>NZ_CP141830.1:0-4647576 GCF_035621795.1 Pseudarthrobacter sp. LT1
GACTGTGCATAACCCTGTGGATTAAGCTGGGCCAGCACCCTGGTTCCGGACTTGGGGCTGCAGGCAATGCAGGCATAGCAAGTTTTGAGGGAACCGATTGATGACAGTAGACGAAGCCAACCACGCCAATACTGTCGGAAGTTCCTGGCGCCGGGTTGTCAGCCTGCTGGAACAGGACCACCGCGTATCACCCCGCCAGCGTGGCTTTGTCATCCTTGCCCAGGCGCAGGGTCTCATTGGTTCCACGCTTTTGGTTGCCGTACCCAACGAACTCACCCGCGAGGTGCTCCAGACCCAGGTCAAGGAAGCCCTTGACGATGCACTTCACAATGTCTTCTCCGAAGACATCCGCTGCGCCATCGACGTGGACACCGATCTGGTCCCCATCCACGAGGAACCCGAAGCCACCGTCGAGCCGGCTTTCGCACCGGACCAGGTCGTCGAGCAGAAACCGCAGCCCATGCTGCCCAGCACCTCGCACGAATTCGGCCGGCTGAACCCCAAGTACGTCTTTGACACCTTCGTGATTGGTTCCTCGAACCGTTTCGCCCACGCCGCCGCCGTTGCTGTTGCCGAAGCGCCGGCCAAGGCCTACAACCCACTCTTCATCTATGGTGACTCCGGCCTGGGCAAGACCCACCTCCTGCACGCCATCGGCCACTACGCCCGGAGGCTGTACAGCGGGATCCGCGTCCGCTACGTAAATTCCGAAGAGTTCACCAACGACTTCATCAACTCCATCCGCGATGACGAGGGCACGAGCTTCAAGACGACCTACCGCAATGTGGATGTCCTGCTGATCGATGACATCCAGTTCCTGGCCGGCAAGGACCGGACGCTGGAGGAGTTCTTCCACACGTTCAATGCCCTGCACAACAACAACAAGCAGGTGGTCATCACCTCGGACCAGCCGCCCAAGCTGCTGGCCGGCTTCGAGGACCGCATGAAGTCACGCTTCGAGTGGGGCCTGCTGACGGACATCCAGCCGCCGGAACTCGAGACCCGAATCGCCATCCTCCGCAAGAAGGCGCTCAGCGAGGGCCTGTCGGCGCCGGACGACGCCCTCGAGTACATCGCGTCCAAAATCTCCAGCAACATCCGCGAGCTTGAAGGCGCACTGATCAGGGTAACGGCGTTCGCCAGCCTGAACCGCCAGCCGGTGGACGTGGCCCTTGCCGAGATGGTCCTGAAGGACCTGATTACCGACGACGGCGCCCAGGAGATCACGTCCGCCCAGATCCTCCAGCAGACCGCTGACTACTTCAAACTCAGCATGGAAGAACTGTGCAGCAAATCCCGGACCCGGACGCTGGTAACTGCACGGCAGATCGCCATGTACCTCTGCCGGGAGCTGACGGACATGTCACTTCCCAAGATCGGCCAGGAACTCGGCGGCCGCGACCACACCACCGTCATCCATGCCGACCGGAAGATCCGCGAGCTGATGGCGGAGCGCCGTGTGATCTACAACCAGGTGACCGAGTTGACCAACCGGATCAAGCAGCAACAGCGCGACTCCTGAATCCACACTGCGCCCGGCACTCTATACCTTATTAACAGGGGCATGTGGATAAGCCTGTGGATACTTAAGGGGACAAGCGCGGTTAATGGGCTTAAAACCCTTAAGCCGTCTGTGGATCGTTAAAAATGGCCCTTTGCGTTGTCCCCATCCACACCCTGTTTAAAACCCACTTAACGCACAGCCGGTGAACAGGGCTTAAGCGCGGAACCGCGCGGCAGAACTGGGTTATCCACAGTTTCCACAGCAGTTATTAACACTATTAATCCCAAAAAATTGAAATCCCTCAAACAACAAGAACGATCCGCACATCCGGCAGAGGGGGCCTGCGGGCCCCCGGCGGGCTGGACCGGACCCCGGGGGATGGGTTAATCCCCGATCTTCCGGCTAAGCTGTCAGCAGCGCTCCCATCCCTGGGTTTTCGTGTGGTTTCCGTCTTCGCGGACCATGCACCAGCCGGGGTGCGCCCAACTTCTTCCGGAGTTTCCTGCGAAATTCCCGGGTTTTACATGGCAGCAGCAATGAAAGGCGGCACCCTTCCGTGAAGTTCAGAGTCGATCGGGACGTCCTGGCAGAAGCCGTCACCTGGACAGCCCGGTCGTTGTCTCCGCGGCCGCCCGTACCTGTCCTCTCCGGCCTGCTTTTGAAGGCTGAAGCGGGAACCGTCAGCCTTTCGAGCTTTGACTACGAGACCTCGGCACGGCTCGAAATCACGGCCGACATCAGGGACGAGGGCACCATCCTGGTATCCGGCCGGCTGCTCGCCGACATCTGCCGGAGCCTGCCTTCTGCTCCCGTGGACGTGGAAACCGACGGCAACAAGGTCACGCTCACCTGCCGTCGAAGCAGCTTCCATCTCGCCACCATGCCGGAAGCCGAATACCCGCCCCTGCCTTCTCTGCCGGCCATCAGCGGAACCGTCCCCGGCGATGCCTTTGCGCAGGCCGTCTCACAGGTCATCATCGCGGCAAGCAAGGACGACACCCTCCCCATCCTCACCGGTGTGCGGATGGAGATCGAGGACGATCTGATCACCCTGCTGGCCACCGACCGTTACCGGCTCGCCATGCGCGAAGTTCCGTGGAAGCCGGTCACGCCCGGCATCTCCACCAGCGCCCTGGTCAAGGCCAAAACCCTCAACGAGGTAGCCAAAACGCTTGGTAACAGCGGCGACATCAACCTCGCCCTGTCCGACGACGACAGCCGGCTTATCGGCTTCGAAAGCGGCGGGCGCACCACCACATCACTGCTGGTGGACGGGGATTATCCGAAGATCCGTTCTCTGTTCCCCGAGTCCACACCCATCCACGCCACAGTGCAGACCCAGGAGCTGGTTGAAGCTGTCCGCCGTGTATCGCTCGTGGCAGAGCGCAACACTCCGGTCCGGCTGGCCTTCACGGCAGGCCTGCTGAACCTCGATGCCGGCACCGGTGAGGATGCCCAGGCATCGGAAGAACTCGAAGCCCAGCTGTCCGGTGATGACATCACGGTCGCCTTCAACCCGCACTACCTGATCGAGGGACTCAGCGTCATCGAGACTAAGTTCGTCCGGTTCTCATTCACCACCGCTCCGAAGCCCGCCATGATCACGGCCCAGGCGGACGCAGACGGCGAAGACCAGGATGACTACCGCTACCTGGTGATGCCGGTCCGACTCCCCAACTAGGCCCCACCCACCGCCAACCCGGTTCCTCCCACTAGCGCAGAAAAGAGTTCCACCATGCACATTGGACTGATCGGCCTCGGCAAAATGGGATTCAACATGCGTGAGCGCCTGCGCAAGGGAGGCCTGGAAGTCACCGGCTACGACCGGAACCCTGACGTCACGGATGCCGCCAGCGTTGATGACCTGATCGCTGCCGTTCCGGCGCCCAGGATCATCTGGGTGATGGTGCCCTCGGGCCCCATCACGGACGCCGTCATCACTGAGCTCAGCGAGAAGCTGGAAACCGGCGACCTCGTCATCGACGGCGGCAACTCCCGGTTCACCGAGGATCAGAAGCACGGCGAACTCCTCGCCGCCAAGGGAATCCGCTTCGCGGACTGCGGCGTGTCCGGCGGAGTCTGGGGCCTGCAGAACGGCTACGGGCTCATGGCCGGCGGCGACGCCGCGGATATCGAACGTGCCCTGCCCGTCTTCGATGCGCTGCGGCCGGAAGGTGAAAGGGCGGACAGTTTTGTCCACGTCGGCGGCATCGGGGCCGGCCACTACGCCAAGATGGTCCACAACGGAATCGAATACGGCCTGATGCAGGCCTACGCCGAAGGCTACGAACTGCTCGCCGCCAAGGACATCGTCACCGACCTTCCCGGCACGTTCAGGGCATGGCAGAAGGGAACGGTAGTCCGTTCATGGCTCCTAGACCTCATGGTCAAGGCCCTTGACGAAGATCCCGGTTTGG
Source organism: Pseudarthrobacter sp. LT1 (assembly GCF_035621795.1). Taxonomy (NCBI): domain Bacteria; kingdom Bacillati; phylum Actinomycetota; class Actinomycetes; order Micrococcales; family Micrococcaceae; genus Pseudarthrobacter; species Pseudarthrobacter sp. LT1. Next base: position 3,922 of record NZ_CP141830.1, read on the forward strand.
CCACCATTGACGACTACGTGGAGGATTCCGGCGAAGGCCGGTGGACCGTGGAGGAAGCCATCGCCAACGCGGTCCCCGCCCCGGCCATCACCGCCGCGCTGTTCGCCCGGTTCGCATCCCGGGAGGACACCTCGCCCGCCATGAAGATGGTTTCCGCGCTGCGCCACCAGTTCGGCGGCCACGCAACCCGTCCCGCCAAGTAGTACCCACCGGGAACCAGCAGAGTTCCCAGAATTGCCGAAAACCGCGTGTATCTGGAACACCTTTCCCTGACCGACTTCCGCAGTTATGCCCAGGTTGACCTCACCCTGGGACCGGGCGTCACCGTCCTGGTGGGTTACAACGGCATCGGCAAGACCAACCTGATGGAGGCCATCGGGTACCTGGCCACGCTCAGTTCCCACCGGGTCAGCTCGGACGCGCCCCTGCTCAGGTTCGGGACGGAACGCGCACTGGTCCGCGCGCGGCTGGTCCGCGGCACGCAGACCACGGTCCTTGAGCTGGAAATCAACGCCGGCCGCGCCAACCGGGGACGCATCAACCGCAGCAACCCCGTCCGGGCCCGCGACATACTCGGCATCTGCCAGACGGTCCTGTTTGCCCCGGAGGACCTGGCACTGGTCAAGGGGGATCCATCGAACCGCCGCCGCTTCCTGGACGAGCTGCTGGCAAGCCTTATCCCGCACCATGCTGCCACCCGCAGCGACTATGACCGGGTCCTGAAACAACGCAACGCCCTGCTCAAATCGGCGCGCGCGGGCAGGTTTACCGCCGCACACGAATCCACCCTGGACGTGTGGGACCAGCACATGGCCCGGGCGGGAGCGGAGTTGCTGCACGCGCGGCTGGAACTGGTCGAACGGCTCCGCCCGTATCTTGCCCGCGCCTACGCCCAACTCACGGACGCCTCCAAGCCGGCGGATGCCACCTACCGGTCGACGCTCCAAAGCCAGATGGACGACGACGGCGTCCCTGCGGGAAGTGCGCAGCGCTCCGCAACAGGAGGTGCTTCAGACGGCCAGGATGATCTTCGCCTTCTCTCCGTGGAACAGCTCACCGAACGCTACGTCCAGGCGTTCGCCGAATCCCGCAAGAAGGAACTGGAACGGGGCATATCCCTGGTTGGACCGCACCGAGACGAACTGGAACTCATGCTCGGGCAGGCGCCCGCCAAAGGATATGCGTCGCATGGTGAGACCTGGTCCATGTGCCTGTCCCTCCGGCTGGCCTCGTACTACGTAATGCTGGACGACGCCCGGACCGGAGGTTCTGCCCCCATCCTCATCCTTGACGACGTCTTTGCCGAACTGGACGTCCAGCGGCGGCGTAAACTGGCGGCAATAGTCTCCGGCGCGGAACAGGTCCTGGTGACCGCCGCCGTCGACGCCGATATTCCGGAGGAACTGTCCGGGCGGCGGGTGAAGGTCATCCCGGGAGGTATCGATGAGCAGTGACCAGGGCGGCGGGCTCCAGCCCGGACGCGAGCCTGACGACATCGATGCGCCGCAGGCGGCGCTGAACCGGATGCGCGAAGCGGCGGCCGCGCGGGGCGAAGTGCGCCGGAAAGTTGCACGGCCCGGTTCCCCAAAGGCTAAAGGCAGTATCCGGGACACCCGCGGCTTCAGCCAGTTCCACGCCACCGGCCGGGACCCATTGGGCCTGGGGAAGGTGGTCGGACGGCTGGTTGCCGAGCGGGGCTGGACTTCACCTGTGGCTGTCGGATCGGTCATGGCCGAGTGGCCCACGCTGGTGGGGCCGGAAATCTCTGCCCACTGCACGCCGGAAAGCTTCACCGACACCACCCTGCACGTGCGGTGCGATTCCACTGCCTGGGCCACCCAACTTCGTCTTTTGAGCAGCAGCCTGCTCGACAAATTCCGCCGCGAACTGGGCGACGGGGTGGTCACCAGCATCCAGGTGCTGGGACCCTCCGCACCAAGCTGGCGCAAGGGCGGACGCAGTGTCAACGGCCGTGGTCCGCGGGACACGTACGGATAGTCAGGACGGCGGCTCTTGAAACTGCGCGCAACGGCGTGTAGGGCGCTGTAAGCACCGCGGCGTGTATAGGCACCCGGAGGCCGTACCGCTGGGCCGCCCTAGGCGCGGCCAAGAGCCTCGCACAGCCATATTCACCGGCGCTGAAGGCTCCGGAATGCGGGAATATGTCCTGGTTCACGGTAGAATTGGTGCAGATAACTGGGCGCGGATGAAACGTTGACTTCAGTCCGTTCTGCGCGCGCTCTCCGCGCGCGGAGCGCGGACCACCAACCGTCAGCAGGTCACCGGCGCCATAAGTTTGTGCCTGTTGGCGGGTGCCTTTTCCCTGGGAAAAGGCACCGGCCGGCCATCATCGAGAACAGAGGAGTCGCAGCGCCTGTGGCTAACGACAATACAGATATTCTGGCAGCAGATACAGCAGTCGAGGATGGCCGCACCCCTGATACTCCACCCGCGCCAGCCACCCCAAGGGAGTACGGCGCCAGTGACATCACCGTGCTGGAGGGCCTTGAAGCTGTCCGCAAGCGTCCGGGCATGTACATCGGCTCCACCGGTCCCCGTGGCCTGCACCACCTGGTCTACGAAGTGGTGGACAACTCTGTGGATGAGGCGCTGGCCGGTTACTGCAGCCATATCGAGATCGTCCTGCAGGCCGATGGCGGCGTAAAAGTGGTCGATGACGGCCGTGGCATTCCGGTGGATATGCACCCCACGGAACACAAACCCACCGTCGAGGTGGTCATGACCATCCTGCACGCGGGCGGCAAGTTCGGCGGCGGCGGATACGCCGTTTCCGGTGGCCTGCACGGCGTGGGCATCTCGGTGGTCAACGCACTGTCCAGCCGCGTGGATACCGAAGTGCGCCGCCAGGGGCACGTGTGGCGGATGTCCTTCGCTGACGGCGGCAAGCCGCAGGGCAGCCTGGTCAAGGGCGAAGAGACAGACGCCACCGGCACCACCCAGACCTTCTACCCGGACCCGGCGATTTTCGAAACCACCGAATTCGATTTCGAAACGCTGCGCGCCCGCTTCCAGCAGATGGCCTTCCTGAACAAGGGACTGCGCATCACCCTGACGGATGAGCGTGCTGCAGCCAGCGACGACGCCGACGGTGACCTGGACCTCGACGACCTCAGCACCGAGGGTGAGGTCAGCGCCGAACACCGCACCGTGGTGTACCAGTACAACGAAGGCCTGCTGGACTACGTCAGGCACCTGAACTCGGGCAAGAAGGTGGAGGTGGTCCACGAGGACGTCATCGCCTTCGAAACCGAGGACACGGAGCGCCGCATTGCCCTGGAAATGGCAATGCAGTGGACCAGCGCCTACTCGGAAAGCGTCCACACCTACGCCAACACCATCAACACCCACGAGGGCGGCACGCACGAAGAAGGCTTCCGCGCCGCCATGACCTCCCTCATCAACCGGTATGCCCGCGAAAAAGGCATTATCAAGGAGAAGGACGACAACCTCACGGGCGACGACATCCGCGAGGGCCTCACCGCCGTCATCTCGGTCAAGCTGGCCGAACCCCAGTTCGAGGGCCAGACCAAGACCAAGCTGGGCAACTCCGAGGTTAAGGGCTTCGTCCAGCGCGTGGTCACTGACGGCCTGGGCGACTGGCTGGAGCGCAACCCCGGTCCCGCCCGCGACGTGATCCGCAAGGCGATCTCTGCCGCGCAGGCCAGGATGGCGGCACGGAAGGCCCGCGACAACGCCCGGCGCAAGAGCCCGCTGGAATCCTTTGGCATGCCTGGCAAGCTTTCGGACTGCTCCTCCAAGGACCCGGAAAAATGCGAGGTCTACATCGTGGAGGGTGACTCGGCCGGCGGCTCCGCCAAGCGCGGCCGCAACCCCGAGACCCAGGCCATCCTTCCCCTCCGCGGCAAGATCCTGAACGTGGAGCGCGCACGCCTGGACAAGGCCCTGGGCAACGCGGAAGTGCAGTCCATGATCACTGCCTTCGGTACCGGCATCGGCGAGGACTTTGACCTGGCCAAGCTGCGGTACCACAAGATCGTGCTCATGGCAGATGCCGACGTGGACGGCCAGCACATCACCACGCTGTTGATGACACTGCTGTTCCGTTACATGCGGCCCCTCATCGAGAACGGCTACGTATACCTGGCCCAGCCGCCGCTGTACCGGATCAAGTGGTCCAACGCACCGCACGATTATGTGTACAGCGACCGCGAACGCGATGCCAAGCTTGTGTCCGGCCAGGCCGCCGGCCGCCGCATCCCCAAGGACAACGGCATCCAGCGCTACAAGGGCCTTGGCGAGATGGACTACACCGAGCTCTGGGACACCACCATGGACCCCGACCACCGCACCCTGCTGCAGGTGACCATGGACGATGCCCTGGCTGCCGACCAGATCTTCTCCGTCCTTATGGGCGAAGACGTCGAATCCCGCCGCAACTTCATCCAGCAGAACGCCAAGGACGTCCGGTTCCTGGACATCTAAGGATCCGCTCCAAAGTATTCGGAACCAGACATATACCTGAAACGGAAAATATTTAATGAGCGACGAAACCCCCGAGAATTCCGCCCCTGAGGCCGGAACTCCGGACACCGTTCTTGAAGGCGACGTGCTGATCGACCGTGTGGAACAGGTGGACCTGCAGACGGAAATGCAGCGGTCCTACCTGGACTACGCCATGGCCGTCATCGTGGGGCGTGCCCTCCCGGACGTTCGCGACGGCCTCAAGCCGGTGCACCGCCGCGTGCTCTACGCGATGTTCGACGGCGGTTACCGCCCCGACCGGTCCTTCAACAAGTGCGCCCGCGTGGTCGGCGAGGTCATGGGCCAGTACCACCCCCATGGCGACACCGCGATCTACGACGCCCTGGTACGCCTCATCCAGGACTGGACCATGCGCTACCCGTTGGCGCTCGGGCAGGGCAACTTCGGCTCGCCGGGCAACGACGGCGCCGCCGCACCGCGGTATACCGAAACCAAGATGGCGCCCCTGGCCATGGAAATGGTCCGGGACATCGACGAGGAAACCGTTGATTTCCAGGACAACTACGACGGCAAGAACCAGGAACCCACCATCCTGCCGGCACGGTTCCCCAACCTGCTGGTGAACGGTTCCTCCGGTATCGCTGTTGGCATGGCCACCAACATCCCGCCGCACAACCTCCGCGAAGTGGCTGACGGCGTGCAATGGTACCTGGCCAACCCCGGTGCCACGCGCGAGGAACTCCTCGAGGAATTGCTGGTGCGGGTCAAGGGCCCGGATTTCCCCACCGGAGCCACCATCCTTGGCCACAAGGGCATTGAGGACGCCTACCGGACCGGCCGCGGATCGGTCACCATGCGCGCAGTGGTCGCAGTAGAGGAACTGCAGGGCCGCACGTGCCTGGTGGTCACCGAACTTCCGTACCAGGCCAACCCGGACAACCTGGCCATCAAGATTGCCGAACTGGTCAAGGACGGCAAAATCTCCGGCATCGCCGACCTCCGCGATGAGACCTCCGGACGCACCGGCCAGCGCCTGGTCATTGTGCTGAAGCGTGACGCAGTTCCCAAGGTGGTGCTGAACAACCTCTACAAGCACACCGAACTGCAGAGCAACTTCTCCGCCAACATGCTGGCCATCGTTGACGGTGTGCCGCGGACGCTGAGCCTCGATGCGTTCATCCGCCACTGGGTGACGCACCAGATGGACGTCATTGCGCGCCGCACCCGGTACCGCCTGCGCAAAGCGGAAGAGGAAGCCCATATCCTCCGTGCCCTCCTGAAGGCACTGGATATGCTCGACGAGGTCATCGCCCTCATCCGCGCTTCCAACACCACCGAAGCCGCCCGCGACGGGCTGATGGAACTGCTGGACATCGATGAGCTGCAGGCCCGGGCCATCCTGGACATGCAGCTGCGCCGCCTGGCCGCACTGGAACGCCAGAAGATCCAGGACCGGCATGCCGAACTTGAGGCCCTGATCGAGGAGTACAACGCGATCCTGGGTTCCGAGCAGCGACAGCGCGAGATCATCAGCGTCGAGCTGGGCGAAATCGTGGACAAGCACGGCGACGACCGGCGGACCAAGATCCTCATGGGCTACGACGGTGACATGTCCATGGAGGACCTGATCCCCGAAGAGGAGATGGTGGTCACCATCACCCGCGGCGGCTACGTCAAGCGCACCCGCAGCGACAACTACCGGTCGCAGCAGCGCGGCGGAAAGGGCATCAAGGGTGCCCAGCTTCGTGGTGACGACGTGGTGGAACACTTCTTTGTCACCACCACCCACCACTGGTTGCTGTTCTTTACCAACCTGGGCCGCGTCTACCGTGCCAAGGCGTACGAACTGATGGAAGCGGGCCGGGACGCCAAGGGCCAGCACGTGGCCAACCTCTTGGCGTTCCAGCCGGATGAACATATTGCCCAGGTTCTGGACCTGAAGGACTACCAGCAGGCGCCGTACCTGGTGCTGGCCACCAAGAGGGGCCTGGTGAAGAAGACCAGGCTGGAGGATTACGACACCAACCGTTCCGCCGGCGTGATCGCGATCAACCTGCGCGACGGCGACGAACTGGTCTCCGCCCAGCTGGTGTCGGAAACCGACGACCTCTTCCTGGTTTCCCGCAAGGGCCAGTCCATCCGCTTCACCGCCACCGATGACGCACTGCGCCCCATGGGACGTGCCACATCCGGCGTTACCGGCATGAAGTTCCGCGAGGACGACGAACTGCTGGCCGCCGACGTGGTCACCGACGGTTCGTTCGTGTTCATCGTGACCGAAGGCGGGTACGCCAAGCGCACGGCAGTGGAGGAATACCGCCTGCAGGGCCGTGGCGGACTGGGTATCAAGGTCGGCAAATACCAGGAAGAACGCGGCCACCTGGTAGGTGCGCTGATCGTCCAGGAAGAAGATGAAGTCCTGGTGGTCATGGAAGGCGGCAAGGTTGTCCGTTCCTCCGTTACCGGGGTTCCGGCCAAGGGCCGCGACACCATGGGCGTCATCTTCGCCAAACCGGACAAGAATGACCGGATTATCGAGGTGGCACGTAACAGCGAACGCGGTCTTGAGGACGAGGAATCCGCCGGGGATGACGTAACGTTGGCTGAAGATGGCGGGACCGCTGGGGAATCCGCCGCGCCAGCAATGGCAGAAGAATCACCGGCCGTTGAGTCAGAGGACGCCTCGGGCGACGCTGAGCCGAACGAAGACAACACGGAGGTAACGAGTGAGTAATTCCGACTCATTTCCCAAGCCGAACAGTACTGTTCCCGACGGGAACCGGCCTTCAGCGGCACCCCGCGTGAACGCCCCCGTTCGTCCGCAGCAGCGCCCCGCGGCGCCAGCCGGCGCTCCGGGCCAGCGCCCTGCCGTCCCTGGCCAGCGGCCGCAGCAGGGCGACCGCCCCGTGCAGCCCGGCCAGCGCCCCTTCCAGGGCCAGCCCGGACAGCGTCCTGCGCAGGGCGCCTCCAGCCAGGGAACCCCTGGCCTGGTGAAGCCGGCGCCGAAGGCAAAGGTCCGGCGGGCCCGGCTCCTTATCAGCAAGGTGGACCCGTGGTCCGTCCTGAAGATGGCATTCCTGCTGTCCGTGGCACTGGGGATCGTGACTGTGGTGGCCGCCATTGTCCTGTGGACGGTCCTGGACCTCACCGGGATCTTCGACCAGGTGGACAGCCTGCTCGGCACGCTCGCCGGCTCGGAAAGCGGCGGCTTCGAACTGAAGAAGGTGGCTTCGCTGGGCCAGGTTGCCTCGTTCGCCACCATCATCGCCGTGGTTAACGTTGTCCTGCTGACAGCACTGTCCATGCTTTCGGCTGTCCTCTACAACATCTCTGCCACCCTGGTGGGCGGCATTGGCGTGACCCTCACCGACGATTAGGAACCATTTTCGCCGGGCCCGCACCGGCGAAAAGGCCCGATTTGAGATCGGGCCGGGGTGTGCTGTAGAGTCATGTCTCGGCCCGATGAGGGTTTGAGGGCGTATAGCTCAGGCGGTTAGAGCGCTTCGCTGATAACGAAGAGGTCCCAGGTTCAAGTCCTGGTACGCCCACGGAACCTGTGCAGGTTTCAAACGGAGGTTTGGTCCGGATTCATCCGGTACCGGATCGGAACGGGGAGCATTGTGAAAAAGTTGCTTGTACTGGCAGCGGCAATCGCAGGCTTCCTGGTCTACCGGAAAGCACAGGAATCCGAAGCCCGGAAGACAGTCTGGAGCAAGTCAACCGATACGGTGGACTAGGCCGGACACCCCCTCTGGGAGCCTGTCAAGGGCTTCCTGGTTCTAGGGTATGATGGACGGGTTGCTTCTTATGGGGGCATGGCGCAATTGGTAGCGCACCTGCTTTGCAAGCAGGGGGTTCGGGGTTCGAGTCCCCGTGCCTCCACCATAAGGAAGTCCCGGTCAGCGGAAACGCCGGCCGGGACTTTTTGCTTTCCATCTGCGCAAGGAACCAGCACCAAGGGGGCTGCATTGAACTTCTTCTTCGCTGCCCTGGGGGTCCTGGGCGTTGCATCATCCGGGCCCTTGATCGCGGCCACGCTCGGCGCCACGAGTGTCAGCGCCCTTGCCATCGCCTTCTGGCGCAACGCCATCGGCGCCGCCGTCATGGCCTCCCCCACTCTGGTCCGGGAGCCCGGCCAGTTCCGCAGGATCAGCCGCCGCGAGTTCCGCTGGTCGATGCTGGCTGCCATCGCGCTTGCGCTGCACTTCGCCTGCTTCATCACATCCCTTCAGCTGACATCCGTTGCAGCTGCCACCGCGCTGGTCTGCCTGCAGTCAGCCTGGATTGCCGTCTTCCAGCTCTTCCGCGGCGTCCGCCATCGCTGGCAGGTCCTGGCGGGGCTGGGAATCGCCTTTGGCGGGGTTGTGGCGATCACCGGCTTCGATATGGGCTCTTCCCCGCAGGCCCTCACGGGAGACCTGCTGGCGATGGCCGGGGGCGCCCTTGCCGGCCTTTACACGCTCGCGGGTGGCAAGGCACGGCAAAGCATGACCACAGGAACCTACACCACGCTCTGCTACGGAATGTGCGCCGCCCTCGTGGCCGTCCTTGCCCTGTTCGCGGGCCAGCCCCTGACAGGGTTTGAGCCGGCCGGGTGGCTGGGCATCGCAGCAATCACCGTCTGCGCACAATTGGTTGGCCACACCGCCTTCAACCACCTGCTGGCCACCATGAGCCCGCTCATCGTCTCCATGATCATCCTCCTGGAAATCCCGGGGGCAGCGCTTTTGGCAGCCGTGTTCCTGCACGAGACCCTGCCCGCAGGCACCTATGCCGGGCTCGGCCTGATCCTGGCGGGACTCGCCGTCGTGGTCCTCGGTCAAAGGAACAGCAGAAGTCAAAGGAGCAGCAGGGGCCAGGGGAGCGGCAGGCGCGGCAGCCGTGGAACGGCACCCACGGAGGAACCGCCGTCGGACCGCCTGGCCGGGCTGGGAACTGACTGAGCGCTACTGTCCGCCGCGGCGGACCGGCTGCGCAGTGTTGACCGTGTGGATGGCCCTGAGGAGCTTGGCCGGAAAGTACACCGAGAAGAAGACCACCATGGGGGCCTTGAGCGCCATCTTCCTGACGTTGTGGGCTTTGTAGGTCCGGTCAAAGCGGGTGACGTAGTAGCGGTAGTCCCGCGGTGAATCCTCCAGGCGGCGCGCGGACATCCCGGACACCATTTGCGGCCAGTAACGCACCGGCAGTTCATGGTCGGCCAGGTGCAGGGACAGGTCGATGTCCTCGTGCATCTCGTCCTTCTCGTCGCGGCAGGTCTCGGAACGGATGGTCTCCCAGGCGGTGCCCCGCAGGGCCATGTTGGAGCCGAACAGGAAATGGTACTGGTGCTTGGCCAGCTTCAGCATGAGCTGGCGCATTTTGTCGTCCGCCTTGAGTCCGAACCGGCGCATCGGCATGTCGTAATAGACCACGGGGCCGGTGGCGGCCTGGACCGACTGGTCAGCGAAGGCCTTCTGCACCTGTTCAACCCAGTCGGGTTCCACGATGGAGTCAGCGTCAATCCGCCCCAGGATGTCCCCGGTGGCACTGTCCAGACCGAAGTTCCTGGTGGGGATGAGTCCCTGCTCCCGGTCCTGGCTCAGGAGGATGATGGGGCTTTCCGGATACTCGAGCTGCATCTGGCGCACAATGTCAGCGGTCCGGTCCTTCGAAAGGTTGTCCACCACGATGACCTCGTGGGCGGGAACGGACTGGTAGATCGCAGCTATCAGGCACTGCCTGATCACGCTCTCCTCGTTGTACGCCGGGATGACGATTGACACGCGGAGCTGTACGGCTGCGTCGTTCACGGCATCCCCAGAGGATCGATTGGCTGACATCACTTCAAATCTAGCATCCGGGAAACGTCCTGCCACGGTCACCGCGGTCCGGATGAACCGCGGTCAGGGGGTCTGGGACAGCCGGTTTCCAGGGCCTGTCCGGGCATGCAAAAGGGGCCCCGTCGCAAAACGGAGCCCCTTGCAACAGCGTGAGAACTAGGCCTGGCTGCTGCCCTTGTCTTCATCGGCAACCGTCTTGGCGCCGCCTTCGGTGTCGTCGGCAACGTGCTTGGCCTTGTCGGCAGCTTCTGCGGACTTTTCCTTGACCGCGTCCGCTGCGTCGGCGGACTTGTCGGCCACGGCACCGGCACCGGAAGCAGCCGCGGAAGCACCCTTGTCAGCGGCGTCAGCAGTGGTTTCCTTGACATCGCTGACGGTGGTGGCCGGAACCGGCGCAGGAGTCGGCGTGACCGGCGAGGGGGTCTTCCACGGGTCTTCCACGGGCTTGGATGCCTTCCATGCGGCAACGCCCGCGGCAACGGCAGCGGCCACGACGCCGAAGATCAGCCAGCCACGCTTCTTGGGCTTCTCCGGCTGGGCAAGCTGCACATCGACGGCGCGGCTTGCTCCTGCCGCGGCTGCCTTCAGCTGCGTCCCGGTGGCCTGGGCCTGCTCCTGGAGGGCGTGGATGATTCCCACGTCCCCGAGCTTCTGCGCGACTGCGTCAACCCGTGCCGGGGTGTTTTCCAGGGTGCGGTGAACGGCGCCGGACGCCACGCCAATCTGGTCCGAGAGCTTGGGCAGGTACTCCACCACTACCCGGTCACGGGCATTCAGGACCACCGGGGTGGCCTTGTCCAGGGCTTCGTGCAGCCTGGGCGATGCGCCTTCAACCACGTCATTGATCTTCGGGGCCAGGTGGGCCAGTCCGTCCTGGATCCGCGGAGTCACAGTGGCCACGCCGTCGGCCAGGCTGTGGGCCGCCGTCTTCAGTCCTTCCTGGATCTTGGGAGATGCGCTGTCCAGGCCCTGCTGCAGCCGGGGAACAGCCCAATCCACGGCAGCTTCCACCCGGGGGGCCGCCCAATCCTTGGCGTTTTCCACCGCACTGGTGACCGACTGCTCAAGGTCACGGGCAATACGATCCGATTTCTTCACAACTACCTCCCGATTAATGTGACGGTTCTGTCGCTAGCCTACGTGCCCAGATCACCACGGGCTATTCACTCTGCGGATTTTAGGGTGATTTCACCCAGCGCGGAACTGCCCCAACCGCCGTGGCTGCCCAGGACCGGCATGGGAGAATCAACCCATGACTGCCATCGCAACTGCAAAAGCAACCATCCACACCAGCCTCGGCGACATCGTGGTTAACCTCTTCGGCAACCACGCGCCCAAGACGGTCAAGAACTTCGTTGGCCTTGCCACTGGCGAGCAGGCGTGGACCCACCCGGAAACCGGTGAGGACAAGACCGGCACGCCGCTTTACAACGGAACGATCTTCCACCGCATCATCAAGGACTTCATGATCCAGGCCGGCGATCCCCTGGGCCGTGGAACCGGTGGCCCCGGCTACCGCTTTGACGACGAGATCCACCCTGAACTGAGCTTCAACCAGCCTTACAAGCTGGCCATGGCCAACGCCGGCATCCAGATGGGCAAGGGCACCAACGGTTCACAGTTCTTCATCACCACCATTCCCACGGACTGGCTCCAGGGCAAGCACACCATCTTCGGTGAAGTGGCTGACGAGGAATCCAAGAAGGTCGTAGACGCCATCGAGGGTGTCCGCACCGGCATGGGTGACCGCCCGGTCGAGGACGTCACCATCAACAGCATCGACATCGAACAGCTGTAACGCCCCGCCATGAGTTACGGAATTCCGTCGGCTGAGCCGTCCGCCCAGGTCCCGGTTTGCCCCCGGCACCCGGACCGGCCGTCCTATGTGCGCTGCCAGCGCTGCGGGCGCCCCGCCTGCCCGGACTGCCAGCGGGCGGCCGCCGTCGGATTCCAGTGCGTTGACTGCGTGAACGAAACAAAACGTACGACGCCGGAAGTACGGAGCGTCTACGGCGGTGCCGTTGCCACCGGCAGACCTTTGGTGACGTACGGCATCATTGCAGCCTGCGTTGTCGTCTACGCGCTGCAGATGCTGATTCCCGGGGACTGGGTATATAAACAGTTCGCGTACAACAACATCTTTGCCGCCCCCCAGTACGGCGCCTTTGAGCCGTGGCGGATGGTGACCTCGGCCTTCCTCCATTCCCCGGATTCGCTGCTGCACATCCTCCTGAACATGTACACGCTGTGGATTTTCGGCCAGGCCCTGGAGCCCATCCTTGGCCGGGTCCGCTTCCTGGCGCTGTACCTTATCTCCGCCTTTGGGGGTTCAGTGGGCTACCTGCTGATGAACCCTGTGCTGGTGCCAGGGCAGGGCCTGGTGGGGTTGGTGGGCGCCTCCGGTGCCATCTTCGGCCTCTTCGGCGCCATGCTGCTGGTCCAACGGCAGCGCGGCGGGGACACACGGCAGTTGTGGGTTCTGATCGCCATCAACGGCGTCATCGGCTTCCTGATTCCGCATATCGCCTGGCAGGCCCACCTGGGCGGGCTCATCACCGGCGGCCTCTGCGCCGCAGTCCTTGCCTACACACCCCGGGGACGCCGCCAGGGCCTGCTCCAGGCACTGGGGCTGGCCGCCGTTTTTGCGCTGCTTGTGGCCGCGAGCTGGGTGCGCGTGACGCTTTAGGCGCCGCTGGTCCACAATCAACCGGAATGCCCCCGTCACCAATGGTGACGGGGGCATTCGTGTTTTCCACAGTGCTTTTCCACAGTGTTGGTAACTTACATAGCTGTAGTTCAGGTGCCAATTTGGCCCATACCAGCCCCTGGCAGCTGATATCGATCCAACTGCCGGCGCTTCTCCACAGTTGTGGATAACCTGTGGGGATATTGCTGTGCGTAAGTGGATAAGCCGTACTTTGTGAGCGCTTCTGTGGAAAAGCTGGTCCATGGAACGCCCGCAGGACCGCTCTGCCGTCCTTTGCGGCAGGTTTTCGACACCGGTATCCACACTGTTAATAAGTCACAATGCTGTGGTTCGGATCGCCGTGCGTCCCGCGGCAGTAGGGGCGGCCCCGGCCAGGGGCGCGGATTTCCACGCGGTTTCCCACAGCTGTGGATAACTTGTGGGTATCGCGTTGTTGGTAAGTGGATAACACCACGGGCCGGGACGTGGAGGCCTGCCTATGATGGTTGCCTGCCAAGCCGTTCAACCGACAAGGACATCTGTGACCACCACCGACCACCTGTACCTGGATAAACAGCATCCGGCCCTGTGGAGGGCGATCAGTGGCCTGGGCCTCAAGGTGCAGGAAGCCGCAGAAGACGCCGGGATCGCGAGGGGCTTGCTGGAACTGCTCAACGTGCGGATCTCCCAGATCAACGGCTGCGCCTATTGCCTGGACCTCCACGTGCGGAAGGCCGGCGAGGCGGGAGAAAGCGCGCAGCGGCTGGCGGTGTTGCCTGCATGGCGTGAGACTGCCCTGTTCACGGACCAGGAGCGGGCGGCGCTGGCCCTGGTGGAAAGCATCACCGAACTCGGGGATGAGGAGGCTCGGGAGCATGCAGAGGCGTATGCGCGGGAGCGCCTGTCTGCTGATGAGTTTTCAGCGGTGAGCTGGGTTGCAGTGACCATGAACGCGTTCAACAGGGTGTCCATCACCAGCCACCACCCGGTCCGGCGGAACCGCCCGTAGCCTCAAGGGCCGGCACTCCGCGGATGTGTACCCTTTTAGGCTCCTGGACTTATCCACAGGTATTCCACACTGTTAATAACCACATCTTGCGGGCACGTTTTGGCGGAAGGGGCGCTGCAGGGGCATGCTGGCGCCTTCTGCAGAAACCAGGGGAAGGTTGTCCACAGTGTGGATAACCTTCCCAACAGTTGGGGATAACGGGCGGCGGTAGGGTCTTTAGGCCTGCATGGACCAGATTCCGGAGGAGCCGCGACGGTGGCTGTCCAGCAGATGGGTGTCCACGATTCCCACGGCCTCCATCAGGGCGAACATGGTGGTGGGGCCTACGAAGGAGAAGCCGCGTTTCCGGAGCGCCTTGGACAGGGCCACCGATTCCGGCGACTGCGTGGGGATATCGGCAGCCACCGCGGGCTCCGGGGTGGCTGACGGGCGGAAGCTCCAAACAAAGTCGACCAGTCCGCCATCGTTGCGAAGTTCCAGGGTGGCCTGTGCATTTTTGACTGCGGCAAGGATTTTGAGCCGGTTCCTGATGATTCCCGGATCCTGCATCAGCCGTTCCACGTCCGCGCCGCTGAACAGGGCCACCTGCTCGGGGTCGAACCCGGCAAAGGCGGCACGGAAGGCAGGGCGCTTGCGCAGGATGGTGGCCCAGGAAAGACCGGCCTGAAAGCCCTCCAGGCAGATGCGCTCGTACATGCCCTGCTCGTCAGTGACGGGCAGTCCCCATTCCTGGTCGTAGTAGTCGCGCATGAGCGGATCCGTGGCGGCCCAGGCAGGACGGGCCAGGCCATCCTCGCCAACGATCACGCCGCTGGAATCGGGAGCCAGTGTGGTCCTCCTTGGAACAGTTCCGCGGCAGGCGCTAGGAGCGCCAGCGGGTGGTCATCAGGAACCCGACGATGGCGATGCCGAAGCCTGCCACGATGTTCCATGACTGCCAGGCCTGGACCGGGAAGCGTCCCTCGCTGATGTAGAAGGTGATGATCCAGAAGAGCCCGATGATCATGAGACCGAACATGACCGGCTTGAACCACACGGGGTTGGGCTTGTACGCCTGCGGGGATGCCGGCTGGGCGGTGCTGGCGGTCTTCCTGCGAGGCTTTGACTCTGGCACTGGCTCTCCTTGGCGGGCTGGGCAAGCTCGGCGGTCCGGGCTTGGTATCCTGCAAGAAGGAACTTGCCAGCGGTCTGCGCGATCTTGGTCAAATCTGGATTCTTACTAGCAGCCAATTCTAGCCGCAGTTGATGGGCACCCGGTGCCCAGGGTGAATGCCCGGAGGGGAACGCGTGGTATTGCAGGAGAAGGCGGAGCCCGCCACTGCGCCCGCGCGCCGTCGTGCCCTCCTCAGTGGCACCATCTCTGTGCTGGGCGAGCTGCTGATTACTGCCGGCGTCATCCTCCTGCTCTTTGTGGCGTGGCAGCTGTGGTGGACCAACGTGGAATCCGATGCCAAGCAGAGCCAGGTCATCAAGGAATTCGCCCAGGACCTGGGCAGTGCCGCTCCCGCGCCGGCAGCCTCAGCCCCCGCGGCGCCACCTGCCGGCGGCGAGGATTTTGGAAAACCCATGGTGGGGACCGCTCCCGGCCACGCCGGCACCATCGGCATCATGTACATCCCCCGGTTCGGCCCCACCTACACGCGTCCCATCGTTCAGGGGACCAGCCAGGATGTCCTGGACACGCTCGGCCTGGGGCACTACAGCAATACGGCAATGCCCGGCGCGGTGGGTAACTTTGCCGTCGCAGGGCACCGGCAGACGCACGGGGCGGTGCTGGACAACATCCACACGCTGGTGCCCGGCGACAAGATCTACGTGCAAACCAAGGACGGTTACTACGTCTACGTCTTCCGGAACAACCAGATCGTGATGCCCTCCCGCACTGACGTCCTGGAACCTGTCCCCACCCAGCCGGGCGTCGCGCCCACCGAAAGCTACCTCACCATGACCAGCTGCAACCCCCGTTTCGGCGCGGAAGAACGCATCATCGCCTACGCCCTGCTGGACAGTTGGCGGCCGGCAGCGGCAGGGCCGCCGGCCGAGATCGCGGCGCAGGTTGCAGCAGCCACCGGAAGGAGCTGACCGTGTACGCCTGTATTTTCCGCCACCTTCCCGGGCCGCTCTGGCTCAGGATCATCATCTCGCTGGCGCTGATCTTCGTTGCCCTGGTCCTGATGGTCCAGTTTCTTTTCCCCTGGATGTCCCACTTCACCCAATTCACCGACTCAACGATTGGTTCCGCACACCAGCCATGACCACAACCAAGATCCTTGTAGTGGATAACTACGACAGCTTCGTCTACACCCTGGTGGGCTACCTCCAGGAACTCGGTGCCGAGACCACGGTGGTCCGCAACGATGACGTCACCCTGGCCGAGGCCATCGAGCTTGCCAGTACCCGGGACGGCGTCCTCATTTCCCCCGGTCCCGGAAATCCTGCGGAGGCGGGCGTCTGCATCGAGCTGATCAAGTGGTGCGGTGAGAACAGCGTTCCCATGTTCGGCGTGTGCCTGGGCCATCAGGCCCTGGCAGAGGCCTTCGGCGGCAAGGTGACCCACGCCCCCGAACTCATGCACGGCAAGACGTCCCAGGTGGAGCACATCGGCACCAGCGTGTTCGCCGGGCTCCCCTCCCCCGTCACTGCCACCCGCTACCACTCGCTGGCGGCGGTCCGGGAGTCCATTCCCGATGTTTTGGAAGTGACGGCGCAGACCGCGTCCGGCGTGGTCATGGGGCTGCAGCACCGGACTGCACCGTTGTGCGGGGTGCAGTTCCATCCTGAATCGGTCCTCACCGAAGGCGGGTACCAGATGCTCGGCAACTGGCTGGAGTCGCTGGGCATGAAGGGCGCGGCCGCGCGGGCTGCGAAGCTGAGCCCGCTGATCCAGCACTAGCAGGGCCCGCACCCGCCAGGCCGGGCGTCAGCCCTTCCTGGTCGGCTTCGGCGTCGGCGTCGGCGTTGCTGTCGGCGTGGGCGTTTCCGTGGGGGTTTCCGTGGGCGCCGGTGGTGGCGGCGGAGCCTTGGCCACCACGATGGTGATGGTCTTTCCCTGGTCGACGGCGGCGTTGACGGGGTCGCTCTGGTCCGTGACCCGGCCTGGCTCCACCTGTGAGTTTTCCGCCTCGACCACTGAAGCGACCAGGCCCCGTTCCTTCAGTGTGGCCTCGGCCTCTTCGCGGGTCATGCCGCGCAGTTCGGGGACAACCACCTTGCCGGTGGAGACGATGAGCTCCACGCTGGTGCCGACGCCGACGCTTTGCCCCGGTGCCGGGTTGGAGGTGATGACGATTCCGGCCGGGACAGTGGCACTGTTGGCGGTGGTGGTTGACGGAGCGCCAACCAGCCCCACCTGGCGGAGGATGTCCCGTGCTGCTGCCTCGGTCTTGCCGGGGAGGCTGTCCGGGATCTTCACCGAGCTGGGGCCGTCAGAGACGTTGAGGATTACCTCGGCCCCCGGATCCAGGGAACCGCCCGCCGCCGGATCCGTCCCGATGGCGGTCCCCTTGGGCACCGTGTCGTTTGCCGACCTGGCGATCCTGGGGCGAAGGCCCGCGTTGTACAGTTCCTGGAGTGCAGCGGTTTCCGTCATGGACGCCACCGATGGGATTGCTACCTTTGGCGGAGCGGGAGCTGGCCGGTTCACCGTTTGGTACAGCCACAGCCCGCCGCCCGCAAGAATCAGCAGGGTGAAGATCACCAGGGTGGCGATCCAGGCACGACGGCGGGACTTCTGGCGGGTGGACCGCTCGCCTTCGGGAGCGAGGCCAAGCGGGAGCGGACCGGCCCCGAAGGCATCCGCACCATACCCATCCGGCCCGTGCCCATCCGAATCGTGCCCATCCGCCAGCTCCAGGGGAACCGCGGATCCGCCGTCGTCACCGAACAGGCTGGTGGCAGCCAACCGCCCGGTGGGCGCGTCATCAAGGAAGCCTGCCCCCGCTGCGGCGAACGCCTCGGTGGGCGGCGCCGCCTGGGGTACGTGGTCATTCGGATCGGTGGGTGCCTCAGACGCCGGCACAGCCGGGACGGCCACTCCGGCCTTTGCAGCGCGCAGGGCACGCCGGAAGGCTGCCGCATCCTGGAAGCGGTCTGCGCGGTTCTTCTGCAGGGCCTTGGCGAGGACGGTGTCCAGTGCCGGTGACACCTCGGGGTTGAGGCTGCTGGCCGGCTCCGGGATTTCGCGGACGTGCTGGTAGGCCACGGAAACCGGGCTGTCCCCGACGAACGGCGGCCGCGAGGTCAGCATTTCGTAGAGCAGGCACGCGGCGGAATAGAGATCGCTGCGGGCGTCGACGGTTTCGCCCCGGGCCTGTTCCGGCGAGAGATACTGGGCCGTTCCCACCACTGCCTGGGTCTGCGTCATGGTGGCGGAGGAATCGGCGATGGCCCGCGCAATGCCGAAGTCCATCACCTTCACGGAGTTGGTGCCCGGGCAGTACATCACGTTGGCAGGCTTGATGTCCCGGTGCACAATGCCGGCCTTGTGGCTGTATTCGAGGGCTCCCAGGACGCCCAGGCAATAATCGATTGCCTGGCTGATAGTGACCTCGTTGGCGCGGATCAATTCGCGCAGGGTCCTGCCCTCCACGTATTCCATGACGATGTACGGCACCCGCACGTCCTCGGCGGAACCGTCGTGGACCACGTGTTCCCCGGTGTCGAAAATCGCCACGATGGAGGGGTGGTTGAGGGCGGCCACCGCCTGCGCTTCACGTTTGAACCGTGCCTGGAACTGCGGATCCCGGGCCATGTCGGGCCGGAGCAGCTTGACGGCGACTGTCCTGCCCAGGCGGGTATCGGTGCCCTTGTAGACGTCCGCCATGCCGCCGCGGCCAATGAGGTTACCCAGCTCGTAGCGCCCGTTCAGGACACGCCGGTTGTCCACCGGCAGGCTGTCCTCCCGGTGCAACGGTGTGCGTGGTGACTCATTCACTGGTGGTGGTCCCGAGGCTTAAGGTGCGCAGGTCGGGGGCGTTCCCGCCGTTTGACCGGCCGCACAGGTTGCCAGGGGCGAGATGGGCGTTGGTCCCGCTACCGGGGACGAGGACGTGGGGGCAGGGCTTGGCGCCGCCGTGGTGGGCGCGGGGCTGGGAGCCGTGGCGTAGATGACGGTAATGAGCGAACCCTTGGGCACTGTCCCGGTGGGGTTGAGCTCCAGTACAGTACCGGGCGTCTCGGTGCTGCTCTCCTGCGGAAGGACGGTCACCTGGAGTCCCAGGCCTGCCAGCGCGGACTGGACCTGGCGGTAGTCCTTGCCGAGGTACGCGGCCGGTATTACGTTGACCGTGGCCTGGGTGGGCTGCGTGGTGGGTGTGGGCGTCGGCGTGCTGCGCGTCTGCGTGGGCGTGGCCGAGGCGCTGGTCCGCGTGGGCGTTGCGGACGACGGCGGTGCGCTGCTGGCGGTGGCGGTGGAGCTGGGGGTGACGGCCGGCGAGAAGAGCCCCACCTGGTTCAGGAGGAAGCCCACCAGGGCGAAGAGGAGCAGCAGGATCAGGGCCACCAAGGGCCAGGTCCACGGACTGCGTCCCTTGCGCCGGGGCTCATCGGAGGGCGCGTCGTCGTACGTTTCCTCCTCCTGGTCCCAGTTCCGCTCGGCAGCCAATGCGTTGGCGCGGGCCAGCGGTCCCGGCGCACGCTCCCCGCCATCGGCTGATGCGCCGTGGGCGCTGGCAGCCATACCGGCGGCAGCGCCGGCCGCGGCCGCGCCCATCACCGGGAGCGCGGATGTGGCGGTGGGGGCGGAGTCACGCTGCGTGCCGATGACGCCCGTGGGGGCCGTGGCCGTGTCCACGGGTGCGGTGATGGGGCCGGTTTCGGCGTCGAAAAGAAGCATGCCGGGCACCGCGGCACGGGCCGCTCCCACATCCCCGTTGCGGATGGCTTCCGCAGCTTCGGCGAGCTTGATGGCATTCGCCGGCCGGTCCTTGGGATCCTTGGCCAGCATCGACATCAGGAGCGCGCGGACCGGCGTGGGCAGGCTCTCCGGAAGGGGCGGCGGGGCGTCGTTCACCTGGGCCAGGGCAATGGCGATCTGCGATTCGCCGGAGAACGGGCGGTGGCCGCTAAGGCACTCGTATCCGATGACGCCCAGTGAGTAGATGTCCGACGAACCGGTGGCGGTCTGGCCCGTCGCCTGTTCGGGTGCCAGGTACTGGGCGGTTCCCATGACCTGCCCGGTCTGGGTGAGGGGCACCTGGTCGGCGAGGCGGGCGATGCCGAAGTCGGTGACCTTGACCCGGCCGTCAGGGGTGATCAGGAGGTTGCCGGGCTTGACGTCGCGGTGGACAAGGCCCTGGGCATGCGCAACGGCCAACGCGCGGGCGGTCTGCGCGATGATCGACAGCGTACGGTCCGGCGACAGCACCTGCTCGTGTTCGATGATGCTGCTCAGCGGCTGGCCCGGGACCAGTTCCATGACCAGGTAGGCTGAGCCCTCTTCTTCGCCGTAGTCGAAGACGTTGGCGATCCCCACGTGGTTCAGGAGGGCAGTGTGGCGGGCCTCGGCGCGGAAGCGCTGGAGGAATCCCGGGTCGCCGGTGTACTCCTCCTTCAGCACCTTGATGGCGACGATGCGGCCCAGGACGAGGTCTTTGGCCTTCCAGACTTCCCCCATGCCGCCGATCGCAATCCGCGTGGTCAGCTGGAATCTGCCGCCGAGGGTGATTCCCGTTGTAGGCCTCACTTATTCAACACCGCCTCAAAAATCTTCTTCGCGTTAGGACTGGTCAGCTTTGCTCCCGCGTAGATGTCTACGCCTTCCATGACGATCGTGACGCTGACCTTGGGATTGTCAGCGGGGGCGAACCCGGTGAACCACGAGTTGTTGGTTCCGTTGCCGAGTTCGGCGGTGCCGGTCTTGCCCGCGACCTGCACGCCGGGCACCGCAGCACCCTTGGCGATACCGTCCGTCACCACGCTGGTCATCCATTCGGTGATTTGCTTAGCGATCTCCGGGCTGGTGGATGTCCTGAGCTGGGCCGGCTGCGGCTCATCTATGACCCGCAGGTCCGGGGACCGCAGCGTTTTGACCAGGCTGGGCGCCATCTGGACGCCGCCGTTCGCGATGGCGTTCGTCATCATGTTCACCTGCAGCGGCGTCACCCGGACATCTTTCTGGCCGATGGCGGACTGGGCCAGGCCCGGCGCGTCCAGCTTGTCAGGGAAGCCGTTCCCCGTTGCGTGGCCAAGCTTCAGCTGGTTCCCGACGTCCTCGCCGAACCCAAACTTCTTGTACTGGGCGGCGATGGCGTCGCGGCCAAGGTCCAGGGCGATGCTGGCGAACGGGGTGTTGCAGGACTGCTGCAGGGCGAAGGCAAAACCGGCGGTGTCCCTGGTGTAGCAGTTGCCGCCGGCGTAGTTGGGAAGCTTGTACTGGATGCCATCGAAAGGCATCTCTGCCGGGTTGGGCAGGACGCTGTCCTTGTTGTACTTCCCCGACGCCAGGGCCGCGGCTGTGTCCACCAGTTTGAAGACCGATCCCGGGGCGAGGAGCTCGCCGGTGGGGCCGCTGACGTTCTGGTTCAGGTTGATGCCGGGGACCTTCACCAGTTCGTTCATGTTCGCGCTTTCGGCGGCGGCATCCTGCGTGGCGGCGAGGTTCGGGTTGTAGGACGGCTTGGATGCCATGGCCAGGATGGCACCGGTCTTGGGGTTGGTGACCACGATCGAGCCGCGCTGGCCGTCCGGGATCAGGCTGTAGGCAAGCTGCTGGATCTGGGGGTCGATGGTCAGTTCCACCGAGGCGCCCTTGGGCTGGTTGCCCAGGAAGAGCTGGCCCACCCGGTCCAGGAAGAGCTGGTCCGAGTTGCCTGCCAGTTCGGCGCCCATGGCCTGTTCAAGGCCCGTGGCCCCGTAGTTCTTCGAGAAGTAGCCGGTGATCCCGGCATACAGCTCCGGCTGGGCGTAGGTGCGCTGGAACTTGCAGGTCTCCGAGCCGGTCTCCACCGACTCGGCCACGGGAGTGCCGCCAACGATGATGGCGCCGCGGTCATTGCAGTAGTTCTGGAGAATGGCGCGCTGGTTCAGCGGATTGGTCTTGAGATCGTCGGCGCCCACCACCTGCACAAAGCTGATGGCGCCGAAGAGCAGCGCAAACATGGCCACTGCGGCTACCCATGAGTGTCGGATTGCCTGGTTCACGCCTGCTTCACCGCCTCGGTTGGAGTGTCAATGCCGGTTGCCGCCGCCACGCCTGCGGGCGGGAGCGGAGTGGTATCCACGGGTCCGCGGGCGGCGTGCGAAATCATCAGGAGCAGTCCCACGATGATCCAGTTGGCCAGGAGGGACGATCCGCCGGCCGCGAGGAAGGGGGTGGTGAGCCCGGTCAACGGAATGAGCCGGGTGACGCCGCCGATGACCACGAAGCACTGGAGGGCGACCGCGAAGGAAAGGCCGCAGGCGAGGAGTTTCCCGAACGCGTCCCGGGTGCCCAGGGCGGCGCGGAAGCCACGGGTGATGAACAGCAGGTACAGCAGGACCACTGCGAACAGGCCGATCAACCCCAGTTCCTCGCCCAGTGAGGCGATGATCATGTCGCTGTTGGCGAAAGGGACAAGGTCCGGACGCCCCTGGCCAAGGCCGGTTCCCACCAGGCCGCCGTTGGCCATGCCGAACAGGCCTTCGATGACCTGCCGGCTGCCGTTCTCATAGACGTCGGGGGAGAAGGCGTTGAGCCAGCCGTAGACGCGCTGCTGGACGTGGGCGAACACCTGGGCCGCCACGAAGCCGCCGCCAATGATCAGGGCCAGCCCGATCACCACCCAGCTGATCCGGCTGGTGGCCACGTAGATCATGACGATGAACAGGCCGAAGAACAACAGGGAGGAGCCCAGGTCGCGCTGGAAGATGAGCACGCCGATGCTGACCAGCCAGGCGGTGATCATGGGGCCCATGTCCTTAAACCGCGGGAACTGCATGGGGCCGATCTTGCGGCCGGCGAGCAGAATGAGGTCGCGGTTGGAGGACAGATACCCGGCGAAGAATATGGCCAGCGTAATCTTGGCGACTTCGCCGGGCTGGAACGTCATGGGACCGACCCTGATCCACACCCTCGCGCCCAGGATTTCGCCGGCGCTGATCCCCGGGACAAGCGGCAGGATCAGCAGCAGGGCCGAGGCTGCCAGCGAAATAAAGGTGAACCGGCGCAGGATGCGGTGGTCCTTGAGGAAGAAGACCACGGCGATGGCCACCGCCATGGCGATGAGGGTCCACCGGAGCTGGTTGTTGCCGGTGTCCTCGCCAGGCGCGTCAAGTCGATGGATCATTGCCAGACCCAGGCCGTTCAGGGCAACAACAATGGGAAGTATTACTGGATCGGCATATTTAGCACGGAACCGCAGGACGCCGTGGAACACCAGGGCGGCCACCGCCAGCAGGCTCGACTGGAACCAGAAATCGGAGTCGAAGGCCTTTTCCTGGTCCACGCCCACCATCATGTTGGCGCCGATGCCTACGGCAAGGGCCAGCAGCAGCAACGCAAGTTCCACGTTGCGGCGAGGCTTGGGCATGGTGCTTACCTGGCTCATTTGGCCGCCTCGCAGGTGATGGTGGGAGTAGGTGAGGGTGACGGTGCAGACGGCGCCGGGGCAGGAGCGGACGCATCCGGTGCCGGTGGCGGCGCCGCTGCACTGGCAGGGGGCGCACTGCTGGAGGGTGCCGGGGCACTGGCGGACGCGGAAGGCTTGGGGCACTCTTCCTCGGGCGAAGTTGTCCCGGTGAGCTCCAGGTTCTTGACGATCCGCTGGGCGTCGTAGAGGTCATTGGCGGGAACCGTCTGGCGCACGCGCTGCTGCGAGAACGGCGGGAGGGAGTCCATCCGGATATCCGTCACTGCTTCGAGGGAGGAAAGCTGGATGGGACCCAGCCTCTGCGACACCCCGTTGTAGATGGCCACCCGGGAGTCGAACTCACCCACGTAGTAGCGGGTCTGCGTCCACGCGTAACCAAGCCAAAGGCCAACGGCCACCACAACCAGCACGGCGGCCGCGATGGACCAGGTCAACCAGCGGCGGGGACGCAGTGGCGGCAGGGTGTCTTCCCCGTCAGCCGGTTCCGCCTTGTGCGTGAGGAGCGTTGCTGCCCGACGGGCCACGGTACGGCCCGCGACGGTGGGGATGGAACCGGACTCTGCGGCAGCAGCGGCGGCGCCCACCAGCTCATGCGGGCGGGAGGCAAGTTCTTCGCGCAGGACCTCAGCGGAGAGGTGTTCCCCAAGGTGGGGGTCGGTGCCGCCGGAGTCAGCCGGGTTGGCGTCGCCGTCCCTGGCGTCGGCGCCGCCTGCCGATTCCTTGGCAGGCCCGGAGCCCGGCCTGGCAGCTCCGGATTCCGAACCGGCTGCCTCCTGGCCATCGGGCGGGGCGGCGGCAGCAGCCTGGGCCGCCGGGGAAGCATCCGCCGCGGCAGCGGGCCTGCTGCCCTGCACCGGGGGGACAATTTCGACGGCGGCCGTGCTGACGTCGTCGGGCGTTTCCTCCACGATGTCCACCATGACCACGGTGACGTTGTCCGGGGAACCGGCCTCGAGGGTCAGCTCAACAAGGGTTTCGGCGCACTCATGCAGGTTGTGGGTTTCGCGGACAGTCCGCTCCACGGCATGCGCGGCTACGTAGTTCAGGCCATCCGAGCACAGCAGCCAGCGGTCCCCGGGCCGGGCATCCAGGGTGTCCAGGTCCAGCTCCGGGCTGGCGTCAACGTCACCCAGGACGCGCATGAGGACGTTCTTGTGCGGGTGCGTTTCCGCTTCCTCAGGCCGCAGCCGGCCTTCGTCGATGAGCCGCTGGACGAAAGTGTGGTCCACGCTGACCTGCTTGAACTCGCCATCGCGGAGCCGGTAGGCGCGTGAGTCGCCGATGTGGGCGAAATGCAGTTTGCCATCCGCCAGCAGGAGCGCGGTGACGGTGGTGCCCATACCCGCGAGCTTGGGGTTGATGTGCACCAGTTCAGAGAGCAGGGAGTTGGCAGTTTGGATCTCGTCGGCCAAAACGGTCCCGGCGTCCTCGCCGTGGTCCGCGCTGTCCAGGTGGATCATGTCCAGGACGGTCGCGGCTGAGGCAACATCGCCGCCCGCGTGGCCGCCCATGCCATCCGCGACCACTGCGAGGTGGCGGCCGGCGTAGGCGGAATCGTCGTTCTTGGAACGGATCCGGCCGACGTCCGACCGCGCGGCGAAGCGCATGATGAGGGGCCGCTGAGCCGGACTCGAGCCGGTTGCGGGGTTTTCAGCCTCGGCCACAGTTACGGCCTCAATTCAATGACCGTCTTGCCGATTCTCACGGGTACCCCTGGCTCGACAGGCAGGGCACGGGTAAGTTGCTGGTCTCCCAGGTAGGTTCCGTTGGTGGAACCAAGATCTTCGATGAACCAGCGGCTGCCCTGCGGGAAGAGCCTGGCGTGGCGGCCGGAGGCGTAATCGTCCTCAAGGACCAAGGTGGCTTCCTGGGCGCGTCCCAGCAGGATGGGGCTGGCAGCCAGGGGCAGGGTCCGGCCCTTGAGCGGACCCTCGAGCACCACCAGTTGCCGGGCCTGCTGCTTAACAGGCTGTGGCGGCGCTTCAGCCAGTTCCGGGTTGCGCCGGAGCTGCCGGGCCGTGGGCGCGCCGGCGGCAGCCTTGCGGCCCAGCATCAGGTCCCGGCGCATGGCGGAGACGATGCTGAAGATCAGGACCCAGAGGAGCAGCAGGAAGCCGAACCGCAGCGCGGTGATGGTGAGGTCGCTCATGCGTGGCCACCCTGGTTGGCAGGAAGCAGGCGGAAGATGATCTTTGTCCGTCCCATCGTGATGGTGGAGCCGTCTGTGAGTTCGGTGCTTCCGGAGACCTTCTGGCCGTTGACGTAGCTGCCATTGGTGGATCCCAGGTCCACGGCGCTGGTGACACCGTTGGCCGTGCGGATCTCCAGGTGGCGCCGGGAAACGCCCGTATCTTCGATGTGGATATCTGCCTCTGAGGACCGGCCCAGGACGATGGACGGGGCGTTGAGCGAATAGCGCTGGCCGTCAATGTCCAGCACCGGCTGGAGCCTGACAGGCTGCCGGCTCGGGGCCGCGGGAACGTTGGGCTGGGGCTTCGGCTGGGCGGCTCCGGATCCCTGGGACTTTTCGGTGGAGGAAGCTATTTCGAAATCGCCGGCGCGAAGTTCGGAGTCGCGCCGGAACGAAATGCGGACGGGGCCCTGGAGGGTGTAGCCCTGGCTGCGGACGTGGTTGATGACCACGTCGCAGAGCTCTTCGGCCAGCGGCGTGCCCCATTCCTGCGCGCGGCCAAAGTCATCGTCACTGAGCTGGACGTCGAAAACGTTGGGTACCAGCGTGCGCCCGGCAGCCACCGTAAGGGCTTTGTGGTCCACCTCGCGGCGGAGCCGGCTGGCGATCTCAACGGGCTCAACCTGTGCTTTGGAACCGGTGGAGAAGACACCGCGGACGGCCTTTTCAATGCCACGTTCAACCTTGTCCAGCAGACCCATGGTTCTTCTCCTTTCCCCCCGGCTCCGGGGCAGTAGTTGTTGCTGGCCAGCACCTGCAGGGCAGTCCACCGATGTGCGGTGATGCCCGCGGGCAGTGGCCACTCCTACATCCGATACTAATGGCCAGCCCTGCGAATGACCTTAATCCACAACGGCCGGGCGCCGGCAAAAGTTCGGATGCTTGACTGCTCCGGCCTGTTGCGGCGGGGAATGACGGACGCGGCCGATTGCCCGGTGATCCCTGCTTTTGCGCGGTTTTTTGCCTGGTGTGGAGGTATGCGGGGGCGTGGACGGGGGCCAATTGGTAATTTGCGGCATCTGTCCGTTATGCTTGATCTCGCTGCTTTTACGAGGCGCGGAACGGGAAACCGGCCCCGCTGAGTGGAAGAAGTTGCGCGCGAGTGGCGGAACGGCAGACGCGCTGGCTTCAGGTGCCAGTGTCCGAAAGGGCGTGGGGGTTCAAATCCCCCCTCGCGCACGCAAATGGAAGAGCCCCGGTCTTGGACCGGGGCTCTTTTGCGTTTCGCGCATGGATCGGCGGTTCTGAAGGATTGCACCCGCGCACGGACTTTGCACCCGCGCGTTCCAGGGTGGTTCGTCCGGTGGCGGGTGCGTTGAGCGCCTGTCCGGCACCGCAAACTGACGGGGCTCTAGCTGGACGGGCGCGCCGAAGCCTTGAACCGGCGTCGTGAGTTGGCCAGATGGCTGCGCATGGCTGCCGCCGCGGCAGCCTCGTCACGGTCGGCGATCGCCTCCAGGATGGACCGGTGCTCCTGGACCACCTGGTCAAAATGGTCCCGGGCGTAATGCTCGACGCCGGTCATCAGGCGGGTGCGGGGCATGGCAATCATGGTCTGGCCCAGGGCCGCCAGGCAATCCGAGTAATAGGGGTTGCCGGATGCTGCAGCCACGGCCCGGTGGAACTCAAAGTCCGATTTCATGGCATTGGCAGGATGGCCGGCGCTTCCGTTGAAGGCGTCCAGTGCCGTACCGACGGCGCGCAGTTGCCGGTCCGTGTGGTTCCGGGCGGCCAGGGCCGCAGCCTCCGTCTCCACGCCCATGCGGAAGGCCAGCAGGTGCAGCCGGTCCTCTGTCGTGGCCACGGGGCGGGCTCCGGGCACTGCCAGCGGCCCCTCCGCGGGGGGAGTAAGGGCGAAGCTGCCGCGGCCGCGCTCGGTTTCGACGAGGCCCTCCGCCTGCAGCCGGGTGAGGGCGGCCCGGACCACAGTGCGGCTGACGCCGAAGTCGCTGATGAGCGTGTTCTCGCTGGGCAGCTTTTCGCCCGGCTGGATCACGCCGTCCACGATGCGGTTGCGGAGGTCAGCGGCAAGGTCCGCGGTGAGGTTCCGGCTCATGGCTCAAGGGTACGGGTTCGGGGTTACGCGCCGAACTCCACGCTCTCGGTGGTCCAGGCGCGTGCCTGGTCGCTTAGTGTGACGCCCAGGCCGGGGCGGTCCGGGACGA
The DNA here is from genome assembly GCF_035621795.1 of Pseudarthrobacter sp. LT1. Taxonomy (NCBI): domain Bacteria; kingdom Bacillati; phylum Actinomycetota; class Actinomycetes; order Micrococcales; family Micrococcaceae; genus Pseudarthrobacter; species Pseudarthrobacter sp. LT1. Next base: position 31,825 of record NZ_CP141830.1, read on the forward strand.
TCATCCGGCCGTCCTTGGTTTCCAGGCGCTCGTTGAACAAGGGGTCCAGCCAGTCGAAGTGCTCCACCCAGGGCTCGCGCGGGTATGCGGCAGCGAGGTGGAGATGGATCTCCATGGCGAAATGCGGGGCAAGTCCCAGTCCGCGCTCGTCCGCAAGGGCGGCGAGGCGGAGGAACTGGGTAATGCCGCCGACGCGCGGGGCATCCGGCTGGATGATGTCGCAGCCGTTCGCGGCAATGAGGCCCTTGTGCTCCGCCACGGAGGCAAGCATTTCGCCGGTCGCAATAGGGGTGTCCAGGACCTGGGCCAGGTGGGCGTGGCCTTCGAAGTCGTAGGCGTCCAGCGGCTCTTCAATCCAGATAAGGTCGAATTCCTCGAGGCGGCGGCCCATGCGCAGGGCAGTGGCGCGGTCCCACTGCTGGTTGGCGTCCACCATGAGCGGAACGTCAGGGCCGAGGTGGTCTCGGATTCCGGCAACGCGGCGCAGGTCTTCCTTGCTGTCCGGCAGTCCCACCTTGATCTTGATGCCGCCGATGCCCTCCTCGATCGACTGGGTGGCGCGTGCCTTTACTTCCTCCAGCGTGGCATTCAGGAAGCCGCCGGAGGTGTTGTAGGTCCGCACGGAGTCGCGGTAGGAGCCAAGGAATTTGGCCAGCGGAAGTCCGGCGCGCTTCGCCTTGAGGTCGTACAAAGCGATGTCGACGGCGGCGAGGGCCTGGGTGGCGACGCCGGACCGTCCCACGGACGCGCCTGCCCAGAGGAGCTTGGTGTAGATCCTGGCGATGTCGTTGGGGTCCTCACCGATGAGGCCTTCGGCAACTTCTTTGGCATGGGCATACTGGGCCGGTCCGCCGGCGCGCTTGGAATAACTGAAGCCGATTCCGGAGTGGCCGAGTTCGGTGGTGATCTCCGCGAACAGGAACACCACCTCGGTCATGGGCTTCTGCCGGCCGGTGAAGACCTTGGCGTCACTGATGGGAACGGCGAGGGGAAGCCTGGCGGTGGACAGCTTAACGTGCCGGATGAGATCGACGGTGCTCATTTATTCTCCTTGGGCGGGACGGGGCTCCTTCGCCCACCTTTTTAGGATATAAGTTACCTACTTGTATTACAAGAAGGTGGGGCTGTTCGTGCGATGCACCACTAACGGTGCGCAGCCGGAATAGCTGCAGGCCAGGAGGCTGTTGATGCAGGCATGAAGGCGATCACTTACAGCGAATATGGCAGCCCTGACGTCCTTGAGCTCACTGAGCAGCCAATGCCGAAAGTGGGACCCGGCATGGTCCTGGTCAAGGTCAAAGCGGCTTCGGTGAACCCTGTGGACTGGAAGATCATGGCCGGTTACCTGGATGCTGCGATGGACGTGCAGTTCCCGGTGGTCCCGGGATGGGATGTGGCGGGCGTGGTGGAATCCGTGGGAATTGATTCCCGGCAGTTCCAGCCCGGGGATGAAGTCATCTCCTATGGCCGGAAGGATTATGTCCACAGCGGCAGCTTCGCCGAATACATTGCCCTTCCTGAACGGCTCCTGGCCCGAAAGCCCGCCTCCCTCGAATGGAACGAATCGGCAGGGCTACCGTTGGCGGGATTGACTGCCTACCAGGTCTTGAACCGTCTTGGCCTCGCGTCCGGCGAGACCGTGCTGATCCACGGCGGAGCCGGCGGCGTGGGATCCCTGGGTATCCAGATCGCTGTGGCCCTGGGTGCCCATGTCATTGCGACGGCGTCGGAAAAGAACCACGATTTCCTCCGGTCCCTGGGCGCGGATCCCATCACCTACGGCGACGGCCTTGCCGACCGGGTCAGGTCGCTCCGTCCGGACGGGGTTGAGGTGGTTGCCGATTTTGTCGGCGGCAATCTCGGGGCCACCCTCGCGGTGCTTGCCGACGGTGGCAGGCATGCCTCCATCGCCGACAGCGACGTCGAGGAACATGGTGGAACCTGGATGTGGGTAAGCCCCGTGGGCGCCCAGCTCCAGGAGCTTGCCGACCTGGTGGACGACAGGAAGATGCGCGTGGAGGTTGCCGAGGTATTCCCGCTGGACCAGGCCGCAGACGCATTCCGGCTCAACATGGCCGGGCATACCCGCGGCAAGATTGTTGTGGCAGTGGACCAAACCCCCTGACGCCCGGGGCAGCCGCTAGGTCCTGATGGCCCCGAACCCGGCAATCAGGGCCTCGAGCCCCAGTTGGAAGGCGGTGTCGGCCGGGCGGCCACGTTCCTGCCCGGCCGGCTTGTCCTGCCCCTGGGCCGAACTCTGCACGGCCGCCGTGAAATGGGGCGTGGACCCGGCCATGGAGCCGGAATCGAAGATGTCCTCCGGTGCCGTGACGTCGTACGCAGAGCCGAAAATAAAGGACTCCAGTGCCACGATGGCGGGGACAATGCGCTCCCGGGGGAACCCGGCGTCGGAAAACCCCTTGCTGACGGTTTCATACATGGCAAGGGTCTGCGGGGCGTCCGTCACCGGCAGGACTGCGATGACGGGAATGAGCGGGGTATGTTCGGCGAAGACATCCCGGTAGCTCCACGCCCAGGTGCGGACGGCGTCTTCCCAGCTGCCGTCCCCGAAGCCTGAGACGTCCACCAGCGACATCAGATGGTCCTCCACCAGGAGCAGTACGTCCTGTTTTGATGCCACATGGTTGTAAAGGGCGGAAGGTGCCACGTCGAGCAACTTGGCCAGCGCTGCCATGGTCAGGCCGTCGTAACCTTTGCGGCTTACCAGTTCCAGGGCGGCTGCGGTGATCCCCGCCTTGTCCAGCACTGCAGCCGACGGCCGGCCTGCCCGCCTCCTTTGTGCGCCGCCATTGCTGGCGGAGCGCCCCTGTGCGGCTGATACTGCCGGCATTGCTGCCCTTTCGTCGGTGTCCCCTGCATTATTCCATCCAGCACTTCCGCTCCCGGCAGGCACCGGCTATAGTTCTAGCTAAATGAATGATATTCATTTAGTGGTCCCCGTCACCAAGGGCCGCAGAGAGGACATCATGCTGAACCTGAACCGCGACGTCGTGGTCGTTGGAGCCGGGCCGTCCGGACTCACCGCCGCCCGTGAACTGAAGAAAGCCGGCCTCACCGTCGCCGTGCTCGAGGCCCGCGACCGGGTGGGCGGCCGCACCTGGACCGACACCGTGGATGGCGCCATGCTCGAAATCGGCGGCCAGTGGGTCTCTCCGGACCAAACCGCCCTCCTGGAACTGCTCCAGGAACTGGGCCTGGAGACCTACCCGCGCTACCGCGAAGGGGAGTCCATCTACATCGGCGCCGACGGCTCACCCGTGCGCTACACCGGGGACACCTTCCCGGTGAACCCGGACACCGCCGTCGAAATGGACCGCCTGGTGGCGCTGCTGGACGGACTCGCCGCAGAGATTGGACCAACCGAACCCTGGGCACACGCCAAAGCGCGCGAACTGGACACCATCTCCTTCCATCACTGGCTGCGGCAGAACTCAGCCAACGAGGAAGCCTGCAGGAACATCGGCCTGTTCATCGCCGGCGGCATGCTCACTAAACCCGCGCACTCCTTCTCCGCCCTGCAGGCCGTCCTGATGGCCGCCTCCGCCGGATCCTTCACCCACCTGACGGACGAGGACTTCATCCTGGACCGCCGCGTCGTGGGAGGAATGCAGCAGGTCTCGCTGCTGCAGGCACAGGAACTGGGGGAAGACGTGGTCCTTGGCTCCCCGGTACGCACCATCAACTGGGAGCCGGATGCCGACGGCGGCCACCGCGTCACCGTTGAATCCGACCGGGCCACAGTGAACGCCCGGTTCGTCATCATGGCCGTTCCGCCCAACCTGTACTCCCGTGTCTCCTTCAACCCGCCGCTGCCGCGCCGCCAGCACCAGATGCACCAGCACCAGTCCCTGGGCCTGGTCATCAAGGTGCACGCCGTCTACAGCACCCCGTTCTGGCGGGACAGGGGACTCTCCGGGACCTGTTTCGGTGCCGACGCCCTGGTGCAGGAGGTCTACGACAACACCAACCACGGCGACGCCCGCGGCACGCTGGTGGGCTTCGTCTCCGATGAGAAGGCCGACGCCGTTTTCGAGTTGAGTGCCGAAGAGCGCAGGAAGGCGATCCTTGACTCGATCGCCGGTTACCTGGGTGCGGAAGCCCTGGCGCCGGAGGTCTACTACGAGTCCGATTGGGGCTCCGAGGAGTGGACCCGCGGCGCCTACGCTTCCAGTTACGACCTGGGCGGACTGCACCGCTACGGGAAGGACCAGCACGCGCCCGTGGGGCCCATCTACTGGTCATCCTCCGACCTCGCCGCCGAGGGCTACCAGCACGTGGACGGCGCCATCCGGATGGGCCGCATCACCGCTGCCCGCATCGCCGAGGTCGCGAAGGTGCCGGTAACCGCCGGCTGGTAAATAAGCATGCTTACTAATAGGCTGGCGGCGGGGAGCGTCCCCGACTTTCGACGAACGAGGTGAGGCATGACTGACGCCCAGAGCATCAGCAAGGTTACAGACATCATCAACGATTCCAAGATCGGGATGGTCACCACCATCAACGAAGAAGGCGCCCTCGTCAGCCGGCCGCTGGCCGTCCAGGAAGTGAAGGACGACGGCGACATGTGGTTCTTCACGGGCCTTGGCACGTCCCAGGTTGCGCATGTCCGGGCTGATTCGCGCGTCAACGTCGCCTTTGGCAAGAGCACTGAATGGGTGTCCGTGGCCGGAACCGCCGAGGTGGTCACGGACCGGGCCAAGATCCATGAACTGTGGAACCAGGCGGTTGAAGCCTGGTTCCCCGACGGCCCGGATACTCCCGAGGTGTGCCTGCTGCGCATCGATTCGGACTCTGCCGAGTACTGGACCAGCCCGGGCGGCACGGCCGCCACGGTTCTGCAGTGGGTGAAGTCAAAGGTCACCAACAGCCGGATGAGCGTCGGCGAAAGCGGCACTGTGGAGCTGTAGCGCGGGCTGTTGACAAGGGGCGGGGCGGCTACTGCTGCTCCGCCCCTTTCAATGTCTCCAGGACTGCAGGCAGCAGCACGTCATTGCGGCCCCACACAGGATCCAGGATTTCCACATACCAGGAATCCGCGAGCAGGAGGGCCAGTGCATCGTTGGTCTCCCCGGCCCAATCCTGGATCTGGGCCTCCTCCACGGGGTTCTCGCTGGAGCCGAGCACCGTGGCGATCTCTGCTCCGGCCAGGGTGACGGGAATGGCGGCGCTGCTTGCCTCACCGGGAGCGTGGGCTACCGTCACCAGCTCGGTCCGGGTGGAAAGTGCCAGCAGGCCGCGCGCGGTTTCCGCGCTGCAGAAGCCAGTGATGTACTGCCGCTGCGCCGCCCCATCGGCCAGGATGCCCGGCTGGGACTCCTTGGTGAACAGTCCGCTGCGGTTCAACTCCGCCAACTCCGCGGCCAGTGGTTCCGTCTCGGCGTCGAACGCTGCAGCGAAATGGCCCGGCTGGTACGAACTTCCGCCTTCCAGCCACCGTGCCGTCAGCTCGCCGGCCGCCTCCAGCGTGGTGGCCTGCCGCCAGACTCCGCGGTCCTCCAGCAGCCGGCCGTACTCGTCATGGACAGGCAGTTCCTCAGGCTTCATCTTGGGATGCTATCGCCGGGCCTCCGCGCCGATCCAACCCCTTCGACACAGCCGTTAACCTCAGCCGGCCTGCTTCACCACCGGCATGGCCGCCGGAATTCCCGCCGCCCGTTCCGCTGCTGCGAGCGATGCAGCCAGGCTTCCGACGGCGTCCGGGTAGCCCTTGTGCGTGGCCGTCCGCAGCTGGTCAGCGGTCCGCATGGCCTTGATCAGCGCGGACGTTTCCGGCAGCCGCACGTCGGTCAATGCCGGGTAGTCGATGCTGCAGCCAGGATCCAGTTCGTAGCGCCGCCAGCGAAGCATGAGCTCGTCGTGCTGTATCCGCGCGGCCTGATGGGCGGTGAGCTGTTCCCGGTGTTCACGCCGGGCGGCGCGCCACGCCAGGAACTTCGGGCTGCCCCGGTAGGCCGCAAGGCCCGAAGCCGCAGCTGCCCCGGCGAGCACCAGCCCCGCCCAGGGCGAAACCAGGGCCGGGATCAGAAGGGCCGGAAGCGCCACGCAGGAACCAAGGAAGAGGTCCCAAAACAGCTGGTCCGGAGCCTCCGGAGCACCGCCTGCGGACGCCAGGGACCGTCGTCGTACAACGAAAACCGTGGCCGCGACGCTGGCAACCAACACGGGACCGCACAGCAGGACCACCCCCGCACCTTGAAGCAGTCCCTGGGTCAAGGACTCCGCCACGACTGACATCCTGCACCTCCCGCGCCCGTCATTCCCCACAAAGACTTGGCCCCGGCCGGAAAGCCCGGGCTGGTCCTTCCATTGGACCGTCTTCCGGGCACAGCGTCAATGGCTGCAAAATGCGGAGGCAGGCACTCCAAAGGGCGCCATGATGGGCGGTAGCGTGGGACCATGCGACTCAAAATGTGCAGCATCCACGTCCAGGACCCCGCAGCCGCCCACGCGTTCTACACCGGCACGCTCGGCTTTGACACGCTCATGGCCATGCCGGAGTACAACCTGTACATCATCAAGGATCCGGGGGCGGCCGACAGTTCGGTGGGGCTGCTCCTGGAACCCAGCGACAACCCGATCGGCGCCAGCTACATGAACGCCGTGCGTGAGGCCGGCCTCCCCGCCATCGTTTTCGGGGTAGCCGACGTCCAGGCAGAGTATGACCGCTTGTCGGCTGCCGGGGTCAGCTTCAAGACCCCGCCCACCACCGATTCATTCGGGACCAGCGCCGTGTTCGACGACGGCTGCGGCAACTACATCCAGATCCACCAGGACTGAGGGCCCGGGACGAACGGAGTGGCTGCGCCTGTTACGCCTGCGCGCGGTCCTTCTTGGCCTGCTTCTTCGCGGCCTCGTCCTTGACCCGCTGGGCTTCGGCGCGGACGGCAGCGTGCGTGGCGCGTTCGGTGACGAGCCACTGCGGGGGAGCCTGCAGCAGCGCGGTGATCTCCGCCGTCGTAAGCGCTTCCTCCACGCCGCCGCGTGCCAGGCCGCTGATGGACACGTTCAGCTTCTGGGCCACCACGGGGCGGGGGTGCGGCCCGTTGCGGCGGAGTTCGGCAAGCCATTCCGGCGGGTTGGCCTGGAGTTCGGCAAACTCCTCGCGGGTAATGGTTGAATCCTGGAACTCCTGCGGGGTGGCCGGCAGGTAGATGCCAAGTTTCTTGGCAACGGTGGCCGGCTTCATGGACTGGGAGTTTGCAGAGGTCATGCTTCAAGGGTATCCGGGCGGCGGGTACTGTGAAGACGTGCCCGCCGACGATACCCCCACGCCTGATGCCCAGCCCGCCCCTGACGAGGCGGCCCCGCGGGTGCTGCGCATCGCGTATGTGGCAGGGGTGACGCCGGGCAAGTGGATCCGCCGCTGGGAAGAGCGGATGCCGCATATTCCCCTTGAAGCATTCATGATCGACGACGACGCCCAGCGTGAAGTGCTGGATGACGGCAGAGCGCATATGGGCTTCGTCCGCCTTCCCATTGACCGGGAGGGCCTCAGCGTCATCCCCCTGTACGAGGAACAACCGGTGGTGGTTGCTCCGAAGGGCCACGAGATTTCCGTGTTCGAGGAAGTGGCGCTTGCCGACCTCGCCCAGGAATCCTTCCTCGATGCTGCTGCCCTGGGCGGACCCGAGGCGGCGCTCCAGGTGGTGGCCTCCGGGGCCGGGCTGCTGATCCTCCCGATGTCAGTGGCGCGCCACTTCAACGTCAAAGACACCGTGGCGCGCAGGCTCACCCGGGCTGAGGGGACCGAGATCGCCCTGGCCTGGCCCGCGGAGGCCACCGACGACGTCCTGGAGGAATTCATTGGCGTCGTGCGCGGCCGCACCGCGCAGAGCTCCCGGCAGCCCTCCGCCCAGCCGCAAAAGGTGAAGAAGGAACCCAAACCCGACCGCCGCGGCACCGGCACCAAGAAAGCGCCCAAGGTGGCCCAGCGCTATGCCCCCAACCCGGACAAGGGCCGCGGCAAGGGGTCGCGGAAGAAGGGCAAGCGCTAGCCCAGGGGCCTCCAGGTATTTGGTGGGTGGCCGGATAACAGAAAGCCGGCCCCGCATGATGCGGAACCGGCTTTGCTGCAGTCCGTTGCTGCCCGCGCGGACTAGGTGTTTTGGATGTTGTCTTTGGCGTCTGTGGCGCGGTCTTTGACGTCGGAGGCTGCGTATTGGCCTTCGGTTTTGACGTTTTGGGCGGCGTCGGTGGCGGTGGCCTTGACGTTTTCCATGGCTTCCTGGGCGGGTTCCTTGAGGTCCTGGGCCATGGTTTTGGCGGCTTCGGTGACCTGGGTTGCCAGGGGCTGGGCTGCGGTTTTGAGTTGGTCCGCGGCTTCGCGTTCTTTGTCGCTGGCCGGGATCAGGGAGGAGATCAGCATGCCGGCGCCGAACGCGATGAGCCCGGCGGCCAGGGGGTTGCCGGCGGTTTTGGCTTTGACCTGGTCCGGGGCGTGGGAGACGGCCTGGCCGGCGTCGGAGAGTTTCGCGGAGACGGTGTCCGAGGCCTGGTGCAGGCTGTCGCCGGCGGTGTTCATGGCGTTGGTGGTGTGCCCGGCGCCGGTGGCGGTGGTGTCGTGGACTTTGGTGGTGGCGGTGTCTGCTGCTCCCATGATTTTCTCCTTCACCCCGGTCACGGCGTCGCGGACCTTGTCTGTTTGGCGGTGGACGATGTTGGACGGGGTGACTTTGTCGGCCACGGCGTCCACGTTGGTGCCCAGGCGTGCCCGGGTGGCTTCTATGTCTGCGCGGATGACGTCAGGGTTGTCGCTCATCGGTTTACCTCACGTGGTTTTAGGGTTGGGGGAATTTCTGAGAGGGTTTCCCCGGTTTGGGGCAGGCCCTTGATCTGCTTGAGTTCCTTGCGGCCGATGGAGGCCAGGACGGCGGCGATGATGGCCCAGATCACGGCGACGATCAGCGCGGACCAGCCCAGGGGCATGATGGCGCCCAGGGCCCACATCAGGGCCAGGGAGAGGAAGAGCAGGACGAAGTGTCCGCCGATCCCGGCGCCGGCGAGCATGCCGGCGCCTTTGCCTGCGCGGGAGGTGGATTGTTTGAGTTCGGCTTTGGCCAGTTCCACTTCCTGGCGCATCAGGGTGGACAGGTCACGGGTTACGTCCCCGAGCAGGTCACCGAGTGAGGCGTTGTCCGCTTTCACATGCGCCGCGCTGGGCGGCGGCTCCGGAATCTGACTACTCATCACAGACCACCCGTGCCGTGACGGCCGGTGCCGGAGGTGCCTTCGCTGCCGAACGGTTCGTCGTCGTTGTAGACGCCGTTTTCGGCCCGGTAGGGGTCGTCATCAAACCGAAGCGGGGTCTCCTCGGCGGTACCCGAGGGCAGGGTGCTGGTGGAAACCGGGGCCCCGCTGCCTATCGTTGGCTCTGCGAAGAGGTCATCAGTTCCGGCTGCGTACACGGTCTCCGGGTGCAGGGGCGCTACGGGCGGTGACTGCACGGCGCGGTGCTGGCCCAAGCCCTGCTGGCCGGAAGCCCGGACCTGTGCCTGTGATTCGGGGGCGCCTGCGGTGAGGCCGCGGGTGAGGCGTCCGGCGAGGACGCCGGCGCCGGCGGCGAGGAGCAGGAATGTTCCGGGCCGGTTGCGGGCGAACCGCTGGACCTCGTTCAGGAGATCACCCGGCTCCCGGTTTTCCAGCCAGGTAGCCATCGAGGAAGTGCGCTCTGCCGCCTGACGGACCAGGTCGCCGGCCATGCCCTGCTGGTCCGGGGCGCTGGCCATGCTGTGCAGCTGGGAGGAGATGTTGCGGATGCCTTCCGCGGCCTTCTGCTGCTGGGTGCCTGCCTGGCTGGTGAGGCCGGACTTTGCCTGGTGCAACAGGTCCTGCGCATTGGCCTTCGCCTCATGCGCCACGTTCGCGGCTTCTTCCTTCGCCGTCTGGGCTACTCCCTGGGCAGCGGATGCGGCCTGACCGGCAACGTTGGACGCCTCCGCCTTGGCTGCCTGGGTCTTGGAGGTGTCACCCGAAGTAGTGGGGTAGGAGGCCTGCCGGGGAGCTGCCTCCGTTGCGCCATACGGATCGGCGATGGCCGGATCGTTGGCGGTATGGGGGGTCTGGGGCCATTGGTTCTCTGTCATCTTCGCTCTCTTTCAGAAAGGGTTAGCTGGCGATCAAGAACCAGCATGCTGGCGAGTTAGTAAGCAGGGTTACTAATTAGATACTAAGCACACTTCCCATTTGGATTGCAAGGGGCAGTGCTGCAGTTTCGAAGTCGCGGGGCGCCTGGCGATAGGGTTGGGTGGCCGCTGGATAGTAAGCCTACTTGCGAATATGTTGCTAAGCATGCTTATTGTAGTGGTGTAGCGACGCAGGGTGACCAGCACTTCGCCACCTACAGGAAGGCCGCGGCCGATGACCAGCAATCTCGATCCGGACGCCCGGAGCAGCTACCGCCTGATCACTTTGGCGGCCCGGCTCATCCAGCGGCGCCAGGACGATGCACTGGCCCCCCTTGGCCTCACCCGTGCCGCAGTTATTGCACTGGAAGGCCTGACGGGGGGCCCACTGAACCAGGAACAGCTTGCCGATGCAATAAGGGTCCAGAGCCAGACACTGGGCCGGGTCCTTACCCGGCTTGAGGGGACGGGGCTCATCACCAGGACCCGGCACGCCTCGGACCGCCGGCAGTTGAAAGTGGAGCTGACGGACGCCGGTGTTGCCGCCGTCGAGGCGGCGCGCCAAGCGGAGGTCAACGCCTATCCGGACGATCCGGACATCGGCTGGAAGGAACTCCGGGAGGAACTCACCAAGTTCGTCCGTGCCGTCCCACTCCACCGCGATAGCGGCGTCGTTCCGTTTGCTCCGCCGGAACACCGGGCCGGGCACCGGCCCCAGACCGGGCGGGCAGCCGGAATGCGTGGCTGGGAACAGCCACACCAAAACTGACAGGGCCGGCAGGGAGCCGGAGGCGGTTCCTCAGGAAGCGGAGGCGGCGCGTTAGTACCGGCACCGCCTTTTCCTACTCCTTGTCCTCTTCCTCCTCCAGCAGGCCCCGTTGCGCAAGGTCTGCGGCATCGGATGCCTCCGGCGGCAACGGATCCGTGGCCGATGGAACGTCGGCCGGGGCGTAGTCAGCCAGCCCCGCGGCAACCCGTTCCTGCTCGACTGCCCTTTGGTAATCGTCGTCGTCAATTTCTTCGGGCATCTTGCCATGCCCAGTGCGCGTGGGGTTGGGCAGCGCATCCTCTTCCGGAACCATGACGCTGTCCAGCGCCTTATCCGGGTTCTCATCTGCAGTGTTCATGGTGCACCTTCCAATCGCTGGTTTCCGGGCGGACAGGCAGCAGGGCTTACGACGACGGGACGTCCGGTCCCGAGGACCAGCGCAGAAGTGCCGCGATATGCACGCCCTTCGGCAGGACCGGTCCCGGAACCAGGAGAACCCGTGCGTCGGTAAGGGCGGCCGCGCGAAGCAGCGCCGCAGGGGCCGGCACTTCTCCCAGGATGCCGGCAGTCAGGGCTTCTTCCCTGGCTGTGGCAACCCACGGTTCCGCATCCAGGGCCAGCAGGGTCCGTCCGGACAAGGCGGCATCATCAAAGATCAGGACGTCCGCCTGCGCCTGCTGGAGTGCATGCACAACCGCTCCGATGCCGTGCGCTGCCTCCGGATTGGCCTGGCCCTCCTGGACGGCCAGCCTGTCCATGACGGCCTGCTGCTCCTCCGCCCACAGTTCAGCAACGTGCTGGTTGACGTGGTCCTCCAGGTTGGCGCTGCCAGCCCCGGCGGTATGGGTGTGGGACTCCACCTCCGACACCAATGCCCTGCCGGCTTCGGAGAGGTTGTCCTTGACCAGGCCCCGGGCACGGATGTCACCGGCGAGCACGATGAGCCGGGCGCCGCTGGCCCTGGCCACCCTGTCGACTTCGCCTGCCACTTCGTCGGCGTTACGGCGCCAGACGTCCTCGGTATGGTGCTGGAACCGCAGTTCGGACCAGCCCCCGCCATGGAACTTGTGCACGTGTTCGGATTCGCCTTCCACGTCCTGCACAATGGCGGGAACCCTGGCCCCCGCCCGGTACAGCCGGATTTCGCCGTGTTCCCGGCTTACCTCCGCCACCACGTAGGCAAGGTCTTCGGGCCGGTGCTTGACCAGCGGCAGCAGGTCCGGGACGGGCTCCACTGCGAGCCGCTCCGGCAGGACGGGATCGCCGGGAAGCACCTCATTGACTACGGCCTTCCCTGCGTGGACCAGGACGAAGCGTGCCACGGGGGAGGGAATCCCGGCGGCCGGCTGGAGGGCCTGTTCCATTGCCTCGATATCAGCGGAGGTTGCCCCCTGTGCTTCAAGCCGGGCGCGTGTATTTCCGGCCCTGACATCCCCGGCTTCAAGGGTGTCCACTGTTCCGGTTCCCGCGTCCACGTAGGCCGTGCACCAGGGGCCGGGAGTGCGGTAGAGACCGGCATATTTCTGCAGGTTCGTGGTCATTCTTCCTCCTCCCCGATGCGTGGGGCTGAGGTGGTTTTGCCGCGTTCTGCCATGACGATCTCCTTCGCGCGTGGCGTACTGCCACAGGCTTACTGGTTCGTCATTTCACCGTAGCAGCGGCGATCCGGGCGCTGAAGGGCCTTCCGGCCCCTTGCCGGTCAGCCGCTGCAGGCGTCCTGCAGGGCCCGGACGGAGTCTGCCGGCACCTGGTCCCCGGCCTCCGCAATCCGGCCCAACGGCGTCGTGATCTCTGCAGGAACCCCTGCCGTCCGCGCGGCCGAAACCAAGCCGGCCAGCGCCTGGCGGTCTTCAGCGCTGACCAGGCCGTCCTTGACCACTGCGCAGATTTGCCGGTTGACTTCCTGCGCGGCGGCCGAGGCCGCCCTGGAGGCGGCGTCGCTGGCCGCGGTGCCTGCGGCTTCCCCCACGGCGCCGCATCCCGTCAGCAGCAGGGCGGCGGCAAAGGCAGTGGCGGCGGCGGGGCGAAGTGTCATGCCTCCAGCGTACCGGCGGCTTCTACCGGCGTGCCGGCACCCCGAGGATGCTGTCCAGCAGGGCATTGCGGAACTTGCCCTCGGGGTCATGGCCGGCCGCAAAGGCACGGAAATCGGCGAAACGCGGGTACAACGCCTCCCAGTCATAACCCTCCGGCGTGAACAGCTTGCCCCAGTGCGGCCGGGCACCAAAGGGCCGCAGGGCTTCCTCAAGGACCGGGAGGAAGCCTTCCACCTCAGGCTGCAGCGGCTTCCACGTGAAGTGCAGCGCCGCGCTTTGCTGCCGGTAGAAGGGGCTGAGCCAGAACTCATCGGCGGCGCCGGTGCGGATCTCCGAGACGAACAGCAGGGGCGAGAGGTCCTCAGCCAGCGCACGGACTGCCTGGAGGGCGGCGGGGGCCTGCTCCAGGGGAAGGATGAACTCGCTCTGGAGTTCGTCTCCGTTGCTTGGGGTGAACTCGTGCCGGAAGTGCGGCAACCGGTCCAGCCACAGCCCGGGTTCGTCCAACTGGGCCGTGCAGTTCTCCGCTGACATGTCCGGGAGGGGGTGCCGGGGATGCAGCGCGGCGGTTGCCCCGAACAGGTTTGGAAGCGGCACCTCGCCGTCGAGCGCCTTGAGCCAGACCTGGTTGATGCTGCTGCCCGCGTAGTCCGTGAAGAGGCTCACGCTGTAGGCGCTGGACACGATGCCGGCGAATTCTCCCAGGGCGTTGTCCCACGGCAGGTCCTCCAGAACCCGCTGGCGCATCCTGAAGCTGGGCCGCACCGCCAGTTCCAGCCCGGTGACAATGCCCAGGGCCCCGATGCCCACCACGCTTGCAAGGAACTCATCGCCGTCATCCCTGGTCAGCGTGACCTGCTCTCCGGAGGCCCGGACCAGGTCGATGGACTCCACGGCACCGGCGAGGGACGGGTTGTTCACACCGGAGCCGTGCGTGCCGGTCTGGACCGCGCCTGCCACCGAGATGTGCGGCAGCGAGGCAAGGTTGTGGATGGCAAGGCCGGCCTCTTGGAGCGTCCGGCAGAGCGCCCCGTAACTCACGCCCCCGCTGACACGCACTGTTCCGCGGCCGGAATCCAGTTCCACCTGCTGGGGCAGGGCATCGAGCAGCACGTGCACGCCGTCGGTGTCCGCTACCCGGTTGAACGAGTGCCGCGACCCCAGGGCCTTGATCCGTGGCGAAGCGGCCACGATGGATGCCAATTCCGCTACGGATTCCGGCCGCCTGACATCCGTGGAGGAGTATTCGAGGTTTCCTGCCCAGTTCTTCATCGAGTGGCTTTCGCTTGGCATCGGTTTCCTCCCACTGTCAGCGCTAACAATCGAGGCTGTCAAGGCGCTTCCGCTGGGTGGGCGGGGATGTGGCGTGGTCGTGATCCGCCTGCCTCCAGCCGCCGCGGGCAGGGCCGAAGGCAGGCGGACACCGAAGCCGTCCAGTCAGGAGCTTCTTTCGTTGCAGGGTGTGGTGGTGCGGGGCGGGGGCATGCGGCGGCTCCCGGTGGCTTCGATGGCCGCGGCGAGCCGGAGCAGGGCGGTATCGCTATAGGCCTTGCCGGCGATGGTGAGGCCCACCGGCATGGCGATGTCCGCCGCGATGCCCATGGGGACCGTGACCGTGGGTATGCCAAGGTGCCGGGGGACCAGGTTCCCGTTGGCCACCCACACACCGTTGCGCCAGGCGGTGTCCGCCGAGGCGGGGTTGGTGTCCGCGTCTGCCGGGGCAACATCGGCTGCCGCCGGGAACACCACGGCGTCCAGGCCCAGCTGGTCCATCCATTCCTCCAGGTCCACCCGGCGGGTTTCCTCCAAGCCTGCCAGGCCCCCGGGCAGGTGCGGAATGTCGGCCAGGACGGGCACGCCGTGCCCGCGGATCCAGCCGGGATAGTCGCTGATGTCGTCATCGAAGCCGTCGTAGCGGTCCGGAAGGGCGCCGTCCGGGGCCGGGAAGATGGCGGCACCGTCGACGTCGGCAAGGCGGTTCAGCTGCGGGTCGCCGTTGGCGTCCAGGAAGTCATTCCACGCCCAGGCCGACAGGTCCACGATTTCCCGGCGCAGGTATTCCGGGGACACCAGCCCCCGGGTGGCGATGGTGGGCGCGCCGGGCCGGTCGCCTTCGTAGTTGGAGACCACGGGGAAGTCCACCTCCACCACGTCGGCGCCTGCGGCTTCCAGGTCCCGGCGGGCCGCGTTCCACAGCTCCACGATGGACGCGCGGGTTTCAATCCGCTGCCCTGTGGGCCCGCCGACGCCTGGCGCTTCGGCAGTGCCGGCTTCCGGGTCCGCGTTGATGTACATGCGGGGCACGCCCAGTCGCTTTCCTGCGAGTACGCCTGCCGCCGCGGCGGCGTCCGTAACGGTGAGGTCAAGGTACGACGCCGGCCGAACGGTGGATGCCTTGGGCACCCGGATCCAGGGCTGGACACGCCAGAAGTCACCGCGTGGTTCGACGTCGTCCGCCACCACCACATCCAGGACCTCCAGCAGGTCGGTCATAGTGCGGGTATGCGGAACCACTACATCCATGGTGGGCACCAGGGGCCAGTTCCCGCGCACGGAGATGACGCCGCGGGAGGGCGTATAGGCGCAAAGGGCATTGTTCGACGCCGGCGCCCGGCCTGAGGACCAGGTCTCCTCCGCCAGTCCGAAGGCTGCGAAGCTGGCGGCCGTCGCCGTTCCGGACCCGTTGGATGAACCGGACGCGAAGGCCGCGGTGAGGAAGTCCGCGCTGTAGGGACTCTCGGCGCGGCCGTATACCCCGCGCTGCATACCTCCGTTGGCCATGGGCGGCATGTTGGTCAGTCCGATCAGGACGGCGCCCCCGGCCCGCAGCCGCTCGATGGTGAAGGCGTCGCGCTGCGCCACCAGGTCCTTGAAAGCGGGTGAACCGGCAGCCACGGTAAGGCCTTTGACCTGGTAGCTGTCCTTTGCGGTGTAGGGGATGCCGTCCAGCGGGCCGAGAGTGTACCCGGCGGCACGGCGGCGGTCCGATTCCTGCGCCTCGGCGATGGCCTCCGGGTTCATCACGACGAGCGAGTTCAAACGTATTCCTGATGAGTCATACTTCTCGATGCGCGCCAGGTAGAGGCGGACCAGGTCTTCACTGGTGACCACACCCGCGTCAAGGGCCGCCCGGAGCTGGCTGATGCCGGCCTCCACCACGTCGAAGGTCCCCGCAGCGGCCGGTGGACGAGTGGCCTGCGCCTGCTTCATGCTGCATCGCCTTTGCGCAGGGCCGGCTGCTGCTGGGTGATGCAGTGGATGCCGCCGCCGAAGGCGAAGATGTCCCGGGCATCCACCAGTTGCACGGTGCGTCCGGGGTAGGCGCGCGCCAGGATGCCGGCGGCGATGGTGTCGTTGGGATCGTTGAAGCCGCAGAGCACCACCACGTTGTTGGCCACGTAGTGGTTGATGTAGGACCAGTCCACCCAGCCCTCGTCATCCTTGAGCGTGGTGGGGGCCGGGACATCGATGATGCGCAGCGGCCGGCCCTGGGCGTCCAGTTGCCCGGCAAGGACTGCCTTCAGCTGCAGATAGACGGCATGGTCCGGGTGGGCGGGGTCGTCCTGGCGGTGGAGCAGGATGGTTCCCGGGCCGGCAAAGGCGGCCACGATGTCTACGTGGCCGCGGGTGCCGAACTCGTCATAGTCCCTGGTGAGTCCGCGCGGAAGCCAGATGGCCTTGGTGGTGCCCAGGGCTGCATGGACTTCTGCCTCGACGGATTCTTTGGTGGCGCCGGGGTTGCGGCCGGGATCGAGCTGGACCGTTTCGGTCAGCAGTACCGTGCCTTCACCGTCCACATGGAATCCGCCGCCCTCGTTTACCAGGGAGCTTCGCCTGACTGGCACGTTGGTGCTGGCTGCCACGCTCCGGGCCACGTCCTGGTCCTTGGCCC
Source organism: Pseudarthrobacter sp. LT1 (assembly GCF_035621795.1). NCBI lineage: Bacteria > Bacillati > Actinomycetota > Actinomycetes > Micrococcales > Micrococcaceae > Pseudarthrobacter > Pseudarthrobacter sp. LT1. The sequence goes on from NZ_CP141830.1 coordinate 48,664, forward strand.
AGGCAGCCCAATCCTGCGCGCCCCAGCCATTGAAGATCCAGTCGACCGCGGCAAGGGAGCCGTCCGCCGCATGAACGAAGGTGGGGCCGCTGTCCCGCAGCCAGGCGTCGTCCAGCGGAACGGCCAGGACGTCGATGCCCTGGCCGAGCCATTCCCGCGCGGCGGTGGCATCGCGCGGATCGGCGACGACCGTAACGGGCTCGTACCTTGCAATGGTCCGGGCCACCGTGGTCCAGGCGGCCCGCGCCCGGTCCAAGGTGGAGCTTCCCACCGGCCCGAAGGTCTCATTTGGCGGCGGGAAGGCCATCCAGGTCCGCTGGTGGGCTTCCCACTCGGCGGGCATGCGGGACGCGGTACTGACGGCCGCATGGTCAGGGGCGGCGCTGCCACCGACTGCTGTCGTATAAATGAATGCCATTCATTTATTATGGAGACGGCGCCGTCCGCACGCAAGGGTTTTTCAAACCTGGCGGGGATTGGTCCGGTCAACGGCCGCCAGGATGGCCCGTGCCAGCTGCTCCGGCTTGGTGAACTGCGGCCAGTGCCCGGTGGGCAGGTCGATGTACTCCACGTCATGGACCTTGGCCAGCTCGGCGACGAAGGGGTGCCCGGCCACGATCCATTCCCGGATCATGGCGGAAGGGAACTCGCAGGCGATCACGGTGGCGGGGACCTCGTAGCGGCGTTCGTCATGCAGTTGCTGCTTGCCATACGCCACGCCCCGGGGTTCCGGAGTGGCGCGGTCACGGAAGGCCTGGCGAAGCCCGTCATCGAGATCCACCAGGTCGGCGTCGTCGAAATTCCCCCACGGCGGCAATGGCACCTCGTCTCCAACGGCCGGCAACTGGTCATTGATGACGCCCCCATCACCGAGTGGTCCACTGTCCACGTACACGGCGCGCGCCACCTTGTCCGGCCGCGCATCCACCACGCCGTGGATGATGGCACCGCCGCCGGAATGGCCCACCAGGACCACCTTGCCGGGGAAGCCGTCCAGGACCTCCACCACCGCGTCGATGTGGTCCTGCAGATTGATGCCCGCCCTGGCGGCGTCCACGGATTCCTTCCCCGGGAGGGTGAGGGGGTGGGGGCGGTGCCCTGCCGCCTCCAGGAGAGGGGTCACCTCCTCCCAGGATGAGGCGTCCAACCAGAAACCGGGAACCAGGATGATGTCCATGACCGAACCCTACTCCCCGCCCCCACGCGGGAATACGGTCTCTCCTACCGCTTCCGCTTACGGTCCTTCCCCGCGGTCCGGCCTTGGCGTTCGGAGGCCTCGCGTTCCGCCCAGCGCTGCGATTTTCCGGCGGACACCACCTTCTGGTGCCACTCCCGGTGGTAGGCGCGCTGGGCGGCGACGTCGGAGCGGCGTGCCAGCGAGGCCAGTTCGCGCTGCATCTTCAGGTAGGAGTTCCAGCGCCGTTCCTCCAAAACGCCGCCGTCAATCGCTTCCCGCACCGCGCAGCCGGGCTCACCGCCGTGGCCGCAGTCCGCGAAGCGGCAGCCGGCGGCCAGTTCCTCCACATCGCCGAACATCCCGCCCAGGCCTTCGCCGGCGTCGAACAAACCGAAACCCCGCACACCGGGCGTGTCCATCAACACCGTGCCGTTGGACAGCGGCACCAGCTCGCGGGCGGTGGTGGTGTGCTTGCCCTTGAAATCCCCGGACCGTACCTCCCCGGTCTGCTGGACCTCGCGGCCCACCAGCGCATTGATCAAGGTGGACTTGCCCGCGCCGGACGGACCCAGGAGCACGATGGTGCCGCCGGGCTGGATGCGGGACATCAGCTGGTCGATCCCGTCGCCGTTTTCAGCGGACGTGGTGACCACCTCCACGCCTGCCGCCTGCAGGATGACCTTCCCGACGACGTCGTCCGCCACATCAGCCAGGTCCGCCTTGGTGACAATCACCAGCGGGGTGGCCCCGGAGTCCCAGGCGGCAACGAGGGTGCGTTCCAGCCGGTTGTGCGTGAGCGGCCGGTCCACGGGCACCACCACCCCCACGGTGTCCATGTTCGCGGCCAGGACCTGTTCCTCGGAGGAATCCTCGAACGCGCGTTTGCGGCTGAGCTCCGAGCGGCGGGGAAGCACTGCCAGGATCTGGCGGTCACCGCCCCGGTTGGGGCCGATCCAAACCCAGTCGCCGGTGACGGCGGGCTCCCCGGACAGCGGATACGGCAGGTGGAGCAGGCCGTCCTCGACCGCGACCAGCAGCAGGGTGCGGTCCACGCGGACCACCCGTCCGCGTTCCGTGGCGCCGGGGCAGGGGTACTGGTCGAAATGGCGGGCGACGGCGTGGATGTAGCCGTAAGCGCAGGGGCCGCCGGTTGGTTGGGTGGTACTTGGGGTGTTGTCCAGGGGGTTGCCTGAAGAATTGTGCACTGTGGTTTCCTTGCGGGGTCCCCGGTGCAACAGCGCCGCTGCTGGCAACTGCCGACAGGTCAGGCGGGTGCAGCCGGGAGGATGGATGATGTGATGGGTGCGGAGCGCTCTGGGCGCGCGGCAACTGCAGTCATCAAAACCACCTCCATTCCCTCGCGGGTTCACCGTCCTCCTGCCGGGGACGGCAGGGTCTGAACGGGTCCCACTTTAGCGCCCGCCGCCGTCGGGGACCAGGCCTAACGGCTGTCTCCTAAAGACGGCCTGCGGGGCGCCCGCGCTCGCGGTAACGCATCACGGCATCGGCGTTGCCGCACCGGGCGGAGCAGTAGGCACGGCGTCCGCCACGGCTGGTGTCGGCGTAAACCTTCGGGCAGCCATCCCTGGCGCAGGTACCCAGCCGGCCTCCCGCTGCCTCCGTGACGAAGAGGGCCAATCCACCTGCGGTGAGGGCGCGCACGCGCTCAACGAGGCTGTCGCTGGTTTCAGCAAAGTGAAGGTGTGGGCCCAGTCCGTCGTGGACCGTCAGGAACACACGCTTGACCCCCTGTTCGAGCAACGAGTTCACCGCGGCACAGCGGTCCCCCTCGCTGTCCGACTCAAAGACAGCGCGCAGGCGTACTGTCCACTCCTGCAGGAGCGCTTCCTCCTTCGCGCCCACCTGCGGATTGTGGAAAAGGTGGTCCGCCAAAAGGTCCTCCAGAGCACCTTCGTCCCAGCCTCCGCCGCCCAGCATGTTGACCAGTGCTTCCGCCACCCGGACGCCAGACATATTGTCATGGTTGAACTGCATAAACCCATGACACCACACTGGGCATGACGGCGGGCTGCCCCAGAGGGTCCTGCCACACCCCACGTTTTCCTGACCAGGAGCCAGATCCTTGACCACCTCCTCCGAAACCACTCGGTCCCTGCAGTCCCGCATGCGCAGGACGCTGGTGTCCGCCCAAATCTTTTCCGGGCTGGGCAACGGCTCCACGCTGGCCTTGGGTTCTATCCTGGCCGTGGATTTGTCAGGCTCCGAGGCCTGGGCAGGCTCAGTCAACACGTTCCTGACGCTGGGAACGGCAGTGACAGCCATACCGCTGGCGCAACTGGCGCTCTCCCGCGGCCGCCGTTTTGCCCTTGCTTCAGGGCTTGTCGCTGCGATTGCCGGTACCGCCCTGATGGTGGGCGCCGTGATCACGGGGCTCTTCCTCCTGCTGCTCGCCGGTGCCTTCCTGGTAGGCGTGGCTTCGGCAGTGAACCTCCAGGCCCGCTTCGCGGTGACGGACCTGGCCGAACCCGCGCACCGCGGACGTGACCTTTCCCTGGTGGTGTGGGCCATCACCGTCGGGGCAGTAGCCGGACCCAACATGGTAGGTCCCGGCGCGGTGCTGGCCGGTTGGCTGGGCATTCCTGCCGCAGCAGGGCCGTTCCTCATCTCGGCGGCCGGCATGGTCATCGGTGCTTCGATTGTGTGGCTCTTCCTCCGGCCCGACCCGCTGCTGACCCGCCGCACCATGGATGGTGCTGATTCCGGTAACAGTGTCCGGCGCCGGGGGGCCCTGCAGGCCGGATGGCGCATCGTGCGGGAGAACCGCACCACCCGCGGGGCGGTGGTTGCCGTGGTGGCCGCGCACGCTGTGATGGTGGCGGTGATGTCGATGACCCCGCTGCACATGCAGCACCGGGCCGGAGCGGCCGCGGGCCACCCGGACACCATCGCGCTGATCGGGCTGACCATCTCCCTGCACATCGCGGGGATGTACGCCCTGTCGCCGCTGGTGGGGTGGCTCACGGACAGGATGGGGCCCGCCCGGATGGTGCTGGCGGGTCTGGCAACCCTTACGGCCGCACTGGCACTCACGGGATTGGCACCGGAGTATCCAGCGGCCGTGACCATCGGGCTGGTCCTGCTGGGCCTGGGCTGGTCCGCCACCACCGTGGCCGGATCCACGCTGCTCGTCGCTGCCTTGGCACCCTCCCAGCGGATCCCCGCCCAGGGTTTTTCGGACGCCGCCATGTCTCTCGCGGCAGCGCTGGGCAGCGCGGCCGCAGGGCCGGTCATGGGCATGACCGGGTATTCGGGAATCAGCGCCGCCGCAGCCATCCTGGTGGCAGCGGGCGCGGTTGCCCTGCTGCGGCTTCCGGAACTGGGCCGCTGACTTCCGGAACGGCCGTCCCTACCGCCGCAGCTCCAGCGCACGCTTCTGGCGGGCGCTGATGGACGAGACGTAGCCGCAGTTGGTGCAGGTGATCCGGTATTTCCGGGACACGGTAAGCACCGGGATGAAGAACAGCGTGAACCTGGTGGCCTGCTCCTCAAGGAGGTGGTGGATGAAGGCGCCGCAGTGCGGGCAGGTAGCGGTCCGTCCCGGCAGGGCCTTGTGCACGGTCTTGAACCCAAAGAGAAGAAGCATGGCGGCCTTTCGTGGTCCGGTGGCTAAGCACCACCCTAGGCGAGTTTCGAAGGTCGCGATCAGGGGTACGGAAGCTTCTGCAGTGTCTGTGTGAAATGCAATACTTGCGTGAGCAGCAATCGCCGCGTTTGGGGGGACTTCTGGCACATGGTTCTGGATACGGCAACCCTGCGCATCGCTTTTGGCCTGATGGCCCTGGTGCTGGTGGTTCTGTTCTATTTTTCCGCCTACCGGGTGACGCGCTCGCCGTACAGTGCCTGGTGGTGCGGTGCCCTGCTGTTCTTCCTGTCGGGATCGGCCTGTTTCCTCCTCGATGGCACGCCCCACCAGTGGTGGGCCAACCCGGTGGGGAACACCTTGCTGGTCCACGGCGGGGTCGCGGTGTGGGCGGGGGCACGTTCGCTGCGGACCGTGCGGCCGCCCAAGTGGGCCTTCACGGGTATTCCGCTGATCACCCTGGTGGCCTCCCTGCTTGACCATCCCGCTACGAACACCTGGTCCGGCGGTCCCGTCTTCCTGGCCGCGATGAGCTTGACCGTTGGCCTGGCGTCCCGTGAACTGTGGCGCCTTGAGCCGGGGTATTCACGGGTGCGCATCCCCATGGCGGTGGCTGCGGGCGGACTTTCCGTTTATTATTTCTTCCGCTGGCTGGCATTCCTGGTGGAGGGCCAGGATGGCCCCGTGTTCGTTAATGTCTTTGGATCGGCCATCACCACGCTGGTCACCATGGTGTTGCTGGTGGTGGTTTCCTTCAGCATGGCGGCGTTGAGCAGTGAACAGCAGACACGTGCCCTGCGCGTGGTGGCCACCCGGGACGACCTCACGGGGCTTTTAAACCGCAAGGCCTTCATGGACCTTGCTGCAGAACAGCTTGCCGACCGCAGCATCACGGGCGGCTCGGGAGCCCTGATCCTTGCCGACCTGGATCACTTCAAAGCGGTCAACGATACGTACGGCCATGCCGCCGGGGACCTGGCGCTTCAGGCCTTCGCCGACGCCTGCGTGGCAACTGTCCGCTCCACTGACCTGATCGGGCGGTATGGCGGGGAGGAGTTCGTCATCCTGGTTCCGGGGGCAAGCGCGGAACGGGCAGAGACGATCGCGGAGGAAATCAGCAGGCGCCTGGCCGGCGCGAAAGCACCGGATGGCATGGAGATGCCCACCGCGAGTTACGGGATTTCCACGTACGACGACGGAACTTACGATGCGGATGACCTGGTCGCCTCGGCGGACGCGGCTTTATACAGGGCCAAGTCCCAGGGCAGGAACCGCGCCGCCCGCAGCGATCGGCTGCACTAGCCCTGCTGCTTCGGCGGCGCGGTTCCGGACACCGGCCTACTTGGACTGGAGCGCGTCTGCCTGCTCAGCCAGGACCGTCAGCTCCACGCTGTCAGGCCGCTCAACGGTGCTTTGGATGGCCACCGCCGTGCCCTTGTGTGCGGATTCCAGGACGGATTCCATGACCTCCAGGGCGTGGTAGGCCAGGGCTCCGCCGGCCCGGGGTTCCTTGCCCTGTGGAGTGGCGGCCAGGTCCGCGATGCCGAACCCGCGGCCGGAATCAACGTAGCCGGCGGACACGGGCAGGGTTTCCCAGTCCTCGGCGCCCAGGGAAAACAGCTGGACGTCGCCGTCGAAGTGGTTGGGGTCCGGTACCACCAGGGAGCCGCGCTCACCGTGGATCTCGATGTTGGGGGATTTGGACTTCACGGCATCGAAGCTCATGAAGAGCGTGGAGAGCGCGCCGGATGCGTGGACCAGGACGCCGGTGACGTGGGAATCGATGTTCACGGGTACCTTTTCGCCCTGGCGGGGCCCCGAGCCGATGGTCCGCTCATTCCGGGTGTGGCTGGCGGCACCCATCACCGACACCACGGGGCCCAGCAGCGTCACGAGTGCCGTGACGTAGTAGGGGCCCATGTCCAGGAGGGGGCCGCCGCCGGGCTGGTAGTAGAAGTCCGGGTTGGGGTGCCAGCGCTCGTGGCCCGGCGTCACCATGGTGGCGGACGCCGAGATGGGTGCGCCGATCAGTCCGTCATCGATGGCTTTGCGGGCGGTCTGGATGCCGGTGCCCAGCACGGTGTCAGGTGCACAGCCGACGACGACACCTGCCTCCCGCGCCGCCTCCAGCACCCGGCGTGCTTCTTCGGTGGTGGCAGCCAAGGGCTTTTCGCCGTAGACGCTCTTTCCTGCGGCGATCGCCTTCAGCGCCACCTCCGCGTGGGCGGCAGGGATGGTCAGGTTCAGGACCAGGTCCACGTCCTCCGCGGAGAGCAGTTCCTCCACCGTGACGGCGCGGACGCCGTCGTAGTCATCCGCAACTGCCTGCGCACGTGCCGGATCCAGGTCCGCCACGGCCACCAGCTGGATCTGGTCCAGGCGGCGGAAGTTGGTGAGGTACTGCGCGATGATGGCTCCGCAGCCAACGATTCCGACTTTCAACGGCTTGCCCACAGCAGGCCCCTTTCGATGATGGTGCGTACGTTCCGGTCCTGGAGGATTTCCACGCGGTGCCCGGGGGTGGACACGAAGATCCGGCCTTTGCCCCACTGGCGGGTCCAGATGGCGGGGGATGTCACTTCGCGGTTCCAGGGGTCCCACTCGCGGACTTTTTGGGTGGTGGTGGCCAGGACGTCGATGTAATCGTCAGAGAGGACCCAGTACTGCTCGGTGACCAGGTCGAAGTCCTTGATGCCCTTGGTGATGGGGTGGTCGGCGGCGGCCGGCAGCATGTTGACGGTGTAGGGCACGTAGTTGTCCGACTGCTCACCGATGCACTCGTCCGGGTGCTTGCCGGGGTGGCAGGCGAACTGGCCGCCGATCAGGTGCAGGTAGTCGGAGGTGTTCCGGTAGGAATCGGCAATCCCGCCGTGCCAGCCGGCCAGGCCGGTGCCGTTCTCCACGGCTGCCCGCAGTCCGGCGAATTCGTCCTTTTCGATGGTGGTCATGGTCATGCACTGCATGATGAGGTCCACCCCTGCCATGTAGGCAGCATCGGCGTAGACCTTGGGGGATTCCTCCACCCGGACGTCGTAGCCGTTGTCCTTGAGGTAGGGGATGAAGAGCTCTGTGGCCTCGTAGGGCTGGTGGCCGTCCCAGCCGCCGCGGACCACCAGGGCGTTCTTGCGTTCTGTCATTGGAGTTTCCTTTGGTTGGCTGCCGGCTCTTGCCGGCAAGGCGTGGGGTCAGCGGCTGGCGAAGGCGGCGTCGAAGGCTGCTGCCGGCGCGGCGATCCGGGCCAGGTGCTGGACCATGGCCAGCGCCTGCGGGGCGCCGATGAGCCGGTCCATGCCGGCGTCCTCCCACTCGATGCTGGTGGGGCCCTCGTAGCCGATGGCGTTCAGGGTCCGGAAGATCCGGTTCCACTGCACGTCCCCGTGCCCTGCCGTGACGAAATCCCAGCCGCGCCGGGGGTCGGCCCAGGCCAGGTGCGAGCCCAGGCGGCCGTTGCGGCCGTCGAGCTGGCGGATGGATTCCTTGACGTGGACGTGGAAAATCCTGTCTGCGAAGTCCTGCAGGAACATCACGGGGTCCAGGTCCTGCCAGATGAAGTGGGAAGGGTCGAAGTTCAGGCCGAAGTTTTCCCGGTGGCCGATGGCTTCGAGGGTGCGCTTGGCGGTCCAGTAGTCGTAGGCAATTTCGGACGGGTGGACTTCGAGGGCGAACCGGACACCCACTTCGTCGAAGACGTCGAGAATGGGGTTCCAGCGGTCTGCGAAGTCCTGGTAGCCGGCGTCAATCATTTCCTGGGAGGCGGGCGGGAACATGGCCACCGCCTTCCAGATGGAGGAGCCGGTGAAGCCGGTGACGGTCTTCACCCCGAGGCGGGCAGCAGCCCTGGCGGTGTCCTTCATGGCTTCCGCTGCCCGGCGGCGTACGCCTTCGGGCTCGCCGTCGCCCCAGACGTCCGCTGACAGGATGCCCTGGTGGCGTTCGTCGATGGGGTCGTCACACACTGCCTGTCCGGTCAGGTGGTTGGCGATGGCGAACACCTTCAGGTTGTTCTTTTCGAGGATGTCCAGCCGGCCCTGGAGGTAGTTGTCATCCTCGGCCGCGCGGTGCGGATCCAGATGGTCGCCCCAGCAGGCGATCTCCAACCCGTCGAAGCCCCACTCGCCCGCGAGCCGCGCCACTTCCTCGAAGGGCAGGTCGGCCCACTGGCCGGTAAACAGCGTGATTGGTCGTGTCATGTCTATTCCTTGGATCGCTTGAAGCTGGTCAATGCCGTGCCGAACTGCCGCTCAGACTTTTTGCCACTGGCTGGAATTTGCGGCACTGGACTCCACGGCGGCCAGGACCCGCTGCACCTGCAGGGCGTCCGCGAAGGACGGTTCCGGCTGGCGGGCTTCGCCGATGGCCGTGACGAGGTCCACCACCTGGTGGGTGAAGCCGTGCTCATACCCCAGGCCGTGGCCGGTGGGCCACCAGTTTCCGACGTAGGGGTGCTCGGGCTCGGTGACGAAGATCTTCCGGAACCCGGCGTCGGGGGATTCGGCGGCGTCGTAGAAGGACAGGACGTTCATGTCCTCGAAATCGAAGGCGAGGGAACCCTTGGTGCCGTTGACTTCCAGCCGCATGGCGTTCTTCCTGCCCAGGGCGTACCGCGTGGCTTCAAAGACGCCGATCGCACCCGAAGCCGTGCCGCCGTCGAACCTGGCAGTGAAGATTGCCGCGTCATCAACCGTGACTTTTCCGCGCGGAGCATCACTGCTGAGGTCGCCGTGCCCGCCGAGGCCCACCAGGTCGCCGGCCAGCGGGCGTTCCTGCACAAAGGTCTCCAGCAGTGCCGAGACCCCGCTGATGTTCAGGCCCGTGACCCACTGCGCGGCGTCGATGCTGTGTGCTCCGATGTCACCCAGGGAGCCGGATCCGGACTTGCTCTTGTCCAGCCGCCAGGTCATGGGGGCGTTGGCATCGGTGAGCCAGTCCTGCAGGTATTGGGCCCTGACATGGCGGATGTCGCCCAGCCTGCCCTGTTCCACGAACCGCTTGGCCAGCGCCAGTGCCGGAGTTCGGCGGTAGCTGAAGCCGCACATCGAGAAGACGCCGTTCTTCGCAGCGGTTTCCGCGGCGAGCGTCATCCGTTCGGCTTCCTCGACGGAGTTGGCCAGCGGCTTCTCGCACAGCACGTGCTTGCCGGCTTCCAGGGCGGCGATGGCAATATCGGCGTGCGTGTCGCCGGGCGTGCAGATATCGATGAGGTCGATGTCGTCGCGCTCGATCAGGCGGCGCCAGTCCGTTTCAACCGATTCCCAGCCGAGCTTGTCTGCCGCGGCACGGACGCCCTCGGCATTCCTGCCCGCGACCGCGGTCAGCTGGGGCTGCAGGGGCAGGTCGAAAAACCGGGGTGCGGTCCGCCAGGCGTGGGAGTGGGCTGCACCCATGAAGGCGTAGCCCACCATGCCGACCCGCAGGGGTTGTGCGGTGGTCATGGAGATGTCCTTTCTACTTACTGAAGCCCGCGGTCAGGCCTGCGAGCAACTGGCGCCGGCCGATGACGTACAGCACCAGGATGGGCAGGGTGCTGAGCACCACGGAGGCGAGCACGGCGGGAATGTTGACGCTGAATTCGCCCTGGAAGGTCCACAGGCCCAGGGGCAGGACCCGCAGGCCGGGGCTCTGGGTGAGGACCAGCGGCAGCAGGAACCCGTTCCAGACGTGCAGGCCGTTGTAGATGGCTACTGTCACGATGGCTGGCCGGGTGAGGGGCAGCGCGAGCCGCCACATGGTCTGCCATTCGCTGCAGCCGTCCAGCCGCATGGACTCGAACAGTTCGTTCGGGACGTCGCGGATGAAGTTGGAGAGGATCAGCACCGTCAGCGGGATGGCGAAGGCAATGGACGGCAGCATCAGCGCCAGCAGGCTGTCATACAGGTTGAGCCGGATGATCATCAAGTAGATGGGAATGATCGTTGCCTGCAGGGGAATGGCAAGCCCCATGAGGAACACGCCGTTGACCAGCTTGAGGAACCTGCCGCTGCCACGGACGATGGCGAAGGAAGCCATGAAGGAAACCAGCACCGTGGGGATCACGGAACCGAGCGTGACGATGGCGCTGTTCATGAAGTACGTTGCGAAATCCGCCTCGAGGACCATCTGGTAGTTCTCCAGCGTGGGCGAGGTGGGCAGGGCCAGGGGATTCTGGCCAAAGTAGCCTGCCTGCGTCTTCAGGCTGGTGATCACCACGTAATAGACCGGCAGGATGATGATGGCGAGCCAGAACCAGCCGCCAAGGCCGCCGGGAATGTTCAGCCGCTTCAGCCGTGAACCGAGTCCCCTTGTGGCGGCCGGTGTGCCGCCAATGGATCCGGTCCGGTCCTCCCGCGTATTGCTCTTCAGGACGGTACTCACCCTACAAACCTTCCAATTGGCTGCCCTGCTTGTCCTTGCCTCCAAGGCGCTGGAGGAACAAGGCAAGTGCAAGGCCGATGATGACGAGAATGACGGCGATGACGCTGGCAGGGCCCATGAGGTTGGCCCGGAAGCCCCGGAGGTACATGTCCAGGGCCAGGATCCGGGTGGAGTTTCCGGGTCCGCCGCCGGTGAGGACGAAGATCAGGTCGAAGTACGTCAGCGAGCCCACCACCATCAGCGTGGAGGAGGTGATGATGGTGTACTTCAACTGGGGCAGGGTGATGTGGAAGAACTGCTTGATGGTTCCGGCGCCGTCGATCTGGGCCGCTTCATACAGCGACTTGGGGATCTGCCGCACGCCGCCCTGGTAGATGAGCGTGTGGAACGGCACGAACTGCCAGGCGATGACGAAGATGACCAGGCCCAGGGCAAGGTGCGGAACCCCCAGCCAGTCCTGCGCCAGGAAGGGCAGGCCCAAGCCGGTTGCCAGGCCGAAGTTCGGGTCCAGCAGGGCCTTGAAGGCGATGGCGACGGCGGCCGAGGACAGCAGCAGGGGCAGGAAGTACAGCACCGCCAGGGCGGCACGGTACCGCTGGCTTCCTGCCGTGAAGACCCCCAGCAGGAGGCTGATGGGGGTCTGGACCAGCCACGAGACGATCATGATCAGGAAGGTCAGGCCCAGGGCGTTGTACAGCCCCGGGTCTGCCAGCACGGAGAACCAGTTGTCCAGCCCCGCCGCCCCGATGGCACCGATCCCGTCCCAGCTGGTGAAGCTGAGGATGAGCACGCCGGCCAACGGGATGACGGCGAACACCAGGAAGAAGAACAGGGCAGGCAGTGTCAGCCAGGCCAGGGCGGCCTTGCGCTGTTCGGTCTGCCTGGATTCCTTGATCCTGGCAGTGGCCCGCGGGGCGGTGGAGACGGCGTTACTCATTTCCCGAGGGTGCCGTTCATGTTCTCGGCGAACTGCTGCGGCGTAATCGACTTCAGGAAGAGCTGGTCGATGTTGTTCAGCAGGGCTTCGGCGGCGGTGGGGCTCAGCGCCTGGTCCCAGGACTGCTGGAAGTTCGGGGCGTTCTTGGCCATGTCGTAGACAAAGTTAAGGAACTCTTTGTCCTCGGACGTATTCAGCTTGTCTTCGATGCCGTTGACGATGGGCACCGAGCCGGAGTTGATGTAGGCGTCGATCACGGTCTCGGTCAGGATGCCGTCCTTGAAGAACTTCTTGGCGGATTCCTTTTCCTTGTCGCTGGCCTTGGAGGAGATGGACATGTAGGCCGCGGGGTTTCCCACGCCGTTCTTCGGATCGCCCTTCCCGCCGGCAATGGTGGGGAAGGGGACGAAGCCCAGTTTGCCGTTCTGGACGAAGTTCTGGCCGGCCTTCTTCATGGCACCGTAGGTCCAGGAACCGTGCAGCATCATGGCGGCCTTGCCGGAAAACAGCAGTGCCTGGTCTGCCTGCGAGTCAGCGGTAATGGAGGAGAAGCCCTTGATGAAGCCGTCGGCGGAGACCAGCTCCTGGACCTTGGTGCCGGTCTCGATCACCGCCGGGTCCATCCAGGCATTGGGCTTGCCTTCGAAGATCGCCTTGAAGACTTCCGGGCCGCCAATGCGGTCCAGCAGGTACTCAAGCCACATCATCGAGGTCCAGCGCGACTGGCCGCCCAGGGAGAAGGGAGCCACGCCCATGTCGTTGAAGGTCTTGACCAGGGACATGATGTCTTCCCACGTCTTGGGCGGCTGGACGCCTGCCTTCTGGAACAGGTCCTTGTTGTAGAACAGGACAATCGGGGCCACGTACTGGTTGGGCAGGGCGTAGATCTTGCCGTTGATCGTGGCGGCACCGAAGGAGGATGGGAAGAACTTGTTCTTCACGTCCGGGTTCTGCTCGAACCAGCTGGTCAGGTCCTCGACCTGGTTGGCCTCTGCGTAGGTCTTCAGGCCACCGCCGCCCCAGCCGTAGATGATGGTTGGCGCCTGGTTGGCGCCGATGGCGGTCTTGATCTTGGTCTTGTAGGCGTCGTTCTGGAAGTAGGTGACGTTGATCTTGTCAGCGGAGTTGGCCGAATTGAATGCATCCACCGCCTTCTGCATGGTGGTCTGGTTCGGCTCACCGGACAGATACCACATGCTGGCGCCTCCACCGCCGCTCGAGGCGCCCGGACCTGACGTTCCGCAGGCAGTGGTTGCGGCAACGGCAAAGGGAGTAAGGGCAGCGAGGGCGAGGAAAGAGCGCCGGGACGTCTGGGGTTGCTTCATTGCTTCTCCATTGTGAATTTGCGGTCGAGGTACGGGGCATCGGCTCCGACGTTCATTCGAAACATTTCGAACGGTGATATAAGTCACGCTGTAAACTAAAGCCCTAAATATTCGCGTGGTCAAGGGATCGTAGAGGATCTTTTTTGGCTCAACACCATAAACCGAGCCGAGCTTGACGTTTCGAAGTCGCCTTCCCCAAAATGAATCCACTCTCCATTTTCGAAAGATTGCGAACCAATGACGACCAGATTGCCTGAGCGGACAAAGCCCACGCTCGCCACCGTTGCCAGGCAGGCAGGGGTCTCGGCTCCAACTGTTTCCAAGGTGGTGAACGGCCGGGACGACGTGGCGCCGGAAACCAGGGCGCGGATCCTCGCGGTACTGGAGCAGGCGGGGTACCAGTCGCCCGTGCAGCGCCGCGCAGCCACGGAAAGTGCCACCGTGGTGGAAGTGGTCATCGACGTCCTTGATTCCGCCTACACCATCCAGGTCCTGAACGGCATCCTGCAGTTCGCAGCCGACGCCGACGTCGAAATCCTCGTGAGTGTGACCGGCCAGTCCACCGTTGGGCCGCACAGCCCCGAACGCCGTGCCCAGCGCATCCTGGAAGAGGGCAGGGCGGGAATGATCGTGGTCACCTCAGCCTTCAGCGAGGCCCAGCTGAATGCGTTCCGGCGCCGCCAGATTCCGGTGGTGGTCATCGACCCGCTCAATCCGCCTTCCGCTGACGTGGTCAGCGTCGGCGCGACAAACTGGGCCGGCGGCAAGGCGGCCACCGAGCATCTGCTGGGGCTGGGGCACCGCCGCATCGCCTACATCGGCGGGATTGAGGGGGCCGAATGCAACCAGGCGCGGCTTCACGGTTACATGGCTGCCCTCATGGCTGCCGGCGTGCCGGTGGACCCCCGGTACATTGTCTCCGGGGGCCGGTTCCGGACCGAGAGCGGGGTCAAGGGACTCAAAGCCCTGCTGCAGCTTGATGAACTTCCCACAGCAATTTTCGCGGGAAGCGACACGATCGCGCTGGGGGTCCTGAGCGAGGCGCGGCACCACGGGATCAGGGTCCCGGAGGACATCAGCCTCATCGGTTTCGACGGCACCAACCAGGGCGAGCAGTCCGTCCCCTCATTGAGCTCGGTGGCTCAGCCCCTCGAGGAGATGGGACGGGCTGCCCTGAGGTCGCTGCTGCGCCAGGCACGCGGGGAAGTCCTCGATTCCCACCGGGTGGAGCTTGCCACCCACGTGATTGTCCGTGAGTCCACCGCCCCTCCAGCCGCCTGAGTGCGGGGGGCGGGGCGAAGCGTCAGGCCGGCTTTCCCGCCAGCTGTTCGCGGCCAGGCTTCCCGGTAGTGGCCGGGCACGGCCCCACTGACCCACGCCGCACCAGGGTCGCCGTGAACTGTGCGGGAGCGGCAGGCGGGAGCCCCTCCATTTGCCGGATCAGCGCCTTCGCCGCCGCCACTCCCATGTTGTAGACGGGCTGGGCGATGACTGTGAGGGGCGGGGTTGTAAGCCTGGTCCACGCAAAGTCGTCGTACATCAGGAATGAAACATCCGCTGGAATGGACAGGCCCAGTTCCTGGACCGCTTCCACAACGCTGAGCGCGATGAGGCCGTCCGACGCCACCACGGCCGTGGCCCGGTCCGGCCCCCTGAGCACTTCCCGGGTAATGCTGCGGATGGAGTCTTCATCGCCCGCATTCAACCGGACCAGGTCCTCCGGAAAAGCCAGCCCGGATTCCAGGAAGGCCTCCCGCATGCCTTCGATACGGTCGGCGATCTGGGAGGACTCCAGCGTCATTCCGGGGGTGTACGGGGCATCGGTCCTCAATGTGGAAATGAAGGCGATCCGGCGGTGCCCCGCATCCAGCAGGTACCGCGTAGCCTCGCGCGAAATCCGCGCCATGTCCACGGCCATGGTCTCAACCGGCATGTCCCCGGCAGTGCGGTCGATGAAGACCATGGGCCGGCCGGACCGGTGCACCTCCTGGAGATGTCCGGTGTCCACCGATGACGCAGGAGCGACGATCAGCCCGTCCACGCGCTTGTCCAGCAGCACCCGCACGGCGTCCACTTCCGCCTCGCGGTCTTCGTCGGTATTGACCAGGATGACGTTGTAGCCGGCCTTCTTTGCCGTGTCCGTGATGCCCCGGGTTGCCAGTCCAAAGTGGGGGTTTTCGATGTCTCCCACCACCACGCCGATGGTGTGCGACTTGCCCGTGTTCATGCTGCGCGCAAGCTCATTGGGCCGGTAGGAAAGGGCCTCCGCCGCGGCCAGGACGCGCTCGCGGACGTCGTCACTGACGGCGCCGTAATTGCCCAACGCGCGGGCGGCCTGGGCCTTGGAGACCTGGGCTGCCTTTGCGACGTCCGCAACGGTGACGTCCCGCCGTCGTGCTCCTTCAGCGCTCATCTTCACCTTTCGAAGAGGCTGTTGACGCCCCCTGTGACTTCCGCTACATTTCTATCCATCGATGTGAGTCCGGTCTCAATCCTAGGGTGTGAGACCGGACTCAACAAGAGCATCGGCGACTTTCTTCGGCGGCCCTGACAGCACCGCCTCCCTCCCAACGATTGGACAACGCTGTGAAGAAAAAGAACCTCCGCCCGGCCGGAATCGCCGCCGCGGCACTGGCTGCGGTCCTGGCGCTCTCCGGCTGCAGCTCCACCTCCCCCGCTTCCACCACAGAGAACAACCCCTACGGACTGATCCAGCCGGGCACCATCCGCGTGGCCAGCCTGGGCGACTCCAAGCCGTACACCTTCGCCGACGCGTCCGGTAATTTCACCGGCTTCGACGTCGAACTGTTCAAGGATGTGGCCCACCGGGCCGGTGTGGACAACGTCGTCTTCACCGGACAGGACTTCTCCGGCCTCCTGGCCGCAGTGGCCAACGGGCAGTTCGACGCCGGGGTTGCCGCGATCGGCATCACGGACAAGCGGAAGGAAACCGTGGACTTCTCGGACGGCTACCTGGCCGGTTACCTGACGGTGATCACCACCAAGACGTCGGGCATCACGAGCGCCGAGGGCCTGGCCGGCAAGCGCCTGGGCGTGGTCCAGGGGACCCTGCAGGAAGCGTACGCCGTCAAGAACTTCACCTCAGCCAGCCTGGTCCGCTTCCCGGACAACAACACCGCCATCGCGGCCGTGAACAGCGGCAGCGTGGACGCCCACTTCATGGATTACGAGGCAGCGAAGGCTTACGAGGACCAGCACGGCCTGGTCAGCGCCGCGGACATCCCGTCCTTCGACGCTCCGGCCGGGTTCGCCGTCGCCAAGGGCAAGACCGCCTTCAAGGAAGCCCTGAACAACGGACTCGCCGCCGCCATGGAGGACGGCACCTGGAAGAAGCTCTACCAGAAGTGGTTCCCGGGCTCCCCGATGCCCAAGCAGTACCTGCCCAAGGCCGAACAGGCCGCCTCCGCCTCACCGGCACCCAGCAAGTAGCCCGCGAGCACCAGCCCTCCGGCTTCACGGCCGGGGCGGGCCCGCGGCCCGCCCCGGCACCTCCACTCAATCTACGTCTGAGAGCAACCATGGACTGGTTCAACACCATCATCCGTACTTTCTTCGACTTCGGCGCTATGGCCGAGGTCCTGCCCCAACTGTTGGCGGTCGGCCTGCTGAACACGCTGATCATCTCCATCGCCGCCACCGTCCTTGGCACGGTGCTGGGGATGGTGGTGGCCGTCATGGGCATCTCACCCTCGAAATGGCTGCGGGTTCCGGCCCGGATCTACACGGACCTCTTCCGGGGCCTGCCGGCCATCCTGACCATCCTGCTGATCGGCCAGGGCTTCGCCCGGCTCAGCCAGTCGATCTTCGGCCCGTCCCCTTACCCGCTGGGCATCATCGCGCTGAGCCTGATCGCCAGCGCCTACATCGGGGAGATCTTCCGCGCCGGCATCCTCAGCGTGGACAAGGGCCAGGGCGAGGCCTGCCGCGCCCTGGGGATGAGCTACGCCAAGTCCATGGCGCTGGTGGTGGTCCCGCAGGGCGTACGCCGGGTCCTGCCGGCCCTGGTGAACCAGTTCATCGCGATCGTCAAGGACTCCTCCCTGGTGTACTTCCTGGGCCTGCTGGTCACCGAACGCGAACTCTTCCGCGTGGGCCAGGACGCCGCCGTGCTCTCCGGCAACCTCTCACCCCTGGTGGCGGCGGGCCTGTTCTACCTGGTGATCACCGTCCCGCTGACACACCTGGTAAACCACTTCGACAACAAGTTCCGCACCGGACGCCGCCGCGCCGCGCCGCCCACCAGCGGCCTGAAAGAAGTCAAGGAACTCGACGCGGCCTCGCCGCTCACCACCGGGAGCAACACATGAACACCCCCACAAAGAACGCCACCACAGCAGGGCCCGCGGAGGCCCCCACATTCCACGGCTCCAGCCTGGAACTGCGCAACGTCACCATGGCATACGGCGACATCGACGTCCTGCGCAACGTCAGCCTCACGGTTACCCCCGGAACAACCACCTGCATCATCGGTCCCTCCGGCTCGGGCAAATCCACCCTCCTGCGGGGCATTAACCGCCTCCACGAACCCAAAAGCGGCGACGTGCTGCTCGCCGGCGACAGCATCCTGGGCACCAACCCGGACACCCTGCGCACCCGCATCGGCATGGTGTTCCAGCACTTCAACCTCTTCCCGGACCATACTGCGGAAGAAAACGTGGCCCTGGCACTCTGGGCCGTGAAGGGCATGCCCAAAGGCCAGGCCATGGATCGCGCCCGTCAACGCCTGGCCGAAGTAGGCCTCGCCGAACGCGCCGACCACAGACCCCGCGACCTCTCCGGCGGCCAGCAGCAGCGCGTCGCCATCGCCCGCGCCCTGGCCATGGAACCCGAAGTCATGCTCTTCGACGAAGCAACCAGCGCCCTGGACCCGGAGCTGGTCAAGGGCGTCCTGAACCTCATGGCGGGCCTGGGCGGCCGCGGCATGACCATGCTGGTGGTCACCCACGAAATGGGCTTCGCCCGCAAAGTCGCCGACCAGGTGGTCTTCATGGACGAAGGCGAAGTGGTTGAAGCCGGAACCCCCACCCAACTCTTCGACAACCCCCGCAGCGAACGCCTTCAACGCTTCCTCTCCGAGGTGCTCTGATGCGTACGGTTACCGCTGCACCCATCCGGACCGCCGTCGTCGGCTTTGGAATCTCCGGAAAGGTCTTCCACGCGCCGCTGATCGCGGCCAACCCGGACTTCTCGCTTGACGTGATCGTGACGGCCCAGCCCGGGCGCGCCGCCGAGGCGGCACGCCTCTACCCACGGGCACGGATCGTTGGAACTCCGGAAGAGCTGTTCGCCCTGTCCGCGGACCTGGACCTGGTCATCCTGGGCACCCCGCCGCACACCCACTTCGGACTGGCCGCGACAGCCATCGCCCACGGCCTGCACGTGGTGGTGGACAAGCCGTTCGTGCCCACGTCCGCCTTGGGTGAGGAGCTGATCAGCAGGGCGGACGACGGCGGGGTGCGGCTCACGGTGTTCCAGAACCGCCGGTGGGATGCGGACTTCCTGACCCTCCGGAAGATCCTGGCCTCGGGAGCGCTGGGGCAGGTCAGCAGCTTCGAATCACGGTTCGAATGGTGGCGGCCGGAAGGGTTTGGGAACTGGCGGGACACCGTGTCCCTCTCCGAGGGCGGCGGCATCCTGCACGACCTGGGAGCCCACCTGATCGACCAGGCCATCCAGTTGTTCGGCCCGGTGGACCGGAGCTACGGCGAGACGGCCAACCGCGGGCCACATCCGGACGCTCCCGACACTGAAGCCTTCGTGTCACTGCTGCACGCCTCCGGAGTCCGCTCCCGGCTGTGGATGAACGGCATGGCCGCCCAGGCGGGGGCCCGCTTCCACGTCCTCGGCTCCGAGGCCGGGTACACCAAGTGGGGCCTTGACGGCCAGGAACCTGCCCTCGCGGCGGGGATGCCGCCGTCGGACGCTGCATATGGCCTCGACCCCCAGGAGTCTTGGGGGCTCCTGGGCATCGATGGTGCAACGTCCCCCGTTCCTGCCCAACGTGGCGCCTACCCCCAGTTTTACGTGCAACTGGCCGCAGCCCTGCGCGGGGAGGGGCCGCTGCCCGTCGACCCCGCCGGTCCCCTCGAAGTACTGAGAGTCATTGAGGGGATCCACGCCCTGGCGTGAGGTACCCCACCCAACTCTTCTCCATTGACGCACCGCTCGCGTCCCATCAGAACCACGAATTCCACAGAAAGGGACTCCAATGTCCTCTGCTCCAGCCACCAAGCGCGTCGCGATCATCGGCGGCGGCATCCTGGGCGTCTCCACCGCCGTACACCTGCTCCGCGAAGGCGCCTCGGTCATCCTGCTGACCGAGCGGGGCCTTGCCAGCGAAGCCAGTGGGCGCTCGCTGTCCTGGCTCAATTCCGCCGGCGAACGGTCAACCCCCTACCACCAGTTGCGGGTGGCCGGCGTGGACCGCTACCGCACGCTCTTCGCCTCCAACCCCCGGCGGGAGTGGCTCCAGTTCGGCGGCGGCCTCATGTGGAACGTGGCCGGCCAGTCTGAAGCGACCGAAGCCCGGCACGCTTACGAGAAGTCCATCGGCTACGACTCCAGGCTGCTCGCTCCGGAAGAGATTGCATCAGCCACCCCCGGCATTGATTCCAGTGCCGTACCGGACAACGCCATCTTCAATCCCGGCGAAGGCTGGGTAAGCCTGCCGGACCTGATCGACTTCCTGATGGAGGAGTTCCACTCACGGGGCGGCGAACTGGTCCTCAACGCCGGCAAGGCCTCTGTCATGGTGGAGGGCGGCCGCACCACCGGGGTGGAGACTGCGGCGGGCGGGACCTACCCTGCCGCCGCGGTCCTGGTGGCGTGCGGCGCCGCGACGCCCGCCGTCGTCCAACCCCTGGGCGTGCACATCCCCAATGGTTCGCCCGTGTCCATGCTGGTGGTGACCAAGCAGGTGCAGCACGACGTCACCGCCGTGATGAACACTCCGCGCGCCGCGCTCCGGCCCAACCCCGGCGGCACGTTCGCGCTGGACCACGACTGGTATGAGGAACACATCACCGAGCACGCGGACGGTTCCTTCACCATTCCGGAAGAAGTGGTGCAGGAACTGGCTGATGAAGCCTCCAGGCTGGTTGCCGGCAATCCGGAACTCAAGCCGGCCTCCTGGAAGATGGGCTACAAGCCGATCCCCGGCGACGGCGAACCCGTCCTGGGGGAACTGGGCCAGGTGCCGGGCTGCTTCGTTGCCTTCACGCACTCCGGCGCCACCCTGGGCCTCATCGCCGGTGAGCTCCTGGCCGGCGAGATCCTGACGGGCCGGAAGCACCCCATGCTGGCAACGTTCCGGCCGGGGCGTTTCTCCTAGTTCTCCAACAGGGAGGGGCGGGGCCGCGGCCCCGCCCCTTCCGCGCACGCGCTGCTGCTCAGGCGCCCAAGTGCCCCGTAAGGCGCCGGTGGAACCTGGTGCTCCGCTCATCGAGGCCTTCAATGGCCACCGCGGCGCCGTGGTGCCCGTACTTGGTTTCGATGGAGTCCAGGGCAGCGACCGTTGACGCGTCCCAGATCTGGGCCCGGCTGAGGTCAATAGTCACCGAAGCGGGATCGTCGGCGTACGCGAAATGCTCCACCAGGTCATTGCTGCTGCCGAAGAACAGCGGTCCCACCACCTCGTAACGCACGCTCCCGCCGTCGCCTGCCAAAGTCCGCTCGACGGTGATGACGTGGGCCACCCGGCGGGCGAACAGCACCATCGCCAGGACGACGCCCACCAGGACGCCGTAGGCAAGGTTGCCCGTGAAGACGACGACGGCCACCGTGACGCCCATGACGATCGTCTCCGGCAGCGGCATCCTTTTCAGGGTGGAGGGCTTCACGCTGTGCCAGTCGACGGTGGTGACAGCCACCACCATCATCACCGCGGCAAGGGCAACCATGGGGATCTGCCCCATGATCGAGCTGAGTCCCGTCACCAAGGCCAGCAGGAACAGTCCGGCCACGAACGTCGAGATCCTGGTGCGGGCCTGGCCTGTCTTCACGTTGAGGACGGTCTGGCCGATCATGGCGCAGCCGGCGATGCCGCCGTAGAACCCGGCGAGGATGTTCGAGACGCCCAGGCCCCAGGACTCGCGGCCCTTGTGCGAGGGGGTCTCCGTAATGTCATCGACCAGTTTCGCCGTGAGGAGGGTTTCCATGAGGCCGACAAACGCCACGCTCAGCGCCGTGGGCAGGACCAGCTTGAAGGTCTCAGCGTCAAACGGAACCAGGAAGGGGGTGATCCCGGGCATCCGGCCCGTGAGGGGACCCTCGTCGGCGACGTTCGGAACGGAGAGGCTCGCAATGATGGCGATCGCCGTGACGACGACGATGGCCACCAAGGGCGACGGGACCACCTTGGTGAAGCGGGGAAGAACGAAGATGATGGCCAGCGTCAGGGCAAACAGGACGTAGGCGAGCCAGGGGACATTGAGGACATGGGGCACCTGCGCCATGAAAATCAGCACGCCCAGGGCGTTGACGAACCCGATCATCACCGATCGCGGGATGAACCGCATCAGGCGGGCAAGCCCGGCCAGGCCGAAGACCACCTGGATCACCCCGGCAAGCAGCACCGCCGGCAGGACGTACTGGACCCCGTGCTCGTGCACCAGCGGGGCGATGACCAGGGCGACGGAGCCAGCTGCCGCCGTTACGACGCCGGGCCGTCCGCCAAGGATGGACATCGCCAGGGCAAGCACGATGGAGGCGACAAGGCTGACCATCGGATCCACCCCGGCCACGATCGAGAACGAAATGACCTCCGGGACGAGCGCAAGGGTGGTGACCATGCCGGCGAGGACTTCGCGTGTCAGCTGCCGCGGAGAGCGCAGCGCGGCCATGACGGTGTTCGGCGGCCGGGTGGGGCGGGGGCGGTCGGCGACGGCCAAGGAGCGGCTCCAGGGACTTGGCTCTCAGGAAAGAGGGGTGGGCAACGTTGTGCGCGCCACGGTGCGCAAGGGTCCAGCCCTGCCATGGAAGACAATTGGGGTGGAGAGAAAAGGCGCCGGTGACTGCCGGCTGCGCATGCAACACTACCCTAACGTGAGGGTTGAGCCCGGATTGGTGACGTGATGGTGAAAGAGATGACCGCCGAAGAAGTGGTGGCCACGATGCATATTGGCGAACTGGCGGACCGTTCGCAGATATCCCTGCGCACCATCCGCCACTACGACGAGGTGGGCCTGCTCAAACCGTCCGGCCGCACCGACGGCGGATTCCGCCTCTACACCGAGCGTGATTTCACGCGCCTGCTGCTGATCCGCAGGATGAAGCCGCTGGGGTTCACGCTCGAGGCCATGGCCGGGCTCTTGAAGGTCATTGACGCATTGGAGGCGGCCGCGCCCGGCGAGGATGTTACGGACATCAGGACTGAGTTGAACGGTTTCATTGAAGAGGCAGCACGGCGCCGTGCGAAGTTGGAGGAACAACTCGGCATGGCCGACGAGTTCCTGGCGCTGCTGCGTGCACGGTAGGGAACCCGCCGCTGTTGCCAAACTGTGCCTTGCCGCCCGGCCATGGCCCCGGGCAGCAGTAAGCACGGCTGATAAAATGACCGGGTTGCAGGGCGGCCCGGAGAGCCGGTGCAACCAGTGCCGTAACAAAGTAGGGGACCACACAATCATGACGGCAGGCGGGTCACACCTTGAGACGTCGGAGAGTTGGCCGGGCAAACCGGTCGACGCCTCCGCGCCCGCCAGGGGCCGCGCCTACCTCGCCACCATCGAAGGTTTCGTCGGCGCCCTCATGATGTTTGTCGGCTCCATCGGCACGGGTTGGATCGCCAACGGCTCGCCCATGATCCGGCAGCCGGTGGTCATCGCGCTCCGCACCGAGGGGTGGGGTGTTGCCGTATCCACCGTGCTGCTGACGGCCGGCGCCATGCTCCTGATGCGCTCCTGGCTGAGGTTGGGCCAGCGGCTGGGGGACTGGGGGCAGTCCTCGTTGCGGTCCGTGGTGGTGGCCATCTCCGCCTGGTCCCTGCCGCTGCTGTTCTGCGTCCCGGTCTTTTCCCGCGACGTCTACGCGTATACCGGCCAGGGCCGCCTGGTCCAGGAGGGCCAGAACCCGTATGAGGTGGGCATTTCCACGCTCAACAACTGGTTTTCGTTGGGCGCCGACCCCGCCTGGGCCGAGAACAGGACCCCCTACGGACCGTACTTCCTGTGGCTGGCACGCGCCGTCGTGGGGCTGACCGGTGCCCAGCCTGACGCGTCAGTCCTGCTCTTCAGGCTCCTGGCCGGCGTCGGCGTCCTGCTCTGCGTCATCTACGTCCCCAAACTGGCCGAACTGCACGGCATCAACGGTGCGCGGGCCCTCTGGATCTCCGTGGCCAACCCGTTGTTCCTCATCAGCTTCATCGCCAGTGCCCACAACGACGCACTCATGGTGGGGCTCGCCGTCGCCGGTGTCTACCTGGCCGCCACGCGCCGCTACCTGCTGGGCATCCTCCTGGTCACCGCCTCCATCGGCATCAAGCCCATCACCGTTCTGCTGCTGCCGTTCATCGGGGTCATGTGGGCGGGCCCCTCCGCTTCCTGGCCGCGCAAGTTCCTGATGTGGGGCGCGACGGCGGGCATCAGCTTTGGCGTGCTGGCCCTCAGCGGCATCCCCTACAACCTCGGCATCGGCTGGACCTGGGCCATCATGGACCCCACCCCCGGCTACACGGGGTACTCCCCGTCGGGCTTCCTGGGCCAGCAGGTGGAGATGCTCGCCAACGCGCTGGGCCTGCCCGGGGGAACGCTGGCCACCTGGCTGAGGACGGTCATGAAGTGGGCCGCGATCGCCCTGGTCCTGCTGCTGATGTTCCGCGGCGACTACTCCCGGGCGGTGCGCCGGATGGCCCTGGCGTTCACCGCCGTGGTGATGCTCTCACCCATCATCCAGCCCTGGTACATCCTGTGGTTCCTGCCGTTCCTCGCGGTCACCGGCATCCGGGACGACTGGCAGATCCGCTCGCTCTACGTGGGCGTGACATTCTTCGTGGTGTTCGGCGCCCAGGACCAGCTCTCTGTCTGGTCCTTCGTGGAACTGCCCATCGACGCGTCCTCCCTGGCGTTCTTCACCGCCCTCGCGTTCACGTTCTACCTGCTGGTGCTGGACGTCCACACCCGGAAACTGCTCATCGAGGGAAAGCCCCTGGACCTGGCCCGGCGCGGGTGGCAGTGGGCCGTGGAGCGGCGGGCGGCACGCCGCACCCGTGCACCCCAGGCCCCCGCCGCCGTCGACCGGTCCGAAAGCCGCTAGCCGGGCGACCGGCCACATAAAAAGCTAGGCTTCCGCCGGCACCCGCGTGGACGTCTTGCGGCCCAGTTCCGCCGTGCGCTTCACCGACCACCACAGCAGCACCACCAGGAGCACGTTGCGGGTGGTGAGGATGGCCGCCATGACCGGGTGGGCGTGGATCAGCGGCGTATAGAACAGCGGGTAAATCACGAACGTGGTCATGGCGATGCCCATCAGCAGGGCAGCGGGTACCTTCCAGCGCTCCCAGTCGTGGGTCAGGCCGGCGATGATCACCGGAGCCAGCCAGATGATGAACTGCGGCGAGCCCACCTTGTTGAACACGATGAACGCGGTGACCATCATGAGGGAGCCCTCGAGGAACAACTCCTCGCGCTCGGCGCCCCGCCGCATGGCACGCACCAGCAGGATGGCAGCGGTCACGGCGGCGAGGACCAGCAGCGGCTGCATCAGGAAAGCTGCAGTACTGGCTCCGGGGCCGTAAACCTCGGTGGAGTTGATGGCCGTGTTGTCCGCCATTTTGGAACCGGCGATGTGGAAGACGCTCAGCCAGACCCACGGTGTGGAGAAGGTGGCCTCGAGCTGCATGCCGCGCTCGCCCTGGTTGAGCAGGAAGTCCATGATGTGCGGCAATCCGCCGGCCAGCCAGGTCCCCAGTCCAACGACGGCGGTCACGGCGGCGCCGGCGAGCACCACCTGGATGCGCTTGTGGCTGGCGATGACGATGGGTACCAGCACGGCTGCAGGCCACACCTTGATCCAGGTGGCCACGCTGAGCAGGACGCCGGCCACCACGGGCCGCTCGGCCGCGTAGAGCAGCGCGATCAGCACGATGGGTGCGGTGATGCCTTCCACCCGGGCGAAGCTCAGGTAGCCCATGAAGACGGTGAAGAACAGCCACCACCAGGCCGGGGCCACGCCCGTCACCTTCCGCGGGCCGCGGGTGAGGTAGAGCAGGCCGACGGCGTTGAGCGCCGTGATGATCAGGAACCACACCAGCAGGTAGAGGCTTGGCCCGGCGATGTTCGCCAGGAAGATGGGGATCTGCGCCAGCACGGGGTAGACCCAGGGGCTGATCTTCCCGGTCAGGTCCGCCGGGTTGTACCCGGCCGTGGCCCACTGCCGGTACTGCTCGGTGTCGCTGAACGTATCGCCGTTCAGGAAGAAGGACGCCATCCAGCCCAGGAAGTACAAGTGGACGACGGCGAAGCCCCACCACACGCTGGACGGGCGGGCGAACCAGTCCACTACCTTGGCCGGCAGGACTTTGCTGCGGACCGTCACCAAACGGTCAAAGAACCTTGTGGAAATTTCAGGTCTCCTTGAGCGCGGGGGCGGGTGCGGGGGTCTTCTTGCCCAGTGAATACAGGCGGCGGACGCTCCACAGGAACAGGACCACCAGCAGGACGTTGCGGATGGTCAGCACCAGTGCCATCCACGGGTTGTTGTGGCTGAGGGCGTCGTAGAAGAGGGGGTAGATGAAGTAAGTGGCCACGGCGATCGCGATCAGCATCAGTGCCGGGACGCGCCATTCGCGCCAGCTGTGCGCCAGGCCGACGGCGACGGCGGGGCCCAGCCACACCATGAACTGGGGCGAACCCACCTTGTTGAAGACCACGAAGGCGGCGGCCAGGGCGAGGGCGCCGGCGAGAAGCAGCTCGGTCCGGTCCACGCCGCCTGCCACCTTGTGCTGCTTGCCGTTGTGGAGCGCCCAGAAGGCCAGGCCCGCCACGAGCAGGGCGGCCAGGACCAGGAGCGGCTGCATCAGCACGGACATGGTGGCGGTGCCCGGACCGTCCACCTGCATGGAGTTGATGTCCGTGTTCATGTACATGCGGGAGCCGCCCACGTTCAGGACGGACAGCCAGAGCCACGGGGTGGTGAAGGTGGCCTCGAGCTGCATGCCGCGGTCGCCCTGCTGGGTGAGGAAGTTCAGGAGCTTGGGGACGGTGCCAAGGGCTGCTGCCAGCGCAACGACGCCCGCCGTCGTCGCGATTCCTGCCAGCACCACCAGCAGGCGGTTCTTGACGACGGCGAAGAGGGCCAGCATGATGGCCGCCGGCCAGACCTTCACCCAGGTGCCGATGGCCAGCAGGACCGAGGCGATGAACGGGCGCTGGACGCCGTATGCCAGGGCAACGAGGACCAGCGGTGCGGTGAGGCCGTCAACGCGGGCGAATCCCAGCCAGCCCATGAGGAACGTAAAGGCCAGCCACCACCAGCCCGCGGGGATGGCGTTGGTGATGCGGCCGCGTCCGGTGAGTTTCAGCAGCGCCCAGCCGTTGAGGAGCGTTGTCATGAGGACCCAGAGGAAGAAGAACGGTCCAGGACCTGCGAGGCCCGCAATGGCCATGGGGATCAGGGCCAGGATGGGATAAACCCAGGGGCTGGGGCCGCCCCGGAGGTTGGCGTCGTTGAAGCCGGCCATGGCCCAGTCGCGGTAGATAAAGGTGTCGCTGAATGCCTCACCGCGCAGGGAGAGTGAAGCTGCGAAGACCAGGAAGACAAGGTGGACCACAATGAAGCCGCCCAGCAGTCCGCGCCCGGAATTCAGTGAACTCCGCACGGGAGTGGGGAGGATGACATTGCGGATCCTGGTCAGATTGCCGAAGAGAGCGTCGGTGGAAATGGCGGAATCCTTGTCAGGTCGTTGCACAGTCAGCGGTCGCGCAATAATGGCTCGGTGGGCCGCGAGGCGGGTTTCAAAGGCAGATGGAAGCCCCGAAAACCGGCTCCCACTCCCTTTCAACTCTAATTGACGGCGCCCTGCGGCCAGTAATTGTCAGGACAAATGGTGGTGCGCAAGGCGCTGACCTGCGTCATTTATCTAAAGTTGCTGGCCCATTTTTGCTCAGGCACCATGGTCGAGGCGCGAAAGCGCCGACCGCCTATGCAGCCAGGGGGAGCGCTGGGCGGAGTATGCCCACCCATCCCCTGAAAGACACAGGCAATATCCATGAACTTCCCCCTGACCCTTACCGTCTCCGACCGCCACAGCATGGACACCGAGCTCGACGCCGCGGTCGCAGCCGCCAAGGCCCACGCATTGATCGGCCGCCGCCACGGAATCCTGGTGACCCGCCATGGCGCTGACAAGTTCACGGTGGACCTCAGTGACGCCGTCCCCTTCGGCCTCACCCGCGAACACCAGGCCTGGTAGGCCCCTTCAGTCGGCGGCTGGCATAGCCGGCCCCCGAACTTAGACTGCCCCTGACGGCGGTGCTTTGGCGCCGCCGTCAGTGCCGGCGTCGCCCGTTTAGCCCGTCTAGCTGCCGGTGCTGCTGTCCCCGTCGCCGCCCACGCGGTTGCTGCGCTGCTGCAGCCGGTCGATGTGCTTTGACGCCTCCGCCTTGCTCAGGTCCGCCGGAAGTTCCTCCCCTGCCTCGCGTGCAAGGGTATCGAGGTAGCTGCGCTGGGCCGCCGTCATGGGCTCGTCCCCGGTCACCCAGTCTTCCGGGTCCCTGTTGAGGCCTGCGTTGGGTTCCGGTTCCGGGCTGCCGATCGTTTCCTGGTTGCTGTCGCTCATGGGTACGAGTCTAGGCCGGGGCGCAGACATTCCGCCGGAGCGTGCGTGCTGGAATGCCTCCCCTTGAATAAGTCGGGGAATCATGGAGACGTTGAGTAGGTAGACGCCAGACACCAACGCAGCCAGGAGAATGACTCGATGGATACCAAGCTCAAAGTCGCAGTGCTCGGGACGGGAATCATGGGAGCGGCCATGGCCCGGAACCTCCTGCGGGCGGGCCACGAGGTTTCGGTGTGGAACCGGGATGCGGCCAAAACGGAACCCCTGGCTGCTGACGGCGCCCGGCGTGCCGCCAGCCCGGCCGACGCCGTTGAGGCGGCCGACGTGGTCCTGACCATGCTCTACGACGCCGCCGCGGTGGAAGAAGTCGTTCGGGCTGCAGCCTCGGGCTTCCGGCCGGGCACGGCCTGGGTCCAGTCCACCACCGTGGGTGTGCAGGACGCGCCCGCTGTGGCCAAACTGGCCGCGGAGCTCGGCCTGGACCTGGTGGAGGCGCCTGTGTCCGGCACCCGCGCGCCCGCGGAAGCCGGCCAGCTTCTGGTGCTGGCCGCCGGGCCTGACGCGGTGCGACGGCGGGTGGCACCGGTGCTGGATGCCATTGGCGCCCGGACCATCTGGACAGGGCAGGACCCCGCGGAAGGGTCCGCCGCACGGCTCAAACTCGTGGTGAACAGCTGGGTTATTGCCGCCTCCAATGCGGCCGGCGAGGTGGTTGCCCTGGCTGAGGCGCTCGGCGTCGATCCGCAGCAGTTCCTCAACGTGATCGACGGCGGCGGTCTGGACCTTCCCTACCTGCGGACCAAGATGGGCCTCATTTTGGATGAGGGACTCGAGCCTGCGTCCTTCGCCGTGGACACCGCCTGCAAGGATGCACACCTGATCGTCGATGCCGCCGCTGAGCAGGGCCTGAAGCTTGACGGCGCCGAAGCGTTCGCCGCCAGGCTGGACCGGGTGGCAGAACAGGGCCGTGCCAAGCAGGACATGGCTGCGGCGTACTTCGCGAGCCGGTAGCAGGGACGTCCCGGCGGCTCCACAGCAGGCCGGATAGCGCTTGCCCGTTGACGTAACGCACGTCACCTTCTATATTTGATGAATCGATTCAAGAGCTGACGCACAAGCCCCTCTCCGGCGGTTTGCGGCGCAGACACCGCCACAACTGTTTCCAGCGGTTCCGGTTCCTTGCCAAAGAAGACGAAGGACAAGCACATGAGCACCACCCCAACCCGCGTGGCCCCTTCCAGCCCAGCTGCCGGTGCGGTTTTGCGGGATCCGAAGAAGGCGGCCATGAGCGGCTGGATCGGAAGTGCCCTTGAGTACTACGACTTCGCGCTGTACTCGCTGGCCGCCACGCTGATCTTCCCCACCATCTTCTTTCCCGCGGAAAACCCCACCGTCGGAATCATCGCCTCCCTTGCAACCTACGCGGTGGGCTACGTCTCCCGCCCGGTAGGCGCCGTCGTCCTCGGCGCCTACGGGGACCGGCACGGGCGCAAGAAAGTGCTCGTCTTCGCCATGCTGCTCATGGGCTTCGCAACCTTCGCGGTCGGGCTCCTGCCCACCTACGGGCAAGTGGGCCTCCTCGCCCCCGCCCTGCTGGTGATCCTCCGCCTGATCCAGGGCTTCGCGGTGGCCGGCGAACTCGGCGGTGCCAGCGCGATGATCGTCGAACACTCGCCGGACGCCCGGCGCGGCTTCTTCGCCAGCTTCAGCCTCCAGGGCACACAGGTGGGGTCAATCCTGGCCACCGCCGTCCTGCTGCCGCTCGCCGCCCTCCTCCCGGCTGACCAGTTCGGTGCCTGGGGCTGGCGCATCCCCTTCCTGCTCAGCGCCGTCGTCATTTTTGCCGGCTACCTCATCCGCCGCCGGGTGACCGAGCCCCCTGCCTACACCGCGGGTACCGAGGGAACCAAACACCGCTTTCCGCTCGCCGAGCTCCTGCGCACCCGGCCGGGCGCACTGCTCCGCTGCATCCTCATGACCTTCACCAACGTCATCGGCATGGCCACCCTGATCTTCGGCGTCTCCTTTGCCACCCAGAAGGGCTACGGCAACGGCTTCTCCAGCAGCGAGTTCCTGTGGGTGACGCTGGTGGCCAATATCGCGGCCGTGGCCACCATTCCGGTGTTCGGCGCGCTCTCGGACAGGATCGGCCGGCGGATGCTGATGGCGGCCGGCGGCGTTATCGGCGGCGTCCTGGTGACCGGATACCTGTGGGCGATCGAGCAGGGGAGCCTCCCGCTGGTCTTCGTCTGCGTGGTCATCGTGCAGGGCATCTTCTTCCAGATGTGGAACGCCACGTTCGCCACGTTCTTCCAGGAGCAGTTCCCCATGCGGATCCGGGTAACCGGCTTCGCTGTCTCGCAGAACATCGGACTCATGATCGCGTCGTTCTTCCCGAGTATCTTCACCGCCATCGCTCCTCCCGGCTCGGCCAACATCCCCCTGACCATCGGGCTGGTCACGCTCGGCATCTGCCTGGTCTCCGCGGTGGCCACCCTCATGTCCTCCGACACCAAGGGCACGTCTCTCGAGGACCTCGAGGCGCAAAAGACCGGACGAATCGCAGGCCGCGTTTAGGTCCGCAGTCAACCAGCCAGAAGGAGGGGCAGCGCGTGCTGCCCCTCCTTCTTCGTGGGCCGGGCCTATGCCCCGGGCAGGGCGGCATGCACGCAATGACGATTTGTATAGATGTATACAAGTATGATGACTGGCGGAGGTACAAACGATGCCAGAGTCACCCGCCCGGAACACCGGCGCACACTTTGTCTACCAGGAACTCAAACGCCGGATCCTGAGCCTTGAGCTGAAGCCGGGGGAGCGCATCTACGAACCGGCGATGGCGTCGGCGCTGCAGGTGAGCCGCACGCCGCTGCGCGAGGCCATCCGGCGCCTCATCAGCGAGGACCTGCTGGAACAACAGCCCACAGGCGGGGTGCTGGTGCCGGCCCTGGATGAAGCTGCCCTATCAGAACTGTATGAGGTCCGCGCGGCAATGGAATCCCTGATGGCCCGCAACGCCTGCCTGAAAGCGACGCCCGCTGATATCGAAGCCTTGCACGGCATCCTTCAACGTAACGCCGCCATGGTCACGTTCGCCGACGATGCCATGCAGCAGGGCATGGCATTGCATGCCAAAATCGCCGCGATCGCCGGAAACTCGTGGGCCCGCCGTTTCCACGGTCAGATTTCCAGCCACATGGAGCGGTACCGGCACTTCACCAACAGCACGCAGGAGCGCCGGGACCAGGCCCTGGCCCAGCACCGGACCCTGGTGGATGCAGTGGCCGGCGGCGAGCCGGACAAGGCTGCCGCCATCGCGTTCGATCACGTGATGGGCGCCCGGGACGCCGCGGTGCGGGCCATCTCCGGCACCGCCACAACCGGCGCATGATCGGTGAACTCGGACGGCGCACGTCCACGGCCCTGCTGGTCCATTCCGCGCTCATCCAGGCCGTCACGTTCCTGGTCCGCCCGGCAGCCACCTACCGGGCATTGGAGCTGGACGTTCCCGGCTTCGCCCTGGGGCTGCTGGCCGCCAGCTACGCCGTCTTTCCGCTGCTGCTCGCCGTGCCCACGGGCGGCCTGGTGGACCGCCTGGGTGAGCGCCGGCTCATGGCGATCGGGTCCGCCGTCGTCCTTTCCTGCTCGGTCTTCCTGCTGCTGTGGGGCTCCTCGATCGTGGCCCTGGTCATCGGAACCGCGCTGCTGGGCGCCGGGCAACTGGCCTGCGTTGTGGGGCAGCAGGCGGTGGTGGCCAACAATGCCGCCTCGTCCCGGATGGATTCCGCGTTCGGATACCTGACGTTCGCCGCGTCCCTGGGGCAGGCGCTGGGGCCGTTGGCGATTTCCCTGGTGGGCGGCGCTTCCGTCCGTCCCGATACCCAGGCGATCTTCCTCCTTTCGGTCGTCATGAGCCTGGTGCTGTTCGCCACTACCTTTGTTGTCCCGGCCCACGTCAGCGCCGGGAAAAGGAAGGCCGTTTCCGCCGGTACGGGCAGCGCGGTATCGCTCCTGAAGTCGCCCGGCGTGGCGCGAGCCCTCGCCACCAGCGCCACCGTCCTGGCCGTGGTGGACCTGACCATGGTCTACCTGCCGGCCCTCGGCGCCGACCGTGGACTCACCGCGGCAACCGTGGGCGCCATGCTGACGGTCCGCGCCGTCTTCTCCATGGTGTCGCGGCTCCTGCTGGGCCGGGTGTCCCGGAGGATCGGCCGGATGCGGCTGCTGGTAGTGAGCCTGGCCCTGTCCACCGCGGCGCTGGCAGCCGCAGCCATTCCCATGCCGGCGTGGCTGCTCTTCATTGTGATGGCCCTGCTGGGGCTGGGCCTGGGCATCGGCCAGCCGCTGACCATGTCGTGGCTTTCGGCGCAGGCACCGGCCGGGCAGCGCGGCCGGGCGCTGGCCCTCCGGCTCGCCGGCAACCGGGTGGGACAGGTGGTCCTGCCCAGTGCCATCGGCGTCGTTGCCGCCGGACTGGGCGCGGGCGGCGTGTTCCTGGCGTCAGCCGTCGTGGTGGGCGGGACGCTCCTGCTGCTCCGCGGCGTGCAGCTGGACTAGCGCGTCCGCGCGTCACGCCGGGCATCCTTTCAGGCAACGCACGACGGCGGGTCCCCGGGTTTCCGGGGTTTCCCCGCCTATGGTGGGCCGAAAGCCTGCCGTGCGTGATACCGTCGGCCGTCTTTTAGCGGCGGCGGACGGCGGGGTCAGTAGACGGAGCCCTCCAGCAGCTCAGAGAGCCGGCCGGCGGCGCGGCGCAGCTCGGGGACCCCGGCTTTCAAGGTCGCCTCACTGGCCGCTTCCACTGGGCTGGTGAGCGAGATCGATTCGGTGGGCCGGCCCGTCCGGTTGGGCACGGCCATGGCCACTGACAGGACGCCCGTGGCACGCTCATCGGCGGAGAACGCGAAGTCGGTTCCCGGCGCGGGGAGCCGCGCGCGCAGTTCCTTTGCCGTCAGGTCCGCGTCTTCCTGGCCGGCTGCCGCGGCTGCCGCCACCGCCTGCTGAAGTTCGTCATCGGACGCCGATGCGAGCAGGATCTTTCCTGCAGCGCCGAGCGTCAGGGGCAGCCGCTTGCCAAGCGGGAGGTCGTAGCGGAGGGGCGCCTCGCCGTCGACGCGGGCCACCAGGATGCGCTCGAAGCCGAGCCGTGAGTACAGCGACGCCGTCAGTCCGGTCTGCGAGGCCACCTGCTGCAGGACGGGGCGGGCGGCGACCACCAGGGGATCGTTCTCCAGGAAGCTCCGTGCGGCGGGCAGGACGGCGGGACCAATCCGGTAGGACTTATCCGTCTGGCTCACCATTCCGAAATCCTGCAGCACCCGGAGGATCCTCAGCGTGGTGGGCAGGCTCATGCCGCAGTTCCGCGCCAAGTCACTGAGCCGCTGCGGCCGTTCGGCCCGCTGCAGTTCGGCGAAGACCTCCATGGCCCTCGAGAGGGAGCGCATATTCGAGGACTTGGGGCCCTCTTCTGCCGTGCCGGCCGTACTGGAAGTCGTCATAGCCATTCTTTCATTCTATGTAAGTTTCTTGCGCTTGACAGTCCTTGTGTCTCCTGTCACTATTTCTCAGTACGCAATATAGTTTCATTCTATGAAATGCAATGACGCGCTGTGAAAAGGAAACTCATGACAACGGAGTCAGTCACGACAAAAGCAGGGAGCACCATCCGGGTCGCGCCCGGTGTGCTGGCGGGGATCGGCGCCTTCGCCGCCGTCGGCGTCTATGTCTTGGTCAGCTCGGTCGGCCTGGGGCTCTGGACCTCACTCGGCCCGGGCGCCGGAATGTTCCCCTTCGCGATGGGGACGCTGCTGGTGGCGATGTCGGCCGTCTGGCTCCTCCAGGAACTCCGCAGGCCCAGCGCCAGGGGTGCGGGCGTGGACAAGGAGGTGGTCATCTCCGTCGTGACCAGCCTCGTCATCCTGGCGGCCGTGATGGACCTGCTGGGCTTCCAGCTGAGCATGTTCGCGTTCCTGCTCTACCACCTGAAGATCCGTGGACGCCGGACGTGGGTGCCCTCACTGATCATCGCCCTGGCGGGAAGCGTCGGCGCCTTTTACGCCTTCAACTACGGACTGAACGTGGCCCTTCCCGTCTCGGCATTTACTCCGCTGAACCTGATCGGACTCTAGGCATGGAAACCCTCAACGAACTGCTTGGCGGCTTTGCCACCGCCATGACCTGGCAAAACCTGCTGTTTGCCTTCCTCGGCTGCCTGCTCGGCACCATCATCGGCGTCCTGCCCGGCGTCGGACCCGTCGCGGGCGTGGCACTGCTCATCCCACTGACGCTCAACCTCGACCCCGCAGGGTCCATCATCATGCTGTGTGCCATCTTCTACGGCACCCAGTACGGCGGAACCATTACCAGTGTCCTGCTGAACACTCCCGGCGAAGCCTCCTCAGCCATCACCACTATCGACGGCTATGCCATGACAAAGATGGGGAGGGCCGGAGCGGCGCTGACGCTGGCCGCCGTCGGCTCCTTCATCGGCGGCACCATCGCCACCGTCGGCTTGGTCGCCGCTGCCAAGCCGCTCGGCGAGATGGGCCTGCTGGTCGGGCCGCCCGAATTCTTCGCGCTCATGGTGGTCGGCATCTCACTGCTGGTCGCATTGGCTGGAAAGTCCATGGTCAAGGCCCTGATCTCCGGCGCCCTGGGCCTGCTGATCTCCATGGTGGGCATCGATCCCGTGGCTGGAGCGCCGCGCTTCACCTTTGGCATCGACAACCTGATGGACGGGGTCAGCTTCGTCGCCGTCATCGTCGGCGTCTTCGGGCTCTCCGAAATCCTCTCCTTCCGCCGGAACGAGCCCACCCCGGTGGTGCATGCCCCCGGTTTCCGGCAGCTGTTCCCATCCAGGACCGAATGGCGCCGCAGTGCACCCGCCATGGCCCGTGGCACGGGCGTCGGCTTCGGCCTGGGCCTCATTCCCGGCATGACCGGCTCCGTGTCCTCGCTCCTTTCCTACGCCACGGAGAAGAGGTTCTCCCGGTTCCGCAATGAACTCGGCAAGGGGGCCGTCGAAGGCGTCGCCGGTCCGGAGACCGCCAACAATGCCCACGCCAACGCTGCCCTCATCCCGCTGTTCACCCTTGGCATCCCCGCCTCGCCCACCATCGCCGTGCTGATGGGCGCGTTCCTGCAGCAGGGCCTCACCCCGGGACCCAGCCTGTTCACGGAACATTCGGAGATCGCCTGGGCCATCATCGCCAGCCTCTTCATCGGAAACGTCCTGCTGCTGCTGCTGAACGTCCCGCTCGTGGGCCTGTGGACCTCCATCCTCCGCGTGCCCACCCCGATCCTGACCGCAGTGATCCTCGTGTTCATGGTCATCGGGGCCTACACCATCAACTTCAGCGTCTTCGATGTCTACGTCATGATCGGCTTCGGCCTCCTTGGCCTGGCATTGCGGAACCTCGACATTCCGCTGGCCCCGATGGTGCTCACCCTGGTGCTGGGGCCGCTGATGGAACGCTCCCTGCGCGAATCCCTGGAAATATCCCAGGGCGACTTCACCGTCTTCACCAGCCGTCCCATCTCCGCCGTGCTGATCGGCCTTGGCCTGCTCATCATCTGCAGCCCCCTGCTCAAACTCCGCAAACCCAAGGCCCTCATGGAGGACCCGGAAGCCTGATTCCCCACCACAACCCACATTTCCCGCACCGCTTCAAAGGAGAAGAACCATGTCACGCAAGAAGATCTTCGCAGCCGTCGCAGCAGCGTCCCTGCTCGCCCTCACCGGCTGCGGCGCCAACGCCGGAGCCAGCAACTCCGCCGCAGCCGCCGGCGACTTCCCAAAGAAAGGCAAGTCAATCGACCTGATCGTCGCCTTCTCTTCGGGCGGCGCCGTGGACACCGCCGCCAGGCTCATCCAGCCGGTCCTCGAAAAGGAACTCGGCACCAACGTTGAGGTCATCAACAAGCCCGGTGCCGGCGGCCAGATCGGCTACACCGCCCTGACCAGCGCCAAGCCGGACGGCTACACCATCGGCGCCACGGGATCCCCCTCGGTGGTGGTCTCACCCCTGGATCCGGCCCGCGGCGCGAAGTACACCAGGGACAGCTTCCAGCCACTGGGCCGGCAGGTGATCGACCCCACCGTCATCGCCGTCCAGCCGGACAGTCCCTACCAGACCCTGAAAGAGCTGCTGGAAGCGGTCAAGGCCAAGCCGAAGTCACTCACCGCCAGCACCACCGGCATCCAGACCGGCGAACACTTCGCCCTGGCCCAGATCCAGGAGAGCACCGGCTCGGAGTTCGCACCGGTCCACTTCTCGGAGGGGGCCTCGCAGGCCACCACCGCGTTCCTGGGTAAGCACGTAGACGTCCTGGTGGCCAACGTGAGCGACGTGAACGACCTCAGCAAGCAGGGCAAGGCGCGGGTGCTGGGCGTCATGTCCGGGGACCGCGCCCCCTCGCTGCCGGACATCCCCACGTTCAAGGAATCCGGCTACGACCTGACCGCCGGGACCGCCCGCGGCTACTCCGCTCCCGCAGGGCTCCCTGCTGACGTTGCCAAGAAGCTCGAAGCCGCCATCGAGAAGGCCATCGAGGACCCCGCCGTGGTGCAGAAGATGAAGGACCTGGGCCTGCAGACCAGCTACCTCAACGGCACCGACTACCAGAAGTTCTGGGCAGGCCAGGAAGACGACTTCAAGAAGGTCCTTCCGCTGGTCCAGAAAAAAGACTGACCCACAGCTCCTAAGGAACCGACCATGACAACTCCAGCCATTGACACCAGCGCCGACTTTGCCCGCCCCGACCAGGGGATCGTGGACCGGCTCGCCAAGCTGCCCGCTGCCAATATCGGTGACGCCATGGACCGGCTCGGCGTCGCGGACTCCGCCATCCAGGCCGTGTGGCCCGGTGCGAAGCTGGCCGGACCGGCGTTCACCGTATGGACCCGTCCCGGCGACAACAAGGGCATCCACGCTGCCCTGCAGCTGGCCCGTCCCGGAGACGTCATTGTGGTCGCCGGCGGCGCCGATGAAACCCGCGCCCTCCTTGGTGAACTGATCGGGGAGCGCGCCATCAACCTCGGCGTCGCTGGCTTCGCGCTGGACGGAGCAGCGCGCGACGCCGAGGCGCTGGGTGAGATCGGCATGCCGGTCTTCGCGCGGGCTACTTCGCCCGCCGGCCCCTACAAGGACGGCCCCTTCAGGCTGGGAACCGCCGTCGCCTTCGGCGGCGTCCCCGTCCTGCCAGGCGATGTCATTGTCGGTGACTCCGACGGCGTGGTGGTCGTCCCCCGGGAGCAGGCCGCCGCCGTCGCCGAAGCCGCCGAAGCGGTGTTCGCGGACGAGTCCGGCCGCCGCCAGGCAATCGTCGCCGCCCGCAACTGAACCGCACCACCCCCACAACGTCCCAGAAGGAACAGAGCAAATCATGACAGCGTGCACCGTCATTGGCCTCGGCGAAGCCGGAGCCACCTATGCCGCAGCGCTCGCAGCTGCGGGCCACCAGGTCACCGGGTTCGATCCCGTGGCCCCCACCACCCCGGAGGGCGTGATTCGGGTGGCCACCGCGGCCGAAGCATGTACCGGGGCTGACATCGTCCTGGTGATGACCGGCGCTGCCGCGGCACGCAGCGTGGCGCAGGAGTGCCTGCCGGTCCTTGGCGCCGGCAGTGTCTATGCCGACTTCACATCCTCCTCCCCGGGCGTCATGCAGGAACTTGGACAGCTGCCCACCAAGGCCGGCTTTGCCGACGTCGCCATCCTTGGCCCGGTCTCCGCGCTGGGGGAAAAGACTCCGCTGATGGTGAGCGGTCCAGGCGCCCAGGCCGTTGCCGGCCTGCTGCGTCCCCTCGGCGTGCAGGTTGAAATCGCCGAGGGCGAGCCTGGATCGGCGATGGCCCACAAACTCCTGCGCAGCGTCCTCATGAAGGGCCTGGCATCCGTGGTGGTGGAAGCGGTCACGGCCGGTAAGGCAGCCGGCCTGGAGGACTGGATCCGGGGCCAGATCGCGAACCAGCTGGCAGGCGACGGCCAGGCTGTCATTGACAGGTTCCTCACCGGAACCGCCAAGCACGCCGTCCGCCGCTCCAAGGAAATGCAGGACACCGCCAGCTACCTCTCGGACCTCGGCGTCCCGGCCGAGATGACCACCGCCTCCGCCGCCGCCCTTGCCCGGATGACGCAGGACACGGAGCCGGCCTTGCGCTGACCGCGCAGCAGGGCACAATCAGGAACGGGAAATACGTGATTTCAACAGCAACCGGCATTCCGCCGTCAGGAGCAGCAGCATGATCGGCATCTGGGCACTGGGCGCCTACCTTGCCGTCATCCTGCTTTGGACGACTGCAATCAAGCGCAGCGTGGGGGAGGCCATGATCCTGGGCTTCCTGGTGGTCCTGCCGTTTACCGGGGCCGCCGCGGCGCAGGTTGGGTGGTCGGCCTTCTATTCGGCGGCGACCGACGAGATTGTCTACGCCACCATGGCATTCGTCTTCATGGGCTACCTGTTGGATAAGGGCGGCGTGCTGGATCGGCTGATCGACCTGCTGAACTCGCTGATCGGCGGAGTTAAGGGCGGTCCGGCCTGGGTCTCCACGGTAGCCTCCGCAGGCCTGGGCGGAGTGGTCCACAACCAGGCGGCCATCGCCGCGACGGTGGGCTCAGTGACCATTCCCTGGATGGAAAAGTCCAGGCTCGACAAGCCTGCTGCCGCAACCCTCGTGGCCGGGAACGCCGGCATGGGCATCACCTTTCCGTTCAGTGCCTCCATGTTCGTCCTGGTCGGTTCCGCCACGGTGGGGCCCCTGCTGGACATCAACGCCCTCGTCCTTCCCCTGCTGTTCGGCGGCCTGTGGTGTTTCCTGCACCGGCTCATCGTCACCTGGATGCTCATCAGGAAGAGCGGGATGGCGCCGCTCGACGCCGCCCACCGCCTGTCTGTCCGGGCCGCCTTCGGCCAGGGGTGGGCCACGCTCCTGCTGTTCGTCGTCGTCGCCATTCCCCTGGCCATCACCTCCGGGTTCCTCACCCCGGCGCTCTCGGACTGGACCGGCGGTGACGTCAGCAAGTCCGTCAGCGTCATCGTCTGGATCCCGGTGGTCCTCCTCATCACCGGTGCGCTGTTGGGCAGGAAGCAGCTGCCCCGCACCGGGCGCGACTGGGGAAACCTGCTGCAGGGCTCGGCTCCGCGGTTCGGCATCGTGGGCGTCACCGTGCTCTTCGCCTTCGCCGGAGCCAACGCTCTGGCCGCCACCGGCCTTCCCAAGCAAATGACCGCCCTGCTGAACGGGATGAACCTTCCCCTCTGGCTGCTCGCCATCCTGATCGGGCTGATCGTCATCGCTGTCGCGGCCCCGCTGTCCGCCACGGCCACCATGGCCGCCGTCGGAACGGTCGGCGTCGCCGCCCTCGTCGCGGCCGGTGTTCCGGCCACCACCGCGGCCGTGGCTGTCCTGGTGTTCTCCTCCTGCGAGGCCGCGGTCCCGCCCGGCGGGGCACCGCTCTATGTTGCCTGCGGCATCGCGGACGTCAACCCCATCAAGACCTTCGCCCGCCTGCTCACCCACTATGCGCTGCCCCTGCTGGTCATCGGCGTGCTGATCATCCTCGGCGTCCTGCCGATCTAAGGAACCACCATGAACACATCCCGCAGGATCACCGGAACCGTCTTCACCCTCACCCTCGCAGTCCTCCTCATCGGCGGCGTCCTGTTCGTGGCCGGGCAGGCCGCGGGCCTTGTGGCCGGGCAAAACGGCTGGCTCGAGTTCTTCAACAACGTCATCAAACCGCCCCTCTGCATTGCCGCATCGGCGTGCGCGGTGGCAGGCTTCCTGCTCAGCTACGGGCAGCCCCGGAAAGAGGCCGGGGAGAAACAGGAAGCAACCAGCCGATGACTGCCCACAAACCATTTCCCACCTTCGCGGAACTCCTGGCGAGGGAGGGCAACCTGGCGGGAACATCCTGGGGCCTCTTTCCGGCCCCGGACAGGGGTACACCGTCCTTCATCACCCCCGCGGCCGTCCTGGAAGCCAGGAACAGCATCCGGACCGGCACCGTGTTCGGGTTGGACTATCCCGCTGACGCCTTTGATCCGGGCATGTCGCTCAAACGCGGTGCGCCCCGGCACACCATGTACTCCTCCCATCCGGCCCACCGGGACGACTATCTGGACGGGTACTTCCTCCAGGGATCGACCCAGATTGACGGGCTCCGGCACCGCCGGGCCGATGACGTGGGGTTCTACAACGGCGTCCCGGACCACCGGATCACCGAAGGCACCCGGGACCTGGGGATCCAGGAATGGGCCGAACATCCCATCACTGGCCGGGGCATCCTGGTGGACCTCGACGGATTCCGGAACGGCCTGGGCCAGCCCATAGACCACGCAGCCGGGGAACCTTTGGGCCTTGACCTGCTCCATGCGGCCCTGGAGTCCCAGTCCCTGGCCACCCGTCCCGGCGACATCCTCATGCTCCACACCGGGTGGTGCGAATGGTTCCTCGCGCTGGATCCGGGGGAGAAGCAGCGGCTCCGTGAGAGCCGGAAGGCAACGGGCGTGGCGCAGTCGCAGGAGTTCGTGGCCTGGGCGTGGGACAGCCGGTTTGCCGTGATTGCCGCCGACAACTTTGCCTTCGAGTGCCTCCCCGCGGTCCCGGGAAGCCCCTACCGGGAGTCCGCGTTCAACGACCACGGCATGATGCACCAGCAGCTCCTGGCCAAGCTTGGCCTGCCCCTGGGCGAGCTGTGGCGGCTCGGCCCGCTGGCTCGGCACATGCGCAGCACGGGCAGGTGGGACGCGTTCATCACCATCAAGCCGCTGAACATCACCGGCGGCACCGGCTCCCCGGCCAACGCCACCGCCATCGTGTGAGCTGAGGCCGCGCCGCGTCACGCCGGGCATGCTTTCAGGCAACGCACGACGGCGGGATCCCGGGTTTCCGGGGCTTCCCCGCCTATGGTGGGCCGAAAGCGTGCCGGGCGTGACGCCGTCGGCCGCCACAACACCCGGTTCCACTGGACAGAAGCCACCCGTTGCCCGTGGGCCGGTTGCCGGGCAGGCTGTGTGAATGACGAAGCTGCAGCCCGCCGCCAACCATTCAGGCCTCGACGCCGACGCTGTTGCCTCCGGGATCGAGCCGAACCCCGCCGGGGTCATCGCGCTGGAACCGGCGCTGGCCGGGATCTGGGAACTCGCTGCGCCGTACTTGACGATCCGGGACAACGACGCCCATACCCTGTACGCCTTCGGCCTGGCCCGCGCCCTGCTGGACGCCCACCCGGACGCGGACGCCGCCGTCGTGCTCCCCGCCATCCTGCTGCACGACATCGGCTGGTCACAGGTCCCGCCCGGCGACGTCCTGGCCGCCATTGCACCGGGCGGCGGCAGGCCGGACCTGGTGCTGCTGCACGAAAAGGAGGGGGCGCGCCTGGCCGCGGACATCCTCGCGGAGTGCCGTTACGACCGCACCAGGATCCCCGCCATCCTGAACATCATCGACGGCCACGATTCCCGGCGGGAGGCCCTCTCCATCGAGGACGCCATCGTCAAGGACGCGGACAAGACCTGGCGCCTCAGCCCGCACGGGATCGACACCGTCATGGACTGGTTCGGGCTGGACCGCGGACAGGCCCTGCGGCTCTGCTCGCAGCGCGTGCACGGCCACCTGTTCACCGCAGAGGCCCAGGCAATGGCGCGGGCACTGTCGGCACTGGAATCGGTCACCCTCTGGCCGCAGCGGCAACGCCTGCTTGGCTGAACTGGAAACCGGCGCGGCCCGGAGCCGTTCCCGCGCTTAGACTCTTTCCGGACGCTGCCGGCACCCTGGGCCCAGCGCCAGGAGCGAGGAGGCCCCCATGGCCGGCGGCAGCCGCGACCCCGGACGCACCGTGACGTCCAAAGTGCTGTCCATCCTGGAAGCCTTCGAGACCTCCCGCGGCGCCCTGAGCCTGACCGACATCGCGGACAAATCCGGGCTGCCGCTCAGCACCGCGCACCGCTTGGTGAACGAACTGACCGACTGGGGATTCCTGTCGCGGGAACCGAACGGCCGCTATCAGCTGGGCATCCGGCTGTGGGAGCTGGCGCAGAACACCGGCCGCCAGCTGCGAGATGCCGCCCATCCCTACATCCAGGACCTGTTCTCGCTGACCGGCGAGACGGCACACCTGGCCATCCGGGCCGGCAATGAGGTCCTTTACATCGACCGCGTTTACGGCTCCAAGCGCGTGCCCCGCGCATCCCGGGTGGGCGGCCGCCTGCCCATGCACGCCACCGCCGTCGGGAAAGTCATCCTGGCGTTCGAAGACGACTGGGTGCGCGACGCCTACCTGCACCGGGACCTGGAACGCGCCACCGCCCACACCCACATCGACCCGCAGAAATTCACCGCCGAGCTGGCGGACATCCACGCGCAGGGCTACGCCACCACCCTCGAGGAAGTGCGGCTTGGCTCATGCTCCATCGCGGTCCCGGTGTTCCATACAGGCCGGATTGGCGCCGCCATCGGCCTGGTGCTGCCCACCGCCCAGGCGTCCACCATGACCAGGTACCTTCCCGTCCTCAAGGGCATATCGGCCCAGATCGAAAAGGCCACAGCACGCATCCCCCTGGAGACACTGATCGGCGTCCACAAAGGACCTCGCGGCTGAGGCCATTCGTTTCCGTCCAGTGGAAGCCCGCGCTGTCCCTGCCCGGTGATGTGGACCACACTGGTCACTAAGAACCCCCCGCCGCCCTGAGGCGCCGGACGGAGCCAAAGTCACCAGGAGTCACCATGTCATCGTCGACAGAAACGGCTGGCCGCTGTCCTTTCGGGTACGGCGCCGAAGCCCCCGCCGGGCACCACGGCTACGAACCCTTCCAGATGAAGGATCCCTTCACCGCCTACGCAGAACTCCGGGCCGAGCAGCCCGTGATGTTCGATGAACGTACCGGCCTCTACGTCGTCTCCCGCTACGACGACATCAAAGCCGTCTTCGAGGACTGGGAAACGTTCTCCAGCGAGAACGCACAGGCCCCGGTCCGGGAGCGGGGACCCGCCGCGAAAAAGATCATGGAGGACGGCGGGTTCACCGCCTACTCCGGCCTGTCCGCCCGCCGTCCGCCGGAGCACACCCGCATCCGCGCCGTGGTGCAGAAGGCCTTCACGCCCCGCCGGTACAAGGCCCTGGAACCGTTCATCCGGCAGAACGTGGTGGACCTGCTCGAAAAGATGCTTTCCCGTGAAGAGCGCCGCGGGGACCTGGTCAAGGACCTGGCCTACGACGTTCCCACGATCACCATCCTCACCCTGATCGGGGCCGACGTTTCCCAGGTGGACACGTTCAAGCGCTGGTCGGACTCCCGGGCCGCCATGACCTGGGGCGACCTCAGCGACGAACAGCAGATCCCGCATGCCCACAACCTGGTGGAGTACTGGCAGGAATGCCTGCGCCTGGTCCGGGTGGCCCACGAACAGGGCGGCGACAACCTCACCGCAGACCTGGTCAAGGCCCAGCAGGACGGCGCCGAGATCTCGGACCACGAGATTGCCTCGGTCCTGTACAGCCTGCTCTTCGCCGGCCACGAGACCACCACCACCCTCATCTCCAACGCCCTGCGCGAGCTCCTGGCGCGACCGGAGCAGTGGCAGCAGCTGGTGGACGATCCTAAGAAGATCC
The DNA here is from genome assembly GCF_035621795.1 of Pseudarthrobacter sp. LT1. Taxonomy (NCBI): domain Bacteria; kingdom Bacillati; phylum Actinomycetota; class Actinomycetes; order Micrococcales; family Micrococcaceae; genus Pseudarthrobacter; species Pseudarthrobacter sp. LT1. Next base: position 92,460 of record NZ_CP141830.1, read on the forward strand.
CCGCCGCGATCGACGAGGTCCTCCGCTACGCAGGCTCCATCGTCGGATGGCGCCGCAAGGCCCTGAAAGACACCGAGGTGGGCGGCGTTCCCATCGAGAAGGGCTCGCAGTTGCTGCTCCTGATGGGCTCGGCCAACCGCGATGAAACCAAGTTCACCGCCGGCGAGGACTTCGACATCACCCGGCCCAATGCCCGCGAGCACCTTTCCTTCGGATTTGGCATCCACTACTGCCTGGGCAACATGCTCGCCAAGCTCCAGGCAAAAATCGCGCTCGAGGAAGTGGCCCGGCTCGCCCCCAGGCTGCAGCTCGACGCCCCGGAGGACATCGCCTTCCGCGAAAACCTCTCCTTCCGTGTTCCCGAGACCGTTCCTGTCACCTGGAAGGCCTAAGCACCATGCACAGCAATGACTATGTCCAGTTCTTCGACGGCGGCATTGAGCCGAAGCTTGAAAACCTCGGCGGCAAGGGCGCGTCCCTGGTCACCATGACGTCCGCCGGCATGCCCGTTCCGCCCGGATTCGTCGTCACCACCGCGCAGTTCGATGCCTTCATGGACGAAGCCGGCATCACGGCGAAAATCCACGAACTGCTCGCCGGCCTCGACCCGGAGGACACGCGGCAGGTGGACCAGGTGTCCGCAGCCATCCGCGAGGACATTTGCTCCCGCCCGGTACCGGAGGCCCTGCGCAGTATGACCATTGCCGCTTATGAATCGCTGATGGCCCGCTTCGACGCCCCCGTCCCGGTGGCAGTGCGCTCCAGCGCCACCGCCGAGGACCTGCCGGACGCTTCCTTCGCCGGCCAACAGGACACCTACCTTTGGCTGGATGGCGTCAAGGCAGTCACCGACCACATCCGCCAGTGCTGGGCGTCGCTCTACACCTCCCGCGCCATCATCTACCGGCTCAAGAACAGCATCCCCAACGAAGGCCTGTCGATGGCCGTAGTGGTGCAGAAGATGGTCAACTCCAAGGTCTCCGGCGTGGCCATCACCATGGACCCCACCAACGGCGACCGGTCCAAGATCACCATCGATTCCTCCTACGGCGTGGGCGAGATGGTGGTCTCCGGCCAGGTCACCCCGGACAACATCGTGCTGGACAAGGTGACCCTCGCCGTCGTCAGTGAGCACCTGGGCGACAAGCACGCCGAGCTGGTCCCGGACGCCGGTGCCAAAGGGCTGGTTGAACGCGAGGTCGACGACGAACGCCGGGGCCGCCGCAGCCTCACCGACGCCGAGCTCACCGCCGTCGCCCAGATGGCCAAGCGGGCCGAGAAGCACTACAAGTGCCCGCAAGACATTGAGTGGGCCCTCGACGCCGACCTCCCGGACGGCGAAAACCTGCTCCTCCTGCAGTCCCGGCCGGAAACGGTCCACTCCTCCAAGCCCGCACCGGTGACCGCGCCCCAACCGGTCGTCACGGGCGGCTACTTCAGCGGACTGAGCACCCCCGCGCTCAAGCCGACTGCCTGACCCCCATCCGAGGCTTCACCCCCACCAAGGCTCACCGCCGAGCCCTCCTGAAAGGACCGCCATGTCCATGAAGTCGTTCCCCAAGCCCTCCGAGCTGCCGGTTCCCGCCGGGGCCGAAGGCTGGGAAAAGATCTACCCCTACTACCTGGTGTTCCAGGACAAGCTCAAGGAGCAGGAGGACGCCAAGTTCTGGTTCTGCGACAGCCAGCACTGGCCCACCGTGTTCAAGCCCTTCGAGACCATCGGCGGCGAATTCGCGGTCAAGTGCCTGGGCCAGTACAACGCCCGGCACCTGATGATCCCCAACGCCAACGGCATCGAGTTCCGCATCCACCTGGGGTACCTCTACATGTCCCCCATTCCCGTCCCGGAGGATCAGATTGCCGCCCGTGTGCCGCTGTTCGAGCAGCGCGTCGGCCACTACTTCCAGAACTGGGAGCAGCTGCTCAAGGAATGGCACGTCAAGGTCAAGGGCACCATCGCCGAGATGGAGACCATTTCCTTCCCCAAGCTGCCGGACATGGTCCCCATGGAGGACATCACCTCCGGCAAGGGCAAGGACGGCTCCGAGAAGCTCCTGGAAAGCTACGACCGCCTCATCCAGCTGGCCTACCAGAACTGGCAGTACCACTTCGAGTTCCTGAACCTGGGCTACATCGCCTACCTGGACTTCTTCAACTTCTGCAAGCAGGTCTTCCCCAACATCCCGGACCAGTCGATCGCCAGCATGGTCCAGGGCGTGGACATGGAACTGTTCCGCCCCGATGACGAGCTCAAGCAGCTCGCCAAGCTTGCCGTCGAACTGGGCCTCCAGCCCCACTTTGGAAACACGGACGACGTCGAGGCTACTTTGGGTGCCATCGCCGCCGCCCCGGGCGGGGACCGCTGGCTGGCCCAGTACGAAGGTGCCAAGGACCCGTGGTTCAACTTCACCGTGGGCAACGGCTTCTACGGCCACGACAAGTACTGGAACGTGAACCAGGAAATCCCGCTGGGCTACATCGCCGACTACATCCGGCGCGTGGACGAGGGCCAGGAGATTATGCGTCCCGTCGAGGCCCTCATCGCCGAACGCGACCGCATCATCGAGGAATACCGTGACCTCCTTGAAGGCGAGAACCAGGCAGTCTTCGACGCCAAGCGCGGCCTCGCTGCCACCGCCTACCCCTACGTGGAGAACCACAACTTCTACATCGAACACTGGACCATGGGCGTCTTCTGGCGCAAGATCCGCGAACTCTCCCGCATGATGCATGCCGAGGGCTTCTGGACCCAGCCGGACGACCTGCTCTACCTGGGCCGCAACGAGGTCCGCGACGCCCTCTTCGACCTGGTCACCGGGTGGGGCGTGGGTGCCAAGCCCATCGGCCCCGACTACTGGCCCGAAGAGATCGAACGCCGCCGCGGCATCGTGGACGCCCTCAAGACCGCCCGCCCCGCGCCGGCCCTGAACACCCCGCCGGCATCCATCACCGAACCCTTCACCCGGATGCTCTGGGGCATCACCACCGAACAGGTCCAGCAGTGGCTGGGAGCCGGTGAAGAAGTGGAAGGCGGCGGACTGCGCGGCATGGCCGCCTCACCCGGCGTGGTGGAAGGCCTGGCCCGCGTGGTCACCGACGCCGACCAGCTCTCCGAGGTGCAGCAGGGCGAAATCCTGGTGGCCACGGTGACGGCTCCCTCCTGGGGTCCCATCTTCGGCAAGATCAGCGCCACGGTCACGGACATCGGCGGCATGATGAGCCACGCCGCGATCGTGTGCCGCGAATACGGCCTGCCTGCCGTCACCGGCACGGGCTCCGGATCCACCACCATCAAGACCGGCCAGCGGCTGCGTGTGGACGGCACCAAGGGCACGGTCCAGATCCTGGACGCCGAGGACGACCTCGTGGTTGCCGGACCCGGCGCCCACAGCCACAGCCATGTCTGAACGGGACATGCCCTCAGGCGAATATTCCGCTGAAGGCATGAACGAAAAGACGGTCCTTATCACCGGCGCCGCGGGCGGGCTGGGCAGGGCGTTCGCGCTCGGTTTTGCCGGCCGTGGATACCGGGTGGCGGTGGCGGACATCAATCTCGAGGGTGCCGAACAGACCGCCAAGCTGGTCCGTGAAGCGGGCGCCCACGCCGCTGCCTTCGCCGCCGACGTGACCGACGTCGACTCCACGGAGCAGCTAGCCGCAAGCTGCGTGGAGTTCGGCAACGGCCGCATCGACGTCGTCCTCAACAACGCGGCGGTGTACGCGGGGGTGACCCGCAGCCGCTTCGAGGACATCAATCCGGCCGAATGGGACCTGGTGATGAACGTCAACCTCAAGGGACCCTGGCTGGTGACCCGTGCCGCGAGCCCCTACCTGGGGGAAGGCGGACGCGTCATCAACCTTTCCAGCGCCACGATCTTCAGCGGCTCCGAGCAATGGGCGCACTACGTCGCCTCCAAGGGCGGCGTGGTGGCACTCACCCGGGTCATGGCCAAGGAACTGGGTCGGCGGGGGATCACGGTGAACGCGATCGCCCCCGGCTTCACGCTCACCGAGGCCAGCTACGGACTGATGGAAAACGCCGAGAACTACGGCGTGGACCGCGGCGCCATCAAACGCGCCAGCCAGCCCGAGGACATTGTGGGCGCCGCCCTGTTCCTCGCCGGGCCTGACAGCTCTTACTACACCGGCCAGACCATGGTGGTGGACGGCGGCCGGCAGTTCATCTGACCGGCCACCCCCGCCCCCATCCAACCAACTTCAAGCAAGGAGGACCACAATGCCAACGGTTCACTTCACCGACGCAGAAGGCACCGTCCGGGACGTCGAAGGCAATGCAGGCGATTCGGTCATGGAAACCGCGGTGCGCAACGGCGTTCCCGGCATCGTGGCCGAGTGCGGCGGTTCGCTGTCCTGCGCCACCTGCCACGTCTTCGTCCGCGAGGACTGCGCCTCGCAGCTGCCCGCCATGGAGGACATGGAGGATGAAATGCTCTATGGCACTGCCGTGGACCGTGAGGACAACTCCCGGCTGTCCTGTCAGCTCCGCCTGACGGAGGAGCTGGAACTCTTCGTCACCACCCCCGAAACCCAGGTGTAGCCATGGGAACGCAGGCAGTAGAGCAGGAAGCCGGAACGGCCACGGTTCCCACCAGGACCGGGCTCCTGATCATCGGCGCCAGCCAGTCCGGCGTGCAGTTGGCGGTATCGCTCCGGGCGCTGGGCTTCGACGAACACATCACCCTGCTGGGGGACGAGGACCACCGCCCGTACCAGCGGCCGGCGCTGTCCAAGGAGTTCCTGCAGGGCACCGTGGAAAGCGAATCCCTCATCTTCCGGTCCAACGACTACTGGGCCGAGCACAACGTGGACCTGGTCAAGGGCGAATACATCGTCCGGATCGACAAGGACGCGGACGGTTCCGGGGTGGCGCATGCGTCCTCGGGCCGGGAGTTCCCGTTCAAGCGGCTGGCCCTCACCGTCGGCGCCCGTGCCCGGAAGCTGGAGATTGACGGCAACGGCCTGGACGGCGTGCTCTACCTCCGCAATGCCGACGACGCCCTGGCACTGAAGGCAAGAGTGGGCGACGCCACGGATGTGGTGGTGATCGGCGGCGGGTTCATCGGCCTGGAGGCCGCGTCATGCCTGCAGAAAATGGGTAAAAATGTCACCGTGCTCGAGTTCGGGCCGCGGCTGGTCGGCAGGGCCGTAGGGGAGGAGACCGCCGAATACTTCCTGCAGGCCCACCGGTCCCGCGGCCTGGATATCCGCCTCAACACCAGTGCGGCGCGCTTCACCGCTGACGACGGCGGCACCCGGGTTGCCGCCGTCGAACTCCAGGACGGGACGGTACTGCCGGCACAGATCGTCCTGATCGGCATCGGCGTCATTCCCAACACGCAGCTGGCAGAACAGCTGGGCCTGGCCGTGGACAACGGCGTGGTGGTGGACCGGTTCGCGCTGGCCTCCGACGGCACCACGGTGGCCGTGGGGGACGTCGCCAACATGCCCAACCCCGTTCCCGGCTCCGAGCCCGGGGAACGGATCCGGCTGGAAAGCGTCAACAACGCCATCGAGCACGCCAAGGTGGCCGCCTATTCGCTGACCGGACGGCGCGAGGAATACGCCGGCATCCCGTGGTTCTGGTCCAACCAGGCGGACCTCAAGCTGCAGATCGCCGGCCTGTGCAACGGCTACGACCAAACCGTGGTCCGGAACGACCAGGAACGCGGAAAATTCAGCGTCCTCTACTACCGCCAGGGCCGCATCATCGCCGCGGACTGCGTCAACGCACCACTCGACTTCATGGCCGTCAAGAACGCGCTCGCCAAGGGCCTCAACATTCCCGCCGATGCCGCCGCAGACCCCGGCACCCAACTCAAGACCATCACTACGGACAGCTAGCCGCGAGGCCGGCCAACCCGAAGGAGCATTATGAGCACCCCCAAGACGCCGTTTGCCCCGGCGGAGCCCGGCACCGCCGCCGGCAGCGCCCCCGGCACCGCACCGGACACGGGCGACGCCCTGGCCGATGCCTTTGCCGCTGAGTACAGCGTCCGGCCCATTCCCGCCCCGGGACCCGTGGATACCACCCCCATCACGGGCACCCCCGCGGCCCTGGACTCGCTCGACGCGCTCTGGAAAGCAGTGGTCCACGAAACCAGGACCCGCGGCAACGACATCCACCTGCCCATCTCCCTTGCCTTCGCCGAACGGCTGTGCCGGGCCTACCCGGACGCGGACGCCGAACTGGTCCGGGTGGCAACGCTGCTGCACGACACCGGCTGGGCCCACGTGGATGAGTCCCGGATCCTCTCGGAAGGGTTCACGGGGGACTGGCGCAAGGCCACCATCCGCTATGAGCACGAGAAGCAGGGCTGCGACGTGGCCCGACGGGTCCTCCCCGGACTGGGCTACGCCCCCGGCTTCGTGGACCAGGTCTGTGCGATCATCGACGGCCACGACACCCGGCCCGTGGCCCGCTCACTGGAGGACGCGCTGATGCGTGACGCCGACAGGCTGTGGCGGTTCGACCACGCCGGCATCGCCCTGGCCTCATCCTGGTTCGGGATGGACCCCGCCACCTACACGGACCGGCTGGCCGCCGAAATCATCCCGGAACTCATCACTGAGGCTGCCCTGGAGATGGCCACCGCGGACCTCTGCCGGTCCAACGCCCTGCTGAAGACGGCGGTGATCCGATGACCTCCGCCACGCATGACGCACCGGCCCTGGCCACACGGTCCGGCCTTGCCCTGCCGCACACCCACGTGGACACCATCTACTTCGACGGCGCCTGGCAGCGGTCCCGGGGCACCGGCCGGAACCCGGTCACCGACCCCGCCACCGGCGAAATCTGGGGCTCGGTCCCGGACGGCACCCCGGAGGACGTGGATGCCGCCGTCGGCTCCGCCCAAAAAGCGTTCGCTGGCAAATGGCCCCGGCTGGCACCGTCCGGGCGGGCCGCCTACCTGCTCCGGATCGCCGACGAAGTGGAGAAGCGCGCTGACGAACTCTCCCTGACCAACTCGCGGGAGAACGGATCGCCGGTGGCCGAATCGTCCGGTGCTGCCGCCAACGCCGCCGGGATCCTCCGCTATTTCGCCACCCTGGCCGGATACCTGGAACAGGAGGACGTCCGGCCCTTCCCCCGTGGCGGCGGCGAATCGGTGGTGCGGCGCGATCCCCTGGGCGTCTGCGCCCTGATCGCCCCGTGGAACTTCCCCATCAACCTGGTGATGATCAAGCTGGCGCCGGCGCTGCTGGCCGGCTGCACCGTGGTGATCAAACCCGCGTCCCCCACCCCGCTGTCCATCCGCGTGATCATCGACGCCATTGCCGCAGCAGGCGTCCCGGCCGGCGTCGTCAACCTGGTCACCGGCTCCGGCCGCCTGGGTGACGTGCTGGTCAAGCACCCCGGAGTGGCCAAGGTAGCGTTCACGGGTTCGACGCCGGTGGGCCGCAAGATCGCCGCGGCCTGCGGCGAGCTGCTGCGCCCTGTCACGCTGGAACTGGGCGGCAAGTCCAGCGCCATCGTCCTGCCGGACGCGGACCTGGACGCCATGTCCCGGGTGCTGATCAAGTCCTCCATGCGCAACACCGGGCAGACCTGCTACATCTCCACGCGCATTCTGGCCCCGGCCAGCCGCTACGACGAAGTGGTGGACATGGTTACTGCCACCATCGCCGCCGGGAAACAGGGTGATCCGCTGGATCCCGAGACGGTGTTTGGCCCCTGCGCCACCGAACCGCAGTACCGGACCGTCATGGAGTACGTCGAGTCCGGGCTGGCTGAAGGCGCCCGCGCCACCACCGGAGGGCGCGCTGCGTCGCTGACCGGAGGGTTGGAGAACGGCTACTTTGTGGAGCCAACTGTGTTCGCCGACGTCACCCCGGACATGCGGATCGCCCGCGAAGAGATCTTCGGGCCGGTGATCACCATCCTCAAATACAACGACGCCGGCGGCAGTGTCGAGGAGGCAGTGGCGCTGGCGAACAACACTGAATTCGGCCTGGGCGGCCTGGTGTTCGGCCGGGACGAGGACGCCGCGCTCGCCGTGGCGGACCGCATGGACACGGGCTCGGTGGGACTGAACTTCTTCGCCTCCAACCACTCCGCCCCGTTCGGCGGCCGGCACGACTCCGGGCTGGGCACCGAGTACGGGATCGAGGGCCTCAACGCCTACCTGAGCTACAAGTCGATCCACCGGAAAAGGTAGGGCGCGGCAGGCGTCGCGCCAGGCATGCTTTCAGGCAGCGCACGACGGCGGAAGCCAGGATTTCCGGGGCTTCCCCGCCCAAGGTGGGCCGAAAGCGTGCCGTGCGTGACGCCGTCGTCCGTCTTACGTCTTGCAGGGCGGGGCCTGCTACGGCAGGCGGGACGGACGGAGGACGCTCGCCTCGCCTGCCCGGGCAGGGTCCAGCGGCACCGGGCTGACCAGCACGGCAGGACCCTGGTGCAAAAATCCACTGGAGACGGCCCGGCAGCGGATGCCGCCACGGCCGCGCATGGCCGGATGGGCGCCGGGGGCGAGCATTTCGTTCATCCAGGCGCAGGGCTGGGCGTGCCGGCCGCCGTGCAGGGTCACCGAGGAGCCGCCGGATTCCAGCACGAAGTCCTGCCCCAGCAACGGCACCAGCTGGGCTCCGCGCAGCACCACGTTCCGGCGGGTCAGCAGCGGATCGAACGGCGCCGTGCCCAACTCGGCGGCGATGGCTTCGAGGGATTCGACGGCGAACAGGGTCACCGCAGCATCCATGTGGGCGGCCTTGCCGAAGAAGCGGTCGCCCACGATGCCCTTGCCGGCCACCACCTCGGCCTGCGGAGCATCAGTGGTGGGAACGCTGGCGGCACCGTCCCGGGCCCGGCCAAAGTAAGCGTGCGCGGGGGATACCAGCAGGTGCAGGATCTCGACGTCGTACCGGAACTTTTCGGGCATACGGCCAGCGTAGGCCAGCCCGGCATTGAAATCCTGCCGCCGGATGGAAGGATCAGGAACCATGGAGACCTCACCTGCCGGCCAAGCCAGCGCGCTGCCCAGGAAACGGACGGCCCTTTTCTGGGCATCGGCAGGGTGCGCCGCCGCCCTGACCGGCGTTGCGCTGTGGATGCTGGCAGGGAACTCGGCTGTCCTGGGCGGCCACCCGCTGCTGCCGGGCATCCTGCTGGCAGCGGCTGCCGCCGGTGCCGGCTGGGCAGCTCTGCTCTGGCGCCGCCGCGATGTCCCCCGGCCCCGCTCCCGCGTCCGGGCCGTCGCGGCGTGGGCCGGCAGGGTTGCCGTCCTGGCGCTCGCCGCCGGGCTGGCCTGGCTCAGCCCCTTCGCCTACCAGCCGGGCCCAACGGCGGAGGCCGGGCCGGCATCGGACCTCACTGTCACCGAAACCAGTACCGCCATCACCATGTCACCCGACGCAGCAAACGCCACCAAAGGACTGGTCTTCTACCCGGGCGCACGCGTGGACGCCCGGGCCTACCAGGACATCCTGGGCCCCGTGGTGGGCGCCGGGTACCGGGTGGTCATCCTGAAGGAGCCGCTCGGGCTGAGCCTGCTGGACGGCAACCAGGCCCGCAGCGCCATCGAGGACAACCCGGACATCACCACGTGGGCGGTGGGCGGCCACTCCCTGGGCGGGGTGTCCGCATCGTCATTCGCCCTGGCGAACACCGACATTAATGGCCTGGTCCTGTACGCCTCCTACCCGGTGGAATCGCTGCGGGGACGGCCCGGCCTCTCCGTCCTGTCCGTCTCCGGGACCAAGGACGGTCTCAGCACGCCGGACAAGATCCAGGCCTCCCGGGAACTCCTGCCCCCGGACACGGAGTTCGCCGCCGTCCAGGGCGGAGTGCACGCGTTCTTCGGTGACTACGGCGCACAACCGGGCGACGGCCAGCCCGGCATCAGCCGCAGCGCCGCCCAGCAGCAGGTCGCCGCCGCCACCGTCAGCTTCCTGGGTCAGCTGCCAGGCGGACGCTAAGCAGGGTCCAGCGGCTTCAGGCCCCGACGTACGCCGCCAGATGCTGGCCGGTGAGCGTGGCCCGGCCGGCCACCAGGTCAGCCGGGGTGCCCTCGAAGACGATCCTGCCGCCGTCGTGCCCTGCTCCCGGGCCGATGTCGATGATCCAGTCACCGTGCGCCATCACCGCCTGATGGTGCTCGATGACGATCACGGACTTTCCTGAATCAACCAGCCGGTCCAGCAGCCCCAGCAGCTGTTCGACGTCCGCCAGGTGCAGCCCCACCGTGGGCTCATCCAGGATGTAGACGTCTCCGGACTCCGCCATCTGGGTGGCCAGCTTGAGCCGCTGGCGCTCGCCGCCGGACAGGGTGGTCAGCGGCTGGCCCAGGGAGATGTAGCCCAGGCCCACGTCGGCCAGGCGTTCCAGGACCTTGTGCGCGGCGGGCGTTTTGGCCTCGCCCTCGGCAAAATACGCCAGTGCCGCATCCACCGACATGTCCAGGACGTCCGCAATGTTCTGGCCGCCCAGAGTGTATTCGAGGACGGCGGGCTGGAAACGGCGCCCCTCGCAGTCCTCGCAGGTGGACTCGACCGTGGCCATGACGCCCAGCTCGGTGAAGATCACGCCGGCGCCGTTGCAGGTGGGGCAGGCACCCTCTGAGTTGGAGCTGAAGAGCGCCGGCTTTACGCCGTTGGCCTTGGCGAACGCCTTTCGGATGGGCTCCAGCAGGCCCGTGTAGGTGGCCGGATTGCTCCGTCGGGACCCCTTGATGGCACCCTGGTCGATGACGACCACCCCTTCGCGTTTTGCCAGCGAGCCGTGGATCAGGGAGCTCTTGCCGGAGCCGGCCACGCCCGTCACCACGCAGAGGACGCCGAGCGGCACATCGACGTCGACGTCCTGCAGGTTGTTCGTTGACGCGCCGCGGACCTCGAGGGCGCCGGCGGCCTTCCGGAAGGAGTCCTTCAGGCGGGCGCGGTCGTCCAGGTGCCGGCCGGTAATGGTGCCGCTGGAACGCAGCCCGTCCACATTGCCCTCGTAGACAATCTCGCCGCCGCCGGTACCGGCCTTGGGACCGAGGTCGACGACGTGGTCGGCGATGGCGATCATCTCCGGCTTGTGCTCCACCACCAGGACCGTGTTGCCTTTGTCGCGCAGCTGCAGCAGGAGCGTGTTCATCCGCTCGATGTCGTGCGGGTGCAGGCCGATGCTCGGTTCATCGAAAACGTAGGTGACATCGGTGAGGGAGGAGCCCAGGTGCCGGATCATCTTGGTCCGCTGCGCCTCACCTCCGGAGAGGGTGCCCGCCGGGCGGTCCAGGGAGAGGTAGCCGAGGCCGATCTCGGCGAACGAATCCAGCAGGTCGCGCAGCCCGGCGAGCAGCGGCCGCACGGAGGGCTCGTCCAGCCCGCGGATCCACTGTGCCAGGTCGCTGATCTGCATGGTGCACAGGTCCGCGATGTTCTTGCCGTTGATCCGGGAGTTGAGCACTTCCGGGGTCAGGCGGGTTCCGCCGCAGTCCGGGCAGGTGGCGAACGTGACGGCGCGCTCCACGAACCGCTTCACGTGCGGCTGCATCGCCTCCACGTCCTTGGAGAGCATGGACTTCTGGATCTTGGGGATGACCCCTTCGAACGTGAGGTTGACGCCTTCCACGTTGATCTTGGTGGGCTCGGCGTACAGCATCGTGTCCAGCTGCTTCGCCGTGAACTTGGCGATCGGCTTGTCCATGGGCAGGCCCATGCCCTCGAACAGGCGGCCGTACCAGCCGTCCATGGAGTAGCCGGGAACGGTGAGCGCGCCCTCGTTCAGGGACTTTGACTCGTCATAGAGGGCGGTCCGGTCGATGTCGCTAATGTTCCCCATGCCCTCGCAGCGCGGGCACATGCCGCCCAGGTAGGTGACTTGGCGTACCACGTTCTTCTCCACCCGGCCACCTTTCTCGGTGCTCATGATGCCGCTGGCCTTGCGGGTGGGCACGTTGAAGGAGAAGGCCGTGGGCGGGCCGACGTAGGGCTTGCCCAGCCTGCTGAACAGGATCCGCAGCATGGCGTTGGCGTCGGTGGCCGTGCCTACGGTGGAGCGCGGGTTGGCGCCCATCCGCTCCTGGTCCACGATGATCGCCGTGGTCAGCCCCTCCAGCCGGTCCACGTCCGGCCGGGCCAGGCTGGGCATGAACCCCTGCACGAACGCGCTGTAGGTTTCGTTGATCATCCGCTGCGACTCGGCGGCGATGGTGGCGAACACCAGCGAGCTCTTGCCGGAGCCGGAAACACCCGTAAACGCGGTCAGCCGGCGCTTGGGCAGCTCCAGGCTCACGTCCTTCAGGTTGTTCTCCCGCGCGCCCTGCACCCGGATCAGGTCGTGGCTGTCGGCAACGTGCGCTCCCTGCCTGGTTTCCATGTCTGCTTCCGTGCTCAAAGTGTCCCCCTTCTTCCTGGAGCGGCGCCGAAGCGGAGCTGCGCTGGCAGCCCCCGTTCCGGCGTCGTCCGGTATATACGTGTCTGTTTATATGCCTAGGGCTGCTGGTTGATGCGGACCGTGTTGCCGGCCGGGTCGCGGAAGGCGCAGTCGCGGATGCCGTAGGGCTGGTCGATGGGTTCCTGGACCACATCGGCCCCGGTTGCCTCCACCTTGGCGAACGCGGCGTCCACGTCGGGGGAGGAGAGGACGATGGTGGCGTAGGTACCTTTGGCCATCATCTCGGTGATGGTGCGGCGCTCACTCTCGGTGATGCCCGGGTCCACGGCGGGCGGGTGAAGGACGATGGAAACGTCCTTCTGGCCGGCGGGGCCTACGGTAATCCACCGCATGCTGCCGCGGCCTACGTCGTTGCGGATTTCGAAGCCCAGGGCGTCGCGGTAGAACGCCAGGGAGGCGTCCGGGTCTGTGGCGGGAAGGAAGGTTGAGGAAATGTTGATGTCCATGGCAGTCATGCTAGTGACGGCTCACGGGCCGGCGCTTCTCGATTCCTGACCGGTCTGGTGACCTGTTTCGCCACGCAGGCCGGGATCCCCGCCGTCGACTCCGCTGCCTCCTGTTTGTAGACGCTCGGCGGCATGCCCACCAGTTCGCTGAAGCGGGTGCTGAAGGTGCCCAGCGAGGAACAGCCGACGGCGAAGCACACCTCGGTGACGCTGAGGTCACCTTTGCGGAGCAGCGCCATGGCCCGTTCGATCCGGCGGGTCATGAGGTAGCTGTACGGGGATTCGCCGTAGGCCAGCTTGAAGCGGCGGCTGAAATGGCCGGCCGACATATGGACATCCCTGGCAAGGGATTCGACGTCCAGCGGCTGGGCATATTCGCGGTCCATCCGGTCTTTGACGCGCCTCAGCTGGGTGAGTTCGCGGAGGTAGGGATCGGAGGCAGGACTGCTGGTCACAGCTTCGATCGTGCTACGCCGCGCAGGCCTTGTCCAGACGTGGGGAGTATCACGTATCGGCAGTAATTTGGGCGTCAGCGCGCAGGATATGATTATGCCGCCGGCCAGCGTAAGAGGTCCTCGCCCGAACAGGGCTCGAGTCAACGCAGAGCTGGATGATGCAGATTCCCACGGAACGGCATCCGGCGAAACCACCCTTGAACCACCTCTTGAGCCCTGCCCTGATACTGCGCAGGCACCACCTTGGAAGGACGCCATGGAACTGCTGTGGGAAATTGCCGGCTGGGCAGGCGCGGTTGCGATTCTCAGTGCGTACCTGTCTGTTTCCATGGGGTGGCTGAAGGCCGGGAAGGGCTTCCAGACCGCCAACCTGTTCGGTTCGGTCGCCTTCATCATCAACGGAACGCTGCACGGCGCCTGGCCGTCAGTGGTTACCAATATTGCCTGGTTCCTGATCTCTGCCGTGGCGCTGGTCCGCATGCGTTCGGAGGAAGCGGCCGCCGAGCCGGTTGAAGCCGCGCATGTCCAGTATCCGGGTGTTCCGGACTCCACCGGCCAGCTGGCCGTCGTCGAGGCATTCACTGACGCCCTGCCCGTGGTCAGTTCCGCGCCCGTCCTGTCGGACGGGCCCCGGCTGGCCGTCTAGGCCAATGACGGCGTCCGGCGGTTACAGCAGGGGGTGGCCCTGGTTCTCCGGATCTCCGGCGCGGACGGTGGCGCGGTCAACGATGTCCTGCGCAACAGCGTAGACCTTGCGGTTTGTGTCCTGGCTCAGTTGGTTGATGAGCCCGTAGGCCTGGTCGGCGGTGACTCCGGTGCGGCCCATCAGGACGCCCTTGGCTTGTTCGATGACCGCCCGGTTGAGGGCCGACGCCGCCACCGCCTCGGTGGCAAGCTGGTGCCGGTCCGTATGGATTGACGTGGTGAGGTCCACCACCACGCCCCAGACGCCGATCGGGGTGTCTCCGTCCATGATGTAGTCAGCAGAGTAAAGCAGCTTGTGCTGGCGGTCCTTGCGGTCCCGGATGGACAGGTAGAGGGATGACGGTCCGCCATGGGTGGACACATGGTCCCAGTATGCCTGGACCCTTGGCCGGTCTTCGGGCTCGACGTGGGGAAGAACCATCTCCATGGTCGGGACCACCTCGCCCCGTTCGTACCCGTACATCCGGTACAGCCCGTCTGACCAGCGGAAGACGCCGTCCGCGAAGTAGTACTCGACGAATCCGGTGGGGCAGTTGAGGAAATCGGTGGGCGGGACTTTCCCCTGTATGGAGTCTGGGTGTGCACTGTTGGGAATCACTGAAGGGCCGTTCGACGTGCTGTAGCCCGGCTCCCCTGCGCCCAGGCCTGAAAACACCAGAATATAGCAGCGGGCCCGCGGCTGGGCCCGCAGGCCCGGGCGGCTTAAACAGGGCCGGGCGAACAGCGGACTTAGTGCGGAGACTCCTCGGCGGAGGCGGTGCCCAGATTGGCAATGGCCTGCCGTACCGCGGCCAGGTCCTGGTCGCCCAGGCCCTGCGCCACCAGTTCTGCGTACAGGTCGACGCCAGCGGAAGCCATGGGTGTAGCGGTGCGGGCATTGGCGGCGCTTTCCAGCACGAAGGACAGGTCCTTGTGCATGAACTTCGCCGGTCCCGTCGGCGTGTAATCCTTTGCCGCGAGCCGGGGGCCCACCAGATCCAGCACCCTGCTGGCAGCGAGGCCGCCAGCCAGGACCTCGAAGAGGGCACTGACGTCCAGGCCGGAGCGTTCCGCAAGCTCGGCAGCTTCGGCGAGTGCCGCCGTCGTGGTTCCCACGATCAGCTGGTTGCATGCCTTGGCCAGCGAGCCGGCACCCAGGTCCCCCAGCCGGCGGACGGAGGTCCCCATTGCTTCCAAAGCCGGGAGGGCCCGGTTGAAGTCTTCCGGGGATCCGCCGGCCATGATGGCCAGGGTCCCCCGTTGCGCTCCGTCCGTTCCGCCGCTGACCGGGGCATCGAGCACTGAGGCGTTCCCGCCGCTGGCATCCGCAACAGCGAGCCCGAAGGCCCGCACCGCGACCGGGGACACGCTGCTCATCACCACAACGAGTGTCCCGGCTGCGGGCGGTTCCGCCCGCCACGCTTCCAGGAGCCCCGCCGCAGCGTCCTCGATGAAGGGGAGGTCGGGGAGCATGAAGATGATGACGGGCTCGTCCCGAAGGTCCGCAACGTGGCTGGCGCCGGTCCCGCCCAGCGACTCGAGGTCGCGGACCGCGGCGGGGGAGCGGTTCCAGCCCGTGACCTGCCACCCTGCCGTGAGCAGGTTGGCGGCCATCGGTGCCCCCATCAGCCCCAGCCCGACGAACCCCGCGCGCTTGGGTGCGGGATCCGCCGGGCCGGGGTTGCCGTTGTTCACCTGGCGTCCTCCACGAGGACCAGGTCGCGGCCGTTGGTTTCCGGGGTGAAGAACGTGGTGGCGAACGAGATTGCCGCCAGGACCAGCGAGTAGATCGCGGGCACCAGCCAGGAGTGGTTGGTGGCCGCCAGCAGTGCGACGCCGATCATCGGGGCAAAGCCGCCGGCGAGCACCGCGGAAAGTTCGCGGCTGAGCGCCACGCCGGTGAAGCGGTGCTGGGAGCCGAAGAGTTCCGGGAGCAGGGCGCACTGCGGACCAAGCATGGACTGCACGCCGAGGGCGATGCCTACCACCATGACCGCCCAGACCAAGGCGACGTTGCCGAGCGTGACCAGGTAGAAGGCCGGCAGGGCGATGACGGCCTGGAAGAGCGCGCCGTAGCGGTACACGGGAACCCGGCCGAAGCGGTCGGACAGGGCGCCGAAGGCAACGACCAGCACCGCTGCGAAGCCCGCGGCGATCAGCAGGCCGGTGGGGCCGATGAACTTGTCGCCGGGGAAGACGCCGGCCGGCATGCTGATGAAGGACACCAGCAGCGCGGAGTAGATGGACGAGTTGCCGTTTTCGCCCATGCGGAGGCCAATGCCCACCAGCACGTTTTTCTTGGAGTGCTTCCAGATCTGGCCCACCGGGTTCTTGACCACGGCCTTGTGCTTCTCCAGTTCCTGGAAGACGGGGGTCTCCTTGAGGCGGAGGCGGATGAACACGGCAATCGCGATCAGGATGATGCTGGCCAGGAACGGAACGCGCCAGAGCCAGCCCTGCAGGACCTGCTTGTCCGCCAGGGCCATCAGGGCGAAGGTGCCGGCGCCCAGGAGGGTGCCGAGCTGGATGCCCACGAACGGCAGGGAAGCGAAGAAGCCACGACGACGGCGCGGGGCCACCTCGGAGATGAGGGTGGTGGCGCCCGCCTGCTCGGCGCCTGCGCCCAGGCCCTGCAGGATGCGCAGCGTCACCAGGAGCACCGCTCCCAGCATTCCCGCCTGTTCAAAGGTGGGCAGGAGGCCGATGGCGCAGCTGGACAGGCCCATCAGGCCGATGGTCAGGATGAGCACCATCTTGCGGCCGAAGCGGTCCCCGATGTGGCCGAAGACCACGCCGCCGAAGGGCCGCGCCGCGAAGCCGACGCCGTAGGTGGCGAAGGAGGCGATGACGGCTCCGCTCTCGCCGAGCGGCGCGAAGAACAGCGGGCCAAAGATCAGGGCCGAGGCCAGGCCGTAGATGTAGAAGTCGTAGTACTCCAGGGCGGATCCCACGGAGCTGGCAAGTGTTGCCCTTCGCAGCTGGTCCGGATCGACGACGGCGCCGTCCGTGGTGGCCTGCGGTGAGTTAGTACGAGTTGTCACGAGAACTCCCTCTAATGCACTCCAGGCCCCCGTTGGCCTGGTGGGATAGCGACAACACGTGTTGTGTCGGTCACTATGCTGAACACAATACAGCAAGCTGAACAACGAGCAACAGTTTTTGGTTTTGAGTTACGAAAAGCCCGTCCGGTTGGCGCGTTCCTAGCCCATCGGGTTGCCCAGGGAGTGGGCAAGTTCCTGCAGTTCCTTGACCATTTGGGAGCCCTGCTCCGGCGTGTAGGTGGCCTTGAGCGCTGTCACGGAAAGGCCCAGGCTGGGACCGTGGGCGCCGCGGGTGGGGACGGAGACGGCGAGGCACACCACGCCGGTGGTGGATTCTTCGTCCTCGAAGGCAAAGCCCTGCTCGCGGATCTCCTTCAGCTGCGCCTTCAGTTCCGCACCCGTGCGCAGGGATTTGGGTGTGAGCACCGGCAGTTCAGCGTCGTCCGGGAACATTTCCTCCAGGTCATGGTCACGCAGCCGCGCAATCAGCGCCTTGCCCACGGCGCACAGGGACACCGGCATCTTGTCGCCGATGTTGGACGTGAGCCGCACCGCGGGATGGCCCTCGTACCGGGCCAGGTAGATGACGTTGGTGCCGTCCAGCATGGCGATCCGCACCGTCTCGCGGGAAAGGACGGAGGCCTGTTCGCAGTAGCGGTAGAACTCCTGCACTTCATCCATCCGGCCAAGGTAGGCGGCGCCCAGTTCCACCAGCTTGCGGCCCAGGGTGAACTCCGAGCCCTGCCGGCTGATCAGCCGGGCCTCCTCCAGTGCCAGCAGGAGGTTGGAAGTGGAGGACTTGGGGATGCCCACTTCGCGCGAGAGGTCGCTCAGGGTCAGGCGGCCGGTGGCCGAGGCGGCGAGGGCATCCAGGACGGCTGCTGCCCGGGTGACAGCCGGCGCCGGCGAGGTGGCTCCGGCTTTGTCGGATGAAGCGGGGGCATGGGAATCGGCCATGATTCTCCTTTGGGTCGCCAGGGCAGACTTTGGTGTCGTTCAGTCGACTGAACGCAATCCATCATAAATGCGGCGGCCGTACCCCGGCGCTGTCAGGCCACCGGGCTGCTCAGGGTGCCAATGCCCTCCACCACAATCTCCACCCGGTCCCCGGGCTCGACGGGTACCACTGTGGCGGGCGCTCCGGTCATCACCACGTCGCCTGGTTCCAGGGTCAGCCATGAAGTGACGTAGATGAGGCATTCCACTACCGAGGAGGGGAGGTTGAAGGTCCCGGAGGTGGCCTTGGCTGTCCCGTTGACGTAGACGTCGATGGCCACCTTTTCGGGGTCCGGGAGTCCGGTTTCTATCCAGGGGCCGATAGGTGTGTAGTTGACGCCGGCCTTGCCTTGGAAGTTCCGCTCGTCCACCGCGTTCTGGTCCACGTTGGTGACGTCGTTGACGCAGGTGTAGCCGAGGACGTGATCCAGGGCGTTTTCTGAAGTCAGGTTGGCGGCTGTCCTGCCGATCACGACGGCGAGTTCACCCTCGGCATTGACCGTGCCTTGGCCGCGGACTGCGGTGATGGCGTCGCCCGGCCCGGCGACGGTGTGGACGGACTTGTGCCACGCCTGGATGGGCAGGGGATGGTCATTCAAGGTCCGGTTGTGGCCAATGCCCAGGACGACGGCGGGCGTCACCGGGGCGAGGAACGTGGCCTCGCTGTGTGTGGTGGCGCCGCCGGTGTAGCGGAGGGTTTCCTCAAACGGGTCGATGACGTGGTGCCATTCCCCGTCCCGTTCGATTGCGTGCTGCGGGCCTGCTGCTGTTTTTAGTCTTGCGATGCGCACCGGTTCTCCGCCCAGTCCTAGTAGAAGTGGACCGTGTCCACGAGGTGGGGGAGGTCCCCGCCGTCGAGGAACGTCCGGAGATTGCTGCAGAACCGCTCCGTGATGAGGCGGTTCTCGGCGGCGCTGAGGGCCGAGGTGTGGGGTGAGACCATGACCTTGGGGTGGTTCCACAGGGGGCTGTCCTGCGGCAGTGGTTCCACGGCGAAGACGTCCAGGCAGGCGTAGCCCACCTGGCCGTTGTCCAGTGCCTCCAGCAGCGCATCCTCGTCCACGACCGTTCCGCGGCCCACGTTGACGAACGTGGTCCCGGGCTTCATGGCGGCGAACATCTCCCGGTTGAACAGCTTTTCCGTGTAGGCGGTGCCGGGCAGAGTGTTGACGACGGCGTCTGCCGTGGCCAGGAGGGCGGGGAGGCCTTCGTTGTCCACGACGTGGTCGATCCCGTCGATGGGCTCCACGGTCCGCTTGGTGCCACTGACCTTCATGCCTAGCGCCCGGGCGATCCGGGCGGTTTCCAGCCCGATTTCACCCAGACCGCTGATGACCAGGTTTGATCCGTTGACCAGACGGGTGGGGACCCGGAGGCTGGGCCAGGCCTTCGCAGCCTGGTCCTGCGCAAGTTCGGCGCTGCGCTTGAAGCCGTTGAGGATTCCCATCGCCGCAAACTCTGCGAGGGGAAGGGCGTGGACTCCGGCGGAGGTGGTGATCCTGAACTTCTGCAGGACATCCTGGTTCAGCCCGGATGCCTTGACGGCTCCGCCCGCCCCGGCCGCCATGGCGTGGACCCACTGCAACCTTGGGTTTTCCCTGGCGACGCGTGCCAGGCCGTCAGGGCTCTCGTTGGGGAAGCCGTACAGCACCTCGGCGCTGTTGAGTATCTCCCAGTAGCGCTGTTCCTGTTCGTCCGTCCGTTTGAAGGCCGGATCCCCTGCGTGGTCGGCCGGGAAACGTTCGGGCGGCAGGAGGTCCGGCTGGTAGAGGACGTTGATGGACGGGTCAACGGCGCGGATCTGGTCCACAAGCTCTGCTTCGAGCGGGACGGCGATGGCCACTGTCTTGATGGAAGTCATGCGTACAGCATATTGGGCGTCGTCCTAAATAGTGAACACATATTTCGCTCTGGATGCTTTGTTCGGGATCTGAGGCCGCCGAACGCAACACTTTGGCGCTGCCGCATTGGACTCCGCCCTTTCGTGCGCCCATGGCCTAAATCACTTTTGCCCCTTGATAATGACGAATCTAGAATCTACACTCTAGAAAACGGCCCGATGTGGCCGTCATCACTGAGAGGGAAAGCAATGTCGCTTGCGCTAGCCGCGTTGTCACACGCGCCGTCATTTGGAAACGTCGATCCAGGCGGACACACCTTCGCGGAAATCAATGAAGCCCTGGGGGAGGTGCGCTCATTCGTTGAAGACTTTGCGCCGGACGTCACCGTCATTTTCGGCCCGGACCACTTCAATGGCGTCCTGTACTCGATGATGCCGCCGTTTGCCATTGGTGCTCAGGCTGTGGGAGTCGGTGACTACGGCACGGGGGAGGGGCCGCTTCCCGTCGATTCCGTTACAGCACGGCAGCTGCACGCACTGACCATCGCCCAGGGGATCGACATCTCCCGCTCCGAACGACTGGAGGTTGACCACGGCGTCATGCAGCCCCTGGAATTCCTCTTCGGTGCAGGTTTCACCCGTCCTTTTGTTCCCGTCTTCGTGAATGCGATCGGCAAGCCCCTGACCCCCATGGCGCGCATCCGCTTGATGGGCGAGGCCTTGGGCCGTGCTGCCCAGCAGTTGGATAAGCGAGTCCTATTGGTGGCATCCGGCGGACTTTCGCACAACCCGCCGATTCCCGAGTACGACGGTTCACCGGAGCCGGTCCAGCAGCGGCTGGTGTCCTACTCGCCGTCGAAGGAGGACCGGGCGGCCAGGGAAGGGAAGATCATCCAAGGCATTCAGGCAATTGCCGAAGGACGCGCATCCAGCGCTCCCCTTAATGAGGAATGGGACCAGAAACTGCTCAAGGTGTTCCGTTCGGGCTCCCTGAGTGACGTAGACAGCTGGGACAACGACGAATTCATCGCCGAGGGCGGAAGCGCCGCCCACGAGATGCGTTCGTGGATCGCCGCGTTCAGCGCATTGTCAACAGCAGGCGACTACCGCATGGTTGTTGACCGCTACTGGCCCGTCAAGACCTGGGGTGCCGGCTTTGGGATCACCGCTGCCATTCCCCAAGACTCATGACCCGGAAAACAATGTGGGGGGAGATTGCCGATCTTCCCCACACCCTCGAGTATGTTCAGGCAGGTCCGTGGCGGACCCGGGTCCTCACCGTTGGCGACGGCGAGCAAACCGTAGTCCTGCTCAACGGCACCAGCGGGCACATCGAAGCGTGGACGCACAACATTCGTGCACTGGCGAAGAAGTACAAGGTCATCGGCTACGACTACCCCGGGCATGGCTATACGACGTTGGCTGAAGCCGACCTGGAGATTCCTGACTACGAGGCGCACCTCCTCGAACTCCTGGACGTGCTCGGCTTGGACCAAGTGCACCTCCTGGGGGAGTCCCTGGGCGGATGGATCGCCATCAAGTTCGCCGCGCACCACCCCGAACGCCTCCACACCATCATACTGAGCGCCCCTGGGGGCCGGATGGTGGGACCAATGTCCATGGACCGGGTCAGCCCAATCAGCCGCAGGGCAGTGGAAGACCCCAGCTACGAGAACGTCAAGGCGCGGCTCCAGGTGGTCATCCATGATCCAGGGCAGATTACGGACGAGTTGGTGGAAGTGCGCCGCGCCATCTACGGACGGCCCGGCTTCATCACCTCGATGGAGCACATCATGGCGCTCCAGGTTCCGGATATCCGGGCCCGGAACCAGGTGACCAAGGAAGACTATGCGGCCATTCCTGTGCCGGCATTGCTCGTGTGGACGGACCACGAGCCGACTGGAGGCGTCGGCACGGGAGAGACCCTGGCAGCAGCCATTCCCGACGGCGAATTGGCGCTGATCCGCAACGCGGCCCACTGGCCACAGTGGGAGGACCCCGCCACTTTCAACGAAAAAGCACTCGATTTCCTCAGCAGAAAGGCCTGATACCGGTGCCGGACATCATCACGGAGATCGCTGAAGATCTCTACAACGCGCGTACCACGCGCACCCCCATCGAGTTTGTGCGCCACCGGCTCCCGGACAAGGACAAGGATGCGGCCTACCGCATTTCCGAACTTGTGACCCAACAGCGCGAAGCCTCAGAGGGCCGCCATCGGGTAGGCCGCAAGGTGGGCCTGACCAACCCAGTCGTTCAGGAGCGCGCCGGAGTGGACGAACCGGATTACGGGATCATCCTCGACAACATGGTTTTCGAGTCGCCTGTTGAGCGGCCGTCGTCAGCGTACTTCCACCCCAAGATCGAGGCCGAGCTTGCCTTCGTCCTCAAGTCGGACATCCTGGATTCGGATTTGGCATCTGTGGAAGCCGCCATCGATTACGTCACCCCGGCCATGGAACTAGTGGATAACCGCTACCACAGCTACAAGATGGGCATCGTGGACACGATCGCCGACAACGCCGCCTGCGAAGGTATCGTCACGGGCCCGGTCCGCATCCCTTACGGTGAAATCGACCTTAAACAGGTGGAGATGGTCCTCTACCGCGGCGACGAAGAACTGACGCGCGGCGTCGGCGGCAACGTCATGGGTGATCCCATCAATGCAATCCGGTGGTTGGCAGAGACCTCCCTGAGGATCGGCAAGCCCCTCCGCGCTGGAGAAATCCTGCTCTCCGGATCCATCGGGCTGATCGTGGACTGGGATCCCAACGTTACGTACACCGCGAAGTACTCGCACGGGTTCGGAGACGTCATCGCGCACCTGTTGGAGGCTGTTGATGCGTAAGATAACCGTTGAAACCCGTGTGGCCATCGAGGCGCTCGTCGTGGAACTTCTGTGGCGACTCGACCACGGCAAAGCTGACACGACGTGGGAGCTCTACACCGAAGACGCAGTTTCCACCGGCCCCCTTGGAGACATGGACGGGCGGGAGGCCATCAAGGCCTGGGGCGAACGTCGTGCCAAGGTCACGGGAGTGGTGGGCCGCCACCTCATCGGCGGTATCCGTTTGGAATGGGTAAGCGACGAACTCCATGGCTGGACGCAGTACCTGACGTTCCGCGACTCCTCGGAGAATCCGCTGATGCCCGCCAGCGTAGGTGAATTCCGGGAGGTCTACCGCGAGGTGGATGGCGAGTGGAAGATCGCGCGCCGCGAGATCAACCCAATCTTCGGCGGAATGAACGCTGCCGCGCACGCCAAGCGCCTGACGGAAAGCGCCGCGAAATGAAGTGGGAGAGCCGCGGCGGTCGGCCGCCGGCACTGTTGCACCAGGCCATCCCTTCCCTCGCCGTCACGGAGTGGGCGCTGGCTGCCGGTTACGACGGCGTGGTGGTCGACCTGCAGCACGGCGAAGTGGGACTCGAAGCAGCCTGCACCATGCTGCGGGCCGCACCGCGGGATTCCGCCTACGCCTATGCGCGGGTGGGAAGCCTGGATCCGGCCCCCATCCTTCGCCTACTCGACAGCGGCGCACGCGGAATCATCGCCCCCACCATCGAGTCCGGGCAACAAGCGCGGATGCTGGTGGAGGCCACCAAATACCCGGGCGTGGGCAACCGGAGCCTCGGTCCGAGCAGGCCCGCGCTGTACAAGGGTGAGTCCTACACCGAAGCGGGCAACCTTGCAGTGTCTACCATCGCCCAGATTGAAACAGTGGCGGGCCTGAAGAACGCGGAAGAGATTGTGACGACTCCGGGCCTGGACTCCATCTACATCGGACCGGCGGACCTGGCTGTATCCTTCGGTCTTCCCGGCAGGGGAGACTGGGAAGACGGACCTGTCCGGGAAGCCATCATCGACTTGGCAGCTTTGACGAGGGAACATGGCGTGACCCTGGGCATCTATTCGGGCTCCGGTACCTACGCCGCCCACCTTCTTGACCGGGACCTCGTCGACTATGTCGGCCTCGGCATTGACCTTGTATTCCTTAGCCGGGCGGCCCAAGAATCCATCAAGACCCTGAGGGGCACAAAATGAGCGACCGCAGGGACGTTATTATCAT
This sequence comes from Pseudarthrobacter sp. LT1, assembly GCF_035621795.1. Taxonomy (NCBI): domain Bacteria; kingdom Bacillati; phylum Actinomycetota; class Actinomycetes; order Micrococcales; family Micrococcaceae; genus Pseudarthrobacter; species Pseudarthrobacter sp. LT1. Next base: position 116,386 of record NZ_CP141830.1, read on the forward strand.
CGGAGCCGGTCCGGTCGGATTGACCTTGGCCAACCTCCTTGGCCAGTTTGGCGTGAGTACGGTGGTCTTCGAAGGCCGCGACGAGCTCATTGACTACCCCCGCGCCGTGGGCATTGACGACGAAGCGCTCCGGACGATGCAGACCATTGGGCTGGTGGACAAGGTGCTTCCGCACACGGTCCCCGACCAGAAGATCCGCATCATCAACGGCGACCGCAAGATCCTCGCAGAGATCAACCCCACCACCCAGGAGTTCGGTTGGCCCCGACGTAACGGCTTTATCCAGCCACTCGTTGATAGGGCTCTACTCGAGGGCCTGGCGCAGTACCCCCATGTGGAGGTGCGTTTCGGTTGCCGGGTGGAGGCTTTCGCATCGGATTCCGACGGCGTCACCGCCACGGTCAGCACGCCCACCGGTGCGGAGCGGATTACGGGCAGCTACGTCGTGGGTTGCGACGGCGGGCGCTCGCTGACCCGTCAGCACCTGGGGCTCAAGTTCGAAGGCGAAACCCGATCGACGCGCGGACTCGTGATCGACGTCGCGAACGATCCCATCGGCACACCGCACGCGGTGTTCGGTGGAGACCCAAGCCGCGGCTACGCAACCCTCAGCCTGCCCCACGGCATTCGGCGCTGGGAGTTCACGCTGTTTGAAGGGGAATCGGAAGAGTTGGCAGAGGATGATGAGTTCGTCTTCGCCCTGCTTGCCCCCCACGTGCCCGATCCCGGGGGCCTGGATATCATCCGCCGTCGGGTCTATGCCCATCACGCCCGGGTCGCAGAGAAGTTCCGCGTAGGTCGCTTCCTTCTGGCCGGCGACGCTGCTCACGTCATGCCGGTGGTGGCTGGTCAAGGGTGGAACTCCGGAATCCGGGATGCCTTGAACCTGGGCTGGAAACTCGCGGCTGTCGTCCAAGGGAAAGCAAGTGACCGGTTGCTTGATTCCTACGAAGACGAGCGCCGGGAGCACGTGAAGGCCATGGTGGCGTTGTCGCTGAACATGGCGAACCTGGTCACAGACCACAACAGGCTCCGCACGGCTGTCCGCGATATGGCTGCCGCCGTGGTGGACCGGCTCCCCAAGGCCCGCGCACGCCTGAACAGCCAAGGCTATAAGCCTATGCCGAAGTACGACCACGGCGTTGTGGTTCCGTCGAAGCTCCCGACGTGGAAGTCCTTGCCGGACCGGGAAGACGCTCCGCGGACGGTGGGAACACTGTTCCCTCAGCCCACAGTCCGCAGCGAGGACGGCAAGTTGGTCCTGCTGGACGATGCCACTGGTCAAGGCTGGCGTGTGGTGGTCTGGAACAACGATCCCATGGCGTTCGTGAGTGAGGTCGCGGCAGAGAAGCTCGGACGGCTTGGCGGCGTCCTGGTGCATGCAGTGCCGGCCACGCAGTTGCCGTGGGCCAAAGCTGCTGCTGCACCCGGCGTTCGCGTTGTTGGTGACGAAAGCGGCGTCCTGAAGTCCTGGTTCGACGAGAGGCCCTTCTCTGCGATCGTTGTGCGCCCGGACCACGTGGTGGCTGCGGAGTGTCTCGCGCAGGAGCTCAGCGGTGTTCTGGACAAGGTCTTCAGCGTGGCGGACGTCACATTGGCGCCTCAGAACGCATAACATAATTAAGAATGCATAATCTGTTGACAAAGGCTTAATTAGCAAAATACTGTTGCTGCAACTCGTCGCTCAAGACGGCAGGCAAAGGCCCGCGCAGCGTTCACTCAAGGGAGAGCGAATCGATGAATATCAAAAAAACCCGCGCAGCGGCCGTCGGCGCCATAGCCTTGGCGCTGGCGCTCAGTGGCTGCGCATCCGGATCTGTCGACGGCAGCGCCCCCGCTGCTGCGGACAGCAGCTCCGGAGCGCTCACCAAGGTCACCTACGGCATCTTCCCGTCCAACACCGTGGCAGCCTTCCTGGTTGCCAAGGACAAAGGCTTCTTCGAAAAGCATGGAATCGATTTGCAGCTGGTAGTGGGCGCAGGCAGCAGTGCGGCACAGCTGCCTGCGCTGGCAACCGGTGACCTGGACTTCATGCTGGCAAGCCCTGTGACGGCGTTGACGGCCACCACCCAGGGGCTCGATGTCCGCATCGTTGAAGGTGTCACCCAGAATGACCCCAAAATCGTTGAAGACTCCACCGCCGTGGTAGTGGGTGCCTCATCCACCATCAAATCTGCCCGGGACCTTGAAGGTAAAAAGGTTTCCGTCAACGCGCTGGGTGGCATCGGCGAGATCGGCATCCGTGAAGCAATTGCCAAGGACGGCGGCGACCCGAAGAAGGTGACCTTCGTCCAGTTGTCCTTCCCGGAAGTTGCAGCCCAGATCGAAGCCGGCCAGATCGACGCCGGTATGGCAGGCTCTCCCTTCATCCAGCAGGTAGTGTCCAAGGGCGGCCGTGTCGTCAGCGACTTCATCCACGACACTGGCCTTGGCGCCAACGAACTGGTCTCCATCTCCAGCGGCAAACTGGTGCAAAGCGATCCGGACAAGGTCAAGCGGTTCACGGAAGCCATGAAGGAAGCCCTGCCTTTCCTGACCCAAAACAATGATCTGATCCGCGACGCCATGCCGGCGGCCCTGGGCACCGATCCCGCGGCTGCGAAGAAGGCCCAGCTCTCGCTCTACAACCCGGATGTCTCACAGGAGACAATCCAGTTGTTTGCGGATCTGCTCGTCAAGTACGGCATCGTGAACACCACGCCCGATGTGGGCAAGGTGATCTGGAAACCATAAAGCCGCTGGCGGGGGCCGCTCCCCCCTGCGGCCCCCGCCAGCCAACTGATCGCACAAATGAGAGCAGAACAAAACCGTGGAAACGCAAAGTCCAACGCTGAGGAGCGTGGCTGTGAGTGCCCCGCCTGCGCGGGAACACAGAGTGCGTCGTGCTGACCGGTGGATTGCTGTGGGACCCTACGTCCTGGGCGTCGCCGGCATCCTGGCGGCACTCGTCGCCTGGGAACTCTTCTCCACCTTTGGCCCAGTCAGCCAGCACCACCTGCCACCACCATCGGTGGTCATTCCTACCCTCCTTAAAAATTTCACCTTCACCCAGTTCTGGCTCACCGTGGGCCAGACGATGTGGGCCTGGTTCCTTGGGCTGACCATCGCCACGCTGGGCGGCCTCGCAGTGGGCTTGCTCATCGGTTCGAGCCGCTTCCTGCGCGCTGCAACGCACACCACGGTCGAGTTCCTGCGTCCCATTCCTGCTGTAGGCCTGATTCCCTTGGCCGCACTGTTCTTTGGACCGCGGATCGGCGCCGAACTCCTGGTTGTGGTTTACGGCTGTTTTTGGATTGTCCTGATCCAGGCCATGTATGGCATCACGGACATTGACAAGGTGGCCGACGACACCGTTCGCACGCTGCGGATGACGTGGCTTCAGCGGGTTCGGCACCTGGTATTGCCCACGCTCCTGCCGTACCTGATGACCGGCATCCGCCTTGCTGCCACGGTTGCCCTGATCCTTGCGATCAGTTCCGAACTCATCGTCGGTACGCCCGGAATAGGCCGGGCAGTGGCGCAGGCCCAATTGAACGACAACCCGGCGGCGATGATCGCACTGATCCTGACATCCGGCCTCCTAGGCATCCTGGTGAACCTTATTTTCCGCTTCATCGAGCGCAAGGTGCTGTTCTGGCACAGCTCGGTCCGTTCGGAGGTGGCGGCATGATCGTCCTCAAACGCCTCGGCATGTGGTTCGGCCTGCCGGCAATCCTCATTTCCATCTGGTGGGCGTTCACAGCCCAGGGAGCCAACTTCTTCGTTCCCAAGCCGGACAAACTGGCCACCACGTTCATCAACGTGTGGTTCAGCGAGAAGTTCTTCACCGACGTCGTGCCCAGCATGGGTCGGCTTCTCATCAGCCTTGCCGTCTCCCTGGTACTCGGGGTCGCTCTGGGGATCGCCATCGGTCTCTCGCGCACTCTGCGCTGGTTCCTGGAACCCCTGCTGGAATTTATCCGGGCAGTGCCTTCAGCAATCCTCATTCCGGTGCTGCTCCTGCTCATCGGCATCAATGACACGATGAAGATCACTGTGATCGTCCTGGGCTGCCTCTGGCCTGTCCTGCTCAATACGATCGAAGGCGTGCGGTCCCTCGACGAAGTGCTGAAGAACACGGCACTCGTCTACCGGCTCCGCGGCTTCGATCGCATACGCTACCTGGTGCTTCCCGGCGCTTCGCCGCTCATCATGGCCGGCATCCGGCATAGCCTTGCGGTGGGGCTTATCCTCTTGGTCGTCTCGGAAATGTTCGCGTCGACCGACGGTATTGGCTACTCCATTATCAACTTCCAGAACCGCATCGCGATCCCCGAAATGTGGAGCGGAATATTTCTCCTGGGGATCATAGGAGTGCTGCTTTCGGTGGTATTCCAGGCAATCCAGAAGCGGGTTCTGGGATGGTACTACGGTCTGAAGGAGGCCTCCAATGACGGCTAGCAAGTCGGATATCCGGCTCAGTGTCCAGCAGGTGCGCAAGGTATATAGCGCAGGCACACGGAACGAGGTGGAGGCCGTACGGTCCCTGACCTTCGATCTCCACGCTGGCGAGTTCGCCTGCCTGGTAGGGCCCTCCGGTTCCGGAAAGACGACGCTGCTCAAATGCATTGCCGGGCTCCTGGATCCAACATCCGGTGAAGTGGTCCTGGACGGCAAGCGCGTCTCCGGGCCCGCCGAGGGCATGGCCGTGGTCTTCCAGGAATACAGCCGCAGCCTCTTCCCTTGGTTGAGTGTCGAGGACAACGTCGAGCTGCCGCTCAAGACCTCCGGCGTGCCCAAGGCTGAGCGTAAGGCCCGGGTCAAGGATGCGCTTGAGGCAGTCACCCTGTCCCACGCTGCCAAGAGCTACCCGTGGCAGCTCTCCGGCGGCATGCAGCAGCGCGTGGCGATCGCCCGTGCCGTAGCCTCCAATCCCAGCGTCCTGCTCATGGACGAGCCCTTCGCGGCCGTCGACGCGCAAACCCGTGGAGAGCTGGAGGACCTGGTCCGTGACGTCTGGAAGCGGTTGGACATGACCATCCTCTTCGTGACCCACGACATTGACGAATCCGTCTACCTGGCTGAACGCGTCCTGGTGTTGTCCAGCTCGCCCACTATTGTCCAGGCTGACATCCACATCGACCTTCCCGATGTCCGCAGCCAGGCTGACACACGGTCCCTGCACCGCTTCGGCGAACTTCGCCACCAGGTGTACGAGGAGGTTCAGTTCGCCAAGACCAATCCCGGCGGCGAACGGAAGACCGCGCACGACGGGTTGTACGCATGAGCCCCCGGGCAGGCGCGGATGTCAGCAGCAACGGCAAGACGGAGAGCGGCAAGCGTCGCCGGGTCCACCAGTCCACGCCGGAAAATGAACGCGCCATCCTTGAAGCGGTGCTCCAGCTGGCCGTGAAAGTGGGCTATGAAGGCACCACGATGGCCGAGGTGGCACGGGTTGCCGGCCTGCCGATCGGTTCGGTCTACTGGCACTTCGAAAACAAAGAGGGCCTCTTTGCCGCACTGATCGATTACTGCTTCGAAAACTGGCAGACGCGCCACCGTGGGCCGGAGAACAGGGTGATCCTCCGTACGAGTATCGCCGGGTCCGCCGCAAATTCAACTGATCCTGAGCACGCACAGGAAGCGTTCTGGATCATCGGTCTGCTCTTCGCGCTGGAGAAGCGGCTGGCGGGCAACGCGGCACGTCAGAAGTACTTGGAAGTGCGCGAGCAGATGTATGAACTCATGGTTGAGGCTGTCACTCCGGGCCTCCCGGAGGCGGCCTTGCGCGTCAAGCCGGACCTTGCCCGGAAAGTCGTCATGCTGGGCCGCGCCCTGACGGACGGCTTCTACATCTCGGCCTCCGCAGGAGATGAGATCGACTTCGCTGAAGCGGCCGAGCTGTCTGCGCTCGCCATGGACAAGCTCGTCCAGCACTACGCCGAGCTCGGGGCGGCGGAGGACAAGGGGTGAAGGCATCAGGCAAGGTTGCGCTGGTGGTCGGCGGCGGTCGCGGGATCGCCGGCGCGGCTGCCAGGGCGTTGGCTGATGACGGGTACAAAATTGCAGCCCTTTCGCCCTCCGGCAGTGCCCTGAAGTTGGCGCGCTGCCTCGGCGGCGTGGGCGCGGTCGGTTCGAACCGTTCCGTTGGGGATCTGCAGTCAATTACCGACTTGGCGCTGGAGACTTACGGGCGGATCGACGTCGTAATCAACAGTGCCGGCCACGCGGCCAGGAAGCCGGTGCTTGAGATCAGCGACGACGAATGGCTCGAGGGCTACGAGATGTACCTCATGAACGTCATCCGCATGGCTCGAATCGTCACCCCCCACCTGTTGGCCGGGGGCGGGGGATCGATCGTGAACGTTTCCACCAGCTCCCCTTTTGAACCCAATCCGAACTACCCAGTATCCGGCACATTCCGCGCCGCCTTGGGGTCTTTTACCAAGCTGTATTCCGACGAGTACGGGCCGTCCGGTATCCGAATGAACAATGTCCTCCCTGGATTCACGAAGGAGGACCCCGGTACCGTGCCGGCTGAATGGACCACCCGGATACCGCTGCGCAGGGCTGCCAGCTCCAGGGAAGTGGCCCGCGTCATCCGGTTCCTCGCAAGCGAGGAATCAAGCTACATCACAGGCCAGAACATCCGCGTGGATGGTGGCGCGTCGCGCTCCGTTTAGGAGCTGGCACCTGAAAGAAAGGCATTTTTAGCTATGTCACTTGGTGTGATTACCGAAATGGGCTATCTCGCTATGAGAACCCGGGACTACGACGAGTCCCTTGAACTGGCCACCGACGTCCTTGGCCTGCGTATGACGCTGAACGATGATAAGCGTGCCTACCTGTCCGCTGCGGACCGTCACCACGAGCTGGTGTACGTGAAGGGCGAGGAGGACGGAATCGACCACGTCGGCCTTGTGGCAGACAGCCCGGAGGGGCTCGAAATCATTCGCAAGCGACTGGAAACGGCCGGGTTCCCGATCCTTACGCGCAGCCCTTTGGAGCGGGAGATCGGTGAGGGCTTCGCCGTCCTGGGCCCGGAAGGATACGTCTACCACGTCTATGTGGGCATGAAGGACCACCGGCACGGTCCGTCATCGTTTGGCCCGGACCGTTATGGTCACATCAACATCCATCCCCAGAATCCCACGGCCATGAAGGACTTCCTGGTGGAGTTCTTTGGCTTCAAGGTTTCGGACATCATTGGCAACGACTTTGCCTACTTCCTGCGCTGCAACCCGGACCACCACGGCATTGCCTTGATCAAGGGCCGCGGTTCCCTGCACCACCACGCGTGGCAGACGCAGTCCATTGCCGACCTTGGCCGCCTCGGCGACCGGCTGTTCGCCAAGGGTCGTCGGTTGATTTGGGGCCCGGTCCGCCACGGCGCGGGCCACAACATCGCCGCCTATTATGTCGAACCCAATGGCACCGTGGTCGAGCTGTACACCGATCTCGAGCAAATCCACGAACTGGAGCGTCCCCCGATCGAGTGGGACCAGGATGACCGGACCTGGTTCAACCGTTGGGGCGTCTACAACGGCGAGGATTTCCGGAAGCACGGAGCCTTCCCCATCGCATTGAACTAAGAACGGGCCGGGTTGCCCTTACTCCTTGGGCAGCCCGGCGTCGGAGGCGGCATGAAACTCGGCTTCTTCGATCACGTCGATCGTGCGCATGTAGTGCTCCCGCAGAAGCTTGGTGGCCGTCGGAGCATCGCGGGCAATGGTCGCCTCGAGAATCGCGCGGTGCTCGGCCTCGATGTCCCGGGATTGAGCGCGTTTATCCGGCGCGGTCCAGAGGCGGTAAAGGGCGGTAGCCTCGCCCAGGGTGGCTGCGAAATCCTGCAGCAAGGGGACAGGGCAGGCTTCCAGCAACTTTGCGTGGAACGCCTGGTGGGCCAGGAACCATTCCACCGAGATGTGGTTCGGGTCCTCGCTGGTGCGGCGCGGGGTCCGCTCCAGGCGGTGGTGGACGGCAAGAAGATCGGATTCCCAGGCAACGTCGCCCTGTTCAATGGCCAAGGTCAGCCCGTATTCCTCCACCCGGCAACGAAGTTCACCCAGGCCGCGCAGTTCTTCCAAGGTGTATTCGGACACGAAGAAGCCCCTGTTGGGACGGAATTGCAGCAACTTTTCACCGGCCAAACGCACCAGTGCTTCACGGACGACCGTGGAACTGGCACCGTACCGCTTGGTGAGCTCACCGACCTGGAGGTTGGTGCCCGGGGCCCACTGGCCAGCAAAGATGTCGGCCCGCAACTTCCTCCGCACTGCTTCACTGATTGTTTCTGCATTTGCTTGTCGTGCCATGGGACAAGCGTACACTTACGCACTAACGCACTGAAACTACATTATTGACTCAAGAATGCATTCTCTATAGTTCAAACACCGACAAGCCGGAGGCGATGACGCCGGCCCTAGAAAGGATTCACATGCGCTACGCGAGTTACTTGAACCAGGAAGGCCAGCCCACGTGGGGACTGGAGACCAACGGAGAGCTGCTGGACCTCGGTCCCAGCGGAGCCAAGCTCAGCTCTTCGCTGCAGTCGGCCATCGAGGAAGATCTGCTGTCAGCTCCCCTGGAATGGGACAAGGCGCCGGTCCAGCCCGTTGAAGGAACCTCCTTCCTTCCCGTTCTGTCCACCCCGGGCAAGGTCATCTGCATTGGTGTTAACTACCGCAGCCACCGTGAAGAAACCGGACGGGACGAGGTAGGCAAGCCCACCGTCTTCGCACGCTTCTCCGACACCCTGGCCGCCCACGGCGCGGACCTGCCGATTCCCGCCGAAAGCTCCATGTACGACTACGAAGGTGAAGTCGCGCTGGTGATCGGAGCCCACGCGGATCACGTCAAGCCTGAAGACGCCTGGAACTACATTGCCGGCTATGCCGCATTCAATGACTTCAGCGCCCGCGACTGGCAGCGCCACACGGGTCAGTGGACCCCGGGCAAGAATTTCCCGCTCAGCGGTGCCTTCGGCCCGTACTTCATGTCCGCCGAGGAAGTCGGTGACGTCACCGAGCTCGTGGTGGAAACCCGCGTCAACGGCGAGGTCCGGCAGCGCGCCGCCGTCGCAGACCTCATCTTCGACATCCCCGCCATCATCGAGTACGTCACCGCGTTCACTCCGCTGGCTCCGGGCGACGTCATTGTCACCGGTACGCCCGGTGGTGTGGGTCTCTTCATGGAGCCGCCCACATTCCTGGTCCCGGGTGACGTCGTCGAGGTTGAGGTCGGCAAACTGGGCACCCTTCGCAACGTCCTCGTTGCTTAAGGATGCGTGGAGGAAACACTATGGATGGGTTCGATGTTGCGGTTGTGGGGGCCGGGCCCGTTGGGCTGACAGCGGCGCTGTTGCTGGCCGACGGCGGTGCGCGCGTTGTGCTGCTGGAAACCGCCAAGGCCCCGATGGACCTCCCGCGGGCCATCAGCATCGCTGACGAGACCTTCCGGACGATGGACCGGCTGGGCCTCGCGGAAGCGTTGAAAGCGGAATCGCTGCTGGGAACCGGCAGCCGCTACTTCGGGCTGAATGACCGGCCACTTGCGTCGTCCACACCTGTTCCCTCCCGCATCGGGCATCCTGCGAAGTCGCAGTTCGACCAGCCCGTGCTGGAAGAACTGCTGTGGAACAAGGCCTGTGAACACCAGGGGATTGAGTTTCTGGCCGGTGCCCAGGTAAATTCCATCAGCCAGAAAGCGGGCGGGGTAACAGTCGGATTTGATTCCGACGCCGGCGCGGGCACCGTCACAGCCTCGTGGCTGGTCGGGGCAGATGGCGGTCGCAGCTTTGTCCGCGAGAGCCTGGGCATCGACCTGGTGGGTTCCACCCAGCAGGAACGATGGATTGTTGTGGACTTGCTCAACGTCCCTGGAGCACGCGAACCCTTCGCCGAGTTCCATGGCAACGGGACACGTCCCTACGTTCTGGTTCCCGGAATCAAGGGCCGCCTGCGGCTCGAATTCATGCTTTTCGATCACGAAGATCCGGACGAGATGACGGCCCCGGACAAGATTCTGGAGTTGTCCCGGCCCTTCCACCCGGAGCTCCGCACCGAAGACGTCAGGCGCGCTGTGGTCTATGTAGCCCATCAACGGCTTGCCCGCACGTACCGTTCGGGCCGCGCCTTCCTGATCGGGGATGCGGCACACCTTATGCCTCCCTTCTCCGGACAAGGACTGAACGCAGGCCTGCGGGATGCCCTGAACCTGAGCTGGAAGCTGCTGGAGGTGCTCCGCGGTGTGGGCACCGACCGCCTTCTGTCCACCTACGAGTCCGAACGCCGCACCCACGCGGCCAAGATGGTCAAGGTCTCGCGCCGGACGGGCGCTGTGGTGATGGCCGTAGGAGCCTTCAGGACCAATCTTCGGGATATTGCCTTCCGTGCGGTCAGCCTGATTCCCGCTGTGCATCGGTACCTGGGGTCGATGCGGTTCATCACCCCGCCGGACTACCGCAACGGTGTTGCCATCAAGGCCGATCGCGACGTTGACCGTCGACTCGCGGCCTGGGTGGGCCTTGCCCTCAGCCAACCGACCCTGACTGAGGAGGACGGTTCCGTGTCACCCCTGGACTCCCACCTGGGGAGTGGATGGGCACTCATCACGCTTGGCGCAGGCAGCACCGGAACGACAGCGGGCAACCAGTTCTGGTCCTTGCTGGGCGCTCGCCGGATCACGCTCGCTGAGAATTCCCACGCCGCGCGCCGGAATGGTGACGAGCAGGTCCTAGCAGATGCGGCACGGGTTCTCGCGCGTCCCGGGCTGGCCACACCCCACACCGTGTTGGTGCGGCCGGACCGCTACGTCGCTGCCGTATTCACTGACCAAAGTGAGACGGCCGTGATCAACAAACTGCGTTCGTACGTCGATCCGCTGTCGCGGTCCTGACGAATCAAGGAGGAAAAATGCCCAGCATGCAGGAAATGAGGTCTGAGACGATGCGGTTTGACGACCTTTACTGGGAAGCAAGCTCAGAGCCGATCGTCGAGGACGACGTCCAACTGGAAAAGATCGTCGCCCAGGCGGAACTTCCTGTCCTGCTCGCCGCCCTCGCGGCGGCGCTGGGGGACACCTCTTTCATTGACAGTGATCTGCAGCCTCCCTTGACCCTGGTGGACACCCAGCCCCATCCGCATGGAGGCATGTCACCGGAGCAGCAGGAACGCGCTAAGGCACTTGCTTTGGAGGGCCTGCGGCGACTGCGGGACAAGGAGATCACCAGCGTTGATTTGCTGGAGGAGGGCGCCGTAAAGGACCTCCTGGGGTACCTCACCGGTGGCCGCGAGAACTGGTTCGCGTCGCTGAAGCACGAACTCGACCTCGCTCCGGACAAGGGCGGAGCTCCTCAGTGGAACTTCGACGAGGTAGCCGACGGGCGCGACTTCCCGGTGTTGATCATCGGTGCCGGGATCGCCGGAATTGCTGCCGCCTACCGCTATTCGCAGGCGGGTGTGCCGTTCACCGTGGTGGAGGACGCGCCAACCTTGGGCGGGACCTGGGCCAAGAACACCTACCCCGGTGTCCGCCTCGATACCCCCACGTTCGGCTATTCGTATTCCTTCGCCCAGCGTGGTGACTGGCCGCACCAGTTCGCCGAAGGCGGAGACGTCCTGGACTACGTCCGGGACGTGGCTGAGCGAGCGGGGCTGGTGGAGTCCATCGAGTTCTCTACCCGTCTTGTCCGATTGGTGTGGGACGAGGAATCCCGCACCTGGCAGGCGACCACCCGCCATAGCGGCGGGCAGGAGCGAGTCCGCAGCTTTGCCGCCGTCGTAAGCGCCCTGGGCCAACTGGACCGGCCCAACATCCCCGAATTCCCCGGTGCTGAGCTGTACCGCGGCGTGACTATGCACTCGCAGGAGTGGTCGCACGACGTCGATTACCGCGGCAAGCGCGTGGCGGTCATAGGCACGGGTGCCAGCGCGTACCAGATTGTGCCGGCGCTGGCTGACGAGGTGTCCGGGCTGGTGCTCTTCCAGCGCAGCGCGCCGTGGATGCTGCCGGCTCCCAATTATCACGACGGCGTCAGCGACACCTTCGCGTGGTTGCGGCGCAAAGTGCCGCACTACGCGCAGTGGTACCGGCTGTGGGTGACTCTCCAGGGTATTCCGGGCCGCATGCACACCGTCAAGGCGGAGGACGGATGGCAGGGTGCGCCGTTGAGCGTGTCCGCCAAGAACCAGGAAGTCCGGGAGGTGCTGATCGAGCGCATGAAGGAACAGTTCGCGGACCGTCCCGAATTGCTTGAGAACGCTATTCCCAGCTACCCGCCCGGTGCCAAGAGAATGCTGCGTGACAACGGGGTGTGGGCTGCAGCCCTAAAATCCGAGGGCACCACCGTGGTCACCTCCGGGATCGAAAGGTTCTCGGAAAACGGGATCATCGACAACGATGGCTTTGAACACGAGGTGGACATCGTCGTCTTCGCCACCGGATTCAAACCCTCAGACTACCTGGATGAAGTGGAGGTCGTCGGCCGTGATGGTGTGGAGATCCACGATTTCTGGAAGGGCGATGCCCGGGCCTACAACGGCGTCACAGTCCCTGGATTCCCCAACTTCTTCCTGATCTATGGACCCAACGTTGGTGGTGTAGTGGCCGGAAGCCTGCACTTCATGATTGAGCGCGCCGTCGAGTTCTCCCTCAGGGCCGTCCATGAGGTCCTGCAGCGTGGTGCCTCCGCGATCGACGTCAAGCTGGAAGCGCTGGATCGTTTTGTGAAGTGGGTCGACGCCGGAAATCGCCGGATGGCGTGGGGGCAGCCCTACGTACGCAGCTGGTACCAAAACTCGCACGGCCGTGTTTCGCAGGTGTGGCCTTACACCAACGTCGAGTACTGGGAGGCAACCGAGACAGTCAAGGCTGACGATCACGAGTTCCTTGCGTGACGGTTCTGCTGATTGATACCCCCGGCGGGAAGGTCCGGGCAAGTCTCTGTGGAGGAGTAATGGATGCGCCCGGACTTCGCTACGGCACGGCTCCTTCGGATTCGCGAAGCGGTGGGGTTGCCGGCGAAGCACAGACCGGCCCAGCCGCCTTTCCGCAGCGGCCGGGCATGCTGGACGGCTTGCTTGGTACTGCGCTGAGCGAACTTGAACAGCGGGAGGATGCTTTTACCCTGCGGGTCCAGGCGCCGGCCGGGGCCCATGGGCTGCCCGTACTCTTCTTCATTCCCGGAGGCGGTTTCACCACGGGTTCCGGAGAAAGCCGCTGGTACGACTCGCCGGACCTGGTGCGGACCGGCGGCTTTGTTCTGGTCACCGTGAACTACCGCCTCGGCGTGGCCGGGCACTTCGCTCCGTCCGGAGACCCCACGGAATCCACCAAACCGTTGCGTGATCTTAAAGCCGCACTGGCTTGGGTGCGGGAGAACATCAGCCCTTTCGGGGGAGACCCGGCCAAGGTTACCCTGGCCGGGGATTCCGCCGGGGCCTGGTACGCCTACGCGCTGAGCACGGACCCGTCTGTTCGCGGTATGGCGGCGCAAACCCTGTTGCTCAGCATGCCCCGCCTGGCGCCCCTGCCCGTGGACGTCTGGCTGAACCATCGCGCAGCTGTTCTTGAGGCATTGGGCTCGGACCTGTCCGCTGCTCCTACTCCGGCCATTCTGGATGCCCAGGAGGCTGCGAGGGCAGGTCTTCGGCCGTTCCCGTACATGGCCGCCGAGTCAGGGGAGGCTCCGGCCGACTTGGTCAGGTATGCCGATTCGGTGCAGAGAATCCACACCGGTGCCCTGCTGATGATCACCACTGCTGAAGAGTCCGCGGCGTTCCTGCGCAACCAGCCGAGGGATCGGTTCTCAGATGCGGGCGTGGACGAGTTCCTTGAACGAACCTTCAAAGACCCGGCACTGGCGGCACAGATGCTGGTGGCTGACGATGCTTACCTGAGGATGGTCCGAGCCGCCACGTTGGCCCAGTTCCGCCTACCCGCCCTGGAGATCGCCGCACACTCACCTGTACCTGCGCAGGTGGTCCGGTTCGATCACCAAAGCAAGCTTGATGGTGCTTACTCAGCCCATTGCTTCCCGCTCGCATTCATCTTCGACGGAACAGACCGCTGGAGTGATTCCCCAATGATGATCAACGCCACGGAGGCGGAAACTTCCCGGGTGACTGCCTCGATGCGGGAACTGATTTGCCGGTTCCTGTACTGCGGAGTGGCCGAAAGCAGCCGCTATGACGTCGCGGCCCCGCGCTCGCTGGTCATTGATGCTGACGGGGTCCGGTGGGCGCCGGTCCGTGAGGCGGAACTACGGGTGTTGGCCTAGGGGTTCCCTTTCTGCCCAACACCTTCCCGCGTTATGCAAGGAACTCGTAGTCGTCCGCCTCAACCTTCTCTGTGATCCGCCGGTGTAAGAAGAAGCTTCGGTCTGAAGCACAACCGAAGGCAGTCCCGACACAAGTCATGGCTGGCTCTGTCGTTAGTGAAAACCCGAGTTATTTAGCCCGCCCAGGTTAAGTACGTCCTTCAGCATCGCCAACGCCGCCCCCTTCGGGCTGGAGCGGCCGCCCTGGACGGTGATGTCCCCGGCGTCCGGGCACCTGAAAACCATCGCCTTTTCCGGTCCAGCAGTGGAGAAAAGAGGGTCTCCCGGGGCCACGGCCTCCAAACGAACCGTCACCACCATGGGCCGCTCCAGGGACGCGGACGCCACAGCGCGCAAACGCAATCCTCGCTTGGAGGCCTCCAGCGCCCTGGCAGCCGTGGAAGAGCCGATGGGCTCCGCCTCCACCGCAATCCGCGAGACGTCCCAGTTCCAGAGAAGCCCGGCGATGAGCCGCACCTTCGTGGCCGCATCTTTCCCGGACAGGTCCGCGGAAGGGTCTGCCTCCGCAATACCCCTGCGCTGCGCCTCCAGGACCGCGGACTCCAACCCGGCGCCGCGGGAAAGCTCATCGAGAATGAACGTGGACGTGCCGTTGGGGCAGGCCCGGACAGCGTTGCAGCCCATGCCCCGCAGCGCGACACGGGCCATGTCCGCAGCGGGAAGCGCGGCGCCGGTGGCCCCTGAAATGCGGATGCGGCTCCCGCCATCGAGGGCCGCACGCTCAAGGTCCCGCCAATGGCTCAGCACGTGGCTCTTGGTTGCTGTCACCACGTCCACGCCACTCCGGAGGGCGGCAACCGCCTCCTCCAGCGCACGCGCGTGGGCCTCCGGCGAGGAAGGCAGTGCCTGGACCAGGACGGAGGCGCCGGTCCGGGCCAGTGTCTCTTCGATGGACCGAATCGGCCCCCAAGAGGAGCGATCCGGAACCGGCGAACCGGGCGCAAGGAAGGCTTCCGTCCCGTGACCCCGGACGGCGGCAATCTGCAGCAGGGAACCCTGCTCCAGGACAACCTCGGCAAAAGCGCGGCCCACGGCACCGAAGCCGGACAGCACCAGCCGCACGGGTTTCACCAACGGCCCTTACTTCTTCGTCATCCTGTACCGCTCAATCTGCCGCAACCGCCGCAGGAGGCTGTCGCGCCGCGGGTGCGGGACGGCGTCGGGATCTTCCGCGGTGAGGTCGATGTGCTTGGTGCCGTACTGCCAGAGGAGAAGGTCGTCCAGGAGCCGGTCCGGGCCGGGGGAGTAGCGGTGGTCCAGGGCCTTGCGGACCTCCGTGATCTGGTTGGCGCTGAGCAGCCCGGCCAGCTGCATGGTCTGGTTGAGCCCGTGCGCGGCGAGGAGCTCGGCCGCCCAGCCCCAGTCATCGTCCACCTTGCGGTCCACGTGCGGGAGCAGGGTCCGCCAGACGTCCCGGATCCGGTTGGGCGTCAGCGGGGCCGCACCCTCGCCGTCCATGTCCCAGTAGCCGCGGACTTCCTCGTAGCTTTCGTGAAGGTCAGAGAAGGCAGTTTCCACGGTTTCCAGCATGGCGGCGGTGGCGGTGAACTGCCGGTCGAAGTGCGGCGTCCAGGCGCGCGGGTCCTCGGCTTTGAAGCGGATGTCGTGCTCAATCTCGCTCCATGCGTGGGCGAAGATGGTGCGGATCTGGCACTCGAAGAAGTAGCTGCCGTTGGGCTGCAGATCCGGGTTGAAGACCTGCTGGTACTCTTTGACGGCTTCATTCTGGATGGTGCGCAGGATCAGGTGCCGGCTCGAATACCCGTAGGTTCCTGACTCGATGGAGCCGATGTCCTTTTCCCGGTCGCCGCGGCAGTCGAAAAGCTGCCGCTGGCGCTTGATGACATTGGCCACCGCGGCATTCTCCGCCGGCAGCTTGGTGATCACCCGGATGCCCACCATGTCATTGAGCGTGCGGAAAGGGTCCGGAAACTTCAGGAGCCTCCGCCCGCCCGGTTCAAGCGGCTCCTCGGTACGCGAGATCTTTTCCTTGAAGGATTCCACTGTCTTGGTGCGGCCGGTAACGAACAGCGGCGTGACCTCACTGTCCTTCAGCATGTCCCGCAAAACCAGCAGGACATCACGGGTAACCAGCTTCAGGGCAGGCCGGACGCGCTCATAGATCTCCACGTTGTGCTGCACCGACTCACGCAGCGGCTCGTCCAGGCTTTCCCAGTTACTCGGCATGATCCCAGCTTACGGCCGGGGTCCGACAGGAAGCCTTTTAGCGGTCTTTACGTTGCGGCTGCTGACGTGGACCCGCGCACCACCAGCGATGTCTCCAGGGTGACGCCGCCGGACCCCAGCGCCTTCCCCTCCATGAGGCCGCGAAGCTGCTCCCCGGCCTTCTGACCCAGGGCGGTGGCCGGCAGGTGCACACTGGTCAGGCCCGGATTGCTCGTAGCCGAATAGGGCAGGTCGTCGAACCCGGCCACGGCCAGCTCCCCGGGGATCCGGATTCCCCCAACCCGCGCTTCCTGCAGCACCCCGTACGCGTGGGTGTCGGTGGCGCAGGCGACGGCGGTTACCCCCGCGCGCTGCCAGTCCGGCCACGCTTCGGCGAACGCGCCCGCCGCCGCGCCGACGTCGATGGTGGTGCTGATAATGCGTTCCGGGCTTACGGTGACGCCACGGGAGGCGGCTTCCGCCAGGAACGCTGCGCGCCGGACCGCGAACGTCCCGGTGCCGGTCACGCTGTCCACATAGGCAGCTTCCCTGTGCCCGGCGTCGGCCAGGTGCGCCGCCAGCTGGCGTGCCCCGCTGGCCACATCCAGGTTCACGGAGGGCGCGTAGGACTCCAGCCCCGGCGCATCAAGCAGGACAAGGGGCGACGGCGACGCCAGGTCTTCGAGGAACCCCGCGTTGGGTGCGTCCACCAGCAGCCCCGCCGGCCGCAGGGACATCAGGCGCCGGACGTCGTCGGCCTCCGGAAACTCGCCGGCCTCGGTGACGGACAGCAGCAGCTGGTACTGCGGGCCCAGCGATTCCCGCACCCCGGCAATCACCTTGGCAAAGAACGGGTTGGAGATGTCCGGCGCCACCAGGATCACGATCGAGCTGACCCCCTTGGCCAGGGAACTGCCGATCCCATCTACCACGTACCCCAGCTCCGCAATGGCCTCCCGTACCCGGGAAATGTTGTCCTCGGCCACGCGGCCGGCTGTCTTGCCATTGGCCACCAGCGACACCGTGGCCACCGAAACGCCGGCCCGCGCAGCGACCATCGCCGCCGTCACCCGCCGCGGCCGTGGCCGTTGCTGCTGCACCTGTTCCCCGGAATCCATACTTTGATCGTAGTAGGCGCGGCCGGGCGCCGGTCCCGCCTCAAAAAGATGGGCATGGTGAGAGTGGTGAACTTCTATGCCCACCAAGGCATCAAGCGTTTGACGTGCGGTAATGCCGCGACAACGTTAAGCGTTTGACGTACACCACAAAACCCTGCCATGATCACTCCCGGAATACTCAAGACCCCTGCCTCCCCGGCAGGCCCCAATGACGTGGAGCACCATCGTGGAACCTAATCCCCAAGAGAATCAGTCCCGGCCGGGTTCAACAGAACCCCGGAAGATCATCCTGGACTGCGACCCCGGCCACGATGACGCCGTGGCCCTGCTGCTGGCACACGGCAACGCCAACATCGAACTGCTGGCCGTCACCACAGTGGTAGGCAACCAGACCCTCGAAAAAGTCACGCGCAACGCCCTTGCCGTCGGGACCATCGCCGGCATCACCGGCGTCCCCTTTGCGGCCGGCTGCCCCCGCCCGCTGGTCCGCAGCATCGAAACCGCACCGGACATCCACGGCGAGTCCGGGATGGACGGCCCCGCCCTGCCCCAGTCCACCATCGAACTGGACCCGCGCCACGCCGTCGACCTCATCATCGACACCGTCATGGCGCACGAGCCCGGCACCGTCACCCTGGTCCCCACCGCCGGCCTGACCAACATCGCCATGGCCGCCCGCAAGGAACCGCGCATCGTGGAACGCGTCAAGGAAGTGGTCCTCATGGGCGGCGGCTACCACGTGGGCAACTGGAGCGCCGTGGCGGAGTTCAACATCATCATCGATCCCGAGGCCGCGCACATCGTCTTCAACGAAAAATGGCCAGTTGTGATGGTGGGCCTGGACCTCACCCACCAGGCGCTGGCCACCCCGGACGTGGTGGAAAAGATCGCGGCCATCGGCACCAAGCCTGCCAAGTTCGTCACCGAACTGATGGACTTCTTCGCCCACACCTACAAGGACGCACAGGGCTTCGACTACCCGCCGGTCCACGATCCCTGCGCCGTCGCGTACGTCATCGACCCCAGCATCGTCAGCACCCGCAAGGTTCCCGTGAACATTGAACTCCAGGGCACGCTGACCTTGGGCATGACCGTGGCGGACTTCCGCGCCCCGGCCCCCGCCGACTGCCACACCAGCGTGGCCGTGGACCTGGACCACGCACGATTCTGGGACCTGGTCACCGACGCGCTGGAACGCATCGGCGAGCCAATTACCACCGGCAACACGGACGACGGCGGACGCAGCGAAGGTGCGTCGCCCACCAGCGGCAACGCGGCCGACGTCGTACGTCCGGGCGCTGCCTCCCTCACCACCGGAGGGGTCAAGTAAATGACGACCGCAACCATAACTGAAACCAAGACCGGCCGCGGCAACATCGCCGCCCTCATGACCGCCCTGCTGGCAGCCTGCGTGGCGTTCCAGCTCAACGCCTCCATGCTCAGCCCCGCCTTGGTAACCATGGGCCAGGAACTCAAGGCGGACCAGGCCCTGATCGGCCTCTCCCAGACCTGGTTCTTCACCGCTGCCGCGCTGTTCTCCCTGTTCCTTCCCCGCTTGAGCGACATCGTGGGCCGCAAGAAGGTCCTGGTGGGCATGATGCTGCTCATGGCCGTGGGCTCCGTCATCGCAGCGCTGGCCCCGGACATCACGTGGCTCTTCGTGGGCCGCATCATCCAGGGCGTCAGCGGCCCCACCGTCCCGCTCTGCCTGATCATGCTGCGGTCCGCCGTCAGCAACCCCCGCAAGTACGGCACCCTCATGGGCCTCATCACCGCAGTCAACGGCGGTGTGGCCGGCGTGGACTCCTTCGTGGGCGGCTACTTCGCCGAGCACTTCGGTTTCCGCAGCATCTTCTGGCTGATGGTGGTCCTGGCCCTCGCGGCCACCGCCCTCATCATGTTCCTCGCCTCCGAAAGCAAGCCCGGCGCCGGCACCCGGATGGACTGGCGCGGCGTGTTCTTCATTGTGGTGGCCGTCGGCGCCCTGCTCACCGCGCTCAACGAAGCAGCCAAGCTCGTGGCCGGCTTCAACTCCGGCACGCTGCTGCTGAGCCTGGCGCTGGTCCTGGTATCCGCCGTCGCGTTCTTCGCCTTCTGGCGCACCGAACAGCGCACCGCCCAGCCCATGGTGGAAACCGTGCACCTGCGCCAGCGCGCCACCTGGGCGCCGCTGCTCACCACCACCCTGACCATGACCGGCATCTTCGCCGTCATCAACGGCATCGTGCCCGCCTACGTCCAGGCCGCCGACCCGGGCTTTGGCGTGGGCCCCACCGAAATGTCACTGATCATCCTCACCCCGTACGCCCTGCTGGGCTGGCTGGTGGGCCCGCTCAGCGGCAAGCTTGCACCCGTCCTCGGGTACACCAAGGTGCTGCGGATCGGGCTCCTGGGCAGCATCGCCGCGCTCGCCGTCATCGCCTTCCTGGGCCTGCACAGCCTGCCGATGATGATCGCCGGAACGGTCTTGCTGGGCATCATGTACGCCGGTACGGTCAACATCATGCTCAACGGACTCGGCGTTGTCCTCTCGCCTGCCGGTAACCCCGGCTTCCTCCCCGGCATGAACGCCGGCGCCTTTAACCTGGGCGCGGGCCTGAGCTTCCTCATCCTGCCCGCCGTGCTGGTGGCGACCTCCGCACTCGGGGATGCGACCGCGTCGTACCTGACCGTCGTACTCGTCGGGCTGGCGCTGACCGTGGCCGCGTTCGCGGCGTCGCTGCTCATCCCCAAGCCGGTTGAGGCCGAGGTGGCCCCATGAGCAGCGCGGGCGTTGGGCACCCAGGCCGGATCGTCGTCGTCGGCTCCCTGAACGCCGACCTCACCATCTACTGCGAGCGGCTCCCGCAGCCCGGCGAAACCGTGCAGGGCAACGGCTTCGCCGTGAACCCCGGTGGCAAGAGCGCCAACCAGGCCGTGGCCGCGGCCCGGCTGGGCGGCCACGTCAGCCTGGTGGGTGCCGTGGGGGAGGACGCCAACGGCAACATGCTCGAGGCCTCGGTGGCCGGCGCAGGCGTGGACGTCAGCCATGTCCGCACGTCCAGCGAGCCCACAGGTGTCGCCGTGATCGCCGTGGACGCCCGCGGCGAGAACAACATCATCATCTCGGCCGGTGCCAACGGCACGTTGTCCCCGGCGGACGTGGCCGGCGCCGGGGACGTGCTGGAGGGGGCTGCCGTGGTGAGCCTGTGCCTGGAGGTCAGCACGGACACCGTGCTCGCCGCCGCACAGGCAGGGCACGACGCCGGCGCAACAGTTTTGCTGAATCTCTCGCCGTATGCGGAGATCCCGTCAGCCCTGGCCGGGTTGGCGGATGTCCTGCTGGTCAACGCGCATGAGGCCGCGCTGTTCCTGGCTTCTGAAATCCCGGGGGCGGACGCTCCTGCTGAGGAGTGGGACGCGGTGCGGGAGCGGTTCGCCGGCCACGGAATCCGGCAGGTCCTGGTGACGCTGGGCTCGCAGGGGTCCGTGGTGCTGGACTCGCTCGCCGCGCCCGGCGCCCGGGTGACCCGTGTGCAGCCCACCAC
Organism: Pseudarthrobacter sp. LT1; assembly: GCF_035621795.1. Taxonomy (NCBI): domain Bacteria; kingdom Bacillati; phylum Actinomycetota; class Actinomycetes; order Micrococcales; family Micrococcaceae; genus Pseudarthrobacter; species Pseudarthrobacter sp. LT1. The sequence goes on from NZ_CP141830.1 coordinate 137,514, forward strand.
GGTTGGTGCCGTGGACACCACCGGTGCCGGCGATGCCTTCACGGGTGCCGTTGCAGTGCGGTTGGCGGCGGGCGATGCACTCGCGGATGCCGCCGCATTCGCCTCCGTTGCCGCGGCGCTGGCCACCACCCGCAAAGGGACGCAGGCGGCGTACCCGGAAGCGGCCGACGTCGAACGCCGCCTCGGTACCGCCTAAGGCCGCCTTCACCCCCATCGATTGCTCCTCACCGGCACCCTAGCCTCGCAAGCTCGGCCAGGGAACCCTGCCGGCGTGGGCCCAAGGCCCTTTTCGTGCGTCAAAACGGCGTTTGCGGAGCAACCGATGGGCTACGCGTGGGCCTGGGCCTGGGCGGACGCGCGTTCTACGGCGGGGCAGTGGATCTTTGCCGGTCCGCCGGGGGCGGGATCGATTCCCAGCAACACCCGCACGCCGGCGGCACCGAGTTCGTAGTGCGGGAGGGCCACGGTGGACAGCGGCGGCCGGAGGTGTGCGGCAATGACTTCCTGGTTGTCGAAGCCCACCACGGCGATGTCGCCGGGGATGGACAGCCCGTGTTCGCGCAGGCCGTCGTAGAGGCCCATGGCCATCCGGTCGTTGTAGCAGAACACGGCCGGTGCCCCGCGCTCGAGCAGCCCGGCCGTGGCCAGGTAGCCGCCCTCCTGGTCCGGATAGGCCTCCATCACCAGGTCCGGGTCGAACGGAATGCCGGCATTCTCCAATGCCTGCCGGTAACCGGCCAGCCGCCCGTCCTTGGCCGGTGCCGGGATGGTGGCATTAATGAACGCGATCCGCCGGTGGCCGTGCGCCAACAGGAGTTCTGTCGCTGAGCGGCCGCCCTGGACCTCGTCCGGAACCACGGCCCGGGCGCCCTGTTCGTTGGAGAAGCAGTTCACCAGGACGAAGTCCGCTTCCCGCAGCGGGGCCGGAATGTCCGTCTGGCGGTGGAACCAGGTGGAATAGAGGATGCCGCGCACCTTGTACTCCAGCATCATGGCGATAGCGTCCTGCTCCAGCTCACTGTTGCCCTCGGTGTTGGCGATGAGCAGCGCATACCCGTGCTTCCACGCCTCATCCTGCGCCCCGTGGATGATCTGGCCGGCAAAGGGCGTGGTGGCCACGCCGTCGGCCACCAGACCGATGAACTTGGACGTCCCGCTGACCAGTGTCTTTGCCATCGCGTTGGGCCGGTAGCCCAGCGCGCGGATGGCGTCCTTGACCCGTTGGCGGGTTTCCTCCGCGATCCGGGCATCCTTTTTCTTGTTGACCACCAGCGAGACCGTGGCGGTGGAAACACCGGCTGCTTCGGCCACGTCCCGGAGGGTAACGGGATGCGGCCGTTCCGGCGCTTTCGGCGAGGGGCGCTGTGGTCCGCGTGCGGATGCCTCCGCGCCATTCTCCATTGAACTCATCTGCCCTCCTTCAGGAGTATAACCATCGGCAGTGGCGGTCATCCCTTGGTCGCCCCGCTTTCGAGTCCCTGGATCATGGCCTTGTTGAGCACCAGGAATACCAGCAGCAGCGGGGTGATGGTGACGCAGACGGCGGCGAACGTGGCCGTCCAGTCCACCTTGCCCATGGCCCCGATGTAATTCTGCAGCCCCAGCGGAATGGTCTTCAAATCCTCCGACAGCACGAACGTGTTGGCGAAGATGAAGTCGTTCCAGATGAAGATGCTGTTGACCAGCACCACGGTGACCACGGTGTTTACGGACAGTGGAAGGGTGATCAGCCCGAAGATCCGGTAGGGCCCCGCGCCGTCCAGGGACGCTGCCTCGTACGTCTCCTTCGGGATGTACTCGTAAAACGAGGAGAACAGGTACACGGACATCGGCAGCGAAAAACCAGCCAGCGGGATGATCATCGACTGGTAGGTGTCCAGCAGGTTCACCTGCGAATAGTCGATGAACAGCGGGACCAGCGCGATCTGGACAGGGACGATGATCCCGATCAGGAACAGCCCGCGGACCAGCTTGCTGAACCGGAACCCCAGCACCTGGATGGCATAGGCGGCCATCATCCCCAGCAGGACGATCAGGACGTTGGCGCCCATGGTCACCACGAAGCTGTTCAGGATGTTCCGGCCCAGGTCCCCCGTTTCGAAGGCCCTTGCGTAGTTCTCCCAGGTCAACGAGCCGGGCAGCGCGAACGGGTCCCCGGTGGCAAAGTCCTGTTCGGTGCGCAGGCTGGTGAGGAACAGCCAGGCCAGCGGGTACACCTGCACGATCACGATCAGCATGATCAGTACGCGGGACAAGGTGCGGAACAAGTCCGGCCGGCGCTTGCGGCGCTGCAGTGGCCGCCTTGGAGGTTCGACGGCGGTTGGCCGGGTTGGCGGGGCTGCCTGGGTGATCATGCGTCTGCCTTCCGCTTGAGCAGGAACAGGATGAGGCCGACTGCGACGAGGCACTCGACCACAATGAACACCGAGATGGTGCTGGCATAGCCGAAGTCCGTGCTGGTGAAGGCCGTCTTGTACATGTAGGTGGTGAGCAGTTCAGAGGACTGGCCCGGGCCGCCGTTGGTCATCAGGTAGGGGATATCGAAGCCGCGCAGGCCGTAGGTGGTGGCCATGATGGTGGTGGTGATCCACACCGGCCGGATGTACGGGAACCGGATCTTGGTGAACAGGGTCCACCGGGAGGCGCCGTCCAGGACCGCGGCCTCTTCGAGCTCCTTGGGGACCGCGAGCAGCGCCGCGTAGATGATCAGCATGTAAAGCCCCGTGAAGCGCCAGCCTTCCGGAGCGGAGACGGCGGCCAGGACCGTGCCCACGTCAGAGAGCCAGGGCCGTTCCAGGCTGCCCAGGCCCACCCAGGCGAACAGCTGGTTGAGCAGGCCCACCGGTTCCAGGGAGTAGATCCGGACGAACAGGAAGGCGATGGCCACGGTGGAGATCACGGCCGGGAGCAGGTACAGGGTCTTGATCAGCTCCCGTCCGCGGCGGAGGGAGGTGAGCAGGCTGGCCACCAGCAGGGCGCCACCGAGTTGCAGGATCAGGCAGATGGCCAGGTAGACCAAAGCGTTCCCAAAGGCACGCCAGAAGATGTCATCACCGGTGAACATCCTGAGGTAGTTGTCCAGGCCGACGAATTCCATGTCGCTGATGCCGTTCCAGGAGAAGAAGCTCAGGACCAGCGACTGGAGGATGGGGAAGAGGACCGCTGCGCCGTAAAGCAGGAGCGGGGGGAGCAGGAAGACCAGGACGGAAGTCCGTGACCTGTTGGGCAGCATGGCGGACCTTTACTTGAAGAACTTGGGGGCGTTCTGGGCGATGGTGCTGTCCAGGGTGTCCGTGAACTGTTGCGGCGTGATTTCACCCTGTACCAGGAGGACAAGCTCCTGCTGCAGCCGGCCGTTGGTGGTGGGGTCCAGCTGGGTGTCCCATGGCATGGCCTGCTTCGAACCGAGGTCCTTGGCCTGGTCAAGCGCCTTCCGGTACAACGGGGTGGCGTTGGCCGGGATGGTGGTTTCGACGTCGGTGGTGGGGGAGAGCGCGCCGGTGGCCGCATATTCGGCGGGGTACTTCTGCAGGGCGAACTTCAGGAAGTCGCTCACCAGCGGATCGTAGGTCTTGGCGTTGACGGCCATGCCGATGCCCGACGGCGACACGAACTCGTTCGCGGCTGTCACCGACCCGGCGGTGGTGGGCAGGGTGAAGAAGTCGATGTCGTTGCGCACGGCGGGGTCCAGCTTGTCCGTGGCCAGGCTGGGCAGCTCCCAGGTGCCGATGTTGTACATGGCAGCCTGCCCGGATGTGAACTGGTTCTGCGCGTCGGAGTAGCCCTGGGCGGAGAAGCCGTCCTGGAAGCACTTGGCCTTGCCCAGTTCCGCCATCCAGTTGATCGTCTTCTGCCCTGCGGCGTCGGTGAACCTGGCGTCGCCCTTCTTCAGTTTCTGGACGAAGTCAGGCCCGGCTGCCCGGAACGGCTGGTAGGCGACGTACCGCTCCAGCGGCCACTGGTCCTGCCCGTCGATGGCGATGGGCGTGATGCCCTTGCTGCGCAGCGCCGTGCACATTGCGGGGATGTCGTCCAGGGATGTGGGCACCGCTACCCCGGCCTTCGCCAGCAGTGCCTTGTTGTACCACATGAACTCCAGTTCGAACTGGAACGGGATCATGTACAGGGACCCGTCGTCGAACCGCTGGTAGTCCAGGGCGCCGGGGCGGTAGTTGTCGTAGATCCCCAGGGTCTTCAGGAGCTTTCCGGCATCCAGCATCTTGCCCTGCTTCGCCAGCTGCTGGGCGAAGGGCGTGGCATCGGTGTCGAACAGTTCGGGCAGCTTGTTCGCTGCCGCCAGGGTTTCGAGCTTCTGGATGTAGGACGGCCGGTCCGGGGTGGTGATGAGGTTCAGCTTGAAGCCCGGGTGGTCCTTGCCGTAATCGTCGGCCAGTTTCTTCATGATGTTGATGACTGCGCCATCGGCCGGGCGGGACAGCAGCCACGATATTTCGCGGGGCTTGATCTCTCCCGTGGGGGCGACGTTGGCGGTGTTGGTGGCGCCTCCGCCTCCGCAGCCTGTCAGGGCAAGGGCGGTAACTGCTGCCACGGCGGCAGCGCGGAACAGGGTCTTCATTGCGGCAATCTCCTCTGATTGGAGTGGATCTTCCTAAAACGGGTCGGGTGGAACGGAGCGGTATTCAGTTGTTGGTGCGCTTGCGCACTTCAAACTGGGCGACGGTGGCCGAGCCTTCGCCGGCGAACACACCAATGGCGCCGCCGGGAAGGTCGTAAATGCGGGTGCTGAGGGCCACCTCGCGGTCCACGACGGCGACACACAGGTCTTGGTCCACCACTACCTCCAGCGTGTGCCGGCCTGGCGGGAGGTGGCACGGGCGTTCCAGTTCGATGGCGAACGGGACGTCCCCGGAGACATGCCACTGGGCGTCCCCGTGGGCGGCCCGGGGCCAGCGGTCGAAGACCATGCGTCCGCGTTTGGGCTCGAGGCGGAGGATGTAGGAGTGGTCGCCGTCCGGGGTGGAGCGCAGCAGTAGTCCGCATTCAGTGGTGCCGGGGCCGATGTCCAGTACCGCCCTGGCGTAGAACTGGCTGGGAAGTTCAGTGGTGGCAACGGCGGCGCTGTAGCCGTCCGGGACATCGAGCCGGAGGGGCAGCCTGCGGTCAACCGGCTGGCCCTCCAGTTCCAGGGGCACCTCGTCCCAGAAGCTGTCCACCAGCTCGTCGGCGAACCCGAAGGCCAAGGTCCCGTCGGCGTTCTGCCGTGCCTCCAGGACCGCCATGGTGCCCGCCCACTGCCAGGCGCCGTCGTCGGAATTTCCTTCCTTGCTGGCGATCCAGCCGAAGAAGAACCGGCGGCCGTCCCGCTCCGCGGTTTTGGAGGCGTAAAAGGCGCGCCCGTCGATGCTGTCGCGGGCCGGGACCGTCCAGGGGCCGGTGGGGCTTTTGGCCATGCGGTAGCGGGTTGTGAACGTTTCGGAAAACTCGGAGTAGACCATGTACCACCAGCCGCCCCACTCGAACACGTCCGGGCATTCGTGGGTGACGTAGCGGCGGGGATCCCAGAACGGGTCGGTGTGGGTCCAGGTCATCAGGTCGGTGGACACGCATTGTGCGATGACGCCGCGCCGGCGCTCTGGGCCGTCGGCATGCCTGGCGGCCAGGAGCATCCGCCACAGCCCCGCGTCCTCGTCACGGAAGACGAAGGGATCGCGCCAGTCGGCTGACCCGTAGCCGTCCGGTGCGCCGAAGGCGAGCTCGGGGTGTTTCGACCACGTGCCCGTCCCGTCGGTGCTGGTGGCGTGCATGACCAGCTGCAGCGGCAGGCCGTCCGGTCCCAGGTTGTCGGGGTTCTGCCCTGTGTAGAACAGGTGGTGCACGCCGGACTCATCGGCCACGATGCTGCCGGTGTAGCAGTTGAAGTCCGGGTCCTCCGCAGACCCGTGGGGAAGCGCCACGCCGTGGTCCTGGAACTGGATGAGGTCCTTGGTGGTCACCAGGTTCCAGGCGGTTCCCGGCTTGGGCTCGCTGCGGACCTCGTGAAGGTAGAAGAGCTGGAACTCGCCGTCCTTCTGGAAGGGGATCAGGTCCCCAACCCAGGCATCGGCGGGCTGGAAGAAGACTGGATAGCTCATCGGCGGTGATGTCCATTTCTGCTAAAGCGTTTTATCACCCTGAAGGTAGCGTCTATTTGGTGGCTGATCAAGCGTTTTAGCAAAAATACTCTCCACGCTGGCTCAGGCGGGAAATGTGACGGGCGCTCCTTCGGCCCAGACCCTTGACCGCTTGGGTTCCCTGTCGCTAGCCTCTCTTGCTTAAGCGCTTAATCAACGTGGATCCATGGGCTCACTACGGTTCGGTCCCCCTTGAGCGCTCTCCGGCAAAGCCGCCGCCCCACGAGAGGAAGTCAATGATGACCTACGCCATCTCCCGCCGCCATGTCCTGCAGGGGACCGGAGCCGGGGCCCTCGCCCTGCTCGGTAACAGTACCCGGCGCGGGACCCCTGCCAAGGCGCAGCGGTCCCTGCGTGCGCATTTCCACATGACCCCGCCGTCGGGCTGGCTGTGCGATCCGCAAAGGCCCGTTTTCCTCGACGGCACCTACCACCTCTACTACCTGCATTCCGCGCAGAACAACGGTCCCGGCGGCTGGGACCACGCCACCACCGCGGACGGCGTCGCCTACGCACACCATGGCGCAGCATTGCCGCTGCAGCCGGACTTTCCCGTCTGGTCCGGCTCGGCCGTCGTGGACAGCGACAATACGGCCGGCTTCGGGGCGGGCGCCCTGGTTGTCCTGGCGACACAGCCCACCGATGGGATCCGCAAGTACCAGGAGCAGTATTTGTATTGGTCAACCGACGGCGGCTACACCTTCACTGCCCTGCCTGCTCCCGTGATCCCCAATGCTGACGGCCGGACCGCCACCACGCAGGCGGAGATCGATAATGCGGAATGGTTCCGTGACCCGAAGATCCATTGGGACAAAGCCCGCGGGGAGTGGGTGTGCGTCATCGGCAGGGCCAGGTACGCGGCCTTTTACACCTCGCCGAATCTCCGCGACTGGCAGTTGAAACGGAACTTCGACTATCCCAACCACGCGCTGGGCGGCATCGAATGCCCGGACCTTTTCGAGATGACCGCCGGCGACGGCACCCGGCACTGGGTGCTCGGCGCCAGCATGGACGCCTACAGCATCGGACTGCCCATGACCTACGCCTACTGGACGGGAACGTGGGACGGGCAGCAGTTCCTTGCCGATGACGTGGCCAACCCGCAGTGGCTGGACTGGGGCTGGGACTGGTACGCGGCGGTGACGTGGCCGGCCGTGGAAGCACCGGACGCACGGCGGTATGCCGTGGCGTGGATGAACGACTGGAAGTACGCGGGCCGGGATGTCCCCACGGATGCGACAGATGGCTACAACGGGCAGAACTCCATCGTCCGGGAGCTGCGGCTGGAGCGCCAGGGCGGAGGCTGGTACACCCTGCTGAGCAGCCCGGTTGCCGCGCTCACCGGCTACGCCACCTCCGCCACAGTGCTTCCTGACCGGACAGTGGATGGCAGCACCGTCCTGCCGTGGCATGGCAGCGCCTACGAGTTGGAGCTGGACATCTCCTGGGACACGGCGGCAAACGTGGGGGTATCGGTTGGCCGCTCTGCGGACGGCAGCCGCCATACGAACATTGGCAAGTACGGGGCCGAGGTGTATGTCGATCGTGCACCATCGGACCGGGCAGAGTGCCCGCTGGTGCCCTACACGCGCGCAGCGGCACCCATAGATGCGGCTGCGCGGTCGGTCCACCTTCGCGTCTTCGTGGACACCCAAAGCGTGGAAGTATTCGTGAACGCCGGCCACACGGTGCTCTCCCAGCAGGTGTATTTTGCCGACGGCGACACCGGCATATCGTTGTACACCGACGGCGGTCCGGCAACCTTTTCCGGGATCACCATCCGCGAATTCGCGGCCACGGCCGCCTGATCACCTCAGCCCAGGCCCTCCAGCGTGACGCCGGTGTGCTCAGCGAGCCGGGACAGCAGGGCGTCCTGGAACCGCGGATCATTGGCGGCCGGGTGCGGGGCCTGGAGGTGCTGGTGGTACCAGTAGCCCCCGCTGGCCAGGGCGGCCGGGTCATTACTGGTAGCCAGCCATTCCTGGGTGCGGTGGCCCAGTTCCAGGCTGTCCGGGGCCGACCGCCCGCCCATCCGGGTGGGCACCCAGCCGGGATCCACCGCGTTGCTGGCGACGCCCGGCACCAGCCGGGCCACTGCTGCCGACAGCGCAGTGACGTGCAGCTTGGTGGTGGAGTAGGAGGCCGTCGTCGTGCGTCCTGCCCAGTCCAGGCCGTCCAGGCCGGTGTCGCCGCCCCGGTGCATGCCGCTGCTCAGGTAGATGAGCCGGCGGGGGCCGGGAATGAGTGCTGTCAGGAGGTACGGGGCCACCACGTTCACCGGCAGCAGCGTCGTGCCGCTGAGGACGCCGGCATTGTGGATGACGGCGTCGATGCCGCCGATTCCGTTGACGTTCTCCGCGATCTTCCGGACGTCCGCCAGGATGGCCAGGTCCCCGACAACGCTCTGCGCCCCGCGGTCCAGCAGGTGCTGGACTGCGGGGATCCGTTCCGGGGACCGTGCGTGCACGATGACCTCATGGCCGTCCCGCAACAGCGTGTCCGCAGCCGCGTGGCCAAGTCCGTCGGTGGATCCGGTGATGAAGACGCGTGCCATGCTGGGCCCTTCCTCTGCCTGGGTTTTCCTTACGCTACCCGGATCAGCCGCGCTTCCGGCCCAGGATCAGTGCCAGCAGTCCTCCGAAGACCAGAAACAGCAGTCCCACCACCAGCAGCCCGGTGTTGACGCCGGTGGCGGCCGGAGGCTTGGACTCGGAATCGCTGGCCACTGCCGGTACGGCGTCCCCGGCGGCTGCTGCGGTGTGGGTGTTGCGGCCGGTGGGCTGGACCACGGATGAAATTGTGCCGTCCAGGAAGGGGGTGGCGGCGTGGGTGCCGGAAATCGTGGCCGGCGTCGCCGGCGTGGTGCCGGCGGCATGGGCGGCTGCGCTGTTGGAGGCCAGAAGGCCGCCTGCGATCACTGCGCTGAGCAGGCATCCACGGATAGTGCGGTGCATCATTTGGAGTTCTCCTGAAAGTTGGATCGGGCCTACTGCTTAGCCCGGGATTGGCTCATTCCGCGTTGGGGCGCAGAGGGGCCTCAATTAGTCAGGAAAGGATCCGGGGTAGAAGGACACAGGGTCCGGGGCAGTGGGCAGGCTGCCCTGGACGGCGGTTGAGCCGGACGCCGGCATCTGCAGGTTTTGGCCGTCCAGCCAAGCGGGCATGGCGCTGCCATTGCCGGAGAAGTTGCTTCCGCCGGTGGCACCTGGGACGCCGGGCAGCAGATCAGCCGGCCCGCGGGACGGCGGGCTCTGCGGATCCGCCCCCGTCAGGAGGGGCCTCCCGGCGGACGGCTTCATCCCCGGGCCGCACGGCAGGCTACTGCTGTGAAACTTCCCATGGGACAGCGGGATCTCGTGGAGGGGCCGGGCGGAGTCCGGCGCTGTGCCGCGGATCCCAACTTCCAACCCGGCTGCCACAACTTCCAGTCCGGCCAGCCCGGCAGGCGCGGCATCACCGGCCTGCGGATTGTCGACACCCGCGGGGAGAGAGGCCGGGGTCGTGGGCGGGGGTGCAATGGGTGCCGGCAAAGGAGCGGCGCTGATGACCGGTTCGAGGACCGGAGCAAGCGGCTCCAGGACCGCGCCTGCCACGGGAACAACGGCTCCCACCGTTTCGCCGGCAACGCCGTCCACAGTGCCAATGGCGGGATCAACCACTGCGGACACGGCTCCTGCCGGTACCACGGTGCTGACCACCGGAACAGCCTGCACAACGTCGTCGGCCACGGCGGTGACGTCCTCCACGGCCGGGCGGAGGGGAGGCGACGCTACAGGTGACGGGGTGGCCTGGGCGCTTGCCGGTCCGGATTCCACTGGTTCCAGGACGACTCCGGCCTGGTGAGTGAGGGTGGCGGTGGCCGATGCCAGCGTGGACGGTCCGGCACCCGGAAGCGGGTCGCCGGGAGCGGAGGTATCAGCGGATGCACCCGCGGCGGACAAAGCGATCCACGATGCGGCCGCCGCCACCGCGAGCAAGAGGGGGCGCAGGAACGTCCAGGCAGCCAGTCTTGACTTCACCTAGTACGCCTCCCCCCAGAGTTACCTGCAAACAATGCTGCCCACCATAAGCACAGCCGTGCAGCAGAGTCCAACCACCTTCGGGAGCGCAATCAAAACCAGGCGGTCACATGTTTGCCCTGCTCAGGCGGCGTCGGTCGGGGCGGCACGGTGGTCAATGTCTGCGGTCAGGGTGTCAATGCGGTCCATGGCTTCGCTGAGTTTCTGGACGGCGGCCCACAGGTCCGGCTGCTGCTGACGGACCTGCTCCAAGGTGGCCCCGGTGGAGCGGAGTGATCCGAGGTCGAAACTGACATTGGTGCGGGCGCCGGCCACTGCCGCGCGGAGGGCGCCGAACGCGACCACGACGTCCGCGACCAGTGACCGGTTGCCGTTGGTGGCCAGCCAGGCGAGGTCGTCAATGGCTTCGATGGCCCGTTCGCCCAGGACAGCGGATGCGGCCGCAGCCTCCACGGATGCCCGGCGGATGGCTTCGTCCCGTTCCGGGCCCGGCTCGCGCCGGAAGGCGGCACCGAAGGCTTTGGAAGCGGACGCGTCGTCATCTGCCAGCTGCAGGGCTTCCCGGCGCAGCGCCCTGGCGCGTGTCCGTATCCCGGCCGGCTCCCCGCCGTCGTCCTCCCCGTTGCCGCTGTAGCCGGCGACCATCGACGTCAGCGACGCCGCCACCGCCAGCATCAGACCGGTCCCCGCGCCCCCGCCCGGCGAACCCGTGGACTCCGCCAGTGCGCGTGTCCACTCCTCAACAGTCGAATCCTGGGTGGTTACTTCAGCCTCTTCCATGCCAGGAACCGTGCCCACAAGGGCCACCGGCTAAACGGAAACAGCCGTAATGCCCGCGCTGGCCCAGTTATGGCTGCGGGACCCTGGGAAGTCCAAGGTCCCGCAGCCCATGCCAGGGGCAAAAGTGGGCCAGTCTGACGCCGTCCCGCGACGGGCGCCTGTAGTCTCGGCAAGGTGCAGCGGCATAGTTACCAGTACGGCCAGGACCCCAGCCAGTGGGGTGAGCTTTTCCTCCCGGATCTCCCTGTGGGCAGCAAGCACCGGGGTGTGGTGGTGGTGATCCACGGCGGCTACTGGCGCTCCACCTACGGCGCCGAACTGGGGGAGCCGCTGGCGAAGGACCTGGCGGAGCACGGGATGGCCGCCTGGAACCTGGAGTACCGCCGCGCGGGCAACGGCGGGGGCTGGCCGGGCACCTTCCAGGACATCCTTGCGGGCATCGACAAGCTTGCCGCGCTCGCAGGGCCGCACTCGCTGGACTTGGGCAAAGTAGTGGCGCTGGGACATTCTGCCGGCGGCCACTTGGCGGTGTGGGCTGCGGGCAGGGACCGGCTGGACGGGCTTGGGGCGGCGGAGGCCCGCCAGATGGAGAACACGAACGACGCCGTCCGCCTCACCGGGGTGGTCAGCCAGTCCGGCGTGCTCAATTTGGCCGAAGCCGAAAGGCTGGGCCTCAGCAACGGCGCCGTGGGCAATTTGCTGGGCGGACCGTCGTCGGACTTCCCCGGGCGCCACCGCGTGGCCGACCCGATGGCCGCACTGCCGCTGGACGTTCCGGTCTACGCCCTCCACACGACGGAAGATGAGGATGTTCCCCTGGGTATGTCCACGACGTATGTGGAAGCCAGCCGTTCCGGACCCGTTCCTGCGCGGCTGATTACGGTGCCGGGGGACCACTTCGCGCTCATCGATCCCGCCGCGGAGGCCTATGTGACGTGCCGGGAACTGGTTGAAAAGCTGCTCGGCTGACACGAACTGCTGACTCAGGCCTCTTTCTGGCAGAGTATGACCATGCTCACAGTGATCGGCGAAGGCCTTGTTGACGTTGTCCAGCGCGCTTCCGGGATCGAGGCCCACGTGGGTGGCAGTCCCCTGAATGTCGCCGTGGGCCTGGCCCGGCTGGACCACCCGGTGCAGTTCATCGGCCGTTGCGGCCGCGACGCGTATGGGGACTCCGTGGCTGCGCACCTGCGCGCCAGCTCCGTCATGCTGCCGATGCCCCCGGACGAGCTGCCCACCAGCGTGGCCACCGCACTGATTGACGACGACGGCGCCGCCACCTACACCTTCGACCTCGCCTGGGAGCTGCCGCACCTGGCAGACCGGCTTGGCTTCATGCTGCAGGGAACCACCCTGCTGCACACCGGTTCCATTGCCACCATGCTGGCGCCCGGTGCAACCGAAGTGCTGGCCGCCGTCGAATACGCCCATCCGTCCGCCACCATCAGCTTCGATCCCAACTGCCGGCCCAGCATCATCACGGACGTGGACTTTGCGCGGCGGCAGGCGGAAAAGTTCGTGACGTTGTCCGACGTGGTCAAGGCCTCGGATGAAGACCTGGCCTGGCTTTATCCGGAACAGGATGTGCTGGATTCGGCCCGCAAGTGGCTGGCGCTCGGCGGCGAGGAAGGTCCGGCGATGGTGGTGGTCACCCGCGGTGCGGACGGGCCATGGGGCGTGTGCCGTGCTGGTGAAGCCGCCATTCCTGCGCCCAGGGTGGAGGTGGCGGACACCGTGGGGGCGGGGGATTCCTTCATGGCGGCGCTGCTGTCCGGCCTGGTGGACCGGGAGCTGGACGGCGCCCAGAACCGGCAGGACCTGCGCGACCTTCCCGTCGAAGGACTCTCCGAACTCCTGGAACATGCCGCCCGCGCCGCTGCTGTCACCGTGTCCCGCCCCGGTGCCAACCCGCCGACCCGGGAAGAACTCCACGGGGCTGAAACGGAAGCCTGAGGGAGCACCCCGAGCCGGCGGGGCGGTGGGGCCGGTCACTACCCCTCGTGGTTGTAGTAGGGCCAGGGCAGGAAGCGGCGCTCACCGCGGCGGTCCGGCCCGTCGAGGGTGACTTTTCCGGTGGCGGCCCACTCCACACCGCGCGGGAACATCCGGATGAACTCGATGCGCCGGAACGTGTCGATGTCGTGGCCGATGGTAATCGTGAAGCTGCGGCCGCTGCCATAGTCGTTGATCCAGGCGAGTGGCTGCTGCGTATTGATCCCGGGAAGGTTGGCGAGGCCTCCCTCGGGGATATCCACCGGGTAATGCGGCATGGGCCACATGGGCGCATTCTCGTAGGACTCCAGGTCATCGAATACTGACAGCAGCATTTCCGCGCCGTCGTACAGCTGCACGCCGGTCAGGATGTCGTCACCCGTGACGGTCCATGTCCCGCTGACGCCCTCGGTGATGGGATGGCGGGGCCCGGCGGTTTGCAGCCGGGCCTCACCCCAGGGCCGCGGCCGCAGCCCGGTGGGCACACTGAGTTTCGCGCCCCGCATGACGTTGTACTCCTCGGGGTAGCCCCAGTCGTCCTCCTGGACGGCCGAGCCGTGAAACCATACGATGCCCTTCCCGTCCTCATGGACAAACTTCAGCAGCGCGGCATCGGTTTCGGCACCGAAGCCCACCGCCTTTTCGTGGTACCCGTCCCGCCCCTCGAACACCACCAGGACCACGTCGTACTTATCGATGACGCCGGCTCCCAGTCCGCGCGGATCCTCCACGACGCGCACGTGGAACCTGCCCGTGTCCTCCAGGACAGCGGTAAGCCATTGGTTGTGCGCCCGGAAGCTGCGGAATTCGTTGTCATGCTCCCGGGTCATGTGCCCCGACAGGATAAGTGCCTTCAACTTTTCGGCCACTGCTGCCCGCTCCCTGCTCCTCGAGAGTTTTGGCGAAAGTCTACATACTTTAGTTTGAAAAAGACATAATGGTTGCTACGATCGGCATGCCCCTACAGAGAGTGAGCAACGATGCTTCTCGAAAGAGACCTCATCCAGTCCGCAGGCTTCCGCAACGTCACGGAAGGAGGGCGGGTAACCGGCTTCCAGTTCCGCGTCCGGATGCCCTCCTACCGGGGCATGGCGGCTTCCCTGGTCGATGGCGTCGCTGTGCGCGTCGGCAACCTGGTGGACGTGGGTCCGGACATTCCGTTGTGGACCTTTGGCGGACGGACCTTTTCCCTGCCGGAGCTGTGGGGCAGCGAAGGGGTCCGCTGGCCGCTTGAGGAAGCGGCGGTGATAACGGTTCCGTTCGACGGCGGCCTTCCGCAAGGTGTCCATGAACTGAGCATCGAGCTGCGGTTACGGATGTCCTACATACCTGTGGAGCACCAGCCCACCATCCACCGGGTCAGCCGCAAGGTCACGCTGGCGCCCGAAGGCGGCGACGGGACGTTCCGCTATGGAGTTTCCCTCTATAGCTACATGGGCGATTACGGCACAGTCCTGGACCTGGAAAGTGCCTTGGCCCACGTGGCTGATGTGGGCGCAACGGGGGTAGAGATCCTCGGCGAGGGGCACGTTCCCGGCTATCCTGAGCCCTCGCCGGCCTGGATCGACACATGGTTCAACCTGCTGGAAAAGTACTCCCTGGAGCCCACCAACTACGGTTCCTGGATTGATACCAGGCTCCACCCGGGCCGATCGATGACGGCCGCCGAAGGCGCGCAGGCCCTGCAGAGGGACCTGAAACTCGCCCACCGGCTGGGCTTCAGCTTTGTCCGGCCAAAAATCGGCGTGGTCTCCAGCGACCTCGTGCCGGACCCCATCTGGACTGAATCGGTGGAACGCTCCCTTGACCTGGCCCACGAGCTGGGAGTGGTCATCTGCCCCGAGATTCACTCTCCCACGCCCATCAAGCACCCGGTGGTGGATGACTACATTGGGCTCATTGAGCGGACGGGAACCAAGAACTTCGGCCTGCTCATCGACACCGGAATTTTCCAGGACCGGCCCATACCGCTGCGTGAAGGTGAGACCCGGGAAAGCCGTCCGGCGTTCCTTGACGGCATCGGCGTAAACCCCGCGGACTTCAAGGACATTGCCCAATATGTGGTGTTCATCCAGGCGAAATTCCACGACATTAACGACCGGCTGGAAGACCAGCAGATTCCCTGGCGTCGCGTGCTCCAGGCACTGAAGGACTCCGGCTATACCGGCTACCTCTCCAGCGAATACGAAGGCGAACGCACTCCTTGGCGGGCAATCGAGCAGGTGCGCCGCCAGCATGCCCTGATCCGCCGCATCACCTCCGAACTCGACTGACCATCACCATCCCAGTAAAGAGAACATCATGCCCAACGGACTTCTTGACGAATCCAGCCTCCGCGCCCACCCGGACGGACTTGCCCTTTCCCTCACCCTGCCGTGGTACCGGAGCCTCTGGCTCTCCTCGGTCACCAGCCTCCGGCTCACCATCGACGGCCAGGACGTCCCCCAAAGGGATCTGTCCCTGGAGGTCGGCGGCACCCGTTACGCGCTGCCCGACCTTCCGGCGCAGAGTGAAACCCTCTGGTACCTGCAGGAACACCCGCTGCTCATTGTCCGCCGTGACCGGCCCGCTGCTCCCGGGGACCACCACACCGTCCAGCTCATCGGCGAGCTCCGCCTGCCGTACATGCAGATTGCCCCGGGGCAGGACGGGGCCCCGGGCATGTATGTCCCCAACTTCGTGAACCAGGCACTTGAACTGGCCGTCACCGATGGACCTGCGCCCGCACCCCTACTCACGACGGCGGCGGCACCCCCTCCGCCGGCAACCGGGGAAGACCCCTTCGCCCTTGGGCTCACGCTGTATTCGGCAAGCGCCGAGTTCCGCGCCGGCTGGTACGACTTTGACGGGCTGCTGAACCGGGTTGCCGATCTTGGCATCGGCCCGGGCATCGAGATTGTGGCCTCCCAAGTGCTGCCCACCTACCCCCGCGTAACGGATGACTTCGCCCGGGCCTGGCAGACTGCGTTCGACAAGCACGGCTTCACCGCCAGTTCGTTCGGCGCAAACCTGGACATGGGCAGGCGCCGTGACCGGGACATGACGCCGGACGAGGAGTATGAGTTCACGGAGACCCTGTTCCATGGTGCGAAGAAGCTGGGGTTCCCCCTGGTCCGCATCCAGAGCGCCAAGCCGGGCCTTCTCCGCCGCCTCCTGCCGCTGGCCGAGAAGCTGGAACTCAAGATGGCCTACGAAATCCACGCGCCGATGGGACCCAACTCGCCGGAAATCATGAAGGTCCGGGACGTCTACGCAGAACTCGATTCGCCGTTGCTGGGGTTCGTGGCTGACTTTTCGTCCACCATGCACAGCATGTCGCCCACGCTCCTCCGTGCCGTGCGCCGGGCGGGCCTGGACGACGACTCCGTCGACACCCTCCAGGCAATCTGGGCCACCGATGCGCCTATGCGGGCCCGGCAGGAGGAATTCATCGGCTACCTCAAGGGCCGGGACTTTGACCCTGCCCGGCTGGGTTCCTTTGCGCACCTGGCCTTCAATATGCACGGCCACGTCAGCCCCGCGGAGTGGGCGGACATTATGCCCCAGATCCTGCACGTCCACGCAAAGTTCTATGACATCGACGAACATGGCGACGAGCCCGCCATCGACTACCCGGAGCTGGTGCGCGTCTTCGTGGAGGGCGGCTACCGCGGCTACTGGTCCAGCGAGTGGGAAGGCCACGCGTTCGCTGAACTGGGCGAAGTGGACCCGCTGGTGCTGGTCCGCAAGCAGCATGACCTCATCCGCAAGAGCATACGGTCCGTGCCGGCCACTGCCTAGCGGGGTTCCCCTGGAGCGGAGGCGGCGACAATGTCCGCCGCCTCCTTGAAGAGGGCGCGCATCCACTCATGTTCGGAGTCCCGGTCATGCGCGGGATGCCACCACAGGGCATTGACCAGCGGAGTGGCATCGAAGGGCAGCGGCAGGACACGCACGCCGTCCAGCTGCAGGGCAACCGGTGCCAGCGCTGCCTGGATCAGGCCGATCCGGTGCGTGCCCAGCACGAAATGGGGGAGGGCGAGGAAACTCTCAACCGTGACCTCCACCCGCGGTTCAATCCCCAGCTGCTGGATCTGGCGCTGGGCGGACGTAAATGCTGACCGGGACTGGTATGTCATCACCCACGGCAGCTCTGCGATGTTCTCCATGGTGATCTTTTCGCCGACAGCGCCGTTGGAGGAGGAAACGATGGCCACCCAGTCGTCGCGCCACAGGTCCTGGTACGGCAACCCGTTAAGGAAGCCGTGCGGGATGACCATGCCGTCCACCGAACGAAGACGGTTGGCGGCATCCTCCACCACCAGCGGATTGTGCAGCATGAACCGGAACCGGACTCCCGGGGCGCGCTGGGCCGCGAGTTCGGAAACAACGCGGCCGATGGTACTGAAGCCGTAATCGGAACCATAGATGGAAAACTCGCGTTCGGAGTCTGCCGGTTCCCATGATGCCTGGCTTTCAAAGACGCGGCGGGCAGCCTCAAGGGCGGCTGTGGTGTGTTCGGCCAGGCGCAGCGCGAAAGGTGTCAGCTCATAGGCGTTGCCGCGGCGGGCCAGGATGGGATCGCCAAAATGGGACCGCAGCCGTGCAAGGGAAGCGCTCAGTGCCGGCTGGCTCAAATGGAGGCGCTCCGCCGCCCTGGTAACGCTCCGTTCGGTGATGAGCGCGTCCAATGAGATCAGCAGGTTAAGGTCAAGCCGCGCGAGCGAAGCGTAGTTGGTCACGGAGCAGTCTTTCGATCGTGAAGCACGTCACGGAAGTTTATCAGCGCCCTCGATATCACCGGCAGGTTCCATCAATAGCTCCAATGGACCATGGACCTTTTGCATGACCCCGGCCAGACTTATGTCTGCCATAGCAAAGACTTATGTGCTTTTCCTACACATCTCACCCATACTGGTGAGTGACCGGGATCACCGCTCCCGGATGTTCTTCGACAACGAAGTCTGAAAGGCTGAACATGACACAGCACCGACGCTCCCTGGCACTCAAAGTTGCCGGCGCCCTTGCCGTCCCCACCCTGGCTGCCCTGGCCCTCACCGGCTGCTCATCCTCCGCTGAAAGCGCCAGCTCCTCCGGCAGCAAGGAATTCTCGCTCTCCTTCGCCACCTCCAACACCATCGAAAGCCCGTTCCAGAAGCTGGGCGAGGACTACATGAAGGCGCACCCGGACGTGAAGATCACGTTCAACCCGCAGCCCAACGACTCCTACGACCAGACCCTCCGGACGCAGCTGCAGGCCGGCAACGCCTCCGACGTAGTGGTCACGACCCCGGGTTCAGGCCAGGGCCGCAGCATCCTGCCGCTGGCCGAGGCCGGCTTCCTTGAGCCGCTGGATGACGCGGCCAGGAAACTCCTGCCGGCTGGAAGCGACAGCACCTTCGGCAAGGACGGCAAGGTCTACGGCCAGGCAACGGAAATCACCGTTGCTGCCCTTGTCTCCAACGAGGCAGCGGTCAAGGCCGCGGGACAGTTCCCCGCGGACTTCGCAGCCCTGGAAGACCAGTGCAAGACCCTTGAATCGTCCGGCAAATCGCTCTTTGCCATCGCCGGCTCGGCCCCTCCCAACACGGGCCTGATGGCCATGTCCCTGGCAGCCACCCGGGTGTACGCCGAAGACCCCAAGTGGAATGACAAACGCGCCGCCAAGGAAGTGACGTTCGCGGGTTCGGACGGGTGGAAGTCGGCGCTGGAAGCGGTCAACACCCTCAAGGACGCCGGCTGCTTCCAAAAGGGCGCTGCCGGTGCCGGCTTTGACGCCATCACCAAGGGCCTCGCAGGCGGCACCGCCGTGGCCGGCTTCATCCCGGCTCCCAGCTGGAAGCAGCTGGCGTCGGCCGCGTCCGGTACCGATTTCGCCGTCCGCGCGCTTCCCGCCGACAAGGGCGGCAAGGATTATGTCTACGCCAGCGCCAACTACGCCTTCTCCGTCAACGCGGCCTCAAAGAACAAGGACGCTGCCAAGGCCTTCCTCGACTGGGCCGCGGAGCCGGAGCAGACCAAGGCATTTGCCGAGATCGACGGCGCCCTCCCCGTCAGCGGACTGGACAAGTACGACTTCGAAGGCGGCGCCTACAAGAACGTGGGTGAGCTGATCAAGAACGGAAACTACAGCCCCCTGCCCAACATCCAGTGGCCCAACTCCGCCGTGTACGACGCGCTGGCCACCGGTGTCCAGGGAATCATCACGGGCCAGAAGAGCCCTGACCAGGTGCTGCAGGCCATGGACGCAGCCTGGGGCTAGGCGCAGCGTTCTTCACCACCGACGGTCCAACAACTCAAAGGGACAAGCAAGGAAATACCATGACTGCGACGATGCAACCGAAAAGCGAAGCAGCTGAAGCACCCCGGAGAGGCAGGCGTACCCCGGGGGCGGGCCAAAGCACCCGCTCCCGGGGCCACGGCCTGGAGTTCGGACACTGGTGGTGGGCGCTGCCCGGGACAGCCCTGGTGTTTGCCATCCACTATGTGGCAACCGGCATCGGCGGATTTTTTGCCTTCACCAACTGGACGGGCATCGGCGCGTTCAAGATCACGGGCTGGGCCAACTTTGAAGCGATCTTCAAGGACCCCACCAAAGTCGGGGCTCTCTCAAACACGCTTTTCCTGGCCTTCGGCTCGGTCTTCCTGGGCAATATCGCCGGACTGATCATTGCCCTGGGGCTGAACCGGGTGATCAAGACGCGCTACATCCTCCGCACCCTGTTCTTCATGCCGGTAGTGCTCAGCCCGCTGGCCACGGCCTACATCTGGAAGTACATCTTCGACTTCGACGGCCCGCTCAATGCATTCCTCACGGCGATCGGCGCCGGGGACCAGGCCAAGCCCTGGCTCGCGGATCCGCAATGGGCCATCTGGACCGTCCTGGTGGTCCTGGTCTGGTCATCCACCGGCTTTGCCATGGTCATCTTCATGGCCGGCCTGGCGGGCGTTGCAGTGGAAGTGGAAGAAGCGGCAGCCATAGACGGCGCCAACCTGTGGCAGCGTTTCCGCAACGTCACCCTTCCCGCGATCCGCCCCGCCGTCGCCATTGCCACCACGCTTGGCATCGTCCAGGGACTGCGCGTCTTCGACCCCATCATGGCGCTCACCGGCGGGGGACCCGCAGGGGCCACGGAAACGTTGGCCACCCAGGTCTACAAGCAGGCCTTCGCGCTGGGTAACTTCGGCGGCGGCGCTGCCCTTGCCCTGGTGCTGGCCGCCATTATCTTGTTCTTCGCCGTAATCCAGCAGCGGCTGACGCGTTCGAACCCCGAGGACTAGGCCATGTTCCGCTACACCAAGCTCACCCTGCTCCGCGAGATCGGCCTCTGGGCCCTCGCCCTGCTGTTCCTCGCACCGTTCTACTTCCTGGTCACTACGGCCCTGAAGCCCGCCAACGAACTGTTCACCACGTCAGCCCTGGCCCCGCCAGTCCATCCGGATTTCAGCAACTTCGTTGCCGTCCTGTCCGCCAAGGGGAACTCCAACGTGGTGATGGGCCTGGCCAACAGTGCCATCATCACCGCCGGCAGCATCCTGGGGCTGGTGGCCCTCGGGTCCGTCACCGGCTATGTGATCTCCCGCAGCACCAGGCGGTGGAGCAAAGCCGCCTACTACCTGTTCCTGGTGGCCATCATCCTTCCGGGCCAGCTCGGGGCGGTGCCGCTGTACATGGGCGCCCGCGCGCTGGGCCTTACCGGCTCGGCCTGGGGCCTGATCGTGCTGTACACGGGCATGCTCCTGCCGCTCTCGATCTTCCTCTACTCCAATTTCTTCCGCGGCCTGGGCACGGACTATGAGGAGGCAGCAACAATCGACGGCGCCAGCAGGTCCCAGGTCTTCTCCAAGGTGGTGTTCCCCATGATGGCCCCGGCCACGGGTACGGTCACCATTTTCGCCGGGCTGATTGTGTGGAACGACTTCTTCACGTCCCTGATCTTCCTGGGCGGCTCCGCCAACCAGACCCTGCCGGTGGCGATGTACTACTACATCGGTTCCCTGGTGTCCCAGTGGAACTCGATCTTCGCCATCGTGATCGTGTCCATGATCCCCATCCTGGTCCTGTTCCTCTTCGCCCAGAAACGCTTCATCCAGGGCTTCTCCGGCGGCCTGAAGGGCTGATCACCCATGACAGCCAACCGCGCAGCGTTCGAACGCTTCGTGGAACTCTTCTACACCCAAAAACGGGTCCGCGAAGCGTTCAACTACCACGTCGCCGAGCAATACATCCAGCACAACCCCACCATCGAGGACGGGCCGGAGCCGGCCATCGCGGCCCTCACGCCAAAGTTCGACGACGCACCGGAGAACCGTTTCGACGTCCAGCGGATCCTGGTGGACGGCGACCTCGCCATGGTCCATGTCCGTGCATCGGGGCCGGGCCGGCCCGATGCTGCAGTGGTGGATCTCTACCGCTTCGAGGACGGCCGGATCGCGGAGCACTGGGACGTGCTTCAGCCCGTCCCGGACCGTGCCGTCCATGACCATCCCATGTTTTAGCGCCCTCCCATAGCCCCGCCATGCATGGCCCAAATTTCAGCAGAATCCACTTCTTCAGGAGACACCCATGTACCAGCTCGCACCCAACATCGACCTCTTGTTCTCGGAAGCCGGCGACAGCGCGGCCGACCGCGTCCGGGCTGCAGCCGCTGCCGGCTTCGACGCCGTCGAGATGTGGGGCCCCACCGGCAAGGACATCCCGGCCCTCAAGGAGGCACTTGAGGAAACCGGTGTCCAGCTCACCGCCCAGCTGGCCGAGCCCCGTATGCAGTTCATGATCCCGCCGAAGAACCATGAACCCTTCTACGAGGGCCTCGACGCCGGCGTCAAAGTGGCACAGGAACTGGGCTGCCCGCGGATCGTCGTGGGCAGCGGCACCGGGTTCGGTGGCCGGAAACGGCAGGACCAGCTGGACGAACTGATTGAAATCTTTGCCAAGGGCGTGGCCCACATCGAAGGCTCCGGCATCACCTTGGTCCTGGAGCCGGTCAACGTGCGGGTAGACCACCCCGGAGCCCTGCTCGACCGGACATCGGAGGCTGTCTACATCGCCAAGGGCGTCAACTCGCCCAGCTTCGGTGTCCTGTACGACCTCTACCACTCCACGGTGGAAGGCGAGGACGTCGCCGCCGAGCTCGCGAATGCCGGCGGCGTGATCAAGTACGTCCAGATTGCCGATGCGCCGGGCCGCGGGGAACCGGGCTCCGGGTCCATCGACTGGGCCGCGCGGCTCGCCGATCTGCAGGCCAGCGGCTATGCCGGTCCCGTTGGGCTCGAGTACTACCCCACCATCGAGTCCGCAAAGTCCGTCCGGCGGATCCAGGAATTGGTGGCAGGGCGGTGAGCGGCAGCCGCTACCCCGCCGCCGTTGATGTGGCAATCGTCGGCAGCGGTCCCACCGCATCCGCGTATGCCCGCATCCTCAGCGAACGGGCACCGGAGGCCACCCTTGCCATGTTCGAGGTGGGCCCCACTGTGAGCAGCCCGCCCGGCTCCCACGTCAAGAACATTGAGGACCAGGAGCGACGCACGCTCGCCCAGCGGGCATCGGAAGGTCCTGGCGCTGGAGCCGAGACCGTGAGTTCCCCGGGAGCCGTCAAGAGCGGCGAACGCCGTGCCCGCCCGGGCACCTATCTGCTGCAGGACGGCTACGCCTTCCCTGGCGAGGACGGTATGCCTGTTGCTGCCATGTCCAGCAACGTGGGCGGAATGGCCGCCCACTGGACGGCCGCGTGCCCCCGGCCCGGAGGCAAGGAGCGCATCGGTTTCCTTCAGGACCTGGAACAGCTGCTCCAGGAGGCCGACCGCCTCCTGGGTGTCACCACCACCGCCTTCGAGGGCGCGCCGTTCTCCGGCCTGGTCCATGACCGCCTTTCCGCAGCCATTGATGACGGACGCAGGCCGGAATTCCGCGTCCAGCCCATGCCGCTCGCCGTGCACCGGCGGGACGACGGTCGGCTCGTATGGTCGGGATCCGACGTCGTCATGGGGGATGCCACACGGGAGAACCCGCGGTTCGACCTGTTTGACGAGTCCCTGGTCCGGCGCGTGCTGGTGGACGGCGGCCGGGCCGCAGGCATCGAGGTGGAGGACCGCCGCACCGGCGAAACACACCGCATCGCCGCGCGGTACGTGGTGGTCGGCGGCGATGCCCTCCGCACCCCGCAGCTCCTGTGGGCCTCCGGGATCCGTCCCGATGCCCTGGGCCGGTACCTCAACGACCAGCCGCAGGTGGTCTTTGCCAGCAGGCTCCGCAACGTCGCCCCGGGCGAGGCGCAGCACCGCGCGGCCGGCGCCCTCAGTGAGCAGAGCGGCGTCACCTGGGTGCCCTACACGGACGACATGCCCTTCCACGGACAGATCATGCAGCTGGACGCCTCGCCCATCCCGTTGGCTGACGACGACCCCGTGGTTCCCGGCTCGATCGTGGGACTGGGCCTGTTCTGCGCCAAGGACCTCCAGCGGGAGGACAGGGTGGCGTTCGACGACGGCACCCTGGACAGCTACGGCATGCCCGCCCTGCGCATCCACTACCGCCTTACGGACAAGGACCGGGACGTGCTGGAGCGGGCCAAGCGGGAGATCCTCCGGCTGGGAAAGGCAGTGGGGGAGCCGCTTGACGATCGGCCCTTCGTCCTCCCGCCGGGCGCCTCGCTGCACTACCAGGGCACGACCCGCATGGGGGAGTATAACGACGGCACGAGCGTGTGTTCCCCGGACAGCGAGGTCTGGGATGTCCCCGGCCTTTTTGTGGCCGGCAATGGCGTCATTCCCACCGCCACAGCATGCAACCCCACCCTTACGGCCGTGGCGCTCGCTGTACGGGGGGCCCGGCGAATCGCTGTGGAACTGGACGGGACATCGGAAATGGCCAGCGCTTTACTTCTGTCAGATTCTGACAATAGAATGACTAAACAATGAAAAAGTGGTTCACGCCGCTTTCGGTAAGCAGGCAAGGCATGCCGCAGACAAGGAGGTCTCGATGATCGCCGACCGCATGATCGAGCAAGGAACACTCACCAGCACCGATGGCCGCACCGCCGTCGAGGTCTGCATCCCCTGGTACCGCGCGTTGCCCGGCTCGTGCATCGCCGGTGCCGCGCTCTCGGTGGACGGGGTTGCTGCACCCGCCGATTCATTGAGGTGGACCATGAACAACCGCACCTTCAGCTTCGATGAGCTGGTGGACGAGACCGGCGAGTGGTGGTTCCCGCTGGACTCGGCTGTCCTTTCCGGTGAGCTTCCCGTCGATGACCCCCAGGCCGAGCATGAAGTGCGGGTAGACCTGAAGCTCTACATCCCGTACATCATCACCGACCACGGCGTGCTGCATATCGAAGAGCACGACACCAAGACCATGAAGGTGGCACAGCGATGACCAACCTTGGCACGCCCATCCAGGGCGTCACCCTCTACAGCTTCACCCGGGCCTTCCATGGCCGGCAGTACGACCTCGACGGCCTGATCCGCAAGGTGGCTGCGGAGGGCTTCGGCCCGGGGCTGGAAGTTATCGGCTTCTCGAGCCTCCGCGGCTTTCCGGACCACATCGACGACACTTTCGTGGGCCACTTCCGGGACCTCGTGGCCGAGGTGGACCTGGTGCCCACCTCGCTCGCCGTCAACGTTGACACCGGCCTGCGCCGCGACCGTCTCATGAACCATGACGAACTGGTCGAATACATGCGCACGCAGATCGAGGTGGCCGCCCGCCTGGGCTTCCCGATCGCCCGGGTCCAGATTTCCCTGACGCCGGATGCCATGGAAAGCCTGCTCCCGGTCGCGGAGCAGTACGGCGTCACCCTCGCCCTTGAGGTCCACGCGGACCAGCACGGCGCCCACGAACGCATCCTGGCCCTGCGGGACCGGTACGAGAAGCTGAACTCGCCGCTGCTCGGGTTCACCGCCGACTGGGGTGCCACCGTCACCGGGTTCGCCCCATCGCTCCTGGAGGCCTACCGGCGCCGCGGTGCCTCCGAGGAACTGCTGCAGCAGGTCGTGGAGATGTGGAACGGCTTCTACGCGGAAGGGCCGCCGAACACCCAAAAGGTACACGGCGAACGGTTCGGTGCTTTCATCGGCCTCGCAGCGCGGAACGGCCGCCCGGACCTCGGCATCGATTTCGGCATCAACGGCACCGGGCTCTTCGGTCCGGCGCCACTGGACACCTGGCTGGAAATCATGCCGTGGGTCCGCCACGTCCACGGCAAGTTCTTCGGGATTGACGAGAACGGCGAAGAGCCCTCGGTACCGGTCCGTGGCCTTGTCCGCCAACTGGTGGAAAACGGGTACTCCGGTGCGATCTCCAGCGAATACGAAGGTTGGCACTGGAACAACTGGGAGGACCCGTTCGACATCATCCGCGGCGAGCAGGCCGTCCAGCGGTCCGCCGCCGAAGACGCCGGCTCCGCCATGATTACGGACGCCGCCGAAGCCCGCCGCATCCTCAACAGCCACCTCGCCCAGCCCGTCCGCGGCTGACAGGAAAGGAACAGAAGACATGCCAGAAGGAATCGCCGGCTCGGGCATCGAGCTGGGCATCACCCTCTACTCACTCACCTCTGAATTCGCAGCCGGGCTCTACACGCCCGAGACCTTGATCAAGGCTGTGGCCGACGAAGGCCTCGGCCCCGGCGTGGAGTTCAACATCGCCCAGATGCTGCGCACCTACCCGGACGTGGACAACGACTTCGTGAAACTGTGGCGCGACAGCATGGACCGCTACGGCCTCACCCCCAGCGCCGTGGGCACCAACCTGGATATGGGCCGCCGCAAGGACCGGGACATGACCCCGGACGAGGAATACGACTTCTTTGCGCGCCAGCTCAAGACTGCGAACACGTTGGGCTTCCACAAAATCGTCATCCGTTCCGCCGGCAAGGAACTCCTCCGCCGGCTCCTTCCGCTGGCCGAGCAGTACGACCAGAAGCTCGGATACGAGATCCATGCGCCACAGGGCCCCAACGATCCGAAGATCCTGCAGATCCGCGAGATGTACGAGGAACTGGGCAGCGACCGCCTGGGCTTCACGGCGGACTTCAGCTCCACCATGCACAGCCTCTCGCCCACCCTGTTCCGCACGCTGACACAGATGGGCCTGCCGGAGGAACACTTCGCCGTCATGCAGGACATCTGGCGGAAGCCCCTGCCCATGCAGGAACGCAACCAGGAGTTCGAGGACTACCTGCGGGAGAACAACTTTGACCCCGCCCGGCTGGGCCCGTTCACCAGGTTGGCGTTCAACATGCACGGACTGGTTCCGCCGGAGGAATGGCTGGACATCATGCCGCAGATGTTCCACGTGCACGCCAAGTTCTACGACATCGACGCCGAGGGCAATGAACCCGCCATGGACATCCCGCGGATTGTGCGCCAGTTCGTCAAGGGCGGCTACCAGGGCTTCCTGTCCAGCGAATGGGAGGGACACGCTTTCGCCGACCTCGGCGAATCCGATCCGATCGACCTGGTCAAGAAGCAGCACGCCCTGATGCGCCAGGCCATCGAAGATTCCGCCGGCGCTGACGAAATTGACTCCCACCCGACCCTGGTCCAGACCTCCAAGTAAGGAAAGCCCATGGCAACACACAATTCCCTGTTCCAGGACACCGACGTCCGCAGGCACCCCGATGGCATCGCCGTGTCGGTGCAGCTGCCCTGGTACCGCAGCCTCTGGCTGTCCGCTGTTGATGACGTCGCGGCGACCGTCAACGGGACAGCCATTCCCAAGGAATCCCTCCGGTTCGAGCTGCAGGGGACCTCCTACTCCATCGCGGAGCTTCCGGAGCAATGGGAGACGCTGTGGTTCGTCGCGGACAAGCCGGAGATCATCATTCCGCTGGACCGCGTCCCCGGGGCCGGCGAGGAGATCGACGTCGAGGTTATCCTGACGCTCCGCCTGCTCTACATGCAGATCGCCCCCATGCATTACGTGGGGAACCGGGTGGCCGTGGACCGGAAGGTAGTGCTGGCATGAAACGCCTGCGCGTGGCCATGATCGGCTACGGCTTCATGGGCGCGGCGCATTCCCAGGGCTGGCGTACCGCGCCCCGCGTCTTCGACCTGCCGGTGGAGCCGGAGATGGCCGTGGTGGTGGGCAGGAACGCCGACGCCGTCGCTGCCGCCGCCAGGAAGTGGGGGTGGGCGGAGTCCGCCACCGACTGGCGGGACGTGATCGCACGGGAAGACATCGACGTCGTCGACATTGTCACCCCCGGCGACTCGCACGCCGAAATAGCGATCGCCGCGCTGGAGGCCGGCAAGCACGTCCTGTGCGAGAAGCCGCTGGCAAATACGGTGGCCGAGGCCGAAGCGATGGCAGAGGCTGCGGAGCGTGCCGCGGTCCGCGGGATCCGCGCGATGGTGGGCTTCACCTACCGCCGCGTTCCGGCCGTGACCCTCCTCCGGAACCTCATCGCCGAAGGGGCCGTGGGCGCGGTCAACCAGGTGCGTGCCTCCTACCGCCAGGACTGGCTGGTCGACCCGAAGATGCCACTGGCCTGGCGGCTGCAGAAGGAACATGCCGGGTCAGGGGCCCTGGGCGACATCGGTGCGCATGCGATCGACCTGGCCCAGTTCGTCACCGGGCTGGCACTGGAAAAGGTCTCCGGCACCGTCGGCACCATCGTCAAGGAGCGCCCGCTGCTGGATTCCGGCTCCGGCCTTTCCGGCGCGGCCGGCGCCGGGTACGGCACAGTGACCGTTGACGACATCGCCATCTTCACCGGCCGGTTCGAGACCGGGGCGCTCGCGTCCTTCGAAGCGTCCCGGTTCGCCACCGGGCGGAAGAACGCACTGCAGATCGAGGTCTCCGGGGACAAGGGCGCGCTCGCCTTCGACCTTGAAGACCTCAACAGCCTCGACTTCTACGACCGCACCGCACCCGCTGACCGGCAGGGTTTCCGGAAGGTCCTGGTCACCGAGGCCGGGCACCCGTATCTTTCGGGCTGGTGGCCCGCCGGCCACATGCTCGGGTATGAGCACGGGTTCTCCCACCAGGTGAAGGACCTCGTGGAGGGCATTGCGGACGGCATCGACCCGCATCCGACGTTCGCCGACGGGCTTCAGATCCAGCGGGTGCTCGAGGCCGTGGAGCGCAGTTCCCACAATGATTCCGCCTGGACGCGGGTCGCCGCCGGCGTCACCGCCGCGGCGCTATAGGAGGAGATGTACGTGGCACGACCAATCACCCTGTTCACCGGCCAGTGGGCCGACCTGCCGTTCGAGGAGGTGGCCCGGCTGGCCGGAGAATGGGGCTACGACGGACTCGAGATCGCCTGCTGGGGCGACCACCTTGACCCGTGGCGCTGGGATGACGACGCCTATGTGCAGGGCAGGCTGGACATCCTGGAGCGCAACGGACTCAAAGCCTGGACCATCTCCAACCACCTCAAGGGCCAGGCAGTCTGCGACGATCCGATCGACGAACGGCACCGCGGCATCCTTCCGGATGCGGTGTGGGGTGACGGCGACCCTGAGGGCGTCCGCCGCCGTGCGGCCGAGGAACTGAAGAACACCGCCCGGCTTGCGGCCAGGCTTGGGGTGAAGACGGTGACGGGCTTCACGGGCTCGTCCATCTGGAAGTACGTCGCGATGTTCCCGCCTGCAACGGAAAAGATGGTCGACGCCGGCTACCAGGACTTCGCGGACCGCTGGAACCCGATCCTTGACGTCTTCGACGAGGTGGGTGTCCGGTTCGCCCATGAAGTCCACCCCTCTGAGATCGCCTACGACTACTGGACAACCCAGCGCACGCTTGAAGCCATCGGGCACCGGGAAGCCTTCGGGCTGAACTGGGACCCCAGCCACATGGTGTGGCAGGACATCGACCCCGTCGGCTTCCTGTGGGACTTCAAGGACCGCATCTACCACGTGCACTGCAAGGACACGAAGAAGCGCCTCACCAACGGCCGCAACGGGCGCCTCTCGTCCCACCTGCCGTGGGCGGATCCGCGCCGGGGCTGGGACTTCATCTCCACCGGCCACGGTGACGTGCCCTGGGAGGACGCCTTCCGGATGCTCAACTCCATCGGCTACCGCGGACCCCTGTCCGTGGAGTGGGAGGACGCCGGCATGGACCGCCTTGACGGCGCTCCCGAAGCGCTGGAGTTTGTCCGCCGGCTCTCCGGATACGAGCCCTCGGCGGCCGCCTTCGATGCCGCCTTCAGCACCAAGTAGCAGCAACACGCAGGAATTGCCGGCCCGGGACATCCCAGGCCGGCAATTCTGGTTAACAGTCCGGCAGCTCTGGTTGGCCGGACTACCCGCCCGCCAACGCATTCTCCGCCAGCGCCAAGTGCCGCCGCGTCATGTCAGTGGGGTCATCACCCAGCCATTCGTGGCCACCCCACTCGCTGGTCAGTGTGCCCGTGAACCCGTT
The DNA here is from genome assembly GCF_035621795.1 of Pseudarthrobacter sp. LT1. Lineage (NCBI taxonomy): Bacteria > Bacillati > Actinomycetota > Actinomycetes > Micrococcales > Micrococcaceae > Pseudarthrobacter > Pseudarthrobacter sp. LT1. The sequence continues at coordinate 166,787 of NZ_CP141830.1, forward strand.
CCGGCTGAGGAGGCCCCCGAGATCCCGCAACGGCTGCGAAACCCGCCCGCCGTCGTCGTCCAGGTCCCAGAATTTCAGGTGGAAGGCACCCGCCAGTGGCAGGATCCCCTGAAGGTCGCCGGCTTCGCTCCGGCCAAAGCGGATGAGCAGGTTCATAAAGAGGGTGTGGATTCGCGGCGGTACCCCGCCTGCCCGGAGCAGTGCGTGTATTGCCCCGGCGGTGGCCGGATCCCGCCACTCTTCGGCCAGGCGCTTCAGAAGGTCCGGACCGACGCCGCCCTTCCCCAGTTCCTCGAGGTAGCTGACAGGAAGTGCCGGCATCAGCATGCTGATGTCCACCAGGACACGGATGCGCCTATCTCCGAGCGCCGCGATCGCCTCGAGGGCCGGAGCAACTGCTGGGCTGTCCGGAGCCTGCTGGCCCTGGACCTCCTCATACAGCACCAGATCCAGGTCGTGAAGAAGCGGCTGCACCAATGCCAGGAGCTGCGGGCCGGCCTGCCCGAGGGGAAGCCGAACCCCGCCGGCACCCACCCGGCGGGCCGCCACCAGCTGCGGCACCAGGAAGTCCAGCCGCTCCTGCAGCGTGCGGCGCCGGGTGGGCGACATGAAGTCGTCCAGGCTCGCACCCACGATGCTGATACGCCCGCCCTCCCCAGCCAGGGCATCCCGCAGCGCGTCCACCTCGGCGTGCTCGGGATCAGGGAACGAGCGCCACACGAGGCCGGGCTCAAGTTCCACCGTGCCTTACTGCTGTTGCGGGCGGCTTTGAGTTGCGGCTCGGCCTGCCCTGGATCCGCTCCATGCCGCTTTCGAGCATCATTGGCTTGGCGGTGGAGGTCGACGGCGGCACGGTTCCGCCAGGAGGGCTGGCGGTGGTTTTGGGGGTGCGGCGCGTGCCGCCGGCTGCGCTGCAGGAGGAAGCCGGATGGTGGTTTGTCCAGGACCGGCTGGTGGTGCATTGCGGGCACGGGCTCGCCGGCGGCAGCCATCTCATTGCCGTTGATTTCCAGCTTTTGGTGCCCTACCTGGAGGCCGCTCCCGGCCGGCCGCTGGTGCTGCCATTCCATGTCGAAGCCCGGCTGGACCCACTCCACGCGGTGCTGCCTGGCGCCTCGCGCGACGTGGCCTGACCGGAGCCCCCTGCTGCCGGCCCTTGCGGGGCTAGGCCGGCACTGCCTCACGTTCCGGTGAGGGGTGCCCGTCGGCGAACCAGCGGGGGAAGGTGATGTCGAACAGTTGCTCACGGGCCAGTTCCGCTCCGCCGCGCAGCGGTTCCCGCTCATCGTTCACGGACAGCGTGATGGTGAGGTCCCGTGTGGCCAGGGGCAGTGACAGTTCATAGACGCGCTGGCGGACCTCGGCAAGGAATACCTCTCCCGCAGAGGCAATGGCGCCGCCGATGACGATGACGCCTGGATTGAACATATTCACCAGGGCGGAAATGGTCTCGCCTGCAACGTGCGCTGACTTCTGGATGAGCCCGATGGCCAGCGGGTCGCCCGCCTGCGCCGCGAGGGTAATGTCCTCCAGGTTGAGGGGACCCTTCTTTGCCCGGCCTGCCAGGGATGTGGCGACGCCGTCCTTGATGGCCTGTTCGGCATCCCGCACCAACGCCCAGCCGCCGGCGACCGCCTCCAGGCAGCCGACTTTTCCGCAGCGGCACGGCACGTCGGAGTCGGATACCCGGACGTGGCCGATATCCCCGGCTGCCCCGTTGGCGCCACGGTGGATCCTGCCTTTCGACAGGAGGCCCGCGCCCACCCCGGAGCCGATCTTGCAGTAGATGAGGTCCGTCAGGGAGTCGCGTCGGCGGGCGCGCTCGCCGAGGGCCAGCAGGTTGGAGTCGTTATCCACCCAGACGGGGGCGTTGAAGCGCCCCTCGAACGGCGTGCGGACATCGAAGCCGTTCCAGCCGGGCATGATGGGCGGCGCTACGGGTTGCCCGGTGGCGAAGTCGACGGGGCCCGGGAGGCCCACCACCACTCCCCATACAGGTACTTCCGGATGTTTCCTGAGGACGTCGTCAACGAGGGACATGACGGCATTGATGGTTTTTACCGGCCCCTGGGCGATGTCCCACGTGCGGTGGGCATGGTCTATCACGTCGCCGTCGAGGGCGGTGATGCCCACCCTGATGTGTGCCGCTCCAAGGGCGCAGATGATGATGCGACCCTGCTCGGAGCGAAAGCGCAGGGTCCGCGGGGCGCGGCCCCCGGATGAGGCGCCGAAGTCGCCATCCCCAAGGAACCCGATCGAGATGGCCTGGTCCACGCGCTGGCTGACGACGCCTCTTCCCAGGCCGGTGACCTTGCCGATTTCCGGCCGGGTGGTGGCTTCCCCCGTCCGCACAAGGTTGACGATGCGCAGCAGGCTGGTCACTTCATCCGTCTGTGCCCCAAAGCGGAGGGTGGAGTCTGTCGTCATGGCACCAATTCTCACACATGGAGGCCGACTAAAGTACGCATTGCCATAAGAATAGCGCAAATTGACCATACTTATGAATAATAAGAACAAAAGAGGAGGTTGCCATGCCCTGGAATGTCGGGATCCTGGGGGCTGGCCCAGGCGTTTCCGCGCTGCATCTGCCCGTCCTGGGACAGCTGCAGGAGCTCTTCACGGTGGTGCACATTGCCGACTCCGGAAGCGGCCGCGCCCGGGCCCTGGCCGAACGGACCGGTGCCCGTTGCTCAACAGGGGAGCAGGACCTGCTCGAGGACCAGCGCGTGGACGTGGTGGCCATCTGCAGTCCGCCGGCCCAGCATTCCCGTCAGATCCTGGCGTCAGTGGCCGCTGGAAAACGCGCCATCTTTTGCGAGAAGCCGCTGGCTACCACCCGCCAGGAGGCCGAGGCGGTGATCGAGGCCTTCCGGGCCGCCGGTGCCATCCTGATGGTGGGGACGAACCACCTCTTCGACGCCGCATGGGGGCGTGCCAGGCACCGGCTGGTGGCACTGGAAGGCAAGGTGCAGGCAGTTTCCGTTACGTTGGCGCTTCCGCCCAACGAGAGGTACCACCAACTCGTGGCGGAGGGTGGTCCGTTCCAGGCCGCCCGCCGCGACGCTCCCGATGTCCGGGACCCCGCAGTCTCGGCCGGTGTCCTGCGGCAACTGCTGACGGGCCTGGCCATCCATGACCTGCCCGCGGTGCGGGACATTGCGCCCGGAATCGACGAGGTTGTCTACGCGCGGCTGGTGCCGCCGATCGGATACCTGGTGGGATACCGCGCCGGCGACGTGCTGGTCCAGCTGGCACTCACCATGCTGCCGGACGGGCCGGATGCCCTCTGGCGGATGGCCATCACCACCTCCCATGACCGCATCGAGGTGGACTTTCCGCCGGCTTTCGTGCACGCCGGAAGCGCCGCTGTCCGGGTGCGCAGCGTGGACGGACGGTGGACTTCTTATCGGCGCCAGCCCGTGGACGGGTACGTGGCGGAGTGGCGCCTGCTGGCATCCCTCCTTGAGGGGGATGTGCCCGTGGAATACGACGAAGTGCTGGCCGATTCGCACTATGCCGTGGACCTCGCCAACGCTGCTGCCGCCAGGATCCTGGAAGGTGCAGGGCAATGACGGCGACCGGCCGCAGGCTCGGCGTTTTCACCCGCCTGCCGTCCTACCTGGGTGCGGCTGCCGGGCTTTCGGCCGCTCTCATTCCCGCTGGGGAACCTGACGGCGCGGTGGTGGTGGTCCCTGGATCGGGCGACTGGTTGCAGGGCATGCTTGCCGCCCGGAACCAGGGGGCGGCGGCGGTAATCATTGCCGATCCCAGGGTGCTTCCACGCGAAAATCCCGACGCCGGATGCTGGCCCGGGGACATCCCTGTGGTGGTCGACCGTCCACGCCTGCGCCCCGACGTCGTCGCGGACGCCGTGCAGGCAAGGCGTGGGCACCAGGCCCGGGCCGTCACGGTGGAATGCGCCGCGCCTGCGGCCGAACTGGAAGCGGTGGTCAGCGATGGCTTCGGTTGGGTCCGCTCCCTCGGGGAGGGGCCTTTGGCGCTCCGGGCGGCCGGCGGCGCCTCGCTTGGCCTGATTGCACTGATGGACGTGCAGTCCGCGGGCGCAAGCCTTCCAGCAACTCTTGCGGGAACTGCCCTGGGCGGGGGACGTGGCCCCGGGGGCCTCCTCCAGGTGCTCGCCCTTGGTGAGGTGCGGACGGAGGTGGTTGTGGACCAGCCTGCCGGGTCAGTCCGGGTGGAAACCTCCACGGCGGACGGAATCCTGAAGGCGGCTGAACGCTACGAGTCCCCGGCCCGCCTTGCGCTGCGCCGCGCTCTTGATTCCTGGCGGTCCGGGGACCCTGCGGCGGATCTGGAGGAGTTGCTGGCGGACCAGGCGCTGGCCCGGGAAGTCCTCCAGGTGCCGCGGAACCAAGGTGTCTAAACCAAGCAATCTTTTGTTGCTTTCCAACTTAAGTGGCGGTAGGCTCATCAATGGCGCCGGGGTTCCCCGCGGACCCGTTCTCCGTCGTGATGGTGCGCCGGAGGCACACCACGTCGCGCCGACGGCCCGATCGTTCGGGCAGACCACTATGCCACTCTCTCCCGTAAGACTCCGTCTCCTGGTCGCTTCGCTGTTGACCGTTTCCTTCCTCGGTGCGCTGGACCACACCGTGGTTTCCACTTCCCTGGCAACCATTTCCGGCGAACTGGGCGCGCTGCAGCTCATGAGCTGGGTGGTGGTCGGCTACACCCTGGCCAGCACCGTCCTGCTCCCCGTGCTCGGCAAGCTGGGCGACGTGCTCGGCGCCCGGCGGATCTTCCTGGTCTCCCTGGTGATCTTCCTTGCCGCTTCCCTTGCCTGCGGTTTCGCCACGGACATCGCGTGGCTGATTGCAGCCCGCGTGCTGCAGGGCATGAGCTCAGCGGGCCTGCAGCTGATGTCGCAGACCATCATTGCGCGGGTCACCACGCAGCGGGAACGGCCCCGCCATATGGCCATCATCGGCGCAGCATTTCCTATCGCCATCCTGGTTGGCCCCGTCCTGGGCGGTGCCATCACTGATTACTGGGGCTGGCAATGGGTCTTTTGGATCAACATCCCTGTGGGCGCGGCCGCCTTTGCCTTCGCGCTGGTTGCCGTTCCCCGCCTGGAACCAGGGCCGGCGCCCCGGAGCTTTGACATCGCCGGCGCCGCCGTCTTCACCACCGCACTGGTAGCCCTGGTGCTGGCCGCCTCCTGGGCCGCTGACCAGAGCGGCGGGGCGACGGCCCTGACCGCGCTGGCGGTCAGTGTCGCCGGTTTCATCGCTTTCTTCCTGATCGAACGGCGTGCTCCTGAGCCCATCATTCCGCTGTACTTCTTCGCCAACCGCACCATCGCCGCCGGCACGGCGCTCTCGGCGATCATCGGCGTCGGACTCTTCTCCATCACCGCCTACCTGCCCACGTACTTCCAAATGGCGTACCGGACCACCGCTACGGTGTCCGGCCTGGTCCCCATCGCCACCGTCTTCGGGATGCTTGCCAGCAACCTGCTGACCGGATGGCTGGCAAGCCGCACCGGGCGGTACCGGATCTTTCCCATCGTTGGCACCATCCTGGGAGCGGCCGGCCTGCTGGTCATGGCGCTGCTGCCCGCGGGCCTTCCGCTCTGGGCACCCATGATGGTGATGGCGGGTGTGGGCATGGGCACTGGCGCGTTCATGAGCCTGATCGTCGCCGTCGTCCAAGGAGCCGCGCCGGCCAGCCAGACCGGCACCATCACGGCCACCATCAACCTGGTGCGGCAGGTGGGATCGACAGTGGCGACGGCGGTCATCGGCGGTGTGGTCGGCTCAGGTGTCGCCGCCCTCCTGCCGGCGGGGCTGGACGCGTCAACGCTGACGCCGCACCAGGTGCACGGGGCGTCCGCGGCAGTCCAGGCCAGCGTCGCGCAGATCTACGGCACCGTCTTCACCCCCATCTTCATCGCGCTGGCCGCCGCCTACGCCCTGGGGATTGTGGCGGCTGTCCTGCTCCCGCACGGGCGCCTCTCCGACGAACCTGTCCCCGCAACCCGCACGCCTTCCGAAACCCTTCCGGCCTGATCTCAAAGGAGACATCATGTCCAATCCCACCATTGCCGTTGTCGGCAGCGGCCCCATCGGATCCACCTACGCCCGTGTGCTGCTGGAGCAGGCCCCGAACGCTCGCGTGATCATGTTTGAAGCCGGACCCCAGCTGACCGCCGTGCCCGGGGAGAGCGTCCGGAACATCCCGGACCCGGCCGAAAAGGCGCGGGCCCGGGAGATGTCCCAGGGCCCCCAGGCCGGCGCGTACCGGGAGTCACTCGGCATCCCCGCCGCAACCGTCACCGAGGGCATGTTCACCGCACGCCAAGGCACTCACCTACTGGACTTCGGCGGAGTTGGCTCCGCCCACGCACCATCCTTCCCGGCCGCGGCTGCCGCCACCAACGTGGGCGGCCAGGGTGCCCACTGGACCTGCGCGACGCCGTCCCCCGCTTTCAGCGAAAAGGTGGCCTTCATCGGGGATGACGAGTGGGACAGCCTGATCGAGGAAGCCAAGGGGCTGCTGCACGTCCACAGCGCCGCGTTCGCGGATTCCAAGGTCGGGGAAGCCATCCGCCGCCTGCTGGACGGGGAGTTCGGGGCGGAACTGCCCGAAGGCTACGGCGTGGGCACGCTCCCGGTGGCCGGGGACCCGCAGCCGGACGGGTCCGTGCGCTGGGCAGGGGCCGACGTCGTCCTCGGGCCCCTGGCGGATAAAACCAGCCCGCTCTCCCAACGGTTCGAACTCCGCGACCTGACCCTGGTGCGCCGCGTGGAACTGGACGGGCACCGCGTCACCGGCGTCACCGTCCACGACCTGCGCACGGGCGATGAGTCATTCGTACCCGCCGACGTGGTGGTGGTGGCGGCGGACGCCTTCCGCTCCCCGCAGCTCCTGTGGGCCTCCGGCGTCAGGCCCAAGGCGCTGGGCCACTACCTGACTGAACACCCGGTGGTGATCTCCACTGTTGCCCTGGACGCCGACAAGATGAAGCAGTTCGCCACTGAGGAGGACCTCGACGCGGAACTGGCCCGGCGTGCCCAGAACCCGGCGGACCCGGTGGCGGCCGTGAACCGTATCCCGTTCTCCGAGCCGGAGCACCCCTTCTCCGTCCAGGTGATGTACTCCGAGTCGACACCCTTCCCCATGGAGCCTGGTACGCCCTACTCCGACAACCGGTGGGGGTACGTCAACATGGGCTACGGCATGCGCAAGCATCCCCGCTACGAGGACGCGGTCACCTTCGATGAGGACGAACAAGACTACCGCGGCTTCCCGAACATGACCATCGAGTACGCCCTCACCGAGCGGGAGGAAAAGGAAATCGCGGAGGCCACCGAGCGGCTCCGGCGTGCCGGCAAGGCGCTGGGGGTATTCGTGGCGGAGCCCCGGCTCATGCCCAACGGCTCCAGCCTGCATTACCAGGGCACCATGCGGATGGGGGAGGCCGACGACGGGAGCTCGGTGGCTGATCCATGGTCACGGGTGTGGGGCTACGAGAACCTGGTGGTGGGCGGAAACGCGCTCATCCCGACGGCCACCGCCATGAACCCCACCCTGATGAGCGTGGCCATCGCCGTCCGCGGGGCACGGAAGATCGCCAAGGAGCTCTCGTAAACCAGCGGCGCCCACCGTGCGGCGGCGTGCCAGCCGGCGCCGCCGCACCGGCGGGGCACGGATAACCTGTGGGTATGAAGAACCTGGACCTGAACCTGCTGCCCCACCTGCAGGTCCTGCTGGAGCTGCGGAACATCACCAGGGCCGCGGAGCGGCTGCAGTTGAGCCAGCCTGCCACTAGTGCCGCGATGGCCAGGCTGAGGCGCCACTTCGACGACGAGCTCCTGGTCCGCAACGGCCGCACCTACGACCTCACGCCCTTCGCGCAGTCCCTGGTGCCCCTGGTCGACGAGGCGATGCTGCACATCCAGCGCGCCACCCGGATCCGGTCCGGCTTTGACGCTGCCACCAGTGAGCGTGAGTTCGTCATCGCGGCATCCGACTACGCAGCAGCGCTGATTGTGGGTCCGCTGCGCGGGATCCTTCAGGATGAGGCCCCGGGTGTGTCCGTCGATTTCGTTCCCACCACAGGCTTCCAGGGCCAGCTGGCGGACTATGCAAAGATCGACCTGCTCGTGGGACCTACCGGGTACCGGATGCAGGGCCTGAGCAAGCAGGTGTTCCGGGACAGCTTCGTGGCGGTCGTCGACGCCGGCAACCTGCTGCTGCAGCAGCCCAGACTGACTCTCGACGACCTCGCCACGGTGCCGCACGCCGTCGGCTACTTTGGCGAGGGGATCAGCACTCCGGCGGACAGGTTGTTCGAGGCCCGTGGCATCCAGCGCCGGGTGGCCGCGGTGGTGGCAGGGTTCCTGTCCCTCCCGCTGCTGGTGGAAGGGACCGACCTGGTGGCCCTGGTGCCCGGGATGCTGGCGGCCAGGGCCCAGCGGGGAGCCAACATCGCCGTCCTCCGGCTTGACGACGACGCGGAGGCATCCCTGGTGGAAGCCATGTACTGGCACCCGTCACAGGCCGAGGACCCCGCGAGCGTCTGGCTGCGCTCGGTGGTTCAGCGGTCCTGCTCCCGGCTGGAAGAGCTGTTTCCGGCCAGCACGCATCCCTTGACTATCCGCGGGGCGGATACCACCTAGACCCGGAACGCCGTTCCCGGCACGGACCTTCCCTGCAAAAGTCTTAGGGAAAGACCCTCCCGGAAGGAACCCCCATACCCGTTTCCACCCAGCGCCTGGCCGGCAAGACCGCCGTCATCACCGGAACGGCCAGCGGCCAGGGGAGGGCCGCCGCGCTGGCCTTCGCCGAGGCAGGAGCGTACGTGGTGGGCTGCGACATGGACGACGACGGCGCCGCGGCCACGGTCCGGACGGTCACCGGGGCCGGGGGACGGATGAGCAGTGCACGGGTGGATCTGACCGATGAGGCAGCGGTGGCGGCATGGGCTTCAGGCGTCGCCGCGCAGCACGGCCAGGTCCACATCCTGTACGCCAACGCCGCCGTCACCCGGTTCGCCCCTGTCGAGGAGCTCACGTATGCCGACTGGAAGTGGAACGTTGAGCACGAAATGGACGTGGTGTTCCTGCCGGTGAAGTATTTCTGGCCGCAGCTGGTCCAGGCGGGGAACGGCGCCATCGTCCTGGTGGGCTCCACCGCAGGCGTCACCGGGTCCATGACCAATGGCCGGCTGGCACACACCGCCACCAAGGGCGCAGTGGTGGCCATGACCAAACAGCTTGCTGCCGAAGGGGCGCGGCACGGGCTGCGCGTGAACGCCGTCAGCCCCGGAATGATCCGCACCGCTGCCACCGATGGCAACCTCCTCGCTGCCGGCCACCCCAGGCGGACCATCGCCGGCAGCATCCCGCTGGGGCGGATCGGCGCACCCGAGGAAGTGGCCAGGTGCGCGCTGTTCCTGGCCTCCGATGAAGCCTCCTACGTCACGGGGGCCAACCTGATGGTCGACGGCGGGTGGTCGGCAGTGCTGCCCGGCTGACCTTCCCTGCCTGGAGGGGGAGTCAGCGCAGCGCGTCGGAGATGGACTTGGCCCCGCCGTGCGCTGACTGGCCCCCGTCCACGGGGATCTCCGCGCCGGTCACAAAGGAGGAGAGCGGGCTGAGCAGGAAGAGCACGACGGCGGCCACTTCCTCCACGCATCCCGTGCGGCCGAGCGGGGTTTCGGCCACGCTGGCCTGCCGGAAGTCCGGCTTGGCGCCGGCCGTCATGGGCGTCTCGATGAAGCCCGGGTGGACGGTGTTCACCCGGATGCCCCGGGGGCCCAGCTCCATGGCTGCCACTTGCGAGAGCCCCCGGAGGGCCCATTTGCTGGCGGTGTAGGCCACCGGGTAATGCGCCGTGAGACCCGCCACGGAACCGACGTTAACAACCGCTGCCCCGCTGCCCATCAGGGGAGCCAACGCCTGGATGCCCAGCATGCTGCCGGCCACGTTCACCTCGTAAACCTTCTGCAGGTCAGCAACCGAGGCATCCAACAGGCGGCTGCGCTGCGTGATGCCGGCATTGTTGACCAGCCCGTCCACCTGCCACCCCTGGGACCTGACCCACTCGGCAAGTCCGGCCCACGCGGAAGCATCGCTGACGTCCAGCTGCCGGTAGAGCAGCTCCCCTCGGGAAGACGGTGCAGCCACAGCCAGTCCGGCCGGTGTGTCAGGCGCCAGGTCCGTGGCGATAACCCGCGCTCCAGCCTCCGCCAACAGGCGTGCTTCTGCTGCGCCCTGCCCCTGGGCCGCGCCGGTGACCACCACGGTGCGGCCGTCGAGCTGAAGGGAAACCACTTAGATCGCGGACGGAGCCGGCTGGACCGTCCGGTTCCGCGGGCGTGTCCGGGAGGCAACCCTGGTCGAGGCCTCGCGCCGGTCACCGACGGTGTTTTCGATGGTGCCGATGCCCTCCACGGTCATCCGGACGGTATCTCCGGTTTTCAGCGGCGGCGGGGTCTGGGCGCCGTTGCGCCCCCACAGTTCGGCCAGGCAGCCGCTCCCGCAGGTGCCTGAGCCCAACACGTCTCCAGGGCGCACCACGGAGTCCTGGGAGGCGTAGGCCACGAGCTCGGCGAATGGCCATCCCATGTTGGAGAGCAGGTCCTGGCCAATCTGTTCGCCATTGACGTGCACGGACATGGAGATGGGCAGGAACCCCTCGGCATCGTGCCGGTCCTCGAACTCATCGGCGGTGACAATCCAAGGCCCCAGGGTGTTGGCGAAATCCTTGCCCTTGCATGGGCCCAGGCTGACCTTCATTTCCCGGCGCTGCAGGTCCCTCGCGGACCAGTCGTTGAGGATGGTGTAGCCGAAGATGTGCCGGTGGGCCTCCCCGGCGGACAGGTTGCTGCCGTCACTGCCCGGCACATGGCCGACGACGGCGGCGACTTCCGTTTCGAAGTCCAGGTCCGTGCAGCCGGCGGGAATTCCGATGACCGCACCGGTCCCGGTCACCGTGTGCGGGTTGGTGAAGTAGAACGTGGGTGCCTCATACCATTCCGCTGCCACGCCGGCCACGCCGTCGATGCTCTTCCGCACACCCTCGACGTGCTCTTCAAACGCCACGAAGTCGCGGATGGTGGCAGGCGCCAGCGGGGCAATCAGCTGCACGTCCGCCAAAGGAACGGCAGGACCGTATCCAATGGTGTGCCGGGCAATATCCAGCGCCCTTTCCAGTCCGGCGTCGAGCAGCGCCTGCACGTCCTGGCCCTGGGGGAGGGCGTGGCAGGTGCCGCCGTCAACAAAGCCGGACTGCGTCCCGCCGTCGTGGTTCCAACGGGCGATCTTGACCATGAATCTGTTCCTTAGGCTGGGTGGCTGGCGGTGCGGACCGAAGCGGGCGTTATGCCCAGTGTTGCGGCGTTTCCGGCCAGCACGCTGGCCCGGTGGTCCCCGGGGAGCTGTGCCTCAACGACCTCCGCCACGGGCTGGTCCGAGCCCATGTCGAACGGGTAGTCCGAGCCGAGCAGTACCTGCTCGGGGCCGGCCGCGGCCACAAGCGCCCGCAGCTCGGCCGCGCTGTGCACCAGCGAGTCGAAGTAGAGCCTCTTCAGGTAGGACGACGGCGGCTCGGCGCACCCATGTGCCTCGGGCCGGACGCGCCAGGCGTGGTCGGACCGGCCCAGGGTGGTGGGAAGGTAGCCGCCGCCGTGCGCAGCCAGGACCTTGAGGCCAGGGTGGCGGTCCAGGACGCCGCTGAAGACCAGGTGGGACAGGGCCACGGCGTTTTCGGCGGGCTGGGAGACGGTGTTGGCCAGGTAGAACCGGTCCAGCCGCTCATCGAGGGAGCAGCCGAACGGGTGCAGGAACACCAGCGCGCCCAGCTCCTCCGCCCGTGACCAGAAGGCCTCCAGCCGGGGGTCCGAGAGCTCAACCGTGCTGCGCTCCGGGTCCGCGGGGGTGGCGGCGAAGGAGCCGATCTCGACGCCCAGCAGGCCGCATTCCAGCACGGCGTGGTCCAGGGCTTCGACCATCAGGCCGGGGTGCTGGAGCGGGACCAGGCCCAGCCCGTTGAGCCGCTCCGGGGCCCGGTCCACGAAGTCACGGACTGCCTGGTTGGCCTGCTTTGCCAGCTCCAGCGCCAGTTCCTCCCCCGCGAAGTAGTAAAAGTGCGACGGTGACGGCGAGACCAGCTGGACGTCCACACCCTGGGCGTCCATATCGGCCAGTCGGCGGTCCAGGTCCGTCAGCTGCGGCCAGCGTTCCTTGATCATCCTGCCCGAAGCCGCCATCGACTCAGGTCCGTTGCGCCGCACCTCCAGGGCCTGCTGCGCGCCGAAGCCCTCGGGGTCGGCTTCTGCCACCAGTTGCTGGAGGGCCGGAAGCAGGATGTGGGCGTGGACGTCCACCGTGGGGGACCCACCGGAGCCGGTGCTCATGCCGGCTCCTTCAGCATCACGGAGAGGCCGTGCATCAGGCCCGGCACGTCGGCGTCACGGACGCCGTCGAGCATCCACTGGCCCAGCTGGACGGAGGCGTTGACCACTGCCTTGGCCCGTTCCAGCCGGCGGTCGGTGAACTCCTTGAACAGGGTTTCGGTCACGTGGTCGGCGTTGATCAGCAGTTCGGCCAGGACGGCGGCGTCCTCCAGCGCCATAGCCGCACCCTGCGCCACCGTGGGCGGGCAGCTGTGCGCGGCATCGCCAATGATGACGGTGCGGCCTCGGTTCCACGGACCATCGACGAGGTGGGTGGTGAACCACGTGTAGTTGATGCGGGCACTCTGGTCCAGGTTCGCGCGGATTTCGTTCCAGGGGCCGCCGTAGGCTGCGGCGAGTTCAGCCATGATGCGGGGGCCGTCCCCGTGTTTGCGTTCCTGTGCCTTTTCCACCAGGTAGGCGTAGATGGTGTCCGGGCCGGTGGGGCAGTACCCGGCGATGAAGCAGGGGCCGCCGTAGGTCAGGTCCGTGCGGACAACCTCTTTCGGCCGCGGCACAAAGGCACGCCAGATGCCCATACCGGTGGACTTGGGCTCGACGTCGATGCCGATGGCCTTGCGGACCGCGGAGTGCAGGCCGTCGGCGCCAACCAGGAGGTCATAGGCCGCGGTGCCGCCGTCGGCGGTGCTGACGGTGACGGACCCGCCGTCGTCCGCTATCCCCGTGACTGTCTCCCCGTAGCTGATCCGGGCGCCCGCCCGCTCAGCCCGTTCCCGAAGGATGGCCGTCAGGTCCGGACGGTACATACCCATAGTGGCCGGGAGGTCGTCGCCGCCGGTGCGGATGTCCTCAAGGACCGCGATGACGGTGCCTGCCGGGTCCGGGGCGCGCAGGCCCAGGGTGCTGAAGCCGTAGCCTTTCGCCTCGACCTGCTCCCAGACGCCGAGTTGGCGGAGGACACGCAGGGCGTTCCCTTGGAGGGTGATCCCGGAGCCGAGGGTCTGGGGTGCGTCCGCCTTCTCCAGGACTTCCACCTGGATGCCGGCGTCGGCCAGGAGGATGGCGGCTGCCAGCCCCGCGGCTCCCGCACCCACGATTCCGACGTTCTGTACTGCTGCCATCGCTGACTCCTTTGGTGTGACGGCGTTACTGCTGGTGGTTGTTTGGAAAAGTTACCGGAGTGCGATCGGGTTGACCGGCGAACCGACGGCCCCGGTGATGGGCAGGGGCGCGGCGGTGAGCAGGAAGTCGTACCTGCCGTCCGCCGCGCACGCTTCCGCCAGCCCGTCCGGGTCCCACATCTCGCCCAGGAACAGGCCCAGGTTGGGGATGGCGATCTGGTGCAGCGGCTGGAACGCGCCGTCGAATTCATTTGGGCGGACCTCGAAGCCCCAGGTGTCGGTGGCGATTCCGGCGATCTCACTCTTGTGCAGCCACGGCGCGGTGCTGAACGACAGGCCGGGGGCGGACCCGCCGGCGTAGTCGCCCCAGCCGTCACGGCGTACCCGGGAGTACTGCCCGGTACGGATCACCACGATGTCGCCCCGGCGCACTTCGGAACTGGGGCCTTGGAGCCCGATGGTCCGCTGGAGGTGGTCCGGGGTGATCGCAAAACCGTCCGGCAGCTCGCCGTCGTCCCGTCCCAGGTCAGGACCCAGCGCGCGGCCCACGTCGAGCAGCACACCCCGGGTGGCGATCTTGGCTGCCGCAGTCTCGATCCCGGTCACCAGGTCGCCTTCCGAGGTGACCACATCTCCCGCGGCGCGGCCGTTCCAGGCCTTGCCCTGGTCGAAGATGTGGCCCAGGCCGTCCCACTGGGTGGAGCACTGCAGCGGCATGGCGATGACGTCGTCCGCGCCGCCGAAGCCGTGCGGGAAGCCCTGGTTGCCGCGCTCGGCGTCCACTCCGGTGTCCGTCATGGTGTGGACGGGATTCGTGCGGCGGCGCCAGCCTTTTTGTGGTCCGTTGGTGTCGAACGGCTGGGACAGCGAGAACGCCTCGCCGGTCTTCACCAGGGCCGCTGCTTCGATCCGCTTGCCGGTGTCGATGAAGTTCAGGGTGCCCAGGACGTCATCGTGGCCCCAGCGGCCCCAGTTGTTGTGGGCCACTGCCATGGCGCGGATGCTGCCGAGCGGGTCTTCACGCCGGACAACCGGGGAATCGGTTGATTCCCCGGTGCCGGTTGCTGTGTCCTGGGTGGTCACGGCTTGCTGCTTTCGGTGGGAGTTTCGTCTTTGCAGTGGATGAGCTGGGTGCCCAGTCCGGTGATGGTGCCCTCCATGACGTCGCCGTCCTGGAGGAGCCGGCCCCAGTGCTGGCCGTTGCCGGCGGGGCTGCCCGTCAGGACCAGGTCCCCCGGGCGCAGCGGCATGATCTGGGAGGCTTCGCTGATCAGCTTGGCCACGCCGAAGATCATGTCGGACGTGGATTCGTCCTGCATGGCCTTCCCGTTGAGCCTGAGCGTCACCTGGACGTCCTGGGGGTCGCCGAAGAACTTGGCGGGCACCAGCAGCGGGCCGGTGGGCAGGAACCCGGGAGCGTTCTTGGCGCGGTACCAGTCCGAGCCGATGGCCGGCATGTCCTTGCGGAAGACGTACTCGCGGGTGGTGATGTCGTTGACCATGGTGTAGCCAAAGACATGGTCCAGCGCTTCTTCGGGGGTGACCCGGAAGGCCGTCTTCCCGATCACGGCCGCCAGTTCCAGCTCCCAGTCGTGGGACTTCGAGTAGGACGGGAGGGTGAGGTCATCGGTAGCGGACGCGACCGCCGTCGGAAGTCCGATGAAGAAGTACGGCGTGCCCTGGCCCGCGCGCGTATCCATCATGGCCGCCGTCGTGGCGCGCACCTCCTCGGCGTCCTCCCCAGGTTCGCGGTGCGCGACGGCCAGGTCGATGACGTGCTTGCGG
Source organism: Pseudarthrobacter sp. LT1 (assembly GCF_035621795.1). Taxonomy (NCBI): domain Bacteria; kingdom Bacillati; phylum Actinomycetota; class Actinomycetes; order Micrococcales; family Micrococcaceae; genus Pseudarthrobacter; species Pseudarthrobacter sp. LT1. The sequence goes on from NZ_CP141830.1 coordinate 182,075, forward strand.
TAGTTCGCGCCGGTCTGCAGGATCTGGGCCGGTTCCACTGGGGCAAGGACCTCGACGTCGGCCAGCGCCAGGCCGGTGTCCTCACCCGCGGAGGCGGCCAGGGAGTCCAGCTGGCTTTCGGTGGCGTCCCAATGCTCGATCAGGGAGTTGATCTCCCCGTCCAGCGGCAGGACACGGTTATTAACCAGCAGGCCTGCCCCGGCCTTGCTGTCCCCGGCTTCCTGGAACCGGATGAGCGAATAGGTTGCTTCAGACATGGCGCGTTAGCCCCGGCCGTGCTTGGCGTAGGGGTTCAGGAGGGCTTCCTTCATTTCGGGGGAGGCGCCTTCCTCGGTGGCGGTGAAGCCTTCGGCCGGCGGGAAGGACTCGGTCATGGAATGCGGCATGGCGCCGTTCTTGTAGAAGTTGTTCGAACCTTCGGACGGCTTCCAGGTGTTGGCCTCCCAGTCCGGGACATAGTTGCGGTAGCCGCCGGAGTTCAGCTCGACGCGCAGCCCTGACGGCTCACGGAAGTACAGGAAATTCTGCTCGCCCACGCCGTGGATGGAGGGGCCGTACTCCATCGGGGTGCCGTGTTCCATCATGACGTCCGCGGTGCGGAGCAGGTCCTCGGTGGTGTCCACCCAGAAGGCGATGTGGTTGACGCGGCCCGGGCGGCCGGAGGTGTCAGCCACCACGCCCAGGTCGTGGGACTTTTCATTGGTGGTGAGGACGGAGAAGACCGTGATGGGGGCTTCGTCCAGGTCCACGAAGGCCATGACGCGGAATCCGAGGGCCTCGTTGTACCACTTGGCGAAGCCGCGCACGTCGGAGCAGGCCACAGTGACGTGGTCCAGGAAACGGGGTGCGGCGGCGTGGCTGCTGCGGCGCTCCGGGCGGTCCGGGTAGGTGGACTCGAAGCCCGGCTCGGCCACGAACTTGTCCACCTCGTAGAAGAGGCGCATGTGGTGGCCATAGGGGCCGGTGAACTCGTAGGCCTTGCCAAAGCCGTGGCCGCCGGCGCTCCAGGAGCCCTGCACGCCGGTCGCTTCGATGCGCTGTGCCGCGGCTTCGAGAGCTTCCTGCGAGTTGGTGCGCCACGCCATCCGGCCCAGGGAGGCTTCGGGGCCTTCGGTGATGACCAGGCTGTAGCGGTAGTAGTCGCCCCAGCAGCGGAGGTAGACGTTGCCGTCCGTGCGGTCGATGATGCGCATGCCGAACTTGTCCTCGTAGAACCGGGCCGAGGCTTCGACGTCCGGGCTGGTGATCTCGAGGTGGGCAAGATGGGAGAGGGGAGTTTCCACGGTGAAGTCCTTCTGGTTACTGGCTGCGGGTCGGTCGGTGCAGGTCCTGGTATCCACTGTGAAGTACTTCATATATTTGGGGAAGACGAGCTTTTCGATATCAGATATTCGCCGCGCTTATGTCCGCCTGGTCCTAGAGTTGCGGGACGCAGGGCCCGCTGCCCAGCATGGCCAGCCCGGCGAGGTCACCCGCAGCGAAGTTCCTGACGCCCATGTTTTCCGCATACATCAGTTGCGTCGGATCATTGACGTGGTCCAGGCCCAGCACGTGTCCGAGTTCGTGCATGATGATGGCGCGCACCTCCGCCGCGCCGTCCGGGCGGCCGGCGATGATGCCGGCAAGGTCCGGGGCATCAAGGCGCACCTGGCCGGCTTCGAGGACCAGCGGCTGCCCGGCGGCCTCCACATAACCGCTCCCGCCAAGGCCGGCAACATTCCCTGCAAGGCCCGGCGTTTCCACGGGCGTTGACCAGGCGATGAGTACCGGTACCCACCGCTTTCCGTAGCGGTCCGGCTGGAAGGCAGACCGGTCATCCGACGGCGCTTCCGTGGTGGGTCCGTCGTAGACAAACTGCAGGCCGGAGGCCTGGGAGACTGCTGCCACTGCTTCCCGGACCAGGACATCGCCACCCGGCAGCGCATTGTCCGGCCGGACAACGTAATGGACCTGGCGGCAGGGATCGTACGCGACCAGCCGCTGGCCCTCTTTCGGTGACTCCTGCAGCACAAAGGCGGTGGAGTCCGTGCTTGCGGGTGGTCTGCCCAGGGGTGCGGAGGCTGCCTCATACCCGGGCGGCGGCATTTTCGCCCCGGGCAGGTAGGGGGCTGCGGCGGGAAGAACCACACGGTCGAAGAGCGTCGGCGTGAAGTACAGGCAGACCACCAGGGCGATCCCAAGGACGGTCCGCAACTGGACTGTCCGCGACGGGGTGGTCCGCTTCGACCGGGATCCTGGTCTTCCCGCCCTGCTCCGGAACTTTTTCCGGCGCCGGTGAGGGGCTTCAGCACCGCGCCAGGGCGAAGGAGCCTCTGCCCTGCCGTACGCTTCATCGATGGCCCATTGCGGGATACGTCCACTGGGGGAGCGCCGGACGTTTGGCGGGGCGAACCCGCCAGGCATGTCCCGATGAGAATTATCGTCATTCCCGAAGCCGTGCACCGGCACCCCCTGATTCCTGCCGCCCGCCGCCGGTCAACCCTCCCAGCCTAGGGGCGTGCTGCCCGGCCTTGCCGCGGGAAAGGCGCAGGATTTAAGCAAGAAAGGCGGCCGCGCCGGATGCATGCCGCTCCGGGGCCGAAGCGGGCCGGCGGCCACATCGATTGCTCCGTAGATGCCGTTATGGGAGGTCAAAAGGGCATTTACGGAGCAATCGGTGAGGCTTTACTCCTTGCCGAGTCCTGCGGCGGAGGTCTTTCCGTTCGAGACGCTGTTGAGGGCGCGCAGGTCGAAGATGCCGTTGAGGTCGGCCTGCTTGGTGGTGCCCGCGGTGACGCCGTCGGCGAGGAGCTTCTGGTAGGTTCCAGCCAGCGGGTCGACGGTGAAGACGATGTTCTTCAGGGAGCGGTCGATGACATCCGCCTTCAGTTCCGCGCCGGCTGCTTCCTTGAGGGCTGCATTGATGACGGTGGCCTTGTCGCCGGCTGGAGCGCTGTTCAGCCATTCGACCGACTTCGCGTGGCCCTTTAGGAGTGCCTTGACGGTGTCCGGGTGCTCTGCCGCGAACTTCTGGTTCACGATCAGGATGGTGGTGGGGAACTCGCCCGGCTTGCCGGACAGCGAACCGTCCCAAAGGTCCTTTTCGTCCACCAGCACCTTCGCGCCGGCATTCAGCACCAGGCGTGACGCCCACGGCTCAGGCAACCACGCGCCGTCGAGCTTTCCGTCCTGGAACAGCTTGAGGGTCTGGGCATTCTCCGTGGGGTTGATGGCCACGTCACCACTGCCGTCCACGCTGGTCTTGTACCCCTGGGACGAGAGCCAGGCGCGCAGGGCCACGTCCTGGGTGCCGCCCAGCTGCGGGGAGGCGAGCGTCCTGCCCCTGAGATCGGCGGCGGAGGTGATTTCCGGCTTGACCACCAGCTGCGCCCCGCCTGCTGCGGCGCCGGCGATGATGTTGATTGACTGGCCCTGGCTCTTCACGAAGGAGTTGATGGCCGGGTTCGGCCCGATGTAGGTGGCGTCGATGGCCCCTGCGTTCAGGGCTTCGATTGCCGCGGGGCCGGCGTTGAACACCTGGGTGCTGAGCTTGGTGCTGCCGAGTTCGTCCTTGATGAAGCCTTTGCTGACGCCCACGAGGGCCGGGGCATGCGTGACGTTTCCAAAGTAGCCGAGCTTCAGTTCGGCCGCGGGGTTGCCTGACTGGGCAGCCTCCTGCGAGGCTGCCGGTGTCCCGCTGTTCACGGCGGACGCGACGGCGGCGCCCCCACCGATGAGGGCCAGGACGGCTGCGGCGATTCCGATCTTCAGGCCAACCGGGCGTGTGGGCTTGGCTGGCTGCCCGGCGACGATGCGGGTGGAGCCGTGCTGGTCTTCCGGACTCTTGTCCTGCTGGTTTGCCATGGGGAAATCCTTTGCTGGGGCGGATGCTGAGACGAGATTACGGAGCGCCCGGCGGCCCCACAATCAATCCCGTAGCGGGCGTTCACGCGGCGACGCGAACGCTCAACGCGGCGTAGTGCGGCGTCAAAAATCGTCGTGCGGGGACTCTGTTCGGAGGTCCGGCGGAGGGGGCTGTTCGCACCCGGGACGCAACGGCGGCCTTGAATGCCCATCAGCAGGTGCGGGCCGTGATTCGCGTGCAGCCTTGGTGGGTACGTGCACGGCATGGGGATTTTGTAAAACTAATCAAGGAGACTCTCATGTTGCTTTGGATTGCCATCATCATCGCCGTTCTCTGGCTTCTCGGATTGCTCGCGAACATTGGCGGCGGCCTGATCCACATCCTGTTGGTTGTCGCAGTGGTGGTCCTGATCTTCCACTTCGTCCGTGGCAGGTCCCGCGTCTAGCAACCCCGCGTCCCCGCCGCCGGCCCAGCGTCCGGCGGCGGGAACCGGCGGCCCAGGCCGCCTTGAACCGTCACGCCGCCGTGAACCCCTCAGGGCGGCGAGACCCCTCACGCCGCCTTGACCAAAGGAAGCTCGTCCCAGTGCGTTGTATAGCGGGGCGAGCGCATGTCCCGTTTCATGGTCCAGTCCAGCCCGGACTTGATGCCCGCGTGCCCCAGCCCGATGGTGCCCCGCCCGAAGCGGCGGCTCACATCCTCAAGCAGCGGCCCGATGCCGCGTTCCTCATGCCGGTTCTCGAAAGGCTCCAGGGGCGGCTGGTTTCCCGTGGGCCGCAGGTCGGTGAGCATCAGGCCCGCCTTGGCGTATTTGAGTCCGTCCCGGATGCTGGGCAGCAGCGCGTGCGCCGCCCTGGTGAGCAGCAGCGGATCCGCCGTAGGCATTGGCAGCGGGACGCATACCGATGGGTACGCCTGTTCGTGGTCCCGGAAGGGGGACGTGGCAGCAAACGCCGTCAGGACCTTTGCCTGCAGCCCGTGCTTTGAGAGCCTGGCGCTCGCCTGCTGCCCGTAGATGCTGAGCACCTCCCGAAGTCCGGCGGCGGTGGTCACAGGAGTGGCGAAAGAGCGGGAAAAGATCAGCTGGTCGCGACCGATACGCTCTTCTTCCATCGGGATGCAGGGGGTGCCCCGCAGTTCCAGGACCGTGCGCATCAGCACCACCGAGAACTTATCCCTGATCATTACCGGATCCGCCCTGACAAGGTCCTGGACAGTGAAGATTCCCAGCACATTGAGCCGCTTTGTCAGCCGTCCGGCAATGCCCCAGATCTCATCGACAGGCAGCCGGGCCATCAAACCCTCCCGCACGTCAGCCGGAACGGACTCCCACAGGCAGACTCCGCCAAAGGCGGGATTGTTCTTGGCCCATTTATTGCAGAGTTTTGCCAGGGTTTTGGTGGGGGCGATGCCAACGCACACGGGAACCCCCACGTGCCGCCGGACTGCCTCTTTCATCCTCCGGCCAAGGGACAGCAGCTCGTCCGGGGCGCCCTTGACGCCCAGGAATGCCTCGTCGATGCTGTAGACCTCCAGCCAGGCCGAGTACCTGCCCAGCAGTTCCATCACGCGGGAACTGATGTCGCCGTACAGCTCATAGTTGCTGGATTTTGCCACCAGGCCCCACTCCTTGGCCCGCGGCGCAAGTTTGAACCACGGTTCGCCGGTGGCGATGCCCAGTGCCTTCGCCTCCGGGGAGCGGGTCACGGCGCAGCCGTCATTGTTGGACAGCACCACCAGCGGCCGCCCTTCCAGGGAGGGGTCGAAGGCGCGCTCGGCGGAGGCGTAGAAGCAGTTGACGTCCACGTGCGCGATCTGCGGCATCTGCCGCATGTGGACTGGCTTAGCCATGCTGCTCCCCAGGCGCGGGCAGCTCAGACATGGTGCAGGCACCTGGTGGCAACGCCCCAGATGGTCAGCTCGGACAGTGCGGGCACATGGATGTCCGGGTATTTGGGGTTCTCCGCCTGCAGCACCACGCCAGTGCGGGTGATGCGCAAGCGCTTGACCGTCAGTTCCCCGTCCAGGACGGCGATCACCACGGCCCCGTCCCTGGGCTCGAGGGCACGGTTGACGATCAGTTCGTCCCCGTCGCTGATGCCGGCACCCTCCATGGAATCCCCCGTCACCCGGACCACGAAGGTGCTGGTGATGTCCTTGATCAGGTGCGCGTTCAGGTCGATCCGGCCGTCGAAGTAGTCCTGTGCCGGCGACGGAAAGCCTGCCGCCACCGCCACCGGCGAAATCAGCACCGAGAACAACGAGGCGCCCGCATCTATCACGCGGGGACCGACAATAACGCCCACAACACACCTTTATTCGAAAATATGTTCGATAGTTTCAGTGTAGACCCGAGGGCTGACAACGGGCACTCTCTGACGCACTGATAAGTTGCAGAGCCGGGGACTAGACTCGGGTCGAAGCGAGCTCTGGGGGAAGCGATGCGGATGCGTTCAGCAAGATGTTGGTTCGTTGCAGGTGTGCTGGCCGTTCCGCTGGCCGGATGTGAGTACGCCGGTCCAGCGGACACCGTAACCAGATCCCATGCCCAGCCCGGCAGCGGGCAAAAGCCATCGTTCGAGGAAAACGCCGGGCAGGTGGCACGCCTGCTCCAGGCGTCTGCGGATGAACCTGGCTTGCCGACCGACGAGGAACCGTCAGGGGAACTCTCGATTGTTCTCGCTCCCGGTGACTACGTGGTCAAGGGCGCATGTGCGGGCGTTCATGGCGTTAAGGTGTCCATTGTTCAAGGCGAAAAACCGCCGCTGACAGTTCCCTACACGTGCGACTCCGTCCTGGAGCGGTTCATCCGGCACACGGGCGGCCCGATCACCGTCAGCGCCGTTGCGCCCGTCGATAAGCCCGCCGCCGCCGGTGTGCTGCTCCAGCCGAACACTGATCCGCGCGCTTCGGAATTGGAGGACTTGTCGCAGTGGGCAGCCCAACAGCTGCAACCCTGGCTGCCGGGTGAGTTGGGCGGATACGCAGGCTCAAGTTCCGCCATTGGCCAGGGAATATCAGCCGATCCGGGCAGCTACGAGGTGCGGTTCCTCTGTGAAGGAGCGCCTGAGGTTGAGTTTTCAGTGTCCAGCCCGGCGGGGGCAGAAGTTTTGGCTCCGGTGAGCGTCCCTTGCAACGGCGACGTCTTTAGGGCCCCGGTGGAGTTGCGGACCAAGGGGGCAGACCTCACCATGGCCCCAAGTAACGGGGTCAAGAGCCGCTATGCCTTCCGGCTCGTCCCGGCACCGTAGGTAGCCCAACTCGAGGGAGCTGGACGGGATGCCGCCGAGCTTACGCACGGCTCCTGTCCGTGGAATCGGCGCACGGGAGCCAACCGCCCACGTAGACTTGCAGGATGCGGTTGGTAGCAAGCGATATTGACGGAACGATCCTCGGACACGACGGAAAAATCAGTGACCGCACCATCCGTGCCTTCCACGCCTGCCGGGATGCCGGCGTCGAACTGGTGTTTGTGACCGGCCGCCCGCCCCGCTGGCTGCACCCGCTGGAGGAACAGCTGGGCCACACCGGCCGCGTGATCTGCTCCAATGGTGCCGTGGTCTGGGACCTCGAGGCGGACCGCCTGGTCTCCGCCCGCACACTGGCCATCGAGACCGTCCTGGAAGCCCGGCGCATCATCAAAACTCTCCGCCCGGCTGCGCTGTTCGCCGCGGAAACGCTCACCGGATTCCACCTGGAACCCGGCTTCATCGAAAACGAGTCCAGCGAACTGCTCGCCGAATTCACCCCGGCGCCGCTGAAGCAAACCCTCACGGACGATGACTCCGTGGTCAAGTTCCTCGCCATTGTCCGCGACGGCACCCCGGACGACTTCCTCGCGGAGGTGGCGCCCGCCGTCGAACACCTGGCCGCCACCACCCACTCCTCCCCGGGCGTTGCCATGCTGGAACTGTCGCTTCCCGGCGTGAACAAGGCCGTCACGCTTGCTGAATACGCAGGCGCGCTGGGCATCGACGCCGCAGACGTAGTGGCCTTCGGTGACATGCCCAACGACATCGAGATGCTCCGCTGGGCCGGTCACGGGTACGCGATGGCCAGCGGTCATCCGGAAGCCATCCGCGCGGCCGGGCAGCAGGCGCCGCATTTTGACGACGACGGCGTGGCCCAGGTTTTGGAGGCCCGGCTCGCTGCCCTGGGCGTCCAGTTTTCCTGACCCCCGGGCTGCCCCGGACCCGGCACCCCATTTTCACAGGCTGCGCTCACCTGGTGTTCACCTTTACTTCGTAGCGTGAAGCGTGGAGGGCAGGCGCCCTCCCGCCGCTCGAAGGGGGCAATGATGGCACGAAACATCAGGCAGCACGCGGCCGATGCGCCGCAGCGCAAAGCAACGCCCGCTCCGCACTGGAAACAGCTGCGCCAGGGTGACCGGGTCCGGGTCCTGTTCGCGCCCGGTTTCGAGGCAGGCGGCGTGGTGGACACCGTCACGGCGGACCACACCGCGGTGTGGGTCCACCTGGACGCCGGCCGCGGGCGGACCCTGCTGCACTGCGGCGACGGCGTGGACATCCTTCCCTGCGGAGAGACCGCCTGCCTGGACTGACGGCGGGTTTCAATCACGGGTGGGGCGGTAGGCTCGCAGTGTGAGCCTGCCTTTCTTTGAGCACCCTGACGACGCCGGGCGGCAGCTTCCCATCGCCATGGCGCACCGCGGATTCTCGGCTGAGGGCCTGGAAAACTCCATGGCCGCGTTCCGCGCCGGCGTCGACCTCGGCTTCCGCTACCTCGAAACGGATGTGCACACCACGGCGGATGGCGTGCTGCTGCTCTTCCACGACGAAACGCTGGACCGGGTCACCGACGGCAGGGGCCGGGTGGCGGAACTTCCGGCCGCGGACGTGGCCAAGGCACGGATCAACGGCCGCGAGCCCATCCCCACGTTCGACGAACTGGTCACCCAGCTTCCCGAAGCGCGGCTGAACCTCGACATAAAGGACTGGGGTTCGGTCCGCAGCACCGCTGCCGCGATCGAGCGGCACCAAGTGCACCACCGCGTCCTGGTGACCAGCTTTTCGGACCGCCGGCGGCGCGCGGTGCTGAAACTGCTCAGCCGGCCTGTGGCTTCGTCCGCCGGAGTGGCTTCGAACGCCCTCTTCACCTTGCTGGGGCCGGCGCTTCCACGCCCGGTGTTCCGGTGGGTCATGCGCCGGGTGCTCCGGGACGTGCATGCGCTGCAAGTGCCCGTCCGCTATGGGCGGGTGCCTGTAGTCACCCCCGGCTTCATCCGGCGGGCGCATGACCTGGACCTGGTGGTACATGTGTGGACCATCAACGATGCCGGCGAGATGCACCGGCTCCTCCAGCTGGGGGTGGACGGCATCGTCACGGACCGGGCGGACCTGCTCCGCGACGTGCTGCGCGTCCGCGGCCAGTGGCCGGAGAGGCCCGGGCAAGCCAACCGGACGCCCGGCCCGGCCGGCTAGCCCCGGTCTGTTCCAGGCTGCCTAGCCCCGGTCTGTTTCGGTGGGCGCCGTGGCGTCCCCGGCCAGGCCGGCGTCGTCCGCTGTGCCGTTCTGCTCCCGGTCCCCGGGCGCCCTGCCGTTGTGCACCTTGTCGCTGTCGGCGTCCCCGCCCAGCGGGCTGTTGGAGACCGGAGCCGGGGCAGCCCCGGTCTTGAGGCCGGGCGCCTTCTGCTTCTCCGCCTCCATCGCGTTTGAGCCTTCGCTCAGGGACGAGTGGACCTCCACGTCGTCGTTGGGATCTGCCGGGTCCGGCACGTCCGTTTTCTCCGTCGGCTTGGATGTCCCGGCCAGGTCCTCCATGGCGTTTTCTGCTGCCTTGCCAATGCTGTCGCCGATACCCATGTGACTGCTCCTTCCGGCGTTGCGTGCCGGCCGCCCCAGCGGCGTACCGGCCCTACTCCTCCAGAATTATCAGCATGCTTACAATTAGTCCAGTGCTGGGGAACCGAACCGCAGCCGGAGAGGAAGGAAAGGCAATGAGCACTTACCATCCGGAAAATGACCCCGCGAACCCCGACCGCCCGGGCAAGGAAGAGGTGGGCGCCGCCCAGCCCCATCCCGCGGAGCAGCGCAGCCGGGAGTCGGCCGGGTCGCCGAACCCGGATCCGCTGGAAGGCAACGTCACCGGCCTGGAACCGGGCGGGGGAGTCCCGCCGGGAGAGACGCCGCCCGCGGAGGACCAGATGAGCAGGGACCAGGGCCACTCCGAATAGGGCCTGGACGTGCAGCGGGGCGGCGCGCATGCTGCCCGCCGCCCCGCTGCCTGCGTCAGGTCCTCAGGAAGACTCTGTTCCCCGGGCAGTGGCGCGGAGTTCCCCCGGGCCGGCCAGGTGGCGCTCCAGGCCGTCCATATCGAGGCGCGTGTTCCAGCTGGCCCAGTCCTTGGGCCGCACCGACGGCCGGCCGAGCAGGTAGCCTTGGCCGGCGCTGATGCCCAGTTCGGTGAGGACCTTGAGCTCTCCCACAGTTTCGATGCCCTCGGCCACCAGGGTGATGCCGATTTGGTCGGTGAAGTCCACCAGGCACGCAGCCAGCGCACGCTGGAGGCCGTCCTTGTCGACGTCGCCGATCACGTTGCGGCCCACCTTGAGGAAGTCGGGCCGCAGGTGGATCATGCGGCTCAGCGCGCCGGCGCCGGTGTGGGTGTCGTCGACGGCGATGCGCAGGCCCTTTTCCCGCAGCGGATTGATCGAGGAAAGGAACTGCAGGTATTCCTCTTCGGGAATGTCCTGGGTCAATTCGAGCACCACCCGGTGGGTGGGCAATTCAATGTGGTCGAAGAGCTCCGGCAGCCGCGGGTCCAGGCAGGACGTGGGGGAAATGTTGAGGGAAACGTAAAGGTCTTCGGGCAGGTCCTTCGCGGCTGCTGCCGCCGAACCCAGAGCGGAAAACTCGAGGTTGGCGCCCAGGCCCACCGCGGCGGCCTCCGCAAACCACAGCTCCGCGGCTGCGCCGTCGTCGCTGACGAACCGGGAGAGCGCTTCGGCGCCCACCACGGTTCTTCCTTCCAGTCCGTAGATGGGCTGGAACGCGGTCATCAGCATTTGGTTCTCAAGCAGGGTGCTGATCCGTGAAGCGCTGCGGATGGCATCCAACTGCTCCGCAAACTGCGGCGGAAGCGCGGGCGGCGTGAGTCGCATGTCCCTGGCGGCTTCCAGTGTCTCCGTCACGTTGGCGTCGCTGCGCCGGGTCTCGAGGAGATACTCCAGCAGGGCCCGTTCCGGCACGCCTGGATTCTCATCGAGGCTGTTGCTCAGCCGCTGCCGGACGGCGGTTCCCGCAGGATCCGTATCCGCCAGCACGGCGGCGATAATTCCCCATGCCTGTACCCGAACCGACATTAGCAACGCCCCCAGTTGACGAAGTAATGACCCGATGGCCCCATAATGTTCAAATTTCCAAACGCCTTATAAAAGAACGGTGCTGCCAACCTGATTTCCGAGGCGGCGAAAAACCAGACACCGCACGCTGATCGTATAACGGCGGCCACGAAAGTGCAGTAGTTTTTGCGTTACTGGTTAGCGCTTTCCTGCTGGTCAGCCAGCAGTTCCGGAATCTGGTCCGGGGGAATGGGCCGGCTGAAGTAGTAGCCCTGGGCGCTGCGGCAACCCAGGCCGCGGAGGATTTCTGCCTGTTCCGCCGTTTCGACGCCCTCCCACACCGCTTCCAGCCCGCATGCCCGCACCAGTTGCAGGACTGCCGCCACCAGCGCGGGCTGGCTGGGATCGCTCTCCAGCCCGGTGATCAGTGACCGGTCCACCTTGACCCGGTCCACCGGCAGCCGGCGGAGGTAGCTGATGGACGAGTAGCCGGTGCCGAAGTCATCGATCTCGATGCCCACACCCAGGCCGCGGAGCCCGCCCAGCGAGTACCGGTCCAGCTCGTTGCCTTTGACGATTGCCACTTCCGTCAACTCCAGGACAACCTGTTCAGGCCTGACGCCGGTCTCCTGCAGGGTGTTGCGCACGTCCTCGATGAACTGCAGGCTCTGCAGGTCCGTGGCGGAGATGTTGATGCGCACGGAGAACCTGCTATCCACCAGGGCGGCATCAATCCAGGCCCGCAGCTGCTTCACCGCGGTCCTAAGGACCCAGAGTCCAAGTTCGGAGATCAGGCCCGCCTCTTCGGCAAGGGGAATGAACTCGTCAGGCATGATAAATCCGCGGGTCGGGTGGTTCCACCGGACCAGTGCCTCCACGCCTTCGATCCGCCCCGTTCCAAGTTCCACCACCGGCTGGTAGTACAGCGTAAGCGCATCACCCTTGATGGCGGCCCGCAGGTCATCCACCAGCTGGCTGCGGAGCCGGCGCACCAGCAGCAGAGCGGGCTCGAACCGGTGCAGCTTGTTCTGCCCCTCGGCCTTCGAGGCATACATGGCGACGTCGGCCTCCATCAGCATGTCCTCAGGGCTCTGGCCCGCGCTGCCCACGCTGAGTCCGATGCTGGCACCACAGCGCACGCTGCGGCCGGGAAGTTCAATGGGTTCGTTGAGGGAGGCCAGGATGCGGTGTGCCACGATCGCCGCCTGGTCCGCCGATGCGGAGGGCATGACGATGGCGAATTCATCCCCGCCCAGGCGGGCTACGACGTCGGAGGCGCGCACCGCGGTACGGAGCCTTTCACCCACGGTCACCAGGACCTGGTCCCCGGCCGTGTGCCCCAGGCTGTCGTTGATGGATTTGAATGCGTCAAGGTCCATCAACAGGATGGCCGGCCCCTCTTCGGACCCCCCGCCGTCCGCCGCGGCACGGGCCTCCAGTGCGGCGCGAAGGGCTTCGAGCAGCGCCGACCGGTTGGCCAGCCCGGTCAGCGGGTCCTGCATGGCCATCTTCTGCATCTCAAGGTGGGCCTCGTGAAGGAGCTGGGTCCGGACCTGCACCCGCTGCTCGAGTTCCTCGTAGATGACCTGCAGGTCTTCGGCCAGCAGATTGGTGCCCATGATGATCGCATCGAGCTCGTCCCGGGCCGGTGAGACTTCTATCCGGGAGGTGAGGTCGCCGGAGGCAAGCCGGACAATGCCTTCCAGGAGCTGGGAGAGCCGGGGATCGTCGTTGGCAAACATGGCCAGTCCTCCTTCGGCGCCTAGTTGGCCTGGACGCGGTCAGTGCCGAGGGGAAGGCTGACGGTGACGGTGGTCCCGGTGCCCAGGGTGGAAGCGACATCGATCCGGCCGCCGTGGCGGTCCACAATGTCCTTGGAGATGGCAAGGCCCAGCCCTGTGCCGGGGATGGCGCCGTTCATCGCGTTCGAGGCCCGGTAGAACCTGGTGAACACATGGTTGATTTCGTCGTCCGAGATGCCGATGCCGGTATCGGCGATGCGCACGGTGGCCCACTTGGACCCGTCCGCCGCGGCGTGGGATTCGCTGCCCACCTCGATCCGGCCGCCGCTGGGGGTGAACTTGATGGCGTTGGACACGAGGTTGGTGAAGACCTGCTGCAGCTGCACCTCATCGGCCAGGATCTCCGGATCCTCCGGAACCGGGTCCACATCGATGGTGACGTTCTGCAGGGTGGCCAGCGGGCGCAGCGCCGCGGCAACCAAATCCAGGGTGCGTCCCAGGCGCACCGGTGCGAGCTGCATGTCCGCGTTGTCCAGCCCGCCCCGGGAGACGCTGAGCATGTCCTCGATGAGGGTCCGGAGCCGTTCGGTGTTGCGGACCACGATGTCCAGCATCTGGTGGACCTCCTTGGACACCGGGTGCTCGGTGCTCTCCTGGATCATGTCCAGGTACGCCATGATCGAGGTCAGCGGCGTGCGCAGCTCGTGGTTCACCGTGGCCAGGAAGTCCGTCTTTGCCTTGTCGAGTTCGCGCAGCTGCTTGACCACCTGCTGCTGGCTGCTGATCAGGTGGCTCTGGATGAGTCCGTAGGCCGCGTTGCCGGCCACGTGCTGGATCAGGCCCAGTTCGGCGCTGGACCACGTCCGTGGCCGGTCCATCATGGCGATCCAGATGATGCCCAGGGAGGAGTTGCCTTCGCCGATGGGCACCGCCAGCGTGGAAGCCGCCCCCGCCACGGCCCTGGCCGGCTTTTCGTCGGCCCTGGGCTCGGTTTCATTTCCGTCCGACGAGAGCGTCTCTGTCCCGGCCCAAAGCGCATCGGCCGTGGCGCGGGCCTCGTCCTCGCCGGGAAGGTCGTCCTTGGGCAGTTCCGCCAGCCCCTGCCGGTGCCAGGTCGCCATGATCACCGGGACGCGGTGGTCCTCGAAGGTGGCCAGCACCACGTGGTCGGCCTTGAAGGTCCGGCCGAAACCAGAGACCACGTGGTTGGCGATCTCCTGGGGATCGTTGGTGGCGCGTACCGCGGCTGAGACCTCGCGCAGCTGCTCACGGAGTCCCTCGGCCTCCTGCCGGGCGGCGCGGCGCCGGGACACCTGCTCGATGAGGACGGATGCGCGGTGGACCAGTTCTTTGGGCTCCGGCGGCTTGGTGATGCAGTCGTGGACGCCGGCCGGGTTGGCCGCGGCCACCTCCTGCGGATTGTCCAGGTCCACCATCACGAGGACGGGGGCCGCGGACTGGGCAGGGGACAGAAGCGCGTCGGCGACGACGATGGAAGGCTGGCCTGCGTTCAGCAACGCGGCGAGGCTGGCGGCGTCCGCCGCTTCCCGGACGCCGTACCCCGCGTCCCGCAGTGCCTGGGCGTTACGGGCCAGCCGGCCGGCGTCGGGATCAGCGACGACGGCGGTGCGGGTCAGGCGCACGCCACTCGGCACAGCCGTCACAGTGTTCCCTTCCTCCCAGTTGAGTACATTCTAGGGGGACGGCGGCCACAGGGGTCCAGAGCGCCCGCGCCCACCCCTTATTCGCGCCCCGTGGGCAGGGCACGCCGTAATGTGGCCGAAGCTGCGCCGGTTGGCAGGGACGGAACATATATTTGAGCCGTGTCCTCCCCAACGAAGTCGCCGCGGTCCGTCCTGCAGAAGTACCTGATGATTCCCAAGCTCGTCAGGTTGTCGCGGGGCGCGCCGAAAGACCGGCACCAGGCGTGGGACACCTACTGGGCACGAATCACGGCCACGGGCCCCGGCGGGGAGGTCCTGTGGGATTCGGGCAGCGACCATGAGTTCCTGGGCTACAAGGACAGCCTCCTGCGCTACCTGGACCCCGCGCTTCCCGTGGTGGATACCGGGTGCGGCCATGGCAGTTTCACCCGGGCGCTCGCAGGCGTCTTCCCCCGGGTGGTTGGCGTTGATGTCTCGCCGCACGCCGTTGACCGGGCCCGGGCGGAGTCCGCGGGAAGCGGCAACACGACCTTTGAAGCGCGGGACATGACGGCGGAGGGTGCCGGAGCGGCCCTGGCCGGGTCCCTCAACGCAGGCAAGGACGGGGCCAACGTCTTCATCCGCGGCGTCCTGCACGTCCTTGCCCCGGCGCACCAGATGGCGCTGGTCGAAAACCTCCGGCTCCTGGCCGGGCGCCGCGGCACCGTCTTCATGGCGGAAACCAACTTCCAGGGCAACCCGGTGGAGTATGTGTCCCACCTCGGGGCAACCACGCGGGGCATTCCGGCGCCGTTGGAACTGGCCATCCGCGGGCTCCCCATGCCGGGGCACTTCGGGCCCGAAGAGCGCGAACGGACGTTCCCGGCGTCGGCCTGGGAACTCCTTGAAGATGGCCATACGGCCATCGAAACCAACCCGGTGACCGGCGTGCCCGGCCAGGACCGGGTGCCCGGGTATTACGCAATCGTCCGCCCACGCCGGTAGACCCCAGGGCAGGGCATTCAACCCTCCCCGCAGACTTGTCCGGATTCCCGCAGCCAGTCCGCAGGCCGCCGTCCTTCCCCTTGACACCGGCCCGATCCAGAGGCTCCATGGTAAGTAGACTTACTAGTTAGCCCCGAGGTGAAAGGAAGGCCACGCCAGCCGGGGGGACGGTTCTGCACCTTCGATTCCCGGACACACTGAATTTCATCCACCAGCAACCGCGCAGCGACGGCATCCGTCGAATTTCTTCCGGCTGGAAAACCCCAGCCGGGAAGACGCCCAAGCCGCACCCGCGCCCCAGCGCCATCGGGTTCCGGATTACCCTCCGGTACCCCGCACCGGCCGCCGGCGCAAGACCCACAGGAACCACCATGAGCAACCTCATTCCGTCCGGCGACCTCCGCCGGATGCTGCTGCCCCCCACCTACGGGCGGCACGTCACGTCAGCCACCGAATTCACCATTCTGTCCGTGGAGGTATGGGCCTCCGGGTTGGTGGTAAACATTCACCTTCCCTCCGATGACGCCCCCGAGCCCCGGCTCTTGCTCCAGGACCACTTCGGGACCGAATACACGCTGCAGGAATCGGCCACCGTCGGGGCCCGCAACCTGCAGGTCTTCACCCCGTCCGTGCCGCCGGGCACCAGGAGCCTGACCATCAGATCGGCTGACGACGCCGGCAACAGGCCCGTGGTGACCTTCGCCGTGCCCCTCATGGCTGTGCCCGAAGGCCGGCCAAACCTGGAGGCGGCAGGCCGCGGGGGCTCCGCCGCCGTTATTGACGAGTCCTACGAGTCCGACCTCCGCCGCCCTGCCTGACCTACAGAAAGGCCCGCCATGCCCGATACCAGCAACTTCACGCCCACTGCCGCCATCGTCACCGCCTCCGACTCGGGAATCGGCAAGGCCACGGCTGTTGCGCTGGCCCGCGCCGGGATGGACGTGGGCGTCACCTGGCATTCGGACAAGGCGGGTGCGGAGGGGACGGCCGAAGAGATCCGCAGCCTGGGG
Source organism: Pseudarthrobacter sp. LT1 (assembly GCF_035621795.1). NCBI lineage: Bacteria > Bacillati > Actinomycetota > Actinomycetes > Micrococcales > Micrococcaceae > Pseudarthrobacter > Pseudarthrobacter sp. LT1. Next base: position 198,619 of record NZ_CP141830.1, read on the forward strand.
CGCAAGGCCGTGGTCCGGCAGCTTGACACCACAGAACTCCGGGCTGCTGCGGGCGTGATCGACGACCTCGCCGGGGAACTGGGCGGCCTGGACGTCTTCGTCAACAACGCGGGGACGGGGGCCAGCACCAAGTTCCTCGATATGGGCATCGACGACTGGATGAAGATCCTCGACACGAACCTCAACGGCGCATTCGTCTGCCTGCAGGCCGCGGCGCGGCGCATGGTCAAGGCAGGCAAGGGCGGCCGGCTGGTGGCGGTGTCCAGCGTGCATGAGTTCCAGCCGCGCGTGGGTTCATCCGCCTATGATGCCTCCAAGCACGGCCTGGGCGGCCTCATGAAAACGCTCGCCCTGGAGCTGGGCCAGTACGGCATCACGGCCAACACGGTGGCCCCCGGCGAGATCGCCACCCCCATGACGGGGCAGGAGGACCAGGATCCGACGACGACGGCACGGCCCGGGGTGCCGCTCGGACGGCCTGGCCACGCGCGGGAGATCGCTGACGTCATCGCCTTCCTTGCCTCGCCGGCGTCCAGCTACGTGACGGGTGCGGCCTGGGTGGTGGACGGCGGCATGCTCCAGATGGGCCCGCAGGCCGGCTCGCACCTCACCGGCAATGAGTGGCGTGAGGGCTAGGCCGTTCCGTCCGGTTGAGGAGTCACTCAGTCCGCATCGCGGATTTGGCAAGCGCTTTCCAACGCCGTGCTGGCATGATGGAGCGCATGCGCATTCTTATCGCTCCGGACAAGTTCAAGGGGTCCCTGACGGCAGCTGAAGCCGCCGCCTCCATCGCCGAAGGGGCACTCCGGGTCTACCCGGACGCCGTCGCCACCCAGTTTCCCATCGCCGACGGCGGCGAGGGCACCCTGGAAGCGGCCGTGGCGGCAGGATATGAGGAGCGGTTGAACGCCGTCGTGGGGCCCATCCTCGCCCCGCTTGGCGCCGCCTGGGCCATCCACAAGGCAGGCGACGGCAAGGTCACGGCGGTGATCGAAACCGCCCAGGCGTCCGGCCTGGCGGACATGGAACCAACCCCGGCCAACGCCTTGCGCGCCCACAGCTATGGGTGCGGCCAGCTCATCGCCGCAGCCCTCGACGCCGGCGCCACCGAGATCGTCCTGGGCCTGGGCGGGTCCGCCATGACGGACGGCGGCAGCGGCGCACTACGCGCCCTCGGCCTGAAACCCCTGGACTCAGCAGGAAACGTGGTGCCCCTGGGCGGAGGTTCGCTGGCCGACGTCACAGCGCTGGACACGAGCGGGCTGGACCCGAGGCTCTCCGCCACCACATTCCGCATCGCCGTCGACGTCCGCAACCCGCTGTACGGGACGTCCGGCGCCGCCCACGTCTTCGCGCCGCAGAAAGGCGCGGACCAGGACGCAACGGAAATGCTCGACGCCGGGCTCCGCAACTGGGCGTCGGTGCTGCGGGAAGCAACGGGCCGGGACGTGAACGTCCCCGGCGCCGGCGCCGCCGGTGGCTTCCCGGCGTCGTTCCTTGCGTTCACCAACGCCACGCTGGAAGGCGGCTTTGCGCTGGTGGCGGGGCTGACCGGCCTGGCCGCCCAGCTGGACCAGGCTGACCTGGTGATCACCGGTGAGGGATCCATGGACTCCCAGTCGCTCACCGGCAAGGCGCCGATCGCGCTCGCGAACGCGGCCCGGGACCGCGGCATCCCCGTCATTGTGGTGGCCGGCAGGATCCTGGTGACCTTCGAGGACCTCGCCGGACACGGCGTGGTGGCCGCGGCCCAGCTGCTGGATGTGGCGTCGAGCCCGGAAGATGCCGTAGCAAACGCCGGCAAGTACCTGGCCTGGGCAACGAGCCAGGTACTCGAAGGCGCCTAGCCCACGATGGTGGTGTTGCGGCGGCGCCGGAACACCAGGATGGCAATCACCAACAGGGCAGCCACGCCGGCGATCACCCACGGGGTGTAATTCAGTCGCGTGGACTCATTTTGTGCGGACTCGCCGGTGCCGGGGTTGGCCGGACCGGTGGACGCGGTATCCCCGGGGGAAGGCGTGGGAGACGTGGCTGCCGGCCATGCCGCACCGGCCGATCCCGGGGCCACCTGGCCTGCCTGTACTGTGCCTGCCGCAGCGGTTGCTGCCCCGGCGGAAAGCGCCGGGGCTGCGAGGAGCAGCAGGGCCAGCAGGGTGGTTCGCACGAACGTTCGCATACAGTCTCTCCTCATGGATGGGCTGGTTGGGCCGTTAGGCGCCGGTTTCGTAGTGGGGTTCGGCAACAGGCTTCGATTCCGGGGATCCCTTCTCCCGCAGGTACACCGACGCTCCCACCAGGACGCCGACGGCCAGGAACTCGCTTTGCCAGTTCTGGAAGGACTCGAACCAGAAACGGCTGGTGCCCAGGTACTGCAGGAACGTGATGGCGGGCTGGCCGTGGCTTTGCTGGTCCTGGTTGTACTCGTCCACCCCGCCGGCGGCGTGGAGGAGGAACGAGGCAAGGAACAGCACGAAAAACAGGATCGACAAGGAGTGCTCGTACACCTTCAGTGCCACGCCGCCGCGCCGGATCGGCCACGGGGTGGCGCTGCTGATACGCGCTTCCCGGGGGTCTTGGTCCTGAGGGGCCTTCCTGCCCATCGGCTTGGACTCGGATGAGCCCTTCTGGAACAGGAACACCGTGAGGACCACGTACATGGCCATCTGCAGGAACTCCGATTCCCAGTTCTCGAACGTGGCCTCAACGAACGCGCCGGTTCCCAAGAACTGAAGTACGGACACCGCCGGTTCGCCGTGGGCCTGCTGGTCTTCGCTGTACGACGCTGCACCCGAGAGGACCATTCCCACGAAGAACGCCAGGAACAGGCCCAGGTTGGCTACCAGCAGCCCGTGCTCTTTGGCCCACTTACGCATCCTTACTCCTTATCTTCGGCCGGGAGGATCCTCCCGGTGGCCCGTTTGTTCAGGCGAAGCGGAACGAACACCAGCATCACCACCATGACGCCCAGCAGCGCGCCGCCGGCCATGACCCCGGCGGACCGGCCGGCCGCAACATCGAAGACCAGGGCGGCTGTTCCCGCACTCAACAGGGCGATGCCGCCAAGGGCGATCTTGGTGATGGTGTCCGCGCTGGACACCAGCATTTCCTTCAACCGTTTCCGGAAAAGCCGCCGGTGCACGCTGACCGGGAGGAGGATGAAGGCGGTGGTCAGGGCGGCAATCACCACATTGGTGAGGTAGAGGCCAACCTCCCAGTCGTCCAGCTTTTCAAAGCGCTGCTGGAACGGCAGGGTCAGCAGGAAGCCGGCCAGGATCTGCACCCCGGTCTGGAGCACCCGCAACTCCTGCAGGAGTTCGGCCCAGTTGCGGTCCAGCTGTTCCTCGCGGGTCTCGTTCCGGCCCGTGCGGCCCGTGTAGTCCTCAACTTCGGACATCGGCGCTCCTTCCTCTCCGGCGGCGGTCCAAGTCTTCTTTCTACTCCTCCCGTACCCAGAAACAAGGCTGGCCGTTGCGCCCGCTACAACATTTGATAAGTTTACTGATTATTACCTGCGGTGGTGGACTTGGTCCCCTGCCCGGGATAGCTTCAAAGGGCCGGAGCACGGCGGAGCCCTTCTATATCGACACAGGTCAACCGATACCAGGCAGGCGGACTATGAGCGACACGGACAAGCAGACAGACCAGCCGCAGGATCCGCGCGGTGGCTACCACTCGGGCCCCTTTCCCGAGCAGGAACAAAAGCAGCCCGGGCTCACAGCACCCATGAACCCCAAGCCGGACCACGGGGAGCTCAGCTACGAAGGACACGGCAAGCTCGAAGGCAAGGCCGCCCTCATCACCGGCGGCGACTCCGGCATCGGAAAGGCTGCAGCCATCGCGTTCGCCCGGGAAGGGGCCGACGTCGCCATCTCCTATCTGCCGGAGGAGGAAGACGATGCGCAGGATACCGCCGAGTGGATCCGCAAAACCGGGCGCCGGGTCCTCCTTCTTCCGGGTGACGGACGTGAAGAGGAGTTCAGCACCCGGATCGTGGAGGAAGCCGTTTCCGAATTCGGGCGGCTCGACGTCCTGGTGCTGAACGCGGCCTACCAGAAGAACCGGGAGAGCCTGGAGACACTTCCCACCGAAGAGTTCGACAGGGTCTTCCGCACCAACCTTTATTCACTGCTGTGGTCGGCGCGGGCAGCCGTGCCGCACTTGAAGGCCGGGGCCTCGATCATCACCACGGCCTCCATCCAGGCCTTCAACCCTTCGCCGGAGCTCATCGACTACGCCATGACCAAAGCAGCGCAGGTGGCCTTCACCAAGGCCTTGGCCCAGGAGCTCGGCCCGAAGGGGATCCGCGTCAACGCGGTGGCCCCCGGCCCCATCTGGACACCCTTGATTCCCGCCACCGAGTGGCCGGACAAGCTCCCTTCCTTCGGCCAGGACACGCCGCTGGAGCGCGCTGGCCAACCCGCCGAGCTCGCCGCAGCCTACGTACTTCTTGCATCCGAGGACGGCTCCTACATCTCCGGCGCAGTCCTGCCCGTCACCGGCGGCAAGGGGCTCTAGGCAGGACCGCGCCCCAGGCAGTACCGGGTTCCATCGCCCGGGCAGTATCAACAGACCAGCAACATCGGCAACGCACAACAGGAGGAAGCATGACGCAGGAAAACCAGCAGGCTGAACCCGAGTCGGCCCCGGGCGGCTACGGCACCCCCACCGCCGAGCAGGAGGCTGCCGGCACCCAGGGCGGCCAGCAGTCCAGCGGCGGCGCCCAGCAGTCCGGCGGCGCTTCATCGGCCGGCGCGGACACCAACGAACCGCAGTCCGGGACGGGCCAGAACCCGGTCCCGCACGACATGGACCTCCCCTCCAGCGCGGCGGAGATCGACGAGTCGAATGACGATTCCCAGGGGTCGGCGCCTGTCTCCTCGGAGTCCGGGCAGGAAGCCACGGGCATTCCGGACGGCAGCGGAAATGACCTTCCGCAGGAGAAATCGCCGAACGACGACGACGAAAGCTTCGACGCCGGATAAGTCACCCTCGCACCTGGCCTCTGGCCCCCGTTCCACTGCCCGCTGCGGCAGGGGAAACGGGGGCCTTTGCCGTTCCCGCGGCTCCTCCTGCCGGCGCGTCCCGCGGTCCGCGCACTGGCATACATCCCGTCCGGCTGGGTACGGAACACGCGAAACCACATCAGCCGGCAGGCAGCAGAAGGCACCCCATCCTGCCCGCCGGCGTCAATTTCGACGCCAGGAGGTGGACCCGTGGGCAAGACTTCGGAGCAGTGGGCGCGGCAACCGGACCGGCCGGACAAAGCGGCGGTGGACGTCCTGGTGCCCACCTGCAACCGGCCGGCTGAGCTGGCCGTCACCCTCGCGGGACTGGCAGCGCAGCAGGAACCCGCGTTCGCCGTCGTAGTCAGCGACCAGTCAGCGGGGCAGCCCGCGTGGGACCATCCGGCGCCCGCTGCGATGGTGCGGGTGCTCGAGGCGCAGGGCCGGCCCGTCACGCTGCTGCGCCACCTCCCACGGCGGGGACTAGCTGAACACCGGCAGTTCCTGCTGGACCAGTCCACCGCGGAGCAGTGCCTTTTCCTGGACGACGACGTTTGGCTGGAGCCCGGCGCCCTGGAACGGCTGAGCCAGGCCCTCGCCGAGCTGCAATGCGGGTTTGTGGGCATGGCCCCGCAGGGGCTGTCCTTCCTGGACGATCGCCGGCCTGAACAAACGGCGGCCTTCTCAGCCTGGGAGGGCCCGGTGGCGCCGGAGCGCATCCGCCCGGGCAGCCCGGAATTCGAGCGGTGGCCGCTGCACAACGCCGCGAATCTCAGCCATCTCAGTGCCGAGCTGGCCCTGCAGCCCGGCGACTGGGTGCCCTACCGAGTAGCGTGGCTGGGCGGCTGCGTCCTGTACCGCAGGGAGGCGTTGAACGACGCCGGCGGGTTCCGTTTCTGGACCAGCCTCCCGGCAGACCACGCCGGCGAGGACGTTGTGGCCCAGTGGCAAGTGATGGAACGGTACGGCGGGGCAGGCATCCTGCCCTCCGGCGCGGTCCACCTTGAAGCGCCCACCACGGTGACGGACCGGCGGGTGGAGGCGCACGACGTCGTCCTCAGGCAGGATTCCGCCGAGGCGCCCTAGTGGGGGCAGGGCCCCAGGCTCCGCTGCCGCCGGCTGCCCCGGACAGCGGGTACGCCACATACGCGAAGCGGTCTGAATCCGGCGACCAGCTGTTGACGTTCAGCGTGCCTTGGCCGCCGAACACCGGCCAGGTGTGGAGCGGTGTGGTCCAGTCAGTGGTGGAGACGAGGACGACGTCGACCGGCAGGTCTGCGGGGTGGCCTTGCGTTCCGGCGGGGAAGCGGATGTAGCCGGCCAGGCGGCCGTCGGGGGAGAGGTGCGGGAACCAGTCCACGGAAGCGCTGTGCACCAGCCGCTCGAACTGGCTTCCGTCGGGCCGGACGCGGGCCAGCTGGGCATGGCCGGGGACCGTGGTGAAGGACTCCGTATTGAGGTACAGCCAGTCGCCGTCGGGCGAGTACTCTGGCCCGTCGCAGTGCCCGGGCCCGACGTCGACCCTTGCGGCAGTACCGCCGTCGGACTTTATGGTCATCAGGCGGCCGGGCCGCGTGAAGTCGCCGCCCTCAATCCCGACATATGCGAGCTCCGTGCCGTCGGGACTGACGCCGTGCAGGAAATGGAAGGACCCGTCGTCGGCCGTGATCCTGGTTGCCCGTCCACCCGCCAAGGGGGCCCGGTAGATGTGTCCGTCCTCCCCGGACAGGAAGATGGTCTCGCCGTCCGGGGCCAGGACATGGTCGTTGTTGAGGGCCGGGAGGTCCGTCAGCACGATCCCGGCAAGGGACCCGTCAGCCAGGTCCAGCCTCCACAGGAGGCCGCCCCCGTTCAGGATCAATGCCCGGCCATCGAGCGTCCAGTTGGGTGCCTCCAGGAGCATATTCCCGGTGGCGTATGCCAGTTCGAGTCCGCCGCCGGCCGATGCGATCCAAACCTCGCACTGCTGGCCCGGCTGCAGGGCACGCATGGTGTGGATCAGTCCTTGCTGGTGAAGGCGGCGTCGAAGCTGGTTTGGGATGGGGGGAAGTCGTATTTTTTGAGTGCTGCCAGTGCTTCGGGGGCGCCGTGGAGGCGGTCCATGCCGGCGTCTTCCCATTCGATGCTGATGGGGCCGTTGTAGCCGATGGCGGCGAGGGCGCGGAAGGAGGCTTCCCAGGGGACGTCGCCGCGGCCTGCGGAGACGAAGTCCCAGCCGCGGCGGGGGTCGCCCCAGGGCAGGTGGGAGCCCAGGACGGTGTTGCGGCCGGTTTGGCGGATCTTGGTGTCCTTGCAGTCCACGTGGTAGATCCGGTCCTTGAAATCCCAGATGAAGGAGACGGGGTCAATGCCCTGCCACATCATGTGGGAGGGGTCCCAGTTCAGGCCGAACGCTTCGCGGTGGCCGATGGCTTCGAGGGTGCGGACGGTGGTCCAGTAGTCGTAGGCGATCTCACTTGGGTGGACTTCGTGGGCGAAGCGGACGCCGCATTCGTCAAAGACGTCCAGGATGGGGTTCCAGCGGTCGGCGAAGTCCTGGTAGCCGGCGTCGATGACTTTTTCCGGAACCGGCGGGAACATGGCGACGTACTGCCAGATGGAGGAGCCGGTGAAGCCGACCACGGTGTCCACGCCGAGGGCCTTGGCGAGCCGGGCGGTGTGTTTCATTTCCTCGGCGGCGCGCTGGCGGACGCCTTCGGGGTCGCCATCGCCCCAGACTTTGGACCCGACGATGGCCTGGTGCCGGAAGTCGATGGGGTCATCACAGACGGCCTGGCCCTTGAGGTGGTTGGAGATGGCCCAGACCTTGAGGTTGTACTTGTCCAGGATTGCGAGTTTGGACTCGACGTAGCCCGGTTCATCCCAGCGCCAGGCGTCCAGGTGGTCGCCGGAGACGGCGATTTCGAGGCCGTCGTAGCCCCAGCCGGAAGCAAGCTTCGCGACTTCTTCGAAGGGCAGGTCGGCCCACTGGCCGGTGAACAGGGTGAACGGGCGGGGCATTCGGGGCTCCTTGGCTTAAGGCTGGGCTGGCGGGCGCTGCCGGGGCAGGCGTTAGTGTCGGACGACGGTGAGGGTGCTTTTGTTGGCGGCGGATTCCTCCACGGCGGTCAGGATGTGCTGGACGTTCAGTCCTTCTTCGAACGACGGCGAGGGCTGGGTTCCGTCCTTGATGGCGGTGAGGAAGTCGCGGATTTGGTGGGTGAAGGTGTGTTCCCAGCCGATGATGTGGCCCTGCGGCCACCAGGCTTCCAGGTAGGGGTGGCCGGGTTCGTTGACCAGGATGCGCCGGAAGCCCTGTTCGCGGACCGGGGCGGTGGCGTCCAGGAAGCCGAGTTCGTTGAGGTTTTCCAGGTCGAACAGGAGGCTGCCCTTGTCGCCGTAGATCTCGATCTGGAGGCTGTTTTTCCGTCCGGTGGCCACCCGGGAGACTTCCACTGAGGCGATGGCCCCTGAGGTGAGGGACAGCGTGGCCCAGGCGGCGTCGTCGACCGTGACGTCCTCGGTGCCGTTCTCGCCGGGGCGCCGGTCCACGAAAGTGTTGAGCCGGCCGGACACCTCGGTGACCTGGTCACCGAGGAGGAACAGGACCTGGTCGATGGCGTGGGAGGCGATGTCGCCAAGGGCACCGGACCCGGCCGTTTCCTTCCGCAGCCGCCAGGTCATGGGTGCCTGGGCATCCGCGAGCCAGTCCTGCAGGTACGCGGCCCGGACGTGCCGGACGGTGCCCAGCCGGCCTTCGGCGATCAGTTCCTTCGCGAGGGCCAGGGCCGGGACGCGCCGGTAGTTGAACCCGATCATCGACTGCACCCCCTTGGCTCGGGCCTTGGCCGCTGCGGCGGTCATCAGTTCTGCCTCGGCCAGGGTGTTGGCCAGGGGTTTTTCCACCAGGACATGCTTGCCTGCCTCCAGGGCGGCGATGGCGATCTCCGCGTGCATCCAGCCCGGGGCACAGATATCCACGATGTCGATGTCATCCCGGGTGATCACCGTGCGCCAGTCCGTTGCCGATTCGGCCCAGCCATACCTTTCCGCGGCCTCCGCGACCGCGGTGGCGTCCCGGCCCACGAGGACTTTCTGCTCGAAGGCCGGGACGTCGAAGAAGCTGGCCACATTCCGCCACGCATTCGAGTGGGCCTTGCCCATGAAGGCATAACCAATCGCGGCCACGCCCAGCGGGCGCGAAGCCGGTCGGGAGGCCGGGGGTTCGGACGGGTGTGCGGCTGCGGTCATGATGCGTTCCTGCGTGCTTCCTGCTGGCTGGACTACGTGCTGGATTACTTGCTGGATCAGAGCGTGGCGGTTTCCGGCGCCCAGTCCTCGGGGAGGGCGGGGGCTACCGGGGCCGAACTTTCGACGTTCACGAACGTGCCGGAATCGACGGACTCCGAGATGGAGACCATGGTGTCCAGGACGTGGTACGCCAGTTCACCCGTGGCGCGGTGCGGGACGCCCGAGCGGATGGAGCGGGCCATGTCCAGGACACCCATGCCGCGGCCGTTGGCCGGCCCGGTGGCGGGAACCGTGGTCCAGTCCTCGTCGCCGGCACGCCAGAGCTTGATGTCGCCGGTGAAGTAGTTGGGGTCCGGCAACGAAATGGTCGCGTCGGTTCCGGTAATCTCCACGAAGCCCATCCGGGTCCGGGGGGATTCGAAGGAGAAGACGCTGTGCGAGGAGGCGCCGGATTCGAACTGCGCCATGGCGGAGACGTGGGTGGGCACCTCGACGGTGAACTCCTCGCCTGCCTTGGGCCCCGAACCGATCACGCGCACGTCCTTGGCCTTGGAACCGACGGCGGCCACCTTGCGGATGGAGCCGAAGGCCTGGACCAGGGTGGTCAGGTAGTAGGGGCCCATGTCGAACAGCGGGCCGGCGCCGTGCTGGAAGAGGAAAGCCGGGTTCGGATGCCACGACTCCGGGCCGGGGGTCTGGAACGTGGTCATTGCAGTCAGCGGCGTGCCGATGTCGCCGCGCTGGATCAGGCGCAGCGCCGTTTGGATACCGGCGCCGAGGAAGGTGTCCGGGGCGCAGCCCAGGCGGATGCCGGCGGCGTCGGCGGTCTTGAGCAGGCCCAGGCCGGATTCGCGGTCCAGGGAGAACGGCTTTTCGGTCCAGACGTGCTTGCCCGCGTTGACGGCTGCGGTGGCCACCTCCACGTGCGCTGCGGGGATGGTGAGGTTGACGATGATTTCGACGTCGGGGTGGTTCAGGGCCTTGTCCACGCCTCCCCACTCAGGAATGCCGTACTCCTTGGCACGGGCCTCGGCGGCGTCCTCGAAGAGGTCGGCGATGACGTGGACCTTGAGGTCAGGGAAGGCGGTGAGGTTGTCCAGGTACTGCTTGCTGATCACGCCGGCGCCGATGACGCCGACGCCCACGGGGCCGCTGCGGGCAGGCTTGCTGGCGGGGGTGCTCATGCGTTGGCTCCTTCGGCTGCGGTGTTGTTCTCCAGGAAGGCAAGGCTCTGGGCGATGCCCTCGAAGATGTCGCCGTCGTAGTCGTCAAACTCCACCACGCCTACCTCGAGGGACTGCGCGGCGGCGATGACGTCCATGACCGGGACCTTGCCCTGGCCCGCCGGCCGCTGGGCCTTGTTGTCCTTGTTGAGCGGGCCGTCCTTGATGTGGATGAACTTCACGCGGTCACCGAGCTTGGTGAGGATGTCGATCGGGTCCTGGCCGCCGACGGCCACCCAGTAGGTGTCCACTTCGAGGACCAGTTCCGGGTCCAGCAGGGACTCGAAGTACTCCAGGGCGGTGCGGCCCTCGATGGTGGACTCCAGTTCCCAGGCGTGGTTGTGGTAGCCGACCCGGATGCCGTACCCGGCGCCTTTCTTTGCCGCGGCGTTGAGCTTGGCTGCGGTGGCCTGGATGTCCTCGGCCGTCTGCCAGTGCTCGGCGGGCAGGAATGGATCGATGACCGTGGTGATGCCCAGTTCCTTCGCCGCGGCGAAGATTTCGTCCTGGTCCTGGCTCATCAGGGGCGCGTGGCCCGACGGTGCGGTGAGGCCGTTTTCCTTCAGGGCGGCGCCGAGTTCCTTGGCAGTGGCCACGAAGTTGTAGGGCTCAACCTGGGTGTAGCCGATTTCGGCAACCTTCCGGATAGTGCCAGGGAGGTCCTCCGCGATCGCGTTGCGCAGGGTGTACAGCTGAAGTGAGTAGGACATGGGTTTCCTTAGCGTCTGTAGTGAATCGAAGGGGACTGGGGTCAGCGGCCGGCGAGCGAGCCGCCGATGCCGCCGACGCTGAAGTATTTGTTCAGCGTGGCGAAGACGATGACGGGCGGGAGCATCATGACCACGGCCAGGGCCATGACGGATGTCCAGTCCGTGGCGTTCTGCTGGAAGAAGGACTGCACGCCCATGGGAAGGGTGAAGATTTCGTTGGAACGCAGGAACACGATGGCCACGAGGTAGTCGTTCCAGGCCAGGAGGAAGGCGAAGATCGCGGTGGAGAGTACGCCGGGCAGGGAGTTCCGCAGGACCACCTTGGTGAACGAGCCGAACACGGAGCACCCGTCGATCCAGGATGCTTCCTCAAGGCTGATGGGGATGGAGTCGAAGTAGGCGGCCATCATCCAGGTGGCCACGGTCATGGTGGAGCCCACGTAGATGATGGTCAGGCCCAGGAGGTTGTCCACCAGGCCCATGCCGGCGAACAGGATGAACAGCGGCACCACGGAAGTGATGATGGGCAGCGACTGCATGACGAACAGCAGCAGCGAGTACCCGGACACTGCCTTGCTGCGGCCGCGGGAGAGGACGTAGCCGGCAGGGGCGGCAACAGCCACGGAGACCACCACGGTGGACAAGGTGGTTATCAGGCTGTTCTTCAGCCAGGTGGCGGCCAGGGTCTTGGAGAAGACGTTGCCGAGGTTCTCGAACGTCAGGCCGGTGGCAGTGCTGTTGGGTCCGGGCGTGAAGGCCAGCAGCACGGTGACCATGATGGGCACCAGCACGATCCCCGTGATGATGAGGATTGCGGCGAAGCGCCACCAGCGGCCGCGCTGGCCCGCTTCGGAGAGGACCCTGCGCCGCTTGCCGGCGTCGATGCCGAGCGCGGGGCCGGATTCGGGATGGGCGTGGAGGACTGCGCTCATTATTCGACGCTCGACTTTCGGATCTGGCGGTACAGGATGACCGAGATGACCACCAGGGTCATGGTCATGAGGAAGGCGATGGCCACGCCGGGGCCGGTGGCGAAGTCCTGGAACACGGTCCGGTAGGCCAGGACCACCAAGGAAGTGGTGGCATTGACAGGGCCGCCGCCGGTGAGCAGGTAGATGGTGGGAAAGTCGTTGACGCAGAAGATGGTCATCAGGATCCAGCTGATGTACGTGGAGCGCGCGATCAACGGCAGGGTGATCTGGGTGAACTGCTGCCAGCGGCTGGCGCCATCCATGCTGGCGGCCTCATAAACGGTGGTGTCCACCGAAGCCAGGGCGGCCGAGATCATCATCATCATGAACGGGAAGCTGACCCAGACCTTGAACACCATCACGGTGATGGAGGCCAGGGTGGGATCGGCCAGGAAGAGCGGCGTGCCCATGCCCAGGTTCCGGAACAGCGACGGGATCAGGCTGTCCGGGGTGGCCACCAGCCAGTTCCAGGCCGTGGAAGACACCACGATGGGCACCACCCCGGGCAGGAGCAGCAGGACCTTGAACGTGCCGCCGGCCGGGATCTTGGTGCGCAGGAGCAGGGCCAGGCCCAGCCCCACCAGCCAGGACCCGAAGACGCCCACGATGGTGAACCACAGCGTGAACTGGGCAGCCTTCCAGAACGCCGGCGAGGTCAGGACGGTGGCGAAGTTCTGGCCGCCCACGAAGTTGCCGGTCTGGAGCAGGTCTCCGTCGTGCGTCGCCTGGATGGCGGCGTAGATCAGCGGGTAGCCGTGGATCAGGACGAGGAGGACCACGGAGGGGAGCAGGAGCCAGAAGAACGTCCTGGTGGCCTGCGCGGAGAGCTTGCTCTTGCGTTTTCCGGGGACGGCCCCGGACCCGCCGGGGGCAAGCCCGCGGCGGGCCCGGCTTAGGCCGGACTGGGTGGTGGTGCTGGACATGGGCGCTCGGTCCTACTTCTTCAGGACCGATTCGAGGCCGGACTGGAAGGTCTGCAGGGCAGTCTTGGCGTCGGCCTTGCCGGTGATGATGGTTTGGCTGAACTGGTTCAGTGCCTGCCCGCCGTCAAGGGCCGCGAGGTTGGCATTGAGCCTGCTGCCCTGGGCGGCGAAGGTCTTGGCAATGGGCTGCCAGTCCTTGACGATCTTGACGTTGTTGGGGTCGTTGGCGAACTCGGGGATCTCCGTGATCGATTTGAAGACCGGCAGCGCGGACATCAGCTTCTTCTGCCACAGCTGCTTCAGCTGGCCCAGGTAGTACACCAGGAACTCCTCCGAGGCTTCCTGCGACGGGGTGTTGGTGTACATCATGATGTTGTTTGGGAAGACGATGGTGGCCTTGTCCCCGTGCGGGCCCTTGATGGGGTCGGCCACCAGCAGGTCGCCCGAGGTGTCGCCCACGCGCTGCGGGACGTTCACCTGGAAGAGGCCGTAGCCGGCCTTGCCGTCCTTCCACTGGGCGGACATGTTGTCCGTGGTGTAACTGACCGCGGCCGGGTCGACGATGCCGTTGGACACCAGCTCCAGGACGAATTCCATTGCCTCGACGTTGCGGTCATTCATCAGGTCCAGCTCGCCGTCCTTGTTCCAGACGCCGCCGCCGTTGTTGACCATCATCATGATCATGGAGTGGTTGGCATAGTTGTTGCCTGCGCCTGCGCCGGTGGTGAAGCCGAACGCGCCCACTTTCTTCAGTGCCTTGCCTGCTTCCAGCAGGGACGGCCAGTCCGTGGGCAGGGCAACGTTGGCCTTCTCGAACAGGGACTTGCGGTACCAGAAGACGCGCATGTCCAGCTGCCATGGGACCGCCACGTAGCCCTTGTCCGACTTGAAGGGGTCCAGTACGCCGGGTAGGAAGTCATCGAACTGGCCGTTGGCCTTCAGCTTCTCGATCACCTTGTCCGCATAGGCGATCTGGCCCTGCTGCTCGAACTGGAAAGCCTGGAAGCCGCCGCCCGTGGACACAGCCGGGCCCGTCTTGGAGGCGATCGCGGAGGAGAAGGTCTGGTAGAAGTTGTTCCACTGGATGATCTGGTAGCTCGCCTTGGCGCCGTTGGCACCGGAGAAACCTTCCGCGATGCCCTTGGCGGCATCGTTGTAGGCCGGTGTGGCCCAGGGCATGTCCCAGAACTTCACGGTGCCGCCGGCCCCGCCCCCGCCGCCTCCCTGCGATGCCGAGCCGCCGCCGCAGGCGGCGAGCAGGGGTACGGAGGCTGCGGCAGCCGTCAGGCCCAGGAAGCCGCGCCGGGAAAAGGAGCGGCGCTGTTCGGGAGTTGCGTTCATGATGTGTCCTTTCGGGACCGTCTTGCGCTGTGCGCCGTTGGTGCGGTCCTGCTCATCGTTGAGAGTGGAGGTGGGACTGGACTGCTTGTTCGGTTGCGTATAGGTGGGCTAATTACGTGGCAGCGAGGGTTGCGTAGAGGTCGGTCAGCCGGGCAAACCCGGCCAGGTCGTCCGGGAGGGTGCCGGCGCTGAGATGGTTCTTCAGGCGCCGCCACGCCGCCCGGTGGGCGGATTCGTAGAGGGTGGGAAGCAAAAGTTGGCCGTGGGCCCCGGTGACCCTGACTTCGGCGGGCCACGCGGCGTCTGGATCCGGGACCTGGACATCCACGCCGCCGTCGGCCGTGTAGAGGTGGATGCCGACGCCGGCCGGGCGGGCTGCGGTGAGTACGCCCTGGGCGGTAAACGGTGCGCCGTTGGCCAGCCGGCCGGTGACGGTGTACCCGGTGGTGCCGCTGCGGAGGACGCTGACGCCGTGGAGCTGTCCGCTGACGGCGAGCACGGCGGCGAGGTGCCGGGCCAGGAGCCGCTGCACGTCCGTGCCCGGGGCTGCCGTGGCAACAGTGTCCAGCAGCGACGCCGTGCCCAGGGCGCTGCGTACAGCGTCGCGGGCGTCGGGGTCGCTGCTTTCGCCGATCAGCGCGGGGTTGGAGGCCCAGTGGAGATCGAGGACGACGGCGGCACCGGCCGCCCGGGCAGCGTCCGCCAACTGCGTGGTTTCCTCGGGGACGGGATCCACCACCAGGATGCCGCGCGACCCGGAGTCGACGGCGCGGGCGGCTTCCGTGGTCCAGCCTGCCTCGCCGGCGAGCACCGCAACGTCAGCCGCCCGGTCCTCCGTCGCGGGGCCGAAGGTCGCCGGCAGGGAGGCCACCGCAAGGGCCACCGCGCCTGCTTCTTCGGCCTGCGGCGTTGCTGCCACTGTGTACGCGCTCATGCGCTGGCTCCTGCCGTTTCCGTGGTGGCCGCGTGTCCTGCGGCCACGTTCTCCATGGTGGCCGCAGAGATGGCCAGGGCGAACGTGAGGTCGTCGATCAGGGCCTGGGCCGAGGGGACCGGGCGCGTGCCGCGGGCCAGTTCAGCCAGTTCACGCCACTCGCCTTCGTAGCCGTTGTGGCCGTACGGGCCGAAGGTGCTGGTTTCGCTGCCCCAGGAGAAGGTGGCGACGGCGGAGCCGGCCTGGACGTAGGAGGGCGTGAAGTCGATGCGGAGTGCGGAGTCGTCGCCGATGGCCTCGAAGGTCCACTCGGGCTTCCAGGTGCTGTTCATGACGGCACGCAATTCGATGACGCGGGTGGGGGTGCGGAGTGAGACGGCGTAGCCGGAGGGCCGGACGTGCAGCGCCTGGAGTACCTCGATCTCGCCGAAGTCCGGCGTGAAGCGCCGCACCAGGGGCAGGTCGTGGATGGCCAGGCCCATGATGCCGCCCTGCATCATGGCCTTGATGACCTCGACGTCCGAGTAATCGGGTGTGCCGGGGGCAGGGCGGGTAATGATCTCGGTGGCGAAGTCTTCGAAGCGGGCGTTCGGCGGGAGGACGATGGAGGAGCGGATGGTGTGTGCCTGCGCGGGAAGGTCGCCCCAGTTCTGTTCCGCCGCGATCCAGCCGGGGTCGAACGTATGCATGGCCCCCACCACGATCGGCACCCCCGTTTCGGCGCTGACCTCGGCGATCCTGGCTGCCTCGTCGCTGTTCATCGCGAAGGGCTTCTCGCAGAGGACGGCTTTTTTGCCTGCCCGGCAGGCGGCAATGACCTGGTCCGCGTGGAACTGATGGGGGCTGCAGATCGCCACGATGTCCACGCCGGAATCAGCCAGCAGGGCGTCCAGGCTGGTGCTGGATGCGGCCCGGACCCGGGCCGCCACCGAAGAGGCCACGTCGGGGTCCACGTCCATGATGTGCCGTACTTCCAGGATGTCCCGGAGCCGCGCCAAAGCCGGAAGGTGAATGGCCTGGGTGACGGGCCCGGCGCCGAGGATGCCGACGCCGAGGGGCCGGTCTGCTGGCGCTGCGATGTGGGACAAGTTCAACTACCTCTTTGTAAGCGGACTCTGGAGTAGCGGAGGGATCAGTGCGGTGAATGGTTGCCATCGGAACCGCAAATGTGCCCTGAGTCACAACGTAGAACGACTTTTGACGCGCGTCAAGCAAAAGTTGTTTGTTGCGCGTCATTCTTCTGCTGTGATGACAGCCCTAAGTAACAGTGTTATGACTTAGACATGACTTCAGCGACGGGCAGGCAGGCCGGAAAAGACTCCGACGTCGGCAGCCTGTCGCGTGCCGGGGACCTGTTCCAGCTGCTCCGCGACGGCAGGGCCCGCACCCGCGCCGAACTTGCCCTCAGTACGGGACTCGCCCGTTCCACGGTCGCCTCGCGGATCGACGCCCTCATGCTGTCCGGCCTGGTGGGCCCGGCAGGGGAGGCGCTCTCCAGCGGCGGCAGGCCGCCGTCGCGCTTTGCCTTCAACCCGTCCGCCCGCCTGGTCCTGGCCGTGGACGTGGGGGCCACCCACGTTATCGTCGCGGTCACCGACCTCGGCGGGAAAATCCTCGCCGAACACCGGCTCGAGCAGCAGGTGGCAGAGGGACCGGAAGCCGTGCTGGACCATGTGGTGGCGCAGGGCAAGGAGCTGCTGGCCTCCGCTGGCCGGAGCGTTGCGGAACTTGCCGGCATCGGCATCGGCCTGCCCGGGCCCGTGGAACACGACACCGGAAAGCCGGTCAAGCCGCCCATCATGCCCGGCTGGGACGGGTTCGACGTGGTCAGCTATGTCCAGCGTTCCCTGCCCGTGCACGTGCTGGTGGACAACGATGTGAACATCATGGCCCTGGGGGAACAGTCCGCCCATTGGCCCGAGCACAACAACTTCTTCTTCGTGAAGGTGGCCACCGGGGTCGGCTCCGGCATCATCAGCAACGGCGAACTCCAGCGCGGCGCCAACGGCACGGCAGGCGACCTGGGCCACGTCCAGGTGGCGCGGGGAGCGGATATCCTGTGCGCCTGTGGAAACTACGGGTGCCTGGAAGCGCTGGCGTCCGGTCCCGCCGTCGTGCATTCCCTCCGGGACCAGGGGCTGGACGTGGCCAAGGGCGCCGACGTGCTCCGGCTCGCCGCCGACGGCAACCTGCAGGCCATCCAGGCGCTGCGCCAGGCCGGACGGGACATCGGCGAGGTGCTGGCCACCGTGGTCAACCTGCTCAACCCGTCCGTTATCGTGGTGGGCGGCAGCATGGGCGAGACGGGGGAGCACCTGGTGGCCGGCATCCGCGAGGTGGTGTACCGGCGCTCGCCGCCCCTGGCCACCTCGCACCTGCGCATCAATGTCTCCCGCGCCGGAGGCCAGGCCGCCGTGCTCGGGGCAAGCCAGCTGGTCACCCAGTACGTGCTCTCGCCCGCCGTCATCGAAGCCACCCTGGCGGGCGCCATCGCCGGGTGACGCCGGAGGATCCGCGGCGCCACCCGGCGATCAGCTTTACGCCTCCGCTTCGGGCTCCGGCGCCTCAGTCAAAAGCAGCGCGGTTCCGCCATAGGCGGGCAGCTCCAGGAAGAAGCTGTGCAGGTCATCCACCTGTCCCACGGTTTCGCCGCTGAACAGGTCCTGGACGTTGGCGCCGGACGGCAGCTCGTTGGACTGGATGCTGCCGGCGATGTCCTGCCCCGAGAAGTTCAGCGCGGTCACCTGCAGGGCCCCGTCCTTCAACCGGTTGACCAGCACCAGCGCGGCGCGGTTGGAGACCTCGGGCACGTCCAGCAGGGTGCCCGTGGCGATCCCGTTTTCTTCCCGGACAGCGAGGATCCGCTGGAGGCGGCGGGCAAAGGAGTCCTGGTCCTGCAGCTGGTCCGGCAGCGAGCCGTACAGGCTGCGGGCCCGCGGCATCCCGGCCGACGAGTTGGTGGCGTCCGGGCTGGTCCCCATGAGGTCGTGCGCGCCCCGGTTGATCCAGCGCGTATCGCCCTGGGACGTGAGTTCGCGGACGCTGCTGCGGTCCAGGGCCATGATGCCGGTCAGGTCCCAGCCGGACAGGGCAAAGACGCCGGGCTGGAGTGCGTTGTACATGGCCAGGAGCAGGTGGACGTCCCGGATCTGCGCCTCCTGCTCCGGGGTTACTGTGGCCGGGTCCTTGATTCCCAGGGCCGCCATGATGAAGCTGACCGTGGTGCAGGCAATGCCGTTGGTGGTGAACACTGCGTTGTACGGCGCATTCTCCCCGGTGAGCCGGTCCCGCAGGGTCTGCTGCACATTCTCGGCCAGCTGGGCGCCGGTGAGTTCCTCGCCGTTGAGTTCGAACATCTCGTCCCGGTGTCCGGCAGCGAAGTGCAGCAGCTCATAGGTGAGTTCGTCATGGTTCTGCAGCGCGTGCACCAGCGAGGCCTGGTCCACCCCGATTTCCATGGACAGGCGGAGGGTCAGCCGCAGGAACTCGGTATCGGCCGTCACGAGGGAGTAGTGATAGGCCGGCCGGGTGATGAAGTCGTAGGAAAGGTCCGGCCCGGCCTCCGAGGTTGCCTTGATGTCATCGATGGTCAGGTTCAGCTCCTGGAAGGAGAACCCGCCCACTTTGCGGATCATGGAGCCGATGAGCTGGTTGGCGGCCTCGGACAGCGGGTGCCCCTCCGACCAGCCGGGCTGCTCCTCGGCGCTCTTCTCGACGCCCAGGAAGCCGTTGGCGTCCAGGCGGAGCGCTCCTGTGCCCAGGTCCACCAGTGAGTGCAGGGCATCGCCCACCACCAGGCGCATGCCGGCGAACGTGGGGTCAAGCCAGTTGATGGAGGGCTGGCCGGCCTTGAAGTAGTGCAGGTAGACCCAGCGGCGGGTCTTGCCCGTGGTGTCCACGATGGGCCGCGTGGCGCTCCAGTTCGTCTCCTTGACCCCCGGCTCGTAGAAGATGACCCGCTGCAGGCGGCCGATGATGTAGCCGGCCTTCTGCAGGGCCTGTTCGGAGTCGGGGCTGAGGTTGACCGAGTCCGCACCCTCCGGGACGTCCGGGAGCAGGTTCCAGTCCTCTTCCGGGATGTCCACCATGTGGTAGATCCCGGGGTAGTCCCGGAAGTTCATCTCGGCCAGGCGGAAGTCGGCGCCCTTGCCGGTGTGGCCGGGGACGATGTCATCGATCACCGTGCCCTCGTGCTCAGCCGCGACCTCGCACATGCTGCGGAACTCTTCTTCGGTGCCGAAGACCGGATCAATCGCCATACTGATGCGGTCAAAGTGGCCGTCAACGCTGGGCGTGTGGGACCAGCCGCTGATGCCGCCGGCGAGCTTCACGGGTCCGGTGTGGATCCCGCGGATACCGATTTCGCGGAAAGCCTTCCACATCTCGGGGTCGCCCAAGGCGGAGAGGAAGGACTGGCCGGTCCGGGTGATGAAGGACAGCGGGTAGGCGGTAAACCATACGGAGGCGCGTTCGACGGCGGCCCGCGGGTTGGGATGGGCATACGAGTTCTGCCACATGCTGGCTTGGCCGGACAGCTGCCGTGCCAGCGTATTCGCATCCCCGAGCATGGCCTGGTTGCGCAGCCACTCCACATACGCGGCGTTCCGCCCGTCGAATTCGAAGGACGGCCTGCTGCCCACGAACTGCCGCCGGCGCGCGATGGGCCGAAGTGCCTTGGGCCGGGCAGCGAAGAACTGCTCGTCGAAAGTAACCTCCAGGTCCGGTGACGGCTCCGCAGCGCCCTCTTCCACTTCCGCATTGCCCGCGGCGGCTGCATCCGCTTCTGAAGTACGCTCGCTGGTGCCCGGCTCCCGCATAAGCTCCTCTTTCCGTTGCTCGTTTCCGTGCTGGCATGGATGCTCCAAGACCCCTTGCCCAAGGTCAGGTACCCAAGCGAGCAGGGAGTATTCGGTGTTCCCCCCTCCCGATGCTACTGCGCAGCGGAGCCTGCGGAAGGGACACCGGCGCGCCGCTCCTCCCTAAGCCCGCGAATCCCCCCTGTTTTGCCCGTTTCCCCCACCAACGCGTCCACGGGTCGTATTCTTAGAGCAAAGGTTTTGCAGTGGGCCGAAGCGCTGATAGCAGGGCTGGAGCATGGCCGCTGATCCCACGGGGCAGGTTGGCTGGGGACCGCTTCCAGTTACCCCGGAGCCGGTATTCGACAGCAAGGACGTCGAAGACTACCTCTGGGAGGTCACCCGCGACTTCATGACGGGTATCAAAGGTGAGCGCCGCGGCATCGGCTGGGCGGCCACCCTCTTTCGCCTGGGCAAGGCACGCACCCTCGCGGCCAGTACGGAGCAGGCGCGCGAGGCCGACCGCGAACAGTGCTCGTTTGCCGACGGGCCGGTCATGGACGCCGTGCGCACCGGGGAATTCGTCCTGCTGTCCGACCTGGGCCGGGACCGGCGCTGGCCCGGCTATTCCAGCGCCGCCGCCGGCCATGGCGTGCAGTCCCTGCTTTCCGTGCCCATCCTTACCGAAGGCGCCACGAGCGCTGCCATCACCCTCTACGCAGCGTCCCCGCATGCCTTCACCAGCGACGACCTGATGCAGAGCCAAAGCTACGTACGCCAGGTGTCGCGGGCCCTGCGCGTCGTAGTCCGCACTGCGGAGCGCGCGGAAGCAACAGCCGGTCTCGCCGTCGTCCAAAGCTCGCTGGTCCTGGTGGACCTGGCGGTGCGCAGCCTCATGAACGAATACGGACTCACCCGCGAGGGTGCACTGCGGTTCCTGCAGACGCAGGCGCTGCACCACGAAGTGGACCTGCGGGACGCGGCACTGAACGTTGTGGCCCCCGGCGGCGTGGACCGCGGGGGCGGGCAGGTTCCAGGGCGGCGGCAGGAAACGTTCGACGGCGTGGCGGAGCTTCCGCTCCCGTCGGCGGCGGGGCGGGACTTTCCAACCGGAAAGTCGCCCCGGAAGGAAGCTGCGGCGGGGAAGGAACCCCCGCCGGCGGCGGAAGGAAGGACGGCATGACCATCGAGAAGCAGGAGCTGAGCTCCGTCGTCGAAGGACCGGACAGGCACCCCTGGCACCGGTTCGTTGCCCTGGGGGACTCCTACACCGAAGGAATTGGCGACCCCGAACCGAACAGCCTGGGCGGCCTCCGCGGCTGGGCTGACCGGGTGGCCGAGGAACTCGCCGACAGCCAGCCGGACTTCGCCTACGCCAACCTGGCGATCCGGGGTTTCCTTCTGAAACAAATCCTCGACGTGCAGCTGGAGCCGGCCCTGGCACTGAAACCCGACCTGATCGCCATGTCCGGCGGCGGTAACGACATCGTGTTCCGCCACGGCGACCCGGACAAGCTGGCGGAAAAGATCGACGAGGCCGTCGGTATCCTGTCCGCCACCGGTGCCACGGTGCTGCTCTACGCAGGTCCGGACTGGGGCGATACTCCTGTCTTTGGCAAGATCCGCGGACGCGTGGCGATCTATAACGAGCACCTGCACAGGATCGGCGCGCGGCACCACGCCATCATGGTGGACCTGTGGTGCCTGCCTGAGCTTCAGCACGCACTGATGTGGGACCCGGACCGGCTGCACCTGTCCCCGCTGGGCCATCACTCCGTGGCCGTGGCAACCCTCAACGCCCTGGGGGTAGCGCACACCCTCAAGCCGCTCCAGCCGCGGCCGCTTCCGGCCCATGGGTGGACGCAGGCCCGGGCTGAGGACCTGGTGTGGGCGCGGCAGTACTTTGTGCCGTGGGTGCTCAAGCGGCTGCTTCCCCACCACGCCGGCGACGACCTTGCGGCGAAACGGCCCTCCCCGGCGCCCGTGTTTGGCCTGGGCCGCCCGGGACCATTCCCGCCCGGGCACCCCGTGGCAGGCCCGAACCCTGGAATGGCGGGTGGCCCCGCACCGGAGGGACAGGCAGCTTAGCCCTCTGTCCGGCGCCGTGTGAAAACACCCGCCGCGAGCCCTTGGCCGGTCCCTTGCGGGGCTCAGCGCTTCCTCGGGCCCCGCTTCGCTGCCGCGTTCAGCGCAGACTTGACCGCCGGAGGCAGTACGCCCTGTTCCGTTTCGGGCTCGGCCACAGTTCCGCGCGCCTTCGCGATGGCCTTCATGCCGTGGTAGATCACCAGCGCGGCAGCGGAACCCAGGGCAATGCCGGTGAACTTAAGATCCCCGATGGTCCAGGTGTAGTCGGCGATGCCGATGATCAGGGCGACGGCGGCCGTGGTCAGGTTAACGGGGTTCGAGAAGTTCACCTTGCTCTGCACCCAGATCTTCACGCCCAGGATGCCGATCATGCCGTACAGCATGGTGGCCGCGCCGCCCAGCACGCCGGCCGGGACGGTGGCAATCAGCTCGCCGAACTTCGGTGAGAAGCTGAGCAGGATGGCGAACATGCCTGCAACCCAGTAGGCCGCCGTCGAATACACCTTGGTGGCAGCCATGACGCCGATGTTCTCCGCGTAGGTGGTGGTGCCCGAGCCGCCGCCGAAGCCGGCCAGAACGGTGGCGGCGCCGTCCGCCATCAGCGCGCGTCCGGAGACGCCGTCGAGGTTCTGGCCCGTCATGGCGGCGACCGATTTCACGTGGCCGATGTTCTCCGCCACCAGCACCAAAACCACGGGGACGAACAGCCCCAGGACGCCGATATGGAACTCGGGGGTCTGGAAGTGCGGCAGGCCGATCCAGGCTGCGGCGTCCATCTTGTCGTACTTCACCTCGCCGCGGAGCATGGCCACCAGGTAGCCCACCACCACGCCCACCAGGATGCTGAGCCGGCCAAGGATTCCGCGGAACAGGACGCTGACCAGGATGATGGTGACCAGCGTGACCAGGGCGGTGATGGGGGCGGCATCGAAGTTCTGCTTCGCGGCGGGGGCCAGGTTCAGCCCGATCAGCGCCACAATGGCACCGGTGACGATGGGTGGCATCAGCCGGTTGATCCAGCCGGCGCCGAACTTCTGCACCACCGCACCCACCAGGGCCAGCGTGGCGCCGGCGAGGACCACGCCGCCCAGGGCTCCGGGGATCCCGAACTGCGCCTGCGAGGCGGTGATGGGGGCGATGAACGCAAAGCTTGAGCCCAGGTAGCTGGGCACCCGGCCCTTGGTGATCACCAGGAACAGCAGCGTCCCGATGCCCGAGAAGAACAGGGTGGTGGCAGGCGGCATCCCGGTAATGATGGGAACCAGGAAGGTGGCGCCGAACATGGCCACCACGTGCTGCATTCCCACTCCGATGGTCAACGGCCACGCCAGCCGCTCATCAGGGGCCACCACCTGGCCGGGCTTGATGGTTTTACCGGTGCCGTGCAGCTTCCATTTGATTCCGAGCATGCTCATGGGAAGGAATGCCTTTCAAGGGGGTGCCGCGAAGGGGCGAAGATCAACTCGGTCCAGAATACCGCCAAGTATTTCCCGCGGTCTTCTGTGGTCAAGGTCACGCCCGGTGGCGGGAAGAGGAGCAGAGCACTTGAAGTTGCAACTATAGGAAAGCAACAGAGGCCACCCCGGCAGGCGGGCGGCGCAGCGAAAGGTAAGCCAATGACCATTGCCCATGAAGAAGCGGTTATCGATTCGGCAGCCGTCGACGCCATCTTTGCCCAGGCCCGCACCGCCAACTCCTTCACGGGTGAGGTGACCGAGGAGCAGGCCCAGGCCATCTACGAACTCACCAAGTTCGGCCCCACCGCGTTCAACTCGCAGCCGCTGCGCGTCACCTACGTCCGCTCGGCCGAGGCCCGCGCCACCTTGGTGGATGCCCTGTCCCGCGGCAACCAGGCCAAGACGGCTTCCGCGCCGCTCGTGGCCATCCTCAGCTACGACACCGACTGGGCCGGCAAGTGGGACAACTTCCTCCCCGGCTACAACGCCCCCAAGGCCATGTACGACGCCGACCCGGCCCTTGCCGCAGCCACGGGCAACAACAACGCCCACCTGCAGGCCGGCTACTTCATCCTGGCTGTCCGCTCGCTCGGCTTCGCCGCCGGTCCCATGACGGGCGCGGACTTCGCCGCGATCGACGCTGCCTTCTTCCCGGCCGGCGACCAGAAGAGCTTCCTGGTGGTCAACATCGGCCAGCCCGGTGAGGAAGCCTGGGGCGAGGCAAAGCCCAAGTACTCCTACAGCGAGGCCGTCCGCACCGTCTAACACTCCCCGACGCGCCATCACTTCCTGCCCCCTTTTTTCCCAACGCCCCATCACCTACTGATGGGGCGTTGGGTTTTTAAGGGAGGGAGGTGATGGGGCGTCTGACGGGGAGTGGGAGACTGGGGGCATGCCGATGCGGAACCTGATCTTCGTGGCGTTCGTCGAGCCGGTGGCCGAGGGCCAGGTTTTCCCGCGGACGGACTGGCCGCTGCACATCACGCTGGTGCGGTTTGACATGAGGTTCGACGCCGGCGCTGCCGCCACCACAAACACCCAGGACCCCGCGGACGTCGCGGAACGCATTGCCGGGCTCGCTGATGCGCCGGTCGCCGCTGCGCTGGGTGCCGGGCTCACGGTGGGGGAGGATGCGGCGTTCGGCCGCAACGGCTCGGTACCGGTCAACCTCATCAACCTGCAGCCGGACCTGCAGGCCCTGCACGGGCAGTTGGTTGCCGCCGTCGACGGCATCGGCGGCAGGATCCTGACGCCCGCCCACACCCTCGCCGGATACCGGCCCCACGTCTCGCACCACGGTGACAAGCGCCTCCACCCGGGCGACGCCGTCGTGCTTGACCGCGTCGCCCTGGTGGACATGGCTCCCCACGGCGACCACACCATCAGGCGCGTCCTCCGGCTGTGGTGCCGCGAAGGTGAAAGCTAGGCGATGACGCTGTCCACCAGCGCCTTGGCCTCCGCCTGCACCTGCTTCAGGTGCTCCTCGCCCTTGAAGGACTCGGCGTAGATCTTGTACACGTCCTCGGTGCCGGACGGACGGGCCGCGAACCAGGCGTTCTCGGTGACCACCTTCAGGCCGCCGATGGGTGCGCCGTTGCCGGGCGCCTCGGTGAGCTTGGCGGTGATCTCCTCGCCTGCCAGCGAGGTGGCGGTGACGTCCGCAGCGGACAGCTTGCCCAGCTTTGCCTTCTGCTCGCGTGTTGCGGCGGCGTCGATCCGGGCGTAGACCGGGGCGCCGAACTGGTCGGTCAGGCCCTTGTACAGCTGGGACGGGGACTTGCCCGTGACCGCGGTGATCTCGGACGCCAGCAGGGCCAGCAGGATGCCGTCCTTGTCCGTGGTCCACACGCTGCCGTCCAGCTTGTTGAAGGAGGCGCCGGCGGATTCCTCGCCGCCGAACGCGCCTTCACCGGACAGCAGGCCGGGGACGAACCACTTGAAGCCCACCGGGACCTCCACGAGCTTGCGGCCCAGGCTCTGCGCCACGCGGTCGATGATGGAGGAGGACACCAGGGTCTTGCCCACCACGGAGGCCGGGTTCCAGCCGCTGCGGTTGCGGTAAAGGTAGTCGATGGCGACGGCGAGGTAGTGGTTAGGGTTCATCAGCCCGCCGTCAGGGGTGACGATGCCGTGGCGGTCGGCGTCGGCGTCATTGCCGGTGGCGATATCGAAGGTGGATCCGCCGGCAGACATCCGCTGGATCAACGATGCCATGGCCGACGGCGACGAGCAGTCCATCCGGATCTTCTCGTCCCAGTCCAGGGTCATGAACGCCCACTGCGGATCCACCGTGGGGTTCACTACAGTGAGGTCCAGGTGGTGGCGCTCGGCGATCTCGCCCCAGTAGTCCACGGAAGCCCCGCCCATGGGGTCGGCCCCGATCCGGACGCCGGCCTCGCGGATGGCGTCCAGGTTCAGGACGGACGGAAGGTCGTCCACGTAGCTGCTGAGGAAGTCGAACTTGCCGGTGGTGTCCGCGGCCTGGGCGTCGGCCAGCGGAATCCGCTTCACACCGCGCAGGCCGTTTTCCAGCAGCTCGTTGGCCCGGTTGGCGATCCAGCCCGTGGCGTCCGAGTCAGCGGGGCCGCCGTGCGGGGGGTTGTACTTGAAGCCGCCGTCGGCCGGCGGGTTGTGGCTGGGCGTCACCACGATGCCGTCAGCCTGCGGTGCCCCGAGCGCCGCCTTCCGGTTGTACGTAAGGATGGCGTGGCTCAGCGCCGGCGTGGGGGTGTAGCCGTGCCGGGCGTCGACCAGCACCTGGACGCCGTTGGCGGCGAGGACCTCGAGGGCCGAGTTCTGTGCCGGCTCGCTCAGTGCGTGGGTGTCCTTGGCCAGGAACAGCGGACCGGTGACGCCCTGCGCCGCCCGGTACTCCACGATGGCCTGGGTGATGGCCACGATGTGTGGTTCATTGAACGACGCTTTGAGGCTGGATCCCCGGTGCCCGGATGTCCCGAACACCACGCGTTGGCCGGGATCACTGAGGTCCGGCGCGATGTCGTAATACGCGTCAAGGAGCGCAGTGATGTCAACAAGGTCCTGGGGTTGGGCAACTGTACCCGCGCGGCTAGCCATGGCACCAGCATGCCAGAAGCTGGCAGGAGTCAAAACGACCCGCCCAGAATCCGGACGCTGTGACCTGACGTGACGGACGCAAACCAAGTAGTCAACCTGAGTACACGCCCGCAAAAGTACCTATATACCGGCCCTTCCGTGCCCTGCTAATTTCAAGAAAATTCCACGAAAACACGCGAAAGGAACGGACGACGGCGGGCTGCCGGCGTCGTCCTGTCCGGCAAGGAAACGGGGACGTCCAATGGGGGCAGGAGACGGGGCAGCGGAACAGTCCAGGCTTGCTGCCGAGCGCGTTGCACGGCTGAAGCGGCGGCTGGACCAGGCCGAACATTCCACCAAGGCATGGGACGCCGGCGCGGTGGGGGAGCGGATGGTGGCCGACAAGCTCAGCGAGCTGGTTCCCCGCGGCTGGTACGTCCTCCACGATGTCCATTGGCCGGGCAGGCCCAAGGCAAACCTGGACCATGTCCTGGTGGGCCCGGGCGGCGTGGTGGTGGTGGATTCGAAGAACTGGACCGGTGAAGTGCGGGTGGCTTCCGGGGTGCTGTGGCAGGGCCGTTACGCGCGGACCCAAGCGGTGGAGGGTGCCCTGGCCCAGTGTGCTGCTGTCGCCTCGGTGCTGGCTCCGCCGCACCGCAGGCTGGTGCGTCCGCTCATTTGCATGGCTGCGCAGCCGGACCTTTTCGGAGTGACGGCCTCGGACGTCGCCGTGGCGGGTTCCCAACGGGTTGTCGGGGCCATCGAGGCGTTGCCTGCCGTCCTCGACCAGCAGGCAGTCGTGGGCCTGTATGAGGAGCTGGGCCGGCAGCTTACGCATGAGCAGGAGCCGGGCATCACGGCCCTGCGCAACGTGCGCCCGGGAACGGTGGTGCGCCCGGCGGGTGCGCTGCCCCCAACGGGGCCCGCGGTACTCCCGGGAAGCACTGCCGGCTCCGGCGACGAGTCCGCCAGGGCCCGCAGTGCAGCGCGGCACCCCGCCGGCCGGGCGCTGCCGCCACGGGAAACACCAGCAGGCCAGCGGGCCAGTGGGGCGGCTGGGCTGCCGGCAAAAAAGCGGTCAGCGCGACCGCCCGGTGCGGGGCGCCACGGCCGGAACACCAAAGCGCAGCAGCACGGCAGTACCAGCGGAGGAAAGCTGGCGCTGCTGGCTGCCTTCGTCATTTTCGCCGTCTATATCCTGCCCTACTTGGCCCGTTAGCTTCCCGGCCGCCTCCGGGCTGCAGCAGGGTTCCGGCAGCCGTCCGGACAGCTGCGCCCAGCCGCGCGAGCCGGTCTGAATCCAGGGCCCAGGCTTGCCAGTAGAGGGCCACATCCTGGTGGGCGTCCTCCTCCAGCCGGACCAGGACACCGTCGGCCAGCTCGCCGGTGAGCTGAAGCTCCGGGATCATTCCCCAGCCCAGGCCGGCCTTGACGGCTGCCAGGAACCCCTGGGAAGAAGGCACCGTATGCGTGGGTGGAAGTCCAGGCACGCTCTTCGCGGTCAGCAGCTGCTGCTGGAGCGTGTCCTTCGTGTTGAATTTCAGCACCGGCATGGCCGCCCAGTCCACGATGCCGGAGGCGGAATAGCGACGGCGCAGCGCCGGGGTGGCCACCGGGATGTAGCGCATGGATCCCAGCAGCTCCACGCGGCACCCGCTCATCGGGACGGGGTCGGACGTCACTGCGCCCATGACCGCTCCGTCGCGGAGCAGCTGGCTGCTGTAGCCCTGGTCCTCCACATGGAGGTCCAGGGCAGAGTCCTCCCAGCCTGCGGCCTGGTGCAGGACCGGAATGAACCACGTGGCCAGCGAATCAGCGTTCACGGCCACCGGCAGATGGGCCCGCGCCGGCGACCCTGCTCCCAGTGCTGCTGACGTTTCCGCCTCCAGTACCTGCACCTGCCGCGCCATCCGCAGCAGCAGCGCACCGGCGTCCGTGGCGGTACAGGGCACCCGGCGGCGTACCAGGACCTGGCCCACGGACGCTTCCAGCGCCTTGATCCGCTGGCTCACCGCGGACGGCGTGATCCGGAGCAGGTCTGCTGCGGCTTCAAAGGTTCCTTCGTCCATGACCGCGACGAGGGCTCTCAGATGCTCAAGGTTCATGAAGACATTCTAATGAGAACGAAGGATCCGTTATTTGCCTTCACCGAGAGGGGATCCTACGGTCATTGGTATGTGGGCCGCAGGAATTACGGGAATGCTGACCGGGCTGGCGCTGATAGTTGCGATCGGCGCCCAGAACGCCTTTGTGCTGCGCCAGGGCATCCGCCGGGAGCACATCGGGGCAGTGGTGGCTGTCTGCATGGCCGGTGACGCCCTGCTGATCGTGCCCGGTACGGCGGGTATCGGGGCGCTGGTCACCCGGTTCCCGGGAGTGCTGGAAGTCCTGCGCTGGGCGGGAGCCGCCTACCTGCTGTGGTTCGCAGTGCGGTCCTTTATGGCTGCGGCCAGGCCTGCCGCGCTGGCGGAGCAGGCGCCCAGGTCCAGGAATTCGGTCATCGCAACCACGGCGGCCCTGACATTCCTCAACCCGCATGTCTACCTGGACACCGTGGTGCTGCTGGGCAGCCTTGCCAACCAGCAGGGTCCTGACCTGCGCTGGACTTATTCCGCCGGCGCCGTGGCCGGAAGCGTCCTGTGGTTTTCCGTCCTGGGGTACGGGGCGCGGGCGCTGGCCGGAGTGCTGGCAAGCGCCCGCACCTGGCGGTGGATCGACGCGTCCATCGGCGTCCTGATGGTGATCCTGGCCGTCCGCCTGATCCTGCACTGAAGTAGGCTGTAGTCAGATTCGCAGGGGAGAAATCATGACCAGCCAGCCATCCCAAGGGCCTGATTACCAGGGGCCCGATTACCAGCGTCCCGGAAACCATCCCAACGGTTCGCCGTGGCCCGGGTACCAGCCGCCCCAGCAGTACGGCCAGCCCCGGTACGGCCAAAATCAGTACGGCCAGCCCCAGTACGGCAACACCCAGTATTTCGGGCAGCCGTCCTACTACGGCGGAACTGTGGAACCGAAGACCCTGAGCATCGCCAGCATGGTCTGCGGCATCGCCTCAGTCATCATGGGCTGGCTGTTGCTTCCCCAGTTCGCCGCCATCATCACCGGCCACCTGGCACTGCGCCGCGAACCCTCGGGCAAGGGGATGTCGATTACCGGCCTGGTGCTGGGCTACCTCTGCCTGCTGGGGTACGGGGCGCTCTGGCTGCTGTTCATCATTGGCGTGGCGGTCGCCGCCACCGCCGGGTCAAACACCGGCACCTTCTAGCCCTGCCGGCCTGGTCCGGACCGCGGCGGCGGCCCAGGCACCTGCGCCCGGCCCGCCGTCGTGCCTTCCGGCACCGCGTGCTTATGCCTCCACGGCCGCGGCAGCCGGCACCCCTGCGGGGCTCTCGGGGTAGATGGACTCCGCCGGGGCGCGGTTGGTTGCCTTGGCCCAAGGGTAGTAGATGGCCAGGGTGGCAACGATCCCCACGAGCCAGGAGATATCCGCGCCGCCCAGCAGCTTGGTGACCGGGCCGGTGTACAGCGACTGCGCCAGGAACGGGATCTGAACGACGACGCCGGCTCCATAGGAGACCAGGGCGGCGGCGTTCCAGCGGCCGTAACGTCCGTCCGGGTTGTAGAGGGCCGGAATGTCCAGCCGGTCGCGCGAGATCTTGTAGTAGTCCACGAGGTTGATCACGGACCAGGGCGTGAACACCATGAGCAGCAGGAGCACGAAGTTCTTGAACAGGTTCAGGAAGTCCTTGCTGGCGAACAGTGCGATGAGGACGCTGGCGCCGATAACGGCCACGATGAACGCGATCCGCACGGCTTTCGAGACGGTGTCCCGGCGGTTGACCGCGGTGCTGATGGTGACGCCGCACATGAAGGCGCCGTAGGCGTTGAGGCAGTTCACGGTCAGCTTGCCCGTGACGATCATCAGGTAGATGAAGATGGCGATCACGCCCCCGCCGGCAAGGTCTCCCATGTACCCCACCTGGTTCTTCAGGAAGTCCCCGCCGAGCTTGGCTGCGGACAGCCCGCCGGCCAGGGCACCCAGGGTCATGGCCCACTGTGCGCCGCCCACCGAGCCGGCGAAGGTGTACCAGAACGTCTTGCGCTCCGAGGTGTGGGCCGGGAGGTAGCGGGAGTAGTCGGCCACGTATGGGCCGAAGGTCAGCTGCCAGCCTGCACCGAGGGCGATGGCGGTCAGGAAGGTGGGCCATTCGAAGCCCTTGACCATCATCACCTGGGTGACATCGAACTTGGTGACGACGGCGACTGTCAGGTACAGGAACCCGGCCAGTCCCAGCACTGTGGCAATGCGGCCCAGCGCATGGATGTACTTGTAGCCCAGGATGGCCAGCAGCGCAGTGGCGGCACCGAAGATGAGGATTCCGACGGCGGGAGCGTCCACTCCCAGCATGAGGTTGATGGCCTGCCCCGAGAGGACGGTGCCTGTGGAGGCGAACCCCACGTACATCAGGATGACCAGCGCCAGCGGGATCACAGCTCCGTAGACGCCGAACTGGGCGCGGCTGGAAATCATTTGGGGCAGCCCCAGTTTGGGGCCCTGGGCAGAGTGGAGGGCCATGACGGCGCCGCCCAGCACGTTGCCCACCAGCAGGCCCACGATGGCCCAGAAGGCATCCGCCCCGAATACCACGGCAAGGGCGCCATCCACGATGGCGGTGATCTGCGCGTTGGCGCCGAACCACAGGGTGAACTGGCCCCCCGGGTGGCCGTGGCGCTCGCCCGGCGGAATCATGTCGATCGATCGTGCCTCTACGGCGGTACTGCCTCCGGCCATGGCCAAACTCCTCAGTGATGAAAACGTAAGGTCCATCACCTCGGTTTTCACGCCGCGGAAACACCGCCAATAAGGCGCACCTGTCCGGGAAGCCAGACAGTCGGGCGTGTCGCCGCGGGATGCCCGGTGCGTGCGGCTGCTAGCGGAGCAATTCCACGTCGGAGACAAGCTCGATGTGCGCCAGCATGGCGTCTGCCGCTGCCGCCGCGTCCTGCGCACGCACGGCATCCGCGATCTTCCGGTGCGAAGCCAGCGACTGTTCCGGCCTTCCCGGCTGGCCCAGGGATTCCATCCTTGTTTCCAGGATCATCTCCGCGATGAAGGCCATCAGTTGTGCAAGGACAGAGGAATGCGCTGCGCCGGTGATCGCCTGGTGGAACAGCTCATCACCGTGGGTGCCGCGGTCGCCGTCACTGATTTCCTGCGCCATGACGTCCAGGGCGTTGTCGATCGCGGCGAGATCCTGCTCCGTCCGGCGTTCCGCGGCAAGGGCGGCAAGCTTCACCTCCAGGGTGCTGCGGGCTTCCACGATTTCCGGCAGCCGGCTCTGGTGTTCACGCAGGCCCTTGACCACCGAGGCGACGCTGGGCCTCCGGGCCAGGACGGCTCCGGTGCCGTGCTGCACGTCAATGACGCCAAGGACCTCAAGGGCCACAAGTGCCTGGGCGAGAGTGGCGCGGGAGACGCCCAACCGCTCGGCAAGGTCGCGCTCGGCCGGCAGCAGGTCGCCGGGCTTCAGCTGGGCTGACTCGATATAGGCAAGGATCTGTTCCACCAGCTGCTCGTACAGTCGTGGCCGCGTGACGCGTTCCAGGCCCAGCCGTGCCGTCTTCTCCACAAAGCCCTCCCTTGGGTCTACCCGTACAGAATACCGCCTTCGTCTATTGACAGATTGACTCACTGTCTAAGAGGCTAGTCCAGTGAGCCAGTAACTCATGTCACACTTTCGCTCCCTTAAGCTCCCCCAAATGGAGGACCAACGATGTCCGCTCCTGTCCTGTCCATCATCATCCTCGCGGCGATGTTCCTGCTCGCCACCGTCCTGCCCCTCAACATGGGCGCCCTCGCCTTCGTGGGCGCCTTCCTGCTGGGTGCCGTCGTGCTGGGCATGTCCACCAACGAAATCCTGGCCAACTTCCCCGGCGGCCTCTTCCTCACCATCGTCGGCGTCACCTACCTGTTCGCCATCGCCCAGAACAACGGCACCATCGACCTCCTGGTCCGGGGAGCCGTCAAGCTCGTGGGCAGCCGCGTTGCCCTCATCCCCTGGGTTATGTTCGCCATCACCGCCGTGATCACGGCCGTGGGCGCACTGTCTCCCGCCGCCGTCGCCATCATTGCCCCCATCGCCCTGAGCTTTGCCGGCAAGTACAAGATCAGCCCGCTCCTGATGGGCATGATGGTGATCCATGGCGCACAGGCCGGCGGCTTCTCACCGATCGCGGTGTACGGCGTCACCGTGAACGGCATCCTGGCCAAGACGGACCTTGCCTTCAGCCCCACCGCGCTGTTCCTGTCCAGCTTCATCTTCAACCTGGTCATCGCCGTGGTGCTCTTCGTGGTCCTGGGCGGCAGGAACCTCCTGTCCTCCAAGGTGGGGCACTTCGTGGAGCAGGCGGCAGAAGCCCGCATGTCCGTCAGCGTCGGCGCCAAGGCAGCCGGCGGTGACGTCCCCTTCAAGGGCTTCGGCTCGGGCATGTACGGACCCCGTGACCCTGCGGGTGACGGCATCGCCGCCACCAAGGAACGCAAGGACCGGATCCCGCAGCTGGTCACCATCGCCGGCCTGATCGTGCTGGCCGTCGTGGCCCTCGGCTTCAAGATGGACGTCGGCTTCGTGTCCATCACCATCGCCATCGTGCTGGCCCTTGTCTCACCCGCCGCGCAGAAGGGCGCCATCAACAAGATCAGCTGGTCCACCGTGCTGCTCATCTGCGGAATGCTGACCTTCGTCGGCGTGCTCGAGGAAGCCGGCACCATCAAATTCGTCTCCAGCGGGGTGGCCGGCATGGGGATGCCGCTGCTGGCAGCCCTGATCATCTGCTTCATCGGCGCCGTGGTGTCCGCCTTTGCCTCCTCCACCGCCATCCTGGCGGCCCTCATCCCGCTCGCCGTCCCGTTCCTCTCCACCGGCGAGATCGGCGCCGTCGGCGTCATCTGTGCCCTGGCAGTGTCAGCCACGATCGTTGACGTCTCGCCCTTCTCCACCAACGGCGCCCTGGTGCTGGCCAACGCGCCGGAGGGTGTGGACAAGGACAAGTTCTACAAGCGGATCCTCGGGTACAGCGGGGTGGTCATCGTGGCAGGTCCCATCCTGGCCTGGCTGACGCTGGTGGTCCCCGGCTGGCTCTAGCCGGCACTGCATCCGCCGCCGTACTTACGAAAGGAAACCCAGCACATGAGCACCGCCGAAACTTCCCAAGGCCCGCTGGCCGGGCACATCGTCGTCGACCTCAGTCGGGCGCTGGCCGGACCGCACGCCGGCATGATGCTGGCGGACCTCGGGGCCCGCGTCATCAAGGTGGAGAACCCCGGTACGGGCGATGACACCCGGGGGTGGGGCCCGCCCTTCGTGGGGCCCGAAGACGACCTGCAGTCCACCTACTTCATGTCCTGCAACCGCAACAAGGAATCCATCAGCCTGGACCTGAAGAGCGAAGACGGCCAGGCGGTGCTCCGCGGGCTCCTGGAGCGGGCGGATGTGGTGATCGAAAACTTCCGGCCCGGGGTCATGGACCGGCTGGGCTTCTCCACCGCGGCGATGCACGGCATTAACCCGCGCCTGGTGATCCTGTCCATTACCGGCTTTGGCCACGACGGTCCCGAATCCCAGCGCAGCGGCTACGACCAGATCCTCCAGGGTGAGGCCGGGCTGATGTCCCTGACCGGATCCGGACCGGATGATCCACAGCGCGTGGGCGTTCCCATCGCCGACCTGCTCTCCGGCATGAACGGGGCGTTTGGCGTCCTGGCGGCCCTCGTTGAGCGGAACCGGACCGGGCAGGGCAAGGTGGTGCGCACCTCGCTGCTGGCGTCCCTGATCGGAGTCCACGCCTTCCAGGGCACCAGGACCACCGTTGCCGGTGAAGTTCCGCAGGCCCAGGGCAACCACCACCCCTCCATTGCCCCCTACGGCCTGTTCAACTGCAAGGACGGCAGCGTGCAGATCAGCGTCGGCAGCGAGAAGCTGTGGCAGTCCTTTGCCGCGGCCTTTGGCCTGGATCCGGATGCCCCGGGCTTCGCCAGCAACGCCGAAAGGGTGCGGAACCGCGTGGAGGTGATTGCCGCCGTCGAACGCGCCTTCTCGGAGTACGGCGCGGTGGAACTGCTGCAAAAGCTGAACGACGCGGGGATCCCCGCAGGCAAGGTGCGCTCGCTGGACGAGGTGTACGCCTGGGAGCAGGTGGCGTCCCAGGGGCTCGTGGTGGATGTGCAGCATCCGCTGCTTGGAAAGGTCAGCCTGCCCGGGCCGCCGCTGCGGTTCTTCACGCCGGGTGATGCCGCGGAAACCACCCTGACCGAACACGACGCGCCGCCGCTGCTCAATGAGGACGGGCAGTCGATCCGGGAGTGGCTGGGGCTCACGACGGCCGGCGCCGCTGCGGCTTCCGGGGTGAAATAGCTTGGCGACGGCAGAAAAGGTGCGGCACATGAACGCCACCGAGCTCCTGGAAACCGTGGTGGACCCGGGTTCCTTTGTCTCCTGGGACACCGAGCCCCAACAGCCGGCGCTGTCCGGGGAGTACGCCGGCGATTTGGCCAGGGCGCGCGAACGCAGCGGCGCCGACGAGTCCGTCATTACCGGCGCCGGACTGATCCGGGGCCACAGGGTGGCGTTGATCGTCAGTGAATTCTCCTTCCTTGCCGGCTCGATAGGCCACGCGGCGGCGCAAAGGATTGTTGCCGCCGTCGAACGCGCCACTGCTGAAGGGCTCCCGCTGCTGGCGGGTCCTGCGTCCGGCGGCACCCGGATGCAGGAGGGGACGCTCGCGTTCCTGTCCATGGTGAAAATCACCGGCGCAGTCCGCGCACACCGGCAGGCCGGCCTTCCCTACCTTGTCTACCTGCGGCACCCCACCACCGGCGGCGTGATGGCATCCTGGGGGTCTTTGGGCCACATCAACGTCGCCGAGCCGGGCGCCCTCCTGGGCTTCCTGGGCCCGCGCGTCTACGAGGCGCTGTACGGCGAAGCGTTCCCGGAGAACGTGCAGGTGGCGGAGAACCTGTTCAGCAAGGGACTGATCGACGGCGTGGTGGAACCCGGCGACCTGGCCGATCTGGTGGGCCGTGCGCTGGACATCCTGGCCGCGAACGGGAGTGCCGGGGGCGGAAGCGCGCCGGCGTCTGTGCCCGCCCCGCCGGAGACCCTGGACATCAGGCCGTCAACTGCTGACGCCTGGACCTCGATTGGGATTTCGCGGCGGCAGCGGCGGCCGGACCTGCGCCAGCTGCTGAGGATCGGCGCCACGGACGCGTTGCCCCTCAACGGAACCGGGCAGGGGGAAAAGGACCCGGGACTGCTGCTGGCACTGGCCCGCTTTGGCGCCCAGCCGTGCATCGTGCTGGGGCATGCGCGCCCGCTGCGGAAGGACGCCGCCGGCATGGGTCCGGGATCGCTGCGGGAGGCCCGCCGCGGCATGAAGCTGGCGGAGGAGCTGCGGCTGCCACTGCTCACGGTCATTGATACTGCCGGTGCTGCCCTCTCGCAGGAAGCGGAGGAGGGCGGCCTTGCCGGGGAAATTGCGCGCTCGCTGTACGAACTGATCGGGCTCGAATCCCCGTCGGTCTCCGTGCTGCTTGGCCAGGGCGCCGGGGGAGGGGCGCTGGCTTTGCTGCCCGCAGACCGGACCATCGCCGCCCAGCACAGCTGGCTCTCGCCCCTGCCTCCGGAGGGCGCCAGCGCCATCGTGCACCGCACCACCGCGTTCGCGCCCGCCATGGCCCAGGCGCAGGGTGTTGACGTCGCCGCACTCTATGCCAGCGGCCTGGTGGACCACATCGTGGATGAACGGGGGGACGCTTCACTGGAGCCGCGCGAGTTCTGCACCCGGATGGCGCGGGCCATCGAGTACGAACTGGGTTCGGTGGCCAATATTCCGGTACCTGACCTCGTCGCCGCCCGCGCCCGGAAGTTCGCTAGCCTGGGCGCCTTCTGAGGTCGACGGCGGCTACCTGCGTTGCCGGACCCTGTCCCGGTGGGCGTTGGAACGTAGCTGCAGGATGCGCGCGCCGCCCGCCACGGCTACCAGCACGCCGCCGGTCACGGCGGCAATGAACAGCGCCATGCCCAGCGGGACGGACCCCTCAAAGCCCAGGAACTTCACCAGGACCAGCTCCTGGTTCTGCAGGATGAAGACGATCAGCAGGATCAGGAGCACCAGGGCGGCCACCACTGCGGCCCAGATGACGCCGGCGCGGGTGACTTTTCGTTCGGGGCCGGCCCCTGCCGTGGTGGCTGGACCCCTGGCGCCCGTCGTTTCCGGTACATCCGCCCGGTAAGAGGGTGCGTTGCCGTGGCCCACAGGACGTTCCGCCGGAGTTTCCGGGGGGAGGGGCTGTGCCGTGGCGTGTTCTGGCTCCGGCTGCCTGTCAGGTGTAGGCGTGCCCTGTCCTGCGCTCATAGTGTCCTCTTCCCAGAATGCTAAGCATGCTTACGGTTCAACCATAGACGCCAGGGTCACCGCAGCACAACGGCCTGAACGACGAGGCGCCGCAGCGGCTGCATTTCGGCGGAGGGTTGCAGGGGGCCGTGGTGCTGGAGGGGTCCCGGCGCGGGGACCCCTCCAGCGACTCCGGCCCGGGTTGGTTTTGCCCGGGCGTCAGACCCTCTCCCTGCTCTTTTCGGCGGAGGGGGTGCGCGGCGCAGGCGTCCTGCGCCAGTTGGGGAAGGCCCAGAACGTGAATTCCTGTGCCTTGGCCGGCTTCCCGGGAGTTTCCGCAGGGATTTCCGGTTCCGCTTCAGGCTGGCGCTTGGTTTCTTTCTTTGCGCCCCACCCGAAGTCCTTATTCGATGCGTAGCACATCACAGACCTCCTTTTTGGTGACTGCCCTTTAATCGTCCTCCTGCCCGGCACTGGAGTCGAGAGCGGGGCAACGGGGGCACGTGCATGAGGCAGCAGGGCGCCGGCGCCCGTCAGCTGCTGCTGGCCACTATGTCCTGTGCCTCCTGCGGGCGGTGGAACTCGCAGGCCCCCTGATGGCGGAGGGGGAGCAGGCACGTCCTGCCGGTGGGCAGGTGGACCAGGGCGCAGCGGCCGGCCATGGCGAGGTCCTCCCTGACGTTGGTGTTGCTCAGGTCTGGCCGGCCATCGGGGGCCGCCGCGTCAGTTTCGGCGCCGGTTGCGCTGGGTTCAGCATTCATGCGGGACAACTCCTCGTGGAGCATTGGTGGGTGGAGGAAACGGAATGGCGCTATACCAGTCTGGATAGCCCAGGTTACGGCTGGGTTAAGCCGCCGTTAGGTTAAGGTCAACAGCAAAGCGCCCAACTGGCCTAGTACCCCAACTGGTTCGCCACCTGGAGGAGGAGGGCTTCCGATCCCACGGGACCCACCAGCTGGATTCCCATGGGAAGTCCGTTCCCGGGGGTACCGCCGGTCCAGTGCACAGGGATGGTGATGGCCGGCAGTCCGCACACATTCACCATCGACGACCAGGGCGCGTATTCGCACTGCTTCCGGTAGTCGCCGTCCGCATCCCCCGGCCACTGGGCCGCCGGCCAGCGGTCACTGCCGTGCGCGGTGCCGGTGAACCAACCCACAGGCCGTGGCGTCTGTGCCAGCGCCGGCATCAGCATCAGGTCCCACTGCCCGTACTGCGCCAGGGTGTCGTGCTGGAACTGCCGCAGGAATGCCAGCGCCTCCGCGAGCTTCGCCGGGCTGCGTTGCTGGGCGCGCCGGCGGAAGGTCCGGGTCAGGGGCGCCAGCAGCGGTTCCCGGGACGGGCTGATGCGGGCAGCGCCCACTCCGGCGGTCCACGCGGTGGTGAAGGCGTCCGGGTAGCGGTTGTCGTAGCGGATGCCGGCGTCACCAAGGGTATGGCCGGCCTGTTCCAGGAGGGTTTCGCCGGCCTGGAGCGCGTCCAGGGCCTCCCGGTCCGGCGTGAATGGAAATGTGCTTGACCACGGGCTGTCCAGCGTGACGCCGATCCGCAGCCGCGGTGGCTCCTGCTTAACTGCCGAAAGGTATTGATTCCCGGGTGCCAGGACGTCCATCATCAGTGCCGCGTCCTCCGCGCTCCGCGCAAGGGGGCCCGGCGCCACCAGCCGTGCAGGGTCCCCGCTACTTTCCCCGGCGGCCACGACTCCCCGGCCGGGCTTGAGTCCCACCAGGCCGCAGGCGGCGGCGGGTATGCGGACTGATCCGCCGCCGTCGGTTCCGGGAGCGAAAGGCAGCAGCCCTGCTGCCACAGCGGCTGCACTGCCGCCGGAGGACCCACCCGAACTCCTGCTGGGTGCATGGGGATTGCGCGACGG
Source organism: Pseudarthrobacter sp. LT1 (assembly GCF_035621795.1). NCBI lineage: Bacteria > Bacillati > Actinomycetota > Actinomycetes > Micrococcales > Micrococcaceae > Pseudarthrobacter > Pseudarthrobacter sp. LT1. The sequence continues at coordinate 237,620 of NZ_CP141830.1, forward strand.
CGGCGCAATGCGGTTCTCGCTGTAGGCCGTCAGTCCGAATTCGGGCACCTGCGTCTTGCCCAGCGAAATCGCGCCGGCATCCTTGAACAGGGCCACGAGGGGAGCGTCGACGGGGGCTGGTTTGTGATCCAGGGCGGCACTGCCGTGCGTGGTCACCACCCCCGCCACGTCCGTGAGGTCCTTGAACGCAACCGGTATGCCATGCATCAGGGGAAGGTCGTCGACCTCCGAACGGGAGCGCAGGGCATCCGCCGCCCGGGCCTGCTCCATGGCCTGGTCCGCCGTCACCGTAACAAAGGCGCCCAAAAGGGGGTTTTGCCGCCCGATCCGGTCCAGGAAGTGGGAAGTGACGTCAGCGGATGACACCGCTCCACTGCGAAGGAGGTCCCGCAGGGCCAGCGCCGGGAGTTCATGGAGTTCAGTCACGGTGGCACCCCCAGTGGCATCCCCTCGGCTGCGGCCCGGCGCTCCGGCCTGGACATACCAGTAGCGCGGGAAGGGCTGTCAGCTGCTGGGACATGGAAACCTCCTGGGCCTTCACCAGCCTAACCCGCAGCTTTTCCGTTGTGATCCGGGCGGAGTGGGGTGGAAGGGCTAGGCTTTAACCTGACTTTGATCCGCCAGCTCCGCCAAGACAGGACTCCGATGAGCGATTTCGATACCGTCCCCGTCCATGACGTCCCCGCTGACGCCGTGATCCTGGACGTCCGGGAGGATTACGAGTGGGTTGCCGGCCACGCTGAAGGCGCTGTCCACATTCCCATGGACCAGATTCCTGCCCGTCTGGGCGAACTGGATCCCGACGAGGATGTCTACGTCATTTGCCGCACGGGTGGCCGCTCTTTCCGCGTCGCCCAATGGCTTACCGGCCAGGGGTACACCGCCATTAATGTGTCCGGCGGAATGGACCAGTGGCTGGAATCCGGCAAGCCCCTCGTCTCGGACAACGGACTCAAGCCCCTGGTCCTTTAGTGGCCGGCACGTCCCGCACCTACGCCTTCCTGGGCCCGGAAGGCACCTTCACCGAGGCTGCCCTGCTGCAGGTGCCTGACGCCGCCCAGGCTGTCCGGTTGCCGGCGTCGAACGTCAACGCTGCCCTTGACAAGGTGCGCGACGGCTCGGCCGACGCCGCCATGGTCCCCATCGAAAACTCGGTGGAGGGCGGCGTCACCGCCACGCTGGATGCCATCGCCACCGGCCAGGAACTGCGGATCATCCGCGAGGTCCTGGTTCCCATCAGCTTTGTCCTGGTAGCGCGGCCCGGGGTGCGGTTGGAGGATGTGCGCCGCGTATCCACCCACGGTCACGCGTGGGCGCAGTGCAGGCTGTGGATGGACCAGAATATACCTGGAGCGGAATATGTTTCCGGCTCCTCAACTGCCGCCGCGGCCCTGGGATTGCTGGATGGGGATGGCCACTACGACGCGGCGATCTGCGCACCGCTGGTGGCCCGGGAACATCCAGGGTTGTCGGTCCTGGCGGAGAATATCGGGGACAACCCCGGTGCGGTGACGCGCTTCGTCCTGGTCAGCCGGCCAGGCGCGCTGCCGGGGCGCACCGGCGCGGACAAGACCACCGTCGTGGTCCCGCTTCCGGAGGACCGCCCCGGCGCCCTCATGGAGATCCTGGACCAGTTCGCCAGCCGCGGCGTCAACCTCAGCAGGATTGAATCCCGCCCCACAGGCCAGTACCTGGGCCACTACTTCTTCAGTATTGATGCCGACGGCCACGCCGGCGAAGCGAGGGTCGCTGACGCGCTGGCGGGGCTGCACCGCATCAGTCCGGGCACCCGCTTCCTGGGCTCGTATGCCAGGGCCGACCGGCAGGCCACGCTGGTCCCCGCACACACCTCTGACGAAGCTTTCGCAGCGGCCCGGACGTGGGTGCAATCCATACTTGCCGCGGAATCCGTCGCAGGTGAAAGCGGTTCCGGGGCTTCGCCCAAAGCGTAGGTAAATGCCTTCAGAAGTACTTCCGCGGGCTGTGGACAATGCGTATGCTTGCCTGATCCACACGGGGTATGGCCCCTGACGAAGGGAGCGGGTCATGACCAGCAGCACTGACAACGACGGCCAGGGGATGATCGTCAATCCCAAGCCCACGGGAGATAACCAGGACTGGGACGGGGACGACGCCGACCGTGCTGACCGCCTGCGCTTCGAAGAGGAGCAGGCGATGATCCGCGAGCAGTCCGAAGCCCATGCTGCTGCCAAACAAGCCCATGCGGACGCGAAAGCTGCCGCTGAGGCAGAGAAGAAGTCCGGGGCCTGACGGCGCCGACTACTGGGTCAGAGCCGCATCGCGGCACCCCTTGAGCCGTCCGCTACCGTGCGGCGTGTGCACTTCCATGCACGGGACCGCTGTCCTGTACCTGTCCTTTGACCCGGACCAGGAGTGACCGGGGCTCCACCTGGACCGTGAGCTGCGTCGCTTCCCCCGACGTGTCGCCGTCGAGCTGTGTGGGCATGGGTTCGGGGCACTTGATGACCACCTTGACTGACCGGTAGACGGTCATGATGGGCAGCTTTCCGCTGTGCTTGAACATGATCTTCACGTACATCAGCAGCCAGCCCAGGGCGCTGCGGGGACTCATGACCACGACGTCGAGCATGCCGTCGTCGATCATGGCCTGCGGTATGAAATCAATGCCGCCGGGGACCAGTCCACAGTTGGCGAAAAGCACGCTCCGGATGTTCCGGACCTGCTCCGGACTGCCATCCAGGGCGATGGAGACTTTTTTCCGCCGGCCCGGAAGGTGGCGCACGCCCGCCTCGGTGTAGGCGAGCCAGCCCACGGCTTTCTTCAGCCCCGCGTTGGTGTCGGCCAGGACTTCCGCGTCCATGCCGATTCCGGCGATCACCAGGAAGACGTGCTCCGAGTAATGGCCTGTGCGGGAGTTCTCGATGGCCATCCGGGCGGTATCGATGTACCGCTGGCGGCCGAAAAGCGCTGTCTGGACGCTGCTGTGGAGGTCGTTCACATCCATGTCCACGTTCCGGGCGAGCAGGTTTCCCGTGCCCAGCGGAATCAGGCCCATGGCAATGCCGGTGTGCGCGAGGGCCTCCGCCACCACGCGGACGGTGCCGTCGCCACCGCCCACCAGGACGACGTCGGGCTTTCCCGCCAACGCAGCCTGCATCTGCGAAAAGCCCGGGTCCTCGGCCGTCGTCTCGAAAAAGACCGGTTCCTCCCAGCCGGCGGCCAGGCAGGCCCTGTGGATCATTCCCCTTGCTTCGTCGGCCCGCGCCTTAATGGGATTCAGGATTACGGCCACCCGCTGCTGCGCCAGCCCGGAGTCGTAGGAATCACCGGCCACCGTACTGCGCACATGCAGCGCCTTGAGGCGGCGCACCCCCCACCAGCTGGACGTGGCGAAGGCAAGCGCCACCGCAATCAGCACGTAGAGAATCCAGTCGCTCATGGTGCTTCAACAGTAGCCCGGCGCACGGCGGGCCGCGGCACGGAGCCGCACGCCCGCCGTCGTGCAGTGAATTGGATACCCTTGTCTGGTGATCGACGTAAAAGACCTCAGCGAAAACCCGGACAAGTTCCGTGCCAGCCAGCGCGCCCGCGGCGCGGACGAATCAGTGGTGGACGCGATCATCTCCGCGGATTCCGCCCGCCGTGCCGCCCTGCTCCGCTTCGAGAACCTCCGCGCGGAGCAGAACGTGTTCGGCAAGAAGGTGGCGAAGGCGAAGGGCGAGGAGAAGCAGGCCCTGCTGGCCGAGGTCAAGGAACTGGCCAATTCGGTCAAGGCGGCCTCCGCAGAGGCCGATGCCGCCCAGACCAAGCAGGAAGAACTGCTGCGCACCATCCCCAACCTGGTGGAGGACGGCGTTCCCGAAGGCGGTGAGGACGACTACGTGGTGGTCAAGACCGTTGGCACCCCGCGCGAATTCCCTGACTTCGAGCCGAAGGACCACCTGGAGATCGGCGAGCTGATCGGTGCCATCGACATGGAACGCGGCGCCAAGGTCTCCGGCGCGCGCTTCTACTTCCTGCGCGGCGTGGGTGCCCGGCTGGAGATGGCACTGCTGCAGATGGCCATGGACCAGGCCATCGAGGCCGGCTTCGTCCCCATGATCACCCCCACCCTGGTGCGCCCCGAGACCATGCAGGGCACCGGCTTCGACGTAAAGCACGACGCCGAGATCTACCGTCTTGCCGAAGACGACCTTTACCTTGTGGGCACCTCAGAGGTGGCACTGGCCGGATACCACGCCGACGAGATCCTCGACTTCTCCGCCGGCCCCATCCGCTACGCGGGCCAGAGCTCCTGCTACCGCCGTGAGGCCGGATCCCACGGCAAGGACACCCGCGGCATCATCCGCGTGCACCAGTTCAACAAGGTGGAGATGTTCATCTACACCACCGTTGAAGAGGCCGCCGCCGAGCACCAGCGACTCCTGGCCTGGGAAGAGGAAATGCTGGCCAAGTGCGAGCTGCCGTACCGGGTCATCGACACCGCGGCCGGCGACCTCGGCACCTCCGCGGCCCGCAAGTACGACTGTGAAGCCTGGGTCCCCACGCAGAACGCCTACCGCGAGCTGACCTCCACCTCCAACTGCACCACGTTCCAGGCCCGCCGCCTGAACATCCGTGAGCGTGTGGTGAACGCGGAGGGCGTCTCCAAGGGCACCCGCGCCGTGGCCACGCTGAACGGCACCCTCGCCACCACCCGCTGGATCGTGGCGCTGCTGGAGCACCACCAGAACGCGGACGGCTCCGTGAACGTACCGAAGGCCCTGCAGAAGTACCTGGGCGGCCTCGAGGTCCTCCCGGTCCTCTAGCGGTCCACTCATAAGCTTGTTCGCGGATCCGAACCTACGTGGTTCTGATCCGCGGACCAGCTTAGGTCCGGCTCGTGATTGTCCACATGCAGGCGCTGGCCCCCCATCCCTGCTTCCGCTGTCGCGCATCATGATGGCATGGATGTACCGCCGGGACTGATTGATACTGCCGCCATTCTCCGCACGGGCGCCGGCACGGACCGCGTGCACCGTGCCTTTAAAGCGGGGCAACTGGTGCGGATTCGCCGGGGTTTCTACGTTCCCACCGAAGACTGGCTTCGTGCACTGCCCTCCCGGCGCTTCGAATGGACGACGACGGCAGTTGTCAGATCAGTCAAAGGTGCAGTTCTGTGCGGGCTTACGGCAGCAGTGGCCAGTGGGTTGCCAACGCTTGGAACGCCGCCCTGCGTGGAACTGGCCACCACGCTTCCCGGCCGCAGCGGCATCCGAAACTCGCCGCTGTTGGTACTGGGCGGGGACGATTCCGCCGGGAACGTACGCCGCACACGTTCCTATCCGCTTCGGTACCGCCTCATGACCGGGTTCAATGCCGTGCCCTTTGGCGAGTTCCTCTGTTCAGGGCTCATCCAGACCACCGTGGACGTACTGGGCTCAGCGGAGCTTAGCCAGGCCTTGGTGCTCGCAGACGGGGCCGCCCGCAGACTACTCGCAGATGGCGAGCTGGAGCAGGGTGTCAGCCTCCTGTCCGTGCCGGAAATTGCCGCCGGCATAGCCGCCCTTCCTTCCGCAGCTGCCCGGTGCCGCGCGGAGCGGGCGGCCAGCCTTGCCAGCCCGCAGCCGGAGTCTGTTGGGGAGTCCTACAGCCGTGCCGTCTTTGAATTCCTCGGCTTTGAGCAACCGGTCCTTCAGCAGGTCTTCAGGGATGGTACCGGCTTCATCGGCAGGAGTGACTTCTGGTGGCCCCGGCAAGGCGTGGTGGGTGAGTTCGACGGCAAAGGGAAGTACGTGGAGTTGGCCCGGCGGGACGGGATCACCGCAGAGGAGGCTGTTTACCGGGAGAAGCTCCGCGAAGACCGGATCCGTGCACTCGGCCATGGTTTCGTCCGGTGGCGGTGGGCAGACCTGACGGACCCAAACAAGCTGCGTCACAAGCTCCTCGCCGCAGGCCTGCGCCCGCGCTCGTAGCGTCCCGCCGCCGGAATCAGAGCCTTGTTCGCCAATCACAACGCTGAAGGCGCGGATGTGCGAACAAGGTTGGGATTCGAGGAATCAAGTGCCCTCCTCACGGACAGGATCGCTCAGAGCCGGGGTGAACGAACGCGCCAGCAAGCGCATCGAATGTGGTAAACCGCCGTGTTAACCAACAGTTCAATAAACCTGTGGTCCGCGTCCTAGCGCGTGTCAGTTAGGTCTGGTTCACTATGTGGATGACAACGCTGACTGAAACCTCAGTCGCCGGCAACGATGACCGGCGAGACAACAATCGAGACTACAACCAGAACAACATCGGCTTTGCCGGTGTCGACCGGAAGTTCATGGTTGCCCTGGACGTGGACGGGACCCTGGTCAACCACGACGGGCATATGTCCCCTGGCGTACGGGAAGCCGCGCAGGCCGTCGTGGCCGCCGGGCACGAGGTGATGATCGCCACCGGCCGCTCCCTGAACGCCACGCTTCCCATCATCGAGAAAATTGGCATCGAGCGCGGGTACGCCGTCTGCTGCAACGGCGGCGTGACCCTTCGGCTCCACCCGGAACTGGAAAACGGCTACGAGGTCATCCACAAAGCCACGTTTGATCCCGCGCCGGCGCTGCGTGCCCTCCGCGAACGGCTTCCGTCCGCCAAGTATGCGCTGGAGGACGCAGACGGCAACTTCCTTTCCACCGAGCGGTTCCAGGATGCCAGCTTCGGCGTCGAGGCCGTCGGCGTTGACTTCCACACCATGCTGGAGGCAACAGCCGTCCGCGTGGTGGTGTTCAGCACCGAAAACACGCCCGAGGAGTTCAACGAGGCCATCAACCACGTGGGCCTCGCGGGGGTGACCTACTCGGTGGGCTGGACTGCGTGGCTGGACATCGCCGCTGCGGGTGTGACCAAGGCCAGCGCCCTGGAAAACCTCAGGCTCCGCCTCGGCTTTGAAGAACACCTGACGGTTGCGGTGGGGGACGGCCGGAACGACATCGAAATGCTCACCTGGGCCGGCCGCGGCGTCGCCATGGGGCAGGCCCCGGCGGAAGTGGTCGCCGCAGCGGACGAGGTCACCCACTCAGTGCACGACGACGGCGCCGCCCACGTGCTGCGCAGCCTCCTCTAAGGCGCTGAAGGCACCGTCCGCTGCCGCGATTCCGGTGCGGGCCGGGAGCCAAGGCAGAATAGAGGCATGACCCTTACGACGTTCGCCCTCGTCCGCCATGGCCAGACCGACTGGAATGCCGAGCGCCGGCTGCAGGGATCAACCGACATCCCCCTGAACGACGTCGGACGCGGCCAGGCGCGGGACGCCGTCGGCATCCTTGCGCCGTACGAATGGGGCGCCATCGTCTCCTCGCCGCTGAGCCGCGCTGCCGAGACCGCGGACCTGATCGCCGAAGGGCTCGGGCTCACAGTGGCCCGGCGCGTCCCGGAACTCACCGAGCGCAGCTTCGGCCCGGCCGAAGGGATGCAGGCCGGCCCCGAGCTGGAGGCGCTGCGTATTCCCGGCGGATTCAAGGGCGCGGAAAGCGAAGACGAGGCCGCCGAGCGCGGCATTGCAGCCCTGGAAGCCCTGGCCGAGGAGTTCCGCGGCCAGCGGCTCCTGGTGGTCACCCACGGCACCCTGCTGCGCGTCAGTCTCAGCCGCGCCGTCGGCCAGGCCCTGGCCAGCGTGGACAATGCGGTGCTGAACCTGGCGCACCACCACGCGGTCGATGGCTGGAAGCTGGAGTACTTTAACGGCGAGCCTGTAATGGCCGCCACCGGGAGCTAAGGCCCAGCAAAGCCCCGGCAGTAATTGACGACGGCGGGACCCGGCTCGGGCAGTCAGCCCACCGCGAGGATCAAGGACAGCAGCCGGGCGGCAGCGGGCCGGGCGGCGTGTTCCTCATTCCACTGCGCCCGGGCCACCGCTTTGCTGACGGCCTGGGTGGTGATGCCCAGTTCCTGCGCCACCGCCTTCTGCTGTCCGCGGACCCCGGGGGTCAGCAGGTCCAGCACCCGCCATTCCGCGTCCGAGCGGTCCCGCACGTTGTGGCCCAGCAGGCGGAGGATTGCTTCGGCGTCGCGGGCTACATCGGCCAGCGGGCCCTCTACTGCCACGGGGATCCGCTCCTTGCTGTTGCGGAGCCGGTCCACCGCCCGGCGGGCGTAGACCAGGCCGTGCCCGGACGCGTCCTTGATCTGGTTGGGCAACGGCTCGTTCACCGGCCCCGCGCCAATCCCTACGTACCAGTGCCCGCTCCGCAGTGCGATCAGCGCGGCGTCCACGGCCTGGTGTGGGCAGTCGACGATCCCCTGGACTTCGTCCTCCACCGACCTGTCAAAATCCAGGCGCGCGGGAATGTGCCGCAGCGCCTTAAGCAGCTGCGGCACCTGGTCGCCGTCGCGGCGGCTGTCCGTCTGGTTGATGGTCAGGGTGAACATTCTGGGTCCACACTACCCGGAAGTAGGAATTGCGAAACGGCCGGTTCCCGCCCCGGCAAACGGCTGGGTGCCCGCATCGCGTGGACGCAGACCCCCAGCCGCAGACCGGCAGGCCAACAGACAACAGCCCGGGTCAGTTTCCCTGTTCCGCAGCGGCGCCCGCTGCCGGGAAACGGTCCCAGGCGCGGTGGGCGGCGATGAGCCCGGAAATTTCGGTGGTTACCGAGGCAGCATCGTTCCCGCCAACTACCCCGGCGGCCCCCTGCGGGATGCCGGCCGCATCCAGGACGGCCGAACCGGAGCCCCAGGCCGCAATGGCCTTGGCGTGCCGGTACGCCTCGGACAACATCAGCGCGGCGCGCGGATCCAGCCCGTCAACCGGCTCCCCGGCCTTGGGATCCCGCCCTGCGGAAGCATCGGCCGCGGGCTGCTTGCCGCCGGCGACCAGCAGTGCGTCGAACTCGGTGGACCGTGCCGTGAGGAAGGTCCGCTGCACCGTCACCGAAAGCCCGTCGGAGGAAAGCGTGCCCCCGGCCGGTGCGATGACCAGCGGGACCATGCCCTCGCCGTCGAGCGCCTGGCGGGCCGCTTCCACCTGGGACAGGTCGCTGGAGGAATCGGCAATGATGCCTACAACGCGCCCGGCAACCGGCCAGGTTTGACCAACCTGGGACACCGCCGGGCTCGGGTCGCGGTCCGGGACCTGCTCGGTGGCCTCCGGAGCGGGCATGCCCAGGCCGGCGGCCACCCCGGCGCACAGTGCGGCGTCGATGTTGGCCAGGGCCAGCAGTTGGCGTTCGCGGACGGCGCTTTCGTAGCACTTGCCGAGCTCAAACGTGTAGGCCTGGATCACGTGGTCCTGCTCCACGGCGCTCAGGCTGCGGAAGAACAGCCGGGCCTGGCTGTAGTGGTCATCGAAGGAGGCCGGGTTGCGCCGCTCCTTGATGGATTCCGCCACCGCCTCCGGCACGTCCACGAACGCGTCCATGTCCTGCCCGGCCAAGAAGGGGCACCCGCCGTCCAACGAATTGGGCCGGTACGGCGCCACTCCGGCGTGGTCCGCCGTCTGGTGCATGCCGTCGCGGAGCATGTCGTTGACCGGAGCCTGCGGCCGGTTGATGGGGATCTGGGCGAAGTTGGGGCCGCCCAGCCGCGAGATCTGGGTGTCCAGGTAGGAGAACAGGCGGACCTGCAGCAGGGGATCGTTGGTGACGTCGATGCCCGGAACCAGGTGGCCCGGGTGGAAGGCCACCTGCTCGGTTTCCGCGAAGAAGTTGGTGGGGTTCGCGTTGAGGGTCATGAGGCCGATGGGCTGCACCGGCGCCAGTTCCTCGGGGACGAACTTGGTGGGGTCCAGGAGGTCGATGCCCTGGAACATCTGGTCTTCCGTGTCCGGGAAGGTCTGGATGCCCAGTTCCCATTCAGGGTAGGCGCCGGCCTCGATGGCGTCGGCCAGATCCCGCCGGTGGAAGTCCGGGTCCATGCCGTTGATGATTTGGGCTTCCTCCCAGACCAGTGAGTGCACGCCCTGCTTGGGCTTCCAGTGGAACTTCACCAGGGTGGTGTCACCCGCAGCGTTGATGAGGCGGAAGGTGTGGACGCCGAAGCCTTCCATGGTCCGGTACGACCGGGGGATGCCGCGGTCTGACATGTTCCACAGGGTGTGGGCCTGTGCCTCGGTGTGGAGCGACACGAAGTCCCAGAAGGTGTCGTGCGCGCTCTGGGCCTGGGGAATCTCGCGGTCCGGGTGGGGCTTGGCCGCGTGCACCACATCCGGGAACTTGATGCCGTCCTGGATGAAGAAGACGGGAATGTTGTTTCCCACGAGGTCGTAGGTGCCCTCATCCGTATAGAACTTCGTGGAGAAACCCCGGGTGTCCCGCACCGCGTCGGCCGACCCACGGGAGCCAAGCACTGTGGAGAACCTGACAAACACGGGCGTTTCGACGTCCGGGGCGAGGAATCCGGCGCGCGTTACCTTCGACGCCGTGCCGTAGGACCGGAACACCCCGTGCGCTCCTGCGCCGCGTGCGTGGACAACGCGCTCCGGGATCCGCTCGTGGTCAAAGTGGGTGATCTTCTCGCGCAGGTGATGGTCCTGCAGCAGGATGGGACCTCGCGGGCCGGCCTTCAGGGAGTGGTCCGTATCCTGCAGCCGCAGGCCCTGCGCGGTGGTCAGGTACTGGCCGGACTGGGCGCGGGCGGTGGCAGGTGCACCGGTAGGGCTGCCGGTGGGGGACACGGCCTCGGGGCCGCGCTGGTCCGGCTTTGGCGGCAACGGCTCCCGCGGGCTGGTGGGCTCCTCGAGCGCCGGCGGCTCGCTGGACGGAACCCCGGGAATTACAACGTCGTCTTCGGCTGGCATGTCTTGATCTCCCCACGTTTTGATGTTCCCAGCCTCCGCCTCAGCGAAAGCTAAGCTTGCTTAGTACCCTACAGGTGCCCACGGTCCAAAAGGCAAGGTACGACGGCGGGGGTTGCCTCCGTACCCCTCCATCTGTTGCGATGGGGGAACTGCCGCCTGCAGCGGCACACCCGACGTAAGGATGGTTATGGCCGGCGGCGCAGGGCAGGACGAGATGCAGCAGGACGGCATCGAACAGGGGGAACTCGAACTCGTCGACAGGTGGTGGCGGGCAGCCAACTATCTCTCCGTGGGCCAGATCTACCTGCGGTCCAACCCGTTGCTGCGCGAACCGCTGCAGGCTGGGGACACCAAGTCCCGCCTGCTGGGCCACTGGGGCACCACACCCGGGCTCAACTTCGTCTATGCCCACCTGAACCGCGTGATCCGCCGCGACTCACTGGAGATGCTCTTCGTCGCCGGTCCCGGCCATGGCGGGCCCGCCGTCGTCGCAAATGCCTGGCTGGAAGGCACCTACTCCGAAATCTATGCCCACGTGGGCAACGACGAGGCCGGCCTGGCGGAGCTGTTCAGGCAGTTTTCTTACCCGGGCGGCATCCCCAGCCACGCCGCACCGGAAAGCCCCGGCTCCATCAGCGAGGGCGGTGAACTGGGATACTGCCTGGCCCACGCCTACGGATCGGTGTTCGACAACCCGCAGCTGGTGACCGCCGTCGTGATCGGTGACGGCGAGGCCGAGACCGGACCGCTGGCCGCCAGCTGGCACTCGCACAACTTCCTGGACCCGGCCGCCGACGGTGCCGTGCTGCCCATCCTGCACCTGAACGGCTACAAGATCGCCAACCCCACGGTCCTGGCCCGGATGCCGCAGCATCAGCTGGAGCAGCTGCTGCGCGGGTATGGCCATGAGCCCTATTTCGTGACGGTGGCGGATCCGGACAACACGGAGCAGGCGCACCGTGATTTCGCCGCGGTCCTGGACCGCTGCCTGGCCGATATCAGGGCCATCCAGGACGCCCACCGGCAGGATCCGGACGCTGAAGAGGCCGGGGAGGGCGGGCACCGCTGGCCGATGATCGTCCTGCGTTCGCCCAAGGGCTGGACCGGGCCGCGCATTGTGGACGGGCTGCAGGTGGAAGGAACGTGGCGGGCGCACCAGGTGCCGCTGTCCGAGGTCCGCACCAACGGGGAGCACCTGAAGCAGCTGGAGGAATGGCTGCAGTCCTACCGGCCGGAGGAATTGTTCGACGGCGACGGCCGGCTCCGGCCCGACGTCGCCGAAGGCGCACCCACCGGGGACTTCCGCATGAGTGCCACCCCGCACGCCAACGGCGGGCTGCTCCGGCGGGCCCTCAAGCTGCCCGCCTACCAGGACCACGCCGTCGAGGTGCCCAGCCCGGGAACCGACCGGGTCAGCCCCATGATCACGCTGGGCTCCTGGATGCGGGACGTGATTGCCCAGAACATGGAAAACTTCCGGCTGTTCGGCCCGGACGAGACGGCCTCCAACCGGCTGCAGAACGTCTACGAGGTCACCGACAAGGTGTGGCAGTACCGGATTGACGACGTCGACGAGCACCTTGCCCGCTCCGGCCGGGTCCTGGAGGTACTCAGCGAGCACCTGTGCCAGGGCTGGCTGGAGGGCTACCTCCTGACCGGGCGGCACGGCGTGTTCAACTGCTACGAGGCCTTCGTGCACATTGTCGATTCCATGTTCAACCAGCACGCAAAGTGGCTGAAGGTATCCCGCAAACTGCACTGGCGCCAGCCGGTGCCGTCGCTGAACTACCTGCTGTCCTCGCACGTGTGGCAGCAGGACCACAATGGTTTCTCGCACCAGGATCCGGGCTTCATCGACCACGCCGTGAACAAGAAGGCCGAGGTCATCCGGGTATACCTGCCGCCGGATGCCAATACGCTGCTGTCCGTCATGGAGCATTGCCTGGCGTCGACGGACTATGTGAACATCGTGGTCAGCGGCAAGCAGCCCTCGCCCACCTGGCTGGGCCCGGCCGATGCCGCCAATCACTGCCACCGCGGCCTGGGCATCTGGACGTTCGCCGGCTCCGAGGTGCCCGGCGAGGAGCCCGACGTCGTAATGGCCTGCGCGGGTGATGTCCCCACCGTGGAGACCGTGGCGGCTGCGGAACTGCTCCGCAATGGCGCCCCCGGTCTCAAGGTGCGGGTGGTCAACGTGGTGGACCTGATGCGGCTGCAGGACGAAAGCGAGCATCCGCACGGCCTCCCCGCCCATGACTTCGACGGCATCTTCACCCCGGACAAGCCCGTCATCTTCGCGTACCACGGCTACCCGGCGCTGATCCACCGGCTGGCGTACCGGCGCACCAACCAGCAGGGCCTCCATGTGCACGGCTACAAGGAAGAGGGGACCACCACCACCCCGTTCGATATGGCCATGCTCAACGGCATCGACCGCTTCACCCTGGCCATCGACGCGATCGACCGCGTTCCGGGCCTTGCCGAAAAGCACTCGCTGCTCCGCCAGGACCTGCAGGACCGGCGCAACCGGGCACGCGAGCACACCCGAACCCACGGCGAGGACCCGGAGGAGATCCGGAACTGGAAGCTGGGCGGCTGACACCCTAAAGCGGGAGGTCGTCCAGAGTGCAGGCGGGCAGGTGGATCCAGCCTTCGCTGCGGGCGGCTTCGGCGTGGGCACTGTCTGGCAGGAGTGTCCGACGGCGGTCCACGGCCCGGGCGGTCAGCGAGGCAATGACGGCGTCGAACAGGTCGTCCGAAGCGGTTAGCCTGTCGCGGTGCCCGGCCAGGTCCAGCCAGGGCGCCTGCTCTTCGAGGGCCGCCAGCAGGAGGCCCAGGCGCTCGGTTTCGGGGATGCCGCGGCCTTTGTAGCCGCGCCCGTTGAGGCCCCAGATCTTCAGCGACGCCGCCGGGTACACCTCGGCAAACCGCCCCGACCCGTCCCGGAGCTGCGGGCCACGCAGTGCCGCGATCTTCGCCTGGATCACCGCGCAGCGCATCGCAGGGTGGGCCAGCCTGTCGGCGGAAACGCTCAGGGGGATCAGGCCGGTTTCGCGCGTGACGAAGCGGTCCGTGTCCCGGTAGGCAAGCAGCCTCCGGCCCGCTAGGCCGTCGTGCTCCAGAACCGGCGCTGCGTTGAAGTTCAGGTGGCCGGTGAGGAACGGGATCAGCGCGTCAGGCCAGCCCACGGGGCAGTCGACGCCGGTCATGCCGCAGGTGCCGAACAGGTCCACGATCTCCTGGTCGTCAACATTCAGGGCCAGGTGGGCCAGCCGGGCCCGGTCACCGCTCCACTCGATGACCGCCACGGCAGTCTTTTTGGTCGCTGCCGCCAGATCCACGCCAAGGGTTCTCATGGGCTGCCCGTCAATGCTGTGGTCAGACGGCATTGCGTCAGACCGCGCGGTAGCGCAGGACGCCGGGGATGCTCCCGGATCCGCCAAGGTCAGTGCCCCGCGCGAAGCCGGCCCACAGTGCCCGCATCTCCCGGCCCGCGGCCTCCACATCCGCCCACTCTGAACCGGCGATCAGGCCCACGCCCTCCCACGTCTTCCGGCTTCCCAGCAGCAGGGGCAGGTCCACGGTGTGGGCGGCGCCGAAGATGTTGCCGGGGGCATGCCAGTCCAGGACGTAGCGGTGCGCCCTTCCGCCTGCCTTGGCATGCCGGCGCGCGAACCTGCGGGTTGCCCGGCCGTACACAGTTTCGGTGACAACCCAGTCAACGGCGCGGACGGCGGCCTTGCCCACAAACGGAACCGCGGCCAGGCTCATCAGGCGGGGGCTGCGGGGGAGGAACAGGCGGGCCTCCTCGGAGGTATGGCCGATCAGCACGTCGATGGCCGGCGCGGTCCGGTTCCAGGCAGCCTCGATGCCTGACTCTTCCGGGAGCGGGTCGTGGCCGTACTGGGTGCCGAACGGCATGGCCGCCAGCATGCCGAACTTCCGGGCCACCTGCGTGACCTGTGCTTCGAGAGCCACCACGTCCATGGCGGGGGTCTCCTCGGTCACGGAATCCGCGGCAATGCCCATGGCGTGGTTCATCTTCGCCCGGCCGCGGGTGATGCCCAGCGGGGCGCTTTGGATGATGGCGCGCTGGAAGAGGGTTGGTGCCTCGGGCGTGGCCATCAGGTGGGCGATCGCGTCGCCCCCGGCGGACTGGCCGAAGGCGGTGACCCGGCCGGGATCGCCCCCGAACGCGGCAATGTTCCGCTGCACCCACCGGAAAGCTTCGAGCTGGTCCAGGAGTCCCAGGTTGCCGGGCCGGCCTGCCGGTGTTGCCAGGAACCCGAACAGTCCGAGCCGGTACGTCACGGAAACCACGATCACCCGGTTTTCGGCCACCAGCCGTGCGGGGTCGAAGATGGCCAGGTCCCCGGAGCCGGTGGTGTAGGAGCCACCGTGGATCCAGACCATGACGGGCAGTTTTTCGTCCGGCTTCAGGGTGCCGGGCAGCGTGATGGAAAGGTTCTGGCAGTCCTCGCTGCCGGGAAGCTCGCCGTATTTGGTCCCCAGGACGTCGTCCAGGAACGGCACCGGCGCCTGGGGGCAGGCGGGTGCGGGAGAGGTGGCGGCATATTCGGCGGTCCAGTCCGGAACCGGTGCGGGCGCCTGGAAACGTTCAGCGGTGGCGTAGGGAATGCCGGTGGCACGGATGACGTCGCCGTCCCGCCGCCCGCTGACGGGGCCGCACGGCGGATGGAACAGAAGCTGGGACGTCACGGCTGGCTCGGAACTCACAGCCCCCACCATGCCATAACTTCCTGAAACAACGACGGCGGGTGCCCGGCTTCGAAAAGCCAGGCACCCGCCGTCGGACTGGTGGTTCGTGGACTAGTGACCGGTGGGCACGTAGCGCTTGATGGAAGCTTCCAGCTCGGCTTCGGCGGCGGCGCGGTCGCCCCAGCCCTCGGCCTTGACCCACTTGCCCGGCTCCAGGTCCTTGTAGCGGGTGAAGAAGTGCTCGATTTCCTTGATCAGGTACTCGTTGACGTCGCTGACTTCCTGGATGTGGTCAAAGCGGGCGTCTACCGGCACGCACAGGATCTTGGCGTCTCCGCCACCGTCGTCGGTCATGTTGAAGACGCCGATGGGGCGGGACTCGACGATGACGCCCGGGTGCAGGTCGAAGTCCTGCAGCAGCACCAGTGCGTCCAGCGGGTCGCCGTCCTCGCCGAGGGTGTTCTCGAAGTACCCGTAGTGCGTGGGGTACTGCATGGAGGTGAAGAGGACGCGGTCCAGGCGGACGCGGCCGGTCTCGTGGTCAACTTCGTACTTGACGCGTGATCCCTTGGGGATCTCGATGGTCACGTCGTGCTTCATGGGAATGCTCCTCGGCAATTGCAGGGGGTGCGCGGCACACTTGACGGGCCCACAAAAAAGCGTGTCGGTGCCGCCGACTACAATTGAGGATATAGCGAGAGGCCCTGGAATCAGGAACTTGTGGGGAAATTTCAGGACTTGAGGACCGGCACCAGCATGACCAAACCAACCGGCAGGGAACCATTGCGCGTCCGGCGTTCCCGACGCTCCGGCGGCATGGCCCAGGAGGCAAGGAAGTCCTGGCACCTGGTCCTGGCCACGCTGGTCCTGGTAGTCCTCGCCATCCCGGCGGCCCTGCTCGTGGCCCCCGGCATCGTCGGACCCGGATTCTTTGGTTCCAGCGCCCCGGCGCCGGCCCCCGCTGCGCCCGCCTGGCAACAGGCCCCCGCCACACTTTCCGCCCCGCAGGTGCTTGCACCCCTCCAGCCTTCGGCCCCGGTGCCCGCGCCGTCGGCCGTCGCGGCCCAGGTGGAACCAGTATTGACGGCCGACGGCGGCGGTACTTTCACGGGCATGGTGCAGGACGCGCTCACGGGCCAGGTCCTCTTTGACCGGGGTGGCGCGGAAGGCCGGGTGCCGGCGTCGAACCTCAAGCTGCTGACCGCCGTGGCCGCGTTGCGCACCCTGGGGCCGGAGCACCGGTTCACCACGCAGGTGGTGCAGGGCCCTGCTCCCGGTCAGGTCGTCCTGGTAGGCGGCGGCGATGTCCTCCTGGGCGCCGGGCAGTCGCGGCCAGGACAGGCCATGGGCCATGCCGGCCTGGCCACGCTTGCAGCCCTCACCGTGCAGGCCCTGCAGGCCGCCGGTACCGCGGGTGACATCAAGGTGCTGGTGGACGACTCCCTTTTCACCGGCCCTGCACTGAATCCCAACTGGCAGTCCGGCGATGTGGAAGCCGGCGAAATCGCTCCGCTGTACCCGCTGGCCCTCAACTCCGCACGTTTTGATCCCGCCGTCACCACCGGTCCCCGCCCCCAGGATGCAGCCATGGCTGCGGCGGAGGCGTTCGCGGCCCAGCTCCGTACGGCAGGTGCCGGGGCGGGACTGACGGTAGCGGCCGGCGTCGACCGTTCACCCGGTGCGGCCAAGGCCGGCGCTGCAGCCCTGGCCAGTGTTGCTTCGGCCCCCGTGGCGGAGCAGGTGGACCTGATGCTGCAGGTCTCGGACAACTACCTGGCTGAAACCATGGGCCGCATGGCGGCGGTAGCCACGGGACGGCCCGGAAGCAATGACGGCGCCACGGCCGCAGTCACTGCCGAGCTTGCGGCAGCCGGCGTCACCCCCGACGCCGTGAAGCTGGTGGATGTGTGCGGCCTGGCCATGGGCAACCAGGTCACTGCCCGCCAGTTCACGGACGTGGTGCGGGCCATGACCACCGGCGCTGATACCAGGCTTCGCGCCGCGCTGGACGGATTCCCGGTTGGCGGATTGTCGGGCACGTTGGACACCCGTTACGGGGATGCCACCACCTCCGGCGGCGCCGGGCTGGTCCGTGCCAAGACCGGGACCCTGAATACCGTGCTGGCGCTGAGCGGCTATGTTGTTGACTCCGACGGCCGGCTCCTGGTGTTCTCGTTCATCGGCAACGGCCTGACGCCCGGAGCTGCCGGCAACAAGGTGGCGCTGGACCGCGCAGCTACCGCGCTGGCGGGCTGCGGCTGCCGCTAACGCGGGCTTGCGGTGGTCCCCAGCAGCGCGGCCATGACGACGGCGGCCAGCACCGACCTCCAGCCCGTGCGCGGGCCGATGGTCAGGGGAGCGATGGGACGGTAGGGGATCATGGTGTCTTCCTTCGATGGTTATGACCGGCCCTGTCCCGCATGAACGGCCCTGTCCCGCGTAAACGGTGCGGGGCGGCAACGGTTGTGCGGGTTCGGGCCGCTCCTGGACAGGAAGGTTGCCCTGCGGTTTCCAGCCTGCCCGGCGGGTCTGGGACAGCGCTTTCGCCCTCCTGTGCAGCGGCTGTGGAAGTTTCGCCGGTCAGCGAACTTAAGGACGATCCCCGGCCTGCTGTGTTCTGATGGGAACCATGGAGTCCACTGCGCGCGAGTCCGCATCGACGTTGTCCCCAACAGCCCAGTCCGACCAGGCGCAAGCCCTGATCAACTGGGACCTCGCTGCCTCTGCCGCGGCGAGGCTGGCTCCGGCCGGGCCCGTGCTCGACGGAAAAGCCATCGGGGAGGCGGTGGACAGCCTGCGCCGGCTGGCTGACGCATCCGTGCCGCACGTCCACGAAATCACCCGGCTGGAAGCGGCCCGCGACCTGCGCGACTCCTCCGTGCTGGTGGTGGACCGGGCGTCCTGGGCCAAGGCCAACACCCAAAGCTTCGCGGTGATGCTCAAGCCCGCCATGCAGAAGATGCTGGACACCCGGCGCGGAAACCTCAGCCCCGCGGCCGCCCAGGTCAGCGGCGCCATTACCGGCAGCCAGTTGGGGGCCGTCCTTGCCTTCCTGTCCAGCAAGGTCCTGGGCCAGTACGATCCCTTTGCGGCCCTGGCGGAGAACTCCACGGCCCCTGCTGCCGGCCGGCTCCTGCTGGTGGCGCCGAACATCGTCTCGGTGGAGCGCGAACTCAACGTCACGCCGGAGGATTTCCGGCTCTGGGTGTGCCTGCACGAGCAGACGCACCGGGTGCAGTTCGCGGCAGCGCCGTGGCTGCGCCACCACATGCTGGAGCAAATCGACGAACTCAGCGGGCACCTCCTGGGCAACGTCGATTCCCTGATGGAGCGTGCCTCGGCCGCCGCGCGTTCGCTGAAGGACCGCTCTGCCAGCGGAAACACGCCGGGCCGCGGCGCCATCCTGGACCTGCTGCAGGACCCCGAGGAAAAGGCCGCCATCTCGCACCTCACCGCCGTGATGAGCCTGCTCGAGGGGCACGCGAACGTGGTGATGGATGCCGTGGACGCGAGCATCGTGCCTTCCGTGAAGACCATCCGGCAGCGTTTCAACGACCGCGGCAAGGACCGCGGCGTGATCGAGAAGTTCATCCGCAGCCTCCTGGGCCTGGACGCCAAAATGCGCCAGTACTCCGACGGCGCCCGCTTTGTCCGCGCGGTGGTGGACGTGGCCGGCATGGAGGGCTTCAACAAGGTGTGGGACTCGGTGGACCACCTTCCCACCGAGCCCGAGATCCACGACGCCAAGCTGTGGCTCGACCGGATGGGCCTCTAGTTGCCTTCAGAGGTACCGGTGGGCGCCCCGGCGGCTGAAGGACAGGGTGCGCGGAGCGGCCGACGCCAGCCCGGCAGGTTGGCGCCCGTCGTTGGCACTGCGCGCAAACTGCTGCAGAACGCCCTGGCCGGGGCCGGCTACCCACGCCACGTCCTCGTAGCCTGCAGCGGCGGGCCGGACTCCCTGGCGCTCGCCGCCGTCGCCGCGTATTTTGGCCGCCGCGGACACGTGGACGGCCACCCGCTGACCCTTGGCGCCGTGGTGGTGGACCACCAGCTGCAGGAGGGATCGGGCGATATTGCCGCCCGCACGGTGGAAGCACTGCAGGATTTGGGCCTGCATCCGGTGGAAATCCGTACCGTTACGGTGGCCGGTGCCGGCATGGGCCCCGAAGCCGCCGCCCGTGAAGCCCGGCATGCCGCGCTTGAGGCCGCAGCCGCAGACCAGGGCGCGGAGGCAATCCTGCTGGGGCACACCCTGGACGACCAGGCCGAACAAGTACTGCTGGGCCTGGCCCGCGGCTCCGGCACGCGGTCCCTCGCAGGGATGCGGCCGGCACGTCCTGGAACCGGAAATGCCGTCCTCCTGCGCCCCTTCCTGGAACTCCGGCGAGCGGACACCGAGGAAATCTGTGCCGTGGAGGAATTGGATCCCTGGCACGATCCCACCAACTCCGATCCCGCCTTCGCGCGGTCACGGACCAGGGTGGAAGTCCTCCCGCACCTTGAGGAAAAACTCGGTCCCGGCGTCGCCGAATCCCTGGCCCGGACAGCCGCCATCCTGCAGCTGGACGCCGACTACCTGGAGGATGTGGCGGAAAGCACCTACGCGTCCCTGGTGGAACGGGACGGCAGCGGACTGGGCCTGCCGGAGGAGGCGCTGCGGGCGCTGGCACCGGCCATCAGGTTCCGTGTGATTGCCAAGGCAGCGGCCGACGCCGGCGGGCAGCAGCCCAGCTACCGGCGCCTTTTGGCGGCAGAAGGGCTGCTCCGGCGGCAGGGCTCGGCCGGACCGGTGGAGCTTCCCGGCGGCGTGAGTGTGTACCGGTTGTCACTGGCGCAGCTGGAGGAATCGAAGGACGCGGCCGCTCCCGGGGCTCCGGGCGGCGCCGCTTCCGTTCCCCGCGAACCCGCGCGCTGTGGGAAGCTAGTATTCCGGCCTCAAAAACCGCCCGCAAAATAGTCGCACCCCGCATCTAAACAGGAGCCATTGGTGGATTCAAACGACGTCCAGGCAGATCTCAAGCACGTTCTCTACACCAAGGAACAGATCCAGCAGCGGATCACCGAACTCGCCGCGCAGATCGACAAAGACTACGAAGGACGCGAAATCCTCATTGTTGGCGTCCTCAAGGGCGCCGTCATGGTCATGGCTGACCTGGCCCGGGCACTGCACAGCCACATCTCCATGGACTGGATGGCCGTTTCCTCCTACGGCTCGGGTACGCAGTCCTCCGGCGTGGTGCGGATCCTCAAGGACCTGGACACCGACCTGATGGGCAAGGATGTGCTGATCGTCGAGGACATCATCGATTCCGGCCTCACGCTGTCCTGGCTCAAGACCAACCTGGAATCCCGTGGCACCGCGTCGGTGGAAATCTGCACCGCGTTCCGCAAGCCCACCGCCGCGAAGGTGGAGATCGACGTCAAGTACGTGGGCTACGACATCCCCAACGAGTTCGTGGTGGGCTATGGCCTGGACTACGCGGAAAAGTACCGCAACCTGGACTTCGTGGGCACCCTGGCGCCGCACGTCTACGAGTAACCCCTTCCGCGCGAACATGGCGGTTCACGGCAATGTTGCCGCCCGGGACTGCCATGAAATGCCATCCCGCAGTGGCCTTGGTGAGGTCCGGGAAGCGTGAGCAGCAGCAGCGTGGGCATCCGGGACGTGGCGCGGGACTCCGGCGTCCCGGCCACCAGGGTCCCGCACGCCCTCAATGACGTGCCTTTCGTCCTGTCAGTCCCGAAACCTGCGGGAAAGTACGGACGACGGCGGTCGGCTGGGGTACGGCCCCAACCGCCTGGCGCGCGCCCTCTTTTGCTGCAGTGACCGCTCACGCGTGCATCCGTGGGGCCCGCCCCGCACCGGGATATCGCAGCTTTGACGCGGCATTCTGCGGACTGCCGCACCATCTACGCCCACAGGGAACTTTTGCTTTTCGCTATGCGTGATTTACTCCGGACGGTGTATAGCTAGAAGCTGACGCAGCACCATCACGCGCGCAGACTACTCGCCGTGAAGCACTACCGGAAGGGACGGGGCCAGCCCCCGAACAGATGAAAGCTAAGAACTTCTTCAAAGGCCCGGGCATCTGGATCGTCGTTGTGGTCGGTCTGCTCCTTGTGGCTTTTGCAACGCTCGCCCCCGGCGGTGCGGCCCGGATCGACACGGACAAGGGCCTGGAACTGCTCTCCAGCAACAAGGTGGAGCAGGCCAAGATCTTCGACGGCGAGAACCGCGTTGACCTCACGCTGAAGGACAACCTGCAGGTGGACGGGCAGGACAAAGGCAAGAGCGTCCAGTTCTTCTTCGTCGATGCCCGTGCGCAGGACGTGGTGAAGGCTGTCACCGATGCCAAGCCCGCACAGGGCTTCACCGACCAGCCGATCGAAAGCAACTGGTTCTCCGGCCTGCTGTCCCTCCTGATCCCCGTCATCCTGCTGGGCGCCCTCTTCTGGTTCCTGATGACCCGCATGCAGGGCGGCGGCTCCAAGATCATGCAGTTCGGCAAGTCCAAGGCCAAGATGGTCAGCAAGGACATGCCGCAGGTCACCTTCGCTGACGTTGCAGGTGCTGATGAGGCCGTGGAGGAACTCCAGGAGATCAAGGAATTCCTGCAGGAACCGGCCAAGTTCCAGGCCGTGGGAGCCAAGATCCCCAAGGGTGTCCTGCTCTACGGCCCCCCGGGCACCGGTAAGACCCTGCTGGCACGCGCAGTTGCGGGCGAGGCAGGGGTTCCCTTCTTCTCCATCTCGGGCTCCGACTTCGTGGAAATGTTCGTCGGCGTCGGCGCCTCCCGCGTCCGCGACCTCTTCGAACAGGCCAAGGCCAACTCGCCGGCAATCATCTTCGTGGATGAGATCGACGCCGTCGGCCGCCATCGCGGCGCCGGCATCGGCGGCGGCAACGACGAACGCGAGCAGACCCTCAACCAGTTGCTCGTGGAGATGGACGGCTTCGACGTAAAGACCAACGTGATCCTCATCGCCGCCACCAACCGGCCCGACGTCCTGGACCCGGCCCTGCTGCGCCCCGGCCGCTTCGACCGCCAGGTGTCCGTGGAAGCGCCGGACCTGATCGGCCGCGACCAGATCCTGCAGGTGCACGCCAAGGGCAAGCCGATGGCTCCCGGGGTGGACCTGAAGGGTGTGGCGAAGAAGACGCCCGGGTACACCGGCGCCGACCTCGCCAACGTCCTTAACGAGGCCGCTCTGCTCACCGCGCGTTCCAACGCCAACCTGATTGACGACCGCGCCCTGGATGAGGCCATTGACCGCGTCATGGCCGGCCCGCAGAAGCGCAGCCGCGTCATGAAGGAACACGAGCGCAAGATCACCGCCTACCACGAAGGCGGCCACGCCCTGGTGGCGGCGGCCCTTCGGAACTCCGCTCCGGTCACCAAGATCACCATCCTTCCCCGCGGCCGCGCCCTTGGCTACACCATGGTGGTCCCGGAAAACGACAAGTACTCCGTGACCCGCAACGAACTCCTGGACCAGATGGCCTACGCCATGGGCGGCCGTGTTGCTGAGGAGATCGTGTTCCACGATCCCTCCACCGGTGCCTCCAACGACATCGAGAAAGCCACCGGAACCGCACGCAAGATGGTCACCGAGTACGGCATGAGCGAACGCGTCGGTGCTGTCCGCCTGGGCCAGGGCGGCGGCGAACCCTTCCTGGGCCGCGACGCAGGGCACGAGCGGAACTACTCTGACCAGATTGCCTATGTGGTGGACGAGGAAGTGCGCCGCCTGATCGAGCAGGCACATGACGAGGCCTACGAAATCCTCACCGAGAACCGGGACATCCTGGACTACCTCGCCTTGGAGCTGCTGGAGCGGGAGACCCTCAACCAGGCCGAGATTGCCGACATCTTCCGTGACGTCCGCAAGCGGGACTTCCGCGAGGTGTGGCTGTCCAAGGAAACCCGTCCCGTCCAGCTGACCGGACCGGTGGAGAGCCGCCAGGAGCGGGCTGAACGGGAAGCGCAGGAGGAAGCGAAGAAGGCGCGCCTTGACGAGCCGCTGGACGCCCAGCCCCCGCACCCGCAGGGCGTTTCGGAGGATGCTCCGTTTCACGGAGGCACCCCCGACTCGGGGCCTGACACCCTTCGCGGCTAAGCTTTCCTTGTGACTTCCTTCGACGACGACGACGTTTCCGACTCCGCCGCCTACCCGGCGGAGGACGGTTCCCACCACTCCAAGCGCGAAAAGGTGGACCGGCCACGGATTGAGGCGGCCGTCCGCGAGATCCTCCTTGCCATCGGCGAGGACCCGGACCGCGGTGGCCTCGTGGACACCCCGAAAAGGGTTGCGAAGGCGTACGCCGAGGTGTTCGCCGGACTGCATCATGATCCTGCGGACGTCCTGTCCACCACCTTCGACCTTGACCACGAGGAACTGGTCCTGGTCAAGGACATCCCCTTCTACTCCACGTGCGAGCACCACCTGGTGCCGTTCCATGGGGTGGCCCACGTTGGCTACATCCCCTCGCACGACGGAAAGGTGACCGGGCTGAGCAAGCTGGCCCGGCTGGTGGACATCTACGCCCGCCGCCCCCAGGTACAGGAGCGGCTGACTACCGAAATTGTCGAAGCGATGGTGCAGCACCTCAAACCCCGCGGTGCGATCGTCGTCGTTGAATGCGAGCACATGTGCATGTCCATGCGCGGCATCCGCAAGCCCGGAGCGAAGACCGTCACCAGTGCGGTCCGCGGGCAGCTTCATGACCCGGCCACCCGTGCCGAAGCCATGAGCCTCATCCTCGGAAGGTAACCACACACCATGGATTCACTCGCTGCAGCCCCTGGAACGGGGCCCGCTACGTCCCCGCTGCCCATCCTGCGCAAGCCCCGCCCGGCTGCCCGCTTTGAGGACCTCCCCACCGGCCGCACCCTGGTGATGGGCATCCTGAACGTCACCCCGGATTCATTCAGCGACGGCGGCAAGCACGCGACGGCGGACACCGCCATCGCGGCAGGCCTGCGGATGTTCTACGCAGGCGCGGACATCATCGACGTCGGGGGCGAGTCCACCCGGCCCGGCGCCGACGACGTCACCCCGGACGAAGAGCAGCGCCGCGTCCTGCCCGTGATCGAAGCCCTGGTGAAAGCCGGCGCGCTGGTCAGCATCGACACCACGCATGCCTCCACCGCAGCCGCTGCCCTGAAGGCCGGCGCGGCCATCATCAATGACGTCTCCGGGCTGACCATCGAACCGGAGATGGTGGAGCTCGTGGCGGCCTCCAAGGCACCTTATGTCCTCACGCACCGCCGGGGCGACGCCCGGACCATGAACTCGCTCGCCGAATACACGGACGTGGCCGGGGAAGTCGTGGCGGAACTCGCAGGAGTACGGGACAAGCTCTACGCAGCCGGTGTCAGCCGGGAACAGATCATCATCGATCCGGGCCTGGGGTTCGCCAAGAACGACGCCCAGAACTGGGAACTGCTGCAGAACCTGGACCAGCTGGACAGCCTGGGCCACAAGGTCCTGGTGGCTGCCTCCCGCAAGCGCTTCCTCGGCACCCTGCTTACGGTGGCCGGGAAGTCTGCCGCTCCTGACGAGCGGGACAGCGCCACGGCCGCAATCACAGCCATCAGCGCCTACCGCGGGGCCTGGGCCGTCCGCGTGCACGACGTCGGTTCCAGCCTTGACGCGGTCAAGGTGGCTGCGCGCATGGCGGCGGCACCCACAACACAAGCCGTACCCAAAACGCAATAGGGCCGGGGGACCCATGGACAGGATTACGCTGACCGGAGTGACCGCCGTCGGCCACCACGGTGTCTTCGATTTTGAACGCCGGGAGGGCCAGCCCTTTGTTGTGGACGCCGTGCTCTACCTGGACTTCACCGAAGCGGCGCAATCCGACGACGTCCGGGACACCGCCCACTACGGTGAGGTGGCGCAGCGTATTACCGACTGGATCACCGGGGAGCCCCTGAACCTCATTGAGGCCCTCGCGGTGCGGATCGCCGACTGCCTCCTGGCCGAATTCACGCTGCAGGCCGTGGACATCACCGTCCATAAACCGCAGGCGCCCATCGAGGTCCCCTTCGGTGACGTGGCCGTTACGGTCCACCGCGAGCGGGAACCCGCCGCCCCTGCGCTGTCCGGTGCGCAGGCATGAACGGGATCTACACCAAGGCCGTGCTGGCCCTGGGGAGCAACCTTGGTGAACGGAACGAGACCCTGACAGAGGCTGTGGCGGACCTGGTGGATCCGCCCGAAGTACGGCTCCTCGCCGTCTCGCCCATAGTCCAGACCAAGGCCGTGGGCGGCCCTGCCGGCCAGCCGGACTTCCTGAACATGGTCATTACCGTGGAAACCAGCCTCACCCCTGCCGAACTGCTGGAACATTGCCAGGCCGTGGAGAACAAGCACCTCCGTGTCCGCGAGGTCCGCTGGGGGCCGCGGACGCTCGACGTCGACATCATCACCTACGGTGAGCTCCGCAGTGAAGACCCCGCCCTGACCATCCCCCACCCCCGGGCTGCGTCACGTGCTTTCGTCCTCTACCCGTGGTCGCTCATCGAACCCGCCGCCACGCTGAACGGCGAACGGATCAGCTCCTTGGCAGTCCAGGCGGACGATTTCAAGGACCTTGCCCCGTTCGACGGGTTCGGAGACTTTGACGGAATGCCGACGGCCGGAGCGGTGGAGGAGAGATGAAGCCCATCAACCCGCTGCGCCTGCTGCTGATCTGCGTCATCCTTGCCATCGCGGGCTGGTCAGCCACGGTTGTCACCAGCCGGTACAGCATGGCCACGCCTGTCCTGCCTGCCACCGCGCTGGCCACCATGGGCGTCATCGTCATCATCACCCTGATCCTGGGTATCCGGATCCTGAGGTGGCGGAACAGCCACCAGCCCAACAGCAAGACGAAGAGGACGCAGCTGGATCCCCTGCTGGCCGCCCGGACCCTGATCCTGGCGCAGGCGTGCGCCTACGCCGGATCGGTGCTGCTGGGATGGCATGTGGGCATCTTCCTGGACCAGTTGCGGATCTGGAGCCTGCGCAGCGACCAGGGCATCACCTGGCTCGCCCTCGCCATGGCGGGCGGCGGCCTGGTGATGATCGTGGTGGGGCTCGTCGTGGAGCGGTTCTGCAGGATCCCGCCGGAAGACGGCGACACCAACACGGTTGACGGGAAGAAGGGCCGGCCTGCCCGCGGGGAAGCCGCTGGGGAAGGCGAATATGCGTACCGAGGCGATTGACCCGCCGGGTATCAACTGGCAGCGGGTGTCACCGAAATACGTCACCGTCCGCCTGGTGGAATGGGCGTTGGCCAACATCGCCGCCGTACTGGTCCTGTCCGCGCCGCTGGTATTCGTCCTCCTGGGATGGTGGCGGTGGCCGCCGCTGTGGCTGGCCATCACTGTTCCGGCCGCCACCCTGCTGCTTGCCTTATGGCGGCTTGTCCTCATCCCCCGGCAGGTCCGGGCCATCGGCTACGCCGAGCGCGACGAGGACCTCCTGGTCAGGAGCGGCATCTTCTTCCAGCGCACCATGGCCGTCCCGTACGGACGCATGCAGTATGTGGACATCGCCGTGGGACCTGTGGAGCGGAGCATGGGCCTGTGCACCGTCAAGCTCCACACAGCGTCCCCTGGCACCAATGCGCGCATCCCCGGCCTCCCGGCGTCGGAAGGCGCCCGGCTCCGGGAACAACTGGCCGCCCGCGGCGAAGCCAGGCTGGCAGGACTGTGACCACTGACGGCCAGCTGCCCGGCCCGGCGCTGCCGCCTGCCGGTACCGGCCCGGAAGCCACGGGAACGCCCGACGGCGAATGGCTGCGTGTGCATCCCGCCTCACCTTTCGTCCGCGGCTGGGTTGCACTGGCCGCCATCACGTTCTTCTTCGGCCGCGACCTGTTTGAGCGGACACTCCAGGGCCAGCCCGTGTTCGAGGACGGATTCGCCCGCCGTGCACCGTGGCTCCTGGGCGGCGGCGCCGCCGTGCTGGCCGTGGCAGTCCTGGGATTCGTCCTGACCTGGTACTTCACCAAGTACCAGGTCTCCGGCGGCTATGTCCGGGTCAACACCGGCCTCCTCTTCCGCCAGCACCGGCAGGCACGCCTGGACCGGGTCCAGGCAATTGACATCGTGCAGCCCCTGCTGGCCCGCATCTTTGGCCTGGCCGAACTCAAGTTCGAAGTTGCCGACGCCGGTGAATCCGCCGTGCGCCTGGCGTACCTCAGGATCGACGACGCCCGCCAGCTGCGCGCCACCATCCTGGCCCGGGCCTCCGGTGCTGAGGCAAGCTTCGGTGCGGTCCCGGCGGCCGGCATCAACGCCGCGGCGCGTTCAGGTCCCGGCAGCCCATCGGCGGCGTCCTTTGACCCGTCCGCACCTGAGGCGCCCGAAATCCAGGTACTCAGCGTGCCGCCGTCGCGCCTTGTCGGATCGCTGCTATTGAGCGAGCAAAGCTTCTTCATTGTGGTGGGCGGCTTCGCTTCCGTGGTCCTGTCTGCGCTGACGGACAACCGCGCTTTCTACTTCTACCTGGTGCCCGCAGCGCTGGGCCTTGCCGCCAGCTACTGGAACTTCTTCAACAAGGGCTACAACTTCACCGCGGCCGTCTCGCCGGACGGCATCCGGTTGCGCTACGGCCTGCTGGACACCCAGGCGCAGACACTTCCGCCGGGCCGGATCCAGGCTGTGAAGATTGCCCAGCCGCCGCTGTGGCGTCCGTTCGGCTGGTACCGGATGCAGGTGAACGTTGCCGGTTACGGGGCGTCCGGCAACGCCGTCGAAGGCAACACCCGGACCATCCTCCTGCCGGTGGGCAAGTTCGCCGACGTCCTCGCCATGCTCTCGCTGGTCCTGCCGGACCCCGGAACGGAACGCCCTGCGGAGGTGTTCGCGGCGGGGCTTATGGGCAGCGGTTCCGACGGCGGGTTCACCACCACGCCCCGGCGGGCCCGGCTGCTGGCGCCGCTGGCCTGGCGGCGGAACGGGTTTGCCGCCACGGACACGGCACTTCTGATCCGCTCCGGGCGCTGGTGGCGGGACCTTGTGCTGGTGCCCCACCAACGCACGCAGTCACTGGCGATCCATCAGGGGCCCGTGGCGCGCCGGTTCCGGGTGGCCGATCTGGTCCTGCACACGACAGCCGGTCCCGTTGCCCCGCGGCTGACCCAGGCGGGGCTGGACGAGGCCAGGCAACTCTTCGACGAGCAGTCGGCGCGGGCGCGGCTGGCCAGGAAGCGGCAAACCACCGAACAATGGTTGCGGCAGGTCGTTCCGGCAGTGGAACCCGCGGCCGTGCCGGACACACCCGTCCCAGGAGCGCCGCACCCTGGGACACCAGCCAGTGAAGCCCGCACCCATTACCAACAGGAAGGCCAGACGCATGGCTAAGCCCGGACGCCTCGGCGTCGGAATCATCGGCGCCGGCAAGGTGGGCGCCGTGCTCGGCGCGGCCCTGCGCGCCGCCGAGCACGCCGTCGTGGGAGTGTCAGCCGTCTCCGACGCCAGCCGGGACCGGGCCGAGGCACTGCTTCCCGGCGTGCCCATCCTTGAAGTGCAGGACATCGTGGAACGTGCGGAACTGGTGCTGCTGGCGGTGCCCGACGACGCGCTGCCGGACTTGGTGGAGGGGCTGGCGAAGCTAGGCGCCTGGCAGCCGGGGCAGCTCGTGGCACATACCTCGGGCCGGTTCGGCGTGGGCGTGCTGCATCCGGTCCGTGCCGCCGGGGCCGTGCCGCTGGCGCTGCACCCGGCCATGACGTTCACGGGCATGAGCCTGGACCTCACCCGGCTGCTCGACTGCACCTTTGGCGTGACGGCCGATGCCGCCATGCTCCCCATCGCGCAGGCGCTGGTGGTGGAGATGGGGGCGGAGCCTGTGGCCATCGCCGAGGCGGACCGGACGCTCTACCACGCGGCCCTGGCCCATGGTTCCAACCACCTGGTCACCTTGGTGGCACAGGCGTCACAGCTCCTGCGCGAGGTGGGAGTGGAATCACCCGAGCGCATGCTGGGGCCGCTGCTGCGCGCCACCCTGGAAAACGCGCTGGCCTCGGGGGAGTCTGCGCTGACCGGGCCGGTGGCCCGCGGGGACGTGGGCACCGTTCGTGCGCACGCTGAGGCGTTGCGGGAGTTCGACGGCGGCGGGCACGGTGACGTGCTCGAGGCCTACCTTGCAATGGCCCGCGCCACTGCCCTGCGCGCTGAAGGGCGCGGCCTGCTGAAACCCGACCAGCTGAAGGGGCTGCGCGAGGCCCTCGATTCGAAGGAAGACTGAATGCCCATTCAACTCGTCACCACCGTGGCCGGCCTGAAAGCCGAAAGCGCCCGTTTGCTCGGCGCGAAACAGGGTGTTTCCCAGGGGCTTGTGCCCACCATGGGCGCACTCCACGAAGGCCACGCAACGCTGGCGCGAACCGCCGTCGAGCAGAACGATGTGGTGGTGGCCAGCATTTTCGTCAACCCGCTGCAGTTCGGCGATGCCGTTGACCTGGACCGCTACCCGCGGACGCTCGACGCGGACCTCGCCCTGCTCGAGGAGCAGGGCGTTGACCTCGCGTTCGCGCCCTCCGTGGACGAGGTCTATCCCGGTGGTGAACCCCTGGTGCGGATCACTTCCGGCCGCCTCGGGGATAAGTGGGAGGGCGCCTCGCGGCCCGGCCACTTTGACGGCGCACTCACTGTCGTGGCAAAACTGCTGCACTACGGCACACCGGCGGCCGGCCTCCCCGCCGGCCCTGCGGGTTCTGCCGCCGGCAGCCTGCCGGCGTACCGGGCCTACTTCGGGCAAAAGGACGCCCAGCAGCTGGCCCTGGTCCGGCGGATGGTTTCCGACCTGAACTTTCCGGTGGAGATCGTGGGCGTGCCAACGGTGCGCGCAACGGACGGGCTGGCGCTGTCCAGCCGGAACCGCTTCCTGTCCGACGCCGAGCGGGACGCCGCGCTTGTCCTGTCCAGGGCCCTGCGGCTGCTGGAGCAAAGGGCGAACGCCCATGAGCCGCTGGACCTCGACTCCGCGCTGGCGATGGTGGAATCGCAGCCCCTGGTCTCGCTGGACTACTTTGACGTAGTGGACCCGGGCACCCTTGAGCCGCTGGCGGAGAACTGCCGGGAAACGCCCTTCCGCGGCGAGGCCCTGGCGCTCATCGCCGCCAAGGTGGGCCCGGTGCGCCTGATCGACAACGTGCCACTGAGTTCGTAACTGCTGCTCATAGCTGCCACGTCGGCCCGGCGCACGCCCGGGTGCCCCGTTACAGGCCTGAGTGGTCCCGGTTGATCATGAGCTGTTCGAGCAGCGCGCGTTCAGGCCTGCCCGGGTTCCTGGCGACGCAGCGGCGAAGGCGGGCCCGGGCGAGTTCTTCACAGGGATCCTGGCCGCCGAGCAGCTCATCGATGATTTCCTGCGCCTGCCACCGCAGCGACTCGATAGCGAACTGCCTGACCTCTTCGGGCGTATCACTGGACATCCAGGGATCCGGATCCGACGGGACACTTTGGAACATCCGCTCTGCTGACATTGGGGCCTCCTTGCTCCAAACCGGCGGACCCTTGGGCGCGCCTTGCGGTGTTCTAAAGAACTGCGTAGGAGAAACACTACAGCGGGCAAGACCGGTCTGTCTCCCCTGAAGTAGACTCCAAGTCCTATGAGCACAGAGGCGAAGGTCCCGATATCCGATTCCTCTTCCATGGCTCCGGCGGCGGTGGGCAACACCAATTCCGTGGAGCGGATCCTCTCGGTGGCCTACGAGCTGTTTTCGCGCAGGGGAGTCCGGGACGTGGGTGTCAATGAACTCATCGAGCGGTCAGGCGTGGCCAAGGCCACCTTCTACCGGCATTTCCCGTCAAAGGACTCGTTGGTCCTGGCCTTCCTGGAGCAGCGGGACAAACTGTGGACTGTTGAAGCGATCGTGGCCCAGGCCCGGGGCCGGGGACAGACGCCGGTGGAGCGGCTGCTGGCAATCTTCGATGTCCTGGGGGAATGGTTCCGGCGCGATGACTTCGAAGGGAGCACCTTCACCCAGGTCCTGCTGGAGATGGGACCGTCCCACCCCTTGGGGCAGGCCAGTATCAACTACCTGGCAAAGCTCCGGAGCCACGTACAGGCGTTGGCCGAAGAAGCCGGGCTTGTGGACCCGGACGGGTTCGCGCGTTCCTGGCAGATCCTGATGAAGGGTTCCATCATCTCGGCAACCGGCGGTGACCTGGACGCCGGGAAGCGTGCCCAAGAGATGGCTGTCTGGCTGATCGAGCACCACAGGGCATAGCGGCTGGCTCTCCAGGACGGGCTTCAGCACCGACCGTGGCAGCCTACGGCCGGGCCCCTATGACGTCCGGGAACAGGGCGAATGAGGTGGCGAGGAATTCGGCCCAGAGTGGATCATCGGCCGGCAGATCGTCCAGGTCCACGTATCTGGCGTCGTCGGGTTCCCACTGCGGGAGGTCTTCGAGGTGCGCGTCGAGGCACCGGCATTCACGGGGCACGGCCCACTGCGGCCATTGCGGCCAGGTTCCTGGTGGCCAGGGGGTTGGTTCGGCATCCTGTTGTTCGGCGTTGTAGTGCCTGCCTGTTGGTGAGGTCCAGCCGGGCGGATTGTTTTCGGTTGCGGGGTGGGGTGTCCATTGGCTGTGGTGCTTGAGCCGGTGGTGTTTGGGGCAGAGCTGTGCGAGGTTGCTGACGTTGGTGGTGCCGCCGTGTTCCCATGCTTTTAGGTGGTCGGTGTCGTTGTCGGGGGTGCGGTTGGTGCAGCCGGGAAAGGTGCATTTGGCATCCCGCATCCTGATCCAGCGTTTGATGGTTTCGGTGAGCCGGTAACGTGTGCGGCCGATTTCCAGTGCTGCCCCGTTGCGGGGGTCGACGAGGACCCGGTAGAACGAATCCGCCCCGTCGGCAACGAGATTGCGTGCCATGGACGTCGGGATCGGCCCGAAACCATCCAGTATGGCGGCCTCGTCGGTGAGGCCGAGGAGCGAGAACACCGGCACGGTGACCAGGACATCGGCCCGCGGCGCAGGGACCTTCCCGATCTCTGTGGGTTTCCCGGTTTGTGTGGTGTGCCCGGCGCCGAGGAGCAGGGAGGCGGCGATGTCGGGGCGGAGTTGGGTGAGGGTGCGCTGTTCGTCCGGTCCCTGCAGGCCACGGGCGATAGCGGTGGTCCGGTTCCAGATAGCACAGGCGGTGTCCCCGGGCAGGCAGAGGGAGACCCAGGCCATGCCGTCCTTGTCGGGGGTGTATTCCATCCGCCGATCAGCCACACCCTTCACATGGCGCTTCTCGATGGATTCGGGGTGGTGGCGTTCCCGCCAGCTACGGACCTTGGCCCGGAATCGGGACGGGACGAGCTCGCCGGGGGCGGCGCCGCGGGCGGGGTGGGGTGCGTCGGGGTCGAAGAAGTGCGCCACCAGAGACGCCGCGCCCTCGGAGGTGAGGCCTTCGGTTTCGTCGGCAATGATGCGGGCGTGCTGCCAGGACAACACGCCGGCGGCCAGTGCGTCCATGACGGGTGGCAGGGAACAGATCCGCCGCGACTGCTCCACCAAAGCGCCCGCGGCCGCCGAACTGATGGTGAGGACTCCGGCGATCTCCTCCACCACGGACATGCCCGCGTACGTGCGGTCCTGGACGGAGGCGTCCGGCGGGGTCATCGCCTGCTGGAACTCCACTGCCTCAGCGACGTCCCGTGCCTTCACCGCAGCGAGCTTCGCCTCCAGCCGGGCCATAAGCTCCAGTTTTTCCAGCCTGATCCCATACCGTCGCTGCAATACATCTATACCGGCACCAACATCCACACCGGCACCAACATGAGCCCCGGAAGCGAGGAAAGAGTCCTCTTTCTCCAACGCGTGCAGGGCAGCAACAGAGGCGTGGACACCCTCCAAAGCCACCCCAGCACCACCGCCGATTCCCATACCGACATCATCCATGACCCACTGACATTTACGCCGGGAACCCTGGCCACCAAGGCCTACCCCAGCCAAAGGCGCCTCAGTCCAAAAAGCAGTGCGCCGCCGTCGTGCGCGTTCCCGCTGCGCGAATTACTTCCCGCGCCCCTAATACCCCCAGCGAAAAGGAATCTGCGCAGCGCAGATTCCTTTTCGCGCGCAGCAGCCGACTCGGGTACGGGGAGTCGATACAGATAGTCAGCTTGCTTATTACTTTTGTCTTTCCTAGGCTGGAATGCGTCAGGCAATCAACTCTCGAGCGGGACCCGGCGCGCCCAAAGGCCGGCCGGCCCACTCCAGCGAGGAGGAACAATGTCAGAGCACAGCATCGCAGGCAAGAAGGTCGCATTCCTGCTGACTGACGGAGTGGAGCAGGTAGAGCTCACCAGTCCCTGGCAGGCAGTGAAGGACGCCGGCGGCGAGCCCACCCTGGTGGCGCCGAAGAACGGCAAGCTGCAGGGCTACAACGGCACGGAGAAGGGCGACACGTTCGACGTTGACCTGACTGTCGCGGAAGCGAACGCCTCGGACTTCGACGCGCTGGTACTCCCGGGTGGCGTGGTGAACGCCGACCACCTTCGCGTCGACAAGGACGCCCAGAGCTTCACGCGGAGCTTCTTCGAGCAGCACAAGCCCGTGGCATCGATCTGCCATGGACCGTGGCTGCTCATCGAGGCCGGAGTCATCCGGGGCAGGAATGTCACGTCCTACTTCACGCTCGAAACCGACCTGAAGAACGCGGGCGCCAACTGGACGGACCAGGAAGTGGTGGTTGACCAGGGCCTGGTGACCAGCCGGAACCCTGATGACCTCCCGGCGTTCAACAACAAGCTGGTGGAAGAAATCTCCGAAGGCCAGCACGCAGGGCAGACCGCCTAAAGCAAATCCCTAATGTTCCCTCAGGGGTAAAAAGAACCCATGCGGAGGAATTACTCCAGCGGGTAGAGTGTTGGAATCTGCAGCGGCGCCGACCGCGCACCACTCTTAAAACACCCCTGAGGGAACACCCATGTCTACCGAAGTCTCTCCGAACGCCAGCGGACAGCCCGCCCCTGACCAAGGACTCGGCGAAGGAGTCCGCCAAGGAACCCTGCCCGCCGCCCCGGAGAAGATGTCCCGGGAGTCCGTGACCATCATCAGCACGCTGCTGGTGGCGACGTTCGTGGTGATCCTCAACGAGACCATCATGAATGTTGCCCTGCAGCGGCTCATGGTGGACCTCCGGGTGGACGCGCCCACCGTCCAGTGGCTGTCCACAGGATTTATGCTCACCATGGCCGTGGTCATTCCCACCACCGGCTTCATCCTCCAGCGCCTCTCCACGCGGGCCGTCTTCATGCTGGCCATGGGCCTGTTCGCGGGCGGAACAACACTGGCCGCGGTGGCCCCCGGATTCGAGGTCCTGCTCCTGGCACGGATCGTCCAGGCCGGTGGTACCGCCATCATGCTGCCGCTGCTGATGACCACCATCCTCACCCTGGTCCCGCTTGCCAAACGTGGCGCCGTCATGGGCAACGTGAGCATTGCCATCTCGGTGGCACCGGCCATGGGCCCCACCGTCTCCGGGCTGATCCTTGAGCATTTCACCTGGCGCTTCATGTTCGTCTTCGTCCTGCCCGTGGCCCTCGCCGCGCTGGCCATCGGCGCCAAGTACCTTACCAACGTGGGTGAGGTGGAGAAGGGCAAGCTCGACGTCTTGTCCGTTGTCCTCACCGTCCCGGCTTTCGGCGGCCTGGTCTACGGGCTCAGTCAGATCGGCGGTGGCCACGGCGGCCAGGCGGGACCGGGTGCCGGTGCCATTGCGGCCCTTGTCATCGGCGTCGCAGCGCTCACGGAATTCGTACTGCGCCAGGTCCGGCTCCAGAAGGCCGCCGCGCCGCTGCTGGATCTTCGCGCGTTCAACTTCCGGATGTTCACCGTCTCGGTCCTGCTGATGGTGGTGGCCATGATGGCGCTGTTCGGCGGCGTCATCCTGCTCCCGCTCTACCTGCAGGAAGTCCGCGGCCTGGGGTCGCTCGAGACCGGCCTTGCGCTGCTTCCCGGCGGCCTGGCCATGGGACTCCTGGGCCCCGTCATCGGCCGCGCGTTCGACAAGGTAGGCCCGCTGCCACTCACCGTCACCGGCTCCATCCTGATGGTGGTTGCCCTTTGGCAATTTTCAATGCTCGACGCCGGCACAGCGGTTTGGTGGATCATCACCCTGCACGTGACGCTGAGTTTCGGCCTGGCGCTGCTGTTCACCCCGGCCTTCACCACAGGCCTGAACCCGCTGCCGCCGCACCTTTACTCCCACGGCTCCGCGATCATGAGCACCACGCAGCAGGTGGCCGGCGCGGCGGGCACGGCGCTGCTGGTATCCATCTTCGCTGTGGTGAGCGCGGCGTCGGGACTCGTCGCTGGGATGAGCGCCGCCTTCATGACGGCAACCGTCATAGCCTTTGCCGCCGTCGTACTGTCCGCGATGATGCGCAAGACGGAAGGTGCCGGCCCGGGCCACGGCGCAGGACATTAGTCGGCGCAGAACACTGGCCCGCGCAGGACGTTAGTCCAAGCGGCGCCGGCAGTACTCAGCCGGCGAAGAAGTCGCTCAGTTCCTTGATCAGCTTGTCCGGGGCCTTGATGGCGCCGTCGTGGCCGAAGCCGGGCAGGATGGTGTAGCTGGAGCCGGAGAGCACGTCGTGGATCTGGCCGCAGGCGATGCCGAAATAGGCCGGGCTCTTTTCGCCCACCACGATCAGCGTCTCCAGGGGCAGTGCCTGGAACGGCTCGGCCGGCATGTCCGCGGCAATGATGGCCTTGATTTCGCGGACGCCGGTGCGCATCAGCTCGCGCTGCTGCTTTCCTTCCGTGGTGCCCGCGGTCAGTTTGTTGGCGAGGGTCAGCATGGAGAGCGGCATGCGCGAGGAGAAGGAGCCGCCCGCTTCCAGGCCGCGCTGGATGACGGCCAGGGCGCGGTCATGGTCGCCGGCGGCGATGGCGCGCTCGTACTCGGCAATCCAGTTGGCGGTGACGCTGCCGTTCACGGAGACTGCGGGATCGTAGACGGCGAGCCGTTCCACGGGCAGGGTCCGCGCGGCGTGCAGGGCGACTGCTCCGCCGAAGCTGTGTCCAAAGACGTCGGTGCTGGAGGTGTGCTTCATGACCGTGTCCAGGTCCCGGATATCCACGTCCAGCGTGTAGTCCTCGGGCTGCGGCGACGATGAGCCGCGGCCGCGCCGGTTGAACGTGTGGACCGGCCGGCCCAGGGCGGCGCTCAACTTCTGGGCGAACTTCGTGTAGTCCGCGGCCGTCACCATGGAGGGCGGCACCACCACCACGCCGGACCCGGCCGACGCCAGTTCCGCGCCGGTGGAGAAGAGCTCAATCGTGCCGCCGTCGGGGGTCCTGATGTTCTCTCGCGTCATGCTCCGAGCCTAGCCGAGCAAGTGGTTGCAGGCATCCCGGAGACCGCCGGCTCAGGCCAGCCGGTCTATGAGGGACCGGCTCGCCGCGCGGATGGCCGGCAGCTCCCGGCCCAGCCCGCAGAGGATCAGGCCGGCGTCGGCCGCCTGCAGGGGCGATTCCGGACCAACCGCCCCGTCCGCCCGGAGGTAGATCAGGGATTCGACCAGGCGGAAGGTGAGGTCGCCGCCGTCCGGTCCTGCCGCGGTGGCTGACAGGCCGCCGCCCAGCTCTCCGTACAGGTGCCGGAGCTCCTGCCGGTCGTTCAGGAACCGGGCAAAGCGCGTGCTCCGCACCTCCGGCAGGTGGTACAGGACGCCAAGGTTCCACCGGGCATTGCACAGCTGGGTGCCGTCATAAACGGCGACGGCGTGCAGCCGGCTCCCAGCCGGGCCTTCGGCTTCCAGGGGTCCGGCAGGGAGCGCCGCCACTGCGCGCGCGAACGTCAGGCCGCCGGACACCGTCCCCTCCAGCAGGTCCTCGAGGATGTCGTCCTTGGTTTTGAAGTGGTGGTAGAGGGACGACTGCCGGATTCCCACGGCGTCCGCAATGGACCGGGTGGAGGTGCTGGCGAAGCCTTGCGTGGTGAAGAGCTCTGCCGCGGCGTCGAGTATTTCCTCGCGGGCGGTGGCACCTGGCCGGGAGGGTTGCTGGTGGCGGGGGCGTCCCGGTCCGGCTGAAGTCACTGCTTCATTCTTGCACCACCAGGCGCTGTGCCGGGCAGGGCTGAAAGGCCGGATGGAGCTGGTGAGGGGACGGAAATCTGGCCGAAACAAGATGTCTATCCGCCTTTTACAGAGGCGAAACTGTTTGGGGACATCCCGCTGGAAAACTATCAACTGACCGGTAATCAGCAGCCTTCGGCCGAGCGCTGCGGTGCCGGGAGGCTTTGCCCCCAGATTCCTTTCCAGCCCCGGAGATTCCCGATGACATCAACCGTCCTCCCCACCGTCCACCAGGACGATGCAGACCTGACGTCCCTTGGCTACCAGCCCACCCTGCACCGAAAGCTCGGCCGCTACGCTTCCTTTGCCGCCGGTTTTTCCTTCGTCTCCATCCTCACCACCATCTTCCAGCTCTTCGCCTTCGGCTACTCTTTTGCCGGTCCTGCGTTCTTCTGGACCTGGCCGGTTGTCCTGGTGGGCCAGCTGCTGGTGGCGCTGAATTTCGCCGAACTCGCCGCCCGCTACCCGCTGTCCGGCGCCGTCTACCAGTGGGCACGGCGCGTCGGGGGAGAAGGCGTCGGCTGGTTCGCAGGCTGGTTCATGGCCATCGCGCAGGTGGTCACCGCAGCCGCTGCCGCCATCGCCCTGCAGGTGGTCCTGCCCCAGCTCTGGGACGGCTTCCAGGTGGTGGGCGGAGACCCGGGGCTCAACACCGTGAGCGGGGCTTCGAACGCCGTGGTCCTCGGCGCGGTCCTCCTGGTGGCCACCACCATCATCAACTCCCTTGGCGTAAAGCTCATGGCCCACGTGAACTCCGTTGGCGTCACCTGCGAGATCGTCGGCGTCGCGGCAGTGATCCTGGCCCTCATCAGCGCTGCCCAGCGCGGACCGGACG
The DNA here is from genome assembly GCF_035621795.1 of Pseudarthrobacter sp. LT1. Classification (NCBI taxonomy): domain Bacteria; kingdom Bacillati; phylum Actinomycetota; class Actinomycetes; order Micrococcales; family Micrococcaceae; genus Pseudarthrobacter; species Pseudarthrobacter sp. LT1. The sequence continues at coordinate 275,981 of NZ_CP141830.1, forward strand.
TGGTCGCTGACACCACCGTGCTGCAGGGGTCCGGCCTGGGCGCCGTGGGAGCCTTCCTGGTCTCAGGCCTCATGGCCGCCTACGTCATGGTGGGCTTCAACTCCGCCGGCGAGCTCTCAGAAGAAACCAAGGACCCCCGCCGCACCGCACCGCGGACCATCCTCTCCGCCCTCCTCATCTCCGGCGTCGGCGGCGCACTGATGATCATCACCGCGCTGATGGCGGCACCAAGCCTGGACGATGGCCGCCTCGCCACCGAAGGCCTGCCCTACGTGCTCACCGCCGTCCTGGGCACCTTCTGGGGCAAGGTCCTGCTGGTGGACGTGGCCATCGCCATCTTCGTCTGCACCCTGGCAATCCAGACTGCAGGTTCCCGCCTGGTGTTCTCCATGGCCCGCGACGGCAAGCTCCCGGCGTCGCGCCTCCTCTCCTCCGTCCACCCCACCCGCGGCACTCCCATGTGGCCCTCCATCGTGATCGGTGCCCTGGCCGTCGCGGTGCTGGCCATCAACGTGGGCAACGCAGCCCTGTTCACCACCCTCTGCAGCGTCTGCATCGTGATGGTCTACCTCGCTTACCTCCTGGTCACCGTTCCGCAGCTGGTCAACCGCCTCCGCGGCGACTGGGACCGGGTGGGACAGACCATGCCCGCGGGCCTCTTCTCACTGGGCCGCTGGGGCCTTCCGGTCAACATCCTCGCCGTGCTCTACGGCGCAGTCATGGTGGTCAACCTCGCCTGGCCGCGGCCCGAGGTGTACGACCCCTCCGGCGAAAACGGGCTCCTCCTCTGGTCCGCACCGCTGATGGTCACGGCCGTCCTGCTCCTGGGCCTCTGGGTCCGGCGCCGGAATGCGGCAACCAGGGCCTGACGGGCCGCCCCAGCTTTCCCAAGAACTTCCACGACATCCAGGACTGACATGACACAGACCATTGAAACGCCAACAACCGGTACCGCCACCACCGCCGGTGCCCGCACACACGCCAGGGAACAGCACGGCAAGACCGTGGACACCATGCGCTTCGTCCCGGCAGCCTCCGCGCCGCACCAACTGCTGGCAGGAATGCCCGACGGCGCGACCCCCAGTTGGGCAGAGTCCCTCGCCTTTGGCCGCTACACCACCATGGCGCTGGCCCGGGGCACCCGGATCCGGATCACGGACACTGCCGGAGATGCGTGCGTCCATACCCTGCTCTACCGGACCGGCGCCCTGCACGAACGCCTTAACATTGCCGATACCGTCAAGGTCCCGTGGCAGGCCTACCCCGCCACCGGCCACCCGCTGCTGTCCGACGCAGGCCGCCTGATGGCCACCATCGTGGCGGACACCTCCAGCCGGCACGATGCCCTCACCGGGGCCACCACCCTGGCAGGCAACACTGCCAAGTACGGCGCCGGGACCGTCCACAGCGCCTCACCGGCCGCCCGCGAACTGCTCACCCTGGGCGCCCTCAAGAACGGCCTGGGCGCCCGGGACGTGGCGCCGTCGCTCTCGCTCTTCAAGGGCATCACCGTTGACCCGGCCGGAAGCATCACCTTCACCGGCAGTGCCGGGCCGGGCGCCGCCGTCGAACTTCTCCTCCAGATGGACGCCGTGGTGGTGCTCGCCAACACCGCCCACCCGCTGGATCCCCGCATCAACTTCACCGGAACCGCCGTGGACATCACCGCCTGGCACGCACCGCAGGACCTCGCCGGGCTCGAAGCGGGACGCCTCACCGGACCGCTCAGCCCGGAACACCTGCAGGCCCTCCGCAACACCGAACACGACCTCACCGCAAGGAACGCCCGATGAACACCGCTATTGACGCCAAAACCCCTGCGGACACCAAGCCCAACCCGGACGCCGCGGAAACCGCACTCGCTGCCGGCACCGTGATCCTGGATGAATTCGTCGAAGCCCGCGGACCCTGGTCCGCCGTGGTGGCCGCCGGTGACGTCCTCACCATCGTGGACCTGGAAGGCAACCAGGCCGTGGACTGCCTCCTGTACGCAGCGGCCGACCCCACCGTCCGCTACTCGGCTCCGGCAACCATTGCCGCGCAGCGGTCGATCGTCCTCACCACCGGTTCCGTCCTGAGGGCGGATACCGGCGCACCCCTGATGACCGTCATAGCGGACGAAGTTGGCGTGCACGACACCATCGGCGGTGCCTGCTCACAGGAATCCAACACCCTCCGGTACGGCCAGCACACCCGCGAACAGCACGCCTGCGTGGAGAACTTCCTGATCGAGGGCTCCCGCTGGGGCCTCGGCAAACGCGACCTCGTCTCCAACATCAACTGGTTCATGAACGTCCCGGTGGACCCGGACGGCGCCCTGGGCATCGTGGACGGCCTGTCCGCCCCCGGCAAACGCGTGGCGCTGCGCGCGGAGCTGGACACCCTGGTGCTGGTCTCCAACTGCCCGCAGGTCAACAACCCCTGCAACGGCTTCAACCCCACCCCCGTCCGCATGATCGTCACCCGGCCGGAGGCTGCACTGTGAACAACACCCTGAACACATTCGACACCCTGCTGGTTGCCAACCGCGGCGAAATCGCCTGCCGGATCATTGAATCCGCGAAGAAGCTGGGACTGCGCACCGTGGCCGTCTTCTCCGAGGCGGACCGCGGCGCCAAACATGTCCGGCTCGCCGACGAAGCCGTGCTCCTGGGGCCCGCCCCGGCCAAGGAGTCCTACCTCCGCGTTGAGGCGATCCTGGACGCCGCCAAGGCAACCGGCGCCGGCGCCATCCACCCCGGCTACGGCTTCCTGTCGGAGGACGCAGCCTTCGCCGAAGCGGTGGAAGCCGCAGGCCTGGTCTTTGTTGGCCCCACGCCGGAGCAGCTGCGCATCTTCGGCACCAAGCACACCGCGCGGGACGCCGCTCGGGCCGCCGGGGTGCCGATGATCGCCGGTTCCGGACTGCTTGAGGACGTGGCAGCCGCCGTGGAGGCCGGCAGGACGATCGGGTTCCCGCTCATGCTCAAGGCCACCGGCGGTGGCGGCGGCATCGGCATGACGGTCTGCCGGTCCGAGGCGGAACTGTCGGAGAGCTTCCCGCGCGTGGCCCGCTTGGCCGGCGCCAGCTTCGGAACCGCCGGGGTCTTCGCCGAACGGTACGTGGAGAACGCCCGGCACATCGAAGTCCAGGTCTTTGGCGACGGTGACGGCCGGGTCGTGAGCCTGGGCGACCGCGACTGCTCGCTGCAGCGCCGCCACCAGAAGGTCCTGGAGGAAGCTCCGGCACCGGACCTGCCCGACGAACTCCGTGCGGAACTGCACCGCACCTCCCGCGCGCTCTGCGCCTCCCTTAACTACCGCTCCGCAGGCACCGTCGAGTTCGTCTATGACCCTGCCCGCCAGGAAGCCTCGTTCCTGGAAGTCAACGCCCGCCTCCAGGTGGAGCACCCCGTCACCGAAGCCGTCACTGGCGTGGACCTGGTGGAATGGATGCTCCATCTGGCGCAGGGTGGAAACGCAGCGCAAGCGGTGCTGGAAAACGTGCCGGACGCGCTGCCCGTCACCGGCCACGCCGTGGAAGCCCGCCTCTACGCCGAGGACCCGGCCCGCGGGTTCCAGCCCAGCGCCGGAACCGTCACCAACGCCGCCTACCCTGCGGCGGGAGCAGCGCGGGTGGACGCCTGGGTGGAAACCGGCACGGAAGTCTCCACCAACTACGATCCCCTCCTGGGCAAGATCATCACTTCCGGCGCCAACCGCACGGAGGCCCTTGACCGGCTTTCCTCCGCCCTGGAAAGCACCCGGATTGACGGTATCGAGACCAACTTAGGGCTGCTCCGGGCCGTCAGCGGAATGGACGTGGTCCGCAGCGTGCAGCACTCCACCAGCACCCTGGACCCGGTGGGGGATCCGGAACCCCGGATCACCGTGAACCGCCCCGGCCTGCAGACCAGCGTGCAGGACTGGCCCGGCCGCACTGGCCTCTGGCAGATCGGTGTCCCGCCCAGCGGCCCCATGGATGACCTGTCCTTCCGGCTGGGCAACACCGCCCTGGGAAACCCGGAGGGCGCGCCGGGCCTGGAGTTCACCATGACCGGCCCCAGCCTGACCTTCACGCACGCCACCACCGTCTGCGTCACCGGGGCGGACGTCACGGTGACGGTTGACGGGGCGGAGGTGCCGGCCTGGACCCCGGTCACGGTGCCTGCAGGTGGAACGCTCGACGCCGGCACGGCCACCGGGAACGGCCTGCGCGGCTACATCCTGTTCCAGGGCGGCCTGGACATCCCGCAGTACCTGGGCAGTGCGTCCACCTTCACCCTGGGCCAGTTCGGCGGCCACGCCGGGCGGGTCCTGCGCGCCGGCGACGTGCTCCGCGCGGTGAAGTCCGCCGTCGAACAGGCCCCCGTCCAACAGGCCACCGGCACCGCGGTCCCGCTGGACAGCCGCCCCACCCTCACCTCCACCTGGGAACTGGCCGTGGCCGAAGGCCCGCACGGCGCCCCCGAGTTCTTCCAGCGCGACGACATCGAAGAACTGTATGCCGCGGAGTACGAAGTGCACTTCAACTCCGCCCGCACCGGCGTCCGCCTCATTGGCCCCAAGCCCCGTTGGGCCCGGACCGACGGCGGCGAGGCAGGGCTGCACCCGTCCAACATCCACGACACCGCCTACTCCGTGGGCGCCCTGGACTTTACCGGCGACACCCCCATTCTGCTCGGCCCCGACGGGCCCAGCCTGGGCGGCTTCGTCTGCCCCGTCACGGTGGTGACCGCCGAGCGCTGGAAGCTCGGCCAGCTCCGGCCCGGAGACAAGGTCCGGTTCGTGCCCATCAAAGCCGGCCGGGCGCCGTCGGCCAAGGACCTGGGACCGGGCCGCCAGCTCGTCCTCCCGGGCGACACCGACTGGTCGGCGAACCCGTCCACGGCAGCTCAGGCCGGAGGCCGCGCCGTCCCCGGACCCATCCGCGGGGATGGCGACGACGGCGTGCTGGGCCGGGTGCCGGAAGGTTCCGGCCGGCCCGCGGTCACCTACCGCCGGTCAGGAGACGACAACCTGCTGGTCGAATACGGCGAGATGGTCCTGGACCTTGGCCTGCGCGCCCGGGTCCATGCCCTGCACCAGCACCTTGAGGCGCTCCGCGTGCCCGGCATCGTGGACCTCACCCCGGGTATCCGCTCCCTGCAGATCAAGGTGGACCCGTCCGTCCTGTCCACCACGCGGCTGCTGGACCTGGTCCGGGAGGTCGAGGCCGCCCTGCCGGCGAGCTCCGAACTGGTGGTTCCCAGCCGTACGGTCCGGCTGCCGCTGTCCTGGGATGATCCCGCTACCCGCGAGGCTATAGAGCGGTATATGGCAGGCGTCCGGGACGACGCTCCGTGGTGCCCCTGGAACATCGAGTTCATCCGCCGCATCAATGGCCTGGATTCGGTCAACGACGTTTTCGATACTGTCTTCAACGCCGAGTACCTGGTCCTTGGCCTCGGGGACGTGTACCTTGGCGCGCCGGTGGCCACTCCGCTGGACCCGCGGCACCGCCTGGTCACCACCAAATACAACCCGGCCCGCACCTGGACCCCGGAAAACGCAGTTGGCATCGGCGGAGCGTACATGTGCATTTACGGCATGGAAGGCCCCGGCGGCTACCAGTTCGTGGGCCGCACCACCCAGGTCTGGTCGCGCTACGCGGACTCCGCCCCGTTCGAGCCCGGATCCCCGTGGCTCCTCCGCTTCTTTGACCGGATCTCCTGGTACCCCGTCAGCCCGGAGGAACTCCTGGACCTGCGCGCCGACATGGCAGCCGGAAGGGGACGCGGCGTCGAGATCGAGGAGGGCACCTTCTCCCTGGCCGGGCACGAGCAGTTCCTGGCCGAAAACCGGGAGTCGATCGAGCTGTTCCGGGAAAAGCAGGGTGCGGCCTTCGCGGTGGAACGCCAGGCGTGGGCCGACGCCGGCGAGTTCGACCGCGCGGAGGCGCTGGCCGCCGTCGTGGCCCCTTCAACGGACGAGGTGGAGGTTCCGGAGGGCGGTGCGCTGGTCTCCGCACCCTTCGCCGCCAGCGTCTGGAAAGTGGACGTTGCGGCCGGGGACCACGTGGTCAAAGGCCAGCCGCTGGTGTCCCTGGAGGCCATGAAGATGGAAACCGTCCTCGAAGCGCCCTGCGACGGCGTGGTGCTCCGCGTCCTGCCCGCCGCGGGTTCACAGGTGGTGGCAGGCGAGGCAGTGGTGGTCCTAGGCGCCACCACCGAACCCACAGGGCTGGAAGAGCTGGAATTGGAAGAGGCAGCGGTATGAGCACCACAATCACCGGCAACGCCACCCGGCGCGTGAAGGCAGCGCTCGCCGCCATTGAAGCAGCGGACCGGCCCGAAATCTGGATCACGCTGCGCGGCGGGGACGATCTCCTGGCCGAGGCAGCATCAATCGACGCCGCAGTGACCGCCGGCGCGGACCTCCCCCTCGCCGGGCTCCTGCTCGGCGTGAAGAACAACGTGGACGTGGCAGGCATCCCCACCACGGCAGCGTGCCCCGGCTTTGCGTACAACCCGGACAAGGACGCCGAAGCCGTGGCCCGCCTCCGCTCCGCGGGTGCGCTGGTCCTGGGCGCCACCAACCTGGACCAGTTCGCCACGGGACTGGTCGGCACCCGGAGCCCGTTCGGCGCCGTCCGCGACTCGCGCCGCCCGGACCACATCTCCGGTGGGTCCAGTTCCGGGTCCGCGGTGGCCGTGGCACTGGGACTGGTGGACATCGCCATCGGTACTGACACGGCCGGCTCAGGCCGCGTCCCTGCCGGGCTGCAGGGCATTGTTGGAATCAAGGCCACGCTGGACGTCGTTTCCACGGCCGGAGTGGTTCCCGCCTGCCGGTCCTGGGACGCCGTCACCATCTTTGCCCGGGACCTGTCCACCGCTGAACTTGCCATGGGCGTCATGGCCGGCAACTCCCGCGCCTGGCCCACGGACGTCAGGCTGGCTGCACCATCACGGCCCCGCGTCGCGTATCCGGCCACCCTGCCGGCCCTTCCGCCGGCATGGGCTGCCGAGTTTGGCCGGCAGGTCGCCCGTCTCACCGCCTCCGGTGTGGAAACAGCCGGCATCGAATTCGACGACTTCCTCCAGGCGGCACGGCTGCTGTACGACGGCGGGCTGGTGGCCGAACGCCACGCCGCCGTGGGCAGCTTCCTCGAGGAGTACGACGCCGGCGCGGACCACGCGGGGATCGATTCCACGGTGGGGCGCATCATCCGGGCGGCCGGGACAGTGCTGGCGCATCAGTACGTTGCCGATACCGCCCGGCTGCAGGAACTGAAATCCAGGGCCATGGCCCGGCTGGAGGGCTTCGACGCCCTGCTCATCCCCACGGCGCCGTTCCACCCGACGCTTGCCGAAGTGGCAGCGGATCCGGTGGGCGTGAACTCCCTGATGGGCACCTATACCAACTTCTGCAACCTGTTTGACCTCTGCGCCGTGGCAGTCCCTGCCGGGGAGGTGGACGGCGCCCAGTTCGGGCTCACAGTGGTGGGCCGGACCTTCGATGACGCCGTGGCCGCTGACATCGCCCGCCGCATCGAAGCCACCCCCGCCCCGCCGGCACTGTTTGCCGCCGCGGGGGTGCCGGGCGGTGCAGGACCGGAGGCAACCGCAGGAGCCGGCCATCCGTCGTCGTCCGTTCCCTGGCCAGTGGCCGCCGGCGCCGGCGCCGTGGCCGTGCCGTTGGTGGTGGTGGGCGCGCACCGGAAGGGGCAGCCGCTGGCGCAGGAGCTGGAGGAGCGCGGCGCGTTCTGGGACGGCCCCGTCCGGACTGCTGCACGCTACCGGATGGTGTCGCTGGATACAGTGCCGCCCAAGCCGGGCGTCTACCGGTCCGACGACGGCGCTGGACTGGTGGGGGAGCGGTGGCTGTTGTCCCCGGCCGCCCTGGGGACGTTCCTGGCGTCCCTCCCCGAACCCATGCTGCTCGGTTCCATTCAGCTCGCGGACGGGTCAACTGCTGTCGGGTTCGCCTGCGACGCCGTTGCCGCTGAACGCGGGGAGGACATCACCGCCTGGGGCGACTGGCTGGCCGACCGCAGTGTTGCACCGACGCCGCGGACGGTATGGCGGGATCTCGGCGAGGCTGCGCTCGCCGGGTTCAGCCGCGGCGAACGGGGATAGCCTCAGGAGCGTCCGGGCGGGGGTTCCCGTCCGGACCTTCATCCTTGAAGTACGCCGAGATGTCCTTCACCAGTTCCTTCACGGCCGCTGGAATGGAGCCGTGGAAGCACTTGGGGGACAGCTGGTAGGTGCTCCCCGGCACTGCTGCGTGGAGCCGTTCCGCCGTCACCCTGTAATAGCTGGGACTCTTTCCGCCTGCCATGAAGTGGGTTCCGGCGGGCAGCACGCTGAAGTCCCTGGCGTGGTCCTTTTCGTCGTAAGCCGCCCTCAGCTCTCCCACGCCGCTGGGCATGACCTGCTGGAACATCCTGTTGACCTTGGTCCGCGACAACACCGCCATCAGGCCGGCCAGGACCGGTTCCGGAATCCTGGCCATGGCCGAGCCCGGGCTGGTGGCCTTCTTCATGTGCGCCAGCGCGTGACCCACCCTGCCGTTGTTCACGGCGTCCTCGAATCCGTCCAGCCACGCGGTGTCGATGCTGCCGTCGATGTTCACCGCCGCGTCGTACACGGCGAGCTTGTCAGGGACGAACCCGGTCCCGGTGAACTCCTGGACGGCGTTCAGGGCCACCGATCCACCCAGGCTGTGGCCCAGGATATTCCGGGCGCCGGTGGCTTTAAGCACAGTCCGGACATCCTCGATTTCGGTGGCCATGGAGTAGTCCGCGGGCTGTCCGGACGAGTTGCCCCGGCCCCGCCGGTCGTAAACGTCAACAGCCCAGCCGTCGCCCAGGCCGTTCGCCAGAGCAATGGAGAACGGCCGGTAAATCAGGGCCGTGAGGAACGCGCCACCGATCAGCAGTACCCGCTTTTCGCCGGGCGCATCCCCGGCGCCGTAGCTGTACAAAGCCAGCCTGCCGCCGTCGTGCGTTGGAAGTTCCCGTTCTTTCACCCGCCCATCCTAGGGCGCAAGCCTGCGCAGGAGCTGAAAGTCGGGGCAGCCAATGCCCGGTAAACTTGATGATTGTGACTTCCCAAAACACCCCCGCGCCCAAGAATGCCCAAGAGCCCATCGACGCCAGCGAGCAGATGCGGATCCGCATGGAAAAGCGCGCCAAACTTCTTGAGCGCGGCACGGAGGCGTACCCCGTGGGAGTGGAACGCACGCACTCCCTCGCCGAAATCCGGGAAAAGTACGCCCACCTCGAGGCGGACGACACCACCGGCGACATCGTGGGCGTCACCGGCCGGGTGGTCTTTGTCCGCAACACCGGAAAGCTCTGCTTCGCCACCCTGCAGGAAGGCGGCACCGACGGCAAGGGAACGCGCCTGCAGGCCATGCTGAGCCTGGCCAACGTGGGCGAGGAAGCGCTTGCCGACTGGAAGGCCCTGGTTGACCTGGGCGACCACGTCTTCATCAAGGGCGAGGTCATCTCGTCCCGCCGCGGCGAACTGTCCATCATGGCCGAGTCCTGGTCCATGGCCTCCAAGGCACTGCGCCCGCTGCCCGTCCTGCACGCGGAACTGAACGAGGAAACCCGCGTCCGCCAGCGCTACGTTGACCTGATGGTCCGGGACGAGGCCCGCGAGATGGTCTACACCCGAGCCGCCATCACCCGCTCCATCCGCGAAACGCTGTTCCGGCACCGCTACGTGGAAGTGGAAACGCCCATCCTGAACCTGGTCCACGGCGGCGCCCTGGCGCGTCCGTTCGAGACCCACATGAACGCCTTCGACCAGAAGATGACCCTCCGCATCGCCACCGAGCTGTACCTCAAGCGCGCCGTGGTGGGCGGGATCGACCGCGTCTACGACATGGGCCGCGTGTTCCGCAACGAGGGCGTCGACTCCACGCACAGCCCGGAATTCACCACCCTTGAGTGCTACGAGGCCTGGGCGGACCAGTTCGTCATGGCCGAGCGGATCAAGGAAATCATCCTCGACGCCGCGGACGCCGTGGGTGCCGGACGCGTCCTGCAGACCGAGGCGGGGGAGATCAACCTCGACGGCGAGTGGACCTGGCTGGCCGTCTACCCCGGACTTTCCGACGCCGTTGGGCAGGAGATCACGCCGGACACTTCCGCTGAGGTGCTTCGGGAAATCGCAGCCAAGCACGAAGTCAAGGTTGACCCCAAGTGGGACGCCGAGAAGCTGGCAGTGGAGCTCTTCGGTGAAATCGTGGAGCCCACCCTCCTGAACCCCACCTTCGTCTACGACTACCCGCCGTCCGCGCAGCCGCTGGCCCGCCCGCACCGCGAGGACGGCCGGCTGATCGAGGCCTGGGACCTGATCATCGGCGGCATGGAGCGCGGCACCGCCTTCTCTGAACTGATCGACCCCGTCATCCAGCGCGAACGGCTCACCGAACAGTCCCTGCACGCGGCTGCCGGCGACGTCGAGGCCATGCAGCTTGACGAGGACTTCCTGCGTGCCCTGGAATATGGCGCTCCTCCCATGGGCGGCATTGGCCTGGGCATCGACCGGCTGGTGATGCTCTTCACCGGAGCCGGCATCCGCGAAACCATCCTGTTCCCCCTGCTGAAGCCCGAAGGGCACTGATCATGGAATACGTTGCAGTGATTCTTCCCTCCCTCGTGGTGGGCCTGCTTTTCTGGTTCGCCATGAAGGCGATCTTTAACGCCGACAAGGCCGAGCGGCAGGCGGAAGCCCGCGCCCAGGCCGAAGCGGGCGGCCTCCCGGTTCAGCCTACGGACCGTCCGGGTTCGGAATCCAAATAGATAAACCCCCTACTTTCCGGTTTTATCCCCAAGGAACCATTAGGCGCTTTGACGCGTTGCCAAGATAAGAGTCATACTTTTTTTGGGAAACATCCTGCTTTTCTGAAAACCGAACTTTCCAGCAAGAGGAAGACCTTTAATGGCACAGAAAGTAAACATCATCCTCGTTGATGATTTGGATGGGGGATCCGCAGACGAGAATGTGAAGTTTGGCCTCGACGGGGCCAGCTACGAGATTGACCTGTCGGCAGCCAATGCCGCTGAACTCCGGTCTTCATTGGAGAGGTTCATCAACGCTGCACGCAAGGCTTCCGGTGGAAGCCGGGGGCAGCGGACCAAGGCGCCAACAGGGGGCCGCAGCCACGATTCGGCGCAAATCCGGCAATGGGCGCGGGATAACGGGTACACCGTTAACAGCCGCGGCCGAATTCAGGCCGAAATCCAGGAAGCCTACCAGAAGGCAAATTCCTAGCGCCGCCTTTAGCTCCACCGAAACCCCGCTTACCGCCGACAGGCGGGGCGGGGTTTTTCAATTTGCCGATATTGCTGCTACTGGCGGTGTCTGCCGTTGCCCATTTGACTCAATTGGGACGATGCAGCGGCCCCTTGGCAGCTGGCCGGATTGAAGGGGTTTGCCGGGTCCCTTCCGGGCGCCAGGGCCGGCTGCTGCCCCGCCTTCCCCGTCCAGGGCGCCGCGCTGCGGCTGCCCGCAACGTTATTCCCGCAAGGGGCGCGGTTTCCCCTGTGGCGAACACGCTCCACAACTCAGGGGCGGCCACGTAGCATCAAAGTACGTCGTAGCTAGGAGTGTGGCGAAATGTTTGAGCGATTTACGGACCGTGCCCGTCGCGTAGTTGTGCTTGCCCAAGAAGAGGCACGCATGCTGAACCACAATTACATCGGTACCGAACACATCCTCTTGGGTTTGATCCATGAGGGTGAGGGCGTTGCCGCCAAAGCTCTTGAGTCTTTGAGCATTTCGCTCGACGGCGTTCGCGAGCAGGTGCAGGAGATCATCGGACAGGGCCAGCAGGCCCCCTCCGGCCACATCCCCTTCACCCCCCGTGCCAAGAAGGTACTGGAGCTCTCGCTGCGCGAAGCCCTCCAGCTGGGCCACAACTACATCGGCACGGAGCACATCCTGCTCGGCCTGATCCGTGAAGGTGAAGGCGTTGCCGCCCAGGTTCTGGTCAAGCTCGGCGCCGACCTCAACCGGGTCCGCCAGCAGGTCATCCAGCTCCTTTCCGGCTACCAGGGCAAGGAAACCACCGGCGCAGGCGTCGGCGGCGGACAGCCTGAGGGCGCCCCTGCCGGGTCCGTGGTCCTGGACCAGTTCGGCCGCAACCTGACCCAGGCTGCGCGCGAGAACAAGCTGGACCCGGTCATCGGGCGCGAGCAGGAAATGGAACGCGTCATGCAGGTCCTTTCCCGCCGCACCAAGAACAACCCGGTCCTCATCGGCGAGCCCGGCGTCGGCAAGACCGCCGTCGTCGAGGGCCTGGCCCAGGCGATCGTGCGCGGCGACGTCCCGGAGACCATCCGCGACAAGCAGCTGTACACCCTGGACCTCGGCTCCCTGGTGGCAGGCTCCCGTTACCGCGGTGACTTCGAAGAGCGCCTGAAGAAGGTCCTCAAGGAGATCCGCACCCGCGGCGACATCATCCTGTTCATCGACGAGATCCACACCCTGGTGGGTGCCGGTGCCGCCGAAGGCGCCATCGACGCAGCCTCGATCCTGAAGCCCATGCTGGCCCGCGGCGAGCTGCAGACCATCGGTGCCACCACGCTGGATGAGTACCGCAAGCACATCGAGAAGGACGCCGCGCTGGAGCGCCGCTTCCAGCCGATCCAGGTCAAGGAACCCTCCGTGGCGCACGCCATCGAGATCCTCAAGGGCCTGCGCGACCGGTACGAGGCACACCACCGCGTCACCATCACCGACGGCGCCCTGGCCTCCGCTGCCAGCCTGGCCGAGCGCTACATCTCGGACCGCTTCCTGCCGGACAAGGCGATCGACCTGATCGACGAAGCCGGTGCACGCCTGCGCATCCGCCGCATGACCGCTCCGCCGGAGCTCAAGGCCATGGACGAGCGCATCGCCAAGCTGAAGATGGAGAAGGAATCCGCCATCGACGCCCAGGACTTCGAAGGTGCAGCTTCGCTCCGCGACAAGGAGCAGAAGATGATCTCCGAGCGGGCCGAGAAGGAGCGCCACTGGAAGTCCGGCGGCATGGACGACATCTCCGAGGTGGATGAGGATCTCATCGCCGAGGTGCTGGCCAACTCCACCGGCATCCCCGTCTTCAAGCTGACCGAGGAAGAATCCTCGCGCCTGCTCAAGATGGAAGAGGAACTGCACAAGCGTGTGGTGGGCCAGGACGAGGCCATCAAGGCACTGTCCCAGGCCATCCGCCGCACCCGTGCAGGACTCAAGGACCCCAAGCGTCCCGGTGGCTCCTTCATCTTCGCCGGCCCCACCGGCGTCGGCAAGACCGAGCTCGCCAAGGCACTCGCGGAGTTCCTGTTCGGTGAAGAGGACGCCCTCATCACCCTGGACATGTCCGAGTACTCCGAGAAGCACACCGTTTCGCGGCTCTTCGGTGCCCCTCCGGGCTACGTGGGCTACGAAGAGGGTGGCCAGCTGACCGAGAAGGTCCGCCGCCGTCCGTTCTCCGTGGTGCTGTTCGACGAAGTGGAAAAGGCCCACGCGGACCTCTTCAACTCGCTGCTGCAGATCCTGGAAGACGGCCGCCTGACCGACTCCCAGGGCCGAGTGGTGGACTTCAAGAACACCGTGATCATCATGACCACCAACCTGGGTACCCGGGACATCTCCAAGAGCGTTGCCACCGGCTTCCAGTCCGGCACCGACACGCAGACCGGCTACAACCGCATGCGTGCTCGTGTCACGGAGGAACTGAAGCAGCACTTCCGCCCCGAGTTCCTGAACCGTGTTGACGACGTCGTGGTGTTCCCGCAGCTCACCCAGGACGAGATCATCGAGATCGTGGACCTGTTCGTGACCCGCCTGGAGAAGCGCCTCAAGGACAAGGACATGGGCATCGAGCTCACCAAGGCCGCCAAGGTGCTCCTGGCAACCCGCGGCTACGATCCCGCCATGGGGGCCCGGCCGCTGCGCCGCACCATCCAGCGCGAGATCGAGGACCAGCTCTCCGAGAAGATCCTCTTCGGCGAGATCCACCCCGGCGACATCGTCGTGGTGGATGTCGAAGGCGAAGGCGACGACGCGAAGTTCACCTTCGCCGGCAACGCCAAGCCGCGCATCCCGGAAATCGCCCCGAGCGTCTAGGCGCCACAGCCAAAGCCCCGCCACTCCGCAAGGAGCGGCGGGGCTTTCGTTTTGCCCTCTGTACCCGTCAGTGGCTTAGGGTTTGTGACGGCGGCCACAAAGCGTGTTGAATCGGGGCATGGCTAATCAGAATCCGGCGATCCCGGACGAGCAACCACTGACTCCTTTCCACGACCTCGACCACTACCTGTCCATCCCGCGGGTAAGCGGACTGGCGCTGAGCCCGGACGGCTCCCGCCTGGTCACCACCGTCGCCACCCTGAACGGCAAGGGCACCGAGTTTGCCACCGCCCTGTGGGAGCTGGACCCGGCGGGGCAGAAGCACGCCCGGCGCATCACCCGCAGCGCCAAGGGCGAAGCGGGCGCGGCTTTCGCCGCGAACGGCGACGTCTACTTCACCTCCGCGCGCCCCGACCCGGACAGCCCCGACGAAGAACCGGTCAATGCACTGTGGCTCCTTCCGGCCGACGGTGGGGAAGCCCGCGTAGTCCTCAGCCGGCCCGGCGGCGTCAGTAAGGTGATGACTGCCAGGAACGCTGATGCGGCATTCGTGGCGGCTGAGGTTCTGGCAGGGTCAGCCGATGAGGAGGACGACGCCGAGCGGCGCAAGTCCCGCAAGGACAGGAAGGTCTCCGCCATCCTGCACAGCGAGTACCCGGTCCGGTACTGGGACGCCGACCTGGGTCCCGGCCAGCCGCGGATCTTCGCCGTGGAAGCCGGGGCGGACAAGGGGCCCGGCAAACCCGCAACCGTTGACGCCACAGCTCCCCTGGTCCTGCGGAACTTGACTCCGTATGCCGGCCCGCGGCTGAGGGAAGCCGAGACAGTGGTCAGCCCGGACGGGAAGACCGTCTACAGCAGCTACACCAAACCCCTCGCCAAGGCGGACAGCCGGTCCGTCCTGGTGGCGGTGGATGTGGCATCGGGCAGCCTCAAGGTGCTCCTGGACCAGGAGGGCATGAGCTATTTCCCGGGTCCGGTCAGCCCCGACGGCAACACGCTGGTGGTGGTCAGCGAAAGTGATTCCACCCCCCAGCGGGCCCCCGAGGTCAGGATGCACCTCCTGGACGTCTCCGGCAGCGCCGGGGATGCCGGGTTGCAACCGTTGGCCCATGACTGGGACCGCTGGCCCAAGCCGGCAGCCTGGCTTCCGGACGGTTCCGCCCTCCTGGTCACGGCGGACGACGACGGCGCGTCGCCGGTTTTCCGGGTCAGCGTCCCCGCGGCTGCCGCTGAGGTGGGTGTTGCCCGGGTGACGCAGGACGCGGCGGCCTACTCCGACGTCGTTGTTTCGCCGGAAGGGCGCTATGCGTACGCCCTGCGCAGCTCCTACGAATTCCCACCCGAGGCAGTGCGGATCGACGTGGCCACAGGGGAAACCACCCGGCTTCCAGCCCCTGCCGACCGGCCGTCCCGCCCGGGTCGGCTGGAGCGGATCGCCGCCACGGCTCCGGACGGTTCCCGGGTTCCTGCCTACCTTGCCCTGCCCGAGGGTGCATCAGCAGAGGAGCCCGCACCGATGCTGCTGTGGATCCACGGCGGTCCCCTGGGGTCCTGGAACGCGTGGACGTGGCGGTGGAATCCCTGGCTCCTGACGGCGAAGGGCTACGCGGTGCTGCTCCCGGACCCTGCATTGTCCACGGGCTACGGGCAGGCCTACATCCAGCGCGGATGGGGTGCCTGGGGCAAAGCGCCGTTCACCGACCTCATAGCCGTTACGGACGCGGCGGTGGAGCGTCCGGACATCGATGAGGCCCGGACTGCTGCGATGGGCGGATCCTTCGGCGGGTACATGGCCAACTGGGTGGCGGGCAACACGGACCGGTTCAAGGCCGTGGTCACCCACGCCAGCCTGTGGGCGCTGGACCAGTTCGGACCCACCACAGATGCCTCGCAGTACTGGCTGAAGGAAATGACCGAGGAGATGGCGCTGGAGAATTCACCGCACCTGCACGCGGAGAAGATCGGTTCGCCCATGCTGGTGATCCATGGCGACAAGGACTACAGGGTGCCCATCGGGGAGGGCCTGCGGCTCTGGTACGAGCTGCTGTCCAAATCGCGGCTGGCGGCGGACCAGGACGGGCAGACCCCGCACAGGTTCCTCTACTTCCCGGACGAAAACCACTGGGTCCTCCAACCGCAGCACGCCAAGGTCTGGTACCAGGTGGTGGAGTGGTTCCTGGCGAAGAACGTCCTGGGCCAGGAGCTCGAGCTGCCGGCCGAACTGGGCACCTAAGCTCCCGGCTCCTGCGGCTCGGAGGGTGGGACATTTACCGCTTGCTGCTCCGCCGTCGCTTTGACGGAAGCTACGTAAATGTCCCACCCTCCTTCGCCTCGTAGGATGGCTTTGTGACCGACTCCTTCCACATCCGCCCAGCACGCACCAGTGACGTCCCCGCCATCAAGAAGCTGGTGGCGCCCCTGGCCGAGGAACGCATCCTTATGGCGAAGGAGACGGTGGCGTACTACGAGAGCCTGCAGGAGTTCCGCATCGCCGAGTCGAGCGACGGCGAAATGATCGGCTGCGGGGCGCTGCACGTCATGTGGGAGGACCTGGCCGAAATCCGCACCCTCGCGGCGTCCGGGCAATGGCGGGGCAAGGGCGTGGGCCATGTCCTGGTGGAAAGCCTGCTGGAGGAAGCCCGCGCCCTCGGAGTGTCCCGGGTCTTTTGCCTTACCTTCGAGGTGGACTTCTTCAAGCGCCACGGCTTCGAAGTTATGGCGGACCAGTCCGCAGTGGACCCGGAAGTGTATTCGGAGCTTCTCCGCTCGCACGACGAAGGCGTGGCTGAATTCCTGGACCTGGCACGGGTCAAGCCGAACACCTTGGGCAACACCCGGATGATCCGCACCCTATAGGCCCCGGGGCCGCCCAGGACATACCCCTCTTGGTTTTACTCGAATTGATGGATAAACTATTGGAGGCCGATATGTGGGGGGCCTCAGGAAAGGGACAGTTATTGGGGGCTGTCCCTTTGCTGCGTCCCGGACCGGTCGCCGGCGGACGCTGACTGAAAACCGGGCCGGAGGAACCTACCGCCACCTGCGATCCCGGTAGTAGGGTCGGAAACACATCCTTCAGGAGCACAGCCAGGAGCACCGCCATGAAGAAACTCATCAACGATCCAAAAGCCGTTGTCCAGGAAGCTGTCCAGGGCTTTGGCCTGGCACACGCCGGGCTGGTCACCGTCAGTGAAGACCCTACCTACATCACGCGCAAGGACGCGCCAGTGGCAGGCAAGGTGGGGCTGGTTTCAGGCGGCGGCAGCGGGCACGAGCCGCTGCATGCCGGTTACGTGGGGCGGGGCATGCTCGACGCCGCCGTGCCCGGGGCGGTGTTCACCTCACCTACCCCGGACCAGATCCTTCCCGCCACCCTCGCAGTCAACTCAGGTGCCGGCGTCGTGCATATCGTCAAGAACTACACCGGGGACGTCCTGAACTTCGAGACCGCGGCCGAACTGGCCGAGGCTGAGGGCGTAAGCGTCCGGACCGTACTGGTCAACGACGACGTCGCCGTGGAGGACTCGCTGTACACCGCCGGCCGCCGGGGAGTGGGCGGCACCGTGCTCGTGGAGAAGATCGCCGGCGCCGCTGCCGAGCGTGGTGACGGCCTGGATGCCGTGGCCGCCATCGGAGAACGGGTCAATGCCAACGTCAGGACCATGGGCGTTGCGCTGTCAGCCTGCACGGTGCCGCACGCAGGCACGCCAAGTTTCGACCTCGCCGAGGATGAGATCGAGATCGGCATCGGCATCCACGGCGAACCCGGCAGGCACCGGATCCCCATGGAGAACGCGGACAGCATCACCAACCGCCTGCTGGAACCCGTCCTGGCCGATCTGAGGGTCAGCTCCGGCGACAAGGTGCTGCTCTTCGTCAACGGCATGGGCGGCACCCCGCTGAGCGAGCTCTACATCGTGTACCGGCGGGCGGTGCAGGTGCTGGCGGATGCAGGCGCCACGGTGGAACGTTCGTTGGTGGGCAACTACATCACCGCGCTGGAGATGCAGGGCTGTTCCATCTCGGTCCTCCGGCTCGACGACGAGCTCACCGAACTCTGGGACGCTCCCGTGCATACCCCCGCCCTGCGCTGGGGCGTGTAGCCGTGGTGCTGGATGCCAATTGGGCCGTCAAGTGGCTGACCCTGTGCGCGCAGGCCATGGCTGAACACCGCGTTGAACTGATCGAACTTGACCGCGCCATCGGGGATTCGGACCACGGCGAGAACATGGACCGCGGCTTCCAGGCGGTCCTTGCCAAGCTCGGTGAATCCACGCCCGAAACGCCGGGGGCGGCGCTGAAGATGACAGCCATGACCCTGATGTCCAAGGTGGGCGGCGCAGCCGGCCCGCTTTACGGAACAGCGTTCCTCCGCGCCGCCACCGCGCTGGGTGATTCCGCCGAGATTGATCCCGCCGCCTGGGCCGGCGCCCTGGAGGCGGCCCGGGACGGGATCGTGGCGCGCGGCAAAGCGGAGTCCGGGGACAAGACCATGGTGGATGCGTGGACACCGGCGGTTGATGCTGCCCGCGCGGCGGCCGACGGCAGCGGCACGGACGTCCTCAGCGTCCTGGTGGCCGCCGCCGAAGCTGCCGAGGCAGGGGCCGTGGCCACCGACCCGATGGTGGCACGGAAAGGCCGCGCCAGCTATCTTGGCGAACGCAGTGCAGGCCACCGGGACCCGGGAGCAGTGTCCAGCGCGCTGATCCTCCGTGCTGCCGTTGGGGCGGCCGCGTGAACGTCAGCATCGTGGTGGTATCGCACAGCGAAAAAATTGCCGACGGCGCCGTGGAGCTTGCCGCCCAAATGGCCCCGGACGTAATGATCCTGCCAGCCGGGGGCACCGACGATGGCAGGATCGGCACCAGCCTGGAGAAGGTCCTCGCGGCCCTGGAAAAGGCCGGGGGAGAGGCTGGCGGTGAACCTTCCGGGCGTGCCGGCGGGGATGGTGCCGGGGTAACGGGCACGGTGGTCCTGACAGACCTGGGATCAGCCGTGATGACCGCGGAATCGGCACTCGAGTTTTTGGAGAATCCCGCCGGTGTCCTGCTTGCCGACGCACCGTTGGTGGAAGGCCTGGTGGCCGCGGCCGTCGCTGCGCAGGGTGGTGCGGACGTCCACGCGGTCCTTAAGGCGGCCGAAGGTGTGCGGGGGCTGGCGCACGAACCGGAGCGGGGCGGGGCGGCAGCCGAACACGAGCCTGTCAGCAGCGCCCCGCCGGACTTCACGGGCGACTTTGAGCTGGTGAACCAGGCCGGCATGCATGCCCGGCCTGCTGCGAAAGTGGCAGGGGGCCTGGCTTCGCTGGACGCTGAGGTCACCATCAACGGCGTGGACGGTGCGTCCATGACCGGGCTGATGACCCTGGGCGCGGGCAAGGGCACCGTGCTGCACGTGGAAGCGTGGGGCGCGGATGCTGAACGGGCCGTGGAGTATGTGGGCGGCCTGGTGGAGGCCGGCTTCGGCGAGCCCTGAGCTCCCCGGCCGTTCCTGGGAATAAGCTCGATGGCATGGAACGGCCGCTTGCAGACAACACCCAGGAAATCGAAGTGCTGGACGGCCAAATCTCCGTGGAGGAACTGCTCGCCGAACTGGGCTTCAACTGGAGTGCTGAACCGGTGGGCAGTGGCCCCGCGGCCGGAGCTTCCGACGACGGGACCTTCACCCAGCCGGCGCTTTTCTAGCCCCGCGGCTTTTGGGATGCCGGCTGCTGGTGCAGCCCGTCGCCGTCCAGCGTAAGTGATGCCGACAGGAACTTCCCGCACTGCCCACCGAACGGATACAGCGCCTGCGGGCGGAACTCCAGGGTGCGGACGGCCAGCGCTGTCCCGTCAGGAGCCGTGCCGGAAGCGGTCACCGTCATGGGTGATTCCGCAAGGGTCTCCAGCATCAGTGTCGCCACCTTGGTGCCGTCGGGAGAAGCCGTGGCCGAACAGGCGCCCTCTTCCGTGCACCCCTGGTCAACGGAGGAGCTGCCGGGGCGCAGTTCGACGTCGGACTCCTTGCAGGCGCCGTCCTGGCATGCCCGCAGATGCAGCGTTTGTACCTGGGCGGAGTAGTCAGCGGTGATTGTCACGGCCACGACGGTGGCCTGCGCAATCGCCGGGCATGCGTTGCCGGCGGGCCCGCAGGCAGCGAGGAGCGCCGCAGCCATCCCCAATGGCACCAGCATTCCGGGCCTGTGCATGCCTTCAGGCTACCGCGCCGGCGGCACAGTCAGCCGATTGGAAAAATGCCGATAAACCAGAACGAGGCGACTGCGAAGACCGCGAAAAACGCGATCAGGCAGCCCATGGCCCTGCGCGGCTCGGAGGATACTTGGAGTGATTCGTTGGGGTTGGACGGGTTGTAAGCCACCTCGATCAGCGAACCCGGCACGGGCTGCTCCACCCCGGAGATTTCGGACTTGCCCATGAAGAGGGTGCCCTGCGGATCGGTGAACTGGTACGTGGGGAAGTAGCGGAGGTTCCGGCTGGCACCGCCCACGCCGCTGGTCCAACCGGTTGCGCTGCCGGTGACGGTTGCCTGCGCCTTGGGCCAGGATGCCATCTGTTGTTCCTGCCGCTTGGTCCGGCGCGACGCATAGAGCAGCGAAAATATCGCCGCGGCAACAAACAGTGCCCAGACGATGTACAGAATGGTCTTCATGGCTTCCCCCGGTTCCGGTCACCAAGAAGTATGCCATCCCGGGCCCACGCCGCCGGTGGGTCAGGCAGGAAGCCGGTAGCCGCCGTCGTGCATCTCTGCCAGCCCGTCCGCCAGCAGCCCCGCAAGCGCCCGCTCCAGCTGTTCAGGGGCGGAGTTGAGCCGGTGCAGCGCGGCCAGCGGCACGCCGATTCCTTCCGGGGCAAAGCCAAGGTCGGCAGGTTCACGCTGGAACATGTCCGGCGGCACGGGCGACTCCGCCAGCCGGAGCACGGCCAGCACGGCGCCACGGACCTGGCGGTCGGTGCCGTGCCATGCCTGCCCTTTGGGAACGTACGACGGCGGGGGCTCACCCGCCGCCAGCCACGCGCAGGAGTCTTTGACCGGGCAGGCGGCGCACTTCGGCGCCCGGGCCGTGCACACCAAAGCCCCAAGCTCCATGACCGCAGCGTTCCAGCGCACGGAAGTTTCGTCGTCGTCCGGCAGCAGGGCGGCGGCCAGGCGCATCTCCGCCGCGGTCAGCGCCGGGGCGGGAAGCGCGACGCCGGTGACCAGCCGGGCGTGCACCCTGCGGATGTTGGTGTCCACCACCGTTTCCCGGCGGCCGTACGCGAACGCTGCCACTGCGGCGGCGGTGTAGCTGCCCACCCCTGGAAGGGCCAGCAGCTCGGCGTGGGTGTCCGGGACCTTGCCGCCGTGGTCCTGCACGATCGCCGTGGCCGCGGCATGCAGCCGAAGCGCCCGGCGGGGGTAGCCCAGCCGGCCCCACGAGCGGACGGCTTCCCCTGCCGGTTCCCCCGCCAGCCCGGCGGGGGTGGGCCAGCGCTTCAGCCACTCATGCCAGACGGGAAGCACCCGGACCACCGGGGTTTGCTGCAGCATGATCTCGCTGACCAGGACGCCCCAGGGGGAGCAGCCGGGCTCGCGCCAGGGCAGGTCGCGGGCAATGCCGGCGAACCAGCCGTTGATCCGGTGGTGGAGCAGCTCCAGGTTTGCGGGGTCCGCCGGAGCGTGCTTTGCGGGGGAGGTTTGAGTGTCGATGCCAACACTGTAGTGGATTGGTTCCGGCGGCCCGCAAACCGGTTGTGACCAGCGCGATGGGCCTGCGGCGGCGTGGTGGCAGTGCAGATCCGGCGGGTTTCCCTAGCCTAGGAGGATGGGCAGGCAAGGCAATTCATCAGCGCGCGGCACGGCATCGGGTTCCAGCAGCGTCCGGAAGCCCAGCGCCGCCGTGTACCGCCGGCGACGAATGGTTGTTGGTGGTGCGCTCCTGCTGGTGATCGCGCTGGTGGCGGGCGGGTTCGCGCTCGCCGCAGCCTTCACGGGTGGGTCCCGGAAAGCATCCTCCACCCAGCCGTCGTCCACCGAAACCGCGTCGAACCCGGCCGCATCCCCGTCTGCTGCCGCCACGCCCTCTGCCTCCGCGGCTGCTTCCGCCACACCGTCGCCCACTGCCCCGGCGACCCCCACCTGCAACCAGAACCTGGTGACTGTCTCGGCTGCCACGGACAAGCCCGCTTACGGTCCCGGGGAAAACCCGCTGCTCACCCTGAAGGTGACCAACGGCGGCACCGTGCCCTGTGAGGTCAACATTGGAACCTCCCAGATGGAGTTCCTGGTGACCAGTGGCTCTGACCGGATCTTTTCCTCGAAGGACTGCCAGGCATCCAGCGAGGACCTGGTGAAGGTGATTGCGCCCGGTGCCAGCGAAACCGCCAACTTCCCGTGGAGCCGGAACCGCAGCGCCGATGGCTGCAAGGCCGTTGCTGCGGCCCCCGGTGGCGGCGGGGCGTACTACATCTTCACCGCGAAGCTGGGTTCCCGGGCCAGCCCCAAGGCCGTCTTCCAGCTGAACTGAGCTGCTGCTTCATCGATTGCTCCGTAACAGTCGTTTTCAGGCTTCATAACGACAACTACGGAGCACTCGATGAGCGTTATCCCACGGATGGGGATCTTAGAGGAAGCGGTCCAGGAGGCTTGCCTCGGCCATCCGGCTCAGGCCTTCGCGAACGGTGCGGGCGCGCTGGTCGCCGATGCCGTCAACGGTCATGAGGTCATCAATGGTGGCGGCCATGAGGTACTGCAGGCCCCCGAAATGGTCCACCAGGCGGTCCGCCACGGCCTTGGGGACTGCCTTGAGGCCGGACAGCAGCCGGTAGCCGCGGGGCTGGACCACTGCGTCCAGATTGGCTTCGCCGCCGGCAAACCCCACAATCGCGGAGATCTTGCCAAGGTCGATCAGTTCCGTGGGGCCCAGGCTGACAAGCTCATGGACGGCCTTGTCGATGTCGTCCGCGGAGGCATTGGGGCTGGCGTAGTCACGGATGATCACATCGCTGCCGGGGCCCCTGCCCACGGTGAGTTCGTCCAGCTGCAGAGAGAGAAGCCTGCCGTCTTCGCCCAGTTCCAGCACATACTGCGAGATTTCCTCCGAGATGCGGCGGACCATTTCCTGCCGCTGGAGGGTCACGGCCACGTCCCGCACCGTCACCATCGCCTCGATTTCCAGAGCAGACAGCGAACTGGTGACCTGGTCCAGCCGGGCGCGGTAGCGCTCCAGGGTGGCGAGTGCCTGGTTGGCGCGGGCAAGAACGTTCTCGGAGCCCTCCAGGACATGCCGGAGACCGTTGACGTAAAGGGCGATGATTTGCATGGACTGGCTGACGGAGATCACCGGGACTCCGGTCTGCTTGGCCACCCGTTCCGCAGTGCGGTGGCGGGTGCCTGACTCCTGGGTTTCGATGCTTGAGTCCGGGACCAGCTGGACCGCCGCGCGCAGGATGTTGCCCGCGTCCTTGTCGCAGATGATGGCACCGTCCATCTTGGCCAGTTCCCGCAGCCGGGTGGGCGAGAACTCGATGCCGATATCGAATCCGCCGGAGCAGATGGAATCGATGGTGCGGTCGGAGCCCAGGACGATCAGTGCGCCGGTCCGGCCGCGGAGGATCCGTTCCAGGCCGTCGCGAAGCGGTGTTCCGGGTGCAACCCTGCCCAGAGTGGCCCTCAGCGATTCTTCGGGGCTCCGCGCCATAGGTGTTTCCCTTCAAAGGTGCGGACCGCCGCCCGCAGGAATGCCGGCATCCGCAGTTGGCCGGCAGGATCAAAAAGTGCTCTGATTCCCGCAAGCTCAATGATAGGGGCAAGAAGCCCAAGTTCCGCACGGGCAAGCCCCAAAGTGCCCCATTAGGGGGTAACCGGGCAGGGCGGAAAAGTGCCCCCTGGATGTCATGCAGGGCAGGCACTTTTGCTCTTTTCAGACGCGGTCATGGCGGCCGGCTCAGGCAGCCCCTGCCAGGAGCGTGATCGTTTTGGTGCTGCTGTCCCACAGCCGGGCTGCCGTGCAGCGGCCCTCCACGCGAAGGTCCAGCAGGTCCATGGCCGTCCCGAGTTGATGGCCGGGGATACGGCGGGAGATGGTGACGTGCGGTGTCCAGCCCTCCGGAAGGGTGAGCGGCAATGCACCTGCAAGCCCTTGGTGCAGGTGCCTGTGCAGATCCAGCAGGGGAGCGGTCAGCAGGACAGACCGGGCCAGCACATACCTGCCGGCTCCGGCGGGAAAAACGATGGCGCCCGAAAACGTGATGTCCAGGGGCAGCGCCTGCCAAGGCCCTTCCTGGCCGGACTGCAGGTCCGCTCCTGCGGCAAGCGTGATGTGTGGACTGTTGCTGGGTGAGGTGTGCGCTGCCATGCTGGGGAGGCCGGCGGCTTCGAGCCGCGCCCAGTCGGCTCTGAGGAGGGCGTCCGTGCGGTCATCAAAGACCAGTTCGATGCTGCGCATAAGCACATCATGCCGTTACCCGCTGTCCCTTGCGCCACGTGTTGTGGCGCGCGCCGGGACAACCGGGCCGCCGACAGAGATTTCAGCGCCTGCGCTCCCTGAGCATCCGCTCCAGATCCCTGCTGACTTTCGAGAGGGACGCGGCGCGGAGCGCCTTGTGTTCCGCCGCCGTCTGGACGCCCCGTTGCCGCAGCGGGGCCGAGGGAATCGCTCCGCCGGGCCCCTGCGCACCCGCACCAACCGGTCCGGGGGCCAGGTTGGGGGCCAGAGGATCAAAGAAAAGGTTGCCTGAGAAAGTGGCGCCATGCATCATTCGCCCAAGCTAACGGTCCGGCATTTCGCGGCCTTGAACGGGCGGTTTCGCCCGCGTTAAGCACGGCCCATGCCGGTTTGCGGCCCTGCGATAAACTTGTACTTTGGCCGTTTGCCAATCCTGATTCCCCGCCCTCGAGTCGCAGCGCAGAACCCGAATGGCCCCTGGGCAGCCTCAACCGCAGCGAAAGTAGCACCGTGTCCCAAGATGTCCTGACCCCCGCCCGGATCTCCGAGATTCACAAGCAGGCGGGCCGCCGCAGGACCTTCGCCGTCATCTCCCACCCGGACGCCGGCAAGTCCACGCTCACCGAGGCGCTGGCCCTGCATGCAAAGGTGATCGGCACCGCGGGCGCCTCCAGCGGCAAGGCCAACCGGAAGGAAACGGTCTCGGACTGGATGCAGATGGAGAAGGACCGCGGCATCTCCATCAGCTCCGCAGCCCTGCAATTCTCCTACCGCGACACGGTCATCAACCTCCTGGACACCCCCGGCCACGCCGACTTCTCGGAGGATACCTACCGCGTGCTCGCCGCCGTGGACTGTGCCGTGATGCTGGTGGACGCCGCCAAGGGCCTGGAAACCCAGACCATGAAGCTCTTCGAGGTCTGCAAGCAGCGCAACCTGCCCATCATCACCGTCATCAACAAGTGGGACCGGCCGGGCCTGGACGCCCTGGCGCTGATGGACGAGATCACCGAACGCACCGGCCTGCAGCCCATGCCGCTGACCTGGGCCGTGGGCATCTCCGGCGACTTCCGCGGCGTGTGGGACCTGCGCAACGACCGCTTCGCACGGTTCCAGCGCAACAACGCCGGCGCCCAGATCGCCATCACCGAATACTTCACGCCGGAGGAAGCCGCCGAGAGCCAGGGCAGCAACTGGTCGGACGCCGTGGACGAGGCAGGCCTGGTGATCGAGTCCAACCTCGAATTCGACGTCGACGCCTTCCACGCGGGGAAGGCCACCCCCATCCTGTTCAGCTCCGCCGCCCTGAACTTCGGCGTCAAGGAGCTGCTGGACGCCCTGGTGGACTTCGCTCCGCCGGCGTCCCCGCGCCCCGACGTGGACGGTGCGCCCCGCCCGGTTGAGTCGCCGTTCTCGGGCTTCGTCTTCAAGGTGCAGGCCGGCATGAACAAGGCGCACCGTGACCACGTGGCCTTCATCCGTGTCTGCTCAGGCGTCTTCGAGCGCGGCATGGTGGTCACCCAGACCCGTACCGGCAAGTCCTTCGCCACCAAGTACGCTCAGCAGGTGTTCGGCCGGGAACGCGAAGTCATCGACGAGGCGTATCCCGGGGACGTGGTGGGCCTGGTCAACGCCTCGTCCCTGCGCGTGGGTGACAGCCTCTTCCTTGAGGAACCCGTCGAGTACCCGGCCATCCCGCTGTTCGCCCCCGAGCACTTCCAGGTGGCCCGGTCCAAGGACCCCAGCAAGTTCAAGCAGTTCCGCCGCGGCATCGAGCAGCTCGAGCACGAGGGCGTCATCCAGGTGCTCCGCTCCGACGTCCGTGGCGACCAGGCCCCGGTGCTTGCCGCCGTCGGGCCCATGCAGTTCGAAGTGGTGGAGGACCGCATGGCCCACGACTTCAGCGCCCCCATGCGCCTGGAACGCCTGCCCTACTCGCTGGCGAGGATTTCGACGGCGGACGCCATGCCCGCGCTGGCCAACGTACCGGGGGCGGAGGTGCTTTTGCGGTCCGACGGCGAATACCTCGCCTTGTTCAACGACGTCTGGGCGCTCCGGCGGATCGAGAAGAACCACCCGGACCTGACACTCGTGCCCATCGGCACGCACAACCCGGCGAAGTAAGGCATCCGTGAACACTCCTGCACCCCGCGCCGTCGTCACCGGTGCCGGCACCATCAACCCGCTCGGCACCACGGTCAAGGAGACCTGGGAGGCGCTGCTTGAGGGGCGCTCCGGGATCACCGCGCTGGACCAGGACTGGGCGGAGCAGCTGCCGGTCAAAATCGCCGGGCAAATTACTGCCGACCTTTCGGAGCACCTCAGTACCCGCGAAATGAAGCGGATGGACCGTTGCGGCCAGCTCGCCCTGGTCTCAGCCCGGGAGGCATGGACGCAGGCCGGCAGTCCCGAGGTTGACCCCGAGCGGTTCGCGGTGGTGATCGGTTCCGCATACGGCGGCCTGGGCTCCACCATCGAGCAGGACCGCACGCTGAACCAGTCAGGGCCGCGGAAGGTTTCCCCGCACACGCTTACCCGGCTGATGGCCAACGGTCCCGCCGCCTGGGTCTCCATCGACCTTGGCGCCCGCGGCGGTGCGCGGACGCCCGTCAGCGCCTGCGCCTCCGGGGCTGAGGCGATTGTCCAGGCAGCCGAGCTGATCCGCTCCGGTGCCGCCGACGTCGTCATTGCCGGCGGCGTTGATGCCTCCGTCAATGACCTGGTGATCAGCGGCTTCGCCCAGATCCGTGCACTGTCCACCCGCTCGGATAACCCGCAGCGGGCCGCGCGCCCGTTCGACGGCGGCCGGGACGGCTTTGTACTCGCAGAGGGCGCCGCGGTGGTGGTGCTGGAGAGCGAAGAACACGCCCGTGCCCGCGGCGCCGCCATCCTGGGTGCCGTCGCCGGGGGAGCGGTGACATCCGATGCCAACGACATCGTGGCGGCAGATCCTGCGATGCAGCGCCGCGTCATGCAGAAAGCGCTGGACTCGGCCGGGATGGAACCGGCGGAGATTGGGTTTGTCCACGCCCACGCCACGTCCACCCCCGTGGGCGACCGGCTGGAAGGCCAGGCAATCAACGCCGTCTTCGGCGCCTCCGTGCCGGTGACGTCCACGAAGGGCCACACCGGACACCTGCTGGGCGGCGCGGGCGCGCTGGCCGCCGTCGTGGTCCTCGAAGCCCTCCGCACCGGCCAACTCCCCGGGACGCTGAACGTGGAGGCGCTGGACCCGGAAGTGGACCTCAACGTCGTCACCGAAAGCGCCCACCAGCTCCCGCCCGGGTTTGCCCCGGCAGGACTGGTGAATGCGTTCGGCTTCGGCGGCCACAGCGTGGCTCTGGTGCTCACCGGCGCCTAGCCAAACGCCGAAAACGCCGGAACGGTGCGGGGACGCCGGAACTGACCGGCGTTCCCGCACCGTCCCGGCGATCCGGATGCAGCAGCGCGTCAAACGGGTGGTCTAGCTGGCCGCCATGTTCTCAACCAGTGCATCGAGGATGGGCAGC
The DNA here is from genome assembly GCF_035621795.1 of Pseudarthrobacter sp. LT1. Classification (NCBI taxonomy): domain Bacteria; kingdom Bacillati; phylum Actinomycetota; class Actinomycetes; order Micrococcales; family Micrococcaceae; genus Pseudarthrobacter; species Pseudarthrobacter sp. LT1. The sequence goes on from NZ_CP141830.1 coordinate 304,003, forward strand.
TGGCCCTTGACGAGTTTGAGCCGGGCCTCCTGCTCAGGGAACCAGCGGGCGTCGTCAATTTCGGGATAATGCTGGATCCGGCCGGACCCCTTGGGCCATTCCAGCGGAAAAGTGTTGCTGTTAATCACCTCCGGGGCGAACTCAGCCTGCGCCGCGTAGGCGGTAATGAGCTTCCCCGAGGACTGCCGGAACTCGCCAAGCAACCGGTATTCAGCCTCCGGGGCAGCAGTCCCCATCTCCTCTGCGAACTCCCGCAGTGCAGCAGCCAGCGGGTCCTCGCCGTCGGCGTACTCGCCCTTGGGGATGGACCAGGCGTGGGTGTCCTTGCGCGCCCAAAATGGACCGCCCATATGGGCTATCCATACCTGCAGCCCGTCCGGGGCGCCGTCGGGGGCGGCCGGGTCCCGGCGGTACAGCAGGATGCCTGCGCTTCGAATGGGCATTTGGTCTCCGGATCGTCAGGAAGTGCAGTTGCCGTCCGCCGTTAACGTGGAGTTCACGGCGCTGCTCTAGGTTATTCCTTCAGGCACCCTTGCCAGGCACTCCGCTCGAAAGGAGCACTCATGGCCAACATCGCTGAGGTTTTGGGACGGCTCACCCCGGAAGAAGTGGACGAACTCCGCAGCCTTGGTCCGCAGGGCCACCTGCCGCGGCATCTGGTGGAAGCCCTGGACCGCGCGGCCGGGGGAACAGGGTCGGGCCGCGGGTACTACGTGGCCAATGGCAATGTGAGCGCCACCGGCGGGCCGCTGCTGGTGCTGCGCAGCGACGTTTCCAGCTGGCTGGCCGGCGCCTCTTCCTGACTGTCCGGAGCTGTCAGAGTCCCGGCAGGATGAAGGTTGCAGTGGTGCCCACGCCGGGCTCACTGTGCAGGGTGATGGATCCACCGTGGCCCTCAACGATGGTCTTGCTGACGGGCAACCCCAGCCCCGCGCCCGGGATGGCCGTGTCCCGCGACCGGGCCGAACGGAAGAACTTGGTGAAGGCCTGTTCCTGCTCTTCCTCCGTCATTCCCACCCCCGTATCGGTGACGGAACAGACCAGGCCCGCATCGGTCCTGACGGCCCCGGCAGTGATTAAGCCGCCGCTGGGGGAGTACTTGATGGCGTTCGAGAGCAGGTTCCTGACTACCTGGCTGATTCGCTCCGGATCCACCCTTGCCGGCAGCGGCTGCTCCACGTCAAGGACCAGCTGCAGCCCGTTGCCTGCGGCCTTGGGCAGTGCGGCATCCACCTCCAGCGCCAGCAGCCGGGCCAGGTCCGTTTCCTCCAGCGACAGGTCCATCCGCTCGGATGCCACAGCGATCAGGTCATTGACCAGGCTCAGCAGGTGTTCCGCATTCCGGCGTACCACCAGGAGCTCCTCCCGGATGTCCTCATGCCCGGGTTCGTCCAGGACCAGTTCCAGGTAACCCAGGATGGACGTGAGCGGTGTCCGCAGCTCGTGAGAGACGGTGGCAACAAAATCGTCCTTGGCGGCCAGCGCACTGACCAGGGTGGTGACGTCCACAAAGGTGATGACGGCACCACCTTCCTGGCCGCCGGCGGAAGGGAAGCCATGCGAGCTTACGGAGTAGGCGCGCTGGCGGTCTGCGGGGCCGGCCCAATACAACTCGTCCGTGAAGGCATCGCCGGCTGCGGCCCGGGCTGCGGGAAGCAGGCCTGACGGTACCGGCGTACAGCGGTCCGCCAGCATCAGCATGCCCGGCCCCCCGGCAGGGTCCATCACGCCGCCGAGGGCGGGGTCCGTGCGCATCGCCCTGTTGGCCAGCACCGTGTGGCCCCGGGTGTCCACGACCCAGACGCCCACCCCAACGGCCTTCAGCACTGCGTCAAGCAGGGCCTGGCGGCGTACGCTTTCAGCCAGCGTGCGGGCCAGGTCCTGTTCGTTTTGGACAAGCCTGACGCGATGGCGGCGGATGGTGGTGGCCACCACGTGGGCAGTCACCGCGATGACGGACATGACCAGGGGCAGGATGAGGGTGCGGATCATGGATCCCCCGGTAAGCGGCGCCCCTTGGACAACGGACGGGGCCAGCGTGCTGAGGACAGTCCCTGCAATGGCCAGGACCGGCATGTACGGCCGGGCCTGCGCCGAGAGCCAGACAACGGGGAACACCAGCATCATGCTCAGCACGTTGAAGGCGGGACCTCCAGCCTCGCGGGTGAAGCCGATGGCAAGGCAGTCCAGGAGCGGGATCACGGCGAATGCCCCGGCGGGAAGCCTGGCCCAGGGAACGGCCAGGCACGTTGCGGCGATTGCGAGATGAAACAGCAGCGCGGCGAGAAAGATACTGTTGGCCAGCGTCGCCGGACTGAAGATTGCCGCGGCGAGGACCACGAGCGCAATGGTCAAGGTGACGGGCAGCTGGCTCGCCACCACGCGCTTCCGAGCACTGAGTGCACCGAATAAACCGTCGAGACGGTCGGACACAACAGGCTGCATGGGCCCCCTGCGTGCGTGGCCAGCAACGCCTGCGGCGCCCTGCTGTTCCTGGATGACCAAGCTTCCCCCAGCACAGAAATCTTTGACCTCCGTTGGCGTGAAGGTTCTGGACTTAGAGTACCCGCCGGGAAGCAGTGCCCTGCCCGGTATCCTCCGCACCCGGCCCCTTGAACGGATCCGCTAGCCAATCAGGAGGCTGAGCGCCTCCGTGAGGTGCTCGACTTCACGCACCGAGAATCCCGCCGGCACGGGACCGGGCCCGGTGTGGCTTGCCGGAACCACGGCGTGGGTGAATCCCAGCCGGTGGGCTTCCTGGATGCGCTGGTTGATGCCCGGTACGGGCCGGACCTCGCCTGCCAGGCCCACCTCGCCGAACGCGATCAGCCGGATGGGCAAAGGCTTGCGGGCCTTGGCCGACGCCACGGCAAGGGCCACCGCAAGGTCCGTGGCCGGTTCGCTGAGCTTCACCCCGCCCACGGTGGCAACGTAGGAATCATCCTTATGCAGCATGGTCCCTGCGCGCTGCTGCAGCACGGCCAACAGCATGGACACGCGTGAGCTGTCCAGGCCGCTGGTAGCGCGGCGGGGCTGCGCGTTGGGGCTTTCGGCGAGCAGCGATTGCACTTCCGCCAGCAGCGGGCGGCGCCCCTCCATGGTGACGGTGATGCAGGTCCCGGAAACCGGGTCCTTGGTGCGGCTGACGAACAGCCCGCTGGGATCGGCCAGTCCCTCGATGCCGTTTTCGTTCAGGTCGAAGCAGCCAACGTCGTCGGTGGGTCCGTACCGGTTCTTCACGGCGCGCAGCAGCCGCAGCCGGGAGTGCCGCTCGCCCTCAAACTGGCACACCACATCCACCAGGTGTTCCAGCAGGCGGGGCCCGGCAATGGAACCGTCCTTGGTAACGTGCCCCACCAGCAGGGTGGTCATGTTCCGCCGCTTGGCGGCCGCGATAATGGAGGCCGCCACCTCGCGGACCTGCGACACCCCGCCGGCGCTGCCGTCAACATCGGCGCTGCTGAGGGTCTGCACCGAGTCCACGATCAGCAGCCGCGGTTCGATCTTCTCCACCTGGCCCAGGGCCTGGCCGAGGTCCGTCTCCGCAGACAGGTACAGGGATTCGGCGACGGCGTCGATCCGTTCGGCCCGCAGTTTGACCTGCGCGGCCGACTCCTCGCCAGTGACATAGAGGACGTCCTGGGCGGTGCGGGCGAACTTTGCAGCGACGTCCAGCAGCAGCGTGGATTTACCGACGCCGGGTTCGCCGGCCAGCAGGATGACCGCACCCGGGACCAGGCCGCCGCCCAGCACCCGGTCCAGTTCGTCCACGCCGGTGGGCAGGAAAGCGGCGGTGGTGGCATCGACGTCGGCAATCCGGCGCGCGGGCTCCGCGACTGTTGTGGCCGCCGTCGTCCGTGCCACGGCCGTGCCTGTTTCCTCCACCGTGCCCCACGCCTGGCACTCGCCGCAGCGGCCCACCCACTTGACCGTGGTCCAGCCGCACTCGGCGCATTTGTACGCGGGCGCCTTGGACGCCCGGGAAGTCTTTGTTGCCATGCGTCCAACCCTAGCGGCGGGCACCGACACACCCCACCCCGCACTGGCCTCGCAAGCCGGCCAGGGAACCCTGCGGCTGTGGGCCCACCCCATCCGCCCGTCCGGAGCTACAGCGCGGGCAGCACGTCCCTGGCCTCGCCCGCATCCATACCGGTGGCTTCCAACAGGTCCACCATCAGCGGCCGGAACAGCATGACAACGGTTTCGCCCTCCAGCCGCGTCACCTCCAGCAGCTTGGGATGCAGGCGAAGGGCGATCTCGCTCAGGTCCCGCCGGGCAGTGCGCAAGTGGGCGCGGCGAACGCCTTCGTGCGTCTCCGCAAGGCCCAGGGAAAGCTCATCAATGGCGGCAGCGGTCTCCTGCAGCACCCCCGCGATGCTGTCCGTCGCCTCGTCCGAGAGCGCCGTGTGGTTGATGGCGCTGGTCAACCGCCGCGCAAACACGCGGCTGTTCCTCAGGGCAAGGTCGATGAAATCCAGCGACTGCTTCAGCCGGTCCAGTTCATCACGGTGCCGCCGGTAAGCGGGCGCCAACGTGGCCACCTCGCCGGACGCGCGGAGGGACTGGCGCATGGCATCCACCAGCGGCTGGCAGTTCCGGCCGCGGATCAGCGCATGCCAGGCCTGGGTGGAGTCACTGTTGGCCAGCGCCCCGGCACATTCACGCAGTACCTCCGCCAGTTCATGCAGCAGTTTCTGCACATCCCGGCGCGGCTCCTGGCGGGGGTCCTTTGGCACCAGGATGGTCACCAGCAGGGCGCACATGCCGCCCACCACGGCATCGATACTCCGGGTGAACGGGCCCCCGGACGGTGCGGGCAGCAAGACCACGAGCAGCGATTGAAGCGCCAGCTGGGTGGTGAAGATACTTCCGCTGTCCAGGAAGCGGGCCAGCAGGATCGAGAAGAGGAGCACGACGGCGGCCACCCAGATATCGCCGCCCAGCCAGTGCAGGAGCAGGTCACCGACGGCGATGCCGATGGTGCAGCCCAGGCCCACTTCCATCACGCGCCGCAGCCGTGGCTCCCGGGAAAATCCAAGGGCGATCAGCGACGAGGTGGCAGCGAACAGGGGGCCGGAGTGGCCCAGGATGTATTCGGCGAACGCATAGGCGCCCACCGCGCACACGGTCATCTGGATGGCGGGCACAAAGGAGTTGCGGCTTCGGATCAACCCGGTCCGGATCCGGCTGCGCAGGAACCGCCTGGTCGCTGAGAGTCCTGCTGGGATGGCCATGGGTCCAAGTCTATTCAGTGCCGATCCACTGCCCGGCGCAGGTGCACTACGACTGCGCATGTGATCTGCGCAATGGTGACCCGGCATTTGTCAGCCAATATCCCGCCGTCGTTAATCCTCCGTTCACTTTGGACAGCCCATCCCGTTACCTGCGGCCCTTAACTTTCTTGAAGGTACAAAACGTACGCATCGCGCAGCAGGGTTCTCCGTCCCTGTCCCGCACCTGAATAACCCTGGAAGGGGTACATCTAGTGAAGGCACTCCGCTTCGGCCGCCACGCGGCTATCGCTGTTATCGCAGCCGGCGCACTCGCGCTCTCCGCCTGCGGTTCAGACAACGCCACGGGCACCGCCCCTGCCGGCACCCAGTCCGCCGGCGGCACCAAGGTGACCGGTACGCTGACCGGCATCGGTTCCTCCGCCCAGGGCGCCGCCATGGACGCCTGGAAGACCAACTTCGCCTCCGCCAACTCCGGCGCCACCGTGCAGTACTCCCCGGACGGCTCGGGCGCAGGCCGCAAGGCCATCCTGGACGGCTCGGCCCAGTTCGCCGGCTCGGACGCCTACCTCAAGGATGACGAGTACGCCTCGTCCAAGTCCGTCTGCGGACCCGACGGCGCCATCAACGTCCCCGTCTACATCTCCCCGATCGCCGTGGCCTTCAACGTTCCCGGCGTCACCGACCTGAAGCTGGACGCCACCACCGTGGCCAAGATCTTCCGTGGCCAGATCGCCAAGTGGAACGACCCCGCCATCGCAGCCCTGAACGCCGGCGTCTCGCTGCCGGACCTGAAGGTCACCCCGGTGAACCGCTCCGACGACTCGGGCACCACGCAGAACTTTACTGACTACCTGGCCGCCGCCGCCTCGGACGTCTGGACCGACAAGGCCGCCGGTGTGTGGCCCGCCAGCCTCCAGGGCGAAAACGCCAAGGGCACCTCCGGCGTGGTCAAGACCGTCACGGACACCCCCGGTGCGGTGACCTACGCCGACGACTCCGCCGTCAGCGGCAAGCTGGGCGTTGCCCAGATCAAGGTAGGCGACTCCTTTACCAAGATCTCCGCCGATGCTGCTGCCAAGGCAGTGGACGCCGGCAAGCCCGTTGAAGGCCGCGCCGCCAATGACCTGTCCATCAAGCTGGACCGCAAGACCACCATCGCGGGCGCCTACCCGATCGTCCTGGTGTCCTTCCACGTCCTGTGCACCACGTACGACAAGCAGGAGACCGTTGACCTGGTCAAGGCCTTCGAGCACTACGTAGTTTCCGCAGAGGGCCAGAAGGCCGCAGCAGAGTCGGCCAAGTCCGCCCCGCTGTCCTCGGACCTGGCAGCCAAGGCCGCCAAGGCCATCGACTCGATCAAGGTCAAGTCCTAGCCAACGCTGTAAAACCGGGTTCCCCGCCTGCCGGACGGCAGTGCGGGGAACTTGGCTTTGCACCCCGCATCCTTAATCCAGCTACGAATCGAAGGGCCGTCGAATGACCGCCACCTCCCTGACCAGTACCCAGGGCGCCGGGCGCGCCGGGGACAAAGTCTTCTCCGGCGCCACGCTGGCAGCCGGGTGCCTGATCCTCGCCGTCCTTTTCGGCGTCGCGCTTTTCCTGGTAGTCCAGGCAATCCCCGCGCTGACCGCGCCCGCAGACAAGATCCAGGGCGGCCAGGGCTTCTTCGCCTACATCGGGCCCATCGTGATCGGCACGCTCATCGCCGCCGCCATTGCGCTGGTGATCGCCACCCCCGTCGCCATCGGCGTGGCGCTGTTCATCTCCCACTTCGCACCCCGCCGACTGGCCTCCGGCCTCGGCTACGTGGTGGACCTGCTCGCCGCCATCCCCTCCGTTGTCTACGGCGCCTGGGGTGCCGCTTTCCTTGCCAAGGAGATCGCGCCGGCGTACGGCTGGCTCGCGGCCAACATGGGCTGGCTCCCCATCTTCCAGGGCCCGGCCTCAACCACCGGCAAGACCATCCTCACCGCCGGCATCGTCCTTGCCGTCATGGTCCTGCCCATCATCACCTCGCTGTCCCGCGAGATCTTCTTGCAGACCCCCAAGCTGCATGAGGAAGCTGCGCTGGCACTCGGTGCCACCCGCTGGGAAATGATCAAGATGGCCGTCCTGCCCTTCGCCCGGCCCGGCATCATCAGCGCCATCATGCTGGGCCTGGGGCGCGCACTGGGTGAGACCATGGCCGTTGCCCTGGTGCTCTCTTCCGGTGCCCTGACCGCCAGCCTGATCCAGTCCGGCAACCAGACCATCGCAGCCGAGATCGCCCTGAACTTCCCCGAAGCCAGCGGCCTCAAAGTCAGCACCCTGATCGCCGCCGGCCTGGTGCTGTTCATCATCACCCTGGCCGTGAACATGATCGCGCGCTGGGTCATTACCCGGCACAAAGAATTCTCGGGAGCCAACTAAATGACCTCCACGCTTACCCCCGTCCGCAGCAAGCGGTCGGCGCTTACCAAGGGCCAGCTGCCCAAGTTCGCACCCTATGCAGTGCTCGGTGGAGCGCTGATTGTCGGCGCCGCCATCCTTGCCCTGATCGGCTTCAACCCGTTCGGCTGGGGCCTGGTCTCCTCCATCCTGTTCGCTGTGGGCCTGGTGTCCTGGAGCGCCGCGGTGGAAGGCTCCCGCAAGGCCAAGGACAAGCTGGCCACCTGCCTGGTGGTCGGCTCATTCCTGGTGGCTCTGCTGCCCCTGGTCTCAGTGATCTGGACCGTGCTGGTCAACGGCATCCCCGGGCTCATCGATCCCGGGTTCCTCACCACCTCCATGAACGGCGTCACAGGCGCGTTCGACAACAAGGCCGTGGAAAGCGGTGCCCCCGTAATGGGCGGCATCTACCACGCCCTCCTGGGCACCGTGCAGATCACGCTGCTCGCCACCGTGATCTCTGTCCCCGTGGGGCTGCTCACGGCCATCTACCTCGTGGAGTACGGCAACGACGGCCGCCTGGCCAAGGCCATCACGTTTTTCGTGGACGTCATGACCGGAATCCCCTCCATCGTGGCCGGCCTGTTCGCTGCCGCGTTCTTCTTCGTGGTGGTGGGCCCGGGCACCAAGACCGGTGCGGTGGCCGCCGTCGCGCTTTCCGTGCTGATGATCCCCGTGGTGGTCCGCGCCAGCGAGGAAATGCTCAAGATCGTCCCCAACGAGCTCCGCGAGGCGGCCTACGCCCTGGGCGTCCGCAAGTGGCGGACCATCCTCAAGGTGGTCATTCCGACGGCGATCTCCGGCATCGCGTCCGGCGTCACCCTGGCGATCGCCCGGGTCATCGGCGAGACGGCGCCCATCCTGGTCACCGCCGGCTTTGCCACCAGCATCAACTCCAACGTGTTCGGCGGCTGGATGGCCTCGCTGCCCACGTTCATCTACACCCAGATCCTCAACCCCACCTCGCCGTCCAACCCGGACCCGTCCTCCCAGCGGGCGTGGGGTGCGGCCCTGGTCCTGATCATCCTGGTGATGGTCCTGAACCTGGTGGCGCGCCTGATCGCCAGGATCTTCGCCCCTAAAACCGGCCGGTAACCAGGCTTTCCTTCCGCCATACCGCGGCGGATCCTAGACTTCAATCCATACCCAGCAAGTGAAGGAACACCATGTCTAAGCGCATCGACGTCAAGGACCTGAACGTGTACTACGGCGACTTCCTCGCCGTTGAGGACGTCAGCATCAACATCGAGGCCAAGTCCGTCACCGCGTTCATCGGCCCCTCCGGCTGCGGAAAGTCCACCTTCCTCCGCACCCTGAACCGCATGCACGAGGTCATCCCCGGCGCGCGCGTTGAGGGCGAGGTCCTGCTGGACGGCGACAACCTCTATGGCCCAGGCGTGGACCCCGTAACCGTGCGCTCGCAGATCGGCATGGTCTTCCAGCGGCCCAACCCGTTCCCCACGATGTCCATCAGGGACAACGTGCTGGCCGGCGTGAAGCTGAACAACAAGAAGATCTCCAAGGGCGAGGCCGATGTCCTGGTGGAACGCTCCCTCAAGGGCGCCAACCTCTGGAACGAGGTCAAGGACCGGCTGGAGAAGCCCGGGTCCGGCCTCTCGGGCGGCCAGCAGCAGCGCCTCTGCATCGCCCGCGCCATCGCCGTGGAGCCGCAGGTGATCCTCATGGATGAGCCCTGCTCCGCCCTGGACCCCATCTCCACCCTGGCCATTGAGGACCTCATCAACGAGCTTAAGGACCAGTACACAGTGGTGATCGTTACCCACAACATGCAGCAGGCCGCGCGCGTGTCCGACAAGACCGCCTTCTTCAACATTGCGGGCACCGGCAAGCCGGGCAAGCTGATCGAGTACGGCGACACGCACACCATCTTCAGCAACCCCGTACAGAAGGCTACGGAAGACTACGTCTCCGGACGCTTCGGGTAAACCGTTTCCCGTTGGCGATCTACTGACCGGTTTAGTACGCTAATCGAGATACTTTCGCAACTAGTAGTAAGCCCGCTTAAGGAGTTTTGCCATGACGCAGACGGCCAGTGAACCCCTGGGCCCCCAGCTTACTGTTTCCGTACCCGGGGTGGACGCAGTGCAGGACGCTGTTGAACCGGCGCAGGCTTTCGCCGCTGCGGCGGGGCTGGCGGGACCCCTGGCCGCCGGTCCGCTGGCGCCGGAGCTCGAACCGCACCTGGCCCTGGCCGCGGCCGGAGTTGAGGAAGCCATCGAGGAAGAGGATGTCCTGGCCGAGGTGTGGCGCACCAGCTCGCGCCTCGAAAGCATGCAGTGGGAACTGGACACCGCCCAGGAGTCCCTGCGGCAGGCTGTCCGCAAGGCTTCCGCTGCCGGAGTGGCGGACGGCGAACTGTGCAGCGCCGCCAACCTGACCCCGGAGGAGCTCGCCACCGTGCTGATGGCCGCCGCCGTCGTCAGCCCTGTGGCCCTGGAGCTCTAGCAAAACCTTGAGGCGCGGCGGCCGCGGTGCCTATTCCGGGACCTCCAGCTGGAACCCGCAGTGGCAGCGCAGGACCCGGGTCGGCAGGGATACGGCGTTGAGCCCGCTGCCTGACCTGCTGCTGCGGTAGCAGAGCCGCTCTACCTCGAACTCCGCCTCTTCCATGGGGAAGCCGCAGTGGATGTAGTCGTCCCCGAAGAGGACCACCTGGGCCATCCAGCGGACCTGGTTCAGCGCGGCCGCGACGTCGGTGGCGTAGGCCGTGTGTTCCTGGAACAGGTCGCAGTCGTTGCAGGTGTAGGACACCGTGACCAGGTCCCCGCCGGCAGCGCCGATGGCAGTAATGGCGTGGATGGTCAGCTGGTGCTCGGTTCCGCAGGCCTCGCACTGGGGTTGCCGGGGCTGTGGAAGGTGGCGCCGGGAATAGGAGGGAGACATGACGCCTGCTCTTTTCCGCGTTGTGCATCCAGGCCGCCGGGTGGCTGCAGCGGCGCCGCGTCCGCAGCCCTGCACACGGCGCGGACGCCGGTCCCCGGCACCGTTGACCGGGGGCGCACTTTCGAATCTACGTCACGGCGGATTCCCTGTACAGGGCAGCACCGCCCCCGGCACGCCCCGCCTAGGCGGAAATGGGGGAGAGGGCCAGCGCAAGCACGAAGCCCAGGGCGCACGTCGCCAGCGGGGTCAACCCCCAGAGCCACAGGATCCGGATGACCAATTTTCGGTTCGTGACCGAAAAGTGCTGGTTCTCCCCGGCGCCGAGGGCACCGGCCGTGACGGTGTGGGTGGTGGAAAGCGGCCAGTGCAGCCCGATGGCCCCCACGAAAAGCATCAGCGCGCTGAAGGTCTGGGCCACGGAACCACGCAGGGGATCGATCCTGGTGATCTTGTATCCGATGGTGTGGGAGATCCGCCATCCTCCGAAAAGCGTCCCGGCAGTCATCATCACCGCGGAAAGTGCCGCAACCCAGGTGGGGATCCCGCCGTCGGAATAGCCTGCTGCCAGCAGGGCCAGCAGCAGTACCGCGCTGACGCGTTGGCCGTCCTGCAGGCCGTGGCCAAAGGCCACCGCGCCGGCGGCAACGGCCTGGCCCCGGCGGAAGCGCTGGTTCACCACGTTGGGCTGGGTATAGCGGGCCACCCACGTGGCCGGATACACCAGGAGGAAGGAGCCGCTGTAGGCCACCAGCGGGGACAGCACCAGCGGCAGGACCACTTGGAACAGGAGCGACTGGTCCACCCCTGCCACTCCCTGGCCCCCGATCGCAAGGCTGGCGAGGCCTGCGCCGGCGAGGCCGCCCACCAGGGCGTGGGTGGAGGAGGCAGGGATGCCGCGCCACCACATCAGGACGCCCCAGGCGCAGGCGCTGGCCAGGCCCGCCACCAGGATGGCCAGGCCGTCAGTGCCGGACGGAAGGTTGATCCAGGTACGGCTGACGGCGACGGCGAGCAGGGCGCTCAGGAGGGCGCCGACAAAGTTGAAGAACGCGGCGAGGAGCACGCCGACGCTGGGGGTGAGCGCCCGGTTCCGCACGGCCAGGGCCACCGAGGTGGACGCGTCGCGGAACCCGTTCAGGAAAGCAAACGCCGCGGCCAGCAGGACCACCGCGCCAAAGATGACTGCCGTCACGTCAGGATTCCTTGACGATGATGCTGCCTACCTGGGTGGCCACCCGCCGCATGTCCTTGGTGACCTCCACCAGCTGGTTGGCGATGTCCCGGTTGCGGGAGTACTGGGCCCACTTCATGTCCGCGATCATGTCCGCCACCCAGACGCGGTGGGTCCGTTCGGCCCGCTTGGCGAGGCGCAGGATTTCGATCCAGTAGTCCTCGAGGTCGTCCAGGTTATTGAGCCTGCGCATGGCGTCAACGGTCAGCTCGGCCTGCCTGCTGATGATCTCCAGCTGGTCCGCCGCGCGCTTGGGGAGGCGGTCCAGCCGGTAAAGTGCCACCAGCTCCGCCGCGGCGTCCATCTTTTCCATGGCTTCGTTGAGGTACCGGGAGAGGGCGTACATGTCCTCGCGGGGCAGCGGATTCACAAAGCTGGTGCGCATATGGGTCAGCAGCGCGAAATGCAGTTCGGCGGACTTGGCCTCGATGTTGTGCATGTCCTCAACGAGCTTGCCGTGTTCGTCCGCGGGTACGCCTAGGATCTCGGCCAGGGTGGCGGTGGCCAGCACGATCTGTTGTGCCATCTGTGAGAGCAGGTTCAGCCCTGCAGGCTCCTGTGGAAAAAGGCGCAGCTTCACGTGTTTACCGGTCTCCAGGACGTATCAAGGCGGGGGTTGCTGCCGTGTGACTTGACGGCGGCGCGCAACTGACGCTTACTCTACCGGCCCGTAACTGCACCCTCTGAATTGACCACCTGGAAGAGGGCAGAAAAATGGTGCCGAACCGGATACGCCTCTCGGCGGTAGGCCGCTCTAGGCGGCTAATTGTTGAAGCCCGGGGGTTTCGCGGCTCGGCACCGGTTTCAGTCTTCTACTTCACCCGGCCCAAGTCAATCTTGACAGCGGAGGCTTGGTTCGTCCCGGAAATCCGGTCCGCCGGGGGACGGGCGCCTCAGTCCAGTTCGCCCAGGCGCCACGCGTTGGCCGCGTGTTCAAGGTCCTCGGCGGTCTTGACCAGCTGGTGGGAGTTGCGGGTCAGCTTGCTGGCGTGTGCCTCGTTGGCATGCTCGGCGCCGTCGGCGAGGGTGGCCTGGCCGAGCGCCACCACGCGGCAGAACGCGGCAGAGCGTTCCAGCGCGACGTCGAAATCGCCGTCGAACGCGCCGGAAAGGATGGCGTCCGCCATGGTGCGCATTTCGTCGGCGCCCGGTGGCTCAGCCGCGCCGGCCACCACGTTGGATACCTGGGCGGTGTCCCTGCCCGCGCGGAAGTAGACGGAGATGCGTTCGGGGTCCTGGACGGTGGCGGCACGGAGTGCGTAGAGCCGCCAGAGGGCGCCGGGAAGGGACCGGGCAGGGCTCTCCGCCCACATCTCGGCGATGGCGTCCAGGCCCTGTTCGTCCGCGAGCTTCACCAGGCGTTCGGTGATCACCGGATCGTCGCTGTCGCGGCCATGGCGGACCAGGGCCTGCGCGGCAAGGTGGGCAGCCTCCGACACGCGGGCGGGATCGGCACCGCCTGCGAAGGGCTCGAAGTCCATCGGAGCGAAGGGCTTGGGCTTATGGTGCCGGTTGCTGCCGCCGTACGGAGTTGTTCCTGCTTGCTCGCTCATGCCCCCCACGCTACTCCTGTGCCACAGCGGAAATCGAGCGTCCGCGGGGCTTGTCCGGTGACGGCAGCAGGGTCCCGGACCGCGGGGTTAAAACGTACGACGGCGGCGCCCGGGGCGTGTGCGAAGTGCCCGGAACCATGGGTTACAGTATTAACGTCCAGAAATGGATTGGGCCGTACGGGCAGGCACTGCGTGTTTGACCGGCCGGCAGGGGCCTTTAGCTCAGTTGGTAGAGCATCGGACTTTTAATCCGTGGGTCGTGGGTTCGAGCCCCACAGGGCCCACCCGTCAAGACCGAGAGGGTCCGCCGCGAACGCGCAGGCGGGCCCCGTTCTTTTAAGCAGCCCCGGTCACACAGCCACGACAGTCCCGTTCCGCGGCAGTCCGCCCGCGAATGAGACGGGAACCGCGGAAGCCTGTCCAGGATCTGCGGAGTCCATGGCCTGCACGTGCACATGCGGTTCGGTGCTGTTGCCCGAGTTGCCGCACCGTCCCACCGGCTCCCCGCTCCGGACCAGCTGGCCCGGCTGGACGCAGATGCTCCCGCGCTTGAGATGGCACAGCGCGATGAACACCCCGCCGACCTCGATGATCACGTGGTTGCCCGCCAAGCCCACCCACCCCTCCCGCACGCGCCGAGCCTGGGTTGCGGCATAACCGATCGAAGGAAAGCCGCGGAAAGCTGCATGGTCCGGCTCCCCGTCACGGGCGGCGCGGACCAGGCCGGACGCCGGTGCCATCACAGCCCTGCCGAACCCTGCAAAGCGTTCCGGCTGCTCGGACCGGAACAGTGAGGCCAGGGTGACCGGCGCCGACTGCCCACTGGCGTCCACCGGTGTGAAGTCGATGGCGAAGCTCGTGGCAAAGAGCCGTGTCCCATGGCTGGGGACCCGGTCCGCCGGTGAGTTCTGCACCAGCCAGGTGCCCGTGAAGGGATAGGCCAGGTCAACCGGGCCTGCCGGATTCACGGTTCAGCGGCGGGGTCGTATTGGAAGGCGCGCAGCTCCTGCGGGCAGCGGCAGGCCACCGCGATCTTCGCAGCCCACTGCACCGCGGCATCGTACGCGGGCAGTTCCAGCACCGTGTAGCCGCCCTCGATCTGCGCGGTCTGGGGGTAGGTGCCCGCGCGTACGGTTCCGTCACCGCTGACGGTGACGGGCGGGACGCTCTCGTCAATGCCGCCCCCGAAAACCCAGACACCGGCGTCTTTTGCCTCCTGGACCACTGCGTGTGCGGCGTCAGCTACTTCCTGCAGCCCGCCGGCGGGGATGTCCATGGCGCCGCTGGGAAACGAGATCAGGTACTTGGTCATTCCGCCGGCTCCTTCTTCGCAAACGGTGGACACCCTCATCCTTCCCACTGGTCCGCTTCCGCGCAAGGATTCAGCCGCACTCTTCACGGGCGCCCAAGCCGGTGCCCCAGGCGGGCGCAACAGGGGGAGCCGCAGGGACGGCAACAGGCACAATAGGCACATGGCAAAAACCAGCAAGGGCCGGATGCCGCGCCTGGAAGACGTGGCCAAGGTGGCCGGCGTCTCCCACCAGACCGTCTCCCGCGTGGTGAACAACCACCCCAACGTGAGCAAGGCGACCCGGGAAAAGGTTGAGGCGGCCATTGCCGAACTGGGGTACCGACGCAACACCGCGGCCCGGAGCCTGGTCACGCGGCGCTCGCAGACCATCGGCGTTCTGGCCAGTGAGCTCTCCCAGTACGGGCCCGCGAACACCCTGCTGGGGGTTGAACATGCGGCCCGCAACGCCGGCTACTTTGTCAGCATCGCGGCGTTGCGGGAAGTGAGCAGGGACGCCATCGCCGATGCGGTGGGCCACTTCATGGACCAGGCCGTGGACGGGATTGCGGTACTGGTCCCGCACGCGGACACCCTGGCCGTGCTGGAGCAGCTGAACCTTCCGGTGCCCGTGGTGGCCGTGGGCTCCGCCGGCAGCGCCTCCGTCAGCGGGGCCATGGTGGACCAGCGTGCGGGCGCCAGGCTCGCCGTCGAACATCTGGTCAAGGAGGGCCACCTGCGGATCGGGCATATCGCCGGCCCTCCGGACTGGACGGACGGTGCCGAGCGCGCGGAGGGCTGGCGCGCGGCGCTTCGCGAGGCAGGGCTGGACGAATCACTCCTGGTGGAAGGGGACTGGAGTGCGGGGAGCGGCTACGCAATCGGCCGCCGCCTGGCGTCCGGACTCACGGCCACGGCCATCTTTGTGGGGAACGACCAGATGGCCCTGGGCCTCCTGCGCGCGTTCACCGAGGCGGGCGTGAGGGTGCCCGACGACGTCTCCGTGGTGGGCTTCGACGACCAGCCCGAAGCGGGCTACTTCACGCCGCCGCTGACAACCGTTCGCCAGGACTTCGAGGAACTGGGGCGCCGCTGCATGGACATCATGCTCGACGAAATTGAGTCAGGTGCCGCGGTGAGCTCCACCGTGGTCCCGCCGCAGCTTGTCCTCCGCGCCAGCACCGCCGCCCCGGCGTCCGCTTAGAACCCCGGGGAAACCGTCCGGGAAGCCGGCTTAAGCTGCGGAAGAAGAAAAGTTAAAAAATCTCCATGAATCTGCATCCAAATCCGGGCCTGCGCCGGTAGTAGGGGTGTCAGCAAAAAACGCCCGGCAGCCGGGCCGTTCAAGGAGATGGACATGCGCAACACAATCTTTACCGCAGGTGCCGGGGCGGCAGCCATTGCAGCCGCAATCGCCCTGGCCGGCCCCGCCAACGCAGCAGAAGGAGATGCCCAGCTCTCAGTGCTGCACGGCGTTCCCGGACTGACCGTGGACGTCTGGGTCAACGGCGACCGGACGCTGGACGATTTCACCCCGGGAACCCTCGCCGGTCCGCTGGCCCTTCCCGCGGGCACCTACGAAATTGCCATCACGGCAGCTGACGCAGCCGACGCGTCCGCCCCCGCCATCGGTCCCGTCAGCGTCAACCTGGCTGCCAATGGAAACTACACCGCAGCCGCCCACCTCGGCGAGGACGGCAAGCCCACGGCAAGCCTGTTCACCAATGACGTCTCCCGGATCGAGGCCGGCAAGGGCAAACTGACCGTCCGGCATGCCGCCGCCGCCCCTGCCGTCGATGTCCTGGCCGGCGGCACCGCCGTCGTCACCAACCTGGCCAACCCGAACGAACAAACCCTGACCCTCGATCCCGGCACGGTCCCGGCCGCCGTTGCCGCCGCCGGCACCACCACCCCCGTGATCGGCCCGGCAGACGTCACGGTGGCCGAAGGGACGCACACCATTGTCTACGCCTGGGGCAGCCTGGCGGACCAGAACCTGAAGCTGGCCGTTCAGACCATCGAGGGCCTGCACACCGCTCCGGCGTCGGTGCCCGGCGCCCTTGACGGTTCCGCAAATACAGGCGGGGCGGGCCCCGCAGTTGCCACAGCCGGGTTCGGCCTGGCAGCCCTGGCCCTGCTGGCCGGGGCGGTGGGCGTCAGCCGCGCCGTCCGCGCCCGGCGGGCCGAACTGTAGCCGCCACTCTGTAGGACCATCAGCGCAGGGGCCCGGCCGCACACCCGCGGACGGGCCCCTGCGCCGGCCCTTTTGTTCCCCAACCGATGTCTTCTTTGGAAGGAACTCCTCATGAACGGACGCACGACGCCGGCAGGCTGGTACCGCCGTCGGCCTGCCTTAAGGGGTGCGGCAGCAGCGCTGGTGGCTGGGGTGCTGGTTCTCTCCGGCTGCGGTTCCGCCGCCCCGTCCAATTCCGGGCAGGCACCGCCCCCTGCGGCTGCAGCCAGTTCGGTGGCTCCGCCGGATTCCCCGCTGCCGCAGGCGGCCGCCCCTTCCAGTCCTGGCAGCGCGCAGCCGGGGGACATCCCGCTCCGGCCAGCGACCCTGCCGGCGAATGCCCCAGCACCGGCACCCACTTCGCTCACCGTAGCCGGCACGGCCATTGATATGCCGGTGGTGCCCGGGGGAGTGTCCACCACAGGAGCGATGGAGATCCCGGACGTGTTCGACCGTGCCGCCTGGTACAGGTTCGGCCCCGCCCCCGGGGCGGCCGAAGGCGCCGCCGTCATCGCCGGACATATCGACACCACCTCGGACCGCGCGCCCTTCTCCGCCCTGAAGTCGCTCCCGGCGGGAACCATCATCCGCGTGGGAAGGGACGGCGCCCCCGCGTTCAGTTACCGGGTGGTGGGCGTGGAGCTGATGGCCAAGGACAGGTTCGACGGCGCGTCCCTCTTCAGGCGGTCAGGGCCCCATGAACTCAAACTCGTCACCTGCGGCGGCAAATGGCTGGACGAGCGGATGGACTACAGCGACAATGTGATTGTCACCGCAGTCCCTGCCTGAACCGGTCCCCGCATGAACCAGTTCCTGCACAGCCGGTGGCCAGCCATGTATCTCGTCGCCGAAGCCGGGAGGGAGCCGCCCGTGACGCTCCCCGGCCGCGCGTCCCCTGGATGGGATGACGGGCTCACCGCCTCTTTCCTGTCCGGCGATGAGCATGCGCTGGCGGCGGCCTACCGCGAGTTCGCGCCGCTGGTGCATACGCTGGCACTCCGGTCCCTCTCGGACCGCGCGGCGGCGGACGACGTGACCCAGGAGGTCTTCATCCGGGTGTGGCGCTCCCGGAACACCTTCAACCCGCAGGTGGCCCGGCTCCCGGCGTGGATTGTTGGCATCACGCGCAATGCCATCGCGGATGCCCAGCAGTCGTCGGCCCGCGAAGCGCGCAAAGCCTATGCCGCTGCGGGCGCCGGCATGGCCGGGGACGCGGGGGCCGGAACAGAGGCCGCGGAAACGCTGGCGGACCGGCTGCTCCTGGACGGCGAACTGGAAAAGCTGGGTGAGCCCCAGGGGTCCATCATGAAGCTTGCCTTCTACGAGGACCTGACGCACGAACAGATTTCGCGGAAACTGGACCTTCCCCTTGGTACCGTCAAGAGCCACATCCGCCGCAGCCTGACCCACCTGAGAAGCAGATTGGAGGTAGACCATGCCGCATCTTGATCCGGAACAGTTGAGCCTCCTGGCGCTGTACGACGACTGGGATGACCCTGGCGGTAGGGAGCACCTCCTGGCCTGCCCCCAGTGCGCCGCCGACTACGCCGCCCTGCGGCGTGCCGTCGAAGCGGTGAAGACGACGCCGGACACCAGCCGGCTCTCCGTGCCCGGCCCCCAGGTATGGGCGGGAATCCACCGCGAACTTGGCCTGGGCGAGTCCGTCCGGGAGGACCCGCTCGCGGCGGGGGAGCCGGCGGAACCCGGGTCTGTGGGAGACGTTTCGGAGGAACGCGGGGCTGAACGTGGCGGGGCTGATGGAGGTGCCGCAACACCTGCCGTCACGCCCGCACCCGGGGACGTGCCGCCGTCGAACATTGTCCCCCTCGGTGACAAAGCAATCGGCAACCGGCCAAGGGGAACCCGGACAAGGGGTGCCGGAACGGACACTGCCCGGACGAGGGGCGCGTGGCAGCGCCCCGGAACGTGGCTGGCCACGGCGGCAGCTGCTGTCCTGGTGGTTTTCGGCGCCGTCTGGGCCTTAAACCGCCCGCCCCAGCCCCAGCAGCTGGCGGCAACCCAGCTGACCCCGCTTCCGCAGCACTCCGCGGCGGGATCGGCCAAAGTGGTGGAGGCCAAGGATGGTTCACGCAGCCTGGAGGTCAGCCTGGACAAGGATGAAGCCAGGGGCTACCAGGAGGTGTGGCTGATCGCGCCGGACCTTTCCAAGCTGGTCAGCCTGGGCGTCATGAACTCCACCTCCGGAACGTTCCAGGTGCCTGCCGGCCTTGACCTGTCCCAGTACCCGGTGGTGGATGTCTCGGACGAGCCCATGGACGGCAACCCCGCCCACTCCACCATAAGTATTGCCCGGGGCACTCTCACATCCTGATCTGGGCCCGCGGACGCACCCGCTGAACAGGCGGAACCGGCAGCGGGTCAGCGGCCGAAGTGTGAGTGCGGCGCACCTTCCGGGAGCCGCTCCAGGATGTCCTCGGCCACCTTGCGCACCTTGATGTTCCGGTGGCTTGAAGCCTTGGCGAGGATGGCGAACGCCTCCTGGTAGGAGCACCGGTTCTGGGCCATGATCACGCCGCAGGCCACATTGATGGACGTGCGGCTGTCGAGGGCCGAGCGGAGGTCCGTGGCCAGTGACCGGGCAGTGTGCAGGTTGATGGCCATCTGGAGGCTTTTGGTTGCCAGCAGCGCGAAAGTGCGTGCCTCCGCGATGGCCTGGAGCGGAAAGGCCTTTGAATCCTGGGCGAAGAAGGCGAGGGCGGCCCTTGACTGGCCGAGTTCGCTGTTGCCGGGAATCCCGTCGTCGGCAGGAATCTCTGCGTCCAGGCGGAGCCTGACCGCGAGGGCGCTGCCAAACCCGGCGGCCTGCAGTTGGCCGGAATAGTGCTGCCAGCGGAAGTCCCCGTTCCTCTGGAGGACCGCCACGGGGTGGCCGCCGGCCATGACGTCGGTCACCGGGCCCTCGGCCGTTTCCCGTTCCCACTCCAGCAGGCTGACTACCTCGTCGGTGGTGCCGGTGATGGCGGGACCACGCTTGGGTTGGTGGAGCACCAGGCCACAGCCGACATCTATTCCAGCGGTCCTGACCACGTGCGCGGCCGATGCAGCCACCAGCAGGTCCAGGGAGTCTGCCAGGGACCGGGCGCCATTGACCAGGTCCAGCAGCAGAGCCGTGTTCCGCGGGTTTGCCTGCTCATGGCTGCCCTCCCCGGGCAGCGGTGCGTGGCCCCTCCGGGAGAGCGGAGGGGCAAGAGGGCCGGCGACGGCTGGGGGAGAGTCCTTGGTCTCGAAGGACTCCTCGTCGCCGGCCCCGCCTATCACCCGGGTCCGATGGACCGGGAAGCCTGCGCGGCCTATGTGTGGTGAACGATGCATTGCCAGTCTCACACCCCCTAGTGAGCCAAGTACCAAGAGCCTGAAGGTCTTGTCTCTGTGAAAAACCTAATGGCCCTCCGGGCCCCGGTGAATGCGTAGCTGGTACCTGTTTTTTCGATTAGGTAGTACTTGGAGGTTCCGGCTCCCGCGCCGTTTTGAGCGTCGCCGCAGGTGGGACCGCCGCAGCGTCCTCCGGCCGCGGCTGGAACCTTTTGGCGGGACCGCAGGCCGAACCCTTGACTCCGGGACCAGCGCAACAAACAATGTCTTCTATAACGTTGTAGAAACTACCTGAGGATACCTTCGTGACCCAGCCACAACCCCCCGCAGCCAAAATCACCGTCGACCCGTCGTTCACGGTAGGTCCCGTCCGCCGTCGTACATTTGGCGCGTTCGTTGAGCACCTTGGCCGGTGCGTGTACACCGGCATCTTCGAACCGGAACACCCGGAGGCCGACGAGGACGGCTTCCGCAAGGACGTCCTGGAACTGACCCGTGAGCTTGGTGTTTCCACCGTGCGCTACCCCGGCGGCAACTTCGTCTCCGGCTACCGCTGGGAGGATGGCGTGGGCCCGGTGGACCAGCGTCCCGCCCGCCTGGACCTGGCCTGGCACTCCACTGACCCCAACACCGTGGGCGTGGACGAGTTCGCCAAGTGGTCGGCCAAGGCCGGCGTGGAACCCATGATGGCCGTCAACCTGGGCACCCGCGGCGTGCAGGAGGCATTGGACCTCGTGGAGTACTGCAACATCGACGGCGGGACCGCCCTCTCCGAGCAACGCCGTACCAACGGGGCCGGCAATGGCTACGGCATCAAAATGTGGTGCCTGGGCAACGAAATGGACGGGCCCTGGCAGATCGGCCACAAGAACGCTCTGGAGTACGGCCGGCTCGCGGCGGACACCGCCCGCGGCATGCGCATGATCGACCCTGACCTGGAACTCGTGGCCTGCGGCAGCTCCGGGCCCAGTATGCCCACCTTCGGGGAGTGGGAGCGCGTGGTCCTGACGGAAACCTACGACCTGGTGGACCTGATCTCGGCGCACCAGTACTTCGAGGACTTCGGCGACCTGCAGGAACACCTGGCTGCCGGGCACAAGATGGAAGCCTTCATCCGCGACATCGTGAGCCACATTGACCACGTGAAGTCGGTCAAGAAGTCCAGCAGGCAGGTGAACATCTCTTTCGACGAATGGAACGTCTGGCACATGAGCCGCGACGAGTCAAAGGTGCCCACAGGCAAGGACTGGCCCGTGGCCCCCGTCCTGCTGGAAGACACTTATACAGTGGCTGACGCCGTGGTGGTGGGGGACCTCCTGGTCACGCTGCTCCGGAACACCGACCGCGTCCACTCGGCCAGCCTGGCGCAGTTGGTGAACGTCATCGCACCCATCATGACCGAACCCGGCGGCCGGTCCTGGAAGCAGACCACCTTCCACCCCTTCGCCCTGACCTCCCGGCATGCGTCGGGCACGGTGCTGCAGCTCGCCGTCGAATCCCCCCTGGTCAGCGGCGGCACGACGACCGGCTTCGCGGCACTGTCCGCCGTTGCCACCTACGACCCGGACAAGGGCGAGGCCGTAGTGTTCGCAGTGAATCGATCGGCCGCCGATGCCCTCGCACTGGATGCTGCCGTGGCAGGCCTGGGCCATGTCCATGTCGTGGAGGCCGTCACCTACGCCAACAAGGACCCTTACTGGCAGGCGAGTGCTGACGATTCCACGTCCGTCCTGCCGTCGGAAAACGGCACGGTGAAGGTGGAAGGGGGCCGGCTCACCGCTGAGCTTCCGGCAGTGTCCTGGTCCATGATCCGGCTGGCTGTGGAGTCCTGACCCGGCGAAATTTTCTTGGAGGTGTGCTTATGACGACGGCGGGCCGCAGGTGGGAGGATGGACGGCATGGAACTGCACATCACGGGGGACCCCGCCGCGGACAAGTTGTTGAATGAGGACGACTTCGCCCTCCTGACCGGCATGCTGCTGGACCAGCAGGTGACGATGGAATCCGCGTTCGCCGGACCGGAAAAGATCCGGACCCGGATCGGGTCGTTGAAGCCCGAGGCCATTGCGGCGCACGATCCTGCGGCGTTCGTGGAGATGTTCAAGGAACGGCCCGCCGTCCACCGTTTTCCGGGCTCCATGGCTGCGCGCGTGCAGGCGCTCGCCGAAGCGGTCCAGAACGAGTGGGACGGCGATGCCGCCGCCATCTGGACCAAGGGCTCGCCGGACGGTGCCGAGGTGCTGCGCCGGCTCAAGGCGCTGCCCGGTTTCGGGGAGCAAAAGGCGAAGATCTTCCTTGCCCTGCTGGGCAAGCAGCGGGGCCTCGAGGCTCCGGGCTGGCGCGAAGCGGCAGGCCACTACGGTGAGGATGGCACCTACCTGTCGGTGGCCGACATTGTGGACCCGGAATCCCTGGTCAAGGTGCGGGCCAGCAAACAGGCTGCCAAGGCGGCGGCAAAGGCAGGAAAAGAACCTTAATGGCAGTCACCATGAACGACGTTGCGAGGGCGGCAGGCGTCTCCCTCAAAACCGTTTCGAACGTCCTGAATGACTATGAATTCATCCGCCCCGCCACCAAGCAACGGGTGCAGGATGCCATCGCGGAGCTGGGTTACGAGGCCAACCTCACCGCCCGCAGCCTGCGGTCCGGCAAGACGTCCATGCTGGGCCTGGTCCTGTCCGACCTCTCCGCCCCCTACTATGCCGAGCTGGCGTCCAGGCTGATGAAGGCTGCCGCCCGGCACGGCTACCGGGTGATGGTGGAGCAGTCCGATGCCGAAGCCTCCGCTGAACTTGGCGCCCTCCGAGGGACCTTCCGGCAGCTCACCGACGGCCTCCTGTTCACGCCGCTGGTGGTGGACGCGGATGCCATTGCCGCGCGGGCGGGCAAGAAGCCGCTGGTGATGCTCGGCGAGCACATCGTGGATCCCCGTTTCGACCTGGTGACCATGAAGAATGAGGAAGCCGCGGCTGCGCTGACCAGGCACCTGCTGGCCGGCGGCCGCCGTCGTATCGCCGTGGTGGGAGCGAACACGGGGGAGTCCGCCGGGACTGCGGGCCTGCGCCTGAACGGGTACCGGAGTGCGCTGGCGGAAGCAGGCATCCCCTTCGACGCCGCGCTCGTGGCACCCGCTGAATGGCGGCGCGATACGGGTGCTGCCGCCGTCGCCGGCCTGCTGGATAAGGGCGTGGAGTTCGACGCCGTCTTCGGGCTGAATGACGTACTGGCGCTGGGTGCCATGCATGAGCTGCTGATCCGCGGCGTCAAGGTGCCGCAGGACGTGGCGGTGGCCGGTTTTGACGACATCGACGAGGCGCGGTTCGCATCCCCCTCCCTGACCACCGTCTCGCCGGGCATGGATGAGATCGCCGAGCGGTCCATCAGCCTGCTGCTGGAGCGGATCACCGGCCGCGAGCCCTCGGAACAGGGCGTGCACGTGGAAGCCGGGTTCGAACTGAAGGTCAGGGAATCCGCACCCTAGGGTTTCGCCGCGCTCCACGCGGGTAACTTTTCCTCACCACCCGCCGGCCCACCGGTTCAACGAGGAAAGGTGCCCACATGATTGCCCTCCTGGTCATCGACATGCAGAACGCATTCTTCGAAACGCCCGAACTGGCGGCCCAGCAGGACCGGGTGGTCAGTGAGTGCAACCGGCTGCTGGAAGGGTTCAAGGCTGCCGGACATGCGGCGCTCCTGATCGGCACCGAACATGAGCGGGACAAGTCCACGTGGACCCTCAGCATGCTGGACGACGACCAGGGCTTCATTTTCCGCGGGAGCGCGCAGGCCCAGTCGGTGCCCGGCCTCATCAAGGAGGACCTGCCCCAGTTGAACAAGACCCGGGACAGTGCTTTCGTGGGAACCAACCTGCTGGCCCGGCTGCGGAACTGGGATGCCGACGAGGTGGTGCTCGCCGGAGTCTCCACGCACAACTGCATCGCCCAGACCGCAGCCGACGCATTTGCGCACAACATCCGGGTCACCTACGCCAAGGACGCGATGGCCTCCGAAGCCGACCAGGACGCTGCCGACATGCTCCGCATCCTCTCTACCACCTACCGCCAGCCCATCCAGTCCAGTGGCGAGATCCTTGCCCGGCTCAGCGGGGCGGAGTAGCCTCCCACCGTTGGGGCACATCCCCAGCTTTCGTTGATACTCCTGAAACCTGGCGGAAACGTGACCCGCCTACGCTGGCAGCACGCCGCAGGCCGTCGAAGGGAAACCCATGCATCTCATGCCGCGTGAGCAGGAAAAACTCCTGATCGTGGTGGCCGCCGACCTGGCCCGCCGAAGGCAGTCCCGCGGCCTCAAGCTGAACTACCCCGAGGCCGTGGCCATCATCAGCTATGAACTGATCGAGGGCGCCCGCGACGGCAGGACCGTGGCCGACCTCATGAGCTACGGCACCACCCTGCTCACCCGGGCCGACGTGATGGAAGGCGTGCCGGAGATGATCCACGACGTCCAGATCGAGGCCACCTTCCCGGACGGCACCAAGCTGGTCACCGTCCACAACCCCATCCGCTAAGGAGCGCGGCAATGATTCCAGGCGAGTACGTCCTGCGGCCGGAGCCCGTGACCGCGAATGCGGGCCGGGAGGCCATCGAGGTGGCCGTGACCAACACCGGCGACCGGCCCGTCCAGGTGGGGTCGCATTTCCATTTTGCCGAGGCCAACGCGGCCCTGGCCTTCGACCGCGAAGCAGCTTACGGCCGGCGGCTGGACATTCCCGCGGGAACGGCGGCCAGGTTTGAGCCGGGGGATTCGCGGAGCGTGCGGCTTATTGAACTGGCCGGGACCCGGGAAGTGCACGGGCTCAGCAACGCGGTCAATGGAAGGCTCGACGGCGGCACCCGGCAAAGCGGGCCTGTTACGGAAGGGGACGGCGAGTGAGCTTCGACATTACGCGCCGGCAGTACGCGGACCTCTACGGCCCTACCACCGGGGACAGGATCCGCCTGGCGGACACCGAACTCTTCCTCGAAATCGAAAAGGACCTCACCGTGTACGGCGAGGAAGTGGTGTTCGGCGGCGGCAAGGTGATCCGCGACGGCATGGGGCAGAACGGCCAGGCAACCCGTGACGGGGACGGCCGGCATGAAGAGATCCCGGACACCGTCATCACCAACGCCGTTATCCTGGACCACACGGGGATCTACAAGGCAGACGTGGCGCTGAAGGACGGCCACATCTTCCGGATCGGCAAGGCCGGCAACCCGCAGATCACCGACGGCGTGGACATCGTGATCGGCTCAAGCACCGAAATCATCGCGGGCGAGCGGAAAATCCTCACGGCCGGCGGCATCGACACCCACATCCACTTCATCTCCCCGGACCAGATCCCCACCGCCCTGGCCAGCGGCGTGACCACGATGATCGGCGGCGGCACCGGGCCCGCCGAAGGCACCAAAGCCACCACCGTGACCCCCGGAAAGTGGCACATCCAGCGGATGCTGCAGGCCGCCGAGGCGTTCCCCATGAACATCGGCCTGTTCGGCAAGGGCCACGCGTCCGCCGTCGAACCGCTCGCCGAGCAGATCCGCGCCGGTGCCATCGGGCTCAAAGTCCATGAAGACTGGGGCGCCACCACCTCCTCCATCGACACATCGCTGAGGGTCGCTGACGAGTACGACATCCAGGTGGCCATACACACCGACACCCTGAACGAGTGCGGGTTCGTGGAAGACACCATCCGCGCCATCAACGGCCGGGTCATCCACACCTTCCACACCGAAGGCGCCGGCGGCGGCCATGCACCCGACATCATCAAGATCGCGGGCATGCCCAACGTCCTGCCCGCCTCCACCAACCCCACGCTCCCGTACACGCGCAACACCATCGAAGAGCACCTGGACATGCTGATGGTCTGCCACCACCTCAACCCGGACATCCCCGAGGACGTGGCCTTCGCCGATTCCCGCATCCGCGCCGAGACCATCGCCGCGGAGGACGTCCTGCAGGACCTGGGCATCTTCTCCATCACCTCCTCCGACTCCCAGGCCATGGGCCGGGTGGGCGAGGTGATCACCCGCACCTGGCAGGTGGCGGACAAGATGAAGAAGCAACGCGGGATGTTGGAAGATGCCGACGGCGGGGCGCACGGCAGTGCGGACAGCGACAACTTCCGGCTCAAGCGCTACGTGGCCAAGTACACCGTCAACCCCGCCATCGCACAGGGCATCGCTGATTCCGTAGGATCAGTGGAAGTGGGCAAGTTCGCGGACCTGGTGCTGTGGGACCCGGCATTCTTCGGCGTCAAACCGGAACTGGTGCTCAAGGGCGGGCAGATCGCCTACGCACTCATGGGCGACTCCAACGGGTCCATCCCCACCCCGCAGCCGCGCACCATGCGTCCCATGTTCGCCACCTTCGGCAAGGCCGTTCAGCAGTCCTCCATCACCTTCCTGTCCAAAGCAGCTATCGACGCCGGTGTGCCCCAGGAGCTGGGGCTGGAAAAGGTCATCCGGCCCGTCTCCGGAATCCGCAACCTCACCAAGGCCGACCTCAAGCACAACGACGCCACGCCCGACATCCAGGTGGACCCGGAAACCTACCAGGTGACGGTGGACGGCGAGGACGTCACCTGCGAACCGTCCGACGTGCTGCCCATGGCCCAGCGGTACTTCCTCTTCTAGAACCGCGAATTCCAGACCCCCGAAAGCAACCACATGATCATCGACAAAGTCTTGGGCAACCTGCACGACCTGCCGGACTCCGACCTCGCCGCCTACGCCGGCCTGCACCGCGAAAAAGTCGTCCTGCCCAGCGCCCAGCTGGTCAAACGCATCCAGCGCGCCACCACCGACCACGGCAAGGAAATCGGCATCCGCCTCCCCGCCGGGTCCGGAGACCTCCGCGACGGCGACATCCTCCACGTCGAAGAAGCCAACATGATCGTGGTGTCCGTCCTGCCCACCGACGTCCTGGTCATCGCGCCACGGACCATCCACGAAATGGGCGTCACCGCGCACTCCCTCGGCAACCGCCACCTCCAGGCACAATTCTTCGACGCGGACAGCGAATACGGGGCCTCCGTCATGGTGTGCGCCTACGACCACACCGTCGAGGACTACCTCCGCCACAACGCCGTGCCCTACACCCGCCAGGAACGCGTCATGCCTGTGCCCTTCCGCCATGCTGAACACTCGCACTGACTCTCACGCGCTGCGCGCTCTTACGGGTGCGTCCGCTTGGGACGCCGCGAGGGATATGGGGCCGTGCCCGCTTCGCGGTGCCCGCCACACCGCGGCCCCATATCCCTCGCGTCGCTTGGGTTTCGCGCCTTTGGGAGGCGCTTAGTGGGTGGGTATCAGCTTGCTCTTCAGCAGCTCACTGACTCTGCTTTGCCTACCGGGGCTTTTGCTCACTCCTTTGGGTTTGAGACGTACATCGATCGGGAGCTCGTTTTTGATGAAGGGTCTTTCGGGCTCTGGCTAGGTGCCTTCGTCGGCCAGCAGCTGACCTATTCCGATGGGTTGGCTGTCCGGCTTCTGTATGAGGGGGGTGAGCTTGGGGAGCTGGATTCGCTTTTGTCTGCCTCTCTTCTGCCGCGGCAGGTTCGGGAGGCCAGCGTGAAGATGGGCGGCCGCTTGCTCGAGATCGGGGCTGAGGTGTTTCCCTCGCCTGCGCTGGAACTGTACCGGGACCTGGTGGCCACGGGCCGGGCCGCCGGGCACCAGCCGCTGGCGTTCGCCGTCGTCGCCCGCTCCCTGGGTGTTCCGCTGCAGGAGGCGCTCGCCGCCTACCTCTTCGCAACCGTCACGTCCCTCACGCAAAACGCCGTCCGCGCCATCCCGCTCGGCCAGAACGCGGGGCAGCGGGTGCTGCGGAAAGCGCACGACGACGTCGCTGCCGCCATCGACGCGGTCGCGCGCCTCACGCCGGACGACCTCGGCGCCGTGAGCCCGGGACTGGAAATTTCGCAAATGCGGCACGAACGCCAGCGTGCCCGGATGTTCATGAGCTGACCGTGCTCGTGACCTAGGAGGAAACCATGACTGAACCCATCAAAATCGGTATCGGCGGGCCCGTCGGCGCCGGCAAAACCCAGCTCGTGGAGCGGCTCACCCGGCACATGAGCGGCGATATCTCCATGGCCGCCATCACCAACGACATCTACACTATCGAGGACGCCAAAATCCTCGCCGCCAACGGCATCCTGCCCGTGGACCGGATCATCGGCGTCGAAACCGGGGGCTGCCCGCACACCGCCATCCGCGAGGACACCTCCATGAACACTGCCGCCATCGAGGAACTCAAAGCCCGGCACCCCGATCTGCAGGTCATCTTCGTCGAATCCGGCGGCGACAACCTCTCCGCCACCTTCAGCCCCGAACTGGTCGACTTCTCCATCTACATCATCGACGTGGCCCAAGGCGAAAAGATCCCCCGCAAAGCCGGGCAGGGCATGATCAAATCCGACCTCTTCATCATCAACAAAACCGACCTCGCACCCCACGTCGGGGCAGACCTCGCCGTCATGGAACGGGACTCCAAGGAATTCCGTGGCAACAAGCCGTTCTGCTTCACCAACCTGAAGACAGACGAAGGACTCGACAAGGTCATCGACTGGATCCGGCACGACGTCCTGATGCTCGACCTGGCATGACGTCCAGCATTCCCCTTGTCAGGTCACCTTGGGCGGCGCCCGCGGATGAAGGGGGCCGTGCCCGCTCCGCGGTGCCCGCCACGCCGCGGCCCCCTTCATCCGCGACCGCTCATCGCCCAGTGCGAGGGCGATTGGAGCTGGGCATCAGCGTGCCCGGGCGACGGTCAGTAGCATCCCGACAGTTCCATGAGGGGGCACTTCGGGTGCTCCGGCCGCATTACCTCGATGACTCCGGGCAGGTTTGCTATGTCGTCGTGAATCCCGGCGGGGCTTATCTTGGGGCGGATCTTTTCCTGATTGATGTGGAGGTGGGGGACTCTGCTTCTCTGCTGCTGACTACCCAGTCCGCCACCAAGGTTTACCGGACTCCGGGGTCCTTTGCGGAGCAGCGGATGGCTCTGCGGCTGGGGGAGGGGGCGCGGCTGGAACTCATGCCGGACCAGCTCATCGCCTACCGGGAAGCCAGCTACCGGCAGCGGACGTCCGTGACCCTGCGGCCCTCGTCATCGCTGGTCATGGCCGAGGTTGTGACGCCCGGATGGTCGCCCGACGGCGCGGCCTTCCGCTATGAGGAAGTGCGCCTGAGGAACCACATCTGTGTGGAAACCGGGGTGGGCACCGAACTGCTGGCGCTGGACAACCTGTTGATCCGGCCGACGCTCCACGACGTTACCGGGCTCGGGTTCATGGAAGGCTACAGCCACCTCGGATCGCTGGTGGTGGTGGACCCCCAGGTGGACCAGGCGCTCGCCGACGAACTGCACCTGCTGACCGCTGACCACCAGGCTCTGACCGGCATCTCGCTGACCCGCACTGTTTCGGGGACCACCGGGCTGGTGCTGCGGAGCCTCTCCAACAGCACCGACGAACTGAACCGCCTGCTTCGATCCTGCACGGACCTGCTGCGCGGACGCTGGTACGGCCAAGAACCGCTGGACCTGAGGAAGCACTGATGGCCGGCATCGCTGCGCTCTACCGGGACCGGGACTCGTTGCCGCTCCGGACCCGGGCGCTCTTCACCTTTGGCGCCGTGGCCGCGCTGCACGCTGCCGCCGTCGTCCTTTTGCTTGCCGGAACCCGGACCGGGGGCGGCGGGGCGCTGTCCTGGGGACTTGTCCTCACCGCCTATTTGGCCGGAGTGAAGCACAGCTACGACTGGGACCACCTGGCCGCCATCGACAACTCCACCCGGAAGTTCGTGGCACAGCGGCAGCATCCGGTGAGTGTGGGCTTCGCGTTCAGCCTGGGCCACAGCTCGGTGGTGACCCTGGCCGGGGTGCTGGTGATCGCCGGTGCGTCCATGGTTGGCGGCCTGATGGAGGACGGTACGGCCGGCAATCTGGTGCTGGGGCTGATCGGCAGCGGTGTATCAGGGCTGTTCCTGCTGGCCATGGGGCTGTTCAACGGCTCGGCTTTCACCCGCTCGGCCGCTGCCTTCCGGCGCTCCCGGTCCGGAGCAGCCATCGATCCCCGCGACCTGGAACCGCCGGGACTGGTGGCACGGCTGCTGGTCAAACCCCTCGCCAGGGTGCGCCGGCCCCGGAACATCTACGTGATCGGCTTCCTCTTTGGGCTGGGTTTCGATACCGCCACCACCATCGGGCTGCTGATGATGACGACGGCGGCGTCCCTGGCCGGGGTGCCCCCGTTCGCCCTGCTCGCCCTCCCGCTCGCCTTCGCAGCCGCGATGACGCTGTGTGATTCGGTGAACGGCCTGGTGATGATGCGGATGTACCGCTCGGCACTGGCTGACCCGCGGCGGAAGCTTGGCTTCAATGCTGTGGTGACGGGCATCTCGGCGGTCTCGGCCCTGTTCATTGCCGTGATTACTTTGGCCGGCTTCATTCACGCCGCATTCGGCCTGCACGATCCGGTGACGGCTTGGCTTTCATCGATCGACCTGGGCGACGCCGGCGTGCTGCTGGTGGCGCTGCTGCTGGCCGTCTGGGGCGGCGCCGCGCTGGCGAGGAGGCAGGCCCGGAACGGATAGGGGCGCGGAGCCGGCATCCACTGCCGGCGCCGCGCCCCGTTGGGGTGGGCGGCTCCTAGCCGAAATCGGCCACGTAGCTGGGAACTCCGACGGCGTCCGTGGACACCGGCGCTCCGGTGTCATTGACCACGTGGTCCAGTGTCCCGGCGCCAAGATTCACGGTCAGCAGGCTGTGCAGCTTCACGCCGGGCGTCACCGGGACCTCGAAGCCGCGGGTGGCGTGGATGGTGGGGTCCACGTTGTTGTACACATAGCTGCCGCCGCCCCACAGTTCATGGGTTTTGACGGAGTCTGCCACCTTGTACCCGGCCCAGCCGAGGACCCCGTCATGCTGCCACGCTGCCTGGTTCGGGGCGTCGTAGGGCAGTTCGTTCTGGAAGAAGACGGTTTTGCCGTTTTCGCCGTTCCAGATGACGTTGTACTCCTGGTAGTGCTCCACGAACAGGCCGGTGGCAGTGACGTTGTTGCCGTTGACGATCACGCCGTTCCTGCCGGTGTTGGTGGTCCAACCGACACCGTTGCCGTGGTCGGCGCGCCAGGCCCAGATATGGTCCAGGAGGACGTTGTCGCTGTTGACTTCCAGGCTGACCGAGGCTTTGCCCACGTGGGGCCCACCGATGCGGAAGAACACATCGTGGAGCGTGGTGGGGTTGGCCGGATCACTGCGGACGGCGGAGTCTGCTGATCCGCCGCCTGCGCCCGGGATTGCCTTGCCGACTCGCATCAGGGCAGGGGAGTTGACCTCGCCCGCGTCCACGGTGACGGCGGCAATGTCCACGCCGGGGACATCCGCGACTGTAAGGGGCACTGATCCGTTGACGGCGGTAAGTGATGCCATGCCCAGACCGAGCACTACGGTTCCGGCCCTCTTGACCTCGATGCTGCGGTCAATGTCGTAGACCCCGGGGGTCAGGATGAGGTTCTTTCCGCGGGCCAGCTGGGAGTTGATGGCCTGCACTGAATCGCCGGGCTTGGCGATGTAGAACTCTGCCAGCGGGATGCTGCGGCCTTCCGTGGGACCGTTTTCCCACGTGGTCCCTGCTGCATCCTGGCGGACGGAAGGCACGAATACGCTGTACTGGCCGGCCGGATCCACCGTCAGGTACGGCTTCTCCCTGCTGACCGGAGTCTTGTCCAGCGTGGTGTACGGCGGGGTGGGGAAGGAGTCGGCGGGCGCGCCGTCCACGCCCGAGAAGACCTGGTTCCAGACTCCGTTGGACCACCTGCCGATGCTGCTGTCGCGCACCAGGTACTGCTGCTGGGAGCCATTGATGACGGCACCTGTCTTTGAGTCCGCGATGAACCCGCCGCTGGCGTACTGCGGGCCGGCGGTGCAGTAGTCCATCAGGGAGAGGGTGCCGCCGGTGATGTTGACCCTGCGCATCGGTGAGGCCTGGGATGCCGCCCAGAAGTTGGCGGAGCTGCGGCAGCCTTCGAGGCCCGTGACATTGATGGTGAGGTTGGACAGTGAGCGCCAAAAATTGTTCAACGCAATGCAGTTATCCGCGGTGAGGCACCGGTTGTAGACGTCCACGTGTCCGTTGATGGTGACATCGGTGGGTGCTGCGCCCAGGCCCGCCACCTCGGTGGAGTAGCCCACCTGGACGATCAGCGGCTCCTCGGGCGTGCCATAAGTTCCGGGCTTGAACAGCAGCGAGTAGCGCTTTGAGCCCATCTCGTCGTCCACCTGCTGGGCCGCAATGGCGTCCACGGTGGCTTGGATTTGGGCCACGGGCATTCCGGGATCGAAGACGTACGTGTTGGGCCCGAAAGGGTTTTGCGGGGTCTGTGCCGGCGGCGGTGGCGACGCCGGAGCCTGGACTGCGGGCTGCGCGGCTGACGGTGCGGCCTGTGCTGGAACGGTCGCGCCGGCGGTCGCAAGACCGATGAGGAGGGCGGTGCTTGCGGCAACGATGCCAGGGTGGGGCCGGCGCTGTGCCGGAAGGGGTCTGGGTACTTCAGGGCGTAAGGATAGCGGCATTGCTGGTCCTGTCAGTGGTGGGACTGGACGACCCGCGGCGGCTGCACTGCGCAGCTTGGGATCGGATGGTGGGAGCGCTCCCGTCGGGGAAGCGTAACATCGGCTCCCGGCGCCAGCAAGGGTTGGTGGGAGCGCTCCTAAAAGTTCTTGACAATCTCTTGTGAGGTGGGACACCATGTGTGAGAGCGCTCCCACCGCCGGCCGCCGTGCCGGTCAACCAGACCGCTCCACCCTCCATGCCTCCGACCGTGCACCCGGATCGATAGGGCATCCCTGACGAAGGAGTCTTCCCCCTGTGAAAAGCCCCAGCAAGTTCTCCGTGCTTTCGGCCGCCGCCGCGTGCCTTGCCCTGTCGCTCACGGCATGCGGTTCGTCATCGCCCGAGAAGTCCGGCGTGAACGGCGCCACCGGGTCCGAGGCAGTTACCCTCACGGTCGGCACCTTCAACGAGTTCGGCTACGAGAAACTCTTTGACGAATACGAAGCGCTGAACCCGAACGTGACCATCGAACACAAGAAGGCGGCAACCACCAACGAGGCACGGGACAACCTCACCACGCGCCTTGCTGCGGGCTCAGGGCTGTCCGACATCGAAGCCGTAGAGGTGGACTGGCTTCCGGAACTCCTCCAGTATCCGGACCGCTTCGCCGACCTGAAAGACCCTGCAGTGGAAGGGCGGTGGCTGGACTGGAAGGCCGAGGCCGCCACCACCCCTGACGGCAAGCTCCTTGGCTACGGGACCGACTCCGGCCCTGAAGCTGTTTGCTACAACGCCGAACTGCTCAAGAAGGCCGGCTTGCCCACGGAACGCGGGGAGGTGGCCAAGATGCTGGGCACCACCTGGGACAGCTATTTCCAAGCCGGCAAGGCATTCAAGGCTGCAAGCCCGGATTCTGCATGGTTCGATTCGGCAGGGGCAATTTACCAAGGCATGAGCAATCAGCTTGAAAAGGTCTACGAGGAGGAGGACGGCACCGTCATCGCCACGGAGAACCAGCAGGTCAAGGACACGTACAAGCAGGTTCTGAAAGCCTCGACCGAGGACGGGCTGTCCGCCCACCTCAAGCAGTGGAGCGACGATTGGGCTTCCGGTTTCCAAACCGGCGCCTTCGCCACAACACTCTGCCCGGGCTGGATGCTTGGTGTTATCGAGGGTAACGCGGCCGGTGTCACCGGCTGGGACGTGGCCAATGTCTTCCCCGGCGGCGGCGGAAACTGGGGCGGCTCCTACCTGACAGTTCCCACCCAGGGCGCACACCAGGCCGAGGCCAAGAAGCTGGCCGGATGGCTGACTGCGCCAGAGCAGCAGATCAAGGCATTCACCGCCAAGGGCACCTTCCCCAGCCAGAAGGAAGCCCTCGACAGCAGCGCACTGCTGGGCCAGACGAACGCGTTCTTCAACGGCGCCCCTACCGGCGAAATCTTTGCCGAACGGGCCAAGGCCGTTGACGTGACCCCCTTCAAGGGCACCAAATTCTTCGCCATCAATGACGCCATGCAGCAGGCCCTCACCCGCGTGGACGTCGACAAAACGGACGACGCCGCCTCCTCCTGGGAGAAGTTTGTCACCGCAGTGAAGTCCCTCTAAACATGGCTGTCACCGACCGGGTCAAGCCACGGAGCCCCCGGAGGCAGTCCCTGCCTCCGGAAGGGACGAAGGGTGTCCGGCGCCTGGCCTTCTCCCAGCAGGTGTCCAAGTGGGACGTCAAGGTGTCCCCCTACCTCTACATCTCGCCGTTCTTCATCCTGTTTGCCATCACCGGGCTCTTCCCCCTGGTGTACACGGCGTGGGTTTCCCTCCACAACTGGAACCTCATCGGTGGACAGGGCAAGTTCACAGGCCTGGAAAACTACGCCTTTGTGGTGGCCCAGCCCTACTTCTGGAACGCGGTGGGCAACACCTTCAGCATCTTCATCCTGTCCTCCGTCCCCCAGGTTGTTATTGCACTGGTGATAGCGGCGGTGCTGGACGCGAACCTGAGGGCAAGGACGTTCTGGCGGATGGGGGTCCTGGTGCCGTTCGTCGTGGCGCCCGTGGCGGTGGGCCTGATCTTCAACAACCTCTTCGCAGACCAGTTCGGACTGATCAACGGGGTGTTGACGGCGGCAGGGCTGGACCCGGTCCGGTGGCATTCCGAATCTGTAGCCAGCCACCTGGCGATCGCCACCATGGTGAATTTCCGGTGGACAGGCTACAACGCGCTGATCTTCCTCGCGGCCATGCAGGCCATTCCCCGGGACGTGTTCGAGGCGGCAACGATCGACGGCGCCGGCCGGCTCCGCCAGTTCTTCTCCGTTACCGTCCCCATGCTGCGTCCGACGGTGATCTTCGTGGTGATCACCTCGACCATCGGCGGCCTGCAGATCTTCGACGAGCCGCGGGTCTTCGACCAGTCGGGCCTGGGCGGAGCGGACAGGCAATGGCAGACGCTGACGATGTATATCTGGGAACTCGGCTGGGGCCAGCGCAACTTTGGCAGGGCCTCGGCTGTGGCGTGGCTGCTTTTCCTGATCATTGTGCTGATCGCCCTGTTCAACTTCCTCATCGCCAAGCGCATCGCAAGCCAGGGAGGCCGCAAATGAGCTCCATCCCCATGATCGAACAGACGGCCGGCAAAGGGGCCGCACGGGCAGCCGCGCGGCGCGGGCCGGGTGCCAGGGGTCCGAGGGCCGGCCGCAGGAGTGCCCGCAGGCCCGGTCTCCTCACGTACGGGTTCCTCGGCGCTGTGCTTCTGGCGTCCCTCTTTCCGCTCTACTGGTCCTTTCTGGTCGGCAGCCACGACAGCACCGTCCTGAGCCGTGGCATCCCGCTGTTGCCCGGGGGCAACTTCCTGGTCAACGCCGCGAAGGTTTTCGACAGCATCCCGTTCTGGAAGGCGATGGGCAACAGCCTCATCGTCTCGTGCGTGACTGCGGCCTCCGTCGTCGTGTTCTCCACCCTGGCCGGCTTCGCCTTCGCCAAGCTCCGGTTCCGGGGCAGTAAGGGGTTGTTGGTGTTCGTCATCGCAACGATGGCGGTTCCCACCCAGCTCGGCGTGGTTCCGCTGTTTATCGTGATGTCCAAACTGGGGTGGACCGGCTCGCTCTGGGCTGTCATCATCCCCGGTGTTGTCACGGCTTTCGGCGTGTTCTGGATGACCCAGTACCTGCGCGACGCCCTTCCGGATGAACTCATTGAGGCAGTGAGGATGGATGGGGCTTCCATGATCCAGGCCTTCTGGTACATCGGATTCCCGGCTGCCCGGCCCGCGGCCGCCATGCTCGCGCTGTTCACCTTCGTGGCCACCTGGACGAACTTCTTTTGGCCGTTCATCGTCCTGGGCCCCTCGAACCCCACCCTTCCGGTGGCCCTGCAATTGCTGCAGGCTGCCCATTTCGTGGACTACTCCGTGGTCCTGGCCGGTGCCGTCCTGGCCACTGTCCCGCTCCTGCTTCTGTTTATCGCAGCAGGCCGGCAACTCGTATCTGGAATTATGCAAGGAGCAGTCAAGGGATGAGTTCCACCCAACTTTCGTTCCCGGAGGGGTTTCTCTGGGGCACGGCAACAGCTGCCTACCAAATTGAAGGGGCAGCACATGCCGAGGGCCGGCAGGACTCTATCTGGGATGCGTTCGCGCGGCTGCCCGGTGCGGTGGCAGACGGTCACAACGGGGAAGTGGCGTGCGACCACTACCGGCGCTACAAGCAGGACGTGGCCCTCATGGCCGATATGAACATGGGGGCCTACCGGTTCTCTACTTCCTGGGCCCGTTGCATGCCCGACGGCGCCACGCCCAATCCCGAAGGCCTCGACTTCTACTCCCGTCTGGTCGACGAACTCTTGGCGGCAGGCATTACGCCTTGGCTGACCCTGTACCACTGGGACCTGCCCCAGGCGCTTGAGGACAAGGGCGGCTGGGCCAACCGGGACACGGCATACCGTTTCGCCGAGTACGCGGCCCTCATGCACAGCGTCCTGGGCGACCGGGTCCGGATTTGGACGACCCTCAACGAGCCGTGGTGCTCGGCGTTCCTGGGCTATGCGGCCGGCATCCATGCACCGGGGAGACAGGACCCGCGGGCTGGGTTGGCTGCCGCCCACCACCTGCTGCTTGGGCATGGACTCGCAGCACGGGAAATTCGCCGCCAGGACTCCGGGGCCTCAGTAGGCATCACCCTGAACCTGACAGTCGCGGATCCGCGGGATCCCGGCAGCGAGGGTGACAGGGACGCGGCAAGGAGGATCGACGGCCAGTTCAACAGGATCTTCCTGGAACCGCTGTTCAAGGGGGAGTACCCGGCCGACCTGCTGGCGGACGTTGCGCACCTTGGCCTGGCCGAGCTGGTGCAGGACGGGGACCTGGAGACCATTTCCACGCCCCTGGACCTGCTCGGCGTCAACTACTACCACGGTGAATCGCTGACCAAGGATCCTGCCGATGTCCCGGGCCAGCCTGATGCAACGACGACGGCGTCTCCTGAGCAGGTGGTCCGCGCGGTGTCCTCACCGTTCGTGGCGGCTGACGGCGCGCGTTCGGTGCCCCGCGGCCTGCCGCTGACGGGAATGGGTTGGGAGGTCCAGCCGGAGGGGCTGCGGCGCCTGCTCAACCGGCTGCAGGCAGAGTACACCGGTCCGGCGGGGATCCCGGTGTACATCACGGAAAACGGCGCAGCTTACGATGACGTCCCTGACAGGGATGGGTTCGTGGACGACCAGGACCGGCTGGGATTCTTCGCGGCCCATCTCCACGCAGTACATGGTGCGATCGCAGATGGTGTGGACGTCCGCGGGTACCTGGCCTGGTCCCTGCTGGACAACTTCGAGTGGTCCTTCGGCTACCACCAGCGCTTTGGACTGGTCCGGGTGGACTATCCAACCCAGGAACGCATCCCCAAAGCCAGTGCCTTGTGGTACTCGGCGGTGGCTTCTTCCAATGCCGTTCCAGCCCCCGGCAGCCCGGTGCCGACTACGGAGCAAGGTGTCGTATTGTCGGTGTAATGAACGAAAAGACCAGCCGCCCTGCCTTGGCCACAGCAGGGCGGACCAGTCCCACGCTGGAGGACCTGGCGTCGGCCGCCGGGGTGTCCCGCTCCACTGCATCCCGTGCCATCAACGGCGGATCCAAGGTGAGCCCGGAAGCCCAGGCTGCGGTTGACGCCGCGATCGTGGCGTTGGGCTACACCCCAAACCGTGCAGCGCGAAGCCTGGTCACCCGGCGCACGGGTTCGGTGGCGCTGGTCATCCCCGAACCCGACGCCCGGGTCATGATGGACCCGTACTTCGCCGCAGTCATTACTGGAGTCAATGAAGCACTGCGCGAGACGGACCTGCAGCTGGTACTGCTGATGTCCCGTGCCGGCGACGACTCTGCGCGGACCATCCGCTACCTGCGCGGGGGCCACGTTGACGGGGCGATCGTGGTATCCCACCACCGCGCCGACGACTGGGTTGAGACCCTCGGCGCTACCGGTTTGCCCACCGTCTTCATCGGCAGGCCGTGGGACACGGAATCCGGGATTCCCTATGTGGACCTGGACAACTTCGAGGGCGGGCGGCTGGCGGCACGGCACCTGGCGGGCATCGGCTGCACCCGGCCCGCAACTGTCGCCGGCCCCACCGACATGACGGCCGCCGTCGACCGCCTGGAAGGATGGCTGCAGGGACTCAGGGAAGCCGGCCTTGAGCCCGGACCGGTCATCCACGGGGACTTCACGACGCCGGGAGGTGCCGATGCTGCGGCCCAACTGTTGGCCACGTCGCCTGACGTGGACGGGATATTCGCCGCATCAGACCTCATGGCGCTCGGCGTGGTGGACACTCTTCGCGGAAGCGGGCGGCAGGTGCCGGGTGACGTGGCGGTGGTGGGCTTCGACAACCACCCCATCCAGGCGTCAAACGGCCTGGGACTCACCACCGTGGCCCATCCCGTGG
Source organism: Pseudarthrobacter sp. LT1 (assembly GCF_035621795.1). Taxonomy (NCBI): domain Bacteria; kingdom Bacillati; phylum Actinomycetota; class Actinomycetes; order Micrococcales; family Micrococcaceae; genus Pseudarthrobacter; species Pseudarthrobacter sp. LT1. Next base: position 342,696 of record NZ_CP141830.1, read on the forward strand.
CGGACATCGCGGCTGCGGCCGGAAAGCTGCTGGTCAGCGCCATTGGCAACCCCGGCGAGGCCTGGGAGCCCGTCATATATCCGGCGGAACTGGTGGTGCGCGGAAGCACTGCTTTGTAGCCCGCGGCGCCGAAGCGGCCCGGCCTAGGGCCCGGCTTACGCGGCCAGCCCGCCCTTCGCCTTGCGGTGCGTCCGGTGCCGGGCCGGTGCCAGGCGTGAATGGGCGCCCGCCAGGACCTCGCTGCCATCCGGCACGGTGCTGTCCGAATCCAGGTGTACGCCGTGCTCGATCAGGACGCTGGAGCCAATGCGCGAGTGGCTGCCAATGTGGACGCGGTTGCCGATCACCGTGCCCCGGCCGATGCGCACGCCGTCGCCGATGACCGTACGGTCACCGATGGTGGCGCCGCGGTCAATCCAGCTGCCGTGTCCAATCCGGCAGCCTGATCCCACCTGCGCGCCGTGCTCCACGTAGGTCATGGGGCCGATCCGGGCGCTGTCCGCCACGCTGGCCCCTGGAGCGATGAGCCCGCCGCCGTTGTCATGGCGGCTGTACCGGGTGACCTTCCCGGCGTCGTCCTCGACTGACACAAACTTTGCGGTCATACCATCCCTCGTTACCACCGCGGTTTTTTACCGCGCAGTAGGTTAACGGCCGGGAGGCCGCGAGGATTCCCTGGACAGGGCCGCGAAAAGGCTACGCCACCAGGTTGGCGGCGGCGGTGTCCATGTGTTCCAGGATGGTCTTCCGGGCCAGGGTGGCGTCCCCGGTGTCGATGGCGCCCACGATGTCCTTGTGGCGGTCAACACTCATGTTGCTGACACCCTTTTCCAGGCCTGCGAACATGATGGACATCCGGATGGACCCTTCCAATGACTCCCAGGAGTGGAGCAGGGTTTCATTGCCCGTGAGCCGGCAGAGGGTGCGGTGGAATTCGAGGTCGGATTCGATCCGCTCCTCCAGGCTTCCGTTCGTGGCCTCCGTCATGGCGTCGATGGCTTTGTGGAGGGACTCGGTGACGTGCTGCCGGTCCGGGAGTTCGCAGAGTGTCCGGGCGGCGAGTGATTCCAGGGCGGCGCGGACGGCGTAGATGTCCCGGATTTCCTTTTCGTCCAGGTGGCGGACGGAGAGGCGGCCGCGCGGTCCGGCGGACAGCAGGCCCTCCTGTTCCAGCTGGCGGAGGGCTTCACGAAGGGTGCCGCGGCTGATCTGCAGCATCTCGGACAATTCGGTTTCAACCAGATGGCGGCCCGGTTCCAGCTCGCCGCTGGTGATGGCGGTCCTCAGCGCCGAGAGCGCCTGCTCGCGCAGGCTTTTCTTTTCCAGTCCCAGCAGCGGGGCGGTCAGTCCGGCCATGGCTTCTGTCCTCAATGTCATAAGTCGACTGTTTACAGTCGGTAGTGGTTTCGATAGTACGGCAGAAAGCACGGCACCGGACGGGACCTGTGCCGTGCTTTCTGCATCGGTTTCCTTCCCTAGCCGAGTTCGGCGAGGACTTTGGCCACGATGCGGTCCACGGCGAGGCCGTACCGGTCGTGCAGGGTGGGCAGGGCGCCGGCGTCCAGGAACTGGTCCGGCAGTCCGATGGGCACCACACGCTTGCCCACACCGGCGGTGACGACGGCGGAGGCAACAGTTTCGAACAGCCCGCCCACCACGGAGTGGTTCTCCAGGGTGACGGCCAGGCGGTCCGTGTTGACCTCCTTAAGGACGGTCCCGGCGTCGAACGGCTTGATGGTGGGGGTGTGCACGACGGCGACATCCACGTTGTGTGCCGCCAGGGCCTTGGCTGCCTGCAGGGCGCGCATGGTCATCAGGCCGGAGGAAATGAACACCACGTCGTTGCCGCCGCGCAGCACCTTGGCCTTGCCGAGCTCGAACGTGTAGTCGTACTCGTCCAGGACGGTGGGCACATTGCCGCGCAGCAGCCTCAGGTAGGTGGGGCCTTCCGAGGCGGCCAGTTGCGGGACGGCCTGCTCGATGTCGATTGAGTCGCAGGGGTCCACGATGGTCAGGTTGGGCATGCCGCGGAAGATCGCCATGTCCTCGGTGGCCTGGTGGCTGGGGCCGTACCCGGTCGTGAGGCCCGGCAGGCCGCCAACGATGTTCACGTTCAGGTTCGGCTCGGCCGCGTCCAGGCAGAGGAAGTCGTAGGCGCGGCGGGCGGCGAACACCGAGTAGGTGGACGCGAAGGGCACCAGGCCGGATTCGGCCAGGCCCGCGGCTGCGCCGAAGAGCAGCTGCTCGGCCATGCCCATCTGGAAGAACCGTTCCGGGAAGGCCTGGGCGAAGATGTGCATGTCCGTGTACTTGCCCAGGTCCGCGGTCAGGCCCACGATCTTGTCGTTCTCCTGTGCGGCCTTGACCAGGGCGTGCCCGAACGGTGCGTTGGAGGTCTTCTGGCCCGGGTCGGCGAACGATGCGATCATCGCCGAGGTCTTCAGCTTCGGCTTGGCCGCTGCTGCGGTGTCGGGGGCCTCGGTGGTGGTGCTCATGCTGAAGCCTTTCCTTCGTAGCCGGCAGTGAGCTGCTCGCGGCAGATCTGCCATTCGTTCTCTTCGATGCGCATGAAGTGCGCCTTTTCGCGGTTCTCCAGCAGCGGCACGCCCCGGCCAACCTTCGTGTCGCACAGGATCACGGAGGGGCGTCCGACGGCGGCGGCCTGGGCAGCTGCGTTGTCGAACGCCGCCAGCAGCGCGCCGACGTCGTTCCCGTCCACCCGCTGGGTGTACCAGCCGAAGGATTCCCACTTTTCCGTGACCGGTTCGGTGCGCAGCACCGTGTCCGTCTTGCCGTCCGCCTGCAGGGCGTTGATGTCCACCATGGCGGTGAGGTTGCCCAGCTGGTGGTGGTGCGCGCCCATCGCGGCCTCCCAGGTGGAGCCCTCGTCCAGTTCCCCGTCGGAGAGGAAGTTGAACACCCGGGCGGACGAGCCCTGGTAGCGCAGGCCCAGGGCCATGCCGACGGCGATGGTCAGGCCGTGCCCCAGCGAGCCGCCGGAGATTTCCATGCCCGGCGTGTAGGTGGACATGCCGGACATCGGCAGGCGGGAATCGTCCGAGCCGTAGGTTTCCAGTTCCTCCACCGGAACGATCCCGGCTTCGGCCAGGGCCGCGTAGTGGCCGATGGCGTAGTGGCCGGTGGAGAGCAGGAACCGGTCGCGGGCTTCCCAGTGCGGGTCATCCGCGCGGAACTTCAGCTGGTCACCGTAGACGGTGGCGAGCATGTCCGCGGCACCCAGGGCCTGGCCCACGTACCCCTGGCCCTGCACCTCGCCCATGTTCAGGGCGTGGTGCCGGATCCGGTAGGCGGCGGCGCTGATCTTCTCCAGCCGTTCCGGAGTCACCGCAGTCTGCAGTGTTTGTCCCTGCGGGGCGGCGTCCTGGACGGTATCTGTAGGCATTGCTGGCTCCGTGGTCGTTTGATGCGTGGTGGTCATTCAGGCGTTCACAGTGTTCGGGGTGCTTTTGGTGGCCTCGTCAGCCAGTTCGCGTTCCCGCCTGCCCCAGGTTTCCCGGGTGGCGACGGCGGCCCAGAGGCCGATCAGGGCATACGCGCCGAAGAGCAGTGCGGGGCCCATCCAGCCAAAGCTGACGAACAGCAGGGTGGTGATGAACGGGGTGAAGCCGGACACCATGGCCGAGATCTGGTACGCCAGGCTGGCGCCGGAGGCGCGGGTCTTGGCCTGGAAGAGTTCCGGGAACCAGGCGCCCTGGGCGCCGGCCAGGGAGTTCTGGCATACCGCGTAGGAGATCACGATGGTGAGGATGATGGCGATGAACAGGCCGGTGTTGACCAGCAGGAACATCGGGATGGCGAACAGCGCGGCGAAGGCGGTGGACCAGATGTAGAGCGGGCGGCGGCCAATGCGGTCCGTCAGCGCGGCCCAGGCCTGGGTGGCGAAGATGCCGATGGCCGAAGCGATGCAGAGCGCGATCAGGGTCTGGCTCTTGTCCGCCAGGTGCTGGCTGTTGATGTAGGAAATCATGTAGGTGATGGATACGGCGTAGCCGGCGGTCTCGGCGATGCGGAGGCCGATGCCTTTGACGATGTTGCGCCAGTCCGTCTTGATGACCTCAACGATGGGGGCCTTCACGATGGCGCCGCTGTCCTTGACCTCATCGAACACCGGGGACTCGGGGACCTTGGAACGGATGATCAGGCCCACGATGACCAGCAGGATGCTGGCGAGGAACGGGATGCGCCAGGCCAGTTCGTTGCCGAGCTGGACGCTGAACAGGAAGGTCAGGTTAGCCAGCAGCAGGCCCACGGGGAAGCCGGCCTGGACGATGCCGGTGTACTTGCCCTTGGCCTTCCAGGGTGCGTGCTCGTAGCTCATCAGGATCGCGCCGCCCCATTCCGCGCCGAAGGCCAGTCCCTGGACGATGCGGACAAAGACGAGCAGGGCCGGAGCCAGCAGTCCGACTGCCGCGTAGGTGGGGAGGAGGCCGATGGCGAAGGTGGCCAGGCCCATCAGGATCAGGGAGGCGACCAGGACCGGCTTGCGGCCTACCTTGTCGCCGAGGTGTCCGCCGATGATGCCGCCAAGGGGGCGGGCTGCGAAGCCGACGCCGAGGGTGGCGAAGGAGGCCAGGGTGCCGGTCACCGGATCGGTTCCGGGGAAGAAGGCGGTGCCGAAGTACAGCGCGGCAGCGGTGCCGAAGCCGATGAAGTCATACGTCTCAATCACGGCCCCCACGCCGGATCCGATGGCAACTCGCCGGGCATCCTTGGTGCCGTGGACCGGGCCGCGCATGGTCAGAGCATCTTTGCTCATGGTGGTTCCCTTTCGAAAAGCGGCTGAAGGAGGTCCGCCGCTGTCGACTGTTAACAATTGATGGAATCCAGTGTGACCTAGATCATTCTCACTGTCAACAGTCGACTTTTAGAGTTGACTGTTGACAGTTAACGTCCGTATTGTGGTCCCCATCACTACAGCCCGGCACGAACCAAAGGATCAATGATGTTCCATTCCAGACTTGGGTGCTCGTCCATCAGCTTCAGGCACCAGGACCTGGGCACCGCCCTGCGGACCATGAAGGGGCTGGGCTTCGAGGAGATCGACCTGGGCGCGTTGCCCGGCGTCTGTGACCACGTACCGTACGGGCTCGACGCCGGCGCCGTCGCCGCAGTCTCCGCGGAGGTCAACGCTTCGGGCCTGCGCGTCCGTTCCGTGAACGGCGACATCGGGGACTTGAACAAAGTGCTCGACGACGAGGGTCGGGCCGGGCGGGAGCGCCACCTCGACGCCCTGCTGACCCTGACGGCCAACGTCGGTGCGAAGGCACTGGTCCTGCCGTGCGGTGCCCTGGACCATACCCCGGTCCGGAGCGTTGGCGAGGACCTGGACCTCGTTGCCGCCCAGCTCATTGGTGCCGGGCGGCGGGCGGCGGAGTTCGGCGTCGAACTTTGGACCGAATCCCTGCACTTCCTGCGGTTCTGCTGGAACCTGGAGCGCGCGGGACTCCTGGCCGACCGCCTTGCTGGTTCCGGCGTCGGAATCGTCATGGACTTCAGCCACGTTGTGGCGTCGGGCGAGGACATCCAGGCCTACCTGGACCGGCACCAGGGCCGCATCAGCCACGTCCACTTGCGCGACGCCGTGCCGGGGAACATCAACCTCAGCATCGGCAACGGGGACGCCGACTTCGCCGGCGGCCTGAAGCGGCTCGCCGCCGACGGCTACACCGGCCCCTTCTCGCTCGAACTGGAAACCCGGGACGTCACCAATGACGAACGCCCGGCCGCCGCCGCCAAGGCAGCAAGCTTCATCACCGACCTCATCTGACCTGACCCCTTCATCGATTGCTCCGAAAACGCCGTTTTGACGCCTCATAAGGGCCGCTGCGGAGCAATCGATCCACCAAAACAATTCAAGGAGCACCACCATGACCACCATCCAGCGCACCGCCGTCCTCACCGGAGCAACCTCGGACCGCGGCATCGGCATCACCACCGCCCGCCGCTACGCCCGTGACGGCTGGGGCATCGTCATCCTGGACCTCGACGGCGAGAAGTCCGCCAAGGTCGCAGCCGAAATCGGCAACGAATTCAACGTCCCCGCCTTCGGCCACGAGATCGACGTCGCCAACGAAGCCTCCGTCACCGCCGCCCAGGCCGCCGTCGCCGCCGAGGTGGCCGCCGGCAACCTCCCGCCCGTCGGCGCCCTGGCCAACATCGCCGGCATCACCTCGCCCATCCCGTTCCTGGAGACCACCCTCGAGCTGTGGCACAAGGTCATGGACGTCAACGCCACCGGCACCTACCTGGTGACCAAGGCCTTCCTGCCGGACATGATCGCCAACGGCTGGGGCCGGATCGTCAACATGTCCTCCGTCTCTGCCCAGCGCGGCGGCGGCGTCTTCGGCAAGGTCCCCTACTCCGCCGCAAAGGCAGCCATCCTGGGCTTCACCAAGGCCCTGGCCCGTGAACTGGGCACCACCGGCGTCACCGTCAACGCCATCACCCCCGGCGCCGTGGACACCAACATCCGCGTCGGCAGCACCGAGGAGCAGGAAGCGGCCATCAACGCCGGCATCCCGCTGGGCCGCAACGCCACCACCGAGGAAGTGGCCGCCGTGATCGCCTTCCTCTCCTCCGAGGACTCGGCCTACCTCACCGGCACCACCATCGACATCAATGGCGGCAGCCACATCCACTAGCAGCCCCTGACAGCCCCCAGCACTGACAGCACCCGGACGCCGGAGAACCCACCATGACCAAAATCTTCAACGACCCCTCAGAGTTCGCCGAGGAGGCCCTGGCAGGCTTCTGCGACGTCCACTCGGACCTGGTCCGCCAGGTCCCCGGCGGCGCCGTCCGCCGCTACCGGCCAGCGCAGCCCAAGGTCGCCGTCCTGGCCGGCGGTGGCTCCGGGCACTACCCGGCGTTCGCCGGGGTGATCGGCACCGGCTTCGCGGACGGCGCGGTGGTGGGCAACATCTTCACCTCGCCGTCCGCCCAGCAGGCCTACTCGGTGGCCAAGGCCGCCGAGTCCGGCGCCGGCGTCGTCTTCACCTACGGCAACTACGCCGGCGACGTGATGAACTTCGGCATGGCCAGCGAGCGCCTGGCCGCCGAGGGCATCGCCGTGGAGAACGTCCTGGTGACGGACGACATCGCCAGCGCCCCGCCGTCGGAATCCGCCAAGCGCCGCGGCATCGCCGGTGACTTCACCGTCTTCAAAGTGATGGGGGCCGCCGCCGAGAACGGCGCGGACCTGGCCGAGGTGGTCCGCCTGGGCCGCAAAGCCAATGACCAGACCCGCACCATCGGCAGCGCGTTCGCCGGCTGCACGTTCCCCGGCGCCGGCGCCCCGCTGTTCACCCTTCCGGAAGGGCAGATGGGCCTGGGCCTTGGCATCCACGGCGAGCCGGGCCTGCACGACACCGATCTGCCCTCGGCGAAGGACCTGGGCCGGGAACTGGTGGCCAGGGTCCTCTCCGAAACCCCGCCGGATGCCGGCAGCAGGATCGCCGTCATCCTCAATGGGCTCGGCTCCACCAAACACGAGGAGCTGTTCGTCCTCTGGGGAACCATTGCACCGCTGCTGCGCGACGCCGGCTACACGCTGGTGATGCCTGAGGTGGGCGAGCTGGTCACCAGCCTGGACATGGCCGGCGTCTCGCTGACCATCACCTGGCTGGATGAGGAGCTGGAACCACTGTGGGCTGCCCCTGCCGAGACTCCGGCCTACCGCCGGGGTGCCGTGGTCACCCGGGCGGGCACTTCCGCCGGGGAAGAAGCGGCCGACGCCGGCGCCCCCGCGGAGGCGTTCGTCGCCACGGGCGTCTCCCGTGGGTATGCCGCGGCCTGCGTCGAGGCCATCGGTGCCGCGCGCACCCTGCTGCACGGGGCCGAGGAACGGCTGGGCTGGATGGACGCCATCGCCGGCGACGGCGACCACGGCCGCGGCATGGTCCGCGGGGTGGACGCAGCAGCCGCAGCAGCAGCTGCCGCCTTCACCGGCGGTGCAGGTGCCGGCGACGTGCTGGCTGCTGCCGGCGACGCCTGGGCGGACAAGGCCGGCGGAACCTCCGGTGTCCTCTGGGGAGCGGGCCTGCGCGCCTTCGGCGAGACGGTAGGAAACTCCTCCGCGCCCGGGGCCAACGTCCTTGCGGCCGCCGTGACGGCGTTCGCGGACCGCATCGTCCAGCTGGGCAAGGCCGAGATCGGCGACAAGACCATGGTGGACGCGCTGCTGCCGTTCGCTTCAACATTCAGCCGCGCGGTGGCTGACGGTGCCGAGCCAGGCCTGGCCTGGCAGGACGCCGCCCGGGAAGCGGCAGCCGCGGCGGAGGCCACCGCCGACCTGCTGCCCCTGAAGGGCCGCGCCCGCCCGCTGGCCGAGAAGAGCCTGGGCACCGCCGACCCCGGCGCCACGTCCCTTGCCATGGTCTTCGCCGTGTTGGGGCCGCATTTCACCACCACCAGCACAGCCGGCGCTGCGCCGGCGGGAGCCAAGTAATGACGACGGAAGGACACACCATGGGGCTGCGGCTCATTGTCGGCGCGGACGAAGCCGGTGTTGATTACAAGGACAGGGTCCTGGCGGATCTCCGCAACGACACCCGCGTCAGCGAGGTGATCGACATCGGCGTCAACCGCACCGACGCCGCGGACGACTTCACCAGGCCCTACCCCTACGTGGGCATTGCGGCCGGCGAGATGATCCGCGACGGCCGGGCCGACCGGGCCATTCTCTTCTGCGGCACGGGCATCGGCGTGGCCATCGCGGCGAACAAGGTGGAAGGCATCCGCGCCACCGCAGCGCACGACTCGTTCTCGGTTGAGCGCTCCATCCTGTCCAACGACTGCCAGGTCCTCACCATGGGCCAGCGCGTGGTGGGCATCGAACTTGCCCGCCGCCTGGCAAAGGAATGGATCGGGTACACGTTCGATCCGTCGTCGGCCTCGGCGGGCAAGGTCAAGGTCCTCACCGACTTCGAGTCCTGCTAGCCGGACACATGGGGGGAATGTCATGAAGCCCTATCCCTGCCACGACTGGGGCCGCCTGATCGGGGTGCCGGTGGAGATCCGACTGGACTCCGAGGTGGTGCGGGCCGGTGTGGTGGATGACGCCATGCCGCGCCCGGCCGCGCTGTGGCTCGCCGCCGACGCCGGTGGCGGCAGGGAACTGTTCACCGCCGCCGAAGGGTACGAGGCATGGATCCGGCCCCGTGAGCTGGGCGGAAAACTCTGCTACAAGATGGCTGCCGCCCCATTGCGCGGTGCTCCTAGACTGGGGTGATGATCACAGTCACCGGAAGTGTGGAAACCAACCTGTCCGCCGAGAAGGCCTTTGCCTTCATGCGTGAGTTCGAAAACACCAGCAAGTGGGACCCCAACACCCCTGTCATGGACAAAATCACGCCGGGACCCGTGGCCGTGGGGCACAAGTACCACGCCGAGTCCGAGTTCCGGGGGAAGCGCCAGACCCTGGTCTATGAGGTCATCGAGCTGACGGACAACCACATCAAGCTGCGCGGCGAGAACAAGACCGTAACCTCGTTCGATTCCATCGATGTCAGCCCCAACGGGACAGGTTCGGTGGTGAAGTACACGGCCGAGTTCAGCATCCACGGGCCGGCCAAGATCATCCAGCCGCTCCTGAAGCCTGCCTTCAATTCCTTGCGCGATCCCGCACTGAACGGGATCCGGGACACGCTTAACGCGCTGGCAGCGGCCTGACGGCTTCGAAGAACTCCCGGAGCTCCCGGCGCGGATCGTTCTCCAGCCGGATTTCGTCGCGCAGCACCATGGTGCTGCGCGCGTCGCCGTACTCGGGCCATTCCAGTTCCTCAGTTGCCGGGTTTCCGGTGCCGGCGAAGGCCGCCCAGGCCCCGCTTATGGCGTCGCCGAGGGCTGCCGGTGCCTTGCCCCTGGTGAGGAACGCAGCCTCCGGTGCGTCCAGGTGCCGGAAGACGAAGGGGATGTCCAGGGCGTGGCAGGCGCCAAGTTTTCCGCCCATCGCCGGGCTGCGCCACGTGAACAGGTAGGCGAAGGTCTTTCCGGTTGCTCCGTTTCGGGCCGCGAGGCTCCTGGAATCCAGCAGGCGGTTGCTCGGCTGGCGGTACAGGGAGTCCGCGATCGAGGCCTCGAGTAGTTCCTTCCCCGTGGCTTCCCGGCCCATCACCCGGGCCAGTGCTTCGGTGTAGCCGGAGGCCGCTGCCTCCGGCACTCCGCTGCCGGCAAGGGTTGCGGCGGCGCGGCCAGGGTAGTCGGGGTCGCCGGCGGCAGGCGGCCGCATTTCGACGGCGAATGAACCCTCATTGAGGTTGGTCCCGATCAGCAGGTCCACCCAGCCGTTGAGCCCGTTACGGATGCTTTCCAGCGGCGGCGCGGGAAGTGACGGTGTCCCGGACGTCGGCTGGAACGGCAGAGGCACCGCGAAGGATTCAGCGGCGAAACGCTTCTCAAGGTCCTGTTGGGCGGCCAGCAGCCGCTCCACCGGAAGCGTGAGGAGTTCCGCGGCGGAGGACGGCGCCAGGCCGCACAGCTCAAGGAACAGCGAAGTGATGCGGGCCGACTCCTCCGGCCGGCGGTACCGTTCCGCTGTGCCGCTCTGCATGATGGCCCGGCGGAAGAGCCCATCCGACGCCGGCATGCCCAGCAGCGTGCCGATCGCTGCCGCGCCTGCGGACTCGCCGAAAGCGGTGACGTTGTCCGGGTCGCCGCCGAACGCGGCGATGTTCCGGCGCACCCAGCGGAGGGCCTCCAGCTGGTCCAGCAGGGCGAGGTTTCCGGAGTCTTCATACCCGGCCCCCAGCAGATCAGCCAGGTGCAGGAAGCCCAGCGCGCCCAGGCGGTAGTTGATGGACACCAGCACCACGCCCGCCGCGGCGGCGAGCCGGGCGCCGTCGTACATGCCGTCACTGTTGGCGCCCAGAAGGTACGCGCCGCCATGGATCCATACCATGACCGGCCTGGCGGGACCGTCCGTCCCCGGTGTCCAGATGTTCAGGTTCAGGCAGCCTTCCTCGCTCCAGGTGCGCGGATTGGCTCCCGGGGGTGCGGGGGATTCCGGGTTCTGCGGCGCTGCGGGACCCGGTGCGGTGCAGTCCAGCCCTTCGGTCCACGGCGGGACCGGGACCGGGGGCAGGAAACGGTTGGCGCCCGACGGCGGCGCGGCGTAAGGGATGCCAAGGAACCGGTGGATGGTGGTCCCGTTAGTTTCCAGGGAAGTGCCGTGGACGGGTCCGCTGGGCGTGGAGAGGCGCGTCATGGTTGACAGGTTACGGTGTCCGCACAGGTAGGCTGTCATCACCGTTCGGCAGTGGGCGGCCACGAATGCTGTGGCGTTTAACCATTGTCCGGAGGTAAGACCCGTGCTGAACGCCGGCGTCCCTGAATACAGGGACTTCGCAGACGTTGCCCTGCATCTCCAGGATTCGTTCCTGCAGAACCAGGAGGTGGAGGCGTTCCTCCATGACCTGGCGGAGTATGCTGCCTCGCGGCTCGGCTCTCGGGACCATGAGTGTTCGTGTGAAATTACGGTGCTGCGTCCCAAGAAACCCGCAGCGACCGCCAGCAGCCGGCCGGGTGGGGCGCTCATAACCCCGCTGGAGTCCAAGTACGGTGACGGTCCGGGACTGACTGCCATGGGCAGCGGAGGCACGGTCCTGGTGGGTGACCTGCGGCGGGAGCAGCGGTGGCCGGAGTACGTCAAGGCGCTCCGGCGGCAGGGAATCCTTTCGGTGCTGAGTGTCCCGGCCGTGCTGGAGGGGGACGCCCGGGGCGTCCTGACGTTCTACTGCTCAGAGCCCGTTGCCTCCGGCGGCGACGGCGTCCACGCCGCGGAGGCCTTTGTGCGCCAGGCGTCCAAGGGCCTGAAGCTTGCCCTGCGGATGCTGAAGCTGGAGGAGACAAGGGACGGCATGAGTGCGGCCATGCAGACCCGCACGGTAATCGACCTGGCAACGGGGGCCATCATGGCGCAGAACCGCTGCACCCAGGCGGCCGCCTTCAAGCTGCTGCGGGACGCGTCCAACAGCAGGAACATGAAGCTCCGCGAGGTTGCCGCGGCCGTGGTCGCATCCGTGGCCGGCGCCGCGGAGACCTTCACCTACTTCGACGAGTAGGGGTCCTTCCGCTCCGGGTCATGCCGCTCCGGCCGGAGAAGGAACAAATGGGAGTTGCTGAGGGGGGCCCGCAGCGGCAGGCCTTCGGCGGCGCAGTGTTCATTGACGGCCTGGGCCAGCGCGTCCCGCTCCTTCGGCGAAAGGGTCCCCTGGCCGTCGCAATAGTCGCGGATGAGCTGCTCGGAGGCATCGCCACCCAGCGCTACGAACTCCAGCCACAACTGGGCCAGGTCAAGCCGGTGTTCCTTGATGACAGCACCGGTCAGGGCCTGCTGGTCCACGGCATCCATCGTCCCGTCCTCGCGATTGGCTATACTCCTACACTTTGCTTTCGGAGCGGCGGAGCAGGTGGATGGGAAAAGGTTCGAAACTTTTTTTGCCTGCAAGAATGGGTCCATGCCTCTGCGCACTTACCCCGTCCGGCGGCTGGCAGAGGATCCCGGGAACGTTCTGGACCGGGCTCTCTGGCCGGCCGTGCTGCCACCGGTGTCCCAGGTCCTTGACCAGGGACTCGACCTGGGGCCGGCCACCATCCTGGTCGGCGAGGACGGGTCGGGGAAATCCACGCTGGTGGAAGCCCTTGCGCTCGCCTGCGGGCTGTCTCCAGAGGGTGGCTCCACAGGCGCACGGCATGCCACGCGCCGCAGCGAATCAGTCCTGGGCGACCACCTGCAGCTGATCCGGAACGCCGGTGCCACCCGGCGGGGGTACTTCCTGAGGGCTGAGACGATGCACGGGTTCTACACGTACCTGGAGCAGAACCCCAGCACAGCCCTCCCGGACATTCCGTTCCATGACATGTCCCACGGAGAGTCCTTCCTGCAGCTGGCAGCCGACCGCTTCAACGGTCCTGGGCTGTGGGTCCTCGACGAACCGGAATCCGCCCTGTCCTTCTCGGGCTGCCTGAGCCTGCTGTCCGTCCTGAAGGAACTGCTTGCCGACGGAGGATCCCAGGTGGTGATGTCCACGCATTCCCGGCTGCTGGCGGCCCTTCCCGGGGCCTCGATCCTCGAAGTGGGGCCCTGGGGATTACGGCCCCGGGCCTGGGCGGAACTGGAGCTCGTCACGAACTGGCGGCGGTTCATGGACTCGCCCGAACGCTACCTCCGCCACATAGCCCCGGGGGACCTTCGCCCCTAGGCAGCAAACCCGCCCAGGCAGTCAACTTGAGTGTCTGGGGCAGGAAACACAACAGGAGGCAAGGACCATGGGCGCATGTGACGTCTGCGGCAGCAGTGAGGGCCGCATGTTCACCGTCAGTATGGGGAACCAGACCGGAACATTCGACAGCTTCGAATGCGCCATCCACATGATGGCTCCGGCGTGCGAGCACTGCGGCTGCCGGATCCTGGGCCACGCCGTTGAAAGCGAGGCCGGCATCTACTGCTGCCTGCACTGCGCGAAGGAAGCAGGGAATCCGCACCAGGCCGCCAAGGCGGAGCATTCGACGGTGGCCGTGCCTGCGCAGGGGACCGCAGCGGGCCAGGCCTAGTCCCGCCGGAAGAACTTCACAACAGGAGAAAGGGAAACGGTGGCCGGCAACGGAAGTTTCAGGATAGTGGTGGGCGTGGACGGGTCAGACCAGTCCAAGGCAGCCATGGATTGGGCGGTCGAGGAGTCCAGGCTGCACAAGGGTGAGGTCCGGGCATTGACGGCCTGGAGCTTCCCCTACGTCAGTGATGCCATGGGCACTTCCTGGGACTACGAGATCTTCGAGAAGGACGCCCAGGCCATCCTGGAAGCGGAGCTCGAGCGGGTCAAGGACCGGGGTGTAACCATTACCGGGCGCATCGTGGAGGGGAATCCGGCGTCGGCGCTTATTGACGCTTCCCGGGATGCGGACCTGGTGGCGGTCGGTTCGCGCGGCCACGGCGGATTCACCGGGATGCTGCTCGGCTCCGTGTCCCACCAGACCATCCACCACGCGCACTGTCCGGTGCTGGTGATCCGCGAACCCAGCTCCGACTAAGGCGTGCGGCGGGCTCCACGGAACGTGGGGACCCAGCAGCGCACCGCTTCGCGGTAGTGCTGGAACTCGGCACCGAACCGCTCCGCGAGGTCTGCTTCTTCCAAGGGCCGGACCGCATAGTTCCATACCAGGGAGCCCAGGACTGCATAGGCCACCACGAGCCACGACTGCAGCAGCAGGCCCACCGCGGCTCCCTGCACTATGCCTGCCACCGCCATCGGGTTCCGGATCCACCGGTAGGGCCCGGCGATCACCAGGCGGTTGGGCATGGCCGACGGCAATGGCGTTCCATCTCCCAGGGTGGACATCACCACCGCCGACCAAATCCCCAGGCCGCTCGCCAGGACCAGGATGGCGGTACCGGCCGGAACTGCCAACGGGGGAAAGGCCAGGGACAAGCCCCAGCGCTGTTCAAGGAAACCCAGGATGGGCGGAACAAGGCCCAGGAAGAAACCCCAGAACACCATGATCTGCGCGAGCGTTCCGGCCATGTGGCGTCCCGGTCGTGGGCGGCTGCGGGCCTGCCGGAAAGCGAAGGGGCCGCGCACAATCCACTCGGTGGGGATGCGCCCCAGCAGGACAAGGCAGAGCGCAGCGGCTGTACCTGAGGTTGCAGCCCCCATGGCCAGCACACCCAGGCCTGCCTGGGCCGTGGCGGTGGCATAGACGGCCAGGGCGGCGGTGACGAGGACGGTCCACGAGGTGCTGACGACGGCGGCTGTCCGTACTCCGGCGGCCGCGGCAGCGGAGGCAACAACAAAAAGGGGAACGTCGAAGGTGGCGGTGAGGACGGGGTCGAGTCCGCCGAGGGTGGTCCGGCGAATCCCGGGCGATAGGAAAACAGCGACCCACCAGAGGCCGCCAGCCACTGCCTGCAGGGCAAAATACGCCCGGCCCCACCAGGCCAAATCCCCTTGGGCCAAGCGTGGCACGGATCCCCCCGAATCGTTCCAGTGAATGAAAGCTGCCAACCCTCCGGCGTGTCTGGCAGCAAGACTTGTTCCTGAGACTACCTGTTGAGCCGGGACTGTCTGCCGGCCTGGGGGAGGGATCACTCACCGGCTGAATCCCCGGACCTGTGAAAGGACCAGCATGGACATGATTCGGGTCGAGCCCCGGTGCCGCGTGATAATCGACAACGACTGGGCAGGGGACCCGGACGGGCTGGCGGCCCTGGCCCACCATGCGTTGTCGCCCGCCAACAACATCGTGGCGGTCACCAGTTCATTGACCAACCCGATGTTTGGACCGCCCGGGGGCATGGCGCAAAGGGGCGCGGACCTCGCGGCCGGTTTGCTGCGGGTACTGAAGCGGCCGGAAGTGTCAGACGTGCAGGCCGGGTCCGATGCCCCCTTCACCGGGCAAGCCCGGGACAATGCGGCTGCCCGTGCCATTGTGGACGCCGTGGCGGCCGGAGGAGAGCTGCCCCTGATCCTTGTCTGTGCCGGCCCGCTCACCAACGTGGCCGATGCGCTCCTGCTGGATCCCGCCGTCGCCCTTTCCCTCACCCTCGCGTGGGTGGGCGGGGCCGCGGCGAACGGGGAGGAGTACAACTACTTCACGGATCCCGCCGCCGCGGACTTTGTGCTGGGAAACCAAGAGTTGGCCGTCTGGCAGTTCCCGGCGGAGACGTACCGGCAGGTGGTTGCCCCTGTGGCTGAACTCGATCATGCCTTCAGGAACTCAGGGCCGGCCGGCGCGTGGCTGTGGGAGCTCTTCAACAACCTGGAGGTACCGGATTTCGTGAAATGCGGGCCGTTGTGGTGCCTGGGCGACAGTGCACCCCTGGTGGTGACCGGGCTCGACGACGTCACGTCCACCTTCACGGAAACGGGCACCCAGCCCTCCCGCCGGACCTACACCTCGGTGGATGCACGGTTGATCATGGCGGACTTCCTCGCGAAGCTGCGGCTGCATCAGTAGCAGGCAAGGACAAGCCCGGACCTCCAAGGGAGGTCCGGGCCGTTCGCTGTTGTCAGGCGGGCTGCGGCGCCCCCGCCTGGGCGTGTTCCCTGGCGAAGTTGCCCAGCCAGCGTGCGCTGTCCTTGGGCGTGCGTTCCTGGGTGGAGCGGTCGACGGCGATCAGGCCGAACTTGGGCCGGTAACCGAAGATCCACTCGAAGTTGTCGAACGCCGTCCAGGCGATGTACCCCCGCACGTCGATGCCGTCGGCAAGGCAGGAGGCAACGCCGTCGACCGCTGCCTGGAGGTAGGCCAGGCGCTGGGTGTCATCTTCCGTGGCCATCCCGTTCTCGGTGACGATCACCGGGGTGCCGGCAATGCGCCGGGCCTCCCGGATGGTCGCTTCCAGGCCCTGGGGGTAGATCTCCTCACCCATCTGGTTGGTGGGCACGCCCTCCGGCGCCGGCGTATGGCCGTCCGGGCCGTACACGGTGCGCCCGTAGGTCTGGATGCCCACGAAGTCATCGCCGCGGGACGCTTCCAGGAAGCGCTCGTTGACGTCGCGGCGCACCCGGTCCGCGATCTCCTCACCGCCCGGGATGGCCTGGATGTCCGAGTTGGCCAGGGTCCAGCCCACCTGCAGCTCCGGGCGGTGCGCCTTGATCGCTGCAGTGGCGGCCCGGTGCGCGGCCAGTTTGACGTTAAAGCCCGCCTCCGTGGAGCAGAACTGGAACGGAGCCACCGTGCTGGCGTCGACGCCAAGGCGCTCCGCGGCGGCTGCCCACATGGGGACCGTGCCGCGGTTTTCCGGCGCTTCGCCGCCGATGCCGAACGATTCCAGCAGCCACGGAAGGTTGGGCTCGTTCAGGGTGCAGGCGACGCCGACGAGGTCACCCAAGTGCGCCATCACGCGGTCGCAGTACCGTGCGAAAAGCTCCGGTGTGCGTTCGCCCTCCCAGCCGCCCGACCGCAGCAGCCAGAGTGGCGACGTGAAGTGGTGGAAGGTGACCACCGGGGTGAGGCCGTGTTCGTGGCATGCCTCCAGCACCCGCTTGTAGTGCTCCAGTTCGGCCACCGAGAAGTGGCCCTCTTCCGGCTCGATCCGGGCCCACTCCAGGGAGAAGCGATAGCTCGTGAAACCAAGCCCGGCGATCAGCGCGATGTCCTCCCGAAACCGGTGGTAGTGGTCCACGGCGTCCCCCGAGGGCTCCGCAAAGATGGTGCCCGGAAGATGTTCCAGGAACCAGATATCGCTGTTGACGTTGTTGCCTTCCACCTGGTGGCCTGCGGTGGCCACACCCCATAGGAAGTCCTGCGGAAACGGGTTGGTCATAGGGGTTCCTTTCGTGATGGACGCGCTCGGCGTCCCAGGCCTCGCTGCCTGCATCCATCCTGTCCGGCCGCGTGACCGCCGCCACAATACCTTTTCAATCAATGACATTGTCATGTTTGGTGCAGGCAGCCCCGGCTGATTCTTGAAAGGAGCCGGGCACCTCCGGCCCCGCTGATTTCTTTCCGTTGCAGTCATAGAAGAATGCGAAGGCGCACCACATGAAACTCTTGACCACCACCGCACGCGGCAGCGCTGCCGTCCTGACCGGTGCCCTGCTGATCGGCTCCCTGGCCGCCTGCGGCGGCGGATCCAGCCAGGCCTCCGCCAAAGCCGACACCAGCAGCATCACGCTGGCTATCGACAGCGACTCGGCCTCCTTCGGCTACGACCCGCTGCGCGTCTCCGCAGCGCAACGCCAGTTCTTCGAGGGCCTCTACGACAGCCTGATGACCCTCCAGCCGGACGGCTCCACGGGCCCCGGCCTGGCCAAGGACTTCAGCTACAACGCGGACAACACCGTCCTGACGCTCAACCTCAAGGACGACATCACCTTCACGGACGGCTCGAAGCTCGATGCGGCACTGGTCAAGGCCAACCTGGACCGCCGCTCCGATCCCGCACTAAGCGCGTACTCGGCCGTCGCCAAGGGCGGCGCGCAGGAAATCACCTCGGTGGACGTGGTGAGCCCCACCCAGGTGTCCCTGACGTTCGCCAAGCCGCAGCCGGGATTTGAAAAGAACCTGGCCTCCACCACCGGCATGATCGTGGGCAAGAACGGTGTCACGGACACCGCCAGCCTGTCGGCGACGCCTGACGGTTCCGGCCCGTACACCCTGGACCCCTCCACCGTGAAGGGCAACAAGTACGTGATGGTGAAGAACGACAAGAGCGCCGACGCAGCCAAGTACGCCTACAAGAAGGTGGTCTTCAGCGTGGTCCAGGATCCGCAGGCCCGGGCCAACGCCCTCTTGTCCGGCCAGGCGGACGTGGCGATGCTGACCTCGAACACGGTGGACTTCGCCAAGTCGAAGGGCGTCGGGGTCACCCAGATCGGCGGCACCGTCAACACCATGATCTCCTTCGACAAGATTGGCAAGACCGCACCGGCGTTCGCCCAGGAAAAGGTCCGCCAGGCCATTCAGTACGCCATCAACCGCCAGGCCCTGGTGGATGCCCTGCACAAGGGCGACGTCCCTGCATGGAACGCCCTGCCCAAGGATTCGGCCGGCTTCACCAAGGACCTCGAAACCACATTCGCGTACAACCCGGACAAGGCCAAGAGCCTGCTGGCCGAAGCCGGCTATCCCAACGGCTTCGAGTTCACCATCATCGCCAGCGCGCAGACCCAAACGGACCTGCAGGCCGTCCAGAAGGACCTCGCCGCCGTCGGCATCACCATGAAAGTGAAGATGGCCGCTTCCACCGACGAAGCCTTCGCCGCCGTTGCCACCACGCCCCTGGGCTACGCGCCGCTGAACTGGGACAACCCGGTCGGCGTCATGTACGGCGTCGTCCTCAACGGCTTCACCAACGTCCAGAAGGCCACCGATGCGCAGCTCAGCGCCGCCACCGGCGAACTGGCCGCGGCCAAGGACGACGCCGCCGTCAAGGCAGCCGCCACCAAGCTGAACACCCGCCTGGTGGAGTCCGGCTGGATGATCCCGCTGTACGAGGCGCTCACCAACCAGGGCTACAACACCAAGAAGGTAGCCCCGGTGAAGTTTGCCGGCACCAACGCCTACCCGCTCCTCTCGTCCTACACCCCGGCCAGCTAGCACCCGCACCGTCCCGCCGGCCCCTCCCCACCACGGGGAGCGCCCGGCGGGACGGGCCTGACCGATGGAGGTCACCATGGCACTATTCATCACTAAGCGCCTGCTGATGGCGCTGGCCACCGTGCTGGTGGTTGCGGTGCTGGCATTCCTGCTGGTGCACGCAATGCCTGGCAGCCCCGGGGCCGTGTCCCTCGGCGCCGGCGCCTCCCAGGAGGCCATCGACGAGGTTAACCAGAGGCTGGGCTGGAACGACCCGCTCCCCACGCAGTTCTTCACCTGGCTCGGTTCCGCGGTCCAGGGCGACCTGGGCATCTCGCTCATCGACGGCCGTTCGGTCAGCGCCGACTTGGCGAGCCGGCTTCCCGTCACCGCCTCGCTTGCCGCCGGCGCCACCATCCTCAGCGCCGTCCTCGGCATCGCCCTGGGCGTCACGGCGGCGGTCCGCGGGGGACTGCTGGACCAGGCCATCGGCGGCTTCGTTGGACTCCTGGTCGCCCTGCCGGCGTTCTGGGTGGGCGTCCTCTTCGTCTACCTTTTCGCCGTCCAGTCCTCCATCTTCCCGGCCACCGGCTACGTGCCGTTCGACGTCTCGCCGCAGGACTGGGCCCTGTCCCTGGCGCTGCCGGTGATCACCCTTGCCGTGGGCGGTGCCGCCTTCATTGCCCGCCAGACCAGGGCCTCCATGCTGGAGGCGCTGCAGCAGGAACACATCCGCACGCTGCGAGCCACGGCCACCCCCACCTGGAAGATCCTCTACGTCCACGCCCTGCGGTACGCCAGCCTGCCCATCGTGGCCGGCATTGCCCTGCAGTTCATCGGCCTGTTCGGCGGCTCCGTCATTGCTGAGCAGCTGTTCGCCATGCCCGGCCTGGGCCAGGCCGTCCAGACCTCGGTCAGCACCCATGATGCCCCCGCAGTCCAGGGCGTGGTGGTCATCGCCACCGTGGTGGTGGTTGCCGTTAACCTGGTGCTGGAGTTGGCCACCAAGTTCCTCGACCCGAAGTTGCGTGCCTCATGATCCCTTCAATGGCTCCGGCACCCGCAGACCAGGCAGAAACCACGACGGCGGCAGCGGACCCCGCTCGCAACGCCGGCAGGGCGGCCATCACCAAATTTTCCCGGCACCGGCTGTTCACCTCGCCCGGCGCCGTGGCCGGCCTCGCCTGGCTCGCCGCGCTGGTCACCGCGTCCCTGACCGCACCGCTGTGGCTGCCGTTCAAAACCGAGGACCAGGACTTCACTGCCGTCCTCTCCGGCCCCACCGCCGCGCACTGGCTCGGAACGGATGAACTGGGCCGCGACATCCTCAGCCGCATCTTCGCCGCTGCGGCCGGAACCCTGGGGACCTCAATGCTCACGGTGATTGTCGGCGTCGGACTGGGCACCGTCCTGGCCATGCTTGCCGCCGGCGCCGGGGAACGAACCGAAGCCGTGATCAGCCGGGTCACCGAGGTCATGATGTCCCTGCCCGGAACGGTGATCATCCTGGCCGTGATTGGCGCGGTGGGAACCAACATCCCCGTGGTCATGGCCATCCTGGGCGTCCTGATGTCCGCCGGTGTCTACCGGGTGATCCTGGGCCAGGCCAAGTCCCTGCAGTCCCAGCTCTATGTGGACGCGGCAAAGGTGGATGGCGTCAGCCCGCTGCGCATCAGCCTCCGCCACGTCCTGCCCGGGCTTGCCAACACCATCGTGGTCCAGGCGGCACTCATCTTCGCCGTGGGCATGCTCATCCAGGCCGGCCTGGCCTTCATCGGCTTCGGGCCGCCCATCCCGCAGCCCAGCTGGGGCGGAATGATCCAGGGCGCCTCCCAGCATGTCTACGACGCCCCTTGGATGATGGTCCCCACCGGTGCCGTCCTGGCGCTCACGGTCCTGTCGGCCAATGCCATCGGCAATGCCCTGGGCAAGGCCCCCAACGCCGCCGCGCCGCACCTGCCCTCGGCCGCCGCACGCCGGCAACGGGCCAAGGCTGTCGCCGCCATCGCCGCCGCCCCCGTTCATGCCACGAAGGACGGCGCCCCCGGTGGGGAAACGGCCAAGGGGACGCTCAGCGTCCGCAACCTCTCGGTCGGCGTCGACAGTTCAGGTGCTGGCACCGGCGTCCGCCTCGTCACTGATGTCTCGTTCGACGTCGGACAGGGCACGGTCCTGGGCCTGGTGGGGGAGTCCGGCTGCGGCAAGACCATGACTGCGCTGTCCCTGCTCGGACTGCTGCCCTCCGGCGTTTCCGTCACCGGCGGACAAATCCTCTGGAACGGCAGGAACCTTGCCGCCACGACGGACAAGGACATGGAATCCGTCCGCGGCCGCGAGATCGCCCTGATCAGCCAGGAACCCATGCGCGCCCTGGACCCGATGTTCACCGTTGGCTACCAGCTCACCGCCACCATCCGCCGGCTCCGCGGAATGGGCAAGGCCGAGGCCCGCAAGGAAGCACTCAGCCTGCTGGAGAAGGTGGGCATCGTTGACGCTGCCCGGATCCTAAAGACCTATCCGCACCAGATCAGCGGCGGCATGGCACAGCGTGTGGCCATCGCCCTCGCGCTGTCCGGCAAACCCAAACTGCTGGTGGCGGACGAACCCACCACTGCCCTGGACGTCACGGTCCAGGCCGAAATCCTGTCCCTGCTCCGTGCACTGGTGAAGGACACCGGCATGTCCGTGGTCATGGTCACCCACGACCTCGGCGTGGTGGCGGACATCTGCGACCAGGTGGCTGTGATGTACGCCGGGCAGGTGGTGGAAAACGGCAGGACCGCAGCCATCCTGGACAGCCCCCGCCACCCCTACACACTGGCCCTGCTGGCCGCGGACCCGCACGCCAATCACGCGGACAGCATGCCCGAGCGGCTTGCCACCATCAGCGGCCAGGTCCCGCAGCCCAAGGACTGGCCCTCCGGGTGCCGGTTCGCTGCCCGCTGCCAGTTTGCCGGCTCCGCCTGCCTCGAACCCGTCCCGCTGCTGCCCTCCGGCGCAGGAGAAGGCCTGGTGCGGTGCGTGAAGGCGGACCAGCTCGCCGTCGAAGGCATGGACTGGCTGGCCACGGACATCCCGGCCTCCCGCCTGCTCGAGGTCACCCCCAAACAGACGCTACTCACCGAAAAGGACATGGCATGAGCACCGCAGTCACGGAGCGCGCCGGTTCCACGCCGGCCACCGCCGTCCCCATGCTCGAGGTCAAGGACCTGGTGGTCCGCTACGGCCGGGGACGGAAGGCAGCCGCCGCGCCTGCCGCCGTCGACCGCGTCAGCTTCACTATCGCCCCCGGGGAGACCGTGGGCCTGGTGGGGGAATCCGGCTCCGGAAAGTCCACCATCGGCAAGGCAATCCTCGGCCTGCAGAAAGTTTCCGGCGGCACCATCAGCTACCAGGGCAAGGACATCACCTCCGCTACCGCGGCCCAGCGCCGGGACCTGGGCGGGGAACTGCGGGCCGTCTTCCAGGACCCCAACTCCTCCCTGAACCCCCGGAACACCATCGGCACCTCCCTGGCCGAACCCCTGCGCCTGCGCGGCACCGCCGCTGCGGAGGCCCGGGTAAAGGCCGAGGACATGCTGGAACGCGTCGGCCTGCCCCGCGAAGCCGTGGACCGGTACCCCAGCCAGTTCTCCGGCGGCCAGCGCCAGCGCATCTCCGTGGCCCGCGCCCTGATCTGCGACCCCCAGCTGGTGGTCTGCGACGAAGCCGTCAGCGCCCTGGACCTATCCACCCAGGCCCAGGTCCTCAACCTCCTGGCCGACCTCCGCGACGAACGCGGCCTCAGCTACCTCTTCATCGCCCACGACATCGCCGTGGTCCAGTTCCTGGCACAGCGCGTAGTGGTGCTCTACCGCGGCCAGGTCATGGAAAGCGGACCGGCCGCCGCCGTCACGGAAAACCCGCAGCACCCCTTCACCCAGGCCCTCGTGGCAGCATCCCCGGTGCCCCGGCCGGCGGAACAGGCGGAACGCCGCGAAGCCCGCGAATCGCTGGGCGTCCGCTCAGGAGCGGCTGCGGTCCCCGGGCCCGGCGGCTGCCCCTTCCGGCTCCGCTGCCCCCTGGCCACCGAACTGTGCGCCACCGAACGGCCGGCGCTGCGCCGGGTGGGCACGGCCGACGTCGCCTGCCATTACGCCTAGTACCTTTGCCTCCACTTCAGAACGGATCATCTCATCAATGACTTCCACACCCTGGCTTGCCGCCATGATCACCCCCGGTCAGGACTTCGACGGCGCCCCGCGCCTCCGCAAGGAATTCCGGCTTGAGGAGGGCCACGGCGACGTGGTGAAGGCGACGCTGCGCGCCACCGCCCTCGGCATCTACGAGGCCTGCATCAACGGCACGCCAGTGGGGGAGGATGTCCTGAGCCCGGGCTGGAGCTCCTACGAGTGGCGGCTCCGGTACCGCACCTACGACGTCACCGCCCTGGTGGGACCCCGCACCGTCATTGGTGCGGAGCTCGGCAACGGCTGGTACCGCGGCAGGCTGGCGTGGCACGGCATGTCCAACCTGTATGGCAGCGAACTGGGCTTCCTGGGCCAGCTGGACATCGAGTTCGACGATGGCCACGTCCAGTCCGTCGGCACCGGCGCCAGCTGGCAGGCCGGCCCGTCGGCCACCACCTTCAACGACCTGTACGACGGGCAGACCATCGACGCCCGGAACGCTGTCCACGGCTGGGCGGAGCCGGGCTTCGCCCCCGACGCCAACTGGACCGGCGTGCGTACCCTCGCGTTCGACGCCGACCGGCTGGCTGAGCCGGTGGGCCCGCCCGTGGTGCGTGCCGGCGTCGTCCGTCCCGCCGAAGTCTTTACCTCGCCTTCCGGCAGGACCCTGGTGGACTTCGGCCAGAACCTGGTGGGCTGGCTCCGGTTCACCGTCCAGGGGGAGGCCGGACAGGCCATCACCGTCCGGCATGCCGAGGTGCTGGAAAACGGGGAACTGGGCGTCCGGCCGCTGCGCTCTGCAAAGGCCGAGGATACGTTCGTCCTCTCCGGCGGCAAGGACCTTTTCGAACCCACCAAGACCTTCCACGGCTTCCGCTATGCCGAGATCACCGGCTGGCCCGGGGAGCTCACGGAGGAGGACCTGGAAGCCGTGGTGGTCCATTCCGACCTGGAGCGCATCGGTACCTTCGAGTGCTCAAACGAGCTGGTCAACCAGCTGCACCGCAACATCGTCTGGGGGCTGCGGGGCAATTTCCTGGACCTGCCCACGGACTGCCCGCAGCGCGACGAGCGGCTCGGCTGGACCGGTGACATCGCCGTTTTCGCCCCCACCGCCGCCTACCTCTACGACGTCAAGGGCTTCCTGCAGGACTGGCTGCTGGACCTCGCCGCGGAGCAGAAGGCGCAGGATGGGCTGGTGCCGATCACCGTGCCGGACGTCCTGAAGTACTGCCCGCAGCCGCCGGAATTTCCGTCGCCCGAGTCCTCGGCGCTGTGGAGCGAGGCCTCGGTCTTGGTGCCGTGGGCGCTCTGGGAGGCATACGGTGACCTCGGCGTTTTGCGGAACCAGTACGAATCAATGGCCGCGCACACCCGCCGCGTGGAGGGCCTGCTGTCCCCTGCTGGGTTGTGGGACTCCGGCTTCCAGTTCGGTGACTGGCTGGACCCCGACGCCGCACCGGACCAGCCATGGGCTGCCAAGGCGGATACCGCCGTCGTGGCCACCGCCTGCATGTACCGCACCGCGCGCCTCACCGCGCAGGCGGCCGGGCTGCTGGGAAAGCACGACGACGAGGCCCACTTCAACGCGCTCGCGGACCGAGTGCGGGCTGCCTTCGCTGAACACTACGTGGCGCCCGGCGGCACCATCCGCAGCGACTGCACCACCGTCTACGCCCTGGCCATCTCCTTCGACGTCCTGTTGACGCCGGAACTGCGGGAGTTCGCCGGGAACCGCCTCGCGGAGCTGGTGCGGGACAACGGCTACCGGGTGTCCACCGGGTTCGCCGGGACCCCGTTCATCACCCACGCGCTCACCGACACCGGCCACGTGGATGAGGCCTACCGCCTCCTGCTGGAGGAGGGCTGCCCGTCCTGGCTGTACCCGGTCACCATGGGTGCCACCACCGTCTGGGAACGCTGGGATTCCATGCTCCCGGACGGCACCATCAACCCCGGGCAGATGACCAGCTTCAACCATTACGCCCTGGGCGCTGTGGCGGACTGGATGCACAAGGCCATTGGGGGCATCCGTCCGGCCGAACCTGGCTACGCGCGCGTGCTGATCCAGCCGCAGCCGGGGGAGGGGATCAACTGGGCCAGGACGTCCCTGAAGACCCCGCACGGCGAGGTCCGCGTGGGTTGGACGTCCGACGGCGGGGAGTTCCGGCTCGAGGCGACCGTCCCTGACGGGGTGGCGGCCGACGTCGTGCTTCCGGACGGAGCGCGGCGCACGGTTGAGGGCGGGGAGCACCATTTTGCCTGCGCGCCGGCACCTGCGCTCGATTACCAGGCGAGCCGCTGATAGGCCCACAGGCGATGGTCCACAGCCACGGCGGCGTCCGGATCCTGTGAGGCGGGTCCTGCGGTGCCGGATGCAACAGGGGCGCTGATCTGCAACGATGTGCCACAGGACCAAACCCAGGAGGACACATGCCGTACACCGTGGATTTCAAGAACGTCTCCACCACCGGCCTGGAATCGTCACCGGTGGCGGAGGCGCTGGCGGGGCTGCGCGCGAACGAGGCGCGCTATTACAAGAACAAATACGACCACGACTTCACCGTCACTCCGGCCGAAGACGACCCGGAGACGCTGCAGTACATCACCAACATCCTGTCCACGGAGCGGAACCTGGTGATCGCGTCCAAGCCCCTTGAGGTGTCCTCCTTTGAGGTGGACGGGCTGCGGATGGCGTACGTGTTCTACGAGTCCGGGCTGTCCATCAATGTCATGTACAGCCTTGAAGAGGGCGGCAAGCGGGCCGTCGGCTTCAAGCTGTCCGACGGCATGGAGGTCCCGGAGGAACTGGCGTCCAGCTTCAAGTTTGCCCGGCAGAAGTCCAAGCTCGCCGGCACCATCCGCGGCTCCTACTTTGTTATCAAGGGCCAGTACTAGGCGGGAGCGCCGAAGAACGCGTTCCAACGATTGAAACCGGGTCCCGCTGCGGGTGCCTCCGCGGGGCAGGATGGCTGGATGCACGCCAACCCCATCCTTGCCGGCTTCAATCCGGATCCGAGCATCGTCCGCACGCCGGACGGCTATTACCTGGTCACATCGTCCTTCGAATACCTGCCGGGCCTGCCGGTCCATCACAGCCCGGATCTGGAAGGCTGGCAGCTGGTGGGCCATGTGGCCACGCGGGAGGCGCAGGTCCGGATTGCCCATGTCCCCACGCCCGGCGGCGTCTGGGCGCCGACCCTCCGCTACCGGGACGGCGTGTTCTACCTGATCGTCTCCGTGTTCCTCGGTGGGCGCGGTTGCGTTGTTTTCACGGCCGCTGATCCCGCCGGGCCATGGAGCGACGGGACGGTCATCGGGGCGGTGGACGGCATCGACCCGGACCTCGCCTGGGACGACGACGGGACTGCGTACGTGACCTTTGCCCGCCACCCGGACGCGATCCAGCAGGTGCGGGTGGACCTCGCCACCGGAGAAGCGCTCGAGAAGCCGCGGCCACTGTGGTCCGGCAGCGGGCTGTATTCACCCGAAGGCCCGCACCTTTACCGGCGCGGTGATTGGTGGTATTTGCTGGCAGCCGAGGGCGGCACGGACAGGGGTCACGCTGTGACCGTGGCACGGTCGCGGCGGCCGGACGGCCCGTTCGAATCCGCTCCGCACAATCCCCTCCTCACCGCCGCGGGAACCGGCTCGCCCGTCCAGAACACCGGGCACGCAGACCTCGTTGAGCTTCCCGACGGCGGAACAGCCATGGTCCTTCTGGGTGTCCGCCCGGTGGGGCTGGCGAGGTCATTCTCACCGCTGGGCCGTGAGACGTTCCTGACCACCGTGGACTGGATTGACGGCTGGCCGCACGCCCGGATGCCCCAGCCCGGCGTGACGCCGCCGGAGCAGCTTGAGTACGACTTCAGCAACGGTGCCGGGCTGGAGGATCCGCGATGGATCGGTGTCCGCAGGACGCCCGCTGAGTTCTCGGCACCCACCTCCAAAGGGCTTCTGCTCAGGGGCGAAGGCAGCACCATGGGGTCGCCCAGGCCTTGTTTCGTCGCCCAACGCCAGCGCCACCTCGCGATGGAATTCAGGGCCGTGCTGGACGTCGGCTCCGGCGCGGGCGGCATCGCCGTGCGGAACGCCGAGGACAACTGGTTCGGCATCGAGGCCCGCCAGGACGGCGACGCCGTCAGGATCACGGCACGTGCCGTGGTCGCGGGCTTTGACTGCACCTGGGAAGCAACTGTTCCGTCCGGGGACGTTGAACTGGCAGTCGAGGCCAGCCCGCCGCCGTCGGACTTCCGCGCTGGAGCCGTGGGCGGCGACAGGATCCGCCTGCTGGTCCGCGGCTCAGGGCCCGGCTGCAGCGCCGAAGGGGAACTGCTCACCGAACTGGACGGACGGCACTGGGCCTTCGAAACTGCCAAGGCCTTCACCGGCAGGGCTTTTGGCGTCTTTGCTGTGGACGGCGAGGTCCTGGTCCGCGGCCTGTCCTACCGCGGCGAGGACTGACCTCCGGGGTCCATGCCGGGACATGGCGACGGCGGAAAACAAGGACCCGGGCAAACCAGGACCTCCGTCAGCCATCCTGACCGGCGGAACGCCCCCATCCGGCTTAGACTGGCCGACGCACCAGGTTGCCGCGACACGTCAACCGCTGAGCCGGCGAGAGGAGGAAGATGTCCTTCTTCCAGCTTTCGCTGATCGCGGCCGTCGCGCTCCTCGGACCGCTGCTGGCATTCCCCAGGAAATGGAACCTTCCCACAGTCCTTGGGCAGCTCCTGGCAGGCATCGCCATCGGGCGCACCGGCCTGGGCCTGGTTGATTCCGCAGATCCCACATTTACGTTTGTGGCCGACGTTGGTTTCGCGCTCATCATGTTTGTCGCCGGAACGCATGTGCCCGTGCGGGACCGGGCCATCCGTCCCGCCCTGGGCGGCGGCGCGCTGCGGGCCGCCATCGCCGCAGCCCTCGCGGCGGCCGCAGGAACCGTCATTGCCTTCGCCTTCGGAACCCGACATGCGCCGCTTTACATCGTGCTGCTCGCGTCCTCGTCAGCTGCCCTTGTGCTGCCCATTGTTGATTCCCTGCGGCTGGCGGGGCCGAAGGTCCTGACGACGACGGCGCAGGTGGCGGTGGCCGATATCGCCTGCATTGTGGCGCTTCCACTGGCCGTCGACCCGCCCAACGCACCGAGGGCAGCCATCGGGGCGACCGCAGTCGCGGCGTGTTCGGTGGTGTTGTTCTTCGTGCTTCGCTGGCTGGAAGTCACTGGCACCCGCGGGCGGGTGCACGACGTGTCCGAGGAACGGAAGTTCGCCCTGGAACTGCGGATCCAGCTTGCCTTGCTCTTCGCGCTGTCCGGGCTTGCCGTGGCGGGCCACGTGTCCGTCATGCTCGCCGGATTCTCCTTTGGACTGGTGGTGGCGGCAGTGGGGGAACCCCGCCGGCTGGCACACCAGCTCTTTGCGGTCAGTGACGGCTTCCTGGGGCCATTGTTCTTCGTCTGGCTGGGCGCATCGCTGGACCTGCGCGCGCTCGCCGGCACCCCCGCCATGGTGCTCCTCGGGGTCTGCCTTGGAGCGGGGACCCTCCTGGTGCACGGAAGCCTGCGCCTGCTGGGCCAGCCGCTGCCCCTCGCCGTCCTGTCGGCATCCCAGCTGGGCGTGCCGGTTGCCGCGGCCACCATCGGCTCCCAACTGGACCTGCTGGAACCGGGGGAAGCCTCGGCGTTGATCCTGGGCGCCCTCATCACCATTGGGGCCAGCGCCGCGGCAGGTTCACGTGCTGCCCGCACCTTTGCGCGGAACGCCGAGGCACCGGCGTAGCCGGCGCTACCCCCGGGAGTGGGTCCATACGCCGGTGCTCGCCTGCGCCTGGAAGCCCAGGTTGCGGGACACGGCGCGGGCGGCGGCGCGGACCGCCGGGGCAAGGACGTTGGGCGGAGTTGCACCGTCCGGAACCACGATGGACAGCGACGCCACCACGGCGCCCTGGGCGTCGAAGATGGGGGAGGCCACGGATACGGTGCGGGACGGGACGGTCCGTCGGATCATGGCGATGCCGGTCCGCCGCACGTCGGACAGGGTCCGCCGCAGCTGGCCTTCGGGCATCTCGGGCACGCCGGGCTCGTTTTCCGGCGGGCGCTTCAGGATGGCCTCCTGGAACTGCTGGTCCGCCCCGGCGAGCAGCACCAGGCCGATGGCGGTGGACCTCAGCGGCGCACGGCCGCCCACCCGGTATGCCACCTCGGTGGCGTCCTTCCCGGAGAGGCGTTCGATCAGCACTGCCTCCTCGTTGTCCCGGACCGCCAGCAGCACGTGGTGCCGGGTGACCTCGAACAGGTCCTCAAGGTAGGGGAGGGCAATTTCCCGCACGCCGTGCCCGCGCGGAGAGAGGGATGCCACTTCCCACAGCCGGACCCCCACGACGTACCGGCCGTCGTCGAGTCTTTCCAGGGCACCCCACGCCACCAGCCGGGCAATCAGCCGCAGCGCCGTGGGGGCAGGCATGTCCGCGTGGCGGGCCAGTTCGGAGAGGGTCAGGGCCCGGCGCCGGTCGGAGAAAACGGCGAGCAGGCTCAGTGCCCGGTCGATGACCGGTTCGCCTTGTTTGGGCCGCTTTCCGCGGGCAGGCGGGGTGTCCGTGTCCGGAGTGGCAGTCATGGCAGTGGTTCCTAGCGCCGTCGGCAGATCCTGTGGCCCACGGGGAAAGTGGTGAGCTGAACCACAATACTATTCCAACCATTGGAAGCTCCCTGTCGAGGGGAAATGACGGAACGCGATGCTGGAACTCCCAGCAACCGCACTTCAGGAGTCCCGCCGCATGAGCGCCCCCACCCGGCTTCGGGCCGAACACCTGCCTGAGGCGCTGGGCCTGACCGTCACCGCACCCCGGCTGGGCTGGACGCCGCCCGCCGGCACCAACAGCCAGACGGCCTACCGGATCACCGCCGGCAACGGCTGGGACACGGGCCGGCAGGAATCAGCCGCGTGCAGCGGCATCCCGTACACCGGCCCCGCGCTGGACTCCCGCAGCCGGTTCGAGTGGCGCGTCCGCACTTGGAACACCGGCGAAGACGGCGCCGAAACAGCGACCGGTTGGTCCCAGCCGATGCCGGTTGAACTGGGTCTCCTGCATGCCACCGACTGGACAGCGCAGTGGATCGGCGCTGACGAACCGGAGATCCCGGCGGCGGGGGAACGCCCCGGCTACGCCTTCACCAAAACCTTCACGCTCGAGGCAGCCCCGCAGAAGGCCCGCGCGTACGCCACCGCCCACGGCATCTACGAACTCTTCATCAACGGCCGCCGCGTGGGCGACCAGCAGCTCACCCCCGGCTCCACCAGCTACAACACCACGCTCCAGGTCCAGGCCCACGACGTCACGGACCTGCTCCGCGGGGGCAGCAACACCGTCCGCGCCGTCCTCACCGACGGCTGGTACCGCGGCACCTTCGGGTACACGCGCGACGCCGGCATGTACGGCACGCGCACAGCCTTCCTGGCGCAGCTCGAGGTGGAGTCAGCTGCCGGCCGGCAGACCATCGGCACCGACGGCTCCTGGCTGGTGTCCGCAACGGAGATCACCAGCGCCGACCTCATGGCGGGCCAGCGGGTTGACTTCCGGATGCACGACGGCGGGAGCGCACTGTCCGCAGTCACGTCACCCGGGGTGCGTCCCGCCGTCGTCTGTCCCGGCGGCTTTACGGAGCTCACCGGGCCCCTCGCCCCTCCCACCCGGGTGACGCGGGACCTGGCGCCGGTATCCATCACCCGCCTGTCCAACGGCCACCAGGTGGTGGACTTCGGCCAGAACATCCACGGCTGGGTCCGGCTGTCTCAGTTGGGTGCCCCGGGCGAAACCGTCACGCTGGAATACGGCGAATCGCTCGGCGACGACGGCGATGTCACCCGGGACCACCTGCGTCCCTTCGACTTCCGGACGCCCGGTGCCTTTCTTGATGCCGGCCAGGTGGACACCGTCATCGCCTCCGGCGCCCCGGGCGAGGTCTTCGAGCCCCGGCACACCACGCACGGGTTCCAGTTCGTCTCGGTCCAGGGCCTCGCCATGGACCTGCCGCCGGCGGAAATCTCCGGCTGCCTGGTCCGGACGGACCTGGAACGGATCGGCGCCTTCAGCTGCAGCGACGCCCGGCTGAACAAGCTTCATGACGTCGTCGAATGGAGCTTCCTGGATAACTCCTGCGAGGTCCCCACCGACTGTCCTCAGCGCGAAAAGGCCGGCTGGACCGGGGACTGGCAGCTGTTCATCCCCACCGCCGCGTACCTGTTCGACGTCACCGGATTCTCCCGGAAATGGCTCCGCGACGTCCGAGCCGATCAGTGGGAGAACGGCGTCATCGCCAACATTTCGCCTTCGCCCGGGCCTGCTGTCACCTCGGCTGAGTTCATGGGCTTCACCAACGGGTCCGCCGGCTGGGGCGACGCGATCGTGTTGGTGCCGTGGGAGGCCTACGTCGCGTCCGGGGACGCCGGGATCCTCGCCGAAAACTGGGAGGCCATGCAGCGCTGGCTGCGCTTTGTCCGCACCACTGCCGAGACACAGCGGCATGCCGCCCGGGCCGCCGCACGCACCACCCCTGCACCGCACGAGCAGTACCTGTGGGACACCGGCTTCCACTTTGGCGAATGGATGGAACCGGGCGGGCCGGAACCTGACCTGTTCGCTGCCCGCAGCGCCGACCAGGGGATCGTGGCCACCGCCTACTACCGGCACACCACGGACCTGATGGCACGCATCGCCAGGGTGCTGGGGTTCGCCGGGGAAGCCGTTGCGCTGGCGGAACTCTCGGCGAACATCGGGAACGCCTGGGAAACGGAATACCTTCACGCAGACGGCCACGTGACCCAAGCCAGCCAGGCCAACTGCGTCCGCGCCCTGGCCTTTGACCTGGTCAGCCCGGAACACCGCGCCACCGTGACCGCGCAGCTCGCAGGACTGATCCGGGACGCCGGCACGCACCTGGGCACGGGCTTCCTGGCCACGCCCTACCTGCTTCCGGTCCTGGCGGACAACGGCGAGCTGGACCTCGCCTACGAACTGCTCATGCAGGACTCCGAACCGTCCTGGCTCACCATGGTGGACCGGGGCGCCACCACCATGTGGGAGCTGTGGAACGGCATCGATGCCAACGGCATTGCGCACCAGTCGCTCAACCACTACAGCAAGGGCGCGGTG
Organism: Pseudarthrobacter sp. LT1; assembly: GCF_035621795.1. Lineage (NCBI taxonomy): Bacteria > Bacillati > Actinomycetota > Actinomycetes > Micrococcales > Micrococcaceae > Pseudarthrobacter > Pseudarthrobacter sp. LT1. The sequence goes on from NZ_CP141830.1 coordinate 375,056, forward strand.
GTGTCCTTCCTGCACCGCTTCACCGCCGGCCTGCGGCAGGCCCACGGCAGTGCGGGCTGGGAACGGATCGTCATCGAGCCCCGGCCGGGGGCCGGACTCACCGCCGCCACCACCTCCCACCAGGGGCCGCGCGGCCTGATCGAAGTGCATTGGGCTACCGACGGCGCCGTGCTGACGCTCACCGCCACGATCCCCTCCGGCACCACCGCGGAGGTAAGGCTGCCCGGTGAACCGGCCGCCGTCGTCGGGCCCGGACACCATACTTTCCTTGCCGCAACCGGCCGGGACACCGCACAACCTGAACTGATGAGGAGCACACTATGACAGTGGACAACGCTACCGACGTAATGGACCCGTCGCGCCCTGAAACTTCCCGGCCTGGAGGCAGGGAGGTTCCGCCGATGCCCGTCTTCGATGCGCCGGGAACCCCTGAGCACGTCTCGGACGCCTCATCGGTGCACCGTGAGCTCACCTACGCCAAGGCCATCGGGTTCCGGCCGCTGAAGCTGGACATCTGGCTGCCCCGCAACGCAACCGGGCCCACGCCGCTGGTCCTCTGGGTGCACGGCGGCGCGTTCCAGCTGGGCGACCGCCGGGAACTGCCGCCCACCTTCGCGCCCGACTCCGTGTTCCGGCTGCTTAACCAGGCCGGCATTGCCTGCGCCACGGTGGACTACCGGCACTCCCTGGAAGCCCCGTTCCCGGCACAGCTCCACGACATCAAGGCCGCGGTCCGCTACCTCCGCGAATTCGCCGGTGACCTGAACATCGACCCGGACCGGTTTGGCGCCTGGGGCGAATCCGCCGGCGGCCATCTGGTGGCGCTCTTGGGACTCACCGGCAACCGCGGCGACCTGGATGGCGGTCTCGGTGTGCAGGGGCACCCAAGCAGCGTCAGCGCCGTCGTCGATTTCTACGGCGTTTCCTCGCTGGTGGACATCCCGCCCATCAACATTCCTGACGAACTCTTTCCCCCGGCCCTGACCGCCGCTGTCCCGCCCGGAAGGTCATTGCAGCCGGAGAACATGCTGGTGGGCGGCTCGGATGATCCCGAACTGCTGGCCGCGGCCAGTCCCGTCAGCTACGTGACGGCTGACGCCGCACCGTTCCTCCTGGTCCACGGCGATTCGGATGGCTTGGTCCCGCACTCGCAGACCGACCTCCTGGCCGCCGCGCTCGCCAAGGCCAACGTGGAACATGAGGTGGTGACCATCAAGGGCGGCGACCACTGCTTCTTCGGCGCCGAGGACCAGCTGGACACCATCCTGGCCGCCGCCGTCGATTACTTTTCACGGAAGCTGGGAACTCCATGACATCCCGGACAGAACCAGCCGCAGGGTCCCCGGGGCTCTCCCGGAGCGCCCAGGGGGAGACTGCGGCCGGTTTCGCGGAGTACCTGGCCACGCCGGAAGGCCCGAAGTTCCTCAACCCGGACGCCGTGCGCTCGCCGGGCCCCGACGTTCCCATCCGCACGGTGACGGCGGATGGCCGGCACGGGCCGGTGGCCATCCGGATCTACGGGGAGGCCGCCGCTGCCGGCAGCCCTGCCCTGGTGTGGCTGCACGGTGGCGGCTTCGTCAGCGGGAGCGTGGACATCCCCGAATCGGATTACCTGGCACGGGTGCTCGCGGCCCAGGGGACGCCGGTGCTGTCCGTGGACTACCGCCTGGCGCGTAATGGCGTGTCCTTTCCCATCCCGCATGATGACGCCCTGGCCGGTTGGTTCTGGGCGCGGAAGAACGCCGAATCACTGCGCCTGGATCCGGACCTGCTCTGCCTGGGCGGTGCCGGTGCCGGCGGCAACCTCGCCGTGGGCGCCGCGCTCTACCTGATCGACGCCGGCAAGCCACTGCCCGCGAAACTCCTGCTGGCCTATCCCTTCCTGGATGCCGAACTCCCGCCGCCGGCGGGAGGACTGGACGAAGAGGTCATGGCCGGGCTGCCGCGGCACCTGCGGTTCACGCTGGAGGACTGCATCCGGACGGCGGAGAACTACGTGGGCGGTCCGGTCAGCATGGCACCGTCCTATGCCATGCCCGGCTACGCGGATCCTGCCGGACTTCCGCCCACCGCTTTGCTTGCCTGCGAGTACGACGACGCCCGCGGCTCAACCGAGCAGTTTGCCTCGGCATTGGAGCGGGCAGGGGTTCCGGTGTCCTACTTCCTTGCCGAGGGCGCAGTACACGGCCACCTCAACCACACGGCCGGGCTGCCGGAGGGCCAGGCGGCCCTGGACTTCCTGGCGGGCGAGCTGGCGGCGGTGCGGAGGCCTTAATCGCGGAGGCGGGTCAGGGCTGCCCGGAACTTTCCTCCTGGTGGCTGCTGGACCAGATGTCGCCCATTTCCTCGGTGGACTGCTCCACGATCCTGCTCATGGCCGCGTGCGCCGCGGCCGCCTGGCCCCGCTGGATCGCACTGGCCACGTCCACATGCATCTGCAGTGCTTCATGGTCCGGAAGGTGGGGCATCAGGCCGTGCTGGGTCCGGCCCGCCAGCACCTCCGCCACGAGTTTATGCAGCTGCGAAAACATGAGGTTGCCGGAGGCGTCGAGGACCGCTGCATGGAACTCGATATCCAGTCGCAGGAAATCGTCCTGGTCTCCCCGCTGCCCGGCCGCCCACAGCCTGGCGGCCATGGAGACAAGGTCGCTGGCCTGGTCCAGTGAGGCGCGTTCGGCGGCCAGGCGGGCGGCCTGCGGCTCAATGGCGCCGCGCAGCTCGTTAAGGGCCTGCAGCTGCTCCAGCCGCTTGGCCGAGGCCAGCCGCCACCGGATCACCTGGGGGTCGTAGAGGTTCCAGCTGGCCTCAGGCTGCACCACTGTCCCGAGACGCCGGCGGGACTCGAGCATGCCCATGGACGACAGGACCCGGGTGGCCTCCCGGATCACGGACCGCGACACCTTGTGCTGCGCCTCCAGCTCGTCCAGCCGCAGGATGGAGTTCGGTGCCAGCGTTCCCTCGGCAATGGCGAGCCCCAGGTTCTCGACCAGCGATGAATGCAGGTCAGGGGACAACGCCGCCTTTGGGATGGTCATGAATAAATCATATGGGGGCATAGCAAGGTCTTGTATATGTCTGCCTTATTTGTCTATGCTCGCTGAACAGAGCAGACGTAACGAGGCGTTTGTAACCAGCCCGCGCTGATGCGGGCCTAAAGGCAAAGGGAGTCGTAATGAAGCGGCGTTCAATTGTGAAGTACGCGGCCGTGGCCGCGGCGATGTCGCTGGGGCTCACCGCCTGCAGCGGCGGCGGTGGCGGCAGCGACCAGGCGAAAGAGTCCGGCACCGTCCGCGTCACCCTCGCCAACCACGTGTGGACCGAAGGCATCAAGGCCGCCATTCCGGAGTTCGAAAAGTCCAGCGGGCTCAAGGTCGAACTGACCCAGCTCGGCGAAGACCAGCTCTCGGACCAGTACAACGTCAAGCTCAACGCGGGCAGCGACGAAGTCGACGTCATGATGTACCGCCCGCTGCAGGAAGGCAAGGCCTTCGCCAAGAACGGGTACCTGGCGGACCTGACCAGCAAGGTGTCCTCCGACTCCAGCTGGGACTGGAAGGATTACCAGGAAGGCCCGGTCAAGGCCACCACAGCCGACGGCAAGGTAGTTGGCGTGCCGATCATCACCGAACGCGAAGTCCTCTACTACCGCAAGGACCTGCTGCAGGCCGCAGGGCTCCAGGTCCCCAAGACCATGGAGGAGCTTGAAGCCGCAGCCAAGGCCATCAAGGCTTCTTCGCCTGACACTGCAGGCTTCGTTGCCCGCACCGGCAAGTCCACTGCCGTGACGCAGTTCTCCAGCTTCCTGTACAGCTTCGGCGGTGATTTCATCGACTCGAGCGGCAAGGCTGCCGTCAACACCGATGCAGCCAAGAAGGCCTACGCCTACTACGGCGGCCTGATCCGTAACTACGGCCCCGCCAACGTCAGCACCGACATGAGCTGGCCGGAGGCAATGGCAATCTTCACGCAGGGCGGTGCCGCCTTCTACACCGAGGCTGACTCCCTGTACAAGAACGCCACCGACCCGGCTAAGTCCAAGGTTGCGGACAAGGTAGGTTTTGCGCCGCTGCCCGCCGGCCCCGCCGGAAGCAAGCCGTACAACATCCCTTCCTGGGCCCTTGGCGTCAACCAAAACTCCAGCAACCAGGACAACGCCTGGAAGTTCATCCAGTGGGCCACCAGCAAGGAGCGCACCCTGGCAGCCCAGAAGGCCGGCGTCCCGGGCCCGCGTACCTCGGTCTGGTCCAACCCGGACGGAACCTCCACCTACCCCAAGGACCTTGCTGACGCCATTGCCGCCAGCGCCAAGAACGGCGTCGGACACGACCGCCCCGAAGTAATCACCGTCGGCAAGGCACGCGAAATCGTGGGCGGGCCCATTGTTGCCAGCATCACCGGCGCGGACACTGCCGCCGCTGCCAACGAGGCCCAGACCGCTTTCCAGACCTTCCTGGACAGCGAAAAGAAGTAGCGCCTTCGTCATCAGCCCGCCGGGACGGGCAGCAACCCCCCGTCCCGGCGCGGCCCCACTTCACCCCCAACTTTTTAGGTGAACCATGTCTGTTTTGAACCCTCCCCGCAGCGCCGGCACCCGCAAGGCCAGTGGCCGCAAGGGCGCAGGGGGGAGCTTTTCCGCCTGGGCCAACCGGCACCGCAAATGGCTCTTCGCCGCACCGGCCATGATCTTTGTCGGCGTCCTGATCATCTTCCCCCTGGCCTGGACCGTGTACCTGAGCCTTACCGACTCCCAGGGCTCCGTCCGCGCCGCCACCGACTTCATCGGGCTGCAGAACTACCTCACCGTCCTGACGGACCTGGAGCGGTTCTGGCCGGCGGTGGGCCGCACACTGTCCTTCACCGGCCTGGCACTTGCCTTCGAGGTAGTCCTCGGCATGGGCATCGCGCTGCTCCTGTGGCGGCCCTTCCGCGGGGAAAAGTGGGTACGGGTGGCCATCCTGCTGCCGCTGGTGGCCACGCCCGTGGCCGTCGGCATGATGTGGCGGCTGATCTTCGATCCCAACATCGGCTTCGCCAACCAGCTCTTGGGCGCAATCGGCATTCCGCCCCAGCCGTGGCTGTCCGGGCAGGACACCGCCCTGGGCACCACCATCTTCATGGACGTATGGCAGTGGACGCCCATGGTGGTACTGATCCTGCTCGCCGGCCTGACCTCGCTGTCGGACGAGCCGGATGAAGCTGCCCGCGTGGACGGCGCAAACGCCTTCCAGCGGTTCTTCTTCATCACCCTCCCGCTGATGATGCCCACCGTTATCGTCGCCATCCTGCTGCGGGGCATCGACGCCCTGAAGACCTTCGACATCCTGTACGCCACCAAGGGCAAAGGCGGCGGCTCGTTCCACGAAGTGGAGACCCTGAACGTCTACGCGTACGGGCTGAGCTTCGACTACAACCAGTACGGGCTCTCCTCCGCCGTGTTGATCCTGTTCTTCATGATCATCATCGGCATCATGTGGCTGCTGACCATGCGCAAGAAAGCGGTAAGCAAATGACCGTCGTGACAGATTCCACCACCGCTGCCAAGCGGACGCCACGGCGGCGCAAGCCGCTGGCCACCCGCGCCTACAAGGTGTTCCGGGTTGTCGCCCTGATCGTTGTGGTGCTGTTCCTGCTCGCCCCGCTGTTCTGGATGCTGCTGGCGTCCCTCAAGACCAACGTGGACATCTATGACACTGCCAAGGCGGTGGTGTTCTCGCCCACGTTCGAGAACTACGCCAACGTGCTCCAGCGCAACAACTACTTCGTCTTCATCTTCAACAGCTTCTGGGTGGCCTTTGTCTCCACGGCACTGTCGATCGTCCTCGGCGTCCCCGCGGCGTACGCGATGAGCCGCTTCACCATGCACCGCTCCGCCTTAGTGGTCCTGATGGCACGGGTTATCCCGGGCGTCTCGCTCCTGGTGCCCTGGTACTACGTCTTCTCCAACCTGCGGATGGTGGGCAGCTTCGAAGTGCTGATCCTCAGCCACATGTTCGTCGCCCTGCCCCTGATCGTCTACATCATGATGAGCTACTTCGATTCACTTCCGCTGGAACTGGAGGAATCGGCCGAGGTGGATGGGCTTACGCCCATCGGTGCGTTCCGCCGGATCACGTTGCCGCTGGCCGTGGCCGGCATCGCCACCGCCGGAATCCTGTCCTTCATCTTCTCCTGGAACAACTTCATGTTCGCCCTGGTGCTATCGGGCGCCAAGACCAAGACCCTGCCGGTGGCGATCTTCGACTTCGTCTCCTACGCCAGCATCGACTGGGGCGGGCTGATGGCCGCGGCGACGGTCGTGACAATCCCCATCATGATCATTGCGCTCTTCACGCAGAAGTACATCGTCTCCGGCCTGACCGCCGGCGCCACCAAGGGTTAGGAACCGCCGCGTGACCGTCATCAGCCGGATCGAAACATTCCTCATTGCCCCCCGCTGGCTCTTTGTCCGGATCGAAACCGACAGCGGCATCGTGGGGTGGGGCGAGGCCACCTGCGAGGGCCGCAGCGAAACTGTGCGCGCCGCCGTCGGACAGCTCTCGGAGCTGCTCATCGGCAGGGATGCCCTCCGGATCGAAGACCACTGGCAGGTCATGACCAAAGGGTCCTTCTACCGCGGCGGGCCCATCCTGGCCAGCGCCGTCTCCGGCCTGGACCAGGCGCTGTGGGACATCGCCGGCAAGCACTTCAACACCCCGGTGCACCAGCTCCTGGGCGGCCACGTCCGCGACCGGATCCGGATGTACGGCTGGGTGGGCGGCGACGAGCCCAACGAGGTGGCCGACCAGATCAGCGCCCAGCTGGAGGTGGGCCTCACCGCCGTCAAAATGAACGCCAGCGGCCGGATGAGCCCGGTGGCGTCGGTGGCAGAGATCGACGGCGTCATCCGCCGTGTCGCGGCAGCCCGCCAGGTGCTGGGCGACCACCGGGACGTCGCCGTCGATTTCCACGGCCGCTTCAGCCTGGCCAACGCCAGGCGGGTGGCACCCCTGCTGGAGCCGTTCCGGCCCTTCTTCCTCGAGGAGCCGGTGGTCCCGGAAAACACCCACCTGCTCCGCGAATTCACCTCATCCACCACCACCCCGGTGTCCACGGGGGAGCGGCTCTACAGCCGGCAGGAATTCCTGCCCGCGCTGCAGGCAGGCATCGCGGTGGCTCAGCCGGACCTGTCGCACGCCGGTGGGATCACGGAGGTCCGCAAGATCGCCGCGCTGGCCGAAGTGTACGAAGTCCAGTTGGCGCCGCACTGCCCGCTGGGCCCCCTGGCGCTCGCAGCCTGCCTGCAGGTGGGCTTCGCCACGCCGAACTTCCTCATTCAGGAACAAAGCATCGGGATCCACTACAACCAGGGCGCCGAAGTCCTGGACTACGTGGTGGACAAGACGCCGTTCAAGTTCGTCGATGGCCACATCGAGCGGCTCACCGGGCCCGGACTGGGCGTCGAGATTGACGAGGCCGTGGTGCGGGCAGCGGACAAGCGCGGCCACGCCTGGCGCGGACCGGTGTGGCGCCACCCCGACGGATCCTTCGCAGAATGGTGAACCCCATGACATCCCAGAACCCAGCTGTTACCTCCGCCGGCCTGCTCGCCGGTATCCGGCAGGCGCGCCTCGTGGGCATCGTCCGCGGGAACGACGGCGGTGCTGCCGCCAAGGCCGCGCTGGCCGCCATGGAGGAGGGCTTCCAGTACGTGGAGATCGCCCTCACCACGCCCAACGCGCTGGACGCCATCCGCGAGGTTCGCGCGGCTGCCCCGGCCGGCTGCCTGGTGGGCGCCGGGACCGTCCTCAGCCAGGCCGACGTCGAACACGTCACCGCAGCGGGCGGCCAGTTCATCGTCACCCCCTCCCTGGCCCCCTCGATCAGCGAGGCCGCCAATGCCGGCATCCCCGTCCTTGCCGGGGCCTTGACTCCCAGCGAGGCCTATGAGGCGATGGAACGCGGCGCCACCGCCATCAAACTGTTCCCCGCCTCGATCGGCGGCCCCGGCTACCTGAAGGCAGTCCGCGATCCCTTCCCGGACATCCCCTTCATCGCCGTCGGCGGCGTGGGCCTTGACGAAGCCGCCGGGTACTGGGAAGCCGGGGCCATCGCCGTCGGGCTGGGGGGACCGCTCTTCGGCACGGCGGCCTCGGGCGGTGACCTTTCGGACATGCGGGACCGCGCCCGCCGTTTCCTGGGCCTCGCTGCCGAATTCGCGGCCCGTACCGGGACCCCTTCGTGACGGTGGACCTGCTGACCTTCGGCGAGTCCATGGTCTCGCTCCGGTCCACCGGCCCGCTGGCCTCCGGCGGGACCCTGAACATGCAGGTGGCCGGGGCGGAATCGAACGTTGCCATCGGCGTGGCGCGCCTTGGCCACACGGCGGCCTGGGCCGGGTCCGTGGGCGCGGACCCGCACGGCGAGTTCATCGTCAAGCAGCTCCGGGGCGAGGGTGTCCAGCTGCACCACAGCGTCCACCCGGAGCGCAGCACCGGCGTGATGTTCCTGGAGCAGCGCACCGCAGACCTCAGCCGGGCCTTCTACTACCGCGCGGGGTCCGCAGGGGCCACCATCTCGCGTGCGCACGTGTCGGCCGCGCTGGATTGCGGTGCCCGGATCCTGCACCTGACCGGCATCACCGCAGCGCTCAGCCCGGAAGCCCGCGACGCCGTGGAATACGCCGCGGAACGGGCGGCCGCTGACGGTGTGGTGGTCAGCCTCGATGTGAACTACCGCAGCAAGCTCTGGTCCCCGGAACAGGCGCGCGCGGTGCTCGGCCCCCTGGCGAGGCACGCCACCATCGTCATTGCGTCCGACGACGAGCTCGACCTGATTGCCCCGGCGAACGAGGGGAGCGGGGCGGCTATGGACGAAGCTTCCGCCGCGGCCCGGCTGCTCGACGCCGGAGTCAGCGAAGTGGTGGTGAAGCGCGGCGCAGCGGGCGCGGCGGTTTATACCGCGGAAGGGCGCCTGGAAGCACCGGCCCTCGCCGTGACCTGCGTGGACACCGTGGGAGCCGGGGATGCCTTCACCGCCGGCTACCTCTCGGCGCTGCTCGACGGCGTCGGTACCGCCGACCGCCTGCGGCAGGGCATCCTGGCAGGCGCCTTCGCTGTCAGCACGCGCGGCGACTGGGAGGGGCTGCCGCGTCGCGAGGAGCTTGCCCTGCTTGGTGCCGCCCGGGGCAGCACCGTGCGCTGACTCCTGCCCTTCACACTCCAGACCTTTAGAGATTCCAACCCGAAAGCCAGCCATGAAAATCGTTGCCGCCGATGTGTTTGTTACCAGTCCGTCCCGGAACTTTGTGACCCTCCGGATCACGACGGAGGATGGTGTGACCGGTATTGGTGATGCCACGTTGAATGGCCGGGAGTTGGCTGTTGCTGCGTATTTGAAGGAGCATGTGGCGCAGCTGTTGATCGGGAAGGATCCGCACCGGATCGAGGACACGTGGCAGTTCCTGTACCGGTCCTCGTACTGGCGGCGGGGCCCGGTGACGATGGCAGCGATCGCCGCGGTCGATATGGCGCTGTGGGATATCAAGGGCAAGCTCGCCGGGATGCCGGTGTACCAGCTCCTCGGTGGTGCGTCGCGGAACGGGTTGCGGGCGTACGGGCATGCTTCGGGGTCGGATATTGAGTCGTTGTTTGATTCGGTCCGGGAGCATTTGGAACTTGGGTACAAGTCGATCCGGATCCAGACCGCCGTCCCCGGCATCAAGGCTGTCTACGGTGTGGCGGCGCAGGCGCAGGCGTCGGGGGAGCGGTATGACTATGAGCCGGCCGGGCGGGGTGCGTTCCCGGTGGAGGAGGACTGGGACGCCCGCGCCTACCTGCGGCATTTGCCGACCGTGTTCGAGGCGGTCCGGAACGAGTTCGGCCCGGAGATCCCGTTGCTGCATGACGGGCACCACCGGATGACGCCGATCCAGGCCGCGAAGCTGGGCAAGGCGCTGGAGCCGTATGACTTGTTCTGGTTGGAGGACTGCACTCCGGCGGAGAACCAGGAGGGTCTGCGCCTGGTCCGGCAGCACACCACCACGCCGTTGGCGATCGGGGAGATCTTCAATACCGTGTGGGATTACCAGACGCTGATCAAGGAACAGTTGATCGATTACGTCCGGGCCGCGTCCACGCATTTTGGCGGGATTTCCCCGTTGAAGAAGGTGATGGACTTCGCCGCGCAGTACCAGATCAAGTCCGGCTTCCACGGCCCCACCGACATTTCCCCGGTGGGGTTCGCGGCGCAGCTGCACGTGGGGTTGGCGATCCATAACTACGGGATCCAGGAGTACATGCAGCATTCGGATAAGACCAACGAGGTCTTCGAGCAGTCCATGACTTTCGTGGACGGGTACCTGCACCCGGGCGACAAGCCCGGGATCGGCGTCGAATTCAACGAAGAAGCCGCAGCAGCCTACCCGTACCAGCAGGCCTACCTGCCCTACAACCGCCTCGTCGACGGCACCGTCCACGACTGGTAATCGCGCTTCGCGTTGACCCTGCAGCCGCCCGGTGTGACGATGGCGCAATGAACCAGGTTTCGGCGTTCTACACCGGCCCCGGCGGACTTGTGGGGGCCATCGGTTCTGCCTTGGACGCGGCCGGTGTGGACCGTACGAGGCTGCGGCCGGCCGATCTCGCTGCTGTTGACGAGTTCCACATCCGTGGCCGCAGGGCAACCCTGGAAATCATCGAAGCACTCGCGCTCACCGCCGATTCCCATGTGCTCGACCTCGGCAGCGGACTGGGCGGGCCCGCGCGGACCCTCGCCGAAATGACCGGGTGCACGGTCACAGGGGTCGACCTCACCCCGGAGTTCTGCCAGGTAGCGACGGCACTCTCGGAGTGGACAGGCCTGTCCGGCCGTACCCGCTTCCGCGTTGGGGACGCCACAGCCACCGGTCTTCCCGATAGGTCAGCGGATGCGGCGCTGACCATGCATGTGGCCATGAATATCCCCGACAAGCATGCGCTGTATGTGGAAGCTTTCCGTGTCCTCCGGCCGGGCGGCAGGTTCGTGGTTTACGACGTCCTGCAGGGGGAAGGCGGCGAGGTGCACTACCCGGTGCCGTGGGCCGCCGACTCCTCGACGAGCTTTCCCGCGACGCTGGAAGAGATGCGCGAACTCCTCCCGTCCGCAGGTTTTGATGTCGTTTCGGAAGTCGACTCGTCGGACGAAAGCCTTGTCTGGTTCCAGAGGATGCTCGCCAAGATCCAGAGGGAGGGGCCACCGCCGGTGACCTTCGCGACCTTCTTGGGGGACGATTTCGCGCAGATGACAGCCAACCAGGTGGCCAACCTCGCCGAGCGGCGCATCCGGACCGTCATGTTCGTGTGCTCGAAGCCGTCTTGATCGTCTGAGCGTCCCAACCACTTAGCTTCCGCGGGACTTCATGCCGCACTAGTGCTTCCTAAGGCGACTCGTGGCTGATGCGGCGGCCGGTGGCAACCCGGTCCTTTGGACTCTGGGGCTACGTTTGGCGCAACACTACGCTGATGCCATGAGCGACGTGCTGACGCTGAGTCCTCCGGTTCAACGCAACGTGGGCGCCAACCGGGCGCTGCATCCGGACCGCGTCTGGATCCGTGTAGTACGTGGCGGCGCCGGACTTGCCATGCTCGCGGCCCTCGGCCAGGAGCTATATGACGCGACCCAGCCCGGCAATTCCGTCGATATCCCCCAGCTCATTTCCCAGTTCACGTTCCAGTCAAACCTCGTCCTCGGGCTCGTGTTCCTTGTGTCCGCCGCGCGGCCGCGTGCGCGGCTGCCACAGTGGTGGGACCATCTCTTCGGTGCCCTCGCGTTCTACCTGGTGATGACGGGCATTATTTATGTGGTGCTCGTGGCTCCGCCTGGCGAACCGTGGTGGACGCTGGACATGTACTGGCCGTGGATGGTGACCCATCGCATCGCACCGCTGGTCGCGGGGCTCGACTGGCTCCTGGTCACGCGCACCGTCCGAGGTCCGTGGCGGCGGCCCCTCGTCTGGCTTTGCTACCCGGGGGTGTTCCTAATCTTCTCCTGGGTGCGCGGTGCCCTCGACGGCTGGTACCCCTACGACTTCCTCAACCCGGGGCTCGACGGCGGCTGGCCGGCGGTCCTCGCCACCAGTGCCCTGGTACTCGCCGCGTTTCTCGTGGTGGGCATACTCGTGCACCTCGCCGGCAATGCCCGGGTGGGTCTCGCCCGCGGACCCGGAAAGGAAACCCCTGCCCAGCTGGCAGTCCCGGCCGGCTAGATGCGTCGTCACGCTCGGGAGATTTGCTGGTCCACCCACGTCGCAAACTGCCGTGTGAAGATCCCTATCCTCAATAGCCAAAAACGACCGTTTAGGGAGGCGGTGTTAGTGCAGTGGGGGAGGGGATGATTGGGAGCCCAGTCTTCCTACGGATTAGGACTGTGTCAATAACGTTGTTTCACGGCTTGAAGCGGCGCCCATGATCCATCATCCCAACCTTTATCGGGCATTTCCCCGACGGCGCATACTGAGGAATTACGTGTAGCGTCCAAGAGATCGACCGATCTGCCGGATGGCGGCATCATAGGCCGCATCCCACGTCCAGCCAGCTGCGGGTGCGCCGGCCAGCTCTAGTGACACCAGCCCGTGGACCTGGCCCCAGACAACGCCGACCATAGAGGCGATCTCATCATCTGCTGCTCCGGGCAGGGCTGCGGCGACCGCGGCGAACAGCGGCGCGATCGATGGCTCAGTGGCTCCCGGCGTCGGCGTACACGGCACTTGGCTGGCCAGCGAGCCGCCGAACATCAAGCCGTAGAGGGCGGGATGCTCGAGCGCCCAGGTTCGGTAAGCCCGGCCCAATGCTTCGAGGCCGGCAGCGCCGGCTGCTTGTTGGGAGGCAGCAAACGACGCGAAGCCGTCGTCAAGCACGGCAGTCAGCAATTCCGCCTTGCCCCCGAAGAGCGAGTACACCGCCGTCGTCGAAGTCCCAGCGGTTGCGGCAATACTGCGCAACGATACGGAGGCAACGCCGTCACGGCTGATCAAGGAGGCTGCGGCGTCGAGCAGCCTGCGACGCAGGGCCTCATCGTGGACTACGGGTCTTGCCATAGGACAAGTATTGCATAACAATGTTTTGTAACAGTGTTATGGATAGGAGAAGCGCATGTCACAGCAAGTGCTCAAAGGACGTTTCACTGCCGATCCCGGGGGTGGCCCCGTGACGGTCTTCCTGATCGGGATGCGTGCAAACCGGTGGTGGAAGTTCGGGAAGGTGGTACGGGTGGGGGCGGCCATGCCCAAAATGCTTGCCTACCTAGCCAAGACGCCGGAGGCTGGCTTCCTGGGCTACCAGCAATGGTTCGGGCGGACCACCATCATGGTCACCTACTGGAAAAGCCCGGAGGATTTGCAGCGGTTCGCGGCCGACCGGTCGGCGCCGCACCTTGAGCCCTGGCGCCGGTTCATGCGCGAATCAGCCGGCAATGGCGACGTCGGCGTATGGCACGAAACCTATGAGACGGTTCCGGGTGGCAGGGAAAGCATGTATAGCGATATGCCGGTCTTTGGGTTGGCAGCGGCCACCGGCCATGTGCCGGTGGGAGCAGGACTGAACACCGCACGCCAGCGTTTGGAGGCAGGTGGCCCAGGCGGTCGACCGTCGGCGCGGGGTTGAATGCCCGGTCCGTGCGTACGCGACGTACGCGACGCCTCTTTGAGTAGATGTTACGGATGGACCTCTTCGGGACGCCGTGAGCTGAGGGTCCTTGTGTGACATCCGGCGATAAATAGCGGTATCTTCGCGACGCTATTTGTCGCACAGGACAGCCCAAGAGGGGATTGATTAGCTGCCCGTTAGCCGATCGGTATACGGGCATGCCAGGTACTTGCAGTTACTTTGAAGGGACTGGGATTGCGGGGCGTCCGGTTTCGGTTGTCGACAGGCCGGGGCAGGGGTAGGTTTCGCCAGGACCCAGTGTGGGCGGAACTCCGGCGCATTCCGGTGCCGGTTCTCCCACGACTCCGGAGGTGCCGGTTCCGCGGCCGATGACGAATTCGCCGACCACGGTTTTGCCCGTTGAGTCGTAGACGGGGACGACGAACTCTTTGCCCTTGATTGATTCCTGCCAGGCGAGGGCGTCCGCGGGGCTTTTGAACGTTTTGCTGGCTGTTGTTCCGTTGGCGTCCTCGAGGTCGGTTCGGTAGGCGTATCCGCTTGTCCCGTTTGTTGCTATGACGGCGACCAGGTCGGGGCTTCCGTTTTCGTTTGCAGCACCGTAGGTATCTCCATGGGGGTTCACTGCCCAGTCGGTAATTTCGGTATTGACGTACTGGGCTGTTAGTTTCCAGCTGGCTTGGGGGCTCGTAGTGATGGTGATGCTCTCTTTTCCGGCCGTGAGAGGCAGCGTGTAACCGGTCCAGTCCTGGCGTGTTCCAACGTCCTCCGGTTTGCAGGTGGCGTTGGCGCCGTCCTCGAATTCAAAGCGCCCAGGAGTGAGGCAGTTGAGCTGCAGTTCGATGCCTGTGGCGCCTTCGGGTGCGTGACCGAGCTGAACAGTGGCCGTTCCTGTGTGTATCTCTGTCACAGGAGATGCCAGGGGTGTCACCTGCGAGGAGCCGGGAGTTGAAAACAGGCCGGCGGCGGTCGCGCCGACACCGCCTAGGAGGCCGATGCCGGCAACTGCCGCAGTTCCAGCCCAGAGTCTGGCGCGCTTCTTTGCCCGGGAAGGAGCGATTTTTTCGACTTCTGTCACGAGTTTCGTGCGCAGGGCGTCACTGAAGAGGTCGTCCACGTGGAGCTGATTCATGGCCGTTCTCCTTCCAGAACTGGGGTTGCAGCCGTGGGTGAGTTCGTTGATGCATCCCCGTTCAGGGCGGTTCTTAGCCGCTGTCTGGCTCGGTGCATGCGTGATTTCGCTGCTGACGGTGTCAGATTCAGGATGGCCGCGGCTGCAGCGATGGTGTGTTCTTCGAAAACGACCAGGCTCACCAGCTGCAGATCCTCAATGGTCAAGCTGGCCAAAGCCTGTGCCAGGTCGTTGTCCAGCTGGTTTTGGTATCGGCGGTAGGGATCTGCACTGGCGTCGTCAGGTTCCCGGCTGCGCGGCAGCGAGTTCAGAAGCCGTTGGTAGCGAGCGGCAGCACGGGCACGGTTTCGCGCAACGTTCGTGGTCGTGACCAGCAGCCAGGGAAGAATGGATCCCTCGACCACTCGGACGTGCTTTCGCCGGCGCCACAGTTCAAGGAACGCCGCGGCCATGATGTCTTCGGAATCGTGGTGGTTTCCGCACAGCCGGTAGGCGTGGCGGAAAACCCTGTCGCGGTGCCGGTCGTACAGGTCGCCAAAAGCGTCGCCCTGTCCCAAAAGGCTCCGGCGCCACAGCGTCTCATCACCCGTATCTATGGTCCCCATGCCCTTTAGTGTCCGGCAAAGTCCAAAAGGTTTCGCCCGATCAGGAAAGCTTCAAGAGCGGAAACAGAGCATGTCCGCTTATCGATCGGGTTACTTGCGGTGGTGAGACTCCCAGAAAAATGGGGATGTTCAATGATCCAGGTCGAAGCTAGGCTTCAGCACATGAACGAGCACGCGGTTCCCAGTCCTGCCGACGGGTACTTGTTTGAGTTCAAAGGAAAGCACCCCCTTCGTGAGACAGCCCGCTGGGTATGTGGCGTCGGTTTGGTTTGCGCGGGAGTAGCCATCGCAATCATAGGGACAGCCTTCCATTCGTACTTATCCATGCCGCTTGGGATTGCCGTAGCGGTTCTTGGTGCCATCATGCTTGTCTTGTACGCACTGACAAAGAGCCGAACGAAGGCCACGGCGGCTGCTTCTGGCACGGTTGGCAAGCGCCATACGAAGAATCAAAGCACCGGCCCGCACCCGGTCGCAGCGGATCTTTCCCTTCTTGCGGACCTCTATTCGAGGGGCGCCCTCAGCACAGAAGAATTTTCCGCAGCCAAACGTCGCATACTCGAAAGCTAAGCGTCCACGCTAAAGCCGCCCGGTCAGGGATCCTCTACCGAGCGCCACTCTGTACCAGGCGGATAGGCCGTCTAGCGATTCACTCGAGCCGCGACCCTGACGGGTGGGAGGGCTCGTTGCCGTTCAACCTTTTGTGGCTCTTGCGAGAGGAAACGGCTATCGCCATAGCAAAGACCACGACGCAGGCTACAGGCACGGCCAACGCATCGGGAGCTATCGGGCTGAAGTTTCTGACTATCCATGCAACACCCGAACCAACCGGGATCGCTGCAACCAGCCATAACCAATTCATCCAGCGCGGCTGGACTTTCCGTTCTTCCAGGTTCCCCATTGTGGAAGCATAATCCCGCCTCCAGCGGAATGCCCCAGCTGCTTTTTACTCCAAGCCGATCCGGGCTGAGCCCCGACGTGGGCCACCGTGCGGTGGAGGATCCTTCACCGGCCGCCGTTGATGTAGTCAGCTCGGCGAGTCAGGCGTCTCGGTACGCGCAGGTGCGGTTTCGTCGGCTGATGGCTTTCTCCACCGTTGGATTTGGAAAACCAGCCATGCGGTGGCGGCAATTGGCACTAGCGGGAAGACGGGCCTCCCGCTGAATGCAACTACGGCAAAGGCGATCCAAAGGACACCAGTGAGGACGCCCATGGAGATCAATGACTTGCGGGTAACCCGATAGGAAGGCAGTTCAATCCCTTCGGCGCGGAGCTGTCGGGCCTCCGAAGCTGCGGCCCGGATCAAGGGAACAAACATTGCAGCCAATGCGGCGGCTACAAGCGTGGATCGCCACGGTTCCGGAACGCCGAATGCCTCTAGGGCGGACCCCAGCAATGATCCCAGGATAATGAACCAAAAAATTGCCCAGCCGGCCAAGCGCCTCCGCTTAGGCGGCATTCCCTCTAAGGAATCCGGTGGCCATGATTGCCACTCATATCTGTTGTCGCTCTTGCCTGCCCCCATGGCCATGTCCACAGGATACGCCGGCGCTGGGTGCGGGGGGCGGAAGTGTTCACCGTTGAGATTCCTTGCCGGGGTTGTGCCCGTATGGCGGTCGTTTACCGTGCAGCCAGGCATGGATTTTTGTTTCGCAACCGCTGCTGACCATACATGCACGTTTACCCCGCACGATGAAATGCACGGTGAAGGTGCCCTAACCGCAACGCTCCAGAGTGTGTCGGAACCCTTGGAATGAGTAACGTCTCATCGGTCCCCGAACGGGTTCACGGAGTTGCCCAAGCTCGTGTAGCTAAACCTTAAAAACGGAAATCCAGGCAGCCGCCTACTCCGCCGCGCCCCACAGTGCCTTGCGGAGCAGCCGCTTCAATTCCTGCGACTCCTCCCCGGACAGTACGGCCAGCTGGTTCAGCTCGGCGGCGTCCATGGCGGTGCGGGCCTTCGCGTGCATCTTCCGCCCCTCGGCAGTGGAGACGATGATCTTGGCGCGCCGGTCCTGCTTGCCCTGCGCCCGTTCCACGAGGCCGCGGCGTTCCAGGTCGTCCACAAGGGTGACCACCTGGCTGGGGTCCAGGCTGAGGAAGTCCGCCAGTTCCCGCTGCGTGGGCTCGAGCCCGCTGCACGCCAGCGTCAGGATGGAGAAGGAGCGTTCCCGCAGGCCGAAGTCAGCCAACGCCTTGTTGTTCAGCACCGAGCCGGCGGCGTGCAGCTTGGCGAGCAGCAGGCCCACGTCGCTGCCGATCCTGGCTGCCGCAAGGCGGGGTGTCTGAACTTCGGTGCCCAAGGTGGCCATCACAACTCCGGTGTAAAAAACAATCGTTGACTTTTTCAATGATCCGTAATTTCATTGATTTCAACAAGGATCTCACACCGCAGTGGGACCACCCCAACGGCTTCGGCCGGCGCATGCGAAGGAGCAGGCCATGAGCTTGAACGGCAAGGTTGCAATTGTCACCGGCAGCGGGCAGGGCCTCGGGCTCGCCTACGCAAGGGAACTCGCCCGCCAGGGTGCCGCCGTCGTCATCAATGACGTCAACGCGGACACCGCCGCGCAGGCCGTCGCGCAGATCGAGGCCGACGGCGGCCGCGCCACCGCCGTGGTGGTTCCGGTGGGCACCACGGACGCTGCCAAGGCCCTGGTGGCCGGAGCCGTGGACACCTTCGGCCGCCTGGACATCCTGGTCACCAACGCCGGGATCCTCCGCGACAAGTCCCTGCTGAAAATGACGGACGAGGACTTCGACTTGGTGATCAACGTCCACCTCAAGGGCACGTTCACCTGCGTCCGCGAGGCCTACGCCTACTTCAAGGAACACGACGTCCAGGGCCGCATCATCACCATCGGCTCGCCCACCGGCCAGCGCGGCAACTTCGGCCAGACCAACTACGCCGCCGCCAAGGCAGGCATCGTGGGCATGGTCCGCACCTGGGCGCTGGAAATGAAGAAGGCCGGCGTCACGGTCAACAGCGTCATCCCCGTCGCCGCCACCGCCATGACCAAGACCGTGCCCTACTTCCAAAAGGCCGTGGAGGCGGACGAGCGCGGCGAGGCCATGCCGTCCTTCTTCCGCCACGACCTGGGCTTTGGAACGGCCGACGACGTCTCCGGACTGGTTGCCTACCTCGCCTCCGACGAGGCAGCCAACATCACCGGCCAGGCCATCGGCGCCGGCGGTGACCGGCTCCAGGTCTGGACCCACCCGGAAGCGGCCACCACCGAGTACCGTGAGGGCGGCTGGAGCTACGAGGCGCTGCAGGAAAACGCCGGCCAGCTGTTCACCGCCAGTACGCTCCAGGGCTACGGCGAGGAATTCCTCCCGCTGCCGGAGGACCTGAAGCCCGCACAGGCCGCCGAGGCCCGCTGACCATGGCCGACCGCTACGAACTGGGCATCGACCCGGCAAAGCTCGACGCCATCGACATGCACGTCCACCTCGAGGTGGACAGCTGCGGCCACGGCTCCCTGCCGGAGGAACTGACCGAAGCCTCGGCCAAGTACTTCAAGGCCGAGGACCGCACCCCGTCCCTGGACCGCATCGCCGAGGTCTACCGCGAACTGAACATGGCCGCCGTCGTCTTCACCGTGGATGCCCGCACCCAGCTCAAGCACGAGCCCAACAGCATCCCCGAACTCATCGCCGGCGCCGCCCGGAACAATGACGTCCTGATCCCGTTCGGCAGCGTGGACCCGCGAACCGGCGAGGACGCCATCGCCGGGGCCAAGCACCAGGCCATCGAACTCGGCGCCCGCGGCTTCAAGTTCCACCCCTCTCTTCAGGGCTTCGACCCCTCCAGCGAGCGCTTCTACCCGCTGTGGGAAACCCTCCAGGAACTGGGCCTGCCCGCCATCTTCCACACCGGACAAAACGGCATGGGCGCGGGCCTTCCCGGCGGCTACGGCATCAAGCTGGCCTACTCCAACCCCCTGCTGCTGGACGCCGTGGCCGCCGACTTCCCGGGCCTGCAGATCATCATGGCCCACCCGTCCGTGCCCTGGCAGGACGAGGCCAACTCCATCGCCACCCACAAGGCCAACGTGTTCATCGACCTCTCCGGCTGGTCGCCCAAGTACTTCCCGGAATCGCTGGTGAAGGCCTCCAACTCCTACCTCCAGGACAAGGTGCTGTTCGGCACCGACTTCCCGCTGATCACCCCGCAGAAGTGGCTGGGCGCCTTCGCGGACCTCCCGCTGAAGGACGAGGTACGGCCCAAGATCCTCAAGGACAACGCGGTCCGCCTGCTCGGGCTGGGGGCCTGAAATGGACACGCTGACGACGGCGGATGCCGCCTTGGGTGCCCGGCTTTATGAAACAGCGGATTGGTACGACGCCGAGTCCCTCCTCACACCCGAAGAGCGCCAGGTCCTGTCCCGGCTGCGGACTTTCCTCGATTCTGAAGCCAGGCCACTCCTGGCCGAGTACTGGGAACGCGGCGAGTTTCCGGATCAACTTGCCCGGCCGCTGATCGACCTGGACCTCATGGAACCAGCCGAACTCACTGGCGCCGCGGGTGCAGAACACAGCCCGGCCCGCGGCATCTACCAGGGCTTCCGGATCTTCGAACTGGCCCGCACGGACGCGTCCCTGGCCACCTGGTACACCGCCCAGGCCGGCCTGTTCCGCACCGCCATCCGCGTGGGTGCCTCGCCGGAACAGCAGGCCGAATGGATGCCCAAGGTCATCGACTTCTCCCTCAAGGGCGTGTTCTCGCTGACCGAACCAGAATCCGGATCGGACATCGCCGGCGGACTCTCCACCACCGCCCGGCGGCAGGCCGACGGCAGCTGGATCCTGGACGGTGCCAAACGCTGGATCGGCGGCGCAGCCACCGCGGACGTCCTCGCAGTATTCGCCCGGGACACCGCGGACGGGCAGGTCAAGGCCTTCCTCGTGGACCGGACAGCCGACGGCGTCAGCCTGGAGAAGATCCAGGGCAAGACCTCGCTGCGGATGATGCAGAACGCCCACATCACCCTCACCGGCGTCCGCGTCCCCGAGGCCATGCGCCTGCACAACGTGAACTCCTTCCGGGATGTAGCGGCGATGCTCCGGGCCATGCGCTCGGACGTCGCCTGGATCGCCACCGGCATTGCCGCCGGTGCCTTCGAGGCCGCCCTCGCCTACGTCAACGAACGCCGGCAGTTCGGCCGGACTCTAGGCTCCTTCCAGCTTGTTCAGGAAAAACTGGCCCGCATGCTGGGCAACGTCACAGCCAGCCTGTCCCTGGTGGTCCGGCTCACGGAACAGCAGGCCAAAGGCGTCTACCGCGACCAGGACTCCGCCCTGGCCAAGATGCAAACGTCCCTGTTCATGCGCGACACCGTAGCCCTGGCCCGCGAAGTGGTGGGCGGCAACGGCATCACCCTGGCAACCGCCGTCGCGCGTTTCCACGCTGACGCCGAAGCCGTTTACTCGTACGAAGGCACCCACGAGATCAACGCCCTCATCATCGGCCGCGCCCTCACCGGCGAAAGCGCCTTCACCCGCTAAGCCCTGCAACACCTGCACAGCACCACAACCACACACCAGCCCAGGAGGCAACGATGCCCAATCTCGTCGTCGATTTCGACACCCTGCTCACCCTGTCCGGCAAGGACCTCGGCACCACCGACTACCGCCAGATCACCCAGGAACAGATCAACCTGTTCGCGGACGCCACCGACGACCACCAGTGGATCCACACCGACCCCGAACGGGCCAAGGACGGCCCGTTCGGCGCACCCATCGCCCACGGTTTCCTCACCCTGTCCCTGATCATCCCGTTCTGGGGCGAGCTGTTCGACGTCGAGGGCGTCACCACCAAGGTCAACTACGGCCTGGACAAGGTCCGCTTCACCTCACCGGTCACCGCGGGCTCCAAGGTCCGCATGCAGGCCACCATCGCCGAGGTGACCGAGGTCAAGGGCGGCGCCCAGATCAAGGTCAACGCCACCATCGAGATCGAAGGCCAGGAACGCCCGGCCGTCGTGGCCGAATTCCTGGCCCGCTTCTACAAGTAAGCCGCTTCCACCAGTAACAGCAGTTCCAAACCCCAGGCGGTCCGCTCCGGCGCCGCCGCCTCAGGCAACCCCAAAACCCCCACATTCCTCCGTCTTTAGGAACAGCCATGTCCGGACACACCACGCTCGCACCTGCGGGCACGGCCGCCAAGCGCAAGGAAGCGCGCACGGTCATCCTGTCCAGCTATCTGGGCAGCACCATCGAGTTCTACGACTTCCTGCTGTATGCCACGGCAGCAGCAGTGGCCTTCCCCAAGGTCTTCTTCGCCGGCACGGACGAATGGGTGGGCGTCGTCGCCGCTTACGCCACCTTTGCCGCCGGGTACGTTGCCAGGCCGCTGGGTGGCGTGATCTTCGGTCACTTCGGTGACAAGGTGGGCCGCAAGGGGATGCTGATCATCTCCATGGCCATGATGGGCATCGCCTCCACCCTTATTGGTGTGATTCCGGGTGCCGGCGTGATCGGGCCGTGGGGCGCGGTCATCCTGGTGCTGCTGCGGGTCTGCCAGGGCATCGCCGTCGGCGGTGAATGGGGCGGGGCCGCACTGATGGCCCTGGAGCACGCGAACCCCAAACGGCGCGGCTTCGCGGCGTCGTTCGTCAACGCCGGTGCCCCCACCGGCGCCGTGCTGGGCACCCTGGTAATGGGCGCTTTTTCGGCCCTGCCGCAGGATGCGTTTTTGGCCTGGGGCTGGCGCGTGCCGTTCCTGCTGTCCTTCGTGCTCCTCATCGTGGGCATGTTCGTCCGCCTCCGGGTCTCCGAAAGCCCCATCTTCGCCGAGGCCGTGGCCAAAGAAGAGGCGCAGGGTGCCAAGCGCAAGATCCCGCTGCTGGACGTGCTCCGCCGGCCCAAGGCACTGATCATGATCATGTTCGCCGGGGCTGCCGGTTTCGGCCTGCAGGTGGTGCTGCCCACCTTCTCCGTGACGTACGCCGTGTCCAAGGGCGCACCGCAACAGGGCGTGCTCTACGCCTTCGCCGGAGCCTCCGCCATCTCCATCGTCTTCGTCCTGCTGGGCGGCCGCCTTTCGGACCGGTTCGGCCGCCGCCCGGTGATGATCGCCGGCCTGGCCCTGTTCATCGCCTACCTCTTCCCAATGTTCGGCATGCTCGGCTCGGGCAACGTGGGGTTGGTCTTCCTGGCCTTCACCGTGGCGCTCATCCTGCACTCCTCCCTTTACGGGCCGCTGGCGGCGTTCGTGTCCGAACAGTTCGGCACCACCTCCCGCTACACCGGCGCCGCCGTGGGCTACCAGCTGGCCACCCTCATCGGCGCAGGCTTCACCCCGGGCATCATCGCCGGACTCTACAAGGACTCCGGGCAAAACATCCTCCCGGTGGTGGTGTTCCTGTCCGTCATGGCGCTGGTCTCGATTGTCTTCATCACCCTGACGCGGGAATCTAAGAACAACGACCTCACCACGGTCCGTTAGGAGAACCATGGACAACAATGGAGTTGGATCCTGGCTGCAGCGCCGCCGCCGGAAGTCGGGCTCCAAGGCAGCCCTCCTGTCCGGTGCCGGCGCCTTGAGCTACCAAGAGCTGGCCGAAAGGGCCGACCGCCTGGCCAACGCACTCCGGGACAGGGGAGTGGCCAAGGGTGACCGGGTGGCCTACCTTGGCGAGAACCACCCTTCCTTCGTGGAAACGTTCTTTGCCTGCGGCATCCTGGGCGCCATCTTCGTGCCGCTGAACACCCGGCTCGCGCCGCCGGAACTGCAGTTCCAGCTGCAGGATTCCGGAGCCCGGCTCCTGGTCAACGCCGGCGTCCTTGAGGCGTCCGCAACTGCCGCGCTGGAAGGGACCGGTGTCACCCACCGCCTGGTGGTAACGCTCGACGGCGGGACGGAACCTTCCGCCGCCGCGTCACCCGCCGCCGTCGAACGCTCCGTCACGGTGGAACAGTACGGGGAGGCGCTGCAAACGGCGGCTGCCGAACCCGTCGACGTGCCCGTGGCCCATGACGACGGCGCCATGATCCTGTACACCTCCGGGACCACGGGCAAGCCCAAAGGTGCGCTGCTGACGCACGGGAACATCACGTGGAACTGCATCAACACCATCGTGGACATGGACCTGAACCGCAACGACGTGGCGCTGATGATCTCGCCGCTGTTCCACGTGGCGTCCCTGGACATGGGGCTGCTGCCGATGCTCCTCAAGGGCGCCACCGTGGTCCTCGAGGCCAAGTTCGATCCCGCCAGGGTTCTGGACCTGATCCAGAAACACAAGGTGACCACCCTCAACGGGGTGCCCACCACGTTCCAGCTGCTTTGCGAAGACCCAGGCTGGGCAACCGCGGACCTCAGCTCCCTGGACAAGCTCACCTGCGGGGGCTCCGCCATTCCGCGCCGGGTCCTGGACGCGTACGAGGACCGCGGCATCGGCTTCACCAGCTGCTACGGCATGACCGAAACGGCCCCCGGCGTCACCATGCTTCCCGTGGACCGGTCCAGGGAGAAAGCCGGTTCGGCGGGCCTGCCGCACTTTTTCACCGACCTCCGGATCGCCGATCCCATGGGTGGCGCGGTGGCCCCTGGCGAGGTGGGGGAAATCCAGATCTCCGGCCCCAACGTGATCAAGGAGTACTGGAACCGGCCGGAGGCCACTGCCGCCAGCTATGCGGACGGGGCATGGTTCCGCTCCGGCGACATGGGCTACCGGGACCCGGAAGGCTTCCTGTTCGTCTCGGACCGGCTCAAGGACATGATCATCTCCGGCGGGGAGAACATCTACCCGGCAGAGGTGGAAGCGGTCATCTCCGAGCACAGTGCCGTGGGCAGCGTGGCCGTCATCGGCGTCCCGGATGACAAATGGGGCGAGGTCCCCCAGGCGATCGTGACCCTGCGCGAAGGGGAATCGTTGACCGCGGAGCAGCTGCGCAGCTTCCTCGACGGCAGGCTCGCCCGCTACAAGATCCCCAAGTCATTAGTGGTGGTGGAGGACATGCCGCGCACCGCCAGCGGCAAAATCCGCAAGATGGAGCTCCGCAAGCAGCTCTGACGTTCGCTGTACAACGCCCGCCCCGGTATCCCGGAGCGGGCGATTGTCTTAAGGGGCGATGAGCCCTGTCAGGCGGCACGTCCACGGGCGCCCGTTTGGAAAGTGACACCGAGACTGCGGTGGAAGGAAGCGCGCCACCTCGATTTCGACAACAGCGGAGCTTCCGTGGATGTCAACGACTTCGCAACCCAGACAACCCCAGGGGCAGCATAGGGTGCTGTTTCACGTACCGGTGCGCTGGGGCGCTCCGCTGGATTGGCGTGGGATGAGAGTGGGCATGGACCGGCGGATGAGTGGTTCGATGCCTGGGTTGACGATGAGGTCGATGGCGGTGGCTGCTATCTGGTCCAGGGGAACGTGCACCGAGGTCAGGGGCGTCGGCAGCCGGGCGGACAGTGGCGTGTCGTTGTATCCGACCAATGCCAGATTGTCGGGGATGCTGATCCCGTTGCGGTGGGCTGCGGCCATGACACCCATGGCGATGTTGTCGTTGGCGGCGAAGATGGCTGTCGGGCGGGATTGCGGTGTTCCTGCGAGGAGCGTTTCGCCGGCCGTGTAGCCATTCTCGATGCCGTACCCGGCAGCGATAAGCCATTCTTCGCGCGGCTGGATGCCTGCTTCATTCAGTGCTCTGCGTGCTCCCGCCAAGCGTGCGGTTCCGGTGGAGGTGAAAGCGGGGCCGGTAACGACAGCAATGTTGCGATGGCCCAGGTCGATGAGGTGACGTGTGGCGAGGTAGCCGCCGACCTCGTCGTCTCCGAGCGCCGAGGGACTGATGCCGTCGGTTCGGAGCACCAGCGCATGCGCTACACGGCGCTCACGCAGCAGTCGGGGGAGCTCGTCATCGAGCCGCGCCGTGGCGAGAATCAACCCATCGACGTTTCTATCGAGGAGTGTTTCGGCCGCGCTGCGTTCATCCACGGGGTCATCTCCGCTGGTGGCGACCATCGCAAAGTAGCCGCGGGAAGACGCTGCCTTCTCGAGCTCTTCGAACATCAAGGCCATGACCGTGTCGCTGAGCCGGGGCACAAGGACGCCCAAAGTCCGGGTCTCGCCGCGGCGCAGGCTTGAGGCAAAGGAGTTCCGCCGGTACCCGAGTTCTTCCGCGATCTTCCGGACATGGGCTGCCGCCGCGGATCTGGAGGTGGTGCGTTCATCCAGCGCGCGGCTGGCGGTCGAGATGCTCACGCCACTGGCAGCCGCGACATCCTTGAGCGTGACAATCCCTGCGGGGGCGGGACGTTCCATCGCGGTTCTCCTCTTCAGCAAGGGTGTTACAGCCACTCTATTCCTCCTTCTTGCAAACGTTCTCTTGACAGTGAGCTGCGACACGTGCAAACTTGAAAACGTTCCCGCAAACGATTTCATCTTAGCGGAACTACCGACCATCAATGAAGACAAGAAGGTAGCTGCAAATGGCACTCGATCTCCGCGGACTTAGCCCCGCACCTGTCACCCCGTTCACCGAAGATGGCGCTGTCGACTTCGCTGCGATCCAGCGCCTGGGTTCGTGGCTCGGATCGATTGAGGGCGTAAAGAGCCTCGTCGTCCTGGGCCACGCCGGCGAAGGCACGTTCCTCACCGAAGAAGAACAGCTTGACGTCATCCGCGCGTTCGTGGCCTCCACCGACGGCCGGGTACCGGTTGTGGCTGGTATCACCAAGGAAGGCAACAAGACTGCGGCCCTCGAGGCCAAGAAGGCCGTCGAGGCCGGCGCGTCAGCTGGTCTCGTTTACCCCTCGCACGGCTGGCTGCGCTTCGGCTACCAGCAGGGCGCACCGCAGTCGCGCTACAAGGAAATCTATGAAGAGTCCGGCCTGCCGCTGATCCTCTTCCAGTACCCCGACAACACCAAGGCGACCTACGACCTCGACACTCAGCTGGAGATCGCTGGCCAGGAGGGAGTCTTTGCCACGAAGAACGGTGTCCGGAACATGCGTCGGTGGTACACCGAGATCCCCGCCCTGCGCGCCGCTTACCCCGAACTGCAGATCCTGTCCTGCCACGACGAATACCTGCTGCCGACAATGTTCGATGTCGACGGCCTGCTCGTCGGCTACGGTAACATCGCCCCCGAACTGCTCGTCGAACTGATCGAAGCAGGCAAGGCGCAGGACTACAAGCGTGCCCACGCAATCCATGAGCGGCTGCTCCCGGTAACGAAGAACGTTTACCACCGCGGCTCCCACATGGAAGGCACGGTCGCCTTGAAGTGGGGCCTCGTGAACCGCGGCATTCTGGACCACGCCACGGTGCGCACCCCGCTCCTGCCCCTGCCCCAGGGCGCCGAAACCGAAATCGCGGAAGCCTTCGCTGCCGCGAACATCGGCAAGGTCACCGTCAGCGCCTGATCCCCGGATCCTGAGGATGGCGGGAGCAACTCCCGCCATCCTCCCCTAGGCTTTAGCCATCTCCACTCTGGTCAATGAGGACCCCAGCATCACCGCTGGAGAAGGAGGACTCGCAATGCGCGAGCCAAACAACACCACAACCATGGCTGGCGGCCCCAACGCCGCCAGGATCAATGCAGAGCTCGTAGCCCGCCTCGAACGGCTCCCGCTCACCCGACGCCTGACCCTCATCCGCGTGGTCATCGGGTCAGCCACGTTCTTCGACGCTTACACCGTCCTGGCCATCGCATTCGCAATGCCCCAGCTGTCCTCAGAATGGCACCTCACCGCCGGGGAAATCGGAATGATCCTCTCCGCCGGCTACGTCGGCCAAATCTTCGGATCACTCTTCTTCGGCCAACTCGCCGAACGGATCGGACGCCTCCCGGTCCTGTTGATCACGATCCTGCTTTTCGTCTCCATGGACGTAGCCTGCCTCTTCGCCTGGGGCGCCACGTCAATGATCATCTTCCGCTTTCTCCAAGGCATCGGCACCGGCGGCGAAGTACCGGTCGCCAGCGCCTACATCAACGAATTCGTCGGAGCCAAGAAGCGCGGCAGATTCTTCCTGCTCTACGAGGTCATCTTCCCTGTCGGTCTCATGTTCGCGGGCGTCGCCGGATACTTCCTCGTCCCGGTCGTTGGCTGGAAGGCCATGTTCATCGTCGGCATCGTCCCGGCCCTGCTCACCATCCCGATGCGGTGGCTGATGCCCGAATCACCGCGCTGGCTAGCCTCCCGCGGACACGTCCACAAAGCCGAAACCGTCGTCACCATGCTCGAAAAGGAAGCACTCAAGGCAGGACACACCCTCTCCGAGCCCGTCATCCGCCCCGTGGATCCGAAGGCCACCGCCCGCACCAGCTGGCGCGAACTCTTCTCAGGCATATACAAAAAGCGCACCTTCATGATCTGGATGCTCTGGATCTGCGTCTACATGGTCAACAACGGCCTGGTCACCTGGCTGCCGACCCTTTACAAGCAGACATTCAACCTCCCCCTGCAGACCAGCCTCGCCTACGGCTGGGTCACCTCCGCCGTGGGCGTCGTGGCATCCATCCTCTGCGCACTGCTGATCGACCGCGTAGGCCGTAAACGTTGGTACACATTCGCCTTCCTGGCCGCGACCGTCCCTCTTGTCATCCTCACAGCCCTCGGCGCCGTGTCGGCGACACAGGTCGTAGTATTCGCCAGCATCGCCTACGCCATCCTCCAGACCATCTCCTTCTCGCTCTACCTCTACTCCGCCGAGCTGTACCCGACCCGGCTCCGCGCCATCGGCACCGGCTTCGGCAGCGCCTGGCTCCGCGCCGGCTCCGCCATCGGCCCCATCCTGGTCGGCTACATCGTGGACAACTACGGCATCAGCCTGGTGTTCACCGTCTTCGCAGCCGTTGCCCTCATAGGTGGCCTGGTGACTATCTTCTTCGCCATCGAAACTAAAGGCCGGGTCCTCGAGGAACTCTCGCCCTAACTCCCTAGCACCCGCCTCAATGGCAGCGCCACGAA
The DNA here is from genome assembly GCF_035621795.1 of Pseudarthrobacter sp. LT1. Classification (NCBI taxonomy): domain Bacteria; kingdom Bacillati; phylum Actinomycetota; class Actinomycetes; order Micrococcales; family Micrococcaceae; genus Pseudarthrobacter; species Pseudarthrobacter sp. LT1. Next base: position 403,328 of record NZ_CP141830.1, read on the forward strand.
CCAGCTCCGGTCCGTGGCGCTGCCGTTGCCAGTCAAGGACTACCCTCGGAACATTGCTTCCCGTTCCGCCCAGATCCCAGGTGCGCCGTCTTGAGGACACTCGCGCTGCGCTTCGGCGGCCAAGGCGTCGACCTCAAAGGCGCATTGCCGCGGGATTCCGCCGTTGTTACCGTTCACGGTCATCAATTGGCGGAATCCTATAGGACAGTGCCACCATTATTGGATGCTTGAGGCAACTAAACCCCAGAAGTCCCCGGACGGGACACCCGTCAATCCCGCGCTCGAGGCGGAAAGCAGGATCGCCCGCATCGCGGTGACTGTGTTCCCCATCCTGGTGGTCGTTGCCGGCATCCTCGGTTTCCTGCTCCCCGGAGTCTTCAAGCCCATGGCCCCCAGCGTGCCCTACCTGCTGGGCATCATCATGTTCTGCATGGGCCTGACCCTCACCCCGCCGGACTTCGCCGCCGTGGCCAAGCGGCCGTGGGCTGTGGCCTTGGGAATCGTGGCGCACTACATCATCATGCCCGGCGCTGGCTGGCTGATCGCGGGCGCCCTCAACCTCCCGCCCGAGCTGGCCGTCGGCGTGATCCTGGTGGGCTGCGCACCCTCCGGCACGGCCTCGAACGTCATGGCCTTCCTGGCCAAGGGCGATGTTGCCCTCTCCGTGGCCGTGGCCTCCGTCTCCACCCTGATCGCCCCGATCGTCACCCCGCTGCTGGTCCTGTTCCTGGCCGGCTCGTACCTGCAGATCGACGCTGCCGGCATGGTCCTGGATATCGTCAAGACCGTGCTGCTCCCGGTGGTGGCCGGCCTCCTCGCCCGGGTCTTCCTCAAGAAGCTCGTTGCCAAGGTGCTGCCCGCGCTGCCGTGGGCGTCCGCCGTCGTGATCTCCCTGATCGTGGCCATCGTGGTAGCCGGCAGCGCCAACAAGATCATTGAGGCCGGGGCCATCGTCTTCCTCGCCGTGGTGCTTCATAACGGATTCGGACTGGGCCTTGGCTACCTTGCCGGCAAGCTGGGCCGCCTGGACGACAAAGCCCGCCGCGCCCTCGCGTTCGAAGTGGGCATGCAGAACTCCGGCCTGGCCGCGACGCTGGCCACCGCCCACTTCACGCCCCTGGCCGCACTGCCGTCCGCGGTCTTCTCGCTGTGGCACAACATCTCCGGGGCCATCGTGGCCGCCTGGCTGGCCCGGCGCCCGCTGCAGGACAAGCAAGCCTAAGGAGCCCGTTTCCAGCCAGCCATCCTGGGTACAGGATCCGGTAGGGACAGCGCCGTTTCGACGCTGTCCGCCGGTTCCTGTAAGGAGATGGACAGATGGCTCGGATTGACCGGATAGCTGAACCATGGGGGACACGGACGCCGTACGGCAGCGGCGCTGACTGGCCGGTCAGGGTCGATACCCACCTGGCCGAAGGCGTGGCGCCGGAGGACGTGGACCGGTGGGTCCAGACGGCCTCGCTCCTGCACTCCAACGGCGACGCCATGGACATCGCCGTCAAGGACAACAGGATCGTGGGCGTGCGGGGACGGGCCGTGGACCGCGTCAACCACGGCCGCCTGGGACCCAAGGACCTGTACGGCTGGCAGGCGAACGCCTCCCCGGACCGGCTCACCAAACCCCTTATCCGCGAGAGCGGGAAGCTGGTGGAAACGGACTGGGACACCGCCATGCAGCGCATCGTGGACAAGTCCAAGGCGCTGCTCGCGGAACAGGGCCCCAGCGCCCTCGGCTTCTACACCACCGGCCAACTCTTCTCCGAGGAGTACTACACCCTGGGCACTATGGCCCACGGCGGCATCGGCACCAACCACGTGGACGGCAACACGCGTCTGTGCACCGCGACTGCCGGCGAGGCGCTGAAGGAATCCTTCGGCTGCGACGGGCAGCCCGGCTCCTACACGGACGTGGACCACGCCGATGTCATCGCCCTGTACGGGCACAACGTGGCGGAAACCCAGACCGTCCTCTGGACCCGGATGCTGGACCGGCTGGCCGGCCCCAACCCGCCCAAGATCATCTGCGTGGACCCGCGCATGACGCCCGTGGCCAGGGCCGCCACCGTGCACCTGGCGCCGCGGCCCGGCACCAACGTGGCGCTGATGAACGGCATCCTGCACGAGATCATCACTAACGGCTGGGTGGACCAGGAGTACATCCAGGCGCACACCGTGGGGTACTCCGAGCTCGAGAAAGAGGTCAAGAACTACCCGCCGGCCCTCGTGGCGGAGATCTGCGGTGTCCCGGCGGAACAGATCTCCGAGGTGGCCAGCATCATTGGCCACGCGGAGCGGCTGCTGTCCACGGTGCTGCAGGGCTTCTATCAGTCCAACCAGGCCACGGCCGCCGCCGTGCAGGTCAACAATGTCAACATCATCCGCGGCATGCTGGGCAAACCCGGCTGCGGCATCCTGCAGATGAACGGCCAGCCCACCGCCGAGAACACCCGCGAATGCGGGGCCGACGGCGACCTCGCCGCCTTCCGTAACTGGTCCAACGACGCGCACATCCAGGACCTGGCCCGGGTCTGGAACATCGATCCCATGTCCATCCCGCACTACTCCCCGCCCACGCACGTCATGCAGATGATGCGGTACGTGGAGGACGGCTCCATCCGGATGCTGTGGGTCAGCGGCACCAACCCCGCCGTCTCGCTGCCCGAGCTGGCACGCATCCGCAGCATCCTTGAACAGGACCGCCTGTTCCTGGTGGTGCAGGACATCTTCCTGTCCGAGACCGCCCAGCTGGCCGACGTCGTCCTTCCCGCCGCCACCTGGGGCGAAAAGACCGGCACCTTCACCAACGTGGACCGCACCGTGCACCTCTCCGAGAAGGCGGTGGACCCGCCGGGCGAGGCCCGGCCGGACCTGGAGATCTTCATCGACTACGCCCACCGCATGGGCCTGCAGGACAAGGACGGGCAGCCGCTGATCAAGTGGCACGACCCCGAGTCCGCCTTCGAGGCCTGGAAGGAATGCACCCGGGGACGGCCTTGCGACTACACCGGCATCACCTATGACAAACTGCGCGGCGGCTCCGGCATCCAGTGGCCCTGCAACGAGGAGAACCCGGACGGCACGGAACGCATCTACGCTGACGGGAAGTTCTGGGCGCACCCCGAGTACTGCGAAACCTACGGCCGCGACCTCATCACCGGTGCGCCCGTGGAACCCACGGAGTACAAGGCCCTGAACCCGGAGGGCAAGGCCATCATCAAGGCCGCCGAATACATGCCGCCGCACGAGCTGCCCAGCCAGGACTTCCCGCTCCAGCTCATCACCGGCCGCACGCTCTACCAGTTCCACACCCGCACCAAGACGGGGCGGGCGCCGGAGCTGCAGGCGGCCGCGCCTGACGTGTGGGTTGAGTTGTCAGCGGACGACGCCGGCGCGTACGGGATCGCCGAAGGTGACCTTGCCGAGGTGGAGACACCCCGCGGTTCGGTCCGTGCGCGGGTGCGGATCAGCGGCATCCGGAACGGCGTCCTCTTCCTGCCCTTCCATTACGGCTACTGGGACACCAAGGGCGGACACCAGCCGGACGGGGCCGGGCGGGCAGCGAACGAACTGACCATTACCGACTGGGATGCGGCGTCCAAGCAGCCCATCTTCAAGACGGCGGCAGCCCGCATTACCCGCATTTCCGGTGGCGACGGGCCCTCTTCGGCGCCCACCACCACGGCGTCGGCACCCGCCGGCGTCTTCCCGGAAGACGCCAGGACCAAGGGCCTACCCACCTCTTTGGCGGACGAAGCCACCGGCGTGGCAGGAGGGGCACGATGAAATTCGGGCTGGTACTGGAGGAAATGCACCGCTCCGAGAATGACCTGGCACACCACCTGCTGGTCATCTCCGAGCGGCACAAGGTGGACCACGAGATCTACCACCTCGCCCGGGACCTGGCGCGCTGGTCGCAGCAGCACGTCCGGGACATCGCGGACATCGCCAAGAACTACGGCCAAAACCTGGATCCGGAGCCCCGCGGCGAAGCAGGGCTGATGGAAACCATCAGGGAGAAGGGCAGCGAAATGGTGGGCCGGCGCCCCGAAACCGGCATGCTGCTGCTGCGCGACCTGCGGGAGCTTTACCTGAAGGCCTGCGGGGTGTCAGCGGACTGGGAACTGCTGGCCCAGGCCGCCCAGGGGATGAAGGACAAGAATCTGCTGGCCCTGGCGGAGAAGTGCCACCCGCAGACCATCCGCCAGATGAAGTGGGCCAACGGGAAGCTGAAGGAATCCGCCACCCAGATCCTGGTCAGCTAAGCGTCAGCTGCGGGAACTTTCAGCGCGTCTCCCGCGCCGCCTGGAGGTGCGCCACCAGGGCCTGCAGCTGCTCCGCGGTCCGCGGCAGGGCGTGGCTCAATTCGGTGCTGTTCTCCGCCCACATCGCGCGGGCGGCTTCCTTGGTGCCCTCGCTGCTGTGGAAACGCGAGCCCAGCTCATCCCAGCGGCGCACCAGCTCCCGGGCCTCTGGGCTGACGGCGGGGACACCCCCGTCGACCTGCCGCAGGCCTTCCTGCACGAGGCCCGCCCACTCGGTCCGTGATTCATGGGCGGCCTCCTGCCCCAGTCATCCTTTCCAAAACAGTCATGAAATAGGTGGGCTCGGCGTGCCCCTGCCCGTGCCCTTGCCCCTGCCCGCCGAGGCGTGCCAGCAGCTCCCGGATGGTCCCCTGAGGCTGTTCCAGCTGCAAGGCCTGCTCGCCCAAGGCATCGAGCTGCCTCAGCAGCAGTTTTTGCAGGGAATCGGAACTTCCTTCCGGCCCGTCCACCAGGGCGCCAATCTCGCCAACTCCAGCGGGGTTCTTCCGGTTGTTCCATACCGCCCACCGTAGGACCTGACGCCGCGTCAGGTTCAACCGCGGCGCACGCGACCCTGGGCAGGATCCTGCGCGGAGTGAACCAGTTTCATTCAGTGAAACTGGCGGCGCGTGCAGCCCGGCCCATGGCACAGAGTTGAGTCCATGAACGAGGGGCCCGTTGCGGGCCCCGCCCAGCCCATTGAGCAGTTCACTAAAAACAGCACAGAAACGGCGCGTTACACATGGAGTCAACGATGACGGGACGGCGGATCCTCAAAGGGATTGAGTTCGCCCGGCCACAGAATGCGGCGCCGCTGCTGCTGGACCTCTACCTTCCCGCAGGAGCAACGCACCAGGGCGGCCGGCCCGCCGTGGTCCATTTCCACGGGGGCGGGTGGCGGATGGGGGAGCGGTCTTCGCTGGGCCCCGCTGTTGACGGTTTCGGGCTGAACCCCATCGAACAGCTCGCGGATGCCGGGTTCGTGGTGGCTTCGGCCGACTACCGGCTCAGCACGGTTGCCACGTTCCCGGCCCAGCTGGAGGACGCCAAGGCAGCCGTCCGCTGGCTCCGCACCCACGCGGCCGAGTACGGCGTGGACCCGCACCGGATCTACGCCTGGGGAGACTCGGCCGGCGGCCACCTCGCTGCCCTCCTGGGCCTGACCGCAGGGGCAGCGGAGCTTCCGGGCCAAGCCGGATATGGCGGGCCCGCCAGCGACGACCGGGTTGCCGGCGTCGTCGCCTGGTACCCGCCCACTGACCTCCTCAGGATGGGGGGACAGGCACGGCCGGATGCCGTTGCCCGGGCGGATGATCCCGGGTCCCGGGAAGCGCTGCTGATCGGTGCGCAGCCGGCCGACGCCCCGGACAAGGCCAGGGCTGCAAGCCCCCTCAGCTACGTCCACGCAGGCGCCCCGCCTTTCCTCCTCATCCATGGAACGGCGGACCGCTTCGTCCCGGTAGCCCAGTCCACCTCGCTGGCCGGGGCGCTGGAAGGCGCGGGCAACGCCGTCGAACTCCTCCTGCTTGACGGCGCGGACCACATGTGGGCCAGCCCGGACGGCAACAGCGAGGACGCGGAACAGGCCATTGCCGCCACCATCGATTTCCTCCGCCGCCAGGCAAAGCAGCACTGATTTCCCACCACCATGCCGGGGCAATACGCGCACCCCGGACCAGACCGAAAGGCCTCCCATGCAGTTCATCGGCATCACCCACCACGGCGGACCCTGGGCAGCGGCGCTCGCAGGCTCCCGCGTCCTCCCGCTCACGTCCGTCGACGATTTCTGGGCCGACGCCGAGGGCTGGCAGGACAAGGCAGCAGCCCTGGTTGCCGGCGCAGCAGTCACTGAAACGTCCGACGCCGGCCCCTGGCTGGAGCGCGGCAGTGTCACCGAAGTGCCGCTGGTCCCGGCCTCCGCTCGCGTGATCTGCGTGGGGCTGAACTACAAGGCGCACGTAGCCGAGGGCAGCTTCAAGGACCAGGAACTGCCGTCCTACCCCACTCTGTTCGCCCGCTGGACGGCCTCCCTGTCCGTGGGCAACGTCCCGGTCCCCGTCCCGGCGGGCGAGGAAGGCCTGGACTGGGAAGGCGAAGTGGCCGCCTACATCGGCCGCCGCGTGGAGTCCGCCGACGAGGACACCGCCGCGGATTCCGTCTTTGGCTACTCCACGTTCAACGACATCACCTCCCGCAAGGCCCAGAAGCTCACTTCGCAGTGGACCCTGGGCAAGAACGGCGATTTCAGCGGCCCCCTGGGTCCCGTGGTGAGCCGCGACGAGGTGGGTGACCTGCGCGACGGGCTGCAGGTCCGCACCCGCGTCAACGGGATCGAAGCCCAGAACGGCAACACCCGGGACATGATCTTCTCCGTCCCGGCCATCATCTCGCTCATCAGCGAAACCTTCACCCTGCACCCGGGTGACGTCATCGCCACCGGCACCCCCGAAGGCGTGGGCTACGCCCGTACCCCGCAGTGGCTCCTGCAGCCCGGCGATACGGTGGAAGTGGAGATCGAGAAGCTGGGCACCCTGACCACGCCGGTGGACGACATTTCCCTCCGGAGCCGTGCTTGATGAACTCCTTCCATACCGCTGCTGACCTGCCGGCGGAGGTGCAGGTCCTGATCGCCGGCGGCGGCCCCAGCGGGCTGTTCCTGGCCCTGGACCTCGCCTCCCGCGGGGTGCCCAGCACCGTCATCGAACCGCGGACAGCGCTGGACCACACCCGTCCGCGCGCCAAGACCACCAATGCCCGCACCATGACGCACCTGCGCCGGCTGGGCCTCGCCGAGGTCCTCCGGGACGCTTCGCCGCTGCCGGTGGAGTACGCCCAGGACGTCATCTTCTGCACCGGCCTCACCGGCCCTTCCGCGTACGAGCTGCGCCGGTTCCGCAACGCCTTCCAGCTGGTCCCCGGCAGGTACGGGCCGCAGCCGGAGTGCGGCCAGCAGGTGCCCCAGCCCGTCCTCGAGGAGGTGCTCCGGGCCGCCGTCGAAAGCCACCCGCTGGTGACGTTCCTGGCCGGCTGGACTGTCACTGGCGTCAACGTCCCTGAAGGCGGGGCAGCCACGGAACCGCGCGCCGTCGTCATGAGGGATCCCGAAGGTGATGAACGCACCATCGCCGCCGAGTACGTCATCGGTGCCGACGGCGGGTCCTCCGCCGTGCGCCGCAGCCTCAGGCTGCGGCTGGAAGGCGGGTCCGCCGAGCTGTCCAACATCAGCATCCTCTTCCGCTCTGAATCGCTGGCGTCAGCTGTCTCCTTGGCTCCGGCGGTGCAGTACTGGGTGGTGGGCTCGGAGACCTCCGGCATGGTGGGGCCCATGGACCGTGACGGCACGTGGTGGGCGATCGTCCAGGGCGTGGATCCGTCCGTCACCGTCACTGCGGGGGAGGCGGCCGCGATGGTCCGCTCCCTGGTGGGCTCCGACGTTGATGTTGAGGTGGTGGCCACCGACCCGTGGACGGCCCGGATGCTGCTGGCTCCCGAATACAGCCGCGGCAACGTCTTCCTGGTGGGGGACGCCGCCCACCTCAACCCGCCCTGGGGCGGCCACGGTTTCAACACCTGCATCGGTGACGCCGCCAACTTGGCCTGGAAGCTCGCCGCCACGATCAACGGCTGGGCCGGGCCAGGACTCCTTGCCAGCTACGGGGCGGAACGCCGGCCGGTGGCTGCGCGCACCATCCGCGACGCCGCCACCAACGGCAAGGCCCTGGCCTACCACTTCGCAGACCCGGAGCTGGTTGCGGCCGGCCCTGCCGGGGAAGCCGCGCGGGACGCGGCCCACCGGGCGCTCGCCGTGAAGCAGAGCGAGTTCGATTCCCTGGGCCTGGTGCTGGGCTACGACTACGGCGGTTCATCCGTGGTGGTGCCGGACGGTTCGGCCCTCCCCGACGAGGACCCCATCCGTTACGTTCCGTCCGCTGTTCCGGGGGCCCTGCTGCCGCACGCCTGGCTGGCGGATTCGGTCTCCGTGTACAGCGCCCTTGGTGCGGGTTTCACGTTGCTGGCCGACGCCGGGGCGCTGGGCGGGGTGCCCGCCGCCGAAGTTTTCGAGCCGGTCCTGGCAGCCGGTGCCCGGCAGGGCATCCCGGTGACCGTCGCCGCCGTCGGGCCTTCCGACGACGGAACGCACCTTGCGGACCTGTGGGGCGCCACTGCACTGCTGGTCCGTCCCGACCAGCACGTGGCCTGGCGCGGCAACTCCCCGGTGGAGGCCGCCGCAGCGTTGTCCGTCGCCGCGGGCTGGGCGCCGGCTGTCCTTCCCGCACGTCCTGAAGAATCTGCACCTTCCATCGAGACCAGGAGCGCCCGTGTCGACGCCGTCATTCCGTGATTTCCTCTTTGCCCCGGACCACCCCCGCGTGGCGGACATCCGGGGGCTGGACGCCCGCGAATACGCCGAGGCGGCCAAGACCGATGCGTTCGCCGGGCCCATGATCGAGGGCTGGCGGAAGCTCTATCCCCAGCCGTTCACGGGCATCACCAGCGACGGCGTCCGCCGGGAGGGCCTGTATCCGCTGGCTCCTGCCCGGCCGGGGGAGGAAGCGCCCACGGCGGACATGGTGGCTGCGGCGCGGAAGCTGCTTGGCGCTGTCGCCGCGGACCAGGCCGGGAAGCTTTGCTACGCCGTGGACGCGCCGGAGTGGCAGAGCTGGGCCAACCCCGAATTCATGCAGCACGACACCGGACTCCGTTTGGACGAGGTTGCCGGTCCCGTGCGGGACGCGGTGTTGGGCGTGGTGGAGGCTTCGCTGGGCCCGGCCGGGTTTGAGCTGGTGCGGAACCTGATGCGGATCAACGGTTTCCTGGGTGATCTGGTGGAGCTGCCGCTGCTCATGAACGAGTTCAGCTACAACTTCGCCCTCTACGGGGAGCCTTCCGAGACGGAACCGTGGGGGTGGCAGCTGTTTGGCCACCACGCGGCGCTGAACTGCCTGGTGGCCGGGACGCAGCTGGTGATCTCGCCGGTGTTCATGGGGGCCGAACCGGACATGATCGACGCCGGCCCGCACAAGGGTGTCAAGGTGTTCAAGGAGCGCATCGCCCTGGCCCGGCAGCTGATGGCCGCCCTGCCCGCGGACCTGCGGTCCCGGGCCGTTGTTTATGCCGGGATGGTGGATCCGGCCATGCCCGAGGGGCGCCTCCACCCGGGCGACGAGCGGCACCTGGGCGGCTGCTTCCAGGACAACCGGGTGATCCCGTACGAGGGCATCCGGGTGGCCGAGCTGCCGGCCGGGGCCCGGGAATTGCTCGACGCGGTGGTGGAGGACTTCATCGCCTACCTTCCGGACGGTCCCCGTGCCGCCCGGCGTCGGGAAATTCAGGAGCACTATTCAGAGACGTTCTTCAGCTGGATCGGCGGCTGGGAAGGGGAGGAGGCCTTCTACTTCCGGGTCCAGAGCCCGGTGGTGGTGCTGGAACTGGACCACCACACCGGCGTCTTCCTGGGCAACGATGAGCCCGCCCCCTTCCACATGCACACCGTGGTCCGCACCCCCAACGGCAATGACTACGGCCGCGAACTCGTCAGGCAAGCCACTTCCTGACCCACTCTCCACCCATCCACTCAGCAATCGATGGGTTTCAAAGACCAGAAGGCCCGGATTTCCTCTCGGAAGTCCGGGCCTTCTGTGTTAACTGTGGGTTAGGGGATGTCCAGTGCTGCGCGGCGCTGCGGCGGCGGGCCGACGACGGTCAGGTCCATCTCGGCCTGGGCGCGCCCGAAGCCGTCCATGTCCATGTAGGGCTCGCCGCCCTCGGTGTACATGTAGTCCTCCGTGGGTTCGTTGAAGTACTCGAAGAAGCCGTTGAACACCGAAGGGGTCAGGAAGCCCACCATCTGGGTGTTGTGGGCATCGAGCGCGAATGAGTGGATGGTCCCGGCGGGGGCGTGCACAAAATCGCCCTTCGTCAGGAGCATCTCGCGGCCGTTGGCATAGAGCCACATCCGGCCCTCGGTGCAGAGGAAGTTCTCCGTGTGCTGGGAGTGGAAGTGCAGCGGGATATAGGGGCTCTTGGCGCCCTTGGTGTGCACAGCGAAGTAGTTGGAGCCGGTGTTGGCGGGCCGGGACAGGTAGGTGAACATAGTCTGGTAGCTGACCATCCGCTCACCCTCCCCGGCAGTGAGGAAGTACGGGCTCTGTGTGGGCGGCAGCCCGGCGTCGTGCTTGAACGACGGCGCCACCCGCTCAACGTCTGGGAACGTGATGCCAAACTCGGCACCCACCTCGGCCTGCTCCTGCAGGCTGGCCTTGTGGCCAGGGCGCGCCGGCGGGACGTGCGAATCGATGGGCGTGCCCACCCGCTCGTAGTAGGCCTCGCCGCCGCCGGGGGTCATCCAGTTCAGGAAGCGGGTGTAGTGGCTGGCCATCCTGTAAGCGTGCGGCGTGTTGGGCGGGATGACCACGGAGTCGCCGGGGGTGAGGATGCGGCTCTCGCCCGGCAGCCACACGTGCAGGATCCCGTCGAAAACGTAGAGCGTCTTGTGCTCCACCGTGTGGCTGACAAACGGGGACTCAGCGCCCATGCCGCCGGAGATGTAGGCAGCGCTGAAGATGCCCCCGGTGTCGGCAGCGCGGGCGATGACCGTGACCAGCTGGCCGTTGATCTCGTAGCGCGCGCCTTCGCCCGAGGCCATGTAATACGGGACCGCCTCGCCGGGCAGCGCGTTGGCCACCGGGAGCTGCTTGTTCATTTCCTCAACGCTGAGGGACATGGTTTCCTTCTTTCCAGTCGGCCGGCCCTTGCCGGAGCGTGACCTACATCATGGCTGTCCCACGCCCCCGGCCACGAGCCCTGATTCCATTAGTTGAAATCCGAACGTGGCCGGCCATCGTCCCCCTGCTACCCCTCACATTCCTTGCAGTACTTCTTGCCGTCCTTCTCACGGGCCAACTGGCTGCGGTGGTGCACCAGGAAGCAGGACATGCACGTGAATTCGTCTGCCTGCACCGGGACCACCTGGATGAGGAGTTCCTCGTTGGAGAGGTCGGCGCCGGGCAGCTCGAAGCTGTCCGCGAGATCCGTTTCGTCCATGTCGGGAGCGGCCTCCCGGCGGCCGGACTTGTCGGACTTCAGCTCCTCCAAGGCGACGTTCGGCTCTTCCTCGGGAGTCACCCGCGGAGCGTCGTAGTCAACTGACATGTGGTGTGTTCTCCTGTCCAGCTGCTGATGTCCAGATTGTTCTGGACAGATCGACAACGCCGGATGGGCGCAACTAATTCCCATTCCGGATGTTGCTGTTTTCCCGCAGGGCCAGCGCGGCCTGCACCAGGGCGGCGTGGGTGAGGGCCTGGGGGTAGTTGCCCAGGAAGGCACCGGAGGCGGGATCCAGTTCCTCGCTGAAGAGTCCCAGCGGAGAGGCCAGGTCCAGCAACGCCCGGAAGGTCTCCACCGCCTCCCCGCCCCTGCCCGTCAGGGCCAGGGCCTGCACCAGCCAGAAGGAACAGGGCAGGAAGGCGCCCTCACCGCCCTCCAGCCCGTCCTGGCCAGGCGGATACCGGTACAGGAGGGGCCCGCCCGCGCCGAGCTCGGCCCGCACCGCGTCAACGGTTTGGCGGACCACGTCAGCGTCCGGGTCCTCCAGCCCAATCAGCGGAAGGACCAGCAATGCCGCGTCCAGGTCTGCCGACCCATAGGTCCGCGTGTAGGTGCCCCGCACGGGGTCGATGCCCAGGCTCCGGACTTCGGCGCCCAGCTGGTCCCTCGCGGACAGCCAGCGCTGCCGCTGCCGCGCGCCCAGGTGGTGGGTGGCACCGATGCGCAGCGCCCGGTCCAGGGCGAGCCACGCCATGAGCTTGGAGTGGACGTGGTGGGCGGCATCATCCCGGATTTCCCAGATCCCTGCATCCGGGGCGGCCCAGGACGCCGCCACCCTGTCGGCGAAACCGCGCATGGCCCGCCACGTCTCCGAGTACAGCCGGTGCCCGCCCTGCACCAGCACCCAGGCGGCGTCCAGCACCCAGCCGTAACCGTCCAGCTGGTGCTGCCCGGCCGCCCCGTTGCCCGTCCGCACCGGTACGCTCCCCACATATCCAGGCCAGCCGCGCAACTCGTGCTCGCGGGGGACCGGCCGGCCGGACAGCGTGAGCAGCGCCGGAAGCCGTGGCCGCTGGAGCCGGCTGGCGTGCAGCAGCCAACCGAAGAAGTTCCGGGCCACATCCGTCTTGCCCGCGTGCAGGAACGCGGCCACGCCGATGCTGGCGTCCCGCGGCCAGGCGAACCGGTAGTCCCAGTTCCGGATGCCGCCCGGATTTTCGGGCAGCGACGTGGTGGGTGCGGCCACTGGAGCCCCGGACGGTGAATAAGTGAGCAGCCGCAGGGTGAGCAGGCTCCGCAGGACCTGGCCGCGGAACGGGATGTCAGCGTCCACCTCCCCGGACCAGGCTTCCCACCGTTGCTCGTCCTCAAGCACCAGGTGCCAGGCCGCCTCGGGGTCCACGTGAATCAGCGGCTCGCCGTACGCAATGGACAGGACCAGGGTCACCGGGTTGCCGGGCTGCACCACCAGCGTCCGTTCTTCGCCGTCGGGGAGCGGGCACCCCTCGCTGGAGCCCAGCGCTATGGCCAGCGGTCCCCATTCGCACACCAGGTCCCGCGCCCGCCGGCTGATCCGTGGCACGCGGTGGGTTTCACCCAGGCGTGGAGTGAAGCGGACGACGGCGGCTGCCGGGCCGCCGTGGGCGGTGAGCCGGCGCACCAGGAGCGTTGTGGGCAGCAGGGCTCCGGACACTTCGGCCACCATCGCTTCGGTGAGCGTCAGCCGGGCCCCGCCCGCGGACCATGTCGTTTCCAGTGTTGCCGTATTCCCGCGGTAATGGCGCTGGAGCAGGTGGGCGGGGCCGGCGGGTCCGGCGACGAACTGGCCCGCTTCCGTTCCTCCCAGCAGGGCGCCGAAGATTGGCTCGCCGTCGAACGCCGGAGCGCACATCCAATCCACCGACCCCTTGGAGGACACCAGGGCGGCCGTCCTGGTGTCGCCGAGCATGCCGTAGTCGGCGATGGCAGCGGGCTGCCAGGGCCTTGGTTCGCGCGTGGGGACGGGGGAGGGGGCGACGGCGGGGTGCCGCTTTGGCGGCCCGGTCACGGAAGGTTCTTCCATCGAAGGGCGGGGCTTCCGCTCGAATGCGATGCTCACGGCTGCCTGCTCACAGCGCCCTCAGCAGAAGCCCCAGCACGGCCCCGTAGGCGACATGCGCCACGATGGCTACCGCCGGTGTCTGGATGCCGTAATTCAAACCCAGCAGTCCCGGTGGCTCCAGCACGGCGGTAGTGGACAGGCCCGCGCGGGTGGATGCCATCCTCGGGTGGACACCGGGCAGCAATGGCAGGATGACCGTCAGGGCCACGGCTACGTGCAGCAGGCCCAGCAGCGCGCCGATCCACCAGGTTGCCCTGCCCAAGAGGGAGAACGCCGCGGCATAACCGAGGGCAAACACCTGGCCGGCAGCCAGATGGATGAAGAAGCCGGCAACACGGGCCCGGTCAGGATCAGGCGTCACCAGGGTGCCCAGGACCAGCGGCAGGTCGAGCCGGGTCAGGCCCGCCATCTGGGCCGCGATCATGATGACCGTCAGTGCGGCGGTAGCCAGGAGCCCGAACAGGCCCCATCCTTGCCAGTCCATGTCATGCCGTCCAGCCCTGGTCGTTCTAAAAAAGATTATCTTGAACTTAGAAGCATCCGCGGAGGTTGTCAAGAGCGAGCGCGGGCCAGCACACCCGCTCCCCGATTCCGAGGGCCTGACGGCGTTGATAACGCCCTTGATTACGCCATTGAGACGCCGCGGCACGTGAATGTTGGCATGCTTGAGCTCATGCCCATCTTCCAGGTCCCGGGCGGCCTGACCTTTGACCGCCGCGAGCCCACTGCCTGACGTCCGCCCCCACTTCAACCACCACCAACCGATAGGTCCCCGCCAATGCAGCATGTGCACACCGTCAGCTTTCCCGATTCCCAGCTCCTGGCCGACCTGTCGCCGCTTCCCGGAAGCCTGCGCGGGGTTGTCTGGGACATGAAGGAGGCCCCCGGTGGGGACCTGGGCAGGATCGACGGCGTCATCCTGCCGTACATCAACGCCGGGGAAGTACTGGGTTCCCTGGGCAAGGTCCCGGACCTCAAGTTCGTGCAGACGCAGTCAACAGGGTACGACGGCGTCTGCGAGGCCGCCGGTCCGGGCACCGCGGTGGCAAACGCCTCGGGCGTCCATGCAGCTGCCACCGCGGAGCTGGCCGTGGGCCTCATCCTCGCCAAGCTGCGGGGGATCGACCAGGCTGTCAAGGACCAGCAGGCTGAAAGCTGGAGGCCGCAACGCCGCCAGTCCCTGGCCGACCGCAAGGTCCTGCTGCTGGGCATCGGCGGGATCGGCAAGGAACTGGCCCGCCGCCTGGAACCCTTCGAGGTCACCATCACCCGGGTGGGAAGCACGGCCCGCACGGACGCCGACGGGCAGGTTCACGGCCCGGACGAACTGGTGGCCCTCGCCGCGGACCACGACATCCTGGTCTCCGTCCTGCCCCTGAACGACAACACCCACGACCTGGTGGGCCGGGACGTCCTGGCCGCCCTGCCCGACGGAGCCCTGGTAGTGAACGTGGGCCGCGGCGCCGTCATCAGCACCGAGGCGCTGACCCGCGAAGTGGTCTCCGGCCGCCTCCAGTGCGCCATCGACGTGGTCGATCCCGAGCCGCTTCCCGCCGGCCACCCTCTGTGGTCCGCGGAGAACGCCCTCATCACCCCGCACGTGGGCGGCAACGCCTCGGCCTTTGAGCCCCGAATCCTGAAACTCCTGAAACAGCAGCTCGAGGCCCTGGCGACAGGCCAAACCCCGGACAACCTGGTGCAGCAGGGACCCTTTCAGCAGGGCCCGTTCTAACGGCCGCCGCGATCTCATGCAGGCAGCGGTACGAAACAACAATGAAGAGGAAGTAACCAGGACATGACAGGGCTTTTTGATCTTACGGGGCGCGTAGCCCTGGTCACCGGTTCGAGCAGGGGCATCGGTTCGGCCCTTGCCAAGGCATTGGCCGACGCCGGAGCAACAGTAGTGCTGAACGGCGTCAACCCCGAGCGGCTCAAGGACGCCGAAGCGGCCATGGCGGCAGGTTTCCCGCCGGGCCGAATCCACAGCGTGGCCTTCGACGTCACCGACGACGACGCTGCCGCCCGCAGCATCCGCTGGATCGAGGACAACGTAGGGCCGCTCGAAATCCTGGTGAACAACGCCGGTATCCAGCACCGCGTCCCCATGCTGGATCTCGATGTGGCCGACTGGGAACGCGTCCTCTCCACGGACCTCACCAGCGCCTTCCTGGTGGGCCGCGAAGCCGCCCGGCACATGATCACCCGGGGCCGCGGCAAGATCATCAACATCTGCTCTGTCCAGGCCGACCTGGCCCGCCCCACCATCGCCCCGTACATCGCGGCCAAAGGCGGACTGCGGAATCTCACCCGCGCCATGACCGCAGAATGGGCCGCCTCAGGGCTGCAGATCAACGCCGTCGCTCCCGGCTACATCCACACCGAAATGACCCAGAACCTGGTGGATGACGGGGAGTTCAACTCCTGGATCCTGGGCAGGACACCCGCGCACCGCTGGGGCACCGTGGAGGACCTCGCCGGTCCCGTGGTGTGGCTGGCCTCGGACGGGTCCAACTTCGTGAACGGGCAGACCATCTTCATCGATGGCGGAATGACGGTGGTGGTCTGATGGCACCGTCCCTTGATGTCGCATTGCCCGCCACCGGTCCGGCGCTGGTGGCCCATGCCGCCGGCGACCTGCGGATCGACGAGGTCCCGCTGCCCCTGCCCGCAGCCGACGAAGCGGTGGTCGAGGTCCGCTACGGCGGCATCTGCGGTTCCGACCTGCACTACTGGCTGCACGGTGCGGCGGGGGAGTCCATCCTCAAGGCGCCGCTGGTCCTGGGGCACGAAATCTCCGGGACCGTGGTCCGGGCCGCGGCCAACGGTACCGGGCCGCAGGCAGGGACCGCCGTCGCCGTCCACCCGGCAACGCCTGGTCCAGGCGCCGCGCGCTATCCGGAGGACCGGCCCAACCTGTCCCCTGGCTGCACATACCTGGGCAGCGCCGCCCGCTACCCGCACACCGACGGCGCCTTCAGCCGCTACGTCACGCTGCCCGTCCGGATGCTCCGCCCGCTCCCGGACAGCATCGACCTGCGCACCGCGGCCCTGATCGAACCGGCCTCGGTCGCGTGGCATGCGGTGTCCCGGGCCGGGGACGTCCGTGGGAAAACCGCGCTGGTCATCGGCTCCGGCCCCATCGGCGCCCTCACCGTCGCCGTCCTCAAACGCGCCGGCGCCGCCCGGATCACCGCCGTCGACCTGCACCTCAAGCCGCTGGAGATCGCCACGGCCGTGGGCGCGGACCAGGTCATCAACGCCGCGGACACCGAAGCCGTCGCCGCCGTCGAGGCCGACGTCGTGATCGAATCCTCCGGGAACCACCACGGCCTTGCCTCCGCCATCAACGGCGCGGTCCGCGGGGGGACTGTGGTGATGGTGGGCCTGCTGCCTACCGGCATGCAGCCGGTGCCCATCTCGCTGGCCATCACCCGCGAACTGCAGCTGCTCGGCTCGTTCCGCTTCAACGACGAGATCGATGACGTGATCACGGCCCTCGCCGACAGATCCCTGCACATCGAGCCCGTCATCACCCACGAATTCCCGCTGGCCGACGCCCTCCACGCCTTCGAAGTCGCCAAGGACTCCACCAGTTCCGGCAAGGTGCTCCTCTCTTTCGGCGATGAGGGGCAGGCCCCATGAGGAGAACTTCTCCTGCGCGAAGGTGGTAGGTAGACTGGTCTACCTACCACCTCTGTGAGGAGTGAACTATGGCAGCTTCAGGACTTTCATCACCTGCCCGGCGCCCCGCCCGGGAGCTCCTGCTCGACGCTGCGGCGCGCCTTTTCTATGCAAACGGCGTCGCGGCCACCGGGATCGATACCATCACTGCCGAAGCCGGAGTGGCCAAAAAGAGCCTCTACAACAACTTCACTTCCAAGGCGGACCTGGTGGCCGCATATCTTGAGGCGAGGCACGAGGAATGGCTCGGCCTGTACCGCAAGCGGCTGGAAACGGCGCCGACACCGCGCAGCCAGGTCCTGGCCGTCTTCGATGCCTACCTGGACCACGCCAACTTCGCCTACGAGCACGGCTTCCGGGGATGCGGCTTGCTCAACGCCGCCGCGGAACTGCCGGCCGGCGATCCCGGCCGGGACGCCGTGCGCCGCCACAAGGAAGAAGTCCAGGAACTCCTGGCCGGGCACGTGTCGGGGTTGTTGCCGGAGCGGGAGGAACAGGTCCCCGCCATCGCCGCGCACCTGGCGTTCCTGCTCGAAGGCGCCATGGCCCGCGCCGGGCTGGAAGGCAATGACGGTCCGCTGAAGGACGCCAGGCGCATGGCCGGACAGTTGCTGGACGCCCTGTGAGCATCGAGCGCCACCACCCCAAGGCCCAACGGTGGGGGGCAATGTCCGTGGTGGCTGCCTCCGTCCTCTGGGGCACCACCGGGACCGCAGCCACCTTCGCCCCCGACGTGAGCCCGCTGGCCATTGGCGCCGTGGCAATGGGACTGGGCGGCCTGCTGCAGGCGCTCTTCGCAGCACGGCACATCGGCCTCCAGGCGGGCAGCCTGCTCGCACGGTGGCGCCTGGTCTCGCTCGGTGCCGCGGCCGTGGCCACCTACCCCCTGGCCTTCTACAGCTCGATGCACCTCTCCGGCGTAGCGGTGGGAACCGTCGTCTCCATCGGCTCGGCCCCCGTGGCGGCAGCGCTCATCGAACGCTTCGCGGACAGGAAACCGCTGAGCCGGCAATGGATTCTTGGGGCCCTGCTGGGAGTCGGCGGCGCCGCATTGCTCTCCTTTGCCGGGCATGCCCCCGCAGCGTCATCACCGGTTCCAGCTGCTCCGGCTGCTGCGGGGGAGGCCACGGCTTGGAGTTCGACGGCGGGAATCCTCCTTGGGCTGCTGGCCGGCGCCACCTATGCCCTGTATTCCTGGGCGGCGCACCGCCTGACTGGTCTCGGTGTTACCCCCAGGGCCGCCATGGGCAGCATTTTCGGGCTGGGCGGACTCCTCCTGATGCCTGTCCTCGCGGTGACGGGCGGCCCGCTGCTGCAGTCCTGGGCCAACGCGGGCGTGGGGGCCTACATGGCTGTGGTGCCAATGTTCGCAGGGTATGTCCTGTTCGGCTGGGGCCTGGCCCGCGTGGGGGCGAGCACGGCCACCAGCCTCTCCCTGCTGGAGACCGTGGTGGCTGCTGTCCTCGCCGTGCTGGTGGTGGGTGAAAGGCTCCCGGCGCTCGGCTGGCTTGGCGCCGCCGTCGTCCTGGCCAGCTTGTTCATCCTGACCCCACGCACCCGCGCACTGGCCCCCGCAACGACATCATCACCCGCAGCGGCACAGTCACGGGCAACAGAACGGCCTGTTGCGGAATCAGCCGGTGTGCTGCCGACCCGCGCTCCGGGCCAGTACCGTGGGGCCGAGCAGCAGGCAGGCGCCCAGCCCCAGCAGCAGAATCCCTAGCACCACCGCGCCCGGGGCAGGGACCCCGGCCCCTGCAAAGACGAGCACCACGCCGATCAGGGCCGCCAAGATCCCCGGGAACAGGCCTGCGGGGAAACGCCGCGCGGGATAGCCGGACAGCAGTTCCATGGCCAGGTGGGGATCGTCCGCGATCAGCCCCAGTTCGAGCTCCTTGAGCAGGCGTCGCTCCTCATCGGACATTGGCATGGCGGGCCCCTGTTTTCCCTGGGAGGCGGTAACGGTATCGACCGTAGGAGCCTTCTACCGGTTAGTCAATAGGTGCAGCGGCCCGGCACTGCCCTCACTCCAGGACGTCGTAACGCAGCTCATCGCCCGTTACCCGTACGCCTCTGGTGGGAACGTGCGGAACTGCCTTGGCCGGCGGCATCAGGTGTTCAACGGGCAGGCCGGCCAGCAGGACGCAATGGTCCGCGATGAGGCGGCGGTGGCAGCGCCACCACAGGGTTTCGCTGCACATGATTGCGGTGGTTGCCGCCTGGGAGCCTGCCACCAGTTCCGCGGCTGCCGCCAGGAAGTCTTCACTGCGCATATAGCCTGCGTAGGCGCGGAACGACTCGTTGCGGAGGGCCGTATCCGGAGAGTCCGGGAGCAGCTTGCGGAACCCGCCCAGCCGCTTCTCCCAGCGGTAGTCGATGCCCGCCTCCGGAAGCCACAGGGCCAAATGGTCCTTGCCGAAATGCGGATACTTGCGGCTGCCCGGGCCGATCCGGACATCCACCAGGGACGTCACTCCGGCGCTGCGGAGCAGCCCGGCGAAGTCCTCCTGGGAGGCAGTGCCGTGACCTACGGTGAACAGGGCCTTCATCGAAGCCATGATAGGCGCGTGGGCGGGGTGGCCCGCAGAAGCCGGCTACCGTCGTCGTAATTCGGCGAACTCGATGGACGGCACGATGGCGCCCGCATCCCGCTCCACGAAGTTGGTGCCCGGGGGCACCAGGTCGTCGATGGCGTCCAGTACTGTCTCGCCCAGCTGGACGTCGGCTGCGCGAAGATACGCCTGGAGGTGTTCCTCGCTGCGGGGGCCGATGATCACGCTGCTGATGGCGGGGTGGGTCAGGGCGAACCCCACCGCCAGGTCCACCAGGGACAGCTCCAGCTTGTCCGCCAGGCGGGCCAAGGAGTCTGCGGCGAGCAGCTTCCGCTCGCTGGACGGTCCGGACAGGTCGTACCGGCCGGGAAGCGTATGGACGCGGGTGGGCGGCTTGCCCGATTCCAGCACGAAGCTGCCGGAAAGCCAGCCGCCCGCCAGGGGCCCGTACGCAAGGACACCCAGGCCGTACTGCTGGGCAATCGGCAGCACGTCGCGTTCATTGCCGCGGACCAGCATGGAATACGGGACCTGGTTGCCCACCGGCGGGATCAGGTGGTTGGTGGTGGCCAGCCATTGTGCCTCCACCAGCTGCGCCGGCGTGAACACCGAGGTGCCGTAGTACAGGATCTTGCCCTGGCGGATGAGGTCGTTCAGGGTAGTGATGGTTTCCAGGACGTCGGTGTTGTAGTCCGGCCGATGGGCCTGGTAGAGGTCGATCCGGTCCGTCTGCAGCCGGCGGAGGCTGCCCTCCACAGCCTGCATGATCCAGCGCCGGGAGTTCCCGGAATGCGCGGGGTTGGGGCTCATCTGGCCGTGAAACTTGGTGGCCAGGAAGACGTCGTCCCGGCGTCCCCGGAGTGCGCGGCCCACCACCTGCTCCGATTCGCCCTGCGAGTAGACGTCGGCGGTATCAACCGCGGTGATGCCGGCGTCCAGGGCCGCGTGGATGATGCGGATGCTCTCGTCGGCCCCGGTGGGTGCACCCTGGCCGTTGCCGGTCCCCTCACCGAAATTCATGGTCCCAAGGGTGAGGGGACTGATGGGGGTTCCCGACCGTCCAAACACCCGCAGTTCGCTCAGGCTCATCTCCGGTCTCCTCCATTCAGTTGCCGTCCCCTGGATCGTCACGACGCTACACAGATCAGGCAGGCGGCCGCAGATTTCCGTTTTAGTCCTTCTCTTTTCGTCGCATGGAGTAACCGGGGCAGCGGGGATGACGTTTTGTGGCGCACAAAGAGGAGGGAACAACGCCTATATTGAGGGCATGGGCATCCTCAGCAGCGATGAACAGTTCGTCCAGTTGCACGACCTCATTATCGGCAGCAGCAACGTGGCCGACTTCCTGTCCGAGCTTTCCGCTGTTGCCGCGTCAGCGCTCAGCGATGCAGCGGACGTCTTCATCGAATGCGGGGTCACGCTCCGCCGCCGCAAACGCAGCGCCACCATTGCCGGCAGCAGCGAACGGGCCGTCGTGCTGGACAAGCTGGAACAGGCCCTCGGGGAAGGGCCGTGCATCGCCTCCCTGGACGCAATGAAGCCCATGGTCCTGTCCGACGTCCACACCGATACCCGCTGGCCTGAATACCAGAAGGTGCTGGCCGACAACGGCTGCCGCAGCGTGCTGGGCGTGCCTTTGGCGCTCGACCGGAACCAGGCGGCCGCGTTGAACTTCTTTGCCGCGGAGCCCGACGTCTTTGCCCCCAATGTCATCCGCACGGCGGAGGGGTTTGCGGACCTTGCCGGCCGGGCGCTTCGACTGGCCCTGCGGATCGCGGACGCCCAGAACCTGGCGGACGACTTGAAGGCCGCGATGGCGAACCGCACCGCGATCGACCTTGCGTGCGGGGTGATCATGGCGCAGAACCGGTGTACCCAGGATGAAGCCATGGCCCTGCTCACCAAGGCATCCAGCCACCGGAACCAGAAGCTGCGGGACCTGGCCGCTGAGGTCCTTGGCAGGGTGAGTACCGGGCCGGTGACGACGCACTTCGATCCGTAGGCATCCCGGATCAACTCCCTACAAACCGGTCTTGACCCGCTTGTATGCCGCCCGGGTTTCGCCTCTGCGCCGCGCTGCAATAATCTGAACCAACGGTTGTGCACGGGGGTGTGAGCGCCCGGCACGACAGGCAGCACTGTAAGTTCCGGGACCATCACAGACGAGGCGGACGCCCATGACGGCTTCAGACCAGCAGCACGCAGCACGGCCAACGACGCCCGCAGACCCTCCAGCCGCGGCGCCAGGGCCGGTGGATCCGCACCTGCTGCAGCAACTGGCCGACGCGCACGGCGTGGGCACGTCCTTCCAGGGCTGGGACGGCCTTCCGCACTCCGTTGCCGAACCGACTCTGATCAAAGTGCTGGCGGCGCTGGGAGTCGAGGCCCACACCAACCAGCACATCGAGGCCGCCCTGGCCGAGGTGGAACTGGCGCCCTGGCGGCGGATGCTGCCACCCGCCGTCGTCATCAAGCAGGGCGAACCGGCGCAGGTTCCGGTCCACGTGCGGGACGGTGCCACAGCCAGCCTCACCATCAACCTTGAAGGGGGAGCCGGATCCAGGGAGGCGCTCCAGCAGGACATCTGGATCCAGCCTCGGGAGGTCGACGGCGTCTCCACCGGACGTGCCACGTTCTCCCTGCCCGAGGACCTGCCGTTGGGCTGGCACACCCTGCATGCGGAGGCAGAGGGCGCCACGGCCAGTGCCGTCCTGGTGGTCACGCCCGCCCGGCTAACGACGGCAAAACCTTTGGAGGAACGCCGCGGCTGGGGGCTGGCCACGCAACTGTATTCGGTCCGGTCCAAGCGGTCATGGGGCATCGGCGACTTTGCGGACCTGGCGGACCTGGCGGCCATCAGCGGTGCGCGCGGGGCCGATTATGTGCTGGTCAACCCGCTGCACGCGGCGGAGCCCGTCCCGCCCGTCCAGCCCTCGCCCTATTCGCCGTCCACCCGCCGGTTCTTCAACCCGCTGTACATCCGCATCGAGGCCATCCCCGAACTGGCGTACCTCCGGCCCCGGAAACGGGCGGCGCTGGAAAAGCTGCACGAGGAAGTGGCCGGCCTGAACCGGGACGCTGCGCGGTTGGACCGGGACGCTGTCTATGCGGCCAAGCTGCAGGCACTGGAGATGCTGTACCACACGCGGCGTTCGCCCTCCCGGCAAGCCGCCTTCGAGGAGTTCTGCGGCATCTCCGGCAGCGGGCTGGATGATTTTGCGCTTTGGTCCGCCATCCGCGAGGACCTGGCGCCCGGTGATCCGTTGTGGGCGGATCCGGCGTGCGCCATCGGAACACCTGAGGCGGAGTCGCTGCGGGAGAAGCTGGCGGACCGGATCGGGTTCCACCGCTGGCTGCAGTGGATCTGCGATGAGCAACTGGAAAACGCCCAGCAGGTGGCTCTCCGCTCCGGCATGCGGCTGGGCGTGGTGCACGACCTTGCAGTCGGCGTGGACCACAACAGTGCCGACGCGTGGACGCTGGGCCGTGTGCTGGCCCCGAACACCAGCGTGGGCGCGCCGCCGGACATGTACAACCAGCAGGGCCAGGACTGGGGCCAGCCGCCATGGCACCCGGCCCGCCTGGCCGAGGCCGGTTACGAACCGTTCCGCAACATGCTGGCGAACGTGCTCCGGCACGCCGGCGGCATCCGCGTGGACCACATCCTGGGCCTGTTCCGGCTGTGGTGGATTCCCATGGGGAACGCGCCCGGGGACGGTGCCTATGTCCGGTACGACCACGAGGCATTGATCGGTATCCTGGCCCTTGAGGCGCACCGCGCCGGTGCCGTGGTGATCGGAGAGGACCTGGGTACCTTCGAGCCCTGGGTGCGTGACTACCTCGCGGCCCGCGGCATCCTGGGTACGTCCATCCTCTGGTTTGAGTACGACGGCGAGTCGCCCCTTGCGCCGGAAAAGTACCGTACGCAGGCGCTCGCCAGCGTAAACACCCATGACCTTCCGCCCACGGCAGGCTACCTTGCAGGGGACCACGTGGGGCTGCGGAGCCGGCTGGGACTGCTGGAACGGTCTGAGGAGGAAGAACGGGCCGAGCACAACGCGTCGCTGGAGAAGATGTTTGCCCTGCTGCGCGAACGCGGGTACCTCTCCGAGGGGGCAGCCGGCGGAGCCGGTGCGCAGTCGGCGGAGGAGCACACCATCGAGGCGCTGCACCTCCTGCTGGCCCAGGCACCGTCTGTACTGCTCGGTGTGGCACTGGTGGACGCGGTGGGGGAGCGGCGGGTGCAGAACCAGCCCGGAACAACGGAAGCCCTGTATCCAAACTGGCAGGTTCCGCTGGGCGGCCCGGACGGCAGGCCGGTTTACCTGGACGACCTCCCCGGCAATAAGCGCTTCAACGCACTGCTCGCTGCCGTGGAGGGATCCCTGCACGGGTCCTGACTGGCTGGTTAACCACCATGGCCCCGCCGCTTCCGTAAGCGGCGGGGCCATGGTGGTTGTTCCGCTGAACTAGCGTGCGGTGATCACGTGGGTGAAGTGGTCGTAGCGGAAGGTGACCGGGCCGCCGTCGTGCTCAAACACGATGTTGGCTCCGGGCGTTGCCCCGCCGGCCCCGTAGCTGACGTCCCATGACTTGTTGAGGGCCGCCTTGAACTCGTAGCTCCCTGCCGGCAGGTCAGGCACGGTGAGCTTCCAGACGAGGTCTGCCGGGTCCAGGACCAGCTGGGCCTGCTGGCAGGCCGGCTCCCAGTCGGTGGCGCAGCCCAGCTCGCTGTCCATGCTTCCGGCCGCCGCCACGGCGGACGGCTGCTGCGACGCGTAGACGGCGCTGAGCAGGTGCGTGCTGTTGTCGTAGCGGAAGGTGACCGGTCCGCCGGGGTGGTCCAGCACGATGTTCTGGCCATTCAGCTGGCCGTCGGAACCGTAGTTTTCGTCCCAGCCGCCGTTGAACGCGGCCTTGTATTCGTACTTCCCGGCCGGCAGGTCCGCGGTCAGCCGCCAGATGCGGTCCGCCGGGTCCAGGACCATCTTTGCCTGCGGGCAGGCCGGATCCCACTGCGCGGTGCAGCCCATGGCCTGGTTCAGTGATCCGGCCACCGTGACCGAGTCGGGCTGCGGCGCCTGGCCTACCGTGACGGTCCTGGTGCCGCTGGTGACGCTGAAGCCCGTGCCGGCCATGACGGCCCGGTACTGGACCTTCGTGCCGTCAGCCAGCGTGGAGACATCATCGGTTGCCGAGTACACGGGCGACGACGAGTCGGTCCCCACCGCCGTCCAGTCTCCGCCGTTCACGCTGCGCTCAAAGGACACCACGTGGCTGGCCTTCTCCGGATCGGCGGTGGCGCTCAGCTCCACCTTTCCTTCCACGCTGCTGCCTTCGGCTGGCTTCTGCAGGGTCAGCACTGGCGCGGGGACGCTTGCTTGACGGCTCTGGCTGGTGGCGGTGTGGCCGCCATTGTCCAGCACGGTGGCGCGGTACTCCAGGGGTGTGCCGGCGTCCAGGGCCGCGACGTCGTGGAACACCTGGTACGGGGCGGTGTCGTCCGTGCCGATCAGCTGCCACTGGCCGCCTGCCGTTCGGGCCTCGAAGGTGACCTCGTAGAACGAAGTACCGTCGACGTCGGCCGTCACGTTGATGCGCCCGTTGTCGCTTGGGGCTGCGGCCGGCTGTTGCAGGGCGACGGCGGGTGCAGCCTTTGAGTGCGGGATCCGCCCCGAGGATTCGTAGACGACGGCGGAAAGCGGCGGCACGGTGACCGTCAGCTTGGCGTCCTCCGAGGTTTTGGCCTCGTCGGCCCCTTCGCCGTAAATGCGCGTGTAGCTGCGCTTGGCAATGTAGGTGGGGATTTCGGCCGTCTGCGGCTGGGCGCTGTTGTTCAGGGCCACCACGTATTCGCGCTGGTCCTGGGCGTCCGTGCGGGAGAAGGCGTAGATGCCTGGGCCGTCCGAGGCGTAGCGGTGCTGGTGGGCGCCGTTCCGCAGTGCCGGATGCTCCTTGGTGAGGGCGGCCAGGTCGCGGATCTTCGCATACAGCGGATGGCCAGGGTTGAAGTTGTCCGTGGCGTGGGTGGCATCCGTGCCCAGCAGGTCGTCGTCGAGGTAGTCCGGGACCTTGCTTGCGAAGAGTGTCTGGCGGGCGTCCTGGTCGCCGCCGGGGCCGGTGAATCCCTGTTCGTCGCCGTAGTACACCACCGGGTTGCCGCGGGAGAAGTACATCAGCTCGTGGGCCAGTTCGTCGCGGGCCACCTTCTCGGCATCGCTGGCGGCCGGGTTGTCCTGGCTGATGAAACTGCCGATGCGGCCCATGTCGTGGTTGCCCAGGAAGGTGGGCAGTTCGTAGACGTTGGAGTCGGCGTCGGTGTACCAGTCGTCCCCGGCGAAGAAGGTTTGCAGGGCCTTGGCGTCCTGGCCCTTGGACGCGAAGTTGCGGGCCGCATCCTGGAAGGGGAAGTCCAGGACTGCCTGCATCTTGTTGCGGGTAGTGAACTGGGACGTGAAGCTCTTGGTGGTGTCGAAGACCTCGCCGAACATGAAGAACTCGTCCTTGCCGTGCTCTTTGGCGTAGTTGAGGACGTTGGGGCCGAATTCCTGCCAGAACTCGTTGTTGACATGCTTCATGGTGTCGATCCGGAAGCCGTCCACGCCGAAGTCGCCGATCCAGGACTTGTAGATGTCCTCCATGCCGTGCACCACTTTGGGGTTTTCGGTGAACAGGTCATCGAGGCCGAAGAAGTCACCGTACATGGAGTCCTCGCCGGTAAAGGTGGTGTCGCCCCGGTTGTGGTACAGCGTGGGGTCGTTCAGCCAGGCCGGCACTTTGAGGTTTTCTTCGCCGGGTGTCAGGACGGGTTTGTAAGGGAATGAAGTGTTCGCGTCCAACTGGGGGAAGGTCCCGGTGCCGGCGTAGTCGCGGTCATCGAAGGGTTCGCCCGAGGCCGTCTTGTACGGGACGGCGTCCTTGGAGACGTAGCCTTTGCGGTCGCCCTCCTGGTAGCCGATGACGTCAGCCGTGTGGTTGGTGATGATGTCGAAGTACACCTTCATGCCGCGGGCGTGGGCCTCGTCAATCAGGGCCTTGAGTTCGCCATTGGTGCCCAGGTGCGGATCGATCTGGGTGAAGTCGGTGACCCAGTAACCGTGGTAACCGGCTGACTTGTCTTCCGGCTGGACTGCCTTGTTCTTAAAGCTGGGGGTCAGCCAGATCGACGTGGTGCCCAGGCCCTGGATGTAGTCGATCTTGTTTCGGAGACCGGCCAGGTCGCCGCCGTTGTAGAAGCCTTTCTTTGTGGGATCGAAGCCGGAGACCATGGGATCGGGGCCAAGGCCGCCTTGGTCGTTGGCCGTGCTGCCGTTGCTGAACCGGTCCGCCATGACGAAGTAGAAGTTTTCATCCGTCACGGGACCGCGCAGCGAATGCAGGGCGGGCGCGGATCCCTGGTTCCTGCTGCCCGGGTCGCTGGACCCAGGACCGTTGGGGGCGGCCTGCGCCGGGAGGACTGCTGCGGAGACTGCGACGGCGGCCGCCAGGAGGCCGGCGGTGGACCGGCCAGCAACGCGTTTCCGGGTTGGCCGGGTGGTTGGAGGGTGCGGTGTCCCTGCCGGACCTGCCGGCAGGTGGGCGCGTGGGGGCGCGCCGGGAGGGGTGCGGAATAACAAGGGTGAGACCTTCCTGGGAAGCAGCGCTGCTGTACAGGCTTGCCGTTGACATGGGGATGCGGCAGGAGGGTTCGAAGAACAGCATGCTGTCTTGTGAACCAAGTCACAACTGTAAGCGCTTGCACTGAATTACTCCAGTGTTTAGGGAACGCGCTGGCGCGGGAAGCTGCCGCGGGGACCTGAAGTGCTAGCCGGCGGCTATCAGTGCGGTGGGCGACGCGGCATGCAGGTCGTGCAGCACCGGTCCGGGAAGGCCGGTGATGGGATCCAGCTCAAAGGTCGCGATGTTGTGTGATCGTTCGTGCGCCACGTGGAGCCAGTTTCCGCGGACAAGGTGGTGGCGCGGCCAGTTCCCGCCGCTGTCAAAGTCCTTGACGGGGATCAGTTCGGTGCCATCCCCGGCAACCTCCAGGACGCTGATGAGGTTGGAGCCGCGCACGCCGGCATAGGCGAAGTTTCCTTGCGGGCCCAGGCAGATCTCGGCGGCGGAGTCCCCTTGCTGGCTTCCGCCCGCCGTCGCAGGTCCGCGGAAGACCAGCTCGTAGGTGCCGGCCTCGGGACGGACCACGAAGACTTCCACGGAGTACTCCGACACGATGAAGACGTTCCCGTTCGGGTGCTCCACCAGGTGGCGCGGGCCGCAGCCGAAGGGGAGGACCACCTCGTGGTCCGCCACCAGCCCTGCACCCGCCTGGTAGGTCCAGATGCGGAGGGTGTCATGGCCCAGATCTGTGGTCATCACCCGGCCGTCCCGCAGCATCAGGCTCGCGTGGGCACGGCTTTGCCTCGGGCTGCCGGGAGAAAGGGCAGCGTGGGGATCAACGGACGGTGCGGCCGGGAACCGCCCGGCCAGGCCGCCGTTGGAATCCAGCTCGTAGAGCAGAACCTGCCCGTCGCCCCAGCACGCGGCAGTGACAAAGCGGCCGTGCGGGTCAACGGCAACATGGCAGGTGGCCTCGCCGGCCGGTTGTGGTTCCCCGTAGGGTTCCAGGGCGGCTTCGCCGTGACGGCGGTATGCCCGGACTTTCCTGCGCTGCTCAGCCGCCGCGTACACCACCGGCAGGGTTGGGTGTACAGCAACGAACGACGGCGATTGCGCTTCGACGGCCGTTCCCAACCATTCCAGGCTGCCGTCCTGGTGCTCGCGGACGGCGCCGATGCCGTCCGCGCGGCCGCCGCCGTCGGGGGTGTACGCGCCGATCCACAGGATATTGGTGGCCGGATTGTTGGTGGCTGCGCCGTTGGTCATGGTCCAATCCTGCCAAGGTTCGCCCCTATTCCCGTACCCCGGGCCGCCGATTAGCATGGGATTTCCGGCAGTGGCAGAAGGGAGACGGGCGCGGTCATGGCTGCATGGATGTCGATTGTCCACACCCGACGCCCTTCTGGGGCTTGGGCCTAGCCCGCGTGGAGGTGCCCGTGGGCTGGCCGGAGGGCGCTGCCCAGCCTCCTCCCGGACCGCGCGCTGTTCACGGCCGGTCCCTGTTGCTTGGCTTCGGCCGGATCGTTTCCCTGTTGCGTGCTGCCGGTTGTGTATTCGCCGAAGACGAGGCCCGGCTCCTGCTCGCTGAGGGCGCCGGCCCCGAGGAACTTTCACGCAGTGTCCAGCGCCGTATGGAGGGTGTTCCCCTGGAGCACATCCTGGGCTGGGCTGAGTTTGCCGGTGGCCGCGTTGTGGTTGAGCCCGGCGTTTTCGTGCCACGGCGCCGCACGGAACTGCTGGTCAATGAGGCCTTGGTTCTGCTGACGGACGGAGCACTGCCTGCGCCGCCGGTTGTGGTTGACCTGTGCTGCGGGTCCGGTGCCGTGGGAGCTGCAATTCTTCGCCGTGCCCCGCAGGTGGAGCTGCATGCAGCGGATATCGAGCCCGCTGCCGTAAGGTGCGCCCGGCGGAACCTGGATCCCCTGGGCGGCCATGTTCATGCGGGTGACCTGTTCGCAGCCCTCCCGCCGGCGCTGCACGGGCGGGTCGGGGTGCTCGCCGTCAACGCGCCGTATGTCCCTACGGAAGCAATTCGAACCATGCCTCCGGAAGCGCGCCTTTACGAACCTGTTGCCTCGCTCGACGGAGGCCCTGACGGTCTGGACTTCCACCGATGGGTCGCCGCCGGGGCCGTTCACTGGCTGGCTCCCCACGGTCATCTGCTCATCGAAACCAGTGACCGGCAGTCGGCCGGCACCTCCAAAATCCTGGCCGCAGCGGGGTTCACCGTCCGCACCGTGCGGTCGGAAGAGCTGGATGGGACGGTGGTCGTGGGACAGTGCGAGTCCCAAAACCCCTAAGTGGAAAACCTGGCTGTGGTTTAAGCGCTGCCGGGGTTTAAGCACTGCCGGCCGCCGCGTCCCCCAAAGGATCGCGACGGCCGGCAAGGCGATTCAGTTGTAACACAAAGGCGTGCCACGCCCATGTCACGCGGCGGCCCGTGCGTAATGAACGGTGCCGCTGCGGCAATCAGGACTTCGTGCCGGTCCCATCGGAGGTACCAAGGTTGGTGGTCTCCGGGTGGGTGCTGTGGGCTGGGATGTGGTCCCCGCCCAGGGCACCGGCGTCGCCGGCCCCGGAAGTGCCGGTGGAAGTACCAGCGGCAGCAGCAGTAGAGGGTCCTGAGGCCTGGCTGCCACCGGATGCGCCGTCACGGTGCATCGCAGAGCCAATCACGGTGCCTGCCCTGCGTGCGGCTTCCCCAAGCTGGTCTGCCACTTCAGGCGCCTTTTCCTTGATGGTTTCCGTCGCCACGGACACTTTGTCCTGGACCGGCTTGCTGTCCCAGATGCCGGCCGCGCGGGCCTTCAGCTTGTCGTAAGCCGCACGGCCTGACCGCGAACCGAGGACGTATCCCACGGCAACGCCTACACCCAAAAGAAGCTTGTTTTTCACGATGAACTCCTGCTCTGCGAGAAGGTTGTCAGTCCCGGCCGGGGCAGCGGGCGCCCGTGGCCGGGGAAAATGAAAGCCGGCCTGGGGATGATGTCCCCAGGCCGGCTTCCTGGCTTGCCCGTGCAGTTATCCGCGGGCGCTGCGCTTGGTGACCATGCCGTAAATGGCAAGGACGATCAGCGAGCCGACGATCGCCAGCAGCCACGTCTGGATCGAGAAGAACTCCTGCAGTCCACTGCCGAAGATCATCCCGCCCAGCCAGCCACCGAGGAATGCGCCAACGACGCCCAGGATCAGAGTGATGACCCAGCCGCCACCCTGCCTGCCCGGGAGGATCGCCTTAGCGATCGCACCAGCAATAAGTCCGAGAATCAGAAATGCAATAAATCCCATTTGAAGCTCTCTTCCTAAGTAAAGGAGGCCTCCAGGTTCCGGAGGCACTTCATCCTTCTGGCTCAATAGTAATCATGCTTACTATCTATTTGCCAACCCCGTTTTTGGAAAAGAGTGCAGTTCAGGCTGGTTTCAGTGTCCTGTTTTGTCCGAGTCGTTGCCTGATCCGGGACCTTCGTCAAGGATCGATAATTCCGCTAGATCCTGCGGGTCCAGGGCGAAATCAAACACGTCCAGGTTCTCCGCCATCCGGTCCGGCGAAGCGGTCTTCGGAATCGTTACCAATCCGTTTTGTATGTGCCACCGAAGGACGAGTTGGCCAGGGGTTTTCCCATGCTTTTCCGCCAGTTGGGAAAGGACGGGAGCGCCCAACAAACCCGCTCCCGAGCCGCCCAGCGGACTATAGGACTCAGTAATAATGCCATGCCGGCTATGGAATTCCCGCTCGGCGGACCGCGTGATGGCCGGGCTGAGTTGGATTTGGTTTACCGCCGGCACTACGTCAGTCTCCGCCATCAGCCGTTCGAGGTGCGCTGGCTTGAAGTTGGACACTCCGATGGACCGGACTTTTCCCTCCGCCTGCAGCCGTTCAAAGGTCTGCCACGTGGAGACGTACTGGTCCCTGCCGGGCAGGGGCCAGTGGATCAGCAGCAGGTCCACGTAATCAAGCCCAAGACGCGCCAGCGACCCCTCGAGGCCGGCTACGGCACGGTCGTGGCCCTGGAATTCGCCGTCCAGCTTGGTGGTGATGAAGAGCTCACTGCGGTCCGCGCCGCTGGCCCTGATGCCGTTGCCCACCGCGTTCGTTGCCGTACTTCACGGCGGTGTCGATATGCCGGTACCCGGCTTCCACGGCCTGTACGACGGCGGCGCCCGCCTGTTCGTCGTCCAGCGGCCAGGTGCCAAGCCCCAGCTGCGGAATCCTGTTGCCGTCATTGAGTTCGATGAGCGGTGCAAGTGTCATGCGATCAGTCTGCCCCCTCCCGGCCGTCCCGGCTCCAAGTGCCCGCGATTCGGGACGGCCCGGAGGGTACTGCCGGCGGCCTAGGCCGGTTCCTCCGCCAGTTTCCGCTTCAGGATCTTTCCACTGGGTCCCAGCGGGAGCTCGGAGAGTATCTTGACCACGCGCGGATACTTGTAGGCCGCAAGCTGGGAGCTGGCGAAGTCCATCAGCTCGGTCTCGGTGACACTGGCCCCGGCGTCCAGCACGATGGCGGCCGCGATCTCCTGGCCGTGGACATCGTGCGGGATGCCGTAAACGGCGGCACTGACAACTGCAGGGTGTGTCAGCAGGACTTCCTCCACCTCCCGCGGATACACGTTGTAGCCGTTGCGGATGATCATGTCCTTCTTGCGGTCCACGATGGTGAGGTAACCGTCGTCGTCCTTTGTGCCAAGGTCCCCGCTGCGGAACCAGCCATCCACCACGGCCTCGGCGGTGGCCTCAGGCCGGTTGAGGTAGCCCTTCATCAGCAGGTGTCCGCGGATCACCAGCTCGCCGAGTTCCCCGTTGGGCAGCAGCTCGATCCGCTCCGTCACCTCAGGGCGGGCGATTTCGATATCCACACCCCAGATCGGGATACCGATGGTGCCGGGCCGTGGCTGCATGCCCACGTGGTTGAAGGCCGCCACGGGGGACGTCTCGGTCAGGCCGTAGCCCTCATGGATCTCCACGCCGAAGACGTCGCGGAACCGGTCCATCACTGCCAGTGGAAGTGAGGCTCCGCCGGAGATGCCGTAGCGCAGGGCCGCCGGCCGGTCCGGCACGGTCTTGGCGGCTTCCAGGAGCGCCACGTACATGGTGGGGACGCCCAGGAAGATGTTCACGTCGTGCTTCGCCAGCAGCTTCAAGGCGTCCGGGCCGGTGAACCGGGGCATGAGGACGATGGTGGCCCCGGCGCGCAGGCCCGTGTTCAACACCACCGTCTGGCCGAAGGTGTGGAAGAGCGGCAGGCCGCCGAACAGGACGTCACCGGGCCGGAAGTCCATCACGCTGGTCAGCAGGACGCTGGTTTGTTCCACCAGGGCGAAGTGGCTGCCCAGTGCGCCCTTGGGCTTGCCGGTGGTGCCTGAGGTGTACAGGATGGTGGCCGTGTCCGATGGGCGGCAGGGTTCGTACGTCCGGATCGGCTCCGCGGCGGCCGCCTCCGCTTCCAGCCGTGGAAACCCGCCGTCGTCGGGCGCCATGACCGTCAGCACATCGACCCCGCTGGCTGAAGCACCGGCAGCGCCTTCCGTGAGCAGGGGAGCAGCGCAGATGAGCAGCCGGGCGCCGCTGTCCTGCAGGACGTACTCGATCTCGCGCGCCTTGAGCAGGGCGTGGACCGGGACAACGATGGCGCCCAGCGACAGGATGGCGTAGTACACCCGGGCGAAGTCCGGGACGTTGGGGATCAGGACGGCGACGGCGTCTCCCGGCCCGATTCCCCGCGCCCGCAGTGCACCGGCATAGCCGCGGGTTTGGCTCCACAGGTCGGCGTAGCTGACCTGGTCCTCGCCGACAACGAGGGCGATGCTGTCAGGATTCCTCTTGGCTGATTCTGCCAGGACGGCAGCGACGGAGATGGTGGCGAAGCCGTCAGCGGAGTTTGTGTTGGTCATGGCCTGCTTCTTTGTTGGGATGGGTCACGCTGTGAGGATCAGGGCGTCGCCCTGGCCGCCGCCCCCGCAGAGGGCCACGACGCCGGTGCCTCCGCCGCGGCGTTTCAGCGCCAGTGCCTGGTGGAGCACCAGGCGTGCACCCGAGGCGCCCACGGGGTGGCCCAGTGCGATGGCGCCGCCTTCGGCGTTCACGGATTCGGTGTCGATGCCAAGATCGTTGGCGGACTGGATGAGGACCGAGGCGAAGGCCTCGTTGATTTCCACCAGGTCCAGCTCCTGCACGGTCAGCCCCTGGTCCTTGAGCGCGCGCTCGATGGCGCGGGCGGGCTGGGAATGCAGGGATCCGTCGGGGCCTGCGGTCTGGCCGTGGGCGCCGACCTCGGCAATCCACTCCAGGCCTGCCGCTTCCGCGGCTGCCTTGCTGGCAATGACCAGCGCCGCTGCGCCGTCGGAAAGGGGCGACGACGACCCCGCCGTGATGGTGGCACTCTCCGCCTTGGAGAACGCCGGGCGGAGCTGCGCCAGGGATTCCGCGGTGGTGTCCGGACGGATGCCTTCGTCGTGTTCAAGGGTCACGGCAGGTCCCTTGCGCTGCGGTATCTCGATCGGAGCGATCTCCTCGGCCATGATCCCGGCGGCGCGGGCGGCTTCGGCGCGCTGGTGGGAGCGGGCCGCGACGGCATCCTGCTCTTCGCGCGTGATGCCGCGTTCGGCGTTTCCCGAGTCGGTGGCCTCACCCATGAGCTTCTTGCTCACCGGGTCCTGCAGCCCGTCATGGTTCAGGGAGTCCAGCATGGGCGCATCACCGATGACGACGCCGGCGCGCAGCCCGGGGACCAGGTGCGGTGCGTTGGTCATCGATTCCTGGCCGGCGGCCACAATGAAGTCGGCTTCCCCTGTGCGGATCATCCGGGCGGCGTCGATCACTGCCGTCAGGCCGGACAGGCAGAGCTTGTTGATGGTGATGGTGGGGACGTCCCAGCCGATTCCGGCGGCCAGGCTGGCCTGCCGTGCGGGGCCCTGGCCGGCGCCGGCTTGAATGACCTGGCCGACAATGACGGCGCCGATCTGCTCTGGCGCCACGCCGGTGCGTTCCAGCGCGGCGCGGATGGCGTGGGCGCCGAGTTCGCTGGAGGAAAAGGGCGTGAGTCCGCCGCGGAACCTGCCGAACGGGGTGCGGGCGCCGCCCAGGATGACGGGGATGTTGGCGTTCTGGTTCAAGAACAGTCCTTTCAGGGGATGATGGGCAACCAAAGCCGAAGGGCAGGGCTCAGGCGAAGGCGGAGGTGCCGGTGATGCCGCGGCCGATGATGAGGGCCTGCATGGTTTCGGTGCCTTCGTAGGTGTGGATGGCTTCGATGTCCGCAAGGTGCCTGGCAACGCGGTTTTCCAGCAGGATGCCGTTGCCGCCCAGGAGGTCGCGGGCGTTGGAGGCGATGCCGCGTGCGGTGCGGGTGCAGGTGTACTTCACGAGGGACGCCTGCTCGGGCGTGAGCGTTCCGGCTTCATCAAGCCGGGTCATCTGCACCACCATCAGCTGCATGGTGGCCAGTTCACTGAGCATCCGCGCCAGGCGCTCCTGCACAATCTGGGACGCGGCCAGCGGCCGGCCGAACTGCTTGCGCTGTTTGGCGTACTGGACGGCCGTTTCGTAGCAGGCGGTGGCATGGCCGACGGCGGACCAGGCCACGCCCAACCGGGTCGCCAGCAGTACCCGGGCCGTGTCCTTGAAGGTGCGTGCCCCCGGCAGGACGTTCTCCTCGGGGACGAAGACGTCCTCCAGGCGGATGTGGGCCTGCCAGATGGCGCGGAGGGCAAGTTTGCCTTCGATTTTGGTTGCGGTGTAGCCGGGGGAGTCCTGCGGAACCAGGTAGCCGTGGACCTGGCCGTCGTCGCCCCGGGCCCAGACGATGCTGACGCCGCCCACGGAGCCGTTGCCGATCCACTTCTTTTCGCCGTTGAGCAGGAACCCGCCGTCCGTGCGGGTTGCCGTGGTTTCCAGAGCCACCGAGTCGGAGCCGTGCGTAGGCTCGGTGAGGGCGAACGCCGCGTATTCCGTGCCCCTGGCAATTGCCGGCAGCCAGCGTTCCTTCTGTGCCGCAGAGCCACATTCAGCCACGGAACGCAGTGCCAGGCCGCCCTGGACGGCAATCATCGTGGCCACGGAGCCGTCGCCCCGGCTGATTTCCATGTTCACCAGGCCGGCGGCCATGCTGCTCATGGGTGCGAAGCCCTCCACGGTGATGCCGTCGCGGAGCAGGTCCAGTTCGCCCAGGCGCTGGAGGAGGTGCAGTGGGTACTCGCCGCGTTCCCAGTAGCAGTCAATGACGGGCAGGACCTCGTCCTGGACAAAGCTGCGGGCGCGCTCCCAGTAGGCGCGGTCCTCGTCCCCGACGCCGGCCAGGATAGACGCCGGGTCCGTCCCGAGGGCTTCGGTCAGGACATATTCCGGCTCAACTGTTCCGGAGGGGAAACCGGCGGGATCCCCGGTGCGGGTGGGCGCGGGGCTGGGCGACGTCGTCGTCATTGAAAGCATCCTTTGAATCAGCGGCGGCGGGAGGGCCGGGGCCTTGTGGCCTGGACCACACCCTCCAAGGATGCAATGAAACCCAGTTCCACGTCAAGAAACTGGGTATCAAGAGGCTGTAGTGGCGGGTTGGGGCTAGGGGAGGGCGTCCCGGACCGCCTGGGCGATTGCGTCCTTGTCGGCGGGGCCGGGGAAAACCGTAACGACGACGGTCGGCGCAGGTGGGGCGGCAGCGGCCGCGCCCAGGAGCGCAGGCCGGAACGTATCCGCCAAAGCATGGAGTTCGGCAGCCAGGGCGGTGGCCCGCTGCCGGTCGCCCGCCAGGGTGTCTCCGGCACTGGGAGCGGCCCGCAGCCACTCCCGCAGGAACGCGTTGTGCACCGCCACTACCGCTGCAGCGAAGGCGACGGCCTTGTATTCGCGCCGGTCGTTCCGGGGCAGCTTGTCGCTCAGGTAGTGCAGGAACGCCCGCTCGTACCGGTGCGAGGTCACCAGCTCCCGGTCCCTGAGGGCCGGGACTGCCTGCAACAGCCCGTACCGGGCGCGGGAGGTCTGGGGGTTCCGCAAGTGGTGGTCGAAAACCAGCAGCGCTGCGTCCGCCACTGCAGCCAGCGGCTCGAGCCTGGATTCGGCGAGCCTTTCGTTGACCTGGTGCAGGATCCGCTCGTGGTCGGCGAAGACGACGTCCTCCTTGGACCCGAACCTGCGGAAGAACGTGCTGCGGCTCATGCCCGAGGCTTCTGCGAGTTCCTCGACCGACGTTGTGTCGAAACCCTGCTTCGCCAGGAGGCCAATGGCTGCGGCAACGGGCCCGTCGGCAGGATGCCCATCGACGGGACGGTGGGAAGGGGGCGAAGTCATGCGCCGAAATGTAGCACAGCTGCCCTCCGGCAGCTGGCGCGCCGCTGGCCCGCCGCCGGCTGCGGCAGGCCAGCGTGCGGCCGGGGGTCAGGCGCCCTGCCGCGCCCAGCCGGTCAGCTTGTCGGAAAGCTGCATGTAAGCCTCGTTGACCTGCTGCAGCTCCGGGTGGCTGTCGTGCCACTCCACGATTTCCCGGGCACCGTCCGCGAACGGGATGGCGGCGGTGTAGTCCGGGACCAGTGACTTGATCTTGGTGTTGTCGAAGACCACCGAATGGGACCGGTCGCCCAGGAGGTTGGAACCCAGTTCCTGGTCGTGGGCGGCGATGGTTTCAGACGCCACATGGACCAGCTCCGGTTCCCGGACCCCGGCCGCCCTCGCGAAGAGCCGGTAGATCTGGTTCCAGGGCAGGTACTCGTCGGAGGTGATGGTATAGCTTTCACCCACCGCCTGCGGCCGGCCGAGCAGGCCGACGAACGCCTTGGCAAAGTCCTTGCTGTGCGTCAGCGTCCACAGCGAGGTGCCGTCTCCGTGGACCATGACCGGGAGGCCGTTGCGCATCCGGTGGATGTCCGTCCAGCCGCCCACCATGGCGATCTTGGTGCGGTCATAAGTGTGCGACGGCCGCACCACCGTCAATGGAAAGTCATCCTCCCGGTAGGCCCGGAACAGCAGCTCCTCGCACGCGATCTTGTCCCGGGAGTAATGCCAGAACGGATTCTTCAACGGCGTGGACTCGCGGATGGGCAGCCTGGTGGGCGGCTTCTGGTACGCGGAGGCCGAGCTGATGAAGACGTATTGACCTGTCCGCTCCCGGAACAACTCCATGCTGGTTTGGGCCTGGTCCGGAGTGTAGGAGATGAAGTCCGCCACGGCGTCGAACTCCCTCCCGCCCAGCACCTCCCTGACGGAGGCCGCATCGCGGACGTCTGCGTGCAGCACTTCGGTGCCGTCGGGGACAGGCCTGCCGGACTGCCCCCGGTTCAGGATGGTCAGCCGGTGGCCCAGCGCGGCGGCGCGTTCTGCCGCCGCCGCGCTGATGACCCCGGTGCCGCCGATGAAAAGGATGCTCCTGGGCGCCGCCGTATCCGCGGCGATTGTGCCTACCACGCGTAGTCTTCCGGCGCCGTGCGGTGTCCCGGGAAGATATCGTCAAGCCGCTTGAGTGCGTCGGCATCGAGGGAGACATCCAGCGCGCGGATTGCGGCATCCAGCTGTTCCTGGGTCCTGGGGCCCACGATCGGCGCGGTCACGGCAGGCTGATGGAGGAGCCATGCGAGGGCCACGTCGCCGGGTTCGTGGCCCAGTTCGTCCGCGAAATCCTCGTACTGGCGGATCTGGTCCTCGTGCTTCTTCAGCGTTTCCGCGGCCCGTCCCTCCGTGCGGCGGACTCCCTGGCGTTCCTTCTTCAGCACGCCGCCCAGCAGCCCGCCCTGCAGCGGCGACCAGGGAATGAGGCCCAGCCCGTACTGCTGTGCCGCCGGGATGACTTCCAGTTCCACCTGGCGCATGAACAGGTTGTAGATGGACTGCTCGCTGACCAGGCCCGTGTAGTTCCGGCGGCGTGCCGCTTCCTGCGCCTGGGCGATGTGCCAGCCGGCGAAGTTGCTGCTGCCCGAGTACAGGATCTTGCCCTGCTGTACGGCCACTTCGATGGCCTGCCAGATCTCGTCCCACGGAGTGTCCCGGTCGACGTGGTGGAACTGGTACACATCGATGTAGTCCGTCTGCAGTCGCTTGAGGCTGGCATCCAGCGCGCGGCGGATGTTCAGTGCGGAGAGCTTGGACTCGTTGGGCCGGTCCGTCATGGTGCCGTAAAGCTTGGTGGCCAGGACGGTGTGCTCCCGGCGCTCGCCGCCCTTTGCAAACCAGCGCCCGATGATCTCCTCGGTCCAGCCGCGGTGGTCGGCGCCCCCGTACACGTTGGCGGTGTCGAAGAAGTTGATGCCGGCTTCGTGGGCCGAGTCCATGATGCTGTGGGCATCCGCCTCCTCCGTCTGCGGCCCAAAGTTCATGGTGCCCAGGCAGAGGCGGGAGACTTTCAGGCCGGAGCGGCCCAGATGGGTGTACTGCATGGAAGATCCTTTCAACGGGTAGGCATGCCAACCGGTGGGTGGGCCGGCTGGAACCTACATCTGGGTGAAGGAGGCGACGGCGGGATCGGAGCCAATGCGCGCACCGGACTCCAGTGCGGTGATGGCGGACAGTTCGTCTTCGGACAGCTTCAGGGACGAAGCGGCGAAGTTTTCCCGGATGCGGCCAGGGTTCGCGGATTTGGGAATGACGATGTTGCCGTTGGCGAGGTGCCAGGCGAGCACCACCTGGGCGGTGCTGGCGTCGTGGGCGTTGGCGATTGCGGTGACTGCGTTCCCGTTGAGGTCACCGCCCTGCCCCAGCGGGCTGTACGCCTCCACGGCGATTCCCAGGCTCCGGCACTTGGCGGCAAGGTCCGCCTGCTGGTAGCTGGGGTGAAGCTCGATCTGGTTGACGGCGGGCACTGTTTCCGCGGATTCCAGCAGGGTGTCCAGATGGTCGGAGAGGAAGTTGGAGACGCCGATGGCGCGGATCTCCTTGTTTTCGTACAGCCGCTCCAATTCCTTCCATGCCTGGACGAAGAGGCCCTGCGAAGGAACCGGCCAGTGGATGAGGTAGAGGTCGATGAAGTCCAGGCCCAGGGCCTTGCGGCTGTTCTGGAACGCTTCCTGGGCCCGGCCCTGCTCGCCGTTGCGGAGCTTGGTGGTCACGAAAATTTCCTCGCGGGGGATCCCGGTAGCTGCGAGCGCTGCCCCTACCCCTGCCTCGTTGCGGTACGCGGCAGCGGTGTCGATGTGGCGGTAGCCCGCTTCCAGCGCATCCTCCACGGTCCGCTGGGTATCCTCCGGCGGGACCTGGAAAACGCCGAAGCCAAGCTGCGGAATGGTGACGCCGTTGTTGAGTGTCAGCTCTGACATGGATGTACTCCTTGGACGTATGGTGCTGAGGAATGAATGATGCCGGCTGCTCGACGAGTGGGGAACCAAAGTGAGAAATCGGTTTCCACCGGCTCACTCCTGAGCCTATGCACTTTCCGCCATCAAGTCAGCAGCCAAGGCTGATCCTGTTTTTCCTAGGACCGCCAGTCCTACCTTCGTTGTAGAGCCGGCCACGTCAACGCAGGCACAATGGTCTGCATGGGTCAAAGCGCCGAGTTCGGAAAATTCCTCAAAGCCATGCGGTCCCGGTTGAGCCCGGAGGTCGCCGGGACGGGGCCGAGTACGGGTGCCCGCAGGGTTCCGGGCCTGCGCCGGGAGGAAGTGGCGCGCCTGGCCGGGGTCAGCACCGATTACTACGTGCGGCTGGAGCAGGGCCGCAACATCCACCCGTCACGCACGGTCCTGGACGCCGTTGCCAGGGCCCTGCGGCTGGACAGCAGCGAGCACGCGCACATGCTGGACCTGCTCGAGAACTGCGCGGGTGCTCCCCGCGAACCGGGTGCCAATGCAGCCCAGGGCGTCCGGGCGGCGCTGCGCCAGCTCCTGGACGCGGTGGGGGAGGTGCCCGCGCTGGTGCTGGGCAGGCGCAACGACGTGCTGGCGGGCAACAGGATGGCGTTCCTCTTGTTCGCCGATTTCCCCGCGCTGCCGCCCGCGGAGCGGAACCTGACACGCTGGACCATCCTTGACCCGGCTGCGCGGGAACTCTTCAGGGACTGGAAAACCGTGGCGGCGGAAGCCGCAGGCTCCCTCCGCCTGGACGTGGGCCGGCACCCCAACGACCCCCAGGCGAACCACCTGGTGGGGGAGCTGGCGGTCCACAGCGAACACTTCCGCCAGTGGTGGGCGGGGCACCGGGTGGCCACCCGCGCTGCAGGCACCGTCCGGCTGCACCATCCCGCCGTGGGGGACCTGGAACTGAACTTCGAAAACCTGGTCCTGCCGGAGGACCCCGACCAGACGCTCCGCGTGTACTCCGCCCGGCCCGGATCGCCGTCGTCGGACGCCCTGGCGCTGCTGGGAAGCCTCGGGGCAGCCCCGGACGCAAGCCTGGCGCGGGACCCCGCCGCGGTGGCCGAAAGCGGCGACGCGGGCTGACCGGCACGTAGATGGCCACGCCACTGTACATTCGTCCAGCGCAGTGGGGTGATTCTGGCCAGCCGCCCATTGGTGGCGGCCCGGCCCTTTCCTAGGGTGGGAGTACCAGCTTTCCCTGCCCAGTTCTTATCACCCCAGGATGGTCTCAACGATGAAACGCATCGCCCTGCTGAAGGAGCGCCAGGCCTCTGCCGGCGCCGCCTCCACCGCCACCGGTTCCCACTGCCCGGCCTCCGGCCTCTGGAGCCCCGACATCGATCCCCACACGGTCCTGTCCTTCTTCGAGGGCCACGTGTTCCCGGCATTCGACGGCGTGCCCACTGTCTGGCGGCGCCGCAGCCCCGGCACGGCAAACTAGGTCCTGCCTTAAGCACAACTGACCCGCGGCCAACATCGTCAGGAACGTGTTGGCTGCGGGTCAGCCGTGTTTGGCGTTAGTGCTCTTCCAGGCGGAAGCCAATCTTGATGGTGACCTGCCAATCTGCGACCTTTCCGTCCTCCAGGTGGCCGCGGACCTCCTTGACCTCAAACCAGTCGAGGTTCCGCAGGGTCTGGGATGCCTTGGCAATGCCGTTGCGGACGGCGTCGTCCACGCCCTCGGTGGAGGTGCCGACAATTTCAGAAATGCTGTACGTGTGGTTGGACAACTTCGCTCCTCGTGATCGTCGATGCTCCCGGTTGCGGGCCGTTCCTGAAGCCTAGTAGGACTGCGGGAGCGTTGAACAGGGGCCCGGGGCAATCAGGACCGTGGCACGGGAGGCTACTTGGAGTCCAGCACCAGCTGCTTGAGGTCGTCGAGGGTTTGCTGCATGTGGGCGTCCATGGCCTGGCGTGACCGGTCAGGGTCACGGGATTCCAAGGCCTCGGCAATGTTCTGGTGATGGCCGATTGCGTGCTCCTGGATCGCAGGGACAGCGGAGGTCTCGGTCCTGCGCTTTTCCAGCACGCGATGCAGCGGCTCAAACAGGACCGACACGAACACATTCCCGGATGCGCGCAGGATGACGTCATGGAAGGCAAGGTCTGCTTCCACGAAAGCGGCAACATCGTTGATGCTGTGGGCGGCCTTCATCGCGGAAATGTAGTTGAAAAGGGAGGTGATGTCTTCCTCGACAATCCGTCCTGCGGCAAGTTCACAGGCTCCCGTTTCGAGCATCCTGCGCAGCTCGATCAGCTGGATGGAGGCATCGGCGTCGTTCTTGCCCTCGGATGCGGCGCGCAGCACGGCTTCGAGGGAGGCCCAGCGGCTCAGGGGATTGACGAAGGTGCCCCGGCCGCGCTCCACGCTGAGGATGCACTGGGCCTGCAGCGTCTTCATCGCCTCACGGACGGTCATGCGGCTGACCTCGTGGCGGGCACTCAGTTCATGCTCGCCGGGAACCGTGGAGCCGGGCGGAAACTCGCCTTCGATGATGCGGTCCAGCAGCTCATCGGCCACCACGCCCACCAGTGACTTCCTTGCCATGTTGCCCCCGATCGCTCTTTCCGGCCGACGCCTGGCGGATATGTCAGACAAGTGTACTTGCGTGTCCGTATGCCGTGTGCCACACTAATTTTCAGATGCAAGATGTCAGACATCTTACAGTTACCTTTACATCTGGATCCGCGAGCCCGGATCGCTACACAACGGAGTGCACTGTGACGTATGAAGCAGACGTTCTGGCCGCCTATCCGGCAGACCTCGAGATTCCCGCCGGGCTGGTTGCCGGCGCGCTGGCCGCTTCCAACGCAGCGGTTCCCCGCGTCCTGGTAGTGCTCGACGACGACCCCACCGGCACGCAGTCCGTGGCAGACCTGCCCGTGCTCACCCGTTGGGAAGTGGAAGACTTCACCTGGGCCTTCGGCCAGGGCAAGCCCGCCGTGTACGTCCTGACCAACACCCGCAGCCTTGACCCGGCGGAGGCGGCGGCCCGCAACGAGGAAGTGGTCCGCAACGCCCTGGCCGCAGCAGGGCAGCAGGACTCCGCTGGTTCCAGTCTTCGGCTGGGCTTCGTCAGCCGCAGCGATTCCACCCTCCGCGGCCACTTCCCCCTGGAGCCGGACGTCATTGCAGCCACCGTGGCCAAGGTCAGTGGAGAAAAGACCGACGGCGTTGTCCTGGTTCCGGCCTTCCCCGACGCCGGCAGGCTCACCATTGGCGGCGTCCACTACATGCGCGGCACCGGCGACGCCAAGGGCACCCTGGTCCCGGTCTCCGAAACGGAGTTCGCCAAGGACGCGTCCTTCGGCTTCAGCACCTCCGTCATGGCGGACTACGTCGCGGAAAAGTCGCAGGGCAGGTTCCCGGCAGATTCCGTGATCGTCCTGGACCTGAACACCATCCGCGCCGGTGCCTCCGCCCAGGACCCGGCCATCTCCGCCAAAGCGATTGCCGACGCCATCGAACCGGCCACCGATTCCACGCCCATCGTCGCGGACATCGTCACCGAGAACGACTTCCGCGCACTGGCCTTGGGCCTGGAAGAAGCCGAGCGCCGCGGCAAGAAGCTGCTGTACCGCGTTGGCCCGCCGTTCGTCCGGGGCCGCATCGGCCAGGACATCCGCGCCGCGCTGACCTCCGAGGAGGCTTACGCGGGCAACACGCCGTCGGAGGCCGGTGGCCTGATCGTGGTGGGCTCGCACGTCGGCGTCACCACGCGCCAGCTCAACGTCCTCACCGCGGAACACAGCTCCGCCCGGATCATCGAGATCGACGTCGAGAAACTCCTTGGTGCCGAGACCGACGCCAAGGCGCACCTGGACCAGACCGTTGAGGCCGTCGTCGAAGCCCTCCACGGCGGCGACGTCATCGTGCACACCAGCCGGCTGCTCATCAAGACCGATGACCCCGCCGAAAGCCTGCGGATCGCGCGGACGGTTTCCGCCGCCGTCGTGGACGTGGTCAACCGCACGCTGAAGACCTTCCCGCCCCGGTTCGTCATCGCCAAGGGCGGCATCACGTCCTCGGACGTCGCAGCCCACGGCCTGGAAATCCGCCACGCCATTGTCCGCGGCCCCATGCTGCCCGGCATCGTCAGCCTCTGGGAACCGGTCGACGGCCCCGCCAAGGGCATCCCGTACATCGTGTTCGCCGGCAACGTGGGCGACGACGACTCCCTGGCCCAGGTCACCCGCAAGCTCAGCAGCACTTTCTAATTCCCACCGGCTCCACGGGCCGGGCCCCCGCCGGCGAGGGCCGGGCAAATTTCAAGGAGAAACACCATGACCAGCAACTACACCGTCACCGTCCTGGGCCTCGGCGCCATGGGCCTGCCCATGGCCACCCGCCTGGCCTCGCAGTTGACCGTCCACGGCTTCGACATCGCCGAACCCCGCCTGGAACTTGCCCGGGAAGCCGGGATTGCCACCTTCAGCACGGCCCGCGAAGCCGCCAAGGGTGCCGACGCCGTCCTCCTGGCCGTCCGCAATGGTGAACAGCTCAACGACGTCCTCTTCGGGGAGAACGGTGTGGCCTCCGTCCTGGAACCGGGTGCCGTCGTCATCCTCGGCAGCACGGTGGGCACCGACGCCATCCCCGCCACGGTCGCCAAGCTGGCCGAATACGGCGTGGACCTGGTGGACGCTCCGCTGTCCGGCGGCCCCAAGCGCGCCGGCGAAGGCGACCTGCTGATCGTCGTCGGCGCATCCCCCGAAGCCCGCGAAAAGGCCGCCCCCGCCCTGGACCTGCTCGCCTCCACCCTCACCGTGGTGGGCGACAACCCCGGCGACGGCCAGGC
The DNA here is from genome assembly GCF_035621795.1 of Pseudarthrobacter sp. LT1. NCBI lineage: Bacteria > Bacillati > Actinomycetota > Actinomycetes > Micrococcales > Micrococcaceae > Pseudarthrobacter > Pseudarthrobacter sp. LT1. Next base: position 447,672 of record NZ_CP141830.1, read on the forward strand.
CCTGAAGACCGTCAACCAGCTCCTGTGCGGCGTCCACATCGCCGCCGCCGCCGAGGCCCTGGCCCTGGCCGACGCCCTGGGGCTGGACCAGGCCAAGACACTTGCCGCCCTGGAAGCAGGCGCGGCCGGTTCCTTCATGCTCTCCAACCGCGGACCCCGCATCCTGGAGGCCTACAACGAGGAAGGTGCCGAAGTGCTGTCCCGCCTGGACATCTTCGTCAAGGACATGGGCATCGTGGGCAAGGCAACCCGCGCCGCCGGCCTGGCAGCCCCCGTTGCTGCCGCCGCCGAACAGCTCTACCTCCTGGGCCAGGCCCAGGGCCTCGCCGCCGCCGATGACTCCGCCGTCATCAAGGTGGTCGCGCCCGCCAAGCGCACCAAGTAAGCCACCCCTCCTGCCCTTGCGGCACAAGACGTACGACGACGGCGGTCCCCCCTCCGCCGTCGTCGTACCTCCCAGCGTTGCCGGCGCAGTCCCGCAACGTTTATCCCCACCCACCATTCCCTGATGCCGCCCTGCCCCGGACCGGCACGTCAAAGGAGACATCCCCCCGTGAACCACCTGATGAGCCCGCTGATACAGCGGGCGGCCGATGCCCCGGCCATCAAGCCCGCCGTTGAGCTGGGCACCCCGGTACTGCTCACCATCGCAGCGGTGGGCATCGCCATCCTGCTGGTGATGATCATCCGCTTCAAGATCCAGGCCTTCGTGGCCCTGCTCACCGTCAGCATCCTGGTGGCCGTGGCGGCAACCATCCCGCTGCAGGACATCTTTACCGTGGTCTCCAGCGGCGTGGGCAGCACCATGGGCAAGGTTGCCATCCTGATCGCGCTCGGCGCCGTGCTGGGCCGCATGATCGAGGTGTCCGGCGGCGTCCAGTCCCTCGCGGACCACTTCACCCGCAAGCTCGGGGCCAAGCGCGTTGCCGTGGCGCTGACCGCCGTCGGCTTCCTGGTGGCCATCCCCGTGTTCTTCGAGGTGGGCATCATCGTGCTGGTGCCCATCGTGTACGCCTTCGCCAAGATCGCCAAGGTCCACCCGGTGAAGTTCGGCCTCCCCATGGCCGGCATCATGCTCGCCATCCACGTGGCAGTACCGCCGCACCCCGGAATCGTGGCCGGCGCCGGCGTGCTTGGTGCCGACATCGGACTCATCGCCCTGATCTCACTGCTGATCTGCGTGCCCCTGGGCTTCCTGTCCTACTGGGTTGCGTCCATCATGAACCGCAAGGACTATGAGCTGCTGCCGGCCGTGAAGGCCCAAGTGGAGGAGTTCGGCTCCAAGTCACTGGTCAAGGTGGGCCATGACGGTCCCGGGGCCGCCGCCATCGCACCCCCGCGCCCGGGCCTGATCATCTTCCTGATCGCAGCGCCCATTGTGCAGATCCTGCTCGGTACCGTCGGCACCCTGGTGATCCCCAAGTCCGATCCGCTGTATGGCCTCGCTGCCTTCATCGGCAACCCCTTCCTGGCCCTGCTGGTGGCCGTGGCGCTGTCCTTCTTCCTGCTGGCTGTCCGCCGCGGCTGGTCCTTCAAGGAAACCGGCGAGATCTTCGAAGGCTCCCTTCCTCCCATCGCCTCCATCCTGATGGTGGTGGCCGCCGGCGGCGTGTTCGGCAACGTGCTGCAGGTCTCCGGCATCGGGTCGGCGCTGTCCAAGACCCTGGACACCCTCGGCGTTCCGCTGCTGCTGCTCGGCTTCATCATCTCGCTGGCCCTCCGCGCCGCCCAGGGTTCGGCCACCGTGGCCATCGTGACCACCACCGGCCTGCTGTCCGCAGCAGTCAGCGGCGGCGGCTACAGCCCGGCGCAGATCGCAGTAATCGTGATCGCCATCGGCTTCGGCGCCCTGGGCCTGTCCCACGTGACTGACGCCGGCTTCTGGGTAGTGGTCCGCTACTACGGCCTCACCGTCTCCGACGGCCTCAAGACCTGGACCGTCCTGACCACCATCCTGGGCGTGGCCGGCTTCCTGCTGACCTTCGTCGCCTGGATCCTGGTGGGAGGCCTGGGCGCCTGATGCAAACCCGCCTGGACCACCTGGTCACCTCCGCCCTCCAGCAGGGCTCCGCAGTGCCGGCCTTCACCTGCTACGACTTCACCACCGCGCTGGCCGTGGTGGGCGCCGCCGAGGAATCCGGCAGGGGCGTGATCCTGCTGGTGGCACCCAAGACCGCCGCCACCGCGAACGGCCTCCGGCTGATCTCGGCGCTGCGTGGCCTGGCCGACGCCGCCCGCGTCCCCGTCGCGGTGCAGCTCGACCACGCCTCCGACCTCCACGTGATGGCCGACGCCGTCACGGCAGGGGCGGATTCGGTCCTCGCCGACGGTTCCTCCCTTCCCTACGAGGACAACATTGCGCTAGTCCAGGCTGCGCGTGCGCTGCTGGGCTCCGACGTGGTGCTTGAGGCGGAACTCGGTGGCCTGGCCGGGGACGAGGACCGTGCCTTCGGCGTCGACCCGCTGGATGCCGCGGGGGCCGGCCAGCCAGGCATCGACGTGGCAGGCCTGACCGACTCCGCGCAGGTGGAGGACTTCGTGTTCCGCACCGGGGCCGAACTGCTGGCCGTCGCAGTGGGCAACGTCCACGGCAAGTACAAGGGCGAGCCGCGGCTGCGCTGGGACGTGCTGCAGGACATCGCGGCGCGGATCCACATTCCGCTGGTGCTGCACGGTGCCTCCGGCATCCCCGCGGAAGAGCTGGTCAAGGCCGCGGCCATGAACGTTGGCAAGGTCAACTTCAACACCGAACTGCGGACCGGCGTCCTTGCCACGCTCCAGGACCAGCTTCCCGCGCACCGTGCCGACGGTGAGAACCTGCAGGGGCTGCTGGCTTTGTGGAACACGTCGGCGAAGGGCTTCGCTGCCACCACGCTGGCCACGCTGGCACGGTAACGGGAACGAATCTTCCACGAACGGGAGGCCAGGATCAAGCAGCCGGTCCTGGCCTCCTCCTTTCCGACTTCATCCCGCCTGCCAGGCGGGATGGAGGTTTTCGCCGGGAGGCTAGGATCGAGCAATGATCCTGGCCTCCCTTCTCTTTGCCTTCCTTGCCGCCGCACTGCACGTCTTCATCTTCACCATGGAGTCGCTGACCTGGACCCGGCCCGCGACGTGGAAGCGCTTTGGGGTTGCCTCCCAGGCGGACGCGGAGACCACCAGGCCGCTGGCGTACAACCAGGGCTTCTATAACCTGTTCCTGGCCGTCGGGGCGTTCATTGGCGTGGGGCTCGTGGCGTTTGGCGGGGCGGGATCGATGCAGGACGTGGCAGGCTGGACCCTGATCTTCAGCTGCTGCGGTTCCATGCTGCTGGCGGCCGCCGTCCTGGCGTTCACCGGACGCAAGTACCTCCGCGCCGCGGCAACCCAGGGCACCACGCCGCTGCTCGCCGTCGTGCTCGGACTGCTTGCAGTGCTGCAATAGGGGCAGAAGGGGCGTAAGTCCTTAAACCCGCGCAGGCAACGGGGGCACAATAGTGCCGTGGGCAGCGTCGAGCCGTTGTAGGTCCCATGCACAGCACCGAAGGGCGGGGGACAGGAACCGGGGCGGACACGGTGGACCGTGATCCGGCCATCGACCTTGTCCGGTTCATGTGCCTGGCGCTGGTGGTGGTGGGGCACTCCATGATGGTCAGCCCGGTCCTGCACCCGGACGGAACAGTCACCAGTGAGAACACCCTGGCCCAGCAGGACTGGTTCGAGCCCATCATCTGGATCTTCATGGTCATGCCCCTGTTCTTCGTCACCGGTGGCGTGACCGGACTGCAGTCCTGGCGCCGGCTCAAGGCAAGCGGAGGCACCGCAGCCCAGTTCATCCGCGCCCGGCTCCTGCGCCTTCTCCGCCCGGCCACCCCTTTGCTGGCCACGATGGTGGTGGGTTTGTCCGTGGCGGCCGCGCTCGGCGTGGACCGGCAGGTGGTCCAGCTCATGGCAGCCGGGGCGGCCATGCCCCTGTGGTTCCTGGCCGCCTACCTCGCGGCACAGCTGAACATCCCGGCCCTGGCGGCACTGCATGCGCGGGCGCCCTGGCTTGGCTTCTGCCTGCTCACCGGGCTCGTGGTTGCCGTCGACTGCCTGCGGGGCGTCCTGCCGGACCTCGCCAACGTCAACCTGGTGTTCGTATGGTGCGCGGTCCAGCAACTGGGTTTCCTGGCCGCCGACGGCTACTTTTCCCGTCTTTCCCGTTCCGAACTGCTGGGCATCGCCGTGGCCGGACACCTGCTGCTGGGACTCGTTACCGGGCTGGGGCTGTACCGCGGAAACATGCTGGTGAACCTCAACCCGCCCAACCTGACCCTGGTGATCCTGGCCGTCCCGCAGCTGGCCACGATGGAACTGGCGCGTCCGGTCCTGGCGCCTTTGGCCGGGGTGGGCTGGATCGGCCGGCTGCTGGTGCTGGCCGGCAGCAGATCCCTCACGGTGTACCTGTGGCACCTGCCGCTGCTGGTGGGCATGTCCGGGCTGCTGCTCCTGGCGCCGATCCCCAAGCCCGGCGCCGGCACCCCTGCATGGTGGTGGTCTCGGCCCCTGGTGGTCCTGGCGCTGCTCATCCTGCTCCTGCCGGTGGCCGCCGCGTTTGGCCACCTGGAGGAACGGACGACGACGGCCGTCACCCTGCGCTGCCGGCCCGCCACGGCGGGGGCCGCCGTCGTTGTGGTCTTCATCCCCGTGGCGGACGCCGCGCTCAGCGGACTGTCACCGGGACTGCTGGCCGCCGGCACGGTGTGTTTCTCGGTGGCGATCGTTTTGCTGGGCGGTTTTCCGCTGCGGCGCCGGCAACCATACCGGCGCCGCCATGGCCGAAGGACCATTGCCAGCGGACTGAAGTAGTGCCAGTGTCGAACCATGACCGAGAACACCACGTCCGCCGAGGACAAGTTCACCGCAAATGTCTCGCTGCGGCGCAATGACGCACAGCACCGGTACGAACTCCTGGTGGACGGCAGGCTGGCTGTCCAGGCCTTTTTCCACGACCTTCCCGGGCACATCGATTTCACCCACACCGAGACCGGCGAGGATTTTGAGGGACAAGGCCTGGGCAAGGTCCTTGCACACTTTGCCCTGGATGACGTGGTAGCCACCGGCAAGCGGATCATTCCGCACTGCCCGTTCATTTCCAGCTACCTGCGAAAGCACGAAGGCTACGAACAATTCGTCGATTGGCCGGAGCGCTGATCTTCGAGGGGCTAAGCCTGAGACGCCGCCCCTGGGCTAAGCGGCCAGGCGTCAGCTGGCCAGTGCCTGGTCCGTGACCGCCATGGCGGTGCCCGGATCATCGATGGTGAAGCCGCAGGCACAGCGGTAGGTGACGATGCTGTCCGGGACGGACCCGGGACGCAGTGAAACTACGGTGTTCCCGTCAACGTACACGGGCTGCCGGACCGGAAGCTCATCATGGTCGACGCGCTGCATTGGCGTGCGGCAGTGCATGCGCGAATTCAGGGTCATCAACAACCCTGCGTCCACGGGTACGGTTGTGGACAAGAGCTGCCCAGCTGCCTCGGTGCGCTCCCCAAACGCCGTCAGCTGGTGTTCCATTGCGGTGGTCATTATGTTCTTCCTTGGGCTTCTTCACGGAGCCGCCGGCATTGGCAGCCCCGCCGCGAACTGCTTGCGGAGGTTCATTTATCACCGTAAGCAAAGCATGCTTACTATTTGTTGCACAAGTTACGGCTGGGAAATGGCAGTCATCGGCGGCCATGCTGCCAGTGCCAGGCATGCCAGAACAGCAGGAAGACCAGGGTGGCAAAGCCGGCGAGAACCACCTGCGGAGCGAACGTGAACACTACGTACGCGAGCGGGATTGCGCCGGAGGACGGCCCCATGATCATTGGGCCGCTCAGCAGCGGTGCGGTGCCGCCGGCAATCATCGCCGCAGCCAGCAGCCACAACACCACAATGAAGGGATTGGGTGCGGACCAGGACCGTTCCGTCCCGGCGGCTTCGGCGCCCTCCGCCTCAGGCGGTACCGGGTTCCCGTCCCTGTCCACTTCACGGAATCCGAGCGCTCCGGATGGTTGCTGGTCCATGTTTCCCCCTTCACGGCAGCAGCCCGGCCGGCTGCCGGCGTTACCAGCCTAACGGCCCACACAGCCGTCTCTCTGGCTAGGCTGGCAGCATGACGCCTACCAGCAACCGAACCACAGCACTCGTTACTGGCGCCAGCGCCGGCCTGGGCCACGAATTTGCCGAGCAGCTCGCCGCCCAGGGTCATGACCTGGTCCTGGTGGCGCGCAACGCGTCCCGGCTTGCAGAAACAGCGGAAGACTTCCGGCGGCGGTACGGCGTCACGGCTGAGGTGCTTCCTGCTGACCTGACGCAGGACGACGACGTCGCCGCCGTCGTCGAACGCCTCGAGGACGCCACACGGCCGGTGGGGATCCTGGTGAACAACGCCGGGATCGGCCTGCTGCACAACTTCGAGGACAACCACGCAGCGGAGGAGAGGCGCCACCTGAAGCTGCATGCGGAAACATCCATGGTGCTTACCCACGCGGCACTCAGGGGAATGCTGGAGCGCGGGGAGGGCAGGATCATCAATGTGGCCAGCGTCGCCGCGTTCCTGCCGCGCGGAACCTACTCGGCGGCGAAGGCGTGGCTGGTGAGCTTCAGCCGGTGGGCAAACCTGGCCTATCGAAAGCGGGGCATCAAAGTCACTGCCGTCTGCCCGGGCTTCACCCACACGGAGTTCCACGACCGTATGGGGATGGACAAGTCGGTGGCTCCGTCCTGGACGTGGCTGCGGGCGGAGCGTGTGGTCAGGGAAGGCCTGGCGGACAACGACCGCGGCAAGGCGGTGTCCGTCCCCTCCAAGAGGTACAAAGTGGTTGCCGCAGTGGCCAGGGTGGCGCCTGCGCGGCTAATGGCCGGGCCGGCGCGGAAGCCGAAGTAGGCCGGAGCGCCTGGCAGGGAGCCCGGGAAGAGCCTTCCGCGGCCGGGCACCGGACCTGCGGACGGCCAGCACCACGAGGATCCCCAGCAGCGCGCCCACCAACGTCTCCACGGCCCGCTCGAGGATCAGGACCCGCGGTTCGGTGGGGGAGGCCAGTTGGGTTATCAGCAGGATGACCGGGGTGAACCAGACCATGGCCAGGCCATAGTGCCTGGTCATGAACAGCTCCGTGGCGAACTGGAAAAGGATCACCAGCAGCGCCAGCACCACGGCCCGGTGTCCCGGCTCCTGAAGCGCCGGGTAGACCGCCGCCAGGGTCCAGGGTCCCGGAATGATGACGACGGCGGTGACCGCCAGTCCCAGGAACGTCCCGACGATGCGGTGGACGCCCCGCCGGACGCTGCTGGGCAGGTCTGCTCCGGCCAGGGGGACGGCGGCAGCTGCCATGGCCCAGTGCGGGTGGCCGCTGCCGCTGATGACGCCCACGGTCCCGGCGGCACCCACCGCCAGCACGTACCGTGCAGCGTGGACTGACAACTCCCTGCGCCCCGCCGCCGAGCGGCGCGGCACGCTCCGGGTGGCCCCTGGCTCCCAGGACCTCCGGCGCATCCAGCCGCTGAAGCCGATCAGGATGGAAAACACTGATGAGGCCACCGCGATGAGCATGGCGGAGTACCAGGGGACTGTGGTGGGAACGGAAGCGCAGGCGCCGAGGGCGAGAATTCCAAAGAAGGGCCCGTTGGGTTTCAGGCGTACCCTGTCCGCATATACCGACCCCACTCCGGCCAGGGCCGCTTCCACTGCCACCAGCCACCAGGAGTGGATGTGGTTGATGGACAGCGTTACTCCCACCACCACGCCGGTGAGCAGCACCAGGGCGCCCTGGCCCTGGTGGCGGAGCCGGAGCTGGTGCGGTTCCGAGCGGCCGTACATGCCGGTGAGCGCGCCGAATACGGCGTAGATGATGAGGTCGGTGCGGCCGGCGGCCAGCAGGAGCAGCGAGGGGACCGCCACGCTGAGGGCCACCCGTAGCGCGGCAAGGTGGTCGCCGTTGGCAGGTTCCAACCGGTGAAGCGCGCGTAGCTGCTCCACAACGCGCTTCATGTCCTGACCTGTCCTGTTTTGTTGATGTACTGCGGCCCGAAGGCCCTTGCGACCGTATCACCGCGTCCCATGCAGAGCCACCTGCCGCAGTCACGGGAGGACATCCGGCCGGCACGCAAAGGCCCGCCCAGCGTGCTTCCCCCAAGGAAGCACGCGGGACGGCCCTGTGAGCGTGGGCTACAAGGGTGCCCGGGAGCCTGGGCCTATGCCCCGGCCGGAACCCCGCGGTGTGCGTGGGGGTCGGTGCCGTCCTGGGTGTCGAACGGCAGTTCGTCCAGGTTGATCAGCGGGTTCTCGTCCTGGGTCGCCACCAGTTCCTTCGCCTCTGCCTCGGTGTCGACGCTCGGCATCGATCCCGGGAGCGGCCGGTTGGCGGATTCCTTCAGGAAGTAGATGGCCACAGCGCCCACCAGGGAGGTGGCCATCAGGTAGTACGCGGGCATCATGTCGTTGCCGGTGGCCCCGATCAGCGCGGCCACGATGAACGGGGTGGTCCCGCCGAAGATGGCTACGGCGAAGTTGTAGGCAATGCCCATCGCTCCGTAACGGCTGGAGGTGGGGAACTGGGCCGGCAGTGCCGATGCCAGGTTGGCCACGTAGAAGGTCACGGGGAAAGCGATCAAGGCCAGGCCGGCAAGGGTGGACCAGATCTGCCCAATACCAATCAGCATGAAGGCCGGGATGGCCAGGACGATAGTACTGACAGCGCCGATCCAGAGCACGGGACGGCGGCCAATCCGGTCGGAGAGCTTGCCGGTCAGCGGGATGCAGAGGCTCATGACCACCAGGACGGGAATCGTCAGCAGCGTGCCGTGCACCTCGTCGTAGCCCTTGGAGTCGGTCAGGTACGTGGGCATGTAGGACGTCAGCGCGTAGCCGGCGGTGTTGGCAGCGGCCACAACAACCATGGCCACAATGATGGGGCGCCAGTAGGCCTTGACGATCCCCACGGGTCCCTTGGCCGTTGCGGCGTCCCCGGCGGAGGCGTTCTTGGCGTTTTCTTCCTGGGCGTCAAGGGTGGCCTGGAACTGCGGCGATTCCTCGATCTTGCTCCGGAAGTACACGGCGATCAGGCCCAGCGGGCCGGCAACCAGGAACGGGATGCGCCAGCCCCAGTCCTCCATGGTGCCCTGGCCCAGGGTCAGCTGCAGGACGGACACCAGGGCGGCGCCGATGGCGAAGCCGAGGTAGCTGCCCAGGTCCAGGAAGCTGGCGAAGAAGCCGCGGCGCTTGTCAGCGGCGTACTCGCTGACGAACGTGGTGGCGCCGGCGTACTCGCCGCCGGTGGAGAAGCCCTGGATGACCTTGAGGAGCACCAGGAGCGCTGCAGCCCAGAGGCCGATCTGGGCGTATCCGGGCAGGAGGCCGACGGCGAACGTACTGGCCGCCATGATCATCAGCGTGGTGGCCAGGATCTTCTGGCGGCCCATCTTGTCGCCCAGCCAGCCGAAGATCACGCCGCCCAGGGGACGGGCGATGAAGGTGGCGGCAAAGGTTCCCAGCAGGAACAGCGTCTGGGTGGTGGGATCGGATTCAGGGAGGAACACCGGGCCCATGGTGGTGATGAGGTAGCCGAAAACGCCTACGTCGTACCACTCCATGGTGTTGCCAACGATCGTGCCGCCCAGTGCTTTTTTGAGCATGGGCTGGTCCACCACGTTGACATCGGATTCCTTGAGCCGGCGGCGTGGCAGCAGCCTGGGCTTCTTGGCAGCCGTGGGGGCTGCAGGGTCGGTTCCGCGGGCGTTCCTAACGCCTGCTGAAGAGTCGGTCATGCTTCGGTCTGTGGGCATTTGGGCAACTCCTGTGGAGGTCATTTGCTTGCGACTTGTAGCTGCCCCGCTCCGGGCAGGCCTTCAATTTTACGGGATTCCTCTAGCGTCGGAGCAGTTTGATGGCGTAGCATGCTCCCTTTTGGGCCCCATATGGGGCCGGTTCCGAAAATTTTTCCCCCGGCTTTTCCCGCGTGATCACTGGGAAGCAGGCTGATGAACAGCGGCGTTACCAAAAATTTTCCAAAATGCTCCGTTTCAACCCCGTTCCCGCGGGAAACCGGCCGCAAAAAGTGACCGCTGCCACGGTCCCCGAAGGGGGTTCCCAGCAGCCTCGGACATGCCTATGGTAGAGCGGTGAACGCACTTCTTTCCGGGCAGTAGTCCGCGCGCCCGGGCGCTTTCGCCGGCATTCGTTTCAAGGAAGAACGAAGAAAAGAAGGGAAGAACCACATGGGTGAAGAATCCAGCCAGTTCCACATCAGGCCTGAGGTGGCGGACCACCTTGCGGCAGCCATGGATGCGCCTGTGGCGCCCGGCCCCGCGGCTACGGGTGCCGTTCCGCTGGCAGGGCAGGGCGGGTGGCCGGACGGCATGGGAAAGCGGCGGCACCCGAAGGACCAGGGCTCCGGCCATGGGCGGATGGGTCACGAGGCCGCAGTGACGGCTGTGCACCGCACCGGCCGGCCCCAGATGCCGCACTCCTCATAGCTGCCTCAGGCGCCCGGATCCAGCAGGGCGACGCGCGCTGTCCATATCGACAAGGAAATTACCTGGCGCCCCCGACATATGGGGGCTGCCAGGTAATTTGCGCGCCGCGGACCCGCAAGCGCGCCGAAAAGCGTGCGCCCCGCCGGGAGTCATCGCGCCGGGATCACCCTTCGCGGACCACGTCCGACGGGTCCTTGTCCAGGCGCCAGCCCCGCCACCGTGGATGCCTGAGCCTGCCCGGGCCCGTCCACTCGCTGTAGGTCACCTCGCCTACAAGCTCCGGTGACACCCAGTGGGCGTCGGCGGAATCCGGCCGGGGGACGTCGTGGAAGGGTGAGGTCTTCCGGCCCAGGCGTTCCACCGTCTGGCGGAGTTCCGTGAGCTCCCGGCTGCTGAAACCGGACCCGACCCGGCCCACGTACTGCAGCTTGCCGCCGTCAGGAATGCCCACCAGCAGCGATCCCACGGTGTCCTGCCGCCCGCCCTTCCCCGGCCGCCAGCCGCCCACCACCACTTCCTGCGTCTGCTCCGTCTTGAGTTTGATCCAGGTCCTGGTCCGCTGCCCGCTCACGTAGCGGCTGTCGGTCCTCTTGGCCATCACTCCTTCAAGGCCGAGCTCCTGGGCGCTCTGGAGGAGGAGGTCCACGGATTCCTCGAGCACCATGGACAGGTCCACCGGGCATTCGGAGGGACGGAAGAATTCCTCCAGCCGCTGCCGCCGTTTGCTGAGCGGCAGGCGCCGGAGGTCCTTGCCGTCGTCGAAGAGCAGGTCGAACAGCATCAGCTGGACCGGGATCGAGGTGCGGGCTTTGGCGACGTCGGCCGCCCGGGTGAGTTTCATCCGCCCCTGCAGCAGACCAAAGTCAGGCCTTCCGCCGGGCCCGACGGCGATGATCTCACCATCTGCCACGAACGGCTGCCCCGGCCAGCAGGCCCGGTCCGTGAACTCGGGGTAGGTCTTGCTGACGTCGTTGCCGTTGCGGGAGAAGATCCGGACCTTTTCGCTGTCCGCCACCAGCAGTGCCCGGACACCGTCCCACTTGAGCTCGTACTGCCACGTGCTGCCGTGCAGGTCGGCAGTGCTTCCGGAGGTCGCCATCATGGGCGCGTACTCCAGCGGGTCGGGAAGGGCGCTCAGCGTTGCTGCGGAAGCCGCGGACGGCTCTTCGCCGCCGGCGCCCGGTGACGGTGCCTTCGACGACGGCGCCGCCTGCCGTCGTCGTCCGCCTTGCTGCTCCTGGTCCATCAGGTGGATGAGCCATTGGTTTTCGGCGTCCTTCCCCTGCCCGCGTCCGGTGTGGATGAGGGCCACCTTCCTGCTGCCGCCCAGCCCGCCGCCCTCCGATCCCGTCAGGGTGACGATGACTTCCTTGCCGTTGATCCACTTGTGCAGTTCGTAGGTGCCGGTGTCCCAAATGGTCATTTCACCCGCGCCGTACTGTCCCTTGGGGATGGTGCCGTGGAAGGTGAGGTAGTCCATGGGATGGTCCTCGGTCTGCACGGCCAGGTTGTTCTTGCCGCCGGACTCCGGGACGCCCTTGGGCAGGGCCCAGGATGCCAGGACCCCCTCGTGTTCCAGCCGGAGGTCCCAGTGCAGGCGGCTGGCGTGATGTTCCTGGATGACAAAGCTGTTGCCGCCGGCCGGGATCCCCGCGAACGGTTCGGGGGTCGCCTTGGGGTCGCGCATCGAGCGGTACCTGCCCAGCCGGGCGTCGCCGTCGTGGTGTGCGTCCCCCTGTTCCGGGCTGCCGGTTGTCCCACCCGCCGCCGCGCTTGCCGCAGCGTTGACGACGGCGGCGAACGGGTCCTTGCCGTCCCGCACCCGGCGCAGCACCTCCTGGTAGTCCAGGTGCTTCAGCGTGGGAGACTGGATTTCCCGCCAGGTCCGCGGGGCGGCCACCATGGGCGTGGGCCTGCCGCGAAGCGAGTAGGGGACCACCGTGGTTTTTGCGGCGTTGTTCTGGCTCCAGTCCACCAGCACCTTGCCCTTGCGCAGTGACTTCTTCATGTCGCTGACGGCGAGGTCCGGGTGGTCGGCCTCGAGTGCCCGGGCCAGTTCGCGGGCGAAAGCGGAGATCTCTTCCGAGGTCTGGGTCCCGTCCAGTGCTGCATACAGGTGGATGCCCTTGCTGCCACTGGTTACCGGCACCGGGTCCAGGCCCACGTCCTGCAGGATGTCCCGCGCCAGGAGGGCCACTTCGCGGCATCCCGGCAGCCCGGCGCCCTCGCCAGGGTCCAGGTCCAGCACCAGCCGGTCCGGATTGAGCTGGTTGCCGTGCGAATCCACCCGCCACTGCGGCACGTGGATTTCGAGGGAGTTGATCTGGCCGAACCAGGCCAGCGTGGCGGCGTCGTTGACCAGGGGGTAGTGGATGGTCCGGTCCTTGTGCGTGATCGCTGCCCGGGGCAGCCAGCCAGGCGCTGAGTCCTCCAAATCCTTCTGGAAGAACACCTCACCGGGCTTGTCCGCGGTGCCTACTCCGTTGACCCACCGCTTCCGCGTGGCCGGGCGGTTGGCGGCCGCCGGTATCAGGACGTGCGCCACCGCAGCGTAGTAGGCCAGCACGTCCGCCTTGGTGGTGCCGGTCTCCGGGTAAATGATTTTGTCCAGGTTGGTCAGCGTCAGTTCGCGGCCCGCCACCCGGACACGTTCCCGGCTACCTGCCATGGGGCTTCACCTCCGGCCCGCTCTGATGTTGACTGTAGGAATGAGAGCCATCTGGAAAGGTGCCATCGCGTTCGGCCTGGTCAACGTGCCCGTGAAGGTCTACAGCGCCACTGAGGATCATGACATCAGTCTGCACCAGGTTCACAATGCCGACGGCGGCAGGATCCGCTACCAGCGCCGGTGCGAGGTCTGCAGCGAAGTGGTGGACTACTCGGACATCGAGAAGGCGTTCGAGGAGGACGGCCGCACGGTGGTGCTGTCCAAGGATGAGCTCAAGTCCATTCCTGCTGAGAACAGCCACGAGATCGAAGTGGTGCAGTTCGTGCCGTCGGAGCAGCTCGAACCCATGATGTTCGAGAAGAGCTACTACCTGGAGCCGGACTCCAAGTCGCCCAAGGCCTACGTGCTGCTGCGCCGCGCGCTGGAGGACACGGACCGGGTGGCCATCGTCCAGTTCGCGCTGCGGGAAAAGACCCGGCTGGGTGCCCTGCGCATCAAGGACGACGTCCTGGTGCTGCAGTCCCTGCTCTGGCCCGATGAGGTACGCGAGGCCAACTTCCCATCGCTGGACGCCGATATCAGGATCTCCGCCCAAGAACGGGACATGTCCGCGGCGCTGGTGGAATCCATGGCGGCCGACTTCGAGCCCAGCTCCTTTACGGATGAGTACCAGGTGCAGCTCCGGCAGCTGATTGACGCCAAGCTCGAACAGGGCGAATCGCTGGACACGGAGGAAACGTTCGGCGTCGAGGCCGGCGAGGGCGGCAAGGGCGAGGTCATCGACCTCATGGAGGCCCTCAAGCGGAGCCTGGACCGGAAGCGCGGCGGCGGGGAAGCCGCCTCCGCCGGTGGAGAATCCGACGACGAAGCGGACGCAGGGGACGAGGAAACCGAGGATGCCAAACCGGCCCGTAAGGCCGGTACCAAGGCGGCGGGGGCCGCGTCCAGGACGGCGGCAGCGAAGACCGGCACGGACGATGCCAAACCAGCCGCCAGGTCATCAGCGAAGTCCACATCGGCTTCCGCCAAGACCACGGGAGCAAGATCCGCAGCGTCCAAGTCGACGACAGCCAAATCCACTGCAGCCAAGTCCACTGCAGCTAAAACAACCGCGTCCAAGTCCTCCGGCACGGGCCCGGCGGACACCAAGACGTCCGGCACAAAGGCTGCGGCAAAACCGGCGGCCAAGACCACCAGGGCGCGCAAGCCGGCCTGACCGGCAATCGATACGGCATTCCAGAGGTGCCGGGCCGGCCGGGCTGGCGCGCTTTCGGAAAACGTGCCTTTACAGCGGCCTCCAACGCGCCCACAATGAGTCGCATCGCAGCCTCCGCTGTGCCAACGGCGCGCTGCCACCCATTCCGGACGGACATGTAAGGGGCGCGGGCATGAGCCAGCAGACGGATGCAGTGGAGGCTGACCGGGAGCTGAAGAAAAAGCACCGGGCCATGTGGGCATCAGGGGATTACCCCGCCCTCGCGGACGAGATGCTCCTGGAACTGGGCGCCGTCCTGGTGGAGGCCTGCGGCATCAGGCCACGCCAACGGGTGCTGGACGTTGCGGCCGGAACCGGCAACGCGGCCATCCCGGCAGCCATGATGGGGGCCAAGGTGGTGGCCAGCGACCTTACTCCTGAACTTTTCGAGGCAGGGCGCAAGGAGGCGGCCAACCGTGGCGTCAGCCTGGAGTGGCAGGAGGGCGACGCCGAAGCCCTGCCCTTTGGTGATGCGGAGTTCGACGCCGTGATGTCCTGCATCGGGGTGATGTTTGCGCCGCACCACCAGGCGGCCGCGGACGAGCTGCTCCGGGTCTGCAAGCCGGGAGGCTCGATCGGGCTGCTCAGCTGGACGCCGGAAGGATTCGTCGGTCAGATGCTGGCAACCCTGAAGCCGTTTGCCCCGCCGCCCCCGCCCGGCGCGCAGCCAGCGCCGCTCTGGGGGAGCGAGGAGCATGTCCGCGTACTGCTGGACGGGAGCGTCACCGACGTTCACACCCGCAAGCAGAACCTGGCCGTCAGGAGCTTTCACCAGCCCGCGGACTTCGTCAGGTATTTCAAGTCCCACTACGGCCCCATCATCTCCGTCTACAAATTCCTGGGCGAGGACCGGGACAAGGTCCAGGCGCTGGATAAGGCCCTCACCGATCTTGCTGATTCCTTTGGTGATGCGCACGGCGACAGCCCGTTCCAGATGGAATGGGAGTACCTGCTCTTCACGGCCAAGAAGGCCTGAGCCATGGCGGGAAACCACGTGGCTACATCCGTTGCCACCATCAACGCCCGGCCGGAGCGCGTGTGGGAAGTGCTGACCGATCCGGCCGCAGTGAAGGAGTTCATGTTCGGGACCACTCTGGAGACGGACTGGACGGTGGGAAGCCCCATCATCTGGCAGGGCGAGTGGGAGGGAAAGACGTACCAGGACAAAGGCCGGATCCTGGCGGTGGAGCCGGGGCGGAAGCTCGTCCACACCCATTTCAGTGCCCTGTCCGGCCAGGAGGACAAACCAGAGAACTACCACACGCTCGAATGGACACTCGAGGACCAGGGCGGCGCCACCCGGCTGACGCTGGCCCAGGACAACAACCCCACGGAGGAAGCCGCCGCGCACTCGAAGGGTATGTGGGACAAGCTCGTGGCGGATGTGAAGGCACTCGCCGAGCGCGGCTGACTGATGCCCGCCCGTGCGGGCGGACGGTTAAAACCAGGCGGTCGCCGTCGGGCGTATCCCTTGGGAGGGAAAGCCCGACGGCGGCCGCCGGCGTTGTGCTGCCTCAGGCAGCGAAGGTGCTACTCGGCGTCGTGGTCCGTTTCGAGGATCTGCACCAGGCGCTCCAGCGCATCGTCTGCGCCGGCACCTTCGGCGCGGAGGACCACCACGTCGCCGTGTGAGGCGCCCAGGCTCATGAGGGACAGGATGCTGGCGGCATCCATGGCCTCGTCTGCCGGCTCGCCTTCACGGGCGATGGTGATGTCCAGGTCGAACTCTCCGGCTGCCTCGGCAAAGATAGCGGCGGGGCGGGCGTGCAGGCCCACGCGGCTGGCAACTGTTGCTGTGCGTTCTGGCATTTTTGCTCCTTTGTCTTTCGGCGTGCTGATCGTTCAGCGCCGGGAAGGTCTGTGGCTGAACCGGCTCAGACGGTTACGGGAACCGGTTCAACCGTATCAACGGTCTTCTTGACTGCCCAGCGCTTCAGGGCGATGACCGAGAGGGCGGTGACCACGACGCCGACGATGATCGAAACAACGAACATCAGGAAGTTGTCGATGGCGAAGAAGACGAACAGGCCGCCGTGGGGTGCCTTGGATCCGACGCCGGCAGCCATCGAGATGGCTCCGGTCACCGCACCGCCCAGCATGCTGGCGGGGATAACGCGCAGCGGGTCGGCCGCGGCGAACGGGATGGCGCCTTCGGAGATGAAGGACGCGCCCAGCAGCCAGGCTGCCTTGCCGTTTTCCTGCTCCGCCAGGCTGAAGAGCTTCTTGTTCAGGACGGTGGAGGCCAGGGCCATGGCCAGCGGCGGAACCATGCCGGACGCCATGACGGCGGCCATGATCTGCCACGGGGCCTGGTTGTCGATGGTTGCGGCACCGAGGCCGGCGACGGCGAAGGAGTAGGCAACCTTGTTGACCGGGCCGCCGAGGTCGAAGCACATCATCAGGCCCAGGATCACGCCCAGGGCGATGGCACCGGCGCCGGTGAGGCCGGACAGCCAGGAGTTCAGGCCGTTGGTGATGGCGACGATGGGACCGCCCAGGATTACGAACATCAGGCCCGAAGCCACCAGGGAGGCCAGCAGCGGGATGATCACCACGGGCATCAGGCCGCGCAGCCAGCGTGCCACCTGCAGGCGGCCCACCACGTGGGCGATGTAGCCGGCCAGCAGGCCGCCCACGATGCCGCCCAGGAAGCCGGCACCCATGAACCCGGCAACTGCACCGGCGACGAAGCCGGGCGCGATGCCCGGGCGGTCAGCGATGGCGTAGGCGATGTAGCCCGCCAGCGCCGGAACCAGGAACCCGAGCGACAAGGCGCCGATCTTGAACAGGACCGCGCCGAGGTAGGCGCCCAACGGCCCCCAGGCGTTTTCGGGGAATTCGGTGGGCAGGTTGAACAGGCTGTTCTGGACCACGATCGTGTCCGCGTACTTGGTGATCAGGTAGCCACCCATGAGGAAGCCGAGGGCGATCAGCAGGCCGCCGCCGGCCACGAACGGAATCATGTAGCTGACGCCAGTGAGCAGGGCCTTCTTGAGCTTCTGGCCGATGTGCTCGCCCTTTTCCTCAGCCTCGTGCTCGGCCTGTTCCTCCGCGCCGAAGTGCGGGACGCGGCGGGCGTGGGGGTTGTCAGCCGCGGCGAGGGCTTCCTGGACCATCTTGTCCGGCTCATCGATGCCGCGCTTTACCGGGGCGTTGATGACCGGCTTGCCGGCGAAGCGCTCCTTGCCGCGCACGTCCACGTCCACGGCGAAAATCACGGCGTCCGCCGCGGCGATGACGGCGGGGTCCAGTGCCTTGGCGCCGGAGGAACCCTGGGTCTCCACCTGCAGGTCAACGCCCACTTCCTTGGCAGCTGCCACAAGGGAATCGGCTGCCATGTAGGTGTGGGCGATGCCGGTGGGGCACGCGGTGACGGCTACCAGGCGCTTGGGTCCGCGGGCTGCGGAACCGGCGGAAACCCCTGCGGGGGCACCCACAGCGCTGGCACCGGCTGCGCCGGCTGCGCCTACTCCGGCTCCGACCGGAACTGCGTCAGCCGGAGCAGCTGCGGCGTGCGCGGCGGGCTTGTCCGCCAGCGCGCCGTCGACGAGTTCCACAATTTCTTCCTGGGAGGACGCGTTGCGGAGGGCCGCGGTGAAGTCCTTTTTGATGAGGGACCGGGCGAGCTTGGAGAGCAGCTTCAGGTGCTCCTGGTCCGCTCCGTCGGGAGCGGCGATGAAGAACACCAGGTCAGCGGGGCCGTCCTTGGCGCCGAAGTCCACCTTCGGGTTCAGGCGGGCCATGGCGAGGGTGGGTACGGTGACGGCGGCAGAGCGGCAGTGCGGAATGGCGATGCCGCCGGGGA
Source organism: Pseudarthrobacter sp. LT1 (assembly GCF_035621795.1). Taxonomy (NCBI): domain Bacteria; kingdom Bacillati; phylum Actinomycetota; class Actinomycetes; order Micrococcales; family Micrococcaceae; genus Pseudarthrobacter; species Pseudarthrobacter sp. LT1. The sequence continues at coordinate 465,879 of NZ_CP141830.1, forward strand.
TGCCCGTGGCGGTCTTCTGCTCGCGGGCGAAGGCGTCCGCGAAGAGTCCTTCAACTTCTGATGCGCGTCCGGTGGCAGCTACCTTGCTTGCCAGATGCCGGATCACCGTCTCGGGGGCGTTGCCCAGGTTCTGGTCGAGCTCGACCAGGTCCGTGGTGATGAGCTGGGTCACTGTCAATCCTTTCGAAGGGCCGTGATGGTTACGGCATCCGGGGTGGTTTGGTTTACTGCCGGAACGGTGGAACCCGGCAGCGAGGCAGCGGCGGCACCATGGGCCACCGCCTGACGAAGGCAGTCGGCAGGGGCGGCGCCCCGGCCATGGGCAAGCAGGTAGCCGGCAAGTGCGGAGTCGCCCGCACCCACCGTGCTGACCGCGGTGACCGGCGGGTGCGTGGCCAGCCACGCGCCGTCGGCCGTGACAAGGACAGCTCCCTTGGAACCGAGAGTTGCCAGCACAGCACCCACACCGGAACGGACGACGGCGGCTGCGGCGGCAGCGGCAGCAGCCGGATCCGCTTCCAGTTCGTCACCGGATGCCGGGGGGAAACCGGCAGCTGCGGCCAGCTCCGCCAGTTCCTCGGCGTTGGGCTTCAGGAGGTCAGGCATGCCCTCCGGGCCGCCGGTAAGGGCGGCCGCGAGTGGCAGGCCGGACGAGTCGACGGCGATGCGCGGGGCGGCGCCGTCGGCGGAAGAACGCAGGCGGCGGGCTGCCGTTGCGTAGAAGTCGGTGGGGAGTCCCGGCGGCAGTGATCCGGCCAGGACCACCCAGGTGGCGCCGCGTGAGCTTTCGACCAACAGCTTGATCAGGGCTTCCTGCTGGTTCTCATCCAGCGCGGGGCCCGGTTCGTTGATCTTGGTGGTCACGCCGCCGGGTTCGGTGAGGGCCACGTTGGTGCGCAGCGGCTCGTCGATGGGTAGCGAAACGAAGGGCACCGCATGCTCGCGCAGGCCCGCCAGGACGGGATCGCTGTCCGCGCCGGGGAGGACGGCAAGGGACTCCAGCCCCGAGGCCACCAGCGCGCGGGAGACGTTGACGCCCTTGCCGCCGGATTCCTGGCGGACGGAGATGGCGCGCTGTACCTCGCCACGCTCGAGCGGGCCGGGAAGGGCGACGGTCCGGTCAAGGCTGGGGTTGGCCGTGAAGGTGACGATCATGCGACCACCACATCAACGCCGGCCTCTTCCAGGGCGGCTGCGAGTTCAGGTCCGGGTTCACTGTCTGTGATCAAGGTGTCCAGATCTTTCAGGGAGGCGAACTGGACCAGGGTTTCCGTGTCCAGCTTGGAGGAGTCGGCCAGCACCACAATGCGGCGTGCCGACTGGACGAAGGCTGCCTTGACGGCGGCTTCTTCAGGATCGGGAGTGCTGACGCCAAAGGTGGCGTGGATGCCGTTGGTTCCGATGAACGCGATGTCAGGGCGGATCCGGGCGGCGGCGTTCACCGTTGCCTGCCCCACGGCTACCTGGGTGAGGCCGCGAACCCGGCCGCCCAGGATCTGCAGGGCAACACCGGGGACGTTGGAGAGTTTGCTGGCAATGGGTACTGCGTGCGTGATGACCACCAGTTCGTGCTGGGGGCCCGTTCCGTCGGAAGGTTCGACGGCGGTGCGGCGGGCCAGCATGTCGGCAAGCACTTCGGTGGTGGTGCCCCCGTCCATCAGGACGCTGGCAGGCGAGTTGCGGGGGATCAGGGCAAGGGCGGCTTCGGCGATCCGGATCTTTTGGTCCGGCCGCTGAATGGCCCGTTCAGTGACGCTTTCCTCGGTGGTGCTGAATCGGTCTGCCGCAACAGCGCCGCCGTGGACACGGCGGACCGTGCCGGCGTTTTCGAGGGCGGCGAGGTCCCTGCGCACCGTTTCGGTGGTGATGCGGAAGCGCTCAGCCAGCAGGGTCACGCTGACCCGGCCGCTGCCGGCTACAAGCTCGGCAATCTGTTGCTGGCGCTCTTCGGCGAACACGTACCCTCCGTTGCGTAGGTCCTGCTGTGAGGTTGTCCGCCCTGCCGACTTCCCGGCCTTGCGTGACTGGCATCACATTGATGTTGAGTTACTTGACTTTATCTTTGCTTCTGTTGGTTTGTCAATGGAAACCAACATGAAACAAGATCGAGCTTTCCAGTCCGGCGCAGGCACGAAAAAGCCGGGCGGGACGCGTGGTGGTCCAGCCCGGCTTTTTCGGGTTCATCGGTCACGCCCCGGGATCCCCGTCCCCGTTCGCGTGTGGCTAGATACCGCCGTCGCGGCTTTCGTGGCGGGTGATGCGCTCACCGGTGTTGGGATCGATAACGGAACGTGATTCGCTGACGCGGCGGCTGCGGCCCGGGGAAGCGAGGATGAGCGAGGCGACCAGCCCGATCACCCCTACGGCCATGAGGATGTACCCCACCAATTGCTGGTCCACGAACGGGATCAGTCCGGGCGCGACAGCCCAGGCAAGGATGGCGCCGAGGGCGATGAGGAAGATTGACGATCCGATTCTCATGACTTGCTCCTTATGGCCGCGGGCTGCGCGGCGCTGGTAGGGCGATACGGGAGGGTGGTGCGTACACTGCCAAAAGCCAAGCCTGCTGTCTGTCAAGCGTCACGCTACCTCCCGGTGATTCCGGATTCAACGATCCGGGCGGGGCGTCGTGCTTCCGTCGTTAGGCTTGACCAGTGGAAACAGTTGTGTGGTCCAAGCCGGAAGACCAGCGCGCAGGCACCCCCCTCCTGGTGATGATGCACGGGTACGGTACGGACGAGTCCCGGATGGTGCGCCTCTTCGAGTACCTGCCTCCCGAGTTCACGTTTGCCGCCCTGCGGGCACCGATGCCCATCGGCGACCACTGGGGCTGGTTCCTGCTCGACTACTTCCTGGCGAACGACTTCGCGGATGTCATCTCCGCCGCCAACTCGGTACGGGCATGGATCAGCTCCGTCAGGGACCAGCACAGCAGCGTCACCCTGATGGGGTACTCGCAGGGCATGGCCATGGCCAGCACGCTCCTGCGGCTGCACCCCGACGACTACAAGGCCGTTGTGGGACTGTCCGGCTTCGTGCTCAACAACGAACTCCTCTCGGTGACCGACTCCTTTGACGTCAAGCCGCCCTTCTTTTGGGGCCGGGACAAGGCGGACCTGGTGATCAACGAGGACGCCGTTGCCTACACCGCCGAGTGGCTGGAAAAGAACACTCTGTTGACGGCCCGGACATACCCGGGAATGGGGCACGCGATGTCCAGGACCGAGATGGTGGACGTCAGCGCCTTCCTGCGTCACTACGTGCTGCGCTGACTGTGTAGCGTCCCCATCAGTGGGTAAGAAAAAACAGTTGCCAGCGGAATTTGCAAGCGCTTACACTCGTCTACGGCCATGATCGGTCCTGCAGTGGGCGGACAAGGAAGTGATGCTGAGCGCGCGAAGCGCAGCACACCCTCCTTTAGGCTGTCCCGGCAGGGCCGGCTGTCCACTAACCGAAAGGACACCGCACTGCCGATGACACTGGAAACTGCAGCTGAGGCCGCCGCCTGGACCGGCGCCGCAGCAATCCTGTTTGACCTGGACGGCGTCCTGACGCCCACCGCTACCGTGCACGAGCGCGCCTGGCAGGAATTGTTCGACGGTTATCTGGCCTCGCACCCGGAGCTCCCCGGATACCGGGAAAGCGACTACTTCGACCACATCGACGGCAAGCCCCGCTTTGACGGGGTGCGCGACTTCCTGGCCTCGCGGGGACTCACGCTGCCGGAAGGCCCGCTGGATGACGACCCGGCCCACGGAACCGTCCAGGGCCTGGGCAACCGGAAGAACGCGATCTTCAATGACATCGTGAGCGCCGGCGTCGAACCGTTCCAGGGCTCGGTCCGCTTCCTCGAAGCCGCCCTGGAACGCGGACTCAAGATCGCCGTCGTCTCTTCTTCCCGCAATGCCCCCGCCGTCCTGAAAGCCGCCGGTCTCAGCCACTACTTCGCCGTGGTGGTGGACGGGGTGGTGGCCGCGGAGCAGGGCCTGCCCGGTAAACCAAGCCCGGCTACCTACGAATACGCGGCAAAACTGCTGGACCTCTCCAGTCCCGAGTGCGTGGTGGTGGAAGACGCCGTATCAGGGGTGCAGGCCGGACACTCGGGAGCGTTCCACTCAGTGATCGGCGTGGACCGTGGCGCCGGGCGGCAGACGCTCCTGGACGCCGGAGCCACCTTGGTGGTCAACGACCTCCAGGAACTCGTCCCCTAAACCCAGGTCTCAACCCCCGTTGCCTGCCCCGGGCAACCCTGCTGCTCCCCGGCAGCACCCATCCGAGTATTGCCCTTCCCCCGAATATTCCGTGCCGGCCAGCCCGGCACCACAGCAAGGTCAAAAGGACCCCGACCATGGCATTGATTTCCGCGGACCGCGAACGGTTCCCCGATACCCCCTGGCAGCTCGTCGAAACGCGCTACGGAACCGATGGCACAGGAACCCTGGAGGCCCTGTTCGCCCTGGGCAACGGCCATCTGGGCATCCGGGGGGCGCATTGGGCGGCGGCCGATGCCGAGCTGCCAGGCAGCTTCATCAACGGCCTGCACGAAATCTGGGACATCAAGCACGCCGAAAACGCCTTTGGCTTCGCCCGGACGGGCCAGCGCATCCTCTACATCCCGGACGCCAACAACTTCACCGTGGTGGTGGACGGCGAAAGCCTCAGCCTCGCCGAATCAGAGGTCCTGGACTACCGCCGGAGCGTCGACTTCTCCACCGGGATCTACGAGTGCCGCGTCACCTGGCAGTGCCGGTCCGGCGCCACCGTGACCACCACGGAACGGCGGGCTGTGGGCTACGAGTCCCGCGGCTGCCTGGGCATTTCCCTGGAGGTGGAATCGGACCGGCAGATCTCCCTGGACGTCACCTCCGCGGTGATCAACCGCCAGGACCAGCCGGTGGAAGACCACTCCGTGCACGATCCCCGCCGGGCCGGACGGCACGCCGGGCGGGTGCTGCTCCCCGTTCGGCTGGACGGCGGCGACGGCTCGTTGCGGTTGTCCTGGGAGGCGGCCGAATCCAAGCAGCGGGTGGGGATCGCAGTGGACCACTGGACCTCTGCCGGGCACCAGCCGTTCGAAACGGTGGTGGACCAGGACGACAGCACCGTCCGGTACGTCCTTGCGGTCGAAGCCGGCGATCCGTTCCGCTTGGAAAAGAGCGTCAGCTACGCGGCCGGCCGCACCATCCAGGACCCGGACGTCGATGCGGCCGCAGTGGCGGAGGAAGCCCTCCGCCCGGTGGACAGCATCTTTGCCGAAAGCATGGCCCACTACCGCGGTTACTGGGCCACCTCGGACATCGTGGTTGAGGGCGGCCGGGCCGGGCTGCAGCAGGCCATCCGCTGGAACCTTTTCCAGCTGGCCCAGGCTACGGCGCGTGCCGATGTTGCCGGCATCCCCGCCAAGGGCGTGACGGGTTCGGGCTACGAGGGGCACTACTTCTGGGACCAGGAGGTGTACCTGCTGCCGTACCTTACCTACACCAACCCCGACGGCGCCCGGCAGGTCCTCGAGTTCCGCCACGGCATGCTTCCCGAGGCCCGAATCCGGGCGAAGGAACTGAGCGTGGACGGCGCCCTCTTCCCGTGGCGCACCATCAACGGCCTCGAGGCCAGCGCCTATTACGCGGCCGGTACCGCACAGTTCCATATCGCCGCCGCGATTGCCTTCGCCACCAACCGGTACCTCTGGGCAACCGGAGATGCCGGATTCCGGGATGGCATGGGCGCAGAACTGCTGATCGAGACGGCCCGGATGTGGATCTCCCTGGGCTTCTTCGGCAAGGACGGACTCTTCCACATCCACGGCGTCACCGGCCCTGACGAGTACACGGCCGTGGTGAACGACAACCTGTATACGAACGTCATGGCCCGCTTCAACCTGCGTGCCGCCGCCGCGCTTGGGCACGCAGGCATCACCCACGAGGAGCGCCAGCTGTGGGAGGCGGCCGCCAGCCGCATGCAGCTGCCCTTCGATGAACGGATGCAGGTCCACTCCCAGGACAACGACTTCATGACCCTGGAAGCCTGGGACTGGACCACGCCGCGTTCCAAGTATCCGCTGCTGCTGCACTTCCACCCCCTGGTCATCTACCGGCACCAGGTCCTGAAGCAGGCGGATACCGTCCTGGCCATGTTCCTGCAGTGGCAGGACTTCACGGCTGAGGAGAAGCAGCGGGCCTTCGACTTCTACGATCCCATCACCACCGGCGATTCAACGCTGTCCGCCTGTGTCCAGGGGATCATGGCGGCCGAGGTGGGCTATTCGAGGGAGGCCCTGGACCACTTCACCAATGCCGCCTTCATTGACCTTGACAACACGCATGGCAACACGATCGACGGCGTGCACATCGCCTCCACCGGCGGAGTCTGGAGTTCGCTGGTGTGCGGGTTCGCCGGCATGCGCGACCAAGGCCAGGTCCCATACTTTGATCCACGCCTGCCCGCGGAGTGGGAGGGACTGACCTTCCACCTGAAGATCAGGGGCCGCCTGCTGCTGGTCCAGCTCGCCGCCCGCTTTATCACGCTGACGGTCCAGGACGGCGGGCCGCTGGAGGTGGACGTCCGTGGCCAGCGGCTCATGGTGGGCAACGAGCCGGTGCGGGTGCCGCTGGAACCGGTGGGGGAGCCGGAACCCACGGTGTTCCCCAGCGGATTGCCGACGGCGAGCATCCCGGTGGTGCGCGGCAACAGCTGAGCGCGTTGCCGGGCTGGGAGGACGCGTCCGGCGGAGGCCCGGCAGCTTCCCTTGCCGGGCCTCCTCCATCTCCCGCTGCCGTTCCGGCCGGGTGCCCCCCCCAAAAAAGCACCAGGCCGGAACGGCAGCGGCCTAGCCTGCGAGGAGGGTGGCGGCTTCCTGGCGGGTGGTGCCGGAGTCCTGGATGCCTTCTGCGATGTGGGCGAGTTCGGCGGGGATGTCGCGGCCTTTTTTGCGCATGGCGGTGGCCCAGAGGCGGCCGGCGCGGTAGGAGGAGCGGACCAGGGGTCCGGACATGACGCCGAGGAAGCCGATGTCTTCGGCTTCGTGCTGGAGGTCCACGAATTCCTGGGGTTTGACCCAGCGGTCCACGGGCAGGTGCCGTTCGGACGGGCGCAGGTACTGGGTGATGGTGATCAGGTCGCAGCCGGCCTGGTGCAGGTCGCGGAGGGCTTCGCTGATTTCTTCGCGGGTTTCGCCCATGCCCAGGATGAGGTTGGACTTGGTGACCATGCCGAGGTTCCGGCCCTGGGTGATGACGTCCAGGGAGCGTTCGTAGCGGAAGGCGGGGCGGATCCTTTTGAAGATCCGGGGCACGGTTTCGACGTTGTGCGCGAAGACTTCGGGGGCGGAGTCGCAGATCGCCTTGATGTGGTCGGGGTTGCCGGAGAAGTCGGGGATGAGCAGTTCCACGCCGGTGCCGGGGTTCAGTTCGTGGATTTTGCGGACGGTTTCGGCGTAGAGCCAGACGCCTTCGTCTTCGAGGTCATCGCGGGCCACGCCGGTGACGGTGGCGTAGCGCAGCTGCATGGATTGGACGGAGCGGGCCACCTTGGTGGGTTCGAACATGTCCACGGGGGAGGGTTTGCCGGTGTCGATCTGGCAGAAGTCGCAGCGGCGGGTGCATTCGGAGCCGCCGATCAGGAAGGTGGCTTCCTTGTCTTCCCAGCATTCGAAGATGTTGGGGCAGCCGGCCTCTTCGCAGACGGTGTGGAGGCCTTCCTTTTTCACCAGGTTCTTCAGCCCGACGAACTCCGGGCCCATCTGGACCTTGGCCTTGATCCACTCCGGCTTGCGCTCCACCGGGACCGCAGCGTTGCGCTGCTCGATCCGCAGCATCTTCCGGCCTTCAGGTGCCAGGGTCATGATCGTGTTTCCTTTGTCTTCTTGGGGAATCGGAGTGTGCCGGGTGTCAGCGGGGTGTCAGCATTCGACGACGTTGACGGCGAGGCCGCCCATGGCGGTTTCCTTGTATTTGTCGCTCATGTCTTTGCCGGTTTCGCGCATGGTGATGATGACTTCATCGAGGGAGACGCGGTGGGTGCCGTCGCCCCAGAGCGCCATTTTCGCGGCGTTGATGGCCTTCGCGGCGGCGATCGCGTTCCGTTCGATACAGGGGACCTGGACCAGCCCGCCGATCGGGTCGCACGTCAGGCCCAGGTTGTGTTCCATCGCGATCTCCGCGGCGTTCTCCACCTGGGCCGGGGTGCCGCCCATGACCTCGGCCAGGCCCGCGGCGGCCATCGAGGACGCGGACCCGACCTCGCCCTGGCAGCCCACCTCGGCCCCGGAAATCGAGGCCTGTTCCTTGTAGAGCACCCCCACGGCGCCGGCGGCGAGCAGGAACCGCGCCACCACACCGTCCCGGTCGGCCTGGGTGGCCTGGTCCATGCCCGGGGCGAAGTGCAGGGCATAGAACAGCACCGCCGGGATGATCCCGGCCGCCCCGTTCGTGGGGGCGGTGACCACCCTCCCGCCGGAGGCGTTTTCCTCGTTCACCGCCAACGCCACCAAGTTAACCCACTCCTGCCAATACCTGGGGTCATAGTGGTCCTGCCCGTCTTGGTCGGTGTCTTCGGGGCGGGCGGTTTCCTTCTTCAACCGCTCGTACCAGTCCGGGGCGCGGCGGCGGACCTTCAACCCGCCCGGCAGCACCCCTTCACGCTTGAGCGAGGTCTGCACGCAGTTCTCCATCACCGACCAGATATGCAGCAGCCCGGCCCGGATCTCCTCCTCGGACCGGGAGGCCTTCTCGTTCACGAACATCACGTCCGCGATGCCCAGCCCGGTCACCGCGCAGTGCTCCAGCAGTTCCGCCGCGGTCCGGAACGGCAGCGGCAACTCTTCCTTGGACGCGTCCAGTTCCTGCTGCGCCGCGTCCTCTTCACCTTCGCGGACGATGAACCCGCCACCGACCGAGAAGAACGTCGCCGCATGCACCACATCCCCGGCAGCGTCCGTGACGGTGAACGTCATCCCGTTCGTGTGCCGCGGCAACACCGTCAACGGCCGCAGCACCATGTCGCCCACCCCGTACGGCAACGCCACCGAACCGGCCAGGTTCAGGATCCCGGTCTCCGCGATCGAGGCCAGCCGCTCCTCCACCTGCTCGGGCAGGATCAACTCCGGGTGGAACCCCTCCAACCCCAGCAGGATTGCGGTCATCGTCCCGTGACCATGCCCCGTCGCCGCCAACGACCCATACAAATCCACCCGCAGCGACGCCACGTCCGCGAGCTTCCCCGAGGCCTTCAACTCCTCAGCAAACACAGCAGCAGCCCGCATCGGCCCCACAGTATGCGAAGACGAAGGGCCAATACCGATAGAAAAAAGGTCGAATACGCCGACTGCCACGGTGTGTTCCTAACTGGACGGAGAAGAAGAGAAAGCGGGCCGCTGTGGGACCGGTATCCGGAAGCGTGCGTCCAAGGGAGCGTCACGTCCGCTCGGCGGGCGTCTACGCGACCTGGAGCCACGCCGTCCGGGTTCCCTAACCGAGCTTGCGAGGTTAGGGAGACGGCGAGGAGCAGGCGGAGGATGCCGGCCCCACCGCGCCCAAGGCGGGCACGGGACTCAGGACAGGGGTGCCACACCCGGGTAGAGCGGGTGGGCTGCGGCGAGTGCCTCAACGCGGTGACGGAGCCCGGAAAGGTCCGCGCCGGCGTCGGCAATCAATGCCTCGGCGATGATGTCCGCAACCTCGCGGAAGGCTTCCTCGCCGAAGCCACGGGTGGCCAGGGCAGGGGTTCCGATGCGCAGGCCCGAGGTGACCATCGGCGGACGCGGGTCGAACGGCACGGCGTTGCGGTTGACGGTGATGTCGATCGCGGCGAGCCGGTCTTCGGCCTGCTGGCCATCGAGTTCGCAGTTGCGCAGGTCCACCAGGACCAGGTGCACGTCGGTGCCGCCGGACACCACGCTGATGCCCTTGGCGGTGACGTCCGGCTGGACCAGGCGCTCGGCCAGGATGCGGGCGCCGGCCAGGACGCGCTCCTGCCGCTCCTTGAATTCCTCGGATGCCGCGATCTTGAACGCCACGGCCTTGCCGGCGATGACGTGCTCCAGCGGCCCGCCCTGCTGGCCCGGGAACACTGCCGAATTGATCTTCTTGGCGATGTCGGGGTCGTTGGAGAGGATGATGCCGCCGCGCGGACCGGCAAGGGTCTTGTGCGTCGTGGAGGTGACCACGTGGGCGTGCGGGACCGGCGAGGGGTGCAGGCCCGCGGCCACCAGCCCGGCGAAGTGCGCCATGTCCACCATGAGGTAGGCGCCCACGGAATCGGCGATGCGGCGGAACTCAGCGAAGTCCAGCTGGCGCGCGTAGGCTGACCAGCCGGCCACGATGAGCTGCGGCTTGTGCTCCTGGGCCAGGCGCTCCACCTCTGCCATGTCGATGGTGTGGGTGTCTTCGCGGACCTGGTACGGCACCACGTTGTAGAGCTTGCCGGAGAAGTTGATCCGCATGCCGTGGGTCAGGTGGCCGCCGTGGGCCAGGTTCAGGCCCATGATGGTGTCGCCGGGCTTGATCAGCGCGTGCATGACCGAGGCGTTGGCCTGGGCTCCGGAGTGCGGCTGGACGTTGGCGAACCCGGCACCGAAGAGCGCCTTGACCCGGTCGATCGCGAGCTGCTCGATGACGTCCACGTGCTCGCAGCCACCGTAGTAGCGCTTGCCCGGGTAGCCTTCGGCGTACTTGTTGGTCAGCACGGAGCCCTGCGCCTGCATGACCGCGGCGGCGGTGTGGTTCTCCGAAGCGATCATTTCCAGGCCGTCGCGCTGGCGGCCCAGTTCGTCGTCGATCTTTGCCGCAATTTCGGGGTCCAGGGCGGAGAGGTCTGCGTTCAGGCTGGGGGAGACCACCTGTTCAAAGGCCACAGTGCCCGCGGCGGATGAAACGCCGCTCACAGTTCGCCGCCGTTTGCTTCGGCGTATTCCTGTGCGGAGAGCAGCGGGCCCTCTTCGGTGACGGTGACTTTGAAGAGCCAGCCGGCGCCGTAGGGGTCGTTGTTGATCACGGCGGGGTCGCTGACCACGTCGTCGTTGACTTCCGTGACCTCGCCCGTGACGGGGGAGTACAGGTCCGACACGGACTTGGTGGACTCGATCTCGCCACAGGTCTCGCCTGCGGTCACCGTGGCGCCAACTTCGGGCAGGTCCACGTAGACGATGTCGCCCAGTGCCTCGGCGGCAACAGCGGACACGCCCACCACGGAGGGGCCGGAGCCGTCAGCGGCGATCCATTCGTGCTCGGCGGAGTACTTCAGTTCAGCGGCAACTTTAGCCATGGTGTTTTTCCTTAAGTTTGGAGTGCAAGAAAGCGGGAGCGCGGGGTTATTTCTGGCGCTTGTAAAAGGGCAGTGCGACGACTTCGAAGGGCTCAGCCTTGCCGCGCAGGTCCACGTCCAGTGCGGTGCCCAGCTCGGCGTGCTCGACGTCGACATAGGCCAGGGCGACAGGGTAGCCCAGGGTGGGGCTCGGCTGGCCGGAGGTCACTTCGCCCACCACGTTGCCGTCCTTGAGGACGGGGTAGCCGCCACGGCCGGCGCGCCGGCCGTGACCTTTCAGGCCGACGAGCTTGCGCTTGGAGCCGGACTCCTTGGCCGCCTCCAGTGCTGCCCGGCCCACGAAGTCCCCTTCCTTGGACTTAAGCGCCACCACGGGGCCAAGGCCGGCGTCGAACGGTGAACGCTCGAGGGAGAGCTCATTCCCGTACAGCGGCATGCCTGCTTCAAGGCGGAGCGAATCGCGGGATGCGAGGCCGCAGGGGACAATGCCGAACTCTTCCCCGGCCTGGGCCACGGACTCCCAGAGGGAAGCGGCGCCTTCATTCGGGAGGAAGAGTTCAAAGCCGTCTTCACCGGTGTAGCCGGTGCGGGCCAGGATGACATCGTGGCCGGCTACGGTGACTTCGTTGAACGCGTAATACTTCAGGTCGGTGACCAGGGCGTGCCGGGACTCATCCGTGAGTTTGAGCAGGATGGCCTCGGCCTTGGGTCCCTGGACTGCGACGAGCGAGGTTGCCGCCGAAGCGTCCTCCACCGTCACATCGAAGTTGGCTGCGCGCTCGGCGAGGGCGGCGGCCACGGTGGGGGCGTTGCCGGCGTTCGGGACCACCAGGTACTTCTCATCGCCGAACCGGTAGGTGATGAGGTCGTCGATGATGCCGCCGTCCTCATTGCAGATCAGCGAGTACTTGGCTTTGCCGTCCGCGATGGCGGACAACTTGCCTACCAGGGCGTAGTCCAGGAAGGCGCCGGCCTGGGGTCCGGTGACCCAGACTTCGCCCATGTGGGAGAGGTCGAACAGGCCGGCGGCTCTGCGCACGGCGTGGTGTTCTGCCAGTTCGGAGCTGTATTTGAGCGGCATCTGCCAGCCACCGAAGTCGGTGAAGGAGGCGCCAAGCTTTTTGTGCTCTTCGTAGAGAGCCGTGTAGTTCTCAGTCACGGGGGATCCTTAGTTTTCGAACTCGGACAGCGGCGGGCAGGAGCAGATCAAGTTCCGGTCTCCACCGGCGCCGTCGATCCGGCCCACCGGCGGGAAGTACTTGTCCTGCTTCAGGTGGTGGACGGGGAAGACGGCCTGCTCGCGGCTGTACTGGCGGGTCCATTCGGAGTTCACGACGGCGGACGCGGTGTGGGGTGCGTTGCGCAGCGGGGAATCCTGGACAGAGAAGTCGCCGTTGGCCACCTGGTCGATTTCCTTGCGGATGGTGATCATGGCCTCGATGAAGCGGTCGATCTCGGCCAGGTCCTCGGACTCGGTGGGCTCCACCATCAGGGTGCCTGCCACCGGGAACGCCAGGGTGGGGGCGTGGAAGCCGAAGTCGATGAGGCGCTTGGCCACGTCCTCGGCCGTGACACCGGTCTTGGCAGTGAGGTCGCGCAGGTCCAGGATGCATTCGTGCGCCACGAGGCCGCCTTCGCCGGTGTAGAGCACCGGGAAGTACTCGTTCAGGCGCACGGCAACATAGTTCGCTGCGAGCAGGGCTGCCTTGGTGGCCTCGGTCAGTCCCTCCCCGCCCATGAGCTTCACGTAGGCCCAGGAGATCGGCAGGACACCGGCGGAACCGAAGTTCGAGGCGCTGATGGCCACGCCGTGGCCTTCCTCATGCGCTGCCTTGTTGGCGTCGCCGGGCATGAACGGTGCCAGGTGTGCCTTGGCCGCGACCGGTCCGACGCCGGGTCCGCCGCCGCCGTGCGGGATGCAGAAGGTCTTGTGCAGGTTCAGGTGGGACACGTCGCCGCCGAACTTGCCGGGCTGGGCCAGGCCCACCAGGGCGTTCAGGTTGGCGCCGTCGACGTAGACCTGGCCGCCGGCCGCGTGGACAGCCTCGCAGATCTCGGTCACGTCCGCGTCGTAGACACCGTGGGTGGACGGGTAGGTGATCATGATCGCCGAGAGGACGTCCTTGTTCGCCTCGATCTTCGCGTACAGGTCCTCGTGGTCGATCGTTCCGTCCGCGGCCGTGGCAACGACGACGACCTTCATTCCGGCCAGGACCGCAGAGGCGGCGTTGGTGCCGTGGGCGGAAGCGGGGATGAGGCAGACGTTGCGCTGGGTATCGCCGTTGGCGCGGTGGTAGCCGCGGATGGCCAGCAGGCCGGCGAGCTCGCCCTGGGAGCCGGCGTTCGGCTGCAGCGACACCTGGTCGTAGCCGGTGATTTCCGCCAGGTCGGCTTCCAGGCCACTGATCAGTTCACGCCAGCCCTTGGTCTGGGACTCGGGGGCGAAGGGGTGGATGGAAGCGAATTCCGGCCAGGAGATGGCTTCCATCTCGGCGGTGGCGTTCAGCTTCATGGTGCACGAGCCCAGCGGGATCATGGTGCGGTCCAGCGCCAGGTCGCGGTCGGAGAGCCTGCGGATGTAGCGCAGGAGCTGGGTTTCGGACCGGTGGGTGTTGAACACCGGGTGCTGCATGAACTCAGAGGTGCGGAGCACCTCTGACGGCAGGTCGAAGCCCGCAGCGTCCACTACGGGGCCGGCGCCGAAGGCGACGGCGATCGCGGACAGGATTTCCGGCGTCGTGGTTTCATCCACGGACACGCCAATGGTGTCGGCATCAATGTGGCGCAGGTTGATGCCGCGTGCTTCAGCAGCGGTGATGACCTTGGCGGCCTTGCCCGGGACGGAAACGGTGACCGTATCGAAGAACGTCTCGGCGGCCAGTTCCCGGCCTGCGATCTTGAGCGTGGTGGCGAGGGCGCGTGCGTTGTTGTGGACGCGCTCGGCGATGGCCTTCAGCCCGTCGGGGCCGTGGTAGACGGCGTAGAAGGAGGAGACGATGGCCAGCAGGGCCTGCGCGGTGCAGATGTTGGACGTGGCCTTCTCGCGGCGGATGTGCTGCTCGCGGGTCTGCAGCGCCAGGCGGTAAGCCGGGAGGCCGGCGTCGTCCTTGGATACGCCCACCAGGCGGCCCGGCATGGAACGTTCCAGGCCCTTGGCCACTGCCATGTATGCGGCGTGCGGGCCGCCGAAGAACAGCGGGACACCGAAACGCTGGGTGGAGCCGACGGCGATGTCGGCACCCTGCTCGCCTGGAGGGGTGATCAGGGTCAGTGCCAGCAGGTCAGCGGCCACCGTCACCAGCGCGCCGCGCTCCTTTGCTTCGGCGATGACGCCGGCGTGGCTGAAAACGCGGCCGGAGACGCCCGGCTGCTGGAGCACGATGCCGTTGATTGCGCCGTCGGGCAGGCCCTTGGACAGGTCGGCGACCTCAACCTCGAAGCCGAGCGCCTCGGCGCGGCCCTTGACGATGGCGATGGTCTGCGGCAGGACGTCGGCGTCCAGGACGGTCTTGCCGTCGCGGACGTCCTTGTTCTTGTTGGCGCGGCGCATCATGAGGACGGCTTCGGCCACGGCGGTGGCTTCATCGAGCAGGGAGGCGTTGGCGATGGGCAGGCCCACCAGGTCCTGGACCATGGTCTGGAAGTTCAGGAGTGCCTCGAGCCGGCCCTGGGAAATCTCGGGCTGGTACGGGGTGTAGGCGGTGTACCAGGCCGGGGCCTCGAGGACATTCCGGCGGATGACGGCGGGCGTGATGGTGTCGTAGTAGCCCTGGCCGATCATCTGTACGGCGGTCTTGTTCTTGGCGGCGAGCCTGCGCAGTTCCGCAAGCACCTCAACCTCGCTCAGCGCGTCTTTGAGCGCAAGGGGCTTGGACTGGCGGATTGAGTTGGGAACGGCGATGTCCACCAGTCCATCAACGCTGTCGTAGCCAACGGCCTTGAGCATGGTGTCCACGTCAGCCTGGCGGCGTGCACCGATATGCCGGTCTGCAAAGGCAGAGGGAAGGGATTGAATCGTCATGAGGAACTCCAGGTTTGGCCGGCCACGGGTGGCACGGCATGGATCGGGTCCCTCCCCGCTCTGTATTGGACCTGAGAGATTCCGCAGACCCATCAGGGCCTGCTTGCACCGTCGGTGAGTGCTGCCGGAGCAGCACTGCTTTCCAGAGTCGCCTCGCCGTGACGGTACATGGGCCTGAGAGATTCCTGGGGAGGATTTGCTCCTACGGCGCCTGCCCGGTGATGGCCGGGAGAACTCTCCCGCCACAGCTCGAAAGGCATATTGAAATGTGGGTGATTCGGCTCACAGGTTACCGGCAAAGCGGGGCGGGGAGCAAATCGGTCCGTCATGGATTGGGGCTCCAGAGCGTTACGTGGATGGCGTAACGCCGGGTTTGACTTTTGTCCGTGACGGGCGCCACACTGAACCCCGTGATCCGGCCGGACAGCGGAACTGGCCCAAAGATGCTGGGTGCTCTGTTCGCCGGCCGGGATCACCGGAGGCCCCACAATCCATTCTGCGCATTACCGCGCCTGGGATGGATGCCCTCCGACAACTGAACACTGATTTAGCAAGCAAACGCTTTTGACCTGCGGCGGGAGAGCCCTGCCGGTACGTTCAGCAGGCGCCGTAGGAGCAAACCCTCCCCAGGAAACTCTCAGGCCCACGTACCGCCGCGGTGAGGCAACTCTGGAAAGCAGCCGGGCCGTGTCCTGGCTCACCGACGGTGCAAGCACGCCCATGCCGGCATGTGGAAACTCTCAGGTCCCAGACAGAGCGGGGAGGAAATCCAATCTTTGCGACACCCCGGGTGCCGCTCGAACGATGGAGTTCCTCAATGACGACCCATTCCCCGACGTCCCCCGGCGGCGGAGCCCCGCACCTGGAGCGGCAGCTCAGCAACCGCCACATCCAACTGATCGCCATCGGCGGTGCAATCGGCACCGGCCTGTTCATGGGCTCAGGCAAGACCATCTCGGCGGCCGGCCCCTCGGTGATCTTCGTGTACATGATCATCGGCTTCATGCTGTTCTTCGTCATGCGTGCCATGGGTGAACTGCTGCTCAGCAACCTCAACTACAAGTCCTTCAGCGACTTTGCCGCTGACCTGCTGGGTCCATGGGCCGGCTTCTTCACAGGCTGGACCTACTGGTTCTGCTGGGTCATCACCGGCATTGCCGACGTCATCGCCATCGCGGGCTACTCCAAAGAGCTGTGGCCCGGACTGCCCCTCTGGATTCCCGGCCTGGCCACCGTGGCCATCCTGCTCCTGCTGAACCTCACCACCGTGAAGGCGTTCGGCGAAACGGAGTTCTGGTTCGCACTCATCAAGATCATTGCCATTGCTGCCCTGATCATCGTTGGCCTGTTCATGATCTTCACCGGTTTCCAGTCCGACGCCGGCCCTGCCACCTTCACCAACCTGTGGAGCCAAGGCGGATTCTTCCCGAACGAGTTCATGGGCTTCGTGGCCGGCTTCCAGATCGCCGTTTTCGCGTTCGTGGGCATCGAACTGGTGGGCACCACCGCCGCCGAGGCCAAGAACCCGGAGCGGAACCTTCCCAAGGCCATCAACTCCATCCCCATCCGCGTGCTCCTCTTCTACGTGGGCGCCCTCATCATCCTGATGGCCGTCACCCCCTGGACCGAGTTCAGGGCCGGTCACAGCCCCTTCATCGCCATGTTCTCCCTGGCAGGCCTGGGCGCCGCGGCCACCGTGGTCAATCTCGTGGTGCTGAGCTCCGCGATGTCCTCCGCGAACTCCGGCATCTACTCGACGTCCCGCATGGTCTTCGGCCTTGCCCAGGAAGGCGACGCACCCGACGTCTTTGGCAAACTGTCCCGGCGGAAGGTGCCCCAGAACGCACTGTTCCTCTCCTGCGTGCTGCTGCTGTCCGGCGTCGTCCTCATGTATGCGGGCCAGGACGTGGGCAAGGCCTTCGACATGGTGACCACGGTCTCCGCCGTCTGCTTCGTCTTTGTCTGGTCCATCATCCTGGCCAGCTACGTCGCCTTCCGCCGCCGCCGGCCGCACCTGCATGAAGCATCCAAGTTCAAGATGCCCGGCGGTGTTGCCATGGTCTGGGTGGTCTTCGCCTTCTTCGCCTTCGTGATCTGGACCCTCACCACCCAGCCGGACACCCTGGTTGCCCTGCTGGCCACCCCGGTGTGGTTCATCCTGCTGGGCGCCGCATGGTTCGTCCTCCGCCGCCGGCCCGCACACCAGGCCCGTTTCGCCACGTTCCAGGCTGAACTGCAGGCAGACCAGGACTTCACCGACGCCGCATCCGGCAAGGCTGTCCGTACGGGTGCCGCCGCAGAAGCGGGGGAAGCGCGGGTCAAACGGTGATCGCCGCGGAGGCCCGCGTGTCCGAGCTGAGCGCATCCGAACCTGGGACTTCTGAAGCCGGCCAGCGGCAGGCTGTGGCAGCCCACGAAACGGGCCGGGAATTCGTGCTGACGTTCCATTGCCCGGATGCCCTTGGCATTGTCCAGGCGGTGGCGGCATACCTGCTGGAACAGGAATGCTACATCGTGGACATCAAGCAGTTCGGCGACAGGGCAAGCGGCCGGTTCTTCATGCGAATCCACGTCACCTCGCGGGTTGAGCTGGACCTTGGCCGCCTCCGGGCCGGTTTCGGTCAGGTGGCCCAGGAGTGGCAGATGGACTGGCGCCTGGAACGCCACGGACGCAAGCAGCCCATCCTGGTGATGGTCTCAAAGTACGAGCACTGCCTCAACGACCTCCTGTTCCGCGCCCGGAGTGGTGAGTTGCCCGTGGAGATCGCCGCCGTGGTGTCCAATCACCCGGACCTGGAACCGCTTGCGGCGTGGCACGGCGTTCCGTTCCACCACATCCCTGTGACGCCGGAAACCAAGGCCGATGCCGAGGAGCGGCTGCTGGGCCTGGTGGACCACTACGCTGTGGAGCTGGTGGTGCTGGCCCGCTACATGCAGGTGCTCAGCGACGGGGCCACCACCCGCCTCAGTGGCAAGGCCATCAACATCCACCACTCATTCCTGCCCAGCTTCAAGGGTGCCAAGCCCTACCACCAGGCCTACGAGCGGGGCGTCAAAACGGTGGGCGCCACAGCCCACTACGTCAACTCGGAGCTGGACGAGGGGCCCATCATCTCCCAGCAGGTCATCGAGGTGGACCACACGTACTCCGCCTCGGACCTGGTCACGGTTGGCCGCGACGCCGAATGCAAGGCGCTCACGAATGCCGTCCGCTGGCACGCTGAAGGGCGGATAGTCCTCTCCGGCAACCGGACGGTCATCCTGCGCTAGTTGCCGGCCCATCCACGCGGCCGGCGCCCGCACTCCCTCCAGCCGGAGGGGCAGGTGCCGGCCGCCGTGGCACCACATCTGAATACAGCCTTTCGAGCTGTGGCGGGAGAGTTCTCCCGGCCATCACCGGGCAGGCGCCGTAGGAGCAAATCCTCCCCAGGAATCTCTCAGGCCCATGTACCGTCACGGCGAGGCGACTCTGGAAAGCAGTGCTGCTCCGGCAGCACTCACCGACGGTGCAAGCAAGCCCTGATGGGTCTGCGGAATCTCTCAGGTCCAATACAGAGCGGGGAGGGACCCGATCCATGCCGTGCCACCCGTGGCCGGCCAAACCTGGAGTTCCTCATGACGATTCAATCCCTCATGGCAACAGCCGCAGCATCGATTCCCGCGGAAGGACAGGCCGGCAAGTCCGGTGCGGTACTGCCTGTCCGGATGCAGGTCATTCCCTCGGAGGGTATTGCCGCCCGCATCCAGGCCGCCGTACCCGCTGGGACACAGCTGACGGTGACGTGCCTGCCCCGCCGGGGTGTGGGACCCACCATCCGGACGGCCATCGCGCTTGCCTACCTTGGCTTCGAGGTTGTCCCGCACCTGGCCGCACGAAGCATCGAAAGCCGTGAGCAACTGGCCGGCGTGCTCCGGAACTGCCACGACGCCGGCATCACCGAAGTCTTCGCCGTCGGCGGTGACGCGGGGGAGCCTGCCGGTCCCTATGACAGCAGCCTTCCATTGCTGGAGGACCTCGCGGAGGTTTCCGGCGGACGGATCCGGGCCGGGGTGGCGGGTTACCCTGAGGGGCACCCGGACCACAGTGAACTGCACATGCTCGATGCCCTGCTGGAAAAGCAGCATCTGGCATCGTCAGTGGTGACGCAACTGTGCTTTTCGGCGCCCCGGATCCAGTGGTACGCCCAAACCCTGCGCCGGGAAGGGGTGCGCCTGCCTGTCTGGGCTGGGGTGCCCGGCGCTGTTCCGCGGGCCGAGTTGATTTCCCTTGCGACCAGGATCGGTGTGGGCCCATCCCTCAAACTGCTGAACCGCAGGGGCCCGCTTGGCCGCCGCCTGCTCCGGGGCGGCCACTACTCGCCCGAGTCCATCGTGGCGGAACTGCAGCGCGGCGGGGCAGTGGAAGGTATCCACCTTTACACGTTCAACAACCTGGCCGGTCCCGCCAGATAGAAGGCCGGGGGCCGGGGTGGCATGTGACGCGGATCGGAAAGTTCAGCATGCTTAGTGTTTGTCCACATAGGATGGATAAGCACGGCAGCCTACCCGCTGCAGGTCGATTTGAATGAAGGTGACCATGGCCAGGCGCAGCAATCCCGCAGTACGAATCGCACAGGAAACCGCCCACAACGCAATGTTCGATGCCGACGGCAAACCCAAGCCCGGTGTCCACAACATGCTGCTGAAGGCAGTGCAGATCCAGCGGCCCCTGGTGGTGGCCTACATCCGCCGGCTCCAGAAGAAGCATCCGCGGGCCACCGCCGCCCAGTTGGCCGCCATCGCAGAGCGTGACTACCTGCGCGCAGTGGCCGGTGGGGGCGCCCTGGTGGGAGCCACCGCCGTCGTCCCTGGTGTTGGAACCGTGGCGTCGCTGGGACTTTCCGCAGCCGCAACCGTCGGCTTCCTGGAGGCGACGGCCCTCTACGCGACCTCGCTGGCAGAGCTCCACGGCATCCGCCTCACCAATCCCGAGAAGGCCGGCACCATGGTCATGGCCATCATGCTTGGTGAGGAAGGCACCGCCCTGCTGGGAACGCTCAGCGGCCAGGCGGCCGGCGGCGCCAAGCCCGCCGACGTCTGGGGAAACATGCTGTCCAAGTCCTCGATGCCTGGATTCGGCAGCGTCCGGAAGAGTATCCAGCACGCCTTCCTGAAGAACCTGCTCAAACGGCAGGGCACTGCGCTGTTCGGCCGGGCCCTCCCCTTCGGCATAGGGGCAGTTGTGGGCGGAGCCGGTAACCTCGTGATGGGCCGTGCCGTGGCGCAGAACGCCAGGGAGGCGTTCGGACCCATGCCGGACACCATTCCCGGGGAGCTGACCGCCGCTGCCGGGCCGGACAACCTGACCCTGGAAGGCAACACACTTGGATCTCAACGCTGATGTAGGCCAATCATTCGGCTCCTGGACCGCGGGAGGCGATCCGGCGATGTTTCAGCTGGCCACCAGCGTCAACGTAGCGTGCGGCCTCCACGCAGGCGATCCCGTCACCATGCTGGACAGCTGCCGGGCGGCTTACGAACTTGACGTCACCGTGGGTGCGCACCTTGGCTACCGCGATATGGCCGGTTTTGGCCGGCGCTCGCTGGACATGAGTTTTGATGAGCTATTCGGCGACGTGCTGTACCAGCTGGGCGCGCTCGACGGCGTCGCACATGCCGTGGGTGCCTCGGTGGACTTCGTGAAGCCACACGGTGCGCTGTATGACACGCTGATCCATGATGCCGAGCAGGCCGCCGCCCTGGTTGCGGCCGTGAACGCCTACGATCCCGGACTTCCCATCCTGGGCTTCCCGGGCTCGGAGCTGCTGAAGCAGGCCAAGGAAGCCGGCCACCCCGTATTCACCGAGGCCTTCGCCGACCGCGCCTACTACGCCGACGGCACCCTTGTGCCGCTTTCCAGGGAAGACGCCACGCTGCACGACGTCGACACTATCGTTGAGCGGGCCGTTCGCCTGGCCACGAAAGGCGAAGTGGTGGCCATCGACGGGTCCATCGTCACCGTCCAGCCGGACTCCCTGCGACTGCAGGGCGGCAGCCCCCGCGCCGTGGAGACGGCGGCAAACATTCGGGCAGGTCTTGAAGCCGCAGGCGTGGAGCTGGAGGCCTTCGCATAGGACCCAGCCGTTTTGAAGCTGGATTGGCATACCCGTTGGCGTACCAACGGCGTGGCAGGCCGGCTTCACGGTGACAGGGCGTATGGCTCGGCGTGCAATTCGGCCCAGAGTGGATCGTTGGCCGGCAGGTCGTTGAGGTCCACGTATCTGGCGTCGTCGGGTTCCCACTGCGGGAGGTCTTCGAGGTGCGCGTCGAGGCACCGGCATTCACGGGGCACGGCCCATTGGAGTCGTGGTGGCCAGCTTCCTGGTGGCCAGTGGGTTGGTTCTGTGTCCTGGTGTTCGGCGTTGTAGTGGCGTCCGGTGGGTGAGGTCCAGCCGGGCGCATTGTTTTCGGTTGCGGGGTGGGGTGTCCATTGGCTGTGGTGCTTGAGCCGGTGGTGTTTGGGGCACTGACATTTGAGCCCGCCCCCTGCCCAATCCGCCAGGCCGTCAACGCCACCCGCGGCCAAAGGTGCTTTGACCCTAAAAAGCGCGTGCCGCCGTCGTACGCATTCCCGCTGCGCAGGTCCCTTCCCGCACCCCTAATACCTGTCGCGAAAAGGAATGTGCGCAGCGAAAAAATCTACCCGCAGCGAAAAGCCCCGAGCGACTTACCCAAAAATCAGCTGCGCTACCGTAAAAATCGCCAGCCCGGCGAGGGACCCCACCACAGTTCCGTTGATGCGGATGAACTGCAGGTCCTTGCCTACCTGGAGCTCAATCTTCTGCGAGGTTTCCTCGGCATCCCAGCGCGCCACGGTGTCCGTGATGACTCCGGCGATGTCCGAACGGTAGGTCCGGACCAGGTACCCCGCGGCGTCGCCGATCCAGGCGTTGACCTTGCCGGCCAGTTCCGGATCCTGCACCAGGCGCGAGCCAAAATCGCGCACCGCTGCCTTGAACTTGATGGTGAGCTCACTGTCCGGATCGTCCACGGCACCCAGCAGCGCGTTCTTGACCGTGCCCCAGGTCCGGGACGCGAGCTCGCGGACTTCGGGGTCACCCAGCACCTGCGCCTTGATGTCCTCTGCGCGGGCAATCATCGCCGGATCATGCTGCAGGTCCTGCGCAAGGTCGTTCAGGTACTTGTCGATTGACTGCCGCACCTGATGGCGGGGGTCGGCCTGGACCGCGCGCACGAACTTGAGGATTTCGAGGTAGACCTTGTCGCCCACCAGGCCGTCCACGAACTGCGGAACCCAGGTGGGGGAGCGGTCGGACACCAGGCGGGTCACGGTCTCGTGGTTGTCATCCACCCAGTCCGCGGCACGGTCCACCAACAGGTCCACCAGCGTGTGGTGGTGCCCGTCGTGGAAAACCCGCTCCGCCAGCCTGCCCACCGGAGGCCCCCACGGCGGAGCAAGCAGGTGCTTGCGAACCATGCCCTCGATGACGGCCTGGACGTCGTCGTCATTCAAAACCTTGAAAGCGCCGCGGATCACCGCAGCCCCTTCCCTGGCCACACGGTCGGCGCCACCGGGGGTTGCCAGCCATTCGCCGGCGCGGCGGGCGATATTGACGCTGGCCAGCTTGTCCTGGACCACCTGTTCGGAGAGGAAATTGGTCTCCACGAACTCACCGAGGGAGGCGCCAATCTGGTCCTTGCGGCGCGGAATGATCGCTGTGTGCGGGATCTTGATGCCCATGGGGTACTTGAACAGCGCCGTCACGGCGAACCAGTCGGCCAGCGCGCCCACCATGCCACCCTCGGCGGCCGCACGCACGTACTGCAGCCAGGGATAGTCCTTCTGCAGCGCGAACGCGAAGACAAAGATTACGGCCATGGCGATCAGCAGGCTCAGCGCCAGCAGCTTCATTTTCCGCAGCGCTGCCGCCTTTTCGGCGTCGCCGGCACCAAGCTGGCGGCTTACGACGGCGGCACCCACCTTGCTGCCCGGCGGCACCCCCCGCGCTGCCTCCGCGGGCGCTTCCTGCGTGGTTGGCCCAGTAGTTGCCTCAGAGTTCACCTGCATGTGCCAAGCCTAGCCCCGAAGGCGGGGGCCGGTCGGCTACCGTGTGTCCATGACAATTGACGAGTCAGTGCCGCAGCGGCCGCTGGTCTTTGCCCACCGCGGTTCCAGCGGCACGTATGCCGAACACACCCGCGCCGCTTACCTGCAGGCTCTGGCTGACGGGGCGGATGGGGTGGAGTGCGATGTCCACCTGACCCGGGACCAGCACGTGGTCCTGCTCCACGACGCCAACCTGGACCGCACGTCGGACGGAACGGGCCCGGTGGCTGAGCGGACGCTGGAGGAGTTGCGCCAGCTGGACTTCTCGTCCTGGAAAGGCGTCCGCATTCCCGAAACCTACGGGGCGCGCTCCGAGCAGCTCCTTACCCTTCCGGAATTGCTGGACGTCCTGCGCGGGGCGGGCCGTCCGGTGAAACTCGCCATCGAGCTCAAGCATCCCAGCCCCTACCAGCTGAAGCTGGAGGACCGGGTCCTGGAAGTACTCCGCAGCGAGGGCTGGGACCCGCAAAGCTCCACCGTGGACAACATCGCCGTGACGTTCATGAGTTTCAGTCCCGATTCGGTCCGGCACTTGCTCCTGACCATCCCGCCGCAGTACATCTGCCAGCTCGTGGACGACCTCACCATCCACGAGATCCGTGGCGGGCTGGGGGTAGGGCCAATCACCGGCGGCGCCATTGCCAACCTGATGAAGGCCACCCAGCTGGAGGGCGAACGGATCCTGGATGACCGGGAGGTGGGGATGGCCGGGCCGGGCATCGATTACGTCCGTGAGCGCCCCGGCACCGTCCGGCGCTGGCTGGACTCCGGCCGCCGCTTCAGGGTGTGGACCGTGGACTCGCCGGAGGACGTGGCCTTCTGCCAGGAGCTGGGCATCCAGGAGATCACCACCAACGTGCCGGCCCGCGTCCTTGAACAGCTGCACGTGGCCACGCCGCAGGGCAAGTAGAGCTGGCATGGATGCCGTCGGCAGGTATTCAGTGCCCCGGTGGTGGGCCGGGCCCCTCGACGTCGAAGGCCTGGCGCTGCAGTCCGTGGAAGCAGCCGCGGAAGCCCTGAACCTGTACACGCGGACGCCTGGCCGGTACAGCACAACTCCTGTGCTCACGGCGGCTGCCTTCGATTCCTTCGGGCACCTGCGGATTGCGGGGCGCAAGCCGCAGGGTTTCGCGCCCCTGTCCGGATTCCGGAAGACTGCCGACGGCTGGATCCGGTTGCACGCAAACTACCCGCACCACGAGCAGCGGCTCATGCAGGCGTTGGGTGCCACCTCCACGGAAGGCGTGGAAAGGGAGCTGCAGTCGATGGCCGCGCTCGAGGCTGAGGCTGCCATCCAGCGGCACGGCGGAATTGCCGCGGCTGTCCGGACACGCGGTGAATGGCTTTCGACGGCCATGGGCCATGCGGCCGGTTCAGGGCCTTGGGTCGCTGTGGAGCATGCCGACGGCACAACCAGTGGCTTCGGACTGCAGGATGTCGGGGCGGCCACAGACGCCGGCACCAGCCCTGGCACCGTGTCCGGCACCGGCACCGGCGTCGGAGACCGTGCCGACGGCCTGCCCCTGGCCGGGGTGCGGGTCCTGGACCTGACGCGGGTCATCGCAGGGCCGGTCGCCACCCGGCTGCTGGCCGCGCTCGGAGCAGACGTCCTGCGGATCGACCCGCCCGCCTTTCCCGAGATCGAAGACCAGTTCGTGGACACGGCCTTTGGCAAGCGCAGCGCAGTACTCGACCTGGGGCACGCGGCAAACCGGCAGAACTTCCAGCAGCTCCTGGCCGGCGCAGATGCCGTGGTGACCGGCTACCGGCACGGCGCCCTGGACCGCTTCGGGCTCAACCCGCGGGAACTGCTGGCAGCACACCCGGGACTGGTGGTGGTCACGTTGGACAGCTGGGGCGGCAGTGGGCCGTGGAACGGGCTGCGCGGCTTCGACAGCATTGTCCAGGCCGCCAGTGGAATTGCGCACCTCTACGGCCAAGAGGACGACGACGACGGGTGGCGCCCGGGTGCCCTTCCGGTGCAGGCGCTGGACCATGCCACCGGCTACGGGGTGGCTGCGGCTGCAGTCCGTCTTCTGGCCGCGCGCCGCCGGACAGGGTTGGGCGGTGCGGCCCACCTGTCGCTGGCCCGCACCGCGGAGGAACTGTTTTCCCTGACCGGTACGGAAGGCAAAGCTGGCATCGAAAACCAGGCCGGCATCGAAAATCAGACCACCACAGCAAGCCCTGCGGAACTCCCATCGCCCGAATACCGGTCTGTGGACAGCAGTTTCGGGGAGTTGCGGTACGTTGGGCCGCCGCTGCTCGACGCAGGGCGGCCGCTGGATTATCAGTCCCCGCCACCAGCGTATGGAAGCTCGCCGCCCGCCTGGCCGTGATGCTTGCTGCACCGGGCTGTGAAGCTACGCAGCCCCGCCGTCCTGCCGGCTGCCGGGTTTCTGGGCGGTGCTTAGGCTGTGATTGAGTGGTTCCATGTCTTCTCCCAGGTCCGGCCCCGCTGCTAAGGGCCTGTCCGCTCTGTCCCCATCCAATCCCGGTGCGGCCCTGCAGCACCTGTCCGCTGCTGCCATGGGGGCGCTTCTGCTGGCCAACGCCGGCAAGCATTTCCGGGATCCCGGCTTCTACCGTGACGTCGTTCCGGGATACCTCTGCCGGCAGGATCCGGCGCCTGACCCGAACGCAGGCGATACCAGCCAAGGCAGTCCAACCCCTGGCATGCCAACCGAGGCCAGTCCAATCCAAAGCAGCCCGCCCCTAAGCAGCACGGGCGCAGGCGCCGCAGCCCAGCATCCGTGGGCCCTCCTGTCCCGGGAAGAGTGGATCGCGGTGAGTGGCCTGCTGGAGCTCGCAGCCGCCGTCGGAATTCTCCTGCCGCCCACCCGGAAGCTGACAGCCACTGCCATCACGGCGATGTTCACAGCCTTCCTGGCCGGGCACGTCGATGCCCTCGTGAGGGCGTACGGACCACAGGGCACACCCCGCCGCCGGAAGATCCACGCCGTGCGGCTTCCGCTCCAGGCACCCCTGATCCTGTGGGCCTGGAGCCTCCGGACACGTGCACTGCCTGCCCGTAAGCCCGGAGGCCAGGGGTGAAGCTGCTGGCATCGCCGGCAGTCAGGGTGGGTATCTCCATCAGTATTGCCACCGGGCTGTACGGCGTGTCCTTCGGGGCACTCGCGGTGACGTCCGGGCTCAACTTCTGGCAGACCATGGTGTTGAGCCTGCTCCTCTTCAGCGGCGGTTCACAGTTCGCGTTCATCGGGGTGGTGGCAGGCGGCGGCTCCGGCCTCGCGGCCATGAGCGCAGCCACCCTCCTGGGCATGCGCAATGGCATCTATGGCATGCAGCTGAACGCGCTGCTCCGCCCCACGGGCTGGCGCAAGTACGTCGGGGCGCAGCTCACCATCGACGAATCCACTGCCACCAGCACGGGCCAGACAGACCCGGCCGAACAGCAGCGCGGGTTCTGGACCGCCGGAATTGGCGTCTACGTGCTCTGGAACCTCTTCACCGCTGTGGGTGCTCTGGCCGGAAGCGGGCTGGGCGATCCCAAGCAATGGGGGCTGGACGGGGCTGCCGTCGCCGCCTTCCTGGCGCTGCTCTGGCCCCGGCTCAAGGGCCGGGAGCCAATCGCCATCGCGGTGGTGTGTGCGGTGGCGACCGTAGTTGCTGTTCCCTTCGTGCCTCCCGGCGTTCCCATCCTGGTAGCCGCGGTAGTGGCCGCGCTGGTGGGCTGGTTCAGCCATGGCCGCCGCGACGAAGGCCTCGAACCCGACGTCGAGCCCTACGGCACGCACGGCCACGGCCAGCACCAGGACCGCCACGGCAAGCACCAGGACCGCAGAAGCGGCACGGACCCGGAGGCACGCGCATGACTCTGTGGATCTGGCTGCTTATTGCCTGCGTCCTTGCCTACGCATGGAAGCTGGTGGGCTACTTTGTTCCCGCCAAATTCCTTGAGGACCCCCGCACCTCACGCGTCGCAGGAACCATGACTATCGGCCTGCTGGCCTCGCTGACAGTGGTGAACGCGGTGGTGTCGGGCCAGGCGCTCGCCGCAGATGCCCGGCTGGGAGCGCTGGCCGCCGCCGCGATCGCCCTGGTACTCCGGGCACCGTTCCTTGTGGTGGTGATCGCCGGAGCCGGCACGGCGGCACTGTTGAGGATCCTGGGCTGGAACTGATCCCCTAATTGATGGTCAAAGTGGTGATCCAGGTCACTTTATTGGGCGTGTGCCGGTTGTACTATGGGATCGGCTTATGCAGTTGGCCATGGAATTTCCTATTGAACGGCAACCATGGAAAATCAGCTGCACCCTGCGGGCGGCTTAGCGGGCAGGCTTCGCCATAAAAACGCCCGACGGCGGGCAGGCCTTCCTGCCAAACGCTTCTTCAAGCGCTTTTCCGGACTTTCGGACGTCCCGGAAGAGGACCTGGAACTTCTCTCCCAAAGACTTCGGGAGGCACTCGACCTGGATCCGTCGTCGTCCGTGCCTGCCCTTCAAGCCTTGGTGCGCCGGGAGATCTGCAAGCGGGCGGACACAGGCAGCTCGTAGCGGCTCCCCATTCCGGGTGCCATCTGTGATGGACTGGAAGAGAGGCAGCCCACACCCAGGCGGCCACCAAAGGAGGAATCGAGATGGACGACGAGTCACGGCCTGTTGAGCCGCAGGACGGCCACGGCACCGATGAGACCGGCAAGGACGCCAGGGGAGAACACGGCACCGGGGTGCCGGCCGGGGAACAGTCCGCAAAGTCGCGGGCAGCCTATCTTGACCCGCGCGGTTCGGAGTCAACCCGCGAGCTGCGCGATACCGCCAGGAGGCGCCGGGACGCGGAAGAAAAACTCCAACAACACCTGATGGAAGCGAAGGACCACGTTCCCAACGAGTTCCATGAACATCCCGGACACGGCTACGTGGGACACGGACACGAAGGACATGAGCACCCGGCCCATGAGCCGTCCGGTCATGAGACGCCAGACCAGGAACAGCCCGGCCAGGAGCAGGACAGCCGCACCGGCGAAAAGGGCGCGGACAAGCCCTGATCAGCAGTGGAGTCCCTGGCCGGCTGGCCCCCTGCCTGCGGCGGCCGCCACAGACTTTCGGCCGCCGGACCCCTGGCTGCCGGTCGGCGTTGACCGGCAGCCAGGAGCTGGAACAAGCGGTGGTTTAAGCTACGCCGTGGGCAGCGCCGTCAGGTGACACGGACCTGCGGCACGTTTCCTCCACGCCCATCTCGTACCAGACCTGCGCGCCAAACTCGGGTTCAGGGGTATCCAGGTTCTGGTACAGGGCATCAAGCAGTTCGACCAGCTCGCCGGCCGTCAGTGCAGGCAGGACTTCCTCCGGCCCGCGGGGATCGGTCAGGTAGTGGAGAAGCTTTGAGTGGTTCATTGCAGTGCGGCCGTGGCGTGGGGGACAGGCGCGAAGTGCATGGGGTAGCTCCAACGTGGAAGTGCCGAGGCTGACTGCCTAACCCCAATTCAGAGTGTATTGCACGTACTTACTGGTAACAATGGAGTTGGCCCACAACGCATCTGCCATCAGGAAATTGCCGTCATCGAACAGCCGTCAACGAATTACGGCAGCCGGCGGCGGCACGGCTTACTCCGGCAGCGGTCCGGCCTGGCCGGGCACTGTGGTGATGCCCGGGGCCGGCGGCACGGGCACGAACACGGGGAGCGGGCGCGACGGCCGGACCGTGCGGATGGCGTCCTCCACCAGCGCCAGCGGGCGGCGCCATGCATCAGAACCGGGTTCCATGGTGTCCACCACGCCGA
The DNA here is from genome assembly GCF_035621795.1 of Pseudarthrobacter sp. LT1. Taxonomy (NCBI): domain Bacteria; kingdom Bacillati; phylum Actinomycetota; class Actinomycetes; order Micrococcales; family Micrococcaceae; genus Pseudarthrobacter; species Pseudarthrobacter sp. LT1. Next base: position 495,008 of record NZ_CP141830.1, read on the forward strand.
TCAGCATGGCCAGCAGCCGGAACATGTCCGTCATGGAAATGTCAGTGCGCAGGCTTCCCTGGCCTTGGCCGCGCGCCAGTAGGATGCTCATGGATTCCATCAGGGAACCGGTGATTCCGGTGAGGAGTTCCCGCCGGCCGGCCACCGCACACAGCAGGTTGGCGTCGTCGCTCGCGGCCCCCATCAGGGCTTCAAGGACGCGCAACAGGCCTGCGGCGGCGTCAATATCGGCAAGGGCGCCGTCCATGACGGGGTCAACCGTGAGCCGGAGCTGCCGGTTGAGCGCGGCAAGCACCAGTTCTTCCTTGTCCGCGAAGTTGCGGAAGAGGGTTGCCGGGCCCACACCGGCGGTGGTTGCGATGGTCTGGAGCGGTACTTCCGGGCCGAACTCCCGGAAGCATTGGCGTGCAGCCGTGATGATCTTGTCCACGTTCCGCGCTGCGTCGGCACGGAGGGGTTTTCGGGCGACTGCGAGGCTCATGCCCAAAAGGGTAGCAACGGAGCCTCCGGCCAACACGGTTACTGCGGGGTAGGCGCTTATGTGACGGCGGGCCGCAGCCGTCACCGCCGCGCGTGTCCGGAGACGCATGGGAGACTGGGGAGCATGTTGCTTGCATTTTCTGTTGCTCCGTCAGGCGTTCCCAGCGAAGGTTCCAGGCCCAACGATGCGTCGGTGCACGACGCCGTTGCAGCCGCAGTGAAGATCGTCCGGGAGTCCGGGCTGCCCAACCAGACGGATTCCATGTTCACCACCATTGAAGGTGAGTGGGACGAAGTGTTCGACGTCGTAAAACGCGCCACCGAGGCCGTGGGGCGGTACGGCAGCCGTGTTTCGCTGGTGATCAAAGCAGACATCAGGCCCGGCTACAGCGGCGAGCTGACGGCGAAGGTTGACCGCCTGGAGAATGCCCTGGTGCAGGAGCCCTAAGCGTCTTACAAGGGGGCCGCATTGTCTGGACCCCCGGCACGCCGCGTGCCAAACTGTGGCAATGTTCGAGCACAAACCCCGGCCGGAATGGATTGCCACCGAGGAGTTCCTGTCGGAAACCGTGGTGCATCCGGACAGTGCCGTCCAACAGGCCATCCACGCCGCGGCGGAGGCCGGGATGCCCGCGATCGAGGTGGCGCCGAACGCGGGGAAGCTCCTGAAGCTCCTGGTCCAGCTGTCCGGTGCCCGGCGCATCCTGGAGATAGGGACGCTCGCTGGCTACAGCACCATCTGGATGGGCCGCGGCCTGCCCCCTAGCGGCACCCTGGTCACCTGCGAGTACCTGCCCCAGCATGCGGAAGTGGCGTGGGCCAATATTGATGCGGCCGGCCTGGGGGAACGGGTGGAGATCCGGCTGGGCCCTGCGCTGGAGACCTTGGCGGCCCTCGAGGAAGAGGAACGGGAGCCGTTCGACTTCATCTTCATCGACGCCGACAAGCAGAACAACAGCCGCTACCTGGACTGGGCCGTCAGGCTTGGCAGGCCCGGTGCCGCGGTGGTCCTGGACAACACCATCTGGGAAGGCGCGGTGCTGGACCCGGACATGGACCCCGTCAACGCGCCGGGGATCATCGATGCACTCAAGCTGCTGGGCGACCACCCCCGGCTGGACGCCACCGTGATCCAGACCGTCGGCTCCAAAGGCTGGGACGGGTTCGCCCTGGCGCGCATCCTCCCGCAAAACAGTAAGTAAGCTGTGGAGATGCGTCCGGTGCCCGCCGGACATCTCTCCTGGAGGACGTATTTGCAAGCGCCACTTACTCCTGTGCTCCTCAGTTCCGCCCCCGCTGAGCTCTCTCCGTGGGGTTCCCTTCTTGGGTCGTTCGCTGGTGCTGCGGGCAATGTGCCGGCCCTGCTGGCCTTCGCGGTCGAGGCCGGACGGACGTGGCCGCGGCCTGGTGAAGGACGCACCGCCGTGTTGTGGGAGCTCCTGGCCTCCGTGGCTGCCACCGACGTTGCCGCCGCCCGGGTGCTTGAGCCCCACCTCGACGCCGTCGCTATCCTCGCCCAGGCCGGCCAGGCGTTTCCGGCCTTTCATCCTGCGCCGGATGGTGCCGCGGAAGCTGCGTGGGGCGTGTTCGCCGCAGAGGCACCCAACGCCAGGCTTGAGGCGCGCTCCGGAAGTACCGGCATTGTGCTCACCGGAACCAAGCCTTGGTGTTCACTTGCCGGCCGGCTGGACTGCGCCGTCATCACCGCGCATACGGACGACGGCGGCAGGGCGGCTTTTGCCGTCAGCCTTCGCCACCCGGGCGTGGCATGTGAGGAACCGGAGTGGATTGCGCGCGGGCTCCGGGAGATCCCCAGCGGAAGCGTGCGCTTCGACCACGTGCCGGCGACGCCGGTGGGCGATACCGGCTGGTACCACAGCCGGCCCGGCTTTGCATGGGGCGGGATGGGCGTCGCCGCCTGCTGGCTGGGTGGAGCAGTGGGGGTGGCACGGGATTTCCGTGCCGGCCTGCTGGCGGGTGCGGATAACGGGCGGGAGCCGGACCAGCTGGCGCTAGCGGCATTGGGCGAGGTGGACCGGACCATCGCCGCCGTCCTGCAGTACCTTGCCCGGACGGCAGCCCGCATCGACGACGGCACCCTCGGTGCCGACGGGAACCAAAGCACCTGGAGCGAGGCCCAGCGCGTGCGCGGAACCGTTGCGGCCGCCGTCGAACGTGTCCTTCACCTGGTGGGTTCCCACCGGGGGCCCGAGCCACTCGCCTTTGATGAACCGTATGCCAAAAGGATGGCGGACCTGGCGCTGTATGTCCGGCAGCATCATGGCGCACGTGATGATGCCCAACTGGGCCGGCTGGCGCTCAAGGGGGACTGCCCGTGGTGACCTTTTCGCATACTGACCAGGGGACCGCCGAGGAAGCCTGGGCCCGGAGCGGACTGGCTGCTGTGCCGGAGCTGCCGCTCGACGCGGCCGAACTGGCGGCCATGCGCTTCGTGGTCCTGGCGGCCCATCCTGACGATGAAACTCTTGGCGCCGGGGGGCTCATGGCTTCGCTGGCGGCGCTGGGAGCCGAGGTCGAAGTCCTGCTGTGCACCGCGGGGGAGGGGTCGCACCCGGATTCGCCCACCACTACTGCCGGGCAGCTGGCCGCCGTCCGGCTGGCCGAGTTTTCCGCGGCCCTGGCCGCCCTGGGCCTGGCGGACCGGTGGACGTTCCTCGGATTGCCGGACCGTGGACTGGGCGGCCATGCGGAAGCGATCGCCACTGCTGTCCGGGACGCTGCACAGCGGCTGGCCGGCCCCCCGGACCGGCTGGTCCTGGTGGCGCCGTACCGGGCCGACGGTCACGGTGACCATGATGCCCTTGGTGCGGCAGCGGCAGAAGTGGCCCGGCGCGACGGCCACGCCCTCCTGGAGTACCCCATCTGGTTCTGGCACTGGGCCACCCCCCAGGACCAGGACTGGCAGCAATGGGTCCGCTTCCATCTGGACGACGCCGCGCGCAAGGCCAAGAAGCACGCCATGGAGGAGCACGCAACCCAGGTGCAGCCGCTGTCGCCTCTTCCCGGTGATGAAACGTTGCTCAGCGGGGCATTCCTGGAGCACTTCTCGCGTGGCTACGAGGTTTTCGCCTGGACGCCCGCCCCCACTTCGTCCGGACGGCCGCATTCCAGCAGTGACGCCGAACTGGTCTTCGACGGCGTCCATGGCGGTTCGGAGGATCCCTGGAACTACGGCACAAGCTGGTACGAGCGGCGCAAACGCGCGCTCAGCCTTGCAGCCCTGCCGGCTGAATCGTATGAGCGCGGCCTGGAAGTGGGCTGTTCCATCGGGACGCTGACGGCGGAACTGGCAACGCGTTGCCGCACCCTGCTGGCGGTGGACGCCAGCGGGACCGCAGTGCGCAGGGCCGGCCAACGGCTGGAAGGCATACCCGGGGTGCAGGTGGAGCAGCGGGTCCTGCCCGGATCCTGGCCCGTAGGAACATTCGACCTGGTAGTGGTTTCCGAAGTGGGTTACTACCTTGCCCCTGAAGAGCTGGCCCAGCTGTGGGACCGCGTGGAGGCCACCCTGGAACCGGGCGGAACCCTTCTCCTGTGCCACTGGCGGCATCCCATCACCGGCTGGGAGCTCGACGGGGACACCGTCCACACGCTGGCCCGGCAAAGACTGGGATGGCGGACGGCCGGGCTTTACCAGGAACGCGACTTCCTGCTGGAAGTCCTGGTCGTTCCGGGCGGGGCGACGGAATGATGCCGGCCGGTCCGGGGGACGATGCTTCAAGGCCGCCATCCGTCCAAAGCGCCAACAGCATCCAGCACGTTGCGGTCGTCATTCCGGCCCACAACGAGGAGCAGCACCTGGAACGGGCGCTCACTGCGGTCAGTTGCGCGGCAGACCGGGTCGAAGCGGAACTGCCGGAGGTTGCCGTGCAGGTGGTGGTTGTCCTGGACGGCTGCACGGACCGGTCCCCAGCGGTGGCCGCGCGGGCAGCTGCCGGGGATCCGCGGTACCTGCTCCTTCCCGTCAGCTTCGGGAGCGTGGGAAAAAGCCGGCAGGCCGGCGTCAGGGCCGCGCTGGAGAACTCAACCACGCGTACGCAGGCTGGCCGGGCAGCGGCGGCCCATTCCCTGCGGGGAATCTGGCTGGCCAACACAGATGCCGATTCCTGCGTGCCGCCACACTGGCTGGTGCGGCAACTGGAACTGGCTGCACTCGGCTTCGATGTTGTCCTTGGCACCGTGCAGCCGGACCCCCATGGCATGCACCACGAGCTGTTGGCCCGCTGGCATGCGCGGCACGCCGGCACCGAGGACCACTCCCATGTGTACGGTGCCAACCTTGGAGTCCGTGCCTCTTCCTACCTCGCTGCAGGTGGTTTCCCCGGCGTCGATTTCGATGAAGACCAGGCGCTGGTCCACAGGCTTCGAGACAGCGGCGCGGGCATCGTTGCCACCGACACCACGAGGGTCCTCACATCAGGACGGACGGCGGGACGGGCGCCGCACGGGTTCGCCGCGTATCTCCTGGCCCTGGCGCAGCCATAGGGCCGGGCGGAGTCACAGCAGCGGCACCTGACCCAAGAGCTGCCGGGGCATGGAAAAGGGCTGCTGCCGTACGGCAACAGCCCTTCGTTCCGGGACTTAATCTCCTGTGACTGCGTTGCTGACCTTCCCGGCCGCAGGCTTCAGCCGGCGCTTCCGCTTCGTGTCAGACCAGGTCCGGAGCGCTGGCAACGATGTAGTCCGCCGCAGCTGGTCCGGTCATGGAGAGGTTGTTGCTGTCCGGGTTGATTCCGGCATCGTGCAGGGCCTCCCAAAGAGCTTCCGGCTGCTGGAGTTCTGCCTTGTGCAGGAGGCACCAGCTTGTGTAAAGGCCGTATAGCTCGTCGCGCCGGAGGCCCAGCCCGGGCTCCCTGTCCGCGACAACTGCTTCGGCAAGAAACTGTTCAAAATGGGTAGCAGGCATGTCCGCTCATTAAGGGTCGACACTGATTCCGCCGTCTGCTTCAGCGGCCTTGCCCGGTTTCCAGGGGATCCCGGCGAGGTAATCAAGAAATTATTGTAGTTCTCTGTGCTTGTCCAGTTGGACCCGGCCAGGTTGCGCCCCGGCTGGTCACACCCTGTACAGTTCCGCGTCGAACAGCGGTGGAATGGTGCCGGGCGGGTTTGAGGGGGCCGACGGCGACTGGGGGGACTGGCCTCGGTCTCAGAAGAGGCCATCTCACCGCCGACCCCGTGTAACCCCGGGTTTCACTTCATCCCGGGAAAACCAAACAGGACCTTCAAGATGAATTTTCCTCCATCTCAAAGGTCCTGCCTAGTCCCCCTGTGCAGCGGCTGCACCTGCCTGCCTAAGCGCTCCCGCCTGGCCGGCCGCCGTCGTCGGGCTCCCCGTTGCCGGCCCGGTGCTGCACCTTCTCGCGGACCCTGTCGCGGTGCCGCTCGCCTGGCCGGAGTTCGTTCTGTTCATTCCCCGCAGGCTGCCCGTCGGGGTTATCGCCGGAATCGTGCTGCCCGTTCTCCGAGGCATACTGCTCCCGCAGTTCACGGCCGTGCTTGATGTCCTCTTCGATCTGCTTCTGCAGCTTCTCGCTTTTCTTGGTGTCCCTCGGCGGCAGCTGGATGGTTTCCTCTGCCTTGATACCGGCCTGGAGTTCGCGGCCGCGCTCCACCTCAGCGTCGAACTCAGCGCCGAAAAGAAGGGACATGTTCAGGATCCACAGCCACAGCAGCATGATGATCACACTGCCCAGTGCACCGTAGGTCTTGTTGTAGTTGCCGAAGTTGCCGACGTAGAAGCCGAAGCCCAGTGAAGCGATCAGGAAGACAAACAGGGCAATGCCGGACCCCATGCTCATCCACCGGAATTTGGGCTGCTTGACGTTGGGGGTGGCGTAGTACAGCACGGCAATGATGGCGATGATCAGCGCGATCATGACCGGCCACTTGGCAATGTTCCAGACCATGAGGAAGGGCCCGCTGAGGCCGATCAGCCCGCCCACTGCCTCCGAAACCGGGCCGCTGAGGACCAGCATGCCGGCCAGCAGCGCCACGATGACCACGGCCAGGAGCGTGACGCCAAGCATGGTGCCGCGGAGTTTTACGAACGCGCGCCCCTCGTCCACTTCGTAAATGCGGTTCATGGCCCGCCCGAAGGCTCCGACATATCCGGACGCCGACCACAGCGCGGTGACAATGCCGATCACCAGGGTGAACCCGGCCGCCGGGGCGCTGGTCAGTTCCGACACCGGACCGCTGATGGTGTTGACCGTCTCCGCCGGGGCGAAGCCGCGCACGATTTCCAGCAAGGCGTTGGTGGTCTTCTGCGGATCCCCAAAGAGGCCAAGGAGCGAAACCAGTGCCAGCAGTGCCGGGAACAGCGAGAGAACGGCGTAATACGTCAGGGCCGCTGCCAGATCGGGGCACTGGTCCTTGGTGAACTCCCGGAGCGTCTTTTTGGTGATGTATTTCCAGGAAGGCTTATCCAGGTCCCTCGGGCTGGCAGGTTTCCTTGAATCGTTTGGATCCGGAGCCTGCCCCGCCTTGGCGGTGCTGGTCTCGGAATCGTCGTGAGTGGCCATGGGGAAGTCCTCTCAATCAGGGGGCCAAGCGGACAGGCCGGCCCGCGGATGGCGGTGCCGGCCTGCCGATCAAACTGTTGCCTTACGGTGCCGCTGTAGGCTGATCAGGTGTTTTGGATGTTGTCTTTGGCGTCTGTGGCGCGGTCTTTGACGTCGGTGGCTGCGTATTGGCCTTCGGTTTTGACGTTTTGGGCGGCGTCGGTGGCGGTGGCCTTGACGTTTTCCATGGCTTCCTGGGCGGGTTCCTTGAGGTCCTGGGCCATGGTTTTGGCGGCGTCGGTGACCTGGGTTGCCAGGGGCTGGGCTGCGGTTTTGAGTTGGTCCGCGGCTTCGCGTTCTTTGTCGCTGGCCGGGATCAGGGAGGAGATCAGCATGCCGGCGCCGAACGCGATGAGCCCTGCGGCCAGGGGGTTGCCGGCGGTTTTGGCTTTGACCTGGTCCGGGGCGTGGGAGACGGCCTGGCCGGCGTCGGAGAGTTTCGCGGAGACGGTGTCCGAGGCCTGGTGAAGGGTGTCGCCGGCGGTGTTCATGGCGTTGGTGGTGTGCCCGGCGCCGGTGGCGGTGGTGTCGTGGACTTTGGTGGTGGCGGTGTCTGCTGCTCCCATGATTTTCTCCTTCACCCCGGTCACGGCGTCGCGGACCTTGTCGGTTTGGCGGTGGACGATGTTGGACGGGGTGACTTTGTCGGCCACGGCGTCCACGTTGGTGCCCAGGCGTGCCCGGGTGGCTTCTATGTCTGCGCGGATGACGTCAGGGTTGTCGCTCATCGGTTTACCTCACCTGGTTTTAGGGTTGGGGGTATTTCTGAGAGGGTTTCCCCGGTTTGGGGCAGGCCCTTGATCTGCTTGAGTTCCTTGCGGCCGATGGAGGCCAGGACGGCGGCGATGATGGCCCAGATCACGGCGACGATCAGCGCGGACCAGCCCAGGGGCATGATGGCGCCCAGGGCCCACATCAGGGCCAGGGAGAGGAAGAGCAGGACGAAGTGTCCGCCGATCCCGGCGCCGGCGAGCATGCCGGCGCCTTTGCCTGCGCGGGAGGTGGATTGTCTGAGTTCGGCCTTGGCCAGTTCCACTTCCTGGCGCATCAGGGTGGACAGGTCACGGGTTACGTCCCCGAGCAGGTCACCGAGAGAGGCGTTATCCGCTTTCACATGCGCCGCGCTGGGCGGCGGCTCCGGAATCTGACTACTCATCACAGACCACCCGTCTGGCCGCCCCGGGTGCGGTCCTGGGTGAGGGGGTCGTTTGCCATGGGATCGTCGGCGAGGGCGCGGTCACGGAGCGGGTCGTCCGAGAGCTGGTTTCCTGACCAGGGCTCTTCCACGAGCTGAGGGCTGTCCAGGCCGCTGGCCGGACCTGCTGCCTCCGGATAGCTGCTGCCCGGTGCGCCGCCGTCGTATCCGGCCGTTGTGGTGGCCGGGGCGGGCAGCTGGACCGGCGGGGGCGGAACCGTCCCGCCCGCAACGGGGTATGACTGGTTGTACTGGTCGCCGTAGGCGGCGCCGGAGTACTGGCCGGACAGGCCCGCTGCACCGGTGCCGGCAGTGGATGTTTCGGGAGGACCTGCGGTGAGGCCGCGGGTGAGGCGTCCGGCGAGGACGCCTGCGCCGGCGGCGAGGAGCAGGAAGGTTCCGGGCCGGTTGCGGGCGAACCGCTGGACCTCGTTCAGGAGGTCACCCGGCTCCCGGTTTTCCAGCCAGGTGGCCATCGAGGAAGTGCGTTCTGCCGCTTGGCGGACCAGGTCGCCGGCCATGCCCTGCTGGTCCGGGGCGCTGGCCATGCTGTGCAGCTGGGTGGAGATGTTGCGGATGCCTTCCGCGGCCTTCTGCTGCTGGGTGCCTGCCTGGCTGGTAAGGCCGGACTTTGCCTGGTGCAGCAGGTCCTGCGCGTTGGCCTTCGCCTCATGCGCCACGTTCGCGGCTTCTTCCTTCGCCGTCTGGGCCACATTCTGCGCCGACCCCGCTGCGGTACGGGCAACATCGGCTGCTTCATCCTTGGCTGCATCCTTGCGGGACGTGCCGTAGGTGTCACCAGCCTGGCTGCCGCCGCCAAGGGGAGCGGCGGTTGAGGGGAAGGTGGCGGGCTCCCGCTCGCCAGGGATTCCTGTATTGGCCGGCGGAGCCGTGTAGGCGGGATCCTCGGGCCATTGGTTCTCTGTCATCTTCGCTCTCTTTCCAAGAAGGCCGGTTGTTGATCAAGAACCAGCAATACTGGCCGTAAAATGATAAGCATGATTACTAATGAAAGGTAAGTACCCTTGCTAAGCGAGTTATAACCGTTCCAAAAATGTCAGCCGGAATGGCGAGGGCCTGCCCGGTCACAACGAAGTGGAAAGTGGTGGGAAACGTGGATACAGCTCCATGGGTATGGGTGGTAGTTGCCGTTGTTGTGGTGGTACTGATCGTGCTGCTGCTCCTGGCCGGAGGAAGGCGCCGGAAAGCCATGCAGGAGAAGCGGGACCAGGAGCACCGGGAGAAGGCCGCCGAGATCCGGCGTGAAGCCGAGAATATGGAAATTGATGCCCGCGAGCGGGAGGCCAAGGCCATCCGGGCGCGAGCCGACGCCGAGCAGGCAAAGGTTGACGCTGCGCGGCTGCGCCAGGAAGCAGAAAAGCGCAGCCAGGAAGCCCAGTCCCTGCGGGGCGACGTTGCCAGCCGCGCGCGGAAGGCGGACGAGCTCGATCCCGACGTGGGAACCGATGGCAGGCGGCAGGATCGCCCCGTAGTGCACGACGCGCGGGACGAGCGCCGCGACGGGTACGACGCCCAGCGCATTCAGGACCGCGAGGTCAGCCGTGATGGAAGGGGCCCGGCCCACGCAGGTCCAGCCCGGGACATGGGCGCGGGCATGGGCAGGGATGCAGGGTATGCCGACGGTGGACACGCGGACACCGGCCACGGGGGCCACTACGACACTCCTGACGCCGGCGGCGGCCTTGCCGGGCCCCATGACGCTCCTGCCGCCAATTCCGAAACCGGAATCCCTGAGGCAGGGCGGAGGCGCCAGGCCGGCGCCAGCGATACTGCCGCCGGGCATGGCGTGCGGGACGGGCGCGGCGAAGACGAGCCGCGAACCGGAATCTGAACGCACGGGCATCTGAAAATGCCGGACGCCGCCCCTTCTGGCGGCGGCGTCCAGCGCTTCCCCTAGGGGCGGCGCGGCTTCAGGACGGGGGAAGGACTGGCTCCTTCCCCCGTTCCCATGCCGGCAAGCACTTCCTTGACGGCATCGATCGATGACACTTTGGGTTCCCAGGCCAAAATGCGTTCCGCGCGGCTGGTGTCCATGATGGGGGCGCCGGCTGCCATCTCCACCCATCCCGAATCGGTGGGCTGCACCCGCGCGCGCCATGTCAGGTCCACGACTGCGTGGAGCAGTCGCATGGGGATGGGGAGGATTCTCCTGGCACCGAGGATGCGTCCCAGTTCCTGCGGCGTGAGGACCGGCTCGGCGGCGATGTTGAAGGCTCCACTGGCACGCTGGTCCACCACCCGCCAATAGGCTTCCGCGACATCGTCCGCATGGACTGCCTGGAAGACCAGGTTGTCCGGGGCCGGCAGTATCGGCAGCCATGGTTGGGGCGGTAACAGGCGGGACAGGACACGGCCCAGGAAGTACCTGCCGATTTCAGCCCCTGCTTCTTTTTGGAAGATGAGCGCCGGCCGCAGCCGTGCGACGGCGATGCCGGGGTTTTCGGCCATGAAGCCGTCCAGGAGCTTTTCCTGCTCGGCCTTGTGACGGCTGTAGTGCGAACCGGCCATTCCTTCTGCCGGCCATGACTCATCCCTGCGCTGGTCCTTGCCGGACTTGCTGTAGGCGCCCACTGAAGAGGCGCAAACAACCTGTTTGACTCCCGCTTGGTCGGCGGCCTCCAGGACGTTCCCTGTTCCCGTGACGTTGGTCCGGTGCAGCAGGTCCAGATCGCGGTTCGGCTGGATCTGCCACGCCAGGTGGACCACTGCGTCAACTCCGGCGAGCGCTTCTTTCAGCAGTGGCTTGTCCCGCTCCAGGCCCACATCCAGGGTGTGCCACTGCACGCCGGCGTAGGGTTCCCGGGACGTATCGGGAAGCCTGCGGCTGATTCCCACCAGCTCCAGGCTTCCGGGCTTTCTCTTGAGCTGGCCCTGCAGATTGCGCAGCAGTGCTGTTCCCGCATTTCCGCTGGCTCCGGTGATGGCAATGCGCATGACGAGACTCCTTGGCGGGTTGGTCCGGTTGCCGTTTACATTCCGAGCTTATAGCGGAGAAGGATTGTTTTATAAGCAAGCTTATGATTTCCTACTTCTAAGTCTTGCCGCAGGCTTTCGGAACCAGACCGAGGGAAACCACACTCATGCCCGAATCCTTTGCCGCACTAGCCGTGGACGCTGCGCCCGTCCACCATCCACAGCCGGTATCCGTATCAACGCAAACCCCTCCCGCCGCCTCAGGGCGGCTTCGGGAGACGTTCGAAAACGACCTGGTCCTAAGGTACCTGGACCTCGCAGAAGCTCTCGCTGCGCGCTTTGAAGCCCGTGGCAGGGAGAGGGCTGACCTGAACCAGGTGGCCTATTTGGGGCTTGTGAAGGCGGCGCGTGGTTTCGACCAGGCCAAAGGGGAGAGTTTCCCCGCCTACGCCGCGCCCACCATCACCGGCGAACTCAAGAGGTACCTTCGGGACCGGACGTGGGTTGTCCGTCCGCCGCGCCATATCCAGGACCTGAGGACCCGCCTGTTCCGGGCGGAACCGGAGTTGACCCAATCGCTGGGCCGCAACCCCAGCGTTGAGGAACTGGCCGGCGAGCTCGGCAGTGACCCGGCAGAGGTTCAGGAAGCCATCTCGGCGTCCAGCAGCATGCACCCGGATTCCCTCGACGCCGTGAACCCAAACTCGGATGCACCTTCCATTGGCGAGGTGCTGGCGTGCCCGGACACTCCGCTGGAACGGCTTGAAGAACTTGCCTGCCTCCGGGAGGCAATGCAGGACCTGGATGATTCCGACCGCGAGCTTCTGTACCGGCGCTACTTCTGCGAGGAAACCCAGGTGCAGTTGGGAAAGCGGTTGGGAATGTCCCAGATGCAGGTCTCCCGCCGCCTGGCCAAAGTGCTGGTGGAGCTGCAGCGCAGGCTGGAGGAAAGCGCGCAGTTCGGGAGCCCGGATGGAGAAGCCGGCAACGGAACGCCAGGACGCGCTGTGCGGCCAGGCCGCGCGGCCGGCCCCGTCGCACCGTTCCACCGGACCGTTAGGGCTGGGCATCCCGGCACTGCCGGCGCTCGGATGGACCGGCGCCACGGCGGTACCGGGACCAGGTAGCAGTCCTGCTGCCCGGCACCGCATCGACCCATATCTTGCCTGTTCAACCGGGTCTTTGTGCGCCGCTGCCGCAAACGGAAAGCCCGCGGCCTTGTTTAGGAGCAACAGCAGGAGGGAACAGGTTGGTTATGGGAAGCTCTGAAATGTCCAAGCTCCGGGCTGTCCTGTTCGACCGGGACGGGACCCTGGTGATCGATGTGCCCTACAACGGGGACCCCGGCAAGGTAAGGCCCGTGGCAGGCGCCAAAGCAGTGCTTGACGGCCTGCGGGCGCATGGAATTGCCACCGGCGTGATCAGCAATCAATCGGGTATTGCCCGCGGCTTGATTACGGCCGACGACGTGGAAAAGGTCAATGCCCGGGTGGAAGAACTCCTGGGCCCGTTTGATGTGTGGGAGGTCTGCCCCCACGCGGAGCAGGACGGTTGCTCCTGCCGCAAGCCCGCTCCCGGCATGGTCCACAGCGCCTGCCGCAAGCTGGGAATCCACGAATCGGAGGCCGCCCTCATCGGGGACATCGGCGCCGACGTCGGCGCCGCAGAGGCTGCCGGCGCCACCGGGGTCCTGGTCCCCACGCCCGTGACCCGTGCCGAGGAGGTGGCCGCGGCGCGGCTGGTCGCCTCCGATTTGGCGTCCGCCGTAAGCCTGCTGCAGGAGACACCCTGATGGGGCGCGTCCTGGTGGCCCGGCTGGACAGCATGGGCGATGTCCTTCTGGCCGGCCCCGCGGTCCGCGCGGTGGCCAACGGCCGCGCCCAGCGCGGCGGCAGTACCAACCATGTGGTGATGCTGTGCGGCCGGCAGGGTGAAGCGGCCGCTGCCATGCTTCCCGGCGTCGCCGAGGTCTACAGCTGGGACAGCCCCTGGATCATGAATCCGGCACCCCGGATGACCGGCCCGCACGCGGACCGGCTGATCGAATACGTCCGCAATTCCCGCATCACCGAAGCCGTTATGCTCACCTCCTTCCACCAATCCCCCCTGCCGCTGGCACTGTTGCTGCGCCTGGCCGGCGTGGAGCGCATCACGGGTGCCTCCACCGATTACGCTGGCTCGCTGCTTGACGTGCGCCTGAAACCGGGGGAGGACTTTCCCGAAGACCAGCCCGAAGCGGAACGGGCGCTGGGGATCGCCGAGGCCGCAGGCTTCCGGCTCCCTCCGGGCGATGACGGAAAGCTGCGCGTCAACTCCGTGGCCGAAGTGGCAGCCCTTGTGGGGACCGAGCCCTACGTCGTGGTCCACCCCGGAGCAGCAGTTCCCGCGAGGGCGTGGCCTCCTCTGCACCATGCGGCCGCCGTCGAACTCCTCCAGGGTGCAGGGTACCGGGTGGTGGTGACCGGCGGTCCCGGCGAGACGTCGCTGACGGCCACGGTGGCGGGCCCCTCCGCCCTGGACCTCGGCGGACGAACCGACCTTGCCACCATGGCAGGCGTCATGGCCGGCGCCGATGCCGTCATCAGTGGCAACACCGGCCCGGCCCACCTGGCAGCCGCGGTGGGAACACCCGTGGCGTGCCTGTTTTCACCCGTGGTCCCGGCCATCCGCTGGGCGCCCTACGGCGTGCCCCTGGAACTCCTCGGGGACCAGAACGCACCCTGCCGCATGTCCCGCGCCCGGGTATGCCCGGTTCCCGGCCATCCGTGCCTCGACTCGGTCTCACCCGAGGAAGTCGTGGCGGCCGTGGAACGCCTGATCAGCGGAGTGAGCTCCTTCAGCACCCACGTCAGCACCCGTAGAAAGGCCCGCAACAGATGAGAATCCTGCTCTGGCATGTCCACGGTTCCTGGACGGACGCTTTTGTCCGCGGCCGTCACGAATACCTGCTTCCCGTCCTGCCCGAAGGCGGGGCCTGGGGACTGGGCCGCGCCGGCAGGGACTGGCCGGAATCAGTGCGGGAGGTGGACCTGGCGGCCCTCGACGGCGACGACGTGGACGCCGTCGTCCTCCAACGGCCCGAAGAAATCGACGAAGTGGCGCGGTCCCTGGGCCGGATCCCCGGCGTCGACCTGCCGGCCGTGTTCGTGGAACACAACACGCCCAAAGGCAACTTCCCGAACATCAGCCATCCGCTCGCGGACCAGACCGTGATCCCGGTTGTCCACGTGACCCATTTCAACCGGCTGGCCTGGGACAACGGTTCTGCCCCCACCACGGTCATCGAGCACGGAATCCCGGACCCGGGACAGCTGTACACGGGCGAGCTTCCCGAACTGGGCGTCGTGGTCAATGAGCCCGTGCGGCGTGGCCGGGTCACAGGGACGGACCTCCTGCCCGCCTTCGCCTCCGTGGCGCCCCTGCAGGTGTTCGGCATGAAGACCGACGGGCTCGCGGCAGCCACCGGAATCGGGGAGGCGCGGCTGACGTCCCGCGGCGACCTCAAAACGCGGGACCTGCACCGCGAGCTTGCGCGCTGCCGGGTCTACGTCCACCCGATGCGCTGGACCTCGCTGGGGCTGTCCCTGCTGGAAGCCATGCACCTGGGAATGCCCGTGGTGGTGCTTGCCGCCACCGAAGCCCCCAGGGCCGTGCCGCAGGAAGCCGGCGTGGTCTCGGCAGATATGGATGAGCTGCTCCGTTGCGCGGAGCGCCTGGTTGCCAATCCGGAGGAAGCCCGACGGCGGGGACTCGCCGCCCGGGAGGCGGCGCTGGAGCGTTATGGCCTGGGCAAGTTCCAGGACCGCTGGGATGAGCTCCTGGCGGACCTGCGCAGCCGGCCCCGGCACTCCGTCAAGGAGCGGCCGGACGAGCGGATCCTTGTTCCGGCGCGGGAGAGGAAGACCCCATGAAAATCGCGATGATCTCCGAACACGCCAGTCCCTTGGCGGCACTTGGCGGGGTGGACGCCGGCGGCCAGAACGTTCACGTTGCCGCGCTGTCCGAGGCCCTTGCCAAGCGGGGCCACCACGTCACCGTCTATACCCGCAGGGACGCAACGGAGCTCCCCGAACGCGTCCAGGTGGGGCGCGGCCTCGAGGTGGTCCACGTGGACGCCGGGCCCGCCCGCCAAGTGCCCAAGGACGACTTGCTGCCCTACATGGGGGAACTCGCGGACGGGGTGGCCAGGGACTGGGGGCAGCGGCCGCCGGACGTGGTTCACGGCCACTTCTGGATGTCCGGCCTGGCGGCACTGGACGCTGCGAGGCGGCCCGAAACCGGGTACCGCGTCCCCATGCTCCAGACCTTCCACGCCTTGGGTACCGTCAAACGGAGGCACCAGGGCGCCGAGGACACCAGCCCGGAGGAACGCCGCTGGCTGGAACCGGGCGTGGGACGTTCTGCGGACCGGATCATCGCCACCTGTTCCGACGAAGTCTTCGAGCTCAAGGCCATGGGCATCGCCACCGGAAAGATCTCGATCGCGCCCTGCGGCGTGGACCTGAACTTCTTTTCGCCGGAGGGGCCGGTGGCCGCAAGGAAGCGCCGCTACCGCATCCTGTCGGTAGGGCGGCTGGTGCCGCGCAAGGGCGTCGACCTGGTGATCCGCTCGCTCCCGTACCTCAAAGCGGCGGGATTCGAGGACGTCGAACTCCTGATCGTGGGCGGTGGCGGTGACTCGAACGTCATGCACAAAGACCCGGAAATCCGCCGCCTGCTTGACCTTGCCGCCGAGCTTGGTGTGTCCGGACACGTGACGCTGCAGGGACAGGTGTCGCGGGCTGAAATGCCGGGCATCTTCCGCAGCGCCGACGCCGTGGTCTGTGCGCCCTGGTACGAGCCCTTCGGCATCGTGCCGCTGGAGGCCATGGCGTGCGGCGTTCCGGTGGTGGCTGCGGCAGTGGGCGGCCTGCGGGACACCGTGGTGGACCACGCCACCGGCCTGCACGTGCCACCCCGGGATCCCGAAGCCATTGCATCGGCCCTGTCGCTGCTCCTGGAAAACCCCGCCCTCAGGGCAAAGCTCGGCCAGGCCGGAGAGCGGCGTGCCCGCACCCGTTACTCCTGGGACCGGGTGGCCGCGGAAACGGAAAAGGCCTACCAGCTTGCCGTGGCCGGGGCGCCGGCCAGCGCTTCAGCCGGAATCGTACCGATGGAAGGAGCCGCACTGTGACCGCCGAATCGTCCCTGCGTGAATCAACCCTGCGCGAACCAAACCTGCGTGAAGCAGACTTGCGCACCCTGACCGCAGCCCCGGCACTGCCGGCGGTGCTCCCCGGCGCCACGTTCGTTGATCCCGCCAGTGCCGACGCGGTCCGCCTGCACCTGGACAACGTGCTTCCGGCCCTGGACTCGCTGCGCAGCCAGTCCGGCCGGCTCGCCGCCTGGGGCGTGGAGCTGGCACAGCGGCTGCTGCGGGGCCAGCGGCTCCTGGCTGCCGGCAACGGCGGATCTGCCGCCGAGGCGCAGCACCTGACCGCGGAACTGGTGGGCCGGTTCGACAGCGAACGCGTCCCCTTCTCCGCCATCTCCCTGCACGCCGAGTCGTCAGCCGTGACGGCCATCGCCAATGACTACGGCTACGACGACGTCTTTGCCCGGCAGGTGCGTGCGCACGGCCGCTCCGGCGACGTGCTGATACTGCTGTCCACCAGTGGGAAGAGCCCCAACCTGCTGCGGGCCGCGGACGTTGCCGCCCGGCTCAATATGACCACCTGGGCGCTGACCGGCGCCGGTCCCAACCCGTTGGCGGATGCCTGCGATGAGGCAGTCATGATTGACGCCCTGAACGCCAATGCCCAGGAAGGGCACCTGATCGCCCTGCATGCCATCTGCCGCGCCTTCGACCTCGAGGTTGCCCGGCACACGCCGCCCCCCTTCCCCGGGATGGCGAACGGGGGCCGGCCATGAGGATCGTCGTCGTGGGTGACGTCATGCTCGACGTCGACCTCTCCGGTGAAGCCACCAGGCTCAGCCCGGACGCCCCCGTCCCCGTCGTGGACATTTCCGGCGTCCGCCGCCGTGCCGGCGGCGCAGGCCTGGTGGCGCGCATGCTGGCCCAGGACGGCTGGCCCGTCACCCTGGTGACAGTGCTGGGGGATGACGACGCCGGCAGCCAGTTGCGTACGCACCTCGCCGGAGTGCAGCTCGTGGCGGGGACCAGCGGCTACCCGTCGCCGGTCAAGACCCGCGTGCGGGCAGGCTCCCATCCGGTGGTCCGCTTTGACCAGGGCTGCGAACGCACTCCAATCCCGGACGTCACCCCGGCCATGCTGCGCGCAGTGGAAAAAGCCGGTGTGGTCATTGTGGCCGACTATGGCCGGGGACTGGCAGCCAACCCGCAGCTGCGCGGGCTGCTGGGCCGCCTGGCCGGTTCGGTGCCCATCGTGTGGGACCCGCACCCCTCAGGCCCGGAGCCGGTGCCGGGGGTTGCCGTGGTGACACCGAACATTTCCGAAGCGACCAAGGCGGTCCAGGCCGCCGGGAACGTCCCCACCTCTGTGGACGGTGTCGCGCAGGTCCTGCTGGAGCGTTGGCGCAGCCAGGCCGTCCTGGTGACCAAAGGCGAGGAAGGGGCGGTCCTGCTGCAGCAGGGGGATGCTTCTTCCCACGCCGTTCCCGCCCCAAGGGTGGAAGCCGGGGACCCCTGCGGAGCCGGCGACCGCCTGGCGGCCGGCCTGGGAGTGCACCTCCTGGCCGGCCGCGGGCTTCCCGAAGCTGCGGCCCTCGCCGTCCACGACGCCGCCGATTTCCTGGCGGCCGGAGGTGTGTCGGCGCTGCCGGATACCCAGGGGCAGGATGCGGCCCCGGACAACCACGGGGGTGCACCGGCCCGGGGCCGGCGCACCACCGAACCGCTGCTGCTGGCCCGTTCCGTACGCGAAAGCGGCGGGAAGGTAGTGGCCACCGGCGGCTGCTTCGACCTGATCCATGCCGGCCACATCAGGTCCCTCGCCGCCGCCAGGGAACTGGGGGACTGCCTCATCGTGTGCCTGAACTCGGATGATTCGGTGCGGCGGCTCAAGGGCCCGCAGCGGCCCATCATCGGCCAGCACGACAGGGCCGAACTGCTCCTCGCGATGGAATGCGTGGACGCGGTGATGGTCTTCGACGAGGACACCCCCGAGGCCGCCCTGGACCGGCTCCGCCCCGATATCTGGGTCAAGGGCGGCGATTACAAGGGAGCCCGCCTTCCCGAGGCTGACCTGGTGGAAAGGTGGGGCGGCCGCTGCCTTACCGTTCCCTTCCACCCGGCCCGCTCCACCACAGGCCTGGCGGACGCGCTCGCCAAGGTGAGTTGAACTTCTTCCCACTTGTCTTGTTTTCCCCATTGAAAGGAACACCATGACCGCAGAATCAACCGCAACTGCCGCCACCACGCCCGGACGCGTCCTTGTCACCGGAGGTGCCTCCGGACTGGGGGCCGCCGTCGTCGACGCCGTCCTTCGCTCCGGCGGGACGCCGGTGGTCCTGGACCGCGACATCAGCACCGTCTCGGGGGTGAAGGCGTTCGAAGTGGACGTCGCGGACCGCGCGGCCGTGGAGCACGCCGTCCGGGAAGCCGCCGAAACCCTGGGCGGCCTGGACGCGGTGGTCACTGCTGCCGGGATTGACCGCTGCGGCAAGCTTGCCGACGTGGAAGCCACCGAGTGGGAAAAGGTCATCGGGGTCAACCTGATGGGCACCGTTTCGGTGGTGCGCGCGGCCCTGCCCTACCTCAAGGAAACCCACGGCCGCGTGGTCACCGTGGCGTCCACCCTGGGCAAGCGTGCCGTGGCCGATGCGACCGCGTACTGCGCCTCCAAGTTCGGCGTGGTGGGGTTCAGCCACGCACTGGCCGCGGAAACCGGCGGCGAAATTGGCGTGACCACCATGATTCCGGGCGGCATGAAGACCCGGTTCTTCGATGACCGGACCGAACAGTACAAGCCGCAGGACGATTCCCGGCTCAACGACCCCGCCAATACGGCGCAGGCCATCCTGTTCGCCTTGAACCAGCCCACCGGCTGCGAGGTCAGGGAAATGCTGATCTGCCATGAGGAAGAGGGCTCCTGGCCCTAAGCCGGATACCCGGCCGCCACACCCTGGCGGCACAGCAGGACCACCAGCACCGACATACCAGCACCGACATACCAGCACTGAAAGGCGGGAGGAACACCATGCCCACCACGGCCACTGAAACAACCGCAGGCAACGAAACAGTCGAGGGCGCCGGCATCACCATCCAGGACCCGCGGACCGGTGAAGTGCTCTGGACGGTGCCCCAAGCGGGCCCGGACGCAGTGAATGATGCCGTGGACGTGGCCCGCAGGGCTGCGCCCGGCTGGGCTGCGACAGCTCCGGCCGAGCGCGGTGCCGCACTGCGCGCCGCCGCCAAGGCGCTGGACGCTGCCGCCCAGGAGCTCGCGGGGCTGAATGCCAGCGAAACCGGGCGCCCGGAGGCGGAGGCGCTCGCGGGCATCGCCGCCGCCGTGTCCACCCTGGAACAATATGCCGAACTGGGCCCGGTGCACCGCGGCCACAGCCTCCGCGGCAGCAGGCTCGCCTCCGACTACACGGTGGCCGAGCCGCGCGGCGTGGCCGTCCTGCTGACCCCGTGGAATGATCCGGTGGCAGTAGCCTGCGGCTTGATCGGGGCCGCGTTGGTGACGGGCAACGCGGTCATCCACAAGCCCAGCGAGCGCTGCCCCCGGCTGGGCGAGGCGCTGGGCGAAGTCCTGGCGCCGGCCTTCCCTGCCGGCGTCTTCCTGACCCTCTCCGGCGGCGCGGACGTGGGGGCAGCCCTGTCACAGGCGGAGGTGGACGTGATCGCCCACGTGGGTTCCAGCGCCTCCGGTGCCCGGATCGCGGAGGCGGGGGCCCGTACCGGCGCACATGTCATACGGGAAAACGGCGGCAATGATCCCCTGCTGGTGGACCGCGACGTGGACCCGGCGTGGGCTGCGGAGCAGGCAGCGATCGGCGCCTTCAGCAACAGCGGGCAGATCTGCACCGCCGTGGAACGCATCTACGTCCATAAAGACATCGCTGCCGCGTTCTGCAGCGCGCTGGAGGCCGAGGCCGCATTCCGGAACAGCAACGGATCCGTGGCGCCGCTGGTGGACCTCCGGATGCGGGACGCTGTCCACGGGCACGTCGCCGAGGCCCTGGGCCAGGGGGCCCGCGCCGTTGAGGGCGGGGCCCTGCCGGACGGGCCCGGCTCGTTCTACCCGGCCACCGTGCTCCTTGGCTGCACCGAAGGGATGCAGATCATGACAGAGGAAACCTTCGGACCGGTGGCTCCGGTCCAGGTGGTGGACACGTTCGACGACGGCCTGCGCCTGGCGTGCAGCGGCAAGTATGGCCTGGCAGCCACCGTCCTGAGCAGCAACATTGCGCACATCCAGCAGGCGGTGGCCGCGCTGCCGGTGGGAACGGTCAAGGTCAACGCGGTCTTTGGCGGTGCTCCAGGCGGGGCAGCCCAGCCCCGCGGGGAGAGCGGCGCCGGGTTCGGCTACGGGCCCGAGCTGCTGGACGAATTCACCCAGGTCAAGGTGGTCCACATCGCCGCGCCACCGGCGCCGGCGGACCCCGGCACGGGATCCGTCATCGATGAACAGGACCTGCCATGAGCACGTCCCCGGACTCCATTGACCTCTCCACCCAGCGGGCATTGTCCGACTGGCTGCCGGGCAGGCTGGCAGTGGAACAGCCGTCGATCCTGGTGATCGGCGACGTCATGCTCGATGGCTGGTGGAGCGGCAGCATCGAACGGCTGTGCCGCGAAGCCCCCGCACCCGTGGTGGACATCCAAACCCGGGAATCGGTTCCCGGCGGGGCGGCCAACACCGCCATGAACCTGGCGGCCCTGGGGGCGAAGGTGGCGGTGGCCGGCATTATCGGTACGGACGACGCCGGTGAGGACCTGCGCGGGCAGCTTGCCGCGGCGGGCATCGATGTCCAGCACCTGCAGTCCCATCCGGACATGGTTACCACCACCAAGATCCGCATCAGCAGCGGTGGCCAGGTGATGCTGCGCCTCGACGACTCGGCCAAGGCTGTCCCGGCCGACGCCCTGGACGCGCTCGCCGCCTCGGTGCGTGCCGCCGTCGAACACCGGGACGCTGTCCTGGTGTGCGACTACGGGACCGGGGTGGTGGCGGACCCCGTCCGCACGGCCATGGCCGATGTCCTGGGGAGCGGCGCTGCTGGAAAGGACCGGCCGCTGGTGGTGGTCGATGCCCACGACCCCCGGGCATGGGCTGGGCTGCAGCCTGACCTGGTGACTCCGAACGCGCAGGAAACGGCGCGGCTGCTGGACCGGAAGCTCCCGGAGGGACAGGCGCGGGTGGAAGCCGTGGCCGCCGAGGCGGAGGCGCTGCTCCAGGGCACCGGCTCACGCGCCGTAGTGGTCACTTTGGACCGGGACGGAACCGTCCTGCTGACTCCCGACGGCGTCCGGCACCGGACGTGGGCGCGGCCGGCTGCGGAGAAACAGGCATCCGGGGCGGGCGATACGTTTGTCGCTGCCCTGACGCTGGCCCGCGCGGCCGGCCTGCCGCTGACCGCCAGCCTGGACCTGGCCCAGTCGGCTGCCGACGTGGTGGTCCACCAGCCCGGCACATCAGTGTGCAGCACCGCCCAGCTCAGCCGGTACCTGGAAGCCTTCGCCGATACTGCCCTGAGTGCGGACGAACTGGAGCGGCAGATGGAACTGCACCGCGCCCAGGGCCAGCGGATCGTGCTGACCAACGGGTGCTTCGACGTCCTGCACAGCGGCCATACCCGGTACCTCAACCAGGCCAAGCAGCTGGGCGACATCCTGGTGGTGGCGCTGAACAGCGACGATTCCGTTCGCCGGCTCAAGGGGGACGGCCGGCCCATCAACAACATGGCAGACCGGGCAGCGGTGGTGGCGGCGTTGAGCTGCGTGGACTACGTCACGGTGTTCGATACCCCCACGGCGGCGCCGTTGATCCGCAGGCTCCGGCCCGAGGTGTACGCCAAGGGCGGGGACTACACCCCCGAAATGCTGGCGGAAACCCCCGCGGTGGAGGAGTACGGCGGCCGCGTGGCCATCCTGGACTACGTGGCGGAACGGTCCACCACCGCCGTGGTGAACCGGATCCGGGACGGCCAAGGGGCAGCCAGCCCTGCCACATAGGGCCCGCCAACCAGGGCCCGTCAACCAGGGCCTGTCACATAGGGTTGAAGCATGACTGAAGCGGAGCACGGGTAATGGGCAAACGCGGAAAGTCAGGAGGCAGGGCCGGCCGCCCGGCAGCCGGTGTGGTCGAGGTGCCCAGGGGATCCGTGGTGAACGGACCGGTGGAGGGCGTCTACTACATCGATACCGGCGACTGCGAGCTGATTGCCGACCAGGACAACTCCACCGGCTGGCTCCTGAAGATCAACGGCGTCATGAGCTCGCACATCGACCTCGCGGACCCCCTGTTCCTGGACTTCGAGTACATGCGGTGGATGGCGGCGCTCATCGAGTCCCGCTGGCCGCCGTCGGCCGCGCATAAACTGCGCGGGCTGCACCTGGGCGGCGGCGCCTGCTCCATGGCCCGCTACTTCTCCGCCGCCTACCCGGACGCACGCCAGGTGGTGGTGGAGCTGGACGGGAAGCTCGCCGAGTACGTGCGCGGCTGGTTCGACCTTCCCAAGGCACCCCTGCTGCGGATCCGTGTGGGGGAGGCCCGGGCCGTCACGGAAACCCTCACCGCCCAGACCCGGGACTTCATCATCCGCGACGTCTTTGCCGGCGCATTGACCCCCCGCCCGCTGACCACCGCCGAATTCACCGCGCATGCCAAGCGGGTCCTGGCCCCCGGCGGGCTTTATGTCGCCAATTCCGGGGACGCACCGGACCTGAAAAACGCCCGGGAGGACGCCGCCACCATCGCGGCGGCCTTCAAACACACCGTGATCATTGCCGATCCCGCCATGCTGAAGGGCCGGCGGTACGGAAACATGGTGATGGCCGGAAGTGACGTGCCCTTCGGCGATGATCCGCAGCTCCGGCGCCGGCTCCTCGGCGGGGCCGTCCCGGCACACCTGTGGGATGACGCGCAGGTGCGGGCATTCGCGGCCGGAGCGCCGGTCCGCCACGATTCACCCCCATCGATTGCTGAGTAATCGTCGTTTTCAGCGGTCAAAACGGCATTTACTCAGCAATCGACGGGCTAACCCTTGCCCAAAAGCGCGCCGCGGTGCTCGGCCATCCGTTCCCGGAGTGCCTGCACGACGGCGGCCACCGCGGGACGGCGCAGTGAGTCGGGGCGCAGGACCATCCAGTAGGGGAGCAGTTCGCCGATCTTGTCAGGCAGCAGGCGGACCAGGTCATCGTGGAGGTCGGCCATGAAGCACGGCAGGAACCCGACGCCCGCGCCGGCCCGGGTGGCCTCCACATGGACGAACACGTTGGTGGAGGTCAGCCCGTCCTTCATGGCGGGAACCAGCCGCCGCGGCGCGTCCAGGTCGTCCACCTGGAGCATCGAGTCCACGAAGTAGACCAGCGGGTGCCCATTCAGTTCTGCCACGGAGGCCGGCGTCCCGTGCTCCGCAAGGTAGGCGCGGGAGGCGTACATGCCCAGGCGGTATTCGCCGAGCCGGATGGCCTCCGCGCGGTGCACCTGCGGCTCGCCCACCACCACCTCGATGTCCAACCCGGACCGCTGCTGCAGCGCCCGGCGGGTCATGGTGACTACCTCCACGCTCAGGCCGGGGTGGTTCCGGCGCAGCCGCGCCACCGCCGGAGCGGCAATGTAGGCGCTGAAGCCATCCGTTGCGGTCATGCGCACGACGCCGGCAACCGGGTCGGGTGCCTGGCCGGCCGGTCCCAGCGTGCCCAGCACCGCCTCCACCTGTTCCGCAGCCCGCACGGCCCGATCGCCCAGCTCCGTCAGCTCCCAGCCACCCGCGGCGCGGGACAGCACCCGGCCGCCCAGCGACTTCTCAA
The DNA here is from genome assembly GCF_035621795.1 of Pseudarthrobacter sp. LT1. Lineage (NCBI taxonomy): Bacteria > Bacillati > Actinomycetota > Actinomycetes > Micrococcales > Micrococcaceae > Pseudarthrobacter > Pseudarthrobacter sp. LT1. The sequence goes on from NZ_CP141830.1 coordinate 519,141, forward strand.
GCGCGGCGATCCTGCGTGAGACCGTGGTGTGGTTCAAGCCCAGGGCCTGGGCCGCCGTCGTGAATCTGGCAGAGCGGGACACTGCCAGAAGGACCAGCAGGTCATCAGGATTCGCATTCATATCTGCAATTGTGCACACGTTGACTGCCTCTTTGGCCATTGAAGTGCATCCTTTGTGCAGCAATACTCATCTGAGTCACTTGTGCTGGAGATCACGGCGCGTGTCAATGTGGACACTAGGAGAAACAATGAGCGTAGAGCAGCGCCCGGCCAACAACGCCGGGCATGCACCCGAAGGATCAGGACTGAAGAGGATTGTTGCCGCCTCCATGGTGGGCACTGTTGTGGAATGGTACGAGTTCTTCCTCTACGCCACCGCTGCCACCCTGGTCTTCGGCAAGTACTTCTTTCCGTCAACGGGCAATGACCTGGACGGAATCATCCAGGCCTTCCTCACCTACGCCGTGGGCTTCATCGCCCGTCCCCTGGGCGGCATCGTGTTCGGCCAGATCGGTGACAAACTGGGCCGCAAGCCCACCCTGCAGCTCACCATCGTGATCATCGGCATCTCCACGTTCCTGATGGGCTGCCTGCCCGGCTTCGCCGACATCGGATACCTGGCCCCCGCGCTGCTGGTGGCCCTGCGCTTCATCCAGGGCTTCGCGCTCGGCGGCGAATGGGGCGGCGCCGTGCTCCTCGTGGCCGAACACAGCCCCAACAAGACCCGCGCCTTCTGGTCCAGCTGGCCCCAGGCCGCCGTCCCGGTGGGCAACCTCCTGGCCACCCTGGTGCTGTACATCATGTCCACCACCCTCAGCAGCGAGGCGTTCCTCGGCTGGGGCTGGCGGGTGGCGTTCTGGCTCTCCGCCGTAATCGTCTTCGTGGGCTACTACATCCGCACCAACGTCAGCGAGTCGCCCATCTTCCTCGAAGCCAAGGAACTGGTGGAGAAGGAACAGGCCGTCAGCTACGGCGTCTTCGAGGTCCTGCGCAAGTACCCCAAAGGCATCTTCCAGGCCATGGGCCTGCGGTTCGCGGAAAACATCATGTACTACCTGGTGGTCAGCTTCGCGATTGTGTACCTCAAGAGCGTGCACAAGTACGACACTTCATCGCTCCTGCTGGCGCTGCTGATCGCCCACGTGATCCACTTCGCCATCATTCCGCAGTACGGCCGCCTGGCGGACCGGATCGGCCGCAAGCCCGTCTACCTCGCGGGCGCCATCCTCGGTGCCACCTGGCCGTTCTTCGCCTTCCCGATGTTCGATACCCGGAACGCAGTGGTCATCGTCCTGGCAGTGACCATCGGCCTGTGCCTGCACGGCCTGATGTACGCGGGACAGCCGGCCATCATGGCCGAGATGTTCCCCACCCGCATGCGGTACTCGGGCGCATCCCTCGGCTCGCAGGTCACGTCCATCTTCGCCGGGTCCCTGGCTCCGTTGCTGGCCACCCAGTGGCTGAAGGACACCGGTTCGTGGGTGCCCACCGCCATTTACCTGGTAGTGGCCTGTGCCATCACCACCGTGGCCGTGCTAAGCCTGAAGGAAACCAAGGGCGTCGCCCTGGAGGATGTGGACAAGGAAGACGCAGCCCGCGAAGGCCTGCTGACCGCTGGACGGCGTTGAGCTGGCTGCCACTGGACTGATGGAGCCACTGGACCGTTTGGCCGCACAAGAGCGTTTGGCTGCACAAAAGGAGAACTGCAATGGATAACACGTTGAACGGACGCAAGGCGCTGGTCACCGGCGGCGCGAGCGGAATCGGCGCCGCGACCGTACGGGCACTTGCCGCACGGGGTGCGAAAGTGGTGGTGGCCGACGTCGATTCCTCCGCCGCGGAGAGCCTTGCCGCAGAGGTGGGCGGCACGGCCTGGGCCGTGGACCTGCTGGATGTCGACGCCCTGGCCGGGCTGAGCCTGGACTGCGACATCCTGGTGAACAATGCAGGAATCCAGCGCATCAGCCCCATCGAGGAGTTCGATCCTGCGGACTTCCGCCGGCTCATCAGCCTGATGCTGGAGGCGCCGTTCCTGCTGATCCGGGCCGCCCTGCCGCACATGTACGCCAACAAGTTCGGCCGCATCATCAACCTGTCCTCCGTGCACGGCCTCCGCGCATCTCCCTTCAAAAGCGCGTATGTCTCCGCCAAGCACGGTCTCGAAGGACTCAGCAAGGTGACCGCACTCGAAGGGGGTCCGCACGGTGTCACGTCGAACTGCGTCAACCCGGGATACGTGCGCACGCCCCTGGTGGAGAAGCAGCTCGCGGACCAGGCCAAGATGCACGGAATCCCGGAGTCCGAGGTTCTGGCCAAGGTGATGCTCACCGAAGCCGCCATCAAGCGCCTGGTGGAACCGGACGAGGTAGCCTCCCTGGTGGCCTGGCTGGCCTCCCCGGACGCCGGCATGGTCACCGGTGCCAGCTACACCATGGACGGCGGCTGGTCCGCCCGCTAGGACATCAGTCCAGGGGTCTGACCAGCCGGTGGTCGAAAAAGAAGACGCCGTACGGGGTCTTCACTCCCACTGACCGGCGGTCCTGCCACACGACGACCCCTTCGCGCCTGCCGCTGAAGGGGTCGTCGCCTATCACGGTGTCCCCCACCCGATAGGGGCAGCGGGGGCTGAAGACAGTCAGGGTCCGGCCCCACGCCCCTGAAAGGGCAGCCCCGAGACTGACGGGCCGGCCCATGCCGGCAAGATCCTGTACGTAGTCCTTGGCCATGCGACCAACTCCTCCGGGCGGCAGCCCGCCGCCTGCTAACGGTGCTGGTTGGCGGAACGCTCCCAGCAGAGGATGGTCCTCCCATTCCGGCCGCCACCGTACGCCCACGCTATGCGCTATTCACACCAGCCACACCAGTAACAGGTACTCGAGTTTCGGTGCCGGTACTACTTGGCCTTTCCGGTCCCGTTGATGATCTCGTCGGCGTTGTCGAACGCCCACGCCACCAGCGGCACCAGCAGCGCGCTCAACTCGTAGCCCCGCTCGGTAAGGCTGTAGTCCACCCGTGGAGGGATGACCGGCTGTGCGTTCCTGCTGACCAAACCGTCGCGTTCCAGCGTCTTCAGCGTCTGTGCCAGCATTTTCTCGCTGATGCCCTCGGCCCGCCGTCGTAAGTCACTCCACCGCTGCTCACCCTCGGACAGTGCCACCAGGATCAGGACGCCCCATTTGCTGGTGACATGGTCCAGCACGGTCCGGCTGGGGCAGCCGGCCGCGAACACGCCGTCGGCAAATGCGGGAGGCAGGGGAGATGCTTTCATGGCCCCAGCTTACCTGGAGGTCAGTACCTTACTTCAAAGTGCGTACTCTCTTTCGGGAAGTTATCTGCCGCCGGGTCGGTTGTGCCCACTGACAGAGTAAAAGTTCCCGAAAGGAATCATTGTGAGCATCGTTGTTACAGGCGCCACCGGCCAGCTTGGCCGCCACGTTCTTGAAGCCCTCCTGGAACGCGGCGTGCCGGCCGAAGAAATCGTCGCAGCAGGCCGGTCCGTTGAAAAGCTCGCTGACTTCGCTGCACGCGGGGTTCAGGTGAAGGCGATGGATTACGCCGACGCCGCTTCAGTCCAGGCCGCCCTTGCGGGTGCCAAGCGCGTGCTGCTGATCTCCGGCAGCGAAGTGGGACAGCGGGTGGACCAGCACCGCACGGTCATCGAAGCCGCCAAGGCCGAGGGCGTAGAGCTGCTTGCCTACACCAGCATCGCCAACGCTGACACCACCGGCATGAAGCTGGCCAACGAGCACAAGGCCACCGAGGCGCTGCTGCGTGAATCGGGTGTTCCCTTCGTCCTGCTGCGCAACGGCTGGTACCTCGAAAACTACACGGATCAGCTTCCCGGAACCCTCGCGCAGGGCGCCGTCGCAGGAAGCGCCGGTGACGGTAAGGTCAGTGGCGCCTCACGGGCCGACTATGCCCATGCAGCTGCCGCTGTCCTGGAGGCCAACGACCAGGCCGGCAAAGTCTACGAACTGGGCGGCGACGACGCGTTCAGCATGGCCGACCTCGCATCGGAGATCAGCGCTGCCACCGGAAAGTCCATCAGCTACAACGACCTGCCCGCGGGGGAGTACGCAGGCCTGCTCGCGTCCGTGGGCGTACCGGAGGCTTTCGCTGAAATCCTTGCGGACTCCGACCTTGGCATTGCGCGCGGCGATCTCCTGGTCAGCACCGGCGACCTCCGCCGGCTGATCGGGCGCCCGACGACGTCCCTCGGCCAGGCGGTACGGGCCGCCGCTGCTGCCGCTTAGGACGGCGGAAGGACAAAGGTGCCCGGCCCCATTGGGCCGGGCACCTTTTTTGTTGTGCTTGCCGGGGCGCGGCGTTATTCGCTGGTTAGGCGCCGCCCGCGGTCAGGACATAGCGTGGCATCACTTCACGAGGTCGTTGGTGTACGTATCGGCCAGCTTGATCTCCTTGTTTCCGACGTCCGGGTTGGCTACCTGCTGGGTCTTCAGGACTGCCTGGACGCCGTCGTCGGTGAATGTGCCGTCCTTGCTCAGGGTCTTCTTGAGGTCCTCGATCACCTTGGCATAGAGGTCCTTGTCTCCGCCGGCGAAGCTTTCCGGCATCTTGGCCGCGATTTCGGCGCCCGAATGCCCGTTGATGTACTCCAGGGTCCGCTTGATGGCCTTGGCCAGCTTGGCGGCGGTGTCCTTGTTCTGGTTCAGCCACTCGGTCTTGGCGTAAAGGCAGGCGGAAGGCCAGGAATCGGTGGCGAATACTTCCTTCAGGCCCTCCGACGTGCGGACGTCCTCCAGCACTACGGGATTGTGGCCGATGCGCTTGGTGAGTACTGACACGTCCGGTTCGAGCATCACGGCTGCATCCACCTGGCCCTGCTCGACAGCGGCGACGGCGGAAGACCCGGCGCCGATGGCGGACACGGCTGCATCAGTCTGTTGCATGTTGTTCTTCGCCAGCAGGAACTTCACGAACATGTCCGTGGAGGAGCCCGGAGCCGTGACGCCGACGTTTTTGCCCTTTAGGTCGGCAATGGATTTGATCTGGCCTTCATTCTTCGGGGCCACCAGCAGCGCAAGGCCCGAGGACTGGCCCATGTCCACGAACGCCTTGATCTGCTGGTTCTTGGCCTGCATCTGGATGGTGTGCTCGTAATACCCGCTGGTTACGTTGGTGCTGCCGCCAATCATGGCGGTCAGGGCCTTGGAGCCGCCTTGGAGGTCCTGAAGCTCAACGTCCACGCCCTCATCCTTGTAGTACCCAAGTTGCTGGGCCAGGGTGGTCGGCAGGTAGGTCAGGAGGGTCTGTCCGCCGACGCCGATGACCACCTTGCCGCCCCCGCCGCCGGCAGCGGCGGATCCGCTTTGTCCGGGAGGGGCGGCCGCGGGGGCGCCACAGGCGGAGAGCGCCAGGGCAACCGACGCAATCAGGGCCAGTGGCCGGAGGAGGACCCGGCCACGGCGCCGGGTTGCTTTCTGTGTCATGAGTGTCCCTTTCAGGCGGGTTGTTGAGTTTCTGCGCCGGTAAAGCAGCTGTTGTCCGGTCGGGGTCAGGAAGACCGGACCGGGCGCCACCTGAGCAGGTGCCGTTCCAGGCGGTTGACGAGGAGGTCGATGATCAGCACGACGATCATGAGGATGAACATCCCCGCGAACACGCCCCTGGTATCGAATACGCCCTGCGCCTGTGCGATGGCGTATCCCACACCGCCCGAAGCGCCCAGGTACTCACCCACCACTGCGCCGGTAATGGCGAAGCCGACGCTGATATGCAGGCTGGAGAAGATCCAGGTCAGTGCACTCGGAATGAAGACGTGGCGCAGGAGCTGCTTTTCGCTGGCCCCCAGCATCCTGGCGTTGTCCACCAGGACCCGGTCCACGCTCTTGACGCCTTCCAGGGTGTTGAAGAAGACGATGAAAAACACCAGGGTGAAGCCGAATGCGACCTTGGACCAGATGCCAAGGCCGAACCACAGCAGGAAGATCGGAGCCAGGACCACGCGGGGGAGCGCGTTGAACATCTGGAGGAAGGGGTCCAGCAACCGTTCAAGGAAGCGGACGCGGGCGAGGATGAAGCCCAGGAGGAGTCCGACGGCGGCCCCGACCAGGAAGGCGAGGATGGCTTCCTGCATGGTCACCCAGAGATGGGGGAACACGAACCCTGAGGAGACCCAGAGCCACACGGTCTGGAAGATGTCCGAGGGAAGGGGGAAGAAGAATTCGTCAATCACCCCGGCCCGGCCCAGGACCTCCCACGCTCCCAGGACGAGAACCGTGAGGAGGAGTTGGATGCTCCGCATGGCCAGGGGCGACATTTCGCCCCGGCGGGCGGGGCGGCTGACCGGGCTGCGGTCATGGGTGCTGCCGGGTGAGCCGTTCCCGCGGGAACCCGGCCTCCGTGAACCGAGGATGGTCATGCTGCCTCACCTTCCTCCGCCATGGCGCTTTCGTAGGTCTTTGAGACTTCGATTTTCAGGCGGCCCCAGATCTCCCGGTGGAGGGCAACGAAGCGCGGGTCATCTCGGATGTCCAGCAGGTCGCGGGGGCGGGGAATGTCGATCTGGTAGCTTCCCACCACGGTGCTCCCGGGGCCTGCGCCCAGGATGAGCACTTCGTCGGACAAGGCAATCGCTTCGTCGAGGTCGTGGGTAATGAAGACCACCGCCTTGCCGGATTCCTGCCAAAGCTGCAGGAGTTCGTTTTCCATGATTTGGCGGGTCTGGACGTCGAGGGCAGAAAACGGCTCGTCCATGAGGAGGATGTCCGGGTTTACGATCCAGGCCTGGGCGATGGCGGTGCGCTTGCGCATCCCGCCGCTGAGCTGGTGCGGATAGCGGTCCGCAAAGTTCTTGAGGCCCACCTTTTCGAGCCAGCGCCGGGATTCCGAGTGGGCCTCGGCCTTGGAGACGCCGGCCATGGTCAGGCCCAGGCTGACGTTGTCGATGACGGTTTTCCACGGCAGCAGGGCGTCCTGCTGGAACATGTAGGACGCCCGGCGGTTCACTCCCGACACCGGTTCGCCGAAGCTCTTGACCTCGCCGAAGCTGGGTGTCAGAAGGCCTGCAGCCATGTTCAGGATGGTGGACTTTCCTGATCCGGTCGGGCCAACGATCGAGACGAAGCGGCCGGGTTCAACCTTTAGGTCGATGTCGCGGACTGCGAAGTAGGTCTCGCCTCCGGAGGTTGGAAATTGTTTGGTGCACCCGGTGAGCTCCACGGCATATCCGGACGTGGCTGGCTGTGCAGCTGGCATCTTTGCCTCTTCCCGGCCAACTCCGGCCGCTTGTTTCCCCCTGCTGGTTCACGCTCTCGGAACGATGATGGTGCATCGGTCCGCGTCCGGAGTCCCGTGTACGGACTCCGTTTGTACTACTCATCAGCAGAACTGGCCTGCCACATCGTGGGTTCTCCATCATGATGTGGACCTGATGCTAACAGTTACTTCGGTCACACTCAACGCCCCCACGGCTCATACACTTTCCCCATGAGCTCCAGCGAAACGTCGGCCACGCCCCTGTTGGTCCTGCGAAAGATCACTGCCATCCTCGATGCCTTTTCCCTCGTCCGGCCCGAGTTGTCGCTGGCTGAGATCCGTTCCAGCACGGGGGTGCCGCACTCCACGGTGCAGCGCCTGGTGGCGAACATGGTGCAGGAAGGGATCCTGGACCGGCACGGGGACCGTTACCGGGTGGGGGTGCGGATGGCCCACTGGGCGGCGCCGGCAACCCAGGGCCTGGATTTCCTGGAACTGCTGACCCCCGTGCTGCGGAGGCTTCGTGACGAACTGGGTGAGACGGCCTGCATCTTCCGCGAATCCCAGGGAAAGCGCGTCTGCATTGCCTTGGCCGAGACCCGCCGCATGCTCCGGCGGGCGGTGAGCGTGGGTGAAATCATGCCGCTGCACGTGGGTGCGGCGGGCCGGGTCCTGCTGGCCTGGAACCCGGAAGTTGCGGATGAGGTGTACCGGTCGGGCCTGGCGTCCCTGACCGACCAGACCATTACCGATGCCGCGAGCCTGGAGGAATCCGTTGCGAAAGTCCGGGCAGATGGTTTCGCCATCACTACCGGTGAGCGCGTGTCCGGCGCCAGCGGAATCTCAGCTCCGATTTTCGGGCCGCAGGGTGAACTCTTCGGGGCCCTGACGGTGATGGGTCCTGCGCTGAGGATGCCCTTCGATGTCTGTGCCTCCTGGGTGGAACAGGTGCTGGCGGCCGCCGAGGAGGGCACCCGGATGATCGGCGGCACCATCCCCCAGTAGAACCGGTTCTCGGATCCCTCTATCCACATTGTGAATTTGGGTCCACAATATGAGTTGTCGTGCCAACGATGCTTCGCGATCCACGGCAGGCCGGGCAACGCGGCCCGGGCACCGGCTGCCGGCAGAACAGGAGTCCCAAAGATGGTGGAAACTTCACAGAGCGCGCCCACTGGCGGCGTGCGCCGTGGTCAGCACACAGACTTCGGACCTGGCGCCCGAGAGTGGGCCGGCCCCGGCGCTGCACCTGCCCTCGGTGCCGTGGGAACGGCCGGCGGGCCGCTCGCCGGCGTGCGGGTCCTGGAGCTCGGCTCACTGATCGCGGGCCCGTTTGCAGGACGGCAGCTCGCAGACTTCGGTGCGGAGGTTATCAAGATCGAGTCCCCTGACCGTCCCGACCCCATGCGTGAATGGGGCCGGGCCCGGATCCACGGCCACACCCTGTGGTGGTCGGTGCAGTCCAGGGGGAAGAAATGCGTGACTCTGGACCTCAAGTCGGCCCGCGGACGTGATCTGTTCCTGGAACTCTGCAGGGAAGCCGACGTCATCCTGGAGAACTTCCGCCCTGGAACACTCGAGAAACTCGGGCTCGCCCCCGAGGTGCTGTGGCAAAGCAACCCGGGCCTGGTCATCGCCAGGGTTTCCGGCTACGGCCAGACCGGACCGGATGCGAATAAGCCGGGCTACGCTTCCGTGGCCGAGGCCCGCGGCGGCCTGCGCCACCTCAATGGATATCCGGACCAGGCACCGCCACGGACGGGCATCTCGCTGGGGGACAGCCTGGCGTCGCTCTACGCGCTGCAGGGAATCCTGCTTGCCCTGTACTGGCGGGACGCCAAGGGAGGGACGGGGCAGGTTGTGGACGTGTCCCTCGTAGAGGCCTGCTTCTCCCTTTTGGAAAGTGCCGTTCCCGACTACGCGGCTGCGGGCGTTGTGCCGGGTCCCAGCGGTTCCGGTCTGAAGGGGATAGCGCCGTCGAATATCTTCCGCTCCAGCGACGGAAAGTGGGTGGTGATCGCTGCCAACCAGGACTCGGTGTTCGTGCGGCTGGCTGCCGCAATGGGCAGCCCGGAGCTGGCTTCCGACCCCCTCTACAGCAACCACGCATCCCGGGGTGTCAACCAGGAGGCGTTGGAACAACTGATCGCCGAATGGGCCGCCGGCTTCGACCACTCGGAACTGGTGGCGTGCCTTGATCGGCACGCTGTTCCCAACAGCACTGTGAGTACCATCGAGGACATCTTCGAAGACCCCCAGCTTCGGGCGCGCGGGATGCTGGTGGAAGTTGCCGACGAACAGTTGGGAACGGTGGTCCAGCCAGGCGTCATCCCCAAGCTATCCCGGACCAGCGGGGGCATTGCATGGAACGGGCCGCTGGCGCCCGGCTCCCACAACAGCGACGTCTACGGGGGTCTGCTCAACATGGATGTCGAAGAACTGCAGCATGCCAAGGACGAGGGTGCCATCTGATGAACGGAATGACGGGAACCGGTACTCCCGGGGGAGCAGTCTCAATCGTGGACGTCAGTCCCCGGGACGGGCTGCAGAATGAAAAAGTTCCGGTCAGCACCCGCGACAAGCTGCGCCTTATCAACGATCTGATTGCCCTGGGCGCCAGGCGGATTGAGGCGGTGAGCTTCGTAAACCCCAAAAAGGTTCCGCAAATGGCCGATGCCGATGCCGTCATGGCGGGGGTGCCGCGGGACGCCGGTGCCAGCTACATCGGTCTGGTGCTGAACACCCGGGGCGCCTACCGGGCGGTGGATGCGGGGGTGGACGAGATCAACTATGTCCTGCCGGTGACCGATGCCTTTGCAGCGGCCAACCAGAACACGACGGTCGCCGCCGCCCTTGATGCCCTGGAGGAAGTATCCGGAATCGCTGCCTCGGCGGCCATCCCGCTCACCGTCACAGCCGCCGTCGCCTTTGGCTGCCCGTACCAGGGCGACGTGCCCGGGGAACAGGCTCTTTCGGTCGTCCGGAGCGCCCTGCAACGAGGCCAGCTGGCCGAGGTTGCCTTGGCGGACACCATCGGCTGCGCCGTCCCCTGGCAGGTCAACGGGGTCTTTGCCGCCCTGGCGTCTGAAACGGATATGCCGCTGCGGGCCCACCTGCACGAGACGCGCCACACTGCGTTGGCGAATACCTATGCCGCCATGGCGGCCGGGGTCAAGGTCTTCGACAGTGCCGTGGGCGGCCTGGGCGGTTGCCCCTTCGCCCCCGGCGCGGCCGGCAATGTTTCCACGGAGGACCTGGCATGGATGCTGGAGCGGGCAGGGTTTTCCACCTCGATTGATCCGCTGGCTGCGACCGAGCTGGGCCGCTGGATCTGCGCCAAGGTGGAGACCGCGCCGCGCTCGGGGCTGGCCGGCGCGGGAGTGTTCCCCAAGGCCGCGTAGGCGCCGGGGAACACTCCGCACCGAACTCCCGAACGGCGGCTATCGGCGTCTTTTCCTAGCCCCGGCTGCTCCGGGCGGCAGCCTCCATCCCGCCGTCCCTGGCGACCACCGGCAGCGGCGAGGTTTCGTCCTCAAGGTGGGCCCGCCGTCGTCCGTCACCCTTGATCCACAGCCGGTACGCCAGGACCAGCAGCCCCAGCCACACGGCGCCCACGTACAGTGCGATCCGGGTGTCCTCGAACGCGCCCAGCACGGCGATCACCAGCGCCATGAAAGCGATGGTGAGGACAGAGGCGGCAGGCCACCACGGGGAGGGGAATTCCGACGCCGGCAGACCCTTCCGCGCGATTTCCCGCTTCATGGCCACGTGGGACGCCAGGATCATCACCCACACCCAGACGGTGGCGAAGGTGGCGATGGAGGCAATAACGAGGAACACGTCTTCCGGGGTGACGGCGTTGAGGACCACGCCCACCAGCAGGATCCCGGCCATCATGACCACGGTCATCCAGGGGACGCCGTGCCGCGAGACCTTCCCGAAGGCTGCGGGCGCGTGGCCCTGGTTGGAGAGTCCGAAGAGGATGCGGCCGGCACCGAAGATGTCGCTGTTGATGGCCGACAGCGCCGCCGTGATGACCACCGCGTTGAGGATGTGCGGTGCGGCCGGGATGCCCAGGCTGCTGAAGATCTGGACGAACGGGCTGCCGCTGGTGCCCACCTGGTCCCACGGGAAGAGACTCATCAGGACGCCCAGGGTGAGGACATAGAACAGCAGCACCCGCACCGGCACCGTGTTGACGGCCTTGGGGATGACCTTCTTGGGATCTGCTGCCTCGCCGGCCGTGATCCCCAGCGTCTCGATCCCGCCGAAGGCGAACATCACTACCGCGAAGGATGCCAACAGGCCTTCGAAGCCGTTGGGGAACAGCCCTCCGTGCCCAACAAGGTTGCCCAGTCCGGGCACCACGGTGGAGTCCGCGGCCTGGAAGCCGAAAACAATGATGGCGGCGCCGCCGGCGATCATGGCGATAATGGCTGCCACCTTGATCAGCGAGAACCAGAACTCCAGCTCGCCGAAGACCTTGACGCTGAGCAGGTTAAGCGCGGCCAGGAAGCAGATGACGGCCAGGATCCAGATCCAGCGGTCCACCTGCGGGAACCAGAAGCCCATATAGATGCTGAATGCGGTGACATCGGCGATGGCTACGATCGCCATCTCGAACACGTACGTCCAGCCGGTCACGAAGCCGGCCAGGGGTCCAAGGTAGCGGCTCGCGTACTGGCTGAAGGACCCGGATACCGGGTGCCGCACCGCCATCTCGCCGAGGGCCCGCATCACCATGAACACTGCGGCGCCGCCGATGATGTATGCCAGCAGGACGGCCGGTCCTGCTTTCTGGATCGCCGAAGCGGAACCGTAGAAGAGGCCCGTACCGATGGCCGAGCCCAGGGCCATGAAGCGGATGTGCCGGACATTGAGGCCCCTGTTAAGGACTTGTCCGACGACGGCTGCCGGTTTTTGCGTTTCCACCGGACTTTGGGTCCGGGTTGGGGTGGGTTGCATAGAGTTACCTTCTCGTCTTTGGGAGGGGAGCCGCTAACCAGCAGACCATTTCCGGCCCGTTCGTGATGAGGCTCACGGAGGCTTGGTGTCTTCGGTTCCAGACTGTGGGCAGTGAGATGCGTTCGACGGCGGCACGCGGATTGACGCGCTGAGGCACCATCCGCTGCAGAGGGCCTGGCGGCCGGCAGCCCCCGGCGTGAATGTCAGTGGGTCGATGGATGATGTGGTTATGGGAATCAGCGGTGGTCTTGGGGCGGTGTTGGAGGGTGTCCGCGCCTCTGTTGCTGCCCTTGATGCGCTGGAGAAAGAGGACGCTTTCCTGGCTTCCGGGGCTCATGGTGGTGCCGGTGTGGATATTGGTGCGGGTACGGATGTGTTGCAGCGGCGGTATGGGATCCGGTTGGAGCGGCTGGAGCTTATGGCTCGGCTGGAAGCGCAACTGGCTGCGGTGAAAGCGGAGACCGCTGCTGAGGCAGTGGAGTTCCAGCAAGCGATGACGCCGCCGGACGCATCGATCCAGGACCGCACTTACGCGGACATGTCGGTGGTGGAGGAGATCGCCGGGGTGCTGACTATCAGCTCCGCGGCCGCGGGCGCGTTGGTGGAGCAGTCACGGCGCATCTGTTCCCTGCCGCTGGTGTTCGATGCACTGTCCGCCGGGGACATGTCGTGGCAGCACGCCCGCATCATTGCGGACGAGACCGAAGGCCTCACCCCGGAGGGCGCGCTGGCGTTGGTGGCGCATTTCTTCGACCCGGCTGCACCCCAGCCCGCCCGCGGCGCCGCCCCGGGTGAGCTCATTCCGTGCCGGTTTCGGGCCAAGGTCCGTGGGTGGCGGGAGCGCCATCATCCGGAATTGATCCAGAAGCGCCATGTAAAGGGTGTGGCGGACCGGCGGATGGAATACATCCCCGACCGGGACGGCATGGCCTGGGTCTCGCTCTACCTGCCAGGGGATACCGCGTGCGCGATCTGGAACCGGACCACCGCCACGGCCCGCGGACTCCAGGGCCCCGACGAAGAGCGCACCCTCACCCAGCTGCGCCCCGATATCGCCGCCATCCTCCTCCTCGGAGCCGGGCAGATGGCGGGCGAGGGGTCCACCGGCACCGCCCCGGGCACGCAGGGTGTCACCGGGATCGGGAAGCTCCCTGCGCCGCGGGCTGATGTCCTAGTGATGGTGCCGGCATTCGCCCTCCTCGGAGCGACCGACGAACCCGCCGTACTGGATGGCTTCGGCCCGATCCCGGCCTCCATGGCACGGAAACTGGTCGCCGACGGGGCGGAATCGTTCTACCGGGTCCTGGTCGACCCCAGGGACGGGGCACCGCTGGAGATCGGCCGGAAATACTACCGGCTCACGGAGGCCATCAAACGGTGGGTCAGGCTGCGCGATGCCAAGTGCACCTTCCCCGGCTGCACCAACCGCACCCCCGACAACGAAACCGACCACCTACAAGCGTGGCAACACGGCGGCACCACCAACGTCAGCAACCTGGCCCAACTCTGCCCCAAACATCACCGGCTCAAACATCACAGCCAATGGACACCGGACCCGGCCAACAAGAATGAACCACCCGGCTGGACCTCACCAACAGGCAGGCACTACAACCCAGAACACCCCGACCCCGAACCAACCCACTGGCCACAACGGCTCCTGGCGTTGTTCGGCGACGCCTCGGAACGGGAGACTTCAGCCGGGGCACTGGAGTGGCCGGACGGGTACGTGCCCGAACACTTTGGCATGCTCCAGGAATTGGATGTGCCTGATGATCCTGGTCCCTCCGAAACTGAACTGGCGGCTGACCCTTTCCCTGAATGGTCTCTGTTCCTGGACTTTGAGGACCTGGAAGCGCCGGTTCTCTCGGGCTGAGCGTGCCGAGTCCCGGGAGCGTTTGTCTGGTATTTCAGACGATAAGGTTCAAAATGAGTCGCTCAAGGCTCCCGGAAGGACGCAAGCTTAAGTACGGGATACCGGACAGAGCTAGCCAGAAAGACACTTCCACTTCATGAGCACTGCACTAAGCGCCGCAACACCAAACGCCGAAGCCCAGGCTCCCCGGGTGTCCGCAAAGGCGTCGTCCAAGGTTCCCGCCGCAGAAAACACCTTGCGCATCCTCAAGTTGCTGGCTTCCAGACGGGGGCCGATGGCGGCGTCGCAGATTGCCTCCAGCCTGGACCTGCCCCGCTCCAGCGTGTACCACCTGCTGGGGGTGATGGAGGCGAATGGCTTCGTCCTTCATCTCCACGAGGAGCAGCGCTACGGCCTTGGCATCAGCGCCTTCGAACTCAGCTCCGCCTACTCCCGGCAGGAACCGCTGTCCAGGCTGGGCCGTCCCCTGCTCGCCAGCCTGGTGGACGCGATCGGCGAGAGCGCCCACCTTGCCGTGCTCCATGGCCGGGACGTGCTGTACATCGTCGAGGAACGGGCCAAGAACCGCCCGTCCCTGGTGACCGACGTCGGCGTCCGCCTTCCCAGTCACCTCACGGCCAGCGGCCGCGCCATCCTTGCCGCCCTGCCCAAGTCCCAGGTTCGTGCGCTCTACCCCAACGCCGCCGCCTTCAGCGCGCGGCACGAGGTGGCGGGTGCCATCATGAAGTACTCGGCGCTTTCCTCGCACCTGGACCAGGTCAGGCAACGCGGGTATGCCACCGAGCACGGCGAAGTGACCCCGGGCTTCGGTTCCATCGCCGCCGCCGTCACCGACCACCTGGGCTGGCCCACTGCCGCTGTCGCGGTCACCTTCCTGGAAGACAGGTTGGCCCCGGAGGAATGGCCGGCGCTGGCAGCCCGGGTCCAGAAGGTGGCTGATGAGCTCTCGGTCCGGATCCACGGACGCCCCACCAAGTAAAAGCTGTCAACCATGAACCCTGGCAGCAGGCCTCGGGCGCGTCTGGCATCCCGGACAGCACCCATGCAAAAGCCCTGTGAAGCCCTTCCTGGAGGGGCTTTAGTGGATACAGAACTTCTTTCCTCCGTCAGACACACCACCCAGAAGGAGCCCACCATGGCACCCGCCGATTTCACCACCGGTGCCCGCCCGGTCAAAGCAGCCCGCGGCACCGAGCTCACCGCCAAGTCCTGGCAGACCGAAGCGCCCCTGCGCATGCTGATGAACAACCTGGACCCCGAAGTGGCAGAACGCCCCGATGACCTGGTGGTCTACGGCGGCACCGGCCGCGCCGTCCGCTCCTGGGCCGCCTTCGATGCCATCACCCGCACCCTGCAGACCATGGAAAAGGACGAAACCCTCCTGGTCCAGTCCGGCAAGCCCGTGGGCGTGTTCCGCACCAACGAGTGGGCGCCCCGCGTGCTGCTGGCCAACTCCAACCTCGTCGGCGACTGGGCCACCTGGCCCGAATTCCGCCGGCTCGAGGCCGAAGGCCTCATGATGTACGGCCAGATGACCGCCGGCTCCTGGATCTACATCGGTACCCAGGGCATCCTGCAGGGAACCTTTGAAACCTTCGCCGCGATTGCCCGGAAGCTCACCGGCGACGAAAACGGCACCCTCGCCGGCACCCTGACCCTGACCGGCGGCTGCGGCGGCATGGGCGGCGCCCAGCCGCTGGCCGTCACCCTGAACGAGGGCGCCTGCCTGATCGTCGATGTCGACGAATCCCGCCTGCGCCGCCGCGCCGGCAAGCGCTACCTGGATGAGGTGGAAACCGACCTCGACGCCGCCATCGCCAAGGTGCTCAAGGCCAAGGAGGAGCGCCGCGGCTGGTCCGTGGGCTACGTGGGCAACGCGGCCGAGGTCTTCCCCGAAATCCTGCGCCGCCACAATGCGGGCGAGCTCACCGTGGACATCGTCACGGACCAGACCTCGGCACACGATCCGCTGTCCTACCTGCCCGAGGGCATCACGGTGGACGAGTGGCACCGCGAGGCTGCAGCGGATCCGGAAGGCTTCACCAAGAAGGCCCAGGCCTCCATGGCCCGCCACGTGCAGGCCATGGTGGAATTTCAGGACGCCGGTGCCGAGGTCTTCGACTACGGCAACTCCATCCGCGACGAGGCCCGCAAGGGCGGGTACGAGCGAGCCTTCGCGTTCCCCGGCTTCGTTCCCGCCTACATCCGGCCGCTCTTCTGCGAAGGCCTGGGCCCGTTCCGCTGGGTGGCCCTCTCCGGCGACCCCGAGGACATCCGCGTCACGGACGAGGCCATCAAGGAGCTGTTCCCCGAGAACAAGCACCTGCACCGCTGGATCGACGCAGCCCAGGAACGGGTGGAATTCGAAGGCCTGCCGGCCCGCATCTGCTGGCTTGGCTACGGCGAACGCGCCAAGGCCGGTCTCCTGTTCAACCAACTCGTGAAGGAAGGCAAGGTCAAGGCGCCCATCGTGATCGGCCGCGACCACCTGGACTCCGGCTCCGTGGCCTCCCCGTACCGCGAAACCGAGGCCATGGCCGACGGCTCCGACGCCATTGCCGACTGGCCCATGCTGAACGCCCTCCTGAACACGGCCTCCGGCGCCACCTGGGTCTCCCTGCACCACGGCGGCGGCGTGGGCATCGGCCGCTCCATCCATGCCGGCCAGGTCTCCGTCGCCGACGGCACCGACCTCGCCGCCGAAAAGCTCGAACGCCTCCTGACGAACGACCCCGGCATGGGCGTGATCCGCCACGCCGACGCCGGCTACGAGCGCGCACTCGACGTTGCCAAGGAACGCGGCGTCAGGATCCCCATGCAGGAAACCGGAACCGAAAACAGCTGACCCGGCCAAACCCCGCATCGATTGCTCCGTAACTGCCGTTTTGAGCCTCCAAAAGGACCGTTACGGAGCAGTCGATGAAACAACCCAAGGAACTTAAATTGACCACGATTACCCACGAAGCGCTCACTGTCACCCTCGGGTCCGTCGGCGTCACGCCCCAGGACGTTCTCGCCGTCGCGCGCCAGGAGGCAAAGGTCACCATCGCACCCGAAGCCCTGGAAACCGTGGCCAAGGTCCGCGCCCACATCGACAGCCTGGCCTCCAGCGACACCCCGGCCTACGGCATCTCCACCGGCTTCGGCGCCCTGGCCAACCGCCACATCCCCAACGAGCTGCGTACCCAGCTGCAGAAGTCGCTGATCCGCAGCCATGCGGCAGGCATGGGCCCGGCAGTGGAGCGGGAAGTGGTGCGCGGCATCATGTTCCTGCGCGCCAAGACCCTGGCGTCCGGCCGCACCGGCGTCCGCCCCGTGGTCCTGCAGACCATGGTGGACGTCCTCAACGCCGGGATCACCCCGGTGGTCCGCGAGTTCGGTTCGCTGGGCTGCTCCGGCGACCTCGCGCCGCTGTCGCACTGCGCCCTGGTCCTGATGGGCGAGGGGGAAGCGGAAGGGCCCGACGGCGTCACGTACGGCGGGCGCGGCGAGCGGCCCGTCGCCGAGCTGCTTGCAGAGCACGGCATAGAGCCCGTCACCCTCGCTGAAAAGGAAGGGCTGGCGCTGGTGAACGGCACCGAGGGCATGCTGGGCATGCTCCTCATGGCCATCGCGGACCTGCGCCAGCTGCTGGCGACGGCGGACATCACCGCCGCGATGAGCGTCGAGGCGCTGCTGGGCACCGACCAGGTGTTCCTGCCCGAGCTGCACGCCGCGCTGCGGCCGCACCCGGGCCAGGCGGCCAGCGCGGACAACATGCTGCGCGTGCTCTCGGATTCGCCCATTGTGGCCTCCCACAAGGTGGGCGACTCCAGGGTCCAGGACGCCTACTCCCTGCGCTGCGCCCCGCAAGTGGCCGGTGCCGTCCGCGACACCGTGGACCACGCCGAACTGGTGGCAACCCGGGAACTGGCGGCAGCCATCGACAACCCCGTGGTACTTCCCGACGGCCGCGTCAGCTCCAACGGCAACTTCCACGGCGCACCCGTGGCGTACGTCCTGGACTACCTCGCCATCGCCGTCGCCGACCTCGGCTCCATCGCCGAACGCCGCACCGACCGGATGCTCGATCCTGCCCGTTCGCACGGCCTCCCGGCGTTCCTCGCTGCCGACCCGGGGGTGGACTCCGGCCTGATGATCGCCCAGTACACCCAGGCCGGCCTGGTCTCCGACAACAAGCGGCTGGCCGTTCCGGCATCCGTGGACTCGATCCCGAGCTCCGCCATGCAGGAGGACCACGTGTCCATGGGCTGGCACGCGGCGCGGAAGCTGCGCAAAGCCGTGGAGAACCTCCGCCGCGTGCTGGCCATCGAACTGGTGACGTCGGCGCGCGCGTTGGACATCCGCACGCAGCTCTCAGGTGGCGTGCTGACGCCGGGGCCTGCAGGCTCCGCTGTTGTGGCTGCCCTGCGGGCAGTGGTGGAGGGGCCGGGGACAGATCATTTCCTGTCCCCGGAACTGGAGGCGGCTGACCGGCTGGTCGCTTCAGGTGAGGTGCTTCGCGCGGCGGAATCCGCCGTCGGGCCGCTCACCTGACACCGAAGAATCTTCAGCGCCTGCACGGCTTCTGTCCGAAGGGCGGAATTTCCGGCGCCGCGGCCCACCGCGGCGCCGGGAGTGTAGTAGAACTGAAGGTGTAGTGAAAGTCACATCAAAGAGGCTGTGGCGGCAGAACGATACAAAGGGGTAGAAGTTCAAATGAAAGCACGTGGGGCAGTTCTGTCGAGGCGCAACGCCCATTCCGCCGCGGTGTCCAACTGGAAGACCCTCCAGGCCGGGGACCGCGTCGAGATCATCAAGCATGCACATGTGGTGGCAGCCGGGGAGGTGGAAGAGGTGTCGCAGAGCGGCAACGTCCTCTGGCTGGTGCCGGCGGGACCTTCAGGTCCTGCGGAGAAAGAGCTTTTCCTGAAGTCCGACGGCGTTGAGGTCCGCCGCGGCTAGCAGTCCGGCCGGCAGCGACCAGCAACAAAAAATCCCCGCACGCCATGACGGTGTGCGGGGATTTTTGCGGTTATGGTCAGGCGGCGATGGACTCGTAGGTCTCGCCGAAGGGCACTGATTCGTCCAGGGCCACGGTGTAGCGTCCCGGGTGCAGCCTGGTAACCAGGATGCCACAGGCGGCGTCATGTGCTGCTACTTCAATCAGTTCGGCTACCGCCTCTTCCAGTCCGGCGTGGACCTCGCTGGCGCTGGAGAACTCCAGGCTGATGGACCGCGGCGCGGGTCCTTCGGGGGTCTGGGAGGCGGGGATGCGCTCCAAGGTAGCTGTAGTCATGTACTGAACTTTCTGTGTTTCGTGCCAGGATGGCTCCAACATTCTACCTTCTGCTCCCTTTATATGTCAGATGACTGTCCTTTGGAACCCCCGATCAAGCGGTCACAAAGCGTTTCGTTCCCGGCCGCGCGGCGAAATCAAGGACCATGGAGGCGGGGCCCAGAGGGCCCGAAACCTGTCGATACAGCTTGAGGAGAATTCGGTATGAAGATCATGCGCCTGGGCGAAAGTGGCAGCGAGCAGCCTGCCGTCCTGGTTCCCTCCGCGGACGGCGTCGACCGGTACTTCAGCCTGCTGCCCCTCACCAACGACGTAAACGGCGCGTTCCTTGCCGCCGGCGGCCTGGACAAAACCCGGAAGGCCCTGGAGGCGGGGGAACTGCCGGTCCTGGAAGGTGCCGCTGCACTCCGCGTTGGTTCCCCCGTGGCCCGGCCCGGCTGCGTGGTGGGCATCGGGATGAATTACGCCGCCCACGCCGCGGAATCGGGGGCAGAGCCGCCCACCATTCCCGTGGTCTTCCTCAAACCCAGCAACACGGTCACCGGCCCGTTCGACCCCGCCCCGCTTCCACCCCGTTCCACTCAGTACGACTGGGAGGTGGAACTGGGCATTGTCATCGGCAGGGAAGCCAGCTACCTCGGTTCCACGGAGGAAGCCGCCGCCTGCATTGCCGGTTACGTCACCGCCAATGACTTTTCTGAACGGGAGTACCAGCTCCCGGGAGCTGCCGGCCAGTGGACCAAGGGCAAATCGCTTCCCGGGTCAACGCCCCTGGGTCCATGGCTGGTCCCTGCAGAGGAGACCGACGGCGGAAACCTGCGGCTGCGCAGCTGGGTGAACGGTGAGCCCCGGCAGGATTCGACGTCGGCGGAGCTCATTTTCGATGCGCCCACCCTGGTCCACCACTGCAGCCAGTACATGCGCCTGGAACCGGGCGACGTGATCCTCACCGGAACACCGCAGGGGGTGGCCTTAAGCGGCCGTTTCCCCTACCTCCAGCCCGGCGACGTGGTGGAAGTAGAGGTGGACGGCCTGGGCCGCCAGCGCCAGGAGCTGTACCGGACGCCGGCGGCCACAGCGGTTTAGCCCGCCTTTACCGCCAGGACCGGGCAGTCAGCTTCAAGCAGGATCCGCTGTGACGTGCTGCCCATGATCAGCTTGCCCACCGGGGTACGGCGGCGCAGGCCGATCACGATCAGGTCGGCGTTGTGTTCCTCAGCGGCATCCAGCACCTCGGCGGCGGCGTCATGGCCGCGGACGGGCCGCTTGACCAGGTACTGGATACCCTGGCTGGCCAGCCGCTGCTCGATGTCGTGGATGTCGCCTTCCTGGGCGAAGCGGTTGTCCACAGTTGCCTCGCCCTTGGAGGAGTTGATCAGCACCAGCGTGGTGTTGCTCTTCCGGGCTTCGGCGATGGCCTGCGTCAGGGCGGCTTCGCCCTCGGGTGTCGGGACGTATCCCACAACGACGGTCATGGTGTCTCCTTGCTTCTGCTCGATGTGCGTGGATGGCTTTGGTGCGGCTGCTTAGTCACTGTAATCCGCTGCACCCGAGTTGGCCGGGATCAGCGGCCTGCGCTCGGGACGGTTGCGGCGGATCAGCTTGTAGGCAAAGGGCCAGACCAGGATGAGGGCAATGATGACATAGATGCCGACGGCGATCGGCTCACCCAGGAGCCCTGCCGGATCGCCCGCGCTCAGCTGAAGGGTCTTGCGGAGCTGCCCTTCGATCCGCGGACCCAGGATCACGCCGAGGATCAGCGGCAGCACGGGAAGGCCGAAGCGCCGCATCATGAACCCGAGTGCGCCCAGGATCAGCAGGATCACCAGGTCGAACGCCTGCAGGTTCACCGAGTAGGCGCCCAGGGTGGCGAAGAACAGGATGCCGGCGTACAGATACGGGCGGGGCAGCTGCAGCAGCTTGGCCCACAGCGGTGCCAGCGGCAGGTTGATGATCAGGAGCAGCAGGTTGCCGATGAACAGGCTGGCGATCAGGGCCCACACCAGGGGCCCCTGGCTTTCGAAGAGCTGGGGACCCGGCTGGATCCCGTAGCTGGTGAAGGCGGCGAGCATCACGGCTGCGGTGGCGTTCGTGGGCAGGCCCAGCGCCAGCATGGGGGTCAGGGTGCCGGCGGCCGCAGCGTTGTTGGCTGCTTCCGGACCGGCCACGCCTTCGATGGCACCCTTGCCGAACTCTTCCGGGTGCTTGCTGAGGCGTTTTTCCGTCACGTAGGACAGGAACGTGGGGATCTCGGCCCCGCCGGCCGGCAGGGCACCGAACGGGAAACCGAAGGCGGTACCGCGCAGCCACGGCTTCCAGGACCGCTTCCAGTCCGATTTGCCCATCCAGGGCTGGCCCACGGGGATGGCATGCAGGGGAGTGCGGCGCAGGTGTGCCGCCACCCAGAGGGCCTCGCCCACGGCGAAGATGGCGACGGCCACCACCACGATGTCCAGGCCGTCCGCCAGGAGCGGCTGGCCGAACGTCAGGCGGCGCTGGCCGGTGACGGAGTCCATGCCCACCAGGCCGATGGCCAGGCCGAGGCCCAGCGAGGCGAAACCGCGCAGCCGGGAAGAACCCAGTACGGCGGTGACGGCCAGCAGTGCCAGGACCATGATGGCGAAGTAGCTGGGTGCGCCCAGGCTGACGGCGAACTTCACCACGATCGGTGCGCAGACGGCCAACAGCGCCGTGCCAATGGTGCCGGCAACGAACGAGCCGATTGCCGCCGTCGCAAGCGCCTGCGCCGCCCGGCCCGCCTTGGCCATCTTGTTGCCTTCGATTGCGGTGACCACGGAGGACGATTCGCCGGGGGTGTTGAGCAGGATCGAGGTGGTGGAGCCGCCGTACATGCCGCCGTAGTAGATGCCGGCGAACATGATGAAGGCGCTGGTGGGTTCCAGCGCGTAAGTGACGGGAAGCAGCAGGGCGACGGTCATGGCCGGGCCCAGGCCGGGGAGGACGCCGACGGCGGTGCCCAGGATGACGCCGATCACGGCGTACAGGAAATTCATGGGGGTGAGGGCGGTGGCGAAACCGTCCATCAGGGAGGACCAGACGTCCATTTAGAGGATTCCTTCCAGGAGGCCGGCCGGCAGTGCGATGCCCAGGCCGAGGTAGAAGCCGTAGAAGGTCAACAGGGACAGGGCCACGGAGATCAACCCGTCCCGGACAAAGTGCCGGCTGCCCAGGGCCAGGACGCTCCCCCAGAACAGGACCGTTCCGGAGATCACCCAGCCGGCCCAGTCGATGAGCAGGATGTTCAGGATGAAGGCACCCGCCAGCGGCAGGACGGTCTTCCAGTCGGCGGGGTGCGTCAGGTCGACATCCTCGCCGCCTTCGGCTTCACCCTTGCCGCCGCGCAGGACGTTGATGGCCAGCAGGACGGCGCAGACCACCAGCATCCCGGCCACGATGAACGGGACGGTTTTGGGCCCGACCGGATCAGACTTCGAATACGGGGTGACCAGGCCGTTGGCGTCAAGGAAGACCAGGACGCCGGCCGCTCCGAGCAGGAGTGCAACTCCCAGCTCGGAGCGGCCTTTAAGGCCTGTGGTCAGGGATGTCACGCCAACCCAAGCTTGGTGAGGACGTCCGCCACCCGCTTGTCCTGCTCGGTCAGGAAGGTCTTGAACTGGTCGCCGGTGATGAAGGCATCGGTCCAGCTGTGGGTCTTCAGCGCTTCCTTCCAGCCCTCAGTGCCGTGCATCTTCTCCAGGGCCGCGATCAGGGCCGCCTTGTCCTTGTCGCTGATTCCCGGAGGGGCCACCACGCCACGCCAGTTGGTGAAGACGAGGTCGATGTTGGATTCCTTCAGCGTGGGTGCGTCCACACCGTCAAGGCGCTTATCGCCACTGGTGGCCAGCACCCGGACTTCGCCGGACTCGATCTGCTTCAGGTACTCACCGGCGCCGGAGGCGGCGAAGCCCAGCTTGTTGCCGAGGATCGCGGGCAGCAGGTCGCCGCCGCCGTCGTAGGCAACGTAGTTGACCTTGGTGGCGTCGATGCCCACGGCACCGGCGAGCTGCATGGGCAGCAGGTGGTCCGGGCCGCCGGGGGAGGAGCCGCCGCCAACGGCAATGGAGCCGGGATCGGCCTTCCAGGCCTTTACCAGGTCATCGATGGTCTTGTAGGGCGAATCCTTGCCGACCATGATGGCGCCGGGTTCCTCGATGAGGCGGGCCAGCGGGGTGGTCTCGGTCAGTTTGGATTCAGACTTGTTGGTGTAGCTGGCGCCCACCACACCCAGTCCCATGAGCATGGCCAGGTCGCCGTTGCCCTTTTCATTGACAATGCGGGCCAGGCCCACAGTGCCGCCCGCGCCTGCAAGGTTAAAGACTTCGGTGTTGGTGGAGATCTTCGCGTCGTCCAGCACCTTCGCAGCGGCGCGCGCGGTGGTGTCATAGCCGCCGCCCGGGGAGTTGGGGACCATGATCTGCAGGCCGGTAATGGGTCCGGCGGCAGCGCCGGAGCTTTCCGAACCGGTGGAGCTCTTGCCGGTGGCACCGCAGCCGGTGGCCATCAGGGCGATGCCGGCAGCAACGGCGGCAACGCGCAATGCGCGGATCTGGCGCATGTGTTCCTCTTCTCTCAAAAACAAATCAGACCAGCACCGGCTGACTAGTGGTTCCGGTGCCTTGTGGTTCCGATGCTAGGGGCGGCCGTGACGGCGATCACTCTTGTGTACGCAGAGAAAGTTGTGTTCATTGCGTTCACGTTTCCGAATCCCCACAGCGGCCCTGCTGCGGGCTTTGGGATATAGTTCCCGGTACCACCCCAGGCCCTGCGCCCATATCCTGCGCGCACCGCGGCCTGCCACCCCTGCCGGACAACCCTTGCCCTGCCCGCAACACCAGGAAGACCATTGTGACTCGACGACGAGGAATGTCCCTCGCGGGACAGTACCTTCTGCTGCAGTTGCTCATTGTCCTGGCCGTCCTGGTGGGTGTTGTAGCCATCTCGCTGGCCCAGTCTGCTGCGGCCTTCGAACGCATCGAAGGCCGGCGCGCCCTGTCGGCTGCGGAAGCCCTGGGCGGAAACCCCGTGGTCCGCGAACTCCTCCCCGAGTCCCAGGCCCGCGGCGGTGCCGTGCTGCCGGCAGTGGCAGAGTCCGTGCGGATCGTCTCCGGCTCGTCCAGGGTGGCGCTGGCAAAAATCGACCGGACTGTGGTGGCGTCCTCGGATCCCAGCCTGCTCGGTGAACCGCTGGAACTCGGCGCCAGCAGGGTGATGGAAGGCAGGGCCTGGACCGGAGTGGTGGGCGGAACTCCGGCCCCGCTGCTGTCCGCGCACGTCCCGGTCCTGGATGACACCGGGCGCATGATCGGTATCGCCTCCATCAGCCGCAGCTATCCCACAGTGCTGGAACGGCTGGGCGATGCCGTTCCCAACCTCCTGACTTACCTGGGAGTGGCAAGTGTGCTGGGCATTGCCGGGTCCTTCCTGCTGTCGCGCCGCGTCAAGCGGCAGACCCTGGGCATGGAACCCAGCGAGATCACCAGCCTGGTGGAAAACCGCGAGGCCATGCTGCACGGCCTCAAGGAAGGCGTTGTGGCACTGGACCTGCACGACCGGATCACAGTGGCCAACCACAGCGCCCGTGCCCTGCTCGGCCTCCCACCCGACTGTGTTGGCAAGCGCGTGGCGGGACTCGCCGTCGAACCCGCCCTTAAGGACGTCCTCACCCGCGAGCAGCCCGGCCCGGACCAGTTGGTGCTGGTGGGAGACCGGCTGGTGGTGATGAACCGGGTGCCGTTCGAATCCCGCGGCAGGGTCATCGGCTCGGTGACCACCCTGCGCGACCGCACGGAACTCTCTGAGCTGGAGCACGAGCTCGGTACCACCCGCACTGCCACGGACACCCTCCGCGCCCAGGCCCACGAGTTCGCCAACCAGCTCCACGTCATCTCCGGCCTGATCCAGATCGGCGAGTACGATTCCGTGGTCCAGTTCGTCAACGGTGCCACCGTGGACCGTACCCGGCTCAATGACGAAGTGACCGCCCGCATCAAGGACCCCGCGCTCGCCGCCCTGCTGATCGCCAAGTCAAGCCTCGCCACCGAACGGGGCGCTGCACTGCAGCTGGACCCGGATTCCGTGCTGGACGCCGTCGATGACGGGTTGTCCCGGGACCTCACCACCGTGGTGGGGAACCTGGTGGACAACGCGTTCGACGCCGTCACCGGGCTCCCGCAGGCAGCCGTCCGGGTCCGGGTGGACGGCAAAGCCGGGGGAGACGTGGTGGTCACCGTTCGGGATAACGGTCCCGGCGTCCCCAGCGGCTCCACCGACCACATCTTCCGCCAGGGCTTCACCACCAAGGAACCCGGCCCGGCCGGCAGCCGCGGTTTCGGCCTGGCGCTGTCCCGGGTGGTGTGCCGCCGGACTGGCGGAAACCTGGTGGTGGCCAACGATAATGGGGCTGTCTTTACCGCTGTGCTGAAACGAGGGAGTACCCAGCCATGATCAAGGTCCTGATCGTCGATGACGACTTCATGGTGGCCAAGGTGCATGCCGGCTTCATCCAGCGCACGCCGGGCTTCACTGTGGTGGGCGCGGCGCATACCGGCGCCCAGGCGGTTGCCGAGACCGAACGCCTCCAGCCGGACCTGGTGCTGCTGGACATCCACCTGCCGGACATCAACGGCCTCGACCTGATGCAACGCCTGCGCGCTGTCGCGCCCGAACTGGACGTGCTGGTCATCAGCGCCGCGCGGGAGGTTGAAACAGTCCGTAAGGCCCTGCGCGGCGGCATTGTCCATTACCTGATCAAGCCCTTTTCCCAGAAAGACCTCCAGGAGCGGCTGGAGCACTACCGCCACGCCTACCAAAGCCTGGATGCGTCCAAGGACGTGGCCGAACAGTCGGACGTCAACCGGGTGTTCGGCCTGGACCGCGCCGAACGGCCCCTGCCCAAAGGCTGCAGTATCGAAACGCTGAAGCTGGTGGAGGCGGCACTGAACGCTTCAGCCGGTGACGTCTCGGCAGCCGAGATGGCCGAGGAGCTGGGCACCTCCAGGGTCAGTGCCCGCCGCTACCTTGAATACCTGCACGACGAAGGAACGCTGGACGTGCGGCTCAAGTACGGGGTGGGACGGCCCGAACGGCGGTACGTGCTCAAGGCGTGACGGGACCCGCCGGCCGCCCGTGTCCCGCTCCCGCGGACAAGCTCTCAGCGCAGCAGCGTGTCAATCAGCCGGGCAGCTGTCCTGGCGGTCCGGCCGTCAATGTCGAACGCCGGATTCAGTTCCGCCACGTCCAGGTGCAACAGCTTCCCGCTTCGGGCCACCTGCCGGCACACCGCCGAAATGACCGGCAGCGGCACGCCGTAGGCTGCCGGCGCGCTGACGCCGGGGGCCACCGCGGCGGGCAGCACGTCCAGGTCGATGGTCAGGTACAGGACGTCGATCTCCGCCAGGAACTCCGCCACGAAGTCCCGGATCCGTTCCGGTTCGCAGTCCTCATCCAGCAGGTAGCGGACCCCCAGTTTGTCCGCGGTGTCGAACAGGACCCGGGTGTTGTTCGGCTCCGAGATCCCGGCGACGGCGTAGCGGAATTCGCGTCCGGCGTCCGCTTCCGCGCGGGCCATCTGCAGGAACGGTGTGCCGGAGCTGGCCACCGGCTCGTCGCGGAGGTCGAAGTGGGCGTCGAGGTTCAAGACGCCCAGGCGCTGCCCGGTTTGAACCGCGGCTGAGGCGCTGACGCCAAGGTAGCTGGCGTAAGCGGTTTCGTGCCCGCCGCCCAGCACTACAGTCTGGTGGCCGGCGTCGAGCAGGGCAGCCAGCACCCGGCCAAGCCGTTCCTGGCCGGCCTCCAGGTCTTCCCCGGACACCACCACGTCACCAGCGTCGGCCACCGTCCGGTCCAGGTGGAAGGCCAGCGGGCCCAGCGCTTTTCGCAGCGCCGCCGGGGCGGCGGCTGCCCCGGTCCGGCCCTGGTTGCGGCGGACCCCCTCGTCGCTGGAAAATCCCAGCACGGCGGCGGGCCTGCGTCCGGGCGCGGCAGGCTGAAACTCATCGGAGGCGGTGACCGCCTGCCACCAGCGGCGGTGGCCGGGACCATCGCCGTCGAACCTGCCGGTCCAGGGCCGGGGCGGGACGTCGACGGCGGGAAGCTTGGGGAACATGCCTCAAGCTCACCGCATGCCGGGCACGAAAACCAGCGCCGGCGCCGTCGTCCTGTCCGGAATCCAAGAACCCGCGCAACGGCCGGGCCGGACATCGGTGCCTGATGCAGGGGTTAAGGTGAGATCAGCCCACCGGTCCAGGGATGACCTGGCCGCTCCGGATCCACGCACCACTCCCAGGCTGGAGAGCCGCTCCATGTTTGAAGCCCCAGATATCCTCTTTGCCGCGGCCGGACTGGCCGTGTTCGTCGCTGCGGTCCTGCCCAAGCTGCTGCGTGACATGCCGCTGTCCATGCCCATGGTCTTCCTGGGCGCAGGGATGGCAGCCTTCGCGTTGATTCCATCGCTGCCCAACCCGAACCCGGTGGAACACAGCGACTTTGTCATGCACCTCGCGGAGGTCTGCGTGATCATTTCCCTGATGGGCGCGGGGCTTGCCCTGGACCGGCCCGTGGGACGCAGGCGCTGGTCCACCACGTGGCGGCTCCTGGGCATCGCCATGCCGCTCTGCATCGTAGGGCTGACCCTGCTGGGCATGTGGTTCCTGGGCCTGGGGCTCGGCGCGGCGCTGCTGGTGGCGGCCAGCCTGGCGCCCACGGACCCCGTCCTGGCCTCGGAAGTGCAGGTGGGCGAGCCGGCCGACCAGGATGAATCCACGGACAAGGAGGACGAGGTCCGTTTCGGCCTTACGTCGGAAGCCGGGCTCAACGACGGGCTGGCGTTCCCGTTCGTCTACCTTGCCATTGCCATCAGCGTTGCCGGAGCGGACCCCTCCGCCTGGTTCGGTGAGTGGTTCGGCCTGGACGTGGTGTGGCGGCTGGCTGTCGGGCTTGTGGTGGGGTTCCTCACCGGAAAGCTGCTCGCCAGGCTGTTCTTCTCGGCCCGTGCCGACAGCCTTCGGCTCTCCAACCACTCGGAGGGCTTTGTTGCCCTGGCGGCGACGTTCCTGGCGTACGGGCTCACGCAGATGGTGGAGGGCTACGGGTTCATAGCGGTGTTCGTCTGTGCCGTGACCATCCGGGCCGCTGAACGGACGCACGGCTACCACCGGGTGCTGCACTCCTACGTGGAACAGCTGGAACGGCTCCTGACGGTGGTGATCCTGGTCCTGCTCGGCGGTGCCATCGCCCGCGGGCTGCTGGCCGGGATCGGGCTTCCTGAACTGCTGGTGGCGCTTGCATTCCTGCTGGTGGTGCGGCCGCTGGCGGGCTGGCTGGGCCTGCTGGGCGGCAAGACCGGTCCCCGGGAACGCGTGGCACTGTCCTTCTTTGGCATCCGCGGCATCGGTTCCCTGTATTACCTGGCCTTTGCGCTAGGCGAAGGCCACTTCACGGACCAGGGGCACTGGCTCTGGTCCTTCATCGGGCTGGTGGTGGCACTGTCCATCGTGATCCACGGCGCCACCACTTCGCCCCTGATGAACCGGCTGGACCGGCTGCGCCAGAAGAAGGCCCTGGCAGTCTCCGGCGACGAGGGACTCGCCCCCAACACCCCGGTCTAGGCCGCCGGTCATGGAAACCCCGCGGTAAGCAAAAAGGGCTGGTACGGCAGACGCCGCACCAGCCCTTTCCGTGTTAGGGGTTACTTCATCCCCAGGGCCGCCTCGATGGGGCCGATGGCGAAGAACAGCGCGAACGCCGCGGCCACAGCCCACATCAGCGGGTGGATGTCCCTGACCCTGCCCTGGACCGTGCGGATCAGGACGTAGGCGATGAAGCCGGCACCCAGGCCGTTGGCGATGGAGTAGGTGAAGGGCATCAGGGTGAAGGTGAGGAACGCGGGGATCGCGATGCCCCAGTCCTGCCAGTCGATCTTGCCCACCTGGGAGACCATCATGAAGCCCACCACCACCAGCGCCGGGGCCACGGCCTCGAAGGGCACCAGGTTGATCAGCGGGGTGAAGAACATGGCCACCAGGAACAGCACCCCGGTGACGATGGAGGCCACGCCCGTGCGGGCGCCTTCGCCGATGCCTGCACCGGCTTCGACGTAGATCTGGTTGGAGGAGACGGAGGCGCCGCCGCCGATAATGGCACCGAGTGCGTCCACCTGGAGCACGCGGTCGACGTCGGGAATGTTGCCGTGTTCATCCACCGTGCCGGCTTCGTTGGCCAGGCCCACCATGGTGCCCATGGCGTCGAAGAAGATGCTGAGCAGGATGACGAAGGCCAGCAGCGTGGCGGCCACGAAGCCGAGGTGCTCGAAGGCACCGAACGGGTTGGCCTTGCCGATCAGGGAGAGGTCCGGGGCCGCCCAGCCGGAAAACGCCGGGGCCACCAGGGACCAGCCCTGCGGGTTGAAGTTCTTGCCGTCGAAGCTGGGGCCGATGTGCAGGGTTGTCTCAAGGATGACGGACAGCACCGTGGAGGTGATGATGCCAATCAGGATGGCGCCCTTGACCTTGCGCACCACCAGGGCGATGGTCAGGATCAGGCCGAACACGAACACGGCGGTGGGCCAGCCAAGGAGCTTGCCTTCGAAGCCCAGGCCAACGGGCACGGTGGTGCCTGCGACGTCCGGGATGCGGCGCACGAACCCGGCGTTGACCAGGCCGATCAGGGCAATGAACAGGCCGATGCCCACCACGATGGCGGTCTTGAGTCCGTCCGGCACGGCCTTGAACACGGCCGTACGGAAACCGGTGAGGACCAGGATCAGCATGGTGACGCCGGAGAGGACCACCAGGCCCATCATGTCCGGCCAGGTGAGCCCGGGATTGGTGGCCACGGTGACGGCCACGAAGGCGTTGACGCCCAGGCCGGTGGCCAGGGCGAAGGGGTGCCGGCCCCACGCCCCCATGAGGATGGTGAGGATGCCTGCCACCAGCGCGGTCACGGCAGCCACCGCGGGGAAGCCCAGCGTGGTGCCGTTGGAGTCGGGCCCGGACAGGATCAGGGGGTTCAGCACCACGATGTAGCTCATGGCGAAGAACGTGGCGAACCCGCCGCGGATCTCGCGGGAAAGGTTGGAACCGCGCTCGGTGACCCTGAAATACCGGTCCAGGGCAGAGCCTTGCTTAAGCATTAGTCCTCCGGGGAAGTGTGTGGGGATACCTGCATCCTAAGGGAGCGGCAGGGAGTGGGCCGGCAAATTCGCCTAGTCTGTAAGGAAGCCAACACGAGGAGCAGCCCAACCATGCGCCAGGTCCGCCGCCAGTTGCTGAGCCTTGTGCTCGGCTTGTTTGTCTTTGCCGCCGCCGCGCTGGGCTTGGCGGGCCCCGCCTCCGCGCATGATGCTGCCGAGTCCACCAGCCCGGCGCAGGGGGCTGCGCTGGCTGCCCCGCCCGCCGAGGTTTCGGTGACCTTCAGCAACAAGCCCCTGGGCATCGGTTCGTCCTTCTCCATCAAGGACGCCGGCGGCACCGAATGGGCTGATGGCTCCGTGCAGATCGTGGACAACGTGGCCACCCAGAAGCTCCGCCCGGGCGGTCCGGCGGGCATGTACACGGTGGCGTGGCGCGTGGTCAGCTCGGACTCACATCCCATTGAGGGGACGTTCACCTTCTCCGCGGCCTCCGGTGCTCCCGGTGCCGTTTCGTCGGGGACACCCACGGCTGGAAGTTCGACGGCGGCGGGTGCGGTCCCTGGCATGGGCACCGCCCAGCCCGGGGTCACGGAAGAGCCGTCGGAGCCGGCCGGCGCGGGCGAGCCGTTCCAGTGGAGCATTGTTATTTTTGCGGTGGTGGCCGTGGGGCTGCTGGTGGCGCTGGGCGTCCTTGCCCGCCGCCGGCTCACCGGCGACGGGGACACCGAAGATGACGGGGAGGTCGGGAACAGGGCCGGGGAGTAGCGCCCGCCGGCAGGCCCGGTTCCTTCCAGCCCTGCAGCGCGTACCGGGGCCGCAGTCAGCAGCCCAGGGCAGCAAAGCTTCCCGTTGCCGGGAAGACGCCGGTGGACGGGAGGGCGCCGTCCGGGTTGACCTTGGCAGAGATTGCCTGGCCCACGGTCTTGGCCTGGCGCAGCACCTCTTTGGGCGATGGCGTGATGAGTTCGCCCACTCCCACCAGGTAGATGCCGATGGCCCGCATGGCTGCCGCCACGTTCCGGCCCACGGCGATGCCGAAGTCGTTGAGCATGCGCCGCAACTGGCTGTGGGCGCAACGGGTGAGGACGATGTGGTCCGCCACCAGGATGCCCGTGGGGGTGTGCACCTGCCACTGCGGGGCGGCCTGGTCAGGTGCTTCGATCATGCTCAGCTGCACCGCCCGGGTGGTGTTCCGCACGTCCACGCTGTGGCTTGCGGCGTAATTGCGCAGGTGGCGCAGGATCTCGTTCCGCTCGCGCAGGGTGCCGCTGTCCGCCGCATCGCAGCGCTGCAGTGACGTAGTGTTCGCGGGCTGGGCCTGGCCCAGGATGTCGAGGCCGTCCACCACGATGGAGTCCACCCCATGGCGGCGCAGCTCAGCGGCCACGGCCAGTCCCGACAGGCCCGTGCCAATGACGATGGTGGTGGTCTGTTCGGCCCCGGCAATCCCAGGCATGCTTGACACTACAGTTTCCCTCCTATGGAGCTTCGGCAGGTGCCGGCATCCTCGCCGGCTCGCGTCCCGTTACCCCCAAGCACGGCCGCAGCGCATGGCCGGGACCGTCCTGACAGGAAGAAGCAGTTGGCGTCCCGGACCAACAATGTCCTGAAGACTACAGAACAAAAGCGGCCGTGGATAGCCCGTGAACGAAATCATTTTCGTGGCGAGAAGGCGCTTTCCGGAACCCCGCAAATTGCCTGTGGATAACTTGGCCCATCAGCCCCTGAGCAGGCTTGCTAAGCCTTGGGGGACAGAGAATAGTGGGAATCGGGAGCGGTCCTTTTCCTGCCGGTGCCACCGCTGGGCCGGGTGCGCGGGGAGTGGCCCGTTTTCTGGCAGAATAGCCGCAACATCAGGCGTATCGCGAGGAGGCGGCCCCCATGGGCTCACGAGAGTTGCATCCGGACCCGGCCCGGGACGGTGGGGGTGGCGCGGCCGCTCCCCACGGCATCGTGGTGGGCGTTGACGGTTCGGACCATGGCCAGTGCGCCCTGGTGTGGGCCGCGCGGGAAGCCCAGCGCCGTCGTCGTCCGCTTCACATCGTCACCGCCTACTCCGTGCCGATCTTCGCCGCGTCCGGCCTGGACGGGGGCTACGCCACCGTGGATGATTCCGTCATCCGCGAAGGCGCCGAAGCCATTGCCAGGCAGGCCCTGGAAAAGATTGCCGCCTACGACGTGGACGTCAGCTCCGCCGTGGAGAACGGCGACGCCGCCGGAGTCCTGCTGGACATTTCCGAAACCGCGGAACTCCTGGTGGTCGGCACCCGCGGCCGCGGCGGCTTTGTGGGCCGGCTCCTGGGATCAGTCAGCAGTGCCCTGCCCGCCCACGCGAAATGCCCCACGGTGACGGTCCCATTGTTCTGCTCCGACCGGCTCGGCGAGTCCACGGAGGACCGTCGCGTCAAGGCCGAGCAGGCCAGATCCGGGCACCGGCCGGTGGAGAACGTGGTGGTGGTTGGCGTGGATGGCTCCGAGCAGGCCCGCGTTGCCGTCCTTGAAGCAGCCGACCAGGCCGAACGCCTTGGCGCATCCCTCCGCGTGGTCTGCGCCGTTCCCCAGTACAGCGGCTCGCTGGCCTGGGTTCCGGCGCCCATGGACCGGAAGGCCCTGTTCGATGACATCCGGGTCACCCTGGACGCCGGCATGGCCTGGCTCCGCAGCCATTACCCCAACCTCCAGGCCGGCTACGAGCTGAAGGACGGCTCGCCGGTGGACGTGCTCGTCGAGGAAAGCCGGCACGTTGAACTGGTGGTGGTGGGCACCCGCGGCCGCGGCGGCTTCACCGGAATGCTCCTGGGCTCAACATCAGACGGCGTGCTCCACCATGCCAAGGGCCCGGTCATGGTGGTCCCGGACCGGGAGGACCCCCGCCTGGCCGACCGCGGGCGGTTCGGCCCCATCCTGGGCGACGCCGCCTAGACCGCGCCTTTCCCGGGCAGCCGGCGGGAGACCGCGGACATGACGCAACAGATGACAGCCGGTGAGGGGTCCGAGGGGCTGGTGCTCGGCCTGGGCAGCCTCGACTCAGGGATGCTGGCGCTGGTGGGCGGCAAGGCAGCCAACCTTGGGGAGTTGTTCTCTGCCGGGTTGCCGGTTCCGGACGGCTTTTGCCTGACCACCGCCGCATACCGGCAGGCAATAGGTGCCCCCGACGCCCTGCTTCCCGCGTTGGCAGGGGTTTACGC
The DNA here is from genome assembly GCF_035621795.1 of Pseudarthrobacter sp. LT1. NCBI lineage: Bacteria > Bacillati > Actinomycetota > Actinomycetes > Micrococcales > Micrococcaceae > Pseudarthrobacter > Pseudarthrobacter sp. LT1. The sequence continues at coordinate 552,812 of NZ_CP141830.1, forward strand.
CACCATGATGGAGACGGCAGGGGCCGCCGGGGACCTTCCCGACGCAGCCGGCTTGGCCGCAACGGCGCGTGCAGCAATCCTGGACGCTCCGGTTCCGGCAGCCGTAGCCCATGCCGTGGAGCAGGCCTATACGGCACTGGGGCCGGACGTTGCGGTGGCAGTGAGGTCCTCGGCCACCGCTGAAGACCTGCCCTTCGCCAGCTTCGCCGGCCAGCAGGACACCTTCCTGAACGTCGTGGGGGTGCCCGCGGTGCTGGACGCCGTCCGGAGGTGCTGGGCGTCTTTGTGGACGGACCGGGCAACCGCGTACCGGGCAAGCCTCGGAATCGACCCGGCAGCCGTTTCGCTCGCGGTGGTGGTCCAGCGGATGGTGGACGCCCAGACCGCCGGCGTGATGTTCACGGCGAATCCCCTCACCGGCAGCCGCCGGCAGGTAGTCATCGATGCCAGCCCCGGCCTCGGCGAGGCCGTGGTCTCCGGTGCCGTCAATCCGGACCACTTCGTGGTGGACGCACTGACCGGCAGGGTGCTGGAACGGAAACCCGGCGATAAGGCCGTGGAGATACGGCCGGTTGCCGGCGGCGGGACCGAAATCCGCCAGGTGCAGGGCGCCCAGGGCACCGCGTGCCTTCCAGACAGCCAGGTGGTTGGCCTGATGCGGCTGGGGCTGCAGGCCCAAGGGCATTTCGGTTCCCCGCAGGACATCGAGTGGGCCGTCGACGGCGCCGATGGGCTGTGGCTCACGCAGTCCAGGCCCATCACCACCCTCTACCCGGTCCCGAAAAGCAACGGTGCTGCCGGCAGGGTTCCGCAGGCAGCGTCCGCCGTTGGCGGGACCAGGGCCTACCTCTGTTTCAGCCTCGCGCAGGGACTGACACGGCCGCTGACACCCATGGGCCTGGCTGCTGTCCGCCTCATCGCCTCCTCCGTCGCCACCGCCGCCGGCTTCCCTGTTTCCGATCCCCGGGAAGGGCCATCCCCCTACGCCGAGGCGGGGCAGCGGATATACGTCGACTTCACCACTCCCATCCGCAGCACCGTTGGCCGCCGGCTCGTGCCGCGGGTCTTCGACATCATGGAGGCACGGACGGCAACGGTCATGCGGCAGCTGTTCGCGGACCCCGCCTTTTCGGTGACCACCAGGACGCCCCTCGGGCTGCTGCGCCACGTCGGACCCGCGGCAATCCGTGCAGAGGTTCCCGCCACCTTCCTCCGTGCGCTGGTCCGGCCCGGGGCGGCCCTCCGCCGGCTTGACCGCTTCACCCGGACCTTCGAGGCGTCCCTGGCTCCCGGCGGCGCAGCAAGCGCCCTGGCCCGCCTGGACCATGCCGAGTCCCTCGCGGGATCGCGCCTGTTCCCCATTGTTCCGGCCATCCTTCCCCTTCCCGCCTTGGGCTTCGCGATGCTGGGCCTTGCCGGAAAGCTCGTGGGCGGCAATGCGTGGGACGGGCTGCAACCGGTGATCCGCGGCCTGCCCAACAACGTCACCACGGAAATGGACCTGGAATTGTGGCACCTGGCGCAGGCAATCCAGGAAGACGCCGAATCACGCACCGCACTGATGGCCCGCGATCCAGCCGCCCTCGCAGCCGCTTTCCAGGCCGGCCAGCTGCCGGCGCGCCTGGACGCCGGCCTCGCCAGGTTCCTGGACAGATACGGCCACCGGGCGGTGGGCGAGATCGACGTCGGACTGCCCCGGTGGTCGGAGGAACCGGAACACATCCTGGGCATCCTCGCCAACTACCTCCGGCTGGACGACCCCGCGCTGGCGCCGGATGCCCAGTTCAGCAAGGCCGCCGAGGACGCAGAAGCGCAGGTTGACCGGCTCGTTGCCCGGGCCGCTGCCCGCAGCAGGATCCGGGGACGGCTGGTGCGTGCCGCACTCCGGCGGGCGCGCATGTTCGCAGGCCTGCGGGAGCTGCCGAAGTACCAGCTGGTGCTTGGCCTTGGGGAAGTCCGGCGGCAGCTGCTCCTGGTGGGTACCGAACTGGAGCAGGCGGGCACGGTGGAACAGCCGGACGACGTGTTCTTCCTCGATTTCGCGGAGGTCCGCCAGGCATTGACCCGAACAACCGCGGGCAGCCCGGCGCCTGCCCCGGACCTGAAGGCACTCGTGGCGGCCCGGCGCCAGGACTACGCCCTGGAGCTCAGGCGCCGGCACATCCCCCGGGTGCTGCTTTCGGACGGCACCGAACCCGAGGCAGTGCGGGCCGACGCCGGAACCGCCGCGAACGGAGGTCCGGCCAACGGAACCCTGGCCGGCAGCCCGGCCTCGGCCGGGACGGTGACCGCTGCGGCGCGGGTCATCCTGGATCCCGTCGGAGCCCGCCTGGAACCGGGAGAGATCCTGGTTGCACCGTCCACGGACCCGGGCTGGACTCCGCTGTTCCTGACGGCAGGAGGACTGGTGATGGAGATGGGTGGACCCAACTCCCACGGCGCCGTGGTGGCCAGGGAATACGGCATCCCCGCCGTCGTTGGTGTGGCGGACGCCACCGGCCTGATCAGCACGGGCCAAAAGATAACGGTCGACGGCGGTGCGGGAACCGTTGTGCCGGAACGCCCCGGTACGCCGCAGAACGGGAAAGTTCCCCGGGGCACGGACCCCCCTGCACGGGCGTAGTCTGTATCTATGGGCTCCGACAGGCTGGATTCCAGCGGACCGTTCCAACACGTACAGGTGCAACGAAACACCACAAGGCGCAGGATGTGGCTGCGGTGGCTGCCCGCCGTCGCGGCTCCGGTGGCCATTGCTTCCGGTGCCCTGATCGGGTCCCTCCCGGCCGGCGCCAGCAACCCGCTGCCGGCCAAGACGCCTGCCGAGGTCCTGGAACTGGCGGCCAGCCACCAGGTGCGCACGTTCTCGGGGACGGTGGAGCAGTCCGCTGAACTGGGACTGCCGGAACTTCCGGTTGCCGGCAAGCCGTCCGGTGCTGCGTCCGCCGGCAGCGTGGCGTCGGTAATCGAGCTGTTGTCAGGCAAGCACACCGCGCGCATCTACGTGGACGGCAAGGATAATGCCCGTGTGCAGGTAATGGACCAACTGGCCGAACGGGACGTGGTCCGCCACGGCAGCGACGTCTGGCTCTACTCCTCAAAGGACAACACGGCAGCGCACCTGTCCCTGCCGGCGCACACCCAGGACCCGGCGAACGGCACCGACCCTGCACATGCCACCGACCCTGCGCATGCCACCGACCCACGGCTTCCGGGTGAAACGCAGGGCGGCATGCACACTCCGGCTGAGCTGGCCCGGCAGTTCCTGGCCAAGGTGGACCCCAGCACCGCCGTATCCGTGGGCCCGGACGTTTCCGTTGCAGGGCGCGCCGCCTACAACCTGCTGATCGAGCCCCGCACGGACGCAACGTTGGTAGGCAAGGTGGCCATCGCCGTCGACGGTGCCAGCGGGATGCCGTTGTCAGTCCAGGTGACCGCGCGCGGCGCGGACAAGCCTGCCTTCGCGTCCGGGTTCACCAGCCTTTCCCTGGACGCCCCGGACCCGTCAGTATTCGCCTTCACCCCGCCGCCCGGCAGCACCGTCAAGGAACTCCCCGTACCGGACAAGTCCCATGACCCCGCCGTATCCCATGACCCCGCCGATGCCCATAACCCGGCTGCCATGCACGGCGGCGCCAAGGGAGATATCTCCGTAACCGGCGCCGGCTGGGAGACAGTGGCAGGCACAGCACGTGGATCCGCCGCCGCCGCCGAATCAATACTGCAGGACCCGCTGCTGTCCCAGGCCGCCGTCGCCGTACCCGGTGGCAGGCTGCTGTCCACGGCACTGCTCAACATCCTGATTACCGACGACGGCCGGATCTTCGCGGGAATGGTGCCGCCGGAGAGGCTGCAGGCCGCAGCAGCAGCGGCCCGGTAGGCCTTGGACGGGCGGGGGAGTGGCAACCGGACCGGCCCTGGCGCGGTGACTTCCGGCCTGGCGATTGAGACCCGGGGCCTCACCAAGCACTTTGGCCAGCAGGCCGCCGTCGACAACGTGGACCTGGCCGTCCCGCACGGGACGGTCTTCGGTTTCCTGGGTCCCAACGGCTCCGGCAAGACCACCACCATCCGCATGCTGCTGGGATTGGCATCCGCGTCCGCAGGGACAGTGAACCTGCTGGGCCAGGAGATGCCGCACAAGCTCCACGAGGTGTTGCCGCGCGTGGGCGCGTTGGTGGAAGGCCCGGCCTTCTACCCTTTTCTGTCCGGCGCCGCCAACCTCCACCGGCTGGACTCCGCCGGCCCGCATTCAGTGCCCGCCACGCGCAAAGCCCGCGTGCAACAGGCACTGGAGCGCGTGGGCCTGGAGCACGCGGCAGGGAAACGCGTGCACGCCTACTCCCTGGGAATGAAGCAGCGGCTGGGCATAGCCAATGCCCTGCTCTCACCCCGTGACCTGCTGGTACTGGACGAACCCACCAACGGGCTCGATCCACAGGGCACCCGCGAAGTGCGCAACCTGGTGCGGTCCCTGGCACACCAGGGCACCACCGTTTTCGTCTCGAGCCACCTGCTGGCCGAGGTGGACCAGATGTGCACCCACGCCGCCGTCATGAGCGCGGGAAAGCTCGTGGCACAGGGTCCCCTGGCCGAGCTGCGGCAGGCCGGAAGCACCCGCCTGCGGTTGGTAACGCCCGACGGCGGCGCGGCGCGGCAGGTCCTGGCGGGGCTGGGGTTGGCACCCGGGCCGGCAGACCCGGAGGCACAGGCTGAACGTCGCGCCCTACCCGGACATCCCGCCTTTCCCGGCCTTCCGGGGCCGCAGGGGCCGCAGGGGCTGCAGGAACCCCAGCGCCCACAGCTGGATGGGGAGACCATCGTGGCCGCGATGGGTGCCGCAGCCGGGCAGACTGCGGTGCTCCCGGAGGATGTTGTGGCGCACCTGGTGAAGGCCGGCGTCCGCGTCCGGGGCTTCGCCGTCGAGCGTGAAAGCCTTGAAGACCGCTTCGTTGCCCTGACCGGGGAAGGATTCGACGTTGCCCAGTAGCGTTCCCGCCGAGATACCGGAAACCGCCAAAGCCACCCGGACGGCCGCCGTCCCGCGCAGCCCGGGACTATCCCTTCTGGGGTCGGAGCTCAAGGTGCTGTTCGGGCGCCGGCGGACCTGGGCGCTGCTCCTGGCGCTCGCCGCCATTCCGGTCCTCATTGCCGTGGCCGTGAAGGTTTCCTCTGCGGTCCCACCGGGGCGCGGTCCTGCGTTCCTCGACCGGATCACCCAGAACGGGCTGTTTGTGGCCTTCACGGCCATGCTGGTCTCCGTCCCGTTATTCATGCCGCTCGCCGTGGGGGTGGTGGCGGGGGACACGATCGCCGGGGAGGCCAACCTGGGGACCCTCCGGTACCTCCTGGTGGCGCCGGCAGGGCGGGCGCGGCTCCTCCTGGTCAAGTATGCCGGGGCGCTGGCCTTCTGCATCGTGGCTCCACTCACCGTTGGATTGGCGGGCGCGGCGATTGGTGCGGCGCTGTTCCCGGTAGGCCCGGTGACACTGCTCTCCGGCGGGGTGGTCCAGCCCGCCGACGCTGCCCTGCGGATAGTGCTGATCGCCGCCTACCTGGCAGTGTCGCTGGCCGGGCTGTCGGCGATCGGGCTGTTCCTGTCCACCATGACAGTGGTTCCCGTTGGGGCGATGGCCGCAACCGTGGTGGTCTCGGTGGTTTCCCAGGTCCTGGACCAGCTTCCTCAGCTGGACTGGCTGCACCCATGGCTCTTCAGCCACTACTGGCTTGGTTTCGGCGACATGCTCCGCCAGCCCCTGGTGTGGGATTCCTTCGTGGACAACGCCCTGCTCCAGGCCGGCTATGTGGCAGTGTTCGGCGCGCTCGCCTATGGCCGCTTCGTCACCAAGGACATCCTGAGCTGACGACGGCGGCGGAGCCTCCAGGTCCTGCCGGGCGCCCAGTCCGCTGGTCAGTAACGGGCGGCGTACGGGTACAGGTCCATGCCCACCATGGAGCTGATGCTGGAAACCGTGATGCCTTCCTGCGGGTTCAGGGCCTGCACCACCTGGCCGTTCCCCAGATAGATGGCCACATGGTAGAAGTTCGGCGCGGAACCCCAGACCAGCAGGTCTCCGCGGCGGGCCTGCGAGATGGGAACGTGGACCGGGGCGGCGGCATACTGCTGGGATGCGGTGCGCGGAAGGTACGTTCCGGCCGCGGCGAAGGCATTCTGCACCAGGCCCGAGCAATCAAAGCCGTAAACGCCCGTGCCGCCCCACTGGTAGAAGTACGGCGCGCCCACCTTCCCCAGGGCAACCGAAATGGCTGCCTCGTACGACCCCGAGCCCGTGGGAGGCGCGGGGGCCGGAGCTGGAGCCGGGGCCGGGGCAGGAGCGGGCGCGGGAGCCGGGGCAGGAGCGGGAGCGGGAGCAGGCGCTGGAGCAGGCGTAGCGGGTGCGGGTGCCGGGGCTGCCGGAGCAGGAACAGGTGCCGGCGCCGCCGGAGCCGGGGCCGGAGCCGGAGCGGCAGGCGCCGGCCCGGCCGGGGCGGGTGCCGGCGCTGCAGGGGCCGTGTCCTGGCCGCCGCCGTTCCGTCCGGCGGGCCGGTTTTGGCCGGCGTTGTCCTGCGCTGACTTCTCCTGCGCTGCCTTGTCCTGCTCAGCCTTCTCCCGCGCCGCCTGGTCCGCGGCGGCGGACAAGGCAGCAAGGCGTGCCTCTTCGCGTTGCCGGTCAAGGGCATCCACCCTGGCCGATTCGAGCGCCACAGTCGTGTTCCGGAGTTGGGCCAACTGGTCCACCAGGATGGTCCGCTGTGCCTTGGCGTCGGCAACGGCTTTGACCTGCGCGGCGTTGGCCTGTTCCGCCTGGGTCTTGCGTTGCTCGGCCGTCTTTGCGGCATCATCGGCGGCTCTGGTGGCGTCCTCCGCGGCTGCGGTCAGGGAACGGTAGGCGGTGGCAGCAGCGTCCGCAGCCTCAAAGGCCCGGCTGCGGCTGGCGGAAAGTGCCTCAAGCGTGGCAGCCTGCTGCAGGCTTTCGCTGCCGCTGGCCAGGGTTCCGAGGGTGGGGTTCAGGCCGCCATTGCGGTACAGGTCGCCGGCGAGCTGACCCACCTGCTTCCGGGTTTTGTCCTGCTGGTCGCGCGCGGAGGAGGCTCTGGCTGCGGCAGCTGACGCCGCTTCCGTCCGTTGCTGCAGCTCCACGAGAGCCTCGCTGTAGGAGTTGTTGGCCTGCATGGCCACCGCGAACGCTGCCTGTTGGGCTGTGGAGGCGTCCGCCAGGATGCGCTCGATCGCGCTGACCTGGTCCGCCGTCGCGGCTTCACTGGCTTTCGCTGCTGCGATGTCGTCCGGCGAGGGAATTGCGGGCGACGCAGGAACGGTCACGGGGGCCGATGGTGCAGGCACCGCGAGTGCGGGTGTTGCCACGGATGCAAAGAGTGCGACGGCGGCGCACAGCGCAGCCGTCCTGCGGCCGGATCCGGGTAAAGCCATCTGCAGAGACCTCGCAACGGTAAGACTGGGAGTGAGGTTCTGGATGCGGCACGACTGTGCCCCTCAGCTGCTCGCCAGCAGTCCGAGGCTACGTGACCTTTTGCACATTAGCAACAACAGTCACATCAATAACATAAACCACATGGGTGTCATTTTCCGGTGAAATCCGCGGGTGTGTCGGGGTTAGGCGTGTTGATGTTCCTCGTGCTCTGAGTGGCTAGCAGGCTCCAGTTGGAAGGTGCAGTGGTTGGTATCGAAATGGGAACCCAGGCACGTGATCAGCTTGTCCAGCAATTGGTCGGCACCCCGTGCGTTGAGCACGCCGTCCTCCACCACCACATGGGCCGAGAAGACGGGGACGCCGGACGTGATGGTCCAGATGTGGATGTCGTGGACATCGGTCACGCCGGCAACCGAGAGGATGTGCTCGCGGATCATCTGCACCTCCACCCCCTTCGGACTGGCCTCCAGCAGGACATCCACCACGTCGCGCAGCAGGCTCCAGGCCCGCGGCAGGATCATCAGCGCGATAAGGACGGAGGCGATGGTGTCTGCAGCCTGGAAGCCGGTCACCATAATGACCACGGCGGCAATGATGACGGCCACCGAGCCCAGGAGGTCGCCCAGCACCTCCAGGTAGGCGCCACGGATGTTCAGGCTTTCATCCTGTGCCGTGCGAAGGATCAACAGCGACACCAGGTTGGCCACGGCGCCGAGGATGGCGGCAAACAGCATGATGTCTGTCTGCACTTCCGGCGGTGCGCCGAACCGGCGGACCGCCTCGGTGAAGATCACCACGGAGATCACGATCAGGATCAGAGCATTCGCCAGGGCCGCGAGCACCTCGGCGCGCTGGTAGCCGTAGGTCCGCTGGTCGCTCGCCGGGCGGCCCGCGATCCAGGCGGCAAGCAGTGCAATGGTGACGCCGGCCGCGTCGGAGAGCATATGACCGGCGTCCGCGAGCAGGGACAGCGAACCGGACAGCACCGCTCCCACGAGCTGGATGAGGACGACGCCGAGGGTGATCCCCAGGACGGCCACCAGCCGTTTCCGGTGCCGCCCGGTGGCGGTGATCCCGTGGCTGTGGCTGTGGTCGTGTCCCATGCTTACAAGGCTAGCCCCAGCCCAGCTCGTGCAGCCGGTCATCGGAAATGCCGAAATGGTGCGCGATTTCGTGGACCACCGTGACGGCCACTTCGTGGATCACGTCCTCCCGGGAGGCGCAGATCTCCAGGATGGGCTCGCGGAAGATGGTGATCCGGTCGGGAAGGGAACCGGCGTCCCACCACGAATCGCGTTCGGTCAGCGGGACGCCTTCGTACAGCCCCAGCAGGACGGTGTCCGGATCTTCCCCCGGACCGGGCACGTAGTCGTCGTCGATGAAGACTGCCACGTTGTCCATGGCACGGGCCAGCCGGTCCGGGATACTGGCCAGGGCATCCTCGACTGCCACCTCGAATTCGTCAGCAGACATGGTGAATGGGGACGATTCGTGCGGGCCGTCGGGAACGATGGGCAGTCCGGGCGGGAGGCTGGCTGGCATACCCCGACTCTAGTGCCCGGGCCGCTGCCCGGGTGCCCGCGTCCTGCGCCGGGTCAGCCCTACGCCCACCAGGCACACCAGCCCGCCCACCAGTCCCCAGGCGGTGGGGATCTCACCGAGCAGCAGCCAGGAGATGAGGACCGTGGTCCCGGGCACCAGGTAGGTGGTGGCGGCCAGCTTCCCGGCGTCCACCAGGGACAGTGCGTAGGCCCAGGTGGTAAAGGCAATGGCCGTGGGGAAAACGCCCAGGTACACCAGCGCCCAGGTGGCCTGCGGGGGAGCGGCCTGCACTTCGGACGCCAACTGCCCGGCGAACGGCAGGCAGCACAGTGCTCCCACCATGATGCCGAACCAGGTGGCCTGTGCCGCGGGGAACTTCCGCACCACTGGCTTCTGGATGATGACGCTGACTGCGGCGAGCACTGCCGCAAGGAGGCAAAGCGCCACGCCTGCCAGGTCCGTCGTCGAACTTTCCCCGGGGCTGCGCGGCTGTCCGGAACCCAGGGCGATCAGTGCAACACCGCCGAACGCCACCGTGCTGCCGATGAGCAGCCAGCGGGGAAAGCCCTCTTTGAGGAAAATGCCGGCCATGATGGCCACCAGGATCGGGTTGACGTTGATCAGCAGGGCGCTGGTGCCGGCATCAAGGATGTGTTCGGCGGCGTTCAGGGCAACGTTGTAGCCGCCGAACCACATCACGCCATAGGCGAGGATGGGCAGCCATTCGCGCCCCCTGGGCAGCACCCGGCTCCTGAGCAGCTGCGGCACCACCAGGAAGGCCAGCACGACGGCGGCGACCGCCAGCCTGCCGAGCGTCAGGGAGCCGGGGGAGAAATGCGGCCCAATGGCGCGGATGCCGACGAACGCGGAGGCCCACAGCACCACCGTGACCACCATGGCCGCCACGCCAAGGGCCTTTACGGGCGTGGGTGCTGCAGCGGGGGAAGGCAGGGGCCGGCGGGCGCGGCTGGTGGAAGGCATGAGTCAAATGTACGGCTGCTGCGGGCACCGAACTGGCGGAAATCGGCCATGTGGGTGGCCGCGGGCTAGGATGCGGACCATGGCCTCTCCTTCGGTTCCCGCCCGTGACACCCCGCGCCTTGTCAGGAAAATCACCTGGATTGCGCTGGCTGCCATCGTCCTGGGCGGCGTTGCCTTGTACGCCATCTTTACCGCAACGAAGCCCCAGCAGGTGGCGTCTCCGGCCGCCGGTGCCGAACAACTCGTTCGTGCCGACAGCCACCGCCTCACTGCGCCTGCCGAGGAGAAGGCCCAGCTGGTGGAATTCCTGGACTTCGAGTGCCCGTCCTGCGCCGCCGTCCATCCTTTCGTGGAGGAGCTCAAGGCGGAGTTCGGGGACAGGATCACCTTCGTCAACAGGTACTTCCCGCTGTCCGCCCACCCCAATTCCGGCCAGGCCGCCCTGGCGGCGGAAGCAGCGGCGCAGCAGGGGCAGTACCAGCAGATGGCCGCCAAGCTGTTCGAAAACCAGTCCCAGTGGGCCGGCAGCCAGCAGTCGCAGGCACCCCTGTTCCGCACCTACGCCGGGCAGTTGGGGCTGGACCTGGCGCAGTTCGATGCCGTCGTGGCCGACCAGAAGACCGAGGACCGCATCCTGGCCGACATCGCGGACGGCAACGCCCTTGGGGTCAATGGCACGCCCACCTTCTTCCTCAACGGCGAGAAGCTCACGCTGTCCACCAAGGCGGACTTCCGCCAGAAGCTGGCAGACGCCCTCAAGTAGCGGCGCTCAGCCCCGCTGACGCGGCCCGGGACAACACCGCCCTACTTTGTGCCGGCCCACGCAAGCAGCTTGTCCACCGGCCAGGTGGTGATGATCCGCTCGGGCGGCACGTTATTTCGGGCTGCCCGCTCGGCGCCGTACTGCAGGAAGTCCAGTTGTCCCGGTGCGTGGGCGTCACTGTCGATCGAGAACAGGCACCCAGCCTCCAATGCCAGCTGGATCAGGGCATCGGGCGGGTCCTGCCGCTCCGGGCGGGAATTGATCTCCACGGCAACGTTGTGTTCCGCGCACGCTGCGAAGACTTCCTTGGCGTCGAATTCCGACGGCGGCCGCGTCCCGCGCGAACCTTCAACGAGCCGTCCCGTGCAATGGCCAAGGACGTTGGTCTGCGGAGACCGGATGCCCCCGAGCATCCTGGTGGTCATGGTTTTCCGATCCGCACGGAGCTTCGAGTGGACGCTGGCCACCACGATGTCCAGGCGGTCCAGCAGCGCCGGTTCCTGGTCCAGGCTGCCGGATTCCAGGATGTCCACCTCGATGCCCGTCAGCAACCGGGTGGCCCCGCCGTTGCTGTTGATGCCCGCCACCACGTCCAGCTGCTCCCGCAGGCGCCCGGCGGACAGCCCGTTGGCGATGGTGAGGTTGGGGGAGTGGTCGGTCAGGGCCAGGTATTCGCGGCCCAGCACCTCAGCGGCCGCCACCATCAGCTCAATGGGGGAGCCGCCGTCGGACCATTCGCTGTGGCTGTGCAGGTCGCCACGGAGCGCCGCTTGGAGCTCCGTCCCGCCTGATGCCAGCGGCTGGGCACCCTTCTCCCTGAGGTCTGCCAGGTAGTCAGGGACCTGTCCGTCCACGGCCTGCCGGATCACGGCGTAGGTCCGGTCGCCGATTCCCTTCATGGATTTGAGCCGGCCGCTCCGGGCGCGTTCGGCTACTTCCGCGGGGCCGAGGGGGCTGATGGCGGCGGCTGCCTTCCGGAAGGCCTGGACCTTGAACGTGGCCGCGCGTCCGCGCTCCAGCCAGAAAGCGATCTCGTTGAGCGCGTCGACGGCATCCATCCGTCCATCTTCACCTGCGCAGCCGCCAAACGGCGGGGTTTTTCGCCAATTTTGGAATATTCCCGGTTAGCCCCTATAGTTTTAGAGTCCAGTTCGGAGAAACACAGAGGACAAAGACGGAAAGCCCCGCTTGACGCCTTTTATTTTGTTCCGAACGGGTTCTGGCCCCCATCGTCTAGCGGCCTAGGACACCGCCCTTTCACGGCGGCGGCACGGGTTCGAATCCCGTTGGGGGTACGCAAGGAACTGGTCAAGCAGGCTAAAAAAGTCTGGTAGGCTGGAAGCCTTGAAAAAAGCGGTAGAGATACTGCAAAAGCAAGAAACGCAAGGCCCTGTAGCGCAGTTGGTTAGCGCGCCGCCCTGTCACGGCGGAGGTCGCGGGTTCAAGTCCCGTCAGGGTCGCTCTGATTGTTGGAAGAAATTCCGGCTGTCATGGTGACTAGTCACCTAGGCTCTGTAGCTCAGTTGGTAGAGCGTTCGACTGAAAATCGAAAGGTCACCGGATCGACGCCGGTCGGAGCCACCACTGGGAAGCATCAGTTCTTCGGAACTGGTGCTTTTCTTCATTTAAAGCCGTGCATTGCGTGCACGTGACCCCGCACCCAGTCCCTATACCTGAAGCGGCCGCCAGGACCTTGGTGCCTGGCGCTGCCCCACGACGGCCGCCCGGCTGCAGGGGGCGCGGACGTGGTGCACGCAACAACGCATCCCGCGCTGAAAAAATTCTCGGGGGCCTGACGAAACATTTGACCCCTGCTGACGGGATGTGGCACGCGCGCGCGATGACTTGCGTAAGCGCTTGCACTCTACTGGGCAGTAACCAGTTCCGGCTACCGAAACAGGGTTTGAAGTGCTCCCTCCACCCCGTCTACGGTTGAGCGCGGCCGAAGGACAGCACGCTTTCCATCGGCCAGGCAGGCCCTACCCAGGCCTGGAACCCCCACAACACAACGGCGTCCCGGATGACGCCAGAGGTGTTGCCGGGGCCGCGGTTGGTTTCGGGGTCATGGGCACTCGCCCGCCTTCCACGAATAGTTACAACTCCGCGAGAAGAGCAAGACATGCACAAGCACCCCCAACACCGGCTGCTGCGGTGGCGCACCGGCGCCGCGGCGCTGGCGGCAACCCTGGCTGCCTCGGCCTTCCTGGCCGTCCCCGCGGCACAGGCCAACGAGCCTTCCGACCCGCCTGCCGTCCAGCAGATGCCGGCCCCCGCCCCGGGCTTCCCCCTGCCCACGCAACACACGCAGCAGGCCTTCGACCCGGCGTCGGACTTCACCTCCAAGTGGACCCGCGCAGACGCACGCCAGATCATGGCGCAGAGCGACTCCACGGTCTCCCCGGGCGCCAACTCCATGAGCCCGGACGTCACCATGCCGGAAATCCCGCAGGACTTCCCCGCCATGAACGACGACGTCTGGGTCTGGGACACCTGGTCCCTGACGGACGAAAACGCCAACCAGATCAGCTACAAGGGCTGGGACGTCATCTTCTCCCTGGTCGCTGACCGGCACGCCGGATACGGCTTCGACCAGCGCCACTGGAACGCCCGGATCGGCTACTTCTTCCGGAAGACCAACGCGGACCCGGCCAAGGACAAGTGGAAATACGGTGGACACCTGTTCCTGGACAACACCTCCATCGGCAACACCGAATGGTCCGGTTCCACGCGCCTGATGCAGGGCAACCACGTGAACGTCTTCTACACGGCCACTACCTTCTACGATGTGGCTGAGCGGAACGCCGGCGGCGGTGGAATTGCCCCGGACGCTGTGATTGCCAAGGCGCTGGGAAACATTCATGCCGACCAGAACGGCGTCACGTTTGACGGGTTCCAGCACACCAAGCTGCTGGAACCGGACGGAAAGATGTACCAGACCAAGGCGCAGAACGCCGGATTCGCATTCCGCGACCCCTACACGTTCGTGGACCCGGCCAACCCCGGGAAGACGTACATGGTGTTCGAAGGCAACACAGCAGCAAAGCGCGGCGACTACCAGTGCAAGGCCGAGGACCTGGGCTACCGGCCCGGTGACCCCCATGCGGAGAGCGTTACCGACGTCCAGAACAGCGGTGCCTACTTCCAGACAGCCAACGTGGGGCTGGCAGTGGCGGACAACAAGGACCTGACCAAGTGGTCCTTCCTTCCGCCCATCCTTTCCGGCAACTGCGTGAACGACCAGACCGAGCGTCCGCAGATCTTCATCCAGAATGAAAACGGCAAGAACAAGTACTACCTGTTCACCATCAGCCACCAGTTCACCTACGCTGCGGGCATGCGCGGTCCCGACGGCGTGTACGGCTTCGTGGGCGACGGCATCCGCTCGGACTACCAGCCGATGAACAACAGCGGCCTGGCCTTAGGTTCGCCCACGGACCTGAACCTTCCGTCCGAGTCCCCGGAGGCACCCACCCCGAACCAGAACGGCCGGCAGTTCCAGGCATATTCGCACTATGTGCAGCCCGGCGGCCTGGTGCAGTCCTTCATCGACAACGTCAACGGCGTCCGTGGCGGCTCCCTGTCACCGACGGTGAAGATCAACTTCCGCAACGGTGTGTCCCAGGTGGACAGGAACTTTGGCCGGAACGGCCTGGGCCCGTTCGGCTACCTGCCCACCAATGTGAGGGTTGGCGGCGAAGGCCTCTACAAGTAGGTCCTCACGCACCAGCGGCTGGTCGCCGCACGTGAACCAGGCGGGGAGCCCCCACGGGATTCCCGCCTGGTTCCTTTTAACCCGGCACGGAAATCCCCGGCACGGAACGCCTTCTGCGGTGCGGCCCGCGCGGGGGTTTTCCAGCACATGTGCCGCAGCCTGGTTATAGGGTGGAACCAACAGAAGGGGGAGTGCCTGATGGAATACCAGAACCCGCACCCCGTGGTGCCAAGCCGTCCTGCCGCCAGTCCGGCTCCTGGTCCGGGACGGACCGTAATTTCCGAGACCGCCGTGGCAAAAGTCGCGGGGATCGCCGCGCGGTCGGTCCCCGGCGTCTACTCCCTGGGTTCGGGCCCGTCCCGTGCCCTGGGCGCCATCCGTGACGCAGTCGGAAGTTCCGATCATGCCGCCGGCGTCCACGCGGAAGTGGGCGAAACACAGGTAGCCGTGGATATCACCCTGGTGGCCAGCTACGGAACGCCCCTGCATGCACTGGCCAATGACGTCCGGGCCGCCGTTTACCGCGCGGTCGAAGAACTCGTGGGGCTGCAGGTCATCGAGGTGAATGTCGAAATCACGGACGTCTACGTGCCGCCGCCCGTCAAGACAACCGCGCCGGTTGCTCCCGAACGGGAGGCGCTGCTGTGAACCTCACCGTGGCAGGCACGGCCATGGGCGCCTTCGTGGCATTCATGTCCCTGCAGTTCGGCCTGTGGGGCTTTCTCGTTTCCCTTTTGTTCATGGCCATCGGGGCGCTCCTGGGCCGTGCCGCCGAAGGAAAGCTGGACCTGCGCGGCATATTCGACGCCATCACCGGCCGGCGCTCCTCCTCATGAGCTCGCCCGCGCCCGTTGTGCGTGGGCAGGCGCTCAGCGGCCATAACCGGATCAGCACCCAGGCGCTGACCAGCCTTGCCAAGGCAGCTGCGGCGCAGGCGCTGGGGGTCGACGCCCAGGACGTGCGCGCGGACTGGACGGACGACGACGGCCTGCTGGCCTTGTCCCTCGTCACCCCCATCAGCATCCCGCCTTTGCAGTCCGTGGTGCTGGACCCTGCCAGGGTCGAGATCGCGGGCGGATCCATCTGGGACCGCACGGTGAAGGCCAAGGAAAGCATCCTGGCAAGGGTCTCGGAACTGAGCGGCTCGCAGTTGAGCCGGGTGGACATCCGAGTCAGCGGGGCAAAGATCAGCAGAGGAGGGCGGGTACGGTGAGCAGCAGGGTGGAAAGCCGCCGGGCCAACAGCGGATCCCGGAGAAACAACGGCCCGGACATGGGCAGGGTGGTTTACCGCGAAACCCATTCCTCCAGGGCCGTGGTCTCGGTCGTGGGCGCCGTCCTGGTCCTGGTGCTGGCCGGCTACGGCGTCCTCGAGTCCGGAGTGCATGCCGTGGGGCAGCCGGCCTGGTTGATCGAGCCGCAGGTGGCTGCCCAGCGCATCGTCGACCTGCCTGCCGGAATCCCCCCGCTGCTGCTGGCAGCGATCGGTGCTGTGCTGGCGATGCTGGGACTGGTTTTCCTGCTCAACGGAATCCTTCCCGGGAAACGTGCCCGCCATCTCCTGGCCGGCGCCCCGGGCGAGGGACTTCCGGCCGTGGTGGTGGATGACGAGGTCGTCGCATCCTCGATCGCCCGGCGCGCGCGGCTGGCGGCCAATGTCACCCCCGACCAGGTCATGGTGGTCGTCTCCCAGCGCCAGGTGCTGGTGAACGTCCGGCCAACCTCCGGTGTGCCCGTGGACCCGGACCGTGTCCTTGAGGCCGTGCGGGACGAGCTGGACCAGATGCTGCTGGAGCCGGCGCCGGTTCCGCGCATCAATGTGACCCCGTCCGGGGTGATCGGAGCATGAACAGCACCCCGGCACTGCTCAACCGCATCCTGCTCACCGTGCTGGGCCTGATCCTGCTGGGCACCGGACTCCTCCTGGTGCTGCTGGCAACCGTGCCCCCGGTGGGCTCCTGGTGGCATTCCTGGTCCGCCGGAGCATGGGACGGTGTCAGCCGGCTGTTCGAGTCCGCCCGGTTCCCGGGCCGGCCGGAGAGCTGGCTGTGGATCGTCGTGGCGCTGGCGCTCCTGGCACTGATGGGGCTCATGGTTGCCTGGATCGCCCAGCAAGGCAAGGGCCGGTCAAACCTGCTGGCCGCGGAATACGATCCCGGAGAGACTCCCGGCGACGTCCGGATCGGCGGCGGGGTGGCCGAGCAGGCCCTCCGGCAGGCCCTTGAAGGACGGCCGGACCTGGCAGGCGCCACCGTCACCACCTACGACGTGAAGGGTTCCCCGGCGTTGAAGGTCCGGCTCCTGCCACGCCAAGGGGTGGCCCCGCACCTCCTCGCAGCCGAGGTCTCCGGGCTCCTGAATGCCCTGGAGTCTGTTGTGGGCAAGGAGATTCCCGTCCTCATCCACATCGGGGCCGGGGCGCGGACACGCTTCAGCCGGGCAGAGCGCGTCCGCTGAACTGCCTCTGCGTGGGCAGCCCGGGCACCCTGCTGCTACCGGCCGCCCAGAAGGTACACGGTGCTGTCCACGGGCACCTCCCGCATCCCGGCCCATTCATCGACCGGCTCGGGACCGCTTGAGAGCACCACGGTGTAGCCCTCCGGCACAGGGGCGGAGGCGAAGCCCAGGTTGGACAGGACCACCACATCCCCGTTCCGGAACGCCAGCAGTCCGCTGTCCGGCGCGTGTTCATCAGTCCATTCCACGCTGCCGCTGCCCAGCTGCTGTGCTGACCTGAAGGCCAGGGCTGCCCGGTACAGCTCAAGGGTTGAGCCCTCCTCGCCATCCTGCTGGTCGGCGGCCAAGGGGCCAAAGCTTTCCGGCTGGGAAAGCCAGGGCCCGGACGCCTTGGCGGAGAGTGCCCCGGAGAATCCGAACCCGGGCTGGTCCTGGGCCCACGGCAGCGGGACACGGCAGCCGTCACGCCCGATTTCAGCCCCATGCGTCCGGAAGAACGTGGGGTCCTGCCTGGCGGAGTCGGGAAGCGCAGTGTGCTCGGGAAGCCCCAGTTCCTCTCCCTGGTAGAGGTAGGCGGAACCAGGCAGTGCCAGCTCAACCAACGTGGCGGCACGGGCGCGGGCAAGGCCCAGTGCTGGGTCGGGCTGTTCGTCGGCGGGGCCGATGCCTTTCGGAAACGTCGTGGGATCCTTGAGTCCAAACCGGGTGGTGTGCCGTACGGTGTCGTGGTTGCTGAGCACCCACGTACACGGGGCCCCCACTGATGCTGCCGCTGCCAGGGATGCGTCGATGGCGTCCGCCATCCGTTCGGCATCCCACCCCGCCAGCAGGAAATCGAAGTTGAAGGCCTGCTGCATTTCGTCCGGCCGGACATAGCGGGCCAGGCGCTCGGCCGGCTCCACCCAGGCCTCGGCCACCATCATGCGGTCCCCGCCGTATCCGGCCAGGACGTGGTTCCAGTCCCGGTAGATGGCGTGGACCCCGTCCTGGTCGAAGAAGGGCGACGGCGGATACATGGGGGACACTGCCCTGTGGGGTTCCTCGGCATCGGTGTGGGCGTGCGGAGCGTCACCGGGCAGGTGGCTTTCCCGGTGGGGAGCGGAGGTTCCCTCCACCATGACTGCAACGCCATCCCAATCCGGAAGCCCTGCCTCCTTCACCAATCCGTGGGCGACGTCCACCCGGAAGCCGTCGGCGCCGCGGTCCAGCCAGAAGCGCAGCACTGAACGCATCTCCTCCTGGACTTCCGGGTTGTCCCAGTTCAGGTCCGGTTGCCGGGTGTCAAAGAGGTGGAGGTACCACTGGCCCGGTGTCCCGTCGGCTTCATTCACGCGGCTCCAGGCCGGCCCGCCAAAGATGGATTTCCAGTTGTTGGGAGCCCGGTTGCCGTCGCCGGATCCTGGCACGTCGTCCTTGCCGTCCCTGAAGATATACCGGTCCCGTGCAGGAGTTCCCGGGGCGGACGCCAGCGCCTCCTGGAACCATGCATGTTCATCCGAGGTGTGGTTGGGAACCAGGTCCACGATGACCTTCAGGCCGAGGCGGTGGGCTTCCTGCAACATGGCGTCAAAGTCAGCCAGCGAGCCGAAGAGGGGGTCCACCTGGCGGTAGTCCGCCACGTCGTAACCGCCGTCTGCCTGGGGCGACTTGTAGAAGGGTGACAGCCAGATTGCGTCCACCCCGAGGGCCTGAAGGTAGGGAAGCCTTCCCGTGACGCCGCCCAGGTCGCCCATCCCGTCGCCGTTGCCATCGGCGAACGAACGGGGGTAGATCTGGTAGACCACGGCGTCGGCCCACCACGCGTGGGAGGCTGGACGCGGCGCGGGAACGGACGGATCTGTCATTTGGTTCCCCTCTGATAACTTTTTGATGTAAACGCTTGCATTGCAGACAGCAACCTTACTAGTGTGATGGTCACCACATCAACCTCACCTAGCAAGCGCACTGTCGACTTACTTGTCACTCAGCGAGGAGCTTCAAGCTAATGAAAACCCCGAGATTCCTGCTTCCGGCTGCCACTGCCGGCATTCTGGCCCTTACGTTGTCCGCCTGCGGCGGCGGAGGTGGAGGGGGCACCACGGGCGGTGGGGGCAGCGACGCTGACGCCAACCTCGACGGCCGCGGCCCCATCACGTATGTACAGGGCAAGGACAACAGCAACGTTGTCCGCCCCCTGGTCGATAAGTGGAATGCGGCCCACCCGAACGAAAAGGTCACCTTCAAGGAACAGACCGACCAGGCCGACCAGCAGCACGATGACATCGTCCAGCACTTCCAGGCCAAGCAGTCCGATTACGACGTTGTGGATGTGGACGTTGTCTGGACCGCGGAATTCGCAGCCAAGGGCTGGCTGCAGCCGCTGAAGGACAAGATGGCGATCGACACCAGCGCCATGCTCAAGCCCACCGTGGACAGCGCAACGTACAAGGGCACCCTGTACGCGGCTCCGCAGACCTCTGACGGTGGCATCCTGTACTACCGCAAGGACCTGGTTCCCACCCCGCCCAAGACCTGGGACGAGATGATGAGCATGTGCTCCATCGCCAAGCAGAACAACATCGGCTGCTACGCAGGCCAGTTCAGCAAGTACGAGGGCCTCACGGTGAATGCTTCCGAGGCCATCAACTCGGCCGGCGGCTCGGTCCTCAACAAGGAAGGCAAGCCCGACCTGAACACCTCCGAGGCCAAGGCCGGCCTGGGGAACCTGGCGAAGGCCTACGCTGACGGCAACATTCCCAAGGAAGCCATCACCTACAAGGAAGAGGACAGCCGCCAGGCGTTCCAGAGCGGCAAGCTCATGTTCCTGCGCAACTGGCCCTACGCATTCAACCTGATCACCACTGAAGGCTCGTCGGCTGTGAAGGACAAGACCGGCCTGGCTGCCCTGCCGGGCAAGGACGGCCCCGGTGCCTCCTCCCTTGGCGGCCACAACCTCGCCGTCAGTGTCTACTCCAAGAACAAGGCCACCGCGCTGGACTTCCTGAAGTTCATGACTTCGGCCGAAACCGAGAAGTTCTACGCTACGCAGGGCTCCCTGGCCCCGGTGCTTGGTTCGCTGTATGAGGACCAGGAACTGGTTGCCAAGCTGCCCTACCTGCCGGTCCTGAAGACGTCCATCGAAAACGCTGTGCCGCGTCCGGTGACGCCTTTCTACCCGGCTGTCACCAAGGCAATCCAAGAGAACGCCTACTCCGCAATCAAGGGAGAAAAGTCCGTGGAAACCGCACTCTCTGACATGCAGAAGTCCATCGAATCCGCCGGTGCGGGATCGTAGTTCTGCCATGGCAACCGAACTAGGCCCGACGCCGGTCAAGTCACCGGCGTCGGGCGGTACCCCCGTCCATCACGCGCCCAAGGGCGTGGGGGAGGACAACAGGATTGCAAGCCAGGGGCGCTGGGCCTCCTGGCTCCTCGCCCCCACCATCATCGCCCTCGCCGTGGTGATCGTTTACCCGATCATCAGCGCCATTGTTATGTCCTTCCAAAAGGATGCCGGCCTGGATCCGGCCACGGGCCTCTTCACCGCAGGCGGCCCGGCGGGTATTCAGAACTACGTCAACTGGCTGGCGCAGCAGTGTTCGGCACCGGACGGCGGAACCGTAGCCTGCCCGCCGGGCACCCTGGGTGGGCAGTTCTGGTCCGCTACAGCCACCACGTTCTTCTTCACGGTAGTGACTGTGGCGTTCGAAACTGTCCTGGGTTTCTGGATGGCCATGATCATGGCGCGTACGTTCCGCGGACGCAGCCTGGTCCGCGCCGCCGTGCTGGTGCCCTGGGCCATCCCTACTGCTGTGACGGCCAAGCTCTGGTTCTTCATTTTCGCTTTCGAGGGCATCGCCAACAAGCTGTTCAATACCACCATCCTGTGGACAGGCAGCGAGTGGCCGGCCAAGTGGGCCGTGATCATTGCCGACGTCTGGAAGACCACGCCGTTCATGGCGCTGCTGATCCTTGCCGGCCTGCAGATGATTCCGGCGGAAGTTTATGAGGCAGCCAAGGTGGACGGCGCCACTGCCTGGCAGCGGTTCCGCCTGATCACCCTTCCGCTGGTCAAGCCGGCGCTGATGGTGGCAGTCCTGTTCCGTACGCTGGACGCGCTGCGCATGTTCGACCTGCCGTACATCCTCACCGGCGGTGCGAACAACACCACCACTTTGTCCATCCTGGTGATCAACCAGATCAGGCAAGGCTTCAACTCGGCGGCCGCACTGTCCACCATCACGTTCATCATCATCTTCCTCGTCGCCTTCATCTTTGTCCGCTTCCTCGGGGCAAACGTGGTTGAGCAGAGCGGTGCCACAGGAAAGGGGAAGAAATGACCACGGCAACAGCAGACGCCACCGCCCTGCGGGCACGCCAGGACAAAGGCCGTAAGGCTGCCCAGAACCGGGAAAAGTGGGCCCAGGGCAGGACCTATGTCAGTGCCATCGTCATTTTGATCTGGTGCCTGGCGCCGGCGTACTGGATGGTGGTGACCGCTTTCCGTGAGGTGGGGTTCACCTACGACACGTCCATCCTGCCCACCCACGTCACCTTGGACAACTTCAAGACCGCCTTCGATACGTCCTTTGGCAACAGGTTCGGCCAGGCACTGTTGAACAGTGTGTTCATCGGCGGCGTGGTGACGATCGTTTCCTTGCTCATTGGTGTGTTCGCCGCCTACGCACTTGCCCGGCTGAACTTCAAGGGCAAGTTCCTGGTACTCGGCTTCATCCTGGGCGCCTCCATGTTCCCCGGCGTTGCCCTGATCACCCCGCTCTTCCAGCTGTTCACCAATATCGGCTGGATGGGTACGTACCAGGCACTGATTATCCCGAACATCTCCTTCGTGCTCCCGCTGACGGTCTACACCATGACCTCGTTCTTCCGGGAAATGCCCTGGGAGCTTGAGGAATCGGCACGCGTGGACGGCTGCACCCAGGGACAGGCTTTCCGCAAGGTCATCATGCCCCTGGCTGCACCGGCAATCTTCACCACGGCAATCCTGGCGTTCATTTCCTCGTGGAATGAGTTCCTGATTGCCAGCCAGCTGTCCAGCGACGCAACCCAGCCGGTGACGGTGGCCATCGCCAACTTCGCCGGCGCACAGCCCAACCAGATCCCGTACACGGCCATCATGGCCGCAGGCACCATTGTCACCATTCCGCTGGTGATCCTGGTGCTGGTCTTCCAGCGCAAGATTGTCGCCGGCCTCACGGCAGGTGCAGTCAAGTGACGGACAACGGTTCCCGCCCCCGCACACCGGGGGCGGGAAACCGCAGCCGGTTGGTCCGCTCGGGCGAGGACTTCGACATCATCATTGGCTTCCTCGCATTCTGGGCCCTGGTCCTCCTGGTGGTCACTGTGTGGATGGAAGTTACTGCCCAGCCTGCCCTTGGATGGGCGCTGGGACTGCTGGCAACTTTGCTGGCCCTGTATGGCATGGTCCGGCTCCGCCGGAAACTCCCGGCCCGCAGGTAGGAATGCGGACGGCGCCGGGCCGCCGCCGTGATGGTGGTGCATGCGCGGCCACCGGGCCGGTTAACACTGCCTGCCCGCGGAGTGGAAAAATACAGGGCCGGGGTAAACGCAGGGCCGGCCGGCCCTACGCCGCAAAGGAGTTAAAGAGGGGACACGGTGGCACGGACAACGGAAAGGTCCCAGCGGGGCGGCCATAACGGCGTCAGCATCGAGGACGTGGCGGCTGCCGCCGGAGTCTCAACCGCCACAGTCTCCCGGGCAGTCCGCGGATTGCCGCGGGTTTCGCCGGCCACCAGGAAAAAAATCCTGGAAGTGGCAGGGGACCTGGGCTATGTCGCTTCATCTTCGGCCTCCGGCCTGGCCACCGGACGCACCAAGACCATTGGTGTCCTGGCCCCGTTCGTCAGCCGGTGGTTCTTCTCCAAGGCCATCGAGGGCGCCGACCGGGAACTGCATGCCCGCCACTACAATCTTTCGCTGTTCAACCTTGGCGGCCATGGCAGCAACCGGGAACGGCTTTTCAGCAAGACCATGGTCTACAAGCAGATCGACGCGCTGCTGGTCCTGTGTATGGCGCTCAGCCACGAAGAGATCGAGCACCTGCAGAAGATCGATATTCCGCTGATTGTGGTGGGAGGGCACGTTGAGGAATGCCCGTACATCGGCATTGACGATTATGCTGCCGCGTCCACCGCGGTCCGGCACCTGATCGACCTCGGACACCGGGACATTGCCCTGTTGCATGGCGACGACGAGACCGACTTGAATTTCGACGTCCCCCGGGTGCGCATCCTGGCGTTCAAGGACGTGATGGCGGCCGCCGGCCTGCCGACCCGGCCGGAATGGGATGAGTGGGGGGACTTCACCGTCCGCAGCGGCCAGGAAGCCTTGCGCCGGCTGTGGTCCCGGCCGGGGCAGAAGCCCACCGCCATCTTTTGCGCCTCGGATGAAATGGCCATGGGGGTCATTTTTGAGGCCAACCGCATGGGCGTCAGCGTCCCCGGCGAACTGTCCGTGGTGGGCATCGACAACCACGACTTTGCCGATGCCATAGGCCTGACCACCGTGGGGCAACGCCCGGACGAGCAGGCCGAACTGGCCACCAAGATGCTGCTGGACGAGCTGGATGGCGAGGCCGGTGCGGTCCGTTCCGCCGTCGCCCCCCACGAACTGATCATTCGGCGCACCACTGCGCCTCCCCAAAACCCCTAACAGCAGGAAACCGGGGACCGTTACGACGCGCGGGCCAGCTGCCGGATGGGAATCCAGCGCGAGGCCAGCCGCCGGTAGGCCGCGGCGGCGCCCGTCATGTCACCCTCGGCCAGGCATTCGATGCCCAGCCTGATGTCCATGGGGGATTCGTCCGGGTACACCTTGTCCGCCACGGCACCGTAGTCCAGCTCCACCATGGAATTCACGTGGAACAGCTCAAGCCATTCCGTCAGCTGCGCCAGGTCATCGAGCATATCCAGGTCCGGGGCGGCGAGGGCCAGGTTGGCCACCGCGTAGCGGGCCCGCTCCAGTGCGTCGGTGATGGGCGCCCAGACGCGGACGGTGAGGATGCGCCCCGCGGCTTCCACCACATCCTTGCGGTCGGATTCCATGAACAATGAGAACCAGCTGAACGGAATGCCCCAGGTTGACGCCCGGGTGTGGACGCGGACGGAACCGTCACGGGCCTTCACCAGGTCGATCCGCTCCTGGTGCCGGTCCCGCTGCTCCTCCGGAATCAGCAGTTCGGCCAGCGGGCCGTGGATTCCCTCCATCAGGGCGTTCGCAGCCAGACCGGCGCGCAGGACAAGCTGGCTGGGGCAATACAGGAGGACTGGCTCAGTGCCGGCGTCAGCACCGTCGTCGGCCGTTCCGCTTTCCGGCGCCGTGGTGACGCGCACCAGGTCGGTCCGGCCCGTGGGGAACGGATCGCCGCCCGTGCGGGTGATACGTCCCAGCGACGCCAGCAGTTCCGCATTTTCGACGGCGGCGCGGGACATGGCCTGCGCGCCGGCGGCCTTGATGGCCGGGCGTTGTTCCTCCGGAAAGGCTTCCAGAGGTTCGTAGACGCGCAGGGTGGAGGAAAATGGCAGGCCGGCCTGGCCCCGGTAGAGGTTCCCCGTCATCACGGTCTCCTTGGAAGGGTCCAGGGTGCAGTCATCAGTCCGCCAGTTCCACCAGCACGGGAGCGTGGTCAGAGGCGCCCTTGCCCTTGCGTTCCTCGCGGTCGATCGAGGCGCCGGTGACGCGGGCCGCCAGCGCGGGGGAGGCCAGGACGAAGTCGATCCGCATGCCCTCTTTCTTGGGGAACCGCAGCTGGGTGTAGTCCCAGTAGGTGTAGACGCCCGGGCCGGGGGTGTAGGGGCGCACCACGTCGGTGTAGCCGGCCGCCTCGAACGCGTGGAACGCCTCCCGCTCCGGAGGGCTGACGTGCGTGGACCGGTTGGCGATGAACAGGTCGATGTCCCAGACGTCGTCGTCAAAAGGCGCGATGTTCCAGTCACCCATCAAGGCCACCTGCGCCTGCGGGTTGTCCGTGACCAGGGCCTGGGCGTGCGTCTTGAGGCTTTCCAGCCACTTGAGCTTGTACGGCATGTGTTCGTCGTCCAGGGAGCGGCCGTTGGGGACGTAGAGGCTCCAGACACGGATGCCGCCGCACGTGGCAGCCATGGCCCGGGCTTCCTGGACGGGATCCTTGCCGGCCTTGCCGAACGAGGGCTGGTCCAGGAACGTCCGTTCCACGTCCTCAAGCCCCACCCGGGAGGCGATGGCCACGCCGTTCCACTGGTTCACCCCGAAGTGGGCCACCTCGTAGCCCATCCGTTCAAAGAGTTCCCACGGAAAGTTGTCGTCCTTGCACTTTGTCTCCTGGATGGCCAGGACGTCGCAGTCGCTGCGCTGGAGCCAGGCTTCAACGCGGTCGGCGCGGGCACGGAGCGAGTTCACATTCCAGGTAGCTATCTTCACGGTTCCTAACTTACCTTGGCAGCCGTGCGGCAGGTAAAGCCCTCGAAGGGCCCCGCCCGCGGCGCGGGCACGGTTGGTCCCGGGCAGCAGGCGGCGGGTATATTCGCACCAGAATGACCTGGATCACACGTCCGGCCACCATGCGAAGGAGCACCAGCCGATGACGGCAGCTACGGGCAACATCACGGACAGCACGGCAGGGAACGGAACCGCGGAAGTGCTTTTTGACCGCCGAGGCCAGCTCGGCGTGATCACCCTCAACAGGCCACGGGCGGTCAATGCGCTCACCGCCGGAATGGTGGACCTGCTCCTGCGGCAGCTCACCGCATGGGCAGGGAACGACGGCGTGGCGGCCGTCCTGGTGCAGGGCGCCGGGGAGCGGGGCCTGTGCGCGGGCGGAGACATCGTGGCCATCTACAAGGACATGCTGCACGGCGGAGACCGGACCGCCGGCTTCTGGCAGACCGAGTACCGCGTGAACTCGCTCATTGCCCGGTACCCAAAGCCCTATGTTGCCCTCATGGACGGCCTGGTCCTTGGCGGCGGCGTGGGTGTCTCGGCGCATGGGAATGTCCGCGTGGTCACCGAGCGGACCAGAATGGGGATGCCGGAAACAACCATCGGGTTCGCCCCCGACGTCGGCGGCACCTTCCTGCTGTCCCGCGCGCCGGGCCAAACGGGAACCCACGCGGCCCTGACCGGGGCACACCTTGACGCCGGCGATGCCTTGTTCCTGGGCCTTGCCGACCATTACGTCCCGTCACACGCGCTGCCCCGGCTGGTGGCGGCGCTGGAGGACGAAAGCCCGGAAGCCGCCGTCGCCCGCTGCGCCGAACAGCCTCCGGCCTCAGCCCTGTCCGGGCAGCGGGACTGGATCGATGCCTGCTACGCCAGCGACGATGCCGGGGAAATTGTTGCCCGGCTCCGGGCCTGGACCGGGCCTGGCCGGGAAGATGCCACGGAAGCGGCGGACACCATCGAAGCCAAGTCGCCCACCTCGGTCAAGGTCACCCTGGCGTCCCTGCGCCGGGCCGCCAACCTGACCCTTGATGAGGCCCTGGCCCAGGAATACCGGGTAGGAATCCGCCTCCTGGCCGGACCTGATTTCCGCGAGGGAATCCGCGCCCAGGTAGTGGACAAGGACAGGAACCCGCAGTGGAAACCGGCCACGCTGGCCGAGGTGCTGCCCGCGCAGGTGGACAGGTTCTTCCAGCCGCTGGACGGCGGGGAACTGGACCTGCAGCCCGGGCCGGACCTGGACGTGAAGGAGGCGGACCATGCCTGAAACGGGCGCTGTGGCCTTTCTGGGCCTTGGACACATGGGCGGTCCCATGGCCCTGAACCTGATCCGTGCCGGTTACCGCGTGACCGGGTTCGACGTGGTGCCGGCAGCCGTGGAGGCTGCCCGGGCACAGGGTGTTCCGATGGCAACCAGCGCGGTGGATGCGCTGGCGGGCGCCGACGTGGTGCTGACCATGTTTCCCAGCGGCCGGCACGTCCTGGACGCCTACCGGGGCGGCGCTGGACATTCTGGACAACCGGAGGAACCAGGGCTGCTGGCTGCCGCGCGGCCCGGGACCATGTTCCTGGACTGCTCAACCATCAATGTGGAAGAGGCGCGGGAAGCCGCGCGCCTGGCCACCGAAGCGGGCCACCGTTCCGTTGACGCCCCCGTTTCCGGTGGCGTGGTGGGAGCGGAGGCAGGCACCCTGACCTTCATGGCCGGCGGTGAAGCGGAGGACTTCGAGGCAGTGCGGCCGCTCCTGGAGGTGATGGGCAAGCGGGCGGTGCACTGTGGTGCCCACGGAGCGGGACAGGCCGCCAAAATCTGCAACAACATGATCCTGGGCGTCTCGATGATCGCGGTCAGCGAGGCCTTCGTGCTGGGGGAAAAGCTGGGCCTGACCCACCAGGCCCTGTTCGACGTCGCCTCCGCCGCGTCAGGGCAGTGCTGGGCGCTGACCACCAACTGCCCTGTGCCCGGGCCGGTCCCCACCAGCCCCGCCAACAGGGACTACCAGCCGGGCTTCGCCTCGGCCCTCATGGCCAAGGACCTCAACCTGGCCGTCAACGCGCTCGGCAGTACCGGGGTGGCAGGGCAGATGGGAGCGCTCGCCGCCCGGATCTACGATAGGTTTGCCGCGGAGGGCGGCGCGGGCCGCGACTTCTCCGCCATCATCACCGAAATCCGCGGCGCCTCGGAGCGGCAGGCCGGGGACGGTCCCGCAGGGGAGCACAGCGGCACGGAGTTGCCGGACCAGCGCAGGGCCACAACAGCACACGACGACGGGAGTCCCGAATGACGGAGTACGCCAACATCCTGGTGGAGCAGCAGGGCAGGGTAGGGCTGGTGACCCTCAACAGGCCCTCGGCACTGAACGCACTGAACAAGGCCACCATGGAAGAGCTGGTGGCCGCCGTCACCGCCATGGATTCCGATCCCGGGGTCGGTGCCGTCGTGATCACCGGCTCCGGCAAGGCCTTCGCTGCGGGCGCCGACATCAAGGAAATGGCGGACCAGGGCTACATGGACATGTACGTGGCGGACTGGTTCCGGGGCTGGGAAGACTTCACCCGCCTGCGGATCCCCACCATCGCCGCGGTATCCGGCTTTGCCCTGGGCGGCGGCTGCGAACTGGCCATGATGTGCGACCTGATCATCGCGGGGGACAACGCCAAGTTCGGGCAGCCGGAAATCAACCTGGGCGTGCTCCCGGGCATGGGCGGCTCGCAGCGCCTCACGCGGGCCGTGGGCAAGGCCAAGGCCATGGACATGATCCTCACCGGCCGGTTCATCGACGCTGAGGAAGCAGAGCGGTGCGGGCTGGTCTCCCGGGTGGTTCCGGCGGCAGACGTGGTGTCCGAGGCACTCAAGGCAGCCGGGGTGATCGCCGCGAAGTCAAAGCCTGCGGCGATGGCAGCGAAGGAAGCCGTGAATGCTGCCTTCGAAACCGGGTTGGCCCAGGGGGTGGTGTTTGAACGGCGGCTCTTCCACTCCCTGTTCGCCACGGAGGACCAGAAGGAAGGCATGGCGGCGTTCACCGGGAAGCGCCAGCCGGAATTCAAGCACCGCTAGTCCGGGCCCTTGCATGCCCTGACGGGCGGGGCCGGCACGGCATGCGTCCGCCGGTCCCCGTAAGGTAGGGAGTACGGGCCAGCACGCGGCCACGGCATGCAGCGGAACGGGGTAAGCGTATGTGGACGATGATGACCGGTGCAGCCAGTCCCACCGAGGGACTTACGGGAATCGTGGGCTTTGCCGCGAGGTCCATCGACGCCCTGGGGGAGTGGGGCGTGGGGGCGTTTACCCTCGCGGAGACTGTGGTGCCGCCTATCCCCAGCGAGGTGATCCTCCCGCTTGCGGGGTATCTTGCCAAGCAGGGCTCCCTGAATCTCTTCCTCGTCTTTGCCACGAGTACCCTTGGTGCGTATTTGGGGGCGTTGTTGCTCTACCTGCTGGGGGCCAAGTTAGGGCTGGACCGGTCCATCCGGGGGTTGTCCAAGCTGCCACTGGTGGACCGGGAAGACTTCGAGCACGCGGCGGGCTGGTTCCGGCGGCACGGCAGGTCGTCCATTTTCTTCGGCCGCCTGCTGCCCGGGGTCCGCAGCCTGATCTCCCTGCCGGCGGGCGCGGCGGCCATGCCGCTGGGAACATTCACCCTCTTCACCCTTGCCGGCAGCGGGCTGTGGAACGGTGCCCTCATTGGGCTGGGCTATCTCCTGGGCACCCAGTACCGGCTCATAGAGGAGTACTCCAGGTTCCTGAACTACGCGGTCTATGGCGCATTGGCCGTTGCGGTGGTGCTGCTCGTCCTCCGGCGGACCAAGCGGGCCAGGGCCCAACGGGTGGACGTAGGCCGCTGAGGCAGCCTCCCGGTGCCCTAGAGGTACTTCTCCGCGAAGCTGTGCAGGGCGGCCCGGACGAAGCGTGCCCCCTCCGGGCCGCCGTAGTTGGCGGCGAAACGGGGGTCTTCCACGTACATGTCCGCCAGCCCGGTGACGTATCTCCTGATATCCCCGCCGCTTTGGGCCGCAGGTGTTCCGGGGATGGACTTCAGCCATGCCACGTGCCGCCCTGCCAGCTCCCGCGCTTCCGGCCCGTCGGCAGCAAGCCTGGCTCCCGCAGCCGCCGTCCAGTCCCGGGCAAGGCCCTCTGCCATGGACTTCCACTCCCGCTTTTCCGCTGCCGCCATTCCGCGCCACCATGAGTCGGATGTGGCGTAGGCGTCCTTGCCCCAGCGCTCCTCGACTTCATCCTTGTATTCGGTGTGGTCGAAGCCCTGGAACATGTTCTCTGCCATCAGCTGGCCTCCTGCCTTTACTGTTTCGATTGTTTGCCGGACTGATTCGGCCTGCAGGGCCAGCCGCTCCTGCTCCCGGCCGAGCCAGTCGAGATGGCGGCTGAGTGCCGCCACGGGATCCGCCCGGCGCTGGAGGAGCTCCCCGATCGCCGGCAGGCCCAGGCCCAGTTCCCGCAGCAAAAGGATGCGCTGGAGCTGGAGGAGGGCGGCGCCGTCGTAATACCGGTAGCCGTTGTGGCCCACCCGGCTGGGCGTCAGGAGGCCAATCTCGTCATAGTGCCGGAGCGTGCGGCTGGTGGTGCCGGCGATCCTGGCCACGTCCTGGATGGACCAGTCCCTGCCGCCGGCGTCGGGGAAATCCTGCATGCTCCGAGCCTAGGCATTGACGCTGCGTCAAGGTCAAGGTCAAGGTCAAGGTCAAGGGCGGCTGACCGTCACCCAACCCGCCGGCCGTGGGGCCTGCGGCGCCTGGCCTGGGCCACCAAGCGCGTGAAGGCGAAAACAAAGATGGCCTCGATGAGCAGCATGAGGCCCAGCAGCAGCCACTGCTGCCGGCTGATGAAGACGACGCATCCGGTCAGGGCCAGGATGGTCCCCAAGGCCAGCGCGTAGACGGCGAAGCCGACGGCGACCCGGGCGCTGCGGACCCCCGTCCGGAAACCGAAGCCGTGCGGCTCCCCGCCGGGCTGTCCGGGGACACGGTCCGGTGCTGCGGGGCCAAGGGAGTCAAACTCCTCCCAGGGATCCCTGTCCTGGTCCTGTCCGGTCATGAATCAATTATCCCAAATACGGAAACCCAGAGACGCTGCGCACAAAAACAGCGGTTCCTCCAACCTGGGTTGGAGGAACCGCTGGATGGGGTCCCGGCGTATACCGGAGGCCGCCGAAGACTTAGAGCGGGCGGATGTTCTCTGCCTGCGGGCCCTTGGGACCCTGGGTCACATCGAATTCGACCTTCTGGTTCTCGTCCAGTGAGCGGTAGCCGCTGCTGGCGATTGCCGAGTAGTGGGCGAATACGTCAGCGGACCCGTCATCGGGGGCAATGAAGCCAAAACCCTTTTCGGCGTTGAACCATTTAACTGTGCCTGTTGCCATGGCTGCATTCCTTCATGTGACTCTGATTCTCTCCCCGGGGAACGTCCCGGAGTGTGCGGGAGTTAGTCCCCCACAGACCCCAACGTACGGGGCTCAGGCTCTGGGTGCAAGGGTAGGCGCCATAAAGTGCCGTCAGCGCATGCCTTCGCGGCGGATCGCGGTGGCGATGGCGGCCGCCCTGGTGTCCACGCCGAGCTTGGCATAGATGTGCGCCAAATGGGTTTTGACCGTGGCCTCGGAGATAAAGAGTCGCCGGCCGAGTTCGCGGTTGCTGAGGCCCTCGGTGAGGAGGCCCAACAGCTCGGCCTCCCGTGGCGTCAGGACTTCGTCGGGATTGCGGAGCTGCTGGAACAACCGGGATGCCACCGGCGGGCTCATCACGCTCCTGCCCACGGCCGCACCCCTGATGGCCGCAAAAATCTCCTCCGGGGCAGCGTCCTTCAACAGGTAGCCCATGGCGCCGGCATCCACGGCGCGGACGATATCGGCATCGGAGTCGTACGTGGTGAACACCAGGATGGCCTGCCGGCCGTTGAGGTCCCTGATCCGCCTGATGGCTTCGAGCCCATCCATGCCCGGCCCCATGGCAAGGTCCATCACCACCACCGAGGGGGAGAGAGCCTGGGCCAGGTGCAGGGCATCCTCGCCGGATGCGGCTTCGGCCACCACCTCGATATCCGGCTCCGTGCTGAGCAGTGCACGCAGTCCGCTCCTGACCACCAGGTGGTCGTCCACCAGCAGGACGGTGATGCCGTTCATCTGCCTGCCTCCACCGGCAGCTGCGCCGCCACGATTGTTCCGTCGCCGGGGGCGCTCTGCACGGAGAATGTTCCGCCCAGCTGCTCCACCCGCTGCCGCATGGCCCGCAGCCCATAGCCTCCCGCGTGCGACGGCGGAGCTGCCGCCGCCGGATCGAAGCCGTCGCCGTCGTCGTAAATGTCCAAAGTCACGGCGTCCGGCAGGAAGCCCAGGGTTACCGTGGCCGCCGACGCGGCCGCGTGGAGCAGGATGTTCGACGCAGCGCTTTGCACTACGCGCAGCAGGGCGTGGCGAACGTCAGCGGAGACCGGCCGCAGCTCACCAGTCACCAGCAGCGTGGTCCCGGGAACGTACTGGCAGGCGGTGGCCAGCAGTGCCTCCGGCAATGGAACCGATTCCAAACCGGGCGAGGCCAGCTCATGGACCAGGCTCCGGGTCTCCGCCAGGTTCGCGCGGAGCAGGCTGGTGGCCTGGAGAAGGCCGTCACGGGCTGCTGCACTGGGCCATCCGCGGCCGGCGGCCTCGAGCAGGAGCAGGCTGCTGGCGAGGCCCTGGGTGACAGTGTCGTGGATTTCCCGCGACACCCGCTCCCGTTCGGCAATGGTGCCCGCCCGGCGCTCACTGGCGGCCAGCTGGCCCTGGGCCAGGGAAATGTCCGCATGCAGGCGGCGCTGCTCCTCGGCGTCGTGCTGTATCCGGTCGTAAATCAGTGTCAGCATGGCGCCCACGGCCAAGGGCCCCAAAAACATGGCCAGGTCGGTGCCGTTGCCCAGCCGGAACAGGCCGGCGGCGGTGGCGAGTGTGATGGCGCCCGCCAGGACGTAGGACGCGGCACCGCGCAGGGCGCTCCTGCAGAGGAAGAAAAGAGCGAAGGAACACCACGCGAAACTCGGCGCAGCCACGACCAGGACCGCCCAGACAGTCACCAGGGCCACCATCCACGGGGTTCCGGGGCGGTCCTGCACCGAGAGCAGGGCCACGACGGCGTAGAGCACGCAGGCGGCAGCGGCGAGTCCCAGGACCAGGAGATTGTCGGCCGGGGTATGCCGCATGACGTACCGCACCACCGAGGCCACCAGGAGGACGGCGAAGCCCAGGTGGACGGCTGCCTCGATGCTGCCCGGCCGGCCTTTGGCGCTGGGAGGCACGGGACGGCGGGAGCACGCGGCGCCCTGACCGGCGACGGCTTGGGCTGGCCCGGTGTGCTGGGGGGTGTCTCTGGCGGGCATGCTGGATCCGGATCTGGTGGCGGGAAGTGCTGCCTTCCATGCTAGGGCTCACCGGTTGTCCGGTGCCTCAGCCTTTTGGCTGATACGGCTGGCCTTTCGTCGGAGCCGGGACCAGACGAAGGCCCGATGGCAGGGCCGGTGTTTCCCGGAAACATGGAAAGCGGCAACACGATCCCTCCCTGACCTAAGGAAATACCTTGAAGAAGTCCACCAAAGCCCTCGCCGCTGCCGCAGCCGGAGCCCTCCTGATAACTGCCGGAGCAACGGCTGCCGCCAACGCCGGTACCGCGGGCACTACGGAAGCACCCGTCGTCGTACCCGCCGTTGATGTCCAGCCGGCTCCGGAAACCGTGGTGCAGCAAAACCGCATAGCAGCCGGCGCCTCCGCCCAGGCCGTCGCTGCTGCGCTCGCAAAGTGCCAGGCCGACAAGCTGCCGTTCGTCACGGTGGCCCTCGTTGACCGCTTTGGTACGGTCCAGGCTTTGCTCCGGGGTGACAACGCCGCCGCCCACACCATCGAAGCGGCAAAGCAGAAGGCCTATACGGCAGCCGCGTTCGGTGCCCCTACCAGCGAGTTGTCCAAGGGGGTCAACGGCAACGGTCCCTCAATCGCGGACCTGCCGGGCACCCTGTTCCTCGCAGGCGGTGTCCCACTGAAGGTCAACGGTGTCTCCGTGGCCGGCATCGGCGTCGGCGGGGCCCCCGACGGCGCCCTGGACGAAGCCTGCGCGGCGGCCGGCGCGGAAGCCATCGCCGGCGCTGCGAAATAGGCAGGACGCATGAGGCCTGGCAGCACTGCAGCACTCATGACCGTGGCCGCGCTGGGGTTGCTCCTTGCCGCGTGCCAGGCCAGTCCCGGCCAGCCGCAGGGAGTGGATACCCCACCATCCGCTGCCTCGGTCAGTCCCGGCGCCGGTGCCGGGACCCCGACGCCACCTTCCACTGCGTCCCCACCCGCACTGTCTCCCGCGGACCAGGCACAGCTGGACCAGGACCTCATTGCAGCCGCCAAAGCCAACAACGCCCCGTTGGTGGCCGAACTCATCCGCCGGGGTGGCGATGTCAACGCCAAAGACCCGATCCAGGACTCCGCGTTCCTGTACGCCGGGGCGCAGGGGCTCAACGAGGTACTGCAGCTGACGCTGGCCGCCGGCGCGGACGTCACCAGCATCAACCGCTACGGCGGGACGGCGTTGATCCCGGCCAGCGAGCACGGACACGTGGAAACGGTGAAGGTCCTCATTGCGGCGGGAGTTCCTGTCAACCATGTCAACAACCTTGGCTGGACCGCCATGCAGGAGGCCATCCTGCTCAACAACGGCGGGCCGCGCCAGCAGGAGGTGGTGCGGCTGCTGCTGGCGGCCGGCGCAGACCCCGGAATCCGCGACCCGGAAGGCCGGACGGCGCTGCAGAACGCTGAGCGGCTCGGTTTTTCGGAGATTGCCGCCGCGATCCGGGGCCGGGGTTAGCCCGTCGGCGTGCCGAGCCGCCGAGCCTGCCCACCTTTGCCTGATAACGACGGCGGCGCCCCGCACTTTCGGTGCGACGCGCCGCCGTCGGGCTTGGAAGCCGGGGAAATTCAGCAGTCCCTCAGCTCAGACGGCCTCAAGCACGCTGACATAGTTCGCGATGCCCACGCCGCCCATGTTCTGCACAGCCGCCCGCCGTGGCGCCCGGAGCTGCATGTCGCCCGCAGTACCGGTGAGCTGCATGGCGGCGATGACGTGCTGCGAAACGCCGGTGGCACCCACCGGGTGGCCCTTGGCCTTGAGGCCGCCGGAGACGTTGATGGGAAGCTTGCCGTCCTTGAAGACCCAGCCTTCCTTCACCGCCGTGGCACCCTGGCCGGGTTCGGCCAGGCCGATGGCCTCGTACATGAGCAGCTCCGCGATGGTGAAGCAGTCATGCACCTCCGCGAAGTCCAGGTCCGCCAGGCCGACGCCGGCCATCGCCATGGCGCGCTGCCAGGAAGCGCGGGTGGCTGCGAAAGCGGTGGGGTCCCGGCGCTCGGCGGGGAAAAAGTCGTTGGCCTGGCCGAAGCCCGCGAGCCGGACCGGGGCGGTGGTGCCGCCGGTGGGGGAGACGGACAGCACGACGGCGGCCGCCCCGTCGGAAACCGGTGAACAGTCAGTGCGCCGCAGCGGGTCCGCCACCATGGGGTTCTTGTCCGAGACAGTCCGGCAGAACTCCTCCCCAAGATCCTTGCGGAGCTGGGCGTAGGGGTTGTCGACGCCGTTGCGGTGGTTCTTCGCCGCGATGCTGCCCAGCACATCGGAAACGGGTCCGTACCGCTTTTCGTAGTGCTTCGCGACCTCGGCGAAAAGACCGGTGAAGCCGGTGGTGGAGGGCTTGCCGGCCATGTCATAGTCAGCGCCGAGCAGGGCGGCACCCACCACGTCTGCACCGGCGTGGGTCATCTTCTCGGCGCCGATCACCAAGACCGTCTTCGCGGTGCCGGCCAGCAGTGACTTGGTGCCCTGCTGGAAAGCGGCCGACCCGGAGGCGCAGGCGTTTTCCACCCGTGTGGAGGGGACGTTGGCCAGTGCCGGGGAGACCTGCAGGGCCAGTGAGGACGGGAAAGCCAGCGGCATCATGCCCGAATTGAACTGGCCCACGTAGATCTCGTCGATCTGCCCGGGGTCGATTCCGGCATTGCCGATCGCTTCGGTGGCCACCTGGACGATCAGGGACTCGAGGGTCTCCTCCGTCAGCTTGCCGAACCGGCTGTGTCCCCAGCCGGTGAGCAGGACGTCCTTCCCGAACTGTTCCTTCAGGCTCATGCCACCACTTCCTTGGTCTCAAGCCGGATGTCGAATCCGGCCTCGGTCTTCTCACGGATCTCCTCTTCGGTGACCCCCGGTGCCAGGCGGGTCAGCGTGAGCTGCCGCCCGCCGTCGTCCGTTTTGTAAAGGTCAAAGACGGCGAGGTCGCTGATGATCCGGTCCACGCAGCTGAGCCCGGTCAGCGGCAGCGTGCACTCGCGCACAATCTTTGCGGTGCCGTCCTTGGCGTTGTGCTCGGTGAGGACCACCACGCGCGGCGTTCCGGCCACCAGGTCCATGGCGCCGCCCATGCCCTTGACCATCTTGCCCGGGATGGTCCAGTTGGCCAGGTCGCCATTGCCGGAGACCTGCATGGCGCCCAGGATGGCCACCTTGACGTGCCCGCCGCGGATC
This sequence comes from Pseudarthrobacter sp. LT1, assembly GCF_035621795.1. Taxonomy (NCBI): domain Bacteria; kingdom Bacillati; phylum Actinomycetota; class Actinomycetes; order Micrococcales; family Micrococcaceae; genus Pseudarthrobacter; species Pseudarthrobacter sp. LT1. The sequence continues at coordinate 588,674 of NZ_CP141830.1, forward strand.
ATGCCGAAGGAGGTGGCGGAGTCGAAGATGCTGCCGCCGGGCAGGACCGTCACGGTCTGTTTGCCGGCGTTGATCAGGTCCGCGTCCTCTTCGCCCTCAAAGGGGAACGGGCCCATGCCCAGCAGGCCGTTTTCGCTCTGCAGGACCACCCGCACGCCCTCGGGCAGGTTGTTGGCCACCAGCGTGGGGATGCCGATCCCCAGGTTCACGTAGTCGCCGTCGTTCAGTTCCTCGGCCGCGATGGCAGCCATTTCATCCCTGGTCCATCCCATGGGGTTTCTCCTTGGTCTTCTAGCTGTTCCCGTTGACTTAGTTGGGTATTACCGGCGGCACGAACTCGAACGTCATGCCCAGCAGCCACGCGAGCAGCAGCACCACCGGCAGGTGGAACAGGAACTGCTGGAACGTGAAGCCCACCAGGTCCCGGGCCCGCAGGCCCAGCACCGCCAGCAGCGGGAGCATGAAGAACGGGTTGACGAGGTTGGGCAGGGCCTCGGCCATGTTGTAGATCTGCACGGTCCAGCCAAGGTTCATGTTCACGTCCGTGGCGGACTGCATGACGTAAGGCGCCTCCACCAGCCACTTTCCGCCGCCGGACGGGACGAACATGCCCAGGATGGCCGTGTAGATGGCGATGATGACGGCGAACGCCCCGTTGCCGCCGATGCTGGTGAAAAAGTGTGCCAGGTGCTCGGACACCGACAGGCCACCGGCCCCCGGGGCCTTGGTCAGGATGGCGGCCATCGCTGCATACAGCGGAAACTGCACCAGGATTCCTGCCGTGGCGGGTACGGCCTTGGTGACCGACTGCAGGAATTTGCGCGGGGTGCCGTGCAGCACCAGCCCCAGCATCAGGAAGACCAGAAGGTATCCGTTGAGCGAACTGACCACGCTGAGGATGGGCAGGGTCAGCAGCTGGGACACCAGCCAGCCCAGGGTCAGCACGCCGGCCAGGATGGGCAGGACCCTGCTGTATTCCAGCCATTCGCCGGGCCGGGACTTTTCGGCCGGCGGTTCAGGCTGGTCATCGAGGTCGACGCCGAGATCGGCCGCCGTCTTCACGCCGGCTCCCGTCGGGGCCGAGAAGTGCGCGATGACCGTGGTCAGGAGCATCAGGATGGCCAGGGTCAGCAGGGACTGCCAGGTGAAGATGGTGGTCCCGAAATCCAGGACGCCGGTGATCTTCAGCAGCGCCGGCGGTATGGAGGCCTTGGTCGCCTGGAGCTGGGCGGCGGAGGAGGACATGCCCAGGGCCCACACAGCACCCAGCCCCATGAAGGCCGCGGCGCCGAGGGCCCGGTAATCGACGTGGAGGTCCTTGCGCCGGGCCACGGCCCGCGCCAGGAGGCCGCCGAAGATCAGGCTCAGGCCCCAGTTCACGAACGAGACGGACATGGACAGGACGGCCACGAAGCTGACGGCGGAGCGGGCGGAGCCGGGAACCTGAGCCAGCCGGTCAATCAGCCTGGCCACGGGCGGTGAGGTCGCCACGACGTAGCCGGTCAGTACCACCATGGCCATCTGCAGCGTGAAGGCCGTGAGGTCCCAGAACCCGTTGCCGAATGAATCGACCACCGCCTTGGGGGAGGCGCCGATGGCCAGGGCCGCGATGGCTACCAGCAGCACGCCCGCCAGGGCAAAGATGTAGGCGTCCGGAAACCACTTCTGCGTCCACCCGGCCAGCGTTTCAGCCATCCGGGCCAAACCCTTCTGGCGGACGTCCTGGTGGGTGAGCTGCGTGCTGGTCATGAGGGTGTTTCTCTCCGTTGAGTGCTGTGATTCAGGGGCAGGCGTGGGTTCGGTCAGGCCGGGACAAGGCCGGTGCGCTGCCGGACGGTGCGCTGCTCGATGTCCTTGACCCGGTCCGTGGCCTGCACCAGCCGCTGGACAAAGACGCCGGGGGTGGCGATGTGGTTGGGGTCCAGGTCGCCCGGCTCAACGATGACCTCCGCCTCGGCAACGGTCAGGATCCCGGCCGTGGCCACCACCGGGTTGAAGTTGCGGGCCGTGTAGCGGTAGGCGAGGTTGCCGTCCGTGTCGGCGGTGTGGGCGTGGACCAGTGCGACGTCGGCGCGGATGGCCCGCTCCTGGACGTACGTTTCGCCGTCGAACACTTCGTGCGGCTTGCCTTCGGCAACCAGGGTGCCCACCCCGGTCTTGGTATAGAAGGCCGGGATTCCGGCTCCGCCGGCGCGGAGGCGCTCAGCCAGGGTGCCCTGCGGGGTGAACTCCACCTCCAGCTTGCCCGCGAGGTACTGCTCGGCGAACAGCTTGTTTTCGCCGACGTAGGAGGCGATCACCTTGCGGACCTGGCCCGCCTCGATGAGGATGCCCAGTCCTTTGCCGTCCACGCCCATGTTGTTGGAGACCACGGTGAGGTCCCGCACGCCGGAATCCCGGACGGCTTCGATGAGGTCGGCCGGGATGCCGCTCAAGCCAAACCCGCCGACGGCGAGGGTGATGCCGTCCTGCAGGGACCCTTCCAGGGCCGTGGCGGCAGAAGCCTGGAGTTTCTTCATGACGTCTCCTCGTTGAGCGCGGTAGTCCACTTAGTGGACGGTTGGGATCTGAGTTTGGAGACTACGGGGGCCTCGAAGAACGTGTCAAGAATCACTGGCGAGTGAATTACAGTATGGACAGTAGGCTCAAAAGCATCCATATTGTGGACAAAGGGGAAGTGATGGCATCGACGCCGGTGCAGGGCGCCCAGGTGGTGGCACGGATCGCCGAACTGCTGCGGCTGGTGGGCCGCGGCGCGGAGGGGATGCCCCTCGCGGCCCTGGTCCGGGAGTCGGGCCTCACCCGCCCAACGGCCCACCGGCTCCTGACATCGCTCGCCGCGGAGGGCTTGCTGGACCACGATCCCGTTACGGGCAACTGGGTCCTGGGTCCCGAAATCCTCCTGATGGGATCGGTGGCCTCGGCACGGTTTCCCATGGAGGACATCGCGCGGCCCAGCCTGCGCCGGCTGGCCCAGGCCACGGGGGAGAGTGCCTTCTTCTCCATCCGGCGAGGCAGTGAGACGGTTTGCCTCCTGCGTGAGGAGGGCAGCTTCCCTGTCCGGTCCTTTGTCCTGCACGAGGGCGTCCGCTTCCCGCTGGGCGTCGCGTCAGCCGGGACGGCCATCCTGGCCTTCCTGCCAACGAATGAGCAGGAGGAGTTGCTGGGCCGGTGGCCGGAGCATGCGGGCGCCTTCGCGGCGAACCACACTGTTGACCTGGTCCGGAAGAACCTGTCCCGCACCAGGCTGGCCGGCTACTCGGTGAACCCGGGGCTGGTCCTGGAGGGAAGCTGGGGGATGGGCGCTGCGGTGTTCGACCGTTCAGGGCGGCCCGCCTGGGCGTTGTCGCTGACCGGCATCGAACCGCGGTTCAAGGCCGAACGGCAGGAGGAACTGGGCGGCCTGCTGATGGCGGAGGCCCATCGGATTACGCAGCAGCTGGGCGGCGGCCCCGACGGCGGGCGCCGGACCCGCTGAGCCTCCACTGCTGTCCCCGGATACGACGACGGCGCGCCGCGCTGTCAGGTGCGGCGCGCCGTCGTGCGTTTCCGGAGAGGGGTGATTCGGCGCAGGTGGGTTTCTATAGTCCAGCGCGGGGCTGTTCGGGACCTTCGCCCTTCCACCACGTGTCAAAGATGGTCACCGGCACGGTGCGCTTGTGGCGGGTCCGGAGATACTTCTGTTCAATCGACTCGGCAACGGCGTCCGGAACGTTGCGGCCTTCGAGGTAGTCGTCGATCTGGTCGTAGCTGATACCCAGCTCGTCCTCGTCCGTGCGCCCCGGCCGGTCATCGAGGAGGTCGGCGGTGGGCACCTTTTCCCACACCCGCGCCGGTGCCCCAAGCTCAGCCAGCAAGGCCCGGTTCTGCCGCTTGTTGAGGCCGAACAGGGGAAGGATGTCAGCCCCGCCGTCGCCGTACTTGGTGAAGAAGCCCGTGACGGACTCCGCGCCGTGGTCGGTGCCGAGCACCAGGTAGTTGAACTCGCCGGCCAGTGCATACTGGGCGATCATCCGGGTGCGGGCCTTGGTGTTTCCCTTGTGGAAGTCGGAGATCTCCGAACCTACGGTCTTCTCGAACTCGTCCTCGAAGCCGTCCACCGCTGCCGAGATGTTGAACGTCCATTCCGTCTTGGCCTTGATGAAGTCCAGTGCTGCCTGCGCGTCTTCCTCATCGTGCTGCACGCCGTAGGGCAAGCGGACTGCAACGAAGTTGGCCTCTACGCCCTCGGCCTCAAGCTCATCAACCGCCAGCTGGGCAAGCTTTCCGGCGAGCGAGGAATCAAGTCCGCCGGAGATGCCCAGGACAAAGCCTTTGGTGTGGGTGGCCTTCAAGTATTCCTTGAGGAATGTGACGCGTTTGCGCACCTCCCCTGCGGGATCGATCCGGGGCTGAACGCCCATTTCTTCAATGATCTTGGCCTGGAGTTCGCGCATGTTGTCCAGCCTAGCCAGCGCTGTCAACAACCCTCAACTGTTCCGGGCGGGCCCTGCGCGGCGTAGCTTTAGTGCATGGAGCGGACGGGATGCGCCGTGGTGGGCGGGGGCCCGGCAGGGATGATGCTGGGCCTTCTGCTGGCACGGGCCGGAGTGCAGGTGGCGGTCCTGGAGAAGCACCGTGATTTCCTGCGGGATTTCCGCGGCGACACCGTGCATGCGTCCACTATCCGGCTGATTGACGAACTCGGCCTGGGCGCCGGATTCCGGGCCCTGCCGCAAAGCCGGCTCAGCAACGTCGCCGTCCCGGTCCCCGGAACCGGGCTGGTCACGCTGGCGGCTTTTGACTCCCTGAAACCCCCGTACAACTACGTGGCCATGATGCCCCAGTGGGACTTCCTGGATTTCCTCGCCGCGGCCGCCGCCGCGGAACCGACGTTCACCCTGCTCATGGAAACGGAGGCCACCGGCCTGGAGTTCGACGGCGGACGCGTCACCGGAGTGCGCTACCGGTCCACCGCCGGCGGCGCGGAGGGCCAGGAACAGGTGCTGCACGCCGACGTCGTGGTGGCCGCGGACGGCAGGCATTCAGTGCTGCGACAGGCGGCAGGGATGCGGGCAAAGGAGTACCCGGTGCCCTTTGACACCTGGTGGTTCAAGATCCCGCGCCACGCCTCGGAGCGCGGCGAGGTCGCCGGAGTGGTGCCTTCGCTGGGCGATCGGGATGCCATGATCGCGCTCAACCGCACCGACTATTACCAGATGGGCTACCTCGCCCCCAAGGGCTCAGATGCCAGGATCCGGGAGGGCGGCGTGGAACGGTTCCGCCAACGGGTGGCAGCACTCCGGCCTGACCTCGCCGACCGCGTAGATTCCATCCACAGCCTGGCGGACCTGCACTGGCTGGACGTCAGGCTCAACCGGCTGCGGCGCTGGTACGTGGACGGTTTCCTCTGCATTGGAGACGCCGCCCACGCGATGTCCCCCGCGGGCGGGGTGGGCATCAACCTGGCCATCCAGGACGCAGTGGCAGCCGCGGAACGCCTGGCCCCTGATTTACGCCAAGGGCGCGTACGGACCAGGACCCTTGCTTCGATCCAGCGCCGCCGCCGCATGCCCACGGTGCTGGTCCAGACCGTGCAGCGGATCATGCACCGGGTGGTCTTCGTTCCACTCTTCGCGGGCACATTGTCCGGCGACGTGCTGGCCCGCGTGGGGGACCGGACACCGTTCTCCATCCAGCGCCTGCTTTTCTTCATCCTGCGCCACAACCCCGTGGTCAAGCGTGTCCTGCCCCGGGTCATTGCGATCGGGCCACGCCCCGAACACGCGCCCGGCTTCGCCCGCCCGCTCACCGTCCCGCCACCCACTAAACTTGGGGCCATGACTTCGCCCACTGACACTGCGGTAGACACCGCGGCTGCCCGCGCCCGACTGCTCGAACTGATCAAGGAACTTGCCGTGGTCCGCGGCAAGGTGATCCTCTCCAGCGGAGCCGAGGCCGACTACTACATCGACCTGCGCCGCATCACCCTGCACCATGAGGCGTCCAAGCTGGTGGGCCAGGTAATGCTGGCACTGGCGGACGACGCCGGCATCGACTTCGAGTGCGCCGGCGGGCTCACCATGGGTGCCGACCCCGTTGGCACTGCGGTGATGCACGCTGCCGCCGACGCCGGCCGGACGGTTGACGCGTTCGTGGTCCGGAAGGCCCAGAAGTCCTACGGCATGGGCCGCCAGGTGGAAGGCCCGTCCGTTGAGGGCCGCAAGGTGCTGGTCCTGGAAGACACGTCCACCACGGGCGGCTCCGCGCTGACCGCAGTGGAAGGCGTCCGGAAGGCCGGAGGCAACGTCGTGGCAGTAGCCGTGATCGTGGACCGCGATACCGGCGCCAAGGAAAAGATCGAAGCCGAGACCGGTGTTCCCTACCTGTTCGCCTTCGGCAAGGACGAGCTGGGACTGGACTAGTCCCGGACGGGGCCGGCCCCGGGGCCGGCTCCGGGACACATGGGGGACCAGTGTTGGCCTGCCGCTGGTAGCTGATTTATTATTTGCGTTAACACCTTTCAGTTGCTTGGAGATCCTGTATTTTGCTCCCCCCACAACAGCCTTTGAGCGCGACGGACCAAGTCCAGAACCTCATCCTGGAAAGCGCCGATTTCGAGGACTTCCTCAACGAGTTGGCGCGCTTCTCCGCGCACCAGATGGCAGGCGACGGCGACGACGCGCTATGCGGCATCACGCTGCTTCGCGACCGCAAGGCAGCCACCATCGGCTGGAGCAGCGAAACGGCACGGGAAGTGGATGAAATCCAGTATTCCCTCGCCCAGGGACCGTGCCTGTCCGCGGCAAAGGAAGAACGCGAGGTCTACGTCCCGGACCTTCTGCAGGAGGACCGGTGGGGGCCGGACTATGCGGCTGCCGTTGCCTCCCACGGGTTGCGTTCGGTGCTTTCGCTGCCGTTCAACCTGCAGGGGGAGGCCAAGGCCGCGCTGAACCTCTACTCCGACGCCCCGCGCAAGTTTGACGGCCGGGCGGCGGACAGGGCGCGGGACTTTACCCGGGAAATTTCCGAAGCACTGCGACTGGCTGTCCGGTTCTCGCTGCACGCAGACAGTGCGACGAACCTTCGGGCCACGCTGGAGTCGCGGACCATCATTGACATCGCCATCGGCATCGTCATGGCGCAGAACCGGTGCAGCCAGGAAGCCGCCGTCGAAATCCTTACCGAGGCGTCCAGCAACAGCAACACCAAACTCCGGGACATCGCCAAGTCGTTGGTGGATTCGGTGGGCGGCGCCGGAGCACGGACCCATTACCAGGAGCCGGGTAAAGTCGGCCAGGGCCGCCGGGCCTGAGTCACAGGTTGTGCGGCGGCCCGGGGCGGGTTACGCTTGCGGAGGTTGAGCCGTCGGCCATAGAACCTCTTTTGGAGTACCTATGGACCGCGCGCTAGACGCACTCGTTAACCTTGATGTCCCCGCGGACATCGTCCGGATTGAAGTCCGGGGAGCCCTTCACCACGAATCCCGTGCTGAACTGGTCCACATCATCCGCCGCGTCCGCAGGATGGGCATCCGCTGCCGTATCTGCGTCGATCTTTCGCAGGCTGAACTTGTCGAATCATCCGCGCTGGCAGGTCTTCGCAGCGACCTCAACGCCATGGACACCACGTCCCTGCTGGGCGTTCCCTCGGCCGGGGTGTCCCTTCAGCTCACGCCCGCTGCGTACGACTGGGCGCAATGGGACGCTTCCAGCCGCCGGCCGCTCCTGATGGATGATGACGTCAGGGAGCTTTTCCCCGGCGGTGAGTTCGCAGGAGAATACCCCCAGCTGCCGGTGATGTGGATCGAAGAGCTGTACGGCCGTCCGCTGACCGAATACACGGAGCAGGAACTGCTGCACGCCAGCGACTCCGCCTTTGCCCTGCTGGACAACCCGGACGCACCCGACGGCGCTGACCTGCTGGGCCGCTACAACGACATCGGCCTGGAGATCCTACGCCGGCAGCAGGAACCGCAGGCGCCATTCCCGGCCACGGAGGGGCAGGCCGCCAGCTGACGCGCAGCGTCACCGAACGTTAACATCCGCGGTTGCCGTGGTGACTTTCCCGGGGCTTACGGTAGGAGTGTGCCGTATGAGGGGGAAGTTAATCCACAGAGCCGGCGAGGGGTCTCCGATGCCCGGCTGCTGGCGGAAGCGGCTGCCCTCAAACGCTTCTCGCGGCGTGCGTTCCTGGCAGGGGCCGGCGCCTCCGGGCTGCTGGCCGCGGACATGCTGATGACCCGTGAAGTGCAGTCGCAGCGCCGGACCACCAGGATCCTGACCATTGCGGACGACTTCGCCGATGTTTACTACCCGGACGCCAGCTGGTTCCTGTTCCCCGGGTACAAGACCAGCTGGGAAGAGGCGCAGTGGATCCTTAACACGCTCAGGGGCGCACTGAACAAGCGCGCCCGGCTCGCCGCCGTCGGATATTCCAACCTGGGGCTGAACATCACCGAGGTGGTCAACGCGATCACGGACTACATCACTGCTGAGAAGATCACCAAGCTCTTCTTTTACGGGCACAGTTTCGGCGGCATGCTCGCCACCCAGGTGGCAGCCCGGCTCCTGGCCCTGCAGGGCGTCCAGGTGCAGTTCATTCTCCTGGACTCCAGCCCCTACAGCGCCCACGACGTCCTGGACCAAAGCTGGTTCGACGGCGTGGTGTTCCTCTACGAGAGCGGCGTCAGGTTCCCCTCCACCCTGCGCGGCGGGTACGAACTGGGGGAGCGGATCATCCACAAGGACGAACGGAGCTGGCGCCAGATCCTGAACCAGACGCTGGAGCAGCTCTCACCCATTGCCCCGTCCAACGTCCTGGTCCAGACGGAGTCCGCCTACATCTACCACTTCGAGGGAAGCCAGTTCGCCGGCCACCTCGGCACCGCCAAGATGGCCTACATCGGCAACCCCAAAGACGGGACTGTTGACTATGAGACCGCGGCCGAAACCTGGGCGGTGGTGTTCAAGGACAACATGGTCTCCAGCAACCTGCAGACTACGGGGGCGGCGCCCGCCCACGCCAGCCCCGGCTGGAACCCGCAGATCTACCGGCCCCTGGTCACGGAACTGCTGGACGAGTACTTCCCGCTGCCCCGGGGCGGCTCCCGGGTCAGCATCTTCTAGATCTGGTTTTTCAGGTCCGCCACGGAATTCAGCACCTGGTTGGGCCGGAAGGGGTATGCGGCGATGTCGTCCCTGTGCGTGATGCCGCTGAGGACCAGGACGGTGTGCAGGCCTGCCTCCATGCCGGCGATGATATCCGTGTCCATCCGGTCACCGATCATGGCGGTGGTCTCGGAGTGTGCATCGATCTGGTTCATGGCCGACCGGAACATCATGGGGTTCGGCTTGCCCACAATGTACGGTTCGCGGCCGGTGGCCTTGGTGATCAGGGCCGCGATGGCACCCGTGGCCGGCATGGGGCCATCCTTGGAGGGGCCGGTGGCATCCGGGTTGGTGGCGATGAACCGCGCACCGGCGAGGATCAGGCGGATGGCCGTGGTGATTGCCTCGAAAGAGTACGTGCGCGTTTCGCCGAGCACCACGAAGTCCGGGCTCTGGTCGGTGAGGATGAAGCCTGCCTCGTGCAGCGCCGTCGTCAGCCCTGCCTCGCCGATGGTGTAGGCGCGGTTGCCCGATTCCGATCCGCCCGCGGACACCTGGTCCTTCAGGAACTGGGCGGTGGCCAGCGCGGAAGTCCAGATGTTCTCCTCGGGGATCTCCAGCCCGGAAGCGCGCAGGCGGGCGGCGAGGTCGCGGGGCGTGAAGATGGAGTTGTTGGTCAGCACCAGGAAGCGCCTGGACGTATCCACCCAGCGCTGGATGAGCTCCGCTGCCCCGGGGATGGGCTGGTTTTCATGCACCAGGACACCGTCCATGTCCGTCAGCCAGCACTCAATCTCCTGGCCGCTCCGGTATACCGCCGGGTTGCCTGCTACCTGGTCCTCGTCTGCCATGCCCTGCCTCCGCCTGTGATGATTGCCCGAAGAGTCCAGTCTAGTGTTGAAGGGTGAACCAAACGCCCGGCATGACAGACGAACCCGACCACCAGCCCGGGGAGGCCGAACCCGCAAAGGCGGAGGTCGGCGTCGGGCCCTGGGAAGGGGAACTGCCGGAAGGCGACCACTGGGACCCTGACCTGCTGGCGGACGGCGACCGGCGCAACGTCCTGGACAAATACCGCTACTGGAAGCACGAGGCGATCGTGGCGGAGTTGGACTCCCGGCGGCACAACTTCCACGTGGCCATCGAAAACTGGCAGCACGATCTCAACATCGGCACCGTGGTGCGCACCGCCAACGCCTTCCTCGCCAAGGAGGTGCACATCATCGGTCGACGGCGGTGGAACCGGCGCGGCGCCATGGTCACCGACCGCTACCAGCACGTCCGCCACCATCCCACCGTGGAGGACTTCGTCCAGTGGGCGCAGGGGGAGGGGCTGGCGATCATCGGGATCGACATCTTCCCGGACTCGGTGCCCCTGGAGACGTATGAACTGCCGCGCGACTGCGTGCTGGTGTTCGGGCAGGAGGGCCCGGGCCTGACCCCGGAAGTCCACCAGGCCGCCGCCGCCACCCTGTCCATCGAGCAGTTCGGCTCCACCCGGTCCATCAACGCCGCCTCCGCCGCGGCTATTGCCATGCACGCCTGGATCCGCCGGCACGTCTTCAACCAGCACGTGTAGCCCAGACCTGCGGGTGGCGGGCCCACGCCCGCGGGGTTCCCTGGCCGAGCTTGCGAGGCTAGGGTGCGGGTGGCGGGCCCACGCCCGCGGGGTTCCCTGGCCGAGCTTGCGAGGCTAGGGTGCGGGTGGGGCGTAACCCAGAGCACTCCGGGCCCGGGAATGGCTAGGATGGTGCCAAGCCGTAAGCGGTCTATTTGAGGGTCATCCACCCACAGACGAAACTCAGCAGAGGAGCCAGCATGCCCATTGCAACCCCAGAGATCTACGCCGAGATGATCGACCGCGCAAAGGCGGGCGGATTCGCCTTCCCCGCCGTGAACGTCACGTCCTCGCAGACGCTGAACGCGGCACTGCGCGGCTTCGCGGAGGCAGAGTCCGACGGCATCGTGCAGGTTTCCACCGGCGGTGCCGCCTACTGGTCCGGCGCCTCCACCAAGGACATGGTTGCCGGTTCCCTGGGCTTTGCGGCTTTTGCCCGCGAAGTGGCCAAGAACTACGGCGTGAACATCGCCCTGCACACGGACCACTGCCCCAAGGACAAGCTGGACGGTTTTGTCCTGCCGCTGCTGGCGGCCTCCGAGGCTGAGGTCAAGGCCGGCCGCAATCCGCTGTTCAACTCCCACATGTGGGATGGCTCGGCAGAGACCCTGCAGGAGAACCTGAAGATTGCCCGCGACCTGCTGGCCCGCACCGCTGCCGCCAAGATGATCCTCGAGGTGGAGATCGGCACCGTCGGCGGCGAGGAAGACGGCGTGGAGAACGCCATCAACGACAAGCTGTACACCACGGTCGAGGACGCCCTGGCCACCATCGACGCCCTCGGCTCCGGTGAGAACGGCCGCTACATCACCGCGCTGACCTTCGGCAACGTGCACGGCGTCTACAAGCCCGGCGGCGTCAAGCTGCGCCCGGAGATCCTCAAGGACATCCAGGCCCAGGTCGGTGCGAAGATCGGCAAGGACAACCCGTTCGACCTGGTGTTCCACGGCGGCTCCGGCTCCTCCGACCAGGAAATCGCCGACGCCGTCTCCTACGGCGTGATCAAGATGAACATCGACACCGACACCCAGTACGCCTACACGCGTCCGGTGGCTGACCACATGTTCAAGAACTACGACGGCGTCCTGAAGGTCGACGGCGAAGTGGGCAACAAGAAGACCTACGACCCCCGTGTCTGGGGCGCCTCCGCCGAAGCCGGCCTGGCAGCCCGCGTGGTGGAAGCCACCAAGCAGCTCGGTTCGGCCGGAAAGACCTTCTAGATGTCGGACGAGTTCCGCCGGAACCTGATGGGGCCGGAGCCCACGCTCCTGCCTGCCGAAACCGAGGTGTACGGGCAGCTGGAGGCCGGCCACGAGGCATTGGACCTGGTGGCCAAGCACCCCACGTCCTCCCTGCTGTGGGCCGTGCTCGCCGAAGAGGCGTGGGCGGAGGGCCGGGTCATCGACTCCTACGCCTACTCCCGGGTGGGCTACCACCGCGGCCTGGACTCGCTGCGCCGCAATGGCTGGCGCGGCGTCGGGCCCATCCCGTGGGAGCACGAGCCCAACCGCGGATTCCTGCGGGCCCTCTACTCCCTGGGCAGGGCTTCGTCTGCCATCGGCGAGGCTGACGAGCCGGAGCGGATCGAAAAGTTCCTCAACGACTCGGACCCCACGGCGAAGGCAGCCATCGAGGGCAAGTAAGTCCCTACCGCCTCCCTGGCTTCGCTTCGCTGAGCCAGGGAACCCTCGGCGGCGGAGGCCCCTGGATACGACGACGGCGGGTGGTTACCTTTCCTGGAAAGGTGACCACCCGCCGTCGGTCGTTTAAGGCTTGGCGATTCCGGTGCGTGCCATGGCGTCGGCGTAGGCCGCGCGCATGTCCTCGAGGTACTCCTCCTGGCGCGCCGGGGAACCGGCGAAGGCGCGGCCGCTCAGTGACCGGACCTTGTAGGTCTTCAGGCCGCGGCGCCACAGCAGGGGCACTTCGGTCTTCAGCAGCAGGTTGGCCAGGCGGTTGGCCTCGGTGCCGTGCGCCACGATGACCGAGGCGCGGGGCACCAGTGCCAGGAACTTCAGCAGCGGCTTCAGGCCTGCCTGGATCTGGTCGGGAGTGAACTTGCCGTTGGCCTCACCGGGGACGTGCCACGGGTGGACGTTCCACGGCATCACGAACTCGGGGCGCAGGCCCAGCTTCCACTGCAGGCCAAGCATGCGGGTCGCGGCATCCTGGTCCCCGGCCGTGATGAACCCGGACGGGTCCGCCTCGCCAATGTTGGAGAACAGGCTGATGATGCGGCATTCCTCCACGTCGTGCATGGGATCCACGTAGGGGACCACGGTTCCGGGCTTGGTCTCCCGAAGGGAATCACACAGCTCGTTAACGGCAGCAACGCTGGGGTCGTAGCGGCGGCTCATGAGCTGTTCGTGGAATGTTTCGGGTGCCAGGGCTGTCATGAAGTGCTGGTTCTCCTGCGGGGATTGGCGTTGCTGCCGCCACGGAAATGGGCACGCGGGGGCGCGACACATCAGCGGCGGTTGATTGGGGTGGGCCGATTCCTGGTCGGCCTTACCCAGTTTAGCAAGCCCCGGGAAACGAAACGCCGGTCCCGTGCACCTGATTCAGCCAGGGCACGGAACCGGCGGGTTTTTGCTTCGCCTCCCGCAGCTACCAGAGGCGGCTGGTGGCCCGGCGGGCGCCCTCGCCGAGGGCCTCCAGCTTGGCGAAGGCGATCTGCGGGTGGACCCGGCCGCCCAGGCCGCAGTCGGTGGAGGCGATGACATTCTCGCGGCCCACGACGTCGGCAAAGCGGACAATGCGGTCTGCCACCAGGTCCGGGTGTTCCACCACGTTGGTGGCGTGCGAGACGACGCCCGGGATGATCACCTTGCCCTCGGGGAGCTTGGTGTCCTCCCATACCCGCCATTCGTGTTCGTGCCGGACGTTGGCCGCTTCGAAGGAGTATGCGCCGGCGTTGACCTGCAGCACCGAGCCGACGATGTCGGCGAACGGGATGTCCGTGGTGTGCGGGCCGTGCCAGGAACCCCAGCAGACGTGCAGCCGGATCTGTTCCTGGGGCAGGTCGCGGAGGGCCCAGTTGGTGGCCTCGACGCGCAGCTGGATGAACTTCAGGTAGTCCTCCAGGGATGGCTCGGGATTGATCTGGTCCCAGCTCTCGGCCAGGGACGGATCATCGAGCTGCACGGTGAGGCCGGCATCGATGATCGCCTTGTATTCCTCCCGCATGGCATCCGCGCACGCGTAGACGAGTTCCTCATCCGACGTGTAGTACTCGTTGGCCACGCGGGCGCAGGAGCCGGGGGAGAGGGACGCTACGAAGCCGTCCGACAACCCGGCGGCGGCGAGGCCGGTCTTCAGGTTCCTGATGTCCGACGCCACCAGGTCCTGGCCCGTGTAGGTCAGGGGTCCGGCGATCTTGGGCTGCGTGACGCTCTTGCGGTGGGACAGGATGCCCGAAGAGGGATCGTTGTAGGCCTCGTTGAACGCCTGCCGGTCCCGCCGGTCCGGGAAGGAAGTCAGGACGATGTTGCCGGGGGAAGAGCGGTGCACCTGCGCATCGGCCCAGCGGTCCACATTCGTCGGCTCCAGGCCGCCCAGCCGTGCGAAGGAGTAGTTCCACCAGGCACCGTAGTCCACGGAACTGGACATCGTGTGCCCGTATTCGCCGTCGTTGGGGATGTCGATGCCGAGGTCCTTCTGGCGCTGGACCACCTCCACCACGGAGGCCTCCAGGAGTTCCAGGAACTCAGGGGTGACGCCGTCGGTTTCCTTGGCGGCATTGGCCGCGATGAGTTCCGGGGTGCGGGGCAAGGATCCTGCGTGGGTGACGCGGATGTGGTCGGTGTTCAGGGACATGCTGGAATCTTCCTTTCCATCGGTCCTGGCAGTAGCACCTTCGGCCGGCAGGAAGCCTGCGGGGCCGTGGTTGCTGCGGCGTCATCGAGCCAGGTCTCTCGGCCGCTCCGGATGGTTCACTCTCACATAAATCCAGATGCCTGCCCCGGGGCAAGTCTGCTCCGCTTTATGTCGCGGCGGTCGCGTCTGAGGCTTCCCTGCCGAAAACAGCATGCTTACAGCTTTTGTTCAGGTTATTGACAGGTTTCGTTAAGCTTGGTTGGCTGAGGTCACATACCGCCGCCCGCGATGGAGCTGGCCGGCGCACCCCGATGCACTCGAAAGAGGTAACGCACTGTGAAGAAATCCCTGGCAAATTTCGGGACCCTTGCCGTCTCCGGCGCCCTGGCGCTGGCCGTCGTCGCAGGACCCGCCCCGCTGGCGCACGCGGTAGGCGAAGGCCCCAACTACGACGGCAACGGCCAGATCACCACGTCCAAGCTCGCCACGTACGAACAGATGGTTTCGTTCCTGAAGGACCAGGACGCCCGCCAGCCGGCAATGGAGCTGGAGGTCATCGGGCAGACGGTCAAGGGGCGCGACATCCACCTGGTCAAGTACATTTCGGACCCGGCCAAGCCCACCATCCTGTACCTGACCCAGCAGCATGGCAACGAGCAGCTCACCACCGAGGGCGCCATGGAGTTCATCAAGCACCTGGGGACCGGCAAATCCGCGGACATCCTCAAAGGTGTGAACATCCTGGTGGTGCCTATGCTCAATGCGGACGGCGCCATGGGCGACGTGAACTTCTCCCTGGACAATTACCTTGCCAAGGGGGACCGCCACCTCACCCGCTACAACGCCGAGGGCGTGGACCTGAACCGCGACCATGTGGCCAAGATCCAGCCGGAGACCCAGGCGCTGCACAACAACGTCATGCGCAAATACCGGATCGACTACATGATCGACCTGCACCACCAGGGCACCCGGGCGGAGCGTGACGGCAAGCTGGTATCCGGCTCCATCCTGTACCCCACCACCCCCAACGCCGACCCCGCCGTCGTCGAAAAATCCAAGCAGCTCGGCGCGGTGGTCTTCAACAACGTCGACTCCACCGGCTGGGGACACCTGGGCAAGTACCAGGGCGGCAGTGCCGAAACCATCAGCCGCAACGGCATCTCCGTGGAGTACGGCATCGCCACCCTGCTCTTCGAGATGCGCGGCATGTCGGACCACTACCTGGACGGCTATGCACTTGGGCAGCGCAGCAACGGCTACCTGATCAAGCAGACCGTCACCACGCTGACCTCCACGGCCGCGGCCATCGCGGACGGGTCCATTGCCGACGCCGACACCTCCTTCTGGAACACGCTCGCCGAACAGACGTCCCGGCCCGCCGGGGAGGCTGAGGACGAATAGACGGCACCGCCCGCCGCGGCCTTTTGGCAGAAAGGGCCGCGGCGGGCCACAAACAGTGGACAAAGTGCCCTATCGGCTAAACTTGGGTGGTAAGAGCCCCGGAACTCTTGCTTCGCTGCGCCGTGCTGCGGCTGTGCGAAGGCCGGTATGTTCGGGGCATTCTCATGAACGGCGCTGCATGGGCCCGCCACCTGGTGGCCGGCCCGGGCAGTCCGAACGAATGGGGGAGGATCCCATGCCAGCAATTGTGATCGTAGGAGCCCAGTGGGGCGACGAAGGAAAAGGCAAGGCTACCGACCTGCTGGGCGGCCGTGTTGACTACGTCGTCAAGCCCAACGGCGGCAACAACGCCGGGCACACCGTCGTCGTAGGCGGTGAAAAGTACGAACTCAAGCTGCTGCCGGCCGGCATTCTCAGCCCCAACGCTGTTCCCATCATCGGCAACGGCTGCGTGGTGAACCTTGAGGCCCTCTTCCAGGAAATCGACGGACTCCAGGCGCGCGGCGCCGACACCTCAAAACTGCGAGTCTCCGCCAACGCCCACCTGGTGGCCCCGTACCACCAGGTGCTGGACAAGGTGACCGAACGCTTCCTCGGCAGCCGCGCCATCGGCACCACCGGCCGCGGCATTGGCCCCGCCTACATGGACAAGGTGGCACGGCTGGGCATCCGCGTCCAGGACGTCTTCGACGAATCCATCCTCCGCCAGAAGGTGGAAGGCTCGCTGCGCCAGAAGAACGAACTCCTGGTCAAGGTCTACAACCGCCGCAGCGTTGTGGTGGACGAGATCGTGGAGTACTTCCTGTCCTTCGCCGAGCGGCTCCGCCCGCTGGTCATCGACAGCACCCTGGTCCTGAACACCGCGCTGGACGAGGGCAAGGTAGTCCTGATGGAGGGCGGCCAGGCGACGTTCCTGGACGTGGACCACGGCACCTACCCGTTCGTGACGTCCTCCAACCCGACCGCCGGCGGCGCCTCGGTGGGTTCCGGCATCGGCCCCACCCGGATTTCGCGCTCCATCGGCATCATCAAGGCCTACACCACCCGCGTTGGTGCCGGCCCGTTCCCCACGGAGCTTTTCGATGAGATGGGCATGTACCTGCAGAAGACCGGCGGCGAATTCGGCGTCAACACCGGTCGCCCGCGCCGCTGCGGCTGGTACGACGCCGTCCTGGCACGGCACGCTTCCCGCGTCAACGGCTTCACGGACTACTTCGTCACCAAGCTGGACGTCCTGACCGGCATCGAGCAGATCCCTGTGTGCGTGGCCTACGACGTCGATGGCGTGCGCCATGACGAGATGCCCATGACGCAAACCGAGTTCCACCACGCCAAACCGATCTTCGAGTACTTCGATGGCTGGACCGAGGACATCACGGGAGCCCGGACGCTGGCGGACCTTCCCGAGAACGCCCGCAACTATGTGCTGGCCCTGGAGAAGCTCTCCGGAACCCGGTTCTCGGCCATTGGCGTTGGCCCGGACCGCGACCAGACCATCGTGGTGAACGACCTCATCAACGACTGACTTGTGGGCCCCGCCCGCTAGGGAGCGGGTAGGGATTACGACGGCGGCAGGCCACCTTTTGCAGGTGGCCTGCCGCTTGTTTCTTGCTGGCGGAAAGCGAATTTACACAGGCTTAACGCGCGCGGTCTTGTGAGGCTTCCGGTGCCGCGGCCAGACTCGTCTGTACAACCTGGTGCCCAAGGAAGGATCGTCATGGCTGGAAAATTTGAAGCATTCATCGACGCTGATTCGTTTTTCCGGTTCCGTCTCCTGGCTCCGGACGGGGCCGTTATCGCCGTCTCCGGCCCCTTCGAGGACAAAGCCGCTGTGGCGGCAGGGATCGCCGCGGTGCGTGAATGTGCCGGGACCGGCCTGGTCACCGACCTGTGCCCCGCCGGAACCGTGGCCCGTCCCGCGCCTGCACCCGCTGCGGCTGCTGCCGCTGTTCCGGCCGGGCTGCCCGCCGCCGTCGTGCCCGTGTGCGGAGAGGAACGCGCGCCCTCCACCCGGCACGCCTTTGCGCTGGCCAATACGCCGCGCCGGCATGCCACGGCCCCCCGGTGGACCAGGACAGCAACCCGCTGACCGGCGGGGAAGGAAATTCCAAAAAGTTTTTTTGAAAGCGCGTAACCCTTTCGGGTGCCCCAGCGATTACCCCTATGAAGTGCCGGTCTGGAACCTGTCCCCCATCACGTTCCAGGCCGGCTCTTTTGTCTTTCCGCAAGGGTGGCCACACCGCCTGGCCCGGCACTGGCCCTGTTTCCGGCGCCGTGGCGGTTCCGGCGCGGTGGTTACCTGAGGGTAAAGTAAGGGCAGCGTTCCGGATGGACTGAACGCCCGCCTTGCCAACACCCTTCTTTGACGGAAAGCACCACGTCAGTGACCGATGCACAGACAGACGAGGCTCCGGACCAGCCGCTTTCCGGGACTGCCGCCTTCAACCTTGTCTACAAGACCTACGCATCACAGGTGCTGGGCTACCTCACAGCCCGGGGAGTCGAGGATCCGGAGGCCGCCATGCAGGAAGTGTTCCTTTCCGTGCTGCCCCGCCTCCACACCGTGCACGGCGGCGAACCCGGCCTGAGGACCTTCATCTTCTCCGTTGCCCACGCCCGCATGGTGGATGACCACCGCCGGCAAAGCCGGACCCCGGTCAAGCTGCCTTTCGAGCCCGAGCTCGACCAGCGGGTAGACACCTCAGCGGAAAAGGAAGCCCTGCAGCGCCTGTCGCCCCAGGAGGTCCTTAGGCTGCTGGACGGGCTGCCGCAGGACCAGCGGGACGTGCTGTCGCTGCGCCTGGTGGGAGGCCTCACGGTGGAACAGACAGCGGAGGCCATGGAAAAGAGCGCCGGTTCGGTGAAACAGCTTCAGCGGCGCGCATTGTTGAAACTCCGGGAACTCGCCGCAGTGAAGGAGTACCTCGCGCCATGACACCCGCCCCGGAAAATCGCGTCGCCCTTGTTGACGACATGCTGCTGAACGCCGGCTGCCACCTGGATGCAGACCTTCGCAACGCCCTGCTGTCGCTGGGCACCCTGGCGTCGCTGCCCGCGCCCGCACCCAGCGGTGAGCTTGCCGCACTCCTTACGGCCGGGGGACCTTCACCGTTGGAAGGCCCGGCTCCGGCCGGGGAGCCAGCGGGGGAACCGGGCGAGGAAGCAGCTGAACAAGCAGCTGAACAGCCCGGTGGACAGCCCGATGCGCACCCTGGGGACGAACTGGCGCGCCGCCGCCGGCACCGCCCCACCGCGCTGGGCCTGGTGCTGGTGGCCGGGATGGGGCTGGGCGTGGGCGGGGTAGCCGCCAGCTCCAGCCCTTCCGGGAACAGTCCCGTGGAGCACCTGCTGGAGGATTGGGCGCCCTGGAACGGTACAGCCGGGGAACCGTCCGCCGCCGGTTACAGCTACCGGGGCCCCCGGGTGGCTTCCGACGGGGACCTTGCCGCTGCCGGCTCACCTGCACCGGGTGCGGCCACCGATGCCGCAAACCTTACCTCCAGCCTCCTTCGGGATCCTGCCGGCTCCTCCCGCCACACGGGACGGGCGCACCCGGGGTTCCCGCCGTGCGTCGGTCCGGTCAAACACGAGGCCGGCGCCGGCGCCGAAGCGTGCACGCCCGCGGCTCCCGGGACTTTCTTGCAGGGCAATGGAACCGGCAGGGGCAAAGAGAATCCCGGCGCTGCGACGGACGGGATGCCGGCGGAGCCAAGGGCTGCCGAAGCGGCGAAGGCCGGACTCCCGGCGGTCAACACCGGGACGTCAGCCGGGGCTGCAGCCGCGGAAGCACAGAAGGCGGCGGGCTCCGCGGCCAACACAACGCCGGCGCAGGGCCAAACAGGCTCCCAGGCGGCAGGACAGGGAACCGGGCCCAAGCCCACGTCTCCAGCGAAATAGCCCAAACACAGCAACAGCGGGCCCGTCGGACGGACCCGCTGTCGCCTTATTCAGTCGCCGGTCAGGCCATGACCTGGCGCTTGGAGGAAATCACGCCGGTATCGAAGCCGGCCAGATGGAGTCCACCGTGGAAGCGCGCGTGCTCGATCTTCACGCAGCGGTCCATCACCACGTTGAGCCCCGCGGCTTCCGCGCCTGCCGCGACGCCTTCGTGCCAGGAACCCAGCTGCAGCCAGAGTGTTTTGGCGCCGGCGGCCACGGCCTCTTCCAGGACGCCCGGAAGGTCGTCGTGCTTGCGGAACACGTCAACGATGTCCGGGCTCTCCGGCAGGTCCGCCAGGGACGCATACGTGGGCTGGCCCAGGATCTCCTTGACCACCGGGTTCACGAAGTACACCTTGTAGCGGGTGGAGGACAGCAGGTAGGTGGCCACGAAGTAGCTGGCCCGCGACGGCTTGTCAGAAGCTCCAACAATGGCAATGGATTTCGCCTGCCGGAGCAGGGCCAGCCGCTCAGGTGCCGACGGGCCGGACCAGGTGCGTTCGGCGGTACTCATGCGTTTGCTCCGATCGTGCAGGCGTCTGCGGGTTCTTCCAGGACGGCGGCGTCCTGGGCCGCTGCGTTGGAGGCCTCGGTGAGTGCCTGGTCCAGGTCCCACAGGATGTCCTCGATGTCCTCGAGGCCCACCGAGATGCGGACAAGGTCCTCCGGCACGCCCGCGGATTCCAGCTGGGCTGCGCTGAGCTGCTGGTGCGTGGTGGAGCCGGGGTGGATCACCAGGGTACGGGAGTCACCCACGTTGGCCAGGTGGGAGGCAAGCTGCAGGGACTCGATGAACTTCTGCCCTGCGGCGCGCCCACCCTTGACCCCGAACGAGAAGACCGACCCGGGGCCCAGCGGCAAGTACTTCCGTGCCCTGTCGTAGTGCGGGTGGGAGGGCAGGCCGGAGTAGTTGACGTAAGCCACCCTGTCATCGTTTTCCAGCCACTCTGCCACGGCCCGCGCGTTCTTCAGGTGCTCGTCCAGCCGCTGCGGCAGCGTCTCAACGCCCTGGAGCAGCTGGAACGCCGACTGCGCCGAGAGGGCCGGGCCGATGTCGCGCAGCTGCTCGCTGCGCAGCTTGGTGAGGAAGCCATACTCACCGAAGTTGCCCCACCAGGAGACGTTGCCGTAGGAAGCCACGGGCTCGGTCATGGTGGGGAACTTTCCGTTGCCCCAGTTGAACCGGCCGCTTTCCACCACCACGCCACCGAGTGTGGTGCCGTGGCCGCCCAGGAACTTCGTGGCGGAGTGGATCACGATATCCGCCCCGTGCTCGATGGGCCGCACCAGGTACGGCGTGCTCAAGGTGGCGTCGACCACCAGGGGGATGCCGGCGTCGTGCGCCACCTTTGCCAGCCCCGCCAGGTCCTGGACCTCCGACGACGGGTTGGCCACCACCTCCACGAAGATGGCCTTGGTGTTGTCCCGGACCGCCGCGGCGTAGTCGGCAGGGGCGGTTCCGGGCACGAACGTGGTGTCCACGCCGAACCGGCGAAGGGTGACATCCAGCTGGGTCACGGTGCCGCCGTACAGCTGGGAGGCTGCCACGATGTGGTCGCCTGCCTGCGTCAGGGCGGCGAAGGTGATGAACTCCGCTGCCATGCCCGACGCCGTCGCGACCGCTCCGATGCCGCCCTCGAGGGACGCGATACGCTCCTCGAACGCCGCAACGGTGGGGTTGCCGATGCGGGAGTAGATGTTGCCGTACTTCTGCAGCGCGAACAGGTTGGCGGCGTCGTTGGTGTCTTTGAAGACGAAGGACGTGGTCTGGTAGATGGGAACGGCACGGGCGCCGTGTTCGGCGTCAGGGGTGCCGCCGGCGTGCAGGGCGCGGGTGCGGAAACCGAAAGTACGCTCAGCCATCAGACACCCACTGCCTGGGCGGCGGGAGTGGTTGAGAGGTCGAGCTCTGTGCCGTGCTTGCGGGCCAGGTCCGCCTCAAGCTCCCGGACGATCGGCAGGATGTCCCGGCCGAATGCGGCCACCTCCTCCTGGAAGTGCAGGTAGCAGGTGAGGAACAGGTTCACGCCGATCTTCTTGTATTCGACGATCCGTTCGGCGATCTGCTCCGGGGTGCCGATCAGCTGGGTCTTGAAGCCGTCGTTGTACTGGATCAGGTCCTCGAACGTGGAATCCGCCCACATGCCCTTGCCGTCCTTGGTGGCGGCACCGGCCTCCTGCACCGCGTCCCGGAACCCCTGGACGGCGGGCTTGTGCGCCTTTTCCACGATCTCGCGCAGGGTGTCCCGGGCCTCCTTCTCCGAGTCGCGCGCAATGACGAAGCCGTTCAGCCCGAAACGGGGAGCGGCCAACTGGCCGGCAGTGCCGCGGCGGGCCTCGCCGGCAGAGGCGACGACGCCGGCGATGTTGTCCTTGAAACCCTCAAGGTCCTTGCCGTTGGAGAAGTACCAGTCCGCCACGCGGCCCGCGGTGGCCTGGGCCGCCGTCGAGTTTCCACCGAAGAAGATCTCGGGGTGGGCGCGGCCGGGGACGTCCACCGGGGCGGGGTTCAGGGTGAAGTCGGTGATGTTGTAGTACTTGCCGGACTGGCTGTAGTCCTTTTCGGTCCACAGGCCGCGCAGGACGTTGATGAATTCCTCCGTGCGGACATAGCGCTCGTCGTGCTCCAGCCACTCCAGGCCGAAGTTGGTGAACTCGCTCTTCAGCCAGCCGGAGACGATGTTCACGGCAGCGCGGCCATTGGAGATGTGGTCCGCGGTGATGATGTACTTTGCCAGCACGCCCGGGTGCCACATCCCGGGGTGAACAGCGGCAATCACCTTGAGGCGCTCCGTGGCGGCCAACAGGGCCAGGCTGAACGACGTCGCCTCGTGCTGCTTGTCCGCGCCGTAGGAGGCGGCGTAGCGCGTCTGCGTCAGGGCATATTCGAAGCCGGACTCCTCGGCGATGCGCGCCAGTTTTTTGTTGTAGTCGAAGTCCCAGCCGGTGCGCTGTTCGATGGTGGATACCACCAGGCCGCCGGAGACGTTGGGCACCCAGTAGGCGAACTTGAGCGGTTCGGAGAGTCGTGCGACGTTGCTGATCTCGGTCATGAATTTTCCTTCGGTAGGGCCCGCTGGCGCAGGACGTCCTGGATACCGGCGATGGCCGGTTCGTTCTGGAGGGAGGTTGTGTCGCCCAGCGCAGTTCCCTCGAACAGCTGGGTGAGCAGCCGGCGCATGATCTTGCCGCTGCGGGTCTTGGGGACATCGGGAACCACGACGACGTCGCGTGGCTTGGCGATGGGGCCGATCTCCTTGGCCACGTGGTTCCGGAGTTCGTCGATACAGTCGGCCGGGGACCCGGCCTTCAGCACGACGAAGGCAACCACCGCATGGCCGGTCTTCGGGTCCGCCACGGGGCAGACCCCGGCCTCCACTACGTTGGGGTGCGACACCAGCGCGGACTCGATCTCGATGGTGGAGAGCAGGTGGCCGGAGACGTTCAGGGTGTCATCAACGCGGCCCAGGATCCAGATGTCGCCGTCGGCATCGTATTTGGCGCCGTCGCCGGCGAGGAACCAGCCCTGGTCCGCGTACTTGCTCCAGTAGGAGTCGAAGTAGCGGCGCGGGTTGCCCCAGACGGTACGGGCGATGGCGGGCCCGGGGGAGTCAACGACGATGTATCCCTGGACGCCCGGCGCAACTGTTGTGCCGGCGTCGTCAACGATCCTGGTGCTGACTCCCGGCAGGGGACGCGCCGCGCAGCCGGGCTTGAAGCTGCTGTCCGTCGGCGCGGGGGAGAGGATGGTGGCGCCGGTTTCGGACTGCCACCACGTGTCCACCACCGGTGCAGTGCCGGCGCCCACGTTGTCCCGCAGCCAGCGCCAGGCCTCCGGGTTGACCGCTTCTCCCACAGTCCCCAGCAGGCGGATGGAGGACAGCTCATAGGTGGCCGGGACGCCGTCCGGGAACCAGCCCATGAGGGACCGGACCAGGGTGGGCGCCGTGTAGTACTGCGTCACGCCGTAGCGTTCGATGACCTCAAAATGCCGGCCCGGATGCGGAGTGTTGGGCGTGCCCTCGAAAATCACCTGGGTGACCCCGTTGGACAGCGGGCCATAGATCTCGTAGGTGTGCGCCGTGACCCAGGCGAGGTCCGCGGTGCACCAGTGCACGTCCTGGTCGCGCAGGGCCGGATCCGGGTTGCTGAACAGGTGCTCGAAGCTCCAGGACGCCTGCGTCAGGTAGCCGCCGGAGGTATGCACCAGCCCCTTGGGCTTTCCGGTGGTCCCGGACGTGTACATGATGAACAGCGGCGTCTCGGCGTCGAACGCCTCCGGCTCGTGGACGTCAGAGGCGCTTCCGACGACGTCATGCCACCACACGTCGCGGCCTGCGGTCATGGGGACGGCAGCCAGGTTGTTGGCAGGGGTGGTGCGGTTGACCACCAGGACGTGCTCGATGGCATTGTCCCCGGCGACGGCGGCGTCCGCGTTGTCCTTCACGGGAACCGCCACGCCGCGGCGGAACTGGCCGTCGGTCGTGACCAGGAGCTTGGCGCCGGTGTCCTCCACCCGGAACTTCAGCGCTTCCGCGGAGAACCCGCCGAACACGAGGGAATGGATGGCACCGATGCGGGCCACGGCCAGCGTGATGATGACCGTCTCGGGGATGACCGGGAGGTAGATGACCACACGGTCGCCCTTGGTGATGCCCAGGGCCAGGAGCGCATTGGCCGCCTTGGCCACCTCGCGCTGGAGTTCGGCGTACGTGATGGACCTGCGGTCGCCCGGCTCGCCTTCGAAGTGGAGGGCCACCTTGGCGCCGCGGCCGGCCGCGACGTGGCGGTCCACGCAGTTGGCGGCCACGTTGAGCTTTCCGCCTTCAAACCAGGTGATGCCCGGCCCGCGGCCCGCTTCACGGTCCGCCGGATTCCAGCGGTGCGCCGTGTGCCACGGGGTGTCCCAGTCCAGGCGCAGCGCCTGCTGCTCCCAGAAGGCGACGTTGTCCGGGTGCACCCCCGCGTTCAGGTCCATCGTCTCGGTGGTGCTCACCCCCATCGTTTCACCGCCCATTTTTCAGCCAGGCCCAGCAGGGCATCGGTAATTTTTCCAATGACGGCCAGCATCACGATGGCCAGGAGCAGACGGTCGGTTCGGCCGTTGTTCTGCGAATCGATCAACAGGAAGCCCAGGCCCATGGAGGAGGCGATCAGCTCAGCGGCCACCAGGAACAGCCAGGCCTGGGCGAGTGCCAGGCGGAGGCCGGAGAACACTGCGGGGACCACCGCGGGAAGCTGCACGGTGGTCAGCAGCCGCACACCCTTCAGGCCGAAAGCGCGGGCGGCTTCCACCAGGTTCCGGTCCACGTGGCGCAGCGCCAGGGACACGGTGGTGAATACCGGGAAGAACGCGCCGATGATGATGAGGGTGACCTTGGAGTCCTCGCCGATCTTCATCCACAGGATCAGCAGCGGCACCCAGGCGAGCGACGGCACCGCGCGCAGTGCGCCGATGGTGGGTGCCA
Source organism: Pseudarthrobacter sp. LT1 (assembly GCF_035621795.1). NCBI lineage: Bacteria > Bacillati > Actinomycetota > Actinomycetes > Micrococcales > Micrococcaceae > Pseudarthrobacter > Pseudarthrobacter sp. LT1. Next base: position 614,005 of record NZ_CP141830.1, read on the forward strand.
GCAGGGCGTCGGCCAGTTTGGACAGGCCCACCGTGGCGCCCAGGACCAGACCCAGGACCGCTCCCACCAGGAACCCGATGAGGACCCGCTGGGTGGAGATGGCGATGTGGGTGCCCAGCTCGCCGCGTTCCACGAGCTCGCCGGCAGCAGCCAGCACCATGGCGGGCGGTGGCAGTTGGACCACGGTGAACATACCGTTCGTGGAGGCCACCTGCCATGCTGCCAGCAGCGCAGCGGGAATGATGAGGCCAAGGGGCAGACGCGCCCAGTTCCTGGAACGGACTCCGGCGGGAGACCATCCCGGTGCCGGAGCGGATGCCGTAGGGGCGCCCGTCTGGGCGGCGTCTGCCGCGGTTGCGGCGGCGGCTGCAGCACGCCCGTCCGCAACACTGCCGCTGGTGGTCTTCGGCTCTCCTGGGTAGCTCATCAGGAGGCCTTGATGGCTGACGGATCAGCCTTCTTCACCAGCGAGTCGTCGAGAAGGGAGCCCACGGCGTCGTCAATCTGCTGCTGCGTTTTGACGTCGCCTGTTTCCACAAAGGTGGGGCCGATCTTCTCCAATACTTTGCGCTGCGCGTCACCAGGCACCGGGTCCACGTCCAGGTTGCTTCGCTCCAGGACCACGGTCTTGGCCACGGCGAGGTCCAGTCCGGCTACGTCGGCCAGGATCTGGGCGGTCTGGTCCGGGTTCTGCGCTGCCCAGGCGCGCGCCTTTTCATAGGCGTTCACCACGGCCTGGGCCAGCTCAGGTTTGTTCTTGAGGAACGATTCGGTGGCGTTCAGGAAGCCGTAGGTGTTGAAGTCCAGGTTGCGGTAGAACAGCTTGGCGCCCTTCTGCTCCGCCCCGGCCATGATGGGGTCCAGCCCGGACCAGGCCTGGACCGAGCGGTTTTCCAGGGCGGTGCGGCCGTCCGCGTGCTGCAGGTTCTGGACGGTCACGTCACCGGGCTTGAGGCCGGCCTGCTCGAGTGCCTGGAGCAGGAAGAAATAGGGGTCGGTGCCCTTGGTGGCGGCCACGGACTTGCCCTTGAGGTCGGCCACGGAGGTGATGTCCGAGCCGGCGGGTGCCACCAGGGCCGCCCACTCGGGCTGTGAGTAGATGTCGATGGTCTTGATTTCCGAGCCGTTGGCCCGGGCCAGCAGCGCTGCGGATCCGGCGGTGGAACCCACGTCGATGGCACCGGAGCGGAGGGCTTCGTTGGCTTTGTTGGAGCCCGCGGACTGCACCCAGTTCACGGTGACGCCCTGGTCTTTGAGGCTGGCCTCGAGCCAGCCCTGCTTCTTGATCACCAGGCTCAGCGGGTTGTAGGTGGCGAAGTCGATGTTGAGCGTTCCGCCCTTGCTGCTGCCGGCCGCCGCCGCGCTGCCGGAGGAGCCTTCCCCGGCGACGCAGCCGGTGAGTGCCAGGACCGCGGAGGCAGCAAGGGCTGCTGCGCCAAGGACTGAACGGCGGGTGATGGGCAATGCGTGCGGCATGGGTTTCCTTTGGAAGCGGGTGATGGAACGGTGCGGAGAAGGGGTGGGCGGCCGGGTGCCGGGGAAGGGAGCGTGAAGTACGACGACGGCAGGCGCCAACCGGGGCCGGTGGCGGTCCCGGAGGTGTCAGGGGGCGCTTAGTGCCCGTCGACGCCCAGCGTCGCCAGCAGCGAACTGCGCATGAGCGCGAGTTCGGCGGAGGCACGCTCGCGCGGCCGGCTGCCGGGCACCTCGATGGTCCTGACGATGGTGGCGCCTGGGCCTGCCGCATCAGGGCCAAGGACGATGATGCGGTCGGCGAGCTGAAGGGCTTCGTCAACGTCGTGGGTCACCAGCAGGACGGTGGTGGGCTCTTCCCGGTGGATGTCCAGGAGCAGGTCCTGCATCTTGATGCGGGTGAGGGCGTCCAGCGCGCCGAAGGGTTCGTCGAGCAGCAGGACGCCGGGGTTCCGGGCCAGGGCCCGGGCAAGCGACGTGCGCTGCGCCATGCCGCCGGAGACCTCACGGGGACGGTGTTTGGCGAAGTCCTGGAGCCCCACGAGTTCCAGGAGCCGCGCCACCTTGGCTTTGCCTTCTTTCGCGCTGGTTCCGGCAGGCAGTCCGATGGCGACGTTGGCCTGCAGGGTGTGCCAGGGAAGCAGCCGGGGCTCCTGGAAGGCGAAGGCGCACCGGGGATCGATGCCGTGCACGGGGGTGTCCTCGATGACCACCGACCCCGCGCTTGGATAATCCAGGCCGGCGGTGGCGCGCAGGAGGGTGGACTTTCCGCAACCGGAGGGTCCCAGGATGGCCAGCACCTCGCCCGCTGCCACATCGAAGGTCACGTCCCGCAGGACGGTGTGGGCAGCGGAACCGGTACCGAATGTGCGGCGCAGGCCCCGGAAGGACACCGGAAGGGCTGGGGCGTGGGCGGTGCCCGCCCCGGCAGGCAGGGGCGATAAAACTGCGGTCATAGGATCACTCCATCGGTCCTGGCAGTAGCACCCTACGGAGCCAGCCGTCCGGAGTGGTCAGTTCCGGATACCCGCGGCTGCGGTCCTTGCTATCGCCGGGGCGTTGGGGCGCGTCCGGCGACCAGGGTTGCTGCGGCGTCATCGATCCAGGTCTCTCGGCCGCTCGGGATGGTCAAAGACCACTACACAGCAATGAATCGGCGAGAGCAAACTCTCGCGTGCGCCGCGTAATATTCGTTCACGCGGCCGTCTGCAAGGGCAGATCGTTCTTTTATTCGACGCTCTACGAGTCCGGGCATGGCGCGTAGGCTGATCCCATGGGCCACACGAACGATCCTGCAGTCATTGAACGCCTCATGCGAACCAAGGGCCGCTGGGCCATCGTCGGCCTCACCACCAATGAGTGGCGCGCAGCCTACGATGTTTCGCTCTTTATCCGCGACAAGCTTGGCATGGACATCATTCCCGTCAACCTGCCCGGCGATGCTGTCCACGGCGAAACCGGGTACCCAACCCTGGCCGACATCCCGGCGGAAAAGCAGCCCATCGACGTCGTGGATTGCTTTGTGAATTCGCAGAAGGTGGGCAGCGTGGTTGACCAGGCCATAGCCGTGGGGGCCAAAGCGGTGTGGCTGCAGCTGGGCGTCATCGATGAAGCGGCGGCGGAGCGCGCCGAGGCGGCCGGCCTCGATGTGGTGATGAACGCCTGCCCGGCGCAGCTCGCCTGGAAGTACAAGCTGTAGCGCTTCAGCGGCCCCGGCACTTCATCAGCTGCGGCCCTGCATCAAGTGGGGATAATGCCGCTCTGTAACGTCAGGGTGCGCGCGCATACGGCCTTTGAGCATGTTCAGGCCGAAGGAAGCCAGCAGCGGGTTGGCGGGATCGTCCGTGATGCCGCGGGCCGCCGCCTTCAGCCCGGGAGCCAGCGGAACCGGTTCGATGACTGCATCGAGCCGGGGCGACCAGAAGAACGGTACCGAGTAGCGGTCCACACCCGGCGGCGGGGCCTGGACGCGGTGGATGGTGGCGGCGAGGTATCCCTCCGTGGCTACTTCCAGCATCTCGCCAAGGTTCACCACCAGGGCTCCGGGAAGGGGCTCCACGGGCAACCACTGGCTGGTGCCGGGCGGCAGTACTTCCAGGCCGCCCACGCCGTCCTGGAGCAGGAGGGTCACGAACCCGTAGTCGGCGTGCGAACCGACGCCCTGGTCACCGGCGGCTTCCACCACGCCGCCCACGTAGTGCACCAGCTTGCCCATCCACGCCGGGGTGTCCTGGAACGGTTCATCGAAGTAGTCCTCCGGCAGCTGCAGCGACACCGCGATGGCCCGCAGCAGCTCCATCCCTACCTCCGACATGAGTTCGGCCCATTCCATGGCGGCAGGCCTAAGCCCGGGGAACGCTTCGTCCGGCCAGAGGTTGGGCCCCTGCAGCAGCCAGAAGGGCTGGTCCTCCGGATAGTCCTTCACCGGCTCACGTTCCGGGGAGTAGTCGATCTGCTCCCTCGCGTCCGCCCGGCCCTGGGTCACTTCGGTGCCCATCCGGGTGTAGCCGCGGAAGTGCGGGGACAGCCGGTTGTCCAGCTTCATCCGTTCCTCAAGCGGCAGGCTGAAGAAGCGCCTGAGGAGGTCCAGCAGCTCTTCTGCCTGGCCAGGGCGGCCTCCGTAGCCGGTGATTTGGAAAAAGCCCACATCGTGGGTGGCATGCCGCAGCTGCTCGATGAACTCCGGGCTGAAGGGCCCGTAGGGCTGCCGTGCGGTACTCAGATCCAGAACAGGTATGGCTCCCTGGTCGCGTGACATCCTCGCAGACTAGCACCGTGCAGGCCTGCTTTATAGGCTTCCTTCATGGACCCAAACGCGCTGCGGACGATCTGCCTTTCGTTTCCGGGAGCCTACGAGGATTTTCCGTTCGGACCGGAAACATCGGTCTTCAAGGTCCGGGCCCACATTGCCGGCGGCACCCGCCATGAGGCCAAGCTGTTTGCCCTGTCATCCATGGATGAGGACGACTTCTACGTGAACCTGAAGTGCGAACCGGCGCTCGCGGTGCAGCTGCGGGCGGTGCACCCGGCGATTACCGGTGCGTGGCACATGAACAAGACCCACTGGAATGGTGTCCGCCTTGACGGTTCGCTGCCGGACACGATGATCAGGGACATGGTGGAGGACTCCTACGACCTTGTGGTGTCAGGCTTGAGTCGGAAGCAGCAGGAACAACTGGGGTGGGCCCGCCTCGGGAAGGAAGGCAGCATTGACTGACAAAGCAGCGGCCAGGCTGGACTACCCGGGAGTCGGAGGCACGGAACAAGGCACCGCTCCCGAGGGGTACGGCCGTGTCCTGGAGGAGGCGCGGCTGGGGACCGGACTGGACGTTTACCGTCGCGTGGCGAACGGCATCCTCGCCTGGGAGCTGCAGCGGCGGGCGGGGCTGCACGTCCGCGCAGACTCGCCGAAGGCTGTCCCCGGCGCACGCGTGGTGAGCGGATTCGGCGTCGGGCCCTTCCGCCTGCCGGCCCCCTGCCAGGTGGTGTGGGTCCATGAGCCGACGCCGGACGGTGTTCCGCAATCGGCGGGTTTTGGCTACGGGACGCTGCCCGGACACCCTGCCCGCGGGGAAGAATCCTTTGAAGTGGAGATTAACAACAAGGGGGAGGTGTGGCTGCGGATCCGGGCGTTCAGCAGGCCTGCCAACTGGTTCTACGCGGCCGGCGGCGTGGTCACCCGTGCGGCGCAGCGCTACGTTACTTCCCGGTACATTGAAGGGGCACGCAGTCTCGCCGCGGAAGGAAAATCCCAGTGATCTTTATTGTCGTCAAGTTCAAGGTCAAGCCCGAGTGGTCCGAGCGCTGGCCTGCCCTCGTGGCGGACTTCACCGAAGCCACCCGGAAGGAATCCGGCAACCTCTGGTTCGACTGGTCCCGCAGCCTGGACGACCCCAACGAATACGTCCTGGTGGAAGCCTTCAAGGACGACGCCGCCGGCGACCACGTCAACAGCGACCACTTCAAGAAGGCCATGGCGGACATGCCGCAGGCCCTCGCCGAAACGCCAAGGATCGTCAGCCGGCAGCTCGACGGCGATGGCTGGGACCGGATGGGCGAGCTCACCATCGACTAGGGGAGGTCCGGAGCCATGTGGATTGGCTGGATCGAGTTCGACATCCTCCTTGGCGACGTGCACAGCCTGAAGGAGAAACGGTCAGTCGTCAGACCGCTCCTGGCCGAGCTCAAACGCCGCTTTGAGGTGTCGGTCGCCGAGGTGGGGGATCACAGCCAGTACCGGCGCACGCAGCTCGGCGTCGGCCTGGTGGCAGCGGACCGGCCACACCTCATGGAGGTGCTTGCCGCCGTCGAACGCTTTGTGGCCGGCCGGCCCGAGATCGAGCTGCTCAGCGCCCGCCAACGCGAGCTCCACAGCGAGGACTGACCCCGCCGATTGCTGAGTAAACGCCCTTTTGGCGCCTCAAAAGGGCGTTTACGGAGCAGTCGATGGAGGGTGTGGATAACTTCTGCGGACATGCGGCTCCTTCTGCTCTGATGTAGCAATGAAGACTGCACGTCCGCTTCCTGAAGTACTTGAGGGCAGGCCCTTCACTGCGGCTGAGGCGGCAAGGGCGGGGGTCTCAGCCAAGCGCTTGAGGCATCGTTTCCTCAAAAGGCTTGGTAAGGGCATCAGAGCAGACGGCCCGACGGCGGAGCTTGCGTTGGCCATGCGGGTGGGGCCCTTCATCGAAGTCAATGAGCTGTGTGCTGCCTCGCACGTTACGGCCGCGGAGCTTCATTCGCTGCCGCAGCGGCGCCGGGACGAGGCCTTCGACGCTTTCCACCTCATCCGTCCCGAGGGCGCAGCCCACCTGGACCGGCCCCACGTCGTCGCGCACCGCATGAAGCTGTACGGGGACGAAGTCGCAACGATGGACGGGATTCCGGTCACCACGCCGGCGCGGACCTGGCTCGACATGGCCGAGCTGCTGTCCATCGATGAAATCGTGGCCATGGGGGATGCCTGCGTTCGCGTTCCGCGCCTCGAATTCGAGGGGCGAAGCATGCCGCTGTGCAGCCTGTGGGATCTGCAGCGGACGATTGACAGGCACCGGGGAAAGCGGGGACTCCGGAAGGCCAAGGAGGCTCTGGAACTCATCCGCGTCGGATCGGATTCTGCCCAGGAAACCATGCTCCGGCTCGCGATTGTCCGCGCGGGCCTGCCCGAACCTGAGCTGAACGTCCCGATCATCACTGAGGACGGCGTCAGGCACCATCAGCCGGACCTGTCCTACCGCAAATACAGGATCGGAATCGAGTACGAGGGCGAGCACCACGGCGAGGACAGCCAGATCGCCAGGGACATCACACGCTCCGAACGGTACGCCGCGTTGGGGTGGACTGAGGTCAGGATCTCCAAACGCCACATGGTCAACGATGCGAAACCGGCCGCGGCCAAAGTCCTTGTTGCCTTGGCCCAGGCCGGCTGGCGGAGGGGTCCTTAAAAACGATTGCTCCCCACCGGCTCCCGGCCTTCGCAAGCTCAGGCCGGGTCCCTCGCCGGTGGGGGCCCACGCAACCGCCGTTTTGAGGGTTCAAAAGGGCAGTTACGGAGCAGTCGATGGGTGGGTGCCGGTGGGGACTAGCCGAAGTACTTGGGCAGGGTTCCCTCGTGGGCTTCGCGGAGGGCGTCAAGGGAGAGGCTCTCCACGCCGTTGATCTCCAGCTTGCCGCTGGCAGCGTCCACTACGCCGATGCGCGTGTGCGCGAAGCCGCGGGCGGTGCACATGTCGGTGAAGCGGACTTCCTCGGACCGCGGGACACCCACAATGGCGCGGCCCTGGGACTCGGAGAAGAGCGCCGTGAACAGGTCCACGCCGTCCCGGTCCATGATGTCCTGCAACGCGATCCGGGCGCCCACGCCGTAGCGCAGCGAGGACTCAACCAGCGCAGCCGCGAGGCCGCCCTCGGAGAGGTCGTGCGCGGAGTCAATCATGCCGTCGCGCGAAGCGTTGATCAGGATCTCGCCCAGGGCGCGTTCTGCCTCAAGGTCAACCTTGGGCGGCTGCCCGCCCAGGTGGTCGCGCATGTTGGCCCACTCGGAACCGTCCAGCTCGGCGCCTGTGGTGCCCAGCATGTAGATGGCCTGGCCATCTTCACGCCAGCCCGACGGCGTGCGGCGCGCGACGTCGTCGAGCTTGCCCAGGACTGCCACCACGGGGGAGGGGTGGATGGGCGTGGTACCCGTCTGGTTGTACAGCGAGACATTGCCGCCGGTGACCGGGATGCCCAGCACCATGCAGGCGTCGGACAGGCCGCGGATGGCCTCTGCCAGCTGCCACATGACGTCCGGATCCTCCGGGGAACCGAAGTTCAGGCAGTCGCTGACGGCCATGGGAATGGCGCCCGCGGTGGCGACGTTGCGGTAGGCCTCGGCCAGTGCCAGCTGCGCGCCGTGGTACGGGTCCAGGTAGGTGTAGCGGCCGTTGGCGTCGGTGGCCAGGGCCACGCCCAGGCCGGATTCCTCGTCAACGCGGACCACGCCGGCGTCGTCGGGGAACGCCATGGAGGTGTTGCCGCCCACGTACCGGTCGTACTGGTTGGTGATCCAGGACTTGGAGCACATGTTCGGCGACGCCACGAGCTCAGTCACGGCCGCAGCCAGCTCAGCCGGAGCGGCCGGGCGGCCGGCATCCTGCACCGAACCGGTGAAGGTGTCGGCCTGGACGGAATCCTGCCACTCGGGACGGGCGAACGGGCGGTCGTAGACCGGGCCGTCGTGCGCCACGGTGCGGGGATCGACGTCGACAATCACGTCGCCTTCCCAGGTGATGATGAGGCGGCCGGTGTCGGTGACCTCGCCCAGCCAGGAGTACTCCACGGCCCACTTGTCCATGACGGCCTCGAACGCTTCCACGTTCTCCGGGGTGACCACGGCCATCATGCGTTCCTGCGACTCGGACATCAGGATTTCGCCCGGGGTCAACGTGGGGTCGCGCAGCAGGACGGAGGTCAGCTCAACCTGCATGCCGCCGTCGCCATTGGAGGCGAGCTCGGACGTGGCGCAGGAGATGCCCGCCGCGCCAAGGTCCTGGATGCCTTCCACCAGGGAGCCCTTGAACAGCTCCAGGCAGCACTCGATGAGGACCTTCTCGGCGAAGGGGTCGCCCACCTGCACCGCGGGGCGCTTGGAGGGCTTGGAGTCGTCAAACGACTCGGAGGCGAGCACGGACGCGCCGCCGATGCCGTCGCCGCCGGTGCGTGCACCGAACAGGACCACCTTGTTGCCCTTGCCGGAGGCGTTGGCCAGGCGGATGTCCTCGTGGCGCATGACGCCCACGGCGAGGGCATTGACCAGCGGGTTGCCCTGGTAGACGGAGTCGAACACCATCTCGCCGCCGATGTTGGGCAGGCCCAGGGAGTTGCCGTAGCCGCCGATGCCGGCCACGGCGCCGTGCATCACGCGCGCGGTGTCCGGGTGGTCGATGGCGCCGAAGCGCAGCGGATCCATCACGGCCACCGGGCGGGCACCCATGGAGATGATGTCGCGGACAATGCCGCCGATGCCGGTCGCGGCACCCTGGTAGGGCTCAACGAACGACGGCGAGTTGTGCGATTCGATCTTGAAGGTCACGGCCCAGCCGTCCCCCAGGTTGGTCACACCGGCGTTTTCGCCGATGCCCACCAGCATGTCCTTCTTCATTTCCTCGGTGACCTTCTGGCCGAACTGGCGCAGGTGGTTCTTGGAGGACTTGTAGGAGCAGTGCTCGCTCCACATGACGGAGTACATGGCCAGCTCGGCGCCGGTGGGGCGGCGGCCCAGGACCTTGACGATCTCATCGAACTCGTTCTGCTTCAGGCCCAGCTCGGCCCAGGGCAGCTCGGTGTCCGGAGTCTTTGCAGCGTTCTCGACGGTGTCGATGTTGAACTTCTTGGTGGTTTCGGTGGTCACTTGTCGCCTCCCACAATCTTGTTCAGTACGGAGGTGAAGAAACCGAGTCCGTCGGTGTCGGACCCGCCGATGCCGTCCAGCGACTCGGGGCCGAAGCCCGGTTCCACGGCGTGCTCCGGGTGCGGCATGAGGCCCACCACGTTGCCTGCGGCGTTCGAGATACCGGCGATGTCGCGGCGCGAGCCGTTCGGGTTGAAGCCCACGTATCGGAAGACGACGCGGCCCTCGGCCTCAAGGGCGTCCAGGGTTTTTTCGTCGGCGATGTACTGGCCGTCCTGGTTCTTCAGCGGGATCGTGATTTCCTGGCCCGCTTCGTAGTCCAGGGTCCACGCGGTGTTGCTGTTCTCAACGCGCAGCACCTGGTCGCGGCACAGGAATTTCAGGTGGTCGTTCTTGATCATCGAACCGGGCAGCAGGTGCGACTCGGTGAGGATCTGGAAGCCGTTGCAGATGCCCAGGACGGGCAGCTTGGCGTCGGAGTTCGCGGCGTCGATGATTTTGGACATCAGCGGCGCGAAGCGGGCGATGGCGCCGGCACGGAGGTAGTCACCGTAGGAGAAACCGCCGGGGATGACCACAGCGTCCACGTCACCGAGCCCGGTGTCGCCGTGCCAGAGTTCGACGGCGGTGGCACCGGCCAGGCGCACGGCGCGGGCAGCGTCCCGGTCGTCAAGGGTGCCGGGGAAGGTAACGACGCCGATCCGGGCGCCGGCAAGGCGCGGCTCCGCCGCGACGGCGACAGCCTCGCCAATCAGGGGAAGTTCAGTCATCTCAGGCCTCGACGACCTCGACGTTGACGACGTCCTCGATCACCGGGTTGGACAGGAGGGTTTCGGCGGCGTCGCGGGCCTGGGCCAGGATTTCCTCCGTCACCTCGCCGTCGACCGTCAGTTCGAAACGCTTGCCCTGGCGGACAGAGCTGAAGCTGGTGAAGCCCAGCCGGGGGAGAGCGCCAACGATTGCCTTCCCCTGCGGGTCCAGAATCTCGGGCTTGGGCATGACGTCAACAACGATCCGGGGCATCCGGCAACTCCTGTGCGTGAGCTTGGGTAAGGGCGCAGCGGAGTGGTGCCGTCTCACGCCGTACCGGGGGTGCCGGGGACAAAGGGTCACCTGCGTTGGTTCACCATGAGGTCGGGCGCTCCGCGAGCTTGCTTTACCATTCTACCGGCCCGGGCGCATCCCTTTGAATCGCGGGGTTCTGTGCAGCGGAGCCGCACAAAACTCCGGGGCCGCAGGGCCGTTCTTTGGCAGGTTCTGGAGTTGCCGGGAGGCCTTCACTAGGATTGCTGGATGGCTGAGAATTCGAAGTCCGTGCTGTTGCCGGTGGTTGCCGCTGCCGTGTTCGCCGGTCTGGGCCGGATGGTGTTCCAGAAGGTGAAAGCGGACCGGCTGGCCCGCGAGACCCGGGTTGCCGGACCCGTGGATGAAAAGACCAGGCAATGGATCAGTGATGTGGTGCGCACTCCCCGGCAGTAGCGCGGGCAGGCTTCCTCCGCTCCTTGCAGGGCGTCCTTCGGGGCGCCCTTTTTTAGTTCCCTAATCCTTCAGGGGTCCCCGTATGACAAGCGAAATTTTCCTGAATGTGCCCTATGTCATATCGCGCTATCAGTCTGTACTCTGTGAACAGTCTGGTCGCGGCAAATTACAAAACCTGTAATTCCCTCTGCAGTGCCAGTCATTGGGGCGCCCACCAAGTATGGGCCGCACATCGTGAAAGGGTTGCACGTGAAATCAACTGGAAAGAGCCCTTCGCGGGCTGGGGGACTCCGGAAGGCGGCCGCGCTGGCCGTCGGGCTGCCCCTGATCCTCAGCTCGCTGGCCGTGGCTCCCGCTTCGGCGGCGCCTGCCGTCCAAGGCCCGGGAAATGTTTCCTCCAGCGCAAAGGACAGTCAGTTCAAGGACGGCCGGTACATCGTGGTACTCGCCGGCCCGGCCGCCGCGGCATACGAAGGGGGAGCTGCAGGGCTTGGTGCGACCAAGCCCCAGCTGGGCAGGAAGCTCGACGCCGGCAGTCCCAACTACAAGGCGTACGACGCCCACCTGCGCAACCAGCAGCGGGACGTTGCAGCGGCCCAGGGCGTCACCCCCGCCAAGCAGTACACCGCAGCCCTTAACGGGTTCACAGCGGAACTGACCGCGGTGCAGGCCGCCGCACTGTCCAAGGACAGCAGGGTCCTGGCCGTGGCACCGGACGTCGAGAACAAGCCTGACTACACCACCACGGACTTCCTCAAGCTCACCGGCCCCGACGGCGCATGGGCCCAGCAGTTCGGCGGCGAAGCCAAAGCCGGCAAAGGCGTCGTGGTGGGCGTTATCGACTCCGGCTACGCGCCGGACAACCCCTTCCTCCAGGGCGAACCGCTGAAGCCGCTGCAGGGCGACCCTCAGGTCGGCGTTCCTTACCGCACCGGTGACGGCAGGATTGCCATGCTCAAGGCGGACGGCACCACCTTCGAGGGCGAATGCCAAAAAGGCCAGGGGACCGGGGCATCCTTTGACGGATCCCTCTGCAATTCCAAGGTCATCGGCGCCCGCTATTTCGCGGATTCCTTCCTTCAGTACGTGCCCCCGGCAGAGCGTGCCCCGGAAGAGCAGATCTCCCCGGTGGACGTGGGCAGCCACGGCACGCACACCGCCACCACGGCCGCCGGCAACGCCAACATCGAACAGGTGATCGACGGAGCCAGCTTCGGAAAGAGCTCCGGCATAGCCCCCGCCGCCAAGGTTTCGGTCTACAAGGTCTGCTGGGAGGATACGAACCCGGACACCGGCGGCTGCTACTCCTCGGCGTCGGTTGAGGCCGTGGACGCAGCCATCAAGGACGGCGTCGACGTCCTGAACTATTCCATTTCGGGCAACAACAACAGCACCACCGACCCCGTGGCACTGGCATTCCTGAACGCTGCGGCCGCCGGGATCTTTGTCTCGGCCTCCGCGGGAAACTCCGGCCCCACGGCCTCCACGGTGAACCACGCGTCCCCGTGGCTGACCACGGTTGCTGCGTCCACCTTCCCCAGTGACCTCCTGGGAACGGTCAAGGTGTCCGACGGGTCGCTGTACCGCGGCGCGTCGATCATGAAGTCCGAAGTGGCGGACAAGCCCGTTGTCGTAGCTGCTGCTGCGGCCGCCCCGGGCGCGGCCAACCCCAACCTCTGCGGTCCGGGAACCCTTGACGCCGGCAAAGTGGCCGGCAAGGTAGTCGTCTGCGACCGCGGCGTGGTGGACCGGACCGCCAAGAGCCAGGAAGTCCTGGCCAAGGGCGGCGTGGGCATGATCCTGGTCAACCTCACCAGCAGCTCCGAGGACGCGGACAACCACGTCATTCCCACCGTCCACGTCAACGCCCCCAAGAGCCTGGAACTGAAATCCAAGCTGGAAGCCAACCCGGCGCTGACCGTCAGCCTGGTCAAGGGCGACCTGACCGGCCTGCCCCCGGCAGCCGCACCCCAGATCGCCGGCTTCTCATCCCGCGGACCCACCCTGGCATCCGGCGGTGACCTGCTGAAGCCGGACATCTCTGCCCCCGGCGTGAACGTCCTGGCCGGCGTCTCCACCATCGGCAACCACGGCGCCCAGTTCGGATTCATGTCCGGTACTTCCATGGCAGCCCCGCACATCTCCGGTTTCGGCGCCCTGGTGCTGGGCAAGCAGCCCAAATGGACCCCCGCCAGGGTGAAGTCCGCCATGATGACCACCGCCTATCCGCTGGTCAACGCCGATGGCACCCCCAACACGGATCCCTTCCAGGGCGGCGCCGGCCACATCGATTCCACCCGGGTGCTGGATCCCGGACTGGTCTACGACTCCGGCATCCAGGACTGGCTTGGCTTCCTGAACGGACAAGGGGTGCAAACCGGGGCGCCAGAGGCAGGCACCATTGCTGCCCGCGACCTCAACCTGCCCTCGATCGCCCTGGGCAGCCTGGTTGGAGAGGTCCAGGTGAAGCGCAAGGTGACCGCACTGGTGCCGGGCATGTACCGTCCCGAGGTGAACATGCCGGGCTTCAGCGTCAACGTCGAACCCAAGGCCCTGAACTTCGCCAAGCCCGGCCAGACCCGTGACGTAACCCTGACCATCCGGAACGTCAGCGCACCAATGGGCAAATTCAGCACCGGAAGCCTCACCTGGAAGGGTCCCCGGACGGTGACGTCACCAATCGCCATCCGTCCCGTCGACGCCCAGATCGCCCCGTCCTTCTCCTTCAGCTCGGCTACGGGCACCGGCAGCGGCACCATGGAACTTGTCTCCGGCTCGGACAATCCCATCGCCGTAGGCGTGGAAGGACTGGCGCCGCTGGGCCAGACCGCCATCACCAAGACCCCGGGCGCGTATGCCCCGACGAATGATGCGCACAACGCCCTGGTCCAGGTAAACGTGCCCGCCGGCACGTCGTTTGCCCGGCTCGGCATCCAGGCGCAGTCGAACGACGTCGACTGGGACATGGTGGTTTACGCGCCGAACGGAGCGGGTGGCCTCGCGGCCACCCAGGTGGCAACGGCATCCGCCAGTGAGTTCCTGGACTTGGAATCACCCCGTCCCGGAACCTACTACGTGGTGGCCAACCTGTACGCCACACCTGACAACGGCCCCGCCACTGCCTCCGTCCAGGCCGTGACATTTGCGGGGGACGCGGGCAATCTCACGGTGAACCCGAACCCCATCCTGGCGCCGAACGGAACCGCCACCTCGGCGACGCTGCACTGGACCGGCCTTGCTGAGGGTTCCTACCTCTCACGGCTGAGCCTTGGCAGCAACGGCATCAAAACGTGGGTGAACGTACAGGTGGGACCGGGCTCCGCGCCCGCCCCGGCCGGCGCTCCCCAGCTTGGCCTGGCGCAGGCGGTACCCGCCGCCTGACCGGGAAGACATGGGGGGAGGTCCCGGGTGGTCGTCAGGCCACCCGGGACCTTTTTCGTTCCGGCCGCTTTCGTTCCTGCCGCAGGAAGCTACGTGGCCGTCCCGCCCAGCAGGGGGCCCATGGCCTTCCAGCGTGCGATTTCGCAGCCGTCGGTACGGGAGAAGGTCGATTGGACGGCACGCCCTCGGTATGTGCCCGTGACCACGGCAACCTGCGGGCCCCCGTACTGCTGCGTGCACAATTTGGGCGGCCCCGGCTTGGGGAAAAAAATGTCTTCGCCGAACCGCTCCACGGCGGCAATGGCCGCCACGGGCTCGGGCAGGGTGGTCCCGGCAGCCGGGTGCCCGTCCTTTGATACCAGCCGGAACACGTGTTCGGGAGCGTCGGGGTGGTCTCGGATGCTGATGGTCAGGTCTATCACCGTGGCACTCCTTCCGCGATGACCCCGAGCTCCGCTGCCAGCCGTTCGCGCAGGGCACCCGCTTCCGCTGCGAAAGAGCGTTGGTGCTCAACATAGGCGGCCTTGCCATGGGGCGTCTCAATGGGGATGGCGGGATACCCCCAGTCGGCCAGGTCGTACGGCGATGCCTGCATATCCATGGCCCTGATCCGCCAGGACAGTTCGAAGCAGTCCATCACCAGCTCGCTGGGCAACGCCGGCAGCAGTTTGTAGGCCCATTTGTAGAGGTCCATGTTGGCATGGAGGCATCCCGGCTGCTCCATGTGCCGCTGCGATTCCCGGCTGGGTGAATGCTCGTTGAGCGGGATGGCGTCCGGGGTGTAGAACCGGAAAGCGTCGAAGTGGGTGCAGCGGATCCTGTTGTCCTCCACCACCTTGTCCGTACCGGCCGCACCCAGCCGCAGCTGCAGGTATTCATGGCGGAGGTCGAACTTGTCCTGGCGGTAGACCATGGCCCACTCGTGCAGGCCGAAGCAGCCAAACTGCGCCGGCCGGGCGGCGGTCCCGCGGAGGATGATGCCGGCGAAGGCCACTGCATCCCTGCGGTCGGCCAAAAAGGCGTGCCGGTCGAAGGTGACCGCGGTGCTTCCTGCAGGCAGCCCCAGGGAGGCAAGCTCGCCGTCGTCGAGCGTCCGGTAATGCTTCCAGCCGAGCCGCCCGGCTGCCTGGGCGCCGGTGAGGACGTCGCCGGCACCCGGGTGCCAGCGCTTCAGCTGGCCGGGTTTCCGGGTGTAGTAGGTGAAGAGGAAGTCCTCCACCGGGTGTTTCTGTCCCGTGGACCGCCGGGCCAGGTATGGATCGGCATAGCGGCTGACGCGCTGCAGGTGGGCCTCTTCCCTTGCCTGCGCACTGTCCGCCGCCAGGAGCTTAAGAGGCTCCACCGGATGCGCCCAATACGTCCTTGGCAGCGTCCCATGTGCTGATCTCGCATCCGTTGGTCCGCGAAAACTTTGAATCCACGGCGATGCCGTCCACCATGCCCGTGACGGCGGCCGTCTGGGGGCCGCCATACTGCTGGGTGCAGGGCTGCGAGGTTCCCGGTGCGGCCGGAGCTGCGATGGCCGGATTGGCTTTCAGGGCCGCGCACGCGGCAGCTGCGTTGGGATGGCTGCTTTCCGCGGCCGGCTCGCCTGAGGAGCAGACCAGGGTGTAGTTGACTTCGGGCGCGCCCGGGGACGGCACCAGGGTGATGGCGAGTTCAGCGTTCCCCTGCCCCGGGCCATTGCCAGGCCGTGACGTGGCGGGCGCAGGAGCCGGCACTGACGTTTCGGTGTCGGGGGAGGGGGCTGCGGAGCCCGCGGGAGAGCTTCCCGGGGCCGTGGAGGTTGAAGCGGAGGAAGGCGCTGTTGCCGTGGACGTGCCGCTGTCAGGAGTGCCGCTGCAACCGGAGATCAGCCCAGCGCCGACCGCCAGGAATGCCGCGAGCATCCGAAATTTCCGCATCAGGCCACCTCTCCTTCGTCCAGTAATTCTAGTCGCTTGGCGTACGGCGGCAGGTTTCCGTTTGGCCGCAATCATTCACTGGGAGGTGGCGGCGATCAGTCCCATCATTGACGCGTGCAGTTCGGTGACCTGCCCGCGGGTCAACCCCAGACGCTCCATCATGGTCCCCGGCACCTGGAGCGCCTGCTCCCGCAGGGCGGCGCCTTTGGGTGTCAGTTCGACGGCGAGGGCGCGCTCATTGCCGTCCGCACGGCGCCGGGTGATGAGTTCCGCTGCTTCCAGCCGGCGCAGAAGCGGGGAGATGGTGGCCGGTTCCTGGGCCAGGGCTTCACTGATGTTCCGGACAGTGCGGGGGCTGTCTTCCCACAGGCAGAGCATTACCAGGTACTGCGGGTGGGTGAGGTTGAGCTTCTCGAGCACGGGCTTGTAGGCGCCCACCACGCTGCGGGCAGCCACGGTAAGCGCAAAGCAGAGCTGATGCTCGAGCAGCAGGTCTTCCTCGTGGGCTGAGTCGGTTTCTTTTGAGTCCGTTGCCGCTGTGGCAGTCATTGGTCCTCCGATTGTTAGTGCACTAATGATTAGTGTACATTGGTGTTAGGTTGGATAGTGAGTGGAAGGAACCTCTTCATGGGCAGGTCCGCGGACAAGGGCAACGCCTCCCAGCGCTTCATGCGCGCCACCGGGAAGTTGAGGGCCGTATTCGGTCCCGCCAACCGCACCGCGCTGGCGCATGACATGACGGACGAGAACCGCCGCCTGCTGGCCCAGCGCCAGGCGGAGACCCAACAGTGGGAGACCATCACCAGGCCGGACGGCAGCACCTATGTAGTGCCGCGGAATCCTGAAGACCGCTCCCTGCGGTAGCGATTCCTTCGCTTTACGCCGGAGCCTTTTCCGCGTCCCGGGCATAAAATGGGGGCACTGGCTCCTGCCGGGGCCGGCTGCACTTTCGCCCGATGGTCGGGAAGGGGGTGGAAAACAGTGGCACATGTCCTTACCAGTTTCATGGGCCTGACTGACAGGCTGCGCTTCGTCTTTGGTCCTGCCACCCGACTGGACGCCGACGCGCCCGTGGTGCACAAACACGACGAATTCGAGCAGGCCTCCGAAGAGGACCTTTCGCATTTTGTGGTGGAAACCGACTCAACCGGCCACCACTACGCGGTACGCCGCGAAGATTTGGAACGCGAAACCTGATTCATCCTGGATGCTTCCAGAGACAGAAAAGCCGGGCTGCCTTCTCCTTTTGGGGAAAGGGCAGCCCGGCTTTTCGTTGGCGATCAGCGGCCGGTGCCGCCGTATACCGTCGCTTCGCTTTCGGTGTCGAGCCCGAATGCCTTGTGGATGACCCGCACGGCCTCGTCCAGCAGATCGGCGTGCGTGACCACCGAGATGCGGATTTCTGAGGTGGAGATCATGTTGATGTTGATGCCGGCGTCGGAGAGTGCCTTGAAGAACGTGGCGGAGACGCCGGGGTGGGACCGCATGCCGGCACCGATCAGGGACAGCTTGCCGATCTGCTCGTTGTATTCGATGGCCTCGAAGCCGATCTGGTCCTGCGCGGCGTGCAGGGCGGCCAGGGCATCGGCACCTTCAACGATGGGCAGGGTGAAGGAGATATCGGTCTTGCCCGTGCCGTGCGTGGACACGTTCTGGACGATCATGTCGATGTTCGAGTGCGCGTCGGCGATGACCTGGAAGATTGCGGCGGCCTTGCCGGGGATGTCGGGGACGCCGACTACGGTGACCTTCGCTTCGGAACGGTCATGCGCAACGCCGGAGATGATTGGCTGCTCCAAGGCAACTCCCTCTTGAGTGGTGATCTTGTCGTCGGCGCTGGGGATGACCCAGGTGCCTTCATGCTGGCTGAATGAGGAGCGGACGTGGAGCGGGACGCCGAAGCGGCGGGCATATTCCACGCAGCGCAGGTGGAGGATCTTGGCGCCGGAGGCCGCGAGTTCCAGCATCTCCTCGCTGGAGATCGTGTCGATCTTCTGGGCTGACGGGACCACGCGCGGATCGGCGGTGAAGATGCCGTCCACGTCGGTGTAGATCTCGCAGACATCCGCTTCGAGGGCTGCCGCGAGTGCCACGGCCGTGGTGTCGGAACCGCCGCGGCCCAGCGTGGTGATTTCATTGGTGGCCCGGGTCATGCCCTGGAAGCCTGCCACGATGGCGATGTTGCCCTTGTCCAGGGCGGTGCGGATGCGGTGGGGGTCGACGTCGATGATCCGTGCCTTGCCGTGGATGCCGTCGGTAATCATGCCGGCCTGGGACCCGGTGAAGGACTGCGCGGAGGCGCCGAGCTTGTTGATGGCCATGGCCAGCAGCGCCATGGAAATGCGCTCGCCGGCAGACAGGAGCATGTCCATTTCGCGGGCGGGGGCGGAGTCGGTCACCTGTGCGGCGAGGTCCAGGAGCTCGTCGGTAGTGTCGCCCATTGCCGAGACGACCACCACGACCTCGTTGCCGGCCTGCTGGGCATCAACGACGCGCTTTGCAACGCGCTTGATGCCGTCAGCGTCCGCGACGGAGGAGCCGCCGAACTTCTGCACAATGAGTTGTTTGGTCACCGCGCCGGAGGCGGGTGCCGCCAGCGGCTGTGTTGCGTTGTGCACTTCGGTGGTGGGCGTACTCATGCGCGTACCTTCATCGGATCAATTGGAGTTCTGGAGGCCAGGCAGCCTGACGCTGGACGGCGCGGCTTTCCTGCACAGTTTATCGCCGCCCCCGGAGGGACGTTGAATTGTGACCACATTCCGGCCATGGGGTGCCGCGCCAGCCGCGGACAGGGCTGTGGACAGGGCCGCGCCACGTCCGGCCCGGCGAGGAGTACGACGGCGGGAGGCCGCCGAGTGCCTCAGCCCAGGGCGTTCCGGCGTCCTTCGAAGGCGCGGCCCAACGTGACCTCGTCGGCATACTCCAGGTCGCCGCCCACGGGAAGCCCGGAGGCAAGGCGGGTCACTGCGATGCCGATCGTCTTAAGCATCCGGGCCAGGTAGGTGGCCGTTGCCTCACCCTCCAGGTTGGGGTCGGTGGCGATGATGACTTCCTGGATCTCACCGTCGTTAAGCCGGGTGAGCAGTTCGCGGATCCGCAGCTGCTCCGGTCCCACACCCGCGATGGGATTGATGGCCCCGCCCAGCACGTGGTACCGGCCACGGAACGAACGGGTGCGCTCCACCGCCAGGACGTCCTTTGACTCCTCCACGACGCAGATCACGGCGGGGTCGCGGCGGGGATCGCGGCAGATGTTGCACAGCTCCTGCTCCGTGACGTTGCCGCAGACGGTGCAGAACTTCACCCGTTCCTTGACGGTGGTGATGGCCTCAACCAGCCGCTTCATGTCCTGGGGGTCGGCTTCAAGAATGTGGAATGCCAGCCGCTGTGCGGACTTGGGCCCCACGCCCGGAAGGCGTCCAAGCTCATCGATCAGCTCCTGGACAGCACCTTCGTACACGTTTCCCTCTTTAGCTTGGTGTGAATAGCGGATGGATCAGTCAGATGGCAATGCCCGGCGGCAGGCCGGGCCGTCAATAGCGTGGCGTAACCGGGCTTCCGTCCAGGGACCGCTCCTCGATCAGTTTCCCGCCCAGGATGCGTTCGACGGCGGCCCGGCCGAAGACACCTGACTCCTCGATGGTTTCATCGTCGGCGCTTGGTATGTCCTGGACGTAGGCACTCGGGGTGGCGGCGGCCCTGGCCGGCGCCTTGGCGCGTCCTGCCTCAGCTTCGGGGCTGTTGGACAGCCGCTGATACAGGCTTTGCCGTGTTTCCGTTCGTCCGGCCGCCGGTGCAGAAGTCCCTGCAGAAGCCGGCGCGGCATTTCCTGGCTGTGGCCGGGAGGGTGTGGCCGGTGCCTGCGTAACGGAGGCATGCGCCACCGCCGCCTGTGCACCCGGTGCCTGGGAAGCGGTTGCCTGTGTAACCGGTGCCTGAGCAACAGTGGCCTGGGCAGCGGAAGCATGTGTGACCGGTGCAGGTGCGGCGGCCGCCATGGCGAATTCGGGTACCGGAGCGTGGTCCGGGGACTGGGCCTGGTACGCACCCGCAGCCGGCTCCGTCCGGCCGGGGCCGAAAACTGCCCCCGCGGCCCAGTCTGGCCCCGCTGCCGCAGCAGCCGTGGCCGTCGAGGCCACGGGAATGGAGGGCGGCACCTGGGCGGTTGCGGGCTCGTAATGGGGGACGGCGGCGGACGCCCCAATGTTGTCATTCGCGGATGCAGGTGTTGGCTTGGCGCCGACGTTGCTTTTGTCTCCCACTACCCATATTCCGGGTGCCTGTTCCACGGCCCGGGTCCAGGGATCGTGGGCGGCACCAGCATGCTGGGAAGCCGGTTGGCCAGCGGGTTGGGAAGCGGTGCTAGAGCCTGGCCCGCCGGGCGCAGTCCCCTGGGGGCGCGCGGCAGCTGCAGGGTGGGCGCCGTCTGCCGCCTGGTCGATGCCAGTGGCAGGGGAGGGTGGTGCCGTCCGGTTGCCCGGACGGGCGGAGGGCTCCCAGTCCATGGGGGGTTCCTCATCCAGCGGGGGAGCGTCCTCATCCCGCGGCGGTCCCCAATCGTCATCAGAGTAGGAGTAGTCGCCTCCGGCAGGCGGGTACGCGGGGTGTGCGGAATTCGTGCCGGAGGTGTCGGCAGCGGTTCCTGCAGCCCGGGCGCTGGCACCGGCGGTGGCACTGGTGCCAGACCCCGCAGGATCCATGCCGTGGTTGCCCCGCGCGTTGGCGTCGGCCGCCGGGCGTGCCCCCGGAGAGGTGGCAGCCGGAGAGGTTGCGCCCGGAGAGGTGGCACCTGCAGGGGCGGCCGTGGGTGCGGCCGAAGGGCTTGCGGCGACAGCGGAACTTCCCGAACTGCCGTAAGGGGCGGTGCTTCGCGCGGCGGGGGTGCTGCCGGCAGCGGCCGGGCTTCCGGAACTACCGCTCAGCGGCATTCCGGTGCACGCCGCTGCTGCGGGTACGTGAACCGCTGGGGATGCCTGGGCTGGGGCTGGGGCTGGGGCTGGGGCCGGGGCAGGAGCCAGGCCCCAGGCAACGTCAGCTGAGGTGGCCGGAACCACCGGGCTGGCGGGAACTTTTGGGTTTGGCTCAGAGCTCGCTTGGCTGGCGCCGCCGGCAACCGCTTGGATCTGGCAGTCGATGCCGACGGTCTTGTGGATGGCCTGGCGCAGGTTGTCCGAATGGTCCGCCCTGCCGAAGGCGCCGGCAAGCCCGGACGTGGTGAAGGACAGGGTCAGGACACTGCCGTCGAACGCCTGGACCTGCGCATTGGGTTCAACGAGGGCCCAGGTGCTGCGCTTGATTTTGGACAGTGCCTGCAGGACATCCGGCCAGGCCCTGCGAAGGACCTCCACGTCGCCCGTGGCCGGGGGGTTGGCTGGGGCGGACCCGCCGGGTGCTTGGTGGTGCGCTGCGGGAGCCTGATGGACAGGGGCCTGCGGTCCTGGCACCTGCTGGCCTGGCATTTGAGCGCCGGGGGAGTTGCTGCCGGGCCCGTGGGTGGCAGGCACCTGGTCGCTTGGGGCCTGCGGCCGGTCCGGGACGCGGGGCGCAGCGGACTGGCTGGGCGCTGGCCGGTCTTCCTGTCCCCGCGGCGCTGCATTGTCGTGGCCCTGCGGCGCTGAGTTGTCCTGGCCCTGCGGCACTGCCTTGTTTTGCGGCGCTGAAGAGGCCCGCTCGGCGGGGTTGATGGTCCCCGCGCCTGCGGCAGAACCTTGGGAGCCCTGTGGTGTCCGGGGCCGGGACGGTTCCTCGACGGGCCAGTCGCTGGTGCTGACCCGAGGTGGTGTCAGGGGACTGCGGGCGCCGTCAGAGGCGGGAGCACCCTGTCCGTCCCCGGAACCGGGCATAGCGGGAGCCGCCGGTCCGGCCTGGGCCGACGCGGATTGGGCAGGGGCAGCCTGGGCTGCGGAAGAGTGGGCCGCAGCAGTATTGGCAGAAGGCTCCGGGGCGGCCGAGTCGTGCGCGCGCTGGGAATCCAGCGGGGAACCGGCGGGAGTGGCAGCTGGTGCCGTTGGCTGGACTGCCGTTGGCTGGACTGCCGCCGCTGGTACCTCCGCCGATGCCGGCGTAACCGTGGCGGGAGCGCCGACGTCGTTTCCGGCGTAGTTCAACCGCCGTTCCACCCGGTCGATCCGGGCTGCCATGCCGCGCTCATTCTGTTCAGCGCTGGGCAGCAGGATCCGGGCGCACAGAAGTTCCAGGTGCAGCCGGGGGGACGTGGCCCCGGTCATTTCGGTCAGGGCCGTGTTGGTAACATCAGCGGCCCGGGAAAGCTCCGCCGCGCCAAGGTTATGGGCCTGGTTCTGCAGCCGCGCGATCTGGTCCTCCGGCATCCCGCGCAGGATGGCGTGGGCGCTCTCGGGCATGGCCTGCACGATGATCAGGTCGCGGAAGCGCTCCAACAGGTCCTCTACAAACCGGCGGGGATCGTGGCCGGTCTGGATGACCCGGTCCACCGCGCGGAAAACGGTGGCGGCATCGGAAGCAGCCACGGCTTCCACGACGTCGTCCAGCAGTGAAGCGTGGGTGTAGCCGAGCAGGGCCACGGCGAGCTCATAGTCCAGCCCGTTGGGTCCGGCGCCTGCCATGAGCTGGTCCAGGACGGAGAGCGAATCGCGGACGGAGCCGCCGCCGGCGCGGATGACCAGAGACAGGACGCCAGGGGCGACAGGAACGTTTTCCTGGCGGCACAGGAGCTCCAGGTACGCCATCAGGGGCTCAGGCGGCACCAGCCGGAACGGGTAGTGGTGCGTCCGGGAACGGATGGTTCCAATGACCTTGTCCGGCTCCGTGGTGGCGAAGATGAACTTGATGTGTTCCGGCGGCTCTTCCACGATCTTCAGCAGGGCGTTGAACCCGGCGGAGGTGACCATGTGGGCTTCGTCGATGATGAAGATCTTGTAGCGGTCCCGCACCGGGGCGTAGGTGGCGCGCTCGCGGAGGTCCCTGGCGTCGTCAACACCGCCATGGCTCGCGGCGTCAATCTCGATGACATCAAGGGAACCTGAACCGCCACGGGCCAGTTCAACGCAACTGGGGCAGGTCCCGCAGGGGGTGTCCGTGGGCCCTTGGGCGCAGTTAAGGCAGCGGGCCAGGATGCGGGCGGACGTGGTCTTGCCGCAGCCCCTGGGGCCGGAGAAAAGGTAGGCGTGGTTGACGCGGTTTTTCCGCAAAGCCGTCATCAGCGGCTCGGTGACATGCTCCTGGCCAATAACGTCAGCGAACGAGTCGGGACGGTATCTGCGGTACAGGGCGGTAGTAACTGTCACAGAGAAAACCCTACCAATCCGGGCTGACATCATGCCGCCCTGTGGGGGAATAGTAAAGACCCCCCATGCACCCGCCAGAGCCCGTCTACCCTTGCTACCTTCCGGTCCTGGGGGAGTTCAACAGGATGACGCCACATGAGGGGCCGTCAGATACTTTACCCGAACATTCGGTCCGACTCGAATCGGACCCGGCGCCGCCGGCGGAGGCCCTGGCCCGTTGCCGGTGCCCTGCCCGTGGATGCCCGGGTACGGATGTCCATTGCTTATCCCCGCCCCAGCCGGGATCATGGCTATGTACACCGATTGGGGCAATCTCAAGGTTGTGAGCTGCGTGGCCTGGCTTAATGGGGCTGGACCCGGCAGCTCAACGGTGCACCAGGGAATGGGCGCATTGGGGGCGTCCATTTTCAGGTTAAGGCAACCATCGCCGTACCCCTTTGAGGCGGGATGCGGCCGGCAAAAAACCGATGCCGGATGGGCCAATTGGGCGATGCGGAAAACTTCAGGTAATCTAGTACCTGCTTTTGATTCAGAAGCAGTTGGAGAATTCGCCTAGCGGCCTATGGCGCACGCCTGGAACGCGTGTTGGGTTAACGCCCTCGGGGGTTCAAATCCCCCATTCTCCGCCGGTCAAGAACCCGGCCCCGGTAACCCGGGGCCGGGTTCTTGCTTTTTCCGCCTCCGTTACAGCCTTCTGGTTGGTGGTCAGGCCAGATCTGCCAGCGGTTCACCAAGCCGCCTCAGGCGCTGCCTCGCTGCTGTTTCGCTGGGACCCATCCCCCTCCGGGGACCGCCCAGGGCCAGGTGGACGACGCCGAGCACCACCTTTGTGGTTAACCGCACGGGCAGGGGAAACGGGCCCAGCCGTGGAAGAGAGAGCCCCAGCATCTGGCGGTACCGGGGTTCCAGGCTGTAGACCGCAGCGGCAAACAGGATCCGGTAGCCAGGCTTCAGCAGCGGATGCAGGGGCGCATTGCGGATGAACTCCACCGTCTCCTTGACGCGGCCGTCCGCCCGCAGCTCGCCCTGCGCGTACCAGCGTTCCAGTTGGCTGCGCATCTGCGCTTCCGTCAGCGGCGGGTCTTCCACACCCATCAGCCGCCCGGCCTGGGCCCACTCCCGCACGTAGGCGTCCTGGCCGCCTGGGATGGGGCTGCCCCAAATTCTGTGGGCTGCGAGGAAGCCGTCCGTGAAGGCCAGATGGATCCAGTTGGCCAACCCGGGATCGTTGGCACTGTAGGTGCGCACTTCGCCGTCGTTGTCCTTGTAGTTGCCCTGGACAGGCTCATGCAGGCGGCGGACGCGCCGTGTTGCCTCCTCCGCGGCGTCCGTGGATCCATAGGTCACCGTAAAGATCCAGCGGATGGTGTTGGCCAGCCGGCGCAGGGGATCGTCACGGAAGTTGGAGTGCTCGTGCACCCCCGCCAGCGCGCCGGGATGGAGCGACTGCATGAGCAGCGTGCGGATTCCACCCACGATGGGCGTCATGGAGCCGTGCACCGCCCACACTGCCGAGCCGGGCAGGTGGTAGCCCACGTCGTCGCCCTCGGCCAGCTTGAGCGTCCAGTCCGGCGGGGCGTCGGCCCTGCCCGAGAAGGTCTTCTTGATTTCGTCCTGCCAGGTACGAAGGACATTGCGCATGAGACATTGTTGCCCATTTGCGCCACGCACGGCTGGATCCGGCAGAGACGCGCAGCTCCGGCCCCTAACGACCCACAAAAAACCCGCATTGTCCGGCTACGGGGTTTCCACGCCTGCGGTCCTGTGGTCCCATGGGACATACCGTCGAGACACCGTGCGGCAGGCCACGTCGTGGAGTCAGTCAATTGGGCAAGAATTCCGTGCCCGGCAACAGCAAGCCGGACCAGCGTACCCTTCCCCCCGTTGCCCGGGCCGTTGCTGCTGCCGGCGTGCTGGCGGCGTCCGTCTGCGCCGTCAACCTTTCCGCCGGCTCCGCTGAACCGCCACAGTTGGCGCGATCGGTTGCCGGAACCGGCACCACTCAGGGCAGTGCCGCCCCGTACGGAACGTCCGGAACGGCGAAGCTCCGGGAAGGGCACAGCGAACCAGCCCCCACGGCAACAGACCAGCTTGGCGCCGCTGCCCTTCCGCCGGCCATCTTCTCCAATCCACCTGTGGCATTGGCCTTCCCGCACACGTCCATTGGCGGCGTCGACCAGAGCGCCAGGGCGGCCCTCACGCTGGGCCCGGCCGGTGCCGGCAGGCCCTTGCCCGGCTTCCTCATGGCGCCCCTGCAGCTACTGGACCCGAGCTCGCCGTTCGGGTTCCGGGTCAGCCCGATCAGCGGGGCAGCGGGAGACTTCCACCTGGGCCAGGATTACGCAGCCCCCTGCGGAACTCCCGTCTACGCCGCTGACTCCGGTGTTGTGCGGGCGGCCGGCTGGCACCCCTGGGGCGGCGGCAACCGGATTGAGATTGACCACGGCGACGGGCTCATCACCACCTACAACCACCTCGAATCCATTGGTGTGCACACCGGCGACCAGGTGCGGGTGGGCCAGGTCATCGCGCGTGTTGGGACCACCGGATGGTCCACGGGCTGCCACCTGCATTTCGAGGCAATCCTGAATGGCCGCTACACCAACCCCTTGAGATGGAACTTCCTCCAGCTCCGTGCAGTGGACCAGGCCCTTCCGGCTAAGATGGTTTCGTACGTGCCCGGCACGGGGTTGTCCGGCGGCAGGATCAGCTGGACCATCCCCCTCCAGGTTGACCCGGGAGACGGACTCCCCGCAGCCGGGCTTCAGGTTTCACCCTTCCCGCCGCTTTTCGTACCAGGCCCGGCACCCTCGCCATCCCAGGCAACGGGCATCGTGCTGCCCGCTCCGAACGTGCAGTTGACGACGACGGGCCCGCCGGCCGCTGAACCGTCGGTAAGTGCCGCGCCGCCTTCGCCCGCGGCGGCACCCAGCGATCCGTCGACGATCCCTGCAAGCCCAACGCTGGCTCCGTCACCGACCGAGCCATCGCCGTCGCCCGCTTCGCCAACCCCTACTTCACCAAGTCCCACGCCGACGCCCGCTCCGACGCCGACGCCCGCTTCGCCAACCCCTACTTCACCAAGTCCCACGCCGACGCCCGCTTCGCCAACCCCTACGTCACCAAGTCCCGCGCCGACGCCTTCGCCGTCTCCCACTGACCCTGCCAGCCCAACGCCCACGCCGACGCCCACGACTTCACCGACTCCCGTCCAGCCCACACCCACCGAACCGGCTCCGGCGCCATCGCCGGTTGAGCCTGGGCCCGCTCCGGCCCCCGCACCCGAACCCGCCCCGGCTCCTGCTCCGATTGAGACCGCACCTGCGCCCGCCCCGGCCCCCGCTCCCGCCCCCGAACCGGTGCCAGCACCGGTTGAGCCCGCCCCGGCACCCACCACTGCCGCCCCGGCGCCTGCCCCAACCCTCCCGCCCGCGGAGCCTGCCCCAACGCCGACCCCAACCCCCACCCCTACGTCGACTGAACCAGTACCGACGGCGCCCCCGGCCTAGGGAATTTGCACCCGGAACCCGTACGGCGCCCCGCCGGCACCGAATCCCTTGCATGAACATCTCTCCTCTGACACGCAGCCAGCGACCCCTCTATCCGATCCCGCTGATCCTGAACGATGGCACCAGGACAAATTTCGGCCAGTTCAAGGGAAAAGTGGTGTTGGTGGTCAACGTGGCGTCCAACTGCGGCTTCACGCGGCAGTACGCCGCCCTGGAGGCCCTCTACGGCAAGTTCCGCGACCGGGGGTTCGAGGTCCTGGGCGTTCCGTGCAACCAGTTCGCTGGGCAGGAGCCCGGGACCGACAGCGACATTGCGGACTTCTGCGAACGGAATTTCGGTGTCACGTTCACGTTGACGGCCAAGGCAGAGGTCCGCGGCAGAAACCAGCACCTGCTCTATTCAGAGCTCACCAAGTTCAAGACCGGGCTGCTGCCGGGGCTGGTGAAGTGGAATTTCGAGAAGTTCCTGGTCAACCGCGAGGGGGACGTGGTGGCGCGGTTCGCCCCCACGGTCGAGCCCGACTCGCCAGAGATCCTCGACGCCATCGAGCAAGCGCTCGGATAAAGGGTGGCCGGCCGAATTTGCCCTGCAAAAGCGCAGTTCTTTTAACTTTTTCCACATCAGCGGCGGAGATTTACCCCATGTTTGCCAAATGTCTGATTGGATAAATATTACTGAAGGGTACAAGGGAAGAACGGCTTCCCACCGACCATAGAGGTAGCAATGGAGCACATCGAGGCCGAACATCCCCGGCCACGCCACTTCCTACTCCACCTGAGTGATCCCCACCTGTTGGGAGGTCCAGAACCCCTCTACGGAACCGTCGACAGCGAAGCCAGGCTCGCCCAGCTCTTCGATGAAGTCAAAGCGTCCGGGGCCAGGCCGGAGGCCGTGATCTTCACGGGCGACCTTGCCGACAAGGGCGATGCCGGGGCGTACGTGAAGCTTCGGGCCATCGTTGAGCCGGCCTGCAAGGAAATGGGCGCCCAGGTCATCTGGGCCATGGGAAACCATGACGACCGGGCCAACTTCCGCAGGGGACTCCTTGACCAGCCGGGCAGTGACGAGCCGGTGGACCACAGCTACTTCATCAACGGGCTGCGGGTCATCACCCTGGACACCACGGTCCCGGGTTTCCATCATGGCGAGCTGAGCCCGGCGCAGCTGGAGTGGCTGGCCCGCCAGCTGGAAACTCCTGCCCCGGACGGCACCATCCTGGCCCTCCACCACCCTCCGGTCCCGTCAGTGCTGGACCTCTCGGTGCTGGTTGAACTGCGCGACCAGGCGTCCCTGGCCGCAGTGGTGCGTAATTCGGATGTCCGCACCATCCTTGCGGGCCACCTGCACTACTCCACGACGGCGAGCTTCGCCGGCGTTCCCGTCTCGGTGGCGTCGGCTTCCTGCTACACCCAGGACCTGAACGTACCTGTGGGCGGGACCCGCGGCCAGGACGGCGGCCAGGCGTTCAACCTGGTGCACGTGTATGAACACACCATCGTGCACTCCGTGGTGCCGATGGGCAGTGCCCCCACCGTTGGCGAGTATGTGTCTCCCGAAGAGACCGCCCGGCGGCTGGAGGCTGCCGGGATCCGGATCCCGGAAACCACCAAGCAACGCGGCAGCACCAAGCTCGGGGTGCCTACCAGGCGGTAGCACCCCTCCACACAGCACTGGGGCCGGCTCCGTCAGGGCGCCGGCCCCAGTGCTTTGGGCTTGCGGGGGTCGACGCGCGGCCGGCCTACTTCTCCCAGGGTGCCTTGATGGGGAAGTACCTTTCCAGGAAGTCCGTCACCACTTCGGCGCGCTCGTCCGCGCTGACCTCAGGAAAGCTGCCGTCGTTCAGGCAGAAGAAATCCATGTTCCGCTTTGCGAGCAGCTTGGGCAGGTACTTCAGGCCCGAGCGCATGGTGGTGTCCACGTAGCGCACCTTCGCGGCAGTCTGCGTTACGGCGCGGCCGGTCAGCAGGGCGTAGTAGTGGTAGAAGGAATTGGTCACGGAGATGTTGTCCGCTGCACGGAACCGGCTGGCCGCCGTCTTGCGGAACTCCTCCGGGAACTCCTCCTCCATCTGGCCCACCACGCTCCGCCGCAGGGGCGCAGCGGTGTGCTCCAGGTGGCGGGTGGTGATCCGGCCGAACCGGTTCCACAGGAGCTTGCGGTTCACCCGGGCGGCGTTCTCGAACCCGCTGCGCTCGGCGTCGTTCTCGCCCAGGCCAATCCTGGTTTCCGCCTCGATGAACTTGGTGATGCCGCCGGGCGTGAAGAACATGTCCGGGCCCACCGGCCGGCCAAAAAACATGTCGTCGTTGGAGTAGAGGAAGTGCTCGGACAGCCCCTCGATGTGCTGCAGCTGGCACTCCACGGCCTGTGAATTGTGCGTGGGCAGCACCGAGGGATCGGAAAAGAACTCCTCGCTCCGGACGATGGTGACGGAAGGGTGCTCCGCCAGCCAGGAAGGTGCGGGGGAGTCCGTGGCGATGAAGATCCGGCGGATCCAGGGCGCGAACATGTACACGGACCGCAGTGCGTACTTGAGTTCATTGATCTGCCGGAACCGGGCTTCATGGTCGTCGCCTTCGCCCAGGACATGTCCCTTTTGCTGGGCGCGGCGGGCCGCGATGTATTCGGGGGAGCTGCCGTCGACCCAGGAGAACACGATGTCGATGTCGAAGCTGATGTCGCTGGCATGGTCGGCAAACATGTTCTCGATGGTGGGCCACGTGTGTCCGTAGCGTTCCACGGTGCCCCGGACCGCATCCTGGCGCAGCAGCGTCCTGCGGGTCAGGGAGTTCTCGATCGGAAGAATGAGCTGTTCTCCCTCGAAGGACCACAGCTCAATCTGGACGCCGGCGGAAGCGCCGAACTCGAAACCGCCCACCGGCTCCACCCGCGGCCGGTACAGACGGAAGATGCGTCCCTGCCGGTTGGGGGACAGCTCGCCGTCCGCCACCAGGACGGACGTCTTTTTCTTCGCGTCCACGGTCATGGAGTAGAAGGGCTCGTCCCGGCACGCCTCCACCAGGGCAGCCCGGAGTTTCTTCCGGTCTTTCCAGTCCAGGGCCAGCACGGGGCGGTCATTGTTGCCGCGGACCAGGAGGTACGCCAGGCCGGCGTTTGCCAGGACGTTCCGCAGGAACAGCAGGTCTTCCACCATCGCCTGGTATGGGGTCCTGGTGTCGTTGATCAGGGCATAGCGGCCCTTGTGCCGGACGACGTCGGCCCGGTGGCTCAGCCGCCGTTCTGCCGCCGCCGATGTGATCTCGGCGTGAAATTGTTCTTCCACTGACGCCTGGGCGCCGTAGTAGACCTCGTCCTGGACCGGTGCTTCTGTAATGGTTGTCTCCGTGCTGGTGGAAGTGGGCATTCTTACCTGCATGATAGTCCTGCCTGGGTAACGGAAGGTTTCGCGGCGTTATTGCGGCGGCGCGGGGAATTCCCGGCCCGGCAGGGGCTCAGGCGTCCAGCGCCTCACGCCAGGCCCGCAGGAAGGCGCCGCCGGCGTCGTCGTGGATCACCGTGGACTCCAGCCCCAGGTCCGCTGCCGTCAGCACGAGGTAGGGCTTGCTGGGCACACCGTCCGCGGGCCGGACGTCCACGTGCTTCACGGGATGGTCGTTGTGGTGCAGCCAGTCCGCCATGGCGTAATCGGTGCGGGAATCGCCCACGGTCCGCCACGCCTGCGGGGTGATGCCCTGCGCCGCGAGGAGCTCCACCGCACGGCTGGCGCCCAGGTCCTTTCCCAGCCGCACGGACTCAATGTCCGTGGAAATAATGGTGGGATCGACGCGGTAGTCCACCTCGTCGTCGGAATTTGGCACGTGATGGTCAAGCCGGACAACGCCCAGCCCGTGGCGTGCCATGAGTTCCATCGCCTCGGCGTCGAACAGCTTCTGCTCCGCCAGGTAGTCAGCGCTGGGCACATCGATGTGCTGCTCCACTGACACCATGGCGCGCTTGGTCTCGTCAAAGAACATGTGGGCGGCATAGTCCTCGGCCACCAGCCGGCGGATGTCATCCCCGTACGCTGCCGGGACGGCGAGTTCCCGGTCCACATGGATGGGGCCGGGGCCTGCGGAGGTATAGCTGAACCAGACCGCGCCCTTTTCACAGACGGCGTGGATAACGGTTCCCGCCGGGATGCCGGCCGCGATCATGGGTTCCATGACCTGTTCGCGGATAAAGGCGTCGGAACGGCCGGTGTTGAAAATGACAGGAATCCCGGCTGCTGCGAGGGCCACCAGGTCCAGGATGATGCCGGGCTTTACGTCCCGTGTCACTGGGCTGGCCACCGGCCCGTCCACGTCCAGCAGGAGCGCCAGCGGTGGTGCGGACGGCAGGCGGATTCCGGGTGCGGACACGGCAGGGGACTCGGATACTGTCATGGGTCCATTCTGTCAGCAGGACCGCCGCCGCCCCGTGCGTGCGCCCGCCGACCCGGCCGTGTGGCGGTATGGTCACTGTTTGGCTACAACCTGGCGCGGGCCAGCCCTGCTACTTTCGCTGGGGCACCACGGTGCCTACTGTGGCATGGTGATATTCAAAGCTGTGGGCGAGGGCCGCCCTTACCCCGACCATGGTTACAGCACTCCCAAGCAGTGGGCATCGCTGCCGCCGCGGCCGGTGCGGCTGGACGAACTGGTGACCACCAAGCGCACCCTGGACCTGGAAGCGTTGCTGGCGGAAGACTCCACATTTTTCGGTGACCTGTTCCCGCACGTGGTGCAGTACCAAGGGACCCTCTACCTGGAGGATGGCCTCCACCGCGCAGTGCGGACCGCCCTGCACCAGCGCACCGCGATCCACGCCCGGGTCCTGGTGCTCGATGGCTAGCAAGCGGCCCAAGGACCCCGGCATCCTGCATGGCCACCACGTCGTTTCCGGACCGGAGCTGCGCGCCGCCATGGAAGCGGCACGGGACGCCGACGAGACCGTCCGGGTCCGCCGCCGCGTGCTGCACGGAGTGGTGCTGGTCCTGCTGATCGGAGTGATCGCCGCAGGCATCATCGTTGCCCTGGCCATCATCAACGGCCGGCTGAAGCTGCCCTCGGCCGAGCCCGCCCCGACCCCGGTGTCATCCTGTCCGGCCTCAATGTTCGATTACACGCCCACCGACAAGATCAACCTCAACGTCTACAACTCCACCAGCCGGCCCGGCCTTGCCCGCTCCGTTGCGGACGAACTGCTGGCACGCAAGTTCGTGGTGGGAAACGTATCGAATGTCAACGCCGGCTACCGGGGCGTGGCCGCGGTGGTGTCAGGCGCCGCAGGCCAGGCGGCGGCGTTCACGGTGCAGCGCCATGTGCCCGGATCCGATTACTTCCAGGACGGCAGGACAGACGCCAGCGTGGACGTCATCCTGGCGCAGGATTACAAAGCGCTGGTCCCACCGGAACTGGTGGACCAGACACCGGGAAAGCTCAGCTGCCCGCGGGAGAACCGGCGCACGGCGGACACGGACAAGCTGCCCGTCATGCCCGCCGCCGCTCCTACGCCCTGACCGCCGGACTCAGCCGGCCACAGCCGGGAGCTGTCCGACGCGCACGGGCCGGCCGCCGTCGTCGAACCTGGCGCCAGCGCCCAACTGGATGAAGCGCACGGTCCGTGCCACGCGCGCCTCCAGTTCCGCCGGCTCGTCGCTGCCCCTCGCGGCACTTGAGGACAAGGTGCCCAGGATCAGCTGGGACTGCTGGCCCACATCCGCCACCGGCAGGTAGCCCTGCTCCATGCCGTCACGCAGGATGCCCTGCAGCAGGACGCTGAGCTCGCCCACATGGTCGGAGAGCTTGGCAAAGGACGACGGCGACAGCACCGCCCCCATGGCAGGCCCCGGCGGGAGGTGGCGGCGGCTGAGGTCAACCACCTGGGCGCGGACGTACAGCGCCAGCCGCTCCACCGGGTTCTCCAAACGGTTCAGCGATTCGCGCAGGTCGGAGAGGAATTTCTCGGTCTCGTCCAGGGCATAGGAGATCAGCAGTTCTTCGATGTCCGCGTAGTAGTTGTACACGGCGGTGCGGCCCACACCTGCGTGCCGGGCCACATCCGTCATGGTCAACCCCGGAAGGCCGTGGGTGAAAAGGAGCTCGCCGAAAGCGGTGAGGATGCGGCGCTGGGTGTCCGCGCGTTGTTCGGCGTTGCTGGCGGCTGAAATCCTGGGCATGCAGACACTTTACCGCGATGTGTCAGTAAAAGATGCTAAACCGCGCAGCCGTCCGGGCCGCACGCGTCAGCTTCCGAGGAATTGACCAGGACCAGCGGGTTGGCGTCCTGCCAGGCCTGGTTAAGGGCAGCGGTGAACGTCTCCGTGGGCTGGGCGCCGGACAATCCGAACTTCCGGTCGATTACGAAGAAGGGAACGCCGCTGATCCCGAGGCCTTGGGCCTCCTGGAAGTCGAACCGGACCTCGTCCGAGTACTTGTCGGTGGTGAAGAGTTCCTCCACCTCGTTGGCCGGCAGGCCCAGGTCCGCGCCCACGGACGTGAGGTAATCCCGGCTGCCAATGTCCTTGCCGTGCTCAAAGTGGTCGCTGAGCAGGCGCTCCTTGGCCGCATCCTGCCTGCCGTGGGCTGCCGCGAGGTGGATCAGGCGGTGGGCGGTGAAACTGTTGGCCACCACAACCTTGTCGAACCGGTAGTCCAGGCCTTCACCCTTGGCCTGCTGGGCCACGTGCTCGAACATCTGCGAGACCTGCGGCGCGGGCATTCCCTTGCGGCTGCTCAGGTACTCCAGTTCGGTCCCGTCGTAGTGCTCCGGCAGTGTTGGGTCCAGCTGGTAGCTGCGCCACACCACGTCGACGGCTTCACGGTGGGGAAACGCTGCCAAGGCAGCTTCGAACCGGCGCTTGCCGATGAAACACCAGGGGCAGGCAACGTCCGACCAGATCTCAATCTTCATGTCCTGCATAACCCGGCCGCCCGGACAGCCATTCCGGCGCTTGCCGTGAGATGGGCCACATTCAACCCTTGTGGCCGGGGCATTCGTGGGCAATAGTTCTGAAGTAGGTGAAGCAGACGCCATGGAAATGTCGAACACCGCGGGGCAGGCATGCCCGGCGGCGGCAGGTGCCTTGCGGCTGGGGAGCTCGGGCCTCGTCATCTGGAGGCCAGATATGCGTATCGGAGTTATTGCAGGACCGTGGATTCCCATTCCACCGGGTACCTATGGCGGCATTGAAAGAGTGGTGGACACCCTGGCGCGCGGGTTCGTCGCCGCCGGCCATGAGGTGTTGCTGGCGGCCCCTTCCGAAAGTACCTGCCCTGTACCGAAGGTACCGGGGATGCGGCCAGCATCCCGGGATGAGCTGGGCTTCACGATGTCCGAGCTCAGCCATGTCATCCGCGCATACAAGGGACTCCAGGATGTGGACATCATCCATGACCACACACTGGCCGGGCCCCTTTACGCGCACAGGCCTCCTAAGGTGCCGGTGGTAACCACCATCCACGGGCCGCTCCACCAAGACGCCGAAGACCTGTACCGGGCCATGGCCCGGGACGTCGCCATCGTGGCGATATCGCGGGACCAGGCGTCCCATGCCCCGGAAGTCCCCGTCACGCAGGTGATCCATCACGGCATGGACGTTTCCGCCGTCCCGATCGGAAGCGGGCGCGGCGGTTACCTGTGCTTCGTGGGCCGAGCATGCGAGGACAAGGGGCTGCTGGAGGCAATAACCATCGCACGGCAGGCAGGTGTGCATCTGAAAATCGCTGTGAAAATGCGGGAGCCCGAGGAGATCCGCTACTTCCGGGAGGTTATTGAGCCGATACTTGGCCCCAACGAGGATTTTGTGGGGGAGGTGGATGACGCCGCCAAGTACCGACTGATGGGTGAGGCGCTGGCCTTCCTGAACCCCATCCAGTGGTCCGAGCCTTTCGGCCTGGTCATGATCGAGGCGATGGCCACCGGAACTCCCGTCATCGGCACGCGCATCGGCTCGGCCCCGGAAATTGTTGAGCACGGCCGCACCGGCTTCTTGGGGGATACCCAGCAGTTGAGCGGCTTTATTGAAGCGGCCGCCGGCTTGAGCAGGGAACGGTGCCGGGCATCAGTGGAGGAGCGGTTCAGTGCCCAGCGGATGGTGGCACAGCATCTCAGGCTCTTTGATGACCTGCTGGCCGGGAGATTGCCGGGAGGGGTTCCGGTTACCACGCCTGTGCACCAAAATCGATAAGGGGGCGGGCGGCCATTCGGCTCCCGGCAGCAATCCGCCTGAGAAGGGAGTCCTTCCATGACCGCCTGGAACGAAGATAATGAGGCCTCGGGCTCCGACGTGGGTGCCGTCACCGTTCTGGAAGGTTCTTCGTTTTGTATTTCGGCGGGGACCGGCGACATCAGTCACGACGGGGGCACGAACGGGGCGTTCTACCAGGACACCCGGATCGTTTCGCGCTGGGTGCTGCGCATCAACGGCTCGCGGCGCGAACCATTGTCAGCCCAAAAGCCGCAGCCTTTCGAGGCGACATTTGTTGGCCGCGCCACCTGGCCGGGAGGCCGGTTCGACAGTCCCCTGGTAGTCCGCCATGTCCGCCACATCGGGCCGGGCCTGCAAGACGACATCACCCTGCAGAACTACGCTGCGGAACCCGTTGAGTGTGCCATCGAACTTCTCGTGGACGCAGACCAGGCCGACCTCTTCGACGTGAAAGGCGGCCGGACAACAGGACCCGATGACACAACCCGCACCGTGGTGGATGGAAAGCTCATCATTGAAGCATCCCGGCACGGCCAGCAGCGGGGTTCCGCCATCGGGGCCCGGGGTGCTGAGGTGGAGACTGACGGGCTACGGTTCAACGTCACCGTTCCGGCCCGCGGCAAATGGAGCACCAGCGTCATCGTGGTGCCGCTGGTCAATGGGGAAGCCCCGGAAAAGCCCTTCACCGAAGGCCAACTCCCGCACCACCGTGAGGGCGTGCGGCGCCACCTGGCGTGGGAGGAGAACGTTCCGCGGATCAGCATCGAGGACACCAGCTTCCAGAACGTGCTCAACCGCAGCCAAAGTGACCTTGGTGCACTCCGCATTTTCGATGCCCGCCATCCCAACCGCGCCGCGGTCGCAGCGGGGGCGCCCTGGTTCATGGCGCTGTTCGGGCGGGACTCGCTGCTCACGTCCTACATGAGCATGATGGTCAACCCCAATCTTGCCCTGGGCACGCTGCAGACCCTGGCCGGTATCCAGGGGAAGAAGGTGGACGTGGACTCCGAGGAGGAACCGGGCCGCATTCCCCATGAGG
This sequence comes from Pseudarthrobacter sp. LT1, assembly GCF_035621795.1. Lineage (NCBI taxonomy): Bacteria > Bacillati > Actinomycetota > Actinomycetes > Micrococcales > Micrococcaceae > Pseudarthrobacter > Pseudarthrobacter sp. LT1. Next base: position 650,135 of record NZ_CP141830.1, read on the forward strand.
TGCGCTTGGGCGTCACTGCCGGCCTGTCGCTGGGCGGCACCGCGTACTACGGCACGGCCGACGCCACTCCGCTCTTCGTATCCACCCTGGGCGAGTTAAGCCGGTGGGGGTTGTCACGGGATGCGATCCAGCCGCTGCTGGCGCACGCGGACCGCGCCCTGGAATGGATTGAAAGGTACGGCGACCGCGACGGCGACGGCTTCGTTGAATACCTGCGGCCAAACGACCATGGCCTGGTCAACCAAGGCTGGAAGGACTCCTGGGACGGCATTAATTTCGCGGACGGGACCATCGCGGAGGCCCCGATCGCGCTCTGCGAAGTCCAGGCCTATGTCTACTCCGCCTACCTTGGCAGGTCGCTGCTGGCCCACTGGACCGGAGATTCGGACCTGGAAAAGCACTGGGCCGACAAGGCGGCAGCCTTCAAGGAGGAGTTCAACAAGAAGTTTTGGCTTCCTGACAAGGGCTATTTTGCGGTGGCGCTGGACAAGGACAAACGGCACGTCGATGCGCTGACGTCGAACATCGGCCACTGCCTGTGGACGGGTATCGTGGACGAGGACAAAGCAACGTCCGTCATGGAAAACCTGATGTCCCCGCAGATGTTCACAGGCTGGGGTATCCGCACCCTCGCCTCCGACATGGGCGCCTACAACCCCGTCAGCTACCACAACGGCTCGGTGTGGCCGCACGACACTGCGCTGGTAGCCACGGGGTTGATGCGTTATGGGTTCGTGGACGAGGCCAAGAGGGTGGCCCTGGGCATCCTCGATGCTGCCCAGCATTTTGACGGCCGGCTGCCGGAGCTGTTCTGCGGGTTCGACCGCGGCGAGTTGCCGGGCCCCGTTCCCTATCCCACCGCATGCTCACCGCAGGCCTGGGCCGCGGCCGCACCGGTGCAGCTTGCACGGATCCTGTTGCGTTTCGACCCTGTGTTCACCCGCGGGGTGGTGCACTTGGCGCCGATCCTGCCGGAGTCCGTGGGTTCGTTCAGGGCCGAAAATGTCCTGCTGGACACCAGCCGGGTGACCATCAGCGCCACCGGATCGAGCGGCACCATCGAGGGCCTCCCGCCTGGGCTGAAGCTCCTGGCCGAACCGCGGCCGCCGCTGGCCTACCCGTTGGAGGAACCACTGGCAGGCCCAGGCATCCGGAGGCTGCATCAACCGGGAACGTGAGCGGTTATGGCAGGGGACGCTCCAGGACGAAGTCGTGCTCCACGGTGCTGCCCAGCCGGAACGATTTGGTACCCACCTTCCGGAATCCGGACTTCCCGTAGAAGCGGATGGCGCGGACATTCTGGCTGTTCACACCCAGCCAGGCCCCGGCGCCGCCGGAAGATGCGGCCGCCTGGAGGCTTGCGTGCATGAGTTCTGCGGCCGCGCCCAGCCCGTGATAGTCCGGGTGGACATAGCATTTGCTGATTTCCACGGACGGCAGCAGCGTCAGCACGGAAGCCACGTCCGGGTCCGCTGCGGGCCTGTCCACCAGGAGGCTGTAGCCGCAGAGCTGCCCGTTGGTGTCGATGACCAGGACGGTGATGTCCGGGTCGGCGAGGTAGCCCTTGAAGTGCTCCTCGCTGAGCGTGTTGGCCAGGTGGGCGGCAATGTCGGCAGGTGACGACGACGGCGGGCAGGCCAGCGGAAAGGTGACGGCTGCCAGCCCGGCGAGGGGGCCGGCGTCGTCCGCTGTTGCCGTGCGGATGATGTGGGTCATTCGGTTGCTCCGGTAGTAAAAAGGGTCAGGCCGTGAGGGTTCGGATGGGGGAGCCGGCAAGCCAGGCGGTGACGTCCTCCAGGGCGCCGCCGTAGAACTGGCGGTAGCTTTCCTGCGTGACATAGCCCAGGTGGGGGGACAGCACGGTGTTCGGGGCGGCCAGGAGCGGGTGGCCGGCCCGCAGGGGTTCCTGGTCGAAGACGTCCAGGGCGGCGCCGCGGATCCATCCTTCGTTCAATGCCCTGATCAGGGCTTCCTGGTCAACGAGTGGCCCCCGGGCGGTGTTGACGAGGATGCCCTCCGGTCCCAGCAGCCGCAGCTCGGCCTCGCCCACGGTGTTTTCCGACCGCGGGGAGAGCCTCAGATGGAGGGTGGCGACGTCGGCCACCGTGAAGAGCTCCTCCTTGGACACCAGCCGGGCCCCGGCCTCTTTGGCCGTCTCCGCCGTGAGGTTCTGGCTCCACGCCACGACGTCCATCCCGAAAGCCTGCCCGTAAGCGGCCACCCGCCGGCCGATTTTGCCCAGTCCCACGATGCCCAGCGTCTTGCCGGCCAGCTCAAAGCCCACCGTTGACTGCCAGGTACCCGCCCGGAGGGAGCTTTCCTCGGCAGGAAGGTGCCGGGCGATGGCCAGCAGGAGGGCCCAGGTCAGTTCGGGCGCGGCCGTGGGTGAGCCGGGCGTGCCGCACACCGTCACCCCGTGCTCGGCCGCCGCCGCCACGTCGATGGCGGCATTCGCCATCCCCGTGGTGACCAGCAGCTCAAGCGCCGGCAGTTTCTCGAACACTTCGCGGGGGAACGCCGTCCGCTCCCGCATCGCGATCACCATGGTGGTGTCCGCCAGCGCCGAAACCAGCGCGTCGCCGGAAGCAAAAGGCTCCCGGTAGGACGTCACCGTGACCCCTTCGGCCTCCAACGCCGTGAAGTCGGCGAAGCCGTGGGCCACGTCCTGGTAGTCATCGAGGATGGCAAGGCGGTGCGTCATCGGTGTCCTTCGCAGTGTGTCCTACGTCCTTGGGTCACGTTCATCGTATGGCAGGGCCGTCCGGGAGGGTGCCTGAAACTCCAGCACCGCGGAGCGTGATAGCAATGGGAGTGATGAATCCACGCCCATTCCCGATTTTGACCCTGTGAGCAGCCGCGTCCTGTCCCGCGTCCCGAAGAGCTGGGTCCTGCTGGCCTGCATCGGCCTGCTGGCGCTGAACCTCCGTGGCCCGTTCGTGGCCGTTGCGCCCCTGGTGGACCTCATGCAGGCGGAACTGCACTTTTCGCCGGTCATGCTGGGGCTGCTGACCAGCATCCCTGTGCTCTGCTTCTCGCTCGCGGCTCCGCTGGCGTCCCTGGCCGCCCGGAAGTTCGGTGCCGAGTTCGCCGTGACGCTGACCATCCTGGGGGTCCTGGCCGGCGTGCTGCTCCGCTCCGCGGGAGGACCGGTCCTGGTGGTGGCCGGCACGGTGGTCATCGGGGTGGCCATCACCATAGGCAACATCGCGGTGCCATTGATCATCCGCCGCGATTTCGCTCCCCGACGGCAGGGGACCGCGATGGGAATCTACACCGCAGCCCTGAATATCGGGTCCTTCCTGACCTCGGTGATCATGGCCCCGCTCGCGGCAGTGACCGGGTGGCGGCTTGCCTTGGGTGCCGTCGCCGTCCTGGCCGTCGCCGCGGTGGTGGTGTGGGTGCTGGCAGTGGGGCCCCGGACGGCTTTCCTGGCCGAGGCCGAAGACGGCGGGGACACGCCCCGGGCCCCGGCAAGCCGTTCCGGCTGGACTACTGCAGGGCTCACGGCTGGCTTCGGCGGCCAGGCGTTCTCCTATTACGGCGTCACGGCATGGCTGCCGAGCTACCTGCACGACGAACTGGGAATGAACGCAGCCCAGGCCGGCGCCGCGTCCTCAATCTTCCAGATCCTGGCCATCGTGGGCGGACTCGGCGTGCCTTTCGCGGCCAAATACATGAATACGACGGCGGTGGCGGTCACCCTGGGTACGTTGTGGCTTGCCGTTCCGGTGGGGCTGCTTTTCCTGCCGCAGCTGTGGTGGCTGTGGTCCACCTCCGGCGGGATCGCCCAGGGCGGCGGCATCACCCTGATCTTCATCGCCATCATCAAGCTGGCCCGCGACCAGGCCTCGGCCGGCCGGATGTCCGCCACTGTCCAGGGCCTGGGATACTGCCTCGCCGCCGTCGCGCCGCCGCTGGTGGGCTTCGTCCACGACAGCTCAGCATCGTGGACGCCGGCCCTGCTGGTCATCCTGGTGTCGGTGCTGACCTTCTTCGTCAGCACCACCCTGTCCGTGCGGCAGGTGCCGAAGGGGCGCTAAGGCGAGGCCCGCCGTCGTACGTTCCCTTAGACGCCCGCTCACTGCAGCAAACAAGGCAACGCCCGCCCACTCTCCCTGGGGAAAGTGGGCGGGCGTCATACGGGGTGCTCCGTTGCCGGACCGGCGCCCCGGATTTCGGGGGGCCTGTTGCGAAGGGCGTGCCGGCCCGGCAGACGGAAGTACTGGTGGGGTCAGGCCGCGGTGAGCTCCTCGACGGTGGCCTTTTCACGGGCCTCGGTCAGGTAGCGGGCGTAGGCCGGCAGGGTGAGGAAGGTCGGGAACTCCCGGCTGAGCGTGACCTCTTCGAAGATGTCGCGGGCGTCCTCGAACCGGTCGCCGTCGAAGCGTTCCAGCCGGGCGAATTCCTCGTCCAGGAGGTCCTCAACCCATTCGTGGCTGATGATCTCGCCGTGGTCCGTGATGGCCCGGGCGTAGATCCACTGCCAGAGCTGGGACCGGGAGATCTCGGCGGTGGCGGCGTCCTCCATGAGGTTGTGGATGGCCACTGCGCCGTTGCCGCGGAGCCAGGATTCGATGTAGCGGATGCCCACCTCGATGTTGTTCCGGATGCCCTGTTCGGTGATGGTGCCGGTGGTGGCGGCAACGTCGATCAGGGCGCGGTCGTCCGGGGTGACGTCCTCGCGGAGCCGGTCCAGCTGGTTCGGCTTGCTGCCCAGGACGCCGTCGAACACTTCGCGGCACACGGGCACCAGGTCGGGGTGGGCCACCCAGGAGCCGTCGAAGCCGTCGTTGGCCTCGCGGGTCTTGTCTGCGCGGACCTTCTCCATAGCGTTGGCGTTGGCTTCGGGGTCCTTGCGGTTGGGGACGGCTGCTGCCATGCCGCCGATGGCCATGGCGCCGCGCTTGTGGCAGGCGCGGACCAGCTGTTCGGTGTAGGCGCGCATGAAGGGCTGGGTCATGGTGACCTGGCCGCGGTCCGGCAGGACGAAGCGGGGGCCGCGGGTGCGGAAGTTCTTGATCAGGGAGAAGATGTAGTCCCAGCGGCCGGCGTTCAGGCCTGCGGCGTGGTCGCGCAGTTCGTAGAGGATCTCCTCCATTTCGAAGGCTGCGGTGATGGTCTCGATCAGCACCGTGGCGCGGATGGTGCCCTGCGGGATCCCGAGCAGGTCCTGGGCCAGGATGAAGATGTCGTTCCACAGCCGGGCTTCGAGGTGGTTCTCGATCTTGGGCAGGTAGAAGTACGGTCCCTTGCCCTGGGCCAGCAGGCGGCGGGCGTTGTGGAAGAAGAACAGGCCGAAGTCCACGATGCCGCCGGCGATGGGCTGGCCGTCGATGAGCATGTGCTTTTCCGGCAGGTGCCAGCCGCGGGGACGGACCACAATGGTGGGCAGCTCGCCGGCCGGGCGGAGCTTGTATTCCTTGCCCTCCTCGGACGTGAAGTCGATCCGGCGCTCCAGGGCGTCGGTGAGGTTCAGCTGGCCCTTGATGACGTTCCGCCACGTGGGGGTGGAGGAGTCCTCCATGTCAGCCAGCCACACCTTGGCACCCGAGTTCAGGGCGTTGATGGTCATCTTCTTGTCCACCGGGCCCGTGATTTCGACGCGGCGGTCCTCCAGGCCGGGTGCCGGGGGAGCGACCCGCCAGGACGGGTCATTGCGGATGTGCTCGGTCTCCCGCAGGAAACGGGGGTCCGCTCCGGCGGCGATGTCAGCCCGCCGTGTGCGCCGTGCCTGCAGCAGCTCCTGCCGCCGCTCGGCGGTGGCCCGGTGCAGCTTCGCAATAAAGGAGAGTGCATCCGGCGTCAGCACCTCGTCCTGCCGGCAAATCGGCTGCGCGGTCAAGGTAATGCCGTTGATCGTAAAGCTATCGGTGAAGCTGTTCATGGGAATCTCCTGGTAACCCCGGTTGCTCCATCACTTTTGGTTGCCAAGGCGGCCTGTTAGGGGCCAAAAGTGATAGAGCAACGAGCGGGAAAGGCTGGGTTTTAGTGGAACTGTCCCTCTTCGGTCGATCCGACCAGTGCGAGGGTGGACGCGTTCGGGTTGAGCGCCGTGGAGATGGTGTCGAAGTAGCCGGTGCCGACTTCGCGCTGGTGCTTGGTTGCGGTGTAGCCGCGGGACTCGGAGGCGAATTCCTTTTCCTGGAGTTCGACGTAGGCGCTCATGCCTTCACGGGCGTAGCCGTGGGCGAGATCGAACATCGAGTAGTTCAGGGCGTGGAAGCCGGCCAGGGTGATGAACTGGAACGTGAAGCCCATGGCGCCGAGTTCACGCTGGAACTTGGCGATGGTGTCGTCGTCCAGGTGCTTGCGCCAGTTGAACGACGGCGAGCAGTTGTAGGAGAGCATCTGGTCCGGGAACTCGGCCTTGACGGATTCGGCGAACTTGCGGGCCAGCTCCAGGTCCGGCGTGCCGGTTTCCATCCAGATGAGGTCGGAGTACGGGGCGTAGGCCTTGGCGCGGGCGATGCAGGGTTCGATGCCGTTGCGGACCTTGTAGAAGCCCTCGGCGGTGCGCTCGCCGGTGATGAATTCCTGGTCGCGCTCGTCGACGTCGGAGGTGATGAGGGTGGCGGCCTCGGCGTCGGTGCGGGCGATGACGACGGTGGGGGTTCCCGCGACGTCGGCTGCAAGGCGCGCGGCGTTCAGCGTGCGGACGTGCTGCTGGGTGGGGATCAGCACCTTGCCGCCGAGGTGGCCGCACTTCTTCTCCGAGGCGAGCTGGTCCTCCCAGTGAACACCGGACGCGCCGGCCTGGATCATGGACTTCATGAGTTCGTAGGCGTTCAGCGGGCCGCCGAAGCCGGCTTCGGCGTCGGCAACGATCGGGACCAGCCAGTCCTCAACGGTCTGGATCCCTTCGGAAAATTCGATCTGGTCCGCCCGGAGCAGGGCGTTGTTGATGCGGCGGACCACGGTGGGGACCGAGTTGGCCGGGTAGAGAGACTGGTCCGGGTAGGTGTGGCCGGAGTTGTTGGCGTCGGCCGCGACCTGCCAGCCGGAGAGGTAGATGGCGCGCAGGCCGGCTTTGACCTGCTGCACGGCCTGGTTGCCGGTAAGGGCGCCCAGAGCGTTGGTGTAACCGCCGGTCTTGTGCTCTTCGGTGAGCTGCTTCCACAGCTTTTCCGAACCACGGCGTGCCAGGGTGTGCTCTTCGGAGACGCGGCCGCGGAGGCGGACGACGTCGGAGGCTGAGTAGTCCCGGGTCACACCTTCCCAGCGGGGGTTGGCGGCCCACTCGAGCTCCAGGGCGGCGGCCTGCTCTTCGGGCGTCTGCTGGGTGGGCTCAAATGCTGCAGTCATCGTTGATCTCCTTGATTGAGCTCCGGACGGGGTAGGTGGGAACCGCGTCGTTGAGGTTCCCACCGGCTTATCCGGTGCGGTGTTTCTTTCCGTGACAACCACTTTTCAGCACTTTCAACCCCCTTTCTAGATAAAAAGTATGGAAAGAAATGCACTTCTTCACGTATTCTTCAGAAATGTCGCCTTCAAGCTGGAACAGGGACGTTTCCCAGCCACCGTCAGCCGCCGCAGCGGAACTGGACGTCATCGCGCTGGGCCGCCGCGTCCGCCATCTCCGCAAACAAGCCGGGCTCACGCTCGATGACCTGAGCGCCGCCGTCGGCACCGCTCCCAGCCAGCTAAGCCTGATTGAAAACGGCAAACGCGAGCCCAAACTGACGCTGCTCCAGCACCTCGCGGGCGCACTGAACGTCAGCATCGACCAGCTGCTTGGGGCCGAGCCGCCCAGCCGCCGGGCCGCCCTCGAAATCGAGCTGGAGCGCTACCAGCGCGGGCCGCTGTACGAATCGCTGAACCTGCCCAAAATCCGCATCAGTTCGCGGCTTCCAGTGGACGTGCTCGAGGCCCAGGTGGGGCTGCTGCACGAGCTGGAACGGAAGATGAACGAGCAGGTGGCCACCCCGGAGGAAGCCCGGCGCGCCAACGGCGAGCTGCGGGCCATGATGCGGGAGCGCGGCAACTATTTCCCGGAGTACGAGGCAGAGGCACAGAAGGTCCTCAAGGAGGTGGGTTACACCACCGGCCCACTCAGCCAGCACGTCATCGCGGACATCGCCGAGCACCTCGGTTTCACCCTGCACCACGTGGGGGATTTGCCGCATTCCACCCGCTCCGTGACGGACTTGAAGAACCGCAAAATTTACCTGACGCAGAGCCAGCGGCAGGACCACGACCCCCGCTCGGTGCTGCTGCAGGCCCTGGGCCACTACGTCCTGGGCCATGAAACCCCCAAGAACTACGGTGACTTCCTGGCCCAGCGGGTGGCCACCAACTATTTCGCCGCCGCCCTGCTCCTGCCCGAGCAGGCCACCGTCGAATTTCTGCAGAAAGCCAAAGCGGCCAAGGAAATCGCGGTGGAGGACATCCGGGACGCCTTCGCCGTGTCCTATGAGACCGCGGCGCACCGCTTCACCAACCTGGCCACCAAGCACCTGGGCATCACCACGCACTTCCAGAAGACGCACCAGAGCGGCATCATCTACAAGGCGTACGAGAATGACGGCGTGAACTTCCCCCAGGACCACACCGGAGCCATCGAGGGCCAGCCGTCGTGCAAGGCCTGGACCTCCCGGGCCGTGTTCGATGTGCCGGACAAGTTCAGTGCCTACAGCCAGTACACCGATACGCCGTCCGGCACGTACTGGTGCACCGCCCGCACCGAGCGGTCCGCCAGCGGCGAGTTCTCGCTCAGCATTGGCGTGCCGTACCAGCACGTGAAGTGGTTCCGCGGGCGGGAGACCACCGCCCGGGCCAGGTCCAACTGTCCGGATCCCAATTGCTGCAAGCGGCCGCCTGCCGAACTGACCAACCAGTGGGCCGGGAACGCCTGGCCGTCCGCCCGGGCCCACTCGCACCTGCTGGCCGCGATGCCTCCGGGAGCCTTCCCCGGCGTGGATGAGACCGAGGTGTACAGCTTCCTGCAGGCGCACTCCGGCTCCTAGGAACGCCCCATCAGCTCCCGCCGGTTTCCTCCGGACGCCCCATCACTTCCGGCCGGTTTTCTCTGGACGCCCCATCACTTCCGGCCGGTTTCCTCTGGACGCCCCACCACTTTCCTGACGAAAGTGATGGGGCGTTTGGCTTTGTGCCGCCAAAGGTGATGGGGCGTTTGGGTTCAAGCGGCAAATGGTGATGGGGCGTTGGTCAGCCGTGCAGCGTTCGATACGCTGCCGCGGCGGCGGGGTGCAGCGGGATCCCGGCGGTGTTGATGAGGCTCTCCGCGCTGAGGAACTGCACTCCCAGGGTGGACTGGGGGATGAGTTCGCCGGCGTTGTGCACCAGCAGCTGGACGGTGTGCTCCACGGTGTCGCTGTCCAGGTCCCTGCGGCAGAGCAGCAGGTTGGGAGCACCCACCGTCCACACCGCCGGAATGCCGGGATAGCTGCCTTCCGGTATCAGGACCCGGTCGTACATCCCGCCGTACCTCCGCCGCAGTTCCGGCAGCAGCGCGGACAAATCCAGCAGTCCGAGCGCCACGTCCTGCTGCGCGGTGGCGATGGCCGCAGTGGGCACGCCACCGGACCAGAACAGGGCATCCACGGTCCCCGCCTTGAGTGCCGCGATGCCGTCATTCAGGCCAAGATGTTCGACGGCGGCAGTTCCGGCGGAGGGTGCCGAGGCATCCGCGGAGGTGCCCAGGCCCGCTGCTTCGAGCAGCCGGGGAGTGGTAAGCGAGGTGCCCGACCCCGGCTGGCCCACGGCAACCCGCCGCCCCGCCAGCCCGGAAATTTCCCGGATCCCGCTGTCCTTCCGTACCACGCAGTGGACGTAGTTTTCGTAAACCTTCCCGATGGCGGCGATCTCAGCTCCGTCCCCGCCCGCCTGGCCGGCGGCATCGGCCAGGGCCACGGCAAAGTCCGCCCGGCCCGCCCGCAGTTCCGCGATGTTGTCCAGGCTTCCGCCGGTGGCCACGGCCCGGGCATGGCCGGCTACGCCGTGCCGTTCAAGCGCCGCGGCCAGCAGCGTCGAGAACTCGAGGTAGAAGCCGCCCGGTTCGCCGCCGGCCACCACCAGGTTCTCCGGCCGGTCGCCTCCGGTGCACGCGCTGAGGGCAGGCGGCAGGCAGGCTGCGAGTCCGACGGCGAAGGCCCACTTAAGCACGGACCGTCGCGGCGGCAGGGAGACAGGGCGGCCCGGGGCAAGCGGTTCACGCATTGGCATCACCACTCCTGGTGCCCGGAAGCACCTGATCAGAAGCTGGAGCGGGAAACTCGAGCCGGGCCACGAGCCCATGCGGGGCCGCTTCGCCCAGCACCAGGCGCCCACCGTTGGCCGCGGCAAGCTGGCCCACGATCGTCATGCCCAGCCCGGTTCCCGGAACCGACGAATGCTGCGGGGACCGCCAGAATCTGGTGGCAGCCGCGGCCCGCTCCGGGGCAGGAAGCCCTGGACCGTCGTCGGAAATCTCCACCACCACCGCGCCGCCCTCCAGCTGGGCCGCGGCCGTCACGGTGGCACCGGGGGCGTACTTGATGGCGTTGTTGAGGAGCTCGGCCGCCATCTGGGCCAGCTCCGCCGGGTGGCAGGCAACCAGTGCCGGCGGCTGCGGCGCCGGAGCAAGGACCAGCCTGCAGCCTGCCTGTTCTGCCAGCGGTGCTGCCCGCTCGATTTCACCCTGGAGGACCGGGAAAGGGTCCACCGGATCCGGCGCAGGGAGGCTTTGCAGGCTGCCGGCAGCCCGGAGGTACCCCTCGGATGCACGGTGCTCTGCGGCGGCGAGTTTCAGGACCCCGTCCAGGATCTCCTCAACCCGCTCCAACTCCGCCATGGCCCGTTCGGCGGCGTCGTGTTCACGGGCCGTCTTCAGTTCCAGCTGCAGCAGGTCCAGCCGAAGCCGAAGCGCCCCCACCGGGTTGCGCAGCTGGTGCGACGTGTCCGCAATCAGCTGCCGCTGCGCTGCCATGCTGGCGCTCACGGTCCGGGCCATCACGGTGAAGGACCGGCTCAGTTCCCGCAGCTCGGGCGGCCCGTCCTCCGGAAGGCGTCCCGCGCGGCCGGTACTTTCCAGTTCGTGCACCGCCGAGTTCAGCCGTTGGACGGGCCGGAGGACCCATCCGGTGACCCGGGCCGCGCCCAGCAGGAGCACGGCGGCAAGGGCAAGCGCCGCCACCCCCACCGCGAGCCACCGTTCCCGGAGCTTCTGCTGCGCGGTGCCGGCGTCCACGTCCAGCACCACGGCGCCCAGGACCTGGCTGGCGCTGCCGAAGGGCCGGAAGATCACCCGGGAGCCGGAACCGAAAGGTTCCAGTGGTTCCAGGGCGGTGTTGCTGACGTTCAACCGTGCCAGGGACAGCGCTTCCTGCACGTCGGACCGCCCGGCATCAAGATTCCCGGACTGAAGGGTGGCCTGCTGGACACGCACCACGATCCCTTCCCCGTACAGCCCGGAGTACGTGTCCATCTCCCGCTGCAGCCGTGCCGTGTCCCCGTCGGCGGAGGCATCGAACGCAACCTGGGCGAGCCGGTTCAGGGACGCCGCACGGTTGATCTGCAGCTCCTGGGTCAGCTCGCGGGAAGCTGAGGTGAGGATGGTGCCCGAGATCAGGAAGACCACCACCAGGCAGAGCACGCTGAGGACGCCCAGCACCCGCAGCCTCATCCGGAAGCCGCCTCCACCCGGTACCCCACACCACGGACGTTGATGATGAAGCCGGGTTTCTGCAGTTTTGCCCGCAGCCCGGTGAGGTGGACGTCCAGGGACCGGGAGGAAGCCAGGAAGGCGTCGCCCCACAGCGCGTCAAGGATTTGTTCCCGGGTGACCACCGAGCCGGCATGGCGTGCCAGCAGCGCGAGGAGTTCGAACTCCGTGGCGGTCAGGGCGAGCGGCGAACCGGCTTTGGAAGCAGTGCGGCGGTTCAGATCGATCGCCAGGTCATCCAGCACGATGACGTGCTCCTGCGGGGTGCCGCCGCCGCGGCCGGCCCGCCGCGTCACCGCTTCGATCCGGGCCAGCAGCTCCACCAGCTTGACGGGTTTGACCAGGTAGTCGTCCGCGCCGGAACGCAGCCCGAGCACCACGCTGCGTTCGTCGTCCCGGGCGGTCAGGATCAGGATGGGGACATCGGTGACCTGGCGCAGTTTGCGCAGCACCTCCAGCCCGTCCATGTCCGGCAGGCCAAGGTCCAGGAGGATCACCTGGAAGTTCCGGTGGGACAGCAGCGCATCAGCGCCCCGCGACAGCCGCTGCGGGTGGTGTCCGGCGCTTTCGACGGCGGCGGTGAGGGCACCGGCCATGGCGTCGTCGTCCTCGACGATCAGCACGTCCATTGCCATCTTCCTTGCGTTGTGCGGTCTCCCGGATCATCCCCCGCATTTGGAGACTACCGCGTGCTGAAGGGTTTTGCCCGACGGCGGCCGGCAGCCGGGCGGGACCGGCGGCGCAGGCAAAACCTAAGGAAGTGTTAGGAAATGCCCCGCCACGTTGGCTGTGCGGTGGATCACCCATACCGTGGATGAGGCCCTCCGGCGTTGGAGGACGCACGTCACCACAAGGAGGAACTCACCGATGAGCACCCAACAAACCGCGCCCCTGACGGAGGCCGCCCAGACCCGGCGGGCCGTGGGCAACATCCTGAAGGGTTCCGCCGGCAACCTGGTGGAGTGGTACGACCTCTACGTCTACACCGTTTTCGCCGCCTACTTCCAGTCGCACTTCTTCAATTCCAAGGACGACCTGCAGGCGGGCCTTGAGGCCATGGCCGTCTTCTCGACGTCGTTCCTCATGCGTCCCATCGGTGCCTGGTTCTTCGGCCGCTACGCCGACCGCAAGGGGCGCAAGGCCGCGTTGACGCTGAGCGTGACCCTGATGTCCGCAGGCTCCTTCGCAATCGCCATCCTGCCCACACAGCAGCAAATTGGGCTGTGGGCCATGATCCTGCTGGTGCTGGTCCGCGTCATCCAGGGCTTCTCCGTTGGTGGCGAGTACGGCACCAGCGCAACCTACATGTCCGAGGCCGCAACCTCCAAGCGCCGCGGCTTCTTCTCCAGCTTCCAGTACGTCACCCTGATCGGCGGCCAGATGCTCGCCCTGTTGGTCCTGGTGATCCTGCAGAACGTCATGCCCAAGGGCGACCTGGGTGAGTGGGGCTGGCGCATCCCGTTCGCCATCGGCGGCGTAGCTGCCCTGGTGGTGCTGTGGCTCCGCCGCTCCATGGAGGAGACCGTTTCCGCCGAGCAGATCGAGGCCGCGAAGACTCCCGCGGTTGCCGGACAGGCCCAGCCGGGCACCATGAAGCTGCTGTTCACGAGCTACTGGAAGCCGCTGCTGGTCTGCATCGGCATCACCCTTGGCGGCACCGTGGCGTTCTACACCTACACCAACTTCATCCTGAAGTTCATGAACGATACCTCCGGCATCGCCAAGACCGACACCTCCGTGATCAACTTCTGGGCCCTGTTCATCTTCATGCTGCTCCAGCCCGTCTACGGCATCATCTCGGACAAGGTTGGCCGCAAGCCGCTGCTGCTCTGGTTCGGCATCACCGGCGTCCTCTTCACCTGGCCGCTGCTCTCCACCCTGGCCGGCACCAAGGACCCATTCACCGCGTTCCTGCTCATGATGGGTGGCCTGGTGATTGTCGGCGGCTACACCTCGATCAATGCCCTGGTGAAGGCCGAACTGTTCCCCGCCTCCATCCGCGCGCTCGGCGTGGGCCTGGGCTATGCAATCGCCAACTCGCTGTTCGGCGGCACCGTGCCCCTGATCGGCGCGGCCTTCCAGAAGGCGGAGCGGGAGGACCTGTTCTTCACCTACGTGACCATCGCCATCGCCATCTCGCTGGTGGTCTACATCTTCGCCCTGAAGAACAAGAAGGCCACGCACCTGGACGACGAACAGGGCCACGCCTGGGAGCAGGCGCCGCAGGGTGGCGGCAAGGACAAGGACGCGCTCGGCGTTTAGCGCCGGAGACACCAAAGTACCTGATCCGTAAGGAGGCGTACGACGGCGGCTGCCGGGCCGCCGTCGTACGCCTCCTTTTTGCGCTGCGGGGGGAGTCCTAGCGGCGGATGCTCCGCCTGGCGGCCAGGGCGCCGTGAAGGGCGAACAGGCGCGGGAGCACGAGATAGACCGCGGTGGGAACCACCACCATAGTCAATCCCATGGCGCGGAAGATGGGGTGCCACGTTTCCATGAGGGGAGCGGCCGCCATCATGCCGATGGCCACAAGCGGAAAAATTGCCAGCCAAGTGATGGCCGCGCGGACATGGATGGACGGCGGGCCGGCGACCGCTACAGGCGCTGCAGCCTGGACGCCGGTGGACGGCGCGGGCTCGGCAGTGGAGGGGGAAGCGGGTGATGAAAGCGTGGCCATGAAAATCTCCAACTAGTTGGTTGCTTTTGCTTGCATCGACAATAAGTGTGCCCGGACGCAATTGCAACTACCTGGTTGGAATTGCGTAGACTTGTGTCATGGCATGGAACACGGAGCGGACCAAGGAGTTGCTGCTGGCGGCTGCAACGGAGGAGTTCAGCGTCAAGGGCCTGGCCGGCGCGCGGGTGGACCGGATCGCAACGGCCGCCGGCGTGAACAAGGAACGCATCTACCAGTACTTCGGCAAGAAGGATGAGCTGTTCGACGCCGTCCTGGCTGCCGAAATGGTCCGGGTAATGACCGAGGTGCCCATCACCGGCAGCGGACCGAAGGCGTTCGGTGACTACGCCGGCCGCCTCTTCGACCGGCACACCACTGATGGGGTCCTGCCCAGGCTCCTGTTTTGGGAAGGCCTGGAGCGGGGCGGGGAAACTGTCAGCCGCGCCACCCGGTCCGACCACTGCGCCGTCAAGGTGGGCCAGGTGCTGGACGTCCTGCCCGGGATCGACCGGACTGACGCCGCGGACCTGCTGATCACCGTCATCACCCTTTGCGACGGCTGGCCCGTCCTGCCCCAGATCGACACGCTCCTGGCGGGCAGCAGTGCGGACCGGACCACCCGTCGTCGGGCGTTCATTGTGCGGACCGCAACCCTGCTCGCTGAAGCCCTCGCCGCCGAGGTGCGGGCGGCACCCGAAGCTGCCCTGGACCACGCGGGCTAGCAGGCCTGCCAGGGAAGCCGGCCGGGTGGGCGGACTATATTGGGCCATGTCAGCACACCACCACCATCGCGGGAGTCTGCACCCATGGCCAAGGAACTTGCCACCCAGCTCATCGAACAACTCCAGGCTGCCGGCGTGCAGCGGATCTACGGGATTGTGGGCGACAGCCTCAACCCGATCGTGGACGCCGTCCGCCAGACCGGCGGCTCCGCGAAGGGCGGCATTGACTGGATCCACGTCCGCCACGAGGAAGCCGCCGCCTTTGCCGCCGCAGCCGAAGCCCAGCTCACCGGCAAGCTTGCCGTGTGCGCGGGTTCCTGCGGCCCCGGAAACCTGCACCTGATCAACGGCCTGTATGACGCCAACCGCTCCGGCGCGCCGGTGCTGGCCATCGCCTCCCACATTCCCAGCAAGCAGATCGGCAGCAGCTTCTTCCAGGAGACCCACCCGGACCGTCTGTTCAACGAATGCTCGGTGTACTCGGAACTGGTCAGCACCGCAGAGCAGGCTCCCCGGGTGATGCACAGCGCCATCCAGCACGCGCTGGGGCTTGGGGGAGTGGCCGTCGTGACCCTGCCGGGCGACATCGCCGGGCTGGAGGCTGCCGGCCCCACCCCGCTGCCTGCCACCTTCCGGCCCGCCAGCCTGGTCCCGGACCCTGCCAGCGTCCAAGCCCTCGCGGACGCTATCAACGACGCCGGCAAGGTGGCCATCTTCGCCGGCGCCGGCGTGGAAGGGGCACACAGCGAGCTGATGGCGCTCGCCGACCTGGCCAAGGCGCCGGTGGGGCACTCGCTGCGCGGCAAGGACTTCGTCCAGTACGACAACCCGTTCGATATCGGTATGACCGGGTTGCTGGGCTACGGGGCCGCGGCCGAAGGCATTGAGGACGCCGACCTGCTGATCCTCCTGGGCACGGACTTCCCGTATGACCAGTTCCTGCCGGACACCCGCACCGCGCAGGTGGACCGGGTGGCCCACCGGCTGGGCCGCCGGACCGACGTCGACATTGCCGTCCACGGCGACGTGCTGCCCACCCTGCGCGCGCTCCTGCCGCTGGTGAAGGCGAAGAAGAGCCGCCGGTTCCTGGACCAGATGCTCAAAAAGCACGACCGGCTGATGAACAAGGCCGTGGGCGCGTACACCCGGAAGGTGGAGAAGAAGCAGCCCATCCACCCCGAGTACGCGGCATCGCTGCTGGACCAGGTGGCCGCAGAGGACGCCATCTTCACCGCGGACACGGGCATGTGTAATGTCTGGACCGCGCGGTACATCAACCCGCTGGGCACCCGCCGGCTGATCGGGTCCTTCCTGCACGGCTCCATGGCCAACGCCCTGCCGCACGCCATCGGCGCCCAGTTGGCGTACCCCGGGCGGCAGGTCATCTCGGTGTCCGGCGACGGCGGGCTGTCCATGCTGCTGGGCGAGCTCATCACCGCCGCCGCCTACCAATTGCCGGTGAACGTGGTGGTGTTCAACAACTCCACCCTGGGCATGGTCAAGCTTGAGATGCTGGTGGACGGACTGCCCGATTTCGGCGTGGATGTCCCCGACGCCAACTATGCGGCCGTGGCACAGGCCCTGGGCTTCCACGCGGTGCGGGTCACGGATCCGGCGCAGATCGAGGCAGCGTACCGGGAAGCGTTCGCGCACCCCGGCCCGTCACTGGTGGAGCTCATCACCGACCCCAAGGCGCTGTCCATTCCGCCGAAGATCTCCGGCTCCCAGGTGATCGGATTCGCCACGGCCATGTCCAAGGTGGTCCTGAACCGCGGGGCGGGCGAGGCCGTGAGCATGGCACGCAGCAACCTGCGCAACATCCCGCGGCGCTGACCGGGTCCAGACCCGCCATCAGATCCTGCCCTTAAATCCGGAACGCGTCTGCATAAAGTGCAGACGCGTTCCGGGTTTTCCTGCGAAAAGTGATGGGGCGTTTGGGGTTAGGCGTCGAAAAGCGATGGGGCGTTTGGTCAGCGGGCGCCGCCCTGCCACAGGGCATCGAACGGGGCGCCGGAGGCAAGGCGGTTGCGGATGCCGGCGGTGACGAAGTCCTTGGCGGTCCGGGCGGCCTCCAGCGGGCTGGCACCCTTGGCCAGTTCTGCCGTCACGGCCGCGGCGAGCGAGCAGCCGGCGCCGGAGACGGCCACCTCGCCCACCTTCGGGGCGCTCAGGACTTCCAGGGTCTCACCGTCGTAGAAGACGTCGACGGCGTCCGGGCCTTCCAGCCGCACCCCGCCCTTGGCCAGCACTGCAGCGCCGCTGAGCTCATGAATGCGGACGGCAGCGGCTTTGAGGGACTCAACGTCAGTGATCTCGAGGCCGGACAGGGACTCCGCCTCAAAGTGGTTGGGCGTAACGAACGTGGCCAGCGGCAGGATCTGCGCCTTCAGGGCCTGGTCCGTGTCCAGCGCGTGGCCCGGCTCCTGGCCCTTGCAGATCAGCACCGGGTCCAGCACCACATTGGTGAAGCTGTTCTCCTGCAGGGCACCGGCCACCGTGTTGATCGTCGCCGGGCTGCCCAGCATGCCGATCTTCACCGTGTCCAAAGCCGAAGGGGCGCCCGACGCCGGACCATAAGCCGCCGTCGTTGCCTCCAGCTGGTCTGCGATCACCTGCTGGTCCACCGGCACGAAGCGGTGGTTCCAGCTGTCCTTCGGGTCGAAGGACACGATGCAGGTGAGGTTTGCGATGCCGAAGACGCCCAGTTCCTGGAAGGTCTTCAGGTCAGCCTGCGCGCCGGCACCGCCGGTGGCTTCTGACCCGGCGATGGTGAGGACAACGGCGGGACTTGCGGCGGGCAGCGTTGCGTCAGGGGTAGCGGAAGTCATGCACCCATCCTGCCACCCGGCGTCGGACGCCTGCCAAACCGGTGCCCCAAGTCCCCACACGCCGGAAAGGTGCCGGATCGCCGGAAAAACCGGCGATCCGGCACCTTTCCGGCGATTTGGCGCTCCGGCGGCTGGCTAGCCCTGGAGCACAGTGAGGATACGGGCTTTGAACTCATGCTCCCGGAAAAGATCGGCCCAGGTCACTCGGACAAAGGTCCAACCATTTTCGGTGAGGGCCTTCTCGCGCTGCCGTTCCCGAAACAGCACCTCAGGCGTAGGCCTGTAGTCGAAGTACTTCGTTTTCCCGTCGAATTCGAGGGCCACCTTCTTTTCCTTCCAGGCGAAATCCAGCCGATACCGGCCAGCACGGGTAGCCACCGCGACCTGGGGCTCCGGCAGGGGAAGTTTCAGCCGTATCAGGAGTTCACGCGTGAGAGTCTCACCGGCCGACTCCGAGCGCGGATCTGCGTAGGCGAGCGCCAGGCGGAGAGTCCGGATCCCGCGGCGCTCCTGCAGGCCGTCAGCCATCGTTTCCATGAGGAACTTGTCAGCACCGAGCCGCAGGGCGTGATCCATCAGCACCAGCGCCTGCCGGTAGCCCAGCATCATGGCGCAATCCACTGCCGTGCGTTCGAGCGAGGTCACCCGGAGGCCGCCGAGAGTCACCACCTCCGGCGCAGTCCACGCTCGGGTATGGCCGCGGACATCCTTGCCGAGCCGTTCGCTGGAAGGGTTTCCCGGCAGCAGGAGGTGGATCAGGTCATCAACATCCCATAGATACAA
Organism: Pseudarthrobacter sp. LT1; assembly: GCF_035621795.1. Taxonomy (NCBI): domain Bacteria; kingdom Bacillati; phylum Actinomycetota; class Actinomycetes; order Micrococcales; family Micrococcaceae; genus Pseudarthrobacter; species Pseudarthrobacter sp. LT1. The sequence goes on from NZ_CP141830.1 coordinate 668,801, forward strand.
CCCGTGCAGCCGGGCCGCCGAGGTGTGGCTGTAAACGTAGCCGCCGGCCGAAGTGGTCAGCGTCCCGTGCGCATGGGCGCGAATCAGCTGCCTGCTGCGGACGGGGCGTGCCTGCTTCTCCCACAGCTCGGCGCGGATGTAGCAGCCGTGGCGGAGGCGGACCAGCTGCCCGTGGAGGATCAAGGCCTTGATAGCCCGGGAATTGAGGCCCTTCTCCTGCAGTTGCCCCGTTCGCCACAGGTTGCCGGTGCCCGGAAGCGCGGGGAGCGGGACTGGCCGTTGCGGTGTCATCCCGACAGCATCCGGCCGGTGCGTCAGCTCCGGAAGGCGCCGCCGTCGTCATGTGGAAAACGTCCCGAGTCCGGGGACCGCCGGAACCCGCCCGGATCGCCGCAACTTTCCGGCGATCAGGCAGGTTTCCGGCGAGTTCGACGGCGGCCGGCCGGGTCAGGCCTTCAGCGTCCCGTCCAGCAGGGCCCGCAGCTCCCGGAAGTGCCGCTCCGTGGCTTCCGGGTGGAACGCCGAGGTGTCCGCCATGGTGTAGCCGTGCGGCGCCCCTTCGTAAATCTCGTTGGATGCCTCAAGTCCTGCGTCCTTGAGCGCTTCGCCGAGGCGGGCGACGGCCTCGGGGGCCATGCTCCGGTCGTGGTCTGCGTGGCCGAAGACGAACCGCGCCCGCGCGTTGCCAAGCCCCAGGTGCGGGCTGTCCTGTTCCTCCGTCGCCAGTCCGCCACCGTGGAAGCCGCCACACGCTGCCACCAGGCCCGGGTGTGAGGTGGCGGTGCGGACCGCGAGCCGGGCACCCATGCAGTAGCCGGTGGTGCCGATGGGGCCCGGCGCCACGCCGTCGAGAGCTGCCAGCGCGGAAACCCAGGCATCAATGTCCGGCAGGGCCTTGTCCGGGGTCAGCCGCCCAACCCGGGGGAAAGCAGCCTTGCCGGCGGCTTCCCGGCCCTCCTCGGTGGACATGTCACCACCCGGGGCCAATTCGGCGGCCGTTCCTTCACGGTAGAAAACGTTGGGTGCCAGCACCACGTAACCCCAGTCGGCGATGCGCTGGGCCATCTCCTGGATGCGCGGGCGCAGGCCGAACGCGTCCATGTACAGGATGACGCCGGGAAACGGGCCGGTCCCGGTGGACGGGCGGGCGACAATGGCTTCGGCAGGGCCTGCTGCGGCCTGGATCTCGATGAGCATTTGGTCAGGATAGCGGAGCCACCCGGGAGCCACGCTCAGGAGTAGTACCGGCCCAGGGTTTCGGCCTTGAAATCGAAGAAGGTGCCGGACTCGATGGCCAGCCGGGCGTCGTCCACCATCTTCACCACGAACCGCTCGTTGTGGATGGAGATGAGGGTGGCGGACAGCATTTCCTTGGCCTTGAACAGGTGGTGGATGTAGGCCCGCGAATAGTTGGCGCAGGCGTAGCAGTCGCAGCCCTCCTGCAGCGGCCCAAAATCACGCTTGTACTTGGCGCCGGAAAGATTGAACCGGCCCTCCGGTGTGTAGAACGCGGAGTTGCGGGCCACCCTGGTGGGGGAGACGCAGTCAAAGGTATCCGCCCCGTTTTCGATGGCCGTGAAGACGTCATCCGGCTCGGAAATACCCAGCAGGTGCCGCGGCTTGTCCTCCGGCAGTTCCTCGTTGCACCAGCGCACGATGGTCCCCAGGTTTTCCTTCTCCAGCGCCCCGCCGATGCCGAACCCGTCGAACGGCATGGCGCCAAGGTCGCGGCAGGCCTTCCGGCGCAGGTCTTCATACTGGGCGCCCTGGATCACGCCGAAAAGCGCCTGGTAGGGCTTGGCGGCCCGTTCCTCCGTCAGGCGGAAGTGTTCCTCGATGCACCGCTCCGCCCACAGCCGGGTGCGTTCCAGTGATTCCTCCTGGTACCGCCGGGAGTTCTGCAGGGTGGTCAGCTCGTCGAACGCGAACATGATGTCCGCGCCGATCTGGTGCTGGACCTGCATGGAGATCTCGGGGGAGAAGCGGTGCCGGTCGCCGTTCAGGTGGGACTTGAACCAGACGCCGTCGTCGTCAATATGGGCGAGGCGTTCCTTGCCCGGGGCCACGGCGTCATCCGGTCCGGAGGCGTCCACGGATTTCATATCGATGACCTTCTTGAACCCCGAGCCGAGGCTCATCACCTGGAATCCGCCGGAGTCGGTGAAGGTGGGGCCGGACCAGTTCATGAAGGCACCCAGGCCGCCGGCCGCGTCCAGGATGTCCGGGCCCGGCTGCAGGTACAGGTGGTAGGCGTTGGCCAGCAGCGCCTGGGCGCCCAGGTCCGCCATGGACTCCGGCAGCACGGCCTTCACGGTGGCTTTGGTCCCGACGGCGATGAAGGCCGGCGTCTGGATGTCACCGTGCGGGGTGGTGATGGTGCCGGTGCGGCCCAGGAATTCCCCGTCGTTTTCTGCTGCCTGAGCCGCCGACGGCGGGCAGGAGTCCGCCAGGCGGGTGCCGACCGTGAAGGAGAACTGTGATCGGGTTTCAGGCAGGGCGAAGGCGGGGTTGGCTGGCACCGTACCAGTGTGCCAGCAAACCGCCCGGCCCCAGTAAACTCAGCTGGCTGGTTCCGAGGCCGGGTAGTTCTCGGACCGCCAGGAATCCCAGGATTGCCGGATGGCGTCGAAGGCGCCGGCGCCAAGGTCGTACGTGGAAGCGATGACCAGCGAGCCGTCCCCCTCCGCGCGGACGTCCTTGATGGCTGGATGGTCCGCCACCACCAGCAGTCCTTCGCCGTGTTCGGCGTAGCTGTGCACCGTGAGCCCCAACTGGTGGCTGGTCCGGTACCAGACCTTGCCGCTGATGTCCTCGCCGGTGCCGAGCGTCAATTGGTATGGCTCGCCCGGCGCCGGAAGGTCGGAGAGCCCCAGCTTCTCAATGGCGGAGGCTTTGCCCTCGGTCAGGTGCAGGAACAGGGTGTGCCGTTTGCCGTGCGGGTGGCGTTCCAGGGCGAAGCGGAGCTGCTGCAGGAAGGTCAGCCAGCCCTGCGTGATGTCCTCGTCCCAGGCAGCCCATTCGGAGTCATGGTCCACGGCGGCGCGGGTGACGCTGACCCGGGTTCCACCGGCTTCCGGGTGGAGCTCGAACGTGTCCCCGCCGTGCACGGTGAGGCTGGTGTGGTCCGGTGCTTCCTGCACGTCGCCGGAGAAGTAGATCTCCTTGATCTCGGACTCGAGGTCCTCGGCCTGCCAGCCATGCCACTGGGCCACCTTGGACGGTTCACGCAGCATGGTCCAGACCTGCGGCGCGTCGGCGTTGATCACTACGCTGAGATTGTTGGTCATAGCCCCGAATGTACGCCCCGGACATAGCCTCGGGTAGGGGCAATTTCCCATTGCCGGAAGACGCCGGGAAGGCGCCGGGAAGACGCCCGGGAGACGTCCGCAGGACGCCCCCGCGGGTCAGGAGCGGACAGCCTCCAGCTCGTTGCTGATGCGCCGTTCCAGTTCGGACGTCCCGATGGTTTCCGAGCCGCCGTGCGCCCGCAGGAACAGCAGGGATTCCAGCCGCAGCAGCCGCCATTCGCGCTCGGCGTCGTGGTTGGAGTTGTCGATGGAGCGGAAGATTTCCTTGTCGTACAGGTTGGGCTCGTTGAGCGAGCGCTGCCGCACCTTGGCTGCCATGCGCGCCTTAAACGGGTCCGTTTCCTGGTTTTCCGGGGTGCGGATCAGCTTTTCGTAGACTTCCGCGCGCTCATTTTGGCCGTCCTGGCGGCAGATGTAGCTGGCCAGTGCCAGCGCCGCCTCCACCGAGGTCCACCGGCCCGGGTTTCCGTCATAGGGCAGCACGGTGATCAGGTCCGCCACCGACAGTGCGCCATCCGCGTCCTTGAGCGTGATGAACAGTTCGTGCGCCAGGTCGCTGAGGTCCTTCAGGCAGCTTCCGGACTTGAAGTTGACGCCCTTGGAGAGCCTGTCGGCCAGGAGCAGGACGCCCTCCGCATCCGGGTGCGCCTCCGCGGCGGCCTCCACCACCGATTCGGGAGTGCCGGCCGGCGCCGGGATGAGTGCCAGTTCCTCCTCGCTGGGCCCGGTCGCTGCAGGCGGCGCCGGCGGGAGGGGAGGGACGACGACGGCGGGCGCCACATTGAGGGGACCCGTCCCGGCGCCGGGCTGCTCCTGCGCGCCGTGCCGGGGCGTCAGGGTTTCCGCCGGTGGTGCGGCCTCCGGAAGGTCCGCCGGCAGCGGAAGCTGGGTGACGTCGTCGTGCGCTCCGTCCACCACCGTGACCATGGTGCCGATGGCCACCCGCAGTGTTCCGCCGCCGGAAAGGCTGGCCAGTACCAGTGCGGGGGAGCCAAAGTCGTCGTGCTCAAGCTCCACCTGGTCGATTTCGGCAGTGCGCCGGCCGTCGGGGAGGAGGATGTGGCTGCCGGTGGTCAGAGATCCAGCCTGCTGTTCACGGTGGTGCCTGGCGGCTGGTGATTCGGTCATGGGAGTCCTTAAGTTCTCTTGCGGTCCGCCCTACAGTCTACAAAGGCGGGCACTCAAAACCGGGGACCCCCACGTCCCGGCGGGGTGGTCAGAAGCCCACGCCTGCAAACGCCAGGGCCTGCCGGATCAGGCCGCCGCGGCCGCCGGCAAACTCCATCTGGACGCCCGGGCTGAGGACTTCCTCCGGCGTCATCCAGGTCAGTTCCAGGGCGTCCTGGCGGGGCTCGCACTCGCCCGTAACCGGGATGACGTACGCCAGGGACACGGCGTGTTGCCGCTCGTCGGTGAATCCTGTCTGGGACGGTGCCGGGAAGTATTCGGCCACCGTGAACGGCACGGGGCTCAGCGGCAGCTGCGGGAACGCCAGGGGGCCCAGGTCCTTTTCCATGTGCCGCAGGAGGGCGGCGCGGATGGTTTCGCGGTAGATGACGCGCCCGGACACCAGGGAACGCACCATGGTTCCGTCCGCGTCCGCCTGCAGCAGCGTGCCCACTTCGTTGACGTAGCCAAGCGGGTCCAGGCGGACCGGTACTGCCTCGACGTACACCATGGGCAGCCGCCCCCGCGCCTCAAAGAGGTCTTCTTCAGAGAGCCAGCCGGGATTCGGGTCAGGTGTGCGCACGTTCATGCTTAAGTTCTACCCCATGGGGCGCCGCTGGGAGATCCACACCGTGGCGGGCGCGTTGGGGTTGCCGGCATCCGGATTGGCTACGTGGAGGGTGCTTCCAAAAGCCTCCTCGGTCAGGCTGGCGGTGAGGCCCGCGGCGGTGAGGCGCTCCTGCAACGGTTCCAGCCCGCCGTCGTACTCGAACCCCAAACCTGACCTGGACGGTCCGGCGGCCGGCCGCACCAGCAGGACGCCACCGTTTTTGGCAGTGAAGTCCGCCGTTTCGTCATTGTCCGGGACAGGGCGGGGGCGGGCACCGGCATGCAGCAGCGTGCGGACGGCCCCCTCCGGGTCCGCGGTGTACCAGACCGCCACGACGGCCAGGGCGGCATCGGCGTCGGCGCACTGGGCGAAGTGGGCGGCCTTGTCTGCCAGGAAGCTGAACCCGTCAGGGGCGCTGATCCTGCAGGCTTCGCCGTGATCGGCGGTGACCAGCTCCGCCGGCGGCGGTCCTTCCTCCCGTGCCCCCTCTTCCTGCGCTTTCTCCTCCTCTGCGGACAGGTTGGTGCGGCGCGCGAATTCGGCCACGTCACCCACCTCGACCGCAAGCACCGTCCGGCCGTCCTGGCCTGACCCCGCCTCCGCGGAGTGGAGCGCCACGCGGCCCGACGCCGAATCAAAGACCTGCCACCCGCCGTCGTCCTCTGTCTGCACCATCCCCAGGGCGGTGAGGAGCTGCTTCCAGGACTCGGTGCGGGAGGTGAAATGGACGGGGCGGACTCGGAGCATGGCGTTGTCCTCAGGTGGCGGATGGATCTGTAGGGCCATGATGCCACGCGAAACTGCTCTGCACACGGGGCTTGTGGCACGGGATTCCACGGGCAGAATTAGGCCATGGCCAATGAGCTTGAGGAACTGCTGCTCCCCGATGCCGCTGCCTGGCGCGCCTGGCTTGAGGCGAACCACAGCACCAGCCCGGGCGTGTGGCTGGTCCTTTCCAAGAAAGGCGGGACAGCTACCGGACTGGACTATCCAGGCGCTTTGGACGAGGCCCTGTGTTTTGGCTGGATCGACGGCCAGGGCCGGCGCCGGGATGACCACAGCTCCCTGCAGCGGATGACGCCCCGGCGGCCCAGGAGCGTCTGGTCGGCGCGGAACGTGGGGCACATCGCGCGGCTGGAAGAGGCGGGCAAGATGACCGACGCCGGCAGGGCGGCGGTGGAGGCCGCCAAGGCCGACGGCCGCTGGGACGCGGCCTACGGCGGCCAGGCCGACGTCGAAGTTCCCGCAGACCTGGCAGCCGCCATCGCCGCCAACCCCGCCGCGCAGGCGATGTTCGACGTCCTGACGAAAACCAATCTGTTCTCCCTGGTGTACCGGACGAATTCGGCCAAGCAGGCGGCCACCCGGGAGCGCAGGATCGCGGGCTTCGTGGACATGCTGGCACGCGGCGAGACGCCGTATCCGCAGAAGAAGCGCCCCGCCGGGCAGGGTTAGCACCGGCTGTGTGACGCCCGGGATTCTGCTCCCGCCGGGCTGGCCGGTAAAATTGACGGTTCACTTGCGCTGGTGCCGTTCCCCGAACCCGGGGGACGGCACTTGTGCGTTCAGCGAGGGATAGACACCGCCATGCCCCCCAAAATTCCGGAAACCGTCCTTGCCGCCGTTCGGCGCCGCCCCGTCCTTTGGGCCCTGGCGGCCGTCGCGGTGCTGGTGCTGGCAGGACTGCTGGTTCCCGCCGGACTCGGCGGGACCGGTGACGGGCAGTCCGGCGACGGGCATGCCGGACCTGGGCCGTCCGAAACCGGGCAGGCGGGCGATCCGCCGGCAGCTGCCCCCGCGGACGATGCAGGCTACCGGCCCGCGTACCACCTCACCCCTGACCAGCACTGGATGAACGATCCGCAGCGGCCCTTCTTCCTCGATGGCCTGTGGCATTACTACTACCTCTACAACGCCGACCACCCGGCGGGGAACGGCACCGAGTGGTTCCACGCCACCAGCACGGACCTGGTGCACTGGAAGAACGAGGGGGTGGCCATTCCCAAGTTCCGCAACGGCCTGGGCGACATCGAGACCGGGTCCGCCGTGGTGGACACCGAGGGGACAGCCGGGTTCGGCAAGGGAGCCGTGATCGCCGTCCTCACCCAGCAGCACGACGGCGTCCAGCGCCAGTCCCTGTTCTACTCCACTGACAAGGGCTACAGCTTCCAAAGCTATGGGCAGAACCCGGTGATGGAAAACCCCGGCGCCGAGCACTGGCGGGACCCGCGGATCGTCCGCGACGAGGCCTCCAACCAATGGCTCATGCTGCTCGCGGAGGGCCACAAAATCGGCTTCTACACCTCCCGGGACCTCAAACAGTGGACCTACGTGTCCGGCTTCCAGCAGGAGGGGCTGGGAATCCTCGAGTGCCCGGACTTCTTCCAGATGGACGTGGACGGCGACCCGGCCAAACGGACGTGGGTTTTGGCTGCGGGCGCGAACGGTTCGGCGGAGGCCCGCACCACCGGCGTGGCCTACTGGACCGGCAGCTTCGACGGAAAAGCCTTCACCCCGGACGGTGGACACCAGTGGCTCGACGGCGGGCCGGACTTCTACGCGGCCGTCACCTGGGATGACCCCCGGCTGGATGACGCGCAGCGGAAAGAATCCCGGCATGCCATCGGCTGGATGAACAACTGGGCCTACGCCCGGCAGCTTCCCACAGAGGGCTGGTACGGGTCGGCATCGGTGGTGCGCGACATCCGCCTGGCGTCCAACGGCGGCCGGCCGGCCTTGGTGTCCGCGCCCACCGCCGCGCTCCAGTCGCTGGAAGGGGACCCGGTCCAGCTGCCCGGCGGCAGCATCGGGGGCGGGACGGCACTGCCGGTTCCGGACAGCGGCGCCTTCAAGGCCGACGTCGAGGTGGCCAAGCCCGCGGACGGGACCGGGGAGGCGCGGCTGCTGCTGCAAAGCGGAGGCGCAACCTATGCCACGGTGGGCTACGACTTCGCGGCCGGCCGGGTGTTCGTGGACCGCCACGGTGACGCGGCGGCCGATGCCAGCGCCCTCGCCGGAGACGCGGAGGCCCGCGCCGAATACCGGCAGGCGCGTTCGGTGGACGCGCGGCCCACCGGGGACACGGTCCGCCTCACCGTCTACGTGGACAGGTCCTCTGTGGAGGTCTTCGTTGACGGACAGGTCCTGACGTCCCTGGTGTTTCCGCCGGCGGGTCCCAGGGAAGTGCGGCTGGCGGCCGACGGTGCCGTGTCGCTCCGGCACGGCACCGTCACGCCGCTGGCCGGCATCCGCTAGGCGCGGGCGGCGGCCGTGACGGCCGCCGCGGCCTCCAGCGTCATCCACGCCTGGAGCTGGGTGGAAAGTTCGACGGCGGCGCCCGGCGGATACGTAGCAGCCGCCGGTTGGGCGGCGTGCAGTGAAAAGATGCTCTTGCCTTCCCGCCCGGGCCCCGCTTCACCTGGCCCCACGGGGCGCCGGCCGGACCAGAAAGCGTCAGCCGTTTCCGTCACCAGCCGCGCGGCCGTGGCGCGGGTGGCGTCGGGAAGCCGGCGGTCTGCTGCGGCGAGCGCCAGGTAACGGCAGAGGATCCCGGTGAAGAGGCCGCCGTCGCCCGTTCCCTCACAGCGCAGCACGGAACTACCGGAGCCGGTGCCGGGGCCCGGAGTGTCCGTCGGGACGGTGAGCAGCCGCTGTACCGCGTCCACCAGGACCGCGGCCCGCGCCAGGTTCGCCTCGCCCCCGAGCTCGAGGAGCGCGCCCAGCACCGGGCCCTGGTTGTACGTGTACACGGCCCGCTCCAGCACCACCTCTCCGGCGGGATTCAGGCGTGCACCGTCAAGGTAGAGGGCCTGGGCCGGGTCGAAGAGGGTGGCGTCCAGCCAGTCCAGCAGCGCCTGGGCCTTGGCCTGCTGGCCGGTGCGGGCATAGAACAGGGCCACCGGTGCCGTGGCGGGGGTGTTCTTGAAGTCCCGTTTCTTGCTCCAGAACGTCCCGCCGCCCAGGTCATCGGTGCACGCGGCGTCGAACTGCAGCGCCAGCGACGCGCGGACCACCGCGTTGCGGCGGCGGCCTGGACGCCGGGTCTCCTCAGCCAGGCTGTCCAGCCGGAGGGTTGCCAGGGCAAGCCACGCCATGTCGTCGTAGTAGCTGTTCACGAAGGTCAAGGCGTTGCGGAGCCTGATCCCGGTGACCAGCCGCGAGGCCAGGTGCCCCGCGCTGGGCCGGCCCGGGCCGTTGAACCGGGCCGCGGGGGTGGCTCCACCGCCAAGTTCCCGCCGCCCGGTGTCCACCAGGCAGTCAACGTAATGCGCCTGCCACCAGTAATGCCAGGGGAGGACCAGTCCCGCGGCGGGCCGTACCCGGCGGAGCGCGGCAAGCCACCGCGGCGCGGCCCGGCTGCCCGGCTCCTGCTCCGGCACCGACGGGCTGTCCGGCCGTGCCGGATGCCTGCCCTGCCACAGCACGGCGCCCAGGTGGGTTCCGGGCAGGAACAGCAGTTTCCGGCCGAACAGGGCGGTCACAGAACGGGCCGCGTGGTTCGCCCTGTCCTGCCAGGCGGTTGGGGAGGTGCTGCTGGACGTCATGCCGTCCACCCTATCCGGGGCGCCGGAGCCGGGAGGGCAGGGAACCCGGGGTGCGTGCGGCGGCGGCGGATTTCAGTTAACATGCATTAACTGTTGCTCGAGGCCGCGCCGCGGCGTGGGGACACGCATCAAGGAGGATGTATGGACATCAAAGGCAGCGTCGCACTGGTGACAGGCGGGGCGTCCGGGCTGGGAGCAGCCACCGCGCAGAGATTGTTCGACGCCGGCGCATCCGTCGTGCTCGTTGACCTGCCGTCCTCAGGCGGCCAGGCAATGGCGGACGAACTCAACGGCCGCGCCGCAGCCGGCCAGTCCGCCGTCTTTGCCCCCGCGGACGTGACCAGCGAGACCGACGTGAGGGCCGCCGTCGGGACCGCCGCAGGGCTGGGGCCGCTGCGGATCGTGGTGAACTGCGCGGGGATCGCCACCCCCGGCAAGGTCCTGGGACGCGACGGCGTGCTGCCGCTGGAAACGTTCAGCAAGGTCATCCAGGTCAACCTGATCGGGACTTTCAACGTCCTGCGCCTGGCGGCCGAAGCCATGGTGGCCACCGAGCCCGCCGCCACCCCGCTGGGTGGCCCGGAACGCGGTGTCATCATCAACACCGCGTCCGTGGCGGCCTTCGACGGGCAGATCGGCCAGCCCGCGTATTCCGCCTCCAAGGGCGCCGTGGCCGCCATGACGCTGCCGATTGCCCGGGAACTGGCGCGCTCGCTGGTCCGCGTGGTCACCATTGCCCCGGGCATTTTCGAGACACCCATGATGGCCGGCCTGCCGCAGGACGCGCAGGACTCGCTGGGGGCGCAGGTTCCGCACCCGTCCCGGCTGGGCAAGCCCGCGGAATACGCCAACCTGGTGGCGCACATCGTGGACAACGCCATGTTGAACGGTGAAACCATCCGCCTGGACGGTGCCATCAGGATGGGACCGAAATGAGCGCGCCGAACGTGTCGCAGCTGCCGGCGGCGGACTTCTTCGCCGTCGAAGCAACACTGGACCAGGCTGAACGGACCAAGCTCGCCGAACTGCGGGACTTCCTGGCAGCCGAGGTGGCACCCTACGCCGGGGACTGGTGGAACAAGGCCGAGTTCCCCGCGCACATCCTGCCCAAGCTGGCGGCCCTGGAACTGAGCACGCCCGTCCACCGCGGCTACAGCCACCTGTTCGCGGGGCTGGTCATTGCGGAGATAACCCGGGTGGACACCTCCCTGGCCACGTTCTTCCTGGTCCACCACGACCTCTTCGTGGAGTCCCTGCACACCTTCGGCACCGAGGACCAGAAGCAGCGGCTGCTGGCCGACGCCTCGGAGCTGCGCACCACCGGCGCGTTCGCGCTCACCGAACCGCTGCACGGCTCGGACGTGGCGGGCGGCCTGGAGACCCGGGCCCGGCGGATCTCGTCCAGTACGGGAGAAGCGGACGACGCCGGCGACACCTGGGTGCTGAACGGGGCCAAGCGCTGGATCGGCAACGGGACGTTCTGCGACTACATGCTGGTGTGGGCGCGGGACGAGGCAGACGGCTCGGTGCGGGGCTTCATCGTGGACGCCACCCTGCCGGGGGTCAGCCGGAGCAGGATCGAGAACAAGATCGCCCTGCGCACCGTCCAGAACGCTGACATCCAGTTCCGCGACGTCAGGATTGCCGAGGCGGACCGGTTCGGCGGGATCAGCAGCTTCGAGGACACCAAGGAACTGCTCCGCAGCTCACGGATCATGGTGGCCTGGCAGGCGGTGGGCCAGCAGTTGGCAGCCTTCGACGTTGCCCGGCAGTACGCCGTGGAACGGCAGCAGTTCGGCCGGCCGCTGGCCCATTTCCAGCTGATCCAGCAGCAGCTGGTGACCATGCTGGGCAACACCGTGGCCAGCATGTCCATGATGGCCGGGATCGCCAGGCTGCAGGAGGAGGGCGCCGCCGGCATGCCGCAGGTGGCGCTCGCCAAGTCCTACCTCAGCGCCCGCATGCGTGAGACGGTGGCGCTGGGCCGGTCCATCCTGGGCGGAAACGGGATTGTCACCGATTACCGGATGGCCAAGATCTTTGCGGACGCCGAGGCCATCTACACCTATGAGGGCTCGTTCGAGGTCAACACCCTTATCGTGGGCCGGTCCATCACCGGGATCTCAGCCATTTCCTAAGCGGGGTAGGGCTCTTTCTCGCCGGCCTCCACCCGGATGTCGAGGCTGTTGTTCTTCACCGGCATGGGGCAGGTGCCGTAGGGGGTGAAAGCGCTGGGGTAGTTGATGGCCCGGTTGAAGTCCAGCACCACGGAGCCGTCCGGCCGGGGCCTGGGGAGGGAGAGCTTCCGCCACTCATCGGTGGTGTCGCCGTTGGTCTCGTCATGGAACGTGACGGTCAGGGCGCCGAGTTTCTCTTCCTCCGCCTGGAGCCGGAACTCGTGGCTGCTGCCGGGGAGGCGGAACACCACCTCGCCAACGCTGCGGTGCACGCCGTCAACCAACGGGTTCGCGGTCCCGATCGGCACATTCACCGGTGCCGGGTACGGTTCAAACCGGCCCGTCACCTCCCAGTCCGGGTTGTACGGAAAGGTGGGCACGCCGTCGAACTTCGTAAAGACCGGCGATGCCGCGTCCCGGGTCCGGACCGCATACCTGCCGCCGCGCATGGCCAGTTCCACCACCACCTGGTCCCCGTCGGGGCCGCCGAACTGCACCCACATCAGCGACTCCTCGTCCGCCAGGACGGCGGACACGGTGCCGTCCACCTTTTCCCCTGTCTCCACCAGCGTGAGCCCGTCGGACGGAACCGCGGTGAGGAACGCCGTCGTACCTTTTCTTGAACCGGCGCCGTCCGTGGACCACAGGCCCGGGGCAAGGTCGACGGCGGCCGGTGCGTCTTCCAGCCACTGGAAGGAGGTGAGGGTGAGCCAGCCGTGCGGCGTTGCCAGGGCCTTGTTGCGGTTGGCGCGGAAGCGCTGCCAGCGCTCCTCCCTGGCGGCTGGAGCGGTGGCTGCTGGGGTGGTGGTCATGGTTCCTTCCGTTTCGTCTGCCCCCGCTACAACCGCCGGACGGGCACGTTCATTCCACCGCTGATTGCTGCCGGTTTCCCCTTGCCCTGTGCCGCGCGTGGAGTAGCGTTCTGCCATGGAGATCGCAGTTCTTGGGACCGGCACTGTAGGCCGCACGCTGGCAGCAGCATTCAGCGCATTGGGGCACGAGGTAGTCCTGGGAACCCGGGACCCCGGCGCGACGGCCGGCCGCACCAGCCCCGAGCCGATGGGCGGCACGCCCTTCCGGGAATGGCAGGCGGAGCACGGCGGCATCGGCTTGGAGACGTTCGCGGAGGCAGCCGGCCGCAGCGCGCTGGTGGTCAATGCAACGAACGGTGCTGCGTCCCTGGCAGCCCTGGCCGCGGCCGGTGAAGCGCGGCTCGCCACAAAGATTTTGGTGGATGTCTCCAACCCCCTCGACTTCTCGCAGGGCATGCCGCCGGTGCTGAACCCGGTCAACACGGACAGCCTGGCCGAGCGGATCCAGCGGGCATTTCCCGATGCCAGGGTGGTGAAGACGCTGAACACCATGAACGCCGGCATCATGGTGGATCCGGGCAGGCTCGCGGACGGGGACCACTCGGTGTTCGTGTCCGGGGACGACCCCGCAGCCAAGGAAACCGTCACCGGCCTGCTGAGGGCACTGGGCCACCGCGACATCATCGACCTCGGCGACATCACCACGGCCCGCGGCGCCGAGATGGTGCTGCCGCTGTGGCTGCGGCTGTTCGGCGCGCTGGGGACACCGGACTTCAACTTCAAGATCGTCCGCGGAGGGTAGGGCCGCTCTATGACATCTTGTGAGACGGATTCCACTGAGCCACGGGTCCGGGGGTAGCATCTTTAGCTAGTAACGTGGCTCACAGTATCCAGCGCAGTGTACGAGCCAAGTCCAAATCCCTCGAAAGATTGTTTCAATGGCTCACACTGCAACACCTCCCGAGACCGATCTTGCCTCCGAACTGCGCGCTGACGTCCGGCGTGTGTCCACCCTGCTGGGTGAATCGCTGGTCCGCCAGCACGGACCGGAACTCCTGGACCTCGTGGAGCAGGTCCGGCTCCTGACCAAGGAATCCAAGGAAGCGGCGCGCGGGGGTGCCCACGCCACCGGGCCCTGGAGCGCGCACGACGTCGTTGCCCAGGTCCGCGAACTGCTCGGCTCCCTGCCGATTGAGCAGGCAACCGACCTGGTGCGTGCCTTCGCCTTCTACTTCCACCTGGCCAACGCCGCCGAACAGGTGCACCGCGTCCGCGGCCTGCGGACCCGGGCCGAAAAGGACGGCTGGCTGGCCAAGACCGTGGCCGACATTGCCGCGCAGGCCGGCCCGGACGTGCTGCAGGAAGTGGTCAACGGGCTGGACGTGCGTCCCATCTTCACCGCCCACCCCACCGAGGCGTCCCGCCGCTCAGTCCTGGACAAGATCCGCAAGCTCTCCGACGTCCTGTCCCAGTCCACGGCTGAGGGGTCCACGGCACGCCGCCGGCAGGACCGGCAGCTGGCAGAGATCATCGACCAGATGTGGCAGACCGACGAGCTGCGCCAGGTCCGGCCCACCCCCGTGGATGAGGCCCGGAACGCCATCTACTACCTGGGCGGCATCCTCACTGACGCGATGCCGGAAATGCTGTCCGAGCTCTCGGAGCTGCTGGGCGGGCACGGCGTCACCCTGGCTTCCAAGGACGCGCCCATCCGGTTCGGCTCCTGGATCGGCGGTGACCGCGACGGCAACCCGAACGTCACCGCCGCCGTGACCCGCGAAATCCTGCAGATCCAGAACCAAAGCGCCATCCGGATCAGCATTGGCATGATCGATGAACTGATCTCCATCCTGTCCAACTCCACGGCCCTGGCAGGCGCAGACCAGACGCTCCTGGAGTCCATCGACGAGGACCTCCGAAAGCTTCCGGGCCTGGACAAGCGCGTCCTGGAGCTGAACGCCCAGGAGCCGTACCGCCTGAAGCTCACCTGCATCAAGGCCAAGCTCATCAACACGGGCAAGCGGGTGGCCGCCAACTCCAACCACGAGCACGGCCGCGACTACAGCGGAACCGAGGAACTCATGGCGGACCTGAACCTGCTGGAGCTCTCGCTCCGCAACCACTCCGCCGCCCTGGCAGCGGACGGCTCCCTGGCCCGCGTCCGCCGCGCCATCGCCTCCTTCGGCCTTCACCTGGCCACCTTGGACATCCGCGAACACGCTGACCACCACCACGACGCCGTTGGCCAGCTGATGGACCGGATCGGTGGCCCGGGCCTGCGCTACGCCGAGCTGAGCCGTGAGGAACGCTTCGAGGTGCTCGGCTCCGAGCTGGCCTCCCGCCGCCCGCTGTCCGGCCACCCGATCAAGCTCGACGGCGCTGCCGACGGCACCTACGACGTCTTCCGCGAGATCCGCCGCGCCCTGCGCATGTACGGCCCGGACGTCATCGAGACCTACATCATCTCCATGACCCGCGGCGCCGACGACGTCCTGGCCGCCGCCGTCCTGGCGCGCGAAGCCGGCCTGGTGAACCTCTTCGGCGACAAGCCCTACGCCAAGCTCGGCTTTGCGCCGCTGCTGGAGACGGTGGAGGAACTGCGGGCCTCTGCCGAGATCGTCGACCAGCTGCTTTCGGACCCGTCCTACCGTGAGCTGGTGCGCCTGCGCGGCGACATCCAGGAAGTGATGCTGGGCTACTCGGACTCCAACAAGGAATCCGGCGTGATGACCAGCCAGTGGGAAATCCACAAGACCCAGCGCAAGCTGCGGGACGTCGCCGCCAAGCACGGCGTGCGCGTCCGCCTGTTCCACGGCCGTGGCGGCTCCGTGGGCCGCGGCGGCGGACCCACCTACGACGCCATCCTGGCCCAGCCCAACGGTGTCCTGGAAGGCGAAATTAAGTTCACCGAGCAGGGCGAAGTCATCTCGGACAAGTACTCCCTGCCGGAGCTTGCCCGCGAAAACCTGGAGCTGTCCCTGGCCGCCGTGCTGCAGGGATCTGCGCTGCACCGGAACCCGCGGACCTCCGAGGACCAGCGCGAGCGGTATGGCCACGTCATGGAAGCCATCTCGGATGCGGCGTTTGACCGCTACCGGAAGCTGATCGACCACCCGGACCTGCCCGCCTACTTCATGGCCTCCACCCCGGTGGAGCAGTTGGGCTCCCTGAATATCGGTTCCCGCCCGTCCAAGCGTCCGGACTCCGGGGCCGGCCTGGGCGGCCTGCGCGCCATCCCGTGGGTATTCGGCTGGACCCAGTCCCGGCAGATCGTGCCCGGGTGGTTCGGCGTGGGCTCGGGGCTCAAGGCCGCCCGCGAAGCCGGGCACTCGGCCCAGCTGGTGGAGATGATCGACCACTGGAACTTCTTCAAGTCCGTGCTGTCCAACGTCGAGATGACGCTTGCCAAGACGGACATGGATATCGCCGGCTACTACGTGTCCACCCTGGTCCCGGAGGAACTTCACCATCTGTTCCGCACCATTCGGGAAGAGTACGAACTCACGGTGGCCGAGGTGCGCAAGCTCACCGGCGAGAACATCCTCCTGGATGCCCAACCCACCCTGAAACGCTCCCTCGAAATCCGCGACCAGTACCTGGACCCCATCAGCTACCTCCAGGTGGAACTGCTGCGCCGCATCCGCACCGAAGCGGGCATCACCGGGGCCGAGATCGATGAACGCCTCCAGCGGGCCATGCTGATCACCGTCAACGGCGTGGCGGCCGGCCTCCGCAACACCGGTTAATTCTCCAGTTGCTCCATCACTTGTGGTCCCTAAGAGGAGCTGTTGGGGACCACAAGTGATGGAGCATCCGGGGGTTTGGATAGGGTTGGAGGCATGCCTTCCTTCCAGACCCGCCTCAAGATCACCGGGCTCCGGCCTGGGAATCCGCCCGAGTCCGTCATGGACGCGGCCGTGGAGGCGCTGGGCACCCGCCACCACGTGGAGGCGCACCAGCTGCAGATCGCCGGCGGCGTGCCGCAGCTGAACCTGCGCTTCCTCGTGGAGGCGAGCGAGTACAGCGGTGAGAACCGCCAGGCGGTGGAATCGGCAGCCATGATGCGCGACGCCGTCGAACGCGTTGCGCTCACGGGCCCGCTGAGCGTGCTGCGGCGCAGCCGCGGCAAGTGGCTGCCCGTCTAGCCTGCGTCCGGGAGGGGCTCCTCCTCCACCGGGGACCGGTCGCCGCGGCGGCGGGTCACGAGGATGCCCACGACGGCGCCGATCACCAGGCCCACCGCCACGCCGATGAGGGAGCTCGCCCAGAATGGCAGCTTGGTGGTTGACCCGGTGAAGTAGCCCAGGCCCACCAGCCAGCATGCCCACAGCACTGCGCCCAGGGCCGCGCACAGGCTGAAGCCGCGGACGGACACGTTGGCCACGCCGGATGCCGCCGAGGTGGCAAGCCGTCCGCCGGGAATGAACCTGGCGCCGATGATGGTGCCGTACGTTGAGGAGCGGCCAGCCTTGGCCAGCGCCGCATGGATGCCGCTGTGGACCCGCCGGCCCCACTTCCACCGGTCCAGCACATGGCTCAGCCGCCGCCGGAAGAGATGGAACACCACCATGTCGCCCAGCCAGGACGCCACGGCCGCGAGTACCAGCACCAGGAACACGTTGGCCCGGCCGTCCGCGGACAGGGCACCCCCGGTGATCACCAGCATCTCGGAGGGGATGGGCGGAAAAATGGCATCGCCGATCACCACGGGGATGACCCAGAAGTACAGGGCCGTCCCCCAGCTGTCAACGCTGCCGAAGTCCATTGCCACAAGGTACCGCACTTGGGAAACTGGCGGCATGCGGATCTCGGTTCTGCGGGGCGACATTACGCAGCGGCGGGTGGACGTGGTGGTGAACGCTGCGAATTCCTCGCTGCTGGGCGGCGGGGGAGTGGACGGGGCGCTGCACAGGGCCGCCGGGCCGGAACTGCTCGCGGCATGCAGGGAGCTGCGTGCCACCGGGCTGCCGCACGGCCTCCAGGCCGGAGCCGCCGTGGCAACACCTGCCTTCCGGCTGCCGGCCCGCTGGGTGATCCACACGGTGGGGCCCAACCGGCACGCAGGACAGACCAACCGCGTCCTCCTGGTGTCCTGCTTCAGCGAAAGCCTGCGGCTGGCCGACACATTGGGTGCCCGGGAGCTGGCCTTTCCCGCGGTGGGCGGCGGAGCCTACGGGTGGAGTGCCACGCACGTGGCGCAGGCGGCGCTTGAGGCGGTGACAGGGTTCCGGACCGTCCATCCGGCCAGCGGGCTGGAGCTGGTGGAGTTCGTGCTGCACACCGCGGAGATGGAGGCGGTGTTCAGGGACGTGCTCGGGCCGCTTCGCTGAGCTCCAGGCTGCTGCGGTATTCCACGGGCTCTCCCGAGATCGGGTCAACGAACCGGATGCCCCGTGCCAGCAGCTGGAGCGGCCTGGCGTAGTCGTCCGGGGCCTTGTCCAGCAGGTCGGGATAGAAGGCGTCGTTCACGATCCCCAGCCCCAGCGAGGCCATGTGGACCCGCAACTGGTGGGTCTTGCCGGTGTGGGGTTCCAGCCGGTACCTGGCCAGGCGCTGCCCGGTACCAATGGCGCCGGTACCGTTTGCCCCTGTACCGCCGGCACCTGCCGGTGCGCCGCCGTCGAACGTTTCCAGCCGCTCAATCCTGGTCTCCGCGTTCGGTTCGCCGTCCACGACCTCCGCCAGCAGGTAGCTGCGGGACTTGGTCATCCGGTTGCGGACCACCACGGGAAAGTCGACGGCGGGGTGCCCCGGCGCGGGCTCGGCGGCGGACACACACTCGTACTCCTTCTGCACCTGCCGCTTCTCGAAGAGCACCTGGTACTTGCCCCGGGTCTGCGGGTTGGTGGAGAAGAGCAGCACGCCGGCCGTCATGCGGTCCAGCCGGTGCATGGGGATCAGGTCCGGCAGGTCGAGCTGGTTCCGCAGTCTGACCAGGGCGGATTCCTGAATGTACGTGCCGCCCGGTGTAGTGGGCAGGAAGTGCGGCTTGTCCACTACCAGCAGGTGGTGGTCCTGGTGCAGGATGCTCAGTTCCACGGGAAGCCGCGTTTCCGGCGGCAGGGTGCGGTAGTACCAGATGAAGGTGTGCTCCTGCAGCGGCGTGGCCCGGTCAAGGGGGATGCCGCCTTCGCCCACGATCTCGCCGGCGTCGAACCTGTCCTCGATGCCCTGCGGGTCGATGTGGCCCCAGCGGTGCATCATGTAGTCCATCGCGGTCTCCCACGGGCCCTCCTCCGGAAGGCGCAGGCGCGTGGCGTTGACGCCAGCGCGGACGGGGAGGGGGGATTGCATCACCGGTCCATTCTACCGGCGCTGCTTCGGCCGGTCTGGCCCGCTGCCGGCCGTCCGCCCGCCGAGTTCGCCGGAGGCCTGCGAGTTCGACGGAAGTTTCCGGCGACCCGGCAGCGTTCCGTCGAACTCGATGCCAACCCTGGACGTCCGCACCTGACCGACCATAAAAAATTCCTTGACAATAAAAGTTGTCGGTAGGCACACTGGAGGCATGCAGGACATTGCAGTTATCGAGGACCCGGCAGCCGCCGAAGCATCCCTGGATCCCATCCGTACCCGGATCCTGCGGGAGCTGGTCCAGCCGGCCTCGGCCACGCAGCTGGCGGTGCGGATTGGCCTGCCCCGGCAGAAAGTGAACTACCACCTCAAGGCGCTGGAGCGGCACGGCCTGGTGGAACTCGTGGAGGAACGCCGCAAGGGCAATGTAACCGAGCGGGTCCTGCAGGCCACGGCCGCCTCCTACCTCATCTCGCCGTCAGCGCTCGCCGCCGTCTCCCCGGACCCGGTCCGGTTCGCCGACCGCTTCTCGGCGTTCTGGCTGCTGGCGCTCGCCGGGCGGATGGTGCAGGAGGTGGGAAAGCTCATCGCCGGCGCCGCCGCTGCCCGGCAGAAGCTGGCCACATTCGCGATCGATGGCGAGATCACCTTCCGCACGGCGGCGGAAAGGGCCGCGTTCGCCGAGGAACTCGGCGTCGAGGTCACGCGGCTGGTGGACAAGTACCACGACGCCGGCGGACCACCCCGCGGGCGGCGGCACCGGCTCGTGGTGGCGCTGCACCCCGCCCTGAAAGAGACCAGTGCCGTCACGGCAACCAACGAAACAGCAGGCAAGGAGCAGGACAAATGAGCGACAAACGGGACTTCGAGATCGTCCAGGACACCGAACTGCCCGGCACCCCCGAGCGGGTGTGGGAAGCCGTCACCAACGGAACGCCCGCCTGGATGTTTCCCACGGACCAATGGCCGGCGGTCAGGACGGTAGAGGAATACCCCCACCACTTGGTGTCGCGGATGGAGGGGCCGGACGGCTGGTTCAACCAGCTGGAGCACGTGCTGGAACCGCTGGACGGCGGCCGCGCCCGGCTCCACTATGTCCACAGCGGCATCTTCGCGGACAACTGGGACCAGCAGTATGACGGCGCCAGCCGCCACACCGAGTTCTACCTGCACACGCTGGGCCAGTACCTGCAGTACTTCGACGGCCGCCCCGTAGCGTTCACCGACATCCAGGCCCCGGCGGCGTCCCAAACAGCGGACGGCTTCACCCGCCTCCGTGACGCGCTGGGCGCGGGTTCCGCAGGGCAGGGCGCCAAGGTTGATGTGGAGCTCGACGGCGTGGGGCGGCTTGCGGGCGACGTGGACTTCTCGAATGAGCACTTCCTCGGCATCCGGACCCCGGACGCCCTCTACCGGTTCTTCGGCCGCAACGCGTGGGGTGCCCCCGTGGGCATGACGGTGCACGATTTCAGCGGCACCGGCGACACGGAAGCCACCGCCAAGGCCTGGGGCGGGTTCCTGGAGCGCGTGTACGGGTAGCTCCCGCTTCCCGTTTCGCGCCCAGATCGCCGGAACGGTGCGGGGTCGCCGCCTCTTTCCTGCGGTTACGCACGGTTCCGGCGATTCCGGCGATTCCAGTAGCGGCTGGTCAGGCGATGGCGACGGCGGGAGCCTGGGTCAGCGAGCGCCGAAGCTGGGGTGCGGCGTCCAGACGGTCCTGGGCCGCCCGCAGCGCCAGGACTGCCGTCTCGAGCTTGTCCGGCGGGAGGGTGAAGGGCAGCCGCAGGTTGCGTTCAAATGCGCCGCCGATTCCGAACCGGGGGCCGGCCGCCAGCCTGATGCCATATTCCGGGGCCAGGACGGTCAGGGCCGTGCTGATAGGGCCGGGCAGCCGGCACCACACGGAGAGGCCGCCGGCGGGCCGCGCCACCTGCCACGTGGGAAGGTGCTCCGCCAGGAGGCCGAGCAGTGTGGACCTGTTGCGGCGCAGCGTCTGCAACAGGGCGGGCAGGGGCTCCTCCAGTGCCCGCACCAGATGTGCTGCCGCGAGCTGCTCCATGACGGGGCCGCCCAGGTCCAGGGTGGTCCGGGCCGCGGCAAACCGCTGGATCATGGACTCCGAGGCGCGGATCCAGCCGGTGCGCAGCCCGCCCCAGTGGGACTTGCTCAGTGATCCGATGGACACCACGGTGCTGCCGAAACCCGCCAGGGGAGTGGTGGCAACGCCGTCGAGGTTGAGGTCACGGAGGGTTTCATCCGCCACCAGCACGGTTCCGGGCGCGGCGGCCGCGCGGGCCAGCCGGTGGCGCTGGGCATCGGGCATGATCATGCCGGTCGGGTTGTGGAAATCGGGGACCAGGTAGGCAAGTTTTGGCTGCTGCTGGACCATGGCGGCTTCCATCGCGGG
Source organism: Pseudarthrobacter sp. LT1 (assembly GCF_035621795.1). Taxonomy (NCBI): domain Bacteria; kingdom Bacillati; phylum Actinomycetota; class Actinomycetes; order Micrococcales; family Micrococcaceae; genus Pseudarthrobacter; species Pseudarthrobacter sp. LT1. The sequence goes on from NZ_CP141830.1 coordinate 690,117, forward strand.
CAGGTCCCAGCCGGAATCGGCGAAGGCCACCGGGACGGGGCGGCACCGGGCGGAACGGATGGCATCCAGCGCGTGGGGGTAGCTGGGGTGCTCCACCAGGATCCGGTCCTGCCGGTCCGCCAGGGTGCGGATGATGATGGTCAGGGCGTGCTGGGCGCCGGAGGTCACCATGATCTGGCCGGGCTGTGTTGGCACGCCGGCAGCTGAGTACCGGTCCGCCACCGCCTGCCGCAGCGGCAGCAGTCCCAGGGCGTCATAGCCGAACCCCGGGAGCAGTGCGGGTAGCTCCGTCAGTGCCGCGGCGAAGGCCCGGTGCACCACCTCACCGCTGGCGGGCAGCGCCGAATAGGCCAGGTCCACCAGCCCTCCGGGTGCCGTGAGTCCGGGCGCGGTGAGTCCGGGTGCTGCCAACAGGCCGGTGGTAGGCGGCTGCGGACCAAAAAGTGCCGGGCCGAAAGGTGTCAGTTCGGGGATGCGGGTCTTGCCGCGGCTGCCCTGGCCGCTGCTCAGGAAGCCTTGCTCCCTGAGGCTGGCGTAAGCCGCAGTGACGGTGGTCCGGCTGACCGCCAAGGTGGAGCACAGCGAACGCTCGCTGGGCAGGGCGGTATCCAGCGGGATGCGGCCATCCAGGATGAGCAGCCGCACGACGTCAGCCAGCTCGCGGTACGCCGGCCCGGTTCCGGTGTTCCACGGGCCAAGAAGGCGGGACAGGGCGAGGGCGGTAAGGGCAGCGGCCATGTAGCCAGTATTTCAGACTGGATATGTAATTCAATGCCAGTTGGCTGCGAGCATGGTTTCATGATGACCCGCAGACTCGTCCAGCTTTTTACCGGCCTCGCCATGTACGGCATCTCCTTGGCCATGTTCATCCGCGCCGGTCTGGGCCTGGACCCGTGGGATGTGTTCCACCAGGGCCTGGCCAACCGGAGCGGACTGAGCATCGGCGTGGTGGTGATCGCCGTGAGCTTCCTGGTGCTGCTGCTGTGGATCCCCCTGCGCCAGATGCCCGGCTTCGGAACGCTTTGCAACGCCATTCTGGTGGGCGTCTTCGCGGACATCGGGCTCGCCGTGATCCCGCCGATAACCCACCTGGCCGCCCAGATCGGCCTCCTCGCCGGGGCCGTACTGGTCAACGCCGTAGCCTCGGCCTGCTACATCGGCGCCGGCTTCGGGCCAGGCGCCCGCGACGGCCTGATGACCGGGCTGGCCCGGCGCACCGGATGGACCGTCAGGTTCTCCCGCACGCTGATCGAGGTCACCGTGCTGGCAGCCGGTTGGCTGTTGGGCGGCTCGGTGGGTGTGGGTACCGTGGTCTACGCCCTGGCGATCGGTCCCCTGGTCCATATCCTGCTGCCGCGCTTCATGGTGGCGGCCAGTCAGTCCAGCACCGTCAAGGAACCCAGCGCGTCGACCTGTTAACCTCACCCCTGCAGCACGTCAGCCGGGCGGAGGCTGGCACTTCGGGCAGAAATAGATGTCCCGCTCCTCTTCGCCGTTCGGCTTGCCCAAGAGTCCACGCTGGATGGGGGTGCCGCATTTCAGGCACGGCCGCCGTTCTCCGCCGTATACCCAGTAGCCGGGCCTGCCGGCCATCCTGCCCACCGGCAGCCCGCGGCTGTTGAGGATGGTGACGCGGCGCCCCGGGCCCAGGTTGACCTCCAGGAGCTGCTTGGCGTCCGTGATCATGGTCCGCACGTCCGCGACGTCCGAGACGGGAGTGGCCGGATGTACACCCGACAGGAAGCACGCTTCGCAGCGGTAGATGTTTCCGATCCCTGCGAGGTTCCGCTGGTCCAGCAGCGCGACGCCGATGGGAACCTCGGGCCGCGACCTGACGCGCCGTTCGGCCTCGTCCAGGTCCCAGTCCGGGCCCAGCAGGTCCGGGCCAAGGAAACCAACGATCGAATCCTCGTTGGCGGTGGCCACCACTTCCACAATTCCCAGGGAGAAGCCGACGGCGTCAGCGACGGCCGTGCGCAGAACGCACCGGGCGGTGTAACCCGGCTTGCGCCACCTCCCGCCGGGCGGGTAGACCTGCCAGGCGCCTTCCATCTTCAGGTGCGAGTGGATGGTCAGCCTCTTGTCCTCCGGGCTGACCACCCGCATCAGCAGGTGCTTGCCCCTGGGGATCACCTCATCGACGGTCCAGCCGGACAGGTTCAGGGTGGCAAACCGGGGCACGCGGAAGTCCGAGGCAATCAGTGTCTGTCCCGCCAGGGCCTCATGCAGCTGGCGGGCGGCCCGCCAGACGGAATCCCCCTCAGGCACGGATCCTCAGCCCCTTCGGCGTGGAGTAGGCGCCGGCGGAGCTGAGGGCGACGGCGACCGGGGTGTCCAGGATTCCGTGCCCGTTCACCTTCTCCATGATCAGCTTGTCCACTGCTCCCCGGGTCACCACACCCACCAGCGCCGCACCTGCCGCCGCCAGGACGGCGTCGTCTTCGCTGAAGGCCAGCAGGGTCTTGCCGCCGCGCTCCACGTAGAGGACCAGCGCGCCGTCCACCAGGACAACCAGAGCTCCTGCCTTCCGGCCGGGACGGTGGCCCGTGCCCGCGTCCGTCTGCAGGGCCGGCCAAGGGAGGGCCGCACCGTACGGGTTGGCGGGATCCGTGGCGGCGAGGGCCAGGGCTACAGGTTCGGCCTCGGCCAGCTGGGTGTCTTCCGAGTAGGAACGTAGCCGGTCCACGGTGGCCGGCACCGCGAACTGGGCGGCGCCGAGGTGCTCGATAAAGTAGCCGCGGCGGCAGCGGCCGGCTTCCTCCAGCCGGGCCAACACCTTGTACATGAGTCCGAAGCCGCCCAGGATTTGCTCAGCCATGACGGAGCCCCTGGTGACCACGCCGTAGCGGTCCAGCAGCAGTTCGGCGGTGGCACGGGCGTGGATGGTGGCATCGAGTTCAGGCTCGGGCAGGGCAGACCAGCGGCCCGCAGCGGTGGGCGGGGTGGAGGCCCCCTGCGATCCGTACCGGCCGCCGGCGAGCCCGGGGGATCCCATCAGGCCGGTGCCATGGGAACGGCCCAGGCGGCTGAGCCGCGGTGCCCTGGCCCGGGGTGCGCGGGCCACCTGGCGGTGGGCTGTGTGGCCTCCGGCAATCAGTGCCCGGACAGGCGCGAACGTGTCCCCGGTGATCCTGCCGGCCCAGGCGAGGTCCCAGAGCGCAGCCACTACTTCCTGGTCGCTGAGGACGGCGTCCATGCCTCCGGCCACCTCGGTCAGCTGGCGGAAGAAGTACCCGCCGCCGTTGTTCCGCAGGTGGTCCAGGAGCCGTTGGCCGGCGTCCCCCGGTTCAAACTCGGGTGATGGGTTGAGCGTCAGTTCCACCGAATCCGCCAGATGAAGGCTGATCCAGCCGTCATTCCCCGGAAGTGCGCCGGCTCCGGACCACAGAACTTCACCGGCAGCCATCAGTTCATCCAGCATGGCCGGCTGGTAGTTGGAGACCCGCGTGGCCAGCACCAGGGGTTCCCATGCCGAGGCCGGAACGGGCACGCCCGAGAGCTGGTCGATGGCGGTGATAATGCCGTCCAGTCCCCGCAGCGAGGGCTGGCCGCGGCCACCGCCCGGGGTCCTGACGTGCTGCCATGCCGGCAGGAAGCGTCCGTAGGCGGCGGCGTCCACCGGCTCCACTTCCGCGCGCAGGGCGGCCAGCGAACGACGGCGGAGCTTGCGCAGCACCTCGGCGTCGCACCATTCGCTGGCGATGCTGTGCGTGGTGCCGGCGGGGGAGCCGGCCGCAAGGGCAGGCAGTTCATCCGTCGGCTGCGTACCGGCCTCAAGCCCGGATTCCTGCGCGGATTCCCGGGCAGATTCCGGGGCGGTGCCGTCCTTCGGCCCGTCCTGCGCTGGGGAGCCCGGGTGTACGGCGCCTGGTGTGGTGACGTGCGGCCGGAATTCGCCCTCCACCACGCGGCCGTCCGCCGCAAGGCGTTTCAGCGCGGTGCCCACCACGGCTACACCCAGGCCCAGGCGTGCCGCTGCCTCGGCCGCGGTGAAGGGGCCGTGGGTGCGGGCATACCGGGAGACGAGGTCGCCCAGGGGATCGGCAACCGGCTCAATGAAGGCCAGCGGAACACCCATGGGCAGCGGCACGCCGATGGCGTCGCGGAGACGGGCTGCGTCCTCCACGGCCGCGAAACGTTCAACGCCGCCGATGTTGACCTTGATGGCGCGGTTGGCACGCTGGAGGGCGGCCAGGTGGGCGGCCGCTTCAGCCACGGTGGCGGAAGCGGCGGGTGCGGTCTCCACGGGCTCACCCACCGGTTCGGCGGACTCATCGACCAGGGTTTCAGCGGGCTCAACCACCGGGGCTGCGGCAGGTTCCAGCCGCAAAGCGGCCTCTGCCGGATCCAAGGGTCCCAGCAGCCGCAGGAGGTCCGCCACGCCTTCCATTCCGCGTGCACGGCGGTCCGGGGCCAGACGCTGGAGCTCGCGTTCGGTGGCGTCGATGACCTTGGCGTCCAGGAGTTCGCGCAGTTCCACCCGGCCCAGCAGCTCGTTGAGGAGCGTGGAGTCCAGTGCCAGGGCGGCGGCGCGCCGCTCTGCGAGCGGGGAATCGCCCTCGTAGAGGAACTGGGCCACGTAGCCAAAGAGAAGGGACTTGGCGAACGGCGAGGGCTGCTGCGTGGTGGTCTGCACGATCCGCAGTTCGCGCCGCTCCACGGACGCGGCGATGTCCTTCAATGCCGGCAGATCGTAAACGTCCTGCAGGCATTCCCGCACGGTCTCCAGGACGATGGGAAAAGTGGGGTATTTCCTGGCAACGTCCAGCAGCTGCGCCGACCGCTGGCGCTGCTGCCATAGGGGCTGGCGTTTGCCGGGGGTCTGGCGGGGCAGCAGGAGCGCACGTGCGGCGCACTCGCGGAAACGGGAGGCGAACAGGGCACTGCCCCCTACCTCGGCCGTGACGATCTGTTCCAGTTCCTCGGGATCGAAGAGGAACAGCTCGGCGCCCGGCGGCTCGTCCTCCATCATGGGCACCCGCAGCACGATGCCGTCGTCGGCCGCCATGGCCGAGCCGTCCAGGCCGTAGCGTTGGTGGAGCCGCTGCCCCACGGCCAGGGCCCACGGTGCGTGCACCGGCATGCCGAACGGGCTGTGCAGGATGACGCGCCAGTCGCCCAGTTCGTCGTGGAACCGCTCCACCACCAGCGTGGTGTCGCTGGGAACCACCTCGGTGGCCTGTTTCTGCTCGGTGAGGTACTGGATGAGGTTGTTGGCGGCGAAGTCGTCCAGGCCGCTGGCCTTGCAGCGCTCGGTGGCAGGGCCGGCGTCGGACGCGGACAGTTCGCGGACAAACGCGCCCAGTGCGCGGCCCAGGTCCACCGGCCGGCCCAGGGAATCACCCTTCCAGAACGGCAGCTTGCCGGGCTGCCCGAACGCGGGGGAGACCAGGACACGGTCGTGCGTGATGTCCTCGATCTTCCAGCTGGTGGCACCCAGGGCAAAGACGTCGCCCACCCGGGATTCGTAAACCATTTCCTCGTCCAGCTCGCCCACGCGGCGGCCGCCCTTGGGTGCGCGCGCCGGTTTGCCGTCCTCGGAGGGGGAAGCGGACCCCTCCTGTTCAGTGCCGATGATGTAGACGCCGAACAGCCCCCGGTCCGGGATGGTGCCGCCCGATGTCACAGCCAGGCGCTGGGCTCCGGGCCGGCCCTCGATGGTGCCGGCGTTGCGGTCCCAGATGATCCTGGGCCGGAGCTCGGCGAATTCGTCGGACGGGTACCGCCCCGCCAGCAGGTCCAGGGTGGCCTCGAAGGCCGACCGGGGGAGGGACGCGAAAGGCGCGGAGCGCCGGACGGTGCTGAACCATTCCTCCACGTCAATGCTGCCCAGGGCGGTGGCGGCCACGGTCTGCTGGGCCAGGATGTCCAGCGGGTTGGCAGGGATGCTGAGCCGCTCGATCTTGCCGTCCAGCATGCGCTCCACCGTGATGGCCGTGTGGACCAGGTCAGCGCGGTGCTTGGGGAAGAGGACGCCCTGGGAGATTTCGCCCACTTGGTGCCCGGCGCGGCCCACCCGCTGCAGGCCGCTGGCCACGGAGGGTGGCGACTCCACCTGGACCACCAGGTCCACGGCGCCCATGTCGATGCCCAGTTCCAGGGATGACGTTGCCACCACGCACCGCAGCCGCCCGGACTTGAGGTCGTCCTCGATGAGCGCGCGCTGGTCCTTCGACACGGAACCGTGGTGGGCGCGGGCCAGTACCGGGTCTGCCCCGGCGGAGCTTCCGGCCTGGGCCATCATGTGTGCCGGTGTGGCGGTGGACGCGGGAATGCCCGACGCCGGTCCCCCCGTAGTGCCGGGCGCAGCCGCCTGCCCTTCCGGACCGGGTCCGTCCCAGCCGCCGCCCACGGCGATCAATTGCCGCTCTGCGTAGATTTCATTGAGCCTGGCCGTGAGGCGTTCGGCGAGGCGCCGAGAGTTGGCGAAGACGATGGTGGACTGGTTGGCCAGCACCAGGTCGACGATTTTTTCCTCCACATGCGGCCAGATGGACGCCTGCGGCTGGAGCCCGGATGCGGGGCCGGAATCGAACGCCCCGGCCGCGCCCTGCAGGTCCGACATGTCCTCCACCGGGACGGAAACCGTCAGGTCCCAGTTCTTCCTGGCCGGCGGAGCAACGATCTCCACGGGAGCCGAACCCGCAAGGAACTGCGCCACGAGTTCCCGGGGTTCCACCGTGGCGGAAAGCCCGATGCGCTGTGCAGGTTTGGGCAGCAGCGCGTCCAGCCGTTCCAGTGATACGGCAAGGTGCGCTCCACGCTTGGTGCCGGCCACGGCGTGGACCTCGTCAATGATGATGGTGTCCACCTCGGCCAGGGTCTCCCGGGCCTTTGACGTGAGCATGAGGAACAGCGATTCGGGGGTGGTGATGAGGATGTCCGGCGGGTTGCTCAGCAGCCCGCGGCGCTCAGCTGCGGGAGTATCCCCGGACCGGACCCCGACAGTTATCAGCGGGGCGGGAAGCCCAAGCCGCTTTGCGGTCTGCGTGATGCCGATCAGCGGGGACCGCAGGTTCCGTTCCACATCCATGCCCAAAGCCTTCAGCGGCGAGATGTAGAGGACACGGGTTTTGCGCTTGGGTGCCCGTTGGCGCTTGCCTTTCGCGGGCGCCTCCGCAGCGGCAGGCTCAGGGGCGTGGGACTCCGAGGCCAGGAGCCGGTCCAGCGCCCAGAGGAAGGCCGCCAGGGTTTTTCCGGAACCGGTGGGGGCCACCACCAGTGCGTGCGAGCCGGAGGAGATGGCATTCCAGGCCCCGGCCTGTGCAGGGGTCGGCTCCGAAAATGCGCCCAAGAACCAGTCCCGGGTGGGCCGGCTGAACTGGCCCATTGGCGCAGCCGTACCGGAGGCACCACCACCGGCAGGACGCTGTTCCTGGTTCATGCCTCCATCATGCCCCAAGGCACCGACACGCAACTCCGCGATTGGCCCCGGCTCCGCCACCAGCAGAAACCGGACTGATCCAACCCAAGATGCCGCTAACTGATGTCCCGCGTGATGCGGCCCCGCTCACGCCGTCCCAGCCTGCGGCAGGTCCTTGGTGGCAGGGCCCTCAAGCAGCTTGCCCTCGTTCGTGAAGCGCGAGCCGTGCAGGGGGCAGTCCCACGTCTGTTCGTTGTCGTTCCAGTGCAGGATGCCGCCCAAGTGGGTGCAGACCGCGGACAACCTGCAGGTGCTTCCGCCAACGGTGGACACTGCCACCGGCCGGTTGCCGTCGCGGTAGACCTTGCCCTGGCCTTCGGCCGGGGCGGTGGCAGGCGCGGTGCCCGCAGGGACAGGAGCCGTGGTGGAAGTCCCCTCAGGAGCGGGCACGGCAGTCCGGTCCCTGCCCCGCTTCAAGCCATCGAACCTGCGGCCCTCGGCGGCTACCTTCCCCCAGTCAGACGCCAGCCTGGCTGCCACACCTGCGTTCAGCGCGACGGCGGAGAACGCGCCGGCCGGTGACGTGACGCGGTGGTGGATGGTGTCAGCCCACGGGATCTGGCCGCCCAGGATGTCCGCCGATATGCCCAGCGCGGCGGCGACGGCGTTGGTCATTCCCCACTTGTTGTAGCCGGTGCCGAAGTAGATCTGGCCCTTGCCCCGGGGGAGCTTGCCGAAAAACGGCATGAGGTTGGTGGGCATGTAGTCCTGCGCGGACCACGTGTGGGTGGTGGCAGCGCCGGGGTAATGGTTTCCTGCCCAGTCCATCAGGCCGGCGAGGTGGGCCTTCTCGGAGTCCCTCCTGCCCACGTGGTGGCCGTGGCCGCCCACCAGCAGCAGGTTCTTCCCGTCCACCTCGTAGTCGCGGAGCGAATGGGTGGGCTGTTCGACGGAAATGTACATGCCCGGCGGCGGCGCCTGGTCCTCCTGCAGTTCAAGCGCGGCCGCATAGGAACGGGCGGGCTTCAGCTTGGCGAAATACAGGCCGCGGTCCAGGACCGGGATACCGGTGGCGAGCACTACCTTGTCCGCCCTGACACTGCCCCGGTCGGTCCGGACGGCGGAGGGCGCATCACCGGTCACGTCGCGAAGCCGCACGCCACTGACGATGTGCCCGCCCCGGCTGCGGATGTCCGCCACCAGCGCGTCGAGGACATCCATCGGGTTGATCTGGGCCTGGTCGCGCAGGCGGACGGCGCCGTGGACGGGAAACGGCAGTCCGGCGTCGCGCACGTAGTCCACGTCCAGTCCCGCGGTGCCGGCAGCGCTCATCTCTTCCCGCAGCTTCTCGGTGCCCTGGGCGGAGGCAGCGTAGGTGTAGGCGGTGCGGCGCTGGAAGGGCACGTTTTGTTCCGCCAGGTAGCGCAGCAGCCACGCCTGGCCCTCCCGGTTCCCGTCCACGTACGCCTGCACCTGTTTCTGCGAATACTGGCGGGCGAGCTGGGACAGGAACGTGCCCTGCAGCAGGCTTACCTTGGCGGTGGTGTTGCCGGTGGTCACGGCCCCCGGGGAGCGGGCCTCCAGTACCAGCACGCTTTGCCCGGACCGGGCCAGCAGCAGGGCGGTGACCAGCCCGGTGAGTCCCGCACCTGCAACGACGGTGTCATACCTGGAATCCGGTTCGAACGGATCAGAGGCAAAAGGAGCCCTGCGGTCCAGCCAAATCGACGTCATGCCAGTCAAACCTGCCTTCGGTCCACAACCCTCACAAGCCAGTTTTGTGATGGGTCCGTTATGCACCCCTGCTATCCGCGGCGTATTTGATAAGTATACTTACGATGTCGGGGTTTAAGTCTATGGTCAGGCAGTAACGGTCACGCATCGCCCGGCAGCCAGAACCGCACAACGACACAAGCAGGAGACATCATGACAAGCATGAATTCCAGCGGTCGCACCGTAGGCCGGACCAACATACAAAAAGCCACCCTTGCCGTGGGCGCGGTGTTCCTCCTGGTAGGCGTCCTGGGGTTCATCCCCGGAATCACCTCCAACTATGAATCCCTGGGGTTCGCCGGGCACGGATCGGGTGCCATGCTGCTGGGCCTCTTCCAGGTGTCGATCCTGCACAACATCGTCCACCTGCTCTTCGGCATCGCGGGCGTCGCCATGGCGCGCAGCGCGGCTGCCTCGCGTAATTACCTGGTGGTCGGCGGAGCCATTTACCTGGTGCTTTGGCTTTATGGACTGTTCATCGGCCATGACAGTGCCGCCAACTTTGTTCCGGTCAACATCGCGGACAACTGGCTGCACTTCATTCTCGGAGTGGCCATGATCGGCCTGGGCGTGGCTCTGTCCCGCCGCGCCGCGGGCACCGGCCGCACCACCACGGCCACCCGGTAAGCACTCCGGGAGCGGCGTCGAAGCGTAAGCGTCCGACGCCGGCCCAAGGGTACGGAAGGCGGCCCGGCTTGTCAGCCGGGCCGCCTTCGTCATTCCGGGGCCGTCCCACGGGGCCAAGCGGTCAGGCGGGCTGGAATGCCCCGATGCTGAGCAGGGTGATTTCGGCATTGCTGCACGCCGTGGTGGGCTTCGGGATGAACAGCGAGTCGGTGTCCTCCGGCGGGTAAATCCGGTAACCGGCGGCGTCCACGACCACGCAGCCCTGGTAGTTGCGGGCCTGCGTGTAACGGAGGACGGCGGTGCCGGTCTGGCCGGGAGCCAGGAGGACGTCCGCTACGCCGGCCGAATCATCCCGCGTTGCCGGAGCGCCGATGGGGGCTCCGGCGGCGTCCGCCACCAGGGAGACGCCGGCGTATCCCCGGAGGATGCAGGGTTCGGAACCCTTGTTGGTGAGGTTGAGCTTCATGTAGACACTGCCTGCCGCGCCGCCACCGGATGCGTCGGTGGCAGCGGTGAGCCCCGCCGACTTGCACAGGCCGGGTTCCCCCGCCGCCGTAGTGCCGGGGGCGGGTGAGGCCGGGGTTGAGCTGGCTGGCGCCGACGACGCCGGAGGCGGCGTGGACGCCGTTCCCGTGGGGGACTGGCTGGCCTGCCCGGTGGCGGGCGACGTGGTCGTCTGGGACTGCGGCTGGCTTGGACCACATCCGGTGAGCAGCAGTGCTGCCGCTGCTGCCGCCGTCGTCATGGCAAACCCCTGGGAAATTTTCTGAGACCTCATGGCACCACCTTCGCGGTAGCCGTTGCCCACGTCAACGATGCCGCATGCACTGGCGGCAATTTGATGCCCGGATCGTGATGATCCGGGCCTCAAATGCGTCCTTACTGGTTGCCGGTTGCCGCGTTACCGGCCGGTGCGCGGCGTCCACCCCTGGTCCGGAGCAGGGCCGCAAGCTGGCCGCCGCCCAGGAGTGCGCCGATGGCGGGGAAGGAGAGCCGGAGCCGGGTGGCAACAGTGCTGGCCAGTGCGGTCAGTGCCAGTACCGCGAGGAGGATGGCGGGGGCCGGCAGGTGGCCTCTGCCAGCCACGTGGGCGCCGGCGGCCAGTGCCAGGGTGCCTGCCGCCAGGGTTGACGCGCGGAGGAGGTGGAACGGTGACCGCGGAAGCTAACCACGCACGGCTGCTGCTCCTGCTGTCCGCCGGCGCTGCAGGTTGCGGGCCGGTTCCGCTTACTGGTCCGGAACGAAGGGTCCGGCCTTCAAGATTCTACCGGCCCTGCCGCGTGGCCCGGGCCTGTGCCGGCATTGAGGGGCAGCGTTAGACTGCCAGCGTACGTGTTGGCGATCGAAGGAGAAGTTCATGGACTACACCGGAAGCCAGTCGGAGAAGGTCATTCACGCCGGTGAACTGGGCCGCGGCCATATTGGGCAGACAATCAGCTTCCAGCCGAACGAGTTCACCGTCGTCTTCGGGAAGCTCGCAGGGATCGCACGGACGGAAGCCATGGTCTACCTGTCCCTGTCGGGAGTGGGAAACGGCACCCACCTGAAGGATGAATACGACCTGCCCGTGACCCATGAGGTCTACGTGCCGGTGGACGTCATTTCCAACGCGGAGTCCACCATCAAGGACCTGTTCGGGAAGGTCCAGGAGAACCTCCGCGGGGCCGGCCACAAGGGCGGCGAGGACCGGACGGACCGGCTGTAGCTTGATGAAAGCGCGAAAGGGAAGGCCGGCACGCTCGTGCCGGCCTTCGCTTTGTCTTCCAGCTGCATACTTTCCCGGCTAGGCCGCCGGGGCAAACCTGAGGGCCGAGTTCCACTGGAACTGGGGCAGCTGCTCATTGGCTGAGAGCAGGATGTTCAGGAAGCCCGCTTGTTCCAGCTGCCGGGCACGGCGGAGCGGTCCCACCACGATGGGGGTCAGGCCGGCGGCGGACGCGAAAGCGGTCACGGCCGCCACTGCATCCTCGTCGTCGCCGGCAACCAGGACGTCCAGCGGCTGGCCGGCCACCCTCCCCTCGCCCAGGGTGGCGGCGAAGGTGGTGTTGAACGCCTTGACCACTTTCGCTCCGGTGGTCTTCTGCAGTTCCTCGGCGGCGGAGCTGCCGGCGGGGACCGAGAGGCCTTCAAAGGTGGAGAAGTCCACAGGGTTGGTGATGTCGATATACACCTTGCCGTCCAGGCTGTTGCCGTAGCGGGCCACGATGTCCTTGGCGGCGTCGAAGTACACAGCCGGGATGACGATGGAACCGGTGATGGCGTCGCCCAGCACGCCGGGGTCCACCTGGCCTGTGAATTCCGCGGCCAGGGCGTCGGCCTTGGCCTTGTCGTCGTGGGCCAGGAGCTGGACGCTGTTGCCAGTTGCTGTTCTATTCCGCTGGCCGGCAATTAAACCTAAGCGGACGACGGCGGGAGGTCCCGCCGTCGTCCGCGTCACCGGATGAAGCTGGCCGCATCAGCGGCACGTTGCCTTAGTACGCCTTGACGCGCTGCTCCACGATGAGGTGGATGAGGGCAAACATCCCGTCATCGTCGATGGCTGCCAGCGCGGCATCCAGGGCGGCCGGCACGTCCCGGTCTTCGGTGACGGTGATGCCGAAACCGCCGAAAGCCTGCGCCATCAGGGCAAAATCAGGGTTCTTCAACTGCGTTCCGGACACGCGCTGCGGGTAGTGCCGTTCCTGGTGCGTGCGGATGGTGCCGTACTCCTGGTTGTCCATGACCACCACCAGGGGCGTGGCACCGTACTGGGCGGCGGTGGCGAGTTCCTGCCCGTTCATGAGGAACTCGCCGTCCCCCGCGATGGTCACCACCCGCCGTCCGGGCGCAGCCAGCGAAGCGGCGATCGCGGACGGTACCGAGTACCCCATGGAGCCATTGCGGGCACTGATCATGGACGCGTAGCGGCGTGTCGGGAAATACCGGTGGGCCCAATTGGTATGTTCCCCGGCCCCGAACGTCACCATCGCGTCCCCGGGAAGACGGGGCACCAGGTTGGCCATCAGGGTGTCCATCCTCGCCTGGCCCGGAGCCGGCGCTGCTGGAGGGAGTGCCGCGAAGCTTTCCTGCTCGGCGCGCATCCTGGCGGTCCAGGCCTTCCACTCCTCCTTGACTGGCAGGTCGATGCCCTCCAGGTCGCGGACGAACGCGTCGGGTTTGGCCAGGATCTGCCGTGACACGGGTCCGGACCGCCCCCGCAGCGACGGGTCCGCCGTCACCAGGAAGTTCTTCTTGCTCCAGTCCTGGCGGCACACGAATCCGTCAGTGATCACATCTCCCGGCACCGTGCCCACGAACACCAGGAGGTCGGTCTCCTCCAGGAGGTCATACGTGGGCCGCGGCCGGCCGTACCCGATGGGCCCCACGTAGGACGGCGAATCAAAGGACACCGTACCCTGCGTGCGCCATTCCGCGGCGGCCGGGATGTGGTGCCGCTCCAGCCAGGCGGTGAGCTGCCCGGCTGCCTCCTGCGTCCAGTCGTTGCCGCCGGTGACGAAGAGCGGCTTGCTGGATTCGGCCAGGGCAGCCTTCAGCGCCGCGGAGTCCGTGCCGCTCAAACCCCCGGCGGCTACGGGTATGGCGGGGTGGAGTGCCGGGCTGACCTGCTGCCGGATCACGTCCTCCGGCAAGCCGACAACCACGGGCCCGGGCCGTCCGCTCATCGCGGCAAACATGGCTTCCGCCACGATCTCGGAGGCCCGCTCCGGATGGTCCAGGACCATGACGCGCTTGGCGCCGGTATCGAACCAGGACTTGATGTCGAATTCCTGGAACGCTTCCCGGTCCCGGTGGGCGAACGGGATCAGGCCCACGAAGAGCAGCATGGGGGTGGAGTCCTGCCAAGCGGTGTGCAGGCCCACATGCGCATTCGCGGCGCCCGGTCCCCGGGTGACCATCGCTACGCCCGGGCGCTGCTGCATCTTGCCGTCCGCCTCCGCCATGTATGCGGCCCCGCCCTCATGCCGGCAGACGATGGTTTCGATGCTGGACTGGTGCAGGCCGTCCAGCACGTCGAGGAAGCTCTCGCCGGGAACCACGTAGGTGCGTTCCACACCGTGGGCCACCAGTGAATCGACGATGACGTGCCCGGCGGATTTGAGGGCGGGTGTCACGCGGTCCTGGGGGCGGACGACGGCGGCGGGCTGGGGACGGGATGTGGTCAGGGTGGGCTGCGGCTCTGGTGTCATGGTCTTTCTTCAGCTCGGAGGATTGGAGGCGTTGTGGTCAGGAAATGGGCGTCCGGTTGGCGATCACGGGTGCTGTCCCGGTGAAGCCTTCGCGGGTTTCGGCGATTTGGCGGATGCGGTGGCGGCAGGCGTACCAGCCGATGACCATGAGCACGGACGCGATGGCGGTGACGAGCATGGTCAGGGGTGAGTCGATGAAGACCATGACCAGGACGCCGACGAGGAAGACCAGCGACAGGTAGCCGGTGTAGGGGGCGCCGAACATCCGGAAGGAGGGGCGCTCCACCCAGCCCTTGTCCGCCCAGCGTTTGAGCTGGATCTGGCAGAGGACGATGGTGGCCCAGGTCATGATGATGCCCACGGAGGCGATGTTCAGCACGATCTCGAAGGCGTCGGCCGGGACGAGGTAGTTCAGCGGGACGCCGAGGAGGGAGACGACGGCGGTGATGGCGATGCCGCCGTAGGGGACGCCTGCCTTGTTCATGCGGGAGGCGAACTTAGGGGCCGAGCCGTTCACGGACATGGAGCGCAGGATCCGGCCGGTGGAGTAGAGCCCGGCGTTCAGCGAGGACAGGGCGGCGGTGAGGACCACGAGGTTCATGATCACGTCCACGCCCTGGACGCCGATGGAGCCGAAGAACGTCACGAAGGGGCTGACGCCCTTCTGGTAGGAGGTGAAGGGCAGCAGCAAGGCCAGCAGGATCACGGAGCCGACGTAGAACACGGCGATGCGGAAGACCACGGAGTTGATGGCCTTGGGCATGATCTTTTCGGGGTTTTCGGTTTCGCCGGCGGCGGTGCCGACCAGTTCGATGGAGGCGTAGGCGAACAGGACGCCCTGCATGAGGATGATCATGGGCAGCAGGCCGTTGGGGAAGATCCCGCCGTTATCGGACAGGAGGCTGATGCCGACCTGCTGGCCGTCCACGGGGGTGCCGAAGATGACGAAGTAGGTGCCGATGATGAGGAACGCGACGAGGGCGGCGACCTTGATCAGGGCGAACCAGAATTCCATTTCGCCGAAGACCTTCACGGAGACCAGGTTCAGGGCCAGGACCACGATGAGGGCGGTCAGTGCCCAGGCCCACTGCGGGACGTCGGCCATCCAGGGGATGTAGTTGCCGAAGAAGTGCATGTAGAGGGCGGCGGCGGTGATGTCCACGATGGTGGTGGTGGCCCAGTTGATCCAGTAGAACCAGCCGGAGACGAACGCGGCCTTTTCGCCGAAGAACTCACGGGCGTAGGAAACGAACGAGCCCGAGGAAGGCCGGTGCAGGACCAGTTCGCCCAGGGCGCGCAGGATCAGGAACGCGAAGAACCCGCACACCGCGTACGCGATGACCAGGGACGGGCCCGCCGCGTTGAGCCGGCCGCCGGCGCCGAGGAACAGGCCGGTACCGATCGCACCGCCGATCGCGATCATCTGGATCTGCCGCGGCTTGAGGTTCTTGTGGTAACCCTTGTCCTCCGCGTGCAGGGAGGTCTCAGACGCATGCGCGTGACCACCATCAATAACGTGGTCGAACTCAACCTCTTCATTGGGGTTGTTGGGCATGGGTATTCCTTTCGATCCGGGGAAGATCTTGCTGGATGGGGAAACTTAGAAGACTGACCAGCCGGTGCGGTCGGAGAGGTCGGCCAGGGCGGCGGTGCCGGCAAGGGAGTTGCCTTTGGCGTCCAGGCGGGGGCTCCAGACGCAGATGGCGCACTGGCCCGGGACGATCACCAGGATCCCGCCACCTACTCCGCTCTTGCCGGGCAGGCCCACCCGGTAGGCGAACTCGCCGGCGGCGTCATACATGCCGCAGGTCAGCATGATGGAACCGATCCGCTTGGCCTCGCTGGGGGACAGCACCCTGCCGGTTGTTCCCTGGCCGTCGTTGGCGAGGAACAGGCCGGCCCTGGCCAGCTGGACGCAGGTCATCATGATGGAGCACTGGCGGACGTAGTTCTCCACCACTGCCGCGGCCGGCTGGGTGAGGTTGCCAAAATCCTTGAGGAAGTGCGCCAGGGCCAGGTTGCGGCTGCTGCTGGCCAGCTCGCCGGCAGCAGCGGCTTCATCGATGAACGGTGCGCGGGAGCCTCGCTCCGCCTCATGGCTCCCCGCTTGTTCGGTGAGGAACCGCAGGAGCTGCGTGGCGGCGTCGGGCGTCTCTTCCAGTAGGTGGTCGGTGACCACCAGGGCGCCGGCGTTGATGAACGGATTGCGGGGGATGCCCTTCTCGGCTTCCAGCTGGACCAGCGAGTTGAAGGACGTTCCGGAGGGTTCGCGCAGCACCCGGGACCAAAGAGCGGTGGATCTGCCGCCCTGCAGGGCCATGGCCAGGGTGAATACCTTGGAAATGCTTTGGATGGAAAAGGGAACGCCGGCGTCCCCGGAGCTGAAGACCTCGCCGGAGGTGGTGGCGACAGCGATGCCGAAGCGGTCGAACGGGACCGTGGCAAGGAAAGGGATGTTTCCGGGAACGCTGCCGGCGTTCTGCCTGGGCCGGTGGCGCCGGACGATGTCCTCAAGGAGGACGCCCAGGGGCGGTGCGCTGAGTATGGTGCTCATTTCCTGCCTGAATTGTCGGTGGAGGCGGCCCACTCCTGGAGATGGAGCAGGGCCACCAGTGAGTCGCGGGGGTTGCCGAAGTCCAGGCCGGTGACCCTGGCCGCCTTGGCAACGCGGTAGTAGACGGTGTTTTTGTGCAGGTTCATGTGTTTGGCGCATTCGGAGACGTCGAAGCAGGCGTCGAAGTAGGCCTGCAGGGTTGCTGCGAGTTCGGCATCCTCCTGGAGCAGCGCCGCCATGCTGCGGTGCCGGAAGGGTGAGCTGTGGAAGTTACGTACGGCCTCGCGGTAGAGGA
Organism: Pseudarthrobacter sp. LT1; assembly: GCF_035621795.1. Lineage (NCBI taxonomy): Bacteria > Bacillati > Actinomycetota > Actinomycetes > Micrococcales > Micrococcaceae > Pseudarthrobacter > Pseudarthrobacter sp. LT1. The sequence continues at coordinate 706,916 of NZ_CP141830.1, forward strand.
TTTCCGCCTCGAAATCGTCAACGGTGGCCACCGTGCCCGGTGTGGCGTTCCGCACGCAGGCCAGCAGCGCTTCAGTGATGCCGGTGACCCCGTGGATGGACAGCAGGTCCGGCGCCAGCGGTCCGACGGCGGCGAAGGGAATGATGCCCAGGTGCTTGCGGGCATCCTTGACCACCGCTTCGGCAAGTGCCCTCAGCCCCGCTTCCGCCGTGCTGGACTGCAGGTCCGGCAGGATGATGGCCGTGTCACCGTTGAACTGGCCCACGACGGCGGATGCCTTGTACGCGGCGGCGTGGATGGAGGCCAGGTTGGCCAGCTCGCCGTGCTTGAGCGCGGCGTCGTCAGCCCGGGAGTCGGCGTCGGACATACCGATGAGGAGAAGCGCCGCGGGACGTTCGGAGGGGATCTTTCCGCTGTGGGCGCTGGCGGCGGCCTCGGCGGGACCTGACAGGATCCGTGCCACCCGGTCCTCCCGCATGTGGACGGACTGCTGGTTGCGGTAGCGGATCAGTTCGGCGGAAACCCTGGCTGCGGATCCGGTGAGGACGTACTCCACGTCCGGGCCGAAGCCCTCTCCGGTCTCCTGGAGCCAGATGTAGCCCATGATCCGCTCCCCGGCGAAGAGCGCGATGGCCACCCGTTCACGCAGCCCGTCCTGGGGCCGGGCAGGCACGCGGACCGGCTGCCGGGTGCGGTGGAGTTCGCGGTATGCACCCAGGTCCTTGAGCAGCAGCTCGTACTTCCGGGGGCCGCGGCGGGACAGGATGGACGCTTTGCGGAGCTCGTCGATGTCGTTGGTGACCGTGGAGTACGCCAGGACCTTGTTGGCAGCGTCCTCGATCAGCACGTGGCTGGAGGTGAGCCTGGCCGTGGTCTGGGCGATGGCGAACAGGTCTTCCTCGAGCAGGGTGAGGACTTCGCTCTCGTAGCTGCGCGGCTGGATCCGGTCCTTTGCGATGGACAGCAGGCGGTCCCAGTCGGCGGCCGGATCAACCAGCAGGAGGCCCGAGCCCGCTGCCTGCAGGAGTTCTTCAGCTTCGGCGAGGTCTTCGCGGTTGCCCTTGACGGCGACTACCGGTGGCGGGTCTTTCAGGAGCCGCCGGAGCGCCGGCAGGGCGGAGCGGCCGCGGACACCGATGAGCAGGACAAACGCGCCGGCAGCCTGGACCGACTCGTCGTCGGCGTCGACAATAAGGAACCGTTCAATGGCCGGCGCCGACGGGGCTGGGCGGAGGATGAGGCTGGCGAAGCCAAGGGGGAGATCCGAGAGGATGTCATCCACCGTAACCGCGGCCATGGGTTTTCCTTTTGCGTCGATCCCGCCGGACGGCTCTGTCCGGTCACCCCATGCTATCCAGCGGCCGCCGTCCCGATTATGGACGCGGTCCCAAACGAGGGGATGGATTTTTGGTTTGCAGCCCGAGGCGAAGGCCGGCCGCGTGGGAGGAGTCCGGAGGGCAACGGCAAAGGCGGGCCAGCGTATGCTGGCCCGCCTTTGGTGCGGTGTGGCACATGGCTTGCCCGGGTGCTCGATTTATAGCTAGATCCAGGCCGGCGCCGGGGGCGCGGGGGTGACCGATCCGCCGTCGTGCTGTGCCGTGGTGCCGTTCGTGCCGCGGCCGGTGGCCCACTGCGCAATGGCGGCCAGGGAGCCGGACACCACGGTGGGGGAGGTGGCTGCCGTGTCACCGAAGACCAGCGCAGAGGGCTGCCCGGTGACCTCGACCACCAGGTCCTTGTCCGTCCCGCGGGCGTGCCAGGCGCCGGTGATGTCTGTCAGGAGCCGTTCCAGGACGGGTGCGGGGATGTCCTGGAACGTGGCGCCGTTGTCCAGGTCAACGGCGTGCACCCACACTTCCCTGGTGCGCATCCAGACGGTTTCTTCGGCGGGGACAGTCCTGCCCTGGACGGTCTTGACCTTGTGATGCCAGTTGTCGGCGGGCAGGTCGCGCCACTCGACGTTCAGGTGCACGGCGGAGTGGTCGAACAGGTTCCGCAGCGCGATGGGACTGAGCGTGGCGCCGAAGTCGATCTCGTGGTTGCGGACCTCCACCGAGGGGTACATGGGGGTCTCCACGCCGGTGGCTGCCCATTCGACCAGCCGTGCCACGGCCCGCGCGTTGTAGCCCACGTGGGCTACAACGTGGCGGCGGGTCCAGCCCGGCAGGAGCGAGTCCCCGTCCAGTTCCGCGTCCGTGAGCTCGTTGAGCTTGCGGGCGAAGAACGCGGTGCCGCGCCGGGCCTGCAGGAGCCCGTCGAGCAGGACGGGATCGGTGGTCTGGTCGTGCCGGGCAACCATCAGGCTTCCTTGACCACGCGGTTGGTCAGCTGGCCCAGGCCCTCGATGGTGGTGACCAGGACCTGGCCCTCCTGCAGGTAGCGCTTGGGGTCCTGGGCGTGGCCCACGCCGCCGGGGGTGCCGGTGGCGATCACGTCGCCCGGGTTCAGGGTGATGATGGTGGAGATGTAGGAGACCAGGAACTCCGGGGTGAACACCAGGTCCGAGGTGGGGGTGGACTGCTGGACTTCGCCGTCCACGGCGGAGGTCATCAGCGGGGCGGCCGTGAACTCGTCCTTGGTGACCAGGGCCGGCCCGAACGGGGTGGACTTCTCCCAGGTCTTGCCCTGCAGCCACTGGATGGTGCGGAACTGGTAGTCGCGCATGGAGACGTCGTTCAGCACGGAGTACCCGGCGATGTGCTCAGCGGCTTCGGACTCGGGGATGCGGCGGCCGGCCTTGCCGATGACGACGGCGAGTTCGGCTTCCCAGTCCACGGTGTCCGATTCCTGCGGCAGGGCCAGGTCGTCATTGGGGCCGATCAGGGACTCGGCATACTTGGCGAACAGGGTGGGGTGCTCGGGAACCTCCCGGCCCATTTCCTTGATGTGGTTGCGGTAGTTGTGGCCCACGCAGATGATCTTGCCGGGGGCGGGGACGACGGCGGCAAGGTCGGCGCCGTCGAGCGCATGCGTTGCGCCGTTGCCCGCCTTCGCCGTGGCTTCCCAGTTGGGGTCCTTCAGCAGGGCCCCGACGTCGGGGAAGCCGGGAATCTCGGTGAGGGTGTCGCCGTCCTGGCGGACTGCTGCGGTGCCGCCGTTGTCGAGGCGGAGGGTGAGGAGTTTCATTACTTGGTGCGTCCTTCGATGTAGGTGCGGTTGAAGTTCAGGCGCTCAAAGATGGGTGCGTCGCTGAACCGGAACAAATCAAACTCAGTCTCGGCCTGCAGGGACCAGGCTGCCCAGGACGGAACCACGAACAGGTCGCCCTTGGCCAGGACACGGGTTTCGCCGTTAAGGGTCACGGTGCCGGTGCCTTCGAAGACCTGCCAGACGCTGGAGCCCACCTCGCGGACGGTCTCGGTCCAGGCGCCGGCCCGCAAGCGGTGGAACTCCGCGCGGATGGTGGGCATGACATCCCCGCCGGTGGTGGGGTTGGTGTACCGGATGGCGGCGTGGCCCTGGGACACGGTGGCGGGATGGCCCTCGTCCTCCAGGAGCAGTTGCTCGCGCAGGGCGGCGTCGGTGTACTTCCACCGGTACGCGGCAATGGGGGAGTTCGTGGTGTTCTCCAGTCCGGAGAGGGGGCGCAGGCCGGGGTGGGCCCACAACCGCTCGGAACGGGAGATGTCCGGGGTGGCCTCGTCCGTGACGCGCTCGGTGCCGAATTCGAAGAACCCGGCATCGGCGTAGTGGACGAACGGGATGTCCAGGCCGTCGATCCAGGCCATGGGCTCATCGGTGTCGTTGTGGTGGCCGTGGAAGTTCCAGCCCGGGGTGAGCAGGAAGTCGCCGCGGGACATGCGGACGGGATCGCCGTTCACCACCGTCCACACGCCTTCACCTTCGACGACGAAGCGGAAGGCGTTCTGGGAGTGGCGGTGCTCCGGAGCGGTTTCGCGGCCGCCCAGGTACTGGATGGCGGCCCAGAGCGTGGGCGTGGCGTACGGGGTCCCGGCCAGGCCCGGGTTGGCCAGCGCGATGGCACGCCGTTCCCCGCCGCGGCCCACAGGCACCAGGTCGCCGGCGCGGGCAGCCAGCGGGTAGAGGTCATCCCACCGCCACACGTGCGGGACTGCCTTGGGCGACGGAACCATGGGCATCAGGTCCGCGATCTCCGTCCACAGCGGAATCAGGTTTTCCTTATTGAAATCCTTGTACAGCTGCTCCAGCTGGGCAGCCTCCTCGGGGGTGGGCTCGGGAACATGGTGTTCCTGTGCCACGGATTCGTGCGTTTGGTTTTCAGCGCTGATCGACACTGGCCTTCTCCTTGCGTACGGACTGACTGCGACGTGGATTCGACCCTAGGGAAGGCAGGCTGTGACCTCCAGCATATTCTGGCTGACAGAATTCGGCCGAAGGCCTTCCGGATAAGTGTCAGAGGTGCTGCGCCCCGTCCACCGGATTGGCCGCGATGTCCATCTCCAGCTGGCGCCGGGTTTCCATCATCACGCCCACCAGCCCGGCGTCGAACAGCGGCCGGAACCTGGCCACCGGAGTGGCCACGCTCAAGGCGCCCACCACCATGCCCCTGCCGTTGTGCAGCGCCATCCCAAAGGCGCTGATGCCCTCCTCGGTGCCCTCGAAGTTGGCGGCGAATCCGTTGGCCCGCACCGACTCAAGCTCGCGCAGGAACGCCGGGTACTCGGCGTCGGGAATATAGTCGCCGGCCAGCTCCGCGTTGGGGCTGCGGAACAGCTGTTCCAGCGCGGCCGGTTCCAGCTCGGCCAGGATGGCCTTGCCGCCCGACGCCTTGTGCGCCGGCAGCAACGTGCCCTGGCGGTCCCCGACCCGCAGGATATTCGAGCTTTCCACCGTGTCCAGGAAACGGACCTTGGTGCCCACCCGGATCATCAGGTTGACGGTCTCGTTGGTGCGGGCGCACAGGACTTCCATGTGGGGCCGGGAGATGTCCCGCAGCTGGCGGGTCCAGCTGAACCCGGCGGGGCCCGCGCCCATCGCCGGGCCCGGCACGTACCGGCGCGTTTCGTCCTGCACCGCGAAGCCGCGGTAGACCAGCATGGCCAGGAGCCGGTGGGCGGTGGACGGGGCCACGCCCAGTTCCGCGGCGGCGTCCTTGAGCCGCAGGCTGCCCACGTCGCGCAGGAGCTGCAGCAACTGCAGGGCGTTGTCCACCGCCTCAATGGAGTAGGTGGGCTTCCGTCGGGCCGGAAGATTCTGCATAACAGAATCTTATGTGCGGAGCGGTAAGGCTGCCAGCACAGTGGTGGGATGAATCACATAACTTCCGCTGCAGCGCCGCAGCGCACGGCCGCCCCCGCTCCGGGCGCCGGCCGTTCCGGGTTTCCCCGGCGTTCCGTGCTTGCCGTCCTGGTGTGCTGGCTGCTGGTCGTTTTCGACGGCTATGACCTGATCGTCTATGGGACGGTCCAGGGCTCGCTCATCAGCGATACCGGCTGGGGCATGACCAAGGCCACCGCCGGCACCATCGGGTCGATGGCCTTCATCGGCATGATGATCGGAGCGGTCTTCGCAGGCCGCATGTCCGATACCTGGGGCCGACGGCGCACCATCATCGGCTGCGCCGTCGTGTTCTCCCTCTTCACCATCCTTTGCGCCTTTGCCCCCAACGCGCCGGTCTTCGGCGGCCTGCGTCTCCTGGCAGGCATTGGCCTGGGCGGCCTGGTGCCCTCGGCCAACGCCCTGGTGGCAGAACTCGTTCCCGAAAAGTGGCGGTCCACCATCGCCACGCTCATGATGTCCGGCGTCCCCATCGGCGGCTCCATCGCAGCCCTCGTCGGCATCCCGCTGATTCCTGCCTTCGGCTGGCCGGTCATGTTCCTGGTCGCCGTCGTCGCCCTGGTGGTGGTCATCCCGCTGGGCATCCGCTACCTGCCGGAGACGCTGGCACCCGGCCCCAAGGGCGCAGCCCAGGGCAGCACCGCCAAGGACGCCGTCGGGTTCGGGTCCCTGCTTCGCGCGCCCTACCTCGGCACCAGCCTGCTGTTCGCCATCGGCACCCTGGTGACCCTCTTCGCCTGGTACGGGTTGGGCACCTGGCTGCCCAACCTCATGCAGCTGGCAGGCTACAACCTCGGGTCCGCCCTGACGTTCGCACTGGCTCTCAACCTGGGCGCCGTGGCGGGCTCGGTGCTCACCGCGTGGGCCGGCACCCGGTTCGGCCCCATCCCCACCGCGATCGCGGCAGCGGCCGTAGCCGCCATCGGATTGCTGGTCCTGGTGACCGGGCCGCCCGTCGCCGTCGTCTACCTCATGCTGGTGCTCGCCGGCGTGGGCACGCACGGCACCCAGTGCCTGATCATCGCCGCCGTGGCAAGCCACTACCCGGCACACCTGCGCGGCACCGCCCTTGGCTGGGCGCTCGGCGTGGGCCGGATCGGGGCCGTAGCCGCCCCGCAGGCCGGCGGGCTCCTGCTCGCAGCGGGCCTGGGCGTCAACTCGAACTTCCTGGCATTTGCCGGAGCAGCCGCAGCAGCAGCAGTCCTGCTCGCAGCCGTCAATACCAAAATCAAGAAATCAACAGCAGTAGGAGTTTCCAATGTCTAACCTCAAAGGGTCCACCGACGTCCTGGTAGTGGGCGGCGGCATGGCCGGGCTTGCCGGAGCGCTGGCGCTGCGCGAAAACGGCGCCGACGTCACCCTGGTTGAAGTGGCACCCGCCTTCGGCGAAGTCGGCGCCGGCCTGCAGATGGCCCCCAACGCCTCCCGCGTCCTCAAGCGCTGGGGCCTGCTGGAAAAGGCGCTGGAAATCGGCGTCCAGCCCAAGCACCTGGTGTTCCGCGACGCCATCACCGGCGAGGAACTCACCCGCCAGACCCTGGGCGGCGAGTTCGAGGAACGCTATGGCGCCCCCTACGTCGTGATCCACCGCAGCGACCTGCACCGGATTCTGCTCGAAGCCTGCCAGGAAGCCGGCGTCACCCTGGTGAACGACGTCCTGGTGCAGAAGGTGGAGACCGACGGCGACCGCGCCCGCGCCTACACCGCCAAGGGTGAGGTGTTCGAGGCTGACGCCATCCTGGCAGGGGACGGGCTGAAGTCCACCCTCCGCGCCACCGTTGCCAACGACGGCCCCGTCAACTCCGCCTATGTGGCGTACCGCGGCACCGTGCCCATCACCGAGGAAACCCCCGCCGCGGACCTGGAGGACGTCATCGTCTACCTCGGCCCGAACTGCCACCTGGTCCAGTACCCGCTCCGCAAGGGCCAGCTGCTCAACACCGTGGCAGTGTTCAAGTCCCCGTCGTTCGAGCGCGGCGAAGAGCAGTACGGCGGCGTGGACGAACTCCAGGCGGCCTACAAGGACTGCGTCCCCGCCGTGCAGAGAGCCCTGAAAAACCTGGCCACCGGCATCCGCTGGCCCATGTATGATCGCAACCCGATCGAGAACTGGGTTTCCGGCCGCATGGCACTGATCGGCGATGCCGCGCACCCGATGCTGCAGTACCTGGCCCAGGGTGCCTGCCAGGCGCTCGAGGACGCTGCAGTGCTGCAGGACGCCGCGCAGAACAAGGTCTTCACGCCCGAAGGCATCGACGCCGGTGCGTGGGAGGATGCCTTCCGCGAGTTCAACGAAACCCGGGCGGCCCGCACCGCACGAGTCCAGACCACCGCCCGGATCTGGGGCGAGTCCTGGCACGTGGACGGCGTGGCACGCGTCCTGCGGAACATGCTGTTCAAGAGCCGCGGCGACAACAACTTCCAGTACAACGACTGGCTGTACGGCCGCAACGCGCCGGGGGGCCCGGCGGAGGTTCCTGCCGGCGCCAAGCTCGTGGGAGCCTAAGCACCCCGATCCACAGGCCGGCGTACGACGGCGGGCGGCTCCCGGCGTCGTACGCCCGCCTTGCGTCGGGCCGGCGTCCGGCGCCCCGGGTCCACCGTGCGGCGTCCGACGTCAGGGAGGTTACGTGGGGCAGCTCAGGTCCGGATTGTAGGAAGCGAACATGCCGTCCGGGTTGTCCCGCCAGATCCACGCGTGAAGCGCATAAGAACCGGGGAACGGCCCGTCCTCGAAATCGAGGCCGGCGAGGGTGGGACGGTCGGCCGCCGTCGAGATGAATTCGGCAGCCACCAGCTCGTACTGCCCGTCCTCGTCAGGCATGTACACCAGGACCTCGGGCTTCCGGGCCTGGGTCTTGTCATCGATCAGTTCCTGCTTCGCGTAGTGGAAGCCCATGGCTCCCACGCCCGGTTTGTCAATGCATTCGGTGATCTTCCGGTATCCGTCCGCCTCCGCGTTCTCCAGCCAGCGGTAGTCGTCGGTGACGTCACGCAGGGCCCTGACCAGCCGGCGCTGATCGTCATTGTGCCGCCAGTCGTCACTCTGGTCCGGGTCCCCGTGCCCGGATCCGCCATGGGCCACAGCAGCTCCGGGAGCAAGTCCCAGGGCAAGCACGGCGGCGGACGCCATGGACAGCAGTCCCGTCCTGGTGTGTTTCATCGTTGATCTTTACCCCTTTCGAGACCGGTGTCTTCCGTCCAAGGGCTGCGACGCGGCGGGGATGTTCCCCCGTCCCGCAGCGGGATGCCGGCAGAATCCCCTGGAACTGCCGGTGAGGGTGCGGTGGGACGTCTCTTTCGTCCATCAATGCGAGTGGCGGGTCAAGTATGCTCCGGCGCCGAAACGGCCCGCTACGCTACGGGCAGGTAATAGGGACCCCCTGGTGCATCGCTTCCGGGGCGGAGGCCCCGGGGTGCACGCCCGTACCTATTTGCGGGTCCGGGGCAGGTCCCGGCGTCGATCGGCCGGCGCAGCTTCGGAATACTTCTGTAAAGTTGAATGTTCAACCAATATGGACTTCGGCATTTTTACCTTTGGTGAACTATCCCGCGACGGAATAACCGGACGCGCCCAGTCGCCGCACCAGCGGCTGGAAGAGATCATTGGGCTGGCCAAGCTTGCTGACCAGGCGGGCCTCAGCTTCCTGGGCCTGGGCGAGCACCACCGCCACGACTTCGCCTTGTCCGCCCCCGAGATGGTGCTGGCCGCGGTTGCCCGCGAGACCACCGACCTAAGGTTGAGCACCGCCGTCACCGTACTGTCCACCCAGGATCCGGTGCGGCTGTTCGAACAGTTCGCCACCCTGGACCTGGTTTCCGGCGGCCGCGCCGAGATCATCGCCGGGCGCGGCGCGTTCATCGAGTCCTACCCACTGTTCGGCTACGACACCGCCGATTACGACGCCCTCTTCGACGAAAAGCTGCGCATGCTGCTGCAGCTTCGGGACAACGCCACCCTGGACTGGCAGGGTACCTTGACCCAAACCATCCACGGCATGGACATTGCCCCGCGGCCGCTGCAGGAAAAACTTCCCGTCTGGGTAGGGGTCGGCGGCACGCCCGCAAGCTTCGCCCGCGCCGGACGGCTGGGCCTGCCCTTGTTTGTCGCGTTGCTGTCCGGACCCGAAAGGTTCCGCCGCCTGGTGGAGCTGTACCGGCACACCGCGGCCGAGGCCGGGCATGACGCCGCCGCCCTGCCGGTGGGTGCCGGCGGCCACTTCTACGTGGCCCCCACCTCCCAGCAGGCACGCGACACTTTCTACCCCTATTACCGGGCGTATTTCGAGCAGAACATGCCCCGGCCCGTGGACCACTTCCCGCGCTCAACCTTCGATGACTGGTCTGAACCCGGCGGCGGCCTGCTGGTGGGGAGCCCACAGCAGGTGGTGGAGAAGATCCTCGCCATCCACGAGGCACTGGGCACCAGCCGCTACATGGCCCAGATCGGACTGGGCGGCCTTCCGTTCGCCGAGACGGCACGTTCCATCGAGCTGCTCGCCACCGAGATCATGCCCGCAGTCAACCGGGAAATCGGGGCCCCGGCCCCTGCCTGACCCAAGCCATTTCCACCACCAACACCAAGGACACGATATGCACGCACCGTTCGCCGAACCCACCGTCGCCTGGCAGAGCCCCGACGATCCCAACCGCCCGCTCGTGGTGCTGCTGCACGGGCGCGGATCGAACGAATCAGGAATCATCGGACTGGCCAGCCACCTTCCCGCAGGCCACTCTTACGCAGCTGTCCGGGCGCCAATCCCGGCAGGGGGCGGGTTCGCCTGGTTCGCGAACCGGGGGACCGGGCGGCCCGTGGCCGAGTCCCTGGCCCAGACAATGGAATGGTTCCGGACCTGGCTGGACCCGATCGCCCCGGAAGGACGGCCGGTGATCCTGGTCGGCTTCAGTGGCGGTGCGGCGTTCGCGGGCGGGTTGATGCTGGCTGCTCCGCAGCGTTTCTCGGGCACTGCCATCCTCTACGGGACGCTGCCGTTCGAGGCTGGTGTGCCGACGTCGCCGGACCGCCTCTCCGGGGTTCATGTGTTCCTGGCCCACGGTGAAGCCGATACCGTCATCCCGGCTGACCTGCTGGGCCGCACCTGGGACTACCTCCTGGGGGCCTCCGGGGCGGATACCCACGCCCGCAAGGACCCGGGTGGGCACGCCCTCACCACGGAAACCGCCGCCGAACTTGGTGCGTGGATCACGGAACAGGCCTAGGTCACTCTGCCCTGGCCGGCCTTCGTCGCAGAGCAGGTGCTACCAGCTGTCCGCCAGCACTTCCAGGGCGTGCTCGCGGTTCGGTTCCATCTTGCGGCGGGTCCTGCCGTTCACTATGGGCTGATCAGGCCGGGGCAGGGCCTGTCGATTCCCTCACGGTCAGGTGCGTTGGCATGACGGCGAGCTGCCTGCTGGCACTTCCCGACAGCGGGTTGAGCTGCGCCAGCAGCATGGACACGGCCACCCTGCCCGCCTGCTCGATAGGGCTGGAGATCGTGGTCAACGGAGGATTGCAGAAGTCCGCGCCGAAGATGTCGTCCGAGCCAATGATGCTCATGTCGGCAGGAACCCGGATGCCGCGGGCCTGGAGGCGCTGGAGCATGCCGATGGCCAGCAGGTCGTTGAAGACGATGCAGGCTGTTGCCCCCGTCCTGACGGCCGCATCCGCCGCCGCCGCACCGGACGTGGTCTTTGGGGTGTAAGGGCCGATCCGGTGGACCTCCATGCCCCGTTTGGTCGCGTCCTCCTCGAAGACCTTCCACCGCATCTGGTTGGACCAGGAGGTGGGCGGTCCGGCCACATAGCAGACTTTGTGATGGCCCAGGGAGGCCAGGTGCTCAAGGGCCTGGATGATGGCAGAGGGAGTATCGATCATCACCGTCGGGGCGCTGGTGGAGGCGCGGTTGAACGTCACCAGGGGCTGCGACTGCGAGACCTCTGCAAGCTGGGCGTCCGTCAGGCGTGACGCGGCAAGGATGAAGCCGTCCGCGGACTTGCGCATCTTGTGCAGGGCATCGAGTTCCATCTCACTGGACTCCTCGGTGTCCACCAGGAGCTGGGTGACCCCGGCGGCCTTGAGCTGGTGCTGGGTGCCGCGGATGATGTCGAAATAGAACGGGTTGGTGATGTCGGGTACCAGGACGGCCACCGCGTTGGTCCGTCCGGAACTGAGACCGCGGGCCTGGGAGCTGGGCACGTAATTGAGCTCCGCGGCCGCTTCCTCGATCCGGATGCGGGTCCGCGGGTTGACCCGGTCGGGCCGCGCGAGGGCCCGCGACACGGTGGAGGTGGCCACCCCGGCGAGTTCCGCCACGTCCCGGATGGTGGGTGGGCGGTCCCGCCGGGTGCCCGTGTCAAGGCTTGCCGGGACTGACGACGCCGTCGCTGCTGGGTCTGCCATCGCTGGGCCTTCCTCGCGGACCGGGATAAAACCGGCCATGTGGGGTTTCCAAGGCTACTCGTTCCCGGAATCCTGTTGAACTCAATCTGAGCATTTATGGCAACTTTTGGCAACCGCTTGCCATGTACGTTGCCATCTTCCTAGACTGGCTTTCGAGTCGCCTGCAGTGATCTCCGCCACAGGACGGATGTGGCAATGCGGGTGTCCAAGAGGAGAAAAACAATGAGGTTTAAATCGACTACTGGGCTCGCGGCAATTGTTACGGCTGCAGCACTCGCCCTGACCGGTTGTGGATCCGGAGGCTCGGGTAACAGCGGAGGCTCCGGCAACGCCGGCGGGAAAGTGGACGGAACGGGCAAGACCCTCAATGTCCTGACCGGCGTCCTGGCCCAGTACCCCGAGCAGCAGAAACAGTGGCAGAGCGACATCGCCGCCAAGTTCAAGGCTGAAACCGGAGCCGACGTGAAGTTTGAGACCTTCGCTTCTGCCAATGACGAGCTCACCCGCATCCAGACCTCCGTGGTCTCGGGCCAGGGACCGGACGTTTACGGGCTCGGCACCACCTTCACCCCAACGGCCTACGCCACCAAGGCTTTCGTCACCCTCTCGGATGACGACTGGAAGGCAGTAGGCGGCAAGGACCGCTTCAACCAGGCCGCCCTCGGTATTTCCGGGCCGGACAAGGACCATATGGCCGGCATCCCCTTCGTGAGCCGTCCATTCGTGATGGCCTACAACAAGGACCTCCTGGCAGCAGCAGGCATCGACAAGCCCGCCACCAGTTGGGACGAACTGGCAGCCCAGGCAAAGAAGATGACCAAGGGCGACACCTACGGCATCGCCACCGGCTACAAGGACAACTACGACCCCTGGAAGTTCATCTGGGCCATGTCAGTCCAAGCCGGCAACCCTTTGGTCGATGGCAACAAACTGAAGATGGACGACCCCACCGTCAAGAAGGCCTACGAAACCTACTTCGGCTGGCTGACCGATGACAAGGTTGTTGACCCCGCCTCCGTGGGCTGGAGCAACAGCAACGCCGTGGCGGCCTTTGCCAGCGGCAAGGCGGGCTACCTGATGATGACCACGCCAAGCTCCATGCCCACGCTCGCAAAGTCGGAGGTTGCCAACAAGTATGAGTACACCTTGATGCCCACCATCGCCCCCGGTGAGACGCAGTCCAAGTCCGACGGCGACGCGGCCAGCATCCTCTCCGGCGACAACCTGGTGGTGGCTGACTACTCGAAGCAGAAGGACCTCGCCTTCGCCTACATCAAGCTGATCACGTCCAAGGATGAGCAGCTGAACTACCAGAAGATCTTCGGCGACCTGCCGGCCAACGCCGAGGCCCTCGCCAGCCTAACCGATCCGAAGCTCAAGCCGCTGGCTGACGCCGCTGCCAAGTCCAAGGCGACACCCTTTACCGGTGCCTGGGGCGACATCCAGCTGGGCCTTCTCAACGTCACGGTCCAGTCCGTTCCGGACCTGGCCGCCGGCAAGGTGGACGAGTCCGCCCTCGACCAAAGGATCAAGGACGCCCAGAACAAGGGCCAGGCATCCCTGGACCGCGCCTCCAAAGGATAAGTTCTGATGTCAACCGACGCCTCTCATGAAGTCCGGCTTGCGGCGGATCCCGCCGCAAGCCGGGCACCCCGGAATACCGACGACGCCGGGCAGCAGCCCGGGCACAAGGGCGGCCCGCGCCGCAAGGGCCTGAGCGAACGCAACCGCCCACTGTGGATGCTGATCCCGGGCGGAGCCCTGATGATCATCATCATCGTGGTCCCGCTGCTGCTGGGCATCTACATGTCAGTCCTCAACCTGGACCAGTACACCCTGCGGAAATGGATCAGCGCGCCGCTCATCGGAGCCGAAAACTTCGTTGAAGCAGTCACGGATTCGCCCCTGCTCCACGCGGTCTGGCTCAGTGTCAGCTACTCGCTCCTGGCAATGGTGGTGACGCTGCCGCTCGGCATCGCCGCCGCGGTGGCCACGCAGAACGCCTTCAAGGGCCGGGCGGTGATCCGCTCGATCTTCCTCATCCCGTACGTCCTCCCATCCTTCGTGGTGGCAACGGTCTGGCGGACCATGCTCCAGCCCGGCGGAATCGTGGACGAGGCCCTGGGCGCCGTGGGGATCCACGTGGGTCTGTGGCTCAACGGACCGCAGACCTTCTGGACGCTGGTCCTGGTCCAGATCTGGGCGTCCTGGCCGTTCATCTACCTGCTGGCGCTGTCCGGCCTGCAGTCAGTTGACCATGAGGTGCATGAGGCCTCGGCCCTGGACGGTGCACTGTGGTGGAACAAGCTGCGGTACGTGGTTTTCCCCTACCTGAAGGGCCCGCTGTCGCTGGCCTTCCTGATCGGGATGCTGCACCACATCAACAACTTCACCCTCCCGTTCGTGCTCTTCGGCGTCCCGGCCCCCGCGGACGTCGAAGTCCTCCCCATCCTGACGTACGTCACGAGCTTCCAGAGCTTCCGGTTTGGCCTAAGCGCCGCGATGGCCTTCATCTCCCTGGTGCTCATCGCCATCCCGCTGTTCGTCTACCTGCGTGCCGTCAAGCTTGACGACGCCGAAACACCAGGAGGCAAGAAATGAGCGCCACGACAGCCACTCGGCGGAGTACGCCGACCTTCGAAGTCGACCGTCCCGGCTCGCACCGGCAGCACGAGGTGCTGCGGCTACTCCCGACCCCGCTGCTGATTTTCGTTCTGGTGTTCCTGGGCGTCCTGGTCCTGACTCCTGTGCTGTACATCTTCCTGGCCTCGGTGAACTCGGACATCGGGGTGGCCAACGGCGAGTTCTGGCCATCTACGGTCACGTTCGAGAACTACTCGAAGATCTGGACCAGCGTGGGCCTTGCCACGGGCCTCACCAACAGTGTGCTGGTGGCCGGCGCAACCGCAGTGGTGTCCGCCGCGCTGTCCGTGTCCACCGCGTTCGTCCTGGTCCGCTACACCTTCCGCGGGCGGCTGACCATCCTGCGGGGCCTGCTGGCCCTGCAGTCGGTGCCCGGAACCCTCATGGTGCTGCCGGTCTTCGTCCTGTTTTCCTCGGCTTCCACCTACCTCGGGATCCAGGTGATCGGAACCCAGTGGGGACTGTTCGTCACCTACCTGACGTTCGCCATGCCGTTCTCCACCTGGGTGATGGTCACCTACCTCCGCGGGCTTCCCAAGGAACTGGAAGAGGCAGCCCGCATCGACGGAGCGTCCAACCTCGGAGTGCTTTTCCGGATCATCCTCCCGCTGAGCTGGCCCGGCATCGTCGTCTCCGGCATCTTCGCCTTCCTGCTCGGCTGGAACGACGTCCTGTTCGCCTCGGTGATGACCCGTCCGGAAAGCCAGACCGCCGCCGTCGCACTCCAGATCTTCGGTGCTTCACAGGAAGGTGGCGCCATTCCCTACTACGGCCAGATGATGGCGGCGGCCCTGGTGTGCGCCGCGCCGGTGGTCATTCTCTACCTGATATTCCAGCGTTACCTAGTAGGCGGCCTGACCGCCGGAGGAGTTAAATAACC
Organism: Pseudarthrobacter sp. LT1; assembly: GCF_035621795.1. Lineage (NCBI taxonomy): Bacteria > Bacillati > Actinomycetota > Actinomycetes > Micrococcales > Micrococcaceae > Pseudarthrobacter > Pseudarthrobacter sp. LT1. The sequence continues at coordinate 722,098 of NZ_CP141830.1, forward strand.
ATGGTTTCGACCAACCAGGTCACGTGGCAGCTGTCAGGCTTTGGCGACGAGATCGACGACGACCCCGCGGTCCAGATCGCAGTGCTGCAGGCGCTCGGCGCCAACCACATCGAAGTCCGCAGCGCCTGGGGCACCAACATTGTGGACCTCAATGATGAGCAGCTGCAGGCACTGGCGTCACTGCTGAACAGCAAGGGCATGAAGGTCTCAGCCATCGCCTCGCCCATCGGGAAGGTGGATGTCAGCCTTCCCGTGGAGCACGAGGTGGAGCGTCTGCGCCGCGCGGTCAACGCCGCCAAGGTCCTGGATGCCAGGTACATCCGCATCTTCTCCTTCTACTACGGCGAGTCCGTGCAGGTGGAGAGCATCCGCGACGCGGTCATGGAACGCATGCGGGCGCTCGCGGACGTCGCGGAGGAAGCGGGTGTGATCCTCCTGCATGAAAACGAGAAGGACATCTTCGGGGACGTCCCGGACAGGGTCCTGGACATCATCCAGACCGTCAATTCGCCCGCTTTGAAGGTGGCGTGGGATGCCGCCAACTTTGTCCAGGTAGGGGTCAAGCCGTTCGACGAGGCTTACGCCAAGCTGCGCCCCCACCTGGAGTACCTGCAGGTCAAGGACGCACTCTTCGCCAACGGCCACGTAACGCCAGCCGGCGAAGGGGACGGTGACCTGCTCAGGACGGTCGAAGCACTCAAAGCCGACGGGTACCAGGGCTTCGCGTCGCTGGAGCCGCACCTGGCGGGCGCCCACGGCCTGGGCGGGTTCTCCGGCCCCACCGCCTTCGGCATCGCCGCCCGGGCCTTTGCAAAAGTCACCGCAGAAGCAGGAGTCCAGACCGCATGAGCACCTTGAACGTAGCCATCACCGGGTGCGGCGTCATTGGGCGCACCCACGCCGTAGCCCTTCAGTCCTTCCCGGATGCCCGGATTGTGGCGCTCGTCGATGCCATTCCGGCGGCTTCCGAAGCGCTCGCCGACTTCATCGGGAACCAGGGCGGGCAGCGGCCGCCTCAGTTCAGCACGCTGTCGGACGCCTTCGCGGCGGTGGACATTGATCTCGTTGCACTGGCAACGCCCAGCGGCCTCCACATCCAGCAGGGCCTGGAAGTCCTGGCCGCCGGCAAGCACGTGGTCATTGAAAAGCCCCTCGACGTGGACCTCACGCGGGCCCAGGAAATCGAAGCCGCGGCAAAGGAAGCCGCTGGCAAGGGGATCGTGGCCTCCGTCATCAGCCAGCACCGGTTTGACCAGTCCAGCGTGGCTGTTGCCGATGCCATAGCCAAGGGACGCTTCGGCCGGCTGACCTCTGCCATCGCTTCCGTGGCCTGGTGGCGCAGCCAGGGTTACTACGACTCCGGCGACTGGCGCGGCACGTGGGCCATGGACGGCGGCGGCGCCCTCATGAACCAGGGTGTCCATACCGTGGACCTGCTGCTGTGGTTCATGGGACGTCCGGTGGAGATCCACGCGCACACCGCACGGTTGGCCCATGAACGGATCGAGGTGGAGGACACCGCCGTTGCCACTGTCACCTTTGAAAACGGGGGACTGGCAGTGCTGCACGCCACCACCGCCGCCTACCCCGGCCTGACCGTGCGCGTCCAGCTGATGGGATCCGAAGGATCAGCCGTGGTGGACAACGACCGGCTGGAGTACTTCCACAGCAGGGACGCCGGCGGCGAGTCCGCGGACATGGGCCTCCAGGGCGGGGGCAACCAGGCCGAAGAGGAACTGGCCAAATACCCGGAAGAGGACTACAAAGCAGCCGACCCAACCACGTACCCCGCCGGGCACGTCCGGCAGTACCGGGACATCCTGGCCGCTATCGCCGCTGGAAGACAGCCCGGCGTCACTGTCAGCGACGCCGTCAACGCGCTCGCAGCGGTGCGGGCCGTGTACGTATCGGCGACCCTGGGCCAGCCCGTCCTCTTCGATGACGTTCTGGCGGGCAAGTACAACGATCTCGAAGTCCGCACCGGCAATAATGCGGCAGAAAGCGCCTGAGGCCATGAAGTTTTCAGTATTTACGGCATCAACCCCGGAATGGACGCCGGAAGAGGCTGTCCAGCACCTCGCGGACCAGGGCTGGGACGGCGTCGAATGGCGCGTCACCGACCAAGCTGAGGCGGCGGAGCCCGGCTTCTGGGCCGGCAACAGGGCCACGGTCCCGCTCACCGGGGTGGAAGACCACCTGGACCGCATCGCCAGCCTGACCAGCGGGGCGGGCCTGGAGTTCTCCGGGATTGGCGGGTATGCGCGGTGCGACAACCACGCAGACGTGGACCGCATGTTGGCCGCCACGGCCCGGCTGGGCGCGGAGAAAGTCAGGGTGACCACGCTTCCGCTGGGAACTGCGGCCTGGGGCAATGAACCGGCCAGCGGCACGCCCTACCCTGAGCTCTTTGCCGCAGCCCGCCGGGACTTCGAATGGATCGCCGAACGGGCTGCCCACCATGGCGTGAAGGCGCTCGTTGAGCTGCACCACCGGACCATCACCGCTTCCGCGTCGTCAGCGCTCCGGCTGCTGGACGGGCTGGATCCGCGGCACGTGGGCGTCATCCATGACCTGGGCAACCTGCTCATCGAAGGGCAGGAGGACTACCTCCCCGCGTTCGAGCTCCTGGGCGACTACCTGGCCCATGTCCACGTGAAGAACGCGGTCTGGGTCAACAGCGGCGAAACCGATGAGTCCGGCGCCGCCGTCTTCCGGAACGAGTGGGCTCCACTCCGCTCGGGCCAGGGCAGCGTGCTGCAGTACTTCAAGGCACTCGCGGCCTTTGGCTATGACGGGTGGGTGACCGTGGAGGACTTCTCCACCGACCTTCCGCTGGCGGAGCGGACGGCTGACAACCTGGACTACCTTCGTTCCACCGCGGCCCTGGCGGGGCTCTCCGTCCCGGCAGGAAGGCGTTGAGCATGGGCCAGCCCATAGCGGATCACCCGGACCGGCTGCTGCCCGCCGATCCCGGCGTCCGGGACATCGCACGGTCGCTTTTCAAAACAGTGGAAGGACTGCCGATCATTTCCCCCCACGGCCACGTGGACGCGGCAATCATCGAGCAGAACACCCCCTTCCCCGACCCGGCGGCGCTGCTGGTCACGCCGGACCACTACGTCACCCGGCTGATCCACGCGGGTGGGGTGCCCATGGACCAGTTGGGCCTGAGCGGTCAGCCTGCTGATTCACGGCAGGTGTGGCGCCGCTTCTGCGAGGCGTGGCCGCACTTCGAGGGAACCGCGTCCGGGTATTGGATCCGGCAGGAGTTTGCCCACGTGTTCGGGTTGCCGGAGGAACCGTCCGCGGACAATGCGGACAGGCTGTATGACGCGCTGCAGGCCAAGCTGTCGGAGCCGGGCTTCCGGCCACGGGAGCTGTTCAAGGAATTCAACATCGAGGTGCTCGCCACCACCGATGACCCCCTGGACTCACTGGACAGCCACGCGGCCCTGCACGCCGACCCTTCATTTGCCGCAAGGGTGCTGCCCACCTTCCGGCCGGACCAGTACCTGAACATGGCGCATCCGGTGTGGCGGGACAACGTGGAACGCCTCGTCGACACAGCAGGGGAGGGCGCTTCCGGCTACGCCGGCTACATCAAGGCACTCGAAGCGCGCCGGCGCCACTTCGTGGAGCGCGGCGCGGTTTCCGCCGACCACGGCGTCTTCACGCCCGCCACGCTGAAACTGGACGACGGCGAGGCGTTGCGGCTTTTCGAGCGGGGACGGGCAGGCCACGTCAGTCCTGCGGACCGGGATGCCTTTGAAGCGCACATGCTGTACCAGATGGCCCGGATGTCGGTGGAGGACGGGCTGGTCATGACTATCCACCCGGGCTCGTTCCGCAACCACCATTCGCCCACGTTCGAGGCATTCGGGGCCGACACCGGCCATGACATTCCGGTGGCGGTCAATTACACGGAGGCGGTGCGCCCGCTGCTGCAGGACTTCGGGACGGCCAAGGACTTCCACCTGGTGCTGTTCACCCTGGATGAGACGGTGTTTTCCCGGGAGCTGGCGCCGTTGGCGGGCTTCTACCCATCGGTATACCTGGGGGCGCCGTGGTGGTTCCTCGATGCCCCGGATGCGATGCTGCGCTTCCGGTCGGCGGTGACGGAGACGGCCGGCTTCTCGCGGTCCTCCGGCTTCATCGATGACACCCGTGCGTTCTGCTCCATCCCGGCCCGGCATGACACCGCCCGGCGGATCGAGGCGTCCTTCCTGGCCAGGCTGGTTGCTGAACACCGGGTCAGCGAGGAACGCGCGCATGAACTGATCGTGGACCTCGTGGACGCGTCTCCCCGGCGGGTGTTCAAGCTGTGAACGCCGCGCCGCCTGCACTCAACCGCAGCCTGAAGCCGCTGCCCAAACCCCCGGTGCGCATCGTGCACCTTGGGCTGGGGGCGTTCCACCGCTCCCACCAGGCCTGGTACACCCAGCACGCCCCGGACGCGGCGGAGTGGGGGATCGCGGCGTTCACGGGCCGCCGCCCCGACGCCGCGGCAGCGTTGTCCCGCCAGGACTGCCTTTACACGCTGGTGGAGCGGTCGGCCGGCGGGGACAGCTTCGAAGTCATCGGCAGCATCGTGGAGGCGGTGGACGGCGCCAACACCGCACGGCTCTGTGGGCTTGTGGCGGCGAAAGAGACCGCGATCGTCACGCTGACCATCACCGAGGCTGCCTACGGGCTGGCTGCGGATGGAACGTTCGACGCCGATGCTCCGGGTGTGGCGGATGACCTCCGGGCGCTGTCGGCAGCGGCGTCGGGAGGAACAGAATCAGGGGTGGCCGGAGTGCCCGGCACGCCGCTGGGGCGCCTGGTGTTGGCCCTCGCCTGGCGCCGGGACAGCGGCGCCGGCCCACTCGCCGTCGTCAGCTGCGACAACCTGTCCGCCAACGGTGAAGTTGCCCGCCGCGCCGTCCTGGGCCTTGCATCCGGGTGGGGTTCCGGGCTGGCCGGGTGGATCGAAGCGAACGTCAGCTTCGTCAGCACGTCCGTGGACAGGATTACGCCGCGGACCACCGAGGCGGACATCCTAGAGGTGGAAGAGCAATGCGGTTACAGCGACAATTCGCCGGTGGTGGCTGAACCTTTCCGGAACTGGGTGCTCAGCGGGGACTTCCCGGCCGGACGTCCGCGCTGGGAGGAGGCCGGCGCCGTCGTGGTCGGTGACATCGAACCCTATGAAAACCGGAAGCTGTGGCTCCTCAACGGCTCGCATTCCATCCTGGCCTACGCGGGACAGCTCCGCGGACATGCCACTGTGGCGGACGCCCTGGCAGACCCCCTCTGCCGGAAAGCCGTGGAGGACTTCTGGGACGAGGCAGCCCGCCACCTGCAGGCGGAAAGGTTGGACATCCCGACGTACCGCCAGGCCCTGCTGGAACGCTTCGGAAACGCGCGCATCGCCCACCGGCTCGCCCAGATCGCGGCCGATGCCACCACGAAGCTGCGCATGCGCGCGGTGCCCGTGATGACGGCGGAACGGGCCGACGGCCGCAGTGGCGCAGGCAGCGCTTTGATGCTTGCCGCCTGGATTGACTACGTCACCGCGGGAAACGACTTCCAGGATCCGCTCGCCGCCGAAATCCAGGCTGCCGTGTCGCTTGACGGAACCAAACGGGTGCAGGGGTTGCTTCGCCTGGTCAGCGCTGCCCTCGCGGACGACCCTGACGTCGTCGCCCTTGTTGCCCGGCTGTGCGGATCCTTCGCGACGACCCCGGCCGCCACCCCTGCACGTACCTGAATCCCGCTTTTACCTCCGGAAGGAACAGTTAGTCCCATGAAAATCATTGCCGCCGACGTCTTCGTTACCAGTCCTTCCCGGAACTTTGTGACCCTTCGGATCACGACGGAGGATGGTGTGACCGGTATTGGTGATGCCACGTTGAATGGCCGGGAGCTCGCCGTTGCTGCGTATTTGAAGGAGCATGTGGCGCAGCTGCTGATCGGGAAGGATCCGCACCGGATCGAGGACACGTGGCAGTTCCTGTACCGGTCCTCGTACTGGCGGCGGGGTCCGGTGACCATGGCGGCGATCGCTGCGGTGGATATGGCGTTGTGGGATATCAAGGGCAAGCTCGCGGGGATGCCGGTGTACCAGCTGCTCGGTGGTGCGTCGCGGAACGGGTTGCGGGCGTACGGGCACGCTTCGGGGTCGGATATTGAGTCGCTGTTCGATTCCGTGCGTGAGCACCTGGAGCTGGGGTACAAGTCGATCCGGATCCAGACCGCCGTCCCCGGCATCAAGGCCGTGTACGGTGTTGCCGCGCAGGCGCAGGCGTCGGGGGAGCGGTATGACTATGAGCCGGCCGGGCGGGGTGCGTTCCCGGTGGAGGAGGACTGGGATACCCGGGCGTACCTGCGGCATTTGCCGACCGTGTTTGAGGCGGTCCGGAACGAGTTCGGTCCGGAGATCCCGTTGCTGCATGACGGGCACCACCGGATGACGCCGATCCAGGCCGCGAAGCTGGGCAAGGCGTTGGAGCCGTATGACTTGTTCTGGTTGGAGGACTGCACTCCGGCGGAGAACCAGGAGGGTCTGCGCCTGGTCCGGCAGCACACCACCACGCCGTTGGCGATCGGGGAGATCTTCAATACCGTGTGGGATTACCAGACGCTGATCAAGGAACAGTTGATCGATTACGTCCGGGCCGCGTCCACGCATTTTGGCGGGATTTCCCCGTTGAAGAAGGTGATGGACTTCGCCGCGCAGTACCAGATCAAGTCCGGCTTCCACGGCCCCACCGACATTTCCCCGGTGGGGTTCGCGGCGCAGCTGCACGTGGGGTTGGCGATCCATAACTACGGGATCCAGGAGTACATGCAGCACTCGGACAAGACCAACGAGGTCTTCGAACAGTCCATGACCTTCGTGGACGGGTACCTGCACCCGGGCGACAAGCCCGGCATCGGCGTCGAATTCAACGAAGAAGCCGCAGCAGCCTACCCCTACCAGCAGGCCTACCTGCCCTACAACCGGCTGGTCGACGGCACGGTGCATGACTGGTGAGCACGGCCACGACTGGTGAGGCACCAACAATGACAAAGCACCGCATCATCGTCATGGGTGTTTCCGGCTGCGGCAAGACCACCATCGGCGACCTTGTGGCCCGCGAACTGGGTGTCCCGTTCCTGGACGGCGACTCCCTCCACCCTGTGGAAAACGTCGCCAAGATGGCGGCCGGAACCCCGCTGACCGACGAGGACCGCTGGCCCTGGCTCGCAACCGTGGGCGCCGAGCTGGCCAAGGCAGGCGACGGTGGACTGGTCCTGGCGTGCTCTGCCCTTCGCCGCAGCTACCGCGACGCCATCAGGGAACAGGCACCGGACACCATTTTCCTGCACCTGAACGGCAGCAAGGAGGTCCTCGCGCAGCGCCTTGAAGGCAGGTCGGGCCACTTCATGCCCACCACGCTGCTGGACTCCCAGCTTGCCACCCTGGAACCGCTGCAGGAGGACGAAGCCGGCGTGGTGGTGGACATCGCCGCGCCCGTCCCGGACGTGGTGGCCCAGGCGCTCAAGGGGATTGCCGCCGTCGTACGTCCTGCCAACGGTGCCCATGGCACCGCGCCGGGCCGGTTCGACGTCGACCTGGCGGCTGCCCCGTTCAATCTCGACGGCGACGCCATCGCCTGGGTGGAAGGCACCCTGGGTGCCATGACGCTCGAGGAGAAGATCGGGCAACTGTTCATCAACCACAACAATGACTACTCACCCGGGTATCTGGACGGCGTGCTGGAGAATTACCATGTGGGCGGCATGCGGTACCGCCCGGGTCCCTCGATAGCCGTGCAGGAACACATCCGCTACGCACAGTCCAAAACCCGGATTCCCTTACTGATTGCATCCAACCCGGAGATGGGCGGAGCCGGCAGTTGCGACGACGGCACCTTCGTGTCCACGCACCTGCAGGCAGGCTCGCACCCGGACAAGGCCATCGCCCGGCAGATGGGGCAGGTGGCAGGAGTCGAAACGGCGGCCCTGGGATGCAACTGGGCGTTCGCGCCGATCGTGGACATCCACTACAACTGGCGGAACACCGTCATCTCCACGCGCTCATTCGGGAACACTCCGGAAATCGTGGTGGAGCGCGCCAAGGAATACTTCGACGGCATCAGTGAATCGCCCACGGCCTGCGCCATGAAGCACTTCCCAGGCGACGGAATTGACGAGCGCGACCAGCACGTCGTGACGTCCTACAACACCCTCCCTTATGAGGAGTGGAACCGGACGTACGGCCACGTGTACCGGGAGATGATCGCGCACGGCGTGCAGTCCATCATGGTGGGCCACATCGGGGCCCCGGAGGTTTCCCGGCATTTCCGGCCAGGCCTCTCTGACGCTGAGATCCTTCCCGCCACGTTGTCCCCGGAACTGCTGCAGGACCTGCTGCGCGGCGAACTCGGCTTCAACGGATTGGTGCTCACCGATGCGTCACAGATGGTGGGACTCACTCAGGCGCGGAAGCGCAGGGACCTGGTTCCGGCCACGATCGCTGCCGGCTGCGACATGTTCCTGTTCTTCCGCAACCCGGCCGAGGACTTCCAGTACATGCTGGAAGGCTACAAGTCCGGGATCATCACGGAGCAGCGGCTCCACGATGCGCTGCGGCGGATCCTTGGGCTGAAGGCGTCGCTGGGACTGCACCTGAAGCCCGCTGACCAACTGGTACCGCCTACGGAGGCGCTTGCGGTTATTGGATCCGCTGAGCACCGTTCCGTGGCTGCCGGGATTGCGGACAAGACCGTGACGCTGGTCAAGGACACTGCTGGCAACCTGCCCATCACCCCGCAGACGCATCCCCGGATCCGTTTGTACGGCATTTCCGGCGGCTCCGACTTCACCCGTGCCGATCCGCTGGCTTACCTGGAGGTGGTGAAGGAGGAACTCGAAGCGGCGGGTTTCGAAGTGCACCTGTTCCGCACCGCTGAGCAGCGTGAGGCGGCGGGGGAGATCGGGGTGAACTTCATGTCCATCATTTCGGAGGAAGCCACGGGGGACTACGCGGAGAAGTACGACGCTGCGTTTGTCTTCGCCAACGTCAAAGGCTTCGCGCAGGAGGCAGCCATCCGGATCAAGTGGTCCTCGCCGATGGCGGCGGAAATCCCGTGGTATGTCACGGAAGTTCCCACGGTGTTTGTCTCCCTGAACCAGCCGAACCACCTGATCGACGTGCCCATGGTCAAGACGGCGATCCACGCCCATGCGGGCACCCGGGAAGCCATCCGGGCAGCCGTGGAAAAGATCCAGGGCAAATCGGAGTTCCAGGGCACGTTCAACGACAACGTGTTCTGCGGGTCCTTCGACACCCGGCTTTAGGAACCAACTGAAAGAGGCGTTACCGCAGCAGCGGTAGCGCCTCTTTCATGCGTCAGGCCCGGGTGCCCGCTAGGCGTCTTCACGCTCCGGGTTCTCCAGCCGGAAGAAGTTGGACTGTCTCCCATCTGACCGCTGTTCCTGGTAGATGAAGTTGAGCCCACGGTCGTCAAACGTCTTGAACCACTCCTCCCAGCTGACTTCGCGAAGGTTCGCGTCCTTCTCCCTGAAGTCGATGCGCAGGACGCCCAGGTGGTCCCCGTGTTCCGTGCCGTCAACTGTCGCCGGAACGCCGCCGCGTTCTTCCGCCCACTGCCTGATGACCTCATGGTGTGTGGTCGCGAGGCTGCGTCCTTCGCGCTCGGGCTCCTCCTCGGTGGACGTAATTTCCTGCGAGTACTTCAACGACTTGGACGAGTCGTCGCCATGACGGATCCTGCCGCCGTCGGGGCCGGCTCCCAGGTCTTCCGCGTCGTCTGCCCCGGAGCGGCTGTTGTGGCCTTGGCCGTTATCCGCGTCTCCCTGCCGGGCCTGGGCCACCTCTTTCACCAGTTCTTCCTTGCGCATGCCCGAAGCGCCGGCGATGTGCTCCTTCTTGGCCTCCTGGCGGAGTTCGTCCACCTTCTTGTTGCGCAGTTCGGTCTCACTCACATCAGGCGTATTCGGTGTCTGGTTACCCGGTTTGTCACTCATGGCATGTTTTCCTTTTGCGGAACTGTTGTGCAGGATCGAGAAATAATAAGGCTACTTACTTTCTAGCGCGTGCGGGACGGGACCGTCAAGCACTGGGTGCGGGTCAGCCGTGGACTGTGGGCCTAGGGGCCGGTACGGGGGGCTTTGGACTCTGGGTCCCGGGGAACCCTGCCCATACGCTCCTTGCATCCAAATCCGGAGGAGCGATGCCATGACCAGCCTGACGCCGGGTTTCCTGGCTACCGTAAAAACGTCACAGCGGGGGAACCGGGCAAGTGCTGGTTTCCGCTCGGCTGGCTCGCGCTCTGGTGGTTTGCGCCCTGGTGGTTTGCGCCCTTGGTTGCCGGCGGTTTTCGGCATTGCCGCCGCGGCCGGGTTCATTACGCATGGCCTCATGCCCCGGGCCTTGGGCACCTGGGGAGCGACGGAGCCGGAAAGATCGAGCCCCTTCCCGGCGACGAACTGATTCCCGCTCCGGCTGAAGTGCAGACCATGGCGGTCACCGTCCATGCCCCGCGGGAGGAGGTCTGGCCGTGGCTCCTGCAGATGGGGGTGGACCGTGCGGGCCTGTATTCCTACACCTGGGTGGAGAACGGGCTGCTCCATTTGGGCGTCACCAATGCGGACCGCATCCACCCCGAGTGGCAGGACCTCCAGGTGGGAGACATTATTGCCTTCATGCCGGAAGGTTATCCGGGCGGACGCAGTGGGCCGCGGGTGGTGGATATCGAGAGCTGCCGCCATCTGGTCCTGGACTTGAGCCCTGGTGCGCCGCCGGGGACGGTCACCGGGACCTGGCAGTTTGTCCTGCAGGATGCCGGTGGTGCGGGGACCAGGCTGCTGCTCCGCACCCGGTCCGGCCCCGGACGGCCGTGGGGTCTTCGCCTGATGGATTTCGTCCTTCGGCCGGGCTACCTCGTCATGGATCGTGCCATGCTGCTGGGGATCAAAAAACGCGCCGGCAGTGACGCACAAAGGAAGCCGCCGCCGTCGGCGCAGCAGTGACAGCTACGCTCTCAGCGCTCAGTGCGAAGCGCCTTGCCCGGCGTGCCGGCCCGGTTGCCCTGCTCCGAAAGCCAAAGCAGGGCATCGGGGGCGTTGGTGAAATATGCCGTGGGAGTCAGGGACCGCCGGGAAAACGCCGCCACGACCTTGCCCATCGGGCCATCCCCAATGAGGGCGACGGCGGAGAACCCCCGGTAGGCATTCATACCGGCCCTGGCCTCGGGCGTCAATCCCGCAACCCCCGCGAGGTCAACAAGAAGAGGCAGGATCCGGCCGCCGCTGAGGCCTTCCAGGACCCGCGCCGCCCGTACGGCCATGTCATAGGTTATGAGGACTTCCGGGCTCCACTGCAAACGCAGCACGCCATTGTCGAAAGAGGCAGTAAAGAATTCGTTCATTCCCGTCCTGGATTCTCATTGAGGACTTGTATTCCAGAGCTTGGACTAATTCAGGCCCATCTGCCTGATGGTGACGACAATAGGTGCAGCGGCAGCCAGGGACTCATTGCTGGCCAGGGCAAAGTGCCGGTCCGGGACAAACGGTGGGCCCCGGCTGCGCGCTTTTCCGGCTGTGTAGCCTGAAGCAGTGGACCTCTCATGTGAACTCGCTGACGGCATTATTCTCCGTCCCGTACAGGCTGCCGACGCAGGGCCGCTGGCTGAGGCGCTCCAGACCAACCGTTCCCACCTTGCCCCGTGGGAACCGGCCAGGGCGGAGGAGTTCTACACCGTCGAAGGCCAGCGCGAGGTGATCAGGAGAAGGCAGACTGACCTTGAATCAGGCGCAGCGCTTTCCATGGTGCTGACTGGCGGGGACGGCATTCTGGGACTCCTGACGCTCAGCTCGATCGTCCGGGGCGCATTCCAAAACGCCCACGTCGGCTACTGGATCGCCCAGTCTGTCCAGGGCCGGGGGCTGATGACAGCAGCGGTGGCCGCGGCCGTCGGCATCGCGAAAGATGGACTCGGACTCCACCGCCTCGAAGCAGCCACCCTGGTGCGCAATGCGGCATCGCAGAGGGTGCTCGAGAAGAATGGTTTTGAGGCCTACGGCACGGCGCGCGCCTACCTTCGGATCGCCGGCCAGTGGCAGGATCACCGCATCTACCAGCGGCTTCTCTAACCGCCGCGCCGTTTGGACGCGCGGTTTGGAACAGGCCCGACGACGGTCCCAGGCATTACGCAGCGGCCCGGGCACCCTCTTGGGAAGGTTTTTCAGCGCATCGGCGCCACGTGGGAAGATGTCTCGGCCGGAGCCGCTCAAGCATGTGCGCGGCATAACGTCGATATGTGGAGGTCATATGCGCGCGATTGTCTTGGATCAGATAGCAGGCCCGCTCGCCGTCCGGGAGGTTGGAGAGCCTGAGGTGCCGATGGGCGGCGTCGTCATCAGCGTCGTTGCCACGGGGCTCTGCCGCAGCGACTGGCATGCCTGGGCCGGACATGACGACATAGCGCTGCCGCACGTCCCGGGCCACGAGTTCGCCGGAGTCGTTGCCAGTGTCGGTCCGGGAGTGACGAAGTGGACGGCCGGCGACCGGGTTACCGCACCATTCGTCGAGGGCTGCGGCACCTGCCAGTGGTGCCTCGGCGGCAACGCGCAGGTTTGCCCGGAGCAGCAACAGCCTGGCTTCACCCACTGGGGTTCGTTTGCCGGGCAGGTCGTGATCCATGCGGCGGACACCAATCTCGTGGCCATTCCCGAGGGCGTCAGCTTCGAGGCAGCCGCCAGTCTGGGATGCCGGTTCGCCACTGCCTACCGTGCGCTGACCGGCCGGGCGGACCTTAATGCCGATGAATGGGTTACCGTCATCGGGGCAGGCGGCGTGGGGCTCAGCACCGTCATGATCGCCAAGGCACTCGGCGGCAAAGTGATCGCTGTTGACCGGAACCCGGCCGCCCTTGAGGTGGCTGCGCGCCTCGGCGCAGACCACGTCCTGGTTGCAGACGGTTCAGACATTCCGGCGCAGGTGCAGGCCCTCACGGGAGGGAGCCATGTCTCCGTCGACGCCGTCGGCAGCGAGCAGACGTGCGCCGACGCACTCTTGAGCCTGCGCCGCCGGGGCCGGCACGTCCAGATCGGTCTCCTGCCGCCGGTGGAAGGCCACCCCCGTGTGCCCATGGCGCGGGTGATTGCGTGGGAACTGGACGTCTTTGGAAGCCACGGGATGGCCGCGGCGGACTACCCCGGAATGCTCGCCTTGATTGAGTCGGGAGCGCTCGAACCGCAGAAGTTGATCGAACGCGTGATTGGTCTGGAGGAGGCTGCCGAAATGCTGCCCCGGCTTGATACCGCCAATGTTGCGGGCATGACGATGATCGATCCCACCCGCTGAGGCTTTCGTCGCCAACAGGTGGGTAGTCCACATCCTGGCGTCCCTTGGAGGCACCTTTTCCCCGGGATGTAGAAAGGCCCTGCTTCCCTTTTGCAAGGGAAGCAGGGCCTTTCTACGTGGCGGTGACGGTGGGATTTGAACCCACGTTGGCTTTTACACCAAACAACATTTCGAGTGTTGCACCTTCGGCCGCTCGGACACGTCACCAACCTCAATAGGGTACCGGAGCAAGGCCTGCATCCCCAAAACGTGCGTAAGCCAAGCCAGTGCTTCGGCGGCCGGTATTGATTGTCAGACCCCCTTGCCATGATGGGTTCATGGGGAAGGCAGCGGTGGTGAGGGCTTTTGAGGAGGTCCGTGCTGCCCTTGCTGTGCTGAATGCTGAGGTGGATGGGGCCGGTGCAGTGCCGTTTTCTGCGGCGGACCCGTTGGCTGGTTTGGCGGATGGTTGCCTGGACATTTTGGCCGGGTCCCGTGAGGTTGAGGCCGGGATTGCTGCGCTGAAGGCCAGGGCCGCGGTGAAGTACGCGGCCACCGCCTGTGCCGTTGCCGGGCCGGACGTGCCGGTGCAGGCGCAAGAGATGGCGGCCGCGGCGGAAATCGGCTGTGTGCTGGCCTTGGGGCCGCGGGCGGCGGGTTCGTTCCTGGCCACCTCGCACGCCCTCACGGCGACGTTGCCGCGGACGTTGGAGGCTTTGCAGGCCGGGGTGATCTCCTGGCAGCACGCGGTGGTGATGGCGGACGAGACAGCCAGTCTGGATGCCGCGGGGGCTGCGGCGTTGGAAGCCCATTTCCTGGACCCGGACGCACCGGACCCGGCACGGGGGTGCCCGGTGGGTGGGTTGCCGGCGCACCGGTTCAAAGCCAAGGCCCGCACCTGGCGGGAACGCCACCAGGCCGGGTCCATCGAACAACGCCACGCCAAAGCGGTGGCGGACCGGCGGGTGGAGTTCCGGCCGGACCAGGACGGGATGGCCTGGCTCTCCGCGTACCTGCCCGCGGACCAGGCCCAGGCCGGGTGGAACCGGCTCACCGCGACCGCCCGGGCCCTGCAGGGACCGGATGAATGCCGCACCATGACCCAGCTCCGGGCCGACACCTTCGCCAACGCGATCCTCACCAACGGCACACCAAACCACAGCGACACCCGCGGCAGTGACAGCACCAGCGGCAGCTTCACCGAGGGTACGGGTGCGAACGGCAGCTCCGGCGACGGTGCCGTCCGGGACCGTGTGCAGGCGCCGATCCGGGCGCAGGTGCTGGTCACCGTCCCGGTGTTCTCCCTGCTGGGCCTGACCGACGAGGCGGCGATGCTGGACGGGTACGGTCCCATCCCACCGTCAATGGCCCGGGAACTCGTCGCCTCCGGTGCGGGGTCGTTCTACCGGGTGCTGGTGGATCCGCGGGACGGGGCACCACTGGAAATCGGCCGGACAAGCTACCGGGTCGCCGGCGCGATGCGGTCCTGGCTGCGGATGCGGGACGGGAAGTGCCCGTTCCCGGGCTGCAGCAACAACTCCCTGGACAACGACGCCGACCACATCCTCGCCTGGGCCAAGGGCGGTACCACCGGGATCAGCAACCTGGGACAGCCGTGCCCGAAACACCACAAACTCCGCCACACCACCGGATGGAAACCCACACCCGCCACTAAGAACGAACCACCCGGCTGGACCTCACCCACCGGCCGCCACTACCAAAGCGAACACCAGGACTGGGAACCACCACGCTGGCCCTCGGGATTCCTGCAAGGTGAAAGGTACCTGCCAGGTGGGCGCATCATGCCGGGCGAAGAGCTGGTGCCTGAAGAGCTGAGCCTTGCCAAAGAGCGCAGCCTCCTTGAGGAAGCGCTCCTCCAACACCTTGTCTCTTGAAGCAATCAACCCTGCCACGCGGCGTCGGACTTTCCCCGTCCCTGCACGTCCGGTTAGATTCATCAGCAAGATGACAAATTCACAGACTCCGATCCACGCAACCGCATACTGGACCACTGCCAAGGAGCACGGCGAGCTCAGAACCGAGGACGTGCCGGCCCCGGGGCCCGGTGAAGCGTTGGTCCGTGCCCTCTACTCGGGCATCAGCAAGGGCACCGAAATGGTGGTCCACGCCGGGGCAGTGCCGCCGCGGGTCGCGGAAAAAATGCGGGCCCCGCACCAGGAAGGCCAGTTCCCCGGGCCGGTGAAATTCGGCTACCTGTCTGTCGGCATCGTGGAGGAAGGGCCCGAGGGGTGGAAAGGCCAGCGCGTCTTTTGCCTGAACCCGCACCAGGACCTCTACGTGGTTCCGGTGGAGTCCTTGACCAGGATTCCCGACGACGTCCCCTCCCGGCGTGCGGTCCTTACCGGAACGGTGGAAACAGCAGTCAACGCCCTGTGGGAAGCCGGGCCGCGGCTGGGGGACAGGGTTGCGGTCGTGGGTGCAGGCCTGGTGGGCGGCATGGTGGCCACGCTTCTGCGCACTTTCCCGCTGCAACGCCTTCAGCTTGTGGACCTCGATCCCGGCAGGACGCGGCTCGCGGACACCCTGGGCGTGGACTTCGCACACCCCGACGGCGCCCTGGCCGACTGCGACATCGTGTTCCACTGCTCGGCCTCGCAGGAAGGCCTCGAACGCAGCCTGCAGCTGGTCGGCGATGAAGGCGACGTCATCGAGATGTCCTGGTACGCCAACCGGGAAGTCACTGTCCCGCTGGGGGAGGACTTCCACGCACGGCGGCTGTCCATCAGGGCCAGCCAGGTAGGCATGGTGGCGCGTGCGCGGCGCCACCGCCGCACCAATGCGGACCGCCTGGACCTGGCAGTGTCGCTGCTGAAGGATCCCGTCTTCGACGCATTCCTGACCGGCTCTTCCAAGTTCGAGGACCTGCCCGGCGTCGTCCAAAGCCTGGCGGACGGCACCCTGGAAGCGCTGTGCCACGTCGTCGAGTACCCCGCCACCAACCAAGCACCCACCCCAGCCGCCCACGACTCCGAAAACTTGAGGTAACCCATGTTCAGCCTGACAGTCCGCCGCCACTTCATGATTGCCCACAGTCTTCCGCGTGAAGCGTTCGGCCCGGCCCAGGGACTCCACGGGGCAACCTTCGTCGCCGAGGTGACCTTCCGTCGTCGTGCCCTGAACGATGACGCGATCGTCCTGGACATCGGCGCCGCCGGAACCATCATCGAGGAAGTGCTGGCTGGCCTGAACTACCGCAACCTCGACGAGCACCCGGATTTCGAAGGCAAGCTCACCACCACGGAAGCGCTCGCCCAGTACATCGCCCAGGAAGTCGCCGCCAGGATCAAGGACAGCGACGACGGCCGCGAACTCGCAGGCCTCGACGTCACGCTGCGCGAGAATCCGGATGCGTGGGCCGCCTATTCCCTGGACCTCACCGCCTGACCGTGCGCCACATCCGGCTGCTGGTCCCCGGCAACATCCGCCACAGCTCAGGCGGCAACGTCTACAACGCCCGCCTGGTTGCAGGGTTGCGGGAACTTGGCGCCGCGGTGGACGTGATCAGTGTTGAGGGGGACTGGCCGCAAGCCGGCGCCACCGGACGACGCCGGCTGGGCACCTTCCTCGAAGCAAGCGAACGTGGGGCGGGCCCGGGGCGGCCAGTGGCGATCGTTGACGGGCTGGTGGCCGTTGGTGCCCCGGCTGAGCTGGAAGCCGCGGCCCGCACGGGACAGGAAACATGGGTGCTGGTGCATATGCCGGTGCCGGAAAGTTCAGGCGCATCAGCCCTTGCAGACGAGGCCAGGGCTCTCAGGGCAGCAGCCGGTGTGATCTGCACCAGCACCTGGGCAGCGTCGGTCCTGATCGAAAGAGGGCTTCCGCAGGCACACGTCGCCCTGCCCGGAGTCGACCCCGCAGCCCAAGCCGGCGGTTCCACGCCTCCGCACCTGGCAGTGGTCGCCGCCTTGCTGCCCAACAAGGACCAGATGCTGGCTGTGGAAGCACTCGCCCTGGTCCAGGACCTCCCTTGGACCGCGTCCCTGGTGGGCTCGGACCAGGCAGACCCCAACTACGCGCGGAAAGTCCGGGCTGCCATCACGGAGAACGCCCTGCAGGAACGGGTGCGGTTCACCGGTGAGCTCGCCGGCGAAGCGCTGGAAGCTGAATGGGCGCGGACGGATCTCAGCCTCCTGGTGTCCCGGCAGGAGGCGTTCGGCATGGCCGTCACCGAGTCCCTGGCTCATGGCATCCCGGTCCTGGTCCGTGAAGGGACAGGGGCGGTTGAGGCGCTGGGGCTGGCGGGTTTAACAGCGGCCGACGGCGGACCCCGGCTTCCCGGGGCAGCGCTGCCACTTCCGGAAGGTGGTCAGGAAAGCCCGGGCCTGCTGGCCGGCGTCCTGCGCCACTGGCTTCAGGACCCGGACACCAGGGAAAGCTGGCGCGCAGCAGCGCTGGAGGGGCGGACACGCCTTCCGGACTGGAGTGCTACGGCAAGGGGAGTGCTGGCCCTGCTGGCGGAACAGGACTAGAAGTTGCTCCGCGGTGCCCGGCGAAAAACTCGCGCAGCAACAAGGCGCACTCGTCCTCGCGGACTCCCGAATACACCTCAACCCAGTGGTTGAGCCGGCGTTCGCGGAGGATGTCGAACACCGAGCCTGCGGCGCCGGCCTTCTCGTCCCAGGCCCCGAACACCACCCGCGGGATCCGGGCCAGGACAATTGCTCCGGCACACATTGCGCAGGGTTCCAGGGTGACCACCAGCGTGCAGTCGGACAACCGCCAGCCATCGCCGCGGCCGCCGTCGAGCCGTGCCCGTTGCTGCAGCCGCCCCGCCGCTTCCCGGATGGCCACCACCTCGGCATGGGCCGTAGGGTCGCCCAGTTCCTCCCGCTGGTTCCGGCCGGAACCCAGCACCCCGCCGTCGGGCCCTATCACCACGGCGCCGATGGGAACATCCTCCGTGGCGAGCGCGCTGCGTGCTTCCGCCAGGGCAAGGCCCATCCAGGCATCATGTTTCTTTTCGGGCAACGGCATGGCTCAATGATAGTTTCGGGGATACTCAGGTTACTTACGGATGCCGGGAGGCACCATGGACACTCTTCGGGATCGGCTAGGTCTCTGGTTCAAACCTTACGCGGCGCTCGTCCTCACCATCCTTGTGGGCGGCGTCATCATCGTGTCCCTGGCTTTGCTGGGCGCCGAGGTGTACGACAACGTGGTGGATTCTGCCGGCCTGGCCAACCTGGACAAGCCTGCCCTGGCCCTGGCCGAGAGCCTGCGCAGCCCCGGACTTGATGCGTTCGTTACCGGCTTCACCAACATCGGCGGCGGCATCGGCATGCCCATCCTTGCCAGCATCCTCACCGCCTGGTTGACGTTCCTCAGCCGGAACTGGCGCCCGCTCGTCCTGATCGGCGGTGCGGCGGGGGTCTCCATCATGGCCACCACCTTTGGCAAGAAACTGGTGGGCCGCACCCGCCCGGACCATGCGGACGCGGTGCCTCCTTACGAGGATTCGCCCTCCTTCCCCAGCGGCCACACCCTGAATACCACCGTGGTGATCAGCCTGGTGGCCTACCTCATCTGCCTCCAGTTCAACACCATGCTGGTGCGCGTCACCGCCATCACGGCCGGCGCGCTCTTCATCATCGCCATGGGGCTGAGCCGCGTCTTCCTTGGCCATCACTGGCTGACGGACGTTACGGCCGGGTGGTTGCTGGGCCTCACCTGGGTGGGCGTGGTGATCCTGGCGCACAGGCTGTTCCACCTGGTCCGCAGGCGGGAGCACGCCGGTGCGGCTCCGTCGTTCGACCGTCCGATCGTCCGTGATGTGGTGGCAGAGGAAGTGCACCACCACGGCGACGGCGGCAAGGAGCATGCCCGCGGCAGCCACAACAAGGACACCGCCGGATGATAGTTTTGGGGGATGCGTACTCTCGTTGTTGACCACCCCCTGGTCGCCCACAAGCTCACCGTCCTGCGGGACAAGAACACGCCGTCGCCGGTCTTCCGCCAGCTGACGGAAGAGCTGGTGACCCTGTTGGCCTACGAAGCCACGCGGGAGGTCCGCACGGAGCCCGTCACCATCGAGACGCCCGTCAGCACCACCATCGGCACGGCGTTCACCAAGCCCACCCCGCTGGTTGTCCCCATCCTGCGCGCAGGCCTGGGCATGCTGGAGGGCATGACCAAGCTGGTCCCCACCGCCGAGGTGGGCTTCCTGGGCATGGCCCGGGACGAGGAGACGCTGGACATCATCACCTATGCGGAGCGCCTGCCGGAGGACCTGACCGGCCGCCAGGTGTTCGTCCTGGACCCCATGCTGGCCACCGGTGGCACGTTGCGCGAGGCCATCAAGTTCCTGTTTAAGCGGGGCGCGTCGGACGTCACCTGCATCTGCCTGCTGGCGGCCCCGGAGGGCCTGGCCAAGCTGGAGGAGGAACTGGGCGACGCAAACGTGCACATCGTCCTGGCCTCCATCGACGAGAAACTCAACGAGAAGTCCTACATCGTTCCCGGCCTGGGTGACGCCGGCGACCGCCTGTACGGCATCGCAGGGTAGTTTTCACCCTTTTTTGAAGCCGTCCCCGCGGTTAGCCTGTGCGGATGGACTGGAAACTGGAACTTGTCTATGTCCCCGTGTCCGACGTTGACCGGGCCAAGGATTTCTACGTCAACAAGGTGGGCTTCAACGCCGACTACGACGAGCGGCCTTCGGACGACATCCGCTTTGTGCAGTTGACCCCGCCCGGGTCGGCCTGCTCCATCTGCATGGGCGAGGGGCTCCTGGACGCCCCACCCGGCACGGGAACCACGCTCCAGATGGTGGTGGACGACATCCAGGCAGCGCACGACCACCTGAGGAACAATGGTGTGGACGTCAGTGACATCGAAGTGCTGCCCTGGGGCCACTTTGTCTACTTCGCCGATCCTGATGGCAACAAGTGGTCCGTCCAGTACATCCCGTGGCGGAACGCCGGGCCGGACGCAACCCCAAGCACCGCGGCCCAAAGCACCGCAACCCCAAGCACCGCACCATGAGGCACTGCAGCTGAAGCACCTTGAGGGTTAAGGCAGCCTGGGATTAAAGCACCACGGCCCGCATCCCTATGGATGCGGGCCGTCGATGACGCTGCAATTCCCTGCTGTGGCCCTGCCCAAGGCGTACGACGGCGGGGAGCCGGCACGCGCCGTCGGCCGCGGTCAATGCAGGGGAGGCTCCGCGGAAGGTGGTCCTTCGGCGCGCAGCCGCAGGGGAGCGGTGGCTAGTACCAGTTGTGCGCCAGGTGGAAGTTGAGCGCACCGCACGGGGAGGCATAGCTGAGCTTGATGTAGTTCAGGCCCCAGTTGATCTGCGTGCGGTAATTGGTGAGGTAGTCGGCGCCGGAGCTGGCCATCTTCTCAGCAGGGAGGGACTGGACGATTCCGTACGCACCGCTGCTGGGATTAGTGGCCGTAGTGGTCCAGTCCGATTCCTTGGTCCACAGCGTCTGGAGGCACTGCATCTGGTCCGGACCCCATCCGTACGTGGCCAACTGGCTGGCGGCGTAGGCCTGGGCGCCGGCGGGGTCATTGACCGCGACGACGGGTGCCGGCTCCGGAGCCGGGGCGGGCTCGGGTGCGGGTACAGGTGCAGGGGCCGGCGCGGGGGCGGCGGGTGCCGGGGCCGCGGGAGCGGGCTCCGCCGCCTGTGGAGCCACTGCGATTGCAGCGGGAGCGGGGCTCGCCGCCGGGTTGGAACGGATCTCACTCTTCTCGATGCTCATTTGGGCATCGGACGCTGCCTGAGTTGCCTGGGTTGATGACACCGGGGCCATGCTGCTGGTGGCCTGGCCGGCTGCGCCGACCCCAACCAGCACCGCGCAGGATACTGCGAGGATTCCGGCCCGGCGGCCCAGGGTGGTTTTCTTTGCCTGCTGCGTGGCCTTATGTTTAGCCTTGGCATGCAGGCGTGCTTCTGCCGTGTTTTTGAACATGATTGATCGCCTCTCACACCTGCGGAGTTAGCTGTCGGGTTCGGATGAGGGCATCCGGCCGTACGGGAAAATCACGTACTGGCTTAACCCCAAGGGCATTCATTGCCCGGGACGGTGGGTCCCCCGCCTCTGCCGTTGCTCAATCGGAAATCCGGGGAAGCGGCAGAGCTTGGCGTCAACCCGGGATATGCGGCCCGAACGGGGACCGCACCCAGTCGACGGTACAGGAAGATCAAGTGAAAGTCACATTTAGGTAACGGAAGTCACGGCCGGCAGCGCGTCGAGTTGCCTGGCTGCGACGGGGAGTATCCGGGTGGGGACCTGCCCGGCCGGGCATCATGCAGCCCCGCCGGGTGGGTACCTGCCGTGCCGGGCACCATGCAGCCCCGGCACTCGCGTGCCAAGCCATCATGCAGCCCGGGCCCGGGCGTCCTCCGCTAGTGGCCGGTCAGTTCGTAGACCGTAGTGTCGCCAATGCTCTGCGACGTGAAATTGGCTGCCACCCACTCCGCGATCCGGGTGGCAGCGTCGGAACCGCTGTTGGAGCGCATGGCTCCGCCGCCGATGAAGTAATGGATCTCTCCCAGGGCTACCAGGTCCTGGAACTGCGCCAACGTGGGGGAGGGGTCGGTACCGTTGAAGCCGCCCACCGCCATGACCGGCAGCTCCGTTGCCAGTTGGTAACCTGCGGCGTTGTTGGAGCCCACCACGGCCGCGGCCCAGGTGTAACTCGAGGCGCTGCTCTTGAGCGCGGCGACCAGATCAGCCGACGGCGTGGGCGCACCCAGGAGGCCGCCCGCGCCACCCCCGCGGCCGCCGGCGAAGCCCGTGCCGCCCTGGGCATTCGGCTGCCGGAAGCCCTGCCCCGTATTGCCCTGTGCCGTACTGCCCGGGTTTGTGTTGCCCTGCCCCGCAATACCTGTAGGGCCGGTGCTGTTCGCGCCGGAGCCGTTCCGGCTGTTCCGGACGCCGGCGGGGGCACCGCCTGGCCCTGCGCCGAATCCGGAAATGGGGCCGGCACTGACAATTGCCCCACTGTGCGCTGTGGACGCGGTGGAGATGGAGAAGGCCAGCGGCCCGGCGAGCGTTGCAGCGATGGCCAGCGCCGCCGTCGTCCGCTGCACCGAACGCATGCCCAGGAACTGGCTGAAGCCCGCGCCTGCTGCCCCGGCCAGCCCGCCTGCAAGGACCACCCACCGCAGCCACGGACCGTAGGCCGAGGTGGTGCCCAGCAGGAAGAACGCCGTCAGGGCTGCCGCGGCCACTGCAGCCGCGAGCCCGATTGCGGCGGCCGCCTGCTGCCTGCGCTGCCACAGCAGACCTGCACCCAGGCCGGTCAGCCCGGCGATGCCCGGCGCCAGCGCCACCGCGTAGTAGGGGTGGATGATGCCTGCCATGAAGCTGAACACCAGGCCGGTCACCAGCACCCAGGAGCCCCAGACCAGCACGGACGCCCGCACCGGATCCGTCCGCGATGCACGCCTGCCGACCCACAGCAGGCCGGCCGCAAGGATCAGGGCGGAGGGCAGCAGCCAGGCGATCTGGCCACCGAACTCATTGTTGAACATCCGGAACAGGCCGGGAACGCCCCAGCCGTTGCCGCCACCCACGCTGCCCGTTTCGTCGCCCGTCAGCCGGCCCAGTCCGTTGTAGCCAAGGGTCAGCTCCAGGATGGAGTTGTCCTGCGAACCGCCAATGTAGGGCCGCATGTTGGCCGGCGTCAGCTGCACGGCCACGAGCCACCAGCCCGCGGAAACCACCATCGCCGCCCCCGCCGCGGCCAGCCGCAGCACGCGCCGGCCCAGCCTGCCCGGCCCCGCAACCGTGTAGGCCACGGCAAAACCGGGAACCACCAGCAGGACCTGCAGCTGCTTGGCCAGGAATCCAAAGCCCAGGAACACCCCGGCCAGCAGGAGCCAGCGCAGCCGGTCCTCCTGGACCGCGCGGAGTACCGCGTACGCGGCCGCCGTCATGAGCAGCACCAGCAGGGCATCCGGGTTGTTGAACCGGAACATCAGTGTGGCAACCGGGGTGAGGGCCAACACCGCGGCCCCCAGCAAACCCGCCCGGTGGGCGGTGGTGGCATCTCCGGTGGCGTGCGCCGCGGCCCGGCGAACGGACAGGTAGAGCAGCCAGACGGCGGCAACGCCCATCAGCGCTTGCGGAACCAGGATGCTCCACGGGTTCAGCCCAAAGAGCCGGACCGACAACCCCATGACCCACAGGGAGGCCGGCGGCTTGTCCACGGTGATGGAGTTGGCGGCGTCAGAGGAACCGAAGAACCAGGCAGTCCAGTCCTGTGAGCCGGCCTGGGCGGCAGCGGAGTAGAAGGCGTTGGCCCAGCCGGACGCCCCGAGGTTCCAGAGGTACAGAACCGCCGCGCCCGCCAGCAGCGCTGCCAGTTCCAGGTGCCGCCGGCGGGCCAGGGGATCCCGATGCCGGCTGGCGGGCCGGGTCCCCTGGGCCGTGGCGGCCCCGCCCCCTCCCGACGCACGGGGCAGGAGGGGGCGCGTGAACCCGGTTGTTGGGCTTGAAGGCATGGAGCTGGGGTAGTGGCTGGCCATGGCGGGCTACTTGGTCAGGTCGTAGACAGTGGAATTGCCCACGGTCTGGGCCTGGAAGTTGGCCTGCACCCAGGCGGCCACCTCCGAGTTGCCGCCCCGGCCGCCCATGCCGCCGCCCATGCCGCCGCCCTGGATGTAATATCCGATCTCACCCTTGGATACCATGTCCTGGAACTGGGCGAGCGTGGGGTACGGATCCCCGCCGTTCCACCCGCCGAGCGCGATGACGTTGGTGTTCGTGGCAAGTTCCAGGCTGGCTGCCTGGCTGGCGCCGGAGACGATCGCGGACCACTTCGTGGTGGTGGAGGAGAGCAACGCGGTCACTGCGGCATCGGCCGTTCCCTCGCCGGGCCCGCCCGCTCCGCCGGGACCACCGGCCCCGTCGGCTGCGCCGCCCATTCCGTTTGCGGGGTCAAACCCGTTAGCGGGGTCTAACCTGTCGGTTCCGGTGGCGGTGTCCGTGCCGCCGGTGCGGTCGCCGCGGAAACCAGCTGCCCGGTTCCCAAAGCCGCCTGCCGCCGAACCTGCGGGCCCCGACGTCGGAATGGAACCCGAATGCGCGGACGCCGCGGTGGCGACGGTCCAGGCACCCGCCCCGACTCCTCCGGCCAGGAGGGATACGACGACGACGGCGGCAGCGCCCGCGCGCCGGAACCGTCCGGCCGTGCCAAGGCCGTCAACGCGGAGCAGGAGGCCCGCGGCTGCAAGGACGCCAAGGACGATGACGACGATGCGCAGCCAGGGGAGCCAGGACGCGTCGCGGCCCAGGAGGACCGCCGACCAGATGGAGGTGCCCAGGACGGTTGCGGCCAGGACAATCCTGGCCGGCCAGGAGGCCCGGCCGCGCCAGAGCTCCACCGCGCCGGTTCCCACCAGTGCCGCGATCGCCGGTGCCAGCGCCACGGAGTAGTACGGGTGGACAATGCCGCTCATGAAACTGAACACACCCGCGGTGACCAGGAGCCAGCCGCCCCACAGGATCAGCGACGCGCGGCCCATCGAAGTGCGGGCTTCCCGCCGGGTGAACCAGAGGCCGGCAGCCAGCAGGACGAGGGCGGCGGGCAGCAGCCATGACACTTCGCCGCCAAAGCTCGTCCCGAACATCCGCAGCAGGCCAGCAGCCCCGCCGAATCCGCTGTTGCCCCCGCCGAAACCGCCGCGGGGACCGCCGGCCGCACCGCCCGCTCCGCCGCCGGGCATGCCTTCACCCGAGCCGGTGATGCGGGCCAGGCCGTTGTAGCCGAAGGTCAGCTCCAGGAAGCTGTTGGTGGTGGAGCCGGCCATGTACGGCCGGGCCGAAGCCGGTGTCAGCTGGAAGAGGGCGATGTAGCTGCCGGCAACCACGATGATGCCTCCCAGCGCGCCCATGAGGTGCACCAGCCGGCGACCGATCGAGGTGGGGGCTGCCCACAGGTAGGCCAGTCCCAGCGCCGGAACGACCAGGAAGCCCTGCAGCATCTTGGTGAGGAAAGCCAGGCCGATCACGGCTCCAGCCGCAACAAGCCACTTCCAGCCCGCCCGTTCGGTGGCCCGGATGGTGAAGTATGCCGCCAGCACCAGGCACAGGGTGAGCATGGCGTCGGGGTTGTTGAACTTGAACATGAGCGCAGCCACTGGCGTCAGCGCCAGCGCGGCGCCGGCCAGCAGGCCTGCGGCCGGTCCTGAGACCCTCTTGACCGCCAGGTAGAGGACGCCGACGGCGGCCACGCCCACGAGTGCCTCGGGCACCAGCATGCTGAGGGACGAGAATCCGAAAATGCGGCCCGCCAGGGCTGGAATCCACAGTGCCGCCGGGGGCTTGTCAACCGTGATGGCGTTTCCGGCGTCGAGCGATCCGAAGAGGAACGCGGTCCAGTCCTTGGTACCCGCCTGGATGGCCGCGGCGTAGAACGAGTTCCCGTAGCCGGTGGCGGCAAGGTTCCACAGGTACAGGACCGCCGTGGCCACCAGGAGCGCGGCGGCCGAGGGACGCACCCAGCGCGGGGCGGGTTGTGAAGCTCCCGCGGCAGAGGCCGGGCCGCCGGCGTTTGCGGGCCGCGGTGTGGCAGTTGAGCCGGTGCCTGCCGGTGAGATGGTGGAGGTCATGGTGCACCCGTTTCTGTGGAGGTGGTGGCGTGGGTTGTCTTGTTGGTGCCGGCTCCCCGGAAGACCCAGAGCCGGAACAGCAGGAACCGCACTGCCGTGGCAGCCAGGTTCGCCGCCACCACGGTGAGGACTTCCATCCACCGGTCGGGCGTCGTGGTCCGGTGGACCAGGGCGAGCGCCCCGGAGGTGAGCACCAGGCCGATGCCGAACACGATCAGCCCCTCAAAATGGTGCCGGACCGGGTTTCCGCCCTGGATCCCGAACGTGAAGCGCCGGTTGGCCCCGGTATTGGCCACGGCCGTGACCAGCAGGGCAAGGAAGTTGGCCAGCTGCGGATCCATGAAGCCCCGGCAGAACAGGAAGATCAGCAGGTAGGCCAGCGTTGAGGCGGCGCCGATGGCGGCGAACCGGACCAGCTGGCCGAACAGGCTGCTGCCGCGGGTCTGTTCGCCAGCCCGGGACGACGCCGGGAGCGGGCCTCTGGCAAGGGCGGCGCGCAGTTCCGGAACCGGGATGCGCCCGTAGACCAGGTCGCGGGTGAGCCGGGCCATTCCACGGACGTCGGCCAGCGCTGTGCGGACCACGTCCACACTGGAGTCGGGATCGTCGACCCAGTCCACGGGAACTTCGTGGACGCGCAGGCCGCAGCGCTCAGCCAGGACCAGGAGCTCGGTGTCGAAGAACCAGGAATTGTCAACGGTGTAGGGGAGGATCTGCTGCGCGACGTCGGCACGGATTGCTTTGAATCCGCACTGGGCGTCACTGAACCGGGCAGCCATCAGCGAGTGGAGCATCAGGTTGTAGCTGCGCGAGATGAACTCCCGCTTGGGTCCGCGGACAACCCGGGAGTTGCGGGTCAGCCGGGTGCCGATTGCGAGGTCGGAGTGCCCGGAAATCAGGGGTGCCAGCAACGGGGGCAGGGCTGCCAGGTCGGTGGAAAGGTCCACGTCCATGTAGGCCAGGACCGGCGACGGGGACGCGAGCCATACCTTGCGCAGCGCGTTCCCGCGACCCTTCTCATCGAGGTGTACCACGGCGACCTCCGGGAACTCGCGGGCCAGCCGTTCGGCGATCTTCAGGGTGCCGTCCGTGCTTGCGTTGTCCGCCACGGTGATCCGGAAGCTGTGCGGGAAGGTGTCGCGCAGGTGTCCGTGGAGCCTGCGGAGGCATTCCTCAAGGTCGCGCTCCTCGTTGAAGACGGGGATGGTGACATCAAGGACGGGGACTGCGGTGCGGGTGTCCACGGGCGCGCGCCGTACGGCACGTCCCGGGGAGGGAAGGCCCGGCGGCGCCACCGCGGCGTCCTGCAGGGTTCCTGAAGTGTGGTCGGTGAGCGTCATGCATCAAGAGTGGCGCTGCCTGATTTGAAGGCTTTAGGCACAACCTGTGACGCGGCTGTGTAAGTCGTGGCGCTTCAGGGCTGCGCGGGTCCGGCCGCCGGAAGGCGGACCGCGAACTCGGTCCTGCCCGGCCGTGATACCAGTTCCACGGTGCCGCCGTGGGCCATGACAATCGATTCGACGATGGACAGCCCGAGGCCCGAAGAACCCTCGGAGCCGGAGCCTTCCGAGCCGGAACGGGCGGCGTCGGCCCGGGTGAAGCGCGAGAAAATACTGCCCTGGAATTCGGCCGGGATGCCGGGCCCGTCGTCGGTAACCGTAACCACCACGCTGCCGTCGGCCGAGCGCATCACGCCGGTGGTCACGGTTGTGCCGGCCGGGGTGTGCTTCCGGGCGTTGGAGAGCAGGTTGGCCAGCACCTGGTGGAGCTGGGTGGTGTCCCCGCGGACCGTGACGGGTTCGTCGGGCAACTGCAGCTGCCACGTGTGGTCCGGGGCCATGACCTTTTCGTCGCTGACGGTTTCCACCACCAGTTGGGTCAGGTCCACGTCGGTGGCTTCGGTTGCCTTGCCCTCGTCCAGCCGTGCCAGCAGCAACAGGTCCTCCACCAGCGCTGTCATGCGCTCCGACTGGCTTTGAACACGGCCCAGCGACTTCTGGCCGTCCTCGGTCAAGGGTTCAGTCATGCGCATCAGCTCGGTGTACCCGCGGATAGCGGTCAGCGGTGTTCGAAGTTCATGGGACGCGTCGGCAACAAACTGGCGCACCTTCGTCTCGCTCCGCTGGCGTGCCTCCAGCGCACTGGAGACGTTGTCCAGCATCAGGTTCAGGGCGTGGCCCACGCTGCCCACCTCGGTGGTGGGATGCGCCGCAGAGGGCGGCACCCGGACAGCGAGCGCAACCTCACCGGCGTCCAGGGGGAGCTTGGACACTTTGGTGGCGACGTCGGACAACTGTTCCAGCGGCCGCATGGTCCGGCGGATCAGGGCAGTGCCGGCCAACCCGATCAGGACCAGGCCGCCCAGCGAAACCAGCACCATCGTCAGGACCAGCGAGGCCTCGGTGCTTTGTTTCGTTGCCAGTGGCAGGCCGGTGATCACCACATCGCCGTACGGGGTTTCGGTTGCCATCAGCCGGTAGTCGCCGTTGGACAGCTCGCGGTCCACCGGCATGCCGTCGTGGGGGAGCGCCTGCAGGGTGGCCGCGTCCCGTGCGGTCAGGGCTGTGCGGGTGGCGTCCGAGGAAAGGAATCCGGCTTCCCGGCTGACCTGTCCGCCCACCACCCTTGCATTGAGCGTTCCCACGCTTTGTCCGCGTGCGTCGAGGGGGTCGGGACGGCCGGACGGGTTGCCTTCCGGCGGCCGGCCGCGGGACGCCAGCTTCAGCTGGGCGTCCAGCTGGTTGGTGAGGACCACATCCATGGAGGCATAGCTGACCACGCCGATCGCACTGGAAATTGCCACCAGGAGGGCCATGGAGAGCAGGATCAGGCGGGTGCGGAGGTGCCAGGTTGAGGGGTTGAACCAGGAGCGGCCGGCAGGCCGGGGGACACCGGAAAGCGATGACATGCGTGTCCCCGGCTAGTCTGCGGGCTTGATGACGTAGCCCGCCCCGCGCACGGTATGGATCATCGGCGGATGGTTCGCTTCGATCTTCTTGCGCAGGTAGGAGATGTACAGTTCCACGATGTTTGCCTGGCCACCGAAATCGTAATCCCACACGTGGTCAAGGATCTGGGCTTTGCTGACCACGCGTTTTGGGTTTTCCATCAGGTAGCGGAGGAGTTCGAACTGTGTGGCCGTCAGCTGGACGTCGTCCCCGGCACGGGTGACTTCCCGGGTGTCCACGTTGAGCACCAGGTCGCCCACCACCAGCTCGGCGGTGTCCATGGCGGCCACCCCGGAACGCTGGACCAGGCGGTGCAGGCGGAGCAGGACTTCCTCCATGCTGAAGGGCTTGGTGACATAGTCGTCCCCGCCGGCGGCCAGCCCCACGATGCGGTCCTGGACGTCGTCCTTGGCCGTCAGGAAAAGCGCGGGCACCTCCGGCGTGAAGGCGCGGATCCTGCCCAGCAGCTCCACGCCGTCGAACCCTGGCAGCATGACATCGAGCACCAGGACGTCCGGGTGGAAGTCCTTGGCGAGCTTCACGGCAGTGGGCCCGTCGCCGGCCACGGCTACGGACCAGCCTGCCATGCGCAGGCCCATGCTCATCAGTTCCGACAGGCTGGGCTCGTCATCCACCACCAGGGCGCGGATCGGGGAACCGTCCGGGTGGGTGAGCTGGGGAAGGTTGTTGGTCATGGGGTGCGGGGATGCCATGGGACAACTCTCCGATCTGTCGGTTTGCCGATGCTTTGACGTTGCTGTGTTCCGGCTGTGAGCTCCAGCCTAGCCACCTGTGACTCCCGTGAGGTGGCGGCCTGGCTTGTTGCCCTGGCAGGTCACAGGCAGGCTTGGTCCGCCGCACAGCCCCTGCACAGCAAAGCGGCACAGCCTGTTGGGACAACAGCACCACCAACAGCTACGACTTCTTGGAGAAAACCATGGAACAGCACGACAACGCCTACCCCGGGGCATCAAGCCACAACCGTCAGGCGAACCCGTCCGCAGAAGGCCGAAAGCAACAGGGCCAGCCGGCCCCGGTGTGGGAAGGCACGGCAGATGGTGCCGGCCGCGACGGTGCCGCGCAGGGATGGAATGCCCAGGCAGGCCATCCCGGCCCGGGCCAGGAGCCGGCAGGACGGGAGCAGGCGTCGCGGGACCAGCCGCAGCAGGAGCAGCCTGCCCAGGGCTGGGGCGCCCCCGTTCCGGGTTCGCCTTCTGCGGGGTGGGGTACGACGACGGCGCAGGGCCAGGTGCCCGGCTCCGGCATGGGATGGGGCGCACCCCAGCAGTACGCACCCACTGATTCGACCCGGGGAGGGAAAGGGAACTGGACCGCGAAGAAGGGCCTCC
Organism: Pseudarthrobacter sp. LT1; assembly: GCF_035621795.1. Taxonomy (NCBI): domain Bacteria; kingdom Bacillati; phylum Actinomycetota; class Actinomycetes; order Micrococcales; family Micrococcaceae; genus Pseudarthrobacter; species Pseudarthrobacter sp. LT1. The sequence goes on from NZ_CP141830.1 coordinate 752,314, forward strand.
TGGTGGGTGGCGTTGCGGTGGTGGTGGCCGCGGCAGCCGGTGCCGGCGCCTACGCTGCCGGAAACGGGAGCGGAACGGCTTCAGCGACCAATGGCCAGGGCGCGGGTGCCATGGGCCAGGTCGGTCCCGGGAGCCAGAGCGGCGTAACCGGTCCGGACGGCCAAAGCGGCATGGGTGGCGGCATGGCAGGCGGCATGGACGGCGGCATGTCAATGGACGGCGGACCGGGTGGCCTGGGGGTGGGGCCGGCAGGACTCAACGCCGCCGTCCACTCCGAATACGTGGTCCTCCAGGGCTCCGGCTACGTCACCATGGCGGGGCAGGCAGGCACCGTCACGGAAATCTCCGGCACGTCCATGACCGTAAAGAGTGAGGACGGATTTTCCCGGACCTACGCCGTGGGCTCCGACGTCGAGGTGACGCAGGGGATGCGGCAGCGAGGCGGAGGTTCCACCGGCACCACACTCAGCTTCTCCAATGTGACCTCCGGCGCCAGCGTCCGGGTGACCGCCCTAAAGGACGCGGAAACCTATACTGCCGAGACCATCCAACTGGCTGCAGCCACCACCGCAAGCACCCCCAACCAGGGAAGCAGCAGTAACTGACGGCGGCCCGAACGATGGTCGGACTGTCCTGCCTCCGGCTCAGCGGCCTTCGCGGGCAAAAAAATCTGCTGGGGGCAGGACTCCGGTTGGACACGCCGCAGAGGTCGGGGGCCGATTCCACGTCAAACGGTTGAATTTCGGACACATTCGGTAATCTGCCAAACTGGCGAAGATTCTTCTGCAGAGGGCCGAATTTTGGCGTTTTGCCGATTCGAGCGTCCCAATTCATCCCCGCTTCCGAAATAGTGACATGCAGCACAATTCCTGGATTTGTCTCACGATGCGGACGATTCGGTCCATTGTTACTTGCAAGTTGGCATTGTTACGCGGCACACTTCCAATGTGAACAAGAACTCAACAGCACCTGCAGCCGCAGAATATTGGCCCAGCACATCCGCTGCTGCCGACATGCGCTGTTGTCGAATGCACGCCTGACCTTCCCACCCACCGAAGTTCTTAGGCATTCGCCCCCAAGCCCAGCGTCGGGCGTCCCTCCCCGGTCCGCGTGACGGGGAAACCAGCATTCGAGCCGCGGAGCCGGCCATTTCACATTGAGGTAAGCATTCATGTCAGTTGCATCCGGATACGTCCACATCTCTGTCCGTAACGCCGCCAAGGCCGGCCAGGCCACCGGCCTTCGCCCCGGCTTCGGCCCGCGTCCTTCGCTTGCTCCCTCCGCATCCGGAAGCAGCTTCCCTGCCCAGGGCTTCGCCCCGCAGGGTTACAACCCGAATTCCTACGGTCAGCTTCGCGCCGTGCATCCCGCCGAGTCTGCTCCCGTTACTGCCCCTACCCCTGTGGTGCCCGGTGCAAACCAGGTCCGCCCGGTAGCCAACGACAACGTTGCCCGCGGGTTCGTCCTCTACATGGGCATCGATGAGGAGACCGCGGCGGCGGCCGGCACCTCCATCGCCAAGCTCGCGCAGGAAATCCGCGCCTACGCCCAGTCGCTCGTCTCCGGTGCCGAAAGCTACGCTGCCGTGGCGGTCGCGCCGGCCGGCACCCCCGGTTCCGCGCTCGACGTCGTCCGCTCCACCTTTGGCGACCCCACGGTCAACTCCCGCCAGCGCACCGAAACCCCGCGCCCTGCCCAGCCGCAGGAACCGCGTCCCTCCGGTGTGCTGATTGACCTTGCCCGCCGCGAAGTCCACCTCGACGGTGAATCCCTGAACCTCACGTTCAAGGAATTTGAGCTCCTCAACTACCTCGTCGAAAACGGCACCCGTACCGTGGGCCGTGACGAGCTCCTCGAGGGGCTGTGGCGCAACGCCGAAGAAGTGCCCAACGAGCGCACCATCGACGTCCACATCCGCCGCCTCCGCTCCAAGCTCGGCCGCCTCGCCAACACGGTCCGCACCGTACGTGGCCAGGGCTACCGGTTCTACGAGCACCCTGAGGTTGTTGTCTGGGCCGCTCCGGAGTACTCGATCTAACTCTCTTTCGCGCGAAGGCGACCTGCTCCTGTCGGGCTGGTCGGTCCTGGCGTCACTGTGGGCACGTTTTAGGGCTCTTGCCTGTGGCGGTCCCCTGATTTCACAGGCATTGTCCCCTTGTCGGTTCTTGAAAGCGTGCCCTGCGTGACGCTGCTTCTGAATGTTCCCGCCAGCTAGGCTTGGGCCATGAGTTCGCACCACGTTCGACGCCTTGTGATCATGCGCCATGCCAAGGCTGACTGGCCCGGCGGCGTGGCTGACCACGAGCGGCCGCTGGAGGAACGCGGACACCGGGAAGCGCCGCTGGCCGGGCGCTGGCTGCTCAAGAACAACATCGTCCCGGACTTCATTCTGTGCTCCAGTGCCCTGCGCACCCGGCAAACGTGCACCTGGGTGTGCTCTGAACTCGGCGACAAGGCCCCCACGCCCAAACTCGAAGACGGCCTGTACGCGGCCTCGGCCCTACGGATGCTGACAGTGGTCAACCACGTGCCGGACACCGTGACCACGCTGATGCTGATCGCGCACCTGCCGGGCGTACAGGACCTGGCCATGCACCTCGCCTCACGGGATTCCGACCACGACGCCTACATGGACGCCGCCACCCGTTTCCCCACCAATGCGCTCACCGTCCTGGAGACGGAGAAGCCGTGGGCGGAACTCGACGGCCAGGACGCCCGGATTACCCGGTTCGCGGTTCCCCGGGCCCACTAGCTGCAGCTCCACTGCCGGCAATCCCGCGCAGCAGCGCCGCCACGTGCCTGATGCCAGGGCTGGCCGTCATGGTCCTGCGATGGACCAGCCCCACCTGCCGGGCCTGGATGGGGTTGACCACAGGAACGGCCACCACGTCCGAGGGCAGCGCCGGCCGCCCCAGGCGGGGCACCAGCGCAACGGCCACCCCCTGCTCCACCAACGCGATGTGCGTCGCAAAATCGGGGTCGTAAACCCTGATGTCCGGGACCCGCCCAAGATCGGCGAAAATCCGCAGGAGCGCTTCGTTGCAGATGGCGCCGTCGGGCGTACTGATCCAGCGTTCGTCCACCAGCTGTGCCGGCTCCACCTCTGCCTGGCGCGCGAGCGGATGACTGTTGTGCACCAGGACGTCCGCCACGTCCTCGCAGAGCCACTCCAGCGTCAGGTGCTCCGGGATCACCAGCGGCACCGAGTTCCAGTTGTGCACCAGGCCCAGGTCCGCCTCGCCGTTGGCAACCCGGGCCACGGCCTCGCGTGGGTCCTCGGCCAGCACGGAAAGATCAAGTGCGGCCCCCGACTGCCCGATCTGCGCCAGCAGTGGTCCCACCAGCCCCCTGACGGCAGTGGAGAAAGAAACCACGCGGAGGCTGCCCGTGGGCTTGGCCGGATCCGCCAGGAGCGTGGACTCAAGCTCCTCGAGCTCGGCCAGGATGCGCCGGCCGTAAGCTGCCAGGGCCAGCCCGCGCTCGGTCAGCAGGACGCCGCGGCCGCGGCGCTCCAGGACCGCGAAGCCGCCCTCCTTCTCCAGCTTCTTCACCTGCTGGGAAACAGCCGACGGGCTGAACCCCATCGCCTCTGCGGCGGCAATGACTGTGCCATGCTGCTCAATGGCCGCGAGGGCGCGCAGCGACCCGATGTCAATCATGAAGCAAAGGTACATGATTGATTGCTGAATTAGACGCTGGTGCTTCATCCGGTGCTCTGCCACAGTAGGAGCGTGAACCTCCGCGATTCCCTTCTTGCCGTCGTCGTGGCCCTGCTGTGGGGCCTGAACTTCGTGGCCATCGACATTGGGCTCCACGCCGGCGGCCAAAACTTCCCCCCGCTGCTGTTCGTGGCCATGCGCTTTGTCCTGGTGGTCGTCCCGTGGATCTTCTTTGTGCGGAAGCCCACGGTGTCCTGGAAGGCCATCATTGGCGTCGGACTGTTCATGAGTGCCGGCCAGTTCGGCCTCCTTTACCTGGCCATGGCGCTGGGCATGCCGGCCGGCCTCGCATCCCTGGTCCTGCAGGCGCAGGTGCTGCTGACCGTCCTGCTCGCCGCGGCGTTCCTCGGTGAGCGGCCCAGCCGGCGCCAGCTGGCGGGGGTGGCGCTCGGCGTGGCCGGGCTCGCCCTCGTGGCGGTGGGACGCAGCGCCGTGGCGCCCCTGCTGCCGCTGGTCATCGTCCTGGCCGCGGCGCTGTCCTGGGCCGCCGGGAACGTCATTGCCCGGAAAGCCAGGGCAGCCTCGGGCCTGGGGCTGGTGGTGTGGTCCGGTGCCGTGGTTCCGCTTCCGCTGGCAGCGCTGTCGGTGCTGGTGGACGGGCCGGAAACCGTCTGGCAGTCACTGTCCTCTCTTCAGGCACCCACCATGCTCAGTGCCCTGTACACCGCCGTTTTCGCCTCACTGGTGGGCTACGGAATCTGGAACCGGCTCCTGGCCACCCACCCGTCGTCGGCCGTTGTTCCGTTCACCCTGCTGGTCCCGGTAGTGGGAATGAGCGCTGCGTGGCTGGTCCTCGCGGAGGTGCCGTCTCCAACGGAGCTGGCGGGCGGAATGCTCCTGTTGGGCGGCGTGGCGACGGCGGTGCTCACCCGGGCACGCGGGCGGCGTCAGCGGCGGGGGAGCGGGCCGTTGCCGGACCTGGGTGCCGGCCTGGGCGAAGGCGGGGCGGACGACGACGGACGCCGGGCTGCGGAGGACGTCCCCCGGGCGGGGGTTCGGGGAGCCGACGTTCGCTGAACGGGGGATGCCTGGCCGCCGGACGTGCGGCCAGCAGCGCGGGATGGGGCCGCCTGCTGGCTGCGTGCCGTAGCCGGGCCAGTCCGCTGTGATGACGCGCGTTGTGCCGCCTGCCGTGGTGCCGGCCTGCGCGCCGCCGTCGTCCGTCTCTTCCCCGGCCACAGGGCACCCAGGAAGAGGACCCCGAACGTGGCCGCCAGGGCGCCCGCAGCGCCGATGAAGTAGTTGTCGGGGTCGTCGGTGGGCAGCGGGGTTCCCAGGAAGGAGGACTGGCCGTCGAACGCCAGCTCCCATGTGCTGAGGAACGCCAGCGAAAAGCCAAGGGCAAGCGCGGTCCCGGCGCCGGCCGCAAACAGGGCAAAGCGCCGCCGCCTCACCAGGACCTCGGCGACAGCGGCCAGGTAGGCCAGCCCCAGGACGCCCAGGAACGCGAGGAACACCGGCTCTGCGAGGGTCATGGCCGTGAGCACCAGCAGTCCTGCAGCAACGACGCCGCAGATCACCGCGAACTTTCCGCTTTTCCCCGTATGGCGCATGTGCTCCATCATCCCTGAGGAGCTGACCCCTTCAGGACGTAGCCGCGCATGATGGCCATGATTGCTGCAACGCTTTGGTCCCGGGTGCGCTCGGGGTTGTACGTCTGCCGGTCCAGGCCCACCACAAAGCACGCACCGAAGATCGCCGTTTCCAGGCTTCCCCTCGACACGGAATTGTCCACCGGGTAAGCCTCAGCCACCTTCTCCACGGCCTGGCCGATGACTTCCAGGAGCTCCCCGCGCAGGACGGAAAACGTACCCTGCCATTCGCTGGGAATCCGCCAGTTTTCGCTGACCCACAGACGCGCGAAGGACGGGTACTCCGCCATGAAGTCCATGGCCTGGCCGATCATCGCTTCCATGGCGAGCAACGGGTCGCGGCCCGTTGCTCCGCCGTTGGCGGCCTCGAGCAGCCGTGCCTTGAGGATGTCCACGCCGTGCCGCAGGAGCTGCGCGATGAGCTCCGACTTGCTGCCGAAGTTGTAATAGACGGTGCCCTTGGAAACCCCGGCGGCTGCCGCGATCTCATCCACGGTGACACTGGCGGCCCCGCGCTCGCCGATCAGCTCCATGGAGGCGTCGAAGAGCTTCTGGCGGGTGGCGTTGGTCCGTGCGGGCCGCAGCCCCTTGCCCGCGGACGTGGGTTCGGTGGTCATACCGCGATCTCCGGCTTCAGGGTCTTGAGCGTCCAGTACTTGTTCTTCCGCACCGCGAGCGTGGACATGGCCGCGCCCAGCACCGTGTAGCCCAGCAGGCCCACGAAGGTGGGGACAATCATGGACAGGTCCCCGCCGTAGACCAGGTGCCGCATTCCGGTCACCACGTATCCCATGGGCAGGACCTGGTGCACCACATGCAGCGGCTCGGGGGTGGTTTGCCAAGGGAACGTGCCCCCGGATGACACCAGCTGCAGGACCAGCAGGATGAGCACCACCAGCTTGCCGGGGGACCCCAGCAGCGCCACGATGCCCTGGATGAGAGCGCTGAACGCCATGGCGGCGGCCAGCATCAGCAGCCACATCAGGACCGGGTGGGCGGGATTGAGCCCCAGCGCGAGGTCAGCCACCAGGGTCAACAGGGACGCCTGCACCACCGAGACCAGGAAGAAGGGCAGCCAGCCGCCCAGGGCGATCTTCCATGACGGCGCGTTGGAGGCCAGTGCCCGTTGCGTAATGGGCCGCATGGCCTGGACCAGCATGAAGATCCCGATCCACATGGCGAGCGTGAGGAAGAACGGTGCCAGCCCTGCGCCGTACGATCCGGCCTTGGCCTGCGAGACGTTACTGACCGCCACGGGATCCGCCATCACCTGGGACAGGTTGCTCTTCTGCGCGTCATCGGGGTTGGGGACCTGTCCGGCGCCCTTGCCGATCTCATCGGAGAGGGTGCGTGAACCTGTGGCGGCCTGTCCCGCGCCGTCCGAGAGCTGGGCGGCCCCGGCGTCAACCTTCCGCGCTCCGGCGGCAAGGCCGGCGGCGCCGTCGACGGCGGACTGCTCACCGGCTGCGAGCGCGGCGGCGCCCGTGTGCAGCTGGTCAGCCCCTGCCGAGGCCTGTGCGATGGCACCCTTGAGTTCCGGCATCCCGGCTGCGAGCTGGGCTGCGCCGACACTCACGGCCTCGGATCCGTTGGCCAGCTGCTGGACCTGGGCAGCATCCGCCTGGATTTTGCCCTTGGCAGCTGCCATCGGGCTGGCCGCGGCGGTGGCATCGAAATCGGCCAGCACTTTGTCCGCCTGCTCCTGGGTGAGGACGCCTGACGCGACGAGCCTGCTGTTGGACTCCACCACGCGGTTGCGGATGCCCTGGTCTACCGCCTCCAGCTGGGCCGCCACGTCCTGCACCTTGGTGTTCAGCTGTGCGTTCCCGGCGGCAACCTGGGCGGCGCCGGAAGCAAGGGTCTGGGTATCGGTGGGCAGGGTGGCTGTCTTGTCCTTGAGGACTGCCAGGCCGCTGCTGAGCTGCCCCGCGCCGTCGGTCAGCTGGTTGGCGCCGTCCCGCAGCTTGAGCTGGCCGGCGTACAACTGGTCCGCGCCGCTGCTCAGGGCTGAGGTCCCCTCGTGGAGGGTGACCGTTCCGTCCCGGAGCGTGGCTACGCCGTCGGCCAGCTGGGAAGCGCCGTCCGCCGCCTGCACCATCTTGGAGTGGATGGTGCCGAACCCGGTGAGCAGCTGGTTGGCGGTTTCCTCGCCCACTTCCTTGGCCACCGTGGTGTGCACGGCAGTGGTCAGCTTGTCCACGATGGTGCTCAGGAGGTAGTTGTTGGCATCGTTCGTGGTCACGTTCAGCATGGCCTGGCTGGCTGAGTCAAAGCTGCCGGGGGAGACCAGGTTGGCGGAGAAGTCCTTCGGGATCTTCAGCGCGAAGGCGTACTGGCCGCTGCTGACGCCGGCATCGGCTTCCGCCGAGCTTTCCACCGGAACCCAGTGGAACACGTTGCCCTCCACCAGGCTGTCCGCCACCTTTGTCCCGGCCTCAAGGCGCGTACCGTCGGCGTTGGTGGCGCCGGAGTCCTCCACCACCAGGGCAGCATCCAGGTTGTTGAGGTGGCCATAGGGATCCCAGTTGGCGTACAGGTAGACGGCGCCGTAGAGCAACGGGACCATGGTCAGCGCCAGGATGGTCAGCTTGGGCAGGAGCCCACCGGTCATGCGCTTCAGTTCGGAGCGGGCCAGCCGCAGGACAGTCACTTGGCAACCTCAGTTTCGAGTTTGGTTTCCTGGTCTTCCGGTTCCAGCACGGCCTCCGCGGTGTGTTTGGCGGCGGGGGTGGCGGAGGCAGGCTCGGGTGCGGCATTGCCGATCCCGGCCACCGGGCCGTTCCATGAGGCGGGGACGGCACTGACTGCCGCCACGACGGCGAGCGGCCGGCCGGCGTCGTACGCCAACTCCTGGAGGCGCGGCAGCCAGGTGAGTTCATCGGCGCTGTGGCGGTCCGGCGAGTCAACCACCAGCAGGTCCGTGCGGGGGTTGGCCAGCGCCAGCGCGGTCAGCAGTTCAAGCCGCCGCCCGGGTTCCAGCTGCTCCGTCCACAGGCCCGCGATGTCCTCGAAGCGGTTGACCTTGAGCCAGGGGCCGCTGAGCAACGCTCCCCGGTAACGGCGGGGTATCAGGGCAAGGTCCTCGGTCACCAGGTCGCGGACGCTGAGGTGCTCCTCGGGTTCGTTGACACCCGGGGAGTCCACCAGGGCAGCGGCGAGGCGGAGCTGTTTGGTGCGGGAACCGCCGTCCCAGCTGAGCTGTCCGGCGGCTGCCCTCATCCTGCCACTGAGCAGCAGGGACAACGCGGTGCGTTGGTCCTGCCTGTCGCCGGTCACGAGCAGCAGTTCGCCGCGCGCCACCCCCAGTGAGGTGGGGGGAAGCAGCGGGTCCCGGCGTCCTTTGGCCTGGAGCTGATGTGCTGAGAGCAAGGATTGCCTTTCGCAGAAGAAGTCCGCATCAAGGCTAACCGAACTGACTGGTCAGTTCAAATAGAACTCAGAGCCCGTACTTTTCCAAGAGGCGGAGCCACACCTCACTGATGGTGGGGTAGGAAGGGACTGCGTGCCAAAGGCGGTCCAGCGGCACCTCACCCACCACCGCAATGGTGGCGGCGTGCAGCAGCTCGGCCACATCCGGGCCGGCGAACGTTGCGCCGAGCAGAACCTTCCTGTCTTCGTCAACCACCAGTTGTGCCCAGCCGTCGTAGTTCTCGGAGTGGAGGGAGGATCCGGCAACCTGGATGGGCAGCTCCACGGACGAGGCGTTGTATCCGTCCTTCCTGGCCGCCTTCAGGGTGCGTCCCACGCCGGCCAGCTCGGGGTCCGTGAAGACCACACTGGGCACGGCATGCTGGTTGGCCGTCTGGGCGTAGCGGCTCCAGTCGTCCGGGGTTCCCTTCAGCTCACCCCTGGCCCGGGCGGCAATGGCGTCGCCCGTGGCGCGGGCCTCGTATTTGCCCTGGTGGGTGAAGAGGTTCTTGCCGGCGGCGTCACCCACGGCGTAGAGCCAGGGATCGTCGCCCGGTGCTTCGCGGACCAGGCCCGAGGCGTCCGTTGACAGGGACAGGTGGCCTGATTCATCGGGCTCGAAACCCACGCTTTCCAGGCCCAGGCCCTCCAGTGCCGGGTGGCGGCCAGTGGAGACCAGGACCTTGTCCGAGGTGACGGTGGTTCCGTCGCCGAGGCTTACGGTGAGGGTTCCGTCGTCGTTCCCGCTGATCCGCTCCGTGGCGGTGTGCAGCCGGAGTTCGACGCCGTCCGCCCTCAGTCCCGAGGCGACCAGCGCCGCGGCCTCTTCCGGAAAAGTGCCCAGCAGCGCGCTGCGCGCCACCAGGGTAACGCTTGAACCAAGCCGGGCGAAGGCCTGGGCCAGCTCTGCTCCGGCCACACCCCCGCCCAAGACCGTCAGCCGGTCGGGGACCTCGCTGGCCGACGTTGCTTCGCGCGTTCCCCAGACTTGCACATCCTGCAGTCCATCAATGGGCGGCATATTGGGAGTGGAGCCCGTGGCAAGGACCACGGCATGCCGCGCCCGCAGCAGGTGCTGCGTGCCGTCCAGGCCGGCCACCTCGACGGCCTTGGGCCCGGTCAGCCATGCGTGCCCGCGCACCAGTTCGATGCCGGTGTCCTTGACCCACGAAACCTGGCTGTCATCCTGCCAGTTGGAGGTGAAGTAGTTGCGGCGCTCCAGGACGGCGGCGGCATCCAGGGTTCGGGTGACCGCCTCCTTGGCGCCGGGGGTGGTCTGTGCCCCATGGAGCGCAGTACCGGGCCGGAGGAGTGCCTTCGATGGCATGCACGCCCAGTAGGAGCATTCGCCGCCCACCAGTTCCGCTTCCACGAGCACGGCCGTCAGGCCGCCCTGGACCACGCGGTCGGCCACGTTTTCCCCTACGGCGCCTGCGCCGATAACAACAACATCAAATTCGCGCCGAACGGCCTCGGGATTCATGACCAAAGCCTAGCCGGGGACGGCCGGCCTGACAGCACAAAAAAGGTCCGCACCGGCGAACCGGTGCGGACCTTGTTGGTGCGCCCAAAGGGATTCGAACCCCTGACCTTCTGTTCCGTAGACAGACGCTCTATCCAGCTGAGCTATGGGCGCATTCCGTGTCCCGGGAGAAGAACCGCTCTCCCCGAACCTCGAATTACTTTACGCGAGGCGGAGCCTGATGCCAAATCGAAGCGGCTGTAATCTGTACGACTAGACCGGTCTAGGTGACCTTTGTCACTTAATCGGCGTTTCTGCGGCAACAATTCCTTGATTTCCCGCGGAATTCACTTTCGGTGACCGGATATGTCAGTCAAGCTCCCCAAAAACTCCACTGGTCCGGACCATAGCATTTAGGACACACCGATGAACCCGAGGAAGGGAACTGCAATGGGCGATCTGGCGCAGAAGCCGCTGCTTGAGAAAGCACCCACCACACATGCCGGCCTGCTGGCATGGGTCGAAGAGGTTGCTGAGCTTACGCAGCCGGACCGCATCTACTGGGTTGACGGCTCCGAGGAGGAAAACACCCGCCTCACGGACGAGCTTGTTGCTGCCGGCACCCTGACCAGGCTCAACCAGGACCTGTTTCCGAATTCCTTCGCCGCGTTCTCCGACCCTGCCGACGTAGCCCGCGTTGAGGAGCAGACCTTCATCTGCTCCGAAAACGAGCGGGACGCCGGCTTCACCAACAACTGGATGGACCCGCGGGAGATGAAGGACAAGCTGCGCGGCCTGTTCGCCGGTTCCATGCGCGGCCGCACCATGTACGTCATCCCCTTCGTCATGGGGCACCTCGACGCCGAGGACCCCAAGTTCGGCGTCGAAATCACGGACAGCGCCTATGTCGTTGCGTCCATGCGCATCATGGCCAACATCGGCACCGCAGTGCTGGACAAGATCACCGCGACCAACGCCTTCTTCGTTCCGGCCCTGCACTCCCTGGGTGCCCCCCTGGCGCCGGGCCAGGAAGACGTGGCATGGCCCTGCAACCCGGACAAGTGGATTGTCCACTTCCCCGAAGAGCGGTCCATCTGGTCCTTTGGCTCCGGATACGGCGGCAACGCCCTGCTCGGAAAGAAGTGCTACGCCCTGCGCATCGCCTCGGTCATGGCACGCGACGAAGGCTGGCTGGCCGAGCACATGCTCATCCTCAAGCTGACCTCCCCCGAGCGGAAGACCTACTACGTCTCCGCAGCCTTCCCCTCCGCCTGCGGCAAGACCAACCTCGCCCTGCTCGACCCCACCATCGAAGGCTGGGAAGTCGAAACCCTGGGCGATGACATCACCTGGATGCGCATCGGCAAGGAAGGCGAACTTCGCGCCACCAACCCGGAGGCCGGCCTCTTCGGCGTGGCCCCCGGCACCGGCTGGGGCACCAACCCCAACGCCATGCGCGCCATTGCCAAGGGCCACAGCATCTTCACCAACGTGGCATTGACCGACGACGGCGGTGTCTGGTGGGAGGGAATGACGGACGAAGTGCCCGCGCACCTGACCGACTGGGAGGGCAACTCCTGGACGCCGGACTCGGACAAGCCCGCTGCGCACCCGAACTCCCGGTTCTGCACCCCGATCTCGCAGATCGACATGCTGGCTGAGGAGTACTACAGCCCCGAAGGCGTGGAGCTGTCAGCCATCCTCTTCGGCGGACGCCGCAAGACCACCGTTCCGCTGGTCACTCAGGCGCGCAGCTGGACCAACGGCATTTTCATGGGTTCCACCCTGTCCTCCGAGACGACGGCCGCTGCGGCCGGGCAGGTCGGCGTGCTCCGCCGCGACCCGATGGCCATGCTGCCGTTCATCGGCTACGACGCCGGTGACTACCTGAAGCACTGGATCAGCGTCTCCGGAAAGGCCAACCCCGAACGCCTGCCGCACATCTTCCTGGTGAACTGGTTCCGCCGCACGGCTGACGGCGGCTTCGCGTGGCCCGGCTTCGGCGACAACGCCCGCGTCCTCAAGTGGGCCATCGAGCGCATTGAGGGCAAGGCCGACGCCGTGGAAACCCCGATTGGATACGTTCCTGCCGGGCACTCGCTGGACCTCACCGGCCTGGACCTGACCCACGCCCACGTGGAGGACGCCGTCCGCGTTGACCGCGGGGAGTGGGACACGGAGCTTGCCTCCATCGAGGAGTGGTACGCCAAGTTCGGCGACTCGCTGCCTGAGGCCCTGCGCTCCGAGCTTGATTCCCTCAAGGAGCGGATGGCCAAGCACTAACCTTTGGCTAAACCAACGACGGCGGCCCCGCACCTTTTCGAAAAGGTGCGGGGCCGCCGTCGTTCACGAAGTGCGGCGGAAATCAGCTGGCGAGCCAGATGTCCGGGCCGAAGACCTCGTAGTGGATCCGGGTCGCGGGGATCCCGGCGTTGATGGCCTCGTTGCGGATGTTCTTCATGAACGGCAGCGGGCCGCAGAGGTACAGGGAGGCGTCGGCCGGGAGGTCCACTTCCCGCAGCGTCATGAATCCCTGCTTGGCGCCGTCCACCGGCTTCTCCAGCCAGAGCTGCAGTTCGGCACCGTCGAGGCGTTCGACGTCGTCCGTCATCTGGCTGCGCAGGGCCCAGCTGTCCAGGGTGCTTTCGGCATGGAGCACCAGGACCTGGCGGTCGGAGCCCGACTCCGCGAGGGAACGGAGGATGGAGGCGGTGGGGGTGCAGCCGATGCCGGCGGAGGCCAGGACCACGGGGCCGTCGCCCTCCTTGAGTGTGATCTCGCCGTAGGGGTTGGAGATCTCGACGACGTCGCCCACCTGGACAGTGTTGTGCAGCACGGGGGAGACCTCGCCGCCGTCGTCCAGCTTGGTGGTGAAGGTGCGGCTGGTGCCCGCATCGCCGGAAAGGGAGTACTGGCGGACCTGGCGCAGGCCGTCCGCAACGGCAGCCTTGACGCTGATGTACTGTCCGGGAAGAGCCGGGGTGACGGGGGTGTCATCCGTGGGCTCCAGGGTGAAGGTCATGGACCCGGTTCCTGCGGGGGTCTTGGCCGCCACGCGCCACGGCATCCACATCTTGTCATTGGCCTGGGCTGCGTAAAGGCCCTTCTCGAGCTTGATCAGGGCATCGGCCATCAGCCAGTACACCTCGGTCCAGGCCTCGGCGATCTCGGGCGTGATGACCTCGGCCAGGTCCTCGGCGATGGCGCCGAACAGGTGCTCGTAGACCACCTGGTACTGCGGCTCGGTGATGCCAAGGGAGGCGTGGCGGTGGGCGATGCGGGAAAGGACCGTCTCCGGCAGGGTGCCCGGGTTGTTCACCAGGTGGGTGGCGAAAGCGGCGATGCTCCCGGCCAGGGCCTGCTGCTGGTTGCCGGAGCGCTGGTTGGAGCGGCTGAACAATCCATCCATCAATTCGGGGTGCGCCGCGAAAAGGCGGGCGTAGAAGTTGGGGGTGATGGATCCGATCCTGGAGCCGACCAGCGGCAGGGTGGCCTCAATGACGGGGCGGGACTTGTCCGAGAGCATCTGTACTCCTGAGATTATGGCCGGGGCCTTCGTCCGGCCGGATGAAAACTCATATTTGAAATGCGAGTATTTCTGCCTCAGTTCTACACCTTGTAGAAGTTTGAAATCAAACCGGGAGCGGGCAACCGGATAGGTGCACTCAGAGGCCCGGGCGGAGGCCGATCATTTGGAAGACCGGCGCCATCTGCCGGGCCTGGGGAAGGTCCCCGATCACCACGGAATCAAGCTCGGCGTAAAAAGCTTCCCGCGCACGGGCCAGGGCGCCACGCAGCCTGCACTCGTTGATCAGGGGACAGTTGCCGGCGGGAGACACGCAGTCCGCGGGATCCGTGCGGCTATCAAGCTGCCGCAGGATCTGGCCTACCGTGGCGATGCGTCCCGCATGGCTGAGCCGCGAACCGCCGGACCGGCCGCGCACTACCTCGATCAGGCCCATGGTCCGCAGCCTGGCCATGGCCTTGCTCACGTGGTTGTACGGTGTCCCCACCGAGTCCGCGATGCTCTGGGTGGTGAGCAGCGTGCCGTCCGGAACCGCTGCGAGCACCATGAGTGCCCGCAGGCTCACGTCAGCGAAGGCATTGATCTTCATGGCAGCAAGTCCGGTCTAGTCCACCCAGATGACGGGCTCGCTGGCGTCTGCACCGAGCTCGCCGAATTCCCAGGACTGGGTGGTTGCGTTGGCCGAGTAGGGGAGCACCGCGGCGAAGAGGGAACCATCCCGGTGTTCAGCAGCCACGTGGATGGCGTCCGAATCCTCCTCCACCAGCAGGATGTCGCACACCACGGCGGCGGCGCGGAAGTCGTCCCGGTTCTGGCGGAGGAGGGCCTGCAGGTCGCTGATCATGGCGTCGGCGTCGAAGTCCGCGCCGCTGCCCTCTCCGGCATCTGCGGGAGAGACGGCAACCAGCCGCACCTCGCCGTCGTTCTGGACGGTCAACGCAAAGGGCAGGAAACCGCCGTTGCGCTGGAGCTGCTCCTGGGCCGCGCTGACGCCCGTGCCCAGGAGGTTCTCCAGGTCCGTTGCCGTGGCTTCGGAGACGGAATCGCGCCAGCTGTCCTGCCCGGTATGGTCAGCCATCCGGTGCTAGGCCCGCACCAGCGAAAGGACGCGGTCGCGGACGCGTTCCATGGTGGCCCGGTCCGTGGCCTCGGCGTTGAGCCGCAGGAACGGTTCGGTGTTGGACGGGCGCAGGTTGAACCAGTAGCTGCCGTCGTTCGCCGTGAACGTGCTGCCGTCCAGGTTGTCGATGGTGAGGTCCTCGTCCGCGAACGCCTGGCGCACGCGCTCCACCGCTGCCGGCTTGTCCTCCACCTCGGAGTTGATCTCGCCGGAGCTGACGTAGGGCTCGTATTCCCGGGCCAGGTCGGAAAGCGGGCCGTCCTGCTCGCCCAGCGCCGCCAGGACGTGCATGGCGGCCAGCATGCCGGTGTCAGCGTTCCAGAAGTCGCGGAAGTAGAAGTGCGCGGAGTGCTCGCCTCCGAACACGGCGCCTTCCTTGGCCATGACTGCCTTGATGAAGGAGTGGCCCACCCGCGTGCGGACCGCGCGTCCGCCGTCGTGCTCCACCAGTTCCGCGACGGCGCGGGAGGTGAGCAAGTTGTGGATGATGCTGGGCGTTTCCTCACCCTGGGCCTTGGCGCGGGCGATTTCGCGGCGGGCCACCATGCCGGTAATGGCCGACGGTGAGACGGGCTCGCCCTTCTCGTCAATGACGAAGCAGCGGTCGGCGTCGCCGTCGAAGGCAAGGCCGATGTCCGCCCCGTGCTCGATCACAGCGGCCTGCAGGTCGCGGAGGTTTTCCGGCTCCAGCGGGTTGGCCGGGTGGTTGGGGAAGGAGCCGTCCAGTTCGAAGTACAGCGGAACGATGTCGAAGGGCAGCTTGGGCAGCAGCGCGTCACCCAGGACCGCCGGGGTAGTCAGGCCGGCCATGCCGTTGCCTGCGTCCACCACGACTTTCAGGGGGCGGGAGGCGGAGAGGTCGACGAGCTTGCGGAGGTACTCGGAGTAGTCCTTGAGCACGTCGCGGACGCTGATGAGGCCCCTGGTGCCGGTTGCGGGAATGGAGCCGGAGTTCAGGTACTGCTCCGCGAGGGCCTGGATCTCCTTGAGGCCGGTTTCGGAGGAAATGGGGACGGCGCCCGCCTTCGCCATCTTGATGCCGTTGTACTCGGCGGGGTTGTGGCTGGCGGTGAAGGTGGCCCCGGCGCGGTTGAGGAATCCGCAGGCAAAGTAGAGCTCATCGGTGGAGATCAGGTCCAGCAGCTCCACGTTGGCGCCGCGGGCTGCCGCCCCGTTGGCGAACGCCTTGGAGAATTCGGGGGAGGAAGGACGCATGTCCCCGCCCACCACGATGGTCTGGCCTTCGAGCTGCAGGACATCCACGAACGCGGCCCCCACGGCTTCGACGATTTCGGCGGTGATCGACTCGCCCACAATCCCACGTACGTCGTAGGCCTTGAAGGATGCCGAAAGGTCAAATGTCGTTGTCTGTTCGCTAGTCACGGGCTTTATCTTACGTGTGCGGCGCATGTGGCCAACGGGTTTGTGGAGAACTTGCGTCACAGCTGGGGCTTTGCAGCGCGTGCCTGGCCGGTTTCCACATAGCGCCGCCATCGCGGTGCGGGGTGTCGGAGGGTGCTGGGATACTGAATCAATGGCCGATAACCAGTACACGTCCACCCTTTCCGCTACCGCCGTTGCAGACCCGGCAGGTCCCGGCACACCCGGAACCGCCACCCACGCCGAAGCACTTGAGGTCCTGCGCGGCCTGGTGGGGCACCCGGACGCGGTCTTCCACGAGGGGCAGTTTGAGGCCATCGAGGCATTGGTCGACGGCGGGCGGCGGGCTTTGGTGGTCCAGCGCACGGGCTGGGGCAAATCGGCCGTGTACTTTGTGGCATCGCTGCTGCTGCGGCGCAGGGGAGCCGGGCCCACGCTGATCGTCTCGCCGCTGCTGGCCCTGATGCGGGACCAGGTGGCGGCGGCCGCCCGCGCCGGGGTGCGCGCCGTTGCCATTAACTCGGCCAACCAGCTGGAGTGGGACACCGTACGTGAACAGCTGGCCGCGGACCAGGTGGACGTCCTGCTGGTGTCCCCGGAACGGCTCACAAATCCGGCGTTCCGGGAAACCCAGTTGCCCGAGCTGCTCCGCCGGACCGGCCTGCTGGTCATCGACGAGGCGCACTGTATTTCGGACTGGGGCCACGACTTCCGCCCCGATTACCGCCGGATCGCGGACCTCATCACCCGGTTGCCGGACACGGTGCCGGTCCTGGCCACCACCGCCACGGCCAACTCACGGGTGGTGCACGATATCGAAGAGCAGCTCGGCGCCGGGGTCCTGACCATCCGGGGCTCCCTGGGCCGCGACTCATTGCGGCTGGGAGTCCTGTCGCTGCCCAATTCCAAAGAGCGGCTGGGGTGGCTGCTGACCCACCTGGCAGACCTCCCCGGCAGCGGCATCATCTACACCCTGACCGTCTCCGCGGCGGAGGACACCGCCCGGCTGCTTTCCGAAGCGGGGCACAATGTGCTTGCCTACACCGGGCGGACCGACCCGGCGGACCGGGAACGGGCAGAGCAGCTCCTGAAGGACAACCAGGTCAAGGCGCTGGTGGCCACCTCCGCACTCGGCATGGGCTTTGACAAGCCCGATCTTGGTTTCGTCGTCCACCTGGGCGCACCGTCCTCACCGGTGGCCTATTACCAGCAGGTGGGCCGCGCCGGCCGTGGGGCCGCGAACGCCGACGTCCTGCTGCTGCCCGGCTCCGAGGACCGGGAGATCTGGCAATACTTCGCCACCGCGTCCATGCCGTCCGAGGAGAAGGCAGCGGCCGTGCTGACTGCTCTGGCCGAGGCGGGCACCGCACTGTCAACGGTGGCGCTTGAAGCCCGGGTGGACCTTCGCCGCACTCCGCTTGAGCTGCTGTTGAAGGTCCTGTCCGTGGACGGAGCGGTGGAGCGGGTCGGCGGTGGCTGGCGCTCCACGGGCCAGCCCTGGGTTTATGATGCCGAGCGCTACAGCCGCATTGCGGAGGCACGGGTGGACGAGCAGGACTCCATGGTCATCTACCAGGACACAGCCGGTTGCCGGATGGAGTACATCACGTCGGTCCTGGACGACGAGACAGCCCGCCCCTGCGGCCGGTGCGACAACTGCGCCGGCCAGTGGTTCCCTGCGGATGTGGCCGCCGATGCCACGGCGGCGGCCAACCAGACCCTGAGCCGGGCGGGCGGTGTCCTGGAGCCGCGTCTTCAGTGGCCCAGCGGCATGGACCGTCTTGGGGTGCCGGTGAAGGGGAAACTCAAACCGGCCGAGGGCCTCTCGGAGGGGCGCGTCCTGGCCCGCCTGACGGACCTCGGCTGGGGCGGCGCCCTGCGGGAACTGTTTGCCGTCGGCGCGGAGGACCGGCCCGTGGACCAGGGCATGCTCCAGGCCTGCGTCCAGGTACTGCGCGAGTGGGGGACCGGCGATGGCCGGAACCCGGGATGGAGCGGGGTGGGCAGGCCGGCCGCCATCGTGGGTGTGCCGTCGCGTGGCAAGCCCCAGCTCGTGGGCTCGCTGGCCCGGGGAATCTCGGAAATCGGGCGCATCCCCTACCTTGGTGAGCTGCAGCTGGCCCACGGCGGGCCCACCGGGGGCCGCGGCGGCAACAGCGCATACCGGCTGGCGGGGGTATGGGACCGGCTGGTGGTGGGCCCGGAGCTCGAAGCGGCCCTGCAGTCAATCCAGGGCCAGCCGGTGATGCTCATCGACGACCTCACCGACAGCCGGTGGACCCTCACCGTCGCGGGGCGCGCCCTTCGGCAGGCCGGGGCGGGAGCGGTTCTGCCCCTGGTGCTGGCCCAGGCCGGCTGACTGCTGCCCCCGCGTGCCGGGGGAGCAGGATGCTGTCCACGGTGCTTGCCAGCATCAGGGCGGCCATCGCCAGGAAAGCGCCGCGGAAAGGGCCGGCCGGATCCTGGGCCGCGGTGGACAGGCCCTCGAAGGTCCGGATCAGCAGGGCAGCGATGGCAATGCCGGAGCCTGTGCCGAGCTGCACCAGCGTGGCGGACACGGTGTTGGCGGAGGTCAGCTGCGCCGGGGGAATGTCCGCGTACTGGACCGAGGCGTAGGCCGAAAAGCCGATGGAGCGGAAGGCGCCGCTGCACACCAGCAGTGCGGCCATCAAAGCCACCGGGGTTTCCGGTGTCAGGAAGGCACAGAGGGCGAACGTCACGGCTGATGCCAGCGAGGCGAACACCAGCATCGCCTTGAAACCGAACTTCCGGATCAACGGTGTGGTGGCCGGCTTGATCCCGATGTTTCCAACGAACACTGCTGCCACCAGGGCGCCGGCGTGCAGCGGTGACCAGCCGAACCCCGCCTGGAACATCAGCGGCAGCAGGAAGGGGACGGAGCTGATGGTGACCCGGTACACGAACCCGCCCGTGGCCATGGCCCGGAACGTCCTGGTGCGGAAGACCTGCAGATTGAAGAGCGGATGCGGAGCCCGGCGCATCCACAGGACCGCCCCGGCCAGTGCCGCGATCCCGGCTGCAGCGCTGACTCCCGCCCAGGGCAGTCCTGGGTGGCTGCTGGCGAGCTCCAGACCAGTCACCAGGGCACCGACGCCAACCGTTGTCAGGAGCATGCCGGGCCAGTCCAGCCGCCGGCCGGGATCTCCGGCCACCGCCGGAACCAGCCGCAGGGACGCCACGAAGGCGGCTACCCCAAGCGGAAGGTTGACCAGGAAGATCCAATGCCACGACAGGTACGTGGTGAGCGCCCCGCCCACCAGTGGCGCGAGTACGGGTGCCAGGAGCCCGGGCCACACCAGGAACGCGGTGGCGCGCAGCAGCTCGGACTTCGGGGTGCCGCGCAGCACCACCAGGGTTCCCACCGGTACCATCATGGCGCCGCCGGCACCCTGGGCGATGCGGCTCAGGGTCAGGGTGGCCAGGTCCTGGCTGAGCGCACACGCCAGGGATGACAGGGTGAACACCGCGACGGCAGTGCAGAAGATCCGCCTGGCACCAAACCGTTCCGCCAGCCAGCCGCTGAGGGGAATGCCGATGGCAACCGTCAGCAGGTAGGCGGTCATGGTGATGTTGACGTCGGCGGCGGGGATGGCAAAGTCCGTCGAAATGCTGGGAATGGCCGTGGTGAGGACCGTGCCGTCCAGGAATTCCATGAAGAACGCTGCCGCCACCAGGAGTGCCAGGCGCGGATTCCATGCCGTCTGGGCGCCGTCCGGGTGGTGTGGGTTGCTGGGTGCCGACATGCGCCAATCCTGCCACCGCGGCATCGGCGGCGCCCGCCGCGTCCGATTATCGGACAGCGTTTTCCGGTGGTGGTTGCCCAGCCACGCCCCGGAGAGTCATAAGGTTGTTCGCGTTTCCGAAGCTTGAACGCCCGGATCTGCGAAGCAGCCCAGGACTGGCGGGAGCCCAGGCTGCAGGGGCCGTAGTGCAGGTACTCTCCGGAAACGCAAAAGGCCCCGGAAACGCAAAAGGCCCCGGTCCAAGGGACCGGGGCCAAACGCGGAGACGGGGGGATTTGAACCCCCGGTCGAGTTTAACCCCGACCCTTCATTAGCAGTGAAGTCCATTCGGCCGCTCTGGCACGTCTCCAGTTGCTATTACTAGCCCACCAAGGATACGCAGATCCGGCCATGCAGTGCAAAACGGTGCCCGCCACAGGCGCCGCCCCCGGTAAACGGGGTTCAGGTGCTCCGCGGTCAGCCCTGCGCCGGGCGGACCATCCGGATCTCCAGCAGGTCCTCCCACTCAGGCAGGACGTCCTCTGCGCCGTCCGGTGCAAAGCCGAATCGGCGGTAGAAACCGATGGCCCGCCTGTTGGCGGCTGCCACCCAGAGGCTCGCCGCCCTGGAGCCGATGGCCGCGTCCAGCAAAAGGGCGCCCAAGCCAAGACCCTGGTGCGAGGCCAGCAGGTACAGCCCCCACAGCTCCAGGTCTCCGGAGGCAGGCGGCGGATGCCCTTCCGGGGAACCGGGGGCAGGCAGGCGGCGTGAACCGGCAAACCCCACCACCGTCCCGCCGTCGCACGCCACCCACGCCTCGGCAGGTTCGGCCCGGTCCAGAAGGTGCTGCCAGAGCCGCAGCCGGCCCGCGGGGTCCACGGCGGCGAGGAAGGCATCGGACAGCATGCCCCGGTAGGTCTCCTGCCAGCAGCGCACGTGCACCTGGGCCAGCCGCTCCACATCCGCGGCAACGGCCCGCCGTACCGCCAGACCGGGTGCCATGGCGGTCAGCCTGCCAGCGCTTTCCACAGGAAGTGCTGGCTGCGCGCCTGCAGGGCAGCGGCCTGCCGGTTGTCGGAGGCGCCGGCGTGGCCACCCTCCAGGGCCTCGTGGAACCACACGTTCGGGATGCCCATGGCCAGCATCCGGGCGGCCATCTTCCGTGCCTGCACGGGGCCCACCCGGTCGTCCGAGGTCGCGGTCCAGATGAACGTCTCCGGGTACTCCACCGCGTCCTTGAGCAGGTGGTAGGGCGAGAAGGTCCTGATGTACTCCCACTGCTCGGGAACGTCCGGGTCCCCGTACTCGGCAATCCACGAGTGCCCCGCGGAGAGCTTGGTGTAGCGGCGCATGTCCAGCAGGGGCACGCCGCAGGAGACGGCCCGGAACAGTTCCGGATACCGGGTGAGCATGTTCCCCACCAGGAGTCCGCCATTGGAACCGCCCACGCAGCCCAGCCGCCGCGGCGAGGTGACCCCGCGGGAGATGAGGTCCCGCGCCACGGCTGCGAAGTCCTCGTAGGCGCGGTGCCGGTTTTCCTTCAGCGCGGCACGGTGCCAGGCCGGCCCATATTCGCCGCCGCCGCGGATGTTCGCCACCACGTACACCCCGCCGCGCGAGTGGGGTGCCTTCCCGTCGCTGCCGTCCGAGAGCGTGGTCCGCCGCTCCAGCCACGCCCGGCCCACGGTGCCGCTGTAGGCGGGCGTCCGTGAAACCTCGAATCCGCCGTAGCCGGACAGCTGGGTGGGGTTCTGCCCGTCCAAAGCCAGGTCCCGCGGAGCTACCTGGAAATACGGGACCCGGGTGCCGTCGTCGGACACGGCAAAGTGCTGCTGCACTTCATAGTCAGCGTCGGCAAAGAACGACGGCGAGCTCTTGACCACCGCATGGCGGCTCACCACGCCGGACGTCCCGGCGCTCCCGCGTTCCAGGGTGCCGCGCATCAGCGTGGTGGGGGTGGTGAATCCCGTGGCGATCAGCCAGAAGTCATCGCCCGCGCCGCCGTCCGCCGGCCCCTCGTCCTCGTCATCCACGGCGTAGGCGTTCACATCGTGCAGCGGCGGGCAGGCGTCCAGGAGAGTGGCCGCCCAGCCACCGTCCGCGCCGTCGGACGGCCGGGACGGGTCCAGGACCCGGATCTCGGAGGAGACGTCCTTGAGTAGGTTGAGCAAAAGGAAGTTCCGGGTCCAGCTCCAGGACTGCAGGGACGTGTGCGCGTCGGGGGTGAACAGGACCGTGAGGTCCCGGCTGCCGGCGAGGTAGTCCTCGAAGTTGGCGGCAAGCAGGGCCCCGGAAGGATACGTAGTACCGTCCAGGACCCAGTCCTGCTGCGGACGGAAGAGCAGCCATTCCCGGTGGGCGCTGACGTTGACGTCCGTGGGAACGTCGATCTGTACCCAGGATCCGTCCCGCAGCACAAAGTTGGTGCGGTTGAAGAAGTCGATGTAGTCCACGGCGAAAGTGCGCTCAAAGCCGGGGGTGGAGTCATGGGCCGCCACGGCCATCATGTGGTCTTCCGCCACCTCAAAGAGGCGCGGAGCCGCTGCCAGGGACTCTCCGCGCTTGAGCGTCACCGCAGTCCGCGCGTAGGAGGACGCTGTCTTGGGCAGCCCGTCCGCGGTGGAAGCAACCAGCAGGGTGTCGGCGTCCAGCCAGGACACGTTGCCTTTCGCCGTCGGGAGGTCAAACCCGCCGCGGGCGGGGTCCACGAAGCCGCGCGCCTCGACGTCGAACTCGCGGTACCGGTTGGCGTCGCCGCCGTCGGGGGAGAGGGCAAGCAGCGCCAGGCGGTAGGGCTCCCCGGCGGCGGGGCGCAGGAACGTGGCGCCGTGGAACACCCACTCTTCGCCTTCGGCGCGGGACAGCTCGTCAACATCGAGCAGGACGTCCCATTCCGGGGAATCGGTGCAGTAGCTTTCCCAGGTGGTCCGCCGCCACAGGCCCTTGGGGTTCTGCCCGTCCTTCCAAAAGTTGTAGTACCAGTCGCCGCGCTTGCCCACCATGGCGATCCGGTCCGTGGAGTCCAGCACTTCCAGGATGCCGGTTTCCAGTTCCGCGTAGCCGCCGTCCTCCAGCAGGTCCTCGGTGCGGGAGTTTTGCTCCTTGACCCAGGCCAGCTGTTCCTCGCCGTAGATGTCCTCCAGCCACACATTCTCGTCGACGGGTTCCGGCGCGGTTTCCCGGGAGTTGCTGCCGGAAGTGTCCCGGCCGGGGCCGGGTACGGACGCTTGATCAGCTGCTGTGGTGGTCATGCGCCCCATCCAAACAACATCCCCCATGGCTGGCAAGTCAAGCGTCCGGCGCACGCTCCGCTTCCAGCCCGTACGCTGTATGGCGTGGAAATATCGCAGAGCAACCGGGCCGTCATCATCGGTGGCGGTCCCCGCGGCACCAGCGTGCTGGAGCGGCTGCTCGCCCACACCGCCGTCGCCGGCAACCCGAAAACGGACCTGCACATCGACGTCGTGGACCCCTACCCGGCAGGCCCCGGACATGTGTGGCAACCGGGCCAGTCCCGGCTGTTCCTCATGAACACCCAGTCCTTCTACCCCACCCTGGTTCCCGAGGATCCGGCCCTCCCCGCACCTGTTGCCGGCGCCACCTTCGACCAGTGGCGGGCCAGGCAGCAGCGGGACCCGCTCCCGGCCCTCACCGCCGGGGACCGGGCGGAGCTGGCGGTACTGGGATCGAACGATTTTCCCAGCCGCGCCCTCTACGGACGCTACCTGCGCTGCACCGTGGAGGAATTGCTGGGCACGGCTCCCGACGGCGTCACGATCGCATTCCACGAAACGACCGCTGTGTCGGTGCGTCCCGCGGGGGACGGAATGTTCGACGTCGGCCTGGCCACCGGGGAGGGCATCCGCGCCCATTCCGTGGTGCTGGCCCTGGGACACATCCCCTCCCGGCTGAATCCTGAACAGCGGGAGCTGCAGGCAGCCGCCGGGCAACTGGGCCTGCAGTACTTTCCCCCCGCCGTCCCGGCGGACGTGGACTGGTCCAGGATCCCCGCCGGCGAGCCGGTCCTGGTCCGCGGCATGGGCCTGAACTTCTTCGACACCATGGGCCAGCTCACCGAAGGCCGCGGCGGCAAGTTCGTGTCCAACGGCACAGGCCTGGAGTACGAACCGTCCGGCCAGGAACCCCTGATCATCGCAGCGTCCCGGCGTGGGACCCCGTACCGTGCCAAGGCGGCACTGGACGGCTACTACGCCTCCTCCATCACGCTCCGCTACCTCACCGAGGCCGCCATCGAACGGCTGGCGAAGGCCGGGATCCGCCCTTCGTTCGACCACGACCTGTGGCCGCTGCTGCACCGCGACGCCCTGTGGGCCTACTACTCAACGCTGGTGCGCTCGCAGCCCGGCGCGGTGCCCGACGCGCCCGCGTTCCTCACCGCGCTGGAGGAAGCCCTTCAGCCGCACGCGCACAGCGCCGCGAACTGGGAGGACAGCGTTGAGAGCGTCCTGGCCGTCCACGTGGGTCCCCGGCACCGCCTGGACCTGCCGGGGCTTGCGGCTCCACTGGCAGGCCGTTCGTTCGACTCCCGCAGGGGCCACGACGCCGCCGTGGTGGAGTTCCTGCTTGACGATGCGCGCCGGTCGGCCCTGGGCGAGGACGATCCGGTCAAGATGGCCATCGCCGCGCTGCACCACGGCCGCGCCGTCCTGAAGTCGGCAGTGGCCGACGGCGGCATCACCGACGAGTCATGGGTCGCCGGCCTGCGCGGCTGGTTCGAGTCGTTTGTGGAGGGCCTGGCCAGCGGACCGCCGGCGCTGCGTTCCGAACAGCTCGCGGCCCTGGCAAGGGCCGGGGTGGTCAGCTTTGTTGGGCCGGACCCGAAATTCCGGGTGGACCGGAAGGCGGCCATGTTCACCGCTGCTTCGCCGTGGGTTTCCGGGCCGCCCGCCACGGCACGGACCATGGTGGAGGCCCTGGCTCCCGGAAACCGGGTCTCGGCCAACGATTCACCGGTATTGGAGCAGCTGCTGGCCGATGGGCTGGTGCGGCCCAAGCTCATGATGGCCGCCGAAGGTGCTCCCATCGAGTCCACCGGCCTGGACGTGGAGGCCCACCCGTACCGCCCGGTGGCTGCCAACGGGTCAGTGACCGAGGGTCTGTTCGTGCTGGGGCTGCAGTTGTCGTCAGCGCAGTGGGGCACCGCCATCGCCGCCGAGGCCGTCCAGCCCGGCGGACCCGCGTACCGCAGCGGCCAGCGCACGCTCCGCGACGCGGACGAGATCGCCGCCGCCATCCTTCGCCGGGCTTAACTCGCCGCACTTAATTTCGCAGGGCTTAAATGGCGATGCGCCATCACTTATGGTCGCTAAACCGGCGGAATAGGGACCACAAGTGATGGCGCATCCAGGGTTTTAGCCCCGCAGGCAGGCGCGGTAGGCGGCCATGGCCTGGCCGTAGTTCGCCTGCCCCCTGACGTCAGCGGGACGGGTGGGCTTGACCGGCGGAACGCAGACCGGCTGCGCCGGCGTATCGGCTCCCACCAGTACGGCCACCTTCACCGTGGTCCCGGACTCGACGGCGGTGAGCACCAGGGTTGCCGCGCCCTCCGCCGCCCCGGCCGGGACGGCCAGGTCCATCGAGGCCGCGCCGGCGGCCACCGGTACTGTGCCCAGCGGGGTGACCGTGCCGGCGGCGTCGGTGAACGAAGCTTCCAGGGCGGTGTTCACCGGGCTGCCCAGGGAGGTCAGGTCAAGCTTCGAGACCGCCAGGGTGACGGGCCCACCGGGCTTGACCCCGTCGGCGGTGGTGTTGGTGACCGCCACCGAACGCCGCGCGAAGTCCGGAGCCACCGGGCTGCTCTTCTGGAGGTAGCCGATCCAGGCGTCCCGGTCCACCAGCCCGGAATCCCGGGTATTGGTGCCTTCGGTGAAGATCCGGAAGTTGTCGCCTCCCGTGGCCAGGAAGCTGAACGTGCCCACCCGGTAGGACCTGGCCGGGTCCAGCAGTTCACCGTTCACCCGCACCCCGGTGATCCGGTCACCCGCGGCCCGGGCGGCGTCGTAGGTGTAGTTCACGTTCTTGGACAGGCCCAGCTGCAGGTAGGCGCGGCTGGGGACCGTGCCGTCCGGATTGGTCTGCCACTGCTGCTCCAGCAGGGTCGTGAACTGCGCACCGGTCAGGGACGTAGTCCACAGGTTGTTCACGAACGGCAGGACCGCGTTGGCCTCGGCGTAGGTGATGGTGCCGTCCGGCGCGTAGTACAGCTCGTTGCGCAGGCCGCCGGGATTGACGACGCCGATTTCCGCGCCGCCGAGCTCGGCCGGCTGCAGGGAGGAAAGCAGCGAGTCGGCCACCAGGTTGCCGAGGGTGGATTCGCTGCCGCGGTCATCGCGCTTGGCGGTGCCGGTGGCATCGGTGGTGAAAGCCGTGGTGATGTCCTTGGTGACCGAACCCACGGGCTGGTTGCCCACCACAGCGGCGTCCGCCAGGGCCTTTTTGACGATTGCGTCGACCGCGGCCACGCGCGGGTACGCAGCCACCAGGCCGGCGGCGGCGTCGGTGGTGCGCTTGACGTTCCCGGCCTTGTATGCGGTCACCTGCTTGCTGGCGGTGTCCACGGTCAGCTGGATCTGGCCCACGTTCTCGCCGTAGTTGCCGGTCTGCACGATGGGCCGGGTCTTGCCCGCCACCCCGGGAACAGGTGCGTCCCAGGCGTACTCCTTGTGGGTGTGGCCGGTGAAGATGGCATCAACGTCAGCGGACGTTTCGGTGACCAGCCTGGCGAAAGGCCCGCCGGCTGTCACTTCCTGCTCCAGCGTGGCGCCTTCCACCACACCCGAGCCGGCGCCGTCGTGATCTTCCACGATGATGACGTCGGCAATCTTGTCCGCGGTGATCTTTGCGGCCACCCGGTTGATGGCGTCCACCGGGTCCCCGAAGTCGAGGTCCGTGATGCCGGCCGGCGTCACCAGGGACGGCACCTCCTGGGTGACGGTGCCGATGACGGCCACCTTGACGCCGTTCAGATCCAGCACCGTGTACTCCGGAAGTGCCGGCTCGGTGGTGCCCTTCTTGTAGACGTTGGCGCCCAAGTAGGGGAACTTCGCATTCGTGCCGCCGGCAATGACGCGGTCGCGCAGGTCCGCCCAGCCGCCGTCGAACTCGTGGTTGCCCACAGCGGATGCCTTCAGTTCCAAAGCATTCAGCACGTCGATGGTGGGCTGGTCCTTGGCAATCGCCGAGGCGAACAGGGAGGCGCCGATGTTGTCACCTGCGGACAGGAACGCCGTGGCCCCCGGAGCGGCCGCGGCGCGCAGCTTTTCAATGGTGCCCGCGAACTGGACCGTATTGGCGTCGATCCTGCCGTGGAAATCGTTGATGTTCAGGAGGTTCAGGTCAACAGTGGCAGGTGTGGATGCCAGGTCCAGGCCCACCACCACGGGATCGTGGTCGCTGGCGCGGAACTGGTCCGGTGCGTAGTAGTTGGTGACGTTGTTGTTGTAGCGGCTGTACTCCAGCGCCACGGACTCCACCGAGTTGATGTTCCAGATGTCCGCGCCGGTGACGACGGCGTTGGCCGCCGGGGAGGCCAGGATGTGGTCGAGGGAGCCCACCATGCCGCCGAAGAGGTAGGAGTGCTTGGCGGTGCCGTCGGCGTTCTTCGCCTTGTCGTCCTGGTTGACATACCCGGCGCCCGTGAGGACGTTGATCGGGTCTTCTTTGCCGTAGGAGTTGAAGTCACCGATCAGGAAAACCTTGTCGGTGCCCTTGGACTTCTGCAGCTCGTCGGAGAACGCCAGCAGGGACTGCGCTTGGGCGGTGCGGGCGAGGTTTGAATTGCCCTGGCCCTTGTCGGTGTCGTCCGGAGTGGCAGCTGAGCCCTTGGACTTGAAGTGGTTGGCGATCGCGATGAACTTCTTGTCATCAGGGGCGCCCACGGGCTTGAACACCTGGGCCAGGGGCTTGCGGGCGCTGGCGAATGCAACGGTGTCGTTGTGGATGATGGATTCGCCCACCGGTTCCGCGGCTGCCTTCTTGAAAATGAACGCCGTGCGGATCATGTCCTCATCGGCCAGCGGGGGCGCGTTCGCGGGTGAGCGGACGTAGTCCCAGATGCCCGGGGTGGGGATGTTGAGCGCCTCCACGAGTTTGGCCAGGGCATCATCGCGGTCCTTGCCGAACTGCGCGGAGTTTTCAACCTCCATCAGGGTCACCACGTCGGCGCCGGACTTGGAGATGGCGGCGACAATCTTGTCCTGCTGGCGCTTGAAGTTCTCGGCGTTGGCGGCGCCGCGGACGTTGCAGCCGCCGCTGACGGTGATGGGGTTGCCTGCGCGGTCGGTGTAGAACTTGCAGCCGGAGAGCATGTCACCGGTGGTGGGGAAGTAGTTCAGGACGTTGAACGAGGCGATCTTGACGTTGCCGCCAACGGCGGCCGGGGCATCCGTCCGGGTGGCTCCGAAGCCGGCCGGCTGGACCGTTGCCTTGTTGGCCTCGGTCAGGTGGGTCAGCGGCTGGAGCTTCCAGGAGTTGTTGGCGTAACCCAGCACCACGTTGGTGGTGAAGTCCACCGGCGAACCCACGCGGACGGGGTCCGTGGTGGTCAGGTACGGCAGGACCTCGGCCTTGGTGGCGGCGTCCTTCAGGAAATTGGTGCTGGACCCGTCGTCGAGCTTGATGCCGCGGGCAGCGTTGTCAGCCACCACGGCGGTGTACTCGGCGGAGCCGAACGGTGCCACAGCTGTGGGCTGGACCAGGGGAGTGGTCCCGCCCGCGAGGCCAATCTCGCCGTACTGGTTCAGGCTGTAGTTGTCGCTCACCGTCAGGGGCCCCTGGGGTGCCAGCAGCATGCCTTCCAGCGATTCCCGGAAGGTTTCCGCGGCGGGAAGGGTGAAGATGGTGGGCTTGACCTCGGGCGCAGCTTCGGTGAGCTTGGTGAGGCCCGCCGCCGGGACGTTGAGCTGGGTCATGCCGTAGTACTCGGCCACTGTGCCCGTCACCTGGACGTAGTCACCGGCCTGCACCGAAGCCACAGTGGCGGGGGAGTAGACGAAGATGCCGTCGGATGCGGCGTGGTTGGTGGCCGTCAGGTCACCACCCGTGCCCGGCGTCTGGAGGTAGTAGCCGTTGAGGCCGCCCGTCGGAAAGGCTGCCGTGACTTTGCCCTTGGTGGTGACGGTGGCTCCGGCCAGCGGGCTTTCCGTCCCTGTGCCCTGGATTTCCGCGATGGTCCTGGAAATGGGATCCGGCGAGGGGGTGGGGTCGGGAGCCGGAGCTGTGCCGCCCGCAGGTGTTGGCGTGATCGCGCCAAGGAGCGTGAAGTCAGCGGTGTTGTTGTTGCTGTCCGCCCCGGCGGCCCTGTTGAGGCTCTTCACATCGGTGTTGCCGGCAGGTGCCGCAGCAGCCTGGGTCTCGAAGGTGTTGGAGGCACCGTAGCCCAGGAGGTCGGCCACGCCGGCTGTTTCCACCACGGAACCGGTGGGAAGTGCGACGGCGGTGGGCTGCTTGGCGAGCACGATGGTGCCCGAGGCCCCGGCGAAGTTCAGGGCGCCGGCCACGAGGTCAGGCGTGGGCAGGTCTGCGCCGTTGGTGCCATTGCTTCCGCCCTGGACGAGGTAGTAGCCCTTGGCAGGGATGGACCCTGACAGGGCAGCCACCCCGCTTGGCGCCGCAGTGCCGGTACCGGAGCGGTACTGCACGGACCAGCCCTCAAGGGAGACCGGGGCGTCCGAGGTGTTGTACAGCTCCACGAATTTGTTCCTGTAGGCGGCGCCGCTGCTGCCGCCGCTGAGGTAGGCCTCGTTGATGACAACGGGGGAGGTGCCGGCCGCGGCTGAGACCTCCGCGGCCGCCGGGACAGCCGCCAGCGGGGCGGCGATGAGCCCCGCGGACAACGCTGTGCCCAGCGATAACTTCCATGTTTTTTGATGCATCCGCTCTTACTTTCATTGAGGTGTCCCGGGTGGGGACCCGGTGGAGTGCGTCCGGGGTTGTACCGATCGGACGTGGGCCCGGACCCTGCTCCTGGTCAAGTGGTGTCCGGCACATGACAACAGCGCTGAATGAACGCAGGATGGCTAGAGCGTGCATTCGGCGGGACGTTCCCCAGCGGAGCGGCCCGCCCTGCGGCCCGGAGCTTCCCTAGCCCGGACCGGAGGTGCTGTTGGCGGGAGTGATGCTGCCGGCAAATACGCATATGTGCCGGCAGTCACAAACAATACCCGCGGGTAGCTTTGGGGCCCGGGTTCGGCAGGGGGTTAGTCCAAAGAATTTACGTGTTCGCAACAAGGCAGGCCGGGGCTGCTTAAAGCAAAAAACCCCTGGCGGCCTACAGGCTGCCAGGGGTTCCCTTGCGGAAGGTAAGAGATTCGAACTCTTGGTACGGGGTTACCGCACACTGGTTTTCAAGACCAGCTCCTTCGGCCGCTCGGACAACCTTCCTCAGCTAGTAGTGTTTCATAGGCGCTTGCCTGCAACAAAACAGGCCCGGGGAAGCGCGCGGTGCACACTGGATGCAGCCAGGATTTTAGTCAGGAACGGGAGAGGTCCATGAAAGCCGTCTACATATCGGAACCGGGCGGCCCGGAAGTGCTGGAAGTGCGGGACGTGGCCGCCCCGGTGCCCGGCCAGGGCGAAGTGCTGATTGACGTGGTGGCGGCCGGCCTGAACCGGGCCGATGTCCAGCAGCGCAGGGGCTTCTACCCGCCGCCGCCGGGCGCTTCCGAGGTCCCCGGGCTGGAAGTGTCAGGACGGATCGCCGGCTTCGGGCCCGGCGTCAGCAAGCCTTTCTCGCTGGGGGACAAGGTAGTGGCCCTGTTGGCAGGCGGCGGCTACGCCCAGCAGGTGGCGGTCCCGGCCGAGCAGGTGCTTCGCGTCCCCGAAGGGGTTGACCTGGTCACCGCCGCGTCGCTGCCGGAGGTGGCTGCGACGGTGTACTCAAACCTCATCATGACGGCGCAGCTGCAGCCGGGCGAAACGGTCCTCATCCACGGTGCCACCGGCGGGATCGGCACCATGGCCATCCAGCTCGCCAAGGCCTTCGGCGCCAAGGTGGCCACCACGGCCGGGTCTGAGGAAAAGGTCAGTACCGCCAAAGCCTTCCTCGGGGCGGATATCGCCATCAATTACAAAGAGGAAGACTTTCCGGAGAGCCTTCGGCGGCAGAACGGCGGCAAGGGGGCCGACGTCATCCTGGACGTGGTGGGCGCCAAGTACCTGCAGCAGAACGTGGACGCCCTGGCCGACTACGGGCGCCTGGTGGTCATCGGCCTGCAGGGCGGAACCAAGGGTGAACTGGACCTGGGGCTGCTGCTGAAGAAGCGGGCGGCCGTGGTGGCTACTGCCCTGCGGCCCAGGCCGGTGGCGGAAAAAGGTGCCATCATGACCGCCGTGCGTGAGGCTGTGTGGCCGCTGGTGGCAGACGGCAGGATCCGTCCCCTGGTTGCCAAGACATTCCCCCTGGATCAAGTGGGTGCGGCGCACCGGTACTTTGACAGCGGCGATCACGTGGGCAAGGTCCTCCTGGTGATGTAGGACCCCCGATACATACCCGGTATTGCGTTCCGGGATGCTTCCGGTCTAGGCTGGCCATACGCGGTATGCACGGGTCTTGGGGGCCTGTGCATGCCGGTAAATGACTAAGCCCGGGGGAGCATCATGTCGATTCGCCATAGCCTCCTCGCCCTGCTGCAGGACCAGCCACGCTATGGCTACCAGCTGCGGGTCGAGTTCGAGAACCGCACCGGAGCCACCTGGCCCCTGAATATCGGGCAGGTGTACACCACCCTGGACCGGCTGGAACGCGATGCCCTGGTGGCCAAGGAAGGCGATGACGGCGAAGGCCATGTGGTGTACAGCATCACCCCGGCCGGCAAAGCGGAGGTGCGGAGCTGGTTTGCCGCCCCGGTGGAGCGGAACAACCCGCCCCGCAATGAGCTCGCCATCAAGCTCGCGCTCGCCGTCACCCTGCCTGGGGTGGATGTCCAGGCCATCATCCAGGCCCAGCGCGTGGCGTCCATCAGGGCCCTGCAGGACTACACCAAGGCCCGGCGTGACACGGCGGCGAACCAGCGCGCCACGGATACCGCCTGGCTGTTGGTGCTCGACTCCCTGATCTTCCAGACCGAAGCGGAAGTCCGCTGGCTTGACCTCTGCGAGGCCAGGATGGTCCAGCAGGCCCAGGCCGCCGCCACAGGTCCTGCCCGGAAGGCGTCCAACGGGGCCCCGGAAGATGCCCCGCTCAGCGCGGACAGCCGCCGGTGAGCGTGCAGGGGCCGCAGCAGGTCCTTGAACTCGCCAAGGTTGGCAGGACCTTCGGGGAAGGCGCGACGGCGGTCGCCGCACTCCGCGACGTCGACCTCACCATATCGGCGGGGGAGTTCGTCGCTGTCATGGGACCTTCGGGCTCAGGCAAGTCCTCCCTGCTGGCCGTCGCCGGCGGACTGGACCGGCCGACGTCGGGCGCTGTCTTTGTCGAATCCACGCCCCTGGCCGGGCTGGGCCTGAATGAACTGGCCCGCCTGCGCCGCCGCGCCGTCGGCTACATTTTCCAGGACTTCAACCTGGTCCCCACGTTGACTGCCGGCGAAAACGTGGCGCTGCCGCTGGAGCTGGATGGAACATCCGCGAGGAAGGCGCACCGGCAGGCCGCGGACGCGCTGCGGCAGGTGGGCATCCCGGAGTTGGCGGACCGGTTCATGGACCAGATGTCCGGCGGACAGCAGCAGCGCGTGGCGATCGCCCGGGCCATCGTGGGCAACCGGCGGCTGATCCTGGCTGACGAACCCACCGGTGCACTGGATTCGACCACCGGCCACGGGGTCATGGAGGTGCTGCGGGCCCGGGCCGACGCCGGGGCGGCGGTCATGCTGGTCACCCACGAGGCCAGGCATGCCGCCTGGGCGGACCGGGTGGTCTTCCTCAGGGATGGGCGCATCATCGACCAGGCCGCCGCCATGCACGATCCCACCATGCTCCTGACGCAGGCCGGACTCTGATGCCGCTTGACCTCGCTCCGGTGCCGCAGGGGCGCCGGAGCAGCTGCCGCGTTGCCCTGCGGCTGGCGCGCCGCGACATCGCCCGCCACAAAGGCCGCTCCCTCCTGATCATCCTGCTGATCATGCTGCCCGTGGCCGGAATGACCGGCGCCGCCACCCTCTACCAGAGCTCCCAGCGCACGCTTGGGGAGACGGTCCGGTACGAACTGGGCAACACCCAGGCCAGGTTCGGCGTCCTGCCGGTGCCCAGCGCGGATTCCCTGCAGGATCCGCTCGATGACGGCGTCGTCGCCTCCAGCACCGGCCGCTATGACCCGGATTTCCAGCGGACCGACCCTTTGGACGCCATCCCGGCAGGCTATGAAATCCTTCCGCATCGCCTGCTGCAGCTGACCACCGGCGTGGGGAAGGCCCTCGTTTCACTGCAGGGCCGCGAGGTGGACGCACTCAACCCGGCCTTCACCGGCAAGTTCAGCCTCCTGGCCGGAAGGGCACCGCGGGACGGGAGGGAGGTGCTGCTTTCGCCCGGACTGATGTCGCGGTTCCACCTCACCTTCGGACAGGACTTTACGACGTCGGCCGGAACCTTTGTCCCGGTGGGAACCATCCGCGACGCGGCCGCCTCGGACGGCAACAGCTTTCTGTACCTGCAGGCAAGCCAGGTTCCCGCCGACCTCCCACAGGGGCCGCTGACCCGCCAGTCCGTGTCCTACTACCTGGTGGGCCCTGGGCCGGTCACCTGGGAACAGATCAAGGAGGCCAACAGCAAAGGCGTGGGCGTGCTCTCCCGCAGTGTGGTGCTGAATCCGCCGCCCGTCGACCAACGCACCGTTCCAGGTGCGCAGCTGCACGACAATACGTCGGTGCTGGTGACCGTCTATGCCACCTTCGGGCTGGTCGGGGCGCTCGCACTGCTCGAAGTGGGTTTGCTGGCCGGTGCCGCCTTCGCTGTCGGAGCCAGGCGGCAGGTGCGCGAACTGGCGCTGCTGGCATCCGCGGGAGCGGAAAGTTCCACCATCGGTGCCGTCGTCACCGCGGGTGGACTCTGGCTCGGCAGCTTTGCCGTGGCCCTGGGAGCCGCGGCGGGGCTGGGGGCTGCCGCCGTCGTCGTGCACGTGGTCCGCTCGACTGGTTCTGCCCGGCTGGCCGGCCTGCACCCGGATGTCCCGCTGACCGCGATGGCCATGGCCATGGGGCTGGGAGCATGTGTGCTGGCGGCCATGGTCCCGGCACGACAGGTGTCACGGCAGGCGGTGCTGGGCGCGCTCAAATCCGGGAGGACAACGGCACCGAAGGGGCGGCGAATGACCGTGGCCGGTGCCGGGACGCTGGCACTTGCCGCGGGGCTGCTGGCAGCCGGCTGGCTTATCAGCGGGTCCACCGCGGACCCAGACCGGCGGGCGGACCAACTGCCCTTGGTGGTCACGATGCTGATTGCGGGGGCGGTCGCCGCAGTTGCAGGCCTGGTGATGTTGACCGGCTGGCTGATCGGTTGCCTCACGTCCAGGACGCAACGGCTGTCCCTCTCCCTGCGGATGGCAGCGCGGGATTCGGCACGGAACCGCGGCCGCAGCGTTCCCGCGGTGGCGGCAGTCCTGGCCGCCGCCACACTTGCGGGCGCGGCCCTGGTCCTCTCGGCCAGCCAACAAGCGGGCCTGCGGGACGCGCATTACTGGAGCGGGCTGCAGAACCAGGCGTATCTGCCGTTGACGGTGGACCGGCCCCCGGCGGCGGACGGCAGCCGCCGGCCGCCCCTGCACGTGGAAGCATCCACACTGTCCTCGGCGGTGGCAGGTGCCTTGGGGACCGTTGAATCAACCCAGCTCATCGCGGCTCCTGCCGGCCTGCGGAACTGCCCTGAGGGGCCCGCCGATCCAGGGCTGCCGGCACTGACGGATACCTCCAATTGCCTGCTGTTTTCACTTGCCAGGCCGAAGGGCAATGAGTGCCCGACCACCCCCAAGGGAAGGTTGACGGACCCGGGGGACTGGCGGTGCCGCGGTTCCATGGTCAATGAACAACCCTCCGACCGGGCCATCCTGGTCGGCGGCGAAGAGGAAATCCGGGCGGCGCTGGGACGCAGTGCGCCCGCGGAGGCCCTGGCGGTGCTGGACGCCGGCGGGATGGTGGTGACCAACCCGGTCTTCATCAGGGATGGAGCAATCCTGCTGGAAGGCAAAGACGTGAGGACGCACGGGCCCGCGCCCTCAGGGCCCGGCACGGTCCCCGCAACGGTACGAAGTATCCCGCTGCCCGCAACGGTACTTGAGCCGGTGGTCGCGGTCCCTTACTACGGAGTTGTCTCGCCCGAAACAGCCCAACGGCTTGACCTGCGGCCGGAACCCGCCGGACTGCTGGTGCAGCTGGCCACGTACCCGTCCCAGGCTGAGGCGGATGCAGCCTCCGCCGCGGCTGCTGCCGTCTACGGCCAGGCCGGCATGACCTTCCAGGCCGAACCGGGCATTACCCAGGGGAGCCAGTGGATGACCTGGTTCATCGTGGCCGCCGCCGCCCTCGTCACTTTCAGCGCAGCGGGCATCACCGCCGGCCTGTCCCTGGCCGACGCCCGCACGGACCATGCCACCCTTGCCGGGGTCGGCGCAGCACCAAGGCTGCGCAGGGCGCTGGCAGGCTCCCAGGCCCTGTTTACCTCTGGGGTCGGGGCCGCGCTGGGGGCGCTCGCCGGGTCAGTGCCGGCTCTCCTGCTCGTCCTGTCCACGGATATGCGGACGGCGGTGGAGGTTCCCTGGCTGCATCTGCTGGCCCTCGTGGTTGCTGTCCCGTGCACGGCCGGGGCGCTGGCGTGGGCCTGTACCCGCTCGGGCCTGCCCCTGTCCCGCCGGGGCCTGGCGTAGCAGGCGGGCCGCCGTCCCCTCATTCGTCGCCGCGTCGCTGCCGCTCAGCGCACGGCCCGGCGCCGCGCCGCCGTCGGCCGCTAAAGCGCTGACCGGCGTTGGTAGGGTGCCCAGTAGCAAAAGCGGGAAATCTCTCAAGGAGGAGACATGGCCGGAGTGCCTGACCAACGGAAGAACGAATCCCGGGCGGAGGGCGGACTGGCTACGGACCCGGATCTTCCCCCGCCCGCCGTGAACGAGGCGCGGCTCGAAGCCGAGGACCGGAAATGGACCCCGGCAAAGATCGCGCTCTGGGCCGCGATCGCCCTGCTGGGCGGAGTCGCCTGGTTCATGCTGGCGATTGTCCGCGGTGAAACCGTCAACGCCATCTGGTTCGTCTTCGCCTCCGTGTGCACCTACCTGATTGGGTACCGCTTCTACTCCAAGGTGATCGAACGCTACATCACCAGGCCGGATGACCGCCGCGCCACCCCGGCCGAGTACAAGGCCGACGGCAAGGACTACGTCCGCACCGACCGCAACGTGCTCTTCGGCCACCACTTTGCCGCCATCGCCGGCGCCGGCCCGCTGGTGGGCCCGGTCATCGCGGCGCAGATGGGCTACCTGCCCGGCACCATCTGGATCATCATCGGGGTGGTCCTCGCGGGAGCCGTGCAGGACTACCTGGTGCTCTTCTTCTCGATGCGCCGCGGCGGCCGTTCCCTCGGCCAGATGGCGCGCGAGGAACTCGGCATCATCGGCGGCACGGCCGCCCTCATCGCCACCCTGCTCATCATGGTGATCATCGTGGCCATCCTGGCGCTCGTCGTCGTCAACGCTTTGGGCGAAAGCCCGTGGGGCGTGTTCTCCGTGGGCATGACCATCCCCATCGCCCTCTTCATGGGCGTCTACCTCCGCTACCTGCGCCCCGGCAAGGTCATGGAAGTCTCCATCATTGGCTTCGTCCTGCTGATGGCTGCCATCATCGGCGGCGGTGCCGTGGCCGGCACCGAATGGGGCGCGGCGTTCTTCCACCTGGACAAGGTGACCATCGCCTGGGGCCTGATCATCTACGGCTTCATCGCCGCGATCCTGCCGGTGTGGCTGCTCCTGGCCCCCCGCGACTACCTCTCCACCTTCATGAAGATCGGCGTAATCGTCATGCTGGCGCTGGCCATCATCGTGGTCCGCCCCGAAATCACGGTCCCGGCCTTCAGCGAATTCGCCTCCCGCGAGAACGGACCCGTGTTCTCCGGTGCCCTGTTCCCCTTCCTGTTCGTCACCATCGCCTGCGGTGCGCTCTCGGGCTTCCACGCGCTGATCTCGTCGGGCACCACACCCAAGTTGATCGAGAAGGAACGCCAGACCCGCTTCATCGGCTACGGCGGAATGCTGATGGAATCCTTCGTCGCCATCATGGCCCTGGTGGCGGCCATTTCGATTGACCGCGGCATCTACTTTGCGATGAATGCCCCCACCGCCCTGACGGGCGGCACGGTGGAGACGGCCGCGCAGTGGGTCAACAGCCTCGGCCTGGCCGGAGTCAACATCACGCCGGACCTCCTGGCGCAGACCGCCAAGGACGTCGGGGAGCAGAGCATTGTGTCCCGCTCCGGTGGTGCTCCTACCCTGGCGGTCGGCCTGGCGCACATCATGCAGCAGTTCATCGGCGGGACAGCCATGATGGCGTTTTGGTACCACTTCGCCATCATGTTCGAGGCCCTTTTCATCCTCACCGCGGTGGACGCCGGCACCCGCGTTGCCCGCTTCATGCTGCAGGACTCCATCGGCAACTTCGTCCCCAAGTTCAAGGAAGCCTCCTGGCGGCCGGGCGCTTGGTTCTGCACTGCCGTCATGGTGCTTGCCTGGGGTGCGGTGCTGCTGATGGGCGTCACCGATCCGCTGGGCGGCATCAACACCCTGTTCCCGCTGTTCGGCATCGCCAACCAGTTGCTGGCCGCCATTGCGCTGGCCGTGTGCCTGGCCATCGTCGCCAAGCGCGGAACCTTCAAGTACCTCTGGATCGTGGCCCTGCCGCTGGCCTTCGCCGCGGTGGTCACCATTACGGCGAGCTACCAGAAGATCTTCTCCTCCACTCCTGCCGTGGGGTACTTCGCCAACAACGCTGCCTTCAGCAAGGCCCTGGCCGACGGCAAGAAGGAGTTTGGCACAGCGAAATCAGTCGCTGCGATGGAAGCCGTGGTCCGAAACACCGCCATCCAGGGTTGGCTGTCCGTGATCTTCGTGGTGCTCAGCATCATCGTGATTGCGACGGCGGTGCTCGCCACGGTCAAGGCGTTCCGTGACCGGTCGGCTGGCGTGGCCACCGCCGACAACGAGGACCCGGCTGTTCCGTCGCGCGTCTTCGCGCCGGCCGGGCTGGTCCCGACAACCGCGGAACGTGAACTGGCTGCCGAGTGGCAGAAAGTGCCCGCCGAGGCCCGCCTTGAACGGGCAGGGCACTGATGAGCACCGGCATCGCCCTGGTTGCCAACGGGTTCCGCGGGTTCGCCCGCTACCTGGGCGGCGTCATGGGCGCCGACGCCTACGCCAAGTACCTGGAACACCACCGGGCGGCAGGGCACCAGGAAGCACCCCTGACGGAGCGGGAGTTCTGGCGCGACCGTACGGACCGCCAGGACAGCAACCCCCAGGGCCGGTGCTGCTGATTGAGCCCGCAGCGGACAGGCAGGGCCCACCGGGCTTCCCGGTGGGCCCTGCCTGCATGGGCCGTGAGAGTATGAACGCATGAGCGATCCCAATGACACTCAGGCAGCTGAGGATCTCCCGGTAGAAGGCACTCCCGTTGATGACAGCGAGGCACCTGTCCAGGCCCCGTCTGACGGGGACGGCAGGCAGCGGGGCAGCAGCCTGCAGGACCTGGTGGACGAGCCCGCCAAGGTGATGCGGATCGGCACCATGATCCGGCAGCTCCTCGAAGAGGTGAAGTCCGCACCGCTGGACGACGCCGCAAGGGGCCGGCTCGCCGCCATCCACGAGCGCTCCATCAAGGAACTTGAGGACGGGCTCGCGCCGGAACTGGTGGCGGAGCTGGACAGGATCAGCCTGCCCCTCTCCGACGAGGCCACTCCCTCCGACGCCGAGCTTCGGATCGCCCAGGCCCAGCTGGTGGGGTGGCTGGAGGGCCTCTTCCACGGGATCCAGACGGCCATTGCGGCCCAGAACGCAGCCCGGGAACACGCAGCGGCACAGCTGCAGCTGCGCCAGCTGCCGCCTGGCACCATGATTGCGCCCGGCGTCGTGATCGGGGAAAACGGCGAGCCCCAACGTGCGCCGGCCGGCGCCCGGCCGGGGCAGCCGGCACGTCCCAGCCAACGTGAGGACCCGGACCACGGCCCGGGCCAGTACCTGTAGGTTCCGCTTGGGCTTTTTCAGCGCCGCCAGGCAGGGGCGCAAAGACGACGCGGAGCTGGGCCAGGGGTTGTGGCGCCGGGCGCACGACCGCTTCCACCGGGGACTGGACCGCTTCCACCAGGTGCTCGAGGGCGTGGAGGACGACCAGTTGTACGGCGAACTGGTGGGCATCGCCAACCAACTCGCCGCCCTGCTTCCGCGCGTCCGGGCTGTCTGCATGGAGGCGCAGCGGCGTGCCCCCAGCGAGGGCCTGGACATACCGGCGGCCCTGGCGGACGTCCACAGGTCCTTGTCCAAGGCAGGAAATTCGCTGGCAACGACGGCAGAGGCGGCGGCAATGCTGCGGCTCGCCGTGGGTCCGGTGCCGGTGGGTGCAGCATCAGTCCACCGCCGCGCCGAGGCTGTCTTCCAGCAGGTGGACGACGCCGAGAGGCAGCTTCACGCGGAATAGCTGCACAGGTGCCGCGGGATATTCCCGATTTGGAAGCCTACTTTTCAGTTAAGCGTGTGGCTGACAGGGGCCGAATCAGGAGCGCCGGGGCGGACAGCTTTGGCAGGATGAAAGCATGACTCTTTCACCTACCTTGACTTTCAATGACGGAAACACGATCCCCCAGCTCGGCTACGGTGTGTGGCAGGTTGAGGACGACGTGGCTGAAAAGGTCGTGCGCCAGGCGTTCGAGGCCGGCTTCCG
This sequence comes from Pseudarthrobacter sp. LT1, assembly GCF_035621795.1. Taxonomy (NCBI): domain Bacteria; kingdom Bacillati; phylum Actinomycetota; class Actinomycetes; order Micrococcales; family Micrococcaceae; genus Pseudarthrobacter; species Pseudarthrobacter sp. LT1. The sequence goes on from NZ_CP141830.1 coordinate 792,123, forward strand.
GCATATCGACACGGCAAAGATCTACGGCAATGAGGCAGGCGTGGGCCGGGCCATTGCCAGTTCCGGCCTGTCTTCGGAGGAAATCTTCATCACCACCAAGCTGTGGAATGCGGACCAGGGCTACGAGTCCACCCTCGCCGCCTTCGAGGAGTCCATGGACCGGCTCGGCCTGGAAACCCTTGACCTGTACCTGATCCACTGGATGCAGCCCAAGCAGGACAAGTACGTTGACACCTGGAAGGCGCTGATCGAACTCCAGAAGCGCGGACGGGTGAAGTCCATCGGTGTCTCGAACTTCACCGCAGAGGGCCTGCAGCGGCTCATCGACGAAACGGGCGTGGTTCCGGCCATCCACCAGATCGAACTGCACCCCTACTTCAGCCAGCGCGAACTGCGTGAGTTCGGTGCCGCCAAGGGCATCCTGACCCAGGCATGGTCTCCGCTGGGCCAGGGCGGGGAACTGCTGCAGGACCCGGCGGTCGCCTCCATCGCTGCCAAGCACCAGGCCACCCCGGCCCAGGTGGTTATCGCCTGGCACCTGGCGATCGGCAACGTGGTCATCCCCAAGTCCGTGACCGAGTCACGGATCAAGGAGAACTACGCAGCCCTTGAGGTATCCCTCGATCCGGAAGACGTCGAAGCCATCAACAACCTGGACCGGACCGCCGGCGGCGAAGGCCGCATCGGCCCCGATCCCGCGGTCTCCGACTTCGCCTAGGCCCGTGACGGCGGCACCGGTCCCAGCGGTCGGTGGAACTCCGCCAAGCCAACCCCAGCCCGTGCTGCCGGCAACTGCCAGGCAGCACGGGCTGAGGCTTTTAATCTGACCTGTACCGGGCCGGGCGGATGTGGGCCGGTCAGGCAGCGATCTGGACGTGCTCCACGGTGACGGCGTCCACCACGGCCCAGCTGTCCTCGCCGTGGCAGTGCCGGCCGGCGAAGCGCTCGGCTTCGTCAAGCGTGTCAAAGACCTCGGACCGTGCCCGGCCGCAGTCGGCGTCGAAGTACGTCACGTGAAATTCCTGTACTGCTTGGTTTTCCATGAATCCAGTCTGCAACCAGGGTCTGACATTCTTTGGAACCGACTCCGCGTGTTGTGGACAGACGCCGGGCAGGGCGCCGCAGGACGGGTGTGGCCGGCCGGTCAGCGGGCCCTTGGATCCTGGGTGGCCGCGCCGGCCCGCACCTTCAGCGTGAGCGCGGCGAGTGCGAGCATGCCGAGTCCGGTCCATACAAGGGTTCCGCTCCAGACCTCGGGCGAGAAACTGAGGGCGCCGTCGTGGAGTGCCACGCCGGCGAAATATGGGGCCCAAAACACCACCGGGGTGAGGCCTGCCGCGGTCATGAGCCGTGCGGGACGGCCAGGGGTGGGACGGACCACCGCCCACACCGCGCCCACGAGGATGGAACCGACCAGGGCAACCGGGACCAGCCAGGCGTCGCGCAGCGCCACCATGACCTGCAGGGCGACGGAGGGGACCAGCGCCATGGCCGCCGGAACGGCAGGGTGCAGGCGCCACCGCAGCGACAGCAACAGGACGGGAACAAAGAGCGCGAACGTCGAGACGAGGAACGATGCCAGGGACACCATGATGCTTGAGGACGTCGGTACCGTCACCGCGGGCTGCGTCCCGGCAACGGTTGTGTACGTCTGGATGAGTCCGTGGCGGGCGAAGACCGCGAACTCCTGCAGGATGAACGCGGCAACCATGCCGGCGAGCACGGCGCTGGCTACGACCGGGAGCAGCCGTGGCCACGGCCGGGCCGGGGTGTGCCACGCGGCGGAGAAGGGTGCTCCCAGGATGAGGAAGCCGCCAGTGGCCAGGCCCAGATGGGACGGGCTGAACAGGGCGCTGATGTTCTGCTCGATCCCGAACACCGAATGCCAGGCGAAGTCTCCTGCCCCGGATGCGAGGAAGAGTACGACGCCGGCCGCTGCGGCCCCGTAGCCGGCAGGGACGGCGTCCATCCACCGCGTGCCCGGTGCGTGCCGGCGCCAGGTCAGCGCGGCGATCCAAACGGCACAGGCAGCGAAGCCCGAGTAGAGGACAGCGTGCCACGGAGTGAAGAACGTCTCGAGGTTGCGCAGGTTGTTGTGGGCCCACCCGTCAACATAGGTCCCGGTGAGGAGCCAGACGCCCGCGGCCAGGGTAATGATGTCTTCCCTGGCCGTGGTGGGGCGGTGGACTGATACCGGCGGAATCGCAAAGGCATGAGTTGCTGCGGCGTCCATAGCTCCAGAGTAGGTCCCGTCCGCGCCCGGGGCGACAGGATTTTTCCCGGGCCATTCCCGTATGCGCCCTCCCTTTAGCTGCTGCCCAGGCGGAGTACGCGCTCCTGCGCCAGCATTGCCGTCCGGCTGGCTTTGTCTGCCGCCCGTGCGGCCTGTTTCGCTTCCGCTGCGGTGGTGGCAAGCTGCTTGCGGGAGCGGTCAAGGCGTTCTTCGGCGGCCTTGAGCCGGCTCCTGAGTTCAGCCGTTTCCTGCTGCAGTTCCGCGATGTCCGCACGCGCCTGCTCTTCCTGCTCCCGCAGGCCGCCGGCCAGTTGTGACGCTGCTTCTTCGGCCTCCCGGGCTTCCTCGAGGGCGGCCTTGGCCCGTTCCAGCGCAGGCGGCGAGGCCGGGCGGGGGGTCTGCCGGACTGCCTCAAGCCGGGGCTTCGCCGGCGTTGGCGCGGTGCCGTGCGGCGCCGTCGCCGGCGTCTTCGATGCCGCCACCTTCGCCGCTGGCGTTTTCCCGGCTGGCGGCTTCACCCCTGCCGTCTTCATACCGGCCACCCGCCGTGCAGGCGGGGGAGTATCGGCGGCCCGGTTCGGCGGTGCGGCCGGGAGCAGACCGGGGAGGGCCACCGCGCCGCCAAGGTCCACGTCGTTGACGCCGTCCGAGGAGAGGACTTTCAGCAGCCGCCCACTGGCAACGGCGTTGGCTGCACCCGTGTCCGCCGTCAGGGCCCGGAGTGTTTCCTCGACGTCGGCTGCCATCGCGTCGCTGATGGGCCGGCCCTGCTCAAGGGCCACAGACCGGGCGGTGTCGACGGCGTCTGCGAGCATGGTGCGCCGCTCCCGGCCGAGTTCGCGCATGGCAGGGGCGTCCAGCGAGTCCTGGGCGGCCCGCATCCGTGCCCCAAGGTCGCCCAGCCGGGCCGGCACTTCCGGGCGGTGCCTGGCAAGCATGTTGAGCGCCCACGCGGCGACGGAAGGTTTCGGCAGTCCCCGCACCGCTGCCGCGAGGTCCTTGTCCCGGCCCGCTGCCTCCTTGGCGGCGGCGGCGCGGGCTGCAATGAAGTCCTCCAGCGCCCCTGCATACAGCCGGTCGGCAATGTCCGCCAGGGCTTCGTCTTCCATGCCGCCATCTTAGGTGCCGGGAACGCTGCCTTCCGTAGATTCACCGCCGTGGGAGACCGGCCCACGCCCCCACGGCCGGTGCGGGAAAAGGCACCCTGTTACTCGCAGGCCGGGAGGGGTAAGTTGCACGAATGGACGATTCATATCAGGTCATCGTGGTTGGCGGCGGTTTTGCCGGGAAAGCTGCGGCTGAAGAGTTGGGCCGCAAAGGTGTCCGGGTTCTGCTGCTTGACGCCAACAGTTACCAACAGTTCCAGCCACTCCTCTACCAGGTGGCTGCGTCCCAGATCGGCGTGTCCACGGTGACGCGGCCGCTGCGCGCGGAGTTCCGCGGAATCAACAGCGTCCGGGTCCTGACGGCGGAGGTGACCGCCATCGACGCGGCGAACCGGACCGTGACCACCGCGGACGGTTCCACCTACCGGGCCCAGGCCCTGGTCATCGCCACGGGGGCAGTTCCGAACTTTTTCAACACCCCGGGCGCGGATGAGCATGCCTACCCGCTGTACTCGGTGGCGGATGCAACACGGCTCAGCGCGGCCATCACCGCCATCCTGGACGAGGCCGACCGCGAGCCCGGTGCAGGCGCTGACGTCATTGTGGTGGGCGGTGGACCCACCGGCGTCGAGACTGCCGGCGCGCTGGCTGAAAACGTGAAATACCTCGTGCCGAAGTACTTTTCGCCGGAGCTGGCGGGTCGGTGCCATGTCCATCTGGTGGATATGGTTCCGAACGTCCTTGCCGCCTTTTCGGAGAAATCGCAGGCGTACGCCCGGGACCGCCTGACAAAACTCGGCGTGCAGCTGCATATGGGCCAGCCCGTGGCTGACGTCCGCCCGGACGGGGTGACCCTCAAGGACGGGACGGTGATTCCTGCCCGGGTTGTGGTGTGGGCCGGCGGGCTGCAGGCCGGGCGGATCATCACCGAGTCCGGCCTGAAGCAAGGCAGGGGCGGCCGCGTGGACGTCCAGCCTGATCTGAGCGTCCCTGACGTCGAGGGCGTCTATGTGCTGGGCGACTCCGCCAACATCACCGACGCAGCCGGGAACAAGCTGCCACAGCTCGGGTCGGTGGCCCAGCAATCGGGTAAGTGGGCGGCCCGCAACATCTACGCGGATCTTACCGGCGGAGTGCGCGAGCCCTTCCGCTACTGGGACAAGGGGTACATGGCCATGGTGGGACGCGGCGCGGCGGTCGCGGAACTGGGCCGCCGGCGCCTGCAGCTTCAGGGGCCCCTGGCATTCGTGTCGTGGTTGGCGGTCCACCTGGCCCTGCTGCCCGGATTCCAGCAGAAGGTCAGGGCGCTGTTTTCCTGGGCCAACGGCTACGTCACCCACAGCCCCTCCCAGGTGGTGGTGGGCAGGCCGGATTAGGGCCCTTCACCCAGCGGGTCAGGCTGGCCGCCGCAGGTCCCCGGCTGCCTGGCGCCCACCCCGGTGGGCTGGCCCGCCGTCGTCAGTTCCTTTCGAAACTCGCCAGACGGCCCGCAGCAGCCCACCCGGATGCTTCGTAGGAGGCGGCAGCGTCCGGGTGGACCACCATATGCAGGTACTCGGCGCCATGGAGGAAAGCCTCCTCCGCCATCGCCGCGAACAGGCCCCGTTCGAAGGCCTCCTTCTCCGGCCCCTGCGGGAGTTCGGTGATGGCCACCGCCGCGAAGTCATCCCGCACCTGGATGCGGCCCTTGGCGACAGGGTGGTCGAAAACGGTGATTTCGACGGCGTCATAGGTCTCCATGGGTGCCAGGGCCACCTGGGAGTTTTCGGGCAGCTCCACAGCCACGTCCAGCCCGGCTGTCGGGGCCATGAGCAGGACCTGCTCAGCCACGGGAGCGAGGCTGGCCGGTGCCAGGCCCTCTGCGGCGCCGGCGTCGGCGCAAAGCAGGGTAAGGCGCCCACCGGGTTCGCCCGCGGCTTTGCCTGCAAGTTTTTCAGCGTCAGGTCCCGGCCAGCCTGCCACGTATTCCTTGCCTGCGGGATCCTGCCCCTTGCCGGCTTCGACGACGAAGCCCGCGCCGATGGGGTCTGCGCCGCGTTCCTGGAGGTCGGCCCAGGCGGGAACCCAGCCGATTGCGGGAAGGTCGTGTTGTTCCGGCATGGACAGTTCCTTACGTTCGGCAGCGGCGGGACAGGGTCATCCGATGCGGCTGGGCAGGTTCCCTGTCAACGTATCGGATCGGCATGCGGGCCGCCAGCGGAACGGCACGGCGCCGCCACGGCTGATGCTTCGGTGCAGTGGGTCAGGGCAGGTGGGCGAAGGACATGCCGGCTGCCAGCAGTTTGTCCACCGCCTGTTTCAGGCCTTCCGCTGTTCCGCCGTTGGGGTGGTTCCCATGGCAGATGACCACGTCCCCTGCCCGGGCCTTGCCCACCTCCCGGGCAACGACGGCGGCGGGATAGGTTGCACCGCCGTCGCCATTGATGCTGAAGCCCACCGGCTTTACGCCCAAAGCACCCAGGATGTCCGTGGCGACGTCGTCCATGTAGGCGGTGCCTGGGCGGAAGTACCGGGGACGCTTACCCGTAATGCCCGCCAGGGCGTCGTCGTTCGGCATGACCTCGTCATAGACTTCCCCCGCGTTCCTGGTCCCCGGGATGCCGTACGCCGTATTGCCGGTGGTGGACAGCGGCTTATGCGAAGTCCCGTGGTTGGCCACCTCGAAGAGGGGGTCTGCCGCTAGCTGCCGCGTGGCAGCGGGGTTGGCATTGATCCACCGGGAGTTCAGGAAGAGCGTGGCCGGGATGTGGCGTTGGCGCAGCGTGTCGAGCAGCGCCTGGTCGTAGCCGCTGCCGCCGGGGCCGCCGCAAAAGTCAAAAGTAAGGGCGATTCCCTGTGAAGCGGGTGGCAGCCGCGTAAGGACTCCGGGAGCCTCCAGGCCCCAGTACCGGGCCGGGTGCTTCCCGTAGGTGTCAACAATCTGGGCACGTGACGGAATGGGCGCTGCCGGCGTGTTGGGGGCGGGCGCGTCGCCATCGGGCCCGGAGTGCAGGACGGTCGAGCTGGCACCCGCCGCACCGTCGTCGGGCGCCGGCATGTCCGATCCCCGGACTTGGTGCTTGGGGTGCGGTTGCAGGTCGGGCACGGCGGCGGACATCGTCAGCACTGCCGCCAGCAAAACCGCCCTGCGGCCGGGACCCTTCCCGTCCTGGCTCAAGTGCCGGGGGACATGTGGTTCCACCGCTAGTTCCTCTTCCGGGACTGTTCTGCGGCCCGCGCCCGGCCTACCCTGTCCGGGCAGGCAGATGGGGAAGGTGCGGGCAGGCTGCAGGCTGCGGGAAATGCAGCGTCTAAGGCAGCAGCGCGCGCAACAGCAGCCTGGAAGCGGGGGGTCATACCCGGAGGATACCTTGGCTGCCTTGCCGTTTCCTGAACCTTGCCCGGCGCCTGGGCGCCGGCCGTAATAAAGCGCCGCGGCAGGGACTTTGGTCCCTGTGCCCTCCGCCCGGTCCGGCGTTTACTTGTGGTTTGGGGTGGGCACAGCCGCCCGCTTCAGAGTCAGTTCTGTCACCCGAGCACGGAGGCTACATCCAGCAATGAACCTCAAAGACCGATGGGGCCGCCTGGACCCGGCAACCCAGAAGTGGCTGATCGACAACCCGGGATGCCAGATACTTCCACGAACGATCACGGCGGTGATCTCCAAAGAGAGCGGGGAGAGCCTTCCCACGGGACAGCACGGCGAGGCAGCCGTTTCCCGCGAGGACCAGGACTTCATCCGATCGAAGCTGAACGAGTTTCCCAAGGCCTGAGGCCCCGCCGCGATCACGGGCGAACCCGCGAAAAACTGGCGCGCCCGCGGGTAGTAGACTCAGCGCAACATTGGCACTTGGGGGAGTGGGACATGACAGCAGCAATCTCACCGGCGGCGGCCGGGTTCACCAGCCCGGCATTCCTTCGGACAGCCTGCATTGCCGTCACCTTCCCGCCGTGCATCAAACCGTGAAGCCCATCATCCTGCTCGACATCGATGGCGTCCTGAATCCCGCCGTGCGCCCGGGCAGCGGGATTGACGGGCCGCTGCTTCGGCTCTCCAACGAGAAGCGCGCCCTGGTCCGGCGCTTGGCCCGCAGCGGACGCATTGCGTGGGCGTCCACGTGGCCGGCGGACACCGTCGCCGGTCTGGAAGCCCAGCTGGAGCTTGACGTCGAACCGCTGCGGGTCACCATGGTGTTCCGGCAGTCTGACGCGGGCGTGCCGACGCCAAAACTGACATCGATTGCCCGGTGGCTGGCCAGGATGGACGCCAGCGACAACGCTGACTGGGATTCGGTCGTATGGATCGATGACGTGCTTGGACCCGACGCCAGGAAATGGGCCAGCGGTCACGGCCAGCCGGTGCACCTCGAACAGCCTGATCCTGACCGCGGCCTGGCGGAAGTCCACGTGGCACGGATCGAGGCCTTCATCGCCGGCAGGTGACGTGTTGGTTGCCAAGGAGAACAGCCCGTTGGGGACAAGTTCGGACGCAAGGCGGCGGTGGGCCGGAACCACTGCCTGGATCCTGCTCGTCTTAAGCTCGCTGGTCCTGGTCAGCTACGGGATCGCTCGTGCCGATTGGTTTCTCTGGCTGCCCACGCCGGCTGAAATGGAGCAGTCGTGGACCGGCAACCTGTTTGTCTACGCCGGGTGCGCCGTGTCCATCGCAGCTTCCGTATGGTCACATGCCCGTGGCAACCCGGTGTGGGTGACCGTCTGTGTCGGGCTGCCAGGCGTCCTCGTGGGCTGGGCGGCGCTGGTGGACCCCTACAGCCTGCTGCGTCACCTGGCCGCCGTCGTCGCATTTCCCATGGCCCTCAGCGCGGTGGCCGAGGTCATCTGGGCCCGCGGCTACAGGCAGCGGGGACTGGGTCGATAAGGAGGCCGCCTCCCGTGCCCGCGGTGAAAACCGGAAAAGCCGGTTAACCAGCGAAAAACCCCGGAAACCCCTAAAAGAAGGGGCTGTCCGGGGTTTATCCCGAGCTTCCTATCAGAATCGAACTGATGACCTTTTCATTACGAGTGAAACGCTGGGATACTCTGTATGTAGCTATGCCACTAATAACCGCGGAATATAGGGGTTTTTGAAGCTACGAAGTATGCACATGCTGGACTGCTCGTGCATAGTAATGGGTACACTAATGGGTACACCTAGGGAAAGTGAGGTCGGGGCATGGCGCGAGGCAAGGGCGAAGGGGCTCTATTCAAGGACGCCAGAGGATACTGGACAGTCCGCATCGAACTGCCGAGCCCTGACGGAAAGCGCCGGCAAAAGGTCATCCGCCGCAAGGACAAGAAGGCCGCCATGGCCGAGATGTCCGCCATCAAGAAAGAGCTCGACAAGCTCGGTGACCTGCCGACGTCGAACCTCGCCGTGGAGAAGTGGCTCCGGCGCTGGATCGACGACATCGCTCCGAATGAGATCCGGCCCAAGTCATACGCTTCATACAAGTCCACCGTCGACGGCTGGCTCATCCCGATCCTGGGCAAGCGGAAAATCGACGCGCTCAACGCCGACCACGTCCGGCAGATGTTCAAGGTCATCCAAGCCACGCCGAAGAGCCTCAAGCTGCGCAGTGTGGACCCGAAGGACTGGCCAGCCGGCACGGCAATGGTCGGTGCCGACACTGCCATCAAGGCCCACGCCGTCCTATCGTCCGCGCTCAAGACGGCCATGCGCGAAGGCAAAGCCACTCGAAACGTCTGCGAGATGGTGGATCCGCCCCGCAAGGCAAAGACCGAACAGAACGCACTCAGCACCGAGCAGGCGATCGAACTGCTCGCGCACCTCACTACCCGCGAGGACCGCGCACTGTGGGCGACGTACCTGCTCACCGGGGCCCGCCGGGGCGAGATCCTCGGCCTCGAAGCCGACCGGGTAACCGACCACCTCGACTTGTCTTGGCAGCTGCTCCGCATCACGGACATCACGACGGCCCCGGCCGACTACGAGTACCGGCACCTCGAGGGCACGCTTTACCTGACGCGGCCGAAGTCGCAGTCCGGGTGGAGGATCCTGCCGCTCGTCGAGCCGCTGAAGTCCATCCTCGCGCTTCACATGCAAGGCAGGGGAGATGGCCTGATCTTCACCCGTAACGGTCGCCCTTGGGACCCTGACGGAGCCACGGAGGCATGGGCTAAGCTGCTGGCCGAAGCTGGCCTGCCGGACGACATCGTCCTTCACGGCGCCAGGCACACGGCCGTGGACTTGCTGGACGCGGCCGGCGTCGACTGGGACACGATCAAGGACATCGTCGGCCACTCCACCAAGAAGATGTCCCAGGCCTACCGGACCAAGGTCGACATGAAGCGTCTCACGGGGGCGCTTCAGCAGATGAGTAAGATGCTCGAGGCTCCGGCTGGCGACGGCGCTGCAGCCTGAGGGGGATGCCGACGTTTCTACTTCGGTAGAGTTTCGGCGTGGACGACTTGATTGATGAGATTGACCGCGCTGTTCGGGCGGAGTTATGGATGCTAGCTTTGGCTGGAGCCTTGGCCCTTCCGGACATATGTGCAGCAGTGCAATCTCCAAACGGCAAAACGACGGGTTCCAAGTACAAGCGTTGGGTAATGGACTACCTACTCGGCGCATACCCCAAGCTGGACCCGGACGAGCTGCACCAGATGAGATGCAGTTTGCTGCACCAGGGGACCTCGTCGGCCATCAAGTACAAGCGTGTTTGCTTCGTATCGCCGCGGTCAGGCCTCATTATCCACAACAGCGTCATAAACGACGCGCTGATTCTGGACATGCCCATGTTTTGCCGAGACGTCATCGCTGCCGTGGAAAGGTGGCGTCTATCAGTGCAGCACACTGAGGCTTACCGGAAAAACATTGAACATGTGATGCGCTGGCACCGCGGCGGCGTCGGCGACTACTTTCTTGGAGGCGAGGTCCTGACCTAGTTGGATGTCAGGGCCTGACCGTAACGTTTTCCACCGTGCTAACAGACAGACAGAAGGCCATGCTCAACCTCGCGGGCGAGACGTTCAAGTACGCGGGTTCCCTTGATGCTGCGGCGGGGGAGCGCTTCGGCCTATCCCCGACGCGATACTGGCAGGAGGTCAACGCGCTCCTGCGCACTGAAGCAGCGGTCGCGTACCGGCCGGCGCTCGTCACCATGCTCAACGGTCGGCGGCGGACCTATGCCCGCCCAAACCAGCGGATCCTGGCCTACGATGGCCGTGGGGCCAGCCGTGCCCACACGTCACATTAGGGGGAACAGCGAACGCCAACAGCCAGCAGAGGTTCGACGTCGCCGTGCCAGGCACCGTGGAGAGCGTCTATGACACGGTCCTTCGGGTCATCATGGAAGGCCGGTACAAGAAGGTCGAGCCGTCAGAGTTCACCAAGATGATCACCTTCCGCACAGGAGCCTCGCTGATGACCTGGGGTCAGCGCTGGATTGTGCAGGTATCCGTCGGCGTAGACGGGCTGCCGCACGTTATCGCTACCGTCACTCCACGTAACGGCGGCCAGCAGCTGGACGCTGCCCGCATTGCCAAGCTCGCGAACGAGTTCTACCAGAAGGTTGCGGCCGCAGCGCAGCCCGTCTAGAACTGGACGAACTTCCCGCGCCACTCGTCGGGCCCCTGGCGCCGCACATCCTTGGCCGGCACCCAGCAGACGCAATAGGAGTACTCGTACGATGCGGCGGATCGGATCCTCGGGGGAAAGCGCCGAACCGCCTAGGCAAAGTTACAGATTGGTCGTCGCCTCAGCAACATGCGTTCTCGCAGGTACAGTCTGCAGCAATGCATAGACTTCGGGGGACAACTTCATTTAGGGGGAACATGATGCAGTACAAGCAAGCGGCCGGACTATTCGTTGGTGGTATCACCATGTGCATTTGCGGACCAGTCCTCAGCGCTGGATCTTGGTTCTTCGCCAGCATGGCTATGGTAAGAAACGATCAGCAGATGGCCGTGGTTTTCTGGATCGTTGCCGCGATAGGGGCCTTGCTGGGGCTAATCGGGTCAATCGTGCTCATCGCAGCCGCGCACCGTGCCTTGGTCAAGATCGACGCCCTACCTCTTCGGGACCAGTACAGCCCTGCGGAGGACTACCGCGTCCGACAGTACTGACGACGAACAGCGCCCCACCTCCGAAGAGATGGGGCGCTTTGTCGTGCTGTCAGGTTAGAGCCCTCTGCGGGCGACTTCGGCTAGGAGGTCTGCGTCTGAGGCAGTGTCCAGCCGCGGACTGACTGATGCCAGGTACAGGCTGTCTTCGGCGTCGAGGTCTTCCATGGTGAGCGTGCCGGCCGTGCGGTCGGCACTCATGACGTCATCGATGGACTCTAGTCTCCAGTCCAGCGCCTTCTCGAGTTTGCGGCGGGCATCCTCTTCCGGCAGGTGCCGGCCGTGCTCGAAGTCGCGGATGACCTGCTCAGCCTCGATGCCCGCTTCCCGAGTGAAGGCTTCCCGACTGAGGCCGATCTCTTCACGTCGCCGCTTAGCCAGCGCGCCAAGTTCCCGTACGAGTGTTGCAGCCAATTTCATTCCCCCTTGTTGCCGGATTACGAACGTGGCGAGCCTACTCCACGCCTCCGACATCGCGCCGACCTGCCGGGGGAATAGCTAGCTGCCCAAGGAGCGGGCAGACTAAAGCGGCAGGAGCCCCCCAAAGGAACCCCTGCCGCCTGCCCTCATGCTAGTGGCTCAGCCACACCCTTGAAGACAACAGAAGACCCCGAGGCCTTGGGGGGCGGCTCGGGGTCTTCCTGGCTTCTACGTTCGCCGGGGGAGGGCTACGGTAGTCACCTCGAAAAGGTTACTGGTCGGTATCCTCTCCAGCAACTTGCGTTATTGCATCCGGGACCTGCGTTCACGCAGACTCGATTTGTCCGCCGAAGGTCACTTCAGAGGGTCATTCGCTTCGCATGACTTGGCCGATGGTTCGGATGGGCATTCCCAAGGATGCGGCGTAATCAAGGATGGCGACTAGGTCTGCCTTGTTCACGTTTGTTCCGCCGGAAGCGCCGGATGCCACGATCTGGTGGACCATGAGCGTCAGATGACGTCCGTGGGCCTTGGCGAAGTCAATGTAGCTCTTGTAGGTGGCCAGGGGTGTGTCTGAGGTCACCGACACCGCTTGGTGCCGCATCGGCTGAGTGGGAAATCCCGCAGGGGCGTAGTACCCGCCCGTATGCCGAGCCCAGGAAAAAAACTTTCGGGCAATCTTCGTGGATGCGACGTCGTTGGCGCCCACAGGCCACGCGAAGTAGTCGGAGGCTTTAAATCCTTCGCTTCGCAGCCACGCTTTCAGTCCGCCCAACTCATCGGCCAGTTCTTGTGGTGACAGGCTGGGCATACCGCGATTGTGGTTGGCAGTTAGGTACGCGTGGCCTCCCATTTCATACCCGTGTTTGTCTTCTAGCTCGTGTGCCTGATCGACGTTGAAGCCCTGCACATAGGTTGAAGGGTTCGAGCCGAACACAGGAGACCCTGCCATTTGATCGGCAATCAACAGCATCGTCGCCGCCGCACCGTACTTTCCGAGAATCTGGGGAAGATACGTGTACTGGCTCAGCAAAGAGTCATCGCAGGTGACCGAGAGGACGCCGTCGGGGTAGGCGTTCTTTGGCGTGTAAATACCGATTTGCTGGACGTTCACATTCAGCGGCCCCGCATTTTTGTCCGTTACTCGGATCTTGAGGTTAGTTATCGAGGAAAGGTCCACGGTGCCGGTTTTATTTGAGAAGTCATTCGCGGGGACATAGAACCAGGTCCAATCGGTAGGTAAAAGCATGGCTGACGCGCCAGTGCCCTGTGACTCGGCTTGTATGGAAGTGTTGAACGAGGCGTAGTTGTTTTGCCCCCAGAAGAGGATGACGTTCGCCAGCCTGTCCGGATTATCTACCTTGAGTTGGAAGGCGATCCCCTTGCCGGTAAGGTTCAACGGCGAGAGGGCGGGAGAAATGATCTCTACAGTGCCTCCTGTGCCATTAGTTGTGGCCTTGATTGACTGAGTGCCGATCAGAAAGTCCGTCGTATCGGCCGTGAAATTGGTCCCGCCGGCCATCGATGCGACGCCCCACCCGTGCCCGGCCTGGAATGTAGTCAACGGGGCCACTACAGGTTTCGGCGGGAAGGTCGTGGGTCCAACGACCCGAACCGCCGCCGCTGTGAGTGACTGGGCGGTCATGGCAGGGGCGGCGGTGGCCGGAACGGCGGCAGTGCCCCGGTTGATAGTCCAAGTTCCCCCAACAGTGCCGAGCCAGAGATCCAGTGCTAGGCCGTTCTCGGTGAGCTTGGGCAGGACGCATGAGCGGTAGCGGTTTGCGGTCGCTATGGGGTTAGTGGCTCGGTTGAAGGTCTTGCCGTTGTCTTCCGACAGGGCAAGATACACGTCACCTCCGCCGCTGTTGGCCGCCGCGTCCTGGATTACCATCAGCACCTGGGAGCCGATTTGCATTGCATCGATATGCCACGGCGACTTACCGGTTCCCCAGGGAAGGTCAAACTTAACGTCCTGGTCATAAGTCCAGGGCCCGTAGGGGTTGGAGGCGGTGAACCGTTGGACAATGCGCGGCTGCGCAAGGATTTCGACGCCCACCATCACCCACTTCAATGCGGATGCGTCCCACCACACGGCGGGGGACATGAGCCGCTTTACCGTGTCGGAGTAGCCGAGCACCTTGACGGGGGTGGTCCAGGTGATCCCGTCCACGGACTCCGTCAGCATGATCTTTTCTGCGTTTGTTAAGCGCGAGGAATACTCGCGGTAGAACAACAAAAGCTTGCCCTCCGGGGCTTGAATCAAGTGCGTGTCAGAGTTGTAGCCTCCGGGTGGTGCCGGTACCAGTGGGTTGGTCAGACCGAGAGGCGCAGTCCAGTTTGTCCCGTCCGTCGAGACATAGATGCAAGGGTTTTCGAGTTGGTTGTCGGAGTTTGCGTAAGGGGTGGCCGCTGCCCACCAGTGGTACCCGTTGAAGCCATTGGGAAAGAACCGCACCGTCGGGTGTGCCACTACGCCTGAACCATCTGGCGTGGTCCACGTCGTGGTGGTTGTGGGTCCCAGCGAGAACTTATTCAGGTCCGTTATGCGCAGTTCCACGCCGGCGCGATAAACGGTGGAAGCCGTGACAGTGGCCGAAAGGTCGGGAAGCTGAGAGGCGATTATCTTCGCATTCGCATCCAAGGCTGCGACGCCGGAGGGTGCAGCCTTTTCGGAAACGGGTATATAGGTGACCGCGGTCTGAGCGTCTGCGGCCTGGGCGCTGCCAGCGCCCAGGGCAGTCATTGCGGAAGCGCCCGTGACGGCAGTTATCAGCGATCCAAATCGCAGCAGCCCGCGGCGCTCCATGCCAGTATCTGTGAGTGATGTCGGTTGCTCCCCAGCAACAATCTCGTTTGTCATACGCAGAAGCTATTGGGCCTGTAAATGCACAACCACCGTGGCGAATACGTGTCTTACTGCAGACTGGGTGGCGGCTTGGAGTAAGTAATACTCAGTCTGACGCCTAACGCGGGGTCGGGGTACTTAGACGTTAGAGGAGCTTTTTGGCTTCCAACGATTCGCGGATAGCAGGCCCTATGTGCTGTGCGTATGCCTCGGTCATGTGAACCTTGTCGAGCTTCATGGGGATGCCACCGGCGAAGCTCGGGCAGGAGTTGCCGGAGCAGAACCAAGGGCTGGAGTCGAGATAGAACCCGCGGCTTCCGTACTGCGAGGCAAGCCGTCTGTCCGTGGATCCGAAGTCTGACTTCATGGTCGTGATGCAGTCCTCGGGCGAGCTCAGCTTGTTGTAGCACTCTGCGATGTTCTTGTCCGCCGGCGGCCCCGGCAGGAACACAAAGGTTGATGGTGCAGTGATCTTCTTGATCTGCTCGTCTGTGCCCGTGGTTGACCCGGAGAAGATGACCATCTGTGGTTTGATGCGGTTGATGGCCTGGACGGCGGCATCGGGTCTGTCGGTGCATCCTTCGGGGATGACGTTGCGGGTTCCGATTTCGGCGCGGGTGGTGAACGGGCAGCCGAACATGCCGTAGGAAGTGACGCTCCATCCGCTCGTGTTCCCGATGGCTGACCGGAGCGCGGCAACGTAGGTCATGCTGATGGAGTCGCCCACGGTGACGATGGTCTTGGTGGCGTTGGGGTCGCCCCAGGTGCAGGCGCCCTCGTCGAACGACACCTTGCCGTCACCGCAGCGCATGACGTCTGAGGGGGCCTGCTGGCTCCCAATCACGGAGTCAATTGACGGGTTCAACTCGGGCCACTGCTTGGCTTTCAGAGCGGCAGCCAGCTCGGCCTGCAAGGCGTCGAGTTTGGGCGTCGTGGAGGCCTTTGCGCCTGCGGATGGCGTGACAATTGCGGGCGCCGCGACGGCGTCGTACGTTGGCGGCTTGGAGAGCAGGAGCGTTCCAACCAGACCGGCGGCCACCAGCGCTAGGAGGCTGAGCGCGGTGATCTTGTAGCCTTCGGAAAGTCCCTGACGTCGAGCCCCCCGAAGCTTCGCTTCCGGCTTAAGCCAGTTTGATTTGCGGATGGGGTTCTCGACCAGGTGGTAGGAGTAGATCGCCGTCACGAGCGCGAGTGCCGCGGCAATAAGGCTTTGCAGTTGACCATTCCCCATGGCCGTCGAGACGAAGATAATGGCGGGGAAATGCCACAGGTAGAGGGAGTACGAGATGTCGCCCAGGTAGCCGGAGATGCGGTTGGTGAGCAGGCCGGGGGCGGCGCTGTGGTCGCCGGTGCCGGCGATGATCACGGCGGCCGTAGCGAGGACCGGGAGGGCTGCCCATGGTGCCGGGAAAGCTGACTCGCCGGAAACCACGAAGAGGGAAACGAGGATCCCCGCGAGGCCCGCGTAGCTCATGATCTTTCGAACGGTGTAGCTTATTGTCCGGAAGGACGGGCTGAACACAGCGATCAACGCACCAACGCCAAGTTCCCATGCGCGTGAGAACGTCGAGAAGTAGGCCCACGTGGGGTTGTTCGCTGTCTCCCACATCGCCCAGGCGAAGGAAGCTGCGCAGACGACAATGAGGACGGCGGCCGCGGCACGCCGTGCCCTGACCTTGTCCGCTTCGGCCCTGCGTCCGACGAGCACGAAGATCAGGAGCATCAACCACGGCCATACGAAGTAGAACTGCTCTTCAACGGCCAAAGACCAGTAGTGCTGAAGCGGGGACACTGGGCCGGATGCCTGGAAATAGTCGGTGCCAGCCGCGGCGAAGTGCCAGTTAGCGGCGAAGAAGAAGCCCCAGATGCTGTCACCCAGGGTGGACTGGAACCGGGCTTGGTTGAAGAGCAGCCATGCGCCCAGCACGGTTACTGCCAGGACGAGTGTGGCAGCTGGTGCGATCCGGCGTATGCGGTTCCGGTAGAAGCCGGTGAACGAGATGGTCCCGGTCCTGTCGTGCTCGCGGAGCAGCAGCCCGGTGATCAGGAAGCCGGAGATGACGAAGAACACGTCGACGCCCACGAACCCGCCGGATGGCCAGCCCACCAGGTGATCGAGGACGACGGCCACGACGGCGATCATTCGAAGACCTTGGATGTCGGCTCGGAAGTTGCGCTTGGTAGCGGTTTTCGAAATCCGTGCGCGGCTGAGTAACTTCAACGCCATGTGGCGGCCCCCCATTGTGATATGCCCAGAACCATCACAATATAGCGGAGCGCTGCCTTGCCCCACCAAACGGAGTCACCGCTGGTGGGGCAGGGGTTCGGCTTAGGCCAGGGTCAGCGAGGGCTGGTAGTCGAGCAGCGAGCACTTCATGGTGGCGAACTCGAAGCCTGCCTGCGCTACCGGGCGGCAGTTCAGGGTGGCCCCGGATGTGACCTGGTACTGGATTTTGATGGGGATGTACCCGCCGACCTGCGCCCGGGGTATCTGGGCGTTCATCGACACGTTTACGGGTGCTCCGTTGGTACCTGCGATCGCACCCATGTTCACGTTGAGCACCGACAGGGAGCCCGCGACTTCCGCGTTTGTCTGCACCCTGAACTGGTATCGGGTGGTCGAGTCGCCGGAGGGGGTGAAGACGCCTCGGAAGTCCACCTCGAACTCTGTCCCGTTGGGCGCCCACACGATGGACAGGTTGGGCACGTCGGTCCACGTTGTTGCGGTTCCGCTGAAGTCAGCGGTCAGGGTCTTCAGTACCGGCGGCTGGTACTGGCGGGTTCCTTCGGCCGGGATCGCCGGCTTGTCCACTGGTACCCAGACGTTCCCGTCCCAGCGCTTCCGGGTTGGCATCAACGCGGAGATGACCACGCGGGCGCGCATCGGGTTCCGGTTATCCAGGCCGGTCCAGAATGCGTATACCTGCCCGTTAGGTGAGTGCATGGCTTCGAAGTCGGCGGTCTGGTCGATCTCGTATTTTCCGGCACGGCGAATGAACTGCCGCCCGCCGTCGAGCACCGTCCAGTTGTCAGCCTTGAGGCTGGGCGCGGTGGCCCGGAAGATTTCGGTGGGCAGGTTGCCGAGTTGCCCGAAGCCTGCGTGGTAGACCATGGTCCATTGGTTGTTCTCACGGGTCACCCATGCGCCGCCGCACATCGACCACCGGCTGTTGGGGTAGATGCTCGTCATGGTGTTGGTGACACGGGTGAACGTCCCGGTCAGGGTGGCAGAGGTTGCCTGTGCAAGCTGCCACCGGGAGGCCGAGTCCTGGAACTCAATGAACATCACATAGGTGCCGTCAGTGTCCTGCACCACGAAGGTGTTACCGAAGTGCAGCGCACCGGCAGGCATGGCCGAGAGAGCCATCGACTGGCCCACCATGGTCCAGACTGTCGGAGCTGTCTTGGACGCGGTGTACACCTTGATGGTGTTGCCCACCTGATCGTTGCCGAAGCAGTAGACCGTGCCCGTTGCGCTGCCCGGGTTTGGGTCGTACACGGAGGCGTGGTTGATCTGGGCCACGCCGTTGCCGGAGCCGACAACGGCGGCGGTGGTGTACTTCGTCCAGTTCGCCAACACGGTGGGGTCGGCGGTCAGCGGGCAGGACTGGTACCAGAGGCCGTTCCCTGCGGTGTAGAGCATGTTGAACTTGGTGTCGTCCAGCCAGGTTGCCGCTTCCTGGTTGGAGTCGCCGTCCGCCCCCGCCACGGTCGTGATGACCTTGCGGTCTGCCGGGTTCGGTGACACGCGCAGGTCAGCCATCGCAGAGGACAGCCACTCCTGCCCGACGACCGGGTTAGCTGGGGCCGTAGGAGTCGCGGGGAGCTTGGCGGGGAAGCTGTCCAAGCGGTTTCCTTGCGAGTCTTTCATGTAAGCCATCTCTTAGGCCTCCGATACGATGTCGAGGATATCGCCGGTGGTGGAGTCCACCTTGATCACGACATTCCGAGCGGGCAGGGGATTTCCGTTCTGATCTTCGAAGCGGACATACGTGGCCGACGCGGCCGCTTCAGTGAGTAGACGTTTGCTTGGTGACTGTGGCATGTGTTTCTCCTAAATGAAGTAAGGCTGTCCGTCGGTATCGGCAAGGATCTGCACGGCATTCGATCCCGCTGCGAAGTAGGGGGTTCCGTCGGTGTCTAGGGCAATATTGGAAATGCCAGCCGGACCTTGCGGCCCCTGGAGGCCGGTGTCGCCTTTGTCTCCTTTTGGTCCGACGACCGAACCGGCGTCCACCGTCTGCGCGTCCGCTTTAGTGAGGATGAGCTTCCCGGATCCGTTCACGCTCGCGGCGGTGACCCTCTCGGCAGCCGCTGCTGCAGCTTGGACTCGAGCGGCTTCGGCGTCGGCTGCCGACGCAGCGGCCGCGTCCCGCATGCCCTTCGCCGAAGATACAAAGACGGTCAGCCCGGCACCGACATACTTGATGTCTTGAGACGGGGCATAGATCGGCTTCACGAAGGCGTCCGCGCTGGACGTCAGCGGGTTGGCCGTCGGAAGCCCGGAAGCATCCTTCAGCGCGAGAGGCGTGCTGTTGGTTGTGTCGTTTGCGTCATACACATAAACCTGCGCGTTCGTGGCGCGCTGGAACGTCACCGGGTCAGCAATCAGCTGCCCCTCGTAAGGGAAATCAGTCACTTAGTGCTCCTTCAGGGCATGAAAAAAGCGCCCATGAAGGCGCCGTGAGTGTTTCGCTTGGGTGGGACTACGCCCGGTGATCGGGCCCGTCCACGCGGTCAAGGGACTGGGACGCGACGCGCGCAGCTTCAGTGGACGTGGCAGAGGATGGGTTCACGGAGACGGTGGAACTGTAAATGGGGGTCTTCGAGGAACCGAGTGCAGCGCGAACCAGCCACGCGGGAAGCTTGGGCTGGAGCCATCGCCATGCCGCGTACCACGCGCCGATCACGACGGCGGTAATCGCCGAGGTAGCGGCAGTGGTTATGACATCTGATTGACTCAACAGATAGTCCTGCAACGGGGCGAGGGCCGGCAGAAGCAACACCGCCCACGTGACGAAACTGCCCCACAGGGACGGGATGACCGTGCGGAGGACCGCGGTAAGGAACTGGCTCACTTTTCCACCTCGTCCCGGGTTGCGACGAACTGGAGGTCGGAAGACCCCAGCGCGGCGGCAATGGTGGTCGTCCCCTTGACCTCATTCGTACGTGGCTCGCGGTAGATGAACGGCTGGTTCACCGTTGCCTGGGCGCTTGCCTCTGCAGTTAGGCGCTCGACGTCCACGCCGAACAGCCCCTCCGGGAGGATCTGAACTTCGCCGCCCTTGAAGATGGACATCTTCCCTTCCCGTGCCATGAGCTGCAGGTCGGCAAGATGCTGAGGGTCACGGACCTTGGTCTTGAGTAGTGCGTTGCCGATCCACGTCTGGTCCGGGGTGGCAGATGCTGTATCGCGGAAGATGGTAAGCATTTCGTCGTCCTCTTCTTGTGCTTGGGTTGCTGCTGCGTTGGTGATGGCGCCCTGCAGAACGATGCCCTGGGCGCCGAAGAGCGGGGTGGGGTCGATGCATCCGAAGATGATGCGCGGCCAGTCGGTGGAGTAGTTCACCGGATCCGCGACCGTCACGACGTGGAGATGCGGGCCGACCTTCTCGGTGCGGGTCTTGGTGTCGCCGGACTTTCCGATGACCTGGGCCTCAGCCACATGCATGCCGACGCTGACTTCGTCGTTGCTGGACTGGTGGCCGTAGATGTCGAACTCATCGGTGCCGTCCGCCTTGATGACGGTGACGATGCCGGGGAAAGTCTTGTACATGCCCCAGCGGCGGAAGTACCCGGAGGTGCTCCACGAGTCGTCACCGGGCAAGTCCTCGCCCCAGCCCGCGTAGACGACGGTGCCGGAGCGCATGGCCCGGATGGGTGTGCCGACCGGGCATGCAATGTCCACGCCAGCGTGCCCGTAGTGCTGGTAGTCGCCGTACAGCCAGACGAGGTATTCGACCTCGGTGCCGTCCGGGCGGCCAACGACGCCGGCGGTGGCCAGCCCCGCGAAGAGCTGGCTGATGGGGAACTTCTCGTCAACTGGTCTTGTCATCGGGGGTCTCCTTGTTCTCCGTGGCAACGACAACCGTCACCGGGCCCGTCGTGCCTCTCTTGCTCTTCTGCATCTGGCGGGCTTTGCCTGCACGCATCTCAGCGCGGATCGTGTAGCCGATGTGAATTAGCGCGCCCAGCAGCAGTAGGTAGAGGCCGAAGTAGAGCTCGACCTTCCCCGGGTAGCGGGGCAGCAGGACATTGACGGCCGCGTTCACAGTGATAATCACGATGACTCCGAGCAGGGTCATCAGGGACCGGCCCGCCGGCCAGAGCTTCCAAGAGCCTCGAGTGGAGCGGTGCCAATAGACCATGAGGCCGATAGTCACCAGCCCAACCAGGCCGATCACGGCAGCGTTCAGTGGAATCAGGGTCATACTGTCCTCCCCCGGAATGCGTGGGTCAGTGATTCGGAATAGTGGTTTCGCGTGTCCGCTTGCCGAAGTTTCGCGGCCTGCTGCTCCGCCTGCTTCCGGATGGCCTCAACCGTTTCGGCGTCGCGTTCTGCATCAGCGAGGATCGTGCGGTTGCGTTCCAGCGCCTCCTTATTGGCGGCATGCTGGGGGAGTAACTTCTTGAAGAGGAATTTCACGGCGCATCGACCGCCTTCTGCCGGGCATCCTGCAGGGCAGCGACGAACTTCTCGACCGTGTCGCCCACGGCGGTGTTCCGAAGCGCTGCCTGCGAGAGATCGGCATTGTTCGCGGACAGCCGTTCGTTGGCGGCCTCTGCCGCCAGCGCACGCGCCATGAGGGTGTCGTAGTGCGGCTTGGGAATGATCCAGCCCTTGAACACGCCGTAGAAGATGAAGGCGACGACGCCGACAAGAAGTCCCCAGGGCCCGACGTCGATGAGCCCTGTGGGTATCACCCAGCCGTCCATCAGCCGATCCTTGTGATCCGGACCCGGGACGTGAACGTCCGGTTCGACGTTCCAGTGTCGTCCGGGCCACTGCCGTGCGCGAGCGTTGGGTTGATGACCTGGCCGGCGGTCAGCATGATGTTCGGCATGGGCACAACGAAGTTCTGCAAGCCGCCGCCCAGAGCCGTTGTGTACGCTCCGTCAACTGAGCCCCAGGACACGCCAGAAATCGGCTTGGTGAAGGACAAGAGAACAGTGACCGCGTACAGCCCTGCGTCGCGGACCTTGATCAGGTCCGTCCCGTTCGGCGCGGCCAGAGTCAGGTCTGTGCTTTTGGGTGAATCCACCGAGAACGTGCCGAGTCCCCAAATCGTGTTGGGACCAGCCGTGTTGGCCGCTGTCGTGAGCTCGATGTGGAACGGCGGGATCCGCTCCCACCCTGCCATGTCATTCACACCCAGCTTGTAGACCCATTTGGCCCCGCTGATATTCACCTCGGTGCCGACATCGGTGAGGTAGGTCCTGACCAGCTCGCTCTTGGCGTACAGGCCTCCGTTCCCGGCCCAGACGCGCAGGTCGATGAACTCGACGGGCGCGGACGTTCCACCCTGCCACTTCACAAGGAACAGCGGCTGGTCATCCTCCACGCCGGGCCCGATCTTCCGGGTTGCCGGGATTATCGGGTCAGCGCCGGCCTGGATCACTTCGAGGGTCGACGGGCCGCCAAGTGCCGGCTGCCAATTCCGGCGGACCACGATCAGGTCCCACCGGGTCCCTGAGGCAATCGTTGCGCACTGCACGACCTGATCAATTTCAGCCTCGTCCGTGACGCCGTAACCATGGGCCCGACCCTGCTTTACCAGCACGGCGTATGGGATCGAGGGGTGCGCGGTCACCTTGAAATCGCCCGGCCCGTACACGCCATACTGGGCAGCGCCAGCAAGGTTCTGGGCACGGTCAGTCTCAGTCACTGGGCCGTCATAGTAGACGCTTGTCAAAGCCATCAGCGGGCCATCCTGTCGTTGTCGCCGCGCTTCAGAGCGCGGATGCTCTTAGCAAGCTGGGTGTCTGTGTCGTCTTTGCGTTCACCGACGACGGGCGTCGCGGTATCGCCGTCCTTCGCGTCCCAAGAGAGCTGCACTTCCCGGAGAACATCGGTGTAGGTTTGGCGGCCGATCATTGCCGTTACCCGGTCGCCTACTCGGAGCCCGTCGCCGCCGTAGCGGAAGTGCTTCGTCTCCGTGAGCTCGAGGGACAGACCGGTCATCGGTGCGCCTTCGGCCAAGGTTTCGTTGGCGCGGGTTGTGTACACGTCGCCGCTGGAGGAGTCGCGTGCGTCCCGTAGCGTTTCGATGATGTCCGTCCAGTCGGCTTCACGGGTCGTGTCCTGGAAGCCGCGGAACTCGCGTGCCGTGCCCTCGCCTTGGCCTCCCACGACGACGCGGGTGGTTGCCGGCGCCGTGAGTGAGTAGCTGCCACCGATCACGGTCCCTGCTTCGAGGGAAAGCCGGTGAGGGTAGTTCCGTGGTTCGTAGCAGTCCAGCAGCAGCCCGTTACCGGAGTGCTTGACCGTGACACCGATCCCGGCTTGGTCCACAGCGGGGAACAGCCGGTCGTAGGCGGGGTGGAACCGGAACGTGTACGTCCCGGAGGCCCCGCGCCCTTGGTCGGTCGCGATAGTGAGCGGGAAGCCGAGCCTGGCCGCGTTCTCAGCCAGGACCGTTTTGACGACCGTTTCGGCAGGGCCGGTGATCGTCCGGTACTCCACATCCTGCGCGGACAGTGCAGCGCCCGGCTTCGGCCATGCCAGCCAGTTATGCAGGATACGGAAGTCGTCCTCAACCGAGAACGTCAGAGTTGAGTTGATAGCGAACGTCCCCGCGGACTGCCGCACCGGGCCCGACATCTGAAACTCACCATGCCGGTAGATGATTACCCGCGCCCCGGGGGACATCAGGTTGGCCGCCTGCCGGTGATCCGCGTCCACGGTGAACGTTGCCGTGGACTTGACGTTATGCCGGATCGTCGGTTTCACATCGCCCGGGCGGCCTATCCAGCCCTTGAAGTCCCAGCCGACGTACACCAGGATCTCGTAGGGGATTTCCGAAGCCACTAGAACGCCCTCCGGTACTTGTTTGTGACCTCGGCGATGATCGTGCCCAGCCCGGTCATGGTGAACGACAGCGGCCGGTCCTGGCCAGCAGGGATGGGCAGGAAGGCCGAAGTCGGGTCAAGTTCCGGGGTCCGGTCAATCGGAGAAGTGAGAACCTTCAACGCCGGGTCCCACAGCCCGTACCAGAGGACCTGCCCGTCCACCGGGTCAGTGTCGATCTGCACGGCGTACCCGGCGGGTATCTCAAACGGGACCGTCACCGTGCCGGCGCCAACACCGAACGAGGCCGCCGTCGTAGGGCCGATAACAGTCCACACGGGGTAACTCGGCACATCGCCGTCATTCGTGAACGTAGCCGACGCCAGCGTGCCGCCCGGTGAGACGTAATGGATCACATCGTCCGGGTAGCCATAAGTGACCCTGTCTTCTGACGTGATGTAGTAGTTGCGGAGATCGTCTTGATCCCACGACCGGCGGACAGTCTCGCCCAGCCAGTACGGCTGATCCGCGAGCAGATTGATGGCATATGCCGCCCACCCCCGCTGCACGGGGTCATAGTTCAGCGTGTCGTCCGCGCTTGTCAGCCGGAGGTCAAGGGTACGGCGGGTGCCGTCCGGCAGCGAAGCCGTCCAAGTACCCTCCACCTCAGTGTCCAGGGACCGCCAGAACGCACGGTCACGCGCCAAGAACTCGGACGAACTGGCGTCTGAGTAAAGGTAGAGCGGCCAGAACACGTCCCGGTCTTTCGTTGACGTCCCTCGATGCCGTGAACCCGCGACGGTGGGGGAGGTGCTGGCCTGCCGCTCGAGAGTCGGCAGGCCAAGCCCCCTAACGCCCGGCTTCAGGAACAGCCCAGTGGATGGACGCGTAAGCTCCCACTCGGAACCGTCACAGCCCGTCCAGGACAGCCCCACGCCGCGCCACGGCGAAACCGGTGGCGCGGGCGGGGTGTACGGAAGGGCGTAAGCGATACCCACAAGGGCCTCCTAAATGCCGAACGCCGCGAACGTGTCGCGGCGCTTCGTTTCGATTCGGTTAGCAACCTCGTGCGGGTCCCACCCGACAGGGCCGTTGAAGTGGATGTCACCGCGGCCGCCTTGCCCGCCGCTCGTAGCCAGTCGGTGAATGTCCGACCACTGCTGGGCGTTCAAGATCGCCTCAGGTTTCCTCGTGGCGTTCACGATGGAGGACAGCCCGGGGTTCAGCACGCCGCCCTGGTCGTGCAGGTAAGGCAGGCCTGTTGAACCGATGCCTTTGTCCTTGCCACCGTTGCCGGTCACAAAGTCCACGGCACCGTCGAGCAGTTTCTTACCTGCACCAATGGCCAGGTCAGCGATGAATCCGGCGGCCGGGAAGGCTTTCCTGAAGCCGTCCACAAGCCCGTCGATGATCCCAGCGATCGGGTTCCATCCACCGCCCTGGCTGCCAGCCTCGCCTCCACCGTCAAGGTAGGGGGCAGGGTTCATGTAGTTCGGCCAGCCACCATTCAGCACCATGTAGTGCAGGTGCGGGCCGGTGCTGTTACCTGTCGAGCCGACCTTGCCGATCAACTGGCCGCCGCTCACCATGTCGCCCAACTTCACCGCGAACGATGAAAGGTGCGCGTACCAGGTCTGCAACCCGTTGGGGTGGTCGATGTGGATCTCGTTACCACCGCCGCCCTGGGACCAGCCAGCCGACGACACCCGGCCGGGACCAGCAGCATCAACATCCGTGCCAGTCGGCGCCGCGAAGTCGATACCGTTGTGCGACCCGCTGAACGGCTGCGAAATGACAGCGTTACGGATAGGCCGGACGAGCCCGCCCATCGCGTAGCCGGCAGCCTTGCGCAGTGACTCCACGACGCCGACACCGCCCCAGCGGGAGATGTCGTCCTGCGACCACACGATCTCGCCTGCGTGGACGATACCCGCGGGCTGATACTTCCCGCCGGGGCCCGTGTAACCACCATCAGAGAATCCCTGAGGGAGCTCAATATGGGGGATTGCTGGCAGCTTCAGGAAACTACCGATGCCGTTCAGCCCGTCGATGAGGCCCTTGTTGATGACCGTGTCGACAACGAACTTCACCGGCGCCTTAGCAAGATCTTGGAGCTTGCCCCACGCCTCGCCGATCCACTTCACGCCCTTTTCAAAGGCGTTCGGGACGTCTTCTGTGATGAATTTCGCCAGGTTGTCGAAAACGGGCTTGACATACTTTTCCCACATGTCCCGCGTCCACGTGCTGATCGTGTCCCAGTTCGCGATGATGATCGCGGCGAGCCCGATTACGGCTGCGATAACGATCCCGATCGGGCCGAGCGCAATCAGCCAGGCCAGAGCCATGCGACCAGCGGCCAGCATGGACTGGATGCCCATGAGGACCCAGCCGCCGACAACGGTGGCCGCGCTGATCATGAAGGAAATCGCGCCAGCGGCGGCAGGCGCGATGATGCCCCACAGCCACGCAGCGGCGGTCTTGATGCCCGACGCCACAGCCGCCGCCGACACGGAAACCCAAGCGGCCACGACATAAGCGGACTGGATCATGTACTGGATCGCGCCACCGATAGCCTCGGCCACGTAGAGCGCCCAGATAGCGGCGGTTTGCGCCCCGGACACGATGGCGGCCGCACCCATGGCAATCCATGAGCCGACCACGATCACGCGGGACACGGCCGCCGCCGTCGCCATAATCCCTGCAGCTGCAGCTGCCGCCATGAAGAGTCCGATGAGTATGCCCATGGCAACCGGGCTGCCGACAACTGCCACAAGCAGCGGAGACAGGAAGGTGATCACCTGGGAAAGCCCATCAGCGAGTGCCGTTATTACCTGCACCAGGGCCGGGCCCACTACGGCAGCAATCGGAGCCAGCGCCGTTAGCAGGGACCCGAAGGCCGCAGCCATCCCGGGAAGGTGGGGAGCGACAGCCTCAACGCCCTGCTGAAGGCCGCCCATGAAGGTGTTCAGGCCGGCCCCGAAAGCAGGGTCTGAGAACGCGGTGAATATGCCGCCAATGAACGTACCTGCTATCTCCCCGCCGAGCTTCAGGAACTCAGCAAGTGCAGGAGCGCCGCGGGTAAAGGCATCACCGATAGGCCCAATAGCCGCCTGCAAGCCCTTTGCCCCATCAGCGGCACCCTGAAATATCGTCGCCATGGTCGTCTGGAAGACAGGGCCCTTCATAACGCCCTCGACGTCACGAAGCGAACCGGCCAGGCCGCCCAATGTGGCGGCAAATCCGCCAGCCTTGGCAGCGTCATTCAAGGCACTGAAGATGCCGCCTATTGAGTCAGCAATGCTCCAGAGATCCTTGAGTCCCTGTATCCCGTCTTGAATCCATTTGTCGAGACGCCCATCAGCAGCGGCCGCCTGGATGAAGCCATTGAACTTATCCGCGATCTTGACGATCAGATCGGAGATCTGCGGCATGTACTTCATGCCCACAACGCCCAGCGTCGTGAAGGATTGGACGATAGGATCAATGGCCCTATTCAGCACCGAGATGTTGGTGGCGACGCCTTGCAGCAGCCCGTCCAGCACTCCGCCGCCGAGGGCCTTCTCCAGCGAGCCCATGAAGATCTGAGCTCCATCACCAAGCGCAGATGCGATAGCCCCTACACCTGTAGCAAGCTGCGGCATCAGGCCGCCTGCCAGTGACAGCAGCGGCCCGGCAAAACCCTTGAAGAAGCTCTCCTGAGCGATTTGCCTGATCTTGCCCAACTGGTCGTATACAGAGAGCAGTGCCCCCACTGCCGTCTGAGCGGCAGGGGTGAGCTTAGCCATCGCGTCAACCGACTTCTGGTTAGCTGCCGCGGCGGCGTCTGCCTGCTGCAGCTGCACACGCTCCAGCGCCCGGTAAGCATCAGCAACGCTTTCGGCGGAGTCGTGTTGGGTTCGGGCGGCCTGCTCTGTGGCATCAGCGATCGCCTGCTGAGCCTCAGCGACGCGCTGTGCGCCCTCCTGCTCGACCTTGGCGACCTCGCGCACGGCGTCCTCGCGGGCCTGTACAGCTTCCGTGGCGGCGTCCCGGGCGTCGGCGAGGGACTGTTCGGCCTTGATGACCTGCTTGTTCCCCTGCACGCCCTCTTTCGAGGCCTGCGCCTGCTCGACGCGGAGGTTTTCAGCGTCTTCCTTGGCCGTCTTGAGCCCATACGCGGCTTGGTCAAGGTCCAGCTGCAGGCGCCGCATCTCGTGCGATGAAGCATCGGCTCCACCAGCAACAGCGGAATTGAAGGCAGCCAGGGCGTCCTCGTACCGGAGCGATGCTTCCCGCTCGCCCAGCCCTGCCCGCTCGAGCGAACGGGTCAAGTCCTCCACACGCTGCACGGCCTCTGCCCGCGCATCATTCAGAGCCTGCTGCGACTCGAGGACATTCCGGTTAGCGCGCTCGACACCCTTCTCAGCGTCGGCCACGCGACGGACGGCAGCGGCTTGCTGATCAGCGTTCTGCGCAACGACAGAGGCAAGGTTTTTCTTGGCGTCCTCAACGCGGCGCGCTGCCTGCACCTGGGACTCGGCAGCGCTTCGCTCAGCCCGTTCAACGGACCTCGCTGCGTCCGCCATCGCCATAGCGTTCAGCTGCGCGGTGCCGGCGGCCTGTGCCTTCTGCTCGGTCGCTGCCTTCAGGGCATCGCCGATGCCGGAGAATGCCGCCACCAGGACGCCGGCGCCAGCGCCGACGGCCATCAGGCCTGCCGGTACGAGCGCAGCAACCCCGGCCAGGGTGGTCAGGGACGCTGCCAAAGTCAGAACGTTCCCCGCGGCAGATACCACCGCCGAACCCGCAGCGCCAGCCGCCGGCAAGATAGCCGCCAGCCCCGTCCCCACGACAGCGAACCCTTGCAACACGGCACGACCGCCGCGGGCACTCGCCCCAGCAAGGTCCTTCGAGAACTTACCGAAATCAGCCTCAGCGCGGTCAGTGTCGCGCCGCATCCCGCTCACCATCGACGCCAGCGGGCTGCCCCGGAAAGCATTACCCAGGGCAGCGCCAAGGCGACCGAAGCGGCTCCCGGTCCGCTCTGACTCATCTCCAGCCTGACGCATGTGCGTCTCGAGCTTTGCCGCGGCTTCAGCTGCCCGGCCCTGCGCGACGCCCAGCTCGTTAGTCGCCTTGGCGTGGTTCCGGTCTGCAGTCTCCCGGTTAGTGGTCGCAGCAGCGGCGCGCTGCTGCATGACGCTGAGTTTCTCTTCAGCCGCCGCAACCTTTGAAGCCTTGGCGCTCGAGTTCTGTCGAACCTCCTGCAGCTTCAGCTCCGCGACGCGCAGGTCGCCCAGGGCCTTCGACTCGGCGGCAGAAGCGGACGCGAGCCGGCCCTTGGAAGCCGCGACTGTTCCTTCTGCCTGACTCACAGCCTTGGCCATGCGCCCGGCTTCAGCTTCGAGCCCGGCAGTCTCGGAGGAGAACCCCGCTGCCATGCCGGCGCCCAGATCCTTGCCGGCAGCCCGGCCCGCCTTGGGCATCGTCTTGCCGAACTCAGAGGCGATCTTCCGCTGCGCGCCAGTGAATACCGGCGAAATCAGGACCTCGGCAATACCGACGACAGCCATGGGGTACCTCGAATCTCTATTCAGATGTCTTCGGCAGAGAAGCCGAACTGGCCCACAAACGACTCAGCCCACTGCCTGTCTGCGTCTTCGATTGCGCGTTCAATTTCAGTGCGGGGCGCGGGGAACGGCTTTTCCTCGGAAGGTCGTCCACCAGCTGCCGCGACGGTGACCTGCTTGAGGTTCCGGACCTCGTGTAGAAGGTCGCGGAGCAGATGTTCGGTGAGGCCAAACTCGGAGACCCTAGGCGCCCACTCGCTCTCCGATTTCGGCAGAGACGCTAAATGTGCCGCGTATTCTTTGTCGTTGGCTATTGCCTCGTTGAGCCTGCAGGCGCTGGGCAGCATGTCGATGTAATCGAGCAAGGCCACCCAGCGTCCCGCGGCGTACCACTCCGCAAGATCCACGCCGGGGTACTCGTGTGCGAGGTCGGCGCGGATTTGCGGGCGGAAACGCTGAATTAGCCCGCGGAGGCGTTGCCTTCCCCCGCGGTGCCGTAGATGTCCTCGTAATGCTGGATCGCGGCGCGCATGACCGTGGCGAGCTCGATCACGCTCAGCTTCTCAGCCTGGAGCGCGTCGGCATCTTCCTTGGACAGCCATTTGCGGATCACGGTCCAGTTCGTCGCACTGCGGTTCAGACGGGCGAAGATGTCCTCGGCCTCGGTGGACTCCATCGCGTACACGTCAGGGAAGGTGATGACCTTCGAACCGCTCAGTGCCATCTTCAGCACATCAGCGGTCTTGACCTCCTTGCGGAGCTTGGCGAGGGAAAGCTGGACGGTCGGCTTATCAGCCATGGGGTTACCTCCGGGTGGTGCTTGGTGGTGGGTTTACTTGGGAGACTTCGGGGACGCCTGGACGGCATCGGCTTCCTTGACCTCGGCGGTTCGAGCCTTCTGTTCGGTGAAGCCGTCGCGGCGGAGCTCGGCGGCCTCGGTGGGCACGGCCGTTTCGATGGTCAGGTTTCCGTCGGGCGAAATGAAGCGGGGCATGATCGACTCCTATGAAGGCGGGTGGGGTGGTGTGAGTGGAGAGCGGGCCGCGCCACCACCACCCGGAAGAATGGCGCGGCCCGCGGTCTGTTAGGCGCCGGCAGTGAAGCCCAGGGCAGTCTTGTGCGCCAGCGCGCCAGTGCCGCCCATGTAGTGGCGGACAGGCGTGCCGATCTCGGCGTCGGTGAACACGTCGAACGTCACGGACTGCTGCACGGCATCACCGGAGCCCCACTTCTGGGAATCGGTAGCGGAAAGCTTCACGGAGCCGTAGCCGCGGCCGACGATCCAGTTCTCAGCGGCAGGGCCGTCCGAACCAAGGATCAGCAGCCGGTACTCCTGGCCCACAGGAAGGTCGGGCTCGTCAAAGACGATCTCGCCTGTGGTGGCCGACTGCGTGATGGCGGACAGGTCGGTGCCGTAGGTAGCTTCGAGGATGTGCCGGCGCCCAGTCTCCAGCAGGGTCGCCTTCACCGTTCGGGCAACCTCAGTGATGTCAGACCGAACAGCCGATGCGTATCCGAGAGCGGACACATCCTCCTTGTTGATGTCCCGCCCGAACTCCCAGCCGTCTGGGGTGACAATGCCGAACGGCAGGTACCCGAGCGTCTTGAGGTCCACAAGCGTGCCCGCCGCAGAGAACAGGGTGTCAGGAAGCTCGACGGAAGTGGGAGCCAGGAAGCCGATGGCCTTCTGGATCTTGCGGATCAGATTCCGGTTGTCGGAATCCGTGCGGATTGTGTCGAATGTGGGCATGGGTTTCGACCCCTTTCAAGGGCATGAGTGTTTGTTGATCCCCGGGAGGGGCCTAGTTGATTGGCCGCGATGTAACCATGAAGGTCGCCACAGCCTTGTTCAGCGTTTCGGACTGGAAAGGAACGTCCTTGGGTACTTGGTCGGGCTGGATGCTGTCCAAGTAGCCGTGGCCCGTTTCGATGTCGGTTCCTCGTATGAGCGACTTGATGGATTCGAGTGTGTCCACCGCCTGTGTGCCAGGCGTGTAGCATTCGAGCGTCACCCGGTCCACCCGGTCCACCCATCCCTCAGTGCCGTCCGTGGAGTAGATCAGTACGATCGGCCAGAGGAACTGGTTGGTGAATGCGTCTGCGGGTAGATGCCATACCGCTGTCACTGGATTCCCGCCATGGCTGGTCCCATTGACTAGGTCACTCAAGCATTCGCGGACGTCCGGGAAGACGAGACCGTCGTTCATCTCTTCCTCACCCTTCTCATGGCGTCAGCAACGCGCAAGAGGATCGCGTCACGCGAGTCCTCCCAGTCGTGTTCAACCTCGCGCACGACTGCGCCGGCGCGCTCCTCGTTGTCCCAGCCTGCAGTGACCTTTGCTGTGGCCGCTTCGTATTTGGAATCACCCACGGCGTTAGCGTTCCCAGCCATCCGCTCGGCCACGTCCAGGACTGCCTTCGAGACGCCGGGCGAGTTCCCCAGTTTCCTTAGACCAAGCGGCAGCGCCTCGTACTTGCTCACACCCTCACCAGCCCAAGCTCGACGCCATAGGGCCACTCTCCAGGCTGCCCGTCCACGGACCACTCGCCAGACATTCGCGCACCAGCAGGCACCCGAATCCGGTCAGTGGAAAGGAACGTGAAGCCGGGCCCGCAGTAGAGCACCGCCTTGCCGTCCACGACGTCCGCGTGGTCTACCGGGTCAGCGGTAGCGCGGGCACCTATCAAGCAGTCGGGTACCTCGATTTCGTAGGTCGGGCGGGGATTGCCCTTAGCGTCACGGCCGCCATTCCGGAGTACCGTGACGGTCACCCGCCACGACTTCGGGAACCTGCGGAGGAAGCCGAGCCCCTGGACTGGTTGAGGAAGTGAATAGGCAACCCCCATGTCAGCCTCCCGAAGGGTGAATCGTCCAAGCCTGCTTACGTGGCTTGGACTTCGCCAACAGACGCTTGTCGGCAGCCGTGAGGTACACATCGCCGTCGGGGTTGCGGAGCTTCCCGCCCATGCTGAACGGGCCCGTGCCGAACTGGAACGACTCGAAGCCGGCCGTCGGGGCATCCTCGCTGACATCCAGTGCGCGCTTCACCATTCGGCAAACAACGAGCTTCGGGATGTCAGGATCAATGCCGCCGTCCGCGACTGCCACAGTGAGGCGCAGATCGAGGTCCGGGTAGTTACCCCGAACCTCGACCGACGCCTCGTGGAGCTTCTGCGGCGCATCAGCCTCGGCGTCAGCCGGGATCTTTGCCCAGTGCAGCTTCAGGTCGGCCAGTGTCGCGTAGTCGCTGGCCATGCCCGGTTACTGCTTCCGGGAGCGGCCGCGGCGAGCCGGGGCCGGCTTGGTGAAGTCCGGGGCGTTGTCGTCGCTGGATTCGGAGTCGCCTTCGCTGTCGCCAGAATCTTCGCTGTCAGACTCGTCGGTGTCTCCGCTGTCCTGATCTTCGCCCTTCTCGTCCGATTCGTCCTCACCGTCAGATTCGTCGGTGTCGGCCGGATCCTCGGGTTCGAGGACATGGGCGCCGACCTGCCCGTCAGCCCATTCCGGTACCTCGTCGCCGGGTCCGAAGCTCACAGCCTGGTACTCGGGAGACATGAGAGCCACGTGAGTTGAAAACTTTGGCACTGTCGTTCCTTTCGATCAGTGTTGGGATGGGGCGCGACCGAAGCCGCGCCCCATCACGTCACGCTTAGAGAACCGTGGCCACCAGGGACAGGTTCGCGTTGGCCAGTACCGGCAGGGCGATGGCGTCAGATTCGACGGTCGCGATGTGCGGGATCGAGGTCGCCTTGTGGGCGCCAACGACAACGCCCGGCTGCTCGACATCGGCCAGCTGGTAATCGGCCTCCTGCGAGGTCAGAGTCTGACCCCAGAAGGTGCCTCCCAGGTCCGACTCGCCCGCCATCGGATCAACCGGAGCGGGGAGCAGGAGCAGCTTGTTGTCCGACAGCACACGGCCGCCGGAAGTGCGGCGGTCGTAGATCGTGACGGGCGGGAGGCCAGCCGACACGAGGTACTGTCGAACCTCGTCCTCGATGGCGGGGCGGGTTGCCCCGCCGACCAGCGTGGTCTTGAACTGATCGCCAGCGGCGAGAGCAGTGAAGACGCGCTTGGACATCACGATGGCGCCCGGGTCCTCTTCGTCGTTGGTGGCCTTGTAGGTGGACACCAGCGTCTGCAGGTAGGTCAGGCGGTCCACGCTGGACGTGGACCACAGCTGCGCGGCCGTCAGGGTGTGGCCCGCGGTGCGACCGAAGTCGTCATCGAAGAACACGTTGCCCTGGTTGACCGTCGCCTTACCCGTCTCCAGCACGGTGCCGCGGAGGCGCTCGATGCGGTCGGCGATGGCCTTAGCGACGTTCTTGGCCTCCTTGAGGATGCTGTTGCGCAGCACCTCATCGGAAGCGTTCCGTGCGCGCAGCTGGTCGTACTCGGAGATGATGCGCTTCTGCCCGAGGGGGAGCATCTCCAGAGTGACGCGCTGACCGGTAACGCCGCCGGCAATCTCAGGCTCGGCGTCGAATGCGCGGAAGGAAGCTTCAGCGACAAGGCCAGCCTGTCCCTTCACGAAGCGAACGGTGATGTCGTTCACGAAGGTGTTGGGCAGCCATGGTGCGAGCGAGGTCCGGTTGACTTCCAGATCCTCAAGGGCCGTGCGGACGTAGCCGGTCAGTTCGGCGGGAGTGATGAGATCAGTCCAAAGTGCCATGAGTCATCCCCCTTTCTTAGACGTAGACGATGGTGGTGGCGGACAGCTTGGCGGCCGCAGCAGGCTTCACGAAGCCGCCCGGGACCTTGGATGCCTTGACGCGTCCGTGGTCGATCAGGGGAACGGGGAAGTCCGACGTGCCGCTGACCTTCTGGTCGAACAGGACGTGGCCCGCGATGATCCCGGCACCGGTTACAGTGCCTTCGGTCGCGTCGTAGGGCACGAGGACCCCGCCGACCTTGGCGACAGGCTGGCCGGAGCGGATGTAGCCGTCCGGGTAGTGGGTGCCGGCAGTGAAAGTGGAGATATCCAGAGTCTCGGTGCGCGCTTCGTTGATGCCGTGCGCGGACCCAAGCCAGGACTGATCTCCGCTACCGAAGGATTCGGTGGTAAGACGAGGCATGATGTGCCCTTCCTAGGAGTTCTTCTTGTGCTTTGATTCGTAGAGTTCCCGGCCCGCCGCAAGGGAACCGCCAGCAGTGTTGCCGCTGCCTTCGCCACGCTTGCCGGATCCGGGAACCGGGTCATTCTTTGGAGCTTTTCCCTCAGCCTTCGCATACAGCTCAGAGATCTTCTTGGCGGAGGCGAGGTAGCTTGCCTCGTCGGTGCCGGTCACCAGATCCTGGTAGTCCTTGGGCACCGGGTACTCCGCCAGAGCGGCGAGACGTGCATTGGTGGCCTTGAGCGTCGCGTTCTCGGCCGCCGCGTCATCGCGTTCTTTCTGGGCTCGCTGAATGTCGGACAGCTTCGCGTCCTCTGCGGCCTGGATCTTCGCCTCAGCCGCAGCCGCTCGCTTTTCAGCCGCGTCGGCGCGGGCGCGTTCCGACTGAAGCGCTTTGATCCCGCCTTCGCCAAGCTTCTCGTCGGCCTTCGCGGCCTCAGCGCTTGCAGCGTCGGCGGCGGCCTGCGCCGCGGCAGCATCGGCAGCAGCCTGTGCAGCTGCGTCAGCGTCCTCCATAACGGCATCCCCGAAGGTCAACCGGTGGAAGTCCATGAGGGCGGTAATACCGCCCGGCGCGGTGATGTCGATGCCATGGGGGAATTGCTTGTTCAAGGGAAATGCTCCTTCGGTGAATGCCGCATCGCACGGCGAAAAACCCCGCCGCATCGCACGGAAGGGAAAACTAATGGGTGTGGACCCCGTCTTTGAGCACGTCGGGGAACTCGCGGCGCATCGCGAAGACGATGCCTTTCAGCTGGCGGTTCTTGTCGTGCTCGTCCAGAGAGTCCATGAACGCCCGGACTTCCGGATCCGAGCGCATCTTGTCGTCGCCGACCCGGTACATGTCGTAGAAGTCATCCGGCAGGTAGCCAGGCGGATACTGGTCATCCGTGCCGAGGCGAACGACTTCGCAATCGCAGTCGCCGTGGAATGCGTTCTCGTCGCCGAAATCGCGGCTGCCGGCGGACTCTTCCGACCAGTAGATGGCGTTGCGGCTGGCCAGCACGAGGCAAAACGCGCACGTCCTGTCACCCGTTGGCACCCTCGCGTAGCCAGCGCCTTCCTGCCCCGCGTTCCATGTGATGGTGTCGCGGCCGAACTGCTTCACGTACTTGTCCGATGCTGTGGACAGGTTGGAGAGGATCTTCTCCGGCTCCGGGGTCCACAACTGCTTGGCCAGATACCGGACTTTCGCCTCGACCCGCTCGGGCGTGACCGACGGCGCCGGGGGAGCAGTCACCAGGAAACCGGCGACCGCGCCGGACTCGAAGCGCAACTGCTCGTACCATTCCATCGCCAGAGCCTGGGCGACCTGGCCATACTCCGCGATCAGAAGTGGCATGAAGTCCAGCAGAGCGTTCCGGACAGGTTCCGGGCGGGACAGGTCGAGCGCTGCGAAATATGCGGCCAACTCGTTGGCCACCAACTGCGAAAGGTCGGCGGCTGCCGCCCGATGCTGCTCAATCGAATCCCGGGAAACCACTACTGCACACTCGCCGCAGCACCAGGAGCACTGAACACGGGAGCGGCTGAGGACTTCGCAGCTGCCACCATCGCAGCCAGCTTGTTCGCGCCTTCCTTCCTGGTCCGGTACGCGTTCATCCGCTCGATCTTCTGCTTGTCCAGCCCGTAGACCTCCATGGCAACCTCTGGGTCGCCGTCAGGGAAGGTCTGAGTGAACTTGAGCCCGGCGTCAGCCTGGGCAGCCTTGGAAGTGGTGCCCGGGTCCATGAAGTGCGCGGACAATCCCCGCAACTCAGCTTCCATCGCGGAAGTCCACTCGCCGTACTTCACAGCCAAGACATTGCGGGCGAGGTCCACGCGGGACATCCCGATGCTCGGCAACTCCGCCTCCACGACCGACACGAGGTCTGCCTCGTTGGCCCTGATGGCGTCCGCCGACGACGGGTTGTCGTGGACAATGCCGAGGTAACCGACGGGGATGGACGTCTCACTGGATACCATGAGCCCGATGCCCTTGAGCATCTCGCCGTGCGGCTGGAAAGTCGCCTGCGATAGCTGCTGCAGCGTCGGCTTGACCAGATCGCCTGTTTCCTCGTCCCGAGTGTTCGGCAGGGCCCAGACGCCGCCAATGAGTGCGTCCAGCGGAGAGATGCGCTTCCCGTTGGCATCAATGAAGTGCTCTTCCTCAGCGCCCAGCAGGGCTCGCTGAGGGGCGCCGTAGAACTCCGCGTTGACTTCCTGCCGCAGCATCGTGCGCACAGCCATGTCCGTGAAGCCCATCAGCGGGCGAGTGATCCTCGAATTACCGAAAGGACGCTCCAGCGACCGGCCCCAGACGTACGGGGTGCACGTGACGCGGTTCGGCACGCCAGCGTAAATCGCCGTGACCAGCCACTCGCCCTTCACGTACTGAAGCCGCAGCGTCTCGCCAGGGAGGTACAGCAGCGCCTCCCACCGACCGACCACCTCGAGAGCCCTCAAGACACGGTTGGTGCGGGTGTCGATCTCGGCCGTAGCCTCCAGCGCCGTCCGGGCCGCCACAATGATCCCCGGCTCACCCGCATCAGTGTCGCCAGGCGTTACAAAGACGAAGGACACCGAGTGCTGAAGCGACGCTTCAATGGCCATCCGCTCGACGGCGGCGAAGTAGTTCTCGCCGAAGACCTCTTCAAGCTCGCCCAGCATCGTGGACTGGCGCGGCAGAGTGAACCCGTCAGGACGAACCCGGCGCGACGGAACCTTCACGGCCTTCGCCGGCCAGCCGATCACCACCGCGAAGTCCTGCATGTGCGGAGGAATCGAGAAACCGATCTTGTCCAGCCGCTTCTTCGCATCCATGTACGACGTGCGCAGCTGGTTACGGTCCCGCTTCCTACGGATCAGCCGCAGCATCGCCTGGAACGACCGAGTCTCGTCCTCAGTCAGGGGGCGGGCTACATCGAGTACAGCCAAGCAGGCCACCTCCTAGAAAACGATCGCGCCGCGCTTCTTCGGAGAAGACTTCGTGATACGGCGAGCAAACTTCTTGGCGCCCAGGTAGGCGCATGTGATGGAGACTGTCGGGGCGAGATCAGCGTCGAGGCTGTCGCGGTTCCACTTGAAAGACCCGGGACGGTTCTTAATCGGCTCCTGCACGGTGTGCTTTACGGACTCGTCAAGGTGCTCCTGCCCGAAGTGCGTGATCGACGGGTGCTTCTCAACCGCTTCATGCAGCAGCCCGCACGCCTGCGTGTACTCCCGAGCTTCGAGGATGAACACCTTCATCTTCTTCGCCTTCAGCAGCGGCTCCAGCAGGTCACGGCACGGCGACAGAGCATCGATGACGACCGGGATGCGACGCTTGGCACGTTCCCACAGCCACTCCACAAGGGCCGTCGTGCCGCGTTCATCGAACGGGGCGTCAGCGGCGAGCTCAAGATGAATGCTCTCGCCCTCACCGAACGCCGAAACGCCGATTGAAACCTTCGTGCGCTCCGGATTCATGTCCACGCCGTACGCGGCAATCTGCCACTCCGGATCCGGGTCATCAATCGCCAGCGAATCCCACTTCGTGAACGCCTTCTTGCCAGCATCCGTCGGCGTGGGCCACATATTCAACCGCTCGCGGGCGTAAGACCGAGGGGAGAACTCATTGAGCTCGTCCTGGATCGTTTCTAGTGAGATCCGGATGCCCAGCGCGGGGTTAGCGGCTGCAGCGTTCGTGAGGTCCCGGACGAACACCGCCAATTCGGTTTCGGACATCTTGTCGACGTCACCGCTGGCAGAGTGCTCAACCCATGCGGCGCGCTTGTTCTTGCCCGTCACCGCATTGTTGCGGACCCGGACGAACGGCTCGCCACGCTCCGACAGATCCCGAGGGGGAGTGCCCATGAAGATCGTCACCGGATCGCCGCCAGGGGCCGCCGAGATCGTCGG
This sequence comes from Pseudarthrobacter sp. LT1, assembly GCF_035621795.1. Classification (NCBI taxonomy): domain Bacteria; kingdom Bacillati; phylum Actinomycetota; class Actinomycetes; order Micrococcales; family Micrococcaceae; genus Pseudarthrobacter; species Pseudarthrobacter sp. LT1. The sequence goes on from NZ_CP141830.1 coordinate 830,335, forward strand.
CTTCAGGGCCTCCTGCTCGTCCTCTTCGTACTCCTGCGCCTCATCGATCACAAGGACGTCGAACGAACTACCGCGGCCGGCGCCACCAGTACGGGCGCCGAGCTCGATCATGCCGCCGTTATTCAGCACGATCGCTTCCTGGCCGTTCGTCTTCCGAATCTCAACGACCATCGCGTTCAGTTCGGGGAAGCGCGCATTCGGGTCATCGACCTTCTGGCCGAAAAACTGCATGAGGCGCTTGAACGCCTTGCGGGCCGATGTCAGCAGATGTGAAGTGTGCAGGATGCTCAGGCCGAGCTGCACCAGCATGTAGAGCTCGACAGCTTCAAGGCCGCCGTTCTTGCCATTCTGGCGAGGGACGGAGATGCCCCACGTGCCCGCGCACCACTTGCCCGTCGTAGTCGTCCGCAGCCAAGCCCGGACCATCTTTTCCTGCCACTCATCGAGAACCAGGCCGTAGCCGGCAGCAAGATCGATCGCAGCTTCAGCATGGTCACAGGAATACCCGCGAGGCGTGGGAGAGATGTAGAAGCGGGCATCCTGGGAGCCGATCAACCCGCACCACCACCACTCAAGCCTTCTTCAAACCACGCGCCTTGATTCGATCCAGCGGGGTAACGTTCGCCGCCATCGGGGCAGCAGCGGGAGCAGCTTTCGGCTTCGCAGCAGCCTCGGCAGGGGTCAGCTTCGTGAGGATCGTTGCGAAGGCGATTGCCTGCTGGCGAGCCTCCGCGAGCGGCGCCGCGAATTTCACCTCGACGTTGATGTTCCGGTCGCCGTCATCGTCGATCTCATCGAGGTGCAGCCGGAACTGCATGAGGTTCAAGACGCCGTTGCCCTGAATGATGTTGTCGAGCTCGTCCAAACGATCAGCCAGCCGAGCAGCCTCGAGAACCAACGCATTCCGGGCGACGTCCTTGCCGGACAACTCTTCCCACAGCGCCGAGCCACGCTCGCCAAGACCAGGAGGAACATCCACGGGATCGATCCTCCTAATAGCCGAGAGGCGCGGGCTCTATGCCCTAAACAGAAAATGGGGTAGCCCCATCAGCGAAGAAACGCTTGCCTGCGCGTAACGTCAGACTGACACTGATGCCATGAGTGAGGCCGAATACAAAGCTCATCCGTACGCCTTCGCCCTGGGTATCGGAACTCACGCGACCGTCGGTGCCATCATCGGCGGAATGCTCAAAAACAAGGTCGACCCCTGCAAGTTCTACTACGACGGCGCGTTCTACAACAACATCCTCGCCCACCCGAATGGCCTCTTCACACGATGGCTATACGATCCCCCAGACAACCCAGGGCAGCCACTTTGCGCAGTAGTGCTCATGGGCCCACCCGAAGGTGTCGGAACCATAATCGGAGCCGCACTCGGCGTCATCACCGGATTCCTCTTATCGATGTATCTGGAGATGCGGAAAGCCGCTGGGGCAACATGAAGTAGACGGCCGGCGCTCAGCCCATCGAGCTCGGGGGGAGATTTTTCGCTAAGCACGGGGGGCGAGGCGCTGGCGGTGGGGTAGGGGTGCTCCCCCTACCCTTTCCGACATGTCGTTTCGGGATACGAGTATTCGTATTTGGGGTTTTCCACAGCCTATGGATTACCAGCGGCGGCTGGTTTTGAGTGGTTTCGACTTCAGCACCGTCGATGTCTTCGGCGCTGGTCGGTCGCCCTTGGACTGGTTGCACCTTCGACAGCACACAGCAAGGTTCTCGTGGTGATCTGCTCCGCCTCGTGCATGTGCGATGACGTGGTCTGTCTCTGCACTGTTGGGCTTGAGCCCGACGTCGTAGTCGAGTTCGACGTTGCAGTATGGGCAGTGGGTGATGCCGCGGACTTTGGCGAGGTGGAGTGCTCTCTTGCGGGCCTTCTTGTACTGGGATGTGCCAGTGCGTGATGTGGCCATGAAGTGCTCCTGGTGTTGGATACCGGGGATACTGATCGAATGTCTAAGATCACTTCGCTAACGCCCGAAGACTTCACGCTCTATGCCGACCAGATGGAGAAGATCAAAGCGCGTATCGATGCAGCGGCCATGTTTTTGCAGCCTCCGCACGTGTATCCCTCGGTGGAGGCGGGCCTCCTGCAATTACGTCTTGCGCTCGAGGCTCTAGCACTGTCTTCCCTGGTGACGAATCGAAAGGCAGTGGCGACAGTTTCAGCAGCGTTCATGAAGAAGGACCATGCAGGTGCCCTAAAACTCGTGAAGAGAGTGAACGCAGACTACTATCCGCTGCCGAGCGAACAGACTCTGGATGAGTCAGGACGGGCGGTGGCGATGCGGGAGATCACCGAGGGCTTTCTTACGGAAGGAGAGTATCTTCCGGTGTGGGGCCGCCTCAGCGAATGGATGCACGCAAGAAACCCATTTCAGATCATGCCTGATCCCGCCGAAGGCGCAGCCTTCGGCGAAGACGTCATTGGGAAGTTGGTAGCGCTGTTGAATCACCATACGGTCCAGCTACTTGAACGTGGTGAACTGCTGGCTTGCATGATGAACGAATCGGAGTCGGGGCGAGTTCACGTTTTTGGGTTTGAAAAAGCCTCTGACAATTAGGTGGAAGTGGGCGAGGCAGGAGTCGAACCTGCATCACTTGGTCTTTCGACCGCGTCGGCTTACCGTTCGCCGCACTCGCCCGCGCTGTTACGGGCGCTTCCCGTCGTGCCGGACGTATCGGTCAGGGCACGAAAAAAGCCGCCCTACTGTGAGGTGCGGCTTGGTTTTGGGGACGACGAAAGTCCCACGTGACACACTTTAACACACGTCGAGCGAGGTCAGGTGCGGCTTTGTTCGCGGCGTGTTTCGTACCAGGCGTCGAGAACTTCGTGTGGGTGGTAGGTCGGCGATGGTTCCCTTTCGACGGCGTGGAGCTTGCCGCGGCGGGCCCAGTTGCGGATGTCCATGCTCGTGACCACGACTTTGGCGTTCTGCCGGAGCCATGGCACGAGTTGCCGGGTGGGCATGGCCGGTGCGATGCCCTTGACCCGTTCCCGATTCGCCTGATGGTTCACAGGAGGTTCGTCGGGTCCGCTGACCATGCGTTCCGCCTTTGTGACCCAGTCTTGAATGAGCCAGGCCATCCCGGCGGCTTGTGGGTCCGATGCGTAGCCGGCGGCATACCCTCCGACGCTGCGGAGGTTCTCCTGCAGCTGGAGCGCGTCGAGGTTGATGGGGGCATCGCTGCCGGGCTTGTGGCCGCCTCCACCTCCGCCGCCTGCTGGCCGGACATTGTCGAGCTTGGCGATGGTGACGCTGAGTTCCACGATCAGGACCGGGATCTTATCGATCCACGCTTGCAGGTCGCTGACGCATCGGCCGCAGAGGTAGTTGTGGGCCTGGTTCTGGCATTCCTTCGTGCATTCTTGGCTCATCTTTTGATCACCTCCCTGATGCTGAATGCCTTGGTGGCGAGCACGAGGATGCGCTCGCCGGGGTGGTCTGGGTCGTCGTTCCAGAAGCCGACTCGGCCGGCCTCGTAAAAGTAGACGTCTTGTGCGCTGATCTCGTGCTCGATGCCCTTGTCGTAGACCCGGTACGCGAAGTTGCGTACAGGGCGGGGCGGTGGTGGTGCGGGGGCTTCGTCTTGCCCGGGAAACCTCATTGGCTTTCTCCTGCTTCGGTGATGGTGACCATGACGCCTGGGGCGCCGTGGTAGGTCTTTGTGGCGGTGATGGAGACGATGCGGGCGTCGTCGGTGATGACACCACGCTGGGTCTTGGTTGTGGACATGGAGTCGAGTGCGGCTCTTATTAATTTGTCCGCGTCGGGCTTGACCGCTGGGAGGCTCCAGCGGGGCCGTTGGGGCTTGGGCATCTGGAAGACGAGCGAGACGGCGAGGGGCCCGTCCATCGGCTCGCCCGGGTGCTTTGCGAGCAGCGCGGCCCGGATCGAGTCTCGCCACTTCCGGAGTTCGGGCTTCACGGACACGACGCGCCCGCCGTACACGCTCACAGAGCCTTGCGGGACAGGCTTCCCGGGCACGAAGACATGGATGAGCTTCATCGTCCGCCCCACTTTCGCCGGTCCCGGAGCAGCGAGGGGTCATGCGGGAGGTTGGGCGGCGGGATCAGGGCGTAGTCCTTCTGGAATTGCTCGGCGGTGCCGGCGAGGGCTCGGGCGGCGGCTACGTAGGCGTCGATGACGGGCTGAATTGCGTGCCCAAGCTGCTCGAAGCCGTGGGCGAGGCTGCGGACGTGGTGCCACTGGAATTCGTAGACCGTCCACTGGTCGGGCCCGGCCACCGTGATGTCGCAGGTTGGGCAGGTGTAGACCCAACGGGCCTTGCGCTCTTTGCGGATCATCGGGCCACCTCCGCCGGGGCTTCGGCGAGGACGAGCTCGTGCGGGCCGAACCAGAGCGGGTTCTGGTCCTGGACTTGGACGCGGAACGGGTGGTGCGCGCCGTCCACGACGTCAACGATCGCGCCGACGTCATCAAACTGGCGGCATCCGCGGGCGATGACGCGAACATGGTCGCCGATCTTGAATTTCATGAGTCCTCCTGAATGGAAGAAGCCGCCCCGGTTGGGACGGCTTCGAGATATTCGTCTTCTGGTTCGTGGTGTTTGCCGACGCGGTCGGCTGGGCGGATGCCGGCTTTTACGTCTGCCCAGCAGCTGGAGCATGTGTGGGCGTCTTTGCCGATGTGGTCTTCGCAGGGCGGGGGCTTGGGGAGCTGGGCTCGTGCGGTTGCTGGCCAGTGGAGCCGGACCTCGAAGATGCGGCCGGGAGTCTGGGTGGATGGGTCGCGGGCCGCTGCGACGGCGGCGGCCAGTATGTCCGCGAAAGGGGCGGTGTGGTCGCTGTTCCGTTCGAGGACCTTGAGGGTGCCTTCGATACCCCATGCTGGGCGGATCTCGTGGAGCACGTGGGCGATCATCTTGGCTTGCTTTTCGGTGATCAAATTTCCCCTTTCATCCATCCAGACGTCGCTCACTTTCGCCGCTGCTTCGGTGCCGATTTCTGCGGCTCCTGGTGAGGTTAAGTACGAAACTTGGGTGGGGGATTAGGTGTAGGTGTGAAGGTGTAGGTGTTAGGTGCAGGTGTTACCGATGCCTTTCAAGACCCCTTCGGTCACGCTGTAACGGAAGGCGACCGGAACCCTTTCCGGAAGGGTTTCCCGAACCCTTTCCTGATGGCTTTATGCAGCGTCGACGGATACCATGTCGCGAGGGTTTATCGACCGCCCGGCCATGGCATCCTTCAAGGCTCCCCAACTGGTCCATTCGGGGTTCTCGGCCTGCAGTCGGTGGAGCTCGTGAACTACGACGCCGCGGATCGTCCTGGAAGCGACCGATGCGTATGCCTTGGCCACCGCCGCGCCCATGTTCCGCTGCTTCAGTAGCCCGTCGCTGCGCATAAACGAGCGGACGAGGACCTCTTCCGTGTCCTCGTCCGCCACGATGTAGACGTTCTCGATGAGCTCCTGAGCTGCTGATTCCAGCACGTCCAGGGTGAGTCCATTCGCCTTCGGAACGATGCGTTTGAGGCGCCAATCCAGCACGCCGCAGTGGCTCAGGTCCGCGTGCGTGGACAGGTGGATGAATAGCCACTGGGCCATGGGGGACAGGTCGAGGAAGTCATCGTCAACCCAGATGCTCACCTTGATCTGGCCGTATTGCCTGGCCATGTTTGATCCTTTCTTTTGGATGGGCGGGTTAGCCCGCTTGTATGATCCGGGAATGGATTCGTTCGTTTGTTCTGACTATTTCTCCATCACTTGCGGCACTTGGATTGCCCTATTGAATGGATCCGTCGGAGCGCTCGTTTCTGCCGTCATCGGCGGCCTGGTTGCGTTGCTCGTTGTTCGGCTGACGAATGCCCAACAACGACGCGCAGCCAACCGGACCGTAGAGATTGCGGCGATCGCTGACTTTATTTCGGCCATGGAAGAGGCGTGGGACGTCGTTCTCCGGCGGAGTGCCGTGGAGAGCTTTGACCGCGGCAAGCACACCCGCCTCATGCGGGCGCCAGCGATTAGATTGGAAATGTCCAGTAAGGCGGCGCAAGCCGTGTCAGAGGTCATCATGTTCTGGCCCTATGAGTTGACAGACCTGATGGACTTTCTGCACAGGACGCAAGACCCTAAGGGGCCAGTCGCTACCAAAGTGTTTCTTGATGTTCGTGACGCCGTAGCCGTTGTCGGTACCTACTTGACTCTGTACACGGACCCGCTGATGAAGAAAACGGCACTGAAGAAACTGGTTGGAGTCAATGGACAGATTCGAACATCCGTCAAGCTGGTGGATAACCTCCCACCGACCGAGAGGACCGTGGGCGCTCAAATCAGACGGGCGAAGTTTCGAAAGCAGCAAGGCGCAATTCCCCGGACCCGCAGAATCTAAGAAATCCCTTGCATCTAGGGGGCGCAACTTTAGTTGGATCAGGTTTGTGGCTTTTCCGCCATGCTGGGTGCGAGGTCGCGCGCGGCCAGTTCGAGCATTCATCAACCCAGATGCTCACCTTGCTCCGCCCGGACTGCGTGGACATGTGTTTCTTCTTCGGAGTTGGGCCCGGGTCGCTTGTATGATCCGGAAGTGAATTTAATTGTTTGCGGCGACGCCCTTTGGATCTCGTGCGGCACGTGGATTGCATTCTGGAATGGCGCGATTGGGGCCTTTGTAGCCGCCTTTGTAGGAGGCTTAGTTGCTCTCGGGGTTGTGCGCCTCACGAACAATCACCAGTCAAAGCTCGCCAGCAGCGCCAGGGAACGGGAGGCCGCCGCCGAAATGGCTGCCGCACTGTCCTCGATGACCAAGAAGTACGTCGCCGGCAAGCAGACCATCACAGAGCTGTACGCGGTTGCACAGGCCGCTTCCCTAAGGTGGCAGATGGAATTAACCAATGACGACATGGAGTTTGAGATCGATAGGTGGCCGCACCACGTGGGGATGCTGGCCTTTGAAGTGATCAATCAAAAAGGGAATCCGGAAGCGGAAGACGAGGCCTTCGACCGGCTCTCGGATGCCGCTTCAGCCATTGAGGTTTTTGTTGTCGATTGGGCGAAGGCTTCCGACCATGAACGGGACCATCACCTCCTTCCGGAGCTGCATGAGGACCGCAAACGAACCGAGAAGCCGAGTCCGAAACCTGAATCAACCGAGCCGGCCGGATCGAACTAAGTTCATACCGCCTGCAGTGTCTCGGCCATGCACGCCACCAGGTCGCGGGCGGCCGGAGGTGTGACGGCATTTCCCGCCATCTTGACCTGCTCGCGCTTGTTGCCGAGCATGATGTATTCCTTCGGGAAGGCCATGCCTGCCTTGATCTCGTGGGGTTCCAGCATCCGGAACTCACAGTCGTTGATGTCGGGGACCCTCCATTCGGCGAGGCCATGGTGCAGGCCGTTGGCTGCGAAGGTGTCGAGCGGCTGCCCGACGTCCTTCGGCGCGTTCTGCCCGCGGAGGGTGGTGATCATCGCGAAGCGGTCGTGCGTGGTGATGGTCGGAATCGCCTTGGAGACGTGGTGCACCTGGCCGTTGCCGTAGTACTCCATGAGCATGTGATCCCGCGGGCCCGTGACAAGCGCGTTGGCGTCCCGCGTGGTCAGCGCCCTCATGGTGTCGGACGTCGGGCGGGCGTCGTCATTCCACGTCCCGCCTGCCGGCACCAGCAGGCCCGTCTCATTCCGCGTGGTCTGCGTCCGCATGGGTTCGCCGGACAGCTGCGCCTGCTTACCCTCGCGGCCCTCCACCGGGACAAGCAGGGACCGCGTGTAAGCGGTCGTCTGCGTCTGGAAGGGCTCGTGGTTGACGGCGGACAGGATCTGCGAGCCTCGGACGGAGTCGATGCTGACCGGCTCCTGCCCGTACTTGGCCAGACCGGCGACGATCCTGGCCATCGTCTTCGGCGCGAGCGGCCGCTTCCGGTCGCCGATACGCTCGCCCCGCAGTGACCAGTCGATCGCGGCCGATGCGGGCAGCCAGCCGGGCTCCACGATGGCGTTCTTGCAGGTTGTCTTCGGACAGCGATAAACGTACTGGGCCCGGTAGCGTCCCCATGGCTCGTTGACCTTCTTGAAGACCTGCATGGCGTCTACTACTTCGTCGCAGCTGGAGCAGTAGGCCTTGGGCCGGAAGTACTTCTCAACGTCGGGCGCCTTGTTGCCCTTCTTCCAGAAGAGGACGTACATGCGGTCGCGGGACTGCGGTGCGGGCAGCCCGCCGTGCTGGGCGTGCATGCTGTTGAGGTACTGGATCCGGTGCTCGTAGCCGAGGGACTTCATGGCCAGGAGCCAGGCCTCGAACATGACCCACTTCGCGGCGTCTACGACGTTCTCCGTGATGATGGCGCGGTAGTGGTGGACCTCGGCGAACCGCGGCACGTCCCACATGGTGGCGCGGGACCGGTCGGCGGCTTCGTCGGGCAGGTTATCCCCGAACATGTCGGGTTGGTTCGTGACGCGTTTCCGGCCCTTGGCGACAGAGTGGTTAGTGCACTCGGGGGAGGCCCAGAGGATGTCGGAGTTGCCGATGTAGCGCGGGTCCGTCTCCTTGATGTCGGCCTGGACGTGGATGGTGTCGGGGTGGTTGGCGTTGTGGGACTCGAGGGCCTTGTCCCAGTGGTTCAGCGCGGTCTTGACGCTGATTCCAGGGAGCATCGTCGCTCCGGTGCTGGATCCGCCGGCGCCGCAGAACATGTCGGTCATGGTGAGGCTCATTGTGGTTTGTCTCCTGCTGATTCGTTGTGGTCTGGTTCGGGCTGTTCGAGGGCGTCGTAGATGCTTAGCTGACCCTCGAGGACCGGTATCTGCCGGTCAGTGGTGGTATCCACGGGGCGGCTGCTGCGACGGCGGGTGCTTCGATGATGACGACCTCTCGGGCGCCGCCGGATCCTGGGACCCGGCGGCCGTCGGCGATGCATGCGCGTGGAGGGCCCACGATCTTGGCTTGATGTCGGTGTGCGACGTTGGGAAGATCTCCGATGGCTTGGAGGATCAGTTCTTGGTTGGTCTGCGCAGTGCCGGCGCCGTCGATTACGGGCCAGACGGCGCGGAAGTTGTGCGTTGCCGGCGGGGCGGGCTTTGGCTTGGGCTTAGTCATGACGGCATCCGGACGGGCATGATCAGGTGCTTAGACGATTGGGGGTCATCCGTTGCGACACCCGCGGGGGAGAAGAGGAAGGGCTTCGGCGCGCTCGTGTAGGAGATCCGCACCTTTTCGCCTTCGAGCTGCTGCAGCGTTTCCACAAGGTAGCGGGGGCTGATGGCGAATTTGATCTCGTCCTTGAGCCCGGCCACGGCTTCCCCGGCGGCGACTGGCGCTTTCGATGGCCCGAACAGCCCGTAGTCGAAGGTCACCTCGGCGCCGCCCTCGAACAGGCGGACGAAGCAGGGCGAGAAACGTTCGTTCATCCGTTCTGCGACCTTCGCAGACTCGAGAAGGATGGCGCGGTCGACCTCGAATGAGGCCGTAACGTCGGACGGGAAGAGGGACTTGATCTTGGGGTAGTCGCCGTCGACGCTCAGGGAGGTGAACGTGACGTGCTCGGTGTTGATGCTGATGCGTCGGTCGGACAGTCCGATGGTGACGTCGTCGCCCGTGAGGAAGCGATCCAGGGCTTTGATCGTTCGGCCGTTCAGCAGGAAGTCGGCGGCGCCTTTCCCTTGACCGTCGACGTGGTCCTCGGCGAGGCGGTAACGGTCCGTAGCCAGCAGCTCCATGGCCCCGTCGCTAATTGATACGCGGACGGCCGTCAGGAGCGGCAGCGTCTCGTCCTTGGACGCGGCGATGGATGCTCGCCGCAGTGCTGCCCGGAGGGCTGCGGCTGGGACCGTGGCGAGGATGTCAGACGGCTCGGGGATCTCGGGGTATTCGGCCACAGGCAGCGACTCGGAGTGGAGTTCGTAGCCGCAGGCGGAGACCGTGACCTTCTTGTCGTCAACGGTGACCTGGACGGGCGCGGTCTTCGTTTTGCCGGTCGTGCTGCGGATGGCGTCGAGCAGCCAGCGGTAAGTCACCAGGATCGGGTCCCCGGCTCCTTCAGACTCGGCGATGTTGGTGACGCACGAGGTGTCGTAGTCGTATGCGGAGACGGTCCCCGATGCAGGGTCGATGCGGACGCCGTATAGGACGGGCATAGGTTTCTTGCCGGCCATGGCCGGAGCGACCCGGGTAAGGGCGGCGATCCAGTAGTTGGCCTGGGCGGTGATTACGTGCTGGCTGCTCATTGCTTAGTTCTCCTTGGGGTATGAGAAAGGCCTCCGCGGGGAGGCCTTTGGTTTGCGCTTGGGGGAACGTGAGGTGTTCCGGATCGCCTGGTCGGCGGTGGGGTCGCGGTGTGTGCGGCGGGCGCGGGCGTCCGCCTCGTCCTGGGCCTGCGCGAGTTTGTGGTGCTCGCACTGGCCGCGGGAGAGGCAGATGCCGTGCGCTCCCTTACACAGGAAGCAGCACGGATCCACTAGGCTGCGTCCGCCCGCTCGGTGATGTGCTTCTTGATTGACTGGGGCTGGAGGCCGGACCAATGGATGTCGCCGTCGATGGTGGAGACGTAGACGACGGGCGCCTGCGAGTAGCCGAGGGTCTTAGTCACGTACTTGTAGGCCGTGGAGTCCTTCTCGATGTCTACTTCCGTATAGACGATGTCCTTCTCGTCCAGCTTTTCCTTGGTCTTGCGGCAGCCGAAGCACTCTTCTTTGCTGTACAGGACGACGGCGACGCCGTCGCGTGCCTGGATGAGGTGGCTGAGGTTGGTGGGGTCGGTTGCTGCTACGGTCATGTGCTTCTTTCGGGGTATGAGGCGGGCGCCAGACCGGGTAGGATCCGGGCGCCCGCGGGCATGAAAAAAGCCGCTCGGTGGCGGCTTTGGATTGGTAACTGGTGGCGACTTCGAGAAGCGCGGCAGTTCACCTGTTACTCGTGTGACGGGGGAAACTACTGTTATTGAAGAGGTAGATGACAATTCTGTCGTGGCTCAGTCGTTGTGTACGCCGCTCGGGCGCTGTTTGGATGAAACTGCGTGTAGCCCGGCTGGCGGGGACCGCACCATTTGAAGGGGACACAGATGACTATCCTGACCACATTCAGAAAACCTAAGAGGTGGCTTGCAGCTGCAGCCATCACAACAGCACTCGTCGGAGGTCTCGCCGCAGCCCCGGCCGAGGCGGCCGGGCGCACCGTATACGTGTCATTTTCCAACAGCAACTGCAATGGCGGCGGTTCGGTGACAGCGGTCCAGTTCGGCGCAGTACCGGGCATTAGCTCGGTGCCCAAAGCTAATGGCAGCGGCGCAAACATCAAGCTGCTGAGCGGCAGCCGCAATGTGCAATTTGCTGCCAACATTTACTGCACCAAAGGGTGGGGCTGGTTCAAGAGAACCACCCAGGCGTACGTCATTAAGAATGTGTGGGTTCCGGCTAACGCGACCCGCATTTCACTCTGACTGGATGAGCGAAGTCAGCGGCCTGACGATGTCTGTCAGGCCGCTGCCTTCTTGTCCGCCCTTGAATGCTCCTTGCTTAGTAGGTGGCGCTGGAGCCGTTGCCCCAGCCGCCTTGGTCGGTGGCGGCGGGTGGGTCGTCCCAGCCGCCGGCCTGTTGGCCGCCCCAGCCTTGGTCTGCTGCAGCTGATTGGGTTTCGTTGGCCGCGTACGCCTGGCCGTGGAAGGTGAGGTCTTTGCCGATGGACTCGATGCGGATCTCATCGGCCTTGTGTGTCTGGCCGTCCTTTTGGTATTCCCGGGTGGTCAGTTCGCCGTAGACGATGACGTTGTCAGACTTCTTCAGGAGGTTGGCGATGTTCTGGGCCCGAACGAGTTTGCCTTGGTCCCATGCGGCGCACCGCCAGAACTTAGTTGGCTGGTCTTTCCAATCATTGGTGGTCTTGTCGAACCGCCGGGAGCGGGTGGCGACTGTGAAGTTCGAGACCGCGGATCCGGATGTTCCGTACCGAAGCTCGGGGTCAGCTGTAAGCCGTCCCTTGATAGTGACGTATGTTTCGTCGCTCATTCTTTGATTCCTCCGTCTTCGATGACGATGCCGCGGCCGCCGGCGTCGCCTACCATTTCGATCCAGACTTGGTAGTCGTTCTCTCGGGCGATGGATTCGACCAGCGCCAGGTTGTCGGTGTCGAGCAGCGAGCCGTCCGCGATGCGGATGACGCGGAGTTTGGGGTTGAGCGCGATGGCCATGGCCAGCGAAACGCGCAGCTGCTCGGCGCTAGACGCCTGCTTGAACGGCACGCCGTTGTAGGTCACGCCGGACTCGTCGAAGCCCAGCCCTTCGATCGGGAACTTGGCCGCGGCCAGACCTTCGGCCTTCTGCTTGTCGATCTGTTCGATCCCGGCCGTAAGTTCTGCGGCCTCCTGCTGCGCGAGGGTCAGGGCGGCGCGCACCTTCTCGCCGGCCTTGTGGTGCCGGACCGCGGCGTTCACCTGCTCGGCGCTGTCGATCTGAACCTGGATGGCTTCAAGGTCCGGCGCTTCGTCATGGTCTTCTACGCGGACGGTCAGCCGGGCGACTGACGCTTCGGCTTCTTCGCGTCGCTTGATGAGCTCCGCGATTTGCTCGTTGATCGAGTCGACGACGGACTGCGCTCCGGCGAGGGCGTCCCGGTCAGTTGCCTGCTGGGCATGAATGTTCTGCGCGGCCCGGTATTCGCTCAGCAGCGCGGATACGCTGACCTCTTCGTCGGGGAGGTTGGCGGGCCGGGTGATGTACTCGGCAGCCCGGGTAGTGAGGTCTTTGACCTTTCGGTTCGCTTCTGTGCGCTGGTCGAAGACTTCCTTGCGCTCGGCGGCCAGTTGCGCCGGATCGAAGGGGAGTTCGACGAGATCGAGCAAAGTGGCCAACTGGTCACGATCCGAGAGCTGCGTGAATGCCAGCGGGTCGAGGGAAAGCTTGCCGAGTAAGTCATCGAGTTTGGCCTGGCCCTTGGGGTAGACCGCGCCGTCGGGGGACTTGACGGTAAGCGTGGAGCCGGAGGCTGTGAAGCGCCGGGTGACGACCAGGTCTTCTGTCTCGAGGACGATCTCGGCGCGCTCTTCGCCGTCGCGGATAGGTTTCGGGGTGGTCTTCCCGTTCACCCCGCCAAGGGCCGCCGTGATGCTGTCGAGGATGGACGACTTGCCCTGCCCGTTCTTGCCCGCCACGATGACGAGGCTGCCGTCAGGGTCGGGCAGGATCTCCACCGCTTTCAGGCGCTTGTAGTTGGTGGATTCGAGTCGGACGATCTTGCTCATGCGTTAGCTCCTGCTTTGCTCTTGATGTAGTCGAGGGTTGCCGCATCGGCGCCGGCAGCCTCGGCGGCAGCGTAGATGCGCTGAAGTTCGGGGACGTTACCCACGGCCTGATCTGCTTCGGCACGCAAGTCGCGGCGCTCGCCGAGGTCCTGCACCGTTTCCTCCTGCAGCAGCCGGAGCGTGCTGGAAGCGGGCGCCTCAGGTGCGGGATTGTCTGCTTGGTGCATCTCGGCGTCCACGTAGATGCCGGACAGGTCCTGCGGGAAGGCCTTGCGGAGGGCGGCAGCTTCGGCGCACTTGGAGAGCTGGTTGGCGGCCATCTTCTTCCACATGCTGTTAGGGCCCATCTCGCCTGTCGTGTAATCCTTGGCGAGCTGGACGTACTCGTTGTAGGTGGCGACGGCGGTGAACGTCTCACCGTTGCGGGAGACCGTTACCTTTGCGGCGGCCGGCGGCTGCTTGCCTAGCCAGACGTCGCGCCAGGCGCCGTCTTCGCCGCACCAGAGGGTTTCTTCGATGCCGTACTTGTGTCCGGTGCGGTCGGCGGCGCGGCGGGCGATGAGTCGATAGCCGTCGATGCCGGTCTGGATCGTGTACTTGGTGACGAACTGGCCGTTCTCCTTGGCCTTGCGGCCGATCATGTAGATCTGCTTGGCGAACGGGTCGAGGCCGGTCCTGGTGCATTGGTGGAAGAACAGGCCGAGGTCGGACTCGGTTGCTTCTTGCAGGCCGAGCGACTTCAGGACAGTGATTTGCTGCGGCGTCCAGAAGGTCTGTTCGCCGTGGACCGCGAGGGCGCTGTTGGCGCCGAGTAGGGCGACTTCGTTAGGCATTGAGTAGTTCCATTTCGTCTAGGTTGTTCTGGGCCCAGTGGGGCATGGATACGGTGGTGAATGCCGGGTAGCCGGGCCAGTTGCCGGAGGCCATGCATTCCCGGTAGATCCGCTTGGCGCGGTCGAGTTGGTAGCGGCCGCGGTTCATGTCCGACTCGGTCAGTTCCGTCACGCTGACGAGGTAGGGCGGGGACTTTTCGACGTTCACGAAGGCGAACTTCACTTCCTCGCCGGTCGCCTGCTTGATTCCGTCGATGTAGTGCGGGGCGCTCATGAAGTAGCCGAAGTTGTAGGCGACCTTGCCGAACTCGTTTGGGTCAGCGTCGGCGCTCGTCTTCAGGTCCACGACGAGGCCCTGCTTCCAGGCGTCCGGCCGACACTTGAACATTTGCCCGTCCTCTTCCCAGAAAACGGACTCTTCGGCGCGGTGGTTGGTGAATGCGTTCCGGGCGAGCGGGTGGGCCATTGCCGAGTCGCGCATCGCCTTGACCTGCGCGAGCTCCTTCGGGAGCAGCGCGAACTTCCCCTCGCTGCGGGCCTTGGCCTTCTCGGCTTGGGCGGCCTTGGTCTTCCAGTCGTTCGCTTCCACGAGGACCATTTGCGAGTCGTCGTCCTCGAGGATGAGGCTGTGCGCGGCGGTGCCGATGTCGTAGGCGTCCTTGTGGACGGGGTTCTCGCGCTCCCACTTCCAGTGAGCCGGGGTGCGCAGCGCGAGGGTCTTCAGGGAGGTACTGCCGAGGGCCGGATCCGCGTGGTAGTCCTTGTTGCTGATGTCTTCGTAGACGCCGGGGGAGTAGCTCATTCCTCGTCCTTCTCTGGAGATGAAAAAAGCCGCTCGGTGGCGGCTTTGGATTCTTCCTCGATCTCGTACAGGTCACGGCGCGGTGGTTGCGATGTCTGACTCATTGGGCTCTCCGTGTCTCGGGCATGCTGGGTTGGTGGGTTTGGGGTGGGCGGGGTGGTATCGCCAGGGCTCACACGTGCAGCCCGGGTACCGATTGATCGGCCTGTGCCAGAGCGATTCGTATCCGGTACCGACGTATGGGACTAGTCGGCCTTGGTCGTCTTGGAGCACCATTGCTCCTCTCGGTTAGGTTGTCGCTGCGTTGCGGTCGTGGATGGCTTGGACGAGTGCGCGGCCTTCGGGGTCGTTCACGGCGGCCAGTCGGGGCCGGGTGCACCATGTGTGGTGGGTGCCGCCGACGCTGGTGCAGTACTTGCAGACCTTCACGACACCTCCCCAAGCGCCTTGGCGAGTTCAGCGCGGACCAACCGAGCATTGTGGATGAAGTCTTGCCCCGAATCATCAAGAGATTCCTGCACATCCCAAGGCGCATCCTCCGCTGACTGCATCAGGTGCTTGCCGCGGGCCTCCCATGCGGCAGCCAACGCCTCCACGGCTTCGACGGCGGCCACGAGGCGGGACACGTCAGTGGGAGCGTGAGCGATCAACTCGGCGTCCTGCTTGAATGAGGCCTTCGCTACCTCCGTGTGCGGGTCAGACTGATCCCAGCCAGCACCGACGTAGTAGCGGACCGCGAACCATGGTCCGGGTGTGGCTGCTTGGAGGCGGGCGCGGATGTCGTCCAGGGCGCTCATGGTGTTTCCTTCTCGGGTGTTAGGTGTGCTGGGGTGCGGGTACGTGTTTGTCACCGGGCCCCGCAGTTGTTTTGTTGTGCCGGGGTCTCGGTGGCGTCTGGTGTTATGCAGTTAGCACCTGCGTCCGCCACTTGGCGGGGTTCCCATTCGCGGGGCCGGTAGTTGGGTGCGGGCGGGAGGGGCGCGTCGTATTGGAACGTGGTGCCGGTGTGGGTGTGCTGGTGGGTGAGTGCCCGGTACTCGGCCGCTTGCCTGGCTGCGTCGGTAGCTTCAGTCAGGAGCTCTTCGGCGGTCACTTTCCCGCTCCCGCAAAGTTCGGCGCGTGGCAGACGTTCAGCCGTTTGTCGGCGCGGTCCCGCTCGTCCAGTTCCCGCCATTGGGTGATGGTCAGGTTCCAGGCGAAGGCGTAGGGGATGTCCGCGATGTCGTCACGGTTGAGTTGGGTGATTTGCACGGCGGGCCGGCGCTTCCAGCGCAGGCCGCGGAACCAGCCCCTCACGCCGCTACCCGCGCTTCGGCGACGCCGTCGCGGTATCCGGTCTGCCATTCGAGCATTCGGACGGCTACGGCCAGTTGGTTGGCTTCATCGCGGAGGCACTGTGCCATCCACGCTTCTGCGCTGTTCTTGCTTCTCATTGCTCCCCCTTGCGGTGTGCGTCAGCGTCGTCGCTGGCGCGGGTGTCGGCCAAGTCGGCCAGTTCGTCTAGGTCGATGTCGTCCGGTTCCTCGAGGTACAGGTCCGGGTTCATTTGTCAGCACACTCGATGCAGCCGTCATTCGGGCCGTGGAGCAGGTGCCACTCCGCGAGGTCCTGAGCGTCTCGGCGGCGGGCCCATGGAATGTGAGCCAGGAACCAGCACGCGAGGACGATGCAGAACAGGATTCCGAGACTCTGAAGCTTGATCATGCTTCCTCCTTGACGGCGGCCCAGACGCGCTGGATGCCACCGTTCCGTGATTTCGTTGCTGATGAGTGGATGCCGACGGTCGTGATGTAGCCGCGGGAGCGGGCCACGGAGAATGCGATGCCGGTCCAGTTCTGCTGGGCAGGTGGTCGCATCTCGCGCGCCAGGTCGTCGGCGCTGAAGGTATCCATCTCGTTCGCGAGACAGAGGATGGTGGCGACAGCGTCGGCCAGCCAGTCTTCGCGGTTCTCTTCGAGTACCGCGGCCTTCATGCCGTGCCGCCCTTCCGGTGCGCGTAGTCGCGGATGTCCTGTTGGATCCGGTCGCGTCGCGCCAACTCGACAGCGGTGGCAAGGACGTCGGCCGCGATAGGCTCCTTGCCCTTGCGGTTGCTGCGGCGGGCCGGCTGCCGAACGGCCGTCGTCTTCGCCCTCCCCTTGATGGCTTGGTGCACGGTGCGGTCCATCATGCTGCCAGCCTCCGTGCAGCGGCTTCGCGGTTGCGTTCACGGTCGACGTTCCTGGCAGCTTCCTCGCCTGTGGGGTCGGAGTGCTGAAGAACGCGGCCGATGAGCTCGTCTTCCGTAAGGGTCAAGGCGTTCAGCTGCACGAAGCGTGCGTTGATCGTCTTGGCGGCCCGGCGGACGGTGGTGCGTGGAAGGTCTAGCTCGTTGCGCTCGGCGTAGGAACGGATCTTGTTTTCCCAGCCGGCCAAGGTGTTTTCGGGCATGGCAAATAGCCCTTTCTCCGAGGGACGAACCCATGGGTGAGGTGTAAGAGGGTGTTTCAAGGAAGGGTGCCCGAGTGGGCGGAATGCCTGATTAGGCGAAGTGCCGGCGCTGAGCGCTGCGGCGGGTGCTACTTGGTTGGTGCTTCAGCGGGGAGACTGTCCAGCCATTCGGCCAGGTCGTCGTGGCGGATTACGCCTTTGGTGTTTGCGTAGCGGGCGGCGAGGTTGCCGTCGGCTACTTGCTGCTTGAGGGTTCGGACCGAGTAGCCTGACTGCTCGGCGGCTTCCTCGAAGGTGTAGGCGAGCTTCTGGCTCATGCCGCGTCCTGTTTGGTGGTGAGCTCTTCGGGGAGGATCTCGGAGGGCCAGACTCCGAGTGCGGACGCGATCTTCCGGAGTTCTTTGAGGGTTAGGAGTCCGTCGCCATCAAGCCGTCTGCAGAGCGTCTTGAAGGGGATGTTGGTTTGGTCTGCCAGGGAGTTCTTGCTGACTCCCTTGTCGGCTAGTACCTGGTTGATGAGGTCGATTTCAGTGTGGTTTGGAGGCTGTTTCCCAGCAGTTGTCTTAGCCATGCGACTAAGAGTACTTAGCCACATGACTAAGCGCAAGTCCCTATTCCAAGTACTTCCGTCGGTGTGATTCGAGTACCGTTTGACTTAGTGGCTTAGTCGATCTATTGCAAATAACGTCCAAATGGACATAGGGTTAGCCATATGGATAACGCATTCGAGGGTCTAGAAGCGGCTCTTTCAACTCAGATCAAGGTCGAGCTTGCTGAGAACGGCATGGATCAGAAGACGCTCGCCGAGCGCGTGGGTATTCACCCGGTCACGATGACCAAGTACCTGAAGAACCAGCGCAACATGCCGGTGAATGTTCTTTTCGAAATCGCCGGGGCCCTTGGCCTGAGTCCTCGAGTGCTGATGGAGCGCGCCGAAGCCAGAATCGCCCGTCCAGGAGCTCAGACGGCATAACTCCATGCGCTGCGGCCAGGACGCAAAGATCGCGAACGGTCAAGGTGGAGATGTGGACGTAGTTCTTCTGCACTGCTGATGCCCCCGCATTTATTCGAACATAGTTTCGATTTTTGAAGACCATACCCCACCTCTCGGACATTCCGGGGGTGGGGTTTTTTCTTGCGAATCTCGCGTCAGATTACCCCATATAGACTCGATAGCTTAATCCCATTTCCTACTGGTCGGTAGGGCCGTATCACCTTATATGGACTAGTCAAGCGCATATACGCTATAACTGCTGGTCAAGGGGTAGTTGACCCTATAGGAGTGCTTACAATGACCATCATGCCCGCAGGAAAAGAGCCGGAACCCGGCGCGTTCGCCCGTGCCGTCGCAGAAGAGATCCGCCTGGCTTTGACGCGGCATCGGATCAGCGGCGCCCAGCTCGCCGTGATGATCGGGCGCTCCCAGAGTTATGTATCAAAGCGCCTCCGCAGCGAGTCCAGCTTCACTGCCAACGACGTAGAGGCCATCTGTCGGGAGCTCAATGAAGACCTGCTCAAGCTGATAACCACGGCCATTCGGAGCATGAGGGCTCAGGGCCCCGGCAGCGCCCCATAGAGACGAAAAAAGAGCCCCACTGGACATCCAGTGGGGCTCTTCGTTTTTTGGCGCTATTCGCGCTCGTGCACGGTCAGTCAAAGTGCTGCACGATTAGCGTGTTCGAGTACACCGTCGGGTACACCTGCCCCGCCCTAAACCAGCGAAAAACCCCTAGAAACCTTGATTTCTAGGGGTTTATCCCGAGCTTCCTATCAGAATCGAACTGATGACCTTTTCATTACGAGTGAAACGCTCTACCGACTGAGCTAAGGAAGCACCGCATGAAATCCCCGGCGGAACCGGGCGCTTCATGCAAGAGTCAACTGTAATAGAGTCCCCGCGCCCCGGTCAAAATGGGGCAGGCCAAGGCCTGCCGGGGCCGTCAGCAGACAGTGTTGTCGGCCGGAAGCTTTCCGCTCACCAGGTATTTGTCCACGGAGTCCTCGAGGCAGCTGTTGGCCCGGCCGTACGCGGTGTGCCCCTCACCCTTCCAGGTCAGCAGCGCTGCGTTCCCCAGCTGCTTGCGCAGGGATGCAGCCCAGTCGACGGGGGTTGCGGGATCGCCGGTGGTGCCGATGACAACGATGGGGGAGTCCCCGCTGTATTCCACCGGCGCCGGTGTGCGGACGTTCTTGTACGGCCAGTCCGCGCAGGTGGTCCCGCCGTAGGCAAAGAAGTAGCCAAGGGTGGGGGAGTCCTGTTCCAGCCGCTTCTCTTCGGCCCGCATGCCCGCGGCGTCCGAAACCATGGGGTAGTCAAGGCAGTTGATGGCGTTGAAGGCGAAGGTCGAATTGGAGGTGTAGGAACCGTCGGACGCGCGGTCTGCGCCGAGGTCGGCGAGCCGGAGCATGAGGCTCACATCTCCGGACATGGCGGCCTCAAGTGCCTGGGTGAGGGCGGGCCAGCTTTGGTCGTTGTAGAGCGGGGTGATGAGTCCGCTGACAAACGTGGTTGCGTTGACCAGCCGGCCGTCCTTGGCGGTGCGCGGCGTCTCCCGGATGGAGTTGATCAGGTCCCGGATCTGCTGCACGCCGGAATCGGCGTCGCCGCTGAGCGGGCACTTGCCCTGTTTCTGGCAGCTGGCCACGTAGGTGTGGAGCGCTTTTTCGAAGGCCCGGGCCTGGCCGCTGGTCAGCTCTTCATTGGTGATGGAGGGGTCCAGGGCGCCATCAAGGACCATGCGGCCCACGTTGTCCGGGAACAGCGAGGCGTAGGTGGACCCAAGGAACGTGCCGTAGGAATATCCGAGGTAGTTCAGCTTGGCGTCGTTCACCACGGCCCGGAGCACGTCCAGGTCCCTGGCGGCGCTGACGGTGTCGATGTGGGCCAGGACCGGGCCGGTTTGTGCCGCGCACTGGTCGGCGATGGCCTTGTTGTCCGCCAGTGCCGCCTGCAGCCCGGCGTCGGTGTCGAGGGCGTAGATCTTGGCCCGGGACGCGTCACGTTCCGCGTCTGTCATGCAGGCAACGGGGGCAGAGCGCTTTACGCCCCGCGGATCGAAACCGACAAGGTCATAGGCGTTGCGGACAGCAGCTGAAAAATGGGTGCCGGCAGCATCCTTGACGAAGTCATAGCCGGAGGCACCCGGTCCGCCGGGGTTGACCAGGAGGCTGCCCGTCTTCTTGCCCGTGCTCGGCGCCCGCAGCGCAGCAAGTTGGATGGTGTCGCCGCCCGGATTGGCATAATCCATGGGGACGGTCACTTTGGCACACTGGAATTCCCCCTCGCAGGGCTGCCAGACCACTTCCTGCGAGTAGAACTTTTCCAGCCCGGCAGGAGCGGACGCCACGATCGAAGGATCGGCCTTGGCGGTGGCCGCCTCCGGCTGGTTTTTGCCGCCGCCGTTGAGGAGGCTGCACGAGGCCAGGACCATGGCCAGGACCAAGGCACCCGCGGCGCGGACGGCGACCGTCAGGGACCTGTGGCGTGCGGGCAGGGGGCGGGCAGTCATCGGGTCTCCTTGGAGGGCTGGATCAGGCTGGCCGCCATGGACTCGATGGTCAGCAGCGGGGCAACATTGGTGGTGGTGATGCGGTCACGGGCTTTGTTGATGGCGTCCATCCGGGCCAGCGTGGATTCCGGAGTGCTGCGGGCGGCGAAATCCTCCAGCTCACTCCTCAATTCAACGTTGACCAGTTCCACGGCGTTCCCCAGCTGGATGACCAGTACATCCCGGTAGAAGGACAGCAAATCGGTGAGCGTCCGGTCCAGCGAGTCCGTGATGGATCGCTTGGCACGGCGTTTCTGGTCGTCTTCGAGCTGTTTCAGCTGGCTGCGCATGGCCGGGGGCAGGGTTCCGGATTCCGGCGCCCCCAAAGTGGCAAGGAGGGCGGCCTTCTCCGCGGCGTCCCGCTCCTCGTTGGAGCTGTTGGCCTCTGCCGTGGCAATCTTGACCAGTTTGTCCGCCATCATGACGGCGGCCGTTACGCCCCGCAGTCCCAGCGGAAAACGGACCGTCTCCAGGCGCCGTTCCCTTGCCGCGGGATCCCTGGCCAGCCGGCGGGCAATGCCCACATGGCTCTGCGCTGTGCGGGCTGCCTGCTCCGCCAGGGCGGGGTCCACGCCGTCGCGCCTGACCAGCAAGGCGGCAACGTCCGAGGCGGGCGGCAACCTCAAGGCAACGCTGCGGCAGCGCGAGCGGATAGTGACCAGGACATCTGCAGGCGATGGCGCACAGAGCATCCACACGGTCCGTGGCGTAGGTTCCTCGATGGCCTTGAGCAGCACGTTGGTGGTCCGCTCGGCCATGCGGTCAGCGTCCTCCACCACGATGATCCGCCAACGCCCTGACGACGGCCGGTTCCCCGCCGTCGCTACAAGTTCGCGGGCCTCGTCAATGGTGATGGTGACCTTTTCGGTGCGCACGAACGTCACGTCTGAATGGGTTTCGCCCAAAATCGTGTGGCACGCCTGGCATTGTCCGCAGCCGCGCAGGCTTACGTCCTCCTGGTCGCAGTTCAACGCGGCGGCGAACGCCTTGGCCGCATTGGAGCGGCCGGACCCCGGCGGCCCGGTAAAAAGCCAGGCATGTGTCAGGCCTTCACCGCTGGCGGCCTGGCGCAGTTGTTCGACGACGGCGGGCTGGCCCTGCAGGTCATCCCAGACGGTCACGAGCCAGCGCCGTCTCTTGTGGCGCCCGGCACGGCCTGCTGCGGAACAGCATCCTGCGCTGCTGTATCCCGGGCTGCTGCGAAGGGAACATCAAGCAGGGTGTCGACCCGGGCGAGGATCCGTGCGGCCAGGTCATCGACCGGCAAATTGGCCGGCAGGACCAAATATGAGGCGGGGCGGCGCGCCGCCAGCTCAAGGAAAGCGTCGCGGATGCGGGTATGGAACTCGTCAGCTTCGGATTCCAGGCGGTCCTCGGCTGCCTGGCCCGCTGTGCGGCGGGTGCGCCCCAGCTGCGGGTCAACATCCAGGAGGACAGTCAGGTGCGGCTGGAGGCCCGAAGTAGCCCACTCATTGAGGGAACGCACAGCGTCCTGGCCCAGATCGCGGCCGGCCCCCTGGTAGGCCACGGAGGAGTCGATATACCGGTCCGTCAGCACAATGTCGCCACGGCCAAGCGCGGGGCGGATGACCTGGGTGGCGTGGGCAGCGCGGGAAGCCGCAAAGATCAGGGCCTCCGTGTGGGCGTCGATTTCGCCGTTGCCGTGGTCCAGCACCAGGGAGCGAAGTTTTTCGCCGACGGGGGTGCCGCCGGGTTCACGGGTCCGCAGCACGGTGTAGCCACGGGATTCCAGTGCCGCAGCAAGCCGGGCCGCCTGGGTGGACTTGCCGGCGCCATCGCCACCTTCGAATGCGATGAATACGCCGGCCCTCTGTTTGTTCACTTCTCAAGCCTACCGAGGCGCGGCGACATTCCGGGCCTCCGAATATCCCCTGTGCAGGACGGGTGGATGGACCGGCGTCCACAAAGCGACATTGCTTTTCCGCCCGATTGGGCCGAACAGTACGCTTTTGACCATGAGTCTTTCCGAGCACCAGGCCGCGTCCCTTTCACCCGAAACCGTGGTGGTGGCAGCGGGACGTCCGCCACGGGAAAGGGACCAGCCGGTCAATCCTCCCATCACCCTTTCCTCCACCTATTTCGGGACCGGCCCGCTCGGTGACGGGGACAGGGGCTACGGCCGCTACTCCAACCCCACCTGGGATCCCTTCGAGGAAGCGCTCGGCCAGCTTGAGGGGGCCTCGCTTCCGGGCCTGCTCTACGCATCGGGCCTGGCGGCGGTCAGCTCGGCGCTGTCCCTGATCCCCGCCGGCGGCGTGCTGGTCATGCCCAACCACAGCTACTCCGGTTCCCTGGTGATGGCCACGGAACTCGCGCAGAAAGGCTTCATCGAACTGCGGACCGTGGACATTGCCGATACCGCTGCGGTCAAGGACGCCCTCGCCTCCAAAGGCCCCTCGGAGAAAGCCGCCGCCATGTTGTGGCTGGAGAGCCCCACCAACCCCATGCTCGGCATCGCGGACATGACCGCCGTCGCGGAGGCCGCGCATGAGGCGGGCGCAATCGTTGTCACGGACAACACCTTCTCCACGCCCCTGGTGCAGCAGCCCCTGCTGCTGGGGTCCGACGTCGTCCTGCATTCGGTGACGAAGTACCTTGCCGGGCACTCCGACGTCGTCCTCGGTGCATTGGTGACTTCAAACCCGGAAATCCGCTCCGAACTGCTGCACCACCGCATCATCCACGGCGCCATCGCCGGTCCGTTTGAGGCGTGGCTGGCCCTGCGCGGCCTGCGGACCCTCGCGCTGCGCGTGGAGCGGTCCCAGGAATCGGCCATGATCCTGGCGGAACGCCTTGCCGCGCACCCCGCCATCGAATCCATCCGGTTCCCGGGCCTCGATACCGATCCGGGCCATGCCCGCGCCAAAGCCCAAATGAAGGGGTTCGGTTCCATCATCTGCGTGCAGGTGGCGCCCGCAGCAGGCCTCAGCGGTGCCGACGCTGCGGACAAACTGGTGCAGGCACTGGATCTCTGGCTGCCCGCCACGTCCCTGGGCGGTGTCGAGTCCCTGATTGAACGCCGGCGCCGCCATACGGCCGAACCCGCCAGCGTGCCCGAAAACCTGGTGCGGCTGAGCGTCGGCGTGGAGAGCGTCGAAGACCTTTGGGCTGACCTGAAGCAGGCGCTGGACACGCTGGACGGCTAGGCTGGGCTTGTGGACGGTCGAATAATTATCAGTTACATCGAGCAGGCAGTGTTCTTTATCCTCGGCCTGGTGGCCCTGGGGCTTGAGCTGTGGGCGTTCGTGGACTGTGCCCGGCACCGGCCCAACGCCTTCGAAGCCACCGGCAAGCGGACCAAGACATTCTGGCTCGCCCTCACCGGCGGCTCGGCCCTGATCGGCGTGATTTCGCTGTTCGGCGCCGGCGGAGGCCTCTTCAGCACCCTTGGCCTGTTCGGACTGGCCGCGGTTGTCGCCGCCTCCGTCTACCTGGCCGATGTCCGTCCCGCCGTGAAGGACGCAGGCCGCGGCGGCAGCCGCAACATGGGCCCTTACGGTCCCTGGTGATCCACCCCGGCAGGGCCTAAACCTGGGGGGCCACCGCCTCCCAGTCCACCGTCAGCTCTCCAAGGCGCCATCTGGCGGGCCCGTCCTGGACCGGCCACCCGGCCCCGCGCAGGCTGCGGCACATGCCAACCCAGCGCTGCCTGTTGCCGAATGAGGCCAGCGGTGCGCTCTCAAGCCATGCCCTGTCCATCGCCTGCATGAAGGCATGAACCGGTTCACCGGGGATGTTCCGGTGGATGAGGGCTTTGGGAAGCCGTTCGGCCACTTCCGACGGCAACTCGAAGCTGCCGAAACGGACCGAGATGCTTAGGGACAGCGGCCGGTCCCGGTCCAGCGCCACCCACGTGACGCGGCGTCCGATTTCGTCGCAGGTGCCGTCCACGAACAAACCTCCGGGGGAGAGCCCGTCCTGCACCAGCCGCCAGATGCCCTGGACGTCGGCTTCCTCATACTGCCGCAGGACGTTGAACGCACGGACCAGGACGGGGCGGCCGGGAACGGGCAGTTCAAAGCCGCCCACCTGGAAGGTCAGCCCGGGACGCTGCAACGGAAGGGCCGCCCGCACGCGCCCGGGGTCAATTTCAATCCCGCAGACCCGCACGTCCGGCCGGACGGCGGCGAGCCTTTCGTAAAGTTCGACGGCGGTGGCCGGCGTCGCGCCATAGCCAAGGTCAACCACCAGCGGGTCCGCCGCGGACCGGAGCCGCCAGGCCTGGGGTCCCGTCAGCCAACGGTCCACCCGGCGCATCCGGTTGGGGTTGGTGGTGCCGCGGGTCACGTTGCCAACCGGCCGGCCCTGCCTGGCGGGGGACGTCTTCCCGGAAAGTTGCGGGGCGTTCACCCGTTCAGCCTTTTGAACCACTGCCCAACCCTATCCCTTGCCTCCGGGCCGGTGTCCTGCCGTGACCACCGGGCCTCCTGCCGGTACCCCCCAGGCCCCCGGCAGGAGCCGTGTAACGCTGGGCGGGCGGCAACACTGCTCGGCTAGGATGAAAATCATGACTTACAAGCTGATTCTGCTGCGCCACGGCCACAGCGAATGGAACGCCAAGAACCTGTTCACCGGCTGGGTGGACGTTGACCTGAACGACCAGGGCCGCGAGGAAGCAGCGCGTGGCGGCGAGCTGCTGGTGGAAAACGATATCCTCCCGGATGTGCTCTACACGTCGCTGCTGAAGCGGGCCATCAACACCGCAAACATCGCCCTGGACAAGGCGGACCGCGGCTGGATTTCGGTCAAGCGCGACTGGCGCCTGAACGAACGCCACTACGGTGCGCTGCAGGGCAAGGACAAGGCCCAGACCCTGGCCGAATACGGTGAAGAACAGTTCATGGAGTGGCGCCGCTCCTACGACACCCCGCCGCCGCCCCTGGACGACAACAGCGAATTCAGCCAGGCCCACGACCCCCGCTACGCGGGCCTGGGCGACGCCCTCCCGCGCACCGAGTGCCTGAAGGACGTCCTGGTGCGGCTCCTGCCCTACTGGGAATCGGACATCAAGGAAGACCTCAAGGCCGGCAAGACCGTCCTGGTCACCGCGCACGGCAACTCGCTCCGCGCGCTGGTCAAGCACCTGGACGGCATCAGCGATGAGGCTATCGCCGGCCTGAACATCCCCACGGGCATCCCGCTGGTGTACGACCTCGACGAAAACTTCCAGCCGATCAAGCCCGGCGGCACCTACCTCGATCCCGAGGCCGCCGAGCAGGCCATCCTGGCAGTAGCCAACCAGGGCAAGAAATAAGACGTTAAAGCGTACGACGGCGGGCTGGTCACCTCAGGTGACCAGCCCGCCGTCGTATTCCGCTTCTTTTGTTTTAGCTGTGTTCGGTGGCGTTCGGCTGCCACGCGCCGGTCACCAGGTACGTCACCTTCTGTGCGACGGAAACACCGTGGTCTGCGAAGCGCTCGAAGTAGCGGCTGGCGAGGGCAACGTCCACCGTGGTGGCGGGGGACTCGGACCACTCGGGGGCAGCGATGGCCTTGAAGACGCTCAAGTGCAGATCGTTGATGGCAGTGTTCGCCTTGAGGATGTCCCGGGCGACCTCGAGGTCGCGGCTTTCCAGCAGGACCGTCAGCTTGTCGGCGATCTCCTGGTCCAGCTCGGCCATCCGGTTGAAGGTCTCCGTCATGGATGCCGGAATCACGGTGGAGGGGTACCGGAGGCGGGCCAGCTGTGCAATGTGCCGCGCCAGGTCACCCATCCGCTCCAGGGATGCGCTCATCCGGAGGGAACCTACGATCATGCGCAGGTCGCTGGCGACAGGACCCTGCAGCGCCAGGATGTCGATGGCCCGCTCATCGAGGCTGTTCTGCAGGAAGTCAATGCGCGCATCCGCAGCGATGACGTCCTGGGCGAGGTCCACGTCCGCCACCTGGAATGAGGTGGTGGCTTTGTCCATCGCTTCGCTGACCAGCCGGGAGATCTCCACCAGCTGGTCACCAACCTGGGTGAGTTCTTCCTGAAAAACCTTACGCACTTAGGGCGTCCTTTCCTTGGAACTCCCGCCGGCCGCTCCGGGGCAGCAGGAATCGTGTCGCCGTTGGGCGCTCTGACCTCTAACTTTGTCATCGCCCGGTAAACGATTATGCCCACACAGGTGAACGTTAGTTGAACCGTTCGCCGTAAGTGCCTTGAGCCGGCTGGAGGCGCCAGGCAAGAGCATAAAGTGGAGCTGTGGATCCTATGCTCATTGGTCTGGTTGCCGGCCTTATCGGCCTGGCGCTTGGCACGTTCGGCGTGCTTGCCTACCGGGTCAGCGAGAAGCAGCGCGAACTGCTGGACGTCGACGCCGGGGAGATTGCCCTGCCGTCCGGCGCAGCGGAGGTGCTCGCCGTCGTCGGACGGGCCTTCGTGGTGCTGGACGACGTCGACGGCGTGGTCCGCGCCAGCCCCGCGGCCTACGCCTACGGCCTGGTCCGCGGGCACACCGTGGTGCACAAGGAACTCCTGGACATGACGTCAGGGGTCCGGCGGGACGGCGTCATCCTGGAAAAACAGCTCGAGCTTCCGCGCGGGCCGCTGGGACAAGGCACCATCATCGTCCAGGTCCGGGCCGCCATGCTGGGGGAGGAATACATCCTTCTCCTGGCCGATGACCGGACCGAGATCACCCGGACGGAAGAGATCCGCAACGACTTCGTGGCCAACGTGTCGCACGAACTGAAGACCCCGGTGGGTGCCATCTCCCTGCTGGCGGAGGCCCTGGAGTCCTCCGCCGACGACGAAGAAGCTGTCCGCCGCTTCGCCAAGCGCATGCACAAGGAATCCGCGCGCCTGGCCGCCCTGGTCCAGGACATCATTGAACTTTCCCGCCTGCAGGGCGCCAGCGTAACGCAGCAGGGCGGCCCCGTGGACATCAACGCCGTCATCGCCGAAGCCGTGGACCGGTCCCAGCTGCCCGCCGAAAGCAAGAACATCAGCATCGTGGTGGGCGGCCGCACCGAAGGCAAGGTGTTCGGGGACCAGGACCTCCTGGTCACCGCGCTGCGGAACCTCATCGACAACGCCATTCGCTACTCGCCCCCGAACACCCGCGTCGGCATCGGCGTCCGGTCCAGGGACGGCTTGGTCTCCATTTCCGTGACCGACCAGGGGGACGGGCTGTCGCCGGAGGACCAGGAACGCGTCTTCGAGCGGTTCTACCGGGTGGATGCCGCCCGCTCCCGCCAGACGGGCGGCACGGGCCTCGGCCTGAGCATCGTCAAGCACGTGGCGTCGAACCATGGCGGCGAGGTGACGCTGTGGTCCCAGCCTGGGCAGGGATCCACCTTCACCCTCCGGCTGCCCGAGATGGAAGGGCAGGACGGCGACGCCGGGCTGTCCGTTTCCTCCGCGCCGGCACCGGCGCCGGGGCCGGCGCACGGGGCGCCCGAACAGGCCACTCTGACCCAAGTACCCCGCGCCGCCGGCGCAACAGAACGAGGAGCTAGCGCTTGAGCAGGATCTTGATTGTTGAGGACGAGGAGTCGTTCAGCGATCCCTTGTCCTATTTGCTGGGCAAAGAAGGGTTCGAGGTAGAGGTGGTGGACAACGGGCTGGACGCCATCACCGAATTCGACCGCAACGGCGCCGACCTGGTGCTGCTGGACCTGCAGCTGCCCGGGCTTTCCGGCACGGAGGTGTGCCGCCAGCTCCGGCAGCGTTCCAGCGTCCCCGTGATCATGCTGACCGCCAAGGACTCGGAAATCGACAAAGTGGTGGGCCTGGAACTCGGCGCCGACGACTACGTCACCAAACCCTACTCATCCCGTGAACTGGTGGCCCGTGTCCGGGCTGTCCTGCGGCGCCAGGGCGAACCTGAGGAACTGATTTCCGCCACCGTCCAGGCCGGGCCCGTCCGCATGGACATTGAACGGCACGTGGTGAGCGTGGACGGCGAGCAGGTCCTGCTTCCCCTGAAGGAGTTCGAGCTTCTGGAGATGCTCCTGCGCAACTCGGGCCGGGTGCTCACGCGCGGGCAGCTGATCGACCGCGTGTGGGGCTCTGACTATGTTGGCGACACCAAAACCCTGGACGTGCATGTGAAGCGTCTCCGCGGCAAGATCGAACCGGATCCCTCGGCCCCCCGTTACCTGGTGACTGTCCGTGGCCTGGGCTACAAGTTCGAGCCGTAGGGCAGCATCGCAAAATACCGCAAAAAGGGAGGAGCCGCATGGCTCCTCCCTTTTGGTGTCCGCTGCTTGCAGCGCCCGCTTTAGCGGGTGGTGGCGGTTGCCGTTGCCGTGGCGCTGGAGGTTGCACCGGCGGAGGACGTTGCACCCGCACCTGCGGAAGAAGAGGACGACGGCGTGGGCGTCGCCGAGGGGCTCGGGGTGGGGACGTAGTCCTTGTACTCCTGCAGGGTGGCGTCCAGGACGGGAACCTTGACCGTGCTGCTGACGTTGGTGCCGTTCTCGCTGATCTTGACGTCCACCAGGGAGCCCGGCTTGCCGCCGGTGGTGCTCAGGATGGCCTCGTCCGACTTTTCGTTCAGCAGGGTGTAGCCGTTGGCCTTCACCGAAACTTCGGTCTGTGAGCCCTTCGCACCGTTGACGGTCAGCTTCACGTCCTTGGAGGAGGAGTTGTAGACGGCACCGATCAGGCGGCCGGGTTCGTTCTCGCCGGTGGAGACAATGAGGATGTTCCGCAGCTGCAGCGGACCGAGGTCTGCGCGGATGCCGTCCGAGGCGGAGTACTGATGGCTGGTCTGCTGGGGCGTGATGTAACCGCAGCCCGCGGTCAGCAGGCTGGCGCCAAGGGCAGCAGCCGTCAGTGCCAGTTTGCCGCGCTGGGCCCGGTTCATCGCAGTGGAACGCACGTCACGTACTCCTCGAGAAATTTGAAGTCTTTTTCAGCCATAGCCTATCCGCAAAGAGGGGCAAACGAGGATTCGGCGGTGTCACATCCCCCATGGGAGCGCTCACCTGATGCACTAATCAGCGCATCCGTCAAGGGGGTGGAGGGGGTTGATTGGGCCGTTTTCCCGCGTATTTTCGCGGTTGGGAGCCATTTCTCCGGCCGGTCATATGCCTGAATCGTGATAAACTGGTCTGCGGGAAAGGGGAAATGTCCACATGGTATTTGAGGTCGGCGAGACAGTAGTTTACCCTCACCACGGTGCTGCGAAGATTGAAGAAATCAAGATGCGCACCATCAAGGGCGAAGAGAAGATGTATCTCAAGCTCAAGGTGGCTCAGGGTGATCTGACCATTGAAGTTCCAGCAGAGAACGTTGACCTTGTTGGGGTCCGGGACGTAGTGGGCAAGGAAGGCCTGGAGCACGTGTTCGATGTGCTCCGTGCCGAGTTCACCGAGGAGCCCACCAACTGGTCACGCAGGTACAAGGCAAATCTGGAGAAGCTTGCTTCCGGTGACGTCATCAAGGTGGCAGAGGTTGTTCGCGACCTGTGGCGCCGGGATCACGACCGGGGCCTTTCCGCAGGCGAGAAGCGAATGCTGGCCAAGGCCCGCCAGATTCTGATTTCAGAACTGGCGCTGGCTGAGAAGACCGACGAGGAGAAGGCTGCAAGCGTTCTCGACGAGGTCCTGGCTTCCTAAGAATTTAGCCCCGGCTGCACGCAAGTGCCGCCGGGGCTTCTTTTTTTGGGCCAACCGCGGCGGTGCCTTAAGCACCCATCGGAAGTGGCGGCGTCGTAGGCTTGTCCGCATGAGTGAATCACCCACGCGTCTGGTCACAGCGGTCATCGTGGTTGCCGCAGGTTCCGGGCAGCGCCTCGGCTATGGCATGCCCAAGGCTGCCGTTCCGCTGGGCGGAGAACCAATCCTGATGCATGCCCTGCGCGGCATTGTCGCGTCCGGTGTGGCCACCCAGGTGTGCGTCGCGCTGCCCGCCGGCGACCAGGACCTGCGCCGGCTGTGCGACGACTTCCGGGAGGAACTTGCCGACGGTGGGCCCCTCCTGACGGTTGTTGACGGCGGATCCACCAGGGCGGGGTCCGTGCGTGCCGGAATCGCCGCACTCATGGAGGGTATCGAGGCCGTCCTGGTCCATGACGCCGCGCGGGCCCTCACCCCCGAATCCGTCTTCCACCGCGTCAGCGACTCCCTTGTTGCCGGCGCCGCCGCTGTCATTCCCGTGCTCCCGGTGGTGGACACGGTCAAAACCGTGGCGGCCACGGCCGGCGATGACACTGCGCTTGCCCCCGAGGTCGTCACGGGGACCGCCCGCCGCGAGGAACTGCGGGCGGTGCAGACTCCGCAGGGCTTCACGATCGGCACCCTGCTGAAGGCGCACGAGGCGGCGCAGGCTTTGGACGACCAGCAGGCCGCGGCGGTCACCGATGACGCCATGCTCGTGGAGATGCTGGGTACCCCGGTCCATGCAGTCCGCGGGTCCACACAATCCCTGAAGATCACCACCCCCCTGGACCTCATCTTCGCCGAGGGGCTCCTTGAGGGTCCGCTCGGTGCCCGGTGGGTGGAAGGATGAGCCCGGACGTGGTCCTTCCGCGCACGGGCGTGGGAATCGATGTCCATGCCTACGCCCCGGAGGATTCCCCCCGTCCGCTGTGGCTCGGTGGGCTCCTCTGGCCCGGCGAACGCGGCCTCGCCGGACACTCTGACGGAGACGCCGTAGCCCACGCCGCCGCTGACGCCTTGTTTTCGGCTGCCGGCATCGGCGACCTTGGCACCCACTTCGGTACGGACCGTCCGGAATTCGCCGGAGCGTCCGGTGCCACCCTCCTCGCTGAGGCCGCTCGGATCGTCAGGGCTGCCGGGTTCGAGATCGGCAACGTGGCCGTGCAGTTCGTGGCCAACCGGCCCAAATTCGGGCCCAGGCGGGAAGAGTCTCAAAGGGTCCTGAGCGAGGCGGCAGGCGCCCACGTCGGCGTCACGGCAACCACCAGTGACGGCCTGGGATTCACCGGGCGCGGGGAGGGCATCTCCGCCGTGGCCACCGCCCTGGTGTATCCGCAGCCCCCACGCCCGTGAGGCAGCCGGGCCCATCAGTTACTCTGGAGCGGTGACCCTGCGCTTCTATGACACTGCCTCCGCCGAAGTCCGGAACTTCGTCCCCCTCCTCGAGGGCAAGGTCAGCCTCTACTACTGCGGAGCCACGGTCCAGGGGATGCCGCACGTGGGCCACATCCGGTCAGCCATCGCGTTCGACCAGCTCACCCGCTGGCTTCAGTACCGGGGCCTGCGTGTCACGGTCGTCCGCAACGTGACGGACATTGACGACAAGATCCTGGCCAAGTCCGAGGCTTCCTTCGCCCCCGATTTCAGCCCGGAACCCGGAGAAGTAGCCCGCGAAGAATGGTGGGCTCTGGCGTACCGCTACGAGCAGGAGTTCCTCAAGGCCTACGACACCTTGGGTGTATCGCGCCCCACCTACGAACCCAGGGCCACCGGGCACATTCCTGAGATGCACGCCCTGATCCAGCAGCTGATCGACCGCGGCCACGCGTACCCGGCGCTGGACGACTCGGGCGATGTGTACTTCGACGTCCGCTCCTGGAACAAGTACGGCGCGTTGACCCGGCAGAACATCGACGACATGCAGGCAGCGCCCGACGCCGATCCCCGGGGCAAGAAGGACCCCCGCGACTTTGCGCTGTGGAAGGGTTCCAAAGAAGGAGAGCCGGCCACCGCCAGCTGGTCCTCGCCCTGGGGCGCCGGCCGGCCCGGCTGGCACCTTGAGTGCTCCGCCATGGTCACCAAGTACCTCGGCACCGCGTTCGATATCCACGGCGGCGGACTGGACCTGCGGTTCCCGCACCACGAAAACGAGATGGCGCAGTCGCAGGCGGCGGGACACCCCTTCGCCAACTTCTGGATGCACAACGGCATGGTGACCTACCAGGGCGAAAAGATGTCCAAGTCCATCGGCAACACCATCAGCCCGGCGGAAATGCTGGAACTCGCCCCGCCCCGGGTGGTCCGCTACTACCTGGGCCAGGCGCACTACCGGTCCATCCTGGACTACCGCCCCACGTCCCTGCAGGAGGCCGCCGCCGCCGTCGAACGCATTGACGGATTCCTGGCCAAGGCTGCGGCACGCTTCGACGGTGACCCGGGCCTCGCGGACGGCCACCACGGTTCATCGTCCGCAGCTGTGGAGGCCTTCTGCGAAGCAATGGACGACGACCTCAACGTCCCGCGCGCCCTGGCCGCCCTGCACGAAACTGTCAGGGCGGGCAACACAGCCCTCGCCGAAGGGGACGACGACGCTGCCCGGAACGCGATGCACGCCGTCATCCTCATGACCGGGGTCCTGGGCCTGAACGCCGTGGCAGGCTCCGCGGCGGTGAGCACGCGTGAAGCCGAGGCGCTGGGCGTTCTGGTGGAGGCGCAGCTGTCCGCCCGGGCGGCTGCCCGCGCCGACAAGGACTGGGCAACGTCCGACTCCATCCGGGACACCCTCAACCAGGCCGGGGTCGTCGTAGAGGACGGCCCGGACGGCGCCACCTGGAGCCTCAAGCGAGACTGAACAGGCCGCTGCCCCCGATTTTTTTCGGGTCAGTAGACTGGTATGCAGATTCAGTCAGCACAATCAAGGGTGGAACATCATGGCCAACAATGGTCGCCGATCGGTTAAAGCGAAGAAGGGCCCAACCGTCGGAACCGGTGGCCATGGCCGCAAGGCCCTCGAGGGCAAGGGCCCCACGCCCAAAGCCGAGGACCGCGTGTACCACAAGGCGCACAAGGCACGGCAGCTTTCCGAACGGTCCGCTGCAAAGCGCGGGACCGGTGCCCGCAGCGCCGGTGCCGCCAAGTCCGGCCCCAAGGGCCGTGCCACCGAGGAAGTCGTCACCGGACGCAACTCCGTGGTCGAGGCGCTCCGCGCCGGCATCCCCGCGAAGGCCCTCCACGTTGCCATCCGCATCGAAATGGACGACCGGGTCAAGGAATCCCTGAAGCTCGCCGCCGAACGCGGCATTCCGCTGCTGGAAACGGGCAAACCTGAACTGGACCGGATGACGGATGACGCCGTCCACCAGGGCCTGGTGCTGCAGATCCCGCCCTACGAGTACCTGGACGCCTACGAGCTGGCCGAGGAAACCGTGGACAAGTGGAAGAAGGGGCACATCGCCAACGCGCCGCTCTTTGTGGCCCTGGACGGTATCACCGACCCCCGGAACCTGGGTGCGATCATCCGCTCCGTCTCCGCCTTCAGCGGCCACGGCGTCATCGTGCCCGAGCGCCGTTCCGTGGGCGTTACCGCCTCGGCCTGGAAAACCAGCGCCGGCGCTGCCGTCCGCGTGCCCGTGGCCCGCGCCTCCAACCTGAACAACGCCCTCAAGCAGTTCAAGAACATGGGTATCTACGTCCTGGGGCTCGACGGCGACGGCGACGTTTCACTGCCCGATCTCACCCTGGCCACCGAACCGGTGTGCATCGTGGTGGGCTCGGAAGGGAAGGGCCTGAGCCGCCTGGTCCGGGAAAACTGCGACCAGATCGTCTCCATCCCCATCGATTCCGCCATGGAATCCCTGAACGCATCGATGGCTGTGGGAATCTCGCTGTACGAGGTCTCCCGCCAGCGCGCGGCCGGATAGTTCCACCGGTCCGTAATCCGCGGATGGGTTCCCGGCGCCGCGGGGGCGTATGGGCAGGTCAAGTGCCGCTGACCGCTACTATTTAGATGATGGTCATGCCGCTTTTCGACACCGCTTCCACCATGGACGCCTCCTCGGCTGTTCCCCTCGGTGTCAGCGTCCCGCGCGCTGATTCCGGTGGTACCCGCCACCACGCCGGCGGACGCGCCAACGTTGCCTGCTTCGCCCCCGGAGTCGCCAAGCTGGACATCGCCTACTGCCCTCCCGGCGGCGAATGGCGGACCCAGACCCTGCCCAACGTCACCAAGGGGGTCCACCACGGCATCGTGGAGGACCTGCCGTACGGATCGCGCTACGGCTTCCGTCCGACGTCGGACAGCCAGCCGTTGCCGCCGGAGCTTCCGGCAGGCAACGGTTCCTCCCGCCAGCCCCTGCTGCTGGACCCGTACGGCAGGGGAGTGGACCAGCAGGAGGGCTTCCTCACCAGCGTCCGCACCGCCGTCGACTTCGACTGGGAAACAGACGAACGGCTGCGCCTGCCCTGGCGCAACACGATCGTCTATGAGGCGCATGTCCGCGGCCAGAGCATGCTCCACCCCGACGTACCGGAAGAACTCAGGGGCACCTACGCCGGCCTGGCCCACCCTGCCGTCGTGGAGCACCTCACGGGCCTGGGCATCACCTCCGTCCAGCTCCTGCCCGTCCACTTCCACATTGATGAGCCACACCTGCAGGACCTGGGACTCAGCAACTACTGGGGCTACAACACCGCCGCGTTCTTTGCCCCGCACCCCGGCTACGCCACCCGCGCGGCCCAGGAAGCGGGCCCCCAGGCGGTCCAGGACGAGTTCAAGGCCATGGTGAAGGCACTGCACGGCGCCGGGCTGGAGGTCATCCTCGACGTCGTGTACAACCACACTGCCGAAGGGACGCCGGACGGCCAGGTCCTGAGTTTCCGCGGCCTGGGGGAGGACACTTACTACCGGGTGGACGGCCACGGCAAGTACATCGACACCACCGGCTGCGGCAACTCCCTCAACTTCGGAAACCAGCACGTGGTCCAGCTGGTGACCGACTCCCTCCGGTACTGGGTGGACGAGTTCCACATCGACGGTTTCCGGTTCGACCTGGCAGTCACGCTGTGCCGCAACGCCGCGAACGAGTTCGACCCCCATCACCCTTTCCTCACCGCCGTCGCCGCCGATCCCGTTCTGTCCGGGGTCAAGCTGATTGCCGAACCCTGGGACATTGGCTACGGAGGCTGGCAGACGGGCCGGTTCCCCCGGGGGTGGGTCGACTGGAACGACCACTTCCGCGACGCTGTCCGGACCTTCTGGCTGGCAGACCGCGCAGCCATCGACTCCGGCGGGCACGGCGGGACCATGGCGAAACTCGCCGACGCGCTGTCCGGCTCCGCAGGCCTCTTCCAGGCGTCCGGCCGCTCGCGCCTGGCCTCGGTCAACTTCGTCACCGCCCATGACGGCTTCACCATGAACGATCTCGTGTCCTTCGACCGCAAGCACAACGAGGCCAACGGCGAAGAGAACAGGGACGGGCACGGAGACAACCGCAGCTACAACC
Organism: Pseudarthrobacter sp. LT1; assembly: GCF_035621795.1. NCBI lineage: Bacteria > Bacillati > Actinomycetota > Actinomycetes > Micrococcales > Micrococcaceae > Pseudarthrobacter > Pseudarthrobacter sp. LT1. The sequence goes on from NZ_CP141830.1 coordinate 866,241, forward strand.
ACGGCGTGGAGGGCCCCACTGAGAACAGCGCCATCCTGGCACAGCGTGCGCAGTCGCGGCGCAACCTGATGGCCTCGCTGATGGTTTCGCTCGGAGTTCCCATGATTACTGCCGGGGACGAGCTGGCCAGGACCCAGCACGGGAACAACAACGCCTACTGCCAGGACAATGCCATCACGTGGCTGGACTGGACGCTGACACCGGAGGCGCACGAGATGCTGCGCAGCACCAAGCGGTACATCCGGTTGCGCAAGGAGTTCCTCGCCGCCCAGCCGCACGATTTCCCGGTCCGGGATGAACAGTCCTACCTGTACTGGTTCGACCAGCACGGCCAGCCCATGTCCAATGAGCGCTGGAACGATCCGCATCACCGCGTCCTGCAGCTCCTGCTCCGCGACGACGGCGGCGACCTTGCCGGGCTGGTGGTGGTCAATGGCAGCGCGCGGGACGTCCAGGTGACCCTGCCCGACGCCGGAAGGCCGGCTCCGAGCCTGTTCGAGCTCCGGCTGACCACCTCGCCCCGCCACAAGCAGCGGCAGGGCATCCAGGTGGCTGCCGGAGACATCGACCTGGCCGAGGCCAACTCCATCAGCATTTACCGCACGTAGCTACAGCACCACCAGACGCCAGTCCACCCCTCCGGCAGGTAAACCCGAATGCGCAACCGCTCCATCCTCCCGCTGCTCCTCACCACCCTGGTGGTGCTGGCCATGGTGGCGTTCGGCGGTGCCGGGCTGCTGGGCGGGCAGACGGACGGCACGACGCCGGACGCTGGTTCCAGCCGCACGTCCACTCCGGGTGGAACGGCCACGTCCCCGGCAGCGAAGCAGTCAGCGCCCCACCGGGGAGCCAATCCGTCCAGCCTCCCGGTGATCAGGGAATCCGCGCTTCCGGTGGAGGGCCGCCGGGTGCTGGCGCTGATCCGGGCGGGCGGCCCGTTCCAGTACGGGCAGGATGACCAGGTGTTCGGAAACTTCGAGCGGGTCCTCCCAGCCAGGGACCGGGGCTATTACCGCGAGTACACCGTCCCCACTCCCGGGGAACCGGACCGGGGTGCACGGCGCATCGTGGCGGGCAATGGCGGGGAGAAGTACTACACCGGGGACCACTACGCAACGTTCAAGTACATAGCGGAAGGCAGCTAGCACAACCATGAGAATCTTTTCCGGTGACACCTGGACCCTTGAAGAACTGCAGGAGCAGGTGGCCGACGCCGGGCGCCGCAGCGTGGTGGTTCCCCCGGCGGACAGCAAGCGCGCCGTCCTGGAAACCTTCGGCGAGGTTTTGGACTTTCCCGAGCACTACGGCGTGAACCTGGATGCGTTGAACGACTCGCTCCACGACTTTGCGGACAGCATCAGCGAAAACGGCAACCCGCCCGTCACGGTCCTGTGGCAGGTGGCTGCACCGTTCCGCGCCGACAGGTCGTTCGGCATCATGTGCGAGATCCTGCAGGACGCGGAACGGTACGCGGGCAAGGACCTGGCCGTCACCGCAGTGCTGCTCTAAACCCGCAATCACCGGGCAACCAGTCCGCAGCTAGCTCCCCGGGCGTTCCTCGTGCGCCACGTAGGTGTCCAGCAGCGTAGAGGCCCTGCCGCCGTCGTCCTCCGCTGCCAACCCCTCGCGCATGCTTTCAGCCTTTTCGCGCCCGGCCGGGAACGGCGGAAGCAGCGGGATTTCCGGGTCGGTCAGGACCTCGATCACCACCGGGCAGTCGGCCGCGAAGGCCTGGTCCCAGGCCTCGCCCACCAGTTCCGGGTCCTCGACGCGGATGCCTTTGAGCCCGAGCAGGTCCGCGTAGGCGGCGAAGGGAAAATCGGGCAGTTCCTGGCTTGCAGCAAACCGCGGCTCGGCTTCCGATTCACGCTGCTCCCAGGTGACCTCCGTCAGCTCGCGGTTGTTGAAGACGCACACCACGAACCTTGGGTCCTGCCACTGGCGCCAGCGGTGCGCCACGGTGACCAGCTCCGCGATGCCCGCCATTTGCATGGCGCCGTCACCGGCCAGAGCCACCAGCGGGCGGTCCGGGCGGGCGAGTTTGGCAGCAAGCCCGTAGGGGATGGAGCAGCCCATGCTGGCCAGGGTCCCGGACAGGTGTGCGGGGACTCCGGCGGGCAGCACCAGCTGGCGGGCGTACCAGTAGACACAGCTTCCGACGTCGACGCTCACCTGGGCGTTCCCGGGCAGCCGGCCGTTGAGCTCGCGGACCACCCGCTCGGGATTGACGGGGCTGGCGGGCACGGCGGCACGGTCAGCTGCGAGGATACGCCAGCGGCTGACTTCCCCTTCCACATCCGAGCGCCATTGGGTGCGTGGCCGGTGCTCCAGCCTCTGGTTCAAAGCGTCCAGGGCTGACGCTGCGTCGCCGGCCAGGCCCACCTCCACGGGGTAGCGGTTGCCGATCTTCTTTTCGTCGATGTCGATCTGCACCGCACGGGCGGCCCCGGGCGGCGGATAGAACTCGGTCCAGGGATCGTTGGAACCCACGATGAGGAGGGCATCACAGTTGCCCAGCAGGTGCGCACTCGCGGTAGTGCCCAGATGCCCCATGGTTCCCACCGCAAAGGGCAGGTTTTCGTCCACGTACGGCTTGCCGAGCAGACTAGTGGCGATGCCGGCACCCAGCTTTTCCGCCACGGCAACCACTTCCTGTGCGGCGTGCCTGGCGCCCTGTCCCACCAGGAGGGCCACCCGTTCCGCGGAGTTAAGGAGGGCGGCCGCGGCGGCCAGGTCCTCGTCGCGGGGACTCTTGGCCGCCGCGCTCCAGGACGGCGCCGTGACCACGATGCCGTGCTGCTGCTCCAGCCCGGGCGCGGGTGCGGACTGCACATCGTGCGGAATGATGACCAGGCAGGGGGAGGCGGTGGCCTTGGCCGTCCGGAAGGCACGGTCCAGCACCATGGGCACCTGCTCTGCCGTGCTGACCAGCTGCACGAACTGGGACGCGACGTCCTTGAACAACGCGGTCAGGTCGATTTCCTGCATGTAGCCGGACCCCAGCACGGTGCGGCTCTGCTGCCCCACGATGGCCACCACCGGTACGCCGTCCAGCTTTGCGTCATACAGCCCGTTGAGCAGGTGGACGGCCCCGGGGCCCTGGGTGGACGTCACCACTCCCACGCCGCCGGTGTACTTGGCGTGGCCGACGGCCATGAACGCGGCCGCTTCCTCATGCCGGGCCTGGACAAACTCAACCTGCCCCTCGGGCCGGTCCCCGGTCCGGCGGAGGGCACCCATGAAGCCGTTGATGCCGTCCCCGCTGTAGCCGAAGACCCGGTTCACGCCCCAGGTGGTGAGGCGCTCCACGATTACATCGGCCACCGTACGTTCGGTCATCGGACCCTCCTGGTTGGGTATTGCTGCCTGCCAGGAGCCGTACCCAGGAGACCGGCGGGCTATGCGTTGACGATCAGTCCGAGCTCCGCTTTGGAGGCCAGGGCATCATGCCGGGGCAGGACGCGGACCGTGTAACCGAACGGGCCGGAGCGGTCGATGACCAGGGAACCGCTGAACAGGTGCCGCCCGCTGCCCAGGTCTTCCTTCACCTGGAGCTCCATCATGGTGATGTCGGCAAGGGCGTCATTCTCTTCGGCCCGGCCGTAGGCCACCTCGACGCAGACGTCCTCCGGGGTGAGGGCGTTCAGCGCCACGTAGGCGTTGACCTGGAGCGTGTCGCCGATCTGCGGGTCCTCGGATACCCCCACCGAATCAACGTGCTCAACGTGGACCTGTGGCCAGGCGCCGCGTACCTTGGCGGACCAGGATGCCAGCGCACGTGCCTGGGCATAGGAGTTGGCGGTGGCGCTGCGTCCCGCTTCCGCGGCGGGGCGGTACAGGATGTTCACGTAGTCCCGGAGCATGCGCTCAGCGGACACGGCCGGGCCGAGGTGCGAGAGGGTGTGCTTGATCATGGACACCCAGTGCGTGGGCACCTTCTCGCTCCGGCTCGTGGACGGCCCGGCGGAGCCGGCTCCCTCGGACACCGTGCTGCCGTAGAATCGCGGCGCCACCTGTGTTTCCAGCAGCTCATACAGCGCTGCGGCCTCGATGTCGTCCCGTTCCTCGGGTGAAGCATCGTTGTTGGCCGTGGGAATCGCCCAGCCGTTCTCGCCGTCGTACATCTCATCCCACCAGCCGTCCAGGACGGAAAGGTTCAGCGAGCCGTTCAGCGCCGCCTTCATGCCGGACGTCCCGCAGGCCTCCAGCGGACGCAGCGGGTTGTTCAGCCAGACGTCGCAGCCCGGGAACAGGGTCCTGGCCATGGCGATGTCATAGTTGGGCAGGAACGCGATGCGGTGCCGGACCTCGGGATCATCCGTGAACCGAACCAGGTCCTGGATCATTTTCTTTCCCGCGTCATCGGCCGGGTGCGACTTGCCGGCGATGACCAGCTGGATGGGGTGCTCCTTGTGCAGGAGCAGCGCCTTCAGCCGCGCCGGCTCGCGCAACATCAGCGTGAGCCGCTTGTAGGTGGGCACGCGGCGGGCAAAACCGATGGTGAGGACGTCCGGGTCCAGGACGTTGTCGGTCCAGCCCAGTTCTGCGTCGGCCGCGCCGCGCTTCTTCCACGCTGCGCGCAGCCGGCGGCGGACATCTTCCACCAAGGCGGCGCGCATCTCGCGGCGCAGCGCCCATACGTCGGCGTCGCTGACGTTGTAGGCGAGGTCCCATTTGCCCAGCGCTTCGGCCTCGCTGCCAAACTGGTCCCGGGCGAGCTTGGAGATGCGGCTGTCCACCCAGGTGGGCACGTGCACGCCGTTGGTTACTGAAGTGATGGGTACCTCGGAGTGGTCAAAGCCGGGCCAGAGGGCGGAGAACATGCCGCGCGACACCTCGCCGTGGAGCTTGGCCACGCCGTTGGCGCGCTGGGCCAGGCGCAGGCCCATGACCGCCATGTTGAAGACGGCCGGGTTGCCGTCCGCGTAGTTTTCCCTGCCCAGTTCCAGGATCCTGTCCACCGGCACCTCGGGGGCCAGGCCGGCCTGGAAGAAGTGGCTGATCTGGTTGATTTCGAACCTGTCGATGCCGGCCGGCACCGGCGTGTGCGTGGTGAATACGGTGGACGCCCGTCCGGCGGCGAGTGCTTCGTCGAATGTCAGGGCCTGTTCGCCGGACATCAGTTCCTGGATGCGCTCGATGCCAAGGAACCCCGCGTGGCCTTCGTTGGTGTGGAAGACCTCCGGTGCGGCGCAGCCCGTCAGCTTCTGGAAGGCGCGCAGGGCCTTGACCCCGCCCATCCCGAGCAGGAGTTCCTGCTGGAGCCGGTGGTCCCCGCCGCCGCCGTACAGGCGGTCGGTGATGCTGCGGGCGGCGTCGTCATTGCCCGGCACGTTGGAGTCCAGGAGGAGCAGGGGAACGCGTCCGACGTCGGCCCGCCAGATGTGTGCCAGCAGCCGGCGCCCGTTGGGCAGGGGGAGCGAGACCTCCAGGGCCTTGCCGTTGCCGTCGTGGGAGGGTTCCCGGAGCAGGGTCAGCGGCAGGCCGTCCGGATCCAGGACGGGGTAGGTCTCCTGCTGCCACGCGTCGCGGGACAGTGACTGCTTGAAATAGCCCGCCTGGTACAGCAGGCCCACGCCGATCAGGGGAACGCCAAGGTCCGAGGCAGCCTTCAGGTGGTCGCCGGCAAGGATTCCCAGGCCGCCCGAATACTGGGGGAGGACCTCGGTGATGCCGAACTCGGGCGAGAAGTATGCAATGGAGGCGGGCGCATCCGGGCCCAGGCCCTGGTACCAGCGTGGCTCCTGGAGGTACCGGTCAAGGTCCTGCTCTGCGGCGCGCACCCGTTCCACCACCGATTGGTCCGCGGCGAGCTGCTGGAATTCCTCCCGGCTGACCATGCCCAGGAAACCGATGGGGTCCTGCCCGCTTTCCTCCCACAGCCGCGGGTTCAACCCGGCGAAAAGCTCACGGGTTGGACGGTGCCAGGACCACCGCAAATTGCTGGCCAGCCTGGCCAAAGGCCGGATGGGTTCGGGGAGGACTGTACGGACCGTAAACCTGCGGATTGCCTTCACCTGCGTCACACTAACCGACAACATGCGCGGCCGGAACCAGCTTTCGGTTTCTTTTGGGTAAATGACAGGGGCATGAAGAAATTAGGCCGCGGCACGGCGATTTTAGGGAGCAGGCTTAGCAATCCGGGTCATTTCTCGCTAACGTCGAGCCTGTGACGACTAACTCAGGAACCAGTGCCGCATCCACCAAAATGCCCCAGCGCAGTATCACCGAGGACTTGCGGTTTGGGCGTTTTCCCATTACTGCCGTGCAGCCCGTCGTCGAGGGCGGCAGATTCCCGGCCAAGGCCCTGCCCGGCGAAGCCATCGTTGTGGGCGCCACCGCCTTCCGCGAGGGGCATGACCAGCTCGGCGTCAGCGCCGTGCTCCTTGACCCCTCCGGTGCCGAGCGCCAGCGCGTCCGCCTTGCGCCGCCCCGCGGGGAACGTGGCATGGGCACGGACCGCTGGGAAGGGGTGCTCACGCCGTCGGAAACGGGGAACTGGTCCTTTGTGATCGAAGCCTGGCACGACCGCTACGGCACCTGGCACCACAACGCCGAGGTGAAGATCGACGCCGGAGTCGACGTCGAACTCATGCTCGCCGAAGGTGCCAAACTGCTGGGTGAAGCGTCCGCGGAGGACTTCCGGGACGAGGTGGACCGGGCAGCCCTGCGGCATGCCTCAGAGGTCCTGGGCGACCAGTCCCGCAGCACGGAGGAACGGCTCGGGGCCGGGTTCAGCCAGGAAATCGCGGACATCGTGGCCCGCCAGCCCATCCGGGAATTGGTCACCGTTTCTGAAAAATACCCCCTCCTGGTGGAGCGGGACCGGGCCGGGCGGGGCGCCTGGTACGAGTTCTTCCCCCGGTCCGAAGGCGCCGTCAAGGACCACAACACCGGCGCCTGGACGTCAGGTAACTTCCGTACCGCCGCCAAACGGCTGGACGCCGTGGCAGCCATGGGCTTCGACGTCCTCTATATGCCCCCCATCCACCCGATTGGCGTGCAGTTCCGCAAGGGACCCAACAACACCCTGGTGGCCGGCCCCAATGATCCCGGCTCACCATGGGCCATCGGAGCCAAGGAAGGCGGCCACGACGCCATCCATCCCGACCTCGGATCCTTCGAGGACTTCGATGCCTTCGTGGCGCGTGCCAACGAGCTGGGCCTGGAGGTAGCCCTGGACCTCGCGCTCCAGGCCGCCCCGGACCACCCGTGGGTGCAGTCCCATCCCGAATGGTTCACCACCAGGGTGGACGGCAGCATTGCCTACGCCGAAAACCCGCCGAAGAAGTACCAGGACATCTATCCGCTCAATTTCGATAATGATCCGGAAGGACTTTCCCGGGAAATTCTGCGGATCGTGCTGCTGTGGGTCAGCCACGGCGTAAAGATTTTCCGCGTGGATAATCCGCACACCAAACCGGTGTGGTTCTGGGAATGGCTCATTGCGGAAGTGGAAAAAGCCGAACCCGGTGTTGTGTTCCTGGCCGAAGCCTTTACCCGCCCCGCCATGATGCACGCCCTGGGCAGGGCCGGCTTCCAGCAGTCCTACACGTACTTCACGTGGCGCAACACCAAGAAGGAAATCGCGACCTACTTCGAGGAAGTCAGCCACGAATCACCGGCGTTCTTCCGGCCCAACTTCTTCGTTAACACCCCGGACATCCTCACGGAATACCTGCAGTACGGCGGACCGGCGGCGTTCCGGATCAGGGCCGTCCTGGCCTCCACCGGAAGCCCGCTCTGGGGCGTCTACGCCGGGTATGAACTGTTCGAACACGTTGCCCGGCCCGGCGCGGAGGAGTACATCGACAACGAGAAGTTCGAGTACAAGGCCCGCGACTGGGACGCCGCCGCCGAGTCCGGACGCACGCTGGCCCCCTACATCACCAGGCTGAACCACATCCGGCGGGACCACCCCGCGCTGCTGGACCTGCAGAACCTGACGGTCCACCAGAGCACCGATGACTCCACTGTTGTCTACTCGAAGCACAAGACCCTTCCCGACGGCTCCAAGGACACCATCATCGTGGTGGTCAACGTGGACCCGCACGTTACGAAGGAATGCAGCGTCTCCCTGGACCTGGCGGCCCTTGAACTGGACCCCCAGGACATCACCCCGGGCGGCGGCTTCTATGTGGATGACCTCATCTCCGGCCAAAGCTGGGAGTGGGGCGAGTTCAACTACGTACGGCTCGATCCGCACGTGGAGCCCGCCCACATCCTGAGCGTGAGGAGAATGCATCAGTGAGTTTCAACCCGCAAAGTTCCGGCCACTTCACTCCCAAGAGCACGTTCGAGCTAAATGCGCCTGGCCTTCAGCATGACCCTTTGTGGTACCGCAAGGCAGTGTTCTACGAAGTACTGGTCCGGGCGTTTGCGGATGCCAACGGCGATGGGTCCGGGGATTTCTCCGGACTCATCGACCGGTTGGACTACTTGCAGTGGCTGGGGGTTGATTGCCTCTGGCTGCCTCCGTTCTTCCAGTCACCGCTGCGGGACGGCGGCTACGACATCTCCGACTACAACTCAGTCCTGGATGAATTCGGCACCATCAGCGACTTCAAGCGGCTTGTGGCAGAAGCCCATGCCCGCGGCGTCCGGGTGATCATCGACCTCCCGCTGAACCACACCTCTGACCAGCACCCCTGGTTCCAGGAATCCCGGAAGGATCCGGATGGTCCCTTCGGCGACTTCTATGTCTGGAGCGACACGGATGAGAAGTACCAGGACGCACGCATCATCTTCGTTGACACGGAGGAATCGAACTGGACGTTCGATCCCATCCGCCGGCAGTTCTTTTGGCACCGGTTCTTCAGCCACCAGCCGGACCTGAACTTCGAAAATCCCAAGGTGATCGAGGCCGTCTTCGATGTAGTCCGGTTCTGGCTGGACCAGGGGATTGACGGTTTCCGGGCGGACGCCATTCCCTACCTCTTTGAGGAGGAGGGCACCAACTGCGAAAACCTTCCGGCCACCCACGAGTTCCTCCGCCGGCTGCGTGAAATGGTGGATGAACGCTACCCCGGCCGCGTGATCATCGCCGAAGCGAACCAGCCGCCCAACGAGGTGGTGGAATACTTCGGCACCGTCGATGAACCCGAGTGCCACATGGCCTTCCACTTCCCCCTCATGCCCCGGCTGTACTACGCGCTGCGCGACCAAAAGGCAGCGCCCATCATCGAAACCATGCGCGACACCCCGGACATCCCCGAGGGCGCGCAGTGGGGCACGTTCCTCCGCAACCATGACGAGCTGACCCTGGAAATGGTCACCGCCGATGAGCGCGCGGCAATGCTGGGCTGGTATGCCCCGGACCCACGCATGCGCGCCAACATCGGCATCCGCCGCCGGCTGGCACCCCTGCTCGATAACTCGCGGGCCGAAATAGAACTGATCAACGCGCTCCTGCTCTCCCTGCCGGGCAGCCCGTTCCTGTACTACGGAGACGAGATCGGCATGGGGGACAACATCTGGCTCGAGGACCGCGATGCCGTCCGCACCCCCATGCAGTGGAACCCGGACCGGAACGCCGGCTTTTCCCATGCCGACCCCGGCAAGCTGTACCTGCCGCCCATCCAGTCCCTGGTGTACAACTACGCCATGGCCAATGTCGAAGCCGAGGCTGCCCACTCCGGGTCCCTGCTGCGCTGGACCCGGCAGATCCTCAGCGTCCGCAAGAACCATCCCGCGTTCGGACTGGGCGGCTTCAAACATGTGGAAGCAGACCACGACGCCGTCCTGGCGTACCTGCGCGAGCTGCCGGCCAGCAACCCTGACGGTGCCGACGCCGAGACCATCCTGTGCGCCTTCAACCTCTCCCAGCACCCGGTCGCTGCCACGCTCCGGATTCCTGAATATGCCGGCCGGGGGCTCCGCGATGTGTTTGGCGGACAGATCTTCCCCGGCATCGGCGACGACGGCACCCTTACCCTGACCATCGGAAGCCATGATTTCTTCTGGCTTCGGATGCGGTCGGCGGGGTCGAACCCATCGTCGCCCTACACCCAGGCCATGCCCATCCTGTCGATAGAGAACTGAGATGAACCAGCCAATCCTCACTCCCGCCCTCACCGCGCTGCTCAAGGAATGGCTGCCGCAGCAGCGTTGGTTCCCGGTCAAAACCCCCGATTTCGCCATCTCCCAGGCCGGCAGCCTGGGACTGGCGGACCCCAGCGGACACGCGGCGCTTGCCGTGTTCCTCCTCAACATCACCACCCAGGGGCCCGACGGCGGCAAGCGCACCGCCGTCGTCCAGGTTCCCTTGAGCTTCCGGCCGGCACCGGCAGGGGGCATGGAGCGCGCGCTGGTGGGGGAAGCGGCCGGAATGGATCCCACCCGCCCCTGGGTTTACGACGCCGTCCACGACCCCGACTTCGTGGGCGCCTGGCTGGAGCTCATCCGGCAGGAGGGGAAAGCGGACAGCGGCACCGCGACGGGATTCCGCGTCGAGGGACCGTACCGCCTGCCCACTGCGAAGGGTGTCGTGAAGGTGCTCTCCGGCGAGCAGTCCAACAGTTCCGTCATTGTGGACGACGGCGAATCGGCCGCCATGGTGAAATTCTTCCGGGTCCTGTCTGACGGGACCAACCCGGAGATCGAGGTGGGAGCGGCGCTGACGAAGGCAGGAACTTCGGAAGTCCCTGCCACCCTTGGCTGGGTCCGGGGCGAGTGGCTGGGGCACGGCAACCACGCCTCCAGCGGCACCGGCCAGGGTACCCGGTACGTCCAGGGTGAGCTTGCGGTGGCCCACGAATTCCTCGCCGGTGGCCGCGATGCCTGGCGGCTGGCAGTGGACGCAGCCCGCTCCGGCACGGACTTCACGGCAGAAGCAAGGGCCCTGGGCGCCGCCACCGCTACAGTGCACAAACGCTTGGCGGAAGCCCTCGGGACGTCCGCCGGCTCTGCACCCGGCAAGGGAGCAGGACCCGCTGTTGCACAGCGCGTCCGGAACGCCTGGGCGGAAGCGCGGGCCGCCGTCGGGCCTTACGACGATGCCCTGGACGCCCTGCTGGCTGACCTGGACAAGGTTCCCGACGCGCCCCTGCAGCGCATCCACGGCGACCTCCACCTGGGCCAGATCCTCCAGGTCACCGGCCAGTCCGGCGACGAGTCGCGCTGGGCCATCCTGGACTTCGAGGGCGAGCCCCTGCGACCCATCGCCGAACGGAACGTCCCGGACGTGCCCCTGCGCGACGTCGTCGGCATGCTGCGGTCCTTCGACTACGCCGCCGGAGCAGCCCAGCGCGAGCAGGAGGGAGCCCAGGTTCCGGACAGCTGGGTTGACGACTGCTCTGACGCCTTCCTGGCAGGGTATGCCAAGGTCATTCCCGGAACGGTGGACCGAACCTCACCACTGTTTGTGGCATTGTGGCTGGACAAGGCACTGTACGAAGTTGTTTATGAAATGCGAAACAGGCCCGACTGGGTGGCGATTCCCGTAAACGCCTCCAGGCGGCTCCTGGGCAGCAACGGTGCCGGCGACTCCGCCGGTGCAGCATCGGAAGGTAACGAAATGACAGGCTCAGCACGAACTGACCGCCCGGGGGTGCCCCTGCCCGTGGATGAAGGCACCCTGGGCAGGATCGCGAACGGTGAACACCACGCCCCCCACTCCGTCCTGGGCGCGCACCTGGACGACTACGGGCACGTCACCATCCGGACCGTGAAGCACCTCGCCGAAGCAATCTCCGTAGTCACGCAGGCCGGAGAGGTTCCCATGGAGCACGAGGCCCACGGAGTGTGGGTTGCGGTGCTGGATCCGCTGGAGCAGGGCCATGTTCCCGACTACCGGCTCTCGGTCACCTACCCGGGCAAGGACCCGGTGACCGTTGACGAGCCCTACCGCTACCTGCCCACAGTGGGCGAAGTGGACCTGCACCTCATCGGCGAAGGCCGGCACGAGAAACTGTGGCAGGTGCTTGGCGCCCACGTCCAGCACTACAAGTCAACGCTCGGAGACGTCAACGGTGTGTCCTTTGCCGTGTGGGCCCCCAACGCGCAGGCCGTCCGCGTCAAGGGTGACTTCAACGCCTGGGACGGACGGGAACACTCCATGCGCTCGCTGGGTTCCTCCGGCGTTTGGGAGGTGTTCATTCCCGGTGTCACCGCCGGCGCCTGCTACAAATACGAGATCCTGACGCGGGGCGGTTACTGGGTTGAAAAGGCAGACCCACTGGCTTTCGGTACCGAAGTGCCTCCGCTGACTGCCTCCAGGGTGGTGGAACCCTCCTACGCCTTCAAGGATGACGAATGGATGGAAGCGCGGGCCAAGCGCGACCCCCACAACTCCGCCATGAGCGTCTATGAAGTGCACCTCGGGTCGTGGCGCCTGGGCCTTGGCTACCGCGAACTCGCCAAGGAACTGGTGGAGTACGTCAAGTGGCTCGGGTTCACGCACGTGGAATTCATGCCCGTCGCGGAGCACCCGTTCGGCGGTTCCTGGGGCTACCAGGTCACGTCCTATTTCGCGCCCACGTCCAGGTTCGGACATCCGGATGAGTTCCGCTACCTGGTGGATTCCCTCCACCAGGCAGGCATCGGCGTCCTGCTGGACTGGGTACCGGCGCACTTCCCGAAGGACGCCTGGGCGCTGGCCCAGTTCGACGGGGAGCCCCTTTACGAACACGCAGACCCTGCCCTTGGCGAACACCCCGACTGGGGCACCCTGATCTTCGATTTTGGCCGCACCGAGGTCCGTAACTTCCTGGTGGCCAACGCCCTCTACTGGCTGGAGGAATTCCACATCGACGGCCTGCGCGTGGACGCGGTGGCCTCCATGCTCTACCTGGACTACTCACGCCAGGAAGGACAGTGGCGGCCCAACCGCTTCGGCGGCAGGGAAAACCTGGAAGCCATCTCCTTCCTGCAGGAAGTCAACGCCACCGTCTACAAGACGCACCCCGGTGCTGTCATGATCGCGGAAGAATCCACGGCGTTCCCGGGCGTTACCGCCCCCACCAGCCACGGCGGCCTGGGCTTCGGCCTGAAGTGGAACATGGGCTGGATGCACGATTCCCTCAAGTACATCTCCGAGGACCCTTACAACCGCAGGTGGCACCACGGCACGGTGACGTTCTCCCTGGTCTACGCCTTCACGGAGAACTTCCTGCTGCCCATCAGCCACGACGAGGTTGTCCACGGCAAGGGCTCCATGCTCCGCAAGATGCCCGGTGACCGCTGGCAGCAGTTGGCGAACCTCCGCGCCTTCTTTGCCTACCAGTGGGCGCACCCCGGCAAGCAACTCATCTTCATGGGCACCGAGTTCGGCCAGGAAGCCGAGTGGTCTGAACAGCACGGCCTGGATTGGTGGCTCGCGGACATCCCCGCACACAGGGGACTGCAGCTGCTGACCAAGGACCTCAACGAGCTGTACGCGTCCACCCCTGCGCTGTACACGCAGGACAACGTTCCCGCCGGTTTCCAGTGGATCAACGGTGGCGACGCGGACCGCAACGTCCTGTCCTTCATCAGGTGGGACGCCGACGGCAACCCGGTTGTCTGCGCCATCAACTTCTCCGGTGCCCCGCATGTCGGCTACACCCTGGGTGTCCCCACCGCCGGGGCCTGGACCGAGGTCCTGAACACCGACCACACCACGTACGGCGGATCCGGTGTATTGAACGACGGCGAGCTGAAGGCAGTGGACGAAGGACAGGACGGACAGCCGGCGACACTGACTGTCACGCTGCCTCCGCTCGGGGCGTCCTACTTCAAACCAGGAGCATCAACGGCCGGCTGACCCGCCAGGGCGGTCATCCACAAAAGGCCCGGAATCCGCGTGATTCCGGGCCTTTCGGCTGCCTACAGGAGGCCACTTGGGGGCGGACTGGCGATCCGGGAGGAGTGGTGGTAGAGTTTATTTCCGCGCTGCTCCACGGAGTCAGACGGAAAACCGATCCCCCGAGTATATGCTGAGGATGGTCGCGGACGCCGGTTTGACACGCAGGAAGCCAGCGGGTAAGTTTGAAAAGTTGCTCCGGAGCGATCCTGAACGTTGGTTTGGGTGGTGCCGGGTGTGTCTGTTGTTTGAGAACTCAATAGTGTGCCAAGTTTGTTGATACCGATTATGTATGTAATTGGTTGAATTTGCCGAATCGTGCCGCCCCTGTGGTGTGGTTTGGTGTTTTTAGCTGGTTTCAAATTTTGTGCAGCCTTTGTCGCCGTTATTTCCGGTGGTTTTGGTTGTGTCTGTTTGTTTTCAACGGAGAGTTTGATCCTGGCTCAGGATGAACGCTGGCGGCGTGCTTAACACATGCAAGTCGAACGATGATGCCAGCTTGCTGGTGGATTAGTGGCGAACGGGTGAGTAACACGTGAGTAACCTGCCCTTGACTCTGGGATAAGCCTGGGAAACTGGGTCTAATACCGGATATGACTGATCATCGCATGGTGGTTGGTGGAAAGCTTTTGTGGTTTTGGATGGACTCGCGGCCTATCAGCTTGTTGGTGGGGTAATGGCCTACCAAGGCGACGACGGGTAGCCGGCCTGAGAGGGTGACCGGCCACACTGGGACTGAGACACGGCCCAGACTCCTACGGGAGGCAGCAGTGGGGAATATTGCACAATGGGCGCAAGCCTGATGCAGCGACGCCGCGTGAGGGATGACGGCCTTCGGGTTGTAAACCTCTTTCAGTAGGGAAGAAGCGAAAGTGACGGTACCTGCAGAAGAAGCGCCGGCTAACTACGTGCCAGCAGCCGCGGTAATACGTAGGGCGCAAGCGTTATCCGGAATTATTGGGCGTAAAGAGCTCGTAGGCGGTTTGTCGCGTCTGCCGTGAAAGTCCGGGGCTCAACTCCGGATCTGCGGTGGGTACGGGCAGACTAGAGTGATGTAGGGGAGACTGGAATTCCTGGTGTAGCGGTGAAATGCGCAGATATCAGGAGGAACACCGATGGCGAAGGCAGGTCTCTGGGCATTAACTGACGCTGAGGAGCGAAAGCATGGGGAGCGAACAGGATTAGATACCCTGGTAGTCCATGCCGTAAACGTTGGGCACTAGGTGTGGGGGACATTCCACGTTTTCCGCGCCGTAGCTAACGCATTAAGTGCCCCGCCTGGGGAGTACGGCCGCAAGGCTAAAACTCAAAGGAATTGACGGGGGCCCGCACAAGCGGCGGAGCATGCGGATTAATTCGATGCAACGCGAAGAACCTTACCAAGGCTTGACATGAACCGGAAAGACCTGGAAACAGGTCCCCCACTTGTGGTCGGTTTACAGGTGGTGCATGGTTGTCGTCAGCTCGTGTCGTGAGATGTTGGGTTAAGTCCCGCAACGAGCGCAACCCTCGTTCTATGTTGCCAGCACGTGATGGTGGGGACTCATAGGAGACTGCCGGGGTCAACTCGGAGGAAGGTGGGGACGACGTCAAATCATCATGCCCCTTATGTCTTGGGCTTCACGCATGCTACAATGGCCGGTACAAAGGGTTGCGATACTGTGAGGTGGAGCTAATCCCAAAAAGCCGGTCTCAGTTCGGATTGGGGTCTGCAACTCGACCCCATGAAGTCGGAGTCGCTAGTAATCGCAGATCAGCAACGCTGCGGTGAATACGTTCCCGGGCCTTGTACACACCGCCCGTCAAGTCACGAAAGTTGGTAACACCCGAAGCCGGTGGCCTAACCCCTTGTGGGAGGGAGCTGTCGAAGGTGGGACTGGCGATTGGGACTAAGTCGTAACAAGGTAGCCGTACCGGAAGGTGCGGCTGGATCACCTCCTTTCTAAGGAGCGCCTACAACACCTGTCCTGGATGTATGTCCGGGTGTGGGGGTTGTCAGGAAGCAAGCCCGTTGCGCAGGCGATTGTCCTGCGGCGGGTGCTCATGGGTGGAATATCAACAAATAGCGGCCGTTGTGTTGTCGTGTCCTTCTCTAGTACGAATCCCACCTGGTGGTGGTTCTGGAACGGTGGGCGTGGTGATGTGGTGGTTTTCGTGTTTGGCACACTGTTGGGTCCTGAGGCAACAGGACCACGGGTTCGCTGTCTTCGCCTTTCGGGGTGTGGGTGGTGTTCTGGTGGGAGTGTTTGTTTCTGGTTTCCCTGCCATGACGGTCCACGCACGTGTGTGTGGGGTGTGTGGTGTGGGGTTGTTGTTTGAGAACTACATAGTGGACGCGAGCATCTTGTATAAGAAGCAATTTCCAAGATAAATGAACCTGGATCTGGTTCGTGTGCCTTTGGGTGCGCGGGACAGTTTTCATGGTTCTCTCGAGTGAGCTTGTTTTTGATCTTTGTGGTCAAGTTTTTAAGAGCACACGGTGGATGCCTTGGCATTAGGAGCCGAAGAAGGACGTAGGAATCTGCGATAAGCCTGGGGAGTCGATAACCGGACTGTGATCCCAGGGTGTCCGAATGGGGAAACCCCGCCAAGCGCGCGAGTGACTTGGTGACCCGTACCTGAACACATAGGGTGCGTGGGGGGAACGCGGGGAAGTGAAACATCTCAGTACCCGCAGGAAGAGAAAACAATAGTGATTCCGTTAGTAGTGGCGAGCGAACGCGGATCAGGCTAAACCGTTCCATGTGTGATAGCCGGCGGGCGTTGCATGGTCGGGGTTGTGGGACTTTCCATACCAGTTCTGCCGGGCTGGTGGGGTGTGATGTGCGCGCATAGGTGAACGGTTTTGAAAGGCCGGCCAGAGAGGGTGTTAGTCCCGTAACCGTAATGTGTTTGTACCGCCTGTGAGAGTATCCCAAGTAGTACGGGGCCCGAGAAATCCCGTGCGAATCTGTCAGGACCACCTGATAAGCCTAAATACTCCCTAATGACCGATAGCGGACCAGTACCGTGAGGGAAAGGTGAAAAGTACCCCGGGAGGGAGTGAAACAGTACCTGAAACCGTGTGCTTACAATCCGTCGGAGCCAGTCTGATTCTGGTGACGGCGTGCCTTTTGAAGAATGAGCCTGCGAGTTAGTGTTACGTCGCGAGGTTAACCCGTGTGGGGCAGCCGTAGCGAAAGCGAGTCTGAATAGGGCGTGTGAGTGGCGTGATCTAGACCCGAAGCGAAGTGATCTACCCATGGCCAGGTTGAAGCGACGGTAAGACGTCGTGGAGGACCGAACCCACTTCAGTTGAAAATGGAGGGGATGAGCTGTGGGTAGGGGTGAAAGGCCAATCAAACTTCGTGATAGCTGGTTCTCCCCGAAATGCATTTAGGTGCAGCGTTGCGTGTTTCTTGCTGGAGGTAGAGCTACTGGATGGCTAATGGGCCCTACAAGGTTACTGACGTCAGCCAAACTCCGAATGCCGGTAAGTGAGAGCGCAGCAGTGAGACTGTGGGGGATAAGCTTCATAGTCGAGAGGGAAACAGCCCAGACCACCAACTAAGGCCCCTAAGCGTGTGCTAAGTGGGAAAGGATGTGGAGTTGCCCAGACAACCAGGAGGTTGGCTTAGAAGCAGCCACCCTTAAAAGAGTGCGTAATAGCTCACTGGTCAAGTGATTCCGCGCCGACAATGTAGCGGGGCTCAAGTACACCGCCGAAGTTGTGGCATTCAGATATTTAGCTAAGCCCTTGTGGTTCAGGCGTCTGGATGGGTAGGGGAGCGTCGTGTGGGCGGTGAAGTCGCGGTGTAAACCAGCGGTGGAGCCTACACGAGTGAGAATGCAGGCATGAGTAGCGAAAGACGGGTGAGAAACCCGTCCGCCGAATGATCAAGGGTTCCAGGGTCAAGCTAATCTGCCCTGGGTAAGTCGGGACCTAAGGCGAGGCCGACAGGCGTAGTCGATGGACAACGGGTTGATATTCCCGTACCGGCGAAAAACCGTCCATGTTGAACAGGGGATACTAACCGCCCGAGACCTGCCCGACACCCCTTGTGGGTGAAGGGTTTTGGTGGAGCGCGGGACCTGATCCTGGGAGGCAAGCGTATTAACAGGTGTGACGCAGGAAGGTAGCCGAGCCGGGCGATGGTTGTCCCGGTCTAAGGATGTAGGGCGAGTGGTAGGCAAATCCGCCACTCATATGGCCTGAGATCTGATGGGACCCCCGTTTGGGGGATTTGGTGATCCTATGCTGCCGAGAAAAGCATCGACGCGAGGTTTTAGCCGCCCGTACCCCAAACCGACACAGGTGATCAGGTAGAGAATACTAAGGCGATCGAGAGAATTATGGTTAAGGAACTCGGCAAAATGCCCCCGTAACTTCGGGAGAAGGGGGGCCCCAACCTTGATCGGACTTCGCGTCCGGGAGGGGATCGGGGCCGCAGAGACCAGGGGGAAGCGACTGTTTACTAAAAACACAGGTCCGTGCGAAGTCGCAAGACGATGTATACGGACTGACTCCTGCCCGGTGCTGGAAGGTTAAGAGGACCGGTTAGCCTCACGGCGAAGCTGAGAATTTAAGCCCCAGTAAACGGCGGTGGTAACTATAACCATCCTAAGGTAGCGAAATTCCTTGTCGGGTAAGTTCCGACCTGCACGAATGGAGTAACGACTTCCCCGCTGTCTCAACCATAAACTCGGCGAAATTGCAGTACGAGTAAAGATGCTCGTTACGCGCAGCAGGACGGAAAGACCCCGAGACCTTTACTATAGTTTGGTATTGGTGTTCGGAGTGGCTTGTGTAGGATAGGTGGGAGACGTTGAAGCCCGGACGCCAGTTCGGGTGGAGTCATCGTTGAAATACCACTCTGGTCACTTTGGACATCTAACTTCGGCCCGTAATCCGGGTCAGGGACAGTGCCTGATGGGTAGTTTAACTGGGGCGGTTGCCTCCTAAAAAGTAACGGAGGCGCCCAAAGGTTCCCTCAGCCTGGTTGGCAATCAGGTGTCGAGTGTAAGTGCACAAGGGAGCTTGACTGTGAGAGAGACATCTCGAGCAGGGACGAAAGTCGGGACTAGTGATCCGGCGGTACATTGTGGAATGGCCGTCGCTCAACGGATAAAAGGTACCTCGGGGATAACAGGCTGATCTTGCCCAAGAGTCCATATCGACGGCATGGTTTGGCACCTCGATGTCGGCTCGTCGCATCCTGGGGCTGGAGTAGGTCCCAAGGGTTGGGCTGTTCGCCCATTAAAGCGGTACGCGAGCTGGGTTTAGAACGTCGTGAGACAGTTCGGTCCCTATCCGCTGCGCGCGCAGGAAATTTGAGAAGGGCTGTCCTTAGTACGAGAGGACCGGGACGGACGAACCTCTGGTGTGTCAGTTGTACTGCCAAGTGCACCGCTGATTAGCTACGTTCGGATGGGATAACCGCTGAAAGCATCTAAGCGGGAAGCTCGCTTCAAGATGAGATTTCCATACACATTATGTGTGAGAGGCCCCCAGCCAGACCACTGGGTTGATAGGCCGGATGTGGAAGCGAGGACTAACGACTCGTGAAGCTGACCGGTACTAATAGGCCAATAACTTACACCACACAGATACATACAAAATTCTGCTTGCGTCCACTATGTGGTTCCCAACCAACAACCCCCAACACACGGGGCACGGTAGGAACCAACATAACTACATACAACACCACATGTTGTAACCACAGATTTCCCACACCACCCCCCACACGGGTTGGTGACGGGTAGAAGGGTTACGGCGGTCATAGCGTGGGGGAAACGCCCGGTCCCATTCCGAACCCGGAAGCTAAGACCCACAGCGCCGATGGTACTGCACCCGGGAGGGTGTGGGAGAGTAGGTCACCGCCGGACATACATTACGAAGGGCCCTGACAAGGAATGTCAGGGCCCTTCGACTTTAACCTCCAGACCGATGCCGCCGGACGGCCGGATGTCCGCGGGTAGGATTGACCCTCATGAGCAGCATCTTCAGCCACGCACAGGACCCCTCCCAAGACGACGGCCGGCAGGCTTCGGATCCCCTGGAGCCCGTGGTGAACACCGTCCTAGTCCCGGGTCCCGTGGCCCGGGCTTTCGCAGGCTTCACCGACCACGCCCACCTGTGGTGGCCCTTGGAACGGCACGGTGTCTATGGGGCCGGTTCCTATGTGGAGTTCGAGGAGAACCTCATCCTTGAGACGGCTGACGATGGGCGCACCAGCATCTGGGGTACCCTCGATGACTGGCAGCCGCCGCTGTCCTTCCATGCCTCCTGGCACCCCGGAACCACGGCGCTGTGGTCCACTGAGCTCCTGGTGGTGTTCCGCGCCGTTGAGGCGGAAACGGAGGTCCGTGTCTTCCACGAAGGGTGGGAAGGGGCTGAGGACCCCGTTGCCGCGCGCGATGCCTATGTGGAAGCGTGGCCGTTGATCCTGGAACGGTTTGCCCGGTTCATGGGTGCCGGCGACTCAACGGACGCCGCACCTTCCGAAGTCCTGTCCTAGGCCGTCCGCGCGGCCGGGTCCCCAGGCACGGCGGTGCTGTGCCGGATCACGAATTCCGTCGGGTATTCCTGGTCCTGTGCTGCCGTAGCTGCCGGACCGCCGTCGGGATTCCTGCCGGCGCCATCCAGCAGGGCCAAAGCAGTGGCGGCCGCCAGCTTTCCCTGGCCCCGCGGATCCTGGCTCACGGTGGTCAGCCCGAAGGTCTCTGCCAGCTCGTGCCCGTCAATGCCCACCACGGAGAGATCCTCCGGAATCCGAAGACCAAAGTCGCGCGCGGCAAGTATGACGCCCACCGCCATCTCATCGGAGGCGGCAAAAACTGCCGTGGGCCGTTCCGTGGGTGTTCCCAGCAGCCGGCGGCCTGCCGCGTAAGCGCCCTGGATGGTGAAGTCGGCAGTGGCATGCCACTCCGGCCGCAGTCCCAGCCCTGCTGCGGCCATTGCCGCCGAAAAGCCCTTTTGCCGGAGCTGCGGAAGCTTGAAGTCCCGGTTCAGCCCCGCATCCCCGGTGATATGCGCAATCCGGGTATGTCCCAGCCCAATCAGGTGGCTGGTGGCCATCATCGCCAGGCCCTCGTCGTCGATCCTGATGGTCGAGGCCCCGGGCAGGGCACCTCCGATCCCCACGATGGGACGGTGCACGGCCAGCAGCTGCCGGATCTCTTCCTCGCTGAGCACCAGCGCCACGGCGATTACAGCATCCAGGCGTTTCCGCAGCAGGAAGTCGGTCAGGATGCTGTTGCGCCGCTCCGGCTGTTCACCCACGTTGTAAAGCGTCAGGTCATAGCCGGCATCGAGCAGGGTTTCGGAAACGCCTTCCAGTACCGAGGAGAAGTACCAGCGCTGGACGCTGGGCACCACCAGCCCGATGTTGTGGTTCCGCCCTGATGCGAGGCTTGACGCGTGGTAGGACGGAACGAACCCGAGTTCCCGGGCCGCTTCCTGGGCCAGGCGGCGGCTCTTGGAGGAGACGTTGGACTTGCCGCTCAGTGCCCGCGAGACGGTGGCCACGGACAGGCCGGCCCGGCTGGCAACTTCTTTGATGCCTGCCACGGTCAGAGGGCTGCTGCGGCGTCCGGTCCAAGCTGTATCCACGCGGTCTCACCGGAGGCAAGGGCGCGTCCCGCACCTGCGGGCAGGCTGCGGATCAGGACATGTCCCGCAGGCATTTCCAGCGGCTCGTGGTTCAGGTTCATAACCACCAGCGTAGTGCCGTTCAGGTAGCCCAGTGAGTAGCCGGTGCACCAGTCCTCGGCCCAGGACAAGGACCCCCTGCCCAGGTCCAGTTCCCGCCGGCAGGCCAGGGCGTCGCGGTACAGGGACAGGTGCGACGACGGTGATTCCGCCTGCAGGTCCCTCGCCAGCGCCTTGAACGAGGCAGGAATAGGCAGCCAGGGGTGGCTGCCTGAGCCAAACCCCAGATGCGGGTCCTCGCCACGCCAGGGCAGCGGCACACGGCAGCCGTCACGGCCCAGCCGCTGGCCGCCGGTGCGGGCGAACGTGGGGTCCTGGCGGAGGTGGTCAGGAATGTCGGTGCCGTCCGGCAACCCGAGCTCTTCGCCCTGGTACAGGTACGCGGCGCCCGGGAGTCCCAGCATGAACATCGAAGCAGCGGCCGCGCGGCGGCGGCCAAGATCATGGTCCGGCTGGTGATCTGCCGGGCCAATGCCGTCGCCGTCCCGCGGACCGAGCCCGTTGTACCCGAAACGGCTGGCGTGGCGGACCACGTCATGGTTCGAAAGTACCCAGGTGCTGGGGGCACCTACTCCGTCAAGGACTGTCAGGGAATCGGTGATGACGGAGCGGAGGCGGTAGACGTCCAGGCCCGCGTGGAGGTACGGGAAGTTGAACGCCTGGTGCATTTCGTCGGGCCGGACCCAGTGAGCCAGCCGGTGCAGGTCCACGCTGGCCTCGGCGCACAGGATCCGGTCGGGTCCGTATTCGTCCAGGATCAGCCGCCATCTGCGGTATATGTCGTGGACAGCGGGCTGGCCGAACATGGGTGCTTCATGGCCCGGATACCCGTCGCTGCTGCCACCGTCGGCGCGGCCGCCCCATTCGGGCAGCCCCGGGGCCTTGACCAGGGCATGGGCAACGTCCACCCGGAAACCTGACACACCGCGGTCCAGCCAGAAACGGAGCACGCGTTCGAACTCCGCGTGAACGGCGGGGTTGTCCCAGTTGAAGTCCGGCTGCGAGGAATCGAAGAGGTGCAGGTACCACTGACCGGGCCGGCCGTCCGTTCCTGCTACCCGGGTCCAGGCTGGTCCGCCGAAGTGGGACTGCCAGTTGTTGGGCGGTTCCTGCCCGTCGGGGCCGGTCCCGTCCCGGAAGATGAACATGTCCCGCTCCGGGCTTCCGGCCGGCGCCGCAAGGGCTGCCTGGAACGCCGGGTGCTGGTCCGAGCAGTGGTTGGGCACCAGGTCCACGATGACCCGCAGGCCCAGGCGGTGGGATTCGGCCATCATGACGTCGAAGTCGGCCAGCGTACCGAAGACCGGGTCCACGTCGCAGTAGTCGCTGACGTCATAGCCGGCGTCACGCTGGGGGGAACGGTAGAAGGGCGAGAGCCAGACTGCATCGACCCCCAGATCTGCGAGATGCGGCAGTTCCTCCGTGATTCCCGCCAGGTCGCCAATGCCGTCGCCATTCAGGTCACGGAAGGACCGGGGGTAGACCTGGTAGATCACTGCGGACCGCCACCAGCCCGGAGCGGTGTCAGCAGCATGGATGAGCGTCAGGGGACCGGCACAAACGGAAGTGTCCTGGGTCACAGTTTCGACAGACATGGAAGCCAGCATAGCTGCGGCGCACCGATTAACTGAAAACGCTTCCATATTGTTTCGCTGTGGCCAGGAGACAGTGCCCAAGCGTCCGCCGCCATGGAACTGGAAACGATTGCACCGTCGGGGAACCGGGCTTCCGCCGGCAGCGCACCTAAACTGGGAAGGTATGTCCGACGACGGGTGGAGGCTTTGTGGGAAGCATCGTTGACGAGCTGGAAGCCATCCTGGCGCCGGGCCAGGTGGACACGGGCGAGGTCGCGCTCCGCCGGTACGCCGTAGACCAGGCGCCCGTGATCGACTTCCAGCTTCCGCTGGCCGTGGTGTTTCCCGAATCAGTGGCGGACGTGCAGGCAGTGGTGAAGGCCTGCCTGGGCAGCGGGGTGGCGATCGTACCCCGGGGCGCAGGCACGGGTGTATCCGGCGGTGCCCACGCCACCACCAACTGCATCATCCTCTCCCTGGAGCGGATGGACCGGATCCTCGCCCTGAATCCGGACGATGAAACAGCCATGGTGGAGCCCGGAGTGGTCAACGCCGTCCTGAACGAAGCCGCCGCGGAGCATGGCCTCATGTACGCGCCGGACCCTGCCAGCTTCCGGAGCTCCACGATCGGTGGCAACGTTGCCACCAACGCCGGGGGTCTGCGATGTGCCAAGTACGGGGTCACCAGGGACTCAATCCTGGCACTGGACGTCGTCCTGGCCGACGGCTCCCTGATCCACGCCGGCCACCAAACCTTCAAGGGCGTGGCGGGCTATGACCTCACCGGCCTCTTCGTGGGATCCGAGGGCACCCTGGGCATCGTCGTCGGAATCACCGTGCGGCTGAAGTACCTGCCCCGGGAAGTGCACACCGTTGCTGCGTTCTACCCGGACTTCAGGCGTGCCGCCGCAGGCGTCCTGGCGGTGGGAAGGGCCCGCGTCCAGCCCGCCATCATGGAACTGCTCGACGGCGGTACGCTGGCCCAGCTCGACGACATTCATGGCTCAGACCTCACCGCACGCGGCAGATCCCTGCTGCTGATCCAGACAGACGGGTTTGGGGCTGCCGCGGAAGCCGACGTGGTGCGGGAGGTCCTGCGCGAAGGCGGGGCCACCGTCACCACCGAGGCCAGCGCAGAAGCCGAGCGGCTGGTGGAGCTGAGGCGGCACAGCAGGGGCACCGAGGTGGACGACGAGTACCGGGTGGGCGAAGACGTTGCCGTTCCGCGGTCCCGCCTGGTGGACTACGTTGCAGCGCTCGAGGCCATGGCCGCCGCCCAGCAGGTGCATCTCAAAGTGGTGGCCCATGCCGGCGACGGCAACCTGCACCCCACATTCTGGATCGACCGGCAGGGGCCGGACGTGGAAGCCGGCGCCATGGAGCGGCTCCAGGTGGCCCTGGACGAGTCCATCACCGCCGCCCTGGCAATGGGCGGCACCATTACTGGCGAGCACGGCGTGGGCCAGTACAAGCTGCGGTGGCTTGGCCAGGAACAGCCGGAGCCCATCCGGGAGCTCCAGCGCAGGATCAAGGAGCTGTTCGATCCTGCCGGCATCCTCAACCCTGGCAAGGCGATCTAGGCCTTAGTCGTCCGAATCCGGATATTCGTCGTCAGATTCATCTGCACCATAGCGGGACTCCTCGTTTTCCACCTCGAGGATCTTCAGCAGTTCGGTGTCCGGGTTGAGCATGATCGCGGCCTCGTCCCGCCGGTGCCGGAGGATCGAGTCGATGTAGGACTGCACGGCTTCTGCCAGCGGAATGTGGCGCTCCTGCTTCTCGGACATGTACCACCGGTGCTCCAGGACCTCGTGCACCACCTCGGCGTGCTCGAGCTTGCCGGAGAGGTCCCGGGGGATGGATCGCACGATCGGCTCGAAAATCTGGCTGACCCAGAGGTGGGCGCTGTATTCCTCGTCCATTTCCGGGTTGTTGTCCGCCCGGAATGAGTCCATGTCATTGAGGAGGCGGCGGGCCTGGTTCTCCTGCGCATCCAGGCCGGTGAGCCGCAGCAGCCGCCGCTGGTGGTGTCCCGCGTCCACCACCTTGGGCTGCAGCTGGATGGTGGAGCCGTTCTGGGTGGTCTTGATGGCATATTCCTCGACGTCGAAGCCGAGTTCGTTCAGGCGCCGGATGCGGGCGCCCACCCGCCAGCGTTCGCCCAGCTCAAAGGATTCCTTCTCGGTCAGCTCAGCCCACAGCCGCCGGTAGCTGTCCATGATCAGCTCGCTGGTGGCCACGGGGTCCACCTTCTCCTCGATGAGGCCGCCGTCCAGCAGGTCCATCAGCTCGCCGGCGATGTTGACCCGGGCAATTTCAAGGTCGTATTCGCGCTGCCCCGTGGAGAGGTCGGGGTAGAGCTCGCCTGTTTCGGCGTCCACCAGGTACGCGGCGAAGGCGCCGGCGTCGCGGCGGAACAGTGTGTTGGACAGTGAGACGTCGCCCCAGTAGAAGCCGATGAGGTGCAGCCGCACCAGCAGCAGGGCCTGCGCGTCGATGAGGCGGGTGAGGGTGTCCTTGCGCAGCATCTGGGAAAAGAGGGCGCGGTAGGGCATGGAGAATTTCAGGTGCCGCGTCACAAGGACAGGGTTGAGCGGGCGTCCGTCGGGGGTGGTGCGCCCGGTGATCACCGCAACCGGCTCCACGCACGGCACATCGAAGCGGGCAAGCTTGCGGAGCATGTGGTATTCATGCCGGGCCACGTGCTCGGAGGTTTCCTTGATGGCGATGACCGAGCCGCCCAGGTGGGCAAAGCGCACAATGTGCCGGGAGATGCCGCGGGGGAGTGCCGCGAGGTATTGCGCGGGCCACTCCTCGAGGGCGATATGCCACGGCAGGTCCAGCAGTTCGGGATCTGCCGCGGCCGCGGTGATATTCAGCGACGAGGCTACCGAGGCTGCCTTGTTGTCATCGGCGCTCGCTGCCACGAACCGCGGCAGTTTGCCGATCTGCGCGTAGTCGGTGGGTTCGTCGTGCCACTGGGCGCTGTATTCCTCGGTCATGGGTCAATTCTTCCGTACTCGGGGCAGGGCGGCTAAATTTCGCGCAGGCATCGGGTTAAAGGCCGACGGCGGCCCGCACCGTTTGCGAAAAGGGTGCGGACCGCCGCCGGTCAAGCGGAGGTTGGGCCAGGCCGAACCTCCGGAGCCAAGGAATCAGTCGCCGAGGCGCAGGCCGGTTTTGGTGTCGAACAGGTGAACGTGGCCCGACTGGGGACGGACGTAGATGACCTCGCCCTTCATCGGAGGACGGCGGCCATCGACGCGGGCCACGATGTCGTGGTCCTTGCCGTCAAGGTTGGTGTGGCCGTAGACGTAGGCGTCGGCGCCGAGTTCTTCGACCACGTCCACCTCCACCTTCAGGCCCTCGCCCTGCGGCGCGGTTTCCAGGTCCTCCGGACGGCTGCCCAGCGTGACCGTGGAGCCGTGCGCCTCTTCGAGGACGTCGCGCGGCACGGGGTAAACAGTGCCGCCGAACTGGACGCCGCCGTCGACCACGGGAAGCTCCAGCAGGTTCATGGCGGGGGAGCCGATGAAGCCGGCAACGAAGACGTTCTTGGGGCGGTCGTAGAGGTTGCGCGGGGTGTCGACCTGCTGCAGCAGGCCGTCCTTCAGCACGGCGACGCGGTCGCCCATGGTCATGGCCTCAACCTGGTCGTGCGTCACGTAGACGGTGGTGACGCCGAGGCGGCGGGTCAGGGACGCGATCTGGGTGCGGGTCTGGACGCGAAGCTTGGCGTCCAGGTTGGACAGCGGCTCGTCCATGAGGAAGACCTGAGGGTTACGGACGATGGCGCGGCCCATGGCAACGCGCTGGCGCTGGCCGCCGGAGAGTGCCTTCGGCTTGCGGTCCAGGTACTGCTCAAGGTCAAGGAGCTTTGCGGCTTCACGGACGCGCTCGGCGCGCTCTTCCTTGGAGACGCCGGCGATCTTCAGGGCAAAGCCCATGTTGTCGGCCACAGTCATGTGCGGGTACAGCGCGTAGTTCTGGAAAACCATCGCGATGTCGCGGTCCTTCGGCGGAACATCGGTAACGTCACGGTCACCGATCAGGATGCGGCCGGCGTTGACGTCCTCAAGGCCTGCGAGCATGCGCAGGGAGGTGGACTTGCCGCAACCGGAGGGTCCCACGAGGACCAGGAATTCGCCATCGGCGATGTCGATGTTGAGCTTATCGACGGCGGGCTTATCTGTGCCCGGGTACAGACGCGTAGCGTTATCAAAAGTAACTGTAGCCACAGTTATCAATCCCTTCACCGGCAGGTACGTGCCGGACGATCCGTTGTGAATGGTTCATGTTTATTCAGTTTTGTTCCTGCAAAGTGCTCCGAGCCTGAGCCCGGAGCACAAAATGACGCCGCACGCTGGTTGTGCGCCACATCACACACAGAGTATGCCAGAGGTTGCGCTTCCTTGCGAAAATGTTACGAACGTCACATGTGCCGCTGGCCACGTCCTACCCGGACGCGGCCTGCGGATCCTCCTCGGCAACCGCGATGCTCCGCTCCTGGAGCAGGGCCTCCAGCAGTTCCGCAATGTGGACGGGAGCCTCCACCCGGTATTGGGCCTGGGTGAAATCAAGACCTACCTTGACCCCCACGTCGCCCGGTTCGAGCCGGCCAAAAGCGTCCTCGTCCGTGACGTCGTCGCCGGCGAACAACACGGCAGTGGCCCCCGTTGCCTGCCGCAGGAAGGTCACACCTTCGCCCT
Organism: Pseudarthrobacter sp. LT1; assembly: GCF_035621795.1. Classification (NCBI taxonomy): domain Bacteria; kingdom Bacillati; phylum Actinomycetota; class Actinomycetes; order Micrococcales; family Micrococcaceae; genus Pseudarthrobacter; species Pseudarthrobacter sp. LT1. The sequence continues at coordinate 893,994 of NZ_CP141830.1, forward strand.
TGGAAGCATTGACAACCGAAGTCTCCAGGACGCGTTTGCCTTCCTTCAAGAAGACTCCCTTGCGGTCCTGGAGCACCGACCGTGCTGCCGCCACTGCATCTTCTGCCACGTCGTCCTCCGCCTGGCGGGTATGCAGGACGACGCCGGCAGGCTTGTCCTCCAGGGAGGTGCCGGGCGCCTCGGCGACGATGCCGGCCAACTCGGCGCGGACCTCTTCAAGGAGCGCCTTCTGGTCCTCTTCAAGGGCCAGTTCGGTGGAGCCCGGCCCCAGCCATGCCTCGGCGCCGTGGCTGCCGATCAGCAGCGTGTCGACCGGCGGGGAGGCGACCTCCCGCAGGCTGGCGAGGGCACGTCCGGAGATGAGGGCCGTCGTCGTCCGTGGCAGCACGGCGAGCCCCGCGAACGCTGCGACCGACCGCGGAAGCGGCCGCGCATCCTGTGCCCGGCCCACGATGGGCGCCATGGTGCCATCAAAATCCATGGCCACGAGCAGGTGCTCGGTGCCGGCGATCCGGCGCAGGGCCTCCCGCAGTTCAGGGGAGAGCGCCAGCGGCGCCTTGGTGCGGCGGCCTTCAGGAGTCATCGCGGACCACCTTTTCATTCAGCGCGCGCAGGAAGTCCGCGGACCAGTGGTCCACGTCGTGGTCCAGGATCTGCTTGCGCATGGCCCTCATTCGGCGCGATGCTTCCCGCGGGGTCAGCTCGACGGCAGTCATGATGGTGTTCTTCAGGCCGGCGATGTCGTGCGGATTGATCAGCAGCGCCTGCTTCAGCTGGTCGGCCGCCCCGGCGAACTCGCTCAGGACCAGGGCGCCGTCATTGTTGTTGCGCGCGGTGACATATTCCTTGGCCACGAGATTCATCCCGTCCCGCAGGGCGGTGACCAGCATGACGTCCGCGGCCAGGTACAGCGCCACCATCTCCTCGACGGGGTAGCTGTGGTGCAGATAGCGGACGGCGGTGTTTTCGAGGGTGTCGTAGGTGCCGTTGATGTGTCCAACGGTTCCTTCCACCTCTTCGCGCAGGAGCCGGTACTGTTCCACGCGTTCCCGGCTGGGGGAGGCAACCTGGATGAGGGTCGCGTCGCCCACCGTGAGCCTGCCGTCCGCCAGGAGTTCCTCGAAGGCCTTCAGCCGGTGGCGGATGCCCTTGGTGTAATCCAGCCGGTCCACGCCGAGCAGGATGGTCTTGGGGTTGCCAAGGTCCTGCCGGATCTGCCGGGCGCGTTCAATGATGTCCGGCCTGGCAGCGAGCTCGGTGATCTGCTTGACGTCGATGGAGATGGGGAAGGCCTGCGCCCGCGCGATGTGGGTCAGCTGACCGTTGTGGTCCTTGACGTGCACCTGCTGCTGCTTGACGCTGGCACCCAGGAAACGGCGCGCGGAGCGCATGAAGTTTCCGGCGTCGCTGGGCCGCTGGAAGCCCACCAGGTCGGCGCCCAGCAGGCCGTCGATGATGGCCTGGCGCCAGGGAAGCTGGGCAAAGATTTCAGGCGGCGGGAACGGGATGTGGTTAAAGAAGCCGATCCTGAGGTCCGGCCGTGCTTCACGGAGCAGCCGGGGCACCAGCTGCAGCTGGTAGTCCTGCACCCACACGGTGGCCCCCTGGTCCGCATGGCGCACCACGGCGTCGGCGAACCTGCGGTTGACCCGACGGTAGGCGTCCCACCAGGTGCGGTGGAACTCCGGCGGGGCGATGACGTCGTGGTACAGCGGCCAAAGGCTGGCGTTGGAAAACCCTTCGTAGTACAGCTCCACGTCATCGGTGCTGAGCTGTACTGGAACGAGGTCCATGCCGCCGTGGCTGAAGGGCTCGACCGTTTCGTCGGGGGCTCCGTGCCAGCCAACCCAGGCGCCGTCGGTCTTGGTCATCATCGGCGCGAGGGCGGTCACCAGCCCTCCGGGCGACCGGCGCCAGCCGGAGCCGTCATCGCTGTCGTCCCCCGGCGCCACGCGGTCGACGGGCAGCCTGTTGGAGACCACCATGAAGTCGTACTTGGTATGGCCGGCGTGGCCGGAACCGGAACTGCCGGCCGTAGCTGTTCCGGCTGTTTTTTCCTGGACGGGTGTTTGCATTGCGGCCCCCTGGGGTTGCTTGTGCCTCTAAGCCACCCTAGCCGGACGGAATCATCGGGGCTATTCGTCCGTTGGTCAACCCGAAAGAATGGTTGAAACCGCAAGCTCTCAGCTTTCTCCCCTAAAATGTTGGGGTGCCACCAAGTGGTCCCCCTACGTCGACCGACCCAAGGAACTCATGAGCCCCGCAAACGAAGTACGTAAGTCCAAGGCTGAGCGAACCGCCGAGGCGCGGGAAAAGGCGCGCCTGATCCGCGAAGCGCAGGTAAAGAAGGACAAGCGCAACAAGCTGCTGATCGGCTGGGGCATCGTGGCAGCGGTCGTGGCCATCCTGGTGGTGGTGGCCCTGGTGGTCACCAACAGCCTCAAGCAAAACGCGCCGGTTGCGGACCAGGGACCCGTTCCGGCCAATGCCAACGCCCACGGCGGCGTGACCCTGCTGGCCAACACGGGCGTGGCCAAGACTGAAGCGGCAACTGTTGACGCGGCTTCCCTGGGGGATGCCCCGAAGACTCCGCCCGCCGAGGTTGTGGCTCCGGGCGCCGGGGCGGAGGCCGGCAAGCCGGTGAAGGTTGTCCTCTACATCGACTTCATCTGCCCCGTCTGCAAGAACTTCGAGGCCCAGTACAACGACCAGCTCACCTCGCTGCGCAATGACGGCAAGATCACGGTGGAATACCGTGCCCTCGGCTTCCTGGACAGCCGGTCAACCACCAACTACTCGTCCCGCGCCGCCAACGCCGCGGCCTGCGTGGTCAACGCGTCACCGGAGAAGTACTCCGACTTCGTCAACGCGCTGTTTGCCAAGCAGCCGGCGGAGGGCAGCGCAGGCCTCTCGGACAACGACCTGAAGAAGATGGCATCCGACATGGGCGTCAACATCGACTCCTGCGTGGATGACAAGACCTACCGCCCGTTCGTGAAGTTCACCACCAAGGAAGCAGCGGCCATCGGCGTGACCGGTACGCCCACGGTGTTCGTGGACGGCAAGCAGTGGGGCAAGGGGGACAGCGCCCAGACGCCGTTCCCGGACTTCCTGCAGGCAGCCATCACGGCTAAGGGCTAAGGACCAGCAGCCCGGGCAGGGGCCCGCTCCGGATCGTCTCCGGGGCGGGCCCCTGCCGCGTCCAGCGGCGGTTCCGGCGCGTTTTTACGCCCGGCGGGAGTTGGGCTAACCTTATCTAGCGCCTTCCCGGCGCACGCCCCCAGGGGCGCGCCTCCTTAGCTCAGTTGGCCAGAGCACCGCTCTTGTAAAGCGGGGGTCGTCGGTTCGAATCCGACAGGGGGCTCCACACCACCTCCGGGTCTAAGCTGGATCCATCCGAATAATCAGCCTGCTGACTAAAGGAGGATGGGTGCCATGCCCAAGACCGGCAAGAACGACCATGCCCGCAAGGACGAGCTTCCCTCGACCCTGCAGCGTTCTGACCAGAAGGCCCAGGACACGTTCGCGAAGACCTATGATTCCGCCCTCGAGTCCTACGACCAGGACGAAGAGCGCGCCGCCCGCGCAGCCTACGCCTCACTGAAGCACAGCTATGAGAAGGTGGGCGACCACTGGGAGCCCAAGGAAAAGCGCGGCCCCTCTGACAAGCGCGCGGAGCAGGGCATCCGATCGTCCGAACCCACCGCCGGCGGCGTCGATGCCAACGCCTCAAAGGAGCACCTCTACAAGCTCGCCAAGGAATTGGACGTCAAGGGCCGCTCGAAGATGGACAAGGACCAGCTGGTCCACGCTCTCCAGAAGGCCAACGACGCCGCTACCCGCAAAGCCCGCAGCAAATAGCCTGTGCTCTTGCCGTCCCGCCGTCCCAAGGTGTCGAATCAGAGGACACGTCCGGTCCGGTCGGCAATGATGCCAGGAGGTTCCAATGTCGGTGAAGAGCACCAGGGAGTCAGCGCGGGCGGCGGGCGGCAGGAACGGGCCTGATTCGAAGCGGGCCGACCAGGCCGCCGGCATCGCGGCGCAGGACCCGGCCCGGATCCGGAACGTGGCCTTGGTGGGGCACTCCGGTGCCGGGAAGACCATGCTGATCGAGGCCCTGCTCGCAGCCAACGGCATGATCACCCGCAAGGGCTCCATTGCGGACGGGTCCACGGTCAGCGACTCGGATCCGGCCGCGGTCCACCAGCAACGCTCGGTCACGGTCTCCTTGGTGCCGCTGATGGTCGACGACGTCAAAGTGAACCTCCTGGACACCCCCGGCTACCCGGACTTCATCGGCGAGCTGAGGGCCGGGCTTAGGGCCTCGGATGCCGCCCTTTTTGTGGTCTCCGCCGTGGACGGCATCGACGCAACCACCACCGCGCTCTGGGCCGAGTGCGGGCACATGATGCTGCCGCGCGCCGTCGTGATCACCCGGCTGGACCATCCGCGGGCAAATTACGACGGCGCCCTGGCCGCCTGCCGTAAGGCGTTCGGCGACGGCGTCCTGCCGCTGTGCGTCCCGGTGCCGGCAGGGGGTGCGGCCACCGGCCTCCTGGGCCTGTTGTCCCAGGAAGTGACGGACTACTCCTCCGGAGACCCATCACCCGATGTCCGCCCCGCGGCCCCCGGGGAACTTGCAGCCGCCGGCGCCGCGCGGGGTGCCCTGATCGAGGGCATCATCGCCGAAAGCGAAGACGAGACGCTGATGGACCGCTACCTGGAAGGGGAGGATATCGATACCGCAGTGCTGGCGGCCGACCTGGAAACCGCCGTCGCCCGCGGCTCGTTCTTCCCCGTCCTGCCCACGTCCGCCGTCACCGGCCTCGGCACGGCGGAGCTGCTCGATGTGCTGGTGCGCGCCTTCCCGGCACCGCCGGAACGCAGCCTGCCGGACACGACCGACCTTGCAGGGGAACCGGCTGGAAGGCTGGCATGCGACCCCTCGGGGCCGCTCGCCGCCGAGGTGGTGCGCACTTCCAACGATCCCTTCCTGGGACGCATCTGCCTGGTGCGCGTCTTCTCCGGGACGCTGCAGGAGGACACGCCTGTCCACGTGGCCGGCCACGGCCTCGCTGACCGCGGGCACCAGGACCATGACACCGACGAACGCGTCACCCATATCTACTCGCCGCTGGGCGCCAGCCTGCGCCCCGTTCCCTACTGCGTGGCCGGGGACATGTGCGCACTGGCGAAGCTGGGCAGCGCGGAAACCGGGGACACCATTTCCACCCGGGAAAGCCCGCTGCTGCTGGCCACGTGGGAGATGCCCGAACCGTTGCTGCCGGTTGCCGTGGAAGCGGATTCCCGCAGCGACGAGGACGCCCTGGCCCGCAGCCTGGGCCGGATCGCAGCCGGGGATCCCACCCTGCGGGTGGAACGGAACGCCGAAACGCACCAGCTGGTGCTGTGGTGCATGGGTGAGGCGCACGCCGAGGTGGTCCTGGACCGGCTGCGGGAACAGGGCGTCAAGCTGCACACCGTGGACGTGGTGACACCGCTGCGGGAAACCTTCGCTGCCCCCGCCACCGGCCACGGACGCCACGTCAAACAGTCCGGCGGGCACGGCCAGTACGCCGTGTGCGACATCCAGGTTGAACCGCTGGACCGCGGCGGCGGGTTCGAATTCGTGGACAAGACGGTGGGCGGCGTCATCCCGGGAACGTTCATCCCGTCCATCGAAAAAGGAGTCCGGGCCCAAATGGACAGGGGAGTGTCTGCGGGTTTTCCCGTGGTGGATCTGCGGGTGACGCTGACCGGCGGGAAGGCCCACAGCGTGGATTCCTCCGACGCGGCATTCCAGGCGGCGGGGGCCCTTGCCCTGCGCGAGGCGGCGGCCGCGGGAAAGATCCAGCTCCTGGAGCCGGTGTCCTCCGTGTCCATCACCGTTGCCGACGAACATGTGGGCAGCGTGATGAGCGATTTGTCCGGCCGGCGCGGACGCCTCACCGGCACCACCTCCTCCGGCGAAGGGCTGACGGAGATCAGCGCCGAAGTCCCGGACCAGGAACTCCTGCGGTATGCAGTGGAACTGCGGGCCCTGACGGCAGGTACGGGCCGGTTCCGCCGGCAGTACCTGCGGCACGACCCCGTTCCCCCCAACTTCAGCCCGTCCTGATCCGCCCGGCCAGGAACAGCCCGAAGAGAACGGCCGCCGGTGAATGCCGCAGCACGCAAGATCCAGAACGTCTACCTGACGCTGACGTTGGGAAACACCCTTGCGGCCTCGTTCATTTGGGGCATCAACACGCTCTTCCTGCTCGATGCCGGGCTCACCAACCTGGAAGCCTTCGCGGCCAACGCCTTCTTCACCGCAGGGATGGTTCTCTTCGAGGTGCCCACCGGGGTGGTGGCCGACAGCTGGGGACGCCGCACGTCCTTCCTGCTGGGCACCGTGACGCTGGCCGGGTCCACCTACCTTTACTACCTGCTGTGGCAGTTGTCGGCTCCGTTCTGGTGGTGGGCAGCGGTGTCTGCACTGTTGGGCCTTGGCTTCACCTTCTTCTCGGGGGCCGTGGAAGCCTGGCTGGTGGACGCCCTCCACTTTTCCGGCTACGACGGCGGACTCGAAGCCGTCCTGGGCCGGGGCCAGATGGTTTCCGGCATCGCCATGCTGGCCGGATCAGTAGCGGGCGGGGTCATTGCCCAGGCCACCAACCTGGGCGTGCCGTTCCTGCTGCGCGTCGCGGTGCTGGTGGCGATGTTCGCTGTTGCCTTCCTGCTCATGCACGACGTCGGCTTCACCCCCGAGCGGTCGGCGCACCCCCTGCAGGCCACCCGCGCAGTGCTGCAGGCCTCGCTGGACGGCGGACTGAAGAACCCTCCGGTGCGGTTCATGATGCTGGCCGCGCCGTTCACGGAGGGCGTGGGATTCTACGTTTTTTACGCCCTCCAGCCCTACCTGCTGCAGCTCTTCGGTGATCCGAGGGCCTACGCTATCGCAGGCCTGGCAGCAGCCATCGTTGCAGGTGCGGATATCGTGGGCGGCTGGCTTGCCCCGCTGGTCCGGAAGCTGGTCCGCCGGCGCACCACGGTACTGATCGCCTCCACCATCACCAGCTCAGCGGTCCTGGTGGTGCTCCTGGCCACCCACATCTTCTGGCTGGCCCTGGTGCTCCTGGCGCTCTGGGCGGTGGTTGCCTCCGCCGGCACCCCCGTGCGCCAGGCGTACCTCAACGACATGATCCCCTCGAAGCAGCGGGCCACCGTCCTGAGCTTTGCCTCGCTCATGGGGTCCAGCGGGGGAGTGGTGGTGCAGCCGCTGCTCGGCAGGACCGCGGACCTCTACGGCTACCCGGCGTCGCTGGCCCTGGGCGGCGCGGTGCAGTTGCTGGCGGCCCCGTTCATCGTGCTGAGCCGCCGCCGGCGCTCGCCTGCCGATGTTGCCGCAGGCCTGGCTGCCCCCTGAGCAGTTGCCCCTCATCGCCGCGGCCGCACGCAGGAAGACCCCCGTTGCCAGGACTCAGTCCGGGGCAACGGGGGCCAACAGGTGCACGGTTGCGGTTTTTCCTACTTGATGCCTGCCTCCACCGTTTCGCTGGCGGCCGGCGCCGGCTTCTCTGCTGCCGGCGGAGGGCTGGTCTTGAGCTTGAAGCGCTTGCCAATGTCGCCGCCGCCACCGCTGCGGTTCTTGTTGAAGATGTCGAAACCGACCGCGACAAGGAGCACCAGGCCCTTGATGAGCTGCTGGTAGTCGGTGCCCAGGCCCAGGATGGACATGCCGTTGTTCAGCACGCCCATGATGAGGCCACCGATCATGGCTCCCGCCACCGTACCGATGCCGCCGGTGACCGCGGCGCCGCCAATGAAGGCTGCGGCGATGGAATCGAGTTCGAAGCCGGTTCCGCCGGCGGGCTGTGCGGAGTTGAGCCGGGCGGTGAAGACAAGGCCGGCCAGCGCGGAGAGCACGCCCATGTTAACGAAGAGCCGGAATGTGACGGCCTTGGTCTTGATGCCCGACAGCTCAGCCGCATGGAGGTTGCCGCCGATGGCGTACGTGTGCCGGCCGAAGACGCTGTTGTTCATGAGGGCCGTGTACGCGATGACCAGCGCGGCCAGGACCACCAGGACGATCGGCGTGCCGCGGTAGGACGCCAGCAGGAAGGTGATGACGAGCATGAGCAGCGACGTGAAGGTGGTCTTGATGACAAACCAGACCAGGGGCTCGCTTTCGAGGTCGAACTTCCGGCGGATCCTGCGCTCCTTGAAAGCCTGGATCAGCAGGGCCGCCGTTGCGCCGACGCCCAGGATGACGGTAAGCCATTCCAGTACCGAGGTACCACCGGTGAGATCGGGGAGGAAGCCGCCGCCGAGGGCACGGAGTTCGGCGGGGAAGGGGGTGATCTGCTGGTTCTTCAGGGTGATGAGCGTCAGCCCGCGGAAGATCAGCATGCCGGCCAGGGTGACGATGAAGGCCGGGATCCCCACATAGGCGATCCAGTAGCCCTGCCAGGCACCCACCAGGGCGCCGACCAGCAGGCAGGCAGGGATGGCGGCCCACCACGGCCAGCCCCAGTGCACGATCATGACGCCGGCCACGGCGCCGATGAACCCGGCCACCGACCCCACGGAAAGGTCGATGTGACCGGCGATGATCACCATCACCATGCCGATGGCCAGGATGAGGATGTAGCTGTTCTGGACCACCAGGTTGGTGACGTTCTGCGGTTCCAGCAGGATCCCGCCCGTCAGGCCCTGGAACAGCAGGACGATCAGGATCAGGGCAACGAAGATGCCAACCTGGCGGAGGCGGCTGGTGAGGAATCCGAGCGATTCTCGTAGGGCGGACATTTCGCTATTCCTTCTCTTTGGTCATGTAGTGCATCAGGGTCTCCTGGGTGGCCTCGGCGATGGGCACCTCACCTGTGATGTGCCCGGCAGCGAGGGTGTAGATGCGGTCGCAGATGCCCAGGAGTTCGGGAAGTTCCGAGGAAATCACGATGACGGCTTTTCCTTCGGCCGCGAGTTTGGCGATGATCGTGTAGATCTCGTATTTGGCCCCGACATCGATTCCGCGGGTGGGTTCATCGAGGATGAGCACGTCCGGGTCGGAGAACATCCATTTGCTCAGCACCACCTTCTGCTGGTTTCCACCGGACAGTTTCCCGGTGATGGCGGCCACCGACGGGGCTTTGATGTTCATGCTCCTGCGGTAGCCGTTGGCCACCACGGTCTCCTGGTTCTTGTCCACGAAGCCGCGCTTGGCAAGCTTGCGCAGTGCTGCCAGGGAAATGTTCCGCTTGATGTCCTCGATGAGGTTCAGCCCGTAGTGCTTCCGGTCCTCAGTGGCGTAGGCGATGCCGTGCCTGATGGCGTCGGACACCGTTGCGGTGTTGATTTCCTCGCCGTACTTGTAGACCTTGCCGGAGGTGGCGGTGCCGTAGGTGCGGCCGAAGACGCTCATGGCAAGTTCGGTGCGCCCGGCGCCCATGAGGCCGGCAAGCCCCACCACCTCACCCTTCCTGACGTGCAGGTTGGCGTTGTTGACCACCATGCGGCTGTGGTCCTGGGGGTGGCGCACGGACCAGTCCTCGATCCGCAGGACTTCCTCGCCGATCCGCGGCTCGCGGTCCGGATACAGGCTCTCCAAGTCCCGGCCCACCATGCCGCGGATGATCCGCTCCTGGGTGATCTGGCCTTCGTCGAGCCGCAGGGTCTCGATGGTCTTGCCGTCCCGGATGATGGTGACGGCGTCCGCCACCTTGCGGATCTCATTGAGTTTGTGGCTGATGATGATGCTGGTGACGCCCTGGCCCTTCAGGTGGAGGATCAGGTCCAGCAGGTGGCCGGAATCCTCGTCATTGAGGGCGGCCGTGGGCTCGTCCAGGATCAGCAGCTTCACTTCCTTGGACAACGCCTTGGCGATTTCCACCAGTTGCTGCTTGCCCACGCTGATGTGCTGCACGGGGGTGACCGGGTTCTCGTCCAGGCCGACACGGGCCAGCAGCCGGGCTGCCTCCAGGTTGGTCTTGCGCCAGTCCACCCACCCGTTGGTGGCCTGTTCGTTGCCCAGGTAGATGTTCTCGGCGATGGACAGGTACGGGCTCAGGGCCAGTTCCTGGTGGATGATGACGATCCCGCGCTTCTCGCTGTCAGAGATGCTGGAAAAGTTGCAGGGTTCGTTCTCGAAGAGGATCTCCCCGTCGAAGCTGTTGTGCGGATAGACGCCGGACAACACTTTCATGAGCGTTGATTTGCCGGCTCCGTTTTCACCGCAGATGGCGTGGACCTCTCCACGGTTCACATCCAGGGTGACGTCCTGGAGGGCTTTTACGCCCGGGAACGTCTTGGTGATTCCTCGCATTTGAAGAATGGGTGTGTTCATCGTCAATTCCCACTGACTGGTCGAAGCTGGGCCTTCCTGCTGCTGCAGGCGGCGGCGGGAGGGGGCTGTGGCCGGACTCGCGGCCCGGCCACGGCCCCCGGACGCTGACTACTTGACGTCGGCGTCGGTGTAGTAACCCGAGTCGATCAGTTCCTTCTTGTAGTTGTCCTTGGTGATGATCACGGACTTCAGCAGGAAGGCCGGGACAACCTTGACCTTGTTGTTGTAGGTCTTGGTGTCATTGGTTTCCGGTTCCTGGCCCTTGAGGACAGCATCAACCATCTTGACGGCCTGTGCGCCGAGCTGGCGGGTGTCCTTGAAGATGGTGGAGTACTGCTCGCCGGCGATGATGGACTTGACGGAACCCTTCTCGGCGTCCTGGCCGGTTACCACGGGCAGGGTTCCCTTGGCGTAGCCGCCGGTGCTGGTGAGGGCCGAGATGATGCCGATGGAGAGGCCGTCATACGGGGACAGCACACCGTTCAGCTTGGTGCCGGAGCTGTAGGCGGAGGTGATGATGTCCTCCATGCGCTTCTGGGCCACGGGGGCCTGCCAGCGAAGGATGGCTGCCTGCTCAAACTTGGTCTGGCCGCTGGGGACCTTCAGGGTGCCGGCATCCAGGTACGGCTTGAGCGTGTCCATGGCGCCGGTCCAGAAGAAGTTGGCGTTGTTGTCGTCGGGGCTGCCGGCGAAAAGCTCGATGTTGAAGGGGCCCTTGCCGTCCACTTTCTTGCCGCTGGCGTCGACCAGGCCCAGCCCGGTCAGCAGCGAGGTGGCCTGCTGGACACCCACCGTGTAGTTGTCGAACGTGGTGTAGTAGTCGACGTTGGGCGTGCCGTTGATGAGGCGGTCGTACGCGATGACCTTGACGTTCTGCTCCTTGGCCTTGGCCAGGACGTCAGTCAGGGTGGTGCCGTCAATGGCGGCGATGATCAGGGCCTTGGCGCCCTTGGTCAGCATGTTTTCGATCTGCGACACCTGGGTGGGGATGTCGTCATTGGCGAACTGGAGGTCCGTCTTGTAGCCGAGGTCCTTCAGGGACTTCTCCACGTTGGCGCCGTCAGCGATCCACCGTTCGGACGTCTGCGTGGGCATCGAAATGCCTACCAGTGAATCGCTGGGCTTGGCGGCACCGCTGGATTCGCTGGCCCCGCCGCGGGAGCCGCAACCTGTGGCGCCCACCGTCAGGGCGAGGACAAGGGCCACCGCGCCCATCAGTTTTTTGATTCTCACCATTTTCTCCTTCCGCGGCAGCACTGCCGCGAAGTGTTGGTGGACCAGGCAGCACCAGTGCTCCCGGGTCCTGGCCACATTGTTGATGTGTCGGTTCAATATAGACCGGTTTGTGAACGCTAACAAGAGTGGCGGGCAGGAATTTAGGAAACTTTTCGGCTTCATTGACTTCTTCGTTGTTAGCGTTCACACTTGCTGCAGCACGTAGCTACACCCTGACCCCTACAAACCCGGTAATGAGGCCCCTGCCTCCCGGACGGAGGCAACCCCATGCCAGATGCGCTGTTCACTCCCGGTTCCGAGTCCCGCCATGACCATTGCGTCATCGGGGTGGATTACGGAACCCTTTCAGGCCGTGCCGTGGTGGTGCGTGTCCGCGACGGCAAGGAACTGGGCAGCGCCGTCCATGAGTACCCCCACGCGGTGGTCACCGACGTCCTGCCACGGGACACCGCGGGCGACGACGGCGCCCGGCTTCCCGGGGAATGGGCACTTCAGGTGCCCAACGACTACCGGGACGTCCTGCGGACCGCCGTTCCCGCCGCTGTGGCGGACGCCGGGATCGACCCCGCCGCCGTCGTCGGCATTGCCACGGATTTCACTGCCTGCACCATGGTTCCGGTTAAGGCGGACGGCACGCCCCTCAATGAACTGCCCGGCTTCGCCAACCGCCCGCACGCCTACGTAAAGCTCTGGCGCCACCATGCTGCGCAGGGCCAGGCCGACCGGATCAACCGGCTTGCCGCCGAACGGGGGGAGGACTGGCTTCCCCGTTACGGGGGCCTGATCTCCTCCGAATGGGAATTCGCCAAGGGGCTGCAGCTGCTGGAGGAGGACCCGGAGGCCTACACCGCGATGGACCACTGGGTGGAGGCTGCGGACTGGATCGTCTGGCAGCTCTGCGGCCGGTATGTCCGCAACGCCTGCACTGCCGGCTACAAGGGCATCTACCAGGATGGCCGGTATCCGTCGGAGGATTTCCTGGCCGCCCTGAACCCGGACTTCAAGGACTTTGTCAGCTCCAAGCTGGAGCACACCATCGGCCAGCTGGGGGACGCCGCAGGCACCCTGACGGCGGAGGCAGCCGCCTGGACCGGGCTGCCGGAGGGCATCGCGGTGGCCGTGGGAAACGTTGACGCCCATGTCACCGCCCCGGCCGCGAAGGCGGTGGACTCCGGCCAGCTGGTGGCGATCATGGGCACCTCCACCTGCCACGTCATGAACGGCAGTGAGCTGCGCGAGGTACCGGGAATGTGCGGTGCCGTGGATGGTGGCATCGTGCCGGGCCTGTGGGGCTACGAGGCCGGACAGTCAGGCGTGGGGGACATCTTCGGCTGGTTCACCAAGTACGGCGTCCCGCCCGAATACCACCAGGCTGCCGAGGGCGCCGGACTGGGGATCCACGAGTACCTCACCGAACTGGCATCCCGGCAGGCCATCGGAGAGCACGGCCTGATCGCGCTCGACTGGCATTCCGGCAACCGTTCGGTCCTGGTGGACCACGAGCTTTCGGGCATTGTGGTGGGCCAGACCCTGGCCACAAGGCCCGAGGACACCTACCGCGCGCTGCTGGAAGCCACCGCCTTTGGAACCCGCACCATCGTGGACGCCTTCCGCGACGCCGGGGTTCCGGTCAAGGAATTCATCGTGGCCGGCGGCCTGCTCAAGAACAAACTCCTGATGCAGATCTACGCAGACGCCACCGGCCTGCAGCTGTCCACCATCGGCTCGGAACAAGGTCCGGCCCTGGGATCGGCCATCCACGCCGCTGTCGCAGCGGGCGAATACGCGGACATCCGTGAGGCCGCCGCAGCCATGGGCGCCGAGCCCGGGGAGGTCTACACCCCAAATCCCGAAAACGCGGCCGCCTACGAAGAACTGTTCCAGGAATACAAGGCCCTCCACGACTACTTCGGCCGGGGCGGCAACGACGTCATGCACCGGCTCAAGGCCATCCAGCGCAGAGTTGCCCGCACGGGTCCGTCAGGCGCAGGCTCCGTGTCCGAATCACCTGTGGAGGTGTCCGCATGAGCGCCGTAACCGGCGCCGGAACAGGCCTCCTGGAAACCATCGCCCGAGTCCGGGCGGAAGTGTGCGCCCTCCATGCCGAGCTGACACGGTACGGCCTGGTGGTGTGGACCGCGGGCAACGTCTCCGCCCGGGTGCCCGGCACCGACCTCATGGTCATCAAGCCCTCCGGTGTCTCCTACCAGGACCTGACCCCGGAGCAGATGATCGTGACCGACCTGTACGGCACCCCGGTCAGGGGCACCAACCTTGGTGGCGGCGGCACGGTGGACTGGGGCAACCCGCCGCTGTCGCCGTCGTCGGACACCGCCGCGCACGCCTATGTCTACCGGCACATGCCGGAGGTGGGCGGGGTGGTGCATACCCACTCCACCTACGCCACCGCCTGGGCAGCCCGGGGGGAGGCCATCCCCTGCGTGCTGACCATGATGGGGGACGAGTTCGGCGGTTCCATCCCGGTGGGCCCGTTCGCATTGATCGGCGACGACTCGATCGGCCACGGGATCGTGGAGACGCTGAAGAATTCCAAGTCCCCGGCGGTCCTGATGCAGAACCACGGCCCGTTCACCATCGGCAAGGACGCCCGGTCCGCCGTGAAGGCCGCCGTCATGTGCGAGGAAGTGGCCCGCACCGTGCACATTTCCCGGCAACTGGGCGAGCCGCTGCCCATCGACCAGGACCACATCGACTCCCTCTACGCCCGCTACCAGAACGTTTACGGCCAATAACCGGCCCGAAACTCTTCCCAGGAGAATTCATGAGCACCGCAGCAAACACCTCCCTCGACGGATACGAAGTCTGGTTCCTCACCGGCAGCCAGCACCTCTACGGGGAGGAAGTCCTCAAGCAGGTGGCCGCCCAGTCGCAGGAGATCGCCAACCAGCTCAATGCCTCCTCCGCCGTTCCGGTCAAGATTGTGTGGAAGCCGGTCCTGACCGATTCGGATGCCATCCGCCGCACCGCGCTTGAGGCAAATTCGGATGACTCGGTCATCGGCGTGACGGCCTGGATGCACACCTTCAGCCCGGCCAAGATGTGGATCCAGGGCCTGGACCTGCTGCGCAAGCCCCTGCTGCACCTGCATACGCAGGCCAACCGCGACCTGCCGTGGGCGGACATCGACTTCGACTTCATGAACCTGAACCAGGCTGCCCACGGCGACCGCGAGTTCGGCTACATCCAGTCCCGCCTGGGCATCGCCCGGAAGACCGTCGTCGGGCATGTTTCCAACCCCGAGGTTGCCCGCCAAGTGGGCTCCTGGCAGCGCGCCGCGGCCGGCTGGGCCGCCGTCCGGACGCTGAAGCTCACCCGTTTTGGCGACAACATGCGCAACGTCGCCGTGACCGAAGGTGACAAAACCGAGGCCGAGCTGCGGTTCGGCGTCGCGGTGAACACCTGGTCCGTCAACGAGCTCGCGGACGCCGTCCACGGTGCTGCAGAGTCCGACGTCGACGCCCTGGTGGCGGAGTATGAGGACCTTTACGTCGTGGTGCCGGAGCTCCGCGCAGGCGCGGCCCGGCACGAATCGCTGCGCTACGGCGCCCGGATCGAACTGGGCCTGCGCAGCTTCCTGGAAGGCAACGGCTCCGCCGCGTTCACCACGTCCTTCGAGGACCTGGGTGCGCTCCGCCAGCTTCCGGGCCTCGCCGTGCAGCGGCTCATGGCCGCCGGCTACGGGTTCGGCGCCGAGGGCGACTGGAAGACCGCCATCCTGGTCCGGGCCGCCAAGGTCATGGGCGCCGGCCTGCCCGGCGGCGCCTCCCTCATGGAGGACTACACCTACCACCTGGAACCTGGCTCCGAGAAGATCCTGGGCGCCCACATGCTCGAGGTCTGCCCCTCCCTGACCGCCGCCAAGCCCCGGCTGGAAATCCACCCGCTGGGTATCGGCGGCAAGGAAGACCCCGTCCGGTTGGTGTTCGACGCCGACGCCTCGCCGGGCGTCGTCGTCGCCCTGTCCGACATGCGGGACCGTTTCCGTCTGGTGGCCAACGCCGTCGACGTCGTCCCCCTGGACCAGCCACTGCCCAACCTGCCCGTGGCCCGCGCGCTGTGGGAGCCGAAGCCGGACTTCGCCACCTCGGCCGCCGCCTGGCTGACCGCCGGCGCCGCCCACCACACCGTGCTCTCCACCCAGGTGGGCATGGACGTCTTCGAGGACTTCGCCGAAATCGCCAAGACGGAACTGCTCACGATTGACGAAGGAACCACCATCCGCCAGTTCAAAAAGGACCTGAACTGGAACGCCGCCTACTACAAACTGGCCGGCGGGATCTGACCCAGTGGCACGGCTGAGGTGCCGGCCCCGGCGGCTGCCATGGAGCGGAACCCCGTGACAAACGGCAGGCCACCCCGGCTGCCAACGCTCGAGGACGTGGCGGAACTGGCCGGGGTCTCGCACCAGACCGTGTCACGGGTGGTCAACAGCCACCCCAATGTCAGCTCCGGCACCCGCGGCAGGGTGGAAGCGGCGATTGCCGCACTCGGCTACCGCCGCAACACCGCCGCCCGGAGCCTGGTCACCCGGCGCTCGCAGACCATCGGCGTCCTGGGCAGCGAGCTTTCGCAGTACGGCCCCGCCAACACCCTGCTGGGAGTGGAACGTGCTGCACGGGACGCAGGATACTTCGTCAGCGTCGCAGCGCTGCGGGAGGTCAACCGGGACGCGATCCTGGACGCCGTCCGGCACTTCCTGAACCAGTCTGTGGACGGAATAGTAGTGATCGTCCCGCACCTGGAGACGCTGGCCGCCCTGGCGGAACTGCCCATTGGAGTGCCCGTGGTTGCCGTCGGTCCCACCGGGAATGACTCCGTGGGCGGGGTCAAGGTGGACCAGCGCCGCGGCGCAGAACTGGCAGTGGAACACCTCATCGGGCAGGGGCACGTCCGGATCGGACACGTCGCGGGACCGCAGGACTGGATCGACGCCGTAGCCCGCGCCGAGGGCTGGCGGGGAGCGCTGGACTCCGCCGGGCTCGAGGCAGACCTGATCATCGAGGGCGACTGGAGCGCGGGCAGCGGATACGAGATCGGCAGGCGGCTGGCAGCGGGCCGCAGCGCCACTGCGCTCTTTGTTGGCAACGACCAGATGGCCCTTGGAGTCCTGCGCGCATTGAACGAGGCGGGCATCAAGGTGCCCGGGGACGTATCCGTGGTGGGCTTCGACGACCAGCCCGAGGCCGGCTATTTCAGTCCTCCACTGACGGTGGTCCGGCAGGACTTTGAAGAACTGGGCCGTCGGTGCATGGACATGATGCTCACTGCGTTCGATGGCAAGGGCGGCCCCCGGACCCTTGTGGTGGAGCCCGAGCTCGTCCTGCGCAGCAGCACGGCCCCGCCGGTGCGGTAACGCCAGGGCCGCGGAGTTAATCCGGGGGAGACGGCGGCGAAACGTGGCCACAACAATAGCTGCGTAGGTTTCAGGCATGACGCATACCCTGTTCGTCCGGCTCCGCGGCTGGCTGCTGGACACCCTCACTTTCGACTCCGAAACGGACGCCGCCGGCGCCATGGCCAATGCCACCCGGTGGGGCTGGCTGCCGGCCTTGAGCGGGGTGTCCATCGGAGCCTGCCACGCCCGCTCGGAGCACGCAGGAACAACGGCAGAAACCGGCCCAATGTCTGGTTAAGCACACTATTGCGCCGGTAGCGGGATAATGCCCTAAACTGCTTCACTGAGGTGCCTGAAATGGCGCTGCGCAGCAACGAAAGTGAACATGCTATGGCTACCGATTACGATGCTCCACGCAAGCAGGAAGAAGAGTCGCCGGCCGACTCTCTCGAGGCCCTCCAGGCATCACGGAGCGGCAACGCGCAGACCGCGGTTATCGATGTCGACGAGAACGACACCGCCGAAGGTATCGACCTGCCCGGCGCCGACCTGTCCAACGAGGAACTGACCGTCATTGTGGTTCCCGAGCAGTCTGACGAGTTCACCTGCTCGTCGTGCTTCCTGGTCCGCCACCGGTCGCAGGTTGCCCGCGAAAAGGACGGCCTTAAGTACTGCCGCGACTGCGAAGGCTAAATTTCCATCCTGGTTTTCCCTGCGCCGGCCACCTCACCCGAGGTGGCCGGCGCTTCTTTGTCCTGTGTTGACCTGGCCTGGGCTGCTTAGTCCGGTGCCGCCGTCGTTATCAAAATGACCCCTCGTTTCCGCCCGCGAACGCTCCTACGCTGGAAGCATCCACTGGCCCTTATTTCGGGTGGCACAACAATGAAAAAGTTCTTCATCTGGCTGGCAGCCATCCTGCTGGCTGCAGGCATGGCTTTAGTGGTTCCGGGCGCCGCCTCGGCGACCACGTCGTACTGCGGACTCGCGTGGGGTTCGCTGATGAAGTCGGACGGCGCCATGAGCGGCGCGCCCGTAACCAATGTCCGGACCGGGCAGCACTATTGCTTTGACCGGCTGGTGGTTGACCTGGGCGGCACACCGGCGCCCGGCTACACCGTCCGCTACGTCCCCCAGATCATCCAGGACGGCTCTGGGGCAGTGGTGCCAACGCGGGGCGGCGCCCGGCTGCAGGTCGTCGTCAAAGCGCCGGCCTATGACAACAACGGCCAGGCCACCTACACCCCCGCCGACAAGGCTGAGCTTTCCAACGTTTCGGGTTACCAGACCTTCCGCCAGGTGGTCTGGGCCGGAAGCTTCGAGGGCCAGACCACCATCGGGCTGGGTGTCCGTGCCCGGCTCCCGTTCCGGGTGTTCACCCTTGACGGTCCGGGCTCCGGCTCCCGCCTGGTGGTCGACGTGGCGCACTATTGGTGAGCCATCCGTCGTCGTCAACACAAAAGGTGCCGTGCCCCTGGCGGGGCACGGCACCTTTTGTGTTGGAGGTTATTCCGGAACGACCAGTGCGGGGGTGTCCTGCTTGAGGGTTTCACCGCGGAAGAAGCCCGGGTGCGTGCGGGACATGACCAGCATGACCACGGCGCCCAGAGCCAGGATGCCGACGCCCAGGATGAACACCAGGCCCACGCCGAACACCTCGGAGCCGCTGCCAAACTCCGGGGCCAGGCTGTCCACGGCGGTCTGGACAAACACCACGAACAGGCCCACGCCGCCCACCACCGGGCATACCAGCCGCAGCACGAAGTGGCGCACGCTGTTGAACAGGCTGTGGCGGAAGTACCATGTGCAGGCCAGGGCCGTGAGGCCGTAGTAGAAGCAGATCATCAGGCCCAGGGCCAGGATGGTGTCGTTCAGGACGTTCTCGCTGACCACGTGCATCACTGCGTAGAACCCCGCGGACATCACACCGGCGGCGATGGTGGCGAAGCCCGGCGTGGCGAACTTCCTGCTCATGCGGCTGAAGGGCTCCGGCAGTGCGCCGTAGTGGGCCATGGCCAGCAGGCTGCGCGACGGCGACATGAAGGTTGACTGCAGGGACGCGGCGGAGCTGGAGAGCACGGCGAGGGACATCAGGATGGCGAACGGGCCCATGATGGGGGAGGCCAGTGCGGTAAAGATGTTTTCGTGGTTTTCGGCGTTGTTCAGGCCGTTGCCGGTATCGCCGACGCCGGCAAACATCATGGTGGCGATGCTGACCAGGAGGTAGATGGCCAGGACGATGACGGCGGTCAGGGTGCCTGCCACGCCGGCGGTCTTCTTGCCGTTGGCCGTTTCCTCGTTCACGGTGAGGCAGACGTCCCAGCCCCAGTACACGAAGATCGACAGGGAGATGCCGGCGGCAATCTGACCGAACGTCTCGATCCTGGTGACGTCGAACCACTCCCAGCTGAACGGGATGGCCGTTTCCGAGGTGGACCAGTTGGCAAAGGCCATCGCGACGAACAAGCCCAGCACCAGCAACTGGAAGCCCACCAGGCTGTACTGCACCAGCTTGGTGGTGTGCAGGCCGCGGTAGCTGACCCAGACGGCCAGCGCCACGAAGACGAAGCAGGTAATGACGTTCAGGGCTTTGTTGTCCGCCAGGTCCGCCAGTTCGGGGGAGCCGGTGAGCTGTGACAGGAAGAGGTAGAAGAAGTCGACGGCGACGCCGGCCAGGTTGGACAGCACGATGATGTTCGCTGCCAGCAGTCCCCAGCCGCCCATCCAGCCCACCCACGGGCCAAAGGCCTTGGTGACCCAGGTGAAGGTGGTGCCGCTGTCCGGGGAATCGGCGTTGAGTTCCCGGTAGGCGAGCGATACCAGGATCATGGGGATGAACCCGATGAGGAAGATAACGGGCAGCTGAAGGCCGGCTTCATTGACGGTGGGCCCCAGTGCGCTGGTGAGGGTGTAGGCGGGGGCAATGGTTGAAATGCCCAGGACGACGACGGCCAGGAGCCCGAGCTGGCCGCCCTTGAGTCCCTTGGCACTGACGCCGTCCGCGGAAGGCGCGTGGGCGTGCGGACCGGGTTTGGCAGTACTGGTGCGGATTGTCTCTGTCATGGCACCACTTTCTGGAAGGCTGTGAGACGGAGGTCACTATATGAATGGCGTTCATT
This sequence comes from Pseudarthrobacter sp. LT1, assembly GCF_035621795.1. Classification (NCBI taxonomy): domain Bacteria; kingdom Bacillati; phylum Actinomycetota; class Actinomycetes; order Micrococcales; family Micrococcaceae; genus Pseudarthrobacter; species Pseudarthrobacter sp. LT1. The sequence goes on from NZ_CP141830.1 coordinate 914,026, forward strand.
TAGTATGGGGGCGGCGGGCGTGTGATGCAAGACGCAATATGAATCACATTCGTTTATGACTCGTGTTCGAAATTAGTAAGCTCACTGAGAAATTTCCTTTGGCCCTGCCGCCACGCCGTCCACGGCTGGTAGCGTCTGCCGTACTGGACCAATTGAGGAGGATGCATGAAAGCTTCACCGACACTGACCAACAACCTGCAGGCTGTCCTGGCAGACCTGATCGAGCTCCACGTTCAGGGCAAGCAGGCGCACTGGAACATCGTGGGCACCAACTTCCGCGACCTCCACCTCCAGCTCGATGAGATCGTCGACGCCGCCCGCCAGTTCGCCGACGACACCGCCGAGCGCATGCGTGCCCTGCACGCGCTCCCCGACGGCCGCAGCTCCACCGTGGCCGAGACCACCAGCCTGGCCCAGTTCCCCGACGGACTCATCAGCACCGGGGATGCCATTGAGCGGATCGTCGCCGCCATGGAAGCTGCCGTTGGCACCATGCGTAAGGTCCACGACGAAGTGGATGAGGAAGACCCCACCTCCGCGGACCTCCTGCACGAGTTCATCGCCAGGCTGGAGCAGTTCGCCTGGATGGTACAGGCAGAAAACATGAAGCCCACCGCCAAGGTCACGGCCGCCGACTCCAAGTAGCGGACATCCAGCAGGGCGTCCTGCGCCGGGGTTGCCCCGGCGCAGGACGCCTTCCTTTTACCCCGGACAGCACTGCCGTTGTACTGCTAGGCCGCTTTGGGCACTTTCCGGAGCACGACGGCGGCGAGCACTGCCGCCGCCGCCATCAGTACCAGTCCGATTGCCGCCGTGATGTGCACGCCGGAATCGAACGCCGCGGCCGCGGCATCCCGAACTGCCCCCGCGACTGATTCCGGCAACAGGCCGGCCGCCTCCACCGCGCCGGCCAACGTCTCCCCGGCGTTGTGCAGTGAGGCTCCGGGCAGCATGGCCTCGAGCCCCGCCGGCAGCCGGAGGTTCTGCTGGTAGGACGCGGTCAGGATGGAGCCCAGCACCGCAGTCCCCAGCAGTGAGCCCACCTCGTAGCCCGTCTCGGAAATCGCCGCCGCGGCGCCCGATTTCGCCGGCGGGGCCGAGCCGAGGATGAGGTCGTTCGAGATGGTTTCCGCCGTGCCGACGCCCAGCGCCAGGACCAGCAGCGCTGCCAGCAGCAGGGAAGGCCCGCCGTCATGGTTTCCGAAGGCCACCATGCTGTAGCCGACGGCGCTGAAGGACAGGCCCGCGGCCACTACGTACCCTGGCCGGACTTTCCGGACCAACGGGACTACCACCAGGCCTGCCGCCACGGTGGCTGCCAGGGCCGGGAGCATGGCAATGCCCGCCACGGAGGGCGTCATCCCCTCCAGGAGTTGGAGGTGCTGGGCAAGGAAAAGGATGAACCCGTTGAAGGAAAACAGGGCCAGGATGTTGGCGCTGATGGCCATGCTGAACACCCTGTTCCGGAACAGCGACATGTCCAGCAGTGGATGCTCCAAGCGGTGCTGGCGGCGCACGAACACGATCCCCATGGCCACGCCAAAGGCGATGCTGCCCAGCCCTGCCGTGCCCGGGCCTTCGGTGGCTACTGACTTGATGCCGTAGACCACGGGCACCATGACCAGCATGGAGAGCAGGACGCTTGGGATATCCACCCTGCCCGGCGCGGGATCCCTGGATTCCGGGATGAGGACGGGCCCCAGCGCCAGCAGGGGCAGCATGAGTGGCACGGCCACCAGGAAGACGGCGCCCCACCAGAAGTGCTCCACCAGCCATCCACCGAGGATTGGGCCCAGGGCGGCGCCGCCGGAGAATCCGGCCGCCCAGATGGCCACCGCAAGCCGCCGGCGGTTGGGCTCCGGGAATATGTTACGGATCAGCGACAGGGTGGACGGCATCAGCATGGCGCCGAAGAACCCGAGCGCCGCACGGCCGGCGATCAGCCACTCCGGGGTGGGGGCGAAGGCCGTGGCGGCGGACAGCGCGGCGAAGCCCAGGCTGCCGATGACCAGCAGCCGCCGCCGCCCAATGCGGTCGCCGAGGCTTCCCATTGATACCAGCAGCCCGGCCAGGACCAGGGGGTAGGCGTCCACGATCCACAGCAGCTGCAGGCCGGTTGGTTCCAGGGCGCGTGCGATCGCGGGCAGGGCAAAGGTCAGGGCGGTGTTGTCCACTGCCACCAGCAGCACGGGAAACATCAGCAGCCCCAGTGCAAGCCAATCCCGCCACGGGGGCCGCGCGGCGGTGCTGTCCCTTTGGGTGGGGGCCGGACTGAGGGAAGTCGTCATGCAATAACTGTACCGTCTGGACGGTATAGTTTGAAAACGGACGCATTCCTTCTTCCCTGCCGGTGGAGGGCATGATGGAAGGCATGCCCCGAAAGCCTGTAGCCCGTGATGCGGTCCTTGACGCCTTCGAGTCCCTGCTGATCGAAGTGGGGGAGCGTGCTGCAACCCTCGACGCCGTAGCCCGGAAGGCCGGGGTGTCCAAAGGTGGCCTCCTCTACCACTTTCCCAACAAGGAAGCGCTCATCGCCGTGCTGCTTGACCGCCTGGAGGGGCTGGCCAAGGCGGACGCCGACGCGATGGCTTCGGCCGGCGAAGGTGCCGCCGAGTATTTCATCCGCTCCTCCGTCTGGGCGAATACTCCGCTGGACCGGGTCATCGTGGCTGCCACGCGGCTTGCGGAGGTGGCGCATGAAGAGACGCGCCGCCGGTTCGCCGCCATCCAGCAGCGATGGCTGGACGAGATCGCAGCAGATGTGGGGCCCGGCCTGGCCAAGGCTGTCCTGTATATGGGTGACGGTTTGTACTTCAATGCCATGCTTTCCGTGGGCCCTGCGCCGGAAGGCGGAGCGGCCGCTGATGTGGAGGAACTCCTGGCCGCCTTGGAACGGCTCCGCAGGTAGTTTTCCATTTGCCGGGAGGGCTCGTGGCGTAGGACAATGGAGAGTTGTGAGGGCTGTCACCGGCCGTCATGATCCAACAAATGAATAGCCTTTGATCTGCGGCGGGAGAGTTCTGCCGGAAGTACAGGCAGGCGCCGTAGGAGCAAATCCTCCCCAGGAATCTCGCAGGCCCCTGTACCGCCGCGGCGAGGCACCTCTGGAAAGCAGCAGGCAGTTGTCCGGCCTCCCTTGGGGGAAGCGAAACGGCTGTTGTGCTCACCGACGGTGCAAGCGGGTCCTCCCCAGGCAGGGAACGCGGAAACTCTCAGGTCCAATACAGAGCGGGGAGGGACCCGAATAGCTGTGGCGTACCCTGCGCCGCCTGAATAAATGGAGTTCCTTCGTGTCGGTTACCCCAGCCTCCACCACCTTCGTCGACCGCCACATTGGCGCACGCCGCCAGGACGACGTCGACACCATGCTCAAAGCCGTGGGTTACGGCACGGTCGATTCACTGGTGGACACCGCCGTACCCAAGGTCATCCGCCAGGAAACCGCCCTCCGCCTGCAGGATGCCCTCAGTGAAGTTGAGGTGCTCGCGGAACTACGCAGGCTCGCCGCCAAGAACAAGACCGCCGTACAGATGATCGGCCAGGGCTACTACGACACCATCACGCCCGCCGTCATCCGCCGGAATGTCCTCGAGGCCCCAGCCTGGTACACCGCCTACACCCCGTACCAGCCCGAGATCTCCCAGGGCCGGCTCGAGGCACTCCTGAACTTCCAGACCATGGTCCAGGACCTGGTGGGCCTGCCCATCGCCAACGCCTCCCTCCTCGATGAAGCCACCGCCGTGGCCGAGGCCGTGCTGCTCATGCGCCGCTCCAACAAGACCAAGCCTGCAGCGGACGGCAAGACTGTCCTGGACATCGACGTGCTGCCGCAGACCATCGCCATCGTCAAGGGCCGCGCCGAGGCGCTCGGGTTCGAAGTTGAGGTCGCCGACCTGTCCAAGGGGCTGCCCGACGGCGACATCAACGGCATCGTGCTCCAGCAGCCCGGCGCCTCCGGCCGGGTCTGGGACCAGTCCGCCTCTATTGCGGCGGCGAAGGACCGCGGCGCACTGGTCACCGTGGCCGCTGACCTGCTGGCACTGACTCTGATCACCCCTCCGGGCGAGCAGGGCGCCGACATCGCCGTCGGCTCCACCCAGCGTTTCGGTGTCCCGCTGTTCTTCGGCGGCCCGCACGCCGCATACATGGCTGTCCGCAAGGGCCTGGAGCGTTCACTGCCCGGCCGCCTGGTGGGCGTGTCCAAGGATGACGCAGGGGTGCCCGCGTACCGCCTGGCGCTGCAGACCCGCGAGCAGCACATCCGCCGCGAGAAGGCCACGTCCAACATCTGCACCGCGCAGGCCCTTCTGGCCATCGTCTCCTCCATGTACGCCGTCTTCCACGGCCCCGACGGGCTGAAGGCGATTGCGGAAACGACTCACGGCCACGCCCGGGTGCTGGCGGCCTCGCTGGCAGCTGCCGGTGTGGAGGTGCTCCACACGAGCTTCTTCGACACCCTTACCGTCCGCGTCCCCGGACGCGCTGCCGCGCTTGTCGCCGATGCCGAAGAGCGCGGAATCAACCTGCGTCCCGTCGACTCCGATACCGTGGGCATCTCGCTCGATGAAACCACGACGGCGGCCATCGTCGCCGACGTCGCGGACGTCTTTGGCGCCTCCGTTGCCGCGGCTGAAGGCTTCGGACTGGAGGCCGCCGTCGGACGATCCTCCGACTACCTGCAGCACCCGGTGTTCAACACGCACCGGTCCGAAACCCAGCTCCTGCGCTACATCCGGAAGCTGTCGGACCGGGACCTTGCGCTGGACCGCACCATGATCCCGCTGGGCTCGTGCACCATGAAGCTGAATGCCACCGCAGAGATGGAAGCCATCTCCTGGCCGGAGTTCGCCTCCATCCACCCCTTCGCCCCGGACTCCCAGACCGAAGGCTGGCGTGAACTGATCGCCGACCTGGAGGCGGACCTGACCGCGATCACCGGGTACGACCAGGTGTCCATCCAGCCCAATGCCGGATCCCAGGGCGAGCTCGCAGGCCTGCTGGCCATCCGCGGCTACCACCACTCCCGCGGCGAAGAGCAGCGCAACGTCTGCCTGATCCCCGCCTCCGCCCACGGCACCAATGCCGCCTCCGCCGTTCTGGCCGGCATGAAGGTCGTTGTTGTGGCCACGGCCGCTGACGGCACTATCAACCACGACGACCTGACGGCCAAGATCGAAGCCAACAAGGACGTCCTGTCCTGCATCATGATCACGTACCCGTCCACCCACGGTGTCTATGACGGGGACGTCCGTGAGGTCTGCGACGCCGTGCACGCGGCCGGCGGCCAGGTCTACATCGACGGCGCCAACCTGAACGCCCTGGTGGGCCTGGCCCAGCCCGGCAAGTTCGGCGGCGACGTCTCCCACCTGAACCTCCACAAGACCTTCTGCATCCCCCACGGCGGCGGCGGACCCGGCGTCGGACCCGTGGCAGCCAAAGCCCACCTGGCACCGTTCATGCCCGGCGACGCCAACAAGGCAACGCATGAGGAAGGCCACGGGGTGGCGATCTCAGCTTCCCGCTTCGGTTCGGCCGGCGTCCTGCCGATCTCCTGGGCGTACGTAAAGCTGATGGGCGGGGAAGGGCTCACCGAGGCCACCAAGTCCGCGCTGCTCGCTGCCAATTACGTCGCTGCCCGGCTGAACGAGTACTTCCCGGTGCTCTACACCGGCGAAGGCGGCCTCGTGGCCCACGAATGCATCCTGGACCTGCGCGACCTGACCGCCAAGACAGGCGTCACGGCCGAGGATGTGGCCAAGCGCCTCATCGACTTCGGCTTCCACGCCCCCACCCTGGCATTCCCGGTGGCAGGCACCCTGATGGTGGAGCCCACCGAGTCCGAGGACCTGGCCGAAATGGACCGCTTCATCGAGGCCATGATCACCATCCGCAAGGAAATCGACCAGGTGGCCAACGGCGACTTTGCCGTGGCGGACTCACCCCTGCGCCGCGCACCCCACACGGCAGCCGCCGTCGTCAGCTCCGACTGGGACCGTGCCTACCCGCGCGAGCAGGCCGCGTTCCCTGCCCACCACAAGCAGGACAAGTACTTCCCGCCGGTGGGCCGGATCGACGGCGCCGCCGGAGACCGGAACCTCATCTGCTCCTGCCCGCCGCTCGAAGAGTTCGAAAACTAAAGGACCGGCACCGTGACCGAGAAATACACCGCCCTTTACGACGAACACAAAAAGCTTGGCGCCTCCTTCACCGACTTCGGCGGGTGGCAGATGCCATTGAAGTACACCTCCGAACTGGCTGAACACCACGCCGTGCGCAAAGCCGCCGGTCTGTTCGACCTCTCCCACATGGGCGAAGTCTGGGTCACCGGGCCGCAGGCTGCCGCTTTCCTGGACTACGCCCTGGTGGGCAAGTTGTCCGCCATGGCCGTGGGCAAGGCCAAGTACTCGCTCATCTGCAATGAGGACGGCGGCATCATCGACGACCTCATCACCTACCGCCGTCCCGCTGCTGAAGACGGCACGGACGTCTTCCTGGTGGTGCCCAATGCGGGCAACGCCGCGGTGGTGGCGGCAGCCCTGCAGGAACGGGCCGCTGGGTTTGATGTGCTGGTGGAGGACGCCTCGGCCCGCACATCACTGGTCGCAGTGCAGGGCCCCAAGGCCCAGGAACTCCTGTTGCGCCTGGTCCCGGCCGCACAGCACTCCCTGGTGACGGAGCTGAAGTACTACGCCGCCGTGGAGGTTCCGTTCCTGGTGGGCGGCGCCGGCAAGGAACTCCTGCTCGCACGCACCGGGTATACCGGTGAGGACGGGTTCGAGATCTTCGTGGACAACGCAGACGCCCCGGCACTGTGGCAGGCACTGGCCGCCATCGCCGACGACGGGGAACTGACCCCCGCCGGCCTCGCCTCCCGCGACTCCCTCCGCCTGGAAGCGGGAATGCCGCTGTACGGCAACGAGCTCTCCCTGCAGGGTGACCCGTTCGCTGCAGGCCTGGGCCCCGTCGTCGCGCTCTCCAAGGAAGGCGACTTCGTTGGCAAGGCTGCGCTGGCAGCAAAGAAGGAAGCCGGCGCCGGCAGCACCTCCGGCCGCCGCCTCGTGGGGCTCAAAGGCCAGGGCCGCCGCGCCGGCCGCGCGCACTACCCCGTGCTCAAGGACGGCGCCACGGTCGGTGAAGTCACCTCCGGCCAGCCATCGCCCACCCTCGGCTACCCGATCGCCATGGCCTACGTCGACGTCGAGTACTCGGCACCCGGCACAGCCCTGGACATCGATCTCCGCGGCAAGGCAGAACCCTTCGAAGTCGTCGACCTCCCGTTCTACCGCCGGGCGAAATAACCCTTCGGTGCCTCGCCGTGGTCACCTTCGCCCGTCGGGTCCTTGGTCACCCGCGGGACCGGCAGACCGGACATTTTCACGCGTGCTGCTCCTTCGTCGCTTTGACGCACGCTTTCGAAAAGTCCGGCTCCGCCGGCCCCTTGTGGGCTTGTCGCCGTGGGTGCAGGGGGCAGGGGCATACAGGAAGTGGGTGGATGCGGACTACGTGCGTGTTTCCTGGTCCCGTCCTGACGCCTCCGTGTGCGTTGCATGCTTGCCCTGTCGCCTTGGTGACGGTTGCTCGCGACTGGGCGGATTCCGGAGACGTGCGTCTAAGGGAGCGTCACGTCCGCGCAGCGGGCGTTTTCGCGACCGAGCACGCGGAGGAATTCGGCCAGGCGCACCCAACCCGGCCACTGCGTCACGTCCGCTTAGCGGGCGTCTTCGCGACCGAGCACGCAGAGGATGTCCTGCCCGCTCCACCCCAGCCACTTAGAGTGACTCGAATCAGATTTTTAGTTAGGAATTGTCATGGCAGTCGGCGTATTCGACCTTTTTTCTATCGGTATTGGCCCTTCGTCTTCTCATACTGTGGGGCCGATGCGGGCTGCTGCTGTGTTTGCTGAGGAGTTGAAGGCCTCGGGGAAGCTCGCGGACGTGGCGTCGCTGCGGGTGGATTTGTATGGGTCGTTGGCGGCGACGGGGCATGGTCACGGGACGATGACCGCAATCCTGCTGGGGTTGGAGGGGTTCCACCCGGAGCTGATCCTGCCCGAGCAGGTGGAGGAGCGGCTGGCCTCGATCGCGGAGACCGGGATCCTGAACCTGGCCGGTGCGGTGGCGTTGCCGTACGGGGTGGGCGACATGGTGTTGCGGCCGTTGACGGTGTTGCCGCGGCACACGAACGGGATGACGTTCACCGTCACGGACGCTGCCGGGGATGTGGTGCATGCGGCGACGTTCTTCTCGGTCGGTGGCGGGTTCATCGTCCGCGAGGGCGAGGAGGACGCGGCGCAGCAGGAACTGGACGCGTCCAAGGAAGAGTTGCCGCTGCCGTTCCGGACCGCGGCGGAACTGCTGGAGCACTGCGCGGTGACCGGGCTGGGCATCGCGGACGTGATGTTCGTGAACGAGAAGGCCTCCCGGTCCGAGGCGGAGATCCGGGCCGGGCTGCTGCATATCTGGTCGGTGATGGAGAACTGTGTGCAGACCTCGCTCAAGCGTGAAGGGGTGCTGCCGGGTGGGTTGAAGGTCCGGCGCCGCGCCCCGGACTGGTACGAGCGGTTGAAGAAGGAAACCGCCCGCCCCGAAGACACCGACCAGGACGGGCAGGACGGGCCGGACCACTATGACCCCAGGTATTGGCAGGAGTGGGTTAACTTGGTGGCGTTGGCGGTGAACGAGGAGAACGCCTCCGGCGGGAGGGTGGTCACCGCCCCCACGAACGGGGCGGCCGGGATCATCCCGGCGGTGCTGTTCTATGCCCTGCACTTCGCCCCGGGCATGGACCAGGCCACCCAGGCCGACCGGGACGGTGTGGTGGTGCGGTTCCTGCTCGCCGCCGGCGCTGTGGGGGTGCTCTACAAGGAACAGGCCTCGATTTCCGGGGCCGAGGTGGGCTGCCAGGGCGAGGTCGGGTCCGCGTCCTCGATGGCCGCCGCGGGCCTGGCCGAGGTCATGGGCGGCACCCCGGCCCAGGTGGAGAACGCCGCGGAGATCGCGATGGAACACAACCTGGGCCTGACGTGCGACCCGATCGGCGGGCTGGTCCAGGTCCCCTGTATCGAACGGAACGCGATCGCCGCCGCGAAGGCCATCAACGCCGCGAAAATGGCGCTCTGGGGCGACGGCACCCACCGCGTCTCCCTCGACGAAGTCATCATCACCATGCGCGAAACCGGCAAAGACATGAGCGACAAATACAAGGAAACCGCCATGGGCGGCCTCGCCGTCAACGTCGTCGAATGCTGACACCCCGCTGACACCCGCCCGAACGGCGGGCCGGGCGGTGCCCGTGGGCCTAATTGTGCGTTGCCGCCCACCAATTAAGGCTGGCAGCGAACACCAGCCATGAGATGTAGGGCAGCAGGAGCAGTCCTGCCGTCCGGCTGATCGGACCGAAATGCAGCACCGTCACCGTAACCGCGGCAACCAGGGCCACAATGATGGCCAGCCCCAGCCATAGGGCCGCTGTGCCGAGGGCAGGGTAAAGGGCGAAAAAGACCGGGGTCCAGGTGAGGTTGAGGGCCAGTTGGATGGCGTAAACCACCATGGCCTGCCGTGTCCCATCAGTACGTTTGCGCCATACCAGCCACGCTGCGAGGGCCATTGTCGCATAGAGGGCGGTCCACACCGGACCGAACACTCCGTTGGGCGGCGACCAGGGGGCCTTGTCCGCGGCTGCATACCAGCCCGGGACATTAGCCGCCGATGCCAACCCGCCCAGCGCCGCCACTACCAGGGACGCCAACAGGAAACCGGCAAGCGCGGCCGCCTGCACCCCGGCGCTGTACGGCTTCCCTCCGCTTCCCGCGGAAGCGGTGCTCTGTTCCCCATCCGGCCTCATACCCCAACCCTTGTTGAACATCCTGAGCTCCGTCAAGGTGACGCTCCACACCCGGACGGCCGCCGTCCCGGGCATGCCGGAGAAAAGCCGGGAGCGCCTGAGGCTTTAGACTTGAGGCTGCATGTCCGCACGCATCCAGAAGTACCGAAACCGCGCACAAACCCGATTGGACACGGCCCCCTTGCGAGAATTCACCGCACGTTTTGCCACAGCCGAGGAAATTGAAAACTGGGACAAGCACGTCACGGCCAACCCGAACGGCGGCAACATGCTGCAGTCCGCTGCCTATGCATCGGTCAAGAACGGAAGCGGCTGGAAAGTCCGGTTCCTGGTGCTGGAAGGCCGCGGGAACGCCAGCTACAACCTGGTGCTGGAAAAAAGCTTCCCCGTCCTGGGACGGCTCTGGTACCTCATCAAGGGCCCCGACCTGGCAGGGGCAGCAGACCTGGGAGGTGCCCTCGAAGCGTGCGCGCAGCTGGTCCGCAGCAGCAAGCTGAGGGTCTTCACCATCAAGGTGGAACCTGACATCATCGACTCAGCCGAAGCGCAGCAGGAACTGGCAGCCGCCCACCTGGCCAAAGCCCCCAACATCCAGTCCAACGATTCCACCGCCCTGCTGGATATCTCCGGCACGGAAGAGGAAGTCTTTAAAGCCATCTCTTCCCGGGCCAGGAACGCAATCCGGCGCGCAGAGCGCGAGGGCTGCCAGGTGGTCCGGCAGGAACAAGGACCGGAAACCTACCGGGCCCTGTACGACCTGATGGCCAACACCGTCAACGCAAAGGGTTCCATGCCCCTGCGCAGCTATGACTACTACGAGCGGTTCTGGGACGAGTTCTGCAACCGCGGCCAGGGCAACTTCTTCTTCGCCTACGAGGACGGAAAACCCAGCGTGGGTGCCTTCGTCATCAACTACGGGGGCAAGGCAACGTACAAGGACGGCGGTTCCACCCAGAACCGCAAGCAGTACGGGGACTCGCACCTGGTGCAGTGGGCGGCCATCCGGCGAATGCAGGCACTTGGCTGCACGGAGTACGACTTTTGCGGCACTCCGCCGGCTGCGCGCATCAAGGACAAGACCCACAACCTCTACGGGATGGGCATGTTCAAGACCAGCTTCACCAAGACGGTCACCGACTTTGTGGGCTGCCACGACTACATCCTGTCCCCGCTCCGGCACCGGCTCTGGGTCAACGGTGGAGAGAAAGTGTTCCGCCGGATCGAGACCGCACGAACCGGGCAGCAGTTCTACTGACCTGCTGCCGCGAAGGCGCTCTCTCCTGAGCGCCCCGCGCGGCCCGCACGCACCGGTGCCGGCAGCCCTGAACACCGTCCACCCTGAACACCCTCCACCCAGCGCGAGCCCACGGGCCGCGAAGAGTCCAGAAGAAGGTCACCCCTTGAATCCAGTTTCCGCCGCGACCGGGCTTGAATACGCCAACCTCAGCGACGCCGAATTCGAGGCCTTCGCCCTGAAGCACCCGCAGAACAGCTTCCTGCAGTCCATCGACTTCGCCCGCTTCCAGCGTGCCCGGGGCCAGCAGGTGGAACTCTTCGGGGTCCGGCGCGACGGCGAGCTGGTGGCCGCGGGAAAGCTCAACTACACCACCACCCGGCTGGGCTATACCGTCTGCGAGTGTGCCAAGGGCCCCCTCATGGACTACTCGGACCGGGACCTGGTGCGCGCCGTCGTCGGGCTTCTCCGCAAGCATGCCGCTGAGCGCAAAGCGGCTGAACTGCGGATCTCGCCGAACATCAGGTACATCGCACGTGACGCTGACGGTGCGGAGCACCCGGAAATCGAGGACAACAGGCCGCTGGTGGCGGACCTGGAACAGCTCGGATTCCAGCACCAGGGCCTGGACATGAACTTCATCAACGTCAACTGGATGTTCATCAAGAACCTGGTGGGGATCCAGGACGCCGAAGAGCTGATCATGGGCACCAGCTACCGCACGCGCAAAGCCATCCGCAAGGCGGAAAAGAACGGCGTCTTCCTGGAACAGGCCACCCTGGAGACGCTGGACGATTTCTACGGTGCACTGAGCCGGGCAGGCGACGAAAAAGGGTTCGTGTACCGCGAACGCGCCTACTACGAGAACCTGCTCCGCACCACCTCCGCGGAGTTCACCAAGCTGATGATGGCCAAGATCGACATCCCGGCCTACCGCAAATCCATCACCGAACGGCTGGCTGCGGAGTCGGCCACAGCGGCGGACCTCCGCCGCGACGTGGAGGAGACCGGCAGCAAGAAAAAGGCCAACCGGCTCAAAGTGGTCCAGGACCTGGTGGACAGCTACGAGCGGAGCCTGAAGGACATTGAACGCTTCCCGGACTCGGTGGGAACGGCCACCGTGGCGGCCATCCACTTCGTCTGCTACGGCGATGAGGTGGTGTGCGTGATCGGCGGCACCGTGCAGGACTACATCTATTTCAACGGCGCAACCTCCCTCTACTGGGGAATGATGCTGCACGCCCTGGAGAAGGGCTACCCGCGGTACAACTTCTACGGCACGTTCGGCATCTCCGGGCAGGACGAGGAAGGCCACGGCGGCTACGAATTCAAGAAGGGATTCGGCGGGGAAGTGGTCCAGCTGGTGGGGGACTTCGTAAGCCCGGTCCGCCCCGCCGTCTTCCACGCCAACCGGCTGGCCAGGTCCGCTGCCGCTGCCGCCCGCACCTTGCTGGGTAAACTGCCGCTGAAGCGCGCATCCTGAGAGTCCATCAACCGCGCACAGGGAGGAACCGGGCATGACCAACCGGCCCGAACGGCCAGGGTCCAGGCCGAAGACTGACGGCCTGCCCAAGACTGAACCACTGACCCCTGCGCAGCTTAGGCAGGACGCCGCCGCCAAGAGGATGCTGCGCCGCCTGGTGCAGGGCGAGAATCCTCCCACGGCTCCGCTGAGCATCGTGGACCGGTTGGCGGGCAGCCCGTACGCCAACCCCACCATCCAGGTGGGCGGCGTGGATACGTCCGCGCGCAAAACCCTGGACTTCGCCCTGCACCTGGCTGAGACCATGTTCCGCTACGGCGCGGGTGCCCTGGAAGTCGAAACCAGCATCATCGCGGTCACGGCGGCCCTGGGGCTGAAGAACATCGAAGTGGACATCACCAACCAGTCAGTGGGCATCAACTATGCGCCCAAGGACCAGACCCCCATCGCCCTGCTGCGCGTGGTGCGGTCCTGGACCAACAATTACGCCGGCCTGGCCAAGGTGCACCAACTGGTCACCGACATCGTGGCCGGAGGTGTGGGCCGTGACGAAGCGATCCGCAGGCTCAATGAGGCCATCACCAGCCCCAAGCCCTACCCGCGGTGGATGGTCACCGTGGCGTTCGGCATTTTCGCCGCCGTGTTCGTGGGGGTCCTGGGCGGCGGGCCGGTGTCGTCCGTGATCGCGTTCGTGGCCAACATCGGCATCAGCCTGCTGGCCCGGCAGCTGGGACGATGGCGGGTTCCTGACTTCTTCATCACCGCGAGCTGCTCTTTCGTGGTCACCATGCTGGCGCTGTTGCTCTGGCAGCTGGGGCTCACCACGTCGCCGTCCATTGTGGTGGTGGGTGGCATCCTGCTGCTCCTGCCCACCGGGCGCCTGGTCTCCTCCGTGCAGGACGCCATCAACGGCTTCCCCGTGACTGCGGCGGGGCGGTTCCTGTCCACCCTGCTGACCTTCGGCGCCATCGTGGCGGGCATCGCTGTGGCCTTCGTGGTGGGGGAGTTGACCGGGCTGCAGCGCATCGACGTAACGCAGACCTTCCCGCCCGCCTACGATCTGTGGGTCCTGATCCTCTTCGTGGCCGCCGCTGTGATGGCCATCGGCATCACGGAACAGACCACGTGGAAGCTCCTGCTGCCCACGGCAGCCGTGGGCGTGGCCGGCTACCTGGTGTTGCTCGGCTGTGGCCAGTTGGGCATCGGGGACCGGTTTGCGCCTGCCATGGCCGCCGTCGTCATTGGCCTGCTGGCACGGGTGGTGGCCTTGCGCATGGGCGCACCGCAGCTGGTGGTGGCCGTGCCCGCGGCACTCATCCTGCTGCCGGGCCTCACGATTTTCCGGTCCATGTATGTGCTCACCGTTGAGGAGTCTGAAGTCCTGGCGGGTGCCGGCGGGATGCTCAGTGCCGGCGCCATTGTGCTGGGTACGGCCGGCGGGATTGTGCTGGGCGACGTGCTGGCCCGTCCGCTGACCCGCAGCCTGGCAAGCAACGAGCGGCGCCGGGCCCGGCGCCGCTAAGCCACGGCCGCCTTTCCAGGCTAGATCTGGCCGACCGGAAGCTTCTTCTCAGCCTGGAAGACGTCCTCCACCCGGCCCTGCGCCCAGTACCCGGAGAGGGACACCTGCCGGCGCTCCAGTCCGCGCTGTTTGAACAGGACCTCGCGCAGGGCTTTCATGTAGCCGCGTTCGCCGTGCGCAAAGACATCCACCGTGCCATCGGGCCATTCCGCGCCGGCCACTGCGTTCACCAGCAGATCGCTGGAACCCGCCGATGTGCCGTTGCGGGGCAGCCACGTGATGCGCAGTCCTGCCGGGGCGGCAATGGGCTGGATGTCCGCCTCGGAGCCGACCTCCAAAAAGGCCAGCCCGGTTGCGCCTGCCGGCAGTGACTCGATGCAGGCGGCGATCGCGGCCAGGGCCGACTCGTCACCGGCAAAGAGGTACCAGTCGGCCTCGGGGTTGGGGTTGTACGCGCCGCCGGGGCCGGTAAAGATCAGCGGCTCACCCGGCTGGGCGTTGGCCGCCCACGGACCGGCGAACCCCTCATCGCCATGGACCACGAAGTCGATGGCCAGCTCCCGGGCCTCGGGATCCACCCAGCGCAGCGTATAGGTACGGGTGAAGGGCCACTGCTCCCGCGGCATGGTTTCCCGCACCGTCCAGAGATCCAGCGGGGAGGGGTACTCCACGCCGGGCTGTGGGAAGACGATCTTCACGTAACGGTCAACGAACCCGTTGTTGACGAAATCGCCGAAGCCCTCTCCGCCGGCCACAATCCTGACCATGTGCGGGGAGAGCTGTTCCTTCCGCAGCACGGTGAGGTTGACCTGCGGGCGGCTCTTCTTGGTTGCGCTGGTGGCGGCGGGGACAGTGCTCATAAGGCAAGCCTAGCTAGGGGAGCGGCGGGAGTTCCCAGGTTACGTCCCGCGCACCCTGTTCCCGGAGCAGCTGGTTCACGCGGCTGAACGGCCTGGAACCAAAGAACCCCCGGGACGCGGACAACGGACTGGGGTGCGGGCTGGTGACCGCGGGGGCGCCGGCCAGGAGCGGCCTGACGCCCTCAGCCTCCTTGCCCCACAACACCGCCACCAGCGGCATCCCGGACCCGTCCGGGGACTTGCGGGCGGCCAGCGCGGTGACTGCCGCCGTCGTAATTTCCTCCCAGCCTTTGCCCCGGTGGGAGCCAGCCGCGCCGGCCCGGACGGTGAGCACCCGGTTCAGGAGCAGCACCCCCTGCTCCGTCCACGCCGACAAATCTCCATGGACGCGCGGAGGAATTCCCAGGTCCGATTCCAGCTCCCGGTAGATGTTGACCAGGCTGCGGGGGAGGGGCCGGACGTGCGGTTCAACCGAAAACGACAGGCCGACGGCGTGTCCCGGCGTGGGGTAGGGGTCCTGCCCCACGATGAGGACCTTCACGTCCGCGAGGGGCTGGCGGAAGGCGCGCAGGACGTTCGACGGCGGCGGCAGGAGCTGGTGCCCGGCCGCCTCTTCGTCTGCGAGGAACGCCAGGACCTTCCGGAGCTGGGCTTCCACGCCCTGCAGCGCCGCGGCCCAGTCCGGAGCCATCAGCTCTGCCAGTGGCAGCTGCGCCAGATCGGCGAAGCCGGCGGCGTCCGCAGGGTCCTGGTGCAGCTCGAAGAGGGCATCCGGTTCAAACATCGTTCCATTGTTGCAGGGACGGTGCACAGCGGGCCGGGAACATTCAGCCGGCTTGGCTTAAATGACACCCTTGTTATTCGGCGGCTAGCATAGGGGTAAGACATTGACCGTTACCAGCGAAGGAGTGTGCCGTGGCGGAACCGGCCCGGGAACACCTGCCGGAGCAGGACCCAGGGAAGTCCCTCCTGGCGGATTTCATCCTTCGTGAGTCCTCCCTGTCCGAGCGTGAACAACAAATGCTGGCCCTGGAACGGCAGTGGTGGAAGTACGCGGGAGCCAAGGAGCAGGCGATCCGTGACCTGTTTGACCTCTCCGCCACCCATTACTACCAGCTCCTGAACGCGTTGATCGACCGCGAGGATGCGCTGGCCCACGATCCCATGCTGGTCAAGAGATTGCGTAGACTACGTACGTCGCGCCACCGTGCACGTACTGCCCGGCGCCTGGGATCCGACGCTTAAGACGCCCCAGGCCGGGACAACAGCCGCAATCAACAAGGATGTCCTTCCACCATGACCAGATACGCCCGCGATGAATTCGACAAAGTCCCGGAGGCTGCGTCGCGACAAGGTGTCCACCGGACGGCCTCGGCCCCGTCCCGCGTGCGGCTGTGGCCCATCCTGGCGATGGGAGTGGCGGCCCTGGCCATAGGGTTGGTGTCCTTCCTGATCCTTCCCAAACTTGGCTTCAACGCCACCGCCAGCCAGGCCTCCGCCAGCGTGGAGTCAGCTCCGCTGGCCGGCACCGGCACAGCCCCTTCGGCCACGCCTTCCGCTTCCGCGCCCGTGACGTCCCCGGCGCCCCCCGCCTCTTCCGAGCCAACCCAGGACGCCGGCCCCTCCCCGGAGTCCACGGCCTCTGCCACCCAGCAGGCTGCTGTCGACAGGACCCAGGCAGTTGCCATCTACAACGCCGCCGGCACGGCGGGGCTGGCCAGCCGGGTAGGCGGAACCGTCCAAGCAGACGGATGGCGGCTGGGCCAGGTTGGCAACTGGTCCGGAGCCCCGCAAAAGTCCTCCGTGATCTTCTACGCCGGCCCCCAGCACCTGGCCAGCGCCCAGGCGCTTGCCGGGCTGCTGAACATCCCCACCGTGGTGGACAGCACCGAATTCCAGTCGCCGCTCGTCGTGGTCCTGGGCCCGGGTTACCGGTAGCCGCACGCCGTCCAGTAACGCCGGTCCGGTCTCCACCTGGCCCCAAACGGAAAGAGTTGTTCATCATGGCACTGGGAACCGTGAAATGGTTCAACGCTGAAAAGGGCTACGGCTTCATCACCGTTGACGGCTCCGGTGATGACATTTTTGTCCACTGGTCCGCAATCCAGGGGGAGGGGTACCGTGCCCTGGCCGAGGGGCAGCGGGTCCAGCTCGATGTGGGCGAGGGTGAAAAGGGTCCGCAGGCGGAAAACGTCCGGCCGGCGCAGTGATGCCTGCTTTGCGACCCGGTGTCCGCGTCCGCGCGGCCCTCGCCCTGTCCGCGGGAGCGGTTCTTTCGATGACGGCATGCGCCGGCACCGGCGGCAACGCCAGGGTGGAAACGCCGGAGGCCTCCGGCGACGGCGTCCTGCGGGTGGGGCTGGTCCTGGACAACGCCGGTGACAATGCCTTCCTTAACGCGCCCCAGCTGGCTGCCGCCAAGCTCGCTGTCCAGGACATCAACGCCGCCGGCGGACACAAAGGCCGGCCGGTGGAGCTCCTCCCGGTGCACCCGGACCAGGACACGGGAAGGCAGGCAAAGGACCTCGCCGCCAAAGCGGATGTGGTGATCGGACCCACTGACTCCAGCCACGCAGCCGCCGCGGTGGACGTTCTGTCCCACGCGCGCATACCGCTCATCTCGCCGGCCAACACTGCTGCAGGCCTGTCGGGGCTTACCAGCGGAGGCTACTATTTCCGCACCGCCGCGGCCGACGTCGCCCAGGGCCCCGTGTTGGCAAAACTCGCCAAGGACTCCGGCGCTGCCACCATCGGCGTGCTGTACCAGGAAGGCTCCTACGGCAAGGACCTCTCCGCTGCCGTCACGGACGCTGCGAGAAAGTCCGGACTCACGGTCCTGCCCGGGGCCGGCTTCAAGGACGGTGCCGCGGCCGAAGCCGCGCGCTCCATGGCAAAGGCCAAGCCGGACGCCGTTGTCCTGATTGCCCGCGAGGGCGCGCAGGACGCCCTGGACGGGCTGGACAGCGCCGGCCTCAGCGGTTCACAGATCATCCTCAGCGACGGCGCGTTTGCCCGTTACGGATCCAGGCTCGCCTCCGGGACCCTGGAGGGCGCACGTGCCGTCGTCCCCGGACAGTTGCCCACCGCTGCGTTCCAGGCAAAACTGCTGGCGGTGGACCCTGCCCTCAAGGACCTCTCCTACGCTGCCGAAACCTACGATGCCGTTACGCTGGCGGCCCTCGCCGCAGCACGTGCCCAGGATGACGCCGGACGCTCCATTGCCGCCAACCTGATTGCCGTCTCCGGAGGGGCAGCCGACCCTGGAGCCGGAGTGCCGACCGCCCCATGCTTGAGCTACAAGGAGTGCCTGGGCGGCCTTGCTGCCGGCCCGGACATCAACTATGACGGCGAATCGGGCCCGGTGGCCTTCGATGCCAAGGGCGACATCACCACGGCCCTCTTCTCCGTGTACACCTTCGGACCCGACAACAACCCCGCCCTGTCGGGCCGGGAGACAGCCGGACACTCCGGCTGATCGCCCTGGGCGAAGCCGCTGCTTCCCGCAGGGCATCAAGCGTCTTTTCGCTTGCACTCTCACCGGGGGAGTGCTAATTATTGATTTAGCACTCTGACGCACCGACTGCTAAAGCAACGCCTGGTTCCGGCCGGCAGCGCACGGCACCGGTCGAGGAGCGAAAGAAACACCTCACTTCAGTGAGATCCCCGCCCGGAGGCATACAGAGGCCGCCGGCAAAGGATCGTCCGTCGCGGGCACTGCAGCGAAGGTTCATTCTTAACGACTGTCCCGAAAGGACTATTGCCGTTATGGCCAAGATCATTGCATTTGATGAAGAGGCACGCCGCGGCCTTGAGCGTGGCCTGAACACCCTCGCCGACGCCGTTAAGGTCACCCTCGGCCCGCGTGGACGCAACGTCGTCCTCGAAAAGAAGTGGGGCGCCCCCACGATCACCAACGATGGTGTTTCCATCGCCAAGGAGATCGAGCTGGACGATCCCTACGAGAAGATCGGCGCAGAGCTGGTCAAGGAAGTTGCCAAGAAGACTGACGACGTTGCCGGTGACGGCACCACCACGGCAACCGTCCTGGCCCAGGCCCTGGTCAAGGAAGGCCTGCGCAACGTTGCCGCCGGCGCCGACCCGCTGTCCCTCAAGCGCGGCATCGAAAAGGCTGTTGAGGCCGTCACCGCCGAGCTGCTGAACTCCGCCAAGGAAATCGAAACCAAGGAAGAGATCGCGGCTACTGCCTCCATCTCCGCCGGTGACGACGAGATCGGCGCCCTCATCGCCGAAGCCCTGGACAAGGTGGGCAAGGAAGGCGTCATCACGGTCGAGGAGTCCAACACCTTCGGCCTGGAGCTGGAACTCACCGAAGGCATGCGCTTCGACAAGGGTTATATCTCCGCCTACTTCGTCACCGACGCTGAGCGCCAGGAAACGGTCCTCGAGGATCCGTACATCCTGATCGTCAACTCCAAGATCTCCAACGTCAAGGAACTGGTTGCTGTCCTGGAAAAGGTCATGCAGTCCAACAAGCCGCTGCTGATCATTGCCGAGGACATCGAGGGCGAGGCCCTGGCCACCCTGATCGTCAACAAGATCCGTGGCACCTTCAAGTCCGTTGCCGTCAAGGCTCCGGGCTTCGGTGACCGCCGCAAGGCCCAGCTGGCCGACATCGCCGTCCTGACCGGCGGCCAGGTCATCTCCGAGGAAGTTGGACTCAAGCTCGAGACCGCCGGCCTCGAACTGCTGGGCCAGGCCCGCAAGGTTGTTGTCACCAAGGACGAGACCACCATCGTCGAAGGTGCCGGCGACGCCGACCAGATCGCCGGCCGCGTCTCCCAGATCCGCGCCGAGATCGAGAACTCCGACTCCGACTACGACCGCGAGAAGCTGCAGGAGCGCCTGGCCAAGCTGGCCGGCGGTGTTGCAGTCATCAAGGCCGGTGCCGCAACCGAGGTCGAGCTCAAGGAACGCAAGCACCGCATCGAGGACGCCGTCCGCAACGCCAAGGCTGCAGTTGAAGAAGGCATCGTCGCCGGTGGCGGCGTGGCCCTGATCCAGGCCGGTGCCAAGGCATTTGCCAACCTGCAGCTGTCCGGCGACGAAGCAACGGGCGCCAACATCGTCCGCGTTGCCATCGACGCTCCGCTGAAGCAGATTGCCTTCAACGCCGGCCTTGAGCCCGGCGTGGTTGTCGACAAGGTCCGCGGCCTGCCCGCAGGCCACGGCCTGAACGCAGCCACCGGCGAGTACGTCGACCTGCTGGCAGCCGGCGTGAACGATCCGGTCAAGGTAACCCGCTCTGCCCTGCAGAACGCGGCCTCCATCGCCGGCCTGTTCCTCACCACCGAAGCTGTTGTGGCTGACAAGCCGGAGAAGGCTTCTGCCCCCGCCGGTGGAGACGACATGGGCGGCATGGGCGGCATGGGCGGCTTCTAAGCCTCCCGGCCGGGACCTGCCCGACCAGTTACGAAAGTGCGGCCCCTCTTCGGAGGGGGCCGCACTTTTTTGTCCCGGTGCCAGGATCCTGCCAGGGATTTACTTCCTGGCCGAGTCCAGCATCCCCTGGACTTCCTTCCTAAAGGCGTCCGCCGCGGCCTGGGGGGTCAGCCGGTCATACAGCACTTCATCCGTGTAGCGTTTGATGACGTTCTGGACGCTTCCGGCACCCACGGGAGGGACCGGGGGCGCATCCTTGATGTCCGGCGCAATGTCGTTCAGGAACCCGACCACCGTGGTGTCCGCCGGCTTCAGCGTGGGCGTGATGTCCGCGACGATGTCGCTGTTGGTGGGTACACCCCTGTCCGTCATCAGGATGGCCCCGGCCTCCGGGCTGTTGGTGAGGTAGTTGATGAACTCCGCGGCTTCCTTGGGATGCTTCGAACGGGACGAGGCGGACCAGAACATCGTCGGCTTGTAATACATGCCGTTACTGGCCGCCGCGCCGTCGACGCTCGGAGCGCGCAGCATTTTGATGTTGCTGCCGGTGGTGGCCTCAAGCGATCCAAGTTGGTTGGTCCACCACCAGGCCATACCCACCCGGTTGGTGCCGAAGAGGCTTTGTTCAAGGCTGGCCCCGCCGTCCTCCGTCGCCACGTTCGCCGGCGGGCTGGCCTTGGAATCGCGCTGCTCCTTGAGCCGATCCCAGAAGGAGGCGGCCGTGTCGGCCTCGAAGCCGAGCTTGCCGTCAGCGGAGTAGAGGTTTTCCCCGTGCTGGCGCAGCCAGATGATCAGGTCGGCCTCGTTGCTGCCGTAGGCGGCTCCATAGGTCTTTCCGTCCCCTGCAGCACTGATCTTTGCAGCGGTGTCCGTGAAGTCCTTCCACGTCCATGTCTTGTCGTCCGGAACGGGCACCCCCGCCGCTTCGAATACCTTGGTGTTTGCCATGATGACATAGGCATTCCGGCCAGTGCTCAGCCCGTACTGGGCGCCGTTGTACTGGCCGGAGGCCAGTGCTTCCTTGTCCAGTTTTGCGGTGTCGATGCCGCTTTGCTTTGAGAGATCCATCAGCGCGCCGCGGCCGCCGTATTCGGCAATGTACTTCTGGTCCATCTGGATGACGTCGGGTGCATCATTGGCGGCGGTCTTCGTGGCCAGCTTGTCCCAGTAGCTGGACCATTCGCCGGGCTCGGCCTTGATCTTGATGTTTGGGTGGGACGCCTCAAACGCGGCGATGACCTTGTCCGTCTGTCCGTTGAGGTATTCGTTGCCCCACCATGCGAACCGCAGGGTTACCTGGCCGTTGTCGCCCGATCCGCCCGGGGCTCCGCAGCCTGTGGCCAGGATGGACAGGGCCAGGGCGGCGGCGCCAAGCTGGAAACTGCGGCGGCTTACGACTGGAATCGTCATTGATGTTCCTTCCGGGTTGGCTTCTCCGGGGGCGGCGGCAGCACGGTCGACCGACGTAGCCCAAGATGTGTGAGAAACCGCTTTCTCATGTGATGCTGTGATTGTTTCGCGCATCCCGCACCCCCGTCAAGAACTTTCGGTAAACGGTTTCCGACATTTTGGCCGGGCCGCTGTCGGCCGCTTCTGGCAGGATGGACCGGTGACGATTACTGCAGCGGCTGATGGTTCGGCCTTGGGAAACCCCGGCCCGGCCGGCTGGGCCTGGTATGTGAATGACGATTGCTGGCGCGCCGGCGGCTGGCCCCACGGGACCAACAACCAGGGGGAGCTGATGGCTGTCCTTGACCTCCTGCGCGCCACCGCGCACCTGCCCGGGGAAGACCTGCGCATCCTTTGCGACAGCCAGTACGTGATCAACTCCATTACCAAATGGATGCCTGGATGGAAGCGCAAGGGCTGGCGCAAGGCCGATGGAAAGCCTGTCCTGAACGTGGAACTGCTGAAGGAACTTGACCGCGAACTGGCCGGCAGGACCTACACCTTCGAATGGGTCAAGGGGCACGCCGGCCACGACCTGAATGAGGCAGCCGACGAGCGTGCCAGGGCTGCGGCCACCGCCTACCAGCAGGGAGTGGCGGCAAGGTCGGGCCCGGGCTTCCCCGGCGGCCACCACCCGGGCACCTCCGGGCGTGCCGCGGCCCCGCAGCCTGCCTCCGGCGCGGGCCTGCCGCCCGCCACGCTGGACATTCCGCCCGCCGCGCCGGTCCGTCCTGCGGCCGCGCCTTCCGGCGCGGTGCCTGCAGCCACCGGCGCCGTTCCGGCAGCCCGCGGCGCTGATGCTGTGGGGAGGCCGCGGGCCACGCCGGCGCCCGTCCCGGCCTTCGAGGAACTTGACCTGTTCAGTGAACTGGACAACGAAGCCTTCGAAGAGGCCGAGGCAACCCAGCACGCTGGCTCCGTTCCGCCCGAGGCGCTGGTGGAAGAGCTCGAACGTGAGCTGCTGGGTCCCTTGGTGCGGGGGGATATCGGGCGGACCGCCGTCCTCCTCCACCCGGACTTCGTGGAAATCGGGAGCTCCGGAAGGGTCTGGACCCGGGACGCCATGATGATGGCCCTCGAGGAGGACCCGGGGGAACGGACCGATATTGAAATCCTGGGTGCAGAGCGCATCGGCACCAGCGCGGTCCTGCTGACGTACCGAAGCTTCGCGCGATCCGGCACTACGCTCCGCAGTTCGCTGTGGGTCCTCGATGGGGGCCGCTGGCGGTTGCGGTTCCACCAGGGTACTCCGGAGGCCTGACCCGGGGGTGTCAGCTGAACCGCTGCGCGTTCCCCTGCTCCGCCTGGGCGTAAGTGGCGGCGGCAGAGGCCAATGCGGTGTTGATGGATGCCAGTGAAGCCTCCACCCGGCCCTGGGTGATGGTCCATTCGGTGACGAGTGCCTGGAAGTTGGTGGCTGCGGAGCCACGCCATGATCCCTGGAGTTCATCCAGTCCGCGCTTCATTGTTTGCACGTCGGCGCTGATCCGGTCCACGGTGGCCTGCACGTTGGCGGACTTCAGCTGCAGTAATTCTGTGTCGACGGAAATGATGCTCATGGCTGTGCCTCTCAGGTAGGGCGGGGAGTGCCCCCGCGCCCGGGGGGTCCGGGCTGCTGGGACGAGCCTATGGAGCGGCGGCGGGCCGGAGCGATGGCCGGCCGGCTATATGTGGATAACCGATCCGTCGCTGCCCCTGACACCGGCGGTACTTCCGGCTGCTTCCTGGCCGTCTCCGCCGCCATCCCGGGATGGCTCTTCACGCCGCGGCAGGCTGACCATCAGGGTGGCGCCGCCGCCGTCGGTCTTCTCCACCCGCACCGAGCCGCCGTGGGATCCCACGATGGCCGCCACGATGGCGAGCCCCAGGCCGCTGCCGCCTGTCTCCCTGGTGCGGGAGGTGTCCGCACGGTAGAAGCGTTCGAAGACCTTGGCCGCCTCCTCTTCGGAGATGCCCGGTCCGTGGTCCCGCACTTCGATGACAGACCGCTCCCCGCCGTCGGCCCTGCGGACTCCCACGGCGAGTTCGATGGGACTGCCCTCCGGGGTGTAGCGCAACGCGTTGCCCACGAGGTTTCCCACCACCTGGCGCAATTTGGCCTCATCCCCGAGCACCGGGGCAGGTGCCGCGGGTCCGCCGTCGAGCCCGGTCAGTGAAATCACCCTGGAACGGTCGCTCGCCTGCGTGTCCACCACGGCATCGTGGGCGATCAGCTGCAGGTCCACCGGCTTCTGCTGCAGGGGCCGCTGCTCGTCGAGGCGGGCCAGCAGGAGCAGGTCCTCAACCATCGACCCCATGCGCTTGGCTTCGCTTTCGATCCGGCCCATGGCTGTGGCCACGTCCTCGTCCGTGGCCAGGGCGCCGTGGCGGTACAGCTCGGAGAACCCGCGGATGGTCACCAGCGGGGTACGCAGCTCGTGGGAGGCATCGGCCGCAAAGCGGCGCATCCTGGCTTCGGAGGCCGTCCGCGCTGCGAAGGCGGTTTCAATATGCGCCAGCATGGCATTCAGGGAACTGCTGAGCCGGCCCAGCTCGGTAGTGGGGTTCTCCACTTCCACGCGGCGGGAGAGGTCGCCGGCGGCAATGGCTGCCGCCGTTTTCTCCACCCTGGCCAGAGGCCGGAAGGAACGGGACACTGTCCAGCTCGCAATGAGCGAGGCCAGCAGCAGCGTCAGCAGGCCTACCCCGGTGACCACCAGGGTGGCATGCTTGAGGACGTCGTCCACGCTCTCCAGCGGCAGCCCAATCACCACCACGGCAGTGGTTTGGCCGTTCTGGACCGTCACCGCCACCACGCGCCAGTTCTCCCCGTCCGTCCCGCGGACCTGGAAGGGGGCCAGCCCGCGGGCCTGCGCCTGCTCGACGGTCATGGAGCTGATGTCCGGGTGGTCGTCGGGATCGCCGCCGAACGTGTACGGCTGCTCGCCCGGAGCGAAGAGCATCAGCGAGTAGTCGGTGGGTATGGAGCTGGGAGCCTGCAGCTGGGTGAAGGAGCGTTGTTTCCGGGCGGAGTCGACGGCGGCGTTCAGTTTGTCATCCACCTGGCCCTGAAGGTAGCTGTGCAGCAGTGTCAGGGTCACCGCGCCGGTCACCGTCAGGGCCACAATCAGCAGGGCCATGATCATGGCCACCAGCTGCGACCTGAGTGAGGCCGACTTCCACCGCTTCAGCAAGGTCAGCGCTTTTCGGCCGTCCGCAGGACGTAGCCCACGCCGCGCTTGGTCTGGATCAGGGCCGGTGCCTCGGGGTCGATGTCCACTTTCCGCCGAAGGTAGGAGATGTAGGACTCCACGATGGACGCGTCGCCGTTGAAGTTGTACTCCCAGACGTGGTCAAGGATCTGCGACTTGGACAGGACCCGGTTGGGGTTGAGCATGAGATAGCGCAGGAGCTTGAACTCGGTGGGGGAGAGCTCAATGACGGTGCCGCCACGCCGCACCTCGTGGGCATCGTCGTCGAGTTCGAGGTCGTCCACGCGGATGACCGCGTCGTCGTCCAGCAGGGGCTGTGTGCGGCGGAGCACGGCCCGGATCCTGGCCACCACTTCGTCGAGGCTGAAGGGTTTGGTGACGTAGTCGTCGCCGCCCACGGTCAGGCCCGTAACCTTGTCCTCCGTGTCGTCCTTGGCGGTCAGGAAGAGAACGGGGAAGTGCTTGCCGGAGGCACGAAGCCTGCGGGTCACGGTGAAGCCGTCCATGTCAGGGAGCATGACGTCCAGCACGGCCAGGTCGGGGGCGTGGGTATCGGCCGCGGCGAGGGCGTCGCGGCCGTTCGCGGCGGAGACCACTTCAAAGCCGGCGAACCGGAGCGACGTGGAGAGGAGCTCGCGGATGTTGGGTTCATCATCGACGACGAGCAGCCGGGCTTCTGGACCGTTCTTGTTCATGCTCCCATCATGCTCCCAGTCTCTGGGAGTTGTCTGGATATTCGTTGTGAGCATGATGATGGTGGGCTTGCGGTCACCAGTCCATGGTCCCCGGCTCGCCTTTGAACGGGCCCACCACCCGGCTGGTGATCCAGCCGCCGTAGAACCGGCCGGGCTGGGCGGTGACCCGTTCGCCATCCACTTCGCAGTAATCCATCCGGGCCGGGTAGACCGCCACCCGGTCAGCGAGTGCCTCGAAGCCGGAGGCGGGCTCAGGATAGGACCAGGCGGCGCTGTCCGCTTCCTTGCCGCCGCCGCGCACGGTCAGGTACTTCGCGGAACCCTTGAACTCGCAGAAGCTGCTGCCCGAGGCAGGCTCCAGGGAACCGGCGGCGAATGCTGACTTGAGGATGTAGTACACCGGTGGGTGGCTGGTCTCAAGTACCCGCAGCGAATCGGTCGTATCCAGGATCAGCTCACCGCCCAGGACGATACGTATCCGTTCGCTGCTGGGTTCGATCCGCGGCGGGCGGGGATAGTCCCATACCGACTCCTGCCCGGGGCCGGGCATGGCCGGAACGATTCTTGTTGTCATGCTTCCAGTGTGCGTCCGCGCAGGGCGTTCCGCACCCGGGAACCCAATTCGCGGCAAGAACGTTCCGCGTCCCGCGTCTTCCCCCGCCCCTGGTGCGGGAATACAGTGATGCTTGCCGGGCGTTCAAGCCCGGCACCAGCGTTCAAACGGAGCACCGGCAGCTGTTTTTCCGCATCCCCGTGGCTCCACCCCACCAACGGTAGTTATCCGCTGGCTCCTGGCCCATCGAAGGGGATTGACCATCATGACTGACCTAAGTGCGACTGAAAAACCAGCTGCCAGTGAACGCAGCATTCGGGACTGGGCGGACCTTGCCGAGGAGATGTGGTCCTATCTCACCGGCAAAGGTGCCGCGATCAACTACCAGTTCATCGACATGACCGTTGAGGTCCCGCGTGACATCGGCCCCGACGCGCCGCGTGCCACCTGGAAGCTCAACGGAAGCCTGCGCGTCACCACCAGCGACCGGGACGCCGCCGGAGCGGATTCGAACCGCGGTTGACGGACATGACGGAGAACCGTCTGGACATCGATCTGGACTTTTCGTACACGGACGGGTCGGGCGCGGTCACCAATGGCTGTGCCAAGGCCGCCGGTACGGAGGTAACCGTGTCACTGGAAGGCCTCGCCCCGCTGACTGGCGGCGGCCTGCCATCGCTTGAAGAGATTAAACCGCTGGCGGAACTGCTGGCCCGTAAGGGGGTCAGCGTCACCGTGGCCGGACCTGACGGAACCATCGTCAGCCTGGGCAACGTGGACAGCCCGGCGTCACAGCGGCTGGTGACGCGCTCGCCATACATCAAACTTGGCAAGCCCGGCTCCCTGCTGCCGCTGGTCAGGCAGGGCAGGCGGAGGCGCAGGGGCATGCCACTGCTGCCCCCGTCCACGCCCTTGCCGTTGGTCCCCACAGTCCAGCGGAACATCATCCGGCGCATCACCACCACCCACTACGCCAGGGGTGGCGGGCGGCCGCGGCTGATCTTTGTCCAGGATGCCGCCACCTGGACCGGCCAGATCCCGCGGGAGGTGGCCCTCTCCGGGGAGGTCACGACCATAGGCGGCAGTCCCGGGTCGGATGTCCAACTGGAGGGACTGGAAGCACTCCACGCCGAAATAAGGCACGACGAGCAGGATGAGTACGTCCTGGTGCCGCACGGGCCGGTCAGCGGAAGTGTCTCCAGGACAGGGCCTTCCGTGCTGCGGACCGGGGCAAGGATCCAAATGGGGCAGTGGTGCCTTGCCTTCTTCCGGGAGGAATTCGCCGACCACGGCCGCCCCTATGGCGGCCGGAGCGGCGGGGAACTGGCCTACGAACGCCCCCAGCTGGACCCGCGGACGGGAACCATGGAGCGGGACAGCTCTGAGGGCATCAGCTGAGGCCGCGCAGGCCGCGGCCTGCACGTCCTTGGCGTCCATGATCCGGTAGGCGTAGCCCTGCTCGGCAAGGAACCTTTGGCGCTTGGCGGCGAAATCCTGGTCCAGGGTGTCCCGTGCCACCAGGGAGTAGAAGCGGGCGGCGCGGCCGTCCTTCTTGGGCCGCAGCAGCCGGCCCAGCCGTTGCGCTTCCTCCTGCCGTGACCCGAAGGAACCGGACACCTGGATGGCCACCGAGGCCTCGGGCAGGTCGATGGAGAAATTGGCCACCTTGGACACCACCAGGGTCTGCAGTTCCCCGGCGCGGAACGCGTCAAAGAGTTTCTGCCGCACCTTGACGGAGGTGTCGCCCTTGATCACGGGTGCCTCCAGACGCGCCCCAAGGTCATCCAGCTGGTCGATGTACTGACCGATCACCAGCAGCTGCTCCCCGGCGTGCCGCGTCACCAGCTGCTCCACCACCTGGGTTTTGGACTCCGAGGTGGCGCAGAGCCGGTACTTGTCCGCATCATCGGCCATGGCATAGGCAACGCGTTCATCACCTGGCAGGTCCACGCGGACCTCCACGCAGTCCGCGGGGGCAATGTAGCCCTGGGACTCGATGTCCTTCCACGGGGCGTCATAGCGTTTGGGTCCGATCAGGCTGAAGACCTCGCCCTCGCGCCCGTCCTCCCGGACCAGGGTGGCGGTGAGCCCAAGCCGGCGGCGGGCCTGCAGGTCGGCGGTCATCCTGAAGATCGGTGCCGGGAGGAGGTGGACCTCGTCATAAATGATCAGGCCCCAGTCATGGCCGTCCACCAGTTCCAGGTGGGGGTAGATGCCGCCGCGCCTGGTGGTGAGCACCTGGTAGGTGGCGATGGTCACCGGCCTGACCTCCTTGAGGGCGCCGGAGTATTCACCCACCTCATCCTCCGTGAGGGAGGTGCGCCTGATCAGTTCGTCCTTCCACTGCCTGGCCGCCACCGTGTTGGTGACCAGGATCAGCGTGGTGGTGGACCCAGTGGCCATGGCTGCCGCTCCCACCAGGGTCTTGCCGGCACCGCAGGGCAGTACCACCACGCCGCTGCCGCCCGCCCAGAAGTTTTCACTGGCCAGGCGCTGGTACGGCCGCAGTTCCCAGCCGTCCTCGTTGAGGGAAATAAGGTGCGGGGTGCCGTCCACGTAGCCGGCCAGGTCTTCCGCTGGCCAGCCGATCTTCAGCAGCAGCTGCTTGAGCTGGCCGCGCTGGGAGGCATGCACCACCACCGTCTCGCCGTCGATCCTGGGCCCCAGCAGCGGCGCGATCTTCTTGGCCCGGATCACTTCCTCCAGGACGGGGTAGTCGTCCGTCCGCATGACCAGCCCGTGGCGGGGGTCTTTTTCGAGCCGCAGCCGGCCGTACCGGGACATGGTTTCCGCGACGTCGATCAGCAGGGCATGCGGCACGGGGAAGCGGGAGTACTTCAGCAGGGCGTCCAGCACCTTTTCGGCGTCCAGCCCGGCGGCCCTTGCGTTCCACAGGCCCAGCGGGGTCAGCCGGTAGCTGTGCATGTGCTCGGGTGCCCGCTCCAGCTCGGCGAAAGGCGCGATGGCGTGCCGGGCTTCGGTGGCCAGCTCGTGGTCCACCTCAAGGAGGATGGTTTTGTCGCTTTGGACGATCAGGGGTCCGTCGGTCACGCGGGGAAATCCTTCACTGGCGCAGTTCCTCTGCGGCCTCGATATCGATGATGCGGTGCACGGACAGGACCCGCTCTGTGTCCCTGGCGGGATCGAAGACACGGACCCTGCCCCCGCTCACAGATAGCGGAACAACGACTTCCAGGCTGGCATTCCCCAGGCTGTCCACCACGTTCATGTGGATCCGCTGCTTCAGGCGAATGGCCCTTTGCAGGGCCTCAAGCCCCAGCTGGGTGGCTGCCTCACTGCCGGCAACGGCGCCCGGGTGGTGTCCGACGCCGGCGCCCGCCTGCCGCAGGACGTGCAGCTGGGCTTCAACCTCCTCCGCCGGGGGCGCCATCCGCGGGGCGGTGTAGACGGGGCGGGAGCTTTCCTGCGGCGTGGAAGGCCGGCGCAGGTGGGCCGCGGGCTCGGCCCCGTCCACAGACGGGGACAGTCCCAGGCTCCGGAGTGCGGCGGCCAGTTCGCGGGGCGGCGCCGATGAGGTCACAACCGTGGGTGACAGGCTGGCCAGGCCCAGCTGGGCGGCTTTCGGTCCTGCCAGCAGCTCGCGCAGGGCTGCTTCGTCGTCGCTTTGGATGAAGCTGGCAGCCTGGCCCACGCGGAGCCGGCCGTGCCGGGAAGCGGTGTCCTCCACGAGGTATTCCAGCGGCTGCGGCACGGCGGTGGCTGAGTGTTCGCGAAGAAACGCCAGCAGGGCCGCAGCGTCGTAGCCGTGGTCCAGTGCCCGTTTGATGGACTCTGCGGAGAAGCGGTAGATGGTGGCCGGGCCCTGCCCCTCGGCGTCGGCCATGGCCAGGAGCTTTTCGGTCAGCGACGGTGCCAGGTAGCCGGGGGCCACAGCGGTCAGGTCCGCCTGCAGCAGCACATGGTTCAGGGCCGCAGGCAGGTGCTCGCCCAGGATGGCAAGGGCGGCATCAGGATCGTCCTCGGCGACGGCGCTGCCCAGTTGGCTCAGGGCACCCGAACCGACCAGGCCCAGCATCTCCGCTTCGGCCAGGACGCCGCGGATCAGTGAGCTGAACCGCCGGGCCATACGAGGCTGCGACCACTCTGCACGCTGCAGGACGGCGGCGGCGTCAAGGACGGGAGCGGCGCCGTCGGACGCGGCCGCCTGCTGGGTGAGCTCGTGCAGGATCTCGAGGATCCGCTTGCGGACCACGGGAGCATCGGGCCGCTGCGCCCCGGCGGACAGCGCGGCGATGGTGGTTCCCGACGCCGACCGGCCGGCCGCTGCGCCCGGCGCCGAATTCACCGGTTGGCCCACCATGGACGGCACGCGCTCGCTGGCCAGCCACGCGTTCACCAGCCACAGCCACTGTTCCTGCCGGGGAAGGACCAGCCATTCCAGTTGCGGGGGCTGCACCCACGATGAGGAGTCGACGTCGAGCCGGATAAGGCCAGCCAGGCCGCACAGTTCCAGCAGCAGGCCCACCGCACCCTGGTCAATCCGCAGGTGCTCTGCCAGGCGGCGTATCTCACGGACACCCACACCTCCACTGCGCAGCGTGGCCAGCGGGTGCTCCCGGACGGCATGCAGCAGTTCCGAGACCAGCCGCAGGGTTTCCGAGATGGAGCTCAGGGCCGCATTCCTGCGCAGCGCCGCCGTTGTCCGGCCAAGCTCGGGGACCGGTGGCGCAAGAGTGAAATCGTTGATGATCGAGCCGCCGCGGAGGGCCAGTCCCACGCTGTGGGGCAGCTCCACGTGGGCGGCGTCCAGCGGAACCAGCAGCCCGCGGGCAAGGAGCCAGTCAACGGGCCCGACGTCGGCGCCCTCCGTGGTGACCGACGCTTTCCGCTGCGCCTGGGGGACGGCACCCATGGCCCAGTTCCGGAACCGGGCGAGCAGCGCCGTCGTCCGCTCCGGGGCGCCGGCGAGGATGTCCCGCAGCGCCTCCGGGGAGGAGGTCCAGTGCTGAAGGGCCAGGGCAGCCTCCATGGGCGTGGTGGCTTCGTGGATTGCGAACCCGCTGTGGTGCAGCTCGGAGACCAGCTGCACGGCCCGCTGGGCGAAGGCCGGCTGCAGGCGGACCAGCTCGGTATAGCTGCGGCCCAGGCCGGCCGGATAGATCCCCACCACGTCCTTGAGCGAGCCCGCCGGGAGGTAGAACGGCTGGTCGGCAGCAGGGGAAGGGGTGCCGTGCGGGGGAGGGGCGGGGTGCACCAGGGCCAGCTCCTGCAGGGTGCCCAGGATCTGGGTGACGGTAGCCAAGGCGGAGCCGTGGATCAGTCTGTGCACGCCTTCAGCGGACGCACTGTGTCCGGTGTCGGTGTTGGTGCACAGATGGAGGGTTTCCAGGACCTGCATGTGCGGCCGGTCGAGCCGCTCCAGGGCGCGCTGGACGCTGACGCGGGAACTGGCGCGTGCCGCCAGTGCGGCAAAGTCCGGGACGGAAGGGGAAATAAGGTCCGGCCGCGCGGCGAACAGCGCACGCAACGAATCGTCGCTGCGTGCCTCCAGGTCCTTGCCAAGCGCGCGAATAAGGGACATCAGTCCAACGTTACCGCTGCTGTGCCCTTCCCGCCCGCCGCCGGGCGACAACACCGTCCAGGACCAGCAGGAGCATCAGGATGAAGGCCACCGGCAGGCCGTAAAGCGCGGTGTACGTGATCCAGGCAGGAGCTACCGAGCCGGCGAAGGCAAGCGCCATGACAGCTGCCACGGCTATCAGGGACAGCACGGCCACAACTGCGGCGAGGACCATCAACGGCCGCCGGTAACGCGAGGGAGTCATGGACGCAACGCTACCGCGCCCGGAGCGGTGCGGGTAAAAGCCGGGGCCTTGCGCCTGCGGCGGAACAGTGCTCCCCAAAGCATCAATAGGCCATGCGGCAGGATAACCTTGAAGCATACAGACCAACACGGTTTCCGTTTGCCATACCCTGAACCCGCACAACAATGCGGATGCGGTGGCAGCCGCCGTGTCTCATGACAGCAGAACGAAGAAGGTTGATTACGTGCCTACCGGCAAGGTCAAGTGGTATGACAAGGACAAGGGCTTTGGGTTCCTCGCGGGAGAAGACGGCCAGGAGGTCTTCCTGCCCAAGTCGTCGCTGCCCGAGGGCGTCACGGAGCTGAAGGCCGGCACCCGGGTGGAGTTCGGCGTAGCGGACGGGCGCAAGGGTGCCCAGGCACTGGGCCTGCGGGTGCTGGACAAGACGCCTTCCATTGCCAAGGCCAAGCGCCCCAGCGCAAAGGATCTTGCCCCGCTGGTGCAGGACCTGGTGACCGTCCTGGACAACCTGTCGGGGACCCTGTCCAAGGGCAAGTACCCGGAGGGCAACAAGGGCAAGGCCATTGCTGCCGCCCTGCGCAAGGTCGCCGACGAGCTGGACGTTTAGGCGCCCATGACTCCCGATTCTGAACAGCTGGGCACGCCAGTGCAGGAGCAGGCTGCCAAGACTCCGCCCAAGCGCAAGGCCGGCGTGCCCGTGTGGCGTACGGGCAAGCCGGACGCTTTCCTGGCCGCGGCGGTGGACACTGCCCGGACCGCAGTGGAGGGCATCACGCCGGCGGCTACCATCGGCCCGCACCTGGCCGCCAAGAGCGAGGGCGACCGGCTGGTCACGCACCTGTTCGAGTCGAGGCTGCCCGGCTACGCAGGGTGGCAGTGGTACGCGGTGCTGACCCGCAACTCGCGCTCCAAGGTGGTTACGGTCAATGAGCTGGGCCTGCTGCCGTCCGAGGATTCCATCCTCGCCCCCGAGTGGGTGCCCTGGGCCGAACGTGTCCGCCCCGAGGACCAGCAGCAGGAATCCGAAGCGGACTCGCCTGAAGCGGACTCCTCTGAAGCGGAAAGCCCTGAAACGGACGGCTCTGAAACGGACAGCCCTGAAACGGAGGGTCCTGCGGCGGACGGCCAGGAACCAGCGGAAGAGGCCCGGTATGTGACGGACGACGCCGGCACCCAGGCAGGAGCCTGACCGCACCTCCGCCGGGAAACCGGCCACCCCTTTGCCGGGGACAACGAAAAACGGCGCCGTCCGGGAAGAACCCTGACGGCGCCGTCGTACGTTATCCGTACCTGTATTCCGTGCCTACTTCCGCAGCTCGCCCACCACGTAGTCGATGCTGGACAGCAGGGCCGAGACATCGCTCGGCTCGATGGCCACGAAGGTGGCGATGCGCAGCTGGTTGCGGCCCAGCTTCCGGTAGGGCTCAGTGTCCACGATGCCGTTGGCGCGCAGGATCTTCGCCACAACTGCCGCATCAACCGTTTCGTCGAAGTCGATGGTGGCGATGACGTTGGAGCGTTCCTCCGGGTTGGCCACGAAGGGGGTGGCGAAGTCGGAAGCCTCGGCCCAGCTGTAGATGCGCCCTGCGGAGTCAGCGGTGCGCGCGGCGGCAAAGTCCAGGCCGCCGTTGGAGTTCAGCCACTGGACCTGGGCGTCCAGGGTGACCAGCGTGGACAGCGAGGGCGTGTTGTACGTCTGGTTCAGGCGGGAGTTGTCGATGGCGGTCTGGAGGTCCAGGAAATCCGGGATCCAGCGGCCGCTGGCCTTGACCCGCGCGGCACGCTCGATGGCGGCGGGGGAGAACAGTCCAAGCCAGAGGCCGCCGTCGGAGGCGAAGTTCTTTTGCGGGGCGAAGTAGTAGACGTCGCTCTGCGCAATGTCCACGTCCAGGCCGCCGGCCGCCGAGGTGGCGTCCACCAGCACGAGCGATCCCTCGTCAGCTCCGGAGACGCGCGCGACCGGGGCCGCCACACCGGTGGAGGTCTCGTTCTGCGGCCAGGCATAGACGTCCACGCCGGCCTCGGCCTGCGCTGCCGGACGGGTGCCGGGCTCGGACTTGATGATCGAGGAGGCCTCCAGGAAGGGCGCCTTGTTGGTGGCTGCGGCGAACTTTGACCCGAACTCACCAAAGGAGAGGTGCTGGGCCTTCTTCTCCACCAGGCCAAAGCTTGCGATGTCCCAGAAGGCCGTGGAGCCGCCAACGCCGAGGACCACCTCATACCCCTCAGGGGCACGGAAGAACCGGCTCAGCCCGTCGCGGACCGATCCGACCAGGTTCTTGACCGGCGCCTGGCGGTGCGAGGTGCCGAGGATGGTCTTGGACGCTGCTGCCAGGGCATCGATCTGTTCCTGGCGGACCTTTGACGGGCCGGCGCCGAACCGCCCGTCCTTGGGCAGGAGGTCGGCGGGGATCGTGATGCTGGTGTCGCTCACAGGTGCTCCAATTCGGCGGGGACGAAAACCTTGGTCCGGACGGGCGGGTAAGGGTGGCCGCAGCGCGCGATGGCTGCGCGGCAGGCCTGTTCCATTCTGCCTGAAGGGCAGTGGGTGCGGGAGCCGGAGGGGGCAAAGTCCAGACAATGAGACGGTCCGGTTCATGGGTGCTGCCCAGGGGCCAGCTATTCGGACAAAGTCAAAATAGGCTAAGCTAGCCCCCGGACTACCTCGCGGGAACAGGCGGTACGGTGGGACAACGCAAGGTACTGCGCTCGAGGAGCTGAGCTGGATGACGGATCTGATCGACACTACGGAGATGTACCTCAGGACCATCCTGGAGCTTGAGGAAGAAAACATCGTTGCCCTTCGGGCCCGTATCGCCGAGCGTCTGCGCCACTCCGGCCCCACGGTGTCCCAGACCATCGGCAGGATGGAACGCGACGGACTCGTCGTCGTCTCCGGCGACAGGCACCTTGAACTCACGGACACGGGCCGCAAGCGGGCCACCGAAGTCATGCGCAAGCACCGGCTGGCCGAACGCCTGCTGGCTGACGTTATCGGTCTGGACTGGGCCTACGTGCACGACGAAGCCTGCCGCTGGGAACACGTCATGAGCGAGCGCGTTGAGCGGCGCATCTACGAGATGCTGGACCACCCCACCGAATCGCCCTACGGCAACCCGATCCCCGGCCTCGCTGCCCTGGGCGGACAACCGGCCACCGGCTTCCCCGACGGAGCCATCAGCCTGGTGGAGGCCATGAAGGGCTACGGTCCCGCCTCTGCAGTGACCATCAGCCGGCTGGCTGAGCCAATCCAGGTGGAGCCGGAACTGCTGGCGCAACTGGACGAAGGCGGGATCCGGCCCGGCGCTGCCGTTGCGCTGGAACGCGTGGGAGATTACATCTCCGTACGGGTGTCCGGAATCGAAGGTGCGCTGGAGTTGCCGCCTGAGGTAGCCGCGCATGTTTTTGTCGCTGTTAAGCAGCCCTGAGCCGCGTCCCAATACCCCAGCGCAGAGCTTCCACGCAAAGATAACGGAATTGTTACCTAGGGTCTTAAGGCCCTATAGTGGAAGCAATCGTTGATACTTAAGCGTTACCCGATACGGAGCCGAGCTCTGCCAGCGGATCGGGTGCACGAGTCGTTACTGGCAGAGGCGGGGGAACCACAATTGGCAGCGGGGGACTGCCTTGGGGTGAAGTCCGTCAGCAGCAAGCCTCTCCAGTGAAGGATTCTTCCGGGAATACCCCTGTGCAGAAGCTTGCCCCTGACGGGCCGGGTCTTTGATCTCTCTGACCCGAATCCGACAGCTAACTCCGCAGGCTTTTCCAGAGAGGAACCCTTCTTGACCACGCAGACCTCCCGGGGGCGCCGCCGCGCCGCAGGCCCCCCTTCGGCACCCCGGGTTGTCGAAGATGCCGCAGCGGAGCGTCCCCGCGATCTGCATCGCGACGCGCGCCGCCGCCGGGGTCCGTTCCGGCAGGTGACGGAGTTCGCCGCCGCCAGTGGCATTGGCCAGAAAGCTGGAATCGCCCTGGCCGCCACCGGCCTGGTTCTGACGGTCACGGTGCCCGCCACCAGCCCCGTCATGGCCACGGACGCCGCCGGCAACGCGCCATTGGCAGCCTCCGCCGTCAGTCCGCAGCCCCAGATTTCCGCTGATGTTGGCGCCCAAATCGACTTCAGCCGTTCGGCAGTGGTGACCCAGGCCGACCCCGACGGGAAGCTGAAGCAGCTCCTGAGCGCCCAGTCCGCCGGCTCCGTCACGCGGGCCGCCTCGGCCGGCACCCTGGCCGCACCGCTGGCATCCCTCACCACCGCCTCGCCCTTTGGTTACCGCGTGAGCCCCATCACCGGCGGCTCCGGAGACTTCCACCGCGGCCAGGACTTCGTGGCACAGTGCGGAACGTCCGTCCTGGCGGCCGCGACCGGCACCGTGACCTTCGCGGGCTGGCACCAGTATGGCGGTGGAAACCGGGTGGTCATCGACCACGGCAACGGGCTGGAGACCACCTACAACCACCTGTCGTCGTTCAACGTCAAGGTGGGCCAGACCGTCTCCCGCGGCGAGGTTGTGGCGCTCAGCGGCACCACGGGCGCATCCACCGGCTGCCACCTGCACTTTGAGGTCCAGGTCAACGGCGAAGTGGTCGATCCCATGGGCTGGCTGTAGCCGAATGATTGTCCACTCTCAGATCGCAGTGACCTGCCGTGACCTGAATGTGACATTGAAACAAAACTGCTGTACCGTCTAACTCGCGTCAACTTTTCCGAAGTTGACGCTCTTGAGTGGATTGCCTAACTCTGCCACCGCTCAAGGTCCGTTCGCATTTCATCGTCTGGCAGGGGCGGGGGAACCAATTTTGGCCTTCATTTCCTGAAGGCCTTGGGGTTAAGTCATGAGCTTCCCAGGAAGCAGAGTGGCCGGGTGACTCCCATCCGAATCCGACAGCTCACCTCGCAGGCATTGGGAGAGGCTACCTTCGTGTCTTCACGCCATAATTCTGCGCGCCACCGTGCGCAAACGGTTCGCATTAACCCCCTGGACGCCGTGTCCAAGGCGGTCAGTGCAAATGCCGGGACCGTAGGCCGCCAGGCTGCCGTTGTGGCAGCCGCGTCGGGCCTCATCCTGAGCATGGGCCTGCCCGCCACCGCAGCTGACACCACCGCTGGTGTCTCCGCATCCACCGAGTCCGGTTCGGCCCAGACGGCCCTCGCCGTCACTGCCGCCCCCACGGCTACGGTTTCCTTCGAACGTCCCGTCGTGAAGACCACCGCCGCTCCAAAGGTGGAAGCGGTGCGTCCGCAGTCCACTGCGCCGGCCGAGCGCGACGCCGCTGCCACCGCAGGCCAGGACGCTGCCCCTGCCGCCAAGGCTGCCGAGACTGTCTCCGCCGCAACTTCCGGCATTGCAGCAATCGCCTACACCGGCATCGGCCACTCCTACGTGTGGGGCGGCACCAGCCCCGTCACCGGCTGGGACTGCTCCGGGTTCGTCCAGTGGGTCTACGCCCAGGCCGGGATCAGCATCCCCCGCACCAACGCGTGGAACATCATGACCCCCACCTCCACCCCGCAGCCGGGCGACGTTGTGGTCCAGAACGGCGGCGCGCACGTGGGCATCTACGTCGGCAACGGCATGATGGTCAGCGCACTCAACCCTTCCCAGGGCACGCTGCTCCACTCGCCTGCAGCCACCGGTACCTCGTCGTACTACCACCTCAACAAGTAGTTCTTGGGCTTCATGCTCCAAGGGCTATTTCTTTGCCCAAAGCTTTTTCGCTAGAAACCACATCCCCGTTCGGAATGCGCCGGCTTGCCCCCAAGATGCCGGCGCGTCCAGTTCCCTTTGCCTGCCTACCCGCGGTTCGAAGGAAAAACGAAAGAGAGAACTGATGACGACTCGTGCTACCGCACGGCACCGCGCCGAGGTCACCAAAACCAACTCGATCGCTGTCATTGCCAAAGCTGTCAGCGACAATGCCGGTGGCATGGGCCGCCAGGCTGCTGTCATCGCTGCTGCTTCCGGTCTGGTCCTGACCAGTGGCATCGCGGCCAACGCTGCCGACACCAACGTCAAGCGCGATTCCGCTCCTGCATCCCAGCTGGAAGTTGAATCCGTCGTCGACGCCCCGATTTCCGCGGCTTCCACTATTTCCATCAGCTACGAGAAGCCCGCCGTTACCACCACGCCGGCTCCCGTCGTTGAGCCGGAGCCCGAGGTTCAGGTGCAGGAAGCTGCTCCTGCCGCCCAGCCGGCTGCTGCTCCCAAGGTCACCGCCAAGGTTGCAACCGCTGCCGCTCCGGCCGCACCGGCAGGCCAGGCTTCGGCCAGCGGCAAGGGTGCTGCCATCCTGTCCGCCGCTTACGCCCAGCTCGGCGTGCACCAAGACTGCACCATGCTGGTGACCAACGCACTGGCCGCCGTCGGCATCCACTTCCACGACTGGCCGGCTGGCTACCTGTCACTGGGTGACACTGTGCCCATGTCCCAGGCCCAGGCCGGTGACCTGCTGTACTACGCTGACGGTGGCGGAGGTATGGCTCACATTGCCGTTTACGCCGGAAACGGGATGGCCGTCCACGGCGGCTTCAACGGCAACGACACCGTGGTCTTCAGCGCCAATGTTGGCTCTGGCGCGGTTGCCATCCGCGTACGTTAGGCAGTCCTGGGGCGGCCTGATCCAACGCCGCCCGCGAATTGCTGTAAGGGACCCCCGCCGCCAGGCGGGGGTCCCTCGCGCTTTAACGGGTTCCCCCAGTGGTGCCCCTTGCCTTTCCCGTCTTCGTGCCCCGGTTGGGCTCCGGGGGCGGCGATTACCTGATTTTGCACTTCTTTGTTTACTCTTGTGATGTCGATCCATAGCCCGGACATGCCGAGGGCAGCCGGCCCTCGTGCCCCTGACGGGTGCGGCCGTGAAGAGGTAAGTGCATGCGCACTCTCGTTCTGAATGCTGGATATGAACCGCTGGCGGTTATCACTTTCCGCCGGGCGCTGGTGCTTGTGCTCACGGGCAAGGCAAGCGTGGTGGCCGAAGGGGATGACCCGGTGGTAGGGCCCACCGACGTTCTGGGCCGCCCGTCCGTGATCCTCCTCAACCGCTACATACGGCCCCGGTACAACCACTCGACGGCAGTCAGCCGCAGGGGTGTGCTCCGGCGCGACGGACATAAATGTGCCTACTGCGGCAAGGCGGCGCACACAATCGACCACGTTCACCCGAAGTCGCGGGGCGGTGCCGATTCATGGGAAAATCTTGTGGCCGCCTGCCTGCGGTGCAACAACGTCAAGGGCGACCACACTCCCGCGGAGATGGGCTGGACCCTTCGGTTCGTGCCCGGGCCGCCGCACGGAACGATCTGGCAGATCAAGGAACTGGAGAAGCCGACGCCGGCGTGGGATCCGTTCCTTCTTCCGGAGCGCGCCGCCTGACGCATCGCGCTGCCCCCAGCCTTGCTGATCGCTAGTCTGGGGGAGTGCAAAAGAGCATGGTGGTTTTCGACGCCCTGATCCTGGCCGGGGGGCGGTCATCCCGGCTGGGCGGGGTACCCAAGCAGTCGCTGGTCTACCAGGGCCAGACCCTCCTTGAGCGCGCCGTGGCCGCGGCAGACGGCGCCCGCCGCACCGTGGTGGTGGGTGATGCGGGGTCCCTGCCGGTGGAGTCCGGGGGTCTGCCGGCCCCGTCAACCCGGCCCTCCGCCGTGCTGATGTGCCGCGAGGAGCCGCAATTCGCCGGGCCTGCTGCCGCAATAGCCGCAGGCCTGGCCGCGCTGGCCAGGAGCGGTGAAGGTGCGCCCTGGTGCCTGGTGCTGGCGTGCGACATGCCGCTGGCCTCCCAGGCGGTGGCTGTGCTGAAGGATGTCCTGACGCGCACCGATGCTGCGGCCGGTGGGGGTGGTGTGATGGCTTGTTCCGGCGATGGAAAGGCCCAGCCCCTGGCGGGTTTTTACAGCACGGCTGAGTTAACAAAAGCCTGCTGCGACCTGGCTGCCCGCAACGCCCTGGTCAACGGATCTGTGAGGGCGCTCCTTGCTAGTCTGGACGTGCAGCTTGTCACAGTCCCCGCCGGGTCCACATCCGATGTGGATACCTGGGACGATGCTGCCGCGCTGGGGATTGCCGCCGGGAACCAGCGCGCGGGCCAGGACCCGTTCATGGGCGGAGCTAACGTGGGAGGCAAGTCGTGAAAAGCCAGGACGAGACGCTGGAAGAGTGGTGCAGGGCGCTTCTCCAGGCCTACAAGCTTGAAGATGTCCAGGTGGATGTCAACGCCGTGCTGGCGCTGGCCGGCGTCGCTGCCCATGCGGTTGTCAGGCCGGCCGCGCCGCTGACCACCTTCATCGCAGGCTTCGCCGCAGGGCTGGCGGCTGCTCCCGGCAGGGAAATGGACGCAGCATCGATGGACGCGGCGCTGGCCGTTGCCCGTTCCCTCGCGGAAGACTACGACGCTGAAGCCGCCGGGACTCCCGGCGAATGACGGCAGAACCCCACAGCGATCCGGAGGCGCCACCGGGCAGTGAAGCAGAGGCGCACAAAACTGAACAGCCGCATGACGCCCACCATCATGCGGCCCACACCTGGGAAGAGGCCCGGCAAGCTGCGTTCGATGCAGCAACCCCCATACCCCCCGGGCCGGTGGCGCTCAGGATAGCCCTGGGCCGCAGACTGGACCGGGACATCGTGGCCCTTCAGGACATGCCCCACTACGCGTCCTCAGCCATGGACGGCTGGGCTGTCAACGGCAGCGGCCCGTGGATCCCGGTGGAGCCCGGAACGCGGCTGGCACCGCACCAGGCGAGTCCCATTGCCACGGGAGGCCTCATCCCGCCCGGCGCCAAGGCAGTCCTTCGCACCGAGAATGCTGTCCTCGGCACGGACGATGAGGGGCTCCCCATCCTGATGCCCGGCGGCAAGGCGCGCCCCGGCGAGCCCCGCGCGGGAGAACACATCCGCAAGGCCGGCGAGGAAGCACTGGAAGGGGACACCCTGGTCAAGGCAGGGGTGGAGCTCAACCCGGCACACCTGGCGCTGGCCGCCCTGGCCGGCTACGACGAAGTCCAGGTCCAGGGGAAGCCGGTGGTCCGCCTGGTGCTCACGGGGTCAGAGGTGGTGGAACAGGGCACTCCGGCCCCGGGCCAGGTGCGCGACACGTTCGGCCCGCAGTTGCCCGACGTCGTGGCCATGCTGGGCGGCATCGCCGGCGGACAGCAGCGGATCGGCGACTCCTACGCCGAATGGCTGGCGGCGCTTGAGGACGTGCTGCCGGAGGTGCCCAGCGCGCCGGACCTGCCCGCCGACGTCGTTATCACCACCGGGGGTACCGGGCGCTCCGGAACGGACCACCTGCGGCGGGCTGTGGCGGAGCTCGGCGGACGGCTCGTCATCGACGGCGTGGCAATGCGCCCGGGACACCCAGCGGTTCTCGCCGAGCTTCCGGACGGCCGCTTCGTCCTGGGGCTTCCGGGCAACCCGCTGGCGGCCATGATGGCCCTCTCCACCGTGGGTGCTCCGCTGCTGGCCGCACTGGGGCACCGGTCCATGCCGCCCGTGGAGGAAGTGCCCTGCGGGACGATGGTCGAGCCGGACCCCGGACGCACCAGGCTGATGCCGTTCCGCCTGCTGTACGGCATGGCGTCTCCGGCGCAGCATACGGGACCGGGCATGATGCGCGGGCTGGCCGCTGCCGACGGGGTCCTGGTGGTGCCGCCGCACGGAGTGCAGCTGGGCGAACTGGTGCCGGCCTTCGCCCTGCCATGGGGGCCGCCCATTCCGCGCCCTGGTGACAGGGAGGCAAAAGCCAAACCGCGGAGCAATGCCCGGACGGGCCAGCCCAAGGCCAAACCGGCACCGAGCGGACCCGTGGACTGGAGCGCCCTCCTGGGCTGAGCCAGTTTTGGGCTGAGCCGTTCAGGGCCGGTCGGATGGGCCGTGGCAGGCTCTGTTGGTGCCATGATGGAGTAATGAACAGGCAGGGTGGAACATGGGACGAGTAACCCAGCGCCGCAAGGTGCACAAGTATCTCCTGGATGGTTCTCCGGGCGCCCTGGAGTACCCGGTCCGCCACCGCGAAGACGTCCTCGCCGTGGAGGAACCGCTGGAAATCCGGCTGGGCGGTCTGTCCTACTCGGTCACCATGCGCACGCCCGGCGACGACTTTGACCTGGTGGCCGGATTCCTGGTGTCCGAAGGGGTCATCTGGGCCCCTGAACAGCTGGTGTCGCTGCGGTTCTGCGCCGGCGAGGACGAAAACGGCGTCCAGACATTCAACGTGGTGGAGGCCCAGCTGCGGCCGGACGTTCCGCTCCCCGACA
Source organism: Pseudarthrobacter sp. LT1 (assembly GCF_035621795.1). Lineage (NCBI taxonomy): Bacteria > Bacillati > Actinomycetota > Actinomycetes > Micrococcales > Micrococcaceae > Pseudarthrobacter > Pseudarthrobacter sp. LT1. The sequence goes on from NZ_CP141830.1 coordinate 956,291, forward strand.
CCGGCCGCAGGGTCTATACGTCCAGCTCCTGCGGCATCTGCGGGACGGACTCCATCGAAGCCGTCCAGAAGTCCTCGCACCACAGCCCGCAGGCGGACCCGCTGACGGTGGACGCGAAGGTCCTGGCCGCCCTGCCGGACCTGCTGCGGGAATCCCAGCGCGTCTTTGATGACACCGGCGGGGTTCACGCGGCGGGCCTGTTCAGGATCGACGACGACGGCGCGCCACGGCTCCTGTGCCTGCGCGAAGACGTGGGACGGCACAATGCGGTGGACAAAGTGGTGGGCTGGGCGCTGCGCGAAGGGCTCCTGCCGTTGACCGGGACGGTCCTCCAAGTGTCCGGCCGGGCATCCTTCGAGCTGGTGCAGAAAGCTTCGCTCGCCGGAATTCCCGTCCTGGCTGCCGTCAGTGCCCCGTCCAGCCTCGCCGTGGAACTGGCAGAGGCGAACGGTTTGACCGTGGCGGGATTCAGCCGCGGCACCAGTTTCAACATCTATGCCGGGGACTCCCGGATCCTGAGGCCCGAACCCGCCGTCCCAAGGCCGTAGTGGCGCCAACACTGGGCCGGTCCCGCTGCATGGGCCCGGGGGTTGGTTGCGGTGCTGTCAGCGGGTAGATTTGTCCATCGAATGGACTCGATGATCCAGTCTCCAGCTTAAAGAGGACCTATATTGCATGACGACCGCAGGATCACGGAAGTCCGCCTGGCCAGGTTTGTGCGGGAGCGCATTGTCCCTGCCGTTTACAGCAGGACAGTCCCGCTTACCCTGAGCAGCTGGGAAGTGCCCGGTGAGCCGGTCCCCGCGCTCGAGGCGATGCGGCAGGAGTTCCAGCCGCAGGAGCACGGTGCCCCCTGGGGGCGGCCGTGGGGTACCACGTGGCTGCGGCTGCAGGGGGAAGTGCCCGAATCCTGGGGCGGCGGCCCGGACACCACGGTGGAGGTGGTGGTGGACCTGGGGTTCACCACCGAGGCCCCCGGGTTCCAGTGCGAGGGCATCGCCTGGCGCTCCGATGGCAGCATCATCAAGGCAATATCACCCCGCAACCAGTACATCCCGCTCAAGCTGCTGGGCGGCGGCATGGCCGTGGACTTCTACGTTGAGGCGGCCGCGAACCCGGACATGGCCCAGGGCTGGACGTTTGCCGCCACCCCATTGGGGGACAAGGCGACCGCAGGGAAAGCCCCGCAGTACCGGCTCGGAAACATCGCCATCGCCGAACTGAACCAGACCGTGTGGGAACTGCAGCAGGACATCTGGACCCTTGCCGGCCTCATGGAGCAGCTTCCGCTGGAGCTTCCGCGCCGCCACGAGATCCTCCGGGCGCTGGAACACATGATGGACGTGATGGACCCGGACGATGTTGCCGGGACCGCGGGGGCAGGGCGGCGGGCGCTCGCCGATGTCCTGACCAGGCCTGCCTATGCCTCCGCGCACCAACTGGTTGCCACCGGGCATGCGCACATCGACTCCGCCTGGCTCTGGCCGGTCCGGGAAACCATCCGCAAATGTGCGCGGACGTTCTCCAACGTGGTGGCCCTGATGGACGAGGACCCCGGCTTTGTCTTCTCCTGCTCCTCCGCGCAGCAGCTGGCCTGGATCAAGGAGCTGTACCCGGACCTGTTCGGCCGGATCAGGGAAAAAGTCCGCGCCGGGCAGTTCGTCCCGGTCGGCGGCATGTGGGTCGAGTCGGACACCAACATGCCCGGAGGTGAAGCCATGGCCCGGCAGTTCGTGGAGGGCAAGGGCTTCTTCCTGGACGAATTTGGCATTGAATGCAGGGAGGCGTGGCTCCCGGACTCATTCGGCTACAGTGCGGCCCTGCCCCAGATCGTGAAGGCCGCGGGCAGCCGCTGGTTCCTCACGCAGAAGATCTCCTGGAACCAGACCAACAGGATGCCCCACCACACGTTCAACTGGGAGGGGATCGACGGCACCCGGCTCTTCACCCACTTCCCGCCGGTGGACACCTACAACTCCGACCTCAGCGGCAGGGACCTGGCCCACGCCGAACGGAACTACCGGGACCACGGCCGCGGCACCGTGTCGCTGGTGCCGTTCGGGTATGGCGACGGTGGCGGCGGCCCCACCCGCGAAATGCTTGCCGCCGCTGCACGCACGGCCGACCTGGAAGGATCGCCGAAGGTCAGGGTCGGCTCCGCGGAAAGCTTCTTCCGGCAGGCCGAGGAAGACTATCGAGCTTTGCCGGTCTGGGTGGGCGAGATGTATCTGGAGCTGCACCGCGGCACGTACACCAGCCAGGCGCGCACCAAGAAGGGCAACCGGCGCAGCGAGCACCTGCTGCGTGAAGCCGAATTGTGGTGCGCCACGGCTGCTGTCCGCGCCGCCGGTGCCTACGAGTATCCCGGCGCCGAGCTCAAGCGCCTTTGGCAGCTGGTGCTGCTGCAGCAGTTCCATGACATTCTTCCCGGCAGTTCGATTGCCTGGGTGCATCAGGATGCCGAGCGGAACTACCAGGCCATCGAGAGCGCCCTCGAGTCGCTGATCGGCCGCGCTGCCGCCGCCATGCTGGGCTCCGGTGACCGCCGGTTCCTGTTGAACGCCGCCCCGCACGCCCGGGATGGAGTTCCCGCGCTGGCGGCGGCTGAAGCGGCGGTGGCCCCGGAGCCGGTGCAGGCCACACCGCATGAGGATGGCTACATCCTGGACAACGGAATCATCCGCGCCGTGGTGGATGCCGACGGACTGCTCTCCTCCCTGTGTGACCACGCCAGCGGCCGTGAAGCCATCGCTCCCGGCCAGCACGGCAACCTGCTGGAGCTGCACCGGGACACCCCCAATGAGTGGGATGCCTGGGACATCGACGAGTTCTACCGGCGCAACGTCACACAGCTGGTCCACGCAGAATCAGTCCGGCTTGCCACCGAAGGCGGCAGCGTCGTCGTTGTGGTGGAACGGCTGGCAGGCGCCTCCCCGCTGATTCAGCGCATCACGCTTGCCCCCGGCAGTCCGTCACTGGAGATCACCACGTCAGTGGACTGGCAGGAGCGCGAAAAGCTGCTGAAGCTTGGCTTTGCCCTCGACGTCCGGGCTGACAGGTCGGCTGCCGAAACGCAGTTCGGCCACGTTTTCCGGCCCACCCACACCAACACCTCGTGGGAGGCCGCGAAGTTCGAAATCTGTGCCCACCGGTGGATCCATGTGGGTGAACCCGGCTACGGCGTGGCCGTGTCCAACTCATCCACCTACGGCCATGACGTGGGCAGGAACATCAGGGAATCCGACGGCGGAACCACCACCACGGTGCGCCTGTCGCTGCTGCGGGCGCCCAAGTTCCCCGACCCGGACGCAGACCGGGGGCGGCACGAGTTGACCGTCACCATCCGCCCGGGTGCTGACATTGCCGATGCCGTCCAGGAAGGGTACCGGACCAACCTGGCGCCCCGGCTGGTCAGCGGAGGCGCCGGCGTGGAGCCGCTGTTCTCCGTCAGCAATCCTGCCCTGGTCATCGAAGCGGTGAAACTGGCGCAGGACGGTTCCGGGGACGTGGTGGTCCGGCTGTATGAGTCGCTGGGGCAGCGCTCCCAAGGAAACATTACGGCGAACTTCCCGGTGCGGGACGTTATGCCCACGGACCTCCTGGAGCGCACCACCGAAGCTGCTGGAGTCCAGCCCACCGGCGCGGGTGCCGTGCTCAGGCTCCGGCCGTTCCAGCTGGTGACACTGAGGTTTGCCCGGACGTAGATGCGCGGCGTGCAGGCCGCGGGCTGCTGAAAAGGGCCTTAAACAGGCTGAGTGGGGGCGGTCCCCAACGATCCGCCACCACTCATCCCCCCAATGTGTGCAAAGGCCCCCGGGACTCCCGCGTTTTGGAATTTATCCCCGTTCGAAAACGCTCGGCAGCCCCGCCTTCACACATTCATGATTGTGTCACACACTAATGATTTTGTGAAAGCCTGCGAAGGTTACGTTTCGGTAGATGTCCTGCGGCTGCGGACAATCCGCGCGTTGACCACCTTGGCCGCCCAGATCAGCGCCAGTCCAACGACGAAGCACAGCACCGCGGTGTAGTTGATGATGAACTCAATTTGGCCGAGGGCCGGCGGGATCAGGGGGAACGACAAGCTCAGCCCCGTCGCCACGGCGCCAAGGCCCAGCAGGGCGGCGGCAGCCCGGACTAAACCGGGCAGGCGGCTCGACACGGCGCGGACCATGGCTGGGAGCAGGGCCAACGCAACATAGGCGGGGTAGGCCCGGCCGGCAGCCCCGTAATATTCGAGCAGCGCGGAGTTCCAAGGATCGGTGCCCACCACGCCCGTAAGTCCTGCGGAGGAACCACGGGTGTCCATCAGGAAGAACAGTGTTACAGCGACCGCGGATATGACTGCGAGGACTGCCATTCCTGTCCGCCCGGTGATGAACCGGTAGGCGTCCTTTGCATCAAACCCCTTGGAGATGCGGATGCCCATGAAGTAGATGGCGCCGAAGATTACGAACCGGAGCAGCAGATTGGCCAGGTTGAAACCCCCCAACGCCTGGTCGATTACCAGGTACGGGCCCTGGATGCTCAACAGGATGGCCAGGGTCATCATGGCAAAGATGCCGAAGAGGGAGCGGTTCTCACCGCGGAGGGTGCTGGGAATGCGTGCCGCCGCAACGAATGCGCAGACGGCCAGCGTGGTCCATTGAAGGGTCTCGATCATCCCAGGTTCTCCCAAATCTTCTCTGTCTGCGCCTGGTCCTGCTCCTGCCGGCGCAATACTTTGCCCAGTGCCTGGAGTCTGTCTCCTGCAAGCGCGGTTAGTTCTCCGTCAGAAAGGCTGTCCAGCGCCGCCTGCCGGGCTCCCGGAGGCCAGCCGGCCTCCTCCTCCGTGATGAGGCCGGTGGCCACCAACCCGCCGGCTGGTCCCACCCCTGCAGCCAACGCCGTGGCCATGGCCAGCTCGGGGGACAAGCGGTTGGCGGTCAGCTGGGCGGAATAATTCTGTGGGGCCACGCCGGTGGAGGCCGAAACACGGTGCCGCACCTCGCCGTCGTCAATGGCGTCAACCCAGTTCTTCACGGAGGTGGCGTGCGGGGCAGCGCTGAGGGCGGGAGCGGCCGCCCCCCGCGCGGCGTCCATGGCAGGACGGGCCAGGAGGGCCCGGAGGAGGTCTGCGCTGGAAATCTGGCTCACCAGCTCGTTCCTGGTGGGCGGGCGGGGCGGACCGGCGAGGGCGCTGTAGGCATCGAATCCGGCCAGCGCTGCCACCGGGTTGATTTTGTAGGCGCGGCTGATGCTGACCACCGTACTCACCGAGACCTTGCCCCGGACCAGCTGCTGGGCCAGCGTAGTCCGCTTAATCCCCGAGACCCGGCAGATGTCTGCAGTGCTGGCATCCGGCGCGATGCTTTGCAGCCAGCGCTGGAACGCCTTGGCGGAAAGGGTCATGGGGTGCTCTCTGCAGAACGGGTGTAGACGACGATTTTACCGTGCCCGCCTGCCGCTCCGGCCCGTGCGCGCCGTACCGCGGATTTTGCCCATGGCCCACTTTCCTCTATAGTTGTTGGTCGAGCCCGCTGGTCCGTACACCCCCCAAGTCCGGACCAGCGGGTTCTTCTATGTCCTGCAGCCCCAGCGGCGCCGCGGCCCGCAATTTCGCCGCCTCTGCCGGCCGTCGACGGCTGTCCGGGCAGCGGCGAAAGGACGAATCAATGACTGCAACCCTTGTTGCCAAGGACGTCTCCGGTGGCCATGGGCACCGCACGCTCTTTTCCGGGCTCTCGCTGACAGTGGCGCCCGGCGACGTGGTGGGCGTCGTGGGTGCCAACGGGGCAGGGAAATCCACGCTGCTGCGCCTCCTTGCCGGCGTCGACCAGCCCCATGCGGGCTCCGTCAGCCTTGCCCCGGCCGATGCCTTCGTCGGCTGGCTGCCCCAGGAACACGAGCGTGTCCCAGGAGAAACGGTGGCAGGCTACATCGCCCGCCGGACAGGCTGCGCGGAAGCCACCCTTGAAATGGAATCCACCGCGGAGGGCCTCGGTTCAGGTGCTCCCGGCGCAGATGATGCTTACGCGCGGGCCTTTGACCGCTGGATGGCCTCCGGCGCCGCCGACCTGGATGACCGCATCCCTGCCGTGCTGGCGGAGCTGGGCCTGGACGCCGGCCCGGACGCGCTGATGACCGGCCTTTCCGGCGGCCAGGCGGCCCGGGTGGCGCTGGCTGCCCTGCTGCTGAGCCGCTTCGATGTGGTGCTGCTGGACGAGCCCACCAACGACCTCGACCTCGCCGGCCTGGCCACCCTTGAAAGCTTCGTGACAGGGTTGCGCGGCGGGGTGGTGCTGGTCAGCCATGACCGTGAATTCCTTGCCCGCTGCGTGACCAGGGTGGTGGAGCTGGACCTGGCACAGAACAGCGTGGCCGTGTACGACGGCGGCTACGACGCCTTCCTTGAGGAACGCGCCGTGGCCCGCCGGCACGCCCGCGAAAAGTACGAGGAGTTCTCCGCCACCAAGGCAGACCTGGTGTCCCGGGCACGGACCCAGCGTGAGTGGAGCTCCCAGGGCGTCCGGAACGCCATGAAGAAGAACCCCGACAACGACAAGATCCGGCGCGCCGCCAGCACCGAGTCCTCCGAGAAGCAGGCACAGAAGGTCCGGCAGATGGAATCCCGCATCGCCCGGCTGGACGTGGTGGAGGAGCCCCGGAAGGAATGGCAGCTGCAGTTCAGCATCGGCCAGGCACCGCGCTCCAGCGCCGTCGTCGCCACGTTGCGCGACGCCGTGGCACGCCAGGGGGACTTCACGCTGGGACCGGTGAACCTCCAGCTCAACGGCGGGGAGCGGGTGGGCATCACCGGGCCAAACGGCGCAGGCAAGTCCACCCTCCTGCGCCTGCTGCTGGGAACCCAGGCACCGGACGACGGCGACGCCTCCATGGGTGCCACCGTCGCCGTCGGCGAAATCGACCAGGCCCGGGGACTGCTGGACGGTGCCCAGCCACTGGGCGACGCCGTCGAAGCCGTGCTGGCCGACTGGAACAGCGCGGACGTCCGCACCCTTTTGGCGAAGTTCGGCCTCAAGGCGGACCACACGTCGCGGACCGTGGATTCCCTGTCGCCGGGGGAGCGGACGCGGGCAGCCCTGGCCCTGCTCCAGGCTCGCGGCGTGAACCTGCTGGTGCTGGACGAACCCACCAACCACCTCGACCTGCCGGCCATTGAGCAGCTCGAAGAGGCCCTGGAAAGCTACGACGGAGCGCTGCTGCTGGTCACCCACGACCGCCGGCTGCTCGAAAATGTCCGACTCGACTACCGGTGGCACCTGGAAAACGGCACGGTCCAGGAGCTCCACCACACTGCAAGCCAGGAGAAATAACCATGAGCATGGACCGCGTGGCGTGGAGCTCGCTCTACAACATCAGCACCGCCAAGAGCGGCTCCAAGCCGTTCTCCAAGGAAACCCTGAAGCGGGTCCTGGCCTTCGCTGCTCCGCACAAGGGCAAGCTCATCGCTTTTGTGCTCTCTTCCATCGCAGCGGCTTTCCTGGCCGTCGCCACCCCGGTGCTTGCCGGCCAGGTGGTTGACGCCATCATCGCCAAGACGGATGCCGGTACGGTGATCTGGCTGGCGGTGCTGATCGCCATCGTGGCGGTGGGCGAAGCGGGGGTGGGGCTGTTGACCCGCTGGCTGTCCTCGACCATCGGCGAAGGCGTCATCGTGGACCTGCGCACCCGGGTGTTCGACCACGTGCAGCGCATGCCCATTGCCTTCTTCACCCGCACCCGGACGGGAGCCTTGGTCAGCCGACTCAACAACGACGTCATCGGAGCTCAGTCCGCCTTTGCCGGCACGCTCTCCGGCGTGGTGAGCAACTCCGTGGCGCTGGCCCTGACCCTGATCGTGATGCTCAACAAGTCCTGGCTGGTCACCGTGCTCGCCATGGTCCTGCTGCCGATCTTCCTGATCCCTGCCCGGCGCATGGGCTCCAAGCTGGCGGACCTGCGCCGCGAAGCTGCCGCGCACAACGCCGCCATGGGCACCCAGATGACCGAGCGGTTCTCCGCGCCCGGCGCGACGCTGGTCAAGCTGTTCGGCCGCCCGGATGAGGAATCCCGCGAATTCGCTGCCCGCGCGGGCCGCGTCCGCGACATCGGCGTCCGCATGGCGATGCTGCAGTTCACATTTGTCACGGCACTGACCCTGGTCTCCGCGCTCGCACTGGCGCTGGTCTACGGCCTCGGTGGCTGGCTCGCCCTCGGCGGCCAGCTCGCCCCCGGCGACGTGGTGGTCCTGGCGCTGCTCCTGACCCGGCTCTACGCCCCGCTCACGGCGCTGTCCAACGCCCGCGTGGAAGTCATGAGCGCACTGGTCAGTTTTGAGCGGGTGTTTGAAATCCTGGACCTGAAGCCGCTGATCCAGCAGAAGCCGGATGCTGTGCCCGTTCCTGCCGGGCCCGTGTCCGTGGAGTTCGACAACGTCCGCTTCGCCTATCCCTCCGCGGACAAGGTCTCTTTGGCCTCATTGGAGGAGGTCTCCACCCTGGACACGCGGGGCGGCGAGGAAGTGCTGCACGGCGTCAGCTTCCGGGTTGAGCCAGGCCAGACGGTGGCGCTGGTGGGTTCCTCCGGGGCCGGAAAGTCCACCATTGCCCAGCTGCTGTCGAGGCTCTACGACGTCGACTCGGGCGCCGTGCGTCTTGGGGGCACCGCGCCGGGGACGGGGCTGGACGTCAGGGACACCACCTTCGATTCGCTGCGGGACACCCTGGGCATGGTCACCCAGGACGGCCACCTGTTCCACGAGACCATCGCCTCCAACCTCCGGCTGGCCCGGCCCGACGCCACGGACGAAGACATGTGGGACGTCCTGCGCCAGGCCCGGCTGGAGACGATGATCAGGTCCCTGCCGGACGGCCTGGAGACGGTGGTGGGGGAGCGCGGCTACCGGCTTTCCGGCGGCGAACGCCAACGGCTCACCATCGCCCGGCTCCTCATTGCCCAGCCGCGGGTTGTCATCCTCGATGAGGCCACTGCCGCGCTCGACTCCACGAACGAAGCCGCCGTGCAGGCAGCCCTGGGCGCCGCACTCGAGGGGCGTACCGCCGTCGTGATTGCGCACCGGCTCTCCACCGTCCGCGCGGCGGACGCCATCCTGGTGGTGGAGGGCGGCCAGATCGTGGAACGCGGAACCCACACCGAACTGCTGGCAGCCGGCGGCCGCTACGCCGAGCTCTACCAGACGCAGTTCGCCGAGGCCACGGCAGTGGCACAGGAATCCGTCCCCGAGTTCTAGCGGTTTCCTGTCCCGCGGCTGGTTCTCAGACTGCCCGTTCGGCCAGCAGGGGCAGGATGTGGTCCGTCAGCAGCGGAGCGAGGTCCCGGGGGAGGGCTGCGTCCGCCGGCCTGCTGATGTCCAGCCACCGGATCTCGGCGATCTCAGCCGCGGGAGTGGCCTCCCATGTGCCCGGGGCGATGAAGACGGTGGCTTCGATATCAGTAGCGGCCTCGTTCGCGGCGTCGGCGATCCACACCCCCATCAGTTCAAGCTCCTGGGGGCGGACCACGATCCCTACCTCCTCGGCGAGTTCCCTCGCGGCTGCCTGCACAGCGGTTTCGCCCGGCTCCGGCTTGCCGCCCGGATGCATGAACATGCCGGTCCCGCGCTTCCGCACGGTCAGGAGGCGCCCGGCGTCGTCAAACACGCAGACGGCGGAGACCACGATCCGGTCCTTCATGCGGTGATCCTTGCCAGGCGCGAGACCAGCAGGAGGTCCTTGCGGGGACCGGTGACGTCCCAGCTGTAACTGAACGCGTCCGGGCCCTGGCGGGTGTAGGACACGCGGTACGTGTCGGGGTCGCACCAGTGGGTGTCCTGGCTGGTGTCAGGGGTGAAGCTCATGCGGTGGAACGGCCTGCCGTCGGGAAAGAACACGTCCAGCGCATCGGGTTGCGGCAGGGGTTCCAGGACGTACTCCCGCGAGGCGGGACCGGTAAAAGAAGGCCAGCGCATGGTGCCTTCCTCGCGAAGGGCCATGCCGCCGTCGTCCGTTGGCGTGTAAACCACGACGCCGGAAAAGGTTCCGTGGGTGCCGTCCGACCTGTCCAGCAGGTCCCGCTCAAGCTGCCAGCGCCCAGCCTGGCTTGCTGCGCTGACGCCCAGGAGGTAGGCGCGGAGGCTTGGCTCCGGGGAAGGAGAATTCAAGTGCCCTCGATTGGAATCGAACCAACGACACCGGCTTTAGGAGAGCCGTGCTCTATCCACTGAGCTACGAGGGCGGGTGTCCGGTGGGGTTCGGCGGGGCCGGTCCGTCCGGACACGGTTACAAGCATACAAGGTGCCGGGCCGTACTACGCTCAAGGCATGAGTCCAGCCCCCACTGCCGCTCCCGCCGCCGCCTTCATCCCGAACGTTGCGTCCACCCGGCAGTACATCGGGGCCTGGGCGGTGCTGAGTGTGCTGCAGTATTTCGCCGCGGAGGCAGCCGTGGCCATGGGGTGGGCCGGGCCCCGACCCTACGACCTGCGGACCGGGTACATCAGTGATCTCGGTGCCCTCCACTGCGGAATCTACTCAGGACGCCACGTCTGCTCCCCATTGAACTGGCTGATGAACGCCTCGTTCGTGGTCCAGGGCCTCGGGCTGCTGCTGGGGGCGATACTGCTGACCTCGGGACTGCTGCGCGTGGCCGCCCGGCCCGGCACCCGGGTTAGTTGGGCCCGCAGGGAGCCTTGGCTCGCGGCCTCCGCCGTCCGGCTGCTCACCGGAGCCGCCGGCGTTGGAACCGTGGTGGTGGGCCTGGTCCCCGAAGACGTTGGCTCCCCCTGGCACTATGCGGGCGCCGTTATGTACTTCATCACCGGCGGCGCGGCACTGCTGGTGCTCGGCCTGCTGTGGCTGCGGAAGACGGGGATGGCGTGGTTCATCCTGGCGTGCGGCACCGTGTCCTTGGCGGCGGTCGCCACCGGAGGATTGACTCGCATGGAGGTACCGGAGCCGGGGACGCTGGAGCGGCTGATGGGCTACCCGGTGACGCTGGGGATGGCGACGGCGGGCCTGGTCATTGCGCAGCGGGTGCACCGGCACCGGAAGCAACGCCGCGCTGCGGAAGCTGCCGCAAGGGCAACTGCCGTTTAGCGCTCTTTCCGCTTCCGGCTGTTGAGGAAGACTGCCGCCGCCCCGGCAAGGAGGCTCAGCAGCAGAAGTACCCAGCCTGCAACGGTGAGGCCGGACGCCAAAGCCACCTGGCCGGCGTCGGGACCTTCCGTGCCCATCATGGCGTCAATGGCCACATTGCCCCACAGCCGGACCACCACGAACAGCATGGGCAACGCCCAGAGCGCCCAGCGCAAGGCCCTCCGTGCCACGTTGGTCCCAATGAGCAGCAGCCACGTGAAGCCGAAGATCAGCGGGAAGAGCGTTCCGGCGGTCTTGTGGACGTAACTCAGCTGGCCCAGCGCATCGCCGTTCATGACGCCCTGGAGCCGGCCGACGTAGCCGGCATCGAAGCCGCCCACCAGGGAATCCGGCATGGCCATGCCCTGGGACAGCTGCGTGAGCTGGTCCAGGGTCAGCAGGTGCAGGTACCAGAACAGGAACAGGCTGGCCACCACACCGGCAATGACGATCAGATTGCTGTTTCCCTGTGCCTTCTCCGGCGTGCGCGACGTGGTGGGGTTGACCACCGGCGGCAGGTGGTGCTGCGGCACAGCCGCGTTGGCGCCGTGCTTCTTGATCCGCTGGGCAGGGGTTTTGGCCATGGCACCATTATCCCGCCCCATAAACTGAACCCATGACCACTGGCCGACACAGCGCAGCTGTTCTTGACCCCTCATTGGATGACTACGACCTGGCGGCCGCCCTGGTCCGGGAAGCCGGCCAGCTGGCGCTCCTCATGCGCATGGCCGGGCTTGAGTCGGAACAAAAGACTTCTGTGTCCGACGTCGTCACCGCGGCCGACCACGCCGCGGAAGCCTATGTCCTGGAACAACTGCGGCGCTGCCGGCCGGACGATGGGATCGTGGGCGAGGAAGGTGCCTCCGTCCAGGGGACCAGCGGCCGGACCTGGGTGATCGACCCCGTGGACGGTACCTACAACTTCCTGCACGGTTCCACGTACTGGTGCTCAGCCATCGCGCTCAAGGACCGCCGCGCTGTGCTGCTGGGCGCCGTCTTCCAGCCGGAGGAGGACAAGCTGTGGCTGGGCGGGCATGACCGGCAGGCCACCTTGAACGGTGAAGCGCTGACCTCGTTTACCGGCGACGAAGGCAGGCGCAACACCACCAGCGTCGCCGAACTCGGCGCTGCCACCTACATCCATCCCACTTGGTTGATGGACCCGATGTGTGCCATGCCGTGGCACGCTGCGGCCACCTCCGCCGCATCCCTCCGCATGCTGGGATCCGGTTCCTGCGACCTCGGCCGGGTAGCCGACGGGCAGCTGGGGTGCTGGTTCCAGCACAGCTGCCCGGAATGGGACTGGCTGCCGGGCAAAGCGATTGTCCTTGCGGCCGGCGGGGCCGTGGATACCGTCCGGGTCAACGGGCTGGAGTGGTTCATCGCAGGAGGAACGAGGGCGGTCCGCGAGCTGCGTGCGGCCCTCGAGTCAGGCTCTGTGGCCTGAAGCAATCGCCCGCGCAGCGGGAGTAATCCACAGCCTGGAAGGCGTTGTCGGTCCCACCGCCTAGACTTGTAGGCACCATGGATATGTTGTTTGACCCGTACTCTGACGGACCGTTCAAGGCCGCTCCCGCCTCCACCGCCCGCACAAGGACGGAGCCTGAGGGCGTTGCCACCACGGCAGGGCCGGGCGGAATGCCGGACCTGAACGCCGGCGGGCACAACACCTCCGGGGGCTGGCAACAGTCCAGCCACGACGCCGGCAGCCGGCACCATGACGCCGGCCACCATGGCAGTCGCCGCCCCGACGCTTCCCAGCTGCTGGAGGGACTGAACCCGCAGCAGGAGGAAGCGGTCAAGCACGGCGGATCGGCGCTGCTGATCGTCGCCGGCGCCGGATCCGGCAAGACCCGCGTGCTCAGTAACCGGATCGCGTACCTGATCGCCACCGGCCGTGCCCACCACGGCGAAATCCTGGCCATTACGTTCACCAACAAGGCGGCCGCGGAAATGCGGGAGCGCATTGAGGCGCTGGTGGGTGGACGCGCCAAAATCATGTGGATTTCCACGTTCCACTCGTCCTGCGTCCGGATCCTGCGGCAGGAAGCGGCCAATGTCGGCCTGAAATCCAACTTCTCCATCTACGACTCCGCCGACTCCCTCCGCCTGGTCACGCAGGTTTCAAAAACCCTTGACCTTGACCCCAAGAAGTTTGCGCCGAAAGCCATCCAGCACAAGATTTCGGCGTTGAAGAACGAACTGATCGACGCCGAATCCTTTGCCTCGGAAGCCAACTACAACGACCCCTTCGAACATGCGGTGGCGGACGTCTACAAGGGCTACACGCAGCGGCTCCGCCAAGCCAACGCCATGGACTTCGATGACCTCATCGCCGAGACCGTCTACATGTTCCGCGCCTTCCCGGCGCTGGCGGAGTCCTACCGCCGCCGGTTCCGCCACGTCCTGGTGGACGAATACCAGGACACCAACCACGCCCAGTACGCCCTGGTCCGGGAGATCGTGGGGGAGGGCCCGGGTGCCTCGGAGCTGACCGTTGTTGGCGACTCTGACCAGTCCATCTACGCCTTCCGCGGCGCGGACATCCGGAACATTGTGGAGTTCGAAAAGGACTACCCGGAGGCCCGCACCATCAAGCTGGAGCAGAACTACCGTTCCACCCAGAACATCCTGAGTGCCGCCAACTCGGTCATCTCCCGCAACCCCAACCGGCCGGAAAAGCGGCTGTGGACCGCCGAGGGCGAAGGCCACAAGATCATTGGCTATGTCGGCGAAAACGAACACGACGAAGCGCAGTTCATCGCCAAGGAGATCGACCGACTCCAGGACGAGGAGAACCTCCGCCCGGGCGACGTCGCCATCTTCTACCGCACCAATGCCCAGTCCCGCTCCATCGAGGACGTGCTGGTGCGCGTGGGCCTGCCGTACAAGGTAGTGGGCGGCACCCGCTTCTACGAGCGCAAGGAAATTAAGGACGCCCTGGCCTACCTGCGCGTCCTGGTGAACCCGGACGACGACGTCAACCTCCGCCGGGTGCTCAACGAACCCAAGCGCGGCATCGGCGACCGTGCCGAAGGCGCCGTGGCGGCCCTCGCCAGCCGCGAACGCACCTCGTTCATGGCGGCCGCCCGCCGCGCGGACCAGGCACCTGGTATGGCCACCCGTTCGGTCAACGCCGTCCTCGGCTTCGTGAAAATGCTGGACGACCTCGCCGAGGTGGCTGCCGGGTCCGGGGCTGCCGCAGCACTCGAAGCAGTGCTGGAGCAAACCGGCTACCTTGCCGCGCTGCGGTCCAGCACGGATCCGCAGGACGAGTCCCGCGTGGAAAACCTGGCCGAGCTCGTGGCCGTGGTGCGCGAGTACGAGCAGGAGAATCCCGAGGGCAGCCTCGGCGCATTCCTCGAACAGGTATCCCTCGTGGCAGACGCCGACCAGATTCCGGATGCTCCCGGCGCGGACATTGACGCCGCCGTCGCCGAGGCCAAACGACTGGGCGTGGTGACGCTGATGACCCTGCACACGGCCAAGGGCCTGGAGTTCCCGGTGGTGTTCCTCACCGGCATGGAGCACGGACTCTTCCCGCACCAACGCTCCGCCACCGACCCCAAGGAACTTGCCGAGGAACGCCGGCTGGCCTACGTGGGACTCACCCGTGCCCGGAAGCGGCTGTACGTGACCCGGTCCGAGGTCCGCAGCATGTGGGGCCAAAGCCAGTACAACCCGGCCAGCCAATTCCTCGAGGAAATCCCCGCGGAGCTCCTGGAATGGAAACGGGAAGGCACCAGCCGCCAGTCATGGGCGGGCGGCGGTTCAATCGGCTCGGGCCGGTACAGCGGATCGTTCTGGGGCGCCGGTACCGCCCGCGGAGCCGCGGCAGATTCTTCCGCCGGCTTCAATGCCGACGTCCCGGCGTTCATCGCCAAGAACCGGGTGCAGCCGCAGAAGGAAATTATCGCCGTCAGCGTGGGGGACAAGGTCAACCACACCAGTTTTGGCAACGGAACGGTCCTGGCCCTCGAAGGTGCAGGAGACAAGACCGTGGCAAAGGTGAAGTTCGACGTCGGCGAAAAGCGCCTGCTGCTGCGCTACGCCCCGCTCACCAAACTCGACGCCTAGGCACGCCCGCGGACGTGCATAATGGAGCCCATGCGACGGACTGTATTGGGGATGCTCGCCGCCCTTTTCCTTATCACCTCCACCGGCTGCACGGTGACTACCAAGGACCCGGCCTACGTTCCGCCGGCTCCGTTGCACCCCATGGAGCAGCTGGAAAAGGCGCCACTGGCCGATGCGAAAACGTTCTCCAGCGGCGCAGATGTCCTCTCTTTCATCACCGCCGACCGGACCATCGCGTGCTCGCTCACGTCCGCCCGCGGGGAACACCTGAACCTGCCCTACGAGCAGAACCGCTACAGCGACGCCGCCAACAACAAGCTGCCCATCGTCCCGGTAGCCCACTGCGAGCTCGCCTCCTATCCGGCGCCCGAGCCAGGCGATATCAAGGACGACTGCGCCGGAACCCACCTTGGCTACCTGGGCGGTGTGGCCCTCCTGTCGCCGGACACCGCCCGATACGGTGAATGCCGCTCCGGCGTCACATCCATGGAAGGAACCTACGGGCCCAAGGGGAGCAAGGAGGGAACGCTGACCCAGTTGCCCGTGCTTGCGGACGGGCAGAACCTGGAACGCAACGGACTGCGCTGCTCCGCGTACAACGGCGGCGTGGCATGCGGAAACGTCTCCGCCGGCGTCGGATTCTTCGTTTCGCCCAAACGTTACGAGCTGATTCAGGGTGCGGCAAAAAGCGGCCAGCCGCCGCAGCAGGAGGGCCCAAAAACCCCGTAATTCCGCGGTTTTTCTACGCTCCATAGAATAGTGTGCTTACTCACATAAGGGGTAGTCTGGGACGGCCCGGTCCCTCCAAAGGACTAGAGTTCCCCATGGAGCATTACGCCGCGTGGCTCGTTTCCAGACAGGCCGCCGGTGCGTGCAATCCGCAGCCCGGTCATCGTCGTACAGATGGTGTCCGACTGTACAGAAACTACTTCGACGTAGAAGGACACTAAACCGTGGACCTGTTTGAATACCAGGCGCGCGATATGTTCGAGGCGCACGGTGTACCCGTGCTTGCCGGCATCGTGGCGTACACCCCAGAAGAAGCAAAGGCAGCTGCTGAGAAGATCGGCGGCGTGACCGTTGTCAAGGCACAGGTCAAGGCAGGCGGCCGTGGCAAGGCCGGCGGCGTCAAGGTCGCAAAGTCCGCTGATGAGGCGTTTGAGCACGCCACCAACATCCTGGGCATGGACATCAAGGGCCACACCGTCAAAAAGGTGATGATTGCCCAGGGTGCGGACATCGCCGAGGAGTTCTACTTCTCCGTCCTGCTGGACCGCGCCAACCGCAACTACCTGGCCATGTGCTCGGTTGAAGGCGGCATGGAGATCGAGCAGCTCGCCGTCGAACGTCCCGAAGCGCTGGCCAAGATCGCCATCGATCCCGCCGTGGGCATCGACCAGGCCAAGGCCGACGAAATCGTCGCAGCCGCAGGCTTCGCCGAGGAACTGCGCGGCAAGGTCGCCGCCGTGATCCTCAAGCTCTGGGATGTCTTCAAGAAGGAAGACGCAACCCTGGTGGAGGTCAACCCGCTGGTCAAGACCGGCGCCGGCGAGATCGTGGCACTGGACGGCAAGGTCTCCCTGGACGAGAACGCCGACTTCCGCCACGCCAAGCACGCGCAGCTCGAGGACAAGGACGCTGCAGACCCGCTTGAGGCCAAGGCAAAGGCGCAGGACCTCAACTACGTCAAGCTTGACGGCGAAGTGGGCATCATCGGCAACGGTGCAGGCCTGGTCATGTCCACCCTGGACGTCGTTGCCTACGCCGGTGAAAACCACGGCAACGTCAAGCCCGCCAACTTCCTGGACATCGGCGGCGGAGCCTCGGCCGAGGTCATGGCCGCCGGCTTGGACGTCATCCTGGGCGACGAGCAGGTCAAGTCCGTATTCGTCAACGTCTTCGGCGGCATCACCGCTTGCGACGCTGTCGCCAAGGGCATCGTCGGCGCACTGGCCGAACTGGGCCACGCCGCCAACAAGCCGCTGGTAGTCCGCCTCGACGGCAACAACGTCGAGGAAGGCCGCCGCATCCTCAACGAGGCCAACCACCCGCTGGTTACCCTGGCCGCCACCATGGACGAGGGCGCCGACAAGGCCGCCGAGCTCGCCAACGCAGCGAAGTAAAGGGACGCACCATGTCTATCTATCTGAACAAAGACTCCAAGGTCATCGTCCAGGGCATCACCGGCGGCGAAGGCACCAAGCACACCGCCCTGATGCTCAAGGCCGGCACCAACATCGTGGGCGGCGTCAACGCCCGCAAGGCCGGCACCACGGTCCTGCACGGCGACAACGAAATCAGCGTCTACGGCACCGTCAAGGAAGCCATGGCTGAAACCGGCGCCGACGTCTCCATCGTCTTCGTGCCGCCGGCATTCACCAAGAACGCCGTTGTCGAAGCCATCGAGGCCGGCATCGGCCTGGTCGTGGTCATCACCGAGGGCGTTCCCGTCCAGGACTCCGCCGAATTCTGGGCCCTGGCCCAGTCCAAGGTGGACGCCGACGGCAACCAGGTCACCCGCATCATCGGCCCGAACTGCCCCGGCATCATCACCCCCGGCGAAGCACTGGTTGGCATCACCCCCGCCAACATCACCGGCAAGGGCCCCATCGGCCTGGTTTCCAAGTCCGGCACGCTGACCTACCAGATGATGTACGAACTGCGCGACCTGGGCTTCTCCACCGCCATCGGCATCGGCGGCGACCCCATCATCGGCACCACGCACATCGACGCCCTGGCCGCGTTCGAGGCTGACCCCGAGACCAAGGCCATCGTCATGATCGGCGAGATCGGCGGCGACGCCGAAGAGCGCGCAGCCGACTTCATCAAGGCCAACGTCACCAAGCCGGTCGTCGGCTACGTTGCCGGCTTCACCGCCCCCGAAGGCAAGACCATGGGCCACGCAGGCGCCATCGTCTCCGGTTCCGCCGGTACCGCGCAGGCCAAGAAGGAAGCCCTCGAGGCTGCCGGCGTAAAGGTCGGCAAGACGCCGTCCGAGACCGCCAAGCTGCTCCGCGAGGTCTACGCCGCCCTCTAGGCAGCACTTCACTACGCGGGGCCACCCCCGGTCCGTTTCCAGTGATGGGACGGACCCCGGGTGGCCCCGCGTTCGTTGTTTAACGAATGACGACGACGGCGGGCGGCGCCTGCCCAACCCGGTCGAGTAATGTTGGGACAGGAAAAACGGGCGCCCCGGGCGCGCAGGCAGGGGATTAACGATGGCAGAAAAGCGACCCACCCTGGTCGACGCCGTCGTGGACAAGGTCCTCGAGCACATCATCAGCGGGGAAATAAAGGCCGACGACGCCCTGCCGCCGGAGGCTGACATCGCCAAGGAATCGGGCGTCAGCAGGCTGACGGCCCGGGAAGCCATGAAGGTGCTCAAAGCGCAGGACGTTGTCTACGTAAAGCGCGGCCGGGGCACTTTCGTCAACCCGCCCGAGCGCTGGACCGGGCTGGACGCCATCATGCGTGCAGCCTCCAGGGGAGTGGCCTCGGACCAGGTGGCACTCCGCCTGCTGGAGGTACGCCGCATGGTGGAGACCGGGGCAGCCGAACTTGCTGCCTCCCGGCACCGCCCGGTTGACCTCACTGCGTTGCAGGACAGCGTGGAGCAGATGGAAGCGGCGCACCTGGCCGGAGATGTCGATGCACTGACCGTGGCCGATATCGCCTTCCATGACACCGTGCTGCGTGCATCCGGCAATCCGTTCGTACCCGCCCTGCTGGGACAGCTCTCCACGCTGCTGTACGCCATGCGCCGGGAAACTTCAGCCTTCCCGGACGTGCAGCGCCACGCCATCCACCACCACAAGATGGTCCTGGCGGCCATCGCTGCGGGCGATCCAGCCACGGCGCGGTCCACCATGGATGCCCACATCACCCAGACCTTTGAGGACTACGAGCAGTTCCTTGCCATGTCCAGCCGCAGCGGAACCACCGGCCGCTAGGGGCTGGCCCGCCTGGAACCCGCCCGGCGGGCCAGGGAGCGGTGGCCTGCCTCCCTGTCCGCGTCCGCAGCCATTATGTTGACGCCCACAAGTACCTGTGACTAGAATCTCAGTCAGACATCAGACATCTGATATCACCCCCCAAAATGCCGCCAGCCAAAGGAGTCGTCATGCGCGCGCATTCCCCTTTTGAGGGTCCCCACACCACCCCCGGAGGCCTGCGATGACCTCCCGCACCACTGCCCCCGCACTCAGCCAGCTCGGCGAGACCACCCTCCGCAAGGTACGCCGGCGGCTGATGCCCCTGATCGTCCTTCTCTACTTCATTGCCTACCTGGACCGGAACAATGTGGGCTTCGCCAAGCTCGGCATGCAGGGCGACATCGGCCTGACCGAGGCTGCCTACGGCCTGGGCGCCGGCATCTTCTTCCTTGGCTACGCCTTGCTTGAGATCCCCAGCAACGGCGGCATGTACCGGTATGGTGCCCGCAAATGGATCGCCAGAATCCTCATCACCTGGGGAATCTTCGCAACTGCCATGTTCCTGGTGAACGGTGAAACCACGTTCTATGTCATCCGTTTCCTCCTCGGCGCGGCAGAGGCCGGCTTCTTCCCGGCGATCCTCTTCTACCTGACGCTGTGGTTCCCGGCGGCCCAGCGAGTGACGGTGTTGGGCATTTTCATCCTCGCCCAGCCCATCTCCAACGCCCTGGGCGCACCAGTGTCCGGCATGCTCCTGAACCTGGAAGGCGTGGCCGGCCTGCACGGCTGGCAGTGGCTCTACATCCTCGAGGGCATTCCGGCCATCATCCTGGGCATCATCACGCCGTTCGTCATGACCGACCGCCCCGAGCACGCCAAGTGGCTCAAGCCGGAAGAGCGTGAATGGCTGTCGACCACCATGGCCGCTGAGCTGGCCCACAAGCAGAAGTCCGGAAACCACAACTTCCTGGCCGGCCTCAAGGACCCCCGCACCATCGCCTACTCCGCGCTGTACTTCGGCCTGGTCTGCGGCATCTACGGCCTGGGGCTCTGGCTGCCCACCATCGTCAAGGCACTGGGCAAGTTTGACTCAACGCAGGTGGGGTTCATCGTCTTCATCCCGTACGCCATCGCCGCGGTGTTCGTGTACTTCTGGAGCAAGCGGTCAGACCGTACGGGCAACCGCGTATGGCATGCCAGCGTCAGCATGGTGCTTGCCGCCGTCGGCCTCCTGGGAGCCGGCTTCCTGCTCCCGGTCAACGCGGTGCTTGCCATGGTCTTCCTGACCCTGGCAGCCATGGGCATCTACTCCGCGATCGCACCCTTCCTGGCCATGCCGTCCGCCGCCCTCACCGGCGCCGCGGCAGCCGCCGGACTGGCCATGGTCAACTCGCTCGGCAACCTGGGCGGCTTCGTGGCCCCCTACATCGTGGGCATCCTCAAGGACGCCACCGGAAACAGCCAGACGGGCCTGGTGTTCCTGGCCGCCTGCCTTGCCGTGACCGCCGTCGCCACTTACCTCTATGCACGCAACCGGCCTGAAGGTGTCTCCGCCCCCGCAGCCACCATTCCTGCCGCCGAAAAACATTAGGAAACAGCAATGACTACAGAGCACGCATTCCCCACAGAACGTACCGCAGTCCTGACCGGGGCGGCATCCGCCCGGGGCATTGGCCGCGCAACCGCAGACCGGCTGGCCAGCCAGGGCTGGTCCATCGCCATTTTGGACATCAACGCCGAAGACGCCAAGGCGGCCGCAGCGGAAATTGGTTCCAGCCGTGCCGTCAAGGCCATCGGCGTGGGCGCCGACGTCTCGGACGAGGCGTCGGTGGATCGTGCCATCACCGAAATCGAGCAGTCCCTTCCGCCCATCGTGGGACTGGTCAACCTGGCCGGAATCAGTTCCCCCACTCCCTTCATGGAAACCACCGTGGCGGAATGGGACAAGGTCTTCGCGATCAACATGCGTGGCACCTTCGTGGTGTCCCAGCGCGTCCTCAAGGGCATGATTGAGCGGGAGCTGGGACGGATCGTCAGCATCTCCTCCATCTCCGCCCAGCGCGGCGGTGGAACCTACTCCAAGGTTGCCTACAGTGCCTCCAAAGCCGGAATCCTCGGGTTCACCCGTGCCCTGGCGCGTGAAGTCGGTGAGCACAACATCACAGTGAACGCCATCGCACCGGGCCCGATCGACACGGACATCATGGGCGGAACGCTGAGCGATGAGCGCAAGGCGCAGATGTCCGAGGGGATCATGATGGGCCGGGTGGGAACCCGGGAGGAAGTGGCGGCCCTGATCGGGTTCCTCCTTAGCGAGGATGCCGGCTACATCACGGCCGCGACCTATGACATCAACGGCGGCCTGCAGGTTTCCTGACGCCCCTGCTTTCCTGGCACCCCTGGCGCACGGTGCCGTACGGCCCAGCGGCCGCACGGCACCGTGGCCGGGGCGCGTCATCCGCAACGTCCCGCCCCTGCAGCGGCTATAGGATTTCTACATGGCAACCAAGAACCAGGCCACCGGCGGGGTGAGCAGGCAGGTCCTCGCGGACCACGTCTATGAGGCGCTTTTGGTTGCCCTCATGGACGGCCGGCTGGAAGCGGGCACCCCCGTCAGTATCGACGGGATGGCCAGGGAACTGGACGTCTCACCAACGCCCGTGCGGGAGGCGCTTGCCCGGCTGGAAGCCACCGGCATGGTTCGCAGGATGGCCCTGCGCGGCTACCGGGTAGCCCCGCTGTTCTCTCCGGAAGAGCTGGCAGACCTGATGGACGCCCGGCTGGTGATCGAACCGGCCAACGCCTTCATGGCCTGCAAGCACGCAGACCAGGAACTGACCGGGCAGCTCCAGCAGGCCATCGAGGACCTGAAAGCCGCACCTCGCGGCCCGTCGTTCGCCGAGTTCCGCGCGTACTGGGAAGCGGATGAGCGGTTCCACCGGCTCATTGCCGAATCGGCGGACAATCAGTTCCTGTTGTCCGCCTACAACGCGCTGGGGGGCCAAGTGCAGCGTTTCCGCTTCTTTGGCGGCCTGGGCGTAACGGACGCCGACTACGCCATCGCGGAACATACCGAGATCCTCAAGGCCTTTGAAGCCGGCGACGCCGAACTCGCCCGGCAGAAAATGATCGACCACATCGAGGGCGTCAAGCAGCGCTCGCAGCACGACAGCGAAGTGCGCAGCTAGCAGCACGCCCAGGGGCCGGCGAGCCCCTCATCCCTCGACTCCATCCCTGGGAGTCCACAAACGAACCCTTGACAGGATCCATAACTAACGTAGATCCTATAGGAAATGCGATTCATGATCTGGAGTAACAATGCCGTACACCGCTGAAAACTGGCCCATCGCCGCCGCCCTGCTGCAGTTCCCCGGAACCAGGCCGGACGGAACCGCCGTCCAGGACGCCCCTGCCAGCGACTGGCAGCAGGTCTTCGAAGAAGTGGCCGACGCCGGTTTCACCAATGCCGACCTCACCGACAGCTGGGTCCGTCCCGGCGATCTTTCCAGTGCCCGGCTGGACGACCTGAAAGCCGCCGCCACGGCCGCCGGCCTTGGACTTCCCTCCATCTCCGCCATCCGCCGCAGCGTGATCGAGGAAGGCAACTGGGAAGACAACCTGGCCTACACCCACCGAACCCTCGAGGCCGCAGCACATCTTGGCTGCGAGGTTGTCTCGATCGGGCTCCACCAGGCCATTACCCCCGAGCAGCGGAAGCAGCTGTGGTTCTGGACCGTGGAGGGCCACAAGGACCCGGTGGGGGACAAGGAAAGCTGGAACAACGCCGTCACCCGCATCCGCGAAGTGGGCAAGCACGCCGCCGAACTTGGCCTCCTGGTGTCCCTGGAGATGTACGAGGACACCTACCTGGGCACCGGAGATTCCTCCGTGCAGCTGGTCCAGGACATCGACCTGCCCAACGTGGGGCTGAACCCGGACCTGGGCAACCTGATCCGGCTGCACCGCCCCATCGAGGACTGGCGCGAACTGGTGCACAAGACCCTGCCGTACTCCAACTACTGGCACGTCAAGAACTACATCCGCGATGAAAACCAGGCCCGGAACCAGTACGTCGCCATGCCGGCCCCTATGGAATCAGGCCTCATCAGCTACCGCGAGGCCTTCCAGTTCGCCATCTCCGTCGGCTTCCAGGGCATCATCTGCACCGAGCACTACGGTGGCGACGGACTGAGCGTCACCGCCGCCAACCAGGACTACCTGCGCCGCCAGGTCCTGCCTAAGCGGGACGGCTATGCCCTGGGCACCAGCCTGGTGGCCCAGGGCCGGCAAACTCCGGCGGCAGTCCCCGCACGCTAGCCGGCAGGCATCCCAACCGAGACAACCGGTTCAACGAGGAATCATGACAAAGATATTTGACGATCCAGCGCAGTTCGCAGACGACGCCCTCGACGGCTTCGTGGCCGCCAACCGCCAGTACGTTGCGCGCGTTGACGGCGGCGTTGTCCGCTCCACCGAATCACCCGCCGGCCAGGTGGCACTGGTCATCGGCGGGGGCTCCGGCCACTACCCGGCCTTCGCCGGCCTGGTGGGCGCCGGGCTGGCCGCAGGAAGCGCCTGCGGCAACATGTTTGCGTCCCCTTCCGCGGGGCAGGTGTACCGCGTGGCCAAGGCATCCCAGACCGGCGGGGGAGTCCTGCTCAGCTACGGAAACTATGCCGGCGACGTCCTCCACTTTGGCCAGGCCCAGGACAAACTGAACGCCGAAGGCATCGAAACCCGGACCGTCCTGGTCACCGATGACATCGCCAGCGCTCCGCTGGAGGAAATCACCAAGCGCCGCGGCATCGCCGGCGACCTGACAGTCTTCAAGGTGGCCGGCGCGGCAGCGGAAGCCGGCCTTGACCTGGACGAAGTGGAGCGCCTCGCCATCAAGGCCAACCACCACACCCGCTCGCTCGGCGTTGCCTTTGCCGGCTGCACCCTTCCCGGAGCAGCCGAACCTCTGTTCACCGTGCCCGACGGCATGATGTCCGTGGGGCTCGGCATCCACGGTGAACCGGGCATCTCCGAGCAGCCCCTGCCCACCGCCGGCGAGCTCGCCCGGCTCCTGGTGGACGGCTTGCTCAAGGACAAGCCGGACGCCGCGGGCACCAGGGTGGTGCCGATCCTGAACGGCCTGGGAACGGTCAAGTACGACGAACTCTTCCTGCTGTTCGGCAAGATCGAAGCGCTGCTGACCGGGGCCGGACTGGAGATCGTGGAGCCGGAGTGCGGCGAACTGGTGACCAGCCTGGACATGTCCGGACTGTCCCTGACGCTGTTCTGGCTGGACGGGGAACTGGAAAAGTTGTGGGCAGCGCCGGCCGACACGCCCGCCTTCCGCAAAGGCAACCTGGCCCCGCGCCATGCCCGGTCCGTGGAGTCCCTCGCCGAGGCGGGAACGGCGCCGGCGCTGGCCGCCACCCCGGCGTCGACTGCCCTGGCCGCCACGGCGGTGGGCGCGCTGAAGGAAGCCCGGTCCGTCGTCGTCGAACATGAGGACGCGCTTGGGAAACTGGACGCCATCGCCGGGGACGGCGACCACGGCATTGGCATGCGCCGCGGCGTTGATGCCGCCGTTGCCGCCGCCGAGAAGTCCCACGCGTCCGGCGCGGGGCTTGAGGAACTCCTCACGGCGGCGGGGGAGCAGTGGGCCGAACGTGCCGGCGGCACCTCCGGGGCCCTGTGGGGCGCTGCCGTCACTGCGGTCGGCAGGACCCTTGGCAGCAAGGACTCCTACACCG
This sequence comes from Pseudarthrobacter sp. LT1, assembly GCF_035621795.1. Lineage (NCBI taxonomy): Bacteria > Bacillati > Actinomycetota > Actinomycetes > Micrococcales > Micrococcaceae > Pseudarthrobacter > Pseudarthrobacter sp. LT1. The sequence continues at coordinate 981,157 of NZ_CP141830.1, forward strand.
CGGCCGACGCAGCCGCCGCCGTCAACGCCCTCCGCGACGCCATCATCACCCTGGGCAAGGCGGAAGCGGGGGACAAGACCATGGTGGACGCTCTGCTTCCGTTCGCCGAGACCTTCAACCGCGCGATAGACGACGGCGGCAGCCTGGCCGGGAGCCTCCGTGCGGCAGCGGAGGCGGCAGCAAAAGCCGCTGACGAGACCTCCGGGCTCAGCCCGAAGAAGGGCCGCGCCCGTCCCCTGGCCGAAAAGAGCCTTGGCCACCCCGACCCCGGTGCTGTGTCCTTCGGCCTCATCGCCCGCAGGCTGGCCGACTACGCCGCCACCATCGAAAGCCACTAAAGGAGAACCCTTATGACTGAGCAATCCCAGCCGGGCTGGCGCATCGTCGTCGGCAATGACGAAGCCGGCGTCGAATACAAGAACGCCCTGCGCGAACTGCTGGAGGCGGACCCCCGCGTCGCCTCGGTGGAGGATGTGGGAGTCGGCGCCGACGACACCACCGCCTACCCCCACCTGGCCGTCGCCGCCGCCCGCAAAGTGGCCGCCGGTGAAGCGGACCGCGCCCTCCTGATCTGCGGAACCGGCCTGGGCGTCGCCATCTCCGCCAACAAGGTACCGGGCATCCGGGCCGTCACCGCGCACGACAGCTACTCCGTGGAACGCTCCGTGCTGTCCAACAACGCCCAGGTCCTGACCATGGGCCAGCGCGTCATCGGCCTGGAACTGGCCAAGAAGCTGGTGGGCGAGTGGCTCAACTACCGCTTCGATGAAAACTCCGCATCCGCGGCCAAAGTAGACGCCATCTGCTCCTATGAGGGCGCGTCGGAAGGACTTGAAACCACATGAGCACCCGTAACATCGCCGTCGTCGGCTCAGGCTACATGGGCGGCGGAATCGCCCAGGTCCTGGCACTTGCCGGAGCCCGCGTGGCCTTGGCGGACGTCTCCGCCGAAATCGCCCAAAGCAACTACGAACGGCTCCTGAAGGAATCCGACGAGTTTGTGGCAGCAGGCCTCTTCCCGGCCAACGCCACGGACCTGCTCAAGGAAAACCTGTGGGCAGCCAAGGACATCGAAGAAGCGGTAGCGGACGCCGAATACATCGAGGAGGCCGTGCCGGAAGTCCTCGAGATCAAGCACGCCACCCTCGGCCGGATCAGTGCCGCCGCCCGGCCCGATGCCATCATCGGCTCCAACACCTCCACCATCTCCATCGCCAAGCTCGCCGAAGTGGTGGACAACCCGGAGCGCTTCCTGGGCGTCCACTTCTCCAACCCGGCACCCTTCATTCCCGGCGTGGAAGTCATCCCGCACGAGGGGACCTCCGAGGCAACCGTCCAGGCCGCCCGCACCATCGTGGGGGAGACCGGCAAGGAAACCGCCACCGTCAAGGACGTCACCGGCTTCGTGCTGAACCGGCTCCAGTACGCCCTCTTCCACGAAGCCGCCCAGGTGGTGGAGGAAGGCATCGCCACCGCCGAGGACGTGGACACCCTGGTCCGCACCACCTTCGGCTTCCGCCTGCCGTTCTTCGGCCCCTTCGCCATCGCCGACATGGCAGGCCTGGACGTCTACGCCTTCTGCTACAAGTCGCTGCAGACCGGCTTCCCGGAGCGGTTCGCCACCCCGCAGATCCTGCAGGAAAAGGTCGACGCCGGCCAGCTGGGCACCAAGACCGGCTCCGGCTTCCTTGATGTCCCGGCAGAGCGCACGGCAGCCCTGGTTGCCTACCGGAACAAGGCCTACGTCGCCATGCAGAAGCTCATCGAGGACTTGGGCCCGGCCCCGCTGTCCTAGCCCTGCTTTCCCTCAACCGGAAGGAACATTCCATGACAGTTTTCCCCGCAGAGCGCACGGTGATCGTCACCGGTGCAGTCTCTGAGCGCGGCATCGGCCGCGCCACAGCGGAGTACCTTGCCGAGCGCGGCTGGAACATCGGCGTGATCGACCTTGACGATGCCGCCAGCAAGGACCTGGCCAAGGAACTGGCCGAAAAGCATGGCGTCAAAGCCCACGGCGCCGGTGCCAACATCGGCGACGAAGCCTCGGTGCGTGCCGCCATCGACGAGATCGAAGCCGAGCTTCCCCAACTGGTGGCACTGGCAAACATCGCGGGCGTCAGCTCCCCGGTTCCTTACCTGGAGCTCGACAGCGCCGAGTGGGACCGCGTGGTGAACATCAACATGAACGGCGTCCACTACGCCACCCGCCGGGCGGCCGAATCGATGGCCAGGAACCGGGTGGGTCGGATCGTCAACATCTCCTCCGTCTCCGCGCAGCGCGGCGGCGGAACCTTCAGCAAGACCCCGTACTCCGTGGCGAAGGCCGGCGTCATCGGCCTGACCCGCGCCACCGCCCGCGAACTGGGCGAGTACGACATCACGGTCAATGCCATCTCACCCGGTCCGATCGACACCGACATCATGGGCGGCACCCTCAGCGAGGAACGCAAGGATGAACTCGTGAAGGACCTGGTGGTGAACCGGGTGGGCACCACCCGCGACATCGCGGCGGCCATTTCCTTCCTCATCGGCGAGGACGCCGGCTACATTTCCGGCCAGACGCTGAACGTCGACGGCGGCCTGTACATGCACTGACGGCATCCGCACCGGATGCCACAAGCCCCGCAGGCCGCCGGCCTGCGGGGAACCACCAACGTCACCACTCGAAGGAGAGTGTTGTGTCAGAAACCACCGCAACATCCAAGGAACTCCTGGCCCGTCCGGTCCTGAAGTCCGCGATTTCCAAGGCGGCCCGCCGGCTCATGCCGATGCTGGTCATCCTCTACGTCGTTTCGTTCCTGGACCGCACCAACGTCGGCTTTGCCGAGGCGGCCCTGGGGGCGGACAAGGGGGTGTCCGCGGCGGCCTTCGCCCTCGGCGCCGGCATCTTCTTCATTGGCTACGCCATCTTCGAGATCCCCAGCAACCTGCTGCTCAAGAAGGTGGGTGCCAAGATCTGGCTGGCCCGCATTGCCATCACCTGGGGCATCGTTTCCGCGTGCTTCGCGTTCGTGCAGGGCGAGACCTCGTTCGTGATCCTGCGTTTCCTCCTCGGCGTCACCGAGGCCGGCCTGTTCCCCGGCGTCATCATGTACCTTGCCGAATGGTTCCCCAACAAGGTGCGGGTCCAGATGTTCGCCATCTTCTACCTGGCCCAGCCGTTCTCCCAGATGATCGGCAACCCGCTGTCCGGCTGGCTGATCAACATTGGCGACCAGGTGCCGGGCCTGCGCGGCTGGCAGGTCATGTTCTTCGTCGAAGGCCTGCTCGCCGTCCTGGCAGGCATCGCGGCCTTCTTCTTCCTGATCAACGGCCCGGAGAAGGCCAAATTCCTCAGCGGGGAGGAGAAGTACGCGCTGAAGGAGGTCATGGCACTTGAAGACAACATCAAGGACGAGACGGGGCCCCGCGGTATCCTCGCCGCCATGCGCAACGGCCGCGTCTGGTACTTCACCGTCATCTACTTCTGCCTGCAGATCGCTGTCTACGGTGTGACGTTCTTCCTGCCGCAGCAGGTGTCCTCCCTGACCGGGCAGAAAGTGGGGCTCGCCGTCGGCCTGCTCATCGCGGTGCCGTGGTTCTTCGGTATCTTCTCCTGCTACTTCATCGGCAAGGCTGCAAACACCGTGGCCAAGCGCCGCAAGTTCGGCACCATCCTGTTCATCTCCACCGGCCTGTGCATCTTCGGCTCGGCATGGGCGGGAACCAACCACCAGCCGGTCCTGGGCATGATCTTCATAACCCTGGCAGTCTGCAGCTTCCTGGCAGTGGGCCCCGTGGTGTGGTCATATCCCACCGCGTTCCTCGCCGGTTCCGCTGCCGCGGCAGGCATTGGACTGATCAACTCGCTGGGCAACCTGGGCGGCTTCGTGGCGCCCATCCTGCGAACCGCAGTCAACGAAGCCACGCAGTCGCCCACGGGGTCCATGGGCGTCTATGCCCTGGGCGTCCTGCCGTTCGTGGCGGCAGCGATGATGTTCGCCACCAGGCGGTTCAAGAACAAGGCCGACGACCTGCTCGACTGAGCACACCACCACCATCCACGCAAGGAAACCATGAGCACCTCCGGCAGCAGCACAGGCAAGGGCCCCCTCTACATCGGTGTCAGCACCAAGATGTACCTGGGCTACCAGGCAAGCCTGCGCTGGCTGTCGGAGGTGCGTTCCATCGTCGATGACAGGCCCGGACTGGGCAAGGCTTCCGCCACGGAGTCCCCGGTCCGGGTCTTCGTCATCCCGTCCTTCCCTGTCCTGGAGCCCGCCGCGCGGATCCTGGCAGGTTCGCCCGTACTCCTCGGCGCACAGAACTGCGCCTGGGACGACGGGCCGCTGACCGGCGAAGTCAGCCCCGGCATGCTGGCCGAACTCGGCGTCTCACTCGTCGAGATCGGCCATGCCGAGCGCCGCCGGCTGTTTGGCGAGGACGACGCCGTGGTGGCTCGCAAGGTGCGTGCCGCCGTCGGCCATTTCCTCACCCCGCTGCTCTGCATCGGCGAGCCGGACAGGCTCGACGCCGGAGCTGCCGCCGCCTTTTGCGTGGAGCAGGTCCGCGCCGCCACGGACGGTGACCCGGCCCTGCTGAACCGCCTGGTCCTGGCCTACGAGCCTGTCTGGGCCATCGGTGCGCAGGAGCCCGCCCCACCGCACCACGTCAACGCCGTCCTGGCGCAGATCCGCGCAACGCTTGGCCCTGCCTGCCCGCTGATCTACGGCGGCAGCGCCGGGCCCGGACTGCTTCCCCGCCTGCCCGCCGCGGACGGACTCTTCCTGGGCCGCTTCGCCCACGATGCCGCCAACCTTGGCCGCGTGCTGGACGAAGCCCTCCTCCTGCGTCAGACCGACGCGCCCGCCAACAGCTCGTCCAGCCGCTCATAGCCTTCGGACATGCCGCCCTCCATGCCTGAGTGCAGCATGCCGTCCCGGGCCTCCATGCTTTGGTACATGGCGTGGCCCCGCAGCCTGCACCGGCCGCCGTCCAGCGCCTCGAACGTCATGGACTCCAGGCTGACCGAGTCCGGATAACCGCCGAACTCGAACGTCTGCAGGGCGAACTCGTTCTCGCGCACCGTGTGGAAGATGCCACGGAACTCGTACGGCACCCCCTCCGGACCCGTATGGATGTACCGGTAGCTCCCGCCGGTACGGAAGTCGTAGTGGTCCATTTCCATCTTCATGCCCCGCGGACCGAGCCATTGGGCCACCAGTTCCGGGTCCTTGTGGGCCCGGAACACGTCCGCCACCGGAAAGTCGAACTCCCGCTCAAAGTCGATGTAGGGGAGTCCCTCGGGGGCGGTGATCTTCAGTTGGTTGGTCATTTCCTGTCCTTTGCCTTTGGCGTGTTTGCCCGGCGCTGGATTCAAGCACCGCATCGAGGCTGCGGAACTGCCCTTCGCGGACCAGCCTGTACTGGTCGATCCAGGCCGTGAGCGCCTCCAGCCGTGCGGGGCTCAGGTGAACGGGCCTGCGCTGGGCGTCCCTGCTGCGGGTGACCAACTTCGCCTGCTCGAGTACCTGGATGTGCTTCGAGACTGCCTGCTTGGAAATCTCGAAGGGCTCGGCCAGCTCGTTAACGGTGGCCGGACCACGGCTTAACCGGGCAATGATGCGTCGACGAACGGGGTCGGCCAGGGCAAGGAAAGCCACGTCCAAGGCCGCGTCGTCATACACCACCATTCCCCTCCTCTTAATCAACATAAAGGTTTATCAACCTTTCGGTTGATCAATGCTAAGCCCGCTCTGGTTCCCACCGCAAGAGGGGTCTTGCCAGGCCGAAATCATCTTTGTTAGTATGTCAATACAAACTACTAGAGGGAGAAGCTTCATGCCATTGGTTCGCATTGACGTCAACGAAGGCCGCACTGCCGATGAGCTGCAGCAGCTGAGCCGCGGCATCCACGATGCCATCCTTGCGGAATACGGCATTCCGGAGCGGGACTACTTCCACATCCTCACCGAACACGCGCAGGGCCAGATCTTCGCCCAAGACGCCGGGCTGGGCTTCGAGCGCACCGGGGGAGTGGTGATGATCCAGATCTTCACCCAGGGCGGCCGATCCCAGGAGGCGAAGCAGCGGCTCTTTGCTGCGGTGGCTGAAAAGCTTGCGGCGGTGGGGGTTGCCGGCGAGGACGTCTTCATTGGCTATGTCGAAAACACTGCCGGCGACTGGTCCTTCGGGTTTGGCCGCGCCCAGTACGTGACCGGCGAGTTGGCCGTTCCCCGGAAGTAGTGCGGATGTGCCGATTGGTAGCGGGATGGGCACGTTTCAATGCTTGTTGTAAGAATGTCAGTACAAACCTTTGACAGGACATTCGATCTAGGGCAAAGTAGTCCCTGTGGCCCACGCCACGGCCTGCCAGTCCCGGAACTCCTGCTCCTCAAAGGATCCGAGTTCCACACCAGAAAGGTCCACGATTCCCGTGACCCACGAGCTTCTTACGATCGGGCGCATCAGCGTTGATATCTACCCGAACGACATCGGGGTTGGCCTGGAGGACGTCAACTCCTTCGGCAAATACCTTGGCGGTTCACCGTCCAACGTCGCCGTTGCTGCTGCCCGGCACGGCCGCCGGACCGGCGTCATCACCCGCACCGGGGACGATGCGTTCGGCACCTACCTCCACCGGGAACTGCACAAGTTCAACGTCGACGACACCTTTGTCACGCCGGTCGCCGGCCTGCAGACACCGGTGACATTCTGCGCAATCAAGCCCGCCACGGACGAGTTCCCGCTGTACTTCTACGGCCGTTTCCCCACCGCTCCGGACCTGCAGATCATGGCTGAAGAGCTGGACCTGGGTGCCATCCGCGAGGCCGGTATTTTCTGGTCCACGGTGACCGGCCTGTGCCAGGAGCCTTCCCGGTCCGCGCACATCGCCGCGCACCAGGCCCGTCCCCGGACCGGCCTGGCCGAGGGACAGTTCACCGTCCTGGACCTGGACTACCGTCCCATGTTCTGGGCGTCCGAAGAGGAAGCCCGCGCAGAGGTGGCCAGGATCCTCCCGCACGTTACTGTCGCCATCGGCAATGACAAGGAATGCGCCGTGGCCGTGGGGGAGGGAACCCCTGATGAGCAGGCGGACCGGCTGCTGGCCGCCGGCGTGGAGATCGCCGTCGTCAAGCTCGGTGCTGAAGGCGTGATGGCCAAGACGCGCACCGAGCGCGTGGTCTCGGCCCCCGTTCCGGTGGAAACCCTCAACGGCCTGGGTGCGGGCGATTCCTTCGGCGGCGCCTTCTGCCACGGGCTGCTGTCCGGTTGGCCGCTGGAACAGGTCCTGGACTACGCCAACGCCGCCGGTGCCATTGTGGCCTCCCGCCTGTCCTGCGCCGATGCGATGCCGACGCCGGACGAGGTCACCTCGCTGCTGGCTGAACGCGGACGTACTGTGCCGGGTGCGGTTTCCGGCGCTTCCATTCCCGAAGGAGCAGCACTGTGACCCTCACCTCCCTTGCCTCGAACCACGCCGTGGATGATGATCCCCGCCGTTACGAGCACCTGAGCACCATCCGCCTGGAAGATCCGGACGCCGTGGCCCGTGCCGCGAAGGCACGCCGCCGCCACCCCGGCGTGAAGGCCGGCCGGCAGAACTTCATCGTCGCCGCCGACCACCCCGCCCGCGGCGCCCTGGCTGTCGGCAGCGATCCGGTGGCCATGGCGGACCGCCGGCAGCTGCTGGACCGGCTCCAGATTGCCCTGGCCAACCCGGCCGTTGACGGTGTCCTGGCCTCCCCGGACATCATGGACGACCTTCTGCTGCTGGGCGCCCTGGACGGCAAGCTGGTGTTCGGATCGATGAACCGCGGGGGCCTGTCCGGCCTGGTGAACGAGTTCGATGACCGCTTCACCGGCCACACCGCCGCCGCTTTGGCGGCCCTTGGTGCGGACGGCGGCAAGATGCTGACCCGTATCTGCCTGGGCGACCCGGACACCGTGGTGACCCTGGAAGCGACAGCGAAGGCCATCGACTCGCTGGCAGAGCGGAAACTCATCGCCATGGTGGAGCCCTTCCTGTCGGTCCGCGAGAACGGCCGGGTCCATAACGACCTGTCTCCCAACGCGGTCATCAAGTCCATCGCCATCGCCGAGGGCCTGGGCTCCACCAGCGCGTACACCTGGATGAAGGTGCCCGTGGTGGCCGAAATGGAACGCGTCATGGCCGCCACCACCATGCCCACCGTCCTGTTGGGCGGTGACCCGGACGGGTCCCAGGACGAGGTCTTCGCCACCTGGGGTGCCGCGCTGGCTCTGCCCGGGGTCCAGGGCCTCACCGTCGGCCGGACCCTGCTCTATCCCGCGGACGGGGACGTCGCCGGCGCTGTTGCCGCGGCAGCCTCGCTCCTGCACCACACCACTGAACTCGCGGAGAACTAGCCATGGGCACAACAACAGGAACGCGCAGAATGACGGTGGCGCAGGCCGTCGTCGAATACCTTTCCCGGCAGTACACCGTGGACACGGTGGGCGGCGTTGACTACCGTGAGCGGCTCATTCCGGGCACGTTCGGGATCTTTGGGCACGGCAACGTGGCCGGCGTGGGACAGGCGCTGAAGCAGTACCAGCAGCTGGACCCGGCCCTGATGCCGTACTACCAGGGCCGGAACGAACAGGCCCAGGTCCACCAGGCAGTTGGCTACGCCCGGCACACCCGCCGCCGCCAGACCTACGCCATCAGCACCTCCATCGGCCCGGGTTCCTCCAACCTGCTCACCGGTGCCGCGCTCGCCACCACCAACCGGCTCCCTGTCCTGCTGCTGCCGTCCGACACGTTCGCGACCCGCGCCGCTGACCCGGTGTTGCAGCAGCTGGAGCAGCCGTACGCATACGACATCACCGTTAATGACGCGTTCCGGCCGCTGTCCAAGTTCTTCGACCGGGTGAACCGTCCGGAGCAGCTGTTCTCGGCGTTCCACCACGGCCTGCGCGTCCTCACGGACCCGGCCGAGACTGGCGCTGTCACGATTTCGCTGCCGCAGGACGTCCAGGCCGAGGCCTTCGACGTCCCCGCCGAGTTCCTGGCCGAGCGGGAATGGCGGATCCGCCGCCCCGACGCCGACGACGAGGACATCGCCCGGGCCGCCGCAGCCATCCGCGCCGCCAAGCGTCCGCTGATCATCGCCGGCGGCGGCGTTCTCTACGCCTACGCCAACGAGGAACTGGCCAAGTTTGCCGAGCTGACGGGGATCCCGGTGGGCAACACCCAGGCAGGCGTCGGCGTCCTGCCCTGGGACCACCAGTTCTCCCTCGGTGCCATTGGCTCCACCGGCACGACGGCGGCCAACGCCATCGCTGCCGAGGCGGACCTGATCATCGGCATCGGCACCCGCTATGAGGACTTCACCACCGCGTCACGGACCGCGTTCCAGAACCCGGATGTGCGCTTCGTGAACATCAACGTCGCCCCGATCGACGCCTACAAGCACGGCACCACGCTGCCGATCGTCGCCGACGCCCGCAAGGCCCTGGTGAAGCTCAACGCCGCCCTGGGCGGCTACCGGGTCGGGGCGGACCTGGAACAGAAGATCGCCGCGGAGAAGAAGCGCTGGAACGCCACGGTGGACGAAGCCTTCGACACCCGCTCCACGCCGCTGCCGGCGCAGAACGAGATCATCGGCGCCACCAATCGGGCCATGGATCCCCGCGACGTTGTCGTCTGCGCGGCCGGGTCCCTGCCCGGGGACCTGCACAAGATGTGGCGCGTACGGGACCCGTTCGGCTACCACGTCGAATACGCCTACTCCTGCATGGGCTACGAGATCCCCGGCGGCCTGGGCGTCAAGCGTGCAGCGATCGCCGAAGCGGCCGGCACGACGGCGGCAGGCGCCCTTGGCGGGGAAGCCGCCCAGGTGCGGGACGTCGTCGTAATGGTGGGGGACGGCTCCTACCTGATGATGCACACCGAACTGGTCACCGCCGTCGCCGAACGCATCAAACTGATCGTGGTCCTGATCCAGAACCACGGCTACGCCTCCATCGGCTCCCTGTCCGAATCCCTCGGGTCCCAGCGGTTCGGCACCCAGTACCGGGCCCTGAACGAGGAACAGCACAGCTTCGACGAAGGTGAGACCCTGCCCGTGGACCTGGCCCTGAACGCCGAGTCCCTGGGCGTGAAGGTCATCCGGATCGAACCGGGGGAGAAGGTCATCGCTGAACTCGAACAGGCCATCCGCGACGCGAAGGCCGCCCCGGAGAACAGTGGCCCGATCCTGATCCACGTCGAATCCGACCCCCTCCTGGACGCGCCGTCCTCCGAGTCCTGGTGGGACGTCCCCGTCTCCCAGGTCGCCGAACTGGAATCCACTAAACAGGCCTTCCAGACCTACGTCGACCACAAGAACCGCCAGCGCAAACTGCTCGGCTGACCCCTCATCTTCATCCCCTTCGAATGCTCAAGGAAGAGTCCCATGACTGCCACCACCACCGAAACCGTCATTAACCACTTCATCAACGGTGCCGAAACCGCCGGCGAGGGTGCCCGCACCACCAACGTGTACAACCCGGCCACCGGTGACGTCTCCGCCACCCTGCGCCTGGCTAACCGCGCCGACCTGGACACCGCCGTCGCTGCCGCCCGCAAGGCCGCCGACACCTGGGGCGACATCTCCCTGGCCAAGCGCACCGCGGTGCTGTTCAAGTTCCGGGAACTGGTCGCCGCCCACGTCGAAGAGTTGGCCCAATTGGTCACGGCTGAGCACGGAAAGGTGATCTCCGACGCCAAGGGTGAAATCGGCCGTGGCCTGGAAGTTATCGAGTACGCCTGCGGCATCCCCACCCTCCTCAAGGGTGACTACTCGGACCAGGTCTCCACGGGCATCGACGTCTTCAACTTCCGCGAGCCCCTCGGTGTCGTGGCGGGTATCACCCCGTTCAACTTCCCGGTCATGGTGCCGCTCTGGATGGCCCCGATGGCGATCGCCACCGGCAACGCCTTCATCCTCAAGCCCTCGGAGCGCGATCCCTCCGCCTCGCTGCTGCTGGCCAAGCTCTGGAAGGAAGCCGGCCTGCCGGACGGCGTGTTCCAGGTCCTGCACGGCGACAAGGAAACCGTTGACGGGCTGCTGACCCACCCGGACGTGGACGGCATCTCCTTCGTCGGTTCCACTCCGATCGCCCAGTACGTCCACGAGACCGCCACCAAGCACGGCAAGCGCGTCCAGGCCCTGGGCGGGGCGAAGAACCACGCCATCATCCTGCCCGACGCCGACGTGGACAACGCCGCCGACCACCTCGCCGCCGCCGCGTTCGGCTCCGCCGGGGAACGCTGCATGGCCATCTCCGTGGCCGTCGCCGTAGGTGAGGCCGCGGACCTGCTGGTCAAGAAGGTCGAAGAGCGGGCCCTGGCCGTCAAGGTCAACAACGGCACCGCGCCGGACGCCGAAATGGGCCCCGTCATCACGCCCGCCTCCAAGGACCGCATCGTCAGGATCGTCACCGAAGCCGAGGCCGCAGGTGCCGCCATGGTGGTGGATGGCCGCGACCTGGTGGTCCCCGGGCACGAGAACGGCTTCTGGGTCGGCCCCACTGTGCTCGACCACGTCAAGACCGAAATGACTGCCTACCAAGAGGAAATCTTCGGACCCGTCCTGGTGGTGGTCCGTGTCGACACCCTCGAAGACGGCATCAAGCTGATCAACGCCAACCCCTACGGCAACGGCACCGCCATCTTCACTTCCTCCGGCGCCGCCGCCCGCAAGTTCCAGCGCAGCGTCACCGTGGGCATGATCGGCATTAACGTGCCCCTGCCCGTCCCGGTGGCCTACCACTCCTTCGGCGGCTGGAAGGCTTCCCTCTTCGGCGACAAGCACATCTACGGCCCCGAAGGCGTCAGCTTCTACACCCGCGGCAAGGTTGTCACCTCCCGCTGGCCCGAAACCCACCACGCCTCCGGCGCCTCCTACAACTTCCCCTCCAACTAGGACACCCCCGCCGATTGCTCCGTAACCGCCGTTTTGAGCGTCCAAAAGGGCGGTTACGGAGCAATCGATGCAACGAAAAGGACAACGCTGTCATGACTGAAAACAAGTTGATCATCGGCACGGCGCCGGACTCCTGGGGTGTCTGGTTCGCGGACGATCCGAAGCAGACCCCATGGGAACGCTTCCTCGATGAGGTGGCCGAATCCGGCTACAAGTGGATCGAACTCGGACCGTACGGCTACCTGCCCACCGACCCCACCCGCCTGGCGGAAGAACTGAAGCAGCGCGACCTGCAGATCTCCGCCGGCACCGTCTTCACCGCCTTCCACCGCGGCCTTGACCAGTGGGAAACCGCCTGGGAACCGGCCCGCAAGGTCGCCGAGCTCACCGCGGCCATGGGCGGCGAGCATATCGTGGTCATCCCCGCCATGTGGCGCGATGACGTCACCGGTGAAGCCGTGGAAAGCGGCACGCTGAGTGAAAAGGCCTGGAACGACCTGTTCGCCGGCCACAACCGCCTGGGCAAGACCCTGATCGAGGACTTCGGCCTTAAGCAGCAGTTCCACTCCCACGCCGACTCCCACGTTGGCGCGCAGGCGGACATCGAAACGCTGCTCGGAGCCACCGATCCCCAGTACCTGAACCTCTGCCTGGACACCGGACACGCCGAGTACTGCGGCGCCTCCAGCTTGGAACTGATCAAGAACTACCCGGACCGAATCGGCTACCTGCACCTGAAGCAGATCAACCCGGACATCCTCAGGAAGGTGAACGAGGAAGACATGACGTGGGCCGCCGCCAACCTGGCCGGCGTCATGACCGAACCGCCCAACGGCCTGCCCGACCTGCGCGCGGTCATCGAAGCAGTTGAGGCGCTCAACCGGCCCATCTTCGGCATCGTGGAACAGGACATGTATCCGGTGGCCTTCGATGTACCGATGCCCATTGCCAAGCGCACCCGCAACTACCTGCTGTCCTGCGGCTCCCGCACCGCCGTCAGCTAACCCCGTCCCAGACACCAAAAGGACCAAAACAATGACTGAAACCCTCCGCGTCGCCGTCATCGGCGCAGGCCGCATGGGCGCCGACCACATCCAGCGCCTCAACAAGCGCATCCACGGCGCGGAAGTTGCCGCCGTCGTCGACGTCGACCTCGCCCGCGCCCAGGCCGCCATCGAAGGCATCCCCGGCGCAGTGGCCCTCGTTGATGCCGAAGAGGCCCTCAACAACGGCGACGTCAACGCCGTCCTGATCGCCACCCCCGGCTTCCTGCACGAGGACATCCTGCTCAAGGCCCTCGCCAGGGACATTCCGATCCTCTGCGAAAAGCCCCTCACCCCCGACGCCGCATCCTCCTGGAAAATCGTCGAAGCCGAGGTGGCACTGGGCCATCAGCGGATCCAGGTGGGCTTCATGCGCCGCTTCGACGCCGAATACGCCACGCTGGGTTCGATCATCCGCAACCACGAACTCGGCGAACTGCTGATGCTGCACCACCAGCACCGCAACCCGGGCACCCCCGAGGGCTTCACCAACGAGATGCTGATCAACGACTCCGTGGTCCACGAATTCGACGCCATCCGGTTCTTCACCGGCGAGGAAATCACCAGCGTCCAGGTCCGCCTGGGCAAGGCGACCAGGAACGCCCCGAACGGCCAGCACGATCCGCAGCACGTCCTGCTGGAGACCGAGTCCGGCGTCCTGGCCGACGTCGAAATCTATGTCAACGCCAAGTTCGGCTACGAGGTGGCTACGCAGGCCTCCTTCGAAGAGGGCATCGTCAGCATTGGCGGCGACAAGGGACCCTACACCCGCAGCGCCGGCCATTGGGGCGGCAACGTCACCCCCGGGTTCGAGGAGCGTTTCGGGGCAGCGTACGACGTCGAAATCCACTCATGGGTGGACGCGGCACTTAAGGGCGAAATCGGCGGCCCCTCCGCCTGGGACGGGTACGCCACCGCAGCGTGCTGCGAAGCAGGCGTCGAAGCGCAGAAGAACGGCGAAAAGGTCGCCGTGAAGCTGGCCGCAAAGCCCGACCTCTACAAGTAGGACAGGAGAAGGGGGACGGAGCCATTTCCGTCCCCTTTTCCGTTCCCCTGACTTATCCACAATGGAGTGTTTTTCGTGAAAATCGCACTTGACCCCACCCCGTTCCACCACTCGCACAGCCTGCTGGAATTCCCCAGGGTGGTGGCGGACCTTGGCTACAAGTACATGCAGATGACCCCGCACGCGGACTTCATCCCCTTCTTCAACCACCCCAAGGCAGACGACGACCTGGTGGGCCAGCTGAAAAAAGCCTGCCGCGACGCCGGAATCGAGATTGCCTCGGTCCTGCCGGTGCTCCGCTGGTCCGGCCCGGACGAGGATGCCCGCGAAGCAGCCGTCCGCTACTGGAAACGTGCCATCCAGATCACCGTTGACCTGGGCGTCAGCACCATGAACAGCGAGTTCAGCGGCCGGCCCGAGAAGGCCGAGGAGTCCGAGCGGGCGTTTTACCGCTCCATGGAGGAACTGCTGCCCATCATCGAGCGTGAGGGCATCGACCTGCTGATCGACCCCCACCCTGACGACTTCGTGGAGGAAGGCCTTGCCGCCATCCGCGTGATCCGCGGCGTGAACTCAAAGAACGTGGGCATGGTCTACGTGGCGTCCCACAGCTTCCACATGAAGAACTCGCCGCTGGATATCATGCGGGCCGCCGGGGACAAGCTTCGCCTGGTCCACGTGGCCGACACCATGGACCACCACGCCTCACACGGCCTGCGCTACATCACCAACCCGCCAGGCAACCCGGTCCGGGTGCACCAGCACCTGAAGATCGGCGACGGCGACGTGAACTGGGACGAGTTCTTCGGCGGCCTGAAGGAAATCGGCTTCCTGGACCGCGAGAATACTGTGATGGTCTCCAGCGTCTTTGCCGAAAACGAGCATGCCGAGGAGGTCTCCCGCTACCAGCTGGAGACCATGCATGACTACATAACCAAAACGAAATAGTGGATGCGCCCATGGAAAACAGCAAAGGAACCCTGACGTCGCCCGCTGCAGTGGGAACGCCCGCCACTGCCAGGGCCTCCACACCGTCCAAGCCGTCCGATCCGAAGAAGTTCATGCGTAAGGTGGCGCTGTTCTCCACCTTCGGCGGCCTGCTCTTCGGCTACGATACCGGCGTCATCAACGGCGCCCTGCCTTTTATGCAGCGCGACCTCGGCCTGACGCCGCTGACCGAAGGGCTTGTCACCTCCACGCTCCTGTTCGGTGCAGCGTTTGGCGCCATCAGTGCCGGACGCCTGTCGGACCGCTTCGGCAGGCGCAAAACCATTATGGGGCTGGCGCTGATCTTCGTCGTCGCCACCATCGCCTGCACTGTCTCTCCGAGCACTGAACTGCTGATAGCTGCCCGGGCCCTGCTGGGCCTCGCCGTGGGTGGTGCTTCCGTGATCGTGCCCGTGTACCTTGCGGAAATGTCACCGGCGGCCCAGCGCGGCCGGATCGTGACCCAGAATGAACTGATGATCGTCACCGGCCAGTTCCTGGCCTTCACGTTCAATGCAGTATTGGGCAACGTGTTCCCCGGAGAAGCGCACATCTGGCGCTGGATGCTGGTGATCGCTACGCTGCCGGCCGTTGTGCTGTGGTTCGGGATGCTGGTCCTGCCGGAAAGCCCCCGCTGGCTTGCGTCGGCCGGCCGCTTCGGTGCCGTCCTTGAAGTGCTGCGCTCCACCCGTGCCGCCGGGGACGTGTCGGCGGAGTTCGACGAGGTGCGGCAGGCAGCCCGGGAGGACTACCAAGCCAAACTCGGAACGGTCAAGGACCTCACCGTTCCCTGGATCCGCAGGATCTTCGTGGTTGGCCTGGGGATGGCGGTCATCAACCAGATCAGCGGCGTCAACGCCATCATGTACTACGGCACCTCCATCCTGTCCTCATCAGGATTTGGTGACCGCGGTGCCCTGATCGCCAATGTCCTTAACGGCATCACGTCCGTGGTGGCCGTGGTCATCGGGATGTACCTGATGTCGCGTGTGCCCCGTAAACCCATGCTGATTGTGGGACTGTGCGGCACGTCCTGCTCACTTTTGGCCATTGCGGTCATCTCGATGGCGCTGCCAACAAGTACCCTGCGCGGCTACCTGGTACTGCTGTTCATGGTGACGTTCCTGGCTTCCATGCAGGGCTGCATCGGCACCGTAACGTGGTTGACCTTGTCAGAGATTTTCCCGATGCACGTCCGCGGCGTCGCAATGGGCATCTGCGTCTTTGTCTTGTGGATGGTCAACTTTCTCATCGGCTTCTTTTTTCCACAGATGGTCGCGTGGATCGGTGTTTCCGCCACCTTCCTCATCTTTGTGGCACTGCAGCTCGGGGCTATCGTCTGGGTGAAACGCGTAGTCCCCGAAACTAAGGGCAAGTCACTCGAAGAGCTCGAACATCTGTTCAAGGAGCGTTCCGGAGTGGCTGCCTAAGCGCACCGCCGGACGGTACACCGCACCGCCCCGCACTCCCGCACCATAAAAACGTCCGACACCGCCAGGCGTCGGACGTTTTTGTCCACACTAGAGGGGTTGCCAGAGCGCGGTTGCCCTCTTCAACAGGGCACATTGCCGGCGCCGCCCGATCCGGCAGAAAGCGTTGCCGGTTTCGGGCGCTTGATGATTCCCCGCGCTGCCGTTGGCATGGTATCTGCAGGGCTTCCCGACTTCACTAAGCCACAATCCGAATTTGCACGGTTCGCGCTCTTTGCCGCGGCGGAATCCATGGGGGTGTTGAATCCGGGGACAGTAAGAGGGGCGGCGCAAACGCGCCGCCCCTCTTACTGTCCGGGTCCCCAGCGTTTATCGGGCCGGGTCTAATGAAGCGGAGAGAGCCGCGTCGGCCTCCTTCAAGACCTTCGCAGCGACCTCAAGGCCCTCGATCCTGCCCAGCGAGACATCTTCGTGCTCGATATTCACCAGCATGTCCGGGTCTACTTCGTGCAGTGCGCGCAGGAACTCGGTCCAGAAGGCGGTGTCGTGCCCGCGTCCCAGGGCAACGAAGTCCCAGGCGGAGTCCTTTGGCCACTCATTGGCCCACTCGTCGCCGCCGAGGTTGGTCCGGTTCTCCTCCGGGGAGAGCCGGCGGAAGCTGTTGTCCAGTACGCCGTACAGCGCGGCGTTGTCCCTGTTAACGCGGACGTCCTTGGCTGCGGCCTGGAACACCAGGGGGCCGAGTTCCCGCACCACGGCCACCGGATCCATCTGCTGCCAGAACAGGTGGGAGGCGTCCAGTTCTACGCCGACGTGCGTTGCACCGGTTAGCTCGATGAGTTTGCGGACATCCGCGGTATTGAAAACGAGGTTCTGTGGATGGAGTTCAAGAGCCACCTTCACGTCGTGGTCCGCAGCAAGACGGTCCATTTCCTTCCAAAATTTCACTGCCGCGCCCCACTGGTAGTCGAGGACATCCAGCGCTGCCGAGTTCCAGGCATTGACCACCCAGTTGACGGTCGTGGCGCCCGGTTCGCCGCCTGGCAGGCCGGACATGGTAACAACCCTGTTCTGCCCCAGGCGATGTGCCAACCGGACGGAACGGCGGATGTCTTCGGCGTGCTTCTCGCCGATCTCGCGCTTGGGGTGCAGCGGGTTGCCGTTGCAGTTCAGGCCGGCAATGGAGACGCCAGTTCCTTCGAAGATCGCCAGGTAGTCATCCCGCGCCGCGTCACTTTCGAGGATCTGGTCAAAATTGGGGACATGCACGGCGGGGAGGAATCCACCCGTGTTGATTTCAATGCCCGTGAGGCCAAGATCGGCTATGACCTTCAAGGCTTCCGGAAGGGGACGGTCATGCAGGATCGCGTTGTAGACGCCGAGTTTCATATCGTGATTTTCTTTCCGTTGTTAAGGGCGGATTCGGCGACCGCGCCCAGCAGTTCCATGTTCCGCACGCCCTCGTCGAACGTGGCGCAGCGGGGGAGCGACTCTTCTTGGCTGAGGCCGGCAACCTCTTCGAGGAATGCACGCGCTTGGTAGCCGAAGGCATCGTTCTGGCCAAAGCCAACTTCGGGGGCGTCCATGGCGAGCCCTCCCGCGATGTACGGGTGGCCGGGCCCAAGATGACCTGCCGGTAGCCATTTTCGTTGCCGGAGTCGTCGTTGAGGAACAGCTGGATTTCGGCCGGGCGGCGCTGGTCGAACTTTGCGGCGCCGTTTTCGCAGAACACCTCAAATTGAAGGCTGTTGGCATGCCCGGCAGCTACGCGGGAGACTTCAAAGCTGCCGGCACCGGTGGCGAATTCCGCGTTGAAGGCCGCGTAGTCGTCGTTCTCGACGGCTTCGAAGGTGTCGCCGACGGCAACGTGGTCATGGCCCATTACGGCAGCGAGCGGCAGCGGCCGCTTGTCGATGACCGTGGCAAACTGACCGCCCGAGACCGACTGGATGTCCCCACACAGGAACTCGGAGATGTACGTCAGGTGGGATCCGACATCGGCAAGTGCGCCCGAGCCGGGGCCGCCCTTGTAGCGCCAGCTCATGGGAGCGGACGGGCTGAAGCCGTAATCGGTCCAATAACGGCCGCTGAAGTGCAGCACGTTGCCCAGGACTCCGGTCTGGATAAGGTCCCGAATGTATGCGATGCCCGGCGTACGGCGGAAGGTGAAGCCGATCCGCGCGATGCTGGACGCGCCGCGGGCAGCAGTAGCCATTACCCGGGCGTCTTCGATTGAATCACTCAGCGGCTTTTCGCACAGCACGTGCTTGCCGGCGGCGAGCAGGCCTTCGACAACTTCGCGGTGCAGGGAGTTGGCGATGACGACACTGACGACGTCAATGTCGTCCGCTTCGGCGATTGCCTGCCACGAAGTGTCATTGCGTTCGTATCCGAAGCGCCGGGCGGCAAGAGAGCCGAACTCCGCGTTGACATCGCCGATGGACACCAGACGCACGGGCGGCAGCGCTGGGCTGTAGAGGGTGGATGCCGTCCGGTATGCGGCAGCGTGGGCCTTGCCGGCCATGCCTGCACCGATGACGGCTACACCAAGGCTTTCAGCCATTGATTTCTCCTTTGAAAATGAGCCGGAGGAAGACCTCTTCCGGCATTTTGTAGCGCTACAATTTTGACGCTGGCTTTGAGCGTAGCTATGTCTATATGTCCTGTCAATCCTTTGGCGCGATATCCTCAAGGCCGCAACGAAAGGCAATCGCATGGTGAATGACAGTCAAAAAACGCGGCGGCCAACCATCTATGACGTGGCAAAACACGCGGGCGTATCGCCGTCGTTGGTTTCCCTGGTGCTTCAGGATCCGGCGCGGGTGAGCGCCAAGCGGCGCGAAGCCGTGCGGGCAGCCATCTCCGAGCTTGGTTACCGGCCCAGCCGCGCGGCCACCGCCCTCGCCAGCAGTCGCACCAAGAGCATAGGGCTGGTCATCGACGACTACCGCAATCTCTGGTTTGTTGATCTGCTGCGTGGAATGGAATCTGCGCTGAGCCCGGAGGGCTACCGTGTGATGCTCGCTGATTCCAGGCCGGGCGAGAATCGCATCAGCGAAGCCGTTGACGGCCTGCTGGCCATGCATGTTGACGCGCTCGTGATAGCCGCCGAACCCAGCCCCTCCATGCTCGCGGGAGCCGAAGTGCCGACCGTCGTCGCGGGGTGGCGCAGCGGCGTGCCTGCGGGGGCCGACCTGATTTCCAATGACGACGAGGGCGGGGGTGTGTTGGCAGCGGACCATCTGCTGGGTCTTGGCCACACGAAGATCGGTCACCTGTCCGGGGTGGGTGGAGCTGCTGCCCATCGCAGGGCCGGCTTCGCTAGGCGCCTCAAAGAAGCGGGGGTGCACCTACACATTGCGGGTGAGTCCGGCGGGACGTCGGAGGAAGACGGCTACGCCTCGGCCTGCTGGATCCTGGATCATCATCCGGATACGACAGCCATCTTCGCCGCGAACGATACTATGGCGCTCGGCGCACTGGCTGCTTTTAGGGAGCGCGGACTGTTGGTTCCCGGCGACATTTCGCTGATCGGGTATGACAACTCCACGTTGGCAAAATCGAGGTACCTCGACATCACTACCGTTGATAACCGAAGTGACATGGTCGGCGTCGGCGTTGCCCGCGTGCTTCTGGCGCGCCTCGAGGATCCCTCCCTTCGCCCCAGCCGCACCCTCATTGATCCGGAGCTCGTACTTCGCAGCACCACCGCGTCACGCTGACTGATAAAAAGTAACAACATCCTAATGTCAGGACAAACTATTGACTTCTGTGAATTGAATCACCAAGATCGGTGTAGAGGGCTTTGAGCCCCTGCAGAGTGGCAGGGCCGTAACCCCGATCAAAGGAGATATATCGTGAAGAAGTTTTCGTGGCGGAAGGCGGTCCTGGTGGCGGCCGTCGTTCCTATGATGGCTCTAAGCGCTTGTTCCACCCAAGGCGGTAAGCCCGCCGACAGTGGCAATGCCGCCGGCGGGGGTCAGGCCGTCATTACTGCCCGGATGAAGGTAGCCCTCATCACCCACGCTGCAGCGGGCGATACCTTTTGGGACATAGTCCGCAAGGGTGCTGAGGAGGCTTCCGCAAAAGATAACGTTGAACTGCTCTACACCAGCGACCCTGAGGCAGGCCGCCAAGCTCAGCTCGTCCAGCAGGCCATCGACCAGAAGGTTGACGGGATTGCCGTCACCCTCGCCACCCCAGACGCGCTCAAGGACGTGCTAAAGAAGGCTACCGACGCCGGCATTCCGGTGGTGAGCCTGAACGCGGGCGAGTCGGTCTCAGCCCAGCTCGGGGCATTCACCCACTTCGGCTCCAATGAACAGCTTGCCGGGCAGGCGGTCGGAGCCAAGCTCGCCGAACAGGGCTTCAAGCACCCCGTCTGCGTCATCCAGCAGCAGGGCCACGTTGGACTTGAAGCGCGCTGCGCCGGCGTCAAGACGAAGGTTCCGGGCACGGAGATTCTGTATGTCGACGGCAAGGATATGACGTCGGTCCAGTCCACTGCGACGGCAAAGCTCCAAGCGGCGAAGGACGCTGACGTAATTATCGGCTTGGGCGCACCGATCACCCTTACGTTGCTCAAGTCCGTCACGGACGCGAGCAGCTCTGCAAAGGTTGCTAGCTTCGACCTGAACGCAGACCTCGCCCAGAAGATCGTAGATGGTGCTGTGATCTTCACCGTGGACCAGCAGCCGTGGCTGCAGGGCTACCTGTCCGTTGATTCGCTCTGGCAGGCCAAGCGCGGCGGCTTCAAGATTGGTGGCGGTCAGCCTGTTTTGACCGGTCCCACCATTGTGGACAAGTCCAACGCATCTGACGTCCTCAAATTCGCCCAGCAGGGCGTCCGCTAGATCCAGGCTTTAGGCCGCGCGGCGGATACGGCCGCGCGGCCTGACCAACAAGGAGTTCTTCCTATGGCAAAGACAGCAACCCTGACGCCGGCACCGGCCTCGGTTCCCGTGCCCCGCGCCGACGAAAGAGTAGGCCAACGAAGCGCCGTCCAGAAGCTCCTGGGCCGCCCAGAGGTGGGCGCACTCGTCGGCGCCGTGGTGCTCTTCGTCTTCTTCGCACTGGTTTCCTCGACCTTTACCCAGCCCAACGCACTGGCCACCGTCCTTTACGGCAGTTCCACAATCGGGATTATGGCGGTGGGGGTGTCGCTGCTGATGATCGGCGGCGAGTTTGACCTCTCCACCGGTGTTGCCGTCATCAGCTCAGCGCTGACGGCCTCCCTGTTCAGCTGGAACTTCTCAATGAACGCGTGGGTCGGCGTCGTGCTGGCGCTCGTCGTTTCCCTCGGCATCGGTTTCATCAATGGCTGGATCCTGATAAAAACGAAACTTCCCAGCTTTATCGTCACCCTCGCCACGTTCCTGATGCTGACGGGCCTGAATCTGGCACTGACCCGTCTCATCGGGGGCAGCGTGTCCTCCCCGTCCATCTCCAAGCTCGACGGTTTTGACTCGGCCCATGCCGTGTTTGCGTCGTCCATCAGCATTGGTGGGGTCGAGGTTAAAATCACGGTGTTCTTCTGGATCATCCTCGTCGCTGTGGCGTCCTGGGTCCTGCTCCGCACCCGGATCGGCAACTGGATTTTTGCCGTTGGTGGCGACGCGGACGCCGCCCGCGCTGTGGGTGTTCCGGTGAACAAGACGAAGATCGGCCTTTTCATGGCGGTGGGCTTCTGCGGCTGGATCCTGGGCATGCACAACCTCTTCGCCTTCGATGCCGTGCAGTCCGGTGAGGGCGTAGGCAACGAGTTCCTTTACATCATCGCCGCGGTGATCGGCGGGTGCCTCTTGACCGGTGGTTACGGCTCAGCGGTGGGCGGCGCAATCGGTGCGTTCATCTTCGGAATGGCCAACAAGGGCATTGTCTACGCGCAGTGGAACCCGGACTGGTTCAAGTTCTTCCTCGGCCTGATGCTGCTGCTGGCCACCATCGTGAACCTCATCGTCAAGCGCCGCGCAGAGCTCAAGTAAGGGGAGAAACAAATGAATGCCAACCAGATCGACCAACAGGCCCTGCTCAAGGATGAAAAGGACCCCTTGACCCACACCCCCGTCCACCTGCTCTCCCTCGAGGGCGTGGGCAAGCACTACGGGAATATCATCGCCCTGAGCGACGTCACTATGGCCGTGGACAACGGCCGCGTCACCTGCGTACTGGGCGACAACGGTGCGGGAAAGTCCACACTGATCAAGATCATCGCCGGCCTGCACCAGCACGACGCAGGAGTCCTGAACGTCATGGGCGAGGAACGGAAGTTCAGCTCCCCCCGTGACGCCCTCGACGCCGGCATCGCCACCGTCTACCAGGACCTCGCCGTGGTCCCGCTGATGCCCATTTGGCGGAACTTCTTCCTCGGCTCGGAACTCACGTCCGGCTTCGGCCCATTCAAGAGCATGGACGTCGAGAAGATGAAGGCCATCACCCTCAAGGAACTTGCCGAGATGGGGATCGACCTGCGCGATGTGGAACAGCCCATCGGCCAGCTCTCCGGCGGCGAGCGCCAGTGTGTTGCTATTGCCCGGGCGGTGTATTTCGGAGCCAAGGTCCTCATCCTGGACGAGCCGACGGCGGCCCTCGGCGTGAAGCAGTCAGGCGTAGTCCTGCGCTACATTCTCCAGGCGAGGGACCGTGGACTCGGCGTCATCTTCATCACCCACAACCCGCACCACGCCTTCCCGGTGGGGGACCGGTTCCTGCTGCTCAAGCGCGGAAAGTCGATCGGTTACTACGACAAGAAGGACATTTCGCTGGACGAGCTCACGGCCCAGATGGCCGGCGGCGCAGAACTCGCAGAACTTGCCCACGAGCTTGAACAGCTCGGCGGACACGGCGATGTGGTCAAGGAAGTCCAGGCCGAGGTTGCCGACGTGAGCCACACGTCCGAGCCCTCAAGGGACAGCAGCCCGCGGCACGTATAGCAGGACCGTCAGCAGGACCGGACGGGCCCGCCGGATATGGACTGGACGGGCCCGCCGCTACCTGCCAATGGTGCAAGGAAAGAACAGCAGACGGGAAGACAGCATGCCGATCCGGGTTGGCGTCATTGGCGCCGGTGTCATGGGCGCAGACCACATCAAGAACCTGGGCACCGCCATCAGCGGGGCCGACGTCACCTTCGTAGCAGACCTCGACGCCGGGCGGGCCGCGGAAGCGGCGCCTCCATCGGCACGCATCACCACCGATCCTTCCGAGCTGATCAACTCCAGCGAGGTGGACGCCGTCGTTGTTGCCTCGCACGACTCAACGCTGCTGTCGCTGGGCTTCATGCGGCGCTTTGATCCCGGGTACGTGGCCCTGCGCAGGTCCGTGCAGGAACGGGCCCAGGGTGAGCCGCTGATTGTCCGCTGCACCAGCCGCAACGCCGCTGCGGGCCCCGGCACCACAGCGGAATCCGCCATTACCAACTCGGCCATCCACGAGCTGGACATCATCCCCTGGCTGCTGGGTTCGCCCATCACTGAAGTCTCATGGCAGGCGGGGCGGAGCAGCGTGGAAGAAGCCGGAACCCGCCGGGCTGCCGTGCCTGCGGACTGGCGGCCCCGCTTCGCCGAAGTCCTTGGCCGGCCAGAAAGGCTGCATGCCACATCGGCCAGCCGCAGCCGTCCGGGGTCAACACCCAGCTCCCTGCAGTGATGCAGTTCGCCGACGGCGGTGAGGTCCAAAGCCCGCAGCGCCCCCTCGCTGCCTCCACCCGGACCCTGGAAGTAGCCGACGAAATCTGCCGCCAGCTTCCATCGAGTTTCCAGGCTAAGGCAACAGCTGCCTGGGTTTTTATTGATCCACTACTGAAAGGACGAGCCGATGGCTTACATCCCGCACAACCAAACACCAGGTCCCGCACCCGTCCGGATCGGGCTCATCGGCTCCGGCTGGATGGGGGCTTTCCATGCCGAGAGCATCGCCCGCCGAGTCCCCGGTGCTGAGCTGGCGGCCATCGCGGACCCGAACGTCGAGTCCGCCCAGGCCCTTGCCACGGAATTGGGCACCCCCAAGGTCACAGCCAGCGCCGAAGATATCTTTGCGGACCTGGAGATCGACGCCGTCATCATCGCCAGCCCTGTGCGCTTCCACTCGGCACTGATCGCGCAGGCCGCAGCCGCGGGAAAGCACGTCTTCTGTGAGAAGCCGGCCGGCCAGGGGCTGGAGGAACTCGATGCCGCGCTGGAAGCGGTGGAGGAAGCCGGTGTGCACTTTCAGATCGGCTTCAACCGCCGGTATGCGGACGACTTCCAGGCTGCCAAGAAGGACCTGGCAGCCGGCATCGCAGGAACGCCGCAGCTCCTGCGCTCGCTGACCCGCGATCCCGGAAACGGGAGCATTCCCAACGCGGCAAGGGTCCCGGCCTGGACCATCTTCCTGGAGACCCTCATCCACGACTTCGACACCCTCAACTGGTTCAACGAGGGCGCAGAGCCGGTGGAGGTGTACGCGGTGGCGGATGCACTGGTGGAGCCTTCCCTGCGCAGCCAGGGTTTCCTGGACACCGCGGTGGTCACCATCAGGTACAGCAACGGCGCGGTGGCGGTGGCGGAAGCGAACTTCAGCGCGCTCTACGGTTACGACATCCGCGGGGAAGTCTTTGGGTCCAAGGGCATGGTCCAGGCCGGGCGCGCCACGGAAACTGCAGCCCGCCGGTACACGGCCGAGGGGCTCTCGGCCGACACCCCCCGCCTCAACGTCGAGCTCTTCCGTCAGGCCTACACCGACGAACTTGCTGATTTTGCGGGGGCCGTACGTGCCCGGCTGGACGGCAAGCCGTCGCCGTCGTCCGACGTCACCCTGACTCCCGGCGCTGCCGACGCCCGCCGCGCCCTTGCCATGGCACTGGCCTGCATTGAGTCCGTCAAGAGCGGGGCCCCCGTTGCCGTTGCCGAGAAAGCCGCACTTTGATGCGCCTGGCAGTCTGCGCGGAGATGGTCTACACCGACCTTCCGTTTGTGGAGCGGGTGCGCCGCATCCACGAGGCCGGCTTCGACGTTGAACTGTGGGATTCGCGCAGCAAGGACATTCAGGCGCTGAAGGCCACCGGTGCCGTTTTCTCGTCCATGACGGGCTACACTTCAGGCAGCCTGGTGGACCCGGACACCTGCGATGACGTGGTCCGGACAGCCGAATCCTTGATCCCCACCGCGCTGGAACTCGGCGTGAGCCGCATGGTGGTGCACCCGGCCGAACTGGTGGACGGTCACGCCGCCCGCCCGGCCTACCGTTCCACCGGGCGCATGTGGGCAACAGGCGCGCGGACCCTCGAGAGGCTCGGGAACCTGGGCGAACCGCACGGCGTGACATTTTGCCTGGAAAACCTCAACACCATCCTTGACCATCCCGGCATCCCACTCGCACGGGCCAAGGACACACTGGCCTTGGTGGAAGCTGCGGCGCATCCCTACGCAAAGCTGATGCTGGACCTTTACCACGCCCAGATGGGGGAGGGGAACCTGATCGAGCTGGTGCGTTCCGCGCTGCCGTACATCGGCGAAATTCAGGTGGCGGACGTGCCCGGCCGTTGCGAGCCGGGCACCGGGGAAATCAATTATGCAGCCGTGGCGCGGGCCCTTGCCGAGGCCGGTTATGAGGGCACAGTGGGAATGGAGGCGTGGGCGAAGGACGACAGCGACGCCGCCCTCGAAGCCTTCAGAACGGCGTTCACCGTCTATGCGGAGGAAAAACTGTGAAAACTGTGACTCTTGGCCTGGTGGGTGTGGGCCGGATCGGCAGCATGCACGCGGATAACATCGCCAGGCTCAACGATGCCATGAAACCGGAAGGCATTGAGGTCAGGCTGCGGCTTACCGACGTCGCCGAAGATCATGCCAGGACCGTCGCCCACAACTTGGGCGCGGAGTTCCTTCCGTCCGTGGAAGTGCTGCTCGCCTCCGGCCTGGACGGACTGGTGGTTGCCACCGGCACGGGCACGCATCCTGGCCTCATCAAGGCAGGGGTGGATGCCGGCATTCCGGTCTTCTGCGAAAAGCCGGTGGCCTTGAATGTTGCCGATGCCCTGCCTGTGCTGGACTACATCCGGGACAAGAACGGCGTGGTCCAGATCGGCCACCAGCGCCGTTTCGATGCCGGCTACCTGGAAGCACGGAGGGCTTATCAGGCAGGCGAGTTGGGGTGGATCCACTCCCTGCGCGCGGTCACCTGCGACATGGCCCCGCCGCCCGTGGAGTTCCTGGCCACCTCCGGCGGGCTCTTCCGTGACTGCTCGGTGCACGACTTTGACATCCTTCGCTGGCTGACCGGCCGTGAAATCGTAGAGGTCTATGCCAAGGGATCCAACAACGGGGACCCGGAGATCGGCGCTGTAGGGGATGTTGACACAGCGCTGGCGCTGGTGGCCTTCGACGACGGCACAGTAGGCACGGTCTCGGCGACCCGGTACAACGGGGCGGGCCACGACGTGCGGCTGGAAATCCAGGGGTCCAGCCGGTCGCTCATGGTGGGCCTCGACGACAGGACCGCTTTGGCATCAGCCGAGCCCGGCGTGTTATTTCCCTCGGGCGACCCGCACACGACGTTTGCCGGGCGCTTCGACCAGGCCTACCGTTCCGAGATGGCCGCGTTCGTTGAGCTTGTCCTGGGCCGTCGGGACAACCCGTGTACGCCCGAGGACGCTGTGGCCGCCTCCCGGGTGGCCGATGCCGCGCAGGCGTCCCTGGCCACCGGCCTTCCGGTTCGGGTGGCAGGAGCCGTAGCCAGCCGGGTGGCCTGAGCCGCGCCCCGGTCAGGACAGCGCGTGCAGCTTGGGGAGCGCGTCAACCAAGGGGGCCAGTTCCGGAATGTCCCGCGCTGCGCCCAGGGCACGTTCGAGGGTGGCATCGTGCACCGGCCTCGCTTCCTCCAGGAGGCTGAGGCCGGTGGGTGTCAGTTCCGTGTAGATACCGCGGCGGTCGTCGTCGCACAGGATCCTGGTCAGGAGGCCGCGGTCCTCCAGCCGGTTCACCAGCCTTGTGGTGGCGCTGGGGCTCAGGGCGGTGGCGCGCGCCAGCTGCTGCATGCGCATGTGCCACCCGTCCTGACGGCTGAGGGCGTCCAGCACCGTGTACTCCACCACTGAGAGCTTCGACTTCGCCTGGAGGGCCCGTTCCAGTTCGTTTTCGATCAGCCCGTGCAGGGCCGCCAGGGTGCGCCAGCCCTGGGCGCGGACTTCGACGGCGTCGTCCTTGATGCCCATGCTTGCTCCTTCACAGAACGGCTCCGCAAAGAGGCCATCCGTAGCTCGAATCAGATAGTTGCTTGCGCGGTATATTTGCATGTGCAACAATAAATACCGCGCCTGCAACTATCTTAGGCGCCTCCCATCCTTGGAACAACCACACGCAGCTCAAAGGAGCATTCGCATGCCTGTTGGCCTGATAGCACTCGCCCTTGGCGGGTTTGGCATTGGACTCACTGAATTCGTCATCGCCGGTCTCCTCCCGGAGGTAGCGGCGGACTTCAGGGTGAGTGAAGCGTCGGCCGGCTGGTTCATCTCCGGCTACGCACTCTCCGTGGTGGTCGGGGCACTGGGCCTGACGGCCGCCGTGACACGGTTCCCGCGCAAACCCGTGCTGGCCGCCCTGCTGGTCCTGTTCATCGCCGGGAACCTGCTCTCCGCCACGGCGGACGGCTATTGGGCCATGATGCTGGGCCGCGTTGTTGCCGCCCTTTCGCACGGCGCCTTCTTCGGGATCGGGGCCGTAGTGGCGGCCGGGATGGTCCCGCCGAGCAAGAAGGCAGGAGCCATCGCGCTCATGTTCACGGGACTAACCGCAGCAAACGTCCTGGGTGTGCCGTTCGGGACGCTGCTGGGCCAGGCCGCCGGCTGGCGTGCCACCTTTTGGGCCATCACGGTCATCGGTGTGGCCGCGCTCGCAGGCATCCTTGCGCTCGTTCCCAAGTCGGCCGGGGATGCAGAAGAAGCTGGCAGCCTCCGCTCGGAGCTCCGCGCCTTCCGCTCGGGGCAGGTGTGGCTTTCCATTGTGGTGACCATCCTGGGCTTCGGCGGCATGTTCGGCGCGTTCACCTACATCGCCTACACCCTCACCGAAGTCTCAGGGTTCGGAGCCTCCACCGTGCCGTGGCTGCTCATTGTCTTCGGCGTGGGCCTCTTCGCCGGCAACACCCTGGGCGGTAAGGCCGCCGACCGCAACGTGGACAGGACGCTCCTCGTGGTGCTCGCCGCGCTGACCGTGGTCCTGGTGGCGTTCGCCCTGACAGCCGCCAATCCTGCCCTGACGGTCATCTCGCTGGTCCTGATGGGAGGCTTCGGCTTTGCCACCGTGCCGGGCCTGCAGATGCGCGTGATGAAGTACGCCTCGGGGGCGCCCACACTCGCCTCCGGCGCCAACATCGGAGCCTTCAACGTGGGCAACGCCCTGGGCGCATGGCTGGGCGGCGTCACCATCACAGCAGGGCTCGGCTACACCTCGCCCATTTGGGCCGGCGCGGCCATCACGCTTGCGGGCCTGGGGGTCATGGCACTCGCCGCGGCTGGCGCCAAGCGGAGCGAAAAGCACGCGGAGGGCCAGGTCCAGGCGGCGGAGGAGCTGGTCAGCCGCTAAGCGGCGGGACCCGAGGAGCTGCGCACCCTCAGTGCGCGTCAGGCGCCGAATGGCAGCCGCGGGTCGATGTCCTGGCTCTCCCAGGTCTGCCGCACCCAGCCGTGGTGCGGGTCGTCGCTGATCAGCCACTCCCGCACGGGACCGGGGCCCGCCATGACATTCAGGTAGTACATGTCGTAACCGGGCGCGGCCATGGCAGGACCGTGCCACCCGTAAGGAACCAGGACAACGTCGCCCGTGCGGACTTCGGCCGAGACATCAATGGGGCGTTCGTCGGAGGCGTAGACGCGCTGGTAGCCGATGGCGTCGGCGTCGGAGGGAGCGCCTGACCCTGCCGCCACCTGTGTCTCGAAGTAGTAGATCTCCTCCAGGGAGGTCTCGCCGTCCTTCTCCTCATCATGCTTGTGCGGAGGATACGAGGACCAGTTCCCGGCCGGGGTGAGGACCTCGCAGACGATGAAGCGGTCGGCCTCGAGTGCTGCCGGCGTGCCGAAGTTGTGGACCTGGCGTGAGCAGTTGCCGGCGCCGCGCAGTTCCACCGGCGTTTCGGCCGCGGATACCAGCCGGGTGGGGTACGACGCGTTCGCCGGTGCGGTGGCCACGGCAACGCGGCCCCCTTCGGCAGAGCTGATGCTCACGGCGCAGCCGGTGCCGGAGTAGAGCACGTCCGTCGGCCCGGAGAAGACAGAGGGCCGGCCGTTCAAGGGATGGTCGGTGCCGTCAACGGTGACGATGAAGGACCCGTTGAGGGGCACAACGATCCGTTCCTCGTCCCCGGCGGGAAGTTCGACGGCGGCGCCGGCAGGCACGGTGGCCACCTTCAGTCCGGTGTGTGCCCAGCCGTCTACGGTGAGAGAGGAGTCGGATGTTCCGATCGAGACATCCCATTTGCCGTCGGCGGCAGTGCCCAGGGGGTAGACCCAGTTGGTCATGGAGTTGGCTCCTTGGATTATCGCTGTACGAGTGTCATTTCAAAGCTGTAGGAATCGGCGCGGTACACATGCTGTCCTGTTTCCACCCGGCGTCCGGTATCGTCCACGGCGGTGCGTTCCATGGTGACCAGCGCGGATCCTTCGCTGGTTTCCAGCATGGAGGCCTGGTACTCATTAGCGGTCATGGCGCCGATCCGCTGGGTGGCCAGCCGGAAGTTCACCCCGCCGCGGCGGAGGATCGAGTACAGGCCCTCGGCACCGAGCATTGCCTCGTCCATCTCGGCGATGTCGTCGCGCACCCAGTTCTCCATGAGGGCCAGGGGTTTGCCGCCGACTTTCCGCAGCCTGGTGAAGTGGTACACCTTCGAGCCTGCGGGGAGCTGGAGCGTGGCCAGGATGGCGTCGTCGGCCTCGATGTGGGAGAAGCTCAGGACTTCCGTGGTGGGTTTCTTGCCGTTGTTGGTGAGGTCGTCATAGAGGCTGGACAGCTCCAAAGGGCGTCGCACCTGGCTGGAGACCACCTGCGTTCCCACGCCGCGCTTGCGCACCAGCAGGCCGGACCGGACCAATTCGTCCATGGCCTTGCGCATGGTTGGCCGGGACAGGTTGAGCTGGGCTGCCAGGTCGATCTCGTTATCCAACCGGCTGCCGGGCTCCAGCACGCCACTGTAAATGGCTGCCTCGATGCCTTGGACCACCTGGTGGTACAAGGGCACGGGGGAGGAGCGGTCGATGCTGAGTCCCAGGTTGTTCGCCACAGTGCATTTCCTCATACGTCGGTGTCAGCACCTTGATCTGGTCTCGACGCCGGCGCTGGCGGGCCTCTTCGGCATATGTCCGCTTGATAGGACATAGTTTCTTCCTTGAATCGTAGCAGGCGCCTGCCGCCGGTCAAGGGATTGCGTCCGCACCCCGCCCGACGAGGCGTCTCCGCGCCGTGCTGTACATGAACGACTCCCTCAACATGACCGCCTCGAGGAAGCCAGTGTGGTGAGCGCACTGCTGTTCCCGGGTGCCGCCGTCGGCGCCCTCACCGGAGGCGGCATGGCCGACCACCGCGGGGCCTGCCCGGCGCCTTTCCGTGATTGACGAAAAGGGCAGGGTCCGGTCCCGCGTTTGCGTCCGGTGGCCTAGGCTGGCTCCATGATGTGGACTGTGGGGCAGCAGCCGTGAATTACGCCGGAAGCCTTGGCCCCCGTCCCCGCACCCTCGAGGTACAGGACCTGGCGAGCTTCGACCGTCTGGTGGCTGGCGGTGCGGTCAATCTGCACGGCTGGCATGCACAGTCCCTGGACCTGCGGGGCCGGTCGGCCGCACTGAAAAGCGTCAGCGTCGAAGGCGCCATGTTCCTCGGCTGCCTCTTTGACGACGGCATGGAAGCCAACCTGCGCGGCCGCGGTGCCCTGATCTTTCCGCGGCTTGATGGCGTCCCCTTCGACCCCTACCGGGCTTCGCTGTATTCACCGGCCGAGCTGTATGCCGGTCTTGCCAGGTCCCCGTACGAGGAACTGCCGGATGCCCGCATCTACCACTGGAGCATCCAGCCGGGGCAACGACACCGCGTGGACGCAACCCTGGCCTCTGCCCTGCACGACCATGCAATCGGGGACGCGCTGGAGGAACTGACGCGATCGGAGGCGTGGACCCGCCGGTCCATCGTCGGCGTCATGGGCGGCCATGCCGCGCCCCGGGGGAGCCGGGAGTTTGCGGACGCAGCGCGGCTCGGGAAGCTGCTGGCCGGTGAGGGCTATTCGGTGGCCACCGGCGGCGGCCCCGGTGCCATGGAGGCGGCTAACCTGGGCGCCTACCTGTGCCAGGCGTCCGACGGCGACTTGGAGGCGGCGCTTGCCACGCTCGCGGTGGTCCCGGGGTTCCGGCCGTCCGTGTCGGCGTGGGCGCGGGCGGCGGCTGCCGTCGTCGAACGCCATCCGGACGGGACTCCGTCGCTCGGGATCCCCACCTGGTTTTACGGGCATGAGCCGCCCAACTACTTTGCCACGCACATCGCCAAATACTTCGCCAATGCCATCCGCGAGGCCATCCTGCTGGAACTGTGCCACGGCGGCATCGTCTTCCTGCCGGGAGCCGCCGGCACCGTCCAGGAGATCTTCCAGGACGCCTGCGAGAACTACTACGGCGCCCGCGAAAAGGTGGCCCCCATGGTCCTGGTGGGTCGGCGCCACTGGGAGCAGGAGTATCCGGCCTGGCCCATGCTGCGCAGCCTGGCCGCCGGCAGGGCCATGGCGGACTACATCCACCTGGTGGACACGGTGGATGAAGCAGTGGAGGTCCTCCGGCAGCGCTGAACGCTGCCGGAGGACCTCCACGAAGTGTCCTTTGCCTGGTGCTAGCCGACGGCCGTGCCGAAGAGCAGGCCCAGCAGGTACGTGATGGCTGCCGCGCCCAGGCCGATGGCAAGCTGCCGCAGGCCGCGGGTCAGCGGGGAGGTGCCGGACAGCAGGCCGACGGCGGCACCGGTCGCCAGGAGCGCGATGCCCACGAGGGCGCCCGCGACCACGAGGGCAGCGACGCCGGTCAGGCCGAACAGGAACGGCAGGATGGGGACGATGGCGCCGGAGGCGAAGAAGCAGAAGCTGGACAGCGCCGCACCCCAGGCCGTGCCCACTGCCTCATGCTGGTCCTCTTCCTCCGGCAGGTCCGGCTGCAGGGACAGACTGGGGTCGCAGTCGCAGGGCAGCAACCCCATGCGCTCGGCCACCCGGTGTTCGGCCGCTTCCCGGGACATGCCGCGGGCCAGGTACACCAGGAGCAGTTCGTTGTGCTCGAGGTCAAGCTTGGGTGCGGCCGCCAGCGTGACCTGCGTGGGCCGGGTGGCCGCCAGCAGTTCGCGCTGGGAGCGGACGGAAATGAATTCGCCCGCGCCCATGGACATGGCACCGGCCAGGAGCCCGGCGATGCCGCTGAGCAGCACCACGCTGCTTGCCACGCCGGACGCGGCCATGCCCATCACCAGGGAGAGGTTGCTGACCAGGCCGTCGTTCGCGCCAAAGACCGCGGCGCGGAAGGTACCGGCCAGGCGGTTGCGCCCACGGGTGGCCAGGCCCCGCACCACTTCCTCATGGATCTGCTCATCAGCGGCCATGGCGGCTGTGGCGTTGGGGTCCTTGGCATAGGGGGAGCGGCCCTCGGCGCGCTGGGCCAGGGCAAGCACAAACACGGAGCCAAAGTGGCGGGCCAGGAATCCGAGGAAACGGCTCCGGGCGGAGGCCCTTTTCGGCTTGCCTGCGTGGTCGCCCAGCAGCGCCAGCCAATGGGCCTCATGGCGGCCTTCGGCCTCGGCCAGGGCAAGGAGGATGGACCGTTCCTCGCCCTCGCGGTTCTGGGCCAGGTCCCGGTAGACGGCGGCTTCGGCGCGCTCGTCGGCCAGGTATTGGCGCCACCGCTTGATGTTCGACGGCGAGGGCTCGGTTGGGTTGGCGGCCCCGGCGGGCGTGGCGTGGGATTCGGACTGGGCGTGCTGCGACACTGTAACTCCTGGGCTGGAAAGGGCATGTACTCGCGCCTTTGCCCTGCCAGCCTACTGCGGATTTCCGCGGTTTTTTGGCTGGCAAACCTCGCTGGGAAGTTTCGGTTGACCTTAAAACGTCGGGTGTCCCGGCTGCAGTTAGGGACTCATTTCCGGGACCGCGGCGGCTATTGACCCGTCCGCCCGGCCGGTGCTCTGATGAAGGTGTGGCGCAGCCTGCGCCCTACCTGAAAGAGCACGTCAGGCGAACATACGGAGGTTGAATCATGAGCACCACCGGACAGCACCCGGACATGCCGCACCTGGACGCCGTCGAAGCGGACCCCGCCTACGATTACGCCGAGGATGCACCGGTAGACGACGCGGACTGGGACGCGGAAGACGAATTCATCGACGAGGAAGAGCCGGTGGTCCAGCCGGCCCCGGTAGTCATCGACGCCGAGGACCGTGAGGTCCCGCTGGATGACGACGAGCGCGACACGGGGGAGTAGGACTTACGACGGCGGCACCTCCTTTCGCTGCAGGGCGAAAGGAGGTGCCGCCGTCGTGCGTTTAATCCCTGCGTGTCAGCGGCCGGCGAGGACTTCCTCTGGAGTGCCTTCCTGCTCCTGCCCGGCAACCCGGAGTTGCCAGGCGCGCATGACCGCGGGATCGGTGGGGCGCGTGAGCAGCGAGGCGGCAACGTACACAATGGCCGAGCTGAGCAGGCCGTAGTAGATGGGTTCGTTGGCGTAGATTCCGTCCAACGGGACCTCGGCGTTGATCTCGAGGATGATCATGGTGCCGAGGGTGATGACCGAGCCGACGGCCATCGAAGCAGCGGCGGCGATGCCGGTGCCGCGCTTCCACACCAGGCCGCCAAGGATGGCCACCAGGAGGCCGCCCACCAGGATGTCGTAAGCAATGGTCAGGGCCGCGACAACGTCCTTGGTGACGATGGCGATGACAATGGCCACGATGCCCAGCGCCAGGACCCAGATCCGGTTGGCCTTGACGTCGTGCTCAGGGTTTTCGGTGTCTCCGGTGTTGACCGTCCTGCCGAACCAGCCGGCCACGAAGGGCAGGACGTCGGCACGGGCAACGGTGGCGGCAGCGATCAGAGCGCCGGAGGCGGTGGACATCATGGCCGCCACGGCAGCGGCCAGGACCAGGCCGCCGATGCCGATGGGCAGGATGTTCTGGGCAACCTCGGCGTAGACGTCGTCCTTCGCGGCGATCTTGACGTTGGACAGTGCAACGTTGGCGGCCATGCCGATCAGGGAGCCGGCAACACCGTAGAGGATGCAGTAGATGCCTGCGGTGGCGCCGCCCCAGCGGGCCACCGTGGGGGTCTTGGCGGTGAACACGCGCTGCCAGATGTCCTGCCCGATCAGCAGGCCCAGGGTGTAGACCACGAAGTAGGTGATGATCGTCTGGATGCCGATGCCGTCAATCTGGAAGAAGCTGGCATCCACCCGGCTGCGGATCCCGTCCAGGCCGCCGGCTGCGTTCAGCGTGAAGGGCAGCATCAGGAAGAAAATGCCCACGGTCTTGATGACGAACTGGACCTGGTCCGCCAGCGTGATGGACCACATGCCGCCGATGGTGGAGTACACCAGCACGATGGCGCCGCCGATGGCGATGGCCAGTGCCCGGTCAAGGCCGAAAAGAACGACGAAGATGGTGGCGTAGGCGCCGGTGGAAGTGGCGCAGAGCATCAGCGTGTAGGCAAGCATGACGATGCCGGACGCCTCGGTGGCCCTGCTTCCGTAGCGGAGGGTGAGCATTTGGGAAACCGTGTAGATCTTCAGCTTCTGGATGGTCCCGGCAAAGAGCAGGCTTAGGAGCAGGACGCCCGCACCGATGGCTACCACGAGCCACATCCCGGAGATGCCGAACTTGTAACCAAGCCCCACGCCGCCCACTGTGGACGCTCCGCCCAGGACGACGGCGGCCATGGTTCCGGTGTAGAGGAACGGGCCAAGGCGGCGTCCGGCCACCAGGAAGTCACTGTTGTTCCTGGTGCGGGACTTGCCCCACCAGCCGAAGGCCAGCATTGCGAGAAGATACACCACCACAATGGCGATGTTGATGGCACGTGCATCCATAAATGGCTCCTTGGAGCTGTTGGGGCCGGGTGTGGGACCTGGGGCAGGGACGCCCGGAACCGCCGCGGACGAATACGGAGAGGACCTGCAATTGCCTCATAGGCAACAGGAGTTTCCAAAGACTAGGGTGTGACGCGGGCGACAGTCAAGGAGGTCGCGCCCGGAGCCGCGTGGGTGTGGCATGCGCGCGTCACAAAAGCGGCGCCGATTAGTATGGCTCGAGAGTGGAGCCGGGCTGCCGGCCGTGAAAGGTTCGTAGATGAAGGCACTGCCAGTTGAGCCGAGCAATGTCCCTGTTGCCATCGGCTCCAGGATCCGGGCCGCCAGGCAGTCCCAGCGGCTCACCATCGAGCAGGTCGCGGATGCCACCGGGCTGACCAAAGGCTTCCTCAGCCGGGTGGAGCGGGACCTGACATCACCGTCCGTCGCCTCCCTGGTGACGCTGTGCCAGGTGCTCTCCATCTCCATCGGCGACCTTTTCGTGGCACCCGAAACACACCTGACCAAACGCAACGACGGTCCCCGGATCTCGCTCGGCGGCCAGGGCATCGTGGAGCGGCTCCTGACGGCCCGCTCAGAGCGCCGGGTCCAAATCATCCAGGCAGTGATCGAGCCGCACGGCCGTGGTGAGTCCGAGCTTTACGCCGTGGACTGCGATGTGGATGTGCTGCATGTCATCAAGGGGTCCATCAAGCTGATCCTCACCAACGAGGAGTACGACCTCGAGACGGGCGACACCGTGACCTTCCCGGGCCGGGAACCCCACACCTGGGTCAATCCCACGGACAAGCCGGTCGAGGTGCTCTGGGTCCTGGTGCCCGCCGCGAGCCGCTGACCCGTCCCGGCCGTGCATTCCTGCCCAGTTACCTTCGGTAGTCCCCATCTCAGCCGCCGCATTTTGCGGAAAACGCTGAAGAGGAGCGCCCTTGGCCGGTGGTAAGTGGGCTGGATTGCACACCTACCGGCGCAGGCTCCGCCGGTCGCCTGCCAGTATGGTCCGGATGTCCCGGATGACCGAGGCGGGGTCAAACCAGATGTGCTCCGGCATGAAGCGAAGGACGGCGTAACCGCTGACGGCTGCGGCGTTGTTGCGCCTCCGGTCCCGGAGCATATCGGTGCGTTTGGAGTGGAAGGCGAAGCCATCGATCTCCACAATCAGGAAGCCATTCAGCAGGAAATCCACGCGGCCAATTCCCGGTAGGAAGACTTGGGTGTCGTGGGCGATTCCATGGGCACGGAACAGGTGTTGCGCATCAACCTCCACGATTGATTCTGCACGCACATCAAGTTCGCGCAGGACGCGGAGTGCGGAGCCGGAGCGGTCGGCCTGCAGCTGTGACGCCAGCAGTTCGCGTGGCACGCCATGCAGTCTGATGGCCGAGGTTGCCAAAGCGGCGGATGCCGGAGACGGCAGGCAACCCAGGGCATGGAGTGCCACATCCTCCACGGCAGCCAGCGGCAGGGATGCGTGTCCCGGGAATCGTACGGTGCGGTGCCGGATAAAGCCGCTGCCGTGGCCATGGGCGCAGGCCAGATGGGGCTGTGGGGGCGCGGCGCGAAGCCAGCCGTAGTGGCGGGCGGCGCTGGCGCAGGTCAGCCGACTGTTGTTCAGGACTGCAGTGAGGAGTGCCTTGTCGCATTCCGGCAGGACGAAGATGCCGCGCCGAGGCTGGGCAGCGCCCAGTCCGGTGAGCCGTAAGAGGTCCCGGCGCCGGAATCCTGCATCCAGGAGTTGGCCGGACCGGGCTACGCCGCCGCACTCTTGCAGGTATTCGAGGATGTCCATGTGGCCATTGGAAGGTTTTGGTTGAGTGTGTGGAACCTGGGTCGAGGCGCATGTGGGTAAGCGGTGCCTCGGGGCGGGCGTTCCTGCCCGGTTGCCCATGGTCCACGTGGGGCGCGATGCCGGATGGCAAGGATCCAGGGTGTACATCTGTCCACGGTGTGGGAGTAAGTGGGCGGGAGTGCACCGGAGGAGGTGAGAGGTAAACAGCTGGTGCTCATTAGAAAACAGCGGTGTATGATGGCAGTCACACAGTCCCCTCAACTCCTCGAAGGAGAGGCCTCCATTGGAAGAGCTGCGCATTGAAGCCAACGGCAACCTTGGCCCCATCGATTCATCCCGGATCCCCCGCTATGCCGGAGCTGCCACCTATGCCCGCCTCCCGCGGCTGGACCAGGTGGCCAAGGCCGATGTGACAGTGGTGGGCGTGCCTTTCGATTCGGGCGTTTCCTACCGCCCGGGCGCCCGCTTCGGCGCGAACCACGTCCGCGAGGCCAGCCGCCTGCTCCGCCCGTACAACCCGGCGTGGGACGTCAGCCCCTTCGAGAACATCCAGGTGGCCGATGCCGGGGACATGGCAGTCAACCCGTTCAACATCAACGAAGCCATCGAGACCATCCAGCAGAACGCGCTGGACCTTACGGCCGCCGGCAGCAGGCTGCTGACCCTGGGTGGCGACCACACGATCGCCCTCCCGTTGCTGCGCGCCGCCGCCGAACGTGCCGGCGGACCCATCGCCATGCTCCACTTCGACGCCCACCTGGACACCTGGGACACCTACTTCGGCGCCGAATACACCCACGGCACGCCCTTCCGCCGCGCAGTGGAAGAGGGCATCCTGGACACCGAAGCCATCAGCCACATCGGCACCCGCGGTCCCCTGTACGGCAAGAAGGATCTCGACGACGACCACCGCTTTGGGTTCGGCATCGTCACCTCCGCGGACGTCTACTACCAGGGCGTCCTGGAGACCGTGGCCAAGGTCCGGGACCGGATCGGCAACCGTCCGCTCTACATCTCGGTGGACATCGACGTCCTGGACCCGGCTCACGCGCCCGGCACCGGAACCCCTGAGGCCGGCGGCATCACCAGCCGCGAACTCCTGGAAATCATCCGGGGCTTCCGTGGCATGAACCTGGTCGGCGCAGACGTCGTCGAGGTATCACCGGCCTATGACCACGCCGAGATCACCGGCGTAGCCGCCAGCCACGTCGCCTACGAACTGGTGACCCTCATGGCAGACAACGCAGTGCCCGGCAGCCGGTTCGGAGCAGGGACCGGGTACCAGGCACAGGCGCTCGGCCAGGATGCCCGCCGCCCCGCCGGCTTCGCTGCCGCCGGCAAGGAGTAGGGCCGTGACGGAATCCGGCGCCCCATCTGTCCCGGCGCAGGGGAGTGGTTCCCGCAACGGCGGGGACCTCGTCGTCGAAACCCTGGAAGCGCTGGGAGCCAAGACTGTGTTCGGCATCCCAGGCCAGCACGCCTTGGGACTCTTCGATGCCATGGGCCGCGGGAACCTGCACTTTGTCTCGTCCCGGGTGGAGAACAACAGCGCCTTCGCCGCGGACGGGTACTCCCGTGCCACCGGCGAAGTGGGCGTGCTGTTCCTGTCCACCGGTCCCGGCGCGCTGACCTCGCTGGCCGGACTGCAGGAGGCCTACGCCACGGGTGTGCCCATGGTGGTGGTGGCCAGCCAGATTCCGCTGGAGGGACTCGGGGCCCGGCGCAAGGGCATGCTGCACCAGCTCGATGACCAGAAGGCCTCTGCCGCCAACGTCACCAAAAGCCAGCGGCTGATCCAGCACGCTTCCGGAATTCCGTCTGCCATCCAGGACGCCTGGACCGAGGCCATCTCCTCGCCGCAGGGCCCGGTATGGCTCGAGATCCCGCAGAATGTGCTGCTGGACCCGATCATGGTCCCGCCGGTCGAGGACGCGCTCGCCGAGGCGGCTGACAACCCGCCCCGGATTGAGCTGGTGCGTGAGGCCGTGAAGTGGCTGGAAACAGCACAGCGCCCGGCAATCATCGCCGGCGGCGGCACGCGCCGAGGGAAGGCGGAGAAGTCGCTGCTGTCCCTCGCCGAGAAACTGCGGGCGCCGGTGATCTGCACCCCGGGCGGCAACGGCGCGTTCCCCTGGAACCACGAGCTGTCCCTGCAGTCCTGGATCGAGGACCGGTACATGACCGACCTCCTCGAGGACGCGGACGTCCTGGTGGTCATCGGGTCATCACTGGGCGAGGTCACCTCCAACTACTTCACCTTTGAACCGCGCGGCAGGATCATCCAGATCGACGCCGAGCCCCGGGTCCTGGAGTCCAACCGGCCAGGCCTGGGCATCCGCGCCGACGCCGGCCAGGCGCTCGCGGCGCTGGACGAGGCCCTTAACGCGGCCCTCGAGCCGGGCAGGACGACCACGCCCGACTGGCACGGCAGCACCCCGGAAGAGCTGGTCAAAGAGTCACTTGCCAAGGTCCGCGCCCGGCTGGAATCGCAGGACCTCGCCAAGGAACTCAAATTCATGGCGGATATCCGCGAGGCCGTGCCGGCGGACATGCAGACGTTCTGGGACATGACCATCGCCGCCTACTGGGGCTGGTCCTGCTGGGACGCCCGTGAAGGACAGTTCCACTCCGCCCAGGGCGCCGGCGGCCTGGGCTACGCGTTTCCCGGGGCCATCGGGGCTGCCGTGGGGCTGGAGACGCTGGGCAAGCCCGGCCGGGTACTGGCCGTCTCCGGCGACGGCTCATCCATGTACTCCATTGCCGAACTGGCCACGGCGAAGCAGCACAACGTGCCGGTCACCTGGCTGATCGTGGACGACGGTGGCTACGGCATCCTGCGCGAATACATGGTGGGTTCGTTCGGCAAGGCCACCGCCACTGAGCTGGCCCGGCCGGACTTCGTGAAGCTCGCGGAATCCTTTGGCGTGCCTGCCGTCCGGGTCGCCCCGGAGGATGTGGGGGACGCGCTCAGGGCAGGATTCGCTGCAGACGGCCCTAACGTCGTCGTGGTCGAAACC
The DNA here is from genome assembly GCF_035621795.1 of Pseudarthrobacter sp. LT1. Lineage (NCBI taxonomy): Bacteria > Bacillati > Actinomycetota > Actinomycetes > Micrococcales > Micrococcaceae > Pseudarthrobacter > Pseudarthrobacter sp. LT1. Next base: position 1,021,401 of record NZ_CP141830.1, read on the forward strand.
CTCCTGAAGATGTTCGGCCCCACCCATCTCGCACCCTGATTCGACGCCCCCTGCAAGCTCCCCCACTTACCGGATCCCCTCCGGCTGAAGTGGGGGAGCTTGGCGTTTAATGCGGCAAGGGCACTAACTTCGTTTCCCTAAGCAACCTTTTCCTGATACAGTTGCTTGCAGCAACTAATTCTTTAGGGAGCATCATGTCTGTCGCACCGGCCACCGCAGCCGACCTCGTCAGCCACATCTATGACCTCCAGCGTGCATTGCGCTGCGTGACCATGATCAACGTCAAAGGCCAGGACACCGGGATCGCCCTCCAGGGCGTCCTCAAGTTCATCGGCGAAGGGGAGACCCGCGCAGCGCACCTGGCCGAGCGCCTGGGGGTCAGCGCGCCGGTGCTGAGCCGGCACGTGGCCGAGCTGGCTGACGCGGGCCTGGTGCTCCGCACGCCGGATCCGGATGATGGCCGGGCCCAGCTGCTGGCACTTTCCCCGCGGGGCAAGGAGAAGCTCGCAGAACTGGTGCGGCACCGGGCGGAGACGCTCCAGGCATACCTCGCCGACTGGAACGAGGATGACGCCGTAGCAACAGCCGCGATGCTGAGCAAGCTCACCGCATCCCTGAAGAATTCCATCCGGGCAAGGGCGGCCGGAACCACTACCGAACAGAAAATGCAGGAGTCCATTAATGGCTAACGTCACCGCCGCCGCCGACCAGGAGCAGCAGCGCCAGCGCGAACGCACCGTTAAACAGGAGTCGCGGCAATCCAAGCGCCACGAACCCGGCGCGCCCATGAACCACCGGCAGATCATGGAGGCCCTGACCGGCCTCCTCGCTGCCTTCTTCACCGCCATCCTCAGCAGCACCATCGTGGCCAACGCGCTGCCTACCATCATGTCCGAGCTCAAGGGCACCCAGACGGACTTCGCGTGGGTCATCACCGCGGCGCTGCTGGCCAACGCAGCCACCACCCCCATTTGGGGCAAGCTCGCCGACCTTTTCGACAAGAAGGTCCTGGTCCAGCTCAGCATCGTGATCTTCGTGGCCGGCTCCGTCATGGCAGGCTTCTCCGAAAACATCCCGTTCCTGCTCACCGCCCGTGTGATCCAGGGCATCGCCATGGGCGGCCTCACCGCCCTGGCTCAGGCGATCATCGGCTCCATCATTCCGCCGCGTGAACGCGGCAAATACTCCGGCTACATGGGCGCCGTCATGGCAGTGGGCACCGCCGGCGGACCGCTGCTGGGCGGTTTCATCGTGGACAGCTCGCTCGGCTGGCGCTGGACCTTCTTTGTCTGCGTGCCGCTCGCCGTCGTCGCCCTGATCCTGCTCCAGGTCACCCTGAAGATCCCGCACGTCCGCCGTCCTGCCAGGATCGACTGGCTCGGTGCCATCCTGCTGACCTCCGGCGTCAGCCTGCTTCTGATCTGGGTGTCCTTCGCCGGTAAGGCCGACTACTACGACTGGTGGTCCTGGCAGTCGGCAGTCATGGTGGGCGGCGGCGTCCTGCTGCTCGCACTGCTGGTCCTGGTCGAGTCCAAGGTGTCCGCACCGATCATCCCGCTGAAGATCATCTCCGAGCGCACCACCGCGCTGGCCATCGTGGCTTCCGTGGCCGTCGGCGTCGCCATGTTTGGCTCCTCCACCTTCCTGGGCCAGTACTACCAGGTAGCCCGCGGTGCAACGCCCACCGAGGCCGGCCTGCTCACGCTGCCCATGATCGCCGGCAACCTCGTCGGGTCCGTCGTCTCCGGCCAGCTCATCAGCCGCTACGGCAAGTGGAAGCGCTTCCTGATCGGCGGCACCATCCTGCTGATCGGCGGCCTGGCACTCGCCGGCACCATGGACCACACCACCGAACTCTGGCTGACCGGCCTTTACACCGGCATCTTCGGCATCGGCCTGGGCATGCTTATGCAGAACCTGGTCCTCGCCGTCCAGAACACCGTCCAGGCCAAGGACATCGGGTCCGCCAGCGCCTCCGTGGCCTTCTTCCGCTCTGTCGGCGGTGCCATCGGCGTATCCGTCCTGGGCGCCGTCATGGCCAACCACGTCAAGGACCTGGCCACCGACGGTCTCACCAGGCTGGGCATCCAGCCCGGCGGAAACAGCGGTGCCACCCTTGACCTCAAGGACCTGCCCGCACCGATCGCGGACGTTATGCGCGCCGCCTACGGTGATGCCACGGCCGGCATCTTCATGATCTCCGCCGTGGTGAGCGCCGTTGCCCTCATCGCCGTGATCTTCATCAATGAAGTGCCGCTCCGCAAGACGGTGGACATCACCCCCGAAGCCACGCTGCAGGCCAACGCGGCCGGTGAAGCGGGCATGACGGCCATGACCGGCCAGCTGCCCATGGTCTCCGGCGCCGCTCCGGACAGGGGCGCCCCCGCCGGGGACATCACCGCCCGGAGTGCCGTGCGTACCGGCGCGGCTCCCGCAAAAATGTACGACGCCGGTGCTGCCGCCGCAGCAGCAGCGTCCGGCAGGATTGCCACGGAGGACTTCGAGGATGTCTTTGCGCGCAGCTTCCGCTCGGAAGAGCTGGACCTGCGGTCCGCGGACAATGTGGACAAGGCCGCCAACGCGATTGCCAGCGCCGCTGACACCCTGCAGAAGCTGCAGGACACCCAGCACCTGCTGGCCCGCCAGCAGGCCGAACTGGGAACCATGGTGCTGGACATCCAGGAACAGCTGCGCTCCCAGCAGGAGGTGGCTGCCAGGCAGGCAGCCACGGCAGCAGAGCTCAGCCGGCTGCAGCGCAAGCTGTTGAAGGAACGCAAGATCCAGGCAGCAGCCGCGCTGTACCTGGCCGGGCACGGCCGGCACAGTGCCGCCGCCCCGCCTGCCACTCCGTCCGAAGATGGTGCTTCGGAGCCGGACCAGGGACTGTAGCCGGCCCGCGGGCCAGCACTAAGCCATCCCTGCCGGGGCCGGCCAGCCCCCGCCGGAAAGCAACAAAGCCGCAGCCCGCACCCGGAAAACCTTCCGGGTGCGGGCTGCGGCTTTCCTGCATCCTGCCGGCAAGTGGCTGCATCGCGGGACCCCGCCGTCAACAGCGGGTTCCCGCGGGAAAAGATGCTCCGCCGGAGCCCAATTGTCAGTGGGCGTTACTAGAGTTGAGTCCATGCTCCTCACCCTCATACGGCGCTACTCCAAACCGTATTTGCCGTATATCACCGCCGTGGTCATTTTCCAGCTTGCCGCCACCATCGCCGCGCTTTACCTGCCCAGCCTGAACGCCCAGATTATTGACCAGGGCGTGGCTCGCGGAGACACCGATTTCATCTGGCGAACCGGTGCGCTGATGCTCCTGGTGGCCTTCGCCCAGGTGGCAGCGGCCATCGCCGGTGTCTACTTCGGCTCCAGGACGGCCATGGCCGTTGGCCGGGACCTTCGCCGCGCCGTGTTCCGCAAGGTCACCAGCTTCTCCGCCAAGGACGTCAACGCGTTTGGCGCGCCCACGCTGATCACCCGGGGCACCAATGATGTCCAGCAGGTGCAGATGCTCCTCCTGATGGGGCTGAACTTCATGGTGGCCACGCCTATCATGTGCATCGGCGGCATCATCATGGCGCTGCGCGAGGACCTCAACCTGTCCTGGCTGGTCTGGGTCTCCGTCCCGCTGCTGGCCGTGGTGGTGGGATACCTGGTGGTCCGGCTCATGCCGCTCTTCCGCTCCATGCAACGGAAGATCGACCGGATTAACGCCGTGCTGCGCGAACAGATCATCGGTATCCGCGTGGTCCGGGCCTTCGTGCGGGAACCTTATGAGACGGACCGCTTTGGCGGCGCCAACAAGGAACTCACGGACGTCTCGCTCCGCATCGGTGCCCTGTTCGTCCTCATGTTCCCGGCCATCAGCATGATCCTGCACCTGTCCACCGCCGCCGTGCTCTGGTTCGGCGGTCAGCGGGTGGACGCCGGTGCCATGCAGGTGGGGTCGCTGACCGCGTTCCTGCAGTACCTGCTGCAGATCCTGATGGCCGTCATGATGGGCACGTTCATGGCCATGATGATCCCGCGCGCCTCAGTCTGCGCGGACCGCATCGGCGAGGTTCTCGACGTCGAGCCCTCCATCCACGACCCCCTAAGCCCCGAGGCCCCGGCGTCCCTTGCCGGCGTGGTGGAGTACCGCAACGTGACCTTCGCCTACCCCGGAGCCGAGTCGCCCGTGCTCAGCAACATCAGCTTCACAGCCCGGCCGGGCCAGACCATCGCCATCATCGGCTCCACGGGCGCCGGCAAGACCTCCCTCCTGTCCCTCCTGCCGCGGCTGTATGATCCCGCGGAAGGCCAGGTGCTGCTGGACGGGGTCCCCGTCGACAGGCTGGACCGTGCAGAGATCACTCGGCGCGTGGCCTTGGTGCCGCAGCGTCCTTACCTGTTCTCCGGCACCATCGGGCACAATCTCCGGTTCGGCAGGACCGAGGCCACGGACCAGGAACTGTGGGACGCCCTCCAGGTAGCCCAGGGCGAGTCGTTCGTCCGCGAGAAGAAGAACGGCCTGGACTCCCGGATCTCCCAGGGCGGCACGAATGTCTCCGGCGGCCAGCGCCAGCGCCTCTGCATCGCACGCGCCCTGGTGACCAAGCCGCGGGTCTACCTGTTCGACGACTCCTTCTCCGCCCTTGACGTCGCCACTGACGCCCGGCTCCGCGCCGCCCTCAAGCGCACCACGTCGGACGCCACCGTCATCATCGTGGCCCAGCGGATTTCCACCATCACTGAGGCCGACCAGATCCTGGTGCTGGACAACGGGCGGATCGTGGACCGCGGCACGCACGAGGAACTCCTGGAAACCTCGCCCACCTACCAGGAAATTGTCGAATCCCAGTTGAGCGTGGAGGAAGTGGCATGAGCCCCCGCAGGAAGGACGCCGCTTCCATGGAACAGGCCGGGCAGTCCACCCCGCCCCAGGACGATGACTACATCGAGGAGGAATTCACGCCCTCCGAGGCCGATGGGGACATGTTCGGTGGCATGCCCGCCAAGAAAGCCCAGCACTTCTGGCCTTCCGCGAAACGCCTCATGGGCCTCCTGAAGCCCGAGGCCATGGGCATCTACGCGGTGGTGGGCCTGGTGGTCATCTCAGTGGTCCTGAACGTCATAGCTCCCAAGATCCTGGGGCAGGCCATGGACGTCATCTTCGCCGGGGTAGTGGGCAGGCAGCTGCCGGCCGGCGCCAGCAAGGAGCAGTTCGTGGCAGGCCTGCGCCAGCAGGGCCAGGACAACTTCGCGGACATGGTTTCCAGGATGGAACTGATACCCGGCACCGGCATCAACTTCAGCAAGCTCAGCATGCTCATCGCCATCGTCCTGCTCATGTACTTCGTGGCCAACATCTTCATGTGGCTGCAGGGGTACGTGCTGAACCGCATCGTCATGAAAGTGATCCGGCGGCTCCGCGACGATACCGAAAGCAAGCTGAACCGCCTGCCGCTGAACTACTTCGACACCCGGCAGCGCGGCGACGTGCTGTCCCGCGTGACCAACGACGTCGACAACATCCAGCAGGCCCTCCAGCAGGCGTTCGCGCAGCTGGTGAACTCCGTGCTGACCGTGGTGGGCATCGTGATCATGATGTTCATCGTCTCCTGGCAACTGGCGCTGATCGCCCTGGTCGCGCTCCCGTTGTCAGGGGTGGCGGCCGGGCTGATCGGGGCCCGGAGCCAGAAGCTCTTCGCCGCCCAGTGGAAGAACACCGGGTCGCTGAACGGCCAGATCGAGGAATCCTTTTCCGGCCACGACCTGGTCCGCGTCTTCGGCCGGGACGCTGACATGCTGGCCCGGTTCGAGGAACGGAACGAGGCCCTGTACAAGGCAAGCTTCGGGGCGCAGTTCGTTTCCGGGATCATCTTCCCCGTCATGCAGTTCGTGTCCTACCTCAGCTACGTGGGCATTGCTGTGGTGGGCGGACTCCGGGTGGCCTCAGGCGCCATGTCCCTGGGTGATGCCACCGCGTTCATCCAGTACTCCCGCGAGTTCACCCAGCCGCTGGGCCAGATGGCCGGAATGGCCAACATGCTCCAGTCCGGCGTGGCGTCCTCGGAACGCGTTTTCGAATTCCTGGACGCCGACGAACAGGATGCCGAAACCGCCACTGAACACCTGCCGGCCAAAACCGACGGGCATGTGGACTTCAGGGGCGTCACCTTCAGCTACACCGCGGATAAGCCACTCATCGAGAACCTGTCCTTCACGGCGGAGCCTGGCAACACCGTGGCCATCGTCGGGCCCACGGGAGCCGGCAAGACCACCCTGGTGAACCTGGTGATGCGCTTTTACGAGCTCAACTCAGGATCCATCATGCTGGACGGTGTGGACGTCACCCACCTCAGCCGCTCCGAACTGCGCTCCAAAGTGGGCATGGTGCTGCAGGACGCCTGGCTGTTCGGCGGGTCCATCTACGACAACATCCGCTACGGCAACCTCGACGCCACAGAGGAGCAGGTCATGGCAGCCGCCAAGGCCACCTTCGTGGACCGGTTTGTCCGGGCGCTCCCCGAGGGATACAACACCGTGATCGACGAAGAGGGCAACAACGTCAGTGCCGGTGAGAAACAGCTGATCACCATTGCCCGCGCATTTGTGGCCAACCCGTCACTGCTGATCCTGGACGAGGCCACCAGTTCCGTGGACACCCGCACCGAGCTCCTGGTGCAGAAGGCCATGGCCGCGCTGCGCTCCGACCGGACCAGCTTCGTCATCGCGCACCGTCTCTCCACCATCCGCGATGCCGATACGATCCTGGTTATGGAGAACGGACGAATCGTGGAACAGGGCAACCATCAGGTGCTGCTCGCTGCAGGCGGGGCCTACCACCGCCTCTACATGTCGCAGTTTGCCGGTGCGGACGCCGGAGACCTCCCGGTTGACGATTCGACGGCGGTGCGCAGCTGAGCGCGCACGGCGGCCAGCGGATCGAGGTGCTGGTTCCGATGCGCTGGGGCGACATGGACGCCTATGGCCACATCAACAACGTCCAGATCGTTCGGATGCTGGAGGAGGCCCGGATCGCAGCTTTCGGACCGCCGCGGGGTGCGGGCCTTCAGGGTATTGAGCCCCCGGTGTCGCTGTTCAATGAGGTCCCGGCCGGGACCCTTGCCCTGGTGGTGGACCACAAGATCCGTTACGTCCGGACACTTGAATACCGCAACGTTCCTGCTGTGGTCCAGGTATGGATCGGTGCCGTCAAGGGCGCCAGTTTCGACATCCACTACCTGCTCCAGGACCCCGTTACCCGTGAGGACTGCGTGAAGGCGAGCAGTCATCTGGCGTTCGTGGATGAAGCCACGGGCCGGGTGCAAAGGCTCAGCCAGGAACAGAAAGACCGGATGGCCCCCTACAGGCACTAAGACTCTGGACAGCCTGCACCGGACCCACTGGACTGGAACCACGTTGTACACCGAAAGGAAGCGCTCATGGCCAGCAACAAGAACCGCACCGCCCGACAGAAGAAGACCTGGAAGGAAATGTCACCGGGTGCCAAGATAGGCACCCTTGTGACGGGCCTGGTTCAGGTTTCCCTGCTGGTTGCCGCCCAACGGGACATCTCCCGGCGGCCGGCAGAACTCATCAACGGGCCCAAGGCTGCATGGCGGGCGGCGTCCTTTGTGAATTTCATCGGGCCCATGGGGTACTTCATCTTCGGCCGGAAGCACTCCGCCACCGGCAACTAGCCCTGCCTGGCAGGAGGGCGGCCGGTCAACGTGGAGCGGCCGCCCAGCTTGACCCTGTAAATTTGAGGGCATGACCCCCACTGCCACTGTTGCCATGACCCGCGCCCTCGGCATCTCCAAGGAGATCGAGGACGCGGCGTGGTTTGTGCTGGGTCCCGGCCTCCAGGGCAAGGCTTCGCCACTGGACGGCCGCACCAGGACGTGGTCCGTTCCGGCGGCCGCGGAACTGCTCGACCGGCTGGATCGCGGCATCGCCGACCCCAAAGCCCCGATGATGACGAACCTCCGCGAAAACCTGGAGGGTGCCACCCGGGGAGCAAAACAGCTGGCCGTGGAGTTGCTCTTCCTGCAGTCCCTCCCGCTGGCCCACGAAGTGAAGTCCCTCAAGGTCAAGCGCGCCCGCGTGGCCGAAGCCGCCGGCTGGCTGGAGCCGCCGCTGGAACTTCCCGAGGAACTGTACGCGGGGATGACCGACCACGGCGTGATCCGGGACCGGACCGCCGAATTCAACTGGACCATCTGGGACCACCTGAAGTGGCTGTGCCGGTTCGTGCGGAATGTTGCCCAGCGGCCGGCTGCTGTGGTGCAGGCGGCCATCAAGGACCCCCTGCAGTTCCACCGCCTCGCCGCATCCACCCCCGACGACCAGCCCGCCATCCGCCGGAGCATCGAATTCCTGGCGTGGCCCAGCTACTTCGAGCCCGTGGTGGCGGACGTGGAGCGGCAGGAAATCCGCGACGCCTTCGCTTCCCTGGTGGGAGGGGCGAAAGGCGACGGGGAAGAGGACATCACCGCGGACATCCACCGCATCCGGCTGCACCTGGACGAGCAGGCCGGCCAGCGGATCGACTGGTACTCCCGCCAGCTGGTCAGCCAGTGGCGCAAGGTGGGCGACCCCGGCCGGCGCGCCTGGCTCCTCCGGACGCACAGCGACCACGCCGAGCTGCTCACCGCCTGGCACGGCGAAGAAAAGGTGACCCTCGACGTCGAGCATCTCCGCACGCTGGACCCCGGCGTCACCGCCGGCCTGGTGCAGCACGCCGTGGACGAGGACTACAAGCACCTTGGCTACGTGGAACGCGAGGACACCAAGACCGCGGTCTTCGCCTTCCTGACCGTCATGAAGCCCGGGGACCTGGTGCTGTACCAGCACGCCGGAACCGTACGGCTGGGCGGCGTGCTGGGCGAGCCCGAGTACAACGACGACAACCGGCGCCTGCGCCGCAAGGTGCGCTGGTTCGACGACGGCCATACCGCCACCAGCCTTCCCCGGCATGTCCAGCGCCAGCTCGCCACCCCCGGCATCGTGGTGGACGTGACCCGCGTGGTCCAGGCGCTGCAGGCGCTGCTGCCGGCCGAGGCGGAAACCGAGCCCGACGGCGATACTGACGGCGCCGCCGTCGTCCCCCCTGTCCAGGAGGGCTTCCGCCCGCTGACGCAGGAATTCGCAGCCTCGCTGCACATGGAGCTGGAGCCCCTCCAGGAGATCGCCGACCTGCTGGAGGAAAACCGCCAGCTGGTCCTCTACGGCCCTCCCGGCACGGGCAAGACCTACCTGGCCAAGCACCTCGCCGCGGAACTGGCGGACGACACCACGGACGAACGCGTCAAGCTGGTCCAGTTCCACCCGTCCTACGCCTACGAGGACTTCTTCGAGGGCTACCGGCCGGACAAGACCGATGAAGGCCAGGTGTCCTTCAAGCTGGTGGCCGGTCCGCTGCGCCGGCTGGCGGAGGAAGCTGCGAAGCCAGGGAATGAGAAGAAGCCGTACTTCCTGATCATCGATGAGATGAACCGCGCCAACCTGGCCAAGGTGTTCGGTGAGCTGTATTTCCTGCTGGAGTACCGCGATGACCGGATCTACCTGCAGTACAGCCCCAACGAGCCGTTCACGCTGCCGGACAACCTCTACATCATCGGCACCATGAACACCGCTGACCGGTCCATCGCCATGATGGACGCGGCCATCCGCCGGCGCTTCTCCTTCATCGAGCTGCACCCGCAGACCGAGCCGGTCAAGGGCTCCCTGCTCCGGTTCCTGCAGGCCAGGCAGCTGGATACCACCCCGGCGCTGCTGCTGGACGCGCTCAACGGGGCCATTGACGAGTGGGACCGGGACCTGATGATCGGCCCGTCCTACTTCATGAAGCCCGCAGCCCAAACCCCTGCCGGTCTGCGCCGGATCTGGAAGTACGAGCTCATGCCGCTGCTGGAGGAGCAGTACCACGGCCAGCTGACGCGGGCGCAGCTGGAGGAGCGGTTCGGGCTGGACCAGCTGCTGGGACGCGTTGCAGCGCGCTGACCCCAGGGCGTCCGTGCGGCACCTTGTCCTGGACGAGCTGTCCCGCGGGCTGGTGGAACGGCTGGATGCGCCCACTGCTTCCTTCCTGAATTCCAGCGGGTTGGCCAAGGCCTCGCCCATGGGCATGGGGCTGTACCGGATCGAGCCGGTAGGCAAGGTGGGCTCGGTGCGCACCCCCACGCTCCAGCTGGACGTCCGGCCCAAGGACCGGCTGGGGCTCAGCCGGCTCCTGTTTTTGCTCAGCTACGCGGGGGAGCAGGGGTTCCGCCCGGAGCTGGTGGCGGCGGACGAGGACCGGGAGCTGTGGAGCGCGCTCGCGGAGTCCCTGGCGCAACTGGCCGAACGCGCCCTGGGCCGCGGGGTCCTGCAGGGCTACCTCACCGTGGACGAATCCCTGCGCACGGTCAAGGGCCGGATCCGGATTTCGGACCAGATCTCCCGCCGCCCCGGCATGCTGGTCCCGCTGGAGGTCTCCTACGACGAATTTACCGAGGACATCGCCGAGAACCGGATCCTGCGCGCCGCCCTGGAACGGATGGGGCAGGTGCCCGGAGTCCGGCCCGAGGTGCTGGGGCGGCTCCGCCAGCTGAAGGGAAAGCTCGACGCCGTCACCCGCCTTCCAGCGGGCGCCCCGGTGCCGCCGTGGACGCCCACCAGGATGAACCTGCGCTACCACGCAGTGCTGCGGCTGGCGGAGCTGATCCTGCGCAACGCATCCGCCGAAGCGGGGGAGGGCAGGCAGCAGACAGCGTCGTTCGTGGTGGACATGGCGCAGGTTTTCGAAGACTTCGTGGGAACGGCACTGCGCAGTGCGATGGCGTCATATCCGGGGGAACTGCGGCTGCGGTACAACGCCCTCCTCAGCGAGGCGGTGCGCGATTCCGACCGCCTGTCCGTGCGCCCGGATGCCGTCCACATGCTCGGCGGACGCCCGGTGGTGGCCTACAACGTCAAGTACCGGGCGGCGTCGGACGCCGGCGCGTCGCTGACGGCCGACCACTACCAGATGCTGGCCCACTGCACGGCACTGGCTGTGCCCACCGCGTGGCTGGTCTACGCGGGCAAAGGCGAGATGAAGCTCCGCCGCATCCTGAACACCGACATCGACATCGTGGAGTTCCCGCTGGACCTCAGCCAGCCGCCGTCGGCCATCCTGGCATCCTTCCGGGACCTCGCCTCCCAATCTTGGGGCGAGGTGCTCAGGACCGCTGCACCGGAACCCGGAACGTAAACGTCGTTCCCTCGCCCAGCGTGCTCTCGACGTCGATGGTCCCGCCGTGGGCTTCCACGATCGCCTTGCTGATGGGCAGGCCCAGGCCGACGCCCGGGATGGCGGTGCGCCGGACGTTGCTGGTCCGGAAGAACTTGGCGAACACCTCGGAGGCGTCCTCCGGGCTCATGCCCATCCCCGTGTCCTTGACCCGGCAGGCCAAATGGCCGTTTTCCCGCGCCAGCGACACCACTACCTCGCCGCCGTCAGGGGAGTATTTGATGGCGTTGGACACCAGGTTGTCCAGGACCTGGGAGATCCTGGCGCTGTCCACGTGGGCCTCCAGCCGTTCCGGGGTTTCCGCCCGGAGTTCCACCCCGGCGGCGGCTGCACGTGGCAACGCCGAGGACACGCTGCCGCGCACCAGGTCGGCAACATCCACGGCATCCGGTGAGACGATCAGCTGGCCGTTCCGGCTGGCCAGCAGGTCTGACACCAAGGTCAGGAGGCGCTCGGAATTCCGGCGGATGATCTCCAGCATCTCCCGCTCGGGCTCGTCCGGATCATCGGCCAGCAGGATCTCAACGTAGCCCAGGATCGACGTCAGCGGGGTCCGGAATTCGTGGGAGACGCTGGAGACGAAGTCGTCCTTGGCGGTGAGTGCGTTAACCAGGTCCGTGACGTCGCTGAAGACGATCACCGAGCCGGTGAAGTTGCCGTCGGAGTCCTTCATGGCCCGTGCCGTGGTCACGAGTGCCCGCTGGTCCTTCCCGTCGCCGAGCCAGACCAGGTAATCAGTGAAGGTTTCCCCCAGGACGGCGCGGCGCACCGGACGCTCCTGGACGGGGATCAGGGTTTTCCGGTCCGGGCCGTAGACCAGCAGCTGCGATTCGTTGGGGTCCGCAATGTTCTTTGGCCGGGCCAGTTCATGGTTGGCCCGCTGCTTCCGGTTCATCAGGATGTCGTGGCCGTCGGCATCAACCGCCAGGACGCCCAGATGCACGGTATCCAGCACAGTGTTCAGCAGCGATTCCTGGCGCTTGCTGGTCCGCAGGTTGGCGCGCAGCTGCTCGTCCTTTTCTTCCAGCTGTTCCTGCTGGCGCATCATGCTCAAGGTCAGGACGCTCACGGACACGCCGATGCCCAGCATCATGACGGGCAGCAGCAGCGAACGGGCGAAGTCCTGCGGCGTGGAAGTTTCCTTCAGGAGCAGCGGCACCCAGATGATGGCCAGCGGGCCAAGGAAAGAGAACCACAGCGCGGCCCTCGGGTAGTACCCGGACGCGCAGAGCCAAATGACGGGGAACACGGCCAGCAGGCTGATTCCCGTCAGGCTTTCCTGGCCGCCTTCCCTGCCCGCGGCGATGGAGATGAAGTCCAGCAGCGGGATCACCAGGAAACTGGTGTAGGGCAGCCGCCCCCAGGGAATGACGTAGCAGAGTGCCATGATGGCCAGCTGCGAAACGAGGAACGCGACGAACAGTGGGTTGTTCATTGTGGCCGGGAAGAATGCCCACACCAGCACGGCCGTCAAAATGGTGGTCACGAACAGCGGCATCTGGCTCATCGCCACCCGGTCGGTCAGCCGGTATTCATGGAAGGGCCGTTTGAAAAACCGCAGCCGTCCCGAGGACCAGACGGTGGGGTCGCTCATGGCGCGGAGGACGCGGATGTGGGGGTGTGCGGGACCATACCAGCAGGATATCCGCAGCCAGCTATACTTCAGACGTTGGCACTGAGGGGGCTCTATGAGTGAGGCACGTGTGGGTCTGGTCATCGAAGATGACCACGACATTCGGGAACTGGTTCGCACTGTGCTGACCCAGGCTGGATTTGAGGTAACCGTCGCCAGCGGCGGCGCCGAGGGCGTCCTGATGGCCAAGAGCCTTAATCCCGATGTCATTACCCTGGACCTGGGGTTGCCGGACATCGACGGGTTTGAGGTCTCCCGGCAGATCCGCGAGTTCTCGGATGCGTACATCGTGATGCTGACGGCGCGCACCGAGGAACTGGACACCCTGATCGGGCTCGAATCCGGGGCCGATGACTACCTCACCAAGCCGTTCCGCCCGCGGGAGCTCCGCGCGCGGGTTGCGGCCATGATGCGCCGGCCGCGGTCCGTTCCTGATCCGCACGAAGTTTCGGTGGATGCCTCCGCGGACAGCGCGGCCCATCCGGAGCGCGGAAACTTCAGCCACAACGGCCTGGAGCTCAGCTACGCCTCCCGCACCGTCACCGTTGACGGCAAGGAGATGAACCTGACCCGTACCGAGTTCGAACTCCTTTACGCGCTCCTGGAAGCAGGACGGACGGTCAGGACCAAGTCCGACCTGGTGCGGCGGCTCCGCGACGAGGATTACGACGTCGGCAGCTACATCAGCGAGGCAGACGAACGTTCCGTGGAGGTCCACATGGGGAACCTGCGCAAAAAGCTGGGGGACTCACCGCAGCAGCCACGGTGGCTGCAAACCGTTCGCGGCGTGGGTTACCGTTTGGCCCCGGGGCAGCACTGAGCCTGCAGCCGGTGCATGGTCTGCCTGCTGCACTGGGTGATGGGCCGCAGGTAGGTGGCGGCCAGCCTGGGCAGCGCCACCGCCATGTCAGCGTGGCGGGCCTCGGCCCGGATCTCGTTCTCCAGCTCCAAGGCCAGTGCGGCCAGGCGCTCGGCTCCCACCATCTGGCTTGACGTCTTCAGGCTGAGGACCGCGTCCATGGAGCCCTCCAGGTCCCCCGTGGTCAGGGCCAGCCGCAACCGGCCCAGCCGCTGCGGCAGGTACTCGATGAAGTTCCCCACGAAGACGCGGCTGTAGCCTTCCTCCTCCTCGAGTTCGTCCCGCAGCCGGTCCAGGACGGACTGGTCCACCAGCGGCCTGGGGGCATCATCTGATGTGCTCATGACACTCCTTTCTGCTGGCTTTGTAGAGTCGGGAAACTGGGCGGTTAGGCCGGAACGCTTGCTCTTTTTCAGGTTAGGACTGTTCCCATGACCTAGCAGAAGACTCGGCAAGAATTGTGGTTTTCTTGATGGGAGTGCGGATTTCTGCCCATAAGATCAAGGCCAGTGCTTTCTGCACTGACGCCACCGGCGGCCGCGGCCGCCTTTCAATCTGGGGATAGATTGCCGTGTTCCGAATACTCAGGTCCTTATTTTTCGCGCTCATAATCGGGGTTGGACTGGCGGTGTCCGTCATCCAGCCGGCCAGCGCAGCAGCCACCTCACCGCAAGTTTCGCTCAATCCCACCTCAGGACCGGCTGGTTCCGCCGTGACCGTCACCGGAACCGGGTTCAAGGCCTCCACCACAGGCACCGTGATCGTCGGTTCCACCACGTTCGCGTTCCAAACAACATCGACGGGTGCATTCAGCACAGGCATCACCATTCCGGCCGCGTCCACCGGGAACCTCACCATCACCGCCAAGACGTCGTCCATCAAGGCATCCGCCACATTCGTGGTCCAGGCGGCTCCGGCTCCTGCTCCTGCTCCGGCGCCCGGACCGGCACCGGCCATCAGTTCCGCCGCCTTGCGCTTTGGAGCGGCAACGCCGGGGGGACCCCTGGCCGGTTCGGAACTGGACGAGGTGGCCACAGTGTCGGGGGAAATCCCTTCCATCGTGATGAGTTACAAGGATTTCCTGCAGTCCCCGCCCATCACTGAGCTGGACGCTGTCCGCTCCCGCGGAGCGACGCCCCTGGTCACCTGGGAGCCCTGGGCGTGGGGAGGCGGCGTAGACCAGCCGGCGTATTCGTTGGCCAGGATTACTGCCGGGGACTTCGACGGTTATATCAGCCAGTGGGGCCAGTCCCTCGCGGCCTGGGGCAAGCCGGTCATGCTGCGTTTTGCCCACGAGATGAACGGCAACTGGTATCCCTGGGCCGAAGGCGTCAACGGCAACCAGGCCGGAGATTACGTCGCTGCCTGGCGGCACGTGCACGACGTCGTTGCCGCCACGGGTGCCACCAACGTCCAGTGGGTTTGGTCGCCGAACGTGCCTTACTGGGGCTCCACTGACCTGGCAGGCCTGTACCCGGGCCCGGGCTACGCGGACATCGTGGCCCTGGACGGCTACAACTGGGGCACCTCGCAAACGTGGAGCAGCTGGGTTTCCCCCGTGGACCTCCTCGGCCCCGGCATCTCCCAGCTCCGCACCCTGGCCCCCGGGAAACCCGTGCTGATAGCGGAAACGGCGTCCAGCGAACTGGGCGGTTCCAAAGCGACCTGGAACACGGACCTGGTGTCCTACCTTGCCGCCCAGCCGGACGTGATGGGCTTCGTCTGGTTCCACATGCAAAAGGAAACAGACTGGCGCATCAACAGCAGTGACTCGTCGGCGTCGGCGTTCAAGTCCGCCCTGTTGGCACGGAGAAGCTAGGGGATAGGGGATAGCTGCTCCGAAACTGTCAGTGGCGGCTGCCTGATCGCCGGCAACCCGTTTATCCTGCCGCGCCTGGATCAAGGACAGCGGTGGGAGCAGCGAAAGATTTCCTCAAGATTGGCTGTTTATAGACCCTCAGGCGCCGGCTTCGAGGAAGTGCACCAACTGGGCTTCGAGTGCCGATCGGTCCTTCAGCTCGCACTCCCAGACCGTCAGCACGTCCCAGCCGGCGTCTTGCAGCTGCCGGCGCTGGCCGGCGTCGCGTTCCCGGGTCCGGCTCCGCTTCGCTGCCCAGAACTCGGCGTTGGCCTTCGGGGCGTGCAGACCCACCCTGCAGTCGTGGAAATGCCAGAAGCAGCCATTGACGAAGATCACCTTGTGCCGGGCGGCGAAGACGAGGTCAGGATTGCCTGGCAGTTTGGTGCTGCCGGACCGGCCGTGCAGCCGGTACCGGTAGCCCCTGGCGTGCAGGAGCTGCCGCACCAGCAGCTCGGGTTTTGTGTTCTTCCCGCGGATCCGGGACATGTTCCAGCTGCGCTGCGCAGGAGTGAGTTTATCTGCAGTGGGCTTGGCCGCGCTGGAATCGTCCGGCATCCTTCCAGTCTAGGAGGGCCTAGATCTCCCGTTCCGGCTGTTCGCCGAACACGAAGTGCCGGCCGCTGACGGAGGTTGGATCGATCTCCACATAAAAGTCCTTGAGGGTGGGGACCCAGGTCTTCAGGCCCAGTTCTTCGATGGCAGCGAGCTCATCCGAGTTGCTGAGGACCCTTGCCGCCCCCCGGAGGACAACGGACCAGGCCTCCTGCGACAGGATGCCGTCGGTTTCGAACAGCACCTTGGCGTTGATTGTGAGTTGCGCCAGTTTGTTTCCAGGCGCCGTGCGCAGGTAGAGCTTCCGGTTGGAGGTCACGTAATTCACCGGAAAGATGTCCGGTTCCCCTGCGACGGAGACCACCAGCCGGCCGTGCTGCGTCGCCGCCAAAAGCCGCCACGACTGCTCATCATCGAGTTCAAGGACAGGATTGCCGTCCGCGTGTTCAAACATCATGCGGCCATTCTTCTACGTTGAGTAGAAATGCGCCAGAGTCTTTGTGCCCCATTTCCCCCACTTTATGACAGCACAGTCAAGGCTTAACAGTTCGGAAACAGGTCTGTGACCGGCCTGTATTTCCCGCTGGATAGCGTCGCACGCAGGGCCAAGACGGCTGAAGGCAAACGAAAGCGACGCACCCAATGGGCAACGACACAGACACAACGCAACTGCTGGAACCGGCGGCACCCGCTGGTGCCGCCGTCGTCGGACGTTCTCCGGCAATCCCTAAGGCCGGCAACACTGCCGCCCTCAACGCCACCAAAGAAAGCCTGGAGGACTACACGCTGCGGTTTGCGCCGCGGTCCTACCGCAAGTGGAGCGCGGGCGTGGTGGCCACGAGTGCGCTGGGCGGCATCGCCTACCTGGCGGATTTCTCGATCGGGGCGAACATCGGCATCTCCTACGGGACGGTCAATGCGATCTTGGGGATCCTGGTGGCGGCCGTGGTGATCTTCGCCACCGGCTTTCCCTTGGCGTACTACGCCGCGCGCTACAACATCGACCTGGACCTGATCACCCGGGGCTCCGGCTTTGGCTACTACGGGTCGGTGGTCACCAACGTCATCTTTGCCACGTTCACTTTCATCTTCTTTGCGCTCGAGGGCTCTATCATGGCGCAGGGGCTGGAGCTGGGGCTCGGCATTCCGCAGTGGCTGGGATACGCCGCCTCCACGGTGATCATCATTCCGCTGGTCATCTACGGCATGAACACGCTGGCCAAGCTCCAGGTGTGGACCACCCCGTTATGGCTGCTCCTCATGGTGGTGCCTGTGGGATACCTGCTGGTCTCGCACCCGGAGAGCATCGACAGCTTCTTCGCTTACACCGGAGCAACGGGCGACGGCGGCCCCAACCTTGCGTCCGTGATGCTCGCCGCCGGCGTGTGCCTGTCCTTGATGGCGCAGATTGCCGAGCAGATCGACTACCTCCGGTTCATGCCGCCGCGCACCGAGGCCAACCGGAGCGCCTGGTGGCGCGCAGTGATCCTGGCCGGCCCGGGCTGGGTGATCTTCGGGGCCATCAAGCAGATTGTGGGCCTGTTCATCGCCATCTACCTGATCGCCACGCTGGATCCTGCCGCCTCCGCCACGGCCAATGAGCCCGTGCACCAGTTCCTGGGCGTGTACCAGGAGATGATGCCCGCGTGGCTGGCCATGACGCTGGCCGTGGTGCTGGTGGTCATCTCGCAGATCAAGATCAACGTCACCAACGCCTACTCCGGCTCGCTGGCCTGGACCAACTCCTTCACGCGCATCACCAAGACCTACCCGGGCCGGATGGTGTTCGTGGTGGTGAACCTGCTGATCGCGCTGGTCCTGATGGAAGCGAACATGTTCGACTTCCTCAACACCATCCTCGGGTTCTACGCCAACTGCGCCATCGCCTGGGTTGTCACCGTGGCGTCCGATATTGCCATCAACAAGTACCTGCTCAAGATTTCCCCCAAGGTGCCTGAGTTCCGCCGCGGCATGCTGTACGCCGTGAACCCTGTTGGCTTCGTGTCGATGCTGGTCTCCGCCGGAGTTTCGATTGCCGTGTTCTTCGGGGCATTTGGAGCCGCGATCCAGCCATACTCGCCCATCTTTGCGGTGGGCCTGGCGCTGGTCCTGCCACCGGTGCTGGCGGCGGTGACCCGTGGCCGCTTCTATCTCCGGCGATTCGACGACGGGATCGACCTGCCCATGTTCGACGCCGACGGGAACCCCAGCGACGCCAAGCTCCTTTGCCACGTGACGGGGTTGGAGTTCGAACGCCCGGACATGGTGCGGTCCGCGCAGGACGCGTCCGACGGCGGTCCGCAGTATGTTTCGTCCCTCGCCTTGTCCACGGACAAGACTGGGGGAGTTGGTCCTGCCCGCACAGAAGTAGGGTTTTGTTTTCTTCATTCTTTATCGACGGGGGAGCCGGTGCACTTTATGCACCGGCTCCCTTTATGACTTTTTGCTGGACGGACCCGGTGGTAAAACGGTGGGCGGTACCTGTGGATAAGTCTGATCGGGGAATTGTGACGTGGGCTACCCTTAAGGCACTGTTCGGAGCAAGCCGTCTTGAAACTACTGGGGGAATAGCGGCCCATGACATCACAGAACTCCTTTACGTCCCGCGCTGTGCCGTCGGGAGCAGCAGCCCTTGTTGTTGGTTTGGCGCTCGCTTTGTCCGGCTGCAACTCCGGAGGGTCGCCGGGGCCGGGCGGCACTTCGTCCCAGGTGGCGGCGGAGACACCAACTGCCAGCGCCGCCGCCACTCCCACCCCAACACGGAGTGCCGCCTACAAGCCCGCCGACGCCTCCGGACCCGCCCAGAACGTCCCCGTGCCTGTGCTGCCCGAGGTAGCTAAGACGGAGACGAAGGAAGGGCTCGAGGCGTTCGCTAAGTACTGGTTCCAGCTCCTCAGCTATGGATACGAAACCGGTGATACAAAGCCCATATCCGCCCTCACCAGTCCGGCGTGCACCATGTGCGAACGAGCAAAGCAAGTACAACAGGGTTGGCATCAAGAGGGGCGGTGGTTGGCCGGTGGCAGGGTGACTACGCCATCAGTTAACACGACATTTGTCGTAGCGCCTGACGGTAACTACCAAGTCGCCGTGCAGGTGTCGCAGGAAGCGCTGAGCTACTACAACGCGGACAAGTCCCTCGATAGTACTGATCCCAAGCCTGCGGACTCGGGCAGCCTGATGTTAGTCGTGTTCCGCGAGGGCTCATGGTTCGTCCAAACTGTTGAGCCGATCGTCGGTTGACGATATGAAAGTCCTGTTCCAATTTTGCGTGCTGGGCTTTCTATTGTGGTCCTTCCTCGTACCGGCCGCAGCAACTGCCGCCACAGAGCACGGCAACGCGCCCATGATTAGTCGCGAAAACGATGGTTCGTCCCCGCCGAAAATGGGAAGCGCACCACCGAAGGGCCACTGGAATTCCGGAGGAGCTGACGTCTCTGGATGGCAATTAGATCCTGGGACAGGCGACTTCTCGAGACCTGAGCCCGGTACCGTGAGTACCGACCCCAACGAGTACAAGTACGAACTTCAATGCCATCTCGGCGGAGGCGACTTCGATACGCCCTGCCTCGCCCGCCAACTCGACTGCAAGGACCGGGAAGACGGCGCCAAGGGCATCCCGGTCATGTGGCTGTCGCGGCCCCGGGGTGTGCCGGGGGCTGTTTGGGCGCATCACTCTGGCCCGACTTGCCTTTACGACCCGAAGCCCGAGGACCTTCTACCCAGGATCGCCGCGGATATCCAGCGGCAGTTCCAGAACCTCCCGGTCAGCGCCGGGGCGGTCGTGGCCCAGCCCAGCCCCAACACCCTCCGGGGCGCCGAGACGAATTTCTACGCGGAAGCGGCTGAACAGCAGTTCGACATCACCATGTTCGGCCAGAAAGTCCACGTGGTAGCCACGCCCGTGCAGTACACGTGGAACTACGGAGACGGAACAGTCTTCGGCCCGCAGCCTTCCATGGGTGGCCCGTTGCCGCAGGACCGGTGGGGCGAGAAGACCCGCACCAGCCACGCGTATGCCTCCACGGGCGATTTCCAGGTTGTCCTGACCACCTCGTTCCAGGGCACGTACTCGGTGAACTCCGGGCCGCCGCTGCCGATCCCCGGCCAAGGCCAGTTCAACGCGCCACCGCAAACCATCAGTGTGTGGCGTTCGATAACGCGCAACTACGCCGACGACTGCAATGCCAATCCGCAGGGACAGGGCTGCCCGGGCGTTGGGGGATAGCGCGGGGACCGAAAAAACCTGTGATCCCCGTCGCACCGGCGCAAGTCCGGAATAGTTGCACGCGCCCCACAGTTGGCAAAGACAGTACGTCTTAAGCCTTCGAAAGGAACTGCGCATGCTGTTTTCCCCACTCACCCTCGGCGAACTTGAACTTCCCAACCGCCTGGTGATGGCACCCCTGACCCGCCTCCGTGCGGGTGAGAAAGGCATCCCCGGGCCGCTCCTGGCCGAGCACTACCGCCAGCGCGCCTCCCTGGGCCTGATCGTCAGTGAGGGCACGTACCCCACCCCGGCCGGCCAGGCCTACCCGGGCCAGCCCGGTATCGTCACCGAAGAACAGGTTGCAGGTTGGAAGACGGTTACCGACGCCGTCCACGCCGAAGGCGGGCGCATGTTCGCCCAGATCATGCATGGCGGCCGCGTTTCCCACTCCGACATCACCGGTGGGCTGCCCATCGTCGCTCCCAGCGCCGTCGCCATTGACGGCGACGTCCGGACTCCTGCCGGCAAGAAGCCGTATCCCGTGCCGCACGCCCTCACCACCGACGAACTCCCCATGGTCATCCAGGAATTCGTCAACGCCTCGCTGAACGCCATCGAGGCAGGGTTCGACGGCGTGGAACTGCACGCGGCCAACGGCTACCTCCTGCACGAGTTCCTGGCGCCAAACTCCAACGTCCGGACGGACAGCTACGGTGGATCACCGGAAAACCGCGCCCGATTCGTCATCGAAACCATCAACGCCGTCGTGGCAGCCCTTGGCGCGAACCGCGTGGGTGTGCGCATTTCCCCTGAGCACAACGTGCAGGGCATCGCCGAGACCGACGCAGCGGACGTTCGTGCCACCTACGAGGTCCTCGTGGACAGCATCGCGCCGCTCAACCTGGCATACCTGAGCATCCTGCACCACGAGCCCACCGGCGAACTTGTCCAGGACCTTCGTGCACGCTTCGGCGGCACCTTCCTGGTCAACACCGGCTTCGGCGTGATCACCACGCGCGAAGAAGCCGTGAACCTGGTGGCGGAAGGCCACGCAGACGCCGTTGTGGTCGGTCGTCCGGCCATCGCCAACCCGGACCTTGCACGGCGCTGGAAGGAAAGCCTTCCGCTCAACGAGCCCGACGCCTCCACGTTCTACGCGGAGGGCGCCACCGGTTACACGGATTACCCGCTGTACCAGGGGTAAGCGGCGGCCCACCCGCCAACCCGGATAAAACAACGACGGCGGCACCCATCATGGGTGCCGCCGTCGTTGGCTGTCAGGGGTGCTGGTCCCGGACAGCGGCGCCGGAGGCCATCCGACGACCCCCGGCTGAAGACTTGTGTGGCCCGCCGGACTCCACTGGAAGCCGGCGGTGATCAGATGCTACTCCAACGAATGGACTCTTACCAGAGCCAGTTTTCCCACCTGGGACGTTAGCTACAGAACGGCCTCGCGGCCTGTGCCTTCCTTCATCAGCAGGCGCCCATCCTCGATCGAAACCAGCACGCTCTTGGGTTTCCCACTGACCTTGGTAATGGCTTTCAACCCCCGATTCGTGACCTCAACTCCCACCTGTGCGCCCTTTGCCGGCAACTCCACGGACACCTCGGATGCGATGCCGAGCAGCGGATTGGTTGAGATTCCCAGGTCCCGGCGCACCTCCTTGCCGTTGACGGTCACGGTGACGTTAGCCTCGTCGAACCCCTCCTGAAACACCACAAGCAGTTCCCGCATGATGGCCTCTTCCTCGAGCATGGGCGCCAGTAACGGCATGTCCACTACAGCACTTTGCCGGGCCCAGCGGAATACCCTCCCGGGCCCTGCTGAATCCCCATCCCCAGGGCGCCTGGTGGAGCCCGGCAGCGCGGTAAGGCAAGATGTTCTGGTGACTCAACTGCCTGCACCTTCCGCCGTCTCCGCCCCCTCCCGCGCATCGGAGGACGACGCGATCTTCGCCCAGATCGCTGCCGAACTGGGGGTCAAGGCCTGGCAGGTAAAGGCCGCGGTTGGATTGCTCGACGGCGGGGCAACGGTTCCGTTCATCGCCCGGTACCGCAAGGAAGCCACCGGCACGCTGGACGACACCCGGCTCCGTGACCTCGACGAACGCCTGCGCTACCTCCGCGAACTGGCAGACCGCCGCGGTGCAGTCCTCGAAGCAATTGAGGCGCAGGGCCAGCTGACGCCCGAACTGCGCAAGGCAATCCTGGCCGCGGACACCAAGTCGCGGCTCGAAGACATCTACCTCCCGTTCAAGTCCAAGCGCCGGACCAAGGCCCAGATCGCCCGGGAGGCCGGGCTGGAACCGCTCGCCGATGCGCTGCTGAAGCGGCCGGACCTGGACCCCGAACACGAAGCCGGGAAGTACCTCAACAGTGACCACGCCATCGGTGACCCCGCCGCCGCGCTCGCCGGTGCCCGGGCCATCCTCGTGGAGCGCGTGGCGCAGGACCCTGACCTCGCCGCAAACCTGCGGGACAGGATGTGGACGCAGGGCCGGATGGTCTCCCGCGTCAAAAAGGGCAAGGAAGCCGAAGGCCAGAAGTTCGCCGATTACTTCGAGTTCGCGCAGGCGCTGGACCGGATGCCGTCCCACCGTGTGCTCGCGTTGTTCCGCGGGGAGAAGGACGGCGTCCTTGAGCTGGACCTCGCCGAAGCCGACCCATCGGACGACGCCGCCCTCACCGCCGCCCGCGCCCGCTACGAGTCCGCAGTTGCCAGGTTCCTCGGGGTCGCCGACCGTGGCCGTTCCGCCGACGCATGGCTGATGCAGACAGCCCAGGTGGCCTGGCGTTCACGCGTGCTGGCCCGCCTCACGTCCGACCTCCGGGCCCGGTTGTTCGCCGCAGCGGAGGACGAAGCGGTCCGGGTGTTCGCCGCCAACCTCAGGGACGTCCTGCTGGCCGCCCCTGCCGGAAACCGTGCCACGCTGGGCCTCGACCCGGGACTGCGGACCGGGGTGAAAGTTGCCGTTGTTGACGGCACCGGGAAGGTGGTGGCCACCGATACGGTCTACCCGCACGCCCCGGCCCGGAAATGGGACGAAGCCCTGGCCACCTTGGTGCGTTTGGCGCGGCAGCACGCCGTCGAACTTGTGGCCATCGGCAACGGGACCGCCTCACGCGAAACGGACAAACTGGCTGCCGAACTGATCAAGCTGCTTCCGGAGGTGGACCGGAAACCCCAGAAAATCGTGGTGTCCGAGGCCGGCGCGTCCGTCTACTCCGCCTCCGCGCTCGCCGCCGCTGAGCTGCCGGGAATGGATGTTTCGCTTCGCGGGGCCGTGTCCATTGCCCGCCGCCTGCAGGATCCGCTCGCCGAACTCGTGAAGATCGATCCCAAGTCCATTGGTGTAGGCCAGTACCAGCATGATGTGACCGCGTCGAAACTGGACCGGAGCCTGGACGCCGTGGTGGAGGACTGCGTGAACGCCGTGGGTGTTGACGTCAACACTGCCTCGCCTGCGCTGCTGAGCCGGGTTGCCGGCGTCGGGCCCCTGTTGAGCGAAAACATCGTGGCCTACCGGAACGAGCACGGACCCTTCAGCAAGCGGACCGACCTCAAGAAAGTGCCGCGGTTGGGCGCCAAGGCGTTCGAACAGTGCGCGGGATTCCTGAGGATCACCGGCGGAGCCGAGCCGCTGGACGCCTCAAGCGTGCACCCGGAGTCCTACGCCGTGGCGAGGGAGATCCTCGTTGCCGCCGGTTCCGCCCCAGCCTCGTCCCTGGACCCGCAGAAGTTCGTCGACGGCACGTTCGGCCTGCCCACCGTCAAGGACATCCTCGCTGAACTGGACAAGCCTGGCCGCGACCCCCGGCCCGCCTTTGCCGCCGCCACGTTCTCCGAAGGCGTTGAGAAGATCTCGGACCTGGTGCCGGGCATGATTCTCGAAGGAACGGTAACCAACGTTGCGGCATTTGGGGCGTTCGTGGATGTTGGAGTCCACCAGGACGGACTGGTCCACGTTTCCGCCCTGTCCAACCGCTTTGTGTCCGATCCGCGCGAGGTGGTGAAGTCCGGCCAGGTGGTCCGGGTGAAGGTACTTGAGGCGGATCCGGAGCGGAAGCGGATTTCGCTCACGTTGAGGCTCGACGACGAACCCGCCGGCGGCGGCGCAAGTTCAGGCCGGCGCGATTCAGGTTCCGGTCGGCGCGATTCTGGGAGCCGAACGACCGAGCGTGCCGGGCGTCCGGACCGCCAACAGCAGGGGAAGCAGGGATCCGGCACGTCCGGTGGGAGTGTCAGGTCGAGCCCCGCATCCCAACCCGTCAACACGGCCATGGCCGAGGCACTTCGAAAGGCCGGCCTGGGCAAGTAGTCCACCAGGTCTTTTGGCGGTGACGGCTTTTCTGCAAGGGTGGGGTATGACCTATTTCCTGGAGTACACCGTTCCCGTTGCCCCCGGCGATGCCGAGTTCGAGTTCCCCAACGATGAGATCAACCCCGGCACCACGGTTCCGCTGACCCAGACGGACGCCGACGTGGTGCACACACCGGTTCTCCCGGCCCGCACCGGAATCGTCGGCGCAACCGTGCCCGAGGCGAAGCTCGAGGCCGAACAGCTGATTACCCACAGCCGCGCCTCGGAAGCATCCCTCTACTTCGATCCCTCTGACTCCCTCCAGGCAGGCGTGGGTACCTTGGTGAGCACGTTCAGCGAAGGCCAGGGCTGGCAGGACGTCCAGGACGCGGGTCTTTAGCCGGCGCTCTCCAGCGTGCGCGGCCTGCCGAACCTTGTCCGGACCCCCGGGGAGTAAAGGGCGGACTCTGGCGGACCGCTGACACTGATCCCGGCGGCTCCTACCAACCCATCGCTGAGCTGGTGGACCTCAGCGCCGAAGAGCGGCCACTCGTGGTGCGTGTTCGGAACATAGATGGTTCTGCCGTGGAAGCGGCCATGCATGCCGTATCTGGCGGTGAGGAAGATGGATAAAGGGTCGGCTGCCGCGGTGTGCAGCTTGGGGATGACCCCAAAGTTGCTGCGGGCGGCAGTGGCGCCCAGCCGGCGCACCGAGTAACCAACGGCGGATCCATTCCGGCCGCCGGGTGTTCCAGCCGCGCCGGTGGCGTGCTGCCGTTCCCCGCCGTTCCCCGGAAAGGGCGGCCATTGCCGGATGCGCGACCACACGTAAGGAATCCCGGCAGCCCGGGTCGCCAGGACAACGGGCAGCCGGTCTGCATCCAGGCTCAGGAACACCACTCCGCGGGTGCCGTCCGGCTCGCGGGAGTAAAGCCGGACGTTCACCTCGTTGAAGCTTCCCAGATACGGGATGCCGGGGCCTCGCCCAAGCGCTGCCTGCTCCATGCGAAAGCCGATCAGGCCAACCCAGGAACTACCGTCGAACACATCGGGTTGGACTCCCTCCGGCATGAACGCGGCGGCGGCAGCCTCCGGAATGCGCCAGTGAAGGAAGACGGCATCAAGCCACCGCTGGTCGGAAAATACCGGCCTGGGAAGTGCCGGCGGCCGCGGCCACACTCCCGCGGTATTCAGGTTTCCGGTCAAGCTCCCACTCCTTCGCTCGGTCCAGGTGGCGAAGCTCCTGGTTTCCGCTATGCAGTTCTCAGTTCAGCGGGCGTGTGTCTTCGGGAAGCTGGCCACCGGCGAGAAGTTTGGCAGCTGTGTCAGCCAGAGCTGTCAGCGCCACCCGCTGGGTCCAGGGACCGTATGAAATGCGGGCCACGCCCAGTTCCTGCAGCTTCGCCGGGGGCAGGGACCCGGGCACGTTAATGACCGAGACCTTGTTCCAGCCGATGCCTTCCACCAGGGCCGTGACCGTGGGCTCGTCCAAAAGGCCCGGGACGAAGACCGTGGTGGCACCGACGTCCAGGAAGGCCTTGCCGCGTGCGATGGCATCCGCAAGAACGTCTTCAGGGTCCCGGTCCTTGCCCTTGAGGAAGGCGTCGGTCCGCGCGTTCAGGACGAAGTCAATTCCCTCTGCAGCGCCGGCATGCACAACGGCTGCCATCTGGTTCACCGCGTCCTCGAGCGGGCGCATCTGGTCCTCGATATTGGCGCCAACAATTCCGACTCCGATGGCCTTGCGGGTTGTCTCCCCAGGGTTCCCGTAGCCGGACTCAAGGTCAGCGCTGACCGGCAGGTGGGTGGCGGCCGCGATGCGGCCCACAAAGCTGATCATCTCGTCGACGGGAATGTTCTCGCCGTCCTCGTAGCCCAGCGTGGCGGCGATCGAGTGGCTTGCCGTTGCCAGGGCCGTGGTTCCCGGGATGTCCGTGATGACTTTGGCTGTGATGGCATCCCACACGTTGACCACTTGGAGGATCTCAGGGGCCTGGTGGAGGCGGAGAAGTTCGGAGGCTTTTGCGCTGCTGTTTTCGGTCATGGGTGAAGCCTAACGGACAGTCTTTGGACACTCTGCGGTGTGGTGGTTGGGGTGGCGGGGGTGGTTTGAAGTAGTGGTTTTGTTGGGGTGTTTGGGTGGGGTCGATGTGGGGTGGGGGGATGAAGGCGGGTGTGCCGGGGGTGGTGGTGATGGTCCATTGTTCTTTATGGATGACGTGGTGGTGGTGGCTGCAGAGCAGGACGCCGTTGTTGGTGGTGGTGGGTCCGCCGTGGGACCAGTAGGTGATGTGGTGAGCTTCGCACCAGGGTGCGGGGATGGTGCAGTTGGGGAAGGCGCAGCCTTGGTCGCGGGTGGTAAGGGCGGTGCGTTGGGCGGGGGTGAAGAGGCGGGTTTTGCGGCCGAGGTCGAGGATTTCGCCCGTGGTGCCCAGGAGGGCGGGGATGATGTCGGCGTCGCAGGCGATTTTGCGCAGGGTGGCGGCGGGGACGGGTCCGGTGAAGGCGAAGGTCCCGGTCCCTGTTTCCACGCTGTGGTCTTTTCCTGCCGAGGTGGCGGGCGTGACGGGGTTGGTGGGGAAGAGGTCTTGGTAGTTGATGGTGGCAATGATTTGGGGTCGATTGCCGCCGGTTATGGGCAGGGTGTTGGTGGCGAGGGCGGTTTTGGCGGCGGTGATGAGGCCGTCGAGTTGTTTCTGGGCGCGGGTGCGCCGGTCCAGGTCGGGAAGCGGGGTGTGCTCGGATGCGCCCTGTTCTGGGGTGTGGTTCGCCGCCGGGGTCTCGGAACTGCCTGGACGGCCTGGATTGCCTGAACTGCCTCGGCTGTCTGGACTCGTTGCTGTGCCGGTGGTGGTGCGTGGGTTGGTGGCGGTGTTCATGACGGTGAGGAGGTGTTCGTATTGGTCGGTGGTGGCGAAGATTTCGAGGTGGTGAAGGCCGTGGCGGGGTTTGCGGATGAAGGCGCCTTGGGTGTGGCGGAGAGCTTCTTCGGTGGGTTCGGTGCCGTCGGCGTCGATGGTGTCGCTCCAGCGTTGGGCCAGGCGGGTGAGGAAGTCCGGGTCGCAGGTGGTGGCGGCGGTGGTGAGGTGGTGTTCGATCGTGTCCAGGGTCTCGAGGGTGGTGTGGTGCCGGAGCCGATCCAGGGTGGCGGTGATGATTGTCGCGGCGTGCGAGGACACGGCCGGGCCCTGAGCCGACCCGGGCCAGGTGCCGGCCTCGGTGATGGATTCGGAGTTGGCGGGGGTATCAGTGCCGGCGGGTGTGAGGGCGGCGGCGAGGTGGGGCCGGGTTGGTGGGAGTGGTTCGCCGGTGAGGCTGGTGGCTGGGAGGACCTGGTGGGCGAGGGTGAGGCGGCGGCGGGCTTCGCGGATGGGGATCCGCAGGCGCAGGCGGAGGAACTCTGCGGTGTTCCGGCACCCGTCATCGGCCGGTGACACCACCGGGCGGCCTGGACGCGTGGGCGGGTTGGGCCAGGTCGCGTCGGTCTCAACCATGGCGGCGGACCGGTCAGCACCATTCGTGGGGGAGATGTTCAGGGTTTCGACACCATTGGTGTCCCACCGGCTGGTCCACTCCCCGGACCGGTTGGCGCGGGCCGTGGCTGCGGCGTCGGTGATGGCCTGGGCGCGGGTGCGGTCCACCGCCCCGGCGCTCAGGAGTTGCAGGTACTCCACGGTCCGGGCGAGGTCCTCGGCGCGGGCGGCGAACTCGGCGGCTTCGAGGTAGGAGGCAGACGCCAGCACGTCCGGGGCGGCCAGGGCAGCGACTGCCAACTGTGAGGCCAGCTCATTCAATACATCCGGCTGACCGGGTCCGGAGGCTGATGGCTGTGGAGGCTCCTCCGCACCGGGGACCGCGTGAAGGTGGGCCGGGTGCGGCAGCCCACTGCCGGCGTCGTACGCTTTCCCGCCGTACACCACACCAAGATGCTCCCCAATGGCCTCCATAACCTCACTCTGCCAGCCACCACTGACAATGAAGACCCCCCAAAACCCCTATGTGGAAAACGCGGGCGGCGGACCTCAGCCGGCGGCGGCGGTGGACCCGGCACGGGCCGCTGAGGGTCCCTTCTGCCACGGCCAGCGCCCGGTGATTTCCAGCTCCAGGGAAAAGCTGAGGAACGTCCTGATCAGCACGATGATGGCCAGCACCCCGACGCTGGCGAACGTGGGCGTGACGGCAACGGTGCGGATGATGTCGGCAGCGACGAGCAGTTCCAGGCCCAGCAGAATGGATCTGCCCAGCAGCTGCCGGTAGGAGCGGTAGAAACTCAGCTTTTCAGCACTTGGCGGAAGCTGCCGGGGCTGATGACCACGGATCGCCAGCGGGAGGGAGACCACCGCGCCGATCACCATCACGGCAACTCCGGCGAAGTCGACCAGCTGCCCAACCGTCTCAATGATCTGCCGAAATTCCATGCCCTGCCTCAACTAAGGCCAAGGCCCGCCCAGCGGGCCCTGGCAGTGGTCAGGGGACGGCGGACTCACTCACGGATGGCGGACGCCGTTCCCCGCTATAACGTCCCTGTACCCTTCCCGGAATGTCGGAAACGTGAAGGAAAATCCAGCGCTGCGGAGGAGATCGTTACGGCAGCGCTTGTTGCCCCCGCGGGCAGGTCCTGCGTCACCCACCTTGGGTTCAGGGAAGCCGAGTTCAGCTGCCAGGAATCGCAACACCGCGCCGAGGTCGGCCGGCTCGTTGTCCACGCCGATGTATACGGGGCCCGGTACAGCTGCCATCCCGGCAAGATGCACGATGGCAGCCGCGGCGTCGTCGCGGTGGATCCGGTTGGTGTAGCGCACGTCTTCAGGGATCACGGCAGAGCCCGTCTTCACCTGGTCAATCAGGCGCGTCCGTCCCGGCCCGTAGATGCCTCCCAGCCTGAGCGAGACGCCGGCTGTACGGGTCCCCGAGAGCCTGGCCTGCAGGAGCCCCTCGGCTTCCAACAACACCCGGCCGGAAAACCCGCCCGGCTCCGCTGCGGTGGACTCATCCACCCAGCCGCCACCCGCGTCCCCGTAAACGGCAGTGGAGGACACAAAGATGATCCGCTCAGGCGACACCTGGTCACGCTCCAGGGCATCAAGGACGTTTTCCACGCCGCGTACATACGCAGCGCGGTATGCCTCCTCGGCAGGGGAGTCAGCAGCAACAGCGATGACGACGGCGGTGGTGTCCGCGGGGACGGGCGGCAGGTCTTTCGATCCCAGGTCAGCCGCGGCACCTTCGATCGCCGCCGGCAGTTTCGCGGGGGAGCGGCGCCAGCCCACAACCCGGTGGCCCAGGGCAGCAAACCGCAGCCCAGCCTCGGTGCCCAGGTCCCCGCACCCCGCCAACAGAACCGTCATGGCCTACGGTGCCTCCACCGGGAAGAACACGCGGGGATCCTGCAGCAGGGCAGGGTACGCGAATGCCGAACGGTCAATGATCTCCATGACTTCGAAGTTCCTGCCGAAACGGCCGTCATCGAGGGTAAGGGGGCGCCCAACCACCTGTCCTACGGCGAACTTGGCCCCATTCTCGAACGGAACAGCAACCGGCGTTTTTCCCGGAAGGGTCCGGAAGGCCTCCTCCTGCGCCAGGCGCTTACGGGTGGGCTTCTTCATCTGCGGCCTGGGCGGCGCCTTCTTGGGGGCCCTGGAAGGCCGGCGGGACCCGTCCTCCACGTACACGGGAGAGTAGCCGTCGCCCCCGGCCGCCGCGGCGGCTGCAGCATTCCGGTTCACGGGTGGAAGCGCCACGGTGGTCAGGGACTGGGGGTCGACGTCGTCGTGCGGCTCCCGCAGGATCCACAGAATGTCCCCTTCCGGCTCCTGCGGCAGGAACTCGTGCCGCGGCTCCGGCCAGACGTAGTCCATATCCGGGATCGCATCCGGGAAAACGCGGGAGTAAAACTTGGGTTCCTTGTGCACCAGCTTGGAACGGTGGCTCAAATGGAAGTCAGGGTCCCCGAGCCACGGCGGCATCACAATTTTGGCGGCGTAGTCAGGGTGGGCTGCCTGCGGCGCGAACTCCGCGATGTTCGCGCGGGTGTTGTCCGGGTGGCCGCGCTCGATCCATTCGTCCGCCATGGCCAGGCCATACATGGTGAGGGCGGGTACGTGGCCCATCCACATCCGGATTGCCGGATGGGTCTGCCAGCCGTACTCCGGAATCACCAGGGCACGAAGGGTTTGCAGCGCTTCAACCCGCTGCTTGCCCAGCCGTGCGGTGTCCAGGGCTTTGGCGCTTTCGCGGAAGTCAGGGTACGGGAGGAAGGTTTGCATCTATTCAGTCTGACGGCATGCGCCGGATGTTCCAATTACAGTGCGCAGGACCACGTGAGGCAATGCAACGTGTCCAAATAATGGACACCTACATACGGCTTTCAGCTGAAACCACTAAGATCACCGCAACCACCCCCGCGTTTTGGAAGCTCTCTCATGACATCTACACCTGACAAAGCCGTCGACCACGCCCGCACCGCGTTGCCCCGCTACGGGCAGATGCTGGGCCCGGAAGCCCAGGGAATCCTGGTTCTGGACGAGTTCACAATCGATCCCGCCGCCGCGCGCAAGGATCAGCACCGGTTCCGCGATGGCATGGCTGCCGTGGCCCGGACGGTCCGCCGCATCGCCGCCCTCCGGGTGGTCATCGCGCTCGTGGCCATTGGAAACCTGCCACTGTTCCTGCTCTCCAGCGGCTGGTGGATCTATGGTGTCTCGCTGACCCTCGTGGTTGCAGTGCACGCCGCCGTGACACTGCTCAACCGGCACGAGCCGCGGCTCAAGCAACGCTCCGCGCTGGAACTGCACATGCACCGGGAACGCAGCGCCAACTACCGGCAGCTGCGCGACGCCGTGAAGTACATGATCGACACCCCCAGCCGGATGAACGAGCACCTCTACCTGGAGCTGCTGGCCGTCAAACGGGTTGCCCTGAATCTTGCACATGGCACGGTCGCCCTGCTGGACACCAGCGACGAGTCCGCGTGGAAGGTGCGGATCGTCCGCGAGCTCCCCGCCAGCTGACAGTCCAGTCCCTGCCGCCCAGGGCGGCAGGGACTGACTGATTAAAGTACGACGCCGGCACATCCCTTATGGGGGTGTGCCGGCGTCGTTCTTTGGTCAACGGAATTTGTCTATCGCCGACCTGTCTGTGGCGCCTGTGAAAGGCGCGGCGGCCGCAGCCGCTGGTGGAACGTCCCCAGGTGTTAGGCGGGGAGCTGGATGACCTGTCCCTCGAACACGAGGTTCGGATCCGAAATGGTGTCCAGGTTTGCGTCGGCAAGGTGCTGCCAGCCGCCCTGGATGCCGAGCTTCTGGGCCACGATGCTCAAGGTGTCCCCGGCCTGCAGGGTGTAGGTCTCGCCGCTAAGGGGAACCGAGGTTGCATGCCGCGGTGCAGGTGCCTGCTTGACCTGAGCGCTCTGGACCGGCGCGCTCTGAAGCTGGGTGCTCTGCACGGGGGCACTCTGTACGGGGGCGCTCTGGACCGGTGCTCCGCCGCCGCCGCTCAGTCCGAGCTGCGACGAGCAGGACGGCCAGGCGCCCCAGCCCTGGGATGCCTGGACCCGCTCGGCTACAGCGATCTGCTGTTCACGGCTGGCGTTCTCCGGGGAGCCGGTTCCGCCATAGGCTGACCAGGTGCTGGAGGTGAACTGCAGGCCGCCGGAAAAGCCGTTGCCCGTGTTGGTGGACCAGTTCCCGCCGCTCTCGCACTGCGCGAGTGCATCCCAGGTGGACGTGGGGGTCGCTGCGTTGGCCGCCGTGGCTGAGAGGGCCAAACCTGCCGCGGAGACGGCGGCCAGGGTGACTCCGCGGCGTGCGGCAGTACGGAATTTGGTGTTTTTCATGATGGTGATGCTCCTGAAGGCCACCAGCGCTGGTTCCGTCCCCGGAGATCGTCGCGCCACTGCCCGCCCCTGACGAATAGAGGTCACTATCGGTGGCTGCCGCTGGGCAGTTCTGGTGAAGGCAGCACCGGGCAATCAAGAAGCCCGCCGAACGGGCATGCATTTCACGCTAAGACATCGTTTGGGTGTTATCAAATCGAGATTCCAGCGGGCGTGTTGAGTGTGGGCCACGGCACGCGCCACGTGTGGGACCCATCCGCTTCCAGAGGCCCGGGCAGGCGCGAAACGGGACGGGGCACTATCCTGACCGGATGGACAACTTTCCCGGCGGCAGCACCATGCCCGAAACCGAAACGGACTTCGCGGAACCTGCGGTCCCTGCCAAGCCCCTCCCGGTGGCCGAACTGCACCTGCACATTGAGGGCACGCTGCAGCCCGAGCTCATCTTCGCCCTGGCCGAACGCAACGGCATCGCGCTGCCGTATTCGGGCCTGGACGAACTGCGCGAGAAGTACGAGTTCACGGACCTGCAGTCCTTCCTGGACCTCTACTACGCCAACATGGCCGTGCTGCGCACCGAGCAGGACTTCGCGGACATGACCCGGGCATACTTGGAGCGGGCTGCTGCCGCCGGCGTCCGGCACGCGGAAATCATGATGGACCCGCAGGCGCACGTATCCCGCGGGATTCCCCTGGAGGCGTGCGTCCAAGGTGTGGCCTCGGTGCTTGCCACGTCGGAGGAGGACTACGGCATCTCCACCATGCTGATCGCTGCGTTCCTGCGTGACCTCCCGGAGGACTCCGCCCTCGAAGTCCTGGACCAGCTGCTGGCCATGAACGCTCCGATCGGCGCCATCGGCCTGGACTCCGCCGAAGTGGGCAACCCGCCTTCCAAGTTCGAGCGGCTGTACGGGAAGGCGCGTGAAGCGGGCCTGCGGCTGACCGCCCACGCAGGGGAGGAGGGCCCGGCGTCGTACATTATCGAAGCCCTGGACGTCCTGGGCGTGGAACGGATTGACCACGGCATCCGCTGCATGGACGATCCCGACCTGGTGGAGCGCCTCGTGGACGCACGCATTCCCCTGACGGTCTGCCCCCTGTCCAACGTCCGGCTCCGCGCCGTGGACACCCTCGCCGACCATCCCTTGCCCGCCATGCTGGCAGCCGGCCTGAACGTCTCGGTCAATTCCGACGACCCTGCGTACTTCGGCGGGTACGTGGATGACAACTTTGCGCAGCTCACCGCGGTGTTCGACCTCTCCGATTTCGACAAGGCGCGCCTGGCGGCGAACTCCATCCACTCGTCCTTCGCGTCGGAGGAGCGGAAGGCGGAACTGCTGGCGGAATTGAACGGCAGGGAAGTGTCTGACTGACCCCTGCTGTGTCGGGCGCAACAGCGGTGCTTTTTGCCCGGTAAGCTAGGTGCCGCAGGCGTGTCCGGGGAGTGCAGGGCGGCACCCATGCCAGCGCTTCCAGGGTTATGCAGACAGCCCTTACCCGAGACCTCCGCCTCACTTGCGGCACCATCCGCTTCACAGTCGGTCACGACACGCAGAGTTAACCAATTAAAGTCGCGCGATTTAATGGGCAGTTGGCAAGATGCCTAAGACCGATCGCTTTTATATAAGGGGAATCATGGCCAAGTCCACCGCAGAAAACACCTACCTTCGACTCAAGACCGTCCTGGATGTCCTGACCGAAGGCGTGTGGTCCGGCGATGCACTGAATGCGGGCCAGGTCCTGGCGGAGGCAACCGCCCGGGTGCCGTTCAACGACCATGAGGCCGAACTCCTCAGCGGCGGCATCCCGCGCGGCCACAAGACCCTCACCTCGGCCACCGCCAAGCTGGTGAAGGCCGGCTGGCTGATCAAGGGCCGCACCGGCTGGACCATCACCGAGGACGGTATGCGCGCCACGGTCGCCTTCCCGGACGCTGACTCCTTCGCGGCCGCGCTCGACGCCGGTACTCCCGTCCCTGCCGACACCCCGGTCCCCACGGCTCCCGAAGGCTTTGTCCGTCCCGTCTCCGCCGCCGCCGCCACACTTGAGGTTCCGGCCAAGACGGAAGCTCCGAAGAAGACCGCCAAAAAGGCCCCGGCCAAGAAGGCAGCCTCCGTTGTGGGCAAGGCAGCCAAGGCGATCGAAGACGCCGTCGAGCCCGTGGTGGCAGCCGTCCGCAAGGGCAAGACTCCCGCGAAGGACAAGGCCGCTGCTGCACCTGCTGCCGATATGGCTTCCGAACCGTTGGAGGGTCCGGACGTCGAAACCCTGCCGCAGCCTGAAGCCGTGGCCCTGGCCGGCGACTTCAACACCATCCTGGGTGCACCCGAGAACTGGGCGCCGCAGTATGACGAAGCACAGATGGAGTTCGACTTCCTGGACCAGCTGTGGAAGAAGAGCGCCGAGCTTCCCGCCGGCTTCTACACGTTCAAGATCGCCCTTAACCGCTCGTGGACTGAGAACTACGGCGCTTTCGGCACCTTCGACGGACCCAACCACGAGCTGCACCACGCCGGCGGCACGGTGACCATCCGTTACAACCACGCCACCCGCGACATCACCATCAACTAGCCCTTACGCAGCCTCCCATCGGGTCGCAGTACCGTCTCCCGGGTTGAGGGACGCGGGTACTGCGACCCGATCGGGGCGGGCAGCAAGGTTTGGAGAAGGAGCACCATGGGCAGGCACGCAGGCTCAGCGCACGATTCAGCGCGGGGCGGTTCGGCCCAGGACGCTGTCCGGCTGGACGCCCGGGTGTTCGGGATGGTCCAGGGCGTGGGCTTCCGATACTGGACCATGGGCACCGCGGAGGATCTTGGATTGTCCGGCGAGGTGAGCAACCTCGACGACGGGTCGGTGTCGGTGATTGCCGAAGGCGCCGAACCGCAGGTCCGGAAACTGCTGGACTGGCTCAAGTCGGACCGGACCCCTGGG
Organism: Pseudarthrobacter sp. LT1; assembly: GCF_035621795.1. Taxonomy (NCBI): domain Bacteria; kingdom Bacillati; phylum Actinomycetota; class Actinomycetes; order Micrococcales; family Micrococcaceae; genus Pseudarthrobacter; species Pseudarthrobacter sp. LT1. Next base: position 1,056,833 of record NZ_CP141830.1, read on the forward strand.
CGGGTGGAGCGGGTTGAGTCCGGCTTTTCAGCTGCCCAGGGGACCTTTGGGGGATTCCGGGCGCGCTGACGGCACCCGTTTCTGTGCGGTTACTCCCGGGGGCTTAGGCCGATGAAGGCGCCAAGTTCCTCCAGCGCCGCGGGCTTGTGGGGCATGTAGCTGGTGAGCTCGGGGGAGCGGATGATCACGGCACGCCATTGTCCGCGGGACACGGCCACGTTGATCCGGTTCCGGTTGAGCAGGAATTCCGCGCCGCGCGGGGCCTCGGACACCGCCGAGCACGCCATGGAGACCAGCACCACCGGAGCTTCCTGGCCCTGGAATTTGTCTACGGTTCCTACCCGCACCTCCGGCAGACCGGCCTCTGCCAAATGCTTACGGATTAGATGGACCTGGGCGTTATAGGCAGCAACCACCAGCAGGTCCTGCTGCCCGAGGGGGCGGGCTTCGTTCTCCGGGTCGCAGGTCCACTTCAGGCCTAGATGGCGGCGGGCCTGGCGAACCACTTCCACTGCCTCCTCCCTTGACGCTGTGGTGTTGCCCGCGTGGTTGACCAGGACCGTCTCCACGCCCGGGGCCAGCTGCTCCAGTTCGCGGAGGGACGCGGCAGGAGCGGAACGCAGCTTTCCTTCATAGCTGAGGTTGGACACCGCCCGGCACAGCTCCGGATGCATCCGCCATGTGTCTGCCAGGAAGTACCCAAGGCTGTCGGGCAGGGTAGCGTGGCCGGCAGCAAGCCAGCCGAGAGCGGATTCATCCACAGGTTCGGGGTGCGTGCCCTGTGTAACCTGCGGGAGCTGCTGCGGGTCGCCCAGCAGGAGCAGCCGGTTGGCTGCCACAGAGACCGCCAGGGTGTTGGCCAGCGAGAACTGGCCTGCCTCGTCAATGACCAGAAGATCCAGTGACCCTGCCGGGACTTCCTTTCCCGTCACGGTCCATGCCGTGCCTCCGACCAGGCACCCGCCCGGCGACGCGAGCAGCCGGGCCACATCGCCTTCTGACGTTTGGCTCCAGGGAACCTGGTGGGGAGCGGCCAATTTCTTGGCCACCAGCTGCGGATCCACTCCACCGGTTTCTATGGCCCGGCACAGCAGGTTTTCCACCACGTTGTGGGACTGGCCCACCACCCCGATCTTCCACCCCTGGGCTACCAGCCTGCCGATCACATGGGCACCAACGAAAGTCTTGCCTGTCCCCGGCGGCCCCTGGACGGCCAGGTAGGAATGGTCCAGGTCCTGCAGCGACCCGGTGATCGCCCGTGCATAGTCAGCGGCGCCGTCTTTACCAGGCAGCACTTCGGCTGGTCCTTGCCGGGAGCGGAACCGCGGCGGCAGTTTCCGCAGGATGTCCAGGCCCGGCTGCGCGGGGAGGGACGGCACGGAGGAGCCAACAGCCTGGGCTATCGCCGCGATGGCGGCTTCAATACTGGCGGTGGCGAGGGGCTGGTCCTCGGTGAGGGCCACCGGCAGGTGCGGGTAGGCGCGGACCTTTCCGGTCTCCCGCTCCGCAACGGTGATCAGGTGCTCCGGGCTGTCCGGCGCCGCTTCCAGCTCACTGATCCTGGTCCCGAACGTGAATGCCCGGGCACCGGTTGCGGCCGGAGGATCGGTCATGCCATCGGGTCCAGGCGCGTCATACAGGCGGCACCAGCTGGAGTCGGGACGGAAATCTGAGCCCTCGGTCATGGTTCCGCGCAGCTTCAGGACCCGCGTGCGCATCCGTTCCCGGGGCTTTGCCAGGGCCCAGTCAGACACAACTTCCGCCGAGGACACCACGAACACGTTCCGTTGGTCGGACCAGTTGTCCAGCGGTGCCTCGACCCGGTCGAAGTGCTGCCACCAGAACTGCTTGCGCTCGCGGCGGTGGTATCCGGTGGCGGCAGCAACCATAGCGATGGCGCGCTCGTCGTCGGTCCAGGGGCGGTTGTCCGGCAGGCCTGCAAGGTACTCCCGCAGCCTGGTTTCCTCAGGCGACTCCTCGGCGCGGGCTGCACCGTCGCCGGCAGTTCCTTCGTCGGGCGGTGACAGGACGTGCCCGGGCAGAGGGGCCTGTCTGCCCGCAGCATCGACCGCTTCCACTGCGTCATGGCCCGGCTGTCCGGGGGCACCGGTTTGATGGCCCAGCTGAAGCAACCAGTCCCGGAGCCGGAGGGTGGAGAGGCAGTCGTACTGGTTGTAGTCCGAGATCGAGGCCAGGATGGCGTCGGCATCCTCCTGCCGCCCGTCATCGCGGGCGGCGCAGTAGGCGGCGTAGGCAACCACGGAGGCCCCGGCGTCCTTGACTTCCCCGGACCTGAGGTTGTCCCCCATGTAGAGCGGTTCCAGCTTCTTGATGGAATAGGACGCTTCCGAGACCCGGATGGAGTGCCGGACCGTGGCGTACAAGTCCACCAGCAGCCCCTGCCGGAGCCAGTCGTCCACCGTGTCCTCACCGGCCTGATGCGCCAGGGACAGGTTCCGCAGCGCCGTTTTTTCGTACGCGGCGTAGTGGTAGACGTGCATGTCCGGGTACGCGGCGCGGCGTTTCTCGACGTAATCCAGGAAGTCGAGGAAGGCGCGGCGCTCACCGGAGCGGGAATGGGCCCAGAACGGCCGGAACACCGGGTCCCCGGGGGCGCCCGGCACCGGGGCCTCTATGACACCAAACAGGTATTCGATGCCCCAAGCGCCGGTGGCGGGATCCTGCCAGAGCGGATCGCCCTCGAAGTCAAAGAAGATGTCGCCGGCGCTGGGGGCAGGAAGCGAGCCGATCGCATGGTCCGGAAGGACGCTGAACGACACTGTATGCGGCTGTCCATCCTTGATGAACGTCCGGGACCCTGCAGTCCGGTCCAGGCCAAGTTGCATCCGTGCCTGGGCGCGGAGCCGGACCACCGAGTTCCTGGCCTCGCCGGCAGGCATGGCTGCCAGTTCGTCGATGGTGGTGATGCCGGCCGCGTGCAGCTTCCGCCGCTGGACCACGGACATGCCCGCCACCATCAGGAGGTCCCTGTGAAGCTGCACCTGCTCGGCGCAGTAGTCGCAGCGGCCGCAGTGGGCGACGCCGGGCTGTTGCCACTGCACTGCGCCGTCACCGGCGCGGTGGCTGGCTGTGAGGTGGCGGAAGCGCCGGCGTCGTTCCCGGAAGACGGGCAGGAGGTCCGGCAGGGAATGGCTGCTCCTGAGCCAGTCATCGCCTACCCGCGTTCCAAGTACCAGCGTGACAACCGGTGAGGGCTCCAGGCCCATTCCCAGGAGCTGGTCGCCGTAGGCGGCAAGCTGCAGCAGGGCCCCGACTTTGGCATGGCGGGCAAGTTTGGTGTCCCACACCTCGTAGCGGCCGGGGTTGCCGGTCCCGGCGGCCTCGTTGACCAGGAAGTCGGCGTAGCCCAGGAACTCGCCGTCGAAGAACGTCGCCTGAAAGACCACATCTGCCCCGGAGCGGAGGGCGAGTTCGGTTTCCGCGTGCTTTGCCTGCAGCTCGGCGCGCAGGGTCCTGCCACGGTCAAGGGAATAGACCCCTGCGCCGCGGCTGGCGTCCCATTCGCCGTACTTGGCCACCAGGCTGGCAAGCACGGTCCGCTCATGCTGGTCGCCCAACTCGCCGGCGCGTTTTTGCATCTCGTCAGCGGGAAACTCTGCCTTGGCGGTGCGGCCCAGCTTTTCGTCCAGGATGCGGAGCGTGCGGTACTCACATTCGCTGGCTGCCACCAGGTCGCTGGCCGAGAAGACCAGGTCCGGCGGCGTGCCGGGTCCGGCGTCATTGCCGGCAGCGTCGAGCAGAAACACGGGGCCTCCCCAACTGTTCGCGGGCCGGAGGACGGTTCCCCTGGCCTTGAATCAAACGTAGCAAGAGGGGCTGACAAACACTCCGGCAGGCCCTCATAATGGCCCCGGGCAGGACTTTTTTCAGGCCCCGTACCCAGCTGCCGGCGTCAGCCCTCGTTGGCGGCAGCCCGCACCTGGGCTTTGTCGTGCTGGTCATGGGCGGTCCGGATCAGGTCCAGGAACTCGGTCTCATTGCGGATCAGCCGCTTGTACTTCTCGGGGAGCTTGCGGATCTGGTCCTCCTCACGGACCATCCTGGCAAAGATCTTGTCCCGCTCCGCCATGTCCGTCTCGTAGTTGAGGTCCACGTACTCGGTGGCATGCCGCCTTGCCCCCGAGACCGCGTTCTTGGCCTTGCCCTTGGGGCTGAAGACAGACGCCAGGATGGTCACCACGAGCACCCCGAGGATCACGCTGAGTGACAGGCCGGTGCTGACCTCCACCACGTTGACGTGCTCGCCGTCGTTGATGAACGGCAGGGTGTTCTCGTGCAGGGCATGCAGGATGAGCTTCACGCCGATGAAGCCAAGGATGACCGCCAGGCCGTAGGAGAGGAAGATCAGCCGGTCCAGGAGGCCGTCGATCAGGAAGAACAGCTGCCGCAGGCCCATCAGCGAGAACGCGGTGGCTGTGAAAACGACGAAGACGTTCTGGGTCAGGCCGAAGATGGCCGGGATCGAGTCCAGGGCGAACAGGATGTCCGTGCCGCCAATGGCCACCATGACCAGCAGCATCGGGGTCAGGACCCGCTTGCCGTTCTCCACTGTGAAGAGTTTGTCGCCGTCGTAATGTTCGGAGGCAGGCAGCAGTTTCTTGGCAAGCCGGACCACCAGGCCGTCGGAGTCGTCATCGTGGTCGTCCGGCTTGAGCAGGTTTCCGGCCGTGACCAGCAGGATGAGCCCGAAGATGTAGAACACCCAGGCAAAGCTGTTGATCAGTGCCGCGCCCAGGAAGATGAACGCGGTACGCGCGATCAGGGAGAACACGATGCCGAACAACAGCACCTTCTGCTGGTCCGCTCGGGGCACCTTGAAGCTGGCCATGATGATCAGGAAGACGAAGAGGTTGTCCACCGACAACGCCTTTTCCGTGACGTAGCCGGCAAAGTATTCGGTGCCCATGTCGGCGCCCCCGAACAGCAGCACAACCAGGCCGAACACCACCGCGATGGTCACATAGATGGCGGACCACGTGGCCGATTCCTTGAGGGAGGGGGTGTGGGCCTTGCGGACGTGGAAGAAGAAATCGAAGGCCAGCAGCCCGATGATTCCCGCAATGGTCAGGGTCCAGACATACGCAGGTACTTCCACGCGCGGGGCCTTTCGTCGGAGGGTCCTCCCAGCCTACCTAAGCGGGCTTCAGGAGTTGATGCTCCACCACGGCCGCCCGCGACAGCGTCTTGTACCCCTCCTGCTCAAAAAGCACCGTGATGACATCGTCCTCGTGCCGCATCACCAGGCCGGGGCCCCATTCCTTGTGCACCACCGTGGACTGCAGCGGGAATGGCTCGTCGGCCGCGGGAGCCGGGACCCCGCCGTCGGACGCCTTCTTGCCGTGGTCCTTCTTCCCCGACTGCTTCCGGCCCTCCCGCGCGCCGTCCTGCCGCGCCCCGTCTTCCTGCGCTCCCGGAGCGGCCGCGCACCCGTCGCAGTTTCCGCAGGGCTCCGGAAGGTCCTCGCCAAAGTAGCCCAGCAGGAATTGCCGGCGGCAGCCGTCAGTTTCCGCGTAGGCGCGCATCATGGTGAGCCGGGATTGGTCCACGCGCTGGCGGGCCCCGGCCAGTTCGACGGCGTCGGCCACCAGCGCGGGCAGCTTTGCCTTGGATGTCAGCCGGACGCCGCGCTTGGCAACTGCCACCGCACCGGTCTCCTCCAGCTGGTTCAGAAGCCCCGTAATGCGCCGGGCCTTGAAACCCGTCAACTCAGCAAGGGAGGACCTTGGGGTGGGGGCATGGGCCGCCTTGAGGACCTTTAGTACCTCAAGGAGCGAATCGGGATCAGGGGAGTGGGTGCCGAAGAATTTCCGCAGGCCCAGGTCCTCCGAGCGGTAGTGCAGGATGGCGGATGCCGGTTCGCCGTCCCTGCCTGCCCGTCCGATTTCCTGGTAGTAGGAGTCCAGCGATTCGGGGATGTCGGCGTGGACCACGAAACGGACGTTGGGCTTGTCGATGCCCATGCCGAACGCGGTGGTGGCCACCACCACGTCCAGTTTGTCGTCCATGAACATCTCGTGGATGTGTTCCCTGTCCCTGGCGGAACGGCCTGCGTGGTATGCCTCCGCTCGCAGCCCCTCCTTGGCCAGCTTGGCCGCGTATTTTTCCGTGTCCTTGCGGGTGGCAGCGTAAAGGAGTCCCTGCCCGCTTCGTGCCAGGTCCGCTACCTGCTCAAGCACGGTCTTGCGCTTGCCCGTATCTTCGTGGTGCCGGACCACGTCAAGGGTGATGTTGGGCCGGTCGAAACCATGCACCAGCACCAGGGGCTTCTCCATGCCGAGCCGCTCCACGATTTCGTCCCGGACCGGCGGGGAGGCCGTGGCCGTCAGGGCAGCCACGGGTGGGTTGCCCAATTGAGCGCGGACATTTCCCAGCGCGAGGTAGTCCGGTCGGAAGTCGTGCCCCCACGAGGAGACGCAGTGTGCCTCGTCCACCACGAACAGCGTGATGTTTAGGGCTTTGATCCGGTCCACGGTTGACTGCTTGGCCAGCTGTTCCGGGGCGAGGAACAGGAACACTGCCGTGCCCTCCTCGGCGGCCTGCCAGGAGGCCTCCACGTCGGCGTCGCTGTGCGAGGAGTTGATGGCCACCGCGGCGCCCGGTCCGAGGACCTGGGACAGGCCGTCCAGCTGGTCCTCCTGCAGGGCAATCAGCGGAGAAACTACGACGGCGGGACGTCCCGTTGCCTTGTGCAGGTGCAGGGCTGCCACCTGGTAGATGGCGGATTTGCCGTAGCCAGTGGGCATGACGGCCAGGACGTCGCGGCCCCCGGCAAGGGCGGCCATGCCGGCCAGTTGGCCGTCCCGCAGGTCCGGAAGGTTGAAGGGTGATGCAGCAAGCGCCCGAAGGGCAGATTCGTCGGACATGAAAAGGGGCTCCGCACAGAAGAAACCTGCGGCCGCTTGCTTCAGCCGTGAAAACCACCCTACGCCAGCCCCGCCCCGTCGTCGTAAACTCCGGGGCCCATGTGGAAAAGCGCCGGGCTGGAGCGCCGCGTGCCAGACGCCGGTGCTCCAGCCCGTACGGGTGCCGCGTTACGTGTCGATGGTGGACATGTTGGGGTACCGGGCGCCGGCAGTGGACCCCGCCGGTGCCAGCTGGTCCAGCAGCTGAAGCTCGTCCCGGGACAGCTCCACGTCCACGGCGCCCAGGTTCTCCCGCAGCCGTTGCCGCTTCTTGGTCCCCGGAATCGGGACAATATGCTCACCCTGCGCCAGCAGCCAGGCCAGGGCCAACTGGCCGGGAGTGCATTGTTTCCGGTCCGCCAACTCCTTGACCCGGTCTACGAGTTCAAGGTTCCGCGCGAAGTTCTCCCCCTGGAAGCGGGGGGAGTGCTTGCGGAAGTCGTCCTCCGCGAAGTCATCCGCGCTGCGGATCTGCCCGGTGAGGAAGCCGCGGCCCAGGGGGCTGTACGGCACAAAACCGATGCCCAGCTCAGCGAGCACGGGAAACACCTTGGTCTCGGGCTCCCGCTCCCACAGCGAGTACTCCGTCTGCAGCGCAGTGATGGGATGGACGGCGTGGGCCCGCCGGATGGTCTCCGCGGATGCTTCGGACAGGCCTAGGTGCCGGACCTTCCCGGCCTGGACCAGTTCCGCCATGGCCCCCACGGTGTCCTCGATGGGCACAGTCTTATCCACCCGGTGCTGGTAGTAGAGGTCGATGTGGTCCACTCCCAGCCGCTGGAGGCTGGCGTCGCATGCGGCCCGCACGTATTCGGGCCGGCCGTTGATGCCCACCCAGGAACCGTCCTCGCGGCGTTCGTTGCCGAACTTGGTGGCGAGCACAACGTCCCCGCGGTGGCCGGAGATGGCCCGTCCCACGAGTTTTTCGTTCGTAAAGGGCCCGTACATGTCTGCCGTGTCCAGCAGCGATCCGCCGGAGTCCAGGAATTCGTGGATGGTGGCAACCGACTCCTGCTCGTCGCCGCCGCCGTAGAACTCGCTCATGCCCATGCAGCCAAGGCCAAGGGCGGAAACTGTCAGTTGTCCAATGGTGCGGGTTTTCATGCCGTTCTCCTCAACGGTAGAACTTGCCTGGGAACCGGCCATCCTGCGTCCGTGTCCGGACTGCGGGGCCGGTCGGTACAGCGTACGCCGTGGTTGGCACTTCCCCACGGGAAGCCTCCGGTAAACAAGGGGCTTCCACCCCTAGACCCTTCTCATGGCCGTGCCTAGACTGATCGAATCCCCACCCGGGAACCGGTACCTGACCATGCCAAACATCAGGATGCACAAACCGGCCAGGGCTGTTACCCGCACGGGATGTCCCACCTAACCAGATCATGGCCGTCCCACCGGACGCCTGACTATAGGAGCGCTAGATGACAGGGAACAAAGCCGTTGCCTACAAAGAAGCGGGCAAGGTCGAAGTAATTGACATTGATTACCCAACGTTTGAGCTCAAGGACGGGCCAGGGGTCAACCCCGCGAACGTCGGGCGGCCGGTCAACCACGGGGTCATTCTGAAGACGGTGGCCACCAACATTTGCGGATCCGATCAGCACATGGTCCGCGGCCGCACCACAGCTCCGCCCAACCTGGTGCTGGGCCACGAGATCACCGGCGAAGTGGTGGAAGTGGGCCGGGACGTGGAGTTCATCAAGGTGGGCGACCTCTGTTCGGTGCCGTTCAACATTGCCTGCGGCCGCTGCCGGAACTGCAAGGAGCGCAAGACCGGTATCTGCCTCAACGTCAATCCCGCCCGGCCAGGCGCTGCCTACGGATACGTGGATATGGGCGGCTGGGTGGGCGGCCAGGCCAACTATGTCCTGGTGCCCTACGCCGACTGGAACCTGCTGAAGTTCCCGGACAAGGACCGGGCCATGGAGAAGATTATGGACCTGGCCATGCTCTCGGACATCTTCCCCACCGGGTTTCATGGCGCCACCACAGCCGGCGTCGGCGTCGGCTCGACCGTGTACATTGCAGGGGCCGGTCCGGTGGGCCTCGCAGCGGCCACCAGCGCACATCTGCTGGGTGCCGCCGTCGTCATTGTTGGCGACATGAACGAAGACCGGCTGGAGCGGGCGCGCAGCTTCGGCTGTGAAACCGTGAACCTGACCCAGGGTGAGCCGAAGGACCAGATCGAGCAGATCCTGGGCGTTCCGGAGGTTGACTGCGCCGTTGACGCGGTCGGCTTCGAAGCCCGTGGCCACGGCAAGGGAGCACAGGAAGCGCCCGCAACCGTGCTGAACACCTTGATGGACATCACCGCCGCGGGCGGTGCCTTGGGTATCCCCGGCCTGTACGTGACGGGCGATCCGGGCGGCATTGACGAGGCAGCCAAGAAGGGGTCCCTGAGCCTTAGCCTTGGCACCGGCTGGGCAAAGTCGTTGAGCTTCACCACCGGCCAGTGCCCCGTGATGAAGTACAACCGTCAGCTGATGATGGCCATCCTGAATGACAAGGTCAACATCGCCAAGAACGTCAACGCCAAGGCAATCCCGTTGGAGGAGGCACCGAAGGGCTACGCGGAGTTCGACGCCGGCGCAGCCACCAAGTACGTCCTGAACCCGAACGGCTACCTGAGCTGACACGGCGGCGGGCGGGGATGTTGCCAAGGAACCCTCACTTGCGGAAATAAGAGCGGACCGGGCCGGGTTAGGCTTTGCACGGTCAGCACACACCCGCAACTGAAGGAGTTCCTTTGAGCGACATCACCGTCCGCCACACCCCTGGGCGCGAACGCTTCGAGATTCTTGACGCCGGCAATGTCATCGGCAAGGCGGCGTACAAGGAGTACGACGGCGGGGAGTCGCCGCAGCGGATCTTCTACCACACGGTCATCAACGAGGAATACGGCGGGCAGGGCCTGGCCGGCCGCCTGGCCACGGCCGCCTTGGACAGCACGGTGGAGGACGGCATCGGCATCGTCCCGGTGTGCCCGTTCATCAAGAAGTTCCTTGCCAAGCACCCCGAATACCTGGGCAGCGTGGTGGCCGTTGCCTTGGCGCACCTGGAATTCCTGGAGACCGCGATCGCGGCCCGCACCCGCGGCTGACTTTTCGACAGACAAACTGATTCCCCAACGCGCGATCTGATTTCCCGTTCGAACCTCGGTTTCGACGCGCAAAACCGTCTTCGAACCGAATATTCACTGGCGTGGCCGGTATTCGGGCCGCGCGGGGTAATTCGCGCGCCGGCAGCAGTTTTGCGCGTCGGCGGGACGGCCCGGCGGAACACCCGGCAAGCCTTCAGGAAGCTCCCAACCTCCGGTGATTTAATCAGCACTTGTCAGCGCGGCTCAACGCCGCGCTGACGTTGTTTTGTGATTGCCGAGGCGGGACAGGAGCCCTTGTATGCCCATGCACCCCGTGGTGCCCAAACCAGGCCGCGACGCTCCGCCGCCGGCACCGGGCAAGCCGTCTTCAGGCAAGGCACGGGGCAACAGAAGGCTGGTGATCCTGGCCCTTGCCGTGGTGCTGGTCATCGTCGGCACCATCACCCTGGCCGTGGTCCGGTCCGAGCCGCCGACGGGGGCAGCGGTTCCCACCGAGCCCGCGGTGCCGGCGGCACCGGTGGCGGCAGCCCCGCCGTCGTTGCAGGACAGCGTGGACAGCATCCTCAGCGAAGCCGACGAATACCGGATCGGGCTGGCGCTCGCCGACGTGTCCGGGGGCGCCGAGCGGACGTTCGGCGATGAAAGCACCTTTACCGCGGCCAGCACGGCGAAGATCCTGACCGCCGCCGCCTACTACCACCTCGTGGAGAACGGGCAGGCAAGCCTTGACGAACCCATGGGCGACTACGACGCAGCGTTCCAGCTCAAAGCCATGGTCAACAACAGCAACAACGATTCCTGGCTGTTGCTCATGGACGCGGTAGGCCACCCGCAGCTGACCGCCTACGCGGCCTCCATCGGCGTCGCGTACGACCCCGATCAGAACCTGCTGACCGCCGCGGACATGGCCCTGATCCTGAAGAAGCTGTACGCGGGGGAGCTCCTGGACAAGGACAACACGGAGCAGCTGCTGAGCTACATGCAGGACACCAACAACGAGGACCTCATTCCTGCCGGGTCGCGATCCGGCGTGGACGTGCACCACAAGTACGGGGAAGTGTCCGGGGAACTGCACGACGCTGCGCTCCTGAGCTACCGCGGGTCGACGTTCGCGCTGGTGATCTATACGGAGAACCCGGAGGGCGTGCCGGATGACGGACAGGCAGAGGTGATCCGGGACCTTACCCGGGCAGTCGAGGACGCGCTGTTCCCGGTGGGACTGACGGGCAAGTAGCGAACTCCACACCACGCCGGGATCCGCCCAAGTCGTCCCCGGCGGCACGTTTGGGCCAGACTGTTACCGTGAGCAACAACCCCCGGACTGCCCTGGCCGTCGCCGGCCTCAGCCTGGGCACGGCACTGAACCCGCTGAACTCCTCCATGATCGCCGTGGCACTGGTGGTACTGCGCGCAGACTTCGGGCTCGACGTCACTGCCGTCACCTGGGTGGTCACGTCCTTCTACCTGGCCTCTGCCGCCGGCCAGCCCGTCATGGGCCGGCTCGCCGACCGGTTCGGCCCGCGGCGGATGTTCCTGCTGGGCATGGGGCTGGTGGCCATCACCTGCGCCCTGGCTCCGCTGGCCCCCAACTTCGCCCTGCTCTGCGTCGCACGGGCCGTCATGGCCCTCGGCACGGCCACCGCCTATCCCAGCGCGGTGGTGATGGTCGGTGTGCTCGCGCACCAGGCGAAGGTGGATACGGCACGTCCGCTGGGCCGGCTGCAAATGGCCAACACGTCCGCCGCCGCGGTGGGTCCCGTGGTGGGTGGCCTGCTGGTGGGCTTCGTGGGCTGGGAGTCCCTGTTCCTGGTCAATGTCCCGCTCGCCCTGGCAGCGCTGCTGATTGTGCGGAAGGCCGCCCCGCCGGACAAGGCCCGGGAGCGCGGCAGCGTGGCGGAGCTGGTGCGGGACTCGGACCTGCCGGGCATCGCCGGATTCATCGGCGCGCTGCTGCTGGTCATGATGGCCGCGCTGAACATAGCACCGGACTACCGCTGGCTGATGCTTGCAGGTGGAACCGTCATCGCGGCGCTGTTCGCCTGGCGCGAGCTGCGCTTCGCCAAGCCGTTCCTGGACCTGCGGCTGCTGGGCCGGAACAGGCCGCTGATGCTGGTGTACCTGGCCTTCGCCGTTTTCAGCAGCGTCTACTACTTCGCCTTCTTCGGCCTCCCACAACTCCTGCAGGAAGCCGGCGGCTACGATCCCGGCGTAGTGGGCCTGCTGATGCTGCCGCTGGCCGGCATGTCCGTGGTAGCCACCCCATGGGCAGTCTCTGCAATGGGAACGTTCGGGGTCCGGCGGGTGCTGCTTGCCGGCGTCGTCCTCTTGACGGTGGCGGCGGCCCTCATGTGGTTGCTGACCGGCACGCTTGCCATCCCCGTCGTGGTGGTCCTCACTGCCCTCATGGGCATCCCGTACGGGACCGTGGGCATCGCCTCCAACCAGGGCATGTTTGTGTCCACCCGGCCGCAGGACCGGGGCGTCGCTGCCGGGATCTACCAAACCTGCCGCTACGTCGGGGCGATCACCGCCACCGTGATGATCGGCGTTTTCGCGGCCGGCGGGGTGCACCAGGACAGCTGGATGCGGATGGTCCTGGCCATGCTGGTTCTCTGTGCCGTGACATTGGGGATCTCCGTATTCTGGCGGCAGCAAAAGGCGTAGCCCTACCTCTGGAAGGGCCCGGGGGAGCGTGCCATGCTGGCCCCATGGGAAACATGATGACTCTGGGCAACGCCCAAACCGCCGTTCAGGCGTACATCAGTGAACCGGCCGGGGTTCCCAAAGGCGGCCTGGTGGTGGTCCACGAAGTCTGGGGGCTGGTGGGCCATACCAAGGATGTGGCAGACCGCTTCGCGGCGGAAGGCTACCTCGCAGTGGCCCCTGACCTGCTGTCCGGAGCCGGGGGAACGGCCGACCTGACAGGGGAGCTGCAGGAGGCGGCGTTCGATCCGGAACAGCGCAGCAACGCCCAGCCGCGGTTGCGCAAGCACATGGCGCCGATGCGCTCCCCGGAATATGCCAAACACGCAGTCGCCGCCCTCCGCGTGTGCTTTGACCACCTGGAAGGCGTGCCGGGATTGGCAGGGCGGGTGGCCGCGACGGGCTTCTGCCTGGGCGGGACCTACACCTTCTCCCTCGCCGTTGCCGAGCCGCGGCTGCGCGCCGCCGTGCCGTTCTACGGGCACGCCGAGTTCAAGGACGCAGAGCTGCGCGCCATCAACTGCCCCGTCCTGGCTTTTTACGGCGAGCAGGACGGCGCCCTCATGGAGGAGCTTCCCGGCCTGAAGTCACGCATGCGCGCCGCCGGGGTGGACTTCGAAGCCGTTGTCTACCCGGGCACCGGCCATGCGTTCTTCAACGACACCAACAGGTATACCTACAACGCCCCGGCGGCCGCCGATGCCTGGGCGCGGACGCTCACCTTTTTAGAGCAGAGCCTTGGTGCCCCGGCATGACCGGCTGCCGCTGACTACGGGCAGTAGTGCGCCTCGCGGTCGTACTGGACGGAGTTCCCCACCTGGTGGGAATCCTCCCTTTCCCAGCACTGCCGGGTGCCGTCCGGGCCTGTCAGCGTGATTTGCTCGCGGTAATGCTGGCCCATCTCGAACACCTGCCCGTCGCGGACCAGAAAATGGGAGTGCGTCTGGGTGCTGATGGTCGTGGACGTGCTCCCATCATTGGAGCTCAGGGCGTCCGTGTAGTTGCTCGAGGACGAGGAAGACTCGATCCCGCTGGGCGTTGAGACGTGGTTGCTGACCACGATGCCCGTGCGGCAGGTCTGGACCTCGCCGGTGGCCTTGCATTCGTTGAACTTGGTGACCTCTGCGCCGTTGCTGCTTGCGGCCTGTGCTGGTGCCGCGAGGGCCGCGGCAGCAAACGCCAGGGTAGCGCCAATGAGGGTGGTGCGTTTCGTGAACATTGTGGTGTGTCCTGTCTGCCGGGGTTTGGGAGCACCGTGCCCATGTGCCCCGTGGATAGGAAGCGGACGCGGGCTCCAGCCCCTTCTGGCCGTTCAGGCCAGCCGCTCCTTAACTGTGACCGGTACCGGGCCCTGCCCGTAGGGCCTTTAGTCCCCGGGGAAGGCGCCTACCGCCGTCGTGCCTTCCAGCCCTGGCCGGTCAGTCAGCGTGGCCTGTCGCCGGCGTGACCCGGATGCGGGCGATCCGGAGCCTGTCCATGCTCAGGACCGTCAGCACGTATCCCGGGATCTGCACACGGTCGCCTGCGCGGGGCAGGCGGCCCAGCCGGTCCATCATGAACCCGGCGACGGTCTCGTAGTGGCCCTCCGGGAGGACGATCCCCGTGGCGGCCTTGAACTCCTGCAGGATCAGGCCGCCGTCCACGTCGATGAAGCCGTCGGCCACGTTGATCCGGTCCTCGTGCTCGGCGCCGGTGTCGTACTCGTCATAGATTTCGCCCACCAGTTCCTCCACCAGGTCTTCGAGCGTCACTACCCCGTCAGTACCGCCGTACTCGTCCACCACCAGGGCGATGTGCTGGTTGGTCTTGCGCATCCGGGACAGCGACGGCAGTACCCGGTTGGTCCCGGGCAGCGGAAGGATCTCCCGGGCAAGGTCCCGCACCGGCGCCTGGTCCTGGACCTCGTCGCGGGGCATCAGGTCCCGGATGTGCACGAAGCCCAGGACGTCGTCCGGGCTCCTCCCGATCACGGGGAACCGCGAGTACGGGCCGTCCCTGACCATGCTGCGGGCATCGGCAACGCTCATGGCGCCGTCGATGAAGGTCACCTCCGTACGGGGGCGCATCACCTCCTGCAGCGTCCGGTCCCCGGCGCCGAACACATCGGCGACGATGTTCCGGCTGCTCTCTTCGAGCAGTTCGCTGTCCGCCACCATGTCCCAGAGCTCCTCGGAACTGATGCCCTCCCGCTTGGCCCGCGGGTCGCCGCCAAGGAGCCTGACCACGGCATCGGTGGACACGGACAGGAGCCAGATGACCGGCCGCATGACGCGGGCGAGTCCGACCAGCGGCGGGGCGAGTACTTTAGTGAACGCGACGGGACGTTGCAGCGCCAGCCGCTTGGGGGCAAGCTCACCCAGGACCAGGGACAGGTAGGCCACCAGCAGGGTCATGCCGATGAAGGACACCGGCCCCGCCGCCCCGCCCAGCCCCAGCGCTTCGAGGAGGGGGACAACGGCGGGGGCGATCGCGGAGGCGCCATAGGCCGCCGAGAAGAACCCGGACAGGGTCACCCCGATCTGGACGGTGGAGAGGAACCGGTTGGGATTGCGTGCCAGGGCCGCGGTCCGGGCGCCGGTTTCACCGGACTTCTCGATCCCGCGCACCTGGCTTTCGCGCAGGGACACCAGGGCCATCTCCGCCGCAGCGAACACCCCGCCCAGCAGTACGAAACCGAGAACCAACCCAATATTGACCAGGGCGCTGCTGTCCATGACATGACACTACCGAGCCGGGGACCGAATGGCGCCCCGGCCTGCAGCTTCCGTCAGTGGCGCTGCCGCGCGGGCGCTACGAGTATAGCAGCGAGCCCGGCGTGGTGAGCTTTTCGCCGGTTTCCAGCCACGTCTTCAGGCCCGAGAGGATCATCGGCCAGCCGCCGTAGAGCTGCTCGTTGGCGCCCTCGCGCAGGTCGCTGTGGGTGACGGTGAGGTGGCAGGAATCGCCTACGGGCTCGATCTCCCAGGTGACCTTGGACGTGCCCTCGGCCTTGACGTCCTCGCCCCACAGGGCGCGCATGGTCTGGACCAGGCGGCGCGGCGGGTCTACTTCCAGGTTTTCGCCTTCGCCCAGGATCTGGCCTGCCTTGGGGTTGCCCATTTCGAAGCGGCCGCCAGGCGTCCAGTCGGACTGCAGCGTATTGCCGAACTGGTACTTGCTGCGGATATCGCTGTCCGTGATGGCTTCCCAGAGCTTCTCCGGTGTGGTCTTGATGTAGATCTCAAAGATTTTTTCCATGGGACTTTCCAATCTGGATTTGAGGTCGCTGAGGGCAGCGGCCCATGGTTCTGCGTATTTGCTGACCCAGCGGTCGTGGACCAGGCGGATGGGGACCGGGTTCAGGAAGTGCAGCTTTTCCCGCCCGCGACGGCGCGTCACCACCAGGCCTGCGTCCTCCAGGATGCGGAGGTGCTTGGCGATCCCGAACCGGCTCATGCTGAACCGTGCCTCAAGCGCACTCAGGGTCTGGCCGTCCTCGCGGAACAGCTCGTCGAGCAGGTCCCTGCGGGTGGGGTCGGAGAGTGCTTTGAACACGTCGTCCATGCCCTCAATGATAGGTGACCCTATGGTCACCTATCAAGGGTTTTCCGGCCCGGGGTCAGTTCCGGGAGGCCAGGTTGCGGTCCCGTTCCTCGAACACCTCGTCGCCGGGACCGGTGAAGGCCCGCGACCGTTCCACCGCCTCGATGGATCCGGTGAACAGCTGCGATTCGTGCGGGTCCGCCGGGGCATGAGCACCCGCCCCCGACGCACCCAGCCCGCGCAGGGGTGCCTTGCGCCGGGTGGCCGTGCCGCCGTCGTCCGCTGCCTGCTCCCAGCGCTGGTGCGGCAGCGCCTGCGGATGGTTCTGCTGGAGGAACGTGACCGTGGTTTCGCGGACCAGGCAGCGCAGGTCGAAGAGCGCGGCACTGTCCGCGGCGCTGACCAGGATGCGGACGCGGACAAAGCCTCCGGTGGCATCGGTGATCTGCAGGACGCCCACGCGTTCATCCCACAGTTCGGTGCCGGCCAGCACCCGGCGCAGTTCGGTGCGCATGTCCTCCACGGGGGCGCGCCAGTCGAGGTCGAACTCCACGGTGCCCATGACCTCGGACTGGCGGCGGGTCCAGTTCTCGAACGGTGTGGTGGTGAAGTAGGTGGAGGGCAGGATCAGCCGGCGGTCGTCCCAGAGATGGACCACCACGTAGGTGAGGGTGATCTCCTCGATCCTGCCCCATTCCTTCTGGACCACCACCACATCGTCCACCCGGATGGCGTCGGTGAACGCGAGCTGCATACCGGCGAAGACATTCACCAGGGACGTCTGCGCGGCGAGGCCAGCCACGATCGAGATCACGCCCGCGGACGCCAGCAGCCCAGCCCCCAGCGCCTGGATCGCGGGGAACGTCAGCATGGCAGTGCCGACGGCGAGCACCACCACCAGCGCCACGGCGATCCGCCGGGCCAGGATCATCTGGGTGCGCAGCCGCCGGGCACGCCGGTTGTCCGCCACGTCCACGCTGTGCCGGTTCAACACCACGGCCTCCACAATCAGCAGGACCGCGATGGCAAGCCACGCGAACGCGCCGATCATCGCGATCAGCAGGAGATGGTCGACGCCGGCGTGCCAGCTTTCGCCTGCAGCCGTCAGCCCCAGCGCAGCGCGGACGCCCACCAGGCACAGTGCAAGCCGCAACGGCTGGCGGGCCACCCGGGAAGTGGCGTGCAGTTCAGGACGCTTCCGGTTGAGCTTGAGGACGATCTTGCGGAGCAGCCAGGACAGGGTGAGTCCGGCCACCACCGCCAGGGCCATGGCGATGAAGGGCAGGGCGGGATTCAGGAAGTCTGGCATCCTTTAACCTCTATCAAGCCTTTGCCGGGCCCCGAAATCGGGTACCCCCGGCGCGTGTCCGTTGTAAGGCTGCGGCGGCCGCTGTGGACCGTGCCCCGGGAGAAGCTACGGCCCGAACGGCAGCAGGAGCAGGGCCACCAGGGCAGGGACCGTCGCCGCGAGGGTCCCCGGCACGCTGTCCCACTTCCGGGGATAGTGCCCCTGGAGGTCTGCGAGCAGCATGGTGGGTGCAGTGAGGACCATGTTGGCGCAGCAGTAGACCACCAGCGTGTAGCCCACCACCAGGTGGCCGGAGTTGGCCGCGACCACGCCGGCGATCACCCCCAGCGCCACCAGCAGGTTCCGGTACCCGGTGGGGATGGCCCACATCATCACGGCGGGCACGTTTTCTGGGGGCGTGCTCAGGAATTTCTGCGCCCACCTGTTGCGGCGGAGGAGGAAGCTCTCCACCGGAAAGACGAAGATATAGATGGCCGCGGCCATTACCGCGAAGATCTGCGACACGGTGTTCATGCTCGAAGGGTAGGCCCGTCCTCTCTGGTGCTGTATCCCCTCCCAAGGGGATTTCCAGCCTGCTCCGGCTGGAAAAACCGGCCCCCAGATGCCGTGGACCCGGGTAGCCTTGGGCGCATGCAGAAGATATCGATCGACGCGCTGGCCCGGCAGCAGCTCGAGGCGGCGGTCACCTCAACCAACGGCCGCGCTGCGGACACGGTGTACGGCGGCCACGAAAAAGTCCTCCGGCAGACCGTCATGGCCATGAAGGCCGGAACCCAGTTGAGTGAACACCAGAACCCCGGCGACGCCACGGTCTTCGTGATCCAGGGCTGCGTCAGCCTCAAGGCCGGTGGCGAGTCATGGCAGGGCAAAGCCGGCGATCTGCTGATCGTCCCGCCCGGCCTGCACAGCCTGCACGCGGAGGAGGACTCCGCGTTCCTGTTCACCGTGGCCAAATACCGGGACTGAACACCGCCGGCTACGAAGCACTCGACGGGCGGCAGGACGACGGCAACTGCCGGACTTCCCCCAGCGGAAGTCCGGCAGCCGCCGTCGGGCTGTAGCGCAGGAGGGGCCAGCGCAGGGCCCTGATCCGCGGAACTATGCCTGCGGGGCGTAGGCCTTGGGCAGCTTCAGGCCGCGCTCATCCATGAGGGTGCGCAGGCGGGTGGGGTAGTCGGTGATGATACCGTCCACGCCCTGGTCCATCAGTCGTTCCATGTCTGCGGGCTTGTTGACGGTCCAGGGGATGACGGCGAGGCCCAGCTGGTGCGCCTCGGCGATCATCTGCGGGGTGGCGGAGCTGAACGTGGGGGAGATGACGTTGTACCCCTGGGCGGCGGCAGCCTTGGCGAGGGATCCGTCGTAGTTGTCGATGTCGATGCCGCCCAGCTCAGGCGCGGCACCCGGCTTGCCCACCTGCATCCACGCGTCCCCGCTGGAAAGCGCAACGAGCGTGAGCTCCGGCGCCAGTTTCCTGGTGAGGTTCAGCGAGGACCAGTCGAAGGACTGGATGGTGGTGCGTTCCGCGGCGCCGGACGCCTGCACTTCTGCCACCACGGCCTTGGTCAGCGCCACCATGCCGTCGCCGCCGGCCTTGCCGTCCTCCACCTTGGTCTCCACGTTGAAGCGGACTTTTTTGGCGTTGTACTGCTCCGTCAGCTGGTAGACGTCCTTGAGCTCGGCGATTCGGTTCCCCTCGATCACGTCCTGCTCCGGGAAGCCGGGCAGCTGCATGAAGCCGCAGTTCAGGGTCTTGACCTGGGCCAGGGACAGCTCCGCCACCCTGCGGCCGACGTACGGGAACTCAGGGTCACCGGCGGTGGCCGGGGCGGTGTCGATGCACTTGTTGGCCTGGATGGTGTCGTCATGCCAGACGATGATCTTCCCGTCCTCCGTGAGGTGCGTGTCCAGTTCCAGGGTGCTGACGCCGAGCTTCAGGGAGTTGCCGAACGCCGCCAGCGACTCCTCGGTCCACTCGCCGCGGCCGCCGCGGTGCGCCTGGAGGTCGAAGGAGCCGTTGCGCTCGTTCGTTGTGATGGCTGAGGTGGCGGTACCGGCAGCGTTCGACGACGGCGTGCCGGCGTCAGCGGTTCCGGCGGCAAAGGCGGCGCCGGGGGAGGCGACGGCGGCGGCGAGCAGGGCGGCGGTTGCCGCAGCGGTCAGGACTGTGCGCATGGGAATGGTTCCTCCTGGTGACGGGTTTCGGCAGTGCCGGGTGACCCGCCTACGCTAGGCCAGCCAGGTTGCGGCCGGGGTTCACACAGTTGGAGGGGAGATTAACGCCAGGTTCTGCCCTGCCCCCGCATCGATTGCTCCGTACCGGTCCTTTTGGCGGCTCAAAACGGCACTTACGGAGCAACCGATGCAGGGATCAGGCGGGGTCCTTGACCTTGTCAGTGACCGGCCGGGGTTCCAGCCAGATGCGTTCGCGCGGGCCCGGCGGGTAGGCGTACCGCTTGCCGGCGAGCGTGATCACGAATGCGGCGACCACCGGGATTGCCGCCGCGGCCGGAACCAGCAGCGGGCCCCCAACCACCAGGGCCGCCGAGCCGTAGAGCGCGCCGATGGTGATGCCCAGCTGGATGGTCAGGACCGTGAGCCCGTTGGCGGCCTCGCTGTACTCCCCGCCGGCCCGGAGGATCGCGGACTGGTTGTAGATGCCGATGGCGCCCAGGCCCGCCCCCCAGACGGTCATCAGGACCAGGGCCACGGGCAGGTTTCCCACGGCGAGCGGCAGCAGGAGCATCGATGCGGCGATGGCCGCCGTCGTGATCAGCAGCGAACGGCGGGGCCGCGAATCGACGGTGAGCCCCGCAATCCAAATGCCCAGCAGGCCGGACCCGCCCAGCACTGTGAGGGAGAGGCTCGTGGCGTAGTCCGGGAGGTTCGCCTCGCGGATGAAGGGTGCAATGTAGGTGAACAGGGCGAAGTGCGCCAGGACCAGCAGTGGCCAGGCGACCGCCACCGACTTCACGCCTGGCTGGCCGATCGCCTTCCGCAGGGACGGGCGGGCGGCGTCGGAAATGCGCTGGACGCGGGGGAGCAGCCAAAACGCGAGGACCGTCAGGACCACGCCGAACCCGGCGAGCACCAGGAATGCGGCACGCCAGCCCAGGAATCCGCCCAGGGCCGTGCCCACCGGTGCACCGATGGCCAGGCCCAGGCTGTTGCCGCTGAACACGATTGCCAGCGCCTTGCCCACTTTGTCGGCCGGAACCACGCGGGAAACGAACGGCGCCATGGTGGTCCAGAGCAGTCCGTGCGCCAGCCCGCCCACCAGCCGGGCGATCATCGCCGACGTGAAGTCCGGTGCCAGTCCCACCAGTGCGTTGCTGAGCGCGAAGGTCAGGACCAGCCCCACCAGCAGGGCATGCCGCGGGATCTTCCCCAGCAGCCGTGCCGCCGGGACCACCGTGACAACGATGACGGCGGCGTAGGCAGCGGCAAGATAACCGGCCACCGGCTCGGAGACGCCAAGGCCGGTGCTGATCTGCGGCAGCAGCCCGGACGGGAGGAGTTCGGTGGTAATGGCGGTGAACGCAATGGTGGCCAGGACCACCATTGCGGCGTAGGGAAAACGGGCAGGGGACGGCGCGGAAATCGCGGAAGACATGGGGGAGCGTCCATTCAAAGGGTGGGGTTGGAACGCGGCTATGC
The DNA here is from genome assembly GCF_035621795.1 of Pseudarthrobacter sp. LT1. Taxonomy (NCBI): domain Bacteria; kingdom Bacillati; phylum Actinomycetota; class Actinomycetes; order Micrococcales; family Micrococcaceae; genus Pseudarthrobacter; species Pseudarthrobacter sp. LT1. Next base: position 1,078,044 of record NZ_CP141830.1, read on the forward strand.
TCGCCTGCAATTCCTCCCTTAAATTTACAGGATCAAATGGCGTGTCATAGCTGTGACACGTCGCCGCGCGGCCGCCCTGCCCCGCCCCGTTTCGTTGCCCGCCGGTTCCCGCTGCCGGCGGGCAACGCTGCCCTCTTCTTAAGCCCGGGTTCCGCTGATGCGCGCGTCAAGCAGCCCGGCGGCAACCGCCGGAGCCAGCCCGGGTGCCAGTGGAAGGCGGGGAACCACCAGGCAGTGCCACAGGTGGTAGATGTCAGCCTTGCCCGACCACACGGTGGAGGTGACGTTTCCGTTCTCGTCGAGTTCCTGCTTCCAGGATCCATGCTCGTAGTCGATGAACCAGTCGCGGGCGTGGTCCCAGATCCGCTCGTACCAGTCCGCGTACTTCTTCTCGCCGGTGGCGATGTACAGGGCCGCTGCGCCTCCGATTGCCTCGGCTGGTACCCACCGGATGCGGGTGGTGACCACCGGCTTGCCTTCCCAGTCCACGGTGTACACGAAACCAGGATGGCCATCCGGTTCCCAGGCGTCGCGGATGGCTGCATCGAACAGGCCGCGGGCGTCTTCGAGGAGCCAGTCCGGGACGTTCATGCCCCTGGCCTCAAGGCCGGCCCGGATGTGCAGGAGCAGGCGCGCCCACTCCACCCAGTGGCCCGGCGTTCCCCCGTAGGCACGGAACTGGCTGGCACGGTCGTCCGTGTTGTACTCCGGCATCGGCTTCCACTCGGGGTCGAAGTGCTCAAACACCCGGTAGTTGTTGTTGCGCGCGAAGTCGTGGATGAGCACCTCGGCGATGTGCAGGGCCCGTTCCAGCCAGCGGTTCTCGCCGGTCACATCGGCCACGATGAGGTATGCCTCCACCGAGTGCATGCTTGCATTCCCGCCGCGGTAGGCCTCGGTCTCGGTGAAGTCCCGGTTCCACGAGTCGAAGCACATGTTGGCCTTGTGGTCCCAGAACTTCGTGTCGGCTACCCGCAGTGCCTCGTCGAGCAGTTCACGGGCACCCGGGCGCCCTGCGGCGACCGCGCTCGCAGCGGCCAGGAGCACGAAGGAGTGCTGGTAGCCGGACTTGGTGTCGTTGACCGGGCCATTCTCATCGACCTCGGCGTACCAGCCGCCGAACTCATCGTCGTGGAGGGCCCCGTTCAGGGCTGCGATGCCGTGGTCCACCAGTGTGGCAGCGCCCGGCCGGCCCATCAGGGCGGCAACGGCAAAACTGTGGGTCATCCGTGCAGTAATCCACAGATGGGTGGGCTTGTCGGCGAACACCTTGCCGTAGTTGTCCAGCCAGCCGAATCCCGTTGGGACCTTGGAGGCCTCGGCGAAGTGGATCAGCCGGTCGGTTTCCGCCTCGAGCCATCGGGCGTGGGCGGGGCTGTCGAGCCACGTCATGTCATGTCCTCTTTCTGGTGTTGGTGCAAGTGAAAAGGTCGGGTCAGCCCACGGCGTCGGATACGCCGCGGATGATGGTGGCGGCCGCTCCCAGGTAGGCCAGGATGATCAGGAGGATCTGCGCGGCGCGGGCCGGGACGTGTTTGGCGGCGAGGTCGCCGAGTACCAGCCCTGCCAGGCAGGCAACGGCGACGGCGAGCCACATGGCCAGCGGCAGCACGGGGAAGGTCGCGGGAGCCGTGATGGCCTTCGAGATCAGCGAGAACGTACCGATGGTGAAGAAGTACGGCTGCATGGTGGCCGCAAAGGATTTGTGCTGCCACCGGGTGGCTATCGAGTACATGCTGACGGCAGGGCCACCCACCCCGGCTGCTGTGTTCATGAAGCCGCTGAGGCCGCCGGCGGTCAACAGGTAGCGGCGGCGCTCCGGCAGGGTGGCGGATTTCAGGACCAGCAGGACGGTCAGGCCGACGGCGAGGATCACTCCGATGGAGATCTCCAGCACAGGTGCCGGAATGAGCCGGATCAGGAAGGCTGCTGGAATGATGCCCAGCAGCGCCGAAGCCGCCAGTGCGGCGTAGCGCTTCCAGTCGATGTCCTTTACCACCCGGAAGATGATGGCCCCCGCCGTCACGGCCCCGCACACGTTCACCAGCACCACTCCCTCCACCGGCCCCAGGAGCAGGACCAGGAAGGGGGCGGCCACCAGCGCGAAGCCCATGCCGGTGACGCGCTGCATCCCGGCACCCATGACAACGGCGCCCAGCACCAGGCCGGTGGTCAGCATTTACGGCCTCCAGGCCACGTACTGGACCTCCTCGAACTCCTCCAGGCCCAGGCTTGATCCTTCCCGGCCCAGGCCGGACTGTTTGGCACCGCCCATGGGCGCGAAGGCCACGGACGGGAGGGGATCGTTCACGCCCACGATGCCGGCTTCGAGCTGCTCGGGGATGTCCCAGCCGCGCCTGGGGCTGCCGCTCCAGACGTAGGCGGCCAGGCCCATCTCGGTGGCGTTGGCCTTCCGGATCGCTTCTTCCTCCGAGGAGAAGGTGACGACGCCGGCCGCCGGGCCAAAGACTTCCTCGGTCACCAGGAGCGCGTCGTCGGGGACGTCGGCCAGCAGCGTGGGTGCCATGAAGGCACCTTCGCCGGGTACGGAAGTCCGCTCGGTGACCCGCCGGGCGCCGCGTTCGATCGCGTCGTCCACCAGTGCCTGCACCGCGGACACTCTTTCGGCGTCGATGACGGGACCGAGATCCGGGACCGGACCGCCGTCGTCGGGAACTCCATGGCCGATGCTCATGGCATCAAAGCGGGCGCCCAGCTTCCGTGCGAATTCCTCCGCAATGCTGTCCTGGACCAGGAACCGGTTGGCGGCCACGCAGGACTGGCCGGTGTTGCGGAGCCGGCCGAGGACGGCACCGTCCACGGCGGCGTCCAGGTCGGCGTCCTCGAAGACGATGAAGGGTGCGTTGCCGCCGAGTTCCAGCAGCGGCCGGACCACGCGCTCCGAGGCGGATGCCATGATCTGCCGTCCCACCCCGGTGGAGCCGGTGAAGCTGACGGCCCGGACTGCGGGGTGTGACATCAGGGCGGCGGTGATTTCGCGGGAGGGGCCGTGGACCAGGTTCACCACACCGGCGGGGAACCCGGCGTCGTGCAGGACCTCGAACAGGCCGGTGGCGGCCAGCGGGGCCTTCTCTGACACCCTGCCCACCACTGTGCAGCCGGCGGCAAGCATTGCGGCAAGCTTCCGGGCCTGGATGGACACCGGAAAGTTCCAGGGCGTCAGGCTGAGGGCCACGCCGAGGGGTTTGCGGGTGCTGAGGTGGCGGCGGCCCTGCAGTTCGGGCGGGCTGACGGTGCCGGTGGCGCGGCGGGCCTCCTCGGCGAACCAGCGGAAGTACTCCACGGAGAAGTCCACTTCCCCCTGAGCTTCGGGGAGCCGTTTGCCGGCCTCGAGTGCCAGGGTGTGTGCGAGCTCGTCGCGGCGTTCTGCCAGGAGATCGGCAGCGTTGCGCAGCAGGTCGGCGCGGTGGCGTGCGGTGGTGTGCGACCAGGACCTGAAAGCCTCTGCCGCGGCGTCGCCGGCTGTCGTGGCTTCCTGGGCGGTGCCCCAGGCCACCTCACCTACCGTGCTGCCGTTGCCGGGGTCCGTCACGTCCCTGGCGGTTCCGCCGGTGTGCCAGCTGCCGTTGATCAGGTGCCGGGCTGACTTGAGGTTCATGAATGGTGCCTTTCGTTGGCTGGGAGGGGGCTGCCGTCGCAGGTGCTGCCCGCCGTCGTCGTACTCATCCCTTGCTGGCGCCTGCCGTGATGCCGGCAACGAAGTAGCGCTGCAGGAAGACGTACGCCACCACCACGGGCAGGGACGCCAGGATGACGCCGGCGAACAGAAGCGGGTAATTGGTCTGGAACTCGCCCTGGAAGCTGAGCAGCGCCAGCGGCAGCGTCCGGTTCCCGGGGGTCTGGATGAACAGCAGCGGGTAGAGGAGTTCGTTCCAGTGGATGACGAACAGGAAGATGGCGGCCGCAGCGATGGAGGGTGCTGACAGCGGCAGGGCAATGGAGGAGTAGGTCTTCCACGGACCGCTGCCATCAATCGAGGAGGCTTCGTAGAGTTCCTTGGGCAGGGTCCGCATGAACCCGCCCAGGATGAACACGGCGATGGGCAGCGTGGAGACCACGTTGGCCAGGATCAGGCCGGCCAGGTTGTCCAGCAGGCCCAGCCTGCCGAAGAGCACATAGAGCGGGACCATGTTGGCCTGCGCCGGGATGGCCATGCCCAGGACCAGGAACCCGAAGATGGCCCAGGACATGAACCCCTTCAGCCGGGACACCGCGTACCCGGCCAGGCTGGCCAGGAAGAGGGTGAGCGGCACGGAGATGCCGGTGACGATCACGCTGTTCATGAAGGACGAGCCGAGGTTCTGGCCGCCCACCACTTCGGTGAAGTTGTCTGCGGAGAGCGAGTGGGGCAGGCTGAAGGGCCCTGCGAAGAGTTCCTGCGTGGTCTTGAAACTGCCGAAGGCCACCACAGTCAGCGGAACGATGATGATGACCGCGTAGATGGCCAGGATGGCGCGGCGGCTTAGTGAGGCGAGCATGCTGCTAGTCCCCCTTCGGGGTCAGCCGGAGCAGGCGGCGCTGCAGCCAGGTGACCAGGGCGATCATCGCCATGAAGATGATCGACTGGGCGGCGGCGTAGCCGAATTCCGAGTTGGCAAAGGTGCTGTAAATGCGGGTGGACAGGATGTCCAGGGAGCTCTTGGGCGGATTTCCCGCGATGCCCAGGATCAGGTCGAACGCCTTGAAGGACTGCACGGTGGTGTAGGCCACCACAATGGATGTGGCCGGGGCAACGAAGGGCCAGGTGATGGATTTGAACTGCTGCCATTTGTTGGCACCGTCCATCTCCGCCGCTTCGTAGAGTTCCCGGGGGATGGCCTGCAGCCCGGCAATGTAGACCACCATCATCTGGCCCGAGTGGAACCACACCTGGGTGACGGCCACCCAGTACAAGGCCTGGGCGTCGTTGCCGAGATAGGCGCCGCCGTCCACTCCGACGGTCCTGAGGACCGAGTTCGCCAGCCCGAAGTTGGGGTCGTAGATGAACTTCCAGATGAAGGCCACCGACACCGAGGACAGGATGGTGGGGAAGAAGAACAGCGCCCGGAGCAGGATGCTGCCCCGGGAGTTCTTCGTCAGGAGCAGGGCGAGGATCAGCGAGAAGAGGGTCTGCGCGATGACCACCAGCAGCACGAACTTCAGGTTGTTGGTCAGGGCATTGGTGAACAGCGAGTCCTTGGTGAACGCGCGGATGAAGTTGTCCAGGCCAACATAGTTGAATGCCGCCGAGAAGCCGTTCCAGTCCGTGATGGCGTACTGGAAGGCCTGCAGCGTGGGCATCACCAGGAAGAAGGCGACGACGGCGACGGCCGGCAGCGGGAAGAGGTACAGTGCCGGATTCACGCGGGTGGGGGAGCGGCGGCGCACCTTGGCCGCGCTGGCGGCGGTTTGGTCCTCCGGCGCCTTGTGCTTCGCAGCGGTTCCGGGATGGATGCTCATAGCCGTTCATCGACAATCTTCTGGGCGGCAGCGGCTGCCTGCTCCGGGCTGGTGCCGGAGATGACGGCCGTGGCACTGGCTTCCACCGCGTTGCGGACATCAAGGTTGTTGAACTGGAAGCGGGCGGCGAGCGCGGTCTTCTTCTGCAGCCAGGGGCTCAGCCGCTTCAGGTCCGGGTTGGTGTATTCCACCTTGTCCACCGAAACGTGCTGGGCGGTCTGGTTGGCGTAATAGCCCGCATTCTCGGGCTCGGAGAGGAAGTCGATCCAGGCTGCTGCCGCGGCCTGGTTCTTGCTGGCGGAGTTGACGCCCAGGATGAAGGTGGCGTTGTAGGCGCCTTCATACTTGCCCTTGCCGTCGGAGGTGGTGTTGGGGAACACCAGGTCGATGGGGAACTTGGCACCCAGGCCGCGGACTGCGGCGATGTGGTACGAACCGGTGGCCAGCATGGCGGCCTTGCCCTGCGAGAACAGGTTCTGCGCCGGCTCCACGGCGGTGCCCGTGGCGTTCGGCTGTACGAAGGGCTTCAGGTCCTTGTACTGGTTGAGCATCTTGATGAACCAGTCATCGGTGCACTTGAGCTTGCCCTGTTCGATCTGGGCGCACATGTCGTCCACCGGGGCATTGTTGGCAATCATGCAGTTGAACAACTGGCCGCCGTTGCCCACATCGCCGCCCGGCCAGGAGATGGGGATGACCCCGGCGGAGGCGAGTTTTTCACACATCGCCAGGAACGCATCCCAGTTCTTGGGGGCGATTTCCGCGCCGGCCTTGTCGAAGAGGTCCACGTTGGCCATGGGCATGGGGAACACCACCTGGTACGGCAGGCCCAGCTGGTTGTTGCCGCTCTGGCCCGCGGACAACAGTCCCTTCTGGTAGTTCGCCACGGCTTTGCTGTCCTTGAGGTCGGTGTAGATCCCGGCTTCGCTGAAGTTCTTGAACTGGGCGCCGCGGAAGGTGGCGAACGCGTCACCGATGGAGCCGCCGCGCAGCTTCTGCAGGGCTTGTGCGTTGTAGTCGTTGGAGGTGGAGATGTCCTGGGCCACCTCTACGCCGTCGTGCTTGGCGGCGAAACGCTTAATGAGCTCGTCGAACACGGCCTTGTCCTCGCCGCGCCAGTGGGCGAAGGACACCTTGCCGGTCACTGCGCCGGTGGACGGGGCTGCCGGTCCGGAGGCGCCGGCCGGCGAGGTGGAACCGCCGGGGCCTGCGCACGCCGCCGCCGTGGCGCCGAAGCCCAGGGCTCCGAGAATGGCCATAGCCTGCCTGCGTGAAATCTGACTCACAATAATCTCCTCGTTGAGTGTTTGCTGTGCCTTGTGTGCTTACTGCGGAAACGGGTTGCCCCGGGGAGGACGCTGTGGCGCCTGGACGGTGCCTATGCGTGGGCCCGTTGTGCTGAAACGACGTCGTCAACCACGGCGCAGAGGCGCTGCAGCCTGCGGACGGCGTCGGTGGACAGGGATTCGACGACGTCGGGGGCTCCGATGCAGGATGCCCAGACGGCGCGTCCGGAGAGGAAGCCGCTGGCGCCTTCCAGGCAGGCCCACCGGACGGCGTCGGGGAAGACGTCCTCGGGAACGCCGCTGGAAAGGACCACCCAGGGGCCGTCGATGGCTTTGGTCAGTTCGGCGCAGGCCGCGCGGACATCATCCTCGGAGGCCTGCCCTTTGAAGGGGACCTCGGCCTTGTAGAGGTCGGCGCCAAGGCTGCCGAGCTCCTTGGCTGCGGCCAGGATTCCGGCGTTCCAGTCGAAGTCGCCACCGGCAAGGGGCTTGCGGGACACAGGTTCAATGATGCTGATCAGCCCGGCGGACCGGCAGCTGTCCACGAATTCGCGGACCATGGCCACCCGGCCCTCGGCGGGCTCGTCCGGGCGGTAGAGCACCAGCAGCTTGAGGGCCTTGACGCCGAGGGCCTTGTACTTGTGCGGGTCCACCAGCCGGTCGATGGTCACCTCGCCCACCAGCTCGCCGTGCGCGGATTCGAAGTGGTCCGCGGAGGCGATGAGCCCGCAGCTGGAATCCACCACACCGGCGTCGATGGCCTGGTCGAGGGCGAACTGGCGGTCGATGAGGATGCCGGAGGCGTAGGGGGTGAGGATACGGGCGGCCTCGAGCTTGAAGTCGCGCAGGTCATCGTCGGTGACGGGCTGGTCGGTGTGCTCGGCGAACATGTTGCGCATGGCTTCGCGCTGGTCGACGGCAAGCATCGCAAAGGCGCCGGACGGGCGCTGCAGGGGGGAAAGATCGGTGTGGCTCATGGGCTGCTTCTTTCAGCTGGACAGGTTGGAAACTGGGACAGGGGCGATGGTCTGGTGCGGGATGGCGGAGCGGCCGTCCAGTCCGCCACACGAGGCGGAAGCGGTGCGGCCGGCGAACACTGCGGCGTCCACCAGCGGAAGGCCGGCGGCGACGGCCGCGAGCAGGGCGCCGTGGTAAACATCGCCGGCGCCGAGGGTGGAGACGATGGTGGCGGGGGCGGCCGGGATGTGGACCGGTTGGCCGCCGCGTTCCACAACCCAGGCTCCTTCGGAGCCGGCGGTGGCGACGACGGCGGTGGCGCCGTCGTCAAGCGCTTTGCCCAGGAGGGCCTCGGGGGAGAGGCCCGCGCCGTACTCCGCCTGGAGCCTTTCAATAGTGGGCACGTAGAGTGCGACACCACGGGGGCTGAAGGCGGGGATCGGATTGCCGGCGTCAACGCTGAGGTTCAGGTCCTCCGGGTTGAAGCCGGGCACCGTGGCAACAGCGTTCCAGCCCAGGTGGTCCACGTGGACCCAGGCCGCGGACTGCAGCAGCTCGGTAAAGCGGCTGGCGGCGGGAAAACTGACGGGCGGCACTGGCCGGGTGACGATGGCCCGGCTTTCGGTGGCCTTGCTGACCACGATCACGCTGGCTCCGGTTTTGACACCCGGATCGCGGATGACGGCGGAGGTGTCCACGCCTTCCCCCTGGAGCCCGGCAATGATGCGGTCTCCTTCTTCATCGGCGCCGAGGACGCCGGCGAAGGCGGTGCTGGCGCCTGCCCGGGCCGCCGCGACGGCTGCCGTGGCTGCGGGGCCGCCGCCCGCCGTCGCAAAATCCGTGGCGACGGTGCGGCTGTCCGCGGCCGGGAAATCCTCCACCAGGGCGATGGAGTCAAGGGTGGCACAGCCTACGAAGAGCAGGGTTCCAGTTGACGGTTGGGGCACGTTCCACCTCGTTGTAGTTCCGGCTGGTATTGAAGAAATATACACACGCCATGTTGGAAAAACAACACTTTCTGTATAGTTGTGTTTGGGATGCAACGCCGCGGTCCCGCCCCCTCAACGTAGAGAAACGGAGCAGCTCATGTCATTGCCTACTGCGGAATCACCCCGGACCATCCGGTACGGCCTCATCGGAGCCGGCCACATGGCCCGCGAACATGTGAGGAACCTTGCACTAATTCCGGGCAGCCTCGTCACCGCAGTTTCGGATCCCACACCGTCGTCCCTGGAAGAGACGGTCGCGGAGATCGGACATGAGGTGCAGACGTTCGCCACCCATCAGGAACTCCTGGCCTCGGGCCTGGTGGACGCCCTAGTCATCGCCAGCCCCAACGACACGCACCTGGGCATCCTGAAGGACGTCTTCGCCAGCGGCACCAACCTGCCCGTGCTCGTGGAAAAGCCTGTGTGCACCAGCGCGGAGCAGGCGGACGAACTGGAAGCCCTCGCCGCCAACTACCCCGCACCGGTGTGGGTGGCCATGGAGTACCGCTACATGCCGCCGGTGCAGGAAATCATCCAGGCGGCGCACGGCGGCAAGCTGGGGAAGATCCACATGCTCTCCATCGTGGAGCACCGCTTCCCGTTCCTGCACAAGGTGGACGCATGGAACCGCTTCGCCGAGCGCACCGGCGGCACCCTGGTGGAGAAGTGCTGCCACTTCTTCGACCTGATGCGGCTGATCCTGCAGGATGAGCCTGTCCGGGTGTACGCCAGCGGCGGCCACGACGTAAACCACATGGACGAGGTCTACGACGGCCGGGTGTCCGACATGGTGGACAACGCCTACGTGATTGTCGATTTCAAGGGCGGCCGCCGGGCCATGCTGGAACTGTCCATGTTCGCCGAGGGATCCAAATTCCAGGAACGGATCTCCATCGTGGGTGATGCCGCAAAGATCGAGACGCTGATCCCGGTAGCAGCCAACCACTGGATCCCAGGAGATGAGGCCGAAGCCACCGTGGAGTTCAGCCCGCGGTCCCCGCTGGGCCCCGAAAAGCACGAAGTCCCGGTGGACGAGGCCGTCCTCGCGGCCGGTGCCCATCACGGGTCCACGTACTACGAGCACCTGGGGTACCGGAAGGCCATCCTCGGCGAAGGTCCCGTCGAAGTGACGGTTGCCGACGGACTGCAGTCAGTCCGGATGGGCCTCGCGGCGGAACGTTCCATTACGGAAGGACGCCCCGTGGAGCTTGCCAATGCTGTTTCCGGGGTACGTTCATAGAAGAATTTTGTTGGAAGTCCAACATCCCGCCAGGCTCCTGCCCGGCACATTGGGGAGGGAAGAGCAGCTATGAGCACCGCACATGAAGAGGCGCCGCTGACGCCCCGCCAGCGCACCATCCTGGACGAGCTGGGCCGGAGGGGCTTCATTTCCACGAACGACCTGGCGGAGACGTTCGCGGTCTCCGACATGACCGTTCGGCGTGACACCCGGGTCCTGTCCAAGCGCGGACTGGCCCGGGTGGTGCACGGCGGCGTCAGCGCCGTGGACGGTCATGGCCAGAACGCGGACTTCGCCGCCCGGGTGAGGGAGGATTCGGATGCCAAACTCCGGGTGGCGCGTGCCTGCATCTCGTTGATTGGCGAGCGGGACGCCATCATCCTGGATGCCGGCACCACGACCTACCAGATCGCGCAGGAATTGCCCACATCCTTCACGGGCACCATCATCACGCATTCCGCCCCCGCCATCCAGCGCTGCCTCCAGCTCACGGCAGCGCGTACCATCTGCCTTGGCGGGGAGCTGCTGCTGGACAGCCAGGCGTTCAACGGCCCCATGACGGTCACGGCGGCGGCCGGCCTGCGCGCCAAGACAGCCTTCATCGGCGTGACCGGCATCCATGACGAGGCGTTCTATATTGAGCGGGACGTGGAACGCGCCACTAAGATCGCCCTTATGAATTCAGCGGAACAGGTGGTGGTGGTCGCCACCCATCAAAAGATGCTGCGGTACGCGCTGGCGCGGCTTGCGGCCTTCGATGCGGTGGACATCCTGGTGACGGACGCCCCGCCCCCGCGGGAAATCGAGGATGCCCTGGGCGCCGCCAACGTGAAGCTGATGGTCGCCGCGTGACGGCCCCGCTGCGCGTCTGCCTGCCCGCCCAAAACCTGCTGGACGCACTGGCGCCCATGGACGGCGTCGAGTTTGTCCTGTGGGACCTTGATGGACCTGCGCCGGAGGGCCGGCTGGACCTGCTGGTGCCCGGCTACATGGGCAAACCGTCGGCGCTCGCCGCATTGGAGGGCGCTGACGTGGGCCTGGTGCAGAGCCAGTCCATCGGGTACGACGGCGTCGCCGCAGTTCTGCCCGAGGGCGTCACCTTCGCGAACGCGGCCGGAGTCCATGAAACGTCGACGGCGGAGCTCGCCGTGGGCATGATGGTGGCGTCCCAGCGGGGCATCCCGGACTTTGTCCGGAACCAGGAAACCGGAACATGGGACAACAGCCAGCGGCCCAGCCTGGCCGACCGGCGGGTGCTGCTGGTGGGCTACGGCGGAGTGGGCAAGGCCATCGAGGCCCGGCTCCTGCCGTTCGAAACCGACGTCACCCGGATGGCCAGCCGCGCCCGTGAGGACGACCGCGGGACCATCCACGGAATCGATTCGCTCTACGAGCAGCTGCCGCTGCACGAGATCGTGGTGGTCAGTGTTCCGCTGGGTGAGCAGACCCAGCAGCTGGTGGACGCCAAGTTCCTCGCGGCCATGCCGGACGGAGCCCTCTTGGTCAATGTGGCCCGCGGCCCCGTGGCGGACACCGACGCCCTGCTCGCCGAGACATCGACCGGCCGGCTCCGGGCTGCCCTGGACGTGACCGACCCGGAACCGCTGCCCGCGGACCACCCGCTGTGGACCACACCGGGCGTGCTCATCACCCCGCACGTCGGCGGCGCCAGCTCGGCCATGTTCCCCCGGATGGTCCGGCTGCTCAGGAAGCAGATCGGCCTCCTGCTCGAGGGCAAGGACCCCCTGAACGTCGTCCTCCCTTAACGCCAGCGGCTCCGGCCCCTATGCTGGGCCCATGTCCACTTTTGACGTCCGCCGCACGGCGGTCATCCCTGCCTCACCGGAGCAGATCTTCCCCCTGGTCAACAACTTCCACGAATGGACCGCCTGGTCCCCCTGGGAAACGATTGACCCGGGCATGAGCCGCCGTTACTTCGGCAACGAGGCCGGCGCCGGCGCAGGGTACGAGTGGAGCGGCAACCGCAGGGCCGGCAGCGGCACCATGGAACTCACAGAATCCATACCCGCCAGCCTGATCCGGATCCGGCTGCAGTTCACCAGGCCGTTCAAGGCACTGAACCCCACCACGTTCAGTTTCACCCCGGTGGACACCGGTACCGAGGTGACCTGGCGGATGACGGGTGAGAACAAGGGCCTGGGCAGGGTGTTCGCGCTGTTCATGGACATGGACAAGATGGTGGGCGCTGACTTCGAGCGCGGGCTCGCCGCGCTGGCTTCCACCGTTGCGGCCCGGAAGAGCTGAGGTTCCCCTTGGGCGCCGTGGACGAGGCGCTGGCCGCGCTGGATGAACCCGACCGCAGTTGCCTGCAGCATGTGGTGGAGACTGCGCGCTCTCTGGCTCCCGAGGCCACGGAAGGGATGAGCTATGGCATGCCCGCCCTGAAACTCGAGGGCAAACCGCTGTTGGCAGCCGTCCCGGCGGCAAAACACCTTTCGATCTTTCCCTTTTCCGGCGCGGTGGTGGAAGCGGTGGCCGGGCGGCTGGAAGGGTACTCGCTGTCTAAGGGGACCATCCGCTTCACCGCGGACCACCCCGTGCCCGACGACGTGCTGGAAGACATTGTTCGGCTGCGGATGGCCGAGATCCGGAAGTAAAGAAGCGGACGGCGCCGGCCAGCACGGCAGCAGGGTACCCGCTTCCCAGTGGGCCAGGAGGCTCCTCAGGACTTATGGTCCTTCCTGCAGCCACGCCTGGCGCCCTAACGTGAGGGCCATGGCTGACACTCTTGCGTCCCTTGCAGAATCCTTTAAGAACATGGGCGTCACCCGCGCCTACGGCACCCCCGTCAACCTGGGCGGGGAGGAGATCGTGCCCGTGGCGCTGGTGTCCTTCGGCTTCGGCGGCGGCACGGAGTCGGAGGACGGCGCCTCCGGCGGAGGCGGCGGCGGGTTCGTTGTGCCACTGGGAATCTACCGGACGGTTAATGGGCGTCCGGTCTTCCGCCCCAACACCATCGTCGCGCTGGTATGCCTGGTTCCCCTCGTATCCGTAGCGGGCGCTGCCCTGCGTAAAGCAATCTGGGTGGCACGTAAGTAGCAGGGGGAGGCCGCTTCAGGGCCGTTTAAATCCCCTATTCCGTCGTGGGATTTTCGGTCCCATAATGGCCTCGTAGACTTCGGGAACCTCCCGCTGCTGTTCTGCGCCGCGGCGGACCCAGGGGTTTCAGGCGGCCGCCCCGGCAATCGGCGGGAAGGACGGCCACGACGCCCGGCGGGGGACGGCCGGACCATTTCAGGGGGAGAGCAACGCCATCAGAGCACAAGGAGATTCGTCATGCTCAAAGATATGGAAGTCATGGCTGTGCTGCCGGCCAAGGACATCGACCGGGCGCGGGATTTTTATCGGGACAAGCTGGGGTTTGAGCCCGAGCGCACAATGGCGGACGGCGGCCTTGTCTATCGGTGCGGAAAGGGAACCTCGTTCCTGATCTACCAGACGGACAACGCCGGTTCGGCCAAAAACACGCAAATTGGCTGGGCCACGGACGACGTTCAGCGGGACGTGGACGAACTCCGGGCCCGCGGCGTCGTTTTCGAGGATTACGACATGCCTGGGCTGAAGACCGAGAACGGCATCGCAACGATGGAGGGGTACGGCCAGGCAGCGTGGTTCCTGGACAGCGAGGGCAACATCCTGAACATCTCCTCCATTCCGTCCTGACGGCCAAGGCTTGCAGCAGGAGGTTCAGCAATAAAGCGGTCGACGCCGGCACGTGCCGCCTAAAGCACCCGCACCCGGGTGCGTGGCAGCGGCCGGCCGGCGCCGCCGTCGTCAGCAGTCCGGAGGGAAGGGAAAGCGGTGGGCGTGGAAGAAGTGGTGCCGGAGACAAAGGGCGTCTCTATGGAGGTTCTGTCGACGGTGGATCTTGCCGGGGAGATCGAGGGCATGGACGGGCGCCAACTCCGGATGCGGATGGTGACCATCGAGCCAGGCGGAGTTTTCGGGCCCCTCCATGACCACGTGGGCCGCCCCGGGACCGTTTATGTCCTGCAGGGGACCATCACCGACCACCGCGACGGGGTGGCCACGGACTACGGGCCGGGGGTGGGCTGGCCGGAGGACCGGCACACCACCCACTGGCTGGAGAACAAGGGAACGGTCCCGGCGGTGGAAGTTTCCGTGGACATCGTGGCCGCCCCGCAACAGTGAAGCCCCGTCCCGTAACAGTGAAGCTCAGACTGCGGGCTCGCGCCTGCCGAGGGCCATCCGGAGTGCGCCGCGCAGGGTGAGCCGGTTGCGCCTGGTGACCACGATGACGGCGGCGATACCAGCGAGCAGCACCACGATGCCGCCCACCGCGACGGACCAGCGCGCGCCGAACTCGCTGCCGACCCAACCCACCAGCGGCGAACCGATGGCAGTGCCGCCCTGGAGGATGGCCAGGTAGAGGGCCAGTACGCGGCCCCGGAACTGTGGCTCCACGGAGAGCTGGATGCTGGTGTTGCAGCTGTTCAGGAAAGTGATGGACGCCAAGCCCACGGGGATCAGGATGGCCGCGTACACCCAGAATGTCGGCGCGACGCTGCCCAGGATGGTGAAGCCCCCCAGTCCCAGTGCCCCGCCCAGCAGGAACCGCAGCCGCGGTCCGGAGCGGCGTGCCGCCAGGAGCGCGCCGGCCAGCGTGCCCACGGCCATGATGGAGCCGAGGAGTCCGAATTCGCTCGGGCCCATGCTGAATTCAGTGGTGGCCATCAGCGAGTTGATCACCGGGAAGTTCATGCCGAACGCGCCCAGGATGCCCACCAGGACCATGATCAGCATCAGGTCCGGACGGCGCCGCACGTAACGGATGCCCTCGACCACCTGGTGCTTGCTCCGCTCTCCCTTGGCAACGGGGGCAGGCTGCGTGGTGCGGATCCGGAACAGCGAGACCAGGACGGCGGCGAAGCTCGCGGCGTTCAGGAGGAACACCGGGCCGGTACCCACCCAGGCGATGAGGACGCCGGCGATCGCAGGACCGGTGAGCCGGGCCGTGTTGAAGGACGCGGAGTTGAGCGCCACGGCGTTGGAAATGTTGTCCTGGCCCACCAGTTCGGAAACAAAGGCCTGGCGCGCGGGTGCATCCACGGCGCTGGCCACGCCCAGGCAGAAGGCGGCAACGTAGGCATGCCACAGCTGGGCGGTGCCGGTGACCACCAGGAGGCCGATGGCGAGGGCCGTGAAGCCCATGGCCAGCTGCGTCCACATGAGGATGATGCGCTTGCGGTAGCGATCCGCCAATACCCCGCCGTAGGGGCCGAACAGCAGCATAGGCAGGAACTGCAGGCCCGTGGTGAGGCCGACGGCGGCACCTGAGTGGTCGGTGAGGACGGTCAGGACCAGCCAGTCCTGGGCCACGCGCTGCATCCAGGTGCCGATGTTGGAGACGATCGCGCCGCTGGCCCAGATGCGGTAGTTGGGGTTCTCCAGGGCCCGGAACATCGCGCTCATTTGCCGCTCATTTCCTGCATGATGCGGGCCGCGCGGCTGAGGGTGAGCCGGTCTTCCTCGCTGAGTCCGGCCACGCGCCGGGCCAGCCAGGCGGTGCGCTGGCTCCGGGCCTCTGCCAGGACTTTCCTGCCGGCATCGGTGATTTCCACGCGGACCTGCCGGCCGTCGTCGGGATTGGCGGACCGGGTAACGAAGCCCTGGTCGGCGAGGGCATTGACGATCCTGGTCATGGACGGTGCCTGGACGTGTTCACTTTCGGCAAGCGCGCGCAGGGTGCTGGGACCGCTGCCGTTCAGCAGGGCCAGCACCGTGTACTGGCCGGGGGTGATGATTTCGCCTGTTGCCTCAACGCGGAGCCGGCGCGAGGTACGCATCACGGCGGTTCGGAGATCGATGGCAAGGGTATCCGGGGCAGTGGGGTCCGCGGTTGCCTGGTTCTGCGTCTGGGTGGGGGACATGTAGGTGGATGCGCCTCCTGCGGCTTTTATTAGCACTGCTAATTAGTTCTGCTAACTATTATGTCGCAGCTGGTTGCTGAGGGCAATGGCTGCACATGTGGTTTTGCCGACAGCTCCGGCAGAATGGGAGCCGTGACTGGGCGCAGAATTGACGAAAACCGTAAACCCTGGCTGTCGTGGAAGGGGAAACTGAACCTGGCGGTGACCCTCCTGGTCCTATGCCTTGGTCCGGTGATGATCGGCGTGGGCAGCTTCATGATCAACGCCGATGAAGAGCTTGCACGGATTGGAGCGCAGACCACCGGAACGATCGTCCACTTCGACGACGTCACCAAGGCTTCGGAGCGCAGGATCAGGGTCGACTACACGGCCGCGGATGGGCTGCCCCGCAAGACGTTCGCCGCCGTGGACCACGACCAGCATCCCGTGGTGGGCAGCAGCGTCACGGTCATCTATGCCGAGACTGATCCCGGCCGGGCCATTGTGCCCGGCTATGAGAGCGATGGTGTGTGGGTCCGTGGCGTGGGCGTGGTCCTGACTGCCATATTCGGCGTGATGGGCCTCCTCCTGGTCGCACTGGTCGGCAGCGCCGTTCTGCGCGCCAGGTCCCGGGCGCGGGGGACGCAACAGGTGGTGTAGCAGAGCCTGGTCGCGGCCCCTGGTCTATCCGCTCCTGCCGGACGGGCGTAGGCTTTGCGCACCATGACTGAAAAGCAGCCCTATGAGTTGATCCGGCGTTATCCGCACTTCGAACTGCGCCGGTATCCGGATTACGTGGTGGCCGAGGTGACCGTGAACGCGAATTTTGACCGCGCGGGCAACGCCGCCTTCCGGTATCTCTTCAACTACATCAGCGGCAGCAACACTGCCCGGCAGAAACTTGCCATGACCGCCCCGGTGATCCAGGAACCGGGACCACAGAAGCTCGCAATGACAACGCCCGTACTCCAAAGCGGTCCGCTGCCCGGCGCGGGGCAGGCCGCGGAATTCTCGGTCGCCTTTGTCCTGCCTGCCGGCGTGACCGCGGAAACTGCTCCGGTGCCCGACGACCCCAAGGTCAGGGTGCGGGCGGTGTGTGGTTCTTTGGCAGCGGTGCTGGGCTTTTCGGGCAGCGGCTCGGCATCGGCCTTTGAACGGCGCAACAACGGACTGCAGGCGGCGCTCACGCTGGCGGGCCTGACTCCCGTGGGCGCGCCCAGGTTCGCCCGCTTTGACCCGCCGTTCAAACCCTGGTTCCTGCGCCACAACGAGGTGGTCCAGGACGTGCTGGAACCCGTTGAGGCCGTGCCGCCGTCGTCGTAACGGCGTGCCGCTGCTGACGCCCGCTCAGCTTTGGTGGGTTTGCGGCTGACGCCCGCTCAGCTTTGGTGGGTTTGCGGCTGACGCCCGCTCCACCGTCGGTCCGCTCTTCCTACGACCTGTGTGCGTCCCGGACGTGCTCCTGCGTCTGGCCCTGCATGACCCAGCGGTTGCCGTCAGGATCGCTGAAGTAGGCGAACAGGACGCCGCCAAGGTCCTGGATCTCGCTGATATCTGCACCGCGCCGGACCAGCTCGCTGCGGACTTCGGTGAGATCGGGAACAACCAGTTGGAGGCCCTCCAGGCTGCCCGGCGTCATGGTGGTCATGCCGGTGCCGATCACCACCGATGTGGCAGAACCCGGGGGAGTCAGTTGGACCACGCGCATGCCCGGAATGTGCTCCACATCGTGGTCCAGGATGAATCCCAGTTTTTCCGTGTAAAACGCTTTTGATTTGTCGACGTCTGAAACCGGTACCTGTACAACCTCGAGGCGCATCTGCATGCAGCCCACTCTATCTTCGGCCTTGTTCCAAGGGAATGGAGGCTGAAAATGCCGTCGATGGCCTTGCCGGGCGCGAATTTATTAAGCAGCAGCAGCGTATTGCGACAGCCTTTCCTCAAGCTCGCATCAAGAATTCCTGAATGTTCGCTGAGGATCCTGAAAGGCCCCGTATTGAGCCCGGAACGGGGCATAGGCTCGTCGACGATGACTTTACCGGGCTAAGCAGCAGGCCCGGCAAATGCGGGGGCGCGGGTTTTCGGGCCTCCTGTAAATGGGGAAAGAATGTCCGACTACGAAACCCTTATGGGGTTTGTTCCGTCCGCTCCGGCACCGAAGCCGCCGCGGAAACCACGCTACTCAACGTTTATTGTTGGGGCGATTACCGCGCTTTTTATGCTTTTGGCGTCAATGGGCAGCGGATTCGCGGGGGCCCTGGTTGTCCTGGCCATCTCGCTGGCCCTCACCGGCCTCTACGTCCTCCTTACCGGACGCCGATCCTGGGCATGGCTTCCCGCAAAACGGAAAGCCGGAGCCGTCGCGATAGCCGCGTCTTTGGCGCTCTTCATCGGGGGTGCCGTCGCAATGCCGCGGGTGGCCGGCACTGACCTGCAGGCCGCCTCATCGGAGAGCACTGCCAAGGCCACCCAATCGACAGCGAGCCCAACCGCAACAGCCAAGGCGTCGCCGTCGTCCACGCCTAGTCCCACTGCCGACGCCACGGGCGAACCGCTGGACCCGGAGAACCCATACGTTCTTGCCTCCGGCGTCACCGCAACCGCGCCCAACGCGCAGCCTGCCTACGCCACCAAGGCGTTGGATCTGCTGGCTGCCCTGCCCATCAAGGGCCGCGCACCGAAGACCGGATACGACCGGGCGCAGTTCGGCCAGGCATGGGCAGACGTGGACCGGAATGGCTGCGATACCCGCAATGACATCCTCAAACGCGACCTCACCGGCATTTCATACACGAACAGTGTGCCGTGCAAGGTGCAGTCGGGAACCCTGGCCGATCCTTACACGGGCAAAACCATCAGCTTTGTGCGGGGTTCCGCGACCAGCAGTGCCGTCCAGATTGACCACGTGGTGGCCTTGAGCGACGCCTGGCAGAAGGGCGCGCAGCAGCTAACGGCGGAGCAGCGGACAGCATTTGCCAACGATCCGCTGAACCTGCAGGCCACGGACGGGCCCACCAACCAGCAAAAAGGCGACGGCGACGCGGCCACCTGGCTGCCTCCGGCGAAGGGCTTCCGGTGCGAGTACGTTGCGCGGCAGGTTTCGGTGAAGGCGACGTACGGGCTGTGGGTCACCCAGGCGGAGCACGATGCGATTGCCCGGATCCTTGGCGACTGCGCCGGGCAGTTGGCGCCGACAAACCAGCAGGCTCCGGCTCCTGTTGTGGCTGCCCCGGCACCCGTTGCGGTTGCACCCGCACCTGCCCCGGCTCCAGCAGCACCCGCACCGGCACCCGCACCCGCTGCCGTGGCGCCCGCACCGGTTGCACCGGCGCCCGTGGCCCCGGTTCCTGCCGCGCCGGCACCTGCTGCTGCCTACTACGCCAACTGCGCGGCGGCGAAGGCTGCAGGCGCCGCGCCGCTCTACGCGGGGCAGGCCGGCTACCGCCCTGCGCTGGACCGCGACTCCGACGGCGTCGCCTGCGAGTAGGCACGTCACGTCCGGTGATTCCGGGCCCTGATTCTTAACACCATCACAAGCATTCCCAGGGGGAAACATGAAAGAAAACACCGATCCAGCGATGGGCAGGATGAAGGCGTCACTGGCGTTGGTTCTGCTGACCGGCCTCATGCTGACAGGGTGCGGCGGCAAGCAGGCGGCGACGCAGCCAACCGGTACCGCCACCGCTACAGCTGTCTCGCAGACAACGGAGACCGTCGTAGTGCCGGCCGTGGTGAATCTGACGTTGGATAAGGCCAAAGACCAGTTGGAAAAGCTGGGCTACACGGTTGAGGCTGTGGATAGTGCCAAGGGCAAGTCGATCATCGTCAAGAGCAACTGGCAGGTGATCTCCCAGGATCCTGCCAACGGGGCGCAGGCTGCCAAGGGCTCCACGGTGCACCTCGGCGTCAAGAACCTCGACGATGTGGCGGCGGAGAAGGCCGCCGCTGAAAAGGCAGCAGCTGCGAAGGTTGCAGCCGAACAGGCTGCAGCCGCGAAGGCTGCTGCTGAAAAGGCGGCAGCTGACAAGGCCGCCGCCGACCAGGCTGCCGCTGCAAAAGCTGCAGCCGATCAGGCGGCCCGGGACGCAGCTGCCAAGGCAGCAGCCGACCAGGCAGCGGCGCAGAAGTTTGTCCAGGCGCCAGTCCAGGCACCGGCCCAGGCGCCTGCAACTGCTTACTACGCCAACTGCACCGCCGCGAAGAATGCCGGCGCCGCCCCGCTGTACAGGGGGCAGTCGGGATACAGCTCGTCTCTTGACCGTGATGGCGACGGTGTTGCCTGCGAGCGATAGGCGACGCGCGCAGTACTAAGACGAGCTGTGGGCGCTTCCCATTCAGGGAGGCGTCCACAGCTCGTTCGGTTACTGGGTACAGCGACGGTCATGGCCGTGGTGGCGCACTGTGCGGCAGCACACACAGCGGAATTACGACACCGGCAGGCCGCTTGGGTGCCCGGAACGCCCCTTCTGCCCCGGAATTCCGCGGATTCTGCCCTTCCTTCCGCCCGATTTGCGGTGGGGGTTGTGTGCGGGTATTGTTTTCTGAGTCGCCGCCGCTGAAGCGGAAAAATAGCGGCCAACCCCCCTTTTTGAACGGCCTGGAAAATGGTCCGCTTTTATGCGTGCTGTTGCTGGGTGGGGGCGGTCTTCAATTCGGTGTGGGTCCTGGAAGATGGATTTGCTTCGGAGACGGGGATCGGGTAAGTTTGAAAAGTTGCTCCGGAGCGATCCTGAACGTTGGTTTGGGTGGTGCCGGGTGTGTCTGTTGTTTGAGAACTCAATAGTGTGCCAAGTTTGTTGATACCGATTATGTATGTAATTGGTTGAATTTGCCGAATCGTGCCGCCCCTGTGGTGTGGTTTGGTGTTTTTAGCTGGTTTCAAATTTTGTGCAGCCTTTGTCGCCGTTATTTCCGGTGGTTTTGGTTGTGTCTGTTTGTTTTCAACGGAGAGTTTGATCCTGGCTCAGGATGAACGCTGGCGGCGTGCTTAACACATGCAAGTCGAACGATGATGCCAGCTTGCTGGTGGATTAGTGGCGAACGGGTGAGTAACACGTGAGTAACCTGCCCTTGACTCTGGGATAAGCCTGGGAAACTGGGTCTAATACCGGATATGACTGATCATCGCATGGTGGTTGGTGGAAAGCTTTTGTGGTTTTGGATGGACTCGCGGCCTATCAGCTTGTTGGTGGGGTAATGGCCTACCAAGGCGACGACGGGTAGCCGGCCTGAGAGGGTGACCGGCCACACTGGGACTGAGACACGGCCCAGACTCCTACGGGAGGCAGCAGTGGGGAATATTGCACAATGGGCGCAAGCCTGATGCAGCGACGCCGCGTGAGGGATGACGGCCTTCGGGTTGTAAACCTCTTTCAGTAGGGAAGAAGCGAAAGTGACGGTACCTGCAGAAGAAGCGCCGGCTAACTACGTGCCAGCAGCCGCGGTAATACGTAGGGCGCAAGCGTTATCCGGAATTATTGGGCGTAAAGAGCTCGTAGGCGGTTTGTCGCGTCTGCCGTGAAAGTCCGGGGCTCAACTCCGGATCTGCGGTGGGTACGGGCAGACTAGAGTGATGTAGGGGAGACTGGAATTCCTGGTGTAGCGGTGAAATGCGCAGATATCAGGAGGAACACCGATGGCGAAGGCAGGTCTCTGGGCATTAACTGACGCTGAGGAGCGAAAGCATGGGGAGCGAACAGGATTAGATACCCTGGTAGTCCATGCCGTAAACGTTGGGCACTAGGTGTGGGGGACATTCCACGTTTTCCGCGCCGTAGCTAACGCATTAAGTGCCCCGCCTGGGGAGTACGGCCGCAAGGCTAAAACTCAAAGGAATTGACGGGGGCCCGCACAAGCGGCGGAGCATGCGGATTAATTCGATGCAACGCGAAGAACCTTACCAAGGCTTGACATGAACCGGAAAGACCTGGAAACAGGTCCCCCACTTGTGGTCGGTTTACAGGTGGTGCATGGTTGTCGTCAGCTCGTGTCGTGAGATGTTGGGTTAAGTCCCGCAACGAGCGCAACCCTCGTTCTATGTTGCCAGCACGTGATGGTGGGGACTCATAGGAGACTGCCGGGGTCAACTCGGAGGAAGGTGGGGACGACGTCAAATCATCATGCCCCTTATGTCTTGGGCTTCACGCATGCTACAATGGCCGGTACAAAGGGTTGCGATACTGTGAGGTGGAGCTAATCCCAAAAGCCGGTCTCAGTTCGGATTGGGGTCTGCAACTCGACCCCATGAAGTCGGAGTCGCTAGTAATCGCAGATCAGCAACGCTGCGGTGAATACGTTCCCGGGCCTTGTACACACCGCCCGTCAAGTCACGAAAGTTGGTAACACCCGAAGCCGGTGGCCTAACCCCTTGTGGGAGGGAGCTGTCGAAGGTGGGACTGGCGATTGGGACTAAGTCGTAACAAGGTAGCCGTACCGGAAGGTGCGGCTGGATCACCTCCTTTCTAAGGAGCGCCTACAACACCTGTCCTGGATGTATGTCCGGGTGTGGGGGTTGTCAGGAAGCAAGCCCGTTGCGCAGGCGATTGTCCTGCGGCGGGTGCTCATGGGTGGAATATCAACAAATAGCGGCCGTTGTGTTGTCGTGTCCTTCTCTAGTACGAATCCCACCTGGTGGTGGTTCTGGAACGGTGGGCGTGGTGATGTGGTGGTTTTCGTGTTTGGCACACTGTTGGGTCCTGAGGCAACAGGACCGGGGTTTTGGCCCTGGGTTTTGTTTGTTTCTGGTTTCCCTGCCATGACGGTCCATGCACGTGTGTGTGGGGTGTGTGGTGTGGGGTTGTTGTTTGAGAACTACATAGTGGACGCGAGCATCTTGTATAAGAAGCAATTTCCAAGATAAATGAACCTGGATCTGGTTCGTGTGCCTTTGGGTGCGCGGGACAGTTTTCATGGTTCTCTCGAGTGAGCTTGTTTTTGATCTTTGTGGTCAAGTTTTTAAGAGCACACGGTGGATGCCTTGGCATTAGGAGCCGAAGAAGGACGTAGGAATCTGCGATAAGCCTGGGGGAGTCGATAACCGGACTGTGATCCCAGGGTGTCCGAATGGGGAAACCCCGCCAAGCGCGCGAGTGACTTGGTGACCCGTACCTGAACACATAGGGTGCGTGGGGGGAACGCGGGGAAGTGAAACATCTCAGTACCCGCAGGAAGAGAAAACAATAGTGATTCCGTTAGTAGTGGCGAGCGAACGCGGATCAGGCTAAACCGTTCCATGTGTGATAGCCGGCGGGCGTTGCATGGTCGGGGTTGTGGGACTTTCCATACCAGTTCTGCCGGGCTGGTGGGGTGTGATGTGCGCGCATAGGTGAACGGTTTTGAAAGGCCGGCCAGAGAGGGTGTTAGTCCCGTAACCGTAATGTGTTTGTACCGCCTGTGAGAGTATCCCAAGTAGTACGGGGCCCGAGAAATCCCGTGCGAATCTGTCAGGACCACCTGATAAGCCTAAATACTCCCTAATGACCGATAGCGGACCAGTACCGTGAGGGAAAGGTGAAAAGTACCCCGGGAGGGGAGTGAAACAGTACCTGAAACCGTGTGCTTACAATCCGTCGGAGCCAGTCTGATTCTGGTGACGGCGTGCCTTTTGAAGAATGAGCCTGCGAGTTAGTGTTACGTCGCGAGGTTAACCCGTGTGGGGCAGCCGTAGCGAAAGCGAGTCTGAATAGGGCGTGTGAGTGGCGTGATCTAGACCCGAAGCGAAGTGATCTACCCATGGCCAGGTTGAAGCGACGGTAAGACGTCGTGGAGGACCGAACCCACTTCAGTTGAAAATGGAGGGGATGAGCTGTGGGTAGGGGTGAAAGGCCAATCAAACTTCGTGATAGCTGGTTCTCCCCGAAATGCATTTAGGTGCAGCGTTGCGTGTTTCTTGCTGGAGGTAGAGCTACTGGATGGCTAATGGGCCCTACAAGGTTACTGACGTCAGCCAAACTCCGAATGCCGGTAAGTGAGAGCGCAGCAGTGAGACTGTGGGGGATAAGCTTCATAGTCGAGAGGGAAACAGCCCAGACCACCAACTAAGGCCCCTAAGCGTGTGCTAAGTGGGAAAGGATGTGGAGTTGCCCAGACAACCAGGAGGTTGGCTTAGAAGCAGCCACCCTTAAAAGAGTGCGTAATAGCTCACTGGTCAAGTGATTCCGCGCCGACAATGTAGCGGGGCTCAAGTACACCGCCGAAGTTGTGGCATTCAGATATTTAGCTAAGCCCTTGTGGTTCAGGCGTCTGGATGGGTAGGGGAGCGTCGTGTGGGCGGTGAAGTCGCGGTGTAAACCAGCGGTGGAGCCTACACGAGTGAGAATGCAGGCATGAGTAGCGAAAGACGGGTGAGAAACCCGTCCGCCGAATGATCAAGGGTTCCAGGGTCAAGCTAATCTGCCCTGGGTAAGTCGGGACCTAAGGCGAGGCCGACAGGCGTAGTCGATGGACAACGGGTTGATATTCCCGTACCGGCGAAAAACCGTCCATGTTGAACAGGGGATACTAACCGCCCGAGACCTGCCCGACACCCCTTGTGGGTGAAGGGTTTTGGTGGAGCGCGGGACCTGATCCTGGGAGGCAAGCGTATTAACAGGTGTGACGCAGGAAGGTAGCCGAGCCGGGCGATGGTTGTCCCGGTCTAAGGATGTAGGGCGAGTGGTAGGCAAATCCGCCACTCATATGGCCTGAGATCTGATGGGACCCCCGTTTGGGGGATTTGGTGATCCTATGCTGCCGAGAAAAGCATCGACGCGAGGTTTTAGCCGCCCGTACCCCAAACCGACACAGGTGATCAGGTAGAGAATACTAAGGCGATCGAGAGAATTATGGTTAAGGAACTCGGCAAAATGCCCCCGTAACTTCGGGAGAAGGGGGGCCCCAACCTTGATCGGACTTCGCGTCCGGGAGGGGATCGGGGCCGCAGAGACCAGGGGGAAGCGACTGTTTACTAAAAACACAGGTCCGTGCGAAGTCGCAAGACGATGTATACGGACTGACTCCTGCCCGGTGCTGGAAGGTTAAGAGGACCGGTTAGCCTCACGGCGAAGCTGAGAATTTAAGCCCCAGTAAACGGCGGTGGTAACTATAACCATCCTAAGGTAGCGAAATTCCTTGTCGGGTAAGTTCCGACCTGCACGAATGGAGTAACGACTTCCCCGCTGTCTCAACCATAAACTCGGCGAAATTGCAGTACGAGTAAAGATGCTCGTTACGCGCAGCAGGACGGAAAGACCCCGAGACCTTTACTATAGTTTGGTATTGGTGTTCGGAGTGGCTTGTGTAGGATAGGTGGGAGACGTTGAAGCCCGGACGCCAGTTCGGGTGGAGTCATCGTTGAAATACCACTCTGGTCACTTTGGACATCTAACTTCGGCCCGTAATCCGGGTCAGGGACAGTGCCTGATGGGTAGTTTAACTGGGGCGGTTGCCTCCTAAAAAGTAACGGAGGCGCCCAAAGGTTCCCTCAGCCTGGTTGGCAATCAGGTGTCGAGTGTAAGTGCACAAGGGAGCTTGACTGTGAGAGAGACATCTCGAGCAGGGACGAAAGTCGGGACTAGTGATCCGGCGGTACATTGTGGAATGGCCGTCGCTCAACGGATAAAAGGTACCTCGGGGATAACAGGCTGATCTTGCCCAAGAGTCCATATCGACGGCATGGTTTGGCACCTCGATGTCGGCTCGTCGCATCCTGGGGCTGGAGTAGGTCCCAAGGGTTGGGCTGTTCGCCCATTAAAGCGGTACGCGAGCTGGGTTTAGAACGTCGTGAGACAGTTCGGTCCCTATCCGCTGCGCGCGCAGGAAATTTGAGAAGGGCTGTCCTTAGTACGAGAGGACCGGGACGGACGAACCTCTGGTGTGTCAGTTGTACTGCCAAGTGCACCGCTGATTAGCTACGTTCGGATGGGATAACCGCTGAAAGCATCTAAGCGGGAAGCTCGCTTCAAGATGAGATTTCCATACACATTATTGTGTGAGAGGCCCCCAGCCAGACCACTGGGTTGATAGGCCGGATGTGGAAGCGAGGACTAACGACTCGTGAAGCTGACCGGTACTAATAGGCCAATAACTTACACCACACAGATACATACAAAATTCTGCTTGCGTCCACTATGTGGTTCCCAACCAACAACCCCCCAACACGGGCACGGTAGGAACCAACACAACTACATACAACACCACATGTTGTAACCACAGATTTCCCACACCACCCCCCACACGGGTTGGTGACGGGTAGAAGGGTTACGGCGGTCATAGCGTGGGGGAAACGCCCGGTCCCATTCCGAACCCGGAAGCTAAGACCCACAGCGCCGATGGTACTGCACCCGGGAGGGTGTGGGAGAGTAGGTCACCGCCGGAACATCATTCATGGTCGAGGCCCCAACCACACACGGTTGGGGCCTTAACCCGAAAAACCAGAGGACCCTTAAAGGGCAGTCGCTGTCATGGCAGCATGGGGCCGCCGCCCACCCTCATCCCTGCGCATTTCAGTGTCGAGGACCTTGAAACCGGCGTTCTCCAACAACACGCGCATCCGCGGCACGGACCAGTAAAAGGCCTCGGTGACGGCATGTTGAAACGGCTCCGCAGCCGGCGCTTCGAAGAAGCCGACAAGAAGGCGCCCGTCCGGTCTTAGAACGCGCCGAAACTCGGCGAGAGCTGTGGGCAGCACTGTTGGTTGGAGATGGATCAATGAATACCAGGCGAGCACTCCACTGAGGCTTTCGTCCTGCAGAGCAAGGGTGTGGAACGAGGAAGTCCGAAAGGGAACAGCGGGGAAGCGGGAGCGGGCCATTTCAATGAATTCTGGAACGAGATCAACGCCGCAAATATCGACACCGCGCTGATGCAGAAAATCTGTCCAATGCCCCGGACCACATCCTGCGTCGATCACTGGTCCGTCAATCTGCAGAGCCCACCCGCTAATGCGGTCGCGGTCACGCTCATCCATATCCGCGATATCGCCTAGCAGACGGGTGTACTCGGCAGCACCCCCGGCGTAGGCCCGGCGGACCTGGTCCTCAATATCAGCCACGCAGCAAGTCTAGAGTTGGGCGGCGGCCCGGACCGGGTAGTCTGCCGGAATGGAATCCTGGCACAGCAACCGGCTGAGTACACGGCAGGCTGGCCTCGTGGAAACCTGGCTTCCGGGGGTCCGTCTGGTGAGTGATCTTTCCTGGGACCTCATTGATACCGCGGTTCTTGAGGTGGAGAGCGCAAGGGGCAGATATATCGTCAAGGCCGGCGGTCCTGCCAACCACCACATTGAGCGTGAGATTAGAGCCCACCAATCCTGGGTCCGTGTCTTGTCCTGTCAGAACCGTGCACCAAAACTCATACACGCCGACCGCTCTGCGAGCGTCCTGGTATCGGAGTATCTGGAAGGGTGCCTGGTAGAAGGCACCGAAGCCGAATATGCGGCGGAGACGTACGTTCAAGCCGGTGCCCTCCTACGAGCTTTTCACCACCAGGCCGTGCGCAGTGACCCGGACTATGAGGCGGCCGCGACTGCCAAGGTCCTCGCATGGCTCGGAGAACCCCACCGCATCGAGGACTCTGACGCAGCAAAGGCGCGGGCCATACTCGGCACCTATGAGCCGAGGCCAGTCGATGTTGTTCCGACCCACGGTGACTGGCAGCCGCGCAACTGGCTCGTAGACGGCAACGAGGTAAGGGTCATCGACTTTGGCAGGTTTGAGTTCAGGCCGGCTGCCAGCGATTTCTGTCGTCTTGCAGTACAGCAATGGCGTACTGATCCGCAGCTGGAGCCAGCCTTCTTTGCGGGCTACGGCTCAGATCCCAGGGACAGTGAGCTCTGGAACGTCATGCAGCTGCGGGAAGCCGTTTCCACGGCCGCTTGGGCATACAACGTTGGCGATCACGAGTTCGAAAGACAAGGCCGCCAGATGCTCCATGACGCCTTGCACAGATTCTGAAGCAGTCGTCTTTCTCAGATTGTTGAACAATCCGGCTTTTTAGGGCATTCTTGAAGGACACCAATCCGAGACGGAGATCACAATGCCCAGCATCGACCTGAACAGCGACGTCGGCGAGTCCTTTGGGAACTGGTCCTTCGGCGATGACGCCGCCATTTTCGAGAGTGTGTCCAGTGCCAACGTAGCCTGCGGCTTCCACGCGGGCGATCCCGTGGGTATCATGGCCACCTGCCAGGCCGCCGTGAAGGCCGGCGTCACCGTCGGTGCACATCCCGGCTACCGGGACCTGGCCGGATTCGGCCGCCGCTTCGTGGACATGACCCCGGAAGAGCTGACCGCTGATGTCGTCTACCAGATCGGCGCCGTCCAGGCAGTAGCCCTCGCAGCCGGAACAGCCGTCCGCTACGTCAAGCCCCACGGCGCCCTCTACAACACCCTCGTGAACCACCCCAAGCAGGCCGGTGCCGTGGTGGCAGCGATCCTCGCCGTTGACCCCACGCTGCCACTCATGGTGCTCCCGAACTCCGAGATCCAGCGCCAGGCCGAAGCTGCCGGACTGCGCACCGTGGCCGAGGCGTTTGCCGACCGGGCCTACAATCCGGACGGCACCCTGGTCTCCCGGCGCGAACCCGGCGCCGTGCTGCACGAGGTGGCGGACGTCGTCGAGCATGTCCTGCGCCTGGCCACCGACGGCGTGGTCCGTGCCATTGACGGCTCCCTGGTCCCCGTCAAGGCGGAGAGCATCTGCCTGCACGGTGACACTCCCGGGTCCGTGGCGATGGCCGCTGCCGTCCGCGCCGCACTGGTGGACGCCGGCATCCAGATACAGAGCTTCGCCTAGCCATGACCGCGCAGCAGCACGCAGCCTACGCGGCCGCCCACACGGCCCTGACCGGGATCCGCCCCGCAGGGGACAGGGCCATCCTGGTGGAGCTGCCGTCCCTGGGCGCTGTCCTCAGCCTCCAGGCGCAGCTCACCGCACATCCGCAGCCGGGCCAGGTGGACGTCATCGCTGCCGCCTGCACGGTCCTCATTACGGCGGATTCGCCGCAGGCAGCGCAGGCACTGGCCGCGCACGTCCGCAGCCTGGACCTCGAGGTGCCCGCGGAAACCGCGAGCACGCTGGTCACCATTGACGTGGTGTACGACGGCGAGGACCTGGATGAGGTGGCCGCGCTCACCGGGCTGGACCGCGGGGGAGTAGTTGCAGCGCACACCGGCCAGCTGTGGACGGCGGCCTTCGCCGGCTTTGCTCCGGGCTTCGCCTACCTCACCGGGCAGGATTCCAGCCTGGAGGTTCCCCGCCGCCGCTCGCCGCGCACCGCCGTCCCAGCCGGAGCTGTTGCCCTGGGCGGCGCCTACTCGGCCGTCTACCCCCGGCAGTCCCCGGGCGGCTGGCAACTGATCGGCCGGACCGATGCCGCCATGTGGGACCTGGGCCGGGAGAGTCCCGCGCTGGTCCGGCCCGGGGACACCGTCCGGTTCAACGCTATCCGTGCCCAGGCGACCGTGACCCACCACCAACAGTCCGGTACCGGCGCGGCTTCAAAAGAAGAACAAGCCACCGAAGGCCTCGCCGTCCGCAAGCCCGGACTGCAGTCCACCATTCAGGATCTGGGCCGCCCGGGCTACGCGTCGCTGGGCGTCAGCAGCGCCGGCGCCATGGACCGCGGAGCACTCCGCCGCGCCAACCGCCTGGTGGGCAACAGCGAAGGCGACGCCGGAATCGAACTCCTCTTCGGCGGACTCGAACTCGTTGCCCTCAGCGACCAAGTCCTTGCCGTCACCGGCGCAGCCGTTCCGTTGGAGATCACGCCCCCGGAAGAGCCGCGGACTGCGGAAGAGCAGGTGGCCATCGAAGCAGAACAGCGGACGACGGCGGTACGCCACCCGGCGTGCGACACCCCCTTTGCCCTCCTGGCAGGGGAGCGGCTGACCGTCGGCACCCCCGCCGCAGGCCTCCGCTCCTACGTGGGTGTCCGCGGCGGACTCGGCGGACCCGAAGCCCTGGGCAGCCGTTCCACGGACACCATGTCCGGCATCGGCCCCGAACCGCTTCAGGCGGGCACCATCCTGCCCGTGCGGACTCCCGCACCCGGGAGCATCGTGGGCCACCCCGAGGTCTCGCCCCTCCCGGACCGGGACGAAGCCACCGTGCTGCGGGTGGTCCCCGGGCCTCGGCAGGACTGGTTCAGCGACGAAACCCTGCAGGACTTCCTCAAACAGGAGTGGACCGTCACACCGCAGTCGAACCGGATCGGCCTGCGGCTGAACGGCCACGCGCTCACCCGAAACCGGGACGGTGAACTGGCCAGCGAGGGAACCGTCCGCGGCGCCGTGCAGGTACCCCCGGAAGGCCAGCCCGTCCTGTTCCTCTCCGACCACCCGGTGACCGGCGGGTATCCGGTGATTGCCGTCGTCGTCCACGCAGACCTGGACAAAGCCGCCCAACTTCCCCCCGGCACCACCGTGCGGTTCGCCGCCATGCTCCCGGCAGAACTGCCCGAAACACCTAAGGAAAGCCCCCATGCGTAAAGTCCTCATTGCCAACCGAGGCGAGATTGCCGTCCGGATCGCCCGGGCCTGCGACGATGCAGGCCTGGAAAGCGTGGCCGTCTACGCCGATCCCGACGCCGACGCACTGCACGTCTCCGCCGCCACCGAGGCGTACGCGCTGCCCGGTTCCAGGCCCCAGGACACCTACCTGGACATCGAGAAGATCCTCGCCATCGCGGCGAAAAGCGGCGCCGACGCCGTCCACCCCGGCTACGGCTTCCTGTCCGAAAACGCCGGCTTCGCCCAGGCAGTCATCGACGCCGGCCTGACCTGGATCGGCCCGTCCCCGGAAACCATCCGGCTCCTGGGCGACAAGGTCAGCGCCCGCGAAGTGGCCGTCCGCGCCGGCGCTCCGCTGGCCCCGGGCAGCGACGGCCCGGTGGCCAGCGCCGCCGAGGTCCGGGCGTTCGCCGAGCAAGTGGGACTCCCCGTCGCCATCAAGGCCGCCTTTGGCGGCGGCGGCCGCGGCCTGAAGGTGGTCCGGAACCAGGCCGACATCGAGGAGAGCTTCGACTCCGCCGTCCGCGAATCCCTCGCCGCCTTCGGCCGCAGCGAATGCTACGTGGAGAAATTCCTTGACCGGCCCCGCCACGTCGAAGCCCAGGTCATCGCTGACACGCACGGCAACGTGGTGGTGGTGGGCACCCGCGACTGCTCGCTGCAGCGCCGCCACCAGAAACTCGTGGAAGAGGCCCCCGCACCCTTCCTCACCCCCGACCAGCGGGCGGCGATCCACGCTTCGGCCAAGGCAATCTGCCGCGAAGCCGGCTACGTGGGCGCCGGCACGGTGGAGTACCTGCTGGACGGCAGCGGCTTCCTGAGCTTCCTGGAGGTGAACACCCGGCTGCAGGTGGAGCACCCCATCACGGAGGAGACCTCGGGCGTGGACCTGGTGGCAGCCCAGCTGGCCATCGCGGCGGGGGAGGAACTTCCCATCCTGGAGGACCCGGAACCGCGCGGCCACGCGTTCGAGTTCCGGATCAACGCCGAGGACCCGGGCCGCGGCTTCCTGCCGTCCCCGGGCGCCGTCACCGGGTTCGAGGTGCCCACCGGGCCCGGCATCCGCGTGGATACCGGTGTCCGCGCCGGTTCCGTGGTGCCAGGGCAGTTCGACTCCCTGCTCGCCAAACTGGTGGTCACCGGCGTGGACCGGCAGCAGGCCCTCCGCCGCGCCCGCCGCGCCCTGCGCGAGTTCCGCATCGGCGGCCTGGCCACCGTGCTGCCGTTCCACCGGGCCGTGGTGGAGGCCCCGGACTTCACCCGCACCGACGGGCTGGACATTTACACCACCTGGATCGAGAGCGGGTTCGCCGCATCCCTGGAGGCGGACCCTGCCTTCAGCCCCGCCGCCCCGGAGGAGCCCCGCCGGACCATCGGCATCGAGGTGGACGGCAAACGGATGGAGCTGGGGCTGCCCAAGGCGCTGCTGGATTCACTGCTGGACGGCGGCGGCCGACGCGGTGCAGCCGGCCGGGACGGCGCGGACGGCCCGCAGCAGAAGGCGGAGGAAGAGTCGGAGCAGAACGACGGCGACCTGCTGGCCACCATGGCCGGCACAGTGGTCAAGTGGCTGGCCCAGCCCGGAGCCTCGGTCGAGGAAGGGGAAACGGTCCTGGTGCTCGAAGCCATGAAGATGGAGACCGCCGTCGCCGCCCACCGGGCCGGCACGCTGGGTGAGCAGTTCGCAGCGGCAGGGGACCCCGTCGCGCCCGGCCAGGTGCTCACCAGCATCGGGTGATGCCGGCGACTGGATGAGCGGGTCCCGGGGGGCAACAGGCCTTTGGTGCGGCCGCGGGCCGATATCGTGGTGCCATGACGTTTGACGAGGTGCTGGCCGATCTCCAGGCCCAGGCCAGGACCACAAAGCACTCCGAGACCGGGCTTTGGGTGGCCGCCCAGCTCCGCAGCCGCATCGCGGCCGGCAAGCTCAAGCCCGGTTCCAAGCTCGCGGAGGAAGCCCTCCGCGAGGCCCTTGGCGTGTCACGCAACACCCTGCGGGAGGCGTTCACCGCGCTCCACGCCGAGCACATCGTCACCCGCATCCCCAACCGGGGCGTCTTCGTCGCCCACCCGACGGCGGATGACATCCGCGAGATCTACCGCGTCCGCCGCTTCCTGGAACCTGCGGCGGTGCTGTGGTCCGGAGAAACGTCCATGGAGCCCCTGGCCGCGATCATCAAGGCAGCGAGGGCTGCCGCCGTGGAGGGGGACATTCCCGGCATGGCGGGCGCCAACCAGGACTTCCACCGTGCCCTCGTAGACCGTGCCGGCAGTGAGCGGCTCAACAGCCTCATGGACCAGGTCCTGGCCGAAATGCGCCTGGTGTTCCACTCCATGGCCGCCAACCCCGCATTCCATGAGCCGTACGTGGAGGACAACGCCAGGATCGTGGAGCTCATGGAAGCCGGAGACCGGGCCGCGGCAGCGGACTTCCTGTCCGCCTACCTGGACCGCGCCGAAGCGCAGCTGCTCGCCGCCGTCGAACGCTGACCCAGGCCCTTCCAAGGGAGGGGTTGCAGGATTGTTGAACAAAACGGTATGCTGTGGATCACACCGTTGTTCTGCAGCTCACTACATCCTGCAGCTCTGACGTAACCGGGGCTCCCGCCCCTCGGCGCCGCCCAACCAGTCAACCGGGCACGGACGCGCCGGCCCCCACTTTCGCAGACCCGTCACGGGTCCCCTGGGAAGGGATAATCATGCTTGTACTCATCGGGGTGCTGCTGGTGATCGTTGGCTTCGCCATCCGCCTGAACCCCCTGATTGTCGTCACCGTCGCCGGCATCGTCACCGCACTGCTGGGCGGGATGAACCCCGCACAGATCCTCGATTCGTTCGGCACCGGCTTCGCCAGCAGCCGTTCTGTCACCATCTTCGTGGCGGTGCTGCCGGTGGTGGGCATCATCGAGTTCTTCGGACTGCAGGAGCAAGCCAAGATCCTCATTGGCCGGCTCGCCAAGCTGACTGCCGGCCGCGTCCTGATCGGCTACCTGGCCGTCCGCCAGATCACCGCCGCCGTGGGCCTGACCAGCATCGGCGGCCACGCCCAGACCGTCCGCCCGCTGGTATTCCCCATGGCCGAGGGTGCAGCGCTGCGGCGCTACGGGCACGTGCCGGAAAAGATCAGCGAGAAGATCAAGGGCCACTCCGCCGGCGCGGACAACGTGGGCGTGTTCTTCGGCGAGGACGTGTTCGTGGCCGTGGGCTCCATCCTGCTGATTACCACGTTCGTCGACACCACGTACCACCTCCACCTGGAACCGCTCCAGCTGGCCCTCTGGGCCATCCCCACCGCCATCGCCGCGTTCCTCATCCACGGCTTCCGGCTCCTGCGCCTGGACAAGCAGCTGGACAAGGAATACCGCGAGTTTGAGCTCACCGCCCAGAAGGAAACCGCAGGAGAAGCCAAATGATCAACGTTGAAGCCGTTTACTGGCTGGTCGGCATTCTGTTCGTCGCCTGGGCATCGCTGATCGCCGCCGACGCCAACCACCCGCGCCGCTGGGGAAGCTCCGCCTTCTGGGGCATCCTGGGCCTGTGCTTCTTCTACAGCACCTGGGTCCAGGCCGGCACCGCGCCGGGCTGGATCCTGGGCATCGCCGTCCTGGTGCTGGTGGTCCTGGCCTCCACCGGCCTGCTGGGCCACGGCAAGCACCGCACCTCCACCGGGCCGGAGCGGGAGGCCTACGCCAAGCGCTTCGGCAACAAACTCTTCATCCCGGCCCTGACGCTGCCGCTGGTCACGGTCATCCTGGTGCTCGCCGCGCCGGTGCTGAACTTCGGCGGCACCCCATTGCTGGATCCCAAGAACACCACGCTGGTAGCCCTGGCCATCGGCGCCGTGGCCGCCGTCGTCGTCGCCCTCCTGATCCTCAAGCCCAAGAACCCGGCGACGCCCATCTTCGAAAGCCGCCGCATCCTGGAATCCATTGGGTGGGCCGCGCTGCTGCCGCAGATGCTCACCACGCTGGGCATCCTGTTCACCAAGGCCGGCGTGGGCGTCGCCGTGGGGACCCTTGCCTCCGGCCTGCTGCCCAAGGGCTCCCTGATCGCCGGCGTGCTGGTCTACTGCATCGGCATGTTCCTGTTCACCGTGTTGATGGGCAACGGCTTCGCGGCGTTCCCCATCATGACAGCGGCGATCGGCTGGCCGGTGCTGGTGCAGACGTTCCACGGCGACCCCGCCATCGTCTTCGCCATCGGCATGCTGGCCGGCTTCTGCGGCACGCTCTGCACCCCCATGGCCGCCAACTTCAACCTGGTGCCGTCCGCGCTGCTGGAAATGAAGAACAAGTACGGCGTCATCACGGCGCAGGTGGGCACGGCCATCCCGCTGCTGGCGGTCAACATCGCGCTGATGTACTTCCTGGCCTTCCACTAAACCCCTTCGCAAAGGAGCACCATGGACAACGATCTTCGCGCACAGGCGGCACCGGATTATGCGGCCGTGGTGCTGGGCAACCTTTCAGAGGCCTTCCCGCACTCGGCCCACCACACCCAGGTGTCCGCTGACGACCGGCCCACTCCGGAGCAGATCCACCCCGCCTTCTACACCTCCTTCGACTGGCACTCCTGCGTGCACATGCACTGGCTGGGGGCCAGCCTGTTGGGCGGCACCCACGGGTCGCCTTCTGCAGGGGCTGCCCCGGCGGGAGCGTCCGACGGCGGCACGGCAGCCTGGGTGGACAGCTCCACCGGGGCGTCGCTCCGGGAAGCACTGGGCGCCAACCTGACGCCGGCCAAGCTGGCAGTGGAACGGGACTACCTGGTAGCCAACCCCTCCTGGGAGCGGCCCTACGGGTGGGCGTGGCTGATGCGGCTGGCCGCCACGTGTGCTGGCTCCTCCGATGCACAGCTCCGTGAATGGGGCACCGCGCTGGATCCGCTGGTGGACGCCGTGGCGGAGCTCAGCGTGGCGTGGATGGCCAAGGCCCAATACCCGGTGCGGCACGGGCTGCACACGAATGCTGCATTCGGCGTGGGCTACATGCTGGATGCCTTCCGCTCGCTCGGCCGTACTGATGCGGCGAAGGCCTGCGAGGAAGCGGCCCGCACCTGGTTCGCGAATGACCGCGGCTGGCCGGGCGACTGGGAGCTCAGCGGCCAGGACTTCCTCTCCGCCGGCCTGAGCGAGGCGGACCTGATGCGCCGCGTCCTGACCGCTGATGAGTTCGCCGCCTGGTTCGCAGCGTTCCTCCCGGAGCTTTCCGTGGAGTCGCGGATCCTGCAGCCGGTGAGCGTTACGGATGAGACCGACGGCTACCTGGTGCATCTGCACGGGCTAAACCTGACCCGCGCCGGACAGGTGGCACGCATCATCGCCACGCTCCGCGAATCCACCAGGCCCGAGGCCTCCGCCGCGGCGGCTGTGCTCAACGAGGCCTTGGATCCGTTGCTGAAGGCCGGGCTCCACGGGCTGGAGAGCGGCGACTTCATGTCTACGCACTGGCTGGCCAGCTTCGCCTGGGATGCGCTGGGATCCGTGGCGGCGCTGGACTGACCATCCAGCAGGTGACGGAATGAACCAGTCACATTCGGTTTGAAAGGACGCGGCGGTGCCCATAGGGGCGCCGCCGCGTTAGTCTTTTCCCACCACGCCCAGCGCGTGACCTGGGAGCAGCGGGCAGGGTCGTAATGAGCTGACCGTCCGCCCGCGAGCCCAGAGGAATCCCATGCGCCAGCACGTCAGCACCTGCACGTCAGACCCTGCGACGGCAGGGCAAACCGCCCTCAAGCCCAGGAGGAAGCGGACCAGACATCCCCGGATCGCCGCGGGGGACAGGGTCCGTTTCGCCGAGGGAACCGTCTCCGGCACCGGGGTGGTGGACGCCGTGACATCGGATTACTCCGTTATCTGGGTGTGGACCGACGAAGGCCAGGGCCGGCGGATGTTCCTGCAGGGGTACGGCAGCATCGTCACCGCGGTGGAGGCCTAATTCAGCTGTTCGGAGCGCCTCGCGCGCCGCTCGTCGGCCTGCAGGATTCCATCGCGGACCGCGGCGCGGATCACGCCGTACAGGATGTAGAAGAAGACGGCCCCGACGAGGACAAACAGGACAAGCCCGGTAAAGTCACCCATCAGTGCGCTCCCCCTCCGGCCAGTACGGCTGAACGGACGCCGCGGCACTCCGCAGCGTCCCGCCGTCGAGCATTAATGACGTTTCCGCCAGGCCGAAATCCGGCCACTGGCAAACCAGCCGGAGGTCCCCGTCCGGCGGGAGCGGCCACAGCCAGAGCGTGCCGCTGCCGGAGAACTCCTCATCGCCACCGCCGCCACCACCGCCGTTCAGGGCGAGGACCGGGGGTTCCGGGTTGGTGCCCGGTTCCATCAACCCGTAGGGTACCTGGCTGCCGGTGCTGGCCTTTGAACCATCGGGGAATTCGACGCCGAACATCAGCCCGGTCTGCCGTTCGCTGCGCCCATGAAAGCCCCTGCCAGGCTGGAAAAACAGCGGCTGCAAATCGTCCCAGTCCCCATCGGATTGATCGGTCCGGCGGAAGAGCCAGGACAGACTGAACAGGCACCCGGTAGAGAAGACTTCGGCGCCTTTGACCGCCACCACCATTCCCGGCGTCCGGCTCACGAACCTGCCGAGGTGGACAACAGCCGGCACTTCGTAAGCGGGAGCGGCCACCCAGGGCGGCGGGACGAGCCTGGTTGCCCGCGGCCGGGGCGGCAGGGGAGGGACGGGAAAGTCCTGGAAGAAGGTCATGATGGTCCTTGGGTCCGCTGGCTGCGACCGACCAGCGGAACAAGCGGCTGTGCCGCCCTGGATCCCCCAATCCGTCCTTGCCCGGCCAAGTCTAGCGGGGATGCCTCAGGGCCTGGTGGCCTCCTCGAGGATTTCCAGCAGGTGGCGGTAGGAGCGGCCAGTCGCCTTGGACATTCCCAGCTCGCAGGTGCGGTTTGTAGAGGCGTAGGCGTCGAACTCCCGCTCGTTGATCTCGCCGGCCTGCCGGTTGGTCGCGGAGTCGGTGAGTTCAGGATGGAGCAGGCCCCGGTCGCCGGCGAACGCGCAGCAGCCCCAGTTGAGCGGCACGAAGACATCTTCCGTGACGGCCCCGGCAATTTCGAGCAGCGCGGGGTTGGTTCCCAGCTGGGTGGATGAGCACGTGGGGTGCAGA
Organism: Pseudarthrobacter sp. LT1; assembly: GCF_035621795.1. NCBI lineage: Bacteria > Bacillati > Actinomycetota > Actinomycetes > Micrococcales > Micrococcaceae > Pseudarthrobacter > Pseudarthrobacter sp. LT1. Next base: position 1,115,478 of record NZ_CP141830.1, read on the forward strand.
GCCATGGAACCCAGCGGAGCAGTCACCGTGAGCTGGCCCAGGACGTGCTGCTGGACGAACTCCACCGAGTCAACAAAACGCAGTCCGGCATACCGTTCTCCGTCCGCGCCGGCAAGACGCTTCATGGTGTCCAGGCCTTCCGTGCAGGAAGCGGCATCGCACACCACGGGCAGCCTGCCGCGGCCGCTGGCCTCGTACAGCTGGTCCAGGACCTTGGCTGTCATGGCGTCATAGCCCTGGGAGAAGCCCTTGGATTTCCACGGGGTGCCGCAGCACAGGCTCTCGATGCCTTCCGGGACGGTTATGCCCACTCCGGCACGTTCGCAGAGGTCCAGGAATGCCTGGGCCGAGCCCTTTCCCTTGCCTTCCGGGCCATCCGCAGGGCCGAACATGGTGCCGATGCAGGCCGGGAAGAACACCGCCATGCTGCCTGGGTCCCGGCGTTCCCGGCGCCTGGAACCGCCGCCTGGCAGCACGTCGGCGTAGGCGGGCACCGTCTCCGGTCCCAGCAGCGCACGGCCGACGGCGGTGGCGGCCTTTGGCAGCGACGCCGGCATGGCCTTGGCTACGGTCAGGGCCAGGCCGCCGCCGGCGGTCACGGCGCCCCAGTTCTCGGCGGCCTTGTTCCAGCCGGCCGCGGCGACGGTGTTGGCATTTTCCTTGCGGAGCCGCCGCACCAGGTCTCCGGTGTTGATCAACACCGGGCAGGCAGTGACGCACATGCCGTCGGCGGCGCAGGTCTGCACGCCGTCGTAGTCATAGTCCTTGCGCAGGCTGGCGGCGAGGGCGTGGTCGCCGCGCTGCTCGGCGGCAGCAATGTCGCGCCGAAGCACGATGCGTTGGCGCGGAGTAAGCGTGATGTCCTTGCTGGGGCAAACCGGTTCGCAGTACCCGCACTCGACACAGCGGTCCACTTCCTCCTCGACGGTGGGAGCCACCTTCAGGTTCTCGATGTAGGAGAGTGGTTCGTCGGCGAGCAGCACACCCGGGTTCAGGAGGTTGGGCGGGTCGATCAGCCGTTTGATCTCCTGCATGACTGTGTAGAGCTCGTCGCCGTACTGGCGGCGGACGAAGGGGGCCATGATGCGGCCGGTCCCGTGCTCGGCTTTGAGTGAACCGCCCGCGCCGAGGACCAGGTCCACCATCTCGTCGGTGAAGGCCTGGTAGCGCAGCAGTTGGTCCGGATCGTCGAAGCGCTCGTTGAGCATGAAGTGGACGTTTCCGTCCTTGGCGTGCCCGAAGATCACCGATTCCTTGTAATGGTGCTCGTGGAAGAGCCGCGTCAGTTCGCCGCAGGTGCCGGCAAGGGCGGGAACCGGAACAACGATGTCCTCCAGCAGTGCGTTGGTTCCTGAGGGACGGGCGCCGGCCACGGCCGTGTACAGGCCCTTGCGGACGTGCCACAGGGCAGCCCGGTCTTTCGGGTCCGAGGTCAGCGCGAAGGGTGTTGCAAGGTCCAGCGAGTCGAACAGCTGCTGCGAGCCTGCCCGCTTGCCGGACAGGTCGGCGGCGTCCGCGCCCTGGTGTTCCACCAGCAGCGCGGCGTGTCCTTGGACCGGCAGGGAACGGATCGCGGCGGGGGCGTCGGCGGCGGCCTGGGCCACCTTCAACGCTGCCGCGTCCATGAGTTCGATGGTGGCAAGGCCGGTGGACACCAGGTCTGGCAGGGCTCCCATTGCCGCCTCGAGGGTATTAAAGACCAGCAGCCCGGTGGCGACGGCGGGTTTGACCTCGACGGTCCGGAAGACAGCCTCCGCCACGAAGCCGAGGGTTCCCTCGCTGCCGATCATCAGGTGCATCAGGACGTCCACGGGACGTTCGTAATCCAGAAAGGAGTTCACGCCGTAGCCCATGGTGTTCTTCATCGAGAACAGTGAACGGATGATGCGTACGGACTCGTCGTTTCCCACCACCCGCCGGCGCAGCCTCAGGAGCCCCTCGTGGAGTTCCGGTTCCAGCTCGCGCAACCGCCGGTCGGCGTCGTCGTCGGCGGTGTCGATGACCGTGCCCGAGGGCAGCACCAGCACCATTGATTCCAGCGTCCGGTAGGTGTTGAACTCAGTGCCGCACGCCATTCCTGAGGAGTTGTTGGCGATGACACCGCCCACAGTGCAGGCGATTTCGCTGGCGGGATCGGGGCCGAGCTTACGTCCAAAGGGGGAAAGCCTGGCGTTGACGCTGCGCACCGTGGCCCCGGGCTGGACACGGACCCGGGCGCCGCCGTCGAGCACCTCAACACCGCGGAAATGCTGGCGGGTGTTGATCAGCAGGCTGTCACTCAGGGCCTGCCCGGACAGGCTCGTGCCACCGGAACGAAAGGTGGCGGGAAGCCCAAGCTCCCGGCTGCGCCGGAGCAGGGCGCCCACGTCGGCGGCATTGCGTGGGGTGGCTACCCCTTGCGGGACCAGGAGGTAGTGCGAGGCGTCGTGTGCCATGGCATGGCGGTCCAGGTCCCGCGTGCTGACGGTATCCAGATCCAGCTGGTGGACGGGGGATTCGGCTCCTGCGGTGGTTCTCATGCGTGGCTCCAAGAAATCAGGTAATGGGGTGGGGCGGGGTGGCGTCCCCGGCCCGCTGGTAGAACCATTCGATGTGTTCACGCAGCAGGCGTGCGGCGAGTTCGCCGTCACGGGACTGGACGGCATCAAAGATTCCGTGGTGTTGGGTGCGCAATGCTGCCAGGACCGCCGGCCAGTCCTCCATCGCGTCCATGGCTCCCTTGACGTAGCCCACGATCGAGCCGCTGAGGGACTCCATGATGGTGGCCATGACCTCGTTGCCTGCAAGCGAACTCAGCGCCACATGGAACCGGGCGTCCAGCTCGTGGAAGGTTGCCCGGTCCAGCTCGGGCTGGTCCATGGCCTCCAGCAGTTGGGCCGCCTGTTTCCGCTCCGCGTCGCCGCCTTCGCGCGCTGCACCGGCGCGGGCAGTCCACGTCTCCAGGAGGATACGGGTTTGGACGATGTCCTGGACTGGCAGCCGGTTGCTGGCAACATGCAGCCGGAGGGCGGAGGAGAGTCCGGCGGACGGATCGGAGACCACAATGGCACCGGAGGTGGGACCGGAGCCTACCGAGCTGCGGACCACGCCCATGGCGTCGAGGATACGGATGGCCTCGCGTACGGACGCCCTGGATATTCCATAGTTTTCCGCCAGGGTCCGTTCGCCCGGGAGCCGGTCTCCGACCTTGATTTTGCCGGCCCGCAGGTCCGCTTCAATGTCTTTCAGGAGCGCATCGTGGGTTCGACGTCGGGGGGCTGCTCCGGCTGCGGCGGGTGTCACGGGCGATCCTCTGGAGTGGGGGAGTGCGGGCCGGGAGGGCCCGCACCCCGGTTGTGCGCGGGTGGAGGGCTACGGGAGCATCCAGCCCAGGACTGGGGTGGATTGCAGGTAGACGATGGTGCACAGCACCAGAAGCAACCCCACGCTCCATCCGACTACCTTACGCAGAAGGACCGACTCCTGGCCGTCAAGGTTCACGGCGGTGGCGGCAATGGCGAGGTTCTGCGGGCTGATGAGCTTGCCCACCACACCGCCGGCCGTATTGCCGGCCACGAGCAGGTTCGGGTCGATGCCTGCATTCAGGCCGGCAGTCTGCTGCAGCTTGGCAAACAGTGCGTTCGCGGAGGTGTCCGAACCGGTCACGGCCGTGCCCAGCCAGCCGAGCACCGGGGAGAGGAACGCGAAGAAGCTTCCGGTGCCGGCCAGCCAGACGCCGATCGAGACCGTCTGGCCCGAGTTGTTCATGACGTAGGCCAGGGCGAGCACCGTGATGATGGTCAGGCCGGCCCAGCGCATCTTGAAGATGGTCCGTCCGATTTCGGCCACGGCGTTGCCTACTGTCATGTGGAAGCGGCCGCCGTCATCGAAGCGGGCGTAGACGGCCGCGACGATCAACCCCGTGATCAGCAGGAGCGTGCCCGGGCTGGACAGCCACTGGAAGACGTAGACGGTGGAGGACAGCGGCTTGCCGTCGGCGCCCACCAGGGCGTCGTGCAGGACAGGCCATGGAACCTTGACATCGGTGGCGGCGAGGGCGGCCGGAAGGTCGACGCCGAGCTTCCACAGTTTGGCGATGCCGAACACCACAATGACCAGGAAGTAGGGAAACAGTGCCAGCCACGTGCGTGCCGGGGTGAGGCTTTCGCCGTCGGCCGCCTCTAGGGTGGCCACGCTGCCGGACCGGGCGCTTCGCGGACCCTGGCCTGCCGGCGTGGTACCGGCCGCAGCGGCCTCCGCCGCGACGCCCAGCCGGTCACGCGCTGCTGTGGTGCCCCGGGGCTTCCAGAAGCGGAAGAACAGCACAGCCGCGCCCAGGCCCACCAGCGAAGCCATGATGTCGGTGAGTTCGTAGGAGAAGAAGTTCGAGCAGAGGAACTGCGCTGCGGCGAAGGAGAATCCGATGACCAGCGCGGCAGGCCAGCAGTCTTTCAAACCTTTGCGTCCGTCCAGGATGAAGAGCAGGATCAGCGGGACGAAGGTTGCCAGCAGCGGCGCCTGGCGGCCCACCATGGCACCAATGTCCGTGGCGTGCAGGCCGGTGAGTCCCGCAGCGGTGGTGATCGGGATGGCCATGGCACCAAAGGCGACCGGGGCGGTGTTTGCCACCAGCACGGCAGCAGCGGCCCGGAGCGGGGGCAGGCCCAGGGCCAGCAGCATGGTGGCGGTGATGGCCACCGGCGCACCAAAGCCGGCAAGGGCCTCGAGCAGGCCGCCGAAGCAGAACGCGATCAGGACGCCCTGCAGGCGGACGTCGCCGCCGCCAATGACATCGAACACCCGGCGGAGGTCTTCAAAACGGCCGCTCAGCACCGTGACCTGGTAGAGCCAGACGGCCATGACCACGATCCACAGCACGGGGAAGGCGCCGAAGACCCCGCCCTGGGTGGCGGACAGAAGCGCCAGGCCTGCGGGCATCTTGAAAGCCAGGATGCCCACGGCCAGGGCCACCAGCAGGGCGAAGGCCCCGGCCACGTGGGCTTTGGTCCTGACGACGGCGAGAAGGACAAAGAAGGTCAGCAGCGGCAGCAGGCCGACGATGGCCGACCAGGCAACGCTGTTCAGCACCGGGTCTGTGCTGGGGGTGAAGTGGTCCACGAAGTTCCTCCACGATGAGGGCGATGGGGATGGCTTTGGTCAGACCACAATGGTCCGACCACGGAAGTGTAGCCCACTTTTGGCTGGAATGTGAGCCGGTTCACCATCCAAACGCGGGCTTGTCAGTGGCGGCCATCACGTGGTCTACTGTGGTCAGACCATACGCTCACCCTCCGGAAGGCCGTCATGAGAATTGCCTTGTTCGCCACCTGCATCGTGGACGCGATGTACCCGGCCACGGCGAAGGCCACCGTCAGGATCCTGGAGCGGCTGGGGCACGAAGTAGTGTTCCCCTCCGGCCAGGCCTGCTGCGGCCAGATGCACGTCAACAGCGGCTACCTCAAAGAAGCCGTCCCGGTGGTCGCCAACCACGTGGCCGCATTCGACACCGCGGACTACGACGTCGCGGTCGCCCCGTCCGGGTCCTGCGTGGCCTCGGTCAAGCACCAGCACCCCATGGTGGCGCGCGCCTGCGGCGACGCTGCCCTGGAAGCCCGCGCCACCGCCGTCGGCACCAAAACCTACGAGCTGTCCGAACTGCTGGTGGACGTGCTGGGCGTGACCGACGCCGGGGCCCAACTGGGTTCCTACTTCCCGCACCGGGTGACCTACCATCCCAGCTGCCACGGGATGCGGCTGCTGCGGCTCGGTGACAGGCAGTCCCGACTGCTGCGGACCGTGCAGGGAATCGACCTTGCCGAGCTGCCCGAACAGGACCAGTGCTGCGGATTCGGCGGCACGTTTTCCATGAAGAACGCCGATGTCTCGTCGGCCATGCTCCAGGACAAGGCGGCCAACATCGAGTCCACCGGGGCCGAGCTCTGCACCGGCGGGGACGCCTCCTGCCTGATGCACATCGGCGGCGGACTGTCCCGCCAGGGCAGCTCCACCACCACCCTCCACCTGGCCGAAATCCTCGCCAGCACCATGGAAGAACCGGCGTCCGTCATCGGCGAAGTCCGCGTCTCCACCGGAAAGGCCCTGCGATGACCACCTTCCTGGGAATGCCCGCCCTGCCCGCCTTCGGCTCGGGCAACCTGTTCGCCGGGGAGTCCTTCCCCACGGCGGCGCACCGTGAACTGGGCAACGCGCAGTTGCGCGCCAACCTCGGCCATGCCACCCACACCATCCGCGACAAGCGCCAGGCCGTGGTCTCCGAACTGCCCGACTGGGAAGAGCTCCGCGACGCGGGGTCCGCCATCAAGCAGGCGGTGATGGCCAGGCTGCCCGAGCTCCTGGAGGAGTTCGAAACGAACTTCACCGCACGCGGCGGCGTGATCCACTGGGCCCGCGACGCCGGGGAAGCCAACGAAATCGTGGCCGGGCTGGTCCGGGACACCGGCGAAACCGAAGTGGTCAAGATCAAGTCCATGGCCACCCAGGAAATCGGGCTCAATGAGTACCTCGAGGAGCAGGGCATCGGGGCCTTCGAAACCGATCTCGCCGAGCTCATCGTCCAGCTGGACCACGACAAGCCCAGCCACATCCTGGTACCCGCCATCCACAAGAACCGCACCGAAATCCGGGACATCTTCCTCCGCGAAATGCCCGGTGCCGATCCTGCGCTGACCGACGATCCCTCCGTCCTGGCCATGGCTGCCCGCGAGCACCTGCGCCGGAAGTTCCTCACGGCGAAGGTGGCCGTGTCCGGGGCCAACTTCGCCCTTGCCGACTCCGGCACCCTGGCAGTCGTGGAATCCGAAGGCAACGGCCGCATGTGCCTCACGCTTCCGGAAACGCTGATCACGGTGATGGGCATCGAGAAGCTGCTGCCCACCTGGCAGGACCTGGAAGTGTTCATGCAGCTGCTCCCGCGTTCTTCCACCGGGGAGCGGATGAACCCGTACACCTCCCTGTGGACCGGAGTAACGGAGGGCGACGGGCCGCAGAACGTGCACCTGGTGCTCCTGGACAACGGCCGCAGCGCCGCGCTCGCCGATGAAATGGGCCGCTCCGCCCTGCACTGCATCCGCTGCAGCGCCTGCATGAACGTCTGCCCGGTATACGAGCGCACGGGCGGCCACGCCTACGGCTCCACCTACCCGGGCCCCATCGGCGCGATTCTTTCCCCGCTGCTCACCGGCATCGAGGCGGAGGAAAACAACTCCCTGCCGTACGCCTCCTCCCTGTGCGGTGCCTGCTACGACGCCTGCCCCGTCAAGATCAACATCCCGGACATCCTGGTGCACCTGCGCAGCGTGGATGTGGACAGCAAGCGCGGAAAGAAGAAGGTCCCCAGCCAGATGGATGTGGGCATGAAAGCCGCATCCTGGGCTTTGTCCTCCGGCAAACGGCTGGGCCTGGTGGAGAAGGGGCTGCCGCTGGGCCGCCTGGCCGCGGGACCGGACAGGAAGATCACCAAGCTGCCCGGCATCGCCGCCGGCTGGACCCAAAGCCGCGACATCCCGGCGCCGCCGGCGCAGTCGTTCCGGGACTGGTGGGCCAAGGAACACCGGGACGCCGGCGGCGCACCCGGCACGCCCGGCACACCGGAGGCCGGTCCGTCCCGCACGCCGTCCCCAGACACGAAGGAAACCCCGCAATGACCGCACGCGAAGACATCCTCTCCCGGATCAGGGCAGCATTGCAGGACAGCCCGCAGGCGCCGCAGATTCCGCGGGAATACCGGGCAGCATCGGGGCTGGACACGGACGCACTGATCGAGCTCCTGGTGGACCGGCTGGTGGACTACAAAGCGCAGGTGGCGGTGGTTCCGGAAACAGAGGTGCCCGCACGGATTGCGTCGCTCCTTGACGGGGCGCGCAGTTTCGTCGTGCCCGAAGGGTTCGACGCCGGGTGGCTGGCAGGAACCGGCGACGACGGCGGGTCCCGCCGCCGCGTCGACTCTCTGGCGGCACCGCTCAGCGTCGCCGAGCTCGATGGCATTGATGCCGTGGTGACCGGCAGCGCCGTGGCGGTCGCCGAGACGGGAACCATCATCCTGGACGGCAGCGCCAACCAGGGCCGCCGCGCCATCAGCCTGGTCCCGGACCACCATATCTGCGTGGTGAAGGCCGCCGATATTACCGGGATCCTGCCCGAGGCGCTGGGCCGGATCGACGGGACCCGGCCCGTCACGATGATCAGCGGGCCGAGTGCCACCAGCGACATCGAGCTCGAACGCGTGGAGGGCGTCCATGGCCCGCGCAGGCTTGACGTCATCATTGCCCGCTAGAGTCATCCCATGACCACTGCTGCTCTACGGCCTGTCTACTTCCTGTCGGACAGCACCGGCATCACCGCGGAAACCCTGGGGAATACGCTGCTGACGCAGTTCCCCGTGGACAACTTCGACCGCGTCACCATTCCCTTCATCACCACGGCTGAACAGGCCCGGTCCGTAGTGCGTACCATCGACGGCCTTGCTGCCACCGGGCCGCAGCCGCTGGTCTTTTCCACCGCCGTCAGCAGCGAAATACGCCAGATCCTGGGCGGCTGCAAGGGCGTCATCGTGGACCTGATCGGTACGCACGTGGGAGTCCTGGAACAGGCGCTGGGGGCACCGGCCAGCGGCGAACCGGGCCGCGCGCACGGGCTCGGGAACGCCGCGCGCTACCAGTCCCGGATGGCGGCGGTGGAGTACGCGATGGAGCACGACGACGGGCAGAGCCTGCGTGCGCTGGAGAAGGCCCAGGTGATCCTGGTGGCCCCGTCCCGGTGCGGCAAGACGCCCACCACCATGTATCTGGCGCTCCAGCACGGGATCTTCGCCGCAAACTTTCCACTGGTGGACGAAGACTTCCAGCACGACGGGCTGCCCAAGCCGCTGCGGCCTTTCGTGTCGAAGTGTTTCGGCCTGTCCTCCAACCCGTTGCGCCTCAGCCAGATCCGGACCGAACGGCGGCCCAGCTCCCCGTATGCGTCGCTGCGGCAGTGCGGTTTTGAGCTGCGCAGCGCCGAGCAGCTGTACGTCTCGCACCGCATTCCGTACCTGAACTCGGCCACCGTCTCCGTGGAGGAGATGGCGGCCACCATCCTGCAGCGGATGAACCTCAAGCACTAGCCCGGAATTTCACAAACGTGGCGTAGCGCACATCATGTGGAAAGTCCGCTGAAGACCTGAAACTGTTAGCTGGATCTTTCTTCCGGCCGGCACTACCGTGCGCGGCCGGCGATGCCTACGCCACCCTCTGCAAAGGAGCAGTAAACATGACGACTGACGTTCTGTGGTTCTCTGAACTTGGACTCAAGGACCTGGACAAGGTGGGCGGCAAGAACGCCTCCCTGGGCGAGATGGTGCAGAACCTGACCTCGGCCGGCGTCCAGGTTCCGGACGGGTTCGCCACCACGGCGGACGCGTACCGCAGGTTCCTGTCCGATTCCGGCCTGGACCGGAAGATTGCCGACCGGCTGGTGGGACTGGACACGGATGACGTGACGGCCCTGGCCGCCGCCGGCCAAGAAATCCGCTCCCTGGTCCGCGATACCCCCTTCCTGCCGGACTTCGAGGCGCAGGTCCGCGAGGCGTACCAGCAGCTGGTGGACAAGCACGCCGGCTCCGCCGACCTGTCCTGGGCGGTACGGTCCAGCGCCACCGCGGAGGACCTTCCCGATGCCTCCTTCGCCGGGCAGCAGGAAACCTTCCTGAACGTCCGCGGGATCGAGAACATCCTGCAGGCCATCAAGGACGTCTTCGCCTCCCTCTACAACGACCGCGCCATCGCCTACCGCGTGCACCACAAGTTCGAGCACGCCGAGGTGGCACTGTCCGCCGGCATCCAGCGCATGGTGCGTTCCGACGTCGGTGCGTCCGGTGTCATGTTCACCATGGACACCGAGTCCGGCTTCCAGGACGCCGTGTTCGTCACCTCCTCCTACGGCCTGGGCGAAGCCGTCGTGCAGGGTGCCGTGAACCCGGACGAGTTCTACGTCTACAAGCCCGCCCTGGAGGCCGGCCGCCCGGCGATCCTCAAGCGCGGCCTGGGCGAGAAGGCCCTGCAGATGACGTACACCAACAGCAGCGAAATCGGCCGCACCATCGATTTCGTCCCGGTGGAGGACTCCCTGCGCTCGCGCTTCAGCCTGACGGACGACGACGTGGAGCAGCTTGCACGCCACGCCGTCGCCATCGAGAAGCACTACGGCCGTCCCATGGACATTGAGTGGGGCAAGGACGGGATCGACGGCGGCCTGTACATCCTGCAGGCACGTCCGGAAACCGTGCAGTCCCGCCGGGCCCCCGGCAGCATGAGCCGGTTCCGCCTGAACGAAAGCGGGCCCGTGCTGGTGGAAGGCCGTGCCATCGGCCAGCGGATCGGCGCCGGCAAGGTCCGGATCCTCACCGCCATCGACCAGATGGCCTCCTTCCAGACCGGCGACGTCCTGGTGGCCGACATGACGGACCCCGACTGGGAACCCATCATGAAGCGGGCCTCCGCCATCGTCACCAACCGCGGCGGCCGTACCTGCCACGCCGCCATCATCGCCCGCGAACTGGGGATTCCCGCCGTCGTGGGCACCGGCAACGCCACTGACTCGCTGTCCGATGGCCAGGAGGTCACTGTCTCCTGCGCCGACGGCGAGACCGGCACCATCTACCAGGGCCTGCTGGACTTCAGTGTTGAGGAAACCGGCATCACGCAGATGCCTGAGGCGCCGGTGAAGGTCATGATGAACGTCGGCACCCCGGAGCAGGCCTTCACCTTCGCCCAGCTGCCTAACCACGGCGTGGGGCTGGCGCGGCTGGAGTTCATCATCAACCGGCAGATCGGCATCCACCCCAAGGCCCTGCTGAACCTGGACAGCCAGCCCGAGGACGTGGCCGCCGAGATCCGTGAGCGGATCAGCGCCTACGACAGCCCCCGCGACTACTACATCAAGCGGCTGGCCGAAGGCGTGGCCACCATCGCTGCGGCGTTCGCGCCGGAACCGGTGATCGTGCGCATGTCCGACTTCAAGTCCAACGAGTACGCCAACCTGATCGGTGGGCCGGCCTACGAGCCGCACGAAGAGAACCCGATGATCGGCTTCCGCGGCGCGTCCCGCTACCTGGAGCCGTCCTTCCGGGACTGCTTCGACCTCGAGTGCGAGGCCCTGTCCTTTGTCCGCAACGAGATGGGCCTGACCAACGTCAAGCTGATGATCCCGTTCGTGCGGACCCTGGACGAGGCGCAGGGCGTCATCGAACTGCTCGCTGAGAACGGCCTGCGCCGCGGCGAAAACGGCCTCGAAGTGATCATGATGTGCGAGCTGCCCTCCAACGCGCTGCTTGCCGACGAGTTCCTGGAATACTTCGACGGCTTCTCCATCGGCTCCAACGACATGACCCAGCTGACCCTGGGCCTGGACCGCGACTCGGCCATCGTGGCCAACAGCTTCGATGAGCGGGACGCCGCCGTGAAGAAGCTGCTCAGCATGGCCATCAAGGCCTGCCGGGCCCGGGAAAAGTACGTGGGCATCTGCGGCCAGGGCCCCAGCGACCACCCGGACTTCGCCGAGTGGCTGGTGAAGGAAGGCGTCAATTCCGTCTCGCTGAACCCGGACACCGTGGTGGACACCTGGATCCGGCTCGCCGGGGCGTCGGAGGAGACGCCGAACGTCGCCGCGGCTGCCGGCGTATAGCGGGTAGGCCCCTTACCCCTGGGCCTTACCCCTGGGCCGGCTCGGGCAGCAGCCCGAGCTGGCCCAGGAGTTCCATCTGGTCGAAGTAGGCGTGGTGCGAGGTAACCACGCGGTCCTTCACCGTAGCGACGTCGCAGCTCCTGACCCTGAGCTGTCTTCCGGTGGGCGGCAGCGTACCGCCGGTGGGCAGGCTCAGCTGCCCGGTGTTCGTGCCAACGACGAAGCCTTCGACGACGGCCACGTCCCCGGCCTCATGCGTGGCAGTCCGTTCGTACCTGACGTCCGGCATCGCTTCCCAGAAGTGTGAGTAATAGTCCGCGATGGCTTGTCGGCCGGTGATCGCGTCCTGGTCCGGGGTGCGGACCACGGCGTCCACGGCGTAACAGCCCGCCAGCGTTTCCCTGTCCTTTGCGTCCATGGCCGCCATCAGCCGGTCCATGACGTCGCGTGCCTGTCCCATTACAGCCTCCAATTGATGTGCCGGCGCCGGGCCCGGTGCCCGCGTCCACGAAGGAAACGTACGACGGCGGAACGCACCGTTGCGATCCCCCCGCCGGGGGTTTCGGGTCACGCCGGAAACCCCCAATTCAGGGGATTGCGGCGCTGGCCGCCGCGACGATACTGGAGGTATGTGGGAGGAGCGCGCGGAGCGTGCCCGGCGTGACATCGCCGCCATGGCCGCAGGCGGGATGGACCTGGCCGGCCTCTACGCGGCGGCGCTGGCCGTCGTGCAGCGGGAGGTGCCGTTCGAGCAGGGCTGCTGGGCCGCCGTCGACCCCGACTCCATGGTGATGACCTCCATCACCAACTGGCAGCCGTGGCCGGTGGCCAGCCACCAGTTCGAGGAATATTTCCTGCGCTTTGCCCAGTCCGAGTACACCGGCCGGGAGCCGAACACTTTCGTGGAACTGCTGCGGCGTCCCCGCCCCATCGCCAGGATTTCGGACGCGCCGCACCGGGAGGTGGTGCGCAGTGTCCGGATCAACGATCTGCTCAAGCCCCTGGGCCTGGAACATGAGCTGCGTGCCGCCTTCCGGGTGGACGAGGCGTGCTGGGGAGTGGGCAGCATCTTCCGGGAAGGCGGCCGCGACTTCACCGACCGCGAGGTGGAATTCCTGGGCGCGGTATCCGGCACCCTGGCTGCGGCGACCAGGGCGGCCGTCCGCGTGGCGCACCCCGCCGGGCCTGCCGCCGTCGGGCCCGTCATTGTCCTTGCCGGGCTGCACGGGGACCTGCGTGCAGCCACGCCCGCGGCTGCGTCCTGGCTGGCCGCGGTGGAGGACGCGGCGCCCGGCCGCTTCAGCCAGACGCTCCTTTGGGTGGTGGCGCAGGCGCACGCCGCAGCATCCGGGACGGCGCGGGCGAGGATGCGCGACGCCGGGAACAGCTGGGTGGTGCTGCAGGCCAGCCGCTTGATCACCGGCGATGACCCGGAGCAGATGGTGGTGACCGTGGAACCTGCCACCACCCATGAACTCGCCAGCCTGCTGCTGATGGCGTACGGCGTCACGGCACGGGAGCGGGACGTCTGCCTGGAGGTGCTGTCGGGCGGTTCCACCGCGGAGATTGCCGGGCACCTCTTTATCTCCCCGCATACCGTGCACGACCACCTGAAATCGGTCTTCGAAAAGGTGGGCGTCGGCAGCCGGGGCGAGCTGGTGGCGCGGCTCGTGGCTTGAGGGAAGGGAGGACACATGCATGCGCTGGCGGATTCCATGCGCAGGCACCCGTTGCCGTGGTACTTCGCCGTGACATTCCTCCTGTCCTGGGGAGCCATCGTGACGGCCGTATGGATGGTCACCGGCGGCCTGTCGCCCACACCCGAACAGTTCCAGCGCACCATCCCCGCTACGGTGCCGGCCATGCTGCTGGGGCCCGCGGTGGCAGGCCTGGTCCTGACAGGAATCGTGTCGGGACGGGAAGGGTACCGGGAGCTTTGGGCGCGGCTGCGGATCTGGCGGGTCGAGGGGCGCTGGTACCTCTTCGCCCTGCTGGCCGCTCCCGTGACGCTGGCCGCACCCGTGCTGGTGCTCTGGATATCGTCCCTGGATTATGCGCCGCGGATTGCCACGGAGCCGGACCGGGGCGGGACACTCGTTACGGGAGTGGTGCTGGGGCTGGTGGTCGGGCTTTTCGAGGAGATCGGGTGGACCGGGTTCGCCATTCCGAGGGCCCGGCAGCATTACAGCGTTCTCTGGACGGGGGTCCTGGTGGGGGTGCTGTGGGGCGCCTGGCACTTCTTCGTGAACTACTGGGGCGGTGGCGGGACGAACGGCGGAGTGCCGCTGGCGGTCTTCATGCCGCTGTGGGTTGCCGGTGTCCTGGCCGGCCAGCTGACGGCCTACCGGGTGCTCATGGTCTGGGTCTACGAGCACACGGGGAGCGTGTTCGTGGCGGCCGTGATGCACGCCAGCCTGGCGGCATTCCAGTTCATCCTCAACCCGCTGGCACCGGGAGTTCCCCAACAGGTCTACCCGTGGGGGCAGGCGGCCACCATGTGGCTGCTGGTTGCCGCCGTGGCCCTGACAAGCCGGGGCGAGATGACGGGTTCGCGGCGGTTCCTGCCGATTCACGTCCGGTCCCGGCACCGGCCGCCGCGCCGGCGGAGGTAGCTTACGGGGTCCTGCGGGTGGTGGCGGGAAGATGCTGCGCGGGATCGAACCGGTCGAAGGACGAGGCGCCAATCACGAAGATGCCGCGCTGGGGGATCCAGAAATCACCCAGCCTGGTCTGCACGGTGAGTGGCTGCGGGGTGCCGAGGTCCTCGCCGCTGAGGGTTGCCGTGCTGCGGGAGATGAACCACATGCGCCGGGGTTTGGCCCGGAAGCCCTGTTTGTTGGGAACACTGCCCGTCAGTCCGAGGTGTCCAGCGCTGAGCATGGGGCCCGCGGCGGAACCCATCGACTTCAGGAATGCCTTGTTGGACAAAAGCTTGTTGGGCAGCGCCGTCATCACCGCGCTCATGGCGGCGGTGATGGGCGTCGACCCGAGTTCCACGTTCCAGGTGAGGTTCACGTCCTGGCCGATGGTCACGGTGAAGGACGTGTCGCCGGTCCAGTCGACGCCGACGTCGCACTGGACGGCATCAGTGAGGCCGGCGCTGAAATAGCGGGCGCAGGAAACATCCGGTGCTGCGTTCGCGTAAATGGTCCAGGAACCGGAGGGCCGGCGCAGCCAGACCGAGGTGTAGCCCGGCCCCACGCTGGTCACGGGGAAGCGACGCATGGCCAGGACGTGGCCGGTGCTGAACGTCAGCCCCATCACGCCGTACCCGGAGAACCGTTCGTCGTCGCCGGGACTGAGCGTGGCGTGGTGTTCCGCTTCGAGGGCCCGCGTCCGGATGGTCTTCATGGCTTTTCGCCTCCGCATGGATGGTGGGCTGAGTTTACGCCCGGCCCCGCTCGGCTACAACGGACTGCGCTGACGGGCCGGGGACGCCGCTCAGCCCGCGTTCGCCTCCGCCATGATCTGCTCGCGCAGGATGTCCGCATGGCCGCAGTGCTGCGCCAGTTCGCGAAGCATATGGAGGTAGACCCAGCGCAGCGGCACAGGTCCCCGCCGGTTTCCTGTCACCAGGTCATCCAGGCCAAGAGGGGCGGCAGCGGCCCGGGAGACGGCGCAGGCCTCCCGGTGGGCCGCGCGGACGGAGGCGACGGTATCGTCGTCGTCCAGGATGAATGATTCGTCCGGGGTGGCCGGAATGCCGATCTCCCTGCGCGGACGTCCGGTAAAGGCCTCATCGAACCAGACCTTTTCGACGAAGGTGGCATGCTTCACCAGCCCCAAAAGGGTGGTCCGGGACGGAACCAGCCGGCGCCTGGCCTGCTCCTCGGTCAGCCCGTCCAGGCACTCATCCAGCGCAGCCCGGTGCTCGTCCAGGAAGAACTCGAACTGGACGCGCTCAGGTTCGTAAATGACGTCATCCATGGAATGGGAATGGGGTGCCATACGCAGACCCTACCAAGCAGGGGGGATGCCGCCGTGGCCCGACTAATCCGCGCTTTAGTTGTGCCTCGCCCAGAGCTGCAGCCACACGAGCAGGCGTGTCTCGGGATCATCGAGCTCGATGCCGAAGAGCGTCTTCACCCTGGACAAGCGGTAGCGGACTGTATTGACGTGCACCTTCAGTGCATTGGCCGTATCCATCGCGTTGCCGCCGCAGCTCAGGTAGGCCCGGATGGTCTCCTCAAAGGATTTCCTGTGCTGTTCGTCGTACTCTGCAATCCTCATGGCGTGCACTCCGGGCAGCTGCCCGGCCGCGGTCAACGAGGATACAATCCGGCGCAGCTGCAGGCGCGAGCCCAGCGATTCATCGTCGGCCACCACCTGGTCCGAGTCCGGGTCGATCTGTCCTTCCGCAACGGTGCGGACCAATTCGGACAGGACCGTCTCGGCATTGATCCGGGACTCTGCAAGCCGGTTTACGGTAGCCGCGCTGCCCAGTGCGGCCAGGACGGGGCGGCCGAGGGCCCGCCGCGCATTCCTGACAATGGCCAGGATGGCGCCGCGCTGGAAGTGCCAGTCGGAATCGGTTCCCTGTGGCAGTACGACATACACAATGTTGTCCGAAAGTCCGCAGACCGCAGAGGGCAACCGGATAGCGCAGGCTGTTCGGATGGTGTCGAAGAGGCGGAGGCGTGACTGCAGTGTTTGGGCAGCAACTGCGTCCGCGGGCCACGCCGTGAGCGCCGCCACCCGGATGGAGTCTGCGGAGATACCGAGCCGGATAGCTGCCAGCTCGGCGCGTTTGGGTTCGAACAGCAGCGGCTGCACCATGTCCAACTGCCGCGTGAGGTTCGAAACGTAAGTGGTGCGCTTGTGCAGGATATGGAGTGCAGCCACGTTCGCCGCTTCCCGCAGGATCCGGGCTGCATCCTTATTCTGGTGACCGGCCCGTTCCAGGAGCCAGAGAGATCCCAGTACGCCCGCTCCCGCGCGGATGGATATGGCGGTGCGGCGCAGCTCCGGGTCTTCGGTCTTCACGTCCACCACATCGCTGGCAGCATGGACGCGCCGGTAGTCCCTGTCGGTCTCGGCAGAGCGCGGTACCTGCAGGCGCAGGATGGAACTGCGCCGCGTCTCATCGATGGGCTGGTCCGGGAGTGTTGAATAGGCAAGGATGGTTTGGTCGGGATCCACAATGGCCACGGCACCTCCTGCCTGCGCGGCCACTGTGTTGGCGAGATCGAACAGGTCGCCGGGACGGATGTCCACCAGTGTCCGTCCGGACTGGCGGTGCGGTATGACGGCCGCATCCATGATCTCTGCCAACTGGTTCCATGGCACTGAATCCGAGGCCCGAAAGAGCGCCATTCCGGTTTCGCGGGCGGCCGCCCGGAGCACGGTGTCCGGTTTTCCATTGGTCTTGTAAACGATTCCCACATAGCCGGCGTCGGCGAGGTCCTGGACCTTGGCCCGCAGGCGCTTTCCGGACAACGAGAGGCCGATGGCCAGGGCAAGAGCCCCGGGATACTTCGCGGGCGGGGCCGTGGAGTCGTACAGGACAGAGCCCGCCACCGCCTGCTGGTCATGGTCAGGCATCTCCACCAGGCGCACAATCTCCGAATCCGTGGAGCGTGCCACATCCGAAAGCGTGGGCAGGGAGAGGGGCTCGACGGCGGTCACGCGGCAGCGCCGAAGCAGTCACTTTGGTAGTTTGCGCTAATTCGAAAACTCCTGCCTTGTGGATTTCTCTATAGTCGCACAGCCCGCGGGTTCCTACGCTGAAGTCAACGAACGCAAGCGCAAGCAGTGGAAGGCCGTCATTGAAGATCAGCGAAGCCAAGGAGCTCATCCAGGTCAAAGCACCCGTATTTTCCCGGCGGCGCCGCGTGCTGGCCAACGCGTACAACGTGGAGGAATACCGGAAGTCCGCGCGCAAAGTCCTGCCCGCCGGAATCTTCGACTACCTCGACGGCGGGTCAGAAGACGAGGTGACGCTGCGCCGCAATCGCGCTGTCTTCGACTCCTGGGCCCTCATGCCCAGCTGGGGGCCGGTCGAGGGACCTGATACCAGTACAGCCCTGCTTGGCAGGACCAGCGCCCTGCCACTGACGCTGACCCCCACCGGCGCCACCCGGTTGTTCCACCCCGAGGGGGAGGCAGCCGTCGCGGCGGCAGCCGACCGCGCCCACATCCCTTACGGACTTGCCGGGCTAAGCACAGTGGCTATGGAGACCATTGCCCGGAGCCACCCCGGCTTGGACCGCTGGTTCAACTTCGGGCTGGGCTCGGACCCGCAGGCCGCGAAAGACAAACTGGCACGCTGCGAAGCTGCGGGATTCACCACACTGATTGTCGGCGTCGACACCCGTGCACTCGGTGCACGGGAACGCGACCTCCACAACGGCTTTACCGCTCCGCCCGCCTTGACGCTTTCGACGATTGCTGACATTGCCCGCCGCCCATCCTGGTGGGTCAACTTCCTGAAGTCAGAGGGCATCAGCTTCCCCAATCTGGATCCACACAGTGCCGCTGCCACCTCCATGGTCACCCCCTCCATGTGGCAGCACATCCTGGGCCATTCGGACGCATCCAGCGGCTGGAAGGAACTCGAAGCACTGCGTCAGGCCTGGCAGGGCAAGATCGTACTCAAAGGCTGCGTCAACCCATCCGATGTGGACAAGGCAGCCCGGATCGGGCTGGACGCCGTGCAGTTGAGCAACCACGGCGGCCGCCAGCTGGACCACATGCTGAGCCCCATGGACGTCCTCCAGGAATCGCGGCAGCGGGTGGGTGACTCGCTGGAGATCTACGTGGACTCGGGAATCCGGCGGGGCAGCGACATCCTCAAGGCGCTGGCGCTCGGAGCAGACGCCTGCTCCATCGGCCGGGCCTACCTCTACGGTCTGGTCGCTGCGGGCTCTCCTGGCGTAGGCCGCATCATTGACATCCTCGCGGACGAACTCAGGCGTACCATGACGCTGGTAGGTGTTTCCAGCGTCCCTGAGCTGAAAGCCAGGGGTGGGGAGATCCTCCGGGACCTCCGTTCTTCCGGCGAAATTCTTGAGACAACGAAGTCAGGCAACAACTAAAGAAGATCCCTGAAAGCTAAGGAAGCCATGCGCACCAGATACGTACTCCCCGTCCTTACCGTAGCCTCGGCACTCGCGCTCTCCGGATGCGTGGACAACAGCCAGCCGGCCGCCACCGGGCCCGCCTCGGCGAGCGGCACCGCCGCCGCCGTCGACGTCAAAAAGAACGACTCCATCGCGGCGTCCCTGCCGGACAAAATCAAGAGTGCCGGGGTCCTGAACGTCGGCATGGCCAACAACTACCCGCCCAACGAGTTCAAGGATGACAACGGGGCGCCGGCCGGGTGGTCCGTTGACCTCACCAATGCACTGGGCAAGGTGATGGGCCTGAAGGTCAACTTCGATATCGGCACCTTCGATAACATCCTGCCCGCGGTGCGTGCAGGCAAGGACGACATGGGCATGTCCTCGTTCACGGACACCAAAGAACGGGAAAAGCAGGTGGACTTCCTCAATTACTACTCGGCCGGCATCCAGTGGGCAGCCCCCAAGGGTAAGACCGTGGACCCTAACAACGCCTGCGGACTGAAGGTGGCTGTCCAGGCAACCACTTATGAGGACACCGACGAAGTGCCCAAGAAGTCAAAAGCCTGCACCGACGCAGGCAAGCCTGCAATTCAGATCTTCAAGTTCGACGCGCAGGACCAGGCGACCAATGCACTGGCCGTGGGGCAGGTGGATGCGATGAGCGCTGACTCGCCCGTCACCCTCTATGCGATCTCCAAGACCAAGGACAAGCTGCAGACTGCCGGCGACGCATTTGAAGTGGCTCCATACGGCATCCCCGTCGCCAAGGGCAGCGACTTCACTCCGGTCCTCCAGAAGGCGCTCCAGTCGCTGATCGATGACGGCACCTACACCAAGATCCTGTCCAAGTGGGGAGTGGAAGCCGGTGGAATAAAGACGGCTGCACTCAACGTGGCATCCAAGGGGTAACAGAACATGAGCAGGGCGGAATCCGACGGAATGATTGAGGCGGACCACGGCAGAGGCCCGCGCAGCGGCAGCGGGCGCGCCGCGGACGATGCTCCGCCCGAGGCCATCGTCGCGATTCCGCTCCGCCACCCCTGGCGGATTCTGATTGCCGTTGTCCTGGTGCTCGGGCTGGCGGTGTTTGTGCTGGACGCCGCACAGCGCCCGGACTACGGCTGGCCGGAGGTGGGCAAATACATCTTTGACCGTCGGATCAGCCAGGCTGCGTGGGTGACATTGTCGCTGACCATCTACGCCATGATCGGCGCGATCGTCATCGGCCTGGTGCTGGCCATCATGCGCCTGTCGCCCAATCCGGTGCTGAAGAATATCGCCTGGCTGTACATCTGGATCTTCCGGGGAACCCCGGTGTACGTGCAGCTGGTCTTCTGGGGCCTGGTCTCCCTGATCTACCCGGTGTTCACGCTGGGTATTCCATTCATGGAGCCGTGGGTCACCATCCCGAACGGGATCTTCACCAACCTCTTCATCACCGCCGTCATTGGGCTCGGCCTGAACGAGGCCGCGTACATGTCCGAGATCGTCCGGGCAGGACTCTTGTCCGTGGACCGCGGCCAGGAGGAGGCCGCCACGGCGCTTGCCCTGTCCTGGGGCCAGACCATGAGGTTCGTCGTGGTCCCGCAGGCCATGAAGATCATCATTCCGCCCACCGGCAACGAAGTAATTTCCATGTTGAAGACCACCTCGCTGGTGGCCGCCATCCCCTTGAGCATCGACCTGTATGGCGTGTCCCGCGGGATCTCCGCCGTTACCTTCACCCCGGTCCCGCTGCTGATCGTGGCGTCGCTCTGGTACCTGCTTTTCACGTCAGTCCTGATGGTGGGCCAGCACTTCATCGAGAAGAGGTTTTCCCGCGGCACCGGCCGGGCGGACTCGGGCAGGCGGTCACCGACGTCGGACACGGCACAAGCGGCAGGCCCGACGGCAGCCCCCGGAGCGGTGCTTCCGGGAGAGCCAGGCGCGCCGCTTGGCAATGACTTTGGAGGTAAGGGATGACGGGCGTGCCGATGGTGCTTGCCGAGAAGGTTTCCAAGAATTTCGGTACGAACAAGGTCCTGCGGGGTATAAGCCTGGAGGTGGGCCGCGGCCAGGTGCTGTGCATTGTGGGGCCGAGCGGATCGGGCAAGTCGACGTTCCTGCGCTGCATCAACCATCTGGAAAGGGTCGACGGCGGCCGGCTTTCGATCGACGGCGAGCTGGTGGGCTACCGCCAGAAGGGCGGCAAGCTCTACGAGCTCAAGCTCTCGGAAGCGGCCTTTCAACGCCGTGAAATCGGGATGGTTTTCCAGCGTTTCAATCTCTTTCCCCACCTGACGGCCATGGAGAACATAACTTTGGCCCCCATCCGGGTGAAAGGCCTCTCCAAGGCCAAAGCCACCGCCCGGGCAAAAGAGCTGCTGGAGCGTGTGGGGCTGGGGGACAAGGGGGACGCCTACCCGGCCCACCTGTCCGGCGGGCAGCAGCAACGTGTGGCCATCGCCCGTGCCCTTGCCATGGACCCCAAGCTGATGCTCTTTGACGAGCCCACGAGTGCCCTGGACCCCGAGCTGGTGGGGGAGGTGCTCGAGGTCATGAAGGAACTGGCCAGGAGCGGCATGACCATGGTGGTGGTGACCCACGAGATGGGGTTCGCCCGTGAGGTCGCGGACACGCTGGTCTTCATGGATGAAGGGGTGGTGGTGGAGGCCGGGCCGCCGCGGGAGGTTCTCAATAATCCCCGGCACCAACGGACCCAGGAGTTCCTTTCCAAAGTGCTGTAACTTCTGGCGCTCACGCCCGCGTTTCCGGGGGCCGCCGGTGCCGGTGGTGGAGTTCGTAGTGGTCGAACACGTCGGAGGATGTGTCTCCCACATGGCCGAACTTTCCGCGCAGCACTTCTGCCAGGTCATCCAGGGCCGCGTAGAGCATGCGCCCGGCAAACCGCAGTTCAGGGTTGTCGCTGGCCTGGGCTTCCGAGGCCAACTGGTGGGCGTAGGCAACGGTGGCCGGCAGCGATCCCCGCTGTTCCACCTCGTGGAAGTAGTAGGTCTCGTGGAACGAAAGAAGGTCGATGCTGACGGAGGCCACGTTTTCGGCCATCGCCTCCAGCAGTCCCGCCGCATGACCGGCTTCCAGCGCGGCAATGCCGGAGGTTCCTGCCGCTTCCCGGAACAGGTTGAGCCGGTGGGCAAGGGCACGCCGCCGGCTCAGCGCCGGGTAGGTCTGCAGGATCCAGGAGACCGTGGCGGTCAGCAGGCCAAAACCTGCCACGGCCTGGAACGCCATCACCAGGCGAAGGACCGGATGGATGGCCACGATTTCACCGAACCCCGCCGTGGACAGGGCCACCAGGGAAATGTAAAGCGCTTCGGCGAAGTCCGCCTGCCGGGGGATGTCGTTTGAATAGGAGAAGCCGTCCGGCAGGTGGGGGAGGTACAGGAGCGCCCAGCCCACGGCAGCCAGGGTGGCCCATGCGGCGATGACCGCAGCCATGGCCAGCGGGGCGGCGACCGATGAGGCGCCGCCCCGCAGTTTCCTGGACAGCAGCCAGAACCCGCGCATGATGGTCCGGCCCACGGGACCGGAGCCATGCGGGTAGAGCAGTGTGTGGAAGACGTCGGCGATCATCAGCAGAATCAGCGCCGCGCCAACCGCCGTCAAAAGCACGCCCTCGAAGTCCATGCCTCATCTTAAGTGCCGCGGAGTGCCGGTCCGCTGGCTAGGCTGGCGCCATGGACTTTCGACTTCGCCAGGCCACCCCGGAGGACGCCGAGGCGGTGGTGCTCATGCAGACGCTGGCGCACGAGGAGTGCTACCCGCACCTGCTCTCGCCGGCCTTCTTCGAGCGGCGCCGGGCCGGCATCCCGGAACGGGTGGAGCGGCGGCGGGCGTTCCTGGACACCCATGAGCCGCGGATCCTCGCCTTCGACGCCGACAACCAGCTGGTGGGCTACGCGGACGCCGGACCCGGGCGGGAGGCGGATGCTCCCGGGGCGCTGGAGCTCTACGCGATCTACACCCTCCGGCGCACCTATGGAACCGGCCTGGGGGCAGCACTGGTGCGTGCCGCCGTCGGCTCCGGTCCGACGTACCTGTGGGTGCTGGAAAACAACCCGCGCGCCCTGGCCTTCTACCTGAAACAGGGATTCCGGCCCGACGGGAAACGCAACACCCTGCCGCCCGAATGGGAGGCACTTCCCGAACTGCGGCTGGTCCGGAGGGCCAAGGAAGCAACGGAACGTTGAGGAGGGCCTATGCCTACTTCGCCGCGCTGGTGGGCATCATCTGCGTGGCGTTCATCCTTGCCATGCTCTTCCTCCCGCTGAACCGGACCGTCCGCAGCGATGTGCTGCAGGGCTTTCTGATTGGCTTTGGCCTGGCTTTCGTTACTGCCCAGGTGTACGCGAGGATCAAAGCCGTCCGTGTGAACGGGTGGGTCACCATGCCCGGCCTGGGCGATCCGGGCAACGGCGTGCTGATGCGCGCTGCCTGCGCGCAGTTGTTCCCGGGCCCGGTGAACACACCGGAAGAGGCGGTCTACTGGTGGGCCAACTCGGATGCGACGGGCGCCCAACTGACCGGCCGGCATGAGTACGTCCTCCGGTTCCCGCCGGGCGGTTTGCCGCCCACCAACGCCTTCTGGTCGCTGACGATGGGCGATGCCAGGAACCGCTTCGTGGCCAACCCCCTCCGCCGGTACAGCGTGAGCGACAGGTCCGGATTGGTCCCCGGCCCGGACGGCTCTGTTGAGGTCTGCATCCAGGCCACCCCTCCGGCAGGCCGCGAACGTAACTGGCTGCCCGCCCCGGACGGAAAGTTCATTCTCTGGCTGCGTGTCTACGAGCCCGGCCCGGCAGTCCTGGACGGAAGCTATGTGGTTCCGGCAGTGGCCAGGGCGGGAGGCGGGACGCCATGAGTCTGGAACACCTGCTCATCTTCGGCACGGTCATGGCGGCCACGTGGTTCGCTGCCACCTATTTTTGGCCCCGCATGCTCCTGTCCGTGTTCAAGCGGGCCATCGTGGTCAAGGGCTTCGGCGAAGGTCCCATTCCCGTCAATACCCTGTACACCCAGTCGCAGGCGCTCTTCGCCGACCCCCTTAATGTTCCGGCGGGCACCTCCCGGGTGGCATCGGCCGGCGTCAACCGGGACACCCTCCTGACCTTGGGTTGGCTGGACCTCTCGAAAGGTCCGCTGGTGCTCCACGTGCCGGACATGGGAGGGCGCTACTACAGCGTGCAGTTCACCAACCCCTCCAACAACACCAATTTCGCCTACGTGGGCAAGCGCACCACCGGCACAGGGGCAGGGGATTTCCTCATCACGGGGCCTGGATGGACCGGTGATGTCCCGGGCGGGATGGGACATATCGCTTCGCCGCGCCGCTCGGTGCTCCTCATCGGCCGCGTGCTGGTCTACGACGACGGCGACCTTGCAACCGCACACAGGCTCTCGACGCAGCTGCGACTGGCGCCCCTGCCGTAACTTCAAGAAGGCACAACGGACGACGGCGGCACAGGGCCGGGTGCCACAGCTGACTTTGGCGCGGCCCGGGCCTTGGTGCACCCCGGGCTACAGCGGGGGCTTAGAGTGCGGCGGCGAGCGTGCGGCCCACGGTGAGGCCGGTGAAGATGCACCCGCCCAGGAAAGTGCCTTCGAGCGCGTTGTACCCGTGGGCGCCGCCGCCGCCGAAACCTGCAGCTTCCCCGGCAGCGTAAAGCCCGGGAACGGGAACGCCGTCCCGTCCCATTGCCTGGCCTGTAAGGTCCGTCTGGATTCCGCCCAAGGTCTTCCGGGTGACCACGTGCAGACGCACGGCGATCAGCGGCCCGGCTTTCGGGTCCAGGATCCGGTGCGGCTTCACGGTGCGGAAAAGCCGGTCTCCCAGGTAGCGCCGGCTGTTCCGGATGCCGGCCACCTGGCTGTCCTTGGAATAGGGATTGCGGATCTCGGCGTCGCGCTCCTCGATCTGCCGCCGGAGGTGCCCGTGGTCCAGCAGCGGCTGGTCCGTCAGGGCGTTCATCCCGCTGACCAGCTCCGCCAGGTTGTCCGCCACCACAAAGTCAGCGCCGTGCTCTTTGAACGCCTCAATGGGGCCGGACGCGCCGCGGCCCAGCCGGGTCTTCAGCAGGAGCTTGAGGTCCCGGTTGGTGATGTCCGGATTCTGCTCCGAGCCGGAAAGAGCGAACTCTTTTTCGATGATGCGCTGGTTGAGGATGAACCAGGAATGGTCGTACGGCTGAAGCTCGGGGGTGGTCCGGAGCAGGCGGAGGGTGCCCAAGGTGTCGTAGCCGGGCAGGCCGGGTGCGGGGAGCCGGCGGCCCAGGGCATCGAACCAGAGCGACGACGGCCCGGGCAGGATCCGGATGGCATGGTCCGGCCAGATGGGGTTCCAGTTCCGGATGCCCTCCGTGTAGTGCCACATGCGGTCACGGTTCACCAGCCGGACGCCGGAGTCGTCGGCGATGTCCAGCATCCGCCCGTCCACATGCTGCGGCACCCCGGTGACCATCCTGCCCGGCGGCGTCCCCAGCCGCTCCGGCCACCAGCGGCGCACCTGCCCGTGGTTGCCGCCGATCCCGCCGGACGCAATCACCACCGCCTGCGCCCGCAATTCGAAGTCCCCAACCATGTCCCGGGTGGAGGACACCCCGCGGGGGGAGTCATCAGGCGCCAGCACCGCGCCCCGCACCCCGGTGACCGTGCCGCCGTCGTACGTTAAACCGTCCACCCGGTGCCGGAAGAAAAACCTGACGGCGCCCGCCGCAGCAGCCGCGCGGGCCTTGTCCGCGAACGGTTCCGACACCCCGGTGCCGGTGCCCCAGGGGACGTGGAAGCGGGGGACCGAGTTGCCGTGGCCGCCGGCCCTGCCATCACCGCGCTCGGCCCAGCCCACCAGCGGGGTGAACCGGATGCCCTGCTGCTGCAGCCACGCGCGCTTCTCACCGGCGGCGAACTCCACGTACGCGCGCCCCCACCTGGCCGCCCATTCGTCCTCCGGGCAGGGGCCGGTGAGGCGGTCCCACTGCGCCGAACCCTGCCAGTCCTGCCATGCCAGCTCAGAGGAATCCTTCACGCCCAGCCGGCGCTGCATCGGGGTGTCCACCAGGAAGAGGCCGCCCAGCGACCAGAACGCCTGGCCGCCCAGGTTGGCCGCGTTCTCCTGGTCCACGATGGCCACCCGCCGTCCGGCTCGGACCAGCTCGTTGGCGGCCACGAGCCCGGCCAGCCCGCCGCCGATAATGATGACGTCCGCGTCCATGCGATCCCCGCCCTGCCTGACGATAAGTGAGAGTCCAGCATCAACCTACAGCAGGGCAGCGGCTACGCCCGTCCCGCGAGGACCGTGCCGAGTTTTTGGAACGAATCGCTCCAGCCTGCGGTGTGCAGTGCCAGCCGTTCTTCCGTCAGGAACGGTCCCTGCGAGAGGACCACATGGGTCCCGCTGTCGGCCCGGGCCAGGGAGAGATCGACGACGGTCTCCCGGTCGTCGGGTGCCGGTTCTTCCCACGAGAACGTGTAGACCACGCGCCAGGGCGGGTCGATTTCCAGGAACGTACCGGAGAGATGGAACGGCTCGCCCTCCGGCGGGGCCATGGTGAACCGGTAGCGGCCGCCGGCCACCAGATTGACCTCCACCGCCGGGATGGTAAAGCCGTGCGGGCCCCACCAGGCTGCCAGTTCGTCCGGTTCCGTCAGCAGCCGGAATGTTTCCTCCGGCGTAGCAGGGACCGTGCATTCCAGGTTCAGGACCAGGCCGGACGTGTGCTCGCTCATCGTTTCACTCTGCCACCACCGGTGTCCGGCGAACAGGTGGCAGTGGGACCCGGCAGGAGGCACATTCCGGCTGTGCGAGCCAGGCTTCCTTCGGCCAGTTGGTGGGACAATGGAGCCAGGACTCCTGTCACGGTGCCGGCCCCGGCACCGGCACCTTCCGCTCAACAAACCAGGAGGGGATCCTGATGGACCCCACCACTGTCATCGCGATTATTGTCGTCATCCTGCTGCTCATCGTGGCGAGGATGTCCATCCGGATTGTGCGCCAATACGAGAAGGGCGTGCTCTTCCGGCTCGGCAGGGTCATCGGTGTCAGGGATCCCGGGCTGCGGCTGATCGTCCCGGTCATCGACCGGCTGCCGCTGGTCAGCCTGCGGATCGTCACCATGCCCATCCAGTCCCAGGGCATCATCACCCAGGACAACGTGAGCGTGGACGTCTCAGCCGTGGCCTACTACCGCGTGGTGGACGCCGTGAAGTCCATTGTCGCCATCGAAAACGTTGCCGCGGCCATCGACCAGATCGCCCAGACCACCCTGCGGAAAGTCGTGGGTCAGCACACCCTGGACCAGACCCTGTCCGAGACCGCGCGGATCAACGCTGACATCCGGCAAATCCTCGATGTGCTCAGCGTCGAGTGGAGCGTGGAGGTCACGCTGGTTGAGCTGAAGGACATCCAGCTGCCTGAAAGCATGAAGCGGGCCATGGCCCGCCAGGCTGAAGCTGAACGTGAGAAGAGGGCAAAGATCATCGCCGCCGAAGGCGAGGCCATCGCCGCCACGGCGCTCGGCGACGCATCGGACACCATGATGGCCCACCCGCTGGCCCTGCAGCTCAGGAACCTGCAGTCCCTCGTGGAAATCGGCGTCGACAAGAACACCACGGTTGTTTTCCCGGCGCCGCTTATGAGTACCATCGGCGAACTCTCGGCGTTCCTGGCCCGGGAGGGCCAGGCGGCATCGTCCGGTAAGCCACCCATCAAGGCCGCCTGAACGCCGCTCGCCGTAAAATCCCCGCCGTTCGGCGCGCCAACAGTACGTTTGCTGATGATTTGCATGATGATTGCCCAAGGCAAGGGGCCTGGGCTCATCAAGGTCTTTCGCCTCTGGATCGATCAGACATCGACGTCATCGACAAGTAAAAGGAATCAACCATGGGCTTCCTGGACCGTGACCACTCCATCGCCCCGCCGGGCTTCAACCGCTGGCTGGTCCCGCCCGCGGCGCTCGCCGTCCACTTGTGCATCGGGCAGGCCTACGCCACCAGCGTGTACAAGACGGCGTTGGTCAAGCACTTCGGTGCCAGCCTCACCGAGGTGGGCGTGATCTTCTCCATCGCCATCGTCATGCTGGGCCTTTCCGCCGCGGTCATGGGCACCTGGGTGGACACCAACGGCCCGCGCAAGGCGATGTTCACGTCCGCGATGTTCTGGGCGGGCGGCTTCCTCATCGGCTCGGTGGGCATCTTCACCCGGCAGCTCTGGCTGGTCTACCTGGGCTACGGAGTGGTGGGCGGCATCGGACTGGGCATCGGCTACATCTCGCCGGTGTCCACGCTGATCAAGTGGTTCCCGGACCGGCCGGGCCTGGCCACCGGCATGGCGATCATGGGCTTCGGCGGCGGCGCACTGATCGCCAGCCCGGTATCCCAGGCCCTGCTCAAGGCGTACGATCCCAACTCCGGCGCCCAGGGCTGGGTTGCCAGCGGTGACGCCGTGGGCAAGCTCTTCCTGACCCTCGCCGTCGTCTATCTCGCCTACATGCTGTTCGGCGCGTTTACTGTCCGCGTGCCCGCCGATGGTTGGCGGCCGGCCGGGTTCGATCCCTCCAAGGTCAAGGCGGCCAAGCTGGTGACCACGGAGAATGTCTCTGCCAAGAACGCCATCAAGACGCGCCAGTTCTGGCTGGTGTGGGTGGCGCTGTTCTGCAACGTCACGGCCGGCATCGGCATCCTGGAGCAGGCGGCGCCCATGATCCAGGACTTCTTCCGGCAGTCCGACGGCAAGTCCCTGGTGAGCGCCGGCGTGGCCGCAGGCTTCGTGGGGCTGCTGTCCATCGGCAACATGTCCGGCCGGTTCGCCTGGTCCGCCACCTCCGACGTCACGGGCCGCAAGCGGATCTACATGGTGTACCTGGGCGTGGGTGCCGTGCTGTACACGGTGCTGGCGCTGGCTGGCTCCAGCGCCACGGCCCTCTACGTGGTGCTCGCCTTCGTCATCATCTCGTTCTATGGGGGCGGCTTTGCCACCGTTCCGGCCTACCTGCGGGACCTGTTCGGGACGTACCAGGTGGGCGCCATCCACGGCCGGCTGTTGACCGCGTGGTCCGCCGCCGGTGTGGCCGGGCCACTGATCGTCAACAGCATCCTGGACGCACAGGGCAAACCCGGCCAGTTGAATGCGGTGTCCTACCAGCCGGCGCTGCTGACCATGGTGGCACTGCTGGTGATCGGCTTTGTGGCCAACCTGCTGGTCAAGCCCGTCGATGCACGGTTCCACGAATCCCGCCCCGAGCGGCACGAATCCACCATGGAGGCCTGAAATGAGCAGCACCGCACACACCCACGGCGCACACGAGCCGGTCCGCAAGTCCACCGGCAGGCTGGTCCTGGCCTGGGTCCTGGTGGGGATCCCGCTGGCCTATGGCGTCTTCCAGACGCTGACCCAGGTGGCCGCCCTGTTCGGTTGAGTTCTTGAACCCTGGAGCCGGGCCCGTGGTGTCACACTGGCCCGGTTTTGGCGGCCCAACGGCGGTGGTGGCCCGTTGTTTCCCGCGCTCTGCACTGAAAACTGGGCCAGTCTGTGCGCCGGGCGTCAGGCAAAGCAGGGTTTTGGCGGGACGGACGACGGCGGCCACCGGTTTCCCGGGGTTTCGCCGCCGTCCGTGGGTCTAAAGCGTGCCGTCCGTGACGCGGGTGCTGACGGTCAGGCCGCGGCAGGCTTCATGAGCCGCCGCCGCAGGATGGTGGCCGTCACCCAGGTGACCAGGCTGCAGGCCGCGGCACCCCAGAGGATGTCCGTCACGGCCACCAGCGCGGTGAAGTCCTTCAGCACGGCGAACCCGGTCAGCGCCCAGGTGGCGTAGGTGAAGAACCCGAACAGGGCAGCACCGGTGACGCGCTGCCGCAGCGTAGCCCGCGAGTCGTTGGGCCGGATGCCGTAGTGCACCATTCCCGCTACGAAGATGACATAGAACAGCACCGCGCCCAGCAGGTTGGCCTTGGGCGCCAGGAGGCCGCCGATCTGGTTCTGGTACAGCGGGTTGGCCACCAGCAGGATCCATGCCACATCCAGCACGGCGAAAATCAGGGCGCTGACCACGTAGGCGGTCAACCAGTTCTTGGTGCGGGGGCTCATGGCGGGCTCCTTGGCTCGGGTGCGGTTCAGGAGTGGTTCGCAGCCACAGCCGGGTGTGGACTGCCCGGATCCGCATTCTTGCAGGAGTGAAACCGGCAACCGTGCCGGTTCCAGCCCATACAGAATGGCCGCCGCTCCGAACACTTAGTGGACAAGGCCACCATGCTGAGTTGTTGTTGAATACAGCCGTTCCCGGAGGGGCGCGGATGGGACCGGCCGTGCAGCAGCGCGCGGCGGACCAGGGGAAAGGAATCTGTCCGTGAACGAAAAGAGCCGCAAGGCCCTCATCAGCACCGTTATCGCCGTGGTGGTCGCGGTGCTCATTGCCCTCGCAGGCAGCCAGGGCGGGTCGAGGATCGGCGGGTTCCCGGTGTTTGCACTGGGCGTCGCCATCGCCTTCGTGATCCAGTGGCTGGTGTTCATTCCGTCCTACAAGGCGCAGACGGAGAAGTTCTACGACCTCACCGGCGCCCTGACCTACATCTCCATCACGGTGTTCCTGGTGCTGGCATCCCCGGGCGTTGACGCGCGCGGCATGCTGCTGGCGGCCATGGTGGTGCTGTGGGCCGCGCGGCTGGGCAGTTTCCTGTTCATCCGGATCAGCAAGCACGGCAAGGACGACCGCTTTGACGAGCTCAAGCCGGACTTCTTCCGCTTCCTGAACACCTGGACCATCCAGGGCCTGTGGGTGGTGCTCACCGCGGCGCTCGCGTGGGTTGCCATCACCTCGGACAAGAAGGTGGGCCTGGACGGGTTCTTCTGGGTGGGCCTGCTGGTGTGGCTCGTGGGCATCACCATCGAGACCGCGGCGGACCTGCAGAAGAACCGGTTCAAGGACGATCCCGCCAACAAGGGCCGCTTCATCAGCACCGGCCTGTGGTCCAAGTCCCGCCACCCCAACTACTTCGGCGAGATCACGCTGTGGGTGGGTGTCGCCATCATCGCTCTGCCAGTCCTGCAGGGCTGGCAGTGGGCGGCCCTGGTCTCCCCGGTGTTCGTTGCACTGCTGCTGACCAAGGGCAGCGGCGTGCCGCCCCTGGAGAAGAAGGCGGACAAGAAGTGGGGCGGCCAGGCGGACTACGAGGAGTACAAGAAGAACACGCCTGTGCTGGTGCCCAAGTTGAAGTAGGGCTCTCTCCAGCGGGATTAACGACGGCGGCATCCGGAACCGGGTGCCGCCGTCGCCCGTTGATCAGTTACGATTTAAACCATCAAGGGGAGTACTCCCGTCTGTGAGTGGCCCGTCAATACGGATGCAGCGAAGCATCCCGGGCCACCGGCTCCGGTTCCCACCGGGCGGAGGAGACCTTGGCGTACATGTCAACGCCTACCCTTTGGAGTACCCGCCATGCAGGTGACACCCCTCGTCTGGATCATCACCATTGCTGTGACAATCCTGTTCTTCGTTTACGAGTTTTTCGCCCACGTCCGCAAACCGCACGAACCGTCCATCGGCGAGTCGGCGCGCTGGTCCGCGTTCTACATTGGACTCGCGCTCGTGTTCGGCGCCGGGATTGGAATGGTCTCGGGCTGGACGTACGGCGGCGAGTACTTCGCCGGCTACCTCACCGAAAAAGCCCTGTCCGTGGACAACCTGTTCGTCTTCCTCATCGTGATGACGGGGTTCGCGGTTCCCAAGAAGTACCAGCAGAAGGTGCTGATGGTGGGCATCATCATCGCCCTCATCCTCCGCGGCGGGTTCATCGCCATTGGCGCCACGCTGATTGAAAACTTCTCCTGGGTGTTCTACATCTTCGGTGCCCTGCTGCTGGTCCTCGCTTACCGGCAGGCGTTCGGCGGCCACGAGGCCAACCCGGCCGACGGCAAATTCATGACCCTGGTCCGCCGCATCCTGCCGGTCACTCCGGAATATCACCGGGACAAGCTCACCGTAAAACTGGACGGCAAGCGTTTCGTGACGCCGATGATGCTCACCATCATCGCCATCGGCTTCGTGGACCTGATCTTCGCCGTCGACTCGATCCCCGCGATCTACGGCCTGACCAGCGAGGCGTACATCGTCTTCACCGCCAATGCCTTCGCCCTCATGGGACTTCGGCAGCTGTTCTTCCTCATCGGGGGACTGCTGGAACGCCTCGTGTACCTCGCCCAAGGCCTCGCCGTCATCCTCGCCTTCATCGGCGTGAAGCTGGTCTTCCACGCCCTGCACGTCAACGAGCTCCCCTTCATCAACGGCGGCCAGCCGCTCCTCTGGGTCCCGGAAATCCCCATCTGGCTTTCCCTGCTCTTCATCGGCGCCACCATCCTGGTGGCCACGGTGGCCAGCCTGCTCAAGACCCGCGGCGGCGGTGAGGCCAAAGCCCGGGCAGGTGAGGTCACGGACTCCACAGCAGGCACCCCGCGCTAGGCGGCGGGCTACCGGCGCAGGACGCACGACGGCGGCACCCGGGCTGGGTGCCGCCGTCGGGCAGTCCACTCCATGACATGGGGCACTGACCCCTGTTGAAGAAGCGGGTCCCGTCCTAAACTTAAAGCGCCTGCAGGTAACCATCAGATGACGCCGGGTTGTTCAGGACATGAGAGTGTCCGAGCCGTCTCTTAGCGAGATCGCGAAGGTACCTGCAGGTTCTGCGTCTGAAGACTGCAGTGCTGGAGGGGGCTCCCCTTCTGCCGTCACCGTGCGCCGTACGCGGATGCGTCCCGGATCTTTCCCAGGCGCAGCGTTGGCGCAGGAGTCGGGAAGGATTGCCCGAGTTCCGCTGGAACCGTCAATCCGGGAGATTCCCCGACGCTAAGCTCTTGCGTGGCGTCAGCGGTAATGGGGGCTGACGCACCAAACTTTTCATGCACACAACCTGGGGAATCTGCATGTCCAGAAACGCGTCCTTGCCCGACACCACGCCTGCCTCCGGCGCCCGGTGGACGGCCTCCGTCGTCCTTTCCGCGCTGCTGGCCCTCTTCAGCTCAAACCTGCCGGCGGTGGCTGCTGACACAGGCACCGAGCCGTCAGCAACAGTCCAGGCCGCGGACCTGCTGGATACCCTGCCGGTCAAGGGCCGGGCACCCAAGACCGGGTATGAGCGCTCGCTGTTCGGGGCAACGTGGGCGGACGTGGACCAGAACGGCTGTGACACCCGGAACGACATCCTCAACCGGGACCTGACTGAGATCACGTACGTCACCGGCGTCCCGTGCACGGTCAAGACCGGCGTACTTGCGGACCCCTATACGGGCACTGTCATCAACTTCGTCCGCGGCACCACCACCAGCAGCGCCGTGCAGATCGACCATGTGGTGGCACTCAGTGACGCCTGGCAGAAGGGTGCCCAGCAGCTCACCACGGAGCAGCGGACGGCGTTCGCCAACGACCCGCTGAATCTCCAGTCGACGGACGGGCCCACGAACCAGCAAAAGGGCGACGGCGACGCCGCCACCTGGCTGCCTCCGGCCAAGGGATTCCGGTGTGAGTACGTCGCCCGGCAGGTCTCCGTGAAGGCGCGATACAGCCTGTGGGTCACGCAGGCGGAGCACGACGCCATCGCCGGGATCCTCGCCACCTGCCCCGGGCAGCAGGCACCGGCCACCGTAGCGGCTGCCTCCAGCGCCACGGTCGTCTACTACGCGAACTGCTCCGAGGCGGTGGCTGCCGGGGCTGCCCCCTTGTATGCCGGCACCCCCGGGTATCGTTCCGGATTGGACGGCGACGGCGACGGAGTAGCCTGCGAGGGGTAGCTCCCGCTATGCCGCCTTCGGCCCTGATTGGGGCGGGGCGTCCTTGTTCAGCGCCAGGCCTGCAATGATCGCGCCCGCCAGGAGGAGTATGAACGGCGTTTGGAGAATTGAGCCCAGAAGTGCGAACCCCGAGTCCGCAATAGGTCTTGACGCCGCAATGAGGCAGGCAACGTCCATAGCCAGGGCCACCATGTAGCCGGCGACGAAAATGACCATCACCGCGGGCGGCCGGTAACCCTTGGTGAAGGCCCGCACTGCTGAGTCGTAGGCCACGAATTTCAGGCCGATGAAGATGGGTGTGAAGGTCAGCAGGTCCACAATATGCACATTGTCCGGGAATCTGCGCAGCGGCACGTTCGCGGCGCCTTGGTAGACGCCCTCGGAAAAGAACCACCGGGTGCCCAGGTGGATCCCGATCAACAGGGCCGACAGCAGCCCGTACCGCAGCCATGTTCCGCGCCGTGTCATCCCCATCGTCCAGTATGGCTGTGCGTGCCATGTGGGTTTCAAGGCAGTTGCGGCAAACTTGAGGTGCCGGGGGTGCCGGCCGTTCATGCTCTTCCCCGGACGGCCTGCAGATGGCAGATTGTTCCTTGGCACCGGGGATAACCGGGATAACCGGGGACGAAAAGACACGCTAAGGGGCAGCCATGGCTCACGCCGAGAACCAGATCACCATCAGCCGTTCGCCGGACGAGGTTTACATGTTCCTGGCCGACGGGGTGAACAACACCGCGTGGCGTGCAGGCGTTCAGTCCATCTCGCTGAAGAGCGGTACTGCCGGAATGCTCGGCGCGGTGTACAGGCAGACGCTGAGCGGACCCGGCGGCCGGCCCATTGACGGCGACTACGAGATCACCGCCGCCGAACCAGGCAGGCTCCTCGGCTTCCAGGTGGTGGCCGGTCCTGCCCGCCCGTCCGGCGCCTACCACCTCGCGCCATCCGACGGCGGGACAACGGTCCGCTTCACCCTGGACCTGCAACCCAAGGGACTGATGAAACTCGCTGGGCCGATGGTCCAGCGCACCATGGACCAGGAGGTCGCCCAGCTGGCAAAGCTCAAAACAGTCCTCGAGGCACGGTAGGCACGGGCGGGATTCGCCGGCGGGCCCAAGCCGCGCGGGACTAACACCGGCAGGGATGGACTCCCGCGTCGTGAATCCTGACGGCGGCACGCGGCAGGGTGCCGTCGGCATAGGGTTCGTGCGGCAGACTTGGGGGTGCTCCCCAACGAAAGCAGGACCACGTGATCACTCTCCAGCAGGACGCCGACGGCTTCGTCCGCATGAACCGCCATTACCCGGCCAGTGTCCGGATCCGGATTGCCTTCAACGACGGCAGCAGCGGCGAGTTTTCCGGCCAGACCCTCAACAACGCCTACGATGCCGCGCTCGCCGATTTCCGCGCCCGGAACGGTCTCGATGCGAAGGGGTTCAACCGGACTCCGGCAGGCCGGACCAACTCCGGCAACAAACTGGATTTTGTTCCCGTGCACCCGGGCATGGGGGAGTAGCCGGAGCGGCAAGCCCGCGGGTGGTCACACGGCAAGGGCATCGGCCTCGTACGCAATCCGTGCGGGCCCGGCAAAGGGGGAAAGCGCCGGTGCAGTAACCCGTGGTTACGCCTGCTCGGCGCTGTCCTGGTGGGCCGCCACCACGAAGTGTTCCACCCGCCGGTCCGGAACCAGCCAGATCAGCGCGACGATGGTGAAGACCGCGACTCCCAGCAGCGGCTGCACCAGGGTGAGGGCGATGCCGGTGAGGTAGATCAGCGGCGAGGCCTTGCCCTTCCAGTCCTTGCCTACAGCCTGGGCCAGGGCCCCATCTTTGCCCTGCACTGCGATCAGTCGCCGCTCCAGGATGAAGTAGGCGATCGCGGCGCACAAAAGGTTGACGCCGTACAGCAGCACGGGGACCTGCAGGAAACCGGACTCGTCCATCCACCGGGTGGTGAACGGGAACAGGGACAGCCAGAACAGCAGGTGGAGGTTGGCCCAGAGGATGCCGCCGCTCACCCGGCTGGCGAGGTGGATCATGTGGTGGTGGTTGTTCCAGTAAATCCCCACATACACGAAGCTCAG
Source organism: Pseudarthrobacter sp. LT1 (assembly GCF_035621795.1). Lineage (NCBI taxonomy): Bacteria > Bacillati > Actinomycetota > Actinomycetes > Micrococcales > Micrococcaceae > Pseudarthrobacter > Pseudarthrobacter sp. LT1. The sequence goes on from NZ_CP141830.1 coordinate 1,151,047, forward strand.
GAGGTAGGTGAAGATTGTGGGCAGGATGGCGGCGACGCCTGCCCACGTGGGTTCCTCGGGCGTGTGCAGTTCCAGCACCATGATGGTGATGATGATCGCCAGTACGCCGTCACTGAAAGCCTCGAGCCGGTTTTTATTCACCCGAACATCATGCACGCAAAGTCGCGTGGACAGGGGCCTCACACGATGGTGACCGTCCCCGCGTCGCCGTCAACGCTCACCTTCTGTCCACCGGCCAGCCGCTGCGTCGCCACCCCCGTGCCCAGGACGGCCGGGATGCCGTACTCGCGGGCCACGATGGAGCTGTGGCTCAGCGGCCCGCCCACATCGGTGACCACCGCGGAGGCCATCGCGAACAACGGCGTCCAGGCCGGAGTGGTCATGCGGGCCACCAGCACTTCGCCGGGCTGCATCAGGCCGAAGTCCCCGGGACCACGCAGCACGCGGGCAGGCGCAGTTACCCGGCCGGAACTTGCACCCGCGCCCTTGATCACGTCGCCGGACTGGTGCTGCGGTCCCGCCGGCATCATCGAGCCGAAGGCCTTCTCCATCCAAGCTTTTTGCGGCAGCATCTGCGGGGCGTCGGCTTTAGACTGGCCGCGCCACAACATCCTGCGCTCCTCGACGGCGGCGGCACGGACCGGCCGCGACGCACCGGCCAGGGAAACATTGGCCTCCACGTCCGCGAGCCCAAACTCCACCGCACTCTGAAGTTCCTGGAAGCGCAGCCAGAACACGTCGTCCGGTGCGGCGATGACACCCGACAGCACCAGCCGCCGGCCGAGTTCCCGCAGTATCCGCCGCAGCAGCGGCCAGGCGAGTCCGACGTCGGCCAGCGCGTCCTCACGCACCGGCGCGGTCTCCTGCGCCCACTTCAGCACCCGGAGAAAGAGTGCCCGGCGCCGCGGGCCCAGGCGCGAAGCCACCTCCCGGGTCAGTGCCTCCCGGTGCTGGGTCAGCAGCCGCTGCCGCTCATGCGGGTCGGTGCCCTGCCCGCGCAGGTAGAACTTCACCGTTTCCAGCTGCGCGGACGGGTTGTCCGCCGGCACCGGTGTGGCGAAGTCCAGGTTGTAGACCGCGTGCCCGTAGAGGTCCAGATGCTCCTGGAAGGTGAACCGCCATTCCTGCCACAAAACGTCCTCCACGCCCTCCGGTGCGGAACCTGTCCGCAGGCACTCGGCGAGTTCCGGCGTCGGCCGTTCCAGCAACGCCTTCACCAGCGACGGATCGCTGCGCGCCCAGCCCGCGAGGTCGTACAGGGACTTTTCCGCCCGGATGGGCTCGCTGTCGAAACCCAGCAGGAACTCCTGGGCCGGGGGATCGCCTTCACGCCGGACGGCCTTGTAGAACGCGCGGAAGGAGAGTTCGCTCATGTCGGCCATCGGGATGATGGACTGCACGGCGGTGTAGTACACGGTTCCGGCGTCCAGGAGGGCCCGCACGCCCTCGAGCAGCTCCGCTCCGGAAAGTTCTGTTGGTGGTTTCGCCGACCAGTCCTTGATGATGCGTTCGTAGCGCGGATGCGAGTAGTCGCGCCAGCCCGCGACGCCCATATGCGCCTTGCCGCCGAACAGTGCCCCCATGGCCGGCACCGTCCTGCCCGTCATCCGCAGCATGGGCCAGGTGCGGTAGTAGTAATAGGCGTAGCCGTTGACGGTGGGGAAGCGGACGTCGCCTTCGCGGAGGGAGCCCGGCCCCAGCGCCTGGTTCATCAAGGCGGACAGCGATCGGGTCACTGAGCCGTCGACGAGGTCGGCGAAGAGCGGGGTGAGCGGCTCCGGCATCTGCTCCACGATGCTCGCCCGGAAGTAGAGGCCCTTGGGGTAGGGGACGGGCCATTCCGTGGGGACGTCCGCCGCGGGTTCGGGCAGCGCGGTGATGGGCCGGGACTGAAGCAGGAAAAACGTGCCGTCCGCCCTGGCCCACTCGATGTCCTGCGGGGCCCCGAAGTGGTCAGCGATCCGTTGTCCGTGAGCGGCGAGCTCGGCCGCCGCGGCATCGTCCAGGACCGGAGCACGACGGCGGGCTTCCGCCACCTTTTCCTCAGCCGTTCCGTTCTCCGTGGGTACGGTCATGAGTTCCTTGTCGGCTGTCTGCCGCGTGAGGACCTTGCCCGTGGGGGTGTCCACAGTCAGGTCATCGGTGGTGACCTGCCCGCTGACCACGGCCTCGCCCAGGCCCCACGCGGCGCTGATCACCGTCTGGTCGCGGCGGCCGTTCGAGGGGTTGGCCGTGAACATCACCCCGGCTGCCTCGGCCTCCACCATCTGCTGGATGACGACGGCGAGACGCACCTGGCCGGGCAGCACGCCTTCGCGGGCACGGTAGGCCATGGCGCGCGCCGTCCAGAGGGAGGCCCAGCAGTTAATGACGGCCTTGGCCAGGGCGTCCAGGCCGCGGACGTTGAGATAGCTTTCCTGCTGCCCGGCGAAACTGGCGGAGGCGAGGTCCTCGGCCGTGGCGGAGGAGCGGACCGATACGGCGGTGTCTCCGCCGCCGAGGCGTTCATACGCGGACTCGAGTTCGGCCTGGATGGCGGCAGGCATGATGCCTTTGTGGAACAGGGTCCGGATCAGCGCGGACGCATGCTCGTACTCCTGCGGCGACGCATCAGGTGGCAGTGCGGCCAACTCCTGGATGGCTGCCCCGAGGTTGTTCCCGGCGGTGAAATCAGCGTACGCCGCGGTTGTGAGGACCATCCCCGGCGGGACCGGCAGCCCGGCCTGGATGAGGCCGCCGAGGCCCACGGCCTTGCCGCCCGCCCCGGCGATGTCGCTCCGGTCCACGTCGCCCAGGTCCAGGACGTAGGTCATGACGATGCCCCCTTACTGTCGGCCGCCGTCGGCCGTTTCCAAAGCACTGCCGCCAGGACCGCAACCCAGAGCAGGAACGCCCCGATGCTGATGCGCTCGCCGACGCCCAATACGAGGTTCGGTCCCGGGGCTGCCATAAACGCGACCATACCCATGAGGGCTGACATTGCGAGCGAGACGATCGAGTAGGCGCGCATCCGGCCGTGAAATCCTGCCGCGACGAAGCACATGGCGGCGACCATGAGGGCGAGCTGCACGTTGGTGGCCAGGATGTGCGCCGGGATGGACGTGTCATCGCCGAGGCGAAGCGGGAAAAGCGCGCCCATGATGTTCCAGAGCCCGTAGGCGGTGAGCAGCACGGCGCCGATGCGCAGGGCCCGGTGCCCGCGGACCGAGGTCCAGACGCCCAGTCCGAACGCGGTGAACAGGACCGTGTAGAGCCAGGTGAGCGGGGCCACGAGCTGGTAGCCGGGGGAGCCGACGGCCAACAGTTCGCTCACCATTTGTTCGGTGCGCCGGTAGCCGGCCCATTGGGACGCCGCAATGCCGTCGGTGAACACCACGTAGAGCAGTGATGACAGCGGCCCGGCCGCGAGGAGGGCGATGCGCAGGGTTTCCTTGCCGCGGCTTTCGAACGGCACAGCCGGTCTTTGCCCGGGGAGTCGTCCTCCGGCAATTGACATCTTGGAATGTCCTCAGAGCCCGCACTCCAGCAACCGGTAGGCGCAGGGCACGCGGGCGGAAGCCTGCACGCCTACCTGTTCCAGCGTCTGCCCAGCGCGGATGCATGCCTAGGGCCGAACGGCCTTGGGCTTGCAGTGGGTGGCAGGAGCGCTGGGCGGCCCCCTATTCCTGTTATTGGGTATCCGGGAATCTTGACTGCACCCAGCCCCGGGAATACGTTCCGCCTTATCGGCGCCGGTCCCGGAAAACCACGGAATGAGGCGCCGGCGGACAGGCCAGGAGGAAAGACCATGCCGAAGTATCTGTTTGAAGCAACGTACGTGGGCCAGGGCATCAAGGGGCTCATGCAGGAAGGCGGTACCGCGCGGCGTGACGCCCTGACGGAAGCCCTGAAGTCTGTGGGAGGCACGCTGGAAAGCTTCTACTACGCCTTTGGGTACTACGACGTCCTGGGCGTTTTTGAGATCCCGGACGATGCCAGCGCCGCAGCGCTGTCACTGCTGATCAATTCGTCGGGGACCGTCAACGTCCGGCTGAAGCCGCTCCTTACCGTGGAGGACCTCGACGCGGCCGCCAAGAAGACCCCGTCCTACCGGGCGCCGGGACAGTAGGGGAGTGACGCGCCTGCGCCGGGCGCCGCCGTCGGAAATTACGACGGCGGCCCCCTTCAGGTGGTAGCCACGACCGGGCGGCGGGGGAGATCGAATGCACCGCACCACCGGCGCCAGGTCGTGTTGGCTCAATTACTCGACGGGAAAGGACCGCCGTGTTGAACCGGCCGTTGATGCGTCCGCCAATGCTGGAGGACATGTTGTCCTGCGGATTATGAGCCGTGGCGGCACCAGAATGTGCTGGGATTCCTGGCGCCCTTCGATTCTCGAGAGGAGAAGTTCGGCGGCTTGGCGGCCCATCTGTACGCCGGACTGGTCAACCGTGGTCAGGCCGATGGGCGGGAGCGAGGCGGCCGGCACATTGTCGTACCCGACCAGCGACATGTCCCCGGGAATGTCGATTCCGGAGTCGAATAAGCCGGTGAACGCTCCCAAAGCGGCCACATCTGCACCGCCGTGTACGGCGGTCGGGCGTTTGGCGAGCGGCCTCCGTGCCAATGAACGTCCAGCTTCCAGGCCGCTCTCGTATCCCCACCTGCCCGGCACGTGGTCAATCCATTCGTCAAGCCCGTGCTTCTTCATCGCGAGGTCGTACCCCTCTCGGCGGACGGTTTGGGGCATGCCGGGCTCGCTGGACGGCTGGGTGTTGGCGAGCATCGAGATCCGTTGGTGCCCCAACGAGACCAAATGGTCCACGATCAGCGCGCTCCCCGCGATGTCGTCGCTGGCCACCGTGTCGAAATGCGCGGCGGGTCCATGCCGTCCCAAAACCACGACCGGAATGCTGCGCCCCAGCTTCTCCAGTTCTTCGTTGGGGCCGAACGGCGCAATGAGCAGGAGGCCGTCCATCCGGCGGTCCACCATTGCGTCGATCAGCTTCTGCTGCGCATCAAGCCCGTGGCGGGCTTGCCCGATGAGCACCTGGTAGCCCAACTCTTCAGCTACATCCCGGACACCCTCCACAAGGACCGAAAAAAAGGTGTTGGAAAGGTCGACGAGGAATACGCCCAGGGTGTAGCTGTTGCCGCGCATTCCACGGGCAGCGGCCAGGGGCCGGTAGTTGAGGAGCGCCATGGATTTCTCGACTCTGGTCCGCATCGCCGGGCTCACCCCATATGCATTCCGCAGCACCTTGGAGACGGCCGCCCGGGAGACTCCGGCGTGAACGGCAACATCGCTGATGGTTGCCCGCTTCAGCTGTTCCATGGTGGCATTCCCCTCCGAGTTATGGGCTCTCCGGTAATTGTAGATTGATCTACGAAAAACTCTTGGCAACCGATGTGAAATGGCTTACAGTGGACAAACGTAGACCGATCTACACAATCACACGCGGGCTTATAGGTTCGACAGCAGGACCCGCTTTTGAAACGTTCCACGAGCCCTCCGGGTCCGTGGCTTTACGAGGAGGTAAAGATGGCCGTAAGGAGCAAGCAGCGCTGGGCCGCTTTGGCTGGGGGAGTGACAGTGTTGGCGCTGGCCCTGACCGGTTGCAGCGGGGGAGGCAGCAGCAGCGGCGGCGGGGAAAAGACCATCACTTGGCTGGTGGACAACGCCGAGAATACCGTGACAGCAGCTGAAAAGGTGGCTGAAGAATTCACTGCGGCGAACCCCGGCATCAAAGTCGACATCGAGACCCGTCCCCAGGGCGGCGACGGCGACAACATCGTGAAGACCCGGCTGTCCACGGGAGACATGGCCGACGTCTTCAACTACAACACGGGTTCACTGCTCCAGCAGATCAATCCGGAGCAGAACTTGCAGCCCATCACCAATGAGCCCTACCTGTCCAACGTGGCGGACTCCTTCAAGCCAGTGGTGACGTCCGGCGGCCAAGCCTATGGAGTGCCTTTCAGCACCGGCATGGCCGGAGCCGTCCTTTACAACAAGAAGGTTTACGAGAAGCTCGGACTGTCGGTGCCCAAGACGTGGAACGAGTTCATGGCCAACAGCCGGAAGATCAAAGACGCTGGCATCGCGCCGATAATCCAGTCCTACCAGACCACGTGGACGTCCCAGCTCTTCGTCCTGGGCGACTTCGCCAACGTCATGACAGCTGACCCGAACTTTGCCTCGGACTACACCGCCAACAAAGCTAAGTACGCAACGAACCCCGCGGCGGTCAAGGGATTCGAGCACCTGGAAGAGGCAGCGAAGGCGGGATTCTTCAACGATGACTTCGCATCCACCACCTATCAGCAGGCGCAGGACAAGCTGGTCAATAGTGAAGGTGCCCAGTACCCAATCCTCAGCTTCGCGTTGAACAACATCAAGGTGACCCATCCCGACAAATTGAACGACCTGGGCCTGTTCCCGCTTCCGGGCGATGACGCTGCCAAGAACAAGCTGACGGTCTGGATGCCCGGCGGAACGTATATCCCCAAGTCCACAAAGAACCTCGAGGAAGCCAAGAAGTTCCAGGCCTTCATCGCCAGCAAGGCAGGATGCGATGCACAGACGGCAGCAGTCGGCGCGGCAGGACCGTACCTGGTGAAGGACTGCGAGCTGCCCTCGGACGTTGCCGCCGCGGTCAAGGACATGCTCCCGTTCTTCGAAGACCCGGCCAAGAACAGCCCGGCATTGGAATTCCTGTCCCCGGTCAAGGGCCCTGCCCTTGAGCAGATCACCGTCGAGGTCGGTTCGGGCATCCGTTCCGGCAAGGACGGTGCCGCCCTCTATGACGAGGACGTCAAGAAACAGGCCAAGCAGCTGAACCTGCCTGGCTGGAACTAAGCTCCCAAACCCACAAGCCGTCCGGGCCCCCGGGCCCGGACAGCCCTTGGAGAGATGTCATGACACTGAACACCGCACCAACGGCGTCGGCGGTACGCCACCTGGCGCCCGCTGCTCACACCAAGCGCCGCAAGGGCAGCTCGCCCTACCCCTACTGGTTCTACCTGCCTGCCGCGGTCATCTACACCGCCTTGTTCCTGGTCCCAACCTTTGCCTCGTTCTTCTTCAGCTTCACCCGCTGGAACCTTACCGAATTCACCTTCATCGGCCTGGACAACTTCGTCCAGTTCTTCCAGGAGCCGGCATTACTCAAAGGCCTCACCAACACCTTCATCTACGGCCTGGTGACATCCTCGCTCAAAGTGGTCCTGGGCATGCTCCTGGCAGTGCTGCTGACATCCCGGATTATTGCCCGCGGATACCTTCGCTCGGTGATCTTTTTCCCGGTCCTGCTCAGCAGCATCGGGGTCGGTATCGTCTTCACAGTATTGATGGATCCACGCAACGGCATGATCAACGAAGCGCTGGCCACTGTGGGCATCAAAGGACCGGCCTGGCTCACTGATCCGGCGTGGGCGCTGCTTTCCGTCGCCCTGGTGGACGTCTGGAAGGGCGTCGGCCTGGCCACGGTCATCTACATTGCGGGCATCGTGTCCATCCCCCGGGAATACTTTGAAGCAGCCAAAATGGACGGCGCCAGCTCCGTCAAGAGCTTCTTCAACATCACCCTGCCCCTTGCCCGCCCGGCCACCGCAACGGTGATCATCCTCTCCCTGATCGGCGGACTGCGCTCCTTCGACCTGATCTGGGCCATGACCAAGGGCGGCCCGGGCTTCACGTCCGACGTCATCGCCTCGGTCATTTACAAGCAATACCAGGCCGGTTTCTACGGCCTTTCCACAGCCGGCAACGTTGTGCTGTTCCTGATCGTGACGGCCATCATCCTGCCCCTGTCCATGTTTTTGAACCGCAAGGAGGTGGAACAGTGATCACCGCCGTCAGAAGGTACGCCGTGGGCATCCTGGCCATCGCAGTGACCGTCGTCGTCTTCATCGTTCCGCTGCTCTTCATGGTCCTGACGGCGGTCAAGGACCGCAAGGAGGCAGCGAAGCTGGAATTCACCTGGCCCACCAACTTCCAGTTTGTGGAGAACTTCACCCAGGTGCTCTCTGCCCGGAAATTCATGCTGGTGACAGCCTTCATCAACAGCACCATCCTCACGGTGGCCAGTGTGACCATCCTGGTGGTACTCGCGGCGATGGTCGCCTGGGTGCTGCAGCGCCGCAAGTCCCGCTGGAACGCCGTGGCGAACTTCCTGATCCTTTCCGGGCTGATCATTCCGCCCGCGATCGTCCCCACGATCTGGGTGCTTCAAAGCATCGGGCTGTTCAAAACCTTGCCAGGCCTGATCCTCATCGAGGTCGCCTTCGGCCTCTCCTTCTGCGTCATGCTCTTCAGGGCCTTCATCGCGTCCATCCCGAAGGAACTCGACGAAGCGGCCGTGATCGACGGATGCGGGCCCGTCCGCCTGTTCTTCCGGGTCATCTTCCCCTTGCTGCGTTCCGTGATCGTCACCGTCATCGTGGTGCAGTCCGTGGCCATCTTCAACGACTTTCAGCACCCGCTCTACTTCCTTCCCGGCGACGCGAACGCCACGGTGCAGCTGACGCTGTTCAACTTCCAGAGCCAGTTCACCACGAACTACAACCTGCTCTTCATGAACATCCTGCTCATCACCATCCCGCCGTTCGTCATGTATCTGTTCTTCAACCGCCAGATCGTTGCAGGCATGACGGCCGGCGCCGTCAAGGGCTGACCGACCACAAACTGTGCCGGCCGAAGCTGGCCGCATCCACCAAGGAGATTTCCCTATGCCCGCCATAGTGCATCCGGCAACGTTCGAACACCTGCCCCCTTCCCCTGGCGCCGGCACGCTCGGCATCGGCCTGGCAGCCCCCCGCATTTCTTGGAAGACCACGGCAGAGCCGGGCTGGCGACAGGCCGCGTACCAGCTCTCCGTAACCACCCGCGGCCGGACCTGGACCAGCGGCCGGGTCGAGTCCGCCGAATCGGTGCTCGTGCCGTGGGAGGGTACGCCGCTGGATTCAGCGCAGTGCGCCGAGGTGAGCGTCCGGGTCTGGGGCGCCGCGGACGAGGCCGCCAGCGAATGGAGCCAGCCATCCGCCGTCGAGACCGGACTTCTGCACCCTGCGGACTGGACGGCTACGGCCATCACCCCCGCCTGGGACGAAGACCCCACAGCAGTCCGGCGGCCACCGCTGCTCCGGCGCGCGTTCACCCTTGACCGGCCCGTGGCTTCCGCGCGCTTGTACGTGACGGCCCACGGACTCTACGAAGTGGAGATCAACGGAACGCGGGTCGGCGACGATGCCTTATCGCCGGGCTGGACCGTTTACGGCAAGCGGCTGCGCTACTACACCTACGATGTCACCGGCCACCTGTCCGCCGGCGACAACGCCATCGGGGCGCTTCTTGCCGACGGTTGGTACCGTGGCCGGATCGGCTTCCGGGGCGGCCACAGCAACCTCTACGGGGACAAGGTTGCGCTGCTGGCACAGCTCCATGTCACCCACGACGACGGCTCCGTCACCGTAATTGGAACGGACGGGACTTGGACAGCGTCGTTCGGGCCGATCCTGCAGGCAAGCCTGTACAAGGGAGAGACGTACGACGCGCGGCAGCTGCCCGGCGGCTGGAGCACCGCCGCTTTTGACGGCTCAGGTTGGACGCCGGTCACGGGCGTCGATCGCGATCCGCAAACGCTGGTGGCCCCCGAAGGACCGCCGGTCCGCTGCACCGGTGAGATACGCCCAGTCAGCGTATGGACGTCCCCGTCGGGCAAAACACTCATCGACTTCGGCCAAAACCTCGTCGGACGCCTCCGCATCACCGTTGCCGGTGATGCCGGTTCCACCGTCACGCTTCGCCATGCAGAGGTCCTGCAGGACGGCGAGCTGTGCACGCGACCCCTGCGGGGAGCGGACGCGACGGACAGGTACACCCTGGCCGGCGCCGGCGAGGAAACCTGGGAGCCCCGGTTCACTATCCACGGCTTCCGCTACGCGGAGATCAGTGGCTGGACCGGTGGGGACGTTGCGGCGAATGTGGTGGCGAGGGTCTACCACACAGACATGCAGCGGACCGGGTGGTTCGAATGCTCCAACCCAGACCTTAACCGCCTCCATGACAACGTGCTGTGGAGCATGAAGGGCAACTTCGTGGACATCCCCACCGACTGTCCGCAGCGTGATGAGCGCCTCGGCTGGACCGGAGACATCCAGGTCTTCGCCCCGACGGCCAGCTTCCTTTACGACTGCTCCGGCATGCTGTCCTCCTGGCTCAAGGATGTGGCGGCCGAGCAGCTCCCGGACGGCACCGTGCCCTGGTACGTTCCCGTCATCCCCGGTGGCAATTACTGGACTCCGATTCGTCCCGGAGCGGTGTGGGGAGACGTTGCAGTGCTGACTCCGTGGACGCTGTATGAGCGCTTCAACGATCCAGGAATCCTGGCTGCACAGTATGAGAGCGCAAAGGGCTGGGTTGACTTGTTGGACCGTCTCTCCGGTGACAGCCACCTCTGGAACGGCAGCTTCCAGCTCGGCGACTGGCTCGATCCGAGCGCCCCGCCAGAGGACCCGACCCAGGCCATGACGGACGCGCACCTGGTGGCCACCGCATATTTCGCGTGGTCGGCCCGGCACCTCGCCAAGGCCGCTGCCGTGCTGGGCAAGTCCGGCGACGAACTGCGCTACCTCACGTTGTCGCGGGCTGTTGCTGATGCCTTCGCTGGCGAGTACATCCACCCTGACGGGATCATGACCAGCGACGCCCAGACCGCGTACGCGCTCGCCATCGTCTTTGATCTGTTCCCGGATGCGGGTTCGAAGGCCCGCGCGGGCAGCCGGCTTGCTGAGCTTGTGCACCAAAACGGGAACCGCATCGGAACTGGCTTTGCGGGAACGCCGGTGGTCTCTGATGCGCTCACGCTGTCCGGTGAGATTGACGCCGCCTACGATCTCCTACTAGAAGAGGAGTGCCCCTCGTGGCTCTACGCCGTGGGCCAGGGAGGGACCACCATCTGGGAGCGCTGGGATTCCATGCTTCCGGACGGATCGATCAACCCCGGTGAAATGACGTCCTTCAACCATTACGCCTTGGGCGCAGTGGCTGATTGGATGCATCGGGTGGTGGCCGGTTTGGCCCCACTTGAACCCGGTTACCGCAGGATTCTGGTCAAGCCGCAGCCGGGCGGTGGCCTCAGCTGGGTCTCGGCCCGGCATGAAACGCCGTACGGTCTGGCCGCGGTACAGTGGCGGATCGATGGCGGCGACATGTCCGTCGTCGTCGAAATTCCCACCGGTACCACCGGGTTAGTTATGCTCCCGGGGCAGGAACCGGTGGAAGTAGGCTCAGGACGGCACAGCTTTGAAGCGGCAAACGTACTTTCAAGCGCCGGCGGTCAAACACAAGCCTGACAGGTTAAGGCATACCGCCTGGCCGCCTCAGCAGCGGTAACAGAGTCTCCTTCCGGCTGGACCAGTTCAGCGGGACCGACGACCACCACAGGGCCCGGCCGGTTAGCGGTGGAAATCAGGCGCCGTGCGCTGGCCCGTCTTTGGCCGAATTACTGCGGACACTGCCTGGCGGCGAGAAGCGCGAGATCGTAGATCAGCTGCTGGACTTCGCGCTCGCGGCCGCTGACCCTTGGGACCGGCGTCTGGGAGGGCGCGGTTCCTTTGCGCGGTGGTGCCGGAACGGGGCGGTGCGCTGCGGAATTACTTGGGCTGCCGGGTCCCGCGTTGCGGGCTCCGTCAGTGATATTGCCTTGAAATGCGTCCGTCGTGAGCAAGATATTTCCCCCTGGTCGAACCTGTGACCACCTTAGGAAGCGGCATCTGCATTCGGAAGGGCTTTTGTCCATTGAGGGGATTTATTGCCTCAATCTTGATCGAAACCTGTAGTAGGGGAGCGGCAGTCAGGAAAGCCATGTCCTGCTGTTACGCGTTGCCTGCACCTTGCCCGGTGTCCTCCCACAGGACATCCAGGTTGTGGAAAATCACGGGCCCGTCGCACAGCTCGGCCATCCGGGCAGCGAACTCGGACGTCTCCGGCCGGCCGGAATTCTCCATGGCCGAGTCAAAGGAATCGAAGTCCACGATCGTGAAGTAGTGCCCAGGATGGTCCCGGTCAGCGGTGGCAATGATGTGGCGGAAGGTGGGCGGAGTGGTTCCCTCGGTTCGGGAAGGGCGGCCCAGCTCTTCGATCTCCTTGATGCGGGAGGACGTGAATTCGATGATCTGCACAAACCCGGCCATGATGGCTCCTCGACGGCGGTGGACGCTGATGCGCATCACGCTAGACCCGGTGGCGGCCTGCGCACAGGGGGAAAATTACCCTACTTCCCCCGCCGAAAGCGTGCCGCGCGGCAGATCAATCGGCCAGCGACGAGGAGCGGCGGGCCCTGGGCAGGGGACCCGCCGCTGCCCGTCAGCGGTTGGCGCCCAGTGCCGCCCAGGCCTTGTTCCGGCGGTCGGCAAGGTCCCTGCGGGCCGCCAGGGCATCAGCCAGGCTGACAGCGGCAAACCGGGTCGCCGTTCCGGGCGCCGCCCGGGCCACCAGGTCCATGTCAGCGCTGATCACGGTGCCCACCATCGCGTAGCCGCCGCCGGAGACGGCATCGCGGTGCAGGATGATCGGCTGGGTGCCACCGGGAATCTGGATAGATCCCACGGCATACCCCGCATCCACGATGTTGGAAGGGTCCGAGCCGGCGCCGAACGGCTGTTCGCGCTCCTTCCATTTCACCCCCGGTCCCGAGTAGCGCAGACCCATCCGGTCGGCCACGGGCGTCACTTTCCACTCCTCGTTGAGGAGATTGCCCAGGCCTTCCTCGGTCAGGCGGTGGTCGTACAACCCCAGCACAATCCGGACTTCCTGCTCCTTGGCGAAAACAGGCCGGAATTCATCCGGGACGCTTTCGGCCTGGGGGAGTCTTCCCCCGTTGAGGGGAGCGCCCACGGGGACAACGTCGCCCGCTTCAAGCTTGCGGCCCTTGAATCCGCCGATGGCGCCCAGGCTGTACGTGGACCGGCTGCCCAGCACCTCCGGGACGTCGATGCCGCCCTGGACCGCGATGTAGTAGCGGGTGCCGCCCTGGATCACGCCGAAGGAAAGCTGGTCCCCGGCCTTCAGCAGCAGGCGGCTCCACTGCGGCTGCGGCTCCCCGTTGACCTTGACCCCCACAGGGGCTCCGGTGACGGCAATAACGGCGTCGCTGTCGGTGGTCAGCACCGGGCCCAGGTAGGTGCACTCCAGGACCGCTTCGCGTGCGGTGTTTCCCACCAGGGCGTTTCCCAGCTCGGCGGAGTACTGGTCCAGGGAACCGCTTTGCGGGATGCCCACGTTGTAGTGGCCCGTGCGCCCCTGGTCCTGGACCGTGGTGGCCAGGCCCGGGTTTCCAATTTCAAATGCCATTGAGGGCCTCCATGAGTTCACGGTTGTAGCCTTCCGGGTCGGCCAGCGCCCTGGACAGCTCGAACGTCACCGGCGCCTGCCGGTAGCGGAAGGTGCCGGCGGCGATCTCCGCCTGGATGGCGTTGTATTCCGCCTCCGTGACCGGTTTGAACTTCACGATGTCCCCGGGGCGGAAGAACACCATGAAGTCCTTGAAGTCCGCCAGTGCCTGGTCGGGGTCGAAGATGGGGCCGGCGGCCACGCCGAACATCTGGTACCCGCCGGCGCCGCGGACGGAATAGATGCAGCCGAAGCATCCGCCGTGCCCCACGGTCAGCTTGGGGGTGTCAGTCCGCGGGCTCAGGTACTTCGGGACCTCCAGCTGCTTCTCGCGGTCCACCAGCTGGAACAGGAACGGCAGCCCGGCCACGAAGCCAACCATGGATACCAGCCACGGCTGTTCGTGGTGCCGCTGGATGAACTCCGCGGCGTCCTTGAGGTGGTTGACCTTGGCCGCGTAGTCGATGTCGCTGCCTTCGGGCTCCTGGTGGAACCCTTCGCGGAACCGCTGGGCCACTTCCGCGGTGAACGGGTCCTCGTACCAGACCGGGACCTCAACGATCCGGGTCTCCAGTGCCCGTTCCTGGTGGGACGTCAGGTCCCGCTCGATGTCGCGTACAGCAATTTCCAGCTGTTCCGGAGGCAGGACGTCGGGATCGAAGCGCACCAGCAGGGATGCGTTGGCCGGGCAGATGTCCACGATTCCCGGGAGCCCGGCGTCGGATAACCTGCCGGCGATGGACATGACCTTGAAGTTCGCGGGCAGGCTCATCGCTTCGGAGACTTCCACGAACAGGAATTCGTCCCCGCCCCAGGTGTAGCGCGCACCCGGGAGGACGGCGGCTTCGGTGGTCATTTCGCCCCCATGAGGTCGGCTGCGGTTTCAATGAACTTGGAGTGGTGGCTGACCTCGGCAAATTCGGGCCGGGCCAGCAGCGCCAGGTGGACGGGGACCGTGGTCTTGACCCCTTCAATGTGTGTTGCCTCCAAAGCCGCCACGGTGGCCGCGATGGCGGTATCCCGGTCCGGTGCGTGGACTGCCAGTTTGGCCAGGAGGGAGTCGTAGTAGGGGCTCACCACCGAGCCTGCTTCCACCCCGGTGTCCACCCGGATGCCGTCGCCCGATGGCCAGTCCAGGGACCGGATGGTTCCCGGGCTGGGGAAGAAGTGGTGGTTGGGGTCTTCCGCGTTGATGCGGCATTCGATGGCGTGGCCGCTGAAGTGCACGTCGTCCTGGGAAATGGTCATGGCTCCGGTGGAGGCAATCAGGAGCTGCTCGCGGACCAGGTCCACGCCGGTAATCTGCTCGGTGATGGGGTGCTCCACCTGGATGCGCGTGTTCATTTCAATGAATGCGGCCTCGTGGTTGACGGGGTCGTACAGGAACTCCACGGTGCCCGCTCCGTGGTAGCCGCACTGGCGGGCAAGGGCCACGGAGGATTCCCGGATGGTGGCACGGACGGCGTCCGGGAGGTTGGGGGCGGGGGCTTCCTCCAGTACTTTCTGGGATCGGCGCTGCATGGAACAGTCGCGGTCGCCGAGGTGGATGAAGTTGGTCCCGTCGCCCAGGACCTGCACCTCCACGTGGCGGGCATGCTCCACGAACCGTTCCAGGTAGACGGTGGGGTCGCCGAAGACGGCGGCGGCCTCGCCCCTGGCCATCTCTATGGTTTCCAGGAGCCCGCTTTCGTCGTGCACGAACCGGATGCCCCGGCCTCCGCCGCCGGCGGATGCCTTCACCACCAGCGGGTAGCCTATGCCTCGAGCGATGTCGACGGCGTCGGCCTCCGGATCAAGGGGGCCGTCAGACCCCTTGAGCACCGGGACGCCGGCGTTGGCTGCCGCTTCCCGGGCCAGGGATTTGTTGCCCATCATGGCGATGGTGTCCGCATTCGGGCCTACCCAGGTGAGGCCGGCGTCGGCCACCTTCCGGGCGAAGTCGGCGTTCTCGGAGAGGAAGCCGTAGCCCGGGTGCACGGCGTCGCACCCCTGTTCCCGGGCGGCGGTGACCAGGGCGTCCTGGTTCAGGTAGCTGGCGGCGGCCTGGGCCGGGCCCACCACCACGTAGTGGTCGGCTGACCGGGCTGCCAGTGATTCCACGTCGGCCTCGCTGACCCCCAGGACCGTTTCGATGCCCATTTCGCGGGCGGTCCGGGCGATCCGCACGGCGATCTCGCCGCGGTTTGCTATGAACAGTTTCATGGGCTGCCTTTATCCTTCCCGGATGACGACGATGGAGTCGCCCGGGTTGACCATGTCGCCTTCGTTGACTTCAAAGGATTCCAGGGTTCCGGCGACGTCGGACTGGATCTCGGTGAACTGCTTCATGATTTCCACGATGCCGATGGTCTGGCCGACTTCGATGGTGTCGCCTTCGTTGGCGAATGGGGGTTTGCCCGGCCCGGGCTTGCGGTAGAAGACTCCGGGAAGGGGTGAAACTATCGTGGCCATGTGCTGCTCGCTTTCAGGAGTGGGTGGATCGGGATGAGTCGAGTGCCTTGCGGACGGCGGAGGCGACGGCGACGGCGTTGGGTGCATCCGAGTGGACGCAGATGCTCTGGAAGGCGATGTTCAGGGGAGTGCCGTCGACGGCGGGCACGGGCCCGCCTGCCACAGCCCGGCTGACGCGTTCCGCGGCGGCGTCCGGGTCGGTGGGTGCGGGGCGTCGCTGGATGAGGAGCTCGCCGCCGGGGCCGTAGTTGAGGTCCACGTAGAGCTCCGCGACGAAGTCCACGCCCATGGCGCGGCACACGGATTCATGGGCGGTCCCGGCCAGGCCGTAGAACGGAACACCGAACTGTTTGGCGGTTCCGGCCGCTGCCTGCATGAGGTCTTCGTCGCCGGCGAGCATGCCGTAGAGCGCGCCGTGGGGTTTGATGTGGTTCAGGGACAGCCCGTTCTTCGCCAGGAAGGCAGTCAGCGCCCCGGTCTGGTAGAGGATGATGGACTCGACCTCGTCGGGGGTGAGCACCATGCGGCGGCGGCCGAACCCCATGGGATCGGGGAGCCCGGGGTGGGCGCCCACGGCCACACCGTGTTCGGCGGCCATGGCCACCGTCCGGTTCATGACGTCCGGGTCCCCGGCGTGGTAGCCGCAGGCGACGTTGGCGACGTCGATGATTTCCATGAGGGCGGCGTCGTTGCCGAACTCGTGCAAGCCGAAGCCTTCACCCATGTCCGAATTCAGGAGCACCTGGGCAGGCGTGGTTTCCGTCACGTTTTTTTGCATGCAGGCAACGGTACAGAGGCGGGGACCCGGCCGGAATTGGGCGGATCGCCGAATGTGGCCACGCAGATTATGCTTTTTGCACTAACCAGGAGGGCCTGCCATGCGTGTTGCCGATCTCGCCGCGGATTCCGCGCTGAACATCCGCCTTGCCGTGCCCGGAAGTCCGGGACGCCTGGCCCGGCCCATCGCCTGGTGCGCCCCCACGGAGCACATGGACCCCACGCCCTTCCTCAGCGTCAACGCGCTGCTGCTCACCAATGGGATGGGCCTGAACGTCAAGGACTACCGGATCTGGGATGCCTACGTGGAGCGGCTGATGTCCGTGCCCGTCTCGGGACTGGTCTTCGGCCTGGGCGCAGCGCACCGGGAACTGCCGCCGGGGCTGGTGAAGGCCTGCGAAGCGCATGGCCTTCCGCTGCTTGAACTGCCTCCGGAGGTGCCGTTCATTCAGGTGATGCGGCACGTGGATCAACTTATCGCCGCCGAACGCTATGCCGAGCTGCGCGCGGGGTGGGACCTGGCGGATGAGTGCACCAGGCTGGCGGCGGGCGGCCACTCGCTGGCGCAGGTCCTGGAACGGGTGGCCACGACCATCCGGGCGCGGGTGGCGGTCCTTGACCACAACGGGTTTGAACTCATGGCGGTAGGTACGGCCGGGGGCGGAACGGCCCGGACCATCCTGAGCCTGCCCAGCGGCGGAATCCTCCGGTTCAGGCTGGCTATCGAGGGAATCAAGAGCAGCCTGGTGCTGCAGCCGCTGCTGGGGCCGGTGGCTGCGGTGATTGCCATGCAGCTGAGCTACACCCTGGGGTCCCGGTCGCCCCTGCATTCGCGGGAAGCTGCCAGGTTGATCGAGGCGCTCTACGAGGCTCGGGGGACTCCGGCGCCGGCCCTGCGGGGCTACGCGGCGGAGGCCGGGTTCGAGCCGGACAGGGAGTGGGGAGTCGTGCTGATCGGCGGTGCGGGGGATGTTGCGCCGGCCAAGCTGCGGACCATCGCCTGGCGGGTGCGGGTGGGCCTGCAGGCTGAATTCGGGACCGTGCGGTTCATGGAGGAGGCCGGCCTGACGACGGTGCTGGTGCAGCGCGGGGAAGCGGGGATGGAACTCATGGAAGCCGTCCAAAAGTCCTTCCAGGACGGGCCGGAACTGTCCGCCGTCGTCTCCGGGTGCGGGAACCTGGACGAACTGCCGCTGGTGCTCCAGTTGGCCCGCCGCCGTGTGGGCGAGCCGGGGCTCCATCAGGCGCCGGTCGCTGACCTGGCCGGCGTGGTGGAGGGCCTGCCCGGCGCCGGGCTGGTGGCCATGTCCCGGCGGCTCCTGGCCCCGTTGATGTCCGACGGCGGCACGGCCTTGCGTGAAACGCTTGAGGTCTACCTGCGGTACAGCGGGAATACCCGCGAGACTTGCAGGGAGCTCTTCATCCACCGCAACACCCTGACGTACAGGTTGCGCAAGATTGAGGAGCTTCTCCGGGTGGACCTGGACGACGGCGAAGTGCGGGCCACCTGCCTGCTGGCACTGCGGATCGTCGCCGCCGGAACCTAGTTGGCCGCCATTTCCGCGGGCGCCCTGGCGGCACTGCTTTCGCGGACGAACAGGGTGGGTTCCAGCTGTACGGCTTCGGGCTTTTCCCCCCTGAGCACGGCCTGGATGAGCTGCACCGCCGTCCGTCCAATGTCCGCCATGGGGGAGTGGACCGAGGTCAGCGGAATGGGAAGCTCGGCGGCCAGGGAGGTGTCGTTGTAGCCCACCACGGCCACGTCCTGTCCTACGGCGAGGCCGCGGGAGCGCAGGGCTCCCATCGCGCCGATGGCGGCGAAGTCGTTGACCGCGAAGATGGCGGTGGGGCGCGGCTTGCCGCTGGCGAGGATCTTTTCCCCGGCTTCCCGGCCGCCGGCGGTATCGAATTTGGACCACACCACGTCGTCATCGGAAATGGTGCCGCCCAGGGAGCGCCAGCGGTCCAGGAAGCCGGCGGTGCGGTCGACGGCGGTGCTTGCGTAGGGCTCGCCTGCGATCACTGCCACCTGCCGGTGGCCCATTTCCCACAGGTGGCTGGCCACGAGTTCGCCACCGACGACGTCGTCGCAGGTGGCAGACGGGTAGCCCGGCACCCGGCGGTTCATCAGCACGAACGGGACCTTCCGGTCGGTCAGTTCCTGCAGGAGGCCGCCGTCAAGGTGGGCATCGCCAATGATCAGGCCGTCCACCCGCCGGGCCAGCATGAGGTCGATCTTCCGCCGCTGTTCGTCGGGGTCATCGCGCGAGTTCATCACGAACGCGGAGTACCCCACCTCGGCCGAGGCTTCGTCGATGCCCTCGTACATGATGGCCAGGACCAGGTCCGAAAGGCGGGGGACGATGACGCCGAGCAGTTTGGTGCGGCGGGTGCGGAGGCTGGCGGCCTGGGGATCGGGGGAGTAGCCCAGCTTGCGGGCCAGTTCACGGACGCGCTCGGCGGTGGCGGCAGAGGCCGCTCCCTTGGCCACGTCGGAACCGGAATGCAGGACCCTGGAGACGGTGGACGGATGGACGCCCAGCTCCCGAGCCAAATCCTTCAGCGTGACTGTTCCGCCGCCGTCGGCCTTTTCTTTCATGTCCTTCTCCTGCCCACCGGGGCCACTGTAGCCCAGGTCCGCCCGCGCTGCCGGGAAGGGCGCCAAGGCAACCCTTGACGTGACCCGCTTCACATCCTATAGTCGTTCATCAGCGCTACCCAAACGTTTGGGTAGGTGCGTATCCCAGACCTTCCCCGGCGCCCCCACCTCCGGCGCCGCCCCTCGTTTCCATCGCAAATGCCCGTTCTGCGGAAAGTTACCCAATCGATTGGGTTGCGGATTGCGCAGCAAACCACCGGAGCTGAAATGACTGTTACCGACTCCCACGTCGTGCTGCTGGCTACCGGAGGCACCATCTCGTCGCGTTCTTCCCAGGCCGGCGGCGCGGTCGCCTCCGATACGGGCGAGCAGGTGTTCAAAGCCCTCGGCCCGCGGGTGTCCCACCCTGTCCGGGTGCTCGACGTATTCCAGAAGGGGTCCTACCTCCTGACGTTCGACGACATGCTGAGGATCTGCGCCACCATCAAGGAAGTCCTCAAGGACCCCACCGTCCTGGGCGTGGTGGTCACCCACGGCACGGACACCATGGAGGAGACCGCCTACCTCGCCGACCTGACGCACACGGACAAGCGGCCGGTGGTGTTCACCGGCTCGCAGCGGGCAGCAGACTCCGACGCTCCCGACGGGCCGGACAACCTGGCCCGGGCCATCGCCGTCGCCGGTTCGAAGGACGGGCGGGGCAAGGGCGTCATGGTCCACTTTGCCGGCACCATCTTCCCGGCCGCCGGCGTCCGGAAAAGCCAAACTCTTCGGCTGGATGCCTTTGCGAACCCCGATTTCGGGGTACTTGGCCAGGTATCAGCCCAGGGAGAAGTTGCCATGGACGGCAGCGGCGGCAGGCTCCAGGCCCTGCCCCTGCCCCAGCCGGGCGGCGGCTCCCCAAGGGTGGACCTGGTTGCCGCCTATCCCGGCGCCGATTCCACCCTGATGCACGCCGCCCTTGAAGCAGGAGCGGAAGGCATCGTCCTGCAAGGAACCGGAAGCGGCAATGCAAATGCCAGCCTCTGCGCAGAGGTGGCCGCCGCCGTCGCGTCCGGCGCCGTGGTGGTGACCAGCACCCGCGTGGACGCGGGACCGGTGGTGCCCATCTACGGGGCCGGCGGCGGTGGCGAGGACCTGCGCGTTGCCGGTGCCATCAGCTCCGGCCACCTCCGGCCGTCACAGTCGCTGATCCTGCTCAGCCTCCTGCTCAGGATCAATCCTGACCGGGACCGGATCACCGAAATTTTTGCCCAACGAGGGAGGCCTCCTGAACCTTCCGCCTGACACCCAGAACACCCCGGTTTTGAACGAATTGAAAGGAAAATCTCATGGCTAAGGACATTCAAGTCGCCTTCGGCGTGGACGTAGACGCAGTGGCAGGCATGCTCGGCTCCTACGGAGGAGAGGACTCCCCGTGCGACATCAGCCGCGGCCTGTTCAGCGGTGAAGTCGGCGGACCCCGGCTGATCCGGTTGTTCCAGAAATACAACCTCCCGGCCACCTGGTTCGTCCCGGGCCACTCGATCGAAACCTTCCCCGAACTGACCCAGATGATCGTGGATGCCGGGCACGAGATCGGGGTGCATGGGTATTCGCATGAGAACCCCATCGCTATGACCCGGGAGCAGGAGACCGCCATCCTGGACCGGGCGATCGAACTGATTGAAAAGGTGTCCGGCCGCCGGCCCACGGGCTACGTTGCGCCGTGGTGGGAGTTCTCGCCGGTCACCAACGAGATCCTCCTGGAGCGCGGCATCAAGTACGACCACTCCCTGATGCACCGCGACTTCGAGCCGTACTACGTCCGCGTCGGGGACTCCTGGAAGAAGATCGACTACACCAAGGACGCCCAGACCTGGATGGAGCCGTTGAAGCGCGGGCAGGAAACCGACCTAGTGGAAATCCCGGCCAACTGGTACCTCGATGACCTGCCTCCGATGATGTTCATCAAGGCATCCCCGAACTCGCACGGGTTCGTCAACCCCCGCGACATCGAAGAGATGTGGCGGGACCAGTTCGACTGGGTTTACCGCGAAATGGACCAGGCCGTTTTCACCATGACCATCCACCCGGACGTCTCCGGCCGCCCGCAGGTGCTGCTCATGCTCGAGCGGCTCATCGAACACATCAACTCCCATGAGGGCGTCACCTGGTGCACCTTCGACCAGATCGCCGACTCTTTCCTTTCCCGCAGCCCCCGTAAGGACAACAAGTCATGAGCATCCAAGAACCGGTTGTCGACCTGTCGCAGCCCCGCCCGGACGAGAAGCGCCGCTTCCCGGTCTTTTCCAAGCGCCACACCACCACCGCTACCGTCCTTGCCTTGCTGGCCTGGACCGTGGCCGTCTTCGACTACGGCCTGTTCGGCACCCTGCTGCCTGCCATGCAGCAGGAATTCGGCTGGTCTGCCCCCGAGGCCTACGCCATCAACACCTGGATCGCCGTCGGCACCGCCATCGTCTGCTTCGGCATCGGGCCCGTCATTGACCGCCTGGGCCGCCGCAAAGGCATGATGACCACCATTGGTGGGACCGCCGTCGTCTCCGGCCTCACGGCCCTGATCCCCACGGGGATCCCGTTCTTCAGCAACGCCATGCTGGTGGTGGTCCGTTCCTTCGGCGGCCTCGGATTCTCCGAGCAGGCCGTGAACGCCACCTACATGAACGAGGTCTACCAGGTCACCGAAGTCGCGGACAAGCGCAAGCGCCCCGGCTTCCACTACTCCTTCATCCAGGGCGGCTGGCCGCTCGGCTTCCTGCTGGCCAGCGCACTGGCCCTGGCCTTCCTGCCCTCCCTTGGTTGGCGTGCCCTGTACCTGATGGCCACCGTCCCGGCCGCCGTGATCGTCTGGGTCATCGCCCGGAAGCTCAAGGAAACGCCCCAGTTCGAACTGCACCACAAGCTGACCGAGCTGGAAAAGCACGGAAAGACTGAAGACGCGCACTCCCTGGCCCACGCGTACGGCGTCGAGCACTCCTCGGCAGCCCCGCTCAAGCGCATCTGGGAGCCGCACCTGCGCCGGAACACCTTTGTCTTCTCGCTCGCCTGGATCGTGAACTTCTTCGGCATCACCATCTTCAGCGTCCTGGGCAGCTCCGTGCTCAAGAACGCGAAGGGCGTGGAACTCTCGGACGCCTTCTGGATGCTGATCGTCATCAACCTGCTGGCCTACTTCGGCTACGTCTTCCACGGCTGGCTCGGTGACAAGATCGGCCGGAAGCGGACCATCATCGGCGGCTGGATCCTCTCGGGCATCTCCTTCTCCATCATGCTCAGCCCCATCGCCACCAGCCCGTTCATGATCATCCTGACCTACGGCGCCGGCCTGTTCTTCCTGGTGGGTCCGTACGCGGCCATCCAGTACTTCATGGCCGAGTGCTACCCGGTGAGCTGCCGGGCCACCGGAACCGCCTTCATCGGCGCCATGAGCCAGCCCGGAACCATCCTCGGCGGCGCCATCTTCACCGCCATCGCCGCCGGTGCCGGCACCGGCACCGCGGCCCTGTGGGTCGGCGCCCTGGGAACCCTGGTCTCCGGGCTCCTGATGATCGCCGCCAAGCCCCCTGCTGAAGCCCTGATGGAGGACCACCCCCATGACGTCGCCTAACAGAGTCGCCATCATCACCGGTGCCGCCAGCGGCATCGGCCGTGCCCTCGCCGTCCATTACGCCCGCCAGGGGGTGGTGTCCGTCATCGGCACCTTCCCGGGCGATCCCCACGATCCGGAGGAAACCCTCCGGCTGGTCAAGGAGGCCAACGGTGAGGCGGTGATCCACGAGGTGGACGTCCGCACCACCGCCTCGGTGGACGCCCTGGCCCAGCGGGCCGTGGACGAGTACGGGCGGCTGGACTACGCCATCGCCAACGCGGGGATCCTCCGCAACTCCCCGCTGGGCGAGATGACCGATGAGCGCTGGCACGACATGCTCAACGTGGACCTCACCGGCGTGCTGCGCACGCTGCGCGCAGGGGCGGAGAGAATGACCGACGGCGGCGCGCTGGTTGCGGTCTCGTCCATCGCCGGCGGGGTGTACGGGTGGGAGGAACACGCCCACTACGCCGCGGCCAAGGCAGGGGTGCTGGGCCTGGTCCGCAGCGTGGCCGTGGAACTCGGCCCGCGGCAGATCCGCGCCAACGCCGTGATCCCGGGCCTCATCGAAACCCCACAGTCCCTGGACCCGGTGAACTCCCTGGGCCCCGAGGGGCTGCACCGGGCCGGGAACGACATCCCCTGGGGCCGGGTGGGCAAACCGGAGGAAGTGGCCAGCGTGATCGGGTTCCTCACCTCCGACGAGTCCCGCTACATCACGGGCCAGGCGCTGGTGGTTGACGGCGGACTCACCGTGAAGATGCGCGCCTGACGGCGCCCCGACAGCCGCCTCACAACGAAAGGACACCATGAACACATCGACTGCTGACCAAGCTTCCGGTGGTACCCAACCCGGCAACGGCCGCGGGGTGGTGGTCACCGGCGGTTCCAGCGGGATCGGCAAGGCCATTGCCGAGGCCTTCCTGGCCAACGGGGACCGGGTGGCCGTGCTGGACCGGGCCGGAGGGGCTGGCACCATCCGCGTGGACGTTGCCGATGAAGCCAGCGTGCGGGCGGCCTTCGCCGAGGCCCGGGACAGGCTGGGCGGCATCGACGTCCTGGTCAACAGTGCGGGCCTGCTGACGGAGTCCCCGCTGGAGGACATGTCCCTGGCCATGTGGAACGAGACCCTCACGGTGGACCTGACGGGTGTGTTCCTGTGCTGCCGGGAGGTGGTGGGGGAGATGCGGCAGCGGAAGTGGGGCCGCATCATCAACATCGCCTCCCAGCTGGCCATCAAGGGCGGCGTGGGGCTGACGCATTACAGTGCGGCCAAGGCCGGCGTCGTGGGCCTGTCCAAAGCCCTGGCCCTGGAAACGGCGGCGGACAATGTGCTGGTCAACTGCATCGCCCCGGGGCCCATCGAGACGCCCCTGGTGGAGGGCATCTCGGAAAGCTGGAAGGCCGCGAAGCGCGCCGAGCTTCCGCTGGGCCGGTTCGGGACACCGGAGGAAGTGGCGCCTGCCGCCGTGCTGCTGGCCAGCGACCCCGGGGGAAACCTGTTCGTCGGGCAGACGCTGGGGCCCAACTCCGGCGACGTGATGCCGTAAGGAAGGGGAGCGACATGTGCGGTGCCTGCGGAAGGACCACCGTGGCGGACCCTGCCCTGGGGCCGGTGCGGACCATGCGGCAACATCTGATCGTGGCAGCCACGGTCAACGCTGTCTGCACCGGTCTCCCGGGCGCCCCGAAAGTGACCGCGCTTAAGGACGGCTGGCTGATGACCGGTGCGGCCGGGGCCTTCCGGCAGTGCCAGACCGTCGAAGAACTCTGGTCCGCTGTGCTCGGCTGCTTCACTGACGCGTCGGTTGTGGACCGGCTGCGAAGGCGCCGGCAGGCGTACGCAGCGGATCCGGCCAACGCGGGCCTGCCCGCACGGGCGGCCGGGCTGTTGCCGGACCCCGAACACTATCAAGGAGATTGTGAATGACTGATTATTCCCCGCTCTGGTCACCCATCCGGATCGGTGCCACCCAGCTGGACAACAGGGTGGCACTGGCTCCCATGACGCGGATCAGCGCCACCGAGGACGGACATGCCACGGAGAGAATGGCGTCCTACTACCGGAACTTTGCGCGCGGCGGCTTTGGGCTGCTGATTACGGAAGGCATCTACCCGGACACCGCCCACAGCCAGGGCTACCACTTCCAGCCGGGCATCGCGACGGAGGAGCAGGCCAGGTCCTGGGCGAACGTCGTGGACGGCGTTCACGAGGCGGGGTCGAAGATCTTCGCGCAGCTGATGCACGCGGGGGCACAGAGCCAGGGGAACCGGTATGTGACCTCCTCGGTGGGGCCCTCGGCGGTGGCACCGAAGGGGGAGCAGCTGGGGTTTTACCGCGGCGAAGGTCCGTATCCCGTTCCTTCCGCGATCACGTTGTCCCAGATGAAAGAGGTCCGGGACGGGTTCGTCACGGCGGCGCTGCACGCGCAGCAGGCCGGGTTCGACGGCGTGGAGATCCACGGTGCCAACGGGTACCTGCTGGACCAGTTCCTCACGGACTACCTGAACCAGCGCGACGACCGGTACGGCGGCTCACCGGAAAACAGGGTGCGGCTTGCCGCTGAGATTTGCCACGACGTCCGCGAGGCCGTTGGCCCGGATATGACGGTGGGTATCCGCATCTCCCAGGCCAAGGTCAGCGACACCGAGCACAAATGGGGCGGGGGAGTGGCCGAAGCGGAGGTCATTTTCGGCACCCTGGGCGCCACGGGGATCGATTTTTTCCACACCGCCGAATACCGTGCCGCCGAGCCTGCGTTCGCGGATGCGGAGGAGACCCTGGCTGCGCTGGCCAAGCGGTACTCCGGGGTGCCGGTGATCGCCAACGGCAAGCTCGACGATCCGGATACGGCCGCGTCCATGCTGGCCGACGGCTCAGCGGACGTTGTCGCGCTGGGCAAGGGGGCCCTGGCCAACCGGAACTGGCCGCACCTTGTCCGCAACAACCTGGAATTCGGGGAGCTGGACCCCTCCGTCTTCGCCCCGCTGGCGGACGTCAAGGACTGGGAGCTGGAGGACGGGTAGGGCGGGGCAGCCTCGGCTTTCAGGCGGCTTCGATGGCGTCGAGCCACTCCAGGTACGTCTGGCGTCCGACGGCGGATCCCGGCAGCGGGATCAGGGAGCCGTTGCGCATGGCCTTGCCCATGGGGCCGGGAAGGTGCAATGGAACGATCCGTTTCTTCTGCTGCGTCTTGGCGAGGTAGGCCGCGACCAGGCTTTTCAGCTGTTCGGTCCGCGGGCCGCCGAGGTCCGGGATGCGTCCCTGCGGCCCAGCCTCGGCCGCGTCCACCAGGGCCGCGGCCACCTCCCTTGCCGCCACCGGTTGGGTGACCATCGTGGGAACGAAGACCAGCGGGCCCACTGATGCGGCCTTGATGGACATCGGGACGAACTCGTGGAACTGGGTGGACCGGAGGAGGGTCCAGGGAATGCCGCCGTGCCTGACTTCGTCTTCCTGCACCAGCTTCCCGGCGTACAGTCCTGAATTGGCTTTGTCGATGCCCACAATGGACAGCGCCACATGGTGCTTTACACCCGCCTTCTTCCCGGCCGACAGCAGGTTCTGGGTGGCGTTGGTGAAGAAATCCACGGCCTTCTTGGTGGACATGGCCTGGATGCCGGAGACGTCGATGACGGTTTCAACATTTTGGAGTGCCTGATCGAGACCGCGCCCGTTGACCAGGTCCACTCCCTCCGCGCGGCTGAGGCTGGCCACCTCGTGCCCGCGTTCCCTGGCGATGGCCACGACGTGGCGGCCCACTGTACCGGTTCCCCCTGCAACGGCAATCCTCATGGAAGAAATCCTAAGCCGGACCTACGACAAAATACGGCGTTCTTCAGTATCCGTGGCCTGTGGCAGCGGCAATCTGTGGTGTGCGCCCACTGGCGGGTGCGGTTCGGGCTGATGGCCTGCTGCAGGTCGCCCCGGGTGGGGGAGAGCGTGGACTAACCCAGGCCGCGGGGCTGTGGTGCCTCCATGCCCGTCTCACGGGTGTTCTCCGCGTAGTACGAACGCAGGCCGTGCTTCACGCCCAGCCGGATGATCCAGTACAAGAGCTTGGCGGGCTTCTTCGCCAGTGCGCGGTCCGGCAGCGCGATGTACCGGTGAAACTGCCGCCGTGGGCTTAGTCCTTGCGCCAGTGGGCGATTACTTGATCGCCGGGCTGGAACTGCCTGGAGTCGATACCTACCGACTCCACGACGCCTGCCACGTCCCAGCCGGGAATGGCGGGAAACCGCAGGTCCACGAGGGCTTCCAGTCCGCCGGCCATGATCTTTCAGGCCACGGGTTCACTGGGGCTGCTGCAAGCCGACGTTCTGCTCGGGGCCCGAAACGTGATGCTGTACTGCGGGGCCAAGCCCCGGTTAACTGCAGCTCGAATGCCTTAATGGGGCGTACTGTGCGGCCGCTCCGATGGGCGACGCCGCCCATCGTTGCTAGGCGAGGTCCAGCACGTGCACTCTCCACGCGAAGTCATCTGATAAGAGGTCAGATCGCGCAGCCGATTGAGCTAGGAGTTTACCTCGCGTCCGCAATATCATGGGCGGGCTTGCAGGAACATCGGCTTTTCTGCATCAAATACGTAGCTTCCGTGCCCTGTGATGCTGGTGTGGCATATTTGTCTTCGGGCGATGACGGCCCAAATAGACGTACTGGTGCAATCAATAGGGGGATGGTGTGTCGAGCGCACAAGAGTTGGAAGTTGGCATTGAGTCTGAGACGGGCGCGGATGAGAGTTTCGAAGACAGCGAACAGTCGTACGATCCATTCGAAATACACGGTGACGATGAGCGTTCTGTTAGAGCCACAGCTTTCCTCGAATTTTTCGGACGTGAACGGCGGGGGGCTATAGTCAACGGACTCATTGCTGCTGAACTTGCCAGGCGTGGGCTGGAAATGTTTCCTTCGATTGAAGATGCTGACTACTACGGGAACGTCCTAATTCGCCGACTCAAGTCTGCGCCGCCGCAAAGACAGAATGGACTAGAGCAGTCCGAAACGGATCAGTCGCTGACTCAAACGTCCGCTGCCAACCCAATAGGTAGCTTCATTTCCTCTCTGAAGTCCGACGCCGAAGAACTAGATGTCCTCACCTACGGTATGACTGTTGAGCAAGCCGTCGAGTTGATGAAGGCCAAGGGGCGCACCAAGATGCCACTGTTCTTCGATGACGTCGACCGCTCGACTCTTATCGGGACAGTTACACTTACCGATTGCACAATGGACGTCGCTTCGCATGAGACGCGATTGGTCGAACTCGCGCAGACGCAGGTACCTGTGGTGCTCACGAACGAGAAGCTTTCAGACTGGATACCGGCCATATTGCAGCACGGCTTCATATACGGTCGTAATCCAGATGGCTGCGTCGTGCAGATCTATACGACCCACGATTTAGCCGTGCACCTAAACTCGATCGCTCAAATGTTCCTCCGCGTGCATGAAATTGAGGAGCTTATGCGAAACATTCTTGATCAAGTGCCCGACCAAGAACTTCGAGAGGCTATGAACAATGTTGGCAATATCAACAGCATCGCCGCTACTGATGGGTCTGGAAATCTATTCAAGCCCGAAGAAATCCGTCCGGCGGGGCAGGGCGGCAGTGAGCGTTTCGTGGAGTCGCTCATGTTCTCGGACTATATGAAGTGCATAAGTTATCCAGAAGTATGGACTAGCTATTTTGCGAGTGCCCATCCGGGCTTGGCCCTAAATAGGGAAAAATGCCTTCGTAGCTTGAATGATGCCCGCCTGGCTCGAAACCGAGTTATGCATATCAGTCGCCAAGAGGTTTTGGAGACGCTTGCGCCATCCTTGGAGTGCCTCGCCGTGTGGTTGCGTAAAATCCAGCCAAAGGTGCCATCCTAACGTGGGAAGGCGCGGAGTTTTCCTAGCCTAGTCCTTGGTGAGGAAGGGCGGCGACCTGAGCCCTATTAAATTCCAGGCTCAGGCCGTTGCATCTCTAGACCTATTTCGGGCTTACAAGTTCCAACCTCAAACTGGAGCCTGCCTGATCGGGCTACCGCTACCCCGCCACGGCCGCCTTTGCAGCCCGTGTCGCGTTCATCCATTCGGTCAACCATGGCGCCCGGACGGAGGACGTGACCCGGCAGTCGGCCACGAAGGTGCCTTGGGCGCCGGCATCAATCCAGTCCTGCAGTGCAGATAGGTCGCCGAGCGACCGGATCACAGCAGACTCGGCACCCAGAGCCCGGGCAACACCGCTGAAGTCCACCTCGGGGATCCGCATCGGCTTCTCGGTCAGGCCCTGAGAGCCGTACTGGTGGATTTCGGCGCCGTAGGCAGCGTCGTTGTAAATCACAACGATCGCGCTGTGGGCGGCGCCGATCAGTGATTCGAAGTCGGACAGGCCCATCAGGAAACCGCCGTCGCCCGAGGCCAGCACCAGGGTGCGGCCGTCCTCCACAGCACGCGCTGCCCCGACGGCGCTCGCCAGTCCCAGACCGATCGACTGGAACGCGGTCCCCACCATAACCAGGTCCTGCGGCCGCGGGATGTTCCAGTACATGGGCGCCCACCCGATGAAGTGCCCGCCGTCCTGCACCACCGTGCGGTGCTCCGGCAGGACGTGATCGAGCGCGGCGGCCAGGGCGCGGGGATCCAGCCGGCCGTCAGGAGTCTCGGTGGTTCCGGCCTCATGCCCAGGCCCAGCAACCAGGCGCATGGAAGCTTCCTCGCGCCAAGCAACAGCCGCAGCCCCTCCTTCAACCAAAGACAACAGCCGGCCAGCAGCGGCTTTCACGTCCGCCTGGACAAACACATCCACCCGCGGATTCGTCGGCTCCACCGCAGTGTCGATCTGGATGACCGTGGCATCCGGGCCGATCAGGTGTCCGAACCGCATGGTGAACGGGCTCAGGCTGGCCCCGGCCACCAGGACCACGTCGGCGTCGCCCATGAGCCCGGCCGCGGTGTCGGTGCCGAAACCGCCGGCCACGCCCAGGTACCCCTCGCCATTGAGGAGGTTGAGCGCCAGGGCGGTTCCGGCGGTCAGTGCGCCGAGCCGGTCGGCGAGTTCGCGGAGTTCCGGGCCGGCACCGGCGAGGTGTGCACCCCGGCCGGCCAGGATCAGCGGCCGCCGTGCCCCGCCGAGAAGGCGCGCCACCCGCGCAAGGTCCGTGTCGCCGTCGTCCGTCACCTCCAAAGCCGCCGGCTCGGGAAGGTCCTCATCCTCAGCCTCGAGCGCGGCGAGGTCGTAGGGGATGGCAAGCACGACGGCGGTGCGCCGGGTGAGTGCGTACTCCGCCGCCTGCCGAGTGATGGCGCCCGCGGCGTCGCGGGTGACGGTGAATGTGGCCGCGCCGAGGCCGACGGCGATGGCGGCCTGGTCCACGTCCCAGGGCCGGGCGCCGCTGGTGGGGGCGTCGCCGGTGACCAGCACCACGGGGATCTGCGCCTGGACCGCCTCGGCCAGGGCGGTGAGCGCGTTGGTGTAGCCGGGGCCGTAGGTGGTGGTGCCCGCGGCGAGCCGTCCCGAGGCGCGGTAGTAGGCGTCGGCCGCAGCGATGGCGGCGCCCTCATGCCGGACAGGCGTGAAGCGCAGACCCTGCTGCTCCGCGGCGTCCAGGAAGTAGACGTTCCCGTTGCCCATGACGCCGAAGATGTCGCTGACATAGCTGCTGAGAACCTGTGCCACGCGGCCCGAGACGGTAAGTGAAGTCATGCAGGCATCGTGTGGCCTGCATCTCACGTTTGCAATACCGCGGGATTCGGCTGGGACTTTTGGCAGCAGACGAGTTGGAAAGTGACAATACGCCCACCTATGGCGGGTATCACGCCTCCCGCTCAACGAGTGCCCGGAACGTCTCCAGCTCACCCTTGAAGCTGCCCCGGTACGAGCCCGTTGCGAAGATCCAGCCGAAAATCGAGGACACGAACCCGCGGGTCGTGAACACCTGGTCAATACGGGTGCCCGCGCCATCGGGGGTGAAGGTCACGTCCGACTCGCCCTTCAGAATGGCGTTGCCGAAGCGGGTGCGGATGTGGCGGGGCCGCTCGGCCGCGAGGACTTCGGTGCGGCTCATCATCCGCCCGAACTGCACCGTGTAGCGGCTGCCGGCCTCACCGGCCGGCCCGACGCGGTCGGTGACGCCGGTGACTCCGCCGATCCATTCATGGAACCTGTCGGCATCGGTCCAGGTGGCGAAGACACGCTCCGGCGGCGCCGCTGCAAACGTGGACAGCCGGAAGGTTGGCATGCGTTCAGTATGCTCTCACCGGGCATGCGGAGGCGAGGGTAGCGGCGTGCCCTTCCCGCCGGGGAGCCGCAGCGACGTACGCCGCCCGATGCGGTCAGTCCGCCGGGTGGCCTTCCTGCTCGGACAGCCGGCTGATCAGCCCGTCGTAGCGGGGCGGCATGAGTTCCAGGATGGAGATGGCCGTGCTGGTCCGCTCGATGCCTTCGATCTCCAGGATCTCGTTGGTGATGCGGTAGAGGTCGGCGGTGCCGCGGGCCACCACCTTGGCAATGAGGTCCGCGTCGCCGGTGGTGGCGTGCACCTCGATGACCTCCGGGATCGCGGCGAGCCCGTTCTCCACCGATCCGGTCCGCGTCTGGCTGATGGACAGCGAGAGGAAGGCCATCAGCTCGTAGCCCAGCGCGGCGGGGTCCAGCCTGCGGCTGAAGGACCGGAGCGCGCCGCTGCGCTCCAGCCGCGCCAGCCGGGCGTGGACGGTGTTTCGTGCGACGCCGAGGGTCCGGGAGAGTGCCAGGGCGCTGGCTTCGGGGTCGTTGTCCAGGGCAAGGATGATCCTGCCGTCGAGGGAATCGAGGGTGCGAGGGTTTGTGATGGTCATATTTTCACCAGAGGTACTAGAAGTTGAGCAGAAGTCCCAAGCACCGGAGCCTACCTTGCATTGTGGTCCGGGTCACTTCCATCATCGGACTTCATGACCAGTGATCAGCTTGTGGCCGCTCCCGAAACTGCATTG
This sequence comes from Pseudarthrobacter sp. LT1, assembly GCF_035621795.1. Classification (NCBI taxonomy): domain Bacteria; kingdom Bacillati; phylum Actinomycetota; class Actinomycetes; order Micrococcales; family Micrococcaceae; genus Pseudarthrobacter; species Pseudarthrobacter sp. LT1. Next base: position 1,182,788 of record NZ_CP141830.1, read on the forward strand.
CCCACCCTGCGCGGCGCAGTTGCCGGCCTTCCGTCCTACGTCCCCGGCCGGCGCAGCGCGGGCGCGGACATCGCCGCCCTCGCCAGCAACGAAAGCCACTACGAGCCCCTGCCCGCCGCCACCGCCGCGGTGGCCGAGGCGGCCGGCAGGATGAACCGCTACCCGGACATGGCCGCCGTCGAACTCCGCGAACGGATCGCCCGGCACCTGCGCGTCACCGCTGAGGAGGTGGCGGTGGGGCCCGGCAGCGTGGGCGTCCTGCAGCAGATCATCACCGGACTGTGCGACGCCGGGGACGAGGTGGTTTTCGCGTGGCGCTCCTTCGAGGCGTACCCCATCCTGGTGGAGCTGGCAGGCGCCCGGCCGGTCCGCGTCCCGCTGGACGACGCCGAGGGCCACGACCTCGATGCCATGGCCGCCGCCGTCACCGGCCGCACCAAGGTGATCCTGCTCTGCACGCCCAACAACCCCACCGGCGTGCCGATCAGCCACGACCGCCTCGAGGCCTTCCTGCAGTCCGTCCGCTCCGACGTCCTGGTGGTGATCGACGAGGCCTACGTGGAGTACGCCGACGCCGGCAGCGGCCCCGATTCCCTGGCGCTCTACCGCCGGTACCCGAACGTCTGCATCCTGCGTACCTTCTCCAAGGCCTACGGGCTCGCCGGACTGCGGGTCGGGTATGCCATTGCGACGGCGGCGATCGCCGAAGGCTTGCGCCGCACCGCCCTGCCGTTTGCCGTAAGCGCGCTGGCGCAGAAGGCAGCTATCGCGTCTCTGGACGCGGGGGAGGAGATGGCAGCCCGGGTCTCCTTGGTGAAGCAGGAACGCATCCGGATGGCCGCGGAGCTGGAGGCCCAGGGCTGGAAGCTGCAGCCGACCCAGGGCAACTTCCTGTGGGTCCGTGCCGATGCCCCGCTTCTGGCCTTGCTGGTGGACGCGTTCAACGCCGCGGGCATCCTGGTCCGGGCCTACCAGGGCGACGGCGTGCGGATCACCGTTGCCGACCCCGTCTCCAACAACCGCGTGCTTCGGCTCCTCGCAGACTACGCATCCCTTACCACTTCCTGATCCTTTTCTCCTTCCGTTCGACCGACAAGTAAGAGGAATCCCCATGGAACAACAGACAAAGACGTCTGCCCGCCCACTCGGCGCAGCCCTCAAACCCCGCCAGCTCACGATGATGGGCCTGGGAAGCGCCATCGGCGCCGGCCTGTTCATCGGCTCCGGCGCCGGTATCCAGGCCGCCGGTCCGGCCGTGCTGATCTCCTACCTCGTGGCCGGCACCCTGATCATCCTGGTGATGTGGGCGCTGGGCGAGATGGCTGCCGCCAACCCGGATAGCGGCGCCTTCTCCGTCTACACAGCCAAGGCCTACGGGCCGGTGGCCGGCGCCACGGTGGGCTGGCTCTGGTGGATCCAGCTGGTGGTGGTCATCGCCGCCGAAGCGCTCGGCGCCGCAGGCCTGCTGGCCACCATCTTCCCGGCGCTGCCGGTGTGGCTGATGGCCTTGGTGTTCATCGTGGTGCTCACCGCCGTGAACCTGACCAGCGTGAAGAACTTCGGCGAGTTCGAGTTCTCGTTCGCGCTGCTCAAGGTGGCGGCGATCGTGGCGTTCCTGCTGGTGGGCTTTGCCTTGCTGTTCGGCCTAATTCCGGGCGTACAGTCGCCGGGCCTGCGTAACTTCATGGGGGAGGGCTTCGCGCCCAGTGGCTTCGGCGGGATTGCGACGGCGCTGTTCGTGGTGGCGTTCGCGTTCGGCGGCACCGAGATCGTGTCCGTGGCGGCAGCCGAGACTGCGGAGCCGGCCCGCAGCGTGAAGAAGGCAGTCCGCACGGTGCTGTGGCGCATCCTAGTGTTCTACATCGGCGCCATCTTCGTGATCGCTGCGGTGGTTCCCGTGGGTTCTGCAGGGCTGAAGAGCCCGTTCGCCGCTGTACTCGACGCTGCCGGCATGCCCGGTGCGGCGACCGCCATCACCCTAGTGGCCGTCGCGGCTCTGCTCTCCGCGTTGAACGCCAACCTCTACGGCGCCTCGCGGATGGCGTTCTCCCTCGCCGAGCGTGGTGAGGCGCCCCGGTGGCTCGCTTCGGTGTCCAAGGCCCGGGTTCCGGTTGCTGCCGTGCTGGCCAGTGTGGCCTTCGGCATTGTCACGGTGGTACTGGAGCTGGCCTTCCCCGAAATGGTCCTCGGCGTCCTGCTCAACATCGTGGGTTCGACCTGCCTGCTGGTGTGGACATCCGCACTGCTCGCCCAGTTGGCGCTGCGCCTCCGCGCCGACCGTGAAGGAACAACGCTTCCCCTCCGGATGCCCGGCTTCCCGTGGCTGACGGCCGTGGGTCTTGTCATCCTGGCGGCGATCTTTACGGTGGGCTTCATCGGTGAGGAGTCCCGCCCGCAGCTCCTGAGCACGTTTGCGCTTGTGGCGGTTCTTGCGGTTGGGTGCTGGATGAATCACCGGAAACGGGACGCTCACCCCAGTGTGGAATCGTCGGACGGTGAAAAGCAACCTGTGCGCGTCGACTGAAATCAGCGGCCTTGACTCACGGCGTTTGGCTCAAGGCACAGAAAGGGCGCGTCCGGCTTTGGCCAGGCGCGCCTTCGCCTTGCAAACCATGTTGGTCGACCACGGTTGGTAACGGGGCGTTTCCTCAATCTAGGAAACTCCACTGTGGTCGACGAGGAGCCGAGGACCGCACGCAGTAGCACGAAGGGTCTAACACTAGGATTGCAGGATGCAGAGAATCTTCTTGTCTCACCAGAGCGACGATAAGGCAATTGTCCGCCAGGTGCAGGGCGAACTGATGTTGATGGGTGCAGAACCCTTTTTCGACGAATTGAGCATACTCAATGGCGAGGTGATACCCGGACGAATCGAAGCGGCACTCGAGACAATTGACGTGTTCGTTCTTTTTTGGTCTTCAACCGCAGCTAAGTCCGACTGGGTGACAGCAGAAAGGCAAGCCGCGTGGGGTAAATTTCGGGTTGATGAGGAGTGCTTTCTCATCGTTGTCCTAGATGACACTCCATTGCCCACCACTCTCGCCTACAAGAAATACATCGATGGCCGGACTGAGCCCGCGCGAGAGATGATCGCTCGGGAAATTCTCGGGCTGGAGCACGGTGCACGGTTGATCAAAGCGGTGCAGAGTACCTTGGACACTTGGGGTATCGACATTGCTTTCATGGAAGGCTATGGTCCGTACGCGGGTTGCCCCGAATGTGGTGCTGGCATCGGTGATATGGAAAAGTTTGCAGTACCTGATCCCAGACGCGAGACCGGCTATGGTTATCTGCGCTGCACCAAGTGCGAGTGGACTGGTGGTGGAGGAGAAGTGCAGTTCTACTGAGCGATCTGGACGACTTGCCGTTTAAAGTCTGCAGCGATGCCGGCAAATTAGATGCGCGTCATCTTCCACGCCTAGTACACCTTCCACGAACTCAGCCGGCTAGGTATTCCTAAACGGAGTTAGGTCTGCTCAGGTGTCATCTTGCCGAGAGCATTTACCGCCAGTCCCATAAACATCGTGTTGCGCAGGATGTCCTCGTGCTTCCAATCAGGGGCGACGCAGCAGCGGCGCTCCTGATTCGAGCCCCACCCTATATTGGGTGCAGCAGTGTTGAAGCGCCCTCGGCGACGCTGCACCTAGTGTTCCGAGATAAGAGGATTCTCTCGCTGCGCTTCACTCGCCACTTTCGGTCCAGCCCTGAAGACTCGACATCTCCCGGACTCCAAGGTTCTAGCTTGAGGTCAGATGACTCGACGGAGAAGCCGAATCGGCTCCTCCAGCATCTGCCCATCGACGTCTCGCTCATCGACTGTGGGTCCACTGCGGTCCCACCCTGTAAACCTGATAATTCTCGTCCTGGCGCCTTCAGATCTAGGCGCCAGCTTTCGTTCAAGCAGCCCAGATAACCGCCGCTCATGAGTAGACACAATTAGCTGTCGCCGCAGCCTGAGGTGCCTACACAAGTCAGCGAAACCGAGCACATTTACGTCGTCCATCGACTGGACTGGGTCATCCAGCAGTAGGAAGGGTAGTCCGCTATCGTCCATCGACAGGCTCATCGCGATGAAATAGGACAAAGCAACGATGTTGGCCTGCGACGTCGAGAAGATCAGGAGCGGGTCGGCTGCTATGCCCGCCACCTGATCAATCACCAAGGGGCTCGTAGTCCCCCTTCGATAGTAGGTATCCAGTTCGAACTCGACAGTCTTGAAGGCGGGATGCGGGTCCAGTCGGTGGAAGATGTCGGCTACCAATGGTTGAATGGACCGCAGCCGCTTCTCAGTGACTTCAACCCGGGCCTCAAGGGTCTTGTCAGAGAGCACCCGGAGCTTCTCGGAACGGGCAGCTTGGGTTGCCAAGTGTGCCTCTGCGTCAGCGAGAGCCCCCTCGAGAGTTGTGTATTCCGCAACGTCTCGCTCTATCGCGTTTTGGTCGTTTTGCCTGTCGAAAGTCTCCAATAGGTCAAGTAGGGCCCGGCGCCCTGCGCGGAAATATTCAGAGGCTGGAACAGCAACCGAAACAAAAGAGTCGGAAGCGTATGAATCGAACTTCACGAAAGAGATGTCCGTGGCGAGAGCCTTTATGGCATCGCTGGCTGCCTGGTCTGCGTCGCTGCTTGCATGCCAGCGGTCAGCCTGTTGCTCTGCCTCGGCAAGCGCGTCTGCAGCTTCAGAGGCCGCAATTGAGGCTTCACTGAAAGCATTCGCGCGCTCAACGAACGATTTCTCCAGTTCCAGAAGGGTGCCGGTTGCCTCTGCGCGCTCGATGAGATCGCGTTCCACATGCTCACGGTCAATCGGCTGACTGCACACCGGGCAATTATCCGACAACATGGGTATTGCAAGCGCAGCCAACTTGGCCACTTCGACAGCGGTCAGCCGCGCAGCGTTCAACTCTGATTGCGCTGCTCCTCTTAATGCTCCGGCGGCGTCTTTTCGTAATTTCGCTTGTTCAGCTTCTTCACGCAGTGCCTCAATCGTGCCAGGGCTAGTTGGACCTTCCAGGCCTTCATTTAGCTGTATTGCACGGCGGACGAGCTCGCGAGAGGTGTCTACTAGGTCGGCCGCCTTGCCAAACGCTGTCGCAGCGAGTCGAGCATCTTCTGGCGAATCCAGCTTCACCTCGGACTCGTTTAGGGACATGCCGGCGGGCGTTCCCCTTAGTCTTTCGAGGACTTCATTACGGACGGCATCGATTTGGGGCCGGCTCGCCAATCGTGCTCGCGCGGTCTCAAGTCGATCCTGGGCTTGCTTCAGTGCAACTAGTATCCTGGAGTGCTCAGCTCGGGCTTGTCCCTCACGATCAGCCGCTTGCTTTGCGGCGGATTTGGTCGCGTCCTCAAAGTCCTCAAGCGCGCCCAATCCGAGAACCGTGCTTAGCTGCCGGTACCGTTCAGCTGGTTTGGCCTCCAGCACGCTCCGCAGCACGTCTTGCTGCATTAGACCAGAAGTGGTTAGTGCCGAATGGAGAGTCAGTTGAGTGTCGGGCAATAAGATGCGTCGAAGCTTTGCCTCTGCTTCCTCACCAAACGCGGTTGATACGCCGTCTCGACTAAGTTCAAGGGTACTTCCGCCTTGATCGCCAGTGCGCCGCAGCATCACCCGGCCATCCGGAAGGCTCAGATCGATCTCGACCGAAGCTTTTCCACCGATACGATACTGGTTTACGACGTGCTCAACATTTCGCCGTGATCGAAGAACTTCGAGCCGTTCGATCCTGCCTAGCAGGACCCACTGCAGCGCATCGAAAAAGCTTGTCTTACCGGTTCCATTTGGTCCCGTGACCACGACGGCAGATGCCGAAAGATCGAACTCACGCGCGTCACGGAAACCGCGAAACGCTTCAATACGGAGTCGCTCAATGGTGGGCCTAAAGGACGTCATCCAGAGATGCCCCCTGTTCGAAAGCAGTGACGGCACGTTGCGCAAAATCTTGGCCGACGCCGTGTGCGATGAGTGTTTGCAGTAGTGACTCAAGCGCGTTGTTGAGTGCTACAGGTGTCGCCGGGCTCATAGGTTCGATAAATGGTGACAGCGCCTGCCTCGCCGCATCCAGGGTTGGATCGACGCCGGTGTGAGCGATGCGACGCACCCGAGATGTATCGTGATTGATGGCGTACAGGTCGCGAGTTGAGGCGTCATCTTCGGTCGACTTCTCTTGCGTGAGTAGGACGAGGTACGTGTCCCACTTTTTCGGCCCAAGAGGGACAGTCCCGAGGCGTCGGGAGAGCGCCTCGGATACAAGTGGTTCTGCCAGTATGAGATTTTGAATAGTGTTCATAGCCGCGACTGCAACCACAAAATAATCATTCTCCGCTAGGAGCAGGTCGACCTCCTGATTCAAAGTCTCGACCTGGAAACCCTGGTCAGATAGTACCGTCCGAGTGAAGCCGAGTAGTTCGCTGTCGGATCGGTTCCACAATGAGATGGCCGTCACGCCGCAATCACCTCGTCTGCCTGTGTGATGTCGGGCGCCAACGAGAGAGGCCCATCCACGATGTCCAGTTCATCTAGATCTCCGAGGATGTTGCTGGGTAATCCTCGTAGCTTTGGGATCGGCCCCACGCCGCCCGCAACGACGAATCGCGGATAAGGCCCACCCTTGTTGGCATGGGCCTGCAAGCGGTACTCCGCCGCTTGGACGAGATGCCGCATCGGCACCGTACGCGTCGCTATCAATAGCTCGATGGGGCCTGGGCCACTGTCGAACACTTGATTCCGGCCGAGCCGAGCTGTGTCCCCGGTGAGACGTCCCAAAGCTATAAGCACTTTAGCCAGCTCCGGGCTCTTGAGGACCGCCTCTCCAGCACGTGGTTCAATGTCGACCTCACGGGCCCACTGAAGTACCGATAGCGCGTCGGACTCCAACAACCCGTCGATTGCCTTGTCTAAATCAGATTTGAGTTCTTGATCCGATGACAGGCCGGCGCTGTGCTCGTCCAGTCGGCCCATAATGTAGGCCGAAGCCATCTGCTCCATAAATTCGTCTGCCGTTGCGGCTATCTTGTAGTCGTCCTGAAGGTTCGGCGCGACGGTCTTCCACTGGGAGGTCTCCCAGTCGGACTGTATATTTGGCGCGACAACCCGAATATTGTCGACGGATTCAACTTCCTGGATTGCTTCTTTGATGCGCTTCTTTACATACCCAGCGACGTCACCGATTCCGATAAACACCACAACGGAATTGCCGAGCCGCGCGTGCGTCTGTTCCCGTACCCAAGGCGGTGGCTCTTCTAGATGGCTGCTCGTCACGAGCAACGTACTCGGCTGAGATGCACAGCCGTGAATCTTGAGAATCGAGGGTGGTGTGACATCCACTAGATCGCGGCTGCTGGTAATTGTGGGCAGGCGTTCCTCTCCGGCTCCTCGCTCTATGCAATTATCCCAATTCGTAGTGAGGACATCGATGGCTCCTTCGAGCAAGAGATGCGCCAAGATGCGGTGAGCATGGCCAGGTTTAGCCGACTTGAAGTTTGCCGCTATCGCGGATGTTTGACGCAAGGCGCTTTCGCCGCCGGGAAGCGCTGCGACTTCATCTGCAACAGCAAGAAGATCCCATGGGTCAACGGCCTGGAGGGCCGGGAACGCTATCCTGAGCCGTGTGTGTAGACGTTCGGCGAGAACAGCACCCGTCGGGAGGTTAGTTGGCCGGGACAGGCTAATGCCCGCGCCGGCATAGATTACGATCCTCCGGGCAGACATTGCTTGGGCTGCTAAGTCAACCGCATATGGCGAGACGTTAGCCCTAACCGGGGACGGGGTGTGAAGCATGTCGCAAGTATAATGGCAACTTCTGCCAGTCGATCGCCTCATGGCCTTTCAGTAAAGAGTGCAAAGACTGTCACGAGGCCCTGATTATCGCCGGTCACGTTAGGTCCCCTGTGAAATTGAAAATCTCTACTAGTGATAGTAGCTAGACCATTACGGACATCACCGCGCAAGGCCGTGCTTACCGCCGTGTCGGCTTGGCTATTCGAAGTCATCCTAGTGACTTGTGATGTCTTCTGACGAAACCTTGGCTCAGCGCCCGCCACTACCCGCCTGTCAACACCGCTTTCCACGCCTGGCTGCGCGACAGCGCGAGCTTCAGTTCGCGGCCGCCCGCCTCCTCCAGCAGCCCGGAATCACCCACAACAACCAGGAGACTCCGTGCCCGGGACAATCCGACATATAGCTGTTGCCGCGCCGGAAGCCCGTTGACGCAAAGGACAACAACGGACCGCTCCAGGCCCTTGAACCCCAGCACATCGCCGTAGAACTCACCCTCAATGGCATGGAAATTCCGCCAATACTCCTCCGTTGCGCCGCGCTCGAAGTAGTCCAGGTGGAGGGGTGGCGGTCTTTGGTAGTGAGGAGCGCGAGTTGGTTGTTCGCCCAGCCCTGGTCAATCAGCGCATTCAGGCAGTCTTCAGCGACGTCGAGCGCATCGTCGGCGGGGCAATCCACGAACCGTACCGGCAGGCCGGTGCTGCCGCGGGGCTTGAAGTAGTCGCCGGCGAAGGGTTTAAATGTTTCGGCGACTTTAAGTGTGTTGCGGAGGTTGTCATCAATATAGATGGGCACCAGCGTGGCCATCGGACCGTCGGCGAGGTCCGCCGGCGCGCTTCCCCATCGTTGGTAGACGTCCTGCCGGTCATCCATAAAGGCATAAACCTCCCCGGCGTCCGGGTGGGTGGTGCAGGCGAGCAACGCGTCCCACCAGAGAGGAGCGAAGTTCTGCGCTTCATCGACGATGACAGCGTCCAGCCGCTCGTGCGGCGCCATCCCGGCTGCCAGCTCCTTCAGCAGGCGGGGCACCTCGACGTCGAAATAGTCCTGCCCCTGCCCGTCAGGGACCCCCAGCCCGCGCACGTATTCGTGGAACTCGCCAGTGAACACCGGCTTGGCCTTTCGCCAGCTTGCGACGCGGTCCTGAAGGTACTGCCCCAAACCTTTGTTATAGCAGAAGAGGCCCACTCGCTTGCCCTCTTTGCTGAGCATGCGGGCCTTTTCGACGGCGAGCCACGTCTTTCCGCTGCCGGCGCCGCCGGTGAAGCGGATCCGGGGGAGCGAGCGGGAGGCCTGAAGCAGCGCGGACTGGCGCTCGGTGAGATGGTCCTGTGCTGCCTCGTCCTCCTGAAAGGTGGTGGAAGGTATGACTGCGGTGTCCAGGTTTCCGCCAAGCTTGCGGACGGTGCGTTCCAAGAAGGCCGGGGCCAGCGGGGAGGCGCCGCCGCCTTCGTATTCGATGGCTTGGCGGATGAGTTCCGCGGGCGACTTGCTGCCGGTCCTGTCCAAGATGAGTGACCGGGGGCAGCCGGCCATGGTCCAATCACTCGGCACATCGGTGTAGGGCAGGCTGACCATGTAGACGCAGCGGCTGCTGACACGGCAACCAAGTTGGTCCTCTAGCCAGTTCTTGAGTGCATGCAGTGAGCTTTGGGACTGCGCCACCGGACTCTGGATCTTGCGCTTCTGGCTCCGGTCCGACTGGTACCACTGCCCGTCGGCGATGCTGACTTGGCCGCCCTTGACCTCGATCGCTGCCATGCCCACATTCGGCCAGAGGACCAGCAGGTCAATCTCGAATTCGTTACGGCCATCGCGGAGGCCAGGACACAGTCATCGGGGAGGCCGTCCTTCAGTGCCGTCCAGACGGCCTTTTCCGCGTGACGTCCCTCGTTGAACTCAGGTTCCTCGGCAATGCACCTCACCGCGCCCCAGCCTTGGTGTCTCGGAAGGCGGGCAACCCAATCTGGGCGCGGATATCAGCAAGGTCCTGCGTATTCCGGTCGATCTGCTTAAATCTGTTTCTTTTCGGTGATGGAGGAAAGAATGCGATTCGCGACCGCACAGCCCACGAGCGCGAAGGAGGCCCATCTCGCAGCGATAATAAATTCCGGCATGGTGAGGAACGGGTTCTTCAGGGCAATGACATTGTTTAAGTTGCCCGTCAGGCCGTCCGGGATGTCATTCAAGGTGTCGGTGACCGGCTGGAAGAAGGGTCCTGTAGACAGTTCCGGGCTCTGAAGCGTTGCATCTCTCCCGATGGACCATCGCGGATCCATGAGGTGCGCGAGGATATAGAAAACCACCGCAAGGTTGGCCGCGGCAAAGGCCGCCGTACCTGCAGTGGCGGCGGTGACAAGCCTGGCGGTGATTGTCAGGGGCGTGGACACACGGCTTCCTATGAGAAACAGCAGGCCGACAACCACGGCGGCGGTCCCAACAAGATTCTTGAACGTGTCCACGGTGGCTCCGCTGAGCATTTCCATCACGGGGTATCAATCTTTCCGCTGCTGTACATTTGCATGCACCCGATTCGTAGGTTCTGGCCACCTCAATCTACATTTGCCGCCCGAGTTCAGAACCTGTTTCAGGTCATATCTGTATCAGCAGGCTCTGACAGTAATCGGAAGCCTGGATCGCGCCTTCGGGAATGTCCTGAATTCAGTCGTCACCTGGCCTCGAAGCATCTGCATAAACAGCGGATCTGGCCGCGCATCAGGTGGCACGCGCTGCAGTTCTGTGAGCGCGTCCAAGCAGAAATGCCCGCCACGCGCGCTCCGTACAGGGCTGCGACAGTGGCCGTCCTCGACTCCGCACGGAAATCGGAAGATGGGCGGGACCACCAGGTGACAGCCCCGCCTACCGGATGGCACTCCACCTCCTTGGAAGGTCTGAACCACCCAACCGCGCGGGTGAAATCGCTGGGCTTACACCGCTCCGCGGTCTCGATGCGCTTCAGCCACAGGGCGGCACGCGCAGCGGGCAGAAGTGACAGTTGAGTCCGTACAGCAAGCTCACCGGTCAGAACCGCGTGGCGGATCAGCAAGCACCACAGCATGCACGTCTTCTCCGCGGGGCGGATTCCTTAGACGTCACCGCGTGGCTGCCCCAGTGCAAGCATTTCGGATGTGAAGAATGTTCTGAACTGGATGGAATTTAAGTCAAGGCCGAAGAGACCATACGGGGCACGTTGATCTACGCAGAAAATGGGACGCTTCGATACCGGCACATCAACGCCTTGTCTTGGCGAGTGGCGAGCGAACTTTGCCGAAGGGATGCAGGATTTTAGATAGGCCTGACGGCCGACGGCGGTTCCGCGGCCCATGCAGACGCCCTGATGATGACAAGTGGGAGCGGGACTGACTATCAGGCACGCCGGCGGCGTTTGGGTTTCACTGCGGGTTCCGGCGGGGACTTTCCAATTTCATGGGATCGAGCTTTCAGCGTGCCGAGTGCTAGGGCTATAGCGATGGCACTCGAAGAATCCCAAGGCATTCACCGACCAGAGAAATCGCCGCCTACCTCTCCAAGGGCCCTCGGCTATCGCTTGATGGCGTCTACGCTAGAGCTGACACTGGGAGACCGTCTGGACTGGTCAACATGCGAGTACCGCGGGGGGCCGCTAGACCCTAAGTCCGTGATGACCTGTGAGCGGCTGCGAGATTGGGAAGACACAGGATGGGTCTTGAGGCGTAACGGGGAACCTGTGGCCAACTTCGACAATTTTGGGTGGCTGGAACTCGATGGAAGGCTTATAAATCTTCATTCCGGGTACCGCGAACTTGATGGACGTCTGTATCAACTAGTGCTTGAGGTCTTCGGCCCACTATTGCCATAAATAGCGTCAGCGTTGTCACTCCAAACTTGGGCAATGCCAAGATGCAGCTCCCAACAGCACCTTGAGCGGGAACACAGGTGCTCGAACCATTGTGACTGTGCTGACTATTGCCGCTAACATCTGACGAGATCTAAAAGCACATACGAAATGGGAGATTCATGGGGGCGGCGACTTACTCGGACAGCGATGTCGAAGCGATGGCTGACACACTTGCGACGCTGGTGGCTGGCGGCAAGACTCTGCAGGGGGCTCAATCGGCGTTGGCTTATGCACCGGCAGAACTTGTCCATGCAGCACGGGTCTTTTACGAGAAGCGGCTAAATCTCATCAAGGAGATCCCGGACCCTGGATTCTTGGCGAACGTTCAGCAGAAAGTCGGCTTCTGGTATTCCGGTCCTCGCCACGACGATGTGGTGTGGCCCACCCTCAAAGCGAGGTTGCTCGAGGAATTGCCCGAAGCTGCGGTTTCGGGGGTTGATGCTGCCTCCTCCAAAGTAATTGGTCTGGGCAGTCCTCCAGGTAAAGAGTCCATCAATACAAGAGGACTAGTCCTTGGCTACGTTCAAAGTGGCAAGACGACAAACTTCATGTCGGTGGTAGCTAAAGCGGCAGACGTTGGTTACAGGCTTATCATCGTGCTGACCGGAACAACCGAGAATCTTCGCACTCAGACCCAGGACAGGATCAATGACTACCTGATACAGCCCTGCAACTCCATATGGAATCCTCTGACTTCTGTCGACATGGATTTCAGCCAGACAACCTCTGCTGATGCGATTCTCAGTAATACGTCCATGCGTTCAATTGCCGTTGTGAAGAAAAACCCGGCTAGGTTGCGGCGGCTTCGCAATTGGATAAAGACTGCATCCGCCACTACACGTCAAAATTGTCCGATTCTCATCATCGACGATGAAGCGGACCAAGCTTCCATCGACGTCGGAACTAGGCGCCAATCCACGATCAATGCTCTAATTCGGGATTTGTTGGCCAACCCGAAGGCGGCATATATCGCATACACGGCTACGCCTTTTGCGAACCTGCTTATAGACCCGAGTGTCGAGCAAGATCTGTACCCGCGAGATTTCATCGTCGATCTCCCCCGTCCGGATAATTACTTCGGTGCTGAGCGCATATTTGGGCAGTTGGAAGGCGAGAGCTCCGAGGACTCAGTAGATGATGGACTGGACGTAGTGCGCCTGATTCCTGAGTTTGAAGTGGATGATGTCCGTCCTCCAACGAACAAGACAGCCTTGGGAAGCTGGGCGCCGGAAGTGCCCGATGCAATGGGAACTGCGATTCGCTGGTTTCTACTTGCTACCGCTGCTCGACGCATCCGCTCAGGCAAGGTCTCACATTCGTCGATGCTAATTCATACCTCCATGCTTGCTGCAGCGCATGAGAAAACTGCGGAAGCGGTAGTCGACTACTTGGAGGATATTAGGGGGGCTTTGGTCAATGAGGCACCCTCAGCGTTTGATGCATTCCGGGATCTCTGGGAGTCTGAAGCGGGCCGCGTGCAAGCAGGAACGTTCGGAAACCAGGCTCTGGCATTCGATGACCTGATGCCAGGTTTGTTGGAGACGGCGCGTGCGGCAAAAGTGATTGTCGATAACTACCAGTCCAATGACCGACTTGTCTACCACAAGGAAAATCCACAAACAGTGATCGTCATTGGTGGCAATACGCTATCCCGTGGCCTGACACTGGAAGGGCTAACTTCGAGCTACTTCGTGCGTGCGTCTTCCGCCTATGACACTTTGCTCCAAATGGGACGCTGGTTTGGATATCGCGTCGGCTACGAAGATCTGATCCGTATCTGGATGAGCGCGGAGCTGAAGAGCTGGTTCCTTATGCTGTCCATCGTGGAGGCGGAGATTCGTGAAGAGATTCAGGTTTATGAGGCGGAGGGAAAGACGCCGGCTGAACTGCCGGTGAAGATCCGGACGCACCCGCAAATGTCTGTTACTTCTGCCGCGAAGATGCGCTCTGCCGTCAAGGCCCAAGTTAGCTATTCGGGTCGACGCGTTCAAACAATCATGTTCAACGAATACGATGCTGAATGGCTGAATGCCAACATAGCAGCGACAAAAGACTTTTTCTCAAGGCTAATCAGCCAAGGTCATAGTGAAACCGAACTAGAAGCCGCTAGGCGGGGATTCCGCGACGTCTCGGCTGACTATGTATTAGCTTTTCTTGACAGCTACAATATCCACGATGCGGCGAAATCGATAGACAAGGATGCAATTCGCCGGTATATCGAAAGGGAGCGGGCCGAAGGTGACCTGAAGAATTGGGATGTGGTTCTTATGGAACCTCTCAGTGGCACGGGGGAACTTGACTTGGGGCTGAATGAAAAGGTCCGGCTCATGCGTCGTAAAAAGATGTATATTCCCAGTGATGATGGAACAGCAAATCTTAAGGCAATCGCCTCCACATCCGATCGGGTCGCCGATCTTGATGTGGGACTCGAATTCATCCGGAAGTCGTTAAATATCAAGTCGACGGATAAGGTTTCAGACCGACAGTTGCTGCAGTTTAGGCAGTTACGACAAACGGGCCGAAGAGGCCTCCTCTGTGTCTATCCTATTGCCAAAGAATCAGATCCTGATCTCGTCTCTGGTACCGTGCCGATCGAGAACCGGAGAGCTCCGCTCGTTGCGGCCGCGGATTTGATCGGTCTTTGCTTCATGTTTCCGGAGTCACGCAATCCACGTTCCGTAGTCGACTATGTTGCCGCGAAGGTAGACGCAGACTACCTTGAAGCCCTCGACGAGGAACTGGACGCGGCCGACAAACTGGACGAAGAAAAGGCCGCCAGCGACGAATTGGTGAAGGCATGAGAGAGCCGTCCGCCTCAGTTTTTGACTTCCTGGCTAAGGATGTTTCGGCGGCCGGGAGCTTCCACTCGCGTAAGTCAGGGACCAAGACTGCACACGGAGAGGTCCTATTTGCGGTCGACGCTGGAGCCAGGCCAACCCTACTTGTTCCAATGGGCACACTCGTGGGTGCCATGCCTGATTGGCACAGCAAATCGCTATCACTCCAGACGCTTGAGCTGGCAGTCGACAGCGGGAAGCGTCCCTTTACGATCCTACGGTGCCTCGACCCCAAGCTGCATCACCAGTTTGGTCTGTTAGCAGACGATGTTCTCGATGTCATCGAATCAAACCCCGATAAGGCTTCAAGTGCCGTAACCGCAACTCTTGACCGCTGGAGGAACCTGTTCGAGGCAGAGCGAGGGTCTCTCTTGGGAGCAGCGCAGCTGGCCGGGATCATGGCCGAACTTCTTGTCCTGGAACAGCTGGCGGAGTCGCAGGGCCCCAAAGCATTGTCCGCTTGGCAAGGTCCAAAGGGCCATCGCCATGATTTCGTACTCAGCGACTGCTCGATTGAAGTTAAGGCAACAACTAACCACAACAACATGGTGGTCACCATTCATGGTGGGCGTCAGCTGGCCCAGCCTGACCACGGAGAGCTCTATCTGCGAGCTTTCCAGTTGGAGCGCACTCCCGTCGGGACGTCCGTCCCTAGGAAAATTGCCGAGTTACTTGAGCTGGGGCTATCTCGGCTGGATCTCCTCACCGCACTTGAGGGAGCACATTATTCAGATGCGGACGCGTCGACTTATGAAGAGACTAAGTTTTCGGTTCTGTCTGAAAAATCATATTTGGTTGGTAAGGCATTTCCCCGCATAACTCCTGAGACTGTGATGCCACCAGAGATAATTGATCGCCTAAGCAGCATTGCTTATTCTCTAGATTTGGGGCAGTTGGAAGAGGCATCTCTCAGCCTCAAAGCAGTCCTACTAGCTGATGCTGGGCCAAGCTGATGTTCTCTCTCTATAGGCAGCAGTACGGTGCAGATGGAGGGGTGGATGCGCGGTCCGCAGACAACGCAATTGGGCGTACTTCCCTCGGGCTTTGGGACCTCGTGCTTCGAGAGTCTCTGCAGAACAGCTGGGACGCCAGGACGGACAGAAACGGACAAATCTCGTACTCAGTGGACGAGTATGAGATGGATGAGGACCAGACACGAATACTGGCGCGTGACGTCTTCGGTCAACTTCCGCCGAATTGTCGATCCACCGACCTTCAAAAGCACATACTTCACAGACGAATACGAGTGCTTGTTATATCAGATGAGGGAACCAGAGGATTAGGCGGCCCAATCCGCGCGGATGTCTCTGGAAAGTCTGGAGAGCGTCGTGACTTCGTTGACTTTGTACGGAACCTCGGCCGCTCAACTTCAAAAGGTCTGGAGGGCGGTACCTATGGGCTAGGCAAGGGGGTCCTTTATCGGGCGAGCCAAGTGGGCCTGTGTCTGATCTACTCGCAGGCGCAGTACAACGGAGCAATTGAGCCGCGGTTGATCGGGGTGTCCGGTGGTGACGGCGACTACGACGACGGCAAGAGCCGATACACCGGGCGTAACTGGTGGGGCGTTCCTGGCGCTGACGGGATTGTCGACCCCTTGGTGGGACAGGAAGCCCGAGACCTGGCCCAGAGGCTGGGAATGCGTATACCAAGGCCTGAGGGGACGGGCACCAGTATTATGATAATTGCACCTGACTTTTTAGGTGTGAAAAGCGGCTCAGAACGAGTATCAGCAATTGCAGACGCAGCCTTAAAATGGGCTTGGCCACACGCCCTCGACATCGACAAGGGGCCAAATATTAGGTTCAGGTTTAGCGCTGACGGTATCGGAATTGCCGGCCCGCGCCCGCTCGACCATCCAATTTACCGCGAATTCGCAACAGCCTACATCGAAGGCCGGCGCAAAATACTGAATCCAGATCACGAAGGTAACTGGCAAACCACGTTTACCCTTATCTCAAGCAAGCGGCCCAAACGCTATCTGGGCCTACTAACACATCGTCTGAGTCATGACCCCACCGCATCAGGTTCTGAACTCGAGAACTCTGTTGCCCTGTTGCGGGATCCCCGAATGGTTGTGAAGTATCTTTCTGTCGCTGCACCTCCCAATGGGGTTCCTGTTTATGGTGTTTTTATTTCAGCGCCGGATATGAATAACAAATTTGCTGAATCCGAACCAGTGACTCACGATGACTGGGTATACCGCCAAGCGGCCGTCGAAAAGAACGCACCGAATCCGGTGAGGATTGCGCTGGATAACATTCGCGAGACGTTCCGGAACCTTTCAGTAAAAGGTGCAGTGGCTGGGGATGGAGTGCATTCGAAAGGGGCCTCTAGAGTAGCCGCTGCCCTTGGTGGCCTCTTAGCAGGATTTTCCGGCTCCGGCGCGGAGGTGCAGCCCGCCGTGAGTTCGTCGGCCAACGGATCAAAGAGGGCAAGGAAAGCATCCGTACGACTCATTACGTCCGCTTCACTTGACCTCTTGGACGGAGAAGTCGTTGCCAAGTACACGTTCGCCTTGACAGGTGGCCGACCCGGCAACGCGCTGGCTGTCAGAGTTGCCGCGCGGGTCGTGACCGAGTCCGGGGGAAACGAATCAGATGGTCCGATAGGAGCGGAGCTTCCCCGCTTCATCGGGTGGTTGTCTGCCTCCGGGACTCTGTCATCCCAAGAAGTAATGACTGTTACGGCACCGCATGAAGAAGAAATCACTGCCATCTTCACTCAACCTGCCGACACTGCCATACGAGTTACTGCCGTAGTGGAGGAGCACGAGTTTGCAGGCCATTAGTTTCGGCTACCTGACTTTGCCGATCGAGGAAGTATCCACACTGGCGTGGGAAATTTCTGTCGGCGATTCGCCACTTGTTGACGGACAGCCCGCGGCCGAAGACTGGACGTACTACGACGACATCCTGATCAAGTGTTCGTTCGAGCTGGAGCTGGAGCACGCACTAGATCGATTAAGACTTCCAGCCAGTGCGGGACTAGGCGCTGTTCTTGTGGCTAGGTCCTCGGGAACCCCCTTAATTATCGCTTCAGATGTTTGCAGGCTGCGCGGCCGGCGGCAGCACATCTATCTCACCGTCCCTGGCACTCACGTTTCGGGCGCACTGTCACTGGAATTCCAGATCTCGCTGCTTAACCCTGGCGACACTCTCGAGAGCCCGTTGGCACCAAAACGGCTTGGAAACACGGTATTTCGAGTGGAACGGAAAATTCTTCTAGAAGGCATAGCTCCTCGCCTGCCGATGTTGCCGGTCAGCTTCGCCGACCACGGAATTGTTGGCTCCGATAAGGCCCTATGGTGGCTTCGATTGACAACCCGTGATCTTTCAGCCAGCGCTTCTTCAGCTATTTGGTTGTGGCTGAACGTGGACAACGCATTCATCATGCAACTGCTGGAGAACTGGGAAAACCCGGAGTCAGCTGCTTGGCTCCGTTTTCTTGAAATTGACTTCATGCGCCAGTTGCTCCGTGAGGCCCTCGGCAATGACGAGTTGAGCCTCGAGGTTCCGTACGCCGAGGAATCACTCGGGTACGTGCTGAGCAGTTTGGTCAGGCTATTGGGCAACTCCCTTGAACAGCTCAGGCTTAGATACCAAGAGGATCCGGGACGAGTGGAAGCAGAACTGCAAGCAAAGGTGGGAGGGCGCTGATGGCTGACCAAAGCGCCTTGCTCTGCTATCCCCGCATGAGCCTGTACGATGCTTCTCTGTCATGGGAGCTGCTGCGTACTCAGAGTCTTTCTGAGATGGGTTCGTCCATTGACCTAGCGAGCCTTCAGGCCCCCTATTATCCCCTTGCCCGCCAGCGTGCCGGCTCTGACGAGTTGATGAGCCTTCGGTTAAAAATTGTTGGCATTGCGGAGGAGTTTGGTTTTCCTTCTGCAGTAAGCAGCAAGTTCTTGGTCGATTTCGATCGCGCCGTCGGTCCGGAAATTCATGCCCAGATGGCAATTATGCCCTCGGATGCTTCATCCATAGATGTCTGGAACTTCATCAATACCGCGGTGGTACCGGATGTCGTCTTATGGCGCTACGGACGCTTCAACGTGCAGAACAAGAAGTGGAATATTTCCGAAGATCGCCTTTTCGATATGACTCGAACGACCATGGGCCGTCTTTGGTGGAGAGTCCACCTCCTTGGTCCCGAGCTGGCTAGCCAGCTCGGGGAAGATGAGGTCGTCAACCTGCTGGAGAAGCCGCGCATTGGCGGCTACCCGCTGCTGTCACGCGCCATGGGAGAACGCTTAATTGCATTTGCTTCGGAGTCGAATACCGGACGCAGAATGGAACTTTTCCGTGACGCTACGAAACGCTTGGTTCGAAAAATGGCAGTTCAATCCGTCTTTGTAATGACTCCAGTAGAGATCAATGAATTTGTTACTTCTCTATTTTTAGAGTCTGCTGAGGCGCTCGGAATACCACCGCTCACGACGCCCCCGAATCCACTCAAATAACAGGAAACTCCGTTTGGCCGGTCTGCTTCTGGCTGGCCCAACTACACGTGAACAGCGGACGGTCGTCATTCTCGACTCGACACTCGGATGCACTCTCCAGCAGCACGAGGCACGTGCGCTTTTACTGAACAGCAGGTCCTAGTTACCTTGAATGCTCGTCAGCAGATCAGCCACTATTTCCCCAATCTGCTTTGAGAGCAAAGGCGGTACGGCGTTTCCCACTTGATGGAATTGCTGAGTCCTGGACCCCTCAAAAAAGTAGTTATCCGGGAAGGACTGAAGCCGTGCTGCCTCTCGGACTGTGAAGCTGCGCGCCTGTTCAGCGTCCGGGTGGATGTAGTAATGTCCGTCTTTTGAAATATGGGATACGACCGTTGTAGACGGAGCATCCCAGACCTGCACTCGGAAGCGATCTGTAAAAGGAGTGCCTAGTCGACCCACGTTATTGTGCTCGGGATGGAGTGTAGTGGGGAGATCTGTGTACTTTGGACTCTTCCCCAAGCGCTCTGCCAGACGCGCCATTACGCGGTAGCGCGCTAGATCTGAGACCATGTGGGCACGAGGCTCGTGTTGTATCGGTTTGACGAGCCGCCCATCTTGTATCCAAGCCTCATATTCGTCCACAGCCAGTGTCCCGGCTTTCATCGGCTCGGCCTTTGTCCCTTGGGGCATCTTCTGAATCGCGTCCAATGCTTCTGCCTCCACCTTGCGCCAGTCCAAGTCAGCCTTTGGCCGTCGGCTCGAAAGAGCTGCCCTTACACTTGGCATCGTCTGCAAGGCCGCGCGAACAGTCACAGCCCCATCCGCCTTGATAAGCACACGCCGAGGCGTCTTGGCAGCGACGTCGGTTCTAACGCCAAGCAGGATGACGCGGTGCCGCCTCTGAGGAACTCCATAGTCTTCAGAGCGGATGATGAAGTCCGATGGATTCAAGTCGTCTGGTTCAGCATCCACCACCAATGAACGGATTTCATAGCTTGCCCCGCCGGGAAGACGCTTCAAATCGCTTAAGATCGTCTGGAACATGCTGCTGTCGCCATGTTTCGACGAGAGCAGTCCCTTTACGTTTTCCATCACGAAAATTGTGGGCTTGAACTTGCCGAGGATATGAAGATACTCGCGGTAGAGGAAATGCTTGTGGTCAAAGGCGAAGGACTCATCGCCCGTGCGTCGTGACCGGCCAGCCAAGGAATACGCTTGGCAGGGCGGCCCGCCAATGAGCGCCCAATGTCCTCGTTCATTTTCAGGTCCAAGTTGCCGCTCGATGAAGCTGTCCACCCTGGGGCGGTTGTCTTCGCCCAGTTCGACTTGGTAAACATGAGCTTTTGCAGTCATATAGGCCTCTTTGAAGTCACCTGTTAGAACTGTTTGCCACGTTTTTTTGCCTTGGATGTAGTCGAAGTACGGCTGCAACTCTCCTCCGGTACGTACAAGCTCCCGGTACGTTGCCCGCAGCCTGAGCGTCTGGCAAGCAAGACTGTCCATTTCGAACGATCCCAACGTGTTGAAGACGAAGCCGCCCTGCTCATCCCTGACGCTTGAGAAACCTTCGTTAAGGCCTCCGGGCCCGGCGAAGAGATCAATAACTGGAAACACATGCACCCCTTGATATCCGACACTCCAGGATACCAGGTGCCGCGGACATTCGATGTGGCGCGTCGGGGAGCATTGCCGGTCGGGCCAGTGTTTATAAGCACATCCATCAACTCAGGCGGTTGGCACGCGCAGCGTGTGACTGGCACACACGTCATTTCAACAATGATCCGGCCATTAGGTCCACGCGCGCGTCTTCCCGCACTTGGCCTCCGTGGCCGGTTCCAGTGAAGCCGGAGGCTACGACATCGCCCCGCTGAGCGCCCTCTATCCCGGAATCGACGCCCCGCGCCGCCAAGGTGAGCGGGGGGAGGGTCTTCAGGCATTGGGGGCCTACCCCCTCCCTGTTGTCCGCCTTACCTAAGAATGTCGGTCCTCACTGTCACGATGTCACTTGGAAAGCTGGTGAGGAGAGCCGACGTGGATAATCAAGCAAAACGTGTTGGCAAGACAACCGAGGAAAGGTTCTGGGAGAAGACACGACGTGAGCCGAGCGGTTGTTTGGTGTGGACGGCGTATAGGACGGCGGGCGGTTACGGGCAGTTCACGCTGAACGGGAGGCGCATTGGTGCTCATCGTGCGGCCTGGATCATTGCGACGGGAGAGGAACTCACCAGGGCGCAGTGCGTCTTGCACGTTTGCGACAACCCGCCCTGCGTGGAGATAACCCACCTGCGCGTCGGAACCACCGCCGAAAATACGGCGGAGAAGATTGCGCGCGGCCGTGACTTCTACATGAGAGGGGAGCGCCACGGGGCGGCAAGAATCCCCGAGGAAACCATCGTGAAAATCCGGTCGATGCTCGTTGAAGGGATAACCCATGCCCGAATCGCCGAGGTATTTGGGTGCTCCAGGACGCATGTGACCAACATCAGTAACGGAAAAGCAAGGAAAGCGCCTTCGCCTCAACCCACGGCGTTGATGGTTGCCATGGCGCTGCAGAGGGCTAGGGCCCAAAGCTACCGGGAGAGGCAACTCATCATTGTGGAGTCGATAGTGCATCCCGACGATGCAATCCCTGGGGAGGAATGGCGTCCGACTCGCTTCCACGGATACTGGGTTAGCTCTCTCGCCCGTGTCCGGGGGCCTCGGGGTACGATTTTGGCGCAGGCTCGTGGTGGCGGGGAAAAACGCTCTTACTTTTTTGTCCAGTGTGGAGCAAGGAACACGAGGCAGGTCCACTGGCTAGTTTGTGAGGCCTTCCATGGCCCACGACCAGAGGGCATGATAGCCGCCCATAATGATGGCGACTCCTTCAACAACTTACCGGAGAACCTCAGATGGGCGACTCCCGCTGAGAATCAGGCGGATAGGAAGGCACATGGCCGACTGAAGACAGGGGAAGAGCACCCTCAGTCGAGGCTGACCGATCTCCAAGTTCAAGAAATTCGTAAACAAGTTCCCGGACCCTATGGGACACTTGAGCGCGAGAATTTGGCGTGAGCGCGTCGACGATTGCCCGTATTCGCGACGGCAAGCGTTAACGGCGGCATCGGGGGAGTGGACGGCTGGGTGGGCACTCGCCTGATCCGGGTGGCGGGACCATGGCCTCTACACCTCGGGACCACGCTCCGCGAGACTGGCGGAAGGACCATGGGAAGCAGGGAGGTGGCGGGCCGTGGATCGCTGGGACTTGGGAATCGCCGGACTGGGACTGCTCGCGACCATGTCAGTGGCCTTCGGCCTGGTGACCCACGTGATCGTGGGCAAAAGGGTGTCGCGCTGGCTGTGGATCTATGCGGCGGCCGGGTACTTTGTGGCGGGCATTCTGGTCAGTGAAGTTTGGTTCGGTTGGGCGACGGAGGAGGAGCTCCAGCCGAATATCGACGGCCTGTCCTTCGACGAAGTGCAGCTGGTGACCCTCGCCGGCCTCATCGCAGCCGTAACCGCCAGGATCGTGCTGCGGAAGAGAGCACGCAAAGGCGTTCGGCAGGCCCCGCCACCGGGCGCCGCACACTGAACCAGCAGCACATTAGGCCGAAGTTTGGGCGTGCCGGGCCTAAAGGCTCTGGGACCCGGACGCCAGCCGCTGCCCCTCGGGCCGTCCCTCGGCGGAGGCCCAGTGCCGGCGCAGCGCCTCCGCCAGCCGACCCGGCTCCGTCCGGTGCGGCGGGTCGAAGTGGTGGCGCCCGGGGAAGACCTCCAGGTGGAAGTCCGGAAAGAAGACCCGCGCCAGCCGGGCCGCAACCTCGCCAAAATCATCCGGATGGCTGAGGCCGCCGAGGGCGAAGAACACGGGCTTGCTGAAGGCGGCAAGCCGGGACCTGTCCAGGTGGTAGTCCTTGAAGGTCTGCATGAAGGCCTGGATTCCGGCGGGCCGCTTGGCCATCCACGGCAGTGGGGGACCCGCCTCCGGCGGCGGCAGGACGACGTCGGGCCTGACCTGCAGCCGCATGAACGCCGGCATGTACTGCTCCGGCGGGAGGGCGTCCAGCTCCCCGAACTTTTTCCAATGCTCCGCGTAGGCGGGGCTCCAGTCCCAGTTCCCTGCCCACGCGGGCTCCAGCAGGGCTAGGCTCTGCAGCCGTTCCGGGTGCTTGGCAGCCAGCGCCAGGGCCGCCGCGCCGCCGCCGGAATAGCCCAGGAGGTGGAAGGTCTCCCAGCCCAGGGCGTCAGCTTCCCTGAGGACTCCGTCCACCTCGGTGTCCAGGCTCCACCCCGGGGGCACATCATCGCCCCTGTACAGCTCCAGCTCCTTGGCAACGGCATGCACGCCCGGGCCGAGCGCCTCAATCAGGCGCTTATAGGCAAGCTCCGCGGGGAGCACTGAACCAGGAAGCAGGATGACCCGAATCGGTTCCATGCAAGAACCATACGCCGGTCCGGGCGGGGAAGCTGCTGGGCATTTTGGGGTGCGGCTACGGCTCCACCGCACGGCGGCTCGCGGCGACACGAGGGGTCCGCGTCACCGGCATCACGCTTTCCGGCGAGCAGGCCCACTACGCCGCCGTGCATCCTGTTCCGGACGTGGATATTCAGGTCGGCGACTGGCTCACCAATGGGCTGCCCGAGGCCTCGGCCGAGGCTGCGTGGGCGATCGAGTCGAGCGAGCACATGGTGGACAAGCCGAGGTTCTTCACGGAGGCGCACCGCGTGCTGGTCCCGGGCGGCCGCTTCGTCACCTGCGCATGGCTCGCCGAGACCGACACCGGCCGGTGGAAGGTCCGTCACCTGCTCGAACCGATCTGCCGCGAAGGGCGCCTGCCCTCCATGGGCACCCGCGAGGAGTACGAGGAGATGGCAACGGCGGCAGGCTTTACGGTCACAGGCTATGAGGATGTCAGCAGCCGCGTTGCCCGGACGTGGATGATCTGCGCTGGCCGGCTTGTGAAGGCCATGCTCCTCGATCCCAAGACACGCCGCCTCGCCCTTGGCGCACGCCATCGTAACTCCATCCTCAGCATTCACCGCCTCATCGCGGCCTACCGCACCGGCGCCATGCGCTACGGAATCTTCACGCTGACGAAGGCTATGGAGACCGCGATTTAGGACAGCGGCTGACGTTCGCCCACGCTGACGGAGGACGACGGCGGCAGGTACTCCCGCCGTCGCCGTTCCATCCGGCGCTGCTGGCCGGGAGACGGGATGCTGCCGCGCTTGGCGCGGTTGCACCTGGCGCAGGCGGCAACGAAGTTCTGCAGACTGGTGGAGCCGCCCTTGGACCACGGATAAAAGTGGTCGCCATGCTCCGCCGGACGGCCACAGCGACGACCGAAGCCGGCTTCCAGCTCGCACAGGCCGTTAGCCCGTGCCATCCCTTCGCGGCGCTGCTGGCGGGTGAAGCGGCGTACCGGGTCCCGGCGTCGCACATCCTGCCTGGTAATGACGGCTGCGGCGATGCCAAGCACGACTACGACCACAAGGGGGAACGCGGCAGCAGAGACAACTCGGTCAAACATGCCGCGCATCACCTCACCGGCGGCGGATGGCCCCGCTCCGGAAACCGGAGCTGCCCTTGCCATGACAGCCCTCATCACCGAGGCGGCGAGCCATAACAGCACCGCCGAGTACGCCAAACGTAGCCCTTGCCGGGTCCAATAGATGCGGCCGAGTTCCGGCATTGATCCCCCAATTACTATTCGCGCGGCGTCCATGCTCCCGGATGCCCAGGAAAGCCTATAGTCCGAGTGCAGGCCGAAGCCCCAGGTTCAGCTCAGTTTTTGCCGAGCTTCCGCGCCGGGCCATGGATGGCCACCGGCTGTGGCCGACCGCCGTCGTCCCTGCTCCGGCTGCTGATTCACCGAATAGACGTACGTCACCACCAGGTGCAAGGGTGGTCGGATGAATGCCGACATCAACTTCTACTTTGACCCCGTCTGCCCCTTCGCCTGGATGACCAGCAAATGGGTGCGACAGGTGCAGGCGCAGCGCGACTACACCGTGGACTGGCGGTTCATCTCATTGCGCCTGATCAACGCAAACGTCGACTACGACGCGCATTTCCCGCCGGAGTACGAGGCCGGCCACACCGCCGGGCTCCGGCTTCTGCGGGTGGCGGCCCAGGCCCGTGCTGAGCACGGCGGCGAGTCGATAGCCAGGCTCTATGAGGCGTTCGGCAAACACATCTTCGACACCGCACCGGACCCGGCCGAACAGCGCACCGAGGGCGAAATCCGTGAGCAGCGCGGGACACGTGAGTTCGTGGAGCCTATCCTCGCCGACGCGGGCTTGCCCTTGGCACTGGCGGACGCTCTCGACGACGAGTCCTGGGACGGCGAGATCCGCCAGGAGACGGACGAGGCGCTGGCGCTGACGGGCAAGGATGTGGGCACGCCCATCATCCACTTTGAGCCTCCGGCCGGGGTGGCCTTCTTCGGCCCGGTGATCAGCCGGCTGCCGGACGACGATTCGGCCGCCGAGCTGTGGGACCACGTGGTGGGGCTGGCACGGTTCCCCGGTTTTGCCGAACTCAAGCGGAGCCTGCGCGAGCAGCCCCAGCTTGCTGCCTTCGGGGTCGATGCCGATACCGTCGGCCAGCAGGAGGACTGGCACGGCGGCAGCCGGCGGCAGAAGAAATGACGTCAGTAGAGGATCGATCGATGAAGACAAACACCCGCCAGCACCAGGAATCCGTCACGGTCCAGGCCTCAGCCGATGCGCTCTACGACCTGGTCTCCGACATCACCCGCACCGGTGAGTGGAGCCCGGTCTGTACGTCGTGCTGGTGGGACGACAAAGCCAGCGCGGGCCAGCCCGGCGCCTGGTTCACCGGCCACAACGAGATCCCGGGGCGGACCTGGGAGACCCGGTCGCTGGTGGTGGCTGCCGAGCGCGGCCGCGAGTTCGCCTGGGTGGTGGGCGGCCGCTTTGTCCGTTGGGGTTTCACTCTGACCCCGGCAGATAATGGGACGAGGCTGACCGAGTCGTGGGAGTTCCTGCCGGAGGGAATCGCCATGTTCGAGGAAAAATATGGCGACAATGCGTCTGTTCAGATCGCCGAGCGCACCCAGCAAGCCCTCGACGGCATCCCGAAAACGCTCGCCGCGATCAAGCGGATTGCTGAGTCCGCAGACGCCAACGGGGACGGGCGCGCCTAGGCGCGGACCCGCCGTCGTCCGTCCCAGCAGCGAAAGCCCTGGCGGCAGCCTGTGCCGCCGCCAGGGCAAGCCCGGGGGAAAGCTACTTGACGGCAAGCTCCCCAAGCTCGGACCAGCCGTCCACCTTGACGTTCACAATGTCCGGTGTCCGGGACAGGTACGCCGGCAGCTCAGCCGTCGCCTTCTTGAAGTGCTCCGTTCTCACGTGCTCGCCGCCGGCTTCGTCGTCGCGGAACGCCTCGATCAGGACGTAGGTGTTGGGGTCGGCCAGGGAACGCGCCCATTCGAAGAACAGGCAGCCCTCCTCGGCGTTGGTCTTGTCAGTGAACTCCCGTGAAATCTCCGGCCACGCGTCGGCGTGCTCCGGCTTCACGGGGAATTTGGCGGTAATGAAAATCATTGGTTCTCCTTTTGAAAGCAGCGGGAAAGATCAGGGGACCAGGATCGCCCGGCCGCGGACCTTACCGGCGTCCAGGTCACTGATGGCCTGCTGGAAATCGTCCAGCTTGTACTTCTGGGTGTGCAGGGTGACCGCCCCGCGGGCGGCCAGCGCCATCAGGTCCTGCAGGTCGTTGTAGGACCCCACCAGGTTGCCGATGATGTTGATCTCGGAGGAGATGATGTCGATGGTGGGCACGCTGATGTCCTCGCCGTAGCCCACCACAAAGTAGTCGCCGGCCTCCCGCAGCATCGCTATCCCCTCCGACGTCGCGCCGCCTTCGCCCACGAAGTCGATCAGCACCTCGGCGCCGTTTCCGCCGGTGAGGGCGCGCACCTGCTCCACCTGCGTGCCGTCCGCGATGACGCCCTCGTCGGCACCAATCGACTTCGCCAGCTCCAGCGCGGCGGGGTTGCGGTCCACCACGATGATCCGGCTCGGCGTGAGCGCCTTCAGCACCTGGATGCCGATGTGGCCCAGGCCGCCGGCGCCGATCACCACGCAGTTGTCCCGCGGCGTGAGCCGCTTGGCCGCCTTCGCCGCCGCGTGGTACGCCGTCAGGCCCGCGTCCGCCAGGGCCGCCACGTCCGCCGGTTCCAGCGAATCGTCGATCTTCACCACCGAGCGGGCGGAGGTCAGCAGGTATACGGCGTATCCGCCGTGGGTGTCAATGCCGGGGAATTTGCTGTTCTCGCAATGCACATCGTCGCCGGAGCGGCACGCACGGCACAGGCCGCAGGTGATCAGCGGGTGCAGGATCACCTTGTCGCCCTCCTTGACGTTGGTCACCGCGCTGCCCACGGCGTGCACCCAGCCCGCGTTCTCGTGGCCGATGGTGTAAGGCAGCTGCACCTGGGACTTCTCGGCCCACTGGCCCTCCAGGATGTGCAGGTCCGTCCGGCACACACCGGCTCCGCCGATCTTGACCACCACGTCCCACGCCCCGGACACCTCCGGGATGGGAGCCTCGGTCATCTTCAGGCCTTCGTGGTAGCCGACCACCTGGACGGCTCGCATGGTGTTCATGGGTGGGTCTCCTTGACTGTGAACGGAAGAAGGTGGTGATGGTCGGCGGCCTCGGCCCCTTCGGGCCGATCCGTCTGGTCGGCGCCCGAGCCCTCGTACCGGGTGCGCAGCAGGCCGCGGCAGAAGTGCGCGTTGCCGTCGATGGAAATGCGCGTGGACCGCGCCCGCCGCAGCGCCATCGGTACCTGCTCGGCAGGGTAGGGGCGCCCGTCATGGTCAACAAGTACGACGGCGGCAGGTTCCGTGGGCAGCCCCAGCGCCATCCGCCGTCGTACTAGAGCGTCCTTGGTGCGGCCCGCCGGCAGGTCACCCAGCTGCGCCGTCCCCACATTCGCCTCGGTGAGCGCTGGATCGGTGCGCAGCTGTTCGGTCAGGCAGCGTTCCATGGCGGCGGTGTGCGCCTTGCGGCGGAACATCAGCCGCAGCCCGTCCAGGCTGTCCTCGGCCTCGTGGCCAAAGGTGCCCCGGTAGCCTGCGTCCGCTGCGAGGCCGGCATTGATCAGGGCGGAATCGTGGTGGTCATCCAGTTCCACCACCACCCGTACCACCCCTGGCAGCGGCGCGATGGCGTCCTTGCTGTCCGACGCCATCAGGTAGGCGAAATTGGGAGAGCAGAACGAGGTGGGCAGGCGCAGGTGGACGGTTACCTCGGTGCCGTCCGCTGCGCGGGTGACTTCGATGGAGCGGACGAAGCCCAGGTCCGTGATGGGCTCATCCAGCTCGGGATCCAGCACGGCGGCCAGCGCCTGCCGGATGTCCTCCACCGCTACGCTACGCACCCTCGCGTCGCTGACGGCGCGTTCCGTCAGTGCCGCCGTCATGCCGCGCCCGCCAGGTCCGCCCGCTCCGGCTGGCGCGGGCCCGTGGCCGTTTCGCCGGCGTCGGGCAGCTGGAGCTCTGGCGGCACCGGGATGTTGTACATCTTCGCGGCGTTCAGCCCCAGGATCTTTTTCTTCTGCTCGGTGGTGATGGGGGCGTACTCGGTCATGTCCTCCGGAATTTGGAAGTCCACGAAGCGCTCCACCAGCCAGCGCGGGGTCCACAGGGCGTAGTCGCTTGAGAAGAAGATCCGGTCCTCGCCGATCCAGTAGATGAGCTCGCCGATGATCTGGGCGAAGTACCGCGGCCGGGTGTGCATGAACGGCATGGCCACGGCCAGGCCGCCGTAAACGTTGGGCTCCTGGGTGGCGATCCAGCAGAAATCCTCCAGCCGCGGCAGGCCCACGTGCTCCACAATAAAGTTCAGGTCGGTGAAGTCCGAGGCGACGTGGTCTACGTCGGACACGTCGAACGAATCGCGGTCCAGGGGCCGGATGGTGGGGCCCTTGTGGACGTGGATGTTCTTGATGCCGAGCTTCCGGCACTCCTCGAAGTAGCGGAAGGCCCACGGATCGGAGAGCTTGTAGCCGCGGGATTCCCCGTGCCATTCGGCGGTGTAGAGCTTGACCCCCGTGAACTTCATCTTCTCGTGGTCGGCGCGCAGCCGGTCCAGGCCGCGTTCGCCGTCGCGCGGATCGAAGCAGTGGTTGTAGGTGAGCTTGTCCGGATGTGCCGCGGCCAGTTCGTAGGCTTCCTTCGTTTGTCCGAAACCGTTCTTGTAGAACTCGCCCAGGTACGCCGGCTGGAAGATGGCGTGGTCCACGTAGCCGTCCTCGAAGAGGTCCTTCATCAAACGCTCGCCGCCCTGGTACAGGTATTCCTCGTAGGTCCACAGCTCCTCTGCGGGGGAGAGGTTGCGGTGGTAGTCGTAGAAGCAATCGATGAACTGCTTGCCGTGAACGTTGCGCTGGTTCTCCGGCCGGGCGTCCCACAGGGCGATGTGGGCGTCGACGATGAAGTAGTTCTCGCCGTCCTTGCTGTACATGGTGTTCTCCTCCCCGCGACTGCCATAGTCGCGACACCAACGAGGCTAGGGCGGTTCCGCGCCCGTCAACATGTGACCGGTGTCTCATTTTGAGACGACGGGGTCTCGCCCTCCCGGACGCCGGCACGTAGTCTCGAATGAGGCAGGACAAGGAGGACGGCAATGGTGCCGAATGGGAACGTGCCGGTGCCGCGGCCGGAGCGCGGCGGGCCGGGCGCAGAGCTCGCGGTTGCCTCGCGGCGCCTCCTCGCGTCCTGGCAGCGGAGCGAGGAATACGGCGTCTCAGCGGAGGAGGTTGACCCGGTCTGGGCCGGATCCGTGGATGGCGACTCCCTGTTCTACCAGTGCGGGCAGGAGGTCCTGACCGGGCTCTACCAGACCCTGGCCAACGAGCCGCTGAGCCTGATGCTCACGGACGCCGACGGGCTGGTGCTCAACCGGTTCAGCGGTGACACGTCCCTGCTGCGGGCGCTGGACAAGGTGCACCTGGCCCCGGGCTTCGCATTCTCCGAGCGGCAGGCGGGAACCACCGGACTGGGCCTGGCCCTGGCCGACCGCACACCGAGCCTGGTCCGCGCCGAGGAACACTACAGCGCCAGCCTGCGCACCTACACCTGCGCCGCCGTGCCGGTGCTCGACCCGCTCAGCGGACGGCTGGAGGGCAGCGTCAACATCACCACCTGGTCCAAGTCCTCCCCGGAGCTGCTCCTGGCCCTGGCGCAGTCCGCCGCGAGCACCACGTCCGCTTTGATGCTTGCCAAGTCCGGCGGCCGGCAGCCGAAAGCGGGGCCGAAAGGAGGGGTGTTCCGGGTTCAGCGCGGGCGGCTGGAACCCGGGGCCGGTACGCTCCGCGCCATGTCCCGGCCGTGGACCGAGGCCCTGGACGCCGCGGCCGTGGCGCTCGTGTCCGGCAAGGTGGCCGCCGCCGTCGGAGAACCGGGGACCGGCCGCGCCACCCTGCTGGGCCAGGCCATCCGCCAGGCGCACCCCGGCAGCCGCATCCTCTGCGCCGCGGTCCCCGCACCCCAGGACGTGGAAGCCTGGCTGTCGCTGTGGACGCCGGAACTGTCCAAGCCCCACACCGCGGTGATCGTGGAAAACATCGACCTTCTCCCGGCCTGGGCGGCGCAGGAGCTCAGCGCCGTCGCTGTCAGCTCGCGTGGGGCGGAATTCGCGGGCCATCCCACCGCCGTCACCTGGGCCGTAACCGCGGAGGAACTCACCGCTATCCCCGCTCCGCTGGCTGTGCTGGTGGAGACAGTGGTGCCGGTGCCCGCCCTGCGGGACCGTGGTGACGACGTGATGCCCCTTGCCCGATACGCAGCCCGCCAGGCCCGGATGCGGGAGGTCGACTTCACGCCTGCGGCCGAACATGCGCTGACCGCGTACAGCTGGCCCGGCAACATTGACGAACTGTTCGGAATGGTCCAGGACGCGGCCCAGCGCACGGAAACCATCGATGTGCGGCACCTTCCGGCCGCGCTGATGGGACTCTCCGGCCCCAAATTGACGCGGATCGAGGCCGTGGAGCGGGATGAGATTGCCAGGTGCCTGTCCCGGCCCGGAACCACTGTGGCGGCGGCCGCGGCGGAACTGGGGATCAGCCGCGCAACGATCTACCGGCGCATGGCCCGGCTGGGTATCACGGCTCCAAAGTAGGCGGGCGGCTGCCCGTGCAACAATGACGCCATGACCCACGAGCAGCCTCACGCCCTTGCGCCGGAACTGGACAGCGCCGACCTCTCCGCCTTCGAAGCCGCCTACCAGGCCGCGCAAAAAAGCCTGGCCGAAGGCGGCATCCCCATCGGGGCTTCGATCGCGCGGGGCGGCGTGGTGATTGCCAGCGGACACAACGAACGGGTCCAGAACGCGGATCCGATCGCGCACGGGGAAATGTCCGCACTCCGCACCGCCGGACGGCAGAAGAGCTACCGGGACACCACGCTGTACACCACCCTGGCCCCGTGTGCCATGTGCGCCGGAACCATCATTCAGTTCAAGATCCCCCGCGTGGTAGTGGGGGAGGCGAGGACGTTCGACGGCGAACTGGAGCTTTTGCGGTCACGCGGGGTTGAGGTGGTGGTGCTGGATGATCAGCGTTGCGTGGACATGATGGCTGCGTTCCAGGCGGACAAGCCGGAGCTGTGGGCGGAGGACATCGCCGAGTAGCGCCGGTCCAGTGCTGCTGTGACGCTTAGGGGCGCACCGGTGTGGCGGCCTCGTTACCCAGCACCGTGGTCCACGGGCTGGCAGTCCACGATGTCACCACGCCGTTGATGACGTAGGGGTCTGCGGCTGCGAAGGCTTTTGCAGCCTCGAGCGGGTTCTCGCCGGTGAAGATCAGCAACCCTTTGAAGGGCCCTTCGCCGATTGCACCGCCGAGCAGGAGCTCGCCGCGTTCAACTGCTTCCCACCCCGCCCTGAGGTGGTCCGCGCGGTACTGCCCGCGGCTTTCGAGGTAGTCATCCGCGTAGGTGTATTCAAGTACGGCGTGCATGCGTGTCTCCAGTCCGGTTAGTGGTTTCGTTCGCTGTAAAAGCAGCGTACCCAGCAGGAGTTGGCACGCACCACAGCCACCCCACCCTGCATCCTCGCATTCCAATGGAGTCCGCTGGAAGAACACATTAAAGCGGCAAGCCGCTTCCGTTGTCCGGAAGCGGCTTGCCCCAAAGATGAACTCTAAGGTGCGAGTAAGGCACAGACGTCGACCACTCGGCCTGGTCCCGAGAACAGTCTTCCTTCCCCTCCAGTTGGCGTGAGGGCGTAATTGACGTTTCCTGTCGTGTAGTAGAGCCCTTCAGCATGCTGCCCGTCTACTTTCGGAACGATGAGGAGGTTCTTCCCGACCGAGACGACCTCTCTGCTGCCGTCGGGCAGGATCTGTGTATGGGTCGTACCGGTGATCAGGTACGTCAGGGTCTTGCCGTTGGCGCTCAACGTAATGGTCATACCCGGCGAGATCGCTATGACCCCGCCGTTCCCTTGGGATATCTCTTTCGATTTACCAGTCAGTTGGGCCGTCACCTCGAAGCCGGGACAGTCGGTTCCGAAGAAGTCCTGGATAACGAAGGGGTCGGTGGGATTTGGTGTGGGCGGTGCGGCAGCAGCGGGGCCGGCTATTCCGGCGAGTGCGGCTGTTGCTGCGACGGTAACGGGCATGGCGATGCGAGTGAGCCAGTTCTTCATTGAAGTACTCCGTTGTAGCTTTTGAATAGTTCCCCAAACGGGACAAGTCCCTGACTGCAAGGACTTGGAGTTTATGTAGGGGTTTCAAAGCCATCACGAGTAATTGATACTCACATTTGATAGTTAGGGGTTACCCGCGTATTTTCCCTAATTCGTAGTGCGCTCTCCGAAAACTAGGGCGCAACCGCCGCCACCTCAACCTGAACCCCCGCGTCCCGGAACTTCTGCACCTGACTTGGGTCGGCGCCGTCGTCCGTCACCAACGTCCACGGCAAAGCCAGCCGTGCCCAGGCATGGAACGGCCGCAGCCCCAACTTTGACGAGTCCGCCAGGACATAGACGGCACGGCCCCGCCGGGCCATGAGCTCCTTGAGCCGGGTCTGGGCGTGGTCGGCCTCGCAGATGCCGTCCTCGGCGGTGACGGCGTCGGCGCCCAGGAACACGCGGTCAAAGCTCATCCGCTCCAGCGCCGCCTCGGCCAGCGGCCCCACGAAACTCTGCGACACACCCCGGAGCCGGCCGCCCAGGCAGTCAACCTCGATGCCCTCCGAATCGGCCAGCTCCTGCAGAGTATTAAGACCAGGCGTGGTGACGGACAACCGGTCAAACCCGCGCAGCTCGTGGGCCAGGGCACCCGCCGTGGAACCGGCGTCGAGCAGGATGCTCTCCCCGGGCTGGATCACCGACGCCGCCCACCGGGCGATCGCATGCTTCTGCTCGAACGCTTCCCCGGTGCGCTGCCGCAGCGACGCCTCCGGATGCGCGCCCATGGCCATCGCCCCGCCGTACGTCCGGGCCAGCCTGCCCTGCGAATTCAGCAGTGCCAGGTCCCGCCGGATGGTGGACGCCGTCACCTCGAACTTGGCGGAGAGCTCTTCCACGGAGGCCAGGCCGGTGGTCACGGCAAGGTGGTAGATCTCCTCGCGCCGCGCGTTTGCGCTGAGCATTCCCGGTCTCCTTCCCGTGGGCATGGCGGTGGCAGTGCTACCCATGCTAGTTCCGGACCCCAACCAAACCGGGCTACTACACGGCCACGGACGGCCGGGTGGCCATCTCCGCCGCCTGGTGCAGCGCCTCCACCATGGACCGGGAATCCGCGATCGCCTTACCGGCAATGTCGAACGCCGTGCCGTGGTCTACGGACGTGCGGATCACCGGCAGGCCCACCGTGATGTTCACGCCCGCCTCGATGCCCAGCACCTTCACCGGCCCGTGCCCCTGGTCGTGGTACATGGCCACCACCAGGTCGTAATCGCCCCGGCCGGCCAGGAAGAACAGCGTGTCCGCCGGCAGCGGGCCCACCGCGTTGATCCCGTCCGCCTGCGCCGCCTTCACGCCCGGCTCGATCTTCTCCGCTTCCTCGCCCTGCCCGAACAGCCCGTTTTCGCCCGCGTGCGGGTTGATGGCGCACACCCCGATCTTCGGGTTGGGGATGCCCGCCCGCACCAGCGCCTCATGGCCGCGGCGGATGGTCCGCTCCACCAGGTCCGGGTTGATCTTCCGGATCGCGTCCATCAGTCCGATGTGCGTGGTCACGTGGATCACCCGGATCTTGGGCGTGGAGAGCATCATGGACACTTCCTCTGTGCCCGTCAGGTGCGCCAGCAGCTCGGTGTGCCCGGGGAAGATGTGCCCGGCGGCGTGCAGCGCCTCCTTGTTCAGCGGCGCGGTGCAGATGGCCTGCACCTTCCCGGCCATCGCCAGCTCGCTGGCCACCCGGATGTACTCGTAGGCGGCGTGCCCGGCCACGGGGGAGAGCTGCCCCCACGGCAGGTCCTCCGGCAGCAGCGCCAGGTCGATCACGTTCACCCGGCCCGGCGAGAACACCGCGTCCTCCACGTCCTCGATCGCCCGGATGTCCGCGTCGATCCCCAGGATGTCCGCTGCCTGCCGCAGCCGCAGCGCATCACCGATCACCACGGGCCGGCACTCGGCGTTGCTCTGCGGATCCAGCACCGCGGCCACCACCACCTCCGGGCCCACCCCGGCGCCGTCGCCCATGGTCACGGCCACGTAGGGGAGTGGCTGGTTGGTTGCTGAGTCAGTCATTGTTGCTCCAGATTCTTCGGAAGTCGTGCGGGGAAGGGTGGGGGCGGGAGTCGGCGCGGCGTGGCCGCGGCGCTCCCGGATTTCGTCATACAGCTGCAGGAGGGCCAGATCATCGCCGAAGCTGCCGGGCTTGGTGCCCACCAGCGTCCCGTCGTCGGCCCGGCTCAGCACGGCCCCGTGCTGCACCGCTGCGAGCGGCACCAGGCTGGAGCGGCCGACGGCGTCCAGGACTTCCCGCGCCGTCTCACCGCCGGTGAGGATCAGGTCAGCCGGGGCGGCCTTCGCGGCCTGCTTGGCGAAGGTGGACAGGGCCTGCACAATGGTCAGGGCTTTCGCGGGGTCCACCTTTGCGGCGGCCAGGGTGACGGCCACGTTCCGGCCGGCCCTGAGCGCCTCCGTGGTTTCCTCGAGCTGCGTCGCATAGGCGCCGGAAGCACCTGCATACAGGGGATGGAGCCGGACCACTTCAAAGCCGCGCGCCTCAAGCTTGGCCAGCTGCGCCTGCGCAGTCCTGGAAGCGGAGCCGACGACGGCGAGCACCGGCCGTGCGGCATCCAGCGGTTCCGCGGTGGTTCCGCCAGCCGTTGCCACAACTTGCGCATTCCGCGCAAGTTGAGCTCCGAGGCGCCGTGCCAGGACATCAGCCGCCCCGCCGGTTCCCACCAGCACGATGCGGCGGCCGCCGGCCTGGAAGTCCAGCTCCAGGAGCGCGTCGACCACGTGCTCCAGGTCCGCGGTGGTCTCACCGTCGGCCACCACCAGCGCGGGCCGGCCGTCCAGCAGTGCGGACAGGCGGGACAGCACTCTGCTTGACCGCACCGCCACCAGGTCCAGGGACTGCACGGTCTCCGGGTCCTCCGGGCGGAGCAGCGACGGTATGTCCGCCGGCGGGGCCGAGGCCTCCGCCTGCCACAGGTCCGTTTCCGCCAGGGGAGAGCCGGCAACGCAAGGACGGCCGGCGCGCACTGTGCGCTGCAGCTGGGGGAGTGCCCCCGCAACCACCACGTGGAAGCCGAGGCCCGCCAGTGCGGCGGTCTCGGCGCTGATGTTGCCGCGCCACAGGGAGTCCATCTTCTTGAACATCACGTGAGCGCCCACGGCGTCGGTACTGGAGAAGGCATCCTCGACCAGTGCCCCGGCCGAGGCCGCCGACAGTCCCCGGGTGTGGGTATCCGCGACCACTACGTCGGTGGCCTGCGCCGCACAGGAGGCGCCGCCGTCGTGCGTTCCCGCAGCAGTACCCGTGCCCAAGAGGAGCTGCGCGGACAGTCCGTGCTCCACAAAGCAATAGCCAACCTCGGCGGCGCCGGAGAAATCGTCGGCCTGCACAAATACGGAAGCCACGTTGCTCCTCTCGCTCGGTAGTCGGCTCGAATCCCGCGCCAAGTGCGGGAAGCTTTCCAACATCATGACACGATTGCGCGAATCACGCTAGAGGGGTTGCGCGAATTGCGCAGGAGTGGCAAAGTGATGGACACAACATTCGGCGCAGCCACTCCGGCCGCCCGCCACCCCAACCTACCGAGAGGTCAACGATGACCGTTCTTCCTCAAGGAAGTGAGATTTCCCGCCGCCGCCTGCTGCAGTTCGGCGCGGCCGCTGGGTTCTTGCTGGGCACCGGAAGCCTCGCCGGCTGCGCCGGACCCACCGGCCTCCCGGGCCCCAGCACCCTGACCCTGGCCCTCAACCGCTCACTGGTCAGCCTGGACAACAAGCTCAACCAGTTCGACGCCGCCGTCACCGTGCAGCGCTCCGTCCGCCAGGGACTCACCGCCATCGGACCCGAAACCAAGCCCATCCTGGTCCTGGCCGAACGCTTCGAAATGACCGGTCCCACCGAATGGACCGTCCGCCTCCGCGAGGGCATCCGCTACTCGGACAACAGCCCCGTGAAGATCGAGGACGTGGCCACCGCGCTGAAGATGTACAAGCAGGTGCAGGGCTCGTTCGTGGCCGGCTTCTTCCCCGAATTCCCGGAAGTTGTTCCCGTGGATGACCGCACCTTCAGGATGGTCACCAAGAAGCCCGTCCCCATCCTGGACTCGCTCATGAGCATGATCCTGATAACCCCGGCCGCGCAGAACAAGCCGGAGGAACTGCAGGAAGGCCTGGGCACCGGCCCCTACGTGGTCACCAAGTACAACCGCGGCGCCGGCACCTACAGCCTGGAACGCAACAAGAACTACTGGGGCCCCGCACCGCACATCGACAACGTGGAAGTCCGGTTCCTCCCCGAGGAATCCAGCCGCGTCATCGCCCTGCGCAGCGGCGAGGTGGACGTCATTGACTCCATCACCCCGGACTCCCGCTCGCAGCTCGCGGGACTTCCCGGCGTCACGCTCCAGGAAGCGTCCAGCCTCCGCCTGAACCAGATCTTCTTCAACTTCCGCAAGCCCGCCGGCCACCCGCTGGCCGATCCGCGCGTGCGCCAGGCCCTCAGCATGGCCATCGACGGCAAGTCCCTGGTCAAGGACGTGCTGGTGGACTCGGTCACCCAGGCCGAAGGTGTCACCCCGTCCAGCCTCACCGGATACCACAAGACCGGCGAGTACGTTTACGATCCCGAAAAGGCCAAATCCACCCTCGCCGAACTCGGCGTCAAGGACCTGACCATCAAGATCATCTGGGAAACCGGGGAGTTCGCCTCCGACACCTCCGTGATGGAAGCCCTGGTGGAAATGTTCGGCAAGATCGGCGTCAAGGCCGAGCTGCAGCAGTTCGAACCCGGCGGCAACATCATGGCCTGGCGCCAGGGCAAACAGGGCGACTGGGACCTGCTGGCCAACGGCTACCCCAGCCCCACCGGCCTGGCCATCACCATGCTGCAGGGCATGTACGCGGGCACCCCCGAAAAGGAAGCCACCCGCGACACCTACCAGGGCTACGTGATCCCCGAGGTGGCCGCCAAGATCCAGGCAGCTTCCGCCGAAGCGGACCCGGCCCGCAGGACGCAACTGCTGAACGACGCCCAACAGGCGGTCTGGGACACCTGGCCCTGCGCCTGGGCGTTTGTCCCCAAGTCTGTCCTGGCCCATCGGAACCGGGTGTCCGGGATCAAGCTGGCACCCACCAACTCCTACCCCCTCGTTGATGTCCGGCTGGAGGCCTAAGCCATGACGAACTACATCCTCAAACGCGTGGGACAGGGCCTGCTGACCGTGTTCCTCACGGTGTCCACCGTGTTCATCCTGATCCGCATGGCTCCGGGCGACCCCGCCGTCTCCTACGCCGGGCCCCTGGCCACCACCGAACAGCTCGCCAAGGTGCGCGAACAGTTCGGCCTGGACAAGCCCCTGCTGGAGCAGTACTGGATCTTCCTCCAGCAGCTGCTGACCGGCAACCTGGGCCAGTCCTACTCCTTCCAGGCCCCCGCCATGCAGGTGGTCTTCGAACGGCTGCCCTACACCCTGACACTGGCAACCTCGGCAATCCTGCTGACCGCCGTCGTCGCCATCCCGCTGGGTGTGTGGATGGCCCGCCGCCCGGACACCGGCCGCGAATTCGGCGTCAACGTGCTCACCATCGCCGGGCAGTCCATGCCCGACTTCTGGACCGGCATCATGCTCCTCACCGGCTTCGCCGTGCTGATCCCCATCTTCCCGGCCTCCGGCTTCGCCACCTGGGGCGGCCTGGTCCTGCCCACGGTCACCATCGCCATCCTGCAGATCGCCCTGATCTCCCGCATGGTCCGCCGCGAAATGACCGCCAACTTCGCCGCCCCGTACCTCACGGTGGCCCGCTCCCGCGGCGTCCGCAACTCCGTCCTCACCTGGCGCTACGCCATGGGCAACTCCGCCATCCCCGTCTTCACCGCCCTGGGCACCCGGTTCGCCGCGATGCTCAACGGCGTGGTGGTGGTGGAAGTGGTGTTCGCCTGGCCCGGCGTCGGCTCCCTGATCGTGCGGGCCCTCGAAACCCGCGACTACCCCCTCATCCAGGCAACCGTCCTCATCACCGCGCTGCTGGCCGTGGCAGTCCAGCTGCTCATCGACCTCGCCTACCCGCTCCTTGATCCCCGCGTTCGTCTTGGAAAGGCGGCCACAGCATGAGCCTCGACACCGCAACCCCCGCAGCGTCTTCCGGCGCGCAAGCAAAGCAGCCCAGCCCCTCCGCCGTCACCAAGGCGGACATCGCCAAGGCAGGCGCCACCCGCCGCCGCAAAGCAGCCCAGTGGAAGCTGATCGTCGGCACCATCTGCACCCTGCTGGTGATCATCCCGATCATCCTGGCCAACGTGCTCCCGCTGCCGGACGCCAACTTCCAGGACCTCGCCGCCCGGCGCCTGCCGCCGCTGACCGACGGGCACCTGTTCGGCACCGACCAGCTGGGCCGCGACCTGCTCTCCCGCGTGCTGCACGGCGGCCAGGTCTCGCTGACCATCGGCCTGCTGGCCGTCCTGGTCTCCGGCGCTATCGGCGTCATCCTCGGCTCCGCCGCCGGCTACTTCGGCGGCTGGGTGGACACCATCATCTCCCGCCTCCTTGAAGCCCAGATGTCCCTGCCGCTGCTGATGATGCTGCTGCTGGTGGTGGCCCTTTTCGGCCCGTCCATCCCCGTCATCACCTTCGTGATCGCCATCGCCCAATGGCCCGAGGTTGCCCGCCTCACCCGCTCCATGGTGCTGGTGGAACGCGAAAAGCCGTACGTTTCCGCCGCCCGGATCCTGGGCCTGCACCGCATCCAGATCCTGATCCAGCACATCATCCCCAACGTCATCAAGCAGGCGACCCTGGTGGTGCTGCTCCTGCTGGCCCAGGCCGTGCTGCTCGAATCCGCGCTGTCCTTCCTGGGCGCCGGCCCGCAGCGGCCCTTCGCCACCTGGGGCCGCATCATCTCCGACGGCCAGGCCTACATCACTACCTCCTGGTGGATGGTCACCCTGCCCGGCCTGGTGATCGTGCTCATGGTGGTGGGCGTCAACCTGCTGGGCGACGGCCTCCGCGACCGTCCCCGCCGCAAGAAGAAGGGTGCCTGACATGTCTGCTTCCCCCACATTCACTGAGCAGCCGCTGCTGGAGGTCCGCGACTTCCAGGTGGAGCTGATCACCGACGCCGGCATCATCCGGGCCGTTAACTCCGTCAGCTTCAGCATCCACCGGGGCGAAACGGTCACCATCATCGGCGAGTCAGGTTCAGGAAAGTCGACGACGGCGATGGGCATCCTCCGCCTGCTGCCAGAGGACCTGGCGGTGCTGTCCGGCACCGTGTTGATTGACGGCGTCGACATCTCCGCTGACCCCAAAGCCATCGACAAGGTGCGCGGCAAGACCCTGGCGCTGATCCCGCAGGACCCGATGACGGCGCTGAGCCCGGTCCACTCGATCGGCAGCCAGCTGTTCGAGGCAATCCGGATCGCCGGTGCCGCGTCCGCCAAGGACAAGGGCGCGCTGCAGGCCCGGGCCGTGCGGCTGCTGGAACAGGTGCACATCCCCACGCCGGAGAAGCAGCTGAAGAAGTACCCGCACCAGCTCTCCGGCGGCATGCTCCAGCGCGTGCTGATCGCCATCGCACTGGCGTCCGAGCCGCAGCTGCTCGTGGCGGACGAGCCGACCTCGGCCCTGGACGTCACCGTGCAGGGCGGCATCCTGGACCTGCTGCTGGAACTGCAGGAACAGCGAGGCATCGGCATCCTGATGATCACGCACGACCTCGGCGTGGCCCGGCTCATCTCGGACCGCATCCACGTGATGAAGGACGGCTCCTTCGTGGAATCCGGCGAGGTCCAGCAGATCGTGGACCACCCCGCCACCGAATACACGCAGACCCTGCTGGCCGCCGTACCGGTGCTGGGGCCGTGGGACGAGACGCCCGCAGCCACCGGCCGCCGCGCCGCGGGCAATTCCCCAGCCACCCCTGACCCAGCCCTCACCCAGACCGGAGCAAAGCCATGACCGAGCCGTTCCTCGCCGTCGACCACCTGGTGGTGGACTACCACGTCCCCGGCGGCACGTTCCGGGCCGTGGACGACGTCTCTTTCTCTGTGGACAAAGGCAAGACGATCGCCGTCGTGGGTGAATCCGGCTGCGGCAAATCCACCATCGCCAAGGCGCTCATGCGGCTGGTGACCCCCACCAGCGGCTCCATCAACCTGGACGGCACGGACATCGCGTCCATGAGCGAGGCCAAGCTCCGGCCCCTGCGCTCCAAATTCCAGATGGTGTTCCAGGACCCGTACGGCTCGCTGGACCCGCACATGACCGCACAGGAAATCGTGGCCGAACCCCTCAAGCTGCAGGGCATCCGCTCCAAGGCCGAACGGCACAAGGCGGCCGCCACGCTGATCGACCAGGTGGGCCTGCCCGTCCGGTCCCTGGACAAGCACCCGGGGGAGTTCTCCGGCGGCCAGCGCCAGCGCATCGGGATTGCCCGGGCGCTCGCCTCCAAGCCCGAACTGCTGGTCTGCGACGAAGCCACCAGCGCCCTGGACGTCTCCGTGCAGGCGCAGGTGCTGCGGCTGCTGAAGTCCATCCAGGATGACACCGGCATCACCTACGTGTTCATCTCGCACAACCTTGGCGTGGTGCAGGAGATCAGCGATACCGTCATGGTGATGCAGCGCGGCAAGCTGGTGGAACACGGCACCACCGCGTCCGTCCTGACCGCCCCCAAGGAGGACTACACCCGCAAGCTCCGCCGCGCGGCCCTGGACCCCTCCACCATGACCGGCCTGAAGCCGCGGCACATCGTCCGCTCGCTGGCCCTGTCCAACTCCTGACTCTTCCTGACTCAATGACGAACGCAACCATGAGGAACCAACGCATGAGCACGCAGCCCCAAGGCACCCAGGTGGACGGCCTGAAACTCCCCATCTCCCGGCTGGTCCTGGGAACCATGACCTTCGGCGACACCGCGGACGAGGCCACCGCCGGGCGGATGGTCGAGGAAGCGCTCGCCGCAGGCATCACCACCATCGACACCGCCAACGCCTACGTCGGGGGAGTCACCGAGGAGATGCTCTCCCGGCTTTTGAAGGGAAAGCGCGACGACGTCATCCTGGCTTCCAAGGCCGGCATGCCGCACGCAGACCACGGCTCCAATGCGCCGTTGTCAGCGGCTGGCCTGCGGGCCAGCGTGGAGGGCAGCCTGCGCAGGCTGGGCGTGGACAGCATCGACCTGTTCTACCTGCACCAGCCGGACCGGGCCACCCCGCTTGCCGAAACGCTGTCCACCGTTGCCTCGCTGGTTGAAGAAGGGAAGATCGGCGCGCTGGGCGTGTCCAACTTCGCTGCCTGGCAGATCGCCGACGTCATCCACACGGCGCGCGAAGTCGGGGCGCCGCAGCCCGTCGTCGCACAGCAGCTCTATAACCTGGTGGCCCGCCGGCTCGAGGAGGAATACCTCGAGTTCGCCGCCACCCACAACGTGCACACCATGGTCTACAACCCGCTGGGCGGCGGCCTGCTCACCGGCAAGCACAGCTTCGACGCCAAGCCCACCGAGGGCCGCTACGGCGACTCCAAGCTGGCCGCCATGTACACGCAGCGGTACTGGGACAAGCAGCTGTTCGACGCGATCGGCGAGCTCTCCCGCATCGCCTCTGACGCTGGGTTTTCCCTGGCGGAACTGTCCCTGCGCTGGCTCGCCTACCGGGACGGCGTCGGCTCCATGCTGCTGGGCGGGTCCAAGGTGGAACAGCTGCGTGCCAACATCGCCGCCGTGGCCAATGGACCGCTGCCGGCCGACGTCGTGGAAGCCTGCGCCGCCGTGGGCACCTCGCTGCGCGGCCCGATGCCTGCCTACAACCGCTGATCCTGTTCACTGCCCACTTGAACCGACTGACTGAACCGACACCTGAAGGACCCTGATGACTTCCCAACTGGCCCTCGAATTCGCCCGCAAGATCCGCGCCCGTGAGCAGGCGGTGGGCTACTGGGCAGTGCTGGACGCGCCCGTGGCCACCGAACGCATCGGCCGCCTTGGCTACGACTACGTTGCCCTGGACGCGCAGCACGGCCTGCTCGGCTACTCGGGCGTCCTCAACGGGTTGATGGCTATCGACGCCGGGCACACCGCCGTCGGCATGGTCCGGGTGGAAGCCAACGACTTCACCGCCGTCGGCAAGGCTT
This sequence comes from Pseudarthrobacter sp. LT1, assembly GCF_035621795.1. Classification (NCBI taxonomy): domain Bacteria; kingdom Bacillati; phylum Actinomycetota; class Actinomycetes; order Micrococcales; family Micrococcaceae; genus Pseudarthrobacter; species Pseudarthrobacter sp. LT1. Next base: position 1,225,495 of record NZ_CP141830.1, read on the forward strand.
TGGACGCCGGGGCGGTGGGTGTCATCGTCCCGCTCATCAACAACGCTGAGGACGCCGCCGCCGCCGTGGCCGCCGCAAAGTATCCGCCGCTGGGCGGCCGCTCCTACGGCCCGATGCGCTCTGCCTTGCGGATCGGCCCCGTCCCCGCCGAGGCCAACGCCGCCACCCTGGTGTTCGCCATGATCGAGACGCCCGAGGGGCTGGCCAACGTCAAGGAAATCTGCGCCACGCCCGGCCTGGACGGCATCTACGTCGGCCCCTCCGACCTCTGCATCGCGGTGGGCGGAGCGTTCCCCGGGGATCCCGCCGTCGACGCCGAATTCAACGCCGCGCTGGAAACGGTCGCCGAGGCCGCCGCTTCCGCTGGCATCGCCGCCGGCATCCACACACCCGCCGGGACAGTGGCGGCGCAGCGCCTGAAGCAGGGCTACACGTTCACCACGGTCGCCTCGGACCTGACGCACCTGGAACAGATCGCCAAGTCCCACCTCGACGCCGCCCGCTCCGCTGCCGGCACCAAGGAAGGCCAGTAACCATGACCACCACCACGGACAGCTACAGCACCATCACCCCGGACGGGGCGGTCAAGACGGCCGACGGCGCCGACTTCGCCTACCTGCCCGCGCCCACCGTGCAGAGCCACGCCGCCAACCTGCTCACCCTCCCGGACGGCCGGCTGGGCTGCGTCTGGTTCGGCGGCACCCAGGAAGGCGTGCCGGACATCTCCATTTGGTTCTCCACCTTGGAACCTGGCAGCACGCAGTGGTCGGACGCCGTCCAGCTTTCGGACGACTCCACGCGCTCCGAGCAGAATCCCATCCTCTTCACCAACACCGATGGGGCCCTCTGGCTGCTGTATACCGCGCAGAAGGCGGGCAACCAGGACACCGCCGAGGTCCGCCGTCGTATTTCCCTGGACAGCGGCGGCAGCTGGGGCGACGTCGAAACGCTGTTTCCCGCCAACGAGACCGGCGGCGTGTTCGTCCGCCAGCTGCCCGTGGTGCTCCCGTCCGGCCGGCTGATCATCCCCATCTTCCGCTGCATCACCACGCCGGGGGAGAAGTGGGTGGGCAACAGCGACGACAGCGCCGTGATGATCTCTGACGACGCCGGCGCCACCTGGACCGAGCACGTCCTGCCCGGCAGCCTGGGCTGCGTCCACATGAACATCCAGCCCGTGGCCGACGGCTCGCTGCTGGCCCTGTTCCGCAGCCGCTGGGCCGATTCCATCTACGAGTCCCGCTCCACCGACGACGGCTCCACCTGGAGCGAGCCCGTCCCCACCGAGCTGCCTAACAACAACTCGTCCATCCAGTTTGTTGCTTTGACGGACGGCCGCCTGGCCCTTGTCTACAACCACAGCCGGGCGGGGGAGGGTACCGAGCGGCGCCTCTCGCTGTACGACGAGATCGACGACGACGGCCTGGCCGAGGAGCAGGGGCAGGTGGCCGAACCGAACGCTTCAGCTTTCCCGGAGGACGACGGCGTCAAGCGCGCCTTCTGGGGGACACCTCGCTCGCCGATGACCCTGGCTATTTCCGAGGACTCCGGCCGTTCGTGGCCCATCCGCCGGAACCTGGACGTGGGGGACGGGTACTGCCTGTCCAACAACTCCCGCGACGGGCTGAACCGCGAATACTCCTACCCTTCCATCCACCAGGGCCCGGACGGGGCGCTGAACATCGCGTACACGTACTTCCGGCAGGCCATCAAGTACGTCCGGGTGGACCCGCAGTGGGCGTACGAGGGCAGCACCACCCCGGGCGGGGACGCATGACCAAGCACGCGGTGGTCACCGGCACGAGTTCGGGGATCGGCAAAGCCATCGCCTCGAAGCTGCTGGCTGACGGATGGCGCGTGACAGGGCTGAGCCGCACCGAGTCTGTCCTGGAGGGCAAGTTCGAGTGGCTGCAGGCTGACCTGTCCGAGCCGGAATCCCTGGCTGATGCCGTGTCCGGACTCGCTCCGGCCGACGCCCTGGTCCACGCCGCCGGATTCCAGCGGACCGCGCACCTGGGCTCCCTTGACCCGGCGGCACTGCAGGGCATGTTCACCGTCCATGTCGCGGCGGCCTCCATGCTGGCCAACGCGCTGGTGCCCACCATGCCCGACGGCGGCCGGATCGTCCTGCTGGGCAGCCGCACCTCCACGGGCATGCCGGGCAAGAGCCACTACGCGGCGACCAAGGCTGCGCTGATGGGCCTGGGCCGGACATGGGCGCAGGAACTGGCACCGCGGGGGATCACGGTCAACGTCCTCTCCCCGGGACCCACCGACACCCCGATGCTGAGCGACCCCGGCCGCGCCGCCACGCCGGTGAAGCTGCCGGCCCTCGGTGCGTTGGTGGACCCGGAGGACGTAGCCGCCCTGGCCGCGTTCCTGCTGGGCCCGCACGGCAAGTCCATCACGGGCCAGAACTACGTGATCTGCGGCGGCGCCTCCCTCTGAAGCTCCCTCGTGACCCCGGGAGCCCCCGAGTTCGCCGGAACGGTGCCGGGACGCCGGAACGGAGCGGCGATCCGGCACCGTTCCGGCGTCTTCGGCGTCGCCGGCGAAACTGCACGTTCGTGCAAACACCCGTGATCGCTTGTCCCGCCGCCGGGAGGCCCAGAATTTGCTACTCACCAGTAACAACGGGTGTGCTGTGGGTCACATTTGCCGCGGGGCTGGCGGTCGTGAACGCGGGTTTTGGCCGCACGTTCGTGCACTTCCGCTGCGCAGGAGCAGCAGCACTGCCAGCATGGAAACCTCGGCCGGGGCTGATGGTCACCCCCAAGACCATCAGCCCCGGCTTCCCCATAGACAGACGAACAAAGAGGTTTCCATGTCATTCCTTAGCCGGGCCCTGTCCATATCCGCTGCCGCAGTCCTCGCCTCCTCATTGATGGCCGCTCCCGCCCAGGCCGTCGACGTGTCCCCACCCGGAGCCAACGACTGGTCCTGCAAGCCGTCGGCCGAGCACCCGTATCCGGTGGTCCTGGTTCCGGGGACTTTCGAGAGCATGGAGAAGAACTGGTCCACGCTGTCGCCGTACCTCAAGAGCCAGGGGTACTGCGTCTTCGCCCTCAACTACGGCGAAACGAACGGGGTGTACGCCACGGCGCCGGTCAAGGATTCCGCAAAGGAACTGGCCCCGTTCGTTGATGCTGTCCGTGGCGCCACCGGCGCCAAGCAGGTGAACCTGGTGGGCCACAGCCAGGGCGGCATGATGCCCCGCTACTACATGGGCTTCCTGGGCGGCGCCAAGTACGTCCACCAGCTTGTCGGCATCGCACCGTCCAACCACGGCACCGAAGGCGTGATCCTTCCGCCGCCGGACCTGCTTCCCACGCCCGACTACACCGCGGCAGGCTGTGCGGCCTGCGCGGACCAGCAGGCCGGCTCGCCCTTCATGCAGGAGCTCAACTCCATCGGCGATACTGTCGCCGGCCCGGCCTACACGGTCATCTCCACCATCCACGATGAGGTGGTGATCCCGTACAACAGCCAGTTCCTGAACGGATCCGCGCGGCAGGTCACCAACATCACCATCCAGGACAAGTGCCCGGCCGACGTCTTCGAGCACGACCAGACGCCGAACGATCCCGTGGTGCACCAGCTCGTGGGCAATGCGCTGGCCCAGGCGTCGGGTCCGGCGGATCCCGCCTACCAGCCCGCCTGCATTTAGGACGTCAAAGCAGTACGACGGCGGGAGGCCGGCTTCCAGAGCCGGCCTCCCGCCGTCGTCATTGTCTGAGGCGCCGGGCAGGTGGCGTCAGTTGCTGCGCTCCTCCACCGGCTGAGTGGCGGCAATGGAGTGCGGTACCGTCACGAGCGCCACGACGGCCAGGGCGCCGGCGGCGGCGAACGCGTAGAAGCCCCACGGGTAGGCGATGCCGGCGGCAACCAGGCCGCCGGTCACGGCAGGTCCGGCGATGGCTCCCACGCGGCCCACGCCGGCGGCGAAACCGAGGGCGGTGGCGCGCAGGCGGGCCGGGAACAGCTGGCTGACCCAGGCGTACACGAGCACCTGGGAGCTGAAGACGAACACTCCCGTGACGAAGACCAGGGCGTTGAGCAGGATGGCGTTATCAACCTTGACGCTGAGGAGGGCAAGGCAGGCGGCGGACAGGCCGAACCAGAGCAGCACGATCCGCTTGGTGCCGTGCTTGTCCGCCAGGATGCCGGCGATGATGAGGCCGGCAACGGCGCCAAGGTTCAGCACCAGGAGCAGTGAGATGCCTGCGCTGACGGGATAGCCGGCGGAAGCCATGAGCTGCGGCAGCCAGGTGTTCAGGCCGTAGACCAGCAGGAGCCCCATGAACGAGGCGGCAGCGATGGCCAGGGCCACCAGGGGATACGGCTTCTTCGCGAGGTCGCGGACACTGCCCTGCTCCTGCTTCTTGGCCTCCCGTTCTGCCGGCAGGGTCTCGGGGAGCTTGAACCAGAGGAGGGGCACCAGGGCCAGGCCCGCGATGCCGCCCACCACGAACATGGTGCGCCAGTCCGGGATGACCATCAGCGCCAGGAAGGCCGTGGCCACTGCGCCTGCGTGGTAGCCGGTCATGGTCCGGGTGGTCGACTTGCCGGCGGAACCGGCGGGTGCGTAATCGTTCATGTAGGCCAGGGCGACCGGAAGGCAGGCGCCCAGCCCCAGGCCGGCCAGCAGCCGGAAAGTGCTGAACACTGCCACGTTGGGGGCCCAAATCACCGCGATGGTGAAGATGGAGAACCAGAGGACGCAGGCAACCAGCAGCTTGCGGTGCCCGAACCGGTCCGACAGCGGGGCAATGAACAGTGCGCCGAGCCCGACGCCGACGAGGGAGATGGTGGCAGCCAGTGTGGCGCCGACCGCGTCGAAGCCGAGTTCGCCGGTTTTGATGAGTGTGGGAATGACGGTGCCAAGCACCACCAGGTCGAAGCCGTCCAGGACCATGGCCAGCCAGCAAAGCCAGACCGGCCAGCGTGACGCGCGGGTGGAAGGAGACGTAGTCATGTAATCCTCTTTGATCAGGGAAGCGGGAGCAGCACGCCGCGATGCGAGCCCGGTCACCAGGGGGAGTGATCCACGGCATGCTTTCTGAAGGGAGACTACCGTTAAGTTCATTAGACGTACAAATGTTCGACCAGCGAACACCGGGTGGCGAAACTCCTCTTACCAGAGTTGCTTATGGCAAGGCCTGTTCAGGTGGGGCCCGTGGGGCGCAAGATAAGCCATGAAAAAGATGCTTACCGCAGCCCTGGCTGCGATGGTCCTGGTCCTCAGCGCCGTAACGGCGGCTGCCGCCGCGCCGTCCTCGCCAGTACCGGGACAAATCCTGGTCAAATTCCGGGACAACAGCGCCGCTGCAGGGGTCCTTGGCCAGCATGGGCTCACGGACGGCCCGGCGGTAGGCAGCACCGGCGCCCACCTCATCACAGTGCCGGCGGGCAGGGAACTGCAGCTCGTGGCTGCGCTCGGCCGCAGTTCCGCCGTTGAGTACGCCGAACCGGACGAATTGGTTACCGCCGCCACGGCCGACCCGTACTTCGACCGCCAGTACGCCCTGCAGAACACGGGCCAATCCTTCACGAACACCGACGGAACGGTAACCGTCGCCGCGGGCACCAACGACGCCGATGTGGACGCCGTCGAGGCGTGGGCTGTCACCAACGGAACCGGCGTCCGGGTGGCCATCATCGATTCCGGGGTTGCCATCAACCACGAGGACATCTCATCCAAGGTGGTGGACCGGGCAAACTTCAGCGACACCCAGATCCTCGCCCCGGAGGATTACGACCAGTACGGCCACGGCACCCACGTGGCCGGCATCGTGGCGGCCACGGCGGACAACTCCCTGGGCGTGGCAGGTGTATGCCCGGGCTGCTCCATCCTGGACGCCAAAGTCCTCAACAGCAGCGGGTCCGGCTCTTCCTCGGGCATTGCCAAGGGCATCGACTGGGCCGTCGGCAAGGGTGCCAAGGTCATCAACATGAGCCTGGGCCAGCGGGTGTCGTCACGGACCCTCGAAGCTGCCGTGAACAACGCCTGGAACCAGGGAGTGGTAATCGTAGCCGCGGCCGGCAACGCCGGTACCCAGGCCCAGGTCTACCCAGGCGCCTATCCGAACGTCATCGCAGTAGCAGCAACCGACAACAATGACGCCAAGGCATCCTTCTCCACGTACGGCAAGTGGGTGGACGTCGCTGCCCCGGGGGTCCGGGTCTACTCGACCCTCCCGAATTACACGTCCGTCCTTGGTACGCAGAACAAGCTTTCGCCGGGCTACGACATCCTCAGCGGCACGTCAATGGCCGCGCCCATTGCCGCTGCCACTGCCGCACTTGTGTGGAGCACCCCATCGGGCACCTCAAACGCATCCGTCCGCGCCAAAGTGGAATCTTCGGCTGACCCCATTCCCGGCACGGGTTCCTACTGGGCCCATGGGCGGGTGAACGCCTGCAAGGCAGTCGGCGCCCCGGGTTGTTGAGCGTGGCAGGCGGGGGGGACAGGCCCCGCCGTCGTCCTCCCGCCGTCCGGTCCTGATTCTCGAAGGAGGTAACGGGATGCAGCCAGCGCTCCCTCGTTCCAGACGCTTTCGGCTCGCAGCAGCAACGGCCGTGGGCCTGCTGGTGCTCTTTGCCACGGGCTGCACCGGCACCCCGTCTCCACCGGGCAGCGCGTCACCGGCGCCGGATATCCATATCGCTGCTGTGGGTGACATGAACCCCCCTGCGAATACTGACCCCGACAGCCCCTCCGGACGGAACGGTGCGGCAATCGCCAAGCTGGTCAGGAACAACGATATTGACGCGTTCCTGGGACTCGGGGACTTCCAGTACAGCACCGGATACTGCGAGGACTACGTGAACTTCTGGAAACCGCTGTGGGGCGGCACCCTGCCCAGGATGTACTGGGTATCCGGCCCGAACCACGACTGGCAACCCGGCCGCAACGAAGACCTGGACAACTTCATGAACGGCGAATGCCCTGGATCCGCGGACAAGGCAGCGATCAACGAAGAGCGCGGGTTCACCCCGAACGGCCAGCCGTACTCCAGGGATTTCGGGAAGTGGCACTTCGCGTTCCTGCCATCCGCGCTGTGGCGGTACGACACAGCGGACGCCAAGGCCGCGACCGGGTGGCTGGACAAGGATCTTTCTGCTGCGGAGGCGGCGGGCCAGCACCTGGCAGTCGTCTACCACGAGCCGTACTTCACGTCGGAGACGAGCGAGCACCGGCGGACGGCCGCCCAGAAGCCGTGGATAGACGTGATGTGGAAGCACCGCGTCCGGCTGACCCTCTCAGGTTCGCAGCACAACTACGAGCGGTCCTGCCCCGTCAACAAGGCAGACCAGTGCGTCGATGAGGGCATGACCGCGTTCCAGGTTTCCACGGGAGGCATAGACCTGCGTCCTTTCACCAGCAGTCCGCAGTACATCGCGAAGCGGTTCAGCGACACTCACGGGTTCCTCCGGCTGACGCTTCATGCCGATGGTTCATTCGACTGGAACTTCGTGGCCACCACGGGGTCAGGGGAGGATTCGGGAACCCGCTCCGCGCCGTGACCACACCTGGTGATTCTGCCCGCGAGGCGCGGCGGAGACCATCTTTGGGGCTTTTACCCCTAGCCGGACTGCGCGGCGCAGGGCAAAAATAGCCGGCATGAGAAAACTCTTCGCCGCCGGTCTCACGGCAGCCGTCATGGTGCTTGGCCCTGTCCCGTTGGCCCTTCCCGCCACCGCCGCGCAAGGTGCGCCTGCCGCGCTCGGGCACATCATTGTCAAGTTCCGCGACGCCGGTGCTGCCGCCAACGTCCTCCACCGGCACGGCCTCGCTGGTGGGTCCAGCATCGGCGGCACGGGCGCCCAGTTGGTCAGCGTTGCCCCGGGAGGCGAAACGCAGCTCATCGACGCACTAAGCCGGGATCCCGCCGTCGAATACGCCGAACCGGACCAGCCGGTGGGTGCCGCCACCTCTGACCAGTATTTCCCCCGCCAGTACGCCCTGCAGAATGACGGCCAGTCGTTCACCAACACCGCCGGCGACATCACGGTCCCCGCCGGCACCAAGGACGCTGACGTGGACGCCGTCGAGGCGTGGAACACCACCACCGGCAACGGCATCAAAGTCGCCGTCCTGGATTCCGGCGTCGCCAGCGACAACCCGGACATCGCCTCCAAGGTGGTGGCCCGCGCCAACTTCAGCAGCTCAGCCACCAAGGCCGGCGACCCCGTCGCGGAGGACTACTACGGCCACGGCACCCATGTGGCCGGCAACGTCGCCGCGACCGTGGACAACACCATCGGGGTGGCCGGCGTCTGCCCGGGCTGCACCATCCTGGCCGGCAAGGTCCTCAACGACAGTGGCGTCGGGTCCAGCTCCAGCCTGGCAAGCGGCATCGACTGGGCGGTCAGCAACGGAGCCAGGGTGATCAACATGAGCCTGGGAGTGCGGGCGTCGCGCACCCTGGAAGCCGCCGTCAACAACGCCTGGAACAAGGGGGTGGTGCTGGTGGCTGCGGCGGGCAACGGCGGCAACCAGACCAAGATCTATCCGGGCGCCTACCCCAACGTCATCGCCGTCGGCGCCACCGACAACAACGACGCCAAGGCCTCCTTCTCCACTTATGGCGCCAGCTGGGTGGACATCGCCGCGCCCGGCGTGAACGTCTACTCCACGTTCCCCAACCACCCGTTCGTCCTGGCAACACAGAACAACCGCTCGCAGGGCTACGACGTGGGCAATGGCAGTTCGATGTCCTCAGCCATCGTGGCCGCTGCCGCCGCCCTCGCCTGGAGCGCACACCCCGGCGCGACGAACGCGTCCATCCGCGCGGATGTGGAATCCACTGCCGACGAGGTTGCCGGCACGGGCACCGACTGGGCATACGGCCGGGTCAACGCGGCCGCCGCCGTGAAGTAGCCCGGTGAAGTAGCCCGCGGCCGGAGCCTAGCCCGCGGGCTTCAGGGCCGCCTGCCAGGCGGCAACCGCACGCGCCCCGCCCAGGGTCCAGGTGGCCGTGCCGGCTGCACCTGCTGTGCCCTGGACCCTGTCCGCGAGCTCGGCGATCTGGCCACCGGCGGCCTGCCTGCGCTGGGTCCAGCCGCTGGGTGCTGAGGATACGACCGGGGATGCGCAGTCGCACCCCACGCCGCCGATCAGCATGGCGCCGTTGGTGGAGGTTGTGATGCTCGGGGCGGTGATACTGGTGGCGGTGTACGTGGCGTCCACGGCCGTAGCGACCGGGCTGTCAAGCGGCGCGGCGGTGTTCGCGCCCCGGTAGCCGGTGATGCCGCCGCCCCACTTCACGGCGGTGCCGAGGGTCCACGAGTAGCTGGCAGGATCCGAGGCGCCCACCACGTGGTAATAGACGAAGACCCTGGCGCCGGAGGTGGACGAACTGTTGATGCCCAGGCCGTTGACCAGCGGAGCCCACCCCGCCGGGACGGATGCCATGGACGGGTTCAGGTCTGCCGTGATGGCGGCGACCAGGACGTCGCCGGCCGCAGTGCCGGCGGGAGCGCTGATGGAGACGGCGGAAGCGGCTGTTCCTGCGTAGGTGGTCACTGAGCCGACGGCGGTGATGCCGGCGGACGCCGTGGCTGCACTGACGGTGACGGTGGTGCTCGCCGGGCTGGAACCGGCGCTGTTGGTGGCGGTGAGCTTCGCGGTGTAGGTACCGGCTGCCGCGTAGCTGTGGGCGGGATTCTGCGCCGTGGACGTGCCGCCGTCGCCGAAGTCCCAGGCCCAGGACGTGGGCGTGCCGGTGGACGTGTCGGTGAAGGCGACGTTCAGCGGCGCGGTCCCGGAGGTGGGGGAGGCCGAGAAGGACGCCACCGGTGCCGTGGTGGCCGGGCCCAGCGGGCGGTCCGAATACCAGTAGCGTTTGGCTACGTCGTCGCTGGCCATGACCACGATGCCCGTGGAGCTGTCCACCCCCTGCTTGCTGGTGGTCACATTGTTCATGGTGGACGACGAGGCGCTCTGGATGATGGGAGTCCCGCGGCCGGTGCCGAAGACCGGGTTGTCCAAGGACGCCGTCTTCTCGTAGATGCTGCCGGCAACCCCGGAGTACGCGCAGCCGCTGACCGAGGTGGGCGGTGCGGTCTGGAAAGCATGGACCAGGTTGTTCTGGGTGTCCAGGACAATCTGCGGCCTGCTGACGCAATCGCCCGTGGTGGAGATGGTCGATTGCGTGAAGGATCCCGTGCCCGGTTTGAAGACGAGCAGCAAAAGCTGCGGCAGCGTGGGATCACTGGAGACGTCGTTCAGGCTGGTCTTCACCGCAGCGAAGACCCTGCCGCTGGTATCGGACTGCAGGGACTTGATGTTCAGGTGGTCATCGGCCTGCCCCTGGCCCCGGATGGCCGGCTGGAAGTTCCAGGACGACGACGCGGTGGGGGAGGTCCCGTCCGTGCGCGAGGCCCACCACACCGAGCCGGTGAGCTGGTCGCTCCACATCACGCCGATCTTGTTCTTGTTGTAGGACACCACGGCGGAGATGTCGTCCGGTGCCGGGTGCGGGTTGGAGGCCGGGAGGACGAACGGCGCAGCCCAGCTGGAACCGCCGGGCGCCGAGTTGTTGACGTAGACCGTGTTGGTGAATCCGCTGGTGCTGTTGCCGGCCACCTGCGTCCACGTGGCCCAGATGGCGCCGGTGCTGTCCTCATCGATGGTCATCGACTCGCTGCTGTTGTTGGTGATGACCGTGGGGAACCCGGTGTCCAGCGTGTACTTCCCGCCGGAGTAGCTGTACCGGTAAAGGTAGGCGGCCTGTCCGGCCGCAGAGGGGACGGGGTTGGCGTCGGTGGAGACCGTGACCACGTGCGAGGCGATATAGAGGTGGCTGCCGTCCCACATGGTGTCCGCCAGGGTGCTGCCGCGGGTGTCATTGACCACGCCCGTGTTCACCCAGGTGGCGCTGGGTCGGTCCAGCCGGTAGATGCTCCAGCCGCTGCCGCTGGTCCACATGTCGGCCCACCAGGAGCCGTCATTCCACCAGAGTTTGCTCTGCGGTTTGTCAGAGGTGGGCGGATTGGCGACGCCGGAATAGGTGATGCTGGGGGTGCCGTAGACGGAGTCGGCCGATGCCGGGGGAGACGCGACGAGGGCAAAGCCGGCTACCAGGGCCAGGACCACCGCGTGCCGTAACCACCTGGGGAAAACTGCGATCTTCATGGCCGGCTCCTGGGTGCTGATGCCGCAATGGCGGATGCTCTTGTTCCTGAGGTACCAACCGCCGGCCCAGTCTCGACGGAAACCCCATAAGGCTCCAAGAATAGGCCTGCGTAACTCAGGGAACAAGAGCATCTGCCGTCACGGCTGACGCACAATGCCGCTGAGGTCAGGCGCGCGGCTGCAGCCCCGGGACGCCGTCGCGGATCTCGAAGGAGGCCTTGGTGGACACCGGCGCACCTGGTGTCGTGACATGGTCCAGCACCCTGAAGTCCGCGGTCATGGCGTCCCTGGTGATGCGCGTGTTCACGTAGCCGCGGTTGTCGTTATAGAACTTCAGGTGCGGGTTCCAGGCCATGGTGGCGTCCGTGGTGGAGCCGGTGCCGTCGCCGGTGGACGTGATGGAGGTGCAGACGAGCTCCGAGCCCACCACAGGGGAGGCAGGATCCTTGTAGTCCACCTTGACGTCGTTGGCCCAGTTGCGGTGCACATCGCCGGTGAGCACGACGGCGTTCCGGACGTTTGCGTTCACCCAACCTTGGGTGATGCGGCGGCGGGAGGCCGCGTACCCGTCCCAGCCGTCCATGGACACGTCGTCGATCTCCGGTGCCTTATTGCGGTCGCGCTCGGCGAAGAAGACCTGCTGGCCCAGGATGTCCCACCGCTGGGTGGAATTCCTGAATCCGTCCAGCAGCCACTTCTCCTGCTCGGCGCCGGTGATGGTCCGGTCCTCCGCCAGCCGCTCGGTGACGTTCTTCTTCCAGCCGTCGCCAGCCAGCTGGTCGTCACGGTACTGCCGGGTATCCATCATGTGGAAGTTGGCCAGCTGGCCCCACTGGATCCTGCGGTAGATCTTCATGTCCGGGCCTGACGGGAGCGACGACGGGCGGAGCGGCATGTTCTCGTAGTAGGCCTGGAACGCGGCGGCGCGTCGCTGCCGGAAGTGCTCGGTGCTGTCGTTGAGCTGGCCGGCGTCGTTGTTCTCCGGCACGTCGTCCGCCCAGTTGTTGTCCACCTCGTGGTCATCCCAGACCACTGCCCAGGGTGCGATGGCGTGCGCGGCCTGCAGGTCGGCGTCGGCCTTGTACTGGGCGTGCCGCTGCCGGTAGGTCTGCAGCGTGACGGTCTCGGGGCCCTCGTGGTCCCGCGGGTTGCCGCCGCCGATCACGTAGCTGCCCTTTTTGTATTCGTAGAGGTAGTCGCCAAGGTGCAGCACCAGGTCCGGGTGGTCCTCGGCCAGGCGGCGGTAGGCGGTGAAGTAGCCGTGCTCGTACTGGGCGCAGCTGGCGAATGCCATGGCCAGAGCGGCGGGTGTCTCGTGCAGCGCAGGGCTTGTAAGCGTCCGGCCCACGGGGCTCACGTGCCGGCCGGCGCGGAACCGGTAGAAGTACTCGCGGCCCGCCTTCAGGCCCCGGAGTTCCACGTGCACTGAGTGCGCGGCCTCAGGACGCGCCTGCTCCACGCCGCGGGCCACCACGTTGCGCATGCCGTGGTCTTCGGCCACTTCCCACTGCACCGCCACCGGCCGCGACGGCATGCCGCCCAGTCCGTCCTCCGCCACGGGGTTCAGCGCCAGGCGTGTCCACAGCACGAAGCCATCCGGCCACGGCTCGCCGGAGGCGATGCCGAGCATGAAGGGATCGGTGCGGAGGCCGGCGTCGTCCGCGGTGGAAACGGCGACGGCGGCACTTGGCAGGGCGGCGACGAGGCCGGCTCCGAGGCCGGCGGAGATGAGGGTTCTGCGGGAGATGTTGTCCATGGCTCCCACGCTATTTCCAGCCGTTGTACAGGCTTTGAGGACGATATGAATGAGCGGTTAACTGCGTGACAAGGATTGTTATCTATCGCTTTGGGTCCCGCGGTGGACGGGCCTTTGGACTCTGGCTTCCGCAGGGCCTGCCGGGCAGAGTTGGGGCCGACCCATCCGGCCAGGGAAAGAAGACGCCATGCCCCGCACGTCCGTTATCACCGGCGCCGCCTCCGGCATCGGCAAGGCAACCAAGGAACTGCTCGAGCAGCGGGGCGAACGCGTGATCGGAGTGGATCTCCACGATGCCGAGGTGGTGGCTGACCTCTCCACCGCGGAGGGCCGCGCCGGCCTGGTGGACGCGGTACGAAAAGTCAGCGGCGGCAGGATCGATGCCATTTATGCAGTGGCCGGGCTTGCCATCGCGGCTCCCGTCACGGTGGCCGTGAACTTCTTCGGCACAGTCGCCTCGGTCGATGGGCTCCGGCCGTTGCTGGCCGGATCGGAGGCGCCCCGCGCCGTGGTGGTGTCCTCCATGGCCGCCCTCATGGCCACCGACGATGAGCTGGTGGCGATGCTCACCGCCGGGGACGAGCCCGGTTCCTTGGCCCGGGCCGGGGTCCTGGCCAAGGAACCGGCCACCACCGGCGGCCTCATTTACTGCTCCACGAAGCTGGCACTGTCGCGGTGGGTCCGCCGGCAGGCTTCCACTGCAGCGTGGGCAGGGGCCGGGATCCCGCTGAACGCCGTGGCGCCCGGTGTCATCGCCACCCCCATGACCGCCGAGCTGATCGATACCGAACAGGAGCGCGAGGCGCTGCTGAAACAGGTCCCGATGCCGCTGAACGGCATCGCGGAACCCATCGTGGTCGCCCGCCTGCTGGCCTGGCTCAACAGCGCCGAAAACACGCACCTGTGCGGTCAGATTGTCTACGTAGACGGCGGCAGCGACGCTGTCCTGCGAGGTGACTCCGTCTGGTGACGGAGGGGACCGGCCCCTAGCTGATGGCAGTCATGACGTTCCAGCCCGGGCCCACGTTGATGCGCCAGCCGAACAGGCCGTTGCCGAGGCCGGGGTAGGTCCAGAGGGTTCCGTTGGTGTCGCGGGCGACGAGGTCCGGTTTGCCGTCTCCGGTGAGGTCGCCTGCTGCGCTGATGGCGGTCATGACGTTCCAGCCGGGGCCCACGTTGATGCGCCAGCCGAACAGGCCGTTGCCCTGGCCCGGGTAGGTCCAGAGGGTGCCATCGGTGTCGCGGGCGACGAGGTCTGGTTTACCGTCCCCGGTGAGGTCGCCTGCTGCGCTGATGGACGTCATGACGTTCCAGCCGTCGCCGACCTTGATGCGCCAGCCGAACAGGCCGTTGCCGAGGCCGGGGTAGGTCCAGAGGGTCCCGTTGGTGTCGGGGGCAACCAGGTCCGGTTTCCCGTCCCCGGTGAGGTCGCCTGCTGCGCTGATGGACGTCATGACGTTCCAGCCGTCGCCGACCTTGATCCGCCAGCCGAAGAGCCCGTTGCCGAGGCCGGGGTAGGTCCAGAGGGTCCCGTTGGTGTCGCGGGCGATGAGGTCAGGCTGACCGTCTCCCGTGAGGTCGCCTGCTGCACTGACCGCGGTCATGACGTTCCAGCCGTCGCCGACCTTGATGCGCCAGCCGAACAGGCCATTGCCCTGGCCCGGGTAGGTCCACAGGCTCCCGTTGCCGTCCTGTGCCAGGAGGTCTGCCTTGCCGTCGCTGGTGAAGTCCCTGGCCACCGGAGCCGCAGCCGGACCGGTAAAGAGCAGGCGGTTCGGGGTGCCCGTTGACACGTTGGTGACAGTGCCCTGGGTGGCGGCTGACGTGAGCTCCGCTGCCACCGCAGCAGGCGTCTGCTGCGGGTTCCGCGACAGGGAAAGCGCCGCAGCACCGGCAACGTGCGGAGACGCCATGGACGTACCGCTCAAGGTGGCTACCGACGTGGTGGAGGTGTCCCAGTCGGACTGGATGCCCACGCCCGGTGCGTACAGGTCAACGCAGCTCCCGTAGTTCGAGAAGCCTGCCTGCCGGTCCGAGGAATCGGTGGCGGCGACGGTCAGGGCCTCGGCCACCCGTGCCGGGGAGGTGGTGCAGGCGTCCACCGCGGCGTTTCCGGCAGCCACCACGGCTGTGACGCCGTCATTGATGATTCCCCTGATGGCGTCATCCAGGGTGGTGCTGGTGGGGCCGCCAATGCTGAGGTTGGCCACCGCGGGCGTGCCGGCGGCATGCTGGGACGCGATCCAGTCGAGCCCCGCGATGACGTCCGAGTCATATCCGGAACCGTCGCAGCCGAGCACCCGCACCGGAACCACGCTGGCTGATTTGGCCACCCCGAAGGTCTTCCCGGCGATGATGCCGGCGACATGCGTGCCGTGGCCGTTGCAGTCGCTGGTGCCCTTGCCGTCGGCGATGGCCGTCCAGCCCGCGGCCACCCGGCCGCCAAAGTCCGTGTTTTCCGCCAGGACGCCGGTGTCGATGACGTAGGCACTGACGCCCGCGCCACTGGAGGTGGGCGTGAAGGTGTTCGAGAGCGGAAGCGCCCGCTGGTCGATCCTGTCCAGGCCCCAGGGCGGTGACTGCTGGGTGTCGGAAACCGAAACGGGCGAATCGGGCTCAATCAGGGAGATCCGGGGCGAATGTGCCAGGGCAGCCGCCTGCCCTTTGGTGGCGGTGATGGCCGCTCCCCGGACCGCTGCGGAGAACGTCCTGCCGACCCGCACACCCTGGGACCGAAGGGACTGCGCCTCCGCTGCCACGTCCGAGCCCTTTGTGAAACTGACCAGGTAGCGGCCCTCGTCACCGGCCAGGGGGACGGCCGCCTGCGCGCCACCGCTGACTGCGGGCGAGGGCAAAGGAGCGACGGTCACCGCAGGGGTGGATGCCGTGGCCGGGGGAGCCGTCAGCATGACGGCAGCCGCGGCTGCCAGCACCGCGCCGGCAGAGCCCCGGAATCGCTTGGAAAATGACATGGGTGGCCTCCTGTGACCGATCCATCCTGCGGTGAACAAACCTCGAGCGGTTCCGCAAGCCGTTCCGGGCACGGCAAAGGAGGCAGGTGTTGCCGGCCGGCAACGGGTACAACGGCCGGCAGTAAATTCGGTAGCCCCAGACATCCCTTGTGCTCCCCAGCTTTCGGCGGAAACGGAAACCATTTCCTGGTCCACACTGCCCGTCCTGTCCAGGATCCCCGGCTGAGCCCGGGGTCTGTTCTCCAGCGCAGGCGTAGCGCCTGGGCAGCCGGACGGTGTGGTCCCGGCCATTTTACAACTCCCCGGTTACGGAAGCGGCGGCCCCACCTTGCACGCTCAACCAGCGGGGCAGGACGCCCGGAAGGCCAGGTACCGCGGATCGCCGCGGCCCACCAGCCGGCCCAGTGCGTCGACAGCCAGCGGGTCAACAGCTCCCATGTCGGTGGAAAGCCACTGAACCAACAGCGAAGCGTCCCCGCAGGCCCGCACGGCCGATCCAACGGCCATGTCCAGTTGGTCCCGCAGCAGTTGCACCGCAAGGGCAACCGACCGGCGCAGCAGGGGTGCCCGGTACGCTTCCAGCGCTTCCGCCACAAGCCCGTCGCGCAGCAACCGGAGCACCCGCCCTGAGTCGGAATGTCCGGCCAGGCCAGGGGCCAGGCGGTAGGGGTTGGACTCCACGGTGCCGCCCAGCATGGACCGCACCCGGAACATCTCGGTCCGGATGGCCTGCGGGGTTCCGGCATCCCCGTGCAGCTCGTAGGCCAGTTCCTCCGCGGACCAGCCCTGCGACCGCGAATCCAGCAGCGCCAGGATTTCCGCCCGGCGCAGGGTCAGCGGCGTGCGGCTCCCGTCAGCGAACACCGCCGTGGGCTTGTCGCCGAGCAGTTCCAGCGACTCCACCGCCACGGTCCGGGCTGCAGTGGGCGCAAGCCGCCGCGGCGCACGCACGGAATGCCGGGCACCCGGGGAGGTGCCGCCGTCGGACGTTCCCAGCAAGGCTTCGGCCACCCGGACGGCGCACCGGACCATCCGCAGGGTGTCCGCGCTGATGGTGTCCAGCGGTCCGGACACGTCCAGCACGCCCAGCACCCGTCCCGTGGCCGGGTCCGTAATGGGCGCCGCCGTGCAGGCCCACTCGTGGTGCGTGCGCACCAGGTGCTCGGCAGAGAAGAGCTGCACAGCGCTGCCGGTAACCAGGGCCTCGCTGATGGCGTTGGTGCCGATGCCCGCCTCGGACCAGTCCGCGCCTTCGGAGAACTCCAGCGTGTCGGCCCGTCGGAGCACGGACGGGCTGCCCACCCGCCACAGGATCTCGCCGCTGGCATCGGTGAGGACCAGCAGGTGGCGGCCGGACCGGGAATCATCGGCCAGGAGGTCGTGGAGCGCCGGCATCACCTGCTGCAGCCGGTGTTCCCGCCGCATTTCAAGGACCTCGGATACCTCGTGCAGGTGCCGCGGGCTGTGCTGGTCCGGGCTGATGCCCAGGGCCATGGAGCGCCGCCACGACTCCACCAGCGGCGTGGGGATCTCGGGCCGCGGGACACCGGCGATGACCAGCTCGTGCGCGCGCCGCAGCGTCCGTGCGTACCGCGCCGGGTCCGAAAACCTCTGGCCGTAGTCCACCGTTTCCTCCTCGCAGCCGGCTCCCTTGCCGGATCCGTGTAACGCCGCTGTTACCCCCGCCGGGTTCAACTAGTGATGCAGCTCACGCCCGCCCCAGCATATCGGGCAGGCGGGGCCCATGAAACAGCACAAAGGAGTGGAGATGACCCAAACACCCACGGCTGCCGCCCAGGCCTGGCTTGCCGGGCTGAATGAGGCGCTGCAGCGGCGCGACGTGGACGCCGCGCTGGAGCTCTTCGAGGACGACTGCTACTGGCGGGACTTCGTGGCGTTCACCTGGAACCTCAAGACGCTGGAAGGAAAGGCAGACATCCGCCGCATGCTGGAGGCCACCCTGGACCGTGTGCAGCCTTCCAACTGGGCGCCCGCCGAGGACGCCACCGGGGACGCCGGGAACGTGGAAGCCTGGATCACGTTCGAGACCGGCGCGGCCCGCGGCTACGGCCACCTCCGGCTCCGGGACGGCAAATGCTGGACGCTGCTGACCACCATGCAGGAGCTCAAGGGCTTCGAGGAAAAGAAGGGTCCGCGGCGCGAGCAGGGCGTGGCCCACGAGATTGTCCGGGGGCGCCGGTCCTGGAAGGAGCTCAAGGAGGAGCAGGAGGCGCGGCTGGGCTATGAGGAGCAGCCCTACTGCGTGATCATCGGCGGCGGCCAGGGCGGGATTGGCCTCGCCGCCCGGCTGAAGCGGCTCGGCGTGCCCACCATCATCGTCGAGAAGAACCAGAACCCTGGCGACTCCTGGCGCAACCGCTACAAGTCCCTGCACCTGCACGACCCCGTCTGGTACGACCACCTGCCCTACCTGAAGTTTCCGGACGACTGGCCCGTCTTCGCCGCCAAGGACAAGATCGGTGACTGGCTGGAGCACTACACCCGCATCATGGAGCTGAACTACTGGTCCGGCACCGAGTGCGTGGGGGCTGCGTACGACGACGGCACGCAGGAATGGGCGGTCAACGTCCTTCGCAACGGCGAACCAGTGACACTCCGGCCCAAGCAGCTGGTCTTCGCCCTGGGCGTCTCCGGCTACCCGAACATCCCCGCGTTTGACGGCGCCGGGTCCTTCCTGGGCGAGCAGCGGCACTCCTCCCAGCACCCGGGCGGCGGGGACTGGACGGGCAAGAAGGCCGTGGTGATCGGCTCCAACAACTCGGCGCACGATATCTGCGCCGACCTCTGGGAGCACGGCGCGGACGTCACCATGGTCCAGCGGTCCTCCACCCACATTGCCCGCAGCGAGTCCCTGATGGACCTGGCGCTGGGGGACCTGTACTCGGAGCGGGCGCTCGCGGCCGGGGTGACCACGGAAAAGGCCGATTTGCTGTTCGCCTCCCTGCCCATGCGCGTTCTGCCCGGGGCCCAGGTGCCGGTGTACCAGGAGATGGCTTCCCGGGATGCTGGGTTCTACTCCCAGCTGGAGGCCGCCGGGTTCGACCTGGACTTCGGCGTGGACGGGTCCGGCCTGTTCGTGAAGTACCTGCGGCGCGGCTCCGGCTACTACATCGACGTCGGCGCTTCCCAGCTGATCATCGACGGCAGGGTGAAGCTGAAGAACGGGCAGGTCACCAAGATCACCGGCAACGCGGTGGTGATGGATGACGGCACCGAACTGGAGGCGGACCTGATTGTCTATGCCACCGGCTACGGCTCCATGAACGGCTGGCTGGCGGACCTGGTCTCGCCCGAAATCGCGGAAAAGGTGGGCAAGTGCTGGGGATACGGTTCGGACACGCCAAAAGACCCTGGTCCCTGGGAGGGGGAGCTGCGCAATATGTGGAAACCAACCAACGTGCCGCAGCTCTGGATCCACGGCGGCAACCTGCACCAGAGCCGGCACTACTCGGCGTACCTGGCGCTGCAGCTGAAGGCCCGGATGGAAGGACTCGACACACCCGTCTACGAACTGCAGCCCAGCCACCACACCCGCTAGTCGCGTTTCACAGCATGGAGGAATCATGAAGGCAGCACGTTTCCACGCCCGCAAGGACATCCGGATCGAGGACATCCCGGAGCCGGAGCTGCGGGCGGGGGCGGTGAAGATCGACGTCGCGTGGTGCGGCATCTGCGGCACGGACCTGCACGAGTATCTGGAAGGGCCCATCTTCTGCCCGGCGCCGGGCCATCCGCACCCGCTGTCCCACGAGGAATCCCCGGTGACCCTGGGGCACGAATTCTCCGGGACTGTCGCTGAAGTGGGCGAAGGCGTGGAGGGGCTGGCAGTGGGTGACAACGTCGTCGTCGAACCCTACTTTGTGGACGGTGACTGCGACATGTGCCAGGCGGGCAGCTACCACCTGTGCCGGCAGATGGGCTTCATCGGGCTCTCCGGCGGCGGGGGAGGGCTGAGCGAGAAGATCGTGGTGGACGCCCGCTGGGTGCACCCCATCGGCGACATCCCGCTGGATGAGGCGGCGCTGATCGAGCCGCTGTCCGTGGCGCACCACGCGGTGTCCCGCAGCGGCGTAAAGTCCGGCGATACGGCTCTGGTGGGCGGGTCCGGACCGATCGGGCTGCTCACCGCGGCCGTCCTGAAGGGCATGGGCGTGACCACGATCATCAGCGAGCTCACCCAGGCGCGCAAGGAGAAGGCCACCTCCAGCGGCGTCGCCGACCACGTCCTGGACCCCAGCAAGGAGGATGTCCCGGCGCGGGTTCGCGAGCTCACCGGCGGCACCGGGGCCGACGTCGCCTTCGAATGCGCAGGCGTGAACGCCGTCCTGGACACCATGCTCGACGCCGTCCGGCCCGGGGCCGTGGTGGTCAACGTGTCCATCTGGGGCGCGCCCGCCACCGTGGACATGCAGAAGATCGTGCTCAAGGAGATCGACCTGCGTGGCACCATCGCCTACGTCCGCGACCACCCCGCCGTGATCAAGATGGTGCAGGAGGGCAAGGTGGACCTCAAGCCGTTCATTACGGGCAGGATCGCGCTGGAGGACCTGGTGGAGCAGGGCTTCGATACCCTCATCAACCACAAGGACACTGCCGTAAAGGTGCTGGTGCATCCGTAAAGCCGGCGAGGCTGCGGGGTGGGACGGCGTTCACAGCCCGCAGCCTTACTGCTGCCGCAGCCGGCCGGCCCTCCTGCTTCCGCGTCAGGGTTCGGGAAGCTCCGCCGGATCGCACGTGGCTGAATCCACGGGCGCCCCGATGTACAGGTAGGCCGGGCTTTTCGACTCGATACTGACCGTTGCTCCGGCCGCATTCGCGCTGCGCGCCACCGTCCAGCCGCCGGGTGTTGGGTCCGTCCCTCCGAACGCAGGAAAGCCGTACTTTGCCAGGACCGGGTCGCCGGCCGAGAAAATATCCATGAACCGGTGTGAGGGCTCCACTACGTCGGCGCTGCTGACCATCGTCATCGTGGCGAAGGCGCACCTGCCGTCGGCCAGTTTGTGCACGCTGGCCGGCCGATGCACGGTCCAGCTGATGCCGGGGAGCTGTTGTTCCAGGGCGGCGATCAGCTCCGCACGCAGTCCGTCGTATCTGGCGAAACTTTGCGCCACAGGGGCTGGTGATTCCGTGACCGGCGGTTCACTGCTCTTTTCGGGCACAGGATGTTTGGGACCGGCACACGCCCCCGAAACCAGCGACCCCAGTACGGCCACTAGTGCCAGCCGGTACTGCCGTGGTGTTGCCCTGCACGCCATCTTTCCCCCAAGTCACCTACAGGCCCAAGCAGGCCCCACTGCATGCTTCCACACGTGGCGGGAGCCTGCGATGGGCAGACCTGCCCAAGGGGCCAAAGGTGTGGCTTGGACTTTAGTCCCTGTTGTGGAGTAACCCCCCAGGCGTACCTTGAGGGTGGGTTCCACAGCCGCGGAACCTGCATCCAAGGGGGCATCATGACCAAGCCCAGGCTTTCGGCACTCAGCGTTCTCGGGCTCAGCGGCCTGATGGTCCTCACCGCCTGCTTCGGCCCGCCGTCGCCGGGCCCCACCACCAGTTCCGCGGCCCCCAGCCCCACCGCGAGCAGCGCCGGCCCCACCACGACCGCGAGCCCCACCACGACGCCGGCCCCCACCATGACGGCGACCCCGACGACGCCGGGCAGCACCTCAGCCGCGCCCACCACCCCAGCGGCCGCGCCGCCGTCGTCCGCCCCGGCAAGCCCGCCGCCCACACAGGAACCCACCCCAACGGGTCTGCCTGAACAAACCGGCCCGTTAACCATCTACTACGTGGCGGTGGGCGACAACGGCGTCTCGGGACCGAAGATCGGGTGCGGTGACAGCTTGGTGGCCACCACCACGGCACCCGTCCGCTTCACGGACCAGGTGGGCCCCAGCGTCGGGACCCTGCTGGCCAATAAGAGCCGGGATGTGGGCCTGTCCGGGCTGATCAACGTCCTGTACCAGTCGAACCTGACCTACCTCGGCGGCGAGCTGAACGGCAGCACCATCACTATCTGGCTCTCCGGGCAGTTCATGCTGGCCGGCGTCTGCGACATCCCGCGGGCCAAGGCGCAGCTTGAGTACACGGCCATGGCCGCCTCCGGGGCCACGAGCGCGCAGGTGTTCGTCAACGGCCGGCCAATCGACGAAGTACTGAGCCTTAAGTAGTGGGTCCGGTGAGCCGTCCTTCCGCCCTGCGCCAGCTGGCGGCCGCAGTCCTGCCGGTGGCGGTGCCCGCCGTGATGCTGCCGGTCTTCCGCCAGGCGGTCCGCCGGTTCGGGGACCGGCGCGGCTACCAGGCGGGGTTTGCCGCTTACTGGACGCTGTGCTGGGGAATGGCCCTTGCAGTGGCCGGCCCGCCCCGGCTGGTGGAGCTCTGGCGGACGCCGGACGGTCCGGCAACGCAACGGCGCGGGCTATTCCGGGGCATTTTGCTCCTTCCGCCCGCGGGTGCCATCACCACCGAATTGATCCCCAACGCCCGGAAAGCAGGCACGACGGCGGTGTTCGCCGCCATCGGCATTGGCGTCACCAACGCGCTGGCTGAGGAAGCGCTCTGGCGGGGCGTGCCAATGGTTGTCTTTCCTCAACGGAAAATCCTTGGCTGGCTCTGGCCGGCCCTCGGTTTTACGGCATGGCACCTGGTTCCGCTGTCCATTCAGCCCCATCCGCGGGGCCGCTGGCCGGTGCTGCTGGGTGCCGGGCTGATCGGCCTGGGGTACGGATGGGCCGCCCAAAGGAGCGGGTCACTCCTGGCCGTGTCCATTGCGCACGCCGCCACCGACTCCTGCGGCGTCCGGGCCGCGCGAAACATCTGGTTGCCTGTGAGCGGGGAGGTATCCGGTTGAACAGCCTGCAGCACCCGATCTTCGCCCGTGCTTTTGCCCGCGCCGTGGGCAGAATGGACCGTGGCGGGGCCCTTGAACACCGCCGACGCATCCTGGCCGGGCTGCAAGGATCAGTGATTGAAATTGGTGCGGGAACCGGATCCTCTTTTCCGCTCTACCCACCGGCCGTCACCCGCGTCCTGGCCCTTGAGCCCGATGACTATCTGAGGAGCGTGGCGCAGCAGGCAGCAGCATCGGCCAGTGTTCCGGTGACTGTTGTTGATGCGGCCGCCGAGCACATCCCCGCGGAAACCGGCAGCGCTGACGCCGTGGTGGCCAGCCTGGTCCTCTGCAGCGTCAAGGACCAGGCCGCCGTCCTTGCGGAGATCCGCCGTGTCCTGCGCCGTGGAGGAACCCTGGCCTATTACGAGCACGTCCGGTCCGGACACCCTTTGCTGGCCAAGGCAGAAGACGTGCTGACCCCGGTGTGGGGACGGTTCATGGGCGGCTGCCACCTCAACCGGGACACCCTTGCCGCCATCACCGCAGCAGGATTCAGTGTGCAGGACAACGAACGGTTCGGCTTCCCGGTGCAGCGGCTGAACCCTTCCCTCGCCCACATCCTGGGCACGGCCACCAGTCCCAGCGTGCAACATTGATCCGGAACGACGGCGGCAGGCGGCGTCCCGCGGTCGTACCCTTGTGCTCTAAAGGGAACATCCCAGCCTCGCCTTTCCGAACGGATCCGGCATGACAGACGTGAACGTCCGGGAGCGCAGCTCCCTCCAGTTGGCCATCACCGACGCCGCGAGCCTGACGGCGGACCAGGCGCTGGCGCACCTGGGTTCCGGCCCGGGCGGCCTCAGCGGGGAGGAAGCGGCCGCCCGCCTCCAGCAGTTGGGCCCCAACGCCGTCCGCACGCACCGCGCCAACGCCTGGGCCGTACTGGGGCGGCAGTTCGCCAGCCCCATCCTCATCCTCCTGATTGTCACCGCCGGGTTGTCCCTCTTCCTGGGCGACGCCACCAACTCCATCGTCATCGGCGTGATCCTGCTGGCCAGCGTGGGCCTCGGCTTCACCAACGAGTACCGTGCGGAGCGGGCCTCGGAAGCCCTGCACGACCGCGTAACGCACCGGGCCGTGGTGCTCCGCGACGGAACCACCAGGGATGTGGACGTTACCGCCCTGGTGCCGGGCGACGTCGTCCATCTCTCCCTGGGCGCCATCATCCCGGCGGACATCCGGCTCCTGACCACCAACAACCTTCTCTGCGATGAAAGCATCCTCACCGGGGAGTCCCAGCCTGCGGCCAAGGAAGCTGCTCCCGTTGCCGCCGGTTCAGCATTGGGAGACCTCGCCTCCTGCGTGTTCATGGGCACGGTGGTCCAGTCCGGCGGCTGCACCGGGGTGGTGGTGGCCACCGGCGGCCGGGCCGAATTCGGGCGCATAGCACTCGGGCTGGGCGAGAGGCAGCCGCAGACCGAGTTCCAGCTGGGACTCAAGCGGTTCTCCTTCCTGCTGCTGCAGGTAGCCATGGTGCTCACCTCGCTGATCTTCGTGGCCAACCTGCTGCTGCAACGTCCGCTCATCGAATCCCTGCTGTTCTCGCTGGCAATTGCCGTCGGCATCACCCCTCAGTTGCTCCCCGCCGTGGTCAGCACATCCCTGGCCACCGGCACCCGGCAGCTGGCCAAGCGGAAGGTGCTGGTCAAACGCCTGGTATGCATCGAGGACCTGGGGGACATGGACATCCTGGTCACGGACAAAACCGGCACCCTCACTGAGGGCAGGATCAGTTTCACCCGGGCGTTGCCGGTAATGCCGGAAACATCCGATGACAGGCTGTTCAGACTGGGGCTGCTGGCCACGGAGACCGACTACACGGAAGGCAGAACCTCCCGGGCCGGTCAAAATCCGCTGGATGCCGCCCTCTGGGACAGCCCCGGTGCCTCCGCATTCGAACCGGCCCGCTATGAACGGCTGGATCTCATCGGCTTCGACCACCAGCGTCGCCGCACCACCGTGCTGGTCCGTGAAGCCGGCGGTCCCGCGCAGCTGGTCACCAAGGGCGCCCCGGAGGACGTCCTGGCCCTGTGCGGGCCCACGCCACCCGCCGTCCAGGCGTTGCTGGACGAGCAGTTCGACGCCGGCTCCCGGGTGGTTGCCGTGGCCACCCGTCCGGCTGCAGACCTGGTGGAGCTGGCCCCGGCTGATGAGCATGGGCTGACGCTGGCCGGGTTCCTCGTTTTCCTGGACCGGCCCAAAGCCAACGCCCGGCAGTCCCTGGACCTGCTGGAGGCGTTGGGAATTTCAGTAAAGATCGCCACCGGGGACAACGCCAAAGTGGCTGAAAGAGTCTGCGCGGATCTGGACGTGATCTCCGGCGGCACCCTCACCGGCGCCCAGGTTGAGGCCATGTCCGACGCCGACCTCGCCCCCGCCGCCCGAACGGCAACGATCTTCGCGCGCGTGTCGCCCGAACAAAAGGCACGCATCATCGCCCTGCTGCGCCTCAGCGGCGGATCGGTGGGCTTCATGGGTGACGGCGTCAACGACGCCCTGGCACTCCACAAGGCGGACATCGGCATCTCCGTCGATACCGCCACTGACGTTGCCAAGGACGCAGCCGACGTCGTCCTCCTGGACAAGGACCTGGGCGTGCTGGCGGACGGCGTGATGGAGGGGCGGCGGATCTTCGCCAACACCATCAAGTACGTGCTGATGGGCACGTCCAGCAACTTCGGCAACATGTTCAGCGCGGCAGCAGCCTCCGTGGTGCTGAGCTTCCTGCCCATGCTGCCGGGCCAGATCCTGCTGAACAACCTGCTGTATGACTCCGGGCAGCTGGCTATTCCGGGGGACCGGGTGGACAAGGAGCAGCTGCGGGCGCCGTCCCACTGGGACATCGCCTTCATCCGCCGGTTCATGCTTCTCTTCGGGCCCATCAGTTCGCTGTTCGACTTCGCCACCTTCGCCCTGATGCTGTTCGTGTTCACCGCTGCGCCGGGGGAGTTCCGGGCCGGCTGGTTCATCGAATCCATCGCCACCCAGACGCTGATTATCTTCGCCATCCGCACACGGCGTGTTCCCTTCCTGCGCAGCCGGCCGTCAGCCGGCCTGATCGCCGCGTCGCTCGGCGTGGTGGCGCTGGGAATCTTCCTGCCGCTCTCGCCCCTGGCCGGCGTGCTGGGCTTCGACCCCCTGCCGGTACCGTTCTTCCTGGCGCTGCTGGGCATGGTGGTGGTGTATCTGGTGCTGGTGGAGCTCGCCAAGCAATGGTTCTTCGCCCGCGACGCCCAGCAGCTGCCGGCGCCGCCGCCGCCCGTCCAGCGCCGGCACGCCACCCACCACATCTCCCGGCGGGCGTTCCGGTTCAGCATCCCCGTCAAGGTAGTCCCGTCGGGGGCCGGCACGGGCAGAAGACGCCGGATACGGCGGGACAGGCCTGTCCGTAATCATTAGTCCAATCGCCAATGATGCTTGTTAGCATGGTCGCAGAGACACTGGGGGCTCTTAAATAACGGATCCGGGGTGATGCAGCCCGCCGTGGATGCGCTGATTTTTGGAGCGTAATTTTCATGTGGCGTGAACCTATTAGGCGGCGGACCCGGGAACTCCTGCGGGAGTTTGTAGAGCGGGCGGATGATCTTGTCCGGGCACAGGAACATGTCGAGGGGCTGCTCGGCGCAGTGGTCTCCATGACAGAGGACCTGAGCCTGGAAGCGGTACTGGACCGGTTGGTGCAGTCGGCGTGCGAACTGGTGGGGGCGCGCTACGGGGCCCTGGGCGTCATCGGCGACGACCAACAGCTCAGCCACTTCATCACCGTGGGCATCGATGAAGAAGGTGCCCGGGTCATCGGCGACCTGCCCACAGGCCATGGCGTGCTTGGGGAGCTGATCCGCGAACCCAAGCCCTTGCGGCTCCATGACTTGGGCGAGCATCCCATTGCGGTGGGGTTTCCCGCCAACCACCCGCCCATGAGCACCTTCCTGGGTGTACCGGTCCGGGTCCGCAACGAAGTCTTCGGGAACCTCTACCTGACCGAAAAAATCGGTGAGCAGGACTTCACAGGTGAGGACGAGGACCTCGCTGTTGCCCTGGCGGCTGCGGCCGGCGTGGCCATCCAGAACGCAAAGTTGTTCGATGACAGCAGGCGCCGCCAGCGGTGGCTGGAGGCGGGAATGGAAGTCAGCGACCGCTTGAAGGACCAGCCGCGTTCCGATATCGAGAACCTGGACATGATCGCCGAGCACGCCCTCAACGCCTCGGCCTCCGTCCTGTCGCTGATTGCGTCGGTGGGTGCGGACGGAACCATCAGGTGCCGGACCTCGGTGGGCGCCCAGGCGATGCCCGGGGGCCAGGAACTGCCCGCCGCCGCACTCCTGTCTGAAGTGCTGGAGACAGGGGAGTCCCGGGTCCTGGCCGACCCGCTCCTGGTGTTCGATCCGACATCCGCCGAGAAGCTTGGGCCGGTCCTGGTGGCCGCCCTGGGCAGCAACAGTGACGGCCATCGCGACAGCGTCCTCATCCTGGCCAGGGCTGTTGGCGGAACGCGGTATACGGACGTGGATGTTGAGCAAAGCGCCGTATTTGCATCCCGGATAGGCCTGACGCTGGACCTGCTCAAGGCGAACCAGTTGCGCGAAGAGCACGCCCTGTTCATCGACCGGGAACGGATCGCGGCGGACCTGCACGACCTGGTGATCCAGCGTCTCTTCGCTGCCGGGTTGAGCATCCAGGGCCTGCGCCGCTACACCGCGGACCCGCCTGCCCATGAGCGGCGCATCGCCGGGATCACCGCCGAACTGGACGACTGCATCCACCAGCTCCGCGACACCATCTACTCGCTCCAGGCCCGCGAGCCCGGCAAAGAACTTCTCAGCGGCCGCTTGCTGCGCGCTGTGCAGGAAGCCGCGAACGCCGCCGGGTTCCTCCCCAGAATTCAGATTTCAGGCCCCGTGGACGATGTGGTGGACGATGAGGTTGCCGAACAACTGCTGCGGGTGCTGTATGAGGGCGTCAGCAACGCGGTGCGGCATTCCGGATCGGAGGACATCTCCATCCAGCTCGCCGCGCAGGACGGTGAGGTGGTCCTGACCGTCCGCGACACCGGTCGCGGGTTCAAGGACCCTGAGCGGGTCAGCGGGTTGGCCAACATGAAGAACCGGGCCACCCGCCTGGGCGGGGACTGCATTATCGACAGCATCCCCGGCAAAGGCACCAGTGTGACGTGGAGGGCACCCGCTGGCGGCTGAGCGGGCTAACGGGATGGGTCGCCAGCTCAGGGTGGTTCCGGCTTAACATGTGCCGGGGTGACGGTCAGGGGGGGTCAGTGCAGCAGTTCCCACGCCCGGGGGATGGGCGCGGGAATCAGGTGACCCCGCCGGCGGAAGCCCAATTTATGGAGCACGGAAGATACGTGGGCGGCCACGGCGTCGTCAGGCAGCACCATCTCCTGCCCGATCTGGGGGTTGGTGAGTCCGCGGGCCATGAGGGCAAGGACGTTCCGTTCGGTCCGCGTCATGGCCTTCAGCCAGGGGGCCGAAGCGCTGGCGTACAGGCCGTCGGCCACCCGCTCCCTGACGCTGGGGCCGATGGGTGGGATACCGGCGGCGGTGCTGCGGATGCAGTTGATCAAGGCGTCGTTGTCTCCGATCCGCTTGAGCACGTAGCCTGAAGCGCCTGCCAGGACCACTGCCCGTACGGCGTGCTGTTCGTCCCAGCCGGTAAGGATCAGGCACCGCACGTCAGGAGAGGTGGAGCGCAGGTCGCGGCACACCTCGATGCCCGTCCCGTCCGGCAGCCTGTCATCCAGCACCACGATGTCCGGCTGCAGGACGTGGATCAGGCGCCGGGCTTCTGAAGCGGAACCGCTTTCGCCCACCACATCGAAACCAACATGTTCGAGCAGGTCGCCGAGACCCTTCCGGACCATCTCGTGGTCATTGAGGATGAAGACCCGGATGGGCAGGATGGCGGACCAAGACTCATTGGGGGGTGCTGCAGGTGTATTCATGAAGACGCTCTCATCAACTCGACGCCCTCCCCGGCTGCCCTTTCCCTGCAGCCGCCCCTCCGGAAGGAACCTCACTAATCATCGGGCACTTAGGGCCAGTCAATTCCCAGCGCCGTCCCGGAATAAGCCGGAACCTCCCGGTGGGCGCTGCAGACGGCGCAGATGGTGCTGTGTTCCGGCCCCGGCACCCATTGATGGGACTCCTCGAGCCGGTATTCATACCGGCCTCCGAGCCTCTGGAGCCGGTTCAGGGCCACGCTGGCAGTTTCCCACGAACCCCAGCGGCCCACCACCCCTCCACTGTCCTTGGAAATGACATTGCACCCGCCGTGCCCGAGCTCGGTGCCGTGCTCCAGGCCGCCTGGCGGTTCCTTGCCGGCGTGTACTGCCTTGTACTCGTCCATGGTTGCCATGTTCCGTACCCTTCTGCCCCGGCTCAGGCGGCCTGCTGCTGTGGGCGGGCGAGGAAGACCTCCAGCGACTGGAGCGTGGCGACTGCGTCCTGGAAGGCCGGGTTGCGGTGCGGATGCAGCCGGTGCAGCAGTCCTCCGTTGTATTGGAGCCGGCGGCGTGCGGTGCTTACGGCGCGGACAGCGTGCTTGAGATCTTCAGGACGGCGCGGCAGGACGCTGTTCAGGCACTGGATCGATGCAAGGGCGACGGCCAGGACGTTGGCATCCATTTGCTGGCCCGCTGCCCGGTGCTGCCGCAGCTGGGCGGTGAGATCGTCCCAGATGTCCCGAGCGGCCGCCCGGGCCACCTCTGTCCGGGCCCCGTTTGCGGAGAGTCCCCGGTCCAGGAGCGCCTTGTACAGGGGGTCGAACCGGCCGGCCAGCGCTTCTGCCTTCTCCATGTCGTCACCGTCCGGAGCTGATGCCGGGACGAAATTGGACGGGTGGAGAAGCATCGCCCGCCGGCGTGCGGCGTCCGCCTGCGACAGGGGCGCGGGACGGAAGGTGAGGATGTCAGCGGACATGTCGGCCCTTTCAAAATCCAGCAAGCTGGGTGCGGCTGCATGCCGGCGGGCATCCTTGACGGTGCCTCCGGCGGAAAGTCACTGGGGGTTTCACTGTGGAAAGCCGCTCCGGCCTCGCAATGTGAGGACCCGGACGGTGCCTTTACAAGAATGCCAAGCCTCCCGCGCCCGCTATAGGGCTGAAGGTCCCGTCCTCGAAGCGGGCCACCGGCGATCACCGGGGGCTTTGTGCCCTGTTTCAGGGTCCGGGGCCGCCCTAGCCTGAAACAAGCAGGGCGGTGTAAGGCCGCCTGCGGATCCGGGAGGCACACGGTGAAATCGGCAAACGCAAGCATCATCGCAGGCGTGATCCTCATTGCCTTGGGCGGCCTGTTGCTCCTGGACCGGCTGGGCGTCATGGACACGGCTGCCTTCGTGGCGCCGGTGATTTTCGCGGCCGTGGGGGTGTTGTTCCTGTCCCTGTTCATCCGGCGCCGGGAGAACTGGTGGGCGGCCATTCCCGGGTCCGTGTTCCTGGGCCTGGCAGCTGTCGTCATCGCCACCGAGCTCACCGGAGGTGCCTGGGGCGCGGCCTTCCTGTTCCTCTTCATGGGTGCCGGGTTCGGGGCCGTGTTCGTGCGGGAACGGGGCAATTGGTGGGCGCTGATACCTTCCGGCGTCATGTTCACGCTGGCAGTCATCGTGGCACTCCCGCAGGAACTGCAGGGTACGCCCACTGCAGCCGTCCTCTTCCTTGGCCTGGCGGCCACCTTTGGCGTGCTGTCCCTGGTGCCGGTCCGCGTTGATGAGGGCGGGCACCGTACGGAACGGATGAAATGGCCGTTGATTCCGGCGGGCATCCTTGCCGTCATGGGCCTGATCTTCGTGCTGCAGGCCATGGCCGTGCTGATCCCGGTGGATTTTGCCTTCCCTGCGGTGATGATCGTGGCCGGCATCGCCCTCATGGTCTACGCCTACGTTGCCCACCGCGATGGCCGCCAGAGGGCCCAGGGCCCCGGCCCGCGGGCAGGCTGACGCGGAACGCTGTGCGGGACTGCCGTCAGGTGCCGGTCCGCGGCAGGGATGGTGCGAGCAGCGTGGCCCACAGGTGCCAGAGCATGGCCCCGAAGGTGGCGAGGAACGCTGCAACCGCCAGCCACAGTTCGGCCCGGCCGATGGCTGCCACCAGGGGCAACTGGTCGGCGCGGCCCAGGTAGATCCCGGCCACGGCGTACATGCCGAGGGGAAAGATGACGCTCCACAGGCCCGGCTCGTAGGACAACGGCACGCGGTGGAGCACGTGGCGCCACCAGCCGGCGGCAAGGAGCACCGGGAAGAGCCATGAGGCGAAGGACCAGAACACCACGGAAGCGCCGGCCACCAGCCCGCGCGTTGCATCCACCATGGGCGCGCCTGCCATCTCCACGATCCGGGCTCCCGCCAGGACGCTGATGGCCATGGCGCCCATGGCCACGAAGTACTGGGGGCGGAGGTCCTGCGGCAGGATGGGGTAGGTCATGAGCCGCAGCGAGACGAAGATCCCCACGGCGGCATAGAGGATAAGCCCCACCGACCAGGCGACGACGGCGACGAGCGCCAGGGCCGCGCGCCAGTCCGGGCCGGCGAGTGGCTCGATCGATGCGGCCGCAACCGCCACGGACTGGCTGGCCACGCACCAGATGAACCAGGAGCCGTTGGCATCCTTGACCACGGGCCGCTCGGACCTTCCCAGCACTGCCGTCCACGGCACGACGTAGCCCAGCACCACCCAGGCGAGCACCGCAACCGCAAGCAGCACCGCCGTCGCGCCCTGCCATCCCGCCATGCCAAGGCGCGTCCCCAGCACGTTTGTTCCGGCGATGAACGTGAAGAAGCCAAACGCCCGCCCGGGATCCATGAAGTCGCTGCGCACGTCGGCGGCGAACCTGGCCAGGCGGAACAGGCTAAGCACAAGAATCAGGAGGTAGGAGAGGGCGCACACCACCAGCAGCGCCATGGACAACGCGTGGAAGCCCTCAAGCTCGAGCCCCACGGAGATGATGCCGCTGGCCATGGTGAGCGCGAAGTAGCCGGGGGTGAGCGTCCGGACCGCCTGGCTGGCGCGGGAGCCGAAGGAGTTCCGGGCGTCGGTGGCGGTGTCCATGGCACCAAGCTTAGGGTGGCTCAGAGGGCACCGGTGCGGCGCTCCGCCTTCGCCTTGATTCCGGCCAGCTGTTGGGCCTGGCCACGCTCGGACATCTTGATGATGAGCGCGTCAACGGCGGCCTCCGCCATGTTCCGGGGGACGGTATCGGACCGGATGCTGAGCCGGGTACCGCCGTCCCCGGGCGCCACCTCCACCCGGAAGACCGGGCCTAAGGCCGCCTTGGACGTGAAGTGGCTCTTTGGGACGTACTCGGTGTATTCGTGCGTGGTCTTGAGCGGAATGCCAAGGACTTTCCACGACGCCTGGAACGTGGTCCCCACACCCTCGGGGGTGGTCACCAGGTCCGAGATCTGGACGTCCGGCCCCAGCCAGACCCGCGGATCCTTCACCAGCTCGAAGACGTCCTCCACCGCGGCGGCGATGGTCACGCTGTCAGACCAGGTCAGTGTCTGGCTGAACTTCGCCTCGCTGGCGTGCGGGACCGTCTTCTTCCCGGTCTCCAGCAGGCTCTTGACGTTGGCCACCATGCCCTGGATGTCGTCTTCGGTCAATCTGGCAAACAATGCCTGGGCGGGAACCCGGACCAGGGGTGCATCGATTTCCAGGGCTGACTCGACGGCCAGTTCGGTGCCGCTTCCGTTGAGCGGTTCCAGCGAAAACGTGATGACAGGCCCCACGGACGCCTTGGATACGATGCGCTTGTTGGGCATCACCTCCCGGTACTCGTGGGTCACGTGCATGGGAATGCCCCACGCCTTGGCGGACCAGCGCGCGGACGTGCCCACGCCGTCGGGTCTGATGTCCAGGTTGGTGACGTCGCTGTCTCCGGGGAAGGCCGTCATCCAGTTTGTCGGGTCGCTCAGGAAGGTGAAGACCGTCTCCACGGGGGCCTTGATCACGGTGCTCCGGAGAATAGTCCTGGTCATGTCCTGTCTCCTTTCCGGCAGGGCGGGATTCCTGCATTGTCCCTTCCAGTGCAGTCCCCGGGGCGCCGCATAAACAGAGGAAAAGGTCCCAGCCGGCAGCTACGACGCTGCCTGTGCCCGTGCCCAGTGCGCACCCAGCAGCGCGGCCACCCGCTCCGGCTCCGCACGGTGCGGCGGGTCGAAATGGTGCCGGCCGGGAAACACCTCCAGCCGGAAATCAGGGAAGACGCGGGCCAGGCGCCCAGCGTTGTCCCCCTGCTCATCCGGGCTGCTCATGCCGCCCAGCACAAAGAGCACCGGTTTATCGAAGGCAGCCAGCCGGCCGCGGTCCAGGGCATAGGTATTGAACGCATGCAGGAAGGCGCTGATCCCGGCCGGGCGCTTGGCCATCCACGGCGGCGGCGGGCCCGGCGGCGGAGGCGGCAGGACGGCGTCGGGCTTCACCTGCAGCCTTATGAAGGCGGCCATGAATTCCTCCTGCGGCAGGTCGCCCAGTTCGCCAAAGCGGTGCCACAGCCGCGTGTGCTCCGGGCTCCAGTCCCAGGTGCCCGCCCAGGCCGG
Organism: Pseudarthrobacter sp. LT1; assembly: GCF_035621795.1. Taxonomy (NCBI): domain Bacteria; kingdom Bacillati; phylum Actinomycetota; class Actinomycetes; order Micrococcales; family Micrococcaceae; genus Pseudarthrobacter; species Pseudarthrobacter sp. LT1. Next base: position 1,258,817 of record NZ_CP141830.1, read on the forward strand.
CTCGAGCAGGGCCAGGCTCAGCAGCCGTTCCGGGTGCCGGGCCGTGAGTGCCAGGGCCGCTGCGCCACCACCGGAATACCCCAGCAGATGGAAGGTATCCCAGCCGCGGGCGTCCGCCTCGCGGAGCACGCCGTCCGCTTCGGTATCCAGGCTCCAGCCTGGCGGGGGAGTTTCACCCGCGTAGAGCTCAAGGTCCTTGGCCACGGCCTCAACGGTGCCTCCCAGTGCCGCCAGCAGCGCGCCGTATGCGGGGCCGGCGGGGAGGACGCTGCCGGGCAGGAGGATGACCCGGAACGGTTCCATGGCAAGGGCTCCTTCAGGCGGCACGGCAACGGTGCGCGGCCGATGTGCTGGTTTCCTTCGGGTGTGCTGCAGGGGCGGACACGGTTACTTCGCCGCCGCTCCGCGGGCCCCGGGTTTGGTGGCCCGGGCCTTGGGCTCCCTGGCCTCCTTGGGCGGCAGGGTGGCGACGTAAGCCAGCGCCTTTTCGGCCCAGGCCCGCGCCCGGGTGTCATCGCCGTCGCCCTCTTCATTCCACACCTCCGGCAGTCCGGTGTAGCCACCCATGGGCCTGTCCGCCGGCCCGAACGTCACGGTCCGTTCGGAGGACTCCAGCAGTTCCTTGTCCTCGCGGGAGAGCTTCACACCAATGGTGGACCCGAACAGCCCGGCGAACATGTTGCCGTTGACGAACGCTCCCAGGTTGCCGAACATCGGCTTCACCACAACTCCGGGATGGCTGGGGACCACTCGGCGGAACCGCTCTTTTTCTTCCTCGGTTGCCTTGGGCATTTCCATGGCGTCACCTTCCGGTGGCAGGGTTTTTCCGCAGATCTGGATGCAGGATATGCCTGTTCGGTGCCGCCGTCGAGGGCTGGCCGCCACCCCGGTGCAGCAGGCAAGAATTCCGGCCCTGAGCAGGTCAAACTTCATGGCTGGGTGCTATACCTAACCGTAGGCAACTAAAATATGGCTGCCTGGCGAAGGGCGAATTCCGAGGATCCGGGGGCTTCCCCGGAGGGTTGGAGGCGATGGTGCTGACAACTCCAGGGCCGGCCCCGGCTGGACGCAGCACGCGGCCGGGCCGGAAGCACCTGGGCGGGCTGGCCCTTGCTGCGCTCACTTTGCTCACCGGCTGCAGCGGCGGCACCAGCCAGTCGGTGTCCACGGCACTCAAGGACAGTTCCTCCGCCGTCGCCACCGCCCGCATCGCGCTCCGCCAGGACATGGACGGCAAACTGACCCGTGCCGCCACCTCCACCACGCTTGACGATGAGCTCAAGGAGATCCAGACCAGCCGGGGCACGGTCCTGAAGCTCTCCCCGGCCACCCAGGAGGACCGCGAGACCCAGAAGCAGGCGCTGGACGTGCTGGACCAGTGCGCCGCCGGCTTTGCCACGGCACGCGCCGCGTTGGCAGCGAACGACGGCGGCACCCGCTCCGTGTCCGACGGGGACAAGGCGCTCGCCGGCGCGCAGGACGCCCTCAAGCAGCTCGAAGGCAAGGTGGGGTCCCAATGAAGGCTGAACCGTGAAGCGGCTCCTGGGCGTCGCGCTTGGGATCCTCACCGCCATCGGCGGGTTTGTGGACATCGGGGACCTGGTGACCAACGCCGTCGTCGGATCCCGCTTCGGCCTGTCCCTGGTGTGGGTGGTGGCTGTGGGCGTGGTGGGGATCTGCCTGTTCGCCAACATGTCCGGCCGGGTGGCGGCGGTGTCCGGCCGGGCTACGTTCGAGGTGATCCGCGAACGGCTGGGACCGCGGGCCGGGCTGGCCAACCTTTCGGCGTCGTTCCTGATCAACCTGATGACCGTGACGGCTGAGATCGGCGGCGTTGCCCTGGCCCTGCAGCTGGCCAGCAGCGTGTACTACCTGCTGTGGATTCCCGTGGCAGCGCTGGCAGTGTGGCTGGTGGTCTGGCGGGTCCGGTTCACCATCATGGAAAACGTCACCGGCCTGCTGGGGCTGACCCTGATCATCTTTGCGGTGGCACTGTTCCTGCTCAAGCCGGACTGGGCGGCGCTGGCCGGACAGCTGGCACCTGCCGTCCCGGAACAGGAAACGGTGTGGACGTACAGCTATTACGCCATAGCCCTGTTCGGCGCGGCCATGACCCCGTATGAGGTGTTCTTCTTCTCCTCCGGTGCCGTGGAGGAGGGGTGGAAGGTGAAGGACCTGCTCCAGGAGCGGATCAACGTCCTGGTGGGATTCCCGCTGGGCGGCCTGTTGTCCGTCGCCATCGCCGCGTGCGCCGCCGTCGTCCTGCTGCCGGCCGGAATCTCGGTGACGTCGCTGTCCCAGGTGGTCCTGCCCGTTGCGGAGGGCGCCGGGAAGATCGGGCTGGCGCTGGTCCTGGTGGGGATCGTGGCGGCGACGTTCGGTGCGGCGCTGGAAACCACGCTCTCCAGCGGCTACACCCTGGCCCAGTTCTTTGGCTGGTCCTGGGGCAAGTTCCGCCGGCCCGCGGAGGCCGCCCGCTTCCACCTGGCCATGATCGTGTGCCTGTTGGTGGGCATCGCGGTCCTGGCTACAGGCGTGGATCCCGTGCTGGTCACCGAATATTCGGTGGTGTTCTCGGCCATCGCCCTGCCCCTGACCTACCTGCCCATCCTCATCGTGGCCAACGATCCCGAGTACATGCGCGAGCATGTCAACGGGCGGGTTGTCAATGTCCTGGGCATGGTCTACCTGGTGATCATCCTGGTGGCCTCCATCGCCGCCATCCCCCTCATGATCGTGACAGGAGCCGGCTCATGACATCCTCACCCGACCCGCTGCTTCCGGCCCCGCAGGTGGCCGGGCGCGTCCTGGACGCCCAGTTGCACCTGCTGGACCGGCAGGTTTTGGACCACGACGGCGTCCCGGTCACCACCGTCGACGACCTCGAGCTGAGCGGGCCCGCCGTGGACGTGGAGATTGAAGCGGGGACCGCGGCGCCGGTCGTCACTGCATTGCTGACGGGGTCGGTGCTGGGGACGCGCATCTTTGGCGGCAGGCCGCCGTCGTCCCGGCTGATCCGGATCCCGTGGAAGGACGTGGCGGAGGTGGGCGTGGTGCTGCGGCTTGGCATCAGCGGGGAGCCGCTGGACGCGAGCTGGGTGGAGCGGTGGGTCCGGGACAAGATCATTGCGCGCATTCCGGGAGGCCGCCATGATCCTCGGTGACCTGCTGGGCACCCCCGTTCATGATGCCGACGGCGGGAGGCTGGGCCGGGTGGCAGATGTCCGGTTCGTCCTGGACGGCACCCCGCATCAGCTGATGGCTGAGCCGCGCCTGCTGGGGCTGGTCGTCGGCCCGCACAGCACGGCCTCCTTCATGGGCTACGACCGGAACGGCCTCACGCGGCCCCGGCTGGTGGCCCGGATCCTCCGCTGGCGGCACCGCGGATCCTTCCTGGTGCTGTGGGAGGACATCGCCCTGGTGGGCTCACACTCGGTCCGGCTACGGCCCGGGTTCACCCGCTACAGCCCGGCGCTGCAGGACACTGCGAAGGGATAGGACGGAGTTGAACAGGCCTGCAATTAGGCGTGCGGCGGATCTCCTGTAGAGTTGACCCTGTTGTTGTGTTTATGCAGTTGGTAGTTCAGGCAGTACGCACGGTCGAAAGTCCGTGTTCTTCTGAAGTAGCGGTTTTTGAACACCCCACGCCGGAGGGCCCGAAAGTCGGGACGTTCCCTCCACCTTCACGAAGGACAAAAATAATGGCTACTGGTACCGTCAAATGGTTTAACGCTGAAAAGGGCTTCGGCTTCATCTCCCCGGACGACTCCTCGCAGGACGTTTTCGCGCACTACTCCGCGATCAACTCCTCCGGCTTCCGCTCCCTCGAAGAGAACCAGAAGGTTTCCTTCGACACCGAGCAGGGCCCCAAGGGTCCCCAGGCCACCAACATCCAGGCTCTCTAATTTCCTAGGGATCCGGGACCGTTAGGTTTCAAAAGCAGGGCTTGCCGTTTCGCGGCAAGCCCTGCTTTTTTGTTAACCCGGGCCTTTTGTGGTCCGCTCCCAGGCCCTCGATTTTGCCTCCTCGACAAAGTTCAGTTGAAGGAGCAATCTGTTTAGTGCGTACGTACGCAGCGTGCCAACCCCACGCCCACGGCGGCGTTTGGAAAACTCCAACCAGCGCGGCACCAGTTGGGGTGGTGCATGTCCGGCACGATGCTCGGCCGGCCCGGCTGCCTGCGCTCCCCGGCATCGGCAGCCGGCACTTTCACTCCGATAATCAGTGGCCGGTTCGGCCCCATGAGCAGTGACTTGAATCGGCCATAGCTGTATACCGGCTGATGGCCGGTTGCCGTTCAAGGAAGCATTGCTATGAAGAGTAGTCGGGGAAGCAATTCCAGATTCAAGACACTGGCGTTTATCGTTGCCTTCGCTTTTTCGCTGCTGGCCTCAATGGCTGCAGCAGGCCCCGCCTCGGCGGGCCAATCGGGCCACCGGACGTGGCAGGTCCAGGTGGGCTCTGAGTCCCGCAACCAGGCAATCCAGGGCATGCAGTTCCTCCCCTCGGAGATTTTCATCAACGAGCAGGACACCATTACGTGGGAGGCCAACTCCGCGGAGATCCACACAGTGACGTTCCTGGCGTCGGGACAGCCGTTGCAGCCATTCGATCCGTTCAACAACGATGAGTTGTTGAAGCGCGGAGGGGACAGCTACGACGGGCATTCGTACTACAACTCGGGCCTCCTGGCCAACGTTGACGTGCCCGGCTTCCCGGACGCCAGGAGTTACAGCCTGGCGTTCCCGCGCGAAGGCGACTTCACCTACTACTGCCTGGTCCACGGCATGGTGATGAAGGGGACGGTACACGTCCGTGAGCAGGGGACTGACTATCCGTACAGCCAGTCAGACTACGACAAGTCATCGCGGGCCGAGGAGCGGTCCATCCTGCGGGACGGACGCGAGCTCACCGCGGACCTGGCGGACCAGGCCAACAGCCACAGGGTGATCGCAGGCGGTGACGACGGCGTTGCGATGGTCATGCGCTTCGTGCGGCCCGCCGTGACGGTGCATGTGGGCGATACCGTCGTGTTCGCCAATACCGGCATGGACGCTCCCCACACCGTTACGTTTGGTACCGAACCGGCGAACATTTTCGCCCCGTCCGGCGATCCGTCGCATTTCACCGGGGGCAACCTCAACTCGGGCATCATGTGGCCCGGCGCTGAGTTCGCGGTGACGTTCCAGACAAAGGGCACCTTTGATTACATCTGTGCACTCCATGACTACATGGGCATGGTGGGCAAGGTGAAGGTCGTCGACTGACGCCTGGTTTCCACGCGGTCCGGTTGGGGCGGTTGCCCCGGCCGGACCGCTTTGCGTGTCCCCAGTCAGTGCAGCCCCATCGCCTCGCGCACTTCGTCGAGGATGTGGTGCATGGCGCGTTCTGCCACGGCAGTGTCTCCGCCGGCCACGGCGGCTGCCACATCCTCGTGTGCCTGCAGCGCCTCGGCCCGCGGCTTGAACGGCATGAGCCCCTGCCGGGTGCGGCTGGTCAGGACCTCCGCCACCATTCCCTCCAGCGCCCGGAACATTTCGTTGCCGCAGCTGCGCAGCAGCAGTTGGTGGAACGCGATGTCGGCGGCAAGGAAAGCCTGCAGGTCCCCGGCTTCCCCCAGCCGGCGGAGGTCCCCGGCCAGGGAGACCAGCTGTGCGCGTTCGGCGGCGCTGGCCCGGCGTGCGGCGCCGGCGGCAGCGATGGGCTCGACGGCGATGCGCAGCTCGGTGAGGCTGCTGTACTGCAGCTCCCGCCGGTCCGAGGCCAGCCGCCACCGCACCAGCTTCGGGTCAAAGACATTCCATAACGACGGGTCCTGTATCACGATGCCCACCCGCCGCCGGGAGTAGACCAGGTTCATTGACTCCAGGACTTTCATGGTGTCCCGGGCAACGGTGCGCGAAATTCCGTAGTCGTGCTGCAGGCCCTCAAGGGTAAGCCTGCTTCCCGGCGCGAGGCGCCCGGAGGCGACAGCGACCCCCACCGCCTCCAGCACCCGTTCGTGCATGGCCGGGGAGGACCCGCCGTCGTGCATTTCATCGCCATCCTGGACTGTCGCCGTCGACATTCTTTCCCCGTTCGCTCATGCGCCGCTGCGCCCTCCCAGAATACCGGGGATTGGACCAAAGGTATGACTTGTGACACGAATAGATAGCATCTTTTGGACAGAAAGGTGATACCTTATCGCTTGGCCCGTTTCAGACGGGTCCACCGCGAGCTTCTTCGAAAGCCAAAGACGTCTTCTCCGGAGGTATGACATGCAGTATCCAGCCACGCACCTCGTGGTCATGGGCGTTGCCGGTTCCGGCAAATCCACCCTGGCCGCGGCCCTTTCCCGCCAATTGGGCTGGGCATGCGCCGAAGCGGACGAATTCCACCCCGCCGCAAACATCGCCAAGATGAGCCAGGGCATCCCCCTCCAGGACGAAGACCGCTGGCCGTGGCTGGAGGAGATCCGTGACTGGATGACCGCCCAGGCTGCCGCCGGCAAGAGCACGGTCCTTACCTGTTCCGCGCTCAAGCGTGGCTACCGCGAGCTGTTGTCCGGCGCCCAGGGCCGGGTCATCTTCCTCCACCTGGACGGCGGGGCGGACCTGATCAGCGAGCGCATGCAGGGCCGGGAAGGGCATTTCATGCCGCCTACGCTGCTGCCCAGCCAGCTGGCTACCCTGGAGCCGCTGACCCAGGAAGAGATCGCCGCCGGCAGTCTCCGCCTCGACATCTCGCGCTCACCCGAAGAGCTGGTCGCCGCCGTCGTACAGGCCCTCAACCTCCCCACCGGCCAGGCGCCCGGCGCGTCCTGACCCCCCAAATCCCCAACCCTGTTTCAAAGGAGAACCATGACCATCGAAGGATGGACCCAGACGATGGGCGCAGGTCCGTTGCTGCTCATCGCCGCGGCGGCAATTCTCGTGCTGCTGTTCCTGATCATCCGGCTGCGGATCCACGCCCTGATCGCCCTGATCCTCATCAGCCTCGCCACGGCCTTCGCCACGGGAATCCCCGCCAACAAGGTGGTACCCGTCCTGGTTGACGGCTTTGGCACCACCCTGGGGACCGTGGCCCTGCTGGTGGGCCTGGGCGCGATGCTCGGCCGAATCGTGGAAACCAGCGGCGGCGCCAAGGTCCTGGCCGACTACCTGATCGGCATCTTCGGTGAAAAACGCGCCCCGTTCGCCCTGGGCCTGGCATCACTGATCTTCGGCTTCCCCATCTTCTTCGACGCCGGCCTGGTGGTCATGCTGCCCGTGGTCTTCGCCGTCGCCCACCGCCTGGGCGGGGGAGTACTCCGCTACGGCCTGCCCGCCGCCGGCGCCTTCTCGGTGATGCACATCTTCCTGCCGCCGCACCCGGGCCCCGTCTCCGCTGCCGCCTTCTTCGACGCGAACATCGGCCTGGTGCTCATTGCCGGCCTCATCACCGCCATCCCCACGTGGTACGTCACCGCCTACCTCTACGGCCTGTACACGGGCAAGAAGCTGGTCCTCCCCGTCCCCGAAATCCTGGGCCACGCCAGCGCCGAGGCCGAGGCGCACCCTCCCCGGTTCCGCACCATCATCGGCCTGCTGCTCCTGCCGCTGGTGCTGATCTTCCTCAACACCGGCCTGAACACCCTGGCTTCCTCCGGTGCGCTGGATGAGTCCATCAAGAAGGAACAGTGGTTCCAGGTCCTGCGCACCATCGGTGAAACCCCGGTAGCCCTGCTCATCGCAGTGCTCGCGGCGCTGTTCGTGCTGGGAACCCGACGGGGCCGCGACGCCGGTGCCCTGGAGAAGCTGCTCGAGTCCTCCCTGGGGCCGGTCTGCTCCGTCATCCTGATCACCGGTGCCGGCGGCATGTTCGGCGGCGTCCTGCGCACCTCCGGCATCGGCAAGGCGCTGGCGGACGTGCTGGGCAACGTGGGCATCCCGCTGATCCTGGCCGGGTTCCTGATTTCCGCCATCCTGCGCATTGCCCAGGGCTCAGCCACCGTCGCGCTGACCACCACCGCCGGCCTGATTGCTCACGCCGTGGCGGGTGGCGGCCTGAACGGCATGCAGATCGCCGCCATGGTCATCGCCGTGGCCGCCGGATCCGTGGTGGTGTCCCACGTCAACGACTCAGGCTTCTGGCTGGTGGGCCGCTTCTTCGGGATGGACGTCAAGACCACCCTGAAGACGTGGACCGTCATGGAAACCCTCATCGGCGTGATGGGCTTCGCCGTCGCCGCCGTCATCTTCCTGGTGGCCGGCGCGGTGGGCTGACCCCTCCTGTCCGGGAGCACGGCGGGGCGGCTGGTGGGAACACCGGCCGCCCCGCCGTCGTTATGCCCCTTGGTGTGCCATGCCGGTGCGCCACCCGCCGACCAAAGGACACCCCTTGACGACTCCCCGCACCATCGTGATCACCGGCGCCAGCGACGGCATTGGAGCGGCAGCCGCAAGGACGCTGGCCCAGGCAGGGGACCAGGTGGTCGTCGTCGGCCGTTCCGCGGGCAAGACCCGCGCCCTGGCCGGGGACATCGGCGCCGACCACTACCTGGCCGACTTCGCCGACCTTGCACAGGTCCGTGACCTCGCGGAGAAACTGAAGGCAAACTACCCGCGCATCGATGTCCTGGCCAACAACGCCGGCGGGATCATGGGCAAGCGGACGCTCACCGTGGACGGCAACGAGACGACCTTCCAGGTCAACCACCTGGCGCCGTTCCTGCTCACCACCCTGCTGATGGACACGCTCACCGCCAGCGACGCCAAGGTGATCAACACCTCCAGCGCCGCCAACAACTTCGGCAAGCTGGACCTCTTCGACCTCAACGCCGAGCACGGGTACAGCACCAACCGCGCCTACGGCACGGGCAAGCTCGCCAACATCCTGTTCACCTCCGAGCTGCACCGCCGCTTCCATGACCAGGGGATCACGACGGCGGCATTCCACCCGGGCGTGGTCCGCACCAACTTCGCTGCGGAGTCCGGCAGCCCGTGGCGGCACGCCTACACCACCCTGCTGAACCGCTTCATGCTCAGCCCGGACCAGGGTGCCGACACGATGCTTTGGCTCATCAACGGCACCGCCGGCACGGACTGGATTTCCGGCGCTTACTACGCCAAGCGCGCCCTGGCCAAGGCCAACGCCCAGGCCTACGACGCCGGACTGGCGCGCGGGCTGTGGGAGAAGAGCGAAGAGCTGGTCAAGGCCTTTGCCTGACCGCTGTTTCACTCACAGCCGACGCCGTCGTGGTCTGCATCCAGTCCGTAGATATCGCGGCCGATGACCTCGACCGGGCCACGGACGTAGGCCGGTCCGTTGCCGCTTCCACCTGCGCAGTCAACGTCGGAGGCGATGGGAACGCAGCCTGAGTAGTTCGGGTCGCAGCCGGGGTTCGTTCCCGGCACGGGCTGGGGTGCAGGCAGGGGCGCAGGAGCGGGAGGTGCGGCGGCCTTGGCGGCGGCCTCTGCAGCGGCCTTGGCTGCAGCCGCGTCCTGGGCCGCCTTCGCCTCAGCCGCTTGCCGGGCAGCAGCCTCTGCCGCGGCCTTATCGGCGGCGTCCTTGTCCGCTGCGTCCTTGTCCGCGGCCGCCTTGTTCGCCGCCGCTTTGTCTGCCGCAGCCTTATCTGCCGCGGCTTTCTCTGCCGCCGCCTTTGCGGCGCCCGCGGCCAGTTTGTCGGTGACCTGCCTGGACACTGAGGCCTCGAGCCACACCAGCCTGCCCGACTCGTCCTTGGTGCATATGTACGTGGTTCCGCCAGAGACCTGACGGGCATTGATGCTTGTGCAGGGTGTGTCCGCGATGGGCTTTGCAGAGGGAGTTGCCGTGGCGGATTCGGTGGCGGGGCCGGCCGCCGCGGTCAGCGAAGCCTGCGTTGTGCAGCCGGTCAGGAGCAGCAGCGCGACGGCGGCGGTCCCGGCGCCCAGGGCCTTGTTCGCGCCCTTCCGCCGGAGGCCGGCGGCCGTGGGTTCCTGTTCCCGGCGGCGGGCAGGAAGAGGAGTGGAAAAGTTACGACTGGCAGGCATGGGTCCCCCAATGGCGTGCGCTGGATGCGGATGGCACGGCCAGCGTAGCTTCGTCCATCAGGGGGAGCCGCGGTTAAGCGCAAATCTTGAGTGTTAAGCGGCAGGAGCGCTGCCCGGTTGATGCCGGACAGCGCTCCCGCCGTTCCTGCTCTGCAGCAGCGGGGTTATGTCATTGCCCTGCAGGGTGCCCGTTGTGGGTGATCGAGGCAACGGCGCCCGTCTGTTCGTTCAGCAGGACCTTGTCGTTGCGCTCATGATGGAAGTTGAACATTGCATCCACTGACCCGGCCTTCGCATCGGCCGAGGAGTCGCCGATCTGGCCGGTGTGCCAGTTGTCCTCGATGAACCTAAGGATGGAGGCCTGGTCGGTTTCGGTGTGGTCCACAAAGTTCTTCTTCGCATACGGGGAGATGACCACCAGGGGCTGGCGGGGACCCGGTCCGCAGCGGTCGGCGTAGCCGCCGGCCACGGGGACGCCGTTGGCAGCGGCGTTCAGGCACCATGCGGCGTCGTCGGTGCCGGTGGAGGCGTTCTTCGGCTGCGCGGCGGCGTGGTCGTACCAGCCGTCGGAATCGTCATAGGCGAGTACCACGGCGGTGTTGTCCCAGTTCCTGGACTGCTGGATCTGGTTGACGGTTTTGGCGATGAAGTTCTGTTCGTCGACCGGATCCGAGTAGGCGGCATGGCCGTCCTGGAACTCCGAGGCCTTGAGGAAGGACACGGCAGGCATGTTGTCGCTGTCCACCACCTTGCTGAAATCGGTCAGGTCGTACTGGTGGTTTGCCTGGCCGTCGTGCCCGATTTCCGCGTCCGATGCCGGCGCCAGGTGGTGCGGGTTGGCAGTGGAGGCGTAGTACTGGAAGGGCTGGTGGTGCGGGGAGTAGTCCACCACGGAGGCACCCGCGGCGTTGGTGTGGCTGGCAAGGCATGATGCCGGGGTGCCATCGGCAGCGGCGGCGGTGGGCGCGAAGCCGCCCTGGAACCAGCCCCAGGACGTACCCTGGGCGTTGAGCAGGTCGCCGATGTTCCGGCCGGTCATGCCGGCAAGGTTGTTGGTCTTGGCGTGGCTGTTGTTGGAGCAGTCATCGTAGACCGGGTCGGGGTCGTTGATCACTGTTCCGACGCCGTTCGCGTCGGGCTGCCGGACCGCGCTGCTTCCGGTGGCCGGCGTGGCGACGGGCTGGCCGGCGGCGGTGTATTCCTTGGCGCCGTGGGTCTGGCCCGAAATCAGGTTCAGCGCGCCGGGGGTGGAAGGACCGAAGACGGTGCTGAAGTGGTTGTCGCTCATGGCGTAGTTCTGGGCGTAGTTCCAGATGCCGGTGACGGTGTTGCCGTCGTAGTAGTCCATGGTCAGGCCGGGGCGGCCGTACTGGTTGGTGCCGCAGGCGTCGCGGCTGGTGAACTGGACGAACTTGTCCATGAGCCCGCCGTTGTAGGCGTTCTGCTCGGCCTTGTAGCCGTGGTCCTGGTCGCACGTGACGGCCTGCATCGGGGAGAGCCGTGCGGGCTGGACGGAGTTGGGGTTGTTTGGTGCCAGCAGGCCGGCGTTGGCCAGGGCATTGATGTCCCTGGGTGTGTCGTCCGCCGCCGTGAAGGAGCCGGCAGGGGAGCCTGAGCCCTGCAGCGCCTCACCCGGAGTGTTTGCCGCTTTGGGATAGGTGGCGAAGTAGTGGTCGAATGACACGTTTTCCTGGAAGAGGACCACGACGTGCTTGATGGGCGTCGCCGTGCCGTTTGGGGTGCCGGCGGCGGTGGCCGGCACAGCACTGACGCCGACCAGTCCGGCCGTCACTGCCGAAGCAGCCAGGACGGCCGCGCCGGTGGCCGCAGCAACTCTATTTCTGGTGAATCTCGGTGCGGTAAAAGGCATGGGGTATCCAATCGTTCCTGCTCGAATGCATTGCCGCCGAAAGCGGCAGGTGCCGGGGGTGCTACTTGGAGGTGGCGTCGGCCTCGTAGGTGAGGATCTCGGTGCCATTGCCTTCGTCGCCGTTGTCGGGGGCCACCGTCATGCTCAGGTGGTTGCCGTCGGCGGTCATTTTGAACGGGTTGCGGGTGGCCACGTGCCCGGCAGTGGACCACTGCTGGAACGGGACCTCACGTGTCACCTGATGGGATTTCAGGTCGATCATTGCCATGCCGCCCTGTTCATAGGTGGCTGCTGTCCCGCCGGCGGACGGAGTCTGCGGAAGGTTGGTCACTCCGGCGCAGAGCATCCTGGCATTGGGGACGTACTGGCAGTCCTGGTAGTCGATGAAGTAGTTCGGGTTCTCCCAGGTGGACAGCTCCTTGCCCTGGAGGTCCCATTCGGCGAACCGACGGGAACCCCAGGTGTTGCCCACGAGGTGTCCGGTCTGCTTGTCCAGGACGATGCCGCCGAAGTGGTCTTTGACCTCAAACTGCTTGTGCACGTCCAGGGTCTGTGCGTCCACCTTGTAGATGATGGCGCTGCTGTCCGGCCGGTACTGGGCTACCGGAACCCACACGTTGGTGCCGTCGAAGTCGATGCCGCCCGGGTGGTACATGTCGCCCTCGCCCAGGATGATGTCCTTTTGAAGGTTGCCGGCCTTGTCCATGACAAACAGGTGGCCGATGCCTTTGCCGGGCGTGCGGTCGTACCCGCCCTGGGGAGTGGGGTACTTGACGGTGGGTTCGAGGATCTGCACGGCCGAGAGGAAGATGTGGTCCTGGCTGTAGGCGATTCCCTCGGTGTGGTAAGTGGGGAAGTTCAGCTTCAGCCTGGACGTTTGCTGCCAGGCGGTGTTGCGGGTGACGGAGTCGAACGCGGTGGCCAGGTCAGTGTCCGTGTCATGGTGGGTTCCGGCTGCGGGACTGGTGCCCTGCGCCGGGACGGTGGCCTGTGCTGCGGCGGTTCCGCCGGCCGCGCAGGCGGCAACGATGAGGGAGGCGGCCAGTGCCAGGGCACGCCGGTTGGGTTTGGGGCTCATGGTGGGGGGCCTCTTAAGGTTGGGGTCTCAACAGGAGCTCTCAAGTTACTAATGGGTAATGAACCGGGAATGGCGGAACGGTGAACTGCCGCTGTCGCAGGACTGACCGGTTGGCGCCGGCGGCTGCCCCGGCACCCTAACGGCTGTTGCGCGCGAGCGCCTCTCCGATGATGCGGGCACCTTCCGGGTAGGCGCCGGGGTTCGGTCCTGAGTAGTTGAGGCGGATGAACGCGCCGGCGGGCTCGGCGGGAAACCACTCGGTGCCGGCGGCGATGATCACGCCGGCGTCCCCGCAGTCACGCACCAGCCGTGGAAGGTCCGTGGTGTCCGGCAGCCGCAGCCACAGGTTCAGTCCGCCCCTTGGCAGGTTGTCGAGGTGTGCCTGCGGAACGTGCTCCCGGATGCTGGCGGCCAGCAGGTCCCGGCGGGACTGCAGTTGCTGGCGGAGGCTGCGCAGGTGGGTCTGCCATCCGGGTTGCGTCACCACGTCCAACGCCGCTGCCTGCAGGAGTCCGCTGACATACATTGACTCAGCGGCGCGGTGGCCCAGGATGCGTTCCCGCGCCGGCCCGCGCACGATCACGGCGGCAATGCGGATGGCCGTGGACACGCTCTTGGTCAACGACCTGATGTAGACCACATGGCCGGAATCATCCTGCGTGGCCAACGGGACGGGGTTCGAGGTGATGCCGAAATCGTGGGCCCAGTCATCCTCCACCAGGAAAGCGCCACGCCGGCGGGCAATGTCGAGGATCTCGTCGCCCCGGCCCGCCGCCCACTGCGCCCCGGTGGGATTCGCATAGTTAGGCTGCACGTAGAACGCCCGGGCCCCGGTCTCGGCAAAGGCACGGTCCACGTCGGCGGGGTCCGGGCCATCGGGCCCCGTGGGCACCGGGACCACCCGCACCCCGGTCTGGGCGGCGGCCAGGATGGCACCCCAATACGACGGCGACTCCATGAGCAGAGGCTGTCCCGCGCCCACCAGTGCGCGGAAGATGGAGCTGAGTCCGCTTTGGCTGCCCGGCAGGACGATGACGTCGTTTGGCGTTGGGGGCGTAATTCCCACCGGGGTTGCCGAGCCCAGCTCCTGGGCGAACCACTGCTGCAGTTCGGGCATGCCGGCGGCGGGCGGCCGGGACAGGGCGGCGTCGCCGCGGGCGGCGCGGGCCAGCGCGGACCGGACCAGCCGTTCCGGCAACAGCTCGCGGTCCGGGTAGCCGGAGTGGAACCAGATGGCCTCGCCGGGGACACTGCGCATGGTGCCCGACGACGGCGGCAGCGGAGATGACGGCGAGCGCAGCGCTGCGGTCTGCCAGCCATAGTCCGACGGGCGTGCGGTGCGGACGGCACGGACAAACGTCCCGACGCCGGGCCGGCTTTCGATCAGGCCCTGCGAGGCCAGCGCCTGCAGGGCCTTCTGGACCGTCACCGGGCTCGCCTGGTACTCGGCCACCAGCGAGCGGGTCGACGGCAGTTTGGCGCCGGGCGCCGCTCCCGCAAGCCATTGCCGGAGTGCCGTCGCGATCCGTGAACTGCTATCGTTGTTCATGAAAGAACATAGTAGCGCTACTGTCCTTGATGGCCCACTGATACTGCCCCGGCCGTCCACCGGGATCTGGTGGGGCCTGCTGGGCGTCGCGGCCTTCTCCTTCACCGTTCCCTTCACCCGCGTGGCCGTGGCCGCGATCCCGCCGCTGTTCATCGGTTCCGGCCGGGCCGTGGTGGCCGCTGCCCTTGCCGCCGCAGCGCTCGCCATCACCCGCCAGCGGCTGCCCCATCCAGGGACCTGGCTGCGCCTGGCGCTCGTAGCCGGCGGCGTCGTCGCCGGCTTTCCGCTGCTTACTTCCTACGCCCTCACCGCCGTGCCCGCCGGGCACGGCGCCGTGGTCATCGCACTCCTGCCCGCCGCCACGGCCACCGTGGCCGTGCTGCGCACAGGCGAGCGGCCACCGGCCCTCTTCTGGGCCGTGACGGTGCTTGGCTCCCTGGCAGCCATAACCTTTGCCGTCCTGCAGTCCGGGGGAGCGGGACAGTTGCACTGGGCGGACCTCCTGCTGCTGGGCGCCGTTGCCTGCGCTGCGGTGGGGTACGCGGAGGGTGGCCTGCTGGCCCGCGAACTGGGCTCCTGGCAAACCATCACCTGGGCGCTGGTCCTCGCCGCGCCGGCAATGCTGGTCCTGGCCGTTGTCTCCGTCCAGGGCCAGCCGCCGTCGGCCACTCCCGCCCAATGGGCCGCGTTCGGCTATCTGGCAGTGGTCAGCATGTTCCTTGGCTTCTTCGCCTGGTACCGCGGGCTGGCCACCGGCCCCATGGCACAGGTGAGCCAGATCCAGCTGCTGCAGCCGGTAATGAGCATCTGCTGGGCCGCGCTCCTTTTGGGCGAGGCACTGACCTGGACCACGGTGGCGGGCGCCCTCGCCGTCATCCTCTGCGCCGCCGCGGCCGTCCGCATCCGGCTCAAACCAACCTCCTAGCCGCACGAAAGGCCACTCCCATGTACATTCCCGCCCACTTCGCCGCCCGGCCCGGCGCCATCCGGAACCTCCTGGCACACGCCGGTGCCGCCAATCTCGTCACCATGACCGACGGCGGCCTGCTGGCAACGCTGCTGCCCGTCGCGTTCAACCCTGCGGTGGGGGAGCATGGCGCACTGCAGGCGCACATGGCGCGGAACAACCCGCAGTGGTCCAGCGCTCCCACCGCGGAGGCGCTCGCCATCATCCAGGGCCCGGATGACTACATCTCGCCGTCGTGGTATCCCGCCAAAGCAGAGCATGGCCGCGTTGTCCCCACCTGGAACTACAGCACCGCCCACGTCTACGGCGAGCTGGTGGTCCATGACGACGCCGGCTGGCTGGCACGGCATGTGCGGCACCTGACCGGCCTGCACGAGGGCGGCCGGCAGGATCCGTGGACTGTGGACGACGCCCCGGAGAAGTTCATCGCCGGGCAGCTGCGCGCGATCGTGGGCGTGGAACTGGTGATCACCAGGATCGAAGCGAAGGAGAAACTGAGCCAGAACCGCTCCGATGCCGACGCCGCGGGGGTGGCGGCGGGCCTCCGGGCCGACGGGCGGGAAGCCGGAGCGGCCGCCGTCGAACGCGTCCGCCCCTGAGTCCCGGGAATCAGGCGGGCGCTAGGCTGTCCGTTCCAGGAGCACCATCACCTCGTAGTGCGTGGTCTGCGGGAACATGTCCAGGACCCGTGCCCGCCGTGCAGTGAAGGACGGGAGCGCGGCCAGGTCGCGGGCCAGCGACTGGGCGTTGCAGCTGGAGTACACCACGTGCTGCACGTCCGAGGACTCCAGCCAGCCGCACAGCTCCTTGCCGATGCCGCGCCGCGGCGGGTTCACGATCACCAGTTCCGGCGACTGCTCCGCGGCGAGGGCGAACGCGGTGGCGTCCCCGGCGTGGAACTCCATGCCCGCCAGGCCTGCCTCGTCACTGCTGAGCCGCGCCGAGACGATGGCCTCGCTGCTGGCTTCAATGCCGGTAACCGTCCGGGACGGGGCAGCGCTGTGCAGGGCGAAGCCGCCCACGCCGCAGTACAGGTCCCACACCGAGCCCGGCGCCAGTTCGTTGACCCACTCGCGCCCCTGCCGGTACAGGGCCGCGGCCATGCCGGTGTTGGTCTGGAAGAAGCTCTGGGGCCTCAGGTGCAGGTTGATGTCATTGACCCGCATCTCCAGGGTGGACTGCTCCGTCAGCAGGATCTCGCGGTCGCCTTCGAGTACGGCCTTGTGCTCCGGAAGCAGGTTGACGGAGACCACCTTGACCTGCGGCAGGTCGGCCAGGAGCTCCGGAAGGTGCTTCCGGATCCGCGGCAGCACCTGTTCCGATCGAAGCACCAGGCGGAGCATCACGTCACCTGCCGGGGATTCGGTGATGATGACGTGTTTGAGTTCACCGGTCCGGCGTGGAACGTCGTAGGGGGTCAGGCGGAGGCGGCGGATGTAGGTGGCCAGCACCGGGAAGACGGCCCGCAGGCCGGGGGAGCAGACGCCGCACTTGCGCAGGTCCACGCCGTGGCCGTCGGCGTCGAGGATTCCGATGGTGGGGTTCTGCGCCGTCCCGCCGATCACCATCTTGGCCTTGTTGCGGAAGCCGGACTCCTGGCTGGCCACGGGCTCCAGCCACTCCAGCGAGGCGTGGTCGGACAGGAGGCCCTGGCAGTGCAGCTGCTTGCCGGCGAGCTGTTCGCCGTACGGCCTGCCCATCTGGGTGCAGGAGCGGCAGGTGCCGGCATCAAAGTAGGAACAGCGCATGACTGCACAAGTTTACCCGGTCGCCTTCCCGGCCAGGACGGGAAGGCGCGACGGCGGCACCCGGCCATGTGCCGCCGTCGTACCTTCCATCGGGGCTCCAAACGTAACTCCGTGCAATATGAGCATGCTTCCATGCTTTTGATGCTGCTAAATTCGGCAGCCGTGCTACTTTCGGCACTGACACCGTGCATTTCTTCGTTTGGAGACCCGTGGAACCCACACCCCCGCTCACCCTCGATCCACGGCCTGCGGCGCCGCAGCCCGTGGAGTCCGCCCTCCGCCGTTCCATGGGGCCGCGCCATCTGGTCATGATCGCCATGGGTGGGGTGATCGGCTCCGGCCTCTTCGTCAGCTCGGGCTACACCATCTCCCAGGCCGGCCCGCTTGGCGCCGTCATCGCGTACCTGGTGGGCGCCTTCGTGGTGTACCTGGTCATGGCATGCCTGGGCGAACTCGCCATCGCCTATCCCGTGTCCGGCGCCTTCCATATCTACGCAGCCCGCTCCATCGGACCGGCCACGGGGTTCGCCACGGCCTGGCTGTACTGGCTGTGCTGGGCCGTGGCCATCGGCTCAGAGTTCACCGCGTCCGGGCTCCTCATGCAGCGCTGGTTCCCCGACGTCGACGTGTGGGTATGGTGCCTGGTCTTTGCCGCCATCCTCTTTGGCTTCAACGCCGTCTCCTCCCGGTTCTTCGGCGAGGCCGAGTTCTGGTTCGCCATCGTTAAGGTGGCCGCCATCATCGGCCTGATCGTCCTGGGCGGGGCGGCGCTGTTCGGCTTCCATCCGCTCAGCAGCGGCGGCAACCACCCGCTCCTGCTCCAGAACTTCGCCACGGAATCGGGGCTCTTCCCCAACGGATTCACCGGCATCCTGGTCACGGTCCTGGCCGTCTTCTATGCCTTCTCCGGGTCGGAACTCATCGGCGTCGCCGCCGGTGAAACCAAGGACCCCGCAACCGCCATTCCCAAGGCCATGCGCACCACCGTGATCCGGCTGCTGATCTTCTTCGTGGGCGCCATTACCGTTATCGCCGCCACCATCCCCTACACGGAAGTGGGGCTGGACGAGAGCCCGTTCGTCACTGTCTTTTCCGCCATCGGCGTGCCGTTCGCCGCGGACATCATGAACTTCGTCATCATCACGGCCCTGCTGTCCGCCGGAAACAGCGGCCTCTACTCCTGCGCCCGGATGCTGTATTCACTGGCCGACGAAGGGCAGGCACCACAGGCCCTGAAGAAGCTGAGCCGCCGGGGCATCCCCCTGGTTGCGCTCTCCGTGAGCATGGTGGGCGGCCTCGCTTCCCTGCTCAGCAGCGTGGTGGCCCCGGAAACGGTGTACCTGGTCCTCGTCTCCGTGGCAGGCTTCGCCGTGGTGGGGGTGTGGATGTCCATCACCGCCTCGCACTACTTCCACCGCCGTGCCTTCATCCGCGACGGGGGCGACCTCTCCACCCTCGCCTACCGGGCGCCCCTGTTCCCGCTGGTCCCCATCCTCGCGTTCTCCCTCTGCGTCATCTCCCTGGTCGGCATCGCGCTTGACCCGGCCCAGGCGGCGGCGCTCTACTTCGGCATCCCCTTCGTCGGCGCCTGCTACGCCTACTTCCACTTCCGGCACGGACGCAGCGCCGCGCGGGCAGGCCGGTAGGCAGGGCACGGACGACGACGGCAGCGCCGCGGGTGGAACGAGCAGCGCCCGTGGAACAATGGGGCCGTTGTCAGCAGCCGGGAGGGCAGGAAAGCGTGGAATCAACCGCCGAGGCGTCCTCGATGGCGCAGGGACTGCGGATCCTGCGGCACGTGGTGGAACGGGAAAAGCGGGGGCAGGCGCCGCTGGGCGTTTCCCAGCTCGCCGCGGAGCTCGGCATGGAACAAAGCCGGGTGTCGCGCCTGGCCCAGGAGCTGTGCGGCCTGGAACTGCTGGAACGCTTTGACCGCGGACCATTCCGGACAGGCCCCCGCTTCTTCAGCCTGGCCTCCGCCTTGAACACGGGCTGGGTCCGGGAGGCGAAGCCGCTGCTCGAGGAGCTGGTTGCCGGGCTTGGAGTGCGGGCACGGCTTTCGATCCGCGACGGGTACCGGGTCATCCTGCTCCGCGCCTCGAGCAATGAAGCCGTGCCCGGCAGTTTCGTGGTGCCCGGCATGGTCACGCCCGTCTGGTGCACCGGCGCCGGGAGGGCCCTGCTGTGGGACTTCGACCGGTCCGCCCTGGCGGACCTGCTCGCGGACGTGAATTACATCGGCATCGGCGGACCGGGCGCTGCCCACACCACCGACGGCATCTGGGACCTGCTGGTGCGGGACCGCACTGCCGGCTTCATCGCCGCCGAGGAGGAGTTGGAGCACGGCGTGGTGGAGCTGGCCGTGCCCGTGCGGGACGCCGGCGGTTCCATCATGGGGGCGCTCAGCGTGCTGGGCAGCCGGGGAGAGTTCGGGGCTGATTTCGCCACGGCGGCAGCTGTGCTTTCGTCCGCCGCCACGCGCCTCGGTGCAGCCGAAACCTGACACTCAGCTCCGGTAGCCGAGCGTCGACTCGAGCCAGGATCCCTGGGCCACCAGGGCAGCTGCGCATGATTCCCGCCGCGGTTCCAGCCGGTCCTTGATGCCCACGATCTGCAGGGCCGCCACCACGTCGCCTTTGAAGTCGCGGACCGGTACGGCCAGGGAGTACAGCCCGGGCTCGGCTTCTTCATCCACGATCGAGTATCCGCGGGCGCGCGCGGTTTCCCGCCGCACCAGGAACTCATCCACGCCTGCAGGCGTGTTGGGGCCGTGGCGCGTGAATGCGACCTTTGAAAACACGCTCCGGACATCCTCTTCCGGTGCTTCCCACAGGACCGCCTGGCCGGCGTCACTGCAGTAGGCAGGATAAGGGCGGCCCAGCCATGAACCCACCAGGTTGCTGCCGGCCGGGACGCTCTCACCGATGGTCACCGTGCTGTCGCCGCGCAGCACTCCAAGGAAGCACGCCTCATTGGTCCCGGCGGCCAGGGCGTCCAGGGCGGCGGCGCCGTCGGCCTGGAGTCGGCGTTCGGTCAGGAGCTGCGCGTCGGTGTAGACCGACCAGTCCAGGACGTAGGTGCGCGCCGCAGTGCGGGCCAGGAAGCCTTCCTGTCCGCCGGTCCGCAGGCTGCGGGACACCTGGCTCCGGTCCCGGTCCAGATCGGCGGCGACCTCGGCAGCGCTGCCGCCGGGAAACCCCCGTGCGTGGCGTTCCCCAACGGCAAGCAGGGCCTGGATTCCGCGGCCCATGCTGGAGGTCTTCGACATAAAAGTGAGTCTAGCGATCCGAAAGGGGCCCTCCGGTGTGGCCGGTTGCTGGTGCCGGTAACACTCAGTAAAAGCATGAGCCCATGCCTATAGTGAACTTATGCCTCCCATTTCTTCCCTCTCCGCCGCACTGGAATCCGGTCGCACCCTGATTGCCGACGGCGCCCTGGCCACCGAGCTGGAGGCGCGCGGCTGCAACCTGGACGACCCTCTGTGGTCGGCCAAGGTCCTGCTCGAGCAGCCCGGGCTTATCCGGGACGTGCACCGCGACTACTTCGCGGCGGGGGCGAACATCGCCACCACGGCCAGCTACCAGGCAACGCCCCGGGGGTTTGCGGCACGGGGCATGGCTGAGGAGGAAGCCCTTGACCTGGTTGCACTGTCCGTACGGCTGGCGGATGAAGCCCGGCGGGAGCACCTGATGGAGCATCCGGACGCCGGGCCGCTGCTGGTGGGGGGCTCCGTGGGCCCGTACGGCGCCTACCTCGCGGACGGCTCGGAATACCGGGGGGACTACAGCCTCGCCCCCGGCGAGTTCGAGGAGTTCCATGCTCCCCGCGTAGCGGCACTGGTCAAGGCCGGCGTGGACTTCCTCGCCTTCGAGACGCTGCCCTCCTTCGCCGAGGCGGAGGCCCTGCTGGCACTCAGCCGGGAACACGGCGTCGACACCTGGTTTTCCTTTTCCCTCCGCGACGGCGGCCACATCAGCGACGGCACGCCGCTGGCCGATGTGGCGCAACGCGTGAACGGGCACCCGCACGTTGCGGCGGTCGGAGTGAACTGCGTGCCCCTTGACCTGGTAGGCCCGGCGCTCGCCGCCCTGCGCCTGCACACGGAGATACCCCTGGTGGCCTACCCGAATTCGGGGGAGACCTACGATTCCGCAACCAAGACGTGGAGCCAGGCAAGCGGAGGGTACGGCGGCTCGGCCGGGGGAGGGGCGCCTGCAGGCCTTGCCGCCGGTGCCGGTGAATGGCAGCAGGCGGGCGCACGCATCCTGGGCGGCTGCTGCCGGACCACTCCCCGGGACATCGCCGCATTGGCCGCGCAGGCGTAGCGTTCCGGGAACACTGCCGCCTCCACGGGTGTTAAACCCAGTGGAGAAGCGAACAATGGACACCAGAACTTACACAGCACTTGTCATACCGGCCGGCAATGCCGAGCCCATCCGCCTGGAGCAGGTGGACGCGGACCTGAAGGCCCTTGAAGCCCTGGTGGGCGGCCCGCTGGAATCGGTGATCCGCGGCGACTGGCATGTCTACCTCAACGCGGAAAGCGTCACGAGGCTCCTGCCGGTCAACTTCCGCGCGGGGCAGCTGATGCACGAATGCGGCCTGGACCTTGACGGGATCCGCGGCACCGCAGTGTTCCTGGGCCGTGGCGAACACGGCACCGAGGCAGACCTCCCCGAGCACCTGGAGCGGCTCGTGGAGGAGCTTTTCGGAGCATTAGCCGCCTAATCCCTGGCGCGTACCCCGTAGGTGCTTAGCACGT
The DNA here is from genome assembly GCF_035621795.1 of Pseudarthrobacter sp. LT1. NCBI lineage: Bacteria > Bacillati > Actinomycetota > Actinomycetes > Micrococcales > Micrococcaceae > Pseudarthrobacter > Pseudarthrobacter sp. LT1. The sequence continues at coordinate 1,280,783 of NZ_CP141830.1, forward strand.
TGCCCTTGCTGGTTGCCGACTGGTCCTGCAGCACCAGGCGGGTCAGTGGGTCGCCGTCCTCGAACAGCCGGCGGCCGCTGCCGGCGATCACCGGGTGGGTCATCAGCTGCAGCGAGTCCAGCAGACCGGCGAACAGCAGCTGCCGCACCACGGAGATGCTTCCGCACACGGCGATTTCCCCGCCGTCGCGTTCCCTTAACGCGCCCACGAACTCCGTCAGCGGCGCGTCCATCACCCGCGAGTTCTGCCATTCCAGCGGTCCCGTCAGCGTGTGCGATGCAACGAACTTCTCCACGGGGTTGATGAACGCGGCAAAGTCCTGGTCCTGCGGGGCGGTGGGCCAGTAATCCGCCCACTCCTGGTAGCTCACGCGGCCCAGGATGACGGTGTCCACGGTGTTGATCATCCTGGCCAGGCCCGTACCGAGCTCCTCGTCGAAGCTGTCGAACTGGAACTTGAAAGGTTCGGACACCACCCCATCCACGGAGTGGAACAGGCCGGCAGTGACTTTGCGCATGGGAGCCTCCAGATAATATGCGGACAGGCCTTACGGTATTCGGCCAAGTCCTGTGCGGGAAGGGTTTTGGGCCGGTCGTTTCGGCCCCCGGATCCGGACGACGCCGGCAGTCACGTTAGCTTCATCACTCGCCGTGTTGTCTTGCGCAGTTTCGAACCTGCCGGGCCCCATACTGGTGAGTGAACGGCTTTCGCCGTCCCCCGGCCAGGCAGGAGGAAGTGCATGGAAACCCTGAAAAAAGTCGTGACCAACCAGTATTTCCCTGCCGGCGCCGTGCTGTCTGCCGTCCTGCTGTTCTGGGTTGTCGCCATGCTGGGCGGGCTGTCGCTGCTCAACAACAACCAGCCGCCGTTGACCACCCTGACCTGGATGCTGTTCGTCTACGCCGCAGCTGTGCTGACGCCCCTCGCGGGACTGCTGGCCGCCGCCGACCTGGTGCGGCGCTGGCGCCGCAACCGTGCTGCCGTCCCGGCCCCCTCCGCGGCCGCCGGCACGGTCAACGTTCCTGCCGGTGCCGGGGAATCGGGCCAGCCCGCCCAGCCCCAGGCTTCCCAGTCCCAGAACTCCCAGCCCGCGCCGGCCAAGCCGCAGCGCCCGGGCCGCCAGGAAGCAGCCTGACCCCGGAGTCTTCCGGCTACCTGCCTTTCAGCGCGTTGAGGGCCTCTTCCGCGTGGTGCAAAGCCTGGTGCAGCCTGTCGCCGGGTTCCGGCAGCGAGAACATGTACCCCTGCAGTGAATCGCACTCCAGCGCCGTCAGGTAGTCCGCCTGCGCCGCCGTCTCGATGCCCTCCGCCGTCACGGTCAGGCCCAGGCTGTGCGCCATGTTGATCATGGAGCTGAGGATGGGCAGGCGCTCATTGCCGGTCCGCACCATGGACACGAAGGTCTTGTCGATCTTGACGGTGTCCACGGGCAGGTCCTGCAGCCGGCCCAGCGAGGAGTAGCCGGTGCCAAAGTCATCCAGTGCCACCCGGGCACCCGCGTCCCGCAGTGCGCTGAGCTGCTGGATCAGGCTGCAGTCGGCGTCGAAGAATACGCTCTCGGTAACTTCCACGACCAGCTGGTAAGGCGCTACACCGCTGGCTTCCGCCAGTCGCAGGACGTTCCCGGCGAAATCGGGTTCCTGCAGTTGCACGCCGGAGACGTTCACGGCCAGGGACCGTGACGGATCCCCGCTGAGCCACTGTGCCAGCTGCACCATTCCGGTGGCCATCACCTCGGCCCCGATCTCGCCGATCAGCCCGGTGCGCTCGGCGAGTGGGATAAAGATCGACGGCGGTATCCGCTCGCCGCCCCGGTCCCACCTGGCCAGCGCCTCCATTTGGACCACCTGCCCCATGCGGTGCGAGACGATCGGCTGGAAGTCCACGGTGATTTCACCGCGGGGCACGGCCAGCTGGAGCCCGCTTTCCATGTGCGTCCGCTGCACCAGCGCCTGCATCATGTCCGGGTGGAACCGCAGGAACCGGTTCTTGCCGGCGGCCTTGGCGGCGTACATCGCGATGTCCGCATGCCGCAGCAGTTCGGAAGGGCCCACGCTGTCCTGGCCCAGGGAGGCGAGCCCCAGGCTCAGGCTGGGGCGGAGGACGGTGCCGCCGATAGTCACCGGGACGTGCAGGCAGCGCACAATGCACGCCGCGATTGCGTCGGCGTCGGGGCAGGCAGTCAGGAGCACCACAAACTCGTCGCCGCCCAGCCGGGCCACGACGTCGGCCGTGGGAACGCAGCCGCGGAGCCGGCGTGCCACCTCGATGAGCATGTCGTCGCCCGCCTGGTGGCCAAGGATATCGTTGACTTCCTTGAAGTCGTCGAGGTCCAGGAGCAGGACATCCACCGTCTTCAGCCGCGGTTCCTGCAGGGATTCGGCCAGGGCATCGTTGAAGACGGCCCGGTTGGCGAGCCCGGTCAGCGGGTCCTGGAAGGCCATGGCGCGCAGCTTCTCAGCCTGCACGGCGAGGTCCATCATGGCCTGCTGTGCCTGCTCCTGAGCTCTCCGCCGCGGCGTCACGTCGCGGAAGCTCCATACGCGGCCCACAATTTTCTCGCCCACGCGTTGCGGGCGGGAATAGCGCTCCAGGGTGCGGCCGTCGCGGAGTTCCACCACGTCGTGGCTTTCGCCTGCCGGGTCCTCCTGGACTTCGCCCAGGCGCGCGACGAAGGGCACTGGATCTGCGATCTGCGCCATGACCAGCCGGAGCGCCGGCTCCTCGCTGTCGGCCTCCATCATCTCGGGAGGGATGCCCCACATGGTGAGGAACTGGTCGTTGAATCCGGCCACGCTGCCGTCGGTGGCGATGACCAGGATGCCGTCTGCGGTTGATTCAAGGGTGGCCGTCAGCAGGGACATGGCCTCGCGGAGGTTGGCGTCGGCCGTCTTGCGGTGCGCAGTGCCGCGGGCCGAAAGCAGCAGCCGTGCGCCGGCCGGGTCCTGCCCGGGGAGGACGGCCACGGCCAGTTCAACGGGGACCTCGGTTCCGTCCCCGCGCAGGGCGCTGATTTCCAGCGGCGGTGGATGCTCTTCCGGGTGGGTGAGGAGCTGGTGCAGCAGGTGGGCCACGTCGTCGCGGAAGCCCTCGCCGATCAGAAGCCGGTGGTCCAGGCCTGCGAAGGCGTCCCGGGGCAGGCCAAACAGCCGTGCCGCTGCCGCGTTTACCGCCAGGACGGTGCCGTCCGCAGCCAGGGCCATAAGCGCATCCGGACTTGCGTCCATGACACCGCCAAAAGTTTGTAATGCCACATTGTTGTCACGGCCCGAAAAACCGGTCATCACACCACCCCTTCGCAATCATAAAGGCCGCAGGGGGAAATTGGGCCGGTCACCCTAACTTCATGTTGGTCCAGCAAAAACCTGGCCCCGGACGTAAAAAGCGCCGGACCCCACAATGGGGTCCGGCGCCTCTTACTGATGAATATGGGAAAGCGGCTACACCCGGCGGCCGCTGCGGTTGGTGACGGCGCCGTAGATCAGCAGCACGATGATCGAGCCGAGGATGGCCAGCAGCCACGTCCTGATGTCGAAGAATTCGGCCAGTCCGCCGCCGAAGATCAGTGATCCGATCCAGCCGCCCAGGATGGCCCCAACGACGCCGAGGACCATCGTGATCACCCAGCCGCCGCCTTGGCGTCCCGGCAGGATGGCCTTTGCAATGGCTCCAGCAATCAGGCCCAAAATGAGAAATCCAATAATGCCCATGTTGCCACTCCTTGTCAGTAAGTTGTACCGGGCCCCCATTTCCGGTTCCCTCATTCAATCAGCAGGCTTACTACTCTGCAAGGCTTTCAATATCACAGGATGACTGTCAGTTTGACCCGAATTCGGGAAATTTTTCTCCGCCGGTAAAGCGGCTGCAGCTAGGATTGGATGTCCCTGCATCTGGTGAAGGAGCTCCGGCATGTCCAGCCACACCCAGCGGCCGCGAGCCATATTCCTTGACATCGACGGCACCTACGCCGATCACGGGCTTGCTCCGGAGGTCCATGTGGACGCCGTCCGGACCGCCCGGAAGCGGGGCCACCTGGTGTTCGTCTGCACCGGACGTCCCCTGTCCATGGTGCCCGGGCACATCCTCGAGGCAGGATTCGACGGCACCATTACCGGAGCCGGTGCCAGGGTGGAGGTCAGCGGTGAAGTCCTCAAGGACACCCGCTTTGAGCCGGAGTTGGCGGCACGCATCGTCGAAACGCTCGACGCGCACGGTGCCGCCTACATCCTGGAAGCGCCGGAGGCCCTGCATGGCCGCACGGGCGTGGACCGGCGGCTGCGGGAGGTCCTTGGGCCCATCTTTGCCGGCCGGCCGCAGCATGACGGCGTCCTCAGCACGGATGTTGATCCGCTCGAGGACATCCTGGGGCCCATGCAGTACAGCGACGACCTCCGCGCCACGTCCTACGCCAAAATCTCCTGCTTCGATTCACCGGTGCCGCTGAGCCGCCTGATGGAAACCTTCGGCCCCGGGGTGGGGCTGATTCCCAGTTCGCTGTCGGCGCTGGGCGAGCGTGCCGGGGAGATCTACATGGCGGGCACCCATAAGGCCGTGGGTATCCAGGTGGTGGAGGCCCGGCTCGGCCTGGACCGGGCAGACATCGTGGCCATCGGCGACAGTGCCAATGACGTCGAGATGCTTGAGTACGCGGGCGTGGGTATCGCCGTGGAAGGAGGCCATCCCTCCGTTCTTGCCGTAGCGGACAGGGTTACTGCCGCGCCGGCCGGTGGCGGCGTTGCGCTGGCCTTCGCCGAGCTGGGGCTCCTGGGCTAAGCCTCAGTATGCGGCCGCCGCCAGGGCACCCGCGGTGGTCCCGAGCCCGCGCACCACCCAGCCCTGTTCCTGCCAGGCCGCAGCATCCAGCACATTGCGCGCGTCCAGGACCACCCGGCGTCGTACCTGCTGCCCGGCCGAGGAGGGGCACAGCCGCCGGTACTCGTCCCATTCGGTGAGGAGCAGCACCAGCTCGGCGTCCTGGAGCGCCCGCGCCGCGGAGGCCTCGAAGCGCAGGCGTGGGTAGCGGCGCCACGCAAGGTTCACTGCTTTGGGGTCCGTGACGGTCACATGGGCACCGGCGGCGGCCAGCCGGTCCGCAACATCCAGTGCAGGGGAGTCGCGGATGTCGTCGGTATCCGGTTTGAAGGAGGCACCCAGCACGGTGATGGAACGCCCGGCGAGCATCCCGCCACACAGTTCCGCCGCCAGGCGCACCGTACGTTCCCGCTGGCCCAGGTTCACCGCATCCACCAGCCGCATCCAGTCCTCCACCGCGGGCACGCCGAGGGCGGCGGCCTGGGTGCGGAAGCTGCGGATGTCCTTGGGCAGGCAACCGCCGCCGAAACCAAGCCCCGCGTGCAGGTACCGGCCACCGATCCGCGGATCCAGCCCCATCGCCTCGCTGAGTTCGGTGACATCAGCACCCGCGGCATCGCACAGTCCAGCGACGGCGTTGATGAAGCTGACCTTGGTTGCCAGGTACGCGTTCGCGGCCGACTTGATGAGTTCTGCCGTGGCGAAGTTGCAGACCAGGCGCGGGATCCCGGCAGCCAGCAGCGGCTCATAGACAGCGTCCAGGGCCGCCGCCACCCCCAGGGGCGCGCCGGTGGCGGGGTGGAAGGCGGCGGCCCGGCCGCCGTCCACGCCGTAGACCAGCCGGTCCGGGACCAAGGAGTCTTTGACGGCGGTGCCCTGCCGGAGGAACTCCGGATTCCAGCCGAGCAGCACATCAGGCCGTGCGGCCAGGACGTCCTGGAGCATGTCCACGGTGCCAACGGGCACCGTGGATTTACCGACGACGACGGCGCCCGCGGCCAGGTGCGGCAGCAAGGCCGCCGCGGCGGAGACCAGGAAGGTGAGGTCGGCGGCGTCGGACGTCCTGTCCTGCGGCGTCCCCACGCACAAAAAGTGCACCTGTGCGTCCCCTGCCCCGGCGGGATCGGTGGAGAAGCGCAGCCGTCCGGTGGCGCGGCCGTGCTCCAGCAGTTCATCCAGTCCAGGTTCGTGGAACGGTGCGGCACCCTGTGCCAGCTGCGCCACCTTTCCGGGGTCGACGTCGATGCCCACCACGGTGTGGCCCATGGAGGCCAGGGTTGCTGCGTGGACCGCGCCCAGGTAGCCGCAGCCGATCACGGATATCTTCATGATGATGCTCCTGCCTTTGAAACCTTCTGTGCGGGTGCGGCCGCCCCCGCGATGACGTCCGCGTAGTGCTGCACCAGTTCCGTGCAGAGCGCGGGCCAGGTTCTGTCCTGGACCGAGGCGTGTGCTGCGGCCGCAAATGCCCGCCGTTTGGCGTCGTCGCCCACGAGGTCCTGCACCCGGGCCCGCAAGGCGGACAAGTCGCCCGGTTCGTAGAGCCATCCGGTGCGCGAGTTCTCCACCAGATCCAACGGGCCGCCCCGGCCCGTGGCCACCACGGGTACGCCCGATGCCATGGCCTCCTGGATGGTCTGGCAGAAGGTTTCGAACTCGCCGGGATGGACGAACAGGTCGAACGATGCCACCGCCCGTGCCAGGTCATCACCGCCCAGGAAGCCGGTAAACGCCGCCCCGGGTAAGGCCGCCTCAAGGGCTGCCCGCTGCGGGCCGTCGCCCACAACCACCAGCCTGGTGTTGGGAATGCCGGCGAGGGCGGCAAGGTCTTCCACCTGCTTTTCGACCGCCAGCCTGCCCACGTAGCCGATGATCCGTTCCCCGCCCGGGGCCACTGAAGCCCGCCACCCGTCGTCGCGCTTTTCCGGCGAAAACCGGGCGGTGTCCACACCGCGCCGCCACATCCGTACCCGAGGGATGCCCCGGCCGCGCAACTGGTTCAGCGCGAACGTGGAGGGCGCCAGGGTGCGTGTTGCCAGTAAGTGGATGTTCTCCACCCGGTTCCAGGCCCAGTTCTCCAGGAAGGGCACGCCGTACCGGGCGGCGTAGCTCGGAACTTCGGTCTGATAGATGGCCACGATGGGGATGCCCAGCTGGTGCGCAGCCTGCGCGGCACGCCAGCCCAGCACGAACGGCGAGGCAAGGTGGACCACATCGGGCGCGTACTCGGCAAGGATTCGCTTGACCCGGTACACCCCTCCCAGCGCCACCCGCACGTTCGCATAGCCCGCCAGCGGGACCGCGGGCAGCCTGTGCACCTCCGCCCCCTTGACGCGGTCCCCGGCCTCCCCGTCATGTCCGGAGGGCGCGAGGACCAGAACCTCATCGCCGCGCTCCTGAAGGTGGTCCAGGACCCGCAGGATGGAGTGGGTGACACCGTTCATCAACGGCAAAAAAGATTCGGCAACAATTGCGATCCGCACCCTTCAACCGTGGGCGCCTTCCTTGAAATGGCGGGGGAGAAAGCGTTACCCGAAGGAAAAGGCCGGATGAACAACTGCCCCTGAGTTTCAAATTATTTAGTAAGTAGGCTTGGCATCTGATGCTAAGCATGCTTACGGTAGTGGGGCGGTCAGCGCAAAGCCTCAAGCAGCCGGGGCGGAAGCCAGACGTCGGGGACAACCCGCGCCAGGACATCCATTGCTGGCAGACCCAGTGCAAAGACACATCCAAGGAGAGTCATGCTCAACAGGGAAAATCTTGAAAACCTGCTCACCAAGGGCGGCAACGTCGTCGGTTCCGATGGCACCAAGATCGGTTCGATCGGACAGTTGTACGCAGACGACGACACGGGTGAGCCCACATGGGTCACGGTCAAGACCGGCCTTTTCGGAACTTCGGAGTCGTTCATTCCGGTCGAGGGCGCCCACCACCAGGGCGACGACCTGGTGGTGCCTTACACCAAGGAACACGTCAAGGATGCTCCCCGCGTGGACGCAGACGGTCACCTCACCCCAGAGGAAGAGGACCGGCTGTACACGTACTACGACCGTGGCGCACGGACCTACACCGAGGCCCGGACCGGCACCGACAGGGATGTTGACCTGCAGGGCGACGCCGACCTGAACGCCGGCACCCCCACGGCAGGCATCACATCCGACCGCGACACCTACGACCGCGACACGGATGCCCGGGGAGCCGTTGGCCACGACACCTCCGGTCCCACCACGGACGACGCCATGACGCGGTCCGAGGAGAGGCTGCACGTGGGCAAGGAGCGTGAGGCCACCGGCCGGGTACGGTTGCGCAAGTACGTCACCACCGAAAACGTCACCAAGACCATCCCGGTGGAGCGCGAAGAAGTCCGGATTGAGCGTGAGCCCATCACCGACGCAAACCGCGGTGCCGCCCTCGGCGGACCTGACATCAGCGAGGAAGAACACGAAGTGATCCTCCACGAGGAGCGCCCCGTCGTTGAGAAGGAAGCTGTTCCGGTGGAGCGGGTCCGGCTGGACAAGGACGTTGTCCGCGACGACGTCACGGTCAACGAGGAAGTCCGCAAGGAGAACATCGAAACAGACGGCGATCACCGCCGCTGACCGGCGCGGGGGCTTCGGCCCCCGTCCCGCGGGCGGGCTGATTGAATCAGCAGCCCTGACACGGTGAACGGCGCCGGGAGCTACCTTGGGGGCTCCCGGCGCCGCTGCCGTTTAAAACGCTGGTGCAGCCGCGCCGGAAGCGGTGGCTGCACCAGCCAGTAGGACGAATATCTTCAGAACTTACGGTTCATCTCTCATTCGCGGCTCCTGTTTTCCCGGTTGACGGTATCCGGGTACACGGCTGGCAGCGTCCACGTCCGGCAGCCAGCAGAAATCGCACCATGCCCTCAGCGGGGCGGCGGGTTTTGGTTTCTACCAATTTTACGGCGGGGCAGGGCAAAAAGCGCCGCACGCCGGGGCACTTGATTGGTGATCAGTGCCGCCCTGGAGCCTGTCGTTCGCGGGTCCGGCACGCCCGGCGTGACACCATGGAACACGATGAAACTGCGCGCTGATCAGACCGGAGACCGTGGCCTACCCATGCCGTTATGGCTGCAGGGTGCCCTTGAAGCGGCGCAGGCGGCCATCATTTCGGCCCTGGTGGTCGTGGCGCCCATCGTCGCTGTCTGGGCCACTGCGGGATTCCAAAACGGGCAGTTCGAAGTCCTGGCCCGCCTGGCCGGGCAGTCCTGGCTCCTGGTCCACGGGGTGCCGCTGGAACTTGCCGGCACAGGACCCGGGACTGCCACCCACGGCGGGTCCGGCATCCTGAGCCTGATTCCCCTGGGCCTGACCCTCATCCCGTTCCTCCTGGCCTGGCGCGCCGGCCGGCGGCTGGCCCGCGCCTCCTATACGGACCAGCTGTGGCAAGCGCTGCTGGGCTCGTGGGCAGTGTATGCAGCGTTCGGCGCTGCCACCGGGTTCGTCTGCCGCAGCACCGACGTCGGCATCAACCTCTGGTTCGCCATGCTGGTTCCCCTGGTCCCGTTCGGGCTGGGAATGGTGATTGGCGCACGGAGGGAGGCCGGGTCCTGGAGCCGGCTGATCGGCGTTGACGCCGTGGACTGGATCTCGCGCACCAGCCAGCACTCACGCTGGGCCGGATCGTACTTCGCATCCGCGGCCAAAGCAGGGTCCGTCGCCGTGCTGTCCGCCCTCACCCTGGCCGCAGTGCTGCTGGCGGCAGACCTGTTCATCCACTGGAACCTGGTGGTTTCCGTTTATGAAGCGCTCGACGCCGGCCCGGTGGGAGGTGCCGCCCTCACCATCGCGCAGCTCGGCTTCCTGCCCAACCTTGTGGTGTTCGCCCTCGCCTGGACGTCCGGCGCCGGATTTGCCATGGGGGCAGGCTCCCAGGCCGGGGCGCTGGGCACCGCCGTCGGGCCGCTTCCGTCCATACCGGTCCTGGCTGGCATCCCGTCGGGGTCCCTGGACTACGCCTTCGTGGCCCTGGTTGTTCCGGTGCTGGCAGGTGTCATGGCGGGATGGTGGTTCCTGCGGGAGGGCGAAAACCACTTCGACGAATGGCTCGCCATCAAGGTCCACGCCCGCTGGTTCACCGCCGCCGTCTCCACGCTGGTGCTCGGCGTGCTCGTGGGGGTGGCGGCGGGCCTGCTGACTGCCTCCCTGGCCTGGATCGCCAGGGGGTCAGCCGGCCTTGGCCGCTTGACGGCCATTGGGCCCGACCCCCTGTGGACCGGCCTGTGGGTCGCTGCCGAGGTAGGCATCGGCGTCGTTGTCGGTTACGCTGCCGGACCGTGGCTGGAGCGGGAGAAGACCGGGGCAGCGGAACACGATGCGGAGCTGGTCCACTAGGACCAGGCCGCGGCTAGCGGACCTTGGCGGGCAGGACGTCCTGGAACTGCGCCATGCACGCATGGGTCGCCCGGTCCGTCAGCGCCCGGCCCAGGCACGCCTGGTACTCGCGCACTTGGTCAAACAGGACCATGGTGGTGACGATCAGCAGCACCATGACGGCGGCCACCACCAGCCCTGAAATGGTGCCCAGGAGAACCAGCCTTGATTCCTTAAGGCGGATTGACCGGACCAGCAGGACTATCCCCAGGACCAGGCCCGCGGCGGTCAGCACGGTTGCCAGCCACAGGTAGCCGACGTCCAACTGGTACACGAAGAACGATCCGAAGACCGAGACCACGAACATCCGGAACAGGGTGCGGGTCTTGGCAAGGGAAGCTTTCGCCGCCTCGCTGAGCGGGGGCCTGACCTGCTGCTGCCCGCTCCGGCCCGGTTCGCTGTTCATGTTTTCCAGCGTACGCGAGCCTGCACCTAAGCTGGACCAATGCGTATCGTCGTCCTCGTTTCCGGAACCGGGTCCAATCTCCAGGCAGTTATCGACGCCGTCAAGGCGGGGGACCTCGACGTGGACATCGCAGCGGTGGGCGCGGACCGCGAGGGAACCTACGGCGTCGAGCGCTCCGCTGCCGCCGGGATCCCCACCTTCGTAGTGGACTTCAAGGCTTACCCGGACCGCGCAGACTGGAACGCAGCGCTGACCCGGGCTGTGGCCGCCTACAAGCCGGACGTGGTGGTGTCATCCGGGTTCATGCGGATCGTCAGCCCGGAGTTCATCGACGCTTTCCAGGGCAAATACCTCAACACGCACCCGGCCCTTCTCCCGGCCTTCCCCGGTGCGCACGGCGTGCGCGATGCCATGGCATACGGCGTGAAGGTCACCGGCTGCACCGTGCACTGGGCAGACGCCGGCGTGGACACTGGCCCCATCATTGCCCAGGAAGCCGTGGCCATCGAGGACACCGACACCGAGGAAACCCTGCACGAGCGCATCAAGGTGGTTGAGCGCCGGCTGCTGGTCTCCACCCTGGCCGCCTTGGCCGCCGACCCCGCGTACTCCGCCGCCTAGGGCGGGTTTACTGCAGGCGCGCCTGCCGGGTTTCCGGGGAGAAGAACGCCATCCACAGCACGGAGGCCAGCACCAGGGCACCGGCCAGGGCGAAGGATGTGGCCAGCCCGAATTCCGGCCAGAAGTAGTTGGCAAAGATCAACGGCCCAAAACCCGCACCGAGACGCGAGAATGTGGACGCCCAGCCGAACCCGGTGCCGCGCAGTTCGGTGGGATAAAGCTCAGAGACATACGCATAGAGCACCGGAATGGCCACCTGCACCACGAACCCGAACACCAGCAGCCAGAACACCGCGGCCGTGGGGATGTCCACCACGAACGCCACGATCACCAGGGTCAGTGCGGACAGCGGACCGGTGATGGCAAGGATCCATTTACGCCCCACCCGCTCCACCAGGAGCGCCGCCACCACCACGCCCAGGAAGCCGACGGCGGCCATGGACGCCGTGGTGACGAACGCCTTGTATTCGGCGAACCCGGCGCCGATAAGGATCCTCGGCATCCACGTCAGGGACAGGTAGTAGACCAGCAGGATGCTGAAGAACAGGGCCCAGGCGGCAGCCGTGATCTTCCAGTTGAACTGCCACACCGAGCGCAGCTGAGTCCAGGCGCTGCCGGCGGAAAGCCGTGGAACGTCCCGGGCATCGGGAAGGCTGTAGGCGCGGGGTTCCGCCCCGGTGGCTTCCACCAGCCCGTCGATGATTGTAGCGGCCTCCTCCCGCCGGCCCTTCCTGATCAGGAACAGCGGCGACTCCGGCACGCTCCGCCGGATCCAGAAGACCAGCAGGGCGGGAAGCACCATCACCAGCATGGTCAGGCGCCAGTCGCCGTAGAGGGCCACCAGTCCGGCGGAGACGAACCCTGCCAGGGCTGCGCCGATGGGCCACCAGCCGTCCATGGCTGTCAGCACCTTGCCGCGCTGCTTCCGGGGGGTGAACTCACCCACCAGGGCGTAATCCACGGGAATGCAGCCACCCAGGCCAAACCCGGCCATGAACCGGAAGACGCAGAACCAGATGAAGTCGGGGGCGAACGCGCCCAGGACGGTAAACACCGAGAACAGCAGCAGGGTGGCGGTGAAGGCCTTCTTGCGGCCCACGGTGTCCGCAATCGTTCCCCAGATGAAGGCACCCAGGGCCATGCCGATCAGGTTCGCAGTACCCACCCAGGCGGCCTCTCCGGCGGAGAGCGACCAGTGCTTGGAGAGCAATGGAATCAGGATGCCGTTCAGGGTCACATCCCAGGCGTCGAACATGAAGCCGAGGCCCCCGATCAGGAAGATCCTGCCCTGGACTTTCCATCGCCAGGGAAGTTCCTGGACCACCTGTTCGCCGCTGGGCACAGTGGTGTAAGTGTTCATCGCCGCCTCCTGTTCAAAACTCTAGCCCGCGCCCACGGCGTTCACACTCCGGCCGACACACCGGCCAACCGCGCCTTCGCGATAAACTGGCCCTATCCCCACCAACCGCGGCCCTGTTCCGCGAGATAAGACGGAGACATTTGTGAGCTTCACGCAGCATGAGCGCGTATCCATTGACCGTGTACCCATCCGCCGGGCCCTGATCTCGGTTTACGACAAAACCGGTCTGGAGGAGCTCGCAACGGGCCTGCACGCCGCGGGCGTAAAGCTCGTCTCCACCGGTTCCACGGCCAAGAAGATCGCCGCCGCGGGCATTCCCGTGCAGGAGGTTGAGGAAGTCACCGGTTCGCCCGAGATGCTGGACGGCCGCGTCAAGACGCTGCACCCGCGCGTCCACGGCGGAATCCTGGCGGACCGCCGCGTCCCGGCCCACATGGAAACCCTCGCCAGCATGGACATCGAAGCCTTCGACCTGGTGGTGGTGAACCTCTACCCGTTCGTGGATACGGTCAAGTCCGGTGCCGCGCAGGATGACGTCGTGGAGCAGATCGACATCGGAGGCCCCGCCATGGTGCGCTCGGCCGCGAAGAACCACGCCGCCGTCGCCATCGTGGTGGATCCGTCCTTCTACGGCCAGGTGGTGGAGGCTGCCGCCGCCGGCGGCTTCGACCTGAAGACGCGCCGCCGCCTCGCCGCCAAGGCATTCGCCCACACCGCCGCCTACGACAACGCGGTGGCCACCTGGACCGCCAGCCAGTTCCTGGACGAGGACGGCGACGGCGTCATCGACTGGCCCGCCTACGCCGGCCTGTCCCTGGAGCGTTCCGAGGTCCTGCGCTACGGCGAGAACCCGCACCAGCAGGCTGCCCTGTACGTGGACAAGGCTGCGCCGATGGGCATCGCCCAGGCGGACCAGCTGCACGGCAAGGCCATGAGCTACAACAACTTCGTTGACGCCGACGCCGCCCTGCGCGCCGCCTACGACTTCGCTGAGCCCGCCGTCGCCATTATCAAGCACGCCAACCCGTGCGGTGTGGCCGTCGGGTCCGCCGACGCCGCGGACCCCATTGCCGATGCCCACGCCAAGGCCCACGCCTGCGATCCGGTCTCCGCGTACGGTGGCGTCATCGCCGCGAACCGCACCGTTACCGCCGGCATGGCGAACACCGTCAAGGACATCTTCACCGAGGTGGTCATCGCCCCCGGCTTCGAGCCCGAGGCAGTGGAGATCCTCTCCAAGAAGAAGAACATCCGCCTGCTCGCCCTGCCCGAGGGCTACGGCCGCTACCCCACGGAGTTCCGCCAGGTCTCCGGCGGCATGCTGGTCCAGGTCAGCGACAAGGTGGACGCCGACGGCGACAACCCCGCCAACTGGACCCTCGCCGCCGGTGAAGCCGCGGACGGGAAGACCCTCGCGGACCTTGCCTTCGCCTGGACCGCCTGCCGGGCCGCGAAGTCCAACGCCATCCTCCTCGCAGAGAACGGCGCCGCTGTGGGCATCGGCATGGGCCAGGTCAACCGCCTGGACTCCTGCCGCCTGGCCGTGGAACGGGCCAACACCCTGGGCGTCACGGTGGAGTCCGACGTCGAAGGTGCCGGCGGCGCTTCCAACGCGGACGCGAGCGGCGCACCAGAGCGTGCCCGCGGTGCCGTGGCCGCCTCTGACGCGTTCTTCCCGTTCGCCGACGGGCTGCAGATCCTGATCGACGCCGGCGTCCGCGCCGTGGTGCAGCCGGGCGGTTCCGTCCGGGATGAGGAAGTCATAGCGGCAGCGAACGCCGCCGGCATCACGATGTACTTCACCGGAGCCCGCCACTTCTTCCACTGATCCCCACCGCCGCCCTCACCTCGCTGCGCTCGGCCTGGGAACCCGGGCGGCGTGGGCCCGGATAAACGAAACGGCGCCCGTCCCCTTCGCAGGGGACGGGCGCCGTCGTCGTTGTGCTGGTTCAGTCCTGGTCGCCGGGGCCGGGTCCGGGCTCCGGGAGCTGAATCTCCCGGGGCTTCGCCGCCGCCATCCGCTCCTCTGTCCAGTACTCGAGGACTTCCTCGGGGGACTGGTTCAGGTCCACGTGGCTGACGGGATCCTCCTTCGGATCAGGTGCCTTAGGACTTTGCTGCACTGTTGAAGGTTGCCTGGATGACTTTGCCCCAGTACGGGCCGTACATCACAGCTGAGCCGTTGTAGCCATAGCTGTTGATGGAGTTCTGTACGCCGTCTGAGCCGATGCCGATGAACCACGGTCCGCCCGATGAACCGCCCGTCATGTCGCACGGGATGCCCTGGGTACCGAACTGGGGGTTGTTGGGGTCATCCGTGGCCGTACCGGTGCAGCTGAACAGGGACGTGCCGTTGAACGGCGAGGCCTGCGGGTAGCCGTACGACGTGTAGGTCAGGCCCCGTGCCTGGTTGAAGGCAGTGCCAGAGCCGCCGACAACGTCGGTGAGCCGGTCACCGTTGCTGTCCTTATTCACGACGGCGAAGCCGGTGTCATAGGTCATGTCGCCGTTGGAGGCCCACTGGGTGGGGGCGTACAGGGCCCTGGCGGTCCACTTGCCGTAGGGTGCCGCGCCGTTGTCGTAGGCGGGCACGAAGACGAAGTTGGTGGCGTACGCGCCCGGGCCCTCGTTCACGCAGTGACCGGCGGTAGCCACGGTGCTGCCGTTGGTCGAGGCGACGGCGTTGCCCGAGCACACATAGTTGGTGCCGCCCATGGTGAAGAAGACTTTGCCGATGTGGGAGACAGGATCCTCGCTCTGGGCAATGGTGGGCTTGCCCTTGGTCCCCTTGGTGGAGGAAGGCTTGCCCTTCTCGACAAGGGCGGCGCTGGAGCGGTTGCCGCGGCCCAGCGCCTTGCCGGCCAGGGCGTCACCTGAAACGGCGCTCTGCATACGCTCCGGGGTCCAGTAGTCCGCTGCGCCGTCGGCATTGAGCGTGACGCCGGCCACGGACGGTGCCTCATGTCCATCCGACGGTGCCGGCGCGGCTGAGGCCCCGCCCGCCGAGGTGAGTGCCAGCACGGCGGCAGCCGAGAAAGTCAGGAGGCCGGAAGCCAGAGACCTGGTGCGTGTCATTGTTGTCCTGTCTGAACGGGGTTTGGCCCTGGATCGGGAGTGACTTAGCGAATTTATCGCCACGGGACAAGTTTGTACACAGTAGTGAGATATCAAATACCGGCTTAGGACCCTTTCCCTGCCCCGGCTGTCTTCTGGTTGACGACGGTGGCCCCGGCACCCGGGCGTGTCCCGCCGTCGGCCGTTCTCTATCGCTGTAATCCTGCTCACCGCCGGGGTAACGCTGGGACTCCGGTACGGTTCAACGCCATGTCCTCGGGTAAGTTGTACATGGTGAAATAGACCGAATTTTTCACAATCAAGCCGACCCACAGGGAGACGCCCGCGCATGTCCAAGATTATCTACACCCACACCGACGAAGCGCCGATGCTGGCTACCTATTCGTTCCTGCCCATCATCGAGGCGTTCGCTTCGACTGCAGGTGTGGAGGTGGAGACCCGCGACATCTCGCTCGCCGGCCGCATCATTGCTGTGTTCGGTGACTACCTCACCCCGGAGCAGCAGATCGGTGACGCCCTTGCTGAACTCGGTGAGCTGGCGAAGACGCCGGAAGCCAACATCATCAAGCTGCCCAACATCAGCGCCTCCATCCCGCAGCTGAAGGCGGCCATCGCCGAGCTGCAGGGGCAGGGCTACGCCCTGCCGGATTACCCGGACAACCCCTCCTCCGACGAGGAAACCGCCGTCCGCTCGCGCTACGACAAGATCAAGGGATCCGCCGTGAACCCGGTCCTGCGTGAAGGCAACTCGGACCGCCGCGCCCCGCTGTCCGTCAAGAACTACGCACGCCAGAACCCCCACTCCATGGGCGCCTGGACCGCTGACTCCAAGACCAACGTGGCCACCATGGGCCAGGACGACTTCCGCTCCAACGAGAAGTCCGTGGTCATCGAGTCAGACGGCACGATCGCCATCCAGTTGGTCCGCGAGGACGGCTCCGTGAAGGTCCTGAAGAAGGCATTCCCCGTCCTGGCCGGCGAGGTCATCGACGGCACCGTGATGCGCGCCGCCGCCCTGGACGAGTTCCTGAAGGCCCAGGTTGCCCGTGCCAAGGAAGAAGGTGTGCTGTTCTCCGCGCACCTGAAGGCCACCATGATGAAGGTCTCGGACCCCATCATCTTCGGCCACGTGGTCAAGGCCTACTTCTCGGAACTGTTCCAGACCTACGGCAAGCAGCTCTCCGCCGCTGGCATCAGCCCCAACAACGGCCTTGCCGCCATCCTCAGCAGCCTCGAGGACCTGCCGGAAGACGTCCGCGACGGCGTGCAGAACCTGATCAAGAAAGGCCTGGAAGACGGCCCCGCCCTGGCCATGGTGGATTCTGACAAGGGCATCACCACCCTGAACGTCCCCAGCGACGTCATCGTGGACGCCTCCATGCCCGCCATGATCCGCAGCTCGGGCCACATGTGGGGCCCGGACGGCAAGGAAGCGGACACCCTGGCAGTCCTGCCGGACAGCTCCTACGCCGGCATCTACCAGGTGGTCATCGATGACTGCCGCGCCAACGGCGCCTACGACCCCACCACCATGGGCACCGTGCCCAACGTCGGTCTCATGGCACAGGCGGCTGAGGAATACGGCAGCCACGACAAGACGTTCGAGATCCAGGAAGCCGGCAAGGTGCAGATCGTTGACGGCTCCGGCAACGTCCTGATCGAGCACGAGGTCTCCGAGGGCGACATCTGGCGCGCCTGCCAGACCAAGGACGCCCCCATCCGCGACTGGGTCAAGCTGGCCGTCACCCGCGCCCGCGCCTCCCAGACCCCTGCCGTGTTCTGGCTGGACGAGGAACGCGCCCACGACGCCAACCTGATCGCCAAGGTCAACGAGTACCTGAAGGACCACGACACGGAGGGCCTGGACATCCAGATCATGGCCCCGGTCAAGGCCACTGCCTTCACCCTGGAACGCATCCGCAAGGGCCAGGACACCATCTCCGTCACGGGCAACGTGCTCCGCGACTACCTGACGGACCTGTTCCCCATCCTGGAACTGGGCACCAGCGCCAAGATGCTCTCCGTGGTCCCGCTGATGAACGGCGGCGGACTCTTCGAGACCGGCGCCGGCGGCTCGGCCCCGAAGCACGTCCAGCAACTGCTCAAGGAAAACCACCTCCGCTGGGACAGCCTGGGTGAATTCCTGGCCCTGGCCGTGAGCTTCGAGCACCTGGCCACCACCACGGGCAACGCCCGCGCCCAGGTCCTGGCCGACACCCTGGACCGCGCCACCGGAACGTTCCTGCTGGAGAACAAGTCCCCGAGCCGCCGCGCCGGTGAGCTCGACAACCGTGGCAGCCACTACTTCCTGGCCCGCTACTGGGCCGAGGAACTGGCCAAGCAGACCGACGACGCCGACCTGGCCGCCGCGTTCAGCTCGGTCGCCAAGGAGCTTTCCTCCCAGGAGGAAACGATCGTGGGCGAGCTGGCCGAGGTCCAGGGCTCACCTGTGGACATCGGGGGCTACTACCGCCCGGACGACGCCAAGGCTTCGTCCGTGATGCGTCCTTCCGCCACCCTGAACAAAGTCATCGCCAGCCTGGCCTAATACCGGCTGGTAAGGCAGAGAGAAGCGGTGCCCCGGTTTCCACCGGAGCACCGCTTCTTTTGCTTTGTCGCCTTGTCGGGCGCGGGTTCAGTTCTTGCCTTTGCCCTTGTCGCCGTTGTTCTTTCCGCCGTCCGTTCCGTTGCCGGCGGTGTTGCCCTGTGCCGGTGCCTGTGCCGGTGCCGGTGCCACTTCGGGAGCTGGCTGCGGCGCAGGTGCGGGGGAGGGGTCCTGTGCTGCCTGGCCGGCGGCAACGCGGGCGTCTTCTGCAGCCTTCGCGGCCGCCGCCTGCGCGGCAACCGCTTCAGTGAGGTCTGCCCGGACGGCAGTGGCCACCGTGGTGATGCTGCGGCGGCGCTCTTCGGAGACCTGGCCCTTTGCCTGGGCAGCTGAAAGGTCCGCTTCCAGACCCTCCAGTGCCTTCAGCGCGGCTGCCGGATCGTTTTGGGATGAAGCCTGGGTGACCTCAAGGACCCGTGCCTGGAGCTGTGTTGCCGCTTGGCGCTGCAGTCCGCTCCCGGGGGCGGCGCAGGCGTTAAGGACGGTGGCAGCCAGCAGGGCCGCGGTGCAGGCCAGCAACAGCCGGCCCGGCACACCCTGCCGCAGGCTCACGGCGCCACGCTCTTTTGAAGTTCCTGGAGGTGGTCGCCCAGGACGCCCGTCACCGTGGGGTAAGGGACGACGTCGGCGGGCCGGGCGGTGATGCTCATCAGCACCGCGGCAGCGGCTGCGGCGATCACCAGGGCAGCGAGCACTACGGCCAGCCAGATCCGCTGGTTCCTTGACAGGCGGGGCTTGCCGGAGGCCTTGGCCGGGGAGGGGGCGGCTGCCGTCCCGGAACCGGATTGCCGGACAGGATCAGATTCAGGCACAGGATCAGATGCGGTTGCAGGAGCCTGGGCCGACGGATCGTCAGAGGACCCGGAAGCCATGGCCCCGGTGGCCTCAGCTGCCTCCCGGACTTCATCCACTGATTCTTCGGCAGTGATGGTCGGAGGGTGGAAGGGCATGGCCGGCAGTACCCGCGTGGTCTCCGGCGCCAGTTCTCCGGGCGTTGAGGCCGGGGAAACCAACGCCTGGCGGAGGGCGGTCTCTATGTCGGCGGCCGATGGCCGCTCCAGCGGCTCGATGGTGGTCATGGAACGGATGAGGTCGGCCCATTCGGAGGGGACGTCGTCGGGAATTTCCGGGGCGCGGTGGAGCCGGGCAACCGCGGATTCCACGGCGCTGCCGGGGTATTCCACGGTGCCCTTGATGCATTCCAGCAGCACCAGCCCGAAGGAGTAGATGTCCGTGGCTGACGACAGCGGCTTTCCCAGGGCCTGTTCCGGGCTGAGGTAGGCGGCGGTGCCCACCATGGTGCCCGTGGCCGTGAGCCGCGTAGAATCGACAATCCTGGCGATGCCGAAGTCCGTGAGCTTGGGCCGCAGTGGCTCGCCTGGCCGGATCTGGACCAGGAGGATGTTGCCCGGTTTGATGTCGCGGTGGATGATGCCCAGGCCGTGCACATAGGCCAGCGCGTCGGCGATGCCTGCGCCGATGACGCTCAGCTCTTCAAGGGGTACCCTGCTGTGCCGGATACGGGCACGCAGGTCCTGGCCCTCCACGAGCTCCATGGTCAGGAAAGGCCGGGGCTCATCCGGAATGCGGTCATCGATACCGGCGTCGAAGAGGGTTACCAGGCCGGGGTGGTTGAGTGTGGCGAGGAGCTGGATTTCCGCTTCCTGGCGCTTGAGTTCCTCCGCGTCCGGGGCCTGCGGGGCGAAGAGCTTCAACGCCACATCGCGGCCCAGGTTTTCGTCCCGCGCACAGTACACCGATGACATTCCGCCGCGGCCAATGACATCACCCAACCGGTAGCGACCGCCGACAACTTCATTCTTGATGGAGCTAGGCGATTCCGCCACCATGACCGTTCCTCCCGGTGCGCTGCGGCACTGTCGTACCTCAAATTATACGGGCGGTGAGGTGGAACCGGCGATTGACCGGGGTCTTTCCCGTGGCGGCAGGCCGACGGCCCGGCGGTGAAAGCGTCTACCTCCACCGCCGGACCATTGGCTACAAGGACATGCGTGCTGATGACATGTTTTGTATCGTTGCTTCGTTTCCGGGCTGGTGTCCTCCTTCCGTCAGCCCGCTGAGCGCTGCCGCTTCAGGCGCCTCGCTGCGGGCGTTTCCTGTTGCGGGTGAAGTTAGGACACCTTGCGCTTGCGGAGCGCCAGGAGTCCGGCGGCCAGGAGCAGCAGGGCGAGGGGGACCAGTGATCCGTCCCAACCGGTGTTGGCGAGGCCGGTGTGGGCACCGCCTCCGTTGGCAAGGGCAGCATTGCCGCCGGCCGGGGTGCCGCGGGGTACCGTCACGGTGGCGATTGCCCCGCCCACCGCAGTTGAGCCGGCCGGTGCTGCCGTGAAGCCCTCTGCTCCCGTATCACCGGTGCCCCCGCTGGAGTCACCGTCCGTGGTGCCATTACCAGCGCCGTTGTCGCCACTGGTGTCCGAGCCCGGGGTGCTGGTGCCGGGATCCATTGTTCCGGGATCAACTGCTCCCGGATCAAGGGTGCCGGTGTCGCCCGTGGTTCCGTCGCCCGGGGTGGAGCCGGGACCTGATGTTCCCGGCGTGCCCGTGGTGTTGTCGCCGCCGAGCCCGATGCCGAGGTCAACGCCAAGATCGACAACAGCATCCAGGCCGCTGCCGTCTGCAGTCCCGGCGCCCACAGCAGCACCAAGGTCTGCGGCTGCATCGATGGCTCCTGCCGTGTCACCGTTAGTGACAGCCCCGAGGGTGATGTCGAGGGCTGCGTCCACCGTGCTGCCGGCTCCGGTGGCGTCACCATCTGTGAGGCCGCCCAGCCCCAGGCCTACGGCTGCATCGACCACGAGGTCTGCCGTGGTGCCGTCCGTAGTACCAGTGCCGGCGGTGGCGGGGTCGGTGATGGTCACAGTCCCGAGGCCGAGGTTGACGTCTGCCGCGGCTGCCAGGTCGGTGGTGCCTGTTGTAGCCCCGGTGCCGGGGGTTGCAGGATCAGTAGTCGCCACAGTGCCGAGTCCGAGGTTGACGTCTGCTGCCGCTGCCAGGTCGGTGGTGCCGGTGGTGGCGGGATCGGTGGCTGTCACTGTCCCGAGTCCGAGGTTGACGTCTGCTGCCGCTGCCAGGTCGGTGGTGCCGGTGGTGACGGGATCGGTGGCTGTCACGGTCCCGAGTCCGAGGTCCACGGTGGCGCCGACGGCGAGGTTCGCCGTGGTGCCGTCCGTCACTCCGCTGCCGCTGGTTGCAGGATCAGTAGCCGCCACGGTGCCGAGTCCGAGGTTGACGTCTGCTGCCGCTGCCAGGTCGGTGGTGCCGGTGGTGGCGGGATCGGTGGCTGTCACGGTCCCGAGTCCGAGGTCCACGGTGGCGCTGACGGCGAGGTTCGCCGTGGTGCCGTCCGTCACTCCGCTGCCGCTGGTTGCAGGATCAGTAGTCGCCACAGTCCCCAGCCCCAGGTTGACGTCCACTGCGGCGGCGACACCTGTTGATCCGGACGGCGTTGGGTCACCCAGCAGGCCCAACGATGTCGAGTCAGCGGGTGCCGCCGCCGAGATGAGGGCGGAGGCGGAAAGGTCCGTCCCCCTGGTGGTGTCCGCCGCGTTGGCGGTGGCGCAGCCGAAGGCCAGGAGGCCGCCGGCAAAGAGGGTGCTCAGCAGCCCTCTGCGAAGAGTGCAGTTCATGGTGTTTACTCCTGAAATAGTTGAGTGTCCGGGCGCTGGACAGCTGCCCGTAAAGCCGCGTGCTGCCCTCGGGAGGGCAGAGGGCCTCAACTAGTCAGGGGAAGAACCGGGGTCGAATGACACCGGCGCAGGGGCATGCTCGGGGGACCGGTCGGCGCGAACACTCCCGGCCCGGTCAAAGTCAAAGTAGAAGGGGTTGAACCACGCGGCGGCAGGGGATGTGCCGCCCGATGATCCTCCGCTGCCCGTGCCGGACGCCGGGGCTGCGGGAGCCTGGGCAGGCAGGGGCAAGGGGTCCGGCAGGGGCTGCTCTGCAACAGAGCCAGCCGTCGCGGATACCTCGAACTGCGGCGCCGCCGTATGGGCCAGGATGCCCGCGCCCGAGGGTTCCATGCTCGTACCGTTGTGGGCTGCGGGTGAGGCGGATGACGACTCAACAGCCTGGTCAGATTCCGGGGCCGTGACCATGCCATCCGGCGCATCTTCCACGGCTGCGGGCTGATCCTGGGCGGGAGCAGGGACTGCTTCGGTGGGGACATCCACTTGCACGGCATCCAAAGGCGGGACGGGCAACGGGGCAGCGCCGGTCAAAAGATCTGAAACCGGTTGGAGCACCGGCTCAAGGACCGGAACCGTCTCGGCTGCAGGGGCTGCAACTTCCTGGGCCACACCGGCAGCCACGGTATCGGCCAACTCAACAAGGGGAGCCGAGACCTCGGAAACAGTTCCGGCCGGAACCAGCTGGTCCACCACGGGAACGGCGGCAATAAGGTCGTCTGCGAGGCCGGCAACCGGCGTTACGACAGGCTGCAGCAGCCCGGGGGATTCGGCGGGTCCAGTCGTGGAGGCGGCAGGAACGGGTGAAACCGTAGCCGCAAGATCATGGCTCAGGGACGACACCGAACTGGTAACGCCACCGAGCAGTGAAGTGGAATCGGTCCCGGCATCGGCAGTTGCAGCCGTAGATGAAAGGGTTAACCAGGTGGCCGCGGCCGCTCCTGCCAGGAGCACCGGGCGCAGGGCATGCCATGGAGAACTACTACGAGCCATGCGTACCACCCCCCAGTGACCGGCGCAATCGATGCTTTCTAAATGCTAAGACTGCTTATCGCATGAAGTCCAGCATTCACTCAAGGGAATTTACAAATGCCGGTAACGGACGCAGAAACTGTCAATGGCAGAACCGGGCCGTCACGGTGACTTGACGTTCGGGCAAGAGCTGCCCGCCGCCGTCGTACGCCGCCTTTGAGGATCCTGCTAGTGGCTGTCGTTGGGGTAGGTCACTCCGAGTTGGGCGCGCACACCGTCGAAGAGGCGCATGGTGTTCAGGGTGTCCTCAAGCGGCATGACCGGACTCTCGGTCAGCCCCTGCTGGACACACCTCATCACCTCGCGCAGCTCGTAGGCGTAGCCCTTTCCCACGACGTCGAAGGTCTCCGTCCGGCGATCCTCCCACCCCTTGGCGATGACGAGTTCGCGGGGGTTGTTGATGGAACCAACGCTTTGCAGGAAGCCCAGGCTGCCGGCCACCGTGGCAGTGCGGGGTCCGTGGGCCAACAGGGAGGAGGTGAGCTGGACCTGGGCGGCGTGGCCGTAACCAAGGCTCAGGGCGTTCTGCGCATCGACGCCGTCGTCGTTGACGAAGCCTGTGGCGCTCACGGTCTGCGGGAAGCCGAGCGTGCCGAGCGCCCATAGGAGCGGGTAGACGGACAGATCCAGCAGTGCGCCCCCGCCGTCCTTCCGGGCCCACAGCCTCGCGGTGGGGGAGTACGGTGCCGGGAAGCCAAGGTCAGCGGTCACCCAATGGATGTCGCCCAGCTCTCCGGAAGCAGCGATTTCGAAGGCACGCTGCATCGAGGGCAGGAACCGGCTCCAGACCGCCTCCATGAGGAAAAGCTTCCGGCTGCGCGCCACCTCGATGAGCTCCGCCGCTTCCCGGGCGTTGATGGTGAAAGCCTTCTCGCACAGCACGTGCTTGCCGGCGTTGAGGGCGGCGAGAACCATCTCGTGGTGCTGCGCGTGCGGCGTCGCGACGTACACAACATCCACGGCGTCATCGGCGAGCAGCCGCTGGTAGCCGGGCACCCCGCCGTCGTCCCCGTACGCCTTGGAAAAGTCATACGCCACGGCAAACGCGTCCGCGCTGTCCTGCGCCCTGGAACTGACCGCGTACAGTTCGGCATCATCAAGCAGCGCGAGATCCTGGGAGACGGCGCGGGCAATGCTGCCCGTGGCGATGATTCCCCAGCGCAGGGGAGCCCCGGTGGCGGACCGGGGATCCTGGTTGGGCTGGGTGGAAAGCCACGGCTTTGCGATCGGAGCAGTCATAGCTGCAATCCTGTCACAGGGCCGCCGGACGGCCCCGGAATTCCGCACTTTGTGCGGTGGCGGGCAGCGGGAAGAGGCCGACGGCGGGAGGATACGTTGGGCGTTCCCCCCGCCGCCGGCCCTGCCGGGCCAGGTTTCTCCGGGTCAGGCCGTGGCGACGACGGCGCTCCGTCCCCGGACCGGCTCTTCCGTCAGCTTGCCCTGCTGCAGGCGGAACCGGCGGTCGGTCTTGTTCGCCAGGACCTTGTCGTGGGTGACCACCAGGATGGTGGTGTTGTGGTCGCGGCTCAGCGAGCTGAGGAGCTCGATGATGTGGTCGCCGGTCTGCTCATCCAGGTTGCCGGTGGGCTCGTCGGCCAGGATCAGCTTCGGCTCATTGGCCAGGGCACGGGCAATGGCCACGCGCTGCTGCTCGCCGCCGGAGAGCCTGTTGATCCGCCGGTCGTGCTTGGACGGATCAAGCTGGACCTGTTCCAGCAAGTCCTTGGCGCGCTGCAGCCGGGCGGCCTTGCGGACCCCGGCGAACTCCATGGGCAGCATGACGTTGTCCACGGCGGACAGGTTGGGGATCAGGTTGAACTGCTGGAACACGAAGCCGATGTCCCGGCGTCGGTATTCCGTCAGCTTGGTGTCAGGCAGGCTTGCCAGGATGACGCCGTCCACCACGACGTCCCCGCTGGTGGGTTTGTCCAGCGCGCCCAGCAGGGACAGCAGGGTGCTCTTGCCGCTGCCGCTCTTGCCCACGATGGAGGCCCGGGTGCCCTGCTCCAGGACAAAGCTGACGTCGTTGACCGGCTTGATGGTGCGGTCACCGGAGTTGAAGGTGCGGACGAGGTTCTTGACTTCAATCATGGCTATTCTCCTCGCAGGACTTCGATGGGACGGATGCGCGCGGTGAGCAGCGCGGGGACCAGGGCGCCGATGATGGCGACGCCGAACACGGCGGCGATGCCACCGGCGATGACGCCGGGTGATGCGCTCGCGGTGACCGAGTTCAGCAGTTGGGTGGCGCCACCCAAGGGGCCGCCCTGGAAGCCGCCTGCCCCGCCGGGCCCGCGGCCCGTGGTGGCAGTGGTTCTGGTGGTGTTGCTGCTGATCAGGGCGGACGCGATCCCGCCGCTGGCGAAGGATGCGATGGCTGCGCCCACTGCGCTGCCCAGGGCCGCCAGGACCAGGGCTTCGAGGACGAACTGCAGGCCGATGGTGCGGTTGGGTGCGCCGATGGCCTTCAGGACGCCGATTTCGCGGCGGCGCTCGCGGACCAGCATCACCATGATGAGCAGGATGATCAGTCCGGCGGTTCCGAGGGCGGCGATGAAGGCGATGAAGGAGATGTTCTTGACGCTGTCCAGGGAGCTGACCGCGGTCTGCAGGTTCTGCCCCTGGGTGACGTCGGCCTTGCCGGTGCCCAGGGCGGCCTGCAGGGCCGTCTTGGCGGTGGCGACGTTGTCCATCGAGTTGACGGTGACGATCATGCTGGACAGTTCACCCGGTGTCCCGGCGAGCGTCTGGGCGGTGGGGAGCGTGACGTAGACGGCGTTGTTCCCGAAGGCAGTGCCGGCGTCGAACAGTCCCGTCACCGTGTAGGTCTGGTCGTTGATGGTGAAGGTGGACCCAACGGTGAGGCTGTTTTTCTCCGCCAGCGTGGTGCCCAGCAGTGCTCCGGTGGAGGCTGCCGAGTAGTCACCCAGCCCGGTGCCCTGCGTAATGTTCAGCGCCTTGCCCGTGGTGTCCACCTCAGCGCCGATGCCGGTGGCTGTGATCGGCAGGGACCGGACCGGCTGCTGTGTGGTTCCGGTGGATCCGGTGGTTCCGTTGGCCTGCTGGTTGCGGTTGCCCAGGGTGCCTGCATCCACTGCCGCGGTGAGGCTTGTGGTCAGGGTGGTCGCGGCCTGGCCGCCGGGGGCCGCCTGCCCGGTTTGGCCGCCCGGTGCGGTTTGTCCAGCCTGCGCCGTCTGTGCCGCGGCAGCAGCCGTGTTCCGCAGCCGCAGGGATGAGGTCCCGACGACGGCACTGACGTTGGGGACGCCGGCGGCGGTGGCTGCCTGGTCGGCTGTGAGCGGCTCGCCGCCGCCTTCGAAGCCTTGGCCGCCGGCAGGGTTGACGGTCAGGACGGTGCCGACGGAGGCGTTAAGCTCCTGCACTTTCGCCCCGACTGCCTGGTTCGCCACCAGCATGGCCAGTGCCAGGCCAATGGCGACGGCCAGCACCGCAACAACAGCTGCGGTGCGGACCTTGTTTCTGAAGGCATTGCCTACGCTTCGGGCAAGGACGCTCACGTTACTCCTATGGCTCAGGTGCCGGCGCGGGAGGCCGGCTTCCCACCAACCCTCGCCGGGCATGCTGTGCAGGAATCCGGCCAAAGCTGTGTGTGTGCTGTGAAGTACTATTGACAGCTTTGTCACAGGAGTACTACTTATTAAGGGTCTCCTCAGAAAGCGTTTTCTGACTGGAGGCGTAAACCCATCCGATGCACCACGTACCAAGGCATGTGGTCTATTTGGCATGCCGGAAACCAGGCCAATGACGTCCCTGAAAAAGCTTCGACCCTCCTCAACCATGCAGCGGTCCCTACCGCGCGTCGCTTCGATCTCCACTTCCGTCGCCTGTGCGCTGGCCTTCGGAATTTCCATGGCAGCTCCCGCCCCGGCTACGCCCGCTCCAGGCGGCGGCGGCATCATCCGTGCCGATGATGGGGCACCAACTGGCTGGGCCGCCGTCGGAAGCGGTACCAAGGGCGGCGCCGGCGCACCTGCCGCAAACATCTATGAGGTGGGCACACTTGCCGGGCTGAGAACTGCACTCGCCAACCATGGCGAGCCAACAGCGCCGAAGGTGGTTTACGTCAGTGGCACCATCGACGGAAACCAGGCCCCGGACGGCCGCATCCTCGGAGAGCAGGACTACGCGTCCGGATACGACATCACCAAGTACATGTCCTGCTTCGGGCCGGAGGGCAAGGCGTGGAGCGACCAGACCTTCGATTACTGCAAAAAGCAGCGCCAGCTTCGCCAGACGGGCAGCAACAACATGAAGCGGCAGATCGAGGTCAGCATCCCAAGCAACACCACCCTTGTTGGGGTGGATGGCGGCGCTGGCTTCGTGGGTGCCAACATCGTGATCCTCAACTCCTCGAACGTGGTGATTCGAAACCTCAGCATTGAAGCGCCCGTGGATTTCTTCACCACATGGTCTCCCGACGACGGTGACGGTGCCTGGAATGCGCGCTTTGATGCTGTCTCTTCGGTGACCTCCGACCACGTTTGGATAGACCACGTCCAATTATCCGACGGCAGGTTCCCCGATATTGAGGCGCCCATGGGCTTCCGTGGGAAGCCTGCGAACCGACACGATGGACTGCTGGATCTTAAGGACGGCACCAATTTCGTCACTGTTTCCAACAGCAGGTTGTCGAACCACGACAAGACCATGCTCCTGGGCTCGGGCGATGAGCATGTGGATAAGGACGGCGGGAAGCTTCGTGTCACGTACATTGGGAACCTTTTCGAGAACATCCAGCAGCGCGGTCCGCGCGTACGCTTCGGCCAGGTCCACGTGGTCAACAACTACTTCGTTGGCAGCACGGATCATCCCGAGTACCCCATGATCAGTGAAGGGCAAGGCGGGCACAGCTACTTCCTCGGCGCCGGATATGAATCACGAATCTATTCCGAGCGGAATGCGTTCGAGTACACCGGGCCCGGAGCTGACCAAAGCGTCATGGTCAGCAGCTACAACGGCAACCGCTTCAGCGATACTGGGTCCTGGTTCAATGGCTCGGAAGCCGACCTGAACGCCGTAGCCCGTGCATCTTTTGAGCAGCACCGCGCGGAGGCTCTTACTGAAGCAGAAGCGACAGGAATTCCCGCCGCCGACTGGACCGGCTGGGACTTCACCACAGATGTTGGCTGGGACCCCAATGACGCATATAGCTACAAGGCATTCACAACACGGGAAGCCGTCCGGAACCACGCCCTGCAGTTCACGGGACCGGGGGTGCTGAGCGTCAAGCGATAAGCACACGCAGGAATGCCCGGCCCCACCGAGGGACCGGGCATTCCGGTTGCCGGGCGTACCGGCTGGTTCTAAAGGGTGTTACTTGGTGATCGGGCCGAGTACGGGATCGTCCTTGTAGGCCGTCTTCACGTTGGCGGCGGTCACGATGACCGGCTCCAGCAGGTAGGCCGGAACGGTCTTGACCTTGTTGTTGTAGGACTTGTCGTCGTTGACCTCAGGCTTCTTGCCTGCCTGGAGGTCCTTGACCATGGTGATCGCGTGCTCAACGAGCTTGCGGGTGTCCTTGTTGATGGTGGAGTACTGCTCGCCCGCGAGGATGGACTTGACGGATTCAACCTCGGAGTCCTGGCCGGTGATGACAGGAATCGGCTTGCCGGCTGCCTTGACCGAGGTCAGGACGGCGCGGGCCAGGGTGTCGTTGGGGGAGAGTACTCCGTCCAGGGTTGCGCTGCCATAGCTGCCCGTGAGCAGCGTGTCTGCACGGCGCTGGGCGTTCTCTGCCTTCCAGCCCTGGGTCACTGCCTGCTCAAAGCCGGTCTGGCCGGACAGGACCTTGAGGGTGCCGTCGTCGATCTTCGGCTTCAGGACGCTCATGGCGCCGTCGAAGAACACCTTGGCGTTGGCGTCGTCAGGGGAGCCGGCAAAGAGCTCGATGTTGTACGGGCCTGTCGGCTTCTTGGCCTTCATGCCGTCCAGCAGGGCCTGTCCCTGGAGGACGCCGACCTTGAAGTTGTCGTAAGCGACGTAGTAGTCCACGTTCTCGGTGTTCAGCAGCAGGCGGTCATAGGCGATGATCGTGGCGCCGCTGTCCTTGGCCTGCTTCAGCTGCGTTCCCAGCTGGGAGCCGTCGATGGCGCCCACGATGATGACCTTGGCACCCTTGGTGACCATGGCGCTGATCTGGTTCTGCTGCTCCGACACGCCGCCGTTGGCGAACTGGACGTCAGCCTTGAACCCTGCACCGCTGAGGCCGTCGTTGAAGAGCTTTTCGGCCAGAACCCAGTTTTCACTGGTCTTCTGCGGGAGTGCCACGCCGATGGACGAGTCCTGCGGGAATCCGCCCGCGCCGCCGCTGGCTCCGCCCGAAGGGGACTCCGAGCGGCCGCAGCCCGTCAGCGCCAGTGCTGCGATGGCAGCAACCGCTGCGGCCTTCCCTGCTTTACCAATCATTCGCATTGTTGGTTCTCTCTCTGTGTTGTGTGTAACTCGGTCAGGTCGCGCGAGCTCAGGCTTCCCTGGCGATCGCTTCCTTGGTGGAGGTGGTCTCGTCGGGCTGGAGCGGGTTGCTCGGGCCACTGCCGGAGGGACGGTTGAAGTTCCTGGTCAGCATGCCGATGATCGAGGTCTTGCCCTGGGATTTGTTGTAGACGTCGAAGGCGACGGCGATCAGGAGCACCAGGCCCTTGATGATCTGGGTAAGGTCGGCGCCGACGCCCAGGAGCTGCAGGCCGTTGTTGAGCACTGCCATGACCAGGCCACCGATGATGGACCCAATCACGGTGCCTACGCCGCCGGTAACAGCGGCGCC
The DNA here is from genome assembly GCF_035621795.1 of Pseudarthrobacter sp. LT1. Lineage (NCBI taxonomy): Bacteria > Bacillati > Actinomycetota > Actinomycetes > Micrococcales > Micrococcaceae > Pseudarthrobacter > Pseudarthrobacter sp. LT1. Next base: position 1,310,575 of record NZ_CP141830.1, read on the forward strand.
GCCGATGAAGACTGCCGCGATGGCGTCAAGTTCCCAGCCGACACCATCGAACGGACCTGATGCGGTGGACCGGCCGACGAAGATCATGCCGGCCAGGCCGGCCAAGATGGACATGTTCATCATGACCAGGAAGTTGACCTTCTTGGACTGGACGCCGGAGAGCTCTGCTGCATGGCGGTTGCCACCCACTGCGTAAACGTGGCGGCCGATGACCGTGCGGGAGGAGATGAAGCCGTAGATCAGGACCAGGACGGCCAGGATGAGGCCCGGGATGGGGAAGGACGTGCCCGGACGGCCCGTGGCGAACAGGTATGTGGCGTAGAGAATGGCGGCGCAGACGAGGACCAGCTTGAGGACGGTGACCCACATTTCTGGAACTTCAGCACCGAGTGCCTTGGCCCTGGCGCGGGACCGGAGTTCGCTGACAACCACGAAGGCAGCGGCGGCAAGGCCGAGCAGCAGGGTCAGGTTGTTGTAACCGATGTTGGGTCCTACTTCGGGCAGGTAGCCGGAGCCCAGGTACTGGAAGTCCGAGGGGACGGGGATGGTGTTGGACTTGCCCACGAACTGGTTGAAGCCGCGGAAGAGGAGCATGCCGGCCAGCGTCACGATGAACGCCGGGATTCCGACGTACGCGGTCCACCAGCCCTGCCAGGCACCGATCAGGGCACCCAGGAGCAGGCCGAGGAGGACCCCGGCATACCAGGGAATACCCCAGTCTCGGATAGCCAGGGCCACGGTGACGCCCACGAAAGCCGCGACCGAGCCGACGGAGAGGTCGATGTGTCCGGCAATGATCACCAGCACCATGCCGATGGCCAGGATGAGGATGTAGGAGTTGCCGTTGAAGAGGTTGATGACGTTGCCGGAGGTAAGCGTCCGGCCTTGGGTGGCAATCTGGAAGAAGATGATCAGCGCCACCAGGGCGAAGATCATGCCGAATTGGCGGGTATTCCCACCAAAAAGCTTCTTGAGGGCGTTCATGGTTTCAGTCCTTGTGTCCGGAAGGTTCTGGAATGGGCCAGAGGGTCAGGCGGCTTTGCGGGCGGAGGTCATCAGCTTCATCAGGCTTTCCTGAGTGGCCTCGTCTTTGTTCAGGACGCCGGTGATGGCGCCTTCGAAGATCGTGTAGATGCGGTCGGACAGGCCCAGGAGTTCGGGGAGCTCCGAGGAGATGACGATGACTCCCTTGCCCTGGTTGGCCAGCTGCTGAATGATGCCGTAGATCTCGTACTTTGCCCCGACGTCGATGCCGCGCGTGGGCTCATCCAGGATCAGCAGGTCGGGATCGGTGAACATCCACTTGGCCAACACAACCTTCTGCTGGTTGCCGCCGGAGAGTTTGGCCACGCCTTCCTCCACGGAGGGCGTCTTGGTGCGCAGGGATTTGCGGTATTCCTCCGCCACCGTGAACTCCTGGTTGGCGTCGACCACAAAGTTGTGGCTGACTTTCCTCAGGTTCGCCGCCACGGTGGTGGTCTTGATGTCGTCGAGCAGGTTCAGGCCCAGGGTCTTGCGGTCCTCGGTGACGTAGCCCAGCCCGGCGTCGATGGCCTGGCGGACATTCTTGAGCGTGACCTCGCGGCCGTCCTTGTAAATGTGGCCGCTTACGAACCTGCCGTAGGACCTTCCGAAGACTGATCGGGCCAATTCCGTGCGTCCTGCCCCCATCAGGCCGGCAAATCCCACGATCTCGCCACGGCGGACGAAAAAGTTGGAACCCTTGCACACGAGGCGGTCCTGGACGGCCGGGTGGCCCACGGTCCAGTCCTTGACCTCGAAAAACACTTCCCCGATTTTGGGGGTGTGGTCCGGGAACCGGGATTCGAGGGTGCGGCCCACCATGCCCTTGATGATCCGGTCCTCGTCGACGCCGTCAGCCTTGACGTCAAGGGTCTCAATGGACTGGCCGTCGCGAATAATGGTGATGGAGTCGGCGATCTGCTCGATCTCGTTGAGCTTGTGGGAAATGATGATTGAGGTAATGCCCTTGGCCTTTAGGCCCAGCATCAGGTCCAGCAGGTGCTGTGAGTCCGATTCGTTCAGGGCCGCGGTGGGCTCGTCCAGGATGAGGATCTTCACGGACTTGTTCAGGGCCTTGGCGATTTCCACCAGCTGCTGCTTGCCGACACCGATTTCCTTGATGGGGGTGTCGGGGTCGTCCCGCAGGCCCACACGCGCCAGGAGGTCCAGGGACCGCAGCCGGGCCTCGGCCCAGTCGATCACGCCGCGCTTGGTGGGTTCGTTGCCCAGGAAGATGTTCTCCATGATGGACAGTTCGGGGATCAGTGCGAGTTCCTGGTGGATGATCACAATGCCCGCGTGCTCGCTGGCGCGGATGTCCCGGAACTGCTGGACCTGTCCCTGGTAAACGATGTCGCCGTCGTAGCTTCCGTACGGGTACACGCCGGACAGGACCTTCATGAGCGTGGACTTGCCGGCGCCGTTTTCGCCGCAGATGGCGTGGATCTCGCCGGCCTTCACCCTAAGGCTCACATTCGACAAGGCTTTAACGCCGGGGAATTCCTTGGTGATGGACCGCATCTCGAGGATGACCGGATCCGTGTGCGTGGTCTGGGACGTCATGAACCCTAACCCTCCAATGCAATGACTTCTTTGTCCGGCCGGCAAAGCGCAGGGCCGTCTGAACCAAAAGTAAACTGGATCACAGCTATTGTCGTCAAGTCTTTAACGCAATTACCGGATAACGAAATGGTCTAGGGCTTCCGGATGCCGGCGTGCTGGAAGACGAGGGCGGCCGCTCCCAAGGCCTCTGCACGGTCGCCGAGCGAGGACATGGTGAGGGTTGTCGTCTCACCGATTACCGGCACTGCATGGCGGATCAATCCTCTGCGGATGGGGTCCAGCAGGATGTCGCCAAGGCCCGCCAGGGGTCCTCCCACCACGATGACCTCGGGGTTGATCAGGTTGGCCACGTTGCCCAGTGCGCGGCCCACGGCGAGTCCGGCATCGTCCACGACGCGAAGGGTGGCGGAGTCCCGGTTCAGGGCTTTGCGGACAATGTCAGCCGGAGTCATCGGAGGGTCTTCGCCGCGGCTGAGGAGCTCGATCATGGTGGTGGTGGAGGCGATGGTTTCCAGGCAGCCGCGGTTGCCGCAACGGCACACCAGGCCCTGCTCATGGATGGTCGCGTGCCCTATTTCGCCGGTGATTCCCACGTTGCCGTAGTAGGGGGCGCCGTTGAGGATCAGGCCGGCGCCGATGCCCGATCCGATTTTCATGAACATCAGGTTGCTGACCCCGGAGTGCTGCCCCCACGTCACCTCGGACCAGGCGCCAAGGTTGGCGTCATTGTCAACAAACACTGGAATTCTCAAGGTTTCCTCAAGGTGCTGGAGGATGTTGATGCCCACCCATTCGGGAAGGATTGCGCCCTGGGCCACCGTCCCGGTCCGGCGGTCGATGGGGCCCGGAATGCCGACGCCGGCGCCCACTACCGAGGAGCGCTCCACCCCGCTTTCCCGCAACAGTTTCTCCAGCACCGCCACCGCGGCCTGAATACCGTCATCCGCCTGGTGGCCCAGGGGGAGCATTATCGATTCTTCGGCGATGACGTGGTAGCTGAGCGAGGCGAGGACCACCCGCAGGTGCCGCCGGCCGAAGTCGATGCCCACGGCCACGGCGCCGTTGCTGTTCAGCCGCACGTTCAGTGCCCGCCGCCCGGAACTGGTGATCGGCTCGGTGGATGCCAGGCCCGAATTGAGCATGATCTTGACGATGTTGGAGACCGTGGCGGTGGACAGCCCCGTCTGCCGGGCCAGTTCCGCCTGGGTGGACGGGCCGCCCATCAGGGTCTCGATAATCCGCTGTTGGTTCAGCTGCCGCAGGGCGGACTGCGATCCGGGATTTTTAGGTTTGCTCCTCGTTGAGCGCGTAGTTGCGGACATGCTAAGAAGATTGCCCTACCGCTGCGCTTGTAGTCAAGAAGTTAACGCATGACTCCGGCGGACGCAGTTGGCAACGGTACGCAGGGCTCCGACCGAATCCCCGTGCATTCCGTCCCGGCCTGCGTGCGGGTGGGTCCAAACGACCCGTCATCCACCGTCTGGGGCTGGCTAGGCTGGTAGGCGGAAACAGTCCAGCCCAGCCACGTTCCCGTGGACGGGCATGAAGAAGGTGGTAATGATGCTGCTCTCCGTCCTGCAGGCGAACGCGGTGGTCCTGGATATTGGGGCAAACCTGCGCATCGTGGACGATGCCGCCCGCCGGGCCGCGCAGGCCGGCGCCCACGTGCTGCTCACGCCGGAACTGTTTCCCGTGGGCTACGCCCCGCTTCGGCTGCGCAGCGAACTGGATCCGGCGGCCCTCCCCGCCATCCGCGGACGCCTGGCGGACATTGCGCGCCGGAACAGGATCGCGCTCGTCTACAGCCTGCCCGCCCCGGTGGGCGCCGAACCGAAGTCCGCCGGTGCGGCCGGATGGCACATCTCAGCCACCCTGGTGGACGCCTACGGCGTGGAGATCCTCAACTACGCCAAGGTGCACCTCTTTGGCGGTGAGGAACGCGAGGCATTTGTCGCAGCCGGGGAACCTCCCGCCGTCGTGGATTTCCACGGCATCCGTACCTCACTGCTGATCTGCTACGACATCGAGTTCCCGGAGGCCGCACGGGCGGCTGCTTCCCGGGGCGCCGAGCTGGTCCTGGTGCCCACCGCATTGTCGGCCGGCTTCGAGGCAGTGCCGCAGGTGCTTGTCCGCGCCCGTGCGCTGGAAAGCCAGCTCACTGTGGCGTATGCCAACCACTGCGGAACCGAGGACGCCTACGCCTTTGGTGGCGGAAGCGTGGTGGCGGGGCCCGACGGGACGCTCCTCGCCGAGGCCGGCGACGCCCCGGCGCTGCTGTTTGCCGAGGTGGGCGCGGAGGCCGTCCGGGCAGCACGCAATGAGGTCCCGTACCTGCGGGAACGCCGGCCCGGACTGTACCGGGAGTGGGAGGAAGCTCTACTGCGGGAACCGGGCCACCCGGGGGGCAGCGGCGAGTAGCCGCTGCCCGTCAGTCCGCCCTGCCTGCCAGGTTGTCTGCATACTGCAGCGCAATCCACAGCTCTGCCCGCACCTGTGCCTGGTTCAGGTCCATCTCGAGCAGTTCACCCAGGACGCCGATCTGCCGCCGTACGCTGTTCCGGTGCAGGCCCAGCAGCTTGGCGGACGCGTCCCAGCTGCCGTTCTCGCTGAGCCAGCCGCGGAGGACTGCCAGCAGCGGATGGCGCCGGTCCGGCTCCAGCGCCAGGACCGGCCGCAGGAGGCGTTGGGCCAGCAGTGTCCCGGCGTCACGGCCCAACAGTCCGGTGACCGACCAGGACACCTCATCGGCCCGGATGCTCACTCCGCTCCTCTGGACCTGGCTGCGCAGGGAGGTAGCGCGCTGGTAGGCGGCGGGCAAGTCCGTGAGCTCGGTCGGTTCGCCGACCACCAGGCGCCACCCGAGCTTCTCCACATCGGCAAGCAGGGCATCATCCACCCTGAGCCGGGTCACGGCGGCGAACCCGTAGTCAGTGATCTCCACCAGTTTTGTGTCGAGCATCCGGCGCCACTGCAGCAGCTCCCGGACCGGGCCGTCACCGGCCGGCCAATGGGGTGCTTCCACGTTGATGCCCTGCACAACCCGCATGGGCGCGGACCGGGTGGAGGAAAGGCTCTGCGCCATCAGGTCCTTGAGCCCGTTTACATGCTTGGTGCCGCCCGTGGTGAGGCTTTCGGGGTGCAGCAGGACGGCGGTGGCCAGCTGGCTCGGGGCCAGTGACCCGCTGGTCCGTTGCCGCACCAGCAGCTCGAGCAACCCGACCGCGGACTGGACCACGTTGTTCTGCGCAGGGGTCAGCGGAACGTCGGAGCCCAGAACCAGGGCACCAAGATTGGCGTCCTTGGTGCTGCGCAGCGGGTGGCCCACCACCAGCGCCGAGCCCGGCAGGTCAAAGCCGTCCATCTCCACCCGCGGGCCGCGGCCGGACAGCAGCCGTTCCAGCATGGGTTCGAGCAGGGAAAGTTCGACGGCGGTGCTGCCGCCGGCACTGGTGCCGCGTGCCCGGACCCGGCCGTCCGCCCCCACCATGACCGCCCATACGGGCACGCGCTGGACCAGGGCGGCCAGCAGCTCATGCTCCGGTCTGGGTGAGAGGACAGCCCGCATGAGTTGCCGGTTGGTCTCCGCCAGCTGTCGGAAAACCCGGGCATTGTCGGTCTCCAGGAGCTGTGAGAACTGGAGGCCGATCGCCGCGAACGGAAGCGACTCAGGCACCTCGAACAGGGTGAGGTTGTGCCGCCGGCACGCGTCCAGCACCACGTCCGGGACGGCATCGAAGTAGGGCCTGATCCCGAACCCGAGGGCCGCCACCTTGGCCTCCACCAGCCGCTGGACATACCCATCCACCCTGGCCGGCGTGCCGCCGTCGCCCAGGAAGGGAAGCCCGGCGGTGAGCAGGAACTCACCCTCGGGCAGGTAGGGTGTGGGGTCCTCCAGTTCGCTGGGTTCAACCCACCGCAGGAGACGGCCGCCGCTGCCGCCGTCGTGGAGCGTTTTCAGCAGCGGCGGCAGCTGGTCAAGGAACTGCTGGAGGGTGACGAAGCTCAGCCGTCCGGACTCCGCGGGTTCAGCGGTCGTGGCTAGCACCGGCGTCGGCCGGCTTCCGGCAGCCGGCGCACCCGGGGGCCGCAGGCGCCGTATTGCAGGATCCGCTGTGTTTGTGCATAAAGTCTCACGGTGGATCACTATAAGTCATTTTGCACCGGGTTGAGAGTTGGCTCACATGCCAATGTTGGTGAGGGGAAACCGACAACTACTCTGAAGGGACGTCAACGGTGACTGTGCCTGTGACCACCGAAAAACCCATTGCGCCAAGCGTCGGACGGCCTGGCCTCCGGGCCCAGTTGCTCCGGCGTAAACCGATAGGCCAAATGGTCAGCGAAGCCGAAGGTGCCGGTGCGGGAACCGGCCTGGTGCGCAGCTTCGGCGTTCTGCACCTGACGATGATCAGCGTGGGTGCCACCCTGGGGACGGGCATCCTGGTGATCCTCGGCGAATCGGTTCCGCTGGCCGGGCCGGCCATCTGGATTTCATTCATCATCGCCGGCCTGGCCGCGCTGCTCTCCGCGGTGTCGTACGCCGAGATGGCCGGCCTGGTTCCGGCCGCAGGGTCGAGCTACTCCTATTCCTACGCCACCATGGGAGAGGGCATGGCCTGGATCTGCGGATGGTGCCTTGTCCTTGAATACGCCGTTTCCGTGGCCGCCGTGGCCGTGGGCGCGGGCCAGTACGTCAACGAAACGCTTGCCGTGTTCGGGCAGGTGCTGCCCGACGCGATGTCGCAGCCTCCCGGCGACGGCGGCCTGGTGAACGTCCCGGCGGTGGCCATCGTCGTGCTCGCCACCGTCCTGCTGGTCCGCGGGGCTCGGGAAAGCGCCTGGATCAACACGGCCATCGTCGTCGTCAAAGTAGGCATCCTGCTGTTCTTCTGCGCCGTGGCTTTTACCGCCTTCAACGCAGGAAACTTCGAGCCGCTCATGCCCATGGGGGCCGCAGGCGTATCCGCCGCCGCTTCCAGGGTGTTCTTCTCCTATATTGGGTTTGATGCCGCCTCCACGGCCGGCGAGGAAGCCAGGAACCCCAAGCGCGACCTGCCCCGCGCCATCCTGCTGTCCATGGTGATCGTCACCAGCATCTACGTCCTGGTGGCCGTTGCCGCCATCGGCGCCCGCCCGTGGGGCTGGTTCGACGGAACCGAAGCCGCCCTGGTCCAGATCCTTGAGGAGACCACGCACCAGCCGTGGATTGCGCTGGTCTTCTCGGTGGGCGCCGTCCTGGCCATTGCCAGCATCGTGCTCACCGTCCTGTACGGGCAGACCCGCATCCTCATGTCGATGTCCCGGGATGGACTGGTTCCCCCGGTCTTCAGCCGCGTCTCACCCCGCACCGGCACCCCGGCCGCCGGTACCCTGATCGTGGGCACCGCCGTCGCCCTCACCGCAGGGCTGGTGCCGCTCGGCGCCCTGGCCGACGCCACCAGCATCGGAACCCTGTTCGCGTTCGCGCTGGTCAACGTGGCCGTTATCTACCTGCGCCGCAACCGCCCGGACTTGAAGCGCAGCTTCCGGGTGCCGCTGTACCCTGCCACCCCCGTGCTGGGCACGCTGATGTGCGCCTACCTGATGGCCAACCTCGGCGCCGATACCTGGGTTGTGTTTGGTGCCTGGATGCTCGTCGGTATCGCCATCTACTTCGGCTATGGACGCCGGAACTCCAAGGTAGCGGCCCTGAGCGAGCTCGACTACCGTGAACTGACCGCCAAGGCCCCCAGCCAGGAACCTGTGAAAGCAGAACAATCATGACCATCGCCACCGAACTGCCCGCCTTCGACCCCTCGAGCACGTCCACGCCGCCGGCGGATGCGGCAGGGCGGGACGCGGGGGGACAGGCAGCGCCCATCACTATGTTGAACCCCGATTTCCCGTTCAGCTACGACCACTACCTCGACCACCCGGACGGACTGGGCGCAGTCCCGCCGGAGCTGTACGGCACGGAAGTGGCCGTGATCGGCGCCGGGCTTTCCGGGCTGGTCACCGCCTATGAACTGATGAAACTCGGGCTGCGGCCTGTGGTCTATGAAGCGGACCAGATCGGCGGGCGGCTCCGCACGGCCAACTTCCCGGCAGCGCCCGGCGTGGTGGCTGACCTCGGGGGGATGCGGTTCCCAGTCTCGGGCAAGGCTTTCTACCACTACGTGGACCTGCTGGGCCTGGAGACCCAGGACTTCCCCAACCCCCTTGCCGAGGCCACTTCCAGCACGGTGATCGAACTGGCAGGCAAGAAGTACTACGCGGAAAAGCCAAGCGACCTTCCGCCGTTCTTCCGCGAAGTGGCCGACGCCTGGAAAGCCGCAGTCAACGACGGCGCCAGGTTCGCGGAGATGCAGGATGCCATCAAGGCCCGGAACATGGCCAGGATCAAGGAACTCTGGAACGAACTGCTCCCGCTCATGGACGAGCAGACCTTCTACGGGTTCATCGCCGCGAGCGAGTCCTTTAAGAAGGCAGGGTTCGCACACCGGGAGGCGTTTGGCCAGGTGGGGTTTGGCACCGGCGGCTGGGATACCGATTTCCCCAACTCCATCCTGGAAATCCTGCGCGTGGTCTACACGGATGCCGACGACCAGCACCGGCTCATCCGCGGGGGAGCGCAGAGGCTGCCCGAGGCACTGTGGCAGCACGCGCCGTCGGACATGGTGCACTGGCCCGCCGGCACCTCCCTGGCCTCGCTGCACTCCGGCTCGCCCCGCGGCGCGGTCGGAAAGATCAGCCGGGACCCGGACGGAAACCTGCGGGTGCGTGAACGGTGGGGCCGCGAGGCCAGCTACCCGGCCGTGGTGACCACCTGCCAGTCATGGCTGCTGTCCACCCGCATCCACACCGAGGAAGCCTTGTTCCCCGCCGAACTGTGGACCGCGATGGAGAAATCGCACTACATGCAGTCCTCCAAGACCTTCGTCATGGTGGACCGGCCCTTCTGGAAGGACATCGATCCCGCAACGGGCCATGAGGCCCTGTCGATGACCCTGACCGACAGGCTCAACCGGGCCACCTACCTGCTGGACAACGGTCCGGACCAGCCCGCCGTCATCCTGCTCTCCTACACCTGGAATGACGACGCCCTTAAGTGGCTGGCCCTGGACGCCGACGAGCGGGTGGAGCTGATGCTGCACTCGCTGGAGCAGATCTACCCCACCGTTGACATCGCCAGCCACATCGTGGGCCAGCCCATCACCGTGTCCTGGGAGGCGGACCCCAACTTCATGGGCGCCTTCAAGGCGAACCTGCCCGGGCATTACCGCTACCAGCAGCGGCTGTTCACGCACTTCAAGCAGGACAGGCTGCCGGAATCCCAGCGCGGCATTTTCCTGGCGGGCGACGACGTCTCCTTCACCGCCGGCTGGGCCGAGGGCGCCGTGACCACCGGGCTGAACGCGGTGTGGGGCGTGGTGAAACACCTGGGAGGGTCATCGGCACCGGGCAACCCTGGTCCGGGCGACCTGCTGGACCAGTTCGGGCCAATCAGCCTCGACTAGCCAGCGTGGAGCTCGCGGTGTTTCGCCGAGAGCTCCACGTAGCGCGCCGCGTTGGCGCGGACGCCGTCGAACTCTTCATCCGTGAGTTCGCGGCGCACCTTGGCGGGCACGCCCGCCACCAGCGAGCGGGGCGGAACCACTGTTCCTTCCAGCACCACGGCGCCGGCCGCAACCAGCGAGCCGGCGCCGATCACGGCACCGTTGAGGATGGTGGCGCCCATGCCGATCAGGCAGTCGTCCTCCACCGTGCAGCCATGCACGACGGCGGCGTGCCCCACGCTGACCCGCTGGCCCACCGTGCAGGGGAAGCCGGGGTCGGCGTGCAGCACCACATTGTCCTGCAGGTTGCTTCCGGCGCCCACGGTGATGGCCGCTGTGTCGGCGCGGACGGAGACGCCGTAGAAGGCGCTGGCGTCCGTGCCCAGGGTGGCATTGCCGATGATCGAGGCCGACGGGGCCACGAACGCTGAATCATGGACAGCCGGGGAATTGCCGGCGAAAGGGTAGAGAGGAGCCATGGCTTCACCCTAAGCCACCCCTCCACCCAACCGCTGCGACCTAGTTGAAGACCACCGTCCGGTTGCCGTCCAGCAGCACCCGGTGCTCGGCATGCCACTGCACGGCCTGCACCAGCGTGCGGCCCTCCACGTCCCGGCCCATCTGCACGAACTGCTCGGGCGTGCGCGCATGGTCCACGCGGATGACTTCCTGCTCGATGATCGGACCCTCGTCCAGGGCTGCGGTCACATAGTGTGCCGTGGCTCCGATCAGCTTCACGCCGCGGGCATGCGCCTGGTGGTACGGCTTGGCACCCTTGAAGGACGGCAGGAACGAATGGTGGATGTTGATGGCCTTGCCGGTCAGGTCGGTGCAGAGCTCGTCGGAGAGGATCTGCATGTAGCGGGCCAGGACGGTCAGCTGGATGTCGTGCTCGGCGATGAGGGCGCGGAGCTTGTCCTCGGCCTGGACCTTGGTGTCCCTGGTCACGGGGATGTAGTGGAACGGGATGCCGTAGAACTCGGCGAGCCCTGCCAGGTCCTGGTGGTTGGAGACAATGGCGGGGATTTCAATGGGAAGAGTGCCGGAACGCTGCTGGAAGAGCAGGTCGTTGAGGCAGTGGGCCGAGGTGCTGGCCATCACCAGGGTGCGCACCTTGTCGCCGACGGTGTCGAGGTTCCACTGCATGGAGAACGCTTCCGCCACCGGCTCCAGCGCCGCCCGCAGCTCGGACTTGGGTGCTGCAGTGGTCACCTCCACGCGCATGAAGAAGTTGCCGGTGGAAGGGCTGCCGTACTGCTGCGAGTCCATGATGTTGCACCCTGCCACCAGCAGGGCTCCGGCCACGGCGTGCACGATTCCGGGGCGGTCCGGGCAGGACAGGGTGACGACGTACGCTTGGTTCAGCTGCTCTTGATTCACGCGTAATAGCCTACCCGCGCCGCGGGTGCCGGTTTTGGTAGGCTGGAAGGGTCGCAACTGGCGTTGGGTGGCTAACCACCAGGGAGCGGCAATCACGAAGACCACGGATCGTACGCCTGGGCCGAGGGTCATGTCTTGCCGGAATTGGGGTTGCCCCTGCGTCAGCACAGCAGCACCATGTTCGGGCTTTCACGCCCTGTCATCAACGCGGTGCGAAAGCGCGCCAGCCGGTAGCCTGACCTAAGCAGTGCCCGTATCCCTAGCCAGGAGTTCTTCGTGACTACTACAGCCACCTCAACCACAGCCGTCAGCAACCAGCCGCTGGCTGAGCTTGACCCCGAAATCGCCGCAGTCCTTGACCAGGAGCTGGGCCGCCAGCGCGGCACCCTGGAAATGATTGCTTCCGAGAACTTCGCGCCCCGCGCCGTGATGGAGGCCCAGGGCTCGGTCCTGACCAACAAGTACGCCGAGGGCTACCCGGGCCGCCGCTACTACGGTGGCTGCGAATACGTCGACGTTGCAGAGCAGCTGGCCATCGACCGGGTTAAGGCCCTGTTCGGTGCCGAGTTCGCCAACGTCCAGCCGCACTCCGGTGCGCAGGCCAACGCCGCCGCGCTCTCCGCCATGATCACTCCCGGCGACAAGATCCTGGGCCTGTCCCTGGCCCACGGCGGCCACCTGACGCACGGCATGAAGCTGAACTTCTCCGGCAAGCTGTACAACGTGGCTGCCTACCAGGTGGAGGAAGACAACTTCCGGATCGACATGGACAAGCTCCGCGAGCAGGCCATCGCCGAAAAGCCCCAGGTGATCATTGCCGGCTGGTCCGCCTACCCGCGCCACCTTGACTTCGCCGCCTTCCGCTCCATCGCCGATGAAGTGGGTGCGCTCCTCTGGACCGACATGGCCCACTTCGCCGGCCTGGTGGCAGCCGGGCTGCACCCCAGCCCGGTGCCGCACTCCGACGTCGTCACCTCCACCGTGCACAAGACCCTGGCCGGTCCCCGCTCGGGCGTGATCCTTGCGAAGGAACAGTGGGCCAAGAAGCTGAACTCCAGCGTCTTCCCCGGCCAGCAGGGCGGCCCGCTGATGCACGTCATCGCTGCCAAGGCCGTGGCCTTCAAGATCGCCGGCACCCAGGAATTCAAGGAGCGCCAGGAGCGCGTCCTGGAAGGCGCCAGGATCATCGCCGACCGCCTGAACCAGGCCGATGTCGCCGAAGCCGGCGTCTCCGTCCTCACCGGTGGCACGGACGTGCACCTGGTGCTGGTTGACCTGCGCAACTCGCAGCTGGACGGCCAGCAGGCCGAGGACCTCCTGCACTCCGTCGGCATCACCGTCAACCGCAACGCCGTGCCGTTCGATCCGCGCCCGCCGATGGTCACCTCCGGCCTGCGCATCGGCACCCCGGCCCTGGCCACCCGCGGCTTCGGTGCCAACGAGTTCACCGAGGTTGCCGAGATCATCGCTACCGCCCTCAAGGCAGGCAGCAGCGCCGACGTCGAGGCACTCCAGGCCCGCGTGGACAAGCTGGCGGCCGACTTCCCGCTCTACCCGCAGCACGAGCAGTGGTAAGCAATGACTGAAACCACAACCGCACAGATCCTTGACGGCAAGGCCACCGCCGCTGCCATCAAGGCCGAGCTGACCGAACGCGTGGCCGCACTCAAGGCCAAGGGCGTCACTCCGGGCATCGCCACTGTGCTGGTGGGCGCTGACCCTGCCTCGCAGCTGTATGTCTCCATGAAGCACAAGCAGTCGGTGCAGATCGGCATGAACTCCATCCAGCGCGAGCTCCCGGCGGACGCCACCCAGGAACAGGTGGAGGCCCTCATTGATGAACTCAATGCAGACCCCTCCTGCCACGGGTACATCGTGCAGTTGCCGCTGCCCAAGCATCTGGACACAGACGCCATCCTGGAGCGGATCGACCCGGCCAAGGACGCGGACGGGCTGCACCCCACCAACCTTGGCCGGCTGGTGTTGAACGTCAACAACAAGATCACCACGCCGCTGCCGTGCACCCCGCGGGGTGTCATCGAGCTGCTGGAGCGCAACGGGTACAGCCTGGCCGGCAAGCACGTTGTAGTGGTGGGCCGCGGCGTCACGATCGGCCGCTCGATCGGCCTGCTGCTCACGCGGCGGGACGTCAACGCCACCGTGACCTTGACCCACACCGGCACCACCAACCTGTCGGACCTGCTGCGGCAGGCGGACGTCATTGTGGGTGCAGCGGGCGTGAAGCACATCGTCAAGGCCACGGACGTGAAGCCGGGCGCTGCACTGCTGGACGTCGGCGTCACCCGCGAGACCGATCCGGAGACCGGCAAGAGCCGCGTCTATGGCGACATCGATCCCGCCGCCGCCGAGGTGGCGGGCTGGATCTCGCCGAACCCGGGCGGGGTGGGCCCCATGACGGTGGCGCTGCTGATGACCAATGTGGTGGAGGCTGCGGAACGCGCAGCAGGCGTCGGGGAGTAGTCCCGGCCCAAAGCGCTCGACGGCGGCACGGTACCTTTCGCGATGGAAGGTACCGGGCCGCCGTCGGCCATTTAAGCGCAGCGCTGGGTAAGCCCGGCGAGGCCGTGCACCTACTCCTGGGGGAGTAGGGACGCTACGCCGCCCATCTGACGACTTTCGCAGCCTGCGGCGGGAATAGGCTCGGACCATGCAGCGCCGTTTCAGGGGACCACCCACCGCCGTCATCGTGGTGGTGGTCGCCGTGATCCAGGTGGCGGGGTCGGTGTTCGCGTCGGTGCGGCAGCCCGGACACGCGCCGCTGGACCCCCTGGCGCTGGCATTGCTGCTGCTGGGGCCGGCCGCGCTGGCTTTCCGCCGGCGCGCGCCGCTGGTGATGCTGCCCGTTGCCGCCGGGGCCACCGCGGCCTACCTTGCACTGGGCTACGCGTGGGGCCCGGTGGTCCTGTCCTTTGCGATGGCACTGATCCTGACGGCGGCGGCCGGAAAGCGCGCTGTGGCATGGTCGGGGGCCGCGGCGGGAATCCTGGCATTGTTTTTTGCCGCCGCGCGCAGCGGCGATGAAGCGGCGTTCGTCCGCGCCTTCGCCGGGTCCTCATGGCTGGCCATCCTGGTCCTGATCGGGGAAGGGGTGCGGTTCCGCGGCGAACGGGTGGCCGAACGGCGCCGCCAGGAGGCCGCGGCGGAGCAGGCTGCCCGCGACGAATACCGGCTTGCCCTGGCACGGGACATCCATGACGTGGTGGCCCATTCGCTGTCCCTGATCAATGTCCGGGCCTCGGTGGCGCTGCACCTGGGCGAGAAGGATCCAGCGCAGCTCCGCCCTGCCCTGGAAACCATCAAGGCAGCGAGCCGGGAATCACTGGCTGAAGTCCGCCAGCTGCTGGGCGTGCTCCGGGAAGATGCGCCGTTGAGCCCCACCAGCCGGCCCAGCCTGGGCCGGGTCCCGGAAATAGTTGACAACGCGCGGCGGGCCGGGCTCGATGTCCGGCTCCAGACCGGCGCGCATCTGGAACACGTTCCCTATGCAGTGCAGGAAGCGGCGTACCGGATTGTGCAGGAAGCCCTGACCAATGTGGTCCGGCATTCCGGGGCGCGGACGGCCCAAGTCACCATCCACGCGGCGAAAGGGGAGTTACTGGTGGCCATTGACGACGACGGCGCCGGGGCCGGCACAGCGCCCGAAGGCAACGGCATCACCGGCATGCGGGAGCGGGTGGCAGCTTTGGGCGGCAGGCTTGAGCTGGGGCCGGAGCAGTCCGGTACGGGCTGGCGGGTCCGCGCGGTCCTCCCTCTGGCCGCCGGTGCAGGGCAGGAACCAGGATGATCAGCATCCTGCTGGCCGATGACCAGAACCTGATCCGCGCGGGCTTCCGGGCGCTGCTGGACGCCGAAGCCGACATGACGGTCGTGGCCGAATGCGGGACCGGGCGCGACGCGGTGCGGCTGGCCCGCCAGTGGCATCCCGACGTGGTCCTGATGGATATCCGCATGCCGGACGGTGACGGCCTGGAGGCAACACGGCAAATCCTCTCCGACTCGGCGCTGCCAAGTACCCGGGTGGTCATACTCACCACCTTCGAGCTGGATGACTACATCGCCGAGGCGGTGCGGGCAGGGGCTGCCGGTTTCCTGGTCAAGGACACTGAACCGGCCGAGCTGCTGCGTGCAGTCCGCATTGTGCACGACGGCGATGCGCTGCTGTCGCCCTCGGTCACGCGGCGGATCATGGCCCAGCTGGCGCGGCACTCCCGCGCCGCGGAACCGCCGGTGGCACTGGACCGCATCACCGACCGGGAGCGGGAAGTCCTCCAGCTTGTGGGGGAGGGTTTGAACAATGCGGAAATCGCCGGTCGCCTGTTCATCACTCCGCTCACGGCCAAGACGCATGTGTCTCGGATCATGGCGAAGCTGATGGTCAGGGACAGGGCGCAGCTGGTGATGCTGGCCTACGAATCCGGCCTGGTCCGGCCCGGCTGGGCAGGCTGAGTCCGGTACGGGAAGCAGCAGCGGGACTCCCCGGGGAGTACGCGGCCCGGTGCAGGTGACTCCCGCCGCCGGACGCCACGGCCGGGGTGCGGCAACGACTCGATACAAGGCCGGGTCCCCGGCCGGTTAAGAGAGTCTGGAGAACAAAAAATGTTGGCTTCACTGACCACCGCACTGTCCACCACGGCACTGTCCACTGCGCCCCTGTCCGCGGCTGCGCAGGTGCCGGCCGATACGGTCGTCTACGGACCCTGGCACGGTGCCTTTTCCCCCTGGTTCCTGTTGTTCCCGCTCTTCTGGATCCTGGTCATCGCGCTGTTCATCTTCGTGGCCCGCAGGACCTGGCGCCGCAACCAGCACTGGGCAGCCGCCCAGGGGGCCGAAGGAGTGCTGCGTGAGCGCTATGCCCGGGGCGAGGTTGACGAGACCGAGTACCGGCAACGGATGGAGGTCCTGCGCAGCGGGGACCGGCGGCAGAAGTGACCCGGCCCGCCCGGAGCTGTTCGCCGGCGGTGGAAGGCGGCCGAAGCACAGGCCGGCGTTTGAGACAATAGCTCCATGCGAACTTTGGGCAGCTCCTCGTCATCCGCCAAACCCGCCAGGGCCGGTTTTTCGATGTTCCGGATCAGCGGGCCCGGCCTGATGGTCCTGGTGACGGCGTTCATTGTGGCCGTCATCTTCGCCGCCAACCAGAACGACGTCGTGGGCTGGGTTGTTGCCGTCATCGCCGCGTTCTGGCTGGCACTGGCCGCCTTCGTGGTCTTCAGCATCCAACGGGCCGCCAAAAAAGCCGGTGCCAAGCTGTCCGAGGCACAAAGCGCCTTCCACACCGCAACCGGCCGCGCCCCGGTGCAGGCATCGGCCGATCATGGGGGCACCCGGGTGGTGTACGAACGCACCGAGGCCGACGAAGTGCGCGACCTGAAACTGGACCACTCCTTCAAAATCGTCCAGGTACAGATCCGCGTAGTGGAAGAGGAACGGGCCAAAGGCGCCGCCGCCAACCAGGACACCATCAACCGCGCGCTCGAGACCATCGAGATCACGGCCACCAATGCCAGGGACATGATCAAGTCCTCCGGCGGCAGCGGAGAGCCGGTGACCGGAACCATCATCGACTAGAGTGGAGCGGGTGAGCTCGGCATTGAACAAGGACCACCTTCGCATCGCATCAGTCAACGTCAACGGCCTCCGGGCTGCCTACAAAAACGGCATGGCGGCGTGGCTGGAGCCGCGCGAAGTGGACATCCTCTGCCTGCAGGAAGTGCGCGCCCCTGACGCCGTCGTCCGGGAGCTGCTCGGGGAAGGCTGGCATATCCTGCACGCCGAGGCGGAAGCAAAAGGCCGTGCCGGCGTCGCCATCGCCTCCCGCCAGGAGCCGCTCGAAACCAGGAACGGCATTGGGGATGACTACTTCGCCACGGCCGGGCGCTGGGTGGAGGCTGATTTCCGCATACCTGACGCTGCGGGGAACCCCGTCCAGCTCACCGTTGCCAGCGCCTACGTGCACTCCGGCGAGGTAGGGACTCCCAAGCAGGACGACAAGTACCGCTTCCTTGACGTCATGAGCACGCGGCTTCCGGAGCTGACCAAGCACAGCGACCACGCGCTGGTGGTGGGGGACCTGAACGTCGCCCACACGCCCCGGGACATCAGGAACTCCAAGGGCAACCTCAAGAAGGCCGGCCACCTGCCGGAGGAACGCGCCTACTTCGACCGTTTCTTTGGTGAGGAAATCGGCTGGCATGACGTCCACCGGAACCTTGCCGGCGACGTCGACGGGCCGTACACGTGGTGGTCCTGGCGCGGCAAGGCGTTCGACAACGACACCGGGTGGCGCATCGACTACCACATGGCCACCCCCGGACTGGCAGCGTCCGCCATTTCGGCCGTTGTTGACCGTGCAGCCTCGTGGGATACCCGCTTCTCCGATCACGCCCCGCTGGTAGTGGACTACCAGCTCTAAGCCCGAAAGTTTTTCCATGACCACCCAGACTTCCTCCACTGCCAAGAAGCGCATCCTTTCCGGCGCCAAGCCCACTGCGGATTCCCTGCACCTGGGCAATTACATCGGCGCCGTGCGCAATTGGGTGGACATGCAGGCGGAATACGACGCCGTCTTCTTCATCCCGGACCTGCATGCCATCACGGTGGATTTCGATCCCGCCGAACTGGCCAAGCGCACCCGCATTGTGGCGGCGCAGTACATCGCCGCCGGCATCGACCCGGACAAGAGCATCTTCTTTGTCCAGTCCCATGTCCCGGAGCACGCACAGCTTGCCTGGGCGCTGAACTGCATCACCGGTTTCGGTGAGGCGTCCCGGATGACGCAGTTCAAGGACAAGACCCAGAAGTCGGGCGCTGACGCCGCAACGCTGGGCCTTTTCGCCTACCCCACGCTGATGGCTGCGGATATCCTCCTTTACCAGAGCGATCTGGTGCCGGTGGGCGAGGACCAGCGGCAGCACCTGGAACTGACCCGGAACCTCGCGCAGCGTTTCAACACCCGGTTTGGCCACACGTTCACGGTTCCCGAGGCGACAATCGTCAAGGAAAGCGCCAAGATTTACGACCTCCAGAACCCCAGCGCCAAGATGTCCAAGACGGGGGAGTCCCCCAACGGTGCCATCCAGTTGCTGGAGGATCCCAAGATCGCCGCCAAACGCATTAAGTCGGCAGTGACGGACGCAGGCACGGACATCCGCTTCGACGCCGAGGAGAAGCCCGGGGTCTCCAACCTGCTGACCATCTACTCTTCCCTGACCGGGAAGTCGGTGGCGGAGCTCGAAGCCGAGTACCAGGGGAAGATGTACGGCCACCTCAAGGTGGACCTTGCGGAGGTGGTGGTGGACTTCATCACTCCGCTCCGCAACCGGACCAACGAGTTGATGGCTGATCCCGCCGAGCTTGACCGGCTGCTGGCCCTCGGTGCGGAACGGGCCCGGGAAATTGCCTCTGTCACGTTGGGCCAGGTGTACCAGCGTATGGGTTTCCTGCCGTCCCTCAGCCTCGCAGGAGTCCGCTAGCGCCATGTCTTCGAGAAACGTCACCGCCAGGGGAGGTGCCTTCTCCGCCGGCCAGGCGGAGCGGTCCCTGGCCGACCGCTTCGAAGACCAGTCCGGCCACAACGCGGCAACGGACCATGAAGTTGCCCGCAGCGACGAAATCAGTGTGGGCGTCATCCTGGGCTTCCCCGCCGAGATAGCTGACGAACTGCAGCGCTGGCGCGCGTCCTTTGGCGATCCCCTGGCCGGGGTGGTGCCCGCGCACATCACGCTGGTCACCACTACTCCCACCCAGGACTGGGAGGCCACGCTCCGGCATGTCCGCGAGGTGGCCCGCTGCCAGAGCCCCTTCATGGTGACCATCGCCGGAACCGGAACTTTCCGGCCGGTTTCGCCGGTGGTGTTCATCAACGTGGAGGACGGCTTCGAGGAGTGCGTGGACCTGCACCGCAAGCTGCAGCAGGGTCCCCTTCACCGCGAACTGCCCTTTGCCTACCATCCCCACGTCACCATCGCCCATGATGTCGCCCCTGAAAGCCTGGATGAAGCCGAAACGGTGCTGAAGAACTACAGGGCCACCTTCCCCGTGGTTAGCATGGGACTCTATGAGCATGATGCCGACGGCATCTGGCAGCTACGGGAAGAGCTGGACTTTGGGACCGAAACTGACAACCACGCCGGCACCAGCTTCACGGACGCTGCCGCGGACACCACAACCGAAAGCGGCTGACCGGCAGCCGCTGCCCACCGAGCACGCCCAGCTGGAGCTGGCCGTCATCCAGAAGCGGATGGAATGGGGGAAAGCCAGGAGAGCGGGCGGCGGCGTGGTGCCGGGCCTGATGGCACTGGTCCAGTTGCTGCTGGCCAAACTCAACACCTTGCGCCCCATGCGGGCTTTCCAGCACTACAACCGCCAGCACGGGCCCCTGCTGAGCGCCGGGATTGGCTTCCGGATGTTCTTCTCCATCACCGGCCTCCTCACCACCGGTTTTTCGATAGCCGGGCTTGTCCTCAGCGGGCAGCCGGCCCTCCTTGACACCATTGTTGCCACGGTGGCGCATAGCGCCCCGGGCCTCCTGAAAGTTGGCAACGCGGACGGACTGGTGGACCCGAAGGACCTCCTGAACCCGGGGAGCCTCGGCTGGACGGCGGTTATTGCCGCCGTGGTTACCATCATCACCTCGCTGGGCTGGATCAACGGGATGAGGGACGGGCTGCGCGGCGTCCTCCAACTTCCTCCTCTCGTGGTCAACCCCATCCTGGTGAGGCTGCGCGATGCCGGAACCCTCCTGCTGCTGGGGCTGGCCCTGGTGATCAGCGCGGGTGCCTCCCTTGTCTTCGGCACGGCGGCGGGCTGGGTGGTGGGTTTCCTGCATCTTAGCGACGCCGTGGCCGGACCCCTCACCACGTCGGTCAAGATCGTGGTTCCGCTGGTTCTTAACTGGGTCACAGCGCTGATCATGTTCCGGCTCGCCGCCGGACTCAAGCTGTCCCGGCAGGCGCTGCTCGAAGGCACCATCCTCGCCGCCGTAGGCACCACCGTTCTGCAGATCTTCAGCACCGAGCTGCTGGCAGGTGCCAGCCGGAACCCAATCCTGGCCTCTTTCGCCATCATCATCGGCCTGCTGATCTGGTTCAACCTGGTCAGCCAGGTCTACCTTGTCTCAGCCGCGTGGTCGGCGATCCGTGAGGCTGACCTGGAATCCGGCGGAGCTCCGCGGAAAACCATCCTCGGCGCGCGGCGGGCGACGCCCCAGACCTGACCTGCATCGCCCAGCGGCCGTCTAAGAGCCGTTCCCTGCGTTCAGGTACTGGTCGGCCCAGGCAGCGATGATCCGCGCTGCCCGGGCGGCCTGGCCCTTGCCGGTCAGGAGGTGGTCGCTTCCCTCCAGGGAGACGAAGTTCCGCGGGTGGCGGGCGGTCTGGAAGATGGTGCTGGCATTCTCAATCCCTACGGTGTTGTCGGTAGGGGAGTGGAGCACCATCAGCGGCTTGTGCAGCTGCCTGATGCAGTCAGTCAGGTCCGCGTTCTCCAGGTCCTCCACGAAGTGCCGGCGGATTTCCACGCGCTTGCCGCCCAGGTCCACTTCGGCGCTGCCCTCACTCAGGATCCGGTCGAGTGCGGCATCGAACACATGGGCTACGTGCTTGGGGGAGAAGGGCGCTCCCACGGTGGCAACGGCGTCCAGTTCCGGAATCTCCCGGGCAGCGGCAAGGACCGCAGCGCCGCCGAACGAATGGCCCACCAGCAGCGAGATTTCCTTCCCCTCGCTGCGCATGAATTCCGCCGCCTTCACCGTGTCCGCCACCTTGTGGCTGAAGGATCCGGCAGACCATTCCCCGGCGGAGCCGCCCAGGCCAACGTTGTCGAAACGCAGCATGCCGATGCCGCTGTCAGCCAGGGCCTTGCACATCCGTGCCGCGGAGGGGCTGTCCTTGCCCAGGGTAAAGCCGTGGGAAAAGACTCCCCAGCCCTTGACCGGGCCCTCGGGAACATCAATGATGCCGGCCAGCATTTCGCCCGTCGAACCTGCAAAGGACACTTTTTCGGAGCGGGACAAAGGGGACCCTTTCTGCGGCCGGACAGTTTGTTCTATCACTTGTGGTCCCTAAACCCCCGGCTTAGGGACCAAAGCTGATAGAGCATCCGGGGTGCTTAAGTGCTGGAACGACGACGGCGCCCTCCACCACGTGTGGTGAGTGACGCCGTCGGCCGTTGTATCTGTTGTTGAACGCGCCTAGATCCTGCGGGCCAGGATGGCCTGCTTGACCTCGGCGATAGCCTGCGTGACCTGGATGCCGCGGGGGCACGCTTCGGAGCAGTTGAAGGTGGTGCGGCAGCGCCACACGCCTTCCTTGTCGTTGAGGATCTCCAGGCGCATGTCGCCGGCATCATCGCGGGAGTCGAAGATGAAGCGGTGCGCGTTCACGATGGCGGCCGGGCCGAAGTACTGCCCGTCGGTCCAGAACACGGGGCAGGAGGACGTGCACGCAGCACACAGGATGCACTTGGTGGTGTCATCGAAGCGCTCACGGTCCTCGGCGGACTGCAGGCGCTCCCGGGTGGGCTCGTGGCCCTTGTTGATCAGGAAGGGCATGACTTCGCGGTACGACTGGAAGAAGGGCTCCATGTCCACGATCAGGTCCTTTTCCACCGGCAGGCCCTTGATGGGCTCCACCGTGATGGGCTTGGACGTGTCCAGGTCCTTCAACAGGGTCTTGCAGGCAAGGCGGTTGCGGCCGTTGATGCGCATGGCATCCGAGCCGCACACGCCGTGGGCGCAGGAACGGCGGAATGACAGGGTGCCGTCCGTCTCCCACTTCACCTTGTGCAGGGCGTCCAGGACACGGTCCGTTCCGTACATGGTCAGGTGGAAATCGTCCCAGGTGGCTTCCTCGGAAACCTCCGGGTTGTACCGGCGGACCCGCAGGTGGACGTCGAACGTGGGGATCTCGCCTCCGCCGCCGACGCCGGCGGGCAGTTCAACCTTTGAGGCTGGCTCAGCGATTTCGGTGCTCATCCTAGTACTTCCTCACCATCGGCTCGTAGCGGGTAAAGACGACCGGTTTGGTGGCGAGGCGGATACCGGCGATTGATTCCGCCGATCCGTCAGCCGGCGCGTGGTCATCCTTGTACGCCATGGAGTGCTTCATGAATTTCTCGTCGTCACGCTCGGGGAAGTCCTCGCGGAAGTGTCCGCCGCGGGATTCCTCGCGGTGCAGGGCGGCCACGGTCATGACCTTGGCCAGTTCCAGCAGGAAGCCGAGCTCAACGGCCTCGAGCAGGTCCAGGTTGAAGCGCTTGCCCTTGTCCTGGACGTTGATGCGCTTGTACCGCTCCTCGAAGGATTCGATGTCGCGCAGCACCTGGTTCAGGGTGTCTGCCGTACGGAACACCTGCATGTTCGCGTCCATCGTGTCCTGCAGTTCCTTGCGGATCTGGGCTACTTTCTCATCGCCGGTGCCGTTGCGGGCAATGTCCAGCAGCTCGGTGGTGTAGGCCAGCGGGTTCTCCGGCAGCTCCACGTACGGCGCGGTCTTTGCGTACTCCGCGGCGGCAATGCCTGCGCGCTTTCCGAAGACGTTGATGTCCAGCAGCGAGTTGGTGCCCAGGCGGTTGGAGCCGTGGACGGAGACGCAGGCAACTTCACCAGCGGCGTAGAGGCCGGGGATCACGGTGTCGTTGTCCTGCAGGACCTCGGTCTGGATGTTCGTGGGAATGCCGCCCATGGCGTAGTGCGCGGTGGGGAACACCGGCACCGGCTCGGTGTACGGTTCCACGCCAAGGTAGGTGCGGGCGAACTCGGTGATGTCCGGGAGCTTGGCGTCGATGTGCGCCGGCTCCAGGTGGGTCAGGTCCAGGAGGACGTAATCCTTGTTCGGGCCGCAGCCGCGGCCTTCGCGCACCTCATTGGCCATGGAACGGGCCACGATGTCACGCGGCGCCAGGTCCTTGATGGTGGGGGCGTAGCGCTCCATGAAGCGCTCACCCTCGGAGTTGCGGAGGATTGCACCTTCACCGCGGGCGGCCTCGGACAGCAGAATGCCCAGGCCGGCCAGGCCTGTCGGGTGGAACTGGAAGAACTCCATGTCTTCCAGCGGGATGCCGCGGCGGAAGGCGATGCCCATGCCGTCACCGGTCAGGGTGTGGGCGTTGGACGTGGTCTTGAAGACCTTGCCGGCGCCACCGGAGGCGAACACCACGGACTTTGCCTGGAACACATGCAGTTCACCGGAGGCGAGGTCGTAGGAGACGACGCCGGCCACGCGCTTCTGCTTGTAGGCAGTGCCGTCTTCGCGGACAGCGTCCTCTTCAACCGTCAGCAGGTCCAGGACGTAGTACTCGTTGTAGAACTCAACGTTGTGCTTGACGCAGTTTTGGTACAGGGTCTGCAGGATCATGTGGCCGGTACGGTCCGCGGCGTAGCATGCACGGCGGACGGGAGCCTTGCCGTGGTCACGGGTGTGGCCGCCGAAGCGGCGCTGGTCGATGCGGCCCTCGGGCGTGCGGTTGAAGGGCAGGCCCATCTTTTCCAGGTCCAGCACGGCGTCGATGGCTTCCTTGGCCATGACCTCGGCGGCGTCCTGGTCAACCAGGTAGTCGCCGCCCTTGACGGTGTCGAAGGTGTGCCATTCCCAGTTGTCTTCCTCGACATTGGCAAGGGCTGCACACATGCCACCCTGCGCCGCACCCGTGTGCGAGCGGGTGGGGTAGAGCTTGGTCAGTACTGCTGTGCGCGCGCGCTGACCGGACTCGATCGCGGCGCGCATGCCAGCGCCACCGGCACCGACGATGACGACGTCGTACTTATGGACCTGCATACCAGACGCTCTTTCTCTCAAAATTCGCTATAAAACAACGGGGCGGCTTTGCCTGCTCCGCAAAACAGGGCCCGCGGACAAGCCCGCGGGCCCAGGGTCGTGCCAGTGCTAGGCAGGGCAGAAGCCACCCGGAAGGGCAACGCCGTTCACTACGGGGCACGGGTTGAAGGTGAAGATGACCAGGGTGCCCAGGAGGATGATGACCACAGCGGCCGCGTAGAGAACGGTCTTCAGCCAGCGGCGGGTGGACGTCTTCTCGGCGTAGTCGTTGATGATGGTCCGCACGCCGTTGGTGCCGTGCAGCATGGCCAGCCACAGCATGGCCAGGTCCCAGAACTGCCAGAACGGGTCGGCCCACTTGCCGGCCACGAAGCCGAAGTCAATGGCGTGGATGCCTTCGCCGACCATGAGGTTCACGAACAGGTGGCCGAAGATGAGGACCACCAGCACCACGCCGGAAAGGCGCATGAACAGCCAGGCGATCATCTCGAAGTTGCCCTTGGAACCGCCGCTGCGGCGGTACTGGGGAGCGATCCGGCCGCTGCGGGGGCTCTCGATGGTTGCAGTCATGGCTTAGTGACCTCCGAGGGCGAGGGACAGGTGGCGGATGGAGAAGGCGACCATGGTCACGACCCAGAGGGCCAGGACTGCCCACAGCATCTGCCGCTGGTACTTGGCGCCCTTCTTCCAGAAGTCGACCGCGATGATCCGCAGGCCGTTGAAGGCGTGGAAAACGATGGCAGCCACTAGTCCGGTCTCACCCAGCGCCATCAGCGGATTCTTGTAGGCGCCGATCACGGCGGTGTAGGCCTCCGGTGACACACGCACCAAGGAGGTGTCCAGGACGTGGACCAACAAGAAGAAAAAGATCACTACACCGGTAATACGGTGTCCTACCCAGGACCACATGCCTTCACGGCCGCGGTACAAGGTGCCAGCTGGTTTTGTCGGCACTGATAAACCTCCCTGCAACACAGCGGCGCTGGCATGAGATCCATGCGGGGGGAACGCCTGCTGTGAGAGCACTCGTAGCTCAGGCCTAAATCTAGGCTTCGCTAACAGCTTATTCAATTTAGACGATTGTTGGTGCCCAGCGCTGGAGCGGATTTTGCGGGGAAATGAGACAAACACCACATCCGTGCTGGCCCGGAGGCCGGGGCAGAGGCCAAAACGCGGGCACGTGCGCCGCCACAGGAGCCGCGCGCGGCCCTTCAGCTAAAGTAGCCGTGATGAGTACAGACAAAGTGACAAGCCCGGCTTCACCCCTTGACCGCTTCATTGCGGTGATTCCGGCAGGCGGAGTGGGGACCCGCCTCTGGCCTCTGTCACGAGCAGCAGCTCCCAAGTTCCTTCACGACCTCACCGGATCGGGCAGCACGTTGCTGCGCGCCACCTACGACCGGCTGCATCCGCTCGCGGGCAACCGGATGCTGGTGGTGACCGGCCAGGCGCACCGTGAAGCCGTGTGCCGCCAGCTTCCCGAGGTGCGTGACTCCGACCTTGTCCTGGAGTCTGAGCCCAAGGACTCCGGTGCGGCAATCGGCCTTGCGGCGGCAATCCTGCACGAACGCGATCCCGACACCATCATGGGTTCCTTCGCCGCCGACCAGGTGATCAGCCCGGACAACCTCTTCCAGGAGGCAGTCCGGGAAGCCATCCATACCGCTGCTGCCGGTAAGATCGTGACCATCGGCATCAAGCCCACCCACCCGTCCACCGGTTTCGGTTACATCCGTTCCGGCAAGGCCCTCCACATTGAAGGCGCCCCCAGCGCCCACGACGTTGTGGAGTTCGTCGAAAAGCCGGACGAGACGGTGGCCCAGCAGTACGTGGACAGCGGCGACTACGTATGGAACGCCGGCATGTTCGTGGCGCCCGTGTCGCTGATGCTCAAGCACCTCGAGGCCAACCAGCCCGAACTGTTCCAGGGCCTGCAGGAAATCGCCCGTGCCTGGGACACCCCCCAGCGTGACGAGGTCACTGCCCGCATCTGGCCCACCCTGCCCAAGATCGCCATTGATTACGCGGTGGCCGAACCCGCCGCCGAAGCCGGGGACGTCGCCGTCGTGCCCGGTTCCTTCCGCTGGGACGACGTCGGCGACTTCGCCTCGGTCGGCCGCCTCAACAGCGCCAAGGAAGTGGACGACGTCACCGTTCTCGGTGAAGGCGCCCGCGTGTTCACCGAGAACTCCAGCGGCGTTGTTGTCACCGACACCAAGCGTGTCATCGCCCTGATCGGAATCCAGGACGTTGTCATCGTGGACACCCCGGACGCCCTTCTGGTGACCACCATGGCCAATTCCCAGCGCGTGAAGGCTGCCGTGGACGCCCTTAAGGCGAGCGGGGACACGGACGTCCTCTGACCGGGAACCTGCCGGCACTCCACGTGCCGGCAGGGCCGGGATGTAATGCGGCTCAGCGAATGGGCGCTAATGCCGCCACCCTCGCTAGAGTGAAACAGTGCGCAACTACACTACTGAAGCCGAGCCCACCGCCCTGGTGGCTCCCTGGCTTGAACCGCTCCTGCCGGAACTGCTCGAATTCCGCAGGGACCTGCATGCGCACCCGGAGCTGTCCTTCAAGGAGTTCCGCACCACGGACAAGCTCGCCGAGCGGCTCGAAGCCGCAGGCCTGAGCCCCCGCCGCCTGGAAGGCACCGGCCTGACGGTGGACGTAGGCGAAGGACCCATCGCAACAGCCCTGCGCGGTGACATCGACGCCCTGCCCATCATCGAGGAGACGGGCCTGCCGTTCGCGTCGAAGAACCACGGCGTGACCCACGCCTGCGGCCATGATGTGCACACCACCACCATGCTGGGCATTGCCCTGGTCCTGCACCGGATGCATCAGGAAGCACCCCTCGGCGCCACCGTCCGGATCATCTTCCAGCCCGCCGAGGAGACCATGCCCGGCGGCGCGCATGCCTGTATCGAACAGGGTGTCCTGGACGGCGTACCCCGGATCCTCGCCCTCCACTGCGACCCGCGGATCGAAGTGGGCAAGGTGGGCACCAGAATCGGTGCCATCACGTCCGCCTCGGACACCATCCGGATCGAACTGTCCGGGCGCGGCGGCCACACCTCCCGCCCGCACCTCACTGAGGACCTCGTGTTCGCGCTGGCGCAGATTGCCGTCAACGTCCCGGCCGTGCTGTCCCGCAGGGTGGACGTCCGCAGCGGCGTTTCCGTGGTGTGGGGCCAGATCACCGCAGGCTCGGCGCCCAACGCGATCCCCGGCAGCGGCTACATGGCGGGAACCATGCGCTGCCTGGACCGGGACGCCTGGCATGCCGCCGGTGAACTGCTCGACGAGGTGGTGCACCAGGTGGCCGCGCCCTACGGCGTTGACGTCCACCTTGAACACACCAGGGGAGTGCCGCCGGTGGTGAACTCCGAGCATGAGACGGCGATCATCGAGGCCGCTGCCCGCGCCGAGATCGGGGAAAGCGCCGTGGTGCTGACACCCCAGTCCATGGGCGGCGAGGACTTCGCCTGGTTCCTGGCCGAACTTCCCGGCGCGATGATGCGGCTGGGCACCAAAACGCCCGGCGGCGAGGACTACGACCTGCACCGCGGCGACTACATCCTGGACGAACGGTCCCTGGGCCTGGGCATCCGGGTGCTCACGGCAGCAGCCCTGCGCACCATCCGGGACCTGGAGCAGGCGCCCCTTTCCTAGCCCCGTCCCGCCGGGGGCCGGCCGGGAGGTGCGGATCCGGCGGCGGGAAAGCACGACGGTGGTTCAACCGAGGGCGGTTCGCGTTGCGGTAAGTTGTGCACAACTTAGTTGTGCGTTATGGTAGTTTCATGACCGAAGCTCCCCGCCTGGACCGGCAAGTATGTTTTGCGCTCTATTCGGCGTCCCGGGCCGCCACCGCCGTCTACCGGCCGGTCCTGGACGAGCTGGGCCTCACCTACCCGCAGTATTTGGTCATGCTCGTGCTGTG
The DNA here is from genome assembly GCF_035621795.1 of Pseudarthrobacter sp. LT1. Taxonomy (NCBI): domain Bacteria; kingdom Bacillati; phylum Actinomycetota; class Actinomycetes; order Micrococcales; family Micrococcaceae; genus Pseudarthrobacter; species Pseudarthrobacter sp. LT1. The sequence continues at coordinate 1,338,813 of NZ_CP141830.1, forward strand.
GGAAAGCGAACCCCGGGGAGTCAAGGAACTCGGCGGGGAACTCGGCCTTGACTCAGGCACCCTGTCGCCCCTGCTCAAGCGTTTGGAAGCCCTCGGGTTCGTGGAACGCCGGCGGTCCGGCGAGGATGAGCGCCGCGTCGCCATCCACCTGACCCCCGCCGGGCGAAGCCTCAGCGGCCCGGCCAGCGCCATCCCGCAGCGGCTGGCCGACGCCGCAGGGCTCTCGCTGGATGAACTCGAACGGCTGCGGACCACCCTGGGCAAGCTCACGGCCGCGCTGCATGAATCACTCTGAACGCTGAATCCGCCACCATCCCATCTACAGGACGGACTTATTTCGTGAAAACTCTCTACACCGCCGAGGCACTGGCCTCGGGCGAAGGGCGTGACGGTACCGCACGCAGCAACGACGGCCGGCTGGCCGTGGACCTGGCCAGCCCTGTGGAACTCGGGGGCAGCGGCCAGGGCACCAACCCTGAACAACTCTTCGCCGCCGGCTACGCCGCCTGCTTCCACTCCGCACTGCGCCTGGTCGGCCGCAAGGCAGGCGCAGACCTCACGGACTCGGCCGTCGCAGTAAAAATCCACCTTGGCCAACTGGACGGCGGCGCCGGCTTTGGGCTGGCCGCCGAACTGGAAATCGCCCTTCCCGCCCTGGACCTGGCCACCGCAGAGGACCTGGTGGCCAAGGCGCACCAGGTCTGCCCCTATTCGAATGCCACCCGCGGCAACATCAACGTCGACCTCAAGATTCTGGAGTACGCAGCATGAGCACAGCCCTCGCAACCACCACCCGTGAAATCCGGCTCGCCTCCCGCCCCGTGGGGCGCCCCTCCGGTGACAACTTCGAACTCGCAGAGTCACCGCTGCCCGCACTCGAAGACGGCCAGATCCTGGTGCGCAACCTCTTCATGTCCGTGGACCCCTACATGCGGGGCCGCATGAACGACGTCAAGTCCTACTCCGCTCCCTTCGCCGTAGGCAAAGCGCTCGACGGCGGCGCGGTGGGTGAGGTGGTCGCGTCCCGTTCGTCAGCACACAAGGAGGGCGACGTCGTCGTCCATTCCCTGGGTTGGCGGGAGTATGCGGTGGTGGACGGCAGTGCTGCCACCCCTGCCCGCACTGACCTGGCGCCGGCCTCGGCTTTCCTCGGCGCCCTGGGCATGACCGGGCTGACGGCGTACACCGGCCTGTTGAAGGTAGCGGAATTCAATCCGGGGGACGCCGTGTTCGTCTCCGGCGCCGCAGGTGCGGTGGGTTCCCTGGTCGGTCAGATCGCCAAGGCCATGGGCGCCTCGCGGGTCATCGGCTCTGCAGGCTCGCCCGCCAAGGTGGCACGCCTCCTGGAGCTGGGCTTCGACGCCGCGTTCGACTACCACGATGGTCCCGTGGTGGAGCAGCTGCAGAAGGCAGCAGGCCCCGCCGGCATCGACGTCTACTTCGACAACGTGGGGGGCGAGCACCTGGAGGCCGCCCTGGCGGTCCTCAATGTGGGCGGCCGGGTGGCAATGTGCGGCGCGATCGCACAGTACAACTCCACCGAACCGACTCCCGCACCGCACAACCTGATGCAGGCAATCGGCAAGCAGCTGACCCTGCGCGGCTTCCTGGTGGGCGGCCAGCGGCAGCACGCGGCTGAGTTCGCGGAGAAGATGGCCGGCTGGCTTGCGGACGGCACCGTACGCTACGACGAAACGATCGTGGACGGGCTGGAGAACGCGCCGCAGGCGTTCATGGACCTCCTGGACGGGGCAAACACCGGCAAGATGCTGGTCCGGCTGTAGCCGCGGCAGGCATCCGCGAGCAGTAGGGCACCGCTTTCCGCGGTGCCCCTACTGCTTGGTAACAACTTGTAAACAATCTCCCGGATGGACTCCCGGCGTGCTATGGGGACGTGGCGCAGGCCACTAAAGTAAGTGCCATCAGTGCGCTCCGGCGCAGTGCTGCGTGCCTTCAGTGAAAACAGAATTTCAGCGCCGAAACGGACACTCATTGAATTCCAGCCCGTAGCGCCACTCGCATCATCCCTGGAGGAAAATTGAAGAAATCACTGCGTGCCAGCTTCAAGCGCGGTTCAATGGCCGGCGTGGCCACCCTCGGTGCGTCCGCGCTTGTACTTACCGGCTGCGGTGCGGCCCCCGAAGCCGGAAGTACCGCATCCGCAGGTGCCAGCGACTACACAGGCTGCATCGTTTCGGACTCCGGCGGGTTCGATGACCAGTCCTTCAACCAGTCCTCCTATGAGGGCCTGAAGAAGACCGAGAAGGACCTTGGCATCAAGGTCAACCAGATCGAGTCAAAGACCAACAACGACTTCGAACCCAACCTGCGGGCCATGGTTACCGCCGGCTGCAACCTGACCATCACGGTCGGCTTCCTGCTGGGCGACGCCACCAAGGCACAGGCAACGGCCAACCCGGACAAGCACTTCGCCATCATCGACTTCGGCTATGACCAGCCCATCAGCAACGTCAAGCCCATCATCTATGACACCGCCCAGGCGGCATTCCTGGCCGGCTACCTGGCCGCAGGCACCACCAAGACCGGAACCGTGGCCACCTTCGGCGGCATCAAGATCCCCACCGTCACCATCTTCATGGACGGCTACGCGGACGGCGTGAAGTACTACAACCAGCAGAAGGGCAAGAACGTCAAGCTGCTCGGCTGGAACAAGGACTCCCAGGACGGCAGCTTCACCGGCGACTTCGAAAAGCAGGACGTTGGAAAGCAGCTGACCAAGAACTTCCTGGACCAGGGCGCTGACATCGTCATGCCGGTGGCCGGTCCCGTGGGCAAGGGTGCAGGAGCCGCGCTCAACGAAGCCAAGGCTGCCGGCAAGGACGTCAAGCTCATCTGGGTTGACTCCGACGGCTACCTCACCGCCCCGGACTACAAGGGCATCATGCTCTCCTCGGTCATGAAGCAGATGGGCGAGGCCGTGGAGACCGTGGTCTCCGAGGACAAGGACGGCAAGTTCAACAGCACCCCGTACGTGGGCACGCTCGCCAACGACGGCGTGCAGCTGGCACCCTTCCACGACCTCGATTCCCAGGTCCCCGCGGAACTGAAGTCCGACCTCGAGAAGATCAAGAAGGACATCGTCGACGGCAAGCTGAAGGTTGAGTCCGCAGCAAGCCCCAAGGCCTGACCCACCACAGGAAGCGCCACCGCCGGTCCGTCACCTACTGGCCGGCCGGTGGCGCTTTTTGCTGGCCTGACGTTTACCGCGCGCGGCCGGCGCCTCCCGGTACTGCAGCCACTAGGCTGGTGCTGCAGCCATATATCCCGTCCGGTCTGATCACCGGACGCTTCGAGATTGGTCAGAGTTTTGAAACTTGAGCTTCGAGGGATCACCAAACGCTTTGGCACGCTGCTGGCCAACGACCACATCGACGTGGTGGTTGAGCCCGGGCAGATCCACTGCCTCCTTGGAGAAAACGGGGCGGGCAAATCCACCCTGATGAACGTGCTCTACGGGCTGTACGAGCCCTCCGAAGGCGACATCCTCATCGATGACAAGCCCGTCACCTTTAGGGGCCCCGGTGATGCGATGGCGGCCGGGATCGGGATGGTGCACCAGCACTTCATGCTGGTCCCGGTCTTCACCGTGGCGGAGAACGTGGCACTGGGCGCCGAACCCACCAAGGCAGCGGGGTTCCTCAACCTGGACCAGACCCGGCAGCGCATCAAGGAGATCTCGGACCAGTACGGGTTCGATGTGGACCCGGACGCCCTGGTGGAGGACCTGCCGGTGGGTGTCCAGCAGCGGGTGGAAATCATCAAGGCGCTGGTCCGGAATGCCAAGGTCCTGATCCTCGATGAACCCACGGCCGTGCTCACGCCGCAGGAGACCGATGAACTCCTGGACATCATGCGCCAGCTCAAGTCGCGCGGCACCTCCATCGTCTTCATCTCGCACAAGCTGCGCGAGGTCAAGGAAGTCTCGGACACCATCACCGTGATCCGCCGGGGCAAGGTGGTGGGCACCGCCGATCCTGCCGCCTCCACCACCGAGCTCGCTTCGATGATGGTGGGCCGGGCCGTGAGCCTGACCCTGGACAAGGCCGCTGCCCAACCCAGGGAAACCACGTTCGACGTCCGCGACCTCACCGTCGTCGCGCCCAACGGCCAGCACGTGGTGGACCACCTCAGCTTCCACATCAAGCGCGGCGAAATCCTGGCCATCGCCGGCGTGCAGGGCAACGGGCAGACCGAACTCACCGAAGCCATCCTGGGCCTGCAGGAGCGGGTCACCGGCTCCATCGTCCTGGATGGCAAGGAACTCGTGGGCCGGTCCGTCAAGGAAGTCCTGGACGCCGGCGTCGGGTTCGTGCCCGAAGACCGCAAGGTGGACGGGCTGGTGGGCACCTTCTCCGTGGCCGAGAACCTGATCCTCGACCTGTATGACAAGCCGCCCTTCGCCAAAGGGATCAGCATGAGCCCGGCGAAGATCATGGAGAACGCCAAGGCGCGCATCGGTGAATTCGACGTCCGCACACCGTCGGCTGCAGCGGCGGCCGGAACCCTGTCCGGTGGCAACCAGCAAAAACTGGTCATGGCCCGTGAGCTCTCCCGGCCCCTGCGCCTCTTCATCGCTTCCCAGCCCACGCGCGGCGTGGACGTTGGCTCCATCGAGTTCCTGCACCGGCGGATCGTCGCCGAGCGCGACCAGGGCACCCCGGTGATGATCATTTCCACCGAGCTCGATGAAGTCATGGAACTGGCCGACCGCATCGCAGTGCTCTACAAGGGCAAACTGGTGGGCACCGTTCCCGCCGGGACCAGCCGGGACGTCCTGGGCCTCATGATGGCAGGCATCCCGCCGGAAGAACACGCACCGGCAGACCATGCACATACCCCGCAGGCCGGCACCCCGGCCCCTGCCGCCAACGCCGAGGGAGCCGACCATGCCTGACCAGCAATCCCCAGAAAACGCCCCGGACCCACAGTCCGCACCTTCGCCGCACAACGGCCAGGAGACTGCACCGGGGGAACAGACCGCGGCAGTGGTGGCCGTCGATACCGCCGGCGGAGCCATGCAGCCCTCAGCGGTGCCGGCCACGGCCCAGAGCGGACAGCTGCCCGGTGGCTCCGACACCGTTTTGCGCCGGATCTTCACCGGCAGCGGCATGGTATCGGTGCTCGCGGTGCTGCTGGCGCTGATCCTCGGCGGCTTGCTCATCGCGAGCACCGACAAACAGGTCTCCACCACCGCCGGCTACTTCTTCGCCCGGCCCACGGACATGCTGGCGGCGGTCTGGAATGCTGCCACCCGCTCCTACATCGCCCTGTTCCAAGGTTCGGTGTTCAACCCCCGCGGCAACGGGCTGGCAGCACAGTTCGCCCCCTTCATGGAAACCCTGACCATCGCCACGCCGCTCATCACGGCCGGCCTGGGCGTGGCGCTGGCATTCCGGGCCGGGCTGTTCAACATCGGTGCGCAGGGCCAGATCATCGTGGCGGGCATCCTGGCCGCGTGGGTGGGCTTCGCGCTGCACCTCCCGGTGGGACTGCACCTGCTGCTGGTGCTCGTGGCCGGAATCGTCGGCGGCGCCCTCTGGGGCGGTCTCGCCGGCCTGCTCAAAGCACGCACGGGGGCACACGAGGTCATCCTGACCATCATGTTCAACTACATTGCGCTGTACTTCCTGCGCTACCTGCTGAACACGCCCGCATTCCAGCGGCCGGGGGAGTCGAATCCTATCTCGCCCATCCTGGATCCCAGCGCCGTTTACCCGCAGATCCTGGGCAGCCAGTACAGGCTGCACCTCGGCTTCATCCTGGCCATCGGCGCCACGGTCCTGGTCTGGTGGCTCCTCAACAGGTCCACGGTTGGCTTCGAATTCCGGGCCGTGGGCGCCAACCCCAAGGCAGCGCAGACCGCCGGCATCAACGTCTCCCGGTCCACCATCCTGGTCATGGCCATCGCCGGCGGCCTTGCCGGCATGTCCGGCGTGGCCCAGGTTGCCGGCACCGAGAAGGTGCTCACCGACGGCGTCGCCGCCACGTACGGCTTTGACGCCATCACGGTGGCACTGCTGGGACGTTCGACGCCGTGGGGCACCTTCGCCGCCGGCCTGCTGTTCGGCGCCTTCCGCGCCGGGGCGGTCCAGATGCAGATCCAGACCGGCACCCCCATCGACATCGTCCTGGTGGTGCAGTCCCTGATTGTCCTTTTCATCGCCGCACCGCCGCTGGTCCGGGCCGTCTTCGGCCTGAACCCGCGGCGCAGGAAGCCCGCGCGCGCAGCCAAGTCCGGGCAGGCAGCCACTACCGGAGGTGCCGCATGAGCACAACAGTTTCATCGTCCAGGCCCGGCAGCCCGCAGCCCGGGGGCTCCAAGGCAGCCGCACCCACCGCGGCGCTTTCGGCCAAACCAGTCAGCTGGAAGACTCCCGTCCTGCTCACGGTGTTCGCCCTTGTCTCCCTGGTGTTCTTCGGCTTCCTGGCACCCAGCCAGACAGCCAGTTTCGGTATCTCCACAGGGGGCGACTTCTTTCAGCTCCCGGCGCTGGAAATCAATGCCTTTGCGGGCGGCATCGTGCTGTCGGTGCTGCTCCTGGCACTCGCCGCCTACGCCGTCTTCCTCAAGACCAGGAACCAGCCCGCGCCCGGCTGGCTCGCGGTCACCTTCATCGTGATCTTCGTGGCGGCCTTCCTCATTTGGGTGGTGGGCGGGGCCCGCACGCCCACCATCTCGCTGGCCGGCCTCATCGCCGGATCCGTGACGCTCGCGGTTCCGCTGGTGTTCGGTTCGCTGTCCGGTGTCCTGTGCGAACGCGTAGGCGTGGTGAACATTGCCATCGAGGGGCAGCTCCTGGGCGGGGCGTTCACCGCGGCCATCGTTGCCAGCATGACCAGGAACGCCTTCATCGGACTGCTCGCTGCAGCCGTTGCCGGGGCGGTGGTGTCCATGGTCCTGGCCCTGTTCAGCATCAAGTACCTGGTCAACCAGATCATCGTCGGCGTCGTCCTCAACGTGCTGGTATCCGGCGTGACGGGCTTCCTGTTCAGCACCGTGATGCAGGCCAACAAAGCACAGTTCAACTCGCCGCCGGGCCTGGACGTCATTGACATCCCCATCCTTTCCGCGATCCCGATCATCGGGCCCATCCTGTTCCGGCAGTCCCTGGTGGGCTACCTCATGTACGTGGCCGTCGCGGTGGTCTGGGTCGGCCTGTTCAAGACCAGGTGGGGCCTGCGCGTCCGTGCGGTGGGGGAGCACCCGCAGGCGGCGGACACCCTGGGCATCAACGTCAATGCCACCCGGTTCTGGAACGTCACCCTGGGCGGTGCCGTCGCCGGCATTGGCGGCTCCTTCTTCACCCTGGTAGCGATCGACAGCTTCACCAAGGAAATCTCCGGCGGCCGCGGCTTCATCGCCCTGGCGGCGCTCATCTTCGGCCGCTGGAACCCGGTGGGCGCCTTCTTCGCGGCACTGCTGTTTGGGTTCGCGGACAACCTGCAGAGCATCGTGACCATCATCGGAACGCCCGTGCCCAGCCAGTTCATGGCCATGCTGCCCTACCTGGTAACCGTCCTCGCCGTCGCCGGCCTGGTGGGCAAGTCCAGGGGGCCTGCCGCCAGCGGCATCCCCTACGTCAAGGGATGACCGCCGTGGACAAGGGACAGATGGACCCGGCACAAACGGTGGACTGGGCAGCCCTGGAGTCCGCCGCCGTCGACGCCATGAAGAATGCGTACGCCCCGTATTCAAAGTTTCCGGTGGGAGCCGCAGCCCTGACGGGGGACGGCCGGATCGTCAGCGGCTGCAACGTTGAGAACGCCAGCTACGGGCTTACCCTCTGCGCGGAGTGCGTCCTGGTGGGGGAACTGCAGATGACGGGCGGGGGACTGCTGCGGGCGTTCTACTGCGTGGACGGCCAGGGCACCGTCCTCATGCCCTGTGGCCGCTGCCGGCAGCTGCTGTACGAATTCAGGGCTCCGGGCATGGAGCTCATGACCAGCCAAGGCATCAAAACCATGGACCAGGTGCTGCCCGACGCCTTTGGTCCCGAACACCTGGAGGAGACCCGGTGACCGACAGCAAAGCCGAAGCGTTCGACGCCGTTGATATCATCCGCACCAAGCGCGACAAGGGGACGCTGAGCCCCGAACAGATTGACTGGACCATCGACGCGTACACGCGTGGGGCCATCGCGGACGAGCAGATGGCAGCCCTGAACATGGCCATCCTGCTCAACGGCATGGACCGCACCGAAATCGCCCGCTGGACGGCCGCCATGATCGCCTCGGGAGAGCGGATGGATTTCTCCAGCCTTCGGCGCCCTGACGGCGGCCTGAAATACACCACCGACAAGCACTCAACCGGTGGGGTGGGGGACAAGATCACCCTGCCCCTGGCTCCGCTGGTGGCAGTGTTCGGCGTTGCTGTCCCGCAGCTGTCCGGCCGCGGGCTGGGGCACACCGGCGGCACCCTGGACAAACTCGAGTCGATTCCGGGATGGCGGGCCAACCTGGCAAACGACGAAATCCTGGACCAGCTCCAGGACGTGGGGGCGGTCATCTGCGCCGCCGGTGCCGGCCTGGCCCCGGCGGACAAGAAACTCTATGCCCTGCGCGACGTCACGGGAACGGTTGAGGCCATCCCGCTGATTGCCTCCTCCATCATGAGCAAGAAGATCGCGGAGGGCACCGGGTCCCTGGTCCTGGACGTCAAGGTGGGCAGTGGAGCCTTCATGAAGGATGAAGCCAAAGCGCGCGAACTGGCCGAGACCATGGTGGCGCTCGGCAAGGACGCGGGGGTCAACACCGTCGCGCTGCTGACCAACATGAACACCCCCTTGGGACTCACGGCCGGCAACGCCATTGAAGTCGAGGAATCGGTGGAGGTGCTGGCGGGCGGCGGCCCGGAGGACGTGGTGGAACTGACCGTCCGGCTCGCCGGGGAGATGCTGGCCTGTGCAGGGGTCCACGACGCCGACCCCGCCGCCGCCCTCAAGGACGGCCGGGCCATGGATGTCTGGAACCGGATGATCACCGCCCAGGGCGGCGACCCCCGCGCGGCGCTGCCGGTGGCCAGGGAATCCGACGTCGTCTATGCCCCCGCCGATGGGGTGCTGGTGGAGCTGGATGCGCTCGCCGTCGGTGTGGCTGCGTGGCGGCTGGGTGCCGGCCGCGCCCGCAAGGAGGATGCGGTACAGGCGGGGGCCGGGGTGCGCATGCATGCCAAACCCGGCGCCACCGTGCGGGCAGGGGAGCCCCTGATGACACTGCTCACCGACACTCCGGAGCGGTTCGCCCGTGCCCGGGAAGCCCTGGAACACGCAGTGGTCATCGCTCCGGAAGGTTCGCGGCCCGCCCAGCAGCTCATCATCGACCGCATAGCATAGGGATCCATGCAGGCCATCAATGACTTCATCCTCGCCGCAGCCGGCCAGCCGTGGGTGCTGGTCCTGGTGCTGGCGTGCTGCGTCATTGACGGCTTCTTCCCGCCCGTTCCCAGTGAGTCCGTGGTGGTGGGCCTCGCCGCCGTGGCCGCCACCGCGGATGTTCCCAACCCGCTGCTCCTGGTGCTTGTAGCGGCAGCGGGTGCATTCCTCGGGGACAACATCGCGTACCTGCTGGGCCGCCGGGTGGGCACCAGGCGCTGGGCGTGGATGCGCGGGCCGCGCATGCAAAGCGCGTTCCGCTGGGCGGGCCGGGAGCTGCACAAACGGCCGGCATCGCTGATCCTGGTGGCCCGCTTCGTCCCGATCGGCCGGGTGGCGGTAAACCTGACCGCCGGGGTCACGCATTACCCGCACCTGCGGTTCGTGGGCCTGACCGTCCTTTCGGCGAGCCTGTGGGCCGGCTACTCGGTGGCGATCGGGCTGTTTTTTGGCCAGTGGTTCGAGAACAACCACGTCCTGGGCGCAGCGATTGCCATTGTCTGCGCGGTAGCGCTGGGCATCGTGGTGGACCTGGTCATCAACAAATTCCGGGGTAATCCCAACGTGGTGGAACGGATCCGGGAACCCGGGGCCTGACCAGCGCGTTTAAGGGGTAATTCCGGGCATTGGGGCGTAGCGGACAGGGCCCGGGGCGTGGGACACTTAGGAACGATTTCCGCTTTGGCTGCGGCACTTTGGCTGTGTCATTTTTATACAGGAGCAACACCGCGTGGAGTTTATTAATGAGGCCGTGCTCCATGCAGCGGGCCAGTGGTGGATTTACCCGGCGCTGCTGGTGTTCTTCTTCGTGGACGGCTTCGCCATGGTGGTCCCCAGCGAGACCCTCATCGTGGCGCTCGCAGCCTTCTCGCGGCACAGCGGCGAACCCAATCTCTGGATCCTGGGCCTCACTGCACTTGTTGGCGCCATTGCCGGTGACAACATGGCCTACATGCTCGGCCGCAAGATCGGCCTGGAGCGGTGGGGATGGATGCGCCGGCCCAAGGTCCGGAAAGTCTTCGCCTGGGCCCGCTATGAACTCGAGAAACGCGGCGCGGTACTGATCTTCACCGCCCGCTACATCCCCTGGGGCCGTGTGGCGGTCAACTACGTCGCCGGAAGCACCGGCTTCTCGCACCGCAGGTTCTTCGTCTTCGACGCCTTTGCCTGTGTGACGTGGGTGGCCTACTCCCTTGGCATCGGCCTGCTGGCCAGCTCGTTCCCGTGGCTGCACCACAACCCGCTGCTGAGCGCGGGCATCGCCGTCGTCTTTGCCATTGTCCTGGGTGTGGTCATCGACCACCTGCTCCGCTGGTGGCACAAACGGCTGGGCCGGCATGACGCCCCCGAGGCGGACGAGTGGGCCGAAGGGTCCTCCGGTTCCGGGCAGGAACGCAGGCCCGGCACGCAGGCCCTCGTGGTGCCCTCGGCAGAGGCCGGCCCCGCGGCCAAGTAGCGGCCGGCTTTGAACGGCTGGCTTTGAACTGCGGCCCACCCTAAGGTGGGAACGTGACTGAGCCCATTGTTGACGCTGCCCCTGCCATCGATTTTGACCTGAAGAGCCTGCCCAAGGTTTCCCTTCACGACCACCTGGACGGAGGACTCCGTCCGGCCACCATCATCGAGCTGGCGGAGGCCGTTGGCCACACACTTCCCTCAACGGACCCCGTGGCCCTGGGACAGTGGTTCCGCGAATCAGCCGACTCCGGATCCCTGGTCCGCTACCTGGAAACTTTCGACCACACGGTAGCCGTCATGCAGACCTACGACGGCCTGTTCCGCGTGGCCAAGGAGTTCGTCGAGGACCTTGCGGACGACGGCGTGGTGTACGGCGAGGTGCGCTGGGCGCCCGAGCAGCACCTCCAGAAGGGGCTCAGCCTTGATGATGCCGTGGAGGCAGTCCAGGACGGACTGGAGGCCGGCGTCGAGGCCGTCTCCGAGACCGGACGCGAGATCCAGGTGGGGCAGCTGATCACCGCCATGCGCCACGCCGACCGCGGCCAGGAGATCGCCGAACTCGCCGTCCGCCACCGCAACCAGGGCGCAGTGGGCTTCGACATTGCCGGCGCCGAGGACGGATTCCTGCCCAGCCGCTTCAGGGACGCCTTCACGTACCTGGCCCAGCACAATTTCCCCGCCACCGTACACGCAGGCGAGGCTGCCGGGCTGGAGAGCATCCAGTCCGCGCTGGTGGACGGCCGCGCCCTCCGGCTGGGACACGGCGTCCGCATCGCCGAGGACATCATGGTGGAATTCGACGATGACGAGGAAGCCGGGGACACCGTTGGCCTGGTCACCCTCGGCGACCTCTCCAGCTGGGTCCGCGACCGCGGCATCGCCCTGGAAATCTGCCCTTCCTCCAACCTGCAGACCGGCGCCATCGCGGAGTTCGGCGAAGGCATCGAAAGCCATCCCCTGGACATGCTCTACCAGCTGGGCTTCAACGTCACCATCAACACCGACAACCGCCTGATGAGCGGCGTCACCCTGACCGACGAGTTCAACCTGCTGGTGGAAACCTTCGACTACGACCTCGATGACCTGCTGGAGCTGACCCTCAACGCCGCCGAGGCATCCTTCCTGCCCCTGGAGGAAAAGGAAGCGCTGGTGGAGTACATCAACGACGCCTACGCCAACCTTGGCTGATCCGGATTCGCGGCCCGGCAGTTCTGCAACGGCGGAACTGCTGGGCCTGATTGCCCAGCTGCGCGTGCACTGCCCCTGGATGGGCGCCCTGACGCACGCGTCGCTGGTGGAATACCTCCTGGAGGAGGCCTACGAAGTGGCCGAAACCATCGAGGAAGGCCACCCCGACGCCGAGCTGCAGGGCGAGCTCGGTGACGTGCTGCTCCAGGTGGTGCTCCATGCCCGGCTGGCTGAGGAGCGCGGCGCCTTTACGTTCGACGACGTGGCGCGCGGCCTGGGTGCCAAAATGATCCGGCGGAATCCCCATGTCTTCCGGCCTGACGGCTCCCTGCAGGACAGCTTCCCGGCCACCGTGGCGGAGATCGAGCAGAAGTGGGATGCCGTCAAGCGGGCCGAAAAGCCGGAACGGCAGGACCCCTTCGAAGGCATCCCGCAGGCCCTCCCGGCGCTGGCCAGGGCGCAGAAGTTCCTGGACCGTGCAGCACGTGCGGGCCTTGGGCTCCCCGCGGGGACTCCCGTCCCTGGAAGCGAGGACGAGCTCGGAAACCTGCTGCTCGCCGTCGTCCGTTCTGCGCGGGACAACGGCATGGACGCAGAGCGCGCCCTGCATGCCGCCGTCCGCCGCTACCAGCGTGACCAGAGTGACCAAAGCGACCAAGCGCCATCATGACGTCCGGGCCTTGACCGGTTTGAGTAACCCGGAGCACTCTCGACTAGGCTGGACCGTGACGAGTACGTCGAGTTTTCTGCCTGATTCCCCCCGTTAATCGCCCATAAGGAGCAAATTCATGGCGCTTATCGATGCCATCCACGCCCGCGAGATCCTCGATTCCCGCGGCAACCCCACCGTTGAAGTTGAAGTCCTGCTGTCGGACGGCCAGATCGGCCGCGCCGCGGTTCCCTCCGGCGCCTCCACCGGTGAGCACGAGGCCGTTGAACTGCGTGACGGCGACAAGGGCCGCTACCTGGGCAAGGGCGTGCAGAAGGCCGTCGACGCCGTGATCGACCAGATCGCCCCCGCCCTGACCGGCTTTGACGCCACCGACCAGCGCAGCATCGACCAGGCCATGCTGGACCTGGACGGCACCCCCAACAAGGGCAAGCTGGGCGCCAACGCCATCCTGGGCGTCTCCCTGGCAGTCGCCAACGCAGCCGCTGCTTCCGCCGACCTGCCGCTCTACAAGTACTTGGGCGGCCCGAACGCCCACGTCCTGCCCGTGCCGCTGATGAACATTCTCAACGGAGGCTCCCACGCCGACTCCGACGTCGACATCCAGGAATTCATGATCGCCCCGATCGGCGCCGAGACCTTCTCCGAGGGCCTGCGCTGGGGCGTTGAGGTCTACCACAACCTCAAGTCCGTACTGCAGCAGAAGGGCCTGTCCACCGGCCTCGGCGACGAAGGCGGCTTCGCACCGAACCTGCCGTCCAACCGTGCAGCCCTGGACCTCATCACTGAGGCCATCAAGAACGCCGGCTACACCCCGGGCAAGGACATCGCCCTGGCCCTGGACGTTGCCTCCTCCGAGTTCTACAAGGACGGCGCGTACCAGTTCGAAGGCAAGTCCCTGTCCGCCAGCGACATGAGTGCGTACTACGGCGAACTCGTTGCCGACTACCCGCTGGTCTCCATCGAGGACCCGCTGGACGAGAACGACTGGGACGGCTGGAAGACCCTCACCGACGCCATCGGCGACAAGGTCCAGCTGGTGGGTGACGACCTCTTCGTCACCAACCCCTCCATCCTGCAGCGCGGCATCGACACCAGGACCGCCAACTCCCTGCTGGTCAAGGTCAACCAGATCGGTTCGCTGACCGAGACCCTGGACGCCGTCAGCCTGGCCCAGCGTGCCGGCTACACCACCATCACCTCGCACCGCTCCGGCGAGACTGAGGACACCACCATCGCGGACATCGCCGTGGCCACCAACGCCGGCCAGATCAAGACCGGTGCACCGGCCCGCTCCGAGCGCGTAGCCAAGTACAACCAGCTGCTGCGCATCGAAGAGGAACTGGACGACGCCGCACGCTACGCAGGCCGCAGCGCCTTCCCGCGTTTCAAGGGCTAGTAACCGCCTAAACCCATCCGCGGTGGCTATGGTTGAAAGACCATAGCCACCGCTGTTGTTTCCAGCAGCATTTGTTCAGCAGTGAACGTCCAGCACAGATAGTGGCGGCCCCGGCAGGCTGCGTTTCAGGAGTGTCATGGCTACCCGCCGCCCCAAAGTTCCCAAGGTCGCCCCCGCCCGTCCAGCCAAGGCAACGGACGACGACGGATCCTCCGGCGGTGCCGAGGTCATCCGGGCGGATTTCCGGCCGGCCAAGGGAGGGCCCGCGGCAACCCCCGCACCTGCCAAGGACAGCCACTCGGGCGGAACTGCTGCAAGCAGGCCCGGAAAAGCGGGGGAGGCCAGACCTTCGAAGCCCGCCGCCGGGCGCAAAGGCAGCAGTCCCGTTGACGGCAAGGATGCCCGCAACCCCGAAGAGGAGCAGCATCCCGTCCCCGCCAAGGCGTTTTCCGGCCGCATGCTCGCACTGGCCGTGGTGATGATCGCCATCACCGTGATGCTGGCCCCCACGGTCAAGATCTTCTTCGACAAGAAGGCCGAAATAGACGCACTGAACGCTGACATCGCCGCCCGCCAGGCCGAAGGCGACGCCCTCCGCCAGCAGGTGTCGCGCTGGCAGGACCCCAACTACGTCAAGCAGCAGGCCCGCGACCGCATTAACATGGTTATGCCGGGCGAAACCGGCTACTGGGTTTTTGGCAGCGATGAGCCGGCCGGAGAAAGCAGTAGCCCCGCCGGCGCAGCAGCACAAGACCCCGCCGATCTGCCGTGGGTGGATTCCCTGTGGGAGTCCATCAGGCGCGCGGCCACAGACTGAACCGCACAGGAAGGACGGCCCGCGACAGTGGAACACAACACGGCAGCCGCCCGGGACGAATCCCGCCAACCAACAGCACACGACCTTGAAGTACTGAGCAGGCAGCTGGGACGACCCGTCCGCGACGTCGTGGAGATTCCGGCCCGCTGCGTCTGTGGCAACCCCCTCGTGGCAGCCACCGCGCCCCGGCTGAGCAACGGTACCCCGTTTCCCACCACCTTCTACCTGACGCACCCGGTGATCACGTCCGCGGTTTCCAGGCTTGAGGCTGCCGGGGTCATGAACAGCATGAACGAGCAGCTGGCCGCTGACGCCGGGCTTGCCGCTGCCTACCGGGCGGCCCACGGGGAGTATCTGGCCGCCCGCGACGCCATCGGGCAGCGTTCCGGAATCGGTCCGGTGCCGGAGATTGACGGCGTGTCCGCTGGCGGGATGCCCACCCGCGTCAAGTGCCTGCACGTCCTGGTGGGCCACTCCCTTGCTGCGGGCAGCGGCGTCAACCCCCTGGGGGACCGGGCCCTGGACATGATCACTGAGTGGTGGACTGCTGACAAGTGCTACTGCGACGGCGCCTGGGACACCACCGGCGAGGCACCATCCCGGGACCTGAGCCGCCACGGGCCCCAAGGGCTTCCGGACATTGTGGGCCGCCCCGCCCCGGTCCGGAAATCCGCCGGAACCACAGAGGCATCCGAATGACCCGCGTCGCCGCCATCGACTGCGGCACCAACTCCATCCGGCTCCTGATCGCCGACATTGACCGCAGTAACGGCGGCACAAAGCTCACCGACGTCGTCCGGGAGATGCGCGTGGTCCGGCTGGGCCAGGGCGTGGACGCCACCGGCGAACTGGCTCCGGAGGCACTGGAACGCACGCTTGGCGCCACGGCCGACTACGCCCGCCTGATCAAAGAGCATGGCGCAGAGCGGATCCGGTTCGTTGCCACCTCCGCGAGCCGCGATGCACGCAACCGGGACGTCTTTGTGGACGGCGTCAGGGAGCTGCTGGGAGTGGAACCGGAGGTCATCTCCGGGGACGAGGAAGCGGCGTTGTCCTTTGCCGGGGCCAGCAGCGTGCTGCCCGTCCTCGACGGCCAGCAGGTGCTCGTGGTGGACCTCGGCGGGGGAAGCACCGAATTCGTCCTGGGCACCGCCGCCGGCGTGACCGCTGCCAAATCCGTGGACATCGGCTGCGTCCGGCTGACTGAACGGCACCTGCGCAACGATCCGCCCACTGCCGAACAGATTGCCGCCGCGGAAGCCGACGTGGACGAAGCCATGGCCCGCGCCGGACGCGACGTCCCCCTGGAACGCGCCACCGCCGTCGTCGGCGTGGCCGGGTCCGTCACCACCATCACCGCGCACGCGCTCCGCCTGCCGGAATACTCGCCCGACGCCATCCATGGGGCCGCGTTGCCCATCGGGGACATCCGCGACGCCGCCACCGACCTGCTGCAGATGACCCGGGCCGGGCGGGCTGCGCTGCCGTATATGCATCCCGGCCGCGTGGACGTCATCGGCGCCGGGGGACTGGTGTGGCGCCGCATCCTCGAACGGATGGGGGAGCTGACCGGCGGGAAGGTCACCGCGGCCACCGCAAGCGAGCACGACATCCTTGACGGCATCGCGCTGAGCATCGGGTAGCCCCATGCATCCCACCCCAGCTTCAACCCCGCTTGCGTCCCGTGCCGCGGCCGCCGCGGTGGCCCTCCTGCTGGCCGCGTGCTGCCTGTTCGCCGGCCTGTTCACGGCCCCCGCCGCACACGCCGACGAGTGGCGCGATAAGGAGTACTGGCTCGCGGACTCGGGCATTACCAAGGCCTGGGAAGTGTCAAAGGGCGCCGGCGTGAAGGTGGCCGTCATCGACAGCGGCATCGATGCCCAGCACCCGGACCTCAAAGGCGCGGTTGTCGGCGGTTACGATGCCTCCGGCTCAGGCCAGCCGGACGGCCAGAAAAGCGTCGGCTCCAAGCCTGAACACGGCACCCTGGTAGCCACCATGCTCGCAGGCCGCGGACACCAGCCCGCCAGCGCGAGCCCCAGCCCCAGCCCCGGGCCGGCTGTTCCGCCGGACGGCATCATCGGCGTCGCGCCCGAAGCGCAGCTCCTCTCCGTCTCCACCTGGCTGGGCTCGGCCAACCCCTCGGGCAAGAGCGACCAGGACCAGATTCCCGAGGCGGTCCGCTGGGCGGTGGACAACGGCGCCAAGGTCATCAACATCTCGCTCGGCAGCACCACGCCGCAATGGCCGCAAAGCTGGGACGCCGCCTTCCTGTACGCGGAACAGAAGGACGTGGTCATCGTAGCCGCCGCCGGAAACCGGGTGGGAGGCAATACCCAGGTGGGCGCCCCTGCCACCATCCCCGGCGTGCTCACCGTCGCCGGCCTGGACCGCAAGAACGTGGCCAGCGTGGACGCCTCCTCGCAGGGCATCAGCATTGGAGTGGCTGCGCCGGCCGAGAACCTCCTGGGCGGCCTTCCGGGCGGAGGCTATGCGGAATGGGCCGGAACCTCCGGGTCCACGCCCATCGTGGCAGGCGTTGCTGCCCTGATCCGGTCCAGGTGGCCGGACATGAGCGCCGAACAAGTGATCAACAGGATCGTCTCCACGGCGAAGGACGCCGGCGCCCCGGGGAAGGATCCACTGTACGGCTTCGGCATCCTCAACGCCGAGGCAGCGCTCAAGGCTGACGTCCCGGAGGTTTCAGTGAATCCGCTGGGCACCATCGCCGAGTGGATCCGCGTGCACAGGCGGGGCAACGCCGCCCCGGCAACCCCGCTGCCCACCGCAACCTCAGCGCCCAGCGCGGCACCCACGCTGCCCGAAGCCACCGTTCCCGCCGCGAAGGCGCCGTCCCAGCGCGACAGTGCCATCGGCGCCGCCGTCGTGATCGGTTTTGCCGCCCTGTTCGTGGCCATCATCGCCGCCGCCGGCATCCAGCTCCGACGGGCGGCCCGCAACCCTTCCCTTGCCGTGGAAGAACCGGACACGGGCGTGGTGGAAGGGGTCAAATCGCGGCCTGATTCCTAGGTTACGGGGGCCTCCGCACGGCTAGTGAAGATTTTCACAAACTCCTGTATCCTTGAACAATGGCAACCACCCCACAGCTCCAGGACCGTCCCAGGGTACTCGTCGTCGGCGGCGGGTACGTCGGCCTGTACGTAGCACTGAAACTGCAGAAGAAGATCGCGAATGCCGGTGGCATCGTCACCGTCGTTGATCCCCTGCCCTACATGACTTACCAGCCCTTCCTCCCCGAGGTGGCAGGTGGCAACATCGAAGCCCGCCACGCAGTGGTCTCCCACCGCCAGCACCTCAAGCAGACGGAACTCATCCAGGGCCGCGTCACGTCGATCGACCACGTCAACCGGACGGCCGTGGTGGCTCCTGCCGACGGCGGCGAGAACTTCGAGGTTCCCTACTTCGACGTCGTGCTCGCAGCCGGCGCCATCACCCGCACCTTCCCCATCAAGGGCCTGGCGGACAAGGGCATCGGCCTGAAGACCATCGAGGAAGCCGTTGCCCTGCGCAACAAGCTGCTGGAGCGCATCGAGGTTGCCTCCACCATGACGGACCCTGCAGCCCGCGCCAGGGCCCTCACCTTCGTGGTGGTCGGCGGCGGCTTCGCCGGCATCGAGTGCATCACCGAGATGGAAGACCTCGCCCGCGCCGCCGTGCGCAACAACCCCCGCATCAAGCAGGAGGAAGTCCGCTTCGTCCTGGTCGAAGCCATGGGCCGCATCATGCCCGAGGTCACTGCAAAGCAGGCTGACTGGGTGGTTGAGCACCTGCGCAGCCGCGGCATCGAGGTCCTGCTGAACACCTCGCTGGACAGCGCCGAAGGCACCCTGAAGCTCATCAACCTCCCGGACAAGACCCCCGCCCAGGAGTTCGAGGCAGACACCCTGGTGTGGACGGCCGGCGTGCAGGCGAACCCGATGGTCCGCTCCACCGATTTCCCGCTCGAACCCCGCGGCCGCGTCCGCGTCCTGCCGGACCTGCGCATCGCAGGCGACGAAGGCATTGTGGAGAACGCCTGGGCCGCCGGCGACATCGCCGCTGTCCCGGACCTCACCGGCAAGGGCCTCCCGGACGGCACCTGCGTCCCCAACGCCCAGCACGCCCTGCGCCAGGCCAAGCGCCTCGCCAAGAACCTGTGGGCTTCCCGTTGGGACAAGCCGCTGGCCGACTACAAGCACAAGAACCTTGGTGCCGTAGCAGGCTTCGGCGAATGGAAGGGCGTCGCCAACATCAACCTCCTGGGCCGCATCGGCCTCAAGGGTGGACTCGCATGGCTGGCCCACCGTGGCTACCACGGCATGGCCATGCCCACGGTGGAGCGCAAGTTCCGCGTCATCCTGAACTGGATCATCGGCTTCTTCGCCGGACGCGACACCACGCAGCTGATGGACCTGGACAACCCCCGCGGTGCCTTCGTCTCGGCAGCCACCCCGGCACCGAAGCCTGCCGCTGCGCCCGCAGCGGTTCCGGCCGCCGGCTCCAGCGCTGCCGCCGCCGCTCCCAAGGAAACGGTAGCAGCAAACGCCAAGTAGCGCGCCTGTTCCACCACGCTTCACAGCGCACGACGGCGGCTGTCCCCTTTGCGGGGCGGCCGCCGTCGGCGTTTCCAGCCAACGCGTCCCGGGCAGGTACCATTGACCCGGCGCCCCAGTAGCCCAATTGGCAGAGGCAGCGGACTTAAAATCCGCGTGTTGTGGGTTCGAGTCCCACCTGGGGTACATCCTGTCCTTTCCGGCGCCGCCAGGGTTTGGACACCAGGAAGCCGCCTGCACAGCAGGCGGCTTCCTGCGTTTAATTCCGCATAGGCAACGACTGTTATAAGGCTGTGACCTCAGTCACTTAGTTTCGCTGCTGTCTATGCACTAGCTTGAAGCTAAATCAGGAATACCTGGTCCCATTCCGGGCGCCGAAGCGCCCCATTGATCCGCACGCGCATCGCATGGCCCTGTTTCGGAAGGCAGACAAATGTACCGAAAGAAAGTCCTCACCTCGTTGGCAGCAGCAGCCACATTCAGCATGCTGCTGTCGGCCTGTGCCAACCAGGCGGGCCCCGGCACCACCGAAAGCTCGGGTTCGTCCAGCAAGGTGAACATCCCCGCCATTTCGAAAGTCGACGTCCCTGCCGGTGCGGTAAAGCCCGCCGGTGACGGCAAGGCGACCTGCCCCGCGACCACCACGCTCGCCTACGCAGGTGCGCAGACCGGCCCCAACGCCCAGCTCGGTGTCAACATCTTCAACGGCATCCAGCTGGCCATTGACCAGCACAACAAGTCCAACCCGGGCTGCCAGGTCCAGTTCAAGAAGTTCGACACTGAAGGCGACCCCAACAAGGCCACCGGCCCCGTCACCCAGCTGGTGAGCGAGTCGGACATTGTTGGTGTGATCGGCCTGCCGTTCTCCGGCGAGTCCAAGGCCACGGGCAACATCTTCGAGCAGAAGGGCCTGGTCCACATCACCCCGTCGGCCACCAACCCCACGCTGACCGAAAACGGCTGGACCACCTTCTTCCGCGGCCTCGGCAATGACGCCGTCCAGGGCCCCGCAGCCGCCAAGTTCCTCACCGGCAAGCTCGGCGCCAAGAAGGTGTACCTGGTCCAGGATGACTCCGACTACGGCATTGGCCTGGGAACCTCCACCTCCGCGGGCCTGGGCAGCGCCCTGGCCGGAACGGAGAAGGTGACCACAGGGCAGAAGGACTTCTCCGCCGTGATCTCCAAGATCATGAACGCCAAGGCCGACGCCGTGTTCTACGCCGGCTACTACGCCGAAGGCGCACCGTTCGACCAGCAGCTGGTTGGCAAGGGATTCACCGGAACGTTCGTAGCGCCTGACGGTGTGAAGGACGACCAGTTCATCAAGCAGGCAGGCGACGCTTCCAACAACGCCTACTTCACCTGCCCCTGCCTCCCGGGCGAGCTCATCCCCGACTTCGCCTCGGCCTACAAGGACGTTTCCAAGGGAGCGGAACCCGGTACGTACTCCATCGAGGGCTACGACGCCGCAACCGTCCTCCTCTCCGGCATTGACGCAGGCAAGCAGAGCCGTGCGGACCTGCTGGCCTGGGTCAAGGCCTACGACAAGGACGGCTTGAGCAAGCACTACAAGTGGGATGCCAAGGGCGAGCTCCAGGCCCCGACCGTCTACGGCTACAAGGTGGAAAACGGAAAGATCGTTCCCATCGGCCCCATCGGGGAGTAGCAACCAGCACGAACCGGCTGTGGGGGCCAGCATCAGCAGGCCCCCACAGCCTTTTCTTGGCTTGGCAGCAGCCCAGGACCAAGCAACGTCAATAGACACAAGTCCCACGGCCGGGCCCACAAGGCCGCGTGCAACTGGATCAGGATGTTCCCCATGCTTCCCTCTCTTGTCCCACTACTCCCGATGGAAAATGACTGGATCACCTTCGACATACCGTCGCTGGCCCAGAACTTCTGGAGTGCCACGTTTGACGGCCTCACGTTCGGGGCCATTTATGCGCTCGTAGCGTTGGGCTACACCCTGGTTTACGGCGTCCTGAACCTCATCAACTTCGCCCACTCGGAAGTGTTCATCGTTGGCTGCTACGCCGTCTTCTTCACCCTCAGCAGCCTTGGCTTCGGCCCCTCAGCTCCCCGGCTCGACATCTGGGCCATCATCCTGAACCTGTTGCTGGCGCTGGTCCTGGCCATGGTGGCGTCAGCCGTGACAGCCTTCCTGCTGGAGCGGATCGCCTACAAACCCCTGCGGCAACGGAACGCGCCCCGCCTGGTCTTCCTGATCACGGCCATTGGCGCTTCCTTCACCATCCAGTACCTCATTTACCTGTGGCGTGGCCCCAGCCCCGAACTGGCCCTGACCATGTTCCGGCCCACCCCCATTTTCGACGTCTTCGGTACCATCATCGATTCGCAGCAGCTGGTGATCATCATCGCCGCCGTGATCATGATGGTGGGCATCGACAGGTTCATCAGCAAGTCGCGCACGGGCCGCGGCATCCGGGCGGTCGCCCAGGACCCCGACACCGCCACGTTGATGGGCGTCAACAAAGAGCGCATCATTATTACCACCTTCGTCATCGGAGGACTGCTCGCAGGAGCCGCCGCCTTGTTCTACGTCATGAAAATCCCGTCCGGTGTCCAGTACAGCGGTGGTTTCGTCCTGGGCATCAAGGCGTTCGCTGCCGCGGTGCTTGGCGGCATCGGCAACGTGCGCGGTGCACTGCTGGGCGGACTGCTCCTTGGCCTGATCGGCAACTACGGCCAGATCCTGCTGGGCAACTCGCAGTGGACCGACGTCGTGGCGTTCGTGGTGCTGGTGCTCGTGCTGCTGCTGCGGCCCGAGGGCATCCTGGGAACCTCCCTTGGAAGGAGCAAAGCATGAGTATGACGGACGGCCCCACGCCGCTGCAGACAGCCGCGGCCGAGCAGGCAGCAGAGGAACGCGAAGCATCGTCAAAAGCGCCGGGCAGGAGCACACTCCGGCAGCAGGGCAAACGCAAGCCCGGCTACTTCTCCGACCGCTGGCACGCCCTGTCCCGCCAACAGCAGTGGGCCTTCCTGGTCATCGTGGTCGTCCTGGCCTACCTGCTGCCGCTGCTCAACCCGCCGATCATCACCACTGAACCCGGCAACAACTTCGCCCTGGCCTGTTTCGACATGGCACGCTTTGCGCTGATCGCCGTTGGCCTCAACATCGTGGTGGGGTACGCCGGCCTCCTGGACCTTGGCTACGTCGCCTTCTTCGCGGTGGGTTCGTACGTTGCCGCCATGCTGACCAGCCCGGATTCGCCCTACCTGCACATCCCTTACCTGTGGACGCTTCCGGTGGCCATGGCAGTCACCATGTTCTTCGGCGTCATGCTGGGCGTGCCCACACTCCGTCTCAGGGGCGACTATCTCGCCATCGTGACGCTCGGCTTCGGCGAGATCATCCGCATCCTGGCCACCATCATTCCTGCCATGAAAGGCCAGGTGGGTTTCCAGAACGTCGGCCACCCGCCGGGTGACGGGGCTGACGGAACGCCGATCTTCTCCAACTCAAACGGTGTGCCCTGGTACTGGCTGACCTTGACCATCATCATCATCGTCACCCTCCTGGTGGGCAACCTGGAACGCAGCCGGGTAGGCCGCGCCTGGATTGCCATCCGCGAGGATGAGGACGCCGCGGAAATCATGGGTGTTCCCACCTTCAAGTACAAGGTGTGGGCCTTCGCGATTGGTGCTGCCGTCGGCGGCCTTTCCGGAGCACTCTTCGCCGGGCAGGTGGGGTTCGTCAACAACCAGAAGTTCGACGTCACAACATCCATCCTGTTCCTCGCCGCAGTGGTGCTGGGCGGGGCCGGCAACAAGGTGGGCGCCATCCTGGGTGGAGCCCTGGTCAGCTACATCCCGTTGAGGTTCACGGCCATCGCCGAATACAAGTACCTGATCTTCGGGATTGCGCTGGTGCTGATCATGATCTTCCGTTCCCAGGGACTTCTGCCCGCACGGCAGCGGCTGCTGGCGTATGGCAGGACGGCACTTAATAAGGTCACCAGCCGCGACGGCACGGAGCCGAAAGACCCGAACAATCCACCAGCCGGCCCCGGGACGCATGCGACCGGACAGAGAGGAGCGGAGGCATGAGCTCCGAGGAAAGGCACGCGGGCTCCAGCAGTGTGGAGGAGCAGTTGGCCCAGGACAGCACAGGCCAGGACAGTACGGTTCAGGACGGTTCGGCGGCCCCCGTCGCGCCGGAGCTGGACATCGAGGCCCTCGCCGAAGCAGGAGTGGACCAGGAATTGGCCGAGAAAGTGGCCCCGGACCGCGATATCGCGGTCAAGGTGGGCGACAACATTGTCGAGGTGCAGAACCTGACCATCAAGTTCGGCGGCCTGGTGGCACTGGACAACATCAGCTTCAACATCAAGCGTGGCGAGATCCTGGGCCTCATCGGGCCCAACGGCGCCGGCAAGACCACGTGCTTCAATGCGATGACCGGCGTGTACAAGCCCACCAGCGGAAAAGTGGTGCTGGAGGGGCAGGTCCTGAACGGCATCAAGCAGCACAAGATCACCCGGCTGGGCCTGTCCCGCACGTTCCAGAACATCCGCCTGTTCGGGGAAATGACAGCCCTGGAGAACGTGGTGGTGGGCCTGGACGCGCGGCACCGGACCAGCGTGGGCGGAGCACTGCTTCGCCTGCCCACCCACATCAAGGAGGAAAAGTCTGCCATTGAGCGCGGCATGGCCCTGCTGGACTTCGTGGGCATCGGCAGCCATGCGCATGTCCTGTCCCGGCAACTGCCGTACGGCTACCAGCGGCGGCTTGAGATTGCGCGTGCCTTGGCCACTGATCCAAAGGTCCTCTGCCTGGACGAGCCGGCTGCCGGCTTCAACCCGGCCGAAAAAGAGGAACTGATGGCGCTGATCCGCACCATCAGGGATGAGGGCTACACCGTGCTGCTGATCGAGCACGACATGAAGCTGGTCATGGGTGTGACAGACCGGATTGTCGTACTGGAATTCGGGAAGAAGATCGCGGACGGACTGCCGCGGGAGATCCGTGAAGACCCGCGTGTTATTGCTGCTTACCTAGGGGAGCCTGAAGATGACGTTGCTTGAACTTGAGGGAGTGTCCGTCCACTACGGCCGCATCCAGGCCCTTCGGGACATCTCCTTCACCGTCGACGAAGGCGAAGTGGTGGCGCTGATCGGTGCCAACGGTGCCGGCAAGACCACCACCATGCGGACCATCTCGGGCCTGCTGAACTGCTCCGAAGGCAGGATTACTTTTGAGGGCCAGGACATCACCAAGATGAAGGCCCACATCCGCGTGGTGCACGGAATCTCCCAGGCCCCCGAAGGGCGCGGCATCTTCCCGGGGATGACCGTCATGGAAAACCTCGACATGGGAACGTTCGGTCGCAAAGACAGAAGCGGCGTAGCGAAGGACCTGGACCGCGTCTTCGACCTGTTTCCGCGGCTGAAAGAGCGGGAAAAACAGTTCGGCGGCACGATGTCCGGCGGTGAGCAGCAGATGCTGGCCATCGGCCGGGCTCTCATGTCCAATCCGAGACTGCTGCTGCTCGACGAGCCCTCCATGGGCCTCGCCCCACAGTTCATCCGCCAGATTTTCAAGATCATCAAGGAAATCAACAACCAGGGCACCACGGTCCTGGTGGTGGAGCAGAACGCCAACCAGGCTCTGGCCGGGGCGCACCGCGCCTTTGTGCTGGAGACGGGGGAGATCACCCACAGCGGCACGGGCAAGGAACTGTTGGAAGATCCCACCGTCAAGGAGGCCTACCTGGGCGTGGGTTAGTTCCCGGTGGGGCCCGGTGCGTCCAGGGACGCAACGGTCACGGTTCGGTTGCAACCGGGCCCCTTGGGAACTTTCCCGGCGGCCCCCGCGTGGGAATTGGTAGCGTAACAACAAGCTCATCACCCACCCCACAATGGAGGAATCCCGCAATGGCACTTGGCGGCAACCCGATCTTCAACGGAAAGAGTTTCCGTGGAGCCACCCAGGCACCGCCTGTACCGCAGGCCCCTTATGGCGCTCCCTATGGCCAGCAGCCCTACGGCCAGCAACCGTATGGCCAGCAGCCCTACGGCCAGCAGGGCTGGGGCACGCAGCCCCAGAGCATGACTGATGAACAGCTCCGGCAGATGTACAGCCAGCCCTCGGCTGGCCCCGCCGACACCGGCCGGATGACGTTCGACGACGTCATCATGAAGACCGCCGCATGCCTCGGCGCCGTGGTGGTGGGCGCTGCCATCACCCTCACGGTGGCGCAGCAGCTGGCCTCCATGCTGATGATCGTCGGAGCCTTGGGCGGCTTCGTCCTGGCGCTCGTGAACACGTTCAAGAAGCAGCCTTCACCGGCACTGATCCTGGCCTACGCGGCATTGGAAGGTCTCTTCCTCGGCGGCCTGACCCGGATCCTGGACGGCATGTTCCCCGGCGTCGGGCTGCAGGCCGTGATCGGCACGCTCTCAGTGTTCGCCGTGACCCTGCTGCTGTTCAAGAGCGGCAAGGTCCGCGCCACCCCGAAGGCCATGCGGTTCTTCATGATCGCCATCATCGGCTACGCCGTGTTCTCCCTGGTCAACATGGTGATGATGTGGACCGGCGTCCTGCAGCAACCCTTCGGCATGCGCAGCATTGAGATCTTCGGCATCCCGCTGGGCGTCTTCATCGGCCTGTTGGCCATCGGCCTCGCCGCCTTCTCGCTGATCATGGACTTCACCAGCATTGAGGAGGGCGTCCGCAATGGTGCCCCGCAGCGCTTCTCCTGGACGGCCGCCTTCGGCCTGACCGTCACGCTGGTCTGGCTCTACGTGGAGATCATCCGCCTGCTGGCCATCCTGCGCGGCGACGACTAGGCACACCGGCAACTTCCGCCGTCGTACGTTAACCAACCGTGGGCCCCACCAAACTGGTGGGGCCCACGGCCGTTAACGTGCCCCTGACGGACCGCGCCTGCCTAGGCGATCCGCATGGCGCCGGCGGCGGGGGAGACGGTGAAGATCTCAGGCGCCGCGAAGCCGGCGTCGGCAAAAGCCCCGGCGACAGCGTCACGCACCTTCTGTTCCGCGTCCACCGGCGTCAGGGCAATTGCTGCCCCGCCGAAGCCGCCGCCCGTCATGCGTGCGCCGATGGCGCCGTTGGCACGGGAGGTGTCCACGGCCAGGTCCAGTTCCGGGCACGAGATTTCGAAGTCGTCGCGCATGGAGGCGTGGCTGGCGTCCAGCAGCGGGCCGATGGCGCCGGGACCGGGGCCGGCCAGCAGCTCCACGGTCTGGAGCACCCGGTTGTTCTCGGTGACCACGTGCCGCACGCGACGGAACGTGACCTCGTCCAGCAGCCCGCTGGCTTCCTCAAGGTCCGCCACATCCAGGTCCCGAAGGGCCTTCACCCCCATGACCTCCGCGCCCAGCTCGCAGGATGCCCGCCGCGAGGCGTAGCCCCCGTCGGCGTGGGAGTGCGACACCTTGGTGTCGATCACCAAGAGCACCAGGCCGGCGGGTCCGGTCTCAAACGGAACGAGGCGCGCCGTCTGGTCCCGGCAGTCCAGGAACACTGCGTGGCCTTTTGAACCGCGCAGGGATGCGGACTGGTCCATGATGCCGGTGGGTGCCCCGACGAAGTCATTCTCAGCCCGCTGGGTTGCCAGCACCATGTCCTCGGCCTCCAGCCCGGCGCCCGTGAGGTCGTTCAATGCGGTAATGACGGCACATTCAATGGCGTGCGACGACGACAGGCCGGCGCCGAGCGGAACGTTTGAGTCCAGGAGCAGGTCCAGCCCGGGGACGTCGATCCCCCGTTGCCGCAGCGCCCACACGACGCCCAGGGGGTACTTGGTCCAGCCCTTTGCCGTTCCCGGCTGCAGGGCTTCGAGTTTGGTGCTGACCACCCCCTGGTCGCCGTACGTGGACAGCAGCCGCATGGTGGCGTCCTGCCGCACGGCGACGGCCACCCGCGCGGTACGGTCGATGGCGAAGGGCAGGACGAAGCCTTCGTTGTAGTCCGTGTGTTCGCCGATGAGATTGACCCGGCCGGGCGCCTGCCACACGCCGTCGGGAGCGCTGCCGAACTCCTGCTCAAAGCGGGCGCCCAGGTCCTGCGGTGTGGCAACTGCGGCCTGGTTGTTGTTCTGGTTCCGGGTGGTCACGCGGAGGCTCCTTCCGGGGTGGCTGCGAGGGCGGCAGCTGGCGTGGACGACGGCGGGACGGCAACATTGCGGAGCCGTTCCGCCACGCTTTCGGGAGTGGTGTCATTGATGAAAGCGCCCATGGCTGCCTCCGACCCGGCCAGATACTTCAGCTTGTCGGCTGCCCTGCGAGGAGAGGTCAGCTGCAGGTGGAGGTATCCCGCCGGCCGCAGGACGTCATCCAGCGGGGCTTGGTGCCATGCGGAGATGTAGGGAGTGGGCGTGGGGTACAGGGCGTCGACCCGCTTGAGCAGGTCCAGGTAGACATGCGCCAACTCATCCTTTTCTTCCCCGCCCAGGGCGGCGAGGTCGGCGACCTGGCGGTGCGGCACCAGGTGGATTTCCAGGGGCCACCGGGCTGCGAAGGGCACGTAGGCGCTGAAGTGCGTCCCTTCCAGCACCATCCTGCTGCCGTCCTCCCGCTCGGCGCGCAGCAACGAACCGGTCAGGGTGTCCCTGCCGTCCCTTGCGTCGTAGTACTTCCGGGCCGCAGCACCCAGGACGCCGGCTCGGGGCGTGACGTAGGGGTAGGCGTAGATTTGCCCGTGCGGGTGGTGCAGCGTAACGCCGATGTCGGCGCCGCGGTTTTCGAACGGGAAGACTTGCTTGACCCCCGCCATGGCACTGAGGGCAGCGGTACGCTGCGACCAGGCTTCAATCACGGTCCGGGACCGCTCCTGGCTCAGCCCGCTGAAGGATCCGGTGTGGTCCGGGGTGAACGACACCACCTCGCAGCGGCCGTACGCAGGGCCCTTCGTTCCCCATCCGGCATGCTCAGGGACCGGCCCCAGCGCCGGTCCCAGGGAGGGGAACCGGTTCTCGAAGACCACCACGTCATAGTCCGCGGCAGGAATCTCGGAAGCATTCCCGGGAGTGGTGGGACAGATGGGGCACTGGTCTGCCGGCGGAAGGTGGGTGCGGGCCTGGCGGTGGGCGGCAACGGCTACCCATTCGTCCGTCAGCGCATCGAAGCGGACCTCGCCCGGTTCCCCCCGCGGCGGCAGGCCGCGGTGGTCGGTGGTGAGGTTGCCGGTGCGCGGGGTGCTGGTGCCGGCGTCATCGAAATAAATCAGCTCCCGGCCGTCGGAGAGTCTGGTGCTGGTAATCCCTGTCATGCAAAAAGTGTGGCACAAGCGATCAGAAAAGAATAGTTAACAACAAAAAGTAACATGACGCGGGATGGAGGTGTGGCGCCGCCCGTTGTACGGTAATCCCCATGACTGCCTCTTCCCCACAGGAAACCTCCGTTGCATCCACGCGGGCCTGCGCCACCGGCCGGCAATACGAACTGCGCCGGGGTGATGCCGTGGCCGTGGTCACCGAGCTCGCCGCCGGGCTGCGCTCGTTCAGCCGGGGCGGGGTCCTGCTGACCGAGACCTACGGGGACGATGAGATCTCCCCGGGTGGGGCCGGCATCACGCTCGCCCCCTGGGCCAACAGGGTGGAGGACGGGCAATGGTTCCTCGACGGCAGGAAACAGCAGCTGGACATCACCGAGGTATCCCGCAACAACGCCAGCCACGGCCTGCTTCGAAACGCCGGCTATGCCCTGGTGGGGGAGTCCCCGCACGCCGTGGCGCTGGAAGCGGTCGTCTTCCCGCAGCACGGCTACCCCTTTCTGGTGCGGCACCGGGTGGACTACCAGCTGTCCGAAGACCTCGGGCTGCGCGTCCGGCAGACCCTCACCAATGACGGGACGGCGGCAGCGCCTTTCGTCCTCGGCGCGCACCCCTACCTGCGGGTGGGTGACACTCCGGTCGAGGAACTGAAGCTGACAGTTGCCGCCGACACGCGGCTGGTGACCGATGAGCGCTTGATTCCGCGCAGTTCGGCCCCTGTCGACGGGGACGTTGACTTCCGTCCAGGCCGGCACGTCGCGGACCTTGCCGTGGACGTGGCCCTGACGGACCTCCGCTTTGAGGGCGGCGTGGCCCGGCACATCCTTGCAGCGGGTGACGGCAGTGCGGTGTCGCTGTGGCAGGACGAATCCTGCCGGTACGTCCACATCTACGTGAGCACCGTGTATCCAGGCCGGACCCGGGCCGTGGCGGTGGAGCCAATGACGGGGCCGGCCAACGCCTTCAACTCCGGTGACGGCCTCCGGTGGCTGCCTGCAGGGGAGTCCTTCAGCATGGAATGGGGGATCGACTACACACCCGGCGCGGGCCGGTAGTTTGCATTGGGCCACCGCTGGGGAAGTATTGGGATATGACGCCAAAAGAGGACGACGTTACCCTTGCCCACCCAGCACCGGTCCAACCGGCTCCCGCGCCGGCGCCGGCCGCGGCCGCACCCCTGAGGGTCCTGACGGACCGTGAGCTGGACAAGGACATACCGTACGGCATCCGCATCGCAGCTTCCTGGTCGTGGCGGCTCGGCCTGATCCTCCTGATGGCGGGAACGCTGGTGTGGCTGCTTAGCCACATCACCCTCCTGATCATTCCGATCATGGTGGCCGCACTCCTCGCCGGTCTGCTGAGCCCGGTCACGGCATGGCTGAAGCGGCGGGGGCTTCCCGCGGGACTGGCCGTCGCAGTGACAGTCCTTGGCTTCATCGGCGTCATTGCCGGTGCACTGGCCCTGGTGGGCAGGCAACTTGTGGTCGGTTTCGGCGAACTGTATTCCCAGGCGCTTGAGGGCGTCCGGCAGGTCCAGGACTGGCTGTCCGCCGGGCCTCTGCACCTGACCGCCGCACAGATTGACCAGTACATCAAGGAAGCCACCGACGCGCTGCAGAACAACAGCAGCAGCATCCTTAGCGGCGCCCTGTCCTTCGGCAGCACCGCCGGCCACTTCGCCGCCGGCATGCTCCTCTCCCTGTTCATCCTCATCTTCTTCCTCCTGGAAGGTGACCGGATCTGGGCGTTCCTGGTCAGGATGCTTCCCCGGAAGGCCCGGGCGGCGACGTTCGGTGCAGGCCGCAAGGGCTGGGCGTCCATGGTCAGCTACGCCCGCATCCAGATGTTTGTCGCGGCTGTCGACGCGCTTGGCATCGGCGTTGGCGCCGCCATCATCGGTGTCCCGCTGGCGCTTCCCCTGGGCGTGCTGGTGTTCCTCGGCTCCTTCATCCCCGTGGTAGGTGCCCTTTTGACGGGCGTCGTCGCCATTCTGCTGGCCCTGGTGGCCAACGGCCCCATCAACGCCCTGATCATGCTGGCCATCGTCCTGCTGGTCCAGCAGCTTGAAGGCCACATCCTGCAACCCCTGGTCATGGGCAAGGCAGTATCGCTGCATCCGGTGGCAGTCATCCTCAGCGTTGCGGCCGGCTCCTACCTCGCCGGGATCCCCGGCGCGCTGTTCTCCGTGCCCATCCTGGCCGTAGCAAACTCGGCTGTTCGCTACATCGCCGCCAGAACGTGGGAACATGAACAGGTGCCGGTAATTGCCGGGAAGCCCATTACGGCCGGAGCGGGCGGGGACAACACCATCGAGGACGTTGAGCCGCCGTCTGCACCTGGTTCGGGGCGGGACGCGGCGTCCGGCACCCCAGCTGAACACCGTGATGCCCGTGCTTCCTCCCCGGAAGGCGCCGGAGCAGAACCCAAAGGAGAGTAGTCCGTGAAGATCCTTGAAACCCTTCCCGTCACACTGGACGATGTCCTTGAGGCGCAGAAGCTGCTTGACGGGATCATTGCGCGCACGCCCGTGGAATCGTCCCGGGCGCTGGGGGGCATGGTGGGCGGGGACGTCCATTTCAAATGCGAAAACCTGCAGCGCGCCGGCTCGTTCAAGGTCCGCGGTGCCTACGTCCGGATGGCCCGGCTTTCGCCGGAAGAGAAAAAACGGGGCGTGGTGGCGGCGTCGGCCGGCAACCACGCACAGGGCGTTGCCGTTGCCGCCAAAAGCCTCGGCATCAAGGCCCGGATCTACATGCCGCTGGGCGTAGCGCTGCCCAAGCTTGCCGCCACCCGCAGCCACGGTGCCGAAGTCATCCTCCACGGGCACAACGTGGACGAGGCGCTCGCTGAAGCCCAGCGCTACAGCGATGAAACCGGCATGGTCTTCGTCCATCCGTTCGACAATGTGGATGTGGTGGCAGGCCAGGGGACCGTGGGCCTGGAAATCCTTGAGCAGGTCCCCAACGTTGACACAGTCCTCATGGGCGTGGGCGGCGGCGGGCTCCTTGCGGGGGTCGCCGTCGCCATCAAGGCCCGCGCAAGGGAACTCGGCCGGGAGATCCGCATTATCGGCGTCCAGGCGGAGAACGCCGCCGCGTACCCGCCCTCGCTTGCCGCTGACGCCCTGGTACCGCTTAAGCGGGTCTCCACCATGGCGGACGGCATTGCCGTGGGGCGCCCGGGACAGCTGCCTTTCAGCATCATCCGCGAGCTGGTGGATGACGTGGTCACCGTCAGCGAGGACTCTCTGGCCCGCGCGCTGATCTTCCTGCTCGAGCGGGCCAAGATGGTGGTGGAACCGGCCGGGGCAGTGGGCGTGGCAGCCCTCATGGACGGCAAGATCGAGAACCCGGGATCCACGGTGGTGGTCCTCTCCGGCGGAAACATCGACCCCATGCTGATGCTCAAGGTCATCCAGCGCGGCCTCTCCGCCGCAGGGCGCTACATGACCGTTCGGATGATGCTTGATGACCGCCCCGGCTCCCTGGCAACCATTGCCCGCATCATCGCCGAAAATGATGCCAACGTCACCGGCCTGGACCACACCCGGGTGGGGGGATCCATCAGCATGGGCGATGTCTCGATCACCGTGAACCTGGAGACCAAGGGCCACCAGCACGGTGAGCAGGTCCTCAGTGCCCTCCGTGCTGAGGGTTTCCAGCCGATCGTTGTGCACTAGGACCGGCCATGGCCGGACCGGGCAGCGGACTGACGGGTAACGGAGGCGGCCCGGCGCGGCAAACCATCGCCGCGCGCGCCAAGGGCGGCCTCGTGGTTCTGGGCGGCTTCGTGGCCCTGCTGTTCGCCATCGAGGTGGTCAACACGCTGATGATGGGCGCCCTCACGCGGACCTTCGGCCTGCGGCCCAGGAGTGCCGACGGGCTGCTGGACATCTTCACCTTCCCGCTCCTGCATGCCAACCTGAACCATCTGCTGTCCAACAGCCTGCCCCTGGTCATCTTCGGCTTCCTCGTGTTCCTCTCGGGGCTCCGTGTGTTCCTCACCGCGCTGGCGTTCAGCTGGCTCGGCAGCGGAGTCACCGTCTGGCTTATCGGCAACGGTGTCACGGTGGGCGCGTCCGGCCTGGTCTTCGGGCTCTTCGCGTTCCTTTTGGTGCGTGGGTTCTTCAACCGCAGCTGGCGGCAGATCCTGCTCGCGGTGGTCCTCTTCATGGGGTACGGGAGCATCCTCCTGGGCGCCCTGCCGTTTGTGGCCGGCTACGTAAGCTGGCAGGCGCACCTGGGCGGCGCCGCGGGCGGGGTAGTGGCGGCATTGCTGCTTCGTCCGCGCCTCCCTGCGCTCCCTCGGGAGTCCTGACCGCCAGTCCTCCCCGACGGCGTGCCCGGGCGGTCCCTACGGTGCAGACAGAAAGCGGCGGCCGTCCCAGTGGGGACGGCCGCCGCTTTTGCTGGACCGGCTTGCTGCTTGTCCTGGCGTTACCCGGCGTAGGGCTTGGCGGAGAGGATCTCCACCTTGATGTCCTTGCCGTTCGGTGCAACGTAGCTGAGGGTCTCGCCCTCCTTGTGCCCCAGGATGGCCGCACCAAGGGGGGACTTCTCGCTGAAGACATCCAGGTCCGAGTCGCCGGCGATTTCGCGAGACCCCAGCAGGAAGGTCTCCTCATCCCCGGCGATCCTGGCAACCACGAGCATGCCGGGCTCAACGATGCCGTCATCGGCAGGCGCTTCACCCACATGGGCGTCCCGGAGCAGGACCGTCAGCTGGCGGATGCGGGCTTCAATCTTGCCCTGTTCCTCCTTGGCCGCGTGGTAGCCCCCGTTTTCCTTGAGGTCCCCCTCTTGCCGCGCTGCTTCAATCTTCTGGACGATCTCCGCCCGGCCTGCGCCGGAAAGGTGGTCCAGCTCTGCCTTCAGGCGGTCAAAAGCTTCCTGGGTAAGCCAGGCTGCAGATGCGCTGTTGGTGGTAGACACGGACTTCTCCTCTAGTGGTCCTACATGCAAAAGACCCCGCCACGGTGGCCACTTGTGGAACAGTAACCAGCTCAGCGGGGTAAAGGTATCTCTCCATTGTAGTCAATCCCTTGGAGATAACCCAACAAGCAAGCGTCGCGCATCACATCCCTTACGACTCCCCGCCGGGAATCCAGCAGCTGTCCACCACGCCGGACACGGACGCCGACTCCGTGCGCAACGTGACGCGCTGGGCGACTGTCCGGCCGCCGTCGGGCGTTGAGTCCGCCGCGGACGGCGGGATGTCCACCACTTTCCAACCCACCACGGCAAACTTGGCGTCCAACGCCTTCACGGCGCATTTGACGGGCTTGGCCGGTTCCCGGGTCACCTGGAAGTCGACTTCGGCGAGGGTGGCATCGGCGGTGCTGTAACCCACGTCCTTGAACGACACCCCGGAGAGCGAATTGGACGTGGTCACCCAGGCCAGGAACCCGATCCCCACGGCCAGCGCGACGCCGATGGCCAGCCGGGCTGCCTTGGGGGAAAGCCGGCGCTTTTTAGCACCATACCGATTGGCTAGGCTAGTGTCTGCGGGCACGGATTGGGCCGGCTGGTCCGGGGAAGTCACCAGACCAGTTTAGTGCCCATTCCGCCGGCGCTTTCGCGGTGGCACCAACTGCCGGCAAGGCGCGGCGCCCGCCCGCATCACCCGTAAGCTGCCCCAGAGCCGCTAAAGACAAAATTAAGGAGCCGTCCCCTCCATGACAGCGCCCAGCAAATCCCAGGTGCCGCTCCGGCTGCTCGCGGTCCACGCCCACCCGGATGACGAATCCAGCAAGGGTGCTGCGACCATGGCCATGTATGCATCCAACGGCGTGGATGTCCTGGTGGCAACCTGCACGGACGGCTCCCGCGGCGACATCCAGAACCCGGCAGTTGAAGGTGAGCCGCATCCCAAGCGGGACATGGCCGGCGCGCGCAGGCTGGAGATGCAGCGGGCCGCCGCCATCCTGGGCATCCGCCAGCGGTGGCTGGGCTTTGTAGACTCCGGCCTCCCGGAGGGCGACCCGCTCCCGCCCCTTCCGGCCGGCTCCTTCGCCACCCTGCCCCTGCAACAGGCGGCCGCGCCCCTGGTGCGGCTGGTCCGGTCCTTCAAGCCGCACGTCATCCTCAGTTATGACGAGAATGGCGGCTACCCCCACCCGGACCACATCATGGCCCACAGGGTAGCCGTGGAAGCGTTTGAGGCAGCGGGGGATCCGGAACGCTACCCGGACGCGGGGGAGGCGTGGGAGCCCAGCAAGCTCTACTACGACCGGGCCTTCAGCCCGGAGAGGTTCCGGGCACTGCACTTTGCGCTCGAAGAGGCAGGTCTGCAGTCCCCGTATGCCGAGCGCCTGGCCGCGTGGCTGGAGTCCGATGCGGAGGGGCACACGCCACCTCCTGCCGCGCACCCCACCACCACCCAGGTGGACTGCGGCGACTTCTTCGAAATGCGCGACGACGCACTGCGCGCCCACCGCACGCAGGTGGACCCGCTGGGTTTCTTCTTCGCGGTTTCGCCGGACATGCAGCGCCGGGTCTGGCCTTGGGAAGACTACTCCCTGATCCACTCCCGGGTGCCGTCCGAACTCCCCGAGAAGGACCTGTTCGCCGGGCTAAGATAGACAGGCAGGCCATTTCTATCTTGTGTAGAAGACGGGTGCGGCGACGGGCCGTTCCGTCCGCATCCTGCTGCATCCGTTCCACCAGAAGGTATTAACCGTGCATTCTCTGCTCCTCAGCCTCGCCACCACGCCGAGCCCGCTGCCCACTCCGACGCTCCGGGACGGAATATCCGAGGACCAGGTAACGCCGGGCCTTCTGGGGTTCATCATGACGGCCTTCTTTGTTGTGGCCACCGCCCTGCTCATTGTGGACATGGTGCGGCGGATCCGCAGGGTACGCTACCGCGCCCAGGTGGAGGAAGAGCGCCTGGCCGCCGCTGCCGCGGCAGACGTTGACGCCGCAGACGCCCATGATGGGCTCGACGACGGCACCCGCCAGGCAGCGCCGGACGCCAACGGAAACGGCCCGGCAGACGGGCTCCCGCGGCCCCGCGAGTAAGAGGGTCCCCGCCGCCTGGGCGGCTTTAGGCGAGGACCGCCAGCGCGATCGCCACGAAGTGGGCTGCGAAGGCAAACACGGTGAACGCGTGGAACAGTTCGTGGAAGCCGAAGTGGTAGTAGCTGAAGTTGGGCTTCTTGAGGGCGTAAAAGACAGCGCCCGTGATGTAGAGGACGCCGCCCACGCAGATCAGCACTGCTGCCGGAATGCTGGCCTGGAAGAACTGCGGCAGGTAGAACAGCGCGCCGCAGCCCAGCGCGATGTAGATCGGAACGTAGAGCCAGCGCGGCGCATCAGTCCAGAGCAGCCGGAACAGCACTCCGAGGATGGCTCCGGCACAGATCACCCACAGGAGCACCACAGCCTGCTGGCGTTCCAGCAGGGTCCATGCCAGTGGCGTGTACGTGCCGGCGATCACCAGCATGATGTTGGTATGGTCCAGCCGCTTCAGGATGAGCTTGACCCGCGGGGACCAATTGCCGCGATGGTAGACGGCGCTGACACCGAACAGCAGAACGCCGGTGGCAGCGTAGATGGCAGAGGTGACCCGGCGGTCAACCGTGGGGGCGAGGACAACCAGGATGACCCCTGCGGCAAGTGCCAGCGGGGCCGTGACGGTGTGGATCCAGCCGCGCCATTTGGGCTTGACCATCAGTAGTTCCGCCAGGCGGACCGCGGCATCATCCACCGCGCTGGGCTCCGGATCCTGGCTGGAGTTCCAGTCCTCGGGCCGGGGCGCCGGGGAGGCCTGCGGGGAGTCGCTGTTCATGGCACCAGAATAACTTACGGACCGGTAAGTTACTGATCGGTAACATACTTTCAGGCCTGTCATGAGGTCCTCCCCGTCCCGGGGTGTCCCGGGCGGTAGCCTAGGATGTGGATGTAGGTACGGTAGGAAAGTCAGGTGAGTGGACGCGTGGAGTTGCCCGGGTTCCTCTATGGCTATTACGAGCGCCGGCTGCTCAAGGACCTCCCGCGCGACCGCATTCCCCGGCACATTGGTGTGATGGTGGACGGAAACCGGCGCTGGGCCAAGCAATTCAATGCCCCCACCGCCCAGGGCCACCAGGCGGGTGCGGACAAGATCCACGAATTCCTGGGCTGGTGCCAGGAGCTCGGCGTCAAGGTGGTGACGCTGTACATGCTCTCCACGGACAACATGAACCGCTCCAGCGAGGAACTGGACCTCCTGATGGGGATCATCGCCAACACCCTGGACCGGCTGGACGAAGACGCGAACATCTCCGTGCATGCCATGGGTGCCCCGGAACTGCTTCCGGACTATCTGGCC
This sequence comes from Pseudarthrobacter sp. LT1, assembly GCF_035621795.1. NCBI lineage: Bacteria > Bacillati > Actinomycetota > Actinomycetes > Micrococcales > Micrococcaceae > Pseudarthrobacter > Pseudarthrobacter sp. LT1. The sequence goes on from NZ_CP141830.1 coordinate 1,375,858, forward strand.
GAGCGGCTGAACAAACTCACGGCCAGGACTCCTGTCCGGGAAAAGATCCACGTCAACGTGGCAGTGGGGTACGGGGGCCGCAGGGAGATCGTCGACGCCGTCCGTGAACTCCTGCATGACGCCGTCGCCAAGGGCACGGACATTTCCAGGCTCGCCGATGACCTGTGCGTCGATGACATTTCCCGGTACCTGTACACCCGGGGCCAGCCGGATCCGGACCTGGTGATCAGGACGTCGGGGGAGCAGCGCCTCTCCGGCTTCCTGATGTGGCAAAGCGCCTACAGCGAGTTCTACTTTTGCGAGGCCCTGTGGCCCGCCTTCCGCAAGGTTGACTTCCTCCGCGCCCTGCGGGACTACGCCGGGCGGCAGCGGCGCTTTGGCACCTGAACCCCGCGGTTCATCACGGGTTCATACATCCGCCGGAGAAATCGCCGCCAAATAGTTGCGGAAATGACCCGGAGTGGATTTACGTTATATCCATCAGCAGGCAAAACCGCCGGCTGATCGGGGAGGCCAGTACATGGAGCGAAACATCGCACCGGGTGTATGGGAGGCCGGATCCGGCCTCGTGGCCGAGCCGCCTCACCAATAACAATTCCGGGCTGGCGCCCGGGGCTGGAGTCGATGTGGCTACTTCTGAACAACTGCCCGAGGTCCTGGTTGGACAGGGCGGAAAAGCTACCTCTCGCGCCGAGCGAGCCACCTCTGTGACCGGCGCAGCAACTGATGCTGCGGCCGGTCTTGCCGTCTCCGGAAGGGAAGCCGACATCCACACCTTCGTCATCGACACCTCCGTCCTGCTCTCCGACCCGCGGGCACTCCTGCGCTTCGCCGAACATGAGGTGGTGGTCCCCGTCGTGGTCATCACCGAACTCGAAGCCAAACGGCACGATCCGGAACTGGGCTATTTCGCCCGGAATGCCCTGCGGCTCCTGGACGACCTCCGGGTCAAGCACAGCGGCCTGAACCAGCCCCTGCCCATCGGGAATGAGGGCGGCACCCTCATGGTGGAACTGAACCACATCTCCACAGAGGTGCTCCCGCTGGGCTTCCGCAGCGGGGACAATGACAGCCGCATCCTCGCCGTCGCCAAGAACCTGGCCAACGAGGGGCGCAACGTCACGGTTGTCTCCAAGGACCTGCCCATGCGCGTCAAAGCATCCGCCATGGGGCTTACTGCCGACGAGTACCGGAACGAGCTGGTCAAGGACTCCGGCTGGACCGGCGTTGCCGAAGTCGAGGCGGACGAACAGGACATCGCCACCCTCTACGGCCACGAACCCGTCTTCATCCCCGCCGCCGCGGAACTGCCCGTCAACACCGGGCTGGTGCTGCTCTCCAACCGCGGCTCCGCACTGGGCCGGGTGGGCGCCGACAAGCAGGTCCGCCTGGTCAAGGGCGACCGTGACGTGTTCGGCCTCCACGGCCGTTCGGCCGAACAGCGGCTGGCCATCGACATGCTGATGGATCCCGGCGTGGGCATCGTATCCATCGGTGGCCGCGCCGGCACCGGCAAGTCGGCACTGGCCCTCTGCGCGGGCCTCGAGGCTGTGCTGGAACGCCGCGAACACCGCAAAGTGATCGTCTTCCGGCCCCTTTTCGCGGTGGGCGGCCAGGAACTCGGTTACCTGCCGGGTTCCGAGTCCGAGAAAATGAACCCCTGGGCACAGGCAGTCTTTGACACCCTGGGCGCCCTGGTCAGCCAGGAAGTGGTGGAAGAGGTCATGGACCGGGGCATGCTCGAGGTCATGCCTCTCACCCACATCCGCGGACGTTCCCTCCACGATGCCTTCGTGATCGTCGACGAGGCCCAGTCTCTCGAAAAGAACGTCCTCCTCACCGTCATGAGCCGCATGGGCCAGAACTCCAAGATCGTGCTCACCCACGACGTCGCCCAGCGTGACAACCTGCGCGTGGGACGCCACGACGGAATCGCCGCCGTCGTCGAAACCCTGAAAGGACATCCCCTCTTCGGCCACATCACCCTGACCCGCTCGGAACGTTCACCGATCGCGGCCCTGGTGACGGAACTCCTGGAGGGCTGACCTCACCTGAGCAAGGGGCCGTGGCCGGGTTCGCCGGGCCACGGCCCTTGTGCGTGACCGGGGTTGCGTCCGCGGGACTGCTGCCCTTCGTGCGTGTCCTTGGCCGGGTTCACCAGGCCACGGCGAAGGGCTCGAGGCGGACGAACCCGGCCACTGCCCGGCAACTCAACGCACGCTGAGGAACTTCGCCGCTGCTTCGTGGCCCTCGACCTGCAGCTCCCAGTCCGGGCGGTTGAAGGTTTCCGGGGTGAGGCGGACGTGCTGGAGAGTTTCGACTTTTGTGCCCCAGGCTTTGCGGGTGGTGCCGTTGAGTTCGTAGCCGAGGGAACGGGAGACGCCCAGGGAGGCGCTGTTCCAGGCGGCGGCCTCCGACTCGGCGACTTCCGCGCCGAGCCACTCAAAGGCCCACAGGACGACGGCGGCACGCATCTCCCTGCCCAGTCCCCGGCCCTGGACGGACTTCTTGAGCCAGGAGCCGGTGGCGACAGTCTTCAGCACCGTGAAGTCCTTGGCACCAACGTCCTGGCACCCGATGAACTGCCCTTCATGCCAGATCCCCAGGAGCAGCGTCCAGTGCTCCGGCGTGAACTCCCCGCGGCAGCGCCAGTACCAGCGGGCCATATTGGAGCCCAGTTCGTCACCGGGCAGCTCGGTCCACGGCGTGCTGAACGGGTTCGTGGCGGGGTCGTGGATTCCGCTGCGGGCGGCGTCGACAGCCGCCGGGATGTCCTGGTCGGTGATGGGCCGGAGCTCCAGCCGGGGCGTGGTCAGCCTGAGGTCGAACAGGGGCCAGATGGAGCTCATCGTCGTCATCCGCGAAGCCTAGCCGACCTGGGCCGGGAGGACCTGTCACGATCAGGCCGGAATGTCCCAGCTGATGTGCCGGCGGACGTCGGTGAGGTTCATGGACTGGGCCAGGAACAGGTCATCCAGCATGTACTCGTCCACGGCGATGATCCGGATCCAGTGGCCATAGCCTTCCGTCTCCGGTTCCAGCGACTGGCTGGACACACAGACGCCGGTCCCCACGTCTACGCGCAGCAGGGACCGGCCGGGCAGGCACAGGGGAGCGGCAGGATCAACGGGGCGGTAGGCGGCGTTGGGGACCACCACGGCTTCAAGGACTGTCCGCCCCTCGTGGTCGGAATACCGCACCTCCCGGATGTCCAGCGCGTTGCTGCCGGGAAACTCGATGGGCACGGGTGCATTGCCCGCGAGCTCCACGGGGTCCAGCGCAGCCGAGAAGCGGCCGTTGCCGAATCCGGGCTCGCCGTAGGCGGCCTCGGGGCGGCGGCGTACCAGTCCGGCGTCGTCATAGACGGGGGTGACCAGGTGCGGGGGGAGGAGCCAGGACTTGCGCGTGGCGCTCACATAGAAGACGTCCCGGGAATCGTTGATCCCCGTAGTGCTGTGCAGGACCAGGCGCTCGGGGCTCTCTAGCCGGAGCGCCCCCGGACGGCGCAGCCAGGCGCGGACGAACGGGGCGCCCGGGGCGGGGGCCGACGCAAAGGCCTGGTCCCAGTACTCAAACCGCATTGACTGCCACTTCCAAGGGGAGGAGCGGCAGAGGTTCCGGAACACGGCGGCCAGGTCCGCCGGGGAGGCAGGTGATTCCGGAACCGGGCTGCGCCGGGAGTCCCAGGTCGACATATCCACATTTTACGCGGGGGCGCTACGGCGGGAATGGGTGGATCCAGTAGCATCCGAGGGGTGATCGGACGACTCGGTGAACTTTGGCAGCACACCCCGCTTGCCTTCTGGCTGGTGCTGGCGGCCTGCCTCTACTTTGCGGTGATGGCGGTGCGGCTGACCATCATCGACGTCCGGCACCACCTTTTGCCCAACCGGATCGTCTTTCCGTCCTATGCGGTGGCCGGCGTGCTTCTTCTGGCGGCAGCCGCCGTTGCCTGGGCCAGCCCACTTTCGGCCGCCGGTGACACCACTGGGATCCTGTCGGCCCCTGCCCTCCGCGTGGTGGCCGGGGCCGGGATCCTGTGGCTGTTCTACTTCGTTCTCCGGTTTGTGTACCCGCCGGGCATGGGGTTCGGCGACGTCAAACTCGCAGGAGTGCTGGGCATGTACCTTGGCTATCTCAGCTGGGGACACCTGTTCGCGGGGACCTTCCTGGCCTTCCTGCTGGGCGGCCTGTGGTCCGTAGCCCTTCTTGCAGCCCGGCGGGGGACTTTGAAATCGTCCATCCCGTTCGGGCCGTTCATGCTCGCCGGGGCCGCAGCCGCCATGCTGCTTCCCGCCTGAGCGGCGGGGCGTCCGCTTGGTGATTGGATAGGCTGGCGCTATGCCTGCACCCGAATACGTCCTGAAGCTCCGCAAGAAGATCGGTAACGATCCCATCTGGGTTCCCGGTGTGCGGGGCGTGGTGGTGGATGACGCCGGCCGGATCCTGCTGGCCCAGCGGGCTGACAACGGCCAGTGGGCGCTGGTCAGCGGCATGCTGGACCCCGGCGAGCAGCCGGCCCGCGGGCTGATCCGTGAGATCTTCGAGGAAACGGCTGTGGTGGCCGAGGCAGAGCGCGTGGTGTCGGTTGGCGCTGTGGGGCCGGTCACGTATCCCAACGGTGACGTCTGCGAATTCCTGGACGTCGTGTTCCTGTGCCGCTACGTCTCCGGCGAAGCCAGGGTCAATGACGACGAATCCCTGGCTGTCGGCTGGTTTACCCTTGATGACCTTCCCGACCTGATGCCCGGGCACCTCACCAGCATCCGCCAGGCGCTGGCACCCTCCGCAGCCGTCCACTTCGAGCCCTAGAGGCTGCCGCGACGGCGGTCAGCGGCCCGGGGAAACCAGCTCGCCGTCGTCGTCCTTAACAAGGTCCCCGTTACGTCCGGCTTCCGCGTCCTCGGCGGCGGCGGCGGCGGGAAGCCCGGCGGCGAGCCGCTCTGCCTCCTCGCCGCCCACGGCCTCACCGCGGGCCACCATACCGGCGGTGTCGGACAACGGGATCTGCTTCAGCGTGAGGGCCAGCAGCAGCGCGACGGCGATGAAGGGGAGCAGGTACCAGAACACGGGCGCCAAGGAGTCGGCGTAGGCGTTCACGATGGCGTCGCGCAGCTGTTCGGGGAGCTGGTTCAGTGCCTGCGGATCCAGGGTCCGCGTGGACTGCCCGGCCTGCTCGGCGGAGGCGCCAGCGCCGGTGAACGCGCTGGTGAGGGCCTCGGACAACCGGGTGGTGAAGATCGAGCCGAACACGGCCACGCCCATGGCGGCCCCCACTTCGCGGAAGTAGTTGTTGGTGCTGGTGGCGGTGCCGATCTGGTCGGCCGGTACGGAGTTCTGGACCACCAGGACCACCACCTGCATGATCAGGCCCAGGCCGGCGCCGAAGACGAACAGCTGCAGGCAGATGACCCAGATGGGGGTGCTGGCGGCAAGGGTGGTCATCCAGAGCATGGCGGCCATGGTGAAGACGGCGCCCAGGATGGGGAACATCCTGTACTTGCCTGTTTTGGAGATCCGGATGCCGGAGTAGATGGAGGTGCCCATGAGGCCGGCCATCATGGGGAGCATGAGGAGCCCGGATTCTGCGGCGGACGTGCCGGAGGACATCTGCAGGAACGTGGGGACGAATGCGATGGCGGAGAACATGCCCAGGCCCAGGGTGAAGCCGATGGCCGTGGCGTTGATGAAGATCCGGTTCCGGAACAGGCTCAGCGGGATGATGGGGTCCTCGGCGCGCCGCTCAACCATGATGAAGGCGGCCGCGGACACGAGCAGGCCCATTCCAAAGGCCCAGGTGAGGGGCGAATCCCAGCCCTGGTCCTTCTTGCCGCCAAAGTCGGTGAAGAAGATCAGGCACGTGGTGGCGGCGGACAGCAGGACAACGCCCAGGACGTCGATCCGCTTTTCCGCCTTCTTGTTGGGCAGGGTCAGGGCGAACCAGGCGATGGCGAAGGCGGCCAGGCCAACCGGGATGTTGATGTAGAAGGCCCATTCCCAGGTGAGGTGGTCCACGAAGAAGCCGCCCAGCAGCGGGCCGGCCACGGCCGAGAGGCCGAAGATGGCACCGAGCGGACCCATGTACTTGCCGCGCTCCTTGGCGGGAACGATGTCGGCGATGATCGCCTGGGAGAGGATCATGAGCCCGCCGCCGCCCAGGCCCTGAACGGCGCGGAAGATGACGAATCCCCAGAAATCGGTGGCCAGGGCGCAGCCCACCGACGCGAGCGTGAAGAGCGCGATGGCCACCAGGAAGAGGTTGCGGCGGCCCAGGATGTCACCGAACTTGCCGTAGATCGGCATCACGATGGTGGTGGCCAGCAGGTAGGCGGTAGTGATCCAGGCCTGGTGCTCCACGCCGCCAAGCTTGCCCACGATGGTGGGCATGGCCGTGGAGACGATGGTCTGGTCCAGGCTTGACAGCAGCATTCCGGCGATCAGCGCGGAGAAGATGATCCAGATGCGTTTTTGCGTCAACAGCAGGGGCCCTGCCGGCGCCTTGGTGGTGGCGGTACTCATAATTGTCCTTCTGCTGCGGTGGTGTCAGGGGTGTTAAACGGTTGTGAAAACAGGACGCTGGCGGCGGAAATGTTCTCCAGCAGCAGGTCCGGGTAGCTGCGGGTGTTGCCGTCGGAGAAGTAGGCCATGCTGCTCTTGCGGGCGATCGTGCTGAGCAGCACCACGGCCATCTGCACCACCGGGTGGTCGGCGGACACTCTTTCACGCCGGGCGACGTCCCGGGCGAACTGGGCCTCGCGCTGCTCCGTGACGCCGATGATCCTGAGGATGAGCTGCGGTTCCTTGCGGACCACCCCGATGAGCTGCCGGGTGTCTTCTTCCGAGGCTGACATGCCTTCGGCTAATCGCAGGGAGAGTGTCACCAGGTCCCGAAAGAGCGTTGGGGAGATCTGTCCTGCCGGTGATCCGGCTCCGCCGGCAATGAAGTCCTCGATGATGTCGGACGGAATGTCGTCGTCCACGTGGCCGATGATGGCGTCTTCCTTGGTGGGGAAGTAGTTGAAGAAAGTCCGGCGGGAGATGCCCGCGGCCTCGCACACTTCCTCCACGGTATAGCCGGTGAGCCCGTGCTCGGCGGTCATGCTCCGCGCGGCAGCAGTGATGGCGCGCCGGGTTGCAGCCCGCTTGCGTTCACGCAGGCCGGGATCGGAAGTTGCACTGTTTGTCACAAAGTAAAGTTTTGCACTCTGTTGAATTGAGTGCAAATTGTGAGCTGGCCGGCAGGTTAAAGTTCGACGGCGGCCGGTCACCTTTCATTCAAAAGGTGACCGGCCTCCGTCGGACGCTTGGGCCCTGTCTGGCTTGTTAGGCCTTGTGGGCCGGAGCCGTCATGGTGGTGACGTCCAGGGCCTTGTCGAGATCAGCCTCGGAGACCTTGCCGTCACCCTCGCCGACGAAGCCGAGCTTCTCGGTGGCCTGGCGGATGGTCAGGCCCTCCTTGACGGCGGTCTTGGCGATCTTGGCCGCGTTCTCGTACCCGATGTACTTGTTCAGCGGGGTGACGATGGACGGGGAAGCCTCGGCCAGGAAGCGGGCGCGCTCCACGTTGGCGGTGATGCCGTCGATCATTTTGTCCGCCATGACGCGGCTGGTGTTGGCCAGCAGGCGGATGGACTCCAGCAGGTTGGCGGCCATGACCGGGATACCGACGTTCAGTTCGAAGGCGCCGTTGGTGCCGGACCAGGCGATGGCGGTGTCGTTGCCGATGACCTGTGCGGCCACCATGATGGAGGCCTCGCAGATAACAGGGTTGACCTTGCCGGGCATGATGGAGGAGCCGGGCTGCAGGTCCGGAATGGCGATCTCGCCCAGGCCCGTGTTGGGGCCGGAGCCCATCCAGCGGAGGTCGTTGTTGATCTTCATGAACGAGATGGCGATGTTGCGCAGCTGGCTGGACGCTTCGATCAGGCCGTCGCGGTTTGCCTGGGCCTCGAAGTGGTCGCGGGCCTCGGTCAGCGGCAGGCCGGTATCGGTGGCCAGCAGCTCGATGACGCGTTCGGGGAAGCCTGCGGGGGTGTTGATGCCGGTGCCCACGGCGGTGCCGCCAAGGGGAACCTCAGCTACGCGGGGGAGTGAGGCATTGATGCGCTCGATGCCGTAGCGGACCTGTGCGGCGTAGCCGCCGAACTCCTGGCCCAGGGTGACCGGGGTGGCGTCCATGAGGTGGGTGCGGCCGGACTTTACGACGTCCTTGAACTCAACGGCCTTGCGCTCCAGCGACTCTGCCAGGTAGCCCAGGGCGGGGATGAGGTCGTTGATCAGGGCGGACGTGGCAGCGACGTGCACGGACGTGGGGAACACGTCGTTCGAGGACTGCGAGGCGTTGACGTGGTCGTTGGGGTGGACCACCTTGTCGCTGCCTGCAGCCTTCAGCGCACGCGTGGCCAGCTCTGCGAGGACCTCGTTGGTGTTCATGTTCGAGGACGTGCCGGAGCCGGTCTGGAAAACGTCGATCGGGAAGTCGCCGTCGTACTTGCCGGCAGCCACCTCATCGGCAGCGTCTGCAATCGCTTTGGCCAGCTCGCCGTCGAGCACGCCCAGTTCTGCGTTGGCCTGGGCGGCAGCCTTCTTGACCCGGGCAAGCGCTTCGATGTGGGTGCGCTCCAGGGTCTTGCCGGAGATGGGGAAATTCTCTACTGCCCGCTGCGTCTGCGCGCGGTACAGTGCGTTCACGGGGACGCGGACTTCGCCCATCGTGTCATGTTCAATACGGAACTCTTCAGTGGAAGTCATGGGGCTAGCTTATGGCTCCCGGCCGCCCCATCGAAAACCGTTAAGGGAGCATTGCCGGCGGCCCGGCGGGCCGCCGGCGTGGGGTTCCTAGAGCTCGCCGATTCCGGAAACAAGGTCGGCGCGGCCCTCTGCCAGGCGGTAGGAGAGGCCGATGACCGCAGTGCGGCCGTTTTCAATTGCGTCCGAAATCACACGCGAACTGTCCGCAAGGCGATGGGACATCTGCTTGACGTTCTCCACCACCATGTCATTGACCTCGGGCTGGTTGTTCCGCAGGGACGTCAGGACGGAAGGCGTAATGCGTTCCACGAGGTCGCGGATGAAGCCTGCGGGCATTTCACCCGTCTCCACAGCGTCCCTGGTGGCGGTCACTGCGCCGCAGCTGTCATGCCCGAGCACAACGATCAGCGGCACCCCCAGCACCGCAACGCTGTATTCGAGCGAGCCCAGGACGGCGTCGTCAATCACTTGTCCGGCGGTGCGGACCACGAAGACGTCGCCGAGGCCGACGTCGAAGATAATTTCGGCAGCGAGCCGGGAGTCGGAGCAGCCAAAAATCACGGCGAACGGATTTTGCGTATCCACCAGCGATGAGCGCCGCGAAGCGTTCTGGTTGGGATGGGAGGACTCGCCGTTTACGAAACGTTCGTTGCCTTCGCGCAGGCGGCGCCAGGCCAGTGCAGGGGTCAGGTTAGTCGTCACGGCCCCACTTTACGGGGTGGGACCCGCCGACGGTGAAACCGTGACGGCCGGGTTGCTCTCCAGGGAGTTCACGACGGCGGCCGCGAGGGTTGCGAACTCGTCCAGTTGCGCTGCACCGGAGAGGACAACGGTGCTGCCGCGGTAGTTCAGGACCATCGACTTTTCGCCCTTGCCGGTGTCACGCAGTTCCCATTCCCGGCCACCGGCATTCCGCGAGCCGGTAACGGGGGCGTTTTTGGTCTGCTGGAGCAGCCAGGTGGGGTTGGCCTGCGTGGTCTGCACCAAGGCGATGAAGGACGTCTTGGGGGTCACGTAGCCAACCTCCCAGGTAGGCACGCCGCTGCCCGTCCCTGCTTCCCACCGGGCGTAATTTGCCCGGAAGGCGTTGCCGGTGTCCGGCGCAACGGGTGTGAATCCCGCCACATCTGCCGCGTTCCGGGCCACCGACGCCACGTCGATGTCCGGGCGGTACCCCTCGCTTTTGGGCTGCGGATTCATGAGAACAACGGGCAGGAACGCCGCGATGCTGAGCACCAGGGCAATGATCATGCCAATCACCGAAGCATTGGCGCGCTTGGCCGCGGCCGCCGGAATGACGGGCTTCACCGGGGTATCGGCGCTGCTGTCCGCGGCGCCGGGACGGCCATCGGGCTGTGCCGGGCCGGAGCTGGGACTGGTGGCTTCCTGCATGTCATTCACCCCTCTATAGTCGCCCATCCCGGAGCCGGAGTTCCATTCGGGCCGGTTCGCGGGCCCCTGCCGGCGGCAAGGCACATTTCGGGGTTGCGTCACGGGCCACCCCCAGCGCGGCGCCGCGACTATGATCGGTAACAGAGGAATCACCGTTCTGCTGCACCGGCGGGCGGGTTCAATGATCGCCACTCGAAGAAGAGGTTCACGTGTCACCAGCGTCCATGACCCAGAAGTACTCCACGATTTCGCCGTCCCTTGCGGTGGGCCACGACGAGCCGGACCGCAACCTTGCCCTTGAACTTGTCCGCGTCACCGAAGCCGCGGCCATCGCCGGCGGCCACTGGGTTGGCTTCGGTGACAAGAACACCGCCGACGGCGCCGCCGTCGACGCCATGCGTTCTTTCCTGCAGACCGTCCACTTCAACGGCGTTGTGGTCATCGGCGAGGGCGAGAAGGACGAAGCGCCCATGCTGTTCAACGGTGAGCGCGTTGGCGACGGCACCGGCCCCGAGGTGGACGTCGCCGTCGACCCGATCGACGGAACCCGCCTGACCGCCCTTGGCATCAACAACGCACTGGCCGTCCTGGCTGTTGCCGAGCGTGGCTCCATGTTCGATCCCTCTGCCGTGTTCTACATGGAAAAGCTCGTCACCGGCCCCGAAGCCGCAGACATGGTGGACCTGCGCCTGCCGGTCAAGCAGAACCTGCACCTGATCGCCAAGGCCAAGGGCGTGAAGGTCAACCAGCTCAACGTCATGATCCTCGACCGCGACCGCCACCGCCCGCTGGTGGAGGAGATCCGCGAAGCTGGTGCCCGCACCAAATTCATCATGGACGGCGACGTCGCCGGCGCCATTGCCGCGGCCCGCTCCGGCACCGGCGTGGACGCGCTCATGGGCATCGGCGGCACCCCCGAGGGCATCGTGGCGGCCTGTGCCATCAAGTCCCTTGGCGGCGTCATCCAGGGCCGCCTGTGGCCCACCAGCGACGAAGAGAAGCAGAAGGCCATCGACGCCGGGCACGATCTCGAACGGGTGCTCTCCACCAACGACCTCGTCTCCAGCGATAACTGCTACTTCGCCGCCACCGGCATCACGGACGGCGACCTGCTCAAGGGCGTGCGCTACTCCAAGGACAAGGTCCTCACCCAGTCCATCGTGATGCGTTCCAAGTCCGGAACCATCCGTTTCGTGGAGGGCGAGCACCAGGCCAGCAAGTGGGAAGGCTACGCCCGCAAGAACTGACCGCCAGGTCCTGCTGACTGCGAAGCCCCCGGTGCGCCACACGCGCGCCGGGGGTTTTGGCGTTAAGGCCTTGGTATAGGGTTTAAGCCATGATTCCTGCTGTTGTTCCCTGTACTGACCGCGCCCTCTGGGACGAGCACGTTGACCGGTTCCAGGGGCATCCGCAACAGCTGTGGGGCTGGGGCGAGACCAAGGCGGCGCACGGCTGGTCCGTTGACCGGGTCCTGGTCAAGGCCGGGGACGAAACCATCGGCTGCGCCCAGCTCCTGGTCCGCCGGCTTCCCGTCCCCTTCCGTGCCCTGGTCTACATTCCCCGGGGACCCATGTGCTCAGTGGAGAACGCGCAGTTGGTCCTGAACCGGCTGGCCGAGCACGCCGCCCTCCGCCACCGGGGCGTGGCCCTCAGCATCGAACCGGACTGGGACCGGGATTCCGCATTTGCCGGTGCCGTGGCCGCCGCGGGCTTCCGGGAATCCACCAACACCGTCCTCATCCCGCGCACGCTCATCCTGGACCTCAGCCGCTCCGACGACGAGCTGATGGCCGAGATGTCCAAGTCCACGCGGGCAAACATCCGCAAGGCCATGCGCAGCGACGTTGAATTCCGGAAGGTCAAAAACGATTCCGAGCTGGACCAGGTGCTGGCCATCTACCACCAGACCGCGGAGCGGGCAGGATTCGGCATCCACGAGGACCAGTACTACCGGGACATCTTCCGGAACCTCGGTGACTCCTCGCCGATCATCGCCGCGTTCGATGGCGAGCAGATGCTTGCCTTCACCTGGCTTTCGCGCAGCGGCGCCACCGCCTTCGAGCTCTACGGCGGTGTCTCCGCCGAAGGCCAGAAGCAGAGGGTGAACTACGGCGTGAAGTGGGCGGCGCTGCAGGCCATGCGGGAAGACGGCTGCAGCCGCTACGACTTCAACGGCCTCCTGAACGACGGCATTTCCGATTTCAAGAAGCAGTTCGCCAGGCACGAAAACATGCTCATGGGAACGTGGGAACGGCCGTTGTCGCCGTTCTACCCCGCCTACTCGAAGGCCATGCCGCTCGCCCGCAAGGGCCTCCAGCAGGCGCGCCGGCTGCTGAAAGGCGCAGCCGGGCAGGTCCGCCCATTGGTCCGGAAGCTGCGTCCGGGCAGCTAGCTGCGGCAACCAACCCGGTCAACGCCAAAGGGCGGCGACGGCACCAGCCCGGGTGCCGTCGCCGCCCTTTGCTGTTGCGGCTGCCGGAAGTGCTAGAGGCCGGTGGTCACGGCGAAGGCCAGTGCCGGCCCGGTGCTGCCGGCCACCCGGTGGACGTTGACCGGGGCCTCGGCCGCGGCGATGAACGCGCTGCCGCCCTGTGCGAGTTCCAGGTCGCCCTTGGGGGAGTCGAGGTAGACGGCGCCGGCCACCACAATGACCACTGCCGCGCCTGCCTGCGCCAGCGGGACCGGAGCAGCGTCCGGCCCCAGTTCGATGCGCTGCAGCTGGAACTCCCCGAAGGGGGGACGGAACAGTTCCTGGTCCATCACCGTCTTTTCCGCGCCGAGCATCGGAACAGCCACAGGGTGGAAATCGATGGTGTTCAGGAGTTCCGGGACGTCCACGAATTTGGGCGTCAGGCCGCCCCGCAGGACGTTGTCCGAGGACGCCATGACCTCCACGCCCAGCCCGTGGAGGTAGGCGTGCACGTTGCCTGCGGGAAGGTAGACCGCCTCACCGGGCTTCAGGGAGATCCGGTTCAGCAGCAGTGAGATCAGCACGCCGGGATCGCCGGGATACTTTTCGTTGAGGCTGATGACAGTGCCCAGCTCGGCCTGGTAGGGCTCAAGCGGTGCCCCGGACAGGAGGGCTGCCACCACCAGGGCGGTGTCCTCTGCCACGCCCTGGCCGCCGGCGATCAGCCGTTCAAAGGCCTGGCGCAGTCCTGCGCTTTCATCCGGGGCGGCAAGATCGTCGATCAGGGCCTGGACCAGCTCCGGGGACTGGCTGCCCGCGGGGAAGGCATCCGCAACGTGCTGCAGGATCTTCCGGGTCTCGGCCACCGGCCGGAATCCGCACAATGCCTCGAACGGCGTGAGCGCGAAGATCATCTCGGGCTTGTGGTTGTCATCCTTGTAGTTCCGGTTCGGGGCATGGGCATCCAGTCCGGCTGCGTTTTCCCGCGCGAATCCTTCCCGGGCCTGGTCCAGGCTCGGGTGGACCTGGAGGGAGAGCGGCTGCGCGGCCGCAAGGATCTTGGCCAGGAACGGCAGCCGGGGGCCAAAGGCCGCCACGGATTCCGCGCCCAGGAAATGTTCCGGGTCGGAGGAGATCAGGGAGTCCAGCGGGCTCCGGGTCCCGTCCTCCGGCAGGTGCGCCACCGACGGCGAGTCAGGGTGCGCGCCGATCCACAGTTCGGCCTCGGGGCGCCCCGACTCGGGACGCCCCAGCAGCGAGGCGATCGCCGTCGTCGAACCCCAGGCGTAGTCCCGCAGGACGTTGTCAATCTCGTACAAAACCGTTCCGTTCCTTGATGGTTGGGAGCTGATGGGTGGGCCCTAGAGCGGGGCGCACTGACCGTTGGTGGCCACGAGTTGGCGGATGGCCTCTTCGTTGCCCTCCAGCTTGAGCTGGGTCAGCATCTCTTCGGTGATCGGCTCGCCGTCGGGTGTGGTGGTCACCGGCGTGAAGTCCGACGGCGAGGGCTGCCGGACAGCGCTGCCCGCGGCGGGCAGGGTGGCGGGGACAGCCCCGGCCGCCTGGACGTGTCCGGCGCCTGCCTGCGGAACTGCCGTGCCGTCGTCGGGAATTCCTGCCGACTGTGCACCCTTGGCGGATGCCGATGCCAGCAGCTGGTCCACCCGTTCGTGGATCTGGTCGAAATCGGGGTTCGTGGAGAACGATGCATCGAAGTCCGGCGGCCCGATGGTCAGCCGTTTGACGTCCTTGCCCCGCGCCTTGATGGCGAGGTCCAGGAAGCTGCCCAACTGGGCGGAAGAGATGTTTGACTCCACCACCTTTGTTCCCGCGCCGGCGATGTCCTCGAACTTGGACAGCAGGGTGGCGGGGTCAAGCTGTTTCAGCATTGCCTGCTGCACGCACTGCTGGCGCTGGATGCGGGAGTAGTCGTCCACGTACTCGCGCGACCGCCCGTACCAGAGGGCCTGCGCGCCGTTGAGCGTCTGGTCCCCGGCCGGAATCCACCCGAGGGGCATCCCGTGGGTCTTGGTGGCCTCGTCGAAATAGCCGCTCATGGGAACCCAGCCGCCGGCCTTGATCCGGATGCCGCCCATGGCGTCGATCAGGGTGGAGAACCCCTCCATGTCAACGAGTACGTAAGCCTGGATCTTCATGCCCAGCGTTCCGGAAACGGCTTCCATGGTTGCCTGCGCCCCGGGGTCCGCCACGCCGGGATAGAGGTCCGCGTGCTCGTTGGTGACCTCGGTGTTGATGGCGTTGATCAGGCACTCGTCGCCGCAGTCGTAGCCGTCGGGGTAGAGGGCCCGCATGGGGGAGCCTTCGCTGAACTGCGCGTTCTGGAAGTTCCTGGGCACGGAAATTATGGCGGTCTGGCCCGTTTGGGCGTCCACGCTCAGGATGGACAGGCTGTCAGGCCGGCGGCCCGTGCGGTCATCGCCGGCGTCGCCGCCCATCATGAGGAAGTTGTACCGACCGTCCACCGGCTCGATGGCGGGACCGGACGAGAAGATGTTGCCGATGGCGTTGCGGCCTACGTTCAGCAGGTAGGCGGCATACCCCATGGAGCCGCTGCCCAGAACCAGCGCCACCACCAGGGCAATGCCGACGGCGGGGCGGGCCCGCGGTGCCAGCAGGACAGGGCGGATGAGGCGCAGGGTATTCAGGAACAGCAAAGCCCAGCCGAGGGCCAGTGCCGACATCACCACCACCAGCAGCAGCGAGGTGACCGGGTTGGTGGCGATGCTGATGACCAGGCTCCGGTTGACCAGCAAGAGCACCACTGCCAGCAGCAGGAGTGCCCACACGCAGAGCGTTACCCGCAGGGCTGTCCGTCCCAGCTTCCTGTCGCCTGCCACGAGCTGGGCGCTGCCCGGTACCAGGAGGGTCAGCAGGACCAGGACGAAGGCACGCTTGGTCCGGACCGCGGGAGAAGCGCTGACCGGATAGCGGACCGGGTCCGTCAGTGACGGACCGGAGCCGGTATTGAGAACGCTGCTGCTGCTGGCCATGCCCGGCGCCCTAACGGCTGCCCCGAAGGGCGCTGGAGCCGCCGGGGAAGACTTCGCTGACTTTTTGCCGCAGGTTCGCGCCCTTGCGGGCGGCGACGGCGTTCAGGTCCGCAGCGAAGTCGAGGAGATCGGAGCGCAGGGACGCGGCAAGTTCATCGGTGCCGGACGCCAGCATCCGCACGGCCAGGAGCCCTGCGTTGCGGGCACCGGCGATGGAAACCGTGGCCACGGGCACGCCTGCCGGCATCTGGACGATGGAGAGCAGGGAGTCCATCCCGTCAAGGGTTTTCAGGGGAACAGGAACCCCGATCACTGGCAGAGGCGTGACGCTGGCAAGCATGCCTGGCAGGTGGGCCGCGCCGCCGGCGCCGGCGATGATGACGCGCAGCCCGCGCTCGTGCGCGGTTTGGCCGTACCGGATCATCTCGGTGGGCATCCGGTGGGCGGAGACGACGTCGGCTTCAAAGGGGATGCCGAATTCGGCCAGGGCGTCCGCCGCAGCCTCCATGACCGGCCAGTCAGAATCGGAGCCCATGACCAGGCCCACCAGGGGGCCCGCGGCGGAACCGGCGGCGGGGGTGGCTTCGGCGCTCATGCGTTCTCCTCGAAAATTGCGGAAGGTTCTTCGGTGGTAACCCGCCCGTCGCGGATGATGCCCGCCACGGCCGTGGCCCGGCGGCGGACGGAGTCCACCTCCGTCGTCGAACTGCCCATCAGGTTGACGTGGCCGATCTTGCGCCCGGGCCGCACCGACTTGCCGTAGCAGTGCACCTTGGCAGCAGGTTCGGTGGCCAGCGCCATGGGGTAGGCGGAGTACAGATCCTGGTTGTCTCCGCCCAGGAAGTTTTTCATCACGGTCACGGGTGCCAGCGCGTCGGTGGCACCCAACGGCAGGTTCAGGACTGCGCGGAGGTGCTGTTCGAACTGGCTGGTGATGGAACCGTCCTGGGTCCAGTGGCCGGTGTTGTGCGGCCGCATGGCCAGTTCATTGATCAGGAAGCCAGCCCCTGTGCCCGGGGTTTCGAACAGTTCCACGGCAAGGACGCCGGTGACGTCAAGCTCGGCGGCGATGCGCAATGCTGCGTCCTCAGCTGCGGCAGCAACCTCCAGCGGGATGTCCAGCGCGGGTGCGATCACCTCGTCGCAGACGCCGTCCACCTGGATGGTGTGGACCACGGGCCAGGCGCGGGCCTCGCCGTCGGGGGTGCGGGCCACGAGCGCGGAGAGTTCGCGGGTGAACTCGACCTTCGCCTCGGCCAGCAGGGGACTCATGGCGGCAAACCAGTCAGCGGCTTCCGCGGCCTCTTCGGCTGAAGCGACGATCCGCACACCCTTGCCGTCGTAGCCGCCCCGGGGGGTTTTCAGTACTACGGGCCAGCCTGTTTCGTCCCCGAAGCGGACCAGCGCGTCAACGTCCGCCACGGACGCCCACGCGGGATTGGGCAGTTCCAGCCGGTCGATGGCGGCACGCATGACCAGCTTGTCCTGGGCATGGACCAGGGCATCCGGTCCGGGCTGGACGTTAACTCCGGCATCCTGCAGGGCGCGGAGGTGGTCCGTCGGTACGTGCTCGTGGTCGAACGTCATCACATCCAGGCCTTCTGCGAAGTCCAGGAGTGTTTGCAGGTCCTTGTAATCGCCCACCGGTGTGGCAGGGACGGCCGACACTGCCGAAACGTCCTCACCTTCAGCGAGGACACGCAGTTCAAAGCCGAGTGCTGTAGCGGCAGGGGCCATCATTCGCGCGAGCTGGCCGCCGCCAACCACGCCTATCACTGGAAAAGTCACATCTGCCAGCCTACCGAAGACGGGCCCGATCCCGCTTTTACGGCCCGGCGGGGGAACGGTATTTTCCATGGGCGGGACATAGGTCACCTGCTTCTGCCGGGCGGCTCAAAGCTTTGGGGGCTAAAATGGACCTTTGGCCGAGTGGCCCACAGTTCGTCGCGGCCATGGAGGGTCATGTTTAGTGCACTTGCAGATCGTATCCGGGGGCTCGCCTCACTCTTCTGGCGCGAGGTGGCCAAGTTCGGTGCGGTGGGCGGTGTGGCGTTCGTCATTGACAACGGCCTGACCTATTACCTGATGCACGGCCCCATGTCGGACAGCGAGGCGAAGGCACGATTTGTGGGCGCGACCGTTGCCACGGTCTTCTCGTGGGTGGCAAACCGCTTCTGGACCTTCCGGCACCGCCGCCAGGCCAACGTGCTCCGCGAGTTCATCATGTTCGTTATCATCAACGGCATTGGCATCGGCATCTCCACCGGGTTTACGGCGCTGGCCAAGTACTGGATGGGAATTGACGACAAGAACCTGCTGTTCCTTGCGGGCGTGGCCGGCATCCTGGTCGCCACGGTTGTCCGCTTCTTCGCGTACCGGTTCCTGGTCTTCAACCAGGAACTGGACCAGGAGCCGGAATTCTCCCACGACCACGAAATCATCGAAGCCCACCCGCACCGCGAGCCCGCACGCGCGGCGGAGCGTCCGGCGCCTACTTCCGCCGACGGCGGCCCGCAGGCCTAGCGCTCACCAGCTGCTAGCTGCCGTGGATGCGTTCGTCCGCGCGCAGCTTGTCGGTGAGGGCCACATCGGGATGGGTCAGCACCACCGAACCGTCGCGCTGCCAGGCTCCCAGCGCACTGGACAACGCTGATTCGAGTCCCCGGTCTGCGGGGATATGAACCCTGGCGCCGTCCTCATGCTGCAGGGCAAAACCGGTCAACAAGTCCCGGTGGGGGACGGTATGCCCGTCGGCGGTCCGGAGGGCGCAGCCTGCCGGATCCGGATCGGTGTGCGGCATGAACACGTCCCCGTGGGAACGCACTTCGGCCGCGTAGTCGATCCAACCCGCGGGAAGACCGCCGGCCCACCGCATGGCGAGGGCGGGGAGCGCCACGGCGATGACAGCGCCATGCTGCCCAGTGGCCGCAGTGGGATCGTCCGTGGCGAGGAAGTCGGCCGGGCCGCCGTCGAATACTGTTTCCAGGCCAAGCTGCCAGCCGGCCAGCGCCCACACCATGGCTTTCCAGTGCGCCGGAAGGGCAAGCCGCAGCCGCATGCCCGGCTCCGCGTCCAGTTCGTCCTGGAGCAGGTTGCTGGTCTTTGCCACCCAGTTGTCCAGGACCCGTCCGGACAATTCCACCCGCTCCGAGTCTGGGCCGTACCACGTGAGGCGTGGGGCCGTGGAGTTGCCCGAGCGAAGGGTGCCCATCAGGTCGATTGCGGGGGTTGTCGTCATGGTTTCATCCTGCCACTCCGGTTTGCCCCGGTCATCCGGCGGCAGCGGCGTTTCCCTCGCACGCAACAGGAAGTGATGTTAATCACTATCGTTGCTAAGTGTGCTTGCTATTTCGGCGAAGACCGGGTATTTTCCCCGCCAGCCCTGCGTTTTGGAGGGGTTTCAGGCCCCTAACGCCACGCTGCCGTCCCCGCCACGCCCGGGGCCGGAGAAAATCCCGGGCGTGGCGTACGCAAACTTCTGAACCGGGACTGTCTATTATCCCGGCAGCGGCTTGACTAGCCCTAGTTACACACGTGTAATTAGGTAACTAAAGCAATTGCGTAAATACCGGCACACAACCGAGTGTCCACGTATCCAGGCAGTGGCTGAAACATCAGGAGGGTCGCCGTGGGGCAAGCAGAGCGTATCCAGGAAGATGCCGTCGTGGCCGGTCAGGCAACGGCAAAGTACCGTGCGCGGGGGGTGCCCAGCGATTGGTACGTGGATCCCGCCGATCCTGATGCTGCGGAGCGGTACAACAGGAATTCCACCAGCGTCCTCGAAGACCAGGCTACGGCGTTCCTTGCAGCGCATGAAGCCCTCCTGGACGGCGGCGCGGAGCCGGAAGACGACCTCGATCCGCCCATGGAAATTGCTGCCGCCGGGACGGCCCAGCCGGTCTGGATCGGGCTGCCGCTCCAGCAGGACTTCGACGACGAAGGTGAACTGGGCTGGCAGACGGACGCTCTGTGCGCACAGACGGATCCGGAGGCCTTCTTCCCCGAAAAGGGCGGCTCCACCCGCGATGCCAAGAAGGTTTGCGGCGCCTGCAACGTGAGGTCCCAGTGCCTTGAGTACGCGTTGGCCAATGACGAACGGTTCGGTATCTGGGGAGGCCTTTCCGAGCGTGAGCGCCGGCGGCTAAGGAAGCGAGCAATCTAATTCTTCAGGATGTCCATGTCACTGCCGTTGTGGTTGCCCACAACGGCAGTGCCTATCTGCCCAGAACCCTTTCAGCCCTGGCGGCCCAAACCCGCCCGGCTGACCGTGCCGTTGGCGTCGACACCGGCTCCGGCGACGATTCCTGCAGCCTCCTCAGGGAGGCCCTGGGCGACGCCGCCGTTCTCAGCCAACCCCGGGGCAAAGGCGGCATGGGTGCCGCCGTCTCCGCCGCGCTTTCAGCGCTGGTGCCCTTCGACGGAAACGCCGACGGTGGCCGGACAGAGTGGATCTGGCTGCTGCACGACGACGCCGCGCCCGCGCCGGAAGCCCTCGCGGAACTTTTGGGCGCTGTGGAGCGCGCACCCTCGGTGACTGTTGCCGGCTGCAAGCAACTGGACTGGCATTCGCCGCGGAAGCTGATGGACGTGGGCCTTTCCACCAGCAGGTGGGCCGAGCGGCTTACGCTCATCGACGCCGATGAGATGGACCAGGGCCAATACGACGGACGCACCGATACCTTCGCCGTGAATTCCGCCGGCATGCTGGTGCGCCGCGACGTCTGGGAACACCTGGGCGGTTTCGATCCCGCCCTCCCCGGCAGCGGCGACGACGTCGACTTCTGCTGGCGGAACCGCCTGGCGGGACACCGCGTGGTGGTGGTGCCCGCGGCCAGGATGTTTCATGTGGCGCACCGGCCGCACGCCCTGGGCAACCCATCCGCAGCCCGCAAGGCGCAGGTCCACCTGCGCCTGAAGCACAGCCCGCTGTGGATGGTTCCCATCCATGGCCTCGGCGCATTGCTTGGCAGCCTCTTCAAGCTGGTCCTGAGCATCGTGGTCAAAGACCCCGGCCACGGCATCTCCCAACTTCTTGCCACGTCCGCCGCCCTGGGGCGGCCCAGGGCCGTGGCCAAGGCCCGCCGGGCAGCCAAACGTACGCGCCGCATCCGCCGCTCCGTCATCCGCAAGCTCCAGACCCCGCGCCGTGAGGTGTGGAGCCACCGCCGGTCCTTGATGGAGGCGCTGGGATCCGACGGGTCAGGCGCCGACCACCTCGTGCAGGATCCGCTCGCGCACCAGCCCACCGGCGACGCCGCGGACGACTTTGCCGCCCTCGCCACCAGCAAACGCGGCTGGGTGGGCAACGGCGCCCTGGCAGCCGTCATCATCGCATCGGTGGCCTCGCTGCTGGCGCTGGCAGGACTGTTCCGGGCCCAGGCTGTAACCGGCGGCGCCCTGATCCCCGTGTCCGCGGGGCTGGGGGACATCTGGCACAACGCCTCCAGCTGGTGGATCAGCCTGGGTGCGGGCCTTCCCGGCCGAGGCGATCCCTTCGACTATGTCCTGTGGGTCATCGGCCTCTCCGGCGGAGGCGATGCCAACGCCGCCATGGCCTGGCTGCTTCTGCTCGGTGCCCCGCTGTCCGGACTCACCGCGTGGTTCGCCGCCGGCGGGGTGACCGAACGCCGCCGGCTCCGTTTCGCGGCCGCAATCTTCTGGGCTGCCGCACCGGCGCTCCAGGCCGCGCTGAACCAGGGGCGGGCAGGGGCGTTGATCGCGCACATCATGCTGCCGCTGGTCGTCCTGGGCCTGCTGCGCGCAACGGGCTCGGCCGTTGGACACGGACGGTTCAGCACCACCGCGGCGTCCATCTACCCGGCTGGTGAGCAACTCCCGGCCAAGGCGGGCATCAACGGAGTCCCGTCGTGGACAGCGGCCGCAGCTGCCGGCCTGGCGCTGGCGGTCACCACCGCGTCGGCGCCCTCCCTGCTCATCCCCGCCACCGTGGTCGTCGTGCTGTGCGGCCTCCTGCTGGGATGGCGCGGACGGACAGTGTGGTGGGCGCTGCTGCCCAGCGCAGCCCTGTTTGTCCCCTTTGCACTTTCCACACTCGACAGGCCGCGTGCACTCCTGGCCGACCCGGGACTCCCACTGGGATTCGACGCCGCTCCGCTGTGGCAGCAAATCCTGGGCCAGCCCTTGTCATTCGACCCCGCCGGCGGCCTCCAGGGATTGGCGGCCTTCACGGGCGGGACAGCGCCCTGGGCCCTGCTGCTGGCCGTGCTCATCGCAGGACCGGTGTTGATCCTTGCCATTGTGGGACTCTTCAGCGCCGGACGCCGCGCCCGGACTGCCAGATGGTTCTGGACCGGTTCCATCATTGCTCTGGCCGGTGGTTGGCTGGCAGGCCACGTTGCAACCGGCCTCAGCGCGGATGTCATGGTGACGCCATTCCCCGGACCCGCAGTGTCCGCCGCGTCCTTTGCCCTCCTTGCAGCCGCCCTCCTCGGTGCCGAACAACTGCTGTCCGCAGCCGACCGGGCTTCCGGTGACGGCGCGAAGACCGGGACGGCGGCCCGCACCGTCCTGGCGCTCGGCCTGGTGGTACTGCTGGCCGGGCCACTGGCAGGCATGGCCGCCTGGTCCGCGCAGAACCTGCTGCGTCCGGCCACCGCTGCCGCACCCGCACCCCAGGCTGTCCCACCCGCTTCATCCGCTGCGGCGTCCGGGAACGGGGGAGCGCTGGGTGCTGCGCGGCTGGTGCAGGCCGCGACCGGACGCTCCCTTCCCGCCACCGCCGTAGACCGCGGAACCGGTCCGGAACAGACGCGCACCCTCCTGCTCAGCACCGGAGACGACGGCACCTTCAGCGCGTCGTTGATGCGCGGGTCCGGCACAACGCTGGACAGCCTCTCCGCCATCGCCTCCGCCCGAAACATCATCGGTGCCCCCGGTGCTGAAGAAGTGCGCGACGACGACGACGTCACCGCAGCCGTCCGACGCGTTGTAGCCACCATGGTTGCGGGGCAGGGCGTGGATCCCCGTTCCGACCTCGAACAGCTCGGCGTTGGCTTCGTGGTGCTCCGCTCCGCGGATACCGCCGCCCAGCTGACCGCAAGCCGGATGGACGCAGTCCCCGGCCTGGTGGCCGTGGGGCAGACCTACGTCGGCTGGCTGTGGCGGATCAGCCCGCTGAACCAGCGGAGCCTCCAGGCCGCCGACGTGGCGCACCGTGTCCGTATTGTTGACGCCGGCGGTTCGGCCACAGCGTTGGTCGCTTCCGGCACCGACGACGTCGACGCAGCTGTCCCTGGGGGACCGGAAGGCCGCCTGGCAGTACTTGCCGAGCGGGCGGATCCCGGGTGGAGTGCCTGGCTCGACGGGCGGAAGCTGACCTCCACCACCTCCGGCTGGGCACAGGCCTTCACCCTCCCCGCAACCGCCGGCCAGCTGACGGTCCGCTACGAGAACCCGTGGTCGTTCTGGGCTGCTGCCGGCCAAATCGTGGTGATTGGGCTCACCGTCATCCTCGCAATCCCCATGCCCGCCCGGCGGCCGCGGACCGGCCTCTCACGGGACGAGGGCTCCCTGCGTAAGGAACACCAACATGCATGAGCACACCCCACCGGCTGCCAAGGCGGGGGCCGGCGCCGGAGCGCCGGACGCTGCCGAGGCGCCGCTGCCCGCCCAACAGCCGGCACCGGCGGGGAAACCCGCTTCCGCCGGAGAGCCTGCCGTAGCGGAAACCGGAGCCGGCCGCGGCCGGAAGACGTCCGGCAGCGGCTCCACTCGGATGCCTGGCGGGAAGGGCCGTGCCGCTTCCGTCGCTGGAGTGGCGGCAGGCGTCCTGATTCTTGCCGGCGGCGGAGCTGTAGTGGCCGCCGGATCGTTGATGCCCGAGCCTGCCTCCAGCCGGACGGTCCTGGCTGCCGAAGCCGCTGTTCCCGCGGGGGCGAGCCTCGGCGTGTGCCCGGGTCCTGCGCGGCTGCTGGAGGGCACCGAGGCCGGCACCGATGCCCAGTTCCGGCCCGAGTCGGCCACTGCGGCAACCCGGGTCAGTGCGGCAGTGCTCAGCGCCGGAGGTGTGCTGCCGGGGAGCCGGCTGGCGCACCTGGATGGGACGGCCGCCGTCGACATCGCCAAGGACCCGGGTCCGGCGCCCACGCCCGGGGCCCCCCAGGAGCTCCGTGCCGGAGTGGTGGCGGACCGCACCGTGGACCAGGTGAACGTCCTGAGCGCCAACGCCGTGGCAAACCAAAATGCGTCCGCCGCGGGCGCCATGAAATACACGGCCACCGACGGCGACCTGCAGGGCAGTGCTGCGGCCACCTGCGTGCAACCCTCGAACGACCAATGGCTGGCGGGTGCCAGCACCACGGTTGGCCGCACCTCCATCCTCGCGCTGACCAACGCCTCCAGCACACCAGCCACGGTGAGCCTTGAACTGTTTGGCTCGGGCGGCCAAATCCAGGCGCCCGGCAGCCGGGGGCTGCTGGTGGCCCCCGGCACCACACGCAGCGTAGTCCTCGCCGGCCTCGCACCCAACGAGTCCCAGCTCAGCGTGCACGTCCGCAGCGCCGGTGGACCGGTTGCAGCCTCGATCCAGCAAAGCTTCCTTCGCGGCCTTACCCCGGGCGGGGTGGACTACATCAGCCCCGGGACTGCCCCTGCGGTCCGTCAGGTGATGACAGGAGTGGACATCCAGGACCCAGCCGGACTCGCTGCCCTGACGGCACAGCCAGGGTACCGTGACGCCGGGCCGGCCCTCGAACTGACCGTTCCCGGCGCCTCCGATGCTGTGGTGGAAATCAAGCTGTACGGACGGGACGGCCAGCACGCGCTTCCCTCCGGCGGCGTCATCACCGCAAAAGCCGGTTCAACCACCGAGGTGTCGCTGGCCGGGGTACCCGCCGGGCAGTACACGGTAGCCGCCTCATCCGACGTCTCCTTCCTCGCCGCGGCACGGATGAGCCGCGGGTTCCAGACGGGACAAGCCTCGGATGTGGCGTGGGCGGCATCGGCCGTGCGGCTCGGCAGCCAGCACGTGGTTCCAGTCCCCAAGGGCGGCCAGCGCCAACTGGTGTTCGGGGTCCTGGATACCAGGGCCACCATTACCTATGCCCCCATCACGGCTGACGGAAAGGTGCGTGCCGCGGCCTCCGCAGACATAGCGGGCGGCACCACGGCCTCCATCAGCATTCCTGCCCAGGCCGAGGGCGCGGACGTGGTGGGCTATGTGGTCTCCGCCTCCGGTGACGCCGCCTATGGAGCGGTGCTCGTGGGGCAGGACGGCCGCAACGATGTTTCCTCCCTGGCCTTCCTGGCTGCTGCTGCGGGCCAGGAAACGGTGCCGGTCACGCTGGGCTACTAAGGCGGCCCCCGCTACTAAGGGGGGGCGGCGCCGGTTCAGTAGCGGCGGCGATACACGGGATCCAGGGTCTCCGGTGCCACGCCAAGCATCTCCGCCGTGTGTTCGACCACCACGTCGTGGACCAGGTCCTGGAGCTCTTCGACGCTGGAGCACGCCTGTTCCACCACGCGCCGGTACACCGTAATCATGGGTCCGTCTTCACCCGCGGCGGGTGTGTAGGAGCCCATGGGTGGCGTGGACGCATTCGCGGCCAGCTGCTCGAGGTCCGGCGGGATCTCATCCACGCCAAACCGTACGCCGTCCAGGGTCTTGCCCCAGATGTCGTGCAACCGCTGGGCTGAGTCCAGCACCATGTCGTCGAAGCGGTCGGCGCGCGTGCGGTATCCGGGATGGGTGGGCAGCATCACCTCGCCGCGGAGGCCGCGGCCGTGCCGGTTCCGGCGCCGCCTGGAGAAGCTCCTGCCGGCGGTTTCCACACCCGATGCCGCGGGGGCATCCGGGTCAGCCAACCGGACCGAAAAACCTGATTCATGGTTCGATGACTGCATACATCGACTGTAAACCCGGGGGAGCATTTACGCGATACATCCCCTCTGCTCCGGGGGCGCGTCGGGCCTTGCCTGCAATGCACGGGTTTTGGGTGCCGAAGGGGTAGTCTGTGATGTCGTGGGAGCTATCCGTCAATGTTCAAGGTCTGCCTGCCGCCAGTCGGCGGTAGCCACCCTGACGTACGTGTACGCGGACTCCACCGCCGTCCTGGGTCCGCTCGCCACCTACGCCGAACCGCACTGCTACGACCTCTGCGAGCAGCACGCTGATTCTTTGACGGTGCCCCGCGGCTGGGAAGTACTGCGCCTGGCAATGCCGTCCACCCCGCAGCAGCCGGGACCCGATGACCTGCTGGCGCTTGCCAACGCTGTTCGCGACGCCGCCGCCCTCCCTCCGGAGCCGCAGGCGCCTGCCCAGCGGGCACACCATTCCGCCCTGGAAGCTCCGGCCGGCACCGAAGGCGCACGTCGGGGGCACCTGCGGGTCCTCCGGGAACCTTCCTGAGCCCCATCTGGCGGTAGGCTGGAAGCTGCACATCTTTTCCGCTACCGGCGCGAGCGCGCCCGCCAGGGAGCATGAACAAATGCCAAAGATCAGTCCCGAGCTGTTGTCCGTCCTGCGTTGCCCCGTGACCGGCTCGCCCCTGGTCCAGGAGGGGGAGGAGCTGGTGGCCACCGCCGCCGGGGATACGGGCATCAGGAACCGGTACGCCATCGAGGACGGGATCCCTTTGCTGCTGCCTCCCGAGCTGCTGGCTGCAGCAGCCTCGGCAGGTTCCGACCAGCACGATCCCGCTGCGGCAGGGCACTAGTTCGCCTGCCTCCGCACGCACAGAAACAGCAGCACGGGGACTGGACCAGGACCCGGACCAAGCAAAGGACCACCCATGACTTTTGACTACAAAGTTGCCGACATCTCGCTGGCGGAAGCCGGCCGGCACCAGATCCGCCTGGCCGAGCACGAAATGCCCGGCCTGATGTCCCTCCGCGAGGAGTTCGGCCCCACCCAGCCCCTCAAGGGTGCCCGCATTGCCGGTTCCCTGCACATGACGGTGCAGACCGCCGTGCTGATCGAGACCCTTACGGCACTGGGCGCCGAGGTCCGCTGGGCCTCCTGCAACATCTTCTCCACCCAGGACGAAGCCGCCGCAGCAGTGGTGGTGGGCAAGGGCACCGTCGAGGATCCGCAGGGCGTGCCGGTGTTCGCCTGGAAGGGCGAGACCCTTGAGGAATACTGGTGGACCGCCGAACAGATCCTCACCTGGCCCGGCGCCGAAACCAACCCCGAGCTCGGTCCCAACATGATCCTGGACGACGGCGGCGACGCCACCATGCTGGTGCACAAGGGTGTGGAGTTCGAGGCCGTTGGCAACGTTCCGTCCGCGGATCCCGAGGATTCGGAGGAATACGGCATCTTCCTCGACGTGCTGCGCCGTTCCCTGGCCGCAGACGCGCAGAAGTGGACCCGGACCGCTGCCACTATCAGGGGCGTCAGCGAGGAAACCACCACCGGCGTCCACCGCCTGTACCAGCTGGCTGACCAGGGCAAGCTGCTCTTCCCTGCCATCAACGTCAACGATTCCGTGACCAAGAGCAAGTTCGACAACAAGTACGGCATCCGCCACTCCCTGCCCGACGGCATCAACCGGGCCACGGATGTGCTCATGGGCGGCAAGGTCGCCGTCGTGTGTGGCTATGGCGACGTGGGCAAGGGTGCCGCCGAGGCCCTCCGCGGCCAGGGTTCGCGCGTGATCGTCACGGAGATTGACCCTATCTGCGCGCTGCAGGCAGCCATGGACGGCTACCAGGTGGCCAAGCTGGAATCCGTCCTGGCGCAGGGCGACATCTTCATCACCACCACGGGCAACAAGGACGTCATCCTGGCCGAGCACATGGCCGGTATGAAGAACAAAGCGATCGTGGGCAACATCGGCCACTTCGACAACGAAATCGACATCGCCGGGCTGGCCCGCATCCCGGGCGTCAAAAAGGTCGAAATCAAGCCGCAGGTCCACGAATGGGTCTTCGATGAAGGCACCGCCACCGAACGGTCCATCATCGTCCTGTCCGAAGGCCGCCTGCTGAACCTCGGCAACGCCACGGGCCACCCGTCATTCGTCATGAGCAACTCCTTCGCCAACCAGACCATCGCCCAGATCGAGCTGTGGACCAAACGGGACCAGCACGAGTATGAGAACAAGGTCTACGTCCTGCCCAAGGTCCTGGATGAAAAGGTGGCGCGGCTGCACCTGGACGCCCTGGGCGTTGAGCTCACCGAACTGAGCAAGGACCAGGCGGAGTACCTGGACATCGATGTGGCCGGCCCCTACAAGCCTGACCACTATCGTTACTGAGACGTAAGGGCCCGGGCGCGTTCAAGCGCCCGGGCCGTTATTTTCTGCACGTAGGATCGAAAACATGGAGCCTGATGTAAAGCCCCGTCGCAAGGGGACCACCAAGAAAGTCCTTGCCGTGGCGGCCGTCTGTGTCCTGGCTGCCGTGGGCGGGGTTTTCGCCGCTGTCGCTCCAGGCCTTGCGGGCGGACCCCTTGAATCCGAGGCAGGCTCCGCACTGCGGACATCGCCGGGCATCGCATCGCCCGTTGTGCCGCCGGTCAAGCTTGACGCCGCCCCGGCCAACGGTGCCAAGCAGGTCAATCCCGCCGCCCCGGTGTCCCTGAAGGTAGGCAACGGGATCATCCAGCGTGTCACCCTCGCCAGCACTGCCGGGAAGACCATTGACGGCAGCATTGACCCCAGTGGGACGTCGTGGTCCGCCACCGCTCCCTTGGAGTTCAACACCGAGTACAGCTACACGTACGTGGTCAAGGACACTGCAGGACGCGAAACCAGCACCACCCAGTCCTTCAACACCGTCTCCAGCTCGCATGAGGCGGACGCCGCCATCTATCCGCTGAACGGCATGAAGGTTGGCGTCGGCCAGCCCCTGCAGATCATCTTCAGCGAGCCCGTGACCAACCGTGCCGCCGTGGAAAAGGCCATCAAGGTCACCACCACGGCAGGACAGGCCGGAGCCTTCCACTGGTACAGCGACACCATGGTCCGGTACCGGCCCGAGAACTTCTGGGCGGCGAACTCCACCATCACCATGGACATGCAGCTTTTCGGCGTCGACCTTGGGAACGGCCAGATCGCGAACTTCAACAAGAAGGTGAACGTCAACATTGGGGACAAGAAGGTGGCCGTCGCGGACGCCACAGCCCACACGTTCACGCTGAGCGTCAACGACCAGCCCGTCAAGACGCTGCCCGTCAGCATGGGGGACAAGCGCTTCCCTTCCGCCAAGGGATACGCGGTGCTGATGGAAAAGAACCGGTTCGACCACTTCAGGGCTGCCAGCATCGGCCTGAAACCGGGTGACCCCGCCTTTTACGGTGAGGCCGACGTCGAATACACCATCCGCCTTACCCTGAGCGGCGCCTACATCCACCAGGCACTCGAGTCCGCCTATCCATACATCGGGAACACCAATGTGTCCCACGGCTGCATCGGGTTCCTCCCGGACGGGGCAGCCTGGGTGTTCGACAACATGGGAACCGGTGACGTCGTCCAGATCATCAATACCGAGGGTGATTATGCTGCGAACACCGACGGGTTTGGCGACTGGAACATTCCGTGGAGCGAGTACGACAACTGAGTCAATCGGCGAAGGGCAGGCGCTGCAGCCGCTGGCCTGTCTCCGTGTTCCGCCGGCGTGACTGCGTCAACCTGGTGTACTCCCTGTTCCGGCGTTCAGCGACGACGGCGGCCAGGTAGTCATCGGGACCGGTCCCGGTTGGCGGGGCGGGTGCCACATGGGCCGACAGTTCCTCGGCGATCGCCTGGGCCCTCCCTGCCCTGGAAAGCGGAGCCATCCGCCCGGCCTGGCGGATGAACTGGGCGGCCCTGCGCGCCGTGGCGTCGGGGATACGTCCAATGTCCGCCGCGGCAGCCCAGGACTGCAGGTACGGCGGCACGAAAACCCGGACGGCCGCTTCCGCGGGAACCCGGCTGCGCACAGCGTACGTGCCGGCGAGCAGGTCGCCGAGCCGCCGGGATTTGTCGTTGAAGAGTGCCACGGCGAGGGCAAGCCCGCCAAACGTCAGGTAAATCTCAAGGAATCCGGTCAGCCCGCGGATCACGGCGTGACGGAAGCGGATGGCGCCCCCGTCCTCACGCACCACCCGCAGGCCGGTGGCCAGTTTGCCGAGCGACCGGCCCCGGCTCAGTGTTTCCACCCCCACCGGCACCATCACCAGGCAGAAAACGACGGCGGCCAGGCCAAGGGCGCGCGCGGCTGCATCGTCCAGGTCAGCGCCGGCGGCGGACAGGCCAATCATGATTAACACGAGCAGGACCACATGGACGACGACGTCGATGACCAGGCCCAGGGCCCGGGCAGCGAAGCTCGCGGGCCGCAGCTCGAGTACTACTGCCTCGCCGGTGATTATCTGGCTCACACTGCGTCCCCGCCCTTCGCAGCTGCTGGTATGGACCGTCCGATGGTGCGGACGGTCAAAGTCTAATGCCGGGCGCTAGGCTGTAGCCGTGGACATGGATGCCTTCGCCGCCGTTAACGCGGACAAATGGGCGCGGCTGCAGGAGCTCGCGGGAAAAGGCAGGCTCACCGGCGCCGAGTCTGACGAGTTGCTGGCGCTGTACCAGTCGACGTCCGGCCACCTGTCGCTGGTCCGTTCCGTGGCCCCGGAAAGCGGGCTGTCGGCATCCCTCTCCGCCACGCTTGCCCAGGCCAGGACGCGTTTTACCGGTGCACGGTCCAACGCCATGGCGGACCTTGCGAGGTTCTTCGTGGTGGCACTGCCGGCTGCGCTGTACCGACTGACCTGGCTGACGTTGGCGTGTGGAGCAGCCTTCGTCCTCATCGCCGCGGCGTACGCGGCATGGATCGGGACGTCACCGGAGGCACTCAGGGCCGTAGCCTCTGAGACCGCCGCCGCCCAGTACGTGGAGCAGGACTTTATCAACTACTACTCGGAGAACCCTGCAGCGTCCTTCGCCGGAGCCGTATGGACCAATAACGCGTGGATCAGTGCCCAGGCCGTGGCCCTGGGGATCACCGGGGTCTGGGTGCCGATGATCCTGTTCGGCAATGCCCAGGGAGTGGGCATTGCCGCCGGAATCTTCGCGTCCGCCGGCAAATCGGACGTTTTCTTCAGCTACATCCTGCCGCACGGACTGATGGAGCTGACCGCCGTCTTTGTTGCCTCGGCCGCGGGACTGCGGATCTTCTGGGCCATGGTCTCGCCCGGGCCGCGGACCAGGGGACGGGCGGTCGCGGAAGAAGGCCGGTCGCTGGTTACGGTGGCCGTGGGGCTGGTCTTCGTACTGTTCGTCTCGGGGTTGGTGGAAGGCTTTGTCACGCCCAGTCCGCTGCCTGCCTGGGCCAGGATCGGCATCGGTGCGGCAGTCCTCGCCGCGTACTGGATCTACGTCCTGGTGTGGGGCAGGCGCGCATTCCTCGCCGGGGAACGCGGCGACCTCCGCCGGGAAGACGCGGGCTACACGGAAATCGCTGCCTGAATCGTTGTAATCCTGCCGGGGTGGTTCCTCGCCCAGCGGAAGTCCCGGACGGTAGGCTCGAAAGCAGAATCGATCGCACCGGCGGCATGGGGCCGGTGCGGAACCCAACGGAAGTGACGCTGCTGTGAATGACGAAACACCGGTCCGCGCCAAAAGCGCTGCGCCGCAGCCGGAACCTTTGCTGGATACGTCCGGGGACTCCGATGAGCCCGCGTTCTCCTGGCTGACGCCCACTGGTGGCGGCAAGACCGGCGGCGACAAGTCCGGCGGGGGAGAACCCGGCGGCGACAAGTCCGGCAGGGGAGAACCCCTCGGCGACAGGCCTGACCGGCAGGAGTCCGTGGCGGAGGGTAAGGCCGCCCAACCCGAAAGCCGTGCACACCGAAAGGCTGCGGAAGCCGCCGTCGAATCCTCCGCCACGGGAAATCCCGCTGCCGGCCCGTCCGCTGCCGGCCGGGCCGGCGCCGGCCTGTCGACCGCCGCCACGTCCACGGATGGGCATGCCGGCAGCAGTGCTTCGCCGGTTTTCAACGAGCCCCTTCCCACCTCCGCCCTGCACGTCCGTCCCCCTGAGGAGGAAGTGGAGCGCCGCAACGCCCAGCGCGAAAGCGCCGCGAATGCCAAGCCTGTGGCGCCCCGCGTCATGCAGGTCCTGCTGGCCATCATCTACCCGTTCATCCTCCTGATCCTTGCCGTCCGCGCAGTGACCACCCCGCTCTTCCTCTGGGTGGAGTACAACCGTCCCGGTTTCCCGGGCGACGGCTATGGCTTCAGCACCGACGACAGGATGACCTACGGCTCCTACGCGGTGGACTACCTCCTCAATTGGGCCGGCCCGAGGTACCTGGGCGATCTGGTGCAGCGCGGCGGCGAAAAACTCTTCAAGGACGGCGAAGTCAGCCACATGGCCGACGTCAAGACGGTCATCATGTCCACCTTCGGCGCCGGTGCGCTGCTGCTTCTCCTGGCACTGATCGCAATCCTGTACCTGCGCAGGCGCAGCACCGGCGGAGTCCGGCGCGGCCTCTTCGCCGGCTCCATCATCACGCTGGTCCTCATCCTGGGCCTGGGCGCACTGGCGGCGCTGGGCTGGCAGCAGTTCTTCACCGAGTTCCACCGGATCTTCTTCGCTGACGGGTCCTGGACGTTCAGCCTGGACGACACCCTGATCAGGCTGTTCCCCAGCCAGTTCTGGATCGACGCCGGCATCGGCATCGGCGCCCTGGTGCTCCTGGCATCCATCGTGACGCTGGTGCTCACGTGGCCCACCCGACGCCGCCGAGGTGTTGCACCGCAGGAAAAGCGCGGGGACGCGGAACAGGAAAAGGTGGATCAGCCGTAGATTTTGGCGATCTCCGCCTGGAACTCCTTGACGACGGCGGCCCGCTTCAGCTTCAGTGACGGCGTCAGGTGCCCGGACTCTACGCTGAATTCGGCGTCCAGGAGCCTGAACGTCCGCACCGACTCGGCTTTGGACACCATCTGGTTGGCAAGGTCCACTGCCTCCTGAAGGGCGGCCAGGACCTGGGGGTCACCGGCAGCTTCACTGAGGGGGAGCGGAGGCAGGCCACGCTCGGACCGCCAGTCAGCAACGCCTTCCGGGTCCAGCGTCAGCAGGGCCGAGACGAAGGGCTTGCCGTCGCCCACCACCACCGCGTGGCCCACCAGCTGGTGGGCGCGGATCTTTTCCTCCAACGGCCCCGGCGCCACGTTCTTGCCGCCTGCAGTGACCAGCAGGTCCTTCTTCCGGCCGGTGACGGTGAGGAAGCCGTCCTTGTCCAGGACACCAAGGTCACCGGTGCGGAAGAAGCCGTCCACGAACGCCTCGGCGTTCGCCGCCGGGTTGCCGTGGTAGCCCCTGAAGACGCCGATTCCCTTGACCAGGATTTCGCCGTCTTCAGCCACGCGAATGGTGGTGCCTGGAATGGGGATCCCCACGGTTCCCACCTTGGTGCGGGACGGCGTGTTGGCGGTGCAGGGCGCCGTGGTCTCGGTCAGCCCGTAACCCTCCAGGACGGGAATGCCCACGCCACGGAAAAAGTGTGCATCCTCGGACGCCAGCGCACTGGCGCCGGAAACGGTGTATCCCACCTCTCCGCCCAGCGCCTGGCGCAGCCGCGGATAGACCAGCCGGTCGTACACTGCATGCCGGGCCCGGACCAGCAGCCCAGGACCCGGACCCTCGCCGCGGCTCTGCCGGTCAAGTTCCCGGGAGTACGCGATCGCGGCTGCTGCCGCGGCATCGAACAGCCTCCCCTTGCCTGCCACGGCGGCCTTGTGCGCTGCCGTTGCCCGGACCTTTTCGAAGATACGGGGCACCACCAGCAGGAAAGTGGGCCGGAACGTGCCGAGGTCTTCCAGCAGCTGCGCCGCACCGGGGGTGTGTCCCAGGGTTGCCCCTGCGGCCAGGCAGACCACCTGGACGGCCCGGGCCAGCACGTGGGCCAGCGGCAGGAACATCAAGGTGCGGGCCTGGTCCTTTTGCAGGATTTCGGGCAAGAACGCAACGATGTTCCGGGCCACCAGGGCGAAGTTCCCGTGCGTGATCTCGCACCCCTTGGGCTTTCCCGTGGTGCCCGAGGTGTACACCAGCGATGCGAGGTCGGACAGCCCCGCGCGGCTTCGCTGCCGCTCCAGCTCGGCATCGCTGACTCCGGTGCCTGCAGCGGCGAGGCTGGCAAGGTCCGGGGCCTCGCCGTCGTAATCCATCCGCACCACGTTGACCAGGCGGTCGCTGAGCTCGGCGGAACCTGCCACCACGCCGCTGACGAGCTGGACCGTGGCGCGGTCGCCGGCGAAGACGCGACGGACTCCTGCGTCCTGGATGATCCACTGCACCTGGCTTGCGGAGGACGTCTCGTAGATGGGTACCGTGACGCCGCCGGCGAACCAGATGGCAAAGTCCACCAGCGTCCACTCATAGGAGGTGCGGGACATGACGGCCACGGTGTCGCCGGGCTCCAGGCCGCCGGCGATGAGGCCTTTGGCCAGGGCGCTGACGTCCTGCAGGAACTTCTGCGCGGTGACATCCACCCAGCCGTTGGGGCCCTTCCGCCGGTACAGGGCGTGGGCCGGGTTGGCGGCGTGCTGCTCCAGCAGCAGGTCCGTCACGTTGCTGCCGGCGTCAAGCTCAACCAGCAGTTCGGTACTCGCTTCTCTCACAGCAGGTCTCCGTTTCCGCTGCCACGCCGCGGCAGCGGCTCCATCAGGTCTCTGTTGCCATCCTGCCCTAGATCCAGGATGGCATCCACATCCGGACTTTCCAGTCGACGTACGGGATCACTTCGGCGGTCCAGATCGGGTAGAAGAATGCCGAGAGCAGTAATACCGCAGCAAGGAACAGGACCACCAAGTACAGGCCGGAGCGACGGCGCCACGGCGGATCCGAGGACCTTCCCAGCACCAGCCCCAGGCAGTACACCAGGGCCAGGACAAGGAACGGTTCAAAGGAGACCGCGTAGAAGTAGAACATGGTCCGCTCCGGATACATGAACCACGGCAGGTAGCCCGCAGCGACGCCGGCCAGCACGGCCCCGGCGCGCCAGTCCCGGCGTCCCGCCCACCAGAACAGCAGGACCACCAGCGCGATGGCCGCCGGCCACCAGATCAGCGGGTTCCCGACCGACAGGATGGCGGAGGTGCACTTGTCCACGTCACAGCCCGGGGTGCCCTGGGGCGGGGATTCATAGAAGAACGACGTGGGCCGCCCCATGACCAGCCAGCTCCAGGCGCTGGCCTGGTAGGGGTGCTCCGAACTCAGGCCCTGATGGAAGTTGTACGCTTCCAGGTGGTAGTGGACAAGGGACCTCACGGAGTCCGGGAGCCATCCCCATTCTGCCGAAGGGTTGCTTTCCGCCCAATGGCGGAAGTAGGCGTTGTCCGACAGGAACCAGCCTGTCCAGGTCGCCGAGTAGACGATCCCTGCCACAGGGACCATGCCGAGGAACGCCGGGATGCCGTCCCGGATGGCTCCGCCGCTGATCCAGCCCCGCATGCCCGCCACCCGCCGGGCGTTGAGGTCCCAGAGCACGGTGAGGAGGCCAAAGCCGGCCAGGAAGAACAGGCCCGACCACTTGGTTCCCACCGCCAGGCCCATGCAGACCCCGGCGGCAACCCGCCACCAGCGCACCCCCAGCCATGGGCCCGTCAGCAGGGCGCCGGCCGGTGGCTGTCCGCCGTTCGCGGCAGCGGCGCGTGCCAGCCGGGCCGCCAGGCGGCGGCGCCCATCGTCGCGGTCCATCAGCAGGGCACCGAAGGCGGCGAGGATCCAGAACGTGAGGAAGATGTCCAGCAGCGACGTCCGGGACATCACCAGGTGGTGGCCGTCGACGGCGAGGAGCAGCCCCGCGGCGCCCGCCAGGGGAAGCGAGCGGAACAGTTTCAGGGCGATCAGGGAGACCAGCAGCACGGTGAGGGTGCCTGTGAGTGCTGCCGCGAAGCGCCAGCCAAAGGGGTTCTCCGGCCCGAACAGCCACATGCCGGACGCAATCATCCATTTGCCCACCGGCGGATGGACCACATATTCGGGAGTGTTCAGCAGGACATCGGGGTTCCCGGCGTTGAAGGAATCATTGGCTTTGTCCGGCCAGCTGCGTTCGTAGCCGCTGATGAGGTAGGAGTAGGCGTCCTTGACGTAGTACGTCTCGTCGAACACCAGCTTGTGCGGCACTTCGAGGCGGATGAACCGGAGGAGGCCGCCGGCCACGGCCGTGAGCACCGGGACCAGGATGTACCAGAGCCGGAGCGACGGCGGGTAGTCGCGCCAGGATGGTCCGGTACCGATCAGCCTGGTCTTCAGCGCCTCGGCCGTGAACGCTTCATTCGGCCGGCTGATCCAGGGGCGGCCTGCTTTCCCGCCGTCTTCCCCTGCAGTGGCGCCGGTGCCGGCAGGGGATGCCGCCGGGCTGGGTTTCCCGGCCCCGGCGGGCCGCGTCGAGGTCTGCGTCACGAGCCCCATGCTACCTTTTGCGGCTGGAAGACCCTGCCGCAGTAGGCTTGGTGGGTGGACCCAAACCCCAGCCCCCTTCCCGAGCCCGCCCCTTCGACGGCGGGACGGATCGTCCTTGCCGCCACTCCCATCGGGAACACCGGCGATGCCTCCGCCCGGCTGGTGGAACTGCTGGGCACCGCGGACATCGTGGCGGCAGAAGACACCCGTCGGCTCCACCGCCTGGTCCAAAGCCTGGGTGTTGCCGTTGCGGGCCGCGTTATCAGCTACCACGAGCACAATGAGGCCACCCGGACGGCTGAGCTCCTGGACCAGGTCCGTGCAGGCAGCACGCTTCTGATGGTCACAGACGCCGGGATGCCTGCGGTGTCAGACCCCGGTTTCCGGCTGGTGGAGGGGGCCATCGCCGCGGGACTTCCGGTTACCGCTGTCCCCGGGCCGTCCGCGGTCCTCACGGCACTGGCACTGTCCGGCCTGCCCACCGACCGGTTCTGCTTTGAAGGATTCCTGCCCCGCAAGGCCGGTGAGAGGGCCTCGCGCCTCGCGGACCTTGCGGGGGAGCGGCGCACCATGGTGTTCTTCGAGGCACCGCACCGGCTTGAAGCCATGCTGCGGGCCCTGCGGGAGAGGTTCGGCCCGGACCGGCCCATCGCAGTGTGCCGCGAACTGACCAAGACGTATGAGGAAGTCATCCGCGGCACCGTGGGCGAACTCCTCCAGTGGGCTGAGGACAACGAGGTTCGCGGCGAGATTGCCGTAGTGCTTGGCGGCGCGCCCGAACAGACGGCCGGGACGCCCGAGGACCACGTTGCGGCCGTCAACGAACTGGTGGCCCAGGGCATCCGGCTGAAGGAGGCCGTAGCCGCCGTCGCCGAAGATGTCCGGGTCAGCAAGCGGGAGCTCTATTCAGCGGTCCTCGCCGCCCGCTAAGGCCCGTTAAGGCCCCGGCCGGTCCACTCCCGGGCCAGTGCTGCTGCTCTGTGCAGCTGCACAGCACGGCGGCGATTCCGCAGTGCGCAACGGCGTAGACCATGGGGTTGGCCCGCAGTAGTCTGGCTGTTAATCAGCCCCATGATCCCGGTCACTCCGGCCGCGGCGACGGGCTGCCACAACCCTACCGACGAGGGAGTCATCGTGACTGTCACTGCACAGCCGGCCGTTACCGCCGAGCGCGAAACCCGGCTTTTGGCCTCCGTTCCCACTGGGCTGCTCATCAACGGTGAGTGGCGCGACGCCGCGTCCGGCAAGACGTTCGACGTCGAGGATCCCGCCACCGGGAAGGTGCTGCTGAGCATTGCCGACGCCGGTCCCGAAGATGGTGCGGCGGCCCTGGACGCTGCCGCGGCGGCCCAGGAGTCCTGGGCGAAGGTACCGCCCCGCGAACGCGGGGAAATCCTCCGCCGGGCCTTCGACCTGGTGACGGAACGGGCCGAAGACTTCGCCCTCCTGATGACCCTGGAAATGGGCAAGCCACTGGCCGAAGCCCGCGGCGAAGTGACGTACGGGGCCGAGTTCCTGCGCTGGTTCTCGGAGGAAGCAGTACGTGCCTTTGGGCGCTACTCGGTGTCGCCGGACGGCAAATCCCGCCTCCTGGTGGCCAAGAAGCCCGTAGGCCCCTGCCTGCTGATCACCCCGTGGAACTTCCCGCTGGCCATGGCCACCCGCAAGATCGCGCCCGCCGTCGCTGCCGGCTGCACCATGGTGCTGAAGTCCGCAAACCTCACGCCGCTGACGTCCCAGCTGTTCGCCGCCGTCATGCAGGAGGCCGGCCTGCCCGCCGGTGTCCTCAACGTCATCCCCACCTCCACGGCTGGGGCCACCACGGGACCGCTGATCAAGGATTCCCGCCTCCGCAAGCTGTCCTTCACCGGCTCCACCGAGGTTGGCCGCCGCCTGTTGGCCGATGCCTCCGAAAACGTTCTGCGCACCTCCATGGAGCTGGGCGGCAATGCCCCGTTCCTGGTCTTCGAGGACGCCGACCTGGATGCTGCCGTCACCGGCGCCATGGCCGCAAAGCTCCGCAACATGGGCGAGGCCTGCACCGCTGCCAACCGGTTCATCGTCCATGAGTCGGTGGCGGCCGAATTCGCCGAGAAGTTCGCCGCGAAGATGAAGGAAATGACTACCGCCCGGGGCACCGAACCCGAATCCAAGGTGGGCCCGCTGATCGACGGCAAGAGCCGGGACAAGGTGCACGAGCTGGTCTCCGACGCCCTCGCCTCCGGTGCCAAGGCAGTCCTGGGCGGCGCTCCCGTGGAGGGCCCGGGCTACTTCTACCAGCCCACCATCCTCTCCGGCGTTTCCGAGGGGACCCGGATCCTGTCCGAGGAAATCTTCGGCCCGGTGGCCCCGATTATCACCTTCAGCAGCGAGGACGAGGCCGTCCGGCTGGCCAACAACACGGAATACGGGCTGGTGGCGTACGTCTTCACCAAGGACATCAACCGCGGTATCCGGATGGGCGAGCGGCTGGAAACCGGCATGCTCGGCCTGAACGCCGGGGTCATCTCCAACGCTGCAGCACCTTTCGGTGGCGTGAAGCAGTCGGGCCTGGGCCGCGAAGGCGGCCTGGAAGGCATCGAGGAGTACCTCTACACGCAGTACATCGGCATCGCCGACCCCTACGCCGGCTAGGCCCGGCAGTCCGCAAAACCACACGTGCCGGCCGGGACTTTCCCGGCCGGCACCTGTGTGTTCAGCCCCCGCCTGCCTTGCTGCCGCCGTCGTCCGGCGCTGATTTGAAGCGTGTCCGGGCGTGCGGCACCCGGCGGATGGCACGGCCGGCTGCGCTGAACGGCATCCTGAGCAGGCGGCCCAGCCGCAGGGTGACCGACGGCGGGAGCCACGAAGCAGCCCAACGCCTTGGCAGCGGGGCATTGGCGCGGAGTGACGCCTCCACGGCGGAAATCCCGGCTGCAAGGTCCTGGACTGCTGAGTCGGCGGAACTACCGGCGCCCGGACGTCCATACCTGTGGTGCTCAAAGGCTGAGGTGAGGGAGGCCACCGCTTCGTGGGCGTCCTGGTCCATACCGCCGGGCTCGCCCAGCAGTGTGCTGCGGAACCGGGCCGCGTAGGCCCGCGGTGTCTCGCTGTTTCCGGCGGGCAGCCCGTAGTCCGTGCCGAGGTCCCGGAGCTCGCTCCACGCCAGCGGGACGGCCAGGTCCGGGCGCTTCGTGTGTAGCCGCCGGGACCGGGCGGCGGCGCGGACCAGGTGCGGGGCGGCGGCCAGCAGTACCAGGCCCACCGCTCCGGCCGTTCCAAGGAGCCAGGGCATCAGGGGCACGCCATCGCCGGAGTTGCTTCCGCCTGCGCCCGGGAGGGCCTGTGCCGTTGCGCTGGGGGAAGGTGCGGGTACCGGGACGGTGTCGGGAATGAGTCCGTCGTTGTTGCCCAGCGATTCCGCCACTGATGGTGCTGAGGTCTCTGTGGCGTAGTCAGGGACCACCCCCCGCGAAGGGGTCGGTTCGAAGGGCACCCAGCCCAGGCCCTGGAAATACAGTTCCGGCCAGGCGTGGGCGTCGCGGGCATCGGCCTCGTACTCCGGGAGGGGCCCCTGGCCGGCCACCGTTATGGTGGCCCCAGTCAGCCTGCTGGGGGCGTAACCCACAGCGATCCTGCTCGGAATGCCTTCCAGCCTGGCCATCACTGCCATCGCTGAGGCGTAATGGATGCAGTAGCCGCTCTTCTGCTGCAGGAAGTCTGCCAGGACGGAGAGCCCGTTGCCGTCG
Source organism: Pseudarthrobacter sp. LT1 (assembly GCF_035621795.1). NCBI lineage: Bacteria > Bacillati > Actinomycetota > Actinomycetes > Micrococcales > Micrococcaceae > Pseudarthrobacter > Pseudarthrobacter sp. LT1. The sequence continues at coordinate 1,415,499 of NZ_CP141830.1, forward strand.
TAGCCGCCCTGCACCGGTGACTGCAGCGAGTAGGTGAACTCGGACGAGCGCAGGTACTTCTGGATGGCCATGGCTTTCTGGTACGGCGTCCCGGCGGCTCCGGCCACAGTCTGTGCAGTGGTTTTGACGATGTCCGGCACATTGCCCGGAATCCTGGTGAAGACGTCGGGGATGCCGCGTGCCGGAGCCGAGGAGTGGGCCAGCAGGGCTGCGGAGAGCTTGGGCACGGCAGAAATCACCAGGTATTCCTGCCGCCGGGTGGTGGTGTCCGTGCCCTTGATGCTCAGCGTGGCCGGGTCCCAGGTCCACTGGCCGCCCAGGCCCCGGACGGTTTCAGGGGCATAGGGGACCGGCAGGTAGGGGCTGGTGAAGGAACCGGCGTCGACGGCGGTTACCAGGCGCACCTGTTCGTCGGTGAGGACTTGATAGCCGGGGTCGATCCGGCCGTCAAGAGGGACCCGGGATGCGTTGCGGTCGTCGGGGCCCCAGGAATCGCCGTCGAAATTGTCCACGGTCACCGAGCGCAGGTAGAGGGGCGTGGGTGAATTGGTGGCGTACGTGATCCTGCCGCTTCCGTCAGGGGTGCGCAGGCTGTTGCCCAGGGTGATCATCGGGTTGAGGCCGGTGGAGGCGCCCCACGGATTCAGCCTGGACCCCTGGGGGAAGGTGCCGCGGTCGAAGCCTGGAATGGCCAGTGGCAGCACCAGGGTGGCGGCCAGGGCCACGGCCCCGGTCAGCGCGGCGCGGCGCATCAGTCCGGGACTGCGTGCCGATCCGCCCTGCAGCCTGCCGTCCGGGGCAAACCACTGGCTGAAGGCAAGGATCAGCAGGTATCCCGCCGCGGTGGCAAGGAAACTCCCGACGCCCACGCTTTGGGGTTTGATCATGGCCGGGACCACCAGCAGGGCCAGCAGGCCGGTGCCGGAAGCTGCCGGCATCCCCAGGGGCACCGCCAGGGCATCGACCAGAATGACCGCCAGGCCGAGCACGGCACAGACCACCATGACAATTCCGGCGTTGGGCGCCACAGGCGCTGTCTCTGCGAGCACCGTTTCGCTGGCGCGCTGGATCAGCCGGTCCAGCTCAGGCAGTGTGGCACCGGTGGGGACCACCCAAAGGAAGCTGGAGCTGCGGAAGAAAGTCATGGTCAGGACGCCGCCCAGCACCACGAACCCTCCGGCGGTGACCAGCAGCGGCTGGGCGCGGATGGAACGGAGCACGGCAAGCGTGAAGGCCACCGCCAGCACGGTGGTCATGGCGGGCCAGTACCAGTTCCAACCGCGAAGGACACCGTTCAGGGACAGGGCCGCCCCGCAGACCGCCAAAGAGATTGCCGCCGCCATGGCCCAGGGGTAGGCACCCGCACCCATGCGCCCCGCAGGAATCCGCCGATTGTCCCGGGCCTGGTGTCCGTAGCCGGTCGTCCGGGCCGGTGCGATCGTCATTTCGCCACCCCCGCTCCCCGGCGGACCTCCGATGCGGGCGCCACGGGCAGGGCGGGGTCCTGGGCGAACTGGCCCCAGGCAGCAGCAAGCCGGGTCTTCGGCGCCGCGGCTACGGCCCGCCAGCCGCCCTGCCGCAGCACGTCGAGGACATCCTGGAACTCCGCGGGCCGTTCCACCGCAAGGAGTGCGAACGCATCGGTCCCGTACGCTGCAGCCGGTGCCAGGGCTGCTGCTTCCTCCTTGGTAATCCGGCCCAACACTGCGATCAGTGGCCCCCGCATGCGGTGCGCGGACAGCTTGTCCATCAAGCGGTCATCAAATGCCGGCGGCCCCTGGTCGCTGCCCGCATGCGTCCGCGCCCCGGCAGCAGCCCGCCGCTCTGTGTTCCTGCCGGGCAGGTCCGGGTGCGCTCCGTCCCGCCGCGGGTGGAGCGTGCCGGAGAGATGGATGGCAGCCAGGCTCTCGGCGATCGACTGCAGGCCGGATGCGCCGCTGTACTCTTCCGCCGCAGGCTCCGGAGAGGAGGGCGAGTGCAGGAATGCCGGGTCGCCCCCGGAATCCAGCAGCCGAAGGCTGTAATTGCGCTCAGCCAGGTGGGCACTGACGGACATGGCGGCAACAACGGACCACTCGAAGGTGTCGCTGGTGGCGGGCGCATGCCCATCGTGGCCGGGAAGCCCCGGCATGGATGTGCCAAGGCCGCCGGCAAACGCGCCGGAACGGTGGTCAAGGATGAGGGTCGCTTCCGGCGTGGTGACCGATTCCTCCTGCCGGACCATCAGGGCCCCGTGCCTGGCCGTGGCCGCCCAATGGACCCTCCGCATGGGGTCCCCGTGGCGGTACTCGCGGGTCATGACATCGTCGTCGCTGGGGTTCGCGCGCACGCGGGTGGCGGTGACGCCGTCGTTGCCCCGCGCTCCGCCCAGCCCGGTGGCAGGCAGTGCGACGGCGGCCGGCGTCACGGTGAGGACGTCGCCGTCGTCAATGGGCCGCCGGTGCAGCGAGAGGCCGAAGGGGTCCGTGAACTCTGCCGTTACCGGCCCAATCCTGAACTGCCCGCGATACCTGGAGGTGAGGTGGTATTCGTAACGGCTCGTGCCGCCGGTGGCGGAACGGGACGGGAACCGGAACGCAGGTGCCTGGCCAAACTGTGCCGGCAGCCGCTCCTCCATGACCACCCGCCCGCTGCCGGGGCCGGTCCTGGCCACCGCAAGATTCACAATGGCCGGTGCCGACGTTTCCACCGGGGAAGGGTTGAATTCCCGGTAGACCCGGAAGCGGGGTTTCACCAGGCGGACGCCGGCGAGGGAGACGAGCGGGAGCACCAGCAGCAGCAGTGCCAGCGTTAAAAGGTCACGGCGCCCCATGACCTGGGCTGCCGCCAACGTGAAGGCGCCGGCCGCCAGCATGCCCCATCCGCGCCTGGTGAACAGGTGCTTCGGGAGCGTATGCAGGAAGGCCATGGTTTGCCCCTACCGGTTCCTGCCGCCGGCGGCCGCCGCGGCCCGGTTGGGCTGCCCCGGGGCCGCCTGGGGCACGGGCAGCCGGGACAGGATGCCGCGCAGGACGCTGTGCGGGGTCTCGCCTGCGCCGGCAGCCTTCCGGTCAAGGATGATCCGGTGCGCCAGGACGGCTTCGGCCACATCACCGACGTCGTCCGGAAGCACAAAATCGCGGCCGTCCAAGGCAGCGGTGGCCTTGGCGGCGCGCAGCAGCTGCAGCATGGACCGGGGGCTCGCGCCCAGCCGCAGCAGCGGGCTTTCCCTCGTGGCCCGCCCTATCGAGACCGTGTATTCCTTCACTGGATCCGAGACGTAGACCTGCTGGACGGAGGCGATCATGGCGGCGACATCGGAAACGGTGACCACGGGGGAGACGGTGGCCAGCGGCGAGACCGCCTGGTGCGTCTCAAGCATCTCGATCTCTGCGTCTTTATCCGGGTAGCCCATGGAAATCCGGGCCATGAAGCGGTCCCGCTGCGCCTCCGGCAGCGGATATGTCCCTTCCATTTCGATGGGGTTCTGGGTGGCTACCACCATGAACGGCTCATCGAGTTTGTAGGACGTGCCGTCCACCGTGACCTGGTGCTCCTCCATGCATTCCAGGAGGGCCGACTGGGTCTTGGCGGACGCGCGGTTGATTTCGTCACCGATGACGATGTTGGCGAACACTGCGCCGGGCCGGAATTCGAAGAGCCTGGAAGCCTGGTTGTAGATGGACACCCCGGTCACGTCGGAGGGGAGGAGATCGGGGGTGAACTGGATGCGGTTGACGGTGCAGTCAATGGTCCGCGCCAGGGTTTTTGCCAGCAGGGTCTTTCCGACGCCGGGCACGTCCTCCACCAACAGGTGGCCCTGGGCGAGGAGGACGGTGAGCGCCAGCTTGGCGGCATCGGACTTGCCGTCGATGACGGTATTGACAGTGGTCAGGATGCGTTGTGCTGCTGCGTGGAAGGCACCGGAATCCATGGCTGCCTGCCGGTGGCCGTTCAGGTGGCTGACGGAATCGGCGACGCCGGCCAGGTTGAGGTTCGGTGCGCCTGCGTTGTTGGCAGTGCGTCGGTGGGGTTCCATCGGCAACCTTTCAGCCCGGCTTTCACCTGGACGTGACAGCAAGCCTGCCTTCGCCCCTCGGTGGGCGTGCGCGTGTCTTCGTTCCAGACTACTAACACAACTGCCGTGCCCGACAGAGAGTTCCGGCAAATATGGGGAGCCTTCGGCCGTTAGGCTGGTTGGATGTGCAATTCGTCGATTCCCGCCGCCTACCGCGTGCGCGCCGCAGACGCGGAACCGGAGGCCGACGCCGGGCGCCGGAAGGATTTCCCGCCTGCGCCGGAGCCCCTGCCGGTACCGGTCATGGACAACCACACCCACCTGGACTTCCCGGAAGGAAAGGGACCAGTGGGGATCAAGGCTGCACTGGATGCGGCAGAGGCCGTGGGTGTGCAGGGTGCCGTGCAGGTGGGCTGCGACCTGGAGTCCTCGCGGTTCACGGTGGAGGCGGTGGACCAGGACGAACGGCTCCTGGGAGCCGTGGCACTGCATCCCAACGATGCTCCGCACTACGCCTCCCGGGGCGGACTGGAAGCGGCGCTTGCCGAGATCGAACAGCTGGCCGCGCATCCCCGCATCCGGGCCATCGGCGAAACCGGGCTGGACTTCTACCGCACGGAAGGTGAGGGGCTGCGGCACCAGGAGTACTCCTTCAGGCGCCACATCGACATCGCCAAGCGCCTCGGCCTCACCCTGCAGATCCATGACCGGGACGCGCACAGCGACGTGGTCCGTGTGCTCCGGGAGGAAGGTGCACCGGAAAGGGTGGTGTTCCACTGCTTCTCCGGTGACGAGGACCTGGCACGGACGTGTAACGAACAGGGCTGGTGGATGTCTTTTGCCGGCACCCTGACCTTCAGGAATGCCGCCAACCTCCGTGCCGCGCTCGCGGTCGCGGACCGGGAGCTCATCATGGTGGAAACGGATGCTCCCTTCCTGACGCCGCACCCGCACAGGGGGCGTCCGAACGCGAGCTATATGGTCCCTTACACCGTGCGCGCCATGGCAGAATTGACAGGCTCCGACCTCGCCGCCCTGTGCACCTCCATCAGCGAAAATACGGTGCGGGCATACGGATCCTGGGCCTGATTCCACTCTTCTGTGGCACTCTCATTTGCATACCTGGTATGCAAAAATGTTGGCTGCTTTATAACGCTACGGTTACAGTGGAAAACTATTAGCCGGGGTCGGGGAAGGCCAACGGGTAATTTCACTCCATGTGCAGCCGGGCCGGCCTGTCCAATATCCGGCCTGCCGCTGCGCGGAGTGTGGCGGCGCACTGGTGCCCGGACTCTCCTTTTCGAGGTTGCTCCGGGCATTTTATTGCGCATTCCCCGTGCCCGGATGGACCGAGAGTTACGGGCAATCGTGATCAAGTTCTTCACATCGGACGGCAAGTTCAGCTTTATAAAGGTTGGCGCCCAGCTGCTGGTGCTTTGCGGCCTGGTCGCAGGCCTCGTAGCCTTCGTGGGCAATAACAAAACAATTACGCTCAACGTGGACGGCAAAGCGTCGTCTGTGCAGTCCTTTGGTGGAACAGTGGCACAGGTGGTCAAGAGCGCCAACCTGGACCTGAAGCCCAGCGACCGCGTTTCCCCCGCCCTTGACGCCTCCGTCCAGAACGGCACCGTCATCAACATCAACCAGGCCAAAGAAGTCAAGGTCAGCCTTGACGGTGCCGAGAAAACGGTCAACACCACGGCGCAGGACGTCGAGGACCTGGTGACTGAACTCGGCGTGGCCAGTGCCTCGACCGTTTCGGCGCCCAAGGATGCCACCCTTTCGCTCGCCGGTTCCTACGTCTCCATCTCCACGCCCAAGACCGTCAGCATCGTGGCCGACGGCAAGGTGAACACCGCCACCACCACCGCCCCCACGGTCGGCAAGGTCCTTGAAGACTCCGGCGTGACCCTCGGCGCCAATGACCGCACCTCCCAGCCGGCCAACGCCAACGTGGTGAACAACATGGTCATCAAGGTTTCCCGGGTTGACACCGGACAGACCGCCGTCACCAGCGAGGACGTTCCCTTCGAAACCGTCACCGCCGAAAGCGCGGACATGCTCAAGGGTGAGAAGGAAGTGACACAGGCCGGGGCCGCCGGAAAGATCGAGCGCACCTTCAAGCTGGTGCTCGTTGACGGCCGGGAGGCTTCCCGCACCCTGGTTTCGGAGAACGTAGCGGTCCAGCCCGTCACCGAGAAGGTCACCGTGGGCACCAAGGCCAAGCCTGCACCCCAGGCCGCCGCGGCCCCCGCTGCCCCCGCAGGCGCCAACACCGGCGCAGCAGCACCGGCCATGATGAATGAAGCCATGTGGGACAAGATTGCCCAGTGTGAGTCCACCGGAAACTGGAGCATCAACAGCGGCAACGGCTACTACGGCGGCCTCCAGTTCGACATCCAGACCTGGATTGGCGCCGGCGGCGGCGCCTACGCGCCCAACGCCAGCCTGGCCACCAAGGCGCAGCAGATCGACATCGCCAACCGCGTCTACGCACAGCGTGGCCTGTCACCGTGGGGCTGCGGCTGGGCCGCCAGCCGCTGATCAGCCAGCATCAACGCGCAGGAAACAGCTGTGGCCGGCCCCGGGTACTCCGGGGCCGGCCACAGCCGTTAACCGGGGAGGGCCAAAGTGCCGCGCGGGATAGGATACCTAGGTGACTGAACCGATCCCCGCCGTTCCCGCACCGTTGTTCGGTGCCTCCGACATACGCCGGATGGCAGAGGAAATTGGGGTCAGGCCCACCAAGACCCTGGGCCAAAACTTTGTCATTGACGGCAATACCATCCGCCGGATTGTGGCCGCAGCAGGCGTGGGGCCGGATGAAACAGTGCTCGAGGTCGGTCCGGGGCTGGGCTCCCTGACGCTGGGGCTGCTCGACGCGGCAGCGGCGGTCGTCGCCGTCGAAATCGACCCTGTCCTTGCCGCAAAGCTCCCCGAAACCGTGAAGGAATGGCGCCCGGCCGCCGCCAACGCGTTCCACCTGGTGCACGCCGATGCCATGAAGGTCACCGAACTGCCGGTGCAACCCACGGCGCTCGTAGCCAACCTGCCCTACAACGTGGCAGTTCCCGTGGTGCTGCACCTCCTGCAGCATTTCCCCAGCCTGCAGCACGGCCTGGTGATGGTGCAGGACGAGGTGGCAGACCGTTTGGCAGCCGGACCCGGGTCCAAGACCTACGGTGTTCCGTCCGTCAAGGCCGCCTGGTACAGCCAGATGCGCAAGGCCGGCGTGATCGGCATGAACGTCTTTTGGCCGGCCCCCAAAATCCATTCCGGGCTTGTGGCCTTCACCCGGCGCGAACCCCCCGCCACCACCGCCACCCGCGAACAAGTGTTTGCCGTAGTGGACGCGGCGTTTGCGCAGCGGCGCAAGACGCTCCGGGCTGCCCTGGCAGGCTGGGCCGGGGGAGCACCGGAAGCTGAGCGCTGCCTGCTGGCAGCCGGCGTCGACCCCACCGCACGCGGCGAGGTCATCGACATCGCCGCATTCGCCAGGATCGCCGAAGCCAGGGAAAACCGCCCGTGAACGCGGGACTTGAGAGGGCAGGCGGGGGGCGTTTCGCGGCCAGGACGGTGCGCGTCAAGGCACCCGGAAAAGTCAACGTGTCCCTGGCCGTTGGGCCGCTGCGGCCTGACGGCTACCACTCGGTGGCCAGCGTCTACCTCGCGGTGTCCCTCTATGAGGAAGTGGCAGCCACCAGCACCGCCGCCCCGGGAATCACCATCAGCCTCAGCCCCGAAAGCACCCTGGACCTCGACGCCGTCGACATCCCCCTGGACAGCAGCAACCTGGCCTACAAGGCGGCCGCCATCATGGCCGACGTCTCCGAACACGCCACCGGCGTGCACCTGGAGATCACCAAGCGGGTCCCGGTGGCCGGCGGCATGGGCGGCGGATCCGCCGACGCCGCTGCCACGCTCCTGGCCTGCGACGCCCTCTGGAACAGCGGGCTGTCCCGTGAGGAACTGGCACACCTTGCAGCGGAACTGGGTGCCGACGTCCCCTTCTCGCTCCTAGGTGGAACCGCCGTCGGGCTTGGCCTGGGCGACGAACTCTCTCCGGCCCTGGCCAAGGCGCAGACCCACTGGGTCCTGGTGGTGGCCGACTACGGCCTCTCCACTCCCGAGGTGTACCGGACCCTGGACCGGCTGCGCGACGCCGAGGGAATCGACGCGGGGGAACCCACCGGTGTTGACCCGAAGATCCTGGCGGCGCTGCGGGGTGGCGACGCGGAATCCCTGAGCCGTGTGCTGGTCAACGACCTGCAAAGGGCGTCCATTGAACTCTCGCCTGCGCTGCGCGATACGCTGGGAATCGGCGAGTCCCACGGCGCCATGGCAGGCATGGTCTCCGGATCCGGCCCCACCGTGGCTTTGCTGGCCGAGGATTCCGTGGCAGCTGCTGCCCTCGCAGAGGACCTGCAGCGCTACGGCCTGACAGCACTCGCGGTCCACGGCCCGGTCCCGGGCGCGCGCATCATCTCCGACACCCTCCTTTAATACTTCCAGTCCGGCAGCAGAAAGCAGTTCCCTTTGGCACACCTTCTTGGCGGCGAAAACCTCACGGTTTCCTACGCAACCCGCACCGTCCTGGACGGCGTCACCCTGGGACTGGAGGAGGGGGACCGGATCGGCATGGTGGGCCGCAACGGTGACGGCAAGTCCACGCTGATGCGCCTGCTGGCCCTGCGCTCCACCCCGGACTCCGGCCGTGTCACCAAGCGTGGCGACGTCAACGTGGGGTACCTGGACCAAAGCGACGTGCTCGACGGCGACCTGACGGTGGGTGCCGCGATCGTGGGTGACCAGGCGGACTACGAATGGGCCCGCAACCCCCGCATCCGGGAGATCATGGGCGGCCTGGTGTCCGACGTCGACTGGCACGCCAATGTCCACGCCCTCTCCGGCGGCCAGAAGCGGCGGGTGGCCCTGGCGAAGCTGCTCATCGAGGACCACGACGTCATCATGCTGGACGAACCCACCAACCATCTCGACGTCGAGGGCGTTGCCTGGCTGGCCCGGCACCTGAAGACGCGCTGGCGGCCAAACCAGGGCGCCTTCCTGGTGGTGACCCACGACCGCTGGTTCCTCGACGAAGTCTGCACCAAGACCTGGGAGGTCCACGACGGGATCGTGGACCCCTTCGAAGGTGGCTACGCAGCCTACGTCCTGGCCCGTGCGGAACGGGACCGGATGGCATCAGTGGTGGAGGGTAAGCGCCAGCAACTGGTCAAGAAAGAACTCGCCTGGCTGCGCCGGGGTGCCCCTGCCCGGACCGCCAAGCCGAAGTTCCGGATCGAGGCAGCCAACGCGCTCATCGCCGACGTACCGGCTCCGCGTGACTCCATGGCGCTGAGTAAGATGGCCACCGCCCGCCAGGGCAAGGACGTCCTTGACCTTGAGAATGTGTCCCTGAACTTCCAAGGCGGCGACGACGGCAGGAAGCTCTTCGACAACATCACCCTGCGCCTGGCCCCGGGGGAGCGCCTGGGCCTGGTGGGCGTCAACGGCGCCGGCAAGACCACCCTCCTCAAGCTGCTCAACGGCGAGATCACACCCGACGCCGGCCGGCTGAAGCGGGGAAAGACCGTGGTCACCGCGGTCCTCACCCAGGAAGTCAAGGAGCTCGACGACGTCGCTGACCTGCGCGTGATCGAGGTCATTGAGCGGGAAAAGCGTTCCTTCAACGTGGGCGGCAAGGAATTCACGGCTGGCCAGCTGGTGGAGCAGCTCGGGTTCACCAACCAGAAGCAGTGGACGCCGGTGAAGGACCTCTCCGGCGGTGAGCGGCGCCGCCTGCAGCTCCTCCGGCTGCTGGTGGGCGAACCCAACGTGTTGATGCTCGATGAGCCCACCAACGACCTCGACACCGATACCCTTGCCGCCGTCGAGGACGTCCTGGACGGCTGGCCGGGCACCCTGGTGGTGGTCAGCCACGACCGCTACCTGCTCGAACGGGTGACCGACCACCAGATGGCATTGCTCGGCGACGGCAAGCTGCGTGGCCTGCCCGGGGGCGTGGACCAGTACCTTGAGCTGCGCGAGTCAGCCTTGGCCGGCTCAACCGTGACCGGCGGCGGAAACCCGGTGACCAGCGCCGGGCAGGCGCAGGCTGCCGGGGGGACCGGCGCAGGCCCTTCCGAGGCCGAGAAGCGCGAGGCGCGCAAGACCCTCAACAGGATCGAGCGGCAGCTCAAGAAGCTGGATCAAGAGGAGAAGAAGCTTCACGACGACATGGTGAAGACCACCGAGGCCGGCAACTTTGACAAGCTCGCCGACCAAAACAAGCAGCTCAAGGAGCTCACGGACGAAAAGGACGCTCTCGAAATGGAGTGGCTGGAGTCCTCAGAACTCCTCGGCGACTGAACTCACCCTAGGTGCCGGAGCCAGCCCTTCGCCGCGGACGGAATCACGGCGAGGCTTACGGCTCGGACTGCAGCTCAGGGTCCTTCTTGAGGCCGGTCAGGCCGTTCCAGGCGAGGTTGACCAGGTGCGCGGCAACGGTCTGCTTGTCGGGCTGGCGGCTGTCCTGCCACCATTGCCCCGTCATCGCCACCATGCCCACGAGCATCTGGGCGTACATGGCGCCGTCTTCGCCGCTGAGGCCCCGGCGGGAGAATTCGTCGGAGAGGATGTGTTCGACGCGGGCGGTGACGTGGGACAGCAGGGTGGAGAAGGCGCCCTCGGGCTGTGAGGGCGGCGCGTCGCGCATCAGGATGCGGAAGCCCTCTGTGCGTTCCTCGATGTAGGTAAGCAGGGCCAGGGCGGCGCGTTCCACGAGGACGCGGGGCTTGGCTTCCTCGGTGAGGGCGGCGTTGACCGCGTCCAGCAGGATGTGGAATTCGCAGTCCACCACTTCCGTGTACAGGCCTTCCTTGGAACCGAAGTGTTCATAGATGACCGGTTTGGACACTCCCGCGCAGGCTGCAATCTCCTCGATGGTGGTCCCGTCCAGCCCGCGGACGGCGAAAAGGCCGCGGCCGACGTCGATCAGCTGGCTCCGGCGCTGCAGGCCAGTCATCCGCATCCGCGGAAGGTTGTTGCTCACCTTCCCATCATGCCCCACCACCGGCGGCGCTATTCAGCGGGGCGGGCGGGAGCGGAACGCCCCGTGTCGCGCGGGGCCCTGAACCCGTGGCAAAATAGGGACTTGTGCCCCGGGCCTTGAGTCCTCCGGCACGGTCCGCTCTGGTGTAACGGCAGCACCCCGGCCTTTGGAGCCGTGGAGTATAGGTTCGAATCCTATGGGCGGAACTGCTGCGCGGGGCGCGATCATGAGGATGGCACCCGGTGCCCGGCGGCCTGGGCCGCCGGACGCCGCCAAGCGCCAGCACAACCAAGCAAGGAGAGCCCGTACGTGATCCCCGAGAATGCCGGCCCGGCCGCTGTAATCGTTCTGGCAGCAGGCGCCGGTACCCGGATGAAGTCGCGTACCCCCAAGATCCTGCATGAAATCGGCGGCCTCTCCATGGTGGGCCACGCCCTCCGGGCGGCCCGCAGCATAGCCCCCCAAAGGCTTGCGATTGTGGTGCGCCACGAACGCGACCTGGTGGCCGGCCACGTATCGGCCCTCGACCCCCACGCCGTCATTGTGGACCAGGACGACGTGCCCGGCACCGGCCGTGCCGTGGAAGCCGCCCTGCATGCCCTGCACGCGGATGAGGACCTGGCTGGAACCGTGGTGGTCACCTACGGTGACGTGCCCCTGCTGTCCGGCGACCTGCTGAAGGAACTCGTTGCCACCCACGAACGCGAAGGCAACGCCGTGACGGTCCTCACGGCGGTCCTGGATGATGCCGCCGGCTATGGCCGTATCCTGCGCGGCGAGGACGGTTCCGTCACCGGCATCCGCGAACACAAGGACGCCTCCGAGGCCGAAAAACTGATCCGGGAAGTGAACTCCGGGATCTACGCCTTCGACGCCGCCGTGCTCCGCGAGGCGCTGGCCAAGGTGACCACCGACAATGCCCAGGGCGAGAAATACCTCACCGACGTGCTGGGACTCGCACGCGAGGCAGGCGGCCGCGTTGCCGCCGTCGTCACTGCTGACCGCTGGCAGGTGGAAGGCGCCAACGACCGCGTCCAGCTCGCAGCACTCGGCGCCGAGCTGAACCGCCGGACGGTGGAAGCCTGGATGCGTGCCGGCGTCACTGTCGTGGACCCCTCCACCACCTGGATCGATTCCTCCGTCACGCTGGACGAGGACGTCCGGCTCCTGCCGAACACCCAGCTGCACGGCACCACCACGGTGGCCAGGGACGCCGTCGTGGGCCCCGACACTACCCTGACCGACGTCGAAGTCGGCGAGGGCGCCACGGTGGTCCGCACCCATGGCTCCGGCTCGGTGATCGGCCCGCGCGCCGCCGTCGGCCCCTTCACCTACCTTCGCCCCGGCACCGTCCTGGGCGAAAAGGGAAAGATCGGCGCCTTTTACGAAACCAAGAACGTCACCATCGGCCGTGGCTCCAAGCTGTCCCACCTGGGGTATGCCGGGGACGCCGAAATCGGCGAGGACACCAACATCGGCTGTGGCAACATCACGGCGAATTACGACGGCGAGAAGAAGCACCGCACGGTGATCGGCTCGGGCGTCCGGACAGGCTCCAACACGGTCTTTGTTGCCCCGGTCACCGTGGGGGACGGCGCCTACAGCGGCGCCGGCGCGGTGATCCGCAAAGACGTACCGGCCGGTGCCCTTGCGTTGAGCATCGCTGCACAGCGCAACACCGAAGGCTGGGTTCCGGCGCACCGCCCCGGAACCCGCTCCGCCGAACTGGCCCAGGCGGCCACCAATGACTCCTCAAGTACCCCGGCATCTACAGAAGAGGGCAAGTAACAATGAGCGAAATTACGGCGCACGGCGAGAAGAAGCTGGTGCTTGCCTCCGGGCGGGCCCATCCGGAGCTGGCCCGGGAAATCGCCAAGGAGCTCGGCACCGAACTCCTCCCGCTGGATGCCTACGACTTCGCGAACGGCGAGATCTACGTCCGTGCCGGTGAAAGTGTCCGCGGCACTGACGCCTTCGTGATCCAGGCGCACCCCGCACCGCTGAACAACCACCTCATGGAACAGCTGATCATGATCGATTCGCTGAAGCGGGCTTCCGCCAAGCGGATCACCGTGGTGTCGCCGTTCTACCCGTATGCCCGCCAGGACAAGAAGGGCCGCGGCCGCGAGCCCATCTCCGCCCGGCTGGTGGCGGATCTCTACAAGACCGCCGGCGCAGACCGCATCATGAGCGTGGACCTGCACACCTCCCAGATCCAGGGCTTCTTCGACGGCCCGGTTGACCACCTGATGGCCATTCCGCTGCTGGCCGACTACATCCGGACCCGGGTGGGCTCGGACAACATCACCGTCGTATCGCCGGACACCGGCCGCGTCCGCGTCGCCGAACAGTGGGCCGAACGCCTGGGCGGCGCACCCCTTGCCTTCGTCCACAAGAGCCGCGACCTCACTGTCCCCAACCAGGCGGTCTCCAAGACCGTGGTGGGCCAGATCGAGGGGCGCACCTGCGTCCTGATCGACGACATGATCGACACCGGCGGAACCATCTCTGGCGCCGTCACCGTCCTGAAGAACGCCGGCGCCAAGGATGTCATCATCGCGGCCACCCACGCCGTCTTCTCCGACCCCGCCGCCCGCCGCCTCTCGGAGTCCGGCGCGCGCGAAGTGGTGGTCACCAACACGCTCCCGCTGGGTTCGTCACAGCGCTTCCCGCAGTTGACGGTCCTTTCGATCGCACCACTGATCGCCAGGGCCATCCGCGAGGTGTTCGACGACGGTTCGGTCACCAGCCTCTTCGACGGCAAGGCCTAAGACAGTACTAAAACGAAACCCCGCCGGCAGGAGCCGGCGGGGTCTGGGCCCACGCCGGCAGGGTTCCCTGGGCGAGCTCGCGAGCTCAGGGGGCAGGTGGGGATTTAAGGAAATGGTCCCCGCACTGGTAGGCTTTTAGGCGATACCTTGGCGAGGGAGGGCATAGCCTCCGTTATCGACTGGGTCTGCGTCCCTCCTGCGAGGGACTGCCTTCTTGAAGGGCCGCCTTCCGGCCGCCCGGCGTTGAAGGTCACACCAGACCTCCGCCCTTGCTGAACCCCGTTTAGTCTTCAAGGAGATTTACATGTCTGAGCAGAAGCTCGCAGCAGAACTGCGCACCGAATTCGGCAAGGGCTACGCCCGCCGCGCCCGGATGGCCAACCTGATCCCCGCCGTCATCTACGGCCACGGCGCAGACCCCATCCACGTGACCCTGCCGGCAAAGGCCACCACCCTGGCGGTCCGCACCCCCAACGCACTGCTGTCCCTGGACATCAACGGCGAAGGCCACCTGGCCCTGGTCAAGGACGTCCAGCGTGATCCCGTAAAGCAGATCATCGAGCACATCGACCTCCTGACCGTCCGCCAGGGCGAAAAGGTCACGGTTGACGTTCCGGTCCACGTTGAAGGCGAAACCGCCCCCGGCACCGTCCACAACCTTGAACTGACGGTCGTCTCCCTCGAGGCCGAGGCAACCCACCTGCCCACCGCCATCGAGGTCAGCATCGAAGGCCGCGCCGCCGGCGAGCACATCCACGCTTCCGACCTGGTCCTGCCCAAGGGCACCGTCCTCCTGACCGACGCCGAGGCACTCGTGGTGAACATCTCCGAGGCCGTCGAAATCGTCGAGGAAGGCGAAGAAACCGAAGCTGCCGCTGAAGGCGCAGCAGAGGAAGCTCCCGCAGCTGAAGAAGAAGCAGCCGAGTAACCACTCCGCCGTTTCCCGCCGTGGCCGGACCTCCAGGGGTCCGGCCACTGCCATGTCCGCAGGCCGGCGTCCTTCCGGGCGCTGCCATCCTGTCCACACCGTCGCCCTAGGATTGATCCCATGACAGACACCTGGCTGATCGTCGGCCTCGGCAACCCCGGCGCGCAGTACCAAGGCAACAGGCACAACGTGGGCCAGATGGTACTCGATGAAATCGCGGACCGCATCGGGGCCGGCTTCAAGACCCATAAGGCCCGGGCCCAGGTCCTTGAAGGCCGGCTGGGCATTGGTGGGCCCCGGGTGGTCCTGGCGAAGCCGATGAGCTACATGAACGTTTCCGGTGGCCCGGTCTCCGCCCTTGCCAACTTCTATGGCATTGCCCCGGACCATGTGGTCGCGGTGCATGACGAGATCGATATCCCGTTCAACACGGTCAAACTCAAGCTCGGGGGCGGGGAAGGCGGCCACAACGGGTTGCGGGACATCTCCAAGGCGCTCGGCACCAAGGACTACTTGCGGGTCCGTGTCGGGGTGGGCCGTCCGCCCGGCAGGATGGACACCGCCGACTACGTACTGCGCGACTTTGGCACCGCGGAGCTCAAGGAACTGCCCTTCCTGCTGGACGACGCAGCCGATGCCGTAGAGTCCCTGCTCCGTGAGGGGCTCACCGCCGCCCAGCAGAAATTCCACCCTGCCAAAGCGGCCTCACAACAGACAGAAACGTAAAAGTTCCCTCCGGCCCTGTTTCCGTGTCTGTGCCACAGGGTACTCTTCTTCCTATGCGGGGGAGCAATGGGGCTACATCCCGCTATTGCAGGATGTAGGGGAAAAGTTCATGTCGATCGAGCCACTCAGCTGGGGACGTGGGTCAACGCCGCAAGGTGACGGGCTGCCCACGCCGACTTCCGGGGCCCCGGAGGGCCAGCAATGGTCCATGCCTGCACGAAGCGCCAATCTCGACGCTGTCCGCACCGCCCTGACCAGCGAAAACTCTCTGGGTGTTGTGATCACCGGCGGCAGGGGAGTAGGTAAGTCCTCCTTGGCCCGCGCAGCAGTGGCGGACCTCGGTCCTGACGTTTGGTCTTTGCAGCTCCGGAGCGGCCCTTCAGGCTCCACCACTCCGTACGGCTGCCTGTCGTTCCTGCTGGCCCGGCTGCCGCAGGCCTACATGGGGTCGCCCACCGCCATCCTGCGCGGCATCACCTCGCTTATCCGCAGCGACGCCGCCGGGCGGCCCTGCGTCATTACGCTGGACACTTCCACCAGCATCGACGACATGAGCGCCGGCGTGCTGCTCAACGTCCTGCTGACCGGTACGGCGAAAATTGTTGCCGTTGCCCCCAACTCCAGTGACTTGCCGGCGGATTTCCACTGGCTGCTCACAGACCGGAAGCTGACCGAAGTACGGCTCAGCAACCTCAACGAGCTGCAAACCAGGCAGGTCCTGCTGTCTCTGCTGGGCCACCGCGTCGCTTCCTCCCTGGTCAGCACCTACCACCAGATGGTGGGTGGAAATCCCTTGCTCCTCAAAGCCCTGGTCACCGAACAGCAGCTCTCCGGAAACCTTGTCCTGTCTGACTCCGTTTGGACGCTGCGGGACAAGGTGGTCCTCGACGGCGCTGCCAGCCTCGATGACATCGTCCGCTCCCGGTGGTCGCGGGAAACACCGGAAACCCGGGAAGTCATCGAGATGCTCTCCTGTGCCCGGCGGGTGGAGCTCTCCAGCCTTACCGCCATTTACGGCGCGGACGTGGTCGCGGACATGGAAGACGGCGGACTGCTGGAGATCGATGACTCCGAGCACCGCTGGGTGTCGCTGCGGGAGAAATACATCGGGGACGTCGTCAGGACCTGGCTGAGCATTTCCCGCCGGCGGGAGCTTCGCAACGTGTTGCTGGGCGGCCGGGAGCCGGATCCGGCAGCCATGACGGTGGAAGAACTGATGTCCTTTGCCGCCTGGACCCACGAGTGCGAGGCCGAGCTGGCGCCGGCGCTCGCGTTGGCGGCGGCCCAGGCTGCCGTCCAGCTCTTCGATCCCCGTTTTGCTTTGACCTATGCGGAGATGGTGCAGAGGACCGACGCCGGATGGGCGTCCGCGCAGCGGCAAAAGGCCGCGGCGTATCTGCAGTTGGACCTGCCGGTCCAGGCCCTCTCCGCCCTGGAGGATATTTCCCAGCCAGAACTTGAGGCCCTGGACTTTGAGGAATATGCCCAGGTGGTTGCCGCCAAAGCGCGGGTCATGCGCTCCCTTCCGGAGCAGGCGGCCAAGATCCCGGAACTGCTGGCCTCCGCCCGGGAACGGCTGGGCCGGACGGCCCAGGGGTTGTCCTGGCCTGAACCGGCCGCGGTGGCAGTGAACCGTATCTCCCTGAGCGAATTCGAATACCGGGCCCATACCGGTGAGCACGCTGCCATGATCCCCGCGCTCGAACGCGCGGCCGATCCTGCCGTCAACCCTGACACGGAGTTCCGGCTCCAGTCCGCGATCACCCTGATGAGCGCTCTCGCGCTGACCGGTCGCGAGATGGACGCCCTAGGCCTCATGCGCCAGCTCGGCGGCCAGCTCACCGACGCCTCGCACATCGTCGGCCTCCGTGAGCGCTACACCAGGGAGGCTTACTTCGTCCTGCTGGTGGCGGGCCAGTGGCGGCGCTGCATCGATCTCCTCACCCCCTTCAGCACAGGCCAGCCCCACCGGCTGCCGTACCGCAGCGCCGCCACCGAACTCGCGGCCGGGGTGGCCTTTGCTTTTTCCGGCCGCGGCGAGGCCGCCCTGGAGCCCTTGATCTCCGCTGCAGCCCAGCTGGAGCTGCAACCGGTCCAGGCGGCGCTGCGGACCGCGTACGCGGCCACGGCCCTGGCTTATGCGCAGACCGGCAATGCGGCGTTCGCCCGCAAGTACCTCACCAAACTGCAACGCACTTCCGGCAAGGCAGGATTCGCCACGGAAAGCATCATCGAATTCTGTGCGCTGGTCGCCGGGCGCTGGCTGGGAGACTCGGAAGCGGTGGCCGGGCTCAAGCAGGGGGCCCGCCGTAACCTGGAGGCGGGCAGGCACACTATCGCCGGCATCTACCTGCTGGCAGCAACCGTGAACGGCAGCGACACCGACTTCCGTCTTCTGGAGGACATCGCCGGTCACCGGCAGGGCCCGCTGGCGGAAGTGTCACGGCTGATCGCCGTCGGAAGCAGGACAAAGGACGCCAAGGCCCTGCTCGCCGGCGGCGAACTCGCCGCCACGCTCGAACTCGATGCCGTGGAAGCGCGGTGCATGGCACTTGCGGTGGATTTCGCCCGCCAGGAGGGGGACGCCCTCTCTGCGCGAACGGCGCAGGCACGGTTGGACATCCTGGCCGCCACAGTGTCCAACCTGCCCATCGTGCCCAGCAGTGGGAGCCCGCTGCTGACCAGCCGGGAACGGCAAATTGCCCGAATGGCCGGCCGCGGCGCGTCAAACCGCGACATCGCCATGGAAATGGGTGTGTCAGTCCGCACCGTTGAAGGCCACCTGTACCAGGTCTTCACTAAGCTGGGCGTGACTTCAAGGGGTGATCTGACTGGACTCGTCTAATGGCCACAAGCCGCCGGCTGCGCACCGGCTCCTGACCGGCCGCCGGGAGCCGGTGGACCGGATCTGCAACATGGTGCGGAACGGCACCCACCAGGCCGTCTTCATCATGGCCGGCGCGGGCATTGGAAAGTCGGCAGTGACTGACGCCGTGACGGAGCGCCTCGCCGGGAGCATGAGCATCCTGCGCATCCACGCCAGCTCGGCCTTGGCAGGGGTGCCGTTCGGGGTCCTCACTCCCTATACGGGGGAGCTCACGGCGGAGGAGTCCGTGTCACCCGTGGCGGTGCTCCGTTCCATGTGGTCATACTTCGAGAAGCTGAAGGGCGGCAACGGAGCTCCCGTCCTGCTTGCCGTGGACGATGCCCACCACCTGGATGACGCATCGGCAGGCGTGCTGGCCGAGGTGATCTCGGCCGGCTGGGCCACCGTGGTGGCGGCCGCCCGTCCCCGGCCCGGCCTGCCGCAGCCGCTGGACCAGCTCTGGTACGACGGTCTTGCCGAGCGCGTGGACCTCCGTCCCCTCAACCGCGAACAGATAGAAGAGGTCCTGGCCCACGCCCTTGACGGCACAGTCCCCGGAGCGACTGTGGACGCCATTTGGAACGCGTCGGGAGGCAATCCCCGGATACTTGATGCCCTGCTCCATGACTCTGCTGAATCCGGTGTCCTCGCCAAACGCAATGGAATCTGGATGCTGCTGGGCTCCCTGCCCGCGGACGGGCCACGCCTCGCAGCGGTGGTGGCCAAGGACCACCTCCGGCGCGGGCCCGAGGAACAGGAAGCCCTGAAGCTCATCGCCCTGGCAGGGCCGGTGGGCCGGAAAGTCATCGAAGACATCAGCGGGGCTGCGGTGGTCCGTTCACTGCTGGACCAGCAAATGATTGTTGAAACGCCCGGCATCCCGGCCGAGCTTGCCATCTGGAACGGGCTCTTTGCCGGCGCCATCAGGAGTACCGTTTCCGTTTCCCGCAGCCTCCAGCTGCTGGAGAAGGTCAAGGCCCACCAGGACACCACCCTGCTGCAGGGGGAGGGCCGGCTGCGGTCCGTGGAATGGGCCCTGGAGTGCGGACTCCGGGTCAGTGACGACGAGCTGTTGGCGGCAGCCAAAGAGGCCCTGCTGAGATTCCGCAACCACAGTGCGCGTACCATCGCCGCCCGCATCCACCATCCTCCGCTGGTTCCACTGGCCCAGGCCATCCAGGCGCGGGCGCTGTACAACGAAGGCTCCTATTCGGAGGCCGCGGCCCTCCTGGACGCCTGCTGGCTCCCGCTGGCGGAGGACACTGAGGGTCCGGCGGTCCTGCTGCTCCGGGTTTCGGCACACCAGGCTCTCGGCCACCCCCTTGGCGTGGTGGCGGAGGACGTCGAAAAGCACGCAGCACCTTCCGGCGGCGAAAAGAGCTGGCAGGAAGAACTCCTGCACCTGCTGCAGCTGGCTGCCGAGGTCAACATCCAGGCGCTGAACGACCACGTGGATGTGATGCGGAAGCGCCGCGCGGGCACCGGCGGCGAACCCCTCCGTGCCATGGCCGAGGGGCTGCTGGCCCATGCCCTGGCTTCGGCTGGACGCCCCGTCCAAGGCCTGGAGGCTGCCCTGCTGGCAGCCTCGGAGCTTCCCCCGCTGGAGGGCAGCCTTTTTTTCTTCCCGGAGTTCGTGCTGGGACGGCTGGTCTCCGACTACCTGGCCATGGGTGAATGGGAGTCGGCTGAGCGGGAACTCAACCACTACGCCGCCGGAAATGCGCCCGGGGCCGCCACCTTCAACGGAAGCCTTGAGCTGCTCCAGGGCTACTCATTGCTGCGGCAGGGGAGGATGGAGCGCGCCTACCAGGTGCTGCTGCCCGCCGTCGAGGCGCTGAGGCTCAACGACCCGCTGCAGCTGTACCGGTTCGGCACCGCACTGGGCTTCTACGCCGCTGCCAGGCTGGGGGACTCGGAACAGGCAAAGCGCCTGGAACAGGATCACAAAGATGCCGGCGCCGGCTGGCCCGCGCATGATCTCCTTGCCGAAGCCTACGTGTCCGCGGCTGCTGAATACCTTGTCCGGGACGGCAAGGGCCTGGCCGCTTTGCAGACGCTGATGACCACCACGGAGGCGTCCGCCCGGACCGGAAACCTCCTTGAAGTCTTCGCGATGTGCTGGGACCTCGGTGACCCCTCGGTTGTCCCCATGGTGCAGACGGCCGCCCCCGGGGTGGAAGGCCGCTGGGCGGAAGCTCTGCTGACCCTGGCCGCCGCCTGGGAAAACGCCGACGGCGATACCCTCATGGCAACGGCTGCCTCGCTGGAGGAGGCAGGCTTTGTCAACCTGGCCCGGGAAGCGTATGCCCGGGCCAGCACGGTGCTGGAACAGGCCGGCGAACGCCGCCGGTCCCGGCAGGCTGTTGCCCAGCGTGAGAAGTGCGACCACGAACTCGGGGAACGGTTCCGGGAAGGCCGCTTCATTGCAGCTGCGCCGGCCGTCCGCCTCACCCGGCGGGAACAGGACATCGTGGAGCTGGCAGTGCAGGGGCTGACGGACCGGGAGATTGCGCAGCGGCTGATGGTCTCCGTACGGACGGTGGAGGGCCACCTGTACCGTACCTACGTCAAGCTCGGGGTCCGAAGCCGCGATGAGCTGGAGTCCGCCCTCCCCAAGTAGGTCCCCGGCCGGGCCGCGCCCCCGCTGTTTTCCGCACATTTGTCCGTTCCCAGGGCCTGCGGGCCCTCGTGCAGGTACCCGGTGCCCACGGGACGCCGGTACCCGGTGCCCACGGGACGCCGGTACCCGGTGCCCACGGGACGCCGGTACCCGCTGCCCGCGGGACGCCGGCCGCGTAGGAGCACCGCGCCCCGGTAGTTCTCCCCCGGGGATTCGAGTACTTCCTACTCGTGTACGGGAGGCCGCCACGGGCTTTACTTAAGGAGGCAAAGCAAAGCGGCCGGCTGGAAGCCGCGGAGCAGGCCGAACAGGACATTGAGGCCCTCTCAACTTCCGGTCCCCTCGGGGCCCGGGCATAGACGGGGCCGGCGACGTCAGAGTCTTCTGAGACCGAGACTCTCCCCCCAGCCGTCGCCGGCCCTCTGCTCCCTCGGCTGAAGCCCGGGGCAGCGGTGGCGGCTGCCCCTCCCGGGCGGCCGCCACAGCCGTGTGTGGGACAATTGGGTGTCAGACATTGGCAGCCCAAGGAGTTCGTTTTGGCCGTAGTATCAACGCCAGCCACACTGGAACATGCCGTCCCTGTCATGGACAACGCCGAGGTGCTGCGCATCCGCAATGACTTCCCGGTCCTCAACCAGCTGGTCAACGGGCAACCGCTGGTCTACCTCGACTCCGGGGCCACGTCGCAAAATCCCTTGAGCGTCATCGAGGCGGAGCAGGAGTTCTACGAGCAGCGCAACGCTGCCGTGCACCGCGGGGCCCACCATCTTGCCGTGGAGGCCACGGAAGTCTTCGAAGATGCCAGGCAGACCATTGCCGACTTCATCGGTGCGGACTATGCCGAAACCATCTGGACGTCCAACGCCACAGAAGGACTGAACCTCCTGTCCTATGCGCTGTCCAATGCCGGGCTGTGGGCTGCCCAGGGGCGTGGCGACCAAGCCCTCAGGGGACTGGCCCTGAAGCCCGGCGACGAAATCGTGGTGACGGAAATGGAGCACCACGCCAACCTGATTCCGTGGCAGGAGCTGGCATTCCGTACGGGGGCCACACTCCGCTACATCCCCATCGGGGATGACGGCAGCCTCCGCATGGAGCAGGCGGAAAGCATCATCGGCCCGCGCACCAAAGTCCTGGCCTTCACCCACGCCTCCAACGTCCTGGGAATCATCAACCCCGTGCAGGAGCTGACGGCCCTTGGACATGCCGCGGGCGCCCTGGTCGTCCTGGATGCCTGCCAATCCGCGCCGCACCTACCCTTGGATGTCAAGGAGCTGGACGTGGATTTCGCGGTCTTCTCCGGCCACAAGATGCTTGCCCCCACCGGGATCGGAGTGCTGTACGGGCGCCAGGAGCTCCTGGATATCCTGCCGCCGTTCCTGACGGGCGGATCGATGATCACCACTGTCACCATGGAACGGGCCGAGTACCTTCCGGCGCCCCAGCGTTTCGAAGCCGGGACGCAGCGCATCTCCCAGGCGGTGGCCCTGGCCGCCGCCGCCAACTACCTGACCGAGACGGGGCTGGACCGCATCCACCGGTGGGAGGCAGAGCTGGGCCAGCGCATGGTGGCGGGACTGGAGGGCATTCCCGGCATCAGGGTCCTGGGTCCGGCCGCCGGCCGGGAACGGATCGGCCTTGCCGCGTTCGACGTCGAAGGTGTCCACGCCCACGACGTCGGGCAGTTCCTGGACTCACGGGGAATTGCCGTCCGCGTGGGGCACCACTGCGCCCAGCCGCTGCACCGAAGGCTTGGCCTGACCGCCACCACCCGGGCCAGCGCCTACCTCTACAACACCACTGACGACGTGGACCGCTTCCTCGAAGCCGTCGCGGGCGTCCGGGCCTACTTCCGCGCCTAGCGGAGAAGACGAAAGGTACACCATGAGCCTTGACCAGCTGTACCAGCAGATCATCCTGGATCATTCCAAGGCCCGCCACGGCAGCGGGCTCGCCGCCACGGAAGCGCCTGAAGGCACGTCCACGGGGCAGTCGCACCAGCTCAACCCGGTGTGCGGAGACGAAGTGACCCTCCGGCTTGCCGTCCAGGAGGGAAAGGTGGCCCAGATTGCCTGGGACGGGGCCGGGTGCTCCATCTCCATGGCCTCCGCGTCGGTCCTCACCGATCTCGCTGAAGGCATGACGGTGGCCGAACTGCATGAAGTCATCGACAGCTTCCGGGAGGTGCTGCGCTCCCGGGGCAAGGTCCACGCCGATCCTGAACTGCTGGGGGATGCCGCTGCGTTCGAGGGAGTTGCCCGCTACGCCGCCCGGGTCAAGTGCGCCATGATTTCCTGGGTGGCGGCCGAGGATGCGCTCAACCAGGCAGCCTGAGCCGGACAGCAAACAGCCCGGGCCTTCCTCCAGCAGGAGGAAGGCCCGGGCTGTTTCGTGCGGAAAACGCCTGGCTTGGCCGGGAAGCTCAGCCGAGCAGGCCGAGGACGCCGATCACGGCCGTGGCCAGTCCGAGCACCATGGAGATGCTCACCAGCACTACATGCACGGTCAGGAACCTGGTTGCCTTGCCGGCGGCATCACGGGCCCGCGGATCCTTCATCACCCGGCGCAGGAACTGCGGCCAGACCACCAGGGACCAGACGCCGGCGATGATCAGGACCAGCGCGGCGAAGACGGGAAGCTGCATGGGCTAGTGGCTTTCCAGCCAGGCCTGCGCCTGGGCAGCCTGCAGGTTCAGTGCCTTGGCCACCATGGGCTCAGCGGCGTCGGCGATCTTTCCGCCCAGGAACGGGACGGAGGACTTCACGGCGCCTTCCAGCTCAACGCGCGTTCCGCCGCCGTCAGCCACCAGCCGCTGCACGGCCGTGACATCCACCGGGGCGCCGGCGATCTTCAGCGAGATGTTGCTCTGGCGGGAGCCGTCTGCCGAGGGTGCTTCCCAATTCTCCACCTGGGTCACCTTGAGGTTCTCACCCACGAATTTCCGGGCGATTTCCGGCAGCCGCGTGGTGGGGAGGGTGCGTACGGACGTGGTGTTGAAGGCCCCTGCAATGTCGCCGTCCACGCTGAAGGATTCCAGGGTGCCGCCCACCAGCTGGCTGACGTGGCGCTGGAAATCTTCGTTCACCAGCACAGCGGCAACGCTGTCAACGGAGTGCGGAAGGGTGGTGGTTGCGCTCAGCGCCATGGGTCCTCCTGGGACGTCGGGAAAGGATTTACGCCTCCAACATCCTACGGGGTCAGCTGGGCGCGGTCCGCATCGGCCAGTTTCTGCGCGGCCGTAGTGATGTTCCGTGCCATGGCCGGGAAGATCAGGCTGTGGAAGGGAAGGACGGCGAGCCAGTAGAGCCGTCCGCTCAGGCCCTTGGGAAAGAAAATGGCGCGCTGCCGGTAGCGGCTGCCACCGCCGTCGGGCTCCACGGACAGCTCCAGCCATGCCCGCCCCGGCGCACGCATCTCCGCCCGCAGCCGCAGCAGGCTGCCGTGTTCGATCTTCTCCACCCGCCACCAGTCCACAACTTCCCCCGTCACCAGCGTGTGCGGGTGCCGGCGGCCGCGGAGCAGGCCTGCGCCGCCGGTGAGTTTGTCCAGCCAGCCACGGACCTGCCAGGCCAGGGGCAGCGAGTACCAGCCGTTGCGTCCGCCGATGCCTTCAATAATGGTCCAGACATGGGCGGGATCCACGTCGCCGTGGAACGTCCGCTCGTCGATGTACACCTTGTGCCCGGCCCAGTCGGGGTCGCTGGGCAACGGGTCGGAGTCGGCGCCCGCATTGGCCCACGTGGTTTCCACCTGGCCGTCCCGCTCCTTGCCCAGTGCCAGGGCCACCGCTGTCCGGTAAGGGGTCAGGCCGCCGTCGGGCTGGGGAATGTACTGGTCGACGTCGTGCTCGTTGGACACCGCGTCATGCTGCAGGGACTGGACCAGGGGTACGGCCATGGAGAGCGGTATGGGGGTGGTGAGGGCCACCCACATGCCCGCGAGCTTGGGTGCCGGCACCGGCAGCGCCAGCACCACGCGGTAAGGCAGTCCCGCCTCCGCGGCATACTCCTTCATCATCCCCGCGTAGGTCAGCACCTGCCGGCAGCCGATGTCGAAGGTCCGGTTGATGGCGCCCTCCAGGGACGCGGCGGACACCAGGTAGTACAGGACATCGCGCACAGCGATGGCCTCGATCCTGTTGCGCACCCAGCTTGGCGCCGGCATCAGCGGCAGCGTCTCGGAGAGGTGGCGGATCATTTCGAAGGACGCGGAGCCGGAACCGATCACCACGCCCGCCTGGAAGACGACGGCGTCCACCGGGCTGTCCAGGAACACCTTGCCCACCGCCTCCCGGGACCGCATGTGGGTGGACAGCTCGACGTCTTGGGGATGCAGACCGCCTAGGTACACGATCCGCTGCACTCCCGCGGCGGCGGCAGCGTCCGCGGCGGTCCTGGCCATGGCCTTTTCCTTCGCTTCGAACCCGGCGCCTGCCGCCATGGAATGGACCAGGTAGTAGAAGACGTCGACGCCGGACAGGGCGTCGCGGAGGGCGTCGCCGTCATCGAGGCTGCTTTGCACGACGTCCACTTTGTCCCGCCACGGGACACCGGCGATCTTCTCGGGAGAGCGGACCAGCACTTTCACGGTGTGGCCTGCCTCGATCAGCCTGGGCACCAGCCGGCCGCCGATGTAGCCGGTGGCACCGGTAACAAGGACGGTCTTCGGTGTTGGCTGGGCACTCATTGCAGTCATGCTGGCTCCTGTTCGTCCCAAGCAATTCGCAGCGGCGGCCCATGAGGACGGCTGCCCCGGCGAAAAGGCTGCGGAAATGGATCGGCTTTGCCAGCCTAGATCCATTCCCCCGGAGATAGGTGCCGTGCTGCCATGTCGTTCCTGCGCGGTAGGCTGGGAGTACCCGGGATTCGCAGAGAATTTCGGGTTTTCGCGTTGCCTGCTTGTTTTCGATGAACACCACAGGAGCTTCTGCCATGAGTCTTCCCGGCCAGTCCGCCGCCGGCACATCCAGCACGGGCAAGTCCGCCGCGCTCCCGACGCTGGACGGACTCCGCCGCGCCCTTGAACCGGACCAGACATTCGCCCGGGTCGGTGCCGAGGCCGCCCGTGGCTTTGCCGTCCGCGGCCAGGATTACCAGATCAGTGCCCCCGCGGGCCTGCGCCCCGTGCTGCTGGCGGAGATGGCGGACGGCCTCGCCGCGGCCGCAGCAGAACAGTCCGCGGAGCCGGGCGTCGTGCTTGCCGTCACCGCCACCGGCCGTGAGGCGGAGGACCTGTCCGCAGCCCTGCGCGCCTACCTGCCCGCCCATTCGGTTGCAGAGTTCCCCAGCTGGGAGACCCTCCCGCACGAGCGGCTTTCGCCCCGTTCGGACACCGTGGGCCGCCGGCTGTCCGTGCTGCGCCGGCTGGCACATCCGGAAAGTTCGACGACGGCCCGGCTGCGCGTCGTCGTCGCGCCCGTCCGCGCCGTGGTCCAGCCCGTGGTGGCCGGCCTTGGCGACCTGGTGCCCGTCACCCTCAAGGTTGGCCAGGACGTTCCGTTCAGCAGCGTGGTGAAGAGCCTCGCCGACGCCGCCTACGCCAGGGTGGACATGGTGACGCACCGCGGCGAGTTCGCTGTCCGCGGCGGCATCATCGACGTCTTCCCGCCCACGGAGGACCATCCCATCCGCGTTGAGTTTTTCGGGGACGAGGTGGACCAGATGCGCTGGTTCGCGGTGGCCGACCAGCGCTCGCTGTCCGCCCCGGGCATCCACCACCCCACCGAACTTCACGCCCCGCCATGCCGGGAAATCCTGATCACCCCCTCCGTGATGTCCCGCGCGGCCACGCTGAAATCCCAGCTTCCGGCCGCCGCCGACATGCTGGAGAAGATCGCCGGCGGCATCGCGGTTGAAGGCATGGAGTCGCTGGCGCCTGTCCTGGTGGACGCGATGGTTCCGTTCGTGGACCAGCTGCCGGCCGATTCCATCGCCGTGGTGATCGAACCGGAGAAGGTGCGCACCCGCGCCCACGACCTCGCTGCCACCAACGAGGAGTTCCTTGAGGCGGCGTGGTCCACCGCGTCCGACGGCGGCTCGGCACCTTTGGACCTCAGCTCACAGGCGTCGGCCGCGCTGCATTCGGCGAGCTTCCGGTCGCTGGCCGAAACCCGCGGCTCAGCGCTGGCGCACGGCGTGTCCTGGTGGTCCATCACCTCGCTGGCCCAGGATGCGGAGCTGCTGCCGGAGATCGACGTGCTGAACCTGCACGCCCGGGAACCCCGTGGCTACCAGGGCGACGTTGCCGAGATGATGGACTTCATCGGCTCGCACGTCCGCGACCAGTGGCGGATCGTGGTGGCCACCGAGGGCCCGGGGCCTGCGCAGCGCCTGGCGGAACTCTTCCACGAGAACGACATCCCCTGCGCCCGGGTGGACAGCCTGGACCACGAGCCCCAGGCGGGCATCATCGAGGTAACCACTGCCGCCGTCGGCCGTGGGTTTGTCCTGGACGGGCTCAAGATCGGCCTGCTCACCGAGGCCGACCTGCTGGGCCGAACCTCTGCCGGGTCCACCAAGGACATGCGGCGGATGCCCTCCAAGCGGCGCAACGCCGTCGACCCCCTGCAGCTGGTGGCGGGGGACCATGTGGTCCACGAACAGCACGGCATCGGCCGGTTCGTGGAACTTATCCAGCGCAAGGTGGCCGGCGGCGGCGACGGTGTGCGGGAATACCTGGTGCTGGAATACGCACCCGCCAAGCGCGGCGCCCCCGGCGACCGCCTGTTTGTCCCCACAGACCAGCTGGACCAGGTGACCCGGTATGTCGGTGGCGATGCTCCGGTGCTGAGCAAGATGGGCGGCGCGGACTGGGCCAGCACCAAGTCCAAGGCCCGCAAGGCAGTCAAGGAGATCGCCGGTGAACTGATCCGGCTGTACTCGGCCCGCATGGCCTCCCGCGGCCACGCCTTCGGCCCCGACACCCCCTGGCAGCGCGAGCTCGAGGAAGCCTTCCCCTACGTGGAGACGCCGGACCAGTTGACCACCATCAACGAGGTCAAGGCGGACATGGAGCGGGAAATCCCCATGGACCGGCTGGTGTCCGGCGACGTGGGCTACGGCAAGACCGAAATTGCGGTGCGCGCTGCGTTCAAGGCCGTGCAGGACGGCAAGCAGGTGGCGGTGCTGGTGCCCACCACCCTGCTGGCCCAGCAGCACTACGAGACCTTCACCGAGCGGTTCTCCGGTTTTCCCCTGCGCGTCAAGCCGCTGTCCCGGTTCCAGTCCGCCAAGGAGTCCAAGGAAACCGCCGAGGGCGTCAAGAGCGGCGCCGTGGACGTGGTGATCGGCACCCACCGGCTGCTGTCCAAGGACTTCGAGTTCAAGGACCTCGGCCTGGTGATCGTGGATGAGGAACAGCGGTTCGGCGTTGAGCACAAGGAAGCGCTGAAGAAGATGCGCACCAACGTGGACGTCCTGGCCATGAGCGCCACCCCGATTCCCCGCACCCTGGAGATGTCCCTCACCGGCATCCGGGAAACCTCCACACTCGCCACCCCGCCGGAGGAGCGGCACCCGGTGCTGACCTACGTTGGCCCGTACACGGACAAGCAGACC
Source organism: Pseudarthrobacter sp. LT1 (assembly GCF_035621795.1). Lineage (NCBI taxonomy): Bacteria > Bacillati > Actinomycetota > Actinomycetes > Micrococcales > Micrococcaceae > Pseudarthrobacter > Pseudarthrobacter sp. LT1. The sequence continues at coordinate 1,444,014 of NZ_CP141830.1, forward strand.
TCCGCCGCCATCCGCCGCGAGCTGATGCGCGAAGGGCAGGTCTTCCTGGTCCACAACCGGGTGTCCACCATCGAACGGACCGCGGCGAAGATCCGCGAACTGGTCCCGGAAGCCCGGGTTGAGGTGGCGCACGGCAAGATGTCCGAAAGCCGCCTGGAACAGATCATCGTGGACTTCTGGGAACGGCGCTTCGATGTCCTGGTGTGCACCACCATCATCGAGACCGGCCTGGACATCTCCAACGCCAACACGCTGATCGTGGACGGGGCGGACAAGTACGGTCTGTCGCAGCTGCACCAGCTCCGCGGCCGTGTGGGCCGTGGCCGCGAACGTGCCTACGCGTACTTCCTGTACCCCTCCGAGAAACCCCTGGGTGAGGTGGCGCTGGAACGGCTCAAAGCCGTTGCCGCCCACAACGAGCTCGGTGCCGGGATGCAGCTGGCCATGAAGGACCTGGAGATCCGCGGTGCCGGCAACCTGCTGGGCGGGGAACAGTCCGGCCACATCCAGGGGGTGGGTTTCGACCTGTACATCCGCCTGGTGGGCGAGGCCGTGGCGGACTTCCGTGGCGAAGCCGAAGAGAAGGCCGCGGAGATGAAGATCGAGCTGCCGGTCAACGCGCACCTGCCGCACGACTACGTTCCCGGCGAACGGCTGCGCCTGGAGGCCTACCGCAAGCTCGCCGCAGCCCTCACCAACGAGGCCATCGACGAGGTCCAGGCCGAGCTGGTGGACCGCTACGGCGAGCTGCCGCTGCCCGCGCAGAACCTGGTGGAAGTGGCACGGTTCCGTGTCGCCGCCCGCGAGGCCGGCCTCTCCGACGTGGCGCTGCAGGGCAACTTCATCAAGTTCTCCCCGGCATCGCTCCCCGAGTCCAAGACCATGCGGCTGAACCGGATGTACCCGGGATCGCAGTCCAAGCCGGCCATGGACGCCATCCTCATTCCCAAGCCCAAGACGGCACGGATCGGCGGCCGGGACCTCCAGGACGCCGAGATCCTGGAGTGGGCCAACGGCGTCATCCGGAATATCTTCTCCGACGCCCCGCTGGCGGTGAGTTAGCACTTGATGGGAGGACACCACGCCGCGTCGGGAGCCGCGGCGTGGGTAGCTGTTGCGTCCACCGGCCCGTACACCCTGGGCTGGTACCCGCTGGATCCCACCGGCATCCTGATCGGCGGCATGGCCACCGCGGGCACCGCACTGGTATGCGACTGGGACCACCGGTCCAGCACGGTGGCCCATTCGCTGCCGCCGCTGTCCAACGTGATTGCGCGCGGCATTGAGAATGCCAGCGGCGGGCACCGGCAGGGCACGCACTCCATCCTCGGGGCGGCGTTCTTCGTCTTCCTGGCCGGCCTGGCATCGCAGATCCACATGGACACAGGATGGGGGCGCCTGTCCGTCGGCGCCGGGCTGTTGTGCATGTTCCTGATCAACATCGCGGCGAAGGCACTGAAACTCTTTCCCAAGAGCGGCTTCATCTCCAACTGGATCTTCGCGCTGGTCATGGCCGGCCTGGTCACGGCCTACGCGCCGGAACAGTGGACCTGGCTGCCCACGTCGATGCTGATCGGGGTGGTGGTGCACATCGTCGGAGACCTCATCACCACCGGGGGAGTGCCGCTGCTGTGGCCGCTCGTGGTCCGGCCGCCGAAAATGCTCCGCCGGCTGCCCTTGCTGCGGAACATCTGGCGTGCCAACGGCGCCCTGTCCGTGCCGCTGCTGGGCCGCGCGGGTTCCAAGCGGGAATGGCTGGTGCTGATCCCGGTGAGCGCCTACGCCATGGTGGGGATGACCATGGCCGGCTGGGCCATTGCCCAGCACCACTGGGGCCGCGTGGCGGCAGCCGCAGGCGCCTGGATCAGGCTCTGGTTCTAGCCGGCGGCACCATTATCACCAGACGAAGAAGGGACCCCGGACAATGTCCGGGGTCCCTTCTTGTGCTGCTGATCAGGCCTTTAGTGCTCGCCGGCCGAGTCCGAACGGCCAAAGATGGTCTGCGGAAGCCAGAATGCCAGGGCGAAGAGGCCCAGGCAGACGGCCATGGGCCACGGGTTGCCCAGGGTGAGGAAGGACAGTGAGTAGATGGCGCCCAGGAACAGGGCGAAGCAGATCACGAACAGGACCACGCTGGTGGCGAGGTTGTTTTCGTTCTGCGGGGTCCGGACCGATTCCTGGCTGGACGCCGAGTCCCTGCTGGACGCGTTGATCTGGCTGGACATGTGTTCCTCCTCGGCCCCGCGGGGCTTGATCTGTGGCGGCTTCCGGCCAGGGTCAGTAAGCGGCTGAACCCTGTTCACCCTTGACGATGGCAATTCCGGAGCTGGCACCAATTCGTGTTGCACCTGCTGCAATCATAGCCTGCGCATCGGCAAGGGACCGTACGCCCCCGGAGGCCTTGACCCCCACCTCCGGGCCCACGGTCCTGCGCATCAGGGCCACGTCCTCGACGGTGGCGCCCCCGCCGTTGAACCCCGTGGAGGTCTTCACGAAGTCGGCTCCGGCCTCCACGGCAGCCTGGCACGCCAGCACCTTCTGCTCATCCGTCAGGAGGGCTGTTTCGATGATGACTTTCAGGATGGCACCGCCGGCGTGCACGGTCTCAGCCACGGCGGCGATGTCCTCCGTCAGGGCGCCCTTGTCACCGGCCCTGGCGGCAGCAATGTTGATCACCATGTCCACCTCTTCGGCGCCGTCCAGGACTGCGCCGCGGGCTTCGAACGATTTCACGTCCGTGGGAGTGGCCCCCAGGGGGAAGCCCACCACGGAGCAGGTGAGGACGCCCGAGCCCCTGAGGGCGGTGGTGACGGTCTTGACCCAGATGGGATTGACGCAGACCGACTTGAACCGGTACTCGGCCGCCTCGGCGCAGACCTTCAGTACGTCAGCTTCCGAGGCCTCGGGCTTGAGCAGCGTGTGGTCAATGTAGGAGGCGATGTCCGCGCGGCCGGCCGGGTGGGCGGTGCCTGCGTGAACGGTGGCTTCGTTGCTCATGATGGTCCTCTCGGAGTGCCTTGTGGGCCCGGCGTTGACTCGGTTTCGGGAACCATCTTGTCACAGCGGGCCGCACCGCAGCATGCCCCACCCGGAGCGCCGGGAGCGCCAGGAGAGCCCGGCGCCCCCGCAGCGGGGCACGGCCGCTCAGGCCGCCTGCAGGGCCGGCGCTTCCGCTGCCGCCGTCAGCAGCTGGGTGGCGCAGGCGCCTGCCGCCGAAGCCGCTGCCACCAGCAGTCCCAGCCGCACGCCGTCGAACGCTGCCGCGTCCCCGATCGCCCAGATCCCCGGAACAGACGTGCGGTAGTCCCGGCTGATCACGATGCCACCCCCGGCTGCAGTCTGCAGGCCTGCGCTGGCGGCCAGCCCGTCGCGGGAGACCCGTTCCTCGGCCAGGACAACAAGGTCACCGGTCATGCTGCTGCCATCCTCGAAGACCACGGCGGACGCGGGCGCCCGGGAGGCGGATGCACCGGACACGACAGCAGGGATGACGGCGGCAGGGCGGGCGGTGGTGCGGATGGGCCGGACACCCTTGGCCCGCAGAACCGCTTCGGCCTGTCCCGCCGCGGCTCCGGTGCCCACCAGGATCCCCACCGGGCGCCGCCCCAGCTCCCGTGCCACCTTCTGTACGGAGTTCGCGATGCGCGGTGCGTCGTCGATGGTGGCATAGCTCAGGCATTGCGCGGCCCCGTCCACCGGGTTCGCCACGGGGGCGGAGCCGGTGGCGATGACCAGTTGGTCGTAGGCGAACTCCATGCCGTCAGCCGTGGCCACGGTGCGGTTGACCGCGTCGATGTGGCTGGCAGGCTGGCCAAAGCGTACGGAAACCTGGGGCAGCAGGGCCAGCTCCAGCAGCTCGGCGGGAGTGTCATCGCGGTTGCTCAGCACGGTGATGGTGCCGCTGAACCGGGCGCGGTCCAGCTGCGCCACCAGGGCCTGGGCAGCGGGGCCGGCACCGGCAATGACAATGCGGGTTGCGGTGGAGGTGGACGGTGAGGGTGCCGGAGCGGACATGTGCTGGCCCTTTCGCTGGCGGCCGGTAAGCGGCCGGAACTTCGTGATGGAACACAGCGTAGGCGCGCGTCTTTTCCGGGGTGTTTCCCTTCAGTTGCTGTTTAGCGGACTCGTGTTCGCCAGTATTTACCCGCCGGTAACAGAACCCGTGACGCACCTCTCATTCGTCCGTCCGCCGACACAAAAGCCGCCGCGCCGGGCGCTGGGCGCCCGGCCGCAGCCACCTAGACGCGGATCCGGTACCCCCGCTTGACCACGGTTTCGATCAGCTTGCCGTCCGGCAGCGAGGACCGCAGGCGGCTCACGGTCATGTCCAGCGCGTGGACGGAGCCGCGCAGTTCCAGCAGGTCGGACAGCGATTCGCGGGACAGGACCGCGCCGCCGGCGCCCAGCAGGGCGCGCAGGAGCAGCAGGGGAGCCGGTGCCAGTTCCACCTGCCGGCCGTCGATGCGCAGGCTGCGGCCACGTAGCTCGAGGCTCCCGGAGCGGGTCTCCAGCCGCCGGACGTGGTTCAGTGCCAGGTGCTCGCATACCAGCCGGATGAGTGCGCCCATGCGGAACCGCTCGGGGATGAGCGGCGTGATCCCGGCGTCCAGGAGGGGCTGCGCCGTGACAGGACCCACCACGGCCGTGGTGACGTTCAGTTTCAGGCTCTCCACCAGCTGCTTGTAGAGCCCCATCTCATGGGCCGTGCTCCACATGGCGTCCACGGCGGGGGCGCTGGTGAAGGTCAGGACGTCCAGGTTGCCTGTGCAGGCGGCGTCGATCAGCCGCGGAAGCCTGTCCTCGCCGTCGGGCTTGACCCAGCGGTAGGGCGTGACTGTCAGGACCGTGGCACCGGACATCCGCAGGCGCTCGATCTGGCGGACGTCGGTGTAGCCGTGCAGCTGCATGGCGACAGTCTTGCCCCGGACGCCCTCGGTGAGCAGCATGTCCACCAGGGTGGAGGTGGTTTCGTCGCTGCTGATGCCGACGTCGGCAAGGCCGGCCGCGCGCACCGCACCGCGGGCTTTCGGTCCCCGGACGAACATGCGGCAGCTGCCCAGCGTCTCCAGCAGCTCGTCGCCGATCCCGAAGGAATCCGCTGCCTCGCACCAGCGGCGCATGCCATAGGCGGTGGTGGCAATGCAGAGGTCGGGTTTGGCCGCGATGATGGCCCGGGTGTCCTCGATGAGGCGCATGTCCTCCTGGACGGGGGCGATCTTCAGTGCGGGGGCGTGCAGCACTTCAGCGCCGCGCCGTTCCAGGGCCTCGATCAGGTCGCGGGACCGCCGGTCCGAGGTGACGCCGATGCGGAATCCCTCCAGCGGCGACTCCGCGGCGTCGGTGGATTCTTCAGCCTGCGGTGATTCGGCCGGTGCAAGTGCAGTCATGGGGGTCAATCCTTTCATGATCCCAGCAGCGAGGCCGCCAGCCTGTCCAGGTCGGCGGCGGCACCGGCGTGCTGCTGGTTGGCTTCAGCCACCCGCACCACCTCACCGATGACCAGCACGGCCGGGTTGCTGCAGCCGGCCGCGGCAGAGGTGATGGTTCCCAGATCGGCGATGGTGGTGCGCTGGCCCGGCCGGTATCCGCGTTCCACCACTGCCATGGGCATGTCCGGGCGCATCCCGGCGCGGCGAAGGCCGGCGGCGAGCTGGTGGAGGGTGCCGATGCCCATGAGCACCACGATGGTGCCGCCCAGGCCGGCCAAGTGGTGGTGCTCCTTTTCGGTGAGCGGTGCATGCCCGGAGACGACGGTGAACATGTGGCTGACTTCCCGGTGGGTGACCGGGATGCCTGCAGCGGCGGGCACCGAGATGGCGCTGGTCACGCCGGACACCACCTGGACCGGGACGCCGGCGGCCACGCAGGCGGCTACTTCCTCGCCTCCGCGGCCGAACACGTAGGGGTCCCCGCCCTTGAGGCGGACCACATTGTTCCCGGCCAGTGCGCTTTCCACCATCAGCTTTTCGATATCCGACTGGCTGACCTTGTGGTGCCCCGGCTTCTTTCCCACATCCACCAGTTCCGCGGACGTCAGCAGCGGCAGTTCCTGGTACGGAGCGAGGCGGTCATAAAACACCACGTCCGCATCGCGCAGCGCCTTGACGGCGGCCACGGTGAGCAGGTCGCTGGTGCCCGGGCCGCCCCCTACCAGGGTGACGTGCCCGGCGGCACCGGCGGCAGGTTCGGCAGCGACGGGGATGCCTGCGTCCCGGCAGCGGTCCAGGAGGCCGGCCCAGCCGGGCTGCCCGTCCTCGACGGCGGCAACCAGGAACAGTCCTTTGGGCAGCGGGGCGCCCTGGGCGTTGTACGGGCTGGTGAGGCGGTGGACGACGGCGCCCGCGGCTTTGTACCGCCGCACCGCCTGCCGCGCGGCAGCAGGGGTGCCGGTCACCAGGACGTCCCTGCCGGTGAGGTCGATACTGAGCTGCATGGTTATGCCTCGTTTCCAGGGGTGGTCGTGGTGGTGCGGACCGGGATGGAGGCCCCGATCAGGACTTTCCCCTTCTCCTCCGCAGTGGCGGGCCGCATCTGGCCGCGCTCGTCCGGAACGAAGGTGATGGAGTCGTCTTTTTGGTCGGGTGCGTTGACGAACGAGCGGAACCGGCGCAGGCGCTCGGGGTCCTTCAGGGTGTCAGCCCACTCGTCGACGTAGGTGTCCACGTGCTTGGCCATGGCAGCCTCGAGGTCTGCGGCGATGCCCAGCGTGTCCTTGACCACCACGTCCTCCACGTGTTTGATGCCGCCGTCGAGCTCTTCCTGCCACCGGGCCGTGCGCTGCAGGCGGTCGGCCGTGCGGATGTAGTACATGAAGTAGCGGTCGATGTACTTGATCAGGGTCTCGTCGTCCAGGTCCTTGGCCAGGAGCTGGGCGTGCGCCGGCGTGGCTCCGCCGTTGCCGCCCACATAGAGGTTCCAGCCGTCGGCGGTGGCGATCACGCCCACGTCCTTGCCGCGGGCCTCGGCGCATTCGCGGGCGCAGCCGGAGACGCCCATCTTGAGCTTGTGCGGGCTCCGCAGGCCGCGGTAGCGCAGCTCCAGCTGGATGGCCATGGCTACGGAGTCCTGGACACCGAACCGGCACCAGGTGGAACCGACGCAGGACTTCACCGTCCGCAGGCTCTTGCCGTAGGCCTGGCCGGACTCGAAGCCGGCGTCCACCAGTTCCTTCCAGATCTCCGGGAGCTGTTCCAGCCGGGCGCCGAACATGTCGATCCGCTGGCCGCCGGTGATCTTGGTGTACAGGCCGTACTTTTCGGCGACGGCGGCGATCACTCCGAGCTTCTTCGGGGTGATTTCGCCACCGGCGATGCGGGGGACCACCGAGTAGGTGCCGTCCTTCTGCATGTTGGCCAGGGCGCGGTCGTTGGTGTCCTGCAGGGTTCCGCGGCCGGCGTCCAGCACGTAGGCGCTGTTCTGGCTGGCCAGGATGTTGGCGATGGTGGGCTTGCAGATGTCGCAGCCGGCGCCGGTGCCGTACTTGGCCATGATCTCCTCGAAGGAGGTCAGTCCCAGGACACGGATGGCGTCGAAGAGTTCCTGCCTGGACAGTTCAATGTGCTCGCACAGGGCCTTGGAGACCTCGACGCCGGACTTGGTCAGCTCAGTTTCCAGCAGCTTCTTCAGCATCGGCACGCAGGAACCGCACTGGGTGCCGGCCCGGGTGCAGCCCTTCAGCTCGCCCAGCTCCTGGACGGGAGCGTTGCCCTCGCAGGCGCCGCAGCCGTTGATGGTGTCCCGGATGGTTCCCGCGGTGACGTTGTTGCAGGAGCACAGGGTGGCGTCGTCGGGCAGTTCGGTTTCCGGAGCATCGCCGCCGCCGGCCGCGCTGAGGAATGCGCCGGGCTCCGCGGGAAGTTCGCGGCCCAGGAGCGGGCGCAGGCTCATGTACGGAGAGGCGTCGCCCACGAAGATGCCGCCGAGGAGGGTCTTCGCGTCGTCGGTGGTCACGATCTTCTGGTACACGCCGCGGGCGGGGTCGGCGTAGACGATTTCCAGGGCGTGTTCGGTCCGGGCGAAGGCGTCACCGAAACTGGCTACATCCACCCCGGACAGCTTGAGCTTGGTGGCGGTGTCGAAGCCCGGGAAGGTGGCGTCGCCGCCGTGAAGCCGGTCGGCCACGATCTCGGCCATGGTGTTGGCGGGGGCCACCAGGCCCAGGCACATGCCGCCGAAGTTGGCCACTTCGCCGATGGCCCAGATGCCCGGTACTTCAGTGGCGCAGTAATCGTTGATGACCACCCCGCCGCGGGGGCCCAGGCTGAAGAGCTGGTCTTCGCCCTCGGCTGCGCGGAAGAGTTCGTCGCGGGGTTTGACGCCGACGGCGACAATCACCAGGTCTGCCGGGATGACGCGTTCGTCAGCCATGAGCACTCCGGTGACCTGGCCGTCGTCGTCCGCCAAAATTTCGGAAGGGAACACCCCGCCGTGGACCTCGAAGCCCTTGGCTTCGATGAGCCGGCCCAGGGCCTGGCCCGCGCCCTCGTCCAGCTGGGTGTTCATCAGCCAGGGAGCCCCGTTGATGACGACGGGGGTGGCACCGAGCTGCTCGGTGCCGGCGGCCGACTCAAGGCCCAGGAGTCCGCCGCCGATGGTCACCGCGTTGATTTTGCGGCCGAGCTTCGCGGTGAGTTCGGCAATGGCCTTGTTGATGGCCCACACGTCCTCGAGCGTCCGGTACACGTGGGCGTGCTCAGCACCGGGGATGGGCAGGCGTACAGCGTCCGACCCCGTGGCCACCACCAGCTGGTCGTACTCGTAGCTGTGGCCGGCGGCGGTTTCCACGCTCTTTGTTTCCGGATTGATCTTCACCACGCGCTCGCCGGTCTTCAGGACCAGCGACCCGTGGTCCCACATGGAGGCGGTGCCCAGGGTGAGATCCACGCCGGCATCGGTGAGGGCCTTGGAAAGTGCGACCCGGTCGTAGGGGAGGTGGGCTTCCTCGGTGAGGACCGTGACATGCCAGCCGTCGAGGCCGCGGGCATGCATGGCGTCCGCAAAACGGTGGGCCGCTGGGCCGCCGCCGGCGACGACGATGCGGCGCGGAGTCTCTGTGCTTGAAGTCTGTTCGGTCACTGTGGGCCTTTCGCATGGGCCGCAGACGGTGCTCTGCAGCTTGTGCATCCAGCCTAGGAAGGGGCAGTTTCGCCTCAGTTTCCCAATTGTTTCGTCAACTTAACTTCTGCATCACGAACGCATTTCCGCCCGCGTTAGGTCTCTTTTACGCGCCGGACACATTCACCGCACCCCTTTGAAACACCCGGACCCTAGCGTGGGACACGGCCGCAAAAGCTGCCAATGCAAGGGACAACAGGCACAGGGAAAGGAGCCGGACATGACGGCAACACTTGAACTTGGGGCGCTCGCCGCCGAATCAGACACCGCCGGGTTCGGGACCGGCTGGCACCGTGTCTGCATGGTGGACGACCTCGAACCGGCATGGGGCGAGGCCGCCCTGGTGGCAGGCCGCCAGGTGGCACTGTTCCGCACCGGCCCCAGCGAAGTCTTCGCCGTGGCGCACGAGGACCCCGCCACCGGAGCCCACGTCATGGCCCGCGGCATCCTCGGTTCCAAGGGCACCCGCCCCACGATCGCCTCGCCGCTGCACAAGGAGGTCTACGATCTGGAGACCGGTGAATGCTTCACCACTCCGGGCCTGCGGCTGGCAGCGTTCAGCACCCGTGTCAGGGACGGCTTCGTCGAGGTGGAGCTCTAGGATTTTCCGCAGGGAAAGGGCGCGCCGAAGCGGCGCGCCCTTTCCGTGGTTAAAGACCCAGCGCCTCGCTCACGTCGTGGAGGACTTCATCCAGCGAGGCGCGCGCAGCCTGGCGTGCCGCCGGCAGTTCCGCGGCGGAGCCCACCTGGTGGATGACTTCCAGGTAGCACTTGAGTTTGGGCTCGGTGCCGCTGGGCCGGATGATCACGCGGGTCAGGTTCCGGGTGATGTAAAGCAGGCCTTCCGTCGGCGGCAGCTGCGCGCTGCCTTCGGCCAGGTCCGTGAATACCTCCACCGCTGACTGCCCGAACGACTCCGGCGGCGAAACCCGGAGGCGGTTCATCATGGCGTCCAGCAGTCCCAGGTCCGCAACCCTGATGCTCAGCTGGTCGCTGGCATGCAGGCCGTGCTGGAGGTACAGCTCGTCCAGCGTGTCGAAGACCGTCTTGCCTGCGGCTTTGGCAGTGGCCGCGAGTTCGGCGATCAGGACCGCGGCGGAAATGCCGTCCTTGTCCTTCACCTGATCCGGGGCGACGCAGTATCCCAGCGCCTCCTCGTACCCGTAGACCAGCCCCGGGACCCGGGAAATCCACTTGAATCCGGTCAGCGTTTCCTCATGGTCGAGTCCGGCGGCCGCCGCGATGCGCGCCAGCAGGCGGGAGGACACAATCGAATTGGCGAACACACGCCGGCCGTCACCCTCCGCGACGGAGTCGCCGTCCGCGAGCCGGGCCACCATGTGGGCGCCCAGCAGGGACCCCACTTCGTCCCCGCGGAGCATGCGCCACGCGCCGGTGTCGGGGTCCTTGGCCGCCACGGCAGCCCTGTCGGCGTCGGGGTCATTGGCGATGACCAGGTCGGCGTCCAGCCGCGCCGCTGCTTCCAGGGCAAGGTCCAGTGCGCCGGGTTCCTCCGGGTTGGGGAAACTGACGGTGGGGAAATCGGGGTCCGGATCGGCCTGCTCGGCCACCACGGTGACATCCGTGAAACCTGCCGCCTTGAGTACTTCCAGCGCCGTCCCGCCGCCGACGCCGTGCAGCGGGGTCAGGACAATCCGGAGATCGCGGGCCGGAAAGCGCTCCGGCATGGCGAGTGCCGCCGTCGCCCGCTGGTACTCGGCGGCGATGGAGCCGTCCAGGACGGTCCATCCGTCCCTTGCCAGCGCTATGGACTCCAGCGGCCCCACGGCGCTGATGCGCGCGGCGATTTCGGCATCGTACGGCGCCACGATCTGGGCGCCGTCGCCCTCTGCCGTTACCGCGTGCCGCCCCAGGTACACCTTGTACCCGTTGTCCTGCGGCGGGTTGTGGCTGGCGGTGACCATGACGCCGCCGTCGCACTCCAGGGCGCGGACAGCGTAGGCCAGCAGGGGAGTGGGGAGGGCTGCCGGCAGCAGGAAGGTCTCGATGCCGGCCGCGGTGAAGATCGCCGCCGTTTCTGCCGCGAAAATATCCGAGTTGTAGCGGGCGTCATAGCCGACGACGGCGCGCGGCCTGGTGCCGGCCGCCGCCTTCGCCACGGCCTCCACCAGGAACGCCGCGAGTCCTGCTGCAGCCCGGCGGACCACCACCCGGTTCATCCGGTTTGGGCCGGGGCCCAGCGCGGCCCGCAGTCCCGCGGTGCCGAACTGCAGTGTGCCGCGGAAGCTGTCTTCCAGTTCCTGCCGGGCCGCGGGATCGCCATCCTCCACAAGGCGGACCAGCCCAAGGAGCGAGGCCTCCGTTGCGGAATCCGGGTCTTGGACAGCCCATTCGCGGGCTTCGGCGAGCAGGCGAAGTTCGGCATCGGAAGACGTCATGGGCATAACGCTATCGTCATTGCCCGCCCACGTTGCGCACCCCGGGCGCCTGGCCCGCTAGAGCCGGGCGATGATGTCAGCCAGCAGCCTGGAAATGCGCGGGCCCGCTGCCTGGCCGGACTCGATCACTTCCTGGTGGCTGAGCGGCTGGGGGCTGATGCCTGCTGCAAGGTTGGTGACCAGCGAAATACCGAACACCTCCATGCCGGCATGACGGCCTGCGATGGCCTCGAGCGCCGTCGACATGCCGATCAGGTCCGCACCGATCCGCTTGGCATACTGCACCTCTGCCGGCGTCTCATAGTGCGGGCCGGGGAACTGTGCGTACACGCCCTCGTCCAGGGTGGGGTCCACTTCCCGGGCCAGCCCGCGGATCCGCGGCGAATACAGGTCCGTCAGGTCCACGAACGTCGCGCCTTCCAGCGGGGAAGCGGCGGTGAGGTTGATGTGGTCCCGGATCAGTACCGGGGTGCCGGGGGCCCAGTCCTCATTGAGGCCGCCGCAGCCGTTGGTGAGGACAAGGGTGCTGCATCCGGCAGCCGCAGCGGTCCGGATGCCGTGCACCACGGCGCGGACGCCCTTGCCCTCGTAGTAGTGGGTCCGGGCGCCCAGGACCAGGGCGCGCTTGCCGGACGTGGTCAGCACGGAGCGGATGGTGCCAACGTGGCCCTCCACGGCGGGGGCGTGGAAGCCGGGAACCTCCTCGGCGGACAGGGTGGCGGTGGTCTCGCCGATCAGGTCTGCGGCCTCGCCCCACCCGGAGCCGAGAACCAGGGCGGTGTCATGGCGGTCCACTCCAGTTTCTTCCGCAATGTAGTCCGCGGCGGCGCGGGCGGCGGCGAACGGGTCCGTGTTCAGGAAGTCTGTTGTACTCACCAGTACAAGTTATCCTGCCGCCCATGTTGCCCCGGTCACGGCAGGCCCGGAAAGCACCCTGGTTTCTTGGTGGTCGGGCCGTAAATGGGAGAGAATGGATGACTGTGACTACGCATCCAGATTTCAGTTCCCCGCGGATCGCAATCCTGGGAGGTGGTCCCGGCGGATACGAAGCTGCCATGGTGGCCGCCTCACTGGGGGCGACCGTCACCGTCATCGAACGTGCCGGGCTCGGTGGATCCGCGGTGCTGACCGACGTAGTCCCCTCCAAGACCCTCATTGCCACGGCCGACCTCATGACCCGCGTCGCAGAGGCCGGCGAGCTGGGAGTGAAGTTCGACGTCGACGGCGGCGACTTCGTCCCGGTCATGCGCGCCGACCTCAAGCACATCAACGACCGCCTCCTTAACCTGGCCCGCAACCAGTCCCGGGACATCCGAGACGGCCTGGAGAAACAGGGCGTGCGCATCATCGAAGGCTCCGGCCGGCTCCTGGACAGCCACCGGATCGAGGTCCTGACCGTCGACGGCACCGAAACCGTCGAAGCCGACACCATCCTGCTGGCGGTGGGCGCGCACCCCCGCGAGCTGGAAACGGCCCGCCCGGACGGCGAACGGATCCTGAACTGGACGCAGATCTACAACCTCGACGAGCTGCCCGAGGAGCTCATTGTGGTGGGGTCCGGCGTCACCGGCGCCGAATTCGCGTCCGCCTACAACGGCCTGGGTTCCAAGGTCACCCTGGTCTCCAGCCGTGACCGCGTGCTGCCGGGGTCAGACGTTGACGCCGCAGTGGTCCTGGAGGAAGTCTTTGAACGCCGCGGTGTGCGGGTCCTGTCCCGCTCCCGTGCCCAGACCGTGGAACGCACGGACGACGGCGTGGTGGTCACCCTCTCCGACGGCACCAAGGTGACGGGCAGCCACTGCCTCCTGTGCCTTGGCTCCATCCCCAACACGGCGGGGATTGGCCTTGAGGAGGCAGGCGTGGCCGTGAGCGAAAGCGGCCACATCAAGGTCGACGGCGTCTCCCGGACCACGGCTCCTAACATTTACGCCGCCGGTGACTGCACCGGCGTCCTGCCGCTGGCCTCGGTGGCCGCCATGCAGGGCCGGATCGCGGTGGCGCACTTCATGGGCGACGGCGTCACCCCGCTCAAGCTCCACCAGGTGGCCTCCAACATCTTCACCTCACCGGAAATCGCGAATGTGGGTGTCTCAGAGGCCGAGATCGAGTCCGGCAAGTACCAGGCCGACGTCATCAAGCTCTCCCTGAAAAGCAACGCCCGCGCCAAGATGCGCAACGCCAAGGATGGGTTCGTGAAGATCTTCGCCCGGAAGGGCTCCGGCACGGTGATCGGCGGCGTGGTGGTCGGGCCCAACGCCTCCGAGCTGATCTTCCCCATTTCCATCGCGGTCAAGCAGAAGCTGCACGTGGACGACGTCGCCAGCACCTTCACCGTGTACCCGTCGCTCACCGGATCCATCTCCGAGGCAGCCCGCCGCCTGCACGTCCACATGTAAGGGCCGAAGGGCCCGCATTCGGTGGGCGTTCCGTTGCTACACTCTGCCCATGATTGGGCTTCCCCTTGCGGGAAACGCGCTGGTGCATGCCGGCATGGTGGGGCTGGGCATCGGTGCAGCCCTCTTGTTCTACGCCTATGAGAAGCGCCGCCGTGGCCTCACCGACCCCCGCTTGTGGCCCATCGCCGGTTTCGCCGTGGCGTTTGGGGGCATCGGCTCCCGCGTGCTCACCTGGGACGTGTCCCGGCAGGTGTCCCTGGCGGACTGGTGGGGCAACGGTGACCGGAGCATCCTCGCCGGCTTGGTGGGGGCGTGGTTCGGCGTCCACTTTGGCAAACGGCTGACAGGTTACAGGGAGTCCACGGGAGACCTGCTGGCGCCTGCGGTGGCCCTGGCCTTGGTTATCGGCCGGGTGGGCTGCCTCCTCACCGAGCTCCCGGGCACCCCCACCGGCGGATCCTGGGGCATCATCCTCACCCCTGCCCAGGCTGCGCTGGCCGGTGCCCCGGCGGGAGTGGCCCTCCATCCGTCCTTCGCCTACGAGATCGCCTTCCACCTGGCCGCCTTCGCCCTGATGTGGCGTTACCGGGACGCCATGCCCCATCCCGGTGACCTCTTCATCTGTTTCGTCAGCGCCTACGCCGTCTTCAGGTTCTTCGTCGAGTTCGTCCGGGGAAACGAGGTCCTCTGGCTTGGTTTGAGCCGCCCCCAACTGTTCCTGCTGGCGGTCCTGCCTTTACTGGCCTGGCGCGTCCGGCGGGTGTTCAGGAAGCCCGTCCGCCCTGCACTGGAAGGGACCGTGGCATGAGCGGAGAAACCCCCGATGGGCCACTGCAGCCTCCTCCACGGCGGCAAGAGAACGCCCAGGACAACGAACCACGGGGCGGGTCCCTGGGGCTGGGGGCCGTGTTTGGCGCCGTGGCGCTGTACGCGGTCTACGTCCTGGGAACCATAGCCCAGGGGCCCTATGCCTGGTCCGCAAGCTTCCTGGCCGTGCCGGCGCCCTTCATTCCCATCGTCCTGTACCTGGCCGTGGCGATCGTGCTGGCCGCACGGCGCCGGACGTCGTTCTGGGGCGCAGGGCTGCTGATCGGCCTGGGCGCTTTTGTCTTGCTCGGCGGCGGTCTCTGCATCAGCTTCCTTGTCCAGGTCCGGGCTTGATATGGACGATGACCAGGAGGCTCCGCCCCCTCCGAAGGAGCCCCACCGCCCGGGGCAGCAGGGGGAACCGCGGCGCGGCTACTTGGGCCCGGGCCTCACATTTGGCGCTTTGGCGTTGTACATCCTCTACCTTTGGGCGACAATCGGCGTCGGTGCGCCGAATTCCTGGGCGACCAGCATCCTGGCCGGACCCGCTGCCTTTGTCCCCATCGCCGTCTACCTGGGACTGGGCATTGCCCTTGCCGTGCGCCCCGATACCGCGCGGACCGGGGCGGGGATGCTGATTGGGCTGGGCATCTTCCTGTTGCTCGGCGGGGGACTGTGCGTGGGTGCCCTCGCACAGACCAGAGTCTGAGAAGGAGCACTGATCAATGAGGTCTCGAGAGTTGCCAGGGCCCGGCCAGCCGCTGCGGGGTGACCGGATCCACCGCTACGTCACGGCGTTCTGCCCCCGTTGCCATGAAACCAACCCTCCACTCAGCGAGGTCCGGCGGCTGTCCGGGGCGCTGCTGATCCACGGCGGGCGGGTGTGGCTTGAACGAGGTTGCCCGGACCACGGTTTGGTCCGCACGCTCTACGACGAGTCCCCGGAGATCCTTCGCTACCTGGAGAAATGGCAGGCGCCCACCAAGCAGCACGTTCCTGACCGGGCAGGCAATTTCCGTCCCATCCCCGAGGCGTATGCCTACGGGCTTCCCGCCATGCAGACCCAGCACACCTGCATCCTGCTCCAGGACATCATCGAGCACTGCAACCTGAAGTGCCCCACCTGTTTCACCGCCTCCGGACCGCAACTGCAGGGCGTGGCTCCGCTTGAGGAGGTGCTGGCCAATATTGATACCCGCCTGGCACGCGAGAACAACCGCCTCGATGTGCTGATGTTGTCCGGCGGTGAACCAACGCTGTACCCGTACCTGGCGGAGCTGCTGGACGAACTCGTGGCCCGGCCGATCGTGCGGATCATGGTGAACAGCAACGGCATGCTGATGGCCACTGACGACGAACTGCTTGCCCTGTTGGCGCGGCACCGTGACCGCGTGGAGGTGTACCTCCAATACGATGGCTCTTCCAGGGAGGCATCAATCCACCACCGGGGCGGCGACCTGACCCGCTACAAGGATGCGGCCATCTCCCGCCTGTCCGCGGCCGGGATATTCACAACCCTGACCATGACGGCATCCCTGGGCGTCAACGACAGTGAGATCGGTGACGTGGTGATGCGCGCCCTGGAGACCCCGTACGTGGGCGGCGTGGCGCTGCAGCCCGTGTTTGGATCCGGGCGCGGGCACGGCATCGACCCCCTGGACCGGCTCACGCATACCGGCGTCCTGGACAGGCTCGAGTCACAAACCGGTGGTGTGGTCTCCTGGCACGACCTCACGGCACTGCCGTGCTCCCATCCGCACTGCGCATCGGTGGGCTACATGCTCAAGGACGACGCCGGCACCTGGCGTTCACTGGCGGCGCTCGTAGGCCACGACCAATTGCTGTCGTGGCTCGAACTCAATCCTGACAGCATCGCCAACCGGATTGCTGACAGCGCCATCCCGCTGGAACTGCGGAACCTGATGAAGACCTCTCTGCTGGACCTGCTGAGTGAGCAGTCGTCCCTGTCGCACCCACGGACCATGGATCTTTGGAAGAACATCTGCACGCAGTGCGATCTTGGCATCGGAACGCTGACCACTTTGGCGGCAGGCAAGCTTCCGGGCCAGCAGCAGCGCCTGCGCCGGCTCCTGGCCGAGCGGGTCACCCGGATCATGGTCAAGCCCTTCATGGACATGTCCACCATGATCGAGGAACGGCTCACCCAATGCTGCGTCCACGTCGGAACCAAGGGCGACGACGGGGAGCACCAGTGCGCGCCCTTCTGCGCTGTTCAGGCATGGCCTTCCCTTGCCCGGCAGCGGATGAGCACGGTGACCGGCGCACGGCTGCTTCCGGTGCGCCAGGTTTAGGGAGGATTCATGGACCCGGCCTCTGATGCCCGGCGCATTGCTGGAGGACCCAAGCCGTCCCAACTGGTGCGCCGACACGCCGCAGCGCACTCCACCCCGCAGGGTCCGGGCACCCCCGCACCCACCGGCCAGGCACCGTATGATCCGCTCCGGTTGTGCATTTTTGCCACAGTTGCGCTGCTGGGGTGGCTGGCGGGACCTGCCGCACTGGCGGTCTTCGCCGGCCTTGGGTTTGCGGGGTACTGGAAGGCAAGGCGGCGGGGCCTGGCACGGTCCAAATGCTTCCTGCGCGACACGCGGCTCGTGCTCACTTATTTGGGTGCCCTCCTCACCGCGGGCGCTTACGGAGTCTACGTATTGGCGGGGCAAATATTCGGGCTGTGACAGGTAACCGGAGGGCTGCCCGCCCTAAGACGGGAACGGGCCTAGAACGGGTACGGGGCGATGTCCGGTCGCATGGTGAGCCACTGGATCTCGGTGAACGATTCCATGTTGGCGTGGTGGCCGCCGATCCGCGAGCCGTTGCCTGAGTTCTTCGTTCCGCCAAACGGGGAGTTCGCCTCATCGGAGACCGTCTGTTCGTTGATGTGGACCTTCCCGGAGTCCAGCCGGTCGGCGATGGTCATGGCCAGTCCGACGTCGCCCAGGATCCCGATGGACAGGCCGTACTCATTGTCGTTGGCCAGCGCCACAGCCTCATCCACGGTGGAGAACTTCATCACCGGGGCCACGGGGCCGAAGATTTCGTCCTTCCAGGCAGGACTGTCAGTGTCCAGGTCTACCAGCACGGCGGGCTTGTAGAACCGGCCATCGTGGGTTCCCCCGGCGGCGAGCCGGGCGCCCGCCTGGACCGCGTCCTGGACGATCCCGTCCACCCGCTGCAGCTGGCGCTCATCAATGACCGGCCCCAGCGCCACGGTGCCGCTCTTCGGATCTCCCACGGGCAGGTGGGCCGCCTTCTCCGACAGGGCGGCAACGTAGTCGTCGTAGATGTCCTCATGCACGATGTGGCGTCCGGCAGCCATGCAGATCTGGCCCTGGTGCATGAACGAGCCGAACGCCGCCGCGGAGGCCGCCTTGGCCAGGTCGGCGCCGGGGAGCACGATGAGCGCATTGTTGCCGCCGAGTTCAAGGTGGGCACGCTTGAGCAGGCGGCCGGCCGTTTCACCGATCTTCCGGCCGGCCGCCGTCGATCCCGTGAAAGCGATCACGCGGACCTCGGGGGCTTCGACGACGGCGGCTCCGATGTCGGCGCCGCCGGGCAGCAGGGAGAGCAGGCCCGGCGGAAGCCCGGCCTCCTCGAAGATGCGCATCACGGTCACGCCGCCGCAGACCGCGGTCCGCGGGTCCGGCTTGAGCAGCACGGCGTTACCCAATGCCAGGGCAGGGGCCACGGCGCGGATGGAGAGGATCAGCGGGAAGTTGAACGGCGCGATGACAGAGACAACACCCACCGGACGGCGCCGGGCAAAGGACCAGCGGTTTTCATTGGACGTCAGCACGTCACCGGCAGGGAGCGAGGGCAGCGCCGACGCGTCGTAGCATTCGTTGGCTGCGATATGCGTCTCCAGCCCTGCCTTGGGCGGAATGCCGCCTGATTCGCGCACAATCCAGTCCTGGACCTCGGCAGCGTGCTCCTCCCAGAGCTGTCCGGCGCGGCGCAGTACCGCTGCCCGGTCCTCGGGGTTGCGGGCAGCCCATTCCTTTTGCGCCTTCGCGGCGGCGGTTGCGGCTTCGCGGACGTCCGCCACGGAAGCCACGCCACAGCTCCCCAGCTGCCCACCGGTAGCCGGTTCCATGCTGGGGGCGGTCCCACCGCCGCCCGCCCGCCAGCCGTTGAGGTAGATTTTGCCTTCCCAGAGGGCGGAGTCGAGCAGGGACATGGGGTAGTCCTTTCGTTGTTCCGAACGGCAGGCGTCCGGCCCGGAAGATGGGCGCGCGGGTCAGTCCCGTCCATCACATGCTGCGCGGACGCCGCCGTCAAGGCCCCTCACCGGATCAGGGGCCAAAGCCCCGCAGTCGCTATGCCGCTGCCGCCTGGAAGTGCTGTTCGATCAGGCCCTTGATGTCCTCATGGCAGCCACCGCACCCAGTGCCGGCGCGGGTGGCCCTGGAAACCTCGGCCACCGTGGAGCAGCCGTCAGAGGCCGCCGCCGTGATCGTCGCCCCGCTGACCCCCGCACACCGGCAGACGGTGCCGGCGGGGTCGGCAGCCCCGGCCCCGGGCAGCTGGTCCGGTCCATCCAGTCGCAGCAGCAGTGACCGGTCCGCGGGCAGCTCAGCGCCCCGTTCAAAAAGCCCCACGAGTTCGGCCGCGGTCCGGGGCATGCCCACCGCCACCAGGCCTTCCAGCACACCGCCCCGGGTGGTCATCTTGACGTACCGGCCGTGCTCCGGATCGGCCCACTGCGACACCTGCAGGCGAGGCCTTCCGTTGACCGCACCGGCCGTGAGGGCTTCCTCGTCCCACGGCTCGGCAGCGTTGTCCCCGGCCACGGCCATGTTCATGCCCCGGGCCTTCAGGACCACGACGCCGGGCTGTTCCGGCGGCAGCGCAGGCAGCACTTCTGCGTCCGCTTCCGCCCCTTCGGCCAACAGGGTGAGGTAGCCGGCCAGCCATTCGGCCTGCCGCCAGCCCGGACCCACCAGCCCGGACGGTCCGGAGGCGTTCCGGCACGTGGCGCAGCCCGGATCCGGGCAACGGACTTCGGCGCAGTCGCCCATGGCAAAGATGTGCGGCTCGTGGTGCGCCCGCAGCCTGTGGTCCACCAGGATGCCGGCGCCGGTGGAGAGGCCGCAGCCTTCGGCCAGCTCGGTCCGGGGACGTACGCCGCAGGAGATGACCAGGAGGTCGCCGTCGATCGCCGATCCGTCATCCAGCAGCAAAGCCGAGAACCCGCCGTCGGGCGCGTTGTGCTCAACGCCGGTGGACCGGGCGTTGCCGGCCACCCGGACGCCACAGCGGCGCAGCCCTGCGGCCAGGACCGCCCCGCCGCCGCGGTCGATGCTGCGGCCCAGCGGGTGCGGGCCGTTGTGGACCACGGTGACCGTGGCACCTTCCTCAGCGGCGGCCAATGCGGTTTCCAGGCCCAGGACGCCTCCGCCCAGGACCACCACGCGCTTGCCGCCGGCCACCGCCTGCCGCAACACCCGGGCGTCGCGGAGGTCCCGCAGTGCCGTGACGCCGGTGGGCAGCACGGGGGAGGACGGGTCAGGATTGATGCCGGTAAGGTTGGGGATCACCGGCCTGGATCCGGTGGCAAACACCAGCCGGTCGTAGTGCACGGACGCGCCGTCCGAGAGAACCACCTGCTGCCGCGCCCGGTCCACGCGCCTGGCCCGGACGCCCAGCCGGACATCCACTCCCTCTGCAACCAGTTCGGCGCTGTCGGCGAGGGCAAGTGCGTCAGCGGTGGTCCGGCCGACGCCGAGATCGGCAACCAGGACGCGGTTGTAGGCAGCCTCGGCTTCCTCGCCCAGCACCGTGAGCCGGACGTGTCCGTTGCGCACGGCGGGCAGGAGCTCGTCCACCAGCCGGGCGGCCACTGGACCGAATCCCACAATGACAATCTGCTCGCTCATGAGGCCTCCGTCGTTTGAAGCATGCGGGCGGATTCGGGTGCGGCCACGGGCCGGACCCAAACGGTGTTGAACTTGAACTCGGGCATCCCGGATACCGGATCGGTTGCGGCTTCCGTCAGCCGGTTGGCGCTTTCGGCCCCGGGAAAGTGGAAGGGCAGGAACACCGTCTCCGGGCGGATCGCGGTGCTGTGCTCGGCCCGGCACACCACCTCGCCGCGCCCGTTGGACACCGATACCAGCGTTCCGGCGGCGATGCCCATGGCTTCGGCTGCCGCCGGGTGGATCTGCACCCTGGCCTCGGGCTGGGCGGCGGCGAGCTCGGCGACCCGGCGGGTCTGGGCCCCGGACTGGTAGTGCTCCAGGAGGCGGCCGGTGATGAGGGTCATGGCTGTGCCGGCGGGGGCTGTTGCGTGCCCGGCGGCTTCAGCTGCGGGAGTACGGCGGCGGCGCGGTACCACCGGGACCATGGCCGCCTTGCCGTCGGGGTGGGCGAAGCCGTCCCGGAACAGCCGCGGCGTCCCGGTGCTGCCGGCCGGGTACGGCCAGTAGGCGGCCTCGCCGCGGTCCAGCATGGCGTAATCGATGCCGGAGTAATCGGCCAGGCCGCCCGCGGACGCCAGGCGGAGTTCCTCGAAGACGGTCTCCGCATCGTCGCTGTAGGTGGAAGGGGCATCCAGCCGCTCCGCCAGGCGGGCCATGATCCAGAGCTCGCTGCGGGCGCCGGCGGGAGGGGAGATGGCGCGTCGGCGGCGCAGGACGCGGCCTTCCAGGTTGGTCAGGGTGCCTTCCTCCTCGGCCCACTGGAGCACGGGAAGGATCAGGTCCGCTTCCGCGGCGGTCTCTGACAGGAAGAAGTCGCAGACCACCAGGAAGTCCAGGCTCCGCAGCCCCTCGATCACGGCGTTGGCGTCAGGTGCCGCCACCGCAATGTTGGAGGCATGCACGAAAAGGCACCGGACGCCGTCGGGCTTTCCCAGCGATTTCAGCAGCTGGACGGCGGGCAGGCCGGGGCCGGGGATCAGGTCCTCGGGGACGCCCCAGACCGCGGCGACGTGCGCGCGGGCGGCGGGGTCGGTGATCTTGCGGTAGCCGGGCAGCTGGTCGGCTTTCTGGCCGTGCTCGCGGCCGCCCTGGCCGTTGCCTTGGCCAGTGAGGGTGCCGTAGCCGCTGCGGGCGGAGCCGGGCAGGCCCAGCAGGAGGCTGAGGTTGATGGCCGCGGTGGCGGTGTCCGTGCCGTCCACGTGCTGTTCCACGCCCCGGCCGGTGAGGATGTAGCTGCCGCCCTTGCGGGCGCCGGCGGCGAGCAGGCGTGCGGTTTCACGGATCAGCTCCGCGGGGACGCCGGTCAGGGACTGGACGCGTTCGGGCCAGAAGGAGTTCACGCTGCGGACGACGGCGCTGTAGCCCGAGGTGCGTTCCCGGAGGTAGGCGGTGTCCACCAGGTCCTCGTGGATGACCACGTGCGAAAGGCCCAGCAGCAGGGTGAGGTCGGTGCCGGGATGGGGCTGGAGGTGGAGGCCGGCGCCGTCGGCCGTGAAGGCCGCGGTGGCGGAGCGGCGGGGATCCACCACAACCAGCCCACCGGCGTCGCGGGCTCCCTGCAGGTGCTGGACGAACGGCGGCATGGTCTCGGCAACGTTGGAGCCGAGCATCAGGATGGTGCTGGCGGTGTCCAGGGCCTCGAGCGGGAAAGGCAGCCCGCGGTCCACGCCGAAGGCGCGCATTCCCGCTGCGGCCGCGGAGGACATGCAGAACCTGCCGTTGTAGTCGATCCGGGAGGTGCCCAGCGCCAGCCGGGCGAACTTGCCCAGCTGGTAGGCCTTTTCATTGGTGAGCCCGCCGCCGCCGAAAACGCCGACGGCGTCCGCACCGTACCGGGCGCGGGCGTCCTTCACTGCCGCAGCGGCGAGGTCCAGGGCCTGGTCCCAGCCGATGGGCCGGTGGATGCCGTCAGCACCTTTGAGGAGAGGCTCGGTGATCCTGCCCGCGTGGTTCAGGAGCGTGGCCGAGGTCCAGCCCTTGCGGCACAGGCCGCCGCGGTTGGTGGGGAAGTCCCGGCCGGCCACGTCCAGGACGGGGGACGCCTTGGAACCGGCAGGTGCAGGAGCGGGGCCTGGCCCCGGCTGCGAAGCCGGGGCCAGGTCCGCCGGGGACGTGAGCGTCATGGCGCACTGCAGGGCGCAGTAAGGGCAGTGCGTGTCGGCGCTTTTGGTCATGTTAGACGTGTCCCATCGCGTTCCGGCCGGCGTTGCGGATGTAGCAGGTCCAGCAGACCACCAGCATCAGGACGTAGGCACCGACGAATCCGTAGAAGGCCGGGGTGTAGGAGCCGCTGGCGGTGCTGGAGGCATTGAGCACCTGGGGAATGACGAAGCCGCCGTAAGCGCCGATCGCGGAAATCAGGCCGAGGGCCGAGGAGGCGAGCCGCTGGGTGGCCACCGGGTTTGCACCGTTGCGGGCAGCCCGGCTGGAGGTGGCGAAGATGACCGGAATCATCCGGTACGTGGCCCCGTTTCCGAAGCCGCTGGCAGTGAACAGCATCAGGAAGAGAACCAGGAAGAGCAGGAAGTTCTTCAACGGCAGGGTCCAGATCATGGTCAGGGTGATCACGGCCATCGCGGCGAAGGCCGATACGGTCATCCGGGCCCCGCCCATGCGGTCCGCCATGCGGCCGCCGTAGGGACGGGCCAGCGAAC
The DNA here is from genome assembly GCF_035621795.1 of Pseudarthrobacter sp. LT1. Taxonomy (NCBI): domain Bacteria; kingdom Bacillati; phylum Actinomycetota; class Actinomycetes; order Micrococcales; family Micrococcaceae; genus Pseudarthrobacter; species Pseudarthrobacter sp. LT1. Next base: position 1,467,320 of record NZ_CP141830.1, read on the forward strand.
CCACCAGGGGGCCGAGGAAGGCCAGGGACAGGGCCACGGTTCCCACTCCAATGGAGGAGAACGCGGGGAAGTAGTCCTTGATCAGCTTGGGGAACACGCCGGCGAAGCCGATGAAGGAGCCGAAGGTGCCGATGTACAGCAGCGCCATGATCCACAGGTGCGGTTCCTTCAGTGCAGCGACCGAACCGGCCACGTCACCCCTGGCGCTGGTGAGGTTGTTCATGTACTTGAAGGCACCGAACGCGGCCAGCAGGATGAAGGGGACCCACATCCAGCCGGCCATGGGAAGGTTGACGGTGCCCGCGGCAAGCAGGGTGATAACGATGGGAACGGCAAGCTGTGCGACGGCGGCGCCCAGGTTTCCGCCCGCGGCGTTCAGTCCCAGCGCCCAGCCTTTTTCCCTGGCCGGGTAGAAGAACGTGATGTTGGCCATTGAGCTGGCGAAGTTGCCGCCGCCGAACCCGGCGAGGGCGGCCACCAGGAGCATCACACCGAACGGTGTGTCCGGGTTGGAGACGCAGAGGGCCAGTCCGGTGGAGGGGATCAGGAGCAGCAGGGCGGAGACGATGGTCCAGTTGCGGCCGCCGAAGCGGGGGACCATGAAGGTGTAGGGGATGCGGAGGGTGGCGCCCACCAGGCTTGGCATGGAGATGAGCCAGAAGATTTCCGAAGTGGAGAAGGTGAAGCCTGCGGCGGGAAGCTGGACCACCACGATGGACCACAGCTGCCAGACGACGAAGCCGAGGAACTCGGCGAAGATGGACCAGTTCAGGTTGCGGCGGGCGATGGCCCGGCCTGCGGCCTCCCACTGTTCCTTGTTCTCGGCATCCCAGTTGGCGATCCAGCGGCCGGGGCGGAATTCAAGGGCAGGGGCGTCGGTAGTGCGGGTAGGGCCGGGCTGTGCGCTGGTGGATACGGCATCAACGGTGCGGTCAACAGTCACGGGTTACCTCCTTCAGGGGATGTTGTTCCTCCAAGGTAGGGACGGCGCGTTTCGCGGACAGTCGATGTTTGTTAACGCGCTGTGACTTTTGCCTATCCGGGCCCGCCACGCGGCGTGAGGCGGTGTTGGCGGCCGGAATATGAGATGCACAACACATGTCCGCATCGTGGACCTTTCGTCCATTGACTGGACGCGGCGAAGTAAGATCGAACTCTAACTATTCGCGCCGGAAGGCAGCACTGCCCTGCACCCGGCCGGTCTCACGAAAGCGTTTACCCATGTCATCCACCGATACCACCAAGGTGCCTGGTTCGCACCAGCCGGTGAACTCCCGCGGCCGCGTCATCGTGGCCAGCCTGATCGGCACCACAGTGGAGTTCTACGACTTCTACGTCTATGCCACGGCCGCCGTGCTCGTGTTCCCGAAGCTCTTCTTCCCGGGAGCGAACGAAACCACCCAGCTGCTGAGCTCCTTCGCCGTCTTCGGCGTGGCCTTCATTGCCCGCCCCCTCGGCTCGATCGTCTTCGGGCACTTCGGCGACAAGTTCGGCCGCAAGGGAACCCTGGTGGCGTCGCTGCTGACCATGGGCATCGCAACCTTCCTCATCGGCTGCCTCCCCACGGCGCTGGTTCCGGGCTGGGAGTTCTGGGCGCCGGCCATGCTGGTGGTCATGCGCTTCGCCCAGGGCCTGGCCCTCGGCGGCGAATGGAGCGGCGCGGCCCTGCTGGCCACGGAGAACGCCCCCGCCAACAAGCGCGCCATTTACGGCACCTTCCCGCAGCTCGGTGCCCCCATCGGCTTCATCATTGCCAACGTCATCTTCCTGGTGGCCAGCTACACCCTGACCCCGGAAGCCTTCCAGGCCTGGGGCTGGCGCGTCCCGTTCCTGCTCAGCGCCGTCATGGTGATCCTGGGCCTCTACGTCCGGCTCAAGCTGATCGAAACCCCGGCCTTCACCAAGGTGGTGGAATCCAACGAGGTAGCCAAGCTTCCGCTGGGCCGGGTCTTCAAGTCCAGCTGGCGCCAGCTGATCCTGGGCACCTTCATCATGCTGGCCACGTACGTGCTGTTCTACCTGATGACCACGTTCACGCTGACCTACGGCACCAAGCCCACCCTGGAGGGCGCCAAGGCCGCAGCCGAAAAGGCCGGCAAGCCCATGTCCGAGGCCGCTGCCGCCGCGTTCGTTCCGGGCCTTGGCTACAGCCGCAACGATTTCCTCTGGATGCTGATTGCCGGCGTCGTCTTCTTCGGCATCTTCACCCTGGTCTCCGGACCGCTGGCCGAGAAGTACGGCCGCCGCAAGATGCTCATGGCCGTCACCGCCGGCATCTTCGTCTTCGGCCTGCTGTTCGTCCCGCTGTTCAGCGGCGGCTTCGTGGGCACCATGGGCCTGCTGATCCTCGGGTTCTCCCTCATGGGCCTCACCTTCGGCCCCATGGGTGCGCTGCTGCCGGAACTGTTCCCCACGAACGTCCGCTACACCGGCTCGGCCATCAGCTACAACTTCTCCAGCATCCTGGGTGCCGCGGTGGCCCCGTTCATCGCCGTCGCCCTGTGGGAAGCTGCCAAGGGCAGCCCGCTGCTGGTAGGCATCTACCTGACATCCATGGCTGTGCTGACCCTGATCGCGCTGTTCCTCACCCGTGAGACCCGCGACCTGGACTACGAGAACAACGTCGCCTGACGCTTCGTTTGCCCCAATGCCCGGTGCTGCCTTTCGGCACGCCGGGCATTGCCGTTTTCAGCGGGCGTAGCGGGCCACGAAGTTCTTCAGCACCGCCATGGGCTCGGTGACGGTGAACCGCCGTGCTGCCGCCATGAGCTCCTCGGCGGATTCCGGTGGAAAGTACCCGGCGTCCCGGTAGATATCGATCCGCGTCACCAGCCCGTCGGCGTCCAGTTCGGGGTGGAACTGGGTGGCATACAGGTTGGTCCTGATGCGGAACATGTGCACCGGGCAGGTTGCTGCCCGTGCCAGGAGGACTGCGTGCGGGGGAAGCGAGCTGACGGCCTCCTTGTGCCCGGTCAGCGCCGTGAAGCGTTGGGGCATGCCCTGCAGGATGGGGTCCTGCAGGCCTTCGCGGGTCAGCTCCACTTCCACCGCCCCGAGGGGCTCGCCATAGGTCCGGTCGATCACGGCGCCCTGGTGGCTCCCGAGGGTTCCGACCCCGTAACAGGCCCCAAGGAACGGGAAGTCGCGGGCCACCAGCTGGTCCAGCAGTGCGGCCAGCTCCTGCTCTACCCGGTGCTGGACCGTGCTCTTGTGCTCCGCGGGGTCGCTGGACGTGAACGGGCTGCCGCCCACGATGACGCCGGAGTATTTGGAGAGGTCCATCGGGGGCAGGGGAGCGGCTTCGAGCCGGATCCGGTGCAGCTCCCGCTCCTCCAGCCCGCCGTACCTCAGGTACGCGGCATACTCGTCCTCAGCGGCGGCGTCTTCCGCGCGGGAGGCGAGGAGCAGGAAAGGCAGCATGTGCTAAGTCTGCATCCTGCCGGCGCCGCCTGCCAGCATTCCCGCCGCGGGCACCCTGCCGGCAGCGGGCCCCACCAGGCACCCGCAGGCCGGCGGGGCAGCCGGCTCAGGCCGGGGGCTGCGTGAGTGAGCGGCGGGACTGCGGCCGGGCGGCGGGGTCAGCGTGGCGGTGCACCAGCTTCCAGTAGCCCTCCTCGCGGCGGAAGATGCTGGTCACGCGGAGCGCGAACTCCTCCGTGGTGGCGGCGGTGTCCAGCCGTGCCCGGAAGTGTTCGGTCTCCACCAGGTAAGCGGTGTCGCGGGCCGTGTAGGAGGTGACGGTGTCGAAGCCCAGCATCTCGCCGTCGCGGAACTGCCGCGCGGCCTGGTCCAGCCGCGCCTCCACCTGGGCCCAGCCGCGGGCTATGCCGCCGAACGGGTTGGCCAGGGTGACGTCGTCCAGCCGGGAGTACAGGTCCTTGATCGGCGCCGGATTTCCCCGGGTGATCTCGGGGACCGCCTGGTGGTAGCGGTCCACTTCTTCCTGGAAACTTGGTGCGAGCATGGCTGCGTGTGCCGCTTTCTAGTCTTCGATGGTGGCGATGATGGCGCCCGCGGACACCGTTTCCCCGGCAGTTGCGGTCAGTCCCGTGATGGTGCCGGACCGGTGCGCGGTGAGGGGCTGCTCCATCTTCATGGCCTCGAGGACCACCACAAGGTCGCCTTCAGTGACCACATCGCCGTGCGTCACGGCCACCTTCACGATGGTGCCCTGCATGGGGGAGGTCAGTGCGTTGCCGGTGGCTGCGGCCGGGCCGGCGGAGCGGGAGCGTTTCTTGGACTTGCCCGGCTTGCCGGCGGCGGCCGAGGCCGTTCCCGGGGTGCCCAGGGACGCGGGGAGGACTACCTCGAGGCGCTTGCCGCCCACCTCCACCACGACGCGCTGGCGCTCCTCGGCGGCGCCCTCGCCGTCAGCGGGGGTGTCCGGGGTCCAGGCCGGCAGGTTGTTGGTGAACTCGGTTTCGATCCAGCGCGTGTGGACCGTGAAGGGCCCCTCAGCGGGTGCGAAGGCGGGGTCCGTGACGACCGCGAGGTCGAACGGGATGACGGTGGGGATGCCCTCCACCACCATTTCTTCCAGGGCGCGGCGGGCGCGCTGCAGCGCCTGCGGGCGGCTGGCACCGGTGATGATGAGCTTGGACAGCATGGAATCGAAGTTCCCGCTGATGACGTCGCCCTGTTCCACGCCGGAATCGACGCGGACGCCGGGACCGGTGGGGTTTTTCAGGACGCGGAGCGTACCGGGGGCGGGCAGGAAGTTGCGGCCCGGGTCCTCGCCGGTGATGCGGAATTCGATGGAGTGTCCGCGCACCTCGGGATCGCCGTAGCCCAGTTCCTCGCCGCGGGCCAGGCGGAACTGCTCGCGGACCAGGTCGATGCCGGTGACTTCCTCGGAGACGCAGTGCTCCACCTGCAGGCGGGTGTTGACCTCGAGGAAGGAAATGGTCCCGTCCTGGCCCACCAGGAATTCGCAGGTGCCGGCGCCCAGGTAGCCGGCCTCCTTCAGGATCGCCTTGGAGGATTCGTAGAGGCGGCGGTTCTGGTCTTCGGTAAGGAAGGGTGCCGGAGCTTCCTCGACGAGTTTCTGGTTGCGCCGCTGGAGCGAGCAGTCGCGGGTGGACACCACCACCACGTTGCCGTGGGCGTCGGCCAGGCACTGGGTTTCCACGTGCCGGGGAGCGTCCAGGAAGCGCTCGATGAAGCATTCACCGCGGCCGAAGGCGGCGGTTGCCTCGCGGACCGCGGATTCGTAGAGTTCGGGGATTTCCTCGCGGGTGCGGGCTACCTTGATGCCGCGGCCGCCGCCGCCGAAGGCCGCCTTGATGGCTACCGGCAGGCCGTGCCGGTCCACGAACTCCAGGACTTCCTCAGCGGATTCGACGGGGTCTGCGGTGCCGGGAACCAGGGGAGCGCCCACCTTTTCGGCGATGTGCCGGGCGCGGACCTTGTCGCCCAGGGCGGAGATGGCCTCGGGGGAGGGGCCGATCCAGGTGATCCCCGCGGCAATCACCTTGGCGGCGAACTCGGCGTTCTCAGCCAGGAAGCCGTAGCCGGGGTGGATGGCGTCGGCGCCGGACTGGCGGGCGGCGTCAATGATCTTGTCCATGACCAGATACGACTCGGCAGCGGTGGTCCCGCCCAGGGCGTAGGCCTCGTCAGCGAGCCGGACGTGCAGCGCATCCCGGTCCGGGTCAGCGTAGACAGCCACGGAGGCGATGCCTTCGTCCCGGGCCGCCCGGATGATCCGCACGGCGATTTCGCCGCGGTTGGCGATCAGCACCTTTGTGAGGCTGGGCTGCGTGGTTCCTGCGGACTGCTCCAAATTTGCTGACAAGGCGTCTCCTTCTTTCCTTCAGGGAGCCTAGCGCGGTTTTGGAGGTTCCGCCGATATTACTTGCGGAATCCGCGTGTAAACCGGCCTGCCTTTGTAGGGAAGCTACAAGTGGTGCCCAAAAGGAGCTGCTTTACCGCGGCGGCCAGAGGTCCGTGATGCGAACGTTGGCAGCAGCGAGCAGGCCGCGCAGCGTGGAGACGGAAAGGCCGACGACGGCGTGCGGGTCGCCGTCGACCTTCCGGATGAAGGCCCCGCCCAGGCCGTCGATGGTGAAGGATCCGGCGCAGTGCAGCGGCTCGCCGGTGGCGATGTAGGCGTCGATCTCCTCGGGGGCCATGTCCAGGAAGGAAACCTCGGCTGAGGCGACCGCCCCGAGCGTGGCGCCCGAACCGCGGCCGGCGCCGTCGTCGTCGTCCGTGTCCCTGCAGTCCACCAGCCAGTGCCCGGTGTGCAGAACTCCCGCGCTGCCGCTCATGCGGAGCATCCGTTCGCGCGCGACGTCGGCGGTGTAGGGCTTGCCGTGCGCTTCGCCGTCGAACTCGAAAACGGAGTCGCAGCCCAGCACCAGCGCACCCTCCGCCTCCGGCAGCGCGGCGACGGCTTCGGCCTTGGCGCGGGCCAGCAGCAGCGCGGTGTCGTGCGGGTCCGTGACGCCGTACTGCGCCTGGACGGCCGCTTCGTCGACGTCGGAGACCAGCACGGTGTGCCGGATGCCGGCCTCCGCCAGGAGCTTGGTGCGGGCGGGGGACTGGGAGGCGAGGATCAGATGGAGCACGGTTTCAGCCTAGTGGACCAGCTCGCCCGGAGCCGGTGCGGCCTGGCCGCGGTTGAGCTTGGCGCCCTCCACGTCCACGTCCGGCAGGATCCGGTCCAGCCAGCGCGGCAGCCACCAGGACTTGGCGCCCAGCAGGTACATGACGGCCGGGACGATGGTCATGCGCACCACGAAGGCGTCGAACAGGACGCCGAAGGCCATCGCGAAGCCCAGCGGCCGGACCATGGTGAGGTGGCTGAAGATGAAGCCGGAGAACACGCTGACCATGATGATCGCGGCGGCGGTGACCACGGCGGCTGCGTGCCGGAAGCCCACCCGCACCGCTTCCTTGGCGGATGACCCGTGCATGTAGGCCTCGCGCATGCCGGAGGCGATGAACACCTGGTAGTCCATGGCCAGGCCGAACAGCACACCGATCAGGATGATGGGCAGGAAGCTCAGCACGGCGCCGGGGTTGGCCACGTCGAAGACGTTCCCCAGCCAGCCCCATTGGTAGACAGCCACCACGGCGCCGAAGGCGGCCGACAGGGACAGCAGGAAGCCGCCCGTGGCCAGCAGCGGGACCACGATGGAGCGGAACACCAGCAGGAGCAGGACCAGGGAGAGTCCGACGACGATCGCCAGGTAGGGCGGCAGGGCGTCACCGAGCTTGGTGGAGACATCCACGTTGCCGGCGGTTTGGCCGGTCAGGCCCATGGCAACGTCGTAGTCGGCCTTGATCTCGCCGTTCAGGCCCCGGAGTTCGGAGACCACCTTGACCGTGCTGGCGCTGGCCGGGCCTTCCTTGGGGATGACCTGGAAGACGGCGGTCCGGCGGTCCTCGCTGAGCGCCACCGGTACGGCGGCGACCACGTTGTCCACGGCCCGGAGCTTGTCCGCGATGTCGAACTGCAGCTTCTGCGCCTGGGCCGCGTCCAGGTTCGCCGGGAACTCGCCCACGGCCACGATCGGTCCGGTGACGCCTTCGCCGAAGCTGCGGGCGGTCAGGTCGTAGGCCTGGTAGGCCTCGGACTCCACGGGTTCGGACCCGCCGTCGGGCAGGGCCAGCTGGAGCTGGGTGGCGGGCAGGGCCAGGGTCCCCAGCAGGAGGATGCCGGCGGTCAGTGCCACCCAGGGGTGCTTGGTGACCAGGCCGCCCCACCCGTGGGTGCTTCGTTCGCGGTCGACGGCGATATCTGCGGCTTCGTGGCCCGGCTCGGCGTTGTGCGCCTCGGACTTGGCCCAGGCCCGCCTGGAGATGATGCGGCGGCCAATCAGGGACAGCATGGCGGGGGTCAGGGTGATGGCAACGAGCACCGCCACGGCCACGGTTCCCGCGGCGGCCAGGCCCATGACGGTGAGGAACGGCAGCCCCGGGACCACCAGGGCGGCAAGGGCGATGATCACGGTCAGGCCGGCGAAGACCACGGCGTTGCCGGACGTGCCGTTGGCCCGGGCGACGGACTCCTCAGGGTCCATGCCGGCCAGGAGCTGTGTCCGGTGCCGGTTGACGATGAACAGCGAATAGTCGATGCCGACGGCGAGGCCCAGCATGAGGGCCAGCATGGGGGAGATGGAGCTCATGTCGAACAGGCCTGAGAGTGCGAACGTGATGCCCACGCCCACGCCGACGCCGATGACGGCCATCAGCAGCGGCAGGCCCGCGGCGATCAGGGTGCCCAGCATGAGGATCAGGACCAGCGCCGCGACGGCGATGCCGACGATCTCCGCCGTCCCGAACAGGGCCGAGATGTCCTCGGTGATTTCCTTGCTGGCAAAGGCCTGGACGCCGGCGGAGGACGTCTGATGGGCGATCTCCTGTACCTGCTTGCGGACCGCCGGTGCCAGGCCGTTGATGGAGGTGTTGAACTGCACCTGGGCCACGGCCGCCTTGTTGTCCTCCGAGACGAAGCGGATGGCGGACGCGGCCTGGGCCTGGCGCTTGCCAAGTTCCAGCTTCGCCTTGTTGGCCTCCAGTTCCTGGGCGCCGGCGTCGAGCTTGGCCTGGCCGGCAGCCAGCGCTGCTTTTTGCTGGCCCAGCCGGGCCTCGACCACGGCTGCCGGTGCGCCGGCGGCCGTGAGCTGTTGCTCGGCCGCCGCGAGCTGTGCCTTCCCGGCCTCCAGCTGCGTCCGGGAGGCGTCAAGCTGCGCCTGGCCGGCCGCCAGCTGCTGTTCGCCGTCGGTTATGGCTTTGCCGGCCTGGTCCACCTGGGCCTGGGTGGCGAACGGGTCCACCGTGCCGCGGACCTCGGGAATGGTCTGGAGTTTCTTCAGCGCATCCGTGACGGCCGCACGGCTCTCAGCCGTAAACCCGCCCCCGGGGGCTTCGAAGACAATCGTGGCGCTTCCGCCCGAGGCTGCCGGCAAATCCTGCTTGAGCTTGTCCGCGATCCGCTGGGTCTCGGTGCCCGGGATCTGGAAGTTGTTGGACAGCGTGCCATGGAAGGCCGCGGCGGAACCGCCAACGGCCACCAGCACGGCAAGCCAGAGGGAGATGACAAGCCAGCGCCGGCGGTAGGAGAACTTGCCGAGGCGGTAGAGGAGGAGTGCCATGCGGGAGGACCGATCTGATCAGGAGGAACGGGTGGCGGATGGGAAAGCAGTGGTGGTGAAGCCGGCGCCCAGCAGGGCCATGGCATCAATAAGCAGTTGGCGGAGTTCCGCCAGGGAGGCGGGTGACAGGTCCGGACCGCGCCGGCTGAACCAGACTTCCATGGCGGCTTTTCCGCAGGAGATGATGGAGCCGGCCAGGGCATGGACATACAGTTCGTCCCGCTCACCGGGGGTGCCGGCGAGGCGTTCGCGGGCCACGGTGAAGACCTGGGCCCGGCAGTGGTCCCACGCCTCCAGTTCCGTGTGTGACATCAGCGGGCTCTGCTGGGTCAGCGTGAACAATTCGGCCAGGGGCGCGATGGCCTTGGGATCGGCGAGGGCCACCAGTGCGGCCTGGGCCGACTCAAGCATGGGTTCGTCGGACGGGCGCAGGCGCAGTTGCTGGATGGCGTTGTCCAGGAATCCGTGGACGATGGACGCCAGGGCGGCGTCAGTGCTGCTGAAGTAGTTGAAGAAAGTGCGCCGCGAAATTCCGGCGGCATCGGCGATGTCCTCCACCGTGAAGTTGCCGGGGCCCTTGGAACGCAGGAGTCCCAGGGCGGCATCGGTGATGGCCTGGCGGGTGGCGGCCTTGTTCAGCTCGCGCCGGGAAGGGGCGGCGGACCCGGCGTCCTGGGTTGCGTCGGGCGGGGAAAAGGGGCTTGGCACGCCCTTACACTACGTGCAAGTTTGCACTGCATGCAAGTTGTCCTGCGCGGAGGCTCGGGTGCGTGGTGCCTCCGGATTCACAGGAGAACGAAAGGTTCCCAACAGCCTCTGCTGAACCCGGTCGCAGATGCTTGGAATGTCCCGCCACGAGGCGTATCACCAGAAGCCGTCAGGCGACGGCGAATCAGGAGACAAGAAATGACACGCACGAAGAAGATGACCCTGGGCCTGTCAGCCGCGGCGCTGGCGCTCGGCGCAGGAATCGGCGTGGCCGGCATGGCCTCTGCCACCACCACAACTCCCACTCCCGCGCCGAGTGCAAGTTCCAGTGCCTCCACTGACGGCAGTACCGGCACCGGCCACGACGGCATGGGCAGGCACGGCGGCCGCGGCATGGAGCAGGCGTCCGCGCTGGCAGCGAAACTTGGTGTGGACGAAGCCAAGGTGACTGACGCGCTGAAGGCTTTCCGCGACGCCAACAAGCCCGCCACTCCGCCCGCCGACGGCCAGAAGCCGGACCCCGCCGCGCGCGAGGCCGCGCTCGCCAAGTCCCTGGCTGAGTCGCTGGGCATGGATGAGGCGAAAGTGACGGCCGCCCTCCAGGAGATCCGCAGCGAGGAGCAGTCCGAGCACGCCGCCGCGCTCAAGACCCGCCTGGACAAGGCCGTGGCGAATGGAAAGCTGACGCAGGCGGAAGCCGACGCGGTGACCAAAGCGGTCCAGAACGGGGTGATTGGCGGCGGCGGCCGCTGACTGCTGGCGGCCGGTGACTGGCCGGAGGCACCGCCCTTTGAACAAGAAAGGCGTCCCCGGGAGGTTCTCCCGGGGACGCCTTTCATTGCTGGTGCGCGTTACGCCTTTGCATCCTGCAGTTCGCGGGGTGCGGTGTCGGCGCTGGTGCCGTCCGTGGCGGATCCACCGGCGGCGGCGTCTTTGCCTGTTTCTTCTTCAACAAAGGGCGTGCCGTTGCGGGGTGCGTTGTACAGCGACTCGTCCAGGATGCCCTGGCGCTTGGCCACGATGGTGGGGACCAGCGCCTGGCCTGCGACGTTGACCGCGGTGCGGCCCATGTCCAGGATGGGGTCGATGGCAAGGAGGAGTCCGACGCCGGCCAGCGGCAGTCCCAGCGTGGAGAGCGTCAGCGTGAGCATCACCACGGCGCCGGTGGTGCCGGCCGTGGCGGCGGAGCCAAGAACGGAGACCAGGGCGATCAGCAGGTACTGGCTGAAGTCCAGGTGGATTCCGAAGAACTGGGCCACGAAGATCGCCGAGATGGCGGGGTAGATGGCTGCGCAGCCGTCCATCTTGGTGGTGGCGCCCAGCGGCACGGCGAACGAGGCGTAGGCGCGGGGCACGCCCAGGCTGCGCTCGGTCACGCGCTGGGTCAGCGGCAGGGTTCCCACGGAGGAACGGGACACAAAGGCCAGCTGCACGGCAGGCCATACGCCGGAGAAGTACTGCTTGATGGACAGTCCGTGGCTGCGGATCAGGATGGGGTAGACCACGAACAGCACCAGGACCAGGCCCGCGTAGATGGCCACGGTGAACTTGCCCAGTGAGCCGATGGTGTCCCAGCCGTAGACGGCGACGGCGTTGCCGATGAGGCCGATGGTGCCCAGCGGCGCGATGCGGATGATCCACCACAGCACCTTCTGGATCACGGCAAGGGCTGATGCGTTGAGGGTGAGGAACGGCTCTGCGGCCTTGCCCACCTTGAGTGCGGCGACGCCCACGGCGATGGCGATGACCAGGATCTGCAGGACGTTGAAGCTGACCGACGTGGTGACGGCGCCGGAATCGGCGACGGTGGAGCTGGCGCCCAGGCCGAGGAAGTTTTTGGGGAAGAGGCCCACGAGGAAGGCCCACCAGTCACCGGACTTGCCGGTGTACTTGGCGTCTCCGGAGATGCCGGTGTTGGCGCCGGGCTGCAGCAGCACGCCCAGGCCCATGCCGATCAGCACGGCGATCAGCGACGTGATGGCAAACCACAGGAGCGTGTTCCACGCCAGCCGGGCGGCGTTGGATACCTGCCGCAGGTTGGAGATGGAACTGACCACGGCGGTGAAGATCAGCGGAACAACGGCGGTCTGCAGCAGCGACACATAGCTTGAGCCGATGGTCTGCAGAGTGGCGCCGAGGGCGTTGGGGTTGGTCTTGGTGCTGCCGGTGTACTTTGCCAGCAGGCCGAGGCCAAGACCCACAATGAGGGCGGCGATGATCTGGAAGCCGAAGGAACCCGCCCACTTGGGGAGCTGGAATCCGGTCTTCCCTGCGGGGGAGGGGGTGCTTGTCTGAGTGCTCACCAGAACAAGCTAGACCTCCGCTAATATCACGTCGAACCAATATTGAGAAATATTACGCACCCCGGATCGGGGCCTCAGTGGGAAATCCCCGAAGAATCAAGGCGAGCGGCGGCATTTGTTACTTATTCCCGGCAGGGGTGTGCTTAACGTCTCGTGGTTCGTGGTGCTTCCTGACCGTCAGGTAGAGGCGGTGGGCGGTGATCACGATCGCCAGCCAGGCAGCACCCAGTGCCCAGGCGGCCAGCACATCGGTGAGCCAGTGATGGCCCAGGAAGACCCTGCTCAGGCCGATCGCAACGGCGAAGAGGGCTGCCGCTGCGGCGGTGATGATGCGGGCGCGGTTCGAGTGGAGCCGCAGGATAATGAGGTACGCCACGATGCCTGCAATCACCACCGCGTTCAGTGAGTGCCCACTGGGAAACGATGCCGAGTGTTCGTAGGGCGGTACGGCGTCGCTGAGGTCCGGCCGCGTTCGTCCCACCAGGCGCTTGCCGGCGATGGTCATCAGCAGTGAACCCAGGCCCGCGGTGACGATCAGGATGACGGGGGTCCAGGAGCGGCGCCGCAACGCGAGCGCCGCCATGATGGCGATGGCGAGGACCGGCATGCCGATGGTCCCGCCAACATCGGTGAATGCTGTGACAGCCACATCCAGGGCGGGGGTGCGGAGGTCCTTGCTGGCCGCCAATATCGGGTGGTCAAGTCCCGCCACCCCGTCGGCGGCCACTACCGCTTCATAGACCTCGCTGAACGCGGCGGTCAAGGCGGCGGAAATGACCGCCCCCACCAGCAGCGTCAGGATCAGTGCGCCGTGCGGGCCCAGTACCTGGCTGAGGCGGTGGACCACTCCCACCAGGCGCCGGCCTGCCCGGGTGTCCCATCTGGTGAGGTCCTTGCCACCCACGGACGTGTCCTGGCGAAGTTCGCCATGCACCCCCGTCTCAGCCGGCGTCCCTTGGAGGTTCGTCAACATCGTCTCCCTGCTCATTCGGCAATGCGCCACGGCAATTTAGTAAGCAAGCTTATTGATTGCCGTGGGCGCTGTCCACCAATTGCCGTGGGCATGGTCCACCCGCCAGGGATCCGGCCGGAGGGTGGACTGTCAGCTCAGCAGCGCCCGCCGCAGGGTATCGAGTCCAACAGAGCCGATGTTGAGGGCCCTGGTGTGGAACTCCTTCAGGTCGAACCCGGGCCGTGATTCGAGCTCCGCACGGATCTGTTCCCAGAGCCGCTGGCCAACTTTGTAGGAGGGGGCCTGGCCCGGCCAGCCAAGGTAGCGGGTGAACTCGAAGTTGAGCTGGCCTTCGCTGATGGGGAGGTTTTCCTTGAGGAATCCGTAGCCCTTGTCCGCGGTCCAGGTGCCGGTTCCCCAGCGTTCGGGCATCTCGAGTTCGAGGTGCACGCCGATATCGAAGACCACGCGGGCTGCCCGCATGCGCTGCATGTCCAGCATTCCCATATGGTCGCCGGGATCGTTCAGGTAGCCCAGCTCCTGCATGAGCTTCTCGGCGTAGAGGGCCCAGCCCTCGCCGTGGCCGGAGGTCCAGCAGACGTTCCGGCGCCACTTGTTGAGCAGTTCGCGCCGGTAGGTGGCGGTGGCCACCTGGAGGTGGTGGCCCGGGACACCCTCGTGGTACACGGTGGTGGTTTCGGCCCAGGTGGTGAAGGTGTCCTCGCCTGCGGGAACGGACCACCACATGCGGCCGGGCCGGCTGAAGTCGTCGGACGGGCCGGTGTAATAGATGCCGCCCTCGTCGGTGGGGGCAATCCGGCACTCAAGTGTCTTCATCACCTCGGGGATGTCGAAGTGCACGCCGGCGAGTTCGGCCACGGCCTTGTCGGAGAGGTCCTGCATCCATTCCCGGAGCGCCTCCGTGCCCTTCAGTTGCCGTGCGGGGTCGTTGTTGAGGATTTCCTTGGCTTCGGCAATGGTGGCGCCGGCCTTGATGGCGGCTGCGACCTGTTCCTGCTCCGCGATGAGGCGGTCGAGTTCCTGGACGCCCCACGCGTACGTTTCCTCCAGGTCCACCTCTGCGCCCAGGAAGGATCGGGAGGCCAGTGCGTAGCGGGCCCTGCCCACGGCATCCTTTTCGGGAGCGGCGGGGAGCAGTTCGGTGCGCAGGAATTCCGCCAGGCCGGTGTAGGCCCGGCGGGCAGCGTCAGCACCGGCGTCGAGCTTCTCCTGCAGGGCCGTGGGCAGCGGCCCCGCAGCCGTGGCGGCACCCGCGGCCAGCTTTGCGAAGAAGCCGTCCCCGGCGGCGTACTTGCTCACCTGTTCGATGACGATGCGCACCTGGCGGGCAGCGGCGACCTTGCCCGCATCCCTGGCCATGAGCAGGGACTCGGTGTAGCCGCTGATGGCAGCCGGCACGTTGTGTGCGCGCCCGGCGATGTGCTCCCAGTCCTGTTCGGTTTCGGTGGGCATGAGGTCAAAGATGGCGCGGATGTCCTGGGCCGGGGAGGCAATGTTGTTCAGGTCCGCATACTCCCACCCGGAGGCATGGATCAGCAGCTGCAGGCCCAACCGCTCCTGCATGGCGTCCAAGGTGACGGCGTCCACGTCGTCCTCCGGCTCCAGGCCTTCCAGCGCAACGAGGGCATCCCGTGCCGCCTCGGCGAACCCGGCGATGCCGGCAGGGGAGAAGTCCTGGTATTCCGTCTCATGTCCCGCCAGGCCAAGGGTGGTGGCAAAGGTCGGATTGAGCCTGATCAGGGTGTCGGTGTAGTTGTCCGCGACATCGTCGATCCGGGTATGCGGGCGCGTGGCGGGTGCAGTGTCGGTAGTCACATCCCGAGCCTACCCGGTGGCGAGGCTCAGCCCTGGCTGCGTCTCCATGCTCCCGGTCCGGGCGTGGGGGCGAGCCGCAGCTGCTGCCTCCGCACCCAGTGCCGCACGCTGGCGGTCCTGGCCGGTGCCGGGCTTTCCCCGCTGAGGGAAAGGACGACGGCGGCCAGCGCGGCCAGCTCCTCGGCGCTCGGCTGCCCTTTGACCACAGAGAGCAGGGGTTCGGCCTGGGGTTCCGGGGCTTCGGGAGACGCCGTCACAGCGGGATGTTCCCGTGCTTCTTGGCGGGGAGGCTGGCCCTCTTGTCCCGCAGGGCGCGCAGTCCCTTGATGATCTGGATGCGGGTGTCTGAAGGGGCGATGACGGCGTCCACGTAGCCCAGCTCAGCGGCCTGGTAGGGGTTGAGGAGTTCTTCCTCGTACTGCTGGATCACTTGGGCACGGCGCGCCTCGACGTCGCCGCCGTCCTCGGCCACGGCTGCGAGGTCGCGGCGGTAGAGGATGTTCACCGCACCCTGCGCGCCCATCACGCCGATCTGCGCCGTGGGCCAGGCCAGGTTAAGGTCGGCACCGAGTTTCTTGGAACCCATGACAATGTAGGCGCCGCCGTAGGCCTTGCGGGTGATGACGGTGAGCTTGGGGACGGTGGCCTCGGCGTAGGCATAGAGAAGTTTCGCGCCGCGGCGGATGATGCCCTGGAACTCCTGGTCCTTGCCGGGCAGGAAGCCGGGGACATCCACGAGGGTGATGATGGGGATGTTGAAGGCGTCGCAGTGGCGCACGAAGCGGGCCGCCTTTTCCGATGCGGCGATGTCCAGGGTGCCGGCGAACTGGAGGGGCTGGTTGGCCACGATGCCTACCGTGTGGCCCTCCACCCGGCCGTAGCCGATCATCACGTTGGGCGCATACAGGGCCTGCATCTCCAGGAAGTGCCCGTCGTCCACAATCTGCTCCACCACTGTGCGCATGTCGTAGGGCTGGTTGGCTGAATCCGGAACCAGCGTGTCCAGGGCGAGGTCGTCGTCGTCGGTCTCCAACTCCTGCTGGTGCCCCAGGACGGGTGCCTCTGCCAGGTTGTTCGACGGGAGGAAGTCCAGCAGTTCGCGCACGAACTCAATGGCATCGGTCTCGTCCGAGGCCAGGTAGGTGGAGGTGCCGGTGGTGGCGTTGTGCTGCCGGGCGCCGCCAAGGGTTTCCATGTCCACGTCCTCGCCGGTGACGGTCTTGATGACGTCGGGGCCGGTGATGAACATGTGCGAGGTCTTGTCCACCATCACCACGTAGTCGGTGAGGGCGGGGGAGTAGGCGGCGCCGCCGGCGGACGGGCCCATGATGAGCGAGATCTGCGGCACCACGCCGCTGGCATGGACGTTGTTCCGGAAGATGTCCGCGAACATGGCCAGCGAGGCCACGCCTTCCTGGATGCGGGCGCCGCCGCCGTCCAGGATGCCCACGACCGGGCAGCCGTTGCGGAGCGCGAACTCCTGGACCTTGACGATCTTTTCGCCGTTGACCTGGCTCAGCGATCCGCCATAGACGGTGAAGTCCTGGCTGTAGACCGCCACCAGGCGTCCGTCCACGGTGCCGTAGCCGGACACCAGGCCATCGCCCAGCGGTTTCTTCTTTTCCATGCCAAAGGCGGTGGAGCGGTGCACGGCCAGGGCGTCAAACTCAACAAACGAGTCCTCGTCCAGCAGCAGGGCGATGCGCTCGCGGGCGGTGTTCTTGCCGCGGGCGTGCTGCTTTTCGATGGCTTCGGGGCCGGAAGGCTGTTCGGCGCGCGCCTGGCGGTCGCGGAAATCGGCAATCTTTCCCGCTGTCGTTGTCAGATCGTGGCTCATCAAGTGTCTCCGGCTCTGTAGCAGGTCAGTTCTGTCGGCTGGCGGCCCGTGTTGTCCGGCGCTTTAAGTAGCATCCACACAAAAGACCAACCCTGCTGGCAAGTCTAGTGACGGTTTGGGCGCCGACGGCTGTAGGGAACCTACAATTTTCTGCGGCTCGAGCAACCCGATCGCAATGTTACTCGCCGGTAACATAATTGGGCTACAGTGTTCCCATGACTTCAAGCGACGATGCTTTGCATGCCTCCGAAAGCCCGTACCGGGCCGCCGGCTCCCTGGCGGGCCGGACCATCCTGCTGTCCGGCGGCAGCCGCGGGATCGGCCTGGCCATCGCCCTGAGGGCGGCCCGGGACGGCGCCAATATCGTCCTCCTTGCCAAGACGGGGGAGCCGCACCCCAAGCTGGCGGGCACCGTGTATACGGCTGCCAAGGAGCTGGAGGCGGCCGGAGGCCAGGCGTTGCCCCTGGTGGGCGACGTGCGCAGGGACGAAGACGTGGCCGGCGCCGTGGCCGCAGCCATGGACCGGTTCGGCGGCATCGACATCGTCATCAACAACGCCTCCGCCATTGACCTCTCCACCACGGACGCCGTGGACATGAAGAAGTACGACCTCATGCAGGACATCAACGTCCGCGGCACCTTCCTGCTGTCCAAGCTGGCGCTCCCGGCGCTCCGTGCCTCCGAACAGGGACACATCCTGACGCTCTCGCCGCCGCTGAACCTCCACCCCTCCTGGGCTGGAAAGCACCTTGCCTACACCATGGCCAAATACGGGATGAGCCTGACCACCCTGGGCCTGGCCGAGGAACTGAAGGCTGACGGGATCAGGGTCAACTCACTGTGGCCGTGCACCCTGATCGACACGGCGGCCATCCGCAACATGCCCCACGGCGACACCATGGTGCTTGCCGCCCGCGGCCCGCAGATCATGGCCGACGCCGCCCACGCCGTCCTGACCGGAAGCAACCTCGCCGCGGGCGCGCCGCCGTCGGGCAACTTCTACACGGATGAGCAGGTCCTCGCCGCCGCGGGTGTGACCGACTTCCGCCCCTACAGCCTGGGGGCACCGGAAGACCGGCTGGTTCCCGACATCTTCCTTTAGCAGGCCCCCTGCGGTGCCCGGACGGCCTGTTCCGCGAGGGCAGGTGGCTGGGTAGGACCCGGCCCGGCTCGGTAGGATCTAGCTATGGATGACGCACATGCACCGGGTTCCCCCCTGAACCGAGGGGACCTGGCCGACCAGCGTTTCCTCGCCGCCACGGGGATCCCCCGGATCGACGTCGTGGACTCCACCGGCTCCACCAACGCCGACCTCCTGCGCGGTGTCACGGTGGACCCTGGGGCATGGCCGGACCTCTCCGTCCTGACGGCGGAGTACCAGACAGCCGCACGGGGACGCCTGGACAGGCGGTGGGAGGCGCCCCCGCTGAGCTCGGTGTCTGTCTCCGTGGTGCTGCGTCCCGTCAACGCGGAGGGCAGGCCCCTCCCCACCCAGAGCTACTCCTGGCTGTCCCTCATCGCAGCCCTGGCGCTGCGTGAAACGCTGCTGGAAACGGCCGGCCTCCCGGCTGAGCTCAAATGGCCCAACGATGTCCTGGTGCGCGGCAGGAAAATCGCCGGCATCCTGGCCCAGCTGGGCCCCATGGTGGACGGCAGCGTGCCCCCCGTCATCCTGGGGACCGGGCTGAACGTCACGCTGCGCGAAAGCGAACTTCCGGTTCCCACTGCCACGTCCGTGGTCATCGAAGGTGCCCGCACCACCGACCGCACCGCGCTGCTGAAAAGCTACCTGTCCCACTTCGCGGTCCTGTACCGCAGTTTCTGCAACGCCGACGGCGACCCGACGGCAGGCATGGCGGGGGGCCCTTCGCTGCACAAAAGGGTTGAGGCCGTCATGGTCACCCTGGGAAAGCAGGTGCGCGCACAGCTGCCCGGCGACCACGAAATCATTGGGCATGCATCCCGGCTGGATGACTATGGCTCCCTGTTGGTGGTGGACCGGGACTCGCACGAGCACGTGGTCACTGCCGGTGACGTGGTGCACCTGCGGCCCTGGACATCCCCGGACGCGCCAAACCAGGGTGGGTATGCGTAAAACCCTCGTGCCAGGGGAGCAGGTCATCGTCACTACCCGCCCGCAGCCGAGGAAGCTCGCCGGAGCCGCGGTGGCCTTTGTCCTGGCGCCTGCACTTGCCGCCTTCGCCAGCGCCTGGGTCATCCGCGGCGGCGCAGCCCGTGTGGCGCCGGCCCTCGGCCGCCAGTGGACGCCATGGCTCGTGACCGCCTGCGTCCTCGCCGCCGCAGCCGTCTGGCTGGGCTATTGCCTGCCCCGCCTGCTGCGTTGGCAAGGCACCCGCTACACCCTGACCAGCCAGCGGATGGTGGCCCGGTACGGCCTGCTGAACCGGCGGGACCAGCAGGTGAACCTGGTGTCGGTGCGCAACCTGACAGTCCATGAATCGCTGCTGCAGCGACTGGTGCGCTCAGGGAATATATCCTTGGAAACCGGGCACCAGGGCATGGTGACCTTTCGCGACGTGCCCGAGGTCGCCCGGTTCCGCGACTTTATCCTCGACGCCATCGGGGAACTGCCGGACGACAGCGGGTCCCAGCCGGGTGGCGCGACGTATTACCCCGCCGGTGCTTTTCCGGAGGACATGAGAGAAGGTGGACGGGATGACCGATGAGGCCCAGCAGGAACGCGTCGAGCGCATCCCGACCGGAACCGCCGCCGTCGAGCCTGCTTCCGACGACTACCACGCCGGCGCGTCATTGGCAGGCCCGGATTCCCCCGCGGAAATGCCCGCCGTCGACCGGCACCCGCCCACAGGTGCCATGTCCGCCGAGCGCCTGGCCATGAAGGCGCTCGAAGCCCGGCTGCTGGGTGGTGAACGCAAGCTCCGCCGTCGTGAAGTTGCTGCCGGCGCTGGGCTGTCCCTCCTCTCTGCCCGCAAACTTTGGCGTGCCCTTGGATTCCCGAATTTCGGCGACGAGGACGTCGCGTTCACCGAACGTGACCAGGCAGCCCTGTCCACGGTGGTGGACCTGGTCCGCGCCGGCAAGCTCACGGAGGAAGCCGCCATTTCGGTGACCCGCTCCATCGGCCAAATGACCGACCGCATGGTGGTCTGGCAGATCGAAGCGCTGGTGGAGGACATGGTCCACGAGCAGGGCGTCACGGATGCCGTGGCCCGCAAGCGCCTGGTCAACGAACTGCCCGCGCTGGTGGACGCGCTGGAGGAAGTGCTGGTCTATTCCTGGCGCCGCCAGCTCAACGCCGGGGTTCAGCGGCTCGCGGTCCGGGCCGAAGCCGGTCTGCAGGCCAGCGAGGAAGGCCGTGAAGGCGACGAGGATGACGCTCCGTTGCCCCTGGCCCGCGCCGTGGGTTTCGCTGACCTGGTCTCCTACACCAGCCTGTCCCGCCGGATGAACGAGAAGACGCTCGCCCGCCTGGTCCAGCGCTTCGAGAACAAGTGCGCAGAGATCATCTCCGTCGGCGGCGGCCGGCTGGTCAAGACGGTGGGTGATGAAGTCCTGTACATCGCCGAAACCCCGGCAGCCGGTGCCGAGATCTCCCTGGCGCTCGCCGAGGCCTTCACCGAGGATGAGATCCTCCCCGAAGCCCGGGTGGCCATGGTGTGGGGCAGGATCCTGTCCCGCCTGGGCGACATCTACGGTCCCACTGTCAATCTCGCAGCGCGCCTGACCACCCTTGCGGATCCGGGCACGGTGCTGGTGGACTCCATGACCGCCTCCGCCCTGGAGCACGACGAGCGGTTCGTCCTGATTCCCCAGGAGCCGGAAAACGTGCGCGGCTTTGGTGAGATCAATCCCGTCCGCCTCACGCGCGGCCGGGGCAAGGGCCTGGTCCTCGACTAGTAAGCAGGCTTCGGCTGCCGCGCAAGCCCGCTGAAGTAATTTGTCCATTTGTTGGCGTATAGCGGTATCGTTGTGGTGCCCGGGGTCCCATGCCGCCGGCTGCAGGCAAAGAGCCTAGATCTACCGGGGGATTTTCACTCATGAAACGTCGCGGCCAAACGCGCGCCCAAAGCCCTGTTTCCGGCACGCCCCGGTGGCGCCGCCTGGCCCGCTCCCGGTGGTTCTCCGGTACTGCGTTTGGTGCTGTGGTTGCTGTGGTGGTGACGGGTGCTGTGTTGTATCCGGGGTTTAAGACCACTGAGGTGGAGTTGAATGACGGTGGTGTGTGGGTGGTGTCGAAGTCCAGGAATGCTGTGGGGCGGTTGAATTATCCGTCGCGGGTGTTGGATGGTGCGGTGACGCCGGCGTCGACGACGTTTGATGTGTTGCAGCATGCCGGTGAGGTGTTTGTTGATGATGAGACTGGTTCGACGTTGAACCAGGTGTCGCCGGCGAATATGCGTTTGGGTGGGGATAAGCAGTTGCCGGGGGCGGCTGATGTGAGTTTTGGGGCGCGGACGATTTCGGTGACGGATGCTGCGTCGGGGAAGGTGTGGGCGGTGTCGCCGTCCACGGTGAATGGTTTTGATAAGGAAGCGTCCGAGCCGGTGATGGTTGGTTCGGCGGGCCTTGTGTCGGTGGTGGGGTCTGATGACCGGATTTATTCGGCGGATCCGAAGACCGGTGTGGTGACGGTGACGGGGGTGGACGCTGATGGTGGTGTTACGTCGTCGGAGTCCAGTACCTGGGATGGTCTTAAGGGTGCCGGGGATTTGCAGATGACGGTGGTGGGGGACCAGCCGGTGGTGTTGGATGCTGCTGCGGGGAGCCTGTTTTTGCCCGGTGGTAAGCGGCTGGCGTTGGAGGATGCGCGGGATGCGAAGTTGCAGCAGCCTGGGCCGGGCAGTGATGTTGTGGCGGTGGCGACGCGGAAGGCGTTGTTGAAGCAGCCGTTGGGTGGGGGTACGGCCGGGACGGTGACGTTTGATGGTGAGGGGGTTCCGGCTGCTCCGGTGCAGTTGGGCGGGTGTGTGCATGCGGCGTGGTCGGGTGCGAACAAGTATGTTCGGGACTGTGTCAATGATGCTGATGATAAGAATGTTGCGGTGCCGAGGGCGAGTGCGTCGCCGTCGTATGTTTTCCGGGTGAACCGGGACCTGGTGGTCCTGAATGATGTGAACTCGGGGAATGTGTGGTTGGTGAACCAGAACATGCAGCTGGTGAACAACTGGGACGACGTCATCCCACCCAAGGAAACCTCCGACGACGCAGACAAGGACTCCGCCGACGAAGTCCAGCAGACCGTTCTTCCGGATCGCACCAAGCCCAACAGCGCCCCCGTGGCCAAACCTGACCAGTTCGGCATCCGCGCCGGAAAGACAACCATCCTGCCGGTCCTGGACAACGACTCCGACCCCGACGGCGACGTCCTCACCGTCCGTACCCCGGAAGGCGTGAAAACCGGCGCCGTCTCGCCCATCTACGGATCCACCGGCCTGCAGGTGGCCGTGCCCGCAGACAAAACCGGCAGCGAAACCTTCAAGTACACCGTGGACGACGGCCGCGGCCTGTCAGCGACGGCAGACATCACCCTCAACATCATCCCGCCCGGCACCAACACTCCGCCGCGGCAAAAGCCCAACCGGAACACCACGCTGGTGGTCCAGTCAGGCAAAGCGGTCACCCAGAACATCCTTCCGGACTGGATCGATCCCGACGGCGATGACCTGTTCGCCGTCTCAGTGTCCAGCACCGACCCGCTGGACCAGGCCCGGATCCGCCCCGACGGCCAGCTGACCTTTCAGGACTCCGGCACCGCCCCGGGCCGGAAGGTCCTCACCGTCACAGTCTCGGACGGTCAGTCCACCGCCGAAGGCAAGGTCACCGTGGACGTCAGGAGCCCCGGAGCCCTGCCACCCATCGCCAACGCCGACCATGTGGTGGCCGTGGCCGGCACCGATACCGTCATCACCCCGCTCAAGAACGATTCAGACCCGCAGGGCGGGGCGCTGCGGCTGGCGCAGGCCACGCCGGATGCCGAGTCCACAGCCACCCTGAACCCGGACCAGCAGACGTTCACGTTCAATTCCCGGACCCTTGGCGCCCACTACGTCAGCTATCTGGTGACCAACGGCCCGGCCAGCGCCCAACAGCTGGTGCGCGTGGACGTGGTGCCGGGCACCGACCAGGGTGCGCCCGTCGCCGTCCGCGACACCGCGCTGCTTCCCACCGGCGGGGATGTCCTGGTTGACGTCCTGGGCAACGACTCGGATCCCTCCGGCGGCGTGCTGGTGGTGCAGTCCGTAACCGCCGACGCCGGCCTGCCGGTAAGCGTGGCAGTGCTGGACCACTCGGTGGTGAGGATCACCGACATCCGCGCCGAAGGCCAGCTCACGGTCCGGTACACCGTCTCCAACGGCCGCTCGTCCGCCACCGGCGAGATCGCCGTGCTGATGGTTCCCGCTCCGGCCAAGCTCCAGGCGCCCCAGGCCAAGCCGGACGAGGCCACGGTCAGGGCCAACGACGTCGTGACCATCCCCGTCCTGGCCAATGACACCGACCCCAACGGCTCCAAGCTCACCCTGCTGCCGGAACTCGCCCAGCAGCCTGACGCCGCCGACGGCCGCATGTTCGTGGCGGCCGACCAGCTGCGGTTCGTGGCCGGACCCGAAGCGAAGACCGTGTACGCCATTTACAAGGTCCAAAATGAATCCGGGCAGGTGGACTCGCAACAGGTGACCATCCGCATCCGTGCCCGGGACGATGACCGCAACACGCGTCCCGAGCCCCGCAACCTGACCGCCCGCGTGGTGGCCGGGATGACCGTCAAGGTGCCCGTGCCCCTGGACGGCATCGACGCCGACGGCGACTCCGTCCAGCTCATCGGCATCGACAAGGCACCGGCCATGGGAACCGCCGTGGTACGCGATGGCTACCTCGAGTTCACGGCCGCCGGTGACGCCGCCGGCACTGACAGCTTCACCTACCGGGTCCGGGACAGGATCGGTGCCGAGAACACCGGAACCGTCATTGTGGGCATTGCCCCGCCGGAGGCCAACAACCAGAAACCCATCGCAGTGGACGACGCCGTGGATGTCCGGCCCGGCCGCAAGGTGGCCGTGGAGGCGCTGGCGAACGATTCGGACCCCGACGGCGATCCGCTCAGCCTGGTTTCCGACGGGTTCGAGGCCAAGCCGGACCTGCAGGTGGAGGCTGCGGACGGCGCCAAGGTGCTGTTCACTGCGCCGGGCACCGCCGGCAACGAAAGCATCAGCTACCGCATCCAGGACGACAAGAAGGCTTCCGCCAGCGCCGTGATCCGGGTGCGGATCAGCCCGGATGCCGAACTCAAGCGCCCCGTGGCCAAGGACGACCGGGTGACGGTGGCCGAAACCCTCGGCAAGACCGCTGTGGACGTCCCCGTCCTGAAAAACGACTCCGATGCCGACGGCGTGGCCTCCGAGCTGAAGATCAGCCTTCCCGACGGCAACCCGAACGCCCGGACCGGCGACTCGGGCAATGTGGTGGTGACCCTGACCCCTGAAGACCAGCTGATTCCCTACACTGTCACGGACGTCGACGGCCTCACCTCCACGGCCCTGATGTGGATCCCCGGCCAGGGCGCGCAGTACCCCACCCTCGCCAAGACCGACCCGGTTGAGGTCATGTCCGGCAAGGACGTCACCCTGGACCTGTCCGAATACGTCCGCGTCCGCAACGGCCGCACCGCCAGGATCACCGTGGCTGATTCCGTGCGCGTCCAGGGCGGATCACCGGAGGGCGTCATCCAGTCCGACGGCAAGGCCCTGCGCTACACCGCGAAACCGGACTACGTGGGCCCGGGCTCCATCACCTTCGAGGTGACGGACGGCTCCGGACCCGACGACGGCGACGGCCTGAAATCCACGCTGGTCATCATGACCAAGGTGATCCCGGACCCCAACGCCAACCACCCGCCCACGTTCAGTGGCACCTCCGTGGACGTCCCCAAGGCCGAACAGGCAACGGTGGACCTCGCCGGGCTGGCCAAGGACGTGGACGAACGGGACAAGGACAACCTCCGCTTCGAACTGGACGGGACCCTTCCCGCCGGATTCAGCGCAAAGGTCGACGGCGCCACCCTCGCCATCACTGCGGACGGTTCCCTTGGCATCGGCGTCACCGGAAACATCCAGGTGAAGGTCACCGACGGCAGGTCCCCCGCCGTGGGTGCCACCATCACCGCACGCCACGTTGCCTCCAACCGGCCCCTGCCGGTGGCCAACGATGATGCGGTGGACAAGGCCAACGCCGGGAAGACGGAACAGGTCAACGTCCTGGCCAACGACTTCAACCCCTTCCCGGACACGCCCCTGCGGATCGTTGGCGCCACGGTGGAGACGGGATCCGCAGCCGGTCAGCCGTCCGTGTCGGGAGACAGCATCACCGTTACCCCGGCCGAGGGGTACAAGGGCGTCATGGTGGTCCGCTACACCGTGGCTGACAAGACAGGCGACCTGTCCCGCCAGGTGGACGGGCGCCTGCGGCTCACCGTCCGGGGCAAACCCGACGCGCCTTCCGCCCCCAGCGCCACCGACGTCCGCAGCCGCACCGCCGTGCTCAAGTGGGCCCCGCCGTCGGACAATGGAGCGCCCATTACCGGGTACACCGTCCGCTCGAACAACGGCTTCGAACAGAAGTGCCCCACCACCACCTGCACGCTGAGCGGGCTCACCAACAACGTGAAGTACGTTTTCACGGTGCTCGCCACCAACGAGGTGGGGGACTCGCAGGCTTCGCCGCAGTCCAACGAAATCCGGCCTGACGAAAAGCCGTCACCGCCTGAAGCTCCCACGGTGAAGGCCGGGGACAAGACGATGGCGGTCAGCTGGCCCGCGGCGAAGACCGAGGGCTCACCGGTGAAGCACTACAACCTGGAGATTTCGCCGCCGCCGGCCAGCGGAGTGGCCGTCAAGAACGAGGTCGCCGGGCTGAACTACACCTGGACCGGCCTCACCAACGGCGTGAAGTACAAGGTGCGTGCGCAGGCCGTCAACGAGCTTGGCGCCTCCGACTGGGGGACGTATTCCGCGGAGGACAATCCCGCCGGTGTCCCGGCGGCACCTGCAGCACCTTCGTCCGCCGTCGCATCATCCGTCGGGACCCAGAACCAGCTTCGGGTCACGTGGGCCGAACCCAACACCAACGGCGATCCGATCAGCACCTATTACGTCACCATGAGCGGCGGCAACGCTCCCGCCCAGACGCAGACCGTCCCCGGCAACGTCCGCACCGCAAACTTCACCGCCAACAACTCCGAGGCCGCCTACACGTTCACGGTGCAGGCTGAGAACAAGGCCGGCAAGGGAGCGGTCAGCCCGCCCTCCGCGCCCCGCCGCGCCACAGGCAAGCTGGCGACGGTCTCCGGCGTCACGGCCACGCCGGCGAACACCGGCGGAGCAGGACGCGCCGTGACGGTGGACTTCCGCAAACTGACCGCGGCGGAACGCAATGGTTCTGCCGAAAACGAGGTCAGCTACAGCTACAACGCCAGCAACGGCGCCCGCGGCCCCATCACGCCCGGCCAGACCATCGGCGGCTTCACCAACGGCAGCGCCGTGAGCATCACCGTCATCGCCAACTCCACGGTGGCCCCGAGCTCTGACGGCAGCACCCCTGCCACCACCACACCGTACGGATCCCCGGGCACCCCCTCGGCGTCCGGCCAAAACGGCGGCGTGAACCAAAAGTCCGCCACCCTGAACTGGTCCTCCCCGTCCACCAGCACCAATGACGTGGCGCAAACCAGGATCAGCATCAACAACGGCGGCTGGGAAAACGTTGCCCCCTCCGGCAGCAGGACGGTCAACACGGCAAACTTCGGTGACACCGTCACCATTGCAGTCCAGACCTTCAACTCCGTAGGCACCGGCAGCGCGGTGGTCACGGCCAGCGCCACTGCCGGCAAGCAGGGACTGTGGGAAACCCGGATCAAGACCTCCGACCCCAACTTCGTCAGGACTTGTACCTTCACCCTCGGCGGCTCGAACTACCGGCCAAGTCCCTACTTCGACTGTGACGGCGTCAACGCGGACAGCCCACCCTGGTTCTACAAGGCAGACCAGGACCGCATCATGGTGGCGTGCTACATCGACCAGAGCGACAACTGGTCCGGCAACGGCATCGTTCGCTGGTGGCGGGTCGAATCCGGTTCGGCGCGCAACGTTGGCCGGTACGTCATCGCCGGCCACACCACGCTTGCGGATCCCGCCGCCCTGGGAGCCCCACATTGCTGACAGGCAGTGCCCGGGCGGGCGGGCAGTTGTCCCCATCGCGGGGGTTGCGGCGGTTCTGTAGGCTTGCCGCGGGGAAAGAAAGCCTGCTGCCTGTCCTGCGACCGGGCCGCCATCTGGCTACACAATCTGAGGGAAAAGTAACGCTGTGACAACTCTGCTGGGGAAGCTTGGGCTGAAAAAGCGACATAGGAAGCTCGTCACTGGTACTGCGTTTGGTGCTGTGGTTGCTGTGGTGGTGACGGGTGCTGTGTTGTATCCGGGGTTTAAGACCACTGAGGTGGAGTTGAATGACGGTGGTGTGTGGGTGGTGTCGAAGTCCAGGAATGCTGTGGGGCGGTTGAATTATCCGTCGCGGGTGTTGGATGGTGCGGTGACGCCGGCGTCGACGACGTTTGATGTGTTGCAGCATGCCGGTGAGGTGTTTGTTGATGATGAGACTGGTTCGACGTTGAACCAGGTGTCGCCGGCGAATATGCGTTTGGGTGGGGATAAGCAGTTGCCGGGGGCGGCTGATGTGAGTTTTGGGGCGCGGACGATTTCGGTGACGGATGCTGCGTCGGGGAAGGTGTGGGCGGTGTCGCCGTCCACGGTGAATGGTTTTGATAAGGAAGCGTCCGAGCCGGTGATGGTTGGTTCGGCGGGCCTTGTGTCGGTGGTGGGGTCTGATGACCGGATTTATTCGGCGGATCCGAAGACCGGTGTGGTGACGGTGACGGGGGTGGACGCTGATGGTGGTGTTACGTCGTCGGAGTCCAGTACCTGGGATGGTCTTAAGGGTGCCGGGGATTTGCAGATGACGGTGGTGGGGGACCAGCCGGTGGTGTTGGATGCTGCTGCGGGGAGCCTGTTTTTGCCTGGTGGTAAGCGGCTGGCGTTGGAGGATGCGCGGGATGCGAAGTTGCAGCAGCCTGGGCCGGGCAGTGATGTTGTGGCGGTGGCGACGCGGAAGGCGTTGTTGAAGCAGCCGTTGGGTGGGGGTACGGCCGGGACGGTGGCGTTTGATGGTGAGGGGGTTCCGGCTGCTCCGGTGCAGTTGGGCGGGTGTGTGCATGCGGCGTGGTCGGGTGCGAACAAGTATGTCCGGGACTGTGTCAATGATGCTGATGATAAGAATGTTGCGGTGCCGAGGGCGAGTGCGTCGCCGTCGTATGTTTTCCGGGTGAACCGGGACCTGGTGGTCCTGAATGATGTGAACTCGGGGAACGTGTGGTTGGTGAACCAGAACATGCAGCTGGTGAACAACTGGGACGACGTCATCCCACCCAAGAACCAGTCCGACGATCAGGACCAGGAGTCGGCGGACAACAACACCATCAACATCCTGCCGGACCGCACCAAGCCCAACCGTCCGCCGGAAACCAAGCCCGACGCCGTCGGAGTCCGCCCGGGCCGCACCACCATCCTCAGCGTCCTGGACAACGACTCCGACCCCGACGGCGACGTCCTCACCGCAGCGGTGGGGGACGCCGGACCCAAATCGGGGACGCTGGAAAGCATCTACGGCGGCACCGCCTTCCAGATCACCGTTCCCGCAGACGCCAAGCCGGGCACCGAGACCTTCAACTACAGTGCCTCGGACGGCCGCGGCCTGTCCGCCACGGGCCAGGTCACGCTCAACGTGGTGGGACCCGATGAAAACAAGCCGCCCAAGTTCAAGCGCGGGGAAGACACCACCATGCTGGTGGAGCAGGGCAAGACCGTCAGCCAGAACATTCTCACCGACTGGATCGATCCCGACGGCGACGACCTGGTCCTGCTGGACGCCAAGGCCGACAACGACCAGGACCAGGTCAAGGTCCGGCGCGACGGCCTGCTCACCTTCCAGGACTCCGGCGCCTCCGCCGGCAAGAAGAACGTCCAGGTCACCATCTGGGACGGCCGTGCCACCGTCACGGGCAAGGTGGTGGTCAACGTGCAGCCGCCCGGCGCCCTGGCACCCGTGGTCAACGCAGACCACGTCACCGCCGTGGTGGGCCAGGACCTGGTCATTTCCCCGTTGAAGAACGACGTCGACCCCAACGGAGGTGCCCTCCGCCTGGCCCAGGTGGAAGCCAACGGCCCTGCCGAACTTGGCCCCGTCACTGACGGCGGCACCTTCACCTTCCGCAGCAGCACGCCCGGCCCCGTCTACCTGACCTACATCGCCAGCAACGGCCCCCAAAGCAGCCAGGGCCTCATCCGGGTGGACGTGGAATCCGGCAACGACGGCGGCGACCCCGTGGCAGTCCATGACGTTGCCCTGATGCCCACCGGCGGCAGCGTGCTGCTGGACCCCCTGGCCAATGACTCCGACCCCTCCGGGGGTGTCCTGGTGCTGCAGTCCGTGAAGCTCCCGGACAACGCGACGGTGTCCGTCAGCGTGATCAACCACAGCGTCCTGCGCATCACGGACATCCTGGGGACCAAGGACCCCATCCTGTTCGAATACACCATGTCCAACGGAAAGAAGTCTGCCACCGGCTCAGTCTCCGTGGTGCCGGTCCCGGCACCGGCCGTGGTGGAAGCACCCCAGCCCAAGCCGGACGAGGTGAATGTCCGCGTCAACGACGTGGTCACCATCCCCGTCCTGGACAACGACACCCACCCGCAGGGGCAGGAACTGACCGTGGACCCCGTGCTGCCGCAGGCGGTTGATCCTGCCAACGGCAAGAGCTTCGTCTCCGAGAACACGCTCCGGTTCATTGCGGGCAGCCAGCCCAAGACCGTGCGCGCCATCTACAACGCGGTGGATCCGCAGGGCCAGAAGAGCGCCGCCGCCGTGACCATCCACATTCTTCCGCTCGAAGGCGCGGAGAACTCCCGGCCCCAGCCGCGGAACCTCACCGCCCGCGTGGTGGCTGCCGGTACCGTCCGCATTCCGGTTCCCCTGGACGGCATCGATCCCGACGGCGACTCCGTGCAGTTGACCGGCATCGACAGCACCCCTGCCATGGGAACCGCCACCGTGGGCAGCAATTTCATCGACTTCACTGCTGCCGGGGACGGCGCCGGTACCGACACGTTCCGCTACAAGGTGGTGGACCGCCAGGGCGCCGTGAACACGGGAACCGTCACGGTGGGTATTGCACCCCGGGGTGACATGAACCAGAAGCCCACCCCCGTGGATGATGAGGTCCGGGTGCGCCCGGGCCGCCAGATCGCCGTCGATGCCCTCGCCAACGACACCGATCCAGACGGCGACCGCATCCGCATCCTGACCGACGGCATCGAGGCCGACCCGGCCCTGCAGGCCACCGTCAGCAAGAACAGTGGCCGCATCATCCTCCTGGCCCCCAACGAGGCCGGAACCGTCAACGTTCGGTACACCATCGCCGACGACCGGGACGCCACCGCCCAGGCCACCATCCGCCTGGTGGTCGACAACGACGTGCCTCTGAAGGCGCCGATCGCCCGTGATGACAGGGTGACGTCCGCCCAGGCCATGGGGAAGACCGCTGTTGACGTTCCGGTCCTCAAGAACGACGAGGATCCCGACGGCGTGGGCGAAAACCTGAAGATCAGCACGGACGCCACCACGGCGCGGCCCGGCGGCAACGGCAACGTCCTGGTGGACCTGACCGAGCAGCCGCAGCTCATCCCGTACACCGTTGAAGACGTTGACGCCCAGAAGTCCACAGCCATCATCTGGGTGCCGGGCCTGGGCCAGCAGGTTCCCACCCTGGCCAAGGACGAAGTCATCGAGGTGGTTGCCGGCCAGTCCGTCGACGTCGACCTGAAGGAATGGGTCAAGGTACGGGAAGGACGGTCACCCCGGTTGACCCAGGCGGACCGGATCAAGCTCATCGGTGCCGACGGCGGCGATCCGGTGACGCGCGACGGCGCCGGGCTGAAGTACACGGCGGGTGCGGATTATGTGGGCCCCGGTTCACTGACCTTCGAGGTGACCGACGGCACCGGACCGGACGATCCTGCCGGACTCAAGTCCACCCTCAGCATCCGCACCAAGGTCCTCCCGGACCCGAACAAGAACAACCCGCCGGAACTGCTGGGCGCCAACGTGGATGTTCCCAAGGGTGACTCGGCCACCACGGACCTCGGCAAGCTCACCTCCGATCCGGACCAGGACGACGTCGAGAAGATGAAGTACGAAGTGGTGGGCGACTCACCCGGCGGCTTCAACGCACGCATCGAAGGCAAGACGCTGAAGGTGTCGGCGGCCGATTCCACGGCAACCGGAACCCGCGCCGCCGTGCAGGTCAAGGCAACCGACCCCCGCGGGCTCCAGGCCACCGCCACCTACCAGCTTGCCGTGACCGCCTCCAACCGGCCCAAACCGGTGGCGAACGACGACGTGCAGGACAACGCCGCCGCCGGCAAACCGGTGACCATCAATGTGCTGGCCAATGACGCCAACCCGTTCCCGGAAACACCGCTGAAGATCATTGCCGCGAACACCGAAACGGGCAGCGGCAATGTGGGCGTCAGTGGTGACTCTGTGACCGTCACACCGGCGCCCGGGTTCACCGGAACCATGGTGGTGGCGTACACGGTGGAAGACAAGACGCAGGACAGCTCCAGGCATGCCACAGCGCGTGTCCGGCTGACCGTCAAGGACAAGCCTGCTGCGCCCACCACGCCGCAGGCGCAGAGCGTGGGCGACCAGACCGCGCTGCTCACCTGGTCCGCGCCGGCCGACCGTGGCTCCGCCATCACCAAGTACACCGTCTATGGTGAGGGCGGGTTCCGGCAGGAGTGCCCGGCCAACACCTGCACCCTGAACGGCCTGACCAACAACACCACGTACCACTTCCAAGTGACGGCCACCAACGAGTTCGGCGATTCCGACCGCTCGCCGGCGTCCGCCGATGTCCGCCCGGACGTCAAACCGGATACGCCGCTGGCGCCGTCGCTGAAGTTCGGCGACAAGCAGCTGACGGTGAACTGGACTGCCCCGGCCAGCAAGGGCTCCCCGGTGAAGTCCTACGACCTGGAAATTTCACCGGCTCCGGCCGGGCAGAACGCCCAGATCCAGGGGCTGACATCGGTCAGCTACGTCTGGAAGGGCCTCCAGAACGGCGTCTCCTACAAGGTCCGGGTCCTGGCCCGCAACGATGCCAAGGACCCCTCCGAGTGGAGCCCGTATTCGGCGGCCGAGGTGCCGGCCGGCGTCCCCGCCACTCCAGCGGCGCCGAGCGTGGCACAGGCGACGCCGGTAGGTTCGCAGAGCCAGCTGAGGGTGGTTTGGACCGCGCCCAACAACAACGGTGACGCGGTCTCGGCCTACACCCTGACCACGCTCCGGGGCGGTGCCGCGGTCTCCAGCCAGCAGGTGTCCGGCACCTCGCAGAACGTCACCGTGGACAACTCGGAAACGAACTACACCTTTACGGTCTCGGCAACCAACAAGGCCGGAACGAGCGCCACGAGCGCGCAGTCCGCCGCGATCCGGGCAGCAGGCAAACCTGGCACTGTCAACGCTGGAACCGTAAAAGAGAACGGGACCAGCGGCCAGCTCGACGTTACGTTCACGCCCCTGACGGATGCGCAGCGCAACGGCTCCACGGCGTCCGAGATTGCCTACTCATACAATGCCGACGGAAAGACAGGTGCCATCAAAGCCGGGGGAGGAACCATCGGTGGCATGACCAACGGGCGGGACATCACCGTGACCATCATTGCCACGTCCACCAAGAACAATATGTCCGGTGACGCCAAGGCCATCGGCACCGGGAACCCCTACGGTCCTGCCAATGCCCCCAGCATCAACGGCGGCACCTCGGCGAAGGGCGATGGCCAGGTGCACTGGACCTGGAACGACCCCGCGACGAACGGCAGGCCCCTTAGCTACTACGAAGTGAGCATGGATGGTGGCGGCTGGCAGAACGTCGGCAAGGCGAACAAGTTCGATACCGGAGCCGGCGGGTGGAGCACGAGCCACAAACTGCGGGTCCGCGCCTACACCGCCACCAACGGGGCAATCGGCGGACCGGTCACGTCTACCTCCGGTCCGGATAACACCCCACCCCCGCCCACGGACTGGTACGTCACGGCAAGCCCGGTGCGCAGCTGCACGGAGCCCCGCCAGGGGACGGACAGCTTCATCGACGGCAACCCGTCCCAGTGCACAGGTGGCGGCAAGTGGCTCGATGCCGGTGCCCCATCCACGGCGGACCGCTACCAGGTCTGGTACAAGACCTCCAACAACCCGAGCGGCATCTGGTACCACCTGAATTCGGGGATGGCGTCCGGCAACTGGCTCCGCTGCGACACCTCGAACGTGGGCTGCACCCCGCCCAAGGGCATGCCAAACCGCTAGCAACCGCATCACCCCCTGCAGGCCCGGACCTCCCGGGCCCACAAGGAATTCCGATCCATCAGAAGGAAGCACATCTCATGACCATGACCATTGAGCAGGCCGAGTGGTTTGCTGACACGTTCGAAAAGCTGGTTGCCAACGTGGGCCAGGCGGTGCTGGGCAAGGAACACGTCATCCGGCTGACCTTCACCGCCATGCTGGCCGAAGGCCACGTCCTTTTCGAGGACGCCCCGGGTACGGGCAAAACCTCCCTTGCCCGCGCCCTGGCTGCCACCGTGCAGGGCTCCAACAACCGCATCCAGTTCACCCCGGACCTGCTGCCCTCCGACGTCACCGGTGTGACCATCTACGACCAGAAGACGCAGAAGTTCGAGTTCCACAAGGGCCCGATCTTCAACAACATCGTCCTGGCCGACGAAATCAACCGTGCCTCGCCCAAGACCCAGTCAGCGCTGCTGGAGGTCATGGAGGAATCCCGCGTGACCGTGGACGGCGTCACGTATTCGGCAGGGCGGCCCTTTATGGTGATGGCCACCCAGAACCCGATCGAGCAGGCCGGTACCTACCGCCTTCCCGAGGCGCAGCTTGACCGCTTCCTGATCAAGACCTCCATCGGTTACCCGGACCACGCGTCCACGGTCCGGCTCCTGGGCGGCAGCAACCTGAAGGACCGCTCCAAGGAACTCTCCGCCGTCATCACCACCCAGGCCGTGGCGGACATGGCCGATCTCGCCGCAACGGCGCACGTGGACACTGCCGTGCTGGAGTACATCTCCAGGCTGTGCGAGGAAACCCGCAACGCCCCGGAAACGCGCCTTGGGGTGTCAGTGCGTGGTGCCCTGGCCATGGTGCGGGCCGCCAAGGTCTGGGCCGCCGCGCAGGGCCGGAACTTCGTCCTGCCGGACGACATCAAGGAACTGGCATCCGTGGTGTGGACCCACCGGTTCGTGATGGACCCCGAAGCAGAGTTCTCCGGCGCCACCGCCGAGGCCGTGCTGACCCGGATCCTGGCCGACGTCGCCGCCCCGCAGCAGCGCACCAACGCTTGATCCGCCCGGCTGCGGCCGAACGCCGCAGCCACCGTCATTCCATTCCAGCGCAACAACGAAGGCACACCCCTATGTCCGACGGCACGTCCAGCGGTACCCCGTTGACCCGGCTCGCGGAGCGTCTCCAGCACCTCTTCCAACGGAACGGCCGCCCCACCCGGCTGCACCCCGCAGCGGTGTGGTCCGAGGCCAGCAGCACCGCACTCCAGGCCCTGGCGCCCGCATGGCGGTCCGTCCGGGACACCTGGCTGAAGTACGCGTGGCCGGTGCTTTCCGTGGTCAGCATCCTGGGCTGGTCCGTCCTCGCCGCCGCGATCCTGCTCTGGACCACAGGACAGGCATTTGGCTGGCAGGAAGCCACGGCGGCGGCCATTGCCGCCTTCGCCATGTTCGTCATCGCAGTGGCCTTCATCCTGGGCCGGTCCTCGTACGGGGTGGTCCTGGACCTGGCCCGCACCCGGGTGGCGGTGGGGGACAGCGCCGTCGGCAGCATTGCCGTCTCCAACACCTCCGCGCGTCCCCTCCTGCCGGCCGCGCTGGAACTGCCGGTGGGCAGCACCACTGCCGTATTCCACCTGCCCCGGATGAAGCCCGGCCAGGTGCACGAAGACCTGTTCACCATCCCCACCGCCCGGCGCGCCGTCATCGTGGTGGGACCCGTCCGCTCCGTGCGGGCGGACCCGCTGCACCTGCTGCGCCGCCAGGTCCTCTGGACTGAGCCGGAGGACCTCTTCGTCCACCCGCGCACCGTCGCCCTGGCCGGCTCCGCCGCCGGCTTCATCCGCGACCTCGAGGGCATGCCCACCACGGACCTCTCCAGCGCCGACGTCTCCTTCCACGCCCTGCGCGACTATGTGCCGGGCGATGACCGCAGGCACATCCACTGGAAGACCACGGCCCGCACCAACAAGCTGATGGTGCGCCAGTTCGAGGAAACGCGCCGCGCCCACCTGGCCATTTCGCTGTCCATCAACACCGAGGAATACGCTTCCGAAACCGAGTTCGAGATGGCCATCTCGGTGGCTGCCTCCATCGGCCGGCAGGCCATCCGCGAACAGCGCGAACTGGATGTCCTGACCCAGAAGGGGCCCCTGCGCTGCGAAACCGGCCGCAACATGCTCGATGACATGACCCGGATCGTGGGCACCCCCATGCGCCGCACCGCCGTCGACCTCGCCCGGACCCTGGCGGACACCGTCCCCAACGCCTCCGTCGTCTTCTTCGTGGTGGGCAGCAACGTAACGGCAAGCCAGCTTCGCTCCGCCGCAGCCTCCGTGCCGCCCGGCGTCCGCAGCCTGGCAGTAAGGGTGGAAACCGGCGCGGCCCCCACCCGGGCCAACATCGCAGACCTTACTGTCCTGACGCTCGGCGACCTGGGCGACCTTGCCATCGTGCTGAGAAAGGCGGCCGCATGAGCACCGCACCGGGCCGATCCCGACAAACCCCTGCCCCGCAGGACCATAGCCGCCGCAAAGTGGCCAACCAGGAGTCGGCGTTCGCGGACGGCCAGCCGCTGTGGCACTTCCTGCTCGACGCCGGAGCCCTGGTGGTCCTGCTGGGCTTGGGACTGCTCGGCTTCGGCCTGAGCTTCGGCGGGGACCCGTACTACCTGCTGTCGGGTTTCGGCGGCATCATCCTGGGCCTGGCCATCGGCGCGGTCAACGCCCACCTGCGCCTGGGCCTGCTCATCACCACCGCACTGGCCCTTGCCGCGTACCTCCTCTTTGGCACCTGGCTGGCGGTCCCTGATGCTGCCATCGCCGGCTTCGTCCCCACCCTGGATTCGCTGCGGACCCTGCTCCTCGGCGTCGTCTTCGCCTGGAAGGACATGCTCACGGTGGGTGTGCCCGTGGGAACTGCCGGCGGCGTGCTGATTGTCCCCTTCCTGAGTTCCCTGATCACGGCGCTCGTGGCTGCGCTGCTGACGTGGCGCACCAAAAGCCCCTACCTGCCCCTCCTGCCCGTGCTGGTCCTGTTCGTCACCGGCATCGCCTTCAGCACCAACGCGGCGTTCCTGACCCTGGAACGTGGCATCGGCCTGACAGTGCTGGGCATCGCGTGGGCAACGTTCCGCCGGGACGCGCTCCGGCGGAACAACACCCGGCGGGTGTCCGTGAACAACCCGCAGACGGACACGGCCGCCGCACGGCGTGCCCGGATCCGCCGGCTGGGCATGGCTACGGGAGTCATTGCCGTCAGCGTGGGGGTCACCGCAGTGGCCGCACCGCTGGTCAGCGCAGGAGAGGACCGGAAGGTCCTCCGCAACGTGGTGGTACCCCCGTTCGACCCCAAGGACTACATCACGCCCCTGGCAAGCTTCCGGACGTATGTGAAGGACAAAAAGGACGACACCCTGTTCGTGGTCAAGGGCCTTCCGAAGGACGGCCGGGTCCGGCTCGGCGCCCTGGATGCCTTCAACGGGACCAACTACAACATGGACCCCAATGGCTCCGGAAACTTCAGTAAGGTGGGCGATGCGAAATCCATCAACACCCTCGCCGACTCATCCGGTGTGGTGCCCACCAACGACTACTCGATCAGCATCAACATCGAGGACTACCAGGGCTACTTTGTCCCCGGCGGACGAAAGACCACGGGCATCAGCTTTGACCAGTCCGGCTCTGCCGCCGCTTCGGGCCTCTACTTCAACCCCGGCTCCGACACCGCGGTGACCACCGGCGGGCTTTCCCGCGGCGACTCCTACAGTGTCCAGGTCTCAGATCCCGTCAAGCTCGAGCACGGGCAGCTGACGCAGTACGATTTCGCAAAGATTTCCCTCCCGGACGCGCTGGAGGTGCCGCCGGTGGTGGGGTCCCAGGCCAACGACTTGTCCGCTGATGCGCCGACGGCCATCGACCGGGTGCGCCAGATCGAAGCCCACTTCCAAAAAACCGGGGCGTTCAGCAACGGCCTGGTCAGTGAAGGCCAGTTGCCCAGCGTCTCCGGCCACGGCGCAGCCCGCATCCGCAGCCTGCTGACGGCCAAGCAGATGCTTGGTGACGATGAGCAGTACGCGGTGGCCATGTCCCTGATGCTCCGCCACCTGGGCATCCCGTCCCGCGTGGTGATGGGTTTCTACCCTGAGCCGACCAGCCCGGAGAACGGTGCAGGCGAGGTGAAGATCACCGGCAAGGACGTCCATGCCTGGGTTGAGGTCGCCTTTGAACGGGTCGGCTGGGTCAGCTTCGATCCCACCCCGCCCAAGGACAACATACCCATCCCGCCTGACCCCGAGAACAAGTCCAAGCCCAAGCCGCAGGTGCTGCAGCCGCCGCCCCCGCCGCAGGAGCCGGCAGACCTGCCGCCGGACTCATCACCGGACGCGCTGGATGCCGACCAGAAGAAGAACAACCCGTGGCTGTTCTGGGGTGCCCTCCTGGGTGCCCTGGGCGTCGTCGCGATCCCGCTGGTGATCCTGGCCCTGCCGCTGCTGCTGATCGCCCTGTTGAAGACACGACGGCGGAAGTCGCGTTTCCGCGACGGGCACCCCGCCCAGCGTGTGGGCGGAGGATGGAACGAGGTGGTGAGCCTGGCGACAGACCTGGGCGCCGCCGTCGACACCCGCTCGACGCGGCGGGAGAGTGCCGCCGTCCTGGCCGAAGCATTCCCCGCCACCCAGGGAACCACCACCATGCTGGCGCGCCGGGCGGACGCCTCGATCTTCGGAGCGGGGGAGCCCACGGAGGAGGACGTCCGCGAGTACTGGACCATCGTGGACGGGTCCCTCAAGGAGATGACCTCCTCCATCGGATTCTGGCGGCGCCAGCAGGCGCGGTTCTCGCCGCGGTCGCTTCTTGCCGACGCCAGGACCGCGATGAACTCCGGCAAAGGCCTCAAATTGCGCGGCGGCCGCATGGAGCTGCCGGCGGTGGGCGGGATCCTTGCCGCACGCCGCCGCCGGATTGCAGGCGGGAACCCTGCCGCGGACCGGGCGGAAACGCCCAACGCACCTTCAGCGCCCCGGCCGGAGGCCCCGCCCCGGGGCACCAACGAGCCAGACCAGCAAGGACCCAACCAGCAGTGATGCCCGACGCCGAACGCTGCCCGCGCTGCCAACAGCAGATCCGCGCCGGAGCCACCTTCTGCACCGCCTGCGGCGCGCCGCTGCCCAACCGGGCGGCGCGCCGCACCCGCACCCCGGACGCGCTGGAGCACCAGGACAGGAGTGACGCCCGGGAAGCGCGCCCCACGCATGCGCCCGGGATTCCCGGTACTATCCCGGTAGTAGAAAGGCCCCCGGCAGGTCAGCCAGCGGGCACAGCACATACGGGCAACGCGCGCAGGGGCACCCTGCACACGGGCACCGGGCCGGGCAGGACCGGCGGTTCCACAAGGGTGGAAGCCGCTCCAGGGGGAGGAACGGGAATGGCAGTGAACCTTCAGCTTGTTCCGGCTGCGGCGGGCAAGCGGCTTGGCGCTGCCGTCATCGACTGGCTGCCGGGCGTGGCAGTGCTGGTGGTGACGTTCGCCATCGGATTTGCCGGGATCACCCGCACCAGGAGCGGCGGGTTCATCGTGTACGACACCTCTTCCCTGGTGCTGTTCGGCGGAATCGGCCTGGGCCTCACCCTGGCCTACCTGTTCGTGGTGCTCGGTCTGGAAGCCCGCAGCGGCAAAACGCCCGGCAACCTGGCCATGGGCATCCGCAGCGCGGACCAGGACGGCTACGCACCCGGCGCGGGCGCTGTCTTCCTGCGCGGCCTCATCACCGGGGCAGGCATCCTCCTGGCCCTGCTGGCGGCAGTGCTGGTAGTGGTCTTCAAATGGTTTGACGCCGCCCTGTTCATCCTCGGCCCGCTGCTCCTGGTGGGTGCTGCCTGGGCCGTGCTGGTGGTGGTTTCCAACCGTTGGGACAAGAACGGCGGCCTCCGGGGCTGGAATGACACCGCGGCCAAGACCCTGGTGTTCGACGTCAAGGCAGGCAGGGACCCCATCACCACCGGCGGCATCCAGGGGCCTTACAGCTTCGCGCCCCTGGACCTCCCGCCCGTGCAGCAGGTGCTGTCCCCGGTGGCCGGGGTCAAAGCACCGCAATCCCCGGCATCCCAAACCAATGGCTCCCAGCCGCCTGCTCCGGCACTGCAAACTCCACCACCCGCTGTCCCGGCCCCGTACAACCCAGCCCCTTACAACCCGACGCCGGCGGTTCCGGGGCCGCAGGTCAACGGACCCCAGGCGTCCGCACCCCAAGCACCTGCGCCGTCGGCCACTATGCCGTCCCAGACCGTGCCTTACACCTCGCCGGCGTCCTTCGCGCCGCCCGCAGCCGGTTCCCAGGGCGTCCCCCCGGGGCACCGGGTGCCTTCGCAGCACGTGGACGACGACGTCGAACGCACCCAGGTGCGTCCCGGCGCCGGCGGCCCCGCCCAGGTGGCAGTCCTCCGCATCCGCCTGGACGATGGCCGGGACTTCCAGCTGGACCGCAGCGTCCTGGTGGGGCGCAACCCGGTGGGGCAAACGGGCGAACAGCACGCCCAGCTGCTGGCCGTGGACGACCCCGGGCGATCCATCTCCAAGACGCACCTGCACCTGCTCACTGACGGTGCGGGCATCTGGGTGACGGACCGGCAGTCAACCAACGGAAGCGCCGTCACCACCCCGGACGGCCTGCGCACCCCCCTGGTGCCGGGCGTCCCCACGTTTGTTACCCCGGGATCCAGCGTGCACTTTGGAGACCGTACCTTTTACCTAGGACAGGCATGAACCAGCACCCCGCCAGTGTTTCCTCCACCATCCAGCCGGGGCCGGGCCTCAGCCTTACCTACGGCTACGGGACGGACAGGGGACTCCGCCGGGAGCTGAACGAGGATTCCTACATCGCCGCCGACCCCGTCTTCGCCGTGGCTGACGGCATGGGCGGACACGAGGCCGGCGAAATCGCCAGCGGCCTGTGCGTGCGCGCCCTGGCAGAAATGCCCCAGGTCACCACGGGGGAGCGGAACATTACCGCGTCCCTCCTCCAGGAGTACCTGGTCCGTGCCGACGCCTCCATCCGCGAAGCCACAGGCGCCCGCGCCGGCACCACCCTGGCGGGCGCCGTGGTGGTGGAGCAAATGGGCGTGCCGTACTGGCTGGTCCTGAACATTGGCGATTCCCGCACCTACCGGCTCAGCCAGGGCCGGTTCGAGCAGATCAGCGTGGACCATTCCGAGGTCCAGGAACTCGTGGACGCCGGCGAGATCACCGCGCAGGAA
This sequence comes from Pseudarthrobacter sp. LT1, assembly GCF_035621795.1. Classification (NCBI taxonomy): domain Bacteria; kingdom Bacillati; phylum Actinomycetota; class Actinomycetes; order Micrococcales; family Micrococcaceae; genus Pseudarthrobacter; species Pseudarthrobacter sp. LT1. The sequence continues at coordinate 1,507,750 of NZ_CP141830.1, forward strand.
GCCACCGTCCATCCCCGCCGGCACGTGGTCACCCGGGCCCTTGGCACAGGGGACGAGACGGAGGCGGACTACTGGCTCCTCCCCGTGGAGGAAGGCGACCGGGTGCTGGTCTGTTCGGACGGCCTCACCGGGGAATTGCCGGACGAGGAGATCCTCCGGATCCTCAGCACCGTGGCTGAGCCGCAGGACGCAGTGGACGCCCTGATCCAGGCTGCCCTGCGCAGCGGCGGCCGGGACAACGTGACGGCCATCGTGGTGGACGCCAGGAACGTAGCGAACGACGACGGCACTGGCACCACGGCACCCCGCCACACCCCGGCGGACGGGGATGAAGTGACGCTGCCGCGGCCGGCTGCGACCGAAGCCGTCACGCAGCCCCTGCCGGCGCCTGTCGAAGCCAGCACCGACCAGGACGGAGAGCCGGGACGATGACCGGCGCCAGCTACATTCCCGGCACCTGGCTGGGCATCGTCCGGTCCGGGACCGCAGTCCTCCTGGGCCCGGAGACACCCGCCGGACTCGCAGGGGCAATCTGGGAGCTCCTGGCTTCGCAGCCCGAGCCGCACGAGGTCCTGGCAGCCGTCACCAGCAGTTCCGGTGGCTCCCTGACCCGCATCCCGTCCTTCGGCATCCTGGACTTCAACGGGTCCTTGCGGGTCTTCCTGCGCGGTGACCTCGACCTCACCGTGGAGCAGCCCGGCGGGCCGGTGGAGCTCGACGGCCGCGACGTGACCACCTGGAATGAGCGCAGGTTCGTCGTGCCCGGGACATGCCGGCTGGGTGTCGCCGGCGGTGCGACGGCGGGGCAGGCCGCGGGGCGCCCCGGCCAGCCGCTCAACGAACTGCCGCTGGGTGAACAGCCGCTGCATGAACTGCCGCTGGGGGAGGGTGTGGTGCTGCTCCAGACGCTGACCCTGTGCGCGCCGGCCGGCGGCCCTGCCGCCGTCGGTGGTCCTGCCGCAGTGGACCGGGAAGAATCCCCGGTGACACCGGCCAGCGTTGATGGCCCGTTCGCCGTCAGTTCTTCCGGCGAGGTGGACGGCCCAGCCGGCTTCGGTCCGCCGTTGGCCCCCGAACCTGCCCCTGGAACGGCGGCGGATGACGGGGAAGCGGCCGACGAGTCCCAGGGCCGGCCTGACGCTTTCACTCCAGCTGAATCTGGCGTGGACGTACGCGAATCTGCGGACTTGCCGGATCCGGTACCCGCCGCGCACCACCTCGACCCGGAAGCCACTATTGCCCCCGGCGCGATCATGGACGCCGATGGAGAGCTTTTTGAGGAAACCGGTGCCGGGGATTCGCCCGGCGACGGGGCGCCAGGCATTGAATCGTGGGGCGCTGAGTCACCAGGCACAGAGTCCCCAGCCACCGCAGGACCCGGCTCCGCCGCAGCAGGCGCGGAGCCAACCACCGCGGCAGCAAGCCACGGTGATGCAGGTCCCGCCGTGGAGCTGACCACGTCCTACGACCACCTGTGGGACCGGACCGTGATGCGAAACATCGAAGACGCAGCCGTGCGGGAGGACCCCGACGCCGACTCCGGACATGTAGTGCCGCAGCAACAGCCGGCGCTGCCCGCAGCTGAACCACTCCCTGCCCTGGGCACGGGGGAGGATGCGGCGCCGGGCAGCTCGTCGGCCGAATCCGGAGCAGGCCTTGCCGGAGCAGCAGATTCCGGCCCATCAGATGCCCGTTCAGACGCTCCCGCTGGACCCGGTGCCGGCTCGAACGGCGCGGCTGCCACTCCGTCCCGTCCCGCTTCCTCCGGAGTCCTCATCGATTCCGTCCCCTGGCGCACCGCAGGGACGGCACCCGCAGCGACGGAACCCGGCATCGGCAGCGACGCTCCCGCCCGGGAGCCCGCCCCCTTCCAAGGACCTCCGGCTGCCTATGAGCCCGGTCCGGCTGCATTTGGGCCGGCCCCGGTCCATGAGCTGCCTGCCGATGGGCAGCCAGTCCATACCCCGCCGCCCCACAACCCACAGGTCCACCAGCCGGATCCAGGCCAGGAACCCGGCGGCTTCGATCCCGACCATGATGGTCAGACGGTCATGAAGAGCAGCGTCGCCGGGTCGGCAGCCGGCCCTGCCGCGGACGCACCTGCCGCCCGGCAGGATGCGGGCGGCGGCCCGCTGGTACTCGCCCGCGTCTGCGCACAGGGCCACGCCAATCCGCCCACCCGCGCCCAGTGCAGTGTCTGCGGGGCCGCCCTGTTGCCCGATGCGGTGCAGGTAGCGCGTCCCAGGCTGGGACGGATGCGGCTGTCCACCGGAGACCTGCTGGACCTCGACCAGTCCATGGTGATCGGCCGCCAGCCGTCGGTGTCCCGGGTCCAGGGCGGAGTGATGCCGCGCCTGGTGCAGGTGGCAAGCCCGGGCGGTGACATCTCGCGGTCCCACGTGGAGGTGCGGCTTGAGGGCTGGCACGTGATGCTCTGCGACCTCAAGGCGACCAACGGCACCGTCCTGGTGCGCGAAGGCCAACCGCCGCGCCGCCTCGCCCAGAACGAGATGGCCATCCTGCTCGATGGCGATATCGCTGAACTGGGCGACAACATCTCATTGCGTTTTGAGGAGATTCCTTGAGTTCCAAACGGCCTGTTGCGCCGCCGCCCCGCATTCCGGGGTTCACCTATATCAGCCTGCTCGGCTCGGGCGGCTTTTCCGACGTCTACCTCTACGAACAGGACAGGCCGCGCCGGAAGGTCGCCGTCAAGGTGCTGCTCTCGGACCTGAAGACCGAGGGCGCCCGGCGCCGCTTCGAGTCCGAGGCCAACCTCATGGCCCAGCTGTCCTCGCACCCGTACATCGTCACCATTTTCGAAGCGGAAGTAACGGACGACGGGCATTCCTACCTGGCCATGGAGTACTGCTCCCGGCCCAGCCTGGACGTGCGGTACCGGCGGCAGCGCTTCAGCGTTGATGAAGTCCTGGCCGTCGGCATCCAGGTGGCCTCCGCCGTCGAAACCGCGCACCGTGCCGGAATCGCCCACCGCGACATCAAGCCCGCCAACATCCTGGTGACGGACTACAACCGTCCCGCGCTGACCGACTTCGGGATCTCCGGCACCCTTGCCGGGGACTCTGACGACGACTCGGGCATGTCCATTCCCTGGTCGCCGCCGGAGCAGTTCCGCGACGGCAGTGTTGACGGCGTCATGGTGGACGTGTGGGCCCTCGGCGCCACTCTGTACACCCTGCTGGCCGGCCGCTCGCCCTTCGTCCTGCCCGGGGCGGACAACTCGCAGCGAGAACTGATCAACCGGATCAGCAACTCGCCGCTGCCCCGGCTGGGCCGTCCGGATGTGCCGGAATCGCTGGAACTGGCCCTGGCCACAGCCATGGCCAAGTCGCCGCGGTCACGGTATTCCTCCGCGCACGCCTTCGCGCTGGCCCTCCAGCGGATCCAGGCTGAGCTCAACCTCTCCGTGACGCCCTTCGAAGTCCTCGAGGAACCCCAGCAGGAGGAGGGCCACCCGGACGACGGCACGGAGGAAACCCGCGTCCGGAGCATCGCCGCGATCGACCCGGAGCGGACCGGCAGCGCCCCCACCTTCCCGGCCCGCACCCGCCCCGGCTCAGCCGGCGACGGGACCGACGCCACGGCACGGCGGGGTGGCGCCGTCCCGCCGTCGTCCTTCACCCCCGCCGGCCCAACCCCATGGCGGCCGGCCCCGGCCGTGCCCTCCATCCCGGCGGCCCCCGCCGGAGCGTCTGGCCCCGGAGGAGGTGCGGCCGACGGCGGCGGCCAGGGGGAGTGGGCACAGTCCACCGTCCTGCGCGGCAGCACAGGCGCGGCGAACTATGGTGCCCCGGTAAGGGACGACGCCGGGCCGGACACCTACACCGCCGACGCCACCGTGCACCGGCCCGTGAACGTGGACCAGCCGCAGGCGGCGCCGGCGGCAGACCATGGCAAGCGCAACCTCTGGCTCGCGCTGGCCGGCGGAACCCTCCTGGCCCTGGCGGCGGTGGTGGGCATCGTGGTGGCCAACACTGCAACCGGGACGCCCAAAGCAGTGGAAACCCAGCAGGTCAGCAAGCCGCCGGCCGACGCCGTGGACAGCGGCACTGTCCCCAGTGTCGAAGGCCTCGCGGCATCACGAAAGCCCGAAGATCCAAACACCATCATCTTCTCCTGGACCAACCCGCAGCCCAGGGAGGGCGACTCCTACAAGTACCGCACCAAATCGGCCAAGGCGGACGGGCCCTACGAAACCACGAAAGTACCGAAGACCTTTGTTTCCGGGTTCGGCCCCACTCCCATTTGCCTGGAAGTGATCCTGGTGCGGGCCGACGGCAGCGCCTCGCCGGAAGGCCAGGACTCCATCGCCTGCCTGCAGGACTAGCCAGCTGATGACGCAAACACATTGCCCACTGAGGAGGCACAGATCATGGGGGATCTAGCAATAGATTTCTGTGGCGAATGGTACGAGCCATCGGATGAGGACATCTTCAATATCGGCCGCGAAGGCGACCTTGAAGTGGACGACAACCCGTACCTGCACCGGCAGTTCCTGCAGGTGGCCCGCTACGACGGCATTTGGTGGCTCAGCAACGTGGGCAGCATGCTGTCCGCCACCGTGGCTGACGCGTCCGGCGGCATGCAGGCATGGCTGTCGCCCGGCGCCCGGATTCCGCTGGTGTTCAGCCACACCAACGTCATCTTCACGGCCGGGCCCACCACCTACGAGTTCGCCGTGCACCTCAAGACGCCATCCTTCCGGCAGGAAGCCCGGGAAGGTGCCAGCAGCGGCGACACCACCATCGGCCCCGTGGTCTTCACCGACGCCCAGAAGGCGCTGATCGTGGCCCTCGCCGAGCCGGTGCTCCGGCGCGAAGGCACCGGGTTCAGCACCATCCCGTCCTCCGCGGCCGCCGCCAAAACCCTGGGCTGGGCGCTGACCCGTTTCAACCGCAAACTCGACAACGTCTGCGACAAGCTGGACCGCGTGGGCGTGGTGGGACTGCGCGGAGGCGGCGGGAAACTGGCCACCAACCGCCGCGCCCGCCTGGTGGAGCACGCCGTCACCACCCACCTGGTGACACCCGATGACCTGTACCTGCTCGAAAAGATGAGGGGCGTGGACGAAGGATGAGGATCCGGCTGACACTCCGCCGCGAACCCGCCGACGCCAAGGACCTGGCCGTCACGGTGGACGGCCTGGCCACCGTGGCCGACATCGCCACCGTGCTTTGGGCGGCCGACCCTGACCGGAAGGGCACCCCTGCCCCGGACAACCTGTCCCTGCGCATCGACGAGGCCTTCGTGGGTGCCGGGATCAGCGGCAACGTCCTGGCCCGCGAAGACAACCTGCTCGAATCGGGCCTGCGCCCCGGCTCCGTGGTGTCGCTGGCCCGGGTCAGCGGGCAGTTCCACGAACCAGGAGCCAGCCGTGGGCCCGCTGCGGCCACGCTGCGCGTGTTGTCCGGGCCCGACGTCGGCCGCGAATTTTCGCTGCCCATCGGCACCAGCTACATCGGCCGGGACCGGGACGTGGACATCCGCCTGACGGATCCGCTCACGTCCAAGCGGCATGCCCGGATCACGGTGGGCGAAAGCCTCGAGATCGTGGACACCAACTCCGCCAACGGCCTCCTGATGGACGGGCTGCCGGTCACGCGCGCCACCCTGAACTCGTCCGACACGGTGACCCTGGGGGACACCACCGTCACCGTGGTGCCGCTGGGACACAACCACGCGGCAGCGCCGACGTCGCCCCTTGTGGACTTCAACCGCTCCCCGCGCGTGGTGCCCCGCTTCGAAGTACCCAAGCGCGTCCTTCCTGCCGGGCCCAAGCGGCCCGAGGACCAGCCGTTCCCGTACATCATGCTGGTGGCGCCCCTGATGATGGGCGCGGTCATCTTCGCGGTCACGCAGAACGTGCTGTCCATGGTGTTCATGCTGATGATGCCCCTGTTCATCGTGGGCCACTACGTGGACACCCGGATGCGGACGCGCAAGCAGCAGAAGGAACAGCTCAAGCAGTTCCGGGCGTCCATGGCCGCCTTCCGGCAGGACCTCACCGAACTGCAGCAGGTGGAACGGGCGGTCCGGCTCCAGGAAGCGCCGTCCGTCAGCGACACTGTGGATGCCATCTACAAGCTCGGGCCACTGCTGTGGACGCACCGGCCCGAGCACTCCTCGTTCCTTGGCCTGCGCTTTGGACTGGGGACCGCGCCGTCGCGCATCCCGCTGGAGGAACCCTCCAACAACGACACCGAGGTCCAGTACGCCCGCGAAATCCAGGACTGCATCAAGCAGTTCAGCGGGATCGAAGGCGTCCCCGTCGTCTCCCAGCTGCGCACTTCCGGCGCCCTGGGCATCGCCGGTGCCCGCGGCCTGGTGGACGACGTTGCCCGCGGCATGGTGCTGCAGCTCGTGGGCCTGCATTCCCCGGCCGAGGTGGTCGTGACCGCCATCACGTCCGCCCAGTCCCGCGAACGCTGGAACTGGCTGCAGTGGCTGCCGCACGTGGGCTCGGGGCACAGCCCGCTGGGCGGGGACCACCTGGCCGCCGGCTCGGCCGGCGGCTCCTCACTGCTGGCCCGGCTTGAGGACCTGGTGGATGCCCGGGAAGCGGCGGCCAAACGGACCGCCCCGGACCTGCGACCCGGCATCGACCCCGTCAAGCATGAACTCGAAGAGCCTGTCCTTCCGTCGGTGCTGGTCATCGTGGAAGACGACGCTCCCGTGGACCGCGGCCGGCTCACCCGGCTGGCGGAACGCGGGCCCGACTCCGGCGTCCACGTCCTGTGGGTGGCCACCGACATCCAGGCCCTCCCGGCCGCTTGCCGCGACTTCATGGTGGTGGATGGCGACCACGGCACCACCACCGGGCAGGTGCGCGTGGGCCGCCACACGTATCCCGTCAGCTGCGAGAGCGTGGACGCGGAGCTCGCCGCCCAGCTCGCCCGGATGCTGGCCCCCGTGGTTGACGTGGGCAAGCCCGTCAACGACGACTCCGACCTGCCGCGCGCAGTGTCCTATGCGACCCTGATCGGCAAGGACTTCCTGGACAACCCCCAGGCCGTGGCCGAGCGCTGGACGGAAAACAACTCCGTGCACGCCACCGCGGTGGCGAACCGCAAGGACAACGGCACGCTCCGGGCCCTGGTGGGGTCCAAGGGCATCGAGCCGCTGTACCTGGACCTGAAGAACGAGGGGCCGCACGCCCTGGTGGGCGGCACCACCGGCGCCGGCAAGTCCGAGTTCCTGCAGTCCTGGGTCATGGGCATGGCCGCGGCGTACAGCCCGGACCGCGTCAGCTTCCTGTTCGTGGATTACAAGGGCGGCGCCGCATTCGCGGACTGCATCAACCTGCCGCACACCGTGGGCCTTGTTACCGACCTTTCCCCGCACCTGGTGCGCCGCGCCCTGACGTCCCTGCGTGCGGAGCTGCATTACCGTGAGCAGCTGCTGAACCGGAAGAAGGCCAAGGACCTGCTGGCCCTGCAGCGCGAGGCAGACCCGGAAGCCCCGCCCTACCTGATCATCATCGTGGACGAGTTCGCCGCCCTGGCCAACGATGTTCCCGAGTTCGTCGACGGGGTGGTGGACGTGGCCGCCCGTGGCCGCTCCCTGGGCCTGCACCTGATCCTGGCCACCCAGCGGCCCGCCGGCGTCATCAAGGACAACCTCCGCGCCAACACCAACCTCCGGGTTGCGTTGCGCATGGCCGATGAGGACGACGCCACGGACATCCTGGGCGTCCCGGACGCCGCCTACTTCGACCCCGCCATTCCGGGCCGCGGCGCCGCCAAGACCGGGCCCGGCCGCATCCAGGGATTCCAGACCGGGTACGCCGGCGGCTGGACCACCGACAAACCACAACGGCCCCAGATCGACATCGTGGAAATGGCCTTCGGCTCCGGTCCCAGCTGGGAAGCTCCCGCCCCTGACAAGCCCGTTGCCCAGGAACCGGCCGGCCCCAACGACATCGCCCGGATGACCTCCACCATCGTGCACGCCGCGGACACCCTGGCCATCCAGCCGCCGCGCAAGCCATGGCTGGATGAACTGGCCAAGACCTACGACTTCTCCAAGCTGCCCAACCCCCGCACCGACGAACAGCTGCTCCTGGGCGTGGCCGACGATCCCGTGCACCAGGACCAGCCCACCGTGTTCTACGAACCGGACCGGGACGGCAACATGGCCATCTACGGAACGGGCGGTTCCGGCAAGTCCGCAGCCCTGCGCGGCATTGCCATTGCCGCCGCGGTCACCCCGCGCGGTGGCCCGGTCCACGTGTACGGCATCGATTGCGGTTCCTCCGGGCTGCGGATGCTGGAGGAGCTTCCGCACGTGGGCGAGATCATCAACGGCGACGACGTGGAACGGGTTGGGCGGCTCCTGCGCCTCCTGCGGGACATCGCCGAGCTGCGCTCCGCACAGTTCGCAGAGGTGCGGGCGTCCACCATCGTGGAGTACCGGAAGCTGGCCAACCGGCCGGACGAGAAGCGGATCTTCGTGCTGGTGGACGGCATGTCCGCGTTCCGGGAGGCATATGAGCACAGCAAGCTTTCCGGACTCTGGGACATCTTCCTGCAACTGGCCACCGACGGCCGCACCCTGGGCATCCACCTGGTGGTGACAGGGGACCGGCCCAACGCCGTCCCCGCGTCGCTGCTCGCCTCCATTCAGCGCCGGCTGGTGCTGCGGCTCTCCAATGAAGACGACTACATCTCGATGGACGTCCCCAGGGATGTCCTTACTGCCACGTCGCCCCCGGGACGCGGGCTGCTGGACGGACTTGAAGTGCAGCTCGCCGTCCTGGGCGGCAACTCCAACCTGGCCCTGCAGGCCCGGGAAGTCCATAAGCTCAGCGAAGCCATGCTGCGCCAGGGCCTCGACACCGCGCCGGGCATCGAACGGCTGCCCGAACAGGTGGACCTGGATGTCCTCCCCGCCGGCAGCCCGGACCTGCCGGTGATCGGTGTAGACGACGAGTCCCTGCAGCCGGCGGAGGTCATGGCGCGCGGCCCGCTGCTGCTGGCAGGCCCGCCGGGTGCCGGACGGACCGTGGCACTGGTGACCCTGGCCTACGCACTGCGCCGGTCCAACCCCGCCGTGGAGCTGATCTACCTCGGGTCGCGCCGGTCCGCCGTCGCCTCCCTCCCCATCTGGAACCGCTCGGTCGTGGGACCGGACGACCTCGCCGAGGTGGTGGAGGACCTGGTGGAGCACTCCACCGGGAATCCGGGAGCGGTGGCCTTCTTCATCGAGGGCCTGACGGAATTCACCGACACCATCGCCGAATCCGGCATGGCGCAGCTGGTGACCGCGTCGCTGAAGGCGGACCAGTGGGTGGTGGGCGAGTCCGAGTCCTCCACCTGGTCCAGCGCCTGGCAGCTTGCCCAGCCGTTCAAATCCGGGCGCCGGGGCCTGCTCCTCAACCCGGGGGACATCGAAGGCGACAGCCTGCTCAACACCTCACTGGGCCGGGTGAGCCCGGACTTCATCCCGGGCCGCGGGTACGTGGTGGGACGCGGCAAAGCGCGGAAAATCCAGGTGGCGCTTCCACCGGAAAACCGGGACTGAGCAGGCCCGAAAAGGGCGGGGCCGCTGCTGCGGCGGATTTGCGGCCCCGCCCGGCGCTGTAGAAGACTACCGAGGACACCAGAAAGCCGTGGTGGGGGGCTGCGCGCATCGAAAGGTAGCAATGACCCCGTCGACCCCGGTCCGCCACGCTGTTTCGACGACGGCTTCCGCGGCTGTCCTGGCCCTGGCCTTTGGCTTCTTCCCAACAGGCCCGGCACTTGCTGCCACAGCCGAGCCCACGCCCGCCCCGGTGTCGGACACCCAGGCGCCAGCCGACTGCGGACTGATCTGCATGCCCATCCTTGCCAGCAGCCCCGACTCCGGCCAGACCGGGCGCCCCCGCAAATCCAAGGATCCGGTGCCGCCGCCAGCCCAGCCGGCACCCCCGGCGGAGCCGGCTGCACCGACTGTCCAGCCCCAGCCGGCGCAGGGTGACGTCCCGCCCCCTGACCCGGTTCAGTTGCCGGCAACGGTGGCGCCGGTCCCCGACGATTCCGCCCCCGAAACCCCATCAGCGACTGCCGGTTACCGGCCGCCCACCGGCCCCTCCAGTGGACAGGACTGGAACAGTCCCGTTACCCGGAGCGCCGCCCCCACCAAGTTGGCCGCCGTTGCTCCCGCCGGTGGCGGGGGCCCGGACGGGCCGGCACTCGGGCCTATCGCCATCGGAACACTGCTGGTGGGCGCCTCCGCCGGAGCTTTCGCCTGGTGGAACCGCAACCGCAACCGGCTCCGGTCGCACTGAGCCTGGGTGCCTGCCGCGCCGCCCTGCCCAGTGGCTGTCGGAGGCGTAAGGCAAGATAGGTCTGTGAGCACAGGACCAGGACCCGCAGAACAGACCGCCACCCGGACCACGGCACCGCACGAGCCCGAAGCGATCCCCACCGAAGCCATCCGCGAGGAATACGACAACCTCGCGGACCTGGTCCGGAAGTACCGGTTCGCGTACTACCAGGAGGACGCGCCACTGGTATCGGACGCCGAGTTCGATGCCCTCTTCCGCCGCCTGGAGGAGATCGAGGCGCTGCACCCGGAACTGGTGGCCAACGATTCACCCACCCAGGAAGTGGGCGGCGAGGTGTCCGCCGCGTTTGCGCCGGTGGAACACCTGCAGCGGATGTACAGCCTCGAGGACGTCTTCTCCCTGGAGGAGCTCGAGGCATGGCTTAACCGGGCCGAGGCCGGCATCGAAAAGATCGGGGACGGCGGCGCAAAAGCTGCGTGGCTGACCGAACTGAAAATCGATGGCCTGGCTGTCAACCTCCTGTACCGCGACGGCAAGCTGGTGCGGGCTGCCACCCGCGGCGACGGCACCACGGGCGAGGACATTACCCACAACCTGCTCACCATCAAGGAAATCCCGCAGGAACTGCGCGGCAGCGGTTTCCCCGCCGAAATGGAAGTGCGCGGCGAGGTCTTCATCCCATCCAAGGCCTTCGCCGAGTTCAATGAGGCCCTGATTGAAGCCGGCAAGGCGCCGCTGGCCAATCCCCGCAACGCCGCGGCCGGGTCGCTGCGGCAGAAGGATCCGGCGGAGACGGCCAAGCGGCCCCTGAAAATGTTTGTCCACGGCATCGGCGCCCGGGAGGGCCTGGCCGCGGGCAGCCAGTCGGAGACCTACGGCCTGTTGAAGGAGTGGGGCCTGCCGGTGAGCCCGTACTTCGAGGTGCTGGAAGCCCGGGACGACGTCCTCGGGTTCATCAAGCGGTACGGGGACCAGCGCCACAAGCTGCTTCACGAAATCGACGGCATCGTCATCAAAGTCGATGATTTCGCTACCCAGCGGGCCCTGGGCAACACCACCCGTGTTCCCCGCTGGGCCGTTGCGTACAAGTACCCGCCGGAGGAAGTGCACACCAAACTGCTGGATATCCAGGTCAACGTGGGCCGCACGGGCCGCGTCACGCCCTACGGCGTCATGGAGCCGGTCAAGGTTGCGGGATCCACCGTGGAAATGGCCACCCTGCACAACCAGGACGTGGTCAAGGCCAAGGGCGTCAAGATCGGCGACATCGTCATCCTGCGGAAGGCGGGGGACGTCATCCCCGAAATCGTGGGCCCGGTCCTGTCCCTCCGGGACCAGCAGGACTCGCCGGTGCGCGACTTCGTGATGCCCACCGAGTGCCCTTCCTGCGGTACCCCGCTGGCACCTGCGAAGGAGGGGGACGTGGATGTCCGCTGCCCCAACGCGAGGTCCTGCCCGTCCCAGCTCCGGGAGCGGGTGTTCCACGTGGCCGGTCGAGGTGCCTTCGATATCGAGGCCCTGGGCTGGGAGGCGGCCATTGCACTGACCCAGCCTGCCGAACCGGACACCCCTCCGCTGACCTCCGAAGCCCGCTTGTTCGACCTCACCCCCGAGGACCTGGCCGGTGTCCGCATCCGGCGCGAAAAGAAGAGCAAAGGCGTCCCCACCGGCGAATACGAGCTGGTGCCGTACTTCTTCAGCAAGGGCACCGCCAAGTCGCCGTCCAAGGCCACCGCCACCACCCAAAAACTGTTCAAGGAACTTGAGAAGGCCAAGACCCAGCCGCTGTGGCGCGTCCTGGTGGCCCTGTCCATCCGCCACGTCGGGCCCCGCGCATCCCGGGCCCTGGCGCAGGCGTTCGGCAGCATGGACCGCATCCGCGCCGCGTCCGAGGAGGAACTTGCCCACGTGGACGGCGTCGGGCCCACTATCGCCGCCGCGCTGAAGGAATGGTTCGCCGAGGACTGGCACGTCGAGATCATCGACCGCTGGGCCGCTGCGGGGGTACGCATGGAGGACGAACGTGACGAGTCCATGCCGCGCACCCTTGAGGGACTGACCGTGGTGGTCACGGGCTCACTGCCCAACTTCAGCCGTGACGAGGCCAAGGAAGCCATCCTGCTCCGCGGCGGCAAGGCGGCCGGCTCCGTTTCCAAGAACACCAGTTACGTGGTGGCCGGCGAAAGCGCCGGCAGCAAGCTGGACAAGGCAGAGCAGCTGGGCATCCGCGTCCTGGACGAGGACGGGTTCCGGCAACTGCTCGACGGCGGCCCGGCAGCCGTGGGGGATGCCCCGGCCACCGAACCGGCCCAGGACGGCGCAGAGGAAGCGACCGTACCGGCCAGTGCCGGGGAGAACACCGCCGGGGAGAGCGCCGCCGGGGAGAGCGCCGTGCAGGACACCGTGGAGGAGAACGCATGACGTCCGCAACGGAACTGCTGGAGGTAGCCAAACAGGCCGCGGCGGCAGGCGCAAAAGTCCTGTCCGGCCGTGACGGCAACGCCCTGGACGCGAGCAACAAGGGAGCGGCCGGGGACTGGGTCACAGCCTTTGACCTGGCCGCGGAAAACGCCGTACGCCGCGTCATCACCGCTGCCCGCCCGGGCGACAGCATCACCGGCGAGGAACAGGGAACCACCCGGCCCGCCGACCCCACCGGTTACCGCTGGTCCATCGACCCCCTGGACGGCACCACCAACTTCATCCGCAACATCGTCTACTACGCCACCTCCGTGGCTGTTGCCGATGCCGACGGCGCTTGGCTGGCCGGCGTCGTCAATGCCCCTGCCCTGGGACGGGTGTACTACGCTGCCCGCGGCCAGGGTGCGTGGCTGGAGGAACGCGGCACTGTCACCAGGCTGGACGGACCGGTTCCGGGCCGGGCCGGGCAGATCCTGGCCACCGGGTTCAGCTACGAGCCCGATATCCGCGCCCAGCAGGCCGCTGCCTTCGGTACTTTGATGGACGGCTTTGCCGATGTCCGCCGGCTTGGTTCCGCTGCCCTGGACCTGTGCATGGTGGCGGACGGAACCCACGATGCCTACGGCGAGCGGGGGCTGAACGAGCATGACTTTTCAGCCGGCGCCCTGATCGCGGAGGAGGCCGGCTGCTGGGTGCGCAGGCCGCGCCTCACGAGCCCCCTCGACGGCGGCCCCACCGATGGTGAGCGCCTGGACGCCTGGACCTGTGCCGCCAGCCTGGAGCTGTCCGGAAAGTTTCCGCTCTGAGCGGGCAGGGGAGGCCATCATCGACAGAGCGGGGCCACCCGTTCTGATAGTTCTGTCACGGAAAGTGCCTTCCTGCCGCACGCCGGGCCGGCCCGCCACTAGCATTGACGGGTGCAGCCGCAGATAACCATCCGTCCCGCCGTCGAGGCCGACTTCGCCGCCATTGCCCGCATCACCGGAGATTCGTATCTTTCGGCAGGCTACTTCGACGATGCAGCGCACCCCTACATGGCCAAGATCATGGATGTGGCATCCCGCGCGGAGCAGGCCACCATCTGGGTGGCGGAGCGGGACGGCGCTGTGGTCGGTTCGGTCACCCTGGCGCTGGCTGGGGAGCCGTACGCGGATATCGCCATGCAGGATGAGCTGGAATTCCGGATGCTGGTGGTGGACCCTGCCGTCCAGCGCAGCGGCGCCGGCAAAGCCATGGTCGAGGCCATCATCGGCCATGCCAGGACGCTTCCCGGCATCCGTGCGGTGGCCCTCACCACCGGCCAAACCTGGGAAAGCGCCCACGGGCTGTACCGCAAGACCGGCTTCCAGCGGGTACCTGAACGGGACTGGCTGGTCCCCGGAACCGACATAAAACTGTTGGTTTACCGGCGCGACCTGTAGCAGCCCTACAGTGGTGGCGACCCATTCCAGCTTTGAAAGGCCCACCCATGCGCAAAACCTTCGGCAGCGGATCCGTCTGGGAACAGACCCTCGGCTATTCCCGCGCCGTCCAGGTGGACAACACCCTCTACATCTCTGCCACTGCGGCCAGCGGTGACGACGGAATCGTGGGGGATGACTTCTACACCCAGACCCAGTACATCCTGCAGAAACTCGGCAAGGTCCTGGCCGACGCCGGCTTCGGCTACGGGGACGTGGTGCAGTCCAAGCTTTACCTGACGGACATCAGCAAATGGGAAGACGCCGGCCGGGCCCACGGCGAAGTGTTCGGCGAGATCCGCCCCACCCTCTCCCTGGTCCACGTGCTCCCGTTCCTGGACCCGAAGATGCTCGTCGAGATCGAACTGGTCGCGCAGAAGAGCGAGTAGTTTTTCCGGCCCTACCGTGCCGGCAGGCCGTAGCGGTGCTCGGGCCTGCCGGTGGTGCCGTAGCGGAGCTGGATGTCCACCGCACCGTCGTCCGCCAGCGAGGACAGGTACCGCTGGGCGGTGGCGCGGGAAACGCCAACCCGGGCGGCCACCTCGGCGGCAGAATACTGCTCGCCGGGGGCCAGTGATTCCAGCACCGCGGCCTCCGTGGCGGAGCGGGGTTTCGACGACGGCGTGACGTCGCCCGGAATCAGCGCACGTTTGGCGCGCTCCACGGCGTCCTGGTCCAGTGCCCCCGGCTGGCCCAGGAGGCGCCGGTACCGGGCATAGGAACGCAGCTGCTGGGACAATGACTCCGCCGTGAAGGGCTTGAGCAGGTATCCCAGCGCGCCGCGGCGGAACGCCACCCGGACCGACGCGGGATCGGATGCGGCGCTGAGGATGATCGTGTCCACATCCAGCTGCTGCAGCAGGTCCAGGCCGGAGGCGTCCGGAAGGTACACGTCCAGCAGCACCAGGTCCGGCCGCAGGCTGTGGATGGCCTGCAGTGCCAGCGAGGCCGTACCGACGGGCGCCAGCGCCAGGAACCCCGCCACCGAATCCACGTAGGTGGCATGCAGCTTGGCCACGTGGAAGTCGTCGTCCACGATCAGGACCCGAAAATCGTCAGCCATTCTTATCCTTTCCGGCTTCCCCCGTGGTCTTTGCGGCAGCGCTTCCTGCCGTCGTGTGCGGAAGGGTGGCCATGAACACAGCACCCGGCCCGCCCCTGGCCCCGCGGTCCAGCACCTTCACGTCGCCGCCCCGGCGCCGGGCCAGCTGGCGGGCCAGCGCCAGTCCGAAGCCCTGACCGCCGCCGGCGCGGACCGGGCCGGAAGCGGTGGTGAAACCTTCGGCAAACACGGCCTCCGTGTCTGTGCCTTCTGCCAGCCCGTCACCGGAGTCCGCCACCACGACGTGCAGCGTGCCGCCGTCGTCGCCTGGCTCATCCAGCACCTCCAGCTCAACCCAGCGGTCCGCGGACGAGCCGGCCACGGCGGCGTTGACGGCGTTGTCGAGCAGGTTGCCCAGCACCGTGGTCACGTCCTGGGCATCGGTCACCTGCCCGCGGACCAGGGTCTCCGGCCCGATGCGCAGCGAGACGCCCCGTTCGTCGGCCTCCACGCCCTTGGCGCCGACGAAGGCCTGCAGGTACGGGTCCTGCAGCAGCTCGGCCTGGTCCACCGGGAACTTCAGCGGGCCGGTGGCGGCGAGGCCGGCAAGGTAGTCGCGCGCTTCCTGGTGCTGGCCGATGCCCAGGAAACCGGCAAGGGTGTGCAGTTGGTTGGCGAACTCGTGCCGCTGGGCGCGCAGCGCGGTGGACATGGTGCCCACGGCGTCGAGTTGCCGCGTCAGCTCCTGCAGTTCCGTGCGGTCGCGCAGCATGACCACCCAGCCCAGGTCCTCCCGGCGGTGCAGCGCCTTGCGCGCATTCACCACCAGCACCCGGCCGCCGGCCACCAGTTCGAGGGCGTCCTGGTTTGATCCGCCGGCAACCACCGCAGGACCGGCAACCCCGGCGCCGGGGCGCGTGAGGGACTTCAGCTGTTCCGGGACGGGCGCGTCCTCCCAGCTGGACCCGGAAAGGTCCGGCAAACCCAGCAGCCGCTGCGCGGCGGCGTTGAAGACGCTGACCCGGCCGTCGGCACTGACGCCGATCACGCCGTCGTCCACGCCCTGCAGCACCGCGACCTGGTCGTGCACCAGCGTGCTGATTTCCTCCGGCTCCAGGCCCAGGGTGAGGCGCTGCAGGCGGCGGCGCAGCAGGAAGGAGCCCAGGACCCCGGCCAGGAGGGCGCCCGCGGCGGTCAATGCCACGGGGCCGATGTCGCGCGCCACGCTCTGGGCCACGGTTTCCATGGAGTAACCCACGCTCACCTCTCCCACCACCGTGCTGGTGCCGGGTGCGTACACCGGAACCTTTGCGCCGGCCGACGGGCCAAGCGTTCCGGTGTTCCGGGTGGTGATCTCCTGCCCGGACAATGCTTCCGACGGGTCGGTGCTCACCTTTTCTCCCAGCCGCTGCGGATCCGGGTGGGCGAGCCTGATGCCCGTTTCGTCGGTAATCACCACGAACAAGGCACCGGTCCGGGTCCGCGCTGCCTCCGCGGAAGCCTGCAGCGGCCCGCCCAGGAGTTCGGCCGGCGGGGGAGTGCCGGGTTGGTCGCTGATGGCCAGCACATCGGCGCGGACCTTAGGGTCGGACGCAACAGTCCGGGCCAGCGTCAGTGCCTGGTTCTCCGCATCGCTGCCCACCCGGTCGTAGGTCAGCCAGGCGTGGACGGCGGTGCTCAGCAGCACCACCAGCAGCACCACGGCCAGCTGGAGCAGCAGCGTCTGGGTGGAAAACCGCAGCGGCCGCCGGGGCATGGAACGCTGC
This sequence comes from Pseudarthrobacter sp. LT1, assembly GCF_035621795.1. Lineage (NCBI taxonomy): Bacteria > Bacillati > Actinomycetota > Actinomycetes > Micrococcales > Micrococcaceae > Pseudarthrobacter > Pseudarthrobacter sp. LT1. Next base: position 1,524,724 of record NZ_CP141830.1, read on the forward strand.
ATTCATCCTCCTTGACGGGTGGTGGCGGCCCATGGTTTCAGCGCAAAAGCGCGGTGAGCACAATGAGCAAAATGCTCCCAATAAGCAGTATGCCAATCAATTGAGCCAAAGGCACTGCCGTGACGTCCGCCACCCTACAGTCTGTAGCACGCGTCACACCGCTGTGCCGCTGTTCACAAGAAGGAGCCGGCTGTGCTGGTAATACTTGGATTCGCCATGATCGCGGTATTCATGGTGCTGATCATGACGAAGAAGTTGACGCCAGTGCTGGCGTTGATCATTGTCCCTACTGTTTTTGGCCTGTTCGCCGGTGCCGGCCTGAGCATCGGCGACATGGTGATGGACTCCATGAAGTCCATGACCTCCACCGCGGCCCTGCTGATGTTCGCCATCATCTACTTCGGCCTGATGATCGACGTCGGGCTCTTTGACCCGCTGGTGAAGTTCATCCTCCGCAAGCTGGGCAACGACCCCGCCAAGGTTGTCCTGGGCACCGCGATCCTGGCCGCCGCCGTGTCCCTGGACGGCGACGGGTCCACCACCTTCATCCTCACCACCGCCGCGATGCTGCCGGTCTACCTGCGCCTGAAGATGAGCCCCGTTGTCCTTACCTGCGTGGCCGGCCTGGCCAACGGCACCATGAACATCCTGCCGTGGGGCGGCCCGACGGCCCGCGCTGCCACCGCCCTGAAGATCGACGTCAACGACGTCTTCGTCCCCATGATCCCGTCCCTCGTGGCCGGCCTGGTGGTCGTCTTCGCCTTCTCCTGGCTGCTGGGCCTGCAGGAACGCAACCGCCTCCGCGCCACCGCCCCCGAGATCTGGGGCGTGCCGGACACTGCGGAAGAGTTCGACGGCGGCACCTCCGCAGGTGCCTCCGGAACCCCCGCTTCCGGCACCGGCCGCGGCCGCAAGGGCGGCAACCCCGGCGGAGCAGCCCCCGCCGGTGGTTCGGTTGCAGTCCTGGACCGCACTGAAACCCTGGTGGACGAGCACGACTCCGCCATGGCGGATACCGCGCTCGATCCCAACCGCAGCACCCTGCGCCCCAAGCTGTTCTGGTTCAACCTGGCCCTGACCGTCGCCGTCATGGTGGTGCTCGTCGCCAACGTCATCCCGCTGCCGTTCGTGTTCATGGTGGGCGCCGCGATCGCCCTGCTGGTCAACTTCCCCAAGGTCAAGGACCAGGGCGCCCAGCTGATTGCGCACGCACCGTCAATCGTGGCCGTGGTCAGCATGGTCATGGCGGCCGCCGTCCTCACCGGCGTCCTCAAGGGCACCGGCATGGTGGAAGCAATGTCGGCGTGGCTGGTCCAGATCATCCCCACCTCCATGGGCCCGTTCATGGCCGTCATCACCGGTGTGCTCAGCATCCCCATGACGTTCTTCATGAGCAATGACGCGTTCTACTTCGGCGTCCTGCCCGTCCTCAGCGAGACCGCGGCCCACTACGGTGTCGGCGCCGCTGACATGGCCCGGGCCTCCATCACCGGCCAGCCCTTCCACCTGCAGAGCCCGCTGGTTCCGGCCATCCTGCTGCTGGTCTCGCTGGCCAAGGTGGACCTGGGCGACCACCACAAAAAGGTCCTGTGGCGCACCGCCGTCATCTCCCTGGTAATGCTCGGAGTCGGCATGCTTACCGGAGCCATTGGAATCGGCTAGTCTGTAGCTGCCCGTGATCCTGTCCCCGAGGCAGGCCGGGTGTCGAAGGTGCCCGTCTGACGCCCGCTGGGGGATGTCAGACGGGCATCTGCGTTTCCGCACTAGACTGGATCGGAAAACAATCCGAACTTTGCAGGGGAGATCCATGGCTGCGATCAACCGTGACGACGTCGCGCATCTCGCGCGGCTCGCTCACATCGAGATGAGTGCCGAAGAGCTGGACAGGATGGCCGGCGAGCTCGCCGTCATCGTGGATTCGGTCAAGTCCGTCAGCGAGGCCGCGGGGGACGACGTCCCGGCCACCTCGCACCCCATTCCGCTCACCAACGTTTTCCGTGAGGACGTTGTGGGACACACGTTCACGGCGGAACAGGCACTCTCCGGCGCACCGGACTCCGATGACAACCGTTTCAAGGTCCCGGCCATCCTGGATGAGGCATAACCATGACTGAAAAGAACACCACCGCCGGCACCCTGATCCGGCTGTCCGCCGCGCAGCTCGCGGAGAAACTCCGCGCCGGCGAGGTCACCGCCGTCGAAATCACCCAGGCCCACCTGGACCGCATCGCCGGCGTCGACGGGCAGGTCAACGCCTTCCTGCACGTCAATGCCGAAGAAGCACTCGCCGTCGCCGCAGAGGTGGACGCCATCCGCGCCGCCGGCGGAGCGGAAGCCGAAGCACTGCACTACCTCGCCGGCGTTCCCATCGCCGTCAAGGACCTGATCGTCACCGTCGGCCAGCCCACCACCGCCGGTTCGAAGATCCTCGAAGGCTGGCACAGCCCGTACGACGCCACCGTGGTGGAGCGCCTGCGTGCCGCAAAGATGCCCATCCTGGGTAAGACAAACCTGGACGAGTTCGCCATGGGCTCCTCCACCGAGCACTCAGCCTATGGTCCCACCCGCAACCCCTGGGACCTGGACCGGATCCCCGGCGGCTCGGGTGGTGGCTCCGCTGCCGCCGTCGCCGCTTTCGAGGCGCCCCTGGCTCTGGGTACGGACACCGGCGGCTCCATCCGCCAGCCCGGCGCCGTCACCGGAACCGTTGGTGTGAAGCCCACCTACGGCAGCGTCTCCCGCTACGGCGCCATCGCCATGGCATCCTCCCTGGACCAGATCGGCCCAGTCACCCGCACCGTCCTGGACTCCGCCCTCCTGCACCAGGTCATCGGCGGCCACGATCCCCGCGACTCCACCTCCCTGCCCGAACCCCTGGCGGACCTCGTTGCCGCTGCGAAGACCGGCAACGTCGAGGGCCTGCGGATCGGCATCATCAAGGAGCTGCACGGCGAGGGCTACCAGGCCGGCGTCGAAAACCGCTTCAACGATGCGCTGGAGCTGCTCAAGGAAGCCGGCGCGGAGATCGTGGAGGTCTCCTGCCCCAACTTCCAGTACGCCCTGGGCGCCTACTACCTGATCATGCCGTCCGAGGCCTCTTCCAACCTGGCCAAGTTCGACGGCGTCCGGTACGGCCTGCGCGTCCTCCCCGAAGAGGGCCCCATGACCATCGAACGCGTGATGGGTGCCACCCGCGCCGCCGGCTTCGGCGACGAAGTCAAGCGCCGCATCATCCTGGGCACCTACGCCCTGTCCGCCGGGTACTACGACGCCTACTACGGCTCCGCCCAGAAGGTCCGCACCTTGGTGCAGCGGGACTTCGAGGCCGCTTTCGCGCAGGCTGACGTCCTGATCTCGCCCACCGCCCCCACCACGGCGTTCCCGCTTGGCGAAAAACTGGACGATCCGCTGGCCATGTACCTCAACGACGTCGCCACCATCCCCGCCAACCTTGCCGGCGTCCCCGGCCTGTCCCTGCCCGGCGGCCTGGCCGACGAGGACGGGCTGCCTGTCGGTATCCAGCTGCTGGCCCCGGCCCGCGAGGACGCCCGCTTGTACCGGGTGGGTGCAGTCCTTGAATCGCTGCTCGAAGCCAAGTGGGGCGGCCCGCTGCTGGCCCAGGCGCCTGACCTTGCCGTTGCCGGAACCCTCGAAACCCAGGAGGCAAAATAATGAGCACTGATGACATCCTGAGCTTCGACGAGGCCATGGAGAAGTACGATCCCGTCCTGGGGTTCGAGGTCCACGTGGAGCTGAACACCAAGACCAAGATGTTCTCCTCCGCCCCCAACGTCTTCGGCGACGAGCCCAACACCAACGTCAACGAGGTGGACCTGGGCATGCCCGGCGTCCTGCCCGTGGTGAACAAGACGGCCATCGAGTCCTCCATCAAGATCGGACTGGCGCTGAACTGCAAGATTGCCGAATCCTGCCGCTTCGCCCGGAAGCAGTACTTCTACCCGGACACCCCCAAGAACTTTCAGACGTCCCAGTACGACGAGCCCATCGCCTACGACGGCTACCTGGACGTTGAGCTTGAGGACGGCACCGTGTTCCGCGTGGAGATCGAGCGCGCGCACATGGAGGAGGACGCCGGGAAGCTGACCCACATGGGCGGCGCAACCGGCCGGATCCAGGGCGCCGATTTCTCGCTGGTGGACTACAACCGTGCCGGTGTTCCGCTGGTGGAAATCGTCACCAAGCCCATCGAGGGAGCCGGGTCCCGCGCACCGGAACTGGCCAAGGCCTACGTCGCGGCCGTCCGGGAGATCGTGAAGAACCTGGGTGTGTCCGATGCGAAGATGGAACGCGGCAACGTCCGCTGCGATGCGAACGTGTCGCTCCGCCCGCACGGCCGTGAGCGGTTCGGCATCCGTTCCGAGACCAAGAACGTGAACTCGCTGCGCGCCGTGGAGCACGCCGTCCGTTACGAGATCCAGCGCCACGCTGCTGTCCTGGACTCGGGTGAGCCGGTGATCCAGGAGACCCGCCACTGGCACGAGGACACCCGCACCACAACGTCCGGCCGCGCCAAGTCCGACGCCGACGACTACCGCTATTTCCCGGAACCGGACCTGGTTCCCGTGGTGGCCTCCCGCGAATGGGTGGAGGAACTGCGCGCCACCCTGCCCGAGCCGCCGGCCGAGCGCCGCAAGCGCCTCAAGGCTGACTGGGGCTACTCAGACCTCGAATTCCGCGACGTGGTCAACGCCGGCGTCCTGGACGAGATCGAGGAAACCATCGCCGCCGGCGCCACGGCTTCCGTGGCCCGCAAATGGTGGATGGGTGAGATCGTGGGCCGCGCCAAGGCAGCCGACGTGGACCCCGGCCAGCTGGGCGTTGAGGCTGCCACGGTGGTGGAGCTGAGCCGCATGGTTGAGGCGGGCAAGATCAACAACAAGATGGCCTCGCAGGTACTGGACGCCGTGCTCGCCGGTGAGGGCACCCCGGAGGAGATCGTGGAGAAGCGCGGCCTCGCCGTCGTATCCGACGACGGGCCCCTCCTGGAAGCCATCGACGCAGCACTGGCCGCGCAGCCCGACGTCGCGGACAAGATCCGTGGTGGCAAGGTACAGGCCATCGGTGCGATCGTGGGCGGGGTCATGAAGGCCACCCGTGGACAGGCCGACGCCGGCCGCGTGAAGGAACTGATCCTGGAGAAGCTGGGCGTCACCGTCTAAGGCTCCTCCTGCTGTTTTCTCCCGGCCGGGCCGGGGCTGGCATCAATGTGGAACCTCACATTGATGCCAACCCCGGCCCGGTTTCGCCTTAACTACCTGTTGGGTACTCAGGCGAAGGCCTGCGTAAGTACCCGTGGTTGGGCGGCCGTGGCGGACTTACACTTGAGCCCACAGGGCGCCGGTGCCCTGGCAGCGTGCGGGAGGAACAACCATGGTGGTCCGGGAACCTATGAGGATGCGCAAGACAATGCTCGCCGGGGCGGTGGCTCTGGCACTCAGCGGGACTGGGGCCGCCCTCGCCTGGTCGGCCACCGGAACGCCGGCACCTTCCCCATCAACCCCCGGCCAGCAGGGAGCGCCCCAGCAGGGAGCGCCGGGCAAGGACGCCGCGCCGGGACAACAGAACAAGCAGGACAGGAAAGCCCAGCGCGGGCAACTCCTGCACGGCGAAGCCGTAGCCAGGAAGCCCGACGGAACCTACCAGACGGTCCTGGAACAGAACGGGACCGTGGAGTCGGTCAGCGATTCGGCCATCACCGTCAAAAGCGCTGACGGCTTCTCCCAGACCTACACCGTCAATGGCGACACGAAGATCACCAGGATTCCGGCAGCGCCGGCCAGTTCAGGATCCACAGACGGTCCGGAATCAACACCCAGCCCGGAAGCAACACCCGGCCCGGAAGCAACACCCACCCCGGGGGCAACAGGCGACGACGGCAAGCGGCTCAAACCGACGGACGGAACCATCGCGGACATCGCCGCCGGGGACACCGTGCGCATTACCGGCGTCAAGGACGGGGACAAAGCCACTGCCGCGCGGATCGTGAAGGGCGCCGGTGACGGGCCCGGCCTGGGGCTGGGGCGTGGGTTGGGACGCGGGCTGGGACATACGCCGGGACACAGCCCGGGCCTTGGACACAAGATGGGCAAGGGCAACCACCAGGACGGCGAGGACTCCTGAGTTCCGGCCCGCCGGCCCCGGCTCAGCCCTGTTTCACCAGCCCCGCCATGATATCCTCCAGCGCCTCGCAGACCATCACTACGGAGCGGCGCTTAAGGTTCTCCGGCCGGGCCAGCAGGTCGATCCTGCGGCGGGTGCTGATTCCTTCCAGCGGACGCAGCACGATGTCCGGGTTCAGGACCGGCCCCGCCGTGTATCTGGGGAGCAGCCCCACCACGCCGCCGGCAGCCACGAGGGCCGCCACCGTGGAATAGTCGTTGATGCGGTGGACGATATTAGGCTCGCGGCTGGAGAGGGCAGCGACGGCGGACAGGACATCGGCGGGGGAGTAGCCGGGGTGGCTGGTCACCCAGGCCTCTGCGCCGACGTCGTCCGCCGTGACCGTCTCCTTTTGGGCCAGGGGATGGCCGGCGGGCAGCGCCACGTCCAGCGGCTCATGCGCCAGCGGGATCACCGCGACCCGCTCCGCCGGCCAGCGGGGACTGTGGTCCATGCGGTGCGCCAGCACCAGGTCGTACCGGGCGGTGAGGGCCGGGAAGTCCTGTTGCGCGACGTCCTCGTCGGACAGCTCGATCCGCGGGTGCTCCGGCCGGTCCAACATGCGGGCCAGCGGCGCGAACAGGGCCTGCCCCGCGCTGTGGAACCCGCTGACGGTCACCCTTCCGGCGGGCGAGCCGTGGTAAGTACCGAGCGCGCCGCGGGCATCGGCCATGGCGCTGACGACGGCGGCGCCCGCGTCAGCGAGAACCTGGCCGGCCTCCGTCAGCACCAGGTTCCGGCCCTCCTTGCGCGTCAGCGGCACCTCCACGGTGCGCTGCAGGTGCGCCAGTTGCTGCGACACTGCCGACGGGGTGACCATGAGCGTATCGGCCACGGCCTTCACACTGCCCAGGGCGCCCAGTTCCCGCAGGATTTCAAGCTGATGAACCTCCATACATCCACTCTAATCATTAGCAATAGCTACATCGTCGATTGAGAAAATCCCTGTTGTGCTAAAGCATCGGCAGGGCTTCAATGGGGACGTACCCCGCAGATTGAATGCCAAGCAGTAAGGATGCCAATGAAGGCCCTGTATAAAGCCGGCCCCCACGCCGGATTCGAGCTCGTCGAACGGCCCGAACCCGCAGCAGGCCCGGCTGACGTGAAGATCCGGGTCATGACCACCGGAATCTGCGGCACGGATCTGCACATCCAGTCCTGGGACGCCTGGGCGCAGGGGATCATCGAAGCCCCCCTGATTGCCGGCCACGAGTTCTACGGCGAAGTGGTCGAAGTGGGCGAGGACGTCCGGGAGGTCAAGGTCGGGGACAGGGTCTCCGGCGAAGGCCACGTGGTCTGCGGCATCTGCCGGAACTGCCGGGCCGGACGCCGCCAGATGTGCATCCACACGGTCAGCGTGGGAGTCCAGCGTGATGGCGCCTTTGCCGAATACGTCGTGATCCCCGAAACCAATGTCTGGGTCCACCACGATCCCTCCGTCACGCCCGAACTCGGTGCCATCTTCGACCCCTTCGGAAATGCCGTCCACACCGCACTCAGCTTCCCGCTGGTGGGCGAGGACGTGCTCATCACCGGCGCAGGCCCCATCGGCCTCATGGCCATCGCCGTGGCCCGCCACGCCGGAGCGCGGAAGATCGTCATCACGGACGTCTCCCGGCCGCGGCTGGACCTGGCACGGCAGCTCGGAGCCGACCTTGCCATCGACGTCTCCACCACCCGGGTGCGGGACGCCCAACGTGAGCTGGGCATGCGCGAAGGGTTCGACGTCGGAATGGAAATGTCCGGCCACCCCTCGGCCCTGCCTGAGATGATCGACAACATGAACCACGGCGGCCGGATCGCCATGCTGGGCCTGCCCAGCCAGGAGATCACCATCGACTGGGGCAAGGTGGTTACCCACATGCTCACGCTCAAGGGCATCTACGGCCGTGAAATGTACGAAACCTGGTACGCCATGAGCGCCATGCTCTCCTCCAACCCGGTGCTGCACGCCGGCATCTCCGCCGTGGTGACGGACACGCTGCCCGCCACGGAATGGGAAAAAGGCTTCGAGATCGCCCGCAGCGGCGTGGGCGGCAAAGTTGTCCTCGACTGGACCCGACTGTAAGGAACCCCATGTACACCTCCATAAAGGACCAGCTGCGCGAAGAACTGGACGGAATCCGCACCGCGGGACTGTACAAGACCGAACGCAGCATCAGCTCGCCGCAGTCCAGCCACATCACCGCCGGGCAGATCGGCGGCCCGGGAGCTGACGTGCTCAATTTCTGCGCCAACAACTACCTGGGCCTGGCCGACCACCCGGACATCATCAGCACCGCCAAAGCCGCCATGGATGAGCGCGGCTTCGGCATGGCCAGCGTCCGGTTCATCTGCGGCACCCAGGACCTGCACCTCGAACTGGAAGCCAAGGTCTCCGCGTTCCTCGGCACCGAGGACACCATCCTGTTCTCCAGCTGCTTCGACGCCAACGGCGGCGTGTTCGAGTCCCTGCTGGGCCCGGACGACGCCGTGATTTCCGACGCGCTCAACCACGCCTCCATCATCGACGGCATCCGCCTCTGCAAGGCGCGCCGCTACCGCTACGCCAACCAGGACATGGCCGAACTCGAGGCCCGCCTGCAGGAGGCACAGGACGCCCGCCGCACACTGATTGTCACCGACGGCGTGTTCTCCATGGACGGGTACCTGGCCCCGCTTAAGGCCATCTGCGACCTTGCCGACAAATACGGCGCCATGGTCATGGTGGACGACTCCCACGCGGTGGGCTTCATGGGCGCCACCGGGGCGGGCACTCCCGAGCACGCCGGCGTCTCCGACCGGGTGGACATCTACACCGGCACCTTCGGCAAGGCCCTGGGTGGAGCTTCCGGTGGCTACGTCTCCGGGCGCGGCGAGATTGTCGCGATGCTGCGCCAGAAGGCGCGGCCCTACCTGTTCTCCAATTCCCTGGCTCCCGCCATCGTTGCCGCCACCCTCAAGGCGCTGGACCTGGTGCAGAACTCGGCCGACCTTCGACGCCGCCTGTTCGAAAACGCCGGGCTGTTCCGCCGCCGCATGACCGAAGAGGGGTTCGACCTGCTTCCCGGCGAGCACGCGATCGTGCCGGTCATGTTCGGCGACGCCGTCATGGCGGCCAAAGTGGCGGACCGGATGCTGCAGCACGGCGTCTTCGTCACTGCCTTCAGTTTCCCCGTAGTTCCGCGTGGTGCCGCGAGGATCCGGGTGCAGCTCTCCGCTGCGCACTCAGCGGACGACGTCGAAGCGTGCGTAGGTGCCTTCGTCGCCAGCCGGGCTGAGGCAGCAGCCTGACGGGACTCCCCGACGGCGGGGTTTCAGTTCGCAGGAACTCTGTCAGGAAGGACGAATGGCAGCACATTACGATGTCCTGATTGTGGGCGGCGGCATCGCCGGCCTGTCCCTGGCGTCCGCCCTCGCCGGCCGCTGCAGCGTTGCGCTGGTGGAGGCGGAGCAGGAACTGGCGTACCACACGTCCTCCCGCTCCGCCCGCCAGCTGATCCCCAGCTACGGGCCTCCCGTGGTGCAGGAGCTTACCGTCCGGACCCTTGAGCTGCTCGCAGCCCGCGACGCGGAATCGCCCGAACCCGTCCTGACGCAGCGCAGTTTCATGCTGGTGGGCTCTGCGGAGGATGTCGCCGCGGAGGCCAGCGGGCACATGCAGCCCATTACCGTAGACCGTGCCCTTGAGCTGTGCCCGGCGCTGGTCCCGGGAACCTTTGAAGCAGCCGGACTGGATACCGGCTCCTTTGGCTGCAACGCGCCCCTGCTGCTGGAGGACCACCGCAAGCGGGCGCTCGCCGCCGGAGCCGACATCATCACCGGTGCCCGCGTGCATTCGGCACAACGGCTGGGTTCCGGGTGGCAGGTGGGAGCCGGTGCAGAGGGATTTGAGGCCTCCGTGCTGGTCAATGCGGCAGGCGCCTGGGCGGACGAACTGGCGGTGCTTAGCGGCGTCGAGAAGCTGGGACTCCAGCCGTACCGGCGCACTGCGGCGATTGCCGCCGTCGACCATCCCTTGCCTGCCGTTACCCCCATGGTGGCGGCAGCGGACAACACGTTCTATTTCCGGCCGGACGGGCAGGACGTGCTGATTTCACCCTCGGAGACTGTGCCCAGCGGGCCCGAAGATGCGCGCCCGCGCCCCGGCGATGTGGAACGCCTGGTGGAAAAGCTCAATGCGTTCACCAGCCTTGGGATCAGCGGCATTCGGCGGGCGTGGACAGGCCTGCGCACGGAAGCTGCGGACGGGGTTCCGGTGGCCGGGTTCGACGCCGAGGCTGCCGGGTTCTACTGGCTGGCCGGGCAGGGCGGCTATGGCTTCCAGACTTCGGCCGCCATGGCCGAGTTGGCAGCGGGTCAGATTCTTTCCGCGCTGCACTCTTCCGGCGGTGCCGCCCTTGCCGAAGGGGCTATGGATGGTCCGGAATCCCGGACAGCGCAGGCCCTGGCAGCCACACGCTGGTCCATCCGACGCTGAAGAATGATTCCATGAGCACCTTGATCACCAACATCGCCGAGCTGATGACCCAGGACCTGGAACACCGGGTGTTGAAGGATGCGGCGGTGGTGGTCGAGGGCGAACGGATCTCCTGGATCGGGGCGGCGGCGGATGCTCCCGCAACGGATGACGCAGTCGACGCCGGCGGCCGGGCCATGCTGCCGGGGTGGGTGGACTCGCACAGCCACCTGCTGTTCGCCGGGGACCGCACCGCAGAATTCGAGGCCCGGATGGCGGGGGAGGCCTACGCCGCCGGCGGCATCGCCGTCACGATGAACGCCACGCGCGCCACGTCCGATTTTGACCTCACCCGCCTGGCCATGGGACGGGTGGCCGAGGCCGTATCGCAGGGCACCACCTATCTGGAAACCAAGACCGGCTATGGCCTGGACGTTGAGCATGAGGCCCGGAGCGCGCGCATTGCCTCCACCATCGCGGACCAGGTGACCTACCTTGGCGCGCACCTGGTGCCTGCCGGGCAGGATCCGGAGGCTTATACGGACCTGGTCTGCGGGCCGATGCTCGCCGCGGTCCGCCCGTACGTCCAGTGGGCTGACGTCTTCTGCGAGGAGGGCGCGTTCAACGCCGAGCAGTCACGCCGGGTGCTGGTGGCCTGCCGTGACGCCGGGCTGGGGCTGCGCGTGCACGGCAACCAGCTCGGTGAAGGCCCCGGCGTGCAGCTCGCCGTGGAGCTGGGCGCGGCCAGCGTTGACCACGTCAACTACCTTGCCGCGCAGGACGTCAAGGCCCTGGCTGCCTCCTGGTCCGGCTGGGATCCCGCCGCAGGAACAGGCGGGCGTGGCACTGTGGCCACCTGCCTCCCTGCCTGCGACCTTTCCACCCGCCAGCCGTTGGCCCCCGCCCGTGAGCTCCTGGACGCGGGTGTGCAGGTGGCACTGGCTTCCAACTGCAACCCGGGAACGTCGTACACCAGTTCCATGGCCTTTTGCGTGACAACGGCCGTCCTCCAGATGCGGCTGAGCGTGCACGAGGCTGTCCGTGCCGCCACCTACGGCGGCGCCCTGGCGTTGCACAAGGAAGCCGGCCGGGATGCCGACGGTGAACGCGCCGTGGGGTCGATCGCCGTCGGGCACCGGGCCGACCTGCACCTGCTGAACGCGCCGTCCGCCACGCATCTCGCTTACCGGCCGGGGATGCCGCTGACGTACGCTGTGTGGCGGGCCGGAAGCCGGGAACGGTAATCAACGGAGCCGCTTTGATTGTTGTTGATTGTTTTCCTAAGGTTATAATCAGGAAACGTCATCAGGAGTGGTGGCTGATGCATCGAAAGGCCCGCTTGTATGACGCGCACCGACCGGCTGACGGCGATTCTCGACCTGCTGGCGAAGACCGGGCAGGTGGAAGTTGACGAGATCGTCAGCACCCTCAATGTTTCCCCTGCCACGGCCCGGCGCGACCTGGACAGCCTTGCCAAGCGACGCCTGCTGACGCGGACCCGTGGCGGTGCCACCACGGGCGCCCTCGCATACGACCTGCCCGGACGTTACAACCGCGATGACCATGCGGAAGCCAAGGAACAGATCGCGCAGTGCGCCTCGGCCTTGATCCGGCCGGGTGCGGTGATCGGTCTCTGCGGGGGCACCACCAGCACCGCCCTTGCGCAGATCCTGGCCACCCGCGAGGACCTGAACGCACCCTCCAACCAGCCGACGCTCACGGTGGTGACCAATGCCATCAACATCGCCGGCCAGCTTGCGGTCCGGCCCAATATCAAGGTGATGGTGACCGGCGGCATCCTGAACCCGCGTTCCTATGAACTCGTGGGGCCCTATACGGACATCATCATGCAGAAGGTGGTGCTGGACATCGCTTTCATCGGTGTCAACGGCATCGATCCGGAGGTGGGACCCACCAACACAGGGGAAGGCGAAGCCTCTGTCAATGCCTTGCTGGCTTCCCGCGCCAGGGTGTCCTACGTCCTGGCTGATTCCTCCAAAGTTGGCGTGCGGGCATTTGCCACGATGGACGGCTATGACTTCACCCGGCTGATTACCGATTCCGGCATCTCTCCGCGTGACAAGGCAGCATTCGAAGCCAACGGCACGGAAGTGATTGTCGCACCCGCCTAATCCCTTGGGCTGTGCGCGGTCAGGGTACCGTGCTGCCCAACACCTGCCGCTCCATCAGGCCGGATCCAGAAACTGAAGGCAAGATGGGAACATGCTGGTTCCCTCCCGCCGTCGACTGCGGCTCGAAGTCTGGATCGTCCTGGGCCTGTCCCTGGGCCAGTCGGCCGTCTACTCCGTGGTGCAGCTGCTCGACAAGATGACCCGCGCCCCGCTGGCCGAGGGCACCTCCACCCTGAACCGGTCGCAGAGCACCCGCGAGTACTTCGACCTCACCTATCAGCTGCTGGATATCATCTTTGCGCTGGTTCCGGTGCTGCTGGTTCTCTACTTCCTCACCGACCAGCGGCAGGCTGCACCGGGCGATGCCGGTAAGTCCGGTTCAGCATTCCGGAAGCTTGGGTTCAACTTTGCCCGGCCCGGCAGGGACCTGCTGCAGGGCCTGGGGCTCGCGGCGCTGATTGGAATACCGTCCCTGGGGCTTTATGCCGCCGGCCGGGCCCTCGGCATCACCACCGCCATCATTCCCAGTGCACTGGATGCGTATTGGTGGACTGTTCCGGTCCTGATCCTGTCGGCGATGCGCCACGCGGTGCTCGAGGAAGTCATTGTGGTGGGCTACCTCCTGGACCGCTTCGGCAAGTTCGGGTGGAGCACGCCGCTCGCCATCGCCGTCAGCTCGGTGCTGCGCGGCAGCTACCACCTCTACCAGGGCTTCGGTCCCTTCATTGGAAACGCGGTGATGGGGGTGGTCTTCGCCTGGTTGTACACCCGCACCAAGCGCGTCATGCCCCTGGTCATCGCCCATGCGCTGCTGGATATCGTGGCTTTTGTTGGCTTCAGCCTCTTCGGCAAGGCCGTGGGGCTGGGGTAGCTGCGCAGGCGGCCCGGCGGCCCGGTGATGTTCCCAGGCCGGTATGGGTGCTGTGGCCCTAAACATCACGCAGGGTCAAATTTCCAACAACAGCAACTGCCAGTCCGACTGGGGGTCAGCGGGCAGGTCGTAGAACCTTGCATGGAACTCATCCCACAGGGGATCAGCAGGGCAAAGCTCGTTCCAATCCAGCACGTTGTCACCCGGCGGGTCCTCGACAGGCGGATCTGGCCACACCGGCATCCCCGCGAGGAACTCTTGCCACAACGGATCTTCGGATAGGTCCGGCCCGCGCCATGGTGGCGCCGTGACAAGCTGAGCAGTGCCGGTAAGCCGAGCAGTGTCCTTAAGCCGAGCAGCGTCATCAAGTCCAGCCCTGGATCCGCGCGGAGTTGGCGCCTCAGTTTGTCCCACGACAGCATCCACCGGCAGAAATCCTGGTGGCCAGTGCGTTGGGTCGGCATCCTGGTGGTCGGCGTTGTAGTGGCGTCCGGTGGGTGAGGTCCAGCCGGGCGCATTGTTTTCGGTTGCGGGGTCGGGTGTCCATTGGCTGTTGTGTTTGAGCCGGTGGTGCTTGGGGCAGAGCTGTGCCAGGTTGCTGACGTTGGTGGTGCCGCCGTGTTCCCAGGCGGTGAGGTGGTCGGTGTCGTTGTCGGGGGTGCGGTTGGTGCAGCCGGGGAAGGTGCATATGGTGTCGCGCAGCCTGATCCAGCGTTTGATGGCCTCGGTGAGCCGGTAGTTTTTGCGGCCGATTTCCAGTGCTGCCCCGTCCCTTGGGTCGACCAGGACCCGGTAGACGGAGTCCGCCCCGTCCGCGACGAGATTGCGGGCCATGGACGCCGGGATCGGCCCGAAACCATCCAACACTGCGGGTTCATCGGTCTGGCCGAGGAGGGAGAGTACGGGCACGGTGACCAGGACGTCGGCCCGCGGGGTAGGGACCTTCCCGATCTCTGTGGGTTTCCCGGTTTGTGTGGTGTGCCCGGCGCCGAGGAGGAGGCTGGCGGCGATGTCGGGGCGGAGTTGGGTGAGGGTGCGGGGTTCGTCCGGGCCTTGGAATCCGCGGGCGGTGGCGGTGGTCCGGTTCCAGATGGCGCACGCGGTGTCCCCTGGGAGGTAGAGGGAGATCCAGGCCATGCCATCCCGGTCGGGGGTGTATTCCATCCGCCGGTCAGCCACGCCCTTTGCATGGCGCTTCTCGATGGAGTCGGGGTGGTGGCGTTCCCGCCAGCTACGGACCTTGGCCCGGAACCGGGAGGGTACGAGGTCTCCGGGGGCCGCGCCGCGGGCGGGGTTCGGCGCAGCCGGGTCGAAGAAGTGCGCCACCAGAGACGCCACGCCCTCGGAGGTGAGGCCTTCGCTTTCGTCGGCAATGATGCGGGCGTGCTGCCAGGACATCGCGCCCGCGGCCAGGGCTTGGAACACCAGTGGCGTGGAACAGATCCGCCGTGACTGCTCCACCAACGCGCCCGCGGCCGCAGAACTGATGGTCAGGACTCCCGCGATCTCCTCCACCACCGACATGTCAGCGTACATGCGGTCCTGGATCGAGGCGTCCGGCGGCGTCATCGCCTGCTGGAACTCAACGGCCTCAGCGGCGTCCCATGCCTTCACCGCAGCGAGCTGCGCCTCCAGCCGCGCCGTAAGCTCCAGGCGTTCCAGCCGGAGCTCGTACCGCCGCTGCAGCACGTCAACACCGGAACCAATGCCGGCGCCGGCAGCCAGGGAAGTATCCTCGAAATCCAGCGCATCGAGGGCAGCAACAGAGGCATGAATACCCTCCAACGCCACCGCAACACCACCGCTGATTCCCATAGCAACATCATCCGAGCAGGCACTGACATTCGAAGTGTTGGCCGTTTTAGTTGACGCCGCCCGGGACTCCCGACCCGGCAGCCACTTAGAACGAATTCGGCCGCCATTGGGTGGTGACGCCGTTGTCACCACCCAATGGCGGCCGAAGCTTGCCTGGGCGCAACCCAGGAACCTCCCGGACAGGGCCGGAAAGGAGGGAGGGAGGAGCGTCAGATAGTGACGGCCCCGTTGGCGGTCTCAAAGGTGACCGAGAGGATGCCCGGCGTCCCGTGCGGGGCGACCCATTCGACCGCAACGTCCTCGAGCGGCTTCTCCACCGGCTCACCCAGCCACTCGGTGACGCGCGAGGCGGAACCGGCGATGGTCAGGCAGCTCATCTTGAGGTTGCTCTCGTACGCATTGGACGGGTGGAGCGATGGATCGCCCTCCCACTTGAGCATGTACGGGACCTGGGGATCGGCGATGAGGCCCAGGATGCCAATCTGCTTCCAGACCAGCTCGCGGCCGTCCGGGAATTTGCGGTTGCCGTTCACGGCGGCGCGGCCCAGGCGTTCCTCGAAGGGGGCGAGGTCGTCCACTTCGACGCACCAGCCCATCCACCCGCCACCGGCAGCGGAACGGGCACGCACTGCCTGCCCGAAGGGTGCCTTGTCCGATGCCGGGTGGTCCAGTACCTCGACAACTTCGAGGTACTTGTGCCCGGCGAGCGGAATGATCATATTTCGGGTTCCGAAGCGGGGGTGTACGCCACCCTTCACTGCCTCAACGCCGAGGGCAGTTGCAATACGTTCGGTAGTGGCCGCGAGGCCATCGTGTTCACAGGCGTAAGAGACGTGATCCATGCGCATGCGAACATCTTGGCACTTTGTGATCCGGCTCTCAGCTAAGGGTGCCCTTACTAGCATTTGTCGTGCCTGGCGCCCCGGGTACCGGAGCCAACAGGGGCGCCGGAAGACCATGTTCGTCACAATGCTGTCCACAGCGGCTGTCCGGTTCCTAGACTGGGCCCAGGTCATGAGTGCCAGCGACAAGCCCCGGCTCGCTGGCCGGCAACCCTCCATCCGCGGTGGGGTGCCCCGGGTGAGGACCTGGCTCTCCGGCAACAGCCGGGAGCAAGCGCGGCCCGTACTGCCGGTGAGCATGCCGGGCCCATGTCAAAGGAGATTTGGATGTCCAACGGATGGTCCTTCGAAACCCGCCAGATCCATGCAGGCCAAACGGCGGACAGCGCCACGGGTGCCCGCGCCCTGCCCATCTACCAGACCACGTCATTCGTGTTCCCCAGCGCTGAAAGCGCTGCCAACCGTTTTGCCCTGGCTGAACTTGCGCCCATCTACACCCGCATTGGCAACCCAACCCAGGACGCCGTCGAGCAACGGATTGCCAGCCTCGAAGGAGGCCTGGCCGCGCTGCTGCTGAGCTCCGGGCAGGCCGCGGAAACCTTCGCTGTCCTGAACATCGCCGAGGCAGGCGACCACATCGTGGCCAGCCCCAGCCTTTACGGCGGAACCTACAACCTGTTCGCCCACACGCTGAAGAAGTTCGGCATCTCGGTGACCTTCGTAGCCGATCCGGACAACCTGGACCAGTGGCGCGATGCCGTCCAGCCCAACACCAAGCTCTTCTTCGGTGAAGTGGTCTCCAACCCGCGCCAGGACGTCCTGGACATCGAGGGCATCTCCCAGGTGGCCCACCAGGCGGGCGTGCCCCTGATCGTGGACAACACCCTTTCAACCCCCTACCTGATCCGCCCGCTGGAGTGGGGAGCAGACATTGTGATCCACTCGGCCACCAAATACCTTGGCGGCCACGGCTCCGCCATCGCCGGTGTCATCGTCGATTCCGGCAAGTTCGATTTCGGCAAGGATCCGGAACGGTTCCCCGGCTTCAACACCCCGGACCCGACGTACAACGGCCTGGTCTACGCACGCGACCTCGGTGAAGGCGGCGCGCTCGGCGCCAACCTCTCCTACATCCTCAAAGCCCGGGTGCAGTTGCTGCGCGACCTGGGCTCGGCCGTCTCGCCCTTCAACGCGTTCCTGATTTCCCAGGGCCTGGAGACGTTGAGCCTGCGGGTGGAGCGCCACGTTGCGAACGCCACGGAAGTGGCGCGCTGGCTGGAGGCAAGGGACGACGTCGAATCCGTCGCCTACGCGGGGCTTCCCTCCAGCCCCTGGTACGAGCGTGGCCGCAAGTACGGACCCAAGGGGACGGGCGCCGTCGTGGCCTTCAACCTGGCCGGCGGGGCAGAGGCGGGCAAGCGCTTCGTCGACGCCCTGGAGCTGCATTCCCACGTGGCCAACATCGGCGACGTCCGCTCCCTGGTCATCCACCCGGCGTCGACCACGCACAGCCAGCTTTCGCCGGAGCAGCAGGTTGTAGCCGGCGTTCACCCGGGCCTGGTCCGGCTTTCCGTCGGCCTGGAGCACATCGACGACATCCTCGCCGACCTGGAGGCAGGCTTCCGGGCCGCCAAGGGCGCCAACCAGTAGCCCCAAACACGAGGACGCAGCATGTGCCGGCCGGCAAGCCGGGAAGTCACAACCAGTCATACTCTTGGCCTGGAGTGGGGGGTGTTTCGTACACTCGAACCAGGTCATGAGTGCCAGTGACAGCCCCGGCTTGCTGGCCGGCAACCCTCCATCCGCGGTGGGGTGCCCCGGGTGAGGACCTGGCCTGCCGGTCAGACGACGGCAGGCAAGCGCGTAGAAGAGGTCTTGCCATGACGGTTACCGTCGCCCGAACCACCATTCCCGAACATGGAATTGTCCGTTACGCCTCCATCGGGGGACTGGAACTCGAGGCCGGGGGATACCTCCCGGATGTCACCCTGGCCTATGAAACCTGGGGGACGCTCAACGCGGACGCCAGCAACGCCATCCTGATCGAGCACGCGCTGACCGGCAGCACCCACGTGACCCGCGGCGACACCGACGAAGAAGGCTGGTGGGAACAGCTGGCCGGCCCCGGCGCTCCCGTGGACACGGACCGCTTCTTCGTGGTGTCCATCAACATTGTCGGTGGCTGCTACGGATCCACCGGCCCGTCATCCCTCGCGCCTGACGGAAAGCCCTGGGGCTCCAGGTTTCCCCTCGTCACGCTGCGCGACAGCACTGTTGCTGAAGCCAGGCTGGCGGACCAGCTGGGCATCAAGAGCTGGTTCGCCGTCCTTGGCGGGTCGATGGGTGGCGCCCGCGCCCTGGAATGGGCGGTGACGTACCCGGAGAGGGTGCAGCGCTGCGCCGTGATCTCCGTGGGAGCCGCCAGCACTGCCGAACAGATTGCTTTCGCGCAGGCCCAGACGCTGGCCATCCGGCAGGACCCCAACTTCAACGGCGGGGACTACTACGGCGGTCCGTGTCCGGAAGACGGGCTGGCACTTGCCCGGCGCATCGCCCACATCACCTACCGGTCGGCCGCGGAACTGGAAGGCCGCTTTGGCCGGGCATCCCAGGCTCCCGAATCGCCCCTGCAGGGGGAAATTCTCGCCTCCCGCGGCCGCTACCAGGTGGAAAGCTACCTGGACCACCAAGGGAACAAGCTGGTGAAGCGCTTCGATGCCAACAGCTATATCGCCCTGACCGAGGCGCTGATGAGCCACGATGTGTGCCGGGGGCGGGGAACTTTGGCCGAAGCCCTGGCCACCTCCACGGCACGGTTCTTCGTGGCCGCGGTGGACTCGGACAGGCTGTACTTCCCATCGCAGTCCCACGAACTGGCCCAGGCCCTGCCCGGCGACGTGGACGTCCATGTCATCCAGGCGCCGATCGGGCACGACGGGTTCCTCACCGAGATCGGGCAGTTGGGCGGCCGGCTGCGGAGCAGCTTCCTGGTCTAGGCGCCGCCTGGCGCACAGCCGGTAATGTGCATTCCTGCAGATGCCTTCTGCACTAATCGGCGTTGAGGTTGCACCGCAGGCAGACCATACTCATCGAATCCGGCTTTCGTGGTGTGCATCACACCCGTCTGCCATTGACTGGTCCCCGTGGTGTCGACGACGACGCCGAAGGAGTTCGAATGAGTACGGAAAGCTCCGCCGCAAGGCGTACAGAGGAAACCGACGTCAAGGCCTCAGGCCTTAAGAAAGTGGTGACGGCTTCCATGGCCGGCACCGTCGTGGAATGGTATGAATTCTTCCTCTACGCATCGGCCGCCACCCTGGTTTTCGGGAAGGCCTTCTTCCCCAACGCCGGGACGGAACTGGACGGCATCATCGCCGCCTTCCTCACCTACGCCGTCGGTTTCGTCGCACGCCCCATCGGCGGCATCGTCTTTGGCCACTTCGGCGATAAGTTCGGCCGCAAGCAGCTGCTGCAGCTGAGCATCATCCTGGTGGGCGTCTCCACCTTCCTGATGGGCTGCCTGCCCACCTTCGGACAGATCGGCTACTGGGCCCCCACGCTGCTGGTCTTCCTGCGGTTCGCCCAGGGCTTTGCCGTGGGCGGGGAGTGGGGCGGCGCCGTCCTCCTCGTCGCAGAGCACAGCCCCAGCAAGTCACGCGGTTTCTGGGCCAGCTGGCCGCAATCGGCAGTGCCGCTCGGCAACCTGCTGGCCACGGCCGTGCTGTTCGTCCTCTCCTCCACGCTGACGCAGGAGGCGTTCCTGGGCTGGGGCTGGCGCGTGGCGTTCTGGCTCTCCGCCGTGATCGTCCTGATCGGCTACTACATCCGCACCAAGGTCAACGACGCCCCCATCTTCCTGGAGGCCCGCAAAGAGGTGGAGGCGGGCCACAAGGGTTACGGCGTGGCCGAGGTGTTCCGGCGCTACCCGCGGGGGGTCTTCACCGCCATGGGCCTGCGCTTCGCGGAAAACATCCTGTACTACCTGGTGGTCACGTTCTCCATCACCTACCTTAAGACCGTGGTGCAGGCTGACACCACGCGGATCCTGCTGCTGCTGCTCCTTGCGCACGCCGTCCACTTCGCGGTGGTTCCCATGGTGGGCAAGCTGTCGGACCGCTTCGGCCGCAAGCCCGTCTACATGGCCGGCGCCATCATGGGTGCCACCTGGGGTTTCTTTGCCTTCCCCATGATGGACACCAAGAACGATGTCATCATCCTGGCGGCCATCATGATCGGCCTGGTGTTCCACGCCTTCATGTATGCCGGGCAGCCCGCCATCATGGCGGAAATGTTCCCCACCCGGATGCGGTACTCCGGTGTCTCCCTGGGGTACCAGGTGACGTCCATCGTGGCGGGCTCGCTGGCGCCGATCATCGCAGCCTCCCTGCTGGGAACGTACAAGTCCTCCGTCCCGGTGGCGGTGTACCTGCTCATCGCATGTGCCATCACCGCCGTCGCGGTCTTCTTCCTGAAGGAAACCCGGGGCATCTCGCTGCACGACGTTGACGCGGCCGACGCCAAGGGCACGGCAGACCTGCTCGCTGCCAGCAAGAAGTAGGCCCATGAAAGCCGCCGTCCTCTATTCCACCGTTCCCGCCCCGGCCGGCGCCGAGGGCAAACAGAGCTACGCCGAGTCCCGGCCCCTGCTGGTGCAGGAGCTGGATCAGCCGGAGCCGCGCGCCGGTGAGCTCGGAGTTTCCATCACCTACTCGAGCCTGTGCCATTCGGACCTTTCCGTGGTGGACGGGTCGCGCGTCCGGCCCCTTCCCATGGCCCTGGGACACGAGGCCGTGGGGCGGGTGGTGTCCGTTGGCGACGGCGTCTCCGACGTGTCCGTGGGCGACCATGTGGTTCTGGTCTTCGTGCCCAGCTGCGGCCAGTGCCGGGCCTGCCTTTCCGGCAGGCCCGCGCTCTGCCACAGGGCAGCTGAGGTGAATGGATCCGGAGACCTGCTCCATGGTCCGGCACTCTTGCGGACGCCCGCGGGGGAGCGGATCAACCACCACCTGGGCGTTTCCGCCTTCGCTGATTACGCTGTGGTAGCGCGGGAATCAGTGGTGGTGATTGACGACGACGTCCCGGACACCGTCGCGGCGATGTTTGGTTGCGCCGTGCTCACCGGAATGGGATCGGTGTTCAACACCGCCGGAGTCGGCCCAGGCCAGTCCGTGGCAGTCTTCGGCCTGGGAGCGGTGGGCCTTTCCGCCGTGATGGCAGCCCGCCTCGCCGGGGCCGCCAGTGTGATCGCCATCGATCCCAACCGGGGGAAGCACCAGCTGGCCCGCGACGCCGGGGCCACCGCGGTGGGGACGCCGGAGGACGCGGGGCGGTTGATTGAGGAAGCAGCCGGTGACGGCGTTGACGTCGCCATCGAGGCGGTGGGCTCGGCCGGTGTGATCGCGTCCTGCCTGGAGCGGGTCACCAGGGGTGGCGCCGTGGTCTCCGTGGGCCTGCCCCACCCGTCCGCGGAGTTGACGGTACCGGCCCTGCAGTTCGCCGGCGCCGGCAAGCGGCTGCTGGGCTCCTACATGGGTGACGCCGTTCCAGCGCGGGACATCCCCAGGTACCTCGGGTACTGGCGGGAGGGCAAACTGCCGGTTGAGCTGCTGCACACCGACACCCGGCCACTCAGCGAGATCAATGAGGGCCTTGATGCGCTCGCAGCGGGGGAGGTAGTGCGGCGGCTCTTCCAGGCCTGAACTGTCAGGCTTGAACCGTCGGTCCCGATTCTCCCCGTCGTCCCGGCTCCTCACGCGGCGAGCAGCAACGAGCGCTCCTTCACCTCGTCCTTCAGGGCCGCGATCACGGCCTGCACCCGCGCTGACCGGAGCGACTCCGGCCTTGCAACAGCCCAGATGGGCAGCTGGCGCTCAAAATCACCTGGCAGCACGGGGACGAAATCTTCACGGTCTCCCACCATGAAGTTCGGAAGCAGCCCAATTCCGGCGCCCTGGCGCACTGCCTCGACCTGGGCGAACACGCTCGTGGCCTGGAAGCTTGTCCTGGGCGTCGGAAGCTGCGATGACCAGCGGGGCCCAAGCTCCGCCACCTGGAGCGCAGACTCCACGTAAGAGACAAACGCGTGCTGCCCCACGTCGTCGAGCGTTTCCGGCAGCCCGTGCTGCGCCGCATAGGCGGGGCTGGCGTAGAGGCGCAGGTAGTAGTTGCTCAGGAAGATGGTCTGGGCTGTGCTGACGTCGGCCCGGCCCACTACGATCTCCAGGTCCACCCCTGACCGGTTCTGGCTGACTTTCCGGGTGGCACTCAGCATTTCAATATTCAGCTGCGGGTTCTGCTGCTGGAGCCGCACCAGCGACGGGGTGACGAACACGGCTCCCACTCCGTCGGTGGTGGCGACCCGGACCAGGCCGGCAAGGGCACTCTGGTCCTGGCTGATCAGGCCCGACAACGAGCCAAGCGTGCTTTCGATCGCCTCCGCCGCCTCCACCGCGGCCGCCCCAAGCTTCGTCAACTCCCAGCCGTGCGGGCTGCGCTCCAGGGTGCGCCCGCCCAACTGTTTGTCCAGGGCGAGGATCCGGCGGGAAATGGTGGTGTGGGTGGTTCCCAGGGTCTCGGCCACCGCATTGAACCGGCCCAGGCGCGCCACGGTCAGCAGGATGAGCAGGTCGTCGGGGCTGGGCAACCGTCTCGAATCCACGGGCGGCCTTCCTCTTGTGTGCATCAATGCACAGAGCGTCTGTAATTTTTCCCCTTGATTGCACTCTAGCAGGGTGTGATCGTAGACACAGACATGCCGGCAGTAACGCCGGACTGGAAGCAAAGGAGCTTACGCATGGCAGTTATCGGATGGATTGGCCTGGGCAACATGGGCGGCCACATGTCGGTGAACCTGGTGAAGGCCGGGCACGATGTGCGCGGCTTCGACCTCAACCCCGCGGCACTGGCAGCCGCCGAAGCAGGTGGCGTCAAGCGCGCAGCCAGCATCGCCGAAGCGGTGGACGGCGCTGACGCCGTGTTCACCATGCTGCCCAAGGGCGAACACGCCCGCGCCGTATACCTCGGGGAGGACGGCGTGCTGAAGCACGCGGATACCCGCACGCTGCTCATCGACTCCTCCACCATCGACATCGCCTCCGCGCAGGAACTGCACGACGCCGCTGCTGCCGCCGGCTTCCGCTTCGTGGACGCCCCGGTGTCCGGCGGAATGAGCGGCGCCGAGGCCGGAACCCTGACCTTCATGGTGGGCGGCGAAGAGGGTGCGGTCAAAGACGCCTCGGGCTACATCGGGCCCATGTCCGGAAACATCATTCCCACGGGTGGCCCCACCACGGGCCAGGCGGCCAAGATCTGCAACAACCTGATGCTTTTCATCAACCTCGCCTCCACCGCGGAGGGTGCGGTCCTGGCTGACCGGCTGGGCCTGGACAAGCAGGTTTTCTGGAACATCGCCTCGGTCTCGTCGGGGGATTCCTGGGCCCTGCGGACCTGGTATCCGGTGCCCGGGGTGGTTCCCACCGCGGCCTCCAACAACGACTTCGCACCCACGTTCACCACCGAACTCGCGAACAAGGACATCGGCCTGGCCATCAGCGCCGCCGAGGACACCGGCACGCCGCTGGAGATTGGCAAACACGTCCAGCAGCTCTTCCAG
This sequence comes from Pseudarthrobacter sp. LT1, assembly GCF_035621795.1. NCBI lineage: Bacteria > Bacillati > Actinomycetota > Actinomycetes > Micrococcales > Micrococcaceae > Pseudarthrobacter > Pseudarthrobacter sp. LT1. Next base: position 1,548,614 of record NZ_CP141830.1, read on the forward strand.
CGGCTCATCGACGCCGGTGACGCGGGCAAGGACTGCTCCATGATCATCAAGCTCGTGGACGGTTCCCTCCAGCCCGCCGACCGGATGCCGTCCAACTAACCACGCCGTCCAACGTAGACACGCCGTCCAACCAACCACGCCGCACGCACCGCAGGAAAAGAGACACCCTTGGAAACCATTCCGCACTACATCAACGGCGCCCGCGTCACCGATGCCGACCGCTTCGGTCCGGTCTTCAACCCCGCCACCGGCAAGCAGGAAAAGCAGGTAGCGCTCGCCTCAACGGCACGGACAGAAGAAGCCATCGCCGCAGCCCGCGCCGCGCTGCCGGCGTGGCGGGCCACCAGCCTGGCCAAGCGCACCACCATCTTCTTCAAGGTCCGCGAAATCCTCACCGAACGAAAGTCCGAGCTCGCCGCCATCCTCACCAGCGAGCACGGCAAGGTCCTCTCCGACGCCGAAGGCGAAATTGCCCGCGGCCTGGAGAACATCGACTTCGCCACGGGCCTGTCCCACATGCTCAAGGGTGAGCGCTCGGAGCAGGTCTCCAGCGGCATCGACGTGCACTCCGTCCGCCAGCCGGTGGGCGTGGTGGCGTGCATTACCCCGTTCAACTTCCCGGCCATGGTGCCGTTGTGGATGATCGGCAGCGCCCTGGCGTGCGGCAACACGGTGCTCCTGAAGCCCAGCGAGAAGGATCCATCGGCGGCCGTCTTCATCGCAGAGGCCTTCGCCGAGGCGGGCTTGCCGGCCGGGGTCCTGAACGTGGTCCAGGGGGACAAGGAAGCCGTCGACGTCCTGCTGGAGCACCCTGACGTGAAGGCAGTCAGCTTCGTCGGCTCCACCCCCGTGGCCCAGTCCATCTACAAGCGGGCAGCTGAGCACGGCAAGCGGGTGCAGGCCCTGGGCGGCGCGAAGAACCACATGGTGGTGCTTCCCGACGCCGACCTGGACATGGCTGCCGACGCGGCGGTTTCCGCCGCCTACGGTTCCGCCGGTGAACGCTGCATGGCAGTGAGCGTCCTGGTGGCCGTGGGCAACATTGCCGACGACCTGGTGAAGGCGATATCCAGCCGCATGGCGGACCTGAAGATCGGTGCGGGAACCGACCCCGCCTCACAGATGGGCCCCTTGATCACCGCGGAGCACCGGGACCGGGTGGCATCCTACGTTTCAGGTGCCGAAGGCGAAGGGGCCACCGTGGTGGTGGACGGCCGCTCCCAGCAGTTCGATTCCAACGGGTTCTTTATCGGCGTCAGCCTGGTGGACCACGTCAAGCCGGGCATGAAGGTGTACGACGACGAGATCTTCGGCCCGGTCCTGTCCGTGGTCCGCGTCGACACCTACAGCGACGCGGTGCAGCTGGTCAATGACAACCAGTTCGGCAACGGAACGGCCATCTTCACCCGCGACGGCGGGGCGGCGAGGCAGTTCGAGTTCGACGTCGAGGCAGGCATGGTGGGCGTCAACGTCCCCATCCCGGTCCCGGTAGGAACGTTCTCGTTCGGCGGCTGGAAGAACTCGCTGTTCGGCGACACCCACATGTACGGACCCGACAGCATCCGGTTCTACACCCGAGGCAAAGTAGTGACCACCCGCTGGCCGGACCCCTCAACCTCGGTGATCGACCTGGGCTTCCCGCAAGTGGACTAGGCACGACGACCAGGCACGTGGATTAAGCAATAACAGGCCGGGGACCGTCATTCGGTCCCCGGCCTGTTGTGTTGGGGCTGTTAAGTCCCAGGGCGGCTAGCCGTTCATGATGTCGCCGCGGCGTTTCATGTACTCCTCCATGGACAGCTCACCGTTGCTGTACTGCTGGTCCAGCTCCGCGAGTTTCCGCGCCCGGTATCCTTGCGGGCCTGACGGCGGCGGGGGAGTGGCGGGTCCGGAAGGCTGCTCCGGTGCCTGCTGCTGGTACGGCGGTTGGTACGGCTGCTGCTGGTAGGGCGGCTGCTGGGGCTGCTGGTGGAACAGCGGTTCCTGCGGAGCGCCGTAACGGGGGTCCGTCATGGGCGGCTGACCGTACTGGTTCGGGATGGGCGGCTCGCCCTGCTGGCCGGCCCGGCGGAAGCCGCCGGAGAAGTAGTCCTGCTGGGTGTACCCGTCGCGCGGCTGGTTGCTCTGCGGCCCGGCGGAACCGGGGAATTGGCCATAGCCAGGAAACTGGTTGGAACCCGGGAACTGGTTCGAGCCGGGAAATTGGTTCGGACCCGGAAACTGGCCGGGCAGGCCCTGGTTCCGGTCCCGCCGCGCCATGGAGCGCCGGTATGCCCGCATGGCCATGGGGACAACGAAGGACAGGATGATGATCCAGAAAAACAAGCTGCTCACGGTGGCGCGCCTCTCGTGTATTGTCCTTCCAGCCTAACCCCGGGAGGCCTTAGCGGCGGCTGGGCTCAGAAGTTCCCAGCGGACCCTCGCCGGAACCCAGCGGGACGCCCGGGCCAAAGATGGGACCCGGCGTCGGACGCTTGGCCATGACGCCGTCACCCGAGGACTGGCGCCGCAGCCGGCGCAGCACCCATGGGACAAAGTATTCGCGCGCCCACACGAAGTCCCCGCTCCGGGCCTCCCGCCACGTGCGCGGCGGCAGCGGCTTGGGCTGAAGCGGTTCCAGCGAATGCTGCACGTTCAGCGCGTCCAGCACCATGGCGGCAATGGTGTGGTGCCCCAAGGGGGAGAAGTGCAGGCGGTCCTGGTCCCACATTTGCGGGTCGCTCAGCTGCCGCAGCGACCACATGTCCGCGATGACCGCGTCATGGCGGGCTGCCACCGTCCGCAGGTTCTCGTTGTAAATGGCCACCTTGCTGCGGATCCTGCCCAGCACCGAGGAGCCTGTGTCCGGCCCGTTGAACAGCACCACCGTGGCGCCGCCCATGGACAGGATCTGGACCACGGAATCGAGTTTCTCGGCCAGCGCGTCAGGGTCGCCGCCGGGGCGGATGAGGTCGTTCCCGCCGGCGGACAGGGTGACCAGGTCCGGTTTCAGCTCCAGGGCCGGGGCCAGCTGCTGGTCCACGATCTGCTGCAGCAGCCTGCCGCGGACGGCAAGGTTGGCGTACGCGAAATCCGGCTGGGTGCGGCCCAGCTCTTCTGCAACGCGGTCGGCCCAGCCGCGGTGTCCGCCGGGGCTCGAGGGCTCGGGGTCGCCGATGCCCTCGGTGAAGGAATCGCCCATCGCCACATACCGGGTCCAGGGGTGGGATCCGGAGTGGGCGGGCGGGGTCTGGATGGCACTTGCGTCAGTCACGGTCCCTATCCTGCCTTTCACCTCTCTGGCTACGCCAACGTAGGTTGTTACCTACAAGTAACTGGTAAGAATGGAAACCATGACTGACGCCGAAGTATTTCCTGCCCCCGTTGTCCTGTGGTCCCATCCGGAAGACCAGCGCGCCGGCAAGCCGCTGCTGGTGCTGCTCCACGGCTACGGCGCCAACGAGCAGGACCTGCTCAGCCTGGCCGACCTGCTGCCCGGGGACTTCGCCGTCGCCTCGCTGCGGGCGCCCATCGCCATGGGCCCCGGCTTCACCTGGTTCCCGCTGACGGCCTCGATCGAATACTCCCTGGAACGGGTCAAGAAGGCTTCGGCCTACGCGCTGGAGTGGATCGACACCATCCGCGTGGGCCACCCGTCGGTGACCCTGCTCGGCTTCTCCATGGGCATGGCGATGGCCACCACGCTCCTCCGCCAGCGGCCCACGGACTTCGCCGCCGTCGTCGGACTGTCAGGTTTCGTGGTGGACGCCGCCGGCGACCCCACCTTCAAGGACGCGGAGCTGGACGGAACCGTGCCCATGTTCTGGGGCCGGGACCAGCAGGACCCCGTGATCACCCAGGACAAGGTCGAGTTCACCATGGGCTGGGTGCGCAAGCACGTCAAGCTCACCAAGGTGCTGTACACCGGCATGTGGCACGGCATCAACCAGCAGGAGATCGGGCACGTGGGCGAGTTCCTCACCCACGAAGTGCTGAACAAATAGAACGGACGACGGCGGCGCGCCAGTCCCAGCGGCTGGTTCAGTCTGCCCGGCTGCCGGTCAGGCCTCCGGCGCGACTACCCGGACGCTCTGGCCGTTGACCGTGACGGTGTCTCCGTTGTGCAGCTGGCGGCCGCGGCGGTCATCGATCCCGCCGTTGACCTTGACCAGCCCGTTCTTGATGAGCTCCGCCGCCTCCACCCCGTCCTCAACGAGGTTGGCGAGCTTCAGCAGCTGGCCGAGCCGGATCATGCTGTCGCGGATGGGGACGTCCTCAATGGGGTTGCTCATAGAGCAATAATGCCTGAACTAAGGTGGATTCAATGACCTCCCCTTCCCGCCTGCCGGCACTCGCAGGCCTGCCCCTGGCCGTGGGTTCCGGCCTGGCCATTCCCGTCCAGGGCCGCATCAACGGGGCGCTGGGCGCCCGCCTCAATGACGGAATCGCGGCGGCGGCCGTGAGCTTCAGCACAGGCCTGCTGGTCATGATCGTCATTTCCCTGGTCCTGCCGCGGGGACGGGCCGGCCTGGCCGCCATCATCCCGGCGGTCCGCAACCGCGCCTTTCCCCGCATCTATGTGGTGGCCGGTGCCATCGGTGCGTTGTTCGTCTTTGCCCAGTCCTTCACTGTGGGCATCCTCGGTGTGGCACTTTTCACCGTGGCCACCGTCACCGGACAGACTGTCAGCGGCCTGCTGGTGGACCGGCTGGGGATCGGGCCGGCTGGAAAGAAATCCGTCACCGGCATCCGCATCATTGGCTGCATCCTGACCATCGCCGCCGTCGCGTGGGCCGTGTCGCCCCGGTTCAGCAGCGGTGGCTCAGGGGACGGGGCCGCCGGGTTGCTGGTTCCTATCCTGCTGCCGGTAGCGGCGGGGTTCCTCATGAGCTTCCAGCAGGCCATGAACGGCACCGCCACCCTCCACTACGGCACTCCCATTGCCGCCACGCTGGTCAACTTCGTGGCCGGCTGCACGGTGCTTTGGGCCGCCTTGGCCGTGAAGCTCGCGGTTGCCGGCCCCGCCAACCCGCTGCCGGGGGAGTGGTGGTACTACCTTGGCGGTCCCATGGGCTGCGTGTTTATTGGGCTGGGCGCTCTCCTGGTCCGCAGCCTGGGCGTACTGGTCACCGGGCTGGGCATGATCGCGGGCCAACTGCTCGGTTCGCTGGCCCTGGACCTGGCGCTGCCCGCCCCGGGCACCGTCGTGGCCCCGGCCACTGTGCTGGGGACCCTGCTCACGCTCGGCGCCATCGTCCTGGCAACCCTGCCGTGGCCACGGGGCGCGCTGCGCAGGCAGCGGCCGGTACGCTAGGACACAAGCTTTTCCACGATCTTCCTTCATCCGCCCGAACCGCTGCCCTGCGCCCCACGTGCAAAGCAGTGCCGGGCCTGACAACCCGCGGACCGCACCCAGCGGCCCTGTAGAAATTGGAGTTACCCCATGGCAGCAAAATCCGTCCTCGACCAGGTCATTTCCCTCTCCAAGCGGAGGGGCTTCGTGTTCCAGGCCGGTGAGATCTACGGCGGTTCACGCTCTGCCTGGGATTACGGCCCCCTCGGTGCCGAGCTGAAGGAAAACATCAAGCGCCAGTGGTGGCAGTCCGTGGTCCGCGGCCGCGAGGACGTGGTGGGCCTGGACTCCTCCGTGATCCTGCCCCGCCAGGTATGGGAAGCCTCCGGCCACGTGGAAGTGTTCTCCGACCCCCTGGTGGAATGCCTCTCCTGCCACAAGCGCTACCGGGCCGACCACCTCGAGGAAGAATACGAGGAAAAGAAGGGCCGGCCTGCCGAGAATGGCCTGAAGGACATTGCCTGCGCCAACTGCGGCACCCGCGGCCAGTGGACCGAACCGCAGGAGTTCTCCGGCCTGCTCAAGACCTACCTGGGGCCGGTGGCCAGCGAGGAGGGCCTGCACTACCTGCGCCCCGAAACCGCGCAGGGCATCTTCGTGAACTTCAACAACGTGCTCACCACCTCACGGAAGAAGCCGCCGTTCGGCATCGGCCAGATCGGCAAGTCCTTCCGCAACGAGATCACGCCCGGAAACTTCATTTTCCGCACCCGCGAGTTCGAGCAGATGGAGATGGAGTTCTTCGTCGAGCCCGGCACCGATGAGGAATGGCACCAGTACTGGATGAAGGAGCGCATGGCCTGGTACACCGGCCTGGGCATCCGCGAGGAGAACCTGCGGTTCTACGAGCACCCCAAGGAAAAGCTGAGCCACTACTCCAAGGGCACCACGGACATCGAGTACCGCTTCGGTTTCCAGGGCTCGGAGTGGGGCGAGCTGGAAGGCATCGCCAACCGCACCGACTTCGACCTCTCCACCCACGCCAAGGCCTCCGGCACGGACCTGAGCTACTTCAACCAGGCCACCAACGAGCGCTACACCCCGTACGTCATCGAGCCCGCGGCCGGCCTGACCCGTTCCTTCATGGCGTTCCTGGTGGATGCCTACACCGAGGACGAGGCCCCCAACGCCAAGGGCGGCGTGGACGTGCGCACGGTGCTGAAGCTTGACCCGCGCCTGGCGCCGGTCAAGGCCGCCGTGCTGCCGCTAAGCCGCAACGAGGACCTGTCCCCGAAGGCCAAGGCCCTGGGCGCGCAGCTGCGGAAGAACTGGAACATCGACTTCGACGACGCCGGCGCAATCGGCCGCCGCTACCGCCGCCAGGACGAGATCGGAACCCCGTTCTGCATCACCGTTGACTTCGATACCCTCGAGGACCAGGCCGTCACCATCCGCGAGCGGGACACCATGAGCCAGGAACGCGTCTCCCTGGACAAGGTGGAAGGCTACCTGGCCGCACGGCTGGTCGGCGCCTGAGCATGGCCATCGAATACCGCGAATGGCGGGACGGCGACGACCTTGCCCTGCTGGAAATCTGGGGCGGTCCGGAGACCGCCCAGGCCCGCCAGTTCCGCGGCGCCCTCGCCGTGTCTTCCAACGGCGGGAACGGCACCCCGTGGCGCCGCTGCATTGTGGCCGAGGACGTTGTTGACGGCGTCGGCATCCCCGTCGCAGCCGGCGTCGTCTATGAAGCCTCCCTGCACCCGGAACGCCTGTGGACGTACGTTGAAGTGGCGCGGGACCACCGCCGCAACGGCATCGGTGCCACCCTCCTCGCCATGCTGCGGCGCGAGGCCGGCCACGCGCCGTCGGGCGTTTCCAAGCTCCGCGCCAAGGTGGAACCGGGAAGCCCCGGTGCTGCGTTCGCCGAAGCCGCCGGGCTGGCACCCATCCAGCGTTCCCGGCTGGTCATCGTGGAGCCGGGAGCCCTGCGGCTGCCCGTTTTCCCGGACAAGGACCACGGCGGCCGCCCCATCGACGGTGAGAACGCCGGTTCCGACATCGTCATGGACCTGGCCACCGGCTCGGTGGAACTGACTGACGTGGTGGGCCGCTACTACACCTCCATCCACGGCTGGGACTCCCCGGGGGTCCTCTCCGTGGGCCAGGTGCAGAAGCTGTTCCTGGACGAGCTCACCGGTGCGCACGGTGCCATCGTGCTCCGCGCCCAGCCGGAATCCGCGTTCGGCCAGGGGGTGTCGCCGAGCAAGAAGGGCCGCATCCGGGCGTTCGCGGTCAGCTACGCCGCTCCCGCCGGGCCTGACGACGCACCCCATACAGACGGCGCCGGGAGCGCAGGCCAGGAGACGCCCACGGACGTCTTCGTCGGCCACGAGCCCTCGCTTGCCGCGGACGACGCTGCCGAGGCGGTACGGGACATGCTCGCCCTGATTGCCTACCAGCACCCGGTCATGCTGGAACTGGACGATTCCATGACGGCCCTGCGCGCCGCCGTCGAGCCTCTCCTGGAGAGCGGCAAAGCCCGGCTGGCGGCCGCCGAGATCCTGGTGGTCTCCGACTAGGTCACTTCCGGCCCCAACGATGGCGCCACGTGCCGTTCCCGGACGGTACGTGGCGCCGTCGTTTAAGCCGGCTACTTGGTGCGGGGAGCACGACGGCGGCCCGCGGCTGCGTCGGCAGCGTCCAGCAGTTGCCGCTCGGCGTCTGTTGGTGCACCGCCGCCCAGCCGTGCCGGCATCCACCATGCCCCATGTTCCGGCCGAAGCGGAAAGTCGGCGATGCAGCGGTCGATTCCCGCCTGCAGCGTGCCGCGCAAAGCTTCCGTTGCCGCCTCAACGTCAACGCCGGCCGGAAATACCACCGGCGCGTCCACATGGACCCGGACCGGCGCCCGCCAGCTGCGGCGGAGGGAAAAGCCGTGCCCCCGGGTCAAGATGCGGTGGGCGCCCCAGATGGATACCGGAATGACCGGAACGCCCGCCTCCGCCGCCATCCGGACAGCCCCCGTGCGGCATTCGCGGACAGTGAAGCTCCTGCTGACCCCCGCCTCGGGGAACACAGCCAGGTATTCGCCTTCCCGCAGCCTGGCCACGGCAGCGGCGTAAGCGTCTGCGCGGCCCGTATATCCCACCACCACGTGGCCGCTGGCGCTGATGGCAGGGCCTGCCAGCCAATGGTCCGCCGCTCCCTGATGGACCAGGAACCGCAGCTGGGCCCGTGCGCGGCGCCACAGGAGGAGTTCGACCACCGCAAAATCCACGTAGCCGAAGTGCGTCACGGCGAAAACCGCCCCGTCCCCGCGGACGGCCGTCCGGGAGGGACCGCGGGCCGGTCCCTGTGCTGGCAGGTGCTCCAGCCCGGTGGCTTGAATGTCCAGTTGCAGGGCCCAGCGCAGGAACTGGCCCGTGCGGACGATCAGGCGGTAGAAGCGGTCGTTGGCCGGGGGACGCCAGGGCACAGGAACGGCCTACAGGGTGACGTGGACGGAGGACTCGGGAAGCAGTTCCGTGAAGGCGCGGGACGGCTGGACGCCGGCGCCCGTGCTCTCGGCAAAGGACTTAATGACGAACCCGGTGGCCAACGTCTGCCACACGCGGACCTTCCGCAGCATAAAGTGCCCCACGCCTTTGAGTGACACGTACTGCATACTCGCGGCGTCCGCGGAAGCCCGGCGGGCGAAGGCGAGCGACTGCGAGGGGCTGGTCATGTGGTCGGTGGTGCCGTGGATGATGAGGACTTTCCTGTCGGTGACCCTGTCCGCCGGGGTTTCCGGGCCCAGCCAGGGCGCCAGCGCCACCACGGCCTCCACCTGCGGGTGGTCTGCCGCGCACACGGCGGTCAGCCCGCCCATGGAGTGGCCCAGCAGGAAAACGGGAACGTCGGGGTGGCGTTCCGCGATCTGCTGCAGGGCCCACCGGGCGTCCTGCAGCGGTGACATGTCCGGGCCGTTCCAGCCGCGGACGCTGTTGCGCAGGGACCAGACAGCCAATCCGTGTTTCCGGCCGGCACGGTGCAGGTGCCTGGCGAAAGGGATCATCCTGGCCGGGCTCAGGTGCCGTGCCTCCACCGGTTCCCGGCTGTGGGCCTTGCCGCCGTGCAGGACCAGGACCACGCCTTTGGTGCTGCCGGATGCTTCCAGGACGCTCAGCACCGGCCGGTGGGCGGGAAGAAGGGGCGCCTGCCCGGCACGCACCGCGCCGCTGTCCGGTCTCCCGTTAGTACCGGTCCCGGCCCCATTAGTACCGGTTCCCCTGCTGCCGGCCCCCTGTGCACCACGGTTGTCCATGCCTGGTTCCTCCCCATCCCGATGGTCCATTTATAAACCCTAAGGCGCCGCACGTAGAGTTCAACCATGAGGTTGTACTGCTGATGGGCGCCGGTCACTCCCACTCTTCCTTGGATCATTCGGAGCCGACGCCCCAGGCGATGGCTGCCCGCAGCAAAGCGAACCGGATCCTGGCTGCGGTGCTCATTCCGTTGGCGCTGCTGACCCTGGCCGGGATGGCCGCGCTGTGGCCGTCCGGCAGCAAGGAGGGGCTCTCGCTCGCCAACCCGTACTCCACCGCCCCCGGGGTCACCTTCGATACCGGCACCATCCAGAACGTGGTCACCGGGAGCTGCATGGACACCAGCCAGCAGGGAACCGGGCAACAGGGGACAAACCAGCAGGGAAACGGGCAACAGGGAAACGGGCAACCTTACACCGGCCAGCAGCAAACAGGCCAACAGGGCCCGCAGCAGGCGCCCGGCAAGGGCTCGGACTGCACCTTCGCCTTCACCGAGCCGGACAAGGGCGGCAGCCCGGTGAAGGTGGTCATCAACCCTGACGTGGCCTCATCCCATGGGGTGAAGCCCGGCGACCAGATCCGGTACCTGAACCTGTCAAACGCCCAGGGTGCCACGGGATCGCAGGGGTCGCCGGCCTACATCTTCGTGGACTTCGTCCGGACCATGCCCATTGTTCTGCTCGCCGTCCTCTACGCCGTGGTGGTCATCGCCGTCGCCAGGTGGCGGGGGCTCCGGGCCCTGATAGGGCTGGTCGGCGCATATTTCGTGCTGGCAAACTTCCTGCTCCCGGGCCTGGTGGAAGGAAAACCGCCGCTGCTGCTGGCCTTGGTGGGATCCACCGTGATCATGATCGGGGTGCTGTACTTCGCCCACGGATTCTCCGCGCGCACCTCCACGGCACTCCTGGGCACCATCTTCGGGCTGGCCATCACGGCGCTGCTGGCGGCCTGGGCCACGGACGCCGCCAACCTGGCCGGCGTGGGCAGCCATGACGCCGCCACCCTGGTGAATACGTCCTCCAACATCTCCATCTCCGGCGTGATTCTCTGCGGGCTCATCATCTCCGGCCTGGGCGTCCTCAACGACGTCACCATCACCCAGTCCTCGGCCGTGTGGGAGCTCTACGAACTGGCACCCGCCAGCAGCGCCCGGAAGCTGTTCACCTCCGCCATGCGGATCGGCCGCGACCACATCGCCTCCACGGTGTATACCATCGCCTTCGCCTACGCGGGCGCCGCGCTGCCCATCCTGATCATCGTCATGCTTTACGACCGGCCCCTGATGGACACCCTCACCAGCGCCGAACTGTCCGAGGAAGTCATCCGGACGCTCGTGGGTTCCATCGGGCTGGTCCTGGCCATCCCGGTCACCACCCTCATCGCCGTGCTCGTGGTCAAGGCGACCGGCATCAACGCAGCAGGACCCAGTGCAGCTGGACCCAAAGCAGCAGGGGCCGGCGCGTCGGGTCCCAGTGCAGCAGGGGCCGGCGTGGCCGACGACGGCGGGCACAGCCACGCGGACGACGTCGCGGACACTGACGCGCTCGCCGCAGCCGCCCTTGAGGAACGCAGCCGGCGCACCGCCGTCAAACCCGGTGTCCTGCCCACGGAAGAGGCCGCCACCCGCCGGGGCCGGCGGGCGGACCGCGGCTGACCTGCATATAAACCGGCGGCGGGGCCTGCCTTCACGGCCTTCGCCGGGTTACTGGTAGTCGGCCAGCCAGAGGTCCGGACCGAAGACTTCGTACTGGATGTCCTTCGCCCGCACCCCTGCGCCCACCAGGGCGGTCCGCACCGCCTGCATGAAGGGCATGGGGCCGCAGAGGTAATACTCGGCGTCGGACGGCAACTGGACGTCCTTGATGTTCATGAATCCGGAATGCACGCTGCCGTCGGCGGAAGAGCCCCCGCCGTCCGGGTTGAGGAACCAGGCATGGAGGGAAGCATCGGAAAGTGCGGTGAGGTCGGCCGTGACCTGGTTCCGCAGTGCAAACGAGGCAGGGGAGTCGGCCGCGTGCAGGAACAGGACCTTCCGCTGGGAGCCGGACTTGACCAGGTGGGACAGCATGCCGGCCATGGGCGTGATTCCGATGCCCGCGCTCGCCAGCACCACGGGCCGGTCAGTGTATTCCAGCACCACATCGCCGAAGGGCGCTGAGAGGGTGACTTCGTCACCCACGTTGACGTGGTCGTGCAGGAGGCTGGACATCTCACCGTCCGGCGCGCCTTCAGTGCGCACGCGCTTGACCGCGAACCGCCGGTGCTGCCCGTCGTCGGCCTGGGTGAGGCTGTACTGGCGCGGCTGCAGGACACCGTCGGGCATCTGCATGCGGATGGTGACGTACTGTCCCGGCAGCGACGGCTTAACCTCCCTCTCGTCGGTCCGCTCCACCACGAAACTGACAACGTCGTCGGTTTCCTGGATCTTTTCGGCCACCCGCCAGGTGCGCCAGACAGTTTCCGGGCTCAGCCGGACTGCGTCATAGAGCCCGCGTTCCTTGTTGATGAGCATGTTGGCCATGAGCCAGTAGACCTCATCCCAGGCCGCGGCCACCTCGGGTGTCACCGCGTCGCCCAGGACGTCCACAATGGCCCACATCAGGTTGTCGTGCACCACCTGGTACTGCTCAGGACTCAGGCCCAGGGAGACGTGCTTGTGCGAAATCCGGGACAGCAGATGGTCCGGCAGGTGGGTGGGGTCGTTGACCAGGAAGCCGGCGAACGCGGCAACCGAACCGGCCAGCGCCTGCTGCTGCCGGCCATCAGCCTGGTTGCCGCGGTTGAACAGGCCGTTGAGCAGTTCGGGGTGTTCGCCGAACATGTGCTTGTAGAAACGGGAGGCGATCTCCTGGATATGTTCGCCGACGACGGGAAGGGTCGCCTGGATCACGGGGTAAGCGGTGTCGGAAAGCATGGGCAAGTCTCCTTCAAACGTCCTGGCTGGTTGTCCGTCCCCGCGCCACGCTAACAGCCGTCCGAAACCGGGGACAGGTACTTTGGCACTGGACTGGATCCCCGATTTGCCCGGCTTTGCAACAATGGACAAGTGACTGTTGCTGCAACTCCTCCCGCCCCCAAGCTGGAACTCCCGCCCCTGAAGCTGGGACCCATCACGGTGGACACCCCCGTGATCCTGGCTCCCATGGCCGGCATCACCAACTCCGCCTTCCGCAGGCTCTGCCGTGAGTATGGCGGCGGCATGTACGTGGCGGAGATGGTCACTTCCCGCGCGCTGGTGGAGCGGACACCCGAATCCCTCCGCATCATTTCGCACGACGACGACGAAAAGGTCCGCTCCGTCCAGCTGTACGGCGTGGACCCCGGCACGGTCGGCGCTGCCGTCCGGATGCTCGTGGAGGAAGACCGGGCTGACCACATTGACCTCAACTTTGGCTGCCCCGTCCCCAAGGTGACCCGGCGGGGCGGCGGCTCGGCCCTGCCCTGGAAGATCGATCTCTTCACCTCGATCGTGCAGACCGCCGTCAAGGAAGCCTCCAAGGGCAACATCCCGCTGACCATCAAGATGCGCAAGGGGATCGACGACGACCACCTCACGTACCTCGACGCCGGCCGGATCGCCCGCGACGCCGGTGTCGCCGCCGTCGCGCTCCACGGCCGGACCGCCGCGCAGTTTTATTCGGGCAAGGCCGACTGGTCCGCCATCGCCCGCCTCCGCGAAGCCCTGCCGGACATTCCGGTGCTGGGCAACGGCGACATCTGGTCGGCTGAGGACGCCGTCCGGATGGTCCGCGAAACCGGCGTGGACGGCGTGGTGGTGGGCCGCGGCTGCCAGGGGCGGCCCTGGCTGTTCGGCGACCTGCAGGCCGCGTTCGAAGGCAGCGACGTCCGGCACCGCCCCAACCTCCGCCAGGTGGCCGAAGGCGTGTACCGCCACGCTGAACTGATGGTGGAAACCTTCGGTGACGAGGGCAAGGCCCTGCGGGAGATCCGCAAGCACATCGCCTGGTACTTCAAGGGCTACGTGGTGGGCGGGGAACTGCGCACCCGGCTGGCCCTGGTGACGAGCCTGGAGGTGCTCCGGGACACGCTGGCCGAGCTGGACCTGGACTCGCCCTACCCCGGCGTGGACGCCGAGGGCCCCCGCGGCCGCGCCGGCTCGCCGAAAAGGCCCGCCCTGCCCAAGGACTGGCTGGACTCCCGGGCACTCAACGAGGACCAGTCCAAGGACATTGCGGCCGCAGAGCTGGACGTCTCCGGTGGCTGACGCATCCCTGGCCGGACACCCGCCTGCGGGCACCCCCACCGCAGCCCTGGCACTGCCGGGCTACGACACGCACGATTCCGCCCGCTGGGTGGAGGAGCCGCCCAAGAGCACGTACCGCTCCGACTTTGAGCGGGACCGCGCCCGGGTGCTGCACTCGTCGGCCCTCCGCCGGCTGGGCGCCAAGACCCAGGTGGTGGCACCGGACACCGACGACTTCGTCCGCACCCGCCTCACCCACAGCCTGGAAGTAGCACAGGTGGGCCGCGAACTGGGCCGCGCCCTGGGCTGCGATCCGGATGTAGTGGACACCGCCTGCCTCAGCCACGACCTCGGCCACCCGCCTTTCGGCCACAACGGCGAATCGGCCCTGAACGAGGTGGCCCACGCCATCGGCGGCTTCGAAGGCAACGCCCAGACCCTCCGGCTGCTCACCCGGCTCGAACCCAAGGTCCTCGCGGCCGACGGCAGGCCCGCGGGACTGAACCTCACCCGCGCCAGCCTTGACGCGGCGTCGAAATACCCCTGGTCAGCGCTGGAAGCACCGGTGATCCACGGGCAGCGGACCAGCAAGTTCGGCGCCTACGAGGACGATCTCCCCATCTTTAACTGGATCCGCGAAGGTGCCCCGGAACGCCGGACCTGCCTCGAAGCCCAGGTCATGGACTTGGCGGACGACATCTCCTATTCGGTGCACGACGTGGAAGACGCGATCGTCGCCGGCCACTTCCAGCTGCGCTGGATGGACAACCCGGACCACCGCGCACGCGTGGTGGGCTACGCCAAGCAGTGGTACCTGCCGCATAACGACCCCGCCGCCATTGACGCAGCCCTCGCCCGGCTGGAAGCCACCGACGTCTGGGTGCGCGAGGCCGACGGCAGCCGCAAATCCATGGCGGCGCTGAAGAACATGACCAGCCAGCTGATCGGCCGGTTCTGCCAGAGCGCCCTGGAAACCACCCGCGCCGTGTACGGGCCGGAAAACCTGACCCGCTACAGCGCCGAACTGATGGTTCCCGACGAAACCGTCATGGAGATCGCGGTGATGAAGGGCCTGGCCACCACCTTCGTGATGACCACAGAGCACCGGCAACCCATCTACGAGCGGCAGCGGGAAGTGCTCCATGCCCTGGTGACCGCCCTCAGCGCCACGGGTGACCGGCACCTGGAGCCGATGTTCGCAGCGGACTGGCGGGCGGCGGACGACGACGGCGCGCGCCTTCGCGTGGTCATCGACCAGGTGGCGTCACTCACCGATGGATCGGCCCTGGCCATGTACGAGCGCCTGGTGGGGAGCCTGCCCTCGCTCTGGTGACCCGCCGTTGGCTCCCGCCCGGACGTCCGCCCGATCAACAGCTTCCTTAAAGCATCTACACAGGAACGAAGCGCACCATGGGAGGAAAGACAGGCCGCTAGGAACGGGAGCTGGTCATGAGTACTCGCAGCAGGGGCAAGCGCCTCGCCACCGGGATCACCGCGGCCGTGGGTGTTGGCAGCTTCGCCGCTGCCGGGGTCGCGGCAGCTGCCGTGTACGCCGCAACGCCGTCTGTCATCGCCAGGACCACTCCAGCCACGGACACCAGCACGCAGGGAAGCACCCCCAAATCCGGTCCTGCCCGCTCCGATGACGACGACTACGGGACCCGCCAGGACAGCAGCCCCCGCCGCTCCAAGAGCTACGGCAATTACGGCAGCACCACGCCGGTCCAGCCAGGCAGCGGGGGTACCGTCCACGGCCGGTCCTCGGGGTCCTGACGTGGCACGTTCCGCTATGGCAGGTCCCGGTGCCCCGGCTACCAGGACCGCAGGGCGCACAGCACCCGCTGGGTGCACACTCCCGGAAGACACAGCACCCCCGCAAGGGCCAGCGTCCTCGGAAGGCACACCGTCCCCGAAAGTCACACCGTCCCCGCACGACGCAGCGCAAACCCGCTGGACTGTGTGGGGGCTTGAGGCCTCGGTCACGGTCACGGAACCGGCAATGCTTGGCGCGGCGTGGGACATTGTCCGGAATGCCGTGGCGGAGGTTGACCGCGCCTGCAGCCGCTTCCGGGAAGATTCGGAACTGATGAGGCTCCAGCCCCAGATGGCGCGGGGTGTCAGCATCAGCCCCATGTTCCGGCTGCTCCTTGAACGTGCCCTGGACGCTGCCCGGATGACCGGCGGCGACGTTGACCCCACTCTCGGCACCGATCTGGCCGCGTTGGGCCACGGCCCGGGAAGGCAGGGCAGTCCGGGGCTCACCAGCGTGCCGGTACCGCCGCAGCCTGTCTCATCCCAGCCGGTACCGCAGCACCCTCTACCGGCACCCCGGGCACCCGGCTGGTCCCGGCTCCAGCTTGGGGCCGGGACCCTCACCGTGCCGGCCGACCTCCGCCTGGACCTGGGGGCGTCGGCAAAGGCTGTCGCGGCCGATCTTGCCGCCGCAGGTGTCTACCGGGAGCTGGGCTGCGGAGTGCTCGTGGGCCTGGGCGGTGACCTGGCCAGCGCCGGGCCCGGACCGCACGAGGACGGCAGGCCCGGCCACTGGCAGATCATGGTGCAGGACCTTCCTGCCGATCCTGCCCAGTACATCTCCCTGGCCCCGGGGTTCGCCGTGGCCACGTCCAGTACGCAGAAACGCCGCTGGAAGCACCAGGGGACGCAGGTCCACCACATCCTTGATCCCCGCTTTGGCCTCCCCGCCGAGCCGGTCTGGCGTTCGGTGAGTGTCGCAGCGCCCACCTGCCTGGAAGCGAACGCTTTCAGTACCGCGGCCATTGTCCGCGGCTTCGCTGCCCTGGACTGGTTCCGGACCGAAGGCATTGCTGCCCGGCTGGTGGACAGCCGGGGCAGGGTCGCCACCACTGGCGGCTGGCCGGCGGAAACCTGCAACCCCGGTGGGAGCACCGGGGAAAGCATTACTCGCGGGGGTGGCGGCCATGGATGAGGCGATGTGGGCGTTCGGCCGGGTCAGCGGGTTTGTGTCCCTGGCACTCTTCACCGCGTCGGTGCTGCTGGGCATCCTCAACCGGTCCGGCCGGCCCCTGTTGGTGCTGCCCCGGTTCTCCATCAGCCTCCTGCACCGGAACATCGCACTGCTCGCCGCGGTGTTCCTCGGACTGCATGTGGGCTCCCTGCTCCTTGACTCCTTTGCCAAGCTGAACCCGGTGGACATCGTGGTGCCCTTCCTGGGCTCCTTCCAGCCGTTCTGGCAGGGGCTGGGCACCGTGGCGCTGGACCTTGTCCTGGCCGTGGTGGTGACGGGCCTGCTGCGGCACCGGATCGGGCAGCGCAGTTTCAAGGCCGTGCACTGGCTCAGCTATGGCGTCTGGCCGGTGGCGATGGCGCACGCGTTGGGCAACGGCACTGACGTCTCCAGCGGCTGGTTCCTCCTGCTGGCCGCGGCGTCCGCGGTGGCCGTTGCCGCGGCCCTGCTGTGGCGGCTGAGCCCCTCCTTCCTCGAAACCTCCCACGCCCGGCAAGGAAACCTCCCGTGAGCCACGCCAAGGACACCTACCCGATGACGCCCCTTCACGCCGTACAGGACAACAAGCGGCAGGAACCGCGGCTCCTGGCAGCAGGCCCTGACGCAGGCTGGGAACAGCACCTCGACACCTTCGGGCCCTGGGACCCGCACGCTGCGGGAGCCGGACTGCTGGAGGCGCTCGCCGAGGCTGGACTGACCGGCCGGGGCGGAGCCGCTTTCGAAACCTGGCGCAAAGCCACTGCCGCTGCCGGGTCCGGCCGGAAGGGTTTGTTTACGGCCCGGCCGGTGGTGATCGCCAACGGCGCCGAGGGCGAACCGCTCAGCTTCAAGGACCGCACCCTCCTTGCCCACGCGCCCCACCTGGTCATCGACGGGCTGGCCGCCATGGCCGCGGCCCTGGGCGGCGCAAGCATGTATGTCTACGCGCCGGCGGCCGGCCTGCCCCGCGTGCAGCAGGCCGTCGGCGAACGCCCCCGGGGCAACCGGATCCGGGTAGTGCAGGCACCCGAAACCTTCATCTCCGGCGAGTCGAGCGCCGTCGTCAATATGATCGGCAACGGCAGCGCTGTCCCCACCGACCAACGCCGGCGCCTCAGCGAATCCGGCCTTAACGGCCGGCCAACACTGGTGGTCAACGTCGAAACCCTCGCCCAGGTTGCCCTGATCGCCCGTTACGGGGCGCAGTGGTTCCGCCAGGCGGGCACCGCGACGGATCCGGGCACTCGGCTGGTGTCCGTTTCCGGGCCTGCCCCGGTACGGGATGTGGTGCTGGAGGTGCCCGGCGGTGCGCAGCTTTCGGCGGTCCTGCAGGAAGCGGGCATGGACCCTGCCGCCTTGTCCGCCGTCCTGGTGGGCGGCTACCACGGCCGGTGGGTGCGGCCCGCGGCGCACGCGCTTTCACCCGTGGGGCCGCCGGACCGGACCGCCCGGCCGGGCGCAGGAGTGATCCATGCCCTGGATCTGCGGACCTGCGGGATCCAGGCGACGGCCCGGATCGTCAGCTACCTTGCGGACCAGTCCGCCAGGCAGTGCGGGCCCTGCATGTTCGGACTTCCGGCCATGGCGTCCGTCCTCAACAGGATCGCCGGAGGGGAAACGAATCCACGCCTTGCCTCCGAACTGGACCGGCTGGGGAGGCTGGTCTCCGGGCGGGGCGCGTGCAGGCACCCGGAGGGGACCACCGGGCTGGTCAGCAGTGCCCTGGAGGTCTTCGCCGCAGACTTCCGCGCCCACCTCTCCGGATACTGCACAGGCCCGGGAGGCGCAGCAGCATGAAGACGCACCTGCATATCGACTGGACCAGCTGCGACGGCCGCGGCCTGTGCGCCGAACTGCTTCCCGGCGTGCTGGACCGGGACGATTGGGGGTACCCCGTGGCGCGCGGGAAGGCAGGCCGCGACAGGACCGACGTTCCGCTGCGCGACGCAGACCGGGAAGTCGCACAGGAGGCAGTCTTCCTCTGCCCCAAGCTGGCCCTCAGCCTGCTCGACGGGAGGACACCGGAACCGGGGACGCGGGTGCCCGGGCAGTGACGCCTGGCCGGTGACACTAAGATTGCTGTGTGGCTGGGCTGATTAAACGTGAAGATATTGACGAAGTACGCCAGCGCACGGACATCAAGGAAGTGGTTGACGGCTACGTCACGCTCAAGGGCGCCGGGCTGGGAACCTTCAAGGGCCTGTGCCCCTTCCATGACGAGCGCTCGCCGTCCTTCACTGTCCGTCCCCAGGTAGGCCGTTACCACTGCTTCGGTTGCGGCGAGGACGGCGATGTCATCGCCTTCGTCCAAAAGCAGGACCACAGCTCCTTCCAGGAAGCCGTGGAGAAGCTCGCGTCCAGGATCGGCTACGAGCTCCGCTACGAAGACGGTGGAACCGGCCCCAACCGCGAGGAAGTGGGCCGCCGGCAGCGGCTGCTGGACGCCCATAAGATTGCGGACGAATTCTTCCGTGCCCAGATGCTCACGCCCGGTGCCGCAACGGCCCGCAACTTCCTCTTTGGCCGTGGCTTCGACCGGGCCGCCGCGGAACATTTTGGCTGCGGCTACGCTCCCCAGGGGTGGGACGCCCTCCTGAAGCACTTGCGCGGCCGCGGCTTCACCGACGCCGAGCTCAAGCTCACCGGAATGTTCAGCGAAGGAAACCGGGGCATCTACGACCGTTTCCGCGGCCGCCTCATCTGGCCCATCAAGGACATGGCCGGTGACACCATCGGCTTCGGCGCACGCAAGCTGTATGAGGACGACCAGGGCCCCAAGTACCTCAACACCCCGGAGACCACCCTCTACAAGAAGTCCCAGGTCCTCTACGGCATCGACCTCGCCAAGAAGAGCATCGCCAAAGACAGGCAGCTGGTGGTGGTGGAGGGCTACACCGATGTCATGGCCTGCCACCTTGCAGGGATTACGACGGCGGTAGCCACCTGCGGCACCGCCTTCGGTACCGAGCACATCAAGATCGCCCGCCGGCTTTTGTCCGACGACGGCACCGGGGGAGAAGTGGTGTTCACCTTCGACGGCGACGCCGCCGGGCAGAAGGCAGCCCTGCGCGCCTTTGAAGAGGACCAGCGCTTCACCGCCCAGACGTACGTGGCCGTGGAACCCACAGGCGCGGACCCGTGCGATCTCCGCCTCAGCCGCGGGGACGAGGCGGTGCACGCCCTGATCCAGTCCCGGCGGCCGCTGTTCGAGTTCGCCATCCGCAGCACTCTCAAGCAGTTCAACCTGGACACCGTTGAAGGCCGCGTCCAGGGCCTCAAGGCATCCGTGCCCGTGGTGGCCGCCATCCGCGACGCCTCCACCCGGACGGGCTACTGCCAGGCCCTGACCGGCTGGCTGGGCATGCCGGACCCCAACGAAGTCCTGCGCCTGGTCACCGCAGCCGTCAAGCGCGGCGAGACCGGACGGCCCCCGGCTCCGGGCCAGCCGCAGCCAGGCGGCCCCTCCAGCCCGGCCCCTGCCCAGCCGGGCGGACCCGGCGTAGCTGCCGCGCCGTCGTCGGGCGTTGTCCCCTCCTTCCACCGCCCGGACCCGCGCGATCCTGTGGCTTCCATGGAGCGGCAGGCGCTGGAAGTGGCGCTGCAGCAACCCTCCCTGCTGGCCGGCGGGGTTTGGGACCGTTTTGCCGCTGCCCGGTTCGCTATCCCTGCCTTCCAGGCCGTCCACGATGCCATGCGCGCCACTGGTCCCGGCCTGACCGTCGATCCGGTGCGCTGGGTGGAGCACGTCATGCACGAGGTTCCGGAACCCCTCCGGCCGCTGGTATCCGAGCTCGCCGTCGTGCCGCTGCCGGCCCACACCGAGGAAGCGGTGCTGAAGTACTGCCGCGACATTCTGTCCCGCCTTTTCGAACTCCAGATCACCCGGGTCAAGGCGGACAAGATGGGCCAGCTGCAGCGCCTTGACGCGGCGGCGGACCCGGAGACCTACCAGCGGCTCAACCGCGAGCTGATGATGCTGGAAATGGAACGCCGGGCCCTGCGCGCGGAGTCGTAGGGGTGGCCTGCTCAGCGGATCTGGAGGTGGGCCAGCTCACGGCCGCCCGATTTCGTTTCCGTGCCAACTGTTTGCTAGGCTAATACCCGCTTCATTCCTCCTTAGCTCAATTGGCAGAGCATTCGACTGTTAATCGAAGGG
The DNA here is from genome assembly GCF_035621795.1 of Pseudarthrobacter sp. LT1. Taxonomy (NCBI): domain Bacteria; kingdom Bacillati; phylum Actinomycetota; class Actinomycetes; order Micrococcales; family Micrococcaceae; genus Pseudarthrobacter; species Pseudarthrobacter sp. LT1. Next base: position 1,569,518 of record NZ_CP141830.1, read on the forward strand.
TTGCTGGTTCAAGTCCAGCAGGAGGAGCTTCCATCCCCGTTCCGGCCTCCGGAACGGGGATTTTTGTTTCCTTGCAGGCCCGTCCGGGCCCGGAAAACCGCCGATTTCCCTTCGGCCGGAATCCTTTGCTAATGTCATACCTGCTTCATTCCTCCTTAGCTCAATTGGCAGAGCATTCGACTGTTAATCGAAGGGTTGCTGGTTCAAGTCCAGCAGGAGGAGCGCAACGAAAAATCCCCGTTCCTCCACATGGAGGAACGGGGATTTTTTCTTTCCGCGGGGTGGGAGTCTGTTCAGACGAAATCCATTTCCACCTGCAGGAACCTTTCCGCCTCGACGATGGCCGCCTGGAAGGCTTCCTGCTCCGTGGGGGACTTCCGGGGTTCGCGCGGGCTCCACTCGTGCGGCGCGGAGTGGATCCTCACAAAGCCTGAGTCGGGGGGAGCGTAGAAAATCCCGAAGCGCTGCACCGGCCATTCCGGCGAGGTTTCCGGCGCCACCAGCAGGGCTGCGTTGAAGGCCGGATTGAACCATTGGGCGATGGGCCGGCGGCGGTCTTCCGTGAACAACCCCGCCGCGTACAGCGCCGCGGACTGCTGCCCGGCCTGCGCACACAGCCGCTCCCACCACACTGGCAGGATCCGGGCGTCGCACCGTTGCCATGTGGCCGGAAGTGGCGGTTGGTTCTGCCAGTTGGGCACGGCATCATTTTATCGCGGGAGGGACCCTGGCGGCAGGGAATGCCGCACCGGCCTGCCACAACAAAATCGCTGCAGGCCGTTCAGCGGCGGCCGCGGGACCCCGGATTCACCCGGTACAGGATCGCCGCGCCTGCCAGCGTCCCCAGGATGATGCCCCAGGCAGGGTTTCCCAGGGCGCGGCCGGCGAAATAACCCACGACGGCGCCCAGCACCGCCCCGAGGAAAAGTCCCCGTCCATTCCGGTGCGGTGTGCGGCTCACAGGCTGCCTTTCGAGGGGGAGTGGGGACAGGGCCCAGCGGGCCGGAAGAACGGCTCGCATTGGAGGTAGGTCTCAGTGGATCGAGGGTACCGTGCGGGGCCGCACCACCAGCCACAGTGCTGTGATCGCCAGCAGGATGCAGGCCGCCTGCACTGCTCCCATGGGAGCGGCGCTGGTGATGCCGAGCCAGCCCACCACGGGGGAGATGAGCCCGGCCATGAGGAATGTGGCCGCGCCCAGCAGGGAGGCTGCCGTTCCCGCCTGGGCCGCGTGCCCGGCCAGGGCCAGCACCTGGACGCAGGGGAACATGAAGCCGGTGCCCATGATGTAGAACCACAGCGGGACCATCACGCCCCACAGCCCCAGGCCCGCCCGGTCGAAGACCACGATCAGCACCGCCATCAGGAACATCCAGGCCGTGGCGCCCGCCAGGATCCACTGCGGAGGCACAATCCTGATAAGCCGGGAACTGGTCTGCACGCCGGCCACGATGCCCAGGGAGTTAATGCCAAAGAGCAGCCCGTACTGCTGGGCGGAGAACCCGAACACATCCTGGAAAAGGAACGGCGAGGCCGACAGGTAGGTAAAGAGGCCGCCGAAATTGAAGCCCGCCACCATCAGCAGCCCCACGAAGATCCGGTCGGTAAACAGCGCCCGGTAGCGTTGCCGGGCGGTCATGCCGCTCCGGCCCCGCTTTTCCGGCGGAAGCGTCTCGCGGACCAGGAGCAGGGCGGCCACGATGACCAAAGTCCCGTAGGCAGCCAGGAACACGAAGATGCCGGGCCACGGCATTACCAGGAGCAGCTGCGAACCAATCACGGGGGCAAGGATGGGCGCAAGCCCGTTGACCAGTGACATCCGGGAGAACATCCGCACCATGGCGTAGCCGGAAAACAGGTCCCGCACCATGGCCATGGCCACTACGCCGCCGCCGGCGGCGCCCACGCCCATCAGGACGCGGAAGATCCCCAGCGTGGTGATGTCCGTGGACAAGGCCGCGCCCAGGGATGCTGCGATGTGCAGGGCAGTCGCCAGGATCAGCGGAGTCCGGCGGCCGAACTTGTCGCTGAACGGACCCACCACCAGCTGCCCGAACGCGAAACCGACCGTGGTGCCGGCCAGGGTGAGCTGGACCTGCGCCTCGGTCACCCCCAAGCTTGCCTCCAGCGCCGGAAAGGCGGGCAGGTAAAGGTCGATGGTGAACGGACCGAGGGCCGTCAAGGCACCCAGAAGGAGGATGTACAGAAGCTTCCGGCGGCGGGTCAGCAGGTCGCCCGGATTGGGGGGATTGGTCACGGAGAACAATCCTAGGCCCGGCCACGGCGGTTTTTGCAGCGTTGTAGGCCGCGCCGTCCGGCAAGCCCCCAAGTTCGCCCTGAACCTGAATGGTAGTTTTGGTGGCGTGGACTGTGCGGCTGCACATTTCCGCACTAACGGATGCAGTATCGACTCATGAACCAGTAAGGCGGAACCGATGAGCGGACGTCACAGCGGGCGTACCAGCCCGGGATTGCGTATCACTGCGCTGCCCGGGACGGCAAGACTCCTTTTCCGGTTGGCCCCCCGCCAGCTCAACGACGAGATCGCCTTCGCCAAGATCGAACTCAAGCGCAAGGGCGTCCAGGTGGGTGTGGCCGCGGCCTTCTTCGCCGTGGCGCTTCTGTTCCTGGCGCTCCTGGTGGTCGGCCTGATCGTCGCTGCCATCATGGGGCTGGCCACCATCATGCCCGCGTGGCTGGCAGCCCTCCTGGTTTCCGCCGCTTTCCTGCTGATAGCCCTCGTCGGGGGCCTGGTGGGCCTCGCCCGGTTCAAGAAGGCCATGCCGCTGATGCCGGAGGAAACCATCCGTGGCATCAGGCACGATATCGGGGTCGCCCGCGAAGGTTCCGCCTTCAACCCGGCCATCCTGGATCCTGAGAGCCCCGAAGCCAAGGCTGCGAAGGCCGCCAAGGCCGAGGCAGCCGCCAAGGCGAAAGCCGAGAAGGAAGCCAAGGCCGCCCGGCACGACCAGGAGTTCCCGCACGCATCCGAACCCGAGCTGGTGCGCCGCCTGAGCCAGCGCCGCCACCACCTCACCGAGGTCCGGGACGAGCTCGGCACGGAACTGGACGTCAAGACCCAGGCACGCTATGTGCTGGCCGCCGCCCAGGTCAAGGCGCGCGAAGGCCAGGTACTGGCCCAGCGCGGCCTGGACGAGGCGGGGCAGCGGTTTGCGGCCCTGTCCGCCTCCGCTGACCTGCCCAGGCGCTGGAAGCCGCTGACGGCTCTTGTCGCCGCCGGTACGGTCCTGGTGGTCCTCCTGCGCAGGCTCCTGCGCGCCAACTAGGCCCCTGTTCCGCACGCAACATTCCGGCGGACGCTGTTTCCGCCTGTGAAGGCACAACCGAATGACAGCGCCGCGGCGCAGCAGGAAGGAGAGGGGGACGGGTGAAGTTCATAGGTGCAGGCGCCCGCCCCGGCCGTCCCCAGGTGGACCATGACCGCGTGGTCACTATTCCCAATCTGCTCACCGTGGTGCGGTTCATGGGTGTTCCGCTCTTCATCTGGCTGGTCCTGGCCCAAAAGGAGTACGGGGCAGGCGTGATCGTCCTGGCTGTCATGGCAGGGACGGACTGGATTGACGGCTACATCGCCCGCCGCTTCGACCAAGCCTCCAAGCTGGGCAGGGTCCTTGACCCCATCGCCGACCGCCTTGCCCTGCTGGCGGTGGCCTTCACCCTGGTGATTGCCGGCGTCGTGCATTGGCTGTACCTGGCCGCGCTGGTGGTGCCCGATGCCGTCCTGCTGGTACTGACTCTCTCCCTCTTCCGCGGCCACCCGGACCTCCCGGTCAGCGTGGTGGGCAAGGTGCGGACCGGGCTGCTGCTTTTGGGCACGCCGCTGCTGGTCCTTTCGCGGATGGACACCGGGTTTTCCGGCCAGCTCTTCGCCGCCGCCTGGGTGGTGCTGGGCCTGGGCCTGGTGGGTCACTGGATTGCCGCGTACAACTATTTCCGGGCCATGCTGCGCAAGGGCCGGGCATTGAAACAGCACGACGGCGGGAACGGCTGATGGTGTGGTTTGCCGTCGGCCTGGCGGTGCTTGGCGCCTTCTGCCTTGCGTTGGGCGCGCAGCGCCAGGGCAGCGCCGTCAAAGCCGATACCGGCGGCCTGGCCCTGAGCTCCAATGGCTTCCTGCGCCTCCTGCGCAATCCCCGGTGGATGCTTGGACTCCTGCTGCTGTGCACCGGCATGGCGATGAATGCCGTCGCCCTGGTCTCCGCACCGCTCACGGTCATCCAGCCCATCGGTGCCATTGCCCTGGTGATCACCACGGTGGTCAATGCCCGGGACCAGGACCTGACCATCAACCGCGCCACGGCGGTGTCGATTGCCGCGTGTGTCACCGGATCCGCGCTCTTCGTCCTCCTGGCGGTCAACGTCACCCAGGAGAACCACCATGTCAGCCCGGAGGATGAGCTCACCATCGTCCTGCTGCTGGCCCTGGCGGTGGGACTGTTCGGCACGCTGGCGGTGACGTTCAAGCACCGGATGAACGCGTTCATCTACATCCTCGGCGCCGGCATTCTGTTCGGCTTTGTGGCAGTCCTCACCCGGATCATCGGCAAGCACCTCCTGGATCCGAATGGCCTGTTCCTGCTGAATGTCCAGTGGTATTCGGTGGTGGCCATTGTCGCGGCCGGCGGCCTGGGGTCCTGGTTCGTGCAGAGTGCCTACTCCACCGGTCCGCCGGACCTGGTGATCGCCGGACTCACGGTGGTCGACCCCATGGTGGGCATCGCCATCGGCATCATCATCCTGGGCGAACTGCGCCCCGACGTCCATGCCGTCATGGCCATTGCGATGGGAACGGCTGCCGCCCTTGCTATCGTTGGGGTTATCGCCCTTTCCCGGCACCACCCGGAGGTCACCAAGCGCAAGAAGGACGCGCGGAAGGCCGCCGGCAGGCCGTCCCACTAGTCCCTTCCCGTCCGTAACCAGCAATCCCACGAAGCCCGGCGCCTTGCGCCAGCGGCCAACCGTGCTGTCAGTTCCAGGCTGTCCGCACCGTGACCATCAGGAGTACTCCCCATGACCACGCCCGCCGACCAGCGCCCCCTGACCATCCTCATCGCCGCAGACACCTACCCCCCGGACGTCAACGGTGCGGCCCAGTTTGGCTACCGGCTGGCCAAGGGAATGACTGCCCGGGGCCACAACGTCCATGTCCTGGCGTCCCGTGACAGCAAGGGAAAGAGCTTCACCGAGTTCCGCGAGGAAGCAACCGTGCACCGGCTCCGCTCGCACAAGGCATTCACGCATGAGACCTTCCGCCTCTGCTTCCCCTGGGAAATCAAGAAGGAAATCAGCCTCCTCTTCGACCGGGTCAAGCCCGACGTCGTGCACATCCAGAGCCACTACATGATCGGCGAGCACGTGCTCTATGAGGCCGTGAAACGCGGCGTCCGCATCATTGCCACCAACCACTTCATGCCCGAGAACCTTAACCCCTTCCTGCCGTTTCCGCAGTGGTTCAAGGACATTATTGGGCGGGTCTCCTGGAAGGACATGGGCAAGGTCATGAGCCAGGCGGACGTGGTGACAACGCCCACGCCGCTTGCCGCCCGGGCCATGCACGAGCACGCGTTCCTCCGCAAAGTCCTGCCCCTGTCCAACGGCATCGACTCCGCCGCCTACGAACTGCAGCCCGGTGAACACATCGAGCCGCACGCCCACCCCACCGTCCTGTTCGCCGGCCGCCTCGCCGAGGAAAAGCACGTGGACGTGCTGATCGAGGCCATCGGCAAAACGCCGCCGGAGCTGAACGTACACCTCGAGATCGTGGGCGGCGGCGAAGTGCGCTCCGCCCTGGAGGACCTGGTGAGGCGGCTCGGCCTCACCGGCCGGGTCAAGTTCCTGGGCCTTGCCAGCGACGAGGAACTTCGGACCGCCTACATCCGTGCCGACCTTTTCTGCATGCCCGGAACGGCGGAACTGCAGTCCCTGGTGACACTGGAAGCGATGTCCGCCTCCACCCCCGTGGTCCTGGCGGACGCCATGGCGCTGCCGCACCTGGTCCGCGACGGCGGGAACGGGTACCTCTTCACCCCCAACGACAGTGACGACCTCGCCAAGAAGATCACGCAGGTGCTGGAACTGCCCAAGGACGAACAGCAGGCCATGGGCCGCGCCAGCCGGCAGATGGTGGAGCCCCACAGCATCCAGGGGACGCTGCAGACCTTCGAGGACCTGTACCGCGGCGCCTCCTACGATGACAAAGTGGTCTGAACCCTTTCCCGGGTTTGCTAGAGTGTTTTTGCCCTGCCGGAGCATGGCGTCTGAACACCTGCTCCCGGGGCTTGGGGGGCTATAGCTCAGCTGGTTAGAGCGCGGGACTCATAATCCTAAGGTCCTCGGTTCAAGTCCGAGTAGCCCTACCTCGACCGCGGCCGACGAGTTTCGTTGGCCGCGGTTTTCTTGGTTAAGCCCGCACCCTGCGGTATGTTACTGACCAGTAACATACCGTGCTCCGCTCCGCGGCATGGTCAGCGCTGATCATCAAAGAAGGTAACCATGGCCACCTCCGCAGCCGATTTCCCAGAGCTTCCCTACGCCGACGGCGACTTCTTCGCCTTCGAGCAGCTTCTCTCCGGCAAGGAGCAGGACCGGCTGGCCGAAGTCCGCGACTTCCTGGCGCGTGAGGTCAAGCCAATTGCCGTGGACTGCTGGAACCGCGGAGAGTTCCCCATGGACCTGGTGCCCAAGCTTGCCGGGCTGGACCTGGTCAGCCCGGTGCGGCGGCAGGGGTATTCCAACCTCTTCGCCGGCATGCTGCACGCCGAAGCCACCCGAGCGGACGCCTCCATCGCCACCTTCCTGGGCGTGCACGACGGGCTGTTCACCGGCTCCATTGAGTTGCTGGCATCCCAAGAGCAGCAGGATGAATGGCTTCCCGATATCTACGCGCTGAAGAAGATCGGGGCCTTCGGCCTGACCGAGCCGCTGGGCGGCAGCGACGTGGCCGGCGGAACTCGCACCACGGCGCGCAGGGACGGGGACAACTGGATCCTCAACGGCGCGAAGCGCTGGATCGGCAATGCCACATTCTCCGACTGGGTGGTGGTGTACGCACGCGACGTGGCGGACAACCAGGTCAAGGGCTTCATGGTGGACACCACGGTGGCCGGATACAGCGCAACAAAGATCGAGAACAAGATCTCCCTGCGGACAGTCCAGAACGCCGACATCGTCCTGACGGACGTCGTGGTACCGGACCACTTCAAGCTCGCCAACGCCAACAGCTTCCGCGACGTCAACAAGGTGCTCAAAGTCACCCGCCTGTCAGTTGCCTGGCAGGCCGTGGGCCTCCAGATGGCCGCCTTCGATGTTGCCCGCCGCTATGCCGTGGAGCGCCAGCAATTCGGCCGCCCCCTGGCCTCCTTCCAGCTCATCCAGGACCAGCTGGTCCGGATCCTGGGCAACACGGTCAGCTCCATGGGCATGATGGTCCGGCTCTCCCAGCTGGAGGACGCCGGGGAGGCGAAGGACGAACAATCTGCACTCGCCAAGGCCTTCGCCACCGACCGCATGAGGAGGAGTGTGGCGCTGGGCCGCAGCATCCTGGGCGGCAACGGCATCGTGACCGACTACGGGATGGCCAAAATCTTCGCCGACGCGGAGGCCATCTACTCCTACGAGGGCACGGCAGAAATCAACACCCTGGTGACAGGGCGGGCCATCACCGGTATCTCGGCCATCGTCTAGGCGGGACGCCCACACGGGCAGTTGTCTGACTAATTGATGTTCCGGGGCCATGCCTGCGTTCTCCGTGGCTATGGGCCACCGGACAGCGGCAGCAGGATGGACGGGCGGAGGTCCAGGACAAACTGCAGGGGATTGACGTAGTCCTCTCCTTCCCGCACGCCCCAGTGCAGGCACTGCGCCGCCGGGCAGTGCCCCGGCAGCACGGTGCCGATGACCTCACCCCGGGCTACGGTGGCGCCCACGGCCAACGTGCTTTCCACTGGCTCGAAACTGCTGCGCAGGCCGCCGCCATGGTCGATGGTGATGACGGGACGGTCCACCACCACGCCCGCGAAACTCACCATTCCGGCCGCGGGTGAAAGGACCTGCGTGCCTGCAGTGAATTCAAGGTCGACGCCCCGGTGTCCGCTCAGCCATGGCTTGGGCGGTGGATCGAAAGGGCGCAGCACCCGCGGCCGCGGTGCCAGGGGCCACTGCCAGGAAGGGGCGGCACCCGCCCGGGCGGCCGTCGTCGGACTTGCCTGCTGGCCGGCGGCCGCATGGCTGAAGCCGGCGGCGCTGTTCGGAATGGCTGCGCTGTTCTGAAAGGCTGCGCTGTTGGGGATGACTGCTCTGTTGGGAATTGCTGCGCTGTAGGAGAGGGCTGCGCTGTTCGGAAGGCCGGCGCCCGGGGTGGCAATCGACGCCGGCAGCAGCAGGAAGGCGGCCAGCAGGACTGATGTCTTCATGCGACCAGCCTGCCCGCCTGCATCGCGCGCCGGCAGGGCCGGTTCCGGCTATGTGGACAACGGCCCGGGCAGGCACGACCTGTCCGGCGGGTGGGGGTGCCTGTAGTACACTTGATGGAGCAGTTTGCTGCGCCCTCAACGCGTTACGTCCCAGTGGTCCACCCCCGCGGTGCATCCCCCTGTCCGGATCGCGTCGGCACATCTCATTCAGGAGTGTGGGGGAGCGGCGGCTGACTACGCGCATCCAGCCCTCCGGCAGCCAACGCCCCGGCGTCGTCCATGGAGGATCGCTCTTCCTGCGGTCAGGCTTTCGTCCTGATGGGAAGGGCGGGGGATGCCAGGAGCACGGCCCGTCCGGGCCACGCTGATCAACCGTCAACTATTGGCAGGGTAAGAAGCCTCCGGGTTTTCTCATGAATGACCTGCCGGAAAATAAGGAGCGCCGGAATGCCCGTCGTAACCATGCGCCAGCTGCTTGACAGCGGCGTCCACTTTGGACACCAGACCCGCCGTTGGAACCCGAAGATGAAGCGCTTCATCTTCACCGAGCGCAACGGCATCTACATCATCGACCTGCAGCAGTCGCTGTCCTACATCGACCGCGCCTACGAGTTCGTCAAGGCCACTGTTGCCCACGGCGGCACCGTGCTCTTCGTCGGCACCAAGAAGCAGGCCCAGGAAGCAATTGCCGAGCAGGCAACCCGCGTGGGCCAGCCCTACGTCAACCAGCGTTGGCTCGGCGGTATGCTGACCAACTTCCAGACGGTTGCCAAGCGTATCCAGCGCATGAAGGAACTCGAAGAGATCGACTTCGACGACGTCGCCGGTTCCGCTTACACCAAGAAGGAACTCCTGCTCCTCAAGCGTGAGCTCACCAAGCTGGAGTCCAACCTGGGCGGTATCCGCAACCTGACCAAGGCTCCGTCCCTGCTGTGGGTTGTTGACACCAAGAAGGAACACCTCGCCGTTGACGAGGCCAAGAAGCTGAACATCCCGGTTGTGGCCATCCTGGACACCAACTGCGACCCGGACGAAGTCGACTTCCCGATCCCGGGCAACGACGACGCCATCCGCTCCGTGAACCTCCTGACCCGCGTTGTTGCCGACGCTGTTGCCGAGGGCCTGATCGCCCGCAACAACCGCGGCACGGGCGCCACCGAAGCTCCGGAAGAGCCGCTGGCCGAGTGGGAGCGCGAGCTCCTCGAAGGCAGCAAGGCAGAAGCTGCTGCCGCTCCGGCTGAGAACGCTGAAGCTCCGGCCGCCGAGGAAGCTCCGGCAGCTGCCGAGGCTCCCGCCGAAGACGCCAAGTAACACACGTAAAATCCGGATTCTCCGCGCTGTCCGCAGCCGGAGCTGCTGACAGGATGGCGGCCCACCCCCGTGGGCTGCCGTCCTGTCGGTCCGTACACCACCACACATTTCTAGACAGAGGGGTTCACATGGCGAACTACACTGCCGCGGACATCAAGGCCCTGCGCGAGCGCACCGGCGCCGGCATGATGGACGTCAAGAAGGCTCTTGACGAAGCCAACGGTGACGCCGAGAAGGCCATCGAGATCATCCGCATCAAGGGCCTCAAGGGCGCTACCAAGCGCGAAGGCCGCTCCACCGCTGAAGGCCTCGTGGCCGCCAAGGTCAGCAACGGGGTCGGCGTCATGATCGAGGTCAACTGCGAGACCGACTTCGTCGCCAAGGCTGACAAGTTCATCCAGCTGGCCGACAAGGTCCTGGCCGTGGCCGTCGAGTCCGGCGCTGCCGACCTCGAGACCCTGCTGGCCACCGACGTTGACGGCAAGCCGCTCTCCGAGGTTGTCGTCGAAGAAGGCGCCATCCTGGGCGAGAAGGTTGTTGTCCGCCGCATCTCCCGCGTTGAGGGTGCAACGGTTGACGCTTACCTGCACAAGACCTCCAAGGACCTCCCGGCCCAGGTCGGCGTTCTGTTCGCTGTCGACGGTGAAGGCGAAGCCGCCACCGCCGCTGCCCACGACGTTGCCGTGCACATCGCCGCCATGGCCCCGAACTACCTCACCCGTGAGGACGTTCCGGCCGAGCTCGTCGAGTCCGAGCGCCGCATCGCCGAAGAGACCGCCAAGGCCGAGGGCAAGCCGGAAGCTGCCCTCACCAAGATTGTGGAAGGCCGCGTGACGGGCTTCTACAAGGGCGAGGTCCTGGTTGACCAGGCATTCGCAAAGGACGCCAAGAAGTCCGTGGCACAGGTCCTCGAAGAGGCCGGTGTCAAGGGAACTGCTTTCACGCGTTTCCGCGTCGGCTCCTAGCCGAAACTGCAAGGGGGTGGCCACTTCGGTGGCCGCCCCTTTTGCATGCGCCCAAACGGCTGGCAGTCCAGTCCGTTTGGACCGCTGCCAGTTCCGGGCACCGGATCCGGCAGGATACCCTTTTTTCAGAGTCACCAACGGGAAGGCATCATGGAAGCCGTCAACACTGTCACGCATTCGGAGAAGAGCCGGCGGCGGGTCCTCCTGAAGCTCTCCGGCGAGGTCTTCGGCGGTGGGAAGCTCGGTGTCGATCCCGAGACCGTCCGCAACGTCGCCAAGCAGATCGCAGCAGCCGTCCCCGAAGTGGAGGTGGCCATAGTGGTGGGCGGCGGAAACTTCTTCCGCGGCGCCGAACTGTCCCAGAGCGGCATGGACCGCTCCCGCGCCGACTACATGGGCATGCTGGGAACCGTCATGAACTGCCTGGCGCTGCAGGATTTCCTGGAGCAGGCGGGCGTGGAAACCCGCGTCCAGAGCGCCATCACCATGGGCCAGGTGGCCGAGGCCTACATTCCGCGCCGCGCCATCCGCCACATGGAAAAGGGCCGCGTGGTCATTTTTGGCGCCGGCGCAGGTCTGCCCTACTTCTCCACCGACACCGTGGCCGCCCAGCGCGCCCTGGAAGTCCACGCTGACGTGGTCCTCATGGCCAAGAGCGGGGTGGACGCTGTGTACACCGCGGACCCCAAGAAGGACCCCACCGCGGAGCGGCTGGAGACCCTCAGCTACGACGATGCCCTGCGACGCGACATCCGCGTCATGGACCAGACGGCCATGACCATGTGCAAGGACAACGACCTCTCCATGGTGGTTTTCGGCATGGAGGGTGAAGGCAACGTCACCCGCGCCATCCTTGGCGAAAAGCTGGGCACGCTGGTCACCGCCTAGCTGCCGCTAGGATGATTTCAGGACAGTTCAGTCCCCGCCCGTTCGGGCGGGGACGGAACCAGCAACAAAGAACCACGTGAGTGCATGGATCGGGCGCCCCGGACTGCACCAGAACCGTCAGGAGAGACCGTGATCGAAGAAACCTTGCTCGAAGCCGAAGAAAAGATGGACAAGGCGGTAGAGGTAGCCAAGGAAGACTTCGCCGCCGTCCGCACGGGCCGCGCCAACCCGGGCCTCTACAACAAGGTCCTGGTGGACTACTACGGCTCGCCCACGCCGCTGCAGCAGCTGGCCTCCTTCGCCATCCCGGACGCCCGCACCATCCTGATCACCCCGTTCGACAAGACCGCCATGCGGGACATCGAACGCGCCCTGAGCGATTCCGAGGTCGGAGCCAACCCGTCCAACGACGGCAACGTCATCAGGATCACTATTCCTGAACTGACCAAGGAACGCCGCAAGGAATACGTGAAGATCGTCAAGACCAAGGGCGAGGACGCCAAGGTCTCCATCCGCAATATCCGCCGCAAGGCCAAGGAAACCCTGGACCGCCTGGTGAAGGACGGCGAGGCGGGCGAAGACGAAGGCAACCGCGCCGAAAAGGAACTGGACAGCCTTACCAAGGCCCACGTGGACGGCATCGACGAACTGCTCAAGCGCAAGGAAGCAGAGCTGCTCGAAGTCTGATGGGCCAGGCAGATCAGGCCCCCGCACCACGGGCGCGCACACGGGGGAAGCAGCCCAGGAGCAACCCGACGCCAAAGGCCGGGCGGAACCTGCCCGCCGCCGTCGTGGTGGGCCTGGCCATGCTTATCGCGGTACTCGGCGGGCTGCTGTTCCTCCCGCTGGCGTTCGTAGCCATCGTCACGGCCTTCGCCGTCTTTGGCGTGTGGGAGATCTACCGGGCGCTGGAAGCCAACGGCACCAGGATGCCAATCGTGCCCGTCATGACCGGCACGCTGGCCATGCCTTTCGCCGCCTACTTTGGCGGCATCGAGAGCCAGCTGTTTGCGCTGCTGCTCAGTGCCGTGGCCGTACTGCTGTGGCGCTCGATCGAAAGTGCCGCCGGCTCAGCCAACAGCATCTTCGCCGGTGTCTTCACCCTGGGGTGGGTTCCCTTCTTCATCAGCTTCGCCGCGCTGCCGCTGCACGCCGCAGGCACCACCCCGCTGGGGCTTTGGCCGGACGGGATGGCCCCCATCGGGGCGTGGGAGATTGCCGTCATGCTCCTGCTGGTGGTCTCCAACGACACCTTCGGCTACCTGGTGGGTGCGTCGTTGGGAAAGCACCCGATGGCACCGAAGATCAGCCCCAAGAAGTCCTGGGAGGGCTTCGCGGGGTCGGTGGCAGGCGCCATGCTGATCGGCATCCTGGCGGCCCTCTTCGTGCTGGACAAACCGTGGTGGGTGGGCGCCGTGCTCGCCGTCGGTACAGTGGCAGCGTCCACCGCCGGCGACCTCGCCGAGTCCATGGTCAAGCGTGAGCTGGGCGTCAAGGACATGAGCAGCATCCTGCCCGGGCACGGGGGAGTGATGGACCGGCTGGACTCCATCGTCTTCGCCTCCCCGGTGGCGTTCATCCTGTACGGCCTGGTGGCCGGCGCCTGACCCCTCCAGCCCGGTGCGCCCGGGCATCCGACACAAACATGGTCCCGGGCGGCCGCACCAATCGCGGCCCCTTAAACTGGTGCGGAAGCACTACCGCTGAAGAGCATTGAAGGAAACGAAGTGGCATTGGACATTCATCGGCAGATCCCTGCGTCCTTTGAGCGCGTGGAGCGCAGCGAGTACGGGTACAACGCCAGGCAGGTTGACCAGTTCCTGCAGCGGGCACGGATCTCCCTGGAAACACCCCAGGCCGCCACCGACCCCGTCAACAGTGCCGACGTCAGGGCCGTGTCCTTCGACCCCGTCAAAGGCGGCTACTCTGCCACGGTCGTGGACGCCGCCCTCGACCGGCTTGAGGACGCCTTCGCCCGCCGGGAGCGGGACGAACTGATTGCGGCCCACGGGGAGGAAGCCTGGCTGCGCGAGATCGGGAGCCTCTCCGGCATCCTCCGGGGCCGCCTGCACCGGCCTGACGGAGACCGCTTCCGGCGGCCCACCAAGAAGAAGGCCCGCAGCTACAACACGGACGACGTCGACCGGCTGTGCCGCGAGCTCGTCGCCTACCTCGAACAGGACAAACCGTTGAGCGTGGACAGCGTGCGCCGCGCCGTTTTCCGTCCCGCAGTGGGCCGCGACGGCTACGAGGAATCACAGGTGGACGCCTTCCTGGACCGCGTTGTCGAGCTGATGGCGGCCATCGACTGACGCGTCTTGGTCCCCGGGACTTTTAGTCCCCGGCCGGAGGGGTGGGGGAAAGCGGCGTAAAGCGGCGCCACACATCCCGGTAGCCCCGGTATCCGCGGACGGCGGACACCGCCAGGAACGCCACGCCACAGAGGGCCCCCACGATGAGCCCGCCCGCTGTCCCTGCCCCGGCGAGGGTTATCTGCAGGCCGGCAACAATGGCAATCAAGGCAGCGTTCGCCGTCGTCATGAAGATCATGCTGCTGCCCGCCACATGGCTGAACGAACTGCGGTTGCCGAAGAAATAGTAGGTCTGCACCGAACCGGCCTCATCGTCGTGGTGCGCGGCCATCAGGTACGGCGCCACGCCCGGGTCAAGGTCCACATACGCGGCCCGCAGCCTGTTCATGGCCGTGACGTACATCAGGTCCTCGTGGGCCACGTTCATCACCCGGAGCTGGGTCAGCAGCCCGATCGCCGCATCGATGAACAGGACAACCACTGCCAGCAGGACGAAGGCATCCGAAAAGCCCGTTGCCTGGCCCACCAGTGCCACGCTCACAATGCTGGCCGAGGTGAACGTCAGGAACATGCTGATGCGGGTCAGCACCTCGCCCTGGGCCGTGCTGCGTGATGCCAGCAGGCCCCAGTGCTCCGTGGCGAGCAGCTGGGCCCGCACGGAGGCAGGGACCCCGCCGTGCTGGTGGGAGGTGCCGCCGTCCTCGATGGACATGGCGTTATTGTCCTCCCGATCACCGTTCGGTTGCCAGCGGCCGTTCCGGGGTGTGCAGGCGGGTCATGATCCGCGGCATGGTGCCCGGGATCCGGTGGGAAGTGGCCCGTGACACGATGACCATCACGGCGAACGCGGCAGGCACGCTCCAGGCCGCCGGCTGCGCGAGCCAGGGCGGCGTCAGGCCCGAACCCGATACTGCGCCCGCAATCATCGCCCCACCGCACAGCACCCCGCCGGTCACCATGCCCGCGATGGCCCCGGCGTCAGTCAGGCCGCGCCACCAGATGCCCAGCAGCAGGACGGGGCAGACCGTGGACGCGGTGAACGCGAAAACCAGGCCCACGCTGCCGGCAAGTGCCAGGGAACCGGTCATGAACGCAAAGCCGAGAGGAACCAGGGCAGAGACGACGGCGGCGAGCCGGAACCCGCGGACGCTTCCGCCCAGGACATCCTGGCTGATCACGCCCGCCAGGGAGACCACCAGGCCGGAGGTGGTGGACAGGAACGCCGCGAACGCCCCGGCCACCACCAGCGCGGAGAGCAGATCGCCCGGCACCCCGCCCACGAGTTCGCCGGGCAGCCGCAGGACCATGGCGTCCGGCTGCCCGGAGCGGGCCAGATCGGGGGCAAACATCCGGGCCACCAGCCCGTACGCCGTGGGGAAGAGGTAGAACACGGAGAGCAGGCCCAGGACGATCAGCGTGGTCCGCCGGGCCGAGTGCCCGTCCGGGTTGGTGTAGAAACGCACCAGCACGTGCGGCAGTCCCAAGGTGCCGAACAGCAGCGCCACCAGCAGCGACACGTTCTGGTACAGCCCGGCCGGTGCCACGCCCGTGGGGTTGACCGCGGGCAGGGACTGGGGCTCCGCCCCCTTGCCGGCCAGTACGAAGACGATGAACAGGATGGGCACGGCCAGGGCCGTCAGCTTAAGCCAGTACTGGAAGGCCTGGACAAACGTGATGGACCGCATCCCGCCTGCCACCACCGTGAGGCACACCACCACCACGACGGCAACGGAACCCACCCAGGACGGCAAGCCCGTGGCTATGTGGATGGTCAGCGCTGCCCCGTGCAGCTGCGGCACGATGTACAGCCACCCCACCATCACCACCACCAGGCTGGTGACGCGCCGGACCGTCCGGGAAGCGAGCCTCGACTCGGTGAAGTCCGGAATCGTGTAGGCGCCGGACCGGCGCAGCGGGGCGGCAACGAAGAGCAGCAGCATCAGGTAGCCGGCGGTGTACCCCACCGGGAACCAGAGTGCATCCGTCCCGGACAGCAGGATGAGGCCTGCCACACCCAGGAAACTGGCTGCGGACAGGTATTCCCCGCCGATCGCCGACGCGTTCCACCAGGGCCGCACGGTCCGGGATGCAACGTAGAAGTCGCCGGTGGTGCGTGAGATCCGCAGCCCATAGAACCCGATGATGGCCGTGGCGAGGGAAACCACCGCGACCGCTGTGATGGCGACGCCGGCGTTCACCTGCGCATCACTGTTCACCTGCCAGGTCCCGGTACCGCGCCTCATTGCGTGCCGCCGTCCTGACGTACAGCCATGCGCTCAAGCCGATCACCGGGTAGATTCCCGCGCCCAGCAGCAGCCAGCCGAACGGGATGCCGGCGATCCGGGTATCGGCCAGGCCGGGAACCACCACCAGGGTCAGCGGGAACGCGGCCAGGATCAGCAGGAAGCCGCCCGCCACCACCAGGGCCAGCCGCAGCTGGGACCTGATCAGCGACCGGACAAACACCTGTCCCACCTCGGAGTCCTGCGCCGCTTCCCGCGACTCAAGCGCGCGGGGCGTGCCGCGCACCGCCGTGCGCGCAGACGCTCGCGGAGCTGTAACCCGGACCCGGGTCATGCGTGCGGCCTGATCCTGGTTGCCTCCAGCTTCTCCCGCACGATGGGCAGGTGCCGGCGGCTGATGGGCAGGCCGGCACCGGCCACCGTCACGCGCGGCCCGTCGGCCGCCAGCTTCATCGAGGACACATGCTTCAGCGCCACCAGGTAGGAGCGGTGCGTGCGAATGAATCCGGCGTCCGCCCACTGCTGTTCAAGATCTGCCAGCGGCACCCGGATGAGGTAGCTGGCGTCGGCGGTGTGCAGCCGCGCATAGTCGCCCTGGGCCTGCACATACGTGACGTCGTCGCGCCGGATCATCCTGGTGGTCCCGCCCTGGTCCACCGTGATCATCTCCGGTGCCGCCCCGCCGTCGCGCAGTTCGCTGATCCGCCCAACGGAACGTGCCAGGCGCTCGGCGCGCACCGGCTTGAGCAGGTAATCCACGGCGGCGAGTTCGAACGCAGCCAGGGCGTGGTCCTCATCGGCGGTGACAAAAACAACGGCCGGCGGATTGCTGCTGCGGGCGATGGCACCGGCGATGTCCAGGCCTGACACCGCAGGCATATGGATGTCCAGGAATACGGCGTCGATGCCGCCGGCGGACAGGGCCGTAAGGGCTTCAGCGCCGGACGTGGCACGCAGCACCTTCCCGATGCGCTCGTCCCTGCCCAGCAGGAAGGCCAGCTCCTCAACGGCGGGCAGCTCATCATCAACGACGAGGACGTTAATCATTCTCCTAGGGTACTTCCAGCGGCACGGCGCTCCTCACGCATCGTGCCCCGGCTGGGACTTCGGCACCCGCATGGTGATCAGCGTTCCCTCGCCGGGCGCCGTTTCTACCACCAGGCCGTGATCGTTGCCGTACACCTGGCGGAGGCGTGCATCCACATTCCGCAGCCCCACATGGTCCCCGTCGGTATGGCCTGCCAGCACGGACCTGAGATGCTCCGGATCCATCCCCACGCCGTCGTCCTCGATGGTGACCTCAGCGAAGGCCCCGGCGTCCTCCGCCGTGATGCTGATGTGCCCGGGACCCGCCTTGGCCTCGAGCCCGTGGCGGACGGCATTCTCCACCAGCGGCTGCAGGCTGAGGAAGGGGATGACGGTGCCCAGCACCTCCGGGGCGATCCGCAGGCTGACCTGGACGCGCTCGCCGAACCGGGCGCGCTCCAGGAGCAGGTAGCGGTCAATGCAGCGGAGTTCCTCGGCAAGGGTGGTGAAGTCTCCGTGCCGGCGGAACGAGTAGCGGGTGAAGTCCGCGAACTCCACCACCAGCTCCCTGGCCCGCTCCGGATCTGTGTTGATGAAGGATGCGATGGCGTTGAGCGAGTTGTAGATGAAATGCGGGCTGATCTGGGCGCGCAGCGCCCGGACTTCCGCTTCCATCAGCAGCGTGCGGGAGGCGTCCAGTTCGGCAAGTTCCACCTGGACCGCGACCCAGTCGGCCACTTCCCCCGTTGCCCTGACCAGGCCTGCCCCCGCGGAAGGGGCGAAGGCTGCCACCGCGCCCACCACCCGGGTGCCCGCCCGCACCGGGGCGATGACTCCGGCAAGGTGGCTGCCGGTTCCGTCCGCACCGGGGGAGAGAACTGCTGTCCGGCCGGATGCCAGGACATCCGCTGCGAGTTCCATCAGGCGTGGCCTGATGTCCTCGGCACCGCCGTCCCAGGCCAGGACACCGTTGGTATCCGTGATGGCCAGGGCATCGCAGGCCAGCAGGGCCCGCAGCTGGCGGCTGGCTTTCGCGGCGCCGGCCGGGTTCAGTCCGCGGCGCAGGTGCTGCCCGGCCTGGGAGGCAGCGTGGAGCGTGTGGTACGTGGCGCGTTCTGCGTCAGTGCCCAGCTCACGGAAGGAGCGGAGCACCTTCAGGCCCACGCCGACGACGACGGCAATGGCCATGGCGATCACCGCGACGGCAGCGGCGGTTAGGAGGGGGGAGTCCGGCATGGTGCCCAGCGTAGCGGCGGGTGCCGCTTGCCGCAGCATCGCAACCGTTGAGCGACAGTGGGCGGTGAAGTGCTGGAACACGGCGGCGCGCGGGCGGCAAAGTGATTGGTGTCACATCTGCGGTGCCCCTGCGTGGTGCTGCCGGCCAGGCTCCCTGTCCAGCAGTTCGGGGCCCTCCGCCCGGTGTGTTCCGGCAACTCAATGAGGAGGAACGATGGGTAATGATGCCCATACTCCGGACGCAGCGGCGTCCGTGGACTTTGAACAAGTCCAGTCGACCGGGCAGTTCCAGGAATTGCGCAAGCGTCACCGCAGCTTTGTCTTCCCCATGGCAGTGGCCTTCCTGCTGTGGTATTTCGCCTATGTCCTGCTCGCCGACTACGCGGTGGAATTCATGTCCACCAAGGTCTGGGGCAACATCAACGTCGGCCTGATCCTGGGCCTGCTCCAGTTCGTCTCGACCTTCGCCATCACCGGCTGGTACGTGCACTACTCCAACAAGCGGCTGGACCCCATCGCCACGGAGATCAGGCACGAGATTGAGGGGCATGAATTCGATAAGCACGGAAACCGAGTGGGCGGAGCCAACAAATGATCGCAATTCCCGCCGCGGTGGATGTCGCCGCCCTCAAGGACACCACCCTTCTGAACATGGGCATCTTCGGCCTGTTCGTGGCCGTGACCATGGTGATCGTGTTCCGCGCCAGCCGCAACAACAAGACCGCCGCCGACTACTACGCCGCCGGACGGTCGTTCACGGGCTCGCAGAACGGCACCGCCATCGCCGGTGACTACCTGTCCGCCGCGTCCTTCCTGGGCATTACCGGGGCCATCGCCATCAACGGCTACGACGGATTCATGTACTCCATCGGCTTCCTCGTCGCCTGGCTCGTGGCGCTGCTGCTGGTGGCTGAACTGCTGCGAAACACCGGCAAGTTCACCATGGCGGACGTGCTGTCCTTCCGACTGAAGCAGCGCCCGGTCCGGATCGCCGCCGCCATCTCCACCCTCGCGGTCTGCTTCTTCTACCTGCTGGCCCAAATGGCCGGCGCGGGAAGCCTGATCTCCCTCCTGCTGGGCATCAGTGACTGGACCGGACAGGCCCTGGTGATCATCGTCGTCGGCGCCCTCATGATCATGTACGTCCTGATCGGCGGCATGAAGGGCACCACCTGGGTCCAGATCATCAAGGCCATGCTGCTGATCGCAGGCGCCGCCGTGATGACCCTCTGGGTCCTGGCCATCTACGGCTTCAACCTCTCGGCCCTGCTGGGCGGCGCCGTGGAGACTGCCAACAACCCGGCTGTCCTCAACCCGGGCCTGCAGTACGGCAAGACGGAAACCTCCAAGCTGGACTTCATGTCCCTGGGCCTGGCCCTGGTCCTGGGCACGGCCGCCCTGCCGCACGTGCTGATGCGCTTCTACACCGTGCCCACGGCCAAGGAAGCACGCAAGTCCGTGGTCTGGTCCATCTGGCTGATCGGCCTGTTCTACCTGTTCACCCTGGTGCTGGGCTACGGTGCAGCTGCCCTGGTGGGAGCGGACACCATCAAGTCCGCCCCGGGCGGCGTCAATGCTGCCGCCCCGCTGCTGGCCTTCCACCTGGGCGGGCCACTGCTGCTGGGCTTCATCTCCGCGGTGGCGTTCGCCACCATCCTGGCGGTGGTGGCCGGCCTGACCATCACGGCCGCAGCATCGTTCGCGCATGACATCTACGCCAACGTCATCGCCAAGGGCCAGGCCGACGCCGCCACTGAAGTCCGGGTGGCCCGGCGCACCGTGGTGGTCATCGGCATCCTGGCCATCCTGGGCGGGATCTTCGCCAACGGCCAGAACGTGGCCTTCCTGGTGGCGCTGGCCTTCGCCGTCGCCGCTTCGGCGAACCTGCCCACCATCATCTACTCCCTGTTCTGGCGGAAGTTCACCACCCAGGGCGCGGTGTGGAGCATGTACGGGGGCCTGGCTTCGGCCATCCTGCTCATCGTGTTCTCCCCGGTGGTTTCGGGATTGAAGACCTCGATGATCCCGGGTGCCAACTTCGCCCTCTTCCCGCTTAGCAACCCAGGCATCGTGTCCATCCCGCTGGCCTTCTTCCTTGGGTGGCTGGGCACCACCCTGGACAAGCGGCGGGAGGATCCTGCCAAGCAGGCCGAGATGGAGGTCCGCTCCCTGACCGGCATCGGTGCCGAAAAGGCTGTGGACCACTAAACCGGGACACGTCGGAACAGGGACGCGCCGGAACAGGGGGGGCCTGAAACAGGGACCACACCAACCAGCGCCGAACCTGTTCCGGCACAACGTGAAGAGCCTCCTGCCGCGGACTGCGGCACGGAGGCTCTTTCGTCGGGGACGCACCCGGTGTGTTTTCCTGCGGGCGGTCAGCGCTGGTGGTGCCCGCCCGGTGCCAGGTTCCCGTGTTCACCATGCGGCACGGCGTACTGGCCGGCCGTCGAGGCGGCGAGG
The DNA here is from genome assembly GCF_035621795.1 of Pseudarthrobacter sp. LT1. NCBI lineage: Bacteria > Bacillati > Actinomycetota > Actinomycetes > Micrococcales > Micrococcaceae > Pseudarthrobacter > Pseudarthrobacter sp. LT1. Next base: position 1,590,394 of record NZ_CP141830.1, read on the forward strand.
CCCGGCGTCGTGATTCCTGCCACCAGCACGGCGCCGGCGAACGCTGCCAGCAACAGCCTCCCCGGGCGCATGCGCACCCCTGCCGCCTCCTGCGCACTGTCCTGCTGTGCGCTGTCCTGCTGTCCACTGTGCCGCTGGAGCCACCCGAGCGAGGCGATGATCATCAGCGTCAGCAGGAGCGCCGAAAGCTGCGTCAGGCTGAGCCCGGAGGTGGGGAAAGCGATGGCGGCCAGGTGGGCCGCGGCTGCGCCTGCCAGGGCGTACCGCGCCCACCGGTTGCCGGCCAGCCGGTCCTTGGCCAGGAAGGCCACGGCTCCGGCCAGCAGCGCGGCGCCCCATAGGCCGGCCACCACGCCCGCAAGGAGGCCTGCCGGTCCAGGGGAGCCTGCCGCGAGGAGGCTGGAGGAGATGGCCAGGTTGACTGAGCCCGCACCGAAGCCGGCGAACCCGGTGACCAGACGGACCGAAGAGTCCGCCTGGGGTGCAGTGGACTGCACCGTCAGCGGGTGGGCGGCTGGTGGTGCCGTGGGCCGGAGCGAAACCATGCCGGACTTTGGCATGCTAGGCGCGGGCAGCGGCCGGGGACTTGTCCAGGGACAGGCCCACGCCGAGGAGGAGCACGGCGCTGGCGAGGTGGAGGACGTTGTCGGCACCGTTCAGGGCGATGATGTTCAGCGGCGAATTCAGCAGGAACAGCCCCACAATGCCCACCAGGAGGTAGACGGCGCCGACGGAGGAGTTCACGGTGCGTGCGCTGTCAGTCCCGCGGAGGCCGGCGAAGAGCAGTGCGGCGCCGATGGCCAGGTGGATGACGTTGTGCAGCGGGTTGACCTCGAAGATGATGAGGTTCGCGCCCTCTGTGGCGACGAAACCGACGCCTGACGTTACGGCGAAGCCCAGGAGGCCCACCAGCAGGTAGACGGCTCCGAAAATGGTGGCGACGAGGCGGTTGGGTGAGTTGCGCATGGTCCGAATCCTTCCTTCAGGGCGGGTGGATTGTCCCGCCGGATGTGGGCCCCCGGGTGGGGCCCTCGGAAGCGATTCGGATCATTTCCGGGGCCGGATGGGTGAAAAGATCAGTACCCTTTCCATTTTTCCGTCCGGCTGGTCCTTCCTAGGCCGCGGGGCGCAGCTTGATGTTGGTCATCAGCAGCTTGTCGGTGCCTTGGAAGCGGTAGGCGAGGTCAACCTTCTTTCCGGTGCAGCTTATTTGGCCCACCACCTCGGCGGACTTCACGCCGTTATCGGTGGCAACTTTGAGGTTGTTGTAGGCCGGCTGGCAGGAACCGTCCATTTCCAGGCTCTTCACGCCGGAGATGAAGGCCTCCTTGGAAAGCTGCTTCTTGAGGTCCGGGTCAAGGTACTCGTCGTAGGCGCCGGAAGAATCGCCGGCAATCACCTTTTTGGTGAAATCATCCGCAAGGCCCCGTGCCTGGTTGGTGGCGCTTCCCACCACGTTCACCAGGATCACGATGCCGAGGATCACCAGGAGCAGCACCCCGCCAATGCTGCCAAGGATGATCCACAGCTTCCGCCGGCTCCGCTGGCGTGGTGGCTCGCCGGGAAGGCCGAACGGCGCGGGCTGCTCCGGCAGCCGGCCAAACTGCTGTGGCGTGAAGCCCGCCTGGCCCTGCCGGTACGGATCCTGGGGACTGCTCAAAGGTGGGCCTTTCGTGGAACAGGCGCTCTGGCGCCCGGCGGACTGCGCCGGACCTTCCCGGCCCGGCACATGACTGGAACCAGCCTATAACCCGGCCCGCCGCCGTCGTGCCTGGAGTGCGGCACCGGACGTTCCGCTGCTGCTAGCTGCCTTCGGAGCCACGGTCCAGCAGGGGCTGCACCCGGAAGGGGATCAACTCGCCCATGGCCAGTGCCGTGTCTGCCCGCTCCACGCCGTCGCACGCCAGGATCTTGCCGTTGATGCGGAAGAGATCCTCGGCGTCCCTGGCTACCACGCGCAGCAGCAGGTCTGCCGACCCCGTCAGCCCGTAGCCCTCCAGGACCTCCGGGATGGCGGCGATTTCCTCAGCGAGCCGCCCGAGTTTCTGCTGCTGGACGTGGACGGAGATGAACGCCATCAGCGGATACCCCAGTGCCACCGGGTTGAGGCGCCGCTCGAAGGAGAGGAAGACGTGCTTCTTTTCCAGTTGGGCCATGCGCGCCTGGACGGTATTGCGGGACAGGCCAAGTTTCTGGGCGAGGGCCACCACGGTACGGCGCGGATCCTGCGCCAACGCCGACAGCAGGCGGGTGTCAGTGCCATCCAAAGCTCGCATAATGCGCAACGCTAGCACGGTGCCGGGGCGCGGGACAGGGCACTTTGCTCAGAAACAGCGACGGTGGTTGTACCCCCTGGCTATTGTGAGTAGGGTCACAGTATCTGGGGCAATGACGCCCGGAAGGCCGGTGGCGGCAGGGGGCCAAAAGCCCGCAAACCACGGGTCAACGACGTTCGAAGGTTGCGGCAATCGTGTCTACAGACCAAACGGGCCATGACGGCGCTAAGACCCCCCAAAGCGCAGGGAGTCCCGGAGAATCCGGGCCGGAATTCCTCCAGCTGATCACCCCGGCCGGTGAACGGATCAGCCACCCCGAGTTCGATTTCTGGGTCAGGGACATCACCGATGACCAGTTGTGCTCCCTCTTCGAGGACATGACCGTCATCCGGCGGATTGATGTTGAGGCCACCGCCCTGCAGAGGCAGGGTGAGCTGGCCCTCTGGCCCCCGCTCCTGGGCCAGGAGGCGGCCCAGATCGGATCCGGACGGTCACTGCGGGCGGACGACTTTGTGTTCTCCAGCTACCGCGAGAACGGCGTGGCGTACTGCCGCGGCGTGGACCTGACGGACCTCCTGCGGGTCTGGCGGGGAAACGCCTCCGGTGGCTGGGACCCGCACAGCATCAACATGGCCACGCCGCAGATCATCATTGGCGCCCAGACCCTGCACGCCACGGGCTACGCCATGGGCATCCAGAATGACGGTGCCGATGCCGTGGCCGTCACCTACTTTGGCGACGGTGCCACCAGTGAGGGCGACGTGAACGAGGCCATGGTGTTCGCGGCCAGCTTCCAGGTCCCGGTGGTGTTTTTCTGCACCAACAACCACTGGGCCATCTCCGAGCCCGTGCGCCTGCAGTCCCACATCCAGCTCGCGGACCGCGCCACCGGTTTCGGAATCCCCAGCATGCGGGTGGACGGCAACGATGTCCTGGCCGTCATGGCCGCCACCAGGCTGGCCCTTGACCGCGCACGGCGCGGCGGCGGCCCCACCTTCATCGAAGCTGTCAGCTACCGCATGGGGCCGCACACCACCGCCGACGACCCTACCCGGTACCGGGACGCCAATGAGCTGGAGGACTGGGCCGCCAAGGACCCCATCAGCCGGCTGGCCGGCCTCCTGGAGCGCAAGGGGCTGCTGACCGAGGAGCTGCAGCAGCACGTCAAGGACAAAGCCGACACCGTGGCAGCGCAGATGCGCCGCGGCTGCACCACCATGCCGGACCCCAGCCCCATGGACATTTTCAAGAACGTCTACAGCACCCCCAACTCCTGGCTGGAACGCCAGCAGGACCATTACGCACGGTATTTGGCCTCCTTCGGTGATCCCGCAGGTGCCGTTTCAGAGGAAGGTGCACGCTGATGACCCAGTTGACCTTTGCCCGCGCCATCAACGCCGGTCTCCGGAAGTCGCTGGAAAACGACTCCAAAGTGGTTCTCCTCGGCGAGGACATCGGCGCCCTGGGCGGCGTGTTCCGCGTGACGGACGGCCTGCAAAAGGACTTCGGCACCCACCGCGTGGTGGACACCCCGCTGGCGGAGTCCGCCATCGTGGGAACCGCCGTCGGCCTGGCCTACCGCGGCTACCGGCCCGTCGTGGAAATCCAGTTCGACGGGTTCATTTATCCGGCCTTCGACCAGATCGTCAGCCAGGTGGCCAAGCTGCACTACCGCACCCGCGGGGCCGTCAAGATGCCCATCACCATCAGGGTCCCGTTCGGCGGCGGCATCGGCTCACCGGAGCACCATTCCGAATCCCCGGAAGCCTACTTCACCCATACCTCGGGGCTGCGGGTGGTCACCGTTGCCAACCCGCAGGACGCCTATACGGTCATCCAGCAGGCCATCGCCTGTAACGATCCCGTCCTGTACTTCGAGCCCAAGCGCCGCTACCACGACAAAGGCGAGGTGGACGAAAACGCAGATCCTGCCTCGGCCCTGCCCATGGACAAGGCCCGGGTGCTGACCGACGGCAGTGACGTGACCCTGGTGGCCTACGGGCCACTGGTCAAGACCGCCCTGGACGCAGCCTCCGCCGCCGCGGACGAGGGCATCTCCATCGAAGTCATCGACCTGCGCTCGCTGGCCCCCGTGGACTATGAACCGGTGGTGGCCTCGGTGCGCAAGACCGGGCGCCTGGTGGTCACGCACGAGGCTGCCCAGTCCGGCGGGCTGGGAGCGGAAGTGGCGGCCAGCATCACCGAACGGTGCTTCTACCACCTCGAGGCCGCTCCGGTCCGGGTGACGGGGTTCGACATTCCCTACCCCTATTCCAAATTGGAGATGCACCACCTCCCGGGCCTGGACCGCATCCTGGACGGCGTGGACCGTGCCCTGGGCCGCCCCAATTCCCTGAGTGGACTGGAAGGATGAGCGCCACCATGATCAAGGAATTCCGGCTCCCGGACCTGGGGGAGGGACTTACGGAGTCTGAAATCCTCAGCTGGAAAGTGGACGTCGGCGACACCGTCAGCCTGAACCAAGTCATCGCCGAGGTGGAGACCGCCAAGGCCGTGGTGGAGCTCCCGTCGCCCTTCGCCGGGGTCATCAAAGAACTTCATGAACAGCCCGGTTCCGTGGTGGAGGTGGGCAAGCCGATTGTCTCCTTCGAGGTGGCGGACGACGCCGGGCCCTCACCTTCGGCGCCGTCCGGCGCCGCGGGCGCGGGGTACGGGGAGGCTGCGGTGGACACCCCCAAAAGGGAACCGAACCTCGTGGGGTACGGCGCCGTCGTCGAAGGTTCCGGGCGCCCCACGCGCCGGGCGCGGAACTTTGCCCCGGTGGTTGAGGCGGGGGGAACCATGGCCCCGGAGGCCGGCCTGGTCGAGCCTGCAGCTGTCCAACCAGCACCTGTGGAGGGCAAGGCCGCCGAACGTCCCCGGTCCACGCCCCCGGTCCGCAAGCTGGCCAAGGACCTTGGCCTGGACCTCGCCCAGGTTCCCGGGACCGGTCCCGGTGGCCTGATCACGCGGGAGGACGTGCAGGAGTTTTCCGGGCACGCCGCGGAACCTGCCATGCAGGCGCAGGGGGCCGCGTCCCCAGGTGGAGCCAGGCCGGGGGAGCGGGAGACCCGGACCGCCATCAAGGGGGTGCGCAAGCACACCGCTGCCGCGATGGTGCAGAGCGCCTTCACCGCGCCGCATGCCACCGAATTCCTGACCGTGGATGTCACGCCGAGCCTGGAGCTGCTGGCCAAACTCAAGACCAGCAGGGAATTCGCGGGTATCAAGCTCACCCCGTTGACGCTCGCCGCCAAAGCCCTCCTGGTCGCCCTGCGCCGCAACCCGGCACTGAACTCCCGCTGGGACGAAGAAAACCAGGAGATCGTCACCTTCAATTACGTGAACCTGGGCATCGCGGCCGCGACGCCGCGCGGACTCACGGTTCCGAACATCAAGGACGCCGAGGCCCTTCCGCTCCCGCAGCTGGCCCAGGCGCTCACGGCGCTCGCCGAAACCGCGCGGGCGGGCAAGACCACGCCGGCGGACCTTTCCGGTGGCACCATCTCCATCACCAACATCGGCGTCTTCGGCATCGACGCAGGCACCCCCATCCTCAATCCGGGGGAGGCCGCGATCCTTGGCCTTGGGGCGGTCCGCACCATGCCATGGGAATACCGGGGCGAGGTGGCGCTGCGCCAGGTGCTCACGCTGAGCCTGTCCTTCGACCACCGCCTGGTGGACGGGGAGCAAGGCTCCCGGTTCCTGGCGGACGTGGGGGCCATCCTGGCCGAGCCCGGGATGGTGCTCACCATGGTGTAGCGGCTCCTGGCCTGCACATCACCGGGCCCCAAGCCGCATAAGGCGGTGCTGCCAGGGGCCGGTTGTGCGGGCCGGGGCCGTTCGTGTGGTGCCCGGTGCCGGGCGGGTCAGGCCGGGGGCACGGTCAGGGCCGCGAGCGCCATCCGTTCCAGCAAGGGACGGGCGACGCCGGCCGCCATGCGCCTGCCATGGCTGCGGACCGAGTGCGGTGTGGAGTTGATGAGGCCGAATGTGGCGTGGGCGCGCATCCGCAGCTCAGCTTGGTCGGTCGCGGGATGGACCTTGGCCAGGACGTCCACCCATACCTCTACGTAGCTGCGCTGGAGGGTCCGTACGGCCAACTGGTCCTGCTCGGACAGGTTGGAGAAGTCCCGGTCCTGCACCCGGATCACGTCAGGCTTGCCGAGGGCGAAGTCCACCTGGAACTCCACCAGCTGGCGGAGCGCGGCCTGGGGGTCGGCAGTGCGCTCCACAACCTGGCGCCCGCCGTCGAGCAGTTCCTGGCTCACCGTGACAAGCAGGTCCGCCAGGACTGCCTGCTTGCCGGAAAAGTGGCGGTACACCGCAGGTCCGCTGACGCCTGCCGCCGCGCCGAGGTCCTCCAGCGAAACCCGGTTGAAGCCGTTGGCCGCGAACAGCGTGGCAGCGGCGGACAATAAGGCCTGCCGCCGGCTCTCCTTGGCCCTGCCGCGCTGGGTGGTTGGCGTGGGGGGTGTGGCGGCCTGGGCCGTGGGTGCCTGCGCTGTGGGTGCTTGGGCGGCAGGGGCCGGCTGCGCTGTATTGCTGGACACTTTTCCTCCTTGGGCCAGCCCAGAGTCTAGCAACGCGGCGATGTGTTGGACATCACAGTTAATCGAGACTAGCCTGAATTTCAGTTATTAGTCACTAACCGAGTTGGCCTGGCGGCCGCCCGGACCCACACAAGGACGGAACGTCGATGGAGACCCTGGCCACCCGGCTCGACCCAGCAAGCGAGTCCTTCCGCGCCAACCGGGACGAGCAGCTCTCGCTTGCCGGGGAGCTGCGGAAGAAGCTGGCGGATGCCGCACTGGGCGGGCCCCAAAAGTCGCGGGACCGCCATGTGGCCCGGGGCAAGCTGCTGCCGCGGGACCGGATCGACCAACTGCTGGATGACGGCAGCCCCTTCCTGGAAATTGCGCCCCTTGCGGCCAACGGGATGTACGGTGACGACGCACCCGGCGCAGGAGTCATCGCCGGAATCGGCCTGGTGCACGGCCGCCAGGTCCTGGTTATCTCCAACGACGCAACGGTCAAGGGCGGAACCTATTACCCCATGACGGTGAAGAAGCACCTCCGCGCCCAGGAGGTCGCGCTGGAAAACCGGCTGCCCTGCATCTACCTGGTCGACTCGGGCGGCGCCTTCCTGCCCAAGCAGGACGAGGTGTTCCCGGACAAGGAGCACTTCGGCCGGATCTTCTACAACCAGGCACGGCTCTCGGCAGCCAAGATTCCGCAGCTCGCCGCCGTCATGGGCTCCTGCACGGCCGGCGGAGCCTACGTCCCCGCCATGAGTGACGAGACCGTCATTGTCCGGAACCAGGGCACCATCTTCCTGGGCGGCCCGCCGCTGGTAAAGGCAGCCATCGGGGAAATCGTCACCGCGGAGGAACTGGGCGGCGGCGAGGTGCACTCGCGGGTTTCCGGAGTGACGGACCACCTGGCCGAAAACGACGAACATGCCCTCCAGATCATCAGGGACATCGTGGCCACCCTGCCGCCTCCTGCCGCGCCGGCCTGGCAGGTGGAACCCGTCGTCGAACCGGCCGTGGACCCGGAAGGCCTCTACGGCGCCGTGCCCACGGACGTCAACGCACCCTACGACGTCCATGAGGTCATTGCGCGCCTGGTGGATGGCAGTAAATTCCACGAGTTCAAAAAGGACTACGGCACCACCTTGGTCACGGGATTCGCCCGGATCGATGGACACCCCGTAGGCATCGTGGCCAACAACGGCGTGCTGTTCAGCGAGTCATCGCTCAAGGGCGCGCATTTCATTGAGCTGTGCGACCAGCGCGGCATTCCGCTGCTGTTCCTGCAGAACATCTCCGGCTTCATGGTGGGCAGGGACGCCGAGCAGGGCGGCATTGCCAAAAACGGGGCCAAGATGGTGACCGCCGTTGCCACTGCCCGCGTCCCCAAGCTGACAGTGGTCATCGGCGGCTCCTTTGGCGCCGGCAACTACTCCATGTGCGGCCGTGCATACTCGCCGCGGTTCCTGTGGATGTGGCCTGCTGCCCGGATCTCGGTCATGGGCGGAAACCAGGCGGCCGGCGTGCTGGCCACCGTGAAGCGGGACCAGTACGAAGCGGCGGGGGAGGAATGGGCGGCCGAGGACGAGGAAGCCTTCAAAGCGCCCATCCGCCGGCAGTACGAGGACCAGGGCAGTCCCTACTACTCCACCGCCCGGCTGTGGGACGACGGTGTCATCGACCCCGCCGATACGCGCACCGTCCTGGGCCTGGCGCTTGATGTCGTCTCCCGCACCCCCTTGCCGGAGACCTCCTTCGGCCTCTTCCGGATGTGAGCCAGCAATGACCATGCAGACCAATACCGCCATGCACCAAGGCCCTACCGGCGCCCAGGCCGGAGAAGCCGGCACCGGGCCCCTCTTCAGCGCCGTCCTGGTGGCCAACCGTGGTGAAATTGCGTGCCGCGTCATCCGCACGCTGCGGCTCCTGGGAATCCGGTCGGTCGCGGTCTACAGCGATGCCGACGCCGGCGCCCGCCACGTGCGCGAGGCTGACACTGCCGTGCGCATTGGCCCTGCCGCGGCAACCGAAAGCTACCTCAGCATCGACGCCATCCTGGCGGCGTGCCGGCAGTCAGGCGCTGACGCGGTCCACCCCGGTTACGGCTTCCTGAGCGAAAATGCGGACTTCGCCCGTGCCCTCGAAAAAGCCGGCATTGCCTTCATCGGTCCCGGCGTGGAAGCCCTGAACGTCATGGGCGACAAGATCCGCGCCAAGAACCATGTGGCAGGGTATGGCGTGCCAGTGGTCCCCGGCATTGCCAGGCCCGGCATGACGGACAGCGAACTGGTGGACGCTGCTGCCGCCGTCGGCTATCCCCTCCTGATCAAGCCCTCTGCCGGCGGGGGCGGCAAAGGCATGCACGTCGTCGAAAAGCCGGCGGACCTGCCCGCCGCCCTGGCCACCGCACGGCGTGTTGCCGCAGCCGCCTTCGGGGAGGACACCCTGTTCCTGGAGCGACTGGTGACCACACCGCGGCATATCGAGGTGCAGGTGCTGGCGGACGGCCACGGCAACGTCATCCACCTCGGCGAACGCGAATGTTCCCTGCAGCGGCGGCACCAGAAAGTCATCGAGGAAGCCCCTTCGCCCCTGCTGGAAAGCCTCCCCAACGGTCCCGAGGTCCGCGCGCGGATCGGCGAGGCCGCCTGCAACGCCGCCCGCAGCGTGAACTACACCGGGGCCGGAACCGTGGAGTTCCTGGTCTCGGACAACGCGCCGGATGAGTTCTTCTTCATGGAGATGAACACCCGGCTGCAGGTGGAGCACCCGGTCACGGAGATGGTCACCGGAATCGACCTGGTGGAATGGCAGGTGCGGATCGCCGCCGGTGAGCCGCTGACCGTCCGGCAGGCTGACGTCAGCCTTTCCGGCCATGCGGTGGAGGCACGGGTCTACGCCGAGGTGCCGGAGAAGAACTTCCTCCCGTCCACCGGGACGGTGCTCCAGCTGGACGAACTGCCGCACGCAACGGACAACCGCGTGCGGGTGGATTCATCCCTGGTGGAGGGCTTGGAGCTCTCCGCTAATTACGACCCCATGATCTCGAAGGTGATCGCCTGGGGCAGGGACCGCGGTGAGGCCTTGGAATCCCTCGACGCGGCGCTGGCCGGCTACACGGCGCTGGGCATTGAGACCAACGTCGAGTACCTGCGGCTCCTGGTCAACGATTCCGATGTCCGCGCCGGGCGCCTGGACACCGGGCTGATCGAACGGAAGCAGCAGGCGCTGGAATTCCGGCGCGTCGGCGCCCCCGAACTGGTGGCCGCCGCCCTGTATGCCCTCTCCCGGGAGGCGCAGGACCACCCCGCTCCGGCCGGCGGACCGTGGCAGGCCCGCAGCGGGTGGCGCCTGGGTGCGCCCGCGCCGCGCCGGATCAGCCTGGGAACGCCCGACGGGGGTGTGGCAACAGTGCAGGTCAGCGGAAGTCCCACCGGAACCGACACTGCCGTGGTTGCTGTTGACGGCGGCGCCCGGCAGGCCGCGGCGCTGCGCCTGGCGGAGGACGGCGGCGGAGTCCTTACCCTTGGCGGGGCTGCACGGGAGTACCAGGTGGCCGTATCGCCCGGGCAGCCGCTCCAGCTCTTCCTCGGCAACGGCGGCTGGTCCTGCCGGCTGGAACTCCTGACCCGTGAAGCGCGGCTGGAACGGGTACTGGCAGCCGTACAGCGCCAGGAAGGTGCAGCCGACCCCGAGGTGCGCTCGCCGATGCCGGGAACGGTTGTGGCCGTCCCGGTCAGCGACGGAGACCCGGTCCAGGCCGGGGAGGTCCTGGTATCGGTGGAGGCCATGAAGATGGAGCACCACCTGGTGGCCCCCCTGGCAGGAACGGTCCACCTGACCGCCCGCACCGGTGACCTTGTGAAGGCGGATCAGATCCTGGCCACCATCCACCCGCATCCCACCGGTGCGGAAGGTGCTTCCACGGACACCGACACAGATACAGACACAGACACACAGCAAGGCGAAGGAGCCTGACCATGACCGGTTTTGAACTTACCGAGGAATACCAGGACCTCAGCGACACGGTTCGCGACTTCGCGGACAACGTGGTGGCCCCGGTCTCCGCCAAGCACGACGAAGAGCACAGCTTCCCCTATGAAGTGGTGAAGCAGATGGCGGAGATGGGCCTGTTCGGGCTGCCGTTCCCTGAGGAGTACGGCGGCATGGGTGGGGACTACTTTGCCCTGGCGCTCGCACTGGAGCAGCTGGGCCGGGTGGACCAGTCCGTCGCCATCACGCTCGAAGCGGGCGTCTCCCTGGGAGCCATGCCGGTGTACCGGTTCGGCACGGACGCGCAGAGGCAGGAATGGCTGCCCATGCTGGCTTCGGGCCAGGCGCTCGCCGGATTCGGACTCACCGAACCCGAGGCCGGCTCCGACGCCGGCGGCACCAAGACCCACGCCCGGCGCGAGGACGGCCAGTGGGTCATCAACGGCAACAAGGAGTTCATCACCAACTCCGGAACCGACATCACCCGGCTGGTCACCGTCACGGCGGTCACCGGGCAGCAGGAACGCTCCGACGGCAGCATCAAGAAGGACATTTCCACCATCCTGGTACCCACCGACACGCCCGGCTTCAAGGCGGAAAAGCCCTACAACAAGGTGGGCTGGAACGCCTCGGACACCCACCCCCTCACCTTGAAGGACGTCCGGGTGCCGGAGGAGAACCTGCTGGGGACCGAGGGGCGCGGTTACGCCAACTTCCTGTCCATCCTGGACGAGGGCCGGATCGCCATCGCCGCACTGGCTACCGGTGCCGCGCAGGGCTGCGTTGACCTGTCCGTCAAATACGCCCGCGAGCGCCGGGCGTTCGGCCACGAAATCGGCAAGTACCAGGCCATTTCCTTCAAGATCGCCCGGATGGAAGCGCGGGCGCACACGGCGCGCCTGGCCTACTACGACGCGGCCGCCCGGATGCTGGCCGGCAAGCCGTTCAAGACCCAGGCGGCCATCGCTAAGATGGTCGCAGGCGAGGCGGCCATGGACAATGCGCGGGATGCCACCCAGGTATTCGGCGGCTATGGCTTCATCAACGAGTTCACCGTGGCACGCCACTACCGCGACTCCAAGATCCTTGAAGTGGGGGAGGGCACCACGGAGGTCCAGCTGATGCTGATCGCCCGCGAACTGGGACTCTAGCCGGCCCGAAAGGATCAATGATGATTGACAAGGTTGTTGCCAGTGCAGACCAAGCCGTTGCGGACATTCCCGACGGCGCGTCGCTGGCAGTGGGCGGATTCGGGCTCTGCGGAATTCCGGTGGCCCTGATCGACGCCCTCCACCGGGCCGGCACCTCGGGGCTGGAAACCGTCAGCAACAACTGCGGCGTGGACGACTGGGGGCTCGGCATCCTGCTCCGTGACGGCCGCATCCGCCGCACCATCAGCTCCTACGTTGGCGAGAACAAGGAGTTCGCCCGCCAGTACCTGGCCGGCGAGCTCGAGGTGGTGCTCACCCCGCAGGGCACGCTGGCTGAAAAACTGCGGGCCGGCGGGGCCGGGATCCCGGCGTTCTACACCAAGGCGGGGGTTGGCACGCAGGTGTCCGACGGCGGCCTGCCGCAGAAGTACGACGCCAACGGCGGGATCGCGGTTGCCTCCGCTCCGAAGGAAGTGCGCTCCTTCGGGGGAGTGGACTACGTCCTGGAAGAGTCACTTACCCCTGACTTCGGGCTGGTGCACGCGTGGAAGGGCGACCGGCACGGCAACCTGGTCTTCCACGCCACCGCCATGAACTTCAACCCGCTGTGCGCCATGGCAGGGCGCATCACCATCGCCGAGGTGGAGGAACTCGTGGAGCCCGGCGAACTGGACCCGGAGCACATCCACACGCCCGGGATCTTCGTCCAGCGGGTGGTCCTGGCGCAGGACGGGGAGAAGCGGATCGAAAAGCGGACGGTGGCACTCAACCAGGCAGGAGCATGACCATGGATCCCAACAGCCCCGAAGCGCCCCGGCCCGAAGCCGTACGCGCGGAATACCGGCGGGCCGGTTCCCAGCAGCATGCCGGGCCCGGTGATTCCACACCGGCGGCGGAGACCAAAGGCTGGACGCGCAACGAACTTGCCGCACGCGTGGCCAAGGAACTCCGCAACGGCCAGTACGTGAACCTGGGCATCGGCATGCCCACCCTGATCCCCAACTACATCCCGGCGGGCGTGGAAGTGGTGCTGCACTCCGAGAACGGGATCCTCGGCGTCGGACCCTACCCAACAGAGGACGCCATCGATCCCGACCTGATCAACGCCGGCAAGGAGACCGTGACCGTGAACAGGGGAGCGGCGTTTTTCGACTCGGCCACGTCCTTTGGCATGATCCGCGGCGGCCACGTTGACGTGGCCGTGCTCGGCGCCATGGAGGTGGCCGCCAACGGGGACCTGGCCAACTGGATGGTCCCGGGAAAGATGGTCAAGGGCATGGGCGGGGCCATGGACCTGGTGTTCGGGGCCAAGCGTGTGATCGTGATGATGGAGCACGTCGACCGCAACGGCAACCCCAAGATCGTCCGGGAATGCTCGCTCCCGCTGACCGGAAAGGGCTGCGTGGACCGGATCATCACGGACCTGGCCGTCATCGATGTGGTCCGGGACGGCAGCGGATCACGGCTGGTCCTGAGCGAACTGGCCCCCAACGTCTCCGTCGAAGATGTGGTGGCCGCCACCGGCGCGGACCTGTTCGAGGAAGACAGGGAACTCACCGTATGACCGGCAGCAACCCAACAGACGGTAACGCCATAGACGGCAACCACGCGGTCGACGGCGGCCGGCGGGTCATCGAGCAGCGCGGGCTGTACTTCGACGAACTCGAGGACGGCCTGGTGTATGCGCACCGTCCGGGCAGGACGGTGACGGAGACGGACAACGTCCTCTTCAGCACCCTGACCATGAACACCCAGGCGCTGCACCTGGACGCCGCCTGGAGCGCCGGCCAGCCCTTTGGGCAACGGCTGATGAACTCCATGTTCACCCTGGCCACCATGGTGGGCCAGTCCGTCACCCAGCTGACCCAGGGGACCATCATCGCCCAGCTGGGCCTGACCGACGTGTCCTTCCCTCACCCGCTGTACCACGGGGACACGCTGTACACGGAGACGGTCATCACCGGCAGGAGGCTTTCGGCCTCACGCCCGGGCCAGGGCATCGTTACCATGGAGCACACCGGCCGCAACCAGGACGGCGCCGTGGTGGCACGCGCCACCCGCAGCTGCCTGATGTGGACCCGGGAGGCGCATCAGAGCGCGCAGAGCAGCCAAAACGTCGGAGAATAGCCTTATGACCTTTGTGATGGGCCCCGCCCTGCTCTTCTGCCCCGCCGACCGTCCCGAGCGCTACCAAAAGGCCGCCGCCCGCGCGGACGCCGTCATCCTGGACCTCGAAGACGCGGTGGCGCCGGCGGACAAGCAGCGGGCCCGCGGTGCCATTCTGGCCCAACTGGGCACCACCGGCGTGGAGCCCGAGCTTGAGCCCAGCTGCACCATTGTCAGGGTCAATCCGGTCGGCACGGAGGACTTCGAAAAGGACCTGCACTGCCTGGCCCACACGCCCTACCGCACCGTGATGCTGGCCAAGGCAGAATCGGCCGAACAGCTCAAGGCGCTGGAGGGCTACCAAGTGATTGCGCTGTGCGAAACAGCGGTGGGCGTCCTCAATGCCCCGGCCATCGCCGCGGCGCCGAACGTGGTGGGCCTGATGTGGGGTGCCGAGGACCTGCTGGCCAGCCTGGGCGGTACGTCCAGCCGGAAGGACGACGGCGGCTACCGGGCAGTGGCCCTGCACGCCCGCTCGTCAGTGCTCCTGGCAGCGCGGGCCCACGGCAAGGAAGCAGTGGACGCCGTGTACACCAACATCCCGGACCTCGACGGGCTCGCCGCCGAGGCGGCCGACGCCGTGGCCTCCGGCTTCAGCTCCAAGGCCTGCATCCATCCCAGCCAGGCCGCCGTGGTCCGGAAGGCCTATGCGCCCTCGGACGATGAGGTGGCCGCAGCCACTGCCCTGCTGGACGCTGCCGCGTCGGCGGGCTCCGGGGTCTTCAAGTACCAGGGCAAAATGATCGACGGCCCCATCCTCAAGCACGCCCAGGAGATCGTCCGCCGCGCCGCCGTGGAGGCATAACTACCGTTGCCGTCCCTCCGGCCGCCGCAGGGACGTGGCCGGGATCGGCTCATACAGCAGCGTCCGCACCCAGCGGTTCCCTGTTTCCCGGAACTCCTTCCGGCTGGCGAAGCGGTAATGGAAGCTGCGCACGCGCACCCAGCGTGGCGCGGCGCCGTCGAACGGGTCCTTTCGCAGCAGCCGCAGCATGTGCCGGTCCGCCGCCAGCAGCTTGCCCAGGAACGCATAGAACCATTCCTCGTGCACGGTCCGCAGCGGCAGGAACCACATCAGCCAGTCCAGCCGCAGGTGGTACGGGGCCCACTGCCGCGGAATGCGGCGCACATCACCGGGCTTGCCCTTGAAGCCGTACTCGCGCCAGTCCGAGCTGTCATCGGGGTCCTCATCCAGCGTGCCCTCCACCACGATCTCGATGCGCTGTTTGGTCACCGTGCCGAACGCACCGTAGGCATTGACCAGCTGCCACCGGTTGAAGCTGGCATTCATCAGCTGCCGGCGGGAGAAAAGGTTCCGCAGCGGCCAGTAGCTCAGCGCCAGCAACAGGAGGGAGGCCGCCAGGGTGATGGCCAGCCACCAAAGCGGGGTTTCCGGCCGGGTGCCCGTGGCGGCATTCCAGTCCGCGGGGATGGCGGGGATCACGGCGTGCGCCACGGGGTCGCTGACCGCCGCGAACGCCAGCACAAGGGCCATCCAGTTCAGCCAGGCGAAGTTGCCGCTGGCCACCAGCCACAGCTGGGTCACCACGACCACTCCCGCCGCGACGCTTGCCACCGGCTGGGGTGCGAACAGCAGGAACGGCACCACCAGCTGGGCGATGTGGTTGCCCACCACCTCGATCCGGTGCAGCGGCTTGGGCAGCAGGTGGGCCTGCCGGCTCAACGGCCCTGGCATGGGCTGTGTTTCGTGGTGGTAGTACAGGGCGGTCAGGTCGCGCCACTCCCTGCCGCCGCGGATCTTGATCATCCCAGCGCCGAATTCCAGCCGGAACACCAACCACACAATCAGGATCAGGATGGTCCGGGGCGGCTCCGTCTGGTTGGAGCCCAGGAAGCCAACGGTGAAGCCCGCCTCCAGGAGCAGCATTTCCCAGCCGAACCCGTAGAAGGTCTGGCCCACGTTCACGATGGACATGTACAGCAGCCACAGGGCCAGGAACGCAATCAGCGGCACCCAAGGCGGTCCCAGCTGCGGGATTCCGGCCACCAGCAGCGCCGACACCACCAGCCCTGCGGCGCAGACTCCGCGCAGCAGCCCGTCCGAGTACCGCCAGCGGAACAGCGTGGGCCGCCGAAAACGGGAGAACGTGGAAAGGAACGCGGGCACCGGGAGGAGGCCGCGCTCGCCGAGCAGGGCGGGGAACTGGTTCATCGTGGACAGGAACGCAACAAAATACAGCGCCGCCACACCCCGTTGCAGCACCTGCCGGGCGAACCCGTATTCCGGCGCGTCAAACCACCACAGCCAGTCCACGGATTCCACGTTACGCCCGGTCACGCGGGGGTCAAGGTGCACCATCAGGCGGGGCGCAGCACGGCCGGGGGCGTCAAAGGGGCCCGGACGGGTGCGGGATACTTAACCCATGCAGCCACGCAGAATCGTCCTCCTCGGATCCACCGGTTCCATCGGCACCCAGGCGATTGACGTCGTCGACGGCGCCCCGCACCTGTTCGAGGTGGTGGCGCTCAGTGCCGGGGGCGGCAACCTGGAGCTCCTGGCCCGGCAGGCGGTCCACACCGGCGCCGCTGCGGTGGGGATTGCCGGCGGGGATCCTGCCCGGCTGGCGTCGCTGATCAGCGACGCCGCCGCTGCAGCCGGCCGCCCGGGGTACCGGCCGGAGATCGTGGCCGGCCCGGACGCGTCCGCCCGCATTGCCGCGATTGAGGCGGACGTGGTGCTTAACGGCATCACCGGATCCATCGGCTTGGCACCCACGCTCGCGGCCCTCAAGTCCGGGGCCACCCTTGCCCTTGCCAACAAAGAGTCCCTGATCGTGGGCGGCAGCCTGGTCAAGGCCGCAGCCCGCGAAGGCCAGATCGTCCCCGTCGATTCGGAGCACTCCGCCATCGCCCAGTGCCTGCGCTCCGGCGCTGCCGGTGAGGTGGACAAGCTCATCCTCACAGCTTCAGGGGGACCGTTCCGGGGCAGTAGCCGCCAGGAGCTCCACTCCGTCACCCCCAGGGAGGCCCTGGCCCATCCCACCTGGGACATGGGCGTCATGGTCACCACCAACTCGGCCACCCTGGTGAACAAGGGCCTGGAAGTCATCGAGGCGCACCTGCTGTTCGACATTCCCCTGGACCGGATCGACGTCGTCGTGCACCCCCAGTCCGTGGTCCATTCCATGGTCCAGTTCGTCGACGGCTCCACCATCGCCCAGGCTTCCCCGCCGGACATGCGCCTGCCAATTGCCCTGGGGCTCGGCTGGCCGGCCCGCGTGCCCAACGCCGCCGTCCCGTGCGACTGGACCCAGGCCGCCACCTGGACCTTCGAACCTCTGGACACAGACGCCTTCCCCGCCGTCGGACTGGCCAAGGACGCCGCGAAGCAGGGGAGCACCTACCCTGCTGTCTTCAATGCGGCCAACGAGGAAGCGGTCACGGCGTTCCATGCCGGCCGGATCCGGTTCACCGACATCGTCGACACTGTGGACAGTGTGCTCAGCGAACACTCAGGTTCCTCCGGGCTGACGGTTGAATCCGTGCTGGATGCTGAAAGCTGGGCACGCGCCCGGGCCCACGAACGTTTAGCAGTCAGCAGTCTCTAGGAAGCAGCAGCACCTCCATGACCCCTGTCCTACTTTTCATCCTCGGCGTCGTCTTCGTCGCCCTTGGCATCGCCGTGTCCATTGCGCTCCACGAAGTGGGCCACCTGGTTCCCGCCAAGCTCTTCAAGGTCCGCGTCACCAAGTACATGATCGGGTTCGGCCCCACACTGTGGTCGCGCCGGAAGGGCGAAACCGAGTACGGCGTGAAGGCCGTGCCGCTGGGCGGCTACGTCTCCATGATCGGCATGTATCCGCCGAACAAGGAGGACGGCTCGGTCCGGCCTTCGAGCACCGGCATGTTCCAGACGCTGGCCACCGAGGCCCGTTCCATGGCCCACGAGGAAGTGGGGCCCGGCGACGAAAACCGGGTCTTCTACCGCCTGCCGGTCTGGAAGAAAGTCATCGTGATGCTGGGCGGCCCGGCCATGAACATGATCCTTGGCGTGCTGCTCACCGCCGTGCTGCTGATGGGCTTCGGTGTTGCGACGGCCACCACCACCATTTCCGACGTGTCCAAGTGCCAGGTGGCCGCAGGGCAGACCGTCGACCCCGATTCTGCCGACTGCCAGCTGACGCCCGCCGCCGCGGCCGGCCTGAAGCCCAATGACACCATCACCTCCTTCGACGGCAAACCCGTCACCAGGTGGGACCAGTTGACGGAATGGATCCGCGCTTCCGCCGGCAAGGAAGTGGCCATTACGGTGCAGCGGGACGGCAACCCGGTATCCACCACCGTGACCCCCGTCCTGTCGGCCCGACCGGTCGTGGGAACCGACGGCCGCCAGGCCACCGACGCCGCCGGCAACCTCCAGTACCAGAACGTCGGATTCCTTGGCATCGGCGCGCAGACGGCGCTGGTGCCCCAGCCGGCGTCGTCCGTCCTGCCCATGGCGGGGGAGAACATCCGCCAGGTGGCCGGTGTTGTCTTCAACCTGCCGGCCCGCGTGGTGGGCGTGGCCAAGGCTGCGTTCAGCGAAGAGCCGCGCGACCCCAACGGGCCCATCAGCGTGGTTGGCGTGGGCAGGGTTGCGGGCGAGGTGGCTGCCATGGAGGCCGTGCCGATGCAGTCCCGGGTGGCAACCCTGGTTGGCTTGCTGGCCGGCCTGAACTTCGCACTTGCGGTGTTCAACCTGGTCCCGCTCCTCCCGCTGGACGGCGGCCACGTTGCGGGCGCCCTGTATGAGGGCGTCCGGCGCCGGGTGGCAAAGCTCCGCGGGCGGCCGGATCCCGGGGCCTTCGACATCGCCAAACTGCTTCCCGTCACGTACGTGGTCGCCGCACTGTTGATGGGCATGAGCGCGTTGTTGATCTACGCGGATATCGTCAAGCCGGTCAACCTGTTCGGATAGTCACCCCACATCGGTTGACTTTCAAAAATAAACCAAATCTGATTGATTGATTGGTCTCAACCGCCTATGGTTGAGAGATGTTCGTCATGACCATCGATCAGCGCGGAAGCACCGGTGACCAGGACCGTGTACCGGCCCTGCTCGACGAGCTTGCCGGCCTTGAGCTGCCCGGCGGGGAACAGCCGGTCTTCGAGCGTTCCGTAGGGGATGAAGTCCAGGGGGTGGTACGGGACGCCTCCGCCGTGGTGGAGATAGCCCTGCACGCGCTCCGCGGCGGCCACTGGTACGTCGGGATTGGTGTTGGGACCGTAGTCCTGCCGCCCCATGCCAGCCCCCGGGAAGGAACTGGAACGGCCTTTGTTGCCGCGCGGAAGGCTGTTGAGCTTGCCAAGGGCGCAGGTTCCCAGGTGCCGTTGTCGGTGGTGCCCGGCATCATGGCAGGGGAAGCGGCCAAGGGGGTCGCTGCAGGGGAGGGGGTGCAGGCCTGTGCCAATGCGGAGGCGGTGCTCAGGCTGCTGGGCCGGCTTGTCCAGGACCGCACGGAAGCCCAGTGGCGGGTGGTGGACGCCCTGCGCCGCCTGGGTGGACGGGGCCAGGGCCAGGGCCGGCACGGAAGCCAGAAGCACGTGGCGCTTGAACTCGGAATTTCGGAGCAGTCGGTGAGCCGTACCGTGCTTCGCTCCGGGTGGCAGGAAGAATGGGCGGCCAGGCCCGCCGCGTCCATGCTTCTTGGTTTTGCCGACTCCCGGGTTGGCCAGGCCGAAAAGGATGTCCCTGCGCAGCAGCCTATGACCGTGCAGCAGCATGTGCCTGCGCGGCAAAAGCCGGCGGACCGGCTTGACGTTGAAGCGGACCGGATTGAAGGAGACACGTGACCGCACTGTGGGTGGCAGTGGCCTTGGTGGTGGCGGGCTTTGCCGGCTGGCCGGTCACTGCGCTGGTGTTCAAGCTCGCCCGGACCATCGACGACAAGGCAGATGCCGCCAAGGCCGCGGAGGAAGCCCGGTCGGCGGAAGAGGACCCGTCGGCCGACGTCACCGTCGATGACCCTTCCCCCGCATCCCCGGGGCCGCGCGGAGGCACAATAACGGCGGCGGCCGCAGACCCGCTTCCTGGCGCAGGCCCGGCTCATGACGCAGCCGGCGGCGCAGGCAACCAGGCAGTGGACAGCGAGCTGACCGCCCCTCCCGGCCGGCCGGCGTCGAACGCCGCCGCAGCGGGACCGCCCGCACCCAGCCAGCGCATCCTGCGCGGCGGGGCCATCATCGGCGTGCTGGAGCGGCTGGGTGTGTGCCTGGCAATCCTCACAGGCCAGCCCGTGGCCATCGCCTACATCGTTGCCATCAAGGGCCTGGGCAGGTTCGCCGAGCTGAAGGAGACGCCGGTTGCCGCTGAGCGTTTCATCATCGGGACCCTTACTTCCATGCTCTGGGCCGCCGGCACCGCTGCCGCGGTCAAAGTCCTCTTCCTGCACTGACCGCAGCCTCGTGCGCGCCGCCCACCCCGCCCGGCACATCCTCCGGCATTGGGGATTGGGACGGTACCAGGGTGGCCATGGCGATAGGGTAGCGGTATGACAGTTTTTGCCGTTGAGTACGTTTATGCCGCCAACTCCACCGAAACCCGCAATGAGGTCCGCCCCGCGCACCGGGAATGGACAGGCGGCCTGGCACAGGACAGCGTCATCGTGGCCAGCGGCCCCTACGGCGACGGCGCAGGTGCCCTGCTGATCTTCAAGGCGTCAGATGAAGGCGCCCTCAACTCGATCCTCAAGCAGGACCCTTTCGCTGAAGCCGGTGTGATCGCCGGAACCCGCATCACGGAATGGTCTCCGGTGACCGGCATGCTGGCCGGGATTGCCGCGTAGCCGCTTTTTTACCCTTTCAACTCAAGGAGTCCACGTGACCTCGGTCAGCCTGGGAATGCCGTCAGCACCACCGCCCGTCCTTGCCCCCCGCCGCAAGACGCGCCAGATCAAAGTCGGCTCGGTAGGCGTAGGATCTGATTTCCCCATCAGCGTGCAGTCCATGACCACCACGCCCACCACGGATATCAACGCCACCCTGCAGCAAATCGCCGAGCTCACCGCGTCCGGCTGCGACATCGTCCGCGTGGCCTGCCCGTCCGCCGACGATGCCGAGGCACTGCCCATCATCGCCCGGAAGTCGCAGATCCCGGTCATCGCGGACATCCACTTCCAGCCCAAGTACGTCTTCGCAGCCATCGAGGCAGGCTGTGCGGCAGTGCGCGTGAACCCCGGAAACATCCGCAAGTTCGATGACCAGGTCAAGGAGATCGCCGCCGCCGCCAAGGACCACGGCACCTCCATCCGCATCGGGGTCAACGCGGGCTCCCTGGAGCCGGGCATCCTCAAGAAGTACGGCAAGGCCACCCCCGAAGCGCTGGTTGAATCAGCGGTCTGGGAAGCCTCGCTCTTCGAAGAACACGGCTTCCACGACTTCAAGATCTCCGTGAAGCACAACGACCCCGTGATCATGGTGGCCGCCTACGAGATGCTCGCGGAAAAAGGCGACTGGCCCCTGCACCTGGGCGTCACCGAAGCCGGCCCCGCCTTCCAGGGCACCATCAAGTCCGCCACGGCCTTCGGGGCGCTCCTCTCCCGCGGCATCGGCGACACCATCCGCGTGTCCCTCTCCGCGCCGCCGGTGGAGGAGATCAAGGTGGGCAACCAGATCCTCCAGTCGCTGAACCTGCGCCCGCGCAAGCTTGAAATCGTGTCCTGCCCTTCCTGCGGCCGTGCCCAGGTTGACGTGTACACTCTGGCAGAACAGGTCACGGCCGGGCTGGAAGGGATGGAGATCCCGCTGCGCGTGGCAGTCATGGGATGCGTCGTCAACGGCCCCGGTGAGGCCCGCGAGGCTGACCTTGGTGTTGCCTCCGGCAACGGCAAGGGCCAGATCTTCGTGAAGGGCGAGGTCATCAAGACTGTTCCCGAGAGCGCAATTGTTGAGACACTGATCGAAGAGGCTATGCGTATCGCGGAAGAGATGGGGGAGGCCGATGGCGAAGATGCTGTCAAAGGTAGCCCCGTGGTTAGCGTCTCGTAAGGACGCGGCAGACCCCGCGGGGCTTTCTGTCCGTACCCTCGACGGCCAGGACACCCCCGCGCTGAAATCGCTCGCCGGGCAGGACCCGGTGACCAACGTGTTCATCCTGGCGCACCTTCGTGCCA
This sequence comes from Pseudarthrobacter sp. LT1, assembly GCF_035621795.1. Lineage (NCBI taxonomy): Bacteria > Bacillati > Actinomycetota > Actinomycetes > Micrococcales > Micrococcaceae > Pseudarthrobacter > Pseudarthrobacter sp. LT1. The sequence goes on from NZ_CP141830.1 coordinate 1,612,623, forward strand.
CGGGGACGGCCGCGCCCACCAGCGGCGGTGCCGGGGTCATCGGCGTTTTCGACGACGGCATCCTTGCAGGCGCGTGCTGGGCCGGAGCCAACCTGGTTCCGGTCCAGCTCGATCCCGCCCTGGCCCCCCTGGTGGCCGAGGCCGCCAACAGCTCCGGGCGCCGGTATGCGTCTGCCTTCGGTCCGGCAGACGCGGTGCTGGCGCTTTATGCCGAACTGGCGGAGCTCGGCCACCGTGCCCACGAGGTCCGGGCCGACCAGCCACTGATGGTCATCGAGGGGCCGCCCCTGGTGCAGCCCGATCCCGGCCTGACCCTGGGGAACCTGGCCGACTTCGACCGCATCCTTCCGGCCTGCGCCGCCATGTTCGAGGAGGAGGTGGGCTACTCGCCCTACCTTGGCGGCAGGGAGTTTTACAGCCGCCGCGTCGAGGGCCTCATCAGGCAGGGTCATTCCATGGTCCACCTCAATGACGCAGGGGAGGTGGTGTTCAAAGCCGAGCTGGGGGCGGTGACGGACGATGTCACCCAGGTCCAGGGGGTCTGGATGAACCCGGTCTTCCGCGGCCAGGGGTTAAGTGCCGGCTACATGTCGGCAGTCGTGGAAAAGGCCCAGCAGATAGCACCGGTGACCAGCCTCTACGTCAACGGATTCAACACCAGGGCAAGATCCACCTATGAACGCGTCGGCTTCCGCCAGGTGGGCACCTTCGCTACAGTTCTCTTCTAGCCGGCGGTCGCCGGTTCCAAGCAGAATATTGGGGGAAAAGTGAAGACATCGGTGCTGGGAACTTTCGGGGCTTCAGTCCTCTTGGCCGCAGCAGTTTCTGCGTGTGGGGGACCCGGGCCGCAGGCCGCAGAGTCCTCTCCCGCACCGTCCGCGGGCTCCGGCACCACGGCCGCCGCCCCCACCCCCACGGCGACTCCAACGCCAAGCCCGACGGCGAAGGCATATACGGCTGAAGAACTGGCCACCATTGTGGGCCAGGTGCGGGACGCGGCCGACCGGAGGCTCTCCGTCCTGCCCAGTGCCGATATCAACACCACGCTGGAGCAGACGAAGGCGATGCTCGCTTCCATCGACGTCAAGCCGGAGGAGTGCAAGGCGCTGGCTGCGGCAAGCGCCGTGCCTTCGGTCGACGGAGCGGCCATGGCCGTGGGCATGAGCAACGATGCGTCCACAGGCGCTGTCACCGCCCTGTCACTGGTTGCCGGCCTGGACCAAAGTTTCCTCAGCAAGGTTGCCGACCCATCGGAGCAGCTGGCGAAGTGCTCCTCAATGACCATGACTGCCTCCGGCATGGACATCTCGGTCACCATCACGCCGGTGGACGCCGGCACGCAGCCCGGTGCGGTCGCCTACCGCACGGACAGTGCCCTGCCGGACGGCCGCACCCAGTCCACCATTACGGCGCAACTGGTCCACCAGGGCGTGGTGCTCACCTCGCTTGCGTCCGGCGGCGCAAGCGAGGCCGACGCCGTCCGGCGGGCAGGTGCGCTCCTTGACTCCGCGGCCGCCCTGGTGAAGTAACAATCGGCAACGGAAGCAGCAACCGGCGGCAAACGGATTCCCAAAAATAAAAACACTTGTCAAACGTGTGCACGATCACATAAGTTCGATCTAGCTGCGCTGGAAGTGGGGTGGGCGGTCTCACCAGTCCTCACCAGTACTCAGGCGATAACGGCGTTGAGCCACGCCCGGATGCGATGACCAGCCCTATTGGGGGGCCAGGGGCTTTGTATTCCCGGGCGTGGCTCTACTGTGTCCGGGGGTGGTCCCAGGCGCTCCCGCCACCGCCAGTCGGTCCCGTAGGTTGAGTGCCGGTAGATTAGTACCCAGACGAATTTGTCCGGCCCTGCTGACCCAGCACTTCCCCAGAAACGGATACCACCCGTGGTCCTACGACTGTCCCAGCTTTTCCTGCGCACGCTGCGCGAAGACCCCGTCGACGCCGAGGTCGCCAGCCACAAGCTCCTGGTCCGCGCCGGCTACATCCGCCGTGCCGCCCCCGGCATCTACACCTGGCTGCCGCTGGGGCTGAGCGTCCTGCGCAAGGTCGAGGAAATCATCCGCGAGGAAATGACGGCCATCGGCGCCCAGGAAGTCCACTTCCCGGCCCTGCTGCCCCGGGAACCATATGAGGCCACCAACCGCTGGACCGAATACGGCGAGGGCCTGTTCCGGCTGCAGGACCGCAAGGGCGCCGACTACCTGCTGGCCCCCACGCACGAGGAAATGTTCACCCTCCTGGTCAAGGACCTGTACTCGTCCTACAAGGACCTGCCGCTGAGCCTTTACCAGATCCAGAACAAGTACCGCGACGAAGCACGCCCCCGGGCAGGGCTCCTCCGCGGCCGTGAGTTCATCATGAAGGATTCCTACTCCTTCGACGTGGACGACGCCGGACTGGATGCCAGCTACGCAGCGCACCGCGCCGCCTACCTGAAGATCTTCGACCGCCTCGGACTCGAAGTTGTGCCTGTAGCGGCCACTGCCGGCGCCATGGGCGGATCCAAGAGCGAGGAATTCCTATTCCCCACCGAGATCGGCGAGGACACCTTCGTCCGCTCCGCAGGCGGCTACGCGGCCAACGTGGAGGCTGTCACCACGGTGGTCCCCGAGCCGATCGACTTCACCAATGCCCCGGCCGCGCAAGTCCTGGACACCCCGGACACGCCCACCATCGAGACCCTGGTTGCCGCGTCCAACCAGATTGCCCCGCGGGCAGAGGCCGACGGCGGCGCCTGGACTGCCGCTGACACGCTCAAGAACGTGGTCCTCGCCGTCACGCTGCCCACCGGTGAGCGGCAGCTGGTGGTCATCGGTGTTCCCGGCGACCGCGCGGTGGACCTCAAGCGCGTCGAAGCAAACATCGGCGCCTTCCTGCCCATTGCGGGCGAGATCGGACTCGAGCAGGCCGGCGAGGAGGACCTGAAGAAGCAGCCGCTGATCGTCAAGGGCTACCTGGGCCCGGGCCTTTCCCTGGACCACGCCCTCCTCGGCGCCGAGAGCGCCACAAAGCTCCTCTACCTGGTGGACCCGCGCGTGGTCAGCGGCACCGCCTGGATCACCGGTGCCAACGAGGCCGGCAAGCACGTCTTCGGTTTGGTCGCGGGCCGCGACTTTACCTGGGACGGCGTGATTGAGTGCACCGAAGTCCGCGCCGGCGATCCTTCGCCGGACGGCTCCGGCCCCCTGGAGACCGCCCGCGGCATCGAAATGGGCCACATCTTCCAGCTGGGCCGCAAGTACGCCGAAGCCCTGGACCTCAAGGTGCTGGACCAGAACGGCAAGCAGGTAGTGGTCACCATGGGTTCCTACGGCGTCGGCGTCACCCGTGCCGTGGCCGCGCTGGCTGAGGCCAACCATGACGACCGTGGGCTGGTCTGGCCCCGCACCGTGGCACCCGCCGACGTGCATGTGGTGGCCGTGGGCCGCGGCGAGGAGATCTTCCAGGCAGCGGAGAAACTCTCGGCGGATCTCGAAGCAGCAGGCCTGTCGGTCATCTACGACGACCGTCCCAAAGTCTCGCCCGGAGTGAAGTTCGGCGACGCGGAGCTGGTGGGCGTTCCCACCATCCTCGCCGTGGGCCGCGGGCTGGTGGACGGCGTGGTGGAGATCAAGGACCGCCGCAGCGGTGAAGCCGAGAACATCGAGGTGGACAAGGCCGTCGACTACGTGGTCAACGCCGTCCGCAACCAGTGATCTCCGGCTTCGAGTCGATCCAGCTCACCACCATCATCCTGATCGTGGTGGCTGGATTCGCAGCCGGCTGGGTTGACGCGGTGGTGGGCGGCGGAGGCCTTATCCAGCTTCCCGCACTGCTGCTGGTTCCCGGCATTGCGCCCGTCCAGGCGCTGGCCACCAACAAGATGGGCTCCATCTTCGGGACCGCCACCAGCGCCGCCACCTACTACCGGAGAGTGGGGCCGGACCTTCGGACGGCGGTCCCCATGGCCGTCATAGCCCTCGCGGGCAGCTTCGGCGGAGCGAGCCTGGCGGCCACCCTGCCGGCCGGGGTCTTCAAGCCCATCATCGTGGTGGCGCTGGTCGCCGTCGCGCTTTTCACCGCCCTCAAGCCCAGCGTCGGCGAGCTGACGGCACTGCGGCACGAAGGCCACCGGCACTATGTGGTCGCCTGCCTCATCGGTGCGGTGATTGGGTTCTATGACGGTCTCATCGGCCCCGGGACGGGGTCTTTCCTGGTCATCGCCCTGGTGTCCGCCATGGGGTATGCATTCCTGGAAGCGAGCGCCAAGGCCAAGATCGTGAACATGGCCACCAACGCCGGGGCGCTGCTGTTCTTCCTGCCGCACGGCTCCATCCTGTGGGGCATCGGGCTGCTGCTCGGAGCAGCCAACATGGCCGGAGGCTACCTGGGCGCCCGGACCGCGGTGCAGCAGGGCAGCAAGTTTGTCCGGGTGGTCTTCCTGGTGGTTGTCGGGGCCTTGATCGTCAAGCTCGGTTACGACGTCTGGCAGGAAAACTTCGCCTGATCCCGTCCCGGAAACTGGTCCTCGTGACGCGGGCCTGCCCGGCGTAGCATGCAGGTATGGTACACGGCGACGACGGGTATGCCGCGGCGTTGGCGGCCGCAGCAGGGCATTCGCAGGCCTGGCTGGCCAGCCTCCGGAACCGCCCTGTAGGACCCCGCCTGCATGCCTCTGATCTTGCCGGCGTGTTTGGCGGGCCGCTGCCCGCAGCGGGCATGCCCGCTGCTGAGGTGATCGATTTCCTGGCCACGCAGGCCGAGCCCGGGCTGATGGCCATGCCCTCCGGCCGGTTCTTCGGCTGGGTCATCGGCGGCACGCTGCCCGCTGCCCTGGCCTCCGACTGGCTGGTCAGTGCCTGGGACCAGAACGCCGGTCTCCGCTACGCGACTCCGGCGACGGCAGCCATCGAGGAAGCCGCCGGTCAGTGGGTGCTGGAGCTGCTGGGGCTGCCGCAGGGGGCCGACGTCGGCTTCGTCACCGGCGCCACCATGGCGAACTTCACCGGAATGGCCGCTGCCCGGTGGCGGTTGCTCGCGGACGCCGGCTGGGACCTGGACCGGGACGGCCTCTCCGGTGCACCCCGGATCCGCTGCTTCGTGGGACGGGAACGGCACGACACCGTGGACCTTGGCCTGCGCTACCTGGGCCTTGGTAAGCCAAGGGAGGTCGACGCCGACGGCCAGGGCCGCCTTGTCCCTGCAGCGCTCGATGTGGCCCTTGCTGATGGCGCCGGACCCGCTTTGGTGTGCCTCCAGGCCGGCAACCTGCACTCGGGTGCCTTTGACCCCTTTGCCGAGGCCATCGCCGTCGCACGCAAACACGGCGCGTGGGTCCACGTCGATGGTGCCTTCGGCCTGTGGGCTGCCGCTGTGCCGGAACTGCGGCATCTCACCCGGGGGTTTGAAGAGGCGGATTCGTGGGGCACGGACGCCCACAAGACCCTGAACGTGCCCTACGACTGCGGAATCGCCATCGTCCGGGACCCGTCGGCGCTGCGGGCTGCGATGGGCCTGCATGCCAGCTACCTGGTGCATGACGCCGAAGGCCCGGGCGACCCTTTCGAAAAGGTCCCCGAGCTGTCCCGGCGCGCACGGGGAGTTCCGGTCTGGGCGGCCCTGAAAAGCCTTGGCCGCGACGGGGTGGCCGCCCAGGTGGGCGGCCTGACCGCGGCAGCAACGGCCATCGCGGAGGGGGTGGCCGCCCTGGACGGGGTGGAGGTACTCAATGACGTCGGCTACACCCAGGTGTGCCTGGCATTCGGGGATGACGAGACCACCCGCGCAGTCACCGCCCGCATCATCGAGGAGGGAAAGGTGTGGATGTCCGGTTCGCACTGGCGGGACCGTGACATCCTCCGGGTTTCGGTGAGCAACTGGCACACGGCGGGGGAGGATGTGGCCACGGCAGTGGACGCTGTAAGGTCAGCCCTGGCCGCGGTGCGGAACTCCTGACCATCCAGCGCCGGTGCGCGCCTTCCGGCAGCAGGGCGGACCCTATCCGCCCTGTCCAGGTTCCGGCAGCGAATGGGGATGCGGCAGGTCCTCCAAAGTGTTTCCGGCGAGGGTGCTGGCTACCCAAAGCGACCGCGCCAGGTCGCCCCGGTGCCCCTTCCCGGCGTACCACAGCGCGTTTTCCACCTCCCTGGCGATGCCCCATTCCCGCGCCGCGGCAGGGTCCAGGCCGGCGGCGGTGCTGAAGTCGTGGCAGCGGCTGAGGAGCGCTGGACCGGGCCGGGCGGCGGGCAGGTCTCCCAGGCGGTTCCAGAGCAGCGGTGCAACCGCGAACTCCGGCTCACCGATCATGGGCTGGGGGTCGATCGCCGCATAGCCGGCCGGGGTTGCCCCCGCTGTTCCCGGCCGGGCCAGGATGTTCAGGAAATGCAGGTCCGTGTGGACCAGGAGATCCCGGGCGGACCGGCGTCCCACCGCGCCGCGGGTCTGGCACACCTCCAGCGCCGCTTCCAACAGCCACCGGGGAAACGGCCGTCCCAGCTGTTCCCAGTCCGCGGGCAGGTCATCGCTCCATTGTTCGGCCCGGGCAGCTATGTGGGTGAACTCCTGCCATTCCGGGCGGTGGTCCGGGACGAGTCCCAGCTGGCGCACCAATCCGCCCCACACCTGCGCTGCCTCCTCCAGCGGCAGGTCCGCCAGCGACCGGCCGGCGTCGAGGCGTTCCAGGAGCATGGCACAGGATCCACTGTCCGAGGCCATCAGCAGAACGGCGCCGCGGCCGCCCCAGAGCGCCAGCGCATGCCGCTCCACCGTCGCCTCATCATGGGGAAAAGCGATTTTGAGGGCTGCCGGCGAGCCGTCATCCTGCCGTACCGGGACGACCAGGCCACCGTGGCCGCTCCAGGGAAAGCAGCCCGGGGCCAGGTCAACCTCCAGGTGCCACTGCTCCAGGCGGTCCGCCAGCAGGCCCGGAAGACTGTCCAGCCAGGCCCGTCCCGCACTGCTGCGGGCATAGCGGGAAGCGAGGTCCGGGGGAACGGGAACGGGAGATGGCAAGCGGTCCGGTGACAAGGCGCCGGGCACCACGGGATCAGACAACACCGGAGGCCCCGAGCAGGTTGCCGATCACGAACGTTGCCGCGAGTGCCAGGGCCCCGCCCACCACCACGCGGACAGCGGCCCTGGTTTTCGAGCTGCCGCCAATCCAGGCACCGAGTGCACCTGTCAGCGCCAGGGCCACCAGCACCGATACGAACGTCAGCGGGACCCGGATCCCCGGCGGTGGCAGCAGGATGGCCAGCATGGGCAGGATGGCGCCAATGGTGAAGGCAATGGCTGAGGCGAAAGCCGCGTGCCAGGGGCTGACGATGTCCGCTTCGTCGATGTTGAGCTCGGCGGACAGGTGCGCTGCCAGGACATCGTGGGCCGTAAGCTCGCCGGCGACCTTGGCCGCAGTTTCCGGGGTGAGGCCCTTGGCCTGGTAGATGGCGGTCAGCTCGGCCAGTTCCGCTTCCGGATCTTCCGCCAGCTCGCGGCGCTCCTTCTCGATCAGGGCCCGCTGGCTGTCGCTTTGGCTGCTGACGGAAACATATTCGCCCAGCGCCATGGACACCGCACCGCCCACCACCCCGGCTACGCCCGCCGTGAGGATGGGGCCCAGCTCGGCGGTGGCCCCGGCCACGCCCACGACGATGGCGGCAACGGAGACGATGCCGTCGTTGGCGCCCAGGACACCGGCGCGTAGCCAGTTCAGCCGGTGCGCCGTGTCGTCGCCGTGCGGTTCCGTCTCCAGGTGGCGGTTCAGATCCGGGCCGGCTGCATTGGTCCCCGGGGCATCGGCCGGTTCGTCCGCGTTCATCCCTTCAGCAAACCACCCCCGCCAGCCCAATGCCACCCTCCACAAGGCCTTCCTTCGAGAGCGGATCCAGGGTGGGAAAGGCGGCCCCTTCGCCACGGGGTTCAGGATGCAGCGGGCGACGGCGCCAGTCCGGTCCCGGTGGGACGGCCGGCCCCGGCGGGAAGGGCAGGCAGTTGCCCGATGTCCAGGGTCAGGCCCGGCACAGGCCCGGGGTCTGCTCCCCAGCGCAAGGCACGGCTTGCGGCGGAGCGAAGGGCTGCCAGGGCCCATATCCGGTCCTGGCCCTGCGAGACGGCCACAGCGTCGCCATACGAGGACAGCGTTGCCGCTTCAAGTTTGCCCAACCCGGCCGCCGGGGCAGCCAGGAAGCCCGGATCGAGGACGTATCCGGGCTGTTGCGGCACGGGGCCGCCGCAGGCCGCCCGGAGACGTTCCGCCGCGGCCGAAGCCAGCTCCTTGTGCGCGCCCAGGAATTCCGACGCCGGACCGGCCTCCGCGGGAGCGAGGCGGGGGAGCGCCGCCTGGTAGCCGTAGACGGCCTGCTGCTCGGCGGAAACGGCAGCGGCCAGGGCCTGGCGCGTGCCTGGGGGAGTGGCGGGCGCCGCGCTGTCCTTCGCGGACGGGGCTGAGGCGGACGGGCCTGAAGCGGCCGGGGACGATGTGGCCGGGACCGAAGGCGAGGGGCACGGAGAAGCGGCTGCTGGTGTCCCCGGCTCCTCGGCGTCCGGTCCTGGGGTTCCCTGCGGCGCGGGGACCCCGGTGGCAGCGGCAAGACGCCCGGCCGCGATGAGCTGCGCGGTGCCGGCGCCCGCGAGGAGCCGTGCCATCCCCCCGTCGGCCGTTTCAGCGTCCCTGAGCCGGGTGGCCCCGCTGGTGGCCAGGGCCTGGACCAGCTCCGCGGCGTTTCGAGGACCGGCGGTGGAAGCTGCTGACGGGCTTGCCTGCGGCGAGGCCTGGGGGGACCCGGCCGCGGGCCCGGTGGCGGAACCGGTCATGGAGGCCGCGCCCGGGGACCTCAACGCCCTGGCCTGGATGGTCAGCAAGGTCACAACAGGGTCCACAGCGGTGGAATCCGCGGCGCCGGCGGAAGCGAGCTCCATTCCGGCGGCCCGCAGATCGAGGGCCGCACTGAGCGCTGCCGCCCGGGCCCGCTCGGAAAACGGAGGCTCGGCAGGGGCGGGTTTTTCCGCGGGAATCAGGGCGAAACCGAGGCTCAGGACAACCAGGGCAGCAAGGGCAAAGACGGCAAATCGGATCGGGCGCATGCGGGGGTCGGTGTCCTGGCGGCGGGCTTTCACAACAGACAATGGTGTCACGCTGAGGGGGCACCCCGGTGCACCACTGGACCGGTAAAATAGCTACGCTAGTAAACACCACATCATCTATAGGGAGGGCGGCCGGCATCGTGAGCAATGCAGAAGCCACGGCTTCACCAGACCATACCGGTACGGGAAGCGGATCCGCGCCGGCCCACAATCCTGAAGCTGCCAGGCTCAGGGCCCTCCTGGAACCCGCAGTCCAGGCCAACCGACTGTACCTTGAGGATGTTGCCATCATCCCCGGCTCCCACCGGGTGGTCCACGTTGTGGTGGACCTGCCGCAGGAGGAGACCGGCGGGGTCAGCCTTGACGTCATTGCCGACATCTCCCGGGTGCTCTCTGACGTGCTGGACAACGACCCAAACGACGACGGCCGGCCCTACGACCTCGAGGTGTCCTCACCCGGCGTCGGACGTCCCCTGACCGAACCCCGGCACTGGCACCGCGCCCGCGGCCGGATGGTCAAGGTCAACGTCGTCCAGGGCGAAAACGTCACCGGCCGCATCCACGCCGTGGACGGCCGGGGAGTGACGCTTATCCCCGAGGTGCTCGTCAAGAAAGGCATGAAGCCACGGCAGGGTGACCCAGTAAAACTTCCTTTCGACAGGATCCGTAACGGAAAAGTCGAGATCGAATTCAGCCACCTCCCGGAGGACGGTCTGGAACCTGAACACAATGGACCTTCTGAGGAGGCCTGATGGATATTGACATGAGCGCACTGAGACTTTTGGAGCGTGAGCGTGAAATCCCGCTGGACCTCCTGATCCCCACCATCGAGCAGGCGCTCCTGGTGGCCTACCACAAGTCACCCGGCGCCTTCGAAAAAGCACGCGCCGAACTGGACCGCAAGAGCGGCCACGTCACCATTTGGGCTGTCGAAATTGACGACGACGGGGCTCCCATCGGCGAATTCGAGCACACCCCGGAGGGGTTCGGCCGCATCGCCGCCAGCACCGCACGGCAGATCATCCTGCAGCGCCTCCGCGACGTTGAGGACGACAACGTCCTGGGCGAATTCAAGGGCCGCGAAGGCGAGCTGGTGTCCGGCACCATCCAGCAGGGCAACAACCCGCACATGATCCAGGTCAACCTGGGTTCGATCGAGGCTCTCCTGCCGCCGCCCGAGCAGGTTCCCGGTGAAAAGTACATCCACGGCAACCGGCTGCGCGCCCTGGTCATCGATGTACACCGCGGCACCAAGGGCCCGTCCGTCACGCTGTCACGGTCCCACCCGGGCCTGGTCCGGAAGCTCTTCGAACTCGAAGTACCCGAGATCGCCGACCACTCCGTGGAAATCGTGGCGCTGGCCCGCGAAGCCGGGCACCGCACCAAGATCGCCGTCAAGGCGAACACCCCGGGAATCAACGCCAAGGGTGCCTGCATCGGTGAAATGGGCTCCCGCGTCCGCGCCGTCATGACCGAGCTGAACGACGAAAAGATCGACATCGTCGACTTCAGCGAGAACCCGGCCACGTTCATCGCCAGCGCCCTTTCGCCGTCGCGCGTGAATTCGGTCACGATCACGGATGAAGCCACGCGCTCCGCCCGGGTGGTGGTCCCCGACTACCAGCTGTCCCTGGCCATCGGCAAGGAAGGCCAGAACGCCCGCCTGGCGGCCAAGCTGACCGGGTGGCGCATCGACATCGTCTCCGACGCCGCGGGCAACCGCGATAAATGACGTCCGGGCAGGGTGGCTGATGCACCGCATTAGCCACCCGGTTTCGGGCAGAACGGCCCGGAGGGGCTAGAATAGATAAGACCGCGCCTAACGGCCGGTAGCCGTGTGCCTTGGGCGTGCTCGTTTCCGTGACTGCGGAAACGGTAAAACCTGCGGCCAGCAGAAGGAACGTCAGGACGATGACCGTGGCAGAAATGCTTTCCACCGGGAATCAGCCCCAACGTACCTGCATCGGCTGCCGGAAGAAGGGTCCGCGGTCGCAGTTGCTCCGGCTCGTCGCCGAAGGCAGCGGGTCAACCGCTGTCCTGGTGGATGAACGACGCCGGATGGCTGGCCGGGGTGCATGGCTGCACCCCAGCGCATCGTGCCTGGCTCTGGCGATCAAGCGGCGAGCATTCGGACGTGCCCTCGAGGGCGCAACCGGGACCGCCGCCGTCGAACACCGGATCACGTCAGGCCCGAACGTTGACGCCGCCCCGGTGGCTGCAACACCAACCGTCCAACCTGAAAGCGGGTCAGAAATCTGATGGAAACCCGATGAGTTCCCAGCGATGAGTGCGTAACGATGACAACTTTGTTGCGCTCTGCAATGGGCCCCTTCGCATCAACAGCGGCTGGGGTCCGCAGTAAGAAGTAGACGGTTCGTGCCTGGCTCGGTGCGGACCGAGACAGGAGAAATGTGGCCAAGGTCCGCGTACATGAGCTCGCCAAAGAGCTCGGTATAACTTCCAAAGATGCAGTGACAAAACTGCAGGAACTGGGCGAATTCGTTCGCTCCGCCTCGTCAACCATCGAGGCCCCCGTTGTGCGTAAACTGCGCAACGCCTTCCCCGACGCTGCCGCAAAGTCGGCAGCACCGGCCGCAGCGCCCGCCGCTGCCCCCAAGGCACCCGCTCCCGCAGCAGGTACCCGTCCTTCAGCCCCGGCTCCCGGCCCGGCTGCGCCCAAGGCTCCGGCCCCCAAGGCTGAGGCCCCGGCTCCGGCCGCCCCCGCCGAGCCCGCTGCCAAGGAAGCTGCACCGGCAGCGCCGGCTCCCGCCGCGCCTGCCGCTCCCGCGGCACCGTCTGCGGGTGCTCCTTCCACGGGTGCCAAGCCCGGTGCACGCCCGGCTCCCAAGGCCGAGACCCCGGCTCCCTCCGCCCGTCCGGGTGGATCAACACCGGGCGCCTCCGGTCCCCGTCCCGGCGGACCCCGTCCGGGCAACAACCCCTTCGCCACTTCCCAGGGCATGCCCCGGGGCCGCGGCGGAGACAGTGAGCGCGCCCCGCGCCCCGGCAACAACCCGTTCGCCACCTCGCAGGGCATGCCCCGTCCCGGCGGCAGCCGCACCGACGGCGACCGTCCCGGTGGGCCGCGCCCCGCAGCAGGTGCAGGCGGACCGCGTCCCGGTGGGCCGCGTCCCGCAGCCGGTGCCGGTGGGCCCCGCCCCGCCGCAGGTGCAGGCGGACCCCGTCCGGGTGCACCGCGTCCCGGTGGTCCCCGTCCCACGCCCGGCATGATGCCCAACCGCACTGAGCGTCCCGCACCCGCGGGTGCAGGCCGTCCCGGCGGCGGCCGCGGTCCCGGACGCCCCGGTGGCGCTCCCGGCACCGGTGGTCCCGGTGGTGGCGGCGGTGCTCCCGCCGGCGGCGGTTTCGGCAAGGGCGGCCGCGGTCGCGGCGGCACCCAGGGTGCATTCGGCAAGGGCGGCGCAGGCCGTGGCAAGCAGCGCAAGTCCAAGCGCGCAAAGCGCCAGGAACTTGAGCAGATGAGTGCCCCGTCGCTGGGTGGCGTGAGCGTACCCCGCGGCGACGGCAACACCGTCATCCGGCTTCGCCGTGGCTCGTCCATCACGGACTTCGCCGACAAGATCGAGGCAAACCCCGCCGCACTGGTCACCGTGCTGTTCCACCTCGGTGAAATGGCCACGGCCACCCAGTCGCTGGACGAAGAGACCTTCGCCCTGCTTGGCGAGGAACTGGGCTACAAGCTCCAGGTTGTCTCGCCGGAGGACGAGGAGCGCGAGCTGCTCTCCGGCTTCGACATCGACTTCGACGCTGAGCTCGAAGCCGAAGGCGACGACGACCTTGAGGCACGTCCTCCAGTAGTCACCGTCATGGGCCACGTCGACCACGGTAAGACCCGGCTGCTCGATGCCATCCGCAAGTCCGACGTCATGGCCGGCGAACACGGCGGCATTACCCAGCACATCGGTGCCTACCAGGTCACTCACAACCATGAGGGTAATGACCGCAAGATCACCTTCATCGATACCCCGGGCCACGAGGCGTTCACCGCCATGCGTGCCCGTGGTGCCAAGGTCACCGACATCGCCATCCTGGTGGTCGCAGCCGATGACGGCGTCATGCCCCAGACCGTTGAGGCCCTCAACCACGCCCAGGCGGCCAACGTGCCGATCGTCGTGGCCGTGAACAAGATCGACAAGGAAGGCGCCAACCCGGACAAGGTCCGCGGCCAGCTGACCGAGTACGGCCTGGTTCCCGAGGAATACGGTGGCGACACCATGTTCGTGGAGGTCTCTGCCCGCCAGAACCTCAACATCGACGAGCTGCTCGAGGCTGTCCTGCTCACCGCGGACGCTGCCCTGGACATGCGCGCCAACCCGAACAAGGACGCCCGCGGCATCGCGATCGAAGCCAACCTGGACAAGGGCCGCGGTGCTGTTGCCACCGTCCTGGTCCAGTCCGGCACCCTGCGCGTCGGCGACACCATCGTGGCAGGCACGGCCCACGGCCGCGTCCGTGCGATGTTCGACGACGACGGCAGCGCCCTGACCGAGGCCGGCCCGTCCCGCCCCGTCCAGGTGCTGGGTCTGTCCAACGTGCCGCGCGCCGGCGACACCTTCTTCGTGACCGCTGACGAGCGCACCGCCCGCCAGATCGCCGAGAAGCGTGAAGCAGCCGACCGCAACGCCGCCCTGGCCAAGCGCCGCAAGCGCATCAGCCTGGAAGACTTCGACCAGGCCGTCGCCGAAGGCAAGATCGACACCCTCAACCTCATCCTCAAGGGTGACGTGTCCGGTGCCGTGGAAGCCCTCGAAGACGCGCTGCTCAAGATCGACGTCGGCGAAGGCGTGCAGCTGCGCGTCATCCACCGCGGTGTGGGTGCCATCACCCAGAACGACGTCAACCTGGCAACGGTCGACTCCGCCGTCATCATCGGCTTCAACGTCAAGCCCGCCGAGCGGGTTGCCGAACTGGCAGACCGCGAAGGCGTGGACATGCGCTTCTACTCCGTCATCTACGCAGCAATCGATGACATCGAGATGGCGCTCAAGGGCATGCTCAAGCCGGAATACGAAGAAGTCCAGCTCGGCACCGCCGAGGTCCGCGAAGTCTTCCGCTCCTCCAAGTTCGGAAACATCGCCGGCTCGATCGTCCGCTCGGGCATCATCCGCCGCAACGCCAAGGCACGCGTCAGCCGCGACGGCAAGATCATCGGTGACAACCTCACCGTTGAGTCGCTCAAGCGCTTCAAGGACGACGCCACCGAGGTCCGCACGGACTTCGAATGTGGTATCGGTCTGGGGTCGTACAACGACGTCACCGAAGGCGACATCATCGAGACCTTCGAGATGCGCGAGAAGCCGCGCGTCTAAGCTGGTCCGCCTTCGGGCAGTCAGCAGTGCCAGGTGCGGGGCCGTTGGATTTTTCCGGCGGCCCCGCCCCTTCGCTGGGCGGCAAAGGATCTTGCGATCCTTTGCCGCCCAGCTCCGGCAGGCCCGATGCCACTCCCAGGCCGCCGGAAAAATCCAACGGAGGTCCGTCGTCCACTCGCCTCAGCGCGTGGCAACCGCCTCAAGTGCGTGGCAGATAACTGAAACGTGCCCTGGCAGCCTTCGCCGCCGTCGTACGTCCCAAATTTTTCTTCTTATAGGAGTTGTTCATGGCTGATCCGGCACGTGCTGCCAAGTTGGCGCAGCGGATTAAGGTTGTTGTTGCTGAGGCTCTGGGCCGGAAGGTCAAGGATCCTCGGCTGGAGGGCATTACTGTTACTGATGCCCGCGTGACCAATGATCTGCAGCACGCCACTGTTTACTACACCGTCTTTGGTGACCAGGCCGTCCAGGCTGATGCCGCCAAGGGGCTTGAGAAGGCCAAGGGTGTGCTCCGCCAGGAGGTGGGCCGGAACATCACCGTACGCCTGACCCCCACCCTTGAGTTCGTGGCCGACCAGATTCCGGTCAACGCCTCCAACCTGGAGGAACTGCTGCGGGAGGCCCGCAAGCGTGACGCCGAGGTTGCCGCCCTTGCCGCCAACGCCCGGCACGCAGGCGACGCCGACCCGTACAAGACCGATGCGTCCGGTGACGTGGAAATCGACGAGGACGACTTCGACGAAGAGGACCTGGACCTCACCGACGACGAGGACCTTGACGAGGACGGCCACAAGTAAAGACGCACACCAGGGCCCGGGAACGCATCCCGGGCCCTGATGCATTTAATCCCCGCCGTGCCCTGCCGGCGGGGGAGGCTGCCGCTACCGGAGGTCGGCCTTGATGACCTTGCCCGCAGGCGGCTGCGACGGGTCACCCAGGGCGTCGATGGTGGCGTAGAGCGTATGGCCGCTGATGTCGACATCTGCCGGCATGTTCACCGCCAGGAATTGGGAGCGGTCCCCGTCACAGGTGAACTTCAGGATCTCGCCGCCGAACAGCGATGCCACATAGACATCACCGTTGCCTGCAACGGCCAGGCCTGTGGGGCTGAGGATGTCCTCTGCCCAGAGGTCGGTGTCGCCGTTCCACGGATTGATCCTGAAGATGGCACCGCGGGCCCCGAGTTCAGGTCCTTCCGGGCCGCCCGGCAGGGACGTCACATACAGCATCCCGTCAGGTCCGATCCCCACATCCGTGGGAACCGGTTCGAAGGCATACTCATGGCCCACCACGCACGCGGGCACCTCCACCGTGTTTCCCATCATGTCCGTGGGAATCCGCAGACCCGCCGGAACCACGGCCGGGCGCGGCGGCAGCACGGCGACGGTGTCGATATCACCGGTTTTCAGGTTCACCTTGAGCACGGCGTTCATGCCTGCATCCGCAACGTAGGCAGTGTTGTCGCGGACCGCGAGCGCATACGGATGGGAATCCACGATGCCCTTGTAGCTGGGAGGCGGGAACTCCGGCCACGCCGCGAGGCACTGGGCGCTGACGTCGTCGCCGAATCCGTAGTGCTGGTCACCGTCGGGGTTATGGCTCCGCTCGTAATCGGCAAAATCGGCGATGGTCTCAACATCACCCCGGGCATCGATGGACTTCAGGTACCCGTGCAGCCCTGCGGGGTCACCCTGGCCGGCGCCCACGCTTTCAAGGAAGTACGTCGTGCTGCCGCGGGTGTCGGCCCCGGCCACCTCCCAACCTTGGGGTGTGTCCGTGGAAAGGTCTTCCGTGGACCCGTCACGGTCGATCCGGGTGAGCTTCCCGGCGAAATCCTGGGACACCAGGACCGATTTCCCGGGTCCGGCAGTGACATGCAGCGGCGAGACGAAGCCTCCTGCAAGCACATCGTAATCCGGCGTTTTGGCGGAAGCGGCGGCGGGGCCTGCGGACGCGATGGCAGCGGCCGAGGCCGCCATACAGGCTAAGAGTGCGAGTCTTTTGTTCATTGGGTACTCCGGGGTGCGGGCCCTTGCGGGCTGGATATGGAGCCTCCGCGGAGGCAAAATGGATCCCCCGGGCGCAAGCGTAGGCCCCTACCGGCTGGTAGCGGTTGGGGGCAGCTCCCCTTTTTGGCCCCCTTTCCATCCCCCTGCGGGGCGCCCGTGGCTAGGATCGTGCTATGACCTCCGCGGACCACGGCAACAGCCCCTCTACTGACCCTGAGTTGAGCCAATACCTTGGGCAGGCCGTGGACCTCGCCACGCGGAACGTCGGCGAGGGCGGCGGTCCCTTCGGAGCGGTGGTGGTAACCCCCGACGGGCGCGTCCACGCAGGGGTCAACCGGGTGACCCGCGACAACGACCCCACCGCCCACGCCGAGGTGGTGGCCATCCGGGCCGCGGCGGCGGCCACGGTGAATTTCGACCTCACCGGCTCAGTTCTCTACGCAAGCTGCGAGCCGTGCCCCATGTGCCTGGCGTCCGCCCTCTGGGCCAGGATCGGCCACGTCTACTTCGCCGCCGACCGGCACGGGGCAGCCGCCGCCGGCTTTGACGACGCACTTTTCTACGACTACTTCAACGGTGCCGCGCCGGAGCTGATGCCGGTGACCAGGGGTGACATCCCGACGTCGGACGTCCCCTTCCAGACGTGGCGCGCCTTTGACAGCAGGAAGGAATACTAGCCATGGAACCCACACTCCTCAGCTGCCCCAGCTGCGGGAAGACCAACAGGGTGCCCGCACAGGCTGCCGGCCACCCCCGCTGCGGCAACTGCAAGGCAGACCTGCCGTGGATCGTGTCCGCGGGTGATGGTGACTTCGCTGCCGTGGCGGAGCAGTCCTCAGTTCCCGTGCTGGTGGATTTTTGGGCGGCGTGGTGCGGACCCTGCCGCATGGTCAGCCCCGTCCTGGACAAGCTGGCCCGGGAACGGCCGGGGAAGATCAAGCTGGTGAAAGTGGACGTGGACAAGTCGCCCGGCCTGTCGCGGAGGTTCGACGTGCAGGCCATCCCCACCCTGATGGTGCTCGTGGACGGCAAGGTCGCCGCCCGCCAGGCAGGCGCCGCGCCGGCGGAGGCGCTGCGGTCCTGGCTGGACAAATCACTGGGCGGCGCCCGCAGCTGATACTGCCTGGGCCGGGTTTTACCGGCCGGCGGCAGGAAGCCGGGACAGTCCTTCCAACAGATCCTGCTTCCGGCCGCACAGCGCGATCCGGACCCACCCCTCGCCGATGGACCCAAAGGCAGTCCCGGGAGCCAGCGCTACCCCGGAGTCGGCCAGGAACCGCCGGACCCAGGACCGCACATCGCCGCCGGTTACGTGGGACATGTCCGCCCACAGGTAGAACGCACCCTGTGCCGGCAGGTAGCGGATGCCCTTCGCCGCCAGGACCGCGGACGCCGCATCCCGGTTGTCCCGGTAGTGCTGGTGCGCGTGGCGCACGTAATCCTGCGGCCCGGTGAGGGCTGCGAGCGCCGCGTACTGCGGGGCGGACGCCACGCAGGAGACGATCGATTCCATGACGTTGTCCATCTTCTGTTCAAGCCCCGGCGGGCAGACGAGCGCGCCGATCCGCAGCCCCGTCAGGCCGTAGGTCTTGGACAGCGTCAACGAGGTGAATACCCGCGCATCCTCCGCCGTGCCGCCGTCGAACCTTGCCGGGCTGACGTGCGGGACATCGTAGGTGAATGCCTCGTAGCACTCGTCCGAGATGACCCAGATGTCGTGCCTGCGGGCCAGCTCCACCAGCTCACGGACCAGGTCCTCACTGAGCACGGCGCCCAGCGGGTTGGACGGGGAATTGAGCACCAGGACCCGGGTGCGGCTGGTGATGAGGGCTTCCACGTCGGCGACCCGGGGCTGGAAGCCGTGGTCCGGGTGCAGGGGATAGCCGACGGGAACGGCGTTCAGCAGCCGGCTGGTCATGGCGAAGGTGGGGTAGCCCGGGTTCGGGATCAGGATCTCGTCGCCGGGGGAGAGCAGCAGGCTCATGGCGAAGTGCAGGCCCTGCTGGGCGCCCGACACCACGTACACCCGCCCCGCACCGACGTCCACGCCCTGTTCCTCCCGGAACCTGGCGGCGAACGCTTCGCGCAGGGCCGGGATCCCGGCATTGGGCGTGTAGTTGGTTTCATCGCGGTCCAGGCAGGCGATGCCGGCGTCCAGGACGTGGCGGGGGAGGGGGAAGCCCGGCTCCCCGATGCTGAGCACCACGGCGCCGGGAGTGCGCCAGGCGGCCTCGGTAATCTCACGGATCTGGTTGACGGGCACGTCGCGGATATGGGCGGCAAGCTCAGGCATGCCAGCCATCCTAGCCGTCCCCTGCCCTGCCTCCGCCCCGACCGGTGACGCGGCCGCCGTGCTGGGCCGCCGCCGTCGTACGCTCCCTGCCGGTACCCTGCACATGCGCCCCAACCCGCGCCCATATACTGGGAGGCGTGCTTTCTGGACTGGTGATAGTGGACAAGCCGCAGGGATGGACCAGCCATGATGTGGTTGGCCGGATGCGGCGCCTCGCAGGGACCCGGAAAGTGGGGCACGCAGGAACCCTTGACCCCATGGCCACCGGTGTTCTGGTGCTTGGCATCAACAAAGCCACCCGCCTGCTGACCTACATTGTGGGCACCTCGAAGACCTATACCGCCACCATCCGCCTGGGCCAGTCCACGGTGACCGACGACGCGGAGGGCGAGGTCACGGCCACCACCAGCGCGGACGGCGTCACCGACCAGCAGATTCACGACGGCGTTGCGGCCCTCACGGGGGACATCCAGCAGGTGCCCAGCAGCGTCAGCGCAATCAAGGTCAACGGCGAACGCGCCTACGCCCGCGTGCGGTCCGGCGAGGACGTCAAGCTCGCCGCACGCCCCGTGACCATCCACCGGTTCGACGTGCATGGCATCCGCAGGGACGCGGCAGCAGGTGTGGTGGACCTGGATGTGACGGTGGAATGCTCCTCCGGAACCTATATCCGCGCCCTCGCCCGGGACCTGGGCGACGCCCTCGGCGTCGGCGGCCACCTGACAGCGCTCCGCCGGACCCAGGTGGGCCCCTACTCACTGGACCAGGCGCGCACCCTCGAACAGCTCGCCGATGAGCTCAATGTCCTGGACATGTCCCTCGCCGCCAGGGCGCTGATGCCCAACCGCGAACTCACCGCCGAAGAAACCGCCGAGATCTCCTTCGGCCGGCGGATCGCGGCCGGTGCTGCAGCCGGTACGCCCGGTGCCGCCACGGCGGAGCGCCCTGCCGCGGCCTTCGCTCCGGACGGCAGCCTGGTGGCCCTTCTTGCCGACGCGGGCAGCTACGCCAAACCGGTCCTCGTCTTCGCCCCCGGCACCGGGCCTGGCGCCGGGACTGGACCTGGTGACGGGGCGGCAGCAACCTCCGCGGCGGAGGCATAGGCGTGGACGCATACTTTTGGATCATCCTGGTCGTCGGCCTGGTGTCCACCGTGGTGTGCCTGGGCGCGGGCATCCTGAAGAAGGCACCCAACGACATCACCATCCTGTCCGTCGTGGCCGTCGAAGTGGCCCTGGTGGTCTATCTGGTGGGGTCGATCGTCCGCGTGATCGCCGGTGAACCGATCGCCGGGGAGGCCTGGGAGTTCTGGGGCTACATGGCCACCGCCATGCTCCTGCCGCCCGCCGCCATCTACTGGTCCATCCTGGAGCGCACGCGGTGGAGCAACTTTGTCCTGGCCGCCGTCGGCGTCACGGCGCTGGTGATGGCCGCCCGAATGAACCAGATCTGGTACTGAAGTGGAAGAAGCAGCAGAAATGAAAGACCAGCAGGCCCAGGCGGCCACCGGAAAAACACCCGTCCGCAACACCCGCAACACTGGACCGGGCCGCCTCCTGATCGCGGTGTATGGGGTGTTCGCCATCTCGGCCACTGCCCGCGCCGGCTACCAGATCCTCACCAAGTTCTCCGAGGCACCGCTGGCCTACCTGCTCTCCGCCTTTGCCGCCCTGGTGTACATCCTGGCCACGGTGTCACTGGCAAAGGCCGGAACCACATGGTTCAAGGTTTCGGTTGCGGCGGTGCTGGTGGAACTGGCCGGCGTCCTGGTGGTGGGGACCCTGAGCATCCTGGACTCCGTGCAGTTCCCGCACGAGACCGTCTGGTCGCTGTTTGGCCGCGGCTACGGTTTCATCCCGCTGCTGCTGCCCATCCTGGGACTGGTGTGGCTGTACCGGCGCCGGCCCTCACAGGCGAAGACTGCGCAGTGACGGGCAAAGCTGCGCAGTGAATCCGGGTAACCTTGAAGAGTTCCGCGGCCGTAAGGGTCCCGGAACGTTGATGCTTTCAGGCAGCTTAAGGCGAGGGTGATGGTTTACATCTGGAACGAACCGTCCGATGTCCCGGCGGACTTCGGCCCATCTGTTGTCACTTTCGGCAACTTCGACGGCGTTCACCGCGGCCACCAGCAGGTGCTGTCCCAGCTGATTCGGTCGGCCCGCCTCTCCCAAGCGAAGGCAGTGGCCGTCACGTTCGACCCCCACCCCGCAGTGATCCACCGGCCGGAGGCCGCGCCGGAGCTCATCATGGGCCTGGATGACAAGCTGGACGCGCTGGGTGAGCTGGGCCTGGACGCCATCCTGGTGGTCAAGTACTCCCTGGACCTCGCCAGCCTCACGGCCGAAGAGTTCGTGGAGCAGTACCTGGTGGACTGCCTGCACGCCAGCCACGTGGTCATCGGCCACGACGCCCGGTTCGGCCGCGGCAACTCCGGCGACCTGGACACCATGAAGGCGCTCGGGGAAAAATTCGGTTTCGATGTCCAGGTGATCAGCGAATTCGGCGCCGAAGGCTACCCGCTGCATGACGACGACGGCACGGACCGCCGCTGTTCCTCCACCTGGGTGCGCGAAGCGCTGCAGGCCGGAGACGTCACCACCGCCGCGTCGGTCCTGGGCCGGCCGCACCGGATGCGCGGCGAGGTGGTCCACGGCGCAGCCCGCGGCAGGGCACTGGGGTTCCCCACCGCGAACCTTGCCTCCAACGCCACAGGGCTGATTCCCGCCGACGGCATTTACGCCGGGTGGCTGGTGGACCAGGCCGGCAAGCGCTGGCCCGCGGCCATCTCGGTGGGGTCCAACCCCACATTCGACGGCGTCAGCCGCCAGGTGGAGGCACACGTGATCGACCGGCCCAAGGAAGCCGTGGAGGACTTCGATCTGTACGGCCAGACAGTGATCGTGGAATTCGTGGAGCGGCTTCGCGGCATGGTGGCCTACCGTGGCCCTGAGGCCCTGGTGGAACAAATGCGGCTGGACGTGGCCCAGGCCCACCAGCTCCTGGGCGGCCGCTGACAGCACGGCCAGGGTGACAACAACGAAAGGCAGGACGTGTCCGTCGAGAAGAACACCCGCAAGCTGGATAAGGGGATTGTCCGCGACTTCAGCTCACGGATGAGCTACGCCTCCTACCTGCAGCTTCCCACCCTGCTCAGTGCCCAGCAGCCGGTCAGCCAGCCCGAGCACCACGATGAGCTGCTGTTCATCATCCAGCACCAGACCACGGAGCTGTGGCTGAAACTGGTCCTGCATGAACTGCGCAGCGCCGCCGCCTGGCTCCGCGAAGACGACCTCGGTTCGGCGCTCAAGGGCATCGCCCGGGTCAAGCACATCCAGAAGACCCTTACCGAGCAGTGGTCCGTGCTGGCCACCCTCACACCCACCGAGTATTCGCAGTTCCGGGGCTTCCTGGGCAACTCGTCAGGGTTCCAGTCCGCACAGTACCGGGCCGTCGAATTCGTCCTGGGGAACAAGAACCGCAAGATGCTCCCGGTCTTCGAATCCGATCCTGAGGCCCACGCCATGCTGGAGGAACTGCTCGCTGCCCCCAGCATCTACGACGAGTTCCTGGCCTACCTCTCCCGGCAGGGGTTCGACGTTCCGCCTGCAGTCCTGGACCGGGACGTGACCCGCGCCCACGAGTTCGCCCCGGAGCTGGTACCGCTCTTCAAGCACATCTACGAGAATGCCGCTGACAACTGGGCGGCCTACGAGGCCTGCGAGGAACTGGTGGACCTGGAGGACAACTTCCAGCTCTGGCGGTTCCGGCACCTGCGCACCGTCCAGCGGACCATCGGCATGAAGACCGGCACCGGCGGGTCCAGCGGGGTGACCTTCCTGCAGAAGGCCCTGGAACTGACTTTCTTCCCGGAACTATTCGCGGTCAGGACGGAGATCGGACAATGAGCATCCACCAGGAAAACATCGCCGGCGTGACAGCGGAAACGCTCCGGCAGCGCGCCGAAGAGCTGGACCGACGGGACGTCCTGGCGCATTACCGGGACCACTTCATCGGCACCGACACGCCCCTGTCCTACCTCGACGGCAACTCGCTGGGCCGGCCCCTGAAGCGGACGGCGGACGACGTCGCTGCCTTCATCCGCGACGAGTGGGGTGGCCGCCTGATCCGCGGCTGGGACGAACAGTGGCTCGCCATGCCGGAGGCCATCGGGGACCAGCTGGGCCGTGCCGTCCTGGGGGCAGCGCCGGGACAGACCATCATCGCCGACTCCACCACCGTGGTCCTGTACAAGCTGATCCGGGCCGCCCTTGCGGCAGTGCAGGACCCGGACCGCAACGAACTGGTGCTGGACACCGAGAACTTTCCCACCGACCGCTACCTGGTGGAGGGCATCGCCCTCGAGGAAGGCCTGACCCTCCGCTGGATCGAACCGGACCCCGCAGCCGGGGTGACCCTTGAGCAGGTGCGCCAGGCCACCGGGCCGCGCACCGCCGTCGTCCTCCTCAGCCAGATTGCCTACCGCTCAGGCCACCTTGCGGACCTGCCGGGCATCACGGCGGCAGTGCACGACGCCGGGGCCCTGGTGGTGTGGGACCTTTGCCATTCGGCGGGGTCGGTGGAGATCGACCTGGACGGAGCGGACGTGGACTTCGCCGCCGGCTGCACCTACAAGTACCTTAACGGGGGCCCCGGATCGCCGGCGTTCGCCTACGTCAACGCCCGCCACCTGCCCTCGCTGAACCAGCCGATCTGGGGCTGGATGGGCCGCAAAGACGCTTTCGAGATGGCCGCCGGCTACCAGCCGGCCGCCGGCATCCGCGGGTTCCTCAGCGGCACTCCCGCGATCTTCGGCATGATTGCCATGCAGGGAACCCTGGACCTCATCGAAGAAGCCGGCATGGCGGCCATCCGGTCGAAGTCCGAAGACCTTACCGCCTTCGCCGTGGAGGTCTTCGACGCGTGGCTGGCACCCCTGGGAGCCGAACTGGCTACGCCCCGGAATCCGGGGGAGCGGGGCGGGCACATCACGGTGGACCACGCTGAGTTCACCAAGGCTACCGTTGAGGCCCTGTGGGACGGCGACGTCATCCCCGACTTCCGCTCGCCGCACGGCATCCGGGTGGGCTTGTCACCCCTGAGCACCAGCTTTGCCGAAGTGCTTCACGGCATGGGCGCCATCCGGGACAGGCTGCAGGGGTGACCACGGTGGTGATCCCGCCGCACGTGTTTCGACAAGGTTAGGCCCGGGCCGGTAAACTGGACGATGGATCCGGCTGCAGTCCGTGGCGGCTGGTTCCTGTTGGTGGCGGCCCCTTCCGGATTACCGGGGCGGACGAACACGGCAGACCCGGCAGTGAGTTACTGACCTGGGCCCTCACGGCACATTCCCAAGGAGTTATTGTGGCACTTGACGCCGCTGTAAAGCAGTCCATCATCAAGGAATACGCAACCGCCGAAGGCGACACCGGTTCACCGGAGGTCCAGGTTGCGGTCCTGACCCAGCGGATCAAGGATCTGACTGAGCACATGAAGGAGCACAAGCACGACTACCACACCCAGCGCGGTCTGCTGGCCATGGTTGGTCGCCGCAAGCGCATGCTGAGCTACCTCAAGAAGACTGACATCGCCCGCTACCGTTCGCTCATCGAGCGCCTCGGCCTGCGCCGCTAGTCTGGCTTTGGGGCGGCCCTTTCCATCCGGAACGGGCCGCCTTCTTCAAATGAAAAACTAAACAGGAGGATCAACCGCATCACGCATTCGCGGTCCTCGGTAGTGATCCCCGGGAACGGCTTCGTTGACTGAAGCCGGCGGCCCGTGGGTCTCGATCGATGACCGGGTGCAGGGCCAGTAGACAGATGCTGGCCGGGTTGATGCGGCTGGACTTCCGTAAGAAAGAAACGGAGGTGACTCTCTTGGAGGGTCCCGAAATCCAGTTCTCGGAAGCAGTCATTGACAATGGCCGTTTCGGCAAGCGCGTAATCCGCTTCGAAACCGGCCGGCTTGCCAAGCAGGCAGCCGGCGCGGCCATGGTGTACATCGACGATGACACCGCGCTGCTGTCCGCCACCACCGCCGGCAAGCACCCGCGTGAAGGCTTCGACTTCTTCCCGCTGACGGTCGACGTCGAAGAGCGCATGTACGCTGCCGGCCGCATCCCGGGTTCGTTCTTCCGCCGCGAAGGCCGCCCGTCCACCGAGGCCATCCTGGCCTGCCGCCTGATGGACCGTCCGCTGCGCCCCGCCTTCATCAAGGGCCTGCGCAACGAGGTCCAGATCGTGGTCACCGTCCTGGCGATCAACCCGGACGAGCTCTACGACGTGGTGGCCATCAACGCTTCCTCCATGTCCACGCAGCTGTCGGGCCTGCCGTTCTCCGGCCCCATCGGCGGCGTCCGCGTTGCCCTGGTGAACGACGAAAACGGATCCCAGTGGGTTGCTTTCCCCAAGCACTCCCAGCTCGAGAACTCCGTGTTCAACATGGTGGTTGCCGGCCGCGTAGCCGGTGACGACGTCGCCATCATGATGGTGGAGGCCGAAGCTACGGACAACTCCTGGAACCTCATCAAGGAACAGGGCGCCACCGCCCCCACCGAAGAGGTTGTGGCCGAGGGCCTGGAGGCTGCCAAGCCGTTCATCAAGGCCCTGTGCGACGCCCAGGCCGACCTCGCCGCCCGCGCTGCCAAGCCCACGGTCGAGTTCCCGGTCTTCCTTGACTACGAGGACGACGCTTACGCCGCCGTCGAGTCCGCTGCCGCCGACAAGCTCGCCGCCGTCTTCCAGATCGCCGACAAGCAGGAACGCGACAACGCTTCCGACGCACTCAAGGACGAGGTCCTCGCCGGCCTCGCCGGCCAGTTCGAAGGCCGCGAGAAGGAACTGTCCGCAGCATTCCGCTCGGTCACCAAGCACGTTGTGCGCCAGCGCATCCTCAAGGACCAGGTCCGCATCGACGGCCGTGGCCTGACGGACATCCGCCAGCTCACCGCCGAGGTCGAGGTCCTGCCCCGCGTCCACGGCTCCGCCATCTTCGAACGCGGCGAGACCCAGATCATGGGTGTCACCACGCTGAACATGCTCAAGATGGAACAGCAGATCGACTCGCTGTCGCCGGTGACGCGCAAGCGCTACATGCACAACTACAACTTCCCGCCGTACTCCACCGGTGAAACCGGCCGCGTGGGCTCGCCCAAGCGCCGCGAAATCGGCCACGGCGCCCTGGCCGAACGTGCACTCGTGCCCGTCCTGCCGTCCCGCGAGGAATTCCCCTACGCCATCCGCCAGGTGTCCGAAGCCCTCGGCTCCAACGGTTCGACGTCGATGGGTTCCGTCTGCGCCTCCACCCTGTCCCTGATGAACGCCGGTGTGCCCCTGAAGGCCGCCGTCGCCGGCATCGCCATGGGCCTGGTCTCCGACCAGGTGGACGGCCAGACCCGCTACGCAGCCCTGACCGACATCCTCGGCGCCGAAGACGCCTTCGGTGACATGGACTTCAAGGTTGCCGGTACCTCCGAGTTCGTCACGGCCATCCAGCTGGACACCAAGCTCGACGGCATCCCCGCATCCGTTCTGGCAGCGGCCCTCAAGCAGGCGCGCGAAGCACGCCTGCACATCCTCGAGGTCATCAACTCGGCCATCGACACCCCGGACGAGCTCTCCGAGTTCGCACCGCGCGTCATCGCCGTGAAGATCCCCGTGGACAAGATCGGCGAGGTCATCGGCCCCAAGGGCAAGATGATCAACCAGATCCAGGAAGACACCGGCGCCGACATCTCCATCGAGGACGACGGCACCGTCTACATTGGCGCCACCAACGGTCCGTCTGCCGATGCAGCACGTTCCGCCATCAACGCCATCGCGAACCCGCAGGTCCCGGAAATCGGCGAGCGCTACCTGGGTACGGTCGTCAAGACCACCACCTTCGGTGCCTTCGTATCGCTGACCCCGGGCAAGGACGGCCTCCTGCACATCTCCGAGCTCCGCAAGCTGGCCAACGGCAAGCGCGTGGACAACGTGGAGGACGTGGTTTCCGTCGGCCAGAAGATCCAGGTGGAAATCACCAAGATCGACGACCGCGGAAAGCTCTCGCTCGCCCCGGTGGTCGCCGAGGAAGAGGCTCCGGCCGACGCCGAGCGCGCCCACGCCACGGAGCCTGCCGAAGGCGCTGACGTCTAACAGCCCGGGCTTCCCGGCACAAGCATGAAGCGGCGGGACCGGTGGATGATCCACCGGTCCCGCCGCTGTTACGATGGCAGCCAGATCCGGCTGCCCGTCCTGAAAGGCATCAATGACTGTTGTACCCCTGCCGCTTGAGCAGAACCACGCCGGCGACACCCTGGTCCACGGCTCCGACGGCGGGTCCGAGGTCCGGCGTTCCGTGCTGCCGGGGGGAGTGCGGGTACTGACGGAAGCGATGCCGGGCCAACGGTCAGCCACCATCGGGTTCTGGGTGGGCGTAGGCTCCCGCGACGAAGCTCCCGGCCAGCACGGATCCACCCACTTCCTTGAACACCTGCTGTTCAAGGGCACCAGGCGCCGCACGGCCCTTGAGATCGCCTCCGCCTTTGATGAGGTGGGCGGCGAGTCGAACGCCGCCACCGCCAAGGAAAGCACCTGCTACTTTGCCCGGGTCCTGGACTCAGACCTGCCGATGGCCATCGACGTCATAGCGGACATGATCACCGGCGCCGTACTGGACCCTGCCGAAATGGAGCAGGAACGGGACGTCATCCTCGAGGAAATCGCCATGGACAGCGATGACCCCACCGATGTTGCCCACGAGCACTTCGTGGCCAAGGTCCTGGGCAGCCACCCGCTTGGCCGCCCCATCGGCGGCACCCCCGCAGCCATCAAGGCCGTTGCCAGGGACTCCGTATGGGAGCACTACCGCAGGTACTACAAGCCGGAGGAACTGGTCATCACCGCCGCGGGCGGGCTGGACCACGACGTCGTCTGCGGACTTGTGGTGGACGCCCTCCAGACCGCGGGCTGGTCACTGGAACCGGACTCCGCACCGGTGCAGCGGCGCTCCACCGAACGCGCCCTGATCACCGGAACCGCAGGTCTGCACGTGGTCAAGCGCGCGGTGGAGCAGGCGAACATCATCATGGGATGCCCCACTATCGTTGCCACCGACGAACGCCGCTACGTCATGAGCGTCCTGAATGCGGTGCTGGGAGGCGGCATGTCCTCCAGGCTGTTCCAGGAAGTCCGCGAGAAGCGCGGCCTGGTGTACTCCACCTACTCCTTTGCCTCGTCCTACGCCGACGCCGGCTATTTCGGCATGTACGCGGGCTGCACGCCGTCCAAGGTACGGCAAGTGCTGGACCTGCTGGCGATCGAGCTGGACAAGCTCGCCGAACACGGAATCTCCGAGGACGAGCTCCGCAAGGCCGTGGGACAGCTTGGCGGCGGAATCGTCCTGGCCCTGGAAGACACCGGTTCGCGGATGTCCCGGCTGGGCAGGGCCGAACTGGTGTCCGGCGAATACCAGGACATTGATGAGACGCTTCGCCTCATCAAGGCCGTCACCGTTGAACAGGTCCAGGAACTGGCTGCCGAACTCGCCGCAGCGCCGCGGACCGTCACGGTGGTCGGCCCGTTCGAGGAGAACGAGACGTTCGGGCTGTAGCCAACCGGCTGCATACGGCACGGAGGCTGGCGGCGCCACGCAGAAGAGTCCATCCTGAGTGCAGGGGGTTCATGTCTGCAGGCGGGGCGATGGGCGGTGCACGAAATGGAGCAAGGGCATCCTGCCCTGTCCGGCCTTCTGGGCCGCTGGCGGGGCCAAACCCAGGTCGCTGCAGGCCCATGGGGGCCCGAACGCAGCGTCGACGCCGAGGTGACCTACAGCCAGGTAGCCGGGGGACTGGGCGTCGTGCAGAGCTACCGCCACGTCGAACCGGACGGCAGCCATTTTGAAGGCCACGGCATCTTCACCGTCGATCCGGTCCATAACGACGTGCTCTGGTACTACGTGGACAGTACCGGCGTGCCGCCCGGCACTGCCGCGCGCTGCACCTGGCGCGACGGCGTCCTCCGCGTTGATCGCCCCAGCGACGCAGGCTGGACACACCACTCCCTTCTGCTCCGTGACGGTGTCCTGACCCACGTCACCGAGTTGCGTTCAAGTGCCAGGGACGACGACGGCGGCGTGGCAGGTGCGGACGCCGCAGCGGACGGGCGAAGCCCGGCCTACAGGCCGTTCATGCGCTCGGTCTTCCACCGGGCCTGAAGTTCTTCGACCGGATTGAACTGCTCGCCAGAGTGTCGAGGGCCCACACTGTGACGGCTGAGCGCTCGAGGTCCACTATGGCCAGGGCTGCATCATGTTCCAACAGTCCTTCAATGGGTCTGGCGGCAGCACGAAAGGGCGCGAGTAAAACTCTTCCCATAGGGGGTCGTCGAGGGGGATCGCTTCTGGCTCAAGAAACTTTTCCTGCGGGTCTGTGTCCAGCAATGCACTTTCCACATCGGGAAACGCGTTCAAGAGTCCCGCGGCGAGTGGCCAGTGGGTTGGTTCTGCATCCCGGTGTTCTGGGTTGTAATGGCGTCCGGTGGGTGAGGTCCAGCCGGGTGGTTCATTCTTGTTGGCCGGGCCGGGTGTCCACCTGCTGTTGTGTTTGAGCCGGTGGTGCCTTGGGCACAGCTGGGCCAAATTACTTGCTCCGGTAACGCCGCCGTGTTCCCAGGCTGTGAGGTGGTCGGTGTCATTGTCAGGGGTGCGGTTGGTGCAGCCGGGGAACGTGCACTTGGCGTCGCGCAGCCGGATCCAGCGTTTGATAATTTCGGTGAGCCGGTAGTTCTTCCTTCCGATTTCCAATGGTGCCCCGTCGCGTGGGTCGACCAGGACCCGGTAGAACGAGTCAGCCCCGTCTGCGACCAGCCTCCGTGCCATGGACGCCGGAATCGGCCCAAAACTATCCAGAATGGCGGGTTCATCGGTCTGGCCGAGCAGGGAGAATACGGGCACCATCACCAGGACATCGGCCCGCGGGGTGGGGACCTTCCCGACCTCCGTGGATTTCCCGGTCTGTGTGGTGTTCTTAGTGCCGAGGAGCAGGGATGCTGCGATGTCGGGGCGGAGCTGGGTGACGGTGCGCTCTTCGCCGGGGCCCTGGAGGCCGCGGGCGGTCGCGGTGGTCCGGTTCCAGATGGCGCAGGCGGTATCGCCAGGGAGGTAGAGGGAGATCCAGGCCATGCCGTCCCGGTCTGGGGTGTATTCCATCCGCCGGTCAGCCACTCCCTTTGCGTGGCGCTTCTCGATCGACTCGGGGTGGTGGCGTTCCCGCCACCCACGGACCTTCGCCCGAAACCGTGACGGGACAATTTCACCGGGGGCGGCACCGCGGGCGGGGTGGGGTGTGTCGGGGTCGAAGAAGTGCGCCACCAGCGACGCCGCGCCCTCGGCGGTGAGGCCTTCGGTTTCGTCGGCAACGATTCGGGCGTGCTGCCAGGACATCGCGCCCGCGGCCAAGGCGTTCATAACGGGCGGCAGGGAGCAGACCCGCCGTGACTGCTCCACGAACGCCCCAGCTGCGGCAGAGCTGAGGGTCAGGACCCCGGCGATCTCCTCCACGACCGACATCTGCGCGTAGGTCCGGTCCTGAACCGAGGCGTCCGGCGGCGTCATCGCCTGCTGGAACTCAACGGCCCGGGCAACCTGCCGCGACTTTACCGCCGCGAGCTGTGCTTCCAGCCGGGCCGTAAGCTCCAACCCTTCCAGGCACAGCTCGTACCGGTGCTGCAGCACGTCAATATCTCCAGCCGCAGCAGTCAGCGCAGAATGTTCGAGGTTCCGGTCTTCAAGAGCGAGAGCATCAAGGGCTGCAACAGAGGTATGAACACCCTCCAACACCGCCCCAAAACCACCGCTGATTCCCATACCCACATCATCCAGCGTGGGTCTGACAATCAAGCCCCTACCGCGAAACCCCGACAGTCAAAACCGCCATGGCTCCAGCTGCCCTAAGCGATTAGCCCCCGGCGAACGGCGGCAGAACATCCACGACGTCGTCGGGGCCAAGAATGGTTGCGTGGTCCCGCACGGCCACCTCATTGAGCAGGAAGCTGCTCCGCGAAAGAAGCCGGGGAAGCGGAGGAGTGCCCGCCGGAGGCTCGGCGCGCTCCACGGCGGCGATGGCTGCCAGCAGGTCCGCCACCGTGGCGTCCTCGGGCAGCTGGAACTTTTCTTCCTCGAAACCTGCTGCAGCGCGCGCGGCAGCAAAATAGCGTACAAGCATCTGTGTCAGCCCCCGATGGCGCTCATGCTGCGGTCCGGCTGGACGAAGTCCGGAGCGTCCAGTCCCACATGGTCCATGCCGTGGGCCTTTGGTTTGATCCACATGGCGTCCTGCCACCGCTGCGCCAGTTCCGCATCGCCGGCGCCCGCCCGCAGCAGGCCCAGCAGGTCGAACTCCTCGCGTGAGAACAGGCAGCTCATGATCTTGCCCTCGGCAGTAATCCTGGTGCGCCGGCAGTCAGCGCAGAACGGCTCGGTGACGGAGGCGATGATTCCCACCGTCCCAAGGACGGGACCGTCAGCGGAGCCGGCGCCGTCCCCCGGGTCTGCCACCCGCCGTCGTACTTCAAACCGCTCCGCGGGAGCGCCATCGCGTGCCCGGGGATCGGGGGTGAGCACGTAGTCACGGGACAGCAGTGCGCGGATTTCGGCGGCGGTGATCATGTTGCGGCGGGTCCAGCCATGGTCGGCGTCGAGCGGCATCTGTTCGATGAACCGCAGTTCGTACCCGCGCTCCAGCGCCCATGCCAGCAGCTGTGGCGACTCGGCGTCGTTGATGCCCCGCATCAGGACCGCGTTCAGTTTGACCGGGCCCAAGCCGGCAGCCCAAGCAGCGTCGACCCCGGCCAGGACCTGGTTGAGGAACGGGCGCCGGGTCAGCTTGGTGAACGTCTCTTCATGCAGTGAATCCAGCGACACGTTGATGCGGGTCAGCCCGGCGTCCTTGAGAGCCGCCGCCTTCTTTGCCAGGCCGACGCCGTTGGTGGTCATGGAGATCGGCAGGTCCGGGTGGTTGGCCCGCAGGGCCGCGATGATGTCCACCAGGTCATGACGGACCAGCGGCTCACCGCCGGTCAGCCGCAACTCCCGGACCCCCAGCTGCTCCACGCCGACCTTGACGATCCGCACGATTTCCCCGGCCGACATCACTGCCTGCTTGGCGAGCCATTCCAGGCCTTCCGCCGGCATGCAGTAGGTGCAGCGGAGGTTGCACTTGTCCGTCAGGGACAGCCTCATGTCCGTGGCGCGGCGGCCATACCTGTCCGCCAGCCCCGCCGGTGCATCCGCGGGCCGGCGTGCGGGGACGCCGGGCAGCGCCGATGCTGCTTCCTCCCGCGGCTGCGGCATGCCTAGCTGGACACTCATGAATTCAGGCTACGCCACGTTGCGCCGCACATCACACCTGTGACCGGGTGGCGGAAGCACCCGTCCATCCGGGGACGTCATCCACACGGGGACTGCCGCACGGGGACTGCCGCCGAACCTATGCTGGAAGTTATGAGGAGTTCCCGGCAAGAGCACGGGGCGGTCGACGACGCCGCCGGCCTTGGGGAGCGTGCGGAGAGTCCCGTCCGGCACCAGGCAGTCCTGCGCACCGGGCCCCGGTGGGCTGCGGCTGCCGGAATAAGTGCAGCCGCCGGCGGCGTCGCAGCGGGGGAGCTGTTGGCGGGTTTTGCCAGCCCCTCCCTTTCGCCGCTGACCGCTGTGGGCGGGGCTGTCATCGATGCCGTCCCGCCCGGTGTCAAGGACTGGGCCATCGCCCTCTTCGGCACGGCGGACAAGGCTGCGCTCCTGGCGGGCATGGCGCTGGCCATTGCCGCGCTGGCCGCAGTTGCCGGCGTCCTTGAGCGCCGCCAGCGGTTCGCCGGTGCCGCCGTGATGGGCATCTTCGGGCTGGCCGGCGTGGCAGCGGTCCTGACACGGTCCCAGGCGACCCCGGCGGCCCTGATGCTTCCGCTCCTGGCCGCGGCCGTCGCCGTCGTGCTGTTGCGGTTCCTGGCCCGGAGGCTGCAGGCGTGGGAGGACCTGGAACCGGGAGACGCAGGCCCCGGAGGGGGAGGGCCTGCCGGAACCGCAGCCGCTGCCCGCCGCGGTTTCCTTCGATCCCTTGCCGCCACTGCCGCGGCGACCGCCCTGATCGGAGTGGTTGCCGGTGTCTGGCGCGGCGCCGCCGCCGCGGTCAGTGAAGCCAGGGCACGCATTTCCCTTCCCGTGCCGGCGTCACCGGCACCTCCCATTCCGGCCGCCGCAGAGCCGGGCGTGGCCGGCATGACGCCGCTGGTGACCCCTAACCCGGATTTTTACCGGATCGACACAGCCTTGGCCGTCCCCGCCGTCAACCCGGAGACATGGGGCCTCAAAGTCACCGGAATGGTGGCCCGGGAAGTCCAGCTCTCCTTCGCCGACCTCCTGGCAAAGCCCCTGGTTGAACGCCATGTCACCATTGCCTGCGTTTCCAATGAGGTGGGCGGGGACCTGATCGGCAACGCCCGCTGGCTCGGCTGGCCGGTGCGCGAACTGCTGGCCCTGGCCGGTCCCCAGCCGGGGGCGGACATGGTCCTCTCCCGAAGTGCCGATGGCTGGACTGCCGGAACGCCGCTGGACGTCCTCACCGACGGCAGGGACGCGCTGCTTGCCGTTGGCATGAACGGTGAACCGCTGCCGCTGGAGCACGGCTTCCCGGTCCGCCTGGTGGTCCCCGGCCTCTACGGCTATGTTTCGGCCACGAAGTGGGTTACGGAACTCAAAGTCACCAGGTTCGCCGACGACGCCGGGTACTGGACACCGCGGGGCTGGTCCGCCCGCGGGCCCATCAAGACGTCGTCCCGCATCGACGTTCCCCGCAGCGGGCGTCGGGTCAGCGCAGGAACAGTGGTGCTGGCGGGAGTTGCCTGGGCCCAGCACACCGGCATCCGGAAAGTGGAACTGCGGATCAACCGGGGACCGTGGCGGGAAGCCGAGCTTGCCCCGGGCATCTCGGTGGACACGTGGTACCAGTGGAAGCTGGCCGTCGACCTCACCCCGGGGCAGTACGAGGTCCAGGTCCGCGCCACGAACCTGTTGGGTGAACCCCAGGACGAAACGGCGCGGCCGCCGGCGCCGGACGGAGCAACGGGATTCCACACGGTTAGAGTGGACGTGAAATCCTGACGGCCGCGACCAAAGGCGTACCCATGACCAGCCACCCCCACGGCAAGGCCGAACATGCGCGGAGCGTCGCTGGTCATGCCGCCGCCGTCGCGGAACTCCTCCAGCCGCTCCGCTCGCTTGAGCGCACGGAAACCCTGCCGCTCACCCAGGCACTGGGCCGCGGCCTGGTGGACCATGTCACCGCGCCGATCAGCCTTCCCCCGTTCGCCAACTCGCAGATGGACGGGTACGCCGTCCGCTCCGGCGACCTGTCCGGCGCCGGCGCTGACCTGAGCATCGTGCCCCCGGTTCCCGCCGGGTCCAGCCCGCAGCCGCTCGCGCCCGGTACGGCCGCCCCCATCATGACCGGTGCCATGATCCCGGAGGGGGCTGACGCCGTCGTACCCATTGAAAAAGCGGAGCCGGACCGCTTCCCGGAGCCCGGCCCGGACGGCGCAGTGAACTGGAACGGCGCAGTGAAACTGCCTGCCACCGCCCCGGGAACCTACGTCCGCGCCGCCGGCAGCGACATCGCTGCGGGGGAGCGGGCACTGGCTGCCGGTACCTGCCTGGGACCGGCCCAGTTGGGGCTGCTCGCCGCGCTGGGCATCCCGGAAGTGACGGTGTACAAGGCCGCCACCGTCCTGCTCGTCACTACCGGTGACGAGGTGGTGGATCCCGGCCGGGACCTTCCGCCGGGCAAGATCTACGACTCCAACGGAACCCTCCTGGAAGCCGCCATGAAGCAGGCCGGGCTGACTGTCCGGCGCACCGCCATTTCCACCGACAACCCCGCGGAACTGCTGGCTCTGCTGCGCGCCGGGAGCCGGCGTGCAGACCTGATCGTGACCACGGGCGGGGTGAGCAAGGGCGCCTACGAGGTGGTGCGCCAGGCGATGGCCGACCAGCCTGTGGAGTTCCTGCATGTGGCCATGCAGCCCGGTGGCCCCCAGGGAATCGGCACGTTCGACGGCGTTCCCTTCCTTGGGTTCCCGGGCAATCCGGTCAGCTGCCTGGTGTCATTTGAAATGTTCCTCCGTCCCGCCCTGTCAGCATTCCTGGGGGCGCCGGCACCCAGGCTGCCCCTGCGTGCCCGCCTGGACCAGCCCCTGGCGTCCCCCGCCCACAAGCACCAGATCCGGCGTGGAAGCCTGCAACCGGACGGGACCGTGAAGCTGGAGGGCGGCGAGGGCTCGCACCTGATGCACGCGCTCGCCGGTTCCAACGTCCTGGTCCACGTCCCCGCCGGCGTAACGGAGCTCGCCGCCGGCGACGAGGTGGAAGTATGGATGCTGTGAACGCAGAACAAACCCCCGCACTGACGCACCTGCGCCAGGACGGCAGCGCCCAGATGGTGGATGTTTCCGCCAAGGCAGAAACAACCCGCGAGGCCACGGCCACCGCCACGGTCCGGACCACCCCGGAGGTGATGCGGCTCCTGGGCACCGGCGGGCTTCCCAAGGGGGACGCGCTGGCCGTCGCCCGTGTGGCCGGCATCATGGCGGCCAAGAAGACTCCGGAGCTGATTCCGCTCTGCCATCCGCTGCCCCTCGCCAAAGTCACGGTCGATTTCGACCTCGGCGAGGATGCCGTCGCCATCAGCTCCACTGTCAAGACCCGGGGCGTCACCGGAGTGGAAATGGAGGCCCTGACCGCCGCGTCGGTGGCAGCCCTCAGCGTCTACGACATGATCAAGGCCGTGGACAAACATGCCGTCCTGACAGACATCAAGGTGCTGGCCAAAAGTGGCGGCAAGAGCGGAGACTGGGCCCTGTGACCACCCCCAACATCCTGGACGTCCCCGAACCGCACCGGCACGGCGACGTGCAGGGGCGGAAGGCCGGCGTCGTCATCGCCTCCACCCGGGCCGCCGCGGGCATCTACGACGACGAGACCGGACCGGTCATCACCGACTGGCTCACTGAGCATGGCTTTGACGTCTTCCCGGCCATGGTGGTCCCGGACGGCGATCCCGCGGGCGCCGCCATCCGCGCGCTCCTCACCCAGCACCCCGCCATCATCATCACCAGCGGCGGCACCGGCCTCAGCCCGGACGACCGGACACCGGACGTCACCCTGCCGCTGCTGGACCGGGAAATCCCCGGCATCATGGAGGCGATTCGCCGCGCCGGCGCTGCCAAGACCCCGCTGGCGGCCCTCAGCCGGGGCTATGCCGGCGCCGCGGGGCGCACCTTCATCGTGAACCTGCCCGGGTCGCCCAAGGGCGTCATGGACGGGTTGACCGTCCTGGACCCGGTGATCGGGCATCTTTGTGACCAGCTGGAAGGCGGACATGGGCACTGAAGCATTCGAAGTAGTGAGCGCGGTCCTGAGCGCGGAGCCCATCTCCGTGGACCAGGCAATTGCGGCAGTGGAAAGTGACACGGCGGGCGCCGTGGTCAGCTTCAGCGGTGTGGTGCGCAACCACGACGGCGGCAAGGCCGTTGAGCGCCTCAGCTACAGTGCGCACCCCACGGCGCACCAGGTGATGGCCGACGTCGTCGCGGGCCTGGTTGCCGAACAGAACGCCGAAGCAGGTGCCGGCCCCGGACAGCCCGTCCGGATCTGGGCGGCTCACCGGATCGGGATGCTGGAGATCGGGGAGCCCGCCCTGGTGTGCGCGGTGTCCGCCGCGCACCGAGGGCAGGCATTCGCGGTCTGCTCCGATCTGGTGGACCGCATCAAGGAACAGGTTCCCATCTGGAAGGAACAGTTCTTCTCGGACGGCACCGTGGAATGGGTCGGCGCAGGCAGCTGACGCTGCTGCCCGCACGGCGCCCCGAGTGCGAGGTAACGCACGCCGTCCGGTTCCTGCCCGCACCCGTCCCGCCGGTAGGGTTAATGCCATGACCGAACAACACTCCGTTCCCAAGCTGGTGGCCGTCCTTGGTGCCAATGGACGCATGGGCGCCGAGGCCGTCAAGGCCATTGACGCCGCGCCCGACATGAAGCTCGTTGCAGCCCTGGGACGGGGTGACTCGCTGGAGCAGCTGGCAGCCTCAGGTGCCCGCTACGTGGTGGACCTGACGGTTCCCGAAAGCACCGAAGCGAACGTCCGCTTCGCCGTCGAGCACGGCATCCACGCCGTGGTGGGCACCACCGGCTGGGACGCGGGGCGGCTGTCCGCCCTGGAATCCCTGCTGGCAGCGCACCCGGAGACCGGCGTTCTCATCGCCCCCAACTTCGCCCTGGGCTCGGTGCTGGCCTCTGCCTTCGCCGCGAAGGCGTCCAAATACTTCGAATCGGTGGAGATCATCGAGCTGCACCATCCGGACAAGGTGGACGCCCCTTCCGGCACCGCAGTCCGCACCGCTGAGCTGATCGCCGCCGAACGCCGGGCAGCGCAGGTGCCGCCCAGCCCGGATGCCACCACCAGTGAACGTGCCGGCGCCCGAGGCTGCGACGTGGACGGCGTCCGGGTCCACAGTGTCCGGCTTCGCGGCCTCGTGGCACACCAGGAAGTCCTGCTGGGCGGCCCGGGCGAACAGCTGACCCTCCGCCACGATTCCTTCGACCGCGCCTCGTTCATGCCCGGCGTGCTCCTGGGCCTGCGCAACGTTGCCGCACACCCGGGGCTGACCTTCGGCCTGGACGGCTACCTGGACCTGGGGCTCTAAGCCGTGAACGGGCTCCTTGCCGGCTTCCGGAAGAACCGCACCAAGATCTGGGTGGGCGCGGTGACGCTGCTGCTGGTCTTCTACCTGGTGGTGTCGCTCCAACGCTCAGTCCTGCTCCTGACGGACAGCAACCTCACGGCCAAGGCCATCGGCGCCGCCTACCTGGTACTGCCTGTGGTTGGTGCCTGGGCCCTGATCCGCGAGCTGATGTTCGGTGCCCGCACCGAGCAGATGGCCAAGGTCTTGGAAGCCGAAGGCGGGCTGCCCGTCGATGAGCTTCCGCGCACGCCGGGCGGCCGGATCGTCCGGGCCGCGGCGGACGCTGAATTCGAAAAGTACCGGGCCGAAGCCGAGGCCGCTCCCGATGACTGGCGTTCCTGGTTCCGGCTGAGCTGCGCCTATGACGCTGCCGGCGACCGCAAACGGGCGCGGGCATCCATGCGTGACGCCGTGCGGCTCTTTTCCGCCGCGTCCTGATACCGGCCGGCGCCGGCCCTGCTCCAGCAGGCCCCGCGCTCCGCGGCCTCCTGCACCGTTTACTGCGATGGGCATTTCTGCCCATCGCAGTACGCTGCCGTCCGCGGTAGGTTTATTTAGTAAAGACGCTTTAGCTTTGGGGGAAAGCATGAGGTTGGCCATGTCCATGCCACGGGCGTGGTCCAGCTGCACCCCAGGCCCCTCCCCGGGCAACCGCACCCATCCCTGCCACGCACCAGCGCTCCCTTGCCGCGTGCCGGGAAGCCGGAGGCTGCCTGACGCTGCACGCAACCCAACCCTTGAACCCGCCCGCACACCTGCACCCGTGCACCCAAGAACCCGCACCTTTGGACAGAAGGACCATCCATGAGCCACCCGAATTTCCCCAACCCATCCCAGAGCGGACCGTCCGCTCCGCCCATTCCGCCGGCCCCGTCCACCTTCGGGGGACATTCCACGTTTGAGGGGCAGTACCCTGGAGCTCCGCAGGGGGAATACCAGCCGGGGCCGCTGGGCAGCGGTCCCTACGCGGACGGTCCGCGGAAGTCGTTCATGACAACCTGGATCCTTTCGCTGCTGCTGGGTACCTTCGGCGCGGACCGCTTCTACCTTGGCAAGACCGGCTCGGGTATCGCCAAGCTGCTGACGGCCGGTGGCCTCGGCATCTGGGCCATCGTGGACCTGATCATCACCTTGACCGGAAACACCAGGGACAAGGATGGCCGCCCGCTTGAGGGCTACCCGGAGAACAAGAAGAAGGCCTGGATCATCACCGGCGTCGTCTGGCTTATCAGCATCATCACCGGCATCCTGCTGGCCATCATGTCCGTCGCCATGATCGGGGCTGCCCTGGACAACCGGAAGCTCCCCGTATCTCCCGAGCTTCCGTCGGCCTCGCAGGCTGCGCCCAACCCGTCACGTGGAACAACTCCGTCGAACGGAGCCGCCCCGACCAGTGGCGCCGCCGCCGGCGCAAACTCCTTCGTGGCCACCGTGTCCGAAGGCAACACCGTAAAGATCAGCGTCCTCGATTCCATCTACACGGCCGAAATCCCGGGCATGACCTACATGCAGCCGAAGAACGGCGGTTTCCTGGCGGTCAAGGTTTCCTGGGAGACGCTGACCGGAAGCAGCTTCTCCAGCCCCTCGAATTTCAAGGTCTATGACGCCGAGGGCAACGAGGGCGAACTGGTCTACCTCGACGATGGAATGGGTGCCCTGCCGACCGACGAGGTCGGTGCCGGCGATGTCCGCCAGGGCGTCATTGCGTTTGATGTGAAGAAGGGCCCCACCCAGGTTGTCGTCAACGATGACTTCGGCGACAAGACGGCCACCTTCACCCTGACCCCGCAGTAGCAGCCGACGCACCCGCGCCCGGTTTTAGAACGGGACCCGCGGCCCCACCCTTCGGTGGGGCCGCGGGTTCTTTTCATTTCAGCTCAGGAGAGGGCCTTGAAGCCGCCCCGGCCCACCACGGCCGCCGCATGGCCCGCCCATTCCAGCGGGCCGCGCCAGGACAGGCGCGCAAAGACAATGCCCACAGTGATGGCAGTGGCCGCCTGGGCAAAGTACATCCCGTCCTCGGTCCAGCCGGCGGGCAGGGGTTTCAGGTAGAAGCTGGAAACCACCCAAACGTGGACTGTGTACAGGGTCAGGGTCATGGCGCCGGCCCCGCGCAGCGGCAGCAGCAGGTCCAGGTCCACCCACTCTGCGAGGCGCCCCAGCAGCAGGCAGGCCCCAATCACTGCCGCCGCCACTGCCGAGGTGTGCAGCAGATCAAGCGGAGTTCCCGAATGCGGTGCGGCCGATGCCAGCCACCACCATGAGCCCTCCTGGGAAATGCCCGTCAGGTTGACCTGCAGCACGCTGTCCAGCGGGTACCCCGGGGAATTGACGACCTTTTCCAGCGCTTCCAGGCCGCCCCAGTCCTCCATGGCCGCTGCCCCCACGGCCTTGGCTGCCACGGCCACTATGGTTCCGGCCGTCAGCAACAGTATGGGGACCAGTGCCTTGGTGAGAACCAGGCGGCCGATCACCAGTCCCACCAGCAGGTAGGACAGCCACTGGAACACAGGGTAGTAGCCGGTGAAGAACACATCCGCGAGCAGCCTGGAAGGTGTTCCGAGGTCTTCCCAGCCAGGGTTGTGGCCCAGCTTCAGGGGTGGTTCGGGGGCAAGGAGCCAGGGCCGCATAAGGTATGCCAGCACCGGCGAGGCAAGGATCCAGCCGCCGGCCCAGGCGCAAAGCGGCTTCACGCCAAGCCCCAGGAAGGGGAGGATGCACAGGAACAGCACGGCGTAGTGGACCAGGATGATGGCCACGTTCACGTCCAGGCCGCCCAGGGTAAGTCCGACGGCGGCAATCACCAGGGCGCGCAGCGCCACGCCGCGCCGGGCGGCGGAGAGTCCGGGGCCCTCCAGCGGCTTGTCCTTCCCGGTGGACAGGGCAAGTCCAACGCCGGCCAGCACAGCGAAGAGGGCGGCGGCGCGTCCCGAGAAGGTGAGGCCAATCCAGGTTGGCGTGAGGTTTGCATTCGATTCGAACGTCGGCAGCAGGTGGGTGGCCATCATGCCCAGCAACGCCACGCCGCGGGCGGCGTCGATGCCCCGGAGGCGCCCCGGTTGTTGCCTGCCTGGGGCCTTGCGGGACCGGGTGGCCGGGCTTCGGGACGTCATGACCAGATCGTCTCACATGCTGCTCCCGGGTCGCTTGTCACAGCCGGGGGCGGTCATCAGGGCTCCGGGGCGCCTGTGCCTCCGTCCATCCTGTGCCTCCATCCTTGCCTCCGTCCCACCGGTACCGGTGCCGGGAGTACCGGGATGCCTTGTATTCGAATATATGTTCGAATAGCATGTCGGGTATGGAAATGACGTCGTCCGGAGCATCCGGATCCAGGGGAGGAGCGGCCGGGGGAGGCACCCCTGAAACCAGGGGGCAGGGGCGCCGGCAGCCCGGGCCCGCCTCGGGCAGTCTGCAGGCGGGGCCCGTGCGGGAGGGCCATGTTCAGGCAGGCCCCGCGCCGGAGGGCCATGTGCAGTCCGGGAGCCTGCCGCGCCGGTACACCCCGGACGCCCTTGCGCCCGGGGATCCTGGCGCCGCGGACGGGCCGCTGAAGGCAATGAGTCCCGGAGTGGTGGACTACTTGTTCCGCCAGCTTGTCTCGGGGCGGCCCGCCGAGGACGTCGCGTGGGAAAAGGAAGGTGTCAGCCTTGCGGCCCAGCCGGAGGGGGCCGAGCTGGCCCGCAGGCTTGCTGAAACGGATCTTGATGCCCTGACGCCCATGGAGTTGTTCCATTACGTGCGGGCGGCACAGCGGCTCGCCTCCTGGGCAGAGGGCCTCCGGCAGTCGGCCGTTGGCCGTTATTGCCACGCGGGGACGGACGCGCCACGGCCGGGGCGGCACCGTATTTGACGTTCGTCACGCCCGTGGCATTGTCCTAACCAGCCGGGGACAGGGTAACGTTTTTTCCATGGCTGACTCTTCCGCGCACATCCCTGCCCTCGGTACCCTCCTGACCGCCATGGTCACGCCGTTCACCAAGGACGGCGCAGTGGATTACGACCAGGCGGCAGCGCTGGCCAGCAAGCTGGTCGACGACGGCTGTGACGGCCTGGTGGTCACCGGTACCACCGGTGAGACCTCCACGCTGACAGACGAAGAGAACCTCGGCATGTTCCGCGCCGTGAAGGACGCCGTGGGCGGCCGGGCGGCCATCATTGCCGGGACCGGCACCAATGACACCGCGCACTCGGTCCACCTCTCCCAGCAGGCTGCTGCCCTCGGCGTCGACGGCCTCCTCCTGGTGACCCCTTACTACAACAAGCCCAGCCAGGCCGGTGTCCGCGCCCACTTCGAGACCATCGCCTCCGCCGTCGACGTTCCGGTCATGCTGTACGACATTCCCGGCCGGTCCTCGATCCCGATCGAACCCGACACCATGATCCGATTGGCGCAGCACCCCAACATCGTCGCCGTCAAGGACGCCAAGGCAGACCTCACCGCAGCCACCCGCGTCATGGCGGAAACCGACCTCCTGTTTTACTCGGGCGACGACGGGCTGACCCTTCCCTGGATGGCGCTGGGCGCCGTCGGCCTGGTGGGTGTCACTACCCACGTCGCCACCCGCCGCTTCCGCGAACTCATCGACGCCGTCAACGCCAATGACCTTGGGACTGCCCGCAAGATCAACTTCGAGCTGCAGCCCGTGGTCCGCGCAACCATGACCCGTGTCCAGGGGGCCGTGGCGGCCAAACAGATTCTTAAATGGCAGGGAGTCCTGCCCAACTCGATTGTCCGTTTGCCCCTCGTGGAGCCGGACGAAACCGAGATCGAAACCATCCGCGGGGATTTGGCGGAAGCGGGGCTGGTCTTCTCCTGAGGCTAAGACCGGCACCCTTCCGCCTGGAAAGAAGTGCACTATGACCCAAACTGCCCTTACCGGCCTCGTTACCCCACCGCGCCTGCCCCAAGGCACGCTGCGGATCGTCCCGCTTGGCGGGCTCGGGGAGATCGGCCGGAACATGGCCGTGTTCGAAATCGACGGCAAACTGCTGATCGTAGACTGCGGCGTCCTCTTTCCTGAGGAAACCCAGCCCGGCGTTGACCTGATCCTGCCGGACTTCTCGTACATCGAGGACCGGCTGGACGACGTCGTGGCCGTGATCCTCACGCATGGCCACGAGGACCACATCGGCGCCGTGCCGTACCTGCTGCGCCTGCGCAACGACATCCCGCTGGTGGGCTCCCAGCTGACGCTGGCCCTGATCGAAGCGAAGCTGCAGGAGCACCGCATCCGGCCCTACACGCTGACCGTTGAGGAAGGCCAGGTGGAGAAATTCGGGCCGTTCGAATGCGAGTTCGTCGCCGTCAACCACTCCATCCCGGATGCCCTTGCCGTGTTCATCCGCACTGCCGGCGGAACGGTCCTGCACACCGGTGACTTCAAGATGGACCAGCTGCCGCTGGACGGACGCATCACCGACCTGCGCCACTTCGCCAAGCTGGGCGAGGAGGGCGTTGACCTCTTCATGTCCGACTCCACCAACGCCGACGTGCCCGGATTCACCACGGCCGAGAAGGAAATCGGCCCCACGCTGGAGCGGCTTTTCGGCCAGGCCACCAAGCGCATCATCGTGGCGTCCTTCTCCTCCCACGTCCACCGCGTGCAGCAGGTCCTTGACGCCGCTGCCAAGCACAACCGCAAGGTGGCCTTTGTGGGCCGCTCCATGGTCCGCAACATGGCCATCGCGGAGAAGCTGGGCTACCTGGACGTCCCTTCCGGGCTGATCGTCGACATCAAGAACATCGACAACCTGCCGGACAACCGCGTGGTCCTCATGTCCACCGGCTCCCAGGGCGAGCCCATGGCGGCCCTGTCCCGGATGGCAAACGGCGACCACCGCGTGGTGGTGGGCGACGGCGATACCGTCATCCTGGCCTCCAGCCTCATCCCGGGCAATGAAAATGCGGTGTTCCGGATTATCAACGGCCTCCTCAAACTCGGCGCCGACGTGATCCACAAGGGCAACGTCAAGGTCCACGTGTCCGGCCACGCAGCAGCCGGCGAACTGCTCTACTGCTACAACATCCTCGAGCCGCTCAACGCGATGCCTGTGCACGGCGAAACCCGGCACCTGATCGCCAACGGCAAGATCGCCATCGAATCCGGTGTACCGGATGCCAGCGTCATCCTTGCCGACAATGGCACCGTCATCGACCTGCGCGACCACCAGGCGGACATCGTGGGCCAGGTGGAGGTTGGATTTGTCTACGTTGACGGCTCCAGCGTGGGCGAAATCACCGACGCGGACCTCAAGGACCGCCGCATCCTGGGCGACGAAGGCTTTATCTCGATCATCACGGTCATCCACCGGGCCACCGGCAAGGTAGTGTCCGGGCCCGAGATCCACGCCCGGGGCGTTGCCGAGGACGATTCAGTCTTCGACGACATCATCCCCAAGATCAACGCGGCACTGGAAGAAGCAGTCCAGAACCACGCAGACCACACCAGCCACCAGCTCCAGCAGGTGGTGCGCCGCGTTGTGGGCACGTGGGTCAACCGCAAGCTGCGCCGCAAGCCCATGATCATCCCGGTGGTGCTCGAGGCCTGAGATTACCTCCGCTGCCGTAGGGCAGGTTCGGAAGGCCCCGGTTCACCGTGAACCGGGGCCTTCCGCGTGTCCGGGCGGTGCGGCC
This sequence comes from Pseudarthrobacter sp. LT1, assembly GCF_035621795.1. Lineage (NCBI taxonomy): Bacteria > Bacillati > Actinomycetota > Actinomycetes > Micrococcales > Micrococcaceae > Pseudarthrobacter > Pseudarthrobacter sp. LT1. Next base: position 1,656,719 of record NZ_CP141830.1, read on the forward strand.
GGTGCCCCCAACCGATGCGCTCCCCGGGCCCCGATATCCCCGGAATCACAGCATGCTTCCGGTACCGTGGCTACTATGGCCACACGTACTACTTCCGCGCCCAAAGGTACCGGCAGGGGCAGCTCCGGCAGCAAATCCGGGAGCTCCACAGCCCGCGGAACCGGCTCCACTGCCAGCAAGGCAGGGCGCGGCGGCTCATCCAGCACCGCACGCACCCGCCAGCTTCCCGCCGTCGAACACCACCAGCCGTGGCTGCTGCGCGTCGTAGGCGGAGCATGGCTGGGCATGGGCCATCTGGTGGGCGGGGGAGTGCGCCGCATCGGCCATGACGTCAGTGACCTTCCCGCCGAGGACCGCCGCGACGGCGCCGCGCTGTTCAACCTGGCGCTGGGCGTCTTCATCGCAACCTTCGCCTGGTGGGGCCTGACGGGCTGGTTCCCGGACGCCGTCTACGCCGTGGTCAACGGCACCTTCGGCTGGATTTCGCTGCTGCTCCCGCTCATGCTTTTTGTCTGCGCCTTCCGGTTGTTCCGGCAGCCCTCCGACGGCCGGGGCAACAACAGGGTGGGCATCGGCTTCCTGATCATGACGTTCGCCGGCTGCGGCCTGGCGCACATCCTGGGCGGCCAGCCCACCGTGGCCGACGGCTTCGACGGCCTCCGCAAAGCCGGTGGCATGCTCGGCTTCCTGGCCGCCACGCCGCTGGCCGCCATCCACCCCGCCGTGCCTGTGGCCCTCTACGGCCTGCTCGCTTTCGTGTCCCTGCTGATTATCACGGCCACCCCGTTCACGGCCATTCCGCGCCGCATCCGCGGGGCCTACGAGCACCTCATGGGCGTGGACCTGATGGACCAGGAACGCCCCGACGTCCACGACCGCAGCTACCTGGAACGGACGGCCCCCGCCGCACCCCGGAAGAAGAAGCGCAAGCTCTTTGGGAAGGACCAGGAGACCGAGGCAGGCCTTGAGGGCTACGTGGGCGACGAAGCCTTTGAACACGCCGTCATTGACGACGACGAGCAGGAACCTGCCCGGCCTGCGCCGGGTGTGCGCCGGCCCACCCAGGCGGAGATCGCCGTCGAAAAGATCAAGGCAGCCCAGGGCCTGGGTGCCGCCTCCCAGGCGTCACCGCCGGAAAATGCCACCGAGGCCATTCCACTGGTCATCCCGGGGGCTGCTGCTCCCAGCAAGCCCGCTGCGGCGCCAACCGTGCCCTCCAACCCCGTGGCCCCGGCCCCGCCGCCCGTCCCCATCCCGCAGCGGACCGAGCAACTTTCACTCGCCGGCGACGTCACGTACACCCTCCCGGCCTCGGACTTCCTCACACCCGGATCCATCCCCAAGGAGCGCACCGAAGCCAACGACGCCGTCGTCGCCGCCCTCACGGATACGCTGACCCAGTTCAACGTTGATGCCACGGTCACCGGGTTCAGCCGCGGTCCCACCGTCACCCGGTACGAGATCGAACTCTCGCCCGGCACCAAGGTGGAGCGCGTCACCGCCCTGTCCAAGAACATCTCCTACGCTGTTGCCTCCAGCGATGTCCGCATCCTCAGCCCCATCCCGGGCAAGTCCGCCATCGGCATCGAGATCCCCAACACGGACCGCGAAACCGTCTCCCTGGGCGATGTCCTCCGCAGCCAGAACGCACGCCGTACGGACCACCCGATGGTCATGGGCGTGGGCAAAGACGTGGAAGGTGGCTACGTGGTGGCCAACCTGGCCAAGATGCCGCACCTCCTGGTGGCCGGTGCCACCGGTGCCGGTAAGTCGTCCTTCGTGAACTCGATGATCACGTCCATCCTGATGCGCGCCACCCCGGACGAGGTCCGCATGGTCATGGTGGACCCCAAACGTGTGGAACTGACCGCCTACGAGGGCGTCCCGCACCTGATCACGCCCATCATCACCAATCCCAAGAAGGCCGCCGAAGCGCTGCAGTGGGTGGTGCGGGAAATGGACGCCCGCTACGACGACCTCGCCAACTACGGCTTCAAGCACATCGACGACTTCAACAAGGCCGTGCGCGCCGGCAAGGTCCAGCCGCCGGTCGACTCCAAGCGCGTCATCCGGCCCTACCCGTACCTGCTGGTGATCGTGGACGAACTTGCCGACCTGATGATGGTCGCTCCGCGCGACGTCGAAGACTCGATCGTGCGCATCACCCAGCTTGCCCGTGCCGCCGGCATCCACCTGGTGCTGGCCACCCAGCGGCCCTCGGTCGACGTGGTCACGGGCCTCATCAAAGCCAACGTGCCCTCGCGCATGGCCTTCGCCACCTCCTCCGTCACGGACTCCAGGGTGGTCCTGGACCAGCCGGGCGCCGAAAAGCTCATCGGCCAGGGCGACGCGCTCTTCCTGCCCATGGGCGCCTCCAAGGCAATGCGCGTCCAGGGCGCCTGGGTCACGGAGTCGGAAATCCACAAGGTGGTGGAGCACGTCAAGGGGCAGCTGCAGGCTGTCTACCGTGACGACGTCGCCCCTGAAGCGGAAAAGAAGCAGATCGACGACGACATCGGGGACGACCTCGAGGTGCTGCTGCAGGCCACCGAACTGGTGGTCACCACCCAGTTCGGCTCCACCTCCATGCTGCAGCGCAAGCTCCGGGTCGGGTTCGCCAAGGCCGGCCGGCTGATGGACCTCCTCGAATCCAGGGGAGTGGTGGGCCCCTCGGAGGGTTCCAAGGCGCGTGACGTCCTGGTGAAGCCGGACGACCTCGCCGCCGTCCTCGCCGCCATGAAGGGCCAGGAAGCCCCTGCGGCGCCTGACTCGCAGACCGCCGCACTCAGCGACAATGCCAACGCCAACATCGCCCAGGGCGGCTACGCCGAAGACCTGGTCGCTGCAGACCTGGACCAGAGGAAGCAGAACGTCGAATACTACGACGGCTCGGACTCCGCTCCGGGAGGCTATGGCGATGACGACGACGGCTCCGAAGACGCCTGGTCCCTCACCGGGCGCTAGGCCGGTAGCCTAGAACCGTGACTAGCACTGATGCAACCGCCGCCGGCCAGGGCCGTGCCGGGGTCTGGAACCTTCCCAATGTCCTGACCATGATCCGCATCGCGCTGGTCCCGTTCTTTGTGTGGTTCCTCGTGGCCGATGCGCCCGGGCTGCACAGCACCTCCAGTCCGTGGCGCTGGGCGGCAGTGGCCGCGTTTGCTGTGGCCATCTACACGGACAAGCTCGACGGCGACATCGCCAGGAGCCGGAACCTCGTCACCGACTTCGGCAAGATTGCCGACCCCATCGCCGACAAGCTCCTCATCGGCTCCGCGCTGGTGATGCTGTCCCTGCTGGGCGAACTGCCCTGGTGGGCAACCCTGGTGATCCTGGTCCGGGAATGGGGCGTCACTGCGCTGCGCTTCTTCGTGATCCGCTACGGCGTCATCCCCGCTTCCCGCGGCGGCAAGCTCAAAACCGTCGTGCAGACCGCGGCAATCTTCCTGTACCTGCTGCCGTTCGGGGCGTTCGCGCCGTGGATGTCCTGGGTGGCGTTCGCCGTCATGATGGCCGCCGTGGCGATCACGCTGTGGACCGGCGTTGAATACGTGATTGAAGCCCTGCGCCTCCGTGCGAAGGGCAAGCGGCAGGCAGGGACCGTGGAAGGGCAGGAACAGGCATGAGCAACCTTCACCAGCTGGCCGCGCAGGCCGTCAGGCAGGCGCTCGAGTCAGGACGGACCGTTGCCACCGCGGAATCTTTGACGGCCGGGATGGTGTCTGCGGTCCTGGCCGATACGCCCGGAGCCTCCGGCATGCTCCAGGGCGGGGTGGTGGCCTACCAGAACTCCGTGAAGGACGCGGTGCTGCACGTGCCCGCCGACCTGCTGGCCCGAGCCGGCTCTGTCGACCCCGACGTCGCCCGTGCCATGGCCGCCGGGGCGCGCACTGTCCTGGGCGCCGACGTCGGGCTTTCCACCACCGGCGTCGCCGGTCCCGAGGCCCACGACGGCAAGCCCGTAGGCCGGGTTTACATTGGCATTGCCACGGCTGCCGGCACCGCCGGTTTCGAATACACCTTTACCGGCAGCAGGCCGGACATTCGCGCCGCTGCGTGCGGCGCCGCCCTGGAAAGACTGCTTGAGGCCCTGGCCGGCTGACCCTCGCAGGCTGTGAAGTTACCGGGCGTAAAGTTGCCGGGAACAAAAGCCGGTACCGATTAGTTATTACATTGTGTCGCTTCCGGAGAGCGGAGGCGCCTAGGATGAAATGACCAAGACGGGTTCGCCGGCGGCGGACCTGACCAATGAGGGAGCAAGGCGATACAGATGGTAAAGCAGCCCGTATCCGTAAACGGCGTTGTCCGCTGGAAGGATGTGGGCCTCGCCGAACAGGCTAAGAGCGAACAGAAGGAGCGCAAGATGGTAGTACTTCGTCACGAAATCGGTGATGTCCTGCGCGATGTCCGCCAGCGTCAGGGGCGCACGCTCCGTGAAGTTTCGCACAGTGCCCGTGTCTCCCTGGGATACCTCAGCGAAGTGGAGCGCGGCCAGAAGGAAGCATCATCAGAGCTTCTGTCCTCGATCTGCTCGGCACTGGATGTTCCGTTGTCAAGCATGCTCCGCGAGGTCAGTGACCGCGTGGCAGTAGCCGAAGGCGTCGCAGTTCCGGACACCGTTCCGCAGGAATTTTCCCAGCGTTACGGCCGTGACCTCGAACGCGACCTCAACACTGAACTGAACGACGAACTCTCCACGGGCCTCCTCTCCGGCGCCCGGTAAAAGCAGCCCCACCCCAGGGTGGGACCAGGAAACATAAGGAAGCCCCCGGCCGTGCCGGGGGCTTTCTGCTGTCGCTTAGTTGTCGGGGGCGTCTTCCTGTGCGGTTGATGCGTCCGCTGTTTCTCTGGCGAACCCGTCACGCTCATAGGTGGAGTTCAGCTTGGCCATGCACCGGGCCAGTTCCTGCAGGTCCTCCACCGGCCACTCGCGCAACCGTTCCTGGAAGACCTGGCGCCGCGCGTCCTGGACCTGGTGCATCTTCTCTTCGCCCTTCGGCGTCAGCCGGATGGACTGCGCCCGGCGGTCCAGGGGGTCCGCCTCCTTGGACACCAGGCCCAGGCTTTCCAGGAAGGCAATCTGCCGGCTGACAGACGGCTTGCCCACCCCGATGTTCATGGCAAGATCGGTGAGCCGGATGGGTCCTTCCCTGCGGATAACCGTCAGGAGCCCATACGCGGCAGGCTCCATGTCCGGATGGACCTCGCGCGAGAGCTGGTTGGAGATGGCCCGGGCCCGCCGCCAAAAGAGGCTGATCTGGTGTTCGACATTCTGCAGCGCGGCGTCGGCGGCGTCGTTGCCTTTGTCCTGCCGCGGCGGGAGATCCGGGGAGTTGCTCATGGCAACAATTCTAGGGTCCGCAATCATGAGAGGATTTACCGATGCGAATCAGCGAGTACTGGCGTCTCATGGATGACGAGTTCGGTGCGGGGTACTCCCGCATGCTGAGCAGTACCCTGGTCCTTGCCGGCGTAGGCGGGCGCACCGCTGACCAGGCCCTGGCCGCGGGCATTGAACCGCGGAGGGTATGGCTTGCTGTCTGCGACGTCCAGGACGTCCCGGCGGAACGGCGGCTCGGGCGCGACATCGCCCCGCGCCGCGATTGATGGCGGGGCCGGCCTTGACGAGGGCGGCCGGGATCCTTCCTCCTGACACGCCGCAGGAACTCCACTCTTCGAATACCTGTTCGGATAAGGCTATGCTTTTTCCATCGGGTTTATCCACATAACCGTCGTCCTCCGGCCGGAATGTCAGTGGGTCCCCCTAGCGTCAGAGATGACCAATAAAACGGCCGCGTAGGCCACCATCGAGAAAGCATTAGAGGTGTCAACCATGGCGGCAGCCCCGGATCGTGCAAAAGCGCTGGAAGCAGCGCTGGCCCAGATTGACAAGCAGTTCGGCAAGGGCTCGGTCATGCGCCTGGGCGACGAAGTCCGTGCCCCGATCGAAACCATCCCCACGGGCTCCATCGCCCTGGACGTGGCCCTCGGCATTGGCGGGCTCCCGCGCGGCCGCGTCATCGAAATCTACGGTCCGGAATCCTCGGGTAAAACCACCGTTGCCCTGCACGCCGTGGCGAACGCCCAGCGCGCCGGCGGGATCGCAGCCTTCATCGACGCCGAGCACGCCCTGGACCCCGACTACGCCGCCAAGCTGGGCGTGGACACGGATGCCCTCCTGGTCTCGCAGCCGGATACCGGTGAGCAGGCCTTGGAGATCATGGACATGCTGGTCGGCTCCGGCTCGCTGGACGTCATCGTCATCGACTCCGTGGCCGCCTTGGTGCCGCGCGCTGAAATCGAAGGCGACATGGGTGACAGCCACGTCGGCCTCCAAGCACGGCTCATGAGCCAGGCACTGCGTAAGATCACCGGCCGCCTGAGCCAGACCAAGACCACCGCCATCTTCATCAACCAGCTCCGCGAAAAGATCGGCGTGTTCTTCGGTTCCCCGGAAACCACCACCGGTGGTAAGGCGCTGAAGTTCTACGCGTCGGTCCGCATCGACGTCCGGCGGATCCAGACCCTCAAGGAAGGCGCCGATTCCGTCGGCAACCGGACCAAGGCGAAGATCGTCAAGAACAAGATGGCTCCGCCTTTCAAGGTCGCTGAGTTCGACATCATCTACGGCCAGGGCATCTCCCGTGAAGGTGGCATCATCGACATGGGCGTGGAGCACGGCATCATCAAGAAGTCCGGCTCCTGGTTCACCTACGACGGTGACCAGCTGGGCCAGGGCATGGAGAACTCGCGCCGGTTCCTCCGCGACAACCCCGAGCTGGCTGCCGAGCTGGAGCGCCTCATCAAGGAGAAGCTCGGTGTCGGGGTCAAGCCGGCGGAGGATGAGTCCAAGGACGCTCCGAAGCTGAAAGCTGTCGACGGGTTCTAGCCCTTGACCGGACCACGAACACGGCGCCCCCGTTCCGGCACCTCCTCAACAGGGGTGCCGGACGGGTATGCAGTCCCTGAAGACCCGCAGGCCGCGGACGCCGAACCGGACCCGTTCACGGCTGCGCAGGCCATCGTGTACCGGCAGCTGACGGCGGCGCCCAAGAGCAGGCTGCAGCTTGCCCGGAAACTGGCCGAACGGAACATCCCGGAGCACGTCGCGGAGGCGGTGCTGGACAAATTCCAGGAAGTCCGGCTGATCAACGACGCAGAATTCGCTGACATGTGGGTCAGGAGCCGCGCCCAGTCCCGCAAGCTGGCCAAAGGCGCCCTGAGGCGTGAGCTCGCTGAAAAGGGCATCGACCAGGAGACAGCGGCGTCAGCGCTGGAACAACTGACTGACGCCGATGAGGAGGCCGCCGCGCGCGCCCTGGTTGAGCGCAAGCTCCGGCCCGGAACAGACCTGTCCGGTCCCGTCGAACGGGACAAGGCGGTGCGGCGCCTGGCGTCCATGCTGGCAAGAAAGGGTTACCAGCCCTCGCAGGCGTTCCGGATCGTCAACGATGTCCTCGATACCCAGCAGAACCCCGACAGCAGGGGCCTCCAAAGCCGGTACCCTTAACGGGTGAGTTTGACCATTCCTTCCCCCCGACCCGGCGCCACCCCTTCCGTCGAAGCAGGGGCCGTGCCGCAAACCGGAGCCCTGCCCCGCACCTACCAGGTGCGCACCTTCGGCTGCCAGATGAACGTCCACGACTCGGAACGGATGTCCGGCCTGCTCGAGGCCGCGGGCTACGTCCCGGCCGAGGGCGAGCATGCCGACGTCGTGGTCTTCAACACGTGCGCGGTCCGGGAAAACGCGGACAACAAGCTCTACGGCAACCTGGGCATTCTGGCCCCCGTGAAGGCGGCCAACCCCGGCATGCAGATCGCCGTGGGCGGCTGCCTGGCGCAAAAGGACCGCGAGACGATCCTGAAGAAGGCGCCATGGGTGGACGCAGTCTTCGGTACCCACAACGTCGGTGCCCTCCCCGCCCTCCTGGACCGGGCACGACACAATAATGAAGCGCAGCTGGAGATCCTGGAATCCCTGGACGTCTTCCCGTCAACGCTGCCAACCAAACGTGACTCCGTTTACTCGGGCTGGGTGTCCATCTCCGTGGGTTGCAACAACACCTGCACCTTCTGCATCGTGCCCGCCCTCCGCGGCAAGGAAAAGGACCGCCGGCCCGGAGAGATCCTCGCCGAGATCCAGGCACTCGTGGACGACGGCGCCATCGAAGTCACCCTGCTCGGCCAGAACGTCAACTCCTACGGGGTGGAATTCGGGGACCGGCAGGCATTCTCCAAGCTCCTGCGTGCCTGCGGAGAGATCGAGGGGCTCGAACGCGTCCGGTTCACCAGCCCGCACCCTGCCGCCTTCACGGATGACGTCATCGACGCCATGGCAGAGACGCCGAACGTGATGCCGCAGCTGCACATGCCGCTGCAGTCCGGATCGGACAGCATCCTCCGGGCCATGAAGCGTTCCTACCGGTCCACCAAGTTCCTGGGCATCCTGGACAAGGTCCGCGAAAGGATCCCGCACGCCGCCATTTCCACCGACATCATCGTCGGCTTCCCGGGCGAAACGGAAGAGGACTTCCAGGCCACCCTGGACGTGGTGGAAAAGTCCCGCTTCGCCACCGCCTTCACCTTCCAATATTCAAAGCGTCCCGGCACGCCCGCGGCCGACCTGCCCGACCAGCTCCCCAAGGCCGTGGTCCAGAAACGCTTCGAACGCCTCACCGCCCTGCAGGACCGCATCGCCGCGGAGGAAAACCGGAAGCAGCTAGGCCGCCGGCTCGAAATCATGGTGACCGCACAGTCCGGGCGGAAGTCGGAGGAAACCCACCGGCTGTCCGGCCGGTCGCAGGACCAGCGCCTGGTTCATTTCTCGGTCCCGGAGGGCGCACCTGCCCCCAGGCCCGGGGACCTCGTCACTGTCACCATTACCGAGGCCGCGGCTTTCCACCTGGTCTCCGACCCGACGCCTGAGGACTACAGCCTTCGCCGTTCACGGGCAGGGGACGCGTGGGACAGGTCCCAGGCCGACTCCTGCGGAGCGCCGGTCCCCGGTTCCGGAGAGGCACGAAAGGGCGTCTCCCTCGGCATGCCCTCACTGCCGCTGCGCACCCGCTGACAGGTGGCTGCCCCGCCCGTCATCGCCGTCGTCGGTCCCACCGGCTCCGGAAAGTCCGACCTCGCCGTCAACCTTGCCCTCGAACTGGACGGCGAGGTCATCAATGCCGATGCCATGCAGTTCTACCGCGGCATGGACATCGGCACCGCCAAGATCACGGTGGCCGAGCGCAGGGGAGTGCCGCACCACCTCCTGGACATCCTGGACGTGACCCAGGAAGCCAGTGTTTCCGACTTCCAGGCCCAGGCGCGCGAAACCATCGACGACATCCATGGGCGCGGCAAGCGCGCCATTCTGGCAGGGGGCTCCGGGCTGTACGTCCGGGCCGCCCTGGACGTCCTGGAATTCCCGGGGACCGACCCTGCGCTGCGTGCCCGGCTTGAGGCGGAGCACGCGGAACTCGGCACAGGCGAACTCCTGGGCAGGCTCCGGAGGGTGGATCCCACCTCCGCCTCCCGGGTCTCCGATGCCCGGCGCATCATCCGCGCGCTGGAGGTCCACGAACTCACCGGGCGCCCCTTCAGCTCCTACATGCCGCGGAGGGAGTACCACCAGCCCGCCGTCCAGGTGGGCCTCGGCGTGGACCGCGGGGTTTTGCGGGACCGGCTGGCAGCGCGCGTGCACCGGATGGTGGACGCCGGCCTGCTGGAGGAGGTCCGGATGCTCGATGCCAAAGGCCTGCGCCGCGGCAAAACCGCATCCCGCGCCCTGGGCTATGCACAGTTCCTGCGGGTCCTCGACGGCGCATCCACCGTTGAGGCTGCCGCGGAAGAAACCATCGTGGCCACCCGGCAGTTTGCCCGGCGGCAGTTGACCTGGTTCCGCGCCGATCCCCGCATCACGTGGCTGGACTGGCAGGATCCGGAGCTCGTGGGCAAGGCAGCGGAGTTGTGCCGGTAGCTGCGGTTTCAGGACCGGCAGCACCCGCCGCTACGCTTGGGATCATGAATGCTACCCCCGCAGAAACCACCGGCCCCGCCCTGCGCACACTGAGCGGGCTCCGCTTTTCCAAGGGGCACGGCACCGGCAACGACTTCGTCCTGGTGGCGGACCCCGAGGGGGCGCACGTAATCGGCGCCGACCAGGCCGCCGCCCTGTGTGACCGCCACCGTGGGATCGGGGCCGACGGCCTGATCAGGGCCATCCCGTCCCGCTTCCTGCCGGAGGGCCGGGAACTGCTCGCCGGCACTCCGGACGCGGAATGGTTCATGGATTACCGCAACGCCGACGGCTCCCTGTCCGAGATGTGCGGCAACGGGGTCAGGGTCTTCGTCCACTTCCTGCGGACGCAGGGCCTGATCGACCTGCCCGACGGCGGATCGCTCACCATCGGCACCCGGGGCGGCGTCAAGACCGTGGTCCGGACCGGAGACGGCTACGCGGTGGACATGGGACCCTGGGAGTTCATTTTCCCCGGTGAAGCCGGCGCCAAGGCCATGGACTCCCTTGTCACCGCCGACGGGCTGGAGGTCCCCCGGCCGGCACTCTCCGTGAGCATGGGCAACCCGCACACCGTGGTGGCCCTCGCTGAACTTGCGGAGCTCACGGGCACACGGCTGTTCACCGCCCCGAAGGTCGACCCGGTACCCGCGAACGGGACCAACGTGGAATTCGTGGTGCCGGCAGAACCGCTGGTCCATGACGGCGTCGGATCCGTAACCATGCGCGTGCACGAGCGTGGCGTGGGGGAGACCCAGTCCTGCGGGACGGGCGCCTGTGCTGCCGCCGTCGCCATCAGGCACTGGGCCGGGGCGGAAGCCCCCGACGCCTGGCAGGTCCACGTACCGGGAGGAACGGTGGGCGTGAAGTTCTTCGCCGGCCCCGGCGGCCACGAGCATGTGGAGCTCAGCGGCCCCGCAGTCATTGTGGCGAGTGGGACGCTTTCTTGACCTTCAGGATCCGGAAGGACTTGGACGTCGATTCGCGGGTCACGGTGAAGGAACTGTCCAGTTCGGCGGCCAGCCAGCGCTGAAGGGAATCAGAGCCAAGGTTCTTCTGCACCACCAGCCATGCGGTGCCGCCCTCTGCCAGGCGCGGCAGCCACAGTTTGAGCAGGGCATGCAGTTCATCCTTGCCGATCCTGATCGGCGGGTTGGACCAGATCGTGTCGAAGCGGATGCCTGGATCCACGGCCTGGGGCGTGCTGGCGACGACGTTGGACAGTCCCAGCACGGCGGCGTTCTCGTTGGTCAGGGTGATGCAGCGTTCGTTGACATCCACGGCGTAGACGTTTGATTCGGGGGCCAGCAGCGCCATAGTGAGCGCCACCGGACCCCAGCCGCACCCGATATCCAGGAGATTGCCCTTTGGATGCGGGGCCGGAACTTCGGCGAGGAGCACCGCGGTGCCCTTGTCGATTCCGTCGGGGCTGAAGATGCCCGTGGAGGTCTGGAGCCGTCGTGTCTGACCGGCCAATTCCACCGTCAAAGGCTTCCGGGTAAAGGGGCCGGCAGGGGACGTGCTGAAATAGTGTGCGGACTCCATAACTGGCCAGAGTAGTTCCCCCTGCAGCGTAATGGGAAACCGGCCTGAAGGCCCTCTGCTACGCTGGAAGGCATGTTCCTGATCTTCGAGTAGCCGGTACGGGCCATGCCCGTCCCGCAGCCTGTCCTCCAGCGACAGTCCGTCCCGCAGCGACGCAGGTTTCCATGCCTTCCGCTGGGGTGCACTGGCCAGACCCTTCCGTCTGAGCCGGCCGCCGGACAATACTCGAAAGTCAGCCTGCTGCTGCACTTCCTGCCATTCTCCGGCCTTTCCAGCCCTGCCGCCGTCCTGACGCGGCATTCGAGCCCCGGCATCGCAGCCGGCGGCGAAACAACTAGGAGAACTGCATGACCGCAGGCCGTCAGCCCAGCGCGAATACTTTCCAACTTCCACCCAATCAGCACTATTCTGGAACTGCCGAATCTTCAAAGGAGACCATGACCAGCCAGCCCAATACCGGTTCCGAACCAGCCTCCCAGGACATGAGTCCGCAGGAGATCCAGGCTGTCATCGACCGGATCCTCGCCAAGGACGGACCGGCCAGAAACGTCAGCACGCCCGGTGGTGAAGGCGGCAGTGGAAAAGCGGTGCTTGGCAAGGCGCAGGCCATTTCCCGCCTTGACGAAGAACACTCAACCTACGATGGCGACCAGCAGGACCTCGAGGAACGGCGCGCGCTGCGCCGGCGGGCAGGCCTGTCCACCGAACTCGAAGACGTCACCGAGGTCGAATACCGGCAGCTGCGCCTGGAACGCGTCGTCCTCGCCGGGCTCTGGTCCGAAGGAACGCTTGCCGACGCCGAAAACTCGCTGCGTGAGCTCGCGGCCCTCGCCGAGACCGCCGGTTCGGAGGTCCTCGACGGGTTGGTGCAGCGCCGCGACAAACCAGACCCCGGGACTTTCCTGGGGTCCGGCAAGGCCCAGGAGCTGAAGGACATCGTCATGTCCACCGGCGCGGACACCGTGGTGGTGGACGCCGAACTGGCACCTTCCCAGCGCCGCGGCCTTGAAGACATCGTCAAGGTCAAGGTCATCGACCGCACGGCCCTGATCCTGGACATCTTCGCCCAGCATGCCAAGAGCCGCGAGGGCAAAGCCCAAGTGGAACTGGCACAGCTGGAATACCTGCTTCCCCGCCTGCGCGGCTGGGGCGAGTCGATGTCCCGCCAGGCTGGTGGCCAGGTGGGCGGCGCTGCTGCCGGCATGGGCTCCCGTGGCCCCGGTGAGACCAAGATCGAACTGGACCGGCGCCGGATCCGTACCCGCATGGCAAAGCTGCGGCGCGAAATTGCCGCCATGAAGCCCGCTCGGGAGACCAAACGGGCCAACCGCCGTCGTAACGAAGTGCCCTCGGTGGCAATCGCCGGGTACACCAACGCCGGCAAATCCTCGCTGCTCAACCGGCTCACGGACGCAGGTGTCCTCGTGGAAAACGCGCTGTTCGCCACGCTGGATCCCACTGTCCGCAAGGCCGAAACCGCCGACGGCCTGGGGTACACCCTGGCCGACACCGTCGGATTCGTCCGGTCGCTGCCCACACAGTTGGTGGAAGCCTTCCGTTCCACCCTCGAAGAGGTCGCCGACTCGGACCTGATCCTGCACGTGGTGGACGTTTCGCATCCCGACCCCGAAGGGCAGATCGCAGCGGTCCGGAAAGTCTTCAGCGAAGTCGATGCCCGCAAGGTGCCCGAAATCATCGTCCTGAACAAGGCCGATGCAGCCGACCCCTTCGTGGTGGAGCGGCTGAAGCAGCGCGAGCCGCGGCACGTGGTGGTCTCCGCCCGGACGGGGGAGGGCATTCCGGAGCTGCTGAAGGCCATCAGTGAGTCCATTCCCCGGCCATCCGTCAAGATGGAGCTGCTCATTCCGTACGACCGCGGGGACCTGCTCAGCAAGCTCCACGAGTCCGACGCCGAAATCCTCAGCCTGGACCACGTTGAGGCAGGCACCAGGGCTGCCGTGATGGTCCGTGAGGGCCTCGCGTCTGAACTGGAACCATTCGTCGTCAATGACTGACCCTGCTGCCGGCGAAGCTGCGCAGACGGCGGGCGAGCAGTTCGTTATTGAACTGCTCGACCGCGCCGTCGCCGGCATGGGCGGACAAAGCCGCACCGGACAACACGAAATGGCCCGCCAGGTGGCCCGGGCCATCGAAACCGGCAACCACCTGTTGGTCCAGGCAGGCACCGGCACCGGCAAATCGCTCGCCTACCTGGTACCGCTTATCGCCCATGCCCTGGAAAGCAACAAGCCGGCCCTGGTGTCCACGGCCACGCTGGCACTCCAGACCCAGATTGTGGGCAGGGACCTGCCCAGGCTCCTGAAGAACATCACGCCGGCACTGGACCGGCCGGTCAAGGTTGCCTTGGTCAAGGGGCGGTCCAACTACGTTTGCCGCCACAAGCTTGAAGGCGGTTTCCCGTCAGAGGAACCATCGGAAGGGCAGCTCTTCTCCCTGGGAGAGGACACCAGCGTTCCACATTTCGCTGCTTCGGTGGGCGGACCATCGTCGCAGCTCGGCAAGGAAGTGGTACGGCTCCGCGAATGGGCCGAAAAGACAACCACCGGCGACAGGGACGAGCTCCTGCCCGGCGTGACCGACCGCGCCTGGCGCCAGGTTTCCGTGACGTCGATGGAATGCCTGGGGGCACAGAAATGCCCGATGGCCGCCGAATGCTTCAGCGAACTCGCCCGGCAAGACGCAGCCGAGGCCGATGTGGTGGTCACCAACCACGCCATGCTGGCCGTCAGCGCGTTCGAGGGACTTGCCGTCCTGCCCGAATACGACGTCGTGGTGGTGGACGAAGCGCACGAACTGCAGGACCGGGTCACTGGCGCCGTGTCCGGACAGTTGTCCGTGGCTATGGTCCACGCTGCCGCTTCGGGTGCCCGGAAACATACCGCCATCACCGTTGACGCCCTGAACGCCGCAGCTGCCAACCTGGAACTGGCCCTTGCCGGCGCACCGAACGGTCTGCTTCCCAACGGGCTGAACGATGACCAGCTCGACTGCGTGGACCAGTTGCGTGAAGCGTGCCGGGCCGCGTTGTCCGATTCCAAAGGGGACAGCAACACCACAGCCGACGGCGGGCGGCAGCTGGCGCGTTCCCGGCTGATGCTCATCCTGGAACTCTGCGAAAGGCTCATTGCTGCACGCGAGAACCGCGAAGTGGTGTGGTTCTCCCGCGCCAGCACCTTCGATCCCGGCCAGGGATACTCACAGCCCGATGACAGTGCGCCGGTGCTGATCAACATAGCCCCACTGTCCGTCGCCGGCAGGCTGCGGGAGGGACTCTTCGCACACCACACCGTCGTGCTGACCTCTGCCACCCTGGCCATCGGCTCCGCCTTTGAACCGGCGGCCGGGGGACTGGGCCTGGTAGGCGACGGGGCCCCCAGCTGGACGGGCGTGGATGTTGGCTCGCCCTTCGACTATCCCAAGCAGGGCATCCTCTACGTCGCCGGCCACCTGCCCAAGCCCGGCCGCGGCGTGTCACAGGAAGCGCTGTCAGAACTCGAAGCACTCATCAAGGCATCAGGCGGGGGCGCCCTGTGCCTGTTCTCCTCGCGGCGGGCCGCAGAAGAGGCCGCCGACGCCCTCCGGCCAAAGCTCAATATGACTGTTCTCTGCCAGGGCGAGTCGACCATGACCGCCTTGGTCAAGCAATTCGCCGACGAACCGGACACCTGCCTCTTCGGCACTATGTCCCTGTGGCAGGGCGTCGACGTTCCCGGAGGATCCTGCCGGCTGGTGGTAATAGACCGCATACCCTTCCCACGGCCGGACGATCCCCTGGTGACGGCGCGTTCGCGTGCCGTGGCGCAGGCAGGGGGAAACGGCTTCATGTCCGTTTCCGCCACCCACGCAGCCATCCGGCTCGCCCAGGGTGCCGGGCGCCTGATCAGGTCTACCGGGGACAAAGGCGTGGTGGCCGTCCTGGACTCACGGCTGGCCACCGAACGCTATGCAGGATTCCTGCGCGGTGCGCTGCCCCCGTTCTGGGCCACCACCGACCGCGCCAAGGCGCTGGCCGCGCTCAACCGGCTTGGTGCCGACGCTTCCTGACGGACTGCCGGACAACGCCTGCGCGGATGCCGCGCAGGCGTGCGCAGGCTAGAGGGAACGCAGGACCGAGACGACCTTGCCCATGATGGTGGCGTGGTCGCCCAGGATAGGTTCGTACTGCGTGTTCTGGGGGAGCAGCCACGTGTGGCCGTCGCGCTGGCGGAACGTCTTCACGGTCGCCTCGTCGTCCAGCAGGGCAGCAACAATGTCCCCATTGGCCGCGTCAGCCTGGCGCCTCACCACCACCCAGTCACCATCGCAAATGGCGGCGTCCACCATGGAGTCGCCAGCCACTTTGAGCATGAAAAGTTCGCCCTGGCCCACCAGCTGGCGGGGCAGCGGCATGACATCCTCCACGAGCTGTTCGGCGAGGATGGGCCCGCCGGCGGCAATCCGGCCCACCAAAGGAACCATGGCCGTATCCAGTGCGGTAGGCAGTTCGGTGACCGTGGCGCCCCCGCCCGCAGCCTGCGGCGCAGGAGACGCACCGGCGCCTTTGCCCCCGCCGTCCAGCGTGAGCGGCATCAGCACTTCCATGGCGCGCGGCCGCTTGGGGTCGCGGCGCAGGTAACCCAGCTTCTCCAACTGGGAAAGCTGGTGGGTCACGCTGGACAGGCTCGCAAGGCCGACGGTATCGCCGATCTCGCGCATGGAGGGCGGATACCCGTTCTCATTGACCGAGCGCTGGATGGTCTCGAGGATCTTTTTCTGCCGAGGGGTCAGGCCCTTGGCTGTCCTCTTGGATTGCGGGGCGGTCCTGCCCCCGGCGGCTGCTGCTGCCATATTCGCCAATGCCTTTCGCTTGCCGCCGGATCTTCCGTGTGCCGCTGTTCCACAGTGCCGCCGGAAGGACTCCCACTGTCATTGTCAGACCCTGCTGTTCAACTTCAGTGGTGGTTGTTCTGTGGTTTCAAAACTAGGCCAGCCACATTGCTTTTTCAAACATTTGTTCTAGCGAGTCTCGACATTGTTCGTTGATAGGTGCTAAAACTTAACAAGCAAAGTTCGAACATGTGTTCTAACCAGCAGGTGCGCCATTCGAATACGCGGCCGGGAGAAGTCCCGGCGCGATATGAACGGCAAGGCAGCAGCGGGCGGACACCCGGGCAGCACGGCAAGTCCAGGAGGGCTTAGTTCATGTCAGCTTTATCTCTTCACCAGGTTTCACCTTCGTCCGCGCCCCTGCGGCTGACCCGCCGGGGGAGGATTGTCCTGATCGGAGTTCCGCTCGTGCTCCTGGCTGTACTCCTGCTGTCGCTTTCGGGCCTCTTCCACTCCCCGGCCAAGGCGTCGGACTCGGCCGCCGACCTTGCGGTGACGCCCACCGTCACGGTGACCGTGCAGTCCGGCCAGTCGCTGTGGGCCATTGCGGGCGCCGTCGCTCCGGACCGGGACGCCCGGGACGTCGTGGCGGACATCGTCCAGCTCAACAACCTTGCCGCGGGCACCGTTCTTCCGGGCCAGCAGCTCTTCGTCCCCACCCACTGATTGTCCGCAGCCGCCGGATCTGCCGCCTCCGCCGGCTGCCAGGGCCCGCTGCCTGCGCTGGCGCCTCACGTGAAGCGGGCGGCCGCGGGACATGCCGAGGGCGAACAGGAACCGTCACATTTTCCGGTCGTTGCCGCGGCAACTAAACTGTTCAGGTGAACGACCAGCTAGAACGTCTGAACCGGCTTCCCCTCCGCAGCAACCTCCGCGGCCTGACCCCATACGGGGCGCCCCAACTGGACGTCCCCATCCTGCTGAACGTCAATGAAAACACCCATGGTGTTCCCGCGGACGTGCGCGCCGCCATCAGTGCCGCTGTGACGGAGGCCGCTGCGGGCCTGAACCGTTATCCGGACCGTGAGTTCACCGCGCTCCGGAAGGCCCTGGCCGAATACCTCGGGCATGGGCTCGATGAAACCAACCTGTGGGCCGCCAATGGTTCCAATGAAGTCCTCCAGCAGATCCTCCAGGCCTTTGGCGGTCCGGGCCGCACCGCACTCGGTTTCCCGCCCACGTACTCCATGTACCCCCTGCTGGCCAGCGGAACAGACACGCAGTACATCACCGGGGAACGCGCGGAGGGCTATGACCTCAGCGCGGAGTCGGCCGCCCGCCAGGTCAAGGAACTGCAGCCGAACATCGTGTTCCTCTGCTCGCCCAACAACCCCACCGGGACAGGACTTGGGCTGGACGTCGTGGAGGCCGTCTATGACGCCGGTGCAGACAGCCAGGCCATCGTCATCGTCGATGAGGCGTACCACGAGTTCGCGCATGACGGAACTCCCAGTGCCCTGACGCTCCTGCCCGGCCGTGAGCGGCTCATCGTGTCCCGCACCATGAGCAAGGCGTTCGCCCTGGCGGGTGCCCGGCTCGGCTACATGGCCGCTGCACCCGAGGTCACCGATGCCCTGCGGCTGGTCCGCCTGCCGTACCACCTGTCCGCCATCACCCAGGCCACCGCCCTGGCAGCGCTCGAACACCGGGAAGCGCTCATGGCCGACGTCGAAGACATCAAGAAGCAGCGGGACCGCATCGTGGCCGAACTGACCAGGATGGGCCTCAAGCCCGCCGCGTCGGACTCCAACTACGTGTTCTTTGGCGGCCTGGAAAATCCGCACCAGGTCTGGCAGGAACTGCTGGACGCGGGCGTGCTCATCAGGGACGTGGGCATCCCCGGCCACCTCCGGGTCACCGCAGGCACTGAGGCGGAAACCACAGCCTTCCTCACGTCCCTGGAACGCATCCTTGCCGGCCACGCCGCGCTTCACGCCTAGACTTGATACTGCGGCGCTGGTCGCCTTGAACCACTCCTTCTCGCACTAAGGATCCTTCACCATGAGTCCAACCGGATCGAATACGGCTGCTGCCCGGACCGCCCGCATGGAGCGTGCCACCAGCGAGTCCTCCGTACTCGTGGAGATCAACCTCGATGGAACGGGCGTATCGGACATCGATACCTCGGTGCCGTTCTACGACCACATGCTGACCGCCCTGTGCAAGCACTCGCTGATCGACATGACGGTCAAGGCCACCGGAGATACCCACATCGACGTCCACCACACCGTGGAGGACGTCGCCATCACCTTCGGCGAGGTCCTGCGGACTGCCCTGGGCAACAAGGCAGGAATCCGACGGTTCGGTGAGGCCACCGTGCCGCTGGATGAGGCCCTTGCCAATGCTGTGGTGGACGTGTCCGGCCGCCCGTACCTGGTGCACGGGGGTGAGCCGGCGGGCCAGGAATACCACCTGATCGGCGGCCACTTCACAGGGTCCCTGACCCGTCACGTTTTCGAGGCCATCACCCTGCACGCCGGCATCTGCCTGCACATGAACGTGATCGCCGGCCGGGACCCGCACCACATCGTCGAGGCACAGTTCAAGGCCTTTGCCCGTGCCCTGCGCGCCGCCGTTGAACCGGATCCGCGGGTTGAAGGCATCCCGTCCACCAAGGGTGCGCTGTGAGCGGGCAGGTCCTGAAGGACGGGGCAGTCATCGACCCGTCGGTGTCGCGCAGGCTGCCGTCGCCGGAAGGTAAGCCCACGGTCACGGTGCTGGACTACGGGTCCGGGAACGTCCGGTCGGCCGTGCGCGCCCTGGAACGTGCCGGCGCGGAAGTGATCCTGAGCTCGAAGCCGGAAGATGTGCTGAACGCGGACGGCCTGGTGGTGCCAGGCGTCGGCGCGTTCGAGACCGTGATGCGCGAACTCAAGGCCGTGGACGGCATCCGGCTCATCGGCCGGCGCGTGGCGGGCGGCCGCCCGGTCCTTGGTATCTGCGTGGGCCTGCAGGTCCTGTTCGAGGCCGGGGTTGAACACGGTACCGAAGCCCAGGGCATCGGCGAATGGCCCGGCAAGGTGGAGGCCCTCCCCGCCGAAGTTGTTCCGCACATGGGCTGGAACACCGTCAAGGTCCCCGAAGGCTCGAAACTCTTTGCCGGCGTCGAAAACGAACGGTTCTACTTCGTGCACTCCTACGGCGTGCAGGAATGGAACTTCGACGTCATCCAGCCCCGGATGGCGCCGCCCCTGGTTACCTGGTCCGAGCACGGCGGACCGTTCATCGCCGCCGTTGAAAACGGCCCGCTCTGCGCCACCCAGTTCCACCCCGAAAAGTCCGGCGATGCCGGCGCGCGGCTCCTGCGCAACTGGGTCGAAGGCCTGCGCAAGCCGGCCGCCGCTGACTCTGGCGCCCCGGCGGCCGACGCCGGCAGTGACGCCTAGATGTGGCCCGTACTCCTGACGGGCCTCGCCGGCCTGCTGATTGGCGGCGGCATCTCGTTCCGGCAGCAGCGCAAGCCCCTCTGGACCCAGGTGGCCTTTTATGTCCTGGCCGCCATGTCGCTGGTCGCCGCCTACCTGCTCACGCTGCCGGCCGGCTGATCCAGGGGCTCTGCGGCCCTGCCTGAACGCGCCGAATTCCAACCGCCTTTGCCCGAAACCGAAGAACCAACACCGAGGATGAGTATGACCACCGCACATGACCTGCCGGTACTTGAACTGCTGCCTGCCGTCGACGTCGTCAACGGCCAGGCCGTCCGGCTGGTCCAGGGCGAGGCGGGCAGCGAAACCAGCTACGGAACCCCCCTCGAAGCGGCACTGAACTGGCAGCAGCAGGGTGCCGAGTGGGTTCACCTGGTGGACCTTGACGCAGCGTTTGGGCGCGGCTCCAACGCCGACCTGCTCCGCGAGGTGGTGGGCCGGCTGGACATCAAGGTGGAGCTCTCGGGCGGACTCCGCGATGACGAGACGCTGGAAGCAGCCCTCGATTTGGGCGTCGCACGCGTCAACCTCGGGACCGCAGCACTCGAAAACCCGGAGTGGACTGCCCGGGCCATCGAGCGCTTCGGCGACAAGATCGCCGTCGGCCTCGACGTCCGGGGGACCACCCTGGCCGGCCGTGGCTGGACGAAGGAGGGTGGAGACCTGTGGGACGTGCTGGGCCGCCTCGAAGAGGCCGGCTGCGCCCGCTACGTGGTGACCGATGTGACCAAGGACGGCACCCTGCAGGGCCCGAACGTTGAACTCCTGCGCCAGATGGTGGAGAAGACCGGCAAGCCCGTGGTGGCCTCCGGCGGCATCTCCAGCCTGGACGACCTCAAGGTCCTCCGCTCGTTGGTTCCCCTGGGCGTCGAAGGCGCCATTGTGGGCAAGGCCCTCTACGCCGGAGCCTTCACGCTGCCCGAGGCCCTCGACGTCGCCGGCCGCCGCTAGGCGCGGGGAAGCAGCCCCGCCATGCCCAGCTCCGAAGAACCGGTAAGCCCTCCCGCCCGCCACCTGCCCGGACACATCGCGGCGGCGCTTGCCGGCGCCGGTGGTGCCACGGATTCCGCGGGACAACCATGGGCCGGCCGCAGCCTCGCCGGTGAGGACGCGAAGATCCATAACTTCGAGGACGACGACGGAACGGCCGACGCCGGCTACCTCGCCGCCATTGCCGCGCTCCGCGAGGGGCGGGGCGATGAGGCGGATGTCGTCGCGTCACTGGCCACGGTCCGGGTCTTCATTCCCATCGTGGCGCAGCTGGCTGAAGAGGCAGAAACAGAGCACGGGCTGCACGCCGACAAACAGGCGGACATGGCGCTGGTGACGCTGAAGGCTGCGGACGGACGGACTGCGCTGCCGGCCTTCACGTCGGCAGCCGCATTGTCCGCATGGCATCCCGAGGCCCGGCCGGTGGCCGTCTATGCCGCGCGGGCGGCGCTCTCGGCCGTCGCCGAAGGGGCAGAACTCCTGGTCCTGGATCCGGGTGCCGACGTGACGTTCGTGGTGCGCAGGCCCGGTGTCTGGGCCCTCGCCAAGCAGCATGGCTGGACCCCTTCCTACAGTGACCAGGAGCTGGCCGCCGAGATGGGCAACGTTGCCACCGGCTTCGCGGCTGTCCGCGGCATGGAGCTGCTGCCTGGCAGGGGAGTGGCCGCCAGGGCCGCCGACGGCTCTGTGGTTCCAGGCGGCGGTGCCGGGCCGGAGCTGCAAGTGGTGCTGTACCTTGAAGACGGCCTCGACGCTGCCGGTGTGCAGGGGCTCGTGGCCGGCCTGCAGTCGGAGTGGTCGCGGAATGTATTGTTTGGGGAGCGCGTCGACTCGCTGGAAATCAAACTGAGGCGCGCTCCCGATTAACCGCTGCAGGATGGGTGATCCCCGCCGGTACAGCGGAATACCCTGAAGGACCGCTTCGTGAATTTCGCTCTCTACCGGGAGTTGCTCGCCATCCGGCCGATTCGGCGGCTGCTGCTGGTGGGCATGGTTGCCCGCATCCCGCATTCAGCCGCAGGGGTCCTGCTGACCCTGCACATCGTCCTCACCCTGGGCCAGGGCTACGCCGCAGCCGGCGCTGCAGCGGCCGTCATGACCATCGGGATTGCCCTGGGGGCGCCGTGGCGGGGGAGGCGCGTGGATACCGTGGGGTTGCGGACCGCCCTCATCCCGTCGGTCATCTCAGAGACCGTGATCTGGTCCATCGTGCCCCATGTGTCGTACCAGTGGCTCCTGCCGCTGGTCTTCGTGGGCGGCCTGCTCACACTGCCCATCTTCAGCGTGGTGCGGCAATCCCTGGGTGTCCTGGCCGAGGGTGACCAGCGGCGCACGGCGTTCGCCCTGGATGCCATCACCACGGAATTCGTGTTCATGATCGGCCCGGCCGCCGGCGCCGTCGTAGCCATCAGCGGCCACACTATTGCAGGCCTGACAGTGGTGGGCGTGGCTACATCCCTCGCCGGGCTGTTCCTCATGTGGTTCAACCCGCCCACCCGCAGCCCGGACCAAACAGTCGAGTGCATGGAAGATGAACAGCACGCTGCGGAAGTCGCCGTCGTCTCCACGGCCCCGGCGCATGTCCAGGAAGCAGCCGCGGAGCTGGCCCCTGCCGGCGCGGCCACCAGCGCGGCACAAAGCGGCCTGCGGGGAAGACTGGCCGGCGGCTTCGCCTGGTTCACCGCCACGGTCGCGGCACTCTTCGCCGTTGCCGCCGGCGCGGGCATGGTCCTCAGCGGCACCGACGTCGGCATTGTCGCGGCCCTGGAAACCGGCGGCCACCAGAGCGAAATCGGGATCGTCTTTGTCTTCTGGTGCGCTGCCTCCGTGCTGGGCGGCCTGATATACGGCGCCATGCACCGGCCCATTCCATCTGTCATCCTGCTGCTGGGCATGGCCGCGCTGACCCTGCCCATGGCCTTCGCCCACGACACCTGGACGCTTGCCTTGGTCTCCGTCCTCCCCGGCCTGCTCTGCGCCCCCGTCCTGTCCGCGGCCTCCGAGAAGGTCGCGGACCTGGTATCGGAGGAACGGCGCGGGGAGGCCATGGGCTGGTACGGCTCAGCGCTGACCGCCGGCGTTGCGCTCGGTTCGCCCCTCGCCGGGGTCTTCATCGACATCATGGGTCCCTCCGGCGGCTTCGTGTCCGTCGGCGCCGCCGGCGTGCTGCTCTGCCTGGTGGGCCTGGCGCTCCAGCAGCGCCGCCGCCGCGCCGCCGCCTGAGCGGGCCCGTCCAGTGGGGAGTTAAAGCACGACGGCGGGACGACCTGTGAAGGCCGTCCCGCCGTCGGAGGCTGCTTGGGGGAAGCTGCTCCCTAGTTCACGGCTCCGGTGTACTTTTCACCCGGGCCCTTGCCCGGTGCGTCCGGAATCAGCGACTCTTCCCGGAAAGCCAGCTGCAGGGACCGCAGGCCGTCGCGCAAGGGCCCTGCGTGCTGGGAACCGATCTCCGGGGCCGCCGCGGTCACCAGGCCGGCCAGTGCGGTGATCAGCTTCCGGGCCTCGTCGAGGTCCTTGAGTTCGGCTGCGTTGTCCTCTGCGGCCAGGCCAAGCTTTACCGCGGCCGCGCTCATCAGGTGCACGGCGGCCGTGGTGATGACCTCGATGGCGGGAACTTCGGAGATGTCGCGGATCTGTTGTGAAACGTCTGCGCCTGCTTCGCCGGGCTCGAAGACGTACGAATTACTGTCTGAGGTGCTCATACTGGTAAGCTTGACACAGACCGACTGGATGTCGTTATTTCAGGGATCGTCCCAAACGATCAGGTTCCCAACAGTGCTTCGCGGCGTTGACGGGAATTTTTTCTGTAGTATGGCTTCCAGTTTGCAAGCGGAGTTCTCTCCCACCCGCGTCAGCCGTTGTCCCGCCCGTTCCTTTGGAACCTGCAGGGGCGCAAGGTTGCCGGGTACCTGGTTGGGCATGGGCCGGCATTTGCCGTCATCGTGCGCGTGCAGTCCTTTACGGGTTGCCGGTCCAACCTCTTTGAGGCCTTCGATTGCTCCGGCAATTGGGGGCCTTCTTCATTTGCCGGACTCAACAACAAACACAGGAGCTTTAACATTAGCGAGCCAAGAATCAATGAGCGTATCCGCGTCCCCGAGGTGCGGCTGGTCGGACCTGCAGGTGAACAGGTAGGAATCGTCCGTATTGAGGATGCCCTGCGCCTGGCTGCCGAGTCCGACCTTGATCTCGTTGAAGTTGCACCTCAGGCAAAGCCTCCGGTGTGCAAGCTGATGGACTTCGGCAAGTACAAGTACGAGGCCGCGGTCAAGGCACGTGAGGCCCGGAAGAACCAGACGAACACGGTTCTGAAGGAAATCCGCTTCCGCCTGAAGATCGACACCCACGACTACGAGACCAAGCGCGGCCACGCCCTGCGCTTCCTCGGCGCCGGGGACAAGGTCAAGGCGATGATCCAGTTCCGTGGCCGTGAGCAGCAGCGTCCGGAGATGGGCATCCGCCTGCTCCAGCGCTTCGCCGACGACGTCGCCGAAGTCGGCGTGGTGGAGTCCAGCCCCCGCATCGACGGCCGCAACATGGTCATGGTGGTTGGCCCGCTGAAGAACAAGGCTGAGGCCAAGGCGGAAGCACGCCGGGCAACCCAGCGCGCCGAAGCGAAGGCACAGAACGAAGCCAAAGCCGAAGGACGCGTTGACACCTCCGGCAAGGACCAGACCCCCATGACCCAGTCACTGGCGGACCTCCTGCCGGAAGGCTTCACCGTTTCCACCGAACCGGAGGCAACGGCCGCGGACAGCACCCCGGCTGAAGCGCCTGCTGCCGCTCCTGAGCAGGAAGCCCCCAAGGCCCCCGCATCGAAGCAGGAAGCTCCGAAGCAGGAAGCCCCGAAGGCTGAAGCCGCCAAAGCTCCCGCTCCGAAGCAGGAAGCTCCGAAGCAGGAGGCCCCGAAGGCTGCCGCTCCCAAGGCTGCTGCGCCGAAGGCGGCCGCTCCGGCGCCTAAGCCTGCAGCTGCCGCCAAGCCGGAAGCCGCCGCACCGGCGGCGCCGAAGCCGGCTGGTGTGCCTGCGCCGCCGAAGCCGGTGGCCAGGCCTGCTGCACCGAAGCCTGCTGCCCGCCCTGCCCCCAAGGCAGTGCCGAAGCCGGCCGGTAAGAAGACCAACTAGTTCACAGCTGCCGGGGCGTGTCCCCGGCAGTCAGCAACCAGCATGCTGCCCGCAGGGGTGGCTGCGCGATAGAACTGCCGGCCCCCGGGTCCGCAGAAACGTAAGGAGATCGGTTCCCATGCCGAAGATGAAGACCCACAGTGGTGCTAAGAAGCGCTTCAAGCTGACCGGCAGCGGCAAGCTGCGCCGCCAGCAGGCCAACCGCCGCCACTACCTGGAGCACAAGTCCAGCCGCCTGACCCGCCGCCTTGCCGGCGACAAGATCGTCTTCAAGGGCGACGCCAAGGTCATCCGGAAGATGCTCGGCATCTAGTTTCCAAGTTTATTGATGGACCGCTTACCGGTGGTCCGTCACCTGCCAAACAGCCTTCTCAGGCCGCCGGAACACCGGCAACAGATGCTTGGGATCAGATTTTCGAAGGAGTACGCACGTGGCACGTGTGAAGAGGGCGGTCAACGCCCACAAGAAGCGCCGGGTTGTTCTTGAACGGGCGAAGGGTTACCGCGGACAGCGTTCGCGCCTGTACCGCAAGGCCAAGGAACAGCTGCTGCACTCGTTTGTGTACAGCTACGGTGACCGCAAGAAGAAGAAGGGCGACTTCCGCCGCCTGTGGATCCAGCGCATCAACGCTGCGTCCCGCGCCAACGGCCTCACCTACAACCGCCTCATCCAGGGCCTGAAGGCCGCTGAGGTCGAGGTTGACCGCCGCATGCTGGCCGAGCTTGCCGTTTCTGACGCCAACGCCTTCGCCGCACTGGTCCAGGTGGCCAAGGACTCCCTGCCGGCAGACACCTCCGCCAAGAAGGTTGCCGCAGCCTAGCAGTCGCTGCCGCCCCTCGCCTGAGGGGCCAGTTCAGGAACTGGAAGCGTCAGCTACTACAGTTCTTGTATGAACGAAACCGGGCGCCCGCAAGATCTTCCACTGTCCAACCCCCGAGCCGATCGGGTCAGGGACGTGGCAAAGCTTGCAGGGCGCCCGGCCCGTTTAAAGCGCGGCCAGTTCCTTGCCGAGGGGCCGCAGGCGGTCCGGGAAGCCCTCAAGCTCCACCAGCAGCGCCTCTCGGCGGGAGCGCCCGGAGTGGTTACCGAGGTATTCGCCAGCGAAAGCTGCCTGGACCGCTTCCCCGAATTCGAAGAGCTCGCCGAAGGCACCAACGCCCGGCTGGCCACCGACGAGGTCCTGGCGGCCATGGCGGACACCGTCAACCCGCAGGGAATCGTGGCCGTCTGCAGGTTCGTGGACGTCGCCTTGGCGGACGTGCTCGACGCCGGCCCGCGCCTGCTTGCCGTGCTGTGCCAGGTCCGGGACCCGGGGAATGCAGGCACCGTGTTGCGTGCGGCCGATTCGGCCGGCGCCGACGCCGTCATTTTCACGGCGTCCAGCGTAGATATCTACAACCCCAAGGCGGTCCGCTCCACCGCGGGGTCGCTGTTCCATCTTCCGGTCGTCCTGGCCGCGGATCCCGCGGAACTGGCTGCCGCCTGCAAGGCCCGGGGCATCGGCGTCCTCGCTGCCGACGGTTACGGGCAGCTGGACCTGGATGTCCTGCAGGACGAGAACGCGCGCCGCAGGCTCACCGGTGAAGGCCCTGCATCCGCCTTTGACCTCGCTGCACCGACCGCCTGGTTCTTTGGGAATGAGGCCCAGGGGCTCTCGGCTGAGGAGCTTGAACTTGCGGACCACCGGGTTGCGGTTCCGGTCTACGGTGCGGCCGAAAGCCTCAATCTTGGAACGGCGGCCACTGTGTGCCTCTACGCCAGCGCCCGTTCCCAGCGCCGCCCCGATACTGCCGCCGGGCAGGTCCGCGCCGGGTAGGGGCGCACAACGGCGGTTGGCGGCCTGCGCCCCGCGGGATTCCCGGGCGCCCATGTTCACCTGCGGGGCAGCATTATTGCGGGCCACAAAGAAAGGCCCCGGAAATCCGGGGCCCGATGGTTGTTGCTGGACAGAGTTATCAGGGAGCGCGGCTGGCTTTTCCGCGTCCGGTGACGGCTCCGTAGATGCCGGCGACAACCAGGCCGCCGACGATAGCGAGAATCCAGGTGCCGAGGTCGAAGAAGGCAAGATCGCCCTTGTTGAACAGGAGGCTGCCAATCCAGCCGCCAACGATGGCTCCAACGACACCCAGGATGAGGCTGGTAACCCAGCCGCCGCCGACCCGTCCGGGCATAACGGCTTTAACGATGGCCCCGACAATCAGGCCCAGAATAATCCAAGCAAGAAAACCCATGTCTCCTCCTCATTGTGACCGGGATTAATAGTCCCGATGAGCCTCAAGCTAACATAAGCACCCCGCAAAGTCAGTAGCCCCAAAAAGGGCGTTGCCGCATCGTTAGGAGCCTCACGCGGTCGGGAGTTGGAGGGGCCGTGACGGCGGGGCACGCGGCGGTCGGCAGCCTAGCCCGCCAGCGGCCTCTTGCGTTCCAGCAAGCCGCTGAGGAGGGCGACGCCGGAACCGAGGACGGCCAGGACGGCGCCGACGAGTGCCGGCGCAACAAAGCCCCAGCCGAGGGCGATGACCACTCCACCGAGGAACGCGCCGAGTGCGTTGGCGACGTTGAGGGCGGCATGGTTGAGGGAAGATGCCAGCGACGGTGCATCCGGCGAGGCGTCGAGGAGGCGGGTCTGCAGGGCGGGGATCAGCATGGAACCGGAAGCTCCCACCACGAACACCATCACCATGGCGCTCCACTGCCAGTGGGCTGCCACCGCGTAAACCACCAGGGCAACGGCAATAGTCGGGAGGACGCGGTAGAGGGTGCCCATCACCGATTTATCGGCCAGCCTGCCCCCGACAATGTTTCCGGCCACCATGCCCAGCCCGTAGAGCGCCACCACTAGGGGGAGCAGCCCCGACGGGATGCCGGCCACAGCCGTCATGGTGTGCGCGATGTAGGTGTAGGTGGCGAAGAAGCCGCCGAAGCCCACGATGCCCACCAGGAGGGCCAGCCAGACCTGGAGCCGCTTGAGGGCGCCAAGTTCGCGACGGATGCTGGCATCGGGGTGGGCGTGCTGGAACGGGACGAATTTCCACACCATGGCCAGGGCCAGCAGGCCGATGGCGCCCACCAGCACAAACAGCAGGCGCCACCCGAAGGTTTGGCCCAGCCACGTGGCGAACGGGACGCCCACCACGTTGGAGACACTGAGCCCGGCCATGACCATGGAGATGGCCCAGCCCCGCCGGGTGGGGGGAACCAGGGATGCAGCGATGACGGCTGCAACTCCGAAGAACGCACCGTGGGGCAGCCCGGCGGCAAAGCGGGAAACGAGCATCGACCCGTAGTCAGGGGCCATGAACGAGGTCAGGTTGGCCACGGTGAAGAACAGCAGGAGGCCCAGTGCCAGTTTCTTGCGGGGCAGCCTGGCGCCAACGGCGGCAAGGAGCGGAGCACCTACCACTACTCCCAGCGCGTAGGCGGAGATCAGGTGCCCGGCCTCTGGAGTACTGATCCCCAGGCCCTGTTCCACTTCCTTGAGCAGGCCCATTATGGTGAACTCGGTGACGCCGATGCCCACCCCGCCCATGGCCAGGGCAAAGATGGCCATGCCGACGTTGGGGGTCTTGGTGCGGGCTGCCGTGGACGGGGAAATAACGCTGCTCATATGCCTGCTTCTCGTCAAGTGTGGATCTGGAACGGGGACGGATGCCACGGCAGTGGGGCGGGACGGTCCGGACAGTCTGGCAAACCCCTGGCAGGCAGGAGCTATTCCCGGCGCTTCGGCCGGACGAAGGCAAACTGACGTTCCTGGACCTTCCCATTGTGGCCCATAGAATGGGCCGGTGACTGGACTGATTCAGGTAGTGGGCGGAGCCGTGGTGGACTCGCTGGCCAATCCAACGGCACTGCTGGTGGCGAGGCGGAGCGCTCCGGAGCACCTCGCCGGGCTGTGGGAGTTCCCCGGAGGCAAGGTGGAACACGGCGAGGCTGCCGAAGCGGCGCTGGTACGGGAGCTGGCCGAGGAGCTGGGAATCGGAGTGCGGTTGGGAGCAGAACTGCCGGCGGAAACACCGGCCGGCTGGCCCCTCAACGACCGGGCCAGCATGAGGGTGTGGTTCGCCGAGGTGACCCGTGGCGAACCTGCACCCCTGGAAGACCATGACGAACTGCGCTGGATCCGGCTGCAGGACAGCGAAGCAGTCCTTGGGCTGCCGTGGATTCCGGCCGATTACCCGATTGTCCGTGCCCTCCTGGAGTCAGTGGCGGCACTGGTGCCCGGGTCCCCGGCGCAGGGTTAGACCCGGAGAGAACCACCCAGCGGACGCTTAGACCTGCGAACGGTTAAAAGAGCGATTCCTGCACCGCGGGGCGGGATGCCGAAGAGGACGCTGCCGGGGAGCCGGCTGGGGATGTTCCGGTAACCGCGGTGGGAATGATCCCCGCCGGGTACTCCGCTTCCTCGGCGCGTGGATCATCCACGTCCCGGTTGTCGAGGTCCCTGTTGTTGAGGTCCCGGTGGCTGAAACCGGAGGAATGCGAAAAGCCGTGGCGTGCTTTGAAATAGCGGACCTTGCCCGCAAGCCACGACCGGTATTCCTTGGACGCGTAGGAGCCGGTCCCGTAGAGCCGCCGGTAGCGGCCGGCCAGTTCGGGATGGTTGGCGGCGATCCACTTCATGAACCATTCCCTGGTGCCCGGCTTCAGGTACAGCGCGCCCGCGCTGACTCCGGTCGCGCCGGCGGCGGCCAGGGAACCGAACAGCGCATCCAGGGCTTCATCGCTGTCGGAGAGCCACGGCAGGATGGGCATCGCCATGACGCCGCAGGGCAGCCCGGCCTCACGCAGCCGGGACACCAGTTTGAGCCGGGCCCTGGGACCCGGGGTGCCGGGCTCGATGGCCTCGGAGAGGGCTTCGTCGGTCATGGCCAGGGAAATCCCAAGCCCTACCGGCACCTGTGCGGCAGCACTCTTGAGCAGCGGGATGTCCCGTGCCAGCAGGGTCCCTTTGGTGAGGATGGACAGGGGAGTGCCGGACTCCGCCAGGGCATTGATGATGCCAGGCATAAGCCGGTACCTGCCCTCGGCCCGCTGGTAGGGGTCGGTGTTGGTGCCCAGCGCCACCTGCTGGCGCGTCCATGAGGCCTTGTTCAGTTCCTTCCGGAGGACCTCCGCGGCGTTGACCTTCACCACCACCTGGCTATCGAAGTCCATGCCGGCGTCGAAGTCCAGGTAGGTGTGGCTCTTGCGGGCAAAGCAGTAAACGCAGGCGTGGCTGCAGCCGCGGTAGGGATTCACTGTCCACTCGAAAGGCATCTTCGATCCCGCCGGGACCCTGTTGAGCACCGATTTTGCGGTGACCTCGTGGAACGTGATCCCGGCGAACTCGGGGGTGGTGACGGAGCGGACCAGCCCGGCCAGCGGAAGCAACGCGGGGCCGGGTCCTCCTGCGTTGGCCGGCGTGGGCACCAGTGCTTGCGCTTCCCATCTCATGGGACCATTCGAAAACATGTTCGAATTTAAGTCAAGGCGCCACGCAGTCCAATGCAGTGGAAACAACGCCTCGACGATGCGGACACGGCTGCAGGTGCCAAGGGGGCTAGGGCCGCAGTTCCCATGTGACGGTGACGGCTGCCTCCACCCGGTTCAGGCCCGGTTCAACCTGTGGACCTTCCGTGGCGGATGCACGCTGCAGCCCGGCAAGCGGCACTGGTCCCGGCGCCGGGCGCTGGTCGGTGACGGACAGGACACTGCCCAGGCCGGCCGAGGCCAATGCGGCATACTGCGCAGCGGAACTGAGCGCGTCCTGCCACGCCGCGTCACGGGCCTGTGCCCGGACCACTGAGTCGTCCGAAAGGACCAGCTGCAGGCTGTTGAGGCGGATATTGTCCCCGGCAGTGTGGACGGCTGCGGAAACAGTGCCGGCCGCGCTGCCGAGGTCCCGCAGCCTGACCGCGAGGCTGCTGGAGGCGATGTAGCCCACAAGCCGCTGGCCCTCACCGTCCCGCCAGGCGAGGTCGGCGCGGACGGCCAGCCCGGCCGAGCGGATATCGTCCGGGGCAACGCCCCGGCCGCGGAGGGCCGAGGCAACTGCCGCCAGGTCCTTGCCCGCGGCCGCGTAGGCTTCCCCCACCGACTCGGCGCGGCACTCCACGCCTATGGAGACAAGCATCAGGTCCGGCACGGCTTCTGCCCATCCAGTCCCGGTGGCGGTGATGGTCCCAGGATCCCGGCGGACCTGCGGGTCCTGGCCCATCACGGCTGCCTCGCCGCCCGGAGCGGGTAGCCGCCGGCGGCCAGGCCTGCCCGCCGCTCGAAGATGTTCGCTGTCCCTGGATTGCCGGTGCGCAGCACGGACCAGCCGGCCGCTGCCAGGTACAAGGGGATGAAGGGCAGCCCCAGGCACCACGCGTACTGGCTGCAATGCCGTTCCTCGTGCCCCAGGAGCGCAGGCCGGGACAGCAGGTCCGCAGCCGTGCTGCGGCACAGCACCACGTTGCCCAGGGTGTAGGCGCCGGCGAAAGGCAGCCGCCAGCGGTAGCCGGCGCCAATGATCAGCCCGCGCGGCCCCCGGCTGATCCGGGTCCGGGCGGCCAGGGCGACGGCGAGCCCGGCCAGGGTGCTCCCGTTGAGGAGGTTTGCTGCCCGCCTGAGCCGCTGGGCCGTCGTCGGGCCATTCACCGAACCCGCGCGCTGCCGCAAAGTCATGAGGCCATGGTAACCGGAGGGTTCTACTAGACTGGAGGGCAGTGGCCGCCGGTCCTGCCGGCGAGCCCTGACCTGGTCATTGAATGACACTGACGTTCAGCGCATTCATCCATGACCTGCCAGCGACGGAGGCACCGGGCGGGAAACCGCGCAGGGCTGCCCCGGCCGCAGGCAGCCACGACTCGTAGCTAAGAACAGTAGATGACTGAAACTTTGCCGGGCGCCGCCATCCCGAACCCCACGGATGAGGCCGCCATCAACGCCGCTGTAGACCAGGCCATCACCGCCATCGCCGGTGCGGCCACCCTTGACGAGCTGAAGGCGGTGCGGCTCGCCCACAGCGGCGAGAAATCCCCGCTCAGCCTGGCGAACCGGGAAATCGGCCGCCTGCCCAAGGACCAGAAGGCGCTCGCCGGAAAGCTGATGGGTGCTTCCCGCGGCCGGGTCAACAAGGCGCTCGCCGAGCGGACCGCGGTGCTCGAAGCCGAGAATGACGCCCGGATCCTGGTGGAGGAGACCGTGGACGTCACCGCTGCCCCCCGCCGCCGCCGCGCCGGTGCGCGGCACCCGCTGTCCACCCTGCAGGACCGCGTGGCGGACATCTTCGTGGGGATGGGCTGGGAGATCGCGGAGGGCCCCGAGGTGGAATCCGAGTGGTTCAACTTCGATGCCCTGAACTTCAAGCCGGACCACCCTGCCCGCGAAATGCAGGACACGTTCTTCGTGGAGCCGCCCGAAGCCCATCTGCTGATGCGCACCCACACCTCCCCGGTACAGGTCCGTTCCATGCTGGAGCGCGAGGTGCCCATTTACGTGCTGTGCCCCGGCAAGGTGTTCCGCACCGATGAGCTGGATGCCACCCACACTCCGGTGTTCCACCAGTTCGAAGGCCTGGCCATCGACAAGGGTCTGTCCATGGCGGACCTGCTGGGCACCCTGGAGCACTTCACCCGCCAGATGTTCGGCGAGGAGGCGAAGGTCCGCCTGCGCCCCAACTACTTCCCGTTCACCGAGCCGTCCGCCGAACTGGACATCTTCCACCCCGGCGCCAAGGGCGGTCCGCGCTGGATCGAGTGGGGCGGCTGCGGCATGGTCAACCCCAACGTCCTGCGCGCTGCGGGCATCGACCCTGACGTCTATTCAGGTTTTGCCTTCGGCATGGGCATCGAGCGTGCCCTCATGTTCCGCAACGAGGTTGCCGACATGCACGACATGATCGAAGGCGATGTACGGTTCAGCGAGCACTTCGGGATGGAGATCTAACAGTGCGTATCCCACTTTCCTGGCTGCGGGAATTCGCAGCAGTACCGGCCGGAGCAACGGCCGAAGACGTCATGGAAGAACTGGTCAAGGTCGGCTTTGAAGAAGAGGCCGTCCACCGTCCCACGGACACCCTCCAGGGCCCCGTGGTGGTGGGCCAGGTCCTGAGCCTGGTCAAGGAACCGCAGACCAACGGCAAGACCATCAACTGGTGCCAGGTCCGCGTTGTCCCCGAAGGCAAGGAACAGACCCTCACCGGGGACGGCATCGACCCGTCCGGCGTCCAGGGCATCATCTGCGGCGCGCACAACTTCTTTGAGGGCGACAAAGTGGTGGTCACGCTTCCGGGCGCCGTGCTGCCCGGCGACTTCCGCATCTCCGCCCGCAAGACGTACGGCCACCTGTCCGCCGGCATGATTGCCTCGGTCCGCGAACTGGGCATTGGCGAGGACCATGACGGCATCCTGGTGCTGTCCCGCATCGGGCTGGACCCCGAGGTGGGCACCGACGCCATGGAGCTCCTGGGCCTGTACGACCAGGCAGCCGAAATCAACGTCACCCCGGACCGCGGCTACGCCTTCTCCATCCGCGGCGTGGCCCGCGAATACGCGCACGCCACCGGGACCGCCTTCACGGATCCGGCATCCAGGGTCCAGGCACCGGCCGAACTTTCCGGCGGCTACGGCGTCAAGCTCAACGACGACGCCCCCATCTACGGCAAGGCCGGCTGCGACCGGTTCGTGGCCCGCACCGTCAGGGGCGTGGACGCCACCCGGCCCACTCCGCCATGGATGGTCTCCCGGCTCCGGCTCGCCGGCATCCGCTCCATCTCGCTGCCGGTGGACATCTCCAACTACGTCATGCTCGAACTGGGCCAGCCCACGCACTGCTATGACCTGGACAAGCTCTCCGGCGACATCGTGGTGCGCCGCGCCTCCGTAGGGGAGAAGATCACCACCCTGGACGGCAAGGAACGCACCCTTGACGCCGAGGACCTGCTCATCACCGACAACTCCGGTGCCATCGGCATCGCAGGTGTCATGGGCGGTGCGGCCACCGAGGTGAGCGACTCGACGTCGAACATCCTGGTTGAGGCGGCGCACTTTGACGACGTGTCCATCGGCCGCTCCCGGCGCAGGCACAAGCTGCCGTCCGAGGCGTCCAAGCGCTTCGAACGGGGCGTGGACTGGCAGGTGGCAGGCGTCGCCGCCCAACGCGTGGTTGACCTCCTGGTGGAACTGGCCGGCGGCACCGCTGACGAAGCGGGAACCGACGTCGGGACCGCCCCGGACACCGTCACCATCGACTTGCCGGCGGGCTTCGCCGCCGCACGGATCGGCATCGACTTCACCGAGCCGCAGATCGTCACCTCCCTTGAGGACCTGGGCGCCGTGGTGGTAAAGCACGACGCCGGGTGGACGGTTACGCCGCCGAGCTGGCGGAGCGACCTGGAGACCAAGGAAGACCTGACCGAGGAAATCGCCCGGCTGGTGGGCTACGACAAGATCCCCGCCACCCTGCCGGTCGCCCCTCCGGGCCGTGGACTGACGCGCGTCCAGCAGCAGCGCCGCCGCCTGATCCAGGCCCTGGCGGACGCCGGACTCACCGAGGTCCTCTCCTACCCCTTCGTGTCCAAGGCGGCCAACGACACGTTCGGCGTGGCTGATGAAGGAGGGGCGCGGACCGCCCTCAAGCTGGCCAACCCGATCAGCGAGGAGCACGGCTACCTGCGCACGTCCATCCTGCCCGGCCTGATCGAGGTGGCCAAGCGCAACCACTCCCGTGGCTTCCGGGACCTGGCCCTGTTCGAATCCGGCCTGGTGTTCCTGCCCGAGGGGACAGTGGGCACGGCCTCCATCCCGCCGCTGGGCGCCAAGCCTGCCGATGAGGTTCTTGACGCACTGTACGACGGCGTCCCGAACCAGCCATTCCACATTGCGGCAGTCTTCACCGGCCACGATTCCCCGGCAGCCGCGTCCCATACGCCCCGTGCGTGGGACTGGGCCGACGCACTGGACGTGGCCCGGCTTGCCGGCTACGTGCTGGGCGTTGACCTGGTGGTCAGCCAGGGCAGCCACCAGGCGTTCCACCCCGGCCGCACCGCCCGGCTGGCGCTGCGCACGGGGGAGACCGTTGGCTACGCCGGCGAACTGCACCCCAAGCTGCTGGCCGCCTCGGACATGCCCGCCCGTTCGGTGGCACTGGAACTTGACGCCGATGCCCTGTTCGAAGCCGCACCGGACGTGATTGTGGCGCGCCACATTTCCACGTTCCCGGTGGCCACCCAGGACGTGGCGCTCGTGGTCCCCGCCGACGTGCCGGCAGACGAGGTCCTTGCCGCCCTGCGTGAAGGCGCCGGAGAACTGCTGGAAGACGTGGCCCTGTTCGACGTTTACGCCGGCAAAGGCATCGAAGAAGGCAAGAAGTCGCTGGCCTTCGGGCTCCGCTTCCGGGCCGCCGACCGCACCCTGACCGCTGACGAGGCCTCGGCGGCGCGTGAAAGCGCAGTTGCCCTGGCCGCCGAACGCTTCGGAGCTGTCCAGCGGTAGCTGGGCGCTTCCGGAAGCCAAAAGTCCCCGCAACCTGGAATGGTTGCGGGGACTTTCTTTGTTGGCTGGCGACCCTGCGTCAGGGAACCAGGAGAACCTTCCCCGTGGTCTTGCGGCCCTCGAGGTCGCGGTGCGCCTGCCCGGCCTGGCTGAGCGGGTAGCGCGCACCGATGCGGACCTTGAGGTTGCCATCGGCCGCGGCGGCGAACACCTCGTCCGAGCGCCAGCGCCGCTCCGCCGCGTCCCGCAGGTAGTGGCCCATGGTGGGGCGCGTCAGGAACAGCGAGCCCGCGGCGTTGAGGCGCTGCGGGTCAAACGGCGGGACGGGCCCGGAGGCCGCCCCGAACAGCACCAGCATCCCCCGGACACGCAAAGCGGACAACGAGCCGTCGAACGTATCCTTCCCCACGCCGTCGTAGACAACGTCGACGCCGGTTCCGCTGGTGATGTCCCTGACCCGCTCCGCGAAGCCGTCGTAGCGCAGCACGTGGTCCGCGCCGGCGTCGAGCGCAAGCTGTTCCTTTTCGTCGGTGGAGACGGTGGTGATGACTTCCGCGCCCCGTGCCTTGAGCAGCTGGATCAGCAGCAGCCCCACGCCGCCGGCGCCCGCGTGCAGCAGGACCTTGTGGCCGGGCTCCACCTTGAAGGTGGAATTCATCAGGTAGTGGGCGGTGACGCCCTGCAGGGGGAGCGCTGCCGCAGTGAAAACATCCAGGCCTTTCGGTACCGGCAGTGCGGCATCCTCATCCACCAGCGCGTAGTCCGCGTAGCAGCTGATGCCTTCAGCGGTAGCTACCCGGCTGCCCACGGCGAAGCCGGTCACGCCCTCGCCCACTGCCTCCACCGTGCCCGCGGCCTCCGAACCGGGAGTGAAGGGGTAGGAGACTTTGTACGTGCCGCTGCGCTTGTACGTGTCAATGAAGTTGACGCCGGCCGCCCCGACCTTGACCAGCAGCTGCCCCGGGCCCGGAACGGGGGGTTCCGCCTCCGTGTACTCAAGGACTTCCGGTCCGCCTGCCTGCCGTGCGACGATTGCGTGCGTCATGGCTCTCCTTTCGCGGGTCCCGGCGTCTCCGGCCCCGGCTGCCGAAACCATCCTAGGGACTCTCCCGGGCGGCACGACAAGTGCCGCGTTGCCTGGACGCGCTCGAATGCATAAATATCAGTACCAATGCATAACTATTGCTGTATAGTCGGAGCATGACTATTTCTGTTGCGGTTTCGGGAGCCAGCGGCTACGCCGGGGGAGAAGTCCTCCGCCTCCTTGCCGGGCACCCCGGTGTGACCATCGGCGCCATCACAGCCCACAGTAACGCCGGTTCCCGCCTCGGTGAACTCCAGCCCCACCTGCACGGGCTGGCCAGCCGCATCCTCGAGGACACCACGGTGGAAAACCTCTCCGGACACGACGTCGTGTTCCTCGCGCTGCCCCATGGTGCCTCCGCCGGGATCGCCGCCCAACTGCCGGAAGGGACCGTGG
Source organism: Pseudarthrobacter sp. LT1 (assembly GCF_035621795.1). Taxonomy (NCBI): domain Bacteria; kingdom Bacillati; phylum Actinomycetota; class Actinomycetes; order Micrococcales; family Micrococcaceae; genus Pseudarthrobacter; species Pseudarthrobacter sp. LT1. The sequence goes on from NZ_CP141830.1 coordinate 1,693,637, forward strand.
TCATCGACGCCGGAGCCGACCACCGGCTCGAAGATCCCGCCGCCTGGGAAAGGTTCTACGGCTCCGCCCACGCCGGCACCTGGCCCTACGGACTTCCCGAGCTCCCCGGCCAGCGCGAGGCCCTCAAGGGAGCCAAGCGCATCGCCGTTCCCGGCTGCTACCCAACGTCCGCCCTGCTGGCCCTGACCCCCGGATTCGCCGCGCACCTGCTGGAGCCCGACGACGTCGTGATCGTTTCCGCGTCGGGGACCTCAGGCGCGGGCAAGGCCGCCAAAGTCAACCTGATCGGTTCGGAGGTCATGGGCTCCATGAGCCCCTACGGCGTAGGCGGCGGCCACCGGCACACCCCTGAAATCGAGCAGGGCCTGTCCAACGCGGCGGGGGAGCAGGTCACCGTATCCTTCACGCCCACCCTTGCGCCGATGAGCCGCGGCATCCTCACCACCGCCACGGCCAAGGTCAAGGCCGGCACCACGGCCGCGGAGCTGCGCCTGGCCTGGGCCGAGGCGTACGAAGACGAGCCGTTCGTCCACCTGCTTCCGGAAGGCCAATGGCCCACGACCAAATCGGTCCAGAGCTCCAACCATGCCGCCATGCAGCTGGTTTTCGACGCCCACGCCGGCCGGGTCATCGTCACCTGCGTCATCGACAACCTCACCAAGGGCACTGCCGGCGGCGCCGTGCAGTCCATGAACATCGCACTCGGCCTGCCGGAAACCGCCGGCCTCAACCTGCAGGGAGTAGCCCCGTGACCATCACCGCACCCCAGGGATTCCGGGCCGCCGGCGTCACTGCCGGACTCAAGGCGTCCGGCAATCCAGACCTCGCCCTGGTCGTCAATGACGGCCCCTCCAAGGCCGCAGCCGCCGTGTTCACCAGCAACCGGGTGGCAGCCGCCCCCGTGCACTGGTCCCGCCAGGTGGTCTCCGACGGCCGGGTGGACGCCGTCATCCTCAACTCCGGCGGCGCCAACGCCTGCACCGGCCCCACCGGGTTCCAGAACACCCACAGCACAGCGGAAAAAGTGGCGAAGGTTCTGGGGATCTCGGCCACCGACGTCTTCGTTTGCTCCACAGGCCTGATCGGCGAGCAGCTGCCCATGGACAAGATCCTGCCGGGGGTGGAGGCTGCCGCGGCGGCGCTGAGCACGGACGGCGGCCCGGCCGCCGGCACCGCCATCATGACCACGGACAGCGTGCCTAAGTCGGCGCTCTTCATCGGCACCGACGCCGACGGCCAGGAGTTCAGCATTGGCGGCATAGCCAAGGGAGCCGGCATGCTGGCCCCGGGCCTGGCCACCATGCTTGTGGTGCTCACCACGGACGCCGACGTGCAGCCCGAAATGCTCGACGTCGTCCTCCGCGATGCCACCCGCGTCACCTTTGACCGCGCCGACTCGGACGGCTGCATGTCCACCAACGACACCGTGGTCCTGCTCGCCTCGGGAGCCTCCGGTGCGGTGCCCACAGCGGAAGCGTTTGGTGCCGGGCTGACGCAGGTCTGCGCCGAGCTGGCACGCAAACTGATCGCTGATGCCGAGGGCGCCAGCCACGACATCGCCATCCGGACCTTCAACGCGGCCAGTGAAGCCGACGCCGAGACGGTCAGCCGCTCCGTGGCCCGCTCCAACCTCTTCAAGGCCGCCATCTTCGGCAAGGACCCGAACTGGGGCCGGGTGCTCTCCGCCGTGGGCACCACCGACGCCGCTTTCGAGCCGGACAAACTCAACGTGGCCATGAACGGCATCCAGATCTGCCGGAACGGCAGCATCGGCGATGACCGCTCCCTGGTGGACCTTGAACCCCGCGAAGTGCTGGTGGAGATCGACCTGCAGGCAGGCGACGCCGAAGCCACCATTTGGACCAACGACCTCACCCACGACTACGTGCACGAAAACAGCGCCTACTCCAGCTAGGAGCCCCGGCCACGGCAAAACCGCCGGGCACAAGCCGCTGTGGAAAGTGACAACATGAACACCCAGACGCGTGAAACCACCAGCATGTCCGCTGCCCAGGACAAGGCAGAAACCCTGATCGAGGCACTGCCCTGGATCCAGCGGTTCGCCGGCACCACCATGGTGATCAAATACGGCGGCAACGCCATGGTCAATGACGAACTCCGGCGTGCCTTCGCCGAGGACATCGTCTTCCTCCACCACGTGGGCATCCACCCCGTGGTGGTGCACGGCGGCGGCCCGCAGATCAACTCCATGCTGGGCCGGCTGGGCATCGAATCCGAATTCAAGGGCGGCCTGCGGGTCACCACCCCTGAGGCGATGGACGTGGTCCGCATGGTCCTCACCGGCCAGGTGGGACGCGAACTGGTGGGCCTGATCAACTCCCACGGCCCCTACGCCGTCGGCATGTCCGGCGAAGACGGCGGCCTCCTCCGCGCCGTCCGCACCGGGACCGTGGTGGACGGCGAAGAAGTGGACCTCGGGCTGGTGGGCGAGGTGGTAGGCGTTGACCCCGCCGGCATCATGGACATCCTCGCCGCGGGCCGCATACCCGTGATTTCCACGGTGGCCCCGGAAATCGTCGACGGCGGTGAGGGCGTGCCGGGGACCGCACGGTTCCAGCCCACCGGCCAGGTCCTGAACGTCAATGCCGACACCGCGGCGGCCGCGGTCGCCTCGGCGCTTGGCGCTTCCAAGCTGGTGATCCTGACCGACGTTGAAGGCCTCTACGCCAACTGGCCGGACAAGTCCTCGCTGATTTCCTCGCTCACAGCGTCGGAGCTGCGGGCCATGCTGCCCCGCCTCGAGTCAGGGATGATCCCCAAGATGGCCGCGTGCCTCAAGGCCGTCGACGAAGGCGTGGAACAGGCACACATCGTGGACGGGCGCCTGCCCCACTCCATGCTTCTTGAAACATTTACGACGGCGGGCATCGGCACCCAGGTAGTCCCGGACGAGGAGATCAACGGATGAACACCGTGGAAAAATCATCAGTGAATGAGTTGGTGGAAACCACCGGCCACGCCGGCTCCGAGTGGCTGTCCCGCTACTCCAGCTCGCTGATGAACGTGTTCGGCACGCCCCAGCGGGTCCTGGTCCGCGGCGCCGGCTGCCTGGTCTGGGACGCCGACGGCAAGGAATACCTGGACCTCCTCGGCGGTATCGCCGTGAACGCCCTGGGCCACGCCCACCCGTTCGTGACGTCGGTCATTGCCAGCCAGCTGGCCACCCTGGGGCACGTCTCCAACTTCTTCACCAGCCCCACCCAGGTGGCGCTGGCTGAGAAACTCCTGGAACTGGCCCACGCGCCGGCCGGTTCCAAGGTGTTCTTCAGCAACTCCGGCACCGAAGCCAACGAGGCAGCGTTCAAGCTGGCGCGCCGCAACACCGGCGACGGACCGGTCAAGCGGACCCGGATCATTGCCCTCGAAGGTGCCTTCCACGGGCGGACCATGGGGGCCCTGGCGCTGACTGCCAAGGAAGCCTACCGTGCACCCTTCGAGCCGCTGCCCGGCGGCGTGGTGCACATCCCGTTCGGTGACATCGCCGCGCTGGAGGCAGCAGTGGACGACACCGTCGCCGCCGTGTTCCTGGAGCCCATCCAGGGCGAGGCAGGCGTCCGTCCGCTGCCGCCCGGATACCTGAAGGCGGCGCGGGAGGCCACCAGCAAAGTGGGCGCCCTCCTCATCCTGGACGAGGTCCAGACCGGCATCGGCCGGACCGGCAAATGGTTCGCCAGCGAGGACGCGGGCATCGTCCCCGATGCCATCACCCTGGCCAAGGGGCTGGGCGGGGGCTTCCCCATCGGCGCCCTGCTCACCTTTGGTGAGCAGACGTCGTCGTTGCTCTCCGCAGGCCAGCACGGCACCACCTTTGGCGGAAATCCCGTGGCTACTGCGGCGGCCCTGGCCACCCTCCACGCCCTGGAAAGCCAGAACGTGCTGGCCAACGCGGCGGCGGTGGGGGAGCACCTGCGCTCCGCGCTGGCGGCCATCCCCGGCGTCACCGAAGTCCGCGGCGAAGGACTGCTGATCGGCTTCGACCTGGACGCCGACGTCGCGCCGGCCGTGGTGCAGGCGGCCCTCGACGCCGGCTTCATCGTCAACAGCCCGGGTCCGCGCACCATCCGCCTGGCCCCGCCGCTGATCCTCACCACGGCACAGGCCGATGCCTTCCTCTCCGCTTTCCCGGCAATCCTCCAAGCAGCTAAGGACGCCCAGTGACAACCGCAACCCGGCACTTCCTCAAGGACACCGACCTCAGCCCCGCCGAGCAGGCGGAGGTGCTGGAACTTGCCGCCCGCATGAAGGCGGCCCCCTACAGCGTGCAGCCCTACGCCGCGGAAGGCAGCGGCCGCAAGACCGTGGCCGTGATTTTCGACAAGACCTCCACCCGGACCCGCGTGTCCTTCGCCACCGGCGTTGCCGACATGGGTGGCAACGCCTTGGTCATCAACCCGGGTGAAGCCCAGATCGGGCACAAGGAATCCGTGGAGGACACCGCCAAGGTCCTCGAACGCATGGTATCCACCATCGTGTGGCGCACCGGCGCGCACGCAGGCCTGGTGGCCATGGCGGAGAACTCCAGGGTCCCGGTCATCAACGCCCTGTGCGACGACTACCACCCGTGCCAGCTCCTTGCGGACCTGCTCGCCGTCAAGGAACACAAGGGCGAACTCAGTGGTCTCACCATGAGCTACTTGGGCGACGCCGCGAACAACATGGCCAACTCCTACCTGCTGGCCGGAGTCACGGCCGGAATGCACGTCCGGATCGCCGGGCCGGAGGGCTACCTGCCCGCGGAGGGCATCGTCGCGGCAGCCCAGGAGCGCGCGGCAGAAACCGGCGGCTCCGTGCTCATCACCACCGACGCCAAGGAAGCGCTGCAGGGCGCAGACGTCGTAGCCACCGACACCTGGGTGTCCATGGGCCAGGAGGCCGAAAAGGAAGCCCGGATGCAGCTGTTCCGGGACTACTCCGTGGACGCGGACGCCATGGCACTCGCCGCGGATGACGCCGTCGTGCTTCACTGCCTGCCCGCCTACCGCGGCTACGAAATTTCCGCCGACGTCATCGACGGCCCGCAGTCCATCGTCTGGGACGAAGCCGAAAACCGGCTGCACGCCCAGAAGGCGCTGATGGCCTGGCTGATGCACCGCTCAGGCCTTGCCTTCGTGGACGGACTTTCCCCCGTCGAGGGCACTGGGGAGAGCACGTTCTAGTGTCAGCCCAGCCGTCCTCCCCGGGCACCAGCCCCGCCACCAAGACCGCCCGGCAGGCGCGCATCACCGCCATCCTCACTGGGCAGTCCGTGCGTTCCCAGGCGGAGCTTGCGGCGCTGCTGGCGGACGACGGCGTCCAGGTCACCCAGGCCACGCTGTCCCGCGACCTCGTGGAACTGGGGGCCGTCCGGGTCCGCGGGAAGGAGGGCGTCCTGGTGTACGCCGTCCCCGGCGAGGGCGGCGAACGGGGCGCCAAGAGCGGTGTCACCCAGGAGATCCTGGATGCCCGGCTCGCCCGGCTGTGCAGCGAACTGCTGGTCACCGCCGAAGCGTCCGCCAACATCGCAGTGCTCCGGACGCCGCCCGGAGCTGCGAACTTCCTGGCCCTGGCCATCGACCACTCGGTGATGCCGTCCATCCTGGGCACCATCGCCGGTGACGATACCGTCCTGCTGGTCTCCCGCGACCCGCTGGGTGGCCCGGACCTCGCCGCCCGCTTCCTGCAACTGGCTGAGGAAGCCGGGCAATAAGCTTGAAGACAACGAATCAACCAACCCCCAACAAGGAGCATTTAAAGTGACTGAACGCATTGTGCTGGCCTACTCCGGCGGCCTGGACACGTCCGTCGCCATCGGCTGGATCGGTGAAGCCACCGGTGCCGAGGTCATCGCCGTGGCGGTCGACGTCGGACAGGGCGGCGAATCGCTGGAAACCATCCGCCAGCGCGCCCTGGGCTGCGGCGCCGTGGAGGCCTACGTGGCCGACGCGTCGGACGAGTTCGCCAACGAATACTGCGTCCCCACGCTGAAGGCCAACGCCCTGTACCAGGGCCACTACCCGTTGGTGTCCGCCATCTCCCGCCCGGTCATCGTCAAGCACCTGGTCAAGGCTGCCCGCGAATTCGGTGCCACCACCGTGGCGCACGGCTGCACCGGCAAGGGCAACGACCAGGTCCGCTTCGAAGTAGGCATCCAGACCCTCGGCCCGGACCTGAAGTGCATCGCACCGGTCCGCGACCTCGCCCTGACCCGCGACAAGGCCATCGCCTTCGCCGAGGAAAAGGGACTGCCGATCGAGACCACCAAGAAGAACCCGTACTCCATCGACCAGAACGTCTGGGGACGCGCCGTCGAAACCGGCTACCTCGAGGACATCTGGAACGCCCCCACCAAGGACATCTACGACTACACCGCCACCCCGGAGTTCCCGCCGGCACCGGATGAAGTCACCATCTCCTTTGAAGCCGGCGTGCCCGTTGCGATCGACGGCGTCAAGGTCACCCCGCTGCAGGCCATCAAGGAACTGAACCGCCGCGCCGGTGCACAGGGCGTCGGCCGCATCGACGTCGTCGAGGACCGCCTGGTGGGCATCAAGTCCCGCGAAATCTACGAAGCCCCCGGCGCCATGGCGCTGATCACCGCCCACAAGCACCTCGAGGACATCACCGTCGAGCGCGAGCAGGCCCGCTTCAAGGCCACCGTTGGCCAGCGCTGGGCCGAGCTGGTTTACGACGGCCAGTGGTTCTCCCCGCTGAAGCGCTCACTGGACGCCTTCATCGAGGACACCCAGAAGTACGTCTCCGGCGACATCCGCATGACCCTGCACGGCGGCCAGGCCATCGTCAACGGCCGCCGCTCCGACACCTCGCTGTACGACTTCTCGCTGGCCACCTACGACACCGGTGACACCTTCGACCAGTCCCAGGCCAAGGGCTTCATCGAGCTGTGGGGCATGTCCGCCAAGGTTGCTTCCGGCCGCGACATCCGCGTCGCAGGGAAGTAGCCCGCGTGGCTGAGCAAAAAACGGAGGCAACCAACGCAGGTGCACTGTGGGGCGGCCGGTTCGCCGGCGGCCCCGCGGACGCCCTCGCGGCGTTGAGCAAGTCCACGCACTTCGACTGGCGGCTGGCCCGCTACGACATCGCCGGTTCCAAGGCGCATGCCCGCGTGCTGCACAAAGCCGGCCTGTTGGACGACGCGGAGCTGGAAGGCATGCTCGTGGCCCTGTCGCAGCTGGACGAGGACGTGGCGTCCGGCGCCTACCTGCCGGCAGAGTCCGATGAGGACGTGCACGGTTCGCTGGAACGCGGGCTGATCGAGCGCGCCGGTGCCCAGCTGGGCGGCAAGCTCCGTGCAGGCCGGTCCCGCAACGACCAGGTGGCAACCCTGGGCCGGATGTTCCTGCGCGACCACGCCCGGATCATCGCCCGCGGTGTCCTGGCCACCGTGGACGCGCTGGTGGCGCAGGCCAAGGCGCATCATGGCGTTGCTATGCCGGGCCGCACCCACCTGCAGCACGCCCAGCCGGTCCTGCTCAGCCACCACCTCCTGGCCCACGCCTGGGCCCTGCTGCGCGACGTGCAGCGGCTCCAGGACTGGGACAAGCGGGCCGGTGTTTCGCCCTACGGTTCCGGCGCGCTGGCCGGTTCCTCGCTGGGCCTGGACCCGGAAGCAGTGGCTGCGGACCTCGGGTTCTTCTCCGCCGTGCACAACTCGATCGACGGCACCGCCTCCCGCGATGTCTTCGCCGAGTTCGCGTGGGTCTGCTCGATGATCGGCGTGGACCTGTCCCGGATCTCCGAGGAAGTCATCTTCTGGGCCACCAAGGAGTTCTCCTTCGTCACGCTGGATGATTCGTACTCCACGGGGTCCTCGATCATGCCGCAGAAGAAGAACCCGGATGTGGCCGAGCTTGCCCGCGGCAAGGCAGGGCGTTTGATCGGCAACCTCACCGGGCTGCTGGCCACGCTCAAGGGCCTGCCGCTGGCGTACAACCGCGACCTGCAGGAGGACAAGGAGCCGGTGTTCGACGCCGCCGACACCCTGGAGCTGCTGCTCCCGGCCGTGTCCGGCATGATCGCCACCCTGACGTTCAACACGGAACGGATGAAATCGCTCGCTCCGCAGGGATTCGCGCTGGCCACGGACATCGCCGAATGGCTGGTCCGCCAGGGCGTGCCGTTCCGCGAGGCCCACGAGCTGTCCGGTGCCGCCGTGAAGCAGGCCGAGTCCCGCGGCGTTGAGCTGTGGGACCTGACGGACGAAGAGTACGCCGCGATCTCGGAGCACCTTACCCCCGAGGTCCGGACCGTGCTGTCCACCGAGGGTTCGCTCAACAGCCGGAACTCCCAGGGCGGAACGGCGCCGGCCGCCGTCGAACGCCAGCTGGCCGCGCTGGAAAGCGAGCTTGCCGGCGTGCGGGAGTACGTCGGGTAGGAAACATTGTTGGCAGGGCCCCGGGGCATGTTCCCCCGGGGCCCTTGGCGTCTGTGGCTAGGCTGGGGCCATGAGCGAAACCTTCCGCAAGTTCCTTCGCACCCTGCCCGACTTCCCGTCCGACCTGCCCGGCTTCGACCCGGCCAACGCGCCGCAGGACCCGGCGTTGCTCTTCAAACAGTGGCTTGACGAGGCACTGGATGCGGGGGAGCAGCAGCCGCACGCCTTCAGCCTGGCCACGGTAGCTGCGGGGGACGGGGACGCCCCGCAGCCTTCTTCGCGGATGCTCATCCTGAAGAACATTGACGACGACGGCTGGCACTTCGCCACGTCCCGCACCTCCCGCAAGGGCCGCGAGCTGTCGGAGTCACCGCGCGCGGCGATGAATTTCTATTGGCCGGGCCTGGGCCGTCAGGTCCGCGTGGTGGGCACCGTGGTTGAGCTTTCCGCCGAAGCCTCCGCCGTCGACTGGCACGAGCGGCCCCGGGCCGACGGCAGCGACAACCCGGACTGGCAGCTCTACGCCCTCCAGCCGGCCGAAATCGAGTTCTGGCAGGCCGGCAACGACCGCCGGCACGTCCGCCACCGTGTCGGGCGGGACGGAAGCCCGCTGGACTGACTGCTCCGCTAGGCTGGCCGCATGACCTCACCTTCCCCTGCCGCCCTCCTCGCTGAACTGCACAAGGCCGCGGACGCGATGACCGCTGCGGTGGACCGGATTCCGGCCGGCGGCGAAAGGGATCCGTCCACTCTTCCCGGCTGGAGCCGCGGCCATCTCCTGGCCCACATCGCCGGCATCTGCGGCGCGCTGGCCCGACAGGTGGAATACGGGCGGTCCGGCAGGACGGTGGAGCTGTACGACGGCGGCGTGGACGGCCGCAACCGGGCCATCGAGCTTGCCGCCGGCCACAGCCTGGAGGAGCACCGGGAAGACGTGGCGGCCGCGGTGCAGCGGGCACTGGCGGCCTTCGATGGGCTGGGGGAGGACGAATGGCAGACGCGCATCGCCTTCCGCGACGGCGTGATCTTCGACGCCGGTTTGGCGCTCTGGCGCGAGCTGGTCATCCACACCGCGGACCTGGACACCGGCGCGGGACCCGAGACCTGGAACAGGGCATTCTGCTCCCACCTCTTCGACTTCCTCGCCGCCCGCGTGCCGGCGGAAACCCGGCTGGTCCTGCAGCCCGTGGCACTTCCGCCGCTGACCCTCGGAACCGGCGGCAGCACCGTCGTCGTCAGCGGGATGGTGACGGACATCGCCGCGTGGCTTGCAGGCCGGGAGCCGTCGCTGGACAGCCTGCGGGCCACTGCCGCCGGGGACGGCACCGACCTGCCCGGCCTGCTGCCCTGGCCGTCGGCCATGCCCGACCCGAAGTAGCCATTCGTGCTCCATCACCTTTGGTCCCTAAACCGGGGTTTTAGGGACCAAAGGTGATGGAGCAACCCGGGGGCAGGGGAGGGAGTGGTCAGGCGGCCTCGCGGGCCAGGAGGCTCTCCTTGACTCGCAGGCCCCAGCGGAAACCGCCCAATGAGCCGTCGGTCCGGATGACGCGGTGGCAGGGCACGAACAGGGCAGCCGCGTTGAACGCGCAGGCACTGGCGGCGGCCCGCACGGCGCGCGGGTTGCCGGCCAGGGCGGCGTACTCCGAGTAGGTGACGGGTGAGCCCGGCTTGACCTGCCGCAGCACATCCCAGGCGTGGGCACGGAACGGTCCGGACTGCTGGCGGACCGGCACCGCCATGGCCGGGGCCGGGTCACCGGCATAGAAGGCCTCCACGGCGGAGGAGATCCCGGCAAGATCCGTTACCTCTTCCACGGCGTCGGGCCGCAGCGCTGGATGGACCTGGCCGGTCAGTTCGGCCAGGCCGGCCGTCCAGCCGGACGCAAGGACCACGCCATCCTGGGCAAGGACAGTAAACGGACCGTCCGGCGTGGACAGCTGCAGCAGTTGGGCTTTCATGGCGTCCCTTTCGCGGGAATGGTGGTTCTTGCGGCGGGCCGGGCGGCAGCGCGCCAGAGATGCATGGTGGCGTAGGAGCGCCACGGGCTGGTCTCCCGGAAGTCCGGGCTCAGGTGGTTGGTTCCATTATCGAGGGCACGGATCCCGTTCCGCACGGCGGCGTCGTTGGCAAGGAAAATGTCCGGGGCGCCCAGGACCCGCATGGCGACGTACCCCACCGTCCAGGGCCCGACGCCGGGGAGCGGCAAAAGTGCCGCGGTGAGGCTTGGGAGGTCGTCGCCGTAGCCGAAGTCCAGGCGGCCGCCGGCCATGGCCTCCGCAGCATGCAGCAGCGACTCGGTCCGGCGCTTTGGTCCGCGAAGCAGGTGTCCTGCAGCTGCGACTTCCGCCGGAGTGGGAAACAGGCGGTCCAGGCCGTCGCCGGGTGCACTGGCGTGACTGCCCGCCGCGGACAGCTGGGTCAAGGCTGTCCTGGCGGCCGCCACCGTGATCTGCTGGCCCACCATGGCCCGGATCAGCAGTTCCTGCGGGTCCACCGCGCCCGGCAGGCGCATCCCCGGTGCGGCGTCAACGGAGCCGGCAAGCCTGGGATCGGCGGCGAGCGTGCCGTCGATCGCTTCCGGGTCCGCATCCAGGTCGAACAGCCTGCGGACACGGCTGAGCAGCGCCGGAAGGTCGCGAAGGTCCACCGCGCCGATGGTGAGGGTCAACGGCCGTTCCCGGGCCCCGTCGTCGTACTCCACCCTGAAGCGCGCGTCGCCGTGGGGGAGCCGCAGCGTCCGGGCATAGGAAGTGGGCGTGCCGTCCTCGACTCCGGGGATGGCGCGGACCGCCAGGAAGGAGAAGATGCCCGGATCGAAAGGCGGCCGGTAGGGCAGGCCCAGGGTCAGGGCTGTGGCGCCGGTGACGGGCGCAGACTGGCGGACGGTCCTCCTGAGCGCCGTGGGCGTCATATCGAACACCTCGGCGATGGTCTCGTTGAACTGCCTGACGCTGCTGAAGCCTGCCGCAAAGGCGACGTCGGCGAGTTTCATCGATGTTGAAACCAGCAGGGTGCGGGCCGTCTGGGCCCTGGCGGCGCGGGCCAATGACAGGGGACCGGCGCCAAGCTCCTGGCCGAGGATCCGGTTCAGCTGGCGCGGCGAATATCCCAGCCGGGCGGCCAGGCCCGCCACGCCGTCGCGGTTGATCACGCCATCGTTGATCAGGCGCATCGCGCGCCCCGCGATGTCCTGCCGCACGTTCCAGGCCGGGGTGCCTGGGACCGCCTCCGGCAGGCAGCGCTTGCAGGCGCGGTAGCCTGCCTCGTGCGCTGCGGCGGACGTCTCGTAGAACGTGACGTTGGATGCCTTGGGGGTCCGGGCGGGGCAGGAGGGCCGGCAGTAGATCCCGGTGGTGCGGACGGCCGTGAAGAACTGGCCGTCGAACCGGGTATCACGGGCATCGATTGCCCGGTAGCGCTGCCAGAAGTCCATGCCTCCATCCTGCCAGCCGCCGGCCACTGCTTCTAGCGGAAATCGGACATGGCCGTGGTCGCACAGAACCACCCCGGACCCCTTTTCCGGTGGCGGATGAAACCTGCGGGATCTGGGTAAGGTCACGTCATGAACCAAAGCGCTGGGGCAATGGCACTGCTGCGGGAATTCCTGTCCGCGGACGCCCGGGAACTCGCACCAAAGCTGCTCGGTGCCGTGCTGACCCATGAGTCCCGCGACGGTGCCGTCTCCGTCCGGCTCACCGAGTTGGAGGCCTATATGGGCCCCGAGGACTCCCTGCACCCCGACCCCGGCTCCCACACCTACCGCGGCCCCACGCCCCGCAACGCCCCCATGTTCGGCCCCGCCGGCCACCTCTACGTCTACTTCACCTATGGAATGCACCACTGCACCAACATCGTGTGCGGTCCGGCCGGCGTCGCGTCCGCCCTGCTGCTCCGGGCAGGGGAAGTGGTGGACGGGCTGGAGCTGGCCCGGCTGCGCCGTCCGACGTCCAAAACTCCTGCGGACCTTGCCAGCGGGCCGGCACGCCTTGCCAAAGCGCTGGGATTGACGACGGCGGACAGCGGCCGGGATGCGCTGGCTCCGCCGTTCCGGCTGGAACTTCCGTCCGCTCCCGCCGGCGCGGTCAGTTCCGGTCCCCGGGTGGGGGTGGCCGGCGCCGGAGGCACGGACGAATACGCCTGGCGGTACTGGCTCACCGGCGACCCCACCGTGTCCAGATACAAGGCAGCGAAGCCGCGGACCCGGAAGCAGGCAGCGGAACACCGGCCGGATGCAACGTTTCACCTGCGTTAACGGAAATGGTTGTAGAATGGACGGTCTGTCTTTTGCGATAGGGGAACGTTAATGCTTGACGCCGAATTGGCCCACGAACGGGAGTACGTAGCCGGCCTGTACGCCCGGCTGGAGGAACTCCGGGAGGAAAAGCGCCGCCAGCTGGCGCAGGTCCGTCGTGCCGGAGCCGTGGGCACCATGCAGAACGTTTCGGAGCGGGACGCTTTCGCCGCACTGTATGAGGACCGCCTGGCGCAGCTGGACGCCGTGGATGACCGGCTGGTTTTTGGCCGCCTGGACCTGGACTCCGGCGAAGCGCAGTACATCGGCCGCATTGGCCTCACCACCGAGGACCTGCAGCGTCTCATGGTGGACTGGCGCGCCCCCGAGGCCGGGCACTTCTACCAGGCCACGGCCTTTGACCGGCAGGGCGTCCGCCGCCGCCGGCACCTGATCCTGCAGGGACGCGAGGTCAAGGCCATCGAGGACGATGTCCTGGACGCCGGGATGCTCACGGACGACGAGTCGCTCCAGGGCGAAGGTGCCCTGCTGGCTGCCCTGAACTCCAAGCGGACCGGCCGCATGTCGGACATCGTCAGCACCATCCAGTCGGAGCAGGACCGGATCATCCGCTCCTCCATCTCCGGCGCCGTCGTGGTCCAGGGCGGCCCCGGCACGGGCAAGACCGCCGTGGCCCTGCACCGCGCCGCCTACCTGCTCTATACCCACCGTGACCGCCTCAAAAGTGCCGGCGTGCTGCTGGTGGGGCCGTCGTCGTCGTTCATGAAATACATCGAACGCGTGCTGCCCTCGCTGGGCGAGACCGGCGTGGTCATGGCCAGCCTTGGCCGCCTGATGCCCGGCATCCACGCCGTCCCGGAAACAGATGCTGACGTCGCCGCCATCAAGGGGCGCCTGGACATGGCCGCCATAGTGGCCAACGCCGTTTCCAACCGCATGCGCGTCCCCGCCCAGAACCGGATCCTCGAAGTGGACGGCCGCAAGCTCACCCTCACGCCCCGGCAGGTGCGCCGCGCGCGCGAACGTGCCCGCGCCACCGGCAAGCCGTACAACGAGGCCCGCGTGACGTTTGTGAAGATCCTGCTGCGCGAACTGACGGAACAGATGACCGAACTCGTCGAAGCCGGAAACATCGGCAACAACGCGGACCGCTCGTACCTTGCCGAGGACGTCCGGACCGCCCGCGACGTCCGGATCGCCCTGAACCTGTGCTGGATGCCCATGACGCCGGAGAAGCTGATTTCCGACCTCTTCAGCAGGCCGGAGGTGCTGGAATTCTGCACCCCGAACCTGACCCCGGCCGAGCGGGCGCTGCTGCAGCGCCCGGCCGATGCGCCGTGGACCGAGTCCGACGTCCCGCTCCTGGATGAGGCCGCCGAGCTGCTCGGTGAGCTGGACCCGGCGGCAGGCCGCGGATTGGCCCAGCAGGAGCACGACCGTGCCCGGGACCTCGCCAACGCAAAGCAGACCCTGGTCAACATGGAGGCCGCCGGCGTCGATCCATTGATGTCCGCTGAAGAACTGGCGGAGCAGAACCGGGAGCAGGAGGCCCGGCAGACGGCGGCCGAACGCGCAACGAGCGACCGCACGTGGGCCTTCGGGCACATCGTGGTGGATGAGGCCCAGGAACTTTCGCCCATGCAGTGGCGTCTGCTGGTGCGCCGCTGCCCGCTGAAGTCCTTCACCATCGTGGGCGATATTGCCCAGACCAGTTCCGTTGCCGGGGCCAATTCCTGGCAGGGGGCGCTGGCCCCGATGTTCGGCGACCGCTGGCAGCTGGAGGAGCTGACCGTCAACTACCGCACCCCGACCCAGATCGCCGAGGCTGCCGTCAGGATGGCCAACGCCGCGGGCCTGGTGGTCTCCGCACCCAAGGCTGTCCGGGAGGGCCGCTGGGCCCCCATCATCGACGAAGTGTCCGCCGGCGGCATCGTGGACCGGCTGGTGGAGGTCCTTCCGGAGGAGCTTGCGGCGCTCGACGGCGGCCTGCTCGCCGTGATTGCCGACGGTGACCTCCTGCCCCAGGCAACGGCGGCCCTCCGCGCCGTATACGGCCGCAGGATCGGCTCCGGGGCCGGCAGCTATGAGCAGGACATCGTGGTCATCAGCCCGCGTGAGGCAAAGGGCCTGGAGTTCGACGGCGTCGTGGTCCTGGAACCGTCCGTGATGCTCAACCACGAGCACGGCAAAGTGGGGGACCTCTACGTGGCCATGACCCGCGCCACGCAACGGCTGCGGCTGATTGCGGCGCAACCCGTGCCCGCCGGTATTGCCGGCTGACGGGGCCGTCGGCGTTACTGCTAACTTAGGAAGCGTGCCAGAACTGAACAACCTCGAACCGCAGCGCAACGACCCCACTTTCGCCAACATTTGGCAGGAACTGAAGTGGCGTGGGCTGGTCCATGTCTCCACCGATGAAGCGGAGCTCGAAAAGCTCCTCGCCAACGGGCCGGTCACGTACTATTGCGGCTTCGACCCCACCGCGCCGAGCCTGCACCTGGGCAACCTGGTCCAGCTCCTGGTCATGCGGCGGCTTCAGCTTGCAGGGCACAGGCCGCTCGGCCTGGTGGGTGGGTCCACCGGCATGATCGGGGACCCGCGTCCGACGGCGGAACGCACCTTGAACACCAAGGACACGGTGGCGGAGTGGGTTGGCTACCTCCAGGCTCAGGTGCAGCGCTTCCTCAGCTTCGAGGGGGACAACGCTGCCAGGATGGTGAACAACCTGGACTGGACGGCGCCGCTGAGCGCCATCGACTTCCTGCGCGAAGTGGGCAAGCACTTCCGCGTGGGCACCATGCTGCGCAAGGACGCCGTGGCATCCCGGCTGAACTCGGATGAAGGCATCAGCTACACCGAGTTCAGCTACCAGATCCTGCAGGGCATGGACTACCTGCAGCTTTACCGCGACTACGGCTGCGTCCTGCAGACCGGCGGCTCGGACCAGTGGGGCAACCTCACCAGCGGCACGGAACTGATCCGGAAGGTGGAGGGCAAGAGCGTCCACGCGCTGGGGACCCCGCTCATCACCAACTCTGACGGAACCAAGTTCGGCAAGAGCGAGGGCAACGCCATCTGGCTCGATGCCGGCATGTGCAGCCCGTATGCGTTCTACCAGTTCTGGCTCAACACTGCGGACGCGGACGTGGTGGACCGGCTCAAGGTGTTCACGTTCCTGACCCGCGCCGAGATCGAAGAGATTGCCGTTTCAGTGGCGGAACGTCCGTTCGCGCGGGAGGGGCAGCGGAAGCTTGCCTTTGAAGTGACCTCATTGGTGCACGGCGTTGACGCCACCGAAAAGGTCATCGCAGCTTCGGCGGCGCTCTTTGGCAACGGTGATTTGGCTGCCCTGGATAAGGCAACCCTGCAGGCTGCAACCTCCGAACTTCCTTCCACCACGGTGCAGGTGGATGAGATGGGGATTGTGGACCTGCTGGTGGCGTCCGGTCTTTCCGAAAGCAAGTCCGCCGCGCGCCGGACCGTGGGTGAAGGCGGAGCCTACGTGAACAACGAGAAAGTCTCGGATCCTGAAGCTGTGATCTCCGAGTCGGAGCTCCTGCATGGCCAGTACCTGCTCCTGCGCAGGGGCAAGAAGAACCTTGCCACCGTGGAGGTACTCGTCCCGTAACCCCGGGAGCGCAACCTACCACCTGCACGCCCCTCAGCGGCCGATTTGCGCGGCCGCGGAGGGGCGTGTATTGTTTTCTGAGTCGCCGCCGCTGAGTGGTGACAAACCCCCAACTGATATTGAGAAGCGATTCTCGGCCATGCGGTGCATGGAACGAAGAATGCTTCTCATTCTGCTGGGCGGATTCATTCCCCTGAGTGAATTCCGGGAAAACAACCGGATTTGCAAAAGCGAATATGAATGAAATAAGATAAAAACATCGCAGCGAAGAAATACGGAAAAGAAATTCTCTTTTGAATTTGTTCCGGGAATATTCGAATGTGTCTGTTGTTTGAGAACTCAATAGTGTGCCAAGTTTGTTGATACCGATTATGTATGTAATTGGTTGAATTTGCCGAATCGTGCCGCCCCTGTGGTGTGGTTTGGTGTTTTTAGCTGGTTTCAAATTTTGTGCAGCCTTTGTCGCCGTTATTTCCGGTGGTTTTGGTTGTGTCTGTTTGTTTTCAACGGAGAGTTTGATCCTGGCTCAGGATGAACGCTGGCGGCGTGCTTAACACATGCAAGTCGAACGATGATGCCAGCTTGCTGGTGGATTAGTGGCGAACGGGTGAGTAACACGTGAGTAACCTGCCCTTGACTCTGGGATAAGCCTGGGAAACTGGGTCTAATACCGGATATGACTGATCATCGCATGGTGGTTGGTGGAAAGCTTTTGTGGTTTTGGATGGACTCGCGGCCTATCAGCTTGTTGGTGGGGTAATGGCCTACCAAGGCGACGACGGGTAGCCGGCCTGAGAGGGTGACCGGCCACACTGGGACTGAGACACGGCCCAGACTCCTACGGGAGGCAGCAGTGGGGAATATTGCACAATGGGCGCAAGCCTGATGCAGCGACGCCGCGTGAGGGATGACGGCCTTCGGGTTGTAAACCTCTTTCAGTAGGGAAGAAGCGAAAGTGACGGTACCTGCAGAAGAAGCGCCGGCTAACTACGTGCCAGCAGCCGCGGTAATACGTAGGGCGCAAGCGTTATCCGGAATTATTGGGCGTAAAGAGCTCGTAGGCGGTTTGTCGCGTCTGCCGTGAAAGTCCGGGGCTCAACTCCGGATCTGCGGTGGGTACGGGCAGACTAGAGTGATGTAGGGGAGACTGGAATTCCTGGTGTAGCGGTGAAATGCGCAGATATCAGGAGGAACACCGATGGCGAAGGCAGGTCTCTGGGCATTAACTGACGCTGAGGAGCGAAAGCATGGGGAGCGAACAGGATTAGATACCCTGGTAGTCCATGCCGTAAACGTTGGGCACTAGGTGTGGGGGACATTCCACGTTTTCCGCGCCGTAGCTAACGCATTAAGTGCCCCGCCTGGGGAGTACGGCCGCAAGGCTAAAACTCAAAGGAATTGACGGGGGCCCGCACAAGCGGCGGAGCATGCGGATTAATTCGATGCAACGCGAAGAACCTTACCAAGGCTTGACATGAACCGGAAAGACCTGGAAACAGGTCCCCCACTTGTGGTCGGTTTACAGGTGGTGCATGGTTGTCGTCAGCTCGTGTCGTGAGATGTTGGGTTAAGTCCCGCAACGAGCGCAACCCTCGTTCTATGTTGCCAGCACGTGATGGTGGGGACTCATAGGAGACTGCCGGGGTCAACTCGGAGGAAGGTGGGGACGACGTCAAATCATCATGCCCCTTATGTCTTGGGCTTCACGCATGCTACAATGGCCGGTACAAAGGGTTGCGATACTGTGAGGTGGAGCTAATCCCAAAAAGCCGGTCTCAGTTCGGATTGGGGTCTGCAACTCGACCCCATGAAGTCGGAGTCGCTAGTAATCGCAGATCAGCAACGCTGCGGTGAATACGTTCCCGGGCCTTGTACACACCGCCCGTCAAGTCACGAAAGTTGGTAACACCCGAAGCCGGTGGCCTAACCCCTTGTGGGAGGGAGCTGTCGAAGGTGGGACTGGCGATTGGGACTAAGTCGTAACAAGGTAGCCGTACCGGAAGGTGCGGCTGGATCACCTCCTTTCTAAGGAGCGCCTACAACACCTGTCCTGGATGTATGTCCGGGTGTGGGGGTTGTCAGGAAGCAAGCCCGTTGCGCAGGCGATTGTCCTGCGGCGGGTGCTCATGGGTGGAATATCAACAAATAGCGGCCGTTGTGTTGTCGTGTCCTTCTCTAGTACGAATCCCACCTGGTGGTGGTTCTGGAACGGTGGGCGTGGTGATGTGGTGGTTTTCGTGTTTGGCACACTGTTGGGTCCTGAGGCAACAGGACCACGGGTTCGCTGTCTTCGCCTTTCGGGGTGTGGGTGGTGTTCTGGTGGGAGTGTTTGTTTCTGGTTTCCCTGCCATGACGGTCCATGCACGTGTGTGTGGGGTGTGTGGTGTGGGGTTGTTGTTTGAGAACTACATAGTGGACGCGAGCATCTTGTATAAGAAGCAATTTCCAAGATAAATGAACCTGGATCTGGTTCGTGTGCCTTTGGGTGCGCGGGACAGTTTTCATGGTTCTCTCGAGTGAGCTTGTTTTTGATCTTTGTGGTCAAGTTTTTAAGAGCACACGGTGGATGCCTTGGCATTAGGAGCCGAAGAAGGACGTAGGAATCTGCGATAAGCCTGGGGGAGTCGATAACCGGACTGTGATCCCAGGGTGTCCGAATGGGGAAACCCCGCCAAGCGCGCGAGTGACTTGGTGACCCGTACCTGAACACATAGGGTGCGTGGGGGGAACGCGGGGAAGTGAAACATCTCAGTACCCGCAGGAAGAGAAAACAATAGTGATTCCGTTAGTAGTGGCGAGCGAACGCGGATCAGGCTAAACCGTTCCATGTGTGATAGCCGGCGGGCGTTGCATGGTCGGGGTTGTGGGACTTTCCATACCAGTTCTGCCGGGCTGGTGGGGTGTGATGTGCGCGCATAGGTGAACGGTTTTGAAAGGCCGGCCAGAGAGGGTGTTAGTCCCGTAACCGTAATGTGTTTGTACCGCCTGTGAGAGTATCCCAAGTAGTACGGGGCCCGAGAAATCCCGTGCGAATCTGTCAGGACCACCTGATAAGCCTAAATACTCCCTAATGACCGATAGCGGACCAGTACCGTGAGGGAAAGGTGAAAAGTACCCCGGGAGGGAGTGAAACAGTACCTGAAACCGTGTGCTTACAATCCGTCGGAGCCAGTCTGATTCTGGTGACGGCGTGCCTTTTGAAGAATGAGCCTGCGAGTTAGTGTTACGTCGCGAGGTTAACCCGTGTGGGGCAGCCGTAGCGAAAGCGAGTCTGAATAGGGCGTGTGAGTGGCGTGATCTAGACCCGAAGCGAAGTGATCTACCCATGGCCAGGTTGAAGCGACGGTAAGACGTCGTGGAGGACCGAACCCACTTCAGTTGAAAATGGAGGGGATGAGCTGTGGGTAGGGGTGAAAGGCCAATCAAACTTCGTGATAGCTGGTTCTCCCCGAAATGCATTTAGGTGCAGCGTTGCGTGTTTCTTGCTGGAGGTAGAGCTACTGGATGGCTAATGGGCCCTACAAGGTTACTGACGTCAGCCAAACTCCGAATGCCGGTAAGTGAGAGCGCAGCAGTGAGACTGTGGGGGATAAGCTTCATAGTCGAGAGGGAAACAGCCCAGACCACCAACTAAGGCCCCTAAGCGTGTGCTAAGTGGGAAAGGATGTGGAGTTGCCCAGACAACCAGGAGGTTGGCTTAGAAGCAGCCACCCTTAAAAGAGTGCGTAATAGCTCACTGGTCAAGTGATTCCGCGCCGACAATGTAGCGGGGCTCAAGTACACCGCCGAAGTTGTGGCATTCAGATATTTAGCTAAGCCCTTGTGGTTCAGGCGTCTGGATGGGTAGGGGAGCGTCGTGTGGGCGGTGAAGTCGCGGTGTAAACCAGCGGTGGAGCCTACACGAGTGAGAATGCAGGCATGAGTAGCGAAAGACGGGTGAGAAACCCGTCCGCCGAATGATCAAGGGTTCCAGGGTCAAGCTAATCTGCCCTGGGTAAGTCGGGACCTAAGGCGAGGCCGACAGGCGTAGTCGATGGACAACGGGTTGATATTCCCGTACCGGCGAAAAACCGTCCATGTTGAACAGGGGATACTAACCGCCCGAGACCTGCCCGACACCCCTTGTGGGTGAAGGGTTTTGGTGGAGCGCGGGACCTGATCCTGGGAGGCAAGCGTATTAACAGGTGTGACGCAGGAAGGTAGCCGAGCCGGGCGATGGTTGTCCCGGTCTAAGGATGTAGGGCGAGTGGTAGGCAAATCCGCCACTCATATGGCCTGAGATCTGATGGGACCCCCGTTTGGGGGGATTTGGTGATCCTATGCTGCCGAGAAAAGCATCGACGCGAGGTTTTAGCCGCCCGTACCCCAAACCGACACAGGTGATCAGGTAGAGAATACTAAGGCGATCGAGAGAATTATGGTTAAGGAACTCGGCAAAATGCCCCCGTAACTTCGGGAGAAGGGGGGCCCCAACCTTGATCGGACTTCGCGTCCGGGAGGGGATCGGGGCCGCAGAGACCAGGGGGAAGCGACTGTTTACTAAAAACACAGGTCCGTGCGAAGTCGCAAGACGATGTATACGGACTGACTCCTGCCCGGTGCTGGAAGGTTAAGAGGACCGGTTAGCCTCACGGCGAAGCTGAGAATTTAAGCCCCAGTAAACGGCGGTGGTAACTATAACCATCCTAAGGTAGCGAAATTCCTTGTCGGGTAAGTTCCGACCTGCACGAATGGAGTAACGACTTCCCCGCTGTCTCAACCATAAACTCGGCGAAATTGCAGTACGAGTAAAGATGCTCGTTACGCGCAGCAGGACGGAAAGACCCCGAGACCTTTACTATAGTTTGGTATTGGTGTTCGGAGTGGCTTGTGTAGGATAGGTGGGAGACGTTGAAGCCCGGACGCCAGTTCGGGTGGAGTCATCGTTGAAATACCACTCTGGTCACTTTGGACATCTAACTTCGGCCCGTAATCCGGGTCAGGGACAGTGCCTGATGGGTAGTTTAACTGGGGCGGTTGCCTCCTAAAAAGTAACGGAGGCGCCCAAAGGTTCCCTCAGCCTGGTTGGCAATCAGGTGTCGAGTGTAAGTGCACAAGGGAGCTTGACTGTGAGAGAGACATCTCGAGCAGGGACGAAAGTCGGGACTAGTGATCCGGCGGTACATTGTGGAATGGCCGTCGCTCAACGGATAAAAGGTACCTCGGGGATAACAGGCTGATCTTGCCCAAGAGTCCATATCGACGGCATGGTTTGGCACCTCGATGTCGGCTCGTCGCATCCTGGGGCTGGAGTAGGTCCCAAGGGTTGGGCTGTTCGCCCATTAAAGCGGTACGCGAGCTGGGTTTAGAACGTCGTGAGACAGTTCGGTCCCTATCCGCTGCGCGCGCAGGAAATTTGAGAAGGGCTGTCCTTAGTACGAGAGGACCGGGACGGACGAACCTCTGGTGTGTCAGTTGTACTGCCAAGTGCACCGCTGATTAGCTACGTTCGGATGGGATAACCGCTGA
Organism: Pseudarthrobacter sp. LT1; assembly: GCF_035621795.1. Classification (NCBI taxonomy): domain Bacteria; kingdom Bacillati; phylum Actinomycetota; class Actinomycetes; order Micrococcales; family Micrococcaceae; genus Pseudarthrobacter; species Pseudarthrobacter sp. LT1. The sequence goes on from NZ_CP141830.1 coordinate 1,715,420, forward strand.
AAGCATCTAAGCGGGAAGCTCGCTTCAAGATGAGATTTCCATACACATTATTGTGTGAGAGGCCCCCAGCCAGACCACTGGGTTGATAGGCCGGATGTGGAAGCGAGGACTAACGACTCGTGAAGCTGACCGGTACTAATAGGCCAATAACTTACACCACACAGATACATACAAAATTCTGCTTGCGTCCACTATGTGGTTCCCAACCAACAACCCCCCAACACGGGCACGGTAGGAACCAACACAACTACATACAACACCACAACGCTGTCCCTGGACAGCGAGTTGTAACCACAGATTTCCCACACCACCCCCCACACGGGTTGGTGACGGGTAGAAGGGTTACGGCGGTCATAGCGTGGGGGAAACGCCCGGTCCCATTCCGAACCCGGAAGCTAAGACCCACAGCGCCGATGGTACTGCACCCGGGAGGGTGTGGGAGAGTAGGTCACCGCCGGAACATCATTCATGGTCGAGGCCCCAACCACACACGGTTGGGGCCTCCCACATTTAACCCGAAAAACCAGCAGGAGTTGCCAGCGACGTCCGGCGGCGAAGCTCATGCCTGCGGCTCGGTTGCAGCGCGCAGCGGCTGCCGCATGCTGTCCCCGTTGTGAAGATGGCCACGATACCGGTCCCAGGGCCCGCACTGTCCGGGGGGATTTGGTGGCTCCACTAGAATTGATGAAGATGTACGGACTTCGAAGCGCTTGATTTCGGGTTGCGTAGGAAACGAAACGAGCGGCTGCAGTTGTGCCAGTGGTCGGCTCACAACAGGAGGAATCCACATGGCCGAGCATAACGGTGGCAACCGAGGCAACGACCGGGGCGCGTTCCGCGGCAACAACAACTCCGGCGGTGAGCCCCGCGGATTCCGGTCCCGGTCCGACCGCGATGGCAACAACTTCTCCCGCGGCGGCTCTGCCGGCGGTGGCGAGCGTAAACCTTTTGGTGATCGTGACCGCAAGCCGTTTGGTGACCGTCCCCGCCGCGATGGCGAGGGCGACCGCCGCGGTTTTAGCGGCGGTGCCGGCGGTGGCGAGCGGAAGCCGTTCGGTGACCGTGACCGTAAGCCGTTTGGTGACCGTCCGCGCCGCGACGGTGAAGGCGACCGTCGCCAGTTTGGTGATCGTGACCGTAAGCCTTTCGGTGACCGTCCCCGTCGCGAAGGCGAGGGTGACCGCCGTGGTTTTGCGGGCGGTGACCGTGACCGCAAGCCCTTTGGTGACCGTCCCCGTCGCGATGGTGAAGGCGACCGTCGCGGTTTTGGCGGTGCCGGCGGTGGCGAGCGGAAGCCTTTTGGCGATCGTGACCGCAAGCCTTTCGGTGACCGCGACCGCAAGCCGTTTAATGACCGTCCGCGCCGCGACGGCGAAGGCGACCGCCGTGGTTTTGCAGGCGGTGACCGTGACCGCAAGCCGTTTAATGACCGTCCGCGCCGCGACGGTGAAGGCGACCGTCGCCAGTTCGGTGACCGTGACCGTAAGCCGTTTGGCGACCGTCCGCGCCGCGACGGTGAAGGCGACCGCCGTGGTTTTGGTGGCGGCGATAACCGCAAGCCGTTCGGGGACCGGCAGGACCGGGCACCCCGCAGCTTCGACCGCGGTGACTCCCGCGCCGAGTCCGGCCGTGGCGCCGGCCCCCGCAGCTTTGGCCGCGACCGCCAGGAAGACCGTCCTGTCCGCGTGCCCAACGCCGCTGACCTCCGCAGCGCCAACCGCCCGGACCGGGAACGCTCACCCGAAATCGATGAAGACGTTACGGGTAAAGAACTGGACCGCGCCACCCAGCACCAAATCAAGACCCTCGAAGCCAAGAGCTCGGAATGGGTGGCCCGCCACCTGGTGATGGCCGGCCGCCTCATCGATGACGAGCCGGAGCTTGCCTTCCAGCACGCCCTGGCAGCCAGTCGCCGCGGCGGCCGGCTCGCCGCTGTCCGTGAAGCCGTTGGCCTGACTGCCTACGCCGCCGGGCACTACGGTGAGGCGCTGCGCGAGTTCCGCACCTTCCGCCGTATCAGTGGTTCCAACGTCCACCTCCCCATCATGGCGGACTGCGAGCGTGGCCTGGGACGCCCCGACCGCGCCCTGGATGTGGCCCGCTCGGAGGAAGCCCAGGACCTGGATGCCCCCGGCAAGGTGGAACTGGCAATCGTCGCGGCCGGTGCACGCACCGACCTGGGCCAGCTGGATGCGGCAGTAGCCGAACTTGAAATCCCGCAGCTGGACATGAACCGCGCGTTCTCATACAGCCCGCGCCTCTTCCGCGCCTACGCCGACGCGCTGGCTGCGGTGGGACGCGAAGACGAGTCGCAGAAGTGGAGCCGGCAGGCCGTCGTGGCAGAAAATGCCCTGGGCCTGGGCGCCGACGAGGAACCCGAAATCATCGACCTCGGCTGGGACGAGGAAGAGGAAGCCCGGGAAGAGGCAGAACGCCGCCGGATGCTGGACCGCGCCTCCACGGGCGCTGGGGCCGAAACGCCCGCAGCAGGTCCCACGGAGGCAACTGCCGGGAGCGCCCGCGCAGCCGAGGCGAAGTCCTCGCAGGACAGCAGCATCGACGACCAGGATGCCGACTACTTCGTTTCTGACGACGCAGAATCGGACCAGGACTCGGTGGAACACGACGAGCTCGACTCCGTGGCCGCCGACGACGCCGATGCTGCCGATGCCTACGCGGACAACGCAGGCATCGAGCACGACGAAGACCGCCGGGAAGACTGAACACAGATGAGCGATGTTTCCCTGGTTTCCCGCTTCGACGCACTCCTCGCCGACCTGGACGGGGTGGTCTACGCCGGGCCCCACGCCATTCCCGGAGCTGTTGAGTCGCTGAAGCAGCTTTCCGGGCTGGGCATTGGCCTGGGCTATGTCACCAACAACGCCTCCCGATCACCGGCGGAAGTGGCAGCGCATCTCCGTGAGCTTGGAGCGCCGGCGGAGGACAACCAGGTGGTCAGTTCGTCCCAGGCGGCGGCCGAGCTGCTCGCCTCGATGCTGGCGCCGGGGTCAAGGATCCTCATCACCGGCAGCCCGGCCCTCGCCCGCGAAATTGAGCTGGCAGGCCTGGTGCCGGTGGCCGGCCAGGACGAGGATCCGGTCGCCGTGGTCCAGGGGTTCAGCCCGGCCATTGGCTGGAAGGACCTGGCGGAAGCCACCTACGTGGTGAACGCCGGTGCTCTCTGGGTGGCCACAAACACAGACATGTCCATTCCCCAGGCGCGCGGCATCGCCCCCGGAAACGGCACCCTGGTGGCTGCAGTCGCTGCGGCCACCGGGCAGCAGCCGAAAGTCGCGGGTAAGCCGGAAGCGCCGCTTTTCCATTCGGCTGCCAAGCGGCTTGGCGCCGGGCGCCCCCTGGTGGTGGGCGACCGGCTGGACACGGACATCCTGGGCGGCAATAATGCCGGGTTCGCCACCGTGGCTGTCCTGACCGGCGTCGACACGCGCGAGACCATCCTGGCGGCCCGCGCCCCGGAACGTCCCGCTTACATCATCGAAAACCTTACGGACCTGCACCGGCCGTACCCGGAGATAACGCACGACGACGGCACCTACACGTGCGGGCAGTCGACAGCGCGCGTGGCGAACGGAGCAGTGGGCATCATCGGCAGCCAGGACGACCTCAACTCCTGGCGCGCGGCATGCGCGGCATGGTGGGCCATGACGCCTGACGCCGCAGCCCCGCAGGCGCCCAAGCTGGTGTGGCTGGATCACTAGACTGGTTCAATGACCGAGCTGACCGAACCGGACCATCCGACAGCCCAGCCGGCCCCGGAGTGGCCGCAGGCCCGCGGGCAGGACATCAGGGATCCGCAGGTGGCACAGGCCACCGCCAGGCTTTTCGACCTGCCCGGGATGCCGGCAGCGGAGCACGAAGCCGTGTACAACGTGCTGCACGATGAACTGCTGGCCGCCCTCAACAGCGAACCGACAGACAGCGAACCCACAGGCAGCGAAAAAGCCGGCGGGGCCGCCTGATGCCGGTCCGCCTCGACCAGGCATTGGTGGCCCGCGGACTGGCCAGGTCGCGGACGCACGCAGCCTCGCTGATCGCCGAGGGCAAGGTCAGTTCCGGCGGCCAGGTCCTTTCCAAGGCCTCCCTGCAGGTTGATGACAGCCGGGACCTGGCCGTCGAACATGATGACCGGGACACCTACGCCAGCCGTGCGGGGCACAAGCTGGCCGGCGCTCTGGACGCGTTCCCGGACGTATCGGCCCAAGGCAAAAGGTGCCTCGACGCCGGTGCCTCCACCGGCGGCTTCACGGACGTCCTGCTGAGGCGGGGGGCCGCACACGTGGTGGCGGTCGACGTCGGGCACGGCCAACTGGTGCCGCACCTCCGGGACGACCCCCGCGTGGAGGTCCACGAGGGCATGAACGTCCGGTTCATGGCGCCCGCGGACATCGGCGGCCCGGCCGCCCTGACGGTCGCCGACCTCTCCTTCATCTCCCTCACCCTCGTGGTGCAGCCGCTGGCTGACTGCACCGAGCCCGGTGGCGACCTGGTGCTGATGGTCAAGCCACAGTTCGAGATCGGCAAGGACCGCCTGGGCCGCACCGGCGTCGTCACGTCGGAGCGCGAGCGGCGGATGGCGGTGGAGAAGGTGGCCAGGGCAGCGCTCGACGCCGGCCTGGACCTGTGCGGCCTGGCGGCCAGTCCGCTGCCCGGACAGGACGGAAACGTCGAATACTTCCTGTGGATAAAACGCAGGATCACCCAAGACTTGCCTAAGATCGAAGAGCGTGAGGCAGCAGCTGCTGCTTTGCTCGGACAAATCTGGCCGAACCACTAGAGAGCGGAACCTGATGAGCAGGCGTGTACTGGTCCTTGCCCACACCGGCCGCGAGGAGTCACTGAAGGCCGCATGGGAAGCCTGCGCCCTGCTGCATGCTTCGGGCATGGTCCCCGTGATGCAGGAGTCCGAACTGGGCGACATGGAACGCTTCTTCGGGCACCTGGCCCAGCCGGTGGAGGTGCTCCACGACCATGTCCAGCTGCCCGATGTGGAACTGGTCATGGTCCTTGGCGGCGACGGAACCATCCTCCGGGCCGCTGAGCTGGTCCGCGAGGTGGACGTGCCGCTGCTGGGCGTGAACCTGGGCCATGTGGGCTTCCTGGCAGAAAGCGAGCGGGCGGACCTTGCCCAGACGGTGGAGTGGATCGCCAGCCGCGAGTACACCGTTGAAGAGCGGATGACCATCGATGTCCAGGTCTGGGTCCGCGGCCAAAAGATTTGGCACACCTGGGCTTTAAACGAGGCCGCCATCGAGAAAGCCAACCGCGAACGGATGCTGGAAGTCGTGACCGAGGTGGACGAGCGCCCGCTGACGTCCTTCGGCTCCGACGGCATCGTGCTGGCCACCCCCACGGGCTCCACGGCCTACGCATTCTCCGCCGGTGGCCCCGTGGTGTGGCCGGAGGTGGAGGCGCTGGTGATCGTGCCCATCAGCGCGCATGCGCTCTTCGCCAAGCCCCTGGTCGTATCGCCCCGGTCCAGGCTCGCTGTTGAGGTGCTGGGGCGGACCGACGCCCAGGGGGTCCTGTGGTGCGATGGCCGGCGCTCGGTGGACCTGCCGCCCGGCGCCCGCGTGGAAGTCACCAAATCGGCCACCCCGGTCCGCCTGGCCCGTACCCACCAGACGCCCTTCTCGGCCCGCCTGGTCCGCAAGTTCGAGCTGCCCATCCACGGCTGGCGCGGCCCGGTGCCCAAGTCCGATGCCGTGCACACCGGTCCCATCCCCATCGTGCGGACGCCACGGCCCATGCCGCCGCTGCCGGTACCGCATGCGGAGAACCCTGGCAGCGATCCCGATCCGTCGACTGCGAAGTGAAGCCATGCTTGAAGAACTGAGAATCCGCGATCTGGGCGTCATCACCGACGCAACGCTGCCGCTCGGCCCTGGACTGAGCGTGGTAACCGGTGAAACCGGTGCGGGCAAGACCATGGTGGTCACCGCCGTCGGACTGCTGCTGGGAGCGCGTTCGGATGCCGGTGCAGTCCGTAGCGGGGCGAAAAGTGCCACCGCGGAAGCGGTGCTCAAGCTTGACGCCGGACATCCGGCCATCGCCCGTGCGCTTGATGCCGGTGCCGAAGCCGAGGAGTTCGACGGCGGCGCTGAGCTCATCCTGGCCCGCCGACTGGGTGCGGACGGCCGAAGCCGTGCGTTCCTCGGTGGGCGGGCTGCGCCGGTGGGCGTCCTGGCCGAGATCGGCGAGTCGCTGGTGGTGGTGCACGGTCAGTCGGACCAGATCAGGCTCAAAAGCGCCACGGCCCAGCGGGAAGCCCTGGACAAGTTCGCCGGGGACAGCCTGGCCGGACCGCTGTCCGCGTACCAGGAGCTGTACAGCAGGTGGAAGGCCAGCCAGGCAGAACTGGACAGCCTGCAGAGCGCCGCACGGGACCGGCTCCGCGAAGCCGAATCCCTGGAGGCGGCCCTGGCCGAAATCGACGAGGTGGATCCGCAGCCGGGGGAGGACGAGCTTTTGAAGGCCGAGGCCGTCAAGCTCGCCAACGTGGAGGAACTGCGGATTGCCGCCAGCACGGCACACCAGGCCCTCATCGCCGAGGACTTCGGCGAGACCGGTGACGCCACCACCCTGGTGGATTCCGCCAAACGCACCCTGGAGCATGTGGCCGAGCACGACGCCGAACTCGGTTCCGCCGCCGCGCGGCTGGCGGAAGTGGGCTTCCTGCTCAATGACATCGCCACCGAACTGGCCAGTTACCAGGCCGGCCTGGACTCGGAGGGCCCGGAACGGCTCGCCGAGATCGAGGACCGGCGGGCAGCCCTGGCCAAGCTGGTCCGCAAATACGCCCCAACCATCGACGAAGTGCTGGAGTGGGCCGAAAAGGCCCGCGCCCGGTACGACGAGCTGCAGGACGACTCCTCCCGCATCGAAGCCCTCGACGCGGAGGTGGTCCGCGCCGAAGCAGAACTGACCAAGCAGTCGGCGGCCATCAGCAAGATCCGGGCCAAGGCCGCCAAGGACCTCTCTGCCCGGGTAAGCGCCGAACTGAAGGCCCTGGCCATGGCCGACGCCACCTTGGTGATCAACCTCGAGCCCTCCGGGCAACTGGGCCTCCACGGCCCGGACGAAATCACCTTCCTGCTGCAGCCGCACTCCGGTGCCCCGGCCCGGCCCCTGGGCAAGGGCGCGTCCGGTGGTGAATTGTCCCGGGTGATGCTTGCCATCGAGGTGGTGCTCGCCGCCGTCGACCCCGTTCCCACGTTTGTGTTCGACGAGGTCGACGCCGGTGTGGGCGGACGTGCCGCCGTCGAGATCGGCCGCCGGCTGGCCATGCTGGCACGCCACGTCCAGGTGCTCGTAGTCACGCACCTTCCCCAGGTGGCCGCCTTTGCCGACCAGCACATCACCGTGACCAAAACGTCCGTCAGGGGAGCCGACGGCGGCACGGCCACCGGCTTCACCTCCAGTGACGTCCGCCTCCTTGACGGGCCGGAACGCGTGCGTGAGCTCGCCCGCATGCTGGCCGGCCAGGAGGACTCCGAGTCCGCCCAGGCCCACGCCCAGGAACTGCTGGACGACGCCAAACTCCTGCCACAGCGGGCCTGACGCGGCACAAAGCGGGGGAGCGGGCGGGCTGGCTTTGGACTATCCGGATGGACGCCTCTTGATTCAGTGGCCCCATCCCAGCAGACTGGAACGCTTGGGTGCAGGTTCGGCCCGATCCGTGGAAGGCTCAATTGATGATAGGCTCGAATTCCGTGGTGCAGCTATCAAATTCCCGTGTAAATTCCCGGTTCCCGGGCTCCTCCAAGATGACCAAGCACATCTTCGTCACCGGCGGTGTGGCGTCCTCACTCGGTAAGGGACTGACGGCCTCCAGCCTCGGTCACCTGCTCCGGGCACGCGGCCTGTCCGTCACGATGCAGAAGCTCGATCCTTACCTGAACGTGGATCCGGGCACGATGAACCCCTTCCAGCACGGTGAGGTATTCGTCACCGACGACGGCGCCGAAACAGACCTGGACATCGGGCACTACGAGCGCTTCCTCGACGAGAACCTTGAAGGTTCCGCGAACGTGACCACCGGCCAGGTGTACTCCACCGTGATCGCCAAGGAACGGCGTGGCGAATACCTGGGTGACACCGTCCAGGTCATCCCGCACATCACGGACGAGATCAAGCGCCGCATGCGGCTGCCTGCTGAAGGCAAGAACGCCCCCGACGTCATCATCACCGAAATCGGCGGCACGGTTGGCGACATCGAATCCCAGCCGTTCCTCGAATCGGCCCGCCAGGTCCGCCAGGACGTGGGCCGCGGCAACGTCTTTTTCGTCCACGTGTCACTGGTCCCGTACATCGGACCCTCTCAGGAACTGAAGACCAAGCCCACCCAGCACTCGGTAGCGGCCCTGCGCTCCATCGGTATCCAGCCCGAAGCCATCGTCATCCGCTCCGACCGCGAGATCCCCGAAGCCATGCGCGCCAAGATCGGCCGCATGTGCGACGTCGACCTCGAAGCCGTCATCGGCTGCCCGGACGCCCCCAGCATTTACGACATCCCCAAGACCCTGCACGCCCAGGGCCTGGACTCCTACATCGTCCGTGCCCTGGACCTGCCGTTCAAGGACGTGGACTGGACCAGCTGGGACCGTCTCCTGGAAGCCGTCCACAACCCCAAGCACCAGGTCGAAATCGCCCTGGTGGGCAAGTACATCGACCTTCCGGACGCCTACCTCTCGGTGACCGAAGCCCTGCGTGCCGGCGGCTTCGCCAACGAGACCAAGGTCAAGATCCGTTGGGTCCCCTCGGATGAGTGCGAGACCCGTGAGGGTGCCATCAAGGCGCTCGACGGCGTGGACGCCATCTGCGTGCCGGGCGGTTTCGGTATCCGTGGCCTTGAAGGCAAGCTGGGCGCCCTCAAGTTCGCCCGCGAGACCAAGCTTCCCGTGCTGGGCCTGTGCCTTGGCCTGCAGTGCATGGTCATCGAATACGCCCGCAACGTGGTGGGCCTGGAAGGTGCCTCCTCCAGCGAGTTCGAGCCGGATTCCAAGTACCCGGTCATCGCCACCATGGAGGAGCAGCTGGAGTTCGTTGAAGGCCGCGGCGACCTGGGCGGCACCATGCGCCTTGGCCTCTACGAAGCCAAGCTGGACGAGGGCTCGGTCATCGCCGGTACCTACGGCAAGACCACGGTCAGCGAACGCCACCGGCACCGCTACGAGGTCAACAACAAGTACCGCCAGCAGATTGCCGAGAAGGGCCTGGTCTTCTCCGGCACCTCCCCGGACGGCAAGCTCGTCGAATTCGTTGAGCTGCCCGCCGACGTCCACCCGTACTATGTGGCGACTCAGGCGCACCCCGAACTGAGCTCGCGACCCACCCGCCCGCACCCGCTGTTCGCCGGACTGGTCAAGGCTGCCCTTGACCACCAGGGTGCAGGCCACCAGGGTGCCGGCCATGAGGGCGCTGCCGACACGGCTGCGCCCGCGGCGGGGGAGCCTGCAGCATCAGGTACCGTTACCGCTAAGTAGTCAATAGAACAAAGAGGACGGCGCGATGCCTGGTACACCTGAAGCCACCCCTGCCAAACAGGTTTCGGATGCACCAAGCCCGCGCCGTCTTTTGTCTACGGAGAAGGTCTACCAGGGCCGGATCTGGGACGTTGTCAGTGACACCTTCCAGCTCTCCGAGTCCGGGGACGCCCTCACCCGTGACTACATCGACCACCCGGGCGCTGTCGCCGTCCTGCCCATGAACGGCGAAGGCCAGATCCTGCTGCTGAAGCAGTACCGGCACCCCGTGGGCATGGACCTTTGGGAAGTCCCCGCGGGCCTGCTGGACGTCGAAGGCGAAGACTTCGTGGTGGGGGCGGCGCGGGAACTCGCTGAGGAAGCGGACTTGGCAGCCGGGACATGGAACGTCCTGGCCGATGTCTTCAATTCCCCCGGATCTTCCAGCGAGGCCATCCGGATCTACCTGGCCCGTGACCTCACCGAGGTGCCTCACCACGAGCGCCACGAGCGGACGGACGAGGAAGCGGAGATCGAGTTCCACTGGATCAGCCTGGACGATGCCGTGGCCTCTGTCCTGGCAGGCCGCCTGCACAACCCGTCCGCCGTCGTCGGGATCCTTGCCGCCGCCGCGGCCCGGGCCGGCAACTATGAAGGACTCCGTCCCGCCGACGCCCCCTGGCCTGCACACCCCAGCCAGCGCTGATGGTTCCGGGTCCCTCGGCTGAAGCGGCTCCGGAGGTCGAACCGGCTCCGAACCCCGGCACTGCGAACGGTGGAGCGGCCGGAGCTGCCTTGGCCGGTGCTGTCCCGGCCGGAATACCGGCCGCGATCGACCGCGGAATCACCGACTATCTCCAGCACGTGGGCGTGGAACGGGGCCTGGCCGTGAACACGCTGGCAGCCTACCGGCGGGACCTCGCCCGCTACGCCCGGTACCTCGCCGCCGCCGGCTGTACCCGTCCCGGCGATATCACCCGGCACCACGTGACGGGATACGTCCGTGCCCTCTCGGACGGATCCGACGGCGGCTCCACCCTGGGCGTGCGCTCCGCGGCGCGGACGGTGGTGGCTGTCCGGGGCCTGCACAAGTTCTGGGCCCTGGAGGGGTACACGCCCACGGATCCGGCCAGCGAAGTTCACCCGCCGATGGCCGGGAAGAGGCTGCCCAAAGCCATCAGCGTTGACGAGGTGACCCGCATCCTCGAAGCCGCGGGAACTGACACCGCAACGGGACTTCGGGACCGCGCCCTGCTGGAATTCCTCTATTCCACCGGCGCCAGGATCAGCGAAGCGGTGGGCCTGGACGTTGACGATATCTCCCTGGCCGCGCCGGAATCAGGGCCCGCCATTGTCCGCCTGTTCGGCAAGGGGTCGAAGGAACGGCTGGTGCCGCTGGGCTCGTACGGGGCCCGGGCTTTGGATGCCTACCTGGTCCGCGGGCGCCCGTTGCTGGCCGCCAAGGGAAAGGGAACGCCCGCGCTGTTCCTCAATGCCCGGGGCGGCAGGATCAGCAGGCAGAGTGCCTGGACCATCCTGAAGGCGGCAGCGGAGAAGGCCAACATCACCCGCGATGTTTCGCCGCACACTCTGCGGCATTCATTCGCCACCCACCTGCTCGAAGGCGGCGCCGACGTCCGCGTGGTGCAGGAGCTGCTGGGCCATGCGTCGGTGACCACCACCCAGGTGTACACGCTGGTCACTGCCGACACACTCCGCGAGATCTACGCCGCGGCACATCCACGGGCGCTGGGCTAGCCGGGTCCTGCCCTGACGGTCGCATCGATCCGCACAACGAATTTTCCCGCTGCTGTAAGAACCAGCCCCGCCCGGGACACTTAGTCTTCAAGAAGAAGTCACCAGTGTCCGGGGGGAAATACTATGTTGGCAGCGGAAGAGCAGGCATTCATCGATCTGCATTCCCAGCATTCGGGGCGGGTCTACCGGTATATCGCGTGCCGCATCAGCGACACGGGCCGGGCCGAGGAGTTGGCGGCCGATGTGTTCCGTATTGCCTGGCAGAAACAACTTCCGGAGCCGCCCGGCATCGGCTGGCTGCTCGCCACGGCCCGGCATGTGCTCGGTAATGAATACAGGGGCCGTCGCCGCCGCCAGGAACTTCTTGACCGGCTGCAGGACGAGGCACGCGGCAACGTCCTGCAGGAGGAAACCGGGGAACAGGCCGCAGTAGCAGAGGTACTTGGCCGCCTTCGGGAACGGGACCGCGAGATCCTGATGCTCAGCTACTGGGATGACCTGACTCTCCCCGAACTCGGCCAGGCCCTTGAATGTTCTCCCTCAACTGCTGCCGTACGGCTGCACCGTGCACGCCGGGCTTTCGCCAAGGCGGCACCGGCACATCTTATGACCGAACGGAAGGACTAGCCATGGACCGCATTGAGCAGTTGATGAAGGCCGCCAAACCCCGGCCGGCGGCACCGAACAAGCTGCCCGCAGGTGATACGGCCCAGGCCTTGGCCGCTTTTGGGGAAACCGAAGTCATCCGTCCGGCGGCGCGGGTACCGGAACGCGGCAACCAGCGGGGACGGACAGCCGTCCGGACAACTGCTGCGACCGTGCTGGCAGCCGCAGCGGTGGCTGGTGCGGTGTACGTGGGCGGGGCCATGACACAGCGGCCCATGCCCGGGCCCGGCGTGGCGCCCCCGGAGGCAACCGGAAACCCTGCACCGGCCGGCCCGTCCGCCACACCGTCTGCCAGTGAACAACCCACTGCCACCGCGTCATCTTCGGCGGCTCCATCCGGGAGCACTGCGGCCGGTGGCTTGAGCACCGGCGGTGTGCCCTGCACCATGGACAACGTGGACCTGCAGCGAAGCGACCAGCAGCGCATCATCTTTCCGATTCCCGCAGACCAACAGCATCTCTACACCGTCCTGGGTTGTGCCGGCGGTTGGCTGGCCTTCTCCATCTCGGATGAGGGAGCCAAAGCCCTCCAGCTCGATGGCGGCAACGCCTGGTACCAGATCGCGAAGCTGCAGGACGGCCGGTTCCTGTGCGATTTCCGCCAGCAGACCGCCAGCGTCCTGAACTGGGAGTTCCAGGCACTGAACAATCAAGGCCTCACGCCCCAGGAAGCGATGGACCGCGACTTTGCCTCCAAAGGGCTTCCGGTGGAACTCCGGCAGCAACTGGTTGGCGACGGCCCGGCCGCCGGATAGCTTCAGGGGCCGCCGGCAGCTATAGGGTTGTGCACATGGAATCCTCCCAGGTCACCCTCTGTTTCCTGCTCCGTGACGGGGACAACGGGGACGAAGTCCTCCTGGGACTCAAGCAAACCGGGTTCGGCAAAGGCAAAATCGTTGGCATCGGCGGCCATGTGGAACCGGGAGAGACCGACGCGGAGGCCGTGATCAGGGAAGTCCTTGAAGAGACCGGGGTGGTGCTGCAGGTGGAGGACCTGGCAGATGCCGGATCGGTCCACTTCGTTTTTCCCGCCCGCCCGGAATGGAACATGAAGACCACGCTGTTCACCGCCCGTACCTGGGAGGGCGAACCGGAACCCAGCGACGAAATCCTGCCCGAGTGGTTCCGGGTGGACACCCTGCCGGTGGACCGCATGTGGCAGGACGCGGACCACTGGCTGCCCGTGGTGCTGGAGGGCCGCAGGGTGAACGTGGTGGTCACCATGCACACCGACAACGAGACCGTCGCGTCATCCCATAGCCTCCTGGGCTGATGAGGCAGACTCCTGGTTGTTAAAAACCGACGGCGGGTCAGGCACCGCAGTGCCCCCCGCCGTCGCACGTTCCTGCCAAACGCTAGGGCAGGTGCCGTTCCTCCACCCCGTTGTATTCGCTCAGGGGCCGGATCAGCGAGTTGGCGTCCAGCTGCTCCATGATGTGCGCAGTCCAGCCAGTGATCCGGCTGGCCACGAACAGGGGCGTGAACGTGGGCGTATCGAAGCCCATCAGGTGGTACGTGGGCCCGGCAGGGTAGTCCAGGTTCGGCTTGATGGCCTTCGCCTCGTCCATCGCCGTTTCCAGGCCGTTGTAGAGTCCCAGCAGCTCGGGACGGCCGTAGTGGGCGATCATCTTGTCCAGGGCCGCCTTCATGGTGGGAACCCGGGAATCGCCGTGCTTGTAGACGCGGTGGCCGAACCCCATGACCTTCTTCTTCTGCGCCAGGGCGTCCTCCATCCAGGCCTTCGCCCGTGCCGCTGCTTCCTCGAGGGACTCTTCCTGCCGGATGCCGATCTCGTCGAAGGTGTGCATCACGGCTTCGTTCGCGCCGCCATGCAATGGACCCTTGAGTGCGCCAATCGCTCCGGTCACTGCCGAATGCAGGTCCGACAGCGTCGAGGTGATCACCCGGGCCGTGAAGGTGGACGCGTTGAAGGAGTGCTCGGCATAGAGGATCATCGAGACGTTGAAGGCCTCCACCACCTCGGGCACCTGTTCCTCCCCGAAGGCCATCCACAGGAAGTTCGCCGAATAGCCCAGGTCCTCACGAGGCTCAATGACGTCCTGGCCGTGGCGGCGGCGCTGGTCATAGGCCACGACGGCCGGCATGGCGGCGAACAGGTCCACGGCCTTGGCCATGTTGGCCTGCCGCGAGGAGTCCTCGGCCAACGGGTGCCTGGCACCCATCACGGAGGCCGCCGTCCGGCAGACATCCATCGGGTGCGAGGTCACCGGCAAGGCGTCAATGACCTGCTTGACCACCGGGTCAAGGGCACGTCCGGCGCGTTCCCGCGCGGTGAACTCCGCCAGCTGCTCTTTGGTGGGCAGTTCGCCGTTCCAGAGCAGGTAGGCCACTTCCTCAAAGCTGCACCGGGCGGCCAGTTCCTGGACGGGGTAGCCGCGGTAGAGCAGGGAGTTGGTGTCAGGGTTGACCTTGGAGACGGCGGTGTAGTCCACCACGACGCCGGCGAGGCCCTTTTTGATCTCATTTTCAGCCATGCTGAAACTCCTTTGTTCCTAAAGCCTGTGTTCCTGAAGCCGGTGTTCCCAAGGCCTTGCTCCAAAGGCACTGTCCGGCAGATGCCGGCGTCCGGCGTGGTGTGCGGGCGGGATGTCAGCTTCCGGGGATCCGGAAATTGAACACCCCGGTGTCAAAGTGGTTGTAGGCCTCATAGTCAACGAGGTCGTAGAGCCGGGCACGGGTCAGCATGCTTGGAACCTGTGCCTCCTGGGTGCCGTCGGATTTGATCGATTCCAGAGTACGCTCAGCAGCGCCCATGGCACTACGGAGCAGCGTCACCGGGTAGATGACCATGTTGACGCCCACGCCCGCCAGTTCATCCACGGTGAAGAGTGCGCTCTTGCCGAACTCGGTCATGTTGGCCAGGATCGGCACGTCCACCGCGTCCCGGATGGCCTTGAACTCGCCCAGGTCCTTCATGGCCTCGGGGAAGATTGCATCCGCGCCGGCTTCAACCAGGGCTTTGGCTCGCTGCTGCGCCGCCTCCAGCCCATCGGTGGCCCGGATGTCGGTGCGGGCCATGATGAGGAAGTTTGGGTCGCGGCGGGCGTCGGCGGCGGCCCTGATCCGCTTGGTGGCGGTGTCCAGGTCGACCACGTTCTTGCCGTCCAGATGGCCGCAGCGCTTGGGGTTGAACTGGTCTTCGATGTGGCATCCGGCCAGGCCGGCGTTCTCCAGCTCCTGCACGGTGCGGGCCACGTTCATCGGTTCACCGAAGCCGGTGTCGGCGTCGACGATCGAGGGCAGGTCCGTCATGCGGGCGATCTGCCCCGCCCGGGTGGCCACCTCGGTCAGCGTGGTCAGGCCGATGTCCGGCAGGCCCAGGTCGTTCGCCAGGACGGCGCCGGAGATGTAGACGCCGGCGAAACCCTTCTCCTCGATCAGCCGGGCGGACAGCGGGTTGAATGCGCCCGGGAACTGCTGGATGGTCCCGGAAGACAGCAGCTCCCGGAACCGGATCCGCTTCTGCTCCGGGGTGGTCTTCGAATACAGCATCAGAAGAGTCCCTTCGGTGCCGCCGCCAGGTCGATGACGCCGGGGGCGGCGGTGATGTTGAGCTGGTCCAGCTCACCGGCGGCGAGCTCGGGGAGGCGTTCGACGGCGGCCAGGAACCTTTCGATCTCGGCTTCCTCCACCAGCCCCGCGGCGAGGGTGCGGAACTTGTTGACGTACTGCTCGCGGGCGAACGGCCGGGCGCCGAGGGGGTGGGCGTCGGCGACGGCGATCTGGTCGGTGATGACGGTACCGTCCTTGAGCGTGATCTCCACCGAGCCGCCGAAAGCCTTCTCGGCAATGTCGAGGGAGTGGTAGCGGCGGGTCCATTCCGGATCCTCCACCGTGGTGACCTTGTGCCACAGCTCCACGGTGTCCGGGCGTGCGGCGCGGGCCGGGGCGTAGGAGTCCACGTGGTGCCAGGCGCCGTCCTGCAGGGCGACCGTGAAGATGTAGGGGATGGAGTGGTCCAGGGTTTCCCGGCTGGCGGTGGGGCTGTACTTTTGGGGGTCGTTGGCGCCGGAGCCGATCACGTAGTGGGTGTGGTGGCTGGTCTTGATCAGCACGGATTCGACGTTGGCCGGGTCGGTCACCTCGGGGTGTTCCCGGTGGAGCTTGCGGGCCAGGTCGATCCAGGCCTGCGCCTGGTATTCGGCGGAGTGTTCCTTGGTGTATGTGTCCAGGATGGCACGCTTGGCTTCGCCCGGAGTGGGGAGCGGGACCATGTAGGACGCATCCGGACCGTCAAGCATCCAGGCGATGACGCCGTCTTCGCCTTCGTAGATCGGCACGGGTGAGGTCTGGCCGCGCATGGCCCGGTCCGCGGACTCGATGGCCATCTTGCCGGCAAACGCCGGGGCATGGGCCTTCCAGGTGGAGATCTCGCCCTTGCGGGACTGCCGGGTTGCGGTGGTGGTGTGCAGTGCCTGCCCGACCGACTGGAAAATGGTCTCGACGTCGAGGCCCAGCAGGGTGCCGATGCCGGCGGCGGCCGAGGGACCCAAGTGGGCTACGTGGTCGATCTTGTGCTTGTGCAGGCAGATGGCCTTGACCAGGTTGACCTGGATCTCATAGCCGGTGGCGATGCCGCGGATGAGGGCGTGCCCGCTGGCCCCAACGTGCTGGGCCACGGCGAGGATCGGGGGAATGTTGTCACCGGGGTGGGAGTAGTCGGCGGCGAGGAACGTGTCGTGGTAGTCGAGTTCCCGTACAGCCACGCCGTTGGCCCAGGCAGCCCATTCCGGTGCAACCCGTTCCTCGATGCCGAAGACCTTGGAGCCCTTGCCGCCGGTGCTGGGGCCATGGGTGAGCGCCTGGGCCCGGGCTGCGACGATCGGGGCGCGGTTAAGGGAAGCAATGGCCACCGAGGCGTTGTCGATGACGCGGTTGATGACCATGTCAGTGACTTCGTCGGAGACGGCCACGGGATCGGCGGCGACCTGGGCGATCTTGTAGGCGAGCTGGTCCTCGCGGGGCAGGTTCTCTTCGCTCTTGTAGACGCGGACGTGGTGTTCCTTAACCATGGTGCTCCTTCGGATGGGATGCGTGGATTGCTTTGACGTGGGAGAGGCTTCGGTGCAGGTGGACGATCGTCGCCGCCTCGGCGAGCTTCGGGTTGCCTGCCGCGATGGCCTCGGCGATGGCGGCGTGTTCGGCTGCTGCGGCGGTGAGGCGGCGGGCGTCGTCCGCTGCGAGCCGGCGGATCCGGACCAGGTGCACGCGCAGGCTTCGCATGGCCTGGGCCAGGTAGGAGTTGGAGATGGCGGCGTCGATGGCTGTGTCCAGCCTGCCCACCAGTTCGTAATAGTCATGCAGGGCGGGGTCCCCGCCGCTGATCAGCGCGGGGGCATTGAGCAGTTCGCGCTGCAGGTGCTCGAACGTGGCAGCGTCACCGCGCCGGGCGGCCAGGGCGGCGGCCTTGCCCTCAAGGGTTTCGCGCAGTTCGAACAGTTCGTCGATGTCCTCGAGGGAGATGTCGGTGACCACGACGCCGCGGCCGCCCGCCGTCGTCAGCCCTTCCGCCGTCAGGCGGCCAAGTGCTTCGCGGAGGGGCGTGCGCGACACACCAAGGCGTTCGGACTGTTCCACCTCGGCCAGGACGGTACCGGGAGCGAGGCGCCATTCGATGATGTCGTCCCGCAGGGCCGCGTAGGCCTTGTCGCTGGCGCGCATGCTGCTCTCCTTCCTCGGTGACAGCATCAGTGTATACACAAGCGGCAGCAGATAACAGCAAAACGGGCAAATCTTTGGACTCGAGCAAAAGTTTGTATACACAGCCCTTGTGGCTGGCACACTCTGCCCGCTACCATGAGCTGCATCACAACGTCGTGGACGGGATACCCCTCATGGTCACCAAAAGCTACCGGGACAGCTACCAGCGCAGCCTCGAACAGCCCGAAGATTTTTGGCTGGAGGCAGCGCAAAAGATTTCCTGGACCTCTCCGCCAGGCCGGGCCCTGGACTCCAGCCGGGCACCGCTTTACAGCTGGTTCCCCGACGGCGCCCTGAATACCTGCTACAACGCGCTGGACCGGCACGTCGCCGAGGGCCGCGGAGGGCAGGATGCCCTCATCCATGACTCCGCCATGCTGGGTACACAGCAGCGCTACACCTACGCGGAACTGACGGACCTCGTGGCCCGCTTTGCCGGCGTGCTGCGGCGCCACGGCGTTGGCAAGGGCGACCGCGTGGTGATCTACATGCCCATGATCCCGGAAGCCGCCATCGCCATGCTGGCCACTGCCCGGCTGGGCGCGGTCCACTCGGTGGTCTTTGGCGGCTTCGCGCCCAAGGAGCTCGCCGCGCGCATCCGCGATGCCGCCCCCGCCGCCGTGGTCACAGCCTCCGGCGGGATCGAGCCGGCCCGGCGCATCGAATACCTGCCGGCGGTCGCGGAGGCCCTCGGGCTGGCCGGCGCGCCCGGCATTCCCGTGGTGGTCAAGGCGCGCGACGGCTTCGCGTCGGCGGCCGGGGACCATGCTGGGTGGCTGGACTGGGATTCGGCCATGGCTTCGGCCGACCCCGTGGCCCCTGTCGCCGTGCAGGCCACGGACCCGCTGTATATCCTCTACACCTCCGGAACAACGGGCGCGCCCAAGGGCGTGGTGCGGGACAACGGAGGGCACGCCGTCGCCCTGCGCTGGACGCTGGAAAACATTTACGGCATCGGCCCCGGCGACGTGATGTGGACGGCGTCCGACGTTGGCTGGGTGGTGGGGCACTCATACATCGTTTATGGTCCGTTGCTGGCCGGAGCCACCACCGTGATGTACGAGGGCAAACCGGTGGGCACTCCCGACGCCGGGGCGTTCTGGCGCGTGGTCCAGGACCATAAGGTCAACGTGCTGTTCACCGCTCCCACGGCACTGCGGGCCATCCGCAAGGCCGATCCGGAGGCATCGTTGCTGCAAAACTACGACGTCTCCAGCCTGCGGACGCTGTTCGCCGCCGGCGAGCGGCTGGACACGGACACGTTCCATTGGGCATCCCGGGTTTTGGGCGTGCCCGTGGTGGACCACTGGTGGCAGACCGAGACAGGTTGGGCCATTTGCGCCAATCCGCGTGGACTGGAGCCATTGCCCATCAAAGCCGGCTCCCCGAGCGTTCCGATGCCCGGGTTCCGGCTGCGGATCCTCGACGGCGCGGGCGGGGAAGTGGAGCCCGGCACCGAAGGCAACATCGTCCTGGAGCTGCCGTTGCCGCCGGGCACCCTCACCACCCTGTGGGGAAACGATGAACGCTTCATCTCGTCCTACCTGCAAGCCTTCGAGGGGTGCTACGCAACGGGCGATTCGGGCTACCGCGACGAGGACGGGTACCTGTTCGTCATGGGCCGCACCGACGACATCATCAATGTTGCCGGACACCGGCTGTCCACCGGCGCCATGGAGCAGGTGATCGGCCAGCACCCGGCGGTTGCCGAGTGCGCCGTGATCGGCCTCGCCGACCCCCTCAAGGGCCAGCGCCCCAGCGGCTACGTGGTGCTCAAATCCGGCGTCGACATCCCCGAAGACGTCCTGGCCAAGGATCTTGTGGCACTGGTCCGGCGGGACATTGGTGCGGTTGCGGACTTCAAGCATGTGACGGTGGTGGACGCGCTGCCCAAGACCCGGTCGGGGAAGATCCTCCGCAAGACCATGCGCCAGATCGCAGACGGCGAGGAGTACACGGTGCCCTCCACCATTGAGGATCCCGGGGTCATTGACCAGCTGATCGGCGCCCTTCGGGTGGGCGGGGCAGAAGCGCGCTGACGGTCAGGGCGGGGCGTCCAGCCTTCGCACGTACAACCCCCGCACGTTCGACCCCGGCGCGTCAGCGCGCGTTCCAGCGGTACTCGTTCTCCGGCCTCCCCGGGGTGCCGTAGCGGGCGGTCCGGGAAACGGTGCCGGCGTCGGCAAGGTATTCCAGATAGCGCCGCGCAGTTACCCGGGACATGCCCAGGGCATCCATGACCTCGGTGGCGGACACTGCCTCGGGCTGCCGGCGCAGGAACTCCTGGACCGAGCCGAGCGTCGAGGTGGACAGGCCCTTGGGAAGCGGAAGTTCGGACGGTGCACGGAGGCTAGCAAAAGCCTGGTCCACCTCGCTTTGTGAGGCACCCCCCTTGCCCGGACCGCCGTGGGAACCCGCCAGCTGCTGCCGGAACTGGCGGTAGTTTTCCAGCTTGTCCGAGAACGTAGCGAACGTGAAGGGCTTGATCAGGTACTGGACCACGCCGATGGCGACGGCGCTGCGGACGATTGCCAGCTCGCGCACGGCGGTGATCGCGATGATGTCCGCGAGGATCCCGGCGGAGCGCATCCGCCGGGCGATGTCCAGGCCGTGCAGGTCGGGCAGGTTCATATCCAGCAGGACCAGTTCCACCGGCTCTCCCGCAGCCACGAATTCATTGAGGAGCCGCAGGGCGGACTGGCCATCGGGTGCAGTCCCCGCGAGCTCAAACCCTTCCAGCCGCCCCACGTACGCGGCATGGGCTGCGGAAGCGATGGCCTCGTCTTCGACGACGAGGACCCGGATGTTGCTCACTGTCTGTGCTCCTTATCCGCGGACAACGCCGCAGGCAGGAATACTTCGAACTTGGCGCCGCGCCGGCCGTTAATGGCCAGCGTACCGCCCAAACGCTGCACAGCCTGCCGGACCAGCGCCAGTCCAATGCCCCGGCCCCCCATCCCCGCGGGCTTGGTGCTGAATCCATGCCGGAAGATCTTTTCCGAGTCCGCAGGGTCGATGGCCGCCCCGGAATCGTTGACGGCCATGTCCAGTCCTTCCTCGTCCGCCTCCAGCGTCAGCACCACCCGCCGCGGAGGCGGTGCGTCGGCAGCAGCATCAATCGCGTTGTCCAGCAGGTTGCCCAGGATAGTCACCAGGTCCTGGACGGCCACCCCGGGTGCGGCGCCGGATCCGAGGGTGGAAACATCCAGTTGGACGCCGCGCTCGTGGGCCTCGGCCACCTTGCCCATGACCAGCGCGCCCACCACTGGTTCATCAATCGAGCTCACCATGTCGTCCGTCAGTTGCTGGCTCAGGGCCAGGTCCTGGGTGGCGAAATCGAGGGCTTCGCCTGTCCGGCCAAGCTCCAGGAGCGAGACCATGGTGTGGAGCCGGTTGGCGTGTTCGTGGGTCTGGGCCCGCAGCGCGTCCGAAAGGGTCCGCATGGTCTGCAGTTCGTTGCCCAGTGCCTCGATTTCCGTCCGGTCCCTGAGCGTGGCCACTGTTCCGTACACGGGGACCTTCCCTCGCGACCCGGGGGACTCGGGGCCCCGGGCCGGCCCCTGGTTGACCACCAGCACGCGGGAGCCGGTCAGCACCATCTCGTCCTTGGTGGTGCGCCCCGAATCGAACAGGCTGCGCAGCTCGCTGTCCAAGGGGAGGTCTGCCAGGGATGGGGGCCGCGTGGGATCGTTGCTGCCTGTTTCGGCCAGGCCCAGCAGCTCGGCAGCCTGGTCGTTGTACATCACCACGCGCTTTTTGGCATCGATAAGGATCAGCCCTTCGCGCACCGAGTGCAGGACTGATTCGTAGTAGGTAAACAATTGCGCCAGTTGTTCGGGCCCCCAGCCGCGCGTCACCCGTCGCAGATACCTGCCAAGCAGCCACGACGCAAGGGATCCGCCCACCAGCAGGGCGATGCCGACGGCGAGCAGGACCGGCAGGCGGCCGGTGAAGGCCACGTCCACGCTGCGGACGGTTACACCCGCCGCCACCAGCGCCTTCACGGTCCCTTGGGCGTCCTTGACAGGAACGATGGTCCGGACCGAGGGGCCCAGGGTGCCGGCGGTGACTTCGGTGAAGGCCCGGCCCTGCAATGCAGCGTCGATGGAGCCGATGTACGGGCGGCCCAGTTCCTCGTCCCGCGGATGCGTCCAACGGGTCCGGTCAGGAGCCATGATGGTGATGAAATCGATGTGGGCAGCGCTGGTGACGTCCTTGGCGTAAGGCTGCAGAAGGGCGGACGGGTCCGGCGTGGCAGCGGCCTGGAGCACCAGGGGATTGGCGGCGATGGAGGCAGCCACTCCTTCCATGCGGCGCCCCGCTTCGTCATACGTACGGTCCCGGGCGTCCACGTAGGCCGCAGTCCCCACAATGGCGATGAAGGATACGACGATCAGCAGGTTCGCCAGGAAGAGCCGGCGGGCGATACTCCAGCGGTGGATCATGCCTGCCTCCTTCAGAACCCCGGGGGTGCCGCGACCAATATGAACGCAACGGTGAGCTGGATCACGGGGTGCCCAATGATGGATATCACATTGCACGGACGTGTTGAGCCCAGAGACTGCGCCGCAGCGTCTATCAGAATATCCACAAGGAGACACATCATGGCTTCTCAACGAGGAGAGTCGCTCGAGACCGCGACGCCGCGGCGCAAGGGACTGGACAAGTCCCACTACCTTTACATTGCCGTTATCGCCGCCGTCGTCCTCGGCGCGGTGGTTGGCCTGCTCTTCCCGGAGGTGGGCAAGTCCCTCAAGCCCCTGGGAGACGGGTTCGTCAAGCTCATCAAGATGATGATCGCACCGGTCATCTTCTGCACCATCGTCCTGGGCATCGGATCCATCGCCAAGGCAGCCACCGTCGGCAAGGTGGGCGGCCTCGCGCTGGGCTACTTCATCATCATGTCCACCTTCGCGCTGGCCATCGGCCTGGTGGTGGGCAACATCATCCACCCCGGCGAAGGCCTGAAGCTGACGCCCTACGACCCCAACAAGAAGGCCGCCACTGACAGCACCGTGGACTTCCTGATGGGCATCATCCCGGGTGACATCCCTGTCCTGCCCACCCTGCTGGCCGCCATCCTGGTGGGCTTCGCCCTGCAGAAGATGGGCACGCAGGGGACCCCCATCCTCAAGGCCATCGGACACGCCCAGGGCCTCGTCTTCCGCATCCTCATCATGATCATGTGGCTCGCTCCGATTGGTGCCTTCGGCGCCATCGCCGCCGTCGTCGGTGCAACCGGCGTCCAGGCCATCGTGAGCATGTTCACCCTGATGATCGCCTTCTACATCACCTGCGCACTGTTCATCGTGGTCATCCTGGGCGGCCTCCTCCAGGTCGTTGCCGGCGTGAACATCTTCAAGCTGATGAAGTACCTGGCCCGCGAGTACCTCATCATCTTCTCCACCTCCTCCTCGGAAGCGGCACTGCCCCGCCTGATCGCCAAGATGGAACACCTCGGCGTTTCCAAGCCGGTTGTGGGCGTCACCGTTCCCACGGGCTACTCCTTCAACCTGGACGGAACGGCCATCTACCTGACCATGGCGTCCCTCTTCGTGGCCAACGCCATGGGGACCCCGCTGGACCTCGGCGCCCAGATCTCCCTGCTGGTCTTCATGATCATCGCCTCCAAGGGTGCCGCCGGCGTGACCGGCGCCGGCCTGGCAACCCTCGCAGCAGGCCTGCAGGCACACCGTCCCGAGCTGCTGGGCGGCGTGGGCATGATTGTGGGAATCGACCGGTTCATGTCCGAGGCCCGCGCCCTGACCAACTTCACCGGCAACGCCGTGGCCACGGTCCTGGTGGGCACCTGGGTCAAGGAGATCGACGGCGGCCAGGTTGCCCGCGTCCTCTCCGGCGAAGTCCCCTTCGACGAGCAGACCATGATCGCCGGCCACGGCGAGATGGCACCCAAGGAAGAAGGCGCACGCGAGGCCGCCAAGGCCTAGCTTCTGTCCCAAAGGATACGTAAAACCGCCCCTGCAGCCCTGCTGCGGGGGCGGTTTTGCGTTGCCCTGCAGCTCAACCTTCGACCTCAGCTAGAGGGTCAAGGCTCAACATTCGCGGAAAGTCAAGTTCCGTCGAATACCGTGTCGGGCGCTGTAACCTAGGGAGCAGAACGAACGGCGCTGGTCAGCCAGCGGCAGGAAATCACCGTCATCGAAAGTGTGGACAGATACGTGAGCAGCGAACAGGGTTCAGCAACTCTGGAGGGCACGGAATTCGACCTGGAAAACGCGGTGATGGGCCCCACGGGTCGCCCATACCGCGAGTTCCCGGAACCCGCGCCGCTGTCCTCCCACGGTCCGGCCCGCGTCATCGCCATGGTCAACCAGAAGGGCGGCGTCGGGAAGACCACCTCCACCATTAACCTGGCTGCGGCACTCGCCGAATACGGCCGGCGTGTCCTGCTGGTGGACTTCGACCCCCAGGGTGCGCTGTCGGCGGGCCTGGGCGTGAACCCGCACGAACTCGACCTCACCGTGTACAACGTCCTGATGGACCGCAAGGTGGACATCCGCGACGCCATCCACCAGACCGGCGTCGAGAACGTCGACCTGCTGCCGGCCAACATCGACCTCTCCGCGGCGGAAGTGCAGCTGGTGAACGAGGTGGCGCGCGAACAGGTCCTGGACCGTGCGCTGAAGAAGGTCGAAGACGACTACGACGTCGTCCTCATCGACTGCCAGCCGTCCCTGGGCCTCCTGACCGTCAACGCCCTCACCGCGGCCCATGGCGTCATCATCCCGCTCATCTGCGAGTTCTTCGCGCTCCGCGCCGTGGCCCTCCTCGTTGAAACCATCGACAAGGTCCAGGACAGGCTGAACCCGCGGCTGCAGGTGGACGGCGTGCTGGCCACCATGTACGACGCACGCACGCTGCACAGCCGCGAAGTGATCACCCGGCTGGTGGAGGCGTTCGGGGACAAGGTCTTTGAAACCGTGATCAAGCGCTCCATCAAGTTCGCGGATGCCACCGTGGCTGCGGAGCCCATCACCAGCTACGCCGGAAACCATGTGGGTGCTGACGCCTACCGCCGGCTCGCCAAGGAGCTGATCTCCCGCGGCGGCGCACCCTAACCACGCCGTGGCCGAATCCAAACCCGGCTTCGAGGTGCGGCTGGCCAACTTCACGGGTCCGTTCGACCTCCTCCTGGGACTGATCGCCAAGCACCAGCTGGACATCACCGAAGTTGCCATCGCCACGGTCACTGATGAGTTCATCAAGTACATCCGCAGGCTGCAGGAGCTCGGTGAAGAATGGGCCCTGGACGAGGCCAGCGAGTTCCTGGTGATTGCCGCCACCCTGCTTGACCTCAAGGCAGCGCGGCTCCTCCCGGCCGGTGAAGTCGAGGACGACGAGGACATCGCCCTGCTGGAGGCGCGGGACCTCCTGTTTGCCCGGCTGCTACAGTACAAGGCCTTCAAGCAGGTGGCAGGCATCATGGGTGAAACCCTCCACCAGGAGGGCCGCCGCTTTCCACGGCAGGTGGCGCTCGAGGAACATTTCGCAGCCATGCTTCCCGAGCTCGTCTGGAAACATACGCCCCGGCAGTTCGCTGCACTGGCAGAAGCCGCGCTTCGGCCGAAGGTGCCGGCGCAGCCACCGCAGGTTGCCCTCGGCCACCTGCACGGCGGCAATGTCAGCGTCAAGGAGCAGGCCGAAGTGCTGGGCCTCAGGCTCCAGCAGGAGTCACCGCTGACCTTCCGTTCACTGATTGCCGACGCGGAGTCCACGCTGGTGGTGGTGGCCCGGTTCCTGGCCCTGCTGGAGTTGTTCCGGGACCGCGCTGTCTCGTTCGACCAGCTCTCCCCGCTGGCGGACCTTGCCGTCCACTGGACGGCCGACCGCCGGGACTGGTCGGCGGAAAACCTAAGCGAAGAATTCGAGGAGCAACTGTGAACCCGTCGCAGGAAACGCATCAACAGCAGGCCCAACGGGAGGACGTCGCCGAGCACGGTTCCGAATTCGCAGACCTTCCCGGTGGCGCCAAGGCTGCCCTGGAAGCCGTCCTCATGGTCTTGGACGAGCCGGCAACGGAAGAAGAGCTGGCGGCAGGGGTGGGGCTGACGGTGGACTCGGTCCGCGCCCTGCTGGCAGAACTGCAGCGCGATTATAACGGCTATACTGTTAAAGCCCCGGAGGTGGAGAGTGCCAGCAGCGCTGGCATCGGTTCCAGTCCCCGGGGTTTTGAATTGCGGAACATCGCCGGTGGCTGGCGCATCTACTCCCGCACGGAATTTGCCGACATTGTGGGCAAATACGTGCTTGAGGGGCAGACTGCCAGGCTTACCCAGGCGGCGTTGGAAACACTGGCGGTCATCGCGTACCGCCAGCCCGTTTCCCGGGCGCGCGTGTCTGCAATTCGCGGGGTCAATGTTGACTCTGTCGTACGGACGCTGGCCCAGCGCGGGCTGATCGAGGACGCGGGAACAGATCCCGAGTCCGGCGCAATCCTTTACCGGACTACCTCGTATTTCCTCGAACGGATGGGAATCAGTTCAGTGGAGGACCTGCCCCAACTGTCGCCGCACCTTCCGGGGCTCGACGGGATCGCAGAGTTCTACGACGCCGGGACGATGTAGGCAGGACACCCCTGCCCGCAACAGTCCATCCAGCACGGTTATTAATCAGGGCAGACGAAGTCTGCGCGGCTGGCTAAGGTTGTCCTTGGACATCTCAGCCGGCCAAAACACATTTGAAGGACGGGTCATGACACAGGCGGGACGCCAGGGTTCACCACGTAACGGTTCGGGACGCGGCGGGAACGAACGCAACAGTTCACAGCGCAACCCGGCACAGGGCGGCAGCTTCAGCGGGGGCTCCCGCGGGGGAGCAGGCAAGCGTGCCTCGGGATTCGGCGGGGACCGCCCGCACCGTGCCCCCAAGCCGCGCGAAGAGCGCTTCATTGACCCCGATCTCGCAGGGGACCAGCAGGGACGCGGAGCCGAGGCCGCCAGGGGTGCCAAGCCGTCGTCGCGCAAGCCCGCGGCCCGCAAGCCCGGTGCCGGGAAAGCTCCCGGAACTCCCGGTGCGCTCAAGCCAAAGCCGCGTACGGGCGCTCCCGGAGCAGCCGCTTCCCGTGCTTTTGGCAGCGAACGCTTTGGCCAGAACCTGGGGCCGGTCCGCAAGCCCGCACGGAAGAAGGGTCCCCGGGGCAACGTTCCCCAGTCCGAACTCCACGATGCCGACGGCGTGCGCCTCCAGAAGGTGATGGCCTCCGCAGGAGTCGCCTCCCGGCGCGTTTGCGAAGAGATGATCGCCGAGGGCCGCGTCGAAGTTGACGGCCAGGTAGTCACCGAACTGGGTGTCCGCGTAGACCCCAAGACTGCCGTGATCCACGTTGACGGGCTGCGGATCCAGCTGGACGAAAACCTGGTCTACATGGTGTTCAACAAGCCCAAGGGCGTGGTGTCCACCATGGAGGACCCCGAGGGCCGGCCCTGCATCAGCGACTTCCTGAAGAACAACAAGAACACCGGGGAACGCCTCTTCCACGTTGGCCGGCTCGACGTCGCCACCGAAGGCCTGCTGCTGCTGACCAACGACGGCGAACTCGCCAACCGGCTCACCCACCCGTCCTACGAGGTTCCCAAGACCTACTTGGTGCAGGTGCGCGGACCGTTCCCGCAGGGCGTCGGCGCCCAGTTGAAGGCCGGCGTCGAGCTGGAGGACGGCTTCGCTTCCGTTGACTCCTTCCGCCTGGTGGACTCCACCCCGGGCCACGTGCTGATTGAGGTTGTGCTCCACTCCGGCAAGAACCGGATTGTCCGGCGCCTCTTCGACGCTGTTGGCTTCCCGGTCCAGCGGCTGGTCCGCGTCAAGGTGGGCCCCATCGGGCTCGGCGACCAGCGCCAGGGCAGTATCCGCAACCTGGGCAAGCAGGAAGTCGGCCACCTGCTGGCATCCGTAGGGCTCTGAGGCATGTCCGCGTTCAAAAGCCAGGGCCGCGGCCACCTGGATGGCCCGGTGGTGGTCATCGGCACCGGGTTGCTGGGCACCAGCATTGGGCTGGGCCTGCGGGGGCGCGGCGTACCCGTGTTCCTTTCGGACCCGTCGCCCACCAACCAGGCGGTGGCCGTGGACATCGGTGCCGGCCGCCCGCTGCCGGAACTGGGCGATACAGCGCCGCAGCTGGTGGTGGTGGCCGCTCCGCCGGACGTCACGGCCGACGTCGTCCTTGCCGCGCTGTCCAGCTACCCTGACGCTGTGGTCATCGATATCGCCAGCGTGAAGGCGGACATCCTGGCCCGGCTGCGGGAATCGGGCGTCGACCTGTCCCGCTACGTGGGGACCCACCCCATGGCGGGCCGCGAAAAGTCCGGCCCGGTGGCGGCGCGCGGTGAGCTTTTCACCTCCATGCCCTGGGTGCTCTGCCCCTCGGAGGAGACGTCCGGCGCCGCCCTGCAGGTGGCCCGCTCGCTCGCCTCGGACCTGGGGGCCGTTGTCTCGCAGTTCACGGCGGACGAACACGATGAAGCGGTGGCACTGGTCTCGCACCTGCCCCAGGTGATGTCCTCGCTGCTGGCCAGCCGGCTGCAGGGAACTCCGCTGCATGCGCTGTCCCTGGCAGGCAACGGACTGCGCGACGTCACCAGGATCGCGGCCAGCGACCCCACCCTGTGGGTCCAGATCCTCGGGGGCAACGCGGACAAGGTGGTGGAGATCCTCTACGGTGTCCGGGAAGACCTGAACCGGCTGATTGGAACCCTGGAGAACCCCACCGCACCCGGGGCCCGGCTGGACCTCGCGCAGCTGATCAGCGAGGGCAACGCCGGCCAGGCGCGGATCCCCGGGAAACACGGCGGTCCGCCGCAGGCTTACGCGTGGCTTACCGTCCTGGTGGATGACAAGCCTGGCCAGATCGCCCGGCTGCTCACCGAGATCGGGGAGATTGGTGTCAACCTGGAGGACATGCGGCTTGACCACTCGTCGGGCCAAAACGTGGGTATGGTGGAAATCTCCGTGTTGCCGAACAAGCACGACCACTTGATCGAAGCTCTCAACGACCGCGGATGGCGGGTACTTCAGTAATGACACAGGAACTCCTCGAATCCATGCGCGCCCTGCGCATCGGCCGGCCGCTGGTGGTTGCCATCGACGGGCCTTCAGGCTCCGGAAAGTCGAGCGTGAGCAAGGAAGTTGCCCGCAGGCTCCGGCTGGCCTACCTGGACACCGGCGCCATGTACCGTGCCCTGACCTGGTACTGCGTGACCGAGGGCATCGATCTTGAGGACGGCGCGGCGGTGGAGCAGGCATCCAGGGACTTCGTCCTGGAACTGAGCACCAGCCCCCTGGAGGAATATGTCCGGGTGGGCGGCGTGGACGTCACGGACGCCATCCGTGAGCCGGCCATCTCTTCCGCCGTCAGTGCCGTCGCCACCACCCTGGGCGCCCGGACCGAACTGATCCGGCGGCAGCGGGACCTCATCGAAAAGCACCACCGCCGGATGGTGGTGGAAGGCAGGGACATCACCACCGTCGTCGCGCCCGGAGCCGAGGTGCGCATGCTCCTCACTGCCAGCGAGGAAGCCCGCCTGCGCCGGCGCGGCATCCAGCTGGGCGGAACGCAGAACGCCGAGCAACTGGCAACCCAGGTCACGCACCGCGATGCCAAGGACTCCACCGTGGTGAACTTCACCCAGGCCGCTTCCGGGGTGGTGACGCTGGACTCCTCGGACCTCGACTTCGAACAGACCGTGGATGCCGCCCTCGTGATCGTTACCAAGGTCCTGAACCGTGACTGACGCCGGGGCCGGCCTGCCGTCCGGGCTGACCACGGCATGGAGCAGGCCGGTGGGCTGGATCCTTGACCACCTGGTCTACCGGACCACCGTGACCGGCAGGACGAATGTCCCCACCGGCGGACCGGTGATCTTCGCAGGGAACCACATCAGCTTCCTTGACGGGCCGGTGATGTTTGGCGCCGCGCCGCGGCCGATGCACATCCTGGTGAAGCAGGAGATGTTCAAGGGTTTCCTTGGCCGCGTGCTCACCGCGTCCGGGCAGCTGCCCGTGGACCGCCGCGGTGACCGCGCAGCGCTCCAGCGCTGCAAGGACGTGCTCGACGCCGGGCGCTGCGTTGGGATTCTTCCGGAAGGGACGCGGGGGAGCGGCGCAGCAGCGGATATCAACGGTGGGGTGGCCTGGCTGGCGCTGAATTCCGGAGCCCCCGTGGTGCCGGTAGCCATCCTGGGCACCCGCCGGGGCGATGAGCACCTGGACTTCGTTCCACGGCCCGGGCGGCGCTTCCATGTCAGCTTCGGATCAGCCCTGACCCTGGCCCGCCGGGCCGGTGAAACCGGCCGTGCTTCAATGGACAGGGCCGCGCAGGACATACGTGCAGCGCTGGCAG
The DNA here is from genome assembly GCF_035621795.1 of Pseudarthrobacter sp. LT1. Lineage (NCBI taxonomy): Bacteria > Bacillati > Actinomycetota > Actinomycetes > Micrococcales > Micrococcaceae > Pseudarthrobacter > Pseudarthrobacter sp. LT1. The sequence continues at coordinate 1,745,402 of NZ_CP141830.1, forward strand.
GGCACGTCCAGGACACCATCCAACTCAGCGGGCAGCCCCTGCCCTTCGCTGACCATAAAGACTTGACAGCAGTAGCCGGGGACGCCGGCAGATGACCACTAAGGACAGTGCAATGAGCGACACCACCCAGGCTTCCGGGCACCCCGGCGCCGACGACGAATACACCCCCACCGGCACCGACCAGGTTGCAGAGCGCCTGGCGGCGATCGGCGACGACGAAGCCGAGCTCCGCGCCGCCTCCCTCCGGGCCGGCCTGGAGGACTACGAGCTGGACGAGGACGACGCCGCCCTGCTGAGCGGCGAATACGGCGACGAGGACCTCGAAGGTCCCCTCAAGCTGGACCCCGTCCTGGCCATTATCGGACGTCCGAACGTGGGCAAGTCCACCCTGGTGAACCGTATCCTGGGCCGCCGCGAAGCGGTGGTGGAGGATACTCCGGGCGTGACCCGCGACCGCGTGATGTACTCCGCGAACTGGAACGGACGCAACTTCACCCTGGTGGACACCGGGGGATGGGAGCACGACGCCCGCGGTATCCACGCCAGGGTCGCTGAGCAGGCCGAGATGGCCGTGGAACTCGCCGACGCCGTCCTCTTCGTGGTGGACTCCGCCGTCGGTGCCACCGCCACGGACGAAGGCGTCATGAAGATGCTGCGCCGCAGCAAGAAGCCGGTCATCATGGTGGCCAACAAAGTGGACGACTTTGCCCAGGAAGCCGACAGCGCAGCACTGTGGGGCCTTGGCTTCGGTGAGCCCTACCCGGTGTCCGCCCTGCACGGACGCGGCGTGGCCGACCTCCTGGACCACGTCATGGATGTCCTGCCCGAGTTCTCCACCGTTGAAGGCGTGGAACGCTCCGGCGGTCCGCGGCGTATCGCCCTGATCGGCCGCCCGAACGTGGGCAAGTCCTCGCTGCTGAACAAGCTCGCCGGATCCGAGCGCGTGGTGGTGGACAACACCGCCGGCACCACCCGTGATCCCGTGGACGAATTCATCGAACTCGGCGGCCGCACCTGGCGCTTCGTGGACACCGCCGGCATCCGTCGCCGCCAGCACATGGCACAGGGCGCGGACTACTACGCCTCACTCCGGACGCAGGCCGCGCTCGAAAAGGCGGAGGTCGCCGTCGTGCTCCTCGCCGTGGACGAGGTCCTCAGCGAACAGGACGTCCGCATCCTCCAGCTGGCCATCGAGTCCGGCCGCGCCCTTGTCCTGGCCTTCAACAAGTGGGACCTGCTCGACGACGAACGCCGCCGCTACCTCGAGCGCGAAATCGAACAGGACCTGGCACACGTTGACTGGGCGCCGCGGGTCAACATCTCGGCAAAGACCGGCTGGCACAAGGACCGCCTGGTCCCGGCCCTGGACCTGGCACTGGAGAACTGGGACCGGCGCATCCCGACCGGGCGCCTCAACGCCTTCCTGGGCGAGCTGGTCGCCGCACACCCGCACCCGGTCCGCGGCGGCAAGCAGCCCCGTATCCTCTTCGGCACCCAGGCCTCCAGCCGGCCGCCGAAGTTCGTGCTGTTCACCACCGGGTTCCTGGATCCCGGGTACCGCCGGTTCATTACGCGGCGCCTGCGCGAGACCTTCGGATTCGAGGGCACGCCCATCGAGGTGAGCATGCGCGTCCGCGAGAAGCGTGGCCGGAAGCGTTAATTGCGACACACCTTGGGCCGATCACCGGAAAGTGTCACTGGCACCCCTCCGGATCGTGTAAGCTCTTCTAGGTGGTTCGGCCGGACTGCTGATGAAAATCTTCGGGTTTGAGTTCAGCGGAGAACGGCGGAACCAGCGGGCTGTAGCGCAGCTTGGTAGCGCACTTGACTGGGGGTCAAGGGGTCGCAGGTTCAAATCCTGTCAGCCCGACCAAAAAGCGGAAAGCGCCGGAGAATTTCTCCGGCGCTTTCCGCTTTTTTGGGTTCGTGGTGTTTCCTGGCCGCGCACCAACATTCGGACAACCCACCCCGGGAGCCGGAGGTGATTTGTCCGGTTGGGGATGTCCTGGGCGGCGCCGGGCACAGCGGCCAGTCAGCCGAGGGCGGCGTCGAGGGTGACGAAGCCGTAGCCTGCAGCCCGGAGCTGGGAGATCACTTGGGGGAGGGCCGCGGCGTCGAGCGTTGAGCCGTCGTCCGGGTTCGAGCCGAGGTGCATCAGGACGATCTCACCGGGCTGCGCGGAAGCCATGACGCGCTGGACGATAAAGTCCGGGCCTCGCGTTCCGTTCATAGTGCCTTGCCAGCCAAGGGTGTCGACGGTCCACCGGACCGCCGCGTAGCCGGCGCCGTTGACGTCGGCGGTCGTGCGCGAATCGCGGGCGCCGAACGGGAAGCGGAAGAACGGGAGCGGGTCGCCTCCTGCGGCCTCGATGGCCCTCTGCGCGCCGCCGATCTCGGCCGCGATCTGGGCGTCGGTCAGGGTGGTGAAGTCCGGGTGGGTCATGGAGTGGTTGCCGATTCGATTCCCCGCGTTGTAGATCAGGGCCGGGTCGGAGGGGAACTGGTTGACCCAGTTTCCGGTGAGGAAAAATGTGCCTGGGACCCCGTTGGCCGTGAGGGTGCTGAGGATCGATCGCAGGCCGGCGTCGTTGGCGCCGGCGTCGAACGTGAGTGCGACAACCTTCTGCGTAGTCGGAATGCGCTCGAGGTCCACGCCCAGAAGTGCCGCCGGGATAGTGGCATGGATGACCTCAATCCTGCTGCTGGCCTCATGCCACAGGATCGAACCGTGCTGGAAGTCGCTGCGTCGTCCGCCCGTGATGCCATACTCGTCGCTGGTCGGGTAGCCGAGCCTGCTGTGCTCCCAACCGAGGGCCGCCCACTGGGCCCGGATGGCTCCATGCACCTCGTGGGCTCCGGTGGCGGGGCTCCAGTAGATCGAGCCCCCGGCGAAGTGATTGAACCTGCCAACGCCGTCGGGGGTTCCGGTCTCGTCGGTGAGGGGGAAGCCGAGGAATCCGGCGGGGCCGCCTAGCTCCAGGTAGTGTCCGCGGATTGAGCCGTGTACTTCGTGGGCTCCGGTGGCGGGGCTCCAGTAGATGGACCCTCCGGCGAAGTTGTTGTAGCGGCCGGCGGCGCCCGGGGTGCCGGTTTCGTCGGTGAGGGGGAAGCCGAGGAATCCGGCTGGGCCGCCGAGCTCCAGGTAGTGTCCGCGGATCGAGCCGTGTACTTCGTGGGCTCCGGTGGCGGGGCTCCAGTAGATGGACCCTCCGGCGAAGTTGTTGTAGCGGCCGGCGGCGCCCGGGGTGCCGGTCTCGTCCGTGAGGGGGAAGCCGAGGAATCCGGCGGGGCCACCGAGCTCGGCATAGTGCCCGCCGATTGAGCCGTGTACTTCGTGGGCACCGGTGGCGGGGCTCCAGTACATCGTCCCTCCGGCGAAGTTGTTGTAACGGCCGGCGGCGCCCGGGGTGCCGGTCTCGTCCGTGAGGGGGAAACCGAGGAATCCTGAGGGGCCGCCGAGCTCCAGGTAGTGTCCGCGGATTGAGCCGTGTACTTCGTGGGCTCCGGTGGCGGGGCTCCAGTAGATCGTTCCGCCGGTGTAGTCCTGGGCGCGGCCCCCGGCGATGTCGTAGGGGCTGCCGACGGGCGTGCCGAGGAACGATGCGGCGCCGCCCAGCTGCGCATAGTGCTGGATGATCGCGTCGTCGCCAACCTGTTCGACCACCATCGACGCCGGAACGCTCCGCGGCGCGGCTACCGCTGACGCCGTGGCCGCGGGCGGCCCCAGAGCTGTACCCCAGAGGCCACCGCCGAGGGCGAGGGCCAAAGCCATTCCGAGGACGGCGGGTCGGGACCGGCGCATTGTGACCCCTTCGGACTGATCGAGACATGCGAGCCTTGACCAAGACGCTACGCTCCGGGGACGTGCCCCGGCAGGACCGGAAGTCCCGAATCTTGCCGGGCAGGCAGCGCGACGCCCCGGGTGCCGGATGTTCCTACTTCAGGAACTTCGAGGTCCGCCGGTCAGCCAGGATCTTGCCCTTGGTCTGGCATGTGGGGCAGTACTGCAGGGCGGTGTCCGCAAACGACACTTCGCGGACGGTGTCACCGCAGACCGGGCAGGGCTGGCCGGCCCGGGCGTGGACCCGCATATGGCTGCGTTTGACGTCCTTGAGATCCTTTGGCGGCTTGCCGGCCGCCTCCGCGAGGGCTTCGCCCAGCACGCTGTGGATGGCGTCGTACAGAACCTGCACAGTCTCCCGGTCCAGGGATTTCGCGATGGCGAACGGCGAGATGCGGGCCGCGTGCAGGATCTCGTCGCTGTAAGCGTTGCCGATCCCCGCGATAACGCTCTGGCTGCGCAGGAGGCCCTTGATCTGTTGCGAACTGCCGGCGAGGATCTCAGCCAACATGCCGGCGTCGAACGCCTGCGTGAAAGGGTCCGGGCCCAGCGCGGCGATGCCTGGCACCTGCTGCGGATCACGCACTACGTAGACAGCCAGGCTCTTTTTGGTGCCCGCTTCCGTCAGGTCCAGTCCGCGCGGGCCATCCGGCCCGGAGAATGCGCTCCGGACCGCGATGAGGCCCTTGCCCATCCGGAGCTGGCTGTCGGCGGGAGAATCGGTGAAACGCACCCACCCGGCCCGTGCCAGGTGGAAAACCAGGGAAATGCCGTCGGTGTCGATGCTGATGAACTTCCCGAACCGCCGGACGCCGGACACGGTGCGGCCCTCGATGGCGTTATAGGGAGGATCGGCCGTCTTGAGCACGGCGAAGGAGACAACCTGCAGCTTGGTGACCACACAGCCGCGCAGCTGTTCATCAAGGAACGCGGCCAGGCCTGCGACTTCCGGCAGTTCCGGCATGACCTACCCGACCTTCCCCAAGGATGCTGCACCGGTGCTTGCACTCATGGGTTCCATCTTGTCAGAAAGGCCCGCGCCGGCCCCGGCAGTTATGCCTATACTTTCAGCGGCGGCCCGATTTTCGGGCCCCTTGTGACATTGGCGCGTACCCCGATGAAAGGCCCCCCATGAGCAACATTCCCGAAGACCTGTCCTACACCGCCGAACACGAGTGGGTCACCGCCCCGAATACCGACGGCGTGGTCCGCGTGGGAATCACGGATTTTGCCCAGGACGCGCTCGGAGACGTCGTCTACGCCCAGATGCCCGAGGTCGGCACGAAGATTACGGCAAACGAAGTGGTGGGTGAGGTCGAGTCCACCAAGAGCGTGAGCGACATTTACGCACCGGTTTCCGGCGAAGTGGTGGCCCGCAACGACTCCCTGGACAGCGATTCGGCCCTGATCAACACCGATCCCTACGGCGACGGCTGGCTCATCGAGATCAAACTGGCCGAACCTGACGCCGTTGAGTCTTTGCTCAGTGCATCGGAGTACGAACAACAGGTAGGCTAAAGCTAACCGGTATTTCCGGTCCGGCCCCGGGTCGCGGGCATGGCGTCTGCGCACGTCAGAGCCCGGATCGGGAGCCGGCGCCGGACCTGCCGGACAGGACCGGCGAGTAACCGTTGGTTGCGGGTTGAATGCCCGCAACGTCTAAGAGGAGGAATCCATGGCTGGCCACAGACACAACCCTGCCGATGGGGAATACGGCACGGGTGCGGCTAGGTCGTCGGAGACCACCTCGATCCATCTCACCCCCGTCACTGACGAACCCATAATCGCCCCCAAGCTGTCCTCGGAAGAGCGCAACTCGGTGGAGGCCTTGCCTGCCGGCTCGGCGCTGCTCGTTGCCCACAGCGGCCCGAACGCCGGTGCCCGGTTCCTGCTGGATTCGGATGTGACCACCGCGGGGCGCCACCCGGACGCCGACATCTTCCTGGACGACGTCACGGTATCGCGGCGCCACGTGGAGTTCCGGCGCACCGCCCGCAGCTTCGAAGTGGTGGACAAGAACAGCCTCAATGGCACGTACGTCAACCATGACCGCGTGGACAGCGTGGAGCTGAAGTCCGGCAGCGAAGTCCAGATCGGCAAGTTCCGCCTCACCTTCTACCTGAGCCCTGCCACGGCTGCAGGCCGCAGCTGAACCGGGGACCGCTGCCTGTGGCAATGGCACAACCGGAACGCCGGGGCCCCCAGGTCCTGAACATTGGTGAAGTCCTCGCCCAGCTGAGCGCCGACTTCCCGGGCATGACCGCGTCGAAGATCCGCTTCCTGGAGGAAAAGGGACTGATCAACCCGCGGCGCACCCCTGCCGGCTACCGGCAGTATTCCGACGGCGACGTGGAGCGGCTGCGGTTCGTGCTGGCCCTGCAGCGGGACCAGTACTTGCCCCTGAAAGTGATCAAGGACTACCTTGACGCCATCGACAGGGGAGAGCGGCCGGAAAACCTGCCGCCCGGCGTCGTGGTTTCCCCCCGCATCGTCTCCGATGAACTGGCTGCCGAGCTGCAGAACCGTGGCCGCAAGCTGAGCGAGGAGCAGCTCCGTACCGAGTCCGGCGCCAGCGTACCCCTGCTGCAGTCCCTGCTGAGCTTCGGCCTCATCAGCCACAGCAACGGCCAGTTCGACGAGCACGCCCTCCAGGTGGCCCGCGCCTGCGTCCAGCTGGAAAGCCACGGCCTGGAACCACGCCACCTGAGGCCCTTCCAGGCAGCAGCCGAACGGGAATTCGGCCTGGTGGAACGCGCTGTCGCGCCCCTTGCCTCACGCAAGGACTCGGCATCCCAGGCACGCGCGGCAGAGGCGGCCCGCGAGATCAGCGATCTTTGCCTCACCCTGCACCGGGCCCTGGTGCAGGACCACATCTCACGCATGGACATCTGATGATCGAAGTCGAGATTGTAGGCGTTCGCATCGAACTGCCTTCCAACCAGCCGCTGGTCCTGCTCAAAGAGATGCACGGCGAACGCCACGTCCCCATCTGGATCGGCACCCCGGAAGCCAGCGCCATCGCCCTGGCCCAGCAGGGCGTGGTCCCGCCCCGGCCCATGACCCACGATCTCCTGGTGGACGTGGTGGAGTCGCTGGGCCACTCCGTGGTCAGCGTCAACATTGTTGCCGTGGAGGACAACATCTTCTACGGGCAGCTGCAGTTCGAGAACGGCACCACCGTGAGCTCCCGCGCCTCGGACGCGCTTGCGGTCGCGCTGCGCGCCAAGTGCCGGATCTGGTGTGCCGATTCCGTGATGGACGAGGCAGGCGTCCGCATCACGGAGCACGACGAGGGAGAAGACGCCGAGCCGGGACCCACCGTGGACGAGGAGCGCGAACTGCGGCGCTTCCGTGAATTCCTGGATGACGTGGAACCAGAGGACTTCGACGGCTAAGGTCACGTTAAGGTTAAAGTTAAGGCTGAAAGTTTCGACACGCCTCTTTGAAGCCCCCTAGGTCTTTGACCTCGGGACCCGCCGGGCCTAACGTCGAAGTATCAAGTTCCCTTGCTTACGGCAGCCGCGCAAGTCACACTGGAAAGTGCGCCCCGCGGAGAAATTACACCCATGGTCTTCATGCCAAGGCTGCTGTATCAGTTCCGGGGGAGCGTAAGACAAGGAGGATCCAGGTGAGTCCCAAAGGCGAAGCAGGCGGGCTTAAACAGCCCACGGCTGGTGTTGCTGTGCCCGTGAGCGGTGCCCAAGGCCTCCTGTTCACCGAAGACCTGCCGGTACTGGACGAAGACGCCGGCTACCGGGGCCCCACTGCCTGCAAGGCCGCAGGCATCACCTACCGCCAGCTCGATTACTGGGCCCGCACCGGCCTTGTTGAACCGGCCGTCCGCGGCGCGGCCGGCTCAGGCTCGCAGCGGCTCTACGGATTCCGCGACATCCTGGTCCTCAAGGTGGTCAAACGGCTCCTGGACACCGGAGTTTCCCTCCAGCAGATCCGCACCGCCGTGGAACACCTGCGGGAGCGCGGCGTTGAGGACCTGGCACAGATTACGCTCATGAGCGACGGCGCCAGCGTCTACGAGTGCACGTCCGCCGATGAGGTCATTGACCTGGTGCAGGGCGGCCAGGGCGTGTTCGGCATCGCAGTGGGACGCGTATGGCGCGAGGTCGAGGGCAGCCTCGCATCGCTGCCCAGCGAGCACGCCGCCGAACAGTCCTTTCCGGACGACGAACTGAGCAAGCGCCGGGCAGCGCGGAAGATCAGCTGACCCGCCCGCATCCATACGAATCAGGGGCCGCCCTCCAGCTGGAGGGCGGCCCCTGATTCGTTTAAGCGCAGTGGTTCCCGCGCCCTGCAGAGCGTCCCGGTCAGCGGGCGCGGCTGCGGAGCCCGCTGCCGGCCGCCATCAGGCTGGACAGCAGGTCGTCAAACAAGCCTGCCGCGGACTTCGCCGAATCACCCGGCCAATGGTGGACGGGGTGGGCTGCGCCCTGGATCTGCTGCCAGTTGGCCTGCTCGGGAATACGCGGGCTCAGCAGGAGTTCGCCGAACATGGACTCCATCTCCGCAAGCCGGTAGGTGTGCTCGGAGGAGCCGCTCCGGACCCGGTTGGCCACGATTCCCGCCGGTGAAAGATTGGGCGCAAACTCCTGCTTGAACAGCTGGATGGCCCGCATGGTGCGTTCGGTGCCGGCAACCGAGAACAGGCCCGGCTCGGCAACCAGGGCCACCTTGTTACTCGCCGCCCAGGCCATGCGCGTCAGGCCATTGAGGGAGGGCGGGCAGTCGACCAGGACCAGCTGGTAGTCCGCAGCTCCGGCAAGCACGGCGGAAAGCCGCCGGAGATCGCGCCGGCCAAGGTCCGGCCGGTCGTAGATACCGGTGTAGGCAGAGCCGACGGCGACATCCAGGACCGCGGGCCCGGAACCGTTGGAAGGGGCCCGGTCAGCCCAACTGCTCCGCACCACGTTCTCAGCCAGTTTCGCCCTGCGCGGGCTCTTCAGCATCCTGCCGATATCCAGCTGGTCACCCGGCTGTACGCCAAGGGCCGTGGTGGCGTCGGCGTGCGGATCCAGGTCCACCACCAGCGTGCGCACTCCTGCGGCCAGCGCCGCAGACGCCAATCCTGTGGTGACGGAAGTCTTGCCGACTCCACCCTTGAGGCTGCTGATGCTGACTACTTGCACTTGAGAGACCAAAACCTAACGCCGGATGCCGTGTTGGGGGTAATGTTTGCCTCGGCAGAGCCGAAGCCGGACGGTCCTGCCGCCCTACTCATCATATGTTGATGCGTCGGCGAATCCTGCTTTATCGGGCGTCGGCATGGCACCGACTGTGCTGCCGGGGCGGTTTCTGCCAGCCTGGCTGAAAGCGTTCGGGACATGACGGGAAAATCTGTGACCGTGGCCACAAAGATTTGTGTTTGTCCTTGCAGGTCCTAGACACTGTGACCACTCATCGATCCACCCGCAATGATGCAGGAGAAGTATGTTTTCCAAAGTTCTGGTGGCCAACCGCGGCGAAATCGCGATCAGGGCCTTCCGCGCCGGCTACGAGCTGGGCGCTAAGACCGTTGCTGTTTTTCCCCAAGAGGACCGTAACTCGATCCACCGCCAGAAAGCGGACGAGGCCTACCTGATTGGCGAGGAAGGACACCCCGTCCGGGCATACCTGGACGTAGCGGAGGTGGTGCGCGTCGCGAAGGAGTCCGGCGCTGACGCCATCTACCCGGGCTACGGTTTCCTCTCCGAGAACCCGGAACTGGCACGTGCAGCGAAGGAAGCCGGCATCACTTTCGTGGGTCCGCCCGCCGAAGTCCTGGAGCTTGCCGGCAACAAGGTGGCGGCCCTGAAGGCCGCCCGCGAGGCCGGTGTGCCGGTCCTGAAGTCCAGCGAGCCGTCCAAAGACCTGGACGAGCTCCTGGCTGCGGCCGATGAGATCGGGTTCCCCATTTTCGCCAAGGCCGTGGCCGGTGGCGGCGGGCGCGGCATGCGGCGGGTGGACACCCGCGAGGCCCTCCCGGAAGCCCTGAAGTCTGCCATGCGCGAAGCCGACGCTGCGTTCGGTGATCCCACCATGTTCCTGGAGCAGGCGGTCCTTCGCCCGCGGCACATCGAAGTGCAGATCCTCGCGGACGCCGAGGGCAACGTCATGCACCTCTTCGAGCGTGACTGCTCCATCCAGCGGCGGCACCAGAAAGTCATCGAGATCGCTCCTGCCCCCAACCTGGACGACACCATCCGCCAGGCCCTGTACCGGGATGCCGTGAAGTTCGCGCAGGCACTGAAGTATGTCAACGCCGGTACTGTCGAGTTCCTCGTTGACACCGAGGGCGAGCGGGCTGGCCAGCACGTCTTCATCGAAATGAACCCGCGCATCCAGGTGGAGCACACGGTCACCGAGGAAGTCACGGACGTGGACCTGGTCCAGGCCCAGATGCGGATTGCCTCCGGAGAGACGCTGGCCGATCTTGGCCTCTCCCAGGACACCGTCAGGCTTCGCGGCGCCGCCCTCCAGAGCCGCATCACCACCGAAGACCCCGCCAACGGGTTCCGCCCCGACGTCGGAAAGATCACCGGGTACCGTTCGGCAGGCGGCGCCGGTGTCCGCCTGGACGGCGGCACGGTCTACTCCGGTGCCGAAATCAGCCCCCACTTCGACTCCATGCTGGTCAAGCTCACGTGCCGCGGCAGGGATTACCCCGCCGCGGTTGCCCGCGCCCGCCGCGCACTTGCGGAGTTCCGCATCCGCGGCGTCTCCACAAACATCCCCTTCCTCCAGGCTGTGCTGGATGACCCGGACTTCATCGCCGGGGATGTGGCCACGAACTTCATCGACCAGCGCCCGGAGCTGCTCAAGGCCCGCGTCTCGGCCGACCGCGGCACCAAACTCTTGACCTGGCTGGCCGACGTTACCGTCAACAAGCCCAACGGCGACCTGACCGTGCATTCGGACCCGGCCCACAAGCTGCCCGACGTCAAGGACGTGCAGGCAGGACCCGGTTCACGCCAGAAGCTTCTTGAGCTGGGCCCGGAAGGCTTCGCGAAGGCACTGCGCGAGCAGAATGCCGTTGCCGTTACCGACACCACCTTCCGTGACGCGCACCAGTCCCTGCTGGCCACGCGTGTCCGCACCCGCGACCTCGTCGCGGCCGGCCCCGCCGTTACGGCCCTCATGCCGCAGCTGCTGTCCGTCGAGGCCTGGGGCGGCGCCACCTATGACGTGGCACTGCGCTTCCTCGGCGAGGACCCCTGGGACCGGCTCGCCGCCCTGCGCAAGGCCATGCCCAATGTCTGCATCCAGATGCTGCTGCGCGGCCGCAACACCGTGGGCTACACCCCTTACCCCGAGGAAGTCACGGAAGCTTTCGTCAACGAGGCTGCCGCCACGGGCATTGACATCTTCCGCATCTTCGACGCCCTGAACGACGTCAACCAGATGGCTCCTGCCATCCGCGCAGTCCGGGCCACCGGAACCGCCGTCGCAGAGGTTGCGCTCTGCTACACCGGCGACATGCTGGACCCGGAAGAGACGCTCTACACCCTGGACTACTACCTGGGGCTGGCGCAGAAGATTGTCGACGCCGGAGCCCACATCCTGGCGATCAAGGACATGGCCGGGCTGCTTCGTCCCGCTGCCGCCGCCAAGCTCGTCGCGGCGCTGCGTGAACGCTTTGACCTGCCCGTCCACCTGCACACCCACGACACCGCCGGTGGCCAGCTGGCTACGCTCCTGGCGGCTGTTGACGCCGGCGTGGATGCCGTGGACGTGGCCTCCGCATCCCTGGCCGGCACCACAAGCCAGCCCTCGGCGTCGGCCCTTGTTGCCGCCCTGGCCCACACTCCGCGGGACACGGGCCTCAGCCTGGACGCGGTCAGCTCGCTTGAGCCGTACTGGGAGGCCGTCCGCCGCGTCTACGCGCCGTTCGAGTCCGGCCTGCCCGGCCCCACAGGCCGCGTGTACAAGCACGAGATCCCCGGCGGACAGCTCTCCAACCTGCGCCAGCAGGCCATGGCCCTGGGCCTGGGGGAGCGCTTCGAAGCCATCGAGGACATGTACACGGCAGCGGACCGGATCCTTGGCCACCTGGTCAAGGTGACGCCGTCCTCCAAGGTGGTGGGCGACCTCGCCCTGCACCTCGTGGGACTCAACGCGGACCCCGCTGACTTTGAGGCGAACCCGCAGAACTATGACATCCCCGACTCCGTGATCGGGTTCCTGTCCGGCGAGCTGGGTGATCCTCCCGGAGGCTGGCCGGAGCCCTTCCGCACCAAGGCCCTGCAGGGCAGGAGCGTCAAGGTCCGCGACGTCGAGCTCAGCGCCGAGGACAGCGCAGCGCTCAAGTCCGACTCCAAGACCCGGCAGCACACGCTGAACCGGCTGCTTTTCGACGGGCCTACCAAGGACTACCTGAAGAGCGTGGAGACGTACGGCAACATCTCGGTGCTGGATACCCGTGATTACCTCTACGGCCTTCAGCGCGGCACCGAGCACGAAATCCAGCTGGAACGCGGCGTGAGGTTGATTGCCTCCCTGGAAGCCGTGTCGGAGCCGGACGAGAAAGGTATGCGTACCGTCATGTGCACCCTGAACGGCCAATCCCGTCCCGTGGTGGTGCGCGACCGTTCCGTGGTGAGCAACGTCAAGGCCGCTGAGAAGGCCGATCCCGCCCAGCCCGGGCAGGTGGCCGCCCCCTTCGCCGGTGCCGTCACGGTGACGGTCAAGCCAGGGGAGACGGTCAAGGCCGGAGACACCGTGGCCACCATCGAGGCAATGAAGATGGAAGCGTCCATTACGACGCCGGTAGCCGGCAAGGTGTCCCGCCTCGCCATCTCCGCCGTGGAACAGGTCCAGGGCGGGGACCTGCTGCTGGTCATCGACCAGTAGCCTTCACCGGAGACGGCGAAAGGGTCCTCCCGTTCGTGAACTGCTCCCCGGAAGTTGGACTGAAGAATTCAGGTCCGGCCTTCGGGGAGCAGTTTTTGCGTGGATACGGAAAGTCCGCCATCCTTGGAACAGTGCGAAGCGGCAGTGGTCCGGTCAGGCCAGCCAGCGCCACCAGCGTGGCTGCTCCGGTTCCGGCGCCGGTTCAGGCTCCGGCTCCTCGCCGAGGGCCAGGGCGGCCTCGACGACATCGTCCGCGGTGAGGGTCATGACGGCTTCGCGATCGAGCGCGTCGAGGCTTTGTTCCTCATCGAGCGAGAGCCGCAGCGCCTGGCGGTTGAGTGCCTGCTCGAACAGCGTACGGGCGAACCGCGCGTTGCCGGAGTCCTCGCCCGCGTGGAGCCCGGTGAAGATGCGGCGCAGCATCTGGTCCGCACCCGGCTCCAACATGTACTCGTGCTGGGCCAGCATCTGGTGGAAGATCGTCTGGAGCGCGTCCACCGAGTAATCGGGGAAGGTGATCTCACGGGCGAACCGGGAGCGCAGCCCGGGGTTGGAGAGCAGGAAGGACTCCATCAGCGCCGGATACCCTGCCACAATCACCACCAGGCGGTGGCGGTGGTCCTCCATCCGCTTGAGCAGGACCTCGATTGCCTCCGGGCCGAAGTCCATCCGGCCGTCCTCCGGGGCCAGCGCGTAGGCCTCATCGATGAACAGGACACCATCCAGCGCGCGCCGGATCACCCGGTCCGTCTTGATGGCGGTCTGCCCGACGTACTGGCCCACCAGGCCCGAACGGTCCACCTCGACCAGGTGGCCTTTCTGCAGCAGGCCGACCGCGCGGTACATCTCGGCCAGGAGCCGCGCCACGGTGGTTTTGCCCGTGCCCGGGTTTCCCAGGAACACCAGGTGCTGTGATGTGGCCACCTCAGGCAGGCCGTGCGCCTTGCGGCGTGCCTGGACCTGGAGCAGTGCGACGAGGGCCCGCACCTGTTCCTTCACGGTCTCCAGTCCGACCAGCGCGTCGAGTTCGGCCTGCACCTCGGACAGCGGCCGGGCCGGCCCGGGCCTCGCGCCCATGAGATCGCCCACGAGGTCGTCGACGCGCTCCGAACCGCCGGGCAGCTTGAGCTGATCGGCGAGGTGGCCGATGGTTTCGCGCAGGTCATCGAGCGGTTTCCGGCTGGCAGCCATGCAACCACTGTAGTACCCGATGCCCGGCCAGGGGTGGTCATTCGAACAGGAAAGGGTCCTCCCGCCATGGGAGGACCCTTCCAGTTACCGGCTTCAGGAGCGCGGGGCGGAGTACATTTCCTCGATAACGCTTTCGAAGTCCTTCATGACCTGTGACCTTTTGACCTTCATTGACGGCGTGAGGTGCCCGGAGGCTTCCGTGAAGTCGGCCGGGACAATGCGGAAGGACTTGATGGCCTCGGCCTGGGAGACGGACGAGTTTGCCGCGGTAATGAGGTCCTGCACTGCTGCCTTCACCACTGGATTGGCCGCTGCCTGCTCCAGGGTGGTGTCGGCCGGAAGGCCGTGGCGCTGGAGCCAGCCCGGCAGGGCTTCCTGGTCCAGGGTTACCAGGGCCCCGATGAAGGGCCTGTTGTCGCCCACCACGAGAACCTGCGACACCAGGGCGTCGGCACGGATCTGGTCCTCCAGCAGGGCCGGGATGACGTTCTTGCCGCCGGCAGTGACGATGATTTCCTTCTTGCGGCCGGTGATCCAGACGAAACCGTCGTCATCCAGCTTGCCGATGTCCCCGGTATGGAACCAGCCATCCGTGAACGCTTCCGCCGTGAGGTCGTCCCGCCCGTAGTAGCCGCGCATGACGCAGACTCCCTTGGCCAGGATCTCGCCGTCGTCGGCAATCTTGACGGAGTTCCCCGGGAGGGGCTTGCCCACGGAGCCGATCTTGATCCGGGACGGGGTGTTGACCGTAATGGGGGCCGTGGTCTCGGTGAGCCCGTAACCCTCCAGCACCTGCAGGCCGATGCCCTGGAAGAAGTGGCCCAGCCGCTCGCCCAGGGGGCCGCCGCCGGACACGGCATGGGCAACGTGTCCACCCATGGCAGCCCGGAGCTTGCCGTAGACCAGCTTGTCGAACAACGCGTGCCGCAGCTTCAGGCCCAGTCCCACCCGCCCGTCCTGCCGCGCCTTCGAGAAGGCGATGGCAGTTTCGGCGGCCCGGTGGAAGATGGCGCCCTTGCCGCCGTCCTCGGCCTTGGTCAGCGCGGAATTGTAGACCTTCTCGAAGACCCTGGGCACCGCCAGGATGAACGTCGGTTCGTAGCTCTGCAGGTCCGCCAGGAGGTTCTTGATGTCCGGGGTGTGGGCCACCGTGGTTCCGGCTGCCATCGCCAGCACCGAGATGTACCGGGCAAACACGTGGGCCAGCGGCAGGAACATGATGGTCTTGGCATGCTCGTGGACAATTTCGCCGATGATGCCCAGGGCATTGTCCGAGAGTTCCACGAAGTTGCCGTGCGTCAGCTCACAGCCCTTGGGGCGTCCCGTGGTTCCGGAGGTGTAGATGATGGTGGCAATGTCCTGCAGTCCCGCTGCGCTGCGGCGGGACTCGAGTTCCTCGTCGCTGACGCCGCGGCCTACTTCCCGGAGGCTGTCCAGGCCCTGGCCCTCAAGCTGCCACACGTGCTGCACTTCCGTCAGGCCTTCGGCGGTGACGGCCTGGCGGATAACGTTCTCGTGCTGGGCGGACTCGCCGAACGCGGCCACCGCGCCGGAGTCACCCAGGTTCCAGGCCACCTGGGAAGGGGAGGAGGTTTCATAAATGGGGACCGAGACCGCTCCTGCGAACCAGATGGAAAAGTCCACGAGAGACCACTCGTAGCGGGTGCGGGACATGATGCCGACGCGGTCACCGGCGCCGACTCCACTCGCGATGAGCCCCTTGGCCAAAGCCTTGACGTCGGCCAGGAATTCGGTGGCGGACACGTTGCGCCACGCACCCGAGGCGTCCAGGCGGGAAAACAGTGCCGGGTTGCTGGGCTTGGCCGCCTGCCGCAGCACCAGGTCGGTGATGTTGGTTTCGGGCGGGACAACAACCAGGGGCGGAACACTGAATTCGCGCACTTTAGCTCCTTTGATAACTGAAGTCCCGCGCAGGGGATTTGCCTAAAGACTAATACCCCGGACGGAACCGTGCAGTACACAAACCTACTGGCGAGTAACTTAGTCGTCAATGTGTGGCGTGCAGGGCTATGTCAAGACAAATTTATCCGCCCGCCTAGAATGGTGGACTATGTACGGACCGTTGCCCGGCGATCAGGCCGGCCCCCTGAAAAGACCAGCTCCGTGGCGCCGCCGTCCCGCCACCCACCGTGCCGGACAGCTTCATGGCGGCACGGGCGGGCACCTCCGCCTGGGCCGCAAGGGACTGGCCATTGGAATCGACATTGGGGGAACCAAGGTCGCCGCCGGCGTGGTGGACGCCGAAGGGCGGATCCTCAGCGAGGCCCGCCGCTCCACCCCCGGAACGGATCCGCGGGCAGTGGAGCAGGTCATCGTCGAACTGGTGGAGGAACTCGGCCGGGGGCACCGCATCTGGTCAGTGGGCATCGGCGCGGCCGGCTGGATGGACCTGGCCGGTGGGACCGTCCTTTTCAGCCCGCACCTGGCCTGGCGCAATGAGCCGCTGCGTGAAAACCTCCAGCGGCTCCTCCGCCGGCCGGTGCTCCTGACCAACGACGCGGATGCCGCAGCATGGGCTGAGTGGCGCTTCGGCGCCGGCCAGGGGGAAGACAGGCTGGTCTGCATCACGCTGGGCACCGGCATCGGCGGCGCCATGGTGATGGACGGCAGGGTGGAACGCGGCCGCTTTGGCGTGGCAGGGGAGTTTGGCCACCAGATCATCATGCCGGGCGGCCACCGCTGCGAATGCGGCAACCGCGGCTGCTGGGAACAGTACGCTTCGGGCAACGCCCTGGGACGGGAAGCCAGGCTCCTGGCCCGGTCCAACTCACCGATGGCCCAGGACCTGCTGGCAGCCGTGGGGGGACACCCTGAAGCAATCACCGGAGCCATCGTGACCGAACTGGCGCTGGCCGGCGACCCCGCTTCGCGGGAGCTGATCGAGGAGGTCGGCGAATGGCTGGGCCTCGGGCTGGCCAATCTGGCAGCGGCCCTGGACCCGGGGCTGTTCGTCATTGGCGGCGGCCTGTGCTCAGCGGGTGACCTGCTGGTGGAACCGGCCCGCAAGGCCTTCGCGCGGAACCTGACGGGGCGCGGATTCCGCCCGGCCGCAGGGATCGAGTTGGCGGCCCTGGGCCCCAACGCGGGGCTCATTGGAGCGGCCGACCTTTCCCGCGTCAGCAGCCGCGTCCGCAGTTGACGACGACGGCGGGCCGGCTGGCGGGGAGCTAGACCCTGGCGCCGTCGTCGTCGCCGTTCTTTTCCTGGGGCAGCTTCATGATCAGGAACACCGTGGCCAGCACGAACACCGCAACTATGCCCACGATGGCCAGCAGGGGTGCTGACCGCCAGAACATGGCTGACAGCAGCAGTGCGACGGGTCCGCCGACGGCTCCGAGCCAGGCGAGCATGGTCAGGGGGTCGGTGCCGGCCAGGCTGGGTGGTTCCTCCGGCACGAACTCTTCGCCGTCGTCGTCCACGTCATAGTCCCTGGGACCCTCGCCGGACCCGTCCGCGCCATTCCCGGGCCGCGCCTGGCGTTCGGCCGCGGACATTTCGGCGGGCGGACTTCCCGCCAGTCCCAGGGGATCGAAGTCGCGGAACGTGGGTTGCGCGGGGGGTTCCGGCGCAGCAGCCACCGGACCGGTGGGCAAGTGTTCCCCGGGGGCGGGGGAATCGGGGCGAACCGCGACGGTGTCCGATTCCAGCCTTGCCACCAGGTCCAGCCAGACGGCGTCGTCCTGGTTGGCGCCCTGGTCCGGCTGGTCGGAGTCAGGCCTGTTCACTGCGGACCTCCTGTCCCGGCCGCGCCGGGCCGGCCTGCTCATCCTGCAGGACTCGCCGGATGAAATCTACAGACCCCTCGAAGATGCGGTCGGCGTCGTTGTCCAGGGTTGCGACGTGGTAGCTGTTCTCCAGCCGCACCACTTCCAGCGGAGCGTGTGTCAGTCCGCGCCGGAGGGCGTTCATGCTGGCATCCGACACCACGTGGTCCACGGTGGAGCGGTAGACCTGCACGGGTGCGGTGACCCGTGGCAGGAGCCGGACGGTGTCCCTGAACATCTTGTTCAGTTCGTGGGCGGCGGCCACGGGCGTGCGCGCATAAGCACCCTCATCCATCCCTGCCTTCAGGATGTCATTGCCGATGGACGGGGTGCTTTTGAGCACCAGCTTCAGGATTCCCGCCAAGGGCGCGCGGGGATCGTCAATCACCAGGCCGGGGTTCACCAGGATCACCCCCGCGACGGGCCGGGTGGCCGCAATGCGCAGGGCCAGCGCCCCGCCCATGCTCAGGCCGGCTGCGAATACCTGGTCGCACTCGGCGTCCAGCTCCAGGAAGGCGTCATCCAGGGCACCGTGCCACTGCTGCCAGCGGGTACGGGCCAGATCCTGCCACGTGGTCCCGTGGCCGGGCAGCAGCGGCATGCGGACGGCGAAACCGGCTGCGGCAAACGCTGTGGCCCAGGCGCGCAGGCCATGGGGGCTTCCCGTGAAGCCGTGGGACAGGACCACCCCCGTGCGGGATCCTTCGCCGCTGAAGGGGCTGGTGAACGGGCTGTGGTCCGGACCGGAGGTCATGGCGTCTCCAAGGGACTGGTACGGCGGGCGTGGGCGGCGACGAATTCTCCGGACCTGGCGAAGATCGCGGGCGCGTCAACGTCCAGAGTAGCCACATGGCCGCTGCCGGCAAGGTCCACCACGTCGGTGAGGTTCGGGCCCAACCCCTTCCGCAGCAGGGCCAGCGACGTGGGTGGGACCACGGCGTCGGTACGCGACTTGAAGACCTGGACCGGGGCGTCGACACCGGGCAGCGCCCGCACGGTTGCACCGAACAGTTTCTTGAGCTCATGCACTGCCGCGAGCGGCGTCAGGGAGTAATCGCCATCGTTCGTCGCCGGCGCCCCGGTCTGCTCCTCCTGGATGGGGACCGTGGTCCGCTGGAAGTATTTGAGGAGGCCGATGATCCGTACCCGGCGGTCATAGAAGCTGAGGCCCGGGTTAACCACGCTCACCCCTGCCACCTGGTGGCGCGATGCTGCGAGGAGGGCAATCGCACCTCCCATCGACAGGCCCGCCGTAAAACAGGAATCCGTCCGGGCCGCCAGATCGAGGAGGGTCTTTTCGTAGCTGCGGTACCAGTCCTGCCAGCCGGTCAGCGCGAGCTGGCGCCAGTCTGTTCCGTGCCCCGGCAGAAGTGGGACGGAGACGGCGTATCCCAGGTCCGCGAGGTGCTGTGCCCACGGCATGACGCTCAGGGGACTGCCCGTGAAACCGTGGCAAATGGCCACCCCGGTGCGGGCGTTGGCGCCGTGGCCCGGATAACTGAAAGCGGCCGGACGGGACGGGGGGCTGCTTTCAGTCATGACTCCATCGTGTCACTGTTCCAGCCAAATCTCACTAGAGTAGGGTTGCATTGAATCGCTGGCCAGGCCCGACGCAGGGCCTGGGGCTGCCTTCCGGAGAGGTTCACCACGTGTTCTATTGGGTCATGAAAAGGATCTTCCTCGGTCCGGTGATCAAGCTGCTCTTCAGGCCATGGGTCAAGGGCCTGGACAACATTCCGGCGCAGGGGGCCGCCATCATCGCCTCCAACCATCTGTCGTTCTCCGACTCCATTTTCATGCCGCTCATGGTGCGGCGCCCCGTGGTCTTCCTCGCCAAGTCGGAGTACTTCACGGGAACCGGCATCAAGGGCAGGCTCACGGCCGCGTTCTTCCGCCTCACCAACCAACTGCCCATGGACCGCTCCGGGGGCGCTGCCTCTGCCGCGTCCCTGAACGCAGGGATGGAAGTACTCAACGCCGGCGGACTGCTGGGCATCTACCCGGAGGGCACACGAAGCCCCGACGGACGGTTGTACCGCGGCAAGGTAGGCGTGGCACGACTGGCGCTCCAGGCCGGGGTCCCCGTGATCCCCGTTGCCATGATCGGCACCGACAAGGTCCAGCCCATCGGCAAGCGGCTGCCCAACATCCGCAGGATCGGCATGATCTTCGGCGAACCGCTGGACTTCAGCGAGTACCGGGACCAGGCAGACGACAGGATTGTCCAGCGCAAGGTCACCGACGACATCATGGCCCGGCTGATGCGCCTCTCCGG
Organism: Pseudarthrobacter sp. LT1; assembly: GCF_035621795.1. NCBI lineage: Bacteria > Bacillati > Actinomycetota > Actinomycetes > Micrococcales > Micrococcaceae > Pseudarthrobacter > Pseudarthrobacter sp. LT1. The sequence continues at coordinate 1,765,335 of NZ_CP141830.1, forward strand.
ACAGGAATACGTGGACGAATACGCGGCGGTGGTGAAGCTTCGGCTTGCCGGGAAGCCGGACGAACCGCAGGCCGCCGCGGAACCCCTTGCCGCCCCGGCACCCTCCGGAGACGGATTCGTCCCGGACTCCGGGTCCGGCCCGGCGCCGGCCCACCCCGGTGTGGAGGACGACGCCGGCACAAAGGCCACGGGACAGCAGAACCTTCCGGGGGTCCCACGGCAGTTGTGACGGGGGCAGCGGGCAGCGTGACGGTCCGGTGCCCGGCGCTGCCGCCCTGCCGCTAGTCTTAGAGGGTGACTGAGCTATCTGCAAAACCAGCCTTTTCTCTGTCCAGCACCGCCCAGAGCGGAGCGGCCAACTATCCCGGACTGGACCACTGGCGGGACCTTCCCATCTCCCAGCAGCCCAGCTGGCAGGACCGGGATGTCTTCGAGGCCTCAGTGAAGGAACTGTCGGTCCTGCCGCCGCTGGTGTTTGCAGGCGAAGTGGACGTCCTTCGCGAGCGGCTGGCTGCCGCTGCCCAGGGCAAGGCGTTCCTGCTGCAGGGTGGCGACTGCGCCGAGACCTTCGAGGCTGCCACGGCGGACAAGATCAGTGCCCGTGTCAAAACCATCCTCCAGATGGCCGTGGTGCTCACCTACGGGGCCGCAATGCCGGTCATCAAGATGGGCCGCATGGCTGGCCAGTTCGCCAAGCCGCGCTCCTCCAATGACGAAACACGTGACGGTGTGACCCTGCCCGCCTACCGCGGCGACATCGTCAACGGGTACGACTTCACCCCCGAGTCGCGCGGCCACGACGCCGCGCGCATGCTGCGGGCCTACCACACGTCGGCCTCCACCCTTAACCTCATCCGCGCCTTCACGCAGGGCGGTTTCGCGGACCTGCGCTCCGTGCACCAGTGGAACAAGGGGTTCACCGAGAACCCGGCCCACGCCCGTTACGAATCACTGGCCCGCGACATTGACCGTGCCATCAAGTTCATGGACTCCTGCGGCGCCGACTTCGAAGCCCTTAAGCGGGTGGAGTTCTTCGCAAGCCATGAAGCACTGCTGCTGGATTACGAACGTGCGCTGACCCGTATCGACTCCCGCACCGGCTTCCCGTACGACACCTCGGCCCACTTCCTGTGGATCGGCGAGCGTACCCGGGAACTGGACCATGCCCACGTCGACTTCCTCTCGCGGGTACGCAACCCCATTGGCGTGAAGCTGGGCCCGTCCACTACCGGTGACGATGCCCTGCGCCTGATTGACAAGCTCGACCCGGACCGCGAGCCCGGCCGCCTCACCTTCATCACGCGCATGGGCGCCGGCAACATCCGCGAAAAGCTGCCGGCCGTCGTAGAGAAGGTCACCGCCTCCGGGGCGCAGGTCCTGTGGGTCACCGACCCCATGCACGGCAACACCGTCACCTCGCCCAACGGGTACAAGACGCGGAACTTCGACGACGTCATCGACGAAGTGCGCGGGTTCTTCGAGGTGCACCACGGACTGGGGACGGTACCGGGCGGCCTGCACGTGGAGATGACGGGCGACGACGTCGCCGAATGCCTGGGCGGCGCCGACCCGATCGACCAGGATGCGTTCCTGGACCGCTACGAGTCTGTCTGCGATCCCCGCCTGAACCACATGCAGTCACTCGAAATGGCCTTCCTGGTGGCCGGCGCGCTCGCCAAGCACTAGGAACGAAGCCACACGGTTCCGGGTGGGCAGGCTCATGCCTGCCCACCTGGACTACACCACCGTGATGGTGACGACGGAGCCTTCCGGGACCTCCCGGTCTACAGGCGACTGGTCCCGCACGGTGCCGAAGAAGCCGCCCAGGATGTTGTTCACCCGGACCTGGAAGCCCAGGGCCTCGAGCGCCTTGCGCGCCTCCGATGCCTGCTTGCCGATGAAGCTGGGGACAGACACCATCTTCGGGCCCTTGGAAATGGTCAGGGTCACCGTGCCGCCCCTGGTCAGCGTCCCGTTGGCCGGGGACTGGCTGGCGACCGCGCCCTCTGGAACGTTCCGGTCGAACACCTCGTCGGGGGCTACCTCGGCAGTGAGGCCTGCTGCCTCAACCGCAGCGACGGCGTCGTCCTCGGGCTTTCCCACGACCGACGGAACGGCAATGGGCTGCGGTCCCTTGGACACCGTCAGTCCTACGGGAGTACCGTGCCGGGCAGGGGTACCGGCAGCGGGATCCTGGGACAGGACGGTACCGGCGGCTGCTTCCTCATCGAATTTCTCGGTGACCGTCCCCAGCGCCATCTCCGCCGCGTTCAGGTCGCTCTTTGCTGCATCCAGACTCCTGCCGGTGAGTGGTGGCAACGGGAAAAGCTGCGGCCCCTTTGACACCAGCAATGAGACGGGCTGGAACTTCCGGATTTCTGTCCCCGCGGCGGGCTCGCTGCCCACTACGAGTCCGGTGGGCACGTCGTCGTCGAAGACGTCGCTCGTAGTGGAGCGGAAGCCCACCCCGTTGAGCAGTTGCTGGGCCTGTGCCACTGTCTTGTTGGCCACTGCAGGCACGGCAGCGGCGGCACCGGGACCCATGCCGAAGAACCAGCCCGCGCCCGTCGCCAGCAGGGCCGCGAGGATGAGGACCACCACCCAGATGAAGCCGCGTCGGCGCGGATTTCCCTCCCGCAGGGTACGCACCGGAGTGGCGGCGGCCAGCGCGCGGAGCTTCTCGCTTTCCCGGTCCGCTTTCCGCTGCGCCCGCTTGCCCAGCCGCGGCGGCGGGGGAGACCAACCGCTGTCCGCATCGTCGTCGTCGGGCAGCGTAAGTCCGGGCCGCTGATGGTAGGCCACGTGCTCCGTTGGGGCTCCGCCTGCCGGGTTGTCCTGCGGCACCGGGTAGTGGGCTTTCGGGTATTGCCCCGGCGGGTAGGCCGGTGCCGTTGGCCGGGAAGGAGGCATCAGCGTAGTCGGATTGCTGGCGCGGCCCAGGACCTCGGTCTGGTGCTGGGCCGCAGCGGCCGCTGCTGCCGGCGGCTGCAGGTCCAGCTCCGCATCGGTGAGGTTGGTCCGGATGTGGCGCAGCTCCTGGAGCAGCGCGTTGCCGTCCACCGGCCGGTTCTCGGGATCGTTGGCGGTACACCACTGCACCAGTTCATCCACTTCGCCGGCCAGCCGGGGGACCAGGTCCGACGGCGGCCCGACCATCCCGTTGACGTGCTGGTAGGCCACCTGGATGGGTACTTCGCCCTCGAACGGCTGCCGCCCGGTCAGCATTTCATACAGCATGATGCCCACCGAGTAGACGTCGCTGCGCGCGTCCGCCGGCTTGCCGAGGACCAGCTCCGGCGAGATGTAGGCCACGGTCCCGATCAGGGCGCCGGTGCTGGTTGAGCTGGTCACGGCACGGGCGAGGCCAAAGTCGCCGATCTTGATCCGGCCGTCGTCGGCGATCAGGACGTTTTCCGGCTTCACGTCGCGGTGGATAAAACCGGCTGCGTGTGCCGCCCCCAGCCCCTCCACCACCGGATCAATCAGTGCCAGCGCCAGCCTGGGTGGCAGGGCACCACGGTCCCGGAGGACGTCCCTGAGCGTGTGGCCCTTGATGTATTCCATGACCAGGTAGGCGGTGTTGCCGTCGTTGCCCTGGTCCAAAACACCCACCACGTGCGGATGGGACAGGCGGGCGGCGGCCTTGGCTTCACGGCCCAGCCTGCCCAGGAAGTTTTCATCGGCTGCGAGGTGGGGATGCAGCACCTTGAGGGCCACCTCACGGTCCAGTCTCTGGTCCACGGCCAGGTAGACGGTGGACATCCCGCCACGGGCGATCCTGGAAGTGACGGCATAGCGGTTGTCCACCAGCGTCCCTACAACTGGGTCTGACACGTGTTCCTGCACCTTACGATCCTAATCCCGCAGCAAAACGCGTCTGAAATGAAAACGGGTCCGAACCGGTAACGGTTCGGACCCGCAAACAAGAAATTGGTCAGCGGCCGGAGCTCAGCTGAAGTTCTTCTGGTGCGCCTTGATGGCCGCCAGGTACGCCTTGGTGTCGTCGTACATACCGTACTTGCTCACCGAGTACTGGCCCTGGTAGTAACCGGCGATGGCGGTGTCCTGGTCCTTGCTGGTGGCCAGCAGCTGCCGGATGATGGCCACCCCGGCCGTGGCGTTGTCGTACGGGTCAAGCAGGTTCAGCTTCCGTCCAACCAGGTCCGAGGCCCACTGCCCGGAGCTCGGAATGACCTGCATGGTGCCGATCGCGTTGGCGGGCGACACGGCTCGCTGGTTGAAGCCGGATTCCTGGAAAGCGAAAGCCAAAGCCAGGGAGGGGTCCACCCCCATGCGGCGTGCCGTGTCCGCAACGATGTTCTTCATTTCGTCCCGCGAGGGAACGGGTGAGGCATTCAGCAGGGCCTTGTTTTCATTGGCGGAGCTGACAACAGCGGCCGGGTAGCTGAACCCCAGGAAGGAACTGGGCACCAGGGGAGCGGCTGCAGGCTGGGGTGCTGCTGCGGGCTGTGCTGCCTGGCCGGAGGCGCCGGGAATCACCAGCTTGCTGCCCGGGTAGATGACCGTGGTCATACCCAGCTTGTTCGCGGCGAGCAGGTCCGACAGCTTGACGCCGTGGCGGGACGCGATGGCGGAGAGCGTGTCGCCGGCCTTGATGGTGTACGAGCCCGTTGCCGGTGCCGCGGTGTTTGCCAGGGGTGCAGGTGCAGGTGCAGGTGCGGCGGGAGCAGGGGCTGCGGGGGCGGGTGCGGAATCGCCGCCGCCCACCTTGACCTTCTGTCCCGGGTAGATGATGGAGCGCATGGAGAGGTTGTTCCAGGCGAAGACGTCCGAGAGGGACACGTTGTGCCTGGCAGCGATGGCACCAAGGGTGTCGCCGGGCTTTACCGTGTAGGTCGCGCCGCCCGCGGGCGCCGGGGCTGCGGGAGCCGGAGCTGCGGGAGCAGCGGCGGGTGCAGGAGCCGCAGGCTCCGCGGAGCCGGACAGCTTGAGCTTCTGGCCCGGGTAGATGATCGTGTTGGCCTGCAGGTTGTTCAGCTTCAGGATGTCCCCGGTGTTCAGGCCGAACCGGCCGGCGATCCCGCTGACGGTATCACCACGGACGATCGTGTACTCCGCGGGTGCTGCCGGCTGTGCGGGCTGGAAGGCTGCGGGAATGGTGGTGGAGACGACCGCAGCGGGGATTACGGTGCCTGCCGCTTTCGCTGCAGCCTGGGCCTTCATTGCTGCTGCAAGGCTGCTGGGAATGTTCCGGACGGGCTGCTGGGCGGCCGCCGGCTGGGCGAGGGCCAAAGATGACAATACGACCGCTGGCAGCGCCGCAGTGGTGGCGGCAATCATCGGCAGACTCGGCTTGGGGGGCTGCTTGGGCGAGCGGGACATCGTCATCGGAAAGAATCCTCTTCTCAACTGCGGGTGCGGACGCGGGCGGGGATGCCGCTGTCAATCTTGATACTACTGTGACTCAAGTTATTAGTGTTACAACTGTGATGTGAGTGAATCTCTCATGAATTTGCGGATAGCACAAGAATTTCGGGAATTCGGGTAATGGCTTCTTTTTGGGAGTGTCCGCAGGCCAGGGGTGGAATGAAATGCGCCGACTAGGCGCCGGGGTGGGCGGCGTGGCAACCTTGATCCGTGAGTAATGTAGAAAACTTGGTGGGCCAGTGGTTGCCGCTGCCCGACGTCGCCCGTTTGCTGGATGTTTCAATCACCAAGGTGCACAGCCTTATTGACGAGCGTTCCCTGGCGGCTTTGCGCGTGGGGGACCGGAAAATCCGCTCGGTACCCGCGGAGTTCATTCAGGACGGCCAGGTAGTGGACAGCCTTAAGGGAACCATCGTGGTGCTGGCGGACGCCGGCTATTCAGACGAGGACCTTATTGTGTGGCTGTTTACCGAAGACGAGTCACTGCGTGGCCGCCCCATCGACGCCCTGCGTGAGGGCCGCAAGACGGAAATCAGGCGCAGGGCCCAGACCCTGGCCTGGTAACAGCCCGCTTCAGGAGGCTCGGCTGACCGTCGCTTCGGCCAGCCTCCGGAGGGCGGTTTTGGGCAACTCTTCCAGTTCAAGCCCGTCAAGGGCATCGAAGGCTGCCGAGCCGAATTCATTGATGAGGACTTCGGTGGCCTGGAGCGCTCCTGAGTCCTCGATGATCCGCCGGATCTCCAGGATGTCAGCGTCTGAAAGATCCGGGCTGCCCAGGCTGGCATCGATGAATGCCGACTCTTCCGGCGACGCCTGGTCCAGGGCGAGTGCCACCAAAACTGTCCGCTTTCCTTCGCGCAGGTCGTCGCCGGCCGGCTTCCCGGTGGTCAGCGGATCACCAAAGACGCCCAGGACGTCATCGCGGAGCTGGAACGCTTCGCCCAGCGGAAGGGCAAATGCCGAGTAACCCCGGAGCAATTCATTGGTGGCTCCGGCCAAGGCCCCGCCCAGGGCCAGGGGGTGTTCGGTGGAGTACTTGGCACTCTTGAACCGGATGATCGACTGAGCCCTGCCGACGGCACCGGCCCGGTCCCGGACGGGGCCCGCTACTTCTTCCAGGATGTCCAGGTACTGGCCAGCCATGACCTCTGCCCGCATGAGGTTGAAGATGAGCCTGGCCCGGCTGCCCGACGCAGCCCGTTCGCCGATGTCAGTGAACGCCTCTTCGCTGAAGGAGAGGCAAAGGTCGCCGGCAAGGATGGCAGCGGCCTGGCCAAACCGTTCGCTGTCCAGTGCCCAGCCCTGCGCGGTGTGGAGCTGGCTGAAGCGGCGGTGCACGCTGGGACCGCCCCGCCGCGTATCCGAACGGTCGATGATGTCATCGTGGATCAGGGCGGCCGCCTGGAACAGTTCAAGTGCGGCACCGGCCGTGACGACCTGGCTGGCCCCTGCCTCGCCGCCTGCGCCCCGCCAGCCCCAGTAGCACATCAGCGCACGGAGGCGCTTGCCGCCGGTGACCAAATTGGAGATCGACCCCATGATGGGTTCGATGTCAGGGGAGATGCCGGACATGACGGACTGGCGCGCCGTCAGGAAGCCTGTGAGCTCACCGGCCACCCCTGCTACAAAGTCGGCCTGTTCATTCCTCAACTGCTCCGCGGCGGTCACTTTACCGACTCAGCAGCCACGTTGGCACCGATGGTGAAAGTGGAGACGCCGGCAGCCTCAACGACGGAGAGATTAACAGTCTCGTTGTCACCGCGGACGAAATCTTTAGAGGCCACCCCGCCTACGTTGTCGCCGGGAACGGCCTTGAAACCCTGGCCCTCCAGGGCCTTGCTGTAGAAGTCGATGACGGAGGCGGTGGGGGCTTTGACGGTTCCCACGAGTGCCGCTGTGGAAGGCGAAGACGCCTTGTCGAAGCTGCTTGACACCACCGTGGCACCGGTCATCAGCGGGAGGAGCTGCTGCGGAAAGCCTTCCACTACGGCGCCAACGGTTGCCGAGGTATTGGGTGACGCCGAGGGGCTCGGCGAGGCTGTCAGGGAGGACTGAGTGGCGGCAACGGAAGCGGACTGGGATGGCTCGGCTTGTCCGGACGGTGTCTGGCTGCAGGCAGCCAGGACCAGCGCTCCAGCGGCGGCAAGCGCGGCCAGGCCAGCCGGCTTAAAGTATCCAATAGCCGTCACGAAGACTTTCCTCCTGGTGTTGTGGGCGGAACCAGCCTCCAGTTTAGCCAGCCTGCGGTGCTCTCCCGACAAACCAGGACAGCCCGCACAAACCGATAGGATGACAGCCGTGGGGCCCGCAGGTATGAACCAGGCATCCGCCGCGCGCCTTCCGGGCCGGCGGCGCACGTGCATCATGCACGTAGACATGGACGCCTTCTTTGTCTCCGTGGAGCTGCGCACGCGCCCCGAACTTCGCGGCAAGCCCGTCATTGTCGGCTTCCCGGGGGAGCGTTCCGTGGTTCTCTCGGGGTCCTACGAGGCCCGGGCGTTTGGCGTCAAATCCGCAATGCCCATGGCCGTGGCCATGCGGATGTGTCCGCAGGCAGTAGTGATCGAACCCCGGCACAAGCTCTACTACGAGGTGTCCGGGCAGCTGATGGCCATCTTTGAATCCATCACGGGACTCGTGGAGCCGCTCAGTGTGGATGAAGCCTTCCTGGACGTTACAGGAGCCCTGCGGCGGCTGGGGCCGCCGAGGGGAATTGGCGAGCTGATCCGGCGCCGGGTCGCAGCGGAACTTGGCATCACCGCATCGGTAGGGATTGCCGAGACCAAGTTCGTTGCCAAGATCGCGTCCACCCGGTGCAAGCCAGACGGCCTGCTGCTCATCGGACCGGACCAGACCGTGCCTTATCTGCACAGTTTGCCCGTGGGTGCGCTCTGGGGTGTGGGCGCCAAGACCAAAGAGGTCCTGGCAAAGATGGGAATCAGCACCGTGGCGGACGTCGCCGCAACCCCGGTGTCGTCGCTGAAGAAGGTCCTGGGCGCGACGGGGGAGCACGTTCACCAGCTCGCCTGGGGCATCGATCCCCGTCCGGTCACGCCGATGCGGCTGGAAAAGAGCATCGGAGCGGAAGAGACCTTTGCCACGGATACCGACGACGACGCCCTCCTCCGGCGGGAACTGCTGCGGCTTTCGCACCGGACCGCGGGCCGTCTGCGGAGTTCCGGGATGGTGGCCCGGACCGTGGCACTGAAGCTGCGGTTCGCCGACTTTTCCACGATTACCCGCAGCAGAACCGTCCAGACACCGGTGGACAGCGCCCAATTGATCTATGCGGTGGCACTCCAGCTCCTGGAGTCGGTCGGCACCAGGGCCATGGCCGTCCGGCTGGTGGGGGTCAGGGCCGAGCAGCTTGAGGAAGCGGCCCGGACCTCGCTCCAGCTGAGCATTGACCGCAGGGATGACAACTGGCGCGCGGCCGAGCAGGCACTGGACGAGGTAGCGCGCAAATTCGGCAACAAATCGGTCCTTCCTGCCCGCCTGATGGAGCCGGAAAACCGGCCGGGGGACAGCACGCAACGGCCCGCCTGACGGGGTCCGCCGAAGTCATTGCCGTCTTTCAGATCAGCCCTCAACAATCTATCCTTAGAGGTACATAGTTTCGAGTGAATGGACTTACTGCCGGACCCTCTTGGACATGCTTCCGCTCCCGCGACTGCATGCTGGGTTCCCGTTTTGGCAATGGCTGGCCAAGCGGGAACTTTCCAGCAGCAGCACGCGTTCATCCGAGTAGAAGTTATGGCTGGGATCAGCCCGGACGTTGGCCTACAAAAGGAGGTCGTGATGCCGCTGTCGGAGCACGAACAGAAGCTGCTTGAGCAGCTTGAAAAGCAGCTTCACGAGGACGACCCGAAATTTGCGAACTCTATGGGTTCGGACCCGGGGCGTTCATGGTCAACCAGGCATGTGGTCATTGGGGTTCTCGGCGCGCTGGCCGGCGTCTTCCTGCTTCTGGTCGGGGTCACCCTCCAGAACATCTTTGTGGGAGTGCTGGGCTTCGTGGTCATGGGCGGCGGCGTTTACTTCGCCACCATGCGCAGCTCCCGTGGCAAAGCCGGGTCCAAGGCCGGCGGGGGAAAGCCCGGCAAGCAAAGGAGTTCGTTTATGAGCAGCCTTGAAGAGCGGTGGGACGAGCGCCGCAGGGGTGAACCCTAGGCACCAAGGAAGCCCGGCCGCCATCCGGCTCCAGGCTCCTCCATTTCGCTCCCCCCGCAACAGGGGGCCGCAGGAAAAGACCCGCTCCGGCGGGTCTTTTCCTATTTAATCGGCAATTTGCCGCAAATTCCGGGGCTCCCTCCGGCCGACGGAATTCAGGCGACGGGCGCGGGTGGGAAATTTCCTCCACTTCCCACCACGGCATCCAATCCGCGGCATTTCAAGGGACTATTCCCATATTTGGGCCCCGCGCCGGGCCGTTTTGCGTTGACTGTGGTGGAAAGTGGAGTAATGTGGAGGACATAAGAGGGTGGTTGCAACATAGGGGATGTGCAGTTCCTGACGGCGGACAGGCGGTGGGCCAGTGTTTCTGGGCACTCACTCGCCGCGTCTGGACGAAAAGGGACGGATCATTCTCCCCGCTAAGTTCCGCGAGGAGCTTGCCAGCGGCCTGGTGCTCACAAGGGGCCAGGAGCGTTGCATCTACGTCTTCAGCGAGAAGGAATTTGCGCGGGTCCACGAGCAGATGCGGGAGGCTCCAATCTCCTCCAAGCAGGCACGTGACTACATCCGCGTCTTTCTCTCTGGAGCCTCTGACGAGGTACCTGACAAGCAGGGGCGCGTGACCATTCCACCGGCGCTCCGGGAGTATGCAGGACTCGGAAGGGAACTTGCCGTCATCGGCGCCGGAACCCGCGCCGAGATCTGGGACGCCCAGGCTTGGAATGAATACCTCGCGGAGAAGGAAACGGCCTTTTCCGAAACTGACGATCCCATTCCGGGCATTCTCTGAATTCCGGAACGGGGTGGCAGGGGTTTCTTGGATGAGATCTCCAGCCGGCCCATCGGCTGCCAACCTGGCTCACCTTCCCCGGAGCCAGGCGGGCGGAACGGTAGGCGCGGATGGGGATCTGATCCCAGAAGCATCAAGGGGACAACGACGGCGGGAAAGGACCAGGCATGACCGATCAACCCAAGCCCACGTCCGAACGCCATGTGCCGGTCCTTCGCGACCGGTGCATCAATTTGTTGGCACCGGGATTCGAAGCGGCAAGGCTGCGTGGCGAGACCCCCGTTGCCGTCGACACCACCCTGGGCATGGGCGGACACTCCGAGGCCATGCTGCAGAGGTTTCCCGACCTCCACCTCATCGGCATCGACCGGGACGAGGAAGCGCTGGTTCTCGCGGGGGAACGGCTTGCTCCGTTCGCCGCCCGGACTGACCTGGTACACGCCGTGTACGACGAGATCCAGGACGTCCTGGCAGACCTCGGTGTGGCCGAAGCCCACGGAATCCTCATGGACCTGGGCGTCTCGTCGCTGCAGCTGGACGAGCGTGAACGCGGATTCGCCTACTCTTTCGACGCGCCGCTGGACATGCGCATGGATACCAGCCGGGGCCAAACCGCCGCGGACGTAGTCAATACGTACAGCGAAGAGGACCTTGTCCGGATCATCCGCAAGTGGGGAGAGGAAAAGTTCGCCGGGCGGATCGCCAACAGGATCGTCTCAGCGCGGGCGGCCAAGCCCTTCACCACCACAGGCGAACTGGTGGAGCAGATCCGTTCCGTGGTTCCGGCGTCCGCTGCGAAGTCCGGTGGACATCCCGCCAAACGGACCTTCCAGGCTTTGCGGATCGAGGTCAACGAAGAGCTCGACGTCCTGGAACGGGCAGTTCCCGCCGCCGTCGATTCACTGGCCCTCGGCGGCCGCATCGTGGTCATGTCCTACCACTCACTGGAGGACAAGATCGTCAAAGGTGTTTTCCAGTCCCGCTCCAAGTCTTCGGCTCCCCTTGGTTTCCCGGTGGAGCTGGAAGAACACAAGCCCGAACTCAAGACCCTGACCAAAGGCACTGAGGTGCCCACCGCCGTCGAAATCGCTGAAAACCCGCGCGCCGCCTCCGCCAGGCTCCGCGCGGCAGAACGAATCAGAGCCAGGAGAGCTGCATGAGCACCGCCGCCGTCAAGAACTTTCCCGTTGTTTCCGGCAGCTCGGCGCCCGATACCAGGCCTGCAGCTAAACCTGGCGGGGGACAAAAAGCGCGCACACCGCTCTCCGTGGTCCGCTCCGCCCCGCGGAAGCGGCGTGCCCCTTTCGTTGTGCTGTGCTTTGCGATGCTCGCAGTGGCGCTGGTTGCGGTGCTGGTCCTGAACATCTCGGTGTCCACCGCGCAGTACCAGCTGGTGGAGCTGCGTGCCAAGCAGAGCTCGCTGACCAAGGCAAACCAGGACCTCACCCAGCAGGTGCAGAGCTACGAGGCCCCGCAGAACCTCGCGGCCAAGGCCACCGAGCTGGGCATGGTGGCATCGACCGTAAAGGGCCAGATCGACCTGTCAACTCTGTCAGTAACAGGAAAGGCCACCCCCGCGGTCAAGGGCGCGGCAACAGGAGCAGTCATTCCGTCGCCTGCCGTGGCAGGGCAGCTGATCGTGCCGCCGGCGAAGAGCGCGGATGCCAAGGGGGCAACCGGTGACAAGGCCGCCGCGCCGGCCGCTGGCAACGCTGCTGCCGCGGCTCCCTCCGCCGATGCCGCCGCAGCCCAGGCGGCTGCAGCAGCGCAGGCCGCAGCAGCTGCGGCGAAGCCGGCCCCCGAACTTCACGGCGGCTCCGTCCCGGCGCCGCAGCAGAAGGTCCCCGGACAGTAGGCCGGCACGCAGGTAAGGCAGCAGCGTCGAGCAGCAAGGAAATACACGGTGGCGAAGACGACCGGCACGGCAGGAAAAAGCAAGGTACCCAACGCCACGAAGCGCTTGCGGCTGGGGCTGGGCATCATGCTCACACTCCTGCTCGTGGTGGGTGGGAAGCTGTTCCTGGTCCAGGGGCTGGACGTCGGCGGCATGGCGGAAGCGGCACTGAACAGCCGGATGACGTCGGCCATCCTGCCGGCGGAGCGGGGCAGCATTCTGGACTCGCGCGGCACTGTCCTGGCCAACAGTGTGATCCGCTACAACATCGTGGTTGACCAGCGCGTCAACACTAAAACCGACTCCTACAAGCGGCTGGAGCAAACCGACGGCCACGAAAAGCTGGTGGACGTCAGCCGCGACCAGGCAATCTCCGAACTCGCCTCGGCCCTCGGCATGGACACCAACGCCGTCAGGGACGCTGTCACCGGGCAGCAGCCGTATTACATCGTGGCCAAGGACGTGAAGCCCGATGTTGAGGACCGCATCTCCAAGCTCCAGGTTCCGGGCATCGTGGCCGAAGGCGTCAGCAAGCGCGTCTACCCGAACGGTGCGGTCGCAGGGGGAGTGGTGGGATTCCTCCAGGACGGGACCACCGGGCAGGCCGGCATTGAGCAGACACAGGACGACAAGCTGAAGGGAACGGACGGCAAGCGCCTGTTCGAGATCGGCGCGGACGGGCTCCGCATTCCCGTGGGCCTTGACGAGCTGACCCCGCCCCAGAACGGCAAGGACGTCAAACTCACCCTCAACTCTGACCTGCAGTACTTTGCCCAGCAGGCCATCCAGAGCCAGGCGGACAAACTGAGCGCCGAATGGGGCGTCATCATCGTCATGGACGCCAAGACCGGCAACCTGCTTGCCCTGGCCGACACCAACTCCCCGGATCCCAACAACCCCGGGCTGGTGGCAGCGAAGGACCGCGGCGTCCGCTCCGTGACCGCAGCGTATGAGCCCGGCTCGGTGGAGAAGATGATGACGGCCGCGGCTGTGATCGATGAAGGCCTTGCCAAGCCACTGGATACCTTCACCATTCCGCCCACCTACACCGTGGACGGCCAGACGTTCAGCGACGCGTTTACGCACGGCACCGAGGAACGGACGCTGGCGGGAATCATCGGTTACTCCATGAACACCGGAACCGTGATGGCCGGCCAGCGGCTGAGCAAGGAACAGCGTTACGACTGGTTGAAGAAGTTCGGCATTGGCGAGGCACCGGACATCGGACTTCCAGCAACGGCATCCGGCATCCTCTCGCCCCCGGACCAGTGGGACGGGCGCCAGCAGTACACCGTCCTGTTCGGGCAGGGCGTTTCGCAGTCCACGCTCCAGACGGTCCGGGCATACCAAAGCATCGCGAACAACGGCGTCATGCTGCAGCCACGGCTGATCGACTCGTACATTTCGCCCGACGGGACTGAGGAAAAGGTCCCGGCGCAGCCGTCCCGGCAGGTCGTCTCGGACAGCACGGCCCAGCAGGTCCAGGACATCCTGGAAAGCGCCGTCACCGAGGGCGAAATCAAGGATGCGGGCATCGACGGCTACCGGGTGGGAGCCAAGACGGGTACGTCCGAATCGCCCTGCGACGACGGCAAGTCCGGCTACTGCGGCTACACCGCCTCCATCGTGGGAATGGCGCCGATGGATGATCCGCGGTTTATTGTGGAGGTGGTGCTCCAGCGGCCGAAGGGCAGCATCTACGGCATCACCAACGGACCGGTGTTCCGCTCCGTTATGAGCCAGACGCTGCGGACCTACAACGTCCAGCCTTCAACCGGCGAGCCGGCCAGGATGCCCCAGTACGCCAATTAGCGGCTGTTCCAGGCCGGAAGTACCAGCAGCATCCAGCGCATCACAGTGCCCGGGCCGAACCATGCCGGGCACGCACTAGCACCATCGGAGATTCCCTTGTCAGAGTTCACCACGCCCGGCAGCGATACTGCCCGGGATGAAAGCGCAGGCCGCTTCCGGCCTGAAGCCGTTGCGCCCGTCCCGCTGGCCGCCGTCGGGCAGGCCCTTGGCGTAGCGGTGCCCGCTCCTGCTGCTGACGTGGAAATCACAGGCATATCCCTCAACTCCCGCACCGTGGAGGCCGGCGACCTGTATGTGGCTTTGCCGGGCGCCAGCAGGCACGGCGCTGACTTTGCCAGCGACGCCATCGGCGCCGGGGCGGCGGCCGTTCTGACGGACGACGCCGGTGCACGCCTGCTTGCCCTGTCCGCGGACACGCCGGTGCCCGTGCTCGTCGTCGCGAAGCCGCGCAACGAGGTGGGACCCCTCTCTTCCATGATCTACCGCAGCCAGTCAGCGGACGGCCGCCCGCTGCAGCTTTTCGGTGTCACGGGTACCAACGGGAAGACCACCACCACCTACTTCATCACCTCACTGCTGCGTGCCCTGGGCCGGCAGACCGGGCTGATCGGGACCATCGAGATCCTGGCCGGCGGGAAGGCGATTCCCAGCCTCCTCACCACTCCGGAATCACCCGAGGTCCACGGCCTCATCGCCCTCATGCACGAACGAGGGCTCGACGCCGCGGCCATGGAAGTGTCCTCGCATGCCATCTCCTACCAGCGGGTGGACGGACTTGTCTTCGACGTGGCCGGGTTCACCAACCTGACCCAGGACCACCTGGACCTGCACAACACCATGGAGGAGTACTTCGCCACCAAGGCAGAGCTTTTCACTCCAGGGCGTGCCCGGCAGGCAGTAGTAACGGTCGACGACGAGTGGGGCCGGCGGCTGGCCGGCAGCGCCCAGGTGCCGGTCACCACGCTCAGCACCAGTGGCTCGGGCCCGGCGGACTGGACCGTTACCTCGGCCTCGCCGCGTGGCCTCGGGACCAGCTTCACCCTTACGGGTCCGGACGGCGCCGTCCTGGACGTCCACACCGGACTGCCCGGCAGCTTCAACGTCGCGAACGCTGCCCTGGCCGTGCTCATGGTGCTGGCGTCCGGCGTCGGACTCTCTGACCTGCAGGCGGCCCTGGACAATGCCGACCCGTTCACTGTCGCCGTGCCCGGGCGCATGCAGCTGATCTCCGACCGGCCTGCTGCCGTGGTGGACTTTGCGCACAACACCGACGCCCTGGCCAGGGCCTTGGAAGCTGTCAGGTCCCCGGAACCGGACTCGCGCCTGATCGTCGTTTTCGGCGCCACAGGGCAGCGGGACCAGGGCAAACGCCCCGCAATGGGTGCCATCGCGGCCCGGCTCGCAGACACCGTGATCATTACCGACGACGACCCGCACGACGAGGACGCGGCAGCGATCCGCGCCGATGTGCTGGCCGGGGCACGTGTTGCCCTGGAGACGGAGTCCCTGGGCGCCGACGTGCTGGAGGTCTTCCCGCGGGAGGAGGCCATCCGGCATGCCGTGGCCCTTGCACGCCCCCAGGACAGCATTCTCGTCGCGGGCCGCGGCCACGAGGTATGGCAGGAAGTGAAGGGCGTTAACCTCGCCCTGGACGACAGGGTTGAACTGCGCACCGCCTTGACAGCCAGGGGATTCAACGTTCTCCAAGACGACCGGATAGAGTCCTAGACCGAGATGATTGCATTTACTGCGGCGGAAATCGCCGAAATCACCAGCGGGCGCCTGGACGCCGATCCCGGAATTACGCCCCTCTCGGTGGTGACGGATTCACGCGAAGCCATCCAGGGTTCGCTTTACGTCGCGAAGCCGGGCGAGCACGCCGACGGCCACGACTTCATTGACGCAGCTTTCGCTGCCGGTGCGGTCCTGGCACTTGTCGAGCGCCCCGTACCCGGCCCCGACGGCACCGCCTACCCCTCCATCGTGGTTCCCGACGCCGTCCTGGCGATGGGATCACTCGCCGCCGAAGCCGTCCGCCGCATCCGTGCCGCCCGTGCAGAAGCCGGCAGCCAGCTGACGGTGGTGGGCATCACCGGTTCCGCCGGCAAGACCACCACCAAGGACCTGCTGGCCGGAATCCTGGCAACGCAGGGCAACACCGTGGCGCCCCAGGGCTCCTACAACGGCGAGGTGGGCGTCCCGCTCACGGTCTTCCGGGCGGGCACCGATACCCGCTACCTGGTCATTGAAATGGGAGCCACCGGCATTGGCCACATCCGCTACCTCGCGGAGATGGTCAAGCCGGACATCGGAGTTGTCCTGGCAGTGGGCACCGCACACGCCGGCGAGTTCGGGGGAGTCGGGAACATTGCGCTGGCCAAGGGCGAAATGGTTGAAGGCCTTACCGCCCAGGGAACGGCCATCATCAACCTCGACGACGAACGCGTCGCGGCCATGCGCAGCCGCACCCAGGCCACGGTCCTCGGTTTTTCCGCGGAAGGCCGCCAGGACGCCCAGGTGCAGGCCCTGAATGCCGATACCAACGCCGGGGGCAGCCCCGAATTCGATCTCCAACTTCCCGACGGCGCCGCTCCCCGCCACGTGAGCAGCAGGCTCATCGGAGCCCATCACATGGGAAACCTCCTGGCAGCCGCCGCGGCAGCCTGGGCTGCAGGCGTGCCCGGAGACCACATCGCGGAGTCACTGAGCATCCAGGCAGCCGCCAGCCGCTGGCGCATGGAGCGTACCGAGCGGCACGACGGCGTCACCATCATCAACGATGCCTACAACGCCAACCCCGAATCAATGCGGGCCGCCCTTCGCACCCTGGCCGACCTTGGCCGGGGACGTCGCACCTGGGCGGTGCTGGGGGCCATGCTGGAACTCGGCGAGGACTCCATCCGCGAGCACACTGCCGTCGGCACCCAGGTTGTCCGCCTCAACATCTCACGGCTGCTGGTCGTGGGCCGGGAAGCGAGGGCCCTCTACGTCTCCGCCGTGCAGGAGGGATCCTGGGGCGATGAATGCCTCTTCGCGGAGACGCTTGATGAGGCCTACGACGTCCTGGACGCAGAACTCGAGCCGGGCGACCTGGTGCTGTTCAAGTCCTCCAACAGCGTAGGACTTCGCCATTTGGGCGATCGGATAGCATTACCCCCAGCCCCCACCCCTGCCGACGAAAGGAGCACTCTGCTGTGATTGCTCTATTGTTCGGCGCAGGCCTGGCCCTGCTCTTTGCCCTGGTGGGCACCCCGCTGTTCATCCGCCTGCTGGTGCACCGCGGCTACGGCCAGTTCATCCGTGACGACGGCCCCACATCCCACCACACCAAGCGCGGGACGCCCACCATGGGCGGCACCGTAGTGGTGGCCGCAGTATTGCTGAGTTACGGACTCACCCACCTCATCATGCTGATGATGAACCCGGACTCACCCGGCCCCTCGGCCTCAGCCCTCATCCTGCTGTTCCTCATGGTGGGCATGGGCCTGGTGGGATTCCTGGACGACTTCATCAAGATCTCCCGGCAGCGGAGCCTGGGCCTGAACGCCAAAGCCAAGCTCATCCTCCAGGCGGCCGTCGGCATCGTCTTCGCCATCCTGGCATTGAACTTCCCCAACAGCGCCGGGCTGACGCCTGCGTCAACAAAGATTTCCCTGGTCCGCGACCTGCCCTGGCTGGACCTCGCCTTTGGCGGCACCGTCCTCGGCGCGGTCCTGTTCGTCATCTGGTCCAACCTGATCGTCACCGCCGCCACCAACGGCGTGAACCTGACCGACGGACTGGACGGCCTTGCCGCCGGAGCCGCCATCATGGTCTTCGGGGCCTACACCCTCATGGGCATCTGGCAGAGCAACCAGGCCTGCGGTTCCCCCCGGCAAGCGGGCAGCGGCTGCTACTCCGTCCGGGATCCGCTGGACCTGGCACTCCTGGCGGCCATCCTCAGCGCCGCCCTGGTGGGCTTCCTTTGGTGGAACACCTCTCCGGCGAAGATCTTCATGGGCGACACCGGGTCGCTGGCCATTGGCGGAGCCGTGGCCGGATTCGCCATCCTGTCCCGCACTGAACTGCTGCTGGGCATCGTGGGCGGCCTCTTCGTGCTCATCACGCTGTCCGTCATCATCCAGGTGGGCTACTTCAAGGCAACCGGCGGCAAACGTGTGTTCAAAATGGCGCCGCTGCAGCACCACTTTGAATTGAAGGGCTGGGCCGAGGTGACCGTCGTTGTCCGGTTCTGGATCCTTGGCGGACTCTTCGTCGCCGTTGGACTGGGCATCTTCTACGCTGAATGGGTTGTACTGCTGTGACCGTTTCCCCCTGCCTGGCAAACCTTGTCTCCTGGGACTCCGACTGGGCCGGCCTGCGCGTAGCCGTGACTGGCATCGGCGTCTCCGGGTTCGCAGCCGCGGACACCCTGATTGAGCTCGGTGCCCGCGTGGTGGTGGTGGATGCTGCCACCAGCGACACCGCGCGCGCACACGCCGATACCCTGAAAATCGTCGGCGCCGCCGATGTGCTGCTGGGCCCCGACGCGGTGACCCACCTTCCGCGGATCGACGGCGAACTGCCGGATCTGATCGTGACCTCGCCGGGCTGGCGTCCGGACCAGGCACTGCTGGCCGCAGCGGCAAGGGCACACATCCCGGTGTGGGGCGACGTCGAACTCGCCTGGCGCGTGCGGATCAGGGAAGGCCGTAAGACTGCCGACTGGCTGGCGATCACCGGGACCAACGGGAAGACCACGACGGTGGGACTCACGGAATCGATGCTGCGGGCCGCAGGACTCAAAGCCATTGCTGTGGGCAACGTGGGCACCCCTATCCTTGATGCCCTTCGGGATCCCGTGGAGTACGACGTCTTTGCGGTGGAACTTTCCAGCTTCCAGCTGCACTGGGCGGAATCGGTGTCGCCTGTTGCCAGCGTTTGCCTCAACGTGGCCGAAGACCATGTCGACTGGCACGGCTCCTATGATTCCTACCTGGCCGACAAGGCGAAGGTCTACGAGCGCACCCAAAAAGCCTGCATCTACAACGCCGAGCAGGTGGAAACCGAACGCATGGTGGAGAACGCCGACGTGGTGGAGGGCTGCCGCGCCGTTGGCTTCACCACACTGACGCCGGCCGTCAGCATGCTCGGAGTGGTGGAGGGGCTGCTGGTGGACCGGGCGTTCATCGAAGAACGCAGGAACAGCGCAGCCGAACTCGCCTCCATGGCCGACCTTGGACCGCTGGCCCCACGCCACATGGTGGCCAACGCCCTTGCCGCCGCCGGCCTGGTGCGCGCCTACGGCGTGGAGCCCAAGGCTGTGCGCCAGGGCATCCTGGACTACGTGCCCGGCGACCACCGGATCCAGCCTGTGGCCCGCATGAACGGGGTCCTATGGGTCAACGACTCCAAAGCCACCAATCCCCACGCCGCGGCGGCATCCCTGTCGGCCTTCAGCAACGTGGTCTGGATTGCCGGCGGGCTCTCAAAAGGCGTGAGCTATGACGACCTGGTGCGGGACCACGCAGCGCGGCTCAAGGCCGTGGTCCTGATCGGAACAGACACGTCCCACCTCCGGGAAGCCCTCCAGCGACACGCGCCCGATGTCCCGGTGATCGAACCGGGGGCAGGTGACACTGAAGGAGTGGAGACTGCTTCGGCGCCCGGCGGCACCACTGCCGGTACCCCCGGCAATGGAGAACAGGTGATGGCCTGGGCCGTTGCGTCTGCGGCCCGGCTCGCCAAATCCGGCGATACCGTGCTCATGGCTCCGGCAGCTGCTTCCATGGATCAGTTCTCTTCCTACGCTCACCGTGGTGGTACTTTCATCGACGCTGTCCGCGAGCTGGTGGAAGGGCAGGCCCAGACCGGCGAGGAGTAACAATGGTCAGCACGCGCACCCGGCAGCAGGGTGTTAAGCCGACGGGTGGCAAACCCCGTCCCGGCTCAACCGCCATCCGGCGGCCCGCCGCAGCCGGGGCAAAACTGCGCACCGTGTACCGCCGGTTCTGGTCCGCGCTGGAGGGCACGGGCAAGTCCCGGAACGGCTCCACCTACTACCTCATCCTTGGTGCCACCCTGGCCCTGACCGCCATCGGCATCATGATGGTCCTCTCGGCCTCAAGCGTTGAATCAATCGCCGCCGGCAAGTCCCCTTACGGCGACGCGCTCAAGCAGGGGGTCTTCGCCGCGATCGGCATCTTCACCATGTTCGTGCTCTCACGCATCAACGTTGTCTGGCTGAAGCGCCTCGCATGGCCCGCCGTGGGGGTGGCCGTCCTGCTCCTGGGCCTGGTCCAAGTGGTGGGCACCGAGATCAACGGCAACCGGAACTGGATCGACCTTGGCGGCATCACGTTCCAGCCTTCCGAGGCAGCCAAACTGGCCCTTGCCCTCTGGCTGGCCACCGTGCTGGCCCGGAAGGGCAAGCTGCTGGGCAAGTGGCAGCACGTGCTGGTACCCGCCATACCCATGGCAGCCATCGTCATCGTCCTGATCCTGGTGGGCAACGACCTGGGGACCGCCATGATCATCATGATGATCATGGCGGCGGCCCTGTTCTTCGCCGGCGTTCCGCTCTACCTGTTCGGCATCGCGGGCATCATCGCCGCCGCCGGCACCGCAGTCATGGCCGTCACCAGTTCAAACCGCATGTGCCGCATCACCTCCTGGTGGACCGGCCAGTCCTGCGCGGACGGGATTGACGCCAACTACCAGGCCACCAACGGCATGTATGGCCTGGCATCCGGAGGCTGGCTGGGCGTGGGCCTGGGGCAGAGCCGGCAAAAGTACAGCTGGATTCCCGAAGCCCACAACGACTTCATCTTCGCCATCATCGGGGAGGAACTCGGCCTGGTGGGCACCGTCGTCGTCCTGGTCCTCTTCGCCATCCTCGGCGCGGCCATTTACCGCGTGGTGGTGGCACAGGAGGACATGTTCCACCGGGTCCTCGCCGGCACGATCATGGTCTGGCTGCTGGGCCAGGCCACCGTGAACATGTCCGTGGTCACCGGCCTCATGCCCGTCATCGGTGTTCCGCTGCCGTTCATCTCCTACGGCGGTTCGGCCCTGCTGATGTCGCTGTGTGCGGTGGGGGTGGTCCTCTCCCTGGCCCGGGAGCAGATGGCTCCTGCCATTCGCCCCAAGCGGATGCTGAAGTTCAAGCTCCGGCCGGGGCGGGACAAGAACCAACCAAAGAATTCCAGAAAGCGTGCCTAACCCCAGATGACTCCGACACAACCTTCCATCGTCCTGGCCGGTGGCGGAACAGCCGGCCATATCAGCCCGTTGCTCGCCATCGCGGCGGCCCTGCGCAGCGAAGCCCCCGATGCTTCAATCCTGGCGGTCGGAACGCCGTCGGGAATGGAAACCCGGCTGGTTCCCGCCGCCGGCGTCCAGCTGGCGACGATCGACCGGGTGCCGTTTCCCCGCAGGCCATCCGCGGACCTGCTTCGCCTGCCGGCCCGGCTCGCCGGTGCCGTCCGGCAGGCCGGCGCCATCCTGGACCGGGCGCAGGCCGACGTGCTGGTGGGCGTAGGCGGATACGTCTGCACGCCCATGTACCTGGCGGCGCGGAAGCGCGGCATACCCCTGGTGATCCATGAGGCGAACGCCCGGCCGGGACTGGCCAACCGGGTGGGGGCCTTCCTCAAAGGCCGGGTTGCCGTGGCTTTCGAGGGCACCCCGCTGCGCAATGCGGTGCACGTCGGCATGCCCATGCGCAAGGAGATTTCCGGCCTGGACCGGAAGACTGCCCGCACCGCCGCCCGCGAGGCCCTTGGACTGGATCCCCACCGGCCCACCCTGATCGTCACCGGCGGGTCCTCCGGCGCACAGAGCATCAACCGGACCATCGCAGCCTCCGTGGCCCTTCTTGCGGAGGCCGGTATCCAGACCCTCCACGTCACCGGCCGCGGAAAAACCGTCCTGGACCAGACCGGACAGCCCCTTGCCGCGAAGGGTTACCGGCAGGTGGAGTACGTCGACGGCATGGAACGTGCCTACGCCGCGGCCGACCTCCTGGTGGCCCGGTCCGGGGCTGCCACGGTCTGTGAAGTCGCTGCCGTCGGAGTTCCGGCGGTCCTGGTGCCCCTGCCCATCGGCAACGGGGAGCAGGCACTGAACGCAGCGGGGCTGGTTGCCGCAGGTGGCGCAGTACTGGTGGCCGACCGCGACTTCACCCCGGAATGGGTTGCGCACGAACTGGTTCCGCTGATCACCGATAAAGCACGGCTTGCCGCCATGGAAGCGAAGTCCTACCGGCTCGGCATCCGAAACGCCGACCAGCGCATGGCTGGTCTTGTCCTGGAAGCGGTATCTGCATGAACGCCCACAACACCCCCAGCCTGGAATCCCTTGGCAAGGTGCACTTCATCGGCATTGGGGGAGTAGGAATGTCCGCCGTGGCCCGCATCATGGTGGCGCGCGGCGTCCCGGTCAGCGGCTCCGACGCCAAGGACCTGCCCGTGATGGCGGACCTCGCCGCGGCCGGTGCGCGCATCGCCGTCGGTTACGCCGCCGGCAACCTGGCGGACGCGCAGACCGTGGTGGCCGGCTCGGCAATCCGTGAAGACAATCCCGAACTGGCGGCAGCCCGCAAGGCGGGCCTGCCCGTCCTGCACCGGTCCCAGGCGCTGGCAGCCACCATGGGTGGTGACACCGTGGTCACGGTGGCCGGAACGCACGGCAAGTCGACCACCACGTCCATGGTCACCGTGCTGCTGCAGGCAGCGGGCCTGGACCCGTCGTTTGCGGTCGGCGCCAACATCCCCGCGCTTGGCGTCAACGCCGCGCACGGCACGTCCGGCATTTTCGTGGCCGAGGCCGACGAATCTGACGGGTCCTTCCTGAACTACCGGCCCCGCATCGCCGTCGTCACCAACGTGGAGCCCGACCACCTTGACTACTACGGCACGCCCGAAGCCGTGTACGAGTCCTTCGACCGCTTCACGGCGCTGCTGCCGGTGGACGGCCTCCTGGTGGCCTGCGCGGACGACGCCGGGGCGCTGGCGCTGGCGGACCGCACCAGGGCCAGGGGCAACACCCGGGTGGTCCTGTACGGCACCAGCGAGGTTGCGGACGTCCGGCTGCACGACGACGGCCCGGGCCACGTCGCGGTGTCGGCACACGGCGCCAGGTACGGGCTGTCACTGCAGGTCCCCGGACGCCACAACGCACTGAACGCGGCCGCCGCCTTCGCTGTCGCCCTTGAACTCGGAGTGGACCCGGCGGCTGCCGCCGCCGGCCTGGCCCACTTCGCCGGCGCCTCGCGACGTTTCGAACTGAAAGGGTCGGTACGGGGCGTCCGGGTCTTTGATGACTACGCCCACCACCCCACGGAGGTCCGTGCCGCCCTCACCGCCGCGCGTTCGGTGGCAGGCGGCCACATGGTCCACGTCCTGTTCCAGCCGCACCTGTTTTCCCGCACCCGGGAGTTTGCGGCCCAGTTCGCAGACGCCCTCAACCTTGCCGATACCGCCCTGGTCCTGGACATCTATCCCGCCAGGGAGGATCCCATTCCGGGCGTCACCAGCCAGCTCATTGCCGACCACCTCACAGCGGGCGGAAGGCTGGCAGGCGGGGCGGACGCCGTCGAAACCCTGGCAAAGGCCGCCGCGGACGGGGACGTCGTCCTCACCGTCGGCGCCGGTGATGTCACGGCCTACGGCCCGCGGATTGTGGAGGCGCTGCGTGCCTAGCTCCCGCCGTCCCACCTACGCCCCGCCCCGGCGGAATGGCCGCCCCGGCGCAGCGCCCGCGGACAGCGCGGAGAAAGAGCCCCGATCATCCGGGACGCCGGGCGCCTCCACGGGTGGCGATGTAATCACAGCATCCCGCAGCATCCCGGACCAGGCGCCGGCGCTCAAGGCGGCGAAGGCGGAGAAACCTTCCGGGGCAACGGTGCTGGCGTTCCCCGAGCCCAAAGGCCGGCGCCGCAGGAAGAAAGTCCTGGCAGCTGCCGGAACAGTGCTTGCGCTGGTGGTGGGGCTGCTGGCAGCCGCCATCTATTCGCCGGTCCTGGCCCTGCAGACCATCTCGGTTACGGGCACCCACTTCGTCACGCCCGCCCAGGTGCAGACGGTGCTGGAGCCACTCCGCGGCAAGCCGCTGCCCCAGATCAGCGACGACGACGTACGCGGGCTCCTCGGCTCCCTGGTCCAGGTCAAATCCGTGTCCGTCGAGGCACGGCCGCCGTCCACCCTCGCCGTTGCCGTGCATGAGCGGGTGCCTGTGGCGCTCGTCAAGCAGGGGGAGCAGTACCAGCTGGTGGACGTCGACGGCGTGCAGCTGGCCACCACCGACGATCCGGCGACGGCATCACTGCCGGTCATCGACGGCGGTGCCGGTGCGATCGGGCAGGACCTGTTCCGCGCCACTGCCGCAGTGCTGGGTGCCCTGCCGGCCGACGTCCTGGCGAAGCTCTCCAACGCGTCCGCACAGTCCGTGGATGCCGTGGAACTCAAGCTCGTCGACGGCCAGACCATCGTGTGGGGCAACGCCTCGGAGAAGGAACTCAAGGCCAAGGTCCTGGCCGCCCTCCTCAAGGCTCCGGCCGACCCCAAGAACCCGGTCAGGGTCTACGATGTCAGTGTGCCCCGGCACCCCGTGACGCGCTGAGCGCTTTCTTTCCCCGGTATTAATCCGACACGCGGACCCGGTTATTGAATGTCGGAACCAGAGGAAATACCGTCACAGACAAGAGTTACTTGACATAACTCTAACCTTCAACCGGAGGGTTAGGGTTGAGGGTTTCAAGCTCACCATCAGTTTTCGCAATAAGACACGAACAAGGGACACGTAACGTGGCAGCTCCGCAGAATTACTTGGCCGTCATCAAAGTCGTCGGCATCGGCGGCGGTGGCGTGAACGCAGTCAACCGCATGATCGAGGTCGGCCTCAGGGGTGTTGAATTCATCGCCATCAACACCGACGCCCAGGCCCTGCTCATGAGCGACGCCGACGTGAAGCTCGACGTCGGGCGCGAGCTGACCCGTGGCCTCGGTGCAGGCGCCAACCCCGAGGTAGGCAAGCAGGCCGCCGAGGACCACGCGGACGAGATCGAGGAAGTCCTCCGTGGCGCCGACATGGTCTTCGTCACCGCCGGTGAGGGCGGCGGCACGGGCACCGGCGGCGCACCCGTCGTCGCCCGGATCGCACGTTCGCTCGGCGCCCTGACCATTGGCGTGGTCACCCGTCCCTTCACCTTCGAAGGCCGCCGCCGCGCCGGTTCGGCCGAGGCAGGCATCGACGCCCTGCGCGACGAGGTGGATACCCTCATCGTGATCCCCAACGACCGCCTGCTGTCCATCAGCGACCGCAACGTGTCCGTCCTTGACGCGTTCCGCTCCGCCGACCAGGTCCTGCTGTCCGGTGTTCAGGGCATCACCGACCTCATCACCACCCCCGGCCTGATCAACCTCGACTTCGCGGACGTCAAGTCAGTTATGCAGGGTGCCGGCTCGGCCCTCATGGGCATTGGCTCGGCCCGCGGTGAAGACCGCGCCGTCAAGGCGGCCGAACTGGCCATCGCCTCGCCGCTGCTGGAAGCATCAATCGACGGCGCCCACGGCGTGCTGCTGTCCATCCAGGGTGGCTCCGACCTGGGCCTGTTTGAAATCAACGAGGCCGCCCGCCTGGTCCAGGAAGTGGCCCACCCCGAGGCGAACATCATTTTCGGTGCCGTCATCGACGACGCCCTTGGTGATGAAGCACGCGTCACCGTGATTGCCGCAGGCTTTGACGACGTCAAGGCCACCTCGCCCTCCATGGACCAGTCCCAGCCGCAGGCCGCGCCCCAGCGGCCGGCCGCCCCTGCTGCTGCTCCGGCTTCGGCGCACCCGCAAAGCGGAAGCCACCAGGGGAACGGGAATCACCAGCAGAACGTCCAGCCGATCCACGCAGGCGTCGGCGCTGCGGGACTCAGCAACTGGGGTCAGCAGCGCCCGCAGGCCGTTCCGGCGGACTCCGGCTTCGACGTCGACCTGCCGTCCGTGGTGGAGCCGGACATGACCGGCACCCACCCGGATGACCTGGATGTTCCCGACTTCCTGAAGTAGGCAGCGGCTTGTTCCATTGGCGCGCCGACATCCTCCCCGGGGTGTCGGCCGCATTCACCGATGCGGGGGCGGGAAACCTCGCCCTGCACGTGGGGGACGATCCCGCCGCGGTCCAGGAGCGCCGGTCGCGCCTGGAAGAGTCCATCGCCGCGGCGCCCGGCTCGCTGCGCTTCATGAACCAGGTCCACGGCAACACCGTGGCGATCATGGAGGCCGGGTCACCTGCCCCTGAGGCCGATGCCATGGTGTCCCGTGGTCTGCCCCTGGCGGTCATGGTGGCGGACTGCATTCCGGTGCTGCTGGCGGGGGAGTCCGCACACGGGCCCGTCCTTGCCGCCGTGCATGCCGGGCGCCCCGGCATCGCAAGCGGTGTCCTCCCGTCCGCCGTGGACAGCATGAAGTCCCTTGGCGCGTCCGGGATCCGTGCCTGGCTGGGCCCATCGATCTGCGGGGCCTGCTACGAGGTCCCCGCAGCCCTGCGCGACGAGGTGTCGGCCCTGGTTCCGGAAACGCGGAGCACCACCACCTGGGGAACGCCGGCGCTGGACCTGCCCGCCGGCGCACGCGCCCAGCTTGCGGCTTCCGGCGTCGGGGTGGAGTACGCCGGCGCGTGCACTCTGGAGACGGAAACGCTCTATTCGTACCGCCGTGACCGGAACACGGGCCGCTTCGCCGGCCTGGTCTGGTGCCATGGCTGAGCGGCCGGCCAACGGGCAGGGGAATGATCCCCGCAGCGCGGAACTCGCCGAAAGGCTCGCCGTGGTGCGAAAGCGGATCGCCGCTGCGGCCGGCGCCGCCGGCCGCAGTGACCGTCCGCCCTCGCTGATCGTGGTCACCAAGTTCCACCCGGCAGAGGACATCCGGCGCCTGGCCGCCCTCGGGATCACTGACGTCGGCGAGAACCGGGACCAGGAGGCTGCCGCCAAGGCGCTGGAACTCGCCGATCTGGACCTGAACTGGCACTTTGTTGGCCAGCTGCAGACAAAGAAGGCCAAATCCGTGGCGCGCTACGCGGCCGCCGTCCACTCGGTGGACCGGCCGCAGCTTGTGGATGCGCTGGCAAAGGCTGTGCGGAACGAGATGGACTCCAACGGCCGGTCCCCGCTGGACTGCTTCATCCAGGTCAGCCTTGAGGAAAGAGAACACGACGGCGACGACGGCACGCACCGCGGCGGGGCAGCCCCCGCCGACGTGCCCCTCCTGGCAGAGCGGATCTCCGCGGCTGACAGCCTGAACCTGGCCGGTGTCATGGCAGTTGCGCCGCTGGGAGCACCGCCTGAACCGGCGTTCGAAAAGCTCGCCGGGGTTTCCGCCCGGCTGGTGGCAGCGTACCCAGCTGCCTCCGGTATCTCCGCAGGCATGAGCCAGGACCTGGAGGCCGCCATCAGGTTCGGGGCGACACACCTGCGAATCGGTTCCGATATTCTCGGTTCCCGTCCTGCCGTGGGGTAGCGTCGGACCTATTGGAAGTGATGGGCGGGGGACTCCAGTGCTGTCAAATCATTGGGCGGCCCGCTTACGGGACACGATTAGGAGTCGACCATGGCCGGCGCTCTGCGCAAGACAATGATCTATCTTGGGCTCGCCGACGGCGATGAGCATTACGAGTCCGAGCAACAGACCACACATAAGGATGAGGACGAACCGATGGAAGTTGACCGCGAGGAACGCCGTGCTCCGGCGCCGGTCCGCGAAGTCAGCCGCGAGGCGTCCTACGCCCCTGAAGAGGAATACCGCGCCCCTGTGACCCCCATTAAGCGTGCGGCCTCGAGCCGCGAAGAGAACACCGGTCTGCGCCAGATCACCACCATCCACCCCCGCTCCTACAACGATGCCAAGCTCATCGGCGAGAGCTTCCGGGACGGCATCCCGGTGATCATGAACGTCACGGACATGGGCGAGGCCGATGCCAAGCGCCTGGTGGACTTCTCGGCAGGGCTCGTCTTTGGCCTGCGGGGAAGCATTGAACGGGTCACCAACAAGGTGTTCCTGCTCTCACCGTCCTACGTCGAAGTGATCGGTGACGACAAGAAGGCCAGCGACACGCAGGCCAGCTTCTTCAACCAGAGCTAAGCGCCATCGGCTGCGCGGAGATGCCAGGCAGGGACACCTGCCTGGCATCTGTGCTGAAATAGACAAGACAACAGCAGTACGGCAGCGGCCGCCACAATGGACGGGCCGCACGAATATGGAGATATGAAATAAGTCATGGGAATTGTTTTCGGACTTCTCTATCTCGCCCTGCTGCTGTTCTTTGTGGCCCTCATCATCCGCCTGGTCTTCGACTGGGTACAGATGTTTGCGCGGGAATGGCGGCCGCGGGGTGCGGCCCTGGTGGTGGCACACGCCGTCTACTCCATCACGGACCCCCCATTAAAGGGGCTGCGGCGGCTGATTCCGCCACTCCGCCTCGGCGGCGTCTCCCTGGACCTGGGCTTCCTGATCCTGTTCATCGGCGTCAGTATCGCGATGAGCGTCACCAGGGGACTGGCCTGATTTTTCCCCGCCGGACCCCGCAATGCAGTGTGTTCCTTCCCGGAACGGCTACTGTAAAGCGAAGAAACCTCCCGTTTGACACCGCAGTGTTGAATTAGAGTAAGCAGACCAAATTTAGGTACCTTAGTTTTGACGGCCGGAAGGCCTACTGACTAACCAGACCAGTGAGGTGACCAGATGGCTTTGACGCCAGAAGACGTTGTCAACAAGCGCTTTCAGCCCACCAAGTTCCGCGAGGGCTATGACCAGGACGAGGTTGACGACTTCCTGGACGAAATCGTCGTTGAACTCCGCCGCCTGAACCAGGAAAACGACGAGCTCCGCAAGAAGCTCGCCGAAGCAGGTTCCAGCGTTCCGGCAAGCTCCGCTGCCGCCCCCGTGGTGGAAAAGGTCCCCGCGCCGGTCAAGGCCGACAAGGACGAAGCCCGCGAGAAGGCAGAAGCCGACGCGAAGGCTGCCGAAGCCAGCAAGAAGAAGGACGTCCAGCCGGCCGCTCCGGCCGCCGCCGCTCCCGTTGCACAGGCTCCCGCCGCTACTGCTTCCGCCGAGTCCGCTGCTGGCCTGCTGGCCATGGCACAGCAGATGCACGACCGCCACGTCGCCGACGGCCAGGCCCAGAAGGACAAGATCATCGCCGAGGCGCAGATCGAAGCCAGCAGCCTCGTCAACGATGCCCAGGAAAAGTCCCGCAAGATCCTCGGCGCCCTGGAGCAGCAGCGCTCCGTCCTGGAACGCAAGGTAGAGCAGCTCCGCGGCTTCGAACGCGACTACCGCTCACGCCTGAAGGCCTACATCGAGGGCCAGCTCCGCGACCTGGATGCCCGCGGCTCCGTCGCGACGCCGGAAGTCAGCGAAGCCAACTAAGCCTGGCAGCACGTATTCTGAAAGCCGGTGGCTGAGGATTCCTCGGCCACCGGCTTTTGGCATTGACACCCAGTTCCACGAATTGAAAGCACCATGACTGACGAACTTGCCGCCGACGCGGCACGCCCTGTCCCATCCTCGCCGCGCCCCCGCCGGGCGGTGCTGCTGTCCCTTTTCGCGGGGTTCGCGGTCTTCGCCTACGTCCTGGACCAGCTGACCAAGCTGTGGGTCACCTCCACCATGGTGGAAGGCGAACGGATCCCGGTGCTGCCGCCCCTGCTCCACTGGTACTTCATCCGGAACTCCGGCGCCGCGTTCTCCATCGGCGAGAACGTCACTTGGGTGTTTTCCATCATCATGGCCGGCGTGGCCGTCGCCATCCTTTTCCAAATCCGCCGGCTGGGCTCCGCCTGGTGGTCCCTTGCCCTGGGCCTGCTGCTCGGCGGGGCGCTGGGGAACCTCACGGACCGGCTCTTCCGTGAACCGTCCTTCGGCATGGGACACGTGGTGGACTTCATCCAGTTTCCCAATTTCGCCATTTTCAACATCGCGGACTCCGCGGTGGTGTCCGCCGTCGCCATCATCTGCATCCTGACCATCCGCGGGATCGCCCTGGACGGTACACGGCTGGGGAGCGCACACAAGGACAAGCCGGGCCATGACTGACCGCATTGTCGTCGCCGAAGAATACGCCGGGGCGCGGGCGGACGCCGGCCTGGCTGGCCTCCTGGGGGTGTCCCGTTCCGTCGCCGCATCCCTTCTCGCGGACGGCCACGTCCTCAACCGGGGCAAGGCCCTG
This sequence comes from Pseudarthrobacter sp. LT1, assembly GCF_035621795.1. NCBI lineage: Bacteria > Bacillati > Actinomycetota > Actinomycetes > Micrococcales > Micrococcaceae > Pseudarthrobacter > Pseudarthrobacter sp. LT1. The sequence goes on from NZ_CP141830.1 coordinate 1,795,589, forward strand.
GGCAAGTCGGCAAAACTTGTGGCCGGGGACACCCTCGAGGTCACCGTCCCGGAACGGCGGGACCCGCTTGAAGTCGTGGAGGAAGTTGTGGAAGGCCTGAACATCCTGCTCGACGACGATGATTTCGTCGTCGTCGACAAACCCGTCGGCGTGGCCGCCCATCCCTCACCGGGCTGGGTGGGGCCCACTGTGGTGGGCGGCCTTGCCGCTGCCGGCTACCGGATCTCCACTTCAGGCGCCCCCGAACGGGCAGGCATCGTCCATCGGCTCGACGTCGGTACCTCCGGCGTGATGGTGGTGGCCAAATCCGAGCGCGCCTACACCGCCCTTAAGCGCGCCTTCAAGGAGCGCACGGTGGACAAGGTCTACCACGCGGTGGTGCAGGGCCTTCCGGACCCCCTGACGGGAACCATCGATGCCCCCATCGGCCGCCACCCCGGGCACGACTGGCGTTTCGCCGTCATCGAGGACGGGCGGCCCTCCGTAACCCACTACGAGGTGTTGGAGGCGTTCGGCAAGGCCAGCCTGGTGGAAGTCCACCTTGAGACCGGCCGCACGCACCAGATCCGGGTGCATTTCTCCGCGCTCCGCCACCCCTGCGCAGGTGACCTCACCTACGGCGCCGATCCCCGCCTGGCCGCCACCCTGGGGCTCACGCGGCAGTGGCTGCACGCCCGCCAACTGGCCTTTGACCACCCTGTGACGGGGGAGCGCGTGACGGTCACCAGCGAGTACCCGCAGGACCTTTCCTACGCCCTGGAAGTGCTGGAGTCGGGCCAGGCCTGACACGGCCGGCCTGGCAGGACTGTCCGGGGGCAGCGCTTAGAATAGTGCGGTGAGTTCCAGCAATGATTCGTTTGTCCACCTGCACACCCACACCGAATATTCCATGCTGGATGGAGCTGCCCGCCTGGGGGAGCTGTTCGATGAGACCGAGCGCCTGGGCATGCCGGCCCTCGCCACCACGGACCACGGCTACTTGTTCGGAGCGTTCGACTTCTGGCGCAAAGCCACGGACAAGGGCATCAAGCCGATCATCGGTGTCGAAGCGTATGTGACGCCCGGTACTGCCCGGACGGACAAGGAACGCGTGCGCTGGGGCGATGAATCCCAGCGCAAGGACGACGTCTCCGGCGGTGGGTCCTACACCCACATGACCCTCCTGAGCTACAACAACGTGGGCATGCGGAACCTCTTCCGGGCCTCCTCCATCGCCTCCCTTGACTCTGTCTTCGGCAAGTGGCCCCGGCTGGACCGGGAACTGCTCAACACGTACTCAGAGGGACTCATCGCCACCACGGGCTGCCCCTCCGGCGAGGTCCAGACCCGGCTCCGGCTCGGCCAGTACCGCGAAGCACTCGAGGCCGCAGCCGAGTTCCGGGACATCTTCGGTGCGGAGAACTATTTCTGCGAACTGATGGACCACGGGCTGGACATCGAGCGGCGGGTCACCGGCGACCTGCTGAGGCTGGCCAAGGACCTGAACCTGCCGCTGGTGGCCACCAACGACCTCCACTACACGCACGAGCACGACGCCAAGGCGCACGAGGCCCTGCTGGCCATCCAGTCCGGCTCCACGCTGCTGGAACCCACCTATGACAACGGCGGCTCCCGGTTCGCGTTCTCCGGCAGCGGTTACTACCTGAAGTCCCCGCAGGAAATGCGGGAGCTCTTCCGCGACCACCCGGAGGCGTGCGACAACACCCTGCTCATCGCCGAACGCTGTGAAGTGTCCTTCAACACCGACGCCAACTTCATGCCGCGGTTCCCCTGCCCGCCCGGCGAGGACGAGACCTCCTGGCTGGTCAAGGAAGTGGACAAGGGCCTGCAGTACCGCTATCCCGGCGGCATCCCGGACGAGGTCCGCAAGCAGGCCGACTACGAGCTCGGCGTCATCACCTCCATGGGTTTCCCCGGCTACTTCCTGGTGGTTGCCGACTTCATCAACTGGGCCAAGAACAACGGCATCCGGGTGGGCCCCGGGCGTGGTTCGGGTGCAGGCTCCATGGTGGCCTACGCCATGCGCATCACCGACCTCGACCCCCTGCGTCACGGGCTGATCTTCGAACGGTTCCTCAACCCGGACCGCGTCTCCATGCCCGACTTCGACGTCGACTTCGATGACCGGCGCCGCTCCGAGGTCATCGACTACGTCACCCGCAAGTACGGTGACGAGCGCGTCGCGATGATCGTCACCTACGGCACCATCAAGACCAAGCAGGCACTCAAGGACTCCTCCCGCGTCCTGGGCTACCCGTTCAGCATGGGCGAGACGCTGACCAAGGCCCTGCCGCCGGCCGTGATGGCCAAGGACATTCCCCTGGCGGACATCCAGAATCCGGAGTCCAAGCGCTACAGCGAGGCAGGGGACTTCCGGCAGCTGATCGCCACCGATCCCGAAGCCGCCAAGGTCTTCGAAACGGCCCTGGGCATCGAAGGCCTGAAGCGCCAGTGGGGCGTGCACGCCGCCGGCGTCATCATGTCCTCGGACCCCATCATCGACGTCATCCCCATCATGCGCCGCTTCCAGGACGGCCAGGTGATCACCCAGTTCGACTACCCGACGTCCGAGGGCCTTGGCCTGATCAAGATGGACTTCCTGGGCCTGCGGAACCTGACGATCATTTCCGATGCCCTCGAGAACATCAAGATGAACCGCGGCATCGACCTGGACCTGGAAAACCTTGAGCTGGACGATGCCCCGTCCTACGAGCTCCTGGCCCGCGGCGACACCCTGGGCGTGTTCCAGCTCGACGGCGGTCCCATGCGGTCGCTGCTCAAGCTCATGAAGCCTGACAACTTCGAAGACATCTCCGCCGTTCTGGCGCTCTACCGTCCGGGCCCCATGGGCGCCAACGCCCACACCGACTATGCCCTGCGCAAAAACGGGATCCAGGAGGTCATCCCCATCCACCCGGAGCTGGAGGAGCCCCTCAAGGAGATCCTCGGCGGGACCTATGGCCTGATCGTGTACCAGGAGCAGGTCATGGCCGTGGCGCAGAAGCTCGCCGGCTACTCGCTGGGACAGGCCGACATCCTCCGCCGCGCGATGGGCAAGAAGAAGAAATCCGAGCTGGACAAGCAGTTTGCCGGCTTCTCCCAGGGCATGCAGGACAACGGCTACTCCATGGAGGCCGTCAAGACCCTCTGGGACATCCTGCTGCCCTTCTCCGACTACGCCTTCAACAAAGCCCACTCGGCCGCCTATGGCGTGATCTCCTACTGGACCGCGTACCTCAAGGCCCATTATGCGCCGGAGTACATGGCGGCGCTGCTGACATCGGTGGGCGATGACAAGGACAAGTCGGCCATCTACCTCAACGAGTGCCGGCGCATGGGCATCACCGTGCTTCCGCCGGACGTCAATGAGTCCGCCCTGAACTTCACCCCGGTGGGCAACGACATCCGCTTCGGCATGGGCGCCATCCGCAACGTGGGCGTCAACGCCGTGGAAGCCATGGTGGCAGCCCGCGAAAGCGAGGGCGCGTTCACCTCCTTCAAGGACTACCTGATGAAGGTCCCGGCCGTGGTCTGCAACAAGCGGACCATCGAGTCCCTGATCAAATCCGGCGCCTTCGACTCGCTGGGCCACCACCGCCGCGCCCTGGCGATGATCCATGAAGAGGCCATCGACTCCGTCATCACCCTCAAGCGCAACGAGGCCATCGGCCAGTTCGACCTCTTCGCCGGCTTCGAAGACGCCGGGGCGGAATCGTCCTCCCTGAGCATCGAGATCCCGGACCTGCCCGAGTGGGAAAAGAAGGACAAGCTCTCCTTCGAACGGGACATGCTGGGCCTGTACGTCTCGGACCATCCGCTGCAGGGCCTGGAGGGCCTCCTGGCCCAGCATGCAGAGATGAGCATTACCTCCATCATCGGCGAGGACGGGCCACAGGACGGAGCGATCATCACCATCGCCGGCATGATCACGTCACTGAGCCGCCGCATCGCGAAAGCCAGCGGCAATGCCTATGCCCGGGCCGAGGTGGAGGACCTGGGCGGCTCGATCGAGGTCATGTTCTTCGGGCAGGTATATGGGCCGATCGCCTCCGTGCTGGCCGAGGACCTGATCGTGGTGGTCAAGGGCCGGCTGCAGAAGCGCGACGACGGCGCCATCACGCTGAACTGCATGGAGCTGTCCGTTCCGGACCTGAGCGAAGGGCTGAACGGGCCCCTGGTCATCACCATGCCCACCCACAAGGCCACCGAGGCCGTGGTCACGGAACTCGGCGACGTCCTGCGCACCCACCGGGGCAACTCGGAGGTGCGGCTGCACCTGCAGGGCGACACCCGGACCGAAATCATGGGCCTGCCCGTCCACCTGCGGGTGAACCCCAGCCCGTCGCTGTTCGGCGACCTGAAGGTCCTGCTGGGCCCGGCCTGCCTCGACGCTTGACAAACAGGCGGCCGACGGCGGGAATCACCTCCCGCCGTCGGCCGCCTGTTTTGTGCCGCGCCGGTCCGTGGGCGTCAGATCTCGTAATCCAGCGGCACCGGCTGCCCGTAGGCGCCGCCGTGGTACAGCAACGGCGATCCTTCGCCGCCCACCTGGCCGTCCACCACCTGGACAACCACCACGGCGTTGTTCTCGAAGGAGAGCCGCATCTGGATCTCGCCGATCAGCCAGCCGGCAACATCCTTGAGGATGGGCACCCCGTGCGGACCGATTTCCCAGTGGTTGCCTTCGAAGCGGTTGCCGGGGCGGGCAAAGCGGGCCGCCAGCTCCTGGTTCTCCAGGCCCAGCATGTGCACCCCCAGGTACTGGGTGTTGGCCACCGCGGGCCAGGACCTGGAGCTGCGCGCCATGTTGAACGTGAAGCGCGGCGGTTTCGCTGACAGGGACGCCACGGAGGTTGCCGTGAAGCCGTAGGGCTCATCCTGGTAGTTCACGGTGATGATGGCGACGCCCGCGGCATGGCGGCGGAACATCTCCTTGAACGTCTGCTCGAACGGCTCGCTGTTGTCGGTCACCGGAACTCCTGAACTAAGTGGCGTAACTCTTTCCCCAAGCGTATTGGCCCACGGTCACGGCGGGAAAACAGGCGCGGGCAGCACCGCCGCGGATGGCCTTGCAGGAACCTTTGTTAAGGTGTGTTGCATGACGAACTTCGCCCGCCCCGCCAGGCGGCTGCTGCCATGGTCCCTGCTGCTGGTCCCGGCGGCCGCGGGCATTCCGGCGGGAATCCTCTGGTGGGTACTTGCACCGGGCGGATTAAACCTGATCACCCGCGACCCAGCCCTGGGGGCCGGCAACGTGCCCCTGGTCTGGCTGCCGCGCGATCTCACGCTCGCAGGCATCCTGGTGCTCGCCGGCTGCCTGCTGGCCGTATTCCTGGCGGACGGCAAGCGCCCGGACCCGCAGGCGGCACTGCTCACCGGCCTGGCCGGGGCGTTCGCAGGCAGCGCCGTGGCATGGGGGACAGGTGTCCTCGCGGGACGGCTGTGGGGTCCGGCCGTCGACACGTCGGCAAACGCCAGCATCGCCTTCTCCCTGCGGGCGTGGCCGGTCCTGCTGCTCTGGCCCGCCGCCACGGCCGTGTCGGTCTTCATCCTGGAACTGGTGGGCGCCACGGGCAGAAAGACTGATCCCGCCGGCGCGGAAACAGCGGGCATGCACAGCCCCGTAAAATAGAGCGGTGACCACATCCCCGGAGTTTCCCGCCCCCGTGACAGCCGCCGTCGACTTCCGCACCATTGACCTTCGGGGCCGCCACCTCAGTCTCCCGGCACTGCGCGCCGCGGTGCCCCGCGCCAAGGGACAGACCGTGGCGGACGCCGAGGAAAAGGTCCTGCAGATCATTTCCGCCGTCCGGGAGCGCGGCTTCGCGGCGCTGGCCGAGCTGGCCGAACGGTTCGACGGCGTGGCGCAGGAGCACCCGCTGGTCCCCGGGGAGGCAATCGCCGCAGCGCTGGACCAGCTGGATCCCGCCGTCCGGGCTGCCCTGGAGGAATCCATCAGCCGGGCACGGAAGTTCGCGGACGGCCAGCGCCCCCGCAATGTCGACGTCGAACTGGGCGACGGCGCAGTGGTCAGCCAGAACTGGGTTCCGGTGGCCCGCGTGGGGCTGTACGTTCCCGGCGGCCTTGCCGTGTACCCGTCATCGGTAATCATGAACGTCGTACCCGCACTGGCGGCGGGCGTGGAGTCCATCGCCCTGGCCTCGCCGCCCCAGAAGGAGTTCGGCGGCCTGCCGCACCCCACCATCCTGGCGGCAGCGGCGCTGCTGGGCATCACTGAGGTCTACGCCATCGGCGGGGCCCAGGCCATTGCCGCCTTCGCCTACGGCGTCGAAGCAACGGAGGCAGGCCCGGCCCTGGAGCCCGTGGACGTGGTCACCGGCCCCGGCAACATCTTCGTGGCCACGGCCAAACGCCTGGTCAAGGGCGTCGTCGGCATTGATTCCGAGGCCGGAACCACCGAGATCGCTATCCTGGCGGACGACTCCGCCCAGCCCGCGCTGGTTGCCGCCGACCTGCTCAGCCAGGCGGAGCACGATCCGAAAGCAGCCTCGGTCCTCATTACCGATTCCGAGGACCTGGCCGCCGCCGTGCGCGCTGAACTGGCACTGCAGGCCGCCGCCACCAAGCACTCGGCCAGGGTGCAGGAGGCGCTGTCCGGTCCCCAGTCCGGCGTCGTGCTGGTGGACGGCCTCGAGCAGGGAATCGCTGCCTGTGACGCCTACGCAGCGGAGCACCTGGAAATCATGACCCGGGACGCTGCCGCCGTGGCCGCACGCATCCGGAACGCGGGCGCGATCTTCGTGGGCGACTACAGCCCCGTCAGCCTTGGCGACTACTGCGCCGGCTCCAACCACGTGCTGCCCACCAGCGGTACGGCAGCTTTTTCCTCCGGGCTGAACGTGACCACTTTCCTGCGCGCCATCCAGGTGGTCAACTACAGCCGGGAAGCCCTGGCCGAGGTCAGCGGGCACATCGTGAGCCTGTCCCGGGCCGAGGATCTTCCGGCCCACGGGGACGCGGTGACGGCCCGGTTCCCGGGCGATCGGTGATACCACTACATGTAGTAATTACAGGATTGTTATTACCCCACATCTGCCCGTAAACTGGGTACGCCACGGCATCGCCCCCCGGCGGTGCCGGTGGCGTCCAACGCCGTTGCACACCACAAGCGAAAAGGGGGAACGCCATGTACTGCCCGTTCTGCCGCAACCCTGATTCCCGCGTGGTGGACAGCCGGATGGCTGACGACGGCTCGGCCATCCGAAGGCGCCGGCAATGCCCTGAATGCGGCCGCCGGTTCACCACGGTGGAAACCACCAGCCTGTCCGTGATCAAGCGGTCCGGCGTGGGCGAGCCCTTCAGCCGCAGCAAGGTGATCAACGGCGTGCGCAAGGCGTGCCAGGGGCGCCCCGTGAGCGAGGATGACCTCGCCATGCTGGCCCAGGAAGTCGAAGAGCAAATCCGTGCATCGGGCGCCGCTGAAATCGATGCGCACGAGGTTGGCCTGGTGATCCTCGGGCCGCTGCAGAAACTCGACGAGGTAGCGTACCTTCGCTTCGCCAGCGTGTACCAGGCCTTTGAGTCCCTCGAGGACTTCGAGACTGCCATTGCCCTGCTCCGCCACGAGGCCGGGGAAGGCGCCAAGGGCGCAGCCAAGAGCTCCGAGAAGAGCCCCCTCTAAAACTCCGGTGGCGGCAGCGGAGGGGAAGCCGCAGCCGCCACCGGCACCACTCCCTACTTGGCCAGGTTGTGCTGGAGCGCGATTTCCAGCGCCGCACCCACAATGCCTGCCTCGTTGCGGAGCACCGCCGGGACAATCGGGGTGCGGAGCCTGAGGTTGGGAAGGTACTCGTCGGCGCGCTTTGAAATCCCGCCCCCCACGATGAACAGTTCCGGCGAGAACAGGAACTCCACGTGCGAGAAGTAGCGCTGCAGGAGAACGCTGTACTCGTCCCAGGACAGCCCGTCCCGTTCGCGGGCAACAGCGGACGCCTTGGATTCGGCGTCGTGGCCGTCAATTTCAAGGTGCCCCAGCTCTGCGTTGGGGACCAGCTTTCCGTCGAAGATGAAGGCCGACCCGATGCCGGTGCCCAGGGTGATCACCAGGACCGTGCCGGAGACACCCGCGCCGGCACCGAAACGTGCTTCTGCCAGGCCTGCGGCGTCCGCATCATTGATGACTTCCACCGGCCGGCCGAGCCGGGCCGTGAGGAGGGCGTCGATGTCCGTGTCCAGCCAGCTCTTGTCCACATTGGCTGCGGAGTGGACCACGCCGTGCTGGATGATGCCGGGAAAGGTCACGCCCACGGGGGAGCCGGCTTCCGGAGCCTCGGGGCGTGCCGAGAGTTCGGCCACCACCAGGGCCACGGCCTCGGCTACGGCCTCAGGGGTGGCGGGCTGCGGGGTGGGCACCCGGAAGCGTTCTCCGAGGAGCTTGCCCTTTTTCAGGTCGACAATGCCGCCCTTGATGCCCGTACCACCGATGTCGATGCCGATCAGCGGTGCGTTCTTGTGCGACTTCTCGTCCTTCTTGGCCAATGGGATTCCGTTCTTGACAGGGGCGGGCAGGAAAAGGGGCAGCTTTGGGGGCGGCCCGTAACAGGTGTCCGGTCTGCACCGGCAGCATGCCCAGGGGGCATGGGCCGGGCTACGGCAGGGTAAGGATTTCGGCGCCGGTCTCGGTGACCAGCAGGGTGTGCTCGAATTGGGCGGTGCGCTTCCGGTCCCGTGTGACCACGGTCCAGTCATCGCTCCACATGTCCCACTCCACGGTGCCCAGCGTGAGCATCGGTTCGATGGTGAACACCATTCCCGTTTCGATCACGGTGTTGTAGGCAGGGGCGGCATCGTAGTGCGGGATGATGAGCCCGGTGTGGAAGGCCTCTCCGACGCCATGGCCGGTGAAGTCGCGGACCACGCCGTAGCCAAAGCGCTTGGCATAGGACTGGATGGCCCTGCCGATGACGTTGATTTCACGCCCCGGCGCCACAGCCTTGATGGCCCGGTTCAGCGACTCCTGCGTACGCTCCACCAGGAGCCGGGATTCCTCGTCCACGTCCCCCACCAGGAACGTGTAGTTGGTGTCTCCGTGGACGCCGTTGAGGTAGGCCGTGATGTCGATGTTCAGGATGTCGCCGTCCTGGACCACGGTGCTGTCCGGGATGCCGTGGCAGATGACCTCGTTCAAGGAGGAGCACAGCGACTTGGGGAATCCGCGGTAACCGAGCGTGGACGGGTAGGCGTTGTGGTCCAGCAGGAATTCGTGGCCCACTTTGTCCAGTTCGTCGGTGGTGACACCCGGCTGGATGTGCTTGCCCACTTCCACGATGGCCTGCGCCGCGATTTTCCCGGCAATCCGGATCTTCTCAATGGTCTCCGCAGACTTGACTTCGGAGCCGGTGAATTTTGCGGGTGCCGGCTTGCCGACGTATTCCGGACGGGGGATGGACGCCGGGACGGGACGCTGCGGACTCAGGGTACCCGGGGTGAGGGTGCCAATGGGTGCAGTCGAGGCAAGGGAAGGCATAGATTGATCATATAAGGCACCACAGAACGCCTAACAACCGACAAGCTGGGGAGGGCGCGCGTAAGTGTTTGTGTTACGTGGATCACCCTGGTTTTCCTGTCGCCGGAACGAGGAGCAACGATGACTGAGTACTGGTTCAACATCAACACCCACGAAGTGGAAGAGGACCGACTGTCGGACTGGAGCCAGCTCATTGGGCCCTACAAGACCCGCGAAGAAGCGGAGCATGCCATCGAGAAGGTCCGGGCGCGCAACGAGGCCTGGGAAAAAGGCGACGACGACTGACGGGCTGCTTCCTGCCTAGAACGAGTGTTCCGGGCCGGGGAACGTGCCGGACCGGACGTCGTCCCCGTAGGCGGTGGCGGCGTCGTGCAGTGTGCTGCGCAAGTCCGCGTACTGCTTGACGAATTTTGCCATCCGGCCACCGCGAAGCCCGGCCATGTCCTGCCAGACAAGGACCTGGCCCGTGGTGGCGTTCCCCGCCCCGATGCCCACCGTGGGGACGGCCACGGCGGCGTCAACCGCCGCAGCAGTCTCCGCCGGCACCATTTCCATCAGCACGCAAAACGCCCCGGCCTCTTCAAGGGCTCGGGCGTCCTCGATCAGCCGTTGGGCGTCGTCGCCGCGGCCCTGCACGCGGTAGCCGCCCAGGGCGTGTTCGCTCTGGGGCGTGAAGCCGATGTGGGCCATCACCGGGATGCCTGCCTGCACCATCGCGCGGACCGTGGGGGCGTAGTACTTCCCGCCCTCGATCTTTACCGCGTGGGCCAGCCCTTCCTTCAGGAACCTGACTCCGGCGGCGACGGCCTGCTCCGCACTGACCTCGTAGCTGCCGAACGGAAGGTCAGCCACCACCAGGGCACGCTTGGCGGACCTGGCCACCGCCCGGCAGAGGGGGAGCAGTTCGTCAACGGTCACCGGGAGGCTGGTCTCATTGCCAAAGACGTTGTTGGACGCCGAGTCGCCGACCAGGAGCACCTCGATGCCGGCAGCATCGAAAATCTCGGCCGTGTACTGCTCGTACGCCGTGAGCATGGCGAATTTGCTGCCGTCACGCTTGGCCTGCTGCAGGTGGTGGATGCGGACCTTGGCGGGCTTCCGTTCGGCAGGAACCGGCACGCCGGGGCCGTTGCCGTACGGGGCGGGTGCTTCTGCGGACGCGCTGGAGTCGGAGCTGTTGGAGGCCATGGGATGAGCGTAGTGCGGTACCGGCCGTCCTAGCTACCGCGGGTATCCCGGCAAAAAGGTGATAAGCGCCATAGCTTCGGGCCGGAGCGGGCTGCCAGGTATCGCTGGAAACCGCGCCTGGGGGCATGTTTTGGGGACCGCCAGGTTAATGCTGTGTTACGCACGGCGCAGGCTCAAGCATCGGCGCCGAATGATTAGTACAGTGATGATGAACTGCTGCCGGCTTTCCCCTTTGCGCGGACCCCGGAGCAAGACGTTGACCGGAGAAGAGGCCATCATGGACCGCCAGCAAGAGTTTGTCCTGCGCACAATCGAAGAGCGCGACGTACGTTTCGTGCGCCTGTGGTTCACCGACGTCGTGGGTTCGCTGAAGTCCGTGGCGCTGGCACCGGCGGAGGTTGAGGGCGCATTTGAGGAAGGCCTGGGGTTCGACGGTTCCTCCATCGAAGGCCTGGCCCGCGTTTTCGAATCCGACATGCTGGCCCAGCCGGATCCCGCCACCTTCCAGATCCTGCCGTGGCGCGGCGAGACGGAGCAGACGTCCAGGATGTTCTGCGACATCCTGACCCCCGACGGCGAGCCCTCCGCTGCCGATCCGCGCAACGTGCTCAAGCGGACCCTTGCCAAGGCCGCGGACATGGGCTTCACCTGCTACACCCACCCCGAGATCGAGTTCTACCTGCTTAAGTCGCACGAGCCGGGTCCGAACGGTGCTCCTGTTCCGGTGGACGAGGGCGGCTACTTTGACCATGTCCCCGGCGGCGTGGCCCAGGATTTCCGGCGCACCGCCGTGACCATGCTGGAATCGGTCGGCATTTCCGTGGAATTCAGCCACCACGAGGCAGGCCCGGGCCAGAACGAGATCGATCTCCGCTACGCGGACGCCCTGCAGACGGCGGACAACATCATGACGTTCCGCACCGTTATCAAGGAAGTGGCGCTGCAGCAGGGCACCTACGCCACGTTCATGCCCAAGCCGTTCACCGACCACCCCGGGTCCGGCATGCACACGCACTTCTCCCTGTTCGAGGGCGACAGCAACGCGTTCTTCGAAGCAGGGGCAGAGTTCCAGCTGTCCAAGACCGCCCGGCAGTTCATCGCCGGCATCCTCAAGCACGCCCCGGAATTCACGGCCGTCACCAACCAGTTCGTCAACTCCTACAAGCGCCTGTGGGGCGGCGGCGAGGCACCCAGCTACCTCAGCTGGGGCCACAACAACCGCTCAGCGCTGGTCCGCGTGCCCCTGTACAAGCCCGGCAAGGGCCAGTCCGCCCGGATCGAGTACCGCGGCATCGACTCCGCCGCGAACCCGTACCTTGCCTACGCCGTGCTGCTCGGCGCGGGCCTGAAGGGCATCGAAGAGGGCTACGACCTTCCGGCCGCGGCAGAGGACGATGTCTGGTCACTGAGCTCCGCGGAACGCCGCGCCATGGGCCATGACCCGCTCCCGGCCAGCCTGCACGATGCCATCCGTTCCATGGAGGACTCGGAGCTGATGCCGCAGATCCTGGGCGAACAGGTCTACGAGCACTTCCTGCGCAACAAGCGGGCCGAATGGCAGGACTACCGGCTTCAGGTGACGCCCTACGAGCTGCAGCGCAACCTCGGCATCCTCTAGGTGCCCGGCGTGAGCCTGGCACGCCGCCTGATCGCGGCCGGATTCAGCGACCTGGAGAAGGGCGAACGGTTCCTTGCCGCGCGCGAACTTGAGGGGCTGGACCAGGACAGGCTCTTTGCCGGGCTGCAGCTGGCGGCGAGCCCGGACACTGCCCTGCAGTCCCTGGTCCGGCTGATTGAAAAGCACCCGCAGCTGCGGGACCTGGCGGCCGCTGACGCGGAGGACAGCGAGCCCATGTACCGGGTCCTGGGCGCTTCCGAGGCCCTGGGGGAGTTCCTCATCAGGCACCCGGAGCATTTGGAGGCCTTCCGGGTCCGGGCCAGTCCCGAGCCGCTGCCCGCCGACCCGGGCAGGCTGCGCACCACCCTCCTGCAGGCCGTGGGTGCCGACCCCCGCGCCGCACGTCCCGTGGCCGCCTCCACCGGCGCGGACGCCTACGCTGCCCTGCGCACGGCCTACCGGCGCGGACTGGTGGACCTCGCCGTCAAGGACCTCTGCGCCGCGGACCCGCTGGACTTCCTGCCATCGGTGGGCGGTGAACTTGCGGACCTGGCCGCAGCCGCCATTGAGGCTGCCCTCGCCGTCTCCCGCGCTGAAGCGGCGGAGCAGCACAGCGCAGCCGACGTCGCCGACGTCGGCCTGGCAGTCATCGGCATGGGCAAATGCGGAGCCCGGGAACTGAACTACATCTCCGACGTCGACGTCATCTACGTCGTGGACGCCGGCAGCCTGGAGGATGCCCAGGCCAACACCATCGGCACGGCGCTGGCAAGCGGCATCTCCCGGGCGATCTCCTCGGTTGCGAGGGAGCCCGGACTGTGGGAGGTGGATGCGAACCTGAGGCCCGAGGGCAAGTCGGGGCCGCTGGTCCGCACCCTCGCCTCCCACGAGACGTACTACGCCAGGTGGGCCGAAAGCTGGGAATTCCAGGCGCTGCTCAAGGCCCGTGCCATTGCGGGCGACGCCGCGCTTGGCCGGGCGTACGAGGAAGCCGTGGCGCCGCTGATCTGGAGCTCGGCCGGGCGGGAGGGCTTCGTGGAGTCCGTCCAGGCGATGCGGCGCCGGGTCACGGAGAACATTCCGGCGGCCGAGGAGCAGCGCCAGATCAAGCTGGGCCGCGGCGGACTGCGCGACGTTGAATTCACCGTCCAGCTGCTCCAGCTGGTGCATGGCAAGGCGGATGAGACATTACGACGGCGGGACACCACCTCTGCGATCGCTGCCCTTTCAGCGGGCGGTTACATTGGCCGTTCCGACGCGGCGGCCTTTGACAATGCCTACCGCTACCTGCGGCTCCTGGAGCACCGGATCCAGCTGTTCCAGCTGCGCCGGACCCACCTTATGCCGGTGGCGGAGCCGGCACTGCGCTCTTTGGCCAAAGCCGTCCTGGGGCCGTTCTCCAACGAACGGCCCAGCCCGGACTCCCTGCTGTCCGCGTGGCAACGGACCAAGCGCTCGGTCCGTGAACTGCACGAGCGTATCTTCTACCGGCCGCTGCTGAACACGGCAGCCAAACTCAGCAGCGAGGACGCCAGGCTGACCCCGGAAGCGGCGCAGGGACGGCTTGCGGCGCTCGGATACCGGGACCCGCAGGGGGCGATGCGCCACATTGAGGCGCTGACGGCCGGAGTGAGCCGCCGGGCCGCCCTGCAGCGCCAGCTCCTGCCCATCCTGCTCGACTGGCTCGCCGAGGGCGTGGACCCGGACGCCGGCCTTCTGGCCTTCCGCCGCGTCAGCGAGGCACTGGGCACCACACACTGGTACCTTGGCCTGCTCCGCGACTCCAACGCCGCCGCCGAACGCCTGTGCCACATGCTGTCCAACTCACGGCTGATCGCGGACCTGCTGGAGGTCTCGCCGGAGTCGGTGGCATGGCTGGGACAGGACAAGGACCTGGTTCCCGTGGGCTTTGAAGCCCAGTGGCAGGAGATCACGGCAAAGATGTCCCGGCACGAGGACCCGGAGAGTGCCATGCGCCTGATCCGGCTGATCCGGCGGCGGGAAATCCTGCGCATCGCCATCGCAGATTCCGCCGGCGTCCTGGACCAGGAACAGGTGGGCAGGGCCCTGGCAGACACGGACCGCGCCGCCGTCCTGGGCGCGCTGCGGGTGGCGGAAGGAATAGTCTCAGCCGGCGGCCCGCTCAAAACCACGGTGCTGGTGGTGGCCATGGGCCGGCAGGGCGGCCGGGAGATCGGCTACGGCTCCGACGCCGACGTCATGTACGTCCACCGGGCGCTGCCCGGCTTTACCGAGGCGGAGGCGCAGGAACAGGCCGCCCGCATCGTGGCCAAGGTGTCCAGCCTCCTCACCCAGCCGCTGAAGCCGGCCATCATGGCCGAACGGGTCCTCCAGATGGACGCCGATCTCCGTCCCGAGGGCAAGAACGGGGCCATGGTGCGCTCCCTGGACTCCTTCGCGGAGTATTACCGCCGCTGGTCCCTGATCTGGGAAGCACAGGCACTGTTGCGGGCACGGCCCATGGCCGGCGATGATGCCCTGGCCGCTGATTTCCTCAAGCTGATCGATCCCATCCGCTACCCGGAAACCGTGGCGGAGCAGGACGTACGGGAGATCAGGCGCATCAAGGCCAGGGTGGAATCGGAGCGGCTGCCGCGCGGCGCCGACCCTGCACGGCACCTCAAACTCGGCCGCGGCGGCCTCAGTGACGTCGAGTGGCTGGTGCAGCTGCTGCAGCTCCAGCACGCCGGGAAACACCCGGAACTCCGGACCACGTCCACCCTGGAAGCCCTCACCGCAGCAGCCGAACTTGGACTGCTGGATGCTGCTGACGCCGGTTTGCTGGCTGAGGCCTGGCGGTTGGCCAGCCGCATCCGGTCCGCCAATGTCATCTGGAACGGCAAGGCCTCCGATCTCCTGCCGTCCTCCCGCCGCGACCTCGAGGCCGTGGCGCGCTGGTGCGGCTACGAGCCGGGACACGCCGCCGCGCTGGAGGAAGACTATCTGCGGGTGAGCCGCCGCGCCCGCGCCGTCTTTGAACGTGTCTTCTATGGACACTGACTGGGTCTGGCTTATCCCGCTACGGGACCTGGACGCGGATGCCCGCGCCATCCAGTTGGGCGCCATCGCGGACATGTCGCTCCTGGCAGGCCAGGAACGGTTTGTGGGTGACCCCCTCCGCATGGCGCTGGCAGGCCTGGCCGAAGAATCACGGCACCCCTACGTCGTGGAGGCAGGCGGGAACGCAGCCGGTGTCCTGACCCTCCAGGCGGGGGCCGCCGGTCTTGCCGGGTGGCCCGACGACAGCTCAGCCTGGCTGCTGCGGGGCTTCCTCATCGACAGCCGGCACCAGGGCAGGGGGCTGGGCACGCTGGCGACCGCTGCCGCTGTGGAGGCTGCCCGCAAGCTCACCGCCCGGCACCAAAGCGGCGAGTCCGGCGTCGTACTTTCCGTCAATGAGGACAACCATGCGGGCCTCTCCGCGTACCGCCGCGCCGGATTTGTCGACGCAGGGCCGTACCTGGGCGGTTCCGCGGGGCCGCAGCGGACCATGTTCCACAGCTTCGCTGCCGCCGCACCGGCGTAACGCGCCGGACCGGCATTGCGCTTAGCAAGCGTTTGCCCGATTATGTGGTTGGCGGTGTTCTCCAACCTTGTTGGGGGGAAGGCTGGACAGTCTTCGTCTCGGGGGGCATTCGTCAGGGGGTCCGGCTCCCGGTCTCAGCACGTCTGGAGACGGGCCCCCACCTTACGGCGGTCTCCGTCCGCGGCCTTGACGGCCGGGACAACGCAAAAGGCGGCCACCGGATGAACCGGTGGCCGCCTTTGCTGTTTCAGCGCTCCTGCAGGGCAGGCCGCAGACTAGACGCCGTAGTAGAGCTCGAACTCGTAGGGGTTCGGGCGCAGGGACAGCGGACGGATCTCGTTCTCGTACTTGTACTCGATCCAGGTGTCGATCAGGTCCTGGGTGAAGACACCGCCGGCCTGCAGGAACTCGTTGTCCTCGCGCAGGGCCTCCAGGGCTTCCTCGAGGGTGCCCGGAGCCTTGGGGATGTCCTTGGCTTCCTCGGCCGGGAGCTCGTAGAGGTCCTTGTCGATGGGAGCCGGGGGCTCGATGCGGTTGCGGATGCCGTCAATGCCGGCCATCAGCTGGGCAGCGAAGGCCAGGTAAGGGTTGGAGGAGGGGTCCGGAGCGCGGAATTCGATGCGCTTGGCCTTCGGGTTGGAGCCCGTGATGGGGATGCGGATACCGGCGGAGCGGTTGCCCTGCGAGTAGACCATGTTAACCGGAGCCTCGAAGCCCTTGACCAGGCGACGGTAGGAGTTCACCGTCGGGTTGGTGAAGGCCAGGACGGCGGAGGAGTGCTGGAGCAGGCCGCCGATGTACCAGCGGGCGGTGTCGGACAGGCCGGCGTAGCCCTTCTCGTCGTAGAACAGCGGCTCGCCACCGTTCCACAGCGACTGGTGGCAGTGCATGCCCGAGCCGTTGTCGCCGAAGACAGGCTTCGGCATGAAGGTAACGGACTTGCCCCAGGCGTCAGCGGTGTTCTTGATGACGTACTTGAACTTCTGCAGGTCATCGGCAGCGTGGGTCAGCGTGGTGAACTTGTAGTTGATCTCGGCCTGGCCGGCGGACCCAACTTCGTGGTGGCTGCGCTCGACCTCGAGTCCGGCTTCGTCCAGGGCAACGCACATGGCGTCGCGCAGGTCAGCCTGCTTGTCGGTCGGGGAGACCGGGAAGTAGCCGCCCTTGACGGGGGTCTTGTAGCCCAGGTTGCCGCCTTCTTCCTCGCGGCCGCTGTTCCAGTGGGCTTCTTCGGAGTCGATCTTGTAGAAGCTGCCCTCGGGGGAGGACTGGTACTGGACGTTGTCGAACACGAAGAACTCGGCTTCGGGAGCGAAGAATGCGGTGTCGGCGATGCCGGTGGAGGCCAGGTAGGCCTCGGCCTTCTCGGCCACGCCGCGGGGGTCGCGGTGGTACGGGTCACCGGTGCGCGGGTTGACGATCGAGAAGTTCAGCGCGAGGGTCTTCTCCATGCGGAAGGTGTCCAGGAACGCGGTGGTGACGTCCGGGATCAGCTGCATGTCAGATTCGGCGATGCCCTGGAATCCGCGGATGGAGGAACCGTCGAAGAGCTGTCCGTTGACGAAGAAATCAGCGTCAACACTCTTCGCGGGGACGTTGAAGTGCTGCTGGACACCCGGAAGGTCGGTGAAGCGGATATCGACGAACTTTACATCTTCGTCCTTGATGAACTTGAGGACTTCGTCCGCAGTCTTGAACATCTATGCTCCTAACGCATATGTAAATATCTGGCATGCACGCCATGTGATCCAGCGCAATCCAAAATCAGGGAGAACGCATGTTGTCCCTGTCGCGTGTACCTGCCGGGGGATTGCTTGAAACTTCTAACAGACTATGGATCCGGCATTTCCCGTCCATGTCCGAATTGTTTCGGGCAGGTTACAGAATGCCCTGCTATGACCACGGTATCGTCCGTCCACACTGTGGTCGAGTCCCATCCACACTGTGGGCGCGCTGCTGGCCCCGGGGTCGGTAAACTTGGACGGTGGTAGATCGCAAAGACATTGGCTCCTGGCTCACCGGACCTGACACTTCCGGCATCTCAAAGTATCCGGGGGAGCGCCTGGGACTGCCGGAGTCCGGTCCCGGCTCCATTGCCCGGGCAGGACGCAGGATCGTTGCGATCATGATCGACTGGGGCATCGCACTGCTTATCAGCAACTTTGCCTTTGGCGGCGATTCCTGGGCCACGCTGGCGGTCTTCGCCATCGAACAGACCCTGCTGGTGGGCACCCTCGGGTACAGCATCGGGCACCGCATCATGGGCATCGCGGTGATCAAGCCGGGAGGCGGCACTCCGGGGCCGCTGGCTGGCCTGGTCAGGGCAGTGCTCCTCTGCCTGGTCATCCCCGCAGTTATTTTCGACCCGGACCAGCGCGGCCTGCACGACAAGGCCATGAATACGCTCCTCATCCGGCGATAAGGCACGGGCCTCCCGCGGGCAGCCGCGCTCCAAGGGCAGCCGCACCAAGGTACCCGCCGCTCTAAGCACCCGCCGCTCTAAGCACCCGCCGCTCTAAGCACCCGCCGGGTTCTTCCGCCGGAAGGCCCGCGCATTCGTGACGATGACGCCGCCGACCACGATGGCGCCGCCCACAAACTGCGCGGCTGTGTGGACCTGTCCGGCGAGAATGGTCAGGACTGCGGTGAAGACGGTGATCAGGTTGAGGAACACGCCGGCACCGGCCGCCGGCAGGACCGTCAGGGCGCGGTTCCACAGCACGTAGGACAGTACCGACGGAAAAATGGCGATGAAGAGCAATGACGCCAACGCACTGCCCGTCCCGGGAAAAGCCAGGCCGCCCGGCGCGAAACGCACCGGGGCCAGCAGGGCCACCGCCACGGCTGCCTGCACTGCGGTGGCTGTGATCGGCGGGATCTTAGGTGCCAGGCGGCCAACGACCGTGTAGGCCGTCCAGACAACCACTGCCCCCACCATCAGCACCTCGCCGGTGCCGAAGCCGGCAGTGGCCAGCCGGCCCACATTCCCTCCACTGATGACGATGAGGACGCCGGCCAGTGCCATCACGACGCCGGCCACCGCCATCGGCGTGAGCCGTTCGCGCAGGAACACTGCGGCCGCCAGCGTGATCAGCGCCGGATTGAAGGCGTTGATCAGCGAGGCATTGAACGCATCGGTGTGTTCCAGGGCGAAGTACAGGAGGAGGTTGTATCCGAGCAGCCCGCACACGCTGAGCGCCAGCAGCCACGGCCACGCAGCCGCAACGGACCGCCAGCAGGGCTTCTCCACAAGCTGGGCTATCAGCAGCAGCGGCACCAGTGCGATCGCCCACCGCAGGAAGACCAGGCTCAGGGGGTCGATGCTGTGGACGGCGCCGGCGCCCACCACGTAGTTGCCGGCCCAGAACAGGGTCGCCCCCAGCAGGGAGAGGAGGGCGATTACCCGCCTGCGCCCCTGCGCCCGCGCGTCCGGAACCCCCGCCTCCTGCGGTGGCTGGGCCTTCGGTCCCTGCTCAACGGAGTCCACGGTGGCAGGCCAGTTCCGCTAGGCGCGGCTGGACTCGAGGGCAGGGGCGTCCGCTGCGCCGGCAGCGCTGAGGTACCCGCGGCGTCCGGCCCAGCGTTCGAAAAGGAGGGTGGCGAACGGGAAGATTGCCGAGACACCTGCCAGCACGGCCACCAGGAACGGCCAGCGCTGTACCCGCCACAGCATGAGCGCGGCAACCCCGTAGCCGATGAACAGGGCACCGTGGACAGGGCCTGCCACCTGGACGCCGAGCTCCGTGGTGGCGGCAATCCATTTGAAATACATGCCGGCGAGGAGGGCAACCCAACTGCAGGCCTCGGCCACGGCGAGGATGCGGAAGGCGCGGATCACTGTTGTCCTGAGGGGCATGGTCATGTCCTGTCGTCGGGCGGTGCGTTGGCCGCAGATGTGATGGAGGGCTGCGCGCGGCTCTTCGGGCACAAAGAAAAACGCCCCGGCTGCCGGCAGTGCCGGTACCGGGGCGTTGAACCAGCTAGCGTCCGCGGTTGGGACGGGCCTTGTAGGGGTCGATGCCCTTGGGAATGGGAAGCCTGGTACCCATGGACGCGATGCGCTTGGATACCGTGCTGACTTCAAGTTTGGTGAGTTCGTTCTTCATCTTGCCCATCTGCTTGGCCACCTGGCTCAGCGGCACCTGGCCTTCGCCGCGGCCGGTCTGGATGGTGTGGACAGGAACGTTGGGCAGGATGCGCGCCAGGCGCTTGCGCTCGGCGTCGAGCAGTGGCTTCACCCGGTGGGTGGGGCCTTCGCTGACAAGGACGACGCCGGGACGGCCTACAGCGCGGAACACGGCATCCTGCGTGCGCGGGTTGACGGCCACGGGCTGCTCTTCGGTGATCCAGCCGCGGCGGAGCGTGCCCAGGGCAGCGCCCGAAGCTCCGGGCTGGTTTTCGATCTGCGCGAACGCTGCACGCTCAGCGCGGCGGGACAGAATGAAGGTGGCCGCCAGCAGGCCGAGCGGAATGCCGATGATCAGGCCGGTAATCCAGTTATCCAGCCAGAAACCCACCAGGAAGCTCACGGCCACAACACCGAGGAACACCAGCAGCATGAGCCACGGAACCATGGGGTCGTGGCGGCGGGTCATGGTGAAGACCTCACCGATCTGCTTGAGCCTGCTGGGCTTCTTGGCCTTAGCTTCCTTGGGCTTGCGCGTGAACAGGCCGCGCTTCACCGCGCTGGAGCCCGCCGGGGTGGAGTTGCTGGAGTCAGGGGATTTCGCCATAGTGCCTCAATTCTACGTGACTTAAACCAAAGGGCCGGACGCTGGATTCTTCCAGCGCCCGGCCCTCTGCCACTTCACAAAGGTGAGGTCACGAGTGTGCAGCGAGGAGGGTGCTGGCTTCCTGGCGGGTGGTGCCGGAGTCCTGGATGCCTTCTGCGATGTGGGCGAGTTCGGCGGGGATGTCGCGGCCTTTTTTGCGCATGGCGGTGGCCCAGAGGCGGCCGGCGCGGTAGGAGGAGCGGACCAGGGGTCCGGACATGACGCCGAGGAAGCCGATGTCTTCGGCTTCGTGCTGGAGGTCCACGAATTCCTGGGGTTTGACCCAGCGGTCCACGGGCAGGTGCCGTTCGGACGGGCGCAGGTACTGGGTGATGGTGATCAGGTCGCAGCCGGCCTGGTGCAGGTCGCGGAGGGCTTCGCTGATTTCCTCGCGGGTTTCGCCCATGCCCAGGATGAGGTTGGACTTGGTGACCATGCCCAGGTTCCGGCCCTGGGTGATGACGTCCAGGGACCGCTCGTAGCGGAAGGCGGGGCGGATCCGCTTGAAGATCCGCGGCACGGTTTCGACGTTGTGCGCGAAGACCTCGGGGGCGGAGTCGCAGATCGCCTTGATGTGGTCGGGGTTGCCGGAGAAGTCCGGGATGAGCAGTTCCACGCCGGTGCCGGGGTTCAGTTCGTGAATTTTGCGGACGGTTTCGGCGTAGAGCCAGACGCCTTCGTCTTCCAGGTCGTCGCGGGCCACGCCGGTGACGGTGGCGTAGCGCAGCTGCATGGACTGGACGGAGCGGGCCACCTTGGTGGGTTCGAACATGTCCACGGGGGAGGGTTTACCGGTATCGATCTGGCAGAAGTCGCAGCGCCGGGTGCATTCGGAGCCGCCGATCAGGAAGGTGGCTTCCTTGTCTTCCCAGCATTCGAAGATGTTGGGGCAGCCGGCCTCTTCGCAGACGGTGTGGAGGCCTTCCTTTTTCACCAGGTTCTTCAGCCCGACGAACTCCGGGCCCATCTGGACCTTGGCCTTGATCCACTCCGGCTTGCGCTCCACCGGGACCGCAGCGTTGCGCTGCTCGATCCGCAGCATCTTCCGGCCTTCAGGTGCCAATGTCACAGTAGAGCTCCTTCAGGGCTCGAAACCAATGCTTCTTCGTGCTTGCGGAATTCCTCCACGAACCGCTCCGCGATGTCCGCGGGATGGATCTCCCTGCCCGTTTCAAGGGACATGGTGGTGACTCCGGCGTCGGTGATGCCGCAGGCAATGATCTGGCCGTAGGGCGCCAGGTCGTTGCTGCAGTTGATGGCGACGCCGTGCATGGTGACGCCGTTCAGGACGCGGATGCCGATAGCCGCGATCTTGCGGTCGGGGCCTTTGGAATCGGCCTTGATCCATACGCCGGCGCGGCCTTTGATGCGTTCAGCCTTGATGCCGTAGTCCGCCATGACGGTGATCATGATTTCTTCCAGCCGCTCCACATAGTCCCTGATCCCGGAGCGGTTCTTCAGCTTCAGGATGGGGTAGGCCACCAGCTGGCCGGGGCCGTGCCAGGTCAGTTTGCCGCCGCGGTCCACTGCGACGACCGGCGTACCGTCAAAGGGCCGCTCGTGGTCCTCGGTAAGCTTGCCTGCCGTATAAACAGCGGCGTGCTCCAAAAGAAGGACTGTGCTGGGCGCACTTCCGGCGACAACTTTGTCATGGAGTTCGCGCTGGGCATCCCAGCCTTCCATGTAATCAACGAAGTCGGGGGCAAGACCCAGCTGTGAAAACTCAAGAGTCATGGCATCCAGCTTAGACCCCGCAGCCGCACCGGCCCGGTTTAGTGTCCAAGCTCACCGGCCCTGCTCTTTGTGACTGCAACTTCGAGGGCTGTGGATAACTTCTGCACGCCGGACGGAACTCGGCTAGACATGGACCATGGACGATGCACAGGCACCCGACGTACCCGGGTACGAGGTCGGCAGGCTGCTGGGCCGCGGCGGCAGCGCGGACGTGTGGCTGGCCAGGGAGCAACGGACGGGACAGGAATATGCCCTGAAGAGCTTCCGCGCCGCCGGGACCGGGACGCGCAGCAGCCCGGGCATCACCGAGGAGGAGGTGCAGCGGGAGATCCGCATCCTGTCAGTCCTGGACCACCAGCACCTGATCCGGGTCCACGACGCGGTACAGGGGGCGGAACCGGGCCGTGGTACGGCACTGGCCATGGATTATGCTGCCGGCGGTTCCCTGGCCCAGTTGGTGTCCGCCCGCGGCAGGCTCAGCGTGGGGGAGACGGTCACGGTATTGACGCCGATCGCCCAGGCCTTGGCGTACCTGCACGGCAAAGGCTTCACGCATTCCGACGTCTCGCCCGGAAACGTCCTCTTCACCGGGCAGGGAAAACCGATGCTGTCGGATCTCGGCGTCGCCCGGATGCTCGGGGACCCGGGCGGCGCCGGGACCGCGGGAACGGGCGGCTTCCTTGATCCCGCCCCGGTTGACGCGGTCCGTGCCGGCCTGCAGCCCGAACGCGATGTGTACTCGGTGGCTGCCCTGGGGTGGTTTTGCCTGACCGGTGAAGCGCCGGGACGCACGGCCGACCGTCCGCCGTTGTCCGTGCTGGTTCCCGAGGTTCCCAGAGACCTCGCGGCCGCGCTGGAAGCAGGCCTGAACGATGAGCGGCGGCTGCGCCCTGACGCGCTGGCGCTGGCCACTGCTGTATACCGCAGCGCCGAACCTCAGCCCGTGGATCTTTCCGACGCAGTCCACCCCACTGTCCTGCCCGAGCTGTTGACGCGGCGCCAGGTTCCCGCGGAGTCAAAGCGCAGCGCACTCCGAACGAAAGTCCAGGGCCTGCGCCGCCGGGCGTCGACTTCCCGCTGGTCCGCACGGCAGCCACAGGCACGGCGGTCACGGGAGCAACCGACACCGGCACGGCAGCCGCAGGTACAACCGTCACCAGCATCAAACGGAACGCCGTCACCGGCACGGGACAGAACCAGGCCTGGGGTGAAAGCCGCGGTGGAGTCCCGTGGAAGACACGCGGACGGGCCCGTTGGTGGGCAGGCGCGGCGGGTGCTGCTGCGCTCCGTCCTGCCGCTGATTGCCGCGGTGGCGGCAGTGGCGTGGTGGCTGTCGACGTCCGCAGGGGACGGCATGTGGCTTAGAGGTGCCGCGCAGGGGCTGCCACCAACATCGGCGCCGTCAGCAGGTGCAGGTGCAGGTGTCGGCGCGGATGCCGATTCAGACGGCGGTAGAGGGCTTCCTCTGCCCGTGGACACGGTACGCCGGCGGGCCGGAGCAGCTGATCCGGTGGAAGCTGTCCAGGGGCTGGCGGCACTTCGCGACTACGCCTTCAGCAGCGGGGGCGTGGAACTGCTGGCGGACGTGAACGCCCCCGGGTCCGCCGCCGCCGCGGCTGACCAGCGCGTCGCCGGCCGGGTTGCCGGGTCCGGCCAGCGCCTCACCGGGTTCACCACCACGCTTTCAGAGATAGCCGCCGAAGATGGGGGCACCGAAGCCCGTGCCGTGGTGCGGGCCGTGTCCGCTACCTCCGGGTACCGGCTGGTGGACGCCGGGGACACAGTAGTCGCCACGGGGGCACCAACCCGGCCGCAGCTGCTTCGGCTGGTGCTGGTCTCCGTGGAGGGCCGGTGGCTGGTGGCCGACATCCTTCCGGGCCCATGAACCGGCATACCGGGCCGGTGTCCCGGGCAGGGCTAGGCGGCGCCGGTCTTTCCAGTCACCCAGCGGGCAGCATCTGCCAGGTGCCCGTGCTGCCACGTGAACCCTGCGGCGGTAAGGACCGCCGGCTCCATCCGCTGGCTGGACAGCAGCAGCTCGTCGGCCAGGCCTGGCATGACGGTGCGCAGCACGGGGGCAGGTACCCGCAGGAGGGCGGGGCGGTGCAGGGCGTGGGCCAGTGCCGCCACGATGGTATTGACATCCGCTTGCCCCGGGGCGGCCAGGTTGACCGGGCCGGAGACCGGGGAGCCCAGGAGGAACAGGAAAGCGGCCGAGACATCGGGCAGTGTCACCCACGGCCAGAACTGCCGGCCGTTTCCGAAGGGGCCGCCCAGTCCCAGGCGCAGGAGCGGGAGCAGCTTGCCCAACGCGCCGCCTGAGCGGCTGAACACCACCCCGGTCCGTGGTGTCACCACACGTACGCCTGCCGGCGCCGCAAGGGCGGCCTGCTCCCACTCCATGCAGATCTGTGCCAAGGTGCCGGAGCCGGCCGGTGCGTCCTCCCGAAGTACTGTGTTGCCCGCATCGCCGTAGTAGTTCGAGCCTGACTGGCTGATGAAGGTGGCTGGTGGCGTATCGGTCCGTGCCATGGCCTGCACCAGGGTCCTGGTTGGTCCCAGACGGGAACTGAAAAGTTCCTCCACCCGCCTGCGCGTCCATGGCCTGTCTCCGATTCCGGCGCCGGAAAGGTTGACGACGGCGTCAGCACCCGCGAGTGCGCCGGGATCCAGGACGCCGGCCGCAGGGTCCCAGCGGACTTCGGTGGCGCTGGCAGGGGGCCGGCGGACCAGCGTCACCACCGAATGGCCGGCATTGCGGAATGCCGCGGACATGGAAGTGCCGATTAGCCCCGAGGCGCCGGCCATGACGATGTGCATGGTCCATCTCACCACGGCGGCGCAGGTTGTGTATCTCCCGCGGGGTGCGTGGGGGTTGACTATGATCGAACGATGACCTCTTCGAGCTACTTCCGTTTCCCGCATTTGCACGGCGATCTGGTCACTTTCGTGGCCGAGGATGACGTGTGGATTGCGCCCCTGGACGGCGGCCGTGCCTGGCGTGTTTCCTCGCTCCAGCTTCCTGCCCGCAACCCGCGTTTCACCCCGGACGGCAAGCGCCTGGTGTGGACCGTAGTCCAGGGAACGGCGCCGGAGGTTGTGTCCGCGCAGGTGGACGGGGGCGGGTACCGGCAGCTCACCTACTTTGGCCACAGCACCACCAAGGTCAAGGGATTCACCACCGGTGGTTCCGTGGTGGTTACCAGTGCCTTCCGCCAGGCTGAGAGCCGGCACACCCACGCCTACAGCGTTCCGCTTGAGGGCGGCTGGGCCCAGGAGCTCCCGTACGGGCCGGTGGAGTCCGTTGCCTTCGGGCCCGAGGTAGGCGACGAACGCCCTGTGGTGCTGGCCAGCGTGCTCTCCCGTGAGCCGGCATGGTGGAAGCGCTACCGCGGCGGAACTGCCGGAAAGCTGTGGATCGACCGCGACGGCAACGGCGAGTTCGAACGCCTGCTGCCGGACCTCGACGGCAACCTCACTGATCCGCTCTGGGTGGAGGGCCGGATCGCCTTCCTGTCCGACCACGAAGGCTACGGCAACCTGTATTCGGTGCTTCCCAGCGGCAAGGACCTGCGCCGGCACACCGACCACCAGGACTTCTACGTTCGGCATGCAGCCACGGACGGCAAGCGGGTCATCTTTGAATCCGCAGGCGAACTCTGGGTCCTCCACGACCTTGCTTCAGACGCGGTCAAGCTCGACATCACCCTCGGCTCCGCCTCACAGACCCGCCGCCCCGCATTGCTCGACGCCGTCAAGCACCTGGGCGCGGTGGCACCGGATATGGCAGGCGCCGCCAGTGCCGTGGAGTCCCATGGCACCATCCACTGGCTGCGCCACAAAGACGGTCCGTCCCGCATCATCGAGGCCACCCCGGGCGTCCGCGGCCGGCTGCCCAGGCCGCTCGGGGACGGCCGCATTGCCTACATCGCCGACCACGACGGCGTGGAAGCGCTGCACATCAAGGACATTGCCGCACCCCTCCCGCACACCGCTGGGAAGGTGGACGGGCAGGCCAACACCCGGACTGCTGCGGCCAACGCTTCCGCGGAGGCGGCAGCAACCGGCGGGGAGGACGCGGAAGCGGTCAGCCTTCCCCAACCCGTTCCGGCGTCCGGCGCCAAGGCGCCGGCGGCCGCCACGGTCCACGTTCCCTCTGACGATGAGCAGCAGGCGGACGTGGCGCCACAGGCCGCAGCACCCCTGGCTGACGCCCAGGCAACCACGGCGGAGCCAGCCATCACCGTCCCGACACCGTCCCGGGCCAGTTCGCTGGAGGCAAGCCCCAACGGCCACTGGGTTGCCCTCGGGACCTCCTTCGGTGACGTGTTCGTCGTGGACACCCGCAGCGGTGACCTCTCACAGGTAGCCAGCATCGGCGAAGGCAGCATTTCCGAACTGGCCTGGTCCGCGGACTCCCGCTGGCTGGCATGGTCGGAGCCTGTCACTTCCTTCGGTTCGCGCAGCCGGCTGCGCCTGGCCACCGTGGACCGGCTCGACGCCGAACCGGTGGACGTCACCGACGGCCGCTTCCGCGACGCCTCCCCGGCCTTCACGCCGGACGGGAAATTCCTTGCCTTCCTGTCCAACCGCAGCTTCGACCCCGTGTATGACGGGCACTCGTTCGACCTCTCCTTCCCCAGCCCGATCAAGCCGTACCTGGTGGCACTGACGGCTGAGACGCCGTCGCCCTTTGGCCCTTCGGTTGACCCCGCGGGCGGGGAACCGGACGCCGGCGTGGACGCAAAACCCACGGACGCAGACGAGACCGGGGACAGTGCCGTGCCTGCCGTTACGGTGGATGCGGGGGGCCTGGCCCACCGCGTGATCGGCGTTCCCGTGCCGCAGGGCAACTACAGCTCGCTGAAAGCCGTTGACGGTGCACTCCTCTGGCTCGACTCCGTCCTGGCAGGCGTCACCGGCGACGGGAAGGCCAGCCAGGAGGACAAGGACGCCCGTCCCAGCCTGGTCCGGTACGACATCGCGCGGCGCAAGCAGGCAATCCTCGTGGACGCCGTGGACAGCTACCGCCTCTCCGGCGACCGCAGCAAAGTGGTGCTCGTTGCCGACAAGCAGGTGACCGTGGTTCCGTCGGACGCCAAGGCAGATGAGGAATCCGGCAAGGTGGTCAAAGTGGACCTGGGCCGGATCCGTGTCCTGATGGATCCGCTGAGCGTCTGGGGACAGGCGTTCGACGAGGCCTGGCGCCTGCAGCGCGACTTCTTCTGGACCGAGGACATGGCCGGCCAGGACTGGGAGTCCATCCACACCCGCTACCGCCCCCTGGTGGAACGGCTGGGGTCCCACGACGACCTGGTGGACCTGCTGTGGGAACTGCACGGCGAACTGGGAACCTCCCACGCGTACGTGCGCCCGGCCGCCGTCACCGAACGCGGCAGCCGCGGACAAGGCAGGCTCGGCGCCGACCTCACGCACACCGCCCGCGGCTGGGAGATCACCCGCATCCTGGCGGGCGAGTCCTCAGACCCGCTGGCCACCTCCCCGCTCACCAGGCCGGGCGTCGGCGCCAAGGCGGGGGACATCCTGCTGGCCGTCGACGGCGTCCCGCTGTCCGGAAACGTCACTCCTGCCATGCAGCTGGTCGGGGCGGCCGGCCGCGCCGTGGAGCTCACCCTCCTCAACGGCCCCGGACATGGCACTGCTGAAGGCACCCAGCGCAGGGTCGCCGTCGTGCCTGTCAAGGATGAGGAGCGCCTGCGGTACCAGGAGTGGGTGGCGGGCAACCGGCGGACCGTCCGGGAGGCGTCGAACGGAACCTTCGGCTATCTGCACATTCCGGACATGATGGCCAACGGTTGGGCCCAGCTGCACCGGGACCTGGACACGGAAACCGCGTTCGATGGCCTGATCGTCGACGTGCGCCGCAACCGTGGGGGACACACCTCGCAGCTTGTCGCTGAGCTCATTGGCCGCAAGGTCACGGGTTGGAGCATGCCGCGCGGGGAGAAGCCGCGCACCTACCCGCACCACGCGCCGAGGGGGCCGGTGATCATCCTTGCAGACGAATTCGCCGGCTCCGACGGCGACATCATCACCCAGGTCTCGAAGCTGCGCGGCATCGGCCCTGTGATCGGAACCCGCACCTGGGGCGGTGTTGTTGGCATCGACAACCGCTTCACGCTGGCGGACGGCACCGGCGTCACGCAGCCCCGCTACGCGAACTGGTTCAGCGGCGGCGTGGGCTGGAGCGTGGAAAACTACGGCGTCGATCCGGACATCGAGGTGACTTACCCGCCGCACGCCTATGCTGCCGGACGGGATCCCCAGCTGGAGTACGGCATCGGTGCACTGAAGGAAATGATCCAGGAACTGCCCACTGACCGGCCTCCCGCCCGCTCGGGCTACCGGAAACTGTTGCCTGCTCCGCTGCCGGCGCGCCGGCACGACGGCTGACCTCACCGGCAACAACAAAGGCCCTGCCCTTCCGGAATTCCGGAGGGGCAGGGCCTTTGGCGTTGTGCGGGGCCTTGCGGCCTAGGACTGCAGCGTGGCGTCGAGGGTGATCTCTATTCCGGCCAGGGCCTGGGACACAGGGCAGCCCTTCTTGGCGGCCTCGGCAATGCGCTGGAAGTCTTCTTCAGAGATGCCCGGAATGCGGGCATTGAGGGTCAGGTGGCTGCCGGTGATGCCGGTGCCCGGCTGGAAACCGACCTCTGACTTCGTGTTGACCTCTTCGGGAGTGAAGCCTGCCTGGCTGAGCTCGTGGCTGAAGGCCATGGAGAAGCATGCCGAGTGGGCAGCGGCGATCAGCTCTTCCGGGCTGGTCTTTCCGCCGGCAGCCTCGGTGCGCGCCTTCCAGGTGACATCGAAGGTGCCCAGGCCGGAGCTGTCCAGGGTGGTGTTCCCCGAGCCCTCGGTCAGGCTTCCGGTCCATACGGTGTGGGCGTTGCGTGTTGTAGCCATGTCTCTCCTCAACGTCGATTCGGTCCGGGTCCGGCAGCATGGCCGGGCCCACCGTTTCCCATCCTAGGGACCCGGCCCCTCTGGTGCACGGATTGTCCGCTCTCAGAGGATTATGACCGGGTGCCCGGATGTGGGCGGGTTACTGCCAGATGGTGGCGATGGCGATATTAACCAGTGCCAGGCCGCCGACGCCGTGGGCGAGCCCGGTGGAGACGGGCTGCCCGTTCTTGACCTTGCGGGTTCCGATCACGGCCAGGACCGCAACCACGACAGCGATGACGAACTTGATGCCCAGCTTGGCGTAGTTGGGATCCTTGTCCGGCAGGAACGGAAGGATGCCCATCATGGCGATGCCGGTGAGCAGCTGCAGGAAGGCGCCATCACGCTGGCGCGGGTGCACGGTGGGGGTCCGCATCGTGGCGATCCAGTAGCCCACGATCATGGCGGCTCCCACCACATGCAGGAAAACCAGGATGTTAAAGAGGATAGTCATGGCTCCAGCTTAGCCAGTCAGTTCTACAGCCTGTAGCAAAGCCACGCTGCCAACCTGTGCCGGGTGCGCGTTAAACAACGACGGCGGCGCGCGCCGCCGGTGGTTATCCCACCGTTGGCACCCGCCGCCGTCGTTCGTGGCTGGCTGCTACAGTCCCAGATCCGCTTCGAATGCGCCTTCTTCAAGGCGTGCCTTCAGGGTCTGGAGGAACCGGCCTGCGTCAGCACCGTCCACCAGGCGGTGGTCGTAGGTCAGCGACAGGTACATCATGGAGCGGATGGCGATGGAATCGTCACCGTTTTCGTCAGCAACCACAACGGGGCGCTTGACGATGGCGCCGGTGCCCAGGATGCCCACCTGAGGCTGGTTGATGATCGGGGTGTCGAACAGGGCGCCCACCGAACCGATGTTGGTGATGCTGAAGGTGCCACCGGACAGTTCGTCCGGACCGATCTTGCCATCGCGGGTACGCGAAGCAACGTCGGCGATCTTGCCGGCCAGTCCGGCGAGGTTCAGGTTGCCGGCGTCGGAGATGACCGGAACCAGCAGGCCCTTGTCGGTGTCGACGGCGATCGCCAGGTGCTCGGCGTTGTGGTAGGTGATTTCCTGCTTGTCTTCGTCGTATGCAGCGTTGAGCTTGGGGTGCTGCTTCAGGGCCTCGGCCACTGCCTTGGCGATGAAGGGCAGGAAGGTCAGCTTGGTGCCGTTCTGTGCCTGGAAGGAGTTCTTGGCACGGGCGCGCAGCTTGGCGACCTTGGTCATGTCCACTTCGTGCACCTGCGTGAGCTGCGTGGAGACCTCGAGGGACTCGCGCATGCGGCGTGCGATGACCTGGCGGATGCGGGGAGCCTTCTGGGTGGTTCCGCGCAGCGACGAGGCAGCTGCACCCGACGCGGCCGGGGCAGAAGCGGCAGGGGCTGCAGCCGGAGCCGCTGCCGGGGCAGCCTTGGCTTCGGCGGCGGCAATGACATCCTGCTTGCGGATGCGGCCGCCAACACCGGTGCCGGACAGCGAGGAAATGTCCACGCCGTGCTGGTTTGCCAGCTTCCGGACCAGGGGAGTGACGTAGCCGGATTCAGAACCCGCGGCCGGCGCGGCTTCCTGGGCTGCCGAGGCAGCCTGCGGGGCGGGCGCCGGAGCTGCGGCGGGGGCCGGTGCTGCCGCCGGAGCGGGAGCCTCCTGCTTGGGGGCCTCCTGCTTGGGAGCTTCCTGCTGGGGGGCTGCCTGCTGGGGAGCTGCGGGCGCAGCCTGCGGAGCCGCGGCAGCGGGGGCGCCGGAGCCGATAACGGCGAGCACGGAACCAACCTCGGCGGTCTCGTCCTCGTTGACCCGGATTTCCTGCAGCGTGCCGGCAACCGGGGAGGGGATCTCGGTGTCAACCTTGTCGGTGGAAACCTCGAGCAGGGGCTCGTCGACCTCGACGGAGTCGCCCACGGCCTTGAGCCAGCGGGTGACGGTGCCTTCGGTGACGCTCTCGCCCAGTGCGGGGAGGGTTACTTCGTGGCTTTCGCCGCCGGCAGCCGGAGCTTCCTGGGCAGGGGCTTGCTGGGCAGGTGCTTCCTGTGCGGGCGCTGCTTCAGCGGGGGCTTCCTGTGCGGGAGCCTCCTGTGCCGGAGCGGCCGCGGGAGCTTCTTCGGCCGGGGCGGAACCGCCGCCGGAGCCGTCACCGATGCGCACCAGCGGTGCGCCTACCTCGGCGGTCTCGTCTTCAGCGACCAGGATTTCTTCAATCACGCCAGCTACAGGAGAGGGGATTTCAGTGTCTACTTTGTCGGTGGAGACTTCGAGCAGCGGCTCGTCCACCTCTACCCGGTCACCTACCTGCTTAAGCCAGCGGGTGACGGTTCCTTCGGTGACACTCTCACCGAGGGCGGGCAAGTTAACGGATTCAGACATGTCGTCCCCGTTCTCCTTATTGATCTTTAGTGCGAATGATTGCTGCCTTGTTGGAAGCCTAGTGCACCCGGTCTGCGCGACCGGGTGCACCAGGCCTGGTAATGCTGGTGGGAACTAGCCGTGCAGCGGCTTGCCGGCCAGCGCCAGGTGCGCTTCGCCGAGGGCTTCGTTCTGGGTGGGGTGGGCGTGCAGCAACTGCGCCACATCCTCGGGGTATGCTTCCCAGTTCACGATCAGCTGGGCCTCGCCCACCTGCTCGCCCATGCGGGCGCCGATCATGTGGACGCCCACCACGGGGCCGTCCTTCTGGCGGACCAGCTTGACCAGGCCGGAGGTGCCCAGGATGGAGCTCTTGCCGTTGCCGGCCAGGTTGTATTCCTGGGTCTGGACCTGGTCGTCGCCGAACTTTTCCTTGGCAGCCTTCTCGGTGTAGCCAACGGTGGCGATTTCGGGTTCGGAGTAGGTGACCTTGGGGATGTTGATGTCCTCGACCACTACAGGCTTCAGGCCGGCGATTTCCTCGGCCACGAAGATGCCCTGCTGGTAGCCGCGGTGGGCCAGCTGCACGCCGGGGACGATGTCGCCGACGGCGTAGATGTTGCCGACGCCGGTGTGGAGGCGCTCGTTGGTGATGACGAAGCCGCGGTCGATGGTGACGCCGGCTTCCTCGTAGCCCAGGTTGGCGGTGACGGGGCCGCGGCCGACGGCGACGAGCAGCAGGTCTGCTTCGAACGTCTTGCCGTCCACCAGGGTGACCTTGACGCCGTCGTCGTTCTGCTCCACGCCCTGGAAGAAGATGCCGGTGGAGAACTTGATGCCGCGCTTCTTGAAGGCGCGCTCGAAGTTCTTGACGATGGTGGCGTCCTCGTTGGGAACGAGGGAGGGCAGGCCTTCGACGATGGTGACGTCCACGCCGAACGACTTCCAGACCGAGGCGAACTCGACGCCGATGACGCCGCCGCCCAGGATGATGGCGCTCTTGGGGATGTAGTCCATGGTCAGGGCCTGGTCGGAGGTGATGACCTTGCCGCCGATTTCCAGGCCCGGAAGGGTGCGCGAGTAGGAGCCGGTGGCCAGGACGATGTTCTTGCCCTTGTAGGCGGTGCCGTTCACCACGACGGTGTCGGTGCCCTGGAGCTTGCCTTCACCCTCGATGACGGTGATGCCCTTGGACTTGATGAGACCCTGCAGGCCCTTGTACTTGCCGGCGATGATGCCGTCCTTGTACGCGTTGACGGCGTTGATGTCGATGCCGTCGAGGGTGACGTTCACGCCGTACTTGGCGGAGTCACGGGCGTGGTCGGCCAGCTCTGCGGAGTGCAGCAGGGCCTTGGTGGGGATGCAGCCGTTGTGGAGGCAGGTGCCGCCCAGCTTGCCCTTCTCCACGAGGCCGACGGTGAGGCCGAGCTGTACCGCACGCAGCGCCGCAGCGTATCCGCCGCTGCCGCCACCGAGTACCAGGATGTCGAATTCTTGCGCAGTTGCCTGATCGGCCACTAAAACGCTCCCTCGCGTGAACGATGACGCGATCAGCGCGCATCATCTGGTCTTGGAACTTGCACTGCCGTGATTATGTCAGCAGGGCAACTCTCTTGCATTTGTGACTACCGTGGTTCACCTTAGCGAACCACCTATCCATGCTCCACCTTGGCAATGCGTTTGTGGAGCGCTTGTGTCCAGTGTCACGCGGCTCTGTGGCACAGGAATCACCTGGCCACAGAGCTGCGTGCCACCGGGGCTGCAGCCGTTGTCAGGCGGCAGCCAGGATGTCCTCCACGTAGGCCACGAGGGTACGGACGGTGCATCCGGTGCCCTGCTTGTGCGTGTAGCCGTACGGGCTGCCGTTGTTAAAGGACGGTCCTGCGATGTCGATGTGCGCCCAGGGGATCTGTTCGCCTGCCTTGTCCTTACCCACAAATTCGCGCAGGAACACGGCTGCGGTCATCATGCCCCCGTGCCGTTCGCCGATGTTGGCCAGGTCTGCCACCTGGGAATCGAGGGTGGGGCGCAGTTCTTCCGGCAGCGGCATGGGCCACACCAGTTCACCGGCACGGTCAGCCGCTGCCTTGAGCGCACCCGTAACGCTGTCCGAGCCCATAACCCCCGCGGTGCGGTTCCCCAGTGCGATCAGCTGCGCGCCGGTGAGGGTGGCGACGTCGATGATGGCGTCCGGGTATTCGCGGCTGGCAGCGACGATGCCGTCCGCCATGACCAGCCGGCCTTCCGCATCGGTGTTGAGGACCTCAACCGTCTTGCCGCCGAACATGGTCAGCACGTCCGCGGGGCGTGAGGCGCCACCGCCGGGCATGTTTTCCGCGATGCAGAGCCAGGCCGTCGCCTTCACCGGCAGCCCCAGTCCGGCGAGGGCCAGGACAGTGTTGAGGACGACGGCGGCGCCCGCCATGTCGCTCTTCATGTCACCCATGTTCAGGGCAGGCTTGAGGGAGATCCCGCCAGTGTCGAACGTGATGCCCTTGCCGACGAGGGCGATCTTGGCGGTGGCCTTCGCAGGGGCGTACTCGACCTTGACCAAGCGGGGCTGGCGGGTGGAGCCCTTGCCCACGCCCATGATGCCGCCAAAGCCTTCCTTTTCAAGGCGCTTCTCATCCCAGACCGTCACCTTGACGGGCAGGCCCTTGGCGAGTTCCTTGGCGGCCTCTGCGAAAGATTCGGGGTAGAGGTGGCTGGGCGGCATGTTGACGAGTGAACGGGTGTGGTTAACGGCCTTGGCCACCAGCCCGGCACGCTTAAGGGCCGCGTCGAGGTCCGCGCTGGCCGCCAGTTCGGTGAAGACCACGGCATTGCGGACAGGATCCTTCAGCCCGTCATTCGAGGAACGGAACTCCGTGAAGGAATAGGCGCCCAGTGCGGCACCCTCCGCAACCGCCGCGACGTCCTGCAGGCTGGCGGTGGGGAATGCCAGGGTAACCGTGGCCAGTCCGGCCAGCTGCCGGACTGCGGACCCCGCTGCCCGGCGAAGCGACTCACCCGTGAGCGTCCCCGCGGCGGGAACCTTGCCGACGCCGGCGAGGACCAGGATGCCTGCCCCGGTTTCGGGAGGGCCCGGCAGGCGGACCAGCTGGTCGGCAGCACCGGTCACCCCAAGTGCCTTGAGCGAGTCCGCGAGTGCCTCCGCGGACTTCGCCGTCAACGGGTTGTCCAGCAGGACCGGGCCGTCAGCTCCCTGCCCCACCCCGATGACCACTGCGTCGCTGGGGCTCTTCTTAAGGTCCCGCGAGACGGTACTAAGGTTGACTTCAGTATTCTTGACCACAGGGATGAGTCCTCAATTCTCGAAATGTTCGGGCAGGGATGCATGTTGGGCGCTCTGCCATGTTGGCCCGGATCCGGCCGTTCCGGACCGTCCCGGGGTGGGTGCAAGCCCGCCTGGCAGGCCAGTTCCGATCGTAGCCCTTCCCCGGTGCCGCAGGAGAATTTCCTGAGAGGTGCGCCACACCTGCCGGCGGAATGCCCGGTACGCCTCCCGCGTTATGAATGATGTCCACCCGCACCCCTGAAAGGAACATGCCGTGCTTGAACGGATTTCCGGCTCCCTGCTGGACCCCGACGCGCTCTATGCCAGCAACATTGAGCTGTTCCACAGCCCTGAACTCCAGGGACTGAACATGGTCATGGGTTTCACCGGGTTTGCCGACGCCGGCCACGTGGTGAAGCAGATCAACGCCGAACTGCTGGACTCCCTCGACGCGCAGCCCGTTGCGGTCTTCGACGCTGACCAGCTGATCGACTACCGGTCCCGGCGGCCGCACCTGAGCTTCGTCGAAGACCACATCCAGGACTACCAGGAGCCACGGCTGGCCCTCTACCGGCTGGTGGACGGACTGGGGAAACCCTTCCTCCTCCTGGCCGGCTTCGAACCCGACCTGCAGTGGGAACGGTTCGCCCGCGCCGTCGTGAACATTGTGGAGAAGCTCGACGTCAACCTGGTCACCTGGATCCACTCCATTCCCATGCCCGTGCCGCACACCCGCCCGGTCGGCGTAACGGTTCACGGAAACCGGCCCGAGCTCATCGAAGGCATCTCCGTCTGGAAGCCCACCGTTGAAGTTCCTGCCGCTGTGGGCCACATCCTGGAACTCCGCCTTGTCGAGGCGGGACGCAACGTTGCCGGGTACGTCATCCACGTCCCGCACTACCTG
This sequence comes from Pseudarthrobacter sp. LT1, assembly GCF_035621795.1. Taxonomy (NCBI): domain Bacteria; kingdom Bacillati; phylum Actinomycetota; class Actinomycetes; order Micrococcales; family Micrococcaceae; genus Pseudarthrobacter; species Pseudarthrobacter sp. LT1. Next base: position 1,831,408 of record NZ_CP141830.1, read on the forward strand.
GCCGAAGCCGAGTACCCCACCGCCGCCGTCGCCGGCCTGGAATACCTGGGTGCCGCGACGTCCCTCATGCTGCCCACCGACCGGCTCCGCGAATCGGGCCGCGAGGTCAGCCGCCAGATCGCCGAACAGATCGAGGCGTCCGAGGAAGTCCAGCAGGTGGTTTCCCGCCTCGAAACCCGGTACGACGAGAAGGCGGACGGCATGGTGCGCCGGTCGCTGCTGGCCAACGAGAACGACGAGCTTCCCGACGCCGACGACCTCGGTGCCGCCGTGGAAGCCTACCTGGCCAGGGAGAACCCGGGGCAGTAGCGCGGCGTCACAGCTTCCGGGGTGCGCGCACGCGCCGGGCATAATGAAGTGGTGACTGCACCCCGCGCCTGGCTTATCTGGACCATTGGAATTTTCGGGTACCTGGTGGCCGTGGCGCAGCGGACCTCATTCGGCGTGGTGGGACTCGAGGCAACGGAGCGGTTCCACGCGAGCGCTTCCGCCATTTCCTTCTTTACCGTCCTGCAGCTGCTGGTCTACGCAGGTCTCCAGATCCCCGTGGGCCTGCTGGTGGACAGGTTCGGATCGCGGGCCATGATCGCCGGCGGCGCGGTCCTGATGGGACTCGGGCAGCTGCAGCTGGCCTTTGCCGAAAGCATCCCCGGGGGCGTCCTGGGCCGCGTCCTGGTGGGGGCCGGCGATGCCATGACCTTCATTTCGGTGATCCGGCTCATTCCGCTGTGGTTCGCTCCCTCCCGGGTTCCCCTGGTCACCCAGCTGACCGGCATGTCCGGGCAGTTGGGCCAACTGTTCAGTGTCCTGCCCTTCGCGCTGGTCCTGCATCTCTCCGGCTGGACCCCCGCGTTCCTGATGCTGGCGGGGATGTCCGCCCTCGCCGTCGTACTGGTCGTCCTGCTGCTGCAGGACGCTCCGCCGGGCACCGAACGGCCGCACGCGCGCCAGGGCCTCCGGGCCACCGGGGCGTCGCTGGCCCGGGCGTGGCGCCAGCCCGGCACCCGCCTTGGCATGTGGAGCCACTTCACCATCCAGTTTTCCGGCACCGTGTTTGCCATGACCTGGGGCTATCCGTTCCTGATCTCCGGCCAGGGCCTGGACACCGGAACCGTCGCCGCCCTGATGGCGCTCTACGTCGCTGCCGCCATGGCGGTGGGCCCCTTCATTGGGCGTTTTGTTTCGCGGCACCCGCTGCGGCGTTCCACCATGGTCCTGCTGATCGCCGGCGGTACCGCCGCAGCCTGGGCCGCGGTGCTGCTGCTGCCCGGCCGCGCTCCGCTGTGGCTGCTGGCCGGCCTGGTGGTGGTGCTGGCAATCGGCGGCCCGGGATCGATGATCGGCTTCGACTTCGCCCGGACCTTCAACCCGGCGCACCGGATCGGCACAGCCACCGGGATCGTCAACGTTGGCGGCTTCATCGCGGCCCTGGTGTCCATCTTCCTGATCGGCCTGGTGCTCGACGTCCTCTACGCCTCGGGCTTCTCGCAGGGGGTGCTGTATGGGCTGGATCCCTTCCGGCTGGCCCTGAGCGTCCAGTTCCTGCTCCTGGCCTTCGGGGCGGCCGCCATTCTGGCCTCCCGGCGGAAGGTACGGCGGCAGATGGCCGACCAGGGGATCGTGGTGCCGCCACTGCGCAGCGCCCTGGCGCGGCAGCGACGGGAAAGCCTGGAGCGCCGCCGCCAGACAACACCTACGGACGACTGACTGCTCCTGCACAGGCCGGGTTTTGATCACCCGGGGGCAGACTTGTCCACTTACGCCGGGGATCCCCTTTCAGGAGGCCGGAGTCCGGGCGAAAGCTGGAGCCATGACAGCTTCAGAACGATTAACAGTCCGCGGTCCCGAAGACATCCTTGGCTTCATCCCGCACTCCCTGGGGTACTGGCCCGTCTCCAGCCTGGTGGCCATGACGCTGCACGGCACCAGGCTCGGCGCCACGTTGCGGCTCGACCTTCCCGGACGGGAAATCCAGGCATCCCCGGCCGGTTTCGCCCGGGCCGTCCGCCGCTACCTCGAGGCAGACCGGGACGCTGACGGCTCGTTGCTGGCCGTTTTCACCAGCGACGCCGGGATGGTTCCGCCGTCCTCCTACGACCACCTGATCTCGGCGGTGCAGTCAGCCCTTGCCCAAGGTGGAATGCCCGTGCGCGAGGCCTGGTTTGTGGGAGACCGATACTGGCGCGACGCGTCATGCGCTGATCCTTCGTGCTGCCCGCTTCCGGGACGGCCCGTACAGCAGATCAGGGACAGCATGCTGAACGCTGAGATGGTGTACCGGGGCAGCAGCGTTGGCCCGGCTCCCCGGACAGGCCGCGGCCCGGCGACGGCGGTCCCCGCCATGCATCTGGCCGCCGTCCTTGAGGCCCAGGCCGGCTGGGAGGAGGAGCTTGGCGGCAGGTCCGGATGCAGGGCGCAGTTCAATGCCGTGCTCGACTTCTGGGAACTGCTGCTGGACCGGTCCCAGGCAGGGCCGTGGGTGCCCGACGTTGAGCGCGACGCTTTCCTCCGTGCCACGCTGCTCTGTCCTACCTGGCGCGATGCTGTGCTGGTGATGGCAGCGGCCGGCCGCAGCGTTGCGGAAGCCGGTGCCGAACAGTTTGGAGTCCTTGAGGATGTGAGTGCGGACGGCGGCCCAGCCTCTGTGGTGCCGCTGCCGCTGTTGCCTCCGGTGAACTTCCCGGGCCTCCGGCCACGGGGGAAAGAGATGCGGGAGGAATCCGGCGGCACGCCGGACCCGGCTGCCGGGCCCCGGCGGTTGCGCCTGGTGCGTGGCACCCGGGGCTTTTCCGGCTCCACTCCTGCCGGTTATGGCGAGGTCCTGATGGGCCTGGCGCCGGACGTTCCCGACTGGGAGGGCCTGGATGCGCTGGACCGGGTCCTTGGGCAATTGGCTGTGCTGGGCGGCCGCCCGGCAGTTGCCGCGCTGACCCTTCAGGGCTGGGTTTCATGGTGCCGGGGCCGCGGATCCTATTCGGCTGCCTATCTGGGCCAGGCCCTTGACCTTGAACCGGGCTATCGGCTCGCTGAACTGTTGCTGGACCTCGTGGGCAGGGGAGCACTGTGCGGCTGGGCTGCGCGGAAGGATGCCGCCTGGCAGAAGTTCCGGGAGGAAAGCCCGGGGGAGAAGGCGGGCGGTAAGGAACCTTTGTGAGCTGATGGCGGCGGGGGAGGCCCGATTCGGGCAAATCATGAGACAATGGATGCCGAGACCCGGTTGGGTCCGTGTATCGAGTGCTTGTAACCGTCCCCGCGAGGGAACATTACAGCCGCTTCGGGAGTTGTCTTAAGTGACTCTGCCGGCCGTGGTGGCGCTTGGTTTTCATCACGGACTTGACAGGGTCATAGTGGTGTTGCCCGTATGGTGATTCCACAGACCACCGCTAGAAAGGTTTTCTGTGACCCCGTCTTCCACGAAGAAGGATTCCGCCGCCCAGGACGTCTTGTCCCCTGAGGAGAAGCAGGCCGCGACCAACGCCAAGCGGGCAGCCACGCGGGCTGCCAACAAGGCTTCGGCCGGCGAGGCTGGAGCGGACGGCAAGCGCGAGCCCAAGAAGCGTGGGCCCAAGCCCGGCGCCAAGGCTGCAGCAGCGGCCGCTGGAAAGTCCGCCGGTGACGTTGACCCGGACGAGGTCGAAGAAGTCGAGGAAGACCTCGACGACATCGTCCTCGAAGGTGCGGAGGCAGTTGAGGACGCCGACGCTGAACCCGTCAAGGGTGCCGCCGGCAGCGGCAAGGGCTTCGTTTACTCCGATGCCGACGACGATGACGCCCCGGTGCAGCAGGTCATGTCCGCCGGCGCCACCGCTGACCCCGTCAAGGACTACCTGAAGCAGATCGGCAAGGTGGCACTGCTCAACGCGGAGCAGGAAGTGGACCTTGCGCTGCGGATCGAAGCCGGGCTGTTTGCCGAGGAGAAGATCGCCGCTGACGACGGATCCATGGATCCCAAGTACAAGCGGGAACTCGAGTTCATCATCCACGACGGCAAGCGCGCCAAGAACCACCTGCTGGAGGCCAACCTGCGCCTGGTGGTCTCGCTGGCCAAGCGCTACACCGGCCGCGGCATGCTCTTCCTGGACCTGATCCAGGAAGGCAACCTTGGCCTGATCCGCGCCGTGGAGAAGTTCGACTACACCAAGGGCTTCAAGTTCTCCACGTACGCCACATGGTGGATCCGCCAGGCCATTACCCGCGCCATGGCCGACCAGGCCCGCACCATCCGTATCCCGGTGCACATGGTTGAGGTCATCAACAAGCTGGCACGCGTCCAGCGCCAGATGCTGCAGGACCTGGGCCGCGAACCCACGCCCGAGGAGCTGGCACTGGAACTGGACATGACCCCTGAAAAGGTTGTCGAAGTCCAGAAGTACGGCCGCGAACCGATTTCGCTGCACACCCCCCTCGGTGAGGACGGCGATTCCGAGTTCGGTGACCTGATCGAGGACTCTGAGGCCGTTGTCCCGGCTGACGCCGTGAGCTTCACCCTCCTGCAGGAGCAGCTGCACTCGGTGCTGGATACCCTTTCCGAGCGCGAGGCCGGCGTCGTCGCCATGCGGTTCGGCCTGACGGACGGACAGCCGAAGACTTTAGACGAAATCGGAAAGGTCTACGGCGTCACCCGCGAGCGGATCCGCCAGATCGAATCAAAGACCATGTCCAAGCTCCGCCACCCGTCCAGGTCGCAGGTGCTGCGGGACTACCTGGACTAAACCGTTCGCAGGGCCAAACAGGGGCCGTCCCGGATCCACTGAAAAGTGGGTCCGGGACGGCCCCTGTTTATTTCCCGCTCTGTTGTCTCCGGGTCGGCAGGCGCCCTGCTCCGTATGCGGCCGTGCCCAGTCCGGCTGCGCGTCCTTAAACGCCTGCGGGACCCTTCCGTGTGGAAGAGTCCCGCAGGGTTCGTGTTACCGATGCCTCATCTAGTCGATTTCAACGGCAGCTTTCTCGTGAAGCTTTCCCGTCTCGTCGTGCCAGTCGGAGCTCAACGGCTTGAGCGTCGCCTCGACTGCACGGGCGTGGTGGCCGCAGAACAACAGCTCACCGCCGGAGGACTCGAGTACAACCCGGACATATGCCTGAGCTCCGCAACGGTCGCACCGGTCCAGTGCATTTAGCGTGCGGTCTGCCACTGCTGTTGTCATATCGGCCTCCTTAGTAGATCAGTACATCTATATAACCAGCATTCGTATCCAAACCATCGCAAGGATGGGGCAAGTTCGCTGTGCGCGTATCCGCAAGGTTCGGTCAAGAACTGCCCAGTTCCGCCCGTCACCGGGGCCCGTGGCGCGCCGCACATCGGCCCGCGGGTGTGGCAGACGTCTGTGGCCGCTGCCGCCGACTACTCTGGAAGGTGCGGTCCCAACGCCGCGTCGACGTCCCTGAAGGAGTTCATCACCAGTGGCACCCAGCTCTGAGTACACCGCCCGGCACCTCTCCGTCCTGGAAGGCCTTGAAGCCGTCCGCAAGCGCCCGGGCATGTACATCGGTTCGACCGACTCGCGCGGCCTCATGCACTGCCTCTGGGAAATCATCGACAACTCCGTGGACGAGGCCCTGGCCGGATTCGGCCACGACATCCGCATCATCCTCCATGCGGACAACTCCGTGGAAATCCACGACGACGGCCGCGGCATCCCCATCGACAAGGAGCCCAAGACGGGCCTCACCGGCGTCGAAGTGGTGTTCACGAAGCTCCATGCGGGCGGCAAGTTCGGCGGCGGCTCCTACACCGCGTCCGGCGGCCTGCACGGCGTGGGCGCATCCGTGGTCAACGCACTGTCCTCGCGTCTGGACGTCGAGGTGGACCGCGGCGGCAAGACGTACCGCATGTCGTTCCGCCGCGGTGAACCCGGCCGCTTCAAGGACACAGGTTCCCGCCTGGACCCGGCAGCACCGTTCACGCCGTTCGTCAACGACTCCGTCCTGGACGTGGTGGGCAAGGCCAAGCGCGGCGTCACCGGGACCAGGATCCGCTACTGGGCGGACCGGCAGATCTTCACCCCGGACGCCAAGTTCTCGTATGAGGACCTCGCTGCCCGTGCACGCCAGACCTCCTTCCTGGTGCCTGGCCTCAAGCTCACCGTGCGGGACGAGCGCAAGGTCCCCGGAACCCCTGGCGAGGCCGGCCCCCACGAAGAGGTCTTCCACCACGACGGCGGCATTTCCGAATTCGTCGAGTTCCTCGCAGCGGACCCGGCCGTCACTGACGTCTGGCGGCTGCACGGCGCAGGAAAGTTCAAGGAAACGGTCCCGGTCCTTGACGAGCGGGGCCACAGCCAGCTGGCCGAGGTCGAGCGCGACTGCGAGGTGGACGTTGCGCTCCGCTGGGGGATCGGCTACGACAGCACCGTGCGGAGCTTCGTGAACATCATCGCCACCCCGAAGGGCGGCACGCACCAGTCAGGGTTCGAACAGGCCCTGATCAAGACTTTCCGCAAAGCCGTGGAGGCCAATGCCCGCAAGCTCAAGGCCGGCAACGACAAGATCGAAAAGGACGACATCTTCGCCGGCCTGACCGCAGTGCTGACCGTCCGGCTCGCTGAACCGCAGTTCGAGGGCCAGACCAAGGAAATCCTGGGCACCAGCGCCGTACGCGCCATCGTGGCCAAGGTGGTGGAGCGCGAAATCTCCGCCAAGCTGTCCTCCAGCAACCGGAACGACAAGGCCCAGTCGGCGCTGCTCCTGGAAAAGATCGTCAACGAGATGAAGTCCCGCATCTCGGCCCGCGTGCACAAGGAGACCCAACGGCGCAAGAACGCGCTGGAAACCTCCTCGATGCCCACCAAGCTTGCCGACTGCCGGACGGACGACGTCGAACGTTCCGAACTGTTCATCGTGGAAGGCGACTCCGCGCTGGGCACGGCCAAGCTGGCCCGCTCCTCCGACTTCCAGGCCCTGCTGCCCATCCGCGGCAAGATCCTCAACGTCCAAAAGGCATCGGTGGGGGACATGCTCTCCAACGCTGAGTGCGCAGCCCTGATCCAGGTGGTCGGGGCAGGCTCCGGCCGCAGCTTCGACATCAGCGCCGCGCGCTACGGCAAGGTCATCCTCATGACCGACGCCGACGTGGACGGTGCCCACATCCGGACGCTGCTGCTGACCCTTTTCTTCCGGTACATGCGGCCCATGATCCTTGAAGGCAGGGTGTTCGCCGCGGTTCCGCCGCTGCACCGGGTGGAAGTCATCAACGCCGGTCAGAAGGCCAACGAGATGATCTACACCTACTCCGAGGCCGAGCTTCACGTGCTCCTGGCCCGCCTGGCCAAGGAGGGCAAGCGGTACAAGGAACCGATCCAGCGCTACAAGGGCCTGGGGGAGATGGACGCCGAGCAGCTGGCCGAGACCACCATGGATCCGCGGCACCGCACCCTGCGCAAGGTGGGAATCGAAAACGCGCAGCAGGCGGAAGAGATCTTCGACCTGCTGATGGGCTCGGACGTTTCCCCGCGCAAGGATTTCATCATTGCCGGCGCATCCAGCCTGGACCGGGAGCGCATCGACGCCTGATTGCGGGCGGCGGCGTCAGCCTGTGGCCGGGCAGGTGTCTTCGGCCGGCTTCAGCCGAGCAGCCCGGGGACAACAAGCAGTGCGGTGGGCAGTGCCAGGAGCAGGGCGCAGCCGGCCATGACCGCACTGCGGACGGCGGCCGGAAGCTGGGGCTGCGGTGTCAGGAGGCGGCTGACCCTGGACGCTGCGGTCCGGACGGCGTCAGCGCCCGGCCCGCCCGATGCCGCCTCGAGGCCGGACAGGGCCAGCGTGGGAGAGGACGGACGGATGTCCGTGGTGCCCGCATTGCCAGCGGAGCCGCTGGCCACAATGGCGATGGCCTTGATCAGGGTCGCTTTGCTCTCGGTCCGGAGCGCGACGTCGTCGGCCAGCATTTCGATCAGCGAATTCACCGATTCCTGCGCCAGCCGGGTGGTGGGCAGCCAGGGAAGGGCCTGCCGCCAGGCTGCGAAGGCCCAGAGCAGCAGGTGGTGCCGCTGGCTCAGGTGGGCGTTTTCGTGGATCAGGACGGCACGCAGTTCGGCCGGTTCAAGGGCCGCCATGAGGCCGTCCGACAGGACGGTCACCGAGCGGGCGCCGCCCGGGAGGCAGTAGGCGACAGGGGAATCGTGGTTGATGACGAGCGTTCCCGCTCCCTGGGCCGAGGGCGAGGCCAGCAGGTCCAGCAGTTCCCGGTGCCGGCGTCGCTGCCGCTGGATTTTGTAATACGTCAGCAGCAGTGTGAAGACCAGATGGGCCGTGAGCAGGGCGGCAGCGGACAGGGCAAAGATATGCCAGAACCCCAGTGCCGTGGTGGGGGCATTGAAAAGCACCATGCCGGCAAGGGCGCGCAGCCCCGCGATGAGGTTGTCACCAACAGGTTCCAGGCCGTAGACCAGCATGGCGCCGATCATGGAAAGTCCACCTGCGAGCGCGATCGCCTGCCACAGCAGCATGGCCGTGAAGGGCGACCTGGCCGGCCACTGGGCCCGTGACAGGAGGATTGGCACCGGCCAAGCCAGGATTATCGCAAGGACCGCCAGCAGGTATGAGGCCCAGAACATGGTGTGTTAGAGGTGACCCAGCAGTTTGCGCAGTGTCTCGGCTTCACCTTCGGAGACTGACCCGATGAAGCGGGCCAGGACGGCCTCGCGGTCCGGGGCTGACCCAAGGACCTCATGCATGAGTTCGGCGGTGTGGTCTGCACGGCTGGACACTGCCTGGTACCGGTGCGGGCGGGTTCCGCGTTCGCGCTCAACCAACCCTTTCTTCTCCAGGCGGGAAAGTACGGTAAGCACCGTTGTAACGGCCAGTTCCTTGCCTTCGTGGCCCGGACCGCCCTGTGCAGCCGACGTGCGCGCCAGCTGGTCCCGCAGGGTATTGGCCGTAGCCGCTTCCTGGCCCGCCCAGAGCAGGTCCATCACTGCCCGTTCCAGTTCACCAAGACTAGCCATTTCACTTTTCCTTTATTTCCCCGCACCGAACGCTGTAAGGCGGCCGGTGACGTCACGCGGTTGTTCAACTACACAACTAAATTTACCCCGAAACCGCCGAACCTTCTACATCGGGTAGAACATCTGGCGCGCCGCGTCCCGGTGGGCGATCCTAGGGGAGGGTGATTGGTTTTCGCCCGCCCTCGACCATGTTCTACACTTTGTAGAAGTTACAGTTCTACGAAGCGTAGAAAACTGCATTGGCTAACAGTAGGGACTGCCATGGACGCCTTGGAAATCGCACGCTGGCAATTTGGTATCACCACGGTCTACCACTTCATGATGGTGCCGCTGACCATTGGCCTGGGTTTGGTGGTCGCCGTAATCCAGACCGCCTGGTACCGCACCGGAAAGCCCGAGTACCTGCGCATGACCAAGTTCTGGGGAAAGCTTTTCCTCATCAACTTCATCATGGGCGTTGCCACGGGCATCGTGCAGGAGTTCCAGTTCGGCATGGCCTGGAGCGAGTACAGCCGCTTCGTCGGTGACGTCTTCGGCGCACCGCTGGCCCTCGAGGCACTCCTCGCCTTCTTTGTCGAGTCCACCTTCCTGGGTCTGTGGATTTTCGGCTGGAAGCAGCTCAAGCCCGCCATCCACCTGGCCTGCCTCTGGGTGGCCGTCATAGGATCGGCACTTTCCGCCTACTTCATCATCGTCGCCAACAGCTGGATGCAGCACCCGGTGGGCGTGGAAATGATCAACGGCCGGCCCGTCATGACCGACGCCTGGGCAGTGTTCACCAACAACACCGCCCTCGTCGCCGTCCCGCACACCCTGTTCGGCGCCCTCGCCGTGGCAGGCGGCTTCCTCCTGGGCATCGCCTGGTACCACCTGTGGCGGAGACGGCACGACGGCGTTGACACAGTGGGTGCCGACGGCCGCGTCATCCCCGGTGAAGACGCCCGCATCCCCGGCCGCGACCGCACCGACCACAGTGTGTGGATCCGGTCCCTGCGGATCGGCGCAGTGGTGGCCATGATCTCCTTCGCCGGCACCGCGGTAACCGGCGACCTGCAGGGCAAGCTCATGTTCCAGCAGCAGCCCATGAAGATGGCCGCAGCGGAGGCCGCCTGCCACGACGGCACCGGCTTCTCCGTCCTGAGCATCGGCAACGTGGGATCCAAGAACTGCGACGACGTCGTGGCCGTGATCGAGGTCCCGGGGATCCTGTCCTTCCTGGCCAAGGGTGACTTCAGCACCGAGGTCCAGGGCGTCAACAGCCTGCTGCCCGAGTACAAGGCCAACTACGGAACCCACCTGCCGGACAATCCCATCTACGGCGAACGAGCCGGCCAGGAAATCCAGTACGTCCCCGTCATGGAAGTCACCTACTGGGGGTTCCGGATGATGATCGGCTTCGGCGGACTCGCCGCCCTGGCGGCGCTGGTGGCACTCTGGCTCACCCGCAAGGGGACGGTACCCGAGGCGCGGTGGCTCATGCGGCTGGCCGTGTTCGGCATCCTGGCACCCTTCGGCGCCAACGCTGCCGGCTGGATCTTCACCGAGATGGGCCGCCAGCCGTTCGTGGTTGCCCCCAACCCCGATCCCAGCGGCATTGATCAGGTATTCATGTTCACTGCAGCCGCCGTCTCACCGGGTGTCTCCGCAGGGGAGCTGATCGCCTCCCTGGTGGCCCTGACCGCTGTGTACGCCGTCCTGCTGGTGGTGGAAGTGAAGCTGCTGGTCAAGTACATCCGCGGCGGTGTGGTCTCCGCGATGCCGGAACTGGGCCACGCACCGGCGGACGAAAACGAGGACCAGACGCCTGGGCCCGGCGGCAACGGGGACACCAAGCCCGCCGACGACGTCCTGGCCTTCGCCTACTAACCGCATCCGGCTCCAAAGACCGACCAGAGGAAACACACAATGGAACTGCTTCCCACCATTTGGTTCATCGCCATCGCGGTGCTGTGGACCGGCTACCTCTTCCTGGAGGGCTTCGACCTGGGCGTCGGCATGCTGATGAAGCTCTTCGCCCGCAACAACACCGAACGCCGCGTGCTGCTGAACACCATCGGACCCGTCTGGGACGGCAACGAGGTGTGGCTGCTGACCGCCGGGGGCGCCACCTTCGCCGCCTTCCCGCTCTGGTACGCGTCCTTGTTCTCCGCGCTCTACCTGCCGCTGCTGGTGGTCCTGCTGGCCCTGATCTTCCGCGCCGTGGCGTTTGAATACCGCGGCAAGGTGGACACCGACAGCTGGCGGAACCGGTGGGACTGGGCCATCGCGCTGGGCTCCTTCTTCGCAGCCTTCGGCGTGGGTGCCGCCCTGGCCCTCACCACCACCGGCCTTCCGCTGAACGCCAACGGCGACCGCGAGGGCGGCCCCATGGCCTGGTTCAGCGGCTACGCACTCCTTGGCGGCGTGGCAGTGGTGGGTTTCTCGCTCCTGCACGCCCTGGCCTTCCTGGCCCTCAAGACTGACGGGGAGGTCCGGCACCGGGCCCGCCAGTGGTTCGTGCGGCTGCTGCCGGTCCTGCTCCTGCCCATCGCGGCATGGGCCCTCGCCATCCAGTTCATGGACGGCAAGCCCTGGACCTGGGCCGCCGTCGTCCTGGCCGTTGGCGCCGCCATCACTGCCTGGCTGCTGGCCCGGAGGGGTTCTGAAGGCAGGGCCTTCCTGGCACTGGGTGCCTTCCTGGTGCTGGGCACCACCGCCATCTTCGGGGCCGTGTTCCCCGTGGTGCTGCCCTCCACGCTGGACAGCGCCTTCGACCTCACCATCTCCAACGCATCCTCCTCGGACTACACCCTGGGACTGATGAGCATCGTCGCAGCCTTTGGGCTTCCCCTGGTCATCGCCTACCAGGCCTGGACCTACTGGGTCTTCCGCCGCCGCGTCAGCGCTGCCCACATCCCGGAAGCCCACAGCTTCCTCCCGGCGGTCGCCGCCAGGGCCTTCACCACCAAGGGCTGACGTGCGCCCAACTTTCCCCGCCGGTCCGTCCACCCGTTCAGCCATCTACTGGCTGGGACTCCTGGCCGCGCTCAAGGCCCTGTCCTTGGTCCTGATCGGGCAGGCAGTGGCCTCCGTCCTGGCGGGACTGGTTGCCGGGAACCCGGCGTGGGGGAGCCAACTGACCGCTGGACTTGCCGGCGTCGTCCTCCGCTCCCTGACCGTGTGGGGCCAGGCCGTCGCTGCACGCCGCGCGGCACTGGGCGTGAAGGAGGAGCTCCGCGCCGAGCTGCTGGAGCGCGCCCTGCGCACCGGCGTCCGCGGCTCCGGCCCCGGCGATGGCGGCCTGGCGGTCCTTGCCACCCGCGGCCTGGACGCCCTGGACAGCTACTACACCCAGTTCCTTCCCGCGCTGGTCAACTGCGCCGCCGTTCCGCTGCTGCTGGGGGCGAGGATCCTCTTCGCGGACTGGGTCAGCGCGCTGGTCATCGTGCTGACGGTGCCGCTGATCCCGGTGTTCATGGTGCTGATCGGCAGGTACACGGAGGACAGCGTGCGGCAGGCCCAGGCCTCGCTGGCACGGCTGTCGGCGCACATGCTGGAGCTTGCCAAGGGCCTGCCGGTCCTGGTGGGGCTGGGCCGTGCCACCGCCCAACGCAAGGCCCTTGAAGAGATATCGGAGGACTACCGCTCGCGCACCATGGGCACTTTGCGCACAGCGTTCCTGTCCGCGCTGGCCCTGGAACTCATTGCCACCATCTCGGTGGCAGTGGTGGCCGTCTTCATCGGCGTCCGGCTGGTCCAGGGCGACATGCCGCTGGAGGCCGGCCTGCTGTCGCTCCTCCTGGCGCCGGACTGCTACCTTCCGCTGCGGGAACTTGGCACCGCCCACCACGCCAGCGACGACGGCAGGGTGGCACTCGCAGCAACAGAATCCGTGACCGGGGCCCCCGAGGCTGCACCGCTGCCCGCTGCGAAGGCCGGCAGGCCGGGCGCTCCCTTGGAGATCAACGGGCTCACCGTCACCTATGCCGGCCGGTCCGGAGCCGCCGTCGGGCCGCTCACGTTCACCGCGCCGCAGGACAGGATTACGGCCCTGGACGGCACCAGCGGCGCCGGCAAGAGCACCGTCCTGGGCGTTCTGGCGGGAACGATCGGCGACGGCGACGGGACCGCTATTACTGGGTCCATCAGCGGACTGGACCGCCGCGCGGTGGCCTGGGTGCCACAGCACCCCGTCATGGTGGCCGGAACCGTCCTGGACGAGGTCCTGCTCTACCTCTCACCGGACCCCGCGCACGGCCCGGACAGGTTCGCCGCGGAAGAGGCTGCGCGCCGCTGCCTGGAACGCGCCGGGGCCGGGCACCTGGCCGCAAAGCACCAGGCCGAATTGAGCCCGGGCGAGCTGCGCCGGGTGGCACTTGCCCGCGGCCTTGCCCGGATCGACGCCGGCGCCACCCTCCTGCTGCTCGACGAACCCACCGCACACCTCGATGACGCGTCCGCCGTGATCGTCGAGGACGCCATCCGCCGGCTCCGCGGCCAGGCCACCGTGATCCTGGTGGCCCACAACCAGCGCACCCGGCAACTGGCGGACGTGCTGGTACCGGTGGCCCCGGCGGGCGGGGGCGCCGCTGCAGCCCACCAAGAGAATGCTGCTGCCGCGTTGCTGCCCGCCACCGTACCCACCACCCTCCCAGCCGGCCCGGCAGGAGCCGCCGCGGCAGACGAGGGGGCCCCGGACGGCGCCTCCACGGACAACCCCGCCACACGAAACCCGGCCGCCGGCGCCCCTGCACAGGCTCTCCCCGGCGCTGCCCGCCTCCTGGCCGCCCTCCTGGCACCGGTCCGGGGCAAGTTCGCGGCCGCGGCCCTCGTCGGCACCCTGGCGGCCGTCTTCGCCGTCGCGCTTTCCGGCCTTTCCGGCTGGCTCATCATCAGGGCCAGCGAACAACCACCCATCCTGTGCCTCCTGACCGCCATCGTGGGCGTCCGGTTCTTCGGCATTGGCCGGGCTGTCTTCCGCTACTGGGAACGGCTGCTGCTGCACGATGCCGTGTTCGCCGCACTCACGCGCCTCCGCGGCCGCCTATGGGAGTCGCTGAGCCGCAAGGCCCTGTCGCTGCGGCGGCTCCTGCAGGGCGGCAACGCGCTGGGAACGGTGATCGACGACGTCGACACCGTCCGTGACCTCCTGCCGCGCGTGGTCCTGCCGCCCGTCACGGCGCTCGCGGTGTCCGTCCTGGCCGTTGCAGCCACCGGCATCCTGGTGCCGGACGCCCTTCCAGCCGTGGTGGCCGCAGCCATCAGCGGCCTGCTGCTGGCGCCCGCCGCCGCCCTGTGGGGCGACCGCAAATCCGCCGCCGCCGAGCAATCCCTGCGGTCGGGCGTCCTGCGCCGCGTCACCGCTGCCCTCGATGCCCGGGCCGAACTGCACGCAAACGGCGTGGCGCCCCGCGTGCTTGACGCGCTGCTGGCCGAGGACCGGGAAGCCACCCGGGCATCGCAGCGTTCCGCCTGGGCCGACGGCCTGGGGCATGGGATCGCCACCGCGGCCTGCGGGACGGCGGCACTGGCGGCCGCGTGGCTGGCCGGCCCCGGCGTTATCTCGGCCCAGGTGGCCCCGGCGACGGCGGCCGTGGTGGTCCTGCTGCTGCTCGCGCTGGTGGAACCCTACGCAGCGATGACGACGGCGGTGCGCCAGTACCCCGCGCTGCGTTCCGTCCTGCGCCGGGTGGGGGAGTCCGGGGCCCTTGACGGCGGAGAGACTCTTGACGGGGGCGAGACCCTCGACGGAGGGGAAACCCCTGACGGCCTGCAGCGTGTTCCCCCCAGGGCCGGGAAAGCACCCGGCGTTGAGCTGGTGGATCTGGCCGCGGCATGGCCGGGCGGCTCTCCGGTCTTCTCCGGCGTGGATGCGGTGGCAGTCCCGGGACGTTGGCTGGCGGTCACCGGGCCGTCCGGTTCCGGCAAATCCACGCTGCTCTCGGTGCTGCTGGGCTTCCTGCCACCGGCATCCGGTCAGGTCATGGTCACCGGCCGGGCTGCCTGGTGCCCCCAGGAGGCCCACCTGTTCGATTCCACCATCCGGGGAAACCTCCTGCTGGGACGGCCGGCCACGAACGGCGCGCCCCCGGCAGCGGACCACGACCTGGAGGCCGTCCTGGCCGCCGTCGGACTTTCCGCGCTGGTGGGCCGGCTGCCGGCGGGGTTGGACACCCGGATCGGTCCCGGCGGTGCCTTCCTCAGCGGCGGCGAGCGCCAGCGGCTGGCCGTGGCGCGGACCCTGTTGACCGGCGCTGAAGTCATCCTGCTGGATGAGCCCACCGCCCACCTGGATGCCGGGTCCGCGGCCGCCATGCTGGCCGACCTGCGCGCTGGACTGCGGGACCGGACCGTGGTGCTGGTGACCCACAACCCCGCTGACATCCACGCCGGCGACGCCCGGCTGGAGCTTTCAGCCTCCGCCGGGCAGCCCCGGGGATCCCTGGCACCCTCGCGCTGAGCACGCCTTGCCTTACCCCACCGCCTGCCCCAGCGCCGCGCCGGCAACCTGACCCCGCCGTCAGCCGTCGACGTCGTGGAGGTGATGGACTACGTCGTGCAGGAAGTACTGGGAGAGCGTCAAGACGGTGAACTCCGAGCCGTTGCTGCGCAGGCCCTTGCGGGCCCAGTCCTCTTCGGGGACGCCGGCGAAGGACTCGGCGGCCTCGTGGCCTTCCGCAGCCAGTTCCGGACCCACCTCGGACGGGTCGGCGTTGGCGTAGTCCTTTTCAACGGCTGTCTGGTCCTGGTCCCAGTCCGCGAAGCGGGCGCCATCCTCCGCGAGCATCAGGTTCAGGCGCTGGTTGAAAAGGGTGAAAACGTCCCGCACATGGCACGCGTACTCCAGCGCGGACCAGGTCTGCCCGTCGGGACGCTCCGCCGCGTCCGGCCGGCGGAGGACGGCCAGCCACCGGGGAATCATGCTTTCGATGCTTCCGGGAACCGTGGCGGGGGTGGCCGTGGAGGCATGGAAATTGCATTCCGGGCAGGGCCGTGACAGGACCCAGGTCCAGTCCTTTTCATCAGGAACGATAGGCATGGGAGCAGTCTAAGCCGTGCGGGCCAAAAGACTCTGGGGCGGGTGCAGCGGCCCGGCTAGCGTGGCCGCATGAGCCCGGAAGCGCGCCTGGGCGCGGAGAGTATGGTGCAGCTGGCCGGCCTGACGAAGCGGTTCGGCCGGAACACAGCGCTCGACGACGTGACCCTCACCATTGAACCGGGCGAGGTGTTCGGATACCTGGGCCCGAACGGGGCAGGCAAGACCACCACCATCCGGCTCCTGATGGGGATGCTGCGGCCCACGTCCGGCACGGCGTCAATCCTGGGACTGGATGCCTGGCGCCAGTCCCGGGACGTCCACCGGGTGGTGGGCTACGTGCCCGGCGAGCCCGCGCTGTACGACCGCCTCACTGGGCACCAACACGTGGCCTATTGTTCCCACTTGCGGCACCGGGACGACCGTCAGCGGGCGGCAGAGGTGGCAGCCCGGCTGGAACTCGATCTGGACCGACCTGCCCGCACGCTGTCACGCGGAAACCGCCAGAAGCTCGCCGTCGTCCTGGCGGTCATGTCCAGGCCGCGGCTGCTGGTGCTGGACGAACCAACCAGCGGGATCGACCCGCTGGTGCAGCAGGTGTTCCACGCCATCCTGCGTGAACACACAGCCGACGGCGGCTCGGCCCTGTTCTCTTCCCACGTCCTGGGCGAGGTGGAGCGCGTCGCGGACCGGATCGGGGTGGTGCGCGCGGGCAGGCTGGTTGCCGTGGAGCGGCTGCAGGACCTGGCAGCCCGCTCCCTGCACCGGGTGCGTGCCCGCTTTGCCGGGGAGGTGCCGGCGGCTGGTTTTGCCGCCGTCCCCGGCGTGCGGGACCTGCTGGTGGACGGCCGGACGCTGAGCTGCAACGCCCCGCAGTCTGCCCTGGACGCTCTGTTGAAACTTGTCAGCGCCGGGGAAGTGGAGGATTTCGAGTGCTCCGAGGCGCCGCTGGAAGAGATGTTCCTGAGCTACTACGGGATGGACCATGCCGGCAGCGCCGCGCCCAGTCCAGCCGAAAGTGTGGCCGGATCGGCGGCGCACCATGCTGGCTAGCGTCCTGCTGAAGACCCTCCGGGACCAGGGCAGGCTGCTGGTGGCCTGGGCCGTATCCCTTGCCCTTATCGTGGCCATGTACGCAGCCGTCTGGCCCTCAGTGAAGTCCCAGCCCTCCATCAGCAGCTTCATCGAGCAGATGCCGGAGGCGTTCCGTTCGCTTTTCGCCACCTCCAGCGCCGACATGTCCACTCCCACCGGATACATCCAGGTGGAGCTGCTGTCCTTCATGGGGCCGATTGCGGTGCTGGTTTACGCCGTCAGCACGGGTGCGGGAGCAATCGGCGGCGAAGAAGACCGGCACACCATGGACCTGCTGCTCTCCAACCCCGTGGGGCGGGGCCGGGTGGTGGTGGACAAGTTCCTGGCCATGGTGCTGGGCACCTTCCTGCTGGCCGCCGTGCTGGGAATATCGCTGGTGCTGGAGGGCAGCATGGTGGACCTGGTCCTTCCGGCCGACAAGGTGGCTGCCGCCATGCTGCATTTAGCGCTGCTGGGCGTCGTTTTCGGTGCCCTGGCCCTTGCCCTTTCAGCAGGGACCGGACGGACCGGGCTCAGCCGCGGTGTTCCGGCCGTGCTGGCCGTCCTCGCCTACATCGTCAACGCCCTGGCGCCCCTGGTGGACGTCTTCGACCGGATCCAGAAGGTGTCGCCCTTCTTCCAGTACATCGCCCACGACCCGTTGCGGAACGGCACCGCCTGGGACAGTGTGCTGGTGTCCGCGGCCACCATTGCGGTGCTGGTGGCGCTCGCCGTCGCCGGGTTCCGGCGCAGGGACGTAGCCGGCTGAGCAGGCGGTGGCCGCAGCCCTACTCCGCAGCGTCCCCTGCTGCTGCCCCGTCCATCCACGCCATGGCCGGCCCCACCACGTCCACGGCCTGGGAGAGCGGGACGCCCGAGCCGTCGCGGCGGCCATGCTCCTGAGGCAGTGACCGCGCCACTCCGCCGGCGGACGACGCCTTGGCCGGGCCGTGGCCTGCCCAGGCCAGCAGGAGCATGTCCTCGCCCTTGAGGAACCGGTGCGACCGGACCCCGGCAGTGGCGCGCCCCTTGGCCGGATATTCGGAGAATGCCGTCACCTTGGCCGTGCCCGGCGCGGTGCCCGGGAGGGCTCCGTTGGTCCCGGCGATGGTGACCACGACGGCGGCCTCATCCTTGGGCTGCACGGCACCAAAGAAGATCACCTGGTCACCCGCGGCGAGTTTGATCCCGGCCATGCCGCCGGCAGTGCGCCCCTGGGGGCGGACCACGGCTGCGGGGAACTTCAGCAACTGGCCTTCCCGGGTGAGGAACACGAGTTCGGCGTCATCGGCACCGGCGGGAGCCACGCCCACCACCACGTCCTTGTCCTTGAGGGTGATGACCTCCCAGTCCTCCCGGTTCAGCGGGTAGTCCGGTTGGACGCGTTTCACCACGCCCTGCGCCGTGCCGATGGCCAGGACTTCATCCAGCCGCACGAACGCCACCAGCGCTTCACCCTTCACCAGGGTCAGGAACTCCTTGGCCGGAACGCCCCCGGCCAGGTTGGGCAGGCCGGCCACGGGCGGCAGGACCGGCATGTCCATGACCTGCAGCCGGAGCATGCGGCCCAGCGACGTGACCGCCGCGATTTCGCCGCGGGCCGATGTCTTGACCACCGAGGTGTACACGTCGTGCCTGCTCCGGGGGCCTGCCTCGGCCAGCGGTTCCTGGTTGCTGGTGCGTGCCACCTGCCCGGAGGCGGTGAGGATGGCCCAGCAGGGGTCGTCCGCGATCTCCAGGGACAGCGGCGCAGCCTTGCCCTTCTTCGCCCCGGCCAGTTCGGCAGCGGCGACGGTGGGGGACACGGCCTCGGACTCCAGGAGGACCGTCCGGCGCGGGGTGCCGTGTTCCTCGGCAATCGCGCCGAGTTCGTCGGAGACCACGGTGCGGAGCAGTTCCTCGGAGTCCAGGATGGCCTGCAGTTCCGCGATCTCGCGGCGGAGCTCGTCCTGCTCCTTCTCCAGCTCGATCCGGGAGTACTTGGTGAGCTGCCGCAGGCGCAGTTCAAGGATGTAGTTGGCCTGGACCTCGGTGAGGTCGTAGATGGACATCAGCCGCTCGCGCGCCGCCGCGGCCTCGTCCGAGGACCGGATGATCTGGATGACCTCGTCGATGTCCACGATGGCGATGAGGAGGCCTTCCACCAGGTGGAGGCGGTCCTTCTTCTTGCCCAGGCGGAAGACGGTCCGGCGGCGGACCACGTTGATCCGGTGGTTGACGTAGACGCTCAATAGGTCCACCAGGCCCAGCGTCTGCGGCTGGCCGTCCACCAGGGTGACGTTGTTGATGCCGAAGGAGTCCTCCATCGGCGTGTACCGGTAGAGCTGCTGCAGGACCGCGTTCGGGTTGAAGCCGTTCTTCAGTTCGATGACCAGCCGCAGCCCGTGCTTGCGGTCCGTCAGGTCCACGATGTCGCTGATGCCGGTCAGCTTCTTGGCGTTGACGGCATCTTTGATCTTCTCGATCACCTTTTCCGGGCCCACCATGTACGGCAGTTCAGTGACCACCAGGCCGGTGCGGCGTGCGGAGAGCTGTTCGATCTCCACCTTGGCGCGGGTCTTGAAGGATCCGCGTCCGGTGGCGTAGGCGTCGCGGATGCCGTCCAGGCCCACGATCCGGCCGCCGCTGGGCAGGTCCGGGCCGGGGACGAACCGCATGAGGTCGTCCAGGGTGGCGTCGGGGTTGGCGATCAGGTGCCGGGCGGCGGAGATGACCTCCACCAGGTTGTGCGGGGCCATGTTGGTGGCCATGCCGACGGCGATGCCGGTGGCGCCGTTGACCAGCAGGTTGGGGAACGCGGCGGGCAGCACGTCCGGCTGGGTCAGCTGGTTGTCGTAGTTGGGGACGAAGTCCACCACGTCTTCGTCCAGGTGGTTGGTGAGCGTGAGGGCGGCCGCCGCCAGCCTGGCCTCGGTGTACCGCGGTGCTGCCGGGCCGTCGTCGAGCGAGCCGAAGTTGCCGTGCCCGTCGATCAGCGGCAGGCGCAGCGAAAAGTCCTGCGCCATGCGGACCATGGCGTCGTAGATGGCGGCGTCACCGTGCGGGTGCAGCTTACCCATGACCTCGCCCACCACGCGGGCGCTCTTGACGTGGCCGCGGTCAGGGCGCAGGCCCATGTCGCTCATCATGTACAGGATGCGGCGCTGTACCGGCTTGAGCCCGTCGCGCGCATCCGGCAGGGCCCGGGAGTAAATCACCGAGTACGCGTACTCCAGGAAGGAGCCCTGCATTTCGGACGTCACGTCGATATCGACGATGTTTTCCGTGTAGCTGTCGTCCACGATGGGTTTTGAACTTTGCCGGCGGGCCATGGGGTTTGGTGAATCCTTCTGCGGTTACTGCGCAGCCATAGGGTGTGCTGCGATAGTTTTTGGCTAGGCTAAGCCTATGGTGGATCAGCCCGGGGACGGCGAATATCCGGAACATTGGGAAGCCGATGTCGTCCTGCGTGACGGCGGGACAGCGCATCTGCGGCCCATCCACCCGTCGGACGCGGACGCCGTCCAGGCCTTCCATACCGGGCAGTCGCAGAATTCAATCTACATGCGCTTCTTTGCGTTCAAAGCCAGGTTGTCCGCGAAGGAGCTCAAGCGGTTCACCGAGGTGGACTACAAGGACCGGGTGGCGTTCGTCATCACCATTGGCGGCGAAATCATCGGAATCGGCCGGTATGACCGGCTGACCGATCCCACCGAGGCGGAGGTCGCCTTCAACATTGCCGACGCCCACCAGGGGAGGGGCATCGGGTCCATCCTGCTGGAGCACCTTGCCGCCGCGGCGCACGAAAACGGCATCCGGAAGTTCACCGCCGAGGTCCTGCCCGAGAACCGCAAGATGCTGATGGTCTTCTCCGACGCCGGCTACGACGTCAAGCGCCACTTCGACGACGGCGTCGTCAGCCTGGAGTTCAACGTCGACCCCACCGAAAAATCCCGTGCCGTGATGGAATCCCGCGAGCACCGCGCGGAGGCGAGGAGCGTCCGGGAGCTGCTGGCGCCGTCGTCCGTTGCCGTCATCGGGGCCAGCCGCCGTTGGGGGACCGTGGGGTACCAGCTGCTCGAGCACATCATCGAGGGCGGTTTCCACGGCCCGGTGTACGCCATCAACCCGGAGGCGCTGGAACTGGCGGGCATGATGTCCTACGGCAAGCTCTCCGAAGTTCCCCAGCCCGTCCAGCTGGCCATCATCGCCGTGCCCTACGAGGAAGTTGCAGGCGTGGTGGAAGAGTGCGCGGCGGCCGGCGTCAAGGGCGTGGTGATCGCCTCCGCAGGCTTCGCGGACGACGGCGAACGCGGGCTCCAGCGGCAGCGCGCCCTGGTGCGCCAGGCCAGGGCGAACGGGATGCGGGTGATAGGGCCGGCGTCGCTGGGCATCGCCAACACCCACCCCGACGTCTCACTGAACGCCTCCATGGCGCCAACCATGCCGCTGCGCGGCAGCCTGGGCCTGTTCAGCCAGTCGGCGGCCATCGGCGTCTCGCTGTACGCCGCCTCCAGCCGGCGCCGGCTGGGGCTGTCCAGCCTGCTCTCGGCGGGCAACCGGGCGGACGTTTCCGGCAACGACATGATGCAGTACTGGGAGGACGACGCCGACACCTCCGCCGTGGGCCTGTATCTCGAATCGATCGGCAACCCGCGTAAGTTCTCCCGGATCGCACGCCGGCTGGCACGCACCAAGCCGGTCATCGTGGCCAAATCCGACACCATGGGGCTCCGCCTGCCACCAGGTCATGCCGTCCGCACCACGCAGGCGCCGGCGGGAGCGCTGGATGCCATGCTGCGCCAGTCCGGCGTGATCCGGGTGGAAACCGTGGAACAACTGGTGGATGTGGCACAGGTGGTGTCGGGAAGGCTGCTCCCGGCCGGACCCGACGTCGCCATCTTCAGCAACTCCCAGGCGCTGGGCAACGTGGTGGCGGACAGCGCTGCGGCACACGGCCTGGGAGTGGCGCAGGTGGTTTCCGGGCTCGACCTGGACGCCGGACAATCGGTGGCCCTGCCTCTGCTCCGGAAGGCCCTCCTTGACGCCCTTGCCTCGGACGCCGTCCACGCCGCCGTCGCCGCACTCCTGCCTGCCCGCGGGCTGACGGTCGACGCGGTGGCCCAGGTCCTCGCAGAATGCTCCGCAAGCGCAGGGAAGCCGGTGGTGGCAGCCTTCACCGGAATCCTGGACCCCGCCATCAACGTGGAGGGCCTGCTGGGAACCGAGGGCTGCACCGTCCCCTGCTTCTCAAACCCCGGCGCGGCGGTGGCCGCTCTCGCCGCGGTGGTCCGGTACGCGGAATGGGCCGCCCGCGACCAGGGGCACTTCGTGGAGCCCGCCGGTTGCGACCCGCGGCAGGCGGCGGCTGAGATCGACGAACTGCTGCGGGACGTCACGGGTGAACAGCTCAAGCAGCTGGACCCGGCGGCAACCGCCTCCCTCCTGGGGCATTACGGCATTTCCGTCCTGCCCTCGGCGCCGTTTACCACCCCTGATGAGGCGGTCGCCGCCGCCGACTCACTGGGCTGGCCGGTGGTGCTGAAGACCACCGAACCTGCCCTCCGCCACCGGCTGGACCTCGGCGGCGTGCGGCTTGGCATCGAGGACGCCGAATCGCTGCGCCTGAATGTGCTGCAGATGCGGCGCGCGCTCGCTGCCTATGGAGATCCGGCCCTCGAAGTCCAGGCCATGGCCCCGGTGGGGCAGACGTGCACGTTCCGGGCCATCGAGGACCCCCTGCTGGGCCCGGTCATCTCCTTCGGCCTTGCCGGTGACGCCGTCAACCTCCTCGACGACTGGTCCCACCGGGTTCCGCCGCTCTCCGCGGCCGACGTTCACGACTTCATCCGGGCGCCCAGGGCGTCCCGGAAGCTCTTCGGCTACCAGGGCCTGCCGGCCGTGGACGTGCAGGCGCTGGAGGACCTCGCGGGCAGGCTGGCATGGATGAAGGACAACCATCCGGAGATCGCGCTGGTGGAATTCAACCCTGTCCTGTGCGGCACCTCCGGGGCCACCATCCTCGCCGCGGACGTGCGGATCGGCAACGCCGCGCAGCGCACCGACAGCGCCCGCCGGGCCATGCTGGGCTGAGGCGGTTAGCAAGTGACCGGCCGATCTGTGAAAATGGGGGCATGAGCTTCCAGCCTCCCGCGTCGGCGCCCGAAACGCCCGGAAACGAAAACCAGGCAGTCCGCCAGCACAGCTCACACAACCACGGAGTCCAGGGCCAGAGCCTGGAGGACGCGCTGCAGAAGGCCGGGTTCTACCCGCGCCTGGTGTCTGATGTTGTTGACGACGCCCTGGACGGCCGGGACTGCGTGGCGCACCTGGTGCACCTGGAAACGCACTTCGACCGGGCAGAAGTGCGCCGCCACATCACGGTCCTGGTCCTCACCGCGGACATGCTGGTCATCACCCATGTGGACGACCAGCAGCTGGATGAGGCGGGGGAGCAGATCGTCGCCCAGATCTCCACCGAGTCCGTTCCCGTGGCCCAGATCAGGTCGGTGGTGCTGAGCTACATGTACGCGCAGCCGCAAAACTACAAACCGTCAGACCCGGTACGGGAACTGACACTGTCCATCGCGTGGTCCGGCGGCCAGCGGCTGGACATGGGTCCGGCCAGCTGCGGCGATCCGCAGTGCGAAGCGGACCACGGCTACACCGGAACCATCGCGCAGGAGGACATCGTGCTCCGGATCAGCGCCGAAGCGGACGGGCTGCAGGCCGTGCAGGACGCCAAACTGTTTGCCCGGGCCCTGCGCGCGGTCAACACCGGTTCCGCCGCCCCCGTATCCCACGCCCAGTCCATGGCGCCGCGGCCGCGCTCCGGAGTGTTCGGCAACCGGCTCAGCCGCGGGCACCAGCAGCGCTGATGCCGGAAGACCGCCACCACGCCGTACAAGCCTCCGGACGCACCCCCGACCTTCCGCCTGCTCCCGCCTACGGGCATCGTTCCATCGCTGAAGTACTGACCAGTGCCACGGCAAGCCTTGGGGTGGAGGGTTTTGCCAATGCCCTCGGATTCCCTGCCGCCTCACGGGTCTGCGTGGTACTCGCGGACGGACTGGGCCGGAACCTCCTCAAGCAGAAATCCGCCCACACCCCGTTCCTCCGCTCTGTGCTTCAGGCCGGGCAGGGCGACGTCCCGGTGTGGCTGGACTCCGCCTTCCCTTCCACCACGGCAGCGGCCCTGTCCAGCTTTGGGACCGGGCTTCCTGCCGGCCAGCATGGCATGGTGGGCTACGACGTCCTGGACCCCGACCAGGACAAGGTGGTCAACCTGCTGGGGAACTGGGATCCGGGCGTAGACCCGTCCGCCTGGCAGCCGTTCCCTACCGTGTTCGAACGGATCGCCGGACAGGTGGATGTCAGCACCGTCAGCCTCTCCCAGTTCGACGGCTCGCCCATGACCCGGGCCGCACTCAGGGGCGGCAGGTTCATTCCGGGGACAACCGCCCATGCCCGGACCGCCGCCGCCGCCGAAGCCATGGCAGCATCCGGCCCGTCCCTCATGTATTTCTACGTCAACGACCTGGACAAGGCCGGGCACCGCTACGGCTGCCGCTCCGAGCAGTGGGAACACCAGCTGGAAGAGCTTGATGCCACTGTCAAGCGGCTCAACTCCACCCTTCCCGCCGGCACCACCATCCTGCTCACGGCAGACCACGGGATGCTGGACGTGGCCGAACCGCAGCGGATCGATTTCTCCACGGACCCTGCCCTGGTGGAGGGCGTCCGCCACACGGCAGGTGAACCACGGATGGTCCACCTGTACCTGGCGGACTCCGATGCCGCCTCTGACGGCGCTGAGCGGCTTATCGCTGCCTGGAAGGCGCGGTTCGGAGACCGGATCTGGGCCTTCACCCGCGGTGAAGCCGTTGCCGGAGGACTCTTTGGCGAGGATGTCCGGCCCGCTGTCGAAGGCAGGATCGGTGACGTCATGATCGCGGCGCGGGACGCCGTCGCGCTTTACGATGGCCGGCGCATGCGGCCGACTGCCATGGAGGTGGTGGGCCAGCACGGCTCGCTGACCAAGGCCGAGCGGGAGGTTCCGCTGCTCTGCTTTACGGCCGAAGGAAGGAACCGCCGGCGTGGCTGAGCTCATCTTCTTCTCCGGCACCATGGACTGCGGAAAGTCCACCCTGGCCCTGCAGATGGACTACAACCACCGGGCCCGCGGCCGCGGCGGGGTCCGGTTCAGCCGCAATGACCGCGCCGGGGAGTCCCGGATCTCCAGCCGCCTGGGCCTGGAGACGGACGCCGTGGAGGTGCTGGACACCACCGACTTCTGGGAGGAAGTCATGATCCGCCGCACCCAGGGGCAGCGTGTTGACTACCTAATCTGCGACGAAGCCCAGTTCTACACGGCCGAACAGGTGGAGCAGCTGGCCAAGGTGGTGGACGAGATCGACGTGGACGTCTTCGCGTTCGGCATCACCGCTGATTTCCGCACCAGGCTGTTCCCTGGTTCGCAACGCCTGATCGAGCTCGCCGACCGGGTGCAGGTGCTCCAGGTGGAGGCGCTGTGCTGGTGCGGCCGCCGCGCCACCCACAATGCCAGGACGGTCGACGGCGTCATGGTCACCGAGGGCGCCCAGGTTGTGGTGGGCGACGTGGACATGGTGGTTGACGCTGCTGTCCCCGAGGCCGGGCACGTGCCTGTTGTGGGGTACGAAACCCTGTGCCGGCGACACTTCATGCGGCGGGTGACGGCGCACGGCGCATCTCTGATGGCACAACAGGACCAACTGCTGCCGTTCGACGTCGATGCCTGCCTCTGGCACGGCTCCGGCGGACCCGGCGAGGGCCGGGGGACAGGCCCGAAGGGCTGACCCTTCCCCGCACGCACCGGCACTTCCGCACCGGCACCTCCATTCCGGGAAGCAGAAGCGCTCCCTTTCGCCTCCGACTCAAAATGTCGTACCCCCTTGTCATGATGGGTTTATGGGGAAGGCAGCGGTGGTGAAGGCGTTCGGGGAGATCCGTGCTGCCCTTGCTGTGTTGAATGCTGAGGTTGATGCTGAGGTTGATGCGGCCGGTGTGGTGCCTTTTTCTGTTGCGGACCCGTTGGCTGGTTTGGCGGATGGTTGCCTGGAGATTTTGGCCGGGTCCCGTGAGGTTGAGGCCGGGATCGCTGCGCTGAAGGCCAGGGCCGCTGTGAAGTACGCGGAGAGCGCCGCTGCCGTTGCGGGCCCGGATGTTCCGGTGCAGGCGCAGGAGATGGCGGTCGCGGCGGAGATCGGATGTGTGCTGGCTCTTGGTCCGCGGGCGGCGGGTTCGTTCCTGGCCACCTCGCACGCTGTCACGGCGACGTTGCCGCGGACGTTGGAGGCTTTGCAGGCCGGGGTGCTCTCCTGGAGCCACGCGGTGGTGATGGCCGATGAGACAGCGTGTCTGGACGCTGTTGGGGCGGCGGCGTTGGAAGCCCATTTCCTGGACCCGGACGCACCGGACCCGGCGCGGGGGTGCCCGGTGGGGCAGCTTCCGGCGCACCGGTTCAAGGCTAAGGCGCGCACTTGGCGGGAACGCCACCAGGCCGGGTCCATCGAACAACGCCACGCCAAAGGAGTCGCGGACCGGCGGGTGGAGTTCCGGCCGGACCAGGACGGGATGGCCTGGCTCTCCGCCTACCTGCCCGCGGACCAGGCCCAGGCCGGGTGGAACCGGCTCACGGCGGCCGCCCGTGGCATGCAGGGACCGGATGAAGGCCGCACAATGACCCAGCTCCGGGCCGACACCTTCGCCAACGCGATCCTCACCAACGGCACACCAAACGACAGCGACACCCCCGGCAGTGACAGCACCAGCGGCAGCTTTACCGAGGGTGTGAGTGCCGTGGGGGACCGGGTGCAGGCGCCGATCCGGGCGCAGGTGCTGGTCACGGTCCCGGTGTTCTCCCTGATGGGCCAGACCGACGAGCCGGCGATGCTGGACGGGTACGGCCCCATCCCGCCGTCAATGGCCCGGGAACTGGTGGCCGGTGGTGCGGGGTCGTTCTACCGGGTGCTGGTGGACCCGCGGGACGGGGCACCATTGGAAATCGGCCGAACAAGCTACCGGGTCACCAAAGCCATGCGGTCCTGGCTGCGAATGCGGGACGGGAAGTGCCCGTTCCCGGGCTGCTGCAACAACTCCCTGGACAACGACGCCGACCACATCCTCGCCTGGGCCAAGGGCGGCACCACCGGAATCAGCAACCTGGGACAGCCCTGCCCCAAACACCACAAACTCCGCCACACCACCGGATGGAAACCCACACCCGCCACCAAGAACGAACCACCCGGCTGGACCTCACCCACCGGCCGCCACTACCAAAGCGAACACCAGGACTGGGAACCTACTCAATGGCCTCCGGGGTGGCCGTCGGGGTTCTTGCCCGAGGACCGCAACAAGCCTGGAGAATCGAGCCTTCTGGAAGATGCCCTCCTCCAGCACCTTGCCGTGTGACGCGCCCATTTGCGGCGCACTGCCGGGTTGAGCAGCGCTGATAGCTAGTGGGGCGTCCGCCGGTAGCGGATGTGGGTGGCCAGTGGCGAGTGGAGCACCTCGACCGGTTCGAAGCCGAAGGTTTCCATTCCGTCAAAAATCCGTTCTCCCGAACCGAGTAAAACCGGAGCGATGTCCAGGGTGAGCTCGTCAATCACGCCGGCGGCCAGCGCCTGTCGGACGGTGGATGCTCCGCCGGCGATATCCACTCCCTTGCCCCCGGCCGCCTCGACCGCCGCTGCGTACGCCGCATCGAAGCCGTCGCTGACAAAGTGGAAGGTTGTCCCGCCCTCCATCTGGATCGGATCATGCGGGTAATGGGTGAGGACGAACACCGGTGCATGGTAGGGCGGCTCGGGGCCCCACCATCCGCTCCAATCCTCGTCCCAGTCTCCGCGGACGGGACCAAACATGTTCCGGCCCATCACGTAGGCGCCCCGCGGGCGCATCAGCCAATCAGCCGCGACCCCGTTGGCCTCGTTGGCGCGGGGATCCCCGATGTGCCAGCCGTGGAGTTCCAGCCCCCGCTTGCCCAGCGGGTTCTCGCGGCTTTGGTCAGGCCCGGCGACGAACCCGTCCAGGGACATTGACATGTGGCAGGTGGTGTCCGGCACAGCGAACCTCCAGGGGTAAGTGCAGCTTCTGACCGATGGTGTGCGGGGAGCCTAGCATGCAGCAGTTGGAGGAACTACCCCTGAAGGTGCCGGGAGAGAGCCTTTAGTCGCTCCGTGTGCCGAAGACGATCTCGTCCCAGGACGGGACGCTGGAACGCTTGGGCCGTGCAGGCCGTTCCGGCGCCTCGGCCTCGGGCAACTGCCCGGTAGAGGGGGACGCGTCGTTCTGCTTGGGTGCCGGGCGGCGGGAATTGCTGCCCAGCAGCTCATCCAGCCCGGCGCCGCCGGAGTTGCCGGACCCGGCAGCAGGCGCGGAACCCGACGGCTTCTGCGGGGACGCCGCGATGGTGATTTCCCGGGTGTCGGTGCTGACGCCGTCGTGGAGCCGCAGCGCGTCATCATGGCCGTCCCGGTGCGGCGGAAGCAGGCTCAGCCTCGAGAGCATGGACGGCCTCGCGTCACGGCGCCGGATGAACGAGTCCCCCTGGGCGGCCGGTGCGTCCTGCTGGCCGTCCTGGGATTCGGGGTCCTCCGATTCCGGCTCAGGAGCCGCCTCGGCGGCTACCTCGGAAGGCCGTGGGTGGGCAGCCGGTACGCCGTGGGCCAGGAGCAGCGCCAGGGCGTCGTCCGAATCCTCGTCCACGCCCAGCCGCTGGCCGCGCCGTGACCGGAGCATGTCCAGAAGGCCGTCGGATTCTTTCCCGGCGTCCTGCGCCGCACCCTGGGCCCCAGGGGATGCCTTGGAGGAGTCCGCGTCAGTCTCAAAATCGAAGGGGCGGTCGGAAACCGCCGTGAGGCGGCGGGCGGGAACAGGACCGTCCAAAGGTTCGAGTTCGCTCAGCTGCTGCGCCCAGCGGTTGGTGTTCTGCAGCGATTTGCGTCCGGGGCTGAAGGTCCACAGCGCGGGCGGTTCCTCCCCGATTCCCGAGGTCCCGCCAGGTTTGGCCTCAAAGTTTGCCGAGACAGTCCATGTGCCGTCCTGGCGCCGCCACGAGTCCCATTCCACGGTGGCTGGGTCGATGCCGTGGGCCGAAAGACGGTGGACCACCATGTCGTCCAGCGTCGCCGGGTTGTCGCCGAACGCAGAACGGTAGACGTCGTGGCCGGGGGAGGGTGCCGCGACTTCAACCTTCCGTGCCTGCTGCGCAACGTACTCGCGCTCCGCCAGGACCGGGCCCTCGTAGCGCTCCACCTTGGCCAGCGGCATCCCGGACAACTCCGCGACGTCGGCAGCGGTGGCACCGGCACGGATCCGGGCCTGGATATCCCTGGGGGACATGGGAACGGCAGGCCGCTCCGTCCGCGGTTTCGCCGTGGACCGGCTGGCCGTCCTGAGGGCCTCATCGATCGGCAGCTGGAACATCTCGCCGCCGGCCCCGCTCAACAGGAGATGCGTCCCGTCGTCGTGCACGCCTACAAGCCGTAGATCCTGCATACAAATCCTCCACCCTGGCATTACTATCAACCGAAACTCTGCCACTCGGCGGTGCTGATTTGGCTCAAGAGGCAGGGCGCGCCGTGATTTTCCGCCGGATCAGGGCCCGGGCGGGGAGTAACGGCAGTGTCAGCGGCGGGCCAGGGCTGCCGTCAGCTGGTCCGGGTGGCGGGTCGAGGCCAACCAGTAGGGGGTCCGGTCGGCCGGGTCGGTGATTTCGATTTTCACCACCGGATCGATCCAGCCGCGGATGCAAAGGTAGGCCAGCCCGTTCAGCCGGGTGCCGCGCTCCGCCGTCGCTTCGCCGGACGTGAACTGCTGCACACCGCCCACAAAGCGGCGTTCGATGGTGGCCCGTCCAACAGTGAGGGCGTCCGGCGTCACCGTGATGGCAGGGGTGGAAAGGACCAGGAGGACCGTGATGATGGCCAGGAGTACCAGTGCCGCGGTGTAGCCCGCTGCCATGCTGATGGGGGCGAAGACCAGGATGCCGGCCGCGGAGACACCCGCTGCGATAACCCAGATCCAGGCGTTGGGCCACAGCTTCTCCCGGTAAATAACCGGTCCGCCAGTGGAGGGTGTGCTGGGAACGGACGCGGGCGAGCTTGATTCGGGCATAGCCCAAGCTTTCCACCTTTGGCCCGCTATTTCACCTTGGGGCAAGCCTCCCGGCGGACGCCGTGGCCGCGGGCTCCTTAGGACTGATTCGGGGGCGCGGGTTAGAGTGAGTGACTGTGACTGATCATCCCGCCACGGTAGGCCTTGTCCCGGACGCAGCATCTCCCGCCCCTGCTGCCCCCACCCTGCAGGTCCAGTTGAAAATGCTGGATCCGGAACTGGAAGCGCCGTCCTACGCACATCCGGGCGACGCGGGCGCAGACCTCCGTGCCCGCGAGGACGTCGTCCTGCTGCCGGGGGAGCGAAAGCTGGTCCCCACCGGCGTCGCCATCGCACTTCCGGACGGGTTCGTGGCGCTGATCCACCCCCGCTCAGGCCTGGCCACCAAGCACGGCCTCACGATTGTCAACGCGCCCGGCACCGTCGATGCGGGCTACCGGGGCGAGATCTCGGTGACCCTGCTGAACACCGACTCATCCCAGCCGATAGAGCTGCGCCGCGGCGATAGAATTGCCCAAATGGTCATCCAGCGGGTGGAGTACGCCCAGTTCATTCCTGTCAGCGAGTTGAGCGGTTCCGTGCGCGGCACGGGCGGCTTTGGGTCCACCGGCGGTTTCAACGTTCCCGGAGCCTGACACCAGGACGCACCCGCTGCCACGCCAGCACGCACGACGGCGGGACCTCCGCGGTTCCCGCCGGCACCATTCAGAACTGGCACATTTTCAGGATTAAGGAGTCACCCATGGTCTTTGGGCTCGGCAGGAAAGCAAAGAATGAAGAGCCGGCGCAGCCGGCCGACGAGCTGACGATCGCGGAGGCCGGAGAAGGCGAACCGGGCACTGCCGCCCGCCGCCAGGACGGCCCCTTCGACGAGTCCGAGATCAGCAGCCGCGACGGCTTTGTTGACCTCGGCGCCCTGCTCATCACACCGAGCGAGGGCCTTCAGCTCCGCCTCGAGGTGGAAGAGGCAACGCAGCGGGTAGTCGCAGTCACCCTGGACCTTAACGGCTCCAGCCTCCAGCTGCAGGCCTTCGCCGCCCCCAAGACAGAAACGCTCTGGGATGAGATCCGCGAACAGATCGGCCAGTCAGTCGGCGCGCAGGGCGGCCAGGTTGAAGAGGTTGAAGGC
Organism: Pseudarthrobacter sp. LT1; assembly: GCF_035621795.1. Taxonomy (NCBI): domain Bacteria; kingdom Bacillati; phylum Actinomycetota; class Actinomycetes; order Micrococcales; family Micrococcaceae; genus Pseudarthrobacter; species Pseudarthrobacter sp. LT1. The sequence continues at coordinate 1,862,705 of NZ_CP141830.1, forward strand.
GCTTTCGGCACCGAACTGGTGGCCAAGCTGCCCGCCGGACTTCCGGACGGCAGCCAGGGCTACCGGGTGGCCCGCTTCATCGGCGTCGACGGTCCCCGCTGGTTCCTGCGCGGCGTCCTGGGTGGACCCGCGGCGCTGGAACGCCCCGCCGCGGAACCGCTCGAGGCCCTGTTCCGGCAGGTCGTGGTGGTCCGCGGCGACAGCCCCATGCCGCCGCGCGATCTTCTGCAGCTGAGGCTGCCCAAGGACGCTTCAGCCACTCCTCCGCCCGCCGCACCCACCCTGGAGGAGCCCGAACGTGGTCCCGAAATTACCCAGATCGGCTGAGTCTCCGCAGGGCGGGGCCACGCAGTCACCGCGTGGGATTACGCCGCTGGGCCAACTGCCCGACCGGGGCCGCGTCACCTGCCAGGGACACATTGACTCCGTGACATTTGTACCTGCCGACCGGACTGCCGAATTCAGCGCCATCGTTTCGGAGGATGACGCCGCACGTCCCGCCGCTCCCGGACAGGCCCGGCCACCGCGGCTCCGCGTCGTCTGGCTGGGCCGCCGCCGGGTGCCGGGCATCGAAGCAGGTGCGGAAATCCGGGTTGAGGGGATGCTGGCGCGCGGCAAGGACATGCCCACCATATTCAATCCCCGCTACGAGATACTGTCCCACCAGGAGAACGAATGACCGCGCACCAGCCCGAACAGCCCACCGGACCTGAAAACCCCGGCGGGAACGGGCAGCAGCAGGGCGGCCCCCAGGCTCCAGGTCCGTCCCCGGTCGCCGGGCTCGCCGCTGAGTATGCTGCCAAAGCCGGACTCCACCGCACCCACGACGGACGCGTGGACGTCCTGCGGAGCGCCGGGGGAGTGCAGGGCATTGCGGAGAGCATCGTTCCCGGCCTTGTCTTCCTGGTGGCGTTCACCATCACCCGCGAGCTCACCCTGTCCCTGGTGGCAGCCCTGGCGTCGGCGGCTGTGTTCACCGTGGTCCGGCTGGTACAGCGGCGCCCCTTGACCCAAGCGCTGGCGGGGGTGGCCGGCGTCGGCATTTCCGCTTGGCTGGCCAACACCACCGGAAAGGCGGAGGACTTCTACCTTCCCGGCTTCTTCACCAACGGCGCCTACATCCTGGCGATGGTGCTTTCCATCGCCGTCAAGTGGCCCGTTGCAGGCCTCCTCTTCGGCTTCATCCGGAACGAGGGCGTGGAGTGGCGCAAGGAACCGGCCCGGGTCAGGGCATACCGGCTGGGCACGTGGATCATCGTCGCCGTCCTCGCGCTCCGGCTCATCGTGCAGGTGCCCCTCTACCTCATGGGCACCGACGGCCTGGCCGCTCTCGCCACTACCCGCCTCATCATGGGCGCGCCCCTGTACATCCTCGGGATCTGGGTTGCGTGGCTGGTAACCCGGCCTGCTCCGGCCGACGCTGAAGCCGGCGCAGACCGTACGGCCTGACGCCCAGGCTGCGGGGCGCCCGGCCTAGCCGTCGAAGCCGTCGTCGTCCAAAGCATGGCCGTGGCCGCCCGCGGTGGCCGGCTGACCGTTGCCCGCAGGCTGTTCCCCGGCGTCGATGCTGCCCGGAGCGGAGGAGAGCAGCTCCCGCAGTCCGTCCTCGGCAGCAATGGTGGTGACGAAGAAGAGTTCGTCGCCGCCGTCGATGACGTCGTCCCGGGTGGGCGTGATCGGTGCCTGGTCGCGCAGGATGGCCACCAGGGTGGCGTCCTCGGGCCAGTGGATGTCTCCTACGGTCATGCCGATGACGTGGGAGTCGTGGGGCACGGTGAATTCCACCAGGGACGCCACTCCGGTCTGCAGCGTCAGCAGGCGGACCAGGTCACCGATCTCCACTGCCTCCTCCACGAGGGCGGTCATCAGCTGCGGGGTGTTGACGGCCACGTCGACACCCCAGGAGTCATTGAACATCCAGTCATTCTTCGGGTTGTTCACCCGGCCCACGGTGCGGCCAACACCGAACTCGGTCTTCGCCAGCAGGGACACCACCAGGTTCACTTTGTCATCGCCCGTTGCGGAGACCACGACGTCGGCGTCCTCCACTTTGGCGCCCTGCAGCGTGGAGAGCTCGCAGGCGTCGCCTACCAGCCAGTGCGCGCCCCGCAGGCCGCTGCGGCCGATCACCTCGGGTTTGAGGTCGATGAGGAGAATCTCGTGCTTATGCGCCAGCAGTTCCCTGGCGATGGATGATCCGACGCTGCCGGCGCCGACAATAACGACTTTCACTGATACTCCTTGGCGGGGGCTTTGGCGAGGATCTGGGCGATCTGGGCGCTGCGGTCCACCTGCAGCATGGCGTGCACGGTGTCACCGTCCTGGTACGCCGTTCCAGCGTCAGGCAGCAGGCCCTCGCCAAAACGGGTGACGTAGGCCACCCGGACATCGGCGGCCTTCTCAATGCTGCTGATCCGGTGCCCGATCCATCCGGCGTCCAGGTCCAGTTCAGCCAGGACCAGCCGGCCCGAGGGCTCGCGGAAATCACCGGCGAGATGTTGTTCGGGAAGGATGCGGCGCAGCACCTGGTCCGCGCTCCAGCGGACGGCGGCCACCGTGGGGATGCCCAGGCGCTGGTAGATCTCGGCGCGTCCCGGATCGTAGATCCTGGCGACGACATGCGGAACGTGGAAGGTCTCGCGGGCAACCCGGGTGGCCAGGATGTTCGAGTTGTCACCGCTGGAAACGGCAGCGAAGGCATAGGCTTCGCCAACTCCTGCCTGCTTGAGGGTCTCGCGGTCAAAGCCCACACCGGTCACCTTCCGGCCGGTGAAGCCCTGGCGGAGCCGGCGGAACGCGCGGTCATCCTGGTCGATGATGGCCACGGAATGACCGGCATCCTCCAGCGTGTGCGCCAGCGTTGCCCCCACCCGGCCACATCCCATGATCACGAAATGCGCCACCGTATCTCCTTTGTATCTAAGTCAGGATCGTGCAGCTAGAACTCTACCGGCATGGCCCTTGTTAGGCCTGGCAGCGGCCCGTCATGACATCGTCCGCGAATCAGACTAGCTTTGTGGGGTGTTGACAATACTGAACGCCGTCAAACGCGTGCTGGTGGGCAGGCCCTTCCGGAATGACCGACTGGCCCACACCCTGCTTCCCAAGAAGATCGCATTGCCGATCTTTGCGTCCGATGCCCTCTCGTCCGTGGCCTACGCACCGGACGAAATCCTGCTCACCCTGGCACTGGCCGGTGTCAGCGCCGTGGCGGTCTCGCCCTGGGTCGGCCTGGCGGTGATGGTGGTGCTGCTGACCGTGGTGGCCTCCTACCGGCAGAACGTGCACGCGTACCCGTCAGGCGGCGGCGACTACGAGATCGCCAACGAGAACCTGGGCAAGTATGCCGGCCTGACGGTTGCGTCGGCCCTCCTGGTGGACTACGTCCTGACGGTTGCGGTGTCCATGTCCTCGGCAGCGGCGTACCTCACCACGGCTGTACCCTCGCTGCACGGCGAGCAGGCCGTCATCGCCACGATCGGCGTCGTCATCCTTGCCCTGGTGAACCTGCGCGGCATCAAGGAAGCGGGCAGCGTCTTCGCCGTCCCCACCTACATCTTCATGGCGGCCATCCTGGGGATGACGGCGGTAGGCATGTTCCAGGCCGCCACCGGGCAGCTGGGGCAGGCGCCGTCGGCTGCCTTCACCATCGTCCCCGCCGAGGGCTTCGACCAGGGCCTGGTGGGCCTGGCCGGCGCCTTCCTGCTGCTGCGGGCCTTCTCCTCAGGCGCCGCGGCGCTGACCGGCGTCGAAGCCATCAGCAACGGCGTTCCCAACTTCCGGCACCCCAAGAGCAAGAACGCTGCCACTACGCTGCTGCTCCTGGGCGTGATCGGCGCCGCCATGCTGGCGGGCATCATCTACCTGGCAAACGCCACCAAGGTCCACATTGTGCTGGACCCCGCCAAGGAATTCCTGCTGAACGGCAGCCCGCTGCCCGAGGGCTACATCCAGAACCCGGCCATCAGCCAGATCGCGCAGACCATCTTCGGCGAAGGGTCCATCCCCTTTTATATCGTGGTGGCCGCCACCGGCGTCATCCTGGTGTTCGCCTCCAACACCGCCTTCAACGGCTTCCCGGTCCTGGGTTCCATCCTCGCCCAGGACGGCTACCTGCCCCGCCAGCTCCGGACCCGCGGCGACCGGCTCGCTTTCAGCAACGGCGTGCTGGCCCTCGCGGCCGGCGCCCTGGTGCTCATCATTTCGTTCGACGCGGACGTCACCAAGCTCATCCAGCTCTACATCGTCGGCGTCTTCATTTCCTTCACCCTCAGCCAGCTCGGCATGATCCGGCACTGGGGGCGCGAGCTGAAACTCGCCAAGGACAAGGCCGTCCGGCGGAAGATGATCAAGTCCCGGACCATCAACAGCATCGGATTCGGCATGACCGGATTGGTGCTGGTCATCGTCCTCATCACCAAGTTCCAGCAGGGCGCCTGGATTGCCCTGCTGGCCATGTTCATCCTCTTCCTGATCATGTGGAGCATCCGGGCCCACTACGACAACGTCGCCAAGGAACTCGCCGTGGACGAGGACTCCTCACCGCGCGCCCTGCCCACCAGGGTCCACGCCGTCCTGCTGGTCTCCCACGTCCGCAAGCCCGTGCTGCGGGCCCTGGCCTACGCGCGGGCATCCCGCCCCTCCCGGTTGGACGCCATCACCGTGGACATCGACCCGGACGAGACGGCGCACACCATCGCCGACTGGGAAAAGCTCGAGATCCCGGTACCGCTGACCGTCCTCGCCAGCCCGTACCGCGAGACGGTCACGCCCATCATGGACTACGTCAAGCAGATGCGCCTGGATTCCCCGCGGGACCTGGTGGTGGTCTACATCCCCGAGTACGTGGTGGGCAAGTGGTGGGAGCAGTTGGTGCACAACCAGACCGCCCTCCGCATCAAGACCCGGCTGCACTTCGAACCGGGAGTCATGGTGGCCAGCGTTCCCTGGCAGCTCAAATCCTCCGAAGAAGCCAAGAACCTCCAGGACGTCCAGTGACCGCAAACCCTTCCGCCGCTCTGCCGGCATCAGATACTTCCCTGCCTGCAGGGGATGAAACCGGCCACACCGGTGAGGAGGCCGTCCTCGACGTCGGTCCGGTGGCCCACGGCGGCCACTGCGTGGCGCGCCATGAGGGCCGCGTGGTCTTTGTCCGGCACGCCATTCCGGGGGAGAAGGTCCGCGTCAGGCTCACCGACGCCGCGGACGGCGCCAAGTTCTGGCGGGCAGATGTCATCGAGGTGCTGGAAGCATCGCCGGACCGGGTGGAACACTTCTGGCACGTTGCGGATTCCCTGCGCGCCTGGGGCCACGGCCACCCGCCGGTGGGCGGTGCCGAGTTCGGGCACATGACCCTGGCCCGGCAGCGCAGCCTGAAAGCCGACGTCGTGGCAGAACAGCTCACCCGGCTGGCCGGCTTCGACCAGGTGCCGTCCGTATGGACCGGCGGGGTGGAACCCGTAGGGGGAGCGGACGACGGCGGCACCGGCCTGGGGTGGCGCACGCGGGCAAGTTTTTCGGTCACCCCCGGCGGCAGGCTCGGGATGCACGCCCACCGCTCCAACCACATCGTTGCGGTGCGGGAGATGCCCCTGGCAAGCGAAGCCATCAATGCCCTGCGCCTGTGGGACCTGGACCTGCAGGGCATCGAACGGGTTGAGGTGGCCGCGCCGGCCAACGGTTCCCGGCCCCTGGTGCTCCTGGCCCCCGCGCCGGGCACCAAGGACAAGCGGCTGCGGGCGATCGCCGCGGCCCTGCCGGCGGACGCATCGGTGGCAGCCTTCGATCCGCTGGCCGGCACCGTCACGCAGCTCCGGGGACGCACCTGGGTGCAGGAAACCGCCGCCGGACATGACTACCGGGTGACCGGCGAGGGCTTCTGGCAGATCCACCGCGACGCGCCCGGGACCCTTGTGGGGGCTGTCACAGAATTCCTTCGGCAGGGTGACTTCCTGAACCCCGGAGCCGTGGTCGCCGACCTCTACGCGGGCGCCGGGCTCTTCACCGCCGTGCTGGCTGATGCCGTAGGGGAGACGGGGTCCGTCCTCTCGGTCGAAGGGGCGCCGGGGGCAAGCCGGGATGCCCGGAAGAACCTTCACTCCGCTCCGCAGGTGGAGGTGGTCCAGGGGCGCGTGGAGCGGGTCCTGCGCCAGAAACCGCGGAACTTCGACGCCCTGGTCCTCGACCCTCCCCGCGCCGGAGCCGGGAAAGCCGTCGTCGGCCAACTCGTCGCGTCGCAGCCCCGGGCCATTGCCTATGTGTCCTGCGATCCGGCGTCGTTCGCGCGTGACCTCGGTTACTTCCGACGCTCCGGGTGGGAGCTCGCCGGGCTGCGGGCCTTCGACCTGTACCCCCACACCCACCACCTCGAGACAGTGGCACTGCTGACTCCGGCTCCATGATGCCGCCACGGTTTTCGACTACGATGGCCGTAGTAGTCCCACGTCGCGCCCGAATTCTCGGCCGGCCGTGTGCAAATTTTCGGGCCCTGGAACTACTTAGGGCTTCCTAACTAGCAGGCGGTCAACCGCGCGACAAAGATGAAACTGTTGCGAGAGGAGTCCTGCGATGAGCACTGTGGACAGCTTCGGTTCAAAAGGCAAACTTAATGTAGCCGGAACCGAGTACGAAATTTTCCGGTTGAACTCCGTTGAAGGTGCAGAAAACCTTCCGTTCAGCCTCAAGGTATTGCTTGAAAACCTGCTGAGGACCGAGGACGGCGCGAACATCACTGCCGATCACGTCCGCGCTTTGGCAGGCTGGGATCCGAATGCGGAACCCGATACAGAAATCCAGTTCACGCCGGCGCGCGTGATCATGCAGGACTTCACCGGTGTTCCCTGCGTGGTCGACCTGGCCACCATGCGTGAAGCCGTCAAGGACCTGGGTGGCGACCCCAAGAGGGTCAACCCGCTGGCACCGGCCGAAATGGTCATCGACCACTCCGTCCAGATCGACGCCTTCGGCAACTCCGGCGCACTGGAGCGCAACATGGAGATCGAATACCAGCGCAACGGTGAGCGCTACCAGTTCCTGCGCTGGGGCCAGACCGCGTTTGACGACTTCAAGGTGGTCCCCCCGGGAACTGGCATCGTGCACCAGGTCAACATTGAATACCTGGCCCGCACCGTCATGACCCGCGAAGTGGATGGTGCACTGCGCGCCTACCCCGACACCTGCGTTGGCACCGACTCGCACACCACCATGGTCAACGGCCTGGGCGTGCTGGGCTGGGGCGTGGGCGGCATCGAAGCCGAGGCAGCAATGCTCGGCCAGCCCGTCTCCATGCTCATCCCGCGCGTCGTGGGCTTCAAGCTCAGCGGCAGCATCCCCGCCGGCGCCACCGCAACCGACGTGGTGCTGACCATCACCGAAATGCTGCGCAAGCACGGCGTGGTGGGCAAGTTCGTGGAGTTCTACGGCGAGGGCGTCGCGGCCGTGCCGCTGGCCAACCGCGCCACCATCGGCAACATGAGCCCCGAGTTCGGCTCCACCGCCGCCATGTTCCCCATCGACGACGTCACCCTGGACTACCTGCGCCTCACCGGCCGGTCCGAGCAGAACGTGGCCCTCGTGGAGTCCTACGCCAAGGAACAGGGCCTGTGGCACGATCCTTCCCGCGACATCAAGTTCTCCGAGTACCTGGAACTGGACCTGTCCACGGTTGTTCCGTCCATCGCCGGCCCCAAGCGCCCGCAGGACCGCATTGAACTGACCGAGGCCAAGGACGAGTTCCGCCACGACCTCAAGAACTACGTCTCCCACGACGCCAACGCCGGCACCCTGGACGAGTCCCTGGAAGAGACCTTCCCGGCCTCCGACGCCCCGTCCTTCACGGGCGGAGCAACCCACATCTCGGACACCGACCGCGAACCGCCGAAGTATTCGGCTGCCCACGGCGGCGCCGGACGGACCTCCAATCCGGTTCCCGTGAAGATGGCTGACGGCCGCGAGTTCGAGCTGGACCACGGCGCGGTGACCATCGCGTCCATCACGTCCTGCACCAACACGTCCAACCCGTCGGTCATGCTGGCCGCCGCCGTGCTGGCGCGCAACGCCGTCGAAAAGGGCCTCACCGCCAAGCCGTGGGTGAAGACCTCCGTCGCCCCCGGCTCGAAGGTAGTTACCGACTACTACGAGAAGTCCGGCCTGACCCCGTACCTGGAGAAGCTCGGCTTCTACATCGTGGGCTACGGCTGCGCCACCTGCATCGGTAACTCGGGCCCGCTGGAAGCAGAGATCTCCGAGGCCATCCAGGCCAACGACCTCGCCGTCAGCGCCGTCCTGTCCGGCAACCGCAACTTCGAAGGCCGCATCAACCCGGACGTGAAGATGAATTACCTGGCGTCCCCGCCGCTGGTCATCGCGTACGCCCTGGCCGGTTCCATGGACTTCGACTTCGAGACCGATCCGCTCGGCAAGGATGAGGCCGGCAACGACGTCTTCCTGAAGGACATCTGGCCCAACCCGGTTGAGGTCCAGCAGGTCATCGATTCCTCGATCGACAAGGAGATGTTCGCCAAGGGCTACGAGGGCGTCTTCGACGGCGACGACCGCTGGAAGGCACTGGACACCCCGGCCGGCGACACCTTCGCCTGGGATCCGAACTCCACCTACGTCCGGAAGCCCCCGTACTTCGAGGGAATGCAGGCACAGCCGGAGCCGGTCAAGGACATCTCGGGCGCCCGAGTGCTCCTGAAGCTCGGCGACTCGGTCACCACCGACCACATCTCTCCGGCCGGTTCCTTCAAGTCCGACACTCCGGCCGGCCAGTACCTGCTGGCCAACGGTGTGGAGCGCAAGGACTTCAACTCCTACGGCTCGCGCCGTGGCAACCACGAAGTGATGATCCGCGGCACGTTCGCGAACATCCGCATCAAGAACCAGCTCCTGGACGGCGTTGAGGGTGGCTTCACCCGCGACTTCACCCAGGCTGACGGCCCGCAGGCATACGTCTACGACGCCGCGCAGAACTACCAGGCAGCCGGCACCCCGCTGGTGGTCCTGGCGGGCAAGGAATACGGTTCCGGATCATCGCGCGACTGGGCTGCCAAGGGCACCGCACTGCTGGGCGTCAAGGCCGTCATCGCCGAGAGCTACGAGCGCATCCACCGCTCCAACCTCATCGGCATGGGCGTCCTGCCGCTGCAGTACCCGGCCGGCGAGAACGCTGCCAGCCTGGGCCTGACCGGCACGGAAACCTTCTCGGTGGAGGGCGTCACCGCCCTCAACGAGGGCACCACGCCCAAGACCCTGAAGGTCACCGCCACCGCAGAGGACGGCTCCTCGAAGTCCTTCGACGCCGTGCTCCGCATCGATACCCCGGGTGAAGCGGACTACTACCGCAACGGCGGCATCCTGCAGTACGTGCTGCGCCAGATCTCCGCCAACTAGCGGGAACTGCTGCCCAGGCACCAACCTCCCGAAGCCCCGGCCGGTCACCGACCAGCCGGGGCTTCGGCTTTTCAGCCACGTCCGGCCCTGCGAACCGAGGCGTTAGAGTTAAACGGCACGTCTACCACCCGAAGGAGGGGTCATTGGGAATCTTGGACACCATCCGGAATCCGCAGGACCTGAACGAGTTGACCGAGGAACAGCTGGAACAGCTGGCTTCGGAGATCAGGGATTTCCTGATCACGAACGTCTCCCAGACGGGCGGCCACCTCGGGCCCAACCTCGGCGTCGTGGAACTGACGCTGGCCGTGCACCGCATCTTCGAATCCCCCCGCGACAGCATCGTCTTTGACACAGGCCACCAGTCCTACGTCCACAAGCTGCTCACCGGACGCCAGGACTTCAGCACGCTCCGCCAGGAAGGCGGCCTTTCCGGCTACCCGGACAGGGCCGAATCGGAACACGACATTGTGGAAAGCTCCCACGCGTCGTCGTCCCTGTCCTGGGCCGACGGCATTTCCCGGGCCCGCCAGCTCACCGGCGAAGGCGACCGGCACGTGGTGGCCATCATCGGCGATGGTGCCCTCACCGGCGGCATGGCCTGGGAAGCCATCAACAACATTGCGGCGGACAAGAAACGCCGCGTGGTCATCGTGGTCAACGACAACGGCCGGTCCTACGCCCCCACGGTGGGCGGCTTCGCGGACTACCTTGCCTCCCTGCGCCCCACCATCGACTCCTTCCGCGCCGCCCCCGCGTACGAGGGCGCGCTTGACTGGTGGAAGAAGAAGTTGCAGGACGGCGGCCCCGTGGGGCAGTTCACCTACAAGAGCCTGCACGCCATGAAGAAGGGCATCAAGGACTGGTGGGCGCCGCAGGGCATGTTCGAGGACCTCGGCATGAAGTACATCGGCCCGGTGGATGGGCATAACCTCCAGGCCATGGAGCATGCACTGTCCACCGCCCGGAACTACGGCGGCCCCGTGATCGTCCACGCCATGACGGAAAAGGGCCATGGCTACGCTCCGGCCCGTGCCCATGAAGCGGACCAGTTCCACGCGGTGGGCATCATCGACCCCGAAACGGGCGAGCCCACCGGCGCCGGCGGCGCCCAGTCCTGGACCTCCGTGTTCGCGGACGAGATCGCTGCCATCGCCGACGAACGCGACGACATCGTGGGCATCACCGGGGCCATGCTGATCCCGGTGGGGCTGCACAAATTCGCGGCCAAGCATCCCAAGCGCGTCATCGACGTCGGCATCGCGGAGCAGCATGCGCTGACCGCCGCTGCGGGCATGGCCTTCGGCGGACTGCACCCTGTCGTGGCCGTCTACGCCACCTTCCTGAACCGGGCCTTCGACCAGCTGCTCATGGACGTCGCCCTCCACAAGGCCGGCGTCACGATCGTCCTTGACCGCGCCGGCGTCACCGGCCCGGACGGCGCAAGCCACCACGGCATGTGGGACATGGCCATGGTCCAGATTGTCCCCGGACTGCACCTTGCCGCGCCCCGCGACGCCACCCGGCTCCGGGAGGAGCTGCGCGAAGCCGTTGCCATCAGCGATGCCCCCAGCGTCGTCCGCTTCTCCAAGGGCTCCGTTGGCCCCGCCGTCGAAGCACTGGAACGGCTCAGCGACGGAGTCGACGTCCTGGCCCGCAGGCCGTCAGGCTCCACCGAAAACGACGTGCTGATCGTCAGCGTCGGCGCGATGGCCGAACTGGCGCTGGACGTTTCCAACCGGCTCGGCGCGCAGGGCATCAGCACCACTGTGGTGGATCCCCGCTGGGTCCTCCCCGTCCGCCGTTCCATCATTGCGCTGGCTTCGCACCACCGCCTGGTGATTTGCATCGAAGACGGCGTCCGCGCAGGCGGCGTCGGCTCGCGTATCCGGCAGGAGATGCGCGCCGCAGGCGTCGACACCGCCCTGAACGAGGTGGGCCTGCCGGTGGAGTTCCTTGACCACGGCACCCGCAACCAGGTGCTGGAGCGTGTTGGGCTGACGGCCCAGCAGATCACGCACGACGTCGTCGCACAGGTCCTGGGAACGAAGGTTCCCTTTGCGCGGCCCCTCCCCGGGCAGCAGCACCCCACCACCGGCAGCCTTCCGATCCTGTGAGGGACGAGGACGAACTGAAGTACCCCGGGCCGGCGGGGGAGTCCGGACCGGTCCTGCACACCACCACCACACGCGTTCCCAACGGACTGGAGCCAGGCCAGCTGGTGGTTTCCAGGAACCGCAAATGGAACGGCAAGGCCCACTGGGTTGTGCCGGGGCGGTACCTGGGCGAGGACCAGCACGGGTGGTGGATCTTCCAGGGCACCAACGAGTTCTGTTCACGCCCCGGCGCCGCGTTCTATACCCGTTCTGATGCTGTCCTGCTGGTGCCGCGCCAGGGCGACTGGGTGGCCACGTTCTACGACTCTGCCCACCCCGGCGGAGTGCGGGTCTACATCGACCTCGCCGTGGGCCACGAGTGGACACACATCCGGCCTGCGGTAACCGAGTTCCATGTCATCGACATGGACCTCGACGTCATCCGCACCGCGGACCGCGGCGTCTTCATCGACGACCAGGATGAGTTTGCGGAGCACAGCGTTTCCATGCACTACCCCCACCGTCTGATCGAGGACATCCAGACGGCCGCGGACGGGCTTTACCACGCCGTGAAGGCACAGCACGCGCCTTTCGACGGCACCGACGTTGAATGGTTTACCAAAGGACGCACCACATGAGCGGCATTGTCAGGGTCTACAAGCGCGACGACGAGGGCGCCCTCCAGTTCCGGGAGGCCTGGTTCGACGAGGAGTACTCCCAGTTCGTGATGAACTTCGGTGCCGTGGGGCACCAGAGCAAGACCGAGGAAACCGACGTCCCCGACGCAGGCGCTGCGGATGGCCTCCTGGACGCCTTTGCCGCACAATGCGCGGAGGACGGCTACGCGGAGATCCCCAACGAGGAGCAGTTTTGGGTGGTGGCACAGTTCGCCCTCAAGACCAGGGAAGGCACTGACCGGGACCGCCGCCTGGAGCAAAAGGCCAAGGACGCCCTCATCAGCCACCTGGCGTGGCGCGGCCTGGGAACAGTGGAGCGGTCCGAATTCACCGACTACAAGCTGAACATCTTCTGCCTGTGCCCGGACGTCAACAAGGCAGTCAACGCCATCAAGGTGTGCGCCCGCGGCGAGGACCTCGACTTCACCAAGCTCAGCATCGGGGCCGCTCCGTTCAGCGACCCCGACCAGTACAAACTCAAGCACTCCGCCAAGCCCGGCGGCAGCTTCAGCCTCTAGGAGAGCTCCCGTGACCACTTACCGCCGCGTTGGAAAATCAGGCCTCACCGTCTCCACCGTCGGCCTGGGCTGCAACAACCTGGGCCGCGCCAACACCGCCACGGAGTCGCAGGACGCCACGGACGGGGTGGTCAACGCCGCCATTGACTCCGGGATCACGCTGTTCGATGTGGCAGACAACTACGGCAGGGAACCGGGACTCAGCGAAACCATGCTGGGCAAGGCCCTCGGCAGCCGGCGCGGGGACGTGGTGGTTGCCACCAAGTTCGGGATGGATGCCAAGGGCGCCAACGGTCCGGACTTCGGCGCCCGTGGTTCCCGGCGGTACATCATCCAGTCGGTGGAGGCCTCGCTGCGGCGGCTCGGTACCGACTGGATCGATCTTTACCAGTTCCACACCCCGGATCCGCTCACGCCCATCGACGAAACCCTGGCAGCGCTGGATACCCTGGTCCGCAGCGGCAAAGTCCGTTACATCGGCCACTCCAACCGCTCCGGCTGGCAGATCGCCCAGGCGGAATACGTGGCCCGGGAACTGGGCACCGCACGGTTCATCTCCTCGCAAAACCACTACAACCTCCTGGACCGGCGCGCCGAACTGGAGGTGACCCCGGCCGCCGGGGAATTCGGCCTGGGTGTCCTGCCGTATTTCCCGCTGGCCAACGGCCTTCTGACCGGTAAGTATTCGCCGGGCCACGCTCCGGAAGGATCCCGGCTCAGCCACACCCGCACCAACATGGTGGACGACGCCGACTGGGATCAGCTGGGAAGGTACAGCGCCTTCGCGAAGGAGCGCGGCCTGACGGAGATTGAGGTGGCCTTCTCCTGGCTCGCCGCCCAGCCCTCGGTGGCCAGCGTCATCGCCGGCGCCACCAGGCCGGAACAGGTCCGGCAGAACGCGGAAGCGGCAGACTGGGTCCCCACCCCGGAGGACCTGGCCGCCCTGGACGGGATTTTCCCCGCCGTGCCCAAGGTCGCGCTCTTCTAGGCGACCGTGCCCGCCTACCTCCTGGACGTCGATACCGGCATCGACGATGCCCTGGCCCTCGCCTATCTTGCCGCCCTCCCGGACACGGAGTTCGTGGCGGTCACGGCCACCCCGGGCAACGTTGATGCCGACCAGGTGGCGCGCAACACCCTTGCCCTGCTGGAGCTGTGCGGCCGGCCTGGAGTGCAGGTGGCGGTGGGTGCCCGGAAGCCCCTGTCCATCCCCCTGATCACCACCCCGGAAACGCATGGGCCGCAGGGGATCGGCTACGCGGTGTTGCCTGAACCATCAGTCCGGCCCAGTCGGCAGAATGCAGTGGACGTGTGGATCGAACATGCCAGGGCCAGGCCGGGGGAGTTGACCGCGCTCATTACCGCCCCGCTCACCAACTTCGCCCTTGCCCTGCGGCAGGAACCGGCACTTCCCGACCTCCTGGCCAAGGTGGTGATCATGGGCGGCGCCTTCTACCACCAGGGCAACACCACGCCCACCGCCGAGTGGAACACCCACGTGGATCCGCACGCGGCCAAGGAAGTCTATGCCGCCTACCGCGGCCGGCCGCTGGAGAAACTGCCCATCGTCTGTTCGCTGGACACCACTGAACGCATGGAAATGCACCCGGCCCACGTCGAGGCACTGGCCCGGGCTGCAGGCGCCGCAGTTCCGGAACTGGTACTCCCGGAAGACCCTGAGGGCCGCCGCAGCACTTCCGACAACACGCTGATCAGGCACCTTTCGGACGCCCTGCGCTTCTACTTCGAGTTCCATCGGCTCTACGACCAGGGCTACCTGGCCCACGTCCATGACTTCTTTGCCGCGGGGGTGGCAGCCGGCACCCTTGAGTACGCCGCGCGCCCCGCCACGGTGGACGTCGAAACGGAATCGGTGCTCCTCATGGGAACGACCGTGGCAGACTTTCGCGGGCTCTGGGGCGCCCCACCGAACGCCCGGATCGTGTCCGCCAACAACCCGGAGCAGGCGTTCGGTGAGCTGGTGTCCGCTGTGGGGCGCCTGGCCCGGAAGACGGGGTGAGGCAGGGGATCCACGGCCGGCGCGGCAGGAACATCCTGCCCGGGACGCTGCCGGAGGATGGCCGGTAGAATGGGCTCCGGACCGGCCCGGCGCAGTTGCCGCCGGCTGCTGCCGAGGTGACATAGGCAGCCACATCCCTGCCCGGTACTGCCGGGCCACTGCCTGCACCCCAAAGGAACAGTCCCCATGTCATCGCCCTCTTTGACGCTTCCGTCCCAGGAACGCCCCGCGGCCCGCCGCCGGCTGCTGGAGATCCTCGGCGCCCTGGCCATTGCCGCCACCTACGTCTACCTGGTCCTTAACCAGCCCGCAGACATCACCGGGGGTCCGGGCAGCGCATCGGCCCTGATCGCCCTCACCGGTTTCCTGGCCGGGGCGGTCCTGCTGATCGTCGCCGTGCTGCCCACCCTTCCGGCCTCCACCCTGGTGCTGATCCCGGTGGCGCTGGTCCTGAACATCGTGCTGGGCCAGTTTGTCGGCAGCACCCTTGTTCCCTTCTACCTCGACGCCATCGGCACGGTGCTGATCGCCGTCCTGGCCGGCCCGGCCGCAGGCGCCGCCACTGGCGCGCTCAGCAGCATTGTCTGGTCCTTCTTTAACCCCACCGTGCTGCCGTTCGCGGCAGGCGCCGCGCTCATCGGCTGCCTGGCCGGGCTCGCGGCACGTTACGGCCTCTTCCGCCGCTTCTACCTTGCGCCGGTTGCCGGTTTCGTCACCGGGATCATCGCAGGCGTCGTGTCCGCCCCCGTGGCTGCCTTCGTCTTCGGCGGAACGTCGGGCGTGGCAACCGGCGCAATCGTCAGTGCCTTCCGGGCCATGGGGGACACCCTCCTGGCCGCCATCACCAAGCAGGCACTCCTGTCCGACCCCATGGACAAGGCCATCGTGTTCACCATCGTGGCCGTCCTGGTCTACGCGCTGCCGCGCCGGACGCGCCAGCAGTTCCCCTTCATCCGCCGCCACCGCGTGCTCGCCGGAAGCACCCCGGCCCCGGCGCCGCAGACGGATGCGCGCGCCGACGCTTCGAAGCAGGCACCGGGTACTGCGTCGGGACCGGCCAGCGATTCAGCGCTGAACGGCTGAGCCGGGCACCGTGACAGCATCCCCGGCGGGCAGGACCGCGGCCCCGGCCAGGCGGAAGCGGATTAATCCGCTGACCTTACTTGCCGCTGCCGCCAGCACGGCGGTCATGACGACGGCGGCAGCAAGCTGGGTGCTCTCAGGCACCGTGGTTGCCGCCTGCCTTGGCCTGTCACTGGCCACGGGCGCGGCCCGCCGGGTGGTGCCGGCTGCCGCGGCAGTCCTGGTCCCGCTCGGTTTGTCACTGCTGGTGCTGCACGGCCTCTTCTTCCCGGAAGGAAGGACCGTGCTGGCGGAGTGGGGACCTGCCCGCATCACGGCAGAGGGCCTGCAATTTGCCGTCCAGCGCATCCTGCAGCTGGCCGCCGTGGTCCTGGCCCTGCTGCTGTTTTCCTTCAGTGTCAGCGTGCCGGACCTGGTGGCGGCGTTGTCTGCCCGCGGCGTGCAGGGCCGGTTCGCTTTCGTGCTGGCATCCACCCTGACTCTGCTGCCGGCCATTGCCGGCCGGGCGCGCCGGATCCGGCAGGCCCAGGAATCGCGCGGCCTGGTCATCTCCCGCGGGCTGCTGTCCAGGGTGGCCGCATTCCGGCTGCAGGCCGTTCCCCTGGTCTTGTCCCTGATCGAGGATGCCGGGACCCGGGCTGCTGCCCTGGAAGCGCGTGGACTGGGCAACCCCGGGCCGCGGACCACCTACCGGGAAGTGCCCGATTCCGCCGCCCAGCGGGCAGTGCGGGCCGTCCTGGTGGTGGCGGCACTGGCCGCAGTGGCTCTCCGGGTGGTGCAGGCCGGTGCCTGAACGCATGGCGGCTGCCGGCCGTGCCGTCCCCCTGAACAGCCCCGTGCTGGCTGCCGGCGTCCGGAGATTTACCTTCCACGACGGGCATGCTCCCGCCCTGCATGAGCTGGCTGTGTCCGTTGCGCCGGGCTCCTTCACGGCCATCCTGGGCGCATCCGGGAGCGGCAAGTCCACCCTGGGCCGGTTGCTGGCAGGCTGGCTGGCACCGGGCGGCCAGGGCACGCTGGCGGGGTTCCTTGAGCTGGCCGGCACGCGGCTGGAATTCGATGGCGGCAGCGGGGACCCCCGGATCGACCCCGCCCAGTGGGGCCGGCAGGTGGGTTTCGTGCCGCAGGATCCTGCCGGCGTCCTGTCCACCGTCCGGGCCACGGTGGCCGAGGAACTCGCGTTCGGTCTGGAAAACACCGGCATGGACCGGGCCGGGATGAAAGCCGCCGTGGAGCGCACCGCCGGGCTCCTGGGACTTGCCGGCCAGCTGGACCAGGACCCTGCCAGCCTGTCCGGCGGCCAGATGCGGCGGCTGGCCATCGGCTGCGCGATCGTCCCCGGACCTCCGGTGCTGGTCATGGACGAGCCCTTCGCCTCCCTGGACGCGGCAGGGGCCAACGAACTGGCCGTGTTGGTCCGGGACCTCCTCAACCAGGGCACCGCCGTCGTGATCCTCAGCCAGACGGTTGACCCGCTGCTGCTGGAAGCCGGCACGTGGCTGGTGCTGGCGGACGGCACGCTCACCGCCAGCGGGCCTCCTGCTGGGCCCGGGTTCGGCTCCGGGCTCCTGCCGCCGGCGATCCGGCGCCTCGACCTGGAATCCGCTGCGACCCCCGTGCCCCGGCCCTCCAGCCGCCGGGTGGTGGAGCTGCCGGCGGGGCGCCCAGCGCTGGAGCTGCGGGGGGTGTCCTTTGGATACGCGGAAGCGCCTGTACGCCGCCGCAGGCGTCGACGGCAGGATCCGGGGCCGGACCGCCGCGCAATGGTGCTCCAGGACATCAACCTGGCAGTCCATCCGGGGGAAATCGTAGCTGTCACCGGCCCCAACGGTGCAGGGAAATCAACGCTCCTGCGGCACTTCAACGGCCTGCTCCGTCCCACCGCAGGCACTGTCCTGGTCCGCGGCGGCCACATCGCGGGAGCTCCGGTGGGAAAGACAGCGGCGTCCGTCGGCCTGCTCTTCCAGCAGCCCCGTGACCAGCTGTTCGAACGCACGGTGCTGCGGGAAGTCGGGTTCGGGCTGGACCGCCTGTTCGGCCCGGCGATGGCGGCCGATTACGCCGCCGCGGCACTGGAAGCTGTGGGACTCGCAGGTGCGGCCCGGGAACATCCTGCCGAGCTGCCGGCGTCCGCCCAGCGACTGTTGGCCCTGGCCACCGTCCTGGCGCGCAGGCCTGCCGTCCTGGCGCTGGACGAACCGACGGTGGCGCTGGACGGCGACGGACTCGCCCTGCTCGACGCAGCCGTACGGTCGGCAGCGGAGGCGGGTGCCGCCGTCGTGCTGGTCACCCATGAACTGGGCTATGCACGCGCGGCGGCGCACCGCATCCTGGCGCTCGACGGCGGCCGGCTGGTTCCGGCCTGACCGCCGGTACGCCTAGTCCAGGGACTTGCTCGACGCGACGCCGGGCTGCAGGAAACGCTTGCCATTGACCCGCTCCGATGCACCCACCCGGTCCAGGTACGGCGTAATGCCGCCCAGGAACATCGGCCAGCCCGCCCCCAGGATCATGCACAGGTCGATGTCCTCGGCGCCGGCGACGACGCCTTCCTCCAGCATCAGGCCGATTTCCTCTGCCAGGGCGTCCTGGACGCGGTGCAGCACCTGCTCCGCCGAGGACGGGCTGGTGCCAAAGGACATCAGCTCAAGTGTGGACTGGGGGATAGCCCGGGAACCGTCCGGGGCGGTCCCCCACAGTGCCTTGACGTTGTTGTCGATGAGCTTCTTGAGGTTGTCGGAAACCGGGAAGCGGTCGCCGAAAGCGGCGTTCAGGGACTCCTGGACATGCTGCGCCACGGGCAGGCCCACCATGGCCAGCAGCGTGAACGGTGTCATGGGCAGCCCCATGGGCCGCAGTGCAGCGTCCGCCACCTCCGCGGGGGTTCCCTCGTCGAAGGCAGCCGTCACTTCGCCCATAAGCCGCAGCAGGATGCGGTTGACCACGAACGCGGCCGCATCCTTGACCAGCACGCCGGTCTTCTTCAGGGCCTTGGCCAGTTCAAAGGCGGTGGCCAGCACGGCATCATCCGTCCGTGGGGCGCGGACGATCTCCAGCAGCGGCATGACGGCCACCGGATTGAAGAAGTGGAAGCCCACCAGCCGCTCCGGGTGCTGCAGGTCCGCGGCCATCTCCGTCACCGAGAGGGAGGAGGTGTTGGTCGCCAGGATGCACTCCGGCGACACGATGCCTTCCAGCTCGGCGAAGACCTGCTTCTTGATGTGGAGTTCCTCGAAGACAGCCTCGATCACGAAGTCGGCATCCGCAAATGCTTCCTTTGACACCGATCCGGTCACCAGCGCCTTGGTGCGGTTGGCAGCGTCCTGGCTGACGCGCTTCTTCGCCAGCAGCTTGTCCACCTCGCCATGGACGTAGGCCACGCCCTTGTCCACCCGGGCCTGGTCGATGTCGGTCAGGACCACCGGCACCTTCAGCTGCCGCGCGAAGACGAGTGCCAACTGGCCGGCCATCAGGCCGGCGCCCACCACGCCCACCTTGGTGACGGGGCGGGCCAGCTTGCGGTCAGGGGCGCCGGCGGGGCGCTTGCCGCGCTTCTGCACCAGGTCGAGGAAAGCGTAGACGGTGGAGCGGAACTCGTCCGTCTGCATCAGCCCGGCGAGGGTTTCGCACTCCAGGGCGGCGGACTCCGCCGCGGTCATGGTGCGGTTCGCCTCGAGGATGTCCAGGACTTTGGCGGGGGCAGGGGAGGCGTTGGACGTCTTGCCTTCCACGAACTTCCGGCCGGCATCCACGGCCGCGGTCCAGCGGGCCGCAGCGTCAGGGGAGGAGGGGTCGACGGCGTTGGGCCGCTCCGGGACCACGTCGCCGGAGATGACGCCCGCGGCCCAGGCCAGCGACTGCTCCAGGAAGTCGGCAGGCTCGAAGAGCGCGTCCGCAATTCCGAGACCGAACGCCTGGGCGCCGGAAAGGGTCCGGTTGTTGCTCAGCGGGTTCTCGATCATCACCTTGACGGCGTTTTCGGGCCCCACGAGGCGGGGAAGGATGTACACGCCGCCCCAGCCGGGCACCAGGCCCAGGAAGGCTTCCGGCAGCGCCAGGGCGCCGGCACCTGTTGACACCGTCCGGTAGGTGGACTGCAGGGCGATCTCCAGGCCGCCGCCCAGGGCGGCGCCGTTGATGAAGGCGAAGCTGGGGACGCCCAGGTTGGCCAGGGTGGCGTAGACGTCGTGGCCCAGCTGTGCCATCCAGAGTCCGTGCTCGCGCTTTTCCAGGGACTTCACCGCGGAAAGGTCGGCGCCGGCCACCAGGTAGTGCGGCTTGCCGGTGACGCCCACGCCCACGATTTCCCCGCGGGCGGCACGGTCACGCAGGCCTTCCAGCACCGTGCCGAGCTCCACGAGGGTGTTGGGGCCAAGGGTGGTGGGCTTGGTGTGGTCAAAATCGTTGTCCAGGGTGACCAGGGCAAAGGTGCCCGGGCTGGGCTTCCCTGCAGTTCCCGGCAGGGCGATGTCCTGGACATAGGAGTGGGTTACGGTTTCGTTGGGGAAGAGGTCCGCCAACATGCGGAAATCTGCGGCGCTCATGCCATGGCTCCTTCGGAAGCGGTAGCAGCGGTCTCCCCGTCGGGAGCTCCACTGTAGTCGGGGTGGTGCGGGTTCTCCCAGATCACGGTGCCGCCCATGCCCAGGCCCACGCACATCGTGGTCATCCCGTAGCGGACGGACGGATCTTCCTCGAACTGGCGGGCCAGCTGGATCATCAGCCGGACGCCGGAGGACGCGAGGGGGTGGCCCACGGCGATGGCGCCGCCGTAGCGGTTCACCCGGGGGTCGTCGTCGGAAATGCCGTAGTGGTCCAGGAAGCTCAGGACCTGGACGGCGAACGCCTCGTTGATTTCGAACAGGCCAATGTCCTCGATGCCCAGGCCGGCATTCTTCAGTGCCTTTTCGGTGGCCGGGACAGGGCCGATGCCCATGACTTCCGGCTCCACCCCGGCATAGGCGTAGCTGACCAGCCGCATCTTGACCGGCAGGCCCAGTTCGGCGGCGGCTTCCGAGGACGCCAGGACGGCGGCGGTTGCGCCGTCGTTCAGCCCGGCGGCGTTACCGGCTGTCACCCGGCCATGGGCGCGGAACGGCGTACGCAGGCCGGCGAGGTCTTCCAGGGTGGTGCCGGGGCGCGGCGGCTCATCCTTGCTGTGGACCGTCCAGCCCTCGCCGGGCTTCCGGGCGGCAACGGGAACCAGGTCGGGCTGGATCATGCCGTCCCGGTAGGCGGCTGCCAGCTTGTCCTGGGAAGCCACCGCATAGGCGTCGGTGCGCTCCTTGGTGATGGCGGGGAAGCGGTCATGCAGGTTCTCGGCGGTGTTTCCCATGTTCAGGGCTGCCGGGTCCACCAGCCGTTCGGACATGAAACGGGGGTTGGGGTCGGCGCCCGAGCCCATGGGGTGGTGGCCCATGTGCTCCACCCCGCCGGCGATGACCACGTCGTAGGCGCCGAAGCCGATGCTGCCGGCCGTGGTGGTGACAGCGGTCATGGCGCCGGCGCACATGCGGTCGATGGCGAAGCCGGGAACCGTGCGCGGCAGGCCGGCCAGCAGCGCGGCGGTCCTGCCGAGGGTGAGGCCCTGGTCGCCGGTCTGGGTGGTCGCGGCAATGGCAACCTCGTCGATCCGCTCCGCCGGCAGGGACGGGTTGCGGCGCAGCAGGCCGCGGATGCATTTCACGATCAGGTCGTCGGCCCGGGTTCCGGCGTAGATTCCCTTCTCGCCGGCCCTGCCGAAGGGTGTGCGGATGCCGTCCACAAAGACGACGTCGCGGACAGTGCGCGTGGATGCGCCGCTTCCGTGCTGGCTCACGTGTAACTCCTCATCGAGATGTGGCGCGCCGGGTGCATGCCGGAGGGCAGCAGCAGCCTGGCGTCGGTCACACCGATGTTACTCGTGAGTAACTTAGCCTGCAAGGGGTGTCCGCGGGACAGTTACTGGCCGCCGGCCGCGGCGACAGGTTTGGCTTCCTTGGGCGGCAACGGCTGCGGGTTCAGGAACGCGCCGGCGATCAGCGGTGCACTGAGTTCCACCTGCCACCTGCGGGCCCCGAGCGCCCGCAGCTCAGCGGCAACGGAGTCCTCGGTAATGTCTGCGGGCGGCCGCCATGCAACCCGCCGCAGGTAGTCGGGCGTCAACAAATTCTCCAGCGGCAGGTTCAGTTCCTCTGCCTTGGCCTGGAGGAGGGGCCGGGCAGTGGCCAGCCTGGCGGCGGCTTCGGGATCACGGTCCGCCCAGACCCTCGGCGGTGGCGGGGCGTTGGTGGGCAGGTGCAGGGGCGGCAGTTCCTCCAGGTCCCGCGCTGCGGCGATGCAGCGCAACCAGCGTGGAGCCTCGCGCTGGGCCGCGCGGCCGTGGAACCCCTTGGTGCTGAGCAGTTGCGGGACGGTGGCGGGCATGGCCTTCGCCGCCGCTACCAGGGCGGAGTCCGGAATGAGCCTGCCCGGTGCCACGTCGCGTTTTTGCGCCAGGGAGTCGCGCTCCAGCCACAGCTCGCGGACGGCGGCCAGTTGGCGGCGGTCCCGGATCTGGTGCAGGCCGGACGTCTTCCGCCAGGGGTCCACCCGGGGCGGAGCGATGCCGGCTTCGAGGATGGCGGCAAATTCCTGCTCGGCGTACTCCAGCTTCCCGTCCGCCTGGAGCAGCTCAATGAGTTCCTCGCGCAGTTCGGTGAGGACCTCGACGTCCAGGGCGGCGTAGCGCAGCCACGGCTCCGGCAGGGGGCGGGTGGACCAATCAGCGGCGGAGTGTTCCTTGGCGAGCCCGAATCCCAGGAGCTGTTCGATGACGGCTGCCAGGCCCACGCGGGGAAGCCCGGCCAGGCGGGCGGCGAGTTCGGTGTCGAAGAGCTTGTCCGGCCACATCCCGAGTTCGGACAGGCAGGGCAGGTCCTGGCTGGCGGCGTGCAGGATCCATTCGACGCCCCGCAGGGCGTCATTGATGATCTCCAGGTTCCCGAAGGGTTCGGGATCGATCAGCCAGGTCCCGGCGCCTTCGCGGCGGATCTGGACCAGGAAGGCGCGCTGGCCGTAGCGGAACCCGGAGGCGCGTTCGGCGTCAACGCCTGCGGGGCCGGTGCCGGCGGCAATGGCGGCGGCGCAGCGCTCCAGGCCGGACTGGGTTTCGATGACCAGGGGAACGCCGTCCCGGGGTGCGTCAAGATCGATGATTTCGGGGATGGGGCTGTCAAAGCCCTCCACCGTGATGTGGGGTGCGGCAGCAGCAGCCGGGACGCCGGCTGTGGTGTTTTCCGGAATGTTTGGGGTCATGATGCCCCCAGTTTACCGGGCTGCCCCATAGCCGTTCTGCTGGCCCCGCCGCCGGGGCGGAAGGGCGGTCACGCCGTCGGGCAGCGGCGGCAGCCCCGCAAACGTGCACACCATGTCGGACCAGGCTTCCAGGTGCGCCTGGATATCGGAGGAATCGGGCGTCCAGGAGGCCCGGAGTTCGATGTCGATTGAACCCGGCCGCCCGGCCAGAGTTCCGAAGCTTTCGGAAAGGACGCGGGTGGCTGTGCCACCGGCTGCCCTGTAAGCGGCCTTGTGGTTCTCCAGCGCTTCCACCAACCATGTCCATGCCACAGTTCCCAGCATCTGGTCGTTGCCCATTTCCGGTTCCAGTTCGGCCCGGATGTAGGTGACGATGCGGAACTCGCCGTCCCAGACCGCTGAACCGTCCGGATCGTGCAGCAGGATGAACCGTCCGGTTGCGAGTTCCGTCTCATCGTCGTCCGCCGTTCCTGCGGCGGCGGTACCGGATGCTGCTGCGAAAGCCAGCGCCGCCGGTCCGTGGACGGGCGTGGAAAGGCTGCCTGTCCCGGGGGCCATGACTTCAGCACCAAGTGCGACGGCAAACGGAGCCAGCCGTGCGGGGGCAGGGATTTCGGCCAGGTGCAGTTCCTTGCGGCACCGGGCTTTCCTGAGGGTTCCCAAGGCGTGGAGAAAATCCGGGGGAACCTGGTCAAGTGCGTTCACCTTGGCAGATTACGGGGCGGGGCGGG
The DNA here is from genome assembly GCF_035621795.1 of Pseudarthrobacter sp. LT1. Lineage (NCBI taxonomy): Bacteria > Bacillati > Actinomycetota > Actinomycetes > Micrococcales > Micrococcaceae > Pseudarthrobacter > Pseudarthrobacter sp. LT1. The sequence goes on from NZ_CP141830.1 coordinate 1,886,498, forward strand.
GCGGGGCAGGAAGGCTCGCCGTCAGCGGACGGTCACCCCGCCTGCCCGTCCCGGTAATCCCGGAGTTCGTGGCGGATCGCGGCGGCAAAGGCGTCAACATCTTCCTCGGTGGTGTCGAAGGAGCACATCCAGCGGACTTCCCCCGCTGCCTCGTCCCAATCGTAGAAGCGGAAGGAACTGCGCAGCCGGTCCGCCACGCCGGGTGGAAGGATGGCGAAGACGCCGTTGGATTCCGTCTTCTGGGTGGGGCGGACGCCCTCAATGGTGTCGACGGCGGCCCGCAGCCGGGTGGCCATGGCGTTGGCATGCGATGCGGAGCGCAGCCAAAGGCCGTCTTCGAGCAGGGCGATGAACTGGGCGGACATGAACCTCATCTTGGATGCCAGCTGCATGTTCATCTTGCGCAGGTATACCAGGCCGTGGGCGGCCTCAGGGTTCAGCGCCACCACTACCTCGCCGAAGAGCAGCCCGTTCTTGGTCCCGCCGAAGGACAGGATGTCCACGCCGGCGTCCCGGGTGAAGGCCCGCAGGGGGAGGTTCAGGTGGGCGGCCGCGTTGGCCAGCCGTGCCCCGTCCATGTGCAGCTTCATGCCCTTTGCGTGGACATGGTCGGCGATGGCCCGCACTTCCTCCGGGGTGTAGCAGGTGCCCAGTTCAGTGGTCTGGGTGATGGAGACGGCCAGCGGCTGCGCACGGTGCTCATCGCCCCAGCCCCAGGCCTCCCTGTCGATCAGCTCCGGGGTCAGCTTGCCGTCCGGGGCCGGGACCTGCAGCAGCTTCATGCCGCCGATGCGCTCGGGTGCCCCGTTTTCATCCATGTTGATATGGGCGGTGGAAGCGCACACCACGGCACCCCAGCGGGGGAGCAGGGACTGCAGGGACAGGACATTGGCGCCCGTGCCGTTGAAGACCGGGAAGCATTCGATGCCAGGTCCGAAGTGTTCAACCATCAGTTCCTGCAGCCGCGCGGTGTAGTCGTCCTCGCCGTAGGAAACCTGGTGCCCCTCGTTGGCTGCAGCCAGGGCTGCCAGCACCTCGGGGTGGACGCCGGAGTAGTTGTCGGAGGCAAAGCCGCGCACGCTCGGATCGTGCAGCCGCAGCGCCGTGCCTGTTTCTGCTGTTGTCGTCATAGGGTTGCTCACGCTTTCAGTTTAGGTACAGTCACGGCGGGGATCAGCCCGCCAGCCGGAGGCGGACACCGTTGAGTTCGGCGGACGGCGTGCCGAAAAGCCGTACGACGGCGGCGGCCAGGTCAGCCACGTCCGTGGCCCCCGGGAATTTCCGCTCGGGGTGGGCGCGGCGCAGTTCGTCGTCAACCAGTGCCTTGACCACCAGGATGCTGGCAGCAGCCAGGTTTCCGCCGTCCCCGGCGGCACGGCGGAAGCCATCCGCCATGGCCATGGTCCAGGTTTCCGCGGCGGCCTTCGCTGCAACGTAGCTGGCCACCGCGGCGGTTGGTTTGTCCAGGGCCGTGGAGGACACCATGGCAAACCTGCCGGCCGGAGATGCGGCAATGTCGTCGAAGAAGGCGCGTGACACGTTGCGCAGCGTGGTGATGGCCCCGCGCTCCAGGAAGTCCCAGTCGTCGTCGGACTGGTCGGCGATGCCCTTGGCCCCTCGCCAGCCACCCACCAGGTGGATTACGGCGTCAACCGTCCCGACGGCGGCGCTGACCTCCGCCCGAAGCTGCCGGACGCCGTCGAAATCGGCGAGGTCGCACGTGAAGGGGGTGACGCCGTCGCCCGCCTTTTCCGCGGCCGCCCCGATCCTGGCCTGGTCCGAGCCCACGGTGGCCACGCGGTGCCCTGCCGCAGCAAGTGCACGCGCAACGGCGACGCCGGACGCGCCGCTGCCACCTGCCACCAGGACCGTAAGGGGCCCGGTGGTGTTGTGGGCAGCAGCGGCAGGGCCGGAACCGGTCACAGGGCGGAGCGGCCGGTGATGCCGGCGGTTGATTCAATGACGGGGCGCATCTTCTTCTCCAATGCCTCGTAGAACATGGACAGCGGGAATTCGTCGTCCAGGACCTGGTCCGTGAGGCCGCGGGGTGTTCCCGCCAGTGGCAGCGCGTCCGGCCCCTTGGCCCACACGGAGGCCGGGTTGGGGGTGACGGTTGCGGACACCAGCTGGTAGGCCGCCAGCCAGTGGGCGGTCTTGGGCCGGTCGATGGAGCGCCAGTACAGGTCATCGATGCTGGCTCCCAGGGCGATCACAGCGTCCGCCACCTCATCCCAGTCGATGGTAAGCCGTGTGTCCGTCCAGTGCAGTACGTGCTGCTGGTGCAGCCAGGCGAAAAGGAGCTGGCCGCCCAGGCCGTCGTAGTTGCGGACCCGGCTGCCGGTGATGGCGAAGCGGAAAATGCGGTCGAAGATGATGGCGTACTGCACGAGCTTGGCGTGCCGCCGGGCCTCGGGGTCGGCGTCGTCGTCCTTTTCGATCCGGACGGATTCGCGGAACGCGGTGAGGTCGCAGCGCAGCTCCTCGAGCGAGTACAGGAAGTAGGGCATCCGCTGCTTGATCATGAAGGGATCGAAGGGCAGGTCGCCGCGCATGTGCGTCCGGTCGTGGATCAGGTCCCACATGACGAAGGTGGCCTCGGTGAGGTCCTGGTCGACGAGCAGTTCGGCTGCGCCTTCCGGGAGCTCCAGGGAGGTGGTCTCCGCGGCCGCCTTGAGCACGCGGCGGAACCGGGCAGCTTCGCGGTCGGCGAAGATGGCGCCCCAGGTGAAGGTGGGGGTTTGGCTGACCGCTACCGTCTCGGGGAAGAGGACGGCGGAGTTGGTGTCATAGCCCGGCGTGAAATCGACGAAGCGGATGGGGACGAAGAGCTTGTTGGAGTACTCCCCGGCTTCCAGTCCCGCGATGAACTCGGGCCAGATGACCTCCACCAGCACGGCTTCCACCAGTCGGTTGCTGCTGCCGTTCTGGGTGTACATGGGGAAGACCACCAGGTGCTGCAGGCCGTCAATGCGCTGCTGCTGCGGCTGGAACGCCAGCAGGGACGACAGGAAGTCCGGGACGGCGAACCCGCCCGCGGCCCATGCCCGGAAATCAGCACAGGCGGCCTCAAGGTAGTCCGCGTCGTGCGGGAAGGCAGGGGCCAGTGCCGTGAGGGCATCCACGATGGTTTCCACGTACCGGGCTGCCGCCGGGTGGTCCGCGGTCCCGGGGACGGAACCGTCCTGGACCTGGAGGGCCTGCAGGGCGGTGGCCGCGCCCTTGAGCCGCAGCCAATCCTTGTTCTGCGCGGAAATACCGGTGACGGCGGTGGTCAGGGTCTCGGTCATCGTCGGCTGCCTTTCTGGTTGCTTTGCTTCTCTGGTGAGCGTAACAAGCAACCAGCAGGACTTATGCCCAATGGGTGTTTGAATAAGAAGTTCTTAGTCTCGGGCCCCGCTGGGGAGGAACGAGACCGGCCCCCGGCTGTGGGAACAGCTGGGGGCCGGTTCTGCCTGGACGGGTTGCGGGGGATCTCCCGCGATGCCTATCGCTTAGCCCTGGGGTCCGTCGCCGGACGCCTCTTTGCCCACGAGCCGGAGGGAGACCGAGTTGATGCAGTAGCGCTGGTCGGTGGGCGTTCCGTAGCCCTCACCCTCGAACACATGGCCCAGGTGCGAGTCGCAGGAGGCGCACCGCACTTCGATCCTGTCCATGCCCAGGGTGCGGTCATGGATGTAGCGCACTTTGCCCTCAGTCAAAGGGGCCCAGAAGGAGGGCCAGCCGCAGTGGGAATCGAACTTCTCATTGCTGGTGAACAGTTCAGCGCCGCACGCGCGGCACTGGTACACGCCCTCCGTATGGGTGTCCCAGTATTCGCCGGTGTATGGCCGTTCCGTCCCTGCCTGGCGCAGGACGTGGTATTCCTCCGGAGTCAGTTCCTCCCGCCACTGGGCATCACTTTTCTGGACAGAGGCCTCGCTGTCCGCAGCCCCCTGTGCGCTGCCATGCTGCGTTCCGGCACCAACGCCTGGTGCCCTGTTGCCGTAGATGCTGTTTCCAAAGATGCTCATAGCTTTCCCAACGCTTAGGAGTCGCCGATAAATCCCGAGCCCGCGTACAGGTGGAGCACGGGGACGCCGAGTTGGTCCTGGGCCTTGTTGGCCCAGTCAGTGTGGAACGTATCGGCCACGGCATGCGGCCGCGTGATCACGACGGCCTGGGAAGCGCCGGTTTCGCGGACCTTTGCCACCAGGCTGTCAACGGCCTTGCCGTCCACCACCTGGCCGGTCACACCGGAGCCCAGTCCCTCGAGCGCCGCGAGGGAGGCCGCCAGCGTGTCGTCGGCGTGCGCCCGTTCGGTGGCGGCATCAGGGTTGCGGGCGGCGAGCTCGCGGAAAGCCTTGGCAACGTCCAGCATGGACAGGTTCTCAAGGAAGTCCACCAGCAGGTGCCGCTCGGTATTCGCCGGGACCAGGACCAGCAGGCGGCTGTCCGCGCCATCCACAAGCCGTTCGATGTTAACGCGGTCGTCCGCGCCCAGGGGTTCTTCAGTCAGGATGACGATGGGATCACTCATGGCCTTAGCCTAGTCCCGCCCGCTGGCCCCCGCACTGCACCTGCCGTTGAACTGCGCCGGCCCTTGAACTGCACCGGTCTCGACACTTGCCGGCCTCTGCGCCGGCCGGCACCCGGCACGGGGCCCCTCCCGTGCCGGTCTGGCGGCGCCGTGCCGCCCGGGTGCTGGAATGCGGGTATCTGCGGCAGGGCCGGTAAGAATAGTCCCATGGCACCTTTCCGGCGAGCGCGCCCTGCAATGACTGCATCCACCAGGGAATCCGTTGGGGTGTCGCCGGGGGCCAAGTGGGCCGTTGGCGGCGCCATCGCCGGCGGCACGGTGGCAGGCCTGCTGGGAGCGGGTTCCTCGGCGCTCGCCGTGTATTTCGCGCGCCGGGTCATCACTCCGGCACGGCAGCGGGCGGCCGACAAGGAAGTCCTGGCGGTGATCCGGGACGGGCAGAAGCTGCAAGTGATCCTGGCCGCCGATGATGACACCACGGTGGACGGCGTCTACGGGTTCTTCTTCGACGGCGGCAAAGGGCACGCGCGGATCGGCCGTATCGTGTCCTACTCGCCCGCCGAGCGGACTGTCCTGCGCGAGGTCGAAGCCGTGTACAGCGGGGATCTCTCCACGGCCCGCTGGGGATGGTGGAGCGGTGCCACCTACCCGGACCCGGCCGCCGTCGGAATCCCTGCCGAGGACGTCCTGATTCCCGTTGAGCGCGGCGAAGCTCCCGCCTGGCTGGTCCGGGCAAAGGGGGCTGCCCGGACCTGGGCCATCATGGTGCACGGGCGGGGCGCCACCCGGCAGGAAGCGCTGCGGGCGGTGGGACCGGCGCTGGAACTCGGCCTTACCAGCCTGCTGGTGTCCTACCGGAATGACGGGCTGGCACCGTCGGCCGATGACGGCCGCTACGGCCTGGGCTCGACGGAGTGGCAGGATATCGAGGCTGCCATCGGGTACGCGCTGGCCAACGGTGCCGAGGAAGTTGTCCTGTTCGGCTGGTCCATGGGAGGGGCCATTTGCCTGCAGACCGCGGATCTCTCCCGCCACCGCCACCTGATCAGGGCGATGGTGCTGGACGCGCCGGTCATCGACTGGGTAACAGTGCTGGCGCACCACGCGCAGCTGAACCGGATTCCGTCGCTGGTGGGCAGGTACGGCCAGCTGATGCTGGGCCACCCGCTGGGACGCAGGCTCACGGGCCTCTCGGCGCCCGTGGACCTGAAAGTCATGGACTGGGTGTCCCGGGCCGTCGAGCTGCGGACGCCAACACTGATCATCCACAGCGTCGACGACGAGTATGTACCGTACGGACCGTCGGCCCTGCTGGCCGAGCGGAACCCGGAGATGGTGACGTTCGAGACGTTCAACCACGCACGGCATACGAAGGAATGGAATGTGGACCCCGAACGCTGGGAGCGGCTGGTGAAGGCCTGGCTGCGCCAGCAGCTCGCTCCGCGCCTAAATCCCGGCGCCGGCCCCGGCCTGACCGCTGGACGCATGGCGGAATCTCCGGCCGGGCCCACGCAGGCGGGTGCCTGACATGGTGAAAGCACGCCCTGCAGGAACTGTGACCGGCCGTGGCCGGGAGCTGGCGGCGGAGCTTGCCGGACTGGTGGCGTCGGCGGGCCCCGGCCGGCCGGCGCAGGCCTCGCACGCGCCCTTCGACGGTTCAGTGGTGGGTGAAGTGCCCGTATGCACCCCGGACGACGTCCATGCCGCCGTCGAGACCGCACGCATGGCGCAGCGGCAGTGGGCAGCCCAGCCAATCGCCGAACGCCGAGCGGTGATCCGGCGGTTCGTGGCGCTGCTCCTGGACCGCGAGCAGGATGTCCTTGACCTGGTCCAGGCAGAGAGCGGCAAGTCCAGGTTGAGCGCCTTCGAGGAGTTCGCGGACGTCGTCCTGACGGCCGGTTATTACGAGCGGACCGCTGACCGGTATCTCCGCCCGCGCCGCCGGAAGGGCGCGGCCCCGCTCCTCACCCGCACCACGGAATACCGGGTGCCCAAGGGGGTTGTGGGTGTCATCAGCCCTTGGAACTATCCATTGACCCTTGCGGTTTCGGACGCCATCCCGGCCCTGCTGGCGGGCAACGGCATCGTCCTGAAGCCTGACTCGCAGACGCCCTTCACGGCCCTGCTCATGCTCAGGTTCCTGCGGGAGGCGGGCCTTCCGGCGGACCTGTTCCGGATCGTCACCGGGCCGGGCACGGAGATAGGGCCTGCCTTGATCGGGCGGGTGGACTTCCTGATGTTCACGGGATCGTCCAAGACCGGCAAGACCGTCGCCAGGCAGTGCGCTGAGCGGCTGATCGGCTTCTCCGCCGAACTGGGCGGCAAGAACCCCATGCTGGTGCTCGCGGATGCGGACGCAGGCAAGGCGGCTGCCGGCGCAGTGCACGCCTGCTTCTCCAACTCCGGGCAGCTGTGCGTCAGCATTGAGCGGATCTACGTTCATGCTGACCTTTATGACCGTTTCCTGGCGGCGTTCACAGCCAAGGTGAAGGACATCCGGATGGGGTCCGGTCCGGACTGGGACATTGGCATGGGGTCGCTTATCAGTACGGCACAGGTGGAGCGGGTGGACCGCCACGTCCAGGATGCGCTCGCCAAAGGCGCCCACCTCCTGGCCGGAGGACGGCGCCGGCCGGACCTGGGGCCGTTGTTCTACGAACCCACCGTCCTGGCCGGGGTAACGGAGGACATGCTCCTTGCCCGGGAAGAGACGTTCGGGCCGGTGGTTGCCGTCTACCGGGCGGCCGACGACGACGCCGCCGTCGCCCTGGCCAACGACTCGGACTTTGGGCTCAACGCCAGCGTCTGGTCCGCCCGCCGCGGGGAAGCAGTGGCCCGCAGACTCCAGACGGGGACCGTCAACGTCAATGAGGGCTACGCAGCCACCTGGGCCTCCCACGATGCACCGATCGGCGGCATGAAGGATTCCGGCGCGGGTCGCCGCCACGGCCGGGAAGGCATCCTCAAATACACGGAACCGCAGACCATCGCCGTGCAGCGGCTGCTCCAGGTTGCTCCCGCTCCCGGGATGTCCAACCATGCCTACGCACGGATCATGAAAACGGCCATCACCTTGATGGGCCGCCTTTCCCGAAACCGCTGAGGACAAAGCCTGTGCCAAGATCCGAGGAGAACTGAGATGGCCAAAGGAACCAGACTTTCCGGTGCAACACTGTTGGTCACGGGAGGGGGAAGCGGACTGGGCCGCCGCATGGCGCTCGGCGCCGCCCGGCGCGGGAGCCGGGTGGTGATCTGGGATGTGGACGCGGCAGCGGGAGCAGCGGTCAGCGACGAAATCCGGGCTGCCGGCGCGCAGGCTGAAGCCCATGCCGTGGATGTCACGGACCGGGAGGCGGTCAAGGCCGCCGCGGCCAGGACGGGGCCGGTGGATGTGCTGGTGAACAACGCCGGGGTGGTCAGCGGGCACCGGCTCCTTGATGCGACGGATGAGGCCATCGAACGGACCATGCACGTCAACGTCATGGCCCTGTACTGGGTCACCCGCGCCTTCCTCGGCGGGATGGCAGAGCGGGGGCACGGCACCGTGGTCACCATTGCCAGTGCTGCGGGGATGGTGGGCGTCGCCCGGCAGACGGACTACTCCGCCAGCAAATTCGCCGCGTTCGGTTTCACCGAGTCACTGCGGGCCGAGCTCCGGACGGACCAGACCGGGGTCAACACGCTGGTGGTCTGCCCCTACTACATCAACACAGGAATGTTCGACGGCGTCCAGACCCGTTGGCCCCGGCTCCTCCCCATCCTTGAGGAGGAGGACGTGGCAGCTGAAGTCCTTGACGCGATCGAGGCCGGCCGCCGGAAACTGGTCCTGCCACCCCTGGTGAACCTGCTTCCGGTCCTGCGGATCCTGCCGGTCGGCGTCTTTGACCGGCTCATGGACGTGCTCGGCGTCAACCGCACCATGGACCACTTCACGGGCCGTTCCGGCAGCCGCGCGGGGGAGCCGGTCCGGGAAGGCCCAGGGCAGGTCTCGGCCCTTTCACCGGAAGGGGACACTCGGCCCTAGCGCTGACAAAGAGAGCTGCCTACCGTCGGCTGCAAGGGGGGAACCATCAAGGCAATTGAAATGGGGCTCACAATGTATCTGACAAGGCGGCAACTCCTGCAAGCCGGCGCCGCAGCCGGTGCGGCCGTTGCGACGCAGCCGTATGGACCGGGAAGCGGGCGGGCAATTGCCACGCCAGGACAGGCCGGCCAATTCACCGAGCAGCTTCCAACGCTGGCCGAACTGGGCGTCCTGGACATGAGTGCCGGCGGCACTGCGTCTCTCTGGATGCGAAACGCCCAGCACCGCTTCCAGGCCGGCATGGGTGTGGCCGACACCCTGGCGTACCAGGACGGGACCTCCTCCCGTACATATTTGGGCCCGGTCATCGTCGCCCGGAAAGGAACCCCCTTCAGCCTCACCGTCCATAACGGGATCGAACGGAATCCCCTTGGCTACGCCGTCGACGCGGAGCTCGTTCCTCCCGGCAGCAACGATGCTGCAGCGCCCAGGACGTCCGTGCACCTCCACGGAGGCAACACCAGGCCAGAGTACGACGGCGGCCCCGAGCAGGCATTCAGGCCCGGCGCTTCCTACACGTACAGGTATGGCAACGACCAGGACGCAGCCGGTCTCTGGTACCACGACCACGCGCTCGGCATTACGCGGTTGAATGTCTATGCGGGGCTGGCCGGCGGCTACCTGTTGCGGGACTCAGGTGGATCAGGAATAGATACCGGCGATGGAACCCACCTGCCCCCGCCGCCCTATGAAGTTCCGCTGATCATCCAGGACAAGATGTTCAACCCCGACGGCACGCTTGCGTACCCGCCGAACCCGGACCTTTCCACTGCCGGCGGAACACCGCGTCCCTGGGCGCCGGAGTTCTTCGGCGACGCGGCAACAGTCAACGGCAAGTGCCGGCCGAATCTCGACGTGGCCCGGGGGAAGTACCGGCTCCGCATGTTCAACGGCTCCAATGCCCGGTTCTACGACCTCAAGTTCACAGTGGATGGCGCGGCGCTCGCCTTCTTCCAAATAGGAACGGACGGCGGCCTGCTCAACGCACCGGTCCGGCTGAACAGGCTGCTCCTGGGGCCGGGCGAGCGGGCGGATATCGTGATCGATTTCGCCGGACACAAGCCCGGCACACGGGTTGTTCTGGCCAACAGTGCCCGCGTCCCCTACCCGGACGGCCCCGCCACCATCCAGCTCGGGGGACTCCCGCTGCCGCAAATCATGCAGTTCACTGTGACATCCCAGGCCGGCTACACAGCGCCGCTGCCTGGCAGCCTCCGGGACTGTTCCATCACCGATCTGGCGGCCAGGGCCCCGGAGGCCATCAGGCCCATGGCACTGGTGGAAGTGGCCAACGCCGCCGGGGTTCCCCTCATGGCGCTCCTGAACAACCGAAAATTCGAGAGCGAAGACATTCTCCGGGTCCGGAGCGACAGCCTCGAAGAATGGGAACTGATCAATACCACGGGGGACGCCCACCCGATCCATGTGCACTTCACCCAGTTCCAGGTCCGCGACCGGCAAAAATTCGACGTCGACGGGTACCTGGCAGCCACCGGCTATGTAGACCCGGGGACCGGCCTGGTGACGCCGGGCCGCGGCAGCGCCGTTCCGGTCCGGCCCTTCCTGATCGGACGCCCGAAAGGGGCGCCGGCACATGAGCAGGGCTGGAAGGACACGGTCATTGCCATGCCCGGGGAAGTCACCAGGATCCGTGTTCCGTTCGGGGCAGGGGCGGCGGACGGAGCCCCGCTGGCCATCGGCTCATCCTTCAGTGGCGAGTACGTCTGGCACTGCCACATCCTGGAGCACGAGGACAACGAGATGATGCAGCGGTACATCATCGAGTAGCGGGATGAACCACCCCTGCTGCGGCTATGGCCGGAGGTTGCCTGCGGCCAGTGAGCTGATGGGAGCCGTGACGGCGTCTGTCAGCCGGACCAGGTCAGCCGGCGCCAGCTCAATGTCAAGGCCCCGCCGGCCGCCCGAGACCAGCAGGGTGCCCAGGGCCAGGGCGCTGGAATCCAGCACCGTGGGGGAGGGCTGGCGCTGGCCGAGCGGGGAGATGCCGCCGAGGACATAGCCGGTCCGGCGCTGTGCTGCAGCGGGATCGGCCATGGCGGCTTTCTTGGCCCCCAGCGCAGTGGCTATCGCCTTCAGGTCCAGGGTTCCGCTGACCGGAACAATGCCCACCGCGAGCCTGCCCTCAACTTCCACCATCAGGGTCTTGAAGACGCGGGACGGATCGATCCCCAAGGCCTCGGCTGCCTCCGCTCCGTAGCTCGCCGCCGAGGGGTTATGGGGGTACGGATGCAGCACAAAGGGAACCCCGGCCGCGGTCAGGGCCGCTGTGGCCGGGGTTCCCTGGGAGTTGTTCCTGCGTGCCATAAAGGCGTGGTCAGGCCTGGCTGCGGGATGCTGCGGCAACCTTGCGCTTGATCCTGCCCAGCATGGCTGTCATGCCCCGCATGCGCAGGGGGGTGATGGCGCGGGTGAGTCCCAGCAGCTCCGGCATGTCGTCCGGCACCGACAGGATCTCTTCCGCTGTCAAACCGTCCAGGCCCTCGTGCAGCACCCCGGCGAAACCGCGCGTGGTGGGCGCCTCGGGCGGCGCCTTGAAGAAAAGGCGGACGGCGCCGTCGTCGTTGGTTCCCGTCTCAATGGTGAGGAACAGCGGCGACTGGCACTCCACGACCTGCTCAAGGAGTTCGGGGTGGTCCTTGAGCCGGTCCGGGAGTTCCGGCAGTCCTTCCGAGAACTCCAGCAGCAGCTGCAGCCTCTCGGGTTCGGACAGGGCCTGGAAATCGTCCACGATCGCCGCCAGGGCGGAAGGCAAAGCTTGAGTAGTCATCGTTCCAAGTCTACGCGGGGGAGCAGGGTCAGGCTCCGACGGCGACGGGAACAGAGCCGCGCTCCGCGCCCTTGACGATCGGCACGCGCACGGCGTTGCCCCACTCAGTCCAGGACCCGTCGTAGTTGCGGACTGTCTCAAAGCCCAGGAGGTACTTGAGGGCGAACCAGGTGTGGCTGGACCGCTCGCCGATGCGGCAGTACGCCACGACGTCGTCGCCTTCCGCCAGGCCGGCCTCGCCGAGATAGATGGCCTCCAGTTCCTCCCTGCTGCGGAAGGTGCCGTCGGCGGCAGCGGCGCGTGCCCACGGGATGGAGGCTGCAGTGGGGATGTGGCCGCCGCGCAGGGCACCCTCTTCCGGGTAGGCCGGCATGTGGGTGCGCTGACCGGTGTATTCCTCGGGGGAGCGGACATCGATCAGGGGGCCGGCGCCCAGGTGGGCCAGGACGTCATCCTTGAAGGCGCGGATCGGGGCGTCGTCACGCTCAACCACCGGGTAGTTACCGGGAACGGGAGCAGGGCGGTCCCTGGTCAGTTCGCGGCCTTCGGCAACCCACTTGTCCCGGCCCCCGTCCAGCAGCCGGACGTCCTGGTGGCCGAACAGCGTGAAGACCCAGAGGGCGTAGGCGGCCCACCAGTTGGACTTGTCGCCGTAGATCACCACGGTGCTGTCGCGGGAAATGCCCTTCGACGCCGCGAGTTCAGCAAAGGCGGCACCGTCAACGTAGTCGCGGGCCACGTCGTCGTTCAGGTCCGTGTGCCAGTCGATCTTGACCGCGCCGGGGATATGGCCGGTTTCGTACAGCAGCACGTCCTCGTCGGACTCCACCACGATAAGTTCGCCGCGGGCCACGGCACCGCTTTTAACGGCGGCAGCAAGCCACTCAGTGGAGACCAGCCGCTCCGGGTGGGCGTAGGCTGCGAACTTCTCATTCTGTTCAACCGGGTAGGGCATGGCTTGGCCTTTCACTAAGAGCACGGGAAACCGCGGAACATCCATTGGAACCTGTTCCCACACTAACCAGCGCCCGTGGGGTTGTCCGTATTCCGTTAATAGGGCGAAATGTTGCCTTCATCACGCCCCGGGGCGGCAGGACGGCGTCCCGCCCGGGTTGGGCGTGCATTGCCGGTATCCTTTCTGGGGACCAACCACCAGCAGAACGGACCACCTTGGTACAGATCGAACAGCTTGCCGCCCGCACTCCGGCAGTATCGGTGGACGAACTCCTTAAGGGCTTCTACCCCTCGCCCCGGTTTGGGGAGGTTTCCTTTTCGAGCTACCGCCCGGACCCGAAGCAGCCCAGCCAGGCCGCCGCCGTGCGTGCCCTGGAGGGATTTGCCGACGGCGTGGGGTCGGGCAACGGAGGCGGGCTTTTCAAGAAGCTGTTCGGCAAGAAGGACGAATCCAGGGCGGGTATCTACCTGGACGGCGGTTTCGGCGTGGGCAAGACCCACCTGCTCGCCTCCCTGTGGCACGCGTCGCCCGGCCCCAAGGCCTTCGGTACGTTCGTGGAGTACACCAACCTCGTGGGCGCCCTTTCCTTCCGCAAAACGGTGGACGCGCTGAGCAGCTACCAGCTCGTGTGCATCGACGAATTCGAACTGGACGATCCGGGCGACACCGTCCTGATGTCCCGGCTCATGCGCGAGCTGGCTGACGCCGGGGTCAAACTTGCCGCCACGTCCAACACTCTGCCGGGCTCCCTGGGCGATGGCCGGTTTGCCGCTGTGGACTTCCAGCGCGAAATCCAGGTCCTGGCGGACCAGTTCGACGTGATCCGCATCGACGGCGAGGACTTCCGGCACCGTGGCCTCCCGGCCGCACCGGCGCCGCTGAAGAACAGCGAGCTCAACGCGCACATGAAGGCGGAATTCGACGGGAAGACGGTGGCCCAGGATGAGTTCTCCACCCTCATCCACCACCTGGCCGGAGTGCACCCCAGCCGCTACCGCCAGCTGATCCACGGCATTGACGGCGTGGTGTGGCGCAACGTGGAAACCATCACGGAACAGGCTGTAGCGCTGCGGTTCGTGGTCCTTGCAGACCGGCTCTACGACAAGGATGTCCCGATCCTGGCCAGCGGCGTCCCCTTCGACAAGCTGTTCACCGAAGAGATGATGGCCGGCGGGTACATGAAGAAGTACTTCCGCGCCGTCTCCCGCCTCACTGCGCTGGCCCGCGAAGGCCAGAACCACGAGCCCTCCTAGGCGGACTTCTTCCCGGGCCGGGCGCGGGGCCGCAGCGCCAGCCGGACCACCAGCCCGGCCAGCAGCGCCCAGAAAGCGGACCCGATCCCGGCGAACGCCAGGCCGGACGCGGCCATCAGGAACGTAACGGCCGGGGCGATCCGGTCGTCCGGGTCCGCCAGGGCTGACGAGACCGCCGAGGCGAGGGTGCCCAGCAGTGCCAGCCCGGCAACGGTTTCCAGCATCCCGGCCGGTGCCTTGCTGACCACCGACACCAGGGCGGCCGAGAAAGCAGCCAGCACCAGGTAGGCCAGGCCGGACGTGAAGCCCGCGATCCACCTCCTGCTCCGGTCCCCGCCGGCTTCCTCGCCGGCGGCCAGGGCAGCACTGAGTGCCGCGAGATTGATGGCGTGGCCGCCGAACGGGGCTCCCGCAACAGTTCCCGCTCCCGTGACGAGCATCGCCGGGCGCCACGGTGCCTCGTATCCGAAAGACCTCAGCACGGCCACCCCGGGAATGTTTTGCGAGGCCATCGTCACCACGAACAACGGCAGAGCAATGCCCGCCATGGCCTGGAGGCTGAACGTGGGTGTGGTCCAGGCCAGTGCCGGGACCATGGCTGCCGGTTCAACAGGGGTTCCAGCCGATGCCAGGGTTATTCCGATCACGCCCAGGGCCGCGAGCAGGGCTGACGGCACCGCCCAGCGCGGAGCGAACTTCATCATCAGCAGCCAGCACAGGATCACCGGCGCTGCAAACGCCGGGACGGAACCGAGGGCCTTGAAGGGTGCCAGGCAGAGCTGGAGCAGGACGCCCGCCAGCATGGCCTGGGCCAGGGAGGGCGGGATACGCGCCATCAGCCTGCCAAGCGCCGGCACCAGGCCGGTCATGGCCAGCAGCAGGCCCGCACCAAGGAAGGCTCCGACGGCGGCCGGCCACCCGCCGTCGGGAACTCCCGATGCCGCAAGCAGCGCCGCGCCCGGCGTTGACCAGGCCAGTGTCACCGGGACCCGGGAACGCCAAGCGAGCACCAGCACGCCGAGCCCGACGGTGAGCGTTACGGCCAGGAGGCCGGACGCAGCCTGGGCCGGATCAGCGCCGACTGCCTTGAGGCTGGCCAGAACCACGGCAAAGGATGAGGTGAAGCCCACCAGCGCGGTGACGATCCCTGCGACCACCGGCCGGGAATCGGTCCGGGTCAGTCCCGGCTTGGCTGCCGTGGTGGGTGCGGGGGACTTGGGCATACCGGCAGGTTACCGGCCCAGGTTTGCCAGACGGCAATACGGGGGGCAAACGTTGCCCTTAAACGCCAAAGGTGCGGGCGCCGCCTCCCGGCGGGACCCGCACCTCCTTGACGTGCCGGGCAAAGCCCTGGCCAAATCCTTTACGGAGCCCTGTCAACCGGCGGAACCGGATTTCCAGGAGCTGCCGGGGGAACCTGCTCGGCGGCAGGTGCCTGCCCCGGGGTGCCGTTCTTGTCAACGAGCTTGGAAGCGCCATCCTGGATCTTGTCGACGTGGCCTGCGTACTTGCCGCCGGTCCTGGTGTCGACGAAATCGCCGGCCTTGGTGATGCCGTCCTTGATAGCTTGCTCGTTGCCGCGGATGAGACCCTGAGCCTTGCCCTTTAGATCGTCAATCAAACCCACGGGCACCTCCCTTCTATCGCGGAGCCAGGTCGCTCCTTGCGCATTCGATCCTATCCGGGCGCGGAAGGCGTGCCAAGGAAATCACGTTCGCCAGCAGCGGATGCGGCTTAAACGAAAAAAGCAGCTCCGGAGAGCTGCTGTTCGTGTGTGGGCGATACTGGGATCGAACCAGTGACCTCTTCCGTGTCAGGGAAGCGCGCTACCGCTGCGCCAATCGCCCGGAACCGGAAGACCGGCTTATGGGATATAAGAGAGCGGACGACGAGATTCGAACTCGCGACATCCACCTTGGCAAGGTGGTGCTCTACCAGCTGAGCTACGTCCGCATTGTGCAGATTGTTCCGGAAAATCCGGCGGTACTGCCGGCAAGTTGCCTTGCCGAGTGGGCGATACTGGGATCGAACCAGTGACCTCTTCCGTGTCAGGGAAGCGCGCTACCGCTGCGCCAATCGCCCATTGCATCCGGAGACCCGGAAACCATGGTTTTCACCGAGGTGGGTACGGGATTCGAACCCGTGTATACGGCTTTGCAGGCCGCTGCCTCGCCTCTCGGCCAACCCACCGTGTTAGCGTCAATTCCGAAGAATGTTTGCTGTGACAGTGTCCTGCGAGCGGACGACGAGATTCGAACTCGCGACATCCACCTTGGCAAGGTGGTGCTCTACCAGCTGAGCTACGTCCGCATTTTGGAGGCTTGATTCCTTGCCGTTTCCGGCATTTCCTCGCGTTCCAACGAGTAAAAACAATATAGGAGGTTCGGGGAAACTCCAAATCGCCCCGGCGCGGCTGGCCCGCATGGCCCCTGCAACCGCGGAATTCCGCGGAATATGCGAGTTACAGTCGTGTAATTCCGGTCGGGGTGGGTGCGGCGGCCCACGTTGTGCTGCCTGCTGCGCTGCTGTCCTTCAGGTGCGGGGCGGGGGCCAACGTTGCTGCGGACCCCCCTTTTAGCGTGCCTTTGCAAGTGGCGCCGCCCGATTTTTCAATTGGGGCAGACGTGGGCTAGCATTCAAATGCATCGGGGCGATTGGCGCAGTGGTAGCGCGCTTCGTTCACACCGAAGAGGTCACTGGTTCGAACCCAGTATCGCCCACCGCAGAGGTCCGTTTCCGCTCATCAGCAGCGGAAACGGACCTTTTTTGCGTGCGGCTCCTGCCGCCGGAGATTTTGTCGGCCCCCTGTGAAAGAGTCTTTTGTATGACTGATCCGCTTCTCGCCCACGCCACCGAATACGGCCGGATGTACGCACGGTCAACGTCTGAGCAGTTCTCGGTACCGTCCATCACCACGGTGATCAGCCAGCAACCGCACGGCCTCGATGGCTGGTTCGGCTATATGGGTGCCAGCAGCCTGGCCAACGATCCGCTGCTCTCCGACTGCCTGGGGAGCCCGGCCAAAATCAAGCAGGCCATCAACCGTGCCGCGAAAGCGGCCGAAACGTACCGGGACGACGCCGCCAGGCGCGGGGACCGGGTCCACAACTACTGCGAGCAAGTGGCTCTGCGGGCGCTGGGACGCCCGCATTCCATGAAGGAAGCCCGCGACGCCCTGGCCGCCAACGGTGAGGAAGCCTTCGCCGTTCGGTTCGACGAGTGGTGGGAACTCTTCCGCGTGGAGCCCATCGCCCCGGAAATCACGGTCTGGAACAACTCGGTGGGATACGCCGGCACCCTTGACCTCGTGGCCAGGATCAACGGACGCATTTGCCTGATCGACTACAAGACCAAGGGCACAACGCGGGACGGCCAGGTCAAGCCGCTGGATGACAAGGTGGTGATGCAGCTGGTTGCCGGCATGAAGGCGGAAGAAAGCCTCGTGGATCCGGAGGCGGGGACCTGGGAGCCCTGGAAGTACGGCGAGGACCCGGTCCTGCTGGCGGTGGCCATCGGCGAAACGGAGGTCCGCCCCGTCCGGGCCAACCCTGAGGTCCTCAAGCACCACTGGTGGAAGTTCTGCGCCCTCCGCCGGGTCTGGGAACTTTCCGCGGACACCATCAGCGCGGGCACTGCGCTGCTGCCCATCGCACCCCCGCCCCTGGCCCGTACTGCCTAAGGCGACGGTGCACGTGAAGAGACTGCACCTAAACTGGACAGGTTCACTTTCCCGCCAACCGTGAGGACACCCAGCGCATGGCTATTCTGAATATCCGCATCATCGGCGATCCTGTGCTGCGCACAGTTGCCGATCCCGTGACGGAATTCGGACCCGACCTTGCCAAACTGATCGCCGACATGACCGAGACCATGGAGGACGTGGACGGAGCCGGCCTCGCCGCTCCCCAGATCGGCGTCAGCAAGCGCATCTTCACCTACCGTATCGACGGGGTGGAAGGCCACATCATCAACCCTGTCCTCGAGAACAGCGAGGACTACCAGCCGGACCATGTGGAAGGCTGCCTGTCCATCCCGGGCCTCGGCTTCCCGGTCCGCCGTTTCCGCGCCACCCGCGTCACCGGCGTTGACATGCACGGCAACCCGGTCACCATTGACGGCGAAGGGATGCTGGCACGCTGCTTCCAGCACGAAAATGACCACCTGGACGGGATCCTTTACACCGACCGCCTCGAGGGCGAGGACCGGAAGGCGGCGCTGAGGTCCATCCGCAACGCCAACTACGACGCCGTCGCCGGACGTACCACAGCCAAACGCGCCAAGAGCGTGGGGTCAAGCTTCGGCGGGGCAAGCTTTGGCGGAACCGGCACCCCCGGCTCCAGCTTCGGAGCAGCCGGGTGAGGGTCCTCTTCGCGGGGACACCCGCCGTCGCAGTTCCCTCCCTGGACGCGCTCGTAAATGCCGGCTTCAACGTCGTTGCCGTCCTGACCCGGCCCGACGCTCCGGTGGGCCGGAAACGCGTGCTGACGCCGTCGCCCGTTGCCCAGCGGGCCGCGGAACTGGGCATCGAGGTCATCCGTGCCGCGCGCGTCGATGCCGCGGCCATAGCCGGCATCAGCGCGGTGCAGCCGGACGTCGCGGCCATCGTCGCCTATGGCGGACTGGTTCCCCCTGATGCCCTGGGCATTCCGCGGCACGGCTGGGTCAACCTGCACTTTTCCCTGCTGCCTGCCTGGCGCGGGGCGGCCCCGGTCCAGCGGTCCATCATGGCCGGAGACGACGTCACCGGCGCCGTGACGTTCCAGCTTGAGGAAGGCCTGGACACCGGGCCCGTCTTCGGCACCCTGACGGAGGCCGTCAAGCCCCAGGACACCGCGGGTGACCTGCTGGAACGGCTGTCCCACAGCGGCGCGGTCCTGCTGGCCCAGACGCTTTCTGCCATCGATGCCGGAAAAGCAGCGCCGCAGCCACAGGCCGGCGATGTCACGCTGGCGCCGAAGCTGACCCTTGAGGATGGCCACCTGAACTGGGCGCATCCGGCCCTTGCCATCAGCAGGCAGGCCCGCGGCGTCACCCCCGAGCCCGGTGCCTGGACCCTGCTCGACGGGCAGCGGGTCAAACTCGAGCCCGTGCGGCTGCGGCCGGATGTTTCCGGGCTGGCCCCGGGAACCGTGGCACTGAACGGCAAAGCCGTGCTGGTGGGGACAGGGTCGCACGCGGTGGAACTTACCCGGATCCAGCCCGCCGGGAAAAAGATGATGGCCGCCCCCGACTGGGCGCGCGGTTTGGCTTCACTGGAGAGCGTGGTGTTCGAATGACCGGGTCCGGAGGCAATACAGGCGGACGGGGAAGTGCCGGGGGACGCAGCAGCGCCGGGAAAGGCGGGCAGGGCGGCAGCGGCGGACCTGCCGGCGGCGGCCGCGGCAACGGCGGTCCCCGTGACGCCAGCCGGCGGAACGCCAAGGGGCGGGAACGCAACCGCGGGCCGCAACAGAGCTTCACCGAGCAGGCGCCGTCCCAGCGCACCAGGCGCGCAGATCCAGCCCGCCTGGTGGCCTTCGAAGTGCTCCGCGCCGTGGGGGCGGAGGACGCCTACGCCAACCTGGTGCTGCCCGCACGGATCCGGCACCACCACCTGGACAAGCGGGACGCTGGATTCGCCACCGAACTGAGCTACGGGGCCCTCCGCGGCCAGGGCACCTATGACGCCATCCTGGCGCGGTGCGTGGACCGCCCCCTGGCCCAGCTTGACCCGGCCATCCTCGATGCCCTCCGCATCGGTGCCCATCAACTGCTTGCCATGCGGGTCCCCGCCCACGCTGCACTGGACCAGACAGTAGGGCTGGCCCGCGCGGTGATCGGCGCCGGACCGTCCACGTTGATCAACGCCGTCCTGCGCAAGGTCGCCGCCCGCAGCCTGGAGGAATGGCTGGACCTGCTGGTGGAAGGCGAAACCGATGCTACGAAGGTAGCCGCGGTGAGGTACGCCCACCCTGAGTGGATCGTCCGGGCCATGCGCCAGTCCCTCGTAGCCCACGGCCGTTCCGCAGCAGAGATCGACGAACTGCTGGAAGCGGACAACGACGCACCTGTGGTTAACCTCGTAGCCCTGCCCGGCCTGGGCAGCCTGGACGAAGCGCTGGAAAACGGTGCCACCCCCGGGGAACTGGTTGAAGGCTCGGCGCTCTCCAGCGGCGGGGACCTGGGCCGTCTGGCCTCCGTCCGCGCCGGTACCACCAGGGTGCAGGACGTCGGTTCCCAACTGGTGGCCAGGGCTCTGGCCGCGGTGGACCTTGGTGCGCCCGGTGGAGTGGGCGGCGCTGGAAGTGCACCCACGGCCGGTGACGCTGAAACGTGGCTTGATCTCTGTGCCGGTCCCGGCGGGAAGGCCGCGCTCCTTGGTGCGCTGGCACACCAGCGGGGCGCCACGCTGCTCGCGAACGAGCCCGCGCCGCACCGGGCCAAGCTGGTCAGCCAGGCACTGTCCGCCGTTCCGCACGGCAGCTGGCAGGTCCGCACCGGTGACGGCCGTGAAGTGGGCGGTGAGCAGCCCGGGCGGTATGACCGTGTCCTGGTGGACGTTCCCTGCACCGGCCTGGGGGCTCTGCGCCGCAGGCCCGAGTCCCGGTGGCGGCGCTCGCCCAAGGACATTGCAGATCTCGGGCCGCTGCAGCGCGAACTGCTGGCCTCGGCCCTGGCTGCCGTCCGGCCAGGGGGAGTGGTGGCCTACGTGACCTGTTCACCGCATCCCGCCGAGACAACCGCCGTAGTGGACGACATTCTGCGCAAACGCCCCGACCTGGAACTCCTCGACGCCGGTGCGGCCCTGGACGCGGTAAGCCTGACCGGCAGCCTGGGCGCAGGCCACGAGTCAACGGCGCAGCTCTGGCCCCATATCCATCACACCGACGCGATGTTCCTTGCCCTGATAAAGAAGAAGGCCTGACCGGGCAGAACGCCCGAGTTTCCCACCACGCACCTTGAAAGGCACCCCCGTGACGCAATGCTGCATCAACCCGAGCATCCTCTCCGCCGACTTCGTGAACCTTGAGGCCGAACTGCAGCGGATCAGCAATGCCGACGCCGTGCACGTTGACGTCATGGACAACCACTTCGTCCCCAACCTGACCCTCGGGTTGCCCGTCGTGCAGCGGATCCAGGCCGTCAGCCCCGTGCCGCTGGACGCCCACCTGATGATCGCCGACGCGGACCGCTGGGCGCCTGGTTTCGCTGACGCCGGCCTGGCCTCCGTGACGTTCCACGCCGAAGCTTCCATTGCGCCCATCAAGCTGGCACGGGAACTGCGCAGCAGGGGATCCAAAGCGGGGATGGCCCTGCGCCCGGCAACCCCGGTGGAGCCGTACCTTGACATGCTGCCCGAACTCGACATGCTGCTCATCATGACTGTGGAGCCGGGCTTCGGCGGCCAGGCGTTCCTGGACATCACGCTGCCCAAGATCCGCAGGGCCCGCGCGGCCGTGGAGGGCTCCGGACTGGGGGTGGCCATCCAGGTTGACGGTGGCATCACGGAAGAGACCATTGCCCGGGCCGCCGAGGCCGGGGCGAACGTCTTTGTGGCCGGTTCCGCCGTCTACGGCGCCGACGATCCGTCCGCTGCCATCGACCTGCTGCGCGCCAAGGGCAGCCGGACGTTACGCGCGGCGACGGAATAACCGGGAGCCCCTCCCGGTTATGGCACAATAACAACACACATACGTGCTCCGGGGTCGGTGTAAGTCCGAACCGGCGGTGACAGTCCGCGACCCGCGCGCCGTTGTTCTCCCAGGGGGGCTCCGGCAGACGGTTGAACCGGTGGAATTCCGGTACCGACAGTTAAAGTCTGGATGAGAGAAGCACGTACAGCTGTATCTGCGCAGCCTTTTGGCTCCGCAGCGTTCTGCTGTCGTATCCCCGGAGCCATCGCGGTTCGACAGGGAAGGAACGACACACGAATGAACCCCCAGCGATGGCTCTTAAACGCCGCAAGCCCTGCCGCTTCAAAGGCAGGCCACACCTCCGCAACGGCAGCCTCATGACGGGCGCCGTAAAGCTTCAGCCGGCCGCCGGGGTGGTCACTGCCTTCAGCGCCGCCGAAACGGCCGCCATGGAGCAGGCCCTCCAGGCAGCGCTGAAAGGCCCGCGAGGCGCGAATCCCCTGGTGGGCGCCGTCGTCGTAGGCGCTGACGGCAAGCAGCTCGTTGCCGGCTACCACCGCGGCGCCGGCACCGCACACGCTGAAGCCGACGCGATTGCCCAGGCCGCCGCCGTCGGCCTGGACCTGTCCGGCTGCACCATGGTGGTCACGCTGGAACCCTGCAACCATGTGGGCCGCACCGGACCGTGCACGGAAGCGATCATCGCGGCCGGGATCACTGATGTGGTCTACGCCGTGGACGACCCCCACGACCCCGCTGCCGGGGGCGCGGCGACACTGCGCGCAGCCGGTGTCAGGGTCCGCAGCGGCCTGGGTGCCGACGAGGCGCTGGACCTGAACCGGCAGTGGTTCGAGGCGGTGGCTGCCAAGCGGCCGTTCGTCACCCTGCACATTGCGCAGACCCTGGACGCCCGCATCGCTGCCGAAGACGGCACCAGCCAGTGGATCTCCAGCCCGGAGTCGCTGGCTGACAACCACGGGATCCGCAGCCGCATCGACGCCATCCTGGTGGGCACCCAGACCGTGATGGTGGACAACCCCCGGCTGACCGCGCGGGACGCCGCCGGCAATCCCGCGCCCAAGCAGCCGGTCCGTGCCGTCATGGGTCTCCGTGATATTCCGGAGGGCGCCGCAATCCACGGTGACGATGGCCTGGCCGTCCACCTTCCCACCCGCGACCCGCACGAAGCGTTGTCCATGCTGTACTCGTCCAGCATCCGGCACGTCATGGTGGAGGGCGGGTCCAGCATCCTCAGCTCCTTCCTGGCGGCAGGCCTGGTTGACGAACTGATCGTGTACCTGGCGCCCACCCTGCTGGGATCCGGCACCCCCGCTCTGAACGGGCTGGGCATCACCAGCCTTCCCGACGCCCAGCAGTGGGAATGGGACGCGTCCGACGGCGGCGCGGTCCGGACGCTGGGCCGGGACCTCAGACTCCACCTCAGACCGCAACGGCACGTTGCACTTGACCACCCACCAACCCGCACAGCCGCGGAGCCAGCCCAGGGAGGCTACTGATGTTTACCGGAATTATTGCCGAGCAGGGGCAGGTGCTGTCCGTCGAGCGCGACGGCAACACCAGCGCCACCGTCCGGCTGCACGCGCCCGCCTCCACCGAGGGCCTGGCCCTTGGGGGCTCCATCGCCGTCAACGGGGTCTGCCTCACGGCAACAGCGATTGACGGCAAGGACTTCAGCGTCGACGTCATGGGGGAGACCCTGGTCCGGAGCACCATCGGCGAGCTCACTGCAGGCGACTCAGTCAACCTGGAGCGCTGCGTTCCCGCAGGCGGGCGCCTGGACGGCCACGTGGTGCAAGGCCACGTGGACGGTGTGGGCGTCCTGCTCGAACGGGAACCCCAGGGCAACTGGGAGCGGCTGCGCTTCGGCGTCCCCGCCAACCTGGCCCGCTACATCGCCGAGAAAGGCTCCATCGCCATCGACGGCGTCTCCCTCACCGTGACGGCAGTCAGCCCGGCCGCAGAGCAGGAACCTTGGTTCGAAGTGGGCCTGATCCCCACCACCCTCGCCGAAACCGGCCTGGGCACCAAGACCACCGGCAGCCGGGTGAATCTTGAAGTCGACGTCCTGGCCAAATACACCGAACGGCTGCTTGCCTTCCGCGGTACCGCCGCACCGGCCGGCAGCGGCGAAGCTGCCATTGCGGGAGGTGCACGGTGAACGCAGCAGTACGCCTGGAGCCCGCCGTGGCCCATGACCCCGAGACCAACGCCGTGACCGGCACCCCGGCATCCGGTGACCCGGTGACCGGCCGGGCATCTTCGGGGCCCGCCCGGGGACTGGACCCCATCGCGGACGCCGTGCGCGCCATGGCCGCCGGGCGTCCGGTGCTGGTGGTCGACAACGAGGACCGCGAAAACGAAGGCGACATCATCTTCGCCGCCCAGCACGCCACGCCGGCGCTGATGGGCTGGACCATCCGGTACAGCTCCGGCGTGGTCTGCGTGCCGTTGACCGGGGACCGCGCGGACGCACTGGCACTGCCTCCCATGACGGCTGTCAACGAGGACGCGAAGGGCACTGCCTACACCGTCTCCTGCGACGCGGCCGTCGGCGTCAGTACGGGAATCTCCGCAACGGACCGGGCCCTGACCGCGCGCATCCTGGCGGACCCGCAGGCCGGTCCGGCATCCGTGACCCGGCCGGGGCATATTTTCCCGCTCCGTGCAGTTGACGGAGGTGTGCGGGAACGCCAAGGCCACACCGAGGCCGCTGTGGACCTGTGCCGCCTGGCAGGCCTTGCACCCGTCGGGGTGATCGCGGAAGTGGTGTACGACGACGGCGAAATGATGCGCCTGGACGGGCTCCGTTCGTTCGCAGCTGAACATGGGTGCCCCCTGATCTCCATCGAGGACCTGGTGGCGTATCTTGAAGCCGGGACCGGGGGAGCACCGGACGAGGATGCCCGGGCGGTCCCGGGTGAAGAAAAGGAGAAACGATGACGGCAGCGGCAGCCAGCGACGACAGCCAGCGCAATGGTCACCGGAAGCCCCACGCGGTGTCCGGTGAAGCGCCCCATCCCGTCAGCGGAGGGCCCGTGGTGCAACTGCCCACCGCCTTTGGCGACTTCGTGGCGCAGGCGTGGACAGACCTCGTAACAGGCGTGGAGCATCTGGCCGTCAGTTCCCCCAATGCTCCCACCGACGGAAAAGCTCCCCTTGTCCGGCTGCATTCCGAGTGCCTCACCGGGGATGTCTTTGGCTCCTACCGGTGCGACTGCGGGGAACAGCTCGCCTTCGCGCTGGAGCTGATCCGGGACAACGGCGGAACCCTGCTCTACCTCCGCGGCCAGGAAGGCCGCGGGATTGGCCTGGCCAACAAGATCAAGGCCTACGCGCTGCAGGAAGCGGGCTTTGACACCGTCGAAGCCAACGAGCAGCTGGGCCTTCCCGTTGATGCCCGCTGCTACAAGGCCGCGGCCCAGATCCTCGCGGAAATGGGCCTGCATGAAGTCCGGCTGCTGAGCAACAACCCGGACAAGCAGAACAGGCTGGCCAAGGCCGGGGTGACGGTCGTGGAAATGGTTCCCACAGAGGTCCCCTCCCGCGAACAGAACATCCGGTACCTGCGCACCAAGAAGGACCGCATGGAACACCGGCTGGTGCTGGACACCCAGGTGGCTCCCGTGCCTGTGACGGCCCCCGAAACCCCTTACGACCACGAACAAGACTGACGTCTTCACGAACGAACGGAACACAAGAAACCCATGAGCGGACACGGCGCCCCCGACATTGACCTCAGCACCCTCAACCCGGCTGAAACCTCGCAGCTGAAGCTGGCCATCATTGCAGCCAGCTGGCACACGCAGATCATGGATGGCCTCCTGGACGGTGCACTCCGCGCCGCCAAGGATGCCGGGATCGCCGAGCCCACGGTGCTCCGGGTTCCCGGCAGCTTCGAACTTCCCGTGGCCGCCGCGCGGCTGGCACCGCACTTTGACGCCGTGGTGGCCCTCGGCGTCGTGATCCGCGGCGGCACGCCGCACTTCGACTACGTCTGCCAGGCTGCGACGTCGGGCCTCACCGACGTCAGCGTCTCCACCGGCGTGCCGGTGGGCTTCGGCGTGCTCACCTGCGACACCGAACAGCAGGGCCTGGACCGCGCCGGCCTGCCCGGCTCCAAGGAAGACAAGGGCCACGAGGCCGTCACCGCGGCACTGGCCACCGCCGTCGTCCTCAAGCAGTACCGCAGCTAGGCGGCACCCCCCTGCACGGGCGCGGTGTGTATTCCCTCACATCGCGCCCGTCATGGAACCGCCCGGGAAGCGCCCCCACGGCCGCAGCAAGTAGGCTGGAGGGCGTGAAGAATTTCGAGACGCTGTTCGCTGAGCTCAGCGAGAAGGCAGCCACCCGCCCGGAAGGCTCCCGCACCGTCGCTGAATTGGAGTCCGGTGTTCACGGCATCGGCAAAAAAGTCGTTGAGGAAGCAGCCGAAGTATGGATGGCTGCCGAATATGAATCCGATGAAGCTGCGGCCGAGGAAATCTCCCAGCTGTTGTACCACCTGCAGGTTCTGATGCTCGCAAAAGGCCTGACCCTGGAAGACGTCTACAAGCATCTGTAGCCACCGGCCGGCGCTCTGCCGCCGGCCTCCTGTGGCCTGCATTGCCTGATACCCAGACCTTCCACCCAGAAAGAATTTCCCATGCTGCGAGTAGCCGTTCCCAACAAGGGCTCCCTGTCCGAAGCCGCCTCCGCCATGCTCTCCGAAGCCGGATACCGCCAGCGGCGCGACAGCCGCGAGCTGGTCATGGTTGACCCCGACAACGACATTGAGTTCTTCTTCCTCCGCCCCCGCGACATCGCGGTATACGTGGGCCGGGGAACGCTTGACGTCGGCATCACCGGCCGCGACCTGCTGCTGGACGCCGAGGTGGAAGCCGAAGAACTGCTTCCACTGGGCTTCGCCGCCTCCACGTTCCGCTTTGCCGGCCCGGTGGGCGATTTCAGTTCCGCCGCCGAGCTCGAAGGCAAGCGCCTTGCCACCAGTTACGACGGATTGCTGCGCAACTACCTGGCAGAACGCGGCATCAATGCCAAGGTGGTCCGGCTCGACGGCGCCGTTGAATCCTCCGTGCGCCTCGGCGTCGCGGACGCCATCGCCGACGTCGTGGAAACCGGCAACACCCTCAAGGCCGCCGGCATGGAAATCTTCGGCGAACCCATCCTCAAATCCGAAGC
Source organism: Pseudarthrobacter sp. LT1 (assembly GCF_035621795.1). Taxonomy (NCBI): domain Bacteria; kingdom Bacillati; phylum Actinomycetota; class Actinomycetes; order Micrococcales; family Micrococcaceae; genus Pseudarthrobacter; species Pseudarthrobacter sp. LT1. The sequence continues at coordinate 1,912,906 of NZ_CP141830.1, forward strand.
CGTCCTGATCCGGCGCACCGGCGCCGGCGGAGCCGCCAACGGCACGGCCAAGGAGATCGAGGTCCTCATCCGCCGCCTCCAGGGCGTCCTGGTGGCGCGCCAGTACGTCCTGATGGACTACGACATCCGCAAGGAACTCGTGGAGAAGGCCGCCAGCCTGACTCCCGGCCTCGAATCGCCCACCGTCTCCCCGCTGCGGGACTCCGACTGGGTAGCCGTCCGGTCCATGGTGCCCAAGAAGGAAACCAACCGGATCATGGATGAACTGTACGACCTGGGCGCCCGCGCCATTTTGGTCAGCAGCATCCACGCCTGCCGCATCTGATCAACGGCTTCCCCAGCACCACCGAATACCAGGAGTTCCCATGGCAGTAGCAGTACGGGTCATTCCCTGCCTTGATGTCGACGCCGGGCGCGTCGTCAAGGGCGTCAACTTCGAGGGCCTCCGCGATGCCGGCGACCCCGTGGAACTCGCCCACCGCTACGACAACGCCGGCGCCGACGAACTGACCTTCCTCGACGTCACCGCGTCGTCCGGTAACCGGGAGACCACGTTCGACGTCGTCCGGCGCACCGCCGAGGAAGTCTTCATCCCGCTCACCGTTGGCGGCGGCGTCCGTGGGGTGGCCGAGGTGGACAAGCTCCTGCGCTACGGCGCGGACAAAGCCTCCATCAACACCGCGGCCGTGGCGCGCCCGGACGTCATCGACGAGATCACCCGGCACTTCGGTTCCCAGGTGCTGGTCCTGTCCGTCGACGCCCGCCGGACGCGCCCGGGATCCCGGCCCACGCCGTCGGGCTTCGAAGTGACTACCCACGGCGGCCGCACCGGCACCGGGATCGACGCCATCGAATGGGCCAGGGAAGCAGCCGACCGCGGCGTCGGGGAGATCCTGCTGAACTCCATCGATGCCGACGGCACCAAGGACGGGTTCGACCTCGAACTCATCAAGCTGGTCCGGGCCGCCGTCAGGGTCCCCATCATCGCCTCCGGCGGCGCGGGGGAGCCGGCGCACTTCCCGCCCGCCGTCGAGGCCGGCGCGGACGCCGTCCTGGCTGCGTCAATTTTCCACTGGGGCCCGGACAACATGATGTCCCAGGTCAAGGACGCCATCCGCGAGGCAGGCTTCGAAGTCAGGTAGTCCCCACCGCCCCTTAACCTCGCAAGTCCGCACCGCCTCCCTGCCCTCGCAAGCTCGGGCTGGGGCCCTCGCCGGAGCGGCTCCTCGGCCAGGGAACCCCGCGGGCGTGGGCCCACCTTCGCCCACCCTGGTCAGCGACCTTGTTTCTACAGTCCTACTTCGGCTGACTGGAGGAGGGCTACGGCGTCCGGCTGGCCTTCGAACGTGACCAGGGCGTGGCGGGTGCGGCCATGGGCGTGCATCAGCAGTTCGCCCGGCTCGCCGACGATGGCCACCGAAACGGGCGCGCGCTTGGCCACGTGCCTCGGCCCGGACGGGCGGACCAGGACAATGCCAAGGTCCACGCCGCGGTAGAGAATGGCGGCGCGTTTAACCAGTTCGTCCCAGAGCGCATCCGAGTAGGCCTCGTCCAGTGCCCGGGGGGCCCACCGGTCCACGGCGCGCCGGACGTCCTCCGTGTGCACGAAGTACTCGATCAGGTTGGCGCTTTCGTCCAGCGCCCGGATGCTCATCGGGGAGAGGGCCGGCGGCCCGGCGCGGAAGGTGTTCACCAGCCGGGCGTAGTCCTCGTTGCTGGTGAGCTTGGCGGCCAGCTTTGCGGTGGCCTGGTCCGAGGCCTTGGCCAGGCGCTTGATGATCAAACCGAGCCCGACGGCGGCCTTCCGCTCGCGCAGGTACAGGTGCGCGGCAAGGTCCCTGGTACGCCAGCCCTTGCACAGCGTGGGCGCATCAGGGCCGGCCGCAAGCAGGGTTTCGGCCAGGACTTCTCGGGACGGTTCGACGAAATGCATCACTTGTGAAACTAGCACGAGTGGTGTGGAGTTGGGCAGCACTGCGGCGGCCGGTGGCGTGCCGTTGTTCACAACAGGAGACCGGCCCGGCCGAGGCACTAGACTTGACCCGATGTCTGAGCAGCCAACCCCCGTCCAAACCGCAGGATCCGCCGTGTCCGCGCCCGTGCGGTCCGTGCCGGCGCCGTCCGTTGAATCCGCCCCGCCGGCAAGCCCGCTTCCCGAGGAGGTGGCCGCCGCGCTCAAGCGCGACGGCGCAGGCCTGGTGGCCGCTGTGGTGCAGCAGTACGACACGAACGAAGTGCTCATGCTTGGCTGGATGGACGACGAAGCCCTCCACCGCACCATGACCACCGGCCGCGTGACGTTCTACTCCCGCTCCCGCCAGGAGTACTGGCGCAAGGGGGACACCTCGGGGCACGTCCAGTGGGTCAAATCCGTGGCCATGGACTGCGACGGCGACGCACTGCTGGTGCGCGTCGACCAGGTGGGCGCCGCCTGCCACACCGGAACCCGGACCTGCTTCGACGGCAGGGACCTCGACGTGGTGGCCGGCCAGGCAGGCTAGGCGGCAGCGACAGCCCTGCCGGCGTTTCACCCGGCGGCGGCCATCCCAGCAAAGCACAACCAAGGTGCCGGCAACGCCGGCCCCTTTTTGAAGAACAGGCGGACAAGCACAGCCATGCAGGACCTCGGAACCATCAGCCCAAGCCTTGAGGAGTTCCGGGAACTCGCCGGCCACAGCCGCGTCATTCCCGTCCGGCTCAAGGTCCTCGCCGACGCCGAAACCCCCATCGGCCTGTACCGGAAGCTGGCCCAGGGGCAGCCCGGCACCTTCCTCATGGAATCGGCCGCCGTAGGCGGAGCCTGGTCACGCTACTCCTTCATCGGTGCCAAATCCCGCGCCACGCTGACCACCAAGGACGGCCAGGCGCACTGGCTGGGCGAGCCGCCCGCCGGGGTGCCGGTCAGCGGCAGTCCGGTGGAAGCCATCCGCGACACCATCGATGCCCTGCGCACTGACCGGTTCGAGGGGCTGCCGCCGTTCACCTCCGGCCTGGTGGGCTTCCTCGGCTGGGAAACCGTCCGGCACTGGGAGCGGCTGGTCAGTCCGCCGGAGGACGATCTGCACCTGCCCGAGATGGCCCTGAACCTGGTCACGGACATGGCGGTGCACGACAACGTTGACGGTACGGTCCTGCTGATCGCCAATGCCATCAACTTCGACAACAGCTCCGAGCGCGTCGATGAGGCCTGGCACGACGCCGTGGCCCGGGTCAAGGAACTCCTGGCCAGGATCAGCGCCCCCGTGGTGCAGCCCGTGTCCGTGCTGGCACCTGCTGCCCTGGACTTCGCCTCGAGCGTCCAGGAACGCTGGGACGAAGCCGAATACCTGGCAGCCCTTGACCGCGGCAAGGAAGCCATCGTCGACGGCGAAGTCTTCCAGGTGGTGATCTCGCGCCGCTTCGAGATGGAGTGCAAGGCGTCCGCCCTTGACGTCTACCGCGTGCTCCGCAACACCAACCCCAGCCCCTACATGTACATTTTCAGCCTCGAAGACGCCGAGGGCCGCGAATACTCCATCGTCGGGTCCTCCCCGGAAGCGTTGGTGACGGTCACGGGCGAGGAAGTCATCACCCACCCCATCGCCGGCTCCCGCCCCCGCGGCAAGACGGTCGAAGCGGACAAGGCCCTGGCCGAGGAACTGCTGGCGGACCAGAAGGAACGCGCCGAGCACCTGATGCTGGTGGACCTGTCCCGCAACGACCTCTCCAAGGTCTGCGTTGCCGGCACGGTGGATGTCACCCAGTTCATGGAGGTGGAGCGCTTCAGCCACATCATGCACCTGGTATCCACCGTGGTGGGGCAGCTCGCTCCGCAGGCCAAGGCTTACGACGTCCTGAAGGCCACGTTCCCGGCCGGCACGCTCTCCGGAGCCCCCAAGCCCAGGGCGCTGCGCCTGCTCGATGAGCTGGAACCGCACCGCCGCGGCATCTACGGCGGCGTGGTGGGCTACCTCGACTTCGCCGGGGACATGGACATGGCCATCGCCATCAGGTCGGCGCTGATCCGGGAAGGGCGCGCCTACGTCCAGGCCGGCGGCGGCATCGTGGCGGACTCGGTGAACCCCACCGAGGCCATGGAAACCGTCAACAAGGCCGCCGCCCCGCTGCGCGCAGTCCACACCGCCGGATCGCTGCACAACATTTCCGCGGAATCCCTGCCCGGCGGGACGGACTCCTGATGCCGGATTCCGGAGTAACTGCGGGCAAGGCCGGCAAAGCAGGCAAGGCGCGGAAGAACCGCGGCACGCCGGTGTGGGCACGCAAGTCGACGCTGGTGATGCTGATCGCCCTCCTCGCGCTGGCCGCCTTCGGCACCACCACCCAGACCTGGATGACTGCCACCCTGGACCCCAACCAGGTCGGCCAGGCTGCCGCCACCCAAAGTGCCATCCAGGTGCAGGGCAGCAAGGCCGCCACCACCGTCACGGCCCTGGCCCTGGTGGCCCTTGCCGGGGGACTGGCAGCTGCCATCGCCGGCAGGATCGCACGGTGGGTCATCACCGCCATCATCGTCCTGGCCTCAGCCGGTGTGGTCACCGCCGCGGCAACGGTCCTGGCCGACCCGCTCTCGGCCGCGCAGGGAACCATTGCAGGCGCCACCGGGATCTCAGGCAGCCAGGCGCACGTGGAGCTCACTCCCTTTCCGGTACTTGCCGTCGTCGCCGGCTCCCTGTTGGCGCTGGCAGCCCTCCTGATCCTGCCGGCGTCCCGTTACTGGAAGACGCGCACCAAATATGACGCGCCCGGCGCCGCGGGAACCGCTGCAGCGGCGGGACCGGTGGACGAGATTGACAGCTGGGACCGGCTTTCCCGCGGCGAGGACCCAACGTAAGGCCTGTGGCCGCCACCGCCGGCACGGGCGTCGGGCCCGGCGGTACGCGGTCGGCGGCCAAAAAATGGCAGAATGTAAGCAGTATCCACCCTGAGGAGATTTTCCATGAGCAAAGCACCTGCGTCCGTTTCCAAGTCCGGCACCCGCCAGGTCGCCCCGGGCGCCATTGACCACAGCCAGGAACTGGGCCACGGCAACAGCCCGGCAGCATGGACCTGCGTCATCGTCATGCTCGTCGGCGCGCTCATCGCAGCCATCGCCTTCGTTATCGCCAGCACCCCCATCTTCATTGGCGGCGCCGTTGTCATGGTCATCGGCCTCATCCTCGGTTACGTCATGCGCAAGGCAGGCTACGGCGTCGAAGGCAGCAAGCTGAAGAACTCCGGCCACTGATGGCGACTGTTCTCGACGACATCAACGCCGGTGTCAGGGAGGATATGGAGGCCAGGAAGCGGCTCGTTTCCCTGGCTGAGCTGAAGGACCTGGCCCAGGCAGCGGCACCCGCCCGCGACGCCTGGGCGGCCCTCGGCGGAACCTCCCCAACCCGGGAACAGCTGAAAGTCATCGCCGAAATCAAGCGCCGCAGCCCCTCCAAGGGCGATCTCGCCAGCATCGGGGATCCGGCGTCGCTCGCCCGGCAGTACGCCGACGGCGGTGCCTCCGTCATCAGCGTCCTCACCGAACAGCGCCGCTTCAACGGGTCGCTGGCCGACCTCGACGCCGTGCGCGCCGCCGTCGACATCCCGCTGCTGCGCAAGGACTTCACGCTCGACGAGTACCAGATCTGGGAGGCCCGTGCCCACGGTGCCGACCTCATCCTGCTCATCGTGGCCGCGCTTTCGGACGCGCAGCTCACCGAGTTCAGCGCCCTCAGCCGCGAGCTCGGCATGAACGTGCTGGTGGAGACGCACACGGAGGAAGAAATCGAGCGGGCCATCGCGGCCAACGCCCGGATCATCGGCGTCAACGTGCGCAACCTGAAGACGCTCGACGTCGACCGTTCCGTTTTTGCCTCACTGGCAGGAATGATCCCCGCCGAGGCTGTCGTGGTTGCCGAATCAGGCGTCCGCGACGCGGACGACGTCACGCACTACGCCGCCAGCGGCGCCAACGCCATACTGGTGGGCGAGGCCCTGGTAAGCCACGCCACGCCGCGGGAACGCATCGCCGAGTTCACTGCCGCCGGCGCCGCCGCCATCGCTGCCCGCAGCTAAGGCACGCCCCATCCAGCCTCCTGCTGGGCAGCAGTACGTTGCCCCGCAGGACAGGCACCCGTTCCGGCCCGGTACCGGAAATCCACACTTTTGACCACCAACTTCGAACAGGACAGGACTGATGGCTGAAGCACCCTCAGGAAACGCTGACAACACCACCGCGGAAGCATTCCTGCAGGGGGGATCCCTCCGCCACGCCCCGGGGCCGTACTTCGGCAACTACGGCGGCCGATGGATGCCCGAGTCCCTCATCGCCGCCCTGGACGAACTTGAAGAGACCTTCAACAAGGCCAAGGACGACCCCGACTTCCGGGCCCAGATCGCGGACCTGAACAAGAACTACTCCGGCCGCCCGTCCCTGCTCACGGAAGCCAAGCGGTTCTCCGAACACGCCGGGGGAGTGCGGGTGTTCCTCAAGCGCGAGGACCTCAACCACACGGGCTCGCACAAGATCAACAACGTCCTGGGCCAGGCCCTGCTCGCCAAGCGCATGGGCAAGACCCGCATCATCGCCGAGACCGGCGCCGGCCAGCACGGCGTGGCCAGTGCCACCGCTGCCGCCCTCATGGGCCTGGAGTGCGTGGTGTACATGGGTGCCGAGGACTGCCGCCGCCAGGCGCTGAACGTTGCCCGCATGGAGCTGCTGGGGGCCAAGGTCATTCCCGTGACCAGCGGCTCCCAGACCCTCAAGGACGCCATCAACGATGCCCTCCGGGACTGGGTAGCCAACGTTTCCACCACCCACTACCTGCTGGGCACCGCCGCCGGAGCCCATCCGTTCCCCGCCATGGTCCGTTACTTCCATGAGGTCATCGGCGAGGAAGCCCGCGCCCAGATCCTCGAGCAGGAGGGCCGGCTCCCGGACGCTGTCTGCGCCTGCATTGGCGGCGGCTCCAACGCCATCGGCATCTTCCACGGGTTCCTGGATGATCCCACCGTGAAGATCTACGGGTTCGAGGCCGGCGGCGAAGGCGTGGAGACAGGCCGGCACGCCGCGACCATTACCCTGGGCAAGCCCGGGGTCCTCCATGGCGCACGGTCCTACCTGATGCAGGACGACGACGGGCAGACCATCGAGTCGCACTCGATCTCCGCCGGACTGGACTACCCCGGGGTCGGCCCGGAGCACTCCTACCTGGCCGACATCGGGCGGGTCAGCTACGAGCCCATCACCGACGGCGAAGCGATGGACGCCTTCCGGCTCCTGTGCCGCACCGAAGGCATCATCCCCGCCATCGAGTCCTCGCATGCGCTGGCCGGAGCCATCAAGGTGGGCCAGCGGCTTGCCGCCGAGGACGCCGCTTCCGCCGCCGAAAAGATCATCATCGTCAACCTTTCCGGACGCGGTGACAAGGACGTAGCCACCGCCGCCGAATGGTTTGACCTGTTGGACAAAAATTCCGCCGAATCGGAAATCGGCAAAGAGGGGGAGCAGCTGTGAGCAGCGCAGACATCGCCAACCAGGCAGAGACGGCCAGCAAGTCGGCAGCAGCGATCGACAGGGCCCGTTCCCAGGGGCGCTCGGCGCTCATCGGCTACCTTCCCGCCGGCTACCCCAGCGTGGAGGAAACCATCGCCGCAGGCATCGCCCTGGCGGAGAACGGAGCCGACCTGATCGAAATCGGCATCCCCTACTCCGATCCGGTCATGGACGGCCAGGTCATCCAGGCCGCCACCACCGAGGCCCTGGCCAAGGGCTTCCACGTCAGCCAGGTCTTCGACGTCGTCGCCGGCATCACCAGCAGGACCGACGCCGCCGTCCTGGTCATGACCTACTGGAACCCCGTGGTCCGCATGGGCGTGGATGAGTTCTCGCGCCGGCTCGCCGAAGCCGGTGGCGCCGGGCTCATCACCCCGGACCTCATTCCGGACGAGGCCGCCGAGTGGATGGCAGCCTCTGACAAGTATGGCCTGGACCGGGTGTTCCTGGTGGCACCGTCCTCCACGCCGGAGCGCATGCAGCGCACCGTGGACGCGAGCCGCGGCTTCGTCTACGCCGTGTCCATCATGGGCGTCACGGGCGCACGGACATCCGTCAGCACGGCCGCCAAGGATGTTGTGGCAGCCGCGCACGGTGCAGGCGCCGAACGCGTCTGCGTTGGCCTTGGCGTCTCCACCGCGGACCAGGTCCGCGAAATCGCAGCCTACGCCGAAGGCGTCATCGTGGGCACGGCATTGGTGGCCGCCCTCCGCGACGGGGGAGTGGACGCCGTCGGCGCCCTCACCAAGGACCTCGCCACCGGGCTGGCCCGGGAATCGGGCCTCACGCAGGAAACCGGGGCGTAGCCGTGCAGCCGCTCCTTCAGGCAACCGCCCTGGCACCCACGTTGGTGTCCGCCAGCATCCCCAGCCCGGACTGGTCCGGCTTCGACATCCCCCTCCCGTGGGGCAGCCTGCGGATCCACGCCTACGCGTTGTGCATCCTGGCCGGCATCGTCGCAGGCCTTTGGCTGACGTCCGTCCGCTGGGCCAAGCGTGGTGCGCCTGAAGGCAGCGTCTGGGACATCGTCATCTGGGCCATCCCTTTTGGCATCATCGGGGGCCGGCTGTACCACGTGGTCTCATCACCGGACGCCTACTTCGGCCCCGGCTTCGACGGCACCGGAGACCTCTCCCTGATCCCGCAGATCCAACGGGGCGGGCTGGGAATCTGGGGCGCCGTCGTGCTCGGTGCGGTGGGTGCCTGGATCGGGTGCCGCCGCAGCGGCATCAAGCTGAGCGCCTTCGTCGATGTCGCAGCGCCGGGCCTGCTCCTGGCACAGGCCATTGGCCGGTGGGGCAACTACTTCAACCAGGAACTCTTCGGCGGCCCCACCACCCTGCCGTGGGGCCTGCAAATCGACGCGAACAACCCCAACTTTCCGGCCGGCATGCCCGCCGACACCCTCTTCCACCCCACGTTCCTCTACGAGTCGCTGTGGAACCTGGCCGGCGTCCTGATCCTGCTCGCCCTGGACCGGCGCTTCAACTTCCGCCGGAGCAGGCTCTTCTGGCTGTACGCCATGTACTACACGCTGGGCCGCGTCTGGATTGAAGCAATGCGCATCGACGATGCTGAGCAGATCAGCATCTTCGGCATCACCACCAGGCTCAATGTGTGGACCAGCATCTTCGTGTTCCTGGCAGCCCTGGCCGCCTTCATCCTGCTCGGCCTCAAGGGCCGGCCGGACCCGGACACCGTGTACCTCGCCGGCCGTGAACCGGACAAGGCCGTGACAACGGGACCACATGCCGGGACAGTCACAGAGGTCCGTGATCCGGACACTGTTGTCTCAGATAGTGATTCGCGTGGTAATCTCCCTGATAACCACAGCGGTTCCAGGCATGCTTCCGACCCCACGGAAGAAGCCGCGGCGGCACCGGCCGGCCCAAAGCCCGGAGCGGATGCGACGGCTGCCGGACACTCCGGCAGCACAGCCACGGAACCCGCACCGGAGGCCGGCACCGGCAAGTAGGGCGCCGGCCAGGCAGGGCAGTAGAGCCACCGCTCGAAGAGCCCGAAACCACAACGTCGTGGCATGGGGCACCGTCCGTACAGCGTGAAGCTGCTGTCCGGTGTTGCCCCGGGCAGGGGCCTGCGTAACCGTTAGTTCAGCAGGCTGCGCTGACCTACAATTTCCAGTAATCAACACTTTGTTGTGCCCTTGCAACGGCGCCGACGAGTGGGGCCAACGGTGTCCCTTCCATACGCACGATCAGGAGGAAGGACGTCTCCCATGACCCAAACTCTTAACACTCCCAGCTGGTCCGAACCGGATCAGCCCGGGGCTGCCCTGTCGCCGTTCAAGCGCTTCGCCGCCATGCCGGAGGCCGCCGGGCTGTACAACCCGGAACAGGAAAAGGACGCGTGCGGCCTCGCCATCATCGCCACCCTTCGCGGCGAACCCGGGTACGACATCGTCGATGCCGCCCTCACCGCGCTGCGCAACCTTGAGCACCGCGGCGCCGTGGGCGCCGACGAGGGAACCGGTGACGGCGCGGGCCTGCTCATGCAGATCCCCGACGAGTTCTTCCGGGCCGTCACCGAGTTCGAGCTGCCGGCCCCAGGCCAGTACGTTGCCGGCACCGCGTTCCTTCCTGCCGAGCAGCGGGAGGCCGACGCCGCCAAGGCAGGCATCGAGGGACTGGCCGCCGACGAGGGCCTGAAGGTCCTCGGATGGCGCGAAGTGCCGGTAGTCGCCGACCTCGTGGGCGCCATGGCCCGGGCCTGCATGCCTTACTTCTCCCAGCCCTTCCTCGCATCCGCCAACGGTGAGGAACTCGACCGCAACGAACTGGACTCCCGCGCCTGGCGGATCCGCAAGCGCGCCCAGAACAAGTTCGGCGTGTACTTCCCGTCGCTGTCCTCGCGCACCATCGTCTACAAGGGCATGCTGACCACCGCCCAGCTGGAGCCGTTCTACCCGGACCTGTCAGACAAGCGCTTCAAGACCAAGCTCGCGATCGTCCACTCGCGCTTCTCCACCAACACCTTCCCGTCCTGGCCACTCGCGCAGCCGTTCCGGACCATCGCCCACAACGGTGAAATCAACACCGTCAAGGGCAACCGGAACTGGATGCGCGCACGCCAGTCCCAGCTTGCCAACCCGCTGCTGGGTGACTCGCCGGAAGAGCTGTACCCCATCTGCACCCCCGGCGCCTCCGACTCGGCCTCCTTTGACGAGGTAGCGGAGCTCCTGTGGCTGTCCGGCCGCCCCATCACGCACTCGATCATGATGATGATCCCTGAGGCCTGGGAAAACCACGCCACCATGGATCCGGCCCGCCGCGCCTTCTACGAGTACCACTCGCTGCTGATGGAACCCTGGGACGGCCCCGCCGCCGTCTCCTTCACCGACGGCAACCTGGTGGGCGCCACCCTGGACCGCAACGGACTGCGTCCCGGCCGCTTCTGGATCACCGAGGACGGGCTGATCGTCTTCGCCTCCGAGGTGGGCGTGATCGACGTCGAACCCTCCAAGGTGGTCAAGAAGGGCCGTGTGTCCCCGGGCAAGATGTTCCTGGTGGACACCGAGGCCGGCCGCATCATTGACGACGAAGAGGTCAAGGCCGAGGTAGCCGCGGCCAACCCGTGGGCCGAGTGGGTCAAGGACAACCTGATCGACCTCAACGACCTGCCCGAGCGCGAGCACGTGGTGCACACCGCCGCGTCCGTCAACATCCGCCAGCGCACCTTCGGCTACACCACCGAGGAACTGAAGATTCTGCTGGGCCCCATGGCCCGCACCGGCGCCGAGCCTCTGGGTGCCATGGGTTCCGATACCCCGGTGGCCGTGCTGTCCAAGCGCCCGCGACTGCTCTTCGACTACTTCGTGCAGTCCTTCGCGCAGGTCACCAACCCGCCGCTGGACGCCATTCGTGAAGAGCTGGTCACCTCGCTGACCTGCGCCATCGGACCCAACGGCAACCTCCTGGACACCAAGCAGGTCCGCCAGCCGCAGGTCCAGCTGCCCTTCCCGGTGATCAACAACGACCAGCTCGCCAAGATCGCCAACATCGAGGACGCCGACGGCAACCGCGTGGCCATGAAGGTCCGCGGCCTGTACCGCCCTGAGGGCGGCGAGAACGCGCTCCGGGCCCGCCTCACCGAAATCTGCGAGCAGGTCTCCGGTGCGATCAACCGCGGTGTCCAGTACATCGTGCTGTCCGACCGTGACTCCAACGCCCAGTGGGCGCCCATCCCGTCGCTGCTGCTGGTCAGCGCCGTGCACCACCACCTGCTGCGCAGCGCCAACCGCACCAAGACCGCCCTGGTGGTCGAGGCCGGCGACGTCCGCGAAACCCACCACGTTGCAGTCCTGATCGGCTATGGCGCCTCCGCCGTCAACCCGTACCTGGCCATGGAATCCGTGGAGCAGCTCATTGCGGCCGGCGACGTCACCGGGGTGACCCCGCAGGACGGCGTCTACAACCTCATCAAGGGCCTGGGCAAGGGCGTCCTGAAGATCATGTCCAAGATGGGCATCTCCACGGTGGCCTCGTACACCGGCGCCCAGACCTTCGAGGCGCTGGGCCTGGGCCAGGAACTGGTGGACGAGTTCTTCGCCGGCACGCACTCCCAGCTGGGCGGCGTGGGCCTGGACGTCATCGCTGCCGAGGTCTCCGCCCGCCACCAGATGGCCTACCCGGAGGGCGGCATCGAACAGCCGCACCGTCCGCTTTTGGGCGGCGGCGAGTACCAGTGGCGCCGCGACGGCGAGCCGCACCTGTTCAACCCGGAGACCGTCTTCCGGCTGCAGCACGCCACGCGTGAGCGCCGCTACGACATCTTCAAGGCGTACACCAGGGGAGTGGACGACCAGTCCACCAACCTCATGACCCTCCGCGGCCTGCTCAAGTTCAAGAATGAGCGCCCGTCCGTTCCCCTTGAGGAAGTGGAGCCCGTCTCCAGCATCGTCAAGCGGTTCTCCACCGGGGCGATGAGCTACGGCTCCATCTCCCAGGAGGCCCACGAGACGCTGGCCATCGCCATGAACCAGCTGGGCGGCAAGTCCAATACCGGCGAAGGCGGCGAGGATGTGGACCGCCTGCTCGACCCGAAGCGCCGCTCCGCGGTCAAGCAGATCGCGTCCGGCCGCTTCGGCGTGACCAGCCTCTACCTGACCAACGCCGACGACATCCAGATCAAGATGGCGCAGGGTGCCAAGCCCGGTGAAGGCGGCCAGCTGATGGCGCAGAAGGTCTACCCGTGGGTTGCCCGCACGCGGCACTCGACCCCCGGCGTCGGGCTGATCTCCCCGCCCCCGCACCACGACATCTACTCGATCGAGGACTTGGCGCAGCTCATCTACGATGCCAAGCGTGCCAACCCCTCGGCCCGTGTCCACGTGAAGCTTGTCTCCGAAGTGGGGATCGGCACCGTGGCGTCCGGCGTGACCAAGGCGAAGGCCGACGTCGTCCTTGTCTCCGGACATGACGGCGGCACCGGCGCCTCGCCGCTGAACTCGCTCAAGCATGCCGGTGTTCCCTGGGAGCTTGGCCTGGCCGAGACCCAGCAGACGCTCATGCTCAACGGCCTGCGCGACCGCGTGGTGGTGCAGGTGGACGGCCAGCTCAAGACCGGCCGCGACGTTGTCATCGCTGCCCTGCTGGGCGGCGAGGAGTTCGGTTTCGCCACTGCCCCGCTGGTGGTGGAAGGCTGCATCATGATGCGCGTCTGCCACCTGGACACCTGCCCGGTGGGCGTCGCCACGCAGAACCCCGAGCTGCGGGCCCGCTTCAGCGGCAAGCCGGAGTTCGTGGTCAACTTCTTCGAGTTCCTTGCCGAGGAAGTCCGCGAAATCCTGGCCGAGCTTGGGTTCCGGAGCCTCGAGGAGGCGATCGGCCACGCCGAGGTCCTGGACACCCGCGACGCGGTGGACCACTGGAAGGCCGACGGCCTGGACCTGGACCCGATCCTGCACGGCCTGGAGTTCGACGACGACGCGCCGCTGCGGAACATGACCGGCCAGAACCACGAACTGGACAAGCACTTCGACCAGCGCCTGATCACCATGGCCACCGAGGCGCTGACGGACCGCAGCCCGGTGAAGATCACCGTGGACGTCATCAACACCGACCGTTCGGTGGGCACCATGCTGGGCCACGTGGTCACCAAGACCTTTGGTACCGATGTCCTGGCCACGGACACCATCGACGTCACGCTGAACGGCACCGCGGGCCAGTCCCTGGGCGCCTTCCTGCCCGCGGGCATCACGCTGCGGCTGTACGGCGACTCGAACGACTACGTGGGCAAGGGCCTGTCCGGCGGCCGGATCATCGTCCGCCCGGACCGGACCAACGTGTTCAAGGCGGAGACCAACGTCATCGCCGGCAACGTGATCGGCTACGGCGCCACCAGTGGTGAGATGTTCCTGCGCGGCCAGGTGGGCGAACGCTTCCTGGTCCGCAACTCCGGTGCCACCGCCGTCGTCGAAGGCATCGGTGACCACGGCTGTGAGTACATGACCGGCGGCCAGACGCTGATCATCGGGCGCACGGGCCGCAACTTCGGCGCAGGCATGTCCGGCGGTACCGCCTACGTCCTGGACCTGCGGACCACCCGCGTCAACAAGCAGGCGCTGGAGTCCGGCGAACTGCAGTTGCGCGAGCTGGACTCCGAGGACCGCGACATCGTCCACGGCCTGCTGGTCAAGCACGTGGAAGAAACTGACTCCCAGCTGGCGGCACGCCTCCTCGAGAACTTCGATGACACCGCCGCCCGCATCACCAAGGTGCTGCCGCGCGACTACGCGGCCGTGCTGCAAACCCGTCTCGACGCCATCGAAGAGGGCCTTGACCCCGACGGCGAAGAAGTATGGTCTCGAATCCTGGAGGTTACCGGTGGCTGATCCACGCGGATTTCTGAAAGTACGCCAGCGTGAAACCCAGCCACGCCGCCCCGTTCCCGTCCGCATCATGGACTGGAAAGAGGTCTACGAGGCGCAGGAAAAGGGCACGCTGAAAGCCCAGGCCGGACGCTGCATGGACTGTGGTGTCCCGTTCTGCCACCAGGGCTGCCCGCTGGGCAACCTCATCCCCGAGTGGAACGACCTCATGTGGCGGGACAAGGGCGATGAAGCAATCGAGCGTCTGCACGCCACGAACAACTTCCCTGAGTTCACCGGCCGGCTCTGCCCGGCGCCCTGCGAGGCGTCCTGCGTGCTGGGGATCAACCAGCCCGCCGTCACCATCAAGCAGGTGGAAGTTTCGATCATCGATGAGGCCTGGGACAACGGCTGGGTCAATCCGCTGCCGCCAGCGCGCCTCACCGGCAAGACTGTTGCGGTGGTCGGCTCCGGCCCCGCCGGCCTGGCCGTCGCCCAGCAGCTCACCCGCGTGGGCCACACCGTTGCCGTCTATGAGCGGGACGACAAGATCGGCGGCCTGCTGCGGTACGGCATCCCCGACTTCAAGATGGAAAAAGAGCAGGTGGACCGCCGCGTCGAGCAGATGAAGGCGGAAGGCACCCGCTTCCGGACCGGCGTGTCCGTGGGCACCGACGTTACCTGGGAGCAGCTGCGCAGGCGCTATGACGCCGTCGTGGTGTGCACGGGTGCCACCGTTCCGCGTGACCTGCCCATCCCGGGCCGCGACCTGGACGGCGTCCACTTCGCGATGGACTACCTGGTGCCGGCGAACCGCGCGGTGGCCGGGGAAACCATTGAGAACCAGATCAACGCCCACGGCAAGCATGTGGTGATCCTGGGCGGCGGCGATACCGGTGCCGACTGCCTGGGCACCGCGCACCGGCACGGCGCCGCGTCCGTCACTACCCTGGCGATCGGCAAGCAGCCGCCGGCTGAGCGTGCCAGCCACCAGCCGTGGCCGACGTTCCCCACCCTCTTCGAGATGGCCAGCGCACATGAGGAAGGCGGCGAACGCACCTACCTCGCCTCCACCGTCGAGTTCGTTGGCGAGAACGGCAAGCTCACCGGGGTGAAGGTGGCCGAGACGGAGTTCGTCGATGGCAAGCGGCTCCCGAAGGCCGGCACCGAGCGGATTATTCCCGCGGACCTGGTGTTCCTGTCCCTCGGCTTCACGGGCGCCGAACCTGCCGGCATCACCGAGCAGGTTCACGCTGAATTCGACGGCCGCGGCAACGTGGCGCGCGATGGCTACTACATGACCAACACCGAGGGCGTCTTCGTTGCCGGTGACGCCGGGCGCGGGCAGTCCCTGATTGTGTGGGCCATTGCCGAGGGCCGCGCCGCCGCAGCCGCTGTGGACAAGTACCTGATGGGAAGCACCATCCTTCCTGCACCCGTCGCGCCGACGGACCGCGCCATCGCCGTCCTCTGACCGCTGTCCCGGGGGATGCATCGAGGGTTCACCTCGCAGACAACTTAACCAATGCAAGAGACCAATAGGGTAGGTATATGAGACGCGCAAAAATTGTGGCTACGTTTGGCCCGGCAATTGCCAGCTACGAAAACACCCTCGCGGTGCTGGAGGCCGGCGTTGACGTCGCCCGCATGAACATGAGCCACGGTGACTACACCGTGCATGACAACACCTACGAGAACGTCCGCAAGGCCGCGTCCGACCTGAGCAAGGCAGTGGCCATCATGGCCGACCTGCAGGGTCCCAAGATCCGCCTGGGCCGTTTCGTTGACGGCCCGCACGCCCTCGCTGTTGGCGACATCTTCACCATCACCACCGAGGATGTTCCCGGCACCAAGGACATCTGCTCCACCACGCTGAAGAGCCTCACCGAGGACGTCAACGTGGGCGACGCCCTGCTGATCGACGACGGCAAGGTGGCACTTCGCGCCATCGAGGTCGACGACGTCAAGGTGGTCGCCGAGGTAACCGTCGGTGGCATGGTGTCCAACAACAAGGGCATCAACCTCCCCGGCGTGGCCGTCAACGTCCCCGCGCTGAGTGAAAAAGACGAGGATGACCTCCGCTGGGCCATCCGCCGCGGCGTGGACCTGGTGGCGCTCTCGTTCGTCCGCGACGCCTCGGACATTACCCGCGTGCACGAGATCATGGACGAGGAAGGCCGCCGCGTGCCGGTCATCGCCAAGATCGAGAAGCCGCAGGCCGTGGAGCAGCTGCCCGAGATCATCGACGCGTTCGATGCCATCATGGTTGCCCGTGGCGACCTCGGCGTGGAACTGCCGCTGGAGGAAGTGCCGATCGTCCAGAAGCGCGCCGTCGAACTGGCACGCCGCTGGGCCAAGCCGGTCATCGTGGCTACGCAGGTCCTGGAATCCATGATCGACAACCCGCGCCCCACCCGTGCAGAGGCGTCCGACTGCGCCAACGCTGTCCTCGACGGTGCCGACGCTGTCATGCTGTCCGGCGAGACCAGCGTGGGCAAGTACCCGATCGAGACGGTCAAGACCATGGCCCGAATCATCGAGTCCACCGAAGTGCACGGCCTGGAGCGCGTTCCCCCGCTGGGGACCAAGCCCAAGACCCGTGGTGGCGCCATCACGCGTGCCGCCGTCGAAATCGCCGACCAGCTGGATGCGAAGTACATCTGTACCTTCACCCAGTCCGGCGACTCCGCCCGGCGCCTCTCCCGCCTGCGGCCCATCAAGGCCGTGTTCGCCTTCACCCCGGTGGAGCACGTGTGGAACCAGCTGGCACTGACCTGGGGCATCCAGCCGGTGCTGGTCCCCATGGTGGGGCACACCGATGAGATGACGTCTCAGGTTGACCGCAGCCTGCTGGAAATGGACCTGGTGGACGACGGCGACCTGGTGGTCATTGCCGCCGGTTCCCCTCCCGGAAAAGCCGGCTCCACGAACATGCTGAAGGTCCACAAGGTGGGCGACCTCGCCGATGCCGGCAGCCAGGGCGGCGAGCCCGGCAGCAACCGCGAGAAGCTCGGCCCCTGGCCGGAGAAGAAGAAGAAGAACCAGGCCGCACAGGGCTAGGCTTCAACGAAAAGGACCCCTGCCGGCTGGCAGGGGTCCTTTTCGTTGTGTTGGCTTTTTGGTGACCGTTTGCGGCTTGTGGCCGGGCCGTCGTCGTAATCCCGCCGGGCCCGGCCGGGGCGTCAGTTGACCTGGTTGATGATGGTTTCGGCGACCTCGCGCATGCTGAGGCGGCGGTCCATGGAGGTCTTCTGGATCCAGCGGAAGGCTTCCGGTTCCGTCAGGCCCATCTTGGTGGTCAGCAGGCTCTTGGCGCGTTCGACGAGCTTGCGGGTGGCGAACTGCTCCTGGAGGTCGGACACTTCGCTTTCGAGGGCCTTGATTTCCTCGTGGCGGGAGAGTGCGATCTCCAGGGCCGGGATCAGGTCAGCAGGCGTGAACGGCTTGACCACGTAGGCCATGGCGCCGGCGTCGCGGGCACGCTCCACCAGTTCCTTCTGGCTGAAGGCGGTCAGCAGCACCACGGGGGCGATGCGGGCCTTGACGATCTTCTCAGCCGCCGAGATGCCATCCATCACGGGCATCTTCACGTCCATCAGGACCAGGTCCGGCTTCAGTTCCTCGGCGAGCTGGACGGCCTTCTCGCCGTTGTCCGCCTCGCCAACGACGTCGTAGCCTTCGCCGCGCAGGATCTCGATGATGTCGAGGCGGATGAGGGTTTCATCCTCTGCCACAATGACGCGGCGCGCCGGCTGGGACGTGGGCTTGGACTCCGTCTGTTCAGTCACGGGATCTCCTTGAAAAGGTACGGCGGGACATCACTATCTTAGGTGCCACCGCGGCTGTACTTGGCTTGCAGGGGTTCGTTTGCGGCGACGGCGGCGCGATTCTGGAATTCAGCCTATCTGCATGTAGAGTAATTCCGCGTACGTGAAGCGATCGCGTTGCTCACAGTCAGCTGTGGGCGTACTTCGTTCCATGTAATCCGCGCCCGAGTGGCGGAATTGGCAGACGCGCCGCACTCAAAATGCGGTATCGAAAGGTGTGTGGGTTCGAGTCCCACCTCGGGCACAGTGTTTCCGCAGGTCAGGTACCTGTTCGGGGATTGTGCGTGTACAAAATCCGCCAAAGTGTGTACACGAGCGTACCGTTTTGTGTGTGGCCAGCATCAGTACTCGCACCAAAAAGGACGGTTCGAAGTCCTACATGGTTCGCTGGCGGGATAAGCAGACCAAGACCGCCCAAGGCCTTACAGTAGCCACTCTTACCGAGGCGGAGACCCTTAAGCGGCTTTTGGACGCCAACGGGCAGTCCTTCGAGATCGCCCAGCACGCCATCCTGACGAATGAGAAACGTCCGCCCACTGTGGCGGAAGTCATCCAGGAGCACATCGATCTCCTGGTACGTCCATCGAGCGGAACGATCAAGACGTATCAGACGATGCTGGATCTCCATATCCGGCCATTCATCGGTCACGTTCCAGTAGACAAACTCGATTATCGCGTCATGGCGCACTGGGTGAAGTCGATGTTGGCGAAGGGCAAGGCGCCCAAAACGATCCACAACATCCATGGACTGATTTCGGCTTCGATGAACACTGCCGAGATGCTCGGTTACATTAGCCGCAATCCCTGCCGGGGCGTGCAGCTGCCGAACATCGAGAAGGCTGAGGATGAGGCGATGTTCCTGACGCATGCCGAGTACAGGCTCATCAGGGAGGGGATGGGAGAGTGGTTCAAAGCCTTCACGGACTTCCTGGTCATGACCGGCACCCGCTTTGGAGAAGCGACCGCATTGACGGTTGCGGACGTGGACCTGCTTTCCAAACCCCCTACCGCGCGGATTAACAAGGCTTGGAAGCGGGATGGGCAGAACAAGTTCTATGTCGGCGCGACCAAGACCGGTGCCGGTAAGCGGACACTCGGGCTGAATCCGGCGCTTGTGGAGTTGTTGATTCCGCTGGTGGCGAGCAGGCCAGGAACGGATCTGGTGTTCACGACGCCGAAGGGCGGCCGGATCTTCCACAAGCTCTACTGGGCTGACTACTGGGTGCCTGCTGTTCGCACGGCCCAGGCAATCGGCCTGACCAAAAGCCCACGAATCCATGACCTCCGCCACACCCACGCGTCTTGGCTAATCCAGGACGGCGTTCCACTGTTCACCATCTCGCGCCGGCTGGGGCACGCCTCTACCAAGACTACTGAGCAGGTATACGGGCACCTGATGCCCGAGGCATTGCAAGTTGGGGCTGACGCCACGGAGCGTTCGGTGACAGCTTTCCAGCGGCTATAGCCCATCTGGGGTAGATGCTCTAGAGGATCCTGCTGGCAGCTAGGACATCAGTCATGTCGGTCAGTCCTGCCCAGTGCATGAACTGAGAAAGCTGCACTTATCCCTGGGAGACGTTGTGGACATCGAATTCTTTGAGCCTGCCGAAGCAGCAGCGCTAATGCGCTGCACGGAGTCCTGGCTGCGCGACGGCGCAACCAGCGGACGCTTTCCCCATGCATGCTGGGGCAAGGGAAAAATCATCTTCACTTCTGAACACATCCGGGAAATTGCAAGGCTCAGTGAGATTCTTCCCGGCTGCAAGACGTCTCCGCAGTCACCAGAAGAACCACTGACCAAGCAACGTCTTATCGGCACGCGTTCCAAGGTCCGACTGGCCACGGTGAACTGAGACGAGCTGGCGCCTTGCAGTTTGGTTCTTACAGTTGCTCCAAAGTGTGTCCGGCACTACATGTCCTCTTGCCGCTTGCATGAGGTAGCCGAAGTCAGCGTGGAATAGCTCCCCGCCGTACAGAAGGGCCGTTCAAATCATTCGCTCCATCGCCCCTGCCCTGACCGCCGTCGCCGCGCTGTTGCTGGTTGGCCCGCTTGCTGGCTGTGACGCAGCCGCCCATGCCATAGAAGGCATGGGCACTGCTCTAAGCAACTCTGCCGGGAAGCCAGCGGGCGCTGGCTCTGCCGGTGAAGCAGCACAGGCTCTCGTCCAGCTCGAGAGCATGCCGGTAAAGGGCCGAGCTCCGAAGACTGGCTATACCCGCGATGAGTTTGGACCCGCTTGGGCTGACACAGATCACAACGGCTGCGATACCCGGAACGACATACTCGCCCGCGACTTGACCGGCGAAACACTCAAGCCTGGTACCAAAAATTGTGTCGTCGCGTCAGGCACTCTGGCGGACAAGTACACCGGCACCACTATCAACTTCGTCCGGGGGCAGGACACCAGCTCGGACATCCAGATCGACCATATCGTCCCGCTCAGCGACGCATGGCAGAAAGGTGCCCAGCAGCTGAGCGCGGACCAGCGCAAAGAACTCGCGAACGACCCACTAAACCTCATGGCTGCCGACGGCCCCACAATCAGCGCCAAAGGCGACAAGGATGCCGCCACATGGCTTCCCCCGAACAAAGCGTTCCGGTGCGAATACGTGGAGCGGCAGACAGCGGTCAAAACGAAATACAATCTCTGGGTCACCCAAGCCGAGCATGATGCCATCGCTGGCATCCTGAACAATTGCCAGTAGCTATGTGAGTCACTATGCGACCGCCAGTGTGGGTGTTCTTCTGCCTGGGTCGTTCAAGATCCTGACGTACACGCTTTTGCGACGGCTGACGCCGTAACAAAGATTTGCACCCTCCCGCTGCTGGCCGGGGATAACATCTCCAGCGCATTTAATGTGATGACACAGCAAGCATTCGAGCTAGCTGTTTAGAAGCAACGGGATTCGATTGGTCTCTACCTGTTGCACAAACAATCCCTTGGGGGGAACACATAATGAGCGCTACTTTCACCATCTCCGATGTCGCACGCCACTTCGGTATCAGCCGCAGCCAGGCATTCCGTGAATTGCCGTCCTGGCCGCACAAACGCGTGAACGGGGAAACCATCTTCACCAGCGCGGACTTCGAGGCGATCAAGCGGATGATGAACGCCGGCGCTAATGAGCAACTGGCCCGCTTGCAGGTCATCGAACAGAGGCTTGCAGACGTGCGGGCACTAGATGCCGCTAGGTAACAAACAAGAAAAATAGAAGCTAGGTCTAGGAGGACATAATGCCGGAATCGATTACTTGCCGATCGTGGTGTCAAGGTCACGAACCAGGCGAGGATGACTGCCAGTTGCGACGCACGGTCCTCGACGAGGACCCGTCATACATGCCGGACACCATGGAAGGTATGCCCCGGGAAGTGAACAATATCCGCCTCAACGCTTGGCAGGACCAAGAGAGCGAAGAGCCCTTCCTGCAACTCGACTTCTGGCGCACTGACGATCCCAGAGATGAGCCCATCTGCGTGCTCACAACTGGTCTCACTGAGCTGGAGCATCTGCATCGTCGTATAGGTGAAGCCATTCAAGCGCTTCGCCAGGGCTAGCAAAAGAAGAGAAACCCCCCCCGGCGTGAAAGAAGCCGCGGGGGTTTCCTTGTCCTACTGGTTTGGCGGAATCGGGCCTGTGTACCTCTGCTCCACTAGCCCGTTCCTGACGTTGTAAGCGTGCGCACGTCGCCTAGCTAGCTCTGTGCCGATATGTGTTGGGCGGGCCTTTAGACCCACGTCTACGCGGTGCATGGCCCGTATGTTCTCAACGTCGGACGGTTCAAACCGGATCCTGGTGCCGTACTTTGAATGCGGCCACCGCTCCTTCTTCATCAGCGTGTAAACGGCTTGCGTGTTGATCTGGAGTATTTCCGCCAGTTCGGGACTGCCCCGGCTTTTGTTGACTTGGGGTCTTAGGCCGCTGTGAGCGCGGTCCGGTTGATTGTTTCATATTCGATGGGCGTGAGTTTGCCCAGCCGTCTTTGCCTTCGCCGGCGGTGGTAGGTCCTTTCGATCCAGGTCGTGATGGCGAGCCGGAGTTCCTGCCTGGTGAGCCACCGTTGACGGTCCAGGACGTTCTTCTGCAGCAGCGAGAAGAACGATTCCATTGCGGCGTTGTCCGCGCACGCACCGACCCTGCCCATCGATCCGGTGAGCCCGTGGTGCAGGAGTGATTCGACGAACCGGCGTGACCGGAACTGGGACCCGCGGTCCGAGTGGACCACTGTCCCTGCCGGGCGGCGTGAGCGCACCGCGTTCTCCAGTGCGGCGACGGCCAGCGAGGACTTCATTCGTGAGTCCATGGAGTAGCCGACGATCCTGCCGGAATAGACGTCCTTCACCGCGCAGAGGTAGAGCTTGCCGTCTGCGGTGGGGTGTTCGGTGATGTCCGTCAGCCACAGTTCGTTCGGCGCTGCGGCGGTGAAATCCCGATCGACCAGGTCGTCGTGGACCGGTGGCCCGGGTCTGCGGTTCAGGCCCCGCTTCTTCGAGAACACCGACCAGATACGGTGGTCCCTGCACAGCCGCTGGACCCTGTTCTCACCCGCCACGATGCCCTTCTCCGGGAGCTCGTCGGCGATGAACCGGTACCCGAATGCGGGGTCGTCGGTGTGGATGTCCAGGGCGGCGTTGACCAGGTGCGCATCGACCCAATCGCGTTCCGTCACCGGACTGGCCCTCCACCGGTAGTAGCCTTGCTTGCTGAATCCCAATACCCTGCAGGTCACCGCCACGGGAACACCGTCGGCGGCAAGATCCGTGACCAGCGGGTACATCTGTAATGGTCAGGTGCCGGCCCGAGGTTGGCTGGCAGGCTGGTCCCGGAGGACGGCGTGTGACTCAGGGTATATCCGACCCGCTCAGGCGGTGTCTTGAAAATGACTTGTCCGCCCCATTCTCCGGGCACGGCCTGCCCGCGCGGATGACCTGATCAGAAGACTGTCCACCAGTTGGGTGTGACCCGTTACAGATGCGTCTCCAAGCGACCCAGGCAGGCTCCTGTCACCTAACCGGGTTAATGAGAAGAGGAGAGCACACTATGGCGATCATCGCAGAGGAATTCGAGTTCGTCGTCGGAGTCGACACCCACGCCCGCACCCACACATTCACAGCCGTTCACTGCGCAACCGGTGCCGTGGTCGACACCACGGTGTTCCCAACCACCCCCGCGGGAATGGACCGTGCTATCACCTGGATCCGGCGCCGCACCGGCGGGGAAAGAGTACTCGCAGCGGTCGAAGGCACATCCTCCTATGGCGCCCAACTCACCCAAGCACTGCTGGCGGTCGGCATCGACGTCGGCGAAGTCAGGCCACCGGCACGCTCGTCACGGGCACTCACCGGCAAGTCCGATCCCATCGACGCCGAAGCCGCTGCCCGCTCCGTCCTTGGACGTCCCCGCGAGCAAGTCATGGAACCACGCGCGGCCGGAACCCGGGCAGCGATCAGGATCCTGTTGGCCTCCCGGTCCCTGCTGGATCACCAACGCACCGCGAACCGCAACGCCCTCACAGCCCTACTCCGCGGCACCGACCTCGGAATCGACGCCCGGTCATCCCTGCGGGATGCTCAGATCAGCACCATCGCAGCCTGGCGCAGCTCCAACGTCGTGGACCCCATGCTTCGAATTGCACGTGCCGAAGCCAAACGCCTGGCATCGGCCGTCAAAGACCTCACGATCCAGCTCGCCGAAAACCACAAGGAACTGGCGCAGCTCACCGAAGAACTGGCACCCGGACTCCAGTCCGTCGCCGGGGTCGGTCCCGTGACAGGAGCGATCATCATTTGCGCCTACTCCCATCACGGCCGCATTCGTTCAGAGGCGGCCTTTGCCGCCCTCGGTGGCGTCGCGCCGCGCCCTGCGTCCTCCGGCAACACCACCCGACACCGGCTCAACCGCTCCGGCGACCGCCAACTCAACCGCGCCTTCGACGTCATCGTCCGCACCCGAATGAGCTTCGACACCGCAACCAAGGACTACGTGACCCGCAGCCGGGCAACAGGAAAATCAAACCGCGAGATCCGCCGGAACCTCAAACGCTACGTCTGCCGCTCCATCTTCCGCCAACTCCAAACCACCATGGCTTGACAGGACCCATAGAAGAGTCATTTTGGGTTGATGTCCCTGGCCAGATAGGCAGCCGCCCGGCGCAGGATCTCATTCTCCTGTTCCAGCAGGCGGTTGCGCTTCTTCAGCTCCCGCATCTCGGCCGACTCCGCCGCCGCCGGGCCGGCACCGGTTTCTTTACGTCCGGCGATGGCGATCCAGCGCTTGAGTGTCGTGACAGACAGTCCGAAGTCCTTCGCAATCTGCGTCAGCGGCGCCTCGCCCTTCCGGGCCACATCAATAACATCCTGGCGGAACTCCGCCCCATAAGCCGTGGGCATGCTCAACATCCTTCCACGAGCACAAGCTCGCTAGGTCAAGGAGTCAACAAAACCGGGGGCAGTCCCAAAAGCGTCCGAGGTTCTTGACTATTAGCCAGGCTGCTGAGGAGTTAGCTGTTGGTGCTCCGACTATTCGCCAGTTGATTAAGACTGGTGAGTTGCGGGCGTTGCAGATTGGTGGCCGAGGCATATGGCGAATCGGTAGCCAGGACCTTGAGGACTACATAGAGAAGACCTACCGGGAGACTGCTGATCGCATCGCTGCGGGGGAAGTCGCTGATGATGATGCCGCCCAGTAATGACCCTCAGTTTCTGTGGATCTCTGTTAGTGGCGAACTTCCCAAATGGACCGACGTCGTATCAGCTCTTGCTACGGGTTTTGCTGCTGTGGTTGCTTTATTTGTGGGCGCTTATTCTCTTCAGGTTGCCTTGAAGGAACGTCAGGACAGGATCAAGCGTGAGAGTGCTGCTGCCGTTCGGGAGCAGGAAAGGCTTACGGCTGAGAAGCTCAGTCAGGCGGAGCGCATAACGTGTTGGATGGTGGCCGACAATACTGCGGTTCCAGCCAACTGGATTAACGTGGACAATGCTTCTGCCCAGCCGATATGGGACGTCGAAGTTCGCCACGAACTCCTCCTGCCACATGGCTCCCATGCAATTCCTGTCGTTCCCGCTAGTAGTCGTCACAGGTTAAACGTGAACCCTGGTTTAGCAATGCGTCCCGCCCAAGTTGTTGAAGTGAGCTTCAGGGACAACCTGGGCAGGCGGTGGCGCAGGTCTTCATCACCATCCGGCTCTCTCGAGGAGAAGTAATTGTGCTTGCTGAGATACTCTTTCGAGCAACACCAATTAAGCAGCAGAGGAAAATGACATGTCGAAAATTCGAATTTCACTTGTGCTAGAGATTGAGGCGGAAGATGCCGTGCTTCAGTCTGCAGCTCTTGCCCAGCCCTTTCAGACCCAGGGCGAACCGGACTTGGATAGTCCGATGGCAATCACCGCTGATCCTGTCCGTGCCGGACATGTGCTCGTAATCAAGATTCAGAACGACTTGGTCGATCAGTTGCCCGGCGCTTCAGTAACTATCGCTGGACAACAAGTCGAAAGGCTTGCTTGATCAGACTCGTTGTGCCCGTAGCCGTGGTTATGTAGCTACGGGCACAACTGGCGCCCTGCATGCTGCAAATCAAGCAGGGTGCTGCCCGGATTTGGAAGCTATGGATACTGGCAAGTAACCTGCTTCAGGCCGCTTCACACGATCCCCCCATCGATGTGAAGCGGCCCCTTTCTTTCCCTTGTCGTATTGCTGCCGATGGGGAAGAAAACCGATCGACAGTTACTTATAGGTATCGAAGAACGCCACTAGGTCTGCGGCGTTGAACTGGGACGGGTCCAAGTGCGGGCGCTGTAACGACGTGACGGTGTTCCATGCTTTCCACCGTCTGCCCTGCGAGCTTCTTTGTGCGGGAGGGCTGGAGCGACTTCACCATAGTCACAGGCCCGAATCCGTGACCAGCTGTGCCGCGGGCGTCGGTCAGGAAGAGGCTGATGTTATTGACCGCTTTGCCCGCTGCGGCGATGGCCGTGCGGCTCAGGTAAGTAGTGGATGACTCAGTAGAGGAACCAATTGGGTGCATGGTCATTGAGACAAAGTTGGCGTCAATGTCGGTAGACCAAACATAGGTTGTGTCAACTGTGGGGTTGTTGCCGATGAGCGTTGCCGCGGGCTGGGATACACCTAGACTTGCGCCCGTGAAGACGCCGCGCCCCGCCTGCCGAGTTGAAACCCAGGTACGCGCCTTCAGGGGAGCTTGCGAGGGGCGCGTGCCCTGCCGTGCCGAGGTCCACCCCAAAGTAGATAGGCGCGGTAGTCGAGCCAGCCTTCCAGTAAAGAAGCCCGGTGATGTGTGCATTTTCGTTGGCGGCAACCGGGAAGGACACGAGGGCGCCGCCAGGGTTGTTGCCATTGATGGCGTACAGCCGGTTCCCTGAAACTTGGGCGTTTGCCGATGGCGCCCAGCCGGTGAGGTCTGCCCAGTCCTTGGTTACCTCAGGCGCGTCGCTGTAGGCGATGCTGGCCGTTCCGCCGCCGAGTCGCGCCTTCTGGATACCCTGGCGGTCGAGCCGTTGGATTGTCAGCGAGTCCGCCGCATCGGCCTTGCCGGCCACAGCTGTCTCCAGCCCTTTGGGGGCATAGGTGGCAGATAGTGCCGTTGCGGTGGCGGATCCCGGGGTGTTGATCTTCCCCGCCATGAGGGGGTCGAGGTTGCCGGGCATGACTTTAGGATCGAGGAATCCCATAGGTGTTTTCTCCTGATTTTGGGTATGAAAAAACCCGCCAAAAGCGGGCGCGTGTTTTGCGCATCGGGGAGCGGGTCCTTATCCGCTACGCTTCAGAGGTTGTGTAATACAGATTCGAGGGATAAATGCTGGGTTTTCTCTTCGCTGTGGGCGCTGGCTTTTGCGCACTGTTAGCTTCGTATTTCGTCCTCATCTCCCGCGCTGCGGGGATGAGGAAGTCCAGGGCTGGCCTTTCCCCTGGGCAGAAGCACGGGGAAAGGCTTCAAGACTCAGCGGCTTGCTTGGCTTTTATAGCATCGGCTGCCGCCATTTACGCGCTGGGCGTACTGCCCAATCAAGAAGTAGACGAGAACTCGCGCAGTCTCGTGCTCTGGATCCTCGGAGGCTCATGGGTGCTCAGCATGGCCCACATCCTGTTCCTGATCTGCTTCGTTAGTGACGGCCCAGACGGCGGTAACCAGGAGGACAAGGAAAGCCCGGAGTTGGTTTCTAAATAGTGAAGTTGGCAATGCCCACTTTTTATGCAGCCCCTGACGCGTATTGCAACAACTAGTCAGGGGCTCCACGCTCACACCTGACTAGGCGTCTGAGGCGGCTATCTGTTCGATAACGCTCTGGCCGGATGTCGTCGATCACCTCCGGTCGGCAATCCGGGCCGGCCTGCCTCTGCCCGAGGCCCTCATTCAACTCGGAGATAAGGGCCCGAAGAACTGCGGCCCATTTTTCGCGACTTCGGTGCTGACTACCGCGCCGGCGGCCGCTTCGATGGTTCCCTGAACAAGCTCAAACAGCGCCTGTCCGACCCCGTCGCTGACCGCATTATCGAAGCACTGCGCCTCACCCGGGAAGTGGGTGGGTCCGACCTGGGGAAGCTCCTGGGGACGCTTGCGGAATTCCTGCGGGAGAATTCCCGGACCCGCAGCGAGCTCGAAGCGCGCCAGTCCTGGACGATCAACGCAGCCCGGCTTGCAGTCGCGGCGCCCTGGATCGTGATGATTCTGCTCGCCACCAGGCCGGAGGCCATCCAGGCCTACAACACGCCGATGGGAGCCGCAGTCCTCCTCGGCGGCCTGGTGGTGTCGCTGATTTGCTACACGGCCATGTTGAAGATCGGTGCCCTGCCTCAGGACGAAAGGGTGCTCCGGTGATGATTGTTTCCCCGGCAGCAGTGATTTCAGGAATCGGACTTGACCTGGGGTTATGGCTGGTGATCTTCAGGGTCCCTCCAATGCGCCCCATAACGCTGTCGCAACGCATCGAGCCACAGCTGAGATCACAGAACCTGGAATCGAGGCTCCTTCGCGCTGGTGAGTACAACCTGACCCCCTTCGGCCCACTCGAACGGATCCTCCGGCCTGTCCTGCGGGACTGGCTCTCCGCCTTGGGAAAGCTCAGTCCGTCGCCGGGGGCCACCGGGCGGCGGCTCGCGCAGGAGGGGCTCACCAAGTCGCCCATCGACTTCCGCGCGGAGCAACTGCTGTGGGCAGCGGCCGGATTCGTCTTCTCTCTGGCCACCGTCCTGAGGGTGCAGCATCCGGAAGGTTCAGCCCGGTCCTGGCAGTGGCGGTGATCATTGGCAGCGCTGCAGCCGGCTTTGTCCTGCGTGACTACTGGCTTGGCGTCCAGGTCCGCCGGCGGGAAGTGCGGATGATGGCCGAGTTTCCCAGCTTCGCAGAGTTGATGGCTCTTGCCGTCGGCGCAGGGGAGAGCGCCACGGGAGCATTGGACCGGGTGTGCAGGGGCGCAAACGGGGAGCTCTCCAAGGAATTTTCGAAGATCCTCGCCGAGACCAGGGCCGGCCAACCCCTGGTCCTGGCCTTGCAGGAGTTTTCCGCGCGAACCGATCTCGCCCCGCTGGTCAGGTTCGTTGATGGCATCATCGTCGCGGTGGAACGAGGAACACCACTTGCGGACGTCCTCCGCGCCCAGGCGCAGGACGTTCGCGATGCAGCAAACGGGACCTCATGGAAGCTGCAGGAAAGAAGGAGATTGCCATGATGGTCGCAATGGTTGACTGCTACTATTTCCGATCGTGGAAGAGATTCTCGCAGGGGCAGAAGATAAAACGAAGGACATGCGGAGGATCAATTGGCCTTTGGCTATTGCCGCTGCAGGTGCGTTGTACTTTGGCCTCAAACTACTGACGGCCGCCGGCGGTGATATTTCAACCGCCCTGGAGATGGCGAACCTGCTGGAATTCCTTCCGACCGTTGCGGCGATGGTGATTAGCGTTTCCCCCGTGGTCGTACTTCCTGTGTTTGCCGCGTTTGTCCCGTATCTATTGCGGGCCCGTGGTGAACCAGGCACCCTGAGCTTCACTTTACATGTGTCGGTAATGTCATTCCTTGGCCTGGCCGCACTGCTATTTTCAGCCCCCATCATGGTTCTTGTTGCTGCCTTGATAATTGGTACTTGGGTAGCGGGGCAGTTGGGGTCAAAACGGGGTTGGAAGCATGCAAATAAGTTTCGGATGACGTTTGATCGAGCGGAGCAATGGTCGTCGGGAGTCTTGGTCATCGCCCTGTTCTTCGGTCCGTCCTGGCTGGCCCCTCAGGCTGTCCAGGTGAACGGCCAGGATACGAAAACGGTGTTTGTAGTTTCTCAGGACGAACATCGACTCATCTACTTGGACGAAAGCTCGAAACGCTTGAAGCGGGTAGCCGGGACTGAGATAACTGCGCAGTACTACTGCTCTGGTGACCGCCCCTTGGGTGCACCCATTTACGCCCTCTTTCAGTCTGGGGAAACGAACCCAAAGTGCCCTGACTGAAAGGCCGGTGTCTTTGCTCTAGCGCAGCCGTACCTTGTGTATGATTCCGAAAAGGCAATCCTGAGGGGTGCCTTCGGGGGCGGGCCACTCATCAGAGGGTGCCTTTTTGAAGCTCTGGCGCGAAGCCGAGGCGACGTATGTATGGGGGAGCGGTTGTTTTCAGCAGCACAGCCAATCGGGTGTCGGTGCACCTGCAATAAGGGGACGAACGCTGCCCCGGCGAAGGTCAACGATTGGGACCTCAGCCTAAGCCAGTTGACCCAAGAGATGCAGGTGTTTTACACAAACGCGCTTGACCCGCAGCTGTCAGAAGCTGAGCACCAAGACGCATTCGCCAGGCTGAGACGCCTGATGCAAAAGGCGCAACAAGGCATTCTGGATTTTTCTGGTAAGTCCCCGGACGCGAAGGTCATGTCGCGGGCGGATTTTGTGATCGAGCTTCGACCGCAGCCCGAACGCATCTACAGATTTGGGCGTGCGAACCTTCCTGCGAGGCTGGTACGGCTGTACTGTGCCGAGCCCACTTTGCGCGATCGGGTCATCCTCGGGCTACACTTGGGGACGAAGCCCAATGATGACGACGTGCATGATGAGCAAAATGCGTCCATTGATATCGCAGCCCAAAGAGCCCATGATTGGGACATATTGCAGCACACCACAAATCTCAATAACGGAGTTGGGGGAGGTAAATCATGAATAACGTAAACGAATCCGCCGATATCTGGGGATTGGAAAACCCTACCCCGGAACAGGCGTTGGCGGACGATAACCTCCGCGCGCAGGAGCACCTCTGGGAGTCCCTCGCCGTCGCACTCCGAGACTCAGAGCGCAGCATCGAAGAAGTTGCTGCACGTTTGGGTATCCCCGCCGACCTTGCAGAGGACATTAGCAAGGGCAGGATTGACATATCCCTGAGTGACCTCCGGGAGTACGCGTACGCCATCGACGCGTTTGTAACGTACCGCGTCAGCTCCCGCTACACGAGTAACCTGGAGAATTATCGTAGTTCTCTGGCAAATGTTCCTCAGCATTGGCATCGGTCGCATGAAAGCTCTCCGGCCGAGACGGTTTTCAACACCATGGTGGAGAAGCTGGCCAGTGGGCGATAAGAGCCCCTCACCGCTGACGGAATTTCGCTTTAAAAGCCCGATCTCCTTCGATGTCCTCGTTGATCGTATAGAGGTTAATCGTCACTTTGGCGCTGAAAACGAAGAAGATGATGAACTGCGGTGGGATGTTTACCTTTACTCCTTTCCTGATAGGGACAGGAACGGGGTACGTGCCCCCAACTACCTTCTAGTTGGACACCTATTCCGGAGCACGGAAGCTGCACACGCCCAAGTCCGGGCTAATGGACTTATCCGCGCGTATGAAGCAAACGGCCAAGCGATGGACACTGATTTTGTTCGGGAACGTATGGCCTACGGCTTCGTAGAACCGGTGTACGATGCGTGCCGCAGGGCGATTGAGGTGCAGGGGTCCATAATGGATTTGGATCTTGAGTTGCCGAAAATGTCACCAGCCACCAAAATTCACTTTGGCGCGATTCCAACGCCTGAGGAGACCGAGACTGAGGCCCCCCACGATGGGGCTGTGCAGAACCTCTAGGAAATGAAATAGCGCCGGCTCCAGCGGCTTTCGGGGCCGAACAACTGGAGCCGATGCTGTGGGTGCAGGATCCAGCAATCGTTTCTTTAGTAAACGCTGGCTCTGGCCCAAATTTTCTCGTCGTAGTGCCGGATGAGGACCATGCACTTTGTCACGCCGGATTCTGCGGCTTCAAAAAATTCCTGGTGGCTTTCCCGGTATTGCGCAGGTAGCACGCCGATCTCTTCGCCCTGGTACATGAAGGAAACCAGGTTCTTGCCCTTGTACTTCCCGGAAGGCGTTTCTCGTAGCACGATGCTGGCCTTTACCTCGCGCTGGGGCATGCCGGCCAACACCCCCTTTAGCTGATCCTGGTACTTGGCCAGCTGTTTAAAGGTCGCTTCGACCGGTGGCTTGTTCGCGGCGGCTACGTGGTCTGCTGCAGGGCCGAGCTGGACGGCCAATTCGTAAACGGACGGCATCTGAACGTTCGTGATCTTGTCGCCGTGGGCCGTTTTCTGGGCACCGGCCGTCGCCTGGATGGTTTGTCCCTGGCGTGCGGCGATGTCCAGGAGTTGGGCGTAACGCTCGGCCTTGAAGGCGCTGAAGTATCCGATCTGTCGCCCCATGTGCAGAACCATAATGGCGTTCCCATCATGTGCGTTCTTAGGTTCCCGCCGCAGTTCCACCGTGAATTGCTGGCCGATCGGTACACGCTGCGAGTCCTTGGAGTAATACTCCCCGGCGACAACAACGACGTCGTTGTGGCCTTTGATGTGCAGCGTGCGATCTGAAGTCGTGACAGCCGAAGACACCGCTTCGATACCGGCCTTCAGCTGCTTGAACTTATCCCACATCCCCATGTCTATGTCCTCCCCAGATGGCCCCCACCAGCAGTGGCCCAGATGGCAAGAGCTTATAAGAGCTGCAGGCCAGAGGACGGAAAGACTCCGCTCCCCGGCCTGCAGCTCTGCAGCAACTAGGCCGTGAGATCCGCGATCCGGAGTGTTTTGGTGGAGAGGATTTCCAGACCGACGCGGATTTCGGCGCGGAAGACCACTTCGTTGCGGCGGAAAAGGTCCCGGATGGCCGGGGTGCCGTCGGTGGCGGTGTCACCCATGTAGGGGTTCCATTCGATTCGCTGCGAGTTCCGGTACAGCAAGGACACAGTGGAGGGGTCGCCGACGATAGCTTCCCCGGCGGGCATCCCGGCGGCGAGGGTGACCTGGGTGTTCCAAAGGCGCCGTTCCACGGAGTTCTGCGGTGCGAGAGGCAGCAGGAACTCCCCGGTAGTGGTTGTCAGCGTCTCGATGACCTCCCAATCGGACGGGTTCAAGATGATGCCTGTGGCGGTGACCCCTTGCACGTCCAGTTCGCGAATTGCACGCCGGAGCGTGAGAAGCCTGTTCGTGGTGAAAGGCGTCTGCACGACGCCAGTGGTGTTCAGAATGCCCGACACGGTGCTGCCATCCTCGGCGGTGCCGCCGTTGAGGATAAAGTCCGCGATGGCCTCGTCCACCCCGTAAGCGAGTTCCTGGCTGAGAAACTGCTCCAGCGCCGGGTAGTCCTCCAGCCACTGCAGCTTGATAGGCTCCGACAGGTGCGCGATCGTAGCGATCTGCCACGTCGCCGGCTCCAGCCCGTACTGCGAAATAGGCTTAAGCTCCCCAGGAGCGACCGGGGCGGCATTGTTCACCCTCTGCGTCTGCCGCAAATAGGTCCCCGCGGCGGAGTCCACCTCGCGGCTGTTCACCGCCGCGAGGATGCTGAACGCCGCGGCCGGGTCATGGACGATGCGGCCGTCGAAATCCGCCGTGATGTTCCCCGAAGGCACGAGCGCCTTCGAGACTGCCGGGCCGCCGATGGTCGGTGCCGCGGCGGCGAAGGCCTTCATGATCTGTTCGGTGTACGCCTGGGTCTTTTCGCCTTGCGCCAGGGGCACCCCGCCGCGTCCCTTAAATGTTGGTCAGGATCCAGCCAGCACCGCTGCAGAGGAAGAACTTGATTATCCGCGCCGGCCCGAGTGAGTTGGCCGTGGGGTGAAACTGCCACCCATAGGATGGCCGGGTGACTGACGAACCAAGAGCCCCCCGCTTCCTGACGCCCACTCAGGTGGCCGACGAGCTGAACGTGAAACCGAACCAGGTTCATGCGCTGATCAAGGCCGGCGAGCTGCGGGCTTTTCAGGTTGGTGGCCGCGGCATGTGGCGCATCGGCCGACAGGACGTCGAGGACTACATCGCCGAGGCGTACCGGCGCACCGCCGAACGAATCGCCGCCGGCGAGCTCGAGGACGCGGGGTCGGACGCCGAGGAGGCGTAGCGGAAGCCCGGGGGCGCTCCTAGACTCTCGCCATGAGGAAGTGGGGGCGTGATCTGCCTCCAGGACTGCGGGTGGCAGTCATCGCTGTCGTCGCCTTTGCCTTCTATACAGGTGGCGGCTTGATCTTCGGAGAGAAGTTCATCAGCGCCCTGTTCAGTGGACTGTTCTACGCGCTTATTTTGGCCGGAGGGACCTACTTCGCCCAGAAGCGCTTCCGTAGGACCGCGGCAAGGCTCGAAGAGCATGGCCAGTCGCTGATGTTCCTGCGATACCCCAATGTCCTGCCGGGTTCCTTGAGCGGCGTCTGGCAGATGGGTGTGGCCACGCCCTGGCCAGGCCGGATCGACTTCCAGCCGGCCGTCTACGACGAACTCATTCCCAGCGGCCGCAGCAGGGCTCTCACCGGCCTCCGGACCACCGGACTGCCGCCACGGACAGCCGGCCGCGACGACAAGAAGCAGGCCGTGCCGTTCGACTTCGAGGTCATCACCTTGGACTCCGACGGGGGAGTCATCGAGATCGCCGCGAGCCCTGCGACGGTCAAGAAGATCCTGGAAGCCGTCGGGCCGGCACCCTCGTAGTCTCCGGCCACAAGATCCGCTCAAGCACGTTCCCAGGGCTGCGAGTCCGTGGTTCAGTGCACTCATGCAAGCATCGCCGAGGGATCCTCAGGCCAGGAAGCCGGCGGCCTCCACAGAGGAAGCCCGACGAAGGCTCACACGCATCGCCTACTGGTCGCTGCCGTTCATGATCATCTTCGGGGTGTGGAATTTTATCCCAAACATCTCCTTGCCTTGGCTGATCGCAAAAGTCGCCGTCCAGACCATATTCGTCATCGTTCTCGGCGCGGCTGCGATCCGGTTCTCGCTCTGGCAGCGCGACGAATACTGGAGGGAACGCGGCAGGGATCCGAAACACCCGGAGCGATTCCCGAAAGACAGGCGGGGCGATGACCTGAAGTAGTCGCCACTCCCATCCCTGCTGGTCAACCATCCCCGACTTCCAGGCCTACCGCGCACTCGTCGAACACATACGTGCCGGCGAACTCAAAAAGAGAGGGCGGACCTGAGCCCGAGCAATCCCTGCTTAGCACCCGCAATGTGGCATGATCAGTCCAGCAAGACCGCTATGAAGATGGCGACTGTACGCGGGTGTGAACCGTTCGGTCAACCGAACGAAGGACCCCGCGATGGCCTGTCAGAAAAACCCGTACCCCACCCAGTTCCTGGCCCTGAGTGCCTCGAGAGCCATCCTTGCTGCCGGGAAGCCCGGTAAACAGCCGCTCCGCGCCTACCCGTGTCAGCACTGCCACCGGTGGCACCTGACGTCGAAGAAGCTGACCGGCAAGGTGCCGCAATGGGGGCGCCGGATTTCGTTGCGGGGCCGAGGAGATTAGTCGGTGCCGACGACCTGGCGGTCCCCAATATTGTCGAACTGCACGTAGCCGATCATCCCGGTGCGGGGAAGCATCTCGGCTGTCGCCTTGTCCTCGGCGAACCGGGACCACGAGGAAGGCAGTAGCAGCAAGAAGCGGGATCACGGCGTAGACCCACCAGATTCTGTGTCTCACTGGATCCCCCAATCCGTCGTGTTCCGGCCAGCCTAACCCGTGCTTGCCCTACGGGACACGCGCGCCGTCGTCCGCAAGACTGTCAGCCCCCGGAGCATGATGGAGCTATGACGGCTCCAACGGTAGAGGCCGCGATCCATGAACTGATGATCCGGCCGCCGTCAGTCCTGCTCCACGAACTCCACCTTGTCGATCGCATAGGTAGCGCACAACCCGTCTGCTTCGAAGTACACCTCGTAGCAGCGGAGCATGCCGGTGTTGCCGTAGTTGATGGTGCCCACCACCTCACCGAGGTCCTCGCGGCCAATCACGCGGACGCCGCTCCATGCAGGCGCTGAATTTCCCCACGACCACGAGCGCCGTGATGCGTCGACCAGTTCACCGAGGCCGTTCACGCAGACGCTTTCGGACATCGGCATCGTGGAGCTTTTCGTCAACGGGAGCAGCGCCACCAACTAGGAAGCTCCGGTTACGGACCCGTGCAGGGCCGGAGCTTCCGCGTTTACCAGAGAGCCAGCTGGCCCTCGCCGGCGGTTCTCCGGCCAGGCTCGGAAACATTCAGCACCCCGATTTTTCTCGGGCTGGATCTGCGCAGTTTGTAGCAGTCCGGACAGCCTGTGGGGTGGTCTTTTCTGGTCCGATTGCCGACCCCAGTCTGCCACTCGTGCCCCTCGTGGCAGCGCCACCACACCGACGTGTTCGAATGATGCTTCACGCCTTCCGGCAGCAAGTCACCGTTCTTCGTCGGGTGCCACTGCGCAGCCACCTCAGGGAATAGATCGGCAAGGGACTGCCCCGGTGTGGGCACGGACTGTTTCGCGCTGCGACGGGACCATCCGCAGGTGGGACAGCCGACGTTCTTATGTTTCATCCGGGTATGGATGGCGGTTTCCCATTCGCTCCCGCACAGCGAGCATTGCCACCAAACGCGCTGCTTGGATCCGGGATTCACGTCAGCCGGGAGTTGTGGGTGGTTCTTGGATGGGTGCCACTCGCCTGCGATTTCCGGATGCAGGTCGGCCAGCGACCGGCCTGGCCTGGGTAGCGAGCTGCGGCTGCGTGCGCAGTCAGGACAGCCCACAGAATGCACCCGGGTGCGCCCGTTGATGTTCGCTTCCCAATCCTTCCCACACAGCGAGCAGCGCCACCATGCTTTGGAGTTGCGGCCGTTGGCCACGTTCCAGGCAGTGAGGCCATTGTTCAGTTCCGGGTGCCATTCGGCAGCGGTCTCGGGGCTTTTTTCTGCAAGCGACTGACCCGGCATAAGCGGCCGCGGAAGGCCGGAAGAAGTCGGGCGAGGACGGTTGACGCGGCCATCGGTAAGAGCTATCTGGGCTTCATTGGAGGCCTGCGCGACACCTTCAGCTCGGTAAGTACGGACCCGCTCACGGAGGTCTTCAAGGTGTTCGTGAGCGGGATGGCTCGCCGACGCAGCTTCGGCGGCTGCAAGGATCCGGTCTAGCACCTGAACAGTCATATTGAACGTGTCAGGGTCTTTCGCTTCACCGGCGACGTCCCAGGGACCCACCATCGCCAGTGGGGCCTGGCGGACGCGTACGACAAGCCAACCCTTCGAAATCAGGTCCTGTGTTTTCCTGGCGTCTCGCTCCAGCCCCTTGGCGTGCCAGAAGCTGCCGTCGTATTCGACAATGATCCGCAGCCCGGTGCAAAGCACGTCGACGTGCCAGGCACCGGTCGACGTGCGCACTTCAGTGTCACCCACGACAGGTGAGGGCAGTACGTGGTCCAGTTCGTACTGCAGGGCGATCTCGGGAAGTGAACGGCGCCATCCTGACCAGCACTGCGGGCACCCTGTACCCAGCCCGCGCCGGGAGTGGACGGTGGTTTGCCAAGAGTGCCCTTGCTCGCATAACCACCAGAACTTGGTCGCACGACCAGTGGTGACCTCCGAAGGCTTGGTCGGGTAGTTTTTCTCGTAGTCCCATTCGGTTGCCAAATCAGGGGAGATCGAGGCCAAATCGTTGCCGTACCCAACCCTGTGACCTGAGCAGAACGGGCACCCGGTACCATTCCCAGTCCGGTTTGAAGGCATGCTGTCGTAGTCGTGCCCGGCCGGGCACCGCCACCACACCTTCATTGAAGACCGCGGCATGACACGCTCTGGAGTCAGTTCGCCATTCAGCGTGGGGTGCCACTCGCCGGCGATTTCCGGAAAACGTACGGCCAGCGTGCTGCAGTGCGGGCATCCAGGGTCATCCCCCCGTGCTCGAGTGAAGGGAGCGCTTTCCCACTCATGGCCCTCTTCACACTGCCACCAGCGCCGGATATTGGACATGGCTGCGACGTCCTCCGGGCGCAGGCCGCCATTCTTCGAAGGATGCCACGTTCCAGCCACCGACGGAGCGACCTCGGAAAGTGACCGTCCCGGCCGCGGTCGGGAGGACGCCGCCCCTCTCGCCCTCCGGTCGCACTGAGGGCATCCCGTTCCGGAGACGGTGCGGCGGTTGACTGTAGTCTCCCAGGAGTGGTCGCAGGCCGCACACCGCCACCACGCCCTCTCGCCAGATGTAGCGACGACGGCCGGAGGGCGCTCGTTGAGCTCGAGATCCCATTCCGCGGCAACTTGCGGGTAGAGGTTTTCCAAACTGTTGGTGATCGAAAGCTCGCGTCCTGCACAGAACGGGCATCCCCCATTGTCGGATTTGAAGACGGTGTCTGGGCGGGTTTCGTAAGCGTGGTCGGGACCGGCCGGGCACCGCCACCGGCGGGGCTTGATGGAACGGGCCGCCACCTCCTCGGCAGGCAGATCGTTGTCCGGATCGTAGCGCGCTGCCATGTGCGGTACGTCTGCGACTGCTACCTGAGGCTTCCGGCCCCATGATGTCCCAGGCAGACCCTCGGCGTTCTTCGAACTGGCGCACCGCGGACACCCGGATCCTTCTTGGACGCGGCGTCCGATCCGGGACGTCCACTGGTGGCTGCATTCGGCGCAGCTCCACCACACCGTCTTCGAAGACGTCGCAACTACGGCCGGAGGTCCGCCGTTGAGGTCCGTAGCCCATTCGGCGGCGATATGGGGGTGGAGCACATCCAGGCGGTTCGTAACCGACAGTTCACGACCAGCGCAGAAGGGGCAGCCGCTATGAGGGGAGCTGAACACTACCGTGGCCTTCGCCTCGTAGACGTGATCAGCGCCGGCGGGACACCGCCAGTGGCAGACTCTGGCTGACCGTGTCCCCACCACTCCTGCTGGCACCTCGTTGGAGTCCTCGTAGCGCTCCAGCATTCGAGGAACGTCAGCGACGGAGACCTCCGGTGGTCGGCCGACCCGCTGCATTTTCGTAGCCGCCGGCCGAGGAGTAGCTGCTGCCGTCATGTGGGGTCCTCACATCTACGTGAATGTTCTCAGCCTCAATCTGACGCCAGAATATGCCGGGGCTGAAGGAAATACTCGCAAGCCACGCCCTGTAAGCTTCGTCCGGTGCTCAGGCAGCGCCGTGAGTCCCTTCGGGAACGAGGTGGGTGGGGGAGCAGGTAGCGATGGTTACTGAGGACCAGAGGCCGGCCATCAAGGACATTGCCGACAGCTTGGCTGGGAATCAGGTGTGGCAATACGAGGATTCAGGAACCGTACCAGTCTTTGTCGTGAAGGCCGGGTCGGACAGTCTCTCGGTGGCATCTGGAACGCTTGATTGAGCGAATCCAGCGTGTTCTCGGGTTTGAGCAGGAGTTCGTTATCGAAGGTACCGAAGACACAACTCGCGATACCTGGGTGAGAATGGTTCCGCTCTAACGTCACGTCCGCGCCGAAGACTCTTGCCAAGTACACGTCATAGTTGCACCACCCCCGATGTGGTCACCAATAGTTGTACCTGTCTTCGTACTCCAGCCAGTTGGTAGCTACCGCCGTTCACTTCGCTATGGCTATCGGCGCTGACAGAAGGTCCTTTCTGCCTGGTAAAAAGCCGACCCGACCTTGTTCAGCTGGTCTCCTCTGCCGTTCCCGGGCATTCGCAGGAGTGGAACGACGATTCCGACAAGAGCGCGCCCTCTTGATCTGAGTTCCTCAGGTCGGTAACAGGACATCGCAACCCGGCTGATAGCTCCTGCATTCTCATTTCAATCTGCTCCACCTGTGCGCTGAACGACCCTGCGAGCGGGCTGACCAAGCCGGCGTCGCACAGGAGCATGATTTGTCGACGAACGGTCGACTGCGACAGTCCCAGGGCAAGAGAGGCATCCCCGCAAGACGCTGGGCCATGTGCGATCAGGAAGCGAAGTAGTCGGCTTCGCGTCCGGTTCATCAAGATGTCCTCAACCAAGGAGACCACCACCGAATGACGTTGGGGGAGGGCTGAACCGTTTGTAGACGGGTCTACAGGAGAACGATACGCTCATCCATAACGGGATGGAAGCGTCCCGCAAGGGTTATTGCAGGCGCCGTTTAGCAGCGGAATACTGGGCACCAGGGTTGGCGTGAACCATTGCACCAGAAGGGAGGCGAGTCTTGTCTTCTGATGAAGCGGCATTCAGTGGTGTGTCTCCGCAGGCTGAGTTGGCGCGACGCCTGAACCTTTTGCTTGATGTTGTGGTTGCCGAGCGAGGTCGGCCCGTTACGTTTCGTGAGGTCCAGCAGAACCTGCAGAGCAGGGGGATCAAGCTTTCCAGAGCCCGCTGGTTCTACATGAAGGACGGCACCGGAAGACTTGTCAGTGACCCGGCATTGCTTGGCGCTCTTTGTGAAATCTTCAATGTGGACCCGGGGTATCTGCAGGGTGGCGAGGCCGCTGACCTGCCCGAGCGCATTGATTCACAGCTTGAGTTTGTTAAGTCTCTGCGCGCTGCCCGCGTGAAGACCTTTGCTGCCAGAACTCTTGGTGACGTGTCCCCGGAGACGCTTCGTGCCATCACAGAGTATTTGAACAGGGACATCAACCGGCGGCCGGAAGGTGAGCAAGCAGCGGCGAGTTCGTCGTCGGATGCGGGTGAAGCAGGGGAGTAGGTCGAATAGGCGCTACCGCCGTAGCAATGTTGCCACTACTTCTCGAGCAGGTAGCTCAGGTGCGCGTCGAGCAGTTCCTTTATTCGGCCTGCATTGGCAGAGTACCGGGGCGAACGTCCGTGCCGGCGCCCAGGTTCGACGTCGACTATCACCACGCCCGCGTCCTCCAGGGCCGTGAGGTGCTTAGCTACGCTCGGTTCGCCGGCGCTTACGGCGGCAACGATGTCGCCGCGCGTAGCCGGTCCATTCGCCGTAAGGAATCGGAGAATCTCGTTCCGCGACCGGTTGCCAAAGGTAGCGACGGCAGCCTCAACGTCGGCCGACCAGGCGGCGTCGTGTGGCTGGGTAATCCGCGGCATATCGACATTCTTCCCGAAGGTTGACCAAAAAGTAAGAACGGCACCCTTGACGATACTTTAAGTATCTTCGACAATAACTTCTATAACTTCTACTGGTCGTTGCTGGATCTGCGCATCCACATCCGCGAGTTGCTCTACCCGCGACTCTGCTTACTACTCGATCTGAACAAAAGCGGTGAAGTCGTGGAACTCGACGCCAAACCAAATAAACCCGCCAAGGCACCAGCTAAGACCATCACTGTCGACGTCTCATTGCTAAACCCTCCTGCGGCAGGGGAGTGCAATATCCCGATCGACCGCATCATGAGCGCGGCCAACAGTGTTCAGGGTTACGTGGTTTCCCGTCTGACGCGGATTGGGCGTACCTGCGATGTGGACGACCTCATGCAGGACATTCGGGTCGCGGTATGGGACGGCGTGACGAAGGGGCGCTACCGGGAGTTGCCGGGCATTCCGTTCGAAGCCTGGGTCCAAGGTGTCTGCAACAAAATCTGCGCGGCACACGTCCGGCGCGAACTCAGTCATCAGACTTTGCCGCTGCTCATGGATTTCACGACGGCAGAAGCATCGACTGAAGTTCTTGCTGTCGTCAGCGCAGGGTTGGGTTGGGACAGCACCGAGAAATATGTCGATCACGCGTGGGCGCAGGCCATGCTCGGCCTGGTGCAGAGAAACGTCAAGGAGGACACATGGCAACTCGCTGTCTCAAGCCTGGTTGGGCCAAGACACTGCGGGCCCCCATCGCCAAGGGACAGGCGACGCTGGCATGCCGTTACTGTCGTGAGGCAGACCGCAATGACGATCAATGCAGCACTCAATTGCCACCCCGAGCCGGGGCTAACCATGGAAGGTCTTTGCCGGTGCGCTGCCAACTGCCTTCCCACAGACGTTTTGAGAAAAGTGGCCGAGACAATAGTCCGCCCTGGGCTGCGCGGCCTACCCAGGTCCCTGCAGATGGCCGCCCTGGCGACCGAGCTTGGTGTCACTGAGCGATATATCGCCGTGAACATCGGCTTCGCCCGGCAGCTGTACCGGACAGCTTGGCGCGTGCTCCAGCACGAAGCCAACAGGCAGCCGGGGTAAGTCATGGTGGGCTGGGGGACGGCAAGCAGGGGACTGCGCGCACTCCATGCGGTGAGCCGTCAGCGCTCGATCGTTGCCGGACTGTTCGTTGTCTTGATAATAAGCGGGTTCGTTTTCCTGTTCTGGCCGATTGATAGGCCGGGCGCGGCATCGGTCCCAAGCCCGGCACCAAGCTCGCCTTTAGCGCCGGCACCTTCCGGGACACCCCCGGCAATGGGTGTGCCTTCTGCTGTTCCTGGCGAAACCGATATGGCCGCACTGAGCTCACCTGTTGATCTTTCGCCAACGCGCGACTTCCGTACGCTCGCTGTAGAGGCAGCAAGGGGAATCTACACGTGGGACAGCCGCTCGTCGTCATACTCGGATGTATATGCACGGGTGCGCTCGTGGTGGGAGTTGCTTCCCGATGGATCCAACCCCTTGTCGGTATTGGTCAAAGAGTTCGAGGCCACTGGTGTGACTCCCACTTCCTTTGCGAGCCTTGGACAACAGTCGGCGCGCCGGAGCGCCAAAGCCCAATCTGTTCGCTGCGATCTCGAGCTAGCCAAAGTTCAGGAATTCCCACCGCCCTGGGCAGGCCTTCACGTGTGCACTGTGATCGTGCAAGTGCTCGATGAGACCAGCAGGGACCGAAACACTTATTCCGCACCTATAACGGTGATGCTGAACTGCCCGCCCGCGGCTACAGCTCCGGCTGACCGCTGCGCCATGGTTGCCTTCTATGCGACCGCGGACCGGATCGTCTACTGATGGTCGGTCCTATGGCCGTGGCCGGTCTGGTTAGAAGGCGGGCACTGCTGAAAGGTGTCGCTGCCGCTGTGACTGTCCTCGTGCTTCCCGGCCTGATGGCGTTCGTCGCGGGTGTGGCTCTACTTGCCGGTCTGAGAGGCGAGCCAACTGTGGCTTGTGCTCCGGCTGATGCTGCATCTATCAGCACAGGTACCGGGACTGGCGATGGCCTGGAGGTCCGCGATGGTAGCCAGGTGCTATACGAGCTGAACTCGCGACAGGAAAGCGTGGCTCGCGCGTACATTGGGGTCGGAAAACAGCTTGGTGTACCCCGTTCGGGACAGATCATTGCCATCATGATGGCGATGCAGGAGTCGAGTTTGCGCGTTCTCGCAAATCCCAGGGTTCCGGCTTCCATGGGTTTTCCAAATGATGGCGTTGGGAGCGACCAAGACTCGATAGGCTCGGCTCAACAACGTCCCACGGCGGGGTGGGGGAGCGTTGAGCAGCTTATGGACGTTTTCTACAACGCCCGCGCCTTCTACGGCGGCCCTTTGGGTCCCAACCGAGGAAGTCCTCGAGGGCTGCTCGACGTACCGGGGTGGCAGGCGATGGACAAAGACTTGGCTGCTCAGGCAGTCCAGGTATCTGCTTTTCCCGAGCTTTACGCGCATTGGGAGCGTGCAGCGACAGCAGTAGTTGCTGCGTTGGAACCGGACACGTCGCCAGCTCCTTGCTCATCTTCGCCGCCCAAAGTGGGGCCTGCGGCCTCTTGGAAAAACCTGAGTCAGCTCCGCCAGGACATTCTGCGGTTCACGCAGCAAGGTCTAGGTGGACGGTATGTGTGGGGTGGCACTGCATTCAAAGCCTGGGACTGTTCCGGCTACGTGCAATGGATCTATCGGCAGGCTGGAATCGAACTGCCGCGGGTGGAGCAGTGGCGTGTTGGGGTTCGGACCGACGACCCGCAGCCGGGGGACCTGGTGGTTCAGAATCCCCAAGGACCGGATAACTGGGGGCACGTTGGCATCTACGCGGGCAACGGCATGAT
Organism: Pseudarthrobacter sp. LT1; assembly: GCF_035621795.1. Taxonomy (NCBI): domain Bacteria; kingdom Bacillati; phylum Actinomycetota; class Actinomycetes; order Micrococcales; family Micrococcaceae; genus Pseudarthrobacter; species Pseudarthrobacter sp. LT1. The sequence goes on from NZ_CP141830.1 coordinate 1,956,207, forward strand.
GTGGAGCGCTTTGAACCCGGCCGTGGGTACATTACTGCATCCAATTAGCTGGAATTCCGGCACCGTCTACTTTGATCTGCTTCCGCGCTGAGGGCTCTGTCGCGCGCTGTGGGCATCTCGGCCATGGCGCGTCAGCGCATAAGCGACGTCCTGTTGGGAGACCCACCTCCCCGCGGTGAGTGGGGACAACTATATATAAAATATGGTGGGTGGATGGACCCAAAGAATCTCCTCGTTCCAGCGACACCCGCACCAATTTCATGGCGAAAGCATGGACAGGCGCAGACCACAAATACATGATCGAGGCGTACCTCAGCGATGCGGATGGTCTTGCAAGCCGGCTCGAACATGATCTGCGATTCCGGTTGGATGACCGTGGGTTCCTGGTTGCCGCAGAGTTGATGGCACGCCAGAGCAGACTTCGTGCGGGGCCCTTTGGTGATATGAAGACAACGGTCGTCAGTGACTACGAAGTACGGGATGCCACTACTGAATCTGAGGTGGAAACCTTCAACCGGATGTTCTTCGCTCTTGCCCTGATGAACTGCCGCAATGTCGGTTTGCGGGAACGCCGGGCGGCTGGTGCTGGCCCGACAGGGGACGTCTTCCACGAGGTCGTGAGTGACGGCAGTGGAAGAGGGGCGCGTGGAGCAAGCGGGGAGACCGCGGGCAAGTTCGTCCGGCCGACGACACCTGGCACGGGGTCACTTCAAAACTTTTACCGAAGACGCACCGTTGCTCGGAAAGCATGTGGGCACGTATTGGTGGGGTTGGCAGGTACGTGGCCGGGAAGGCCGGGCACTATTGAGAAAACCTACACCTTGAAGACAGGTCGCCGCTGAGGGGGAGGCGCCAGCGACCTAGCCCGCCGATGAGCGGCTGCCTTGGATGTACGTGCTGGACCCGGGCAGCCACATCAGCACAGCACCGGCGACAGTGAGGATCAGACCCACGATGATCAGGACATCGTTCAGGGCAGCGAGACCTGCAAGGGACAGGACCGCCACAACAGTCAGGATGTACCGGGCCCAGCGTCCGCCCCGCAGAAGCCTCAGCGCAGCCCAGCATTCCAGGGCGGTCAATATGTGGAGTAGTCCGATGCTGAAGGCGTCCAAAGAGAAGTTCGACGGCTGCACGAAAGACATGATGGCCGGAAGGACGCCTGATACCACCGCACTTGCCAGCCAGTAGTAGGCCGATGCACGAAGGACCGGAGGCGTGCTGCCTGTTTTCCTGTCGTCGACGCGGTAATCCATAGTGAAGTCCCCAATCTTCAGTACGCGCGCCAAGATTGGTCACGCGGACTTCAAAAAATACAGGCGCTCAATCGAGCAGATTGACTGTGAACCGCATGCCGTAGCCGAGGAGACGCTCCGAGGCCAGGTCGATAAGTTTCTGAGCCTCGGCAGAGGGAGGGGCCGCGCAATCCAGTTGGATGCACACTGGATGTCCGGCGATCTCCGGGTACGCGCGCAGCAGGCCCTCGTCGAGGACGAACATGGCGTAGTTGTTGATCTTCTCACTCAGCTGTGCGAGTTGCTCGGGGGCCTCCGACCACTGACGCTCTTCAACCATGATGAGCTTGTACTCGTTGCTTGAGGAGTCATATGTCACGAGATCGATCACATTCGGTTCATGGACTCCGGCCACGTCAGAGCTCCTGTCGGGTGTAAGCGGGAATAGTGATAACGCAATCGCTCTAAACCCCAAGGGCATCGACCGGCCACTCGAATCCTGCTGCCGAGACTGCAGAGCCCACTGGATCACGCCCGAGGTATGACAGGGCCCGGAACAACCTGCTGAAGTCAGCCGGCTACGACGTCCCGCGGGCGCTGGCGTAGGGGTTAGTTTTTACGCCTATATAGGTGTAAAAAACACGGGAGCCGACAGCGGAACGTATAGCCTGTCCCTGCACGAATAATTCCTTGGGGGACTCTTGAAACGTATTCCGGCCGCACCCCTGCCTGCACTCCTTGCTGCACTTGTATTGAGCGGATGCGGGGGCTCACCGGACGCCGCGCCCAGCGCGGCGGGTCCTTCAACAACTGCATCATCATCTTCAAGCAGCACAGCCACCCCGACTCCAACCCGGACGCCCACACCGACACCGACGCCCACGCCTGTCGGCTTGAAGTATTCATTGTCGTGCTCGGTGAATTCCACTTCCCGGACCACGATTACTGACTACAAGGCAGCCTGGGCCAGCCCATTTGATCTCTGCACCGTTAACTCCGCCACGGGAACCCAGAGCGCTGCGGAGAAAGCAGCCGGCGCCGCTTCAGGGGGAACGTCGCCAGATACCGCCAAGTATCTTTACGCCTTATGCGCCACCACTGCCGGACACTACTTCGAGGGCGAGGTCAGTGCGCCGCAAGCCAAGGAAATTGCGGCAGCTTTGACCCTCTGCCCGGACCATCCCAAGCGGTCTCTCCTGGAGGCGAGCGCGGCCGCCGGCGGTGCACTGGATGCAGATCGTGCCAACGGCAAGCTCGTCTACACCGGCAAGTACCTGGTCGGCAAAGATGTCGTCCCGGGTACGTGGCAGTCCCAGGGTGAAAAGGTGGAGAACTGCTACTGGGAAATCTCAGACACCCAAGGCAACATCATGGCCAACAACTTCATCAGTGTTGCTCCGCAATTCACGATCACCATTCCCGCCAGCGCCGCAGGCTTCACGGTTGAGGGCTGCGGTTTCCGCTGGATTAGTGGCTGACTATTCGGGGGTCGAGGGGGGGACCACAGCGGCATTAGGGAATTCTGTATGGGTCCGGTACGTTGCAGTCGCCGACAAACCCATCAACAGAGAAGAGATGCACCTTCGTGGCAACCGATTACGACGAACTGCGCACCGACGTCAAGGAGTCCCAGGAGAAATCGCTGGAGGCTTTGAAGACAGCCAAAGCGCCTGATGCCAAGTCAGTAGTTCAGGAGCTCGACGAGGCTGACACTTCGGACGGACTGACCCCGGGCGGGGAGTTCATCGCCGAAGAACTCATCGTGGAGGTCGTTCCCCAGGCCGACGATGAGTTCACCTGTTACTCCTGCTTCCTGGTCCGGCACCGTTCGCAGAAGGCCCGCGAGAAGGACGGCCATGCCTACTGCGTCGAATGTGAGGGCTGAGAAGTTCTAGCCGGCTGTCCCGGAGCATATCTGGGACAGCATCCGCGACGGATTCACCCTGCCAATTGCTGCAGACTTGGAGGCACACTTCCAGACGCTGGGTGAACCCGCGGCCATGCAGCGGGCCGTCGGTGTGTTCATCGGTGAGAGGGCCTTTTGCCCAAGCTTCCAGCTCAAGGACGGGATCTTTCACGAGCCCGTGTTGGATCTCTTCCAGCACGCCATGACTTTGAAGGTCCCCCACAATGTCTTCGGCGCATGGATGGTCAGTGCATTGCCGGGCCAGCCTGGTTCCCGGCCGGTGGATCAGCTGGGCAACGTGCCGCAGCTCCGGGACGCCCTGGGCGCGCTCGCTGACAGGTACCGTCCAGTCGAATAGCGCCGCTCGTGCTGCTCCAGGTTGCCACCGCAGCACAAAAGAGGAGGGGCACAAGCTGTGCCCCTCCCGGTGTAGCGTCCTACTGCGGCTCAATTCTCTCGAGAGCGTCAGTTCAGTAGATTCGCTTGATGCACTTCCATCCCATCGCGTTGTTGGCGACAAGGCCTGCGTATGATCCCGGATAGGTCGCCTTGCACCAACCGTTGATGTCGAGTCCCCCTGCCCATGTGATCCCAAGCGGGAAGGAGAGGTCGTAGCAGTACCAGCTGTAGGGGTTCCAGTAATTGGTGAAGGAAGCGCCCCAGTGCCCCTGACGCCGACACACCTGATACTGGTACACGGGATAGTAATACGTCAGCGATCCCGCGGTGGGAACAGCGGCGGGCGCAGCCGCACTGGTAGGCGCAATCACGGATGAGGACGCTGCGGACACCGCAGCGGGGGAGCTGCTGGCAGATGCTGGTGCAACGGCCAATCCCGCAGCTGACAGTACAAGGACTGCCACAAGGGCGAAACGGCGCAGTATCGTCATGCCCTTCAAAAATGGTTTTACGTTTTGCAGATTCCTCATGCTCATTGTGGCCTCCGGGTCACTGTTTTTGCCTGCAAAGGATGAGCTGGATACGCACTTCTTGTATCCGGGAAAGATGGGAAATCTATCGTTTCGGACCAGCTTTCCTAGAAACAACCGTAATGAGCAGACTCCTGCAACTACAGATCGGGAAGTGCCATTTTTTCTGGCAATTTATTGCCAGAACCTTGCTCTAGTGGGCACCATGGATCATGAAAGACGTGGCGTGGACCGCATTCCAGCAGGCTTTAGCCAGGGAAATGAGCGCAAAGCCGAAGCTGACTTCCGATGCGCTGGCCCGGCGACTGGGGTCGAACTGCTCCGAGGAGCTTGTCAACCGCTGGCGTCGCGGACGGAGCACGCCAGACTTGGCTGAACTCGGCGAGATAGTGAAGCAGGTTAACGCCGACAGGCCCGCAGAGCACCGGACCACTTGGACGCTCTTTTCATTACTGCGGGAGATGGGAGTACTTCCGCCTGAGCCTACGGACGAGGAACTGTTCACCAAAGCCGTCAGACTTCAAAGTCTCCAACAAAAGCTCGACCGTGCTGTTGATGAAAGCACTGAACTGGGCCGGCAAGCGGGCCCATCATCCATCGTGAGGGCGGCAGTTGCCGGCGGCCGCTGGGCCGTCGGGGTGTGGCCCGCATACGAGGGGCCTGATGAAGACACCCTCATCCATGTTGCGGACCGGATAGATTTCCGGCTCCTCGATAACCGTCGCCCTCCTGGGCGACCTTGGGATGACCCGGACATACGTGCTGCACTCAGAGCGACCCATGCTGTGAGATCTGATGGCATTCCCCGGTGGGACGAGGATCTGGAATCCGAAAATCGCTGGTCGATAGTTCATGTGGGGTCACCCCGCCCCTCTACCGTGGAATCCCCGTGGCCGGGACTGGGCGGCCTGTGTTTTCTGGCCCCCTCCATAGAGGGATGGGTCAACGATGTAGCTGCCCTCACATCCTTTGCTATCGGATATGGGCTCACCACGACCAGAGATCTTGCCCTCGACTATCAGGCCAGTCCCGACAAAAGCAGGAGTCAGCCACAAGATCGTTGGTTCTTCCACCGACAGCTGCTCGCGGATCCACCGAAACGTCGAGCCTGGAGCCACTTCGGGCATTTGCTGGATGCCCCTGCCCATCACCTTTGGGTCAATGAGGCTGTGGCGCGCGGCGTCGTCTTCGTCATCATTACTGAAACGGACCGGTGCCTTGAGAAGGCCAAGGACCCTGCGCGTTGGCCCGCGGGTCTCGATGACTTCAGTCAGCTTGAAAAGACTCGGCAGGAACTTGAACTGCTGGCAGATGAGCTAGCCCGCACCGCTCCAGATTCCATCATCCATCTAACAGCAGAGGCCTTCGATACACGCCCCGGGCGATGGCACCAGGCGCTGGAACATTCCCTACTTACGTTGAAGGGCCTGGAGGAGCGCAGGGTCTATTTTCCGCCAGCGGAGCTGAAATGGATTATAGAGCGCACCACCGCACGGAGCCCGGCGATTGGACTGCCGTTGTACAGGTGGCTTAGTGAACGAGGCTGGCCTGGAAGAAGCTAAAATCCGTTGCCGCGTCTCAAGTCCAGAATTTGCCGGATCTCCTCGAAGGCCTCAAACCGTCGCCTGGCCCGGGCTTCCCGGACTGCCGGGTCAGCATCCCTGAGCGCCGTCCTGCCAGGGTATAGGTCTCCACCGCCGCATGCCTCGCAGCGATATTGGGGTGTTTGCGGGCGAACCGCTTCCACGGGGTCTGCGCTTCCCCGCCCTGAAGCAGCACCACTTCAAGCTTCGGCATCACGTTGATCAGCCGGGTTAAGGGGTCCAGGCCCTCTGTAATCTGAGGGCTCCTCAGCCCGCTGGACTGATCGTGGCGGTACCACGGGTAGGCGTTCCAGGGAGTTAGATCAGCAGGGGTCAGCTTTACCGAGGCGAGCAGTTCGCACTGCAATGCAGCAGAGTGGTCGTCATTCTCCACACACAGCATTCCGGAGCCCTTGGTCTCGTGGTCATGGGCCCGGGGTCGCGCAGGATGCTGAGGATCCGGGCTTCCGACCCGCCACGGAGAGGTGCGACGTACGGCACCCATCCTCGGCCGGCCGATGGCTCGGGCTCCCGGAGTGCCTCGACCAGCTGGTTCACGGCGGTGACATGGGGAAGGTGTACGCCGGCGAACTGCGCTGCTTTGAATGCCGGGTCCCTCATCTGTTTGACCGATAGCGTCGTCCAGTTCTGCTTTAGGGACGACTTCCGCGGCTTCCACGAGGTGCAGGTATATTCCCGTGCACCTTTCCGCCACTGGCACTGGAGGATAAGACCATTCAATGTGCGACTCCTTCAGGGCCACGTCCACGCCGGCTGGAAGTTGCAGGGTCAGGCGGACGGTTAGCATCCCCTCATCCGTGCTGTTCGGCCGAAAGCCTAGGCCGGGAAACAACCTAACAGGACGATTACCGCTGTTAGTCCGTACTCAGGCAAACAATTTGCTACATTGCCGTATGGCCAAGGGGAACTCCGCTCTCGACGATCGCGAACTTCGTGCTGCCCAAGCAGTGCGGGCCGTCTATGGCGCCGCAACGTGGCAAATCGTTCCAAAGGATATCGTCAGCGCCCCTCCCGGAACGCACGATTTTGACCTGTACGACGGAACAATGACAGTTGCCGTGGAGGTTTCGACGATTGCTCGGACTGACACGGTCCGCGACAGCGCGGAATGGGACCGCCACTTTCCGGATCTTGCCATCAGGCTTGAAGGCATCACTAAGGGTTGGGTGGTTATGGTCGCCAGTGGAGGAAGCGTTCGCACGACCCGTCAGCAGTTGGGAGTTTGGCTCGCGGATCTTGAGCGGATGCAGATGTTCTCGGCCAGGACGGAGCGTTGGCAAGAGCATGCATTCGATCCTGAACCGTATCGTCCTCCATGGGTCGACACCCTACGGGCGATGCGAGCGGCCGGGGTGATACACGCGGTTGTAGAACCTACTCTCCCTGCGGGTGAGTGCGCGCTTTCTAAAGTTGATGACGGATACGCTTGGGACCCCTCGGACTACGAGTACGTTTCAACGTTTGTGTCCGAGCAGTTAGCGGGCGATCATAAGTCGGATGTGCGAAAACTCGAGCGGGCGATTGCGGATCGCCGTGTGCTATTCCTTTGGCTAGATGCGCAGAGCCACTTCGACATCACGCGGCGATTGGATAATCACGTCCTTGGTGGAAGTGTCCGGAACGCGGGATCTGTCGATGAAGTTTGGATCGGCCGACACTTCAAAGACGGAGCCGTCACTGCGTACCGCTGGTGCCCAGCTAAAGGGTGGTCGACCATAGACCTAGCGAAGTCGGACCTCGTGGATACTTAGCCGGCCGGAGCCAAGCGCTCGCCGTTGGCGGTCTTGGTGTTATTGCTGCGGTCGCGCTTTTGACATTGAGGTCACACGAAGGGATCAAGCATGTCAGCCGGGGTCTTGGAGGACGTCCTTGGCCGACATGCTGCTTATAGCAGTGGTCCTGTAGGCCTGGACCTTAGCGCAAAGTTTGTGCGAAACCTCCGCTACTTGGATAGGGGTCCGGTCGTCGAGAAACGCGGCAACCTGCTTGTCTACCGCAAATCAGCGGGTCCACGGGGGGTTTCCAGGTGTGCAGGGATGACGGAGACGACGAGGCCCAAGGCTCACCCCGGCACGGTCCTGGCCGTAACGAAGGCCCTCAGTGCTTCCGGCTCCGAAGAATGTCTTTCTTCGTCGCCTGGTTTACGTTCATGCCACCGATTCGGTCATGGATTGAAACCCGGGCCAGAGATACCTCCGGCGAGTACAGCGCATACGCGTCTTTGATTGCGTCGTAAAGGGCACGCTGTTTCCAACGGGAAGGGCCCAAGGGTTCGAGAACCCCTTTTTCGTCCGAGCCGCCGAACGTGCGGTCTGAGGAGGGGCTGGCCCACTTTCCGCCGTGTTTGCCGGCACTCAGGCACATCCCCTCCATCCCCGTGGAGTAGTCGCCGTACACGGTGGACCAGGGCAGGTCGGGAGCCCACGGTGTGGCGAGTGAAAGGGCCCGGTACCTGTTGAAATGCAGGCCCTCGTCAAACTCGATGAGGACCTGGTCAGCCTGCATGTCCCATCCACCGGGTGCCAGGGCTGCGTGGTGGGCCGGCACGCCGCCCAGTTCCCGGAAAATGACCAACAGCGTGTCCGCGGCGATGGCGGGAAGCGCCTCGATAGTCGCCCAGGGAACCACGGCCTTCTTTGGCTTCCACACCACGCTGTATCCGGCGGCCTCCAAGGACTTCTTGAAGGACGCGGCTCGGCTTTCACTGTTCCCCATGCTGCATACTGTTCACGGCCGGAAAGTCTTCAATTTCGCATCAGTCCCGGACCCGATCTAAGGGAGAAACCCGGACGGCATATGCGAGAGTAAGTGGACGATCACCTGGGGGAGATATGACGATGCCGGCTGTGCCCGACGACCTGCAAAGAAGATTCAAGAACTGGAATGCAGCGGGGCGGCCGTCCCAGATGCCCTTTGTATGGACAAAGAACAGCTGGACAAAGTACCTCGGCGGCGACTGCGTTCTCGAATCACTGCCGAATCCTATAGGCCGCGAAGGCGTCCTGGACCCGTTCAAGCTCATACGGGACCCTAACTCTGCTCTGGATGCTTACATCGCCAGCTACGTCTGGGGCTATGCCGGAACGGGTTTCGGTCCATACCGGGCTGAACGGGTCATCCGGCTGAACACGGACCTGGCGAACAGAAAGGACTTCGCGGCCGAGTTGTTCACATTGGCCCGGATCGCTATGACCAGCGGCGGGAACGCCGCGTTCGAGCACGTCGTTGACCGGCGGCGGAGTGACAGGAAGTTCTTCGCCTGGTGGGGGCCGGCGTTCGTCACTAAATACATCAGCTTCTCCACCAAGGCCTCCGAGCAAGTAGCCACCACCCCAATCCTGGACAGCATTGTGGCGCGCTGGTTCAGGAAGAACTGCAACGAAATCGGCCCGCTCTGGCTCAACTGGAACAGCGCCGACAGCTACCGTCGGTACACCGGCTGTATGGCCGAATGGGCGGAAGAGCTTGGCATCGAACCCGAACAGGTAGAGCAGCTGATCTTCAAGCTGGGCTGAGCACGGCCCACCGATGAACAGATCCTTGGCCCTTTCCCGTCCGTCCCTGCGACATATTCGGGACGCTATGACGGGGAAGGCGGTGGCCCACTACGCTTGGCGCAAGCGGATCACGCCGCGTTGTTTAGAAGGACGTAAAAAGTGGGGGATTTGGGCAATGTTGCCGAGCTGGAGCGAGCCGCGCGGCGTTTTGCGGTCTGGGCATGGATCCACGTCGGCATTGCCGTCGTGGGTGGCCTCGTGACCCTAGCCTCTTACAACGCGGCCTCGGCTGGTGGTTCATACGTGGCCTTCAAAGGTGCGATTGTCCTTGGCCCGATCTTCGCCATCATCAACGCAGTCAGGTACTTCCGGACGCGTTCCAAGATCGATGCGTTCAAGAGGGCAGCCCGGTCATCCAGTACCGCTGCTCACGACGTGTCAACACAGGCAACGGCACGTCCTGCTGCTGCGGGCTCGCAGCAGCGTCTCCAAGTCTTCAATCCTCCGCCCGGCTGGCCGCGGCCGGCAGAGGGGTGGAGGCCCGGCCCGGACTGGAGACCGGACCCCTCCTGGCCGGCGCGTCCGCAGGGTTGGAATTTACTGGTGGACCCGGAGCTGATCATGACGCCTGTGGACCTCAGCGGGGAGCTGCATCTGGGACCACCTGCCGGAGTATCCAAAAAGCGGCTCAACGAAGTCTGTGAAGGTGCTGCCGACGCCATCGCTTGGCACGTCTGCACAATCGCAGCCGCGAGGAACGAGAACCCGCTGACCACGTTGGGGCATGCCCGGGAGCACGTGCGGACAGCCGTTGAAAAGGCCAAGGAACGAATCTTCGCGAAGCTCCTGGCTGACGCCAACTCCTGGGTCCAGGAATCGCAGGGGAGCCTCCACCAGTGGGAGGCAGCCCTTCAGCACACACGGATGATTATGGAGAAGCGCGAGGTCTTTGATGTGCGCGCCCACAAGAGGATCAACGCCGTCATCTCCGCAGCAGTTGCCCCGCCACTACGGCCGCCGGCACCGTCTCCTACAAGACAGCCAACGCAGCCCGCTACGGCGTACAACCCTCCACGCAAAAAAGAAGGATACGGCGGTCTCATTGCCGTCATCGCCGCATTGGTGGTCATTGGTGTCGGCATATTCGCCATCGGAGTATCACAGCCCGGGTCGTCAACCTCAGCCTCCGACGCTGCAGCGACAGTGGCACCCGGCGCCGACCCGGCTGTCGTCAAGGAGCTGGAACGGCAAGGAGACTGGGCTCAGAACGGTTCCTTTTACCTAAAGTGGGTCGCGCACGACCAGTACACCTGCACTACAGGGGCAGCGTGCACCGAAGTATGGCTATGGACGCCACTTTATGCTGGCTGCAAGTCGGCTGAAGCCATGGTGGATCTGCTCCAGAAAGGAAAGACCATAGGCACCGCCAGCGGCACGGTGAGCAATCTGACGAAAGACAGTCCTAAGCGGGTGCACATTGAAGCCCGCTCTGGACTCAATCCCGACCAAGTGCAGATCAACCATGTGAGCTGTAAGAACTAGCACAGGCATCAAGGAAGCAGCCAACCGTCATTTCGCGTCGTCTGGATCCCAGTCATCCCGAGGGTCGCGCTTCTCCAGGGTCGAGATCAGCGGGTTGAACCCTTCATCTCCTGTGGCTTCAACTATGGCACGCAGCTGGCCAGCCACCTCCCGCCACATGCCCGCATACCAAGCTGTGGGGTCAGTTCCGTTTTCGAGGAGGAAGGCGTCCAGGGTGGACTTCCTGTAGATCAGACGGCGCCCTCGCTTTTCAACAACCGGGCCGCGGCTTAGTGACCGAAGACCGTAGAGGAATTTCACGCTGATCTCGGACCCGACCGGGCCGCTCAGGTAGGCCGCAGCCTCTTTCGTGGTCATTTCCATGTCCCCGGCGTCGAATCCGGATTCCATCACTGCCCCCGTTTAGTTGATGAGCATTCGCCAGGACACGGGCCGACCGCCTAGTAGTCGGCATAGCCGCCAAATTCTGACCCGTACTCCGCCCGCATCTCGGCTTCGAAATCGGCCCGCATCTCGGCTTCAAACTCACGTCTCTCGGCGAGAAAATCCTGCTGCGCCTCGCTATAGGCCCACAGCACGTCGATGCCGGCAGAAACCATGTTGTATGTGTCCTCAAGGCACTTGTTGAGTGCGGGAAAGTCGATGAAGTCCTGGGTGTCCGGGAGCCCGCCGGCGTAACGGAAGGTCTGGCCGTTCGGATCCGCATCGATAAGCCAGGAGAGTGTCCTGTTCGTTTCCTGCGGCATCTTAGGCAGGTCGAGTTCAGCGAAATGCGCGGCCAACGACGTGGCCAGCTCCCTCATGCTGTGCGTTCGATTCAGCCAGCCTCGCAGCTTATCGGGATCGAGCGACTCGTCCTCCTCACCGTTCGCCCGCCGGAGCCTGGCTGCCAGCTTGATCTGCTGTTTCAGTGAAAGTTCGACCGCATGCCGCCACAGATACATGAACGGCAGGAGAATCGTGTCATCGATCGGTTGGCCCTGGAATGAAGCGGCGAGTCTCTTCGCTGCCTCGGCGTACCCGTACTCAAGGTCTGAGTCATCCTGATAGGGATACCTGACGATAAGGCTCTGGCGATCGGTGCTTTTGAAAACTCTGAACAGATGTGGGCTTCTCGCCGGTTTCTTCGCCATGGAGGAAGCATAGGGTCGCGCAGCAGACGACCGCCATGTGACGTTGTAAGAATGCAGCGGCTATAGGCCGCGGCCTATAGCCGGCCACAAACGGACCCCCTGCTGCCACCCATGGGCGAGGTGACATTGCCAAGCCCACTTTTGGCCCATATATGGGTTGTTTGCGGCGCCAGAGCGGGGTGGTTTTGGCCGTGTCACGGCACTCCGGCCACTTGTGGGTTGAAAGTGGGCGAGAGCCGGGCTGTCTCCGACCGAAACATAGCCAGCCACCACAGCCGAGTCTTACAGCAACGCGAGCCCACCAGATCCACTGCTTTGCTGCATCATTCTGTGCACAGGGCTGGCCGTCGGGTCAATGCAAGTCTGGTCGTCGTCGTGTCCGATAGGCGTGTTCGATGTTCAGGTCATGTCGTTCCATGCTTCACCTCCCATGAACGTGTGAGCTCATCTGCTCACTCCATGGAATACGACGGACGGAGCACCCATGTTTCTGGCAGCGGTGGACCCGGGAATCACGCCGAACGCGAGTTTCCCCTTCCTTGAATCGCTCAAACAAATTGGCGGCGGCATCCTGGTCGGCGCTTTCATCATCATCGCCATCGTGGCGATCATCGGCGCAGCCCTGCTGCTGGCCGGGAAGCTGAGCCAATCGTCGCGCCTGGCTTCCAGCGGAGGCGTGATCCTCCTCTGGACAGGCCCCGTGGCTGCCATCCTTGGCGGCATCAACGGCTACATCCTCTGGTCGCAGACAGCCTTTCCGCTCGGGTTCTAGGCGTTGCCCGTGAAATGCGACCTCAATGGATGGTGGCCGCCGGGCTGTGGAGTTGTGTCCCAAATGAACGACAACGCCATTGGCGCCGTCACCTCGCTCTTCGCGAATATCCTCGAAAATATGGCGTCCTGGCTTTGGGCATTCATCACCGGCGCCTTCCAAGTGTCAAACGTCGACGACTCCCAATGGGTATCGATTCAAGGGCTCACAAGCTGGTGGGTAATTGTCATGATGACACCGCTCGTGGTGGTGATGATCCTGCAGATCCTGTCCGGCTTGATAAGCCAGCAGCCGAGGAGAATCGGGCGCGCGATGGTCGGTGGGGCTGCTGCCGTTCCAATGATCGGTGCCGCCGTCTATCTCGTCCGGCAGGTCACCAGGGTAAGCGACTCAGCCTCCGCCGCTCTGCTCCAATCCATAGGTTCTGATCCCTACTTGGTTTTCATGAGGCTCTTCGGATTCGAACGGGCACCGAAAGGATCGGGCCGGGAATGGAACTTGGTATCGCTGGCACCTGGGACGACGGGCGGCCCGGTCGGAGCCGTTGTCGTCACAGCGATGGCGGTAATTGTCGTGTGGATTCTTGCCTTCATCCTGATGTGCTCGATGATCTTCCGCTCCTTTGCACTTGTCGTCCTGGCCGCAGTTGCGCCGGTTGCTCTCATGCTGATGCCCTGGGACAAGACACAGGCATGGGCGCGACGCTGGTGCGAGGTTGTCGTTGCCCTAGTTCTTGCCAAGCCATTGGCGGGAACAGTCTTGGCCGTTGCGGTTAAGCTCTTTGCCGACTCCAAGTCCTTTGCGGGATTGGCTGCTGGAACGGTGGGCATGGCCCTCGCCTGCGGTGCACCACTCATGGCCTTGCGCTTGGTGAGCTTCGCCGGAGGGGAACTCGCTGCAGCTGCCCAAACGGCGGGCGGTGGCCACGTCCTGTCGCGAAGCACCAGTGTTGCGGCCAGACAGATTAGCCGGCAGGCAGGCGGCCGCCTGACGCTCGCGAACATGGTGAGTCGTTCCGCTATGACGCGGCCGATCAGTTCAAGCCGAAACGTCTTCCCGACTCAGGTGTCAGCTCCTCCTGTGCCTGCCGGACTGACTGCACAGGGTACTGACAGCGGGCAGCGAGCCTTGAACACGGGACCACCAAACGTCCCGCCAAATCCGACGTCGCTCGGATCATTGCGTGAAAGTCCCCACAGCCAGGGTAGCCCAGCTCAAGCAGCCGCTCGGCACAGCACACCTACAGAACTAGGACCGCGAGCCCGTAGCACCAACACCCCCGGCCCACCCAAGGTGCAACCTCCGAAAGCCCAGCCACCAAGAATTGATCCTCCGAAGGGAGGCACCCCTCATGTCTGAAGACGGGCGCGCGCTGGAAGCCGTGAAATTTCCAAGGTACGAGCGCCGCGGGGTTTTCCTTGGGCTCAAGTGGTACCAGTTGCTCATTGTGGCAGGGGGCGTTGTCGTCGCCATCGTTGCCTCCGCGAGCCACGGTCCAGTCGGATTATTCACCACTGGGCCTATGTGGCTCACGCTCGTTCTGCTCGGTATCCTGCAGTACTCCCGTGTCCCATATCCAGTCTGGGCACAACAGATCGTGCTGTTCTTCTACCGCGCAGCTGCTGGCCAGACGCGATTCCTCGCGAAGCCCGAAGCTCCACGCCTTGCAGGCCGACTTGCCCTTCCCGGTGGGTTGGGCAATCTGGAGATTCGAACTACCGCCCGTGGCGAATGCTTCCTGGTCGATGGACACGGCAAGGAGGCAATCGCGGTGCTGCGGTGCAGTACGCGTTCGTTCGCTCTCCTGGATGCTGACGATAAAGCGTGGGCAGTCCAGGCTTGGTCACGTGTTCAGGCCGGCATGGCCCAACGGCACAGCGTTGCCCGCATCGCCATCCAGGACTACACCGTGCCTTACCCGTCATCGTCCCTCTGGGACTTCTACAGGGAGAATGCCCTGCCGGTGCGAGACTGCAAGGAAGATGCTGCTTGGGGACGCCGCGCGTACGAGGACTTACTGGGCGCCGCGGGCTCAGCTATGAGCCATGAGCTGCTTGTCTCGGTTGTCCTGGACACGAGCAAGGCGCGACGGCGGATCAGGGAGTCGGGCGGGGGCGTCACCGGCCTTGAACACGTCCTGCGGCTCGAAGTCGAGGCGATACGAACGTCGCTGGGCACCCACAACGTAAAGGTCGAGGAATGGTTCGGCGAGCCGGGGCTGCTTGCCATCATTCGCGGCGCTTTCGATCCTGCCCTTCTGCCCTCCGGCAAAGCGACGGCCGCGACAGCTCCGCCTTCCAACGCACCAGCAGCAGAGTCTACGGATGACCTCCCCAGGCAGGGCCCGATGGGCGTGGAGGAGCACTGGACGTACTTGCGGACGGATTCCGGCTTCCATCAGACCTTCTGGATTGCTGAATGGCCGCGGCAAAAAGTCTTTCCGGGCTTCCTTCACCCCCTGATCTATGTGGGCGAATTCCGCCACACCTTTACCGAGGTTATTCGGGCGGTACCTACTTTTGAAGCGCTTCGTGACATCCGCTCAGCCCAGGAAGCCCACGAGACCCGTCGCCGCATCAATGCACGCTTCGACAGACCGCTCACCCGTGAGCAAAGGGCCGAGGAGGAAGAAGTGACACAACGGGAGGAAGAGATTGTCGCCGGCCACGGTGACGTCCGCCCGGCCGCCTATATGACGGTCACAGCGACTTCATTGGAGGACTTGGCACGGCACCGCCAGGAGCTTGAGTCCGCAGCGGCGGGCGCTTTCGTTGAGCTGCGGCTTCTCTACGGACAGCAATGGGCGGCCTTTGTTGCCAGCGGCCTGCCACTGGGAAGGGGACTGCGATGAAGACGAATGGCAGCTTCGAGTACCTTCCGTCGGGGGTAAGTCGGGGGGATCAGAAAGCACGACGGCGGTCCGCACCTTGGGCGTCAAAGCGGGCGAGTGCTCCGTCGGAGGATGAACAGCCGGGACTTCAGAAGCTTCGCTTCACGGGAGATTGGGGGAGCAAGGAGCCGAACTCGCTCCGGGGCCCACACCGGTTGCGTCCGGCGCCGCACCGCGCCTCGACCATGACCTTCGCGGCCGCCTACCCATTTCTAACAGAGTCCGGGCTGGGGCACGAAGGCACCTACATCGGAACCGACGTCTTCGGGTCGGGAGCCTTTTCCTACGATCCCTGGATCCTTTACGACAAAGGCATCATAAGCGGGCCGTCCATCGTGGTTATCGGAACAGTCGGCACGGGCAAATCGATGTGCGGCAAGTCGCTTGTTGCGCGGTCCATAACGTTGGGACGGAAAGCCGCAGTGGCTTCGGATCCCAAGGGTGAGTGGGTCGCCGTCGCCAAAGCTGTCGGTGGCAAAGTCATCTCCGTTGGACCAGGCCGTCCCGCAAGAGTGAATCCGCTGGACGCCGGGCCACGGTCGAGCGCGCTTACCGAGGCGCAGTGGCAGGCTGTTGTTCGGCAGCGGCGCCGGTACCTCTTGGTCGCCTTGGTTAGCCTCATGCGTCAAGGTATGCCGCTCCGCCCCGTCGAGCACACTGCCTTGGATATCGCCCTCATGGAAACCATGGCGGAAAATTCCAACCCCACGCTGCCGATGGTGCTTGACCATCTACTGCGACCGTCGAAGGAGATGGTGGCTCTCGTCGGCGCGGAGGGAGGAACGGCCGTCAGCCATTCCCTTCGGCGCACGGTGTCCGGTGATCTGGAGGGCATGTTCGATGCTCCGTCTACCGTAGCCTTCGACGCGGATGCCCCAATGATGGTGATGGATACCTCCGCCCTCATCGGAGCGTCAGAGCAGGCCCTTTCGCTAGCCGCCGCTTGCGGCGCCACCTGGCTCGAGGCGGCAATCACCAATCCCGACGGCGGCAAGCGCCTTGTCGTGTACGACGAAGGTTGGCGGATGCTCGCCGATCCCTACATGTTGGCGAAAATGAGCGAGCAATGGCGCCTTGCCAGAACATACGGCATTGCCAACCTGCTGATAATGCACAAGGTCGCTGACCTCAACGAGATCGGCGACAGTACCAGCGGACATCGGCAGAAAGCCCTGGGCCTCCTCACCGAAGCAGATACCAGGATCATTTACCGCCAGAAGCATGATGCCATGCGACTTACAAAGGAAGCCTTGGGCCTCACGGAAGCTGAGTGCGAGCACGTTGAGAACCTGCCGAAGGGCGTAGGTCTCTGGAAAGTCGGGAACCGGTCCTTCATCGTTGCCAACCGTGTGACAACGGACGAGCTGGCCGTTTTCGGGACAGACGACAGGATGCTGTGAGACGGCCAGTGAGTTCCCGCGCTGCAAGTGACAATCCGCTGGTCACCGCTGCCCTCGTCGGAGCGGCGGCCTACATAGGCCTCTGCGCCGTGGTGCAGGCCGCAGCGCAGGTGGCGACCTCTTGGCGCTGTGGTTCTGTGCCGGTGTCGCCCTTTAACCCGACGGCCGTCGTCGGACTTCTGGCCAACAGGATGGACTGGATAGTCATCCGCCGCAGGGACTGCGCAATCGGCACGGACAGCGTCTGGTGGATCCTGGGTCCGGCTCTGCTGCTGGTCGGAGTGCTCGCCGTGGCTGCGCTGGTTGCGTGGAGACGGTGGCAGCAATCCGGGGCGTGGCTCCGGCAGGACATCCTGAGCCGCGACGGAGTTGCCCGTCGTGCCGAAATCGTCCACGACTTTGGGGCGAGGGCGGTGCAGAAGCGGGGGAAGTTCACGCGCCCGGGACTGGTGAAGCCTTCCGTGCAGGATCTGTCCTGGACCCTTGGCCGATCCCGCGGCGTCACGGTCCACGTTTCCACTGAAGAATCGATGGTGATCCAAGGTGCTCCCCGATCCGGCAAGGGCCTCTACGTGGTCATCAATGCGATCCTCGACGCGCCCGGTGCCGTCGTAACGACGTCTACTCGGGCCGACAACCTTGTAGTGACCATGAAGGCAAGGGCTTCTGACGGGCGCCCGGTGACGGTGTTCGATCCCCAGGGCATGTCAGGCTTGCCGTCGTCCCTCCGCTGGTCACCGGTGCGGGGATGTGAGGACCCGGACGTTGCCACCCGGCGAGCGCTCGTCATTACCGCGGACACGGAGATGAAGGGCGAAAACGCTGCGTGGCAGAAGCGCTCGCTGATCGTCCTCCAATGCCTGCTCCATGCTGCTGCCCTGTCCGGCGAGGGAGTGGCTGCATTCCGACGCTGGTCCTCAAGCCCTGTGCTTGCCCGGGAAGCGCTGGAAGTGCTGGGCAGGCCTGGCGCGGCGCTTGGTTGGCAGTCAGACCTGATGGGAATCCTGGAGGACGACCCGCGGAATACCTCGAACTCCTGGATCGGTGTCTCGGCAGCGGTTGCCCCGCTGTCTTCACCGAAGGTCTTGGCTGCACTGAACCCGCAGGATGAGTCCGAGGAGTTTGATCCGAAGGCGTTCATTCGGGAACGGGGCACGCTCTATTTGATCGGCACGCGCGCAGGCGCGGCTGCTGCCGGTCCATATCTTTCCGCCCTGATCGACGACATTGACAGCGCGGCACGCGAAATGGCGTTCGTTTCGCCAGGCGGCAGGCTTGAGCCGCCGCTGTCCCTAATACTCGATGAGATCGCCAACCTGGCTCCCTGGCCGGGCCTACCCGTGGCGCTGGCTGATGGCGGCGGCATCGGCATCTCCACCCTGGTCGTCCTGCAATCCCTCTCCCAGGCCCGTTCCGGCTGGTCCATCGATGAAGCGTCAACAATATGGGACTCCGCCATCATCAAGGTGATTTTCGGCGGCGGATCTGACGAACACGACCTCCGATCGCTCGCCGGTCTGCTCGGCGAGCGCAGCTTGACGCTCACCACGCGTTCCTGGTCGTCACAGGGCCGGCAGGACGGCGAACAGCTTCGCGACCGTCCGGTGATCGCCTTGGACGAGATTCGACGCCTCCCTGCTGGCACCGCACTCATGCTGGGTCGGCGCACGCGGCCCATTTTGTTGGATCTCCTGGAATGGAACAAGCGCAAGGACGCCGGGGAACTGCGCCGACTGAAGGCTGAGATGGAGCGCCTGTTGGCCGACGGGCACAAGCAGCGTCAACAGAAGACCGAAGGGGCTCCTGATGAATAGCCGTGACAACGTCGATGAGTTTGATGTTCCCTCCTCAGGTTCCTTTGGGGACGACGAGATTACTGCACAACTTTTCAGGTCGGCATTTGCCGGACAGGCTGGGCCCAAGTCTGTGACCCGCCGCTGGCGGGAGATGACGACCGAGCAATCACAGGAGGCATGGCGATCGCTATTTGCGTGGGTGCGATGGCTCGTGGCCACCTACCAACTGACGACGTCGGTCGTCCCGGACTGCTGGTGGCGTCACCCTGAGATCGTGGCCGAGTTGTACGCGCTACACCGCGCGGAGTTGGCCTCCTACACGACGGACGATCCCGGCTTCGGGCCGCTCGCCTTTCACGAAAGGCTCCCACACGCCGTCGAACGCCTGAGGGCCCACACCAGGGCGGCCGGATGCGTCGGACTGCAGGCGCACAAGGAGCCCGCACCGCGCATGCTTGCGAACGACGATCCGGCCTTCCTCGACTGGTGCAAGGCGTCCCACCAATTGGTACCCGAATTCTGAGTCATGTCGCTCGGATGATTCGGTGACCATGAACCGGTGTCTGCGCAGCTTAGCTGCGGTCCAAGAAGCAGAAGGGTGGCTGTCGTGGCCGCTGCACCCGAAGTTCCGTCAAGCCCCCCCACTGGCCTGAACTCCGCGTTGGGGCCTCGGCGAATGGCGCCTGAGGAACGCGTCGCTGCATTGATGGACGGGCTCCACTCGATTCTTGAAAAGGCTGTCGAGTCGCCGTCCCATTGGCAGGTTCTCCTTGACGCTTCCGCCAGTCTGTGGCGCTATTCCGGCGGAAATGTTGCCCTGCTGATGATGCAGATGGCACAGCGCGGTACCGACGAGCCCACGCTCGTGGCTGGCTACAAGGAATGGGAGCGGCACGGGCGGACTGTTCTTCGTGGTGAGCATGCTTTGTGGGTGATTGCGCCAAGGACGGCCCGCGTTCAACAGGTGCTCTTGCCTGACGGCACGCGTCACCGCATCCCTTTTGGCGACAAGGCTCCCACGGGAGCCATTGACGAGGGGAAGAAGACGCTCATCACAGGCTGGCGGGGCCAGGCGGTCTTCGACGTCTCCCAGACCGAGGGTACCCCGCTGCTGGTTCCTCGAGCAGCTGCACTCACCTCGGTCGAGGTGCCGCGGCTGTGGGAGTCACTGGCTGCAGTTGCCCGCGCACATGGCTTCTCAGTGCATGTCGCGGATTCACAGTTTGGGCTTACAAGCGGCTTCACGGACTTTGCCCAGCACCGGGTGCAGGTGGGTGGCTGGCTGAACTCGGAGGAACGGGCAGCGGTGCTTGCGCACGAGCTCGGGCACGTTCTGCTGCACGGCCCGAACGACAATGTGGGCAAGTTGTATGGAAGCAGCGTGGACCACCGAGGGCTGGCCGAAGTCGAGGCGGAGTCAGTGGCCTACACGGTGCTTAAGGCGCATGGAATTGATAGAGGGCCTCAATCAGCAAGCTATCTGTCCGGCTGGGCTGATGCAGTTATCGAAGCGGAGCAGTCAGCCGCCGGAGATACCCCCCGAAAGCAGCCGGCCTCACGCGTGGATATTGCCAAATCAGTGCTTGGCCGGGTGACGGCCGCAAGCAAGGAAATTCTCGAAGTGACCGATCCGCCAGGACTGGGCGGGAAGGTTCCGGCTGCAGAAGCCTCCCTGCAAGTTGAAGGCCAGGAAACTTATGCCGGCGTTACGCCTGCAACGGGGCCTTCGCGTGGCTTGGAGATTTCTGGCCCGTAAGGCCGGCCATTGAAGCGTGGGATGGGAAAGTCCCGTCCGCGAAGAAAGGACGCAAGATATGAGCACCAAGATACCGATTAACATCGCCGGCAACCTCGTGGCAGATCCGGATCTGACCTATGGTGAGTCGGGGGTGGCTCACGCCAAGCTCCGCGTTGCGGTGAACCAGCGGGTACAGGGGCCAGATGGATCCTGGCATGACGGTGAGCCTGTTTTTCATAACGTCTCCGCGTTCCGGGCGCTCGCCGAGAATGCCTCCAATTCACTGAAGAAGGGCGACCCCGTCACCGTTTCGGGTGAGCTGGAATTCCGTTCCTTTGAAAAGGATGGGGAGCGGCGTGAGGCTCGTCGGATCGTAGCCGAGACCATTGGCCCGGACCTTCGCTTCGGTACCGCTGCATACCAACGTTCTGCGCGTGCCGCTGGGCCTGGCGCTTCAACAGAGGCAGGCCTGCAAGCGGCGCCGGAGCCGACGTACAACATCGCAACCAAGGGGCCGGTGTCGGTATCCCCTTTCGGCGAGCCGGCGCGGAATGAGGTTAGTCTCTGACCCTGGCCCGTTGGCAGGGCCTACTGAGCTTGCCCCCTAGCGAGACATGGCAATGGCCTGGTCTTTCCGCCGAGGACCAGGCCATTGTCATGCTGTCTCGCTGATGGGCCGCGGTGCCTGCTATAGCCGCGAACTGCCCTTCCATTCGTCCGGTTCCACCCGCATAATGCTCGAAGAGCGGGCCCATCCCATGTGGTACTTGCCGGAGGAATCCAGCCATTCGACGAGACCGTACTTGTGAGTCCAGCCAACGGCCTTGCCATAGATTCCGCCGACATACACTAACGGCCGGGCGTACTTCGGGAAGTCCCGAATAGGCGCCGGATCATCTATCGGACGGGTGGACTCAGCGTCCATCCGGGCCATCATGCGCTCGAGGTCTTCTGGCGAGCCGGACTTGATCACGCAAACAACTATAGAACGTATATTCGAATAAGGGTTTCGGGACCAAACCAGCGGCAGGAGCTTCAGGTATTCCGTGCCCTCACAACGGATGGCGTTACAGGAGCCGCCCCGCGCCCTTCGGCAGGAGCCCAGGCCAAACAATCGACCGCCTGAATGAAGTACGTGTCCGGCCATGGCGCGCCAGGCATAACCTGGGATGGGTCCGGGGAGATGAGCAGAACCGATCCGGGCCAGATCGGTTCCGGAAGCGACTCCAGCCAGGCCCGCTGAGTGTGGTTGAAGCGATTCCACCGGATTGTGACCCAGGAGCCTGTGGGTTGTACTGCATCAACGCTGACCAGCGTTACCTCCGCTGTTGTGCCGCCGAGCGCTTTGGCGTTGCTGAAGGATCTCCACTGTTCCGTCGCCTGTTCCAGCCAGGCGCGCCGTTGTGTAGTCCGT
This sequence comes from Pseudarthrobacter sp. LT1, assembly GCF_035621795.1. NCBI lineage: Bacteria > Bacillati > Actinomycetota > Actinomycetes > Micrococcales > Micrococcaceae > Pseudarthrobacter > Pseudarthrobacter sp. LT1. The sequence continues at coordinate 1,978,063 of NZ_CP141830.1, forward strand.
CGCCACCATTGCCATCCAGTAAGTAGTGCAGCAGCGAACAGCGTGGCGCCGCCTACTAACTTTGCGGAGAAGGGAACGCCGGCGGAGGGAAGGAGAACCAGAGAGAGGGCAGCCGCGGATAGAACAACCGCGCTGGCCAGTACCAACCCGGCTGTCGCAACTCTCGGTTTCACCGCTGGGTTCACGACCAATGTTTTGCCTCTACATCAGCTTAGATCTACCAGCCCGAACTCGTAAGGACGACCTGCCCCGATCGACGCATATCAAATGTGCTGATCTCGGGCTGAGGGGCGGGCTGACAGCTGCCGGCGCTCTCAATTGCTTCCTGAAGTCTTTCCCGCTGGCCCAGCTGTTCCCATTCGTAGTTCGCCGGGGGAGCTCCCAATGGCAGGTGAGAATCGTAGATTCCCCATCTGTCCCTGAACAGGGCAACATCGCGAATCAGCCCGCCCAAGAATTCTGTCGCACCCACGGCGGCAGTCAGCTCGTCCTTCCACGGAGCACCCTGCGTCAGGGCAGCCCAGGTGACGGATTCCATCCTTTGCCGGATGCGTTCGCGGACCTGGACGATCATGTCTGCCAACCCGGGTCCAAGTACCGGGAACGATTCGCGCAAAGGGTCTGTCGCCGTCGTCGGTGTTCCTTTTGTGTAGCGACGAAGCCACGCGCTAAGGAGGGCCATCGGGTCGTGCACTGAATGGCTGCCCTGCACGGTCCGCTCCATGACGCGCTCTGCGCCGTGACGGCCGACCGCTGTAGCTTTTCGCCAGGCGGCAACTGCAGCGCCCCACGACGGTGACGCGCTTAGTTCTTGCACTGCGAGCGGGGCACGCTTTCCCAGACAACGTCTGAGGTCCTCACCGGCGGCAATCTGCGCGAGGTATTCGTACTCGGCATACAGCCGTTCAAGGTTGTCCGCCTTCCTGCTCTCTGCTTCGCGGACCTCGTGGGCAGTCCGCTCGGCACCCTCTGCGGCCAATATCTCACCGAGAATGCTGCGCCACGACAGCTGCAGCGAGGGGTCGACGGCTTGGTGTTCTGAGTCGTCGCCCTCGCTGACATATGCTGCGTTCCCGGACCGGCCGCGCGTCATGCTCACGTAGAGCAGCTCGCGGGTCAACCGTCCTGGGGTGACCACTGTGTGCCCGGTATCGACCGTAAGGCCTTGGGATCGGTGAGCGGTAGTCGCGTAGCCGAGCTCAACGGACGTCTCAAGATAGGCCCGGGGGAGTACGACGCTCGCCCCAGTCTCCCGCCGTACTGCGAGAACTGACCCGTCGTGCCTGTTGACCGCTCTGACGTCGAACAGCGTCCCGTTTCGGACAAATTCGCCTTCGCTGTCGATGTGCCGGCGATTGTTGCCGCGGGCGATGATGGTGTCACCGGAACCGGCCTGCAAGCCGTCGGCGAGTTGAGCTGCCAGCTCTGCATCCACAACGCCCTGGGCCACCAGGTCTGCTCGGGCCCGCTCGTTGAGCATGCTGACCGTCTCGTTGTCTGCGGCAATCAGGATGGACGACTTACCAGCGCGCCTGTCGGCCCGCCACGCAAGATACGCCTCGTCCAGCATGCTTAGGTAAGAGCCGTGGCGGATCCGCCGATGCTGCTCGTAGTCCTCGATCGCCGAGTAGTCTCCTGACCGCAGCTTGAGGGACGAGGCGCGCTCCCACTCGTCGTGGAATCGCCAAATAGTGCTGAGGCGGGTGGTGAGTCCCTGGCGGTCCAGCCAGCCGAGGACGCCGCCGGCGTCGATTGCGTCCAACTGGCCTGGGTCTCCTACCAGGAGAATTTTCGCGCCGGCTTCCATTGCTTGTTGCACAAGTGCAGCAAGCTGAAAGGTGGACACCATAGACGCTTCGTCAACGATGACGAGCTGAGTCGGGTGGAAGCACCAGCGCTGTTGGGTTGCGGCTAGTCGGGCAGCTTCCTGGGCGAATACGGTGCTCCGGCGGTCGCTGTACTTGGACGAACTCAGGAGTTCCTCAATGTGGAAGAAGCGGTCAGCCCGTGTGGCCGCCCCGTGTCCCAGCGACTCGTGCAGCCACTTGGTAACGTTCTCGGTGACCATGCGAAGTTCCGTGCCCAGCACCTCCGCGCTCGCGGCAGCCGGGGCCAGCCCGACGACACTGCCCGCTCCGTGCTCTGCCTCCCAAACTGCCTTCACCGCAATCAACGTGGTGGTTTTTCCCGTTCCCGCCGGGCCGACGATGGCGTCCAGCCGGTTTCTGCTAAGGACGACGTCCGCAACTGCCGCGCGCTGATCGGCATGTAGCCTCGGCACTTGCACACGGCGGCCGCTGTCCAGCGAGTCCATGACGACTGATGGGCGGACAGCCGGTCCGCCGTGGTCCTTCCTTGCTGTCATGATGGCGTCCTCGCAAGCGAGTGTTGAAGCGTCGGTGTAGAGGCGTGACCCATGGAAGTCGAAAACGCTCCGCTGGTTGAGCTGCAGGTCCGGGCCAGCGTTCGGTGGAAGGGAGTAGCGGTACTCGTTCAGGGGAACTGATTGTTGTTCGGCAGCGGTGGCGACTGCATCTATCAAAGCGGCCCGGTCTGATGAGGTGCTGCAGCGGATTTGGGCGCAGACTCTCTCCGCTTCTGCAAGTAGGTTCCAGCGGTTCCAGGTTGAGCGTTTTCCGGCAACCCGTTCCCTGGCGATGGTCGCGACAGCGGAGGTCCAGTCGGGAGTGAAGTCCAGGAAGGTAAAAGGGGCGACGCGGGAGCGGTTGATGGTGTGGGCGAGGACGTCAGATGGCTGAAAACCTTTGGCAATTGCTCGAGCCTGCCATTGCTCAGAGAGCTGGTGCAGTGGTGTGGGACTCTCGGGCTTCGGGGCGCGAGTGGAAAGGGTTGCCTGCTGGCGGAGTTTGATGGTAGTCGTAGCCGAGGGAGTCTGGCAGTGATCCTTGGTCCACGCTGCCACAAGACGATCAGTTTCCAAGTCGATGAGGCGGGAGCGATTGGAGAATTCGCGGATGAGTTCTTCATCGATCCCGGTGAGCTGTTGGCTGGGGTTGTGCGTTGTGGTGAGGGGAGCGCGGATCTCGGGGTCGCACCCAAGGTCCCGTTGGAGGGCGTCGAACAGCAGGCCGTTGTAGTGTTCGCTCGCCGCAACGGCTGCTTTGTACAGAGCTCGCGAGTCGAGGGTAACCCAGGCTCCGTCGGTGACCCGTTGTGTGCGGTTGGCGATAACAAGGTGGGTGTGGAGCTGCGGATCCCCGGTTCGTGACTCCCAATGGTCGAACGCGGCGGCAACAGCTCCTTGGGTCCCGATATGGGCGACGCCGTTACGGCCGGCCCTTGTGTGGATGACGTTCTGTTCCAGCCACGCAAGGGTCGCCTCGACCGCTTCGTGGTGGGTTCGCAGGATCTGCTGCTGCTTGCTGTGTGGGCTCAGCGCCCAGAGTACGGACACCGACTTTGGCACGCTGAACGTCAGGTCGAAGCCAATGACCGCATGCCGTTGAGCTGATTGGCCGGCCTTGTTCTCGACAGCGGCAGATTGGGCGTGCGGCCTGCCCAGGGGAGTGCCGGTCAGCGGATGCACCGCCATGTCAAATACCGCTCTTGCGTCGGTTTCCGTGACGGCGTCACCCAGCGTCTTACTGATGCCGTTTAGTCCGCCGCCAATCCAACGCCCCTGGGGTGTGCCCGCCTTCATGTAGTACGTGGTGGGGTCCGGGGGAGAACCGGAAAAGTCATCCATCATCGTTGTCTTGAACAGGTAGCGCAGACCCGACCGGGCAGACAGACGTGCGATAGACATGGTCACAGTCGGGGCGCCCCTGCCTGCTGTTTGCTTGGATCCCAACCCCGCCGGCGGAGGATGTCCAAGGTTCGGACGTCAAGAGCCACTCCCTTGGCACGGGAGATTGAGACAAGCAAGGCCGCGGTGTGCGCCAGGTCCTGCACATTAGTCCGTTGAGCTCGTTTAAGGCGTGCGACCTCCGACTGGAGGAGGTTGATGCTCAGCCGCTGTTCCGAACTCTCGGCTTCGAACCGGTCGATCTCTGCGGCTTGAGAGCGGAGCTTGGACTGAACCACTTGGCGTTGGCGCTCGCAGGATATCCTCTCGGACTCCAGGCGACGCTTCGTAGCCTGCAACTGCGCTTTGAGGTGCGGCGAGCTCAAAGTTGTTGCCGGCACTGTAGAAGGTCGAATTGTGGCTCGGTGGCGACGACTCCGGTGCCTGTTCGCGCAACGTTGGGAGCAGAACCGGTGGCTCCTCCGCGTCGCTTCGAAAGTGGTACGGCACTCTTCGCAATTCTTCTGGTTCACGTTGATTCATCAGCGAAGCGCAGCGGGGCAACATGACTGGCCGTGACAGCATCTAACGCTGGCGCCTTGGATGCCAGAGGTGTGAGGGCTGGATTCTAACGAGGAAGGTGGGGCGTGGAGCGGCTCTCGAGTAAGAGCTCGGCGCGTTCGACTACCGACAAGTGGTGTTCGTTGAGGCGCTCGCGGGCTAGGGGACTCGCCAATTCACAGTCTAGGATTTCGACTAGATGCCGGTGAAGGTGGGCTTCCGCGTGGCGGGAGAAGAACACGAGCAAAGCGGGGCGGTGGTCCTGCAGGACCAGCTCACGCTGGCAACTTGTAACGTCATTCCAAATTGGCTTGATCTGCATGAGAAGTAGCCTTGCCCGCAGCGCGAAGATGCCCTGCCGGAGGCGTCCCGCCATGCGGGGGAGAAGTAGTCCAAGACTGACCAGGAGCACAGCAGCCGTCTCTCCGATCCAGTAGAAGCCTGTCAGTGCGGCAGCTGTTTGACTGTCGGCGCCTTCAGCTGCAATCACAGCGCCGTAGATCAGCCGGTCCAGCAGGACAAGTGCGAAGAGGACGCATCCCCCTGCGATGAGGGAAAAAGCCGACCGGAAGGCCGGTGCGTGCATGTGCGGGACGTTGCTGCGGCAGACCCGGGCTATGTCAAGGCAGACCCACATGATGAAAGCGGAGCCTGTCCAGAGGAAGACTGCCATCCCGGGCTGGTCAGCGTAGGTCAGCGGCAAGTTGGGATCGGTGCCATCCACGCGGCTGGCGAGAAACCCGGCCGTCACTGTGGTGCACACGGCGGCAGCAGCGAATCTGCCCAAGACGAGCTGCCGCCGTCGTACTTCTGTATCTGTAACCGCTGCCAGCAGAATCGCCGTGCGAAACTGCCAGAACCCCAGGAGCAAGGACAAGAGGGTAACCAGCCCGACGCGGTTGTGTCCGCCAAGTAATGGATCGACGGTGTAGTAGATCGCTGGGACATAAAGGGTACAGGCGATCGCAGCGAGGATAGTGGCGCGGAAGACGCTGCCACGGTGAGCATCGAGCGCTGTTGGAAGCCTGAGAACGGTCAGGACCCAGAGTGCGGCGGCAGGGACCGCTTCCATCAGCCGAATACTTGTCGAAATGCCAAGGGCTCGGGCATGGCATCGAGGTCGCTGTTGATGATCCGAGTAGCGAGTTGGTCGGCCAAGACTTCAGCCATGAGTTCTGCGCCGTCTGTGTAGCTGCTGCGTCCGAGCACGCGGAGTACGTCCTGGCTTAGGTCAGGCAGGAAGGTCGCGGCAAGGTCTGCGCTAGTTTCTTCGAGGTCATGACAGAGAATCATGTGGCTGAACTCATGAAGGACGATCTGCTGCCGGTGCCAGGCCGACTTCACGGGGGCATGCAACACGATGTCCCGGTCCGCGCAGATTAGCCACACGCCGCAGAGTTCTGATCCGGATAGGCCAGGCAGTTCATCGACAATGATGGGGCGGCTTCTTTGCCGTTCCAGTTTGTCCTGAATGAGCTGGAGCGTTGGCGCCTTGGGCAACCCAAAGCCTTTCTCGGCCTTGCGGGCTACTTTTCGAGCTTCACGATAGTTCATTGCTTTGGAAGGTTGACGGGTCAGGGACCTTGACGGGGCCGATTTGATCCAGAGAGTAGCCGCCCGGGTACAAAGACGAGCCGGCCTTGCCTGGCGTGAAATGGGGCTTCCGGTTCATATGCCGACGCCTGCGGAGGCCGTTGCGGACTGTCAGAATAATTCCCAGGGTGGCTCGGGAGCCTCGGCCGCTGCGGGGGAGCCCGAGGGCGCCAACGAGTCGGTCATCAGCGAGCATTACACTGATCATTCTTGCAGCGAAGGGTCGTAGAGGAAGCGGCAGACGGCTCTGAAAGACCTGAACTGTCGCGTCCATCAGCTTTTGGCCTTCAATCGATGCAGAGACATGGGTTGCCTCGTATTGGTCGAAGAAGCGCTCCGCTTCGGCATAGGTGTCAGGCATTCCATTTATGTTCATCCGGGCCCCCAGCTCAGCGAAGAAGCGCGATGCAGCGGCCAGCTCTGCTCCTGTGGGCTGGCGCCACGCATGGTGCTGGACCCACCGGATCGGGACAACCAGCAGGGTGAGGAGGACGTAGAGGTAATCGTCAGGGCTACCGGGGACGTTGCGGTGAGCGCGATTGAGTAGGGCGACCATGCTCTGTCCACGGTCGCTGTCGAGGCCGCTTGCGATGAGCTCGTAGATGACGATTGCAGTGTCGTAGGAGCGCTTCATGGGACGCTCTTGGATTTCGCCGTTCCGGTAGAGAGTGGCTGCGATGCTTGGGATGGCAAAATTCCGGTAGTACGAGAGGAAGAAGCCGAGCTCCATATCTGCTGCCAGGTCGTAAAGGACCATCGTGCGGAAGGTGGCTTCCCAGTCGTTCGGGGAAGGGCTCTCCTGGCGACGGAGGCTGGCCGCGAGGGTGGGATGAAGGTTCACCGTAGCCCCCGCTCTTAGTACCTGCTTTTGCACGCTCGAACTGTGGGCTGCGAAGGCTCCCCAGCTCGGCTAACTTGCTTACATCCTAGAACTGTTGTCCTCAGCTGGCTAGGTGAATGTAGACGGGTCTACGCAGGTTTCTTTGCGCGGTTGTTGGCCAGTTCTCGCTGCAAGCCCTTTTCCCCCTGGCGCATCATCAGGGCATGTGCTGCGACGAAGGCCGGAGCGGCAATTGGTGTCAGTACGTTCATCCAGCGCCGGGTAGGCCGCACGCGCCACTCTATGTCCATACGGGTCGTCTTGCCCTGTTCTTGGGGGACAAGGGTTACTCGGCCCGTGCCCTGCAAGTGACCGCCGGCGTCGAACTCTATCTCACGAGGCGCGGAGACCTTTGTAGGGTGGATGGTGATGGTGAGCGTGTAACCCAGGAACGCCTTGAAGTTCAGGTGGGCCGTGGTGGCCTTCAGGATTTCCTCCGGGGCTCCGCTGGCGGCTTCGGTTCGCTCCAATGGCGCAGCGAAGGTGCAATGCGGCCACCACTGGGGCCAACTCATATCGACGTCTGCAATCACCGCCCACACCTTCTCGGGCGAGGCGGGAAGCTGCCATGTAGAACGGAGATCGAAGAGGCGCGGCTTCATACAGTTATCTTGGCATTCCTGTGATGATTTGAGGTTCTATCTTGCTCATCTTGCTCATCCGCAGGGACAGTTGGGAGTCGGAGGCAACCTGTTGGAGCATCAGGGATGCTTCAAGGGCATGCTCCATAGCGCTACCTGGAGGCAAACTTATCTCCTCCGGTCATGCCGGATCAGATAGGTTGCGAAAGCCGGAGAGGCAGTAGGCCAAGTACGTGGTGACGGCTTGGTAGAGCGCCGGGTGGGCTCGGGTCCTTGGCCGACGTGGGGACGGTATCAAGCGGCCTTGAGGGGGACGGGGACGAGTTCCTGGAGTTCTTCGAGGGTGCAGCCGAAGGTCTCCCGGACGGTGACACCGTGGGGACCGGTGAGAAAGACGGCTTTGTCGGTGTAGACGCGGGTGACGCAGCCGACGCCGGTGACCGGGTAGGTGCAGGCCTCGACGATTTTGGAGGCGCCATCGCGGGTGAGGAGGGTCATCATGACGAAGACGTCCTTCGCGCCGGTGGCCAGGTCCATGGCGCCGCCGACGGCGGGGATTGCCCCGGGCGCCCCGGTGTGCCAGTTGGCGAGGTCACCGGTGGCCGAGACCTGGAAGGCGCCCAGGACGCAGATGTCCAGGTGCCCGCCGCGCATGATCGCGAAGGAATCGGCGTGGTGGAAGTACGATGCGCCGGGCAGTTCGGTGACCGGGATCTTGCCCGCGTTGATGAGGTCCTCATCAATCTCCCCGCCCGTGGCTTCGGGTCCCATGCCGAGCATTCCGTTCTCGGTGTGGAGGGTGATGTTCTGTTCCTCGGTGAGGTAGTTGGACACCAGGGTGGGCTGGCCGATCCCGAGGTTCACGAACGAGCCCGGGGCGATGTCGCGGGCCACGAGCCGGGCCAGGTCATCACGGCCCAGGGGCGTCTCGGAGGTCTTGATGCTGGTTTCGGTGAGGCTCATCTCAGGCCACCTTTTCTGCTGCGCTGCCGCTGCGGGCAACTCTTACCACGGTGTTGACGTAAATGCCGGGGGTGACCACGTTTTCCGGGTCCAGCCCGCCGGTGGGGACAATCTCGGAGACCTGGACGATGGTGTGCTTGGCCGCCGCGGCCATGATGGGACCGAAGTTCCGGGCCGTCTTCCGGTACACCAGGTTGCCCTTCCCGTCCGCCTTCAGGGCCTTGATCAGGGCCACGTCGGCGTGGATAGGGGTCTCGAAGACCTGCCCACGGCCGTCGATGATGCGGGTTTCCTTACCCTCGGCCAGCATGGTTCCGTATCCGGTGGGCGTGAAGAACCCGCCGATCCCGGCCCCGGCGGCACGGATGCGTTCGGCCAGGTTGCCCTGCGGCACCAACTCCAGCTCAATCTCCCCGGCCTTGTACTTGGCATCGAAGTGCCACGAATCAGACTGCCGCGGGAAGGAGCAGATCATCTTCCGCACCCGGCCTTCCTTGATGAGCAGGGCCAGGCCCTGGTCGCCCTGGCCGGCGTTGTTGTTCACCACGGTCAGGTCCGTGGCCCCGCACTCCAGCAGCGCATCGATCAGTTCGAACGGCTGCCCGGCGTTGCCGAACCCGCCGATCATCACGGTGGAACCGTCCTTGATCCCGGCCACGGCCTCCTGGACCGAATCAACAAAAGTCAGCATTACTGGTCCTTTCCAGCGGTGACGTTCTCGAGTACCACGGCCAGGCCCTGGCCCACGCCAATGCAGATCGCGGCGACGCCCCAGCGCTGCCCGGAGGCCTGCAGGGACCGGGCCAAGGTGCCCAGGATCCGGGTCCCGGAAGCACCCAGCGGGTGCCCCATGGCGATCGCCCCACCGTGCTGGTTCACGATCGAGTGGTCAATCCCCCAGGCGTTGATGCACGCCAGGGACTGCGCGGCGAAGGCTTCGTTAAGTTCGACGGCGCCCACCTGCTCCCAGCCGATGCCCGCCTTCTCGAGGGCCTTGTTCGCAGCCTCGACGGGGGCGTAGCCGAAGTACTGCGGATCATTCGCGTGCGCCCCGCGCCCGGCGATTCGGGCCAGCGGATCCAGGCCCAGCAGCCCGGCGGCCGCCTCGGACCCAATCCACGCCGCGGAGGCGCCGTCGGACAACGGCGACGCGTTGCCCGCGGTGACCGTGCCGTCCTCGGTCCGGAACACAGTTTTGAGCCCGGCGAGCTTCTCAGCGGACGAACCCGCCCGGATGCCCTCATCCCGGACCAGGTCCGTCCCGGGCACCGGGGCGACCAGGTTGTCGTAGAACCCTTCATCCCAGGCCGCGGCAGACAAGTTGTGCGAGGCCGCGGCGAACTCGTCCTGCGCCTCCCGGGTCACCCCGTACTTCTCGCGCAGCCGCTCGGTGGCCTCACCCAGGGAGATGGTCCACTCCTTCGGCATCGCCTTGTTCACCAGCCGCCACCCCAGGGTGGTGGAGGCCAGGGTCATGTCCCCGGCCGGGTACGGCTTCTCCGTCTTCGGCAGCACCCACGGGGCACGGGACATCGACTCCGCCCCGCCCACGAGCATGAGATCGGCGTCGCCGGCGTTGACCTGCCGGGACGCGATGATCGCCGCGTCCAGCGACGACCCACACAGCCGGTTCACCGTAGTCCCCGGGATCGAGACCGGCAGCCCGGCCAGCAGGGTCCCCATCCGGGCGATGTTGCGGTTCTCCTCACCGGCACCGTTGGCGTTCCCGAACACCACCTCATCAATCCGCTCAACATCAAGCCCGGGAGCCCGCTGCACAGACTCCCTGATCACATGCGCGGCAAGGTCATCCGGCCGCACCCCGGCAAGACCGGAACCGAACTTGCCAAACGGGGTACGCACAGCGTCGTACACAAAAGCCTGGTTCATAGGGTTTTATCCATTTCAATCTGTTTCTGTCATTCGGGGCTGCGCGGTTTAAGGCAACAGTCGGCACCGCGGTGCCTGCTACAAAATTGGCCGTGTCCAATGCAGTCAACGCATGCACCATTTAGCGGGACTGCCCCGGCATGTGGCTGGGTTGCGCGAGGCGCGTGTTAGACAGGATTTGTTCCGACCGTGAGTCCACCGCATACGTAGAGGGTTTGCCCCGTGATGAATCCGGACCGCTCGTCCAGGAAGAACCCTGCAGCGTTGGCAATGTCTTCCGGCTGGCCGAGCCTTCCCACAGGAACGGAGGAAATGATGGCTTTTGTCCGCGGTGAGTCTTCCGGGTTTGCTTTCATGAAGAGTTCCGTGGCGATGGGCCCGGGTCCGATGGCATTAACTGTGATTCCCTCCCGACCCAGTTCCAAGGCCCAGGTGCGGGTCAGTCCGATAAGGCCCGCTTTGGCGGCCGCATAAGCAGTGCGCAGTTCCTTACCAAGTGCTGCTCGCGATGACATATTGACGATCCGGCCGAACCCGGCCTGCGTCATGCCGTCAAGAACAGCCTGGGTGCACTGGACGGCGCAACGGAGGTTAAGCGCATGTGACTGATCGAGCTGGGTCAGGGACTGTTCGCGGAGCGGGGCGGGGAAAACTGCACCAACGTTGTTGACCAACCGTGTGATTGGACCCTCGGACAGGGCGGCTTCGAGGGCTTCCGCCGTGCTGTCGACGTCCGACAAATCGGCTGTGATTGAACGGCCGAGGTCCGCGGGTTGCTTGTCGATGACCACGACCTCCCACCCCTGCTCCAGCCCGCGCGAGGCGATGGCACGACCGATTCCAGAGGCACCCCCGGTAACGAGGAGACGTTCTACCATGACAATTTTCCTTCCTCCACGCACGTCGGCATGCACGGAACTCCGTTGCGGCGGTGCAACACGTTCTTTTCAGTATGCCCGGAAAGAAGGACAGATAACGTGTCCATCCGATACCAATACCGAGTAAACTGATCTGAAATTCAGAACAATGGAGCGGCTGCGTGAGGATGACGAAGTGGAAGTAAAGGATCTTGAGGCCTTTGCCGTCGTGGCCGAGGAACTGCATTTCGGCCGGGCGGCCGCGAGGCTGCATATGTCGCAACCGCCGCTAAGTGCACGCATCAAGCAACTTGAACAAAGTTTGGGCGTTCAGCTCTTCGAACGAAGCACCCGTACGGTTGCACTGACGGATGCAGGATCGAGGCTCCTGGTACCGGCGCGAAAGGTACTCAGTCAAGTGTCTGCGGTCCAGAACCTGGCCGAGTCAATTGCTGCGGGGGAACAGGGACGCGTCAGAATCGCTTTCGCCGGCGCCTCGAGTCAGCGCGCCCTACCGATTCTGACCCGAGCTGTGCGCGAGTCCCACCCGGGGATCGAGTTGCAGCTGGAGTCCCAGACCTACGTCTACACGGCATTGGACAAGCTTCTTGAGGGATCACTGGATCTCGCTTTCGCGCGACTTCCCACCCCCCAGAAGGAACTGGAGTCCCGCGTTGTCGAAGTCGAAAGAATTTTGTGCGCCCTGCCGGAAGGCCACCCTCGCGCGGCCCAGCCCAGTCTTTCCTTGGCGGACCTTCACGACGAAGAGTTTGTCAGCCTGCCCGCTGATACAGGTTCGATTCTCCAGGCCACCATGTATGCGTTATGCATTACTGCCGGATTCAGGCCGAAGATCGTCCAAGTGGCTCCTGACTCCTCTACTGCTCTTGCCCTCGTTGCCGCCGGCGCGGGCATCACCATCACACTCAGTTCGGTAACTCCGTCGCAATCCGTCGGAATCGTCTACCGGGAATTGGACGACATTCACCCCAGCCACATGTTTGCCACTTTGACGTGGCGAAAGGATGACACATCTCCTGCACTTGCTGCGGTGCTCCAAGTCTCGGAAGTCGCATTGCCCACCCCCGACCTTTCCGGCTTCGCTATCAGATGAGCGTGAATCGGTATTTCTGCCGGGCTGACTCTCAAACTATCTTTGGAGGCGCACCAGTTGCCCTCCAATCCTGCCCAAGCCAATTCAACGCAAGCCGGTCCAGCCTCTCCGCCCTTGGTCCAACGTAGCGGAGTTGCGGGCGGCAGTCGCACGGGCATCGACGAGATGCTGATTCTCTTGGGCGCAACAGATAGGTTCACAATGACGTCCCTTAGTGCTTCTGAACGAGAATCCGCTACTGCCCTCCGCACCATGCGTGCGATAGTCAAGGCCTGTCCTGAGCGGGGAGTCAAGTTCCACGCTTCGTATGCTGAGCCGCATGTTTCCGCGGACAAAGTGAAGATTCAGGTCGCCGCAGCCTCGGTTTGTGGAACTGACCGGGCCCTCTACGAGTACTCACCCATGGCGCAGGCGTTCAATCTCAAAATGCCGGTTGTTCTGGGCCATGAGTGCGCCGGCACCGTCATCGAAGTTGGTTCAGCTGTCGAGTCGCTCAAGGTGGGGGACCGGGTTGCCCTGGAATCCCATGTTGCCTGCTGGGATTGCTATCCCTGTCGAAACGGTGACGCCCACAATTGCCTGAACATGGAACTACTCGGGCTTCATCTCGATGGTGGTTTTGCCGAGCGGCTTGTTGCGCCGGCCACGGCATGTTTTAAATTGCCGGCGGACTTTCCGTTGGAACAGGGCGCCCTTCTCGAGCCGGCGGGGGTCGCCATGCACGCCATTCAACGGTCCAGGGTTGAGCTTTCCGGGGCTGACGTTGTGATAAGCGGTGGTGGTCCAGTCGGCCTGTTTATTGCTGCAATTGCCCGGGCCTTGGGTGCCAGCCGAGTGGTCGTCGTGGAACCCAATGCCTACCGGCAGGGTGTTATCGAAGCACTGGGAGCAATAGCGTTATCTCCCGACGATGATGTCATCAGTGTTTGCCGGGGGCTCTCGGGGGAGAAGTCCGGTTTTGATGTGGCCTTCGAAGCTTCTGGCGTGCCGGCCGCACTGCCGCCGCTGCTGGAAGCGGTCCGCCGGGAGGCGACGGTTGTGACCGTCGGAATCCCCGGTAAGCCAATCGAGATCGACGTCGCGGCGTACCTAATCAAGAAGGGTCTGACTCTCACGGGCAGCTTCGGGCGGTCCCTTTGGCAAACCTGGGATCGAATTGCTGCGCTCGTGGCGAATGACGAACTAGACCTCTCCAAATTCATTACCCACCGTCTTCCCCTGTCGGCTTTCGAGGAAGCCATCGAGCTTCTCTCCCAAGACGCCTGCAAGGTGCTGCTGGTTCCTGGCCTTCCCGACCGCCGCCAATAACGACGGGCTGACGGGCGCCGACGAGAGGTTCGCGAGGGCCGGCGTGGCATGGCCGCGCCCTTTGCATCCGATGTCCGTTTTGATTGTTGGCCGCCTGGAGGGCGCCGTCGCGATCCGTCACGCAGGTCTTTATAGAACCGACGACGGCGCCACCCGAGGTCCCGACGTTCGTCGAGTGATCTTCGAGCGTGCCTGCTATTTAGCCCGAGCTGACCTTGGGGTCGGCTGCGCATGGTGAGCCCACGGGCCTAAGTAGCAGGCGAGGATCTTTCTGCTTTGCCTATCAAAGGAAAGAGAATTGGTATTTCTCTTCGGAACAATCTCTCACTAACCTTTTTCAAGGCGGCACCAAACCCAGAGCCCCCTCAACGAAGAGAGGTCATGATGAAAACAAACACCACCCCGATAGATCTGAGCGTTGAAGCTCGGGTCTTCCGCAAAGTGACCCTGAAGGTCCTTCCAATCCTCATGCTTGGCATGTTCATTGCCTACATCGATCGAGCCAACCTTGGGGTGATCGCAGGGCCCCTGTCCAAAGATTTGGGCCTTACAGCAGCGACATTCGGCCTTGCCGCGGGTTTCTTCTACATCGGTTACTTGCTGTTCGAGATCCCCTCGAACATGTTCCTTGCGAAGGTAGGGGCGCGCATTTGGCTGGCCCGCATCATGATCACCTGGGGCCTGGTGACGATGGGTATGGCGTTCATGCAGGACGAAGTCAGCCTTCACATCATGCGGTTCCTTCTCGGACTTGCGGAAGCCGGCTACTCGCCGGGGACCGCGCTCTTCCTGGCGCTTTGGTGCCCAGCCCGGCTGCTGCCCAAGGCGATGTCCTGGCTGAACCTCGCTGTTCCGGTCGCCTTGGCGGTGGGCTCCGTCGTGACCTCGTCGATCATGCTCATGAACGGCGTAGCTGGCCTTGCCGGATGGCGTTGGGTATTCCTGATTGAAGGTGTTCCGGCAATTATCCTTGCAGTTGTCATCTTCTTTGCTCTGCCCTCCACCCCGGCGAAGGCGGCCTGGCTCGATGACGAGGAAAAGGCGTACCTGGCGGAGAATGTCACCCAGCGCTCGGGCTCCGGAGCACACGAACTGAAGCAGCTTCCCGCCGCGCTCCGCCGGCCGTCGCTGTGGGCTTTCGCCATCACCTACTTCTTTATCCTGATCGGCTTCTGGTCGATCACGTACTTCCTTCCGACGATCGTCAAAGAGCAGTTCCACTTGGACGTCGTCGGGTCCGGCTACGTCTCGGCGATCCCGTGGGCATTCTCCGCCATCGTCATGTTTGTCATCGTCCGCAGCATCTCCCGAACCGGCGAACGGCGCTGGCACCTCACCCTGCCCATGGTTGCCGCAGCACTCGGACTCCTCATTGGCGTGCTCTCCGGAAACCCGTTCCTGTCACTTATCGGTATCAGCATCGCCGCTGCGGGCTTCTTCGCGACTCTGTCCACCTTCCAGGCGACCGTTGCCCAGGTGTATGCCGGGGCCCTCGCCGCAGTGTCCATCGCGCTCGTCAACTCTGTCGGAAACGTCAGCGGCCTCGTAGGCCCTTACATTCAGGGTTGGCTCACTGACCTCACCGGCTCAAGCTCCGCCGGCCTTCTGGTGATGTCGGGCTTCTTCGGCCTCGCTGCAGTGTTCGTCTACATCCTCATCGGGTGGGCTGACCGGAAGACTGGCGGGCTCCGTGGGACTACCAGTCTCGAAACAGATGTTGCCGGGGCACACGCCCGGGGATGACCTCCACCAAAGCCACACCAAAGGATGAGCAAAATTTTGTTACTTCAACCAGCCACTCAAACAACACCCGCGGGTGAGCGTGCAGTTGCACCACGAATCGTCGAAGTACGGACCGTCCCGTACGCGATTCCTTACCGCAAGCCCCTGCGTTTTGCCAGCGGATCGATTGATGTAGCGGACAATGTGCTTGTGGAAGTGGTCACCAGCGATGGTGTGGTCGGGTTTGCCGAAGCCCCTCCGCGGCCTTACACCTATGGTGAGACGCAGGCATCGATTGTCGCCGTTATCGAGAAGATTTTCGCCCCTGCCATCATCGGGCTCTCCATCCTCGACCGCGAGGCGGTGCGGTCGCGCCTGGCTCGAACGGTAGGAAATCCCACTGCCAAAGCCGCCATCGACATGGCAATGTGGGACGCCTGGGGCAAGACGATCGGCACGTCGGTACATCGCCTTCTTGGAGGCTTCGCTGATGGCTTGCAGGTCAGCCACATGCTGGGGTTCGATGATCCGGACACAGTTGCCGCCGAGGCTGTCGAGCTAAGGGAGACGTTGGGCATTTCGAGTTTCAAGATCAAGGTCGGACGGCGCCCCGTCCACCTGGACGTGGAAGTGTGCAAGGCAGTCCGGGAAGCCCTTGGCCCTGACGCGGAACTGTACATCGATGGGAATCGGGGTTGGACGGCGGCGGAATCGGCCGGGGCACTTCGGGATCTCGAAGCTGTGGGACTAAGTCGCGTGGAAGAGCTCTGCCCCGCCGACGATGTGTTGAGCAGGCGCTGGCTTGTTTCCCAATGTCCTGTGCCGTTCGTCGCGGACGAAAGTGCGCCCACGCCGGCTGACGTTACCCGCGAAATCCTTGCAGGAGCAGCGACCGCTGTGAGCATCAAGACCGCCCGAACAGGGTTCTCAGGTTCGCTGCGCGTTTCCCACCTTGCCGAAGGGCTGGGCCTCGAAGCGGTCATCGGCAACCAGATCGATGCGCAAGTCGGAACCGTTTGTTCCCTCGTCTTCGGTGCGTCCCAGGAAATTACCTCGCGTTCGGCAGCTGAACTGTCCAACTACCTGGACATGGCCGATGATCTGCTGGATCAGCCGCTCATTGTTGAGAATGGATACATGCGCGTTCCTGAGGGCCCCGGCCTCGGCATCCAGCTCGACCCGGAGAAAGTGGCCCGCTATCGGGTCGACCTCTGACTCCGGTCACTCTTGTCCGCAATAACCAACCCATCACATCAAAGGAAAAGTCAATGGCATACCTCCGCCTCCACCACGTGAATGTCACTTCAGACAACATGTCGATCCTGACGGACTTTTACGGAAAGGCGCTGGGGCTGAACCAGCTCCCCTCGCCCAAGATGATCGCCACGTCCAAAAATGCAGACAACGACATCGACGGCGATGCCGAGTGGGATACAGCCGCCAAGTTCTACGAAGCCGGCGACCCCAACGAACTGCAGATCCACGCCACCCAGCGCCAGCCGTACCTCGCAGCCCAGGAGGGACACTCGGTCAACCCGCTCATCGGAGGACACTTTGCGTTCCGGACCGATGACATCGAGGCCATCAAGGCACGCCTCACCGAGAACAACATCCCGTTCGACGACTGGGGCGTCTGGTCCGTCGAAGGCTGGCACCAGATCTTCCTCACTGACCCCGCCGGCAACATGATCGAGATCCACCAGGTCATGACGGACGGCGAAGCCTAATCACCCGATGACCACTCATCAAGCTTCACGCCGTTCCCCGGCCGGGGAATTTCCCCGGTATTACCAGCTGTTTGATCGCCCCGACCGGCTGCGGGGAACGGCCTGGGGCCTGTGGGGCCCGGCCGACCAGCTGGGCACCCTGAACCACCTCACACCGGCCCGTGTCCTTGAAGCCCGTGAGAGTATTTTGACGGGCGAAGTCATACCGCTCAACCTGCCGTTGACGGAATTCGAGCCGCCCATCATTGCCCACCGCGGTTCGATTCAACACACTGTGTTCGGCCTCAACGATTTCCACCGCGACGACCGGATCGACAATCTGTTCCTTCAGGCGTCGACGCAAATTGACGGGTTGCGACACTTCGGGCATCCGGACCACGGCTTCTACAATGACGCGGATCCCAACGGGCTGGTGGCGGGAAAACCCGGCCTCGGAATACAGGCCGTGGCCGAACGGGGGATCGCCGGCCGTGGCCTGCTCATCGACGTCGGTGCCTACCGGGACGCGGTCGGCCGCCCGATCGACCAGGCCACCAACGAACAAATTCCGGTGGCTGATCTGGATTCAACGCTTGAATGGCAGGGGAGCACCATCCGGCCGGGCGACATCATCATGATCCGCACAGGATGGCTCAAACACATCCGGGCGGACGCCAACCGCTCGGACGGCGCCCTCCGCTCGCCGGGCCTAAGCCAAACCGAAGAATCGGCCGCGTGGCTTTGGGACCATCAAGTAGCGGTGGCGGCGTCCGACAACATCGCGCTCGAAGCCTGGCCGGCAACGGATTCCAAACTCACCGTCCAGGCGGAACTATCAGGTGCGATGCCTGCCTCCAGCCACACGGGGATGCTGCACCGTATCCTGATCCCGTTGCTTGGGCTGAGCATTGGCGAGCTTTGGGCGCTCGATGAGCTGGCAGCTGCCTGCGCCGCCCGACGCCGATATGACGTCTTCCTCACGGCCCAGCCGCTGAACCTGCTGGGCGGAGTTGGCAGCCCGGCCAACGCAATGGCGATCCTCTAAACATGAATCTTCAGGAGTAATTGACGTGAATGACCACGAATCCGGGACAGCTGAAGCTGTCCTCATAACCGGCGGTGCGTCCGGCATCGGCCTCACCTGTGCCCGCCAGGCTGCGGCCCGGGGCGCACGCGTAGCTATTGTCGACGTGAACCCGTCAGCCGCGGCAGATGCAGTGGCGACGTTGGACGGAGAAGGTCATGTCGCCGTGGCCGCTGATGTCACGGACGCTGGGGCCATGCGCCGCGCAGCCGACGAATTCGCGGCAGGTGGCGGACTGACCGGGGTTGTGGCCGCTGCCGGGATAGTCAGCCGGTCGGCGCTGCTGGACATCGATGCTGCCGAATTCCGGCGGGTACTCGACATCAATGTCATCGGAGTCCAGAACACGATCTCGGCCGCAGGGCCCCACCTTCTACGCGCAGGCCGGCTCGGGTCGGTGGTCGTCCTTGGCAGCGCCGCAGCTTTCACAGGAGGCGGGCTCATGGGTAACGGTGCGTACGCCACCTCAAAGGCCGCGCTCATCGGCTTGGTACGCGGATACGCCCGTGAGCTCGCGCCCCATCAGGTGCGCGTGAACATGGTTGCTCCCGGGGCGACTGAAACACCGATGACTGATGTTTTGAACGATGCAGATCGCGAGCGAATCGCCGGGATGTCCCTCCTCGGAAGGCTTTCCAAGCCTGAGGAGATTGCCTCAGCCATCGCGTTTCTCCTGGCGCCGGGCAACGGCACAATTACCGGACAAGTGCTCCACGTCAACGGCGGCGTGGTCTTCGGCTGAAACGCCACTTCCGGGCTGAAAGCGCCGGATGTTCCTGAGGCCGGGCTGCCCGCGAATCAGCCCGGCCTTTGGAGTCTCCTTTTTAGAGCTACAACCTCATCACTTTCGACCGATTGCCCAAGGAGGCAGCAATGACTGGTCAAACAAGGTCCTTTCGAACCTCAGACGGCGCACAACTGGTTTACGATGACTTCGGCTCCGGTCCGGCGGTGTTACTTGTTCACGGATTCACCTGCCAGGCGGCACACTGGGCCTTCCAGCGCCAGGCTTTGGTCGCCGCAGGTTACAGGACAATTGCGCTCGACCTTAGGTTCCACGGCCGCTCAGACTTCCCGGGCAGCGGTCAACGTGTCTCCCGCCTGGGCAAGGACGTCGGGGAATTGCTCGAGCATCTGGAGCTTGGCGAGGTAGCCCTCGTTGGGCATTCCTTGGGCGTCTCCGTCTGTCTCGCATATTTCGACCTGTACGGAACGGACCGCGTTCGCGCGTTCGTAGCAATCGATCAGTCGCCAAAAATCGTTAACGACGAATCGTGGGCCTGGGGTGTCCGGTCCGTCGAATGGGCCAATGTGTGGGATTCCGTTAACGGGCGCTTTCAATGGGGCAATCCGGCACTTGAGCCTCCAGCGCCGCCCCACGTAGCGCAACTCTTTTCCGAGGTGGGCGGCCTCACGCAATTTCCCGATGGCGCTGTACTTCCGCTCCTGGTGGATCACTTCACAGCAGACTGGCGGGACGTTGCACCGACCCTGAATGTTCCGTCCTGGGTAGCCACGGGCCGCTTCTCGCCGTCTTTCCCGCTTGAAGGCATGCAGTGGCTGGCAGATACCATGCCCAAATCTTCCCTTTCCGTTTTCGAAAACAGCGGGCACTGCCCCCATTGGAACGAGCCGGAAGAGTTCAACCGCGAGCTGCTCACCTTCTTGAGGGCAGCCCTGTAAAACGGTGTGGTTCCCCGGCAGGAATACGTTCCTGCCGGGGGCACTAAAACTTTTCGGTAGTGATGGAACCCAGGAAGTTCTTTAAGTCATCGGCCATGTCCACGGACTCGTTGTCCAGCAACCACTGCACCTGCAGCCCGTCCATGAGTGCCACCAGTTGCCGTGCGGCTGCCCCGGGCGTTACCCCGTGCCGCAACTTACCCTGCCGTTCCAAATCTGAGAAGGCCTGCCCACCAACTTCCCGCACCCAGTCGTAACGTCGCTGGAAGTACTCGTGGGCGGGGTGTGTGGGGTCTGTTGATTCGGCCGACAACACACAATGCAAGGCAACAAGTCCCGGCACAGTGGTGTTGTTGTGCACGAGCCGAACAATGCCATTCAGCGTTTCCATGCCGTTGTCGGTGACGATTCCGGCAGCCGCCCACGAGTCTTCATCACGAAGGGTCAGGACGGCCTCGAGAAGGGCCTCTTTGCTGGGGAAATGGTGGAGGAGGCCCGTCTTCGTCAGACCGATCTTGTCAGCGATGTCCTGGATCGATCCTGCCCGATAGCCGGCCGTGGAAAAAACCTCGAAGGCAGCCGTCAGGATTTCCTGCCGGCGTGCTTCTGTCTTGGCGTAGGTTCCGCGCGGCCGGCCGCGCCGCGGTTCCCGTGCGGCGGCAGTGGTCGCTGTTTCAGTCATCTTGAAACTCTAACAACCTTGGACAAGGCACGCCGGGGCGGGCGTCAACAGCTGTGCGGCGCGTCACATTTGGCGAAAAATCGATAGCGGCAGCGAAAACATACCGCATGGTCTGTTTTCATGTTACGGTCTCTTTCAATGGCTGTCCATGGTGGACGCCACTGACCGTGAAAGGGACCAATGATGTTCCGACCTACACGCATGGCCGCACTTGCTGCCGCCGTTGCCCTGAGCCTCACCGGCTGCGGTGGAGGGGGGGAAAGCTCTGCGGAGCACTCCTCGCAAACGCTCACGCTGGGCACCCTCATGGCGCCGAAATCTTTTGCTGCTGCCGACTCCGACTTTGCGAACGTTTCGCCCTTCTACCAGGCCGTGTATGACACCCTGCTCCGCATGGAACCTGGCGGAAAGCTGGTACCCATGCTGGCAACCGAGTGGAAGTACAATGACGACAAAACCGTCCTGACCCTGAAGCTCCGCGACGACGTCAAATTCACCGACGGCACCCCCTTCAACGCGGACGCAGCCAAACAGAACCTGGAGCGATTCAAGGCCGGAACGTCGGCAGACGCCCAGTTCCTGGCAGCACTCAAGACAGCCACTGCTGTGGACAGCACGACCCTGGAACTGGCCCTCTCGGCCCCAGACCCCGCATTCCTCGGCTACCTGTCCAAGGATGCATCGTTCATGCAGAGCCCGGCATCCTTCGGGAACGCGGACATCGCCACCAAACCTGTCGGATCCGGCCCCTACATCCTGGATACCGCAGCCACAGTCACCGGGACCTCATACTCGTACAAGAGCAATCCTGACTACTGGAACAAAGGCCTGGTCCATTACGACAACATGGTGCTGAACGTCTACCCGGAACAGACGTCACTCCTCAATGCCGTCAAGGCCGGAACGCTCAACGGTTCCCTCATTGACATTTCGATGATCCAGGAGGCCGAAGCGGCGGGCTACAAGAACAACACCTTCGAGGGCAACTGGACTGGACTGATCTTGTTCGACCGCGCCGGCAAGACCAACGCCGCCCTCAAGGACGTCCGGGTCCGGCAGGCGTTGAACTACGCCTTCGACACAAAGGCGCTGCTGGATGCTGTCAACCAAGGCCGCGGAACAACCACGACCCAGGTCTTCCCGCCGTCCTCGGACGCTTACGACGCTTCCCTGGACTCCCGCTATGCCTATGACCCTGCCAAGGCCAAAAAGCTTCTGGCCGACGCGGGCTACGCGAACGGCTTCACGCTGCAAATGCCGTCCACACCGCTCGTCAACAGCTCAATCTTCACCTTGATCACCCAGCAGCTCAAGGAAGTGGGAGTCACAGTGGAGACGGTCGACGCCGGCAACAACTTCATTGCCGATCTCCTGGCAGCAAAGTACGCCGCGAGCTACATGATCCTGGAGCAACAGTCGGACTGGCAGCTCATCAACATGAAGATTGCCCCGAATTCAGCGTGGAATCCCTACAAGTATGAGGACCCGACGGTTGACGGCTTGATCAACAAGATCCACCTGGGTTCCGGGGACGAGCAGAAGTCGGCAGCAAAGGAACTGAACAAGTACATCGTGGAGCAGGCTTGGTTTGCCCCCTGGTACCGTCCGCAGAACAGTTTCGTAACTGACGCGAAGACCAAGGTCGAACTCCAGACCGGCAACGTTTACCCCTACATCTGGTCGTTCACACCCGCTTCGTAGCGGAGGGTTGCCGGTCCGGCGACATTGCCCGGGCCGGCAACCTCAGCAACGTTTTCAAAGGATTTTCGAATGTACCGATTCGTGCTGAAGCGCCTGGTTTCCGGCGTCCTCCTGCTGTTCGTCATCACCACGGTCGCCTACCTGCTGCTGTACTCAGGCAGCGGCGACATCGCCCGCCGCATCGTGGGCCCCACCGCCACGGACGCCCAAGTTGCCATGAAGGCAAGCCAGCTGGGTCTCGACCGTCCCCTCGTTGTCCAGTACTGGGACTGGATTACCGGAGCCGTCACCGGCGACCTCGGCCGCTCCTGGTTCAATGGCCAGCTCGTCAGCACCGGTGTCAGCAGCAGGGTTTGGGTCACGCTTTCCCTCGTCCTCGGCGCCACCATCGTCGCTGCGTTTATCTCGGTAGTCGTGGCTGTTTGGGCAGCAGTCCGCCGCGGCTGGATCGACCGCGTAGTCCAGTTCGTGGGTGTCCTCGGCTTCGCTATCCCCGGGTTCCTGATCGCGCTGGGTCTGGTCTCCCTGTTCGCGCTCAACCTCAAGTGGTTCAAGGCCACAGGGTATGTGCCCATTACGACGTCGTTCGGCGGCTGGGCGACGACGGTCACCTTGCCGATCATCGCCCTCTCCATCGGATGCGTCGCCGCCGTGGTGCAGCAGATCCGCGGTTCACTGATTGATGCGCTCCGCAAGGACTACGTTCGCACGCTGCGCGCCCGCGGATTGTCCTTCAACCGCGTTGTCTATAAGCACGTGCTGCGCAACGCGGGCGGACCGGCCTTGGCTGTACTTGCCGTTCAGTTCATTGGACTGCTGGGGGGCGCCGTCATCGTGGAACAGATCTTTGCCCTGCCCGGCCTCGGGCAGATCACGGTCGCCGCCACCGGCCAGGGTGACATCCCGGTCGTGATGGGAGTCGTGCTTGCAACCGCTGCCATCGTGGTGACCGTCAACCTCATCATCGACCTGGCCCAGGGCTGGCTCAATCCGAAAGTTCGGCTGTCATGATCGACGCTCCTCCCGCACTGCCCGTCACGGCAGCCAAGATTTCCCTCTTCCGCAAGCTCGTAACACACCCGACAGGTGCGGCATCGCTGCTTGTCCTGTTCCTGGTGGCACTGGCCTCCCTCCTGGCCCCAGTGCTGGCAACGCACGATCCCAACGAGGCCACCCTCAAGGATGTGCTGGCCAAGGCCGGATCCGGGCATCTACTGGGGGCCGACAGCGCCGGACGCGATGTCTTCAGCCGCCTGCTCTTCGCCGGCCAGTTCAGCCTCGCCGGCGCCGTGGTGGCTCTCGCCGTGGCGCTGGTCATCGGCGTCACGGCTGGGCTCATCGCCGGGTACTACGGCGGCTGGTTCGATGCGGTCTCCTCATGGCTCACCGGACTGTTGATGGCCCTGCCGGGAATGGTGGTCCTGCTGGCGGCCCGCGCAGTAGTTGGCCCCTCCATGTGGTTGTCCATGATGATCTTCGGTGTGCTGCTGTCGCCGGCTTTCTTCCGGCTTGTCTATGCGTCCGTTACCGCAGTCCGCAACGAACTTTATGTGGACGCGGCACGGGTTTCCGGCTTAAGCGACTTCAGGATCATCGGCCGCCACATCCTCACCGTGGTCCGGGCACCGGTCATCATCCAGTCAGCCATGGTCTTGGGCATCGCCATCGCCATCCAGGCCGGACTGGAATTCCTGGGGCTGGGCGATCGGAGCATCCCCACTTGGGGCAGCATGCTCAACGACGGCTTCATCAACATCTTCAAAGCACCCGCGCTGGTGCTGTGGCCGGCCCTGGTCATCGGTCTTGTCTGCATCGCCCTGACGTTGCTGGCCAACGCCATGCGCGACGAGCTGGAGCGCAGCAGCGGTCCGGTGAAGAAGGGCCGCAAGGCCGCGGCAGCGACTGCAGCAGCCGACGCCGAAGGTGCCGCCGGGAAGCGCGGGGACGCCGCCGTCGTCCATCCCGAAGAGCCGGGCACAGACACGGGCGAATTGCTGCTGGAAGTCACGGACCTCGGAGTCGGCTACGACCAGCCCGACGGGTCCACCACCCACGTGGTGAACCACGTGGGCCTGACAGTCCGGCGCGGTGAGGTGCACGGCCTGGTCGGCGAATCTGGTTCCGGCAAGACACAGACTGCGTTCTCCATCCTCCGGCTCCTGCCCCAGGACGGGCGCATCACAGGTGGTTCCATTTTCTTTGAGGGCAAGGATCTGGCGCACCTCTCCGAGAAGGAGATGACCAAGGTACGCGGGAAGCGCATCGCGTACATCCCGCAGGAACCCATGTCCAACCTGGACGGCGCGTTCACCATCGGCAGCCAGTTAATGGAACCCATGCGGGTGTGCCTGGGCATCTCCAAGGCTGAAGCCCGCAAACGTGCCCTGGTGCTGCTGGCGAAGGTGGGCATCCCCAACCCGGAACGGACCTTCAACTCCTACCCGCACCAGATCTCCGGCGGCATGGCCCAGCGCGTCCTGATCGCCGGCGCCGTGTCCTGCAATCCGGACCTGCTGATCGCCGACGAACCCACCACCGCCCTGGACGTCACGGTGCAGGCCGAAGTGCTGAACCTGCTTCGCGAGCTCCAGGATGAACTGAACATGGGCGTCATCCTGGTGACCCACAACTTCGGGGTGGTTGCCGACCTCTGCGATCGCGTCTCCGTGATGCAGACCGGCCGCGTCGTGGAAACCGGTCCTGTCCGGGCAATCTTCAACGATGCCCAGCACCCGTACACCCGCCAGCTGCTAGACGCGATCCTCGAAGACACCGCCCCCCGCGGGCAGTACATCCCGGCCACCGGCACAGCGCAGTTAGCCAAGCCCCAGGAATTGAAAGGAGTGACGTCATGACCGACACCCTGCTCGACGTCAAGGACGTCGTCGTCGAATATCCGCTCAAGGGCTTCCGGAAGGAACCGTTCAAGGCGCTCAAGGGCGTCTCCCTTGACATCCGGCCGGGTGAGACTGTGGGCCTCGTAGGGGAGTCCGGCTCGGGCAAGACCACCTTGGGCCGCGCCGTGTTGGGGCTGGCGCCCGTTACCGGCGGCAGCATCAAATACCGCGGCGAGGAGATCTCCAAGGCCCCCCGCGCCCAGCGCAAGGAACTCAGCAACGAGATCCAGGTGGTTTTCCAGGACCCGTACACATCGCTGAACCCCTCCATGACCATCGAGCAGATCCTCACCGAACCGCTCACCGTCCGCAAAGTGGACCGCAAGGCGGCCAACCAGCGCGTGGCCGAACTGCTGGACCAGGTCCGGCTGCCGCACGGCGCCGCGCACCGGCTGCCGCGGGAATTCTCCGGCGGACAGCGCCAGCGCGTCGCCATCGCCAGGGCCCTCGCCCTGGATCCAAAGCTCATCGTCTGCGACGAGCCCGTGTCCGCCCTGGACCTCTCCACGCAGGCCCGCGTCATGGAACTCTTCATCGAGATCCAGGAACTCACCGGTGTCGCCTACCTCTTCGTCTCCCACGACCTCGCCGTGGTGCGGCACCTCAGCCACCGCGTTGCCGTGATGTACCACGGCGAGATCGTCGAATGGGGCGACGGCGATCAGGTCACCGGAGCACCTGAACACCCCTACACGCAGCGGCTGTTCATGGCCGCTCCGATTCCCGATCCCGACCGGCAGGCCAAACACCGGGCCGACAGAGTACGCCTCCTGGAACTCCAGCACCAGCAGGACCTCCAGGCCGGCGTAGCCTGAAAAACAGCAAGAACATCAACGCAAGAACAGCCAAGAAAGCCACCATGGAATTCCTCACCGACGCAGCAAAAACCGACCACAGCACCGACGCACGACTGAAGTCCCTGATGGCTGAACTGACACTTGCGGAAAAGATCCAACTGCTGACGGGACGTGATTTCTGGACTACCTGGCCACTCGAAAAGATCGGGCTGCGGCGCATGCTCTTCTCAGACGGTCCGACGGGCGTCCGCGGTGAAGTCTGGGACGAGCGTGAGCCGTCCATGAACTTTCCATCAGCTGCCGCCATCAGCTCCTCGTGGGATCGGGCCATCGCCGACCGGCTTGGGGCGGCGTCGGCTGTTGAAGCCCGGCGCAAGGGAGTGGACGTGGTCCTGGGGCCGACGATCAACCTGCACCGTTCCCCGCTGGGGGGAAGGCACTTCGAAGCATTCAGTGAAGACCCGGTGCTGACAGCCGAGCTGGCGGCCGCCTACGTGTCAGGTGTGCAGCGCAATGGTGTGGGCGCCACCCCCAAGCACTACGTGGCCAACGATTCTGAAACTGACAGGTTCACCGTCGATGTCAAGGTGGGGGACCGGCCACTGCGGGAGCTTTATCTTCTCGCATTCGAAAAGGCCATCGTTGAATCGAAAGCGTGGCTGGTGATGAGTGCGTACAACTCCATTAACGGCATCACCGCGACCGAAAACGACCTTCTGGAAACCCCCTTGAACAGCGAATGGGGTTTCGACGGCGTGGTCATCAGCGACTGGACTGCAGTCCGCAGCATCGACAGTGCCGCCGCTTCCCAGGACCTCGTTATGCCGGGGCCGGATGGCCCCTGGGGTGAAGCCCTCGTCGCGGCGGTGAAAGCCGGCCGGATTCCGGAATCCGCGATCGAGCGGAAGGTGTTGCGGATTCTGCAGCTCGCCGCCCGGGTGGGTGCCCTGGAAGGCTTCGAGGCCGTCCGGCCCGAACCCGCGGACCGGGAGGACCTTGTCGCGTTCGCCCGGGAAGCCTCTATTGCGGGTACCGTGATGGTGAAAAACGACGGCCTGCTTCCACTGGATCCAACCGCGGTCCGAAAGGTTTCGGTCATCGGACACAACGCACGCTACGCCCGCACACAGGGCGGCGGCTCCGCCACGGTGGTTCCCGAAAGAATAGTCACGCCCCTGGACGGGATCCGCGCTGCTTTCGGTCCAGACAACGTCAGTTACACAGTGGGAGCGGTAGTGCAGGAAGGGATCGCGGAATTCCCCCTGGAACAAATCACCAATCCGGTCACCGGAGCCCCCGGCATCAGAGTTCGCTTTTTGGACGCCAACGGTCACGAGCTCTTCACCGAGGACCGACGCTCTACAGCGCTGGTCTGGTTCGGAGGA
This sequence comes from Pseudarthrobacter sp. LT1, assembly GCF_035621795.1. Lineage (NCBI taxonomy): Bacteria > Bacillati > Actinomycetota > Actinomycetes > Micrococcales > Micrococcaceae > Pseudarthrobacter > Pseudarthrobacter sp. LT1. The sequence continues at coordinate 2,005,212 of NZ_CP141830.1, forward strand.
GACGCACCCATCTCGACAGCATCGACGGTTCAGTTCCACACCATCTACACACCGCACGAGACCGGCACCATTCGGCTCGGCTTCTCCAGCGTGGGGCATGGCCGTATTTTCGTGAATGGCGTACTTGTCCATGACGCCACGGTTGAAGCTGTTGGAACGGACCTGGGGGCCGCATTGCTCGCGCCGCCAGCAGCCTCGGTTCCGGTGGACGTGGTCGAGGGCACCCCACTCAACGTACGGGTAGAACTCACCAGCAAGACGGCAGGGGCACTATCGAACACGCTCGGAATCACGATTGGTACCGAAGCCGACAATGCGGACCCCGACGGCCTCATTACCGCAGCGGTGGAAGCTGCGCGCGCTGCCGACGTTGCGGTCGTCGTAGTGGGCACCAATTCCCGCGTTGAGTCCGAGGGATACGACCGTTCCTCCCTCGAACTCCCCGGCACGCAGGACCGTTTGGTCCACGCCGTGGCGGCTGCCAACCCCCGCACTGTCGTCATCGTGAACTCCGGTTCGCCTGTCCTGATGCCTTGGCGCGACGAAGTAGCGGCGACCTTGATCGGCTACTTCGGCGGTCAAGAGTTCGGCCATGCACTTGCCGACATCCTGACGGGGGAAGCCGAGCCCGGGGGCCGACTGCCCACCACATGGCCCGCACGCCGGGAGGACGTGCCCGTCATCAATGTCACGCCCGAGGCCGACGGGACCCTCACCTACGACGAAGGGATCCATATCGGCTACCGTGCCTGGCTCAAGGCCGAAAGGACGCCGGCATACGAATTTGGGTACGGGCTTGGCTACACGCACTGGAACCTGGATTCCGTGGATGCCCCGGCCACAGCCACGGCGGATACAGCTCTTCCAGTCACCATCGCACTTACGAATAGCGGCGCCCGCGCCGGCAAGAACGTCGTGCAGGTATACGCGGAAAGGCCAGACTCCGCCGTCGACCGCCCTATCCGATGGCTTGTCGCCTCCGTTCCTGTATGGGCAGAAGCCGGCGAAACCGTTACAGCCAGTGTGGACGTCCCCACCCGGCTCCTTGCGTACTGGGACAACGGCTGGACCTACGAGCCGGGCATGTACACCCTCCGCATCGGCACCTCCGTCAACGAACTCCCGCTGCAGGCAACGCTGGAACTTGTCCAGGACTAGGGCCCCTCAAGAGAAGGAACGACAAAGACATGGCCGATACAGGCACGCAAGTCCCGAGTACATCAATGGCCGGCCAGCTGATCCGCGGCCTGGAGCTGAACGGGCCCTTCCCGGACCCCAGAACTGACACAGACCACCAGTCACTTGTGTCCATCTATCCGGAGTTGGCCGCTGTATCTGCAGTCGACATTGATGTCCCGACCCCCGAGGGCCGGGTCCCCGGACGCCTGTACCGTTGTCCCGGCGAAGCCCTGGCTGGACTCGTCTGGGTCCACGGTGGGGCCTTCATTGCCGGCGACCTGGACATGCCCGAGGCGCACTGGGTCAGCCTCTACCTCGCCTCGCACGGAATTTCAGTGCTGTCACTGGACTATCGCAAGGCCCTTCACGGCGTGAAGTATCCGGCCCCGTCAAACGACGTACTCGCCGGTTGGCGCTGGGCAAGTGAGAATCTTGAATCTCTGGGGTTGCAGACTGTGGGAGACCTTCATCTTGGCGGGGCAAGCGCCGGCGCCGCGCTGACTGCCGCGCTGACGGGACGGCTGAGGGACGAATCCGGGCAGATGCCTGCTTCCTTGCTGCTCGCATACCCTCTCGTCCACGCCGAGCTTCCCCCGCTCAACGAGGATCTGCGCGGGAAGATGGCCGGCGTTCCCGCTGACCTTGCCTTCGGGCCGGACTTCATCCGGGACATCAACCTGAATTTCGCCGGCAGTGAGGACACGTTCAAGGACGCGCATGCGTTCGCCGGGGAGGGCGACGTCAAGGGTTTTCCCCCCGTCTACATCATCAATTCCGAATCTGACACCCTGCGCGCCTCAGGGGAACTCTTCGCAGCCCAACTGGAAGCCGCAGGAGTGCCAGTCCGCATGGAGATGGAACCGGACAGCATGCACGGACACCTGGACCATCCCCACACAGGACCAGCCAAACACTCCGTTGAGCAAATGCTCGCCTGGCTCCGCGGTGCCGCCGGGACGGCAGCACCGGGCAGCCAGTCGCCGGCCCACCACTAGTTTCCAAGGAAAGGTCCGAAGCATATGTCAGCCGTCACGGCTCCTGCCAAAAGCCAGTCCACAGGCACCGTCGCACCCGGGTTCGAGGACGTACAGGCCCAGTTTGATGCCTATCTCGCCGAGGACCTCAATTACAGCGCCCAGCTGGCCGTGTACTGGAAGGACCACCTCGTGGTTGATCTGGTCGGTGGAGACGGCCTGGAACGCGACACGTTGACGGGAACGTTCTCGGCGACAAAAGGCGTCGCCGCAATAGCCCTGGCGACGCTGGTCAGCTCAGGACAGCTGGACCTTGATCAAACGGTGGTTCACTATTGGCCGGAATTTGGCGCCAACGGAAAAGAACGGGTGCTTGTCCGCGAGCTCTTGTCGCACCAGGCTGGACTGATCAACGTGGACGCGGGGCTGGAAACCGCGGACATACTGGACTCCCGCCGCGCGGCACCCAAACTCGCGACGCAACGGCCGTACTGGCGCCCGGGATCAAGCTTCGGTTATCACGGCCTGACCATCGGATCCGTCATCGAGGAACTGGTGCGGCGGATTACGGGCCTGACCTTGCAGGAACTCTACGAGAACACCGTCCGCGCACCCCGGGACATTGACTTTTGGCTCGGCCTGCCGGAATCAGAAGAGGATCGGTTCGAAGCAGTACGTCCCGCGCAACCTACGACCGAACAGCTTGAAATCATGTCCGCAAGCCAGATGTCGCCGGATGGTCTTGGCGCCCTGATGTTCAACGGTGTCAACAGCCTTGTACCGCCAAACCTGGGTCCCTACTCACCCAATCGCCGCGAAGTGCGGGCGGCTGGCCCTGCCGCAGTTGGCGGTATCGGATCGGCAAGGGGGCTGGCGCAGGTTTACGCAGCAGCCATTGGCCTGACGGGGGATACCCTCGTAGACTCCGATACTGTTGCGGCAATGGGGCAGCAGCAGGTGTGGGGAGTGGACAGGGTCCTGAATTTCCCGGCGTCGTTCGGTGTCGTTTTCATGAAGCCCCACCCAGGCTCTGATTTTGGCAGCTACCAGGCGTTTGGCCATGATGGTGCCGGTGGGGCGCTCGGGTACGCTGACCCGCTGTACGGCATCAGCTTTGGCTATATCCCGCTCCAGATGCAACTGCCGGGCGGCGCGGATGCCAGGGCGATCCACCTCTCGCAAACCGTGAGGGCTGCTGTCCGCCAGAGCTAGGCGCAAGGGAGCCATGGCCGTCTCTGGCCATGGCTCCGCGGAATGTCAGGCGTTCCCGCTGCCTGCGGGGAGCGTGGCGTAGGCGTGGCTTGTCTGCAGGATTCCGGTGACGACATCAAGCTCAGCGTCGTTCCGTGGTCCATAGATCATGACCATTCCCCGGGCAAGCCGGATCCCGGCCAGGGGATGAGCCACGCCCCAACCTTTGGCTATGGCCTCGCGGGCAAGGGCCGGAGGCAGGGCCGTATGCAGTGATCCATCGTACTCGGGGTGGAGGTGCGCAAACTCTCCGGCCTGTGGAACGAGGAATGCGTCAAGCGGCGCCCGTGCGTCGCGTTCGACCATGAACCCGGATGCACCGGGCACGGAGATGGCTGACTGGCGTGCAGTTACCCCGGGCAAGGCGAGGACACGGTCCAGGAGCCGCTCCCGGACGTGGCGCGGGCTATTGTCGGAGCGCTGCTCCTGCGGTATCGACCAGGAAACATCGGGGCGAGCGCCGGAACGAACCGGGAGCGCGCCGTCGGGAAAGGCGTTCCAGGTGCCATCGTCGGACGGCAGAGTGCCGCGGGAGGCGAGGAAGTGCAAACGCTCCGCGATCCAGCCGCCAAGCTCCGCAACAGTGTCATTGGTGAGGCCGTGGCCGCCGGGATCGCGGCGGGCGTAGCTGGGTGCGCCGGAATCACCGAGCAGGTAGGTCCACGTTCGGTCCAGGAGCTCGCGGGGGATGACAGTGTCGGTCTCGCCTTGGGCAACGAAAACCGGCACCCCGGCCAAGCGGGCAGGTGAAGTTGGGACGCCGGCGTCGAACGGTAATGTTCCGTAGAGGATGGCAGCGCCTGCGAAACGCTGTGGATCGGACAGGAGCAGACCTCCTGCAAAGGCTGCGCCGCCGCTGAAGCCGACGAGTATCACCTGGCGACCCGGAGGTGCCACGTTGTCGAGCCACTTGCGGAACCAAGCCATCGTCTGATTGAGGGACTCCGCCACCGGACGGCCGATTCCACGGTTGGCAAACCAGGCGTAGCCCCCTCCGGCCGGAATCGGTGCGCGGACAGCGGCATACGACGGGCCCGCTGGCAAGTGTCCGGCCAAACCGATGATGCCGGTCTCGTCCGCGCCGCGTCCATGCAGCAGCACCACCAGGGGACGGTCGGTGGTGTCAGGGGTGTGCCAGACAACCGTGGGTTCGTCGAAGGCGTTATTCATTGGTTGTCCTCATCAGGATTAGTTTCGGTGATTCGGCCAGCGGTGGGTACACCGGACCATCTGCGCAGTTCGTCGTCGAGCTCCAGCGGCTCAACGGGCGCGGTGTTCGCGTACTCGCCCCAATGCTGGCGGGGAAGCATCCACATAAGTTCGAACTCGTTGCCGTCCGGATCCGCCCCGTAGACGCTTTTCGTGGCCCCGTGGCTGGATTGACCTGTGTACGCGCCGGCTTCTTCCAAGGTCCTTCGGGCTTCCGCTAGCTCTTCGATGGTGTCCAGCTGCCAGGCAAGGTGGTAGAGCCCGACGGCGCCACGCACCTTGGGCGGCGCGGTATCGCCTACCCCGAAGAGGCCGAGGTCGTGGTGGTTACCGGAGCGCGGAAGCCTCAGGAAGGACGCGTTGGCGCGCGGTTCGCGGGCGACGACTTCCATTCCGAAGAGCTGGGTATAAAAGCGTTCGGCCCTGGCAAGGTCGGTGACGAAGAGTACGGCATGGTTCAGCCGGACGGGTGAGACTGGCATCGGAAGGTGGTTCTTTCTCGGTACGGAAGCCGCGCCCGTGGTCCGGGAGCCGGCCTATTAGCCGGCCGGTTCCCGGAAAGTACGGTGGTGCGGAGTCGGGTTGACTGCCTGTTTAGGCCTTGACGGCGAAGCCGCCGGTCCAGGCGATCTTTTCACCGGCGGCAAGGGCGATCTGCAGGAAGCCCGTTGCCTCCAGCTCCCGTGCCCGGCGCAGCGATCCGGCGTCGATGGCGCGCAGCCCGGCGGCGGAGATGAGCCCGGCGAGCCGGGTCTTCGCGTCCGCGTCGTCCCCGGCGATCAGCACTGTAGTGGGCTGCCCGGCGATTTCGCCCGAGGCCAGGGTGGCTGCGAAGGTGGTGTTGAACGCCTTCACTACGCTGGAGTTGGGAAGCGCGGCCTGGATCTGGGCGGTGGCTGAGGAATCGGCCGGCACGGTCAGGGAGTCGAAGGTTTCGAAGTTCAGCGGATTCGTGATGTCAACAATGATCTTGCCGGCGAGCTGCTCGCCACGCTGGGCCAGGATCTCCTGCACGGCCGGGTAGGGAACGGCCAGAACGACAATCTCTCCGGTAATGGTCTTGTCGGTGTCCCCGCTGCCGAGGACCTGGACGGTATTGCCGCCCTTCTCTGCGATGCCGGCGATAGCCGAGCCCATGTTGCCTTGTCCGAGGATGCTTACTGCAGTCATAACGGTCTCCTTTGTGTGCAGGCCCCATTGGTTGAGGCTTCAACTAAATAGTAGCGCCCGAAGTTAGTTGTTGCAACAACCAATTTGGGGAAGAATGAAGGCATGGAGACACGATGGCTTACAAGGGATGAATTGGCCGCCTGGGTGCGGCTGTATACGGTGGTCGAGCTGCTGCCGAATGCGCTTGACTCCCAGCTCCGCCGCGACGCGGATCTGACGAACTTCGAGTACTACGTGCTCGCCATGCTTTCGGAAGCTCCGCGGCAGACGCTGAGGATGACAGATCTGGCAGCGCAGACGAGCGCCACGCTGGCGCGCCTGTCCCACGTAGTAAAGCGTCTTGAAGCACGCGGCCTGGTGGAGCGCTTTCCGTGCCCCGAGGATCGGCGTGCAACCAACGCCCGCCTCACCGCCGGGGGGCAGCGCAAAATTGTCGAGACCGCGCCCGGGCATGTGGAAAACGTGCGGCGGAACGTTATCGATGCACTAACTCCGGAGCAGCTCGGTCAGTTGCGGGGGATTGCCGATGCCTTGTTGGAGAAGCTCGACCCTGACGCAGCGATGGCCCCTCTGTACCGCCGGCATGACGGGCCTGAGTGAGTTTGGCTATAGGGGGCGGCGCCAAAGCGGGCCCCGTGAAAATAGTTGACGCGACAAGTAATCTGCCATAGGCTATTACTTGAAACATCAACTTATTCCTTTTGAAGACCGCTACTGCAGGCTTCAGAAGGCGAGAAAAGAGGACCGCACCATGACTTCTCCGATTCAGCCCGCTGCCACCCAGTCCAACATCGCCCGCACAGTCCTGCGCCTCGTTGTGGGCGTTATCTTCTTCGCCCATGGCTGGCAGAAGATCTTCGACTACACCATCCCCGGCACCCAGGCAGCGTTCGCACAGATGGGGGTACCGGCCGCGCAGCTGGTTGCTCCGGCGATCGGCTTCCTGGAACTCCTTGGGGGCGCCGCCATCATTGTCGGCGTGCTGGTTCGTCCCGTGGCCATCCTCCTGGCACTGGACATGCTTGGCGCCCTCTTCCTGGTGCACGCCCCGGCCGGAATCTTCGCTGACAAAGGTGGTTACGAACTCGTACTCGTCCTGGCGGCCGGCGCCGCAGCCCTCGCCATCGTCGGGGCAGGCCGATTCTCCGTCGACGCTTTGCTCTTTGGTCGTAACGGTAACCGTACCCTGGCAGCCCTGGCCTAAGCGGCAGCCAAACTCATAAACGACGAATGGCGCCGGCACCCGCATAAGCGGATGCCGGCGCCATTTCGCTGAAGGCTAGATGGCCTGTACTGCCTTGATGGCCTGCATCACGCGGTTGGTGACCTCGTCGATGCCGCCGACGCCGTCGACCTGGGTGAGTATGCCGCGCTCGGCGTACTTCGCCACCACGGGTTCGGTCTGCTCGTTGTACAGGTCCAGGCGGTGGCGGATGACGGCTTCGTTGTCGTCGCTCCGGCCCGTTTCCTTGGCACGGCCCAGGAGGCGGTGCACCAGCTCTTTGTCGTCGGCGGTGAGCTGCAGGACTACGTCGAGCTTCTCGTCAGCGTCAGCGAGGATCTCGTCCAGGTAGTCCACCTGCGCGGTGGTGCGCGGGTAGCCGTCCAGCAGGAAGCCGTTCTCGACATCGGACTCGTTCAGGCGGTCACGGACCATCATGTTGGTTACGCTGTCCGGGACGAAGTCGCCGTTGTCCATGTACTTCTTTGCCTTGACGCCCAGCGGGGTGCCACTCTTCACGTTGGCACGGAAGATGTCGCCGGTGGAGATGGCCACAACGCCGAGGCGCTCTGAAATCCGTTCCGCCTGCGTTCCTTTTCCTGAACCGGGAGGTCCAATAATCAGCATTCTCGTCATCGCAAAAGCCCCTCGCCCTAGATCCATTTCGGTGCTGCGGGGGTGCCTTCGGTGGTGCCCGGGCCGGTGGCGGTGACGCCGCTGTTGCCGCGGCCGGCGGCCCATTCGGCGACGGCGGGGAGCGGCCCGGTGATGATCGTTGGGTCAGCGGTGCCCGCATCGCCAAACGCCAGGTCCGTACCGTCCACCGTGACGAGGAGTCCGGTGTCGGTGCCGCGCGTGTGCCAGGCGCCGGTGATGTCCTTGATCAGGCGTTCCAGGACCGGTGCGGGGATGTCGCTGAAGCTGGCTCCGTTGTCCAGGTCCACGGCGTGCATCCAGACTTCGCGGGTGCGCATCCAGACGGTTTCTTCGGCGGGGACGGTTCGGCCCTGGGCGGTCTTGACCTTGTGGTGCCAGTTGTCGGCGGGCAGGTCGCGCCATTCGACGTTGAGGTGCACGGCGGAGTGGTCGAAGAGGTGCCGCAGTGCGATGGGGGAGAGGGTGGCGCCGAAGTCGATTTCATGGTTTCGGGCCTCGGGGGAGGGGTACATGGGTGTTTCCACGCCGGTGGCCGCCCATTCCACCAGCCGCGCGATGGCCCGGGCGTTGTAGCCCACGTGCGCTACGACGTGCCGGCGCGTCCACCCCGGAAGGCGGGTGCCGCCGTCGAGCTCTGCATCGGAAAGCTCGTTGAGCTTGCGGGCGAAGAACGCGGTGCCACGCCGCGCCTGCAGGAGGTCTTCCTGCAGGCGCGGGTCTGTGGTTTGGTCGTGGCGGGCGACCATCAGGCTTCCTTGACCACGCGGTTGGTCAACTGGCCCAGGCCCTCGATGGTGGTGACCAGGACCTGGCCTTCCTGCAGGTAGCGCTTGGGGTCCTGGGCGTGGCCCACGCCGCCAGGGGTACCGGTGGCGATCACGTCGCCCGGGTTCAGGGTGATGATGGTGGAGATGTAGGAGACCAGGTATTCCGGGGTAAACACCAGGTCCGAGGTGGGGGTGCTTTGCTGGACTTCGCCGTCCACGGCGGAGGTCATCAGCGGGCCGGCGGTGAACTCGTCCTTGGTGACCAGGGCCGGCCCGAACGGGGTGGACTTCTCCCAGGTCTTGCCCTGCAGCCACTGGATGGTGCGGAACTGGTAGTCGCGCATGCTGATGTCGTTGAGCACGGAGTACCCGGCGATGTGCCCAGCGGCTTCGGCTTCGGGGATGCGGCGGCCGGCCTTGCCGATGACGACGGCGAGTTCGGCTTCCCAGTCCACGGTGTCCGATTCCTGGGGCAGGGCCAGGTCATCGTTGGGCCCGATCAGGGATTCGGCGTACTTGGCGAACAGGGTGGGGTGCTCCGGGACCTCGCGGCCCATCTCCTTGATGTGGTTGCGGTAGTTGTGGCCCACGCAGATGATCTTGCCGGGGGAGGGCACGACGGCGGCGAGGTCGGCGCCCTTGAAGGGGTGGGTTGCGCCGTGGGCTTCTTTGGCGGTGGTTTCCCAGTTGGGGTCCTGCAGCAGGGCCCCGACGTCGGAGAAGCCCGGGATCTCGGTCAGGGTGTCGCCGTCCTGGCGGACCGCCTTGTTGCCGGCAGGAGTGCGGAGGGTGAGGAGTTTCATTATTTGGTGCGTCCTTCGATGTAGGTGCGGTTGAAGTTCAGGCGCTCAAAGATGGGGGCGTCGCTGAACCGGAAAAGATCAAACTCTGATTCGGCCTGCAGGGACCAGGCGGCCCAGGACGGGACGACGAACAGGTCGCCCTTGGCCAGCACCCTGGTTTCGCCGTTCAGGGTCACGGTGCCGGTGCCCTCGAAGACCTGCCAGACGCTGGAGCCCACCTCGCGGACCGTCTCGGTCCCGGCGCCGGTGCGGAGCCGGTGGAACTCGGCCCGGATGGTGGGCATGACGTCCCCGCCGGTGGTGGGGTTGGTGTACCGGATGGCGGCGTGGCCCTGGGACACTGTGGCGGGGTGGCCCTCGTCCTCGAGGAGGAGCTGTTCGCGCAGGGCGGCGTCGGTGTACTTCCACCGGTAGGCGGCGATGGGGGAGTTGGTGGTGTTTTCCAGGCCGGAGAGCGGGCGAAGGCCGGGGTGGGCCCAGAGCCGTTCGGAACGGGAGATGTCCGGGGTGGCCTCGTCCGTGACGCGCTCGGTGCCGAACTCGAAGAATCCGGCGTCGGCGTAGTGCACGAACGGGATGTCCAGTCCGTCGATCCAGGCCATGGGCTCGTCGGTGTCGTTGTGGTGGCCGTGGAAGTTCCAGCCCGGGGTGAGCAGGAAGTCGCCGCGGGACATCCGGACCGGGTCACCGTTCACCACCGTCCACACGCCCTCACCCTCGACGACGAAACGGAACGCGTTCTGCGAGTGCCGGTGCTCCGGGGCTGTTTCGCGGCCGCCCAGGTACTGGATGGCAGCCCACAGCGTGGGGGTGGCATACGGGGTGCCGCCCAGGCCCGGGTTGGCCAGCGCGATGGCACGGCGTTCCCCGCCGCGACCCACCGGCACCAGGTCACCGGCACGGGCGGCCAGCGGGTACAGGTCATCCCACCGCCATACATGCGGAACCGCCTTCGGTGACGGGACCATCGGCATCAAATCACCGATCTCCGTCCACAACGGAATCAGGTTCTCTTTATCAAAGTCCCGGTACAACTGCTCAAGCTGGGCAGCCTCCTCCGGCGTGGGCTCAGGCACGGAGTGGCTGGCAGCAACGGATTCATGCGTCAGGTTCTCAGTCATGGCAATCCTCTACTTTGAGTTGGCGCTGGCAGTCGCCAGCCGCTCGGCGATATCGGCTCGGAGTTCCTTTTTGTTGATCTTGCCGACCTTGGTGGCAGGCAGCTCGTCGACTACAACGAGGTGCTCAGGGATCTTGAAGGCAGCCACTCCTGTATTTCGGAGGAGCTCCTGGATTTGTTCAAGAGTCACTTCCGTTCCCGGCTTGACGGTGATGTAGAGGCACAGTTTTTCGCCCAGCACCGCATCCGGCATAGCGACAGCGGCAGCCATGGTGACGTCCTCGAGCCGGTAGACGAGGCTTTCAATTTCCTCTGCAGAGATTTTCTCGCCACCGCGGTTGATCATGTCCTTGTCGCGGCCCTGGACAATGAGGTTCCCGTCCGGGCGGCGCTCCACGATGTCGCCGCTTGCGTACCAGCCGTCAGGGGTGAACGCCCTGGCATTGGCTTCGGGCGCACGGTAGTAGCCTCTCGGGGTGTAGGGCCCCCGGGTCAGGATTGAGCCCGGGACTCCATCCGGGAGGTCATTGCCCGCCTCATCCACAATACGAATCTCGTCTGCTTCGGAGACTGGACGCCCTTGGGTAGTACAGATCACCTCTTCAGGATCGTCCAGACGGGTCATGTTGATGAGCCCTTCGGCCATGCCGAAAACCTGCTGCAGCGTAGCCCCAAGTACGGGTTTGACCTTGTGGGCGATCTCATCGGGCAGACGGGAACCTCCGACCTGAATCACCTGCAGGGTGGTGAGCTGGTCCCCACCCGTCTCCTCCTGGTGCTCGATCCAGCGCTGCGCTACGGCGGGGACTGCCGTGGAAAGCGTGACGCCCTCCCGCTCAATGGCGGCAAACGCCTTGCGCGGTTCGGGGCTCGGCAACATGACCACCCGGCCGCCGGCAAAAAGGATGCCCAGGATCCCGGGGCAGGCGAGGGGAAAGTTATGGCTCGCCGGCAGAGTGCCCAGGTACACAGTGTCTTCGGCCACAGCCGTAGGTACGGATGTGGCCTTGATGTTGTACGCGTAATCGTTGTGGGTGCGCGTGATGAGCTTGGGCAGTCCCGTGGTGCCCCCTGATAACAGGAACAGGGCAGGTGAGTCTGGGGATGGGGCAGCCGCATCCAGGCGGGCCCTGGCGCCGGCGGGGTCTGTTCCCGGGGCCAGGATCTCTTCGAGACGTACGTTGAGGGGGTTGGCGGCGCCGGATACGAGGATCAGTTCCAGCGAGGGTATCGCTTCAGCCAGCTCCTCGGCCAGCGACTGGTGGTCGAAATCCTTGATAACGTCGGGCACGGCGATAGCCCGGGATTCGGACAGCTCAGTGAGGAACGACAGCTCGTACTTTCGGTGCGCGGGCAAGGCCATGACCGGCATGATGCCTGCACGGAAACAAGCCAGGGTGAGTATGGTGAACTGCCACCCGTTCGGCAACTGGATCATGATGCGGTCGTCCGCTTTAAGCCCGAGCTGCAGCAGCCGCTCGGCGGCCGCGTCCATCCGATTGACGAGCTCAGAGTAGGTGATACGAACATCGCCGTCTACGAGCGCAACTTTGTCGGGTAGGCGGTCGGCAGTCTCGATGACGTAACTGCCGAGAGCACGGTCTTCCCAGTAGCCCTTGGCACGGAATGCGGCTGCAAGGTCTGCGGGCCAGGGGGTGGTTCCCTCACTGGTATGGCTTGTCATTTCATGTCCTCCTCGACATTGATCACTACTGCGTCCAGCGCCAACAGCCCTTGGTGGGTCAGGCGCAGGGGATTAATTTCGATTTCCGCGATGGCCTCATTGGAGACGAGCGCGTCTCCCAGCCGGACCAGGAGGCCCGCCAGTTCTGCTGTATCCAGCATTGGACCGGAACGGAAGCCGTACAAGAGGTCCCGTGCCTGCAATTCGGCCGGCATTCCCTCGGCTGCCCTCGGTGCCAGTGGCGCAGTCCGGATGGAGATGTCCGCAAATACTTCCGCAGCGGTGCCGCCGAGGCCCAAAACCACGATCGGTCCAAAGACGGGGTCGCGCCGGACGCCGACAACAAGGTCGACGCCGGAGGGCGCCATCGCCTCAACGAGGAATTCACGCGCGCCGGCGGCCTCAAGTGCTGCCAAGGCGTGGTCCATCTCCTCTAGGGACTTAACGCCGAGGTGCACGCCGCCGATCTCCGTTTTGTGCAGAATTGCCGCGTCCAAGAGCTTCACAGCCACCGGACCGCCAAGTTCCGCCAGCGCCTCCTGCGCTGCGGTGCGGCTGCTGCACACGCGGCGTTCCGGCGTCGGAATGCCAAGCGCTCCCAGGAGTTCTTTGGAACGGTTCTCATCCCACGGGCCATCAATGTTCGGCCATGTGACGGTGCCGGCAGGTTGTTCGGCCTTCTCGAACTGACCCCTGGCATCGTGCACGAGGGCGGAAATGCCTTGGGCCAGCGACGTCGGCCCGGAGATCAGTGGAAGATCGTGCTGGCGCGCGGATTTGCGGGCCCGCTCCTGGTCCCCCTCAGGGCCGTCCACCCCTACAAGAAACGGCATCGTGTCGGCTACACCGGAGTTGGCCACGGCGAGCGGCAGGTCGGTCACGGGTTCGGTCAGGCCATAAAGAGCGACGACGTCGATCGACGGGTCTTGTGCCACGGCGGCAACTATCTGCTCGTACCCTGGTCCGGGGCGGCCAGTGTCAACAGGGTTTGCCTGGAACGTCAGTGGCGGGAGCAGGGTGCTGATGGTGTCCTGGCTGCTTTGTGCAAGCCGGGGGAGCGCCACGCCGGCGCTGTGCAAAGCATCCGCGATCAGCAAGCCGGGTCCCGCTTGCCCGGTGATGAGGCCTACTCCAGGGTCCGCAGAAGGCTTCAACCGGCGCCCGGCCAATGCGGTGACGGCGGCAACCAGTTGAATCTCGTCGTCGACGATTACCGCGCCTGCCTGCTTGAGGACCGAACGCGTGGTGCGCCAGGATGTAGCCAGCGCACCGGTGTGGGACTGGGCGAATTCCGAAACATCGTTGCGGCCCACCACCAATGCGACAACAGGCTTCACGGCGCTGAGGCGGGAGACGGCGTCGATCAGGGCAGGACCATCTGAAACGGTTTCCAAGTGCAGCGCAACTGCCTTGGTCTGGTCATCAGCTATCAGGTAATCCAGCACATCGGGAGCGGTGATGTCGGTACCTGCACCGATTCCGGCCGCAAGGCTGACTCCGGCGCCGGAGTGCTCGAGGTGGAACGCAAGGACGTGGTTGACGCCTCCGCTGGCCGCGACGACAGCAACCGATCCGGGCTCCAGCTCGGCTACTCCAGGAACAAAGCTGGCTCGGAGATTGCGGTGGGGGACGAAGAATCCGGAGGTGTTGGGACCCAGCAAGCGGATACCTGTTTCCCGCACCGCGGCCTCGACCTGGGCCGCGTACTCGAGACCCGGGCCGCCGGCTTCAGCAAAACCCCCAGCGCACACTAGCGCTGCTTTGGCACCGCTTGCTGCACTGTCCCGCAGCGACTGGGCGGTAGCTGCGGCCGGCACACAAAGCACTGCGAGGTCAGGGCCGCCGGGTATCGCAGCAGCGGCAGAGGCGATACTGGTGTGCATGCCGTTCTCGCCCCTGCTGTTCACCAGCTCAACGGGGGCGCTGTAGCTTGAGAGTGACTGCGCCATCACAGCGCCGAGCTTCTCGGGGCTGCCCGACGCCCCGACAACGATGATGCCCTGGGGAGCGAAAAGGGCAGACAGGCTATGCATCGGTCGCCCCCACGTTTGCCTCAGCAACGGCGTCAGTACGGCCTGAGAGCACCAAAGTCAGGTTGGATGCCGTTCCTCGATCATCAACGATGATACTGGTCAGGCCGCGTCCGAGGCGTGCCTCTTCCGACAGGAGGATCCGGGTGAATGCATTGCCGCCCTGGATCACAACAGCCGCAGCTTCTGCAGGCAATTTCGTGAAGGCGGCCGCGAGGCCAGCTTCCGTTTCCGGCGCCGTGAGCAGCAGGGCAGTGTTGATGTTGGCCTGAGCCGGATCCGTAACCACTGCGATGCTTCCGCCCGGTCCGGACAACGCAATGTCCGTGCCCTCGGTGGAGAGTGTCAGCAAGCGCCCGCCAAGCTCTGTCGTTCCCGCGCGAAGCGGAGTTTCAAGGGGCGCATGCCCGTGCCTGTCCAGCCAGTCCTGTTCAGCGGAGGCAACGAGCTCCGGATCCCGCAGGCGGATCTTATCGATGTCGATGCTGCGCGAGAAGAAATGGAAGGTGAACTGGGTGGGCTCGAAGGAGTTGTAGTACCTTGCGAAGTGCTCCCACCAGCTCAGGCCGCCACGGGCCTGGTTTTGGATCTTGGCCACCTGCGGTTGGCGTTCTGCCTCGTAATTGGTGAAGGCCTGCTCAAGGTCATCCTGGTGGGCAGCCACTTCACGGACCAGGGTGATGGCGTCCTCCATGGCCATCTTCGTGCCCGAGCCCACGGAAAAGTGTGCCGTGTGGACAGCATCCCCCAGCAGGACGACGTTGTCTTTGTGCCAGGTCCGCGTCCGCCGGGTCCGGAAGTTGGCCCACCGGGAGTTGTTAGCTACCAGCGGCTCCCCGGCGATGTCTTCGGCGAACAGCTTTTCAAGGAACCGCTGCGTCTTCAGGTCCGAGGGGCCTGGAGGCTGGCTCGCATCGAACTCGTCCAGGCCTGCCTTCCGCCACGTGTCTTCGTCCGTTTCAACAATGAAAGTGCTGAGGTCCTCGCTGATCGGATAACCGTGTACAGCGAAGTTGCCAAATTCGCTTTGCCGATGAACGAAGGTAAGTCCTTTGAACATGTACGTTGTACCGAACCAGATGAACTTGGCGGTTGCTGTCTCGGTGGTGTGACCCAACGACTCGCCCAATTGTTCGCGAGTGGACGAATTGGCGCCGTCTGCACCGACGATGAGGTCGAAGTCCGCCAGTTGCTGCAGGTCGGGGACGTACTGGCCAAAGCGCATGTCCACACCAACTTCGGCGGCGCGTTCCTGCATTAGCTTCAGCAACGTCTTGCGGTAGATGGCGGCCATGCCGTTGCCGCTGAAGGACTTCTGTTCACCTTTGAGCCAGACTTCGATGTCCTCCCAGTGGGTGCCGTAGTCGCGGAGGCCGTCCCGAACCACGGGGTCCGCATCGTTTATGCGGTTGAGCGTGGCGTCGGAAAACACCACGCCAAAACCGAAGGCGTCGGTGGCCTGGTTGCGTTCAAAGAGTACGACCTCGGCGTCCGGGACGGTCTGCTTGAACAGGGTTGAGAAGAACAGTCCGCCGGGACCGCCGCCAATGCAGGCTACGCGAAGTGCCATCGATGCCACCTTCTAAGGATTGGGAATTCGGTGAGAGAGGTCTCGGCAACAAGTATGTAACCAATCGATGCGCACCGTCAAGTATTTGTTACATGTCAGCAGCCGCCATCTCCTGAACCTCCTGGCCCGGGCCAACTGAGTGCCCCAGGATTCGCGAAACGTACTCGGTGGCCTTGGGACCCAATTGCCTGTGGGCGGCTCCGAAGAGCCGGTACGCATCACTGCTTGGCCAGTTTTCGGGCTGGAGTTCTGCCGGCAGGTATGGGTCCCGGAAGAGGAAGCGGCGAAAGTCTCCGATGATGCGCGTCCGGTCGATAAGGGCCTCGCGCCCATCTTTTGCAGCATTGCCGGCCTCGTCGTTGAGGGGTGCATAGGTCGCCATGAACCGCTCGTAGTCGCTTCCGAGTTGACCCAAGTCCCAGCATCTCGCGGCCAGCTCGCGGTCTTTTGCAGGATCTCCGGTCCCGCACCAGAGCGCGTCGACTTTCGCGGATGGGTTTTCGTCGGCAATCTCCCGGACTTCGGTCATCAGGTCATGGGGGCTGAGCCATGTGGAGGGTGAAAGCTGGCCGAAGCCATGCCAGGCGAGCTGCTTCCGCAGTTGCTCCCGGACTGAACGTTCTGATTCTGGAACCTGGTAGATAGCCATCGTCCACCGGCCATTCCAGCTGTCATCCCGGCGACGGAAGATCCGCTCACGCCCCTCGTCGAGGATGTCGAGCATATGCGGCGTGAGTGCATAGACCGTCTCCCGGCCTACGCGCCGGGTGGTGAACCAGCCTTCCTTCCGCAGGCGGGAAAGGTTGACCCGTACGGTCGCAGGCTCAATGTCGAAAACTGCCAGCAGTGCCGTGATATCAGCGAGCTTGACCTCGCTGCCTGCGTATCGAAGGTAATCCCCAAAAAGGTCGAGGATCAGTGCTCTGGGTTTCCACTGCATGGAACCCTCCATATCTTTGCGCCGCGCTCAACGGGCGGCTCGAGCCAATGTGAAACAAGTATAGGAAGGTGCGGCCGCGCATCAGCCCCGCGGGATCGTCACGTTTCCGGGCGGTGGGCGTGTCAAAATTTATGCAACTTCATCTTGACGCCCAACGGTTTAATGTTACATTTATTTGTGGGTCAGGTCACAACTGGCCCCCACGTTCTCTGGAACCACCACAACGTCGTGTATTTCACCTGGAGTCCTCATGGCTTTTCAATCGCCAGCCCCGTCCTCGGTTCGCCCCCGCAAGTCTGCGGGTATTGTCATTTTTCTTTGCTTCCTGGCCATTGTTTTCGACGGCTACGACTTGGTCGTCTATGGCGCCATCGTTCCCAAGCTTCTGGCATACAAGCCCTGGGGGCTCTCGCCAGTAGAGACGGGAGCGATCGGCAGTTACGCTCTTGCCGGAATGTTCATCGGCGCGATCCTTATCGGTTACCTCACTGATATCGTTGGCCGCCGCAAGGTCATGATGGCTTCCATCGCAGCCTTCTCACTCCTGATGTTGCTGACCGCTTGGGCCCCCACCCCGGAACTGTTCGGCCTTTTCCGCTTCCTGGCCGGCCTGGGCCTGGGCGGTGTCATCCCGACGGCCATTGCGTTGACGGTCGAGTTCTCCCAGTCCCACCGCCGGAATTTCAACAACGCCCTGATGTTCTCCGGGTACGCCGTGGGCGGCATCCTGGCTGCTCTGCTGTCGCTTGCTTTCCTGTCGTCATTGGGGTTCCAGGGCATGCTCGCCCTCGGCGGCATTCCCTTGGTTGTGGTTGTTCCGCTGCTCTTCAAATTCCTCCCGGAGTCGCCGGCCTACCTTGCAGCGAAAGGCGACAGGGCGCAGGCCGAGCGAATCGTTGCCGACTACGGCCTTGACCAACTGCCGCCCGTCCGGATTGGGGGAGACACGCCTGAGAAGGGCAGGTTCCGCACCCTGTTGACGGGTAAGCTCCTCGCCGCAACAGTCCTTTTTTCATTGGCTGGCATCTGCGGGCAGACCCTCGTGTACGGCTTGAACACCTGGCTTCCGCAGCTCATGGTCATTGCTAAGTACTCGCTGGCTTCGTCGCTGACCTTCCTGCTCACGGTCAACATCGGCGCCGTCGTGGGCGTGCTCGTATCGTCCCGGATGGCCGACAAATTCGGGCCCCGCAATGTAACCGCCATTTCGTTTGCATGCTCCGGCGTCGCACTGGTTCTCATGGGCACTGGAATCATGCCGTTGGTCGCGATGTACTTCCTCGTCGCGGTGGTGGGCTTTGGTTCAGTTGGCGCCCAGATCCTCGTGAACGGCTTTGTAGCCACGTATTTCTCTGGCGCCACACGGGCGACTGCCTTGGGCATCACACTGGGAATCGGGCGCATTGGGGCCGTCTTGGCCATCTCCGGCGGTGGCGTCCTGGTGGCTGCCTCCCTGGGCAACTTCATCAATTTTTCCATCTGGGCGGTAGCGGCAGCGATCGGCGTCGTCGCCGTCCTGGCGGTTCCGCGCCGGGGCGCCACCCAAGCAGAAAATGCAAGCGCCCCGGCTGCAACGTCCGCGAATACCATTCATCACTAACCGCCGTCATTCAGGCGGCCCCGCCGCTCGTGCCGAAATACATCTACTAAGGAGTCATTTTGCAGACGCAACTCATCATCGACAACCAGCCCCGGGATGGCCGTGAGGGCAAGACATTCGAACGCCGGCACCCTGTAACCGGTGCTCTCGTGACCGAGAGCGCAGCAGCGGACGTGAACGATGCACTGGATGCCGTGGAGTCGGCGTCGAAGGCCTTCAGTACCTGGTCCACCTCGGGACCGAGCGAGCGCCGCGCAGTGATGTTGAAGGCTGCTGAGATAATGGAGCGCCGCGGACCGGAATTTATCGAGACCATGATGTCCGAGGTTGGCGCCGCAGGGCTTTGGGCAGGTTTTAACGTATTTCTGACCGCGCAGCTGTTCCGCGAAGCCGCAGGACTTGCAACCCAGATCCAGGGCGAGACCTTGCCGACGGACAAGCCGGGAACCCTGTCGATGACTATTCGGCAGCCGGCTGGAGTTGTCCTCAGCATGGCGCCGTGGAACGGTGCCGGAGTGTTGGCAGCGCGTGCCATCGCGTATCCCATTGTCTGCGGTAACACGGTTGTTTTCCGCGCCTCGGAGACCAGCCCCAAAACCCATGCGATCATTGCCGAGGTCCTGCATGAAGCCGGTCTTCCCGCGGGCGTCCTGAACTTCTTGACCAGCACCGCTGAAGACTCCGATCGGGTAGTTGAGGCAATCATTGCCCACCCTGCGGTTCGTCGAATCAATTTCACGGGGTCAACGGCCGTGGGCCGCATCATTGCCGAGAAGGCCGCCCGGTATCTGAAGCCTGTCCTGCTCGAGCTCGGGGGTAAGGCCCCGTTCGTGGTGCTCGATGATGCCGACATCGATGGTGCCGTCAACGCAGCAGTCTTTGGTTCATTCCTGTACCAAGGCCAGATCTGCATGTCCACTGAGCGTTTTGTGGTTGACGAGAGCGTTGCCGACCAATTCGTTGAAAAGTTCGCTGCCCGCGCTGCCCAGGTTACAGCCGGTGACCCACTTACGGATGAGGCATGCATTGTTGGCCCCATGATCCGCGAAGAATCCGGCACCAGGATCAACGGTCTCATCGACGACGCCCTCGCGAAGGGTGCTGAACTGGTGGTTGGTGACCGCGCCAACGGCGCCTCAATGCCTGCCACGATTGTCGATAAGGTACGGCCCGAGATGGACATTTATGACCAGGAGACGTTCGGTCCCATTACCACTGTGGTTCGCGTTTCCGGGGTCGAAGAGGCAGTCCAGGTTGCCAACGATACCGAGTACGGCCTGGCAGCTGCGGTCTTTGGGAAGGACAGCACGCGCGCTCTGCAGGTAGCTATGCGGATCCAGGCAGGCCATGTCCACGTGAACGGCGCCACGGTGCAGAACGAGGCACAAGCACCGTACGGCGGCATGAAGAACAGCGGATACGGGCGGTTCGACGGCCGGGCAGTCATCAACGAATTCACCGAGCTCAAGTGGATCACCGTTGAGCAGTCCGACCAGCAGTACCCGTTCTAGGAATCCCCAATCGAAGGAGAAGAAGCGAAACAATGCAGGTAACCGCAGCGGTGGCCAGAGAGCCACATCAGCCACTGAGCATCGAGAATCTCGAACTGGATGAACTTCGTCCAAACGAAGTTCGGGTCAAGATGGCAGCGTCAGGTGTTTGCCACACCGATGCCATCGTCCGGGACCAGGTATATCCGACTCCGCTCCCGGCCGTGTTGGGACACGAAGGTGCAGGCATTGTGGAGCAGGTGGGCAGTTCCGTCACGACGGTAAAGCCGGGTGACCACGTTCTGCTCGCCGCGGCATACTGCGGAAAATGTGACCGGTGCCGTTCCGGTCAGATGGCCTACTGCGAAAATCTCTTCGCCGCCGACTTTGGAGGCCGGCGGACGGACGGAACTACCGCGTTGAGCAAGGACGGGGAAGTCATTTCCTCCCATTTCTTCGGTCAGTCGTCCTTCGCTACCTACGCGAATGTCGTCGAGGAAAGCGTCGTCCGGATTGGCGCGGACGTCCCGCTGGACATCGTGGCACCACTCGGTTGCGGTATCCAAACTGGAGCAGGGGCAGTCCTCAACGAGTTGAAGCCAGCTTTGAACAGCACGCTCGTTGTGATTGGTACTGGTGCGGTCGGGTCCGGCGCCATTATGGCCGGGAGGGTGGCGGGCTGCGCCCGCATTATCGCCGTGGACATCCACGCCTCCCGTCTTGATCTCGCAAAGGAGCTCGGTGCGACAGACGCGATCAACACCAAGCAACTCGACCTTACGGACGAGATCCTTCGCCTGACGGACGGTCGCGGCGCCGATTATGTGGTTGACACCACGGCGCGGCCGGAGTTGCTTCGCAAGGCGGCAGACGCCTTGGCCCTGCGGGGCACGCTTGCCCTGGTGGGCGCAGCGAAACCGGGAACCGAGGTTACTTTCGAGATCGGGCTGTCACTCGTCAAGGGCTGGACATTCAAAACCATAATCCAAGGCAGTTCCGTGCCCCAGGTGTTCATTCCCAAGCTCATCGAACTGTGGAAGGAAGGCCGCTTCCCAATGGACAAGCTTATGCGTAACTACGCCCTGGAAGAGATTAATCAGGGCTTCGAGGACTCCGCCCAGGGCTCGGTGATCAAGCCCGTCATTGTGTTCCAGCACTGATGAGCGGTTCTGCTGCCTGAGCTTCGTCACCTCGTACAGGAGAGGTCGACGGCGGGTGCCCACCCGGCGTCGACCTCTTCTGTGTTCAAGCAGGTCCCGGCAAAACTTAGGCCATCCCTAGCTCACGCCCGAAGTGTCGCGTGCGAGGAGTTCAGTGGTCCGCATGATCGCGGAGCGGCGCCGGGCCTGATCGGGCGTGCCCGTGATAACGACATGAACGTTCTGGCTCGTCATCCAGGCGTGGCACAAGGTGATGATGGTGAGCAGGAGATCTTCCGCGAGAGCCTCGCTTATGCCGGAAAGTGCGGTGCGGATCTCCATTACCTTGCCGGCCGCATGTATGGCCCGTTTCTCTGCACCGACCGGATTGTCCCGCTCCAGGCCCTCCCAGGCGGCAAGGCGCGCCAGGCATGGATGGCTCGTAACAAAGTCGAAGTACCGTCCTGCGAACTCGGCAACGGCCGCTGGTCCAGACTCACGTATGGGTAGATCGCCCAGTGCTGAACCGAGCTCCCGTGTAAGTGCGGCCTCAAAGAGTTTTGCCTTGTTCCCAAAGTAGAAATAGATCCGCTCTTTGTTGCATCCCGCCCTTTTGGCTATGTCGTCCACACGTGCACCCGAAAAGCCGCGTTCGGAAAACTCGGATACAGCTGCGTCGAGGAGCTTCGCCTTTGTTGCGTCCGTGTCCCATGCCATACGTCAATCGTAACTCCAACTGACCGTTTGCAATTTCACGGGGGTAGGCCTACGGTTAGTCCAACCGAACGTTTGGAGACTGGATGGAACACGAGGGCAGGGCTCTTGCCGCCGATGAAACGGACATGCATCACCGTCACGCAACCGGCATTGCATCCGTGCATGTCCGTGCGGTCGTAACGTGGCTGGCCATATTTCCGATGGCCGCAGCAGGCATGTGCGCCCTGGGGGCGCTGGCTCCGCAACTGCACCCTGTGCTGCGCGCGTTCGTTCTAACCCTGGTGGTGGTCCCCATCGCGGTGTACTTCGCGGTGCCCCGGCTCCTCCTGCTTCAAACACAACTCGGAAGGGCGAGGCGCACCAGAGTGCAGCGCCGTGCGAAACGCATATAGCGGTTCCGCAACCGGGGATGCTTGCCATCCCCGTGACCATGACAAGGAGATTGCAGTGCAGATAACTGCTGCTGTAGCACGTGAGAACGGCGCTCCATTCACGATTGAACAGCTCGAGCTGGACGATCTGCGCCACAATGAAGTCCGGGTCCGCATGGTGGCGACCGGAATATGCCATACCGATACCCTTGTCCGAGACGGCGTCTACCCCACCCCGCTGCCAGCCGTCCTGGGCCACGAAGGTGCGGGGATCGTCGAGGCAGTCGGTGACTCGGTCATTTCTGTCGCGCCTGGCGACCATGTGGTTCTGGCGGCTGCGTACTGCGGCCACTGTAAGCGGTGCCGCAACGGCCAGATGGCCTACTGCGAGAATTTGATGGCTGCGGACTTCGGTGGGCGCCGTGCCGACGGTGCGACGTCCCTGAGCAAGGACGACGAGGTTATTTCATCCCACTTCTTTGGCCAGTCGTCCTTTGCCACGTATGCAAACGTCGTCGAAGAGTCTGTCGTCCGCGTGGACAAGGACATCCCCCTGGAGCATCTCGGCCCGCTGGGATGTGGAATCAACACCGGTGCAGGCACCGTCCTCAATGAACTCAAGCCGGAAATCGGATCCTCGCTCGTTGTCTTCGGCACAGGCGCAGTAGGTTGCGCTGCAGTGATGGCAGCGCAGGTGGCGGACTGCGGTGTCATTGTCGCCGTCGACATCCACGACTCTCGTTTGGAACTCGCCCGGGAACTTGGTGCAACACACGTCATCAACTCGAAGACCGAGGACGTGGCAGAACGGTTGCGTGAAATCACTGCAGGAGCCGGCGTGGACTACGTTGTGGATACCACTGGAATTCCGGCACTGCTCCGGCAGGCAGCCGACGCCCTGGGGGTCCGCGGAACGGTCGCGCTCGTCGGCGCGGCGAAGCCTGGTACTGAAGTCGCCTTCGAAGTAGGCGCTTCGCTGGTGAAAGGCTGGACCTTCAAGACCGTGGTTCAGGGTAGTTCCGTGCCCCAGGTGTTCATTCCGCGGCTTATCCAGTTGTGGAGGGCAGGACGCTTTCCATTCGAGAAGCTCGTTGGCGACTACAGCCTCGAGGACATCAACCAGGGCTTCGAGGACTCCAAGAGCGGCAAGACGATCAAGCCGGTCATTATCTTCTGACCCGGATTGTGCCAAGTGGGTGGCGACGCCAACGACTTCGTCGTCACCCACTTCCGTTTGGTGCCAAAGCTAGTCCTCCTGGGCGTGCCCCAATCCCCATTGGTGGCGAATTGTGGACACCAACATCTCAAAGTCTTCGGCCATGTCCGGGTAGTCCGGGTCAGACAACCACTGAATCTGGAGCCCATCCATTGCAGCTATGAGGCTGCGGGCAATCGAATCGACGGGGGCGTCCCCGCCCAGGGTCCCGTCCTCCATGGCTTCGACAAGCGCCTGCCGGATTCGCTGGGCCGAGCTTTGATGGTGGCTGCGCAGCCAGGCATTCGCTGGGTGATTGGGGTCCACGGCCTCGGCCGCGACGGTGGTAAACAGCCGGACAATTCCTTCCTGCTGCTGATTGAGCCGTACGAGTTCGACGAGGGACTCCAGATAGGCCCATCCCCGCGGGCGGGCTTTCCCAGGTTGTGCAATTCGGGCCTGGTCCACATCATCGCGACGTTCCATGGTGGCCTGCAAAAGGAGATCCTTGGTAGGGAAGTAGTGCACCAAGCCGGAGAGACTCATTCCGCAGCCCCGGGCAATGGCGCTCATTGTTAGCCCCCTGTAGCCCTCTACGGAGAACAGCTGGGTGGCCGCCGTGAGAATCTCCTCACGTCGAATGGTGCCATCAGCTCCCTTCGGACGGCCGCTCGGGCGGCGTGACGGACGAGCAGCGGTGGCAGACTGCATGATCTCTCCTGGATGTGCCGCAACGGCGACGGTCCGCTACTGCAGCGGACCGTCACCGTCTTTGGAATGGACTGGGGTTGCCGCGCGCGAGGCGCCGGAAAAGCTTTCAAAGAACATCCCGTACGCGTGCGACCCATATCAGCCTACGGCCGGGAGGATGCCAAGGCGTACAGGGCGGTGCTACCTAACTCCCTTGATGGGCAGGATGACGAGTGCTCCAGCGAGCGCCGCAGCTGCAGCAGCACCCAGCAGTAGGCCGTAGTTGGGCGTTGCCGCTGCCCCGACGGTCAGGAGCCAGGCGCCTGCAAAGGGCGCCAGGGACTGCGGCGCTGCATTGGCCATGTTGAAGACGCCCAAATCCTTGGCGGTGCTGTTGGCGTTAGGGAGGACTTCCAGCACCAATGCCATATCCACGCTTGCGTAAATGCCGAAGGCCACACCCAGCAATGCCTCGACCAGGTAGAACTGTTCAACACTTTCTACGTGGACGAGAACATATGTGCCGACGGCGAAAAGAGCGGTAGCCAGGGCGACCGGGAGCTTCCGGTGGCCCGTGCGGTCGGACAACCATCCGGCCAGGTAGCTCGCCGGCACGAGTGCCACCGTGTACACGAGCACTCCCATGAACACCGCGCCGGCTGCCTGTGCCGTCTCAAGGTGCAGCCGGTCCACGATGAAGGGAAGGCGGAACGAGGTAAACATGAAGCTGGACAGGAAGATCAGGAACCTTGACCACCAGGCAAACCCGTAGTCGCGGTGCTTTATGGGGTTGACCCAAAAGGACTGGACAAGCTCCTTCACGGTGAACTTGGCCGGCCGTGTCTCTAGCACGGGATCTGGCAGGACGAGTGCATAGATCACCATGCCGACGACGCCGACGGCAGCAGGGGCCATGAAAAGCAGCAGCATGTCAGTTGCAAACAAGGATGCAAACCACGTGGCCGCCAGGATGCCGACGTTCTGCATCACGCCGATGGTGGCCGAAACACTGGCGTACTGCTTTTCGGGCAGCTGATCTGCCAGGGTGGCGACAAAGGGGCTGATGGCTGCGTTGGCTCCGAGTTGTGCCACGAACCAGCCAATCATGAGGACTTCGGGGCTGGTGGCCTGGCTGATGACGAGCAGTGCTGCGGCCATGACCAGGGTGCCGCCGATCAACCATGGCCGGCGGCGCCCGAATCGGGAGGTAGTTCTGTCAGAAAGCCGCCCGAAAACCGCGTTGCCGATTACGGCCGCCAGGGCACCAATACCCAGGACGGAACCGACGATGCTTGTCCGCGACGTGGGATCTTCAGTAAGTGTTGAAACTTTAAGAGCCATCGAGACCATGACGGGTCCCAGGAGGGCAATGAACAGGGTCAGTTGGGCAAGGGCTAGGGCTGCAATGAACAGTGGACCTTTGGGTTCTGTAGGCCTTTCTCCGCATGCGAGGCCGGTGGGACGTTGCCCGCGCGTGCGCGGGGCAAGAACGTTGTGGTTTCCGATGGACATCTATGTCTCCGAGATTTGGGCGCCAAAGGGGCGAAGTGCGGGGTTCGTCAGCTAAATAGCTAATAGTGACTATTCATTATTACTGGACTGTGCGCCCCGCCACAAGCCCCTGTCCCCGGGGGAATATTTGTGACGCGTCTAGGGGTACAAAGAAGCGTGGCCAGCCCCTGCTGGCCACGCTTTTCGTTCCGTCGATTTGGGATTACTGCCGTCAGTAGCTCTTGCTTCGGGCGGGCGTTCGGAAATCCCGCGGCGGCCGTTGAAAGCTCATATGCGGAGTCAGGCAGTCGACCCGGTGATTTCCGCGGTTGTTTGGAGCTCGGCGATGTTCGTCAAGGCATACGATAGAGCCGCCTCGTGCCAGTCCCCGTTGATGCTCGACGTCGCATCTGTCACGAGTACCGCTCGATAGCCGTGGTCCGCCGCGTCACGCACCGTATGTTCCACGGCCATATTGGTCCAAACGCCTGCCACAATAACCGTGCTAACCCCCGAATTCCGCAGCAGCACGTCCAGGCCGGTGCCGTTGAAGCTGCTCATGCGGTTGCGGATCAGGACGGGCTCGTCCGGAAGCGCCTCCAAGCCTTCCAGGGCATCGGCGCCCCAGGAGCCGAGTTTCAGCGACTCCGGGCCGATCATTCGGAAGATAGGGGCGTTGGTGCCGCCATAGTTGCCACCGGGGTAAAACACGATCCGGTTGTGGATGACCGGCATTGAATTGCTTCGTGCCCACTCGAGCAATTGCCGCACGTGGGAAACCAGGCCCTGCTCACGCGCGTGGTCGGCTGCCCCGAATGAGGCGAAAGCGCCCTCTGGGTGGGCGTTGTCATTCTGAAGATCTACCAGCAGTAGTGCTGTATCGCCGGCAGCAAGGGGAGTGTTGGCCATGGAGTCTCCTGTTTCATATGGCTAAGGGAATCGAGCGGAAATGCCCTAAGCTGTAACCCTCGGTTCGAGGTATTCTATTCCCGCACCAAGAAAGGCTGGGCCCGCCACTGCGGGCCCAGCCTTTGTTCATGCTGCAGCAACGGGTCGCCCTGGGGTCAGTTGGCGGGGTCGATGAGCAGTTTCATCTTCTTGCCTGCGCGGAGTTGTTCGAAGCCGTCTTCGATGAGTCCGGTGAGGGGGATGTCCTCGACCCATCCTGTGGTGTTGTAGTGGTCTTTGGCCATGAGGTCGATGACTGCGCTGTAGTCGGCGCTGGTGTAGCAGATGGTGCCTTGGATGCGGCGTTCCCTGAGGACGAGGTTGATCAGGGGCGTTGGCAGTGGCTTTTCGTAGATGGCCACGCTGATAAGGGGCCGGCGTTCCCCGAGGCATTCGGGGGCTGACTGTACTGCGGGGGCGACTCCTGCAGCGTCGAAGGCGGCGTCTACACCGTCGCCATTGGTCCGGTCGGCTATGAGGGACGTGACGTCCTCCTTTGTTGGGTCCAGGGTGCGGGCGCCGAGGGCCTCGATGGACTTGCGGCGGGTCTCGGTGGGTTCGACGACGTCGATTTCTGTGAGTCCCATTCCGCGCAGGGCAAACCAAAGACCGATGCCGATAGGGCCGGCTCCGTAGATCAGTGCCCTGCTTTGATCGTTGACTTCGCCCAGGGTGGCTGCATGATAGGCCACGGACATCGGCTCGACGAGTGCGCCCATCTCCAGCGAAACATTGTCGGGAAGCTTGTGGACTTGGTTGACCGGGACGACGGTGTATTCGGCCATGCCACCATCTGCCATCAGCCCGTGGAAACCGATCACATTGCAAAGGTTGTAAAGGCCCGTCCTGCATGGGCGACACTCGCCGCACCGATAGATGGGCTCCACGACAACCCGGTCGCCTTCCCGGATAGTGGTGACACCCCGCCCGATGTCCGTGACTACTCCGGAGAATTCGTGGCCCAGTGTCAGGGGAAGGCATTTCCCTGTGAGCGGGTGCGGCTCGCTGGGCGGGATGAAGATCGGGCCGTCGTAATATTCGTGGAGGTCGGTGCCGCAGATGCCGTTGCGGCTGACTTTGATCTTTACTTGGCCCTCTCCCGGTGTGGGTTCCGGGACGTCTTCGATTTCGACTTTGTTTTTGCCGTAGTACACCGCTGCGCGCATGGCGCCTCCTCGGATGTGTGTTCAGTATTTAGATAGTGCGGACGAGCTTTTTGTTGGCGAACTCGTTCAGGCCGTACTTGCCCAGTTCCCGGCCGATTCCCGAGCTCTTGACGCCGCCGAAGGGCAGGTCTGGGGCACTCTTGATGGTGGTGTTGATTCCCACCATGCCCACTTCCAGGCGGTCCGTGACGTAGGCGGCCTGCTTCTCGTCGTCCGTGAACACGGCGCTGCCGAGGCCATAGGGCGAGTCGTTGGCGAGTGTGATTGCTTCGTCGACGGAGTCGACCCGGTGGAGTACGGCTACTGGTCCGAAAAGTTCTTCCCTGTACGCGCGCATGTCCGGTGTGACGCCGGACAGTACTGTTGCGGGGTAGTAGGAACCGCGGCCCTCGGGGATAAACCCGCCAAGGTGGACGGTGGCCCCCTTGGCTACCGCATCGTCGACCTGTTCGGCCAGTTCCGCCCGTGCTTGGAGCGAGGACATCGGACCGAGGCGGGTGTCCTCGCTCATGGGGTCACCGATTTGCCATTCCGCTGCCTTTGCCAGGAACGCGTCAAGGAATGAATCCCAATTGCAGGAGTCTACGATCAGCCTCTTCGAGGATGTGCACGCCTGGCCGGCGTTCCCGAACCGGCCCGCGGCCGCCGCGCCGGCAGCCTTTTCCACGTCGGCTGCGGGAAGCACCAGGAACGGGTCCGACCCGCCGAGCTCGAGGACGCATTTCTTCAGGTGCTGTCCAGCCAGTGCGCCGATGGCGCTGCCTGCCTTTTCGGACCCGGTGAGGGATACGCCTTGCAGTTCCGGGCTGGCAATGAGTTCCGCCACCTGTCCCGACGTGGCGAAAAGGTTCTGGTAGACCCCTTCAGGTACCCCGGCGGCACGGATGATGTCCTCGATGCGCAATGCCTGCTGCGGGCAGTTGCTCGCATGCTTGAGCAGAATCGTGTTGCCCAGCAGCAAATTGGGGGCGATGAACCGTGCGGCCTGGTAGTAAGGGAAGTTCCACGGCATGACGCCAAGGAGCGGTCCAATGGGTGCTGTTCGGACCAGGGCCCGGCCGGCCCCCGCGATATCGAGTTCCTCGTCTGCGAGGAGCTGTTCTCCAGAGGTGGCGTAGTACTCAAAAATCGCTGCAGACAGTTCGACTTCGGTTCTTGCCTGCGAGATAGGTTTGCCCATCTCCAGCGTCATGAGCTTGGCAAGCTCAACGGAATGCTGCCGGTGAAGATCTGCTATCCGCTGCAGGACGGCGCAGCGTTCGGCAAGGTCCTTCCTGTGCCAGGACCGATATGCCTCGTAGGAGCGCCCCAGGGAAGCCGCCACCTCCGAGTCGGTCATGGTGTCGAATTCCTGGACTACGTTGCCACTTGTGGGATCAACAGTTGCATATTTCTTCATTGAAAGACTTTCATCATGTCGGGGCAGTCCGGGAAGGGCGGCTGGCCTTGCCCTTCCCGGACTGCCGAGCGGCCATTTCAGGCTGGAGTCAGGATGTCCGCATTGGTTGCAAAGTTCGGGTACTTGTTCGAAGCTTCCTCCGAGAGGATGGACCGGTACTGTTTGATGCCGCCGAGGTAGAACATAACGGTCCGCTTTTTGCCCGGGATGTTTGCGCCGAAGATCCACGATGCTGCCTGGGGGAAGAGGGTCTGGTGGGCAATATCGGAGCAGGTTTCAGTCCAGTCAGACTCCGTCTGGGCCTTGGCCTCGATCCATCCCGTTCCCGAGGTCGAGACGTGGTTGATGGTTTCGCTGATCCACTCGACCTGCGCCTCGATTGACGGCGGCAGGTTGGTGAAGGGGCCGTTCGGTCCCAGGATCATGAACATGTTGGGGAAGCCGTTGGTTGCCATGCCGAGGTAGCTGGTTGGTCCGTCAGCCCAATGTTCCTTGAGTGTTTCGCCCGCACGTCCCCGGATATTGACGCGCACGTAGTTGCCGTCCACGGCGTCAAAGCCCGTCGCGCAGATGAGTACGTCCAGCTCGTGAAGGACGCCATCAGCTGTGACGATGCCCTCTTCAGTTACCCGCTCGATAGGGTTTTCCTTGACGTTGACAAGAGATACGTTCGCTCGGTTGAACGTTTCGTAGTAGCCGGAATCGCACAATGGCCTGCGGGCGTAGAGGTCGGTCGGCGTCAGCTTACGGCGTGTTTCCGGATCCTTGACGATCTCGGCAATCTTGCGACGAATGAATTTCGCGGCTTCTTCGTTGGCCTCAGGGTCCGTGGCAATATCCGAGAAGGTCTCGAACATGAAGCGGAAACCGCCTCCTTCCTCCCAGACCCGCTGGTAAATCCGCTCCCGTTCTTCGGGGGAAACGCTGAAGGTCGGGACCGTGCTTTCTTCGAAGCCCATGGCAACGGAAGAGTTCCGGACCTGATCCCAGTTGGCCTCGAAGTTCTCCCGGTGGGCCCTCTGCTCCTGTTCCGTGAGCTTGCGGTTGCCTGCGGGAACGCTGTACTGCGGCGTGCGCTGGAATGACGTCAGATGAGCTGCGATCGGAGCCGTGGCCGTGATGACCTGGTTGCCTGTGGAGCCGTTGCCGATGACACCTACCCGCTTGCCGGTGAGATCCAGGTCCTCGGGCCAAGCGCCCGTGTGTACCAAGCGGCCTTTGAAGGTTTCCATGCCCGGAAACTTCGGCAGGTTGGTGGCAGAGAGCAGGCCCAGCCCCGTGACAAGGAATCGCGATCGGAAGGTAACCCCGCGGTCCGTGCGAACCGTCCAGATTCCTGCAGCCTCGTCGAACTCGGCCTCCGTCATTCCGGTTTCAAGCTGGATATGGCGGCGGAGGTCGTACCGGTCGACGACCCCGTTCAGGTATTTGAGGATTTGGGCCTGGGGCACGTACTTGGTGTCCCACGGAGTCTGCTGGTACAGCTCACGGTCGAAAGAGTATTGGTAGACGAAGCTTTCAGAGTCGGAAAGGGCTCCCGGGTACTTGTTCCAGTACCAGGTGCCGCCAACCCCTCCAGCCCGATCAATGGCTACAGCATTCAAGCCGAGCTCATTACGAAGCTTGTGCAGCATGTAGATGCCGCCAAAACCTGCTCCCACGACGAGTGCGTCGAGCTGCTGGGTCTCGTTGGGGACGACTTTGTCCATGATGGTGCTCCTCCGGCTAATAGGACGGTGTGAGATAATTCACTTCGTGTAAACCAGTCTGCGGCTGCGGAAGAGCGGCTGAGTGTTTCAACTTGAAACACTGGGACGGGGCCCGAAATACCGGCTTTGATACCCGGAAAGCAAGAATTGTCACTGCTTTCGCTTGCCCGGGAGGGATGAAACTGCAAAGGTGCAACATGACTGATCCAGTGCGGGAGGCACGTGAAAAACTAATTCGTGCCGGACTAACGGGGGTCTACCAGGCAGACGAATCGGTTCCGGACCTTATCGTCCGCAGTTGGCGCCGATCGATCGGCAGCGCAGTTGAAGCCTCAGGGCCTGCACAACGGTACCGCGACGTAGATACCGACACACTCCTGGGCAGGGCTGCTGTGCCGGTACTTGACCGGTGGCAGCATCAACTGGAAGACACCGGAACTACCCTGTTCCTGAGCGATCGCGGCGGCAGCATCGTCGACAGGCGGACGAGCGACAGCAGTGAGCGCCGGCGCTTGGATAACATGCATGCCGCAGAGGGGTTCGACTACTCCGAGGACGCCATCGGTACAAATGCACTGGGCACGTCGATGGTGGAAAAGCGGCCAGTGTTCGTCAAGGGAAGCCAGCACTACAGCGACGCGTTGGCAACGAACGCCTGCGCGGCCGCGCCCATCTATACGCCGGCTGGTCTTGTGGTGGGTTCGATCGCCTTAGGTGGGCCAATACAATCGGCAAATCCGATCATGCTTTCGCTGGCGCGGGAGATCAGCCAGCAGATCGAGGAGAGGCTTCGAACGTCTGCGCGGCCCCAGGACCTTGCGCTGGCTATGTCGTTCATGCGCTTTACCAGTTCCCAGCGGCCCACGGTCGTGCTGGACCACGAATCGATCCTCGCCAATACCCCGGGCCTGCCGTATGTGAATGTTGCTTCCCACGTCATGCTTTGGGAAGTGCTCAACGCCCATAACTGGTCTTCCTCGCCGACGCTCAGGCGTGAACTCGAGGGAACGATGCTCGAAATTACGGCACGCAGGGTCAGTGACGGGCCGCGGGTTCATTTTGTTGTTCACTTCTCTGAGATGGAGCCATTACTGCGCGGCGGACCAGCTGCGCCCGGCCTGTTGAATATCGGTGCGCATTCCGTGTCCGGTCCCCTCGTGGCCGCCCCAGGGCAAGCGATCGCTGTCGTCGAGGGGCCAGTCGGCACCGGACGGGCGACGGCAGCCCTGGACCTTCGAGCCACATGGGGCAAATCGGGCCCAGTCGAAGTATTCGTCATGTCAGCCGGATTGCCGACACCCTGGGATCGGGTCGAGTCACTTTTGAAGCAAGGCAAAGATGTCCTCCTACGCAGGCTTGAACACG
This sequence comes from Pseudarthrobacter sp. LT1, assembly GCF_035621795.1. Lineage (NCBI taxonomy): Bacteria > Bacillati > Actinomycetota > Actinomycetes > Micrococcales > Micrococcaceae > Pseudarthrobacter > Pseudarthrobacter sp. LT1. Next base: position 2,037,068 of record NZ_CP141830.1, read on the forward strand.
CCGGCAGCGACGACTTCAGTGTGTTCTCCAGGATCGTGGACGCGGTGCAGAGGAGATGGACAGCTGGTGATCGTTCCGGAAGCCTTTTGGTCACGGTGTTCAGCGAAGACGCGTCCCAAGGAGTCCAGGCCTTCATAGACGCCTTGGGGATTAGTGTGCGGACGGCGCCACTGGCTCAAACTCCGGAACGCATTCCGGGGATGGTGACAAGGATTCTCAATGAAGTCGACGCTGGGTCGCGGCACACGATGTCCCCGGCTGCGCTGCAGTCCTTGGTTCAGTGGAACTGGCCCGGCAATGTGGCCGAGTTGGCAAGGACGGTCACCGATCTGGTTCGGTCGGTCAATGCTTCGGTCATCGAAAGACGGCATCTGCCAAAGCATCTTCAGCAGGCGCCTCCCCGGCGCCCCCTGTCGCTGATGAAGACTGCTGAGCGCGATGCCATTATCAAGGCCCTTGATGCCACCGGTGGTAACAAGTCGGAGGCAGCGGATTTGCTGGGAATGGGCAGGACGACGCTTTACCGCCGTCTCCGTCAGCTCGGTCTCGATTCAGGCGAGGCGACCATGTGAGTAGTCCGCATCACCTGCGGTGACCTGGTTCCTGGAAACCTTACTCAGGTTCATGACTTCGTGCAGAACAGCCTTGACTGCAGGATTCGTATCGTTCGGGCGCCAGGCGGCTCTGAGGTCGACGTCTGCGGTGGCGTCCGCCAGGGGAACGAAGACTACGTGTGGATCGGTCGCACTGTCTGCCACCGATGCCAACGTCAGGTGGCACCCTACTTCCGCGCTGACAAGAGCCAGCGCTGTCTGGGTGTCGGGTGCCACCTGGATGACATTGGGAACAAAGCCGTTGTCTCGTGCGAGCCGACGAAGCCGGTCGGGCAACACCGCGCCTTCGTAGGACGGCAAGGAGATGAACGCTTCCGCGGCCAACTTTGCGATCGCTAACCGGCGCGCTCCCGCCAGCGGATGCGTGTCGGGGAGTGCGATCACCAGGGAGTCCCGCAGCACAACTTCCGATGCGATTTCGGCCGGAATCACATCCCACCGTCCGAAAGCGACATCGGTCTCGCCCTGCACCAGCTTTGTCATGGCGGGTTGGGCGAAGTTTTGGCTGGAAAGGTCCAGCTGTATGCCTGGCCGTTGTGCCCTCACCAAACGTGCCAAGCGCGCAACCAATTGATGCGTGGAGGCGCCCGCGAAGGCTATGCGAACGAGCCCGGATTCCCCGCCATCCGCCGATCGGACCGCGTCTTCGGCGCGGCGCAGGGCATCGAGGACTTCCGTAGCCGGACCCACAAGCGCCCGACCGCTGGACGTCAGTTTTACAGATCGGGTTGTCCGGTCCAACAGCCTCGTATTCAGCTCATTTTCGAGTTGCTTTATGGTCCGGCTCAGGGGCGGCTGCGCGACGTGGAGCCTCTCCGCGGCCCGGCCGAAATGCAGTTCTTCCGCCACGGCAAGAAAGGCGACTAGCTGGTTGATTTCCACAGCATCCCTTCCCTCATTATTGAGTTTAGAGTATCACTCGAGCTTACCCAGTTAGACGGGAAGTAAGAATCGAGCGGTGAAACGGTTCTCTAGCTCCAGTTGAAGAACCCCGTTCCGGTCTTGCGGCCGAGCTCGCCGCGGGCCACCTTCTCGCGCAGGATCTGCGGGGGTGCGAACCGTTCTCCGAGGGTCTCATGCAGGTATTCGGCGATGCCGAGCCGGACGTCCAGGCCCACGATGTCCGTGGTCCTCAGCGGCCCGGTGGGGTGCTTGTAGCCCAGCACCATAGCGTTGTCGATGTCCTCGGCGGAGGCCACGCCTTCTTCGACCATCCGCATCGCTTCCAGGGCGATGGCCACGCCCAGGCGGGATGAGGCGAACCCTGGGGCATCATTGACGACGACGGCGGTCTTGCCGAGTGCCTCCACCCAGTCACGCGCCGCGGCCGCCAGCGGCTCGGAGGTCTTGTTCCCCACGACCACCTCGATGAGCGTGGAGGCCGGGACCGGGTTGAAGAAGTGCAGCCCGAGGAAGTCCTGCGGACGGTCGAGTTCGTCAGCCAGGCCGTTCACGGACAGGGATGACGTGTTGGAGGCCAGCACGGCACCGTTGCCGAGTTCGGCCTCGACGGCGCGCAGGGATGAGACTTTGAGGTCCCACAATTCGGGCACGGCCTCTACCACCAGTTCCCGGTCGCCGAAGGAGGCGTAGTCCGTGGTCACCGACAAGCGGGAGGTGTAGTCGGCCGCCCTGCCTGCTAGGCCGCGGGCCAGGGACTTGCCGACGGCGTCCTCGACGCGCCCGCGGGCCGCGTCCGCAGCTTCCTGGTCACGCTCAACGACAATGACGTCGGAACCCTTGACTAGGAAGGCGTGGGCGATTCCGGCGCCCATCCGGCCGCCGCCGAGGACACCAACCTTTGGGGGGAGTCCGGCGGGAATTGCAGGGATGCTCATGTCTACTTCTTCTTCCGGTCGAGGAATGCCTGCATGCGGTCAAACTTGGCCTGGGATTCGAAGAGCATGCCCTGGGCCAGGGTGTCGATGACGGGGTGGACTTCCCGCGGGGTGTGGAACACGGATTTGGTGATGCGGACTGCCAGCGGGTCCTGGGCGGCGATGGAGTCTGCCAACGCGTGCGCGGCGTCCATCAGGGTGTCCGGATCAACGAGCTCGGTGACCAGTCCAACGGCAAGGCATTCCTGGCCGGTGAGGACCTTGCCGGCGAGCAGGATGTGCTTGGCGAGCGGCTCGCCGACGAGTTCCTTCAGGCGCCAGGTGGCGCCCGCGGCTGCAAGGATGCCCAGGTTCGTCTCGGGATTGCCCATCCTCAAATCTGGCGTGCCGATGCGGAAGTCGGCCGCGTAGGCAAGTTCGGCGCCGCCGCCAAGGGCGTACCCGTCCAAGGCGGCGATGACGGGCATGGGCAGTCTTGCGATCCGGTCGAAGATGCCGGAGTTGATTCCGGCCAGTGCGTTGTCCCGGCGGCGTTCACGCAGCTGCGCGATGTCGGCGCCGGAGGCGAAGATGCCTTTGGCTCCGGTGTCCGGGTTCCCGGGCGTGCCTGAAAGGATCAGGATTTTCGGGGTTCGCTCCAGGTACGCGCACACCAGGTGCAGCTCATCCACCATGGCCTGGTCGATGGCATTGCGGACGTCCGGCCGGTGGAGCCGCACCGCTAATCGGTCTTCCCGCTCCTCAATCTGCAGCGTTGAGAAACCCGCGGCACCCAACTCCGTGCCGACGTGGTACGTCAATTCCGTCATCACAGCCCCTCCAGCAGCAGCGCCGTGCCCTGCCCGACACCCACGCACATGGTGGCGAGGCCCAGCTTCCGGCCCTCGGTGACTTCGCGTTCGAGGCGCCCCAGGAGGGTGATGACCAGCCGCGACCCGGACGAGCCGAGGGGATGTCCCAGGGCGATGGCGCCCCCGTCGTTGTTCACGATGCCGGGCTCAAGCTTCAATTCGCGCATGCAGGCAAGCGCCTGCGAAGCGAACGCTTCATTGAGTTCGACGGCGGCCAGGTCGCCCACAGCGAGACCGGTCCGGTCCAGGACCTTGCGGGTTGCCGGGACCGGGCCGATGCCCATGATTTCCTGACCCACGCCTGCTGATGCGCAGTCGAGGATGCGCGCCCGGGGCATGAGGCCGTACTTCTGGACGGCGGCCTCGGACGCGACGATGATCGCGGAGGCGCCGTCGTTGAGCGTGGAGGCGTTGCCGGCGGTGACCACGCTGCCGCCCTTCACCACGGGCCGCAGCCCGGCGAGGACTTCGCGGGTGGTTCCGGGGCGGGGGCCTTCGTCCGTGTCCACGATGGTTTCGGCGCCCTTGCGGCCCTTGACCGTCACGGGGACGATCTCGTCGGCGAAGTGCCCGGCGGTGATGGCGTCCAGGGCGCGCTCGTGGGAGCGGACGGCGAACTCGTCGCAATCGTCGCGGGAGATGCCGTAAACCCGGGCCACTTCTTCGGCGGTTTCCGGCATGGAGTAGGTGGCCTTGCCGTCGCGTGAGAGTTCGCCGGAGACGAAGGCGGGGTTGGGGAAGCGCCAGCCGATGGAGGTATCGACGACGGCGCCTGGCTTGGCGAACGCCTTGTGTGGCTTTTCCATCACCCACGGTGCGCGGGACATGGATTCGACGCCGCCGGCCACCACGATGTCCGCCGCTCCTGCCTTGACCATGTGGGACGCCATGATGATGGCGCTCAGCCCGGAGGCACAGAGGCGGTTGACGGTGATGCCGGGGACGGTGTCCGGGAACCCCGCGAGGAGCCATGCCATGCGGGCCACGTTGCGGTTCTCCTCGCCGGCGCCGTTGGCGTTGCCGAGAATCACCTCGTCCACGGCGCCCGGGTCAATGCCGGCGCGTTCGACGGCGGCGCGCAGGGTGAGTGCGGCGAGGTCGTCCGGGCGGATGGAGGACAGGGTGCCGCCGTAGCGGCCGACGGGGGTGCGTGCCCCGCCGATCAAGAAGGCCTCAGACATGGGTGTTCCAATCATGTGTGTGATGTGCTGTCTTGTGCCGGATGACGGTCTAGTTAAACGCGGAAATTCCGGTGATATCGCGGCCTACGATGAGGGCCTGCATCGAGTCGGTGCCTTCATAGGTTGAGACGACTTCCATGTCGGTCATATGGCGGACAACATGGTTTTCCAGCAGCAGTCCATTACCGCCCAGCAAGTCCCGTGCTTCGTTGCAGATCCACTTGCCCTTTTGGGCGGTGGCCATCTTCACCATCGAGGCCATGGCGTTGGTGAGCTTGTCCTGGTCGGCGAGTTCGGCCATGCGGGTACAGAGCAGTTGCATGGTGGTGAGTTCACTGAGCATGTTGGCCAGGCGGTGCTGGACCAGTTGGTAGGAAGCGATCGGTTTTCCGAACTGGTGGCGGCTGAGCGCGTAATCCGCTGCAATCTCGAACGCTGCCATGGCGTGGCCCACCGCCTCCCATGCCGCGCCGCCCCGTGTTGCCTGGAGCACCCGGGAGACATCGCGGAAGGAATGGCACAATTCCAGCCTGTTGGCGTCGGGGATCCGCATTTCCGTGATTTCGATGTCGGCCTGAAGGATGGCACGCTTGCCAACCTTGCCAGAGATGACTGTGGGGGAGTAGCCCTCGGGGTACCGGCCTGCAGCGTCCTTTTCGATAACGAATGCGTTGACGTTTCCATCTGCCGTGTTTCGAGCGAACAGGACGATGACGTCAGCGGCGTGGCCGTTGCCGATCCAGCGTTTGCGGCCCGTGAGCACCCAGGAGTCTCCGTCGCGCCGGGCCGCGGTCTCCAGAGCCACGGAGTCCGAGCCGTGTTCCGGTTCGGTTAGTGCGAAGGCGCCGGTCTTTTCAATCCTGGCCAGGGGCGGGAGCCAGCGTTCCCGCTGCTCGGCGCTGCCCAGGAGGTTAAGGGCGCCCATGCAGAGGTTTGAATGGATGCCGAGGAACGTGTTGAGGCTCCCATCGGCGCGGGCCATTTCGCGTGCCACCATTCCGGCGGCTTTGCGGCTCATACCGGGGCAACCGTAGCCCTTGATTGTGGTTCCTATGACACCCAGCCTAGCCAATGGTTCGAGCAGTTCCTCGGGAAATTCGGCTTTTTCCCAGTAGGCGTTGATAACCGGAAGTACACGGTTCTCGGCGAACGCGCGGACCTTGTCGCGGATAGCGATCTCGTCAGCAGTGAGATCGTCGTCCAAACGGAAGTAATCAGAGGTTGCCGTCTGCCGGTCGGCTGTGGTGGTCATCGTTGAACCTTTCGTTGTGATGCGGATGCAGGCCGCCGCTGTGCCTTGGTTTGGTTTCCCGTCTCAAGCCAGGCAAGAACCTGGTCACGGTTTCCGTCATGGGACGGGGGAACGAGGTCGTAGCTGACGGGTGTCTTCGAGAAAGTGATGGGATTCCGGACGGTGGGGATGGCATCCCTGCCTTCACCGATGGTGACGACGGGCTCCAGTCCAATGCGTTCAGCGAAATCGAGCCCCTGGCGAACGTCGTTGATCGGAGCGCAGGGAATTCCAGCCCCGGTGAGAACGTCAAACCACTCGGTAGAAGATGCTTTGCCAAGGGCCGCCTGCAGCACCGGCCGGAGTTCTTCGCGGTTCAGGCTGCGGGCCGGAGCCGTTGCGAACCGGGGATCGAGGCTCAACTGCGGGAGGTCAAGGGTTTGGCACAGCTTGCGGAACTGGGGATCGTTACCGATGGCAATGACAATGTCGCCTTCGCCCGTGGGCAGCGGCTCGTAGGGGTAGATGCTTGGATGTTCATTTCCCAGCCTTGCCGGGACGGTGCCGCTCAACAGATAACCGGCGGTCTGGTTGACCATGCCGGACAGCGCGGATGACATGAGGTTGACTTCGATGTGCTGCCCCCGGCCCGTTTGCGTCCGCTCATGAAGGGCCGCGAGTATTCCTATCGCAGCGTGAAGGCCTGTGATGACGTCGAAAACGGCAACGCCCGAGCGGTATGCCGGTGTATCGGGTGCACCCGTAAGGCTCATCAGGCCGGACAGCGCCTGGACAAGCAGGTCATATCCCGGAAGTGAAGCCCCTCCCGCCGTACCGAAGCCGGTGATGGATGCGTACACCACTTCTGGATTCGCTTTTGCCACGGAATCGTAGTCCAGGCCGTACCGTTCCAGGCAGTTTGGTTTGAAGTTTTCGACCATGACATCGGCCCGCTGCGCGATTTCCTGGGCAATCCTTCGGTCATCCTCGTCCCGGAGGTCCAGGGCGATGGATCCCTTGTTGCGGTTGATCGACAGGTAATACGTGGATTCGCCGTCCCGGACGGGAGGCTTCCACGCCCGGGTTTCGTCGCCGTCAGGGCTTTCGATCTTGACGACCGTCGCGCCCATGTCCGCCAGCAGCATGGTGCAGTAGGGGCCGGCAAGCACACGGCCGAAATCAGCAACCAGTACACCGGAAAGGGGGCCGCTTCCCTTACGGCCGAAGACGTCGGAAGCCGGAACCTCGTCAAGGGACGTATGGCTACCGGCCATCTCGGGCCAGTCGAGGTTAGGGCTGGTTTGAATCGTCACGGCTCTCCTTTGAATGCTCGTCGATGCATCAACCATCCCACTACGCATTACCTCTGGTCCAATACTTATTCCGGGCTATATTGATGTCTTGTTAGGAATAATTGATTGCCGCTTTTAACGACAGAGGCATCACCGAACCGTGGCTCGGTGATGCCTCTGTCTTTAGTGCGTTGGCTTGCTCCCGGAAACTACACGAGGACCATGCCGCCGTCGATCATGACGACCTGGCCTGTCATGTAATCGGAATCTTCCGATGCCAGGTAGAGCGCCGTTCCAGTGACGTCCTCGGGCGTACCGGCGCGGCCGGCAAGTATCGACCCTGAGAACTCGTTGAAAGCCTGCCCTGGCGCGGAAGTGTCTCCGAGTTCCATGATGTCGAGGTCGAGCTTGCGCCACAGGGGCGTGTCCACCACGCCCGGCGCAAAGGCGTTGCACGTGATGTGGTGTTCGGCCAGTCCGCGGGCTGCTGCCTGTACCAGCGCGTTGACCGCAAACTTACTGGCGCAGTAAGCGGCGAAGTTTGGGTACCCCTGGCGGCCTGCGATCGATGACGTGAGGACGAGCTTGCCCCCAGTCCCCTGCGAGATCATTTGTTTAGCCGCTTCCTGCTGGCAGATCAGTGAGCCGAGGCCGTTGACGTCGAGGGTAGTCCGCCAGTTTTCCTCCGTCACATCCAGGAAATGGAGGGGTTTGATGATCCCTGCGATAGCGAACATGACATCCAGACCGCCGTAAGCCTCCACGCCCGCTGCTACTGCGGCTGCAACGTCCGTCCGGTGGACTACGTTGCCGGAGGTCGAAATTGCTGTACCGCCTTTGGAAACGATTTCGTCCCTTGCGTCATTGGCCGCCTCAGCGTTGAGGTCAAAGATCGTCAGCTTGGCACCCTCTTCCGCCAGGCGCCTGGCAATCGACCGGCCCATTCCGCTGCCTGCGCCGGTGATCAATATCCGTTTGCCGTCAACTCGTCCAGTCATTGCTCAAAACTCCTTTGTTTGGGTGTCCGTGACTTGCGGGAGTCCTTCCCCGGCTTGTCCGTAGTAGCTGCAACAGTCGTGCCGCTGGCCTCGGAACCAGGAGGGAGGCCCACCGGAATCCCCACCTCGATGTCGGTCGCCGTGGGTGAATCCGATTGCGTATCCCGCGAGTCTTCACGGTATTGCGCCAGGTTACCCAAGGGGAAATACCAAAATTGGCCCTATTGATGCATGTGAGGCAATAAACATGACAGTCAGTGAGCAGTAGAAACGCCCATCGTGAGGGATCCTACTTCGCGGAGGCGCCAAGGGTGTGGCGGAGCCAGGCTATTTCTGCCCGGCTCGCCGCTTTGCCAATTGTCAGCATTCCTTGGCGGTAGATGTCCTGGATATCCGCGCTTCGCAAAGGTCTGCCGTTTTCGTAGAAGAAGCTGGCGGGTGCCTCGAGGAATTTCAGCCGCCGCTCGAGTACCTCGTGCTGGTCTTCGACGTCGGGAAGTCGGGACAGGAAGGCAAGGATCACCATAAACCGCCCCAGGTCGCTGACATCTCCGCCTGAAGCGCTGCGAAGCCGTTGCTCAAGGTCTTCCCGGCCCTTAGGCGTGAGTTCTAGTGTGTGGCGCTGGGCCGCGCGCCCGTTCTCGATGCGCTGCACAATGGCACCCGCTTTGATGAGCCTTTGAATGGCGGGATACAGGCTCCCGTCACTGATCTCCTTTGCGAAACCGTAGAGTTCATTCATCTTGCGCCGGAGTTGGTAACCATGGAGGGGGCCTTCGGCGAGGAAGCCCAGGATCATCAGTTCGAGCACGACAACAATGCTAGCGGATGGGAATACATCGAAACGAGGTAACGTTCCCTAATGCATACCTCGTTTAGAGGTATCGCTCCGTTTTCGCCGTCGAAGGATCCTCCCATGCTGTCTTCGCCCATGCCCCTTGCGGCTCAAGCCACCGTTCCCCGGGGCCGGCTCGCTATCGCCGTTGTCTCCACCGTGGTGGAATGGTACGACTTCACGTTGTTCCTTTACCTCAGCGCCGTCCTTTCACGGGTGTTCTTCGGTGACAGCCCCACGGGGGTCCTTATGACACTTGCAACGTTTGCCGTTTCCTACCTCCTCCGGCCGATAGGCGGCCTCGTCTTTGGATACGTGGGGGACCGTTGGGGCCGCCGGCCCGTTCTGCTGGCATCCATGGCGTTGATGCTGCTGGCCACACTGGGCAGTGCTGTCCTGCCGACCTACGCGCAGATTGGTGAATCCGCCGCGGCCTGGCTTCTCGCACTGAGATGCCTGATGTCATTTTCGGTGGGTGGTGAATACACGGGCGTCATGACCTATCTCCTGGAAAGCAGCAGCCCGGGAAAGCGTGGGCTCGTCACCTCACTGGCCGCCGCGGCGAGCGAAATCGGAGCGCTGCTCGCTGCCGGTGTCGCAGCGGCCACCATCGCTGCCCTTCCTGCGGCACAGATGGATGCGTGGGGTTGGCGAATACCATTCATTGTCGGCGGTCTACTCGCTGCCTTGATCCTCTTGCTGCGCACCGGCCTCCACGAAACCCCGCTCTTTGCGCAGAGCCGCGCAGAGGAAACCCGGGAATCGATTCCACTGGTTGTGGGGCGGCAATGGCGGGCCATTATCCGCACATTCGTCATCTCCGGGCTTGTTTCCGCAACGTACTACGTAGGCATTGTCTACCTGCCCACATACCTGGTTTCCGTTCAGGGCTGGGCCGAATCTTCCGCGCTTGCCCTGGCAACGCTTTCCGCCGCCGTCGTGGTTGTTGCCTCGCCGGCCGCCGGCTGGTTGTCCGACCGATACGGGCGTCGCCGGACCCTGCTCGTCCTGGCGGTGGCGGCCGTTCTTCTGCCCGTTCCCATGTTCGCTGCCGCCGGTTACTCCACCGCACCCTTGGCCATTGCCGCCGTCGTGGTTCTTTCGTGCCTGGCCGGCAGCCTGAGCGCAGTGGGCGCATCAGCAATTCCGGAGCAGTTTGTCGTCAGGGGCCGCCTCACCGCGCTGGCAATCGGCGGGACGATTGCCACCACCATATTCGGCGGCATCGCGCCCTATGTGGTTCAGTCGCTGACTGAAACCACCGCGTGGCCACTGGTACCCGGAGTACTGATTGCAGCCGTCGGCGTTGCCGCGATACCCGCAATTCGCCGCGGGCCTGAAACCGCGGGAGGGCATTCCGACATTTCGGCGGCGGACAGTTCACCTGAGCTGGGTGACCTGCAAACCGAATCAAAGGGAGCACACAACCATGCCTGAGCACATGCACGCAATCGTCCTTGACGGCCCGGGAGCGCCCGAAGCTCTCAAGATCCGGGTAGTGCCCCGGCCTGTTGCCAGGCCTGGTTGGGTGCTGATCAAAGTCCACGCTTTTGGCCTTAACCGCTCGGAGCTTCATTTCCGCAGGGGACTGGGCTCATTCGGATCCTTCCCGCGCATCCCCGGGATTGAAGCAACCGGTGTTGTAGTAGAGGCTCCGGGCGGTGAGGTGGCCGAAGGCACTCAGGTCGCCGCGCTGATGGGCGGCATGGGCAGAACTTTCGACGGCGGCTATGCCGAGTACGTGAGCGTGCCGGCCTCCAGCGTGGTCCCGTTTAGAAGCAGCCTCGCTTGGTCTACTTTGGGTGCCGTGCCGGAAATGCTGCAAACCGCAAACGGCTCCCTGACAATCGGAGTAAACGCCGCGCCTGGCAGCACCCTGTTGATCCGGGGCGGCACTTCATCCATTGGGATGGCCCTGGCTGTCCTCGCAAAACGCCAGGGCATCACGGTGGTCTCCACCACCAGGAATCCAGCCAAAAGGCAGGCACTCCTGGACGCTGGCGTGGATCATGTGGTGATTGATTCCGGTTCCATTGCCGAACAGGTACGCGGAATTTTCCCGGAGGGGGTCGGCGGCGCAGTGGAGCTGGTCGGCACGCCGACACTTCAAGACACACTGCGGGCCACGGCTGTCCATGGGACGGTCTGCTTCACCGGAATGCTCTCCGACGAGTGGACCGTCAAGGACTTCTATCCGATCGACTTTATTCCCAACGGTGTCCGGCTGACTGCCTACTCCGGCGGGGCGAGTGACCTTCCAGCGCCTGTTCTGCAGGAATTCGTCGACGCTGTTGAAGCTGGGCGGGTGAGCGTCCCGATCGGCAAAGTGTACCCGTTCGACGAGATTGTCCAGGCCCACCAGGACATGGAGGACGGATCCATTTCCGGGAAGCTCGTGGTAACTGTGGAAGGAAGCATTGATGCCTGACCTTAACACTGCGGGGAGAGTTCTCCTGCGGTTGAACGAACTGCCGGTTGGTGCGTCCTTGAGATCCGTCACGGCACAGCCCAGCGAAGTTGCTGGCCGGAAGGCCCTTAGGGTGGCTTTGACCGGCGAGGCCGCAGCTGGGGTTCCAGGAGTCGATTACATCGACCAGCCCACCTTTGTCCTACTTCCCGTTGAGTTCCAGAACGGCGTCATCGAGGTTGACATACTGAGCCGCCTGACTGCGGACGCGCCGGACTACGCGCGTGCATTCGCTGGCATTGCCTACCGAATTTCCGAAGACACTGACCGCTTTGAGTCTGTTTATGTTCGGCCGCTCAACGGGGTGAAACTCAATCCACCAGGGCCGCGGGTGAATCGGGGGCTGCAGTATTTCGCCTATCCCGAGTGGGACTTTGAACGTCTTCGCGTTGAATATCCCGACGGCCGCTTCGAGGCCCGGGCCGACATCGGCCCGGACGAGTGGATCCATATGATCATCGAAGTGCTTGGCCGGCGGCTACGCGTCATTATTAATGGTGGAGAGGTCCTGACTGTGTCCGAATCCAAGGGCGTGCCGTTTCCCGGCATGGTTGGCTTGTGGGTTGACATCGGAACTGAGGCGTTCTTTTCCAACCTGAGCATCACGCGCGGCTGAGATTCGGGACGCATCCTGGGGCCGGGATCCGATCGGCGCGCTGCAAGGGATGCCGTGTTGACCTGAAGGAAACTGATATGCAGGACCTTTCAATCGTGCTGGAAAAGGTATTTCAGTTCGCCAAATAGGAGGCCTAGCCTTGAATGAAGCGCACACTGTGTGATGCCAACCACCCGTAGCTGCCCGGAAGGGCAACGCGGAAATCCTTGACCAGATGTCCACGACAAAGGAGTCACTGTGACCACGGAAACCCAGGCAACCGCCGCCGCCTCAGGCGCAGGAGCAACTGCCCGCTTCAGGGAAAACAAGCACGCCGCTGCAGCAACCAGCAAGGAGCGCGTGAGCGCTCTCGCCGGCAGGATCATCAAAGCAATCAACGAAACCGTGATTGAGGAAAAAGTCAGTTATGACGAGTACAACGCCCTCAAAGCCTGGCTGATCCAGGTCGGTGAGGACGGCGAATGGCCCCTCTTTCTCGACGTCTGGGTGGAACACTCGGTCGAAGAAGTTGCCAACGCCAACCGGCACGGCTCCAAAGGAACCATCGAAGGCCCCTACTACATCCCGAACGCACCCGTTCAAAACTCACCAGCCACGCTGCCCATGCGGGATGACGAACCGGGCACGCCGTTGCTGTTCCAAGGCCAGGTCACGAGCGTTGCCGGGCAGCCCCTGGCCGGCGCGTTGATTGAGCTGTGGCACGCCGATGACCTCGGGTTCTACTCCCAGTTCGCGCCGGGCCTGCCTGAATGGAACCTTCGCGGGTCCGTCATTGCCGACGCCGACGGCAAATTCCAGATCAACACCATTCAGCCGGCCCCGTACCAGATTCCAACGGACGGCGCCTGCGGTGCCCTCATTTCCGCTGCGGGCTGGCACGCCTGGCGTCCGGCCCACCTGCACCTGAAGGTCTCGGCTCCTGGTCACCAACTCATCACCACCCAGTTGTACTTCCAAGGCGATGAGCACGTCGCAGACGACATCGCTTCAGCCGTCAAGCCGGAACTGATCCTCGCGCCGACCGACCGCACGGACGGCAACGGACGGGAAGTCACCTACGACTTCGTCCTCGATCCGGAGAACTGACGCAACTCTAAGTGTCAGAAGGTGGGGCCTCCGCAGGCATCAGTCGTCGGGAGGTGGGATCATTGCCACCCGGCGACTTTGCTGCGGTTGCTCCGATGCAGGGAGACGGAGTGACCGCATGATGTCCGTGACAACGATGCCTGTAGTCAGCAACGACATGGTTGATGAATTCTCAACGAGCCATTTGCCGTGGCAATTGGATGTGGTTCGGGACGCGACATTGAAACACCGGGCGGCAGAATTTGGTGGACTGTGGGCTGTGGACTGCCGGCTCGGCGGCATGACAGGGCGGCGCGGCCAGCGGGAAATCAGCCATACTGACGGGGATTACGCAGCCGTCCTACTGGTGAGGCGTGGCCGGGAAGTGTTTTCGCAAGGGGGCAGGCAGGCGGTTGTGGGGTCAGGCAGTGCGGTCATGTGGGACGGAGTATTGCCTGGAGAGTGCTTCAGCGAAGGACCTCTCCTAAAGACAACGCTCTTCATGCCCCGGCAACTCTGCCTGGAGGCGTTGCCGCGCCTTGAAACGCTTGTCGGGCGCCCCTTGAACAGTACGCCCAGCCTTCGTCTGTTGTTTGATTGGTTGCACACGTCGACAAGAGCGGTGGATCTGGACGCGGATTCAGCGGCGATGGCGGGACGGATTGCCGTCGATCTTTTGGCTTCCGCCATTGGCGCATCTTCGAACATCGTCCTCGACACGAAGGCCATCCGCCTCATGGAGATTAAAGCCTTTGTCGAGTCCCGGCTGGGCGACTCCAGCCTCACCGTAGACGGCATTGCCCAGGGAAATGCCGTGTCCATCCGCTACCTGCACGCACTGTTCGAGGGCACAGGGGAAACCTGCCGGGAATTCTTGATGCGCCGCCGCCGGGAAGCGGCGTACCAACTCCTGCTGTCGCCCGCCCCTGTCTCGGTCACCGAGGTGGCGCACCGGTGCGGTTTCGACAACCCGTCGTCGTTTAGCCGCGCCTTCCGCGCCGCGTACGGGGTTTCCCCCGCGAGGCACGGAACGCTCACCGCTCAATGTGATCTGAATTACTTTGTGCATCTCCGGAACACTTCTGTGCACACGGCGGCAGGTTTTGCTTCCTTGAGTTTTCGATACTTGTGGAGGCGAGGAAATGCCTCCCGGTGACGAAGGAGTCCCAATTGACCAGTACCCTTAGCGACCGTGCCGTGAAACACGCCGCACTATTCCAGCCCGGACGAATCGGATCGATGTCCCTAAAAAACCGCTTCGTCCAGTCACCCATATTCACGCAGTATGCCGAGGTCGACGGGTATGCAGGCCCCCGCCTCATTGAGTATTTCCGGCAACGGGCCCGCGGTGGAGCAGGCCTGCTCATCACCGAGAACACCTCTGTCGACTGGCAGGTTGGCCGTACAGTCGGGCACCCGATCCGGATTGACCATGACCGTTACCGGTCGGGCCTGGCCGATCTGGTGGAGGCAGTACACAATGAGGGCGCGAAAATTGCGGTCCAGTTGCACCACACGGGCCGGCAGAACTCACAGGGCAATACCGAAGGCAATGTGCCCCCGATTGCGCCGACCGCCGGCATCACCAGCGCCTTTGGAACGGCGCCGCGCGCCATCGAGCTCGAAGAAATTCCCGGCCTGATCAACATGTACGCCCAAGGCGCCCGCCGCGCCAAGGAAGTTGGCTTCGACGCAGTGGAACTCCACGGCGCCCATGGATATCTGCTGGGGCAGTTCTTGTCGCCCAAGACCAACAAACGCACGGACGGGTACGGAGGCCCGCTGGAAAACCGCGCCCGGTTTGCCCTTGAAGTGGTGCGGGCAGTCCGCGAACAGGTCGGTCCAGACTTTCCGGTGATGTACCGGCTCAGTGTCGAGGAGCCCTACGAGGGCGGGCTCTCTTTGGATGACGGCCTGGCGTTCTGCCAAATGCTTGAAAAGTATGTAGACGCTTTGGACGTGTCGGCCGGCAACTACGACACGGCGGACGTCCTCCTGCCCATGGTCCCGCCGGGCAACCTCCTGCACTACGCCAAAGAGGTGAAGAAGCGGGTCTCCGTGCCGGTCATCGGCGTCGGGCGTCTTGTCTGGTTGCTGGATGAACTCAACGACGACGTCGCTGCCGGTGAACTGGACTTCGTCGCCATGGGACGGGCAGGCCTGGCCGATCCCACGATCGTTGAGAAGACCCGGCGTGGGGCAACGTCCAACATCCGTCGCTGCCTGGCGGTTAACGAGTGCATCTCGCGCTGGATGTTCAATGGCCAGCACACGCAGTGTGTTATCAACCCGGCGCTCTCCCAGGAGAAGCGGGCAGCCGAAGCCCGTCGGCTGGCAGTTCCCGCCAAGCGGGTCCTGATCGTCGGCGCTGGCCCGGCCGGATGCGAGGCAGCCATTCTGGCCGCGGACCGTGGCCATGAAGTAACGCTGGTGGAACGCGAGAAGGAGATCGGCGGTCAGTTGCGGGCCTGGGCCGCAGCTGAGGTCCTGAACAAGGAGATCACGACGTTTGTTGAGTTCTACCGCGCCGAGCTGGAGCGCACGGGGGTCGACGTGCGGCTCGGAACCGAGGTCACGGAAGCGGAAATGGGCGGGTACGACACAGTCTTTCTCGCTACCGGCACCGAGAGTGCCGGTGCGCCCCAGGGGGCAATCGATGCCGTGCAAATGCTGGCAGGCCGGAGTGCGCCGGAGGCGAAGGAGGTAACCGTGCACGGAAACACTGAAACAGCGATGTTCGCGGCCCTGTGGCTGTCCGAGCAGGGACGCAAGGTTACGCTCAGCTCTCCCAGCGAGGACGTTGGGCTCGACACGAATGACATGCAGCGCAATCACCTGAGGGGACTGCTCGCTTCGCGGAACGTCAACATTCTTTCGGACCAGCCGGCCCCTGCGGGAGGGACAGTGGTGTGGGCTCAGGGCCGTACACCTAACGATTTCCTGGCAGCGGCAGTCGACGGCGAACGCATACGCACCATCGGCACACGCTTCAGGGGCGGCCGAATGTACGAGGCAACCCAGTCCGGTTTCTGGGCCGCAGCCGAGGTTTAGGAGGAGTACCAATGGTCATCCGCGCAATTGAACACATCGGCATCACAGTGCCTGACCTCGAACAGGCCACGGACTTCTTCGTGGACGCATTCGGAGCCGAAAAGATCTCCGACATGCTCGACGAACCGTTGGCGGGGCCAGCTGTCGAGGCTGGTCTGGGCATCCCGCAAGGGGCGAGGATCGAGGCCATCCGCATGCTTCGCCTCGGAGACGGACCGAACCTGGAGTTGTTCACGTACTCCGGCGCTGCCCAGCGGGAGCCCGTGGTGCCAAGCGACTACGGACTTCAGCACTTCTGCGTCTACGTGGACGACATCGAGGAGGCTTCGACGCGGTTGGAAAAGGCCGGTGGGCAACTGCTCAGCGCGCCCGGCGATCTTCCCGGGGGTGACGCAGGGGAGGGCAATCGGTACCTCTACGCCCGCACCCCGTGGGGGAGCACGGTCGAACTCGTGACCTATCCCTCTCCGCAGGCCTACGAGTCGCGCACCCCGCTTCGCAGGTGGCGCCCGGCCAAAAATGCCGACAGCAAGCACCAGGAGTAACTTTCCGTCCGATAAGTCCTGAAGAGCTTCTGCAACACGCGAACGGCCGAGCCTACTGGCTCGGCCGTTTGTGCCATGTGAAGGGCATGTCCACCGGTCCTGAGGTTCGGACGCGGCCGCGGCACCGGAATTTACGCCCATGCGTCACCACGGACATACGTAAGAAACAAAGAAATTATGTACTTGTGGTCATTGAGTGCGGTACAAATGAGAAATAGCGACGCCGTATCCAGTATTTAGTTAATCTTTGGACACATCCAAGGGATTCCCCACTCACCTCGCAAGGGAGATACCGTGCCTGTTGCAGCTATCGATCCACGTTCCACAGACATCACCCCCCTCATGTACCATCCAGCCCTTTGGACTGCGGCAGCAGGGGTCTTTGTCGTCATCATCCTTCAATCAGTCATCTATTTCCGGGCCATCCGGAAGGCGGCACCGGCCGTCGGGCTTACGCCTGCCCAAGTCGGCAGCTCTGTCCGTTCCGGTGCTGTGGCCGCGATCGGGCCTTCGCTTGCCGTCGCGCTGATTGCTGTTTCGCTTCTCCCGCTTTTCGGGACACCCGCAGTGCTCGCCCGAATCGGCCTGGTTGGTTCGGCGGCGTTCGACGTCGCCGCCGCAGGCATTTCCGCCGGCACTCAGGGGGCGCAGTTGGGCGGCCCCACCTATACCCAGAAGATCTTTGCCCTGGCCTTCGCCGCCATGACCATCGGTGGCCTCGCTTGGATGCTTTCGGCCCTGATTCTCACTCCGATTTTGAGCAAGGGCGACGCGAAGCTTCGCAAGGTGAATCCGGCAGTCATGGCTGTGGTGCCGACTGCGGCGCTCCTTGGCGCCTTCTTCACGCTGGCCTTCACCGAAGTGGTCAAGTCTCCAACGCATCTGGTCACCATGATCGTGTCGGCGGCTTCGATGGGGGCATGTCTGCTGCTGGCCCATAAGCTGCACCGCCCTTGGCTGCGCGAGTGGGGTCTGGGCCTCGCCATACTCTCAGCGCTGGCGGTCGCCTACTTCATGACAGCAGCCTGAGAACTACACGAAAGGAGCCACTCCGATGTCAAAGACAACTTCCGCTGAACTTGCAGCTTTTGACCGCACCACCTCCATCTGGGGACCGGTCACACTCGGCCTGGGTCTGCTCATTTCGCTGGGAGCCGCGCTGTATGCAGCTTTCGGCTCTGGCGCGGGCATCACCGGGATGGAGTTGGTCACCGCGGTGGTCGCCGTGTTGGCCACCTTCGGCGTCATAGCCATCATTGAACCCATTTCCTATTTCCCGATACTGGGCCGCTCGGCGATGTACCAAGCTTTCCTGATCGGAAACATCGCCAACAAGCTCCTCCCGGCAGCCATCGTGGCACAGGCCAACCTGGGCGAGAAACCGGGCACACGTCGGGCCGAACTCATTGCCGGAAGCGCCATTGTCGGTGCCGTCCTTATCCACATCACCACCCTGGTTCTCCTTGTGGGCGTGCTGGGAACCTGGCTGGTCGGCATGCTCCCCGCACCACTGATTGCCACCGCGCGTGGCTATATCCTCCCCGCGGTCTTCGGCGCCGTTGTCCTGCAAAGCGTGCTTGCCATGAAGAGCCGCCGTACCACCATCGTGGCCGTGGTGGTCGCTGCTGTCATGGTCTTCGTGGTGGTGCCCTTGGCCCCGGCCCTTACGTTCTACGCCACCGCGCTGGCCGTCATCATCACCATCGTCGTCTCGTGGTACGCACGGTCCAACAACCCGACACCCGGAAGCGATAACGCCCGGGAACCGGCCAACCCCGCCGCTCCCGTCTCCGAACCCACCCACTGAAAGTGAACTCTGAATGACTATCACCACGACCGTGCGGCTAACCGCAGCTATAGACGTACCCGAATCATTTGTGGACGAGTACGTAGACGTCTACAAGCACCTGCATGCTCACCCGGAACTCTCTGGCCAGGAATTTGAAACTGCCGCCTACATCGAAACCCGCTTGTCCGCCCTCGGGATTGACTCATTTCGCTGCGGGGTCACCGGTGTGGTGGCTGTCCTGAAGAATGGCGACGGTCCCGTCGTCGGCTTCAGGGCCGACACGGACGGCCTCCCTATTGCCGAGGAGACGGGCCTTGACTACTCCAGCGTGGCCACGGGTACGCAACGAGACGGTACCACCGTACCGCTGATGCACGGCTGCGGGCATGACACCCATGTTGCTGCAGCGCTCGCGCTTGCCGCCCTCCTGGTGGAGCGTAGGGAACTTTGGAGGGGGACGCTGGTTTTGATTTTCCAGCCCGGCGAAGAAACCGCCTATGGCGCCCGGGCTATGGTCAGCGATGGCCTTTGGGACCGGGCGCCAAAACCCGAGGTGGTGCTGGCCCAACACGTACTGCCCGCGGTCAAAGGCAAGCTCCTCATTCGGAGCGGGCACATGGCTACCCTGGCAGATTCCTGGATGGTCACGGTCCAAGGCCGACAGGCACACGGTTCGCAGCCGGAGAAGTCCATAGATCCGATCGTTGCCGCCGCAGCCATGGTGCTTCGGCTGCAGACCATCGTCTCGCGCGAACTGGCACCATCCACGTCGGCTGTCATCACGGTGGGGACTTTCCACGCTGGGCTCAAGGAAAACATCATCCCGGCTACAGCGGAGTTTTCGATTAACGTCCGAACCCCAAACGAAGACGCGCGCGCAGCCGTGCTGGCAGCAATCCGCCGGATTATTTCAGCCGAGGCGGCCGCCTCGGCTGCCCCCGAGCCCACGATCACCGAAATAAACACTTTTCCCCGCTGCTACAACGATCCTGAGGCCACCCGCCGCGTCATCGAAAGATTCACGACGGATTTCGGTGCTGAAGCATTGACCGACGCCCCGCTCGGCATGGCATCCGAAGACGCGGGCTTGCTCAGCGACGCGATCGGCGTTCCGGGCGTCTACTGGGCTTTTGGCACCTTCGACCCGCAATTCTTCGATGGCGGCGCTTTGCCGGCAGGCAACCACTCGCCGTTCTTTGCTCCTGAGGCGCGCTCCGCCGTCGTGGTGGGAACAGGAGCGGCACTTTCCGGAGTGTTAGCCTTTCTGGGCCGGGACTGAAAATCTGCGGGGCGACAGGAATCCCTGGCGCCTCGCAGCCGAGGTGCCGCGCCCGGGCCACATCGAGGGGCCGAACAATCAACGAAGGAACGGGACGTGGAGCAGTTGGACAGCCTGGATCGGCAGATCATGGCCGCACTGGTGCGCAACGGCCGCGCCCCTTGGCGGCTGATTGCCGAAGTCCTCGGTCAACAGGAACGGACCGTGGCCCGCCGTGGCAACAAGCTACTTGAATCCGGTGCGGTACGCATCAATGCGTTCGTTAACCCTGTAGCCGTAAGTTCCCGCACAGCCTTCTTGCTCCGCGTCCAAGCAACTCCCAGGGAACTACGTAACGTATGTTCATGGCTCGCCGACCAGGACGAGTCTTCGTGGGTTAGCGCCCTATCGGGGGCGAATGAGGCAGTGGCGGGCATGTTCCTGGCCCCCGATGGATTAGGAGAACTGCTCTACCAACGGCTCGCGGCGGTGGACGGCATCCAGTCTTTTAACCTCATGCCGCTGTTCGATTACTTCCGCACCCCGTCCGGCTGGATGCCGGATGTTCTTACCAAACAACAGTATGCGGCGCTCCACTCGGATGAGGATGGCCGCCTCGCCGGCAAGGCGAGCGGCCGGCCGCCGCTTGACGAGACCAGCCGGATGCTGGCCATGCTCCTGCACGGTAATGGTCGCGCAACATTGGACGAACTGGCTTCTGAACTCTCTGTATCCAAGGCGACGGTCAGCCGGCGCCTGGATTTCATGACCAGTACCGGAATTGTGTTCATCAGGGCCGTCGTGGACCTCGTAGCCTTCGGCTTCCCGGTAGAATCCCTGCTCACCGTTACGTGTTCAGGCTCATCGAGCACGACGATGGGGGAGTACATCGCCGGCCTCCCTGTCACGCGGTGGGCCGCCGCCTCCGGTGACCAACTGGTGGCACAAGTAGCCGTAACCGCCCTGGAAGACCTTGGGCCGCTCCTGGCCGACCTGCAGAACCGCGACGGCGTGGCAGCCGCTCGGTCATCCGTTTACGCGGAGGTGTTCAAACGCAGCACCCTGCGCTACTACGACGGCATGTTTCAGGAGCCGTCGCAGTAGCCTGAGTGCGGCCAACTAAACCATCCACGTTCCTTTGTCCGCGTTCACTGGCGTCGGACAAACCCCTCCGGAACATGAGGATGGGCCCGGACAACATACCGGCCCACCCCAATCCGGGTGATCAGGATGCCCATACCGTAGTGGACCGCCGCAGGCGAGACGGATTGGATGGCGTCCTCCAATGTCGGTTCGACCTCTGCAAGTGTTGCCACATTGACTTCGAGCATTCCCGGCGCAGGTCGGGGTCCCTGCGAAGCGCTGACGCTGGTGTGGCCCGCTTCAGATTTCTTCATGCGCTGTGGATGTTTCAATTCGACGACGCGACAAGTTTCTCGATGTCCTCGAGATCGACCGGAAACCCGGGAAACTCGACCAAGGCCCTGAGCGGAAACGCGAGCACGCTCGCCCTGCCCGTCTCGTCCTTGAGTAGATCTCCCATTCGCCCACGGATACCGCCGCGTCCTTCAATGAGCCTGGCAAGGCGCGGGCCGGCGTCGGTATCGCTGTCCCATTCTCCGAACGTGGACCAGACAGTCAGGGGACGGGGTACCGGGTTGGCCGGGATATCCAATGAGGCAGAAAGACGGATATCACGGGAAGATGATCCGATCTCGACAGTGCAGGGACCGCCGTCGTAAACCCAGTGCTGCAGTTCGGTGCTAAAGTGTCCCAGCTGCTCGCGGGTCAGATCGAAGCTTAGGTGGACGGACTCTCCGGGTCGCAGGTTTACCT
Source organism: Pseudarthrobacter sp. LT1 (assembly GCF_035621795.1). NCBI lineage: Bacteria > Bacillati > Actinomycetota > Actinomycetes > Micrococcales > Micrococcaceae > Pseudarthrobacter > Pseudarthrobacter sp. LT1. The sequence continues at coordinate 2,058,535 of NZ_CP141830.1, forward strand.
TTTGGAAGGCCCTGAGTTCCCGCACTGGGGTGGAGAGGGTTGCTTGGGAATCGCCCACGTACACCTGGACGACTTCGGCGCCGGGGTACGTCCCGGTGTTTCTCAGTGTCAGTGAAACAGTGCAGGCGAGCGGGGAATCGGCATCGAAAGCGGCCGTGTGCAGGTCGGAGTACTCGAAGGTTGTGTAGGAGTGACCGTGCCCAAAAGGAAAGTCGACGCTGATGTTGCGGGCGTCGTAGTACCGGTATCCCACGTAGATACCTTCGCCGTAGGAGACGTGTCCCTCTTCTCCTGGAAAGTCAAGGAACGCCGGCGTATCCTCGAGGCGGACAGGAACCGTTTCCGCCAGCTTTCCGGACGGGTTGACATCACCAAAAAGGACGTCGACGACGGTTTCACCATGAGCCTGGCCGGTGAGCCAGAACTCGATGATTGACGACGTCTTGTCCCGCCATGCGGCCGTCGTTACCGCTGAACCGTTGCTGAGAACGACAACAATGCGGCCATTGACCGCGGCAAGACGGTTCAGGAGGGCGAGTTGGTTTACGGGCAGCGAGATGTCGGCCCGGTCCCGGCCCTCGGATTCGAAGGCGGGCGGAAGGCCGAGGAACAGGACGACAGTTTCCGCTGTTGCCGCGGCGGCCACAGCCTCCTCGACCAAACCGTCGTCGTCGACACCGTCCAACCTGTACCCGGCGGAAAACAAGGGCTCCCGCCCGAACCGTTCCACCATGGCGTCGATCGTCGAGACGACCCGAACTGGGTTGACTGCCGAGCTTCCCGCCCCTTGATAGCGGGGTGTTCGGGCGAGCTCACCGATGAGTACGACACGGTCCATCGATGCTGCGTCCAGCGGCAAGGCGGCTTGATCATTCTTAAGCAGCACCGCGGACTCAGCCGCAGCACGGCGGGTGAGCCGGTGATGTGCTTCCAGATCCGGCTGTTCGCGCTGCGCCGTCCTTTGTGTGCGGTCCGCCAGCAGTTTCAGCCGTGTGAGCGTCCGGTCAAGTTCATTATCGATCTTCCCGGACTTGGCGGCCTCAACAATGCGGGAGTCATCGGGCCTGCCCGGCATGCGGAGATCAAGCCCGGCCGTCAGGGCCGCCACGGGGTCGTGCACCGCACCCCAGTCGGACACGACGACGCCATCGTAGTGCCATTCTTCCCTTAGGACATCCGTCAGCAACCAGGAGTTCTCTGATGCGAAGACGCCGTTGATGCGGTTGTAGGAGGCCATGACACCCCAGGGGTTGGCGTCACGCAGTGCCAGCTCGAAACCACGCAGGTAGATCTCCCTGAGTGCGCGCGGTGTCACGTCCGCGCTCACCCGCAGACGGTCCGTTTCCTGATTGTTGACCGCAAAGTGCTTCGCGCAGGCACCGACCCCTTGGCTTTGGATGCCCTTGATCATCGCCGCCGCCATAGTGCCCGTAAACATCGGGTCTTCTGAAAAGTACTCGAAGTTTCGCCCGCACAACGGGCTTCGTTTGATGTTCATGCCCGGCCCAAGGACCACGTCTACGCCCTTGGAGCGGGCCTCCCGGCCCAGGGCCGCGCCCACCGACTCAACAAGATCAGGATCCCAGGAAGATGCGAGCGTCACTGCGGGCGGGAAGCACGTCGATTTCTCGCTTCGACCGATTCCGAGATGGTCTGGATTTTCGTCGTCCTGAACCCGGAGCCCATGCGGCCCATCGGCCATTCGGAGCTGGCGCAGGTCGGCTTCGGGCAGTCCGTTGGTCGTCCAGTAGTCGGCTCCGGTCGTTATGGCTGCGACCTGGACGGGTGCAGGGGGCGTATCTGATGTGTGGGTCACTGAGATCTCCGGGCAGGTTGGGGGAGGCCCGCTCGGTGCAGGCCCGTATTGGTTTATTGCGTGCCGGCTGCCGCGAGCCGGCTGGGCGGCGCTAAACGCCAGTGATGCGCCCAGGAAGGGTTGTGTGCAACTGGCGACAGATTCCGTCCTTACGTTTGAATGGGGACATCGCTGCTATGAGCGATTCGGTGCGCTTCGCTCACGATCCGTGCACTTGCATATCCGTCGCTTCGTGCCGGGTCGGTATCGAAATAATGGACGTGCGCGGCGTCACCGGTGGCGTTCGCCCAACCGGGATCGCCCGTCCAGGCGAAACGCACGAAAGCACCATGCATGGCATCCGCGATTTCCTGCGGCGGGTTGGGGCCAGCCACCCGGCTGACATCAGGATCGCTCAGGACGTCAAAAACAAAGGGCACATCGAGGCAATGTTCCGATACGCCGCTCACCGCAGACTTCCAGGTAAAGTCGTAAGCCCACGTAAGGGAGCCGCCCCGAAGGGAGATCCACCGGGGGATGTGGCGACGGAACATCATGTCGCTGACGTATCTGCCCACGACAGCCGCCGTAGTGTTCCCGGCAGCGCAAGCGGAGTAGGCGCTGGCGACGGCGTCGTCCGCACCCAAAATTCTCAAGGCTTCCCGGGCAGACATTGCGCCGAATGTATCCGAATGTGCGGCAAGCAGACGACTGAATTCCTCTTGGGTGGCGCCGACCAGAAGGGGAACATCTTTCCCCCGGCCGGCGGCCAGGCCTTCCGCTACCGTCCCCTGCACCAACTGAGCATCGATCACGGGCCCGAGGCGAAGCATCCCTTCGACTTCCCCGAGTTGCCGCAGCCAGGCCACGGCATCCTGCGTGGGTACTGGTGCCCGCGACCAGTTTTGCGCTTGGATCAATTCCTCTTCGGGCACGGAAGCGAAGGCCCGGCTTTCGGCCTCAAGCCCCAGCCGTTCCGCGACACCGAACGTGTAATCTTTGGCGCCGTTAAGTGAAATGTCGACCGGAGCGCCCGATAAGGACGCCGCTTTGTGAAAGAGGCCTTGAGCGCGCGGGACGGTCAGCAGCGTCATTACAGCGCCACCCCCGGCTGATTGACCGCAGAGAGTGACGTTTCCCGGATCGCCCCCAAAGGCGGCGATATTATCACGGACCCATTCAAGGGCCAGTATCCAGTCCAGTACTCCGCGGTTATTCGGGGCGTCGGGAAGCCAGCCGAAGCCATCGAAGCCCAGACGGTAGGAAATCGTGACTGATACGACCCCGTCACGGGCGAAAGCTGCGCCGTCGTACCAAGGGCTTGCCGGCGATCCCGCGACGTAGCCGCCGCCGTGGATCCAGACCAACACCGGGTACGGGCCCTCCCCAAGATCACGGGCAGGCTTGAACACGTTGACGTTGAGGGTTGAATTTCCAGGAATGGACGGTTCCGGAATGGTCGTAACCTCCGCCAGAGCCTTGCGCTGGGGCGTTGCGCCGAAGCGCGTCGCATCCAGTATGCCTTTCCATGGGGCTTTGGGGACAGGAGCCCGAAAGCGGTTCTTTCCATACGGGGGCTCTGCATAAGGGATCCCCAGGAACGCGATGGTGCCGTCCTGCCGCGGTGTTCCGCGCACCAGGCCAGCGGTTGTAGTGACGATCATGCCGTCTTTCCCTCGACCAGGTCCGCCTGCTCGGCGAGCAGTTTCCTGCGTGCTGTGCGCCGTTCCGCCTGTTTGTCCGGGTCGGGAACGGGCGCCGCAAGGAACAGGCGCTGCGTATAGGGGTGCTTGGGCCGGGCGGTGACTTGGTCTCCCTCACCGGTCTCAACTATTTCGCCCCGGTACATGACAGCCACGCGGTGACTGATGTGCCTGACTACCGCGAGGTCGTGGGAAATAAAGAGGTAGGCAACGCCGGTGAGCTCCTGGATCTCGATGAACAGGTCCAGCACACGGGCCTGGGTGGAGAGGTCAAGCGCTGATACCGGTTCGTCGCAAACAATCAGTTTGGGATCCAAAGCCAGAGCGCGTGCAATGGCTATCCGCTGGCGCTGGCCGCCGGAGAACTCGCGCGGCAGTCTTGACTGCGCATCGGCAGGTAGCCCAACTCTGCCCAGCAGTTCCCGGACCCGGCCTTTTGCGGCAGCGGCCTGGACCCCGGCCGCCGTTAAAGGCTCGGCCAGAATCTGCTCGATCGTCAAAGAGGGGTTGAGCGAGGAGTAGGGGTCCTGGAAGACGACTTGTATTTCGCTGCTCAGCTTGCGCCGGTCCCGTTTATGCAGGTTGCTGATATCGCGGCCGCTGTAACGTATGGAACCTTCCGTGACGGGGGCCAAGCCGAGTACGGCCCGGCCGAGGGTGGTCTTTCCGGATCCAGATTCTCCAACCAGGCCTACCGTCTCGCCTGGCTTGATGTCGATCGAGACGCCGTTGAGGGCGCGGAAGGGCGCCGCCCTCAGTCGTTTGGTCGGGTAGGCGACGACGAGGTCTTCAACCTCAAGGAGCGTATTGTTCATGATCGTCCTCCGATGGGAGAGGCCCCCAGGGACGGCCGTGCCGGACCTTCATCCAGGATGGCACTGAGCAGCGACTGGGTGTACGGATGGCTGGGATGGTTGAGGATGGTACGCACCGGTCCCTGTTCGACGAAGACCCCGTTTTGCATAACCGTGACGCGATCGCAGAGATCCGCCACGACTCCGAAGTTGTGCGTTACAAGAAGCATGGCCATGCCGCGCTCTTGCTGGAGGTCGCGCAAGAGGTCCAGAACCTCGGCCTGCACGGTGACGTCCAAGGCGGTGGTCGGCTCGTCCGCAATGATGAGGTCGGGGTCAGTAGATACGGCTCCTGCAATGAGTACCCGCTGGGCCATTCCGCCAGATACTTCAAAGGGGTACGCGTCAAAGGTGCGCTTGGGGTTCGGAATGCCCACCCGTTCCAGGAGTTCCAGCGCCCTCTCTGTGGCTTCCTTCTTGCTCAGCCCCAGGTTGAGCCGGAGGGGTTGGACCAGCTGAAAACCGATCTTGAAGGATGGGTCGAGGTTTGACATCGGTTCCTGCGGGATATAGCCGATCCGGCGTCCGCGAATGTCCTTGTAGACCCGCTCCGATGCGCCCTGGAGGGAAGTACCCAGATGGTCGATGGTGCCGCCTGTAACGCGGCCGCCGGCGGGAAGCAGGCCCAGGACGGAAAAGGCTGTCTGCGTCTTGCCTGATCCCGATTCGCCGATGAGGCCGTGGATTTCGCCCTTGCGCACTTCAAGGCTGACGCCGCGAACTACTTCGAGAGTCGAGCCGTCCGGCTGGTCGTAGCCAACGCGCAGGTTCTGGACGGTCAGCAGGGGAGAATAGGGCTTCGTTTCGGTGAACGGATCGTCGGGATGGACGATCGTCTCGTGGTCTGAGTCGGATGGTTCCGGTGCTGCAGTCCTGGAACGTCGCGCTGAGGATTTGCTTGAGCGGCGCCGGGTAATGACGGTCCGTTCCAGTTCATCCCGCATGGCGTTGGCCAACAGAGTCAGGGCGATACAGGTAAGGGAAATTGCGAGCGACGGCCAAAGCATGAGCGTGGGGGCTTTGTAGATGTTGGTAAATGCATCATTGAGCATCTGGCCCCACGTCGGCACTGAGGCGTCACCCAGCCCGAGGAATTCTAGACCGGACTGAATCGCGATAGCTATGCCTGCGATGATGGCGGACTGGATGATGATGGGGGCCCGGATGACAGACGGAATATGCCGGCTGATAATGCGGAAGTCGCTGAGCCCGGACACCCGGGCAGCATCGATGTAGAGCTCGTGCCGGATAGCTGTGACAGCTGCATAGACGAGGCGGAAGTAGGCAGGTGACAGCAGGATGCCGAAGACGACCATCGCCAGCCAAACCGAGGGCCCCAGCACTGCCCTGGCAGCCAGCAGAACCACCATGGCGGGCAACGCCATGACGAGCGAGGTGAGCCACGATGAGACGGCGTCGAACCATCCGCTGTAATAGCCTGCCAAAAGCCCGGCGATGACCCCAACCAGCAGTGCAGTAACCAGGGCGACGAGGGCTGATGCAATGCTTACCTGGGTTGCGGCCAGCAGCCGGGACAGAACATCGCGCCCGGCGCTGTCCGCGCCAAGCAGGTGGGCTGGGCTGGCAGGAGACAGTACCAGGTCAAGTGCTGCCCTGTTTGGGTCTTGTGGAGCAACCCATGGCCCGATCACGGCGATGAGCCCCACAAAGGCCAAGAAGATAAGGGCTGCAAGTCCGACGGGACGGCGCCGCAGCCTCCGCAGCAACGAAGCGCGGATCTGCGGTGTCGGTAGTGCCTGGGGGAGGTTGATGATGGTCATGACAAACGGACCTTCGGGTTGAGTGCGGCCTGGGCCAGATCGATAACAAGGTTGACGATGACGACGATGATGGCCGCTGTGATGACCACTCCCATGACTACGGGAATGTCGCCGAGAGTCGTTGCCTGAACTGTCAGTTGGCCGATGCCCGGCAGAGCGAATACCTGCTCAATAACAACGGACCCACCAAGAAGCCCAACAAACTGCAGTGCGAGGACGGCGAGCGCGGGGCCGCCTGCGTTGCGGAGGACATGCTGGTAGATGACCCGGTTGATACCGATGCCCCGGGCGCGCAGGGTCCGGACGTAATCCCGGGACATTGTGTCGACCACTGCGCTTCGGATCTGCTGGGACACGCTGGCAATTGCCGCCAATGAGAGCGCGACTATCGGCAGAGTCACCGAGGCGAGCCAGCCGTTGGCCGACTTGGTCAAGGGAACAAATCCGGTCGCTTTGAACCAGTGCAGATTAATGGCGAATACCACGACCAGGAAGAGCGCAATGAGGAAGTTGGGAATGGCAAATCCAATGACTGAAACCAACTGCACGAGGCCGTCGATCCAGCCACCGCGCCGTGCGGCCAGAACTCCCAGGAGAATGGAGACGATTGCGGACAGCACGATCGCCCCGATGACGAGTGAGACCGTAACAGACAACCGGTTGGAGACGCTTGCCGAAACCATCTCCCCGTTGAACCAGGACCGGCCAAGATTGCCTCCGATCGCTGAACTCAACCAGTCCCAGTACTGGACAACCAGTGGGCGGTCGATGCCGAGTTCCTGGACCTTCCTGGCCACGGTCTCCGCGGGTGCGTTTTCACCCAGAATGCGTCGGGCAATGTCCCCACCGCCGAGATACAGCAGTGTGAACGCGATAATTGAAATCGTAAAAACCAGAATCACGCCGGAAATCACGCGGCGAATAATGAATCCAAGCATGTTATTTGTTCCTGAGAGTAGGAGTGCGTCCCCCTGCTGGCAGGGGGACGCAGTACCACTATTTCTTCGGTTCGAAGTCGTAGATGGCCGGGAAAACGTTGGACGGCAGCATTTTCACGGAAGTGGCTGAATCCGTGGCGAAGCTGTTGTTTGGGCGGTACCAGGGAGCAAACCAAGCCTGCTCCACGATGTACTTGTTCAGATCCTTGGCTGCCGTTTGCCGGGCACTTTCGTCGCCCACCTGGACCTGCTTTATCAACTCGTCCGCCTTGGGGTCGGCATATTTGAATGGGTTCCAGACGGCCGTGGGGGAGACCATGAATTGGATCAGCTGCCAGTCTGACTGCTGTTCCAGCCCGATCCATGCTGCAGGGTACTTCGGGGCGAGGATGTCAGAGACAAAGTTGCTGGCGGCATCGGTGAACGCGACCTTGATCCCGACATCTGCGAGCTGCTGGCCAAGCAAAGTCCAGGTTGTTGCGCCGACGCTGGCTGTGGTGGGCATGTTCAGGGTGAACCCGTCCGGGTATCCGGCCTCGGCCAGTAGCTGCTTCGCCTTCTGAGGGTCAAAGGCGTAGCGGTTGTCCAGGTCAGCGTCGAAGGCTGCGGAGCGCTTCGGGAATACTTGCTCGGTGACTGTCCCATTATCGAACTGCAGGGCCTTGAGGAGTGCCTTGCGGTCGAACGCATAGTTGATGGCCTGCCTGACCCGCACGTCGCCAAGGGCTTTGTTCGAAGTGCCTGCCCGGTCAAGAAGCAGCATGCCGAACACATTCATCTCGTTCTGGTTTACAGTCCAACCTGCGCCCTTGACCTCTTCGAGGTTGTTGTTGTTGAGGAGGCGAACGCCATTTACCTCTCCGGACTTGATGGCGTTAAGGGCAGCTGTTGCGTCTGCCATCACCTTGATGACCAGCTTGTCGTAGTGCTGGACGGCGGCATTCCAGTACTTCGGATTCTTCGTGTAGACGTAGCTGGTGCCAATGACTGTTTCCTTGGTATCCAAGATGTACGGCCCGGAACCGATGGGGTTCGTCGCCAGACTCTTGGGGTCCTTTGAAATGGCGTCGCCGCTGGCGATGAGGCCCGGGTCGCGGGCAAGGTAGTTCAGCATGGCGGGGTCGGGTGCCGACAGGTGAAGCACAGCAGTCGAGTCATCGGGGGTTTCGATGCTCTGGACGGCCTTGAGGAAGGAGGCGTCCGGCGACGTTCCCTTCTGGAAACGTTCAAGGTTTGTTTTGACGACGGCGGAGGTCAGCTTGCTTCCGTCGCTGAACGTGACGTCTTTCCGCAGGTTCAGGGTCAGCGCCGTATTATCCGCGTTGTACGACCATTTCTCGGCAAGGAACGGCTCAATTTTGCCGTCTGTCGTAGCGCGCAAGAGGGTGTCGTAAGCCGCCTGGTAATAAGGCGAGATGACGGCCCAACCCGAGCCCGCGGCGTCGAGGGTCGTAGGGGCCAACGTGTTGGCCAGTGTCAGCGTGCCTCCGGAGTTGCTGCTTGATTCCGAGCCCGGGCTGGAGCACCCGGTCAGCGCAAGGGCGGCAATGGCCAGGGCCGCCGAGGCGGTCTTCCATCGGAACATCAATGGTCCTTCATTAGTGGGTGAAACCCCTGTGGATCACCGCGTGGATTGATGATACACACGAAAACTTACAGCTGTATATATTTTCAAGTAAGATTTCTGGAAACGCTTCGTTGCTTGGGAGTCGTACGCTTGATGCTCGCGGCGCCGGATGGAACGGCAACTGTGGCTGTGGCAACGGCCTCAAGTTGTGGGGCCGTCCGAATGATGGGATGTTGGTGCAATGTTGGAGACAGCTGCCAAGAAGGGCGGAGCCCGTGGGCCCTACGCGAAAAGTGAATGGCGGCGTGCCCAGATCCTGCAGGCCGCTTTCGATGCCTTCGCGACCGTGGGCTACCGAAATGCAAGCATGCTGCAGATGGCTGCTGATTGCGGAGTGAGTCGCACAGCTCTCCTGCACTACTTCCCCACGAAGGAGGCCTTGCTGGAGGCCGTACTCGAGGAACGAGACCGCAAGGATAACGAACTCTTCTTCGCAGGCGCGCCGGAGGAGAGCTCTGATGGAATCGAATACTTCAGCCGACTCATCAGAGTCATAGAGCACAACGCAAGAAACCCTGGCATCGTGAGTCTGTTCGCCGTCTTGTCCACTGAGGCTTCCGATGCAGGGCACCCTGCTCATGACTATTTCGTGGCGCGATATGAGAGAGCTCTAAGACGCACCAAAGCTGCCCTCGGAAACCTGGCAAGCCGCTCGCTTATAAGGCCGCACATTGAATTGGAAGGCTTGGAAACGGACATCATCGCGCTAGTCGATGGCCTGCAGGTCCAGTGGCTGTTGATGCCGGTCCATCTGGACATGGCCGGCCGTCTCAGGGCGAGACTCCGAGAGCTGACTACAGCGGATATACCGTAAAAAGTCGAACTGCCGCTCCGATTTCAGGAGGGCGCTCCAGGGGGAAGTCTTGCTCGTTGGCCAGAACCTGCGTGCGCGTGGGAGCGGGTGCTCCTGCGCTTTGGAGAACTGTTAGTCGAAGGGCAGGCTTTTGTAGGCGGTGTCTTTGTTCATGTTCCAGCCTGCGACCACGCCGGCGCCGATCATTTGGTCGCTGAGGCGGGCGAGGCGGTAGGCCGGGTCTGTATCGAGGGCGAGTTGGAGGAACTGGTGTGCTTTGCTGCCTCTGCCTTCCCACCAGTTGATGTAGCCGATGGCGGTGAGGACAGGTGCCGCGTGTTCGGGGGAGGTGCGGGTATAGGCGTGGAGGAGGAGTTGTTGTGCCCACTCGATTCGTGACCATTTTGGGGGCTGTGTGGTTTGGGCGAACAGGATGTGCTGCATGGGTTCGTCGACCCCGGGGATGTCTGCGATGAGCCGGTCGCGGATGGCGGGGAATTGCAGGTTTGCGACGAGGGCGTGACAGTCGTCGTCGCTCGGGAAGTCTGTGGCGCCGAGCATGTTGCCCCAGAGTTCCCGCCCGTGCAGGAGGGCCGTCTCGGAGGTTTGAGACCCGATGGAGTGTATGTGGTCTTTGACGGCGGCCGCTTTCGCTGCATCGTGGCCGCTAGGTGGAAGGGTGATGTGGTCTGTGGGTTCGACGAAGCTGCCGCGGTAGATGAATTCGGCGTTGATCGCGCTGGTTTCGGTGGAGCTGACGGGCATGGCGAGGTTGGTGCCTGGTTCGCCGTCGTATGGGGAGAAGGTTTCGTTCCCGACGAAGAGACCGTCGCGAATGGTGATGCCCTGCTCGGCGAGGACCCCGGTGAGTGCGGCGATGGCCCCGGCTTGGGGTTTGGGCTGTCCGGGTTGGGTGGTTTCGCTGGTGTAGACGGCGAAGAGGATGGACGTGGCGGTGGTGTCGCTGGTGAGGTAGTGGGCGACGGTGCGGGCGTAGGGGAGTTCCTGGCCTGGTTGGTGAGGAAGGTCGATACGTAGGGTGGCGCCGATGCTGTTGTCGTTCATCGTGATGCAGACCAGGCTTTCCTGGGGCCAGAAGCCGAGGGTGTGTCCGATGAAGCTGAGGACATCTGATGGTGTTTTGATGGTGAGCTTTTCCATGATCCCGTGATTCCCCTGACCGGTTGTGGTGCCGTGTTTCTGCGGTTGTTGGTGGTGGGCGTCGTTCTGATAGGGGACCATCTGCTGGGTTGAGGGGCCGGAGTGCAACTTGGGGGACCGGCGCCGGGGCCGAAAACTTCGTCGAGAACCAAACGACTCTGGCTTGGGAAGTTTTCGGTTCCGGGGTCGGCGCGTAGCGCCCTGGTTGCGCGGAGGGTCCGCCCAGCGATCATGGGACATATCAGAATGACGAGCAGCGATGAGTTTTTGCTTTTCCATGGGTTTTGAAGAATGGGACGGCATGACTTCGGCGGTTATTGAGGGCGCTTGGGCTGCTTTGCGGCGGCGTGGATATTTCACTTGGTGGCCGTTTGTTCCTGCACCGATTACTGATGCATACAATTTCTCTTACGAGGGGAACTGGCTTCTCGTATGCCAAATTTATTGGGGGTACGGGTTTGGGGTTTCGTTACCGCAAGTCAAAGAGTTTTGGGCCGGTGCGGATCACCGCATCGAAGCGCGGATTGAGCGCAAGTGTTGGAGCAGGCCCCTTGCGGGTCACGAAGTCGGCAACGGGTCGCACAACAACTACGGTGAGGGTCCCCAAGACGGGGGTCTCCTATTCGACCAGCAGCTCCACCCGCCGTGCCACCCGGAAGGCTGCCGTTCGGCGATCTAATCCTTCGCGCGGCCGCATCGATCGTCGAATCGTCAGCGACGAAACGTGGCGGCAGCTCTTGGCGCCGGATGGAACGCCGGCAGCATCGAAGTTCCAACGGAACTTCGTGCGTGCAGTCGTCGCCCGCGCAACTGGAACGCGCCCCAGCCTCATGCACCTGACCCAGGGACAGGCAGCGAACGTCCTTACCTTCGTCGGTGAAAGCCCGGCGAGGCTGAACGCGGGCGGCCGCGGCGTGCCACAGCTTGAGAAGGCCGGGACAGTTGCCCAGTGGACGATGCTCGGCTTGCTGCTGCTTATTGTCACAGTCTCTTCGCCTGCAGGGTTTGTGCTGGCAGCGGGCATTGTCGGGCTAACTTTAGTGCTGCGAAAGCGCCGTCGTGACCGCCAGGCCTGGGAGGACGCCACCTGGTCAGCCAGCCTCAGAGAACCTGTCAGGTCCTCTACCGACGGTATCGAAAATTCGGCTGTTGACGCTCCGCCTCATCAGGATCCGTCATACGCGGTGCCAGTGGAACCAAGTGCAGCGGTAAATCTGGCTGCCTCCTCCCCTAGGCGCTCGTATCCTGTTTCCCTTGGTCGTGCGGAATGGCCGAACGTGGAAGTCGTTGGTGAGCACGCCTATGGCAAGGCAATCAAGGCGGCGCTCCGCGCCAATGGGTCCTTCTCCGGTCGAAGGACTGAAGGCGAAGCTGAAGGCGTTCAGGTGGAGTTGGTTGCCGAGCCGGACAACCCGTACGACTCCAATGCCATCAGTGTTCGGTGGAGAGGCCGGGTGCTTGGTTATCTCAGTCGTGAGGACGCTCCTCGCTATAAACAACCAATCAGGAGAATCATCGCCAGCGGACTCGTCGCTGCAACCACCGCTCGCATGTGGGGCTACGACGACGGCGCCCAGTTTCGGGCACGCGTCACCGTTGCGCTGCCAGAACCGGAACTGATCACTCCGCTCAACGAGGCCCCCACGGGCGTGACCACTCTCTTACCGTGGGGATCAGGAATTCAGGTCCTGAAGGAAGAGAACCACTTCGACATACTGTCCAGCCACGTCCCAACTGACGGTCAAGGCCTCCTGCTGGTCAGCCTGCACAAAGAGATCAAAACGTTGAAGAACGGCACGCCGCGCCCGTTTGTCGAGGTACGTCTCGACGGCAAACGGGTCGGGGAACTCAGCAACGTCACCTCAGCACACCTGCTCCCGCTCCTCGAACACACCGAGGCAGTCGGTGAGACCGCCGTAGCCTACGCCAAGATCACGGGTTCTGCCCTCGCTGCACAGCTCGTCCTCCACGCCGCTAAAACCACCGAGATCAGCAACGATTGGGTTTCCAAGGGACCGCACCCTGCCCCGAAGCTCCTCCCGCTGGCCGCGAACTACGAGGTCCCGGCCGCCTACGCGAAGTAGGGAAACTAAGCAAAGAAATCCCCAGGGAGGAGTGTGGACATTGTCCACACTCCTTTCCTCGGACTAGGTCTTACTGTCTTCGAACTGACTCGGATTCCGCATGTTTTCGCGGGTTCCCAGTGTTTGCAGGGTCTGGAATGTAGTTCGAGTCCCACCTCGGGCACAACAGGTCGCCTCGTCAGGGGCGATTTTGCTTTAACGTGTTGACAACCTTGCGGTCGCGTCGCCTGACGGGTTGGGTCGCGGGCTGTAGCCTGGCCGCCGCGGGGGGTATGCAGGTGTGTGGGGTGGCGGGGTCAGTGCCGTGGCTGGTGGGCGCTCCGCGTGCTGTTTGCTGGGGTTATACGGTTCCTCGCTTCCGGTCTTGTCGGGTAGGCCCCGTGGTGGCCTACACCTATTCATGGGCCGGGGGAGAGACGACGACATGACCGCAGCGCGGTTGATTCGCGGCCTCCGATGCGAGGTTTCGACGACCCAAAAGCACCTTGCGTTCATCGCAGCCAGAGTAGGTGTGGACACTGTCTACACTTACGTCTAATTTGATGCTCTGCCCGGCGCCGGCCGGGAGTTCGAGTCCTCGCATTCCCGCTTGCCGTGACTCAGCACAGGGCCGCCAGATGAAAGACTGTTGGACTCGGCGGTGTGCCCCTTTTCCCCGAGGCAGGTGGGAGGGTCAGCTTGAGATATATCGCTGCTGGGAGTCGGTGTCCAAGGGCCGTAACCCGGCTCTAACCTGACGCCGTCGGACGGTCAGACTGACGTCAGGTTGGGGTGAAGTGCACTCGGATTCGCGCCCTTATCGGATTTGCTTCTGGTTGAGCCGAGGTTGGCCTCCCGGATGCTTGTCCGCTGCGCAGGCACGGCCGGTGGAATGTACCGCATCAATGCCAGCGTCTCCCCAGGAACGTCACAGCGGCGGTGATCGCGATGCCGAGGGCGATCGGGACGCTGAGATGGATCTGGAGCAGGAGTACTCCGATGGCGGCCCCGGCGAACATAGCGAGGACAGCGCCCAGCCGTCGGTTGAGTAACCGGGGCCGTTGCTTGCCCACAAGTGACTCTCCGGCGAGGGAGGTCATGGTGGAAGTAATGACCACTGTGGTCATGTCCCGTACGCCCAAATGCCGCGCAATCAGGGCCTGGGAGCCCATGTGCATGGCGATAAGGGCGGCAACAATGACACGAATGGACTGGTGGCCGACGTCTTCCACGATGAGCGAGATGGCGGCGGTTCCCGTCAACGCGATACAACCCGCTGTGAGAAGGAGCGTGACCCTGCGGTTCCAGCCTTTCGGGCTTGACTGGAGCGTAAATCCGGCAACCGCCGCGCCGAGGAGAAAAGCGCCGAGTGCTACCAGTGGGCCCAACGTTGGCAGGTTCGCGGCCCCGGCCAGCGCCATCGCAAGAATCACCACGTTGCCGGTCATGTTTCCGGTGAAGACGTGATCGAGTCCAAGGTAGCCGACCGCGTCAACCACACCTGTAACGAGCGTGAGGGCCATCATGAGCATCAGTCGGAACTTTTCCGGAGACGACGCATTTTCTTGTGGGGTAGAGGCGGTTTTGATACCTGAGCCGGCTACAGCTGATGTCATGGTTTAAGGGATCCTTCATCATGAGGGGTGGTCTCTATGACCACCCCTCGGACATGCTTGTTGGTGGTTTTGATGGACTGGCAGGCAACTAAGGCGCTGCCAGTCCTCCGGGGATCTGCGCCGGCGACTAGGGCGCCATCGTAGCGGCGACGCGCAATCATTGTTGGCGCGGCGCTCAGGCTTCAAGCTTGGAATGCTCGCCCAGGCGGTGCCATGAACGGTTGTGGTAGACCAGGGCGTCGCCGGGTTCGCCCGCTTGGACGTCACGCATCACGTGTGACTCCAGGGCGTGAACGGCGACGATGGTGGAGGTTCCCACCTCCATCCGGTTGATGACGGCGCAGCGCACCCAGGCGCGCACATCCTCATAGACCGCTTCGCCGGTCGCCAGGGCCGACCAGCGGTGCGTCTGGTCAAAGCGGTCGGCGCCGGGGGTCGCGCCAAACTTGGCCAGGTCGACGTCGTGCGCGTCCAGGAGGTGCACGACGACGGTTTCGGCGCGCGACAGCACCGCGGACGCAGAGGACAGTGCCGAGACCGAGAAAATGAGCAGCGGAGGTTCTGCGCTCACTGACACGACCGACGAGACCGTCAGCGCCACCGGTCCGTCGCCTGCATCCGCCGTCACGACGGCGACACCTCCCGGGTGGCCACGGAACAGTGCTTTGAAGTCGTCGGCCGACAGGGAGGACGGGAAGCTTTGCTCCGGGCCCCCAAGCCACGTGTCCGTAGGGTAGGCGTGAAACATCCCTATGACGCCGTGGGGGCGGAGCGGCGGAGTTCCCGGCGGACGATGTCCGTCCCTGCACTGAGGGCACTCAGCTTGGCGAGGGCGACATCCCGGGGGAACGGGGCCATGCCGCAGTTGGAGCTGGGGATGAGCTTGTCCGCATCAACGAACTGCAGTGCCTTGCGGAGGGTGTCGGCGACCTCCTCCGGCGTCTCGATGGCCTCGCTGGCGACGTCGATCGCGCCCAGCATGACTTTCTTGCCGCGGAGGAGCTCGATGAGGTCCATGGGCACGTGGGAGTTCTGGGATTCCAGCGAGATGATATCGATGCTGGAGCTCTGCAGCAGCGGGAACGTTTCCTCGTACTGACGCCACTGTGAGCCGAGCGTCGCCTTCCAGTCATTATTCGCCTTGATCCCGTAGCCGTAGCAGATATGCACGGCGGTCTCCGCACGCAGTCCTTCCGCCGCCCTCTCAAGTGCAGCCACGCCCCAGTCCTTGACCTCATCAAGGAAGACATTGAACGCGGGCTCATCGAACTGGATGATGTCCACGCCCGCGGCCTCCAGTTCCTTCGCCTCCTGGTTCAGGATCGTGGCGAACTCCCAGGCCAGCTTCTCGCGGCTCTTGTAGTGGTCATCGTAGAGTGTGTCCACCATCGTCATCGGGCCGGGAAGAGTCCATTTGATCGGCTTGTCGGTGGTAGCGCGGAGGAATTTTGCGTCGTCGACGAATACCGGCTTTTCGCGGTGCACCGGTCCGACGACGGTCGGCACGCTCGCGTCGTACCGGTCACGGATGCGCACGGTCTTGCGCTGTTCAAAGTCGACGCCGCTGAGATGCTCGATGAAGGTCGTGACGAAGTGCTGGCGGGTTTGCTCGCCGTCGCTGACGATGTCGATGCCGCGCCGGCTCTGCTCGTGGATGGCGATGCGCAGCGCATCCTGCTTGCCCTCGAGCAGCGCATCTCCCTCCAGCTTCCATGGGGACCAGAGAGTTTCCGGCTGTGCGAGCCACGATGGTTTCGGCAGGCTTCCGACAAGGGTGGTGGGCAAGAGTGTGTTCATGATTGGGAATTCTCCGTTGGTCAGTTGACGAGAGCGGGGTAGTTGGCGGTCCACTGGTCCAACAGGTCCTTGTGGGGCGTGATGAAGTGCTCCTCCGTGTACTTCGCCTGCGTGACCGCGAGCTGGCTGCGCTCGACGCGGTCGTACGCGATCTGGGTCCGCGAGTAATCCTGCTCTCCCAGGCTCGGCTGGTAGACGGCGGCGGCGGCCGAGTTCGCGTTGTAGACCTCCGGGCGGTAGATCTTCTGGAAGGTCTCCATGGTGCTGATCGTGCCGATGAGCTGCAGGTTGGTGTAGTCGTTGAGCAGGTCGCCGCGGAAATAGA
This sequence comes from Pseudarthrobacter sp. LT1, assembly GCF_035621795.1. NCBI lineage: Bacteria > Bacillati > Actinomycetota > Actinomycetes > Micrococcales > Micrococcaceae > Pseudarthrobacter > Pseudarthrobacter sp. LT1. The sequence goes on from NZ_CP141830.1 coordinate 2,074,988, forward strand.
AGGCGAGCGGAGCCACGCTGCCGCGCGGCATGAAGTAGCGGACCCGCAGCCCCATTTTCGCGAAGTACGCGTCCGTCAGGGAGTAATCGTCCTGCTGGTACTCGACGCCCAGGACCGGGTGACGGTTCCCGGTTTGCCGGTATGTCTTGCTCGTGGAGACGCTGATGCAGACCACTGGCGGCTGCGGGAAGCGTTCCTGGCATTCCGGGGAATCGAGGAAGTGCTGGAACAGCTTGCCGTGAAGGTCGCCGAAGTCCTCGGGGACGGTGGGCTTGCCTGAGTCCCCTGCTGCCGCCGGCAGTACGACGCTGAAGTCGAAGTCGCGGACGTAGGACGAGAAGTTGTTCCCGACGATTCCTTGGTGGCGGACCCCGTTCAGCAGGTCGACGATCTGGATGTCGAGAACCTCGAACAGGGGGAACTGCTGATCCGTGCCGTCCGAGGTGAGCTGTATCTGCACGGAGACGATATTAAGCTCGAGCGTGTAGCGGTCCCGGTCCGGGTTGTCCCAGTCTGCGAGATCGTTGAAACGGCGCCGGATCATGGTCAAGGCGTTGCGGAGGTTCTCCTGGCGGTGCTCGCCCCGTGCGAGGTTGGCGAAGTTCGTCGTGATCCGGGAGCCTTCGGACGGGGAGTAGTCCTCGTCGAAGCGGGTCGTGGTGATACTGAACGTAAAGTCGTCTGCCATGTGCTGCCAATCCGTTGTCGATGGGCCGGAGACGGCCTTCCAGAAGGGGTTGAGTCCATGGTGCAACCTTTCCGCTGGTATCGGGTAACTAGGCGCTGCTATGCATTCATATAGACTCTTCCTATGGCCCAAATTTCGAGCGGACTGACCCTGCAGCAGCTCCGCTACTTCATAGAAGTTGCAGCCGAGGGATCGATCTCCGCGGCTGCCGATCTTCTCTACGTAGCGCAGCCAACGATGTCCGCAGCGATGAAGGACCTTGAGGCCCGGGTGGGCCGTGCGCTCCTGGTTCGCTCCGCCCGCGGGGTCACCCTCACCGCAGACGGGGCAGAGTTCCTCGGCTATGCGAGGCAGGTCGTCGAGCAGTTCGCTCTCCTCGAGCAGCGCTACCTCGGCAGGCCACCGATGCGACGTCTGCTCGGGGTGTCAACGCAGCACTACTCGTTCGCGGTGGACGCCTTCGTCCGGATGGTCAAGGCCACTGAGGTGGCCGAATACGAGTTCTCGCTCCGTGAGTCCCGCACCTGGGACATCATCGAGGATGTCCGGACGCTCCGCAGCGAGATAGGCATCCTCTACCGGAACGATTTCAACCGGAAGGTCATCGACAAGCTGCTCCGGGAATCCGGGCTCGCGTTCACTCCGCTTTTCCTCGCCGATCCGCACATTTTCATTGCACGGAATAACCCGCTCGCCTCAAAAGAGCGTGCGACTCTCGCCGATCTCGCCGGCTTGCCGCGCCTAACTTTCGATCAAGGTGCGAACAACTCTTTCTACTTCGCCGAGGAGATTCTCTCCACCTTGTCCAGCAAGCAGGAGATCCGGGTCTCTGACCGGGCGACGATCTTCAACCTCATGATCGGGCTCCACGGCTACACGATCTCGACGGGCATCATCAGCGGGCAGCTCGACCCGGAGATCGTGGCCATCCCGCTCGACGTTGACGAACGCATCGAGATCGGCTGGATCGGTCACGCCGCGATTCCGCTTACCGACCAAGCGCAGGGCTACCTCAGGGAATTGCGGGCCGTCGTCGCCGAGTTCGGCGTAGCGCTACTCGACTGACCGCAGATCACACCCTGACATCCCCACGGCGGAAACCGGGGTGGAGGCACCCGTCAACTGAGGGAAAGATCGCCCAAGAAACCGCACCTTGCGGTGCTTCGTTGGGGCAGGGGGACGTCGAAGTCCCCCTGGGTCAGTCTAGGCGTGTGGCGGCTGTCCAAAACTGCATCCATGGGCCGTATTCTCCGTTGTCAGACCGCCGGACGTCAGGTTGGGGTGTAGGTCAATCTGCAGTAAGAATCCCCAGCGCTGTTCCTTCACGACAAGCTGCCGACACAGGAATTCTTAGTAGCTGTCACGAGTCGAAGCACGCGATTCTACGTAGCTGGCTACTCGTGGGGAACTTTTGGACGATGCAAAGGTTGAGGCCCCAGCAGGCCCTCGGCAGTGAGAGCAGCTACTCAGCGTTACCCAGTGACGTGCCGCCAATGACTGCGAAGTTGATGCGGGCAAGGGGACGAGCATCGCCTTCATCCAGTCGGGGCCGAGTTCGGAGGCGGGGAATGCTTCGAGCCACCGTTTGGCTCATCGTGGTCCGGATCCTGACAGGTTTCACATTCGAGTCGTGGATGCGGTTGGATGACCGCGGATGGGGGACCACACGCGCCCGCCCAGCGCCCGCTGATGATGATGATTCCGTGCGAGATGTTTGTAACAACGTCTCGACTTTTAAAGAAACTTTCTTCCTGCCATTGGTGTTGGCAGTCCCGCCCAAAGCATCATCAAATTCGCCTTCCCCGGTGTCCTCTTCATAATTCACTTGAAAATGTGGGTCGTCGGCTTGTACCCGGGCTTATCGAGGGACCAATGATGACGCCGCGCAACGGTGTACCGGTGGGTAGATGTCGCGCGGTTTCGCTGGCTTGCCTTGAATTTCGCTACTTTCCGCAGCATGTCCTTGTGCGTCGGGTTTGCTCCGCGCGACGCCGTGTGATCTGCCGGTTACTCCCGGTTTCCCCGGATGAACGTCGCTCTTCTGCGGCGGTTTCTTCTCTGCTCTCATGGTGGACACAAGCCAGCCGGGCTAAGCGCCAGGCCCCCAACCCATCCCCGAAGCTCAGAAAGTCCGTCTATGAGAAACCCGCAGATATCCCGAAGAACCTTCTCCGTCCTTGGCCTGGCCGCGGCCATGTCCGTCTCCTTGGTGGTGTCCGGCTGTGGGGGTCCGGCGACCGCGCAGGGCGGTTCCGGAGCGCCCGAGGTCACGGAATTGCGTTATGAGGGCTCGGCCAACAGCGTCAGCCTTCCCGAGCTCGCCGAGGACCTCGGCTACCTGGGGAACGTGAAGCTGAACTGGGTGGGAAACACCATCAGCGGGCCGGCCAGCATTCAATCGGCTGCCACGGGTGCCACCGACTTTGGCGGTGCGTTCTCTGGTGCGGTGGTCAAGCTCATTGAGGCAGGTGCCCCGGTCACGGCGGTTATTAACTACTACGGGGAGGACGAGAAGACGTTCAATGGCTTCTACGGCAAGGACGACAGCCCGATCCGGTCCCCGCGCGATCTGATCGGCAAAAAGGTGGGCGTCAACACCCTGGGCGCGCACTCCGATGCAGTCTTGAACAGCTACCTGAAAAGGAACGGCCTCAGCCAGGAAGAGATCAAACAGGTCCAGCTCGTGGTCGTTCCGCCAAACGACACCGAGGAAGCAATCCGCCGCGGCCAGGTCGACGTCGGAGTCCTGGGAGGCGTGCTCCAGGACAACGCCGTCGCCAAGGGCGGCCTCCGTTCCCTCTTCAGCGACTTCGAACTGTTTGGAACGTTCGCCGGCGGCCAGTACGTCCTGCGGAAAGACTTCATCCAGCAGAACCCCGAGACCGCGAAGATCTTCACCACCGGCGTGGCCAAGGCCATCGAATGGGAACGCACCACACCCCGCGAGGATGTCATCGCCCGCTTTACCAGCATCATCGAAAAGCGCCAGCGTAATGAAAGCACCGCGACGTTGAAGTACTGGAAGAGCGTCGGAGTGCCGGCCAAGGGAGCTATCACCGATCAGGACTTCAGCCGCTGGTCAGACTGGCTGAAGGACACCGGCATCGTCACCGGGGACATCACACCGTCCAAGTACTACACCAACGAATACAACGGATTGCTGAAGGCCTCATCATGACACAGACCGCCGCACCCAAGATCAGCCTGCAGAACGTCGGAAAGTCCTTCACCGTCAGGCCCACCAAGGACGCCCCGCTCGGTTCCACACTGACGGCCCTGGACGGGATCACCCTCGACGTCGCCGCCGGTGAGTTCCTCACCTTGGTGGGTCCCAGCGGGTCCGGGAAGACCACTCTCCTGGACCTCCTGGCCGGGCTTACCCGGCCGGATACTGGAAAGGTCCTGCTGGATGGCAAAGAGGTCACGGGGCCGGGCAAGGACCGGGCTGTCGTCTTCCAGCAATACGCACTGTTTCCCTGGCGCACGGCAGCAGCCAACGTCTCCTTCGGGCTGGAAGGCCCGGGACAGGACGGCAAACGCCTCAGCCGCAGGGAACGCGCAAAGAAAGCCCGAACCTACCTCGACCTTGTGGGCCTCGCCGGCTTCGAAGACCGCTACCCCCACGAACTATCCGGAGGAATGAAGCAGCGCGTGGCAATCGCCAGAAGCCTCGCCTATGAGCCGGATGTCCTGCTGATGGACGAGCCTTTCGCTGCCCTGGACGCCCAGACCCGCGAACAGTTGCAGGAAGAGCTGCTGCGGATCTGGCGGACCACCGGCAAGACCATCATCTTCATCACCCACGGCATCGATGAGGCGGTCTACCTGGGCCAGCGCGTCGCCGTGCTCAGCTCACGCCCGGGCCGGCTCAAGGAAATCGTCCCCATCAACCTCGGCGACCGGACCGGCGACCGAGACGTCCGATCCGACGCGGTCTTCGTCGAGCACCGGCACAAAGTCTGGGCGCTCCTTCACGACGAAGTCCTCAAGGCCCAGCAGGCCGGCCACGCCAAGATTCTCCCCGATGGCACCGCACCCGATGAAGCCCCGCAACCTATCAGTGGAAAGGCAGCCTGATGAGCGCACCAACTCTGACCTCAGACGCACACTCCACCACCCAGGCCTCAACAACTCCCCAGGCCGGTGACGCGGCACCGCGCAGACACGCTGTCCCTGCAACGGGTCTTTCCCTGGTCAAACGCGGTGCAGTGAACGGCGGCCGTGCCCTCTGGAGGGCCGGCGCGGTCCTGCTGTTCCTGCTTTTATGGGAACTCGGGCCCCTCTATCTCGCCCCCGACTCCACCCGGGTGTTCCTGCCGCCCTTGCACGAAGTCCTCTCCGCCCTTGGCGCACTGATCGCCAAAGGCCAACTGCAAAACCACCTCGGCGCCAGCCTCACCCGCTCCGCGTCCGGATTCGGCATCGCCGTGGTTTCCGCCGTCGTACTGGGACTGCTCGTTGCCTGGTACGGAGCTCTTGACCGGTTTCTGAACCCCCTGCTGGAGGTCTTCCGGAATACCGCCGCGCTGGCCCTGCTTCCCGTGTTTACGCTGCTGCTCGGGATCGGTGAAACCTCGAAGATCAGCATCGTGGCGTACGCCGCTTTCTTTCCGGTGCTCCTGAACACGATCGCCGGGGTCCGGACCGTGGACCCCTTGTTGATCAGGGCGGCCCGCTCTCTGGGGCTGTCGAACTTCACGCTGTTTCAGAAAGTCATCCTTCCGTCAGCGGTACCGACCATTTTCACCGGCATCCGCATGGCAGGGACCTCATCCATCCTTGTCCTCATCGCCGCCGAAATGGTCGGGGCCAAGGCCGGCCTGGGCTACCTCATCGTCAACTCTCAAAGCAGCTTCCTCATCCCGGACATGTACGCCGGCATCCTGACCGTGTCGCTGCTGGGTCTGGCCGTGAACTACCTGTTGGTCGGCGTCGAACGCCACTTTTCCCGCTGGCGCACCGCCGTCGGCTCAGGGAACGGCTAGCAAAACCGCAAGCACCATCGCCCTCCACCGCAAAAGAACTGCACCGTAACGCACTGAGCTGCACAAATCGAACTGCAAAGGAAACCATCATGTCCGTCATCACTGAAACCAAGCTCGAATTCACCAAGCTAGGCTCCCGCATCGGCGCCGAAATCCGCGGGCTGGACCTCAGCGCGGAACTCAGCGAGGGCACCACCGCCCAGATCCGCGAAGCGTTGAACGAACACAAAGCCCTCGTCTTCCGGGAAGCAAACGTGCTCGACGACGAGGCCCAGGTCCGTTTCGCCAGCCGTTTCGGCCCACTCACCAACGCCCACCCCACCGTCGCGTCCGTCGACGGCAAACCGTCGGTACTGCCGGTAGACAGCGAAAACGGCAGCGCCAACAACTGGCACACCGACGTCACGTTCGTGGTCAACCCGCCCCAGGCCTCCACCCTGCGCAGCATCACCCTGCCGGCCTACGGCGGGGAAACCCTCATCGCGTCCTCCGCCGGCGCCTATCAGGACCTTCCGGAAGAGCTGCGCAACTTCGCGGACACGCTCTGGGCCATTCACACCAACGACTACGACTACTCCGTACCCAAGAACCTCGAACACGCCAACGCCGAGGAACGACGCAAGGAATTCACCCGCATCCACTTCGAAACCGCCCACCCCGTGGTCCGGGTCCACCCGCTGACGGGGGAGCGGGGCCTGTTCATCGGCGGGTTCGCCCAGCGGCTGCGGATCGTCGGGCTGTCCAACACTGAATCCAAGGACATTCTCCGGCTCCTCCAGGCATACATCACCCGCCCTGAAAATGTGGTCCGGGTGAACTGGGAACCGAACCAGCTGGTCCTCTTCGACAACCGCATCACCCAGCACTACGCCCCCGACAACTACGACGGACAGCCTCGCAAACTGAACCGGGTCACCGTCGCCGGTGACATCCCGGTCGGAGTGGACGGCCGCCACAGCACCGCGATCAAGGGTGACTCGTCCTCCTACTCCGAAACCGTCGTCCTCGACGAGTCCGCGTTCGCCGGGGCGCGGCGATGACGACCGGGCAGAGGCAGTTGCACCTCAACGCCTTCCTGATGAGCACCGGCCACCATGAGGCATCATGGCGGCTACCGGAAAGCGACACCCGGGCAGGGACTGACGTGGCCCATTTCCAGAAGCTGGCGCAGACAGCCGAACGCGGGAAACTGGACTCCATCTTCTTCGCGGATTCCCCGGTCCTGCACGGTGACGTCACCCAGCGGCCCTACGGAAGTCTCGAACCCACCGTCCTGCTGGCGGCGATTGCAGCCGTCACAGAACGGATCGGGCTGATTGCCACCGCATCAACCACCTACAACGAGCCCTACAACCTCGCCCGCCGCTTCGCCTCGGTAGACCAGATCAGCGGCGGCAGGGCGGGATGGAACGTCGTCACCACCGCCGGGGACGCAGCGGCGAAGAACTTCTCCCTGGCCGGTCAGCCAGCCCATGCGGAACGCTACGAACGGGCGGCGGAGTTCCTCGACGTCGCCAAAAAGCTCTGGAACAGCTGGGAGGATGACGCCATCGTGGCCGACAAGGCTGCAGGCGTCTGGGCGGACAACACCCGCGTGCACCAGGCCAACCACGACGGGCCGCACTTCCAGGTCGAGGGCGCCCTGGATGTTCCAAGGTCCGCCCAGGGACACCCTGTGATCGTGCAGGCAGGCTCTTCGGAGAACGGCAAAGACTTCGCCGCCCGCTACGCCGAAGCGGTCTTCACCGCCCACCAGACCCTGGGCGACGCGCAGGCCTTCTATTCAGATCTGAAGCAGCGCACAGCAGCCGTCGGCCGGGATCCGGAAGGGATCAAGATCCTGCCAGGTATAGTCCCCGTCATCGCGTCAACGGAACAGGAAGCGCGGCGGCTCGAGCAGGAACTTGACGACCTCATCCTGCCCGAATACGCCCGTGGCCAGCTCGCCGGGGTACTGCGCGTTCCGGCAGAATCCCTGAAGCTCGACGAACAATTGCCGGCCGAGCTGCCCTCCGAAGACCAGATCGAAGGCGCCAAAAGCCGGTATACCCTGATCGTGAACCTCGCCCGTCGCGAACACCTCACGGTACGGCAGCTCATTGGACGGCTCGGCGGCGGCCGGGGGCACAGGACCTTCGCCGGCACCCCAGAGCAGGTGGCTGACGCGATCCAGGAATGGTTCGAGGCCGACGCCGCGGACGGGTTCAACATCATGCCGCCCGTGCTGCCCTCCGGACTGGACATCTTCGTGGACCAAGTTGTACCCATCCTGCAGGATCGCGGGCTCTTCCGGCGCGAGTACACGGGACGAACCCTCCGGGAGCACTTTGGACTAGCCAAACCCGCCAGTACGTCCACCAAACTGCCGCTACTGGTTTAGAAGCAGGAAGAGAACAACCCTTCGCTTCCCAAACAGCACCCCTCTCGCTAGATCCTTCCTGACAGCCCGAGAGGCCGAAGAAATGGAAGGGGAGACACTGACGACCTGCACCTCCGGACGCTGGACTCGACAATGCGAGTTAAGTTTCCGGAGGCGCGGTCCGCTGTGGAGTTTCATGTCAGAAGCAAGGCAGCGGCCTTACAGCAGAAGCGGTCACAGCTGTGAAAGGAGATGCCCTCCAAGATGCCCTCCACGCCGTGCGGAACTCGTCCATGGTTGCAATTCCAGGGTGCACAGTAAACCACGCAGGTGCACCAGCCACGGAGAACTCTAGCAATCCACCGCAGCCGAGCGCCTGCTGGGGAGGCTACCCAACCCCTAGCATGGTGACGCGAGGGGCTCTAGCAGAGGGGTCCCGGAACAGGGGAAACGGCATGAACGATATTGCAGGCTTTTTGGCGCGTGCGTCACTGCAGGAACCAATCGACACCGCAAACGGCCGGGAGAACCCCCCGCTGTGGGGCAGCCGTTTAAGGGAGCGCGTTGAACCAAGCCTCGCCGAACTTGTCTGCACCGCGGTGGCATTACTCCGGACCTCTGGATTCCCCGCGGCGCCGGTGAGATCCCCAAGGAAGGCAATGGCCAAGTGCGTGTATCTTGGGCGCCCTTCGTCCGCAGGTGAGCCTTGGTTCTCCCGCGTCCGGAATTGCCATCGCCGAAGTGGTCCTAGACACGTGCGGGCGCCTTGTCCGAAACCATCCCGTCCACGTAATGCGTGGCGAGCAAAGTCTCGTGCCCGCCAGTTGCACAAGCCTTGCCTACCGTTACGAGCAGTTCATTCTTGCAACAAGGGTTTCAGAAGAACCATACGATCAGGCCATGGCCATGGCCAATGGCACGACAGGGCAAGCTATTGATTTGCGACGGCAGTTCGCGGATTGTCACTTTGGCTGACTACCTCAACAATCTTTGCCGGAGCGCCGTCGGCCGCACTCCAGGGCTTTAGCGACCTCAGCCCTGGGGTATGAAAGCCCGCCATGACCCGCAACCTTCTCAAAGCAGCTGGAAGAGAGGAACCGGCAGCGCTGGACGGATGGTTGGTTGACCGGAGCGGCAACAGGGCGAACCGGCAGGATCCGCGCACACTGATCTCCCTGTTTCCTTGTGAACGTCACGGGACGTCATCCATAGTTGCAGCTACTGCACGGACACGCTATCCATAGTTGCAGATTACGTCAGCGAGTTCACGCGGCGAGCCCGCCAGGAGTATCCATGCATAAGTTCACGCAGCATGTGATTGTGGCCGCGAGACAGCAGCGCGGAGAGCTGTCCCAGATTCAACAGTCTGCGGCATGGACGTTGATCCAATACTTTTCCTTGGCACGGGGATGGCCCCCTGACTCCCCGGCTTGGACCGATGCGTCGGTGAGGGAGTGGTGGGATCTTGCCAGCTCGTCAATGTACAGAAAGGTCCAGGAGGCTTGGGACCATCCCGGAATGCGTGCTCACATTAGTCAGCTGGCCGAACTGTACGAACTGAGCTGGAAACTTTATCCTTCAGCTGACCGTGACCAGGAGCGGAGAGAGTTCCTGGTCTCCATCTGTAACGATCTCGGCGTTTGGAAGGCGTGGCCCGGGCTCCATGACGTGCGGGTCCTCTTACCTCTCCCGACAGCGTTTGCCCGAAACCTCAGGAAGATGGGGCCTGCTGGTCCTGGCAGCGACTAAAAAGTCTCAGTGGCGCCTATCGGTTGGCGGATGGGTTGGTGTTGGTTGCTTCGAGGTGGTCCCCGGTCAGGTCAAGTGTGTAAACCACGAGTTGGACCTTCGGTGCGGGGCGTGGTTTCTCACGCTCAGGCCGCCTGATGTAGCCGAGCCGTCGGTACAGGCTCTGGGACGGTTCATTGTCCACGGCGGTGTCCAGGACCAGGCGCTTGGCACCCTGGGTAGTGGCGAGTCGAGCAGCCTCGTCCATAAGTCGCTGCCCGAGCCCGGTCCGGCGGGTTTCGGGCAGCACGGCGAGCAACCTGAGCTCGGCTTCGCCTTCCTCCGCCTGCCGGCTTAGATGCGATCCAAACGGCAACAGGCTTGCAGTACCCACCAGTCGACCTGTCTCCGTGTCTTCGGCAACCAGCAGGACACCTTCACGCGCACGGGCTGCCGCGTCAAGCAGCAACTGCAGTCGCTCGCCGTCAGGCTGATGGGCGCCGGGCAGGTGATGGCCGAAGCCTTCGTACGTGAGCCGCCCCACGGCGTCGTGCTCTTCGTTGCGGGCCTCACGGATCACATAGGTCCCGGTTGCGGCGGTTGCTTGGGTGGTCATCTTTGTCCTTTCGACGACGACGGCGGTCAGCTGGCGCGGTCCGCGGCGGGTTCCGGCCGGGTAGCCAGGCCAAGGTGCGATTTCAGGGTGGTGCCGGTGTATTCGGTACGGGCCAGGCCGCGTTCCTGGAGGATCGGGATGACCCTGCTGGCGAAGCCTTCCAGGTCTTGGGGGAGGAGGGAAAACATCAGGTTGAAGCCGTCGGCGGCTCCTTCGGCATGCCAACGCTCCAGGGAATCAGCGACGTGTTCCGGGCTGCCGATGAAGTCGTAGTTCCTCTTGTCTCCGGTGAGGATGGAGTAAAGATCCTTGAGGCTCACCTCGTGTTCCCGTCCCCGGATCTGTTCGCCGGCGGAACGGAAGTCCGTGCGCGGGTTGGCGATGCCGGGAATGCCGGACTGTTCAACGGTGGTGTCCGGGCCCAAGCCCGTGAAGTCGATGTGCCCCGCGAAGTACTCCTGCAGGAAGTCCAGCACTTGCCGGTCTGTGATGAGGTTGTCCAGTTCGCGGATGCGTTCCAGCGCTTCCTTGCGGCTGTCCGCGACGACTGGTGAGATGGCCTCGTAGACGTATAGCTCGTCGGGGTTCCGGCCGAATGCCGCTGCCTGGGCCCGGACCGACTCCCGATAACGGCGTGCCTGCGGGATATCCGGGTGGCTGGCGAACAAGGCGTTGGCGAAACGGGCCCCCAGGCGCTGGCCGGGGCCGGACGTACCGGCCTGCGCCAAGAGCGGGGAGTGCTGCGGGGACGGGCCGATATTGAGTGGGCCGGCCACTTTGAAAAATTCGCCCTCGTGGTGGAGGCGGTTGAGCTTGCGGCGGTCGAAGAATTGCCCGCTTGCCTGGTCATGGACGAACGCGTCCTCGTCCCAGGAGCTCCACAGGCCCTGCGTGACTTCCACGAATTCCTCGGCGCGCTGGTAGCGCAGACTGTGTTCGAAGTGTTGGTCCGCGCCGAAGTTTCCCGCCGTGCTGTTGGTCAGGTCCCTCGTGGTGACAATGTTCCAGCCAACCCTGCCGCCGCTGATGTGGTCTGCGGTGAGGGCCGCGCGGGCAAAGTTATAGGGCTGGTCGTAGGACGTTGAGGAGGTAGCGATCAGGCCAATCCTGTCCGTCACCGCACCGAGGGCCGTGACCAGGCCGACAGGATCGAAGCGGTTGAGGATGCCCGGGTTGGAAGTCTCGTCGATGGCCAGGGAGTCACCCAGAAAGATTGCATCGAACTTCGCATCCTCGGCTGTTTTGGCCAGTTGTACCTGATGGGCAAAATCGATGCTGGCCTGCGGCCACGCCGTTTCGTGACGCCACGAAGCCAGGTGGATGCCCGTCCCTACGAGGTAGGCGAAGAAGTGGATCTGCTGGCGTTCATTTGCGAGGTGCTGGTTCATGCTGCTTTCCCGGGTCCTGACAATGGCTGAGGGGCGGTCCACTGTGTGGCGCAGCGGGCCGCCCCTCAGACGATTACTTGGTCTTCTTGATGGCTGCTTCTTCGGCGGCCAGGACTTCCTGCAGCTTTGCAGCGGTCCAGTCGGCCTTGAACTGCAGGTTTCCGTCGTTGAGCTTGGTGACGGAGGCTTCAACTTCGGGGGTGTGGTAGGCGTCGACAATTTTCTTCCACAGGGGATCATCCTTGCGGTCCGCCTTCACCACGAACCCGTTGATGTAGGGGGCCAGGGCTTCGGAGTTCAGGTCTTCCTTGAAGATAATCCGGTCATCGCCCAGCCCGCCTTTCTGGGCCTGCGTGTTATTGACGACGGCGGCCTGCGTGGTGCCCTTGAGTGCGTTGACGGTTTGATTACTGTCCACGGGAACCACTTTGATCTTGCTCGAGGTGATTTCCGCAGGCGTGGACAGTGAATTGCCGCCGTCTTTGAGCTGCAGCAGTCCTGCCGTCTGGAGGTTCAGCAGCGCACGCGCCTGGTTTGTCGGGTTGTTCGGGATGGCAATCTGGGCGTCGGCGGGGAGTTCGCTGACCGACTTGTACTTTTCTGAGTACAGCGCCAGCGGATAGACCGCAGTGGCACCCACTGGGACCAAGGTGCCGTTGCTGTTCACGTTGAACTGCGACAAGTACTTGAGGTGCTGGAACAGATTAATATCCACCTGGCCTTGCTGGGTGGCGGTGTTGATCTGTGCACCGTCGGTGAAGTTCTTGACCTCCAGGTCAATACCCTGGTCCTTCAGTTTGTTCTTCAGGATGGTCCAGTGCTCCTCCGCGCCGTCGTCCACGCCGATAACCACCTTGGTGTTTCCGGGGGCGGAAGTCCCTCCTGCTGCACCTCCGCATGCCGAGAGGGACAGGGCGGCTACAAGGCCGACAGCGGCAACTAACAGGCGGTTCTTCATGATGCGACTCCGTGCAAATGGTTGATGCGAATTGAAGGTGCGGGCTATTCCCGGGGCTCACGCTAGGCATTGTCATGGGCGGCAAACCAACGCGAACGAAACACGCCGTCTTGGATCTTCTTCAAAGGAAACCGCAGGTCACAGGCCTTAACCGGGCTGGAGAGAGCCGGCCTGCACTGTTGGAATAAGCACTCAAACCAAACCCAAAGCGACCCCTGCAGGTCGCTCCCAAGGAAAAGGAGGCGCCGGTGGATGCGATCGTTTCACTGCGCGGCGTCAGCAAGGTGTTCCCCGTCCCGGGGAACAAGCGGGCCGAGCCCGTCAGTGCAGTCGACAACGTCACGCTGGAGATAGAGAAGGGAACGGTAGTGGGCGTCGTCGGCTACTCCGGTGCCGGCAAGTCAACCCTGGTACGGCTCCTGAACGGTCTGGAACGTCCGAGCAAAGGCCACGTCCATGTCAAAGGCCAGGACATCAGTTCCCTCTCCGAAAATGACCTACGGAAGGTCCGCGGCGGCGTCGGCATGATCTTCCAGCAGTTCAACCTGCTGAAATCACGCACTGTTTTTGGAAACGTCGCCTACCCGCTCAAAGTGGCTGGCTGGCCCAAAGCGAGAATCGGTCCCCGCGTGGAGGAACTGCTCGAGTTTGTGGGCATTGCTGACAAGGCGGGAACCTACCCACGGCGCCTGTCCGGCGGCCAGCAGCAACGGGTGGGCATCGCGCGTGCCCTGGCCACTGCACCTGACATCCTGTTGGCTGATGAAGCCACGAGTGCCCTTGACCCGGAAACAACCCGCGATGTCCTTCGCCTGCTCCGCAGGATCAATAAGGAACTGGGTACCACGGTTGTCGTCATCACCCATGAAATGCACGTGGTACGGGAGATCTGCGACACAGTAGTGATGATGGAGTCCGGCCGTGTTGTCGAGTCCGGTCCCACCTATTCCGTTTTCGCCAACCCGCAAAGCAGTTCCACCCAGCGGTTCGTCTCCACCGCAGTGCACGGAACCCCGGAACCCGAGACGGTCCAGCGCCTCTCCGCCGCCCATCCGGGACGATTAGTCTCGATTGGCATCTCCGAAGCTGCACCCACTCCGTTGGTGGCTGCAACGTTCGAGCGCCACGGCGTCGGCTCCAGTGTCGTCTACGGTGGCGTCACCGAAATCCAGAACCGCATCCTGGGCACGCTCACCTATGAGCTCACTGGCAGCGACGCTTCGGTTAACGCGGCGCTTGCCGAACTGGGCGACGTCACCGCCGTCGAACGTCAAATGCCGACGGCGCAACCCGCCGAAGGTGCCGTCCCGCACCTGGCCACCGTTGGAGAAAAACCATGACCACCAACTGGACCACGCTTTTGCCCGTTCTGGGCGAATCTTTTCAGCAGACCATTTATATGGTTGCGGTGACGGTTGTCCTCAGCGGTGCAGCCGGGCTGGCCCTCGGCGTGACGCTGTACGCCACCCGGCCGGGTAACCTGTTCGCCAACAAGGCTGTCTTCACTGTCCTGAACTTCATCGTCAACATCGTCCGGCCCATCCCGTTCATCATCTTCATCACGGCTATTGCCCCAGTGACGCTGATCATCATGGGTACCACCATTGGCACCACTGCCGCGATCCTGCCCATGGCGCTGATGGCAGGAGTAGTCATCGGACGTGTTGTGGAGCAGAATCTGGTCGCCTCAGACCCCGGCGTCGTCGAAGCGGCCCGGGCAATGGGAGACAGCCGGTTGCACATTCTCTGGTCGGTGGTAATTCCCGAGTCCCTGGCACCGCTGATCCTTGGCTATACCTTCATGATCATTGCGATCGTGGACATGTCGGCCATGGCCGGCTACATCGGCGGCGGCGGGTTGGGCAACTTCGCCATCATGTACGGCTACCAGCAGTTCAACTGGGAAGTCACACTCGTCACCGTGGTGATCATCATCGCCATGGTCCAGGCCGCCCAGCTGGCCGGCAACTGGCTGGCCCAGCGCATCCTGCGCCGCTGATCCCGGACCACCACCACAGGAGCAGACAGTGCCTATTGAATTCCTCGGCATGGGCGCCGGAAACGACGCCACTGAAACCACGCCGCCATCCACCGCCCAATTCGATCCCGCCTACGCGGTCCACATCGCAAAAGTCCATGAAGAGAACAATTGGGACCACGTCCTCTTCGCCTATAACTCCGCCACCCAGGACCCTGTTGTCCATGCTTCCTGGGTAGCGGCCAACACCGAACACATCAAGTTACGCCTTGCCCATCGGCCGAACGTATCCCACCCCACCCTTGCCGCACGCTCGTTCCTGACGCTGGACCACGTTGCGGCCGGACGCCTGACAGTCCACTTCATAACCGGGGGCAGCCAGGCAGACCAAGCCAGGGAAGGTGATTACCTGGCCAAGGACGACCGCTACCGCCGTACCCAGGAATACATCCGGATCGTTCGCCGGGCGTGGGAAAGCCCCGAACCGTTCGACTGGGAGGGAGAGTTTTACCGCTTCGAGGGATTCACCAGCGACGTGCGACCCTACGAGGGCCGGCGGCCCGGCATTTCCTTCGGCGGGTCCTCTCCGGCCGCATGGTGCGTGGGCGCTGAAGAGGCGGACATTTACGCCCTCTTCGGTGAACCCCTTGCAGATGCTGCCGGGCAGCAGGAACAAGTCCTGCAACGGGCCGCCGCTGCCGGACGTACGCAACCCCTCCGCTGGCAGATCGCCTTCCGCCCCATCGTTGCCTCCACCGATGAGTTGGCGTGGGAAAAGGCCCGCTCCATATTGGCGAAACTGGAAGCCCGCCGGGTGAACGGGGAAGTAATTGACCGGGTGCGGCATTATGCGGGCAAGCCGGAAGCCGCCGGGACCCAGCGCCTGCTGGCCGCAGCGGAAAGGGCAGACCACCACGACCGGGCGCTCTGGACAGCACTGGCAAAGGCGGGGGCCGGCGGCGGGGGAAGCGCCACTGCGCTGGTGGGAAGCTACGACACCGTCACCGCGGCCCTGCTCGACTACCACGCCCTCGGCTTCGAAATCTTCGGTCTTCGCGGATACGACTTCGTCCCGGACGCCATTGAGTTCGGACGAAACGTCATCCCGCAGCTCAAAGCAGAGGTCGCCCATCGGGAAGCCCATACGACGAAGGCTGCGCAGTTGCAGCGCCAAAGTGCAGCACGGGCGCAAGTGACCACTTCTGCCAGGGCAACCGGTTAGTACTGGGTTCATTACCCCGCGCTTCGGGATATGAACGCTTGTTGCCCAGGGCGTCAGCGCATTTCACCGCTGATTGAACAGCACGCTTACGGGTGGTTGGTTGGAGACACCGACCACGAAAGGAACGAACATGACGGAACATTTTGACATCAGTCCGCAGCGCCTGCGCCACGTCCTGGGCCACTTCGCCTCCGGCCTGACGATCATCACCGCCGCCACGGAGAACGGTCCTGCCGGATTTACCTGCCAGTCCTTCTCTTCCCTCTCCCTTGACCCGGCCCTGGTAACGTTCAGTCCGGCCCGCAGCTCCAGCACGTGGCCCCAGTTGCGCGAGGCCGGCCGTTTCACCGTCAACATCCTCCCCGCCGGCCACCAGCACCTGGCAGCCCAATTCGCCCGGTCCGGGACCGACAAGTTCGCAGGAGTTACATACTCCGCTTCACCGCTGGGCAATCCGGTGCTGGACAAGTCACTCGCGTGGGTGGACTGCGAACTGCATGAGGAATACGACGGCGGTGACCACACCATTGTGGTGGGCGCTGTCCGCGCCCTGGAGGCCCGGCAAGACACGGAACCACTGCTCTTCTTCAAGGGCAACTATCACCAAGGAGTTGAACGGCGCATCAGGGACCTGGAGGGCGTCGCATGACACCGGTCAAGTCCGGCTCGCGCCGGCGCGTCCGACGCCCGGCCCGGGACGGCGCCCCTGGCGATTCCACCGGCGACTTCCAGCCCTATTCTGCACAGGACTGGACCCTCATCGACGTCGGGTCAGCTGTCGAGGTTATCCCTGCCGCGGGACCGGCTTACCGGGGCCGGGTTGATGCCAAGACTCCTGACTCCACCATCGTATGGGTTGTCAGCCTGGACGGTACGGGCCGGCAGATGCACGGCAACCGTGAGGGCGTACATCTGAGCGCAGCCGAAGCGTGAGGAGCATGATCGACATGCTTACCCGCAGAATCCAGGTCACCTGTCGTGAAGAGCTTTCCTTGTTCCGCCGGCAGATGTACTCGCTCGCATGGCAGGAGATCCGTGAAGGCTGCTTGGAGGGCGCTGCCACGGCCATGGCCCGCAAGCCGTCCTGCCTGACCAATGGCGTCAGCATCGACGTCGTCTGCTTCGCACACGAGGCCGCATTCGAGCACGCTTCGTTCGTGATTTCAGTTGCCATGCACGTGCACCCCGACAGCCGGGCCGGGCAGGTGTTCTGGGAGGAAGCAGATGCCTGGGCCCACGCTGTGGCCGGGGACGACGGGTTCATCGTTGAACCCCGCGGCGCCCTGGAGACCCCCAACGGCCGGGTTTTCCACTATGCCCTGAGCGAGAAGGTCCGGGAAGGTCAGATAATTCCCCCGGAGGCAGCAGGCTCCTGAGACCGGTCAGGGCCAGCAAACGGCTGCCGGGCGGTCGCGGCAATCCTGCCATCCACGAGGACAGCAAGCAGCTGACCTGGGTGCTGTGCGAGGTCCGCCACGGCGGTTCCGATGCCCACGGATGCGAAGGGCTCACCCTGCTGTGCGGCCGGAGAAAATGCCGCCCGGGGATTGCTTTCCACGGCAGCAGCCAGGGAACGCAAGGTCACTGCAGCCGACACTTCACGTGGATGAACGGTACCGAACGAGGTGCCCCGATCCAGCGCCAGGAATGCAGGCAAGCTGCAATCTGCACCGCGCCGGACCAGCTCCTGGATTGCTTCGCCCACGGTCAGGCCCGCCGGCAAAATGGGAACCCCCGCCGCCGGTCCGGGCAGCAGCGAGCCCACAGACAGGGCTGGTTCAGCCGGATCGCTGAACCCGGCGGAAGTGAGCCATTCGTCGTCGAAGTAGGTTGAAAGGTAGTTGCGGCCCGAATCCGGAATAATCACCACCACGGTGTGGCTCTCATCAAGCTCCTCTGCCAGGCGCAGCGCGGCGGCCAGGGCCGTGCCGGAGGTCCCGCCGATCAGCAGGCCTTCCTCACGGGCAGCGCGGCGCGCGGTGAGGATGGAGTCCCGGTCGGTAATCCGGATGTATCGGTCCACCAGTGCGGTGTCGAACGCCTCGGGCCAAACGTCCTCCAATGACTCCGGATGCAGGCGTGGCCCGCGCCTTCGACATACTTGGCGCCGCCGTCTCCGCCGCCGTAAACGGAGTGGTCCGGGTCAGCTGCAACGACCTGTACTGCGCCGCTGCTGGCCTTCTTGAGGAATTTCGCTGTCCCGGAGATGGTCCCTCCGGTGCCGACGCTGGCCACGAAGTGCGTGATGCCGCCAGCGGTGTCACGCCAGATTTCAGGGCCCGTAGATGCCTCGTGCGCAGCCGGATTGGCAGGGTTGTCGTACTGCCGTGCGAGCCACGCGCCCGGTGTTCCAGCCGCAAAAGCCGCCGCACGGTTGGCCAGGTGGCCCGGATGGCTGCGGGGCACATAATCGCCCACCAGGTGAACCTCGGCACCGTACGCGCGCAGCAGTCGGATTTTCTCCGTGGCGGTGGCGGCAGGGGCGAACACCACCGACCGGTATCCGAGGTGCGCGGCCACCAGGGCCAACCCGATTCCAGTGTTCCCGCTGGTACCTTCCACCACCGTGCCGCCAGGGGACAGCAGGCCCTCCTGTTCCGCGGCGCGGATCATGGAGAGTGCAGCCCGGTCCTTGACGCTGCCGCCGATGTTCTGGAACTCAAGCTTGGCGTAAATCGTCGGCCGCAGCCCTTCACCGAGGCGGCGCAGCCGCACGAGGGGGGTATACCCGATTGCGTCCAGCACGGACTCACGAACTGTCATGGGCATACGGTAGGGCCGGGAAACTTCCGGCCACAAAGCCGTGTCATTGGCATGTCGCGCGGTGTCGGTTTGTGTCCGGGGGTGTCCCAGTTTCACGCGGTATAGGACACATTCGGCCGGGGCTGAATTGGCCGTCGTCACGGACAGTAATGGCGGTTAACCGGCGGTCGCACAATATGCTTCAAATCGGAAAGCCGCTTTAGAGTCCCGATATGGGGACGGCAACACGGACGAGCATGGCGGCGACAACATCCGGAGGAAGGCCGCCGGAGTCCGAAGACGCCGGCCTGGGTGCCTCGGCTACAGCCCCCGCAGACAGGGAACTTCGGGGCGATGTCGATACCGGCAAGGCCCGCGCTGTGCTGTGGCTCTGCCTGTCCGCGGGATTCATCACACTCCTGGACCAGTCAGTATTCATCCTGGCCGTACCCGCCATGGCGTCAGACCTGGAGGCCGGCGCTGCGGAGGTGCAATGGATCCTGGCCAGTTACTCTTTGGCCTTCGGCATCGCACTGGTCCCGTCAGGCCGGTTGGGGGACCTCCTGGGGCGCCGGGCGCTGTTCGTCACAGGGATTCTTGTATTCGGCGTCTTCAGCCTGGTGGGCGGCCTGACATCCGCCCCCTGGCTGGTCATCGTCGCCCGGCTCCTGCAGGGCCTGGGTGCCGGCTGCCTCAACCCCCAGGTGCTCGGACTCCTGCAGGACCGCTTCACGGGGGCGGAGCGGGCAAAGGCCCTGGGCTACTACGCGGCCGCCGGCGGATCCGCGGCCGTCTGCGGTCCTCTGATTGGCGGGGTCATCCTGTCCGCTGCCGGACCAAACACCGGATGGCGCCTCCTCTTCCTCGCCAATGTGCCGCTGGTTCTCGTCCTGGTCCCGCTCGCCATCAAACTCCTGCCGAAAGGCAAAGCCGCCGAATCCCAACCAGTGGAGACTACCCGCCGTCGTACTTCCGTTGACGCCCTGGGGGCGCTTCTGCTCGGCGCCGTCGTCACAACCTTCCTCGTCCCCACCGTTTACGGGACCCAGGGGGCATCGGCCCTCTGGCTGGCGGCAGGGCCGGCCAGCATTCTTTGCTTCGCCGCTTGGGAATTCCTGTACCACCGCCGCGGGCGCACGCCCCTGCTCAGCCCTGAACTGGTGCGGTCAAAAGGCTATCTGCTGGGCACGGTGGTGGCACTGTGCCAGTTCGGCGTCGGCGCCGCCATGGCAGCATTGACCGCCTTCTACTTCCTGTCCGGGACAGGACTGGCTCCGTTGGCCGCCGCCGCAATCCTCGCTCCGCAGGCCGCGGGCATGCTGCTGGCGTCCAGCCTTAGCTGGCGTTTTCTGGGCCGGTTCGGCCGGGCAGGCGTGGTGCTCGCGCTGGCGGCGTCACTGGCCACGCTTATCGCCAAAGACCTCGCAGTGCAGGGGCTGGACGACGCCGCGGCCGCCGTGGTGGTTGCCGCAGTTGGACTGGTACAGGGAGTGACCACCGGACTGGTGGTAGCACCGAACCAGGCGCTCACCTTGGGTCACGCCCCCACCGGTGCTGCCGGGGTGGCCGCGGGCTTTTACCAGCTCAGCCAGCGTTTCTCCGCGGCGCTGTGCTCTGCAGCGATCGCGGGGTTGTTCCTCAACGCCCTGCCGGACACTGGTTTCAGGGCTGCCTTTCGTGACGGCATCATCCTGTGTATGGCACTCACCGCCGCCGCCATCCTGGCCGGAGCCGTCGACTGGCTGCGGGTGGCCGCCGCTAAAAGGAGCGCCCCAATAGTTTCCAACTTGCCATCCAGTAACCGCACCAAGGAGATCCAATGAAATCGATCAGCTTCCTGACCCCCGGCAATTACCTTGACCACGCACCCGGCAGAGGCCTTGAGGAAACGCTGCAGCTGTTCGAACTCGCCGAAGAGCTTGGCTACGACGGGGCCTGGGTACGCCAGCGCCACCTCGAGCACGGCATCTCCTCCGCCACCGTCTTCCTCGCGGCAGCATCGCAGCGGACGTCCAGGATCGAACTGGGCACGGGAGTCATCCCCATCGGCTACGAAAGCCCGTTCCGCCTGGCAGAGGATATATCGACGGCCGACGTGCTTTCCGGAGGCCGGCTCCAAATAGGGCTGAGCGCGGGAGTCCCTCCACATGCAGAACTCCTGGCGGCCAAGGTGTTCGACGGCGACTGGCGCACCTTCGATTTCTCGCACCGAAGGATCGAGCGTTTCCTGGAGAACCTGGAGGGCCGGTTCCTCGGTGACGAGAACACGGTGATCCACTCGCCGGGCAATACCCAGCGGCCGCGGCTGCAGCCCTACAGCGAGGGCCTGCGCGACCGTATCTGGTACGGGGCCGGATCCGCCCGGTCAACGGACTGGGCGGCCGCCAGCGGAGTCAACCTCGTGGTGGGGAACATTGTTTCCGGTGAAGCCAGCAGTGTCTTCGCGGACGCGCAGGCCGCCAACCTGGCGCGTTATTTGCGCGATTTCCGCGGCACTCACGAGCCGCGGGTGGTGGTGGGCAGGGTGATCCTTCCGGTCGACGGCGCTGACGCCGAGACGCGGGACAGGTACGGGGCCTACGCCGCCAGCCGGCACCAGCGGACGCTCGCACCGCAGGGGGAACGGCAAACGCTGTTCGCCCCCGACCTGGTGGGCAGTTCGGAGAACATCGCAGAGGCCCTGCTGGCCGATCCGGTCACGGCCTCCGCGTCCGAGCTTCAGATCAACCTGCCGTACGAGTTTTCCATCGGGGACTACCGGCAAATCATTAGCGACTTCGCCACCCTCGTGGCTCCCGCCCTGGGTTGGCAGCCGCGGCACCTCGCAGCGGTCTAACGACAAAGCCCCGCCCGCCGCCGTCGGAATCCCTGCAACGATGGAATCACGACGGCGGCCGCCGGGGCTTTTGCTCTGGTCCGGACCTTCGGGCCCGGGGCCGCTAAGCCTTGATCCACCGATCCGCGGTTGGTCCTGATGGATTTCGGGGTCGGTCGCGGATTCTGGTTTCGGGCATGGCAGATCGCCGGCCTCGCTGCCGGTGGTGTTCCACTGGATGTCCTGATCGGGCCGTTTCCGGCTGGCGGGTGGGGTTCTTATGCCGCGGTGGGCGGTGCGTGGACGGTGTTGAAGAGCTCTTCCCACGGGGTTTTCCAGGGCCAGGCTTCGGGCAGGTGAAGGCGGATGCGTCGGGCGCTGCTGGCGATGCGGGCCGGGACGTGGATGAGTTTGCGGCGGATCGTGCCGGTGCGGGCCTTGCTGAAGGGCCCTGCGGCGAGGAGTCCGGCGGCCCGGGTGAGGTTGTAGGCCATGACCGCGGCAACCAGCCAGGCCGAGTTCGCGGCGAAAACACCTGAGGGCATATGGGCCAGGGCGCTGTCCTTCAGATCTGCATTCACCTGCTCAATCTGGGCGTGTTTGCGGTGGATCTTGTCCGCTGCGACGGTGTCCAGGACCGTGGCGTCCACGGTGGTGAAGAACGCGTGGTGCCGGTGTGTTTCGAACAGGGTGGGTTGTCCGTCGCCGGCCTTCCGGTTCAGTTCCGGGATCCGGCGCACCACCAGCCGGCCGCTGATCTGCTCGGCCTTCGTGCGGGAGCTGAACGCGGTGAACACGGTCTCGGCGACCTCGGCCTTCGAAACCCAGGTATTGGTGGTCTCATCGAAGACCGCGTCGGTGTATTCGATCGTTTCCCACGCCGACTCCGGAATACCGGCGATGGCGCGCTTGACGGCCGGGTCCATGCGCACGGTCACCGACACCTCCGCGCCGCCGGCAAGCGCCGCGGAAACCGCCGCCTGCCCGTAGAAGGCCGAATCGAAACGGCAGAGCACCCGCCCGCCGCTCTGCAGACGTTTGAGCGTGGACAGGGCATCGGTGACCAGGCGTTTGGCTCCTCGGGCCGAGTTCGCCGCGCCCTTGCGCAACCGCTGGGCAGCGATCACCGGGGCGGTGTCTTTGGTGGAGACCGTGGCCAGCAGGGCGTTCAGCCCGCGGACCCCGGAGTACCCGTAGCCGGAACCCTGCTTTTGGTAGCCGTGGACCTCGATGATCGTGTCGTCCACATCGACGAACACGAAGTCCGCCGCCCCGGGACGACCGAGCAGCGGGGCCCGGGTCCCCAAGCTGGCCAGGAAACGGGAGGCGACAGCGTCCAGTTGCCGCACGTGCCCGAACGTGAAGGAGCGCAGGAACGAACCCAGCGTGGACGGCGCGTAGCAGGCGGTAAATAGCCGCTTCATTCCGCCGTGGCGCAGCACGGCCATGTCATCGATGCTGTCCGCGCCGGCGACCATCCCGGCGACCAGGGACGCGACCTTCAGCCCGGCGTTCGCACCCTTGTCCGTCGGGACCGATAGCCATTCATCGGCCAACTCATGCAGCCCGGCGTCCCGGGCCAACGTCATGACCGGCAGCAGCCCGGCCGCCGACACGAGGTTCGGCTCATCGAACGAAACTGACAACACGGCAGGCCTGTGGGAAACTTGCACCTACGAGATGCCTCTCTTTTCGGTGAAAAATGAGTTCTAGACAAGCTTCATTTTCCTTGAAAAGACAGGCATTCTCGGTTTAAACCGCCGTCAGGATCCCGATCCACATCGGTGGATCAAGGCTAAGCAGTGACCGGTAACTCCGCCGGGCCGGTCGTGGCCACGCCGGCATCGCGCAGTGCAGTGAAGCCGCCGTCAACGTGCACGGCCTGGGAGTAGCCCAGCAGCTTGAGCTTGTGCGCCACGGGACCGGACCCGTTCACTGAGCCGCAGAAGACTACGATCTTCTGGTCCGGCCCGGTGATCTGGGGAAGCCGGGAGGCCGATTCCGGGCCGAAGTCCTTTGCCACGTTCGCGCGGTCCACCACGACAGCGCCGGGCACGCTTCCGGTGCTGGCTCGGCCGGCGTTACTGCGGACATCGATCAGCAGAACGCCTTCCTCAATCAGGCGGGCGGCCTGCTGCGCGCTGACCAACTGGTTGTCGGGGATGTTTTGCTCGCTCATCGTGTGCTCCTTCTATCGGGTGTGTTGTGGTGGTCTGGCAGCGTCAGGCAAGGCCCCATTCCGCGGCCAGAAGTTCTGGGCGGCGGCGGTGCGCCCGGCTGTGGGTGATGCTGGTGATGCGGTTCCTCGGCTTATGGAGCCTTTCGCATGCCCCCTGGATTCCGTCGCAGGCCATGAGGCAGAATGCGAAGGACCGGCTTGTGCTGCTCTTTCGCTGAAGGCGACTACCTCCATTGGCGCGAAAGTGCCCGTCCCAGACGGACCGCTGCTTGTTCCAGTTTTGGTTCATCGACGTCTCCGTAGGCCAGGCGCAAGTGGCGGTCTGCATCGGTGCCGGGGCCGGACGGAAAGAATGAGCCGCGCTGGTATTCGACACCCTCGGTGCTCGCATCCGCAGCCAGTTGGTCTGCATCAATGGCCGCATCGGCAAGCTTGGGCCAGAGGAACAGTCCGCCTTCGGGAAGCACTATCTCGAATGCTCCGGGTGCTTCGCGGTGCAGGGCAGTAACCAATGTTTCTGCACGGTTGCGGTACAGGGCACGTGCCTTGTTCAGCGTGGCGTCGAAGATTCCGGGGTCGGACGTGACGAGCTCGCCGATGATTGCCTGGACCAGGGTGGAGCTGTGCGAGTCCTGGCGGCTGCGAAGCGCCACGAGGTCGCGGGCCAAGTGCTCGGGAGTCACGGTCCATCCAAGCCGCAGTCCTGGACCGAGTGTCTTGGTGAAGGTGTTGATGTGCAGGACGTGGTCCGAGTTATTGAACTCCGCCACGCTTTCCTGCTCTCCGGCAAAACGCAGCTCGCGGTAGGGATTGTCCGCCAGGATCACGAAGCCGTAGTGCTCCGCGAGCCGCACGAGTTCCGCGCGGGATTCACCTGGCAGGGTGCCCTGCGAGGGGTTGTGGAAATCCGGCACTGTGTAGAGGGCGGATGGACGGGCGCCGCCCCGCAACAGGTCACTGAGCTGGTCGACGTCCAGCCCGCGTGGACCGACGGACACTGGGAGGGTCTTGGCGTCCGAGAGCTGCAAGCCGCGCAGGAACAGCGGGAAGATCGGGTTATCCACGGCCACCAGGTCGCCTCGTTCCACCACGGCCTGGATGGCCAGGGAAAGGCCGTGGAAGCCGCCGTTGGTGATCAGGATGCGGTCAACGGACACCCCTTCACGTTCCGCGATCCATTCGCGTAGTGGTGAGATGCCCTCTGTCCGCGAATACTGCAGGGCCGGAACTCCGGGTGTGGCGAGCACGCGGGCCGTTGCTTCCGCGATCTCCGCGGTGGGGAGGACGCCCGGGTCCGGGATCCCGCCCAGGAGTTCGATTGCGTCCGGACGCTTATCGCGCAGGGTCGCATCACCGAAACCCTTGGGCGCTGTGAAGGCCTCGATCAGGGCAGGCCTGCGGGTAGTTGTCAGATTCACGGTCATGCTGATGCCCTCGCTAGTTGTTTGGTTCCGGATACAGGCGCGGCCAACGGGATCGCGTCCAAGAGTGACTGTGTATAGGGATGCTGCGGTCGCAGGAAGATGTCCTCTACAGCGCCGTGCTCCACGACCTGGCCGCGCCGCAGCACGGAGACTGTGTCGGCCACCTGCCGTACCAATGCGAGGTCGTGGGAAACAAAGAGATACGTCAGGCCAAGCTCGCGCTGCAGCTTGGACAGCAGTTCCAGGATTCCCGCTTGGACGCTCACGTCGAGTGCGGATGTCGGTTCGTCCAAAACCACGACGTCGGGACGCACCACGAGCGCGCGTGCGATGGCGACCCGCTGCCGCTGGCCGCCGGAGAGATTCGCAGGCCGGCGTGACGCCACGGATTCGGGAAGGCCCACGGCTTCCAAAGCGTCCCGGACACGTTCTGCGCGTTCCACGTTCGTCCCCACGCCAAATTGGTCCAGCGGTTCCCGGATAATCCTGCTGACCTTCCAGGTGGGATCCAGGGACGTGAACGGGTTTTGGTACACGAGCTGGAGGTGGCGGCGGATCTCGCGGACTTCGGCCCGCGACCGGCCCGACGTCGATTCGCCGGCTACTGCAATCTCCCCGCCGTCCGCCTGTTCAAGACCGAGCAGCAGCCGCACAGCCGTTGTCTTTCCCGATCCTGATTCCCCAACCAGGGCGTGGGTGCGTCCGCGTTGCACGGAGAAAGAGACACCGTCAACGGCAAGAACTTCCTTGCCTCCGGCGGTGAAGCGCTTGGTGACCTCGCGCACGTCAATTTGTGCAGGCGGAACGGAAGGTGAGCCGGCAACGCCAGGCCGGGAGCCGCCGTCGGGCGCTGCATCAGCGGTGACCCGCTGGTTGCGGTACCTGTCCGGGTGCAAGGCTGGGACGTCTGCTTGGAGATTCCTTGCGTACTCGGTCTTGGGTGTCGCGAAGATTTCGCGGGACGTGCCGCTTTCCTGCACCGCTCCATCCTTCAGGACCACCAGGGAATCAGCGCGCTCGGCGGCGATCGCGAGGTCGTGCGTGATGAGGAGCAGGCTGATGTCCAGCTCGCTGCGCAGTTCCGTCAGCATGTCCAGGATCAGCTTCTGCACTGTGACATCCAGGGCTGAGGTGGGTTCGTCAGCCACGATGAGAGACGGCCGCGGCAGCACCGTCAGGGCAATGAGAACGCGCTGCAGCATCCCGCCGGAAAGCTGGTGAGGATAGGAGTCGTATACCCGGGCAGGATCCGGCAGGCCCACCTGCTTCAGCACCCGAAGGATTTTTTGGCGCCGTACCGCGGGCTCGGTTTCGCCGAGCAACGCGGCTGCTTCGTGCGCTTGTGCGCCAATGGTACGGACCGGATTGAGCGCCGAAGCCGGGTCCTGCGGGATAAACCCGAGTTCCCGGCCCCTGTACTGCCGGAACTGCTTCTCCGGCAGGGACAGGAGATCTTTGCCGTTCAGCTCCACCGTGCCGGTGGCAGACGAACCGTGGGGAAGCAACCGGAGGATGGCTTTCGCGATGGTCGACTTGCCCGAACCGGACTCGCCGATCAGCGCGAGGCTCTCGCCCTTGGCGAGTGAAAACGACACATCATGGACGACGGCGGCACGGTCATACGCGATCGACACATTTTGCACTGTTAGTAGGGAGCTCATGTCACTTCGCCTTTCGCAGCCAGCGGCTGATGCGGTTGACGGATAAGACAGTAATGACGATGACCAACGCCGGCGCGTACACGAGCCACGGCGCGGTGACGTAAGTCTTGCCGGAGGCCACCAGCAAACCCCAGTCCGAGGCGGGGGGTGGATCGCCGTAGCCGAGGAAAGCCAGTGACGCGATGATCAGGATGGACGTGCCGAACTGGAGCACTGCCAGGACCAGCACGGAGCGGTAGGCGTTGGGCAGGATGTGTCCCAGCAGGGCGTGGAGGCGGTTGCCGCCTTCCAGATAGGAGGCTTCGACGTACGTGGCCCCGCGGACGCGCATCACCTCCGCACGCATCAGCCTGGCGAAAACCGCGACGGCGGATACACCGGTTGCGATGGCCGCGTTGATGGTCTGGAAACCCAGGGAACTGACGATGACCACGGCCAGGAGGAAGCCCGGAATGGCAAGAAGCACGTCGACGAAGCGGCCAAGGACGGAGTCGGTCCAGCCGCCGCGGAACCCGGTGGCGAGGCCGATGATGCCGCCCACCACCAGGCCGATCAGGACCGCGACCAAGGCGCTCGTTACCGAGGAGGCGGTCCCGGAGACCACGCGGGCGTACTGGTCCCGGCCAAGGTAGTCTGTCCCGAACCAGTGTTCTGTGCTGGGTGCGGCCAGTTTGCTCGCGGTGTCGCCGGCAATCGGACTGTAGTGCGTGAAGATACCCGGTAAGAGGGACCACAGGATGACGAGGAGAACCACGGCAAAGGACAGGATCACTGTGACCGGCGGAAGGCCGTCCGTCAGTTTGCGCTTCGTGGGTTCTGCCTGGTTCAACTGGGGGTTGCTGAGGAGGGCGGTCATGCGCTTACCTTCTCCCGGAGTTTGACGCGCGGATCCAGCAGCGGCGAGGCGAGGTCTGCCAGGAGGTTGAAGACCACGAACACCACGGCCGAAAGGGATACGACTGCTTGAAGAACGGGCTGGTCCTCACCCGTCACGGCCTTTTGCACCACGGTTCCGATCCCGTCGCGGCCAAAGATGGTTTCCGTGATGACCGAGCCGCCAAGGAGTTCGCCCACGATCAGTGCCACCATCGCCACAGACGGAAGGGCCGACGGCTTCACCAGGTGCTTGGCGAAAAGCTTGGCTTCCGTCAGTCCACGGGAACGGGCCACGACGGCATACTCCTGCCGGGATTCGTGGTCCAGACTGGCAATCGACACTTCGGCCAGCGGAGCCGAGACGGGGATTGCCAAGGTGATGGCGGCGAAGAGTGTGGCCACGGGACTGTTCGGATCCGTGGTGGTAAACGAATGGAGCCGGAAAGCGAAGAGCTCGATCAGGACCAGGCCGATCACGAAGTTCGGCACGGACAGGAAGAACGACGGGATGGAGCGGACAATCGCAGCCCATTTTGCGGGAAGGTACTGGGCGCCGTACGCGATGGCTAGGGCGAAGACGATCGCGATGACCAGTGCACTCGACGCCAGTGTGAGGGTGGAGGGCAGGGCATCCGCGACGATCTGGCTCACCGGGAGGTTGGACTGCAGCGAAAACCCTAGTTCACCCGTCAGGAACCGGCTGAGTGACAGGAGGAGCTGGACGATCACCGGTTGATCGAGTCCATAGAAGGCCACGATCCGCTGGATGTCCTCCTCGCTGAGGCCGTGCTGCGGGTCCCGGAGTGTGTTGGTGATCGCGTCACCGGGAAGCACGCTGATGATCAGGAACGTCAGGACGTAGGCGAGGAGGACAACGAGGACCGCCTGACCCACACGTGTGAGGGCAAAGCGCTTGTAATCGCCGGTCACTGTGAAATCCAAGCGGTGTAAAAGTTCGCGTAGGCCAGGCCGTTGTACTGGACATCCTTGAGCTTCGGGCTGATCAGGTACAGGCGCTGGACCAGCTGATTAAGGGGAACAAAATAGGCCTGGTCCAAGACGTACTTCTGCAGTTCGTCGGCAACCTTCTCACGGGAAGCCCTGTCCGAGGCGGTGGCGATCGCCGTCGAAAGGTCGTTCAGCTTCTGGTCGCTGGTGCCAACGCTGAACCAGTCCTCGCCCTTGTTCTGGCTCGTCAGGACACCAGCGACCGTTCCAACATCGACGAAGCTGCGCGAGGTCTGGAACAGCGGCGGCTTGCTGGCCTGGATTGCTGCATAGCCGGCTACGTCCACCACTTTGAGGTTGACCTTGATGCCTACCTTCTTCAGCTGCTGGGCGATGAGTTCATCCTCGGCCTTGGTGGAGGGGACGTAAGGGTTGGGCGTGAGCGTGAACTCGAGGGTCTTGCCGTCCTTGGCGCGGTACCCATCGGAACCCTTGGTCCAGCCGGCCTCGTCCAGCACCTTGTTGGCCTTCCCGGGGTCGAACTTGAAAGAGTCGCTGAAGTCGCCGGCTTCGGGGACGTTGCCCTGGATGAATGTGGTGGCGGCGTTCCAGTCGTCCGTGTAGACCGTCTTTCGGATCTCTTCGCGGTCGATGCCGTGCTGGATGGCTTGGCGGACGGCGAGTTCGTTGGTGGGGAAGGCCGTGGTGTTCACCTGGAATCCGTCGACGAAACCAAGATAGCGGGGCGTGCCGACGGTGAAGCCCTGGGCCTTGAGGGATTCAATTTCCTGCGGCTCTACGTTGAAGGCGACATCCGCCTGGCCGGAAACCACAGTGGAAGTGCGGACCGAGGTGTCCTTGATGACCTTGTAGGTAAGGGTGTCCAGACGTGCCGGGCCGGTGTGGCCGAGTGCCGCCGGGCCCCAGTTGTAGTCTTTGCGCTTCTCGAGCACGTAGCTGTCGCCCTGCTTCCACGACTTGACCACGAACGGACCGCTGCCGATTTCCTGGCTGAGGTCCGCCTGGGCTTCGACCGGCAAAGCCAGGGTCTTGGGGGAGAGGAGAATGCAGCCGTGGTAGGCCAGTGTGGCAATGAAGCCGAGGGCCGGGGAGGAGAAGCTGACCTTGACTGTTTTCGGATCGGTGGCTTCGGCGGATACGAAGTTGGTGGAGGGGAACAGGCCGACCTTGCTGATGCCGCGGGCAGAGTCACCCTTTGCCCAGGCGTTCAGGTTGGCAACCACGGCTGCCGCGTCCAGCGGGGTCCCATCGGAGAAGGTCACACCTTCCTTCAGGTGCAGGACAAAGTCCTTGGCACCGTTAAGTTCCTCCCACTTCTCGGCAACCCATGGGCTGAGCTCACCCCTCTCATTGACGTAGACCAGCTTGTCCGTGATCTGGCCCCAAAGGTTGCCCTCGTAGCTGGAGATTGCGGTCTTGCTGGGGACCCAGCCGGTGTCGTAGCCCTGGATCAGGAAGGTGATGTTGCCGCCCTCCACCGGTGTTCCGCCGTTCGCGGCGGTGCTGGCCGCAGGGCCGCCGCAGGCAGTGATCAGGGCAGAGGTGGACAGGGCGCCCAGACCCGCGAGGAAGGCGCGCCTGCGGAATTCAGGGGTGTTGAACGAGTTCATGGAGTGCTCCTGGATGCGTTTGGGGGACTGCGTGGGGTTGTTTTGGGGTTTCCTGGCCGGTCCTAGATGGCCTTGCCCGGATTAAGCAGCTGTTGGGGGTCGATCGCTGCTTTGATGGCGTGTTGGAGTTCGCGGCTTCGCGGGGACAGTTCAAGCGCGGCCCATTCCTTCTTGATGGTGCCCACGCCGTGTTCACCGGTGACGGTTCCGCCAAGCGAAAGCGCCACCTTGACGAGTTCAGTGGATGCTTCCAGCAGGGCGGCTGGTGGGTTGAGGCCGTCGTCGGGCGTTTTGTCCAAGGTGATGAGTGGGTGAAGGTTCCCGTCGCCGGCGTGGGACACCGCAGAAATGTCGACTCCGAACCGGGCTTCGAGCGCTGGAAAAGCGGCGTAGACCTTGCCTAGTTGGGACTTTGGCACGGCGATGTCCTCGCCGATGTACCACTTTTCCGACGGGAGTCCTCGGCCGCTGCGCCGCAGTTCCCAAAGCCGCACAGCGTCGTCGTCCGCTTCCACAGTGACCCGTCCGGCCACGGCGGCCAGGGCGGTTGCGAGGTCTGCGGCTTGGTCGTCGATGCCGTAACCGTCCAGCTCGATCAGGATCAACGCGGCGCCGCGGTCACGAAGGGTGGTGCCGGAGTGCGCGTCGATGTTTTGAAGGCTCGGGGTATCGAAGAACTCGATCGCGGCCGGGCGTACCTGTGAAAGTGTGATTGCGGCGAGACCTGCCGTTCCCTCTTCGGTGCTGTCGAAGAAGGCGCTCACAGTCTTGCGCGCCACAGGGATGGGTCGCAGCCTCACCGTTGCGCTTACGACGACGCCCAGGATGCCCTCGGAACCGACAAACAGCGAGGTCAGGTCCAGGCCGGTGACGCCCTTGATGGAGCGGTGACCGACAGTGATGAGACTTCCGTCGGCGAGTACGACGTCGAGTGACAGGACCGATTCACGGGTCACCCCGTACTTGGCGCACCGAAGTCCGCCGGCGTTGGTGGCAATATTGCCGCCGATTGAGGAAATGTCGAAACTAGCGGGATCCGGTGCATAGAAAAGGTTGTAGGGTTCGAGGTGTTTGTTGAGTTCTGCGTTGATAACGCCCGGTTCAACTACGGCTACTTCATCCAGTGGGGAAACTTCGATAATGCGATTGAGTTTTTCCGTGGAAATGACCACTTGGTGTGGCGTAGCAGTTGCACCCCCCGAGAGACCGCTGCCGGCACCGCGGGGGACCACCGTGATGCCGAGTTCCGCGGCGAGCTTCACGGCCTGCTGCACGTCGGCTGCTGTCGCAGGAAGCACGACGGCGGGACCTTCCGTTTGCGCTGTAGAGGCGGTTTTGGCGGTGGCGGCGTCGTGGCTGTAGCGGGTTGTCTGCGGGCCAGGTTTGATGACCTCGATATTTTGCAGCTGCCCAAGGTAGGCGTGGATGGTTGATGCCTCGGTTTGCTGGATTGTCATGCCGGTTTCTTTCTGTCCGGGTGCATGACAAGACAGAGGTTCCCTGCAGCGAAGCACCCAAAGGCTTTGATGATTATCCCGGCCTGCTAAATGGCTGGGTCATTAGAAATTACCTGCCTTCGGAATTCGGATGCGAGTTCCGTGAAACTTCGATAAACAGTTCTCAACAGGGCGACGCGGTGATTCCATTTTCGTTATATCGCGACGATTTAGGACGCCATGTTTCCTTGTGGGTGCACGCAAAACGTCATGTGACGGGGCCCAAGCCGACTGGATCGCTGTGCGCTTATGAGCGTGCTTTACAAGGGGGGCTATCGCGTTAGGAAGATCGACACATGACGCTCGCAGTCATCGTTGTAGACGGACGCGGTGTGGACCTCGGGCGGTGAACAGAGGCTGGAAGGGCCATACATGAACAAGCTGCCTGTTATGGCCTTCTCCTTCTTGCGGTCCATTGCGATCTTCTAGGTAACGCCGACAATGGAGACTCTGTCAGCCTCGACAGGGCGTAACTTGCTCAAAAGTAGGAGTGTGCACATTGTCCACACTCTCCGCTTCTGATTCGGTGATTCTTCCGTCGGACTGGCTCGAATTCCGCATATTTTCGCCGGTTCCCAGTGTTTGCAATGGCTGGAATGTAGTTCGAGTCCCACCTCGGGCACGACGTATTCCCTCGTCAGGGGCGATTTTGCTTTGACGTGTTGACAAAGCTTGCGGTCGCGTCATCTGACGGGTTGGGTCGCGGGCTGTGTGGGGCGGCGGGTTCAAGTCCCTGGCTGGTGGGCCTTCCGCCTGCTGTGGTGCGGTTAGATGCTTCCTCGTTTCGGTTCTGTGTGGTGGGCGTGGTTGTCCAACACCTATTCATGGTCCGAGGTAGCGGGTACAACATGACGTAGCCGCCGTTGGTACGGCAATTTTATTGAAGGGCTCCTTGCAACCGCCGCCGGAGCCGTATGCGCTCGATTTGTCCTGCCAAATTGGGTGTGGACAGTGTCCACACTTACGTCTGCTTTATGAGAGTCCCTGCTGGCTAGGAGCACGGAAGGGCATGTCGGATCAAGGGCGCCATGTGCCGCCCTGACTGCGGCGGGGAACGGCCCAGTGAAGAGCAGAAGGATAAAGGCGAAGCAGGCTTGGCTGCAGGTCGCACAAAATTGTGGGGGAGCGGGCCACTACGACGCCCAGGAACGGGCGCGGCCTTCTGACACACCGAGTGCTTGGACCAAGCGCCGGGGATTGGGCCTACGGTCGTCCCGGCTCGAGAGACTCCGCGCTGCAGTTTGCAGTAATCGGGACCCGACGGGGTCAACGTTGCGCTAAGACAGAAGTGGCAGGGTTCGATCCAAGAGCTTTTCCAAGACAACGTGGGAAATGAACGACCACACCTCATTCAAGCCCTGCCTGACGTGCGGCCTTACGTCAACTTAGGGTCTAACTCCATCTTGGAGCCGGCCCTAGCGGGGAAGGGGAAAGCCCTCGACCGGAGTCGGTCGAGGGCCTTCCTCACGTCCAGACTTGTGGAGGAAATGGAGGTCTACGGCTTGGAATTATGCGCCTGCATCCCGCTGTGTGGAGTCTCGACGAGCAGGTGCTCACCTTTCAGCACTTCGGGGTCTGCGGGAGCGACGGTGGCACGTCCGCCCCGGCTGCCGGTCTCGGGGAGTGTGAAGTAAACGACGAGGCAGAGGGCGACGATGGCGATCATGTATACCGCGACGAACATGGGCTGTCCGGCGCCGACGAACGCGGCGGCGATCAGTGGTGCGGTGCCGCCAAAGACGGCGATGACGATCTGGTGTGCGAAGCCGATTCCGGAGACCCGGACAGAGGCCGGGAACAGCTCGGCCTGGATTGTCGGGTAACTGATCCGTCGTTGGCATTTAGTTGACGTTTCCGGCGAAGCTGATGGCAGAGGCATTCAGGCCGGCTTCCATCGTGTGGACCATCGTGCCCCTGCCTTTCCCTCCGGCGGCGTCCGGTGCCCTGGCCTAGTGCGAGGTGAATGCATTTCAAGCTGCTGCGCGCGGACGCAAAGGGCGTTAGCGGGGGAGGAGTCCCGCGAATTCATGGTTTTGGAAGACCAAGGGATCTTTGGCGCTCCCGGTGTTGAGGCCCAGGACCCTGGCCAGGACAAAGGCGTGGTCCCCGATGGGCGTGACGTTCTCGATTTGGCATTCCAAGGCCGCGACTGCGCCTGCGACCAGAGGGGCACCGTATGCTCCTTGGATCCAGAAGCTGTCATCGAAGCGGTCCGCGTCCTTTTTACCCAGCTTGCGGCAGAACTGCGCCTGTGTTGATGCAAGAGCGCTGATGCCCAGCACGGTGGCCTTGTTGAGTTGTGGCCAGCTGGAAGACTCGTGGCCGATGAAGAAGCCGACCAGGCACGGGTCCAGGGAGATAAAGACGAACGATCCGACGATCATGGCGGCACGGTCACCGGTGAGTTCAGACTGTCCGGCGACGACGGCGACGCTGGTGGGCACCATGGACATGGTGTCCCGCACGTGGGTGGGATCGAGAGTGCCGGGCCGTTCGGTAACGATAGTCATGGCTGCCTCCTTCGGTTACCGGTGTTGCTGGATGTAGTAGAGCTGCTCGGCGTCAATCCACACTTCGTATCCGTCGAGTTTGTCGATGAGGATGCGTGAGTCGACGCCTTCGGGTGCGAGCCACAGCATTCGGGAGTCGGGGGTGGCATCTTCGATGCGTGCGGTTCTGACGTATGTGCCGTTTCGGCGGATTTCCACTGTTGCTGTTGTCGGGAGATGGAACCAGTCATCGAGCCGGTAGGACTGTGGCGGGTGGGGGGTGAAGGTTCTGCGTTCGATCGGGAAGGACCCGGCCGCAGCATGGGCTGTTGGTGCGTTCATCACGGTTCCTTAGGTGGCGGCGGGCAGGGTGGGGTCAGGTGCCACCGACCGCCGGGGAGCTGGCCGGTGGCACCTGAGAGGGGTTGGCGGGTCGAGCAGGCTTGCTGTGGTTCAGGCGACGGGTTGCGTGTCCGCGACCGGGACGGATGCCTGGTCCTTTTTAGCCGTGGTGAGGAGCCCCGCGGTGTATTCGGAGAGCCACCCAAGGCAGGCGCCGACGATCAAGGCCAGACAGGTGCCGGCCGCGTCGAAGGTGGCGCCAAAGTAGGCGGCGCATCCGGCAAACGCTCCGGGGATGAAGCCCAGGAGGCTCCAGCGGGCCTGGACGCACATGGCGAACGCTGCGATGGCGACGGAGATGCCGAGCGCGCCGGGGATGGGGAGGTTCGCCGCTCCCCAGACGATGATGGCGCCCCAGAGGACTCCGGAGAGGTTGGCAGGGATCGTTTTGAGGAGTCCGGCGCGTTTTCCGCCGGCTGCGAAGAAGCATGCCCAGGAGAGGAATCCGACCCAGGTTATAAGGCCCAGGGGTGTGCTGAATTGGGTCCAGAGCCCGGCGAAGATGCCGGCGGTGATTCCGATGATGACAAGGGGCTTCATGGGTAGTTCCTTAGGGTCAAAATGGCGTCATTGTCTTTTTGAAAAGGAAAGCTGAGGGAGTGTGCATGTGCAGGCTTCGCTGAAGTGCGCAGAACGCGGAGCGGGTGTTAGCACTTTCGGGTGCGGGTGAATCTGGCGGTACGGCCCCGGCAAGGACGCCGGGGCCGTACTACGTGGGGAGTGTTTTAGAGGTGGGTCAGGGCAAGGTCGGCGGGGTCCGCGTTGTCGGGAGTCGCAGGCGTGGGTTCCACCGGTGCGCGGTGGAACTCGCCGTTTTTCATCACTGCGGTGATCTTGTTGATGTCCTGCAGGATGGTGATGTCTGCGAGCGGGTTGCCGTCGACGAGGATCATGTCGGCGTAGAAGCCGGGCAGGACCTTGCCGAGTTCGTTGGGCTTTTCGAAGAGTTCCCCGCCGAGGGCGGTGGCGGCGATGATGGCTTCCATTTCGGTGTAGCCGAAGAGCTTCACGAAGTGGTCCAGGTCCCGGGCGTAGGTGCCGCGGGGTGTCCAGGCGAAGCCGTAGTCTCCGCCGGGCAGCACGCGGATGCCGCGGCGGCGCATCTCCTGCATTGCCTTGACGGCGATGTCGAGTTCGCGGGCGTAGCCTGCCTGTTCGGCTGCCTCGTGGGAGTAGCCGAAGGCTTCGGCGTCCTGGAGGGTTGCGACCAGCCAGTTGATGGCCGGGGCGACGAAGACGCGGTCTTTGGCGGCCTCGAGGAGGTCCATGCCTTCGTCATCGATGTAGGAGGCGTGGTAGATCATGTCGACGCCGGTTTTCAGGGAGATGAGGACGGAGTCGCGGCTGCGGGCGTGGGTGCATACGCGCACGTGCCGGCGGTGTGCTTCGTCGACGGCGACCTGGAGTTCTTCTTCGGTGATGTAGGTGTCGGTGGCTGCCTTGGTGCCGGTGATTTCCTCACCGGAGATGCTGAGTTTGATCTGGTCCACGCCGAGCCCGATGGTTTCCCGGACCACTTTGCGCATTTCCTCGACGCCGTCGGCGATCTGGGTGATGCCGGGCACGAGGTCCCCTGCGGTGGTGGCGATTTCCTGGCCGTTGGCCAGGTAGCGGGGGCCGGGGATCCGGCCGGCGTTGATGGCGTCGCGCACGACGACGTCGAGGCGCTTTTTGGCGCTGGCCGCCCCGAAGCACATGGTGTACCCGTAGTCGATGTAGTACTTGGCTGACTCGACGGTGTGCAGCAGGTGTTCCTCGACGTTCATCGTTTCCAGGCTGTTGAGGTCGCCGTCGTTCCAGGTGAAGTGGGTGTGCGCGTCGCACAGTCCCGACATCAGGGTCTGGCCGCGGCCATCGATGACCCGGGAGCCCTCCCGGGGCAGGTTGCCCGCGCCGGGACGGACGTCGGTGATGCGCTCATCGACGACGAGCACTTCCCCTAGGAAGGGCTGGGCGCCGGTGCTGTCCAGGATGTTGACGTTGGTGAAGAGGGTTTTCGACATGACTTCGTTGTCCTTATCTTGAGGTGGAACGGTGGAGGTGTTCTTAGGGGGCTTTGCGGATCTGCATGGTGATGGTCTGCTGGCGGCGTGACTGACAGCCGGGACTGGCGCTGCTGCAGGCACACGTCTTCTTCGTCTCCGGTTTGAGTGTGGAGCCGGTGAGGAAGTCCAGGACGGCGGCGGTGACGAAGTCCGGCGCCTCCGGCACGGTCCAGTGGCCGGTGCCCGGGGCGACCAGGAGTTCGGCCTGGCCCAGCTCCCCTGCGATGGCCTCGTTCGATTCCGGGGTGCTGACTTTGTCTTCGCTGCCGGTCAGCAGCAGCACCTTGGACTGGATCCTGGCCAGGTCCGGGTTGGTAGCAGCCGCGAGGGCTTCGCAGGCCTGCGCGTAGGCTTCCGGGTCCTGGCCCAGGAGCAGTTCGCGGACGAAGGGGCGCACCAACGGGTTCCCGATCGCTGCATGATCGGCCGTGGCGGCGGTCGCGACGGTGTCGGCCACCGCGGCCATGCCCTTTTCGCGGACGAGGGCCGCCCGTGCCCGGGTGGCTTCCTTGGCGGCCTGGGCCTGTTCGCGGACCGGGCCGAGCAGGACGATTTCCCGGACCAGGTCAGGACGTGTTGAGGCCAGCTGCTGGACGATGAGGGTTCCCATCGAGTGGGCAACAAGGTGGGCGCGGCCTGTCGTGGTCTGGGATTCGATGACCAGGGCCAATTCGGCGGCCAGGGATTCCAGGCTAAGTTCCCCCACCCGGGGCGAGCGGCCGTGTCCGGCGAAGTCGTAGCGGGTGACGCGGAAGCGTTCGGCAAGTGAGGCGACGAGGGGTTCGTAGAAGCTGGTGGTGCCGCCCAGTCCGTGGACCAGGACAACATCCTCTCCGGTGCCTGTGGTTTCGACGAAGAGGTGTTGGGTTCCGACGGCTGTCAGTCCTGCGGGGATGGTCGCGGTGCTCATCGGCCTTCTCCGATCCGGTTCCGCAGGGTGCCGAGCTTGCTGATGGTGATCTCGACGACGTCTCCGCTGGTCAGGAAGCGCGGCGGGGTGAAGCCGATGCCGACGCCGACCGGGGTGCCGGTTGCGATGATGTCGCCGGGCTGGAGGGTGATGCCGGCGCTGATTGTTTCGATGATGGTGGGGATGTCGAAGATCAGGTCCGCTGTCGTGGCCTTCTGGCGGGTTTCGCCGTTGACGGTGCAGAGCAGGTCCAGGGGCCCGTCGCCGACTTCATTGCGGGTTACGGCCCAGGGCCCCATGGGGCAGTGGGTGTCGAGGCTCTTGCCCAGGAACCACTGCTTGTGGTCTTTCTGCAGGTCACGGGCGGTAACGTCGTTGATGATCGTGTAACCCCAGACGTGGTCCAGCGCATCCGCCTTGCTGATGCCCCGGCCGCCCGCGCCGATGATGACACCGAGCTCGGCTTCGTAGTCCAGTTCGGAGGTGACGCCGGTGTGCGGGTCAACCTCCGCGCCGGTGCCGATGACCGTGGAGGGTGCCTTGGTGAACACCACCGGGTATTCCGGCTGGGGTGTGGCGCTTGCGGTTGCGTCGTAGCCGGAGTTGGCGAATTCCTTGGCGTGTTCGACGTAGTTGCGGCCCACGCAGAAGATGTTGCGGCGGGGGAGCGGGATGGGGGCCAGCAGCTCGACGTCGGTCGCGGGGACTGCTTCCCCGGTCACGGCGGCGAGCTGGGCAGCTGCGCTGTCCCAGTTGTCGATGAGTGAGAGCAGGTCCTGCCCGCCCGGTACTGCAGTCACCGTGGTGGCGTCGGTGTTGAGGACGCCGGTCTGCTGGGTGCCGTTGTGGCGGAACGTAACGAGTTTCAAAGTGATTCCCCTTCGAATCGATTATCGATAATTGATGAGCTGACTCTACACGACCGTGACTGGCATCACAAGCGATTATCGATAATTGCTTTTGGAGGAGGTGCGGGCCCTTCCGGGGGGAGGAAGGGCCTATTCCTGGGGGAGGATGGAGTACTCGTGCTGGTGTTCGGTGACGAGCTTGGTGCAGAGGTCCGGTGTGCCGCTTTCGAAGGCTTCCAGGATCGGGACGTGGGCTTCGGCCGCTGCGTGCAGGTCGACGTGGCCGCGCACGACGGTGGCCATGGTGCGGGCCTCGACATACAGGGAATCCCAGATCTCCAGCATCAGCCGGTTCCCGGTCGCAACCACAACAGCCCGGTGGAAGTCGGTACTGTACTTGGCGATGCCGTGGGCGTCATTCGTCGCCGCGGCTTCGCGCATACCCGCCAACGCATTGCGCAGGGGCGAAGGGTCGGCGTGCAGTGCCGGATATGCGGCGGCGGCGGCGGTTCCCTCGAGCGCGAGGCGGACGAAGTAGACTTCGGCGAGGTCATCCTGGGAGGCGGACCGGACGAAGGTTCCGCGGCGGGGGATGTTTTCGACCAGCCGTGTGGAGGACAGCTCCCGCAGGGCCTCGCGGACCGGCGCTTGGCTGACGCCGAATTCTTTGGCGAGCTGGAGCTCCACGAGGCGCATACCGGGAGGGTAGGTGCCGTCAACGACCCTGTCCACGATGGTGCGCTTGACCTTTTCCGAGAGGCTCTCGTTCTCAAATGCTGCTGATACCGCCATTTCCCCAGTCTTTCATGATGCTCTCGTGGCGCCCGTCCGTTCAGGCCGTTTCGGGGCATGTTCTGGATCTCGCGGTGCGGGCTTGGGGTCCCTGAAGGCCAGGCTGGGGACAATGGCCAGCGCTGCCAGGGCCGCGGCGAGGAGAAACGCGCCGGCATATCCGGAACCGGGGCCGTTGGTGCTGTTCAAGGCATTGAGGGCAGCAGCGGCGGCGGCCACGCCGACCGCCATGCCGATCTGCCGGGCCATGTTCACGATTGTCGAACCGTCGGCCAGCTCCGGACCGTGCAGTCCGGTGACGGTAGCCGTCTGCAGCGGGACGATGGTTGTGCCGAAACCCGCACCCGCAACCAGAATCGCGGCTGCCGACAGCCACCCCGGCGTTGTCTGGCCCGCCAGTGACAGTGCCCCCGCTCCCGCTGCCATGAGACCCAATCCTGCAGCCAGCGGCGCACGCGGGCCCGTGCGCCGGGTAAGGCGCGTGGTGACCGGGGTGGCCAGCAGGATGCCGACGGCATGCAGGGCTGTCATGAATCCGCTGTCCAGCGGGGACATCCCGCTGTGGCCCTGGAGATACAGCGGGAGCAGGAACAGTAGCGCCCCATAGGACAGGGCGGTCAGGAGGAAGGCGAGGTTGCTGCTCCAGATCTCCCGCTTGACGAGCAGCCGGACATTGAGCAGGGGATCTTCGCGGCGGAGCTGCCGCACGGCGAATCCGGCCAGGAGCAGCACTGCGGTGGCGATGGCGATCAGGGGAAGAGCGGCGGGGTATCCGTTTTCGGCTTCGGTAAGACCCAGCACCAAAAGCACAAGGCCTGCCGAGACAAGTACAAGGCCAACGCCGTCGAACCGGGCACCGGGGGTGGCCGGCCGTTGCGCCGGCAAACGCAGGCCGGTCAGAATGGCGGCGAGGGCGATGGGCACGTTAAGCCAGAAGACCCACCGCCAGCCGATGTCCTGCACAAACCACCCACCGATCAGCGGGCCCAGGACCGGGGCGAGGGCCGCCGGCACCGAAATGAGCGCGGAGGCCTTCGCCCGCTGGTCGGCGGGGAACGCGGCGAAAAGCATGGCCATGCCGATCGGGAGGATCAACCCTCCGCCGAGACCCTGTAGAGCCCGGAACGCGATGAGGACCGGCAGGGACCATGCCAAGGCAGTGAGGGCCGAGGCCATCCCGAAGATTCCCAGCGCGATCAGGAATGCCCGGCCCTGGCCCAGACTGCGGCTGATCCAGCCACTCATCGGCAGTGACACCGCGATCGCCAAAAGATAGGAGGTGATCACCCACTGGACCGGCCCAGGGCCGGCGTCGAACTCCTCCTGAAGGGTAGGCACCGCGATATTGACCACGGTGGTATCCAGCAGGTCCATGACGACAGCCAGGGTCACGGCCACGGCCGTCAGCCGGGAAATGCTTCTTTCAGGCATTAGCTTGGCGTTCCTTTCGGATCGGGATCCGCATTGTCGGACGTTGATCCGCCGCAGGCGTCCGATCGATGTGTGGTCAGTTATTCGGGATCGGATTTTGTGGTCTGCACAGTGCCGTGCGGGTGTTCCGGTGGTGAATACATCGAGTAGAGCTTAGGGGGGACAGCGCCGACGGCTGTGACGTTGTGCCAGGTTCCGGCCGGAACAAAGATCGCATCGCCGTCCCGAGCGTCCCATTCATGGATCAGGTTCCCGGCTGCCGGACCCATCTGGACCTTGCCCTGTCCGCTCTCCACCCGCAGGAACTGGTCCACGTCCTGGTGCACTTCCAGTCCGATGTCGTCCCCCGGGGCAATGGCCATGACGGTGACCTGCAGCCGGCCGC
Source organism: Pseudarthrobacter sp. LT1 (assembly GCF_035621795.1). NCBI lineage: Bacteria > Bacillati > Actinomycetota > Actinomycetes > Micrococcales > Micrococcaceae > Pseudarthrobacter > Pseudarthrobacter sp. LT1. The sequence continues at coordinate 2,115,984 of NZ_CP141830.1, forward strand.
CCGTCCAGATTGTCCTTCGGTAGTCATCGTTGGCCTCCGTAGCACTCTCGATGTCCAGGACATAAGGCGCGGGACCATGGTCGGTGAGCGTGGGATCGATTTCTTCTTCAGTCACAAATCAATTATCCATTATCGATAATGTAGTATCTAGGTTGGTAAGGCTCATCTAAGGGAGGTAAGCAACAAATGACAGTGACAGCGGGGGAGTCCACCGTGAAGGATCCGGACTCCTCTTCCGGCGGCCCCCTGGTTGCCACGCCCTTGCGCGTCCGCGTCCGCGACCACATCGCGGCCAGGATCGTGGATGGGACCTACGTCCCGGGCCAGCGCCTGACAGAACTGGAGATAGCCCGGAGCCTGGGCACCAGCCAGACACCTGCGCGGGAGGCGCTGCGGGACCTTGCGGGCATGGGCTTTGTAGAGTCCGAACCCAATAAGGGCTGCCGCGTTCGGGAACTGGACAGCGAGGACCTGCGACAGGCCCACCCCGTCCGGGCCGCCCTCGAGGAAATCGCCGGACATTCCGCTGCACGTCATCTGAAGGGCAAGACAACGGACTTGGCCAGCGCGCTGGACGGAATGCGGGCCGCGCAGGAAAACGGCGATCTCATCGCGCTGTGCTTCCACAGCACACGCTTCCATCGCCACATCGTTGAAAGCGCCGGCAACGATGCACTCACCCGGGCCTGGAACGCCCTGGGAATCGAAATGCTCACCCTCGTAGGCGCTGCCCACGACCAGGTGGGCTTCCCCAACTCGGTGGAAGAACACGCCGCAATCATGGCAGCCCTCGAAGCGGGTCAAGCCGCCGCGGCGGCCCGCCTCTTGAAAAGCCATGCCTGCTCATACGTCACCAGGGATCCGGGTTCCACCGGCGCCCTGTGCACCACCCCGTAACTGACCAATTTGCCTTCACGGCCCGAACCCAAAGGAACATCGGCATGAGCACCTCGCAGACAGTACTGATTATCGGCGGAACCTCCGGCATAGGTCGCGACACCGCGAAACTGCTGGCATCACGCGGTGACGCGGTCATCGTTGCCGGACGCACGCAATCCCGCGCGCAGGCCACGGCCCGGGACATTGGCGGCGGCGCCGTCGGCCTCGAGATTGACCTCACTGACATGGACAGCATCCGGGCAGCCGCTGCGGCAACAGGCCCTATCGACCACCTGGTCCTCTCCGCCGCCGCCCTGGCCTATGCCCCTTTCCGGGAACTTGCCATCGACGACGCCCGGAACGTCTTCGAAGCAAAATTCTGGGGTTACTACCGCGCCGTCCAGGTCTTCGGGCCGTTGCTGCCGCCGGACACCGGCAGCATCACTTTCTTCTCCGGCGTCGCCGCTGACCGCCCCGCGCCCGGCACGGTCGCCGTGACAGCAGTGAATGCCGCCGTCGAAGGCCTCACCCGTTCTCTCGCCGTCGAACTAGCTCCCGTCCGGGTTAACGCCGTCAGCCCGGGCATGACCGACACCGAGGGCTGGTCCCACCTCCCCGACGACCAAAAAGCAGCAGCTTTTGAACAGCAGGCCAAATCCTTGCCGACCGGCCGCATCGGACGTCCTGAGGATCTCGCCTCTACAGTCCTGCACCTGATCGATAACGGCTTCACGACCGGAACAATCCACCACGTTGACGGCGGAGCCCGCCTTGTCTGAGCAGCACCTCAGGGATCCGGACCAGCCCCGCCGGAAGGGCAGCGTGCTTGTTGCCGGGGCCGGGGGAGTGATCGGACGGCATGCCGCCGATGAGTATGCACGTCAGGGCTGGCAGGTTCGCGGCATCAGCCGGCGCCCCGTCCAGGGCGCCGGCTGGGACCACTTGTCGGTAGATCTCAGCGATCCCGCAGCCTCCGCGTCAGGTCTGGCTGAGGCCGAAGACACAACGCATCTGGTCTTCGGCGCTTACGCCGAGCGCCCGACGTCCCGGGAGCTTTCAGAGGCCAACGTCGGATTGCTGCGCAATACCCTTGACGGCCTTTACAGCGCCGGTGCCCCACTGCGTCACGTCACCCTGTATATGGGCGGAAAGGCCTACGGGGCGCATCCGGGTTACTTCAACACACCGGCCAAGGAGCGGGACCCGCGCCTCGTGCAGCCGAACTTTTACTACGACCAGGAGGACCTGCTGCGTCAAACCGCAGCGGAGCGCGGCTTTGACCTGACCATCCTGCGTCCCGAAGGGGTAGTCGGTTACGCTGTCGGCAACCCAATGAACCTGCTGATGGTGATCGCCGTCTACGCCAGCATCTGTCGTGAACTGGGCCAGCCGCTACGGTTTCCCGGCACGATTGCCGCCTTTGACGCCCTCTATCAGGTCACCGATGCAGGGCTGCTTGCCCGGGCCACAGTATGGGCGGGCTCGGATCCACAGGCCGCCGGCGAAGTCTTCAACATCACCAACGGTGACCAGTTCCGTTGGCGCCAGCTGTGGCCGGCCTTCGCCCGTCACCTCGGCATGGATTACGCCGAACCCCAGCCGGTGCCCCTGGCTGACGCGATGCCTCAGCTCAAAAACGTCTGGGAGCGGCTGGTGGCCCGGCACTCGTTGGTCCCGACTCCGTATGAAGACCTGGTCGGATGGGAATTCGGCGACTTCCTGCTGCGGTCCGGGTTCGACAACGTCTCCTCCACCATTAAGGCCCGCCAGGCCGGCTTCACCGACTGCCTCGACAGCGAAGACCGGTTCCTGGAACTCTTCCGTGAACTTGAGGCCGATCGGATCATTCCGCCCGTTGTGCTAAGCAGCCAGTCATCTGAAAGGTACGTGCCCTGATGGGCAATGCGCGGGAATGGTCCTGGGCCGCCAGACTGACCGTTCTTGCGGTCGCCGCAGCTACAGCGGTCAGCGTTATTTACCTGCCACAGGCCATGCTGACGGTGCTGGCGGCTGGTTTTGGCGTGGCCCCGGCAGCGGCCGGTGTCATCGCGACCAGCGTTCAGGCCGGTTACGCCATCGGCATCTTCCTGCTGGTTCCCCTCGCTGACCGCGTTCAGCCCCGGCGGCAGGTCACGATTCAGTCGGTTCTCCTTGCCGCGGCCCTTGCGGTAACGGCGGTGCTGCCCGAGATTGTGGGCGTCACCTTGGGATTCCTGGCAGTGGGCCTGGTGGCAAACATTGCCCAGATCCTCATCCCGGCCGCGAGCCGGTTAGCCCCCAAAGGGAAGGAGGGCGCTGCCTTGGCAACAGTGGCCGGCGCCCTGCTGATCGGCATTTTTGGCGGCCGGATCATCGCAAGCCTGCTCGTCCAGACCATCGGATGGCGGTGGGTCGTCCTGTCTTTCGCCGTCCTGGTCCTGGCCGTGCTGCCGTTCCTGCGCACTGCCCTGGCCACAGAGCTCGAGCTGCACGCCGCCGGCGGCAAGTACCGGCACCTGCTGGCCTCGACCCTTCAGCTGAGCCGGCGGAGCCCTGAACTGATCCAGTCTGCGCTGATGCAGTTCTTCGTGTTCGCCACCTTCAACTCCCTGTGGACGGTCACGGTGCTGCACCTCACCGGACCTGGCTTCGGCTGGAGCGTCCTCTCGGCCGGCCTTTTCGGGGCCGTCGGACTTGCCGCCGGAATTGCTACCCCATTCAGCGGTCGCTTCGTTGACCGTTTCGGGCCCCTTCCGGTCGGTCTCGTGTTCTTGCTGGTCCTGCTCCTGGGCGTGCTGTCGGTGATCATAGATCCCTCGTCGGCCGTCCTGTTTGGTGCGAGCATGTTCGTCATCACCTGGGCCAACCAGACAATCCTCTCCGCTAACCAGGCCCGGACCCTGGCGGCGAACCCGGTCCAATCAGCCCAGGCCAACACGGTCTTCATGTTCGCAGTGTTCCTGGGCGGCTCAGCCGGAGCCTTCACGGGCACGGTCGCCTTCAGCGCCGGAGGGATGCCCCTCGTCGGCGTGCAGGCTGGCGCCTTCGTTCTCATAGCCCTCGTTATCTGGTTCGCGTCCGCAACGCACCAGAAACGCACCACACCAAACCCTGGCAAGAAAGGGATCACAGCATGACCACCGTAGGAAACATCCAGCTGAATACCGGAGCGAGCATCCCACCGGTCGGATACGGATGCTGGCAGACCGCCCGCGCCGATATTGCCGCCGCCGCGCGCGCCGGATACCGCGCCTTTGACACCGCAACCTTCTACGCGAACGAACAGGCCGTAGGTCAGGGCATCCGCGACGCAGGGCTAACCCCCGAAGACGTCTTCCTCACCACCAAGGTATGGCGCGCCGACATGGGCTACGCTCAAACCCTGAAAGCGTTCGACACCTCACGCCGCCTGCTCGATGCCGACGTCATCGACCTCTATCTCATCCACTGGCCCCAGCCCGACTCCCGACTGGTCGCCGAAACCTGGCGGGCCATGGAAAAGCTCCTGGAACGCGGAACCGCCCGCTCCATCGGTGTTTCAAACTTCGAAGCCGCCGATCTTGACCTCCTGGCCCAGCACTCGGACGTCACCCCTGCGGTAAACCAGATCGAACTAAACCCTCTACGGCAGCGCAAGAGCCTGGTTGCGGAAAATACCGCACGCGGCATCGTCACGACAGCCTGGTCACCGCTGGGTCAGGGCGGTCCCGTCCTGCAAAACAAGACACTGCTTCATCTGGCCGAAGACCATGACGTCAGCGTCGCCCAGATCGTCCTTCGCTGGATGCTCCAAAAGCGGATCGTGACAATCCCGCGTTCAACCAATCCCGCACGCATCGTCCAGAACCTCGACCTGAACGGCTTCACCCTAAGCACGGCCGAGATGGAAGCCATCGACGCGCTCTCCGACTGACAGAACCACTACTAAAGGACCTTGAAAATGACGACTATTGGACATTCGGATCTCAGCATCTTCCCGCTCGCCCTGGGAGGAAACACTTTCGGTTGGACCTCTGACCAACAGACTTCCCACAGTGTTCTGGACGCTTTCACCACACAGGGCGGCAACTTCATCGACACAGCAGACAGCTACTCGGCCTGGGCCGAGGGCAACATCGGAGGGGAATCCGAGAGCATCATTGGAGACTGGATGGCACGGCGCTCCAACAGGTCTCAGGTCATCATCGGAACGAAAGTCAGCCAGCACCCCGATTTTCCCGGCCTGTCCCGGAAAAACATCGTGGCAGCCTCCGAAGCATCCCTGCGACGCCTCGGCACCGACTACATCGACCTCTACTATGCGCACTTCGATGACGAGACCACTCCTCTGGAGGAGACCGTCGGAGCCTTCGGTGATCTCGTCATCGCCGGAAAAGTCCGTCACGTCGGCCTCTCCAACTACAGCGCGGAGCGGATCAGGGAATGGATCAGGATCGCGGACGACAACGGCTATGCCCGTCCCATGGCCCTGCAGCCGCACTACAACCTGGTACACAGAACCGGCTTCGAGGGCGAACTCGCTTCACTGGCTGCCACCAACGGGCTCGGGGTCATCCCCTACTGGTCCCTCGCCAGCGGATTCCTCACCGGCAAATACCGGACCCGTGAAGACCTCGTAGGCACACCCCGAGAAAAGATGGCAGGCAGTTACTTCAGTACCGAAGGCTTGCGGGTCATCTCCGTCCTCGACGACATCGCACAGGAGAGAGGCACCACCATTGCGACAGCAGCTCTCGCATGGCTTCTCACCCGACCCAATATCGCCGCCCCAATCGCCAGCGCCCGCACCGCGGAACAGTTGCCCGACCTCATGGCAGCAGCCTCCCTGACCCTCACGGAACTGGAAATCCACCGCCTCGACGAGATGTCCTCCCTCATTCCGGCCTGATAAACAAAAGGGAGCGTTTCGCGGCCTGGTCGTGGCCCCGCCCGGCGGCTAGACGCAGCGGGGCAGTTTGGACTGGGAGAGCTTGAGGAGAAACCGTCACGATATCGGCCGGAAGTAGCCCTATGCCGAGCACTCCCTGTCTGATTTCAAAGGCTGATAATGGAGATTCCGTAAAGGCCGCTTAGCGCCTCGATGGTCCGTTCGCCCTGTGCCCGACGGCGCGGACTCACTCCGCGGCGGCGACCCCGAGGTCCGCGGCGTGGCCGCTGATGGTGCGGGCGAGGTCGATGTCGCGGCTGGTGATCCCGCCGACGTCGTGGCTTGAGAGCGTGACGCGGACCTCGGGGTAGGTGAGCGTGAGGTCGGGGTGGTGGTTGGCCTGCTCGGCGGAGGCGCCGATGCGGTTTACGAGCTCCAGGCCAGTGGAGAACTTCCGGGTCCTGAAGGTGGCGGCGAGGGCCTCGCCGGTCACGTGCCAGCCGGTGAGCCCGGCCTCGGCGAGTTCGGCGGCGGACAGCTTCCGTTGGGGATCAGTCATGGTGCCATCATGGCTCGGGATGGCCGCCTGGGCTACCCCTGAGGCACCACTTCGCCAAGGGTGATGGCAGGCGCCGGCGACTGAGGGTAAAACGTCGGCACTGCCCGGGGACCACCTGTCACGCGCTGGTAAGCGAGAGAAAAGCCCAGGGGCGTCCTTCTCCGAGCCATCCCCAGGTCAAATTCGAAGGCCGATATCGGCCGTTCGATAAAGCCGACAGGACCCTTCGGATTTAGGCGCCCGGCCGACTGAAAGATTCGGGCAGCGAACTTCATCCCGGTGCTCCCGCCCCTTGAGCTCGGGACTTGAATCGAAGGCGCGTGCCGCCTGCTGAGGTGTCAGTACCGTTTTGGTACCATGGTGACATGGCTATGAATCTCCGTGTCCCTGAAGACCTCGATCGGCGGCTGGAGAAGTTGGCCGCCGAGGAACACACGTCCAAGTCCGCGCTTCTGTTGCAGGGGGCAGAACTGGTTCTGCAGCGCCATGCGCGGCGGCGTGAGATCAGCGCTGGGCTTGATTTTGTTGTGAGTCATGACGCGGAGTTGCTGAAGCGCCTTGAGGACGCGTGACGGCGTACCTGGACATTGAGGATGCACTTCAGGTAGTTGATCGGTACGGGTTCCATATCTGTGATGTCGGGTTGTTGGCCTCGGCGTTGGCCAGGCCGGCTACGACTGTCATGGGTGCGGATGCTTATCCGGAACTGGCGGTGAAGGCGGCCGCGTTGTTGGAGTCGGTCGCGTGGTTCCATCCACTCATTGATGGGAACAAACGGACGGCGTGGACGCTCATGGTGTTGTTGCTCTGGGTCAACGGTTACCGGCATGCCTTCACCACGGAGGAGGGCTTCGACCTCGTCGTCGGAGTCGCCGCGGGCACCATCGACTTGCTGGACTCCGCCGCCGAAATTTCCAGGCATCTAGTGCCCCGGTAGTCCTTCACCCCCCGAAAATGGCGTGTGGACAATGTTCACACTTTTCGTCTCGTACTGCCTCTTACAGCTGCCGGACTTCTTCGAATTCCGCATGTTCTCGCGGGAGCCTAGGGTTCTCAAGGCCCGGAATACGGTTCGAGTCCCACCTCGGGCACAGTGTTTTCCCAGGTCAAGTGCCTATTGGCCCCAGTAGTGTTGACGAAGCTTAACATTTTCCCGCTTCGGGTGTCCGCCCGACATTGATAAGTAGCATCCGGCCGCCCCGTGTAGGGCTGCATGCTGCCGCCGACTCTGCAACGTGCCGTAGCTTTCTGGCTGCCGGTCCGATGTGTGGTGCATGACTAGGCCTTTTCTGGAGGCGATAGAGGTCGCTGGCACAAGCGCCGTGTTGCGACACGCTTTCAGGCACCTCAAGCCCAGGCCGTCGTCGCGTTTGAGCTGCATTCGGTTCCGGGTGCACTGGAGCGTCGCGTCGGCGACACGCAGAAGACCGGCACGGAGAATGAAGCGCCCGTTGAAGCCTGCGCCCCAAGAGTCTCGAAACCGCGGGAATTGGTACACACGGGCGCGAGGCGCGGCAAGTATCCCGCAACTTTGTTTGTTGGGCAGTTGCGCTCCCGCGGGGTGTCGGATTTCAACGTTTCCGCCAAGAGGTGACTCTGTGCGGCGGCATCGCAGCCTTTAGTGTGCCCCTCGCTCAAGATCTGATAGTTCAGATTCCAGTTGCTGGGTCAGGGTCCGAAGGCGGCGGATGTGCTCTTGGGAGACGCCTCCGGGCTGGGTTGTAACTTGTGCGTCGACATCGAAAACCGTGTTGGGGCTGTGCCAGACGTTGAACCACTCGAGGCCATGGCCGAGAGCGTCGCGGGTAACGCCTTGAAGCAGCAGCAGCGGTTCGCGCGTGTTGATGTTGAGCTTCCCGGCCACGTCGGTATCCGCTGAGACTGCCTGTACTTGGCGGGGTCCGCCGGCGGGGTGGTAGCCGTGGTCCCGCATCAGGCTCAACAGAGACGCATCTTCCAGCAGTTCGACGGTGAAGTGCGGGAAGAAGTCGCGAGGGACCCAGGTCCGCATGAATGCCACGGGAAGGTCGTCGAGGTAGCGGACCCGTTCGATTTTCCAGGTGTTGGTGGTGTTGAGGGCCTCGATGCCGGCCAGGGGAGGCTCGGCCGGTTCCACGGTGAGGACGTGGGTGCGCAGGCGCTGGCCGTGTGCTGCGGCCTGTTCGTCCAGGCCACCCGCGCGCTGGACATGCCGGCGGAGGACTGGTGTAGCGGCTACGACGCTGCCGCGGCCGCGCTGGCGGCGAATCAGGCCCAGGTCAGCGAGGCCGGACAACGCCTGGCGTACCACGCTGCGGGAGACGCCGAACTGTCTTTGCAGTTCCTCTTCGGTGGGTAGCGAAGAGCCTGGGGAAAGTCCCATGTCCACGATTTGCCGGTGCAGGATGTCCCGGATTTGGGCGTGGAGAGGGCCCCCGCCTTCCCGGTTCAGAGGGCTGCTGCGTCCCGCCTGCTCCGCCGCTGACTCTGTTGATTCCACGCTCACATTGGCTCCTCTGTCGCTGTGCACATCTTAGCCCTCACGTTGGTTGCGCGGCGGCGGTTCAGTGTGGTGGGGCGGCCTTGACGTGATCCGCACCACCTATTATTGTACGTATCAAAGGTACGTACAACTTTGTTCCCGAATCACAGAAGATGCCGTGAAGCGAAGTCCCGAGTCACCTGCTTGAGCCGGCATCGGCGCGTGAGCGAAGTGAAAGTACCTGCAGGTGACAGTCGGATACGTAAGTTTCAAAACCCCACATTGGAGAGTTCCATGCGTGACCCGCGCTCGGTGCGTTGCACCTACTATCTAGAATCTGAAATTGACCCGGAAAAGGCCGCCGCCATCATGGCCGGCGAACAGTCGAGCGGCACCTTCCTGCCCGTGCCGGGCGAATCCGCCCGGATCCGGGAACGGCACGCCGCACGGATATCGGATGTCCAGGAACTCGGCTTTTGCCGCCCCTCCCTGCCATCACGGGCGAACCCGGAAAAGGTCCGCGCAGCACTGGTCACCGTTGATTTCCCCATGGAGAACGTCGGCACCGACCTGGCAACGCTGCAGACAGCCATCGCAGGCAATCTCTTCGAACTCGGCGACCTATACGCCTGCCGCCTTCAGGACATCCAGCTGCCGGAGGACTTCATCGCCGCCCACCCCGGCCCCGCCTTCGGTATCGAGGGGACCCGCAAACTCATCAGCGACGTCCAGGGCGTCCTGGTCGGCACCATCGTCAAGCCCAACGTCGGGCTTTCCGAAGAGGAATTCCGACTGGTTGTCCGGGACCTGGCCATGGCGTCCATCGACCTGATCAAGGACGATGAACTCATGACTGACCCGGCCTATCTGCCGCTGGAACGCAGGGTCGCAGTCGCCACCGAAGAGATCCGGGCCGCCGAGCAGGTCACCGGCCACTCAACCATGTACGCCTTCAACATCACCGGTGACCTCGCAGGCCTGCAAAAACGCCACGACCTGGTCGTCGAGGCCGGCGGCCGCTGCGTAATGCTGAACATCCCTGTCATGGGGCTGCCCGCCCTGGCAATGCTGCGCAGCTTCGCCGAGGTTCCCATCCACGGCCACCGGGCCGGTCTCGCGGCCTCCATGAGGTCCAAGGCCCTCGGCATGGATTACCAGGTCTGGCAGCAAATGGCCCGCCTGGCCGGCGCCGACCACCTGCACGCCAGCGGACTGGGCAGCAAGTTCTACGAACTCGACGAAGAAGTGGCCTCTAACATCCGCAGCCTGCTCGCCCCTCTCGGACAGACCATCGCACCGCTGCCCGTGTTGTCGTCCGGGCAGAACGTCACCACCCCGGGGCCCACATTCGAAGCAGTAGGATCCACCGACCTGATGATGCTTGCCGGAGGCGGGGTCGCTGCCCACCCGGACGGACCAGGAGCCGGGGTCCAGAGCCTTCGCCAGGCCTGGGAAGCAGCCGTAGACGGAGTGCCGCTGCAGAGCGCAGCGGACACGCTCGCCCACACGGGGGACGAGGCTCTCCTGCACGCAGTCCAGACATTTGCGAAAGGTGCCTGAGATGCCCGCTTTCGGTTTCGTCGCCGACGACCTCACCGGAGCCGCCGATGTCCTCGCCCAAGCCCACCGTTATGGGCTCGAAGCCGCGCTGGTCATCGGGGACGCCCCACTGCCCACGGACACCGACGTCGTCGGGTTCGCCGGGCCGGCCCGTTCCCTGTCCGGCACAGCCTTCGACAACCTTGTCACCCGCGACCTTGCAGGCATCGCCACGCTGAACCTGGAGGTACTGCTCTACAAGGTCTGCTCCACCTTCGACAGCTCCACCACCATCGGGAGCATCGGCCGCGGTATCCAACTGCTCCACGAGCAGTTCCCGCTGCACGGACCAATCCCGGTAGTGCCAGCCCAACCCGCTTTCGGCCGATACACCGCTTTCAGCAACCACTACGCAACCTACGCCGGCCAGATCTACCGTCTGGACCGTCACCCGGTCATGTCCCGCCACCCTTCCACGCCCATGTCCGAAGCGGACCTGCGTCAGGTCCTGGCCGAACAGCTCGGCGGCGACAAGGTACCGGGGGCCATCCATCTGCCGGCTTATGACGACGGAACCTTCAAGGACGCCTGGGCGGACCGGCGGCGGGAACCCGGGGCGCAGGCCTTCGTGGTCGACGCCGTCGACGAACACCACATGGACGCCGTCGCAGAAGCGCTCACCCGCGAGGAACACGGTCACGGTCCCTCGATCGTGGTCGGATCCGGTGGCATCATGGCCGCGCTGGCCCGGTCCATCTCGGAGCAGGCCGCACGCAACCCCGGCCCGCAGAAGCCCTCGGGACCGGTACTGGCCGTCAGCGCCTCAGCCTCCAGCACCACAGCGGAGCAGATCAACGACGCCATCTCCCATGGCTGGGAGGACGTCCCGGTCCCTGCCGAGCTGCTGCAGCGCGATGACAGCACGCTGGTGGCAACCCTCGACGAACAGGTCTCCGCTGCACTCCGGGCAGGCAGGAACGTCGTCGTCCACACCACGAGGGGCGCGGCGGATCCCCGCTACGAAGCCGGTAAACCGGTGGACGCCGGCTACGTCGGCACCTTGATCGGCGGCCTTGCCGCCCGCATGGCCGATGCCGGACTCACCCGGGACATCGCCGTCTGTGGCGGCGATACCTCCAGCCACGCCCTCATCGCCATGGGCGTCCGCCAACTGCGGGTCTCCGACCAGTTCGTCACCGCCGGCCCCATCCTTCGCGCCGATGGTGCCTCCGCCGTCGGCGGATGCCGGCTGTTGCTCAAAGGCGGACAGGTCGGACCCACCGACATCCTGCGCGGCTTCGCCGGCCAGCTCCCCAGCTAACACCCCAAACTTTTCTTCCACGCATCAAGAACCAACGAAAGGCGGCCCCCATGCGGGCAGTAGTCAAAAACGCAGCCGAACGAGGCGTCACTTACGTCACCGACGCCGGCGACCCCAAGGCAACAGAAGGTTCCGTCGTCATCGAAGTCGGCGCGGCCTCCCTGTGCGGCACCGACCGCGAACTCTACGAATGGACCCCCTCAGCCCAGGCCTTTAACCTCAACCTCCCGGTCATCCTCGGCCACGAAGGCGCAGGAACCATCGTCGAGGTCGGCCCCGGCGTCACCGGCCTAAACGTCGGTGACCAGGTCGCCCTCGAAAGCCACCTGACCTGCGGGCAGTGCTTCCCCTGCCGCACCGGCGACGCCCATACCTGCGAACGCACCGGCATCCTCGGCATGCACATCGACGGTGTCTTCGCCGAATACGCCGCCGTCCCGCAGGACATCTGCGTCAAGCTCCCCACCGGCCTGTCCCTCGAATCCGGGGCCCTGCTCGAAGCCGCCGGCGTCGCCGTCCACGCCATCCAGCGCGCCAACTACTCCGTCGCAGGCCGGGCAGTGCTCGTCAGCGGCGCAGGCCCGGTCGGACTCGTCGTCGTGAACCTGGCACTGCTCATGGGCGCCTCCCACGTCATCGCCGTCGACCCCAACCCCTACCGCCGGGCCCAGGCCGAAAAGCTCGGAGCGACTGCCCTGCACCCGAACGACGGCATCGTGGACCGTTGCCGCGAACTGACCGGCCGCCGCGGCGGCTTCGACGTCGCCTTTGAATGCTCAGGAGCCCCCGGCACCCTGGCAACACTGTTCGAGGCCGTCCGCCGCGAAGCCACCGTCATCACCGTCGGACACCCCAGCCGGCCCGCAGAAGTCGACATCGCCGCCTACATCAACAAAAAAGGCATCACCCTGCGCGGCATCTTCGGACGCCGCCTCTGGGAGACCTGGGAACAAAGCCTGCTGCTCCTCGATTCCGGGAAGCTGGACCTGGACTGGCTCATCACCCACCGCAAGAAGCTCAGCGACATCGACGAAGCCGTCGAACTGCTCACCGGCGATGCCTGCAAAGTCCTGCTCATCCCGGGCCTGGGCTAAACACACCCCCCAACCGCGCACCCGCCCCGGAACGCGCGGACCCAAGCACCCCCAGCCATTCATAGGAGAAATCAATGTCGATTCCCATCAAGAAAGCTCTGGATAAGGTCCCCGGCGGGATGATGCTGGTGCCCCTCGGCATCGGTGCCGTCATTCATACCCTGGCCCCGGACGCAGGTAAGTTCTTTGGCTCCTTCACAGGGGCCTTCTTCACCGGCCTGGCTCCGCTGCTGGCCGTGTTCTTCGTTTGCCTCGGCGCCACACTCGAGGTCAAATCCACGCCCTACATCCTCAAAAAGGGCGGAGTGCTCCTCGGCTCAAAAATCCTCTTCGCGATCCTCATCGGCGTCATCGCCGGCCGTTTCCTCGGCGAGGCCCCCATCGACTCCGGAATTCTCGCCGGCCTGTCCACCCTCGCACTCGTCGCTGCCCTGAACGACACCAACGGCGGGCTCTACATCTCCCTCATGGGCCAGTTCGGCCGCAAACGCGACGCCGGCGCCTACTCCATCCTGTCCCTGGAATCCGGCCCATTCCTGACCATGGTCACCCTGGGCATCGCCGGCCTGTCCGCATTCCCCTGGCAGGCACTCGTCGGCGCCATCCTCCCGCTGGCACTGGGCATGCTCCTCGGGAACCTCGATAAAAACATGCGGCATCTCCTGGCCCCGCTGGTACCGGCCATGGTGCCGTTCCTGGGACTAGCCCTCGGCCTGACCATCAACCTCAACGCCGTCGTAGAAGCGGGTCTGCTCGGCATCGCCCTCGGCCTGTTCGTGGTCTTCGTCGGCGGAGCAGTGCTGCTCCTCGCCGACAAACTCACCGGCGGCGACGGCGTAGCCGGCCTCGCGGCAGCAACCACAGCCGGCAACGCAGCGCTTGTCCCTGCCATCATCGCCACAGCCAACCCCGTCTACGCCCCGGCCGCTGACCACGCCACCGTCCTCGTCGCAGCATCAGTCGTCGTCTCCGCTGTGCTCTGCCCGATCGTGACCTCAGCATGGGCAAAGCGGCTTCAGAAAAAGGCCCGTCTCCAGGACAGCGAAGTCAACGCCCCCGAGCAGGAGCCCCCAGCCCCGAAGCATGTAGGGAGTACCCCAGAACTGACCTAGCAGTACTAAAGGAAATGGACGGGGCGTGCACAATGCACGCCCCGTTTCCCTATATCCGTACTCGCCAAGGAACGCTGCCGGCCAATGTGGCAGCCAGGTCCTGAAGCGTCCGAACCGAAGCACCGCGACATGCTGGAAGCAACTTACGAAAGGAGCAACGATGATTGCCGAACTACAAATGGCCGATCTGCCAACGGTCACAGCCGGAGCCCACCCCCTGAGCTATCACAACTGGATACACCTCAACCCCGGCGACAGAATCATCGTCAAAAGGAGTGGATTCGCACCCGAACACGGCATTGTAGACGAAATCAGTGAGGATGCCAGCTACTTCTGGGTCTGGATCGACGGCCACAGCCGAATCCTGATCTTCCACGGCGACGGATCAGCCATACACAAACAGCTTGGCTAGCCTTCCACCTCCCGCAGTGAAGATTCCGTCAGCCCCAGCACGTCACTATCACCCCGATTTGGAGGTGTGGAGACTGTCCACACTTACGGCCGCGGATCGACTCGTACTGCCTGCGGATGGGCCCGTATTCCCTAAGTTTGCTTGACAGCAGCAGGTCTTCGGGCCTATTTGCTCGGGGCTGCTGCGATAACAGTGATCAGGATGGCAAAGGACGACGGCGGGAATCCCGCCGTCGTCCTTTGTTTGGTTTTCAGGCTCTATAAGCCCATTGTGCGAGCAGCCGCCCGTCGTCGTACTTTTGGACGGCCAGTCCTGGGCCGTGGTAGCTCATTCCGGCAAGAGGGTTGTGGTGGTCATAGGTGAAGGCGATCAACGGCCCGTGCGATGTGACTTCCTGCAGGTGAAACCGGGTTTGTCCCGCCCCCTTGCGGGCCAGGGCGCTGACTTCCTTGAGGCCTCGGTATGTCCTGTCGAGTTCGACGATGGTGTATTGAACGTCGTCGTGGAAAGTGGAAATCAGGGGTTCCGGGTTCCCGTTGTTGTAGGCCGCCATCACGGTCCGGACTGTCTCGGAAAGGGTGCTCACTACTGGACACCTGCTTTCCCTTGAGGTGCCGGTTCCAGGGCGGTGTCACGCCCTTCGTCGATGTGTTCCGGGTTCGTCCGGGTGCTGGGGATGGCAAGGGCAGCCAGTGCCCCGGCTACCGCCACGCCTGCGATGAACAGGAGGGGAACGATGACATTGCCGGTCCAGTCCTGGCCGAGCCCCATGACGTAGGGGCCAAGGAAGGACCCTATGGATCCCACGGTGTTGATCAGCGCGATGCCTGCGGCGGCCGCCGTCATGCCCTTGAGCTGGAGGTTGGTGACTGCCCAGATGATGGGGCCGGTTGCGGTGAAGAGCGCACTGGCAAGTGAGATGCCGATAAGGGTGGGGGCCAGCTGGTCGCCGGTGGCCACGCTGGCGACGAGTCCCAGTGCGGCCAGTACCATGCCCGTGACCAGTACCCGCCGGTGTGCCTGGCTGCGGTCGCAGTAGATGCCAAGGGCGATGGTCGCCACGACAGCGACTGCGAACGGGACCGAGGACAGGTACCCGATCGTCATGACATCGGTCACTCCGGTGTTTTTGATGATGGTGGGTATCCAGAACACGACGGCGTAGATGCCAATGTAGTTGGCTGCCAGGATAAAGCCGAGAAGCCAAATCCTTTTGTTGGTGACGGCCTTCTTGAACTGTTTTGAGGCCTTTTCACGTGCGCCGGCGGGGCCGAGGCTTGCCGCGATGGCAACCTTTTCCTCCGTGGTAAGCCAGGCGGCGTCCTTCGGCGTGCTGGTGACGGAAAAGAAGAAGATAATGCCAAGGAGGGCGGCCGGGATGCCCTGGATTATGAAGAGCCACTGCCAGCCTGCCATACCGGCGAGTCCCCCCAGGCTGGACATGACCCAGCCGGACAGGGGGCCGACGAACATGCTGCCGATGGGTCCTGCGATGACCAGCAGTGCCAGGGCCTGGGCGACGCGTTTTCGTGGGAACCACTGGGACAGGAAGTAGACCATGCCTGGGTAAAAGCCCGCTTCTGCGATGCCTAGGAAGATCCGGGCAGTGTAGAACTGTTCAGTGTTTTGGACGAAGCCGGTAGCGATGGTGACGACGCCCCAGGTGACCATGATGCGGGCGATCCATACTTTTGCGCCGACCCGTTCGAGGATCATGTTGCTGGGCACTTCAAAGAAGATATAGGCGAGGAAGAAGATGCCCGCGCCGAGGCCGTAGGCTGCCGCCGAGAGCCCGATGTCGGCACTCATCTCCAGTTTGGCGAAGCCGATATTGACCCGGTCGATGATGGCCACGGCGTAGCAGATGGAGGCCAGGGGCAGGATTCGCCAGGCAAGCTTTTTGTAGAGGGTCGTCGGCAGGTCCCCCGTGCCTTCAGAGGCGTTGTTGTGGGTGTACGTCATTGTACGGACTCTTTCACTCGTCGGTGGTGGTGGTGTTGGTTGGGTGCAGGGCGGGAAATTCCCACCAGGTGTCGGGCTGCCACTTTGCCGTTTCCCATGCCTGCCGTTGTTGCTGCCGGGGGTCCGGGACCACTGTTGTGGTGGTGTCCAGCAACATTGTCCACCGTTCTGTTTGCCGGTATTCCGGCCAGAAGGGCAGATCGGCGCTTTCGGGTTTTCCGTGGTGGATGAAGCTTGTCCACGCCTGCCGGATTCCTGATGCCAGAGTCTGTAATGCCGGATCTGCCCCTTCGAGTCCAATGTCCCACACGAAGGGAACATCGGCTCCATGGAACCCCCACTTCTCCTTTGGGTAGCCGGGGCTGGGGGCATCGAAGCGGTAGCGCCAGCAGGACGCATTGTCGGACTGGCTGTCGAGAAGCCGAATGGTGGGGATGCCGTACCGTTCGTCCGCCAGGACAGCGCAGTGAAGTTGGCGCTCGTCCGCCCCCGGGAATGTGCGTCGGTAGGTGTCCAGCACTTGCTCCCCTTCGTCGCCAAAGATTTCACGGAGAACGCGTGGTGACTGTTCCGATGCACTCGGGTCGGCGAGGTCGTAGCTCCCGGCCTCGTTGGCTGTCACGCCGGCCATGATGTTGATCCCCTTGGCAAGGCCCTTGGCGAAGGCGTGGACGGGGGCTTCGGGGAGGACTTTCCCATCAACGGTTGGGCGCCAGACCCAGGTTGCCCGGACCCCGGCGGCAATCTCCTGCTGCGCGGCGAGGATGACGTCAACGGGCATTGTCAGGAGCTCTGCTGCGTTCGCCGGGCTAAGGCCCAGGGTGCGAAGCAGCCCGGCGGTGACCTGTTCAGCGGTGTCCGGGGTGTTGAGATGCTCACCGCCACTTTGGATAATTCCGCGCTGGAACAGACCTTCGGCCATTGGTGAGGCCATCAGATTAGCCACACTTTTGGCCCCGGCGGAAACGCCGGCGATGGTGATGCGCGAAGGATCGCCCCCGAATGCGGCCACGTTGTCCCGGACCCATTTCAGCGCAGCGATCTGGTCCAGCAACCCTGCGTTTGCCGACGAGACGTACTGCTCTCCAAGGAGGTGGTCCAGCTTCAGGAAGCCGAGGGCCCCCAGCCGGTAGTTGACGGTGACCACGATGATGCCTTCGAGGGCTAGGGCCGTCCCGTCGCCGATGAAGTTGGCTCCTGATCCCCAGGTGTATCCGCCGCCGTGGAACCAGACCAGAACCGGGCAGGGCGAGTCCGTCGGTTGGGCCTGTGCGGTGATGTTGAGGAAGAGGCAGTCCTCACCCATGGGCGAGTCATCGTCCGACGGTGTTGCTCCGCCAGGCGGGACGAGCTCGGTGGCGAGCACTTGCGGGGCGCGCGTGGGAAACCGGTCCACATCCAGGATGCCCTCCCAATGCTCTGGTGGCTGGGGAGCCAGCCACCGCAGGGGCCCCGTCGGGGGAGAGGCGTACCGGATCCCGCGCCAGCTGATGGTGCCGTCCTTGATGACGCCGCGTACTGCCCCCTGACGCGTAGTTGCCACAGTCTCTGTCATTGCTTTTTCCTTCGGTCGGTGTTGATTTCGTCAACAATCGTGTGCTGCGTCACGTGTTTCCGGCAACGCTTTCGAGATAAGTGGAAGAATCAGCCAAAAGTGTGGCGGGAAGTCTAGAATCGGAGGTGACGACGAC
Organism: Pseudarthrobacter sp. LT1; assembly: GCF_035621795.1. Classification (NCBI taxonomy): domain Bacteria; kingdom Bacillati; phylum Actinomycetota; class Actinomycetes; order Micrococcales; family Micrococcaceae; genus Pseudarthrobacter; species Pseudarthrobacter sp. LT1. The sequence goes on from NZ_CP141830.1 coordinate 2,133,860, forward strand.
GTCGTGACAGGGAGCGGGACATGGATGTGCTGGACGAGCTCGACCAACGGATTGTCGGCGCCCTGCAGGTTGACGGGCGCGCTTCATGGTCGAAAGTGGCCGCGGCATTGGGCGAGGCTGAACGGACGGTGGCGCGGAGGGGCTCCGAGCTCCTACGGGACGGGCGGGTGCGGATACGCGCGTTGCCCAATCCGAGCCGCTTCAGGCATCTGGAACAGTTTGTGCTGAAGGTTGCCTGCAATCCCGGCGCGGCCGGCATCGCCGCTGCCGCCCTCGCGCGGCGGCCGGAGACCTTGTACACCTACATCCTCACCGGTTCCGCGGATTGCGCGGCGGAGCTTTCCAGCCCTGCTTCCAAGTTTGCAGAACTGTTGATCCGGGACATAGGGAGCATCCCGGGCGTTAGATCGGCCGCCACGTATCCCGTCCTCAGCTATCCCAGAACGATGCACCAGTGGAATCCCGGCGTCCTGACGCCGGAAGAAATTGAGGTGATGGGCGGAACCCGCTACTCGGAGGCACCGACCGCCCTGGAACACGTGGAGCAACTGGGCAAAGAGGACCGGCAACTTCTCAGGGCACTGGAACGCGATGGCCGCGCCAGTTACGAGGAACTGGCGCGCATCACGGGACTCTCGGTGCAGACGACCCAGCGCAGGGTGGAGCGGATGCGGCGCGAGGGGACACTGTTCATCCGTGCAGTCTTCGAGCCTGCGCTGCTCGGATTGCCGGTAGAGGTGCTGCTGTGGGTCAAAGTGCCGTTTCCGGAACTGGACCGCGTGGAAGCGGAAATGCTTCCTTCCCCGTCAGTCCGGTACGCCGCGGTCCTCGCCGGTGACTTCCAGCTTGTTGTCGATGCCGTCTTTCCCAGCCGCGCCGCACTTTCCACATACCTGAAAGGCTCAGAATGGGCCGCCCGGGCCCAGGCCATCGAGCCGGCCGTGGTGGTAGACGCCCTAAAACGCAGCGGAACAATGGCACTGTCGTTCGGCGAAGACCTCGGCGGGTACAGCTCCTGACGCGTGGGTCGCCCTCGCGGTGTCTTTGAAAAGCGCGCGCCGGATGTTCACGGCTCGCTTTTCACTGGCTTATTGCGTTGTTCCTGCCGCTACTGGGGGACCTTCGCCAGCGTTTCCTGCTCTGCGGCGATGGTGGTGTTGTCGCCGTGGCCGGTGCGGACCACCGTCTGAGCCGGGAGCGTCAGCAGGCGTTCGCGGATGGAGGTCAGGATGGTGGGGTAGTCGCTGTAGGACCGGCCGGTGGCACCCGGGCCGCCGTTGAACAGCGTGTCCCCGGTGAACACTGTCCCTTCGCTTTCGAGGTAGAAGCAGGTGGATCCCGGGGAGTGGCCGGGCGTGTGGATCGCCTTCAGCGTTGCCCCGCCCACCTCGAACACGTCCCCGTCGGAGTGGTAGCGGTCCGGCTTGGCGTCAGGGTAGACCTGCTCCCACAGCACCAGGTCCTCCTGGTTCAGGAGGACCGGAGCGCCCAGGGCGTCTGCGACCTCCCGGGCGGCACCGATGTGGTCGTTGTGCGCGTGGGTCAGCAGGATGGCCTTGACCTTGCGGCTGCGGACCTGGTTGATGATCGCGGCGGCGTCGTGGGGAGCGTCGATGATGACGCATTCCTCGTCGTTGCCCACGATCCAGACGTTGTTGTCCACATCCCAGGTGCCGCCGTCGAGCGAGAACGTGCCCGAGGTGACCAGGTTCTCAATGGTGACGGCCATCAGATCTGCACCGGGCTGACTTCAACTACGGAACGCAGGACCTTGCCTTCGTGCATTTTGCCGAAGGCTTCCTCCACCTGGTCGATGGTGATGCGTTCGGAGACGAACGCGTCCAGGTCCAGGTTGCCCTGCTTGTAGTGCGAGACGAGCATGGGGAAGTCCCGGGAGGGCAGGCAGTCGCCGTACCAGGAGGACTTCAGCGATCCGCCGCGGCCAAAGACATCCAGCAGCGGCAGTTCCAGCGTCATCTCCGGCGTCGGCACGCCCACCAGGACCACGCGGCCGGCAAGGTCGCGGGCGTAGAACGCCTGCTTGTACGTTTCGGGACGGCCGACGGCGTCAATCACCACGTCGGCGCCGTTGCCTCCGGTGAGGGCGCGGATGGCCTCCACCGCGTCCTCCTGCTTGGAGTTCACGCCATGGGTGGCGCCGAGGGACTTGGCCATCCCGATCTTGTTGTCGTCGATGTCAACGGCGATGATCGTCGTCGCACCCGCCAACTTCGCGCCGGCGATCGCGGCGATGCCCACGCCGCCGCAGCCGATCACTGCCACGGACTCGCCGCGCTTGACCTCGCCGGTGTTGATCGCGGCACCGATGCCGGCCATGATGCCGCAGCCCAGCAGGCCCACCGCCGCGGCGTCGACGTCGGGGTCCACCTTGGTGCACTGCCCCGCGGCCACCAGCGTCTTTTCAGCGAAGGCACCGATGCCCAGGGCGGGAGAGAGGACCGTGCCGTCCTCAAGGGTCATTTTCTGGGTGGCGTTGTGGGTGTTGAAGCAGTACTGCGGCTGGCCCTTGGCGCACGCCCGGCACTCGCCGCACACGGCGCGCCAGTTCAGGATGACGCGGTCGCCGGGGGCCACCGAGGTGACGTCCGGGCCGACGGCGCTGACAACGCCGGTGGCCTCGTGGCCCAGCAGGTACGGGAAATCATCGCCGATGCCGCCCTGTTTGTAGTGCAGGTCGGTGTGGCAGACGCCGCAGGTCAGGATGTCCACCAGGGCCTCGCCCGGGCCCGGGTCCGGCACCAGGATGGTCTCCAGCGACACCGGGGCGTTCTTTTCCTTAACCACTACTGCTTGGACTGTATGGGCCATGAGGCTGTGTTCCTTCGTTTGTGTTCTTGCTGTTGAACCGGCGGATCAGATGTTTCTGGTGCCGAGATGCCAGATTCTGTGGGTCCCGACGCTGAGGAGTTGGCGGTCACCACTGGAGAGTCTGCGGACCCAGATCACGCCGATGTCTGCTGCTGTTTCTTCTACTTGGAGCCCGTCCTGGTAGAAGAGGTCTTCTGAAACGGCGACCCTGTCGCCGGCCTGGAGAATGGACCAGTCCTCTACTTCAACTGCATGGGTGTGGCGGTTCATGGAATCCTCCGCAATATCGCTTGGCACTACCGGTAGCTGTATCAAGCAGGTGGCCCTCAGCCTTGGCCTTCCGCGGTGGGGGCACCGCTCGCGGCGGTGCCCCCACCGGTCAGTGGTGTTTCAGCCGTTGATGACCTGGGGCACGCCGAGGTGTTTGAGTCCTTCGACGCCGAATTCGAGCCCGTAGCCGGATTGTTTTGCGCCGCCGAAAGGGATACGTGGGTCGACGGCGCCGTGTTTGTTGATCCATACGGTGCCTGCCTGGATGCGCGTTGCGACGTCACGTGCCGTTGCCGGGTCTGAGGACCAGACGGAGGCGCCGAGGCCGACGTCGAGGGCGTTGGCTTTCTCGATTGCTTCGTCGATGGTGCTGTAGCGGATGATGGGCAGGGCGGGGCCGAATTGTTCTTCGGCGACGAGCGGGTTGTCGTTGTCGATGTCGGCCACGAGGGTGGTGGGGTAGAAGTAGCCGGGCTGGTCAGTGTCCGGGTTTCCGCCGAGGAGGACGCGGGCACCGGAGGCTTTGGCGGCCTCCACGAGGTTCGCGACGATCTCGTACTGTGCCTTGTTCTGCAGCGGTCCCAGGACGTTGTTTTCGTCCAGGCCGTTACCCATTGGCATGGCCTTGGCCACGTTGGTGAGTTCGTCGCAGACGGCGTCGTAGATGTCGTCGTGGACGTAGAGGCGTTTCAGGGCAGCGCAGGTTTGGCCGGTGTTGATGAAGGCACCCCAGAACAGACCTTCGGCGATGGCCTTCGGGTCGGCGTCGGGCAGGACGATGCCGGCGTCGTTTCCTCCCAGTTCCAGGGTGAGCCGCTTGACGGTGTCCGCGGAGGATTTGATGATCGCTTTGCCCGTTGCGGTGGAGCCGGTGAACATGATCTTCCCGATGGCGGGGTGGGAGGCGAGGGCTTCGCCGACGTCGCGGCCGCCGGAGACCACGGTGAGGAGCCCTTCAGGCAGGGCTTCGTTGATGGTTTCGACGAGGGCAAGCACGCTGAGCGGGGTGTATTCGGAGGGTTTGACCACTACGGCGTTGCCCATTCTCAGTGCGGGGGCGACCTGCCAGACGGTGATCATCATGGGCCAGTTCCATGGTCCGATGGCCCCGACGACGCCGATGGGCCGGTAGTGCAGTTCGGCACGGGTTTCACCGTCATCGACCAGGGTTTCTGCTTCGAGCGGTGTCCCGGCGGCGGCGCGGAGCCAGGCGGCGCAGGCGCCGACTTCGAAGCGGGCGTTGGGGCCGTTCAGCGGTTTGCCTTGCTCGCGGGAGAGCAGCTGGGCGAGTTCTTCCGCGCGGTCTTCGATGGCGTCGGCGGCCTTCATCAGTGCGGCGGACCGTGCCTCGTGACCGAGTGTGGCCCACGCCGGTTGGGCGTCAACGGCCACGTCGATGGCGCGCTGCAGGTCCGCGACTGTGTGGACGGGCGCTTCGCCGACGGGTTCACCGGTGGCGGGATTGAAGATGGTCCGGGCAGCAACGGAGCCCTCGGTCAGGACGGGTGTGGTGTTCATGGCATTCTCCTCATTGAGTGGTTAGTTGTTGTTCCGGGTGAATCCGGATGGTCACCGTTGGTTTTGATCAGTTGGGCTATTGAGGGTTGCCAGTGACAGGCGGAGTTGCTCGATCATGTGTTGGGCGTCCTTGAGTTCGAAGACGAGCGGTGGCCTCATTTTGAGGACGTTTTCGTGGCGACCGATCTTTCCGATGAGAACGCCGCGGGAACGCATCTCTTCCGTGAGTGCCTTGGTGGCGGCAGGGTCCGGCGTCGCATCGTCGGGATTGACGATCTCCAGGCCAAAGAAGAGGCCCCGGCCGCGTACGCTCTTGATCCTGGGGTTGCCCTTGGCGAGGGCTGCGAGTTCGTCAGCGATGAACTTGCCGAGTTGGTGCGCATTTTCAACAAGCCCGTTCTCTTCCATGACCTGCAGCACAGCAAGACCGGCTGCGGACGAGACGGGGTTTCCAGCAAATGTGTTGAAGTAGGTGTTGTTTTCCCCGAATTCCTCCATCAGTGCGTGTGTGGTGATGACGCCGCCTACGGGGTGGCCGTTGCCCATCGGCTTGCCAAGTGTCACCAGATCAGGGGTGGTGCCGAAAGCCTGGTGGCCCCACATGTGGTTGCCGGTCCGTCCGAAACCTGACTGGACCTCGTCCGCGATGATCAGTCCGCCGGCGGCCCGGACCCGGTCGGTGACTGCCTCGATGTAGCCGTCGGGGGTCTGCAGGAGTCCTTCGGTTGAGAACAGCGGGTCATACAGGATGGCTGAGACTCCGTAGCCTTCGGCCTGGAGCGAGGAGATGGCTGCGTCGACGTCGCGCAGCGCTTCCTGGAGGAGGCGCTTTCGTTTAGCCGGTGTCAGCCCTGCTGCGTCCGGAATACGAAGGGGGCGTACGTGGGCGCCGAGGGGTTCTTTGACCTGGAGGCCGGTGGTCAGTTCGGCGAGGGTGGTTGTGTTGCCGTGGTAGCTGTGGTCCGAGATAAGGATGCCGGTGTTGCCGGTGTGTTGCCGTGCGATTCGCAGGGCCAGCTCGTTTGCTTCGGATCCGCTGTTGGTGAAAAATGCCCGCTCCAAGGGGGAATCGAAGAGCGCCAGCAGCTTTTCGGCGTACTCAACGACGCGGGAGTTGAGGTACCTCGTGTGGAGGTTGACGGTCTGAAGCTGGGCTGTGATTGCTTCGCGGACGACAGGGTTGGAGTGTCCGACGTGGGGAACGTTGTTGTAGACATCAAGGTAGGTCTTGCCGGTGGCGTCGTGGACCCACACGCCTTCGCCGGCCACGATTTCCAGGGGAGTGGCATAGAACAGCGGGGAGTGGCGCCCGATGGTGCGTTCGCGGCGGTCAATGAGGCTTTCCTGAAGGCGCGCGTCGGGCGCCGGTTCTGTGGCTGTTTCGAGTGTCATTGCTGTCCTTGGCCGTTGGTGCGGATTTGAGTCCGGAACATGAGTCGGTGGGTGTTGCCGGGGTCGGACGGTCGATGGCCGGCCCTGGCAACCGGTTAGAGGGCGTTGGCGCCGGCAGTAGCGACCAGGTGGTCGTTTTCCACGGTGCTGCCGCTGACACCGATGGCGCCGATGGTGACCCCGTCTTTGGTCAGTGGGATGCCTCCGGGAAAGGAGATCAGGCCGCCATTGGATACTTCGATGTTGAACAGCGGTCCGCCGGGCTGCGAGATGGAGCCGATGTCTCCGGTGGGCATGTCGAAGTAACGGGCCGTGCGTGCCTTTTTGATGGCGATGTCGATACTGCCGAGCCACGCACCGTCCATGCGGGTGAAGGCCTTGAGGTTTCCGCCGGCGTCTACCACGGCAATGTTCATCAGGGTTTCCGAGGACAGGGCTGCCTCTCGTGCTGCTTCAACTATCTTGTGTGCTTCTTGCTGCGTGATGTCGTTCATCTGTTGCTCCGAAATCTTTTCCTGTTTAAGGGCGTAGTTGTATTGACTGGCGTAGAGCCAGCCCTGGTTAGGTGCTAACGCGCGCGGGGGTTTTGTTAGACGAGAGCTGCCGGTTTTGCGGCTGCCTTTATTAAGTCGGGGAAGTCAGGGGCTGTTATTTCAGTGATCAACCCTTCCCAACAGGTACGCAGTTCCCCTGCGTAGTCGGCGTCGTCGTTGGGTGCGGCGTTGCCCATTGCGGTGATCCACAGTCCGCTGTTGGACCAATGAGCCACCGCCATGAAGAGCCTGGCGCGGGCCATTTTTACTGGGTCAGTGTTGCCGAAGTAGGCTTCGAAGAGTGCCTGTGCCTTGTCTTTCCCGAATCCGTTTTGCGCTGCAATAAATCCGATCTCGTAGCACGGGTCCGAGTTGCCGGCGAGGTCCCAGTCGATAATGTTGTAGGTCATTAAGGAGGTGTCCTTGATGATGTTTGCATCCCAAATGTCCAGATGGCAGGGAACAAACTGGGAAGGATCCAGGGCCAGGACGGTCTCCAGACGGTCCATCAGGGCCTGGATGGCTGACGTTCCGGGCGGCAGCTCGATACCTTGTCTTCTGGCGGCCTCCATCCTTTGTCGGGCCAGGTTGAAGGGGTTGATGTCGTTGAGGAAGCGGCGGCCGGAGTGATGAAGCCGGTGAAGGGCAGGGACGAGTCGGGTGACGGAGTCATCGTCGTCGCTTAGCCTCGGGTGGCCTCCCGGAACAAAGTCGAGGGCCAGCGCCAAGGGTTCGTTTGAGACTGTTATGACGGGCGCGCCTACGCCGATCTCGGCGGCAATTCTCGTGTTTTCCAGAACCACGTGGGCAGCGGGCAGAACTCCTACCGTTTCCCAGTAGTTGTTCCAGAGCTTGACGACGCAGCGACGGGAACCGTCCTCGACGAGGTAGTTCTTATGGGCCTGGCCGCCGGAGAGGGAATGTGCGGTGACGTGACAGCCACCCCAGTCGGGGTTCGTCGAAAGCACCGCCTTAATGCTGGTGATTTCGGTATCAGGGACGATGGTCATTAGGATTGGATGTCCTTCGATGTTCGAATGCAGGTGCACTGTGTTGGGGTCGGAGGGGGTCCTGGCTGCACTGTTCGCACTGTTTAACGAGCTCCCACAAGCTCTGTAACGGTGCGGTCAGGACGTCTGCCGGTGTCACGGTTTATGCCTTTGCTGTGGCGAAGCGTGAAGGCAGGAACAGGTTTGTTTCGGGACGGGAAATGCCGTCGACATGATCAGCCAGCATTTCACCAACAACCGCTGCATAGCGGAACCCTCGGCCCATGTCTCCGGTGCCGATGACGACATTGGACGACTCCGGGTGTCCACCGATAACCCAATGGCCGTCCTCCACCTCAGACCACATGCATACGGTGGTAGATACCGGGTTGGTGTCGATGTCCGGGAGCCTGGCGCTGAGGACTTCCTGGATCCGTTCGAGGTCTCCGGGCCTGAGGTCCTGGCTGAGGTCCTCGGGATCGATCCAGTTTCCCTTCCCGGGGACAGAGAACTTCCATTCACCGTTAGGCTCGGAGCAACCGTAAGCCGGTGCCTCGTCCGATCCCGGGGGCTTGGCGAAGTAGATGGCCGGCTTCGGTGGCCCGTCCTGGCGGAAATTGGCCAGCACCTGACGGTCCACCTTGTAGGGCAGATCCAGTTGCATCAAATGGTTGGCGCGGGCACCCACGGTGACGACGACCTTGTCGGCTGAATAGTTACCCTGATCGGTGCTCACGACGATGCCCGAAGCGCTCTCATCCCAGCCTTGAACCGCTTCTCCCGTGCGCAGGGTTGCGCCGAGCCGGCGAGCCTCCGACTGCAGGGCCTTGATGGCGGGGTGAACGAGGGCAACGGTGCCGTTTGGCTCCCATACGGCGACTTCGTCGTCATCAATGGTGGCCCAAGGGAACCGCTTCCGTGCTGTCGAAGCGTCAAGGGCGTGGTACTCAAAATCGGACGCGCCTAGGGAGGCCACCGTTTTGTCGAACCACATTGATCCGGGTTCGCCGACGAACACAGTTCCCGAACGTTCCAACAGACGGGTCCCGGTTTTCGCGGCCAACTCGTCCCACAACTCAAAGGTCCGCTTTGTGAAGGTGGTGTACTGGGCTCCTGCACTGCTGGATTGCCGGGCCAGCCGTGTGGCGCCTCCGTGCGAGCCGTGCATGTGTGGCGGTGCGAACTTATCCAGGCCGAGCACGGACTTGCCGCGGGCTGCCAAGTGCCACGCCGCCGATGAGCCCCAGGGGCCCAGTCCAATTACGATGACGTCGTAGTGTTGTGTTGACACAAATTCCTCCGTTAGTGGTTTTCGAACCCTTGGCGGGTCAGACAGTGGCTCGTACTAGAAGTCCGTCCATGAGTAGCCGGATAGCCGTGACGGCCGGCTCGGCGTCCTCCGGCTTACGTGCAGCAGCAGCCCCGGCAGCGCGGATTGCCCCGGTGATGGTTGCGGCCAAGGCTTCGGTGGGCGCGTCCTCAGGCAAAGTGCCTCTGTCTTTGGCATCCTTCAGATCGCGCGCGATGAGCTCTTCGAAAGAGCGGGAAGTCGAGCCCATGACGTCCGAGAGGGCCGACACCAGGTCCGGTCCCATCACCCCGTAGAACCTGCCTTTGGGCTCCTTTGTCGCCTCCACCAGCGCGGTGGCCAACGCCGTGATTCTTGCGGCGGGGTCCGTGAGGGGATCTCGCAGGCTGATGCCGCGTACGTACACTGCGTCGGCGATCCGCATATACACCTCGCGAACAATTTCGTCCCTTCCGCCGGGGAAGTGAGCATAAATGGTCCCCCTTGAAATACCCGCCTGCTGGCTAAGAACCTCGAGCGCGGTAGAGGCGTACCCCTCCGAACTCAGCAGCTCAGCTGCGGTGTCCAGGATGTCGCCGCGGGTTCTCATACGGTTTCGTTCCCGAAGGGAGAGGGGCTTGTTGGAGGCGCTCATTTCTGGTCCTTCGTGTGGGGTGCTGGGGATCTGCTTCACATGATTGCACATCGGATCCTAAAAGTGAACAGTCTGTGCAAACTTTGAAGAGGGGGTCCGCGGCCGCTCTGGAGCGGTTGAAAAGATTGAACACTATGCCTAAGTTTTGAACTAGTCACGCAACAAATATTTAACTTGTTCTATTGCAGTACGAAACATTCAGTGTTTACCTTTTATGTATGAAACAGGTCACACCAGGCTTGGCTGGCCCTAACTCCCTTGAGGGCGTCCGGAACTTCCGAAGCCTCGGGGGACTGCCAGCGCACGGAGGATCCCGTGTGGCTGAAGGCCTGGTGTACCGGAGTGGACACTTCGGATACTCGACAGCCCCGGATCGTCAAAGGCTGGCGGCGGCACGCCTGCACTTCATGGATCTGCGAAGTCCTTGGGAATCCGAAACCGAAGACCGTTGCGTGCCTGCGCTAACGGCTGTACAAACGCCACTACAGGCTAAAGACAGCAGGGACGCGTGGCTGTGGTCTGCGGTTCGCGAAGGTCGCGTGAGCGAGCTTGGCAGGGCCCTTACGGCAGTGCGGGCTGAAGAGGCAATGCACCGGCTCTATGCCCGTGACATAGCAGGCAACCCACCGGTATTTGCCAATTTCCTTCAGTCATTGGCTCGAGTTGAGCTGCCTGTCGTCGTCCACTGCTCGGCTGGGAAGGACAGAACCGGATGGGCAATAGCCATCCTTTTGACCATCCTGGGGGTACCTGAAACCGCGATCCTCGAAGACTACGTTCAGAGTTCATTACCGGAGAACCAATACCTCATCAGAGACTCAGCGGGCAGCGTCACCAGCATCGACAAGCACCTGCGAACAGTCATCACACCCTTGCTGGAAGCGCGGCAAGGGTACCTCGAAGCCGCATGGCACAGCGTGGAGCACGCCTGGGGATCACGTCACTCCTACTTGGAAGACGGACTCGGCATCACTCCGGCGCTCACAAACAAACTCAAGGCACGGCTCCTCGTCTGAGGAAGCCCGAACACGGCTACGGCCATTATCTGCCCGAAAGAGAAAATTCATGATTGATAATGTCAGCGAGTTGCCGGCAACGACGCCGTCCAGCACACCTGTCCAACCGCAAGCAGGCCATCTCCGCTCAAATAAACTCGGTGTCTTCGCCATCGCCTTCTTCGTCATCGCAGCGGCGGCCCCCATGGCGGCTGTCGTCGGCACCGGTCCCGTGGTCTTTGCTGCGGTTGGACCTGCAGCCCCATTGATCTACGCGATCGCCGCACTGCTCATCGCACTCTTCGCCGTCGGATACCTACGCATGAGCAGGCATGTCACCAACGCCGGCGGCTTCGTCGCCTACATCGCCAAAGGCCTCGGTACACCCTGGGCCACCGCAGGAGCTGGTCTGGCGCTGCTGATGTACCTCAGCCTGCAGGTCGGGCTGTGGTCACAGTTCGGCGTCTTCGCCGGGCAGTTGCTGGAGAGCATCACGGGACTCTCCGTACCCCCGCTCGTCTGGATCGTCGCGTTGCTCGTCATCACCACGGCACTCACCATGCGGGGCGTCGACACGAGCATCCGACTCTTGGCCGTCCTCATCATCGGCGAAACCCTCGTTGTTGCTGCTCTGGTTATTGTGCTCGTTGCCAGCAAGGGGCCGGGAGTCTTCACATTCTCCGGCTTCACCGCTGAGAACCTCTTCAGCCCGGGCCTGGGCATTGCATTGCTGTTCGCCTTCCTGTGCTTCACCAGCTTCGAAGCAACCGTGGTGTTCTCGGAAGAAGCAATCAACCCCCGCAAGACCATCCCGCGGGCACTCTACGCCGTGATCGCCTTTGTCGGAATTTTTTACACGCTCTCCATCTGGGTTATCGGAGGGGCCATCGGGGTGGACAACATCCAACAGGCGGCAACGGATGACCCTGCAGGATTCATCTTCAACCTCGCCTCGGAAAGCGGAGGGAGCGTCTTGAGCATGGCCATGCAGGTCCTCGTCGTGACCAGCTACCTCGCCATGCTGCTGGGCCTGATGAACATGTTCGCCCGCTACCTTTTCGCCCTCAGCCGTGCCGGAGTACTGCCGGCCAGGCTGGCCACCGTTTCCAAGGAGGGGAGTCCCGCCACCGCAGCCCTGTCCAACGGCGTGGCCGTCGGCATCGTCGTGGTTACCTTCCTCGTCCTCGGCGCAGACCCACTGACCGTCGTGTTCGCCTGGTTCAGCGCCCTGGCAACGGCAGCCTTTATCACCATCCTCATCGTGGCGTCCGTATCCATAGTCGTGTTCTTCGTCCGGACCAAGGACAACACCAGTATCTGGGCGACGAAGATCGCACCTACCCTCTCCACCGTGATCCTCTCCTATATCGGCTACGTGACGATCGAGAACTACGACTCCCTCATCGGGCCTGACAACGCCGCAGCAAAGTGGCTGCTCGTCCTCATTCCTGCCGCGATGCTTGGCGGCCTGGTATTCGGCAGGAGCAAGCGCGACATCGACTACGCCAAAGAAGTTATCTGAAACGGTTAGCGTGCTGCCGCCTCCGCGGGCGGCAGCACGGTAATTCGTTTCCTCCAGGACCACAACGTCTTCACGAGGTGGCCCAGTGGTATGCCCGCATCGTCTTTGAAGTCTGACGATCAGTCCTCCACGAGTAAGCGAAAGCACACACCTTCGAAACAGAACCGGGAGATCAGAATGACCCCCAAATCAGTTGCAGTTATTACCGGCGGAGGAACCGGAATAGGAGCCGCCACTGCCGCAACACTCCGGGGCCAAGGGTGGGAAGTTGTCGTCTGCGGACGCCGCCCAGAAGCTGTAAGCCGAGTCGCTGACATGACCGGAGCCCGCGCTGTCGTCGCGGATGTTGCTTCCGCTTCCGACATGGAACGGCTGGTCGCCGATACCGTGGAGCAATTCGGCGCTATTAACGGCCTCGTACTGAATGCCGGAATTGTCCGCGCCGGCAGTGCCGGCGAGCTGTCCGATGAAGACTGGAACGCCATGGTCAGCACCAACCTCACCGGGCCCTTCCTACTAGTCCGTGCCGCCTTGCCGCACCTGATCAAAGCCAGCGGCTCGATCGTAGGGGTGGCCTCAGCAGCAGCGCTTCGCGCGACGGCTGGAATCGCGGGCTACGACGCCACGAAGGCCGGCCTTGCCATGTTGATGCAATCCATCGCGGTCGATTACGGACCGCTCGGGGTGCGCGCCAACGCGGTATGTCCTGGCTGGACCCGGACGGAAATGGCGGATATGGAGATGGGCGAATTTGCTGAACACAGCGGCATCGATCGCGAGGAAGCCTACAGCCTTGCCACTGCGTTCGTCCCCAGTCGGCGCCCGGCCGCGTCCTCCGAGGTCGCCGATGTCATTGCCTGGCTGCTCTCCGATCAGGCCTCGTACGTTAATGCAGCCACGATCCCGGTGGATGGGGGATTGATCGCGGTCGAACCCGGAGCCATCGCCTTCGACCCCCGTGTCAGTATCGGCACCGCTGCCGTAGACGGACCCACCCCGGCGATGCAGGCAATTCCTGACTAAGCGCTACAGTCCGTCTTTCAGGTGTTACTTGAAAAAGGAGTGTGGACATTGTCCACACTCTTCCCTTCGGATCCGATGATACTGCCGACGGAAGTGATGGACGAAGGCTGTGAAAACCTCGCCCGGTACCTGAACGCCCCGCTCGTCAGCAATGAATCACGTTAATCAGAGCCGGAATCCGCGGCCCCGCCGCGACTGCGGGCACCGCGGGATCAGTGAAAGAGCCATTCCAACCCTGCCGTCGCGCTCTTCCAGCCACTGCCCGGCGTGTAGTGAGCGAGGACTGAACCGCCCCCAAACCCGGCTTCCCTGTCCGAGACCTGCCGCAGGGCCGCCCGGATGCATTCCAAGCCCTGTACCGCTCCGCTCGCCCTGACGATGGCGTCAGAGATACCCGTCCCTTCCACCGTGAACCAGCCCACGCTTCCATTCGTCGCGTATTCGAGGACAAACGGCGCGATTGAGTGCACGGCGTCCGCCGGCAGGTGCGTAGAAGGGCCTACGGCCGGTTCGTTGAGCATCCCTGTCCTTTTTGCTTCTTACAGGTAAAGCAGCCCCTGACAATGCGGTCCGTCGCCATATCGCGCACTATGTCGGCCGGAATCAGCGGCCGCGTCGTCAGTTCCATGATGCGGGTATGGGCTGGCAGGCATGGGCCTTGGGGAGGGCCCGGGCCTGCCAGCCCCGCCTCTGCATCCGCGGGGATCGGATACGACGCGACAGCCAAAACGCCGTGCAAAGAGTCTGTCAAGCCGGCGAACCTCTTGCATTCAAGGTTCCCGTTGAACGGGATAATTAGAGCCGACGGGAGCTGAGAAGGATTTCAGGGCTTGGGCGGCTCAGCTCTGGGGGACGCTTCAAGGCCGCGGAGATCGCAAAGGAGGCTGAGCGCAGCACTGCTACGGTCAGCGGGATTTGGGCGTCTTCTTCGGGGATTACCGCGGTCAGCGCGGCAGGAAGTCCGGCATCGTCGTTCCCGAGGACAGGAACCGAAACTGCGACCGTCCCTTCCCTGATGATTCCTGGACGCGTGAAATATCCTGCGGTGCGGGCCTGGGCCAACACAACCCTCAGGTTCTCACTCTCACCGGGCGTCGAGGCGAGGACCGACTCCTGGTAGTCGGGGGGCTGATGGGCGAGGAGAACCAGGCCCGATGGCGTGCTCGTCAGCGGCAGGCGCGCCACCTTCTGGGTGAGGTTGGTAGCCGTCGAACCGCGTGATACCCGCTCCAGGTACAGCGTCTCATCGTTATCCAGCACCGCGAGGGTGATCTGCGCTTTGAGTACTGCGTGCACCGACTCCATCAGGGGGACGGCAGCGTTGCGTAAACGCACGAACGCCTCGGCCGGTCCCGGTGCACCGTGTTGCCGGATGAGGCGCCCGGCACGAAGGAGTCCGTCGGGGGTCCGTTCCAGAAAACCGTGGGCCAGCAGATCAACCACAAGCCGCTGGGCCGTGGACAACGGAAGGCCGGTCCGCTGCGCCACGGAGGTCAGATTCAGGAATTCGTGGTCATGGTCAAACGCGGCAACGATGCGCGCAAGCCGGGCGACCACCGACTCACCGCTCGGCGAATTAGCCATACGAGCTCAACCCTCCAATGACGACAGCAACGGAGGGCAGCCGGCGCCGTTCCTAGTCCGTATCCACGACAAAAAATCGTGCTTAGCAGCCATGGCCCCAGTATGCCCCGCCACTACCGGCGGCACGAAGGCCCCAGGAAAAACTGTCCGGCATCCTGACATGCCCGGTCCTTCGCGAGACGGGTTGGATATCAGATGAGGCAGCACCGGATGGCGCCCATTAGGAAACTAGCCTTGCGGGTACTACTTTTGCTTCTGGCCAAGCGCACGTTTCCCCCAATGTGTGGTGCAGCTAAGAAGGATCCTCGCGGATCGAGTCAAGGACGCGGGGGTCTTTCGCTACCGGCGCCTGGGGAGTCGCCCGCGCACGGCGTGCAGTTCTACTGCTGTCGGCGCGTCTCTGCTATTAGGCGGGAACTTGCGTGCAGGTGAATCCATGACTCGACGTTGAGGACTTCAGGTATTGACCGGATCTGGTCAACGGTGCGGAGCGCTGCGTTTGCGTCCGTTCCGTGAACGGTGGCGATAACGTCGTGCTGGCCGATGCTGGAGGCAAGGAAAGTGAAGCCCGGGATGGCCTCGAGTGCTTTGGCTAGTTCCAAAGCTGTTCCTTTAATGCGCAGGCCAAGCCCCATGCGGGTCACTCGTTCTTGGGAGGATGGTCGCCGGGTAAGTCCAATTTTGACGATTCCGGTGTCGAGGAGGCGCAGGATGCGGGTTCTTGCGGTTCCTGCCGACGCTCACTATCAGTCGGGCGGGTAGGTCGGTTTCAAGGTTAGATCGAGGTGTACGTGATTCCGGTCAGCTTCTCCGAGACGGTCCAGAGGCGGCGCGCCAGCTCGGGGTCGCGGGACTTGCGGCTCGACGTGGCCACCTCGGGGTTGCCGCGCCGCTTAGTCCGTTGGGGCCGTAGTACTGTCCGCCTGCGGCGTGGAGATCGGTCGCTGCGCGGAGAGTGGGCAGGGCGCCCATGGCGGCGGGCTGCGACATAAGACGCATGACGAAGAACTCCGACACCGGGTTGAGGTGTTGGCCGAGGTTCGTGCTCGACCCGCCGGGGTGGGCGGCGAGGGCGGTCGTGGACTTGTGTGCCGCGGCGAGGCGGCGCTGGAGCTCGTAGGTGAACAGGAGGTTGGCCAGCTTGGACTGACCGTACGCCGCGACGCGGTTGTAGTTGCGTTCCAAGTTGAGGTTGTCGAAGTGGATGTCGGCGCGGTTGCGGTGGCCGAGGCTGCTGACGGTGACCACGCGAGAGCCGGGGACGGGGAGCAGGGTGTCCAGGAGCAGGCCGGTAAGGGCGAAGTGTCCGAGGTGGTTGGTTCCCAGGTGCAGTTCGAAGCCGTCGACTGTGCGGCCCTCGGGGGTGTACATCACGCCGGCGTTGTTGATGAGCAGGTCGATGCGCGGGTGGGCCTCTTTCAGCTCTGCGGCAGCGGTTCGCACGGATTCCAGCGATCCGAGGTCCAGTTCCTGCACCTCCAGGCTGGCGCCGGGCGTGGCGGCGGCAATACGGTCGGCTGCCGCCTTGCCCTTGGCGATGTCGCGGGCGGTAAGCACCACGTGAGCTCCGGCGGCGGCCAGCGCGGATGCTGTTTCAAAGCCGAGGCCTGTGTTCGCCCCGGTGACCACGGCGGTCCGTCCGGTCTGGGGCGGGATGTCTGCGACGGTCCATTTCGACATGAGATTCTCCTTGGTATCATCTAAACGGAGTGATTACTCCGCTTAGATCACCATACGGAACGCACGCCCCGTTTACAATGGCGTGAGAGAGAAGGTGCACGTGTCGGAACAACGCATGTCTTTGCGGGCGGACGCCGCCCGCAATCGCGAGACCGTTCTCGAAACTGCATACCGGAGCTTCGCTGCGGAAGGGTTGACGGTGCCCATCGACGAAATCGCGCGTCGTGCAGGTGTGGGGGCGGGAACGGTATATCGGCACTTCCCGACGAAGAACGCGCTGATCGCGGCAGTGATTGGCCACCGTCTGGCTCAGATCGAGGCTGCCGGGCGCGACATGCTGGCGAAGGACTCGGGGCATGCGTTGACCAGCTTTGTGCGCGCCATCGTGCTGGAGTGGGGTGCGGTGGACCAAGCGATCTCGCAGGCCATCGCAGGCGAGGGCATCCTCATCGACGCGTCCGACTTTGAAACCCGATTTATGGTTCTCCTCGCAGAACTTCTCGATGCCGCCAAGACGGCTGGATCAGTTCGTGCCGACCTGACGGATCGTGAAGCAAAGGCGGTCATCGTCGCGTGCCAGGCAGTGCAGAGTCATGTTCCCGACGTCGCTGAGCGTGTGACGGAGATTGTCCTCGACGGGATCCGCCCCCAGGATGAGCTCGTGCGCCCTTGATCGTCTGACCCGCGTCGTCGGATCGCATCCGGATGCTCACGTTGATGAACGCAGCCGCTCGCGATCTGCTTATCGGCAACGTTCCGACCCAAATACCTGGGGGAGCCGCCGGATCTCGCCGAGGCGGCTGCTTCCTCGCTCTGGAAGCAGCTGGCTACATCGTCGGCATAGTTTTCGATGTCGACGCGGAATCTCCGTCGGTTCATCGCTTCCCCGACCGCATGGGCAAAGAGCGGAGGGCGCCACCCGGCTGGGGTCGCCGACCTATCGTCTACCGGGAGTCAGTGCTTTTCGCGGCGCGGGCATCTTGGCAACCCGGGTCCTCAGCCATGCCTGGAGTGCCCGCGCAACAATTCTCCTCCCCGGTGATGAGGTGGCCAGGCTCCTCCTGAGGATCGATGACTCCCACTGGTACGCCATCGAAGCATCCGGACGGCACATCGGGGTTGTGGCCCAGATCGGACCGCTTCAGCAGGTGGTGGCTACAGCGGAAATCGACCCAGATCTTGGGCCAATTCACCAGGAGATCGCCTGCAATGACTCACCCTTGGCGGGCCAACCGGGCAAGAATACAAGGCCGGACGAAGTCAGTTTGGGCTTTCGTAAGCACGGCCAGCTGAGGACACTCGCCAGGATGGATGGCCGGTATCTTTCCACCGAGGTCGCGGGCGGGTTCACTGGCCGCGTTATCGGGCTGGCGGCAACCAGTGGCATGGTTCTTCGTGCCGGCGTGCTGTGCCGATGATCGGCTCCGCCGGGACGTGGTCGTCACAGAGAACTAGCGACACTGACCAAAGACAGAACGAAACCTATCGGCAAACTCCACAAGGTATGCGTCAGGTGGTTTCTGCCCTGACGGTGTTGGTGATGCTGCCGATTCGTTCCACGCTCACGGTGATGGTGTCACCGTCTTTGAGGAACAGTTGGGGGTCACGGCGGTATCCGACTCCGGCTGGTGTGCCGGTGAGGATCACGTCCCCGGGTTCCAGGGTGGTGAATTCGGAGATGGTGGCGATGAGTGTGGGGATGCTGAAAATCAGGTGGGAGAGGTCCGATTTTTGGACGACCTCCCCGTTCAGGGTGGTGCTGATGCCGGCCTTGCTGATGTCGGTTTCTGCCGGGGTGACGATGTGCGGGCCGAGCGGGGTGGTGTTGTCCCAGATCTTGCCCTGCAGCCATTGATGGGACTTGTTCTGGAAGTCGCGCATGGTGACGTCGTTGGAGACGCAGTAGCCAAGGATGTGGTCCATGGCGTTCTGTTCGGTGATGCGGCGGCCTGTCTTGCCGATGATGACGGCGAGTTCGCCCTCGAAGTCGACTTGGGTGGATTCGGGGGGAAGGATGATGTTGTCGGCGGGTCCTATGAGGGTGGATGTGTACTTGGGGAAGAGGACGGGAAAGGTGGCCGTGCTGGTGTCGTCGGCATGGTCTTTGTAGTTCAGGCCCACGCAGAGGATCTTGCCGGCCCTTGGTGACGCCGCGCGCAGGGTGACTTCGGATAGGGGAACCCGGGATTCCCTCAGGCGGGCGGCACTGGCAAGGAGATCGGCGGTTGTTTCCGGTCCGATGCCGGTGAGCCCGGCCAGCGGGATGAGGTGTTCGCCGTGAACTTCGCCAAGGTAGTTGTGACCCTTGTACCGGTAATTTGCGTAAGCCATTCGTTCTCTCTTCAGATCTTGGTTGCTGATTACGGCGGTGGGCGGACGTGCCGGACGGTAGCAGTTGTTCATCAGCGGCATCCGTGCCGCTTCGGTCCCCTTGGGCGCAGGCCCTAACCTGCCGGCTGCACTCCGAAGGCGACGGCGAGCTTCATGATCTTTTCGGCGCGGCCCAGGCGGGGCAGGTCGGAGCCGTCACGGATCACGCGGCCGTTGGCTTCGAAGTCGTTCATGAAGTCGGTGGCCCAGGCGACGTCCGACGGCGTGGGGCTGATGACCTCGTTGATCACCGGGGTCTGGTCGATGGCCAGGCAAAGCTTGCCGGTCATGCCCATCATCACGGTGATGCCGGTCTGCTCGCGCAGGATGGGATGGTTGGTGCCGACGGTGGGGCCGTCGATGGGGCCGGGCAGGTTGCCGACGCGGCTGGCGACGACGAGCTTGGCGCGCGGGTAGGCCATGGCCTCGGGGGTGGCGGCCATGCCCGTGTCGCGGCGGAAGTCACCGGAGCCGAAGGCCAGGCGGAACGCGCCCTGGGCCTTGGCGATGTGGTTGGCTTCCTCGATGCCGAGCGCGGATTCCACCAGCGGGATCACGGGCGTCTTGCCGTCCATGCGGTGGTAGCTCTCGGTCACCTGGTCCGCGGATTCGGTCTTGGCGAGCATAACGCCGAGCAGGCCGGGGGTGCCGCGGAGACCGGCGAGGTCGTCGGCCCAGAACGGGCTGGTGGCGTCGTTGATCCGGACCCAGGCCTTGCCACCGGCCGTCAGCCAGTCGATGACGTTGTTCCGGGCCTGGTCCTTCTGCGACGGGTCCACCGCGTCCTCAATATCCAGGATGATCGAGTCGGCACGGGAGACGGCCGACTGGTCGAAAAGCTCCGGCTTCATGGCATTGACCAGCAGCCAGGAACGGGCGATCTCTGCGGGGATATTGCGTTCCGGAATGAAGCCCGGAAGCACATTGCCTGGCACCGGGGTGGAGTAGGAGGTGTCTTCGGTGCTTTGGGGCATGTAGGTGGGCTGCGTCATGGGTCTCCGTGCTAGGCCAAGTGCGGGGATGGTGCTGTCGATGTCAACCGGTGGCAGAGCCCGTCTTCGGCTTCTTCCGGGTGGGCCCACACTTCGATCCCGTGTGCGGCTTCGTACATGGTGGGGTGGGGGGGTGTCGCCTGCGATCAAGAGCGCTGGGGAGTCTGCCATGGCGGCATCCACGGTTCCGGTGCGGATGATGTGGCCGTGCTGGCGGATCTTGACGGTCTCTCCGATGAGCCGGCGCCAGTGGAGGTGCTGGCGGAGCATGATCCGCTCTCCGAAGGCGGGTGTGCGCCCGTTGCTGGGGCCAGTCGAGGGGGTCATGATGTCGTCAGGGCCGATGCCACTGCTTTGCCCAGTTCCTCTGTGGTGGCATTGCCGCCCATGTCCGGTGTGAGTGCCTGATGTCCGTTGGCGAGCACGGTTTCCATGGCGGTGGTGATGGCGGCGGCGGCTTTGGGTTCTCCCAGGTGGTCCAGCATCATGGCGGCGCACCAGATCTGGCCGATGGGGTTGGCGATGCCTTTGCCGGCGATGTCCGGGGCGGAGCCGTGGACGGGTTCGAAGAGGCTGGGGAATTTGCGTTCGGGGTTGATGTTTCCGCTGGGTGCGATGCCGATGGTTCCGGTGCAGGCCGGTCCGAGGTCGGAGAGGATGTCGCCGAAGAGGTTGCTGGCGACGACGACGTCGAACCAGTCGGGGTGCATGACGAAGTTCGCGGCCAGGATGTCGATGTGGTACTTGTCGACCTCCAGATCGACGAAGCCCTTGGCCATGGCTTCCACGCGTTCGTCCCAGTAGGGCATGGTGATGGAGATGCCGTTGCTCTTTGTGGCGGAGGTCAGGTGCTTCTTGGGCCGGCTCTGGGCGAGGTCGAAGGCGTACTTGAGGATGCGGTCCACGCCGGTGCGGGTCATGACGGTTTCCTGGACCACTGTTTCCCGGTCGGTGCCTTCGAAGATTTTCCCGCCGATACTGGAGTATTCGCCTTCGGTGTTTTCGCGCACGACGTAGAAGTCGACGTCGCCCGGGGCCCGCCCGGTGAGGGGGCTGGGCACCCCGGGAAGGAGCTTGACCGGGCGGAGGCTGACGTACTGGTCGAAATGGCGTCGGAACTGCAGGAGGCTTCCCCACAGCGAGACGTGGTCGGGGACCACGTCGGGCCAGCCGACGGCGCCGAAGAAGATGGAGTCGAACTGGTTTAGTTCCTCGAACCACCCGTCGGGCAGCATTTTCCCGTGCCGGGTGTAGTAGTCAGCCGAGGCGCAATCGAAGTGCTCGTATTTGAGGTTGAGGTCGAAGGCTGAGGCTGCGGCGTCCAGGACGCGCAGTCCTTCGGGTACGACTTCGGTGCCGATTCCGTCGCCGGGAATGACTGCGATGCGGTGGGGTTTCGACATCCGGGAACCTTCTTCGTCTTTGTCGGGTGTTTGGGGTTAGCGGTCGACCGGGTGGGCCGGTTCGCGGTTTTCGAGGACGTCGATGACGGCGTGTGCGGCTGCCAGGCCGGCCCGTGCCCGTGCCTCGATCGTTTGTCCGGCGAGGTGGGAGGTGATGAGCACATTCTCCAGGCCGCGTAGGGGGCTGTCGTCGGGTAGGGGTTCGCTCTCGAGTACGTCCAGTGCGGCGCCGGCGATAGTGCTGTCGGAGAGTGCTTTGGCCAAGGCTTGTTCGTCCACGAGGGAGCCGCGGGCGGTGTTGATAAGGACTGCGGTGGGTTTCATTGTTTGCAGCCGGGGCGCGTCGATGAGTTTGCCGGAGCTTTGGCTTCCGGGGGTGTGCAGGGAGAGGTAGTCGGCGTTGGCGATGACGGTGTCGAGATCCGTGTAGTGGAACGTGGTGTTTGCTGGGTCTGGGTGGGCGGTGGTGACCAGGACGTTCATGCCGAGAGCTGCGCCAAGGCTTGCTGTGGCGCGTCCGCTGGGCCCATAGCCGACTATTCCCAGGGTGGAACCTCGGAGCTCATGGCCGGCTTCCCGGGGCCAGCCGCCTTGGCGGACGGCGGTGGTGACCTCCAGGAGGCGGCGTGCGGACATGATGATCAGTCCGATGGCCAGTTCGGCGACCGAGTGGTGGTTTGTTCCGGGGGCGTTGCAGACCCTGATTCCTTGTGCGGCCGCGGCCTCGACGTCGATGGAGTCGTATCCCACGCCGCTGCGGGCGATGACTTTCAGGGATGCGGCGGCGGAGAGCATGTCGGCGGTGACCGGTTCGCTGGCGAGGATGGCTCCGGAGATGCCGTCGAACAGTGAGCGGCGTTCCTCCAGTGTCCGTGAGCCTCTGGACGGTGCGTAGACGGGTTCCAGGCCATGGTCGCGGAGGAGGTCGTAGACGGTATCTCCGGCGTGCAGGTAGTCGGTAGTGATGAGTATGCGCCGGGCCATGGTGTGGTGTTCCTCGTCGGTATAGCGGTGGGTTGGTGCTGGGTGAAGTGCACAATGGCCAGGGCCGCCGCCCCGGGGAGAGAAGCGGCTCTGACAGGGTTTAGTGGGCGTCGACCCTCTCGCTCTCGACGTGGTCGGCCGTCCTTGCCGGGAGTTCGTTTTTCTTCGACCCGATGCGTGTATCACGTTGCGGGCCTGTGCCAGGTCGAAGTCTTTCTCCCATTTGCCGACGACGACTGTTGCCAGCACGTTGCCGATGACGTTGATGAAGACGCGGCCTTCGTTCAGGAGGCGGTCAACACCGACGATGAGGGCGAGGGCCGCGGTGGGGATGGCGCTGACGGCTCCGAGGGAGCCGGCGAGCACGATGAAGGCTCCGCCGGCGACGCCGGCTGTTCCCTTGCTGGAAATCATCATGATGCCGACCATGGCCAGTTGCTGTTCCCAGGAGAGGTTGATCCCGACGGCCTGAGCCAGGAAGACGGATGCCATGGTGAGGTAGATCGCGGATCCGTCGAGGTTGAAGGAGAACGCGGATGGGATGACGATGCCGACGGTCGGCTTGCCGACGCCCATGTTTTCGAGCTTCTTCATGACCTGCGGGAGCACGGCCTCGCTGGAGCATGTTGCTAGGGCGATCAGGAGCTCGTCTTTGAAGTAGCGCATGACGGTGAAGATGTTCAGGCCGCAGGTCCGGGCGATGATGCCGAGGACGACGAGGACGTAAACGATGCAGGTGGCGGTGAAGAGCAGGATGAGGAAGCCGAGCTGCTGAAGGCTGGTGGCCCCGTACTTGGCCACGGTGGCGGCAAGGGCGCCGAAGGTGCCGATGGGTGCCAGGCGCATGAGCCAGCCAACGATCCGGAAAATAACGGTGGATAGGGCGCGGATGCCGCCGGTGAGCAGGACGCCGGATTCGCCCGAGAGGTTCAGTGCTGCGCCGAAGACGATGGAGACCAGGAGGGCGGCCGGGATGGCACTGCTGGTGAGGGCGCCGAAGAAGGATGCCGGGATGAGGCTGTTGACGAACTCGATCCCGTCAAAGCTCTTGCCGGCGCCCGGGATCTTGTCGGCGTTCAGCTTGGAGACGTCGATGTTCATGCCTTCGCCGGGGTGGAAGACGTTCGCCACGACCAAGCCGATGAGCATCGAAATCAGGGAAAGGACGATGAAGTAGCCGAGGGCCTTGATGCCGATTCGTCCTGCCTTGCGGAGGCTGTCCATTGACGCAACGCCGAGGGTCACGACGCAGAAGACGACCGGGATGATGATCATCTTGACCAGTGCGATGAACCAGTCGCTCAGCGGGGTCAGCTGCGAGCCGACTTGCGGGATGAAGATACCGACGAGGATGCCGAGGACTCCACCCAGGAGCACCTGGAACCAGAGTTCGCGGATCAGGCGCCCGAACCGAGAGAGCTGTTTGGGTGGGTGTGGGGAATGCTGGTGGTGCTGCATGGTGTGGGAAGACATCTTGGGTGCTCCTTTGCACGTCAGACAGAGAAGTTGGGGGTGGTTGCCTGGTCCCGGGCAGTTCTGCTGCCCGGGACAAGACAGGTGTGGGTGGTTTACTCGTGCAGGCCGCGCAGGACCTTGTAGAACTCGGCCTTGCCTTCCAGCCCAATGCCGGGCAAATCGCCGGGGGCTACGCGGCTGTTGACGACGACTGCGTCGTCGGTGAAGCCGCCGGTGGGCTGGAATTCGCCGGGGTAGGACTCGTTGCCGCCGAGCTTGAGGGCGGCTGCGATGTGCAGGGAGAACTGGTGTCCGCCGTGCGGGATGCAGCGGCGGGAGGACCAGCCGTGCTGGGCAAGCATGTCCTGGATCCGGCGGTATTCGGTGAGGCCGTAGCTCAGGGCCGGGTCGACCTGGATGAAGTCGCGGTCCGGGCGCATGCCGCCGTAGCGGACCAGGTTCCGTGCGTCCTGGAGGGAGAACAGGTTCTCGCCGGTCGCGATCGGGTTCTTGTAGTGCTCGGAAAGGGTGGCGTTGAGGGCGTAGTCCAGCGGGTCGCCGACTTCTTCGTACCAGAACAGTCCGTACTTGTCGATGGCTTTTCCATATTCCAGGGCGGTGTCCAGGTCGAATTTGCCGTTGACGTCCACCATGAGGCGGGAAGCGTCGCCGTCGAGGACGTCGATGACGGCTTCGATGCGGCGGAGGTCCTCCGCCAGGTCGGCGCCGCCGATCTTCATCTTGACAATGTTGTAGCCCTGGGCGAGGAAGCCGCGCATTTCGTTCTGCAGGTCTTCCAGCGTCTTGCCGGGGGCGTAGTAGCCGCCGGCGGCATAAACGAAGACGTCCTTGTCCGGATTGCCGTCACCGTAGTGGTCCGAAATCCAGCGGTACAAGGGGACACCGGCGATCTTTGCGGCGAGGTCGTGCAGCGCCATGTCGGCCACACCCACGGCGACCGACCGTTCGCCGTGGCCACCGGGCTTTTCGTTGGACATCATGATGTCCCACGCCTTCTCCGGTGACAGTTCGCCGTTCTCATCCATGAGGTCCTCGGCAGGAGCATCCAGCAGGCGCGGCAGGATGCGGTCCTGCAAGATGCCCGTAGCGTTGTAGCGGCCGTTGGAGTTGAAGCCGTAGCCAACCAGGGGCTTGCCATCGACGAACACGTCGCTGACCAGGGCGATGATCGTGCAGTCCATCTTGGTGAAGTCAATGAACGCGTTCCGGATGGAGGAACTGATGGGGATAGTGCCTACGTGGGCGGAAACGATTTTCATCTTTGAATCTCTCTCGGTCGGATCTTATTTCTTATAAGATCGATGTTCGGGTGGATGCCATCTGGCCGAGCATCTGGTGTTGGTTACTAGCGAATATCTTATAAGACGATGAATCGAGGTTAGCTGGCCGTGAGCCGGAGCACAAGCGCGTGGCGAAATTTCTTATAAGATGTTGGTTGGAGGGCTACACTTGGAGGGGTGGGGGCAACTCTCCCGCAGATTTGGAGCGGCAGATGAGTACCAACGTCTTTTCGAGCAAGGGCAGCCTGGCGTACAGCGAACTACGCCAGATGATCCTGTCCGGCGCCTTAGCCCCCGGCTCGCGTATTTCCCAATACGAGTTGGCCGAGAACATGCAGATGAGCATCACCCCCTTGCGTGAAGCCATCCGCCGGCTCTCGAGCGAGGGCCTGATCACGATGGACACCCACCGCGACTCGAAGGTTGCCGACATGAGCGCCGCCGAAGCCCGCGAGCTGCTGGAAGTCCGCCTCTCGCTGGAGCCGTCCGCAACGGAACTGGCCGCCTACCGCCGGACCGACGCTGATGTCGCCATCATCCGGGCGGCCGCCGAAAAACTGCTCCCTGTCACACGCGTGTGGGGAGAGGACGCCATCATTGCTCATCGCGACTTCCACCGTGCCGTCTACACTGCTTCTCACAACGCGACCCTGATTAAGCTCCTGGATGACCTCTGGGACAAGTCCGACCGCTACCGGCGCATCGGCCTGGAGCTGCCTTCCGCTGACGAGCCCCGCACCATCGACCTGAACCAGCACCACCGAATCCTTGAACTCGTCACCGCGGGAGACGGGCCCGGAGCGGCGGAACTCGCTCGTACCCACATCGCCAACAGCCTCACAGCATCGGTGACCGGTGCCCTGCAGGAGCGGGAGAACGAATCCTCATCCGACCTTGAGAGAACCGCCTAAATCTCCGCCGGCTTTTGGTACGAGCTTCCACATTTGCAGCGTCATCTGGGGTGACATTCAGTACCGTGAAAACGCCGCCACATAGCGCCGCAAGTCGCACGCAGTAGTGGTCTCCGAATCGCTTTGGGGAAACACGCAACAACTCGCGCGCGCGATCGCAGCCGGAATCGGCGAAGGCGCCGACGTGGTCGACGCAGGCTCAGCACCGGGCGCACTGGACTCCAACCTGGATCTCTTGGTGGTAGGTGGTCGAACCGACGCTTTCTCCATGTCAACCGGGGCGACACGCGAGTCAGCGAAGCAATAGGCTGCAGAGCACATCCCAGCAGGCGGCATTTGGGAGTGGATCGAAGCGCACGCCTCGCCTGGTCGCCCTGTTCCTGTACTGACGTTCGATACGCGAGTCGTTGGCCCTCGGTTGCCCGGGTCTGCCGCGAAGAAGGCGATGAAACGCCTTGTCTCGCTTGGATTCCGACCCATCGTGAAGCCCGCGACCTTCGGCGTGCACGGTTATGCATGCCCGGTCGCCGACGGTGAGCTCGAACGCGCCAACGTTGGGGACGGAGCTCGCGGGCCTCGCGTCCCGTAGCTGAGCTTACGGGCCGAGGCGTGCCATCGGGCCGCCTATGGCACGCACAGATGCGAAGCTGAGCGTGTCCGCTAGTCTTTCGATATGGATACCGGCCCGTACCGCTCAGAGGCGGCGGTTGAACGACGCGGAACGTCGCTTTTCATGGCGTCCTTTGGTATTGCCCTGCTCGTCACTCTGGCCAGCCTGCTCGGGCTGCTTGCTTCTTGGCCGTATCAGAAGGAAACCGAGAACTGGCTCCTGCAGGCCCGAGGGCAAGACCTCGGCAATCTTCTGGCGGTTGTCGTTCTCGTCTGGAGTGCGACCAGGATACGCACAGGCTCAATGGGAGCGACGCAACTCTGGGTCGGTACCTTGTTCTATCTGCTGTATGCCTACATCGTGTATGCCTTTGCCGTGCACTTCGGTCGCCTGTTTCTTGTGTACGTCGCTATTCTCGGCTCTGTCTTCTACACCTTGATCGCTGGGCTCTCTACTAGGGTGCGCCCGGCGGCATACCCTCACGGCGCCGCACGGGCATTCGCTGCGTGGGTCCTGATCGGCACCGGCGCACTCTTTGCCCTGCTGTGGCTGAGCGAATTAGCTCCAGCAACCATTTCAGGGCAGCCACCGCCCAGCCTGGAAGTAGCCGGGCTTATCGTGAACCCGGTCCATGTCATTGACTTGTCTCTGGTCCTGCCGGGCATGGTCATCATCGGAGTGCTCGCGCTGCGCGGGAACCCGACGGGGTTGTTCTTGACAGTGCCCGCGTTAGTTTTTTCCGTGCTGATGGGATTGAGCATCATCGCCGCCATGGCGTTGATCGTCAGGAGCGGGGATACGAGCGCATTTGTTCCCATGGCGATGGTTTGTCTTGTTGTCGGCGCCAGCCTCGCAGCCGCCATCGCCTATTGGCGTCAGATTCCAGTTCATAGGTCTTAACCGAGGTCGTAACGTGAGGTGGGTAACATCCTCCTAACGCTACGACCAGACGAGGCACGGAGATTCATCGGAGGGACCAGACCGAGAACGACGATGCGCGCAGTCCTCACCGCGCATTCAACCGGGGAACCGGTGGTCTTGGTATCGCGGCTCCGGCGAGCCTGGTCTCCACACGACGGTTTCGCTATGGCCTCTCCTAACCCCACCCCGACCTCTGCAGTCCCCCCGAGGGTGCGTCGGAGCAGGGAAATTGTCCTCTCCACCTCTCTTGAACTGGTGGACGCTGAAGGCCTGGATGCCTTGACGATGCGACGGCTGGGCCAGGAACCCGGGCGGGACCCGATGAGCCTCCACCGCTACGCCGCCAACCGCACCGCCCTGCAGGATGGTGTCGCTGAAACAGTCCTCAATGAATTGGCGATCTTTGCCGATGACCCGGACTGGCAGGCACAGCTGCGCAAATCGCCCACGACCTGCGGCTTCTGCCCTGCGGCATCCCAACGTCGTCCCGCTGCTGGTCACCCGGCCACTGTCCACACCGTTGGGTCTGCACCCACTGGGCACCATCCGGCCCCTCGAACAGATCCTGGCACTGCTCATAGACGCCGGTTTTACCCCCGCCGACGCCCTCCACGTCTACCGGACGTACTAGGGATTCCTCTACGGGCACATTCGGAACGAACTGCAGGAATACGTTGCGGACCCGAACGAAAACGAAGCCATCCTCCGCCTCGGATTCCACCGGCTGCCGGCAAAAGACTTCCCACACCTGCGCGCCCTGGGACCCGTCCTCGCTGAGTATGACGGCGACCTTGAGCTGGACCAGGGACTGAGCATCCTCCTCCCCGGCCTCGCCACGCAACTTTCCGGCTCCAGTCCAAGGGTCGCCGACCAAAATACACAGCTACGGTTCCGACGAACAAAGCATGTTTCCAGAGCTCACAGGATTGGGCGTCCGTTGGCGCGGCGGGCTGGGAGGGCCGGGGCGCACCGCCGCAGAGCTCCCAACCCGAGTGCTACAGGAGACGGCCTTTGTCTTCCACTAGCGATATGTCCTAGGAGGCGTGTAGTTACCGGTTGCCGGGTTTTGCATGGCGTTGGAGGCGAGCAGTTGAACGATGGCTTGCAGTTCCTTGCGGAGATTGCCGCCATCCGCTGCCGAATGAGTCAATACTGTGCGGTCCACTTCACGGGCCTCGCTGATCACCCGGGCGCCGAGGTCGGTGATGGAGACGACCTGGCTTCTGCGGTCGGAAGGGCTGGGCTGTCGGCGGATGTAGGCCCATGCCTCCAGGCGGGTCAAGGTCTTGCCCATTGTCTGGTTCTGGACACGGACCCTTTGGGCAATTTTCGCCTGGCTCATGGGCTCCTCGGCTCTGGATAGTACATCGAGGGCTATCACTCCGGCGTGGGTGAGCCCGGCATGGGCCAGTTTCTCGTTCCATGAATGTTCGACGAGCCTGGCCGCGGTTGATAGGAGGCGGCCGGTAGGCCAGGAATTCATGTCGGGCATGAGCGGAGTATAGACCTTCGGCCTGCACGGGGCCTGGACGTGGTGTTCAGGGTGAAGTGGAAGCCTGGGGTGCGGAGCCTGCGAAGGCACCATTCCCTAATCGGTTTGGAGATGCGGGGGAGCAGAAGCGACTCTCAGGAAGTCGTCTAGCCGAGTGCGGCGATTCAAAGGCAATGCCATAGGTCGTGTCGCTGCAGCAGCTCGGCGGAGGCCCCCCTTTGCGGCTAGGCGCCCGCTCTTCGACAGCCATGAAGGCCACTGTGAGGGACCGAAGTATTGAAGCGGTCCTTCGGGGCCACGAGCAGCGGATTAGTCCTCGCGCTGCTCGAACTCCGCATCAAGCTCGTAGTGGCGGAACTCGGTCTCCGGGTGAGACTCACCATCGGTCACGATTTCGTGGTCGATTTGGCGTTGGACCTGGCTGTCGAGAACCTGCAGTTTCTCGTCTTTTAGTGTTTCCAGATCCTCGGGAAACGGGTCGGCAGGGGTGATGCGCAGATTGCTTGACATTGGTGTCCCTTTCACTAGCGGCACTCCATTTCATCGGACACCCGCAACGAGAGTATTTTAGTCGAGCCCGTCAGGTCCACGCGCCTGAGTTGGCAGAAGCCTTAGTCAGACCAAGCTTGGTTGGCTGGCGAGGATGTAGTCCAGAGCGGCCGGACCGGTCATTCGAAGTCCCGGCCGTATGCACCGGTCGTCGTTGGCGCGTCGTTCGTGGATGCCCTGCTGGAACATCGCCGCCCAAAACGATTCGCAGGGGCCGGGGATTTGTGCTTGCAGTGCGCACCAGCTCAGGTACACGCCGTAGAACTGGTCTTCCGTGAGTATGTGGTCATCGGCCGCATCGGCGGCAATGCATTCCTGAACAAAACGGGCGTAGTCCGGGGTTTCCATTTCTAATGGCTCCTGTTCCTTCAACGGAATGGTGGATAAAGGGGCTGCAGCATCTTGGAACCGCCAAGAGAACGGAGAACAATGTCCGCGGATAACGAAACGTCAGGGGGCGATCGGGACCTCACCTCCGTGGTCTCGGATGAGGGAAGCAGCCATGCGTTTGGCGAAGACCGCTGACTCCCGGTCTCCCTCGACCGCTGAAATAATCGAACCCTTTGTCAGGATGTGGCAAGAGCGGGCGAAAATGTCGGGTTGTTCAAGGCCGGCCTCCACGGCCAGGGCCCGTATGAACACCCGGACCTGCGCTAAATACTCGATGGATGCAATTCCCAGTGGGTGGGCGGGGCCCATTTCCAGCATGGTGCTGACGAAGGCGCAGGCCTGGAAGTCATCCTGGCGGAACCACCCATCCAGGACATCAAAAATAGCCAATATCCGGCCAGCGGGGTTCGCGGTCCGCCTTCCGGTGTCGGCGATGATCGCCTCAACGGTCAGGTCCTGGTGGCAGCGCTCCAGGTAGGCAAGGACCAGTTCATCCTTTGACGTGAAGTGCGTGTAGAACGTGGCTTTGGCGACCCCGGCCCTTGAGATCAACTCATTGATGCCGACATCGCGGATGCCCCGGTGTAGGAACAGCTCGTAAGCGGCGTCCAGGATGCGTTCCCTGGCGCTACCAGAGGCCACCCGCGGGGGAGCAGAGGCGAGATCATCGACGGCGGTCGGTAAGTCATATGTGTGGACCATCACCAGCAGACACTACACGAAAACCAGACAGACAAGTCAGTACGCCCGAAGCTGAAGCCGGGCCCCGGCTCCCATGAACAAGCCGGTGCCGATCGCACCGCCGATGACGGTCACCTGGGTCCGGCGGGGCTTGGGGTCTTGTGGTAGCCCTGTTCCTCGCTGGAAAAGTCGGGGACGGCACTGGCGACGTCGCCGGTGAGTTCCCGCTCATTTTCCATTCGGGGCCAACGCGATAATGAGGCTGGCTGCCGGGCCGTGCAAGGAAAGCGACAGCTTAGTCTCGAGGCCAAGTCTTCCCTTTTCCGGCGTCTACGTCCGGTTTGAGCGTACCCAAGGAACATCAAGGTCCTAATTCACTGGGATTCGGGAGGGCAATGTGATGGGCACTAGATAGGGAGTAGAGGTGTCGGGCTGCCTGTCCAAGCTCTTCACCACGCTTTCCAGCTCCACCGGATGGGGAGACGCAAGCGTGCAACTGCAGAGCAGGGCCAGCTGGCTGGCCCTAAGTCCGGCGCCAAGGACCCCTGCTGATCGTATTGGCTCTGCTTCGTTGGCTGCTGCGTGGGCTTGTCGGGTTTGGCCTCACTTTGAGATAGCCGAAAGGCATATCCTGGGTCGCTGCCGGCCGGCCACAGAGTTCGGACCTATTTCAGGGGCGAGGGGTGTTTGATCCCCATCGGCTCGGCGGTGCCCGCGGTGACTGGGGCCGGTTTCCCTGAGTATGGGGACGGTGGGTGGATGCCCTGGTAGCTGTGCCGCCTGCCCATTCAGACGGCAGCCATTTCTGCAGTGTTTGATAAGGACTCGAGTGCAGTTCGACGCTTCCACTGCGTTTATGGAGATGTGATCCGACGCCGCCACCGAAGGTGTTGGCGCTGTAGGAGACGACCTCCCGAAGCGGGACTCCCAAGGGGTAGGGTGTGCCGTAGCCGACGAAGGAGCCATGATGAGCTACAAATATCGAACTGTTCGGGTTCGCGGTACGGAGCTGGTCGGAACAATTGCCAGGAAGCACGGGGGTGCGGCTGAAATCTACGAAACTTCCAAAGACTTGAGCACATCAGTAGTTCCGGTGTTCTTCGAGGCAACGGGCGAGATCCGTTTCTTCGACAGGTCAGTACTGGAGGACGTTGTGGCGCCATCCACATAGCTCTCCGGATACCGGGCCGGCCATGCCGGGCTGGCGTGTGGGACACATTTCAGGGGCAAATGGGGGCGTGGACAACGTCCACACTTCCACCGTCGAAGTGGGTCGCACACCGGTTGGACTGTTTAGGATTCCACATGTTTTCCGGAGTTTCCGGTGTTTTCCAGGGTTTGAATGTAGTTCGTGTCCCACCTAGGGCACAGCATATCCCCTCGTCAGAGGGGTTTTTGCTTTTAACGCGGTGACAAAGATTGTGGTGGCGTCACTCACACGGGGTTGGTTCGCCGGCTGTGGCCTGGCCGTCGCGTGGCCTATTCAGGTGTGTGGGTGGCGGGGTCAAGTCCCTGGCTGGTGGGTTTTCCGCCTGCTGTCACAGGGTCCTTGCAGTGCCTCGTTTCCGTTCCTTCGGGTTAGCTCGGTGGCACGCACCTGTCGACGGCACGGGGCTGTGGGTGCGACATGACGCACCTCCGTGACTCGGAACGGACTTGGGAGGCCGCTATTGTTACCCGGGGGAGTTGCGGTGAGTGTTGGTCCGGCCGAATGAGGTGTGAAAAGTCCACACTTATGTCTTCCTTATTGGAGTGCCTGTAGGCCCCGGTCAATTGTCAGGGTTGGGCATATGAAATTCTGCCACCCTTGTCAGAAAAGAAAGGCCAGACGGCATTACGGGCGGAACACGAAGACCTCTTAGTCGTTGGCGGTGTGTAACGGCCACCAAGACTAAGAGGTCTTCACGTATTCACGACGTAACGAATGTTGCGCCCCGTACAGCCAGTTCGCGATCAGCTCAGGGGCGGATTACCCGTCACATCTGCATTCCAGGCTAACCAGCGAGGCCGTGGGTAGCTGTAGCTGTGCCCGCGGACACGGTCGCGGCCGTGAGGACGGCCGTCTCCCGCTCACTCTGCTGCACCTCGTCGAGTTCCTTGAGCGTGTACTTTTTGGTCTCCTTCGCGGTGAGGGCTGAGATCCCTGCCAGGACCATGAACCCGAGCGCGACCATGGACGGGCCGACCCAATCTTTCAGATCGGGGCCAGCGAGTGCTGTCGAGAGTACGGGGCCGATGACGCCCGAAATGGCGAAGCCGATCTGGGTGCCAAGGGCGAGCCCGGAGACGCGCAGCCGGCCGGGGAACATCTCGGCGAAGAACGCGGGCCAGGACGCATTAACCATTGAGTAGAAGAGGGAGTAGTTGACGATGCCAAACAGGAAGATCAGCGACCAGTTGCCGGTCGTGATTGACCAGAGGTAGGGCACCATCGTGATTCCTACGCCGCCCGTTGCGATGAGGAACATCGTTTTGCGGCCGATCTTGTCCACAAGGAATCCTGCCAGGGGCGTGATTCCGAGGGCGATCACTGCCGAGACTGTGGTCGTCAGGAGCATGGTCGGCTTATCCAGCTTGTATCCGGCGGTCCCGAACGCCACCGAGAAGGTCTGCATCATGTAGCTTGTGCCCGCGATGAGCGCACAGAATACGATCCGCAGCACCGCGCGCCAGTGGAAGCGCAAAAGGTGCCTGAGGGGGGCGACGTTCACCTTGGCGGTCTGGACCTTTACGAACTCAGGCGGCTCCTGGATGTGGCGGCGGATCAGGTATGCAGCGACGACTACGACGGCAGAGGCCCAGAATGGAAGCCGCCAACCCCAACTCAGCAACTGCTCCGAGGGCATGGCTGCGATCGGGATGAAGACCAGCAGTGTGAGCAGCGTGCCGGAGGAGGATCCCAACGTGGTGAAGCTCGCAAGGAAGCCGCGTCGGCCCTCGGAAGCATGCTCCAGGCTCATGGTGATGGCACTGGGCTGCTCGCCGGAAAGGCACAGTCCTTGGATGACGCGGATCAGCACGAGCAGGATCGGAGCAAGAGGACCGATTTGGGCGTACGTGGGCAGGCACCCGATCAGGAAGGTACAGCCGCCGATGCCGAACAGCGTGATCATCATGACGAACTTGCGGCCGCGGCGGTCGCCCAGCGGCCCCAGGATGAGAGAGCCGAGCGGGCGTACCGCGTAGCCGACCGCGAAGGTGACCATGGCGAGCAGCACGCTGATGCCCTGGGGGAGCTCGGGCGAGAAGAAGAGGACGTTCAGAATCAACGCGGACGAGGTGCCGTACACGGCGAAGTCGTAGTACTCCAGCGTCGTGCCGATCCAGGCCGCGACCGCGGCCCTGACCGGGGTCTTCTTCGGAAGTAAGGTTTCAGTCATTTCGTCTCCGTGGGTGATTGGGTGAACACCGGCTGCCGCTACACCTGGGCTCTGGGAAAGAGATTTCGAGTGGAATATCCGGTTGGTCCTGCTGTGAGCTCTCTCGCAAGTCGTGTTTACGGCTTTGCGGACCGGCCCCAGACATCAAGTTAACGTTTGCGGTGTGGGTCACACAAAGTCCGCTTTTATGTACCTACATAGCGATTCGTTATGGCATAGAGGCGAAGAACGGGAGGCCTTGGACAACAGGAAGCTCGACGTGGTTCCCTAACGAAGAGGGTTTGACGAGGGGCGACTATTTCCACGACGCTGCACCGCTTCCTCCACCAATTCGGACATCCACGCTCGGTGTCCCCGGTGAAGGGCCATCCCCGGGGGTAGTCCCTGGACGGACGGGACTGAGCCGGCGATGTCGATGGTGATGCGGCCATTGCCAAGCGGGGCGTTGGAGATGTGCAGGTCCCCGAAGGATTCGGGGAGGACGGGATCGAGCCACACGCCGCCGGCAGACACGACCGGGTCGTAGCGCATCAGGCTGGACACGATCTGGATGGGTGCGGTGGCTGCCCATGCCTGAGGCGAGCAGGCGGTGGGGTAGGGAACGGGAGTGGCGAGGTGGTCCCGGCTGAAGCCGCAGAACAGTTCCGGGAGGCGGCCGTCGGAGAACTCTGTCGCGTCCATCATCCCGGTGGCGATTTTCTGCGCTTCGGCGACGAAGCCGTACCGGAGGAGCCCCGCCGTGATGATGGCGTTGTCGTGGGGCCAAACGGACCCGTTGTGGTAGCTGGCCGGGTTGTAGGCGCCCATGTTGCTGGCCAGGGTGCGTACGCCCCAGCCGCTGAACATTTCCGGTGACATCAGGTGCGCGGCGACTTGCGGTGCTTTGTCTTCGTCGATCAGACCTTGAAGCAGGCAGTGCCCCATGTTCGAGGCACAGGCATCAACCTGCCGTTTCCTGCCGTCTAGCGCGATGGCGTAGTACCCTCGCTCCGGGATCCAGAATTGCTCGTTGAACTGCTTCTTCAGCCGGGCAGCGCGATCGGTGAGGTCGTTGCCCAATGCCATGTCACCGGCCTCGTAGGCCAGCCATGCCCGTGACAGGTAGGCGACGTAGACGTAGGCCTGTACCTCGCAGAGCGCGATTGGTGGCTCGGCCAGGCTGCCGTCGGCAAAGTTGATGCCGTCCCAGGAGTCTTTCCAGCCTTGATTGACCAGCCCCTGATCGTTGAGCCGTTGGTACTCGACGAAGCCGTCGCCGTCCTTGTCGCCGTAGTTCACGATCCAGTCCAGTGCGCGGTCGGCGTGGGGCAGCAGGGCCTTGATGGTGTCCGCGGCGAATCCCCAACGACTGACCGCACCGAGCACCATCAGGAACAGGGGAGTGGCGTCCACGCTGCCGTAGTAGTTCGACTTGCCGCCCAGGGACAGGCCGCTGGAGACGTCGAGCCGTACCTCGTGGAGGATCTTGCCGGGTTCCTCTTCCGTCATGGGGTCCACCACGGTGCCTTGGCGATCGGCGAGGGTCTGGAGTGTGCCCAGGGCCAGCGAAGGGTCTACCGGCAAAGCCATCACCGAGGCCCACAAGGAGTCCCTTCCAAACAGGGTCATGAACCAGGGCGCCCCGGCGGCGACGACGACGCGCTCCGGATGGTCGGGGTCCTCGATCCGCAGAGCGCCCAGGTCGTCATAACTGCGGCGCAGGGTCCGTTCCACGGAGCGGTTGGCTACCTGCAGTTCGGGGATTTTCGCAACCCACTCCCGCCGGCGGCGGTCTCGGGGGGACAGGCTATCCCCCTCGGAATGGGCGAAAGCCGGTGCGTGGGCTCCATCGTTGGTGGGCAGAACGGTCAGGACTGTGCTCCATTGCCCATGAGCGGGTACT
This sequence comes from Pseudarthrobacter sp. LT1, assembly GCF_035621795.1. NCBI lineage: Bacteria > Bacillati > Actinomycetota > Actinomycetes > Micrococcales > Micrococcaceae > Pseudarthrobacter > Pseudarthrobacter sp. LT1. The sequence continues at coordinate 2,169,459 of NZ_CP141830.1, forward strand.
GACACCCGATACTGGACGGTGTTACCGGAAATGTCGGCACCAGGTACGTGGATGGCGGTGCCTTTGCGGACGTCCTGCCAACTGGCCCGAATGGTGAGCATCCCGTCGTCGGCTTCCCGTGTTTGCTCCCACTGTCGCCGGATACGTGCCTCCTTCACCTCGAAGAGGTCCGCGTAGTCGGCCCCCGTTTCCAGAACGATGAGGCACTCAGCCGGCTCCTGGGAGTAGTTCTGGACGGTGAGCTGCTCCTGGAGGCCGGCCCCGACTTCCGCAGCCGTTCCACGATAAGTGGGCTGTCCGCGTAGCCGTCGGACCGGGGGATCCTTGCAACAAATGCGGCACGGAACGGCTCCTTTGTCTCCGCTGTGAGTGGTTCAAGCGCCTGTCCATTCACGGTGAGTCGCCAGGCAGAAAGGATCCTGACGTCGGCCACGAAGAGGCCGTGCGGACGGTCGGCCTGAATATCCCCGTTGGACGACGAAATACAGAAGGATGAGCCCTCGACCAACGTCACAGAGCCAGCCCCTAGTGGACCGGCCGCCGTATCCGCATTCCACCCCGCCATTCTGGCCTCCTCCGCGACCACCGAAGCGCCGCACAAGCAGACACCGTGCTCGCCGCGGCCTCTTCGAAATGACGCTACGCTTGGTTGCCAGTCGCCGCCAGAGCGGAGGCGTGAAGTAAGCCGGAACTCGTCTACGCCGGCGTTCGCCAGGGACAACGGGGTGAAGGACGGCGGGCAGCGGATCAGCCGGGACGATCCTTGCGGCTAGGCCACGCGCAAGCCCACGCCCCTGGTCACTTTGCGGATCTCGTCGGACTTCAGGCCGCTTGCCCCGGCAAGTTGGTAGTCGTCAAGCAGTCGGGATTTCCTGGCCAGGGCCAGTACCTGCGTGCGTTGTTCCTCTGCGGCACTCCGGGTGCCCTCGGCTGCCGCCAACTCCGCGGCCAATCCTGCAATGAGGTCCAGATGGCGGTTTCGGGTTTGGCCCGACGGGTACAGCTCGCCGCGTGCCAGCGCGGCAGACCGGATACTGGCGGCAGGCAGGCCCGCGGCCTTTGCGACGGCGGCAACCTTCACGCCGTCGCACACGGCCTGGGCAACGCAGTCACCCAGCTCGGCGGTGAGGGCACGCACCCGGCTGGACCGGAGCGCGATAGTCGTCCGCAGTTGGGCCAGCATGGCCAGCGCTTGTTGGGCGCGGGCAGTAGCGGGGTCCGGCTTCGGCACGCCCCGGTACCGGTAGGCGGCCACGCCGGCACCGCCCGTCCCGGTGCCGGCCGTACGCGCAAGTATCCGTTCCTGAATCTCTCTACTGGGCACCTTTGCTCCTTGTCTTTCGTTGGTGGTGTTTCCATGTCAACGCGGCTTCCCAGCAGCAGGGGCACCTTTCCCGCGGTTTGTCCCGGCGGTCTGGAAGGAACGTGCCGGGGGCCGGCGCTGTGCCTTCCTCAGGTCTCTCCACCCTGCAGGTTACGCCGCGGGCAAGCCCGCCAGGCAATACCGAAAGTGCATGGAGCAATACGCGAAAGTTCTGGCCTGCCCCGTCATAAGGGCTGCTTATCTGTCCACGCACTTTAGGTCTTATCCAAGAGCATGGTTCCTTCCCTAGGCTCGAATGAACCACCCTCATCCGTACCGGAAGCCTGGAAGAGAACATGCCTGAATTCGTGCCCGCATCCCGCGTTACCCGTATCAAATCCTCACCCAGCGTTGCCGCGGCGGCACGCGTGCGGGAGCTCAAGGCCGAGGGCCGCCGGATCCTGGACCTGACGGTCGGCGAGCCGGATTTTGATACACCGCAGCACATCAAGGACGCTGCCATCGCAGCCATCGGCCGGGGTGAAACCAAATACACGTCGGTGACTGGGACGCCCGAATTGCAAAAGGCCATCCTGCAGACGCTGCAGCGCAAAACCGGCCAGCAGTACACGCCGGGTGAGATCACCATCGGCGGCGGCGGGAAGCAGGTCATCTTCACCGCATTCATGGCCACCCTGGACCAAGGCGACGAGGTTGTCATCCCCGCACCCTACTGGGTCTCCTACCCGGACATGGTGCTCGCCAACGAAGGCACCCCTGTGATCGTTTCCTGCGGCGAGGATACTGGCTTCAAGCTCACCCCCACGGCCCTGGCAGGGGAACTGACGGAGCGCACCAAGTGGGTCATCCTCAATACCCCCTCCAACCCCACAGGAGCGGTGTACTCCCGTGAGGAACTGGCCGGACTGGCCGCCGTCCTCAAGGACCATCCGGCCGTCTACGTCCTCACGGATGAAATCTACGACGAGATCCACTTCGGCGAAGAGCACATCACCAGCTTGGTGGCCGTTGCCCCTGAGCTCAAGGACCGTGTGCTGGTTACGAATGGCGTCTCCAAGGCCTATGCCATGACGGGCTGGCGCTTGGGCTATGCCGGTGGGCCGGGGCCCCTGGTGGCTGCCATCAACAAGCTGCAGTCCCAGATGTCCTCCTGCCCGTCTTCCATCAGCCAGGCAGCTGCTGCCGCGGCACTTACCGGAGACCAGGCATTCGTCCACGAAAGCGTGGACGTGTACCGCGAACGGCGCGATGCGGCAATCAGCGGGCTGAACGCCGTCAAGGGCCTGCAATGCGCGACGCCGGATGGCGCCTTTTACGCCTACGTCAACTGTGCCGGGGTCATCGGCAAGACGACCCCCGATGGCAAGCAGATCACCAACGACGAGGACTTCACGCTGTACCTGCTGGAAGCAGCCTCTGTTGCCGTTATCCAGGGTTCGGCCTACGGGCTAAGCCCCTACTTCCGGATCTCCTACGCCACCGGGCTGTCGGTGATCGAGGAATCCATTGCCGCCATCGAAAAGGCCGTCACGGCGCTGGCCTGACCCAACCTTCCCCTTGCCTACTCTTTCCAACAACAGGAGCTCCCCATGATCCACGTCAAAACGAAATTCGACCGGCCCTCGGAGGACGCCATTCAGCGCCTTTCCAAGTTTTCCTCCGCCACAGTGCATGAAGCACAGGGCCGCAAGGGCGCCCTGAGCTCCAGGATTAAGCCCATCGACCGCAGCATGTCCTTTTGCGGACCCGCCGTCACCGTGGTCTGTGCACCCCGGGACAACCTGATGCTCCAGGTGGCCATCCACTATGCGCAGAAGGGCGATGTTGTCCTGGTGTCCGCCGGTGAGTACGAAGAGGCGGGGACTTTCGGCGATGTGCTGGGCAACGCCATGAAGGCGAAGGGCCTGGCCGGTATGGTCACGGACTCCGGCGTCCGCGACACCAAGGACCTGATCGAACTTGGATTGCCGGTGTTCTCCGGCAGTATCTGCATCAAGGGGACGGTCAAGGAAACCATTGGGCCCATCAACCATCCACTGGTGTTTGGTGATGAGATTGTCTACCCGGGCGATGTCCTCCTGGGTGACGCCGACGGTGTGGTGGTGGTCCGCAAGGATGAGATCGAGCAAGTCATCAAGCTGTCGCAGGCACGCGTTGACGCGGAGGACGACCTCATTCGCCGCTACAAGGAAGGGGGGACCACCATCGAGTTGTGCAAACTGACGGATGTGCTGAAGGCGAAGGGCCTGCTGGTCGAGGATGCTGAACTGCAACCTGCGATGTAGCTCCTGCGTTGCTGCGTAACTGCCGTCATGACTCCTTCGTTGTGACGACAGTTACGCAGCAACTCTCTGTTAAAACCAAGAGGCCCGGGTTCCTTTCGGAACTCCGGGCTTTGCCTCGTGCTGCCCCCGTGCGGCCGGGTACTGGCTTAATTCATACCGGGCAGGAGGTAGGCGGGCGGACCCACCTGAGAGTCGTCCAGGTACCACATGGTGGAGCCGTTTTTGCCCGGCGGCATCATGCTGCCCTCAAACACGAATACCGGCTCCGCGGACGGGCCGTCCTCCGGCCGCCAGAAGCCGTTGGTGGGGCAGTGTGAACCGGTGCTTGCTTTGAGCTGGATTCTTCTTTCCGCTGTTTTCCGGTATCGCAGGCTGGTGATCTTTTTCATGGTGGGCTCCGGGAATTTATTGCCGAGGTGAACGCTGTTTCAGCGGACCTTTATGGCTTTTATCCTAGAACTTCGGTTAAGCCTTGAATAAGACAAAACAAAAGTGCCCTGATAAGCCGCCCTTATGATGCCCTCCGGTCACTGACCGGGAATGGGCGGGTATTTGCTGCGGAGCATTTCCTGGAGCATTTCCTTCAGTACCAGCAGGACCGCTGAACCGGCTTCGGACAGGGGCTCATGGTCCGGGGTGCACAGTGCGATTTTGCACTGCAGTGCGGGTTCGACGATCCGCAGGACCCGGAAGTCCTCCTCGTGGAACAGGGCATCCGCGGCCGACTTTGGCAGGATGGTTGCCCCGAGGTCCGTGCGCAGCAGTCGGGTGAGGGACGGGACCGATTCCACTTCACCCACCAGCTTCAGCTCCAGGCCCTTGCCTTCGATGCCTTTCTGAACCACCTGCCGCAGCGTGTGGATTTGTTCGGGCAGGAAGAGCCCAACCGTGGCCACCTCTTCGAGCGTGATGCTGTCGGCGTCCCCAGCTACCGGAAGCTCCCGCCGGGAGTTAACAATCAGGTACAGGTCCTCGACGATGAGGGTGGTGAACTGCACCCCGCGGATCGGTCCGGGTTCATAGATGAGGGCCATGTCCAGCCTGCCGTTCTTGATGGCCTCGCTGAGCACACCACCGTAGATCTCGGTCAGGTGCAGCACGATGTCCGGGTAGCGCCGGCCCACCTCGCTGATGATCCGCGGGGTAAGGCTGGACGCCATGCTGTACGGCGCAATGGCAATGGAGACGCGGCCCGAGGGGGCAGCGCCGGAGGCTGCAACGTCGATTCTGGCCTGCTCTACCAGCCGCAGGATGGTCTGCGCGTGCCGGTACAGGGTGTGGCCGGCCGCCGTGGGCTCCACGCCCTGCTTGCTCCGGATCAGGAGCCGCTGTTTCAGCTCCGTTTCCAGGGCAGACACCTGCTGGCTCAGCGCGGGCTGGGCCACGTGGAGGGCGGCGGCCGCCTTGGTGATGCTTCCTGAGTCGACGATCTTGACGAAGTACGCCAGCTTCCGGGTGTCCATAGCGCTCCTCTTTTCCGGCGGGGACGGCACAGCATGCGGGGTCATACGTTGGCGCTATGGCGGGACAGGCATTACGTCTTTGTGTGATCCTAGTCTCGGGCATAGGTTAATTGCAGATGACTTTCCAATGACCAAGACATTCTATCCCCGCCAAGCCATCGCCGATTTTGATGACTGCATATGTTTCTTGCATAGGCGGGGAAAGCATTTATTAGCAGCACCGTTTTGCAGTTACCAAATAAAAGTCGTATACATCTTTTGGGAACGGCGGCCAATAGCGCCGGTGAAGGTCATAGCTGTTCCCTATAGGGAGATACCGCATTCGTCTTTGTGTAGCTCAAATTCCGATGCCACACTTATTTACACCCGCAGTACCCGGCAGAGAAAGGCCCGTAATGCCCACAGTCGATCTCGTAGCGGATCTTGGTGAAGGTTTTGGAGCCTACTCGATCGGTGACGACAAAGCCCTGCTGGAGATCGTGTCCAGCGCCAACATCGCCTGCGGCTTCCACGCAGGGGACCCCGACATCATGGACGCCACGGTGGCCGAATGTATCCGAAGGGGAGTCGGCATCGGCGCCCATCCGAGCTTCCCGGACCTCCGTGGCTTCGGCCGCCGGGCCATGGACCTCACCGCTGACGAGGTCCGCACCGACGTCATCTACCAGCTGGGAGCCCTGTCAGCGTTTGCCGCCTACCACGGCGGTTCCGTCTCCCACCTTGCCCCGCATGGCCGCCTGGGCAACCTGGTGGCGACACGCGCCGATTATGCAGGAGCCGTAGCGGATGCCGCCGTGCGCGTGGATCCCGCCCTGATCATCCTGGCGCAGGATGGTGAACTCGCCACCGCCGCCGCGGAGCGCGGCCTGCGGGTGGCCATCGTCGGCATCGCGGACCGCGCCTACCAGGATGACGGCACACTGGTGCCGCGCAGCCAGCCCGGCGCCGTGATCCATGACCCCGCCGTCATCGTCGAGCGCACCGTGCGGATGGTACGTGAGGGACTGATCGAGACTGCCTCTGGCAGGGACATCGCCATCCAGGCAGACACGGTGCTGCTGCATGGTGACAACCCTGGGGCCGTCGAACTGGCCCGCCTGATCCGCAGCGAACTGATTGCCGCGGGCGTCACCATCGCCCCGTTGGCAGAGGTGCTCGCCGCAAAGCAGAAGGTGTCCTGACGATGGCCGCAACGACAACGCCGACAGCCCTGGATATTTTCGAATCCGGAGACGCCGCCCTGCGGCTGGTGGCACGGTCCGGTGATGCGGAAGCGAACTGGGCCACGGTGCACTCCCTGGCTGGCTGGCTGGCCACGGCCGGCGTCGACGGCATTTACGGCGCCGTTCCCACCTACGACTCGGTCCTGGTGGAATTCGACCCCTACGTCACCTCAGCCCGGCAGGTCCGGGCGTTCGTCCTCCTGGGAATGCGCCAGCTGGACTTCACCGGCCCCACAGTGCGGGAACCGCGCCGCTTCGAGGTTCCCGTGGTGTACGGCGGGGACTACGGGCCCGACCTGGAATGCGTCGCGGAACACCAGGGCCTGGACGTTGAGGACGTCATCGCCAGGCATACGGCCAAAACCTACGTCATCCGCTGCCTGGGCGCGCCGGCAGGATCTCCCATGATGGACGGACCCGACTTCCCAGTCCCCGTGCCCAGGCTCAAGGACCCACGGCTGTCCGTTCCCGCAGGTGCGGTGTCAGTTGCCGGACGCCAGGCAGTGATCGCGCCCGCCGTGGCTCCGGGTGGCTGGTGCGTCATCGGACAGACCCCTTTAACAGTCCTGGACGCGGCACGCGAACCCCTGGTGCCCTATGTTCCGGGTGACGAACTGCGCTTCTATCGAATCCCTGCAGGGGACTTCGGAAACTTCACGGGGAAGTTCCTGGAGGCCCGGCCATGACCGGCTCGCTGATTATCCTGCAGCCTGGCCACTCCGTGGTCACCGACCTCGGCCGGACGAAAGGCCCGGCGTTCGGGCTGCCGGTTAACGGGGCCCTGGACCAATTCTCGGCCAAGGCCGCGAACATCCTTGCCGGCAACGAAGACAACGACCCGCTACTGGAACTCACCGCGCTGGACTTCCGGATGCGCGCCACCACCGACCTGCTGATCGCCGTCACCGGAGCGCCCCTGGACCTCACCGTGGGCGGCCGCGAATGCCCGCAATGGGAGCCGGTGTCCGTCCGGGCCGGCGAAGTCGTGGCCGTTCGGGGAATCCGGACGGGACTGCGCGCCTACATCGCCGTCCACGGATCCTTCACGGTCCCCAGCCTGCTGGGCAGCTGTGCCCCTGACACTGTGGTGGGCTTCGGGTTGAAGCTCGTGGAGGGCTTCCGCCTGGAAACCCGGAAGACCACAGCGCCCATCACCCAGCCGCACTTTGGCCTGCCGCTGTTCCGGCTGGGCCTCACCAAACCCGCCTTCACCACCAATCCGGTCATCGATGTCACGGACGGGCCGGACGTGGCGGAATTTGGTGACACGGCGGACCTGCTGTTCACCACGCAGTACACCGTGAGCCCCCGCAGCAACCACATTGGGCTGCGGCTCGGTGGTGCCCTTCCTGAGCGTCAGCTCACGTCCGAAGTGCTCTCCCGCGGTGTTCCGGTCGGGGCCATCGAGATCCCGTCCCGCGAGGAACTGCTGGTGCTGCACCGGGGACGCGGCGTGACGGCGGGCTACCCGGTCCTGGCCGTGGTCACGAGCCGCTCACTGGACGTCCTGGCGCAAGCCAGACCTGGACACACCGTCACCTTCAGAAAGACATCCGTTGCTGAGGCAACAGCCATGCACCGCGCCGCCTGCCTTGAACTGGACAGGCTCCGGAACGCTATCAACACAGTCTTCGGACTCCTCGGCATCGGCGCCGGCCAGCGCTGGCATGAACTCAGCCCAGCGTCAGGAGCCTGAACATCATGAACGCTTTTTCCACCGCCAAGGACCGCGCCCACAAACCGCTGCGCGATCCCTAACCCCTGCCAACCGGGGCTCCTGCGTCCAACCCCTTGCCGGACACAAGAGCCCGCCCGAATTCCACCACTTTGGAGTACCAATGCCTTTTTCCGACTACACCACCGCCCTCGTCACCGGAGCTTCCACCGGCATGGGCGCCGCCATCGCCGAACGGCTGGCCAAGCGCGGCCTTACCGTCCATGCGGTGGCCCGCAACGAGGAACGCCTCACCGAGCTTGCCGACCGCACCGGAGCAGTCCCGCATGTGGTGGACCTGACCGACACCGCCGCCCTGACCGCCGTCGTCAATGACCTGAAAGTGGACGTCCTGGTGAACTGCGCCGGCGTCTCCAGGCCGGGCAACATCCTGGATTCCTCCGAGCAGGACATCGACGAACTCATCGACGTCAACCTCCGCGGGCTCCTGCAGCTCACCCGGCTGGTCCTGCCCGGCATGGTGGAACGGGACCTCGGCCACGTGGTCAACATCAGCTCCATCGCGGGCATCTACAACTTCTACGGCCACACCGTTTACCACGCCACCAAGGCCGCAGTGCACCAAATTTCCCGGCAGCTCCGCAACGACACCGTGGGCAAGCGGATCCGCGTCACCGAAATCTGCCCCGGCCGCGTGGAAACCGAGATCTTTGGCCGCAACATGGGCGGCAGCCCCGAGGCCATGGAAGAAGCCTGGCAAACGTACTACGAGGGCTACGAGTCGCTGACCACCGACGACATCGTCAACGCCCTGGACTACGCCATCGAAACCCCGCGCCACGTCAACGTGGGCATGCTGGAACTCATGCCCACCTTCCAGGTCCCCGGCGGCCTCACCTTCGACCGTCGCGGGGACTCCGACTAAAGCCGCCCGCGACGCCCAAACCCGGGAACTACCTTTCCACCGCCCAACCGATAGGCCCTCAAGATGCAGTTAGTACGAACCGTTAGTTTCCCCGAACCCCAGCTCCTGGCTGACCTCTCGCCACTCCCCGAAGGCCTGCGGGGCGTGGTGTGGGACATGAAGGACGAAACGGGGGAGGAGCTGGGTGACATCGACGGCGTCATCCTGCCCTACATCGACGCGGGGGCAGTGATGGGTTCCCTGGCCAAGGTTCCGAACCTTAAGTTCGTGCAGACCCAGTCAACAGGGTACGACGGCGTCCGCGAGGCTGCGGGACCGGGCGCCGCAGTGGCAAACGCCTCAGGCGTCCACGCAGCTGCCACGGCCGAGCTGGCCGTGGGGCTCATCCTGGCCAAGCTGCGCGGCATTGACCAGGCCGTCAAGGACCAGCAGATTGAAAGCTGGAAGCCGCAGCGCCGCCAGTCCCTGGCCGACCGGAAGGTCCTGCTGCTGGGCATCGGGGGCATCGGCAAGGAACTTGCCCGCCGTCTCGAGCCCTTCGAAGTCACCGTGACCCGGGTGGGAAGCTCAGCCCGGACGGACGCGGACGGACAGGTCCACGGCCCGGACGAACTGGTGGAGCTCGCCGCCGGCCACGACATCCTGGTCTCGGTCCTCCCGCTGAACGACAAGACCCACCACCTGGTGGGCCGGGACGTCCTGGCCGCCCTGCCAAACGGCGCCCTCGTGGTGAATGTGGGCCGCGGCGCCGTGGTGGACACGGACGCCCTGACCCGGGAAGTGGCGTCCGGCCGCCTGCAGTGCGCCATCGACGTCGTCGATCCCGAACCGCTGCCCGCCGGCCACCCGCTGTGGTCGGCGGAAAACGCCCTCATCACCCCTCACATTGGCGGTAATGCCTCAGCCTTCGAACCACGGATCCTCAAACTCCTGAAGCGCCAGCTCGAGGCCCTCGCCGCCGGCGAAACCCCCGCCAACCTCGTCCAGCAGGGGCCGTTCGCATGAGCGCGTTGTTTGACCTGACGGGCCGCGTTGCCCTGGTGACGGGTTCGAGCAGGGGTATCGGTTCGGCGCTTGCGCGGGCGTTGGCCGACGCCGGAGCAACAGTGGTGCTGAACGGCATCAGCGAGGAGCGGCTCAAGGCTGCCGCGGCGGCAATGGCGGCTGATTTTCCGCCAGGCCGGATCCACAGCATTGCCTTCGACGTGACCGACGACGGCGCCGCCGCCCGCAGCATCCGCTGGATCGAAGAGAACGTGGGTCCGTTGGAGATTCTGGTGAACAATGCCGGGATCCAGCACCGGGTGCCCATGCTGGATCTGGACGTGGCCGACTGGGAACGGGTGCTCTCCACGGACCTGACCAGCGCATTCCTGGTGGGCCGGGAGGCTGCCAGGCACATGATCGCCCGTGGCAGGGGCAAGATCATCAACATCTGTTCGGTGCAGGCTGACCTGGCCCGGCCTACTATTGCCCCGTACATCGCCGCGAAAGGCGGCCTGCGCAATCTCACCCGCGCCATGACCGCCGAGTGGGCCGCCTCGGGGTTGCAGATCAACGCCGTCGCTCCCGGTTACATCCACACTGAAATGACGCAGAACCTGGTGGATGATGAGGAGTTCAACTCGTGGATCCTGGGCAGGACACCCGCGCACCGCTGGGGCACCGTGGAGGACCTCGCCGGTCCCGTGGTGTGGCTGGCCTCGGACGGGTCCAACTTCGTGAACGGGCAGACCATCTTCATCGATGGCGGAATGACGGTGGTGGTCTGATGGCTTCAATCACCGAGGAACTCCCGGCAACCGGCCCGGCCCTGGTGGCCCATGCGGCCGGCGACCTGCGCATCGACGAGGTCCCGCTGCCCCAACCCGCCCCGGATGAGGCGGTAGTGGAGGTCCGGTACGGCGGCATCTGCGGCTCGGACCTGCACTACTGGCTGCACGGCGCGGCCGGGGAGTCCATCCTGAAGGCCCCGCTCGTCCTGGGCCACGAAATCTCCGGGACCGTGGTCCGGGCCGCGGCCAACGGTACCGGCCCGGAGGCCGGGACCGCAGTCGCCGTCCACCCCGCCACCCCGGGCCCAGGCGCGGCAAAATACCCGGCGGACCGGCCGAACCTGTCCCCTGGCTGCACGTACCTGGGCAGCGCGGCCCGCTACCCGCACACGGACGGGGCGTTCAGCCGGTACGTGACGCTGCCGGTACGGATGCTCCGTGCGCTGCCCAAGGGCGTGGACCTGCGCACCGCGGCACTTATCGAGCCCGCGTCCGTGGCCTGGCACGCAGTGTCGCGCGCCGGTGACGTCAAGGGCAAGACCGCGCTGGTCATCGGCTCCGGCCCCATCGGCGCCCTCACCGTCGCAGTCCTCAAACGCGCCGGCGCCGCCCGGATCACCGCCGTCGACCTCCATCCCAAGCCGCTGGAGATCGCCAAAGCCGTCGGCGCGGATGACGTGATCAACGCCGCGGACACCGAAGCCATCGCCGCCGTGGAGGCCGACGTCGTGATCGAATCCTCCGGCAACCACCACGGGCTGGCCTCGGCCATCCGCGGCGCGGTGCGCGGCGGCACCGTAGTCATGGTCGGCCTGCTGCCTACTGGTGCCCAGCCGGTGCCCATCTCGCTGGCGATCACCCGCGAACTGCAGCTGCTCGGCTCGTTCCGCTTCAACGATGAGATCGACGACGTGATCACGGCCCTCGCCGACAGGTCCCTGCACATCGAGCCCGTCATCACTCACGAATACCCCCTCGCGGAGGCGTTGTACGCCTTCGAAATCGCCAAAGATTCCACAACCTCCGGCAAAGTCCTCCTCAGCTTCGGGGAACCAGGGGGAGACCAGTGAGCGGGAAGCTGGCGCCACTGGTAGTGATGGGCGTTTCCGGGTGCGGCAAGTCCACAGTCGGGGCTTGGCTGGGCCAACAACTGGGGATGCCGTTCTATGACGGGGACGACTTCCACCCCGCAGCCAACAAGCAGAAGATGGCCGCTGGGGTTCCGCTGACGGACACGGACCGGGAGCCATGGCTGGGCCGCGTGGGGGAGTTGCTTGCAGGGAAGGACGCCAGCGGCGCGGGAGTCCCGCCGATTGTGGCCTGTTCGGCACTGAAGCGCCGGTACAGGGACTTGTTGCGCAGCTACGCCCCGGATGTTGTCTTCATCCATTTGGTTGGCACTCCCGACACTATCGGCGCCAGGATGGACGCCCGTTCCCATGAGTTCATGCCGCGCACGCTGCTGGACTCCCAGTTCGCCGCGCTGGAGGAGCTGGAAGCGGACGAGGCCCATGTGCTGGGCGACATTACCCAGCCCTTGGACGTCCTGGTGGAGTCGCTCGAGCTGAAGCTGAAGTCTGCGGATGCGGTCACGGTTGGGCCAAAGGCGACGCTTCCGGGAGCCGCCCAAACTGCCTGAAATCGGAGAGGGTTCCCTCCCCGGCTCAGGCCGCTGGGATCTGCGCCTCACTCCGCGCCGCTACCCCCCTCTCGAGCCTCTCTCCCACCTGTATGGCCGTGCCGAATGGGCCAAAAGCTGCGGCCGGGAGGGTATCCCCGGGTGCCCCAGGACCAGATTTGGCGAACACTACGCACGGCACGGCCATCATTGCGGTGCCTAGCCTTTGGGATCTTTCTGCCCGACTTATGGTGTCCATGTGCTGGGCAGCCTCCTGGAGATGGAAGTAAGTTTGCTGGCCGGCTCACACTCTTCTTTCGGGTCGTCCGAGAACCGTACAGTCCAGGCTGCTTCGAGTGCTGTGACCCTGGGTCAGATCGAAGCCCTTCGCTGGCACCTTGAGCACGCTGGTTATGTCTTCGTGGAAACCGGGTCCACTTCTACTAACCGTGTGCTGGCAACTGAACAGGGCGTGGTCACCAAGGGGCATGTCGCCGGAATCTCTCTGTTCAGGCGTGTGGAGCAGCAGAAGATCTGAGGCCGCTGAACCGTAATAGAGGTGCTTCGGCCGTGAGGCCAGCCCTACCGGAGGGGCTGTCCAGGGGTTGTCCCCCTTAATCACATTTGCAGAGACCCATAGCGGGCGTTCCGTCAGACTGAGCAGCCTACCGTGAGAGCTAAAGAAAAGAGTGTGGACAATGTCCACACTCTGGGCTGCGGACCAAGTCTTACCGCCCTCGAACCGCTCCGGTTTCCGTATGTTTTCGGGGGTTCCCAGTGCTTGCAAGGCTCGTTTAGCGTGACCCATCTGGAGGACCAGCCGAGCCAGTAGGAGCTGCGGATCCATTCCTCACGAACAGGCACTTTACCGTGGGTCAATCCGCCCTCCAGATGCAGCCGGTACAGTTCCGCGTCAGTTCCGACAGCCAGGCCTGTGTCGGGAAACAGGACCCAGCCGAAGACCGGAGTGCGGTACCTCCGGTGGCCACTGTAGGTCTCCAGGGGCAGGGGATGGATGCCGCGGGCCTGGGCGGTCTGGACGAACTCAATCAGCCCGCGCCTGTATGCCTGTTGCCGTTCCGCCTCATCGGGGTCGTGCGCCAGGGCACGGTGGCGCTCCATGGTCTGTCCGGGTCCTCGGGAAGTCCCATGCCCGAATAGTTCCACAACCGGTGCCGCCTGTGTACCGGTAAATGCCCCTTGTATCCGCCTGGATGGCATGGGCCACAGGTTAGGCTCGCTTGTTCCAGGAAGGGGTCGGCTACCTCCTGCGGTCAAGGAACCAGGAGGCGTCCATGTCCGGTGCGGGCTGGTGTCGGAGCCTTTTGACCAGGGCGATGAACGGCAGCAGCAGCAATTGCAGAACCCCGCCAGAGATCAGCAGTGCGACGAGCAAAACGATGACCGGCAGGTAGAGGAGGAACACCCCGCCCATTGCGGCAATGTAGCCGGCCGTGTAGCTGAGGATGGTCCCGGTATCCATGCTTGCTTCCTAATGCTGGTGCGGACGGGGGATTCTCTGGGGCCTAAGTCGGCGGCGCGGCACCGGGTTGTGCCCTGTTACGGGCGGGACCCGTCGCCATGGCTTGTGTGGCCGATAGCTGGTGAGCCCCGGGGACGGGGGAGCCGTGGCGACCGCTGAAGACCCTTTCCTGCGGCGGCGCAGCGTCAGGAGAACAATCAGGGTCAGGCCGATCCACACGAAGGCAACAATGAAGATCAGCGCCACCATCTGGGCCGGGCTCATGACGGGACTGTCTGAAGAAGCGCGTGATGCACGAGCGGAAGATTGGATGCTGGGTTATGGTCAGCGTTGGTCATGGTGCCCCGGCTCTGGGTGGCTACCGTTGGGCTGACTGCATAACTCGGTAGGTCAAGTGTCCGCCCATCGCGCCGGGGCGGCAAGGGCACCAGGCCTGGACACCGCCCCGTTACCAAACTGCGGCTTTAGTGACGGACTGGGGACTCCGCGGGCCCAGCATGCGATCATCAGCCGCGCAGTGGCGGCGCCGCCTGCGCGGGTCCAAGGGCCAACCGGACCAGTGGAATGACGGGAAGCAGGAACAGGCCCAGGCCCGAGATCGGGTAGATGGCGTTGAACATGAAAATAATCAAGCCCAGCACCAGCAGTCCCAGGAAATTCAGCAGCTGGATGGGCTTTGGCTGTGGCCTTCCGCCATGCCGCGACGGCTGCGTCCCAAGACGGAGATTGTTCGAATTCCTGCGACGCGCCGGGGGCATGTTCGTCCATCCATTGTTTCAGGTCCAGCCCTGCAGCGATCTGCGCGAGATAGTCGTATTCTCCGTAGAGCCGCTCGAGGCTGTCGGCCTTCCTGAGCTCGGTGTCGCGTACCTCGTGTGCGGTCCGTTCGGCACCTTCAGCCGCCAGCACCTCGCCAAGGATGCCCTGCCACGGGAGCTGCAGCGATGGATCGACAGCCGGGTGGTCGTCGTCGTCACCTTCGCTGACGTAGGCAAAGTTGCCGGCGCGGCCACGGGTCATGCTCACGTACAGCAGCTCGCGGGTGAGCCGGTCCTGAGTGATGACCGTGTGGCCGGTGTCCACCGTAACGCCCTGGGAACGGTGTGCCGTTGTGGCATAGCCCAGCTCGACCGATGACTCCAGATACGCTCCGGGGAGTATGACACTCGCGCCGGTGTCCCGCCGTCGAGCCAGCAGCGCGCGGTCGCGACGAATAATCTGTTGGACGTCGAACAGCGTGCCATTGCTCACGAAATTACCGTCAGTGTCGACTAGCTTTCGGTTATTTCCGCGGGCGATGACCGTG
This sequence comes from Pseudarthrobacter sp. LT1, assembly GCF_035621795.1. Classification (NCBI taxonomy): domain Bacteria; kingdom Bacillati; phylum Actinomycetota; class Actinomycetes; order Micrococcales; family Micrococcaceae; genus Pseudarthrobacter; species Pseudarthrobacter sp. LT1. The sequence continues at coordinate 2,184,536 of NZ_CP141830.1, forward strand.
TCACCGGAACCGGCTCGTAGGCCATCGCTGAGAAGCAATGTGTGCTCGGGATCCACTTCACCCTGGGCAACCCGGTCCGCCTGCGCCCGTTCCTTGAGCAAGCCGACCGTTTCATTGTCGGCGCCGATGAGGATGGACGACTTTCCTGCCCGAGTATCTGCCTGCCACGCGAGGTACGCCTTGTCAGCCATATCCAGGTAGCTACCGTGCCGGACCCGCCCATGTCGGGCGTAATCGGCAATGGCTGAGTACCCTTCTCACCGACAGCAGCCAGGCGAAAGCCGCCGTATACGCCTACGACTCCTGGGGACTGACCACCACCAGCACCGAAACCCAAGCCGGTACCATCCCGTGGCAATAGGCCGGCGGATGCAACGACACCACCGGCAACCGCATCAAATTCGGTGCCCGCTGCTACAACCCCTACCGCGGACGCTTCACCCAACCCAACCCCTCCGGACAAGAACAAACCGCTACTCTTACGCTGCCTGCAACCCAATCAACAGCACCGACCCAACAGGTCTCGTCACGCAGGAACGTATTCGGCAGCGGATGTAACGGGGTTCAACTTGTTCGTCGCTGTTGCGGCAGCAGCGGCAGCGACGGTGGTTACTGGAGGAGCAGCCCTTGCCACAGTGGGCGTTGCAATCGGAACCTATGGAACCGGCGTCTTTTGAGGAATCGGAGCGGCAGCAGCACGCAGGAACTAAAGAAGAGTTATTGGAGATAGGAATCAGCATGACTGATCTAGGTTCCGCGCAGATGCGCTGAGTGCTGGGGCTGGTTCTAGCTATAAGTGAAGTTCCGGCGGCCTTGTTTTCGGTTGCGTGGATCTTCTGCCGGCGTGGGGTTTGGGCTGACAAAGCCGGGCGGGTTCGCTGGTGTAGGCGGCAAAGAGCAGTGACGTGGCGGTGGTATCGGACGTGAGGTAATGCGCGACCGTCCGAGCATAATTTGGGGTAGCGAGGGGCCCATAGCGACTGGAACCGGCCGGCACCGCACGCAATGGGATATCGACTCACGAGGCGTGGGGATACGGGAATGCCGTGTGCACCGGCAATAAGGGACGCAGGGGAGACCCTATTCCGGGCGGTTGGCTGCAGGGGAAGCGCGGTGTACCGGCGGCTCAGTTGCTGGTAACGGAGTAGCCAGCGGAGGTGACTGCCTCACGGACAACGGCAATGTTGGCTTGAGCGTTGACAACCAGACGCGAACGGCCGCCGCGGACGAGCTCAACAGATGCCGGTGCCACACCTTCGAGTGGCGAGACCGCCTTCTCCACAGTCTGGACACAGTTCCGCAATTTAGGCCTTCAGACGCCCCGCGGCCTGTCACGATTGGGTGTCGAGGTAGTCCAGTATCGCGTGCGCAGTTTCTTTCGGGGCGCTCATGTGGGGGCAGTGCCCGGTGGCCTGAAGCTGCACCAGGGTGCTGTGTTCCAGGTTCTTGTGCAGGTAGGCGCCCACTTCGGGCGGGGCAAGGCGATCGTTGGAGCATTGCAGAATGAGGCAGTTGGTGTGCAGTTTTCCAAGTTCAGGCCGGGTGTCGGAGAAGAAAGTTACTTCGGCGAAGTGCCGTGCGATGGCCGGAGTTGTCCGGCAGAAGCTGGCCCGCAGGTCCTCCGCTAATTCCGGCTCTTGTGGGTTGCCCATGACGATGGGGGCTAGAGCCGCGGCCCAGGCGAAAAGATCGCTGTCCAAAGATGCCAGCAGGCCCTCGATGTCTTCCCGCGAGAAACCGCCGACATAGCCGTCGTACGGGTCGTTGGTATGACGGGGTGATGGAGCAAGCAGGATCAGGTGCGAAAACCTTGTTGGTTCCTGCGCTGCGGCGACCACGGCGATCATCGTGCTGACACTATGTCCGACCAGGATGACGTCCTCAAGGTCGAGGGCGGCGCAAATTTCCAGCAGATCCGTCGCATACCCGTTCAGGGACCCGTACTTCTCCCAGTCATAGGCGCTGATGTCGGAGTGTCCTGCGCCAACATGGTCAAAAAGCACCAGCCGGTAGTAATTCATGAAGTAGGGGAGCAGCTTCTGCCACATGGTCTGATCGCAGCCGAAGCCGTGGGCAAACATCAATACAGGCCCGTCCTCCCGGCCCAATAAGGTGACGTTGTTTCGTGCGATTACCGCAGCATCTGCTTTGACCACATTCTCACTGACCCTCACGTAGGGTGGCGTTCCTTCCCAGACTATCCACGGGAAATAGAGAAATCCTAGGCTCCAGCCACTATGACCTCCAAGGGCCGCCTGCTGAGAGCGTGACTTCGGCCCCTACAAGCGTCGCTGGCCGCGCCAAGGTCCCATTTATTGCGCGGCTCTTCACCAGGCCCTCGCCAAGGCGGACCACGAGTCGAAGGGATTACCGTGCATAAGTGCCGTCCTGCGCCAGCCGGCTATGAGCTCCTCCATCTGACGACGGTGGGCAACGTGCTGGTGCCGGACCTGAGGCTAGTGTGCTGCTGACTTCTTCAGCTCCTGCAGGATTTCCAGTTGGATGCGGTTGATGGATATCAGGAGTTCAATCTCTTCTTTGGCCTCGGTGTTGGTGTCGTAATCGTGTTGGGCCATGGCCGCGGCGATCGCGTCCTGTCGTTTCGCGGCGATGAGCAGAATTGCGCCTTGGAGACCTGCCAGCATGGAAAGCAGAAGGTTCAGGAGAATATATGGGTAGGGGTCCCACGCGTTCGCGGCGAGCGCCCAGGTATTAATGGCGGCCCAGACGAGCATGAAGCCGATGAAGCCCGAAACGAAGGGCCAGCTCCCCATCCCATTGCGCATGATGTCAGCAGCGCGTTGTCCCCTGCTTAGGGTGGCTTTGTGTTTGTCGTGCCAGGTTTTCTGTTGGTGGCTCATGACTCAGCGTAGACCTGGACAGGGAGTGCTGCGGCCCGACCTGATCTTAAGAGGGAGCTGCCAGGACGGCCTTCATGCGTCGGCGGTGGTGGCGGAACAAGAATTCAGTGGCGACGCAGCCCAGGAACGCGATTGCAGCAGGAGCTGCAAGGTGTTCCCCGGCAAATGGGGTGAGGTCGAAGAATTCTTGGATAGGGGGCACCGTCACAATGATCGTAAGCGCAACGTACATAGCACCAATGATCAACACACGCCACACATTCAGAGGCCGGGATAGGACCACCAGCACCCACAGGGCAATCAATGTCAGCACAACCACGGACATGGTCCGAACCGTGGTGCCGGTACCGTAACCGCCTGCCAGGGACAAGGCATTGATGCTTAAGACGGCCAGGCAGATGATGAGGCCTGCCGGTATGGCAAAGGACAGTGAGCGCTTCAGGAATCCGGCCTGGTAGCGGGTGGCATTGGGCATCAGGGCGAGGAAGAAAGCCGGGATCCCGATGGTGATTCCGTCCGTTGCCGAGAGCTGCCGCGGCAGGAATGGAAACCCCCAGAGCAGAGCCCCGAAGGTAACGGAGAGAAGGACCGCATAGGCGGTTTTGGTGAGGAACAGCATCGAAACCCGTTCGATATTGGCGATGACCCTCCTGCCTTCCGCGACAACATTCGGAAGCCTGTCGAACCGGCCATCAAGCAAAACCAGCCGTGAAACTGCCTTGGTCGCAGCTGCGGCTGAATCCATGGCGATTCCCAAGTCGGATTCCTTTAGCGCCAGCGCGTCATTAACGCCGTCACCGGTCATGGCGACGACGTGTCCCCGTCTTTGCAGCGCCTGGACCATTTCCTTTTTCTGGGCTGGAGTGACCCGGCCGAAAACGGTTTGGCGCTCCATGATATCGGCCAGTTCTTCCGGGTCTTGCGGCAGTTGACGGGCGTCGAATCCACCGTCGGATACCACGCCGACTTCGCGTGCAACCGCGGCGACCGTTCGGGGATCGTCTCCGGAAATGATCTTGACTTTGACGCCTTGGTCCGAGAAGTACGACAGGGTCTGCGCTGCATCCGGGCGGACTTTCTCCCGAAAGGTCAGGAGAACAACGTGAGCAGGAACGGGCGGAAGCGCTGCTTCGTCCCCGTCCAACCCGGAAGCTGCCACGCCTGAATGGGCCAGGACCAGCGTCCTTAAGCCAGTGGCGGCGAGCACGGATGCGGCGCCAAGTGCACGATCTGCGGCGGCGGTACCCGCGGCAAGGACAATTTCCGGTGCTCCCAACAACCAAGTCCCGGCGACAGAGGTGCCGGAGGGGAAGCTGACCGCACTCCATTTCCTGGCGGAGGAAAAGGGGACGGAGGAGAGAGGGAGCAGGGTGCCGTCATCCCGGAAGCCCGCTTGGAGGCACCGGGCGGTTGCGTTGCCGTTCGGATCTGCCCCGAACCAGCCGAGTACTCGCTCCCAGCCCGGCGGTGGGGGTTCGCCGAAATCGTGAGCCGAATCAAAAACGATCCCGCCCGCGGTGAGGGTGCCGGTCTTATCCAGGCACAGCACGTCCACCCGGGCCAGCCCCTCCACCGCGGCCAGCTCCTGGATGAGCACCTTTTGGCGCGCCAACCTGACCGCACCCACGGCGAAAGCAACACTCGTCATAAGCACCAGGCCCAAAGGAATCATGGCGATAACGCTCGCCACGGCGCCGATGGAGGCAGTTTGCCAGCTTCCGGTCGCGATGGCCTGCTGCCAACCGCCCTGGCCCTGCATCTGACCGTTGATAACGATGGCCATAATGGGCACCAATGCGAATGTGATCCATCGCAGGATCCGGTTCAAAGCCTGACGGATTTCAGATTGGACCAGCGAGAAGCGCTTGGCTTCAGCAGTCAGCCTGCTCGCGTAGGACTGCGCGCCTACCCGGATAACGCGGGCCCTGCCCTGTCCGGTAACGATGCTGGAACCGGAGAGAACTTCAGTGCCGACGCCCTTTTGCACCGCGTCGGATTCACCCGTCAAAAGTGACTCATCCACTTCCAGACCGGTTTCGTCAATCACCACAGCGTCCGCAGGGGCCTGGTCTCCCGCGCAGAGTACCAGGATGTCGTCGAGTACGACGCTCTCGACGCCAATCTCCTGAACAACCCCGCCCCGGATCACCCGGGCCCGCGGGGACGTCAGGACGGCGAGGTTATCGAGCGACTTCTTGGCCTTGTATTCCTGCACCACTCCGATCAGGGCGTTGCTGACGGCCGCGAATCCAAACAGTGCATCCCGCCATTGGCCAAGCAGCATGAGCAACAGGAAGCTGGCGGCGACGATCGCATTGAAAAGAGTCAGGACGTTGGAGCGGATAATGTCCCAGGCGCTTCGGCTGGAAGGATTGGTGACAAGGTTGGTCAAGTGCCCGTCGATGCGCAGGGCAACCTCGTCGGCCGAAAGTCCCTCAGCCTGGGGCTTGGCCGCCTGCCGGAAGACAGTACGGTCCTGTTTGGTCATTCCGCCCTTCCCGCCTGACGAACAATGGACAGCAATCGGGATTATGCCCGAACCGCGTTTAACGTGCACCGACGCCCAAGACGGTGGCCGGAAGGCCCGCCGGGTGGAGAGAACCGGATGTTCACTCACGACGCCCGGGATACCGAGTCTAGCCCCTGAAGCGCAGGCCGGACCCGGCTGACATCTTCCGAGGTGCTCTCAGTGGAGCCGGGCGCCAAGCTGCACCCGCGCAGGCCCTGAGCTCTCACCCTGACGGCGCGGGGCCTCCAAACGACGCGGTGGCGTCCCAGGCATCATCGGCGCCGGTACCAGAATCTTCACCGCCCTCGCTGACCTTGGCAGCAGGGCGGTCTGCACTGTTGTTGAGGCAGGCAACGCCGATGACCAGCACCGAAGCCTGCCCGTGCTGCCGAACTGGAGACTGTCCGCGTGGCCGGGCCGGCTGTTGGGTCCAGGACGCGCCGTCGAAGGACTCCGGACCGCCTCGACATGTTTGTCTTCGACGATGCTCCGGTAGGCGCCGAATTGGCGGTTCACTCATGTGGCATAGGACTTGATATTCGCGCCCCGGGGCGCTGGACACGTTGATTCTCGAAAGGACATTGCCCGGGGCTCGGACGCAGTCCGTCGAAACCGCTGACTGCGTAACGGATCCGATAGGGAACTGTAACTCGTCGTTAATCAGCGCCTGAGGTTCACGATTCCAAGGCCATTGGCTAGACCAATTCATCGCTTTGCTCTAGACCAGCATGCGCGTACTACTGCTTAATAGCGAACGGGCCATCCTTCACGGCTACTGGCTGGAGGTAGTTACGGCTGCTGGACGGAGCCGAATGGCAGCCGGGGATGGGGAGACTTGTTTCCTTTCCCGACGATCGGTCGAGGCTGTCTCTCATTCTGCGGCAGAGCGTTTAGCGATACCAGGCGACGATGCATCCAAGGTTGGAAGCGAGTGTCCCAGTTCCCGGCCCGGTGCTGGCGGCAGCGGCCGAGTAGTAGGTAACACCAGCATGGGCATCCAGCCATTCCCTGCCCGAAACTTAGTGTCTTTCAGGCTCTTCACGGACTGAATGGTTTCCCTGGTTTGTGCCCGCATCACGGTGGTGGGCATCCGCTTGACAGTCCCCCGGACTGGCTGCTGGGGCCGTCTGGTCGCGCCTACTGATCAGGACCTGCGCGGAGGCCTGAAGAATTACAGGCTCCACAAGGTCATTGCCGCGTCCGTGCCTCTCCCTCCTCATTCGCGAGACTACGCTCTCCACGGTGTCTTCATCACATACCATGCACCCAGGTCCGGTGACGTCAGCCTCTGAACCACCCAGACTTTTCAGGTACAGCATGAATTGTTCAGAGCTGGACTGGTTGGAGTTCATGCACTCTCCCTGAGGGTAGTTGCGCGGCATGTGCCGGCACACCCCACACTAGGCGCGGGCAACCACGTTGCACATGAAGTTCTCCAAGAAGATCGTTCCTGGAACTTTATTTCGTCCGCAGGTACTCTGGCGCAGCCGAGGGGCTCCCAAGGGCGCATAGTTGGACGATGGCAACTTTTGATAGCCGGAGTTTTTACACCCGTGGTGACTCCTTCAGCGTTGGGGATTCACGAGAACACGTCGAGCGGGCGCTCTTGGACTTTGGGGCCACGGATGTTCTTTTCAATCAACGCGGGCGCCTCAGCGCCATCGCGTTCAGGGCCTGCGGAAGACAGTTCCGCATCCTCATCTCTTTACCGCAGCCTCATGGAATTCCCGCTGTACAAGGTGACGTCTCGGCGGTCCCTGGCCGGGAAGTTACAACAAAAGCCCTAGAACTCGTCGCGCGAAGGTTTTGGCACGCTTTCGCCTTGTCGACAGACGCCAAACTCGCAGCGGTGGCCGCCGGTGTTGCTACGCTCGAATCAGAATTTCTCGCCCATGTGGTTCTCCCGGGGAACCATACCGTGATCGAGGAACTGGAACCAGCCATCGCGTCTGCCTACCAGTCCGGACAGGGTCCCTTAATCGGCAATGCTGCTGCGCGGGGCCCCGATCAGATGTACTGATCAGGGGATGATGACACTAATGGCTTCGTGGTTTTCGAGCACGCAGCGCGCCCGGGGTAGTAGTCCCAGCTCTTTCGCCGGTCCGGGGTCATCACAGCGGGCGCGCTACACGCGAAGGCGGACAACCGGCCGTCCAAGGCGGGCTACAGGGTGACGTAGCCTTCAGGCGGGCCGTGGGGAGTGCGGGTAGTCCGGTTCCCGTTGCTGGAACTGCAGCACCTCCTGGTTCAGGATCACGCCGTCGCGGATTTCGATCGCGCGGCTGATGGTTTCGTTTCCTGCCCAGGCAGTGGGACCGGAGATCACGGTTTCCAGGAAGGGCAGCAGGGCTTCGCTGATTTCCCAACTGGAGGACTTCCAGAGGCAGGAGGGGCGGTGGCCCACCGCGTAGGAATTGATGTGGTTACCCACGGTGAACATTGGCTCACATCCACGATCAGGCTGCCGGGCCGGAAAGCGTCCAGGTCCTCGGTCCGAAGGTAGGTCAAGGGTGCGTTGGGGTTTTGCAAGGTGCAGTTGACCACCATGTCGCTTTCGGCCAAGAACGGAGCCAACAGGACCCGCCCGCGTTCGGTGATGACCTCGCTGAGGAACGGCGCTTTGGGGTCGTGATCGAACTGGACAATCCGCACCGAATGGATGGGCGAACCCACGGCCGCCACCCCGCGGTTGGTCAGGACTTGGACGTCATGAATGCCGTGGGCGTTGAGGGCGGTGATGGCACCCCGTGCGGTCGCGCCGAAGCCTATGACGACGGCGCTGAGTCTCGGGCCGTAGTCTCCGGTGGAGCCGGTCAGGGCCAGGGAGTGAAGCACGGAGCAGTAGCCGGCCAGTTCGTTGTTTTTGTGGAACACGTGCAGCCCGAATCCGCCGTCGCTGGCCCAGTGGTTCATCGCCTCGAAGGCGATCAGCGTGAGCTTCTTATCGATTGCCATCTGGGTGATGAAATGTAGGGGAGCTCCTGCCGAAACAGCGACTCGCCGACGTCGAGAAGCGCCCTTAGATGCTTGCCGCCTGACGGTCTGCGGAGACCCTTGTGAGGAAGTCCTCGACTACGGCCGCGAACTCGTCAGGCCGTTCGATCTGCGGCATGTGTCCGGTCTTGGCGAAGACGTGCGACTCGGCGCGGGGCAGCGCCGCGGCGGCCGCTTCAAGGTGGCTGAACGGCAGGATGTGGTCGTGGTCGCCCCACACCACCAGCGCCGGAACGTCGGACTTGGCGAGCGCTCCGATCAGAGCGGTGCGCCACTCGGCCCGGACACCGGAGACCGTTCCCAGGTCGCGGGCGACGTCGAGCAGCGTCCGGCGGTGCGCCTCCCGCTGCGACAGGGCGAGCGCGTGGCCGATGCGGTCGTCCGTGACCAGCGCTTTGTCGTAGAAGAGCGACTGGACGGTCCGGCGTGATGCTTTCTCGTCGGGCCGCAGGAGCAGGGCCGCGAGCGGGCGGACCGAAAGGAGGCGAAGGACCAGTGCCACTTCCTTGCCGAATCCGGCGCTGTTGGCCAGCACGAGCGCGGAGACGCGGTCCGGATGGTCGGCGGCCAGCTTCATGGCCACGGCACCGCCGAGTGAGTTGCCCATCACGGGCAGCGGCCCGGAAACCCCGACGGCGTCCAGGAAGGCCGGCAGGATCCCGGCCAGCTTCGCGAGCGTCGTCGTGCCGGGGAGCCGTTCGGAGTACGCGAAGCCGGGAAGGTCGACGCTGTAGACCGTGTGGCGGTCCGAGAGCCGCTCGTGCTGTTCGTTCCAGTCCTCGAGGCTCTGGCCGATGCCGTGGAGCAGGAGGACCGGATCCCCGCTGCCGGTCCTCCGGTAGCGCAGGCGTGTCCCCGCGACGGTGACATGGCCCGTTCCCGGCAGCGCGAGGGCATCCCTGGCCGGGGTCGCGGGTTGCCGGACGGTTTCCCGCACCGGCTGCCCGCGCCGGCCGAACCGGACGTGGTCGGTCAGCCTGCCCGCCCGGAGCAGGGCGAAGTCGCGGAAGTAGTTCTGGTGCAGCCGCCACGGCGAACCTGCGCCCTGCCGGGGCAATTGGTCGGCGCCGCGGAAAATGTAGCCGGCCTTCAGGTCGATCAGTGAGGACAGCGTGCCGTTGGCGACGTCGGCGGGTGCCACGGGTACCACCCACTGGAGGTTCCTGCGGTCGAGCTGCTTGACCAGCCTGCAGATATAGCCGGCGACCAGGTCCGCCTTCAGAGTCCAGGACGCGTTGGTGTAGCCGATGGTGAGGGCGAAATTCGGGACGCCCTCCAGCATCATGCCCTTGTAGGTGAGGGTTCTGCCGACATCCACGGGCTCGCCGTCGACGGAGAGCTTCATGCCGCCGATCACCAGCAAGTTCAGTCCCGTCGCCGTGACAATGACGTCGGCGGGCAGCGATGTGCCGGAGACCAGGTCAATCCCGTCCGGGGTGATCCGGGAGATCGTGTCGGTCACGATCCCGGCAGTGCCGGCACTGATCGCCCTGTACAGGTCCCCGTTGGGGATCGCACAGACCCGCTGGTCCCACGGCTGGTACGACGGGGCCAGGTGCGTGTCCACCGGGAAGCCCGCCGGCAGTTTGGCTGTTGCCGACTTGCGCAGGATCGCCTTCATCGTCTCGGGCCGCCGTCGGCTGAGCTGGTAGGTGAACATGGAGAAGAGAATGTTCTTGAAGCGTACGACGTCGTACGCCAGTTGCGCGGGCAGCTTGCCCCGGAGGCGGTCGGCCAGGTGGTCCCGCGCGGGCACGGGGGCGATGTAGGTGGGGGAGCGCTGCAGCATCGTCACCTTGGCCGCCGACTTTGCCATGGACGGCACCAGCGTCACGGCCGTGGCGCCGCTGCCGATGACCACCACCTGCTTTCCCTCATAGTCGAGGTCGGCCGGCCAGTGCTGCGGGTGGACGATCGTTCCGGCAAAGGTGTCGGCCCCGTCGATGGCCGGGGTGAAGCCCTCGTCATAGCGGTAGTAGCCGGAACAGACGGACAGGAACGAGCAGGTGAAGGTGACCGGCTCGGGGGTGGAGGCGGTGTCGCCGGACCGGAACTCGCCTCCGGAGGTGTGGACCGCCGTCACGGTCCACAGTGCGGTTTCGCTTGACCATGCGGCGGACATGACCCGGGTGTTTAGCCGGATACGCGGCGCCAGGCCCTCGTCGGCGACCGTTGCCTCGATGTACTCGCGGATGGACTCGCCGTCCGCGATCGCCTTGGCGCCGGCCCAGGGCCGGAAGGAGTAGCCGAGCGTGTACATGTCGCTGTCGGACCGGATCCCGGGGTACCGGAACAGGTCCCAGGTCCCCCCGACGGCGTTCCGCGACTCCAGTACGGTGAAGGTTTTTCCGGGTACCTCGCGCTTCAGCCGGCTGGCGAAACCCACGCCGCTCAGCCCGGCGCCGACAATCAACACATCCACGTGCTCGCTCATGCCGCCAAGTTATCGACTTAATGTTGAGATAGTCAACACAGTGTTGAGAGCCGCGGCTAGGATGGGCGCATGGCTCAAAGAGGAAGACGCAGTGCGAGGGTTTCGGGTGATGAGCGGCAGGACGCAATCCTGGTCACCGCGGAGGCACTCCTGGCCAGCCGTGCCTTTGACGACGTCTCCATCGAGGATCTGGCCCGGGGTGCCGGCATTTCGCGCCCCACGTTCTACTTCTACTTCCCCTCGAAAGATGCCGTGCTGCTGGCCCTGCTGGACCGGGTCATCACCGAGGTTGAGCACCGGGTGGGGCACCTGCCGCGCGATTTCGAGAGCGACCCCGCGGGTGCGTGGACCCGTTCCATCGGAATGTTCGTTGAGGTGTTTGTCTCGCACCGCGCTGTGTCGACCGCCGCCATCGGGGCGGGCCCCCGCAACGACGAGGTGCGCAGGCTGTGGTCCAAATCGATGCAGTCCTGGGTCGACTTCTCAAGCGACGTCATCCGTGCCGAGCAGGCCCGCGGGGCCGCGCCGGCGGGCATCGACGCGCACGACCTCGCGGTGAGCCTGAACCTGATGAACGAACGGGTCATTACCGCTGTCCTCAACCGGGAGAGTCCCGCCATCGCGGAGACCGCCGCCCTGGACGTTCTGTCAACCATCTGGATCCGCAGTATTTACGGGTCCGACAACCCCGGCAGCCGCTAGGCCCGCGCCGAAAGGAAACGATAATGCCCTCCATCAAGACGCTCACCGTGCTCGGCACCGGAGTGCTCGGCTCCCAGATCGCCTTCCAGGCCGCATTCCACGGTTTCGCGGTCACCGCCTACGACGTCGACGAGGACGCGCTTGCCAAGGCGCGGGACCGTTTCACCCGCCTCGCCGGCATCTACCGGGCACAGGCAGCCGGCACCTCCGAGGGCAAGACCGAAGCAGCCCTGGCAAACCTCCGCCTCACCGCAGACCTCGGGGACGCCGTCGTCGACGCGGACCTCGTGATCGAAGCCGTTCCCGAACTGCTGGAACTCAAACGCGACGCCTACCGCAAGCTCGCGGAGCTGGCGCCGGCCAAGTCCATCTTCGCGACTAACTCGTCCACCCTGCTGCCCAGTGACTTGAAAGACTTCACCGGACGCCCGGACCGTTTCCTCGCGCTCCATTACGCCAACAACATCTGGGCGCAGAACATCGCTGAGGTCATGGGCACCGCGGAGACGGACCCGGCGGTGTTCGCCGCTGTCGTCGACTTTGCCCGGAACAGCGGACTGGAACCCATCGAGATCAAGAAGGAGAAGGCCGGCTACGTCCTGAACTCGCTGCTGGTTCCGCTGCTGAACGCGGCCGCCGGCCTGCTGCTGCAGGGCGTCGCCGACCCGCACACCATTGACAAGACCTGGCGCATCGCCACGGGGGCCCCGAGCGGACCGTTCCAGATCTACGACGTCGTCGGCCTCACCACGGCGTACAACATCGCCTCGGCCTCGCCGGATGCCGGTTCCCAGGCGTTCGCCCAGTACCTGAAGGAGCACTACATCGACCAGGGCAAGCTGGGCGTCGCCTCGGGGGAGGGCTTCTACAAGTACTGAGCCGCGGACCTTAAGTGTTCATTTCGTTCGGCCTTGTTCGATTCTGGCGTAGTAGCCGCGCTGACATCCGATGCGCGGATACTTCCTCCCCACGTGGCTCGTGGGCCTGGCATAGAGAGGCCCACGAGCAGTCAACTCGAGTTATTCCTGTGTCAACCCCGAAACGTCGGGCTGGGGGCTACTGCTGAAGGGTCGGCCGGACGACGAGCTCATTGATGTCGACATTTGCTGGCTGCGCGACGGCAAAGGCGATAACGTCGGCCGCAGCTGTAGCGGGAATCCCGAACTGTTCGGCTGCGGCGTGGGCAGCCGCTCGGACTTCGGGATTGCCGCCCCGGTCCGTTAGTTCAGTCAGCGTGAAGCCGGGCGAAACCACGGTTACGCGCACGTCGGTGTTCTCCTGGCGGAGCCCTTCGGAGAAGGCCCGGACGGCGTATTTTGTAGCGCAGTAGATTGCTGCGGTCGGGTCAACGCGCAGGCCAGCGACTGAGGCGACATTGATGATGTGGCCTGCCCGCCGGGACCGCATGCCGGGTAAAGCACTTGCCACACCGTGAAGTACGCCGCGCAGATTCACATCGATCATGGAGTTCCACTCTTCGATGCGCAGATCATGCACGGGGGACAACGGCATCACACCCGCGTTGTTCACGAGTACGTCGACTGGACCAAAGCGCTCTTCGGCGGCTTTCACGAAATTCTTGAAGTCGGCATGGTCTGTTACGTCGAGCCGGCGGTATTCTGCCTGGCCTCCATCGCGCTGGATGTCAGCCACGAGGGTCCGCAGTGAATCCTCACGCCGCGCGCCGAGGAATACCCTGTGGCCCTGGGCCGCCAGCGCGCGTGAAGTGGCTGCCCCGATGCCACTGCTGGCACCTGTGACGATGATGTTCTTTTGGTTTTCATGGTTCATGTTTTGATACTCATTCACTTGAGGATGCGGGAAAGGACAGGTCTGCCTGGGTGTGCCGCACCTTGTCAGTACTTTCCAATGGTTTGATGGCTGCTTACGGCAAGAATCAGCCTGCCCGTGACGGTCCGTGCTTCCATTTGTGCGTGCGCTTCGGCAGCTTCTTCCAACGGGAGCACGCTCACCGGGAGGGTCAGCTGACCGCTTGCGATGAGAGGCAGGACAGTTCGTCCGGCGGCTGCCCCGCGTTCGGGATTTTCGGAGAGCGCCAGCCCGGCGCTGAAGCCCAGGATGCCGATGTTGCTGCGCCAGATCCTGTTGGTGTCGACCATGGTGTCCCCGTCCTGTGCGGCGCTGCCGACGACAAGCATGCGTGCATGCTGTGCCATGACGTCCAGTGTGGTGAGGCGCTGCTCTCCTCCTACGGGGTCGATAACGAGATCGAACGCTTCGTCGTGGAGGGCGTCGGGAAATTCGTCGGAGACAATGACACGGTCCAGCCCGAGAGACATAGCAGCTTCAGCTTTGTCCCTGGTGCGGACGGTACCAACTACCCGGCTGGCTCCGAGCATTCGGGCGACGGCGGGAAACGCGGAGGCGAGGCCGCCAATGACGCCGTGGACCAGCACGCGGGATCCGGCACGGATGTTGCCCAGCTCGGTCAGTGCCATATAGGCGGTCGCGGCGTTGCCAAGTCCCGCGACGACCTGGACCGGATCAGCGCCGGATCCTTCGAGTGAGACGACCAGCGCGGCCGGGGCGGCTACGACTTCTGCGTATCCTCCGCTGTTCGGAAGGGTCACCGTTGCGACGTGCTCACCGATCGAGAGACCGGTAACCCCTTCCCCGAGGGCGCGGACCGTCCCGGTGACTTCGAGTCCCGGTACATAGGTGGGCTTGGGGACGTAGTCGAGGTCGGCGAATGTTCCTCGGCGGATGATGGCATCGATGAGGCCGACGGCTGCGTACTGGACGTCAATCGTTATTTCCCCCGCGGCCGGCTCGGGAGTGGGAAGGTGGACTTCCTGGATGACTTCGGGGCCGCCGTAGGCCGTGGTCGACATGCTTTTCATTGTGGTTGTCCTATCGGTGTTGGTTCTCGCCGGCATTGCTTAGACGTGCTCTGGCACGGTGCGTAACGACAGCTGGTTCCTGTAGTCCTGCGCCAGGTCCTGCAGCTGTTCGTCCGTCAGGTCACGTACGCCGTGAAGGATGAAGGGGCTCAGCCATTGCATTCCGAGCCGGCGGGCTGTGGCCTGCAGGGGGATGAGGATGTCGTTGTAGTCCCACCCGTGGAAGCCTTCCGGGGAGTAAGCCTCCCCGGCGCCGCCGGTGCTGGTGGCGACCCGGAGTGTTTTGCCTGCAAGTGCTCCGGGTGCTCCGGTGCCGTAGGCCCAGCCGCGGACAAGCACTTCGTCGAGCCAGGTTTTGAGGAATGCCGGAGGGGCGTACCAGTGGGTTGGGTATTGCAGGACGATGTTCTCGGCCGCTTCCACCGCGGCCCTCTCGGCAGCGAGGTCGATGTGGCCGTCGGGGTAGAGGCGTCTCAGGTCGTGCACAGTAAGACCCGGTGCATCCTCGAGCGCGGTTGCCAGAGCCCTGTTGATACGGGAAGTGGAAAGGTCGGGATGGTCCAGAAGGACCAGCGTCTTGTGATGTACAGCTGTCATGGTCGGGGTTCCATTTCATTGGCGGGGAAGCCGCAGCAGAGTGTGGACAGCGGTCGGTTCCACACCCTGCTGTCGGGTGCCAGGGCTGGGTTACTTGTTCAGGAAGCGGAGCAGGATTTCGTTGATCTCGCCACTGTGCGTCCAGAGCATGCCGTGCGGGGCGCCTTCGATCTCCACGTACTCAGCGGAGGGAACACACTTGGTGAACTGTCGGCCTGTTGCGCCTATTGGGAGGATGCGGTCCTCCGTTCCGTGGACAATCAGGGCCGGGACGGTGATCTTCCCGACGTCGGCACGGAAGTCCGTTAGCCACGAGTCGACGACAGCGAACGAGGCGTACCAGGAGGAGCGGGCCGCAACGTTCCATGCGCTGCGCAGGGCTTCCTCGCTGAGACGACTTCCAAGGAAGGTGTCGGTGTTGAAGAAATCCTCATAGAAACGGGCGAACCAGGCGTAGCGGTCTTCGGTGGCGGCGTTGCGGATGCCGTCGAACACTGAGGAAGGAACGCCGGTGGCGTTGTCCTCGGTTTGCAGGAGGAATGGTTCGAGGGAAGCAAGGAACGCTGCCTTGGCTATCCGTGCCTCGCCGTAAGTGCGGATGTACCGTCCCACTTCGCCGGTGCCCATCGAGAAGCCAACCAGGACGACCTTCTGCAGGTCCAAGGTTTCGAGGACGGTGTTGAGGTCTGCGGCGAAGGTGTCGTAGTCGTAGCCGGTGGTCGGTTTGCTTGACTTGCCGAAGCCCCGGCGGTCGTAGGTGATGACGCGGTAGCCGGCCTTCAGGAGGGCTGCGCTTTGTTTCTCCCATGACCCGCCATCCAGCGGGTAGCCATGGATCAGGACAACCGGCTGCCCCGTGCCGTGGTCCTCATAGTAAAGCTCGACGTCCGTGCTGTTTTCCATACCGACTTTGATGAAAGCCATAATTCTGTTTCTTTTCTTGAGGGGAGAACGAACGGTGGTTCTCCAGCTGTCTGCACATCGAATTGAGAGATGTGGCTGGTAAGGGCTGGCTGTCCGGTTCGACGAGGGCGCATTACCCAAGCAGATGCGTCACTGAACCTTCAGGCCGGTTACTTGTCCCGAACGGGTGCTTTTTCGGCCAGTTCGGTCCGGGTCAGCGGATGGCCATCGATGGACTCGTAGAGGCCCTTGGAACGTGCGAGGCCGTCCATCAGGCTGGCTGGTCCCCGGAAGGGAAGACCGCCGATGTGCCAACCGTCAGTGTGCAGTTCTTCGATGAGGACCCAGACGACCTCGCGGAAAGCTTCGGACCCTTCGAACTGCACCATTACGTCGGTCAGTGCTGCCGCCATACGGTGCTTTTCGTCTTCGGTGAATACCCCGTCGACGAGCTTGACGTTTACGAAGGGCATGGCCTTCTCCTTTTGTTGTGGGTGCTCCGGTTTGCCCCGGTACGTCAAGCATCGTTCCTGGAAGGAATCAGCGGACCCGCTGATTCCGTCAGGAAACCCACAATTAGCGTCAGGCTGTAGAAGTTACGTGGGGAGGTGTGCGGTGCCGTCGTGGCGCGGCGTGAGGCGCTCAAGATATAGGGAGGGACTCATTCCGACTTTTTGCGTGAAAACGCGCCTCAATGTCTCTGCACTTCCGAATCCGGTTGCGGCTGCCGTTGTGGCAACAGTAGCTCCGCGTTGGAGCATTGCCTGCGCGGCTTCGATGCGTACCTTTTCGACATACCGTGCTGGACTGGTCCGGGTTGCCTCTTGGAACCTGCGGGTAAGGCTGCTGGCGCTGAGATTTGTCATGGCGGCCATGGCGTCGATCGAGTAGTCGGCGGCTGGCTCAGCTGTGATGCGGTCCAGCAGTTCCCTTAGGACGTGGTCCCGGGAAGTGCTCGCACCGACGGCCACGGAGCGCTGTGATTGGCCGCCGGGCCGTTGGTTGAATATGACCATTTGCCGAACGACGGCGCGGGCTACGTCCGGACCATAGTCGTCCTCAACCATGAACAACGCCAGATCCACGCCGGAACTGATGCCAGCGGAAGTGATGATCGGATCATCCTGTACAAACAACGCATCGGGGACCACGTTAACCAGGGGAAATGACTTTCTGAACCGCTCGACCTGGGTCCAGTGCGTTGTCGCGTTCCGGTAGTTCAACAAACCCGCGTGCGCCAGGAGAAAAGCACCAGTGCAAACGGATGCAATCCTTTTGGCATCGTTCGTCAGTTGGGCAACGGCGTCGACCAGTTCCTGCTCGAAAGGCTTGGCCACCATGCCGTAGGCCCCAGGAACGAGCACTGTGTCCAGGGCACCTGCCCGCGCGGCGGTGGTTTCCACCATCAGATAGTGGCCGTTTGCAGCCCGTTTGGCTTGGCCGTCCGCTGAAACCATAACCGTCTTATAGTCGGCGCCAAAGGCATTGGCATGATGGAACACGTCAGCTGGCCCGGCGACGTCCATCATCGTGACGTTGTCGTGAACCAGGAACCCGATGGTTCTGCCACGTTCACTCACTTCTCACCGCAGTTCTCGCATCCGGCGCTGCACACGCCTACAAACACTCGTTTGGGCGCCTTTCCCATCATGAATGCTGAACCCATAAGTTCGCAACGGCTCGACCAGAAGCTAGAAAGCAGGATTAACCCCCTGGCCGCGGCTTGTGCCCAGGTGAGCCTGCAGCAGCCCACCGGGACAGGAGGATGGAGGTGCCTTCTCCGGGTTGCGCAGTGCCTGGTCAACGACTCTCTGGCCCAGGCACTGCTCGATCATCAGCCGGGGATACGTCGCTTGGACCTCGGAACGGTGCTTATCCGCGCGAGGCAGCAGGGTGTCGTCCCCGAAGTCGGCCCGAACGCCAAGGCGGAGGTACCTTGCCACCGGTCCCCGGCGTTCAGCGATCTGAGGTGAGGTGTGTAGCGCAATCGCTTCCCAGACCGAGTCAACCCGGGTGGCTTCCCATCCGTGGGTGGTCAGGAACGCCGCGGCCGCGTCCGCGCCTTCGACTTCAAACCGCTGCGGGCCGTCATACTCATCAGCGGTCCCGGCATCGTGGAAGAGGGAAGCGATCCGCAGAGCTGCCACATCAACAGCGCAGCCCTCACCGACAGCGATGGCTCGGGCGTACTCGAACACCCGCGCGCTGTGGTTGAAGATGGGCGGCTGCAAGAGCTGAACCAACAAATCCTCGGCAGCAGCAAGTACGGCGTCCTCGGTATCCGGGGGAGTGGACCCTCTTGTGCCTGAGTTCGTCATGTATCTTCCTTTTCGTTGCTGCGGGGTCGGCGTGTCACTCATCATCATGGACTACCCAAACCAAACAGTCTGAAGATCGTCGGACACTTCGCCTAGCGGGGTAATTCTTAGCGTAAAGGAGTCCTCGCCTTGCGCCGCCAAGGACCGCGGAGAGGCTCCGCCACCTGTCCAGGGCGAGCGTACATTGGGAAGGTGGCGCCAAATCAGGCTTTCAGCCAATACCTGCAGCCCCGTCGGGGGCTTGTTAGCCCGGAAGACGTTGGTCTCGGCTTTGGCCGGTGTCGGGTCCCGGATTTTCGGCGTGAAGAGGTCGCAGGACTGGCGGGAATCAGCGTCGATTATTGTGTGTGGCTCGAGCAGTGAAAAGACCACCACCCGTCACCGCAGATCCTCGATGCCCTTGCCCGGGCCCTTCGCCTGGATCCACCCTCGACCCTGCATCTACACCGCTTGGCGCACCCCGGCTTCGTGCAGGACCGCTTCATGAACGTCCCCGCTGCCAATCCATTGGCAGTCGCCCTGTCACCCAGGAACAAAGTGGGGACCAACGTGCTCCGAGACGCGTTTCTGGGCCCTGCCGAGCGGGAGCTTTACGAAGACTGAAAACAGGTCATCGCGGTGACCATCGCAGGCTTGTGGGCCTCGGTGGGTGAGCGGGTCAAGGACCCCGCGCTTGAGGCGCTGGTCTCTGACCTGTCAAAGAGCAGTCCCTACCTCCTGCCATTGTGGGGCCGCCACGATGTGCGCCCGAAAGTGGCAGGGAAACCTCTTCTGCACCATCCACTGGTGGGAGACATGGGGCTCTTCCACGAAAAACTCGCAGTTACCTGCACCGACGGGCACCTTCTGGTCGTTCATCCGGGACATCGCGGAGCTAACAGGCCTGGACCTGGACCAGCTCATCGCGGTCGACAGAATGCCCATCGCCCGGACGTTGGGGGCTGCGCCCGTGGGCTCCACCTGGCCGGAACTGGGAGTCTTCGGGGACCTCGATCTGGACTTTGACCTGAGGAGCCAGGGCAGCCCCCGACAGCGCAGGCGGAAGCGTGCAGTTGGGGTGTTCACAGCCACGGCGGCAGGGGCATGTCCAACCGGGTCAGGAGCCTGTTGAGCGTGTCTTCGACGAAGGTGTCCAGTGGTTCAGCGACGTCTTCTTCTGCCATTATTGCCCGCACTTCCTGCGGGGAGATGTCCTTGCCCAGGACCAAGGCGGCCCACCCCGAGAAGTTCTCGGATTCGTCAGCCAGGTCCACGGGGTCATGGTCGTTTGGGTCGTCGAAATAGTCACGGGGCTGGAAACCCAGAAAGAAGCGTCCGGTGGCTGAGCCTGAGGGCTGGTATTCGATGGTGGCAATGTCACTGTCGTAAACGGAGACCCGCAGTTCCCAGTCGTTGCCACCGTCGCTGTTCATCCATTGGCCTGACCTATAGGCGGATGATTCAAAGTTGCCCACTGGTTCCCCTTGTCACCGGAGTGGTCTTCTGGCTCTCCATTCGGCTGTTGACGCCCCGTCGCTGCCTGCCCTGCTGCCGCTCGGGGATGCGCTCATTCAACTGCTGCTCCTTGGCTGCATCCTCAAGGTTGCCACAATAAGTGCCGATGATGGACGAAATCCCTTCCGCCGCATCCAATGGTCTTCCTGGAGTGTCCCTAACGACACGCCCGGGGTTCCTCCCCGGACGAGCCAGGTCAAGGGGGACCTTTATGGGCACAATCCCTGTCGCAGCCGAGGAAGCACCAAGCGCGACAGCATCCAATAACCTGGTGCCTGTTCCAGCTCCACCATAGTCACGGCTGGAAAGCCCAAGCATCGTCCAACAGGCTTCGTTTTCCGCTTGTCGGCAACACCAAGTGCAGCAGGTGATCCGCGATCCCGCCGCCTTGCAAGTGCTCGGTCTTCCTGGGTTCCGTAGTCCTCGCTGACCGTGGCGGTGACTGTGCTGGTCTCCGTCCCGAGAACCCTGTCAAAAAGCCCCAAAGGCCCTTCCCAGGCTCTTCCGGTGGGCCTAGCCTGTCCCCACCACCATCCACAGGAGGCATCAATGCG
Organism: Pseudarthrobacter sp. LT1; assembly: GCF_035621795.1. NCBI lineage: Bacteria > Bacillati > Actinomycetota > Actinomycetes > Micrococcales > Micrococcaceae > Pseudarthrobacter > Pseudarthrobacter sp. LT1. The sequence continues at coordinate 2,204,763 of NZ_CP141830.1, forward strand.
GACAGCAAAACCACTGACGGAATCCGAGCAGGTTCATCGTCTTTCCGAGAACCTCATGACGCAGCTGGCCAAGGGCAGAGAATGGGCCACCCCTGGCGTCCAAGCAGCCCTCCAGAGAGCGGTAGCCGGACTCGATACCGGCATCGAATCTGCCTCCCCGCGGCTCCAGGCGCTGTTGCGGCGGTTGGCGGATGAACTAGCCGGCAGCGTGGAAACCATCACTCCCAGGGTCCATGAACAACTGAGGCGGGTCGGGCCACAAGCTGCTGCGCCGGCCCCGATCGAGACCAGGAAGTCCCCGTCCCGGATCTGGTGGTTGATCGCAGGATTCGCCGCCGCTGGAGCCGGGGCAGCCGTGTGGCGGTCCATGAAGGCTTCCAAGCCCGAATCATCACCATGGGTCAACACCGAGGAACTGAAAGCCAACCGCACTGATCCCAACGTCGATGCAGACCTGGCTTCCGGCCGGATGTAGAAGCATGTTCCGGGGGAGCCGGCAAAACGATCCGGGCGCTGTCACGGCACCCAGCCACCTAACAGCAGACCCGCAGCTTCACAGAATCATCAGCGATCCCAGGGGTCCTGACGCGGTTACCTCCAGCCTGTCCAATGAGGAACTGGCGCAGGTGCTGGATGCTCTTTACCGAAGCCTTGATACTCCTGCGCCTGAGCCGGGGACTGTCTATTGGTACGAAGCGTGCCTTGAGGAGAGTCTGCGCAGGCATGGGCGGGAACGGACGCGATCGGATGAGGAGTCATCGCGCACATGAAACGCCCCCGGAAGGAGAAGTTCACTTCCGGGGGCACTGTTCACACTGCCAGGGCAGGCGGGTAAGCCTGCTTTAGGCTGTTGGCGTCGGTCGTCGTCGATGCCGTTTGTGTCGATGTGTTCCTTGCGGACTTCTTCGCTGACGGTTTCCTCGTCGCGGACCACGTCCTTGTCCGGCCGAACGCGCTCGACGGGGACGGTTTCTCCTTTGAAAACGGGAAAGGCGCGCCCCGTTCGCTGAGCACGCCCTTCACTCGAGTGACGCGATTCCCTACCGTGTACAAGCCACGGCTGAACGGCGCTAACGGAGATTCTGTCAACCTGCCGATTCGGGGAACTGACAGAAAACTCCTGCCAGACGGGCACACACGCTCTCATGGCATCGCTAAAACTGCGAAATCCCGCTAAGGCCCCTGATCAATGATTCTGACCTGCGCAGGCTACGTGGCCCTGGCTTGACGAAGGTACTTATTGATCGTTTCACGGCTGATGCCGTAGTCGCGGCCCAGGACGGCCCGGAACAGGGTTCTCAGCGCGATTCATGAGTTCGGCTGCCCGTTCGGGGGTCAGGGCCATCTTCCGCCAATTCTGGGCTCCCTGCTGCTTCGACTGGCCAATCTTTCTCGCTGCCGTTCCCTGATCAGGGAACGTTCGAACTGGGCGAAGGTGCCCATGACGGAGAGCAGGTTGGCCACGGGGGAGTCCTCGCCGGCGAAGACCAGGCTTTCCTTCACGAACTCGGCCCGTACACCTCTGGGCGTGAGGCCTTGGAACGAGAGCTCTGCAGGGCAGGTCGCTGGTTTGTGGCAATTGATCCATAGATCGTCGGCGCAGTCGTGGCTTCGCTACAAAATGACCGTCGAGAGGGCTCTGTAGCCTTCTTCGGAGGACCCGACCACCATTCACAGGAGGAACCATGAGCCACCAGACGACCTCGACGTCGGCACCGCGCCGCCCCGCCGAGAACAACCCCCGCACGCCGCGTCCATTGTGGGATGCGCAGTCGCTGGCGCTTATCTCCGTGTTCGCAGCGTTGATCGCGGCCTCGGCGATCATCCCCGGCATTCCCGTGGGCGGCTTCGGGGTGCCGATCACGCTGCAGACCCTCGCCATCATGGTGACGGGCCTCGTCCTTGGCGGATCACGTGCCGCCGCAGCGGTAGCGCTCTACCTGCTCCTTGCGTTCGCCGGGCTGCCGATCTTCTCGGGCGGCCGGGCTGGCCTGGCCGTCCTCGCCGGCGGATCCGCCGGATACATCGTGGGGTTCCTCCTCGCCGCCCTGCTCGTTGGCATAGCCGCCGAGCAAATCATCCGGCGCCTCCCCGCCAAACGGCGCGGCCTTTGGCTCTTCCTCGCCGCGGTCGTGGTCACCGTGGTCGCATCGCACCTGCTCGGCGTACTCGGCATGATGGTCAACCTCAAGCTGTCATGGCAGGCTGCCTTCGCCAGTGACCTCATCTTCTACCCGGGCGACATCCTGAAGGACGCACTGGCATCCGCTGCCGCGGTAGCCGTCCACAGGGCCTTCCCCGACATCCTCGTGCGCCGAGTGAAGTAAGCGAGGCCTGAGCATGGCTATGAGGATCTTCGGGAAGACCGTAGACGACCAAACCCGCTGCATTCACTATCACACTGACGTAGATGTGATAGCCATAAAGTTCAAGTGCTGTCTTCGGTACTATCCCTGCCATCTCTGTCACGAGGAGGAGGCAGACCACCCGACCCAAACATGGCCAAGGAACGAGTGGGCAGAGCCAGCAGTGCTGTGCGGTGTATGCAAAGGCGAGATGTCCATAAACGCTTATCTGGCGACCACATCGTGCCCCAACTGTGCCGCTCGACTGAACGAGCGGTGTGCCGCCCACAGGCATTTTTACTTCCAGAGCTGAACGGAACCGCTTTCAGCAGCTCTACGGGACGGCGTCCACGAGTCGCTAATCCCCTTCTGCTCGTTCTGATTAATAGCCGATAATGAAGATTTTGTCAGCCACTAGTCTGCGTATTGCATCGGATGAATCAATCGCGGGCGGCTGACTCACTGCCCCGCTGGCCGTACTTAACCCAGCTCTGACCAGCGGAAACGCAGCACCGAACGTCGTCGTAACGGCGTCAAACCGTGTGTGGCGGCGGAACGATCAGGCGTTGCGCGGCCACCGCGACACGCCGTTGACCTGCGCAAACACAGATGGCGTCTCATCAGATGCATCATGGAATCACTGGATGAAACCGGATTCTCGGGAGGATTTGATGCAGGTTGATGGCTCCGGACGGGTCCGCCTGGTCGAGTCGGTGCCGGTCCTCCGGCCCGACGAGCAGGTGCTCCAGAAGATGCTCGAGGGCTGGCGGAACCAGCAGCTGTCACGCAACCTGCAGTTCGCGACCATCGACCAACGGCTCCGGATGGTCGAGCGCTTCATCAGCCACGTCAACGAAGACCCGTGGAACTGGACGCCCGCGCTTGTCGAGGAGTTCTCGGCGGACCTACGCACCCAGAAGCACGTTGCCCACTCGACGCTGCGCGGCTACCACTCCGCGTTGCGTGCCTTCACTAGCTACATCAGCAATCCCGACTACGGGTTCGACGTCGTGTGCGAGCGGTTCTTTGGCACCCACCCGGCGCAGGTGTTCTTCGACTGGAACACCGCTCCCCACGTCCAGGAGTACGACGGACGCCCGAAGAAACGTCCGTACACCCGTGATGAGATCAGTCAACTCTTCGACCACGCCGACGACGAGGTTGAACGGATCGGCAAGTCGGGCCGCAAGGGCTGGCAGGCCGCCTACCGGGACGCGGTCATGATGAAGATCGCGTACGGCTACGGGCTCCGGTTCAACGAGTTGAGGCACCTGCAAACGGTCGACTTCGCCCGCAACCCACACGCCCGAGAGTTCGGCGCGTTCGGCGTCTGCAAGGTCCGCTACGGCAAGGCAAAGCGGTCCTCGCCGCACAAGCCGCGCAGCGTTCTCACTGTCTGGCGGTGGACGCCCGGCATCATCGAGGACTGGCTCGCCAACGGCCGCGGTGATCCGGGCACCCTGGATCTCTTCCCCAGCGAACGCGGCGGACTGGTCGTCGAATCGACTCTGATCCGACGGGTCCGGCGCTACTGCGAGGAGTTGGGATTCTCCGATGGGCTCGATCTCCACTCGTTCCGTCGTTCGTACGCCACTCACCTGCTCGAAGCTGGATGGGACCCGCGGTTCGTGCAGGACCAGATGGGCCATGAGCACGGGGCGACAACCGGCATCTATCACTTCGTGTCCGACGAGTTCAGGCGCTCCACGCTCAGGAGCGCCTTGGACCGTACGGTGAAGGAAGCCATGGCCCGCAAGACCGAGGACGGAACATCATGAAGCGCAAGGTCGACTACACGTGGCGCCTGGCCGAGCTGATGGCCGCCCGAGGCCTGCACAACACCACGGATCTCATTCCCCTGCTGGCCGAGCGCGACATCAATCTGTCTCGACCGCAGGTGTACCGGCTGGTGAACCAGCGGCCGGAGCGCGTCTCCCTGATGTTGATCGCGGCGCTGTGCGACATCTTCGAGTGCGAGTCGACGGACCTGTTCACGACGACGGCGACGGATGTACGCGTGCGCAAGACGGGCACCGCTTCCCCGCCGAACGTTGTCTCGCTCGACCGCAGCGTGCGGCCGCGGCGCGCAAACATCCTCGACGAGTAGCGCCAGGAGCATCGATGGATCCGAAGCCGGCGGGCCTCTCCCCTCGCTCGACCGTCCAGGGTCGTCCGCGCGCGACGAGCACTCGCGACGATCCGTGTGCTCGCTGCGGCCGGAACATCCCCAGGCTCGCAGCCAACTGGCCAGAAGGCCGACTCTGCAACATCTGCTACTACGACGCCGTGCACACCCGCGGAACCTGCCCAGAGTGCCTCCAGGATCGGCTCCTGCCGGGCCTGCGCGCCACCGATCGCCAGCCGATCTGCTCGACATGCGCTGAGATCCCCGTCGACTTCCACTGCGAGCGCTGCGACGTCGAAGCAGCGCGACATCGCGGACGGCTCTGCGTCCGCTGCGCACTCCGCGACGACCTCCACGCGCTGCTCGGCGGCGCGCCAAGCGATCCCGCACTCCTCGGCCTTGTCGATGCTCTCTGCGCGTCAGACAGGCCCGAGTCCATCCTCGTTTGGAAGCGGTCGGCCAAGGTCCAGGAACTGCTTCGCGGGCTCGGTAACGGCGCCATCGCCGCGTCGCACGAGGGTCTCGACTCCGTGCCCGGCAAGCCCGCCGAGCATCTCCGGGCACTGATGCAGCACCACGGTCTACTCCCCCCTCGCGACCCCTACCTGCCGCGCTTCGAGCAATGGATCGACGCCAAGCTCGACGGACTCCCCGACGAGGTACGGCAGCCAGTTCAGCACTTCGCCACGTGGCACCACCTGCGGCGCATCCGCGCCAAGACCGGGGCTGGCGCACCCACTCGCGGGCCAATTCACTCCGCGAAGCAGGAGATCACCGAAACGGTGAAGTTCCTCGTGTGGCTCCACGAGACGTATCAGCGCACCGCGGCCACCTGCACTCAGCAGGACGTCGACGAGTGGCTCGCGGCCGGACCGACGACGCGCAGTGCGATCAGGACGTTCTTCGTGGTCGCGAAGCAGGCGCGTCTCAACACGGCGGTGACTGTTCAGCACCGATCCGCGAAGAGCAGCCCATCTCTCAGTCAGGACCAACGGCTCGCCTGGATCCACGAGCTCCTCACGGGCACCAGCGAGTCACTCCCCTACCGCGTCGCCGGGATGCTCCTGTTGCTCTACGCCCAGCCGCTGGTCAAGGTCGTCACCTTCCCGACCAGCATCGTCGACGACGCCGACTCTGGGATGAGCATCGTTCTCGGCACGCATCCGACCGATGTTCCCGAGCCGTTCGCCTCGCTCATCAGGGAGCACCTTGCCGCACGGCCGAACCTACGCACCGGCGCCGGATCCGACAGCCCGTGGCTGTTCCCGAGCACGCTTGCCGGCCGCCACCTACACCCCAACACTGTCATGGACCGCCTCCGCGACGTGGGCATCAACCTCCTCGGTGCCCGCAACCGTGCCATCGGTGAGCTCGTCCTTGAATGCCCGCCCTCCCTGGTGGCAGAGGCGCTCGGTTACAGCGCCCAGGTCGCGTTCCTCCACGCCGACAAGGCGGGCGAGCCGTGGGCCCGGTACGCCGGCCGATCCATCAAGGCCACTTGACCGTTGGCACACGCCGCTCTTTGCCGCCGTCACCCGGAATGCGAGGATCCTCGTCGTGTCTAGCGAATCGCCCGACCACTGGGTCTATGTCGTCACGGACATCGAGGTCGACGGACCGTGGCCAGGGCCGAACTCGATGCGATCGTTCGCGTCCGTCGCCATCACCCTCGACGGCACGGAGCACGGGCGCTTCGAAGCCGTTCTCGAAGAACTGCCCGGAGCCGCACCGAACCAGCAGACCCTCGCGTGGTTCCAGTCGATTCCCGACGTGTGGGAGGCCGCCACGACCGATCCGGAACCAGCGCCCGATGTGATGGCCAGATACGCGAGTTGGGTGAAATCACTGCCCGGCCAGAAGTGCTTCGCTGCCTCGCCCTTGGCCTTCGACGGCCTGTGGATCGACTTCTACCTTCGCCGGTTCACTCGCTACGGCATCATCCAGGGCCCATACGAGGACGACCGTGTCTTCGATGGCACTGGCCTCTGCCTTCGGAGCTACGCAGCAGCCGTGACCGGTCGCCCTGCGTCGGAGATCTCGCCAGCGAGCTTGCCGACCGAGTGGTTCGGCGACGTACCGCACACGCACCGCGCGATCGACGATGCTCTCGGATACGCCAACCTCCTCGTCACCCTGGGACGGATGGCGCAGTCGGGAGAGCGCGATGCCTGAAGACACGCGAGTCGCAGTTCGGATCGTCCTCCTGGACCAGTCCAGCCGCGTGCTCCTCTTCGAAGGCCGGGACCTCTCCGACACCGGTGACACGGTCCGATTCTGGTTCACGGCCGGCGGCGGAGTGGACACGGGCGAGTCGCTCGCGGAAGCCGCGGAGCGCGAGTTGCTCGAGGAGACCGGCCAGGCAGGACTGACTCTGATCGGGCCCTTCCATCGCCGGGAATTCGACTTTCTAAACCACGGTCAGCCACAGCATCAGATCGAGCACTTCTTCGCCGCAAGGACGAACAACAGCGCGCTGAGCGCCCACGGATGGACCGAGCTGGAACAGCGAGCCGTGACCACGTGGCGATGGTGGTCGACCGACGACCTCACAAGCGCGGACGTACAGGTCTTCCCCGACAACCTGGTCGATCTCGTCCGACAGGCGTCTGAGCTCGTTCGCACTGAGGCGGCCAGCCCGCCTGGCGAGCTGTAGTCGGGTCAGGCGGCAGGGTCGTTGAGGCGCAAGATCTGAAGGCACTCGTCGGAGGTGAGGTCGGACTCCGCGAGGACCTTCTGGAGAACCGCAGACTTTCGAGCGATGTAGGTATCGATGTCCATGTCGGGCTCCGCTGCAAGCGCCAGCTTCACGGCTCCGTACTCGTCACGCAGATCTTCCCGCACACGAAGGACGTCGCGAACCGCGAGGTGGTTGCGGACGTTCAACGTGCCCGCCCGGCAGACATAGACGTTCCGCCGCGGGTTCGCATCAGGAGCATGGAAGGCCTCCCGATCGACAACTCCCAGATCGCCGCGGTGAACGTACCCGGCCGAACCCAGGGCGGCGACCGCTGCCGACATCTCCGCTCCGTCGACGATGACGTCGATATCGAGGATGGGCTTGGCCGCCAGCCCTGGCACTGAGGTTGAGCCCACATGCTCGACTCGCGCGGTCGCCAGTCCAGCGAGAGCCTGCTTCAGGTCGCCTGCGACCAGCGCAAACTGCGCAGGCCACGATGGCGAGGACGCGACCACTTCGATAGGCACTGGGCGATGCTAGCCGCCGGTCTCACCGGGTCTCATACCCGCCGAATACGCGCGGACTTGATACGCAGCCTGTCCACTAAAGCTGGGGGAGAGGCCCGCTCGCGGGGCGCGCTTTTTGAAGAGTTAGCTAGCGCGGCTTGTTTGCGTCGCATTTGCCGTTCGGCCCTCCTGGAATAGCGTGCGACGCACAACGCGGAAACCTTTGGACTGCATCCTCGTCGTTGTCAGGAAGTGACTGTATCGCCGTGGCGGTGGGCTACCTTCCAATGGCCGTCCTCGCGCCGGTAGATCTGGGTTGCCCGGAGGGTGTAGCTCCGCGGCTCGCCGTCTACGGAGGCGGAGGTGTGCTCCAGGCCGGCGGTGTAGGCAATGTCCCCGACCACGTCGTACGCCATCAGCTCGAAGCGGTAGGAAGTGCAGTTGGAGAACTGTCTGGCGAGACCGGTGAACAGGTCATCGAGCTCCTGCCGACCCAGCGCGTTGCGCCAGGCGCCAAGGACGCTCACGGGCTCATTGCGGGACCAGATGGCTCGGCGTGGTCCGGCGTCGCCGTTGTGGAGCGCCAATTCCGCCTCGTAAAGGGTCGACCGTACCCAGGCCAGAAAGTCATCGGAGTCAGCCATGTCTCAGTATGCTCCCGGCCACGGGCGACGGGAAGAGACGGACAGATTGAGGATCGATAGTTACTGTCGCCATTGCCTGGCGCTAGCTTAGCGGCACCGAACAGGGCCCGTATGCGGAATCAATCGTTCAGGACCGGCCACTGGCCTGCCGCCCGTGAAGATCCCGCAGGTATTCGCCAGGCTCACAGCACGTCCGAGACTAGTGACAGCGTAGGAAATCGACGCAGACAGAAAGACCCGCCAAAACCAGCCCGCAGGACCCTCAGCGGGCAGTTGAAACCAGCTCTTTCCGGGTTCCTTCCCCATCAATTTGAATGCCGGTAATGGCGAGTCCGTAAAGGTTGCTTAGCGCCTCGACGATCCTTCACCCCTGCTCGACGGCGGGGACTCACTCCGTGGCGGCGACCCCGAGGTCCGCGGCGTGGCCGCTGATAGTGCGGGCCAGGTCGATGTCGCGGCTGGTAATCCCGCCGACGTCGTGGCTCGAGAGCGTGACGCCGACCTCGGGGTAGGTAAGCGTGAGGTCAGGGTGGTGGTTGGCCTCCTCGGCGGAGGCGCCGATGCGGTTCACGAGCTCCAGCCCGGTGGAGAACTTCCGGGTCCTGAAGGTGGCGGCGAGGGCCTCGCCGGTCACGCGCCACCCCGTGAGCCCGGCCTCGGCGAGCTCGGCGGCGGACAGCTTCCGTTGGGGATCAGTCATAGTGCCATCATGACTCCGGAGGGCCGCCGTGGGCTACCCCGGGAGGCGCCACGCCTCCCCGGGTGATGGCCGGCGGGCCACTGCGGGTAAGACTCCGCACTGGGCGGGGATAACACTGTCGCACCCTGGGTGGGGGAACGGGCCAGTCACGATGCCAGGCGCGTCCTTCTCTGGGCCCCCAGACCCTATGCAAAGGGGGCCTAGAGCGTACTTTCCGTCAATTAGCCGTTGAGAGCTGGTCTGGTAGCGGTGCCGTCGGGGTGGAATTGTTGACCGGCTACCGTTTTCGGAGCTACGGGGTGGTGGTGACGGGCTAATGAATTCGCCCAGAAGACGACCATCTGAGTTCGAGAGTTTGGCGCCTGGGAGGGTGTGGACAATGTCCGCACTTTTCGTATCGGAGTGCCTCGTACCGCCGTCGAACTGACCCGGATTTTGTAGGCTTTCAGGAGTTCCGCATATGTTTTAAGGTCGGGAATGTAGTTCGAGTCCCACCTCGGGCAGAGTGTTTCCGCAAGCCAGCGGCTATGCACCTGGTCAGTCACGCTCCATATGAATGGTGACTTCATAGGAATCTGGGCCTTCCGGAGATGCATCGATACAAAGTGATTCCCGGCTTACTCCAGCAGTCGCGGTCCTGACGCACCCCACAGACCGTTCCAGGGCGGGGCCTCCCTTTCCGGACGTCATCCCGAACCTGCTTGCCGCACTTTCAATGCTGACCTTATGAGTCACGGACCATCGTGCGTTCAGCCGCAAACAGGATGTGTCAATGGAGAGACATCCGGGATCCACCTTGGGGTCGAAGCGGAAGACCTCCACCCAATCATGCTCCGGTACGTTGTCCGCGCGGGCCCTCATGGCACTCGCCTTTTCTTCCTGGGAGCCGCCACCACCATTAATCTCCTGGGCCAGTGCCGAGCATCCCGCGAAGACAAGAATGCACAGTAGGGCTACTGACAGCCCGACTCCGCCGAGGATCCATCCAAGCCAGCTATTCTTAGGCGGCGGAGGCCCCGGCCAGCCTGGCTGAGGGTATCCGTACGGCTGGTGCTGATACTGGACCTGGGGAGAATGGCGCGGCTGAGGGGGATGGGCTGGCTGCTGCTGGTCTGAATTCACTTCAGCACCCCAGTGAGGACCGGCCGCGGCCGCCGGAAGAGGAAGCCAGCCTTGTGGGAGGCGGCCGTGCTCCCGTGCGGTCCAGATGTCTGCTGGAGGTCCGGTGATGAATCCGGGTGGCCTGAAGACTACTCATCGTCTTGGCTTGAGGGACGGGGTGTTAGGTCCGCGCTGCCGCCGCATCATCAGCTTTTTGGGCTTCCGCACCCCCAGCGCCATGGCCGGCCCGGGTCCGCGACCGCCGTCGGGCCTTCGCCAAGGACACCAGCAGGATCACCACGGTACCCATCCAGGCAAATCCGGTGAGGAACACCAGACCGATCGACACTAAGGGGTGCATATCCAGAGCATAGGACCACGCGGCTGGGACATCCGGGTGAAACTCCGCACCATCGGCGCCGGGATCTGCACGGGCAGGCGCGGGCGGTTGCCGTCCTGGCAATGGACACAGAAAAGGCGCGCCCCGTTCGCTGAGCGCGCCTTTCCCTTGATCCGGTCAGTGCTTGAAAGCATCCTTGACCTTTTCGCCGGCCTGCTTCAAGTCACCCTTGGCCTGGTCTGCCTGGCCTTCGGCCCGCAGGCTCTCATCGCCGCTGGCTGCGCCGGCAGCTTCCTTGGCCTTGCCGCCCGCCTTCTCGGCAGCGTTATCAATCTTGTCACCCAGTCCCATGGTCTTACCTCCTGTGGTGTGGCAGCCGTTCGCATTCGGCTGCATCCATAGTAAGCATGCTTAGGTTCCCCATTTCAAGTGTTGTCACTGCCTGCGGCCAAGGCACCCACACCTGGATCACCACCGCCCAGCTCTCCGCCTACGTGCGGGCCGAGGTGCGCCATCCCATGGCCGACGGCACGGCGAGCAACGGGACCAATATGGGAACGACGCTGCTGCTGGGTCCAATGGCAGCATTGACCAACCCGATCTTCCTCGGCGCCAAATAGGGGTCGATAGGCGGAAAAGGCCCTAGGGCCGGGTCCTGCGAGGGACCGGCCCCAGAACCTTCTTCAGCTGTTGGGCTCCCTTATTGCTGCGCCGGGAGTGGGGCCCTGAGGGTGTCGGTATTGGAGGTTAGATAATTGTGTACCTCATGGAAAGTCAGTTTCGGGGGTGCCGCAAAGCCCAGTTCCATGCTGAGAGGTCCGATCTTCTCCTGGGCGAAGGCGTCGAACTGCTCACGGCTTTCCCAGACATCGGTGACTTGGAATCCTTTATCCGTAGCCGTGGCCCAGTGGGATATCGAACCTGCGGGACCGGCGCCGCCGGGCGTCAAGCCCATTTTCTTGTTGATCTCGTCATATTGTTCAAGCGTCGACCCGTCGAACTCCATGATGATTGCGACTGCCATGATCTTCTCCTTCTTGGGTCGGGTCCGTTTTTTGCAGACGCGCGGGTGGATGGCCTGCCACGTCCGGCAAGGCGAATATAGAACCCCTTGCATGGGGCTTATATACGCAATTCTGCGCATCGCGGGTGCGGACCAAATGGGGTAGCCCCCTACAACTGGCAAACCCTTGAATGTGCTGAATTCCGGCCCCTAGCCTTGAAAAACGAACCATTCGCTTATGGCGGGCAGAACAATGGATGCTGTTGGTGACCTTGCCGGCGAACTCGTCCGGCTGCCGGACCGCGGGACCTATCTGAAAGCGGCCAGCGAGCTCCTGTCGAAGCTTTTCCCCTGCGATGGGCTGGCATGGAATGAGCTGGATATGCAGCAGGTCCGAGCGGAGGTCTACGCCCGCCCCGGGAACCACCCGTTCGGTGATCTTGCCCGGAAACTGCTTGAAATCCGAAACGACCATCCGCTCGTCACAAGCGACGTAGGCGATTCCATGGCCGGCGTGTGGCGCCCGCGGCGCCTCAGCGACATTGTTTCCGACCGGGAGTTCTACGAATCGAGGCTTTATCGTGAAGGCTTCCGGGAGATGCGGATTAACCGACAATTGTCGCTACGGACGGCACAGGCGGGCCCCGGAATATTGCACAGTTGGGTCATGAACCGCTGGAATCATGATTTCAGCGACAGGGAAATGGACCTTGCCAGGGAAATCCAGCCTGTGCTGTGCCTCCTCGACACGGCCTATTCACAGCCGCCAACTGCAACGAACAATCCGTGGCGTGCCGACGAGTTCGGTCTGACGGACCGCGAGGCAGAGATCCTTGCGCTTGTGGCGCAAGGCCTGAAAAGCACAGCTGTCGGCCACCTGCTGGGAATCAGCCCGCGGACTGTGTCCAAACACCTGGAACATTCCTACTCGAAGCTCCGGTGCACCAACCGCGTGGACGCCGTCAGGCTGTTTACAGCGGCCCCCAGCAAGGCCCCGGGTACCGGTAACTTCAGCGTCCCGGCGTGAGCCGCGCATCCCCGTTGCGCCGGTCAACCCACATGAATGCCGGGCCTGGCCGCCTTGTCAGGTTCCGTCTCGCGGAGGATTTCCCGCACCAGCGGAGGCGTATCGCCCTGGCCAAGGAACAGGTAGCGCATGAGGTGGTTGACCGGGCTGCCCTCAGACCATTCGAAGTAGCACTGCGGCATGACCCCGGTCGAGTCCCGGAGGGCCAGCAGGACTGCTGCGATGGCGTTCGGCACGGCGGGGGACTGCACGCGGAGGACCCGGTAGCCGTCAACCTCGATGCCCTCGACCCGGAGCGTGTGGCTGAATTCCGAGGGGTCGGATATCTCAACTTCCAGGAAGATGACGTCGGCGGGGCCGGGGACGGGGTTCAGCCCGCGCTGCTCGAACTCCTTCTCGGCGTATTCCGTCCCGTCCCCGGTCTGGCGTTTGTTCGCGATGATGTGGAGTTCCCGGTCGTACGCGATGGAATCGGTAATGAACTGGCGTGCGGGTTGGTCGAATTCGATGGTGTCGACCCGCAGTTCGGTGGTCCGGGTAACGCGGGAGACCAGGGAGACAGCGATGATGCCGCCGATGAAGAACGCGGAGATAAGGAGGCCGTCCGGCTTTTCGATGACGTTATCGGCCAAGGCGTAAAGCAGGATCAGGGTCAGTACGGTGAAGCCCACGGCGCTGGCCCGGCTGCGACGCCGGATGGCCGAGACGGTGACGGCGACCGCCCCCGAGACCATCATGGCCAGGATCCCTGTGGCGTAGGCACCGGCTTGGGCGTTCACGTCCGCCTTGAAGGCGATCGTGATGCCGATGCTCACCACGGTGTAGACCAGCACAACAGGCCTGACGGCGCGGCCCCACTCGGGCGCCATGCCATAGGCGGGCAGGTAGCGGGGCACGATGTTGATGAGCCCGGCCATTGCAGACGCGCCGGCGAACCAGAGGATCAAGGCGCTGGAGATGTCATAGACGGTGCCGAATCCGGCGCCGAAGAGTTCGTGGGCCAGGAATGCCAAAGCCCGTCCGTTGGCTTGGCCGCCGTCCTGGAACTCGCTGGGCGGGATCATGACGGTGGTCAGGAAGCTGGTGGACATGAGGTAGACGCTCATGATCAGTGCAGCGGTGGTGAGCAGCTTGCGGGTATTCCTGACCCGTGAAGCCATGACGTCGTCCGGCGTGCTTCCGGAGGACTTGATCAGCGGCATCATGGAAACCCCGGTTTCGAACCCTGACAGGCCCAGGACCAGCAACGGGAAGGCGATGATGGCCGGGCTGACCAGCCCCATCGGGCCGCCGCCACTGGAGAGCAGCCGGTCTGTCCAGCCGGCCACCAGGGACGGGTCGGCCGCGAGGTGAATGAATCCGGCCACCACGACGGCGGCGTTAAGCAGCAGGTAGATGGCAACCAGCGGGATGGCGACCCCGACGGCTTCATTGAATCCCAGCAGGAACACTCCGCCCAAAATCAGCAGCAGGACCACCGTGATGATTACTGCTCCGCCTTTGAGGGCTTCGGGGATCAAGGGGTTTTCCAGCAGGTGGACTGAGGCGTCGGCGCCCGAGAGCGTGATGGTAATGATCCACGAGGTTGCCACGAAGCCCAGGAGCAGCAGGACGAAGAACTTGCCGCGCCAGAATGGCAGTAGTTTCTCCAGCATGGCCACCGATCCTTGACCATGGGGGCTTTCCTGGGCGACCCTGCGGTACATGGGCAGCATACCCAGCAGTGTCAGGGCCACGATCAGCAAAGTGGCCAGCGGCGACAGCGCCCCAGCGGCCAGGGCTGCAATGCCGGGCAGGTAGGACAGTGTGGAGAAGTAGTCGACGCCGGTCAGGCACATGACCTTCCACCAGGCGTTGGGCTTGTGGTCCTCCTTGGCCTCCGGGCCGCTGGGAGCCACCTGGTTGGCGAGCAGCCAGCGCACCAGAGGATTGCGGTCCGGGCCAGGTGCCTGCTTGAGGTCAACATGCGCGGGGACGACGTGGTCAGAGGGGGTTGTCATCGGGTCTTTCCCTTGGGATCTGGAACCACGGGCCCGAAGCGGAGCCCATGGAGCCGGGCAGGACTGGTTCGGATCGCCGGACCTAAGCTGCTCTTACCCGGCGGTCAGGAGTTCCAGACACTATAGAGTGGCATGTTGTTTTGGGGCTGGCGGAGTGCAGTGCCGGAAACCAGGCTCGGCTCCACGGGCAAGCTGCTTGGTTGGCAGAAGAGTCTTCAGTGCGGTGCACCCTAGCGATGGCATTCCAAGAGCCACGCCGAATCCACCTGGGCTTCCGGGAGGTGCCACAGTCTCCTGACCAGGATGGCGAACGGCAACAGCTGGAGCATCCCGCCTGCGAGAAGCAGGGCAACGAGCAGGAGGATGTCCGGAAGGTAGAGGAGGAAGACGCCGGCGATTGCGGCGAAATATCCGGCGATGAACCCGAGGGTCGTCCTGGTATCCATGATTGCTCCCAAGAACTGGTCACCCGCACTGGGTGATGGACAGTGTTCTGTTGGCGGCCCGGCTCTGTGCAGTACGGAACCGCACTCGCTGGGCGATGCTGCCCGTGGTGGATGACTTCACCGGCGGACTTTTCTGAGCCTCAACCTGCGTCTCGGTCCAGGGCTTTGGCCTGTGACGGAACGGACCCGGCGCCATGGCCTGTGGTGCCGGGGAGCGGTGGCGGCAGGGGGAGGTGGCGCGGAAGCCACGAGTGATGAACTTCTCCTGCGGCGGCGCAACTTCAGGAGGACGAAGACAGTCCCGCCAACCCACATGAAGGCGGCGCCGAGAATCAGAAAGACGGCCTCAACTGTGTTCACGGCTGTTACTTCGGGGAACTTCGGATTGCACCAGCGCCAGCGTGAGCGGGGGCTGAAGATCAATGCTGGTCTTGGGAAGGTGCATACTTTGGAGATGAAATTTACCACTACCCTTCGAGGGAGCGGCAACAAGGTGGGCATCGAGGTTCCCGAGGACGTCGTTCGGGCGCTTGATGCCGGAAAGCGGCCGCCCGTGGTCGTGACTCTCAACGGAAAGAGTTACCGCAGTACCGTCGCGGTGATGGGCGGGCTCAACATGATCGGGCTCAGCGCCGCCAACCGGGAGCTTACCGGTACGTCGGCCGGGGACGTCGTGGAGGTGGACCTGGAGTTGGACACCCAGCCGCGGAGCGTCGACGTTCCGGCAGACCTTGCCGCCGCCTTGGATTCCGACCCCGAAGCGAAAGCTTTCTACCAAACGCTGAGCTACAGCAGCCAGCGCCGCTACGTGGAACCGATTGCAGTGTCTAAGACCGCAGAGACGCGGTCACGCCGGATCGCAAAGGTTGTAAGTGACCTGAAGGCCCGCAGAAAGTAGGACCATTAGGGCCGGCGCGGTTTAAATGCAGTGAAACGAACTTTCAGTGCTGGCGGGTTCTTAGTGAGGATGTTGCTGAGGGGCGGGTGCCGGAGGCCGCAGGACAACTGCGCAGTGGGCGAAGTGCCCCGGACCTCCGGCTTCCCTTTGCTTCCTACTAAGCCTTCACATAGCCGTTGGGGTTCAGCACGAACTTTGTCGCCGCTCCGGCGTCAAATTCGGCATAGCCGCGGGGGGCATCTTCGAGCGGGATGGCCTTGGCGTTGACGGCCTTTGCAATCTGGACCTTGTCATGGAGGATGGCCATCATCAGTTGACGGTTGTACTTCATCACCGGGCACTGGCCCGTAGTGAAGGACAAGGACTTCGCCCAGCCGGTGCCCAAGGACAGTGAGAGGGAGCCGTGCTTGGCTGCTTCATCAATTCCACCGGGATCCCCGGTCACGTAAAGGCCGGGAATGCCAAGGGCGCCGCCGGCGGCCGTGATGTCCATAAGGGAATTCAGGACGGTGGCAGGCGCCTCGTGGGAGGCATCCTTTCCGTGGCCGCGGGCTTCGAAGCCGACGGCGTCCACGCCACAGTCCACCTCGGGAACCCCCAGGATCTGTTCAATCTGTTCCTTCGGGTCGCCCTTCGTCACGTTGACGGTTTCGCAGCCGAACGACCTCGCCTGCGCCAGGCGGTCTTCATTCATGTCGCCCACAATCACGACGGCGGCGCCAAGGAGCTGCGCGCCTACGGCCGCAGCAAGGCCCACCGGTCCGGCGCCTGCCACGTAAACGGTGGAGCCAACACCGACGCCGGCGGTCACGGCCCCGTGGAAGCCGGTGGGGAAGATGTCCGAGAGCATGGTCAGGTCCAGGATCTTTTCCAGGGCCTGGTCCCGGTCCGGGAAGCGCAGCAGGTTCCAGTCGGCGTAGGGGACCAGTACATACTCGGCCTGTCCGCCCACCCAGCCTCCCATGTCGACGTAGCCGTAGGCGCTGCCCGGGCGGTCCGGGTTGACGTTCAGGCAGATGCCGGTCTTTCGTTCCTTGCAATTTCGGCAGCGGCCGCAGGAGATATTGAACGGCACGGAGACAATGTCGCCCACTTTGATGAATTCGACGTCGGGCCCCACCTCCACCACTTCGCCAGTGATTTCGTGGCCAAGGACCAGGTTCTGCGGAGCGGTGGTGCGCCCCCGGACCATGTGCTGGTCCGAGCCGCAGATGTTGGTGGTCACCGTGCGGAGGATCGCGCCATGGGGTACCTTGCGGCCAACGTTCGCCGGGTTTACGCCCGGGCCGTCCTTGAGTTCGAACGTCGGATAGTCCGTGTCGATGATTTCGACGACGCCGGGTTCCTTGTAGGCAACTGCTCTGTTTCCTGACATGGTCACTTCCTTATCGGTAGGTGTTGCGGGGCGTGTGGAGAAGCCGGGATATCCGGTCATGGACGTTGGACTCCATGCCGGGCGGGTCTGGGATGGAGCAAAGTGCTGTCCCGGGGATGGCCGCGGGTAGTAGGGGAAGGCGCGGAGGGGGTGTGCAATTACCAACCCCCTCAACGATATATTCGGGCTACGTCGACTGATATACCAGGCTGGTGTCAGCGTATACGGGGTATTACTGCAGGTCAACAGGGTTTGGGTACTTGCTGCGGCGTCCTTCACCAGCCGGAGCGCGCGACCCCCGGGTCATGAGGGGCGGTGTTCGTTCTGTGTTTCAGGCAGCGCCGGATGGCAGGCATGCCCTGAGCGTCAAAGTTCACCCAACTCCTCAGGCGGGGACTGCCTGCCCCACGCTGCGTCGGGTCTTTCCGTTCAGCATTGCGGCTTCACAGGTCGTCTTCCGGGCGGGCGGCGAGGATCCGCTTGGCGTTGGTCTGCAGGATGCTGAGTGACTCCTGGATCAGGGGGGATCCGATACTCCCTCGGCGCGCGACAGCCACGATCCGCCGGACGGGCCGCCCTTTGCCGGTTATGCGCAGCCGGACCACGTTCTCTGCGCTATGGAGAGGCGCCAGTCGTGGCAGCAGGCCCACGCCCAGCCCCGCACCCACGAAAGCGATCTGGGTCTCCCACTCCACAGCCTCGTGGGCAATCCGCGGGGTCACTCCAACTGCGGTGAACGCGGCCGTGAAAAGGGCGTGGTAAGTGGAACCGGCGGCTTCGGTGATCCAGGGTTCCGAGGCCAATTCTTCAAGCGTCACAGTTTCCCGCGATGAGAACGGATGGTCGGACGGAATGATCACGTCAAGGGGATCGTCGAGCAGAACGGTCTGCTCGAAGCGCAAATCATCGTCGCTGTAGGTGTTGGACTGCATGGCGACTATGACCGCAAGATCGATCCGCTCGGCCACCAGCAAATCGAAGCAGCGGGCCGGGTTGGCTTCGAGTACCTGTACCTCCAACTGGGGGCGCGTGGAGCGGAGGGTGGCGGCCAGAGGGGCGAGCAACTGCGCGGCAGCTGTGGAAAATCCACCGAGGCCGAAACGGGACTGTACTTGGTCGCCGGCTTCCATTGCCGCCGCGCGCAGGCTCTCCCAATCCGCGATGAGGGTGTCCGAACCCGCCACGATGAAGCGGCCTGTGGCGGTCAGCCGGACACCCCGGCCGTCCTTCGTCAGCAGCTGCAAACCGAGCACGCGCTGGAGCTCACGCAGTTGGGCTGAGACTGCGGAAGGAGAGTAGCCCGTAAGCTCCGCGGTTCCGCTGACAGTGCCGCATCTGGCGAATACGCGAAGCGTTATAAGCCGTGGATCAATCATGCATCCATTGTGCACGGTTATCCGCTGATTCTTGCGCTTTTGTTGCAGACCCGGCAGCCCTAATGTGACTACAACGACTTTTGGCGACGGGCTGCGGAAACGCAACCCTTGTCTACGCAAACCAGCACACTCACCCACGCCTCTCGGGAGAAAAACCATGACTGCTCCAGTGCACCAGCCCCTCAACGCACGCGGAAAACTCGCTTCATCCTTGCCTGCAGAGCAGCTGGCGGAGATCACTGAGTTGTTTGCATTGCGTCGCACGGGATATTCACTCGACGCCCCTTTCTATACGGACTCCACGATTTTCAAAATCGACATGGAAGCCATCTTTGGCCAGCACTGGATTTTTGCAGCGAGCACCGCTGAACTTCCGGAGCCCGGCGACTACGTCACGGTCGACTATGGGCCCTACTCGCTGATCGTGCTGCGCAACGACGATGGCGGCGTGAACGTCCTGCACAACGTGTGCCGGCACCGCGGTGCCCGCGTCCTGACTGAACCCACCGGGTCAACGGGAAACCTGGTTTGCGGATACCACTCCTGGACTTATTCACCCAGCGGCGATCTGATCCACGCCTCGGCACCGGGAGAAACGAAGTTCGATAAGAGCTGCTTCGGGCTCAAGCGGGCCCACGGCCGCGAGGTGGCTGGGCTTATCTTCGTATGCATCGCTGACGAGCCGCCGACCGACTTCGATGAAACCTCAAAAATCTTTGAGCCCTACCTCGCGCCCCACGATCTGTCGAAGACGAAAATTGCCTACCAGCAGAACATCATCGAAGAGGGCAACTGGAAGCTCGTCATGGAGAACAACCGTGAGTGCTACCACTGCGACGGCCACCCTGAGCTCGCCTGCTCGCTCTTCCCCACCTGGGGCCTCACCGAGGGCCTCATCCCGGCCCACCTTGAGGAAGTATGGGACCGGAACAAGCAGGCGCAGTCATCCCTTGAGGAGCGCTGCCGCCGCTATGGTCTTCCCTACGAGGTGGTCGAGGAGCTTGACACCCGCATCGCGGGCATCCGCATCTCCCGCGAATCACTCGACGGAGAGGGCGAATCATTCTCTCCGGACGGCCGCAGGCTCTCCAAGAAGCTGCTCGGCGATCTGCCGGACTTCCGGCTTGGCCGATGCTCGATGCACCTGCAGCCCAACAGCTGGTTCCACTTCCTGGGCGACCACGTCATCACGTTCGGCGTCTTCCCCATCAACGAGCACCAGTCACTGGTACGCACCACCTGGCTGGTAGCGGACGACGCCGAAGAAGGCGTCGATTACGACCTCGAGAAGCTCACGTACACCTGGAAGCAGACAAACCTGCAGGACAAGGCGTTTGTTGAGCTCTGCCAGCAGGGTGCCGGGAGCCCCGCCTACCAGCCCGGCCCCTACATGAAGAGCGAATACCAGGTCGAGGCTTTCATTAACTGGTACGTACAGCGTGTGCAGGAGCACCTGGCATGACGGAACTCCTTATCGAGACACCGGTCCGGGAACCCCAGCGCATCCGCGGTCTTGAAATGCCGTGGAACAGGGTGATGGGCAGCACTGAAGCGCCCGCCCGCGCCGCCCGTGCCTTGGGGCCCTGGCATCCGCAGGAGTTCATGGCGGAATGCGTCGAGACCATCCCCGAGGCCGGCGGCATGATGACGTTAGTGTTCCGCCGCTGCGACGGTGCGCCCCTGGCGTTCCGTGCGGGCCAGTACGTAAACATTGCCTTCCCGGTGAACGGTGAGGAGCACGAGCCGGTGGACCGCAGCTACTCGCTGTCCAGTTCGCCCACGGAACCGTGGACCTTCAGCGTCACCGTCAAACGCGACCCGGGCGGACTGGTTTCGCCGTGGGTGCACGACAATGTCAGGCCCGGCACTGTCCTGGACATGCTGGGACCCGTGGGGGCCTTCCACCTGCCGGATGCCGACCGGCGCGCGCGCTACCTCTTCCTGGCCGCGGGCGCGGGCATCACCCCCATCATGTCGATGCTGCGGACCATTCACTCGCTGCCCGGGACCGCCAACGTGGTGGTGCTCTACCACGGCGCCGAAGCCGGCGGCTTTGCCTTCCACCGGGAGCTGGCCTATATCGCTTCCGTTGACCCGCGCGTCAAGGTTTTCTATGCCCTGGGCGACCGCGGCAGGCCTGAGGAGTGGGAGGGCTTCAGCGGACGGCTGAGCTCGGCAATGATCGAGGAGGTGGCCCCCGACGCCAACGGCCGGCAGGTCTACGCCTGCGGCCCGGAGGGTTACCTGAACACCGCTACTGAACTGCTCAAGAAGGTGGGCGTCGACGACACCTCGATTTATATGGAGTTCTTCTCCGGAGATCGCAAAACCCTCCTTGAATACCAGGCAGAGATCGCACTGGCATCGGACATCGCGGAGGAAATTGCCGAGGAAATCGCAGACTCGGCTGAGGACTACTACGAAAGCCAGCCCTCAGCGTTCGGGCTATACGAACCCGGCTATGACGCTGAGGGTACCTTGAAGGCATCCGGGCTGCCGCTGGAAATTGTCGAGCCGGAGGCGCCCTCGAGCGAAGCCGGTAAGGGTACTTCAGAGGCGGATTCCGCGGCCCCGTCCCCCGATGCGTCAAGCTTTGACACCGTGGGGACGGGAAGCCTCACCCTTTCCTTCATGCGCACCGGCATCAATGTACGGATCGACCCCGAAGAACACATCCTGGGTGCGGCCCAGCGCGCGGGCGTCCGGATCGGTGCTAACTGCAAGGAAGGCATGTGCGGCTCGTGCAAGGTGGTCAAGCTTTCGGGTGAGGTCGAAATGAACCACCAGGGCGGAATACGGAAGCGGGAAATCGATGCTGGCAAGTTCTTGCCCTGCTGTTCCACCGCTCAGACGGATCTGGTGATTGATGCCTAGAAGTACTGGCCGGTCGGGGCTCATTTAGCCGCCAAAGGGGCCCCGACTGCGCCATATCTGCAAAGCGGCCCAGGTGTTCCAACAGATTCTGATGCCGCCATGGATGCCGAAAGCCTCTGACACGGCACCGGATACCGTGTTTGTGTTGATGGCATGAAAACGAGTCATGCCGCCCTTCGGGCGGTGAAAGCCTTCCACACAGCCGCCTGGTTCAGCATCGAGGCCTGCATGGTCTATTTGCTCTATGCCGGATTCCGCGGCGAGACCGGCAGGCGGGCGGCCATGGCTGCTGCAGTTGTGGGCGGGGAGACCCTGGTCTTCGTCGTGAACGGCTTCCGCTGCCCCCTGACGCCGCTCGCGCAACGCCTGGGTGATGCCCGCGGGTCCGTTACCGACATTTACCTGCCGCGATGGTTCGCCCATAACCTGCCGGCCATCCACGTACCCCTTATCGTCCTCGCGGTGGCCCTGCATCGAAGAAATTTCAGGAATCTGCGCGCAGGGCAGCCCAGGCCTGGAAGCCGCCAATGAGGTCGGTCGCACGGCGCAAACCCAGCCGCTGCAGGGTATGTGCAGCCAGGCTGGAGCTGTAGCCCTCATTGCAGACCACCACTATCCGCCGGGTGGGGTCGTCAGCGATGGGGAGCCGGTGGGGGCAGGAAGGGTCGAGCCGCCACTCCAAAACGTTTCGGTCAATAACCACCGCACCCGGTAGATCGCCGTCGCGGTCCCGCTGGTCAACGGGCCGGGTGTCAACGACAAGTGCGCCCGCGGCCATCTCCTTCTCAAGGTCTGATGGCTGGACCCGCTCGAGCCCGGCGCGGCTCTCGAGCAGCAGTTGGTCAATTGTAAGAGGTTCATGCGAACTGCCCGGATCTGAACTGCATGGGCAGGCTGCGGTGCCGTCCTTGACGATATGAGGCTGATCCACCGGGTTCCTCGCTTTACCTTCTGGTCGGTTGGCGTTCCGCGATGCAGCGGAACGTCGCTCAATTCCTAAGGTATGGGCAGAGCCACGGTCAACATGCTTCCGCCCTGCGACCGCGGCGCTGATTGTGGCGGAGCGCGGGGCGCTCTTCCTGGTGGGAGCGTTCGACGGCGCCCGCTGCTCTAAAGGGCGCGGCCGTCCCCGCGCCGTGGCAAAAGGCTGCCCAGGCGGCCGGGCGCCCGGGCAGCTTATTCCACGACCGCAGATCAACTGACTTTTCCGGCATGCCTTTTCTGGGGTTCGTGCCCGTGGCCCCCGGCCACCGGCCTGTCGCCTCCGCGGCGCAGGGTCAGCATCACCAGGCCGGCGGCGAGCAGGCAGCATGCCAGGAAGATGGACGTGGCCAGGAAACTGCCGTGCGTAAGATCCTGCAGATACCCTCCGACATAGGGCCCGACGAATCCGCCGAGGTTACCTACTGCATTGATCAGCCCCATGGCGGTGCCGGCCACGGCGACCGGCATGGCACGGGATGCGGAGGCCCAGAAGGGGCCGTCGTATGCCAAAGCTCCCGCGACGGCGACGCTGATCAGGGTGACAGCAAGGAACGGAAGATTGTCCCCTGTTGCCACCGAGACGACCAGGGCGACGGCACCGATGGCCATCGACAGCAGCACGTGCGTGGAGTACCGGCCGGAACGGTCGGCTGCTTTGGCGTTGTACCAAAGGCCGAACATCGCCAAAACATAAGGAATCGCAGTGATCAGGCCGACCTCTATGGAGGACCCGGAGGTGATCGTCTTGATCACGTGGGGGAGCCAGATGTTGATGCCGTAGAAGCCGATCTGGATGAGGAAGTACACCAGGGTCAGGCGCCACACCACTGCGTTGGACAGGACATGGCGCAGGCCGAGCTTTTCCTGCTGGGGATGGGCCGCAGCGTCGGCAGCCAACCCTTTCTCGATGTACTCGCGTTCCTGCACCGAGCACCACTTCGCTTCACGCGGGTGATCGGCGATCAGGGACCACCACAGGGGTGCGGCGATGATGAACGGGAAGATGCCTTCGATGATGAACAGCCACCGCCAGTCCGAGAAAGAGAGGATCCACCCGGAGAGGGGCGCAGTGATGATTGACGCGATGGCGATGTTCATCATCCAGAACGCATAGGCCCGGGCCCGTTCGGCGGCGGGGAACCAGTGGCTGATCAGGACAAGGATGGCGGGCCAGATCCCGGCCTCTGCGACGCCAAGGAAGAAGCGCACCACGAGCAGCTGGGTGAAGTCCTGGATGAATCCGGAAAGGACGGCCAGCACGCCCCACACGAGCACCATGATGCCCACAAATTTCTTGGCACTCCAGTGCTCGGCCAGATGGCCGCCCGGTATCTGCAGGACGAGGTAGCCGATAAAGAAGATCCCGGCGGCCAGTCCCTGTTGGGCCGCGTCGATGCCCAGGTCCTGGTGGAGTCCATTGAGGGCGAACCCGATGTTGGTTCTGTCCATGAACGAGATGATGTAGACGATGATTGCGACAGGGATCAGCCTCTTCCACCGGGCATTGCCCACTGCCGGCGCTGACGTGACGTTGTATGCCATCGGATTTGCTCCTTCGCAATATGGCTTATAGGTAGCACCCCAGCATGCTGTTGCTCTTCCGCGGTCCCAGGGGTCCGGCATTACGTACAGGACGCAAGGATCAGGACTCTTTCAGGAAGCCGGCAGCGGGGCGGCGAATCCGGGGACCGTCAGCCGGCCGGCGGTCCTCCCATATGGACCACTCTTTTATTGAATAGCAACTGTTGCGCGAACGCAAGAGTTAACCTGGACCGCCTGTCAGCCTGTTCTTTCGCGGGCTGGCCGGTCACCGGACTGATGGGAGCCGGGCAAGGGCGTGTCGCTGCGGCCCGGCCGCCCATGGCCGAGTTGCAGGGCGCAGTGAATAAGGGGGAAGTGGCTGAAAGCCTGCGGGGTGTTTCCAAGTTGACGATGGTTCCGCGGGTCCCATTCTTCACTGAGCAGGCCTACGTCATTGCGTAGTGCGAGCAGGCGTTCAAACAGTTCCGTGGCCTGGCCGCGGCGGCCGATCCCCAACAGCGCGTCCACCAGCCAGAAGGAACAGGCCAGGAATACGCCTTCGGTACCGGGCAGCCCATCATTGGCCGCTTCGGGGTGGTAGCGCAGGACGAAGCCGTCCTGCGTGAGGTTTTTCTGGATTGCCTCAACGGTGCCCGTGACGCGTGGATGGTCGTGCGGAAGAAACCCGACCCGGGGGATGAGCAGCAGGCTGGCGTCGAGTTCGGTGCTGCCATAAGACTGGACGAAGGTGTTTTGTTTCTCATTGAAGGCGTGGGTCATGACGTCGTCGTGGATGTGCGTGCGCAGCGCGGCCCAGCGGTCCCGGGGACCTGGCAGCCCGAACTGCTGCACTCCTTTGACCATCCGGTCCGCAGCCACCCAGGCCATGACCTTTGAGTGGGTGAAGTTGCGGCGCGGGCCGCGCATTTCCCACAGGCCGTTGTCCGGCTGGTCCCATGCCCCTTCAAGGTATTCCATGAGGGCCACCTGGATGTCCCAGGAGTCATCAAGGGCGCCCGCAGGGGCAGCTGCCCGGGTGAGGGCCAGGCCATCGAGTACTTCACCCCACACGTCCAGTTGCAGTTGCGGCGCCGCTGCGTTTCCTGTCCGCACTGGCTTTGAGCCTTCGAATCCCCCCAGCCACGGCAGTTCCGTTTCCGGCAGGCGGCGTGTCCCGTCCAGCCCGTACATGATTTGCAGGTCGGCTGGATCACCGGCGACTGCCCGCAGCAGCCATTCCCGCCAGGCAGCGGCTTCCTCGGTATACCCGCAGGCGAGCAAGGACTGCAGCGTCAGGGTGGCGTCCCGGAGCCAGCAGAAGCGGTAGTCCCAGTTGCGGCTTCCCCCGGGGTCTTCGGGCAGGGAGGTTGTGGGGGCTGCGACGATCCCGCCAGTAGGTGCGAAGATCAGTGCTTTAAGCGTGATGAGGGACCGTTCCACGGCGTCCTGGTAGTCGCCTGACATGGTGTTGCGGCTGATCCACTGATCCCAAAACGCCTGGGTAACGGCCAGGGCGCGTTCAGGGTCGGTCCGGTCCGGGACCGGCTTATAGCTGTGGGCCCAGCGCAGGACGAAAGGGATCCGGTCTCCGGCTTTGACCGTGAACTCGCTGATGGTCCGCATGTCCTCGCCCTTCAGCGGAGCGGGGGTAGTGAGGTAGGCGGCGTCCGGTCCTGCGACGGCACTGATGCCGTGGTCCATGCGGCGGACCCACGGAATGATCCGTCCGTAGTCGAAGCGCAGCAGCAGTTCCCCTTTCATGGGGACGCTCCCTTTCAGGCCCTCCACAATGCGGATCATGTCTACTGAATCATCGCGGGCGGGCATGAAATCCGTCACCCTGACGCTTCCCCCTGGAGTGTCCCATTCCGTCTCCAGGATCAGGGTCCCGGGCCGGTAGCGGCGCCTGGTGCAGTTGCCCGCACCGGCCGGTGCCAGGAGCCAGCGTCCCGCCTCCGGGGAGTCCAGCAGGGCCGCGAAGCAGGCCGGCGAATCGAAATTGGGCAGGCACATCCAGTCTATGGATCCGCTGCGGCCCACCAGGGCAGCAGTATGCAGATCGCCCACCATCGCATAGTCGCTGATCTCTGGCATCAGGCGCTTTCCTGCACATATTCCGGTAACGGTGGTTCGGCCGGTCCACCTCGCGGGTTCTTCATGGGTGAGTCCTTTCCGTGTGTGTCCGGCTCCCTCGCAGCGGGTCGCTTCGGCGCCGGCGGGCGTGTCACTGGACCCGGTATTTCCCGGCCTCTGCCGCGCGCAAGGCGAGCCCGTTGCCAGGGCCGTCGCCCGGGCTCAGTGACCCGCCCGCGGGATCCAGCGTTCCGTCGAAGAAGAGATTCTCAATGCGGACGTGGTCGTGGAACCACTCCAAATGCCGGAAGTTGGGAGTGGCGGCGGCGACGGCGGCGCTGAGGTGGGGAGCGCAGTGGCCTGATACTTCCAGCCCGTGGGCAGCGGCCAGGGCAGCGATGCGGAACCATTCGCTGATGCCGCCGCACCGGCTGACGTCCGCCTGAAGGCAGTCGACGGCATCGGCGGCACACATGCGCTGGAAGTAGGGGAGCCCGGTGCCGTATTCACCGGCGGCAACGTCCGCTTCCACGGCGTCCCGGACCACCCGCAGCCCGGCCAGATGGTCGCTGGAGACCGGTTCCTCAAACCAGGTCACGTTCTCCGCATCAACCTCGCGCATGACGCGGACGGCCTGCTTGGCGGTGTAGGCGCCGTTGGCGTCGACAAAAAGTTCCGTGTCAGGGCCGACGGCGGCACGCGCCTGGCGGATGCGCGCCAGGTCCCGTGGCACGTTCGTTCCGTTGTCCTGGCCGATCTTGATCTTCACGCGCGGGATCTGCTGGCCCTGGGTCCAGCCTTCGAGCTGGTTCCGCAGCTGTTCGTCCGAATAGGTGGTGAAGCCGCCGCTGCCATAGATGGCCACTTGGTCGCGTACCGCACCGAGCAGCTGGTGCAGCGGCAGGTCCAGGAGGCGGGCCTTCAGGTCCCAGAGCGCGCAGTCGACGGCGGACACGGCATAGGACGCCAGCCCCGTACTTCCGGGGTTCCGCACCGCACGTGCCATCGCCCACGCCGCGGCCGGCACGGCGAGAGCATCCACGCCCAGGACGGCGGGGCCGAGGAGTTCCTCCACCAGGGCGGCTGCCGCCGCGGGTGCGTAGGTCCAGCCCATGCCGGTCTTCCCGCCCGCTGCTGCCTGGACCAGCACTATGGTGGTGGACTCCCACCAGAACGTGCCGTCCGCTTCCGGGCCGTCCGTAGGCACCGTGTAGGCGGCGGCCTGGACTGCGGTGACGGGCGCTTCGGCACTGGCCAAGGGTCAGCCCTCCTTGTGCGGGAGGAATTCCTGGATCTTTGTCTTGACCCCTTCTTTCACCACACCCCAGGCGCTGTCGTCGCCTTTGACCATTGCCTCGGCGGTCTTGCGGGCCTGCTCCAGGGTGGCGTGCGGGGGGATTGGCGGGATGTCGGGATCGGTGCGGACATCCAAAAGTGTGGGCCTGTCCGCGGCAAGGGCTTTCTCCCAGGCCGGTCCGACGTCGTCGGGATTATCCACGTGGATTCCCTGCAGCCCCAGGCTGTCCGCGAAACCGGCGTAGTCGACGTCGGGCAGCGCCTGGGACTCGCGGAAGGCGGGTACGCCGCCCATGGCGCGCATTTCCCAGGTGACCTGGTTCAGGTCGTTGTTATGCAGGACAGCCACGACCAGGCGTGGATCGTCCCATTCACGCCAGTAGTGTTTGACCGTGATGAGCTCTGCGAGCCCGTTCATCTGCATGGCGCCATCTCCGGCGAAGGCGATGGCGGGCCGGTCGGGATGGGCGAACTTGGCGCCGATGGCGTACGGGACACCGGGTCCCATGGTGGCAAGGTTGCCGGACAGCGAGCCGCGCACCGAACCGTGGAATTTCAGCTGCCGCGCATACCAGTTGGCCGACGAGCCCGAATCGGCACTCAGCATGGCGTTGTCCGGAAGCCGGGTGGAAAGTTCAGCAAACAGTCGCATGGGGTTGACGGGATCGGCGCTGACCATAGCCTCGTCGTGCATGGTTTCCCACCAGCGGCTGATGGATGCTTCGAGGCCCTCTTGCCAGGACCTGTCCTTCTTGCGGTCCAGGTGCGGGATCAGCGCCCGCAAGGCGGTGCCGGCGTCCGCGACGATGTTGAACTCGTTGGTGTAGCGCAGGCCGATCATTTTGGGGTCGACATCGATCTGGACACCCCGCGCCTGCCCCGGTTCGGGCAGGAACTGCGTGTAGGGAAAGCTGGATCCCACAGTGAGCAGCGTGTCGCAGTCCCGCATCATCTCGTAGCTGGGGCGCGTCCCCAGCAAACCAATGGAGCCCGTGACATACGGCAGGTCATCCGGGAGGGAGTCCTTGCCCAGCAGCGCCTTGGCCACGCCCGCGCCCAGCAGTTCAGCCACTTCCCGGACCTCATTTGCCGCGCCGCGCGCGCCCTGACCGATGAGGACAGCCACTTTTGTCCCCTCGTTCAAGAGCTGCGCGGCGCCCCGGATGGATGCGCTGTCCGGCTGGATGTCGGGCCAGTGGATTCCCAGGCTGGAAGGCACCATCTTGAACTCGTGGGTGGGCGGGGCATAGTCGAGTTCCTGGACATCGGCGGGGATGATCACGGCGGTGGGAGCCCGCTGTGCATCCGCGATCCGGATGGCCCGGTCGATGACGTTGGGCAGCTGCTGGGGAACGGTGACCATCTGGACGTAGTCCGACGCTACGTCCTTGAACAGGGTCAGCAGGTCAACTTCCTGCTGGTAAGACCCGCCCATGGCGCTCCGTGCCGTCTGTCCCACGACGGCCACCACCGGAACATGGTCCAGTTTGGCGTCGTACAGGCCGTTGAGCAGGTGGATGGCCCCAGGGCCCGAGGTGGCCATGCAGACGGCCGGGCGGCCGCCGAACTTGGCATAGCCCACGGCCTCGAAGGCCGCCATCTCTTCGTGCCGGGCCTGGATGAATTTCGGCTGGTTTCCCGCCTTGCCGAAGGCGGCGAGGATACCGTTGATGCCGTCTCCGGGGAAGCCGAAGACCTTGTCCACGCCCCACTCGGCCAAGCGGGAGAGCAGGTAGTCAGCCACTGTTGTTGCCATGATCAGTCTTCCTTCGTGCTCATCGGGGCACCCCTGCGGGCACCTTGGATCAGGTCGCGGGCGGCCCGGGCCGCCAGGGCCATGATGGTCAGGGCGGGGTTCGCGCTGCCCTGCGTGGGCAGGACGCTGCCGTCGGTGACCAGCAGGTTGGGTACCGCGAAACTCCGCAGGTTGCGGTCCACAACTCCTTCGCGCTCGCCGGCGGCCATCCGGGCACCACCCACCAAATGTGCGTAGCGGTTGATGGTGATCACTTCTTCCGCTCCCGCCGCGGTCAGGATCTGCTCCATGACCTTTTGCGCTGCGGACATCAGCTGCCGGTCGTTGTCGCACTGGCTGTAGCTGAAGCAGGCCACCGGGATGCCGTTGCGGTCCGTCTCGTCCGCCAGGGTCACCCGGTTTTCCTTCAGGGGGAGGAACTCGCAGAGGGCCCCAAGGCAGGCCCAGTGCGGGTAGTCGCTCATGTAGCGGCGCAGCGCAGCACCCCAGTGTCCCTGCGCCGCAACATGTTCCGCCCAGGTGATGGGAAGGGGGGAAACGGTCTGGATGGAGAAGCCACGCTTGTACGGTTGTGCCGGGTCTGTCTCGTAGAACTCCTCGGTGCTGACCTCCGGGGGCGGGGCCTTCCACATCCGTACTTCGGCCTGGAACCGTCCGGCCGTCTGCGGCGCCCCCTGGACCATCAGGTAGCGGCCCACCTGGTCGAAGTCGTTGCACATCCCATCCGGGAAGCGCGGTGACGTGGAGTTCAGCAGCAGCCTGGGCGTTTCGATCGAGTAGCCGGCCACGGCCACCATTCGGGCGCGCTGGAACCTGTGCACGCCCCCTTGGATGTACTCGACGCCGGTCGCCAGGCCGGTGGACTCGTCGAACCCTACGCGGGTGGCCATGGAATCGGCCCGGATTTCGGCGCCGTGGGCCAGGGCGTCCGGGACATGGGTGATCAGGGGAGAGGCTTTGGCATTGACCTTGCAGCCTTGGAGGCAGAAGCCGCGGTAAATGCAGTGCGGGCGGTTGCCGAAGCGGCCGTTGGCGATGGCCACCGGCCCCACCTTTGCGGTGATGCCGCAGGCGTTGGCGCCTCTCAGGAACAGCTCCCCGTTGCCGGACAGAGGGTGTGGCCGGTGGGGGTAGCTGTGCGGGTCGCCCCAAGGCCAATGCTCTCCGGAGACCGGCAGTTCGGCCTCGATGTCCTCGTAGAACTCCCGGAGTTCGGCGTACTCAAGCGGCCAGTCGGCGCCTACTCCGTCCGCGCTGAACGTGTGGAAGTCACTCGGATGGAACCGGGGAGTGTAGCCGGCGAAATGAACCATGGAGCCGCCTACTCCCCGGCCCGAATTGTTCGAGCCCAGCGGAACAGGATCCTTCCCGGTGATGACCCGCGGCTCGGTCCAGTAGAGATGGTGGGAGCCGGCCTCGTCGCTGACCCAGTCCTCTTCGGGGTCCCAGAACGGCCCTGCGTCCAGGCCCACGGCCCGCCACCCGGCCCGTGCGAGTCGCTGGAGCAGTGTAGCGCCACCGGCACCGCAGCCCACGATGACAATGTCCACCTCGTCATCGTCGCGGAAACGGCGCATGTCAGCGCGCAGGCGCTGGTTGCTGCCGGGCCCGGCGGGCAGCAGCCACGCCGACTCGTTGCGCCTGCGCAGGCTGTTCACCGGCCGGTCCTTCGGGTGGGGTCTGCACCAGGTTGGACGTCGCGCACTTCGAATGGCTCCAGCCTGTCCACCCCGAGGTTTTTGTAGCCGCGGGGGTACGCCGGGCCGGCAAAGCCGATCTCGTCCCAGGCCAAGGGGTGGGAGTAGAACGCGGTGCAGGCGTACCGGGTCCACAGGCTCCAGACCCGGTCGGCGGGGAGGCCGCGCCAGAGGTCCTGCTCCAGGTCACAGATGTCCTGCAGCAGTCCGGCCTTCCTCTCGCGGCTGAGCTGGGCGAAGGTGCAGTCTTCGCGGGAGCGGGCCTCCTGGTCGAGCGCTGCCAGGGAGGCGCGCCAGGCCTCGCCGTCGCGGGGCATGTTGTCATAGTGCCAGCCGTCCGTCTGCTCCTCGGCCAGGCGGGCGTCCACCATGTTCACCAGCGGCACCCGCGGCTCCGCATCCTGGTTAAGCAACTGGTCCAGGAGCGCCCGCGCCGCTGCCTCCTCCTCCGGGGTGAAGAAGCGCACGTGCGGAGGCAGCGCCATCCTTGACTGCACGACGGCGGCCGTCACCGGATCCCAATGCCGCACCTGCGCAAGGGTGCTGAAGCCCGGATACCGGCCGCCGCCGTCATCCCCGGCCAGGGGGAGCGCGCTCACGGCTCCCGCCTCAGGATCGACGCCAGGACACCCATGCCGCCCACCATGGTGACCAGCAGCGGTGCAAACAGGGGCGGCCCCATCTCCAGGTTGTAGCGCAGGTTGGACAGGCCCCCGGGCTTCTGCCGGATACCCTGCAAGTGAAGCCAGGTGCCCTGCAGGCCGTTCACCACGATGGCAGCGCTGGCCAGCGGAAGCGCCGTCTTGGCCATGCGGCGGCTGAAGACTGCAGCCACTCCTGCCGCTGCGCCCACCGGGCCCAGGGCCACGGGGGCCCACATCCACTTGTTGCCGAAACTTGCCTTGTCATGCTCAAGGAAGATCTCCGCGGCGGTCACCAGGGCGCCTGCCGCCGTCAATGCGGAGAGGGAACGTTCAAAGCGGCCCGTTTGTACGTTTCTGATCAGCCGGTCGATGCCGTTGACTGTTCCCGCCACGGTACGTTCTGCCTGGTGTGTTCTCACGATTCTCCTTACTGATGGGATTTCCCGCCTGGATCCAGTGGAACCTTCAAACTTTGCGGGAAAGCAACTATCGGAGGAAACTGGTGCGCATGGATGCAGCTGGTGGGTCTGACCCAATCCCGGAACCGTCGAGTCGGGAAGTGGAGGCAGTGCTGCGCGCTGCGGACACCCTTCTGGGTGTTGTGGCCCGGTCAGTTGCCGAGGTTGAGGACGTGGTGAATACGCCGCAGCTGCGGGTGCTGGTCCTCATCCACACCCGCGGACCGCAGAACCTCGGCGGGGTGGCCGCTGAACTTGGAGTGCATGCTTCCAACGCCACCCGCATCTGCGACCGCCTCGTCGCGGCTGACCTGCTCGAGCGGCGCGAAGACCCGGCAGACCGGCGGTACGTCCGGCTGGAGCTGACCCCAAAGGGAAAATCTCTGGTGGATTCCGTGCTGGACCACCGGCGGCAGGCGATCGCGGAGGTTATCTCGAGGATGCCGTCAGGTCGCCGTCCGGCACTGGCTGCTGCACTGGAGGCCTTCGCCGCTGCCGCCGGTGGCCAGGGCACCTCCGACGGACGCTTTACCTTGGGAGCCGGCACGTAAACTGACCGGATTATGCTGCCGCAAGCCATGCTTACATTGAACTCCGATAGTTGCGGTAGCGCAATAGTTGGCAGTTTGCTTTTGACTGGTTCTTCTTCCCTGGCAGCATGCCGGCGAAAGGCACTCAAAGCGGCCTGATGCCCCACTCGCCGGTGTGGGATTGCCCGGGCTCAAGGGTGATCAGGCCTTCACCGGAGTTAAAGGCGTCAGGGGCGCATGTCATGGGTTCCACTCCCAGACCCGTGCGCCGCCTGTCCAGCTGTGGGAGGGTGTCCCCGGTGAAGATTTCCAGGTACGGATAGGACTCATCCACCCACAGCTCGACACCTCCGGAGCGGTCCGGCCGCAGGATTTTTACCCTGGCCCGTCCGTCCGCATCACGCGTCAGGTCCGTATAGGCAACATCGATGTGCCGACCTCCCAGCTGCTGGAGTTCCCGCAGGTCGTACTCTGTGCCATCCACGCGCTCATGACCGGTGGGGATGCCGTGTTCGTCAACCGGCAGGAAGGTGCGCCCGGGCACCTGCACCAGGCCGGCGTCGATGGCGCCCGGGGGCCCGGAACCGGTACTGAGGTAGGGATGCGCCCCCGTTCCGAACGGGCAGGAGGATGCACTGCGGTTGACGACTGTGGTCCGCACGCTCAAGCCGTGATCGCCGAGCTCATAATCCAGCCTGGCATCGAGAACCCACGGCCAGCCCTGGCAGGCGTGAAGGGTATAGGTGAAGGAAATCCTGTCCTTCACATGCTCCACGGCCGGGACGTCCCAGTTCCGCCAGCGGGTCAGGCCATGGATTGCCCCGCCTTTGTCCGGCTCACTCAGGTCCAGCTGAAACTCCTTGCCGTCCCACTCGTACCTGCCGTCCTTGACTCTGTTGGGCCAAGGAATCAGGGACTGCCCGCGCGCGCCCGTGCACATGTCGTCCGGCACGTACCCATCCAACAGGTTCCGGCCGTCGCACAAGTAGGCGCGAAGGGCGCCCCCCACTTCGGTCAGCATGACACTTTGCCGGCCGGCGGTGATTTCATACTGTCGGCCCGAGGGAAGCCAGCGTGCTGCCCCTGGGCCGTCCGGCGCTTGCCCCGCATTCATGGTGGTCCCCCCGTCAGTCCAGCAGCTCGAGGACGACCTTGACGTCGTCGGGTTGGTGGTCGAAAGCCTCACGGAAGCTTTCCAGCGGAAGCCTGCGGCTGATGAGGCGGCGCAGCCAGTCAAGGTCCGCTTTCGCCAGGGCCTGCGCTCCGGCGTCGTAATGGCGGCGGTTGGCGTTGACGCTGCCGAACACCACGCCGTTCATGAGCACCTCCTCCCGGTTGAGGGCCCCGACGTCCACTTTCGTCTGTTTCCCGGTTCCCGAGACGCCGGTGAGGCAGGTGATGGCATCCTGGTCCCGGCAGGTGAGGGCATCAAGAACCACCGGTGTGACTCCCGTGCATTCGACCAGGACATCGGGCTTGAGGCCCGATTCCGGGAGGGGTTCGCTGTGGTAGGTGGCGCCCAGGTCGCGGACAAGCTGTGGCTTGGGGCCGTCGGTGACGACGTCGAAGACGTGGACGTCCAGGCCCTGTTGGACCCCCACCAGTGCCGCGAGCAGCCCGACGGGCCCCGCTCCGGTAACCACGGCGGTGTGGGGATCGAAAAAGGCCCGCTGCCCGATCCTGTTGATCTGTTCCCAGGCCTTGGCGACGATGGTGGTGGGCTCCAGGAGGACGCCCACGTCCTCCATCCCGGGATCGAGTTTCACCATTGCATCGGGGTCCGCGCGCCAATGCTGCCGCGCGAAACCGTCGAGGCCCTTGATCCCGTGCTCGGTGTATTTCCCGTTCAGGCACATGTCCCATTCCCCGGAGGCGCAGGCCTTGCACGGTTCCGGGTCAGGCCTGCGGACAATGCCCACCACCAGGTCTCCCTTTGCCAGGCCGGAATCCGGGGGAGCGTCGAGCACCCGGCCCAGGTTCTCGTGCCCCAGTACCAGGAAGTCCTGGCGGGGCGGCGCTTCCCCGTATTCCGCCGCGATGATCTCGTTGTCGGTTCCACAGAGTCCCACGGCCAGCGCCTCCACCAGCACCTGGCCCTCGCTGGCCGGCGGCTCCGGTATGTCGCGGAGGTGGATTGAGTCCTTTTTTCCAGGTGTAACTGCCAGTGCACGCATCGTCTCTCCTCAAGCAGAAGGTCCGTACTGCCAGTCTTACCCATTACTTGCGCATGCGCAATAATCATCGAGTGGCAAAGGCGTCGGCGTCGTCCGTGACGTCCGCCTCCTTTGGGCCAGGGCGGGAATACCAGAACGTGCTCTTGCCTTGTTATGAGTGAGGCGCCCACCGCAGGCTGCCTCGCTCGAAAGGACCCCCTTGCCCGTAGCTTTCATTCCATTCACCATGCACGCCTCTGCCCGGCATGACCACCGGCGCACCTTCCGCACGGACATCGAACGCTTGACCGACGGACATCTCCGGTCAACGCCGCTCGACGTACTCAGGTCGACGAACACCCAGGCTGTGTTCCGCGGCGCCGTTCCAAAAGGCGCACATACCGCCACTGATGCCAGCCTCGCCAAGTACCTCCAGGACCGTCTCGCCAGCGAGAACATCCACCTGGATCTCAGCGTCAGCATCGAGCGGTAAAACACATTTGCGACGCCCGGCCGCCGGGCGTACGGAACGGCCATTGCGGCACCGGAACCTCCGGGACCTGCAATGGCCGTTTTCCTTGTTGGGACGGGAACCGGCCGCCGGCGTTCCGGCTGCGCAGGTCCGTGCAGGCTCTCCTGCCGCCTACCGGCCCAGGCGGGACCTCCCCGCGGGACACGCCCAACCTTGTCCTGTTGCTCCCGCCGTCGTCTGGGATATGCTCCAGAAATGGCACCGCGAAGTTTTCTTCAATGGCCGGTCGTCCGTCAGCTAAGCACGGGCGACCTGTTGGGCCGTGGGCCGTCGGTGACGTCGGCCAAGACAAAAGCAATAGCCCCCCGGACCGCCACTGCCGACCGCGTCGTGCAGAGCGTGTGCCCTTACTGCGCCGTTGGATGTGGACAGCGTGTCTACGTCAAGGACGAGAAGGTCGTCCAGATCGAGGGAGATCCGGACTCGCCGATTTCGCGCGGCCGCCTGTGCCCCAAGGGCTCTGCGAGTGAACAGCTGGTTAACTCGCCCGGCCGGCAGACCAAAGTGCTTTACCGTGCGCCCCGTTCCACGGAGTGGCAGCGCCTGGACCTGGCGACGGCCGTCGAGATGGTGGCCGACCGGTTCATCGAGACGCGCCGCAGGACCTGGCAGCAGGAAGACGACCAAGGCCGGCTGCTGCGCCGCACGATGGGCATCGCCTCACTGGGCGGCGCAACCCTGGACAACGAAGAAAACTACCTGATCAAGAAGCTCTTCACAGCCGCAGGGGCGGTGCAGACCGAGAACCAGGCCCGCATATGACACTCCGCCACGGTTCCCAGTTTGGGAGCCTCGTTTGGACGCGGTGGTGCTACGCAATCACTGCAGGACATGGCCAACGCCGACTGCATCGTCATCCAGGGTTCCAACATGGCCGAGTGCCATCCCGTGGGGTACCAATGGGTGGCGGAGGCTAAGGCCCGCGGAGCGAAGGTCATCCATATCGACCCCCGCTTCACGCGGACGTCGGCGGTCTCGGATAAGCACATCCCTATCCGTGCGGGTTCTGACGTCGTGCTGCTTGGCGCGCTCATCAACTACGTGATCACCAACGATCTCTGGTTCAAGGAGTATGTCAGCGCCTACACGAACGCTGCCACGCTGGTCCATGCCGATTACCGCGACGCAGAGGACCTTGGCGGACTGTTCTCCGGCTTCGACCCGGAGAAGGGCGCCTACGACACATCCTCCTGGGCCTATGCGGAGAAGGGGGAGGGCGCCATCGACGAGCCGGGACCCGGTTCGGAACATGGCGCCGATGCCACGGCGCGCGCCGCCGGCCACGCCTTTGGCAGTGGCGGGCCGCCCCTGGAGCACGCCGAAGTGCAGCGTGACGACACGCTCGAGGATCCACGGACCGTTTTCCAGATCGTGAAGCGGCACTACGCCCGCTACACGGCGGAGATGGTGCAGGATATGTGCGGCATCAGCGTCGCCGACTTCGAGTATTTGGCCCGTACCATCACGGAAAACTCGGGACGCGACCGGACCACCTGCTTCGCCTACGCGGTCGGCTGGACCCAGCACTCCCTGGGGGCGCAGTTCATCAGGGCCGCAGCCATCCTGCAGCTCCTGCTCGGAAACGTCGGACGCCCGGGCGGCGGCATCATGGCCTTGCGGGGCCACGCCAGCATCCAGGGTTCCACGGACATCCCCACCCTGTTCAACCTCCTGCCCGGGTACCTCCCAATGCCCAGCGCCGGACGCCATGACAGCCTCGAGGAATACCTGTCCGTTATTGGGTCGAAACAGCAGAAGGGCTTCTGGGCAGACGCCGATGCCTACACCATCAGCCTCCTGAAGGCCTGGTGGGGCGACGCTGCGACGGAAGACAATGACTGGGCCTACGACTACCTGCCCAGGCTGACCGGAGCTCACGGCACGTACGAGACAGTGATGGGCATGCTCGATGACGAAGTCGAGGGCTACTTTATCCTTGGCCAAAACCCGGCAGTGGGCTCCGCCCACGGCCGGATGCAGCGCCTCGCCATGTCCCATTTGAAGTGGCTTGTGGTGCGTGACCTGAACCTCATCGAGTCCGCCACCTGGTGGAAGGACGGCCCGGAGATCGAATCCGGCGAACTGCGCACTGAGGACATCGAAACCGAGGTGTTCTTCCTGCCCGCCGCGACCCACGTGGAGAAGGCCGGCTCCTTCACCCAGACCCAGCGGCTGCTGCAGTGGCGGCACCAGGCAGTGGCCCCGCCGGGGGAGTGCCAAAGCGAACTGCAGTTCTTCTACGAGCTGGGCCAACGGATCCGCGAGAAGCTCGCCGATTCGGAGGACGAACGCGACCGGCCGCTGCTCGACCTGACGTGGGACTATCCCACCGACGAGCACGGTGACCCGGACGCCGAAGCGGTGCTTGCCGAGATCAACGGCCGTCACGTGACCGGTCAGGATGCCGGAAAGCCCGTTTCCGCATACACGGAACTCCGCGCCGACGGTTCCACGGCGGCCGGCTGCTGGATCTACACCGGCGTGTACGCTGACGGTTTCAACCACGCCGCCAACCGCAAGCCGGGCCGTGAGCAGGGACCGGCGGCTCCGGAATGGGGCTGGGCATGGCCCGCCAACCGCCGGATCCTCTACAACCGCGCGTCCGCCGATCCCGCCGGCAAACCGTGGAGCGAACGGAAGAAATACATCTGGTGGGACCAGGAGCAGGGTAAATGGGTCGGAGACGACATTCCGGACTTCCCGATCGACCGGGCACCGGGCAGCAAGCCCGATCCCTCCGTGGGTGGACCAGCCGCGCTCAGCGGAGACGATCCGTTCATCATGCAGGCCGACGGCAAGGGCTGGCTGTTCGCGCCGAAGGGCCTGTTGGACGGCCCCCTTCCCACCCACTACGAGGCCCAGGAATCACCGGTGGCCAACGCGCTGTACCCGCAACAGCAAAGTCCTGCGCGGCTGGTGTTCCCCCGTGCAGACAACCTCAGCGCGCCCAGCGCGGGCACCAGCGGGGCGGACGTTTACCCGTTCGTCTTCACCACGTACCGGCTCACGGAGCACCATACGGCGGGCGGGATGAGCCGGTGGCTCCCGTACCTGTCGGAGCTGCAGCCGGAGATGTTCTGCGAGGTGTCGCCTGAACTGGCAGCTGAGCGCGGACTGGAACCGTACGGGTGGGCCACCATCATTTCGCCCCGCTCTGCCATCGAGGCGAAGGTGCTTGTGACCGACCGCATGAGGCCGCTGGCAGTTGGGGGCCACACCGTGCACCAGATCGGACTGCCTTACCACTGGGGGGTGGGCAGCAACGCGGTGGTCAGCGGTGACGCGGCCAACGACCTGCTGGGTGTGACGCTGGACCCCAACGTCCAGATCCAGGAATCCAAGGTGGCCTCCTGCGACATCCGTCCGGGCCGCCGCCCGCGTGGCGAAGAACTCCTCGCCCTGGTTGCCGAGTACCAGACGAGGGCCGGTCTGACCCCCGAGACCGGTAACCAAGCGGTCACCGACCCCGCGGCGGAAGGCATTGATCCTCGGGGGAAAGATGGCGACGCCGATGGTGGGCCGGGATGATGAGCGTCATCGCCGGCCAGGCCGGCACATACATTGACCGGCCCGGAACGCTGTCTGCCGGCAGCGTTCCGGGTATCGACGCGACGTTGGAGAATTAGATGGGCCAGCTGTCCGGACCGACCGACCCCACCGCCGATGCCCATTGGGAGCACAACCATCCGCGCAAGGGGTTCTTTACCGACACCTCGATCTGTATCGGCTGCAAGGCCTGCGAGGTCGCCTGCAAGGAATGGAACCACAACCCGCAGGACGGCAACCTGGAACTGCTCGGATCCTCCTACGACAACACCGGCTCCCTGGGCGCCAGCACCTGGCGGCATGTTGCCTTCATCGAGCAAGGCCAGGACCGCATCGTCGAGGCACGGGAATCGGGCCGGGCCCTGGTCAGCCTCGGCATGCCCCGCATCGGTCCCCCCACCCCCGCAGCGTCCGCCCCGGCGGATCTGGCGGAGGCGGACACCACGCCGCCTGACACAGCAGACTTCCGCTGGCTGATGTCCTCTGACGTCTGCAAGCATTGCACCCACGCCGGGTGCCTTGACGTATGCCCCACGGGAGCGCTGTTCCGGACCGAGTTCGGCACGGTGGTGGTTCAGGACGACGTCTGCAACGGCTGCGGAACGTGCGTGGCCGGGTGCCCCTTCGGCGTGATCGAGCGCCGCAGTAACGGCACAGTGAAGGTGGCCACCAGCAGGGAAGACCAGCACGCCGGGCATCCCGACGTCCCCAACGTAGGCATCGCCCAGAAGTGCACCCTCTGCTACGACCGGCTGGTGGCCGACGAGACGCCCGCCTGCGCCAAGGCCTGCCCGACGACGTCCATCAAGTTCGGCGACCACGACGACATGGTGGAGGCAGCCCGGGAACGGGTTGCCGACCTGCACGCCAAAGGCCTCACCGAGGCAAGGCTTTACGGTGCGAACGAAAATGACGGCGTCGGCGGAACCGGCTCCGTCTTCCTGCTGCTCGATGAACCGGAGGTCTACGGACTTCCGCCGGACCCGCGCGTACCCACAGCTGATCTGCCAACGATGTACCGGCGGGCCGGGATGGCGGTAGCAGGCATGGCCGCCGCCGCTGCGCTGGCCTTCCTGGGAGGACGCGCGTGACACTTTCCGAGTTCGATAGTTTCCGGCCAGCAGAGCCCGCACGCCGCCGTCGGGAGGGCGGCAAGCGGGGGACGGGCCGCCGCCGGGACAACGGTGACGGCTCCCGGGAAATGCCGATGGTGCCGGAGCCGGAATTCACCTCGTACTACGGCCGTTCCGTAGTGAAACCCGCTCCCTGGGGCGACGACGTTGCGATCTACCTCTTCCTGGGTGGCGTGGCAGCCGGTTCGGCCCTCCTGGGCGCCGGCGGCCAACTGACCGGACGCCCGGCGCTGCGCAGGAACGCCCGGCTGGGCGCCCTGGCAGCGGTGAGCGCTGGTGCGGTTGCCTTGGTGAAGGACCTGGGCCGACCGGAGCGTTTCCTGCACATGCTGCGGACTTTCAAGGTCACCTCCCCGATGAGTGTGGGCTCGTGGATCCTCAGCGCATTCAGCGCCGGCGCTGGCGTGTCGGCCGTGGCGGAAATCGACCGGATGAGCGGCGACCGGCTGCCGCTGGGTCCGTTGCGCAAGGTGCTGCGCGCTGTGGAAGGACCGGCAGGCATCGAAGCTGCGGTGTTCGCCGGGCCGCTGGCGGCATACACGGCCGTCCTGCTCGGTGACACAGCCACACCGACGTGGAACGCGGCCCACGAGGAATTGCCTTTCGTTTTCGTGAGTTCGGCCTGCCTCGCGTCTGCCGGGCTCGCCATGGTCACCACGCCGGTGCGCGAGACGGGTCCTGCGCGGAAACTGGCCGTGCTCGGCGTTCTGGGAGATGTCGTGGCCATGAAGGTGATGGAGCACCGGATGGACCCGGTGGCCGCGGAACCACTGCACCAGGGCAAGGCCGGCGCCATGCTGAAGTGGAGCGAGCGGTTGGCCGTGGCCGGCGGCCTGGGCACACTGCTGGGCGGACGAAACCGGATGGTCGCCGCCGCTTCGGGGCTGGCACTGCTGACCGCCTCGGCCCTGACCCGGTTTGGTGTGTTCGAGGCAGGGCTCGCCTCTGCCAGGGACCCGCGGTACACCATCGAACCGCAGAAGAACCGGCTCGCAGCCCGCCGCGCCGCCGGTGTTACCGGCGACGCAATCACCACCGGCAGCTGAGGCAGTTGCCGGGTTTCAGCGGATCTGAATACCCTGCCCCGCAGTGGTATGGCCGATTACGGGGTGGCCCGGCAGCTCGCCGACCACCAGCAGTCCGCCGGACGTCTGCGCATCAGCCAGCAGCAGCAGATCATCCTCGGTGATGCCCGGTGCGGCCTCCAGGTGCGGACGTACCCAGTCGAGGTTGCGCCGGGTCCCGCCCGAGACGAAGCCGTCCCGGAGTGCCTCGCGGGCTCCATCGATCAGCGGTACGGCCTTCAGGTCGATGACGGCGCCCACTTCCGAGGCGCGGACCATCTTGTAAAGGTGCCCCAGCAGGCCAAAACCGGTCACGTCAGTGGCTGCACGGACGCCGGCGGCCACGGCCGCCTCGGAGGCGTCGCGGTTCAGGGCCGCCATCGTCTCCACGGCTTCGGCAAACACCTCACCGGTCTGCTTGTGCCGGTTGTTGAGGAGGCCGACGCCGAGTGGCTTGGTCAGAGTGATGGGCAAACCCGGCCGGGCGGCGTCGTTGCGCAACAAGCGGTCGGGATGGGCGACGCCGGTGACGGCCATGCCGTACTTGGGCTCCGGATCATCAATGGAGTGCCCGCCGAGCACGGGGCACCCCGCCTGGGACGCCACGCTCAGGCCACCGCGCAGGACCTCGGTCATCAATTCCATCGGCAGGACGCCGCGGGGCCAGCCGACGAGGTTGATCGCCGTGACGGGCCGGCCGCCCATGGCGTAGATGTCCGACAGGGCATTGGCGGCGGCAATGCGGCCCCAGTCATATGCATCGTTGACAACGGGGGTGAAAAAGTCGGCGGTGGTCAGGACCGCAAGATCATCGCGCACCAGGACCGCCGCAGCGTCGTCGCCGCTGTCAAGGCCCACAAGGACCTCCGCGCCGGGTTGGCCGATGAGGCCACGGACCGCATCTTCGAGTTCGCCGGGAGGAATTTTGCACGCGCAGCCGCCGCCGTGGGCATAGTCGGTGAGCCGGAATGCGCCGGTGGCACCATGATCGAGTTGCTGGACTGACATCTGAGCCTCATTCACCCG
The DNA here is from genome assembly GCF_035621795.1 of Pseudarthrobacter sp. LT1. Classification (NCBI taxonomy): domain Bacteria; kingdom Bacillati; phylum Actinomycetota; class Actinomycetes; order Micrococcales; family Micrococcaceae; genus Pseudarthrobacter; species Pseudarthrobacter sp. LT1. The sequence continues at coordinate 2,246,613 of NZ_CP141830.1, forward strand.
CCCAGCGTACCCTCCAAGGCAACCCTGCTATATTGAGGCGCGGTGGCGTCCGGGTCCTGGTGGGCCCCCCGGTCTTCAAAACCGGTGAGGCTGAGCATCTCGGCCTGGCGGGTTCGATTCCCGTCCGCCACCGCCAACTTTCGGCAGCGAATGCCGCGATATGAGGAGGGCTGTGGACCACGTCGATCCCCGGCGCCTGATTCCCCGCACAAATGACCTGCTGGCCTTGCCTGCCGTCCGCGAAGCCCGCACCCGGCTGAACGAGCGCGTCATCCGCGAACTTGTCCGGGACGTCCAGGAGCAGGCCCGGCGCGGCGGGCTGCCCCCCGGCCAGGTGGAACCGGCCCTGCTGGCGGCCGTCGCTGCGCGTGCGGCAACCACCCTGCGCCCGGTGCTGAACGCCACCGGCGTCATCGTCCACACAAACCTTGGGCGCGCCCCTCTTTCTGAAGGTGCAGTGGAAGCTCTCGTCGCGGCCAGCGGCTACGTCGATGTGGAGCTGGACCTGTCAGACGGCAGCCGCTCCCGCCGGGGCGCCGGTGCCCGGGCGGCACTGCTGGCCGCCTGTCCCGCCGCCGAGGACGCACTGGTGGTCAACAACGGAGCCGCGGCGCTGGTGCTGGCCACGACAGCCTTCGCCGCTGGCCGGGAAGTGGTGGTGAGCCGCGGCGAACTCGTTGAAATTGGTGCCGGATTCAGGCTGACGGACCTGATGGAATCCACCGGTGCCAGGCTTCGCGAGGTGGGCACCACCAACCGAACGCACCTGCACGACTACGCCGGAGCCCTCGGTCCTGACACCGGATGCGTCCTAAAGGTCCATCCAAGCAACTTCCGGGTTGACGGTTTTACCTCAGCTGTTCCCATCAATGAGCTGAGCCGCCTGGCCTCGGCCAACGGCGTCCCCCTCGTGGCCGACCTGGGCAGCGGACTGCTGGCCCCCGACCCGTTCCTGCCGGATGAACCGGATGCCGCCTCCGCCCTGGCGAGCGGCGCCGACGTCGTCATCGCCAGCGGGGACAAACTCCTGGGCGGCCCCCAGGCGGGGTTGCTGCTGGGCCGCAAGGAGGTCATCGCCCGGCTGGCCCGCCACCCGCTCGCCCGCGCCGTCAGGGCAGACAAACTTGTCCTCGCCGCCCTGGAAGCAACGGTTGCGGGCGGGCCGCCGCCCGTCGTGCAGGCGCTGCACACCGACGTCGGGCAGTTACGCGGCCGTACGGACCGGCTTGCCCGGGAACTGGGCGTACCCGTGGTCCCGCATGACGGCAGGGTAGGGGGTGGCGGCGCCCCCGGCGTACCCCTGCCCGGGTGGGCACTCCGGCTCCCCGAAGGACTTGCGCGTCCCCTGCGGACCGGCGACCCGGCCGTGCTGCCGCGCGTCCACGACGGCTCCTGCCTGGTCGATCTGCGCTGCGTGCCCGAAAAGGACGATGACCGGATTGTCGAGGCGGTACGGCGTGCCCTGGCAACCCTTGATGTTGCGGATGCAGGGAGGGCGGGCTGAACCGTGCACGTCATTGCCACAGCCGGGCACGTCGATTCCGGTAAAAGCACACTGGTCCGCGCCCTCACCGGCATGGAGCCCGACCGCTGGGAGGAAGAACGGCGCCGCGGGCTGACCATTGACCTGGGGTATGCCTGGACCACGCTGCCGTCCGGACAGGACGTGGCGTTCGTCGATGTACCGGGCCACGAACGTTTCCTGGGCAACATGCTCGCCGGCATCGGACCTGCGCCGGTGGTCTGCTTCGTGGTGGCCGCCGACGAAGGCTGGCAGGCGCAGTCGAGCGACCACCGGGACGCCGTCGCTGCACTGGGCATTGAACACGGCGTCGTGGTGCTGAGCCGCGCGGACCGGGCATCCGGGCAGCGGGTTGCGGAGGTGCTCGCGCGGACCCGAACGGAACTGGCCGGGACCGGCCTGCAGGACGCGCCCGCAGTAGCTGTATCCGCCATCGACGGCACGGGCCTGGCTGACCTGCGTGCAGCGCTCGACGGCGTACTGGCCAACGTGCCTCATCCCACCACGGATGGGCGGGTCCGGTTGTGGGTGGACCGTTCGTTCACCATCACCGGTTCCGGGACGGTGGTGACCGGGACACTGGCAGCAGGAACGCTCGCCCAGGGTGACCGGCTGGAACTGATCGGCCACGTCGATTCCCGGCCGGTGGTGGTCCGTGGCCTGCAAAGCCGGGACACCTCGTACGCCTCGGTGGAACCGGTCAGCCGGGTGGCGCTGAACCTGCGCGACGTTGCCGCAACGGATATCCGCCGCGGTGACGCGCTGGTTACCCCGGACGCATGGCCCACCACAGCAGTGGTGGGAATCCAGCGCACCACCGGGGTGGCCTACACCGAGGTCCCGGAACAGCTCATGGTGCACGTTGGCACGGCGTCCGTGCCGGCCCGGCTGCGCCCCTTCGGCGCCGACCATGCCCGGCTGGTCCTCGACAGGCACCTGCCCCTCGTCCTGGGGGACCGCCTGGTGCTGCGCGATCCCGGAAGCCGTTCGGTGCTGGGCGGCGCGCGTATCCTCGATGCCGACCCACCGGCCTTGCGGCGGCGCGGTGACGGCGCCCACTGGGCGGAGCGTCTTGCAGGAATGGACCCCGCCGGAGACGTACTGTCAGAGGTTGCAGCCCGCAGGGCTGTGCAGGCGGAACACCTGCGCCGGCTCGGACTGCTGCCCGGGCATGACGCGGAGGCACCCGCCGGCGTACAGGTCATCGAGGACTGGTGGGTGCACGCTCCCGTCCTTGAGGCCTGGCAGCATCAGCTGCGCACCGCGGTCCAGGCGCTGCAGGAGCGGGACGCCCTGGCCCCAGGCCTTTCCATGGGTGCGGCGCGGGACCTGCTCACGTTGCCCGACGAGAAGCTGCTTTCCCACGTCATCCGCGGTGCCGGCCTGGAACAGGACGGCGGACACGTCCGGCTGCCTGGCAGCCAGGGCAACCTTGGTCCCATCGAGCCGGCAATCGCCACACTGGAGGGCAGGCTCAGCGCGGATGCCTTCCGTGCCCCCGAAGCCGATGAGCTGGCGGCACTCGGCCTCGGTGCCCGCGAGCTCGCAGCCGCTGAACGCACCGGGCGCCTGCTGCGCCTGCGCGACGGGGTGGTGCTGCTGCCCACCGCCCCGGCGCTTGCCATGCGCACCCTCGCCGGCTTGGACCAGCCCTTCACCACGAGCCAGGCCCGCCAGGCGCTGGGCACAACACGCCGGATCGCGGTTCCGCTGCTGGAGCACCTGGATTCGCGCGGCTGGACCAAGAGGCTGGATGCAGGACACCGCACGGTGGTGCGCTGACCCGCCGTCGGCCAGGAAGAGCGGTGCCCGGCCTACTGAGGGTTAGTCAGGGTCCGCTGCCTGCACGTGGTGCAGGATGTCGTCCACGACCCGGGAAAGCGGCGCGGTGGCGTCAATCGGAATGCCGCCCGGCGGGATCTCTTCCCGTGTTCCGTGCAGGTGTTCGATCAGCTGCCGCTCCGCCGGCTGCCCTCCCCATTCGTCTGCCGGACGCTGGTCGAGGCGCCGCCTCAGTGTGCCCAGGTCCACCTCAAGGACGAAGACGCCGTCGAACAGATCGATGAACTTGGCGAGGTTTCTCGACCCGCCGCAGAAGAACGTCACCGCGTCCCGCTGGTCTGCTGCCTCGGCGCGGACGTCGGCGACTCTCCAGATGTGGTGCCTGTGCACAGCGACGCCGGTGACGCCCCCCAAGGGTTCGCCGGTTTCCGGATCACCCTGATAGGCAAGTTCACGGTCTCCGTTGATGGCGTGGTAGCCGCGCCGCCGCAATTCGTTGCAGACCGCGGTCTTGCCCGTGCCCGAGCCGCCCTCGATAAGGTAATTCTTCCTGCCCATGCCTGATGGTACCGATGAGGGAGAGCCGGGGATGGTTTGATTGGTCAGTGCTCCGTGTAAAACGCTTTGTGGCCCTTAGCCTGTTCGTGGTCTGCGCGAGCGCAGTTTTCTCGTTCTGGCTGCTGGGCCAGCCCGGCGCCGGAGCCCGTACGGCCGTTTTCCTGCCCCCGCGTGCGGGAGCCAAGCTTCAGCCGGGGCCCGATGGCATCGCCACCGCCGTGAACGTCACGCGAAGCCCGGACGCCGAGTGGCTTGGCACGGCTGCCGCCCACACCGGAATCCCTGCACGGGCGCTGCGTGCCTATGTCAATGCGGCCGTTGCCGCCAATGAATCCGCTCCGAAGTGTGGCATCGGCTGGAACACGCTCGCCGCCGTCGGCTTCGTCGAATCAGCCCACGGCACGTACGGTGGCGGCAGCTTGAGCCCCGCCGGCCAGGCCAGCGGCCCGATCGTGGGCCCCAGCCTCAACGGTGCGGGATTCGCCGCCATAGCCGACACCGACGGCGGCGCCCTGGATGGCGACGCGAGTTGGGACCACGCGGTGGGACCGATGCAGTTCATTCCCTCCACATGGCGGATCGCAGGCAGGGACGGGAATGGGGACGGGGCGGCGGACCCGTTCAACATCGATGACGCCGCCCTCAGTGCGGCCACGTATCTTTGCGGCCACGGGCGCGACCTCACCACAGCGCAGGGCTGGACAGCTGCCATTTACGCCTACAACCAGTCCGATGCCTACATCCGCCAGGTGAGCTCCCAGGCCACCGCCTACGCCGCGAAAACGGGCACCGCCGGTTGACTGGATCCCGCGGCGTCCCCGGATCCGTTCCACGGGCCGGTCAGGCAGGCTGCCAGGTGACGGGAAGTTCCTTCAGCCCGTAAACGATGCTGCTGTCCATCCGCTCCAGTTGCGCTCCGGGAGCCACGGAAAGTCCCGGGAGACGGGACAGCAGCGCTTCCAGCGCAATCCTTGCCTCGAGCCGGGCGAGCGGTGCCCCGAGGCAAAAGTGGATGCCATGGCCGAACGCCAGGTGCCTGTTGGGGTTGCGGTCCACATCGAACTCGGACGCCCGCTGGAACTGCTGCTCGTCACGGTTGGCCGAGCCGATCCAGGCGACGATTGGAGCACCGGCGGGAATCAGTTGGTCACCCACGACGGTGTCCGCCACCGCCACCCGGTACATGGACTGCACCGGCGACCGAAAGCGGAGCACTTCTTCGAGGGCCGGGGGAAGCAAGGCCGGCTCGTCGATGAGCCGCTGGAGGGCGCCGGGAGACTCCGTCAGGCACAAAACGGCGTTGCCGATCAGATTGGTGGTGGTCTCGTTGCCGGCTACCAGCAGCAGGGCACAAAACCCGAGCAGTTTGGGCACCGTCAGTTTTTGCCCGTCAATCTCCGCGGACAGCAGGCTGCTGATGAGGTCCGTGCCGGGACGGCTCCTGCGCTGGTCGATCAGGGCAAGGAAGTACTCGACCATCTCCGAAGTGGTGGAGTCCTGCGTTTCGCCGGCGGGGAGGGTCCGCGTCTGGCTGACAATCACGTCAGACCAGTGCTTGAAGCGCTCGCGGTCCTCGCTGGGGATGCCCATCAGCTCGGAGATGACGATGACCGGCAACGGGTAGGCAAGGTCCTTGATCAGGTCAGCGCTTCCCTTGCCGCTGATCTCCGCCAGGAGCTCGTCGGTGAGTCCGGCGATGCGGGGAGCCAGCGCGTCAACAGCCTTGGGCGTGAAGGCCTGCGTAACCAGCGAGCGTAACTGGCGGTGCCTCGGGGGATCGGTGGTGATCAGGCTGGACGCGAACAATTGCCCGGTGCCGGAGGGATTGTCACCACCCATGCGCGACGAGAACGTTGCGTGTTCGGACAACACCCGCTGGACGTCGTCGTACCGGAACACGTGCCAGCTCCCTGACTGGTCATCCTGGAAGACGGGGGCCGTTGCCCGCATGCGTTCATACTGCGGAAAGGGATCAAGCGGGTATTGGGCGGACTGGGTGACATCCATGGTGGCCTCCCTGCTCACCTGGCGCCGTGCGGTCCACGGACGGCGCCAGGCCGTCAAATGACTGACCGTAGAACCTCGATCCTAGCCAAAGCGTTTCCCTGCGTCACCACGATGTCGTAAATGCCGGCGCTTCCTGGTGGACTCCCGGCCCCGGGGTGCGCCTGCCAGTCGCCGGCGTTCGCGCCTGGCGGCAAACCAGATGGCGGCAACCATGACTCCCAACACGTCCGCGAAACCCAGGATGGCCTCCCACGGCATTTGGATGGAACTGCCCCGCAGGTTGTTGTAAAAGGATCCGAGGGGAAGAAGCAGGGGCCAGAGGACGATCAAGTTCCGGACAACGCAGTAGGCCACCGCGTAAACCACGCCGAGGCCGAAGAGGAAGAGCATTTCCTGCGCGTCCATTCCGTAGCCGACATGGTAGGCCGCATAAAGGGCAGCCGCCCCGGCCACCCCTGCTATCGGGCCGAAGCTCGCTTCCAGGCGCGCCTGGATGAAGCCCCGGAAGAATACGGCCTCAAAGAATCCCACGGTGATCGCCAAGGCTGCCAGGGGCACCCAATCGACCGGCCTGGGAAGTGGGTATCCCCACAGCGTGATGGCGAACTGCACGGCGGCAAGGATGAGCCCCAAGGCGACTGCCTGGCGCAGGTTGGCGCGGCCGATGCCCAATTCGGCCAAAGCCCTGCGGCGGATCCATGTGGTGTAGGCGAGCGGGCCGAGGACGCCGAGGAGCATGCCGGCCGCGAAGCAAAGGAACAATCCGAGTGTGTTTCCCTGGGTAAAGACCCTGAAAGCCAGCCAGAAGAGGGCCACAACACCCACATACAATGTGGCAACGGCGCCCACGTCGCGCCAGTCCGGATGTCCGGTCCAACGAGGCCGGGACATGGGCATGACGAGCGCCAGAACCAGTGCTGCGAGCGGGACGCCGACGCCGTAAACAGTAGGGTTTCCCAGCGCGAGCAGCAGGATTGCGCCCACGAGGAATACCGGCCACGCGTACCTTGGCAGGAGCTGGGCCGTTCCACTCAAGTTCGTTCCCGACATGGCTCCCCACTCCACATAACTGCCTGGTTCATGGCTCAAGTCTTCTCCCAGCCGGTGGCCGTCCGTAGGGGCCAAGGGCCCAACTGAACCCACGACGTACGGCCAGTGAGCGGCCTAAGCCAACCGGGCGCCGGTTTTTGTGGTAGCGATGAGGGGTCCCCTAAGGTTATTGCTCGATGAAAGCCCCTGAAGATACATCCGGTCAGTCGCCCGCCATCTCCCCGCGTGGACCCGTGTTTGTCGACGCGTCAGGCCGCCGGCTCCGGCGGGTCAAGATGATCGGCCTCGGGGTCGTCGGGCTTGTAGCGGCATACGTCATCCTCGTACTGGCCACCTTCATCGGCGGGTCAGGATCCTCGGCACCATTCCTTCCCCTGCCGGCCGCCGCCGGACCCCGCGATACGCCAACAAGTCCGCCCTCTGCCGATCCTCGGGCCGGCCTGACCGGGGCCGCCGTTCCGGTTGTTGAGCAGTCGCCGGCGGCCGTCCCGGTGCCCGTCTCTGCTGTTACTGCCGTACCTCCGGCGGAGGGCGCCGCCGTCGTGCCCGCTGCGCCCGCCGCCCCCGCCGCTGCTCCTGCCCCGGCTCCGGCCGCCGCCCCAGCAGCCCCCGGAACGTCGGGAACCGCCACCGGCTCCGGTGCAACCGCCCCCGGCTCCAGCGGAACAGCGCCAGGCTCCAGCACGACCGCCTCCGGCGCGAGCGGCTCGGCGCCGGGCCAGGCCACACGGCCCACCGCCCCCGCGCACCAGTAACATGACCCGCCGGAATAAAGGTTCCCGACCCGCCGCAAGCAACGTCCCCGCTACTGTCAGGGCGCATTGGTTTGTCCTTCTCGCCACCCTGATGGCCCTGGGGCTCGCCCTGGCCGTGCAGGGATACATCCATCATCTGGGCGGAGCGCCCGGGGACTCTTTGCCGGCGGACACAGCCGCAGGCGCCGTCCCCACAACGCTCTCGCACGGCGGCCCCGTGGTGGATTCGCGCGGCGGCTCCGTGACAACCGTCAGCCCGCCGGACCGGACCATCGCCCTGACCTTCGACGACGGCCCGGACCCGGTTTGGACGCCCCGCATCCTGGACGTACTCCGGGAACACCACGTCCATGCCACCTTCTTCGTCGTTGGTTCCGCGGCGGTGGACCACCCGGACCTGGTGCGCCGCATGGTGGCGGAAGGCCACGAAGTGGGTGTCCACACGCTGACCCACACCGACCTTGGCACAGCCCCGGACTGGCGCCGCGAACTGGAGGTGCAGGGCGGACAGGATGCGATTGTCGGAGTGACGGGCCAAGCGGCTTCCCTGCTGCGCCCGCCTTACACCGCCGGCAACAGCGCCATTACGAACGGCATGTGGTCCGCGCTCCATGGAATGGCGGACGAGGGCTACCTCACCGTGCTCAGCAGCCTGGACAGCGAGGACTGGCAGACCCCGGGCACCAAAGCCATCGAAGCCAACCTGACCCCGTCGGGGCCGCAGGGGCAGGTGGTCCTGATGCACGACGGCGGCGGAGACAGGGAACAGACCGTCGCCGCGCTGGACTCCGCCCTGTCGCGCTTCTCCGCACAGGGGTACAAGGTCACAACGGTCGGGGAAGCCGTGGGCGTGGACAGCATGCGCCCCGCTTCCAGCGTTGAACAGCTGCGCGGCTCTGCCCTGGTCTGGGGGATCCGCCTCAGCGATTTCGTCGTCTGGGCGATCTCCTTGGGGCTCGTCGCCGCCGGCGTCGTGACTTTCCTCCGTGCCGTCCTGGTGATGTTCTTCGCAGCACGCCACAGCCGTGCTGCACGCCGCCTCCCCGGTTCGGGACGTGGCCGGCGCCGCGTCGACGTGATGGTGGGGCCCGTGGTGACTGAAGCGGCGACCGTGATTGTCCCGGCCTATAACGAATCCGCGGGAATTGAAGCCGCTGTCCTGTCGATCCTTGCCTCCACGCACCCGGTCGAGGTCATCGTTGTGGACGACGGGTCCACCGACGGGACGGCGGACATCGTGGAGGCCCTCGACCTGCCTGGCGTCACCGTCATCCGCAAGGAGAACGGCGGCAAACCGTCCGCGCTGAACGCAGGGATCCAGGCCGCCAGCCACGACCTTGTGGTCATGGTGGACGGCGACACGGTCTTCGAGCCTGATACGGTACGTGCCCTCATCCAGCCGTTTACCGATCCCCGGGTGGGAGCGATTTCCGGCAACACCAAGGTGGCCAACCGGGGCGGCATCCTCGGCGCATGGCAGCACATCGAGTACGTCGTAGGGTTCAACCTTGACCGCAGGCTGTTCGACGTCGCCGAATGCATGCCCACCGTCCCCGGGGCCATTGGTGCCTTCCGGATTGAGGCCCTCCGCAATGTCGGGGGCGTCAGCGACGACACACTCGCCGAGGACACCGACCTGACCATGGCACTGTGCCGGGACGGCTGGCGGGTGGTGTACCAGGAGGACGCACGGGCCTGGACGGAGGCACCCGCCACCCTTGGCGCCCTGTGGCGACAGCGGTACCGCTGGTGCTACGGCACCCTCCAGGCAATGTGGAAGCACCGGGGTGCCGTGGTTCAGGGAGGTGCGGCCGGCAAGCTTGGCCGGCGTGGACTGGGCTACCTGCTGGTACTGCAGGTGCTGCTTCCCCTCTTCGCGCCCATCGTCGACGTCTTTGCCCTCTACGGCCTGATCTTCCTGGACCCGCTGCGGATCGGGGCTCTGTGGCTGCTCTTCCTGGCGGTCCAGTTGCTCATGGCCGCCTACGCGTTCCGGCTCGACAAGGAACGGCTGGGACCGCTCTGGACACTCCCGCTGCAGCAGTTCGTCTACCGGCAGCTCATGTACCTGGTGGTCATCCAGGCCGTTGTCACGGCAGTTGCCGGAGTCCACCTTCGCTGGCACCGGATGGAGAGGTACGGCAGCCTGCGCGTCCCGCAGACCCAAAGCCAGGGCTAGGGTAAGTTCGGGCCCATGGAATGTGTCGTGATCTACAGCTTGCGTGAGGGCGTGGACAGATCCACGGTCATGGACGTCTACCCCCGCCACAAGGCGTACTACGAGGCTTTCCGGGCCGCCGGGGGAGGACTGCTCGCCCTTGGCCCCTTGCAGTCCCCGGAGCCCGGCCTGAGCTCGCTGGGCATCTTCACGTCGTACGGGGAAGCCGAACGTTTCATTGCCGGTGATCCCTTCGTGACGGAGGGTCTCGCGGACCCTAAGCTGCTCGAATGGAACGCCGTGCACCTGGCGTAGGCGGGCATGGCAAACAACCTGGACGGCGAAGGGGCTTTCTCATGGGTGACGGACTGACGACGGGCGTGCTGGAGCGCCTGTACACCGGCACGGTGTGGGCGCAGGGTCCATTGTGGGTGCCGTCGTCGCAGACGGTGCGGTGGAGCGATATCCCCAACGACCGCATTCTCGAGTTCCACCCGGACACCGGGATGACGCAGGAATACGCGACCGGCGTGGAGTTCACCAATGGTCGTACCCTCGACGCCGACGGCAGCGTTGTGCAGTGCAGCCACGGCCGGCGCCGGGTGGAGCGCGACCGCGACGGGACCGTCACCGGCCTGGTCGACTCCTTCCAGGGCCACCGGCTGAATTCACCCAACGACGTGGTGATTGCCCGCGATGCCGGCATCTGGTTCACGGACCCGCCCTACGGGATCCTTCCGGGAACAAAGGAAGGGCATGAGGGCGAGCAGGAATACGGGGGCTGCCATGTGTTCCGCTTCGACCCCGCCTCCGGAACGTTGACCCCTGTGGTGACCGACCTCGTGCATCCCAACGGACTGGCCTTCTCGCCTGACGAATCCATCCTCTACGTTGCGGACACGGCCGGCAGCGCCTACGGCGTCCCGCTGCGGATCGCCACCTACGCTGTGCGCGACGGCCACTGCAGCGCCAGGACCGGCACGCTCGAGTTGGAGGACGGCCACGCGGCCGACGGGTTGCGGGTGGACGTCGAGGGAAGGATCTGGACCTCGGCCGGCCCCTCCGTGCGGATTTACTCACCGTCCTTCAAACTCCTGGGCACCATCCCCGTGCCGGAGACCGTCTCCAACCTGTGCTTTGGCGGTCCCGACGGGCAGGACCTCTACCTGACCGCGACCACCAGCCTGTACCGGATCCGCACCACCACCACGGACGCGGCCGCACGCAACCATCCCACCGACCGCAACTGAACGCGAGGACACACCATGCAGCACCGGACACTGGGCCACAGCGGCACCGTCGTCACCAGCTTCGCGCTGGGCACCATGACCTTCGGCGCGGAAGCGACCGAAGAAACATCCCACGACATCCTGGATAGCTACTTCGAAGCGGGCGGCAATTTCATCGACACCGCCGACGTCTACAGCTCGGGAGTGTCCGAGGAAATCATCGGCCGCTGGAGGGCCCGGCGTCCCGGCCTGCGGGACACTGCGGTGATTGCCACCAAGGGGCGTTTTCCCATGGGGACGGCACCGAACGACGTCGGAACATCCCGGCGGCACCTGACCCGCACCCTGGATGATTCGCTCCGCCGCCTGGGCGTGGAGCAGATCGACCTCTACCAGATGCACGCGTGGGACCCCATAACCCCCGTGGAGGAAACCCTCCGGTTCCTGGAAGATGCCGTGACCCGCGGCAAGATCGCCTACTACGGCTTCTCGAACTTCCTGGGCTGGCAGCTCACCAAGGCTGTCCATGTTGCCCGCAGCCAGGGGTGGAACCCGCCGGTCAGCCTGCAGCCGCAATACAGCCTCCTGGTCAGGGACATCGAGTTCGAGATCGTGCCGGCCGCCCTTGACGCGGGAATCGGCCTGTTGCCGTGGTCGCCCCTGGGCGGCGGATGGTTGTCGGGCAAGTACAGGCGTGACCAGAGTCCCTCCGGAGCAACCCGTTTGGGGGAGAACCCCGAACGCGGCATGGAAGCCTGGAAGGCACGCAACGACAATCCTCGCACCTGGACGGTCATCGAAGCCGTGGAAGGCATCGCGGCCGACCACGGCGTGAGCCCCTCCCAGGTCGCCCTGGCCTGGCTGGTAGACCGGCCTGCCGTAACGTCCGTGATCCTGGGTGCCCGGTCCACAGAGCAACTTGCGGACAACCTGGCGGCCGCCGACCTGAGCCTCAGTGCGGACGAAGTCCACCGGCTCACCGAGGCCAGCCGGCCAGAGGCAGGGGTGTATCCCTACGGACCCATGGCCGAGGAGCAGCGCAGCCGCAAAATGGAGGGCGGAAGGTAGCCCCACCCCGGGAGGGGACGCCGCCGGGCCTCACTGATCGTGCTTCAACACGTCCGGCAGCTCCTCCACGTACACCGTTTGCGGCGGGTCGAAATAGATCACCAGCACTTCCGCGCCCACCGGATAATCGCTTTTCTTGTCGAATGGATGCGCGTGGAAGGCCATGGTGCCGCCAAGGTAGGGCAGCATGACTTCGCCGATGGTGCCCGGGCCGATACGCCCGGTTACCCGGCCGATCTTCCCGGTCAGGCTCCGGTCAATGTTCCTGCGGATCATGACGTGGCTGGAGTTCCTACGCGCCCGGCGCCTTGGGCTGGCGCTTGGCGTCTTCACCCTTCCGGAGCGCCGATGCGAGCGCCGGCAGGTAGTCGCCTGCCTGTGCCAGGATTCCGCCCAGCATCTTGTTGACGCCCTCGCCGCCGTTCAGCACGGTCATGTGGCCAACATGGGAGAACGGCTCGGCCGCTGCGGCGATGATGGCCGGCATGTTCTCGGCGAGCTGCTGGGAGATAACCGCGTCCTGGTTGGTACCGAGTGCTTCGGCGCGGGCCTTGATGCCGTCCGCCTCGGCCAGCGCCTTGGCCTTGATTGCAGACGCCGCGGCGTCACCTTTTGCCCTGGTCGCCGCGGCTTCGGCCTCGCCCGTGACCTTGGTGGCTCCCGCCGCGGCAGCCGCGGCGGTGGCGTTGGCCTGGGCCTGGAGCTCCGTCCGGCGGGCATTCGCCTGGGCCTCAAGCTCCGTCCGGCGTGCCAGTGCCTCAGCGGCGCTGATGTCTGCCGATTTCTGGCCCTCCGCATCGGTGCGTTTGGCGTAGGCTTTCGCGTCCGCGGGTTTCCGGATGCTGGTCTGCAGCTTCTGCTCTTCCCGGTCCGCCTCAAGCTTGGCGACTTCGGTTTCCTGCACCACCACCTGCTGCCGCGCCGTGGCCTCGGCCAGCGGGCCGGCCTGGGCGGCATTGGCGCGGGCGCGTTCGGCGTTGGCCTGCGCCACTGACTGCCGGATGGCCGAGACGCTCTGCGCATCCGCGATCAGGGCCGCCGCCTCCGCCTCCTTTTCCGCCGCCTCCCGGTTACGGGTGGCCTCCGCGATCCGGGCCTCCATCTTTACTTGGGCGATATGGGGCTTTGCGATGTTCTGGATGTAGCCGGTGGGGTCCTGCAGGTCCTTGATCTGCAGCGAGTCCACCACAAGGCCCAGCTTCTCCATCTCCACGCCGCTGGCGCCGCGGACCTGCGACGCGAGCTTGTCCCGCTCGCGGATGATCTCCTCCATCGTCATGCTGCCAATAATGGAACGCAGGTGGCCCTCGAAGACGTTGTATACCTGGCTTTCCATCTTTGGTTGCTGGCCCAGGAAGCGGCGGGCGGCATTGGCGATAAAAGGCGGCGCGTCCCCAATCTTGTAAATGACGACGCCCTCCACAACGACCTGGATTCCCTGTGAGGTGACGCATGAAACCTTGAGCTCGGTTTCATTCAGGGTCAGTGACAGGGGCCGCACGGTCTGGAGGCCGGGAAGGACCAGGGCACCCTTGCCCGTGACGATTTTGAAATCCATTCCTTCCCGGGTTTCCAGGGTTCCCCGGGTCAGCCCGGAAATGATCAGGGCCTCGTTTGGCTCAGCCACCTTCCACATCAGCTTCGTGGCAACCCAAATGAAACCAACGGCAAACAGCACTCCGAGAATAATGGCGATAAGTGGAAAGAACGGTGCAAAGTCCGGCATGGCCAGGTCCTTTCGACGCCGCAAACGGCATCACGGTAAAAACCCCAATAAATGCAGCCGTCCAATTACCCGACCAATGAAAGTGCCGTCAATTCCGGTGCACCTGGCCGGCTGTTGTAGACAGTCTGATTGGGCCCCGCCCAAGAGTCCAGAGCCGTGCCGATATTTGCCTGCGGCAACGGAATAAGGCGTACGACGGCGGCACCTGGCATCCGCCGCCGCCCGCGGCCGGGAAGCCGTTGACATGGGCAACTACTGCTCGCACGATGGGAAGACGAACCGCAATGCGGGTCCAGCGCCTGGTTTCACTATTCCTTATCCTTGTTTTGCCGTTCAAACCGGGCGTTCTACTACATCTGACCAATGGAGTGATGATGAGTATTCAAGGAGTGACCCGGGAGCAGGCCGTCAGGCGCGCCACCGTGGCAAGCGTGGTGGGCACCACCATCGAGTGGTATGACTTCTTCCTCTACGGGACTGCCGCCGCACTGGTGTTTCCCCAGCTGTTCTTCCCGGGCCAGGTGGCCTTTGCCGGTGTGCTGGCCGCATTCGGCACCCAGTTCGTCGGCTTTGTGGCCAGGCCAATCGGCGCCGCCATTTTCGGCCATTTCGGTGACCGGATCGGCCGCAAGACAACACTCATGGCCACGCTGTTCCTGATGGCGTTCGGAACGGTACTGATCGGCTGTCTTCCGACATACCAAAGCATCGGCGTGGCCGCGCCGGTACTGCTGGTGGTCCTCCGCATCATCCAGGGCATCGGCGTGGGCGGTGAATGGGGCGGTTCGGTCCTCCTGAGCATGGAATGGGGCGACCCGAACCGCCGCGGCCTGTCCGCTTCCTGGCCGCAGATCGGAGTGCCACTGGGCCTGGTGCTGTCCACCGGCGTCGTCAGGATCACCACAGCCGCCACCGGCACTGACGGATTCGTTGCCTACGGCTGGCGGATCCCGTTCATTTTGAGCATCATCCTGATCGGCGTGGGCCTGTTCGTCCGGCTCCGCGTCATCGAGAGCCCGGAGTTCGACGCGGTCCGGAAGTCGAACAAGGTGGTGCGGGCCCCGATCATCGAGGTGATCCGGCGCCAGCCCAAGGAAATCCTCCTTTCCGCCCTGGTGCGTACATCGGAGCAGGCTCCGTTCTACCTGTTCATTACCTTCGTAATTACCTACGCCACCAAGCAGCTGAAGCTGGACAGCAACTCAATCCTTGATGACACACTGATCGCGGCCGCACTCGGGCTGATCAGTGTTCCCCTGTTCGGGCGCCTTTCAGACCGTTTCGGCCGGCGCCGCGTGTATGGAACCGGCATCGTGCTGACGGCGCTGTTCGCTTTCCCCTATTTTGGGCTGCTCAACACCAGGGACGCCCTGTGGGTTGGTGTTGCCGTCGTGGTCAGCCTGATCCTGCACGACATCCAGTACGGGCCGCAGGCCGCCTTGATCGCCGAAAGTTTTGACACCGACATCCGCTACACGGGCGCCGGTCTGGGGTACCAACTGGCCAGCGTCGTCGCCGGTGGTCCCGCGCCCCTCATTGCCGCCGCCCTGCTGGCGACCTATGGGAACTCGACGTCGATCTCGCTGTACATCATCCTCTGCTGCGTGATCGCCATGGCCGCCCTGGTCTTCCTGCCGAGGGCCAAGGGAGCCCTGGCCAAGGATGCCGCTGCCGCCGCCACGCCAGGAAGCCCGTAGGACCGGATGCGGACAGACTTCGATCCTGAACAACTGGGTCCGCGGGACTTCTACAAATTCCTCACGTCCGTGGTGGTTCCGCGGCCCATCGCCTGGGTTTCGAGCACCTCCCCGGCGGGGGTGGACAACCTGGCGCCCCATTCGTTCTTCACGGTCGCCTCGGTGGACCCCCCGATCATCCAGTTCACCTCCGTGGGCGAAAAGGATTCGCTGCGGAATATCGAGGCAACCGGGGAGTTCGTAGTGAACCTCGCCCCGGCAGCGCTGATCCAGGAGGTCAACGCCACCGGGACCAACTTCAGCGCAGATGTGAGCGAATTCGACGCCGCCGGCCTGGCCCGTGAGCCCAGTGCTGCGGTCCGGCCGCCCAGGGTTAAGGAGTCTCCGGCTGTTCTGGAATGCTCGCTTCACCAGACCTTGCGGATGGGCGACTGCGTCCTGGTGTTCGGGCTGGTGGTGCACGCGTCCGTCTCATCCCAGGTGCTCAGCGGCAACCACCCGGAGGTGGCCCGGCTTGATCCGCTGTCCAGGCTTGGCGGGGACGAATGGGGGAGCCTGGGCCCCGTCCACCACCTGCCTCGGATCCGGGCATCGCAATGGCCTGGCCCGTTCACACCGCGGGCCACGGGAGACAGGACGCGTGATACCCCGGATGGATGACGAATCAGGGTCTGTTGCGACGCTTTCTATTGGCAGCGGGGAACGGCTCAATGCCCTCGGCCTGAAGGACTGGCAGGAGCTGCGGCTCGCCGTCCACCGTCTGGCAGCGGTCCCTTCACTCCGCGCCGTCGTTGTGCGGGGCAGGGGAGGGGTGTTCTGTTCCGGCTTTGACGTCCGCGAATGGGAGGGAGCGCCAGACAGCGAGGTCAACCAGACATTCGGCATCATCGAAGCAGCGCTGCAGGCGCTCGAGGACCTGCCCGTTCCCACCGTGGCTGTCGTTGAGGGGGTGGCCGCCGGTGCCGGCTGCCAGTTGGCCCTCGCCTGCGACCTCCAGCTGCTCACCGCCTCAGCCCGCATCGGGATGCCCGTGGCACGCCTTGGACTGCTGGTGCCGGCAACCTTCGCAACCCGCATGGCATTGCGCGTCGGCCCCTCCCGCAGCAAGGACCTCCTTTACGCGGGCCGTATGTTGACCGCGCGCCAGGCGTGGGACATGGGGCTGGTCACCACCCTGGCCCCGGACGACAACGCGGATGCTGCGCTCGCTGCGGTCCTCGACCCGTGGAAGGGAGCCTCAGCGGCCTCCCTGAGGGCATCGAAGGCAGCGGTGGACGAGGGCCTGCGCCTGCTGACGGAAACCGGCCGCCGCGCACCACAGGGACCGGCGGTGGATCCCCATGAGTTCCGGAGCCGGGTCTCAGGCTTTCTCCATCGCCGCCGGGGCAGCCTGTAGCCCGGCTCGGCCGGCGCCGAGGATGCCGGGTCCGGACTAGGACGGGTCGGGTGGCTCCAGGACGGTGATGTCCAGCGGCATCCTGTTTGCACGGCGCAGGCGGCCGCCCAGCACGTTGCGCAGGCCGTGCGTGACCATCCGCCGCCGGGTCAGGAACCGGAATTCCGCGGCATCTGAGGTCACCAGGTCCAGGATCGGTAGCGCCGCCTCACGCGGGGCCTGTCCCCACAGCCCGACCACCACCTGCAGGCCCGTGAGGCGCTGCTCGTACCCTGCCTGCGACGCCACACGCCCCAGGAGTTGGGTCTCCACCAGTCCTGGGTTCATGCCGTGCACCCGGACGCCGGTGCCTTTGGTTTCCAGCCGCAGGGTCTCCGTGAACTGGCGGACCCACCGTTTGCTCGATGCGTAGGCGTTCTGCAGGGCCACCGGACCGCGGTCGCCCTGGCCGTACAGGTTGACCAGGTCGCCATGGCCCTGACCCAGGAACACAGGCAACGCCATCCTGGCACCATGGAACGTGCCAAGGACGTTGGTGCGAACCACTCGCGTGAAGTCATCGATGGGTGTCGACGCCGTGGGCCCGAAAACCCCGGAGGTGCCGGCGTTGTTGACCCAGATGTCCAAGGTCCCCCGGGCCAGGGCCTCGTCCCGGAGCGCCTCAACGTCTCCCGGTTCGGCGGTGTCGCAGCGCTTCCCGGAAGCCGCGATCCCTTCAGCACGCAGGCGCCGGACGGCGGCAGCAACGCCGTCGTCCGCCCTGGCTGCCAGCACCACCTCTGCGCCGTGCAGGCCCAGGACCCGGGCCATTTCAAACCCCAGCCCGCGCGAAGAGCCGGTCACCACCGCCACGCGGCCGCGAAGGACATCGTGGGTGGGCACCGCCCGTCGGGTACGCATTCCTCTGTCCTACGCCCCCGCACGCACGGGGGCAAGAGGGGCCGCCCTAGCGGTCCTTGCCGGCGGACGCGGCCTGCAGTGCCGCGGCGAGGTAAGGGGCCGTGCGGCTGCTGCGGGAACGGGCGACGGCGGCCGGGTCACCGGCGGCGACGATCGTGCCGCCGGCATCGCCACCAGCGGGTCCAAGGTCCATGACCCAGTCGGCGTCGGCCACCACGTCCATGGCGTGTTCCACCACGATTACGGTGTTCCCGGCGTCCACCAGGCGGTTCAACTGCGCCATCAGGAGCTGGACGTCGGCAGGGTGCAGCCCCGTCGTGGGCTCATCCAGGAGGTAAAGGGTGTGCCCGCGCCGGGCCCGCTGCAGTTCGGTGGCCAGCTTGATCCGCTGCGCCTCGCCGCCGGAAAGTTCGGTGGCGGGCTGGCCCAGCCGCAGGTAGCCCAGGCCCACTTCCTGGAGGGTCTGCAAGGACCGTGCGGCCGCGGGAACCCCGGCCAGGAAATCGGCCGCGGCATTGACCGTCATGCCCAGTACTTCCGCGATGTTCCTGCCCTGGTAGGTGACCTCCAGGGTCGCAGGGTTGTATCGGGTGCCGCCGCACTCCGGGCACGGGCCGTAACTGCCGGGAAGGAACAGCAGTTCCACGGCCACGAATCCTTCGCCCTGGCAGGTCTCGCACCGTCCACCGGCCACATTGAAGGAAAAGCGTCCGGGGCCGAACCCGCGGCTCCTGGCGGCATCGGTGGCGGCGAATTCCTTGCGGACGGCGTCGAACAGCCCCGTGTAGGTGGCCAGGTTGGACCGCGGCGTGCGTCCGATCGGTTTCTGGTCCACTTTCACCAGGCGGTCGATCCGTTCCAGCCCGGAGACGTGCCCCACGGTCAGTGGTCCGCCCTGTTCCTCGACGTCGTCGTCCGGCTCCCCGGCGGGTGTGGCGGTACCGGCCTCACCGGTGCCGTGGAGTGCGGCTCCGGCAACGTCGGCGAGGACCCGGCTGACCAGCGTGGATTTCCCGGAACCCGAGACGCCCGTGACCGCTGTCAGGACGCCGAGCGGAAAGGCGGCGTCCAGGTCCCGCAGGTTGTGGCGGCTGACGCCCCGCAGTTCCAGCCAGCCGGAGGGTGCCCGCAGGGAATCCGTGCCCGCGCCCTCAGTTGCCGCCCCTGTTTCTTTCGCACCTGTTGCGCCGGGGAACAGGAACGGACGCGTTACCGACTGCGGCACCTCATCGAGGCCCTGCACGGGCCCGCTGTACAGCACCTCTCCGCCGTCCTCGCCGGCCCTGGGTCCAACATCCACAACCCAGTCAGCCCGGCGGACCATGTCCATATTGTGTTCCACCACGAACACGGAGTTTCCCGACGATTTGAGCTGGTCCAGGACGGCCAGGAGGGGTTCGGCGTCGGCCGGGTGCAGACCCGCCGACGGCTCATCCAGCACGTAGATCACGCCGAACAATCCCGACCTGAGCTGGGTGGCGATCCGGAGGCGCTGCATTTCCCCCGGCGAGAGCGTGGGCGTGGCCCGTCCGAGCGCCAGGTACCCCAGGCCCAGTTCCAGCAGTACGTTGATGCGCTGCAGCAGGTCGCGGGTGATGGCCACAGCCACCTCATTGGACTCGGAGGACTGCTTGCGGGACGCGGTTCCCGCCGTGGCCAGCCTGGTGGTGGGGCGGATGATGTCCGCGAGTTCGGTCATGGGCACCGCGTTGAGCCCGGCGATGGTCTGCCCTGCGAAGGTCACCGCGAGGGCCTCGGGCCTGAGCCCGGTTCCACTGCACCGCGGGCAGGGCCCGGTTTCCATGAAGCGCAGCACCTTTTCCCTCATGGCGGGGCTTTTGGAGTCGAGCAGCGTGTGCATGACGTAGCTCCTGGCGCTCCAGAACCGGCCCTTGTAAGGTTTGGCAACCCGGTCCCGCTGCGGCGTTACTTCCACCACCGGCTGTTCTTCGGTGAAGAGGATCCAGTCCCGCTGTTTCCGGGGCAACTGCCGCCACGGGATGTCCACGTCGTAGCCCAGGTGGGTCAGGATGTCGCGCAGGTTCTTGCCCTGCCACGCCCCGGGCCAGGCGGCAATCGCCCCGTCGCGGATGCTCAGGGACGTGTCCGGAACCAGGGATGCCTCACTGACGGTGTGGGCGGTGCCCAGGCCGTGGCACTCCGGGCAGGCGCCCGCCGCGGTGTTGGGGGAGAAGGCATCCGAGTCCAGCGGCGCTGCGCCCTCCGGGTAGCTGCCGGCACGGGAGAACAGCATGCGCAGCGAATTGGACAGCGTGGTGACGGTCCCCACGGTGGACCTGGAGGTCGCCGTTCCCCGGCGCTGTTGGAGTGCGACGGCGGGCGGCAGCCCGGTGATCAGGTCCACCTTGGGGTTGTGGCCCTGCTGGATGAGGCGGCGGGCGTAGGGCGCCACTGATTCGAAGAACCGCCGCTGCGCCTCCGCGTAGATGGTGCCGAAGGCCAGGGACGACTTGCCGGAACCGGAAACCCCGGTGAACGCCACGATCGCATCCCGCGGCACATCCACACTGACGTTCCGCAGGTTGTTTTCGCGGGCGCCGCGCACGCGGACGAACCCGTCTTCCGCGTGGTCGGCCGTGGGTTCGGAGATGTTCAGCTCGGTCAGTTCATCAAAGTTCTGTTTGGCATGCACCGCTTCGACTGTAGTAGCCAACAGTGCGTGGCCGGAACTTTCCTGGACCTGTCGGGACGGCGCGGACGGATTTACACTGAAGCATTCCGCGGCGCAGGCATGCGAAGCCGGCGGCGGAACAGGACATCAACTACATATGTGGAAGGGCCGGCCATGGGCAACGCGTCGCAGGGAGCTAACAGGGCAGTATCCGAGGCGGCCTCGGCGGGCCGCAGCCCGGCAGTTCGCGTGCTGGCCCGTGCCGGATATGTCTTCATTGGCCTGCTCCATATCCTGATTGGCGCCATCGCCCTGCAGTTGACCCGGGGCCAGGGTGGAGAAGCTGATCAGTCCGGGGCCCTGGGAAGCCTGGCATCCAAGCCGGGGGGCGGGATCCTGCTCTGGGCCGGCGCTGTTGCCTGTGCGGCGCTTGCCCTCTGGATGCTCAGCGAGGCTGCTTTTGGGGCGCGCACCGAGCCGGATTCCAAGAAGAAACTGAAGAAAGCTGCCGGTGCTGCGGGGAAAGCTGTGATTTTCGCTTTCCTTGCCTTTACCTTCGGAGTCTTTGCCGCCGGGGGCAGCAAGAACTCCAGCCAGTCGGCCAGCGATTTCACCGCAAAGCTGATGGGAGCGCCCGCCGGGGTGGTGCTTCTGGTGGTGCTGGGGCTGGCGATCATTGCAGGCGGCGTCCTTTACGCCTACCGGGGCGTTTCCAGGAAGTTCATGAAGGACCTGCAGGACCCTGGCAACGCACGGACCGCCGTGGAATGGCTGGGCATCATCGGTTACGCAGCCAAGGGTGTGGTGCTCGCCGTCGTGGGTGTCCTGGTCATCGTGGCGGCAGTAACCGCCGATCCGTCCAAATCCTCCGGCCTCGACGGCGGCTTGAAGACCCTCGGCGCACAGCCCTACGGCGGGTTCCTCCTCGCCGCCATCGCCGCGGGCCTCATTTGCTACGGCGTGTACTCGATGGCCCGGGCGCGGTACGGGAAGTTCTAGGCGCGGTACGGAAAGTTCCACCCACGGCAGGGGACGCTCCAGGCGTCCGGGACCTGAGAACTGCCAGCGCTTCCGCCAGCGGGGCGCCCAGGGCGGGGCCGTGGCCGGGAAGGACAGCCGCGGATTCCATGCCGGCCAGGTTCTGCAGGGCGGCCAGCGCGGCGGCCGGATTTTCGTGGTACATCGGGTGCAGCATCTGCGGTCCGGAAATCCGGCTGATCGGGTGGCCGCTGACAAAGCAGTCGCCCACGGCGATGGCACCAGCCCCGGGCAGGTGGATGGCTGCATTGCCTGGCGTATGGCCGGGCATGGGTACGGCAACGGGCCGCCCAGGCAGGGCCCGGAGCCTGGCAGCGTCCCACGCTTCGGCCGCCGGCACTGGCTTGGCACCCAGGGCGCCCGCCCTGATGACGTGCACCATCCAGCGGAAGATGCGCGGCCTCCAGGCGCGGCGGATGACCTGGCCAAAGGTGACCTGGTGCTTCTCCTTTCCCTGAACGTGGGCCAGTTCCCCGGGGGCGCACAGGACCGGGGTTCCGAATGACTCCGAAAAGAAGGCGGCGGAGCCCGTGTGGTCCACGTGTCCATGCGTGATCAGCAGTGCAAGGGCGTCGCCCGGTTCCAGGCCCAGGTGGCGGATCGACGCAAGGACGTTGCTGCGGTCACCGGGGTAGCCGCTGTCAATGAGGATGAACCCGGAAGGGTCCTGCACCACGATCCAGTTGGAGGCCGGCCCTTCGGCGAAGTAGACGCCGGGCGCCTGCTCGGAAACACTGGTTGCGGGGTTCCACCCGGTTGCCTGCCGCTGCACGGATACAGCGTAGCCCCGCCGGCTTCAGTGCAGCCCGGTAGACACCGGCCGGCATCGACCCCGCACGGCGGCAAGCAGGGTACCTAATGCCCTAAAGGTTCCTGTGCAGTCGCTGTGCATCCTGTTGATCCTGGTCACCTTGGCCCTAAAGTATTCCCACAATTGCCTACGATGGGACACGGACAAGTAGATAAACGGCCGGCGGTCAGTTCCCCGGCCACCCGGAAATTCCAGGCGGGAGGAGGTGCCATGCAGGACAGTGCGCTGCTGCACGGGCATCCCGGCCGGCTGGTGACTGCCGGTGTCGCTGCCCTCCTCCTGGCCGTGACGTCGGGAAGTGCAGCCCGGACCCAGCCCCCGGCCACGGCGGCGCCCCCGGTCCGCGTTGTGGTGGTGGGGGACTCTCTGAGCACCGGTCACGGCACGTCGCCGCAGCAGGCGTGGCCGGCGTTGATGCGCACGGACCCGGAGGTGGCGGGCCTTGAGGTGGTCAACGCAGCCGAGGACGGAAGCGGTTACCTCAGCCTGGGCGACTACAACGGAACCTTCGGCACCCAGGTGGATGATTACGTCACCCCGGACACCGGGATCGTGGTCTTTTTCGGTTCGGAGAACGACCTCGGCTACGCCTCTGCCGACGTCGGCGACGCGGCCCTGGCCGCCATGGACAGGGCAGAAGCCCTTGCCCCGGACGCCAGGATCATCGTGGTGGGGCCGCCGTCGTACACAACGGACCCTGACCCCGGGCTCCTGGATATCAGCGACCAACTCAAGACTGCCACTGCGCGGGCGGGCGGTGAGTACGTGGACCCGATCGCCGAGGGCTGGATCAGCGATGACTTTGATGACCTGATTGGCCCGGACGGCGACCACCCCACAGTGCTGGGGCAGCATTACCTGCTGGACCACATCGGGGCGCACCTTGAGCAGGCTGCACCGGCGGCCGCAGCCGCACTGGAAGCGCGCCAGGACGCGCACAGGCCCGCCGCCTGAACCTGGGACCCCTGAACTCCCGCCATCCACGCCTGGGACGCCCACATCTGGGACGCCTGGACTTCGCTGCCTAGACCAGCGGCCAGGGGTAGCGCCTGCCGGTGTGGTCAACGGGCAGCACCATCTCCTGCAGCATTCGCTGGACCCGGCGTTGAAGGGCAACCACCTCGCCGGGATGGAGCAGCGCTGCCACGTCAGCCGGAACAGTGTCCGCCAGAGGACTGATGTCCGCCAGCAGGTTGTCCGGAATCGGGTCGCCGGCGAAGTCCCAGATCACCGTGCGCAATTTGAAGGCAGCGGAAAAGCACAGGCCGTGGTCAATGCCCCAGATGCGGCCGTCCGCTCCGCGCAGGACATGCCCGCTTTTGCGGTCCGTGTTGTTAGCCACGTAGTCGAACAGGGCCATCCGGGCCAGCTCGTCGTGCGTTTCCGGGGAGTCCGCATACAGGGTGAAGTAGTGCTCCTCGTGGTCGCCCTCAATGAACCATTGCAGCGACCCCACGCCAAGCGGGGCATCCGTGCGGACCACCGTGGCCGGCACCATTCCCCAGCCCAGCGCTTCGCTCAGCAGGTACGCGGCGCGCTCCCGGCGGTACAGGCCGGCGTCGAAATCCGCCAGCGGCCGCTCTCCTGCCTCCGGCTTGTAGACGGCCCAGGCGGAATCGTCACCGCAGGAAAGCTCCGCGAGGAACGTGGCATTGCTGCCGCTCATGATGCGGCCCAGCAACTCCACGCGGCCCTCGGTGAGGAGGGTCAGCTCCCGCCCGGACACCGCATGCCCCGTGCCGCCGCGTCCCGCGGCGAGTCGTTCCCTGCCGGTCCGGATGGCATCACGGCGACCTCAGCCCGCTCAGGGGCTCCGACATCGAATTCACCGTGAGCACCGCCGGCGCCTGGCCGTCGGCATAGGAGATCACCGAGACCGACGCCGGGCTGATCATGATCCGCTGGAACAGGTCCAGGTGGGTGCCCAGCGCGTGGGCCACGGCCGCCTTAATGGGATCGGCATGGGAGAAACAGACCACGACGCCACCACGGTGGGCCGCCCGAAGATCCTCCAGCGTCCCAACCATCCGCGCCTGCATTCCGGAAAAGCCCTCGCCATTGGGGAAGCGGAACGCCGACGGGTTGTGCTGGACAGTCTGCCACTCCGGCAGGCCCGCAAGCCCGGCGAGCGCGGCACCGGTCCAGTCACCGAAATCGCATTCCAAAAGCCCGGCTTCTTCCTTGACCGTCCGGCCGGTGCGGGCGGCCGTAGGCTCCGCTGTCTCCCGTGCCCGCTCCAGGGGTGACGAATACAGCCCGTCGACGGGCAGGCCCGCAAGGCGTTCGGCAACAGCTTCAGCCTGCGTGCGGCCGCGCTCGGAAAGATGCAGGCCAGGGGCCCGCCCCGGCAGGACGGTGCCAGTGGTGGGCGTCTCGCCGTGCCGCACCAGGAGGATCAATGTGTTCTGTGTCATTGGGTCTAAGCGTAGCCGCGCGGGGAGCGGCAAGCGGTACCCGCGGGCGCAGGAATCTGGAGGAATCTATCGATTAGCCGCAGGGCGGGGATTACCGTAGAGGAGTGACTGATCGCCCCGATATCTACACCGTTGGTGAACTGCGCGCGGCAGGATACGTCCACAAGGACCTGCGGCACGAAATCCGCGACAACCTCCTCGCCGCCCTGGCTGCGGGACGTGACCCCTGGCCGGGCCTGTACGGCTTCAGCCGGACGGTGATTCCGCAGCTCGAGCGCGCCCTGCTCGCCGGCCATGACGTTGTCCTGCTGGGTGAGCGCGGGCAGGGCAAGACCCGCCTGCTCCGCACCCTGGCCGGACTGCTGGACGAGTGGTCGCCGGTGATCGAGGATTCGGAGCTGAACGAGCATCCCTTTGAACCGATCACCGAACAGTCCCGTGCCCGGGCACTGACGGAGGGGGACCGGCTGCGGGTGGCCTGGCGGCACCGTTCGGAGCGCTACGTGGAGAAGCTCGCCACACCGGACACGTCGGTCGCTGACCTGATCGGTGACGTGGATCCGATGCGGGTGGCCGAGGGCCGCCGCCTGGGGGACCCGGAAACCATCCACTACGGGCTGATCCCACGCTCCAACCGCGGCATCATCGCCATCAACGAGCTCCCGGACCTGGCTGAACGCATCCAGGTGGCCATGCTCAACGTCATGGAGGAACGGGACATCCAGATCCGCGGCTACGTCCTGCGGCTCCCGCTCGACGTGCTGGTGGTGGCATCAGCAAACCCGGAGGACTACACCAACCGCGGGCGCATCATCACACCCCTGAAGGACCGCTTCGGTGCGGAGATCCGGACCCACTACCCCATCGAACTGGAAGACGAAGTAGCGGTGATCCGGCAGGAGGGCCGGCTCGTTGCGGACGTCCCGCCGTTCATCCTGGAGATCCTGGCCCGGTATACCCGGGCGCTCCGCGAGTCGCCTGCCATCAACCAGACTTCCGGCGTTTCGGCCCGCTTCGCCATTGCCGGGGCGGAGACGGTGGCCGCGGCGGCACTGCGGCGGGCCAGCCTGCGGGGGGAGGAGCAGGCGGTGGCACGCATCATCGACCTGGAGCCCGCCGTGGAGGTGCTGACGGGCAAGATCGAGTTCGAATCCGGCGAGGAAGGGCGGGAACAGGGTGTCCTGGACCACCTCCTGCGCACCGCCACTGCGGAAGCTGTCCGGGCGCACTTCCAGGGTTTGGACATGGGGCCGCTCGTGGCCGCCCTGGATGGGCACCGGACCGTCACCACGGGTGAACAGGTCACGGCGCAGGAGTTCCTGGGCAACCTTCCGTCGCTGAACGGCTCGGGCCTCTACGACGAAATCGGGCGGCGCCTGGGTGCGGCCAATGACGGACAACTCGCCGCCGCCGTCGAACTGGCCCTTGAAGGGCTGTACCTGGGCCGCCGGATCTCCAAGGAATCCGATGACGAGGAAACCATCTACGGTTAGGCACAGGAGGCACCATGGCCATCCACAAGCGGTCCGCCAAGTACGGCCGGTATACCGGCGGCCCGGACCCGCTCGCCCCACCCGTCGACCTGGCCGAGGCGCTTGACGCCGTCGCCGAAGACGTGATGGCCGGCTACTCGCCCCGCCACGCCCTGCAGGAATTCCTGCGGCGCGGGGGCCGGAACCGGGACGGGCTGGATGACCTTGCCCGGCGCGTCCAGCAGCGGCGCCGCGACCTGCTCAGCCGGCACCGGCTGGACGGCACCCTGGACGAAGTAAAGAAACTCCTTGACACCGCCGTGCTGGAGGAGCGTAAGCAACTGGCCCGGGACGCCATGATGGACAATACCGACCGCGCCTTCCGGGAAATGCAGCTGCAGAACCTCCCGCCCTCCACAGCTGCGGCGGTCAATGAGCTGGCATCCTACGACTGGCAGTCAGGCCCCGCCAGGGAAGCCTACGACCGGATCAAGGACCTCCTGGGCCGCGAAGTCCTCGAGCAG
Organism: Pseudarthrobacter sp. LT1; assembly: GCF_035621795.1. Lineage (NCBI taxonomy): Bacteria > Bacillati > Actinomycetota > Actinomycetes > Micrococcales > Micrococcaceae > Pseudarthrobacter > Pseudarthrobacter sp. LT1. Next base: position 2,273,352 of record NZ_CP141830.1, read on the forward strand.
CGCTTCGCCGGCATGAAGCAGGCGCTGGAGAGCGCCACCGATGAGGACCGGCAGGCAGTGAATGACATGCTCCGGGACCTGAACGAGCTACTGGGCAACCACCGGCGCGGGGAGGATACCGACGCCGACTTCCAGGACTTCATGGCCAAACACGGCCAGTTCTTTCCGGAGAACCCGGAGTCGGTGGAAGAGCTGGTGGACGCCCTCGCCCAGCGCGCCGCCGCCGCCCAGCGGCTCCTGCAGTCGATGTCCCCGGAGCAGCGCGATGAGCTGATGCGGCTCTCCGCCCAGGCCTTCGGCTCGCCCGAACTGATGGCCCAGCTCAGCGAACTCGATGCGACCCTCCAGGCCCTCCGCCCGGGGGAGGACTGGACAGGCTCGGAACGGTTCGAAGGGCAGGAAGGCCTGGGACTGGGCGATGGCACCGGGGTGCTTCAGGACCTCGCCGAACTCGACGAACTGTCCGAACAGCTCTCCCAGTCCTACAACGGCTCCCGGCTCGATGACCTGGACCTGGACGCGCTTACCCGGCAGCTTGGCGAAAATGCCGCCGTTAGTGCCCGGACCCTCGCGGAGATCGAGCGCGCCATGCAGGACGGCGGCTTGTTGCGGCGCGGCACCGACGGTGACCTCAGGCTGTCCCCGCAGGCCATGCGGCGGCTCGGGAAGTCCCTGCTCCGTGATGCTGCCAGGCAGCTGTCCGGCAGGCAGGGAAGCAGGGACACCAGGATGGCCGGGGCCGCAGGAGAACAGACGGGTTCGAGCCGGCAGTGGGAGTTCGGGGACGCCGAGCCGTGGGATGTCACCCGTACCATGACCAATGCCATCCGGCGCACCATGGCCGACGGCGGTGACCCGGCCCGTGGACTGCGCCTCGCTGTCGGCGACATCGAGGTATCGGAGACGGAGGCCCGCACGCAGGCCGCGGTTGCCCTGCTGGTGGACGTGTCCTTCTCCATGGCTGCAGAAGGGCGGTGGGTTCCCATGAAGCGGACCGCGCTCGCACTGCACCACCTGGTGTCAACCCGCTTCCGCGGTGACCGGCTGGAGCTGATCACCTTTGGCCGTTACGCACAGTCCATGGACATCGGAGAACTTACGGCGCTGCCCGCCCTCCGCGAACAGGGAACCAACCTGCACCACGGCCTTCTGCTGGCCGGCCGGTTCTTCCGCCGGCACCCCTCCATGCAGCCCGTCCTGCTGGTGGTCACCGACGGCGAGCCCACGGCGCACCTCCTGCCGGACGGGGACTCCTGGTTCAACTGGCCGCCGGACGTAGAGACCATCCGCGCCACGGTTGCCGAACTGGACCGCCTTGGCCGCGCCGGCGTCCAGGCCACTTTCTTCCGCCTGGGCAACGACCCCGGCCTGGAGCGGTTCATCCAGCGGATGGCGCGGCGGATCGACGGCCGCGTTGTGGCGCCCGAAGTGGGCGGCCTTGGAGCTGCCGTGGTGGGGGAGTACCTGCGCGCCCACGTCCGCAGCGCCTACGCCGACGGCGACTGGGAGGTTTAGCCTTTGGCGTCCAGTCCGGCCTGCGAGATGAGCTCGGTCAGCCAGGGCCGGTGTTCGCGGTGGAACGTCAAGCCCTCCGGCAAGCCCTGCACCGCAGGTTCGCCGTCTCTGATGTCGATGGTGATGCGGCCGCCGGCCAGGGGAGCGTTGGTGATGTGCAGGTTCCCGTATGACTGGGGCAGCGCCGGATCCATCCAGAAGCCACCGCGGGAGACGTGGGCGTCGTACCGCATCAGGCAGGTGATCAGCATGATCGGCGCGGTGGCCGCCCAGGCCTGCGGGGAGCAGGCCGTGGGGTATGGCACCGGCTCGGCCACCTGCTCCCGGCTGAAGCCACAGAACAACTCCGGCAGCCGGCCGCCGGAAAAATCCGCGGCTTCGAGCAGGGCGGTGGCGATGCGCTGCGCCTCCTCGACGAATCCGTACCGCATCAGTCCGGCCGCAATAATGGCATTGTCATGCGGCCATACTGAACCGTTGTGGTAACTGGCAGGGTTGTAGGCCCCCATATCTGAGGCGAGGGTCCGGACACCCCAGCCACTGAACATCTCCGGCGACATTAGGCGTTCAGCCACCAGCGGCACCTTGTCATCGTCAACGATGCCGTGCCACAGGCACTGCCCCATATTCGAGGCGCAGGCATCAACCGGGCGTTTGCGGCCGTCCAGGGCTACGGCGAAGTAGCCACGTTCCGGCAACCAGAATTCCTCGTTGAACCTTTTCTTCAACTGCGCCGCCTCGGCGGTGAGCCGGGCAGCCAACGGCGCCTCCCCGCCGTCGTACGCCATCCATGCCCGGGACAGCAACGCTGAGTAGACCAGGGCCTGCACCTCGCAAAGCGCGATGGGCGGCTCGGCAATGGTTCCGTCCGCGAAATTGATCCCGTCCCAGGAGTCCTTCCACCCCTGGTTGATAAGGCCCTGGTCGTTGAGGCGCTGGTACTCAACGAACCCGTCGCCGTCCTTGTCGCCGTAGGTCCTGACCCAGTCCAGGGCCCGGTCGGCGTTGGGCAGGAGGGCGGCTATGGCGTCCTTTCCGAACCCCCAGCGGCTGACCGATGCCAAGGTCATCACAAACTGCGGGGTGGCGTCCACGCTGCCGTAGTAGACGGATTTGCCGCCGAGCGCCAGCCCGGAGGACACGCCCAACCGGACTTCGTGCAGGATCTTCCCGGGTTCCTCCTCGCTCATCGGGTCCACCACCTTGCCTTGCCGGTCCGCCAGCGTCTGCAGGGTGCCCAGGCCCAGGGACGGGTCCACGGGCAGCGCCATCTCCGAAGCCCACAGCGAATCACGCCCGAACAGGGTCATGAACCATGGTGCGCCGGCGGCCACCACTATCCGTTCCGGATGCTCGGGGTCCTCGATCCGGAGCGCTCCGAGGTCGTCATAGCTCCGCCGCAGCGTGCGTTCAATGGACCGGTTCGCCATCTGCAGCCTGGGGATTTTGGCGACCCATTCCTGGTGCCGCCGGTCACTCGGTGACACCCCGTGCCCGGCGGGGCGCGAAACGTTGTGCTGCCCTGCCGGTGCCACGCTCAACCGCGTGCTCCACTGGCCGTATCCGGGAACCACGGCGCGGTATGTGAGTGCCCCGGGGGAGGCGACGGCGCCGCGTCCCCTGACCAGGACAGCTTTCCGCAGGTCCTGCCAGGCCGCGCTGATAATCAGGGAATCGCCGTCGGCTCCGCGGGTGACGTCCCACCGCCGCTGGACCCTCGCCTCCTTCACCTCGAACAGATCGGCGAAGTCCGAGTCGACGGCCACGGAGATGCTGCATTCAACGGGGTTGCCGGAATAGTTGCGGATCGTAATCTCCTCAACCACTCCGGCCGCCACTTCCCGCAGCCGCTCCACGATCAAGGGGCTGTCCGCGTACCCGTCGGCCCGGGGAACGCGGCCAATGAACAGTGCCCGGTAGGGTTCCTTCGTCTCCGCCGCCAACGGCTCAAGTGGCTGGCCGTTCACCGTCATGCTCCACCCCGACAGGATGCGGGTGTCCTCATGGAAGACGCCGTGGGGCAGTTCCGGGTGGATATCACCATTGGCTGCGGAGATACAAAAACATGAGCCCTCGACCAGGGTCACGGTCCCTGCCCCCACAGGCCCTGCCGCTGTGTCTGCATTCCATCCAGCCATGTCCGCTCCTTAGACGGCTACGACGGTTCCGGCGCAATAGACGCTACGCCTGCGGCAGGGCTGATGAAAGGGCCCGACCCTTGTACCGCCGCCCTGGCGGGCATAGCATTGCCGCCAGATCAACGCCGATCAGTCCAAGGAGCCGGCCATGGGAGCCACACCTGCCGAACCGTCCCAGGCACCCCTGATGGTGGACCTGATCATTTCGCTGGACGGTTACGCCTCCGCAGAGGGCTGGCCGGGGTGGTGGGGACTGGAGGGTCCCGAATACCTTGCCTGGCTGGACCAGGAATCGGCGAAGAACTACACCTTCCTCCTGGGCTCGAATACGTACCGGTTGATGTACGGCATGTCCGCGCAGGCCGCGGCGGACCGGTCCGGTTTTTCCGAGGAGGAGGGCGCCAGCCTCACGGGGCTGTCCGCCGTACCGAAAATCGTGTTCTCTTCCTCGCTGCAGTCTCCCCTGGACTGGCCGAACTCGACCCTGGTAACCGGGGACGCGGTTGACGCGGTCCGCGAGCTGAAGCGTAGGGGAACGGAGCCCCTGAGTACCTTGGGCAGCATCAGCCTGGCCCGGTCGTTGCTGGTGGCGGGCCTCGTGGACCGGTTCCGTCTGGTGGTTTTCCCCGTCATTACCGGCGCCACCGGGCGCGAGCGGATCTTCGATGGATATCCTGACGTCCGGCTGGACATGGTGCAGAGCAGGACGTTCGACGGCAGGCTCCAGCTGCTGGAGTACGTTCCCACGGTACTCACCGGCCCGCCCGGCACCGGGCAACCGTGACCGGTGCCCTTAGCACCCCGACGTCCGGCTGAACCGTAGTCAGCATTTCCGGTTCGAGCAGGCAGGCCGGGTCCTCCTGGGACTGGGAATCACCGCGCAGTCGTTCCAGGCGCCACGGCGGAGGTCGCGGCTGCTGCCCGGCCGGCCGTTTCCATGTGAGGATCGAGGTATGCCCCAGCGCCTCATGCTGCTCGACACTGCCTCCCTGTACTTCCGCGCCTTCTACGGCCTGCCGGACACCATCCGCCGACCGGACGGCACGCCGGTCAATGCCGTCCGCGGGCTGCTGGACATGATCGCCCGGCTCAGTACCGATTACGGGGCCACCCACCTGGTGGCCTGCTGGGATGATGACTGGCGGCCGCAGTGGCGGGTTGACCTGATCCCCACCTACAAAGCCCACCGGGTGGCCCGTGCAGTCCCGGGCGGCACGGACGTGGAAGTGGTGCCTGAGGGCCTGGAGGCGCAGCTGCCCATGATCCGCCGCGTGCTGGAGTTGGCGGGCATCGCCATTGTGGGGGCAGCAGAGCATGAGGCCGACGACGTCGTGGGCACCTATGCCAGCCGTGCCGGCCTTCCTGTGGATGTCGTCACGGGCGACCGGGATCTTTTCCAGGTGTGCGACGACGACCGTGGGGTCCGGGTGATCTACACGGCCCGCGGCATGAAGAACCTCGAAGTCATCACCGAAGAAACCGTCGTGGCCAAGTACAAGGTCCTCCCGCAGCAGTACGCCGATTACGCCACGCTGCGCGGCGACGCCTCCGACGGCTTGCCCGGCGTGGGCGGGATCGGCGAGAAGACGGCGGCATCCCTGCTGCTCAAGTACGGCACCCTGGAACGGCTGCTGGCGGCGGCGGAAGACGACGACGGCGGCGTGTCCAGTCCTGTCCGGGCCAAACTCTCCGCCGCCGGCGCGTACCTCGAAGCAGCTCCCGCCGTCGTCCGCCTGGTGCGCGACCTCGAGCTGCCCACGCTTGAGCAGGCGGGTGCCCTGCTGAAGCCGGTGACGGGTGACCGGCGCGCCGAACTTGAGCGGCTGGCCATCGACTGGAACCTCGGCGGCTCTGTCCGCCGCCTGCTCGCCGCGCTGGACCAGCGGACGCAGCCGGCATAAGGGCCTGGCCCCGATGACGCCGGATGTACGGCCGTGACCTTTCGTTGCGGTACGCGTCCGCGTGTTTCGGGCGGCTTGAGCGGGCCGCTTGGCTGATGGTTTGGTGAGGTAAAGCTCCAGATGAGAGGCCACTCCATGACAGTCACTTCAGATCTTGCTCCCCGCCGGCTCCGGGATATCTTCGGAACATTCGCCAGCGGCCTGACCGTGGTCACCGGTTCCACCCCCGGCGGGCCCGTGGGTTTCACCTGCCAGTCCTTTGCCTCACTGTCGCTGGACCCGGCGCTCGTGACCTTCAGCCCGGCACGCACATCGAGCACGTGGCCCGTGCTGCGGAGGGCCGGTTCATTCACCGTCAACATCCTCCCCGCGGAACACCAGCACCTCGCCGGACAGTTTGCCCGCCCGGGAACGGACAAGTTCGCGGGCGTCGCGCACACCCCCTCGCCGCTGGGGAATCCGGTGCTGGAGAACGCGCTCGCCTGGATCGACTGCGACCTCCATGCAGAGTACGACGGCGGTGACCACACCATTGTGGTGGCTGCCGTGCGGCACCTCCACGCGCGGGGCGACGCCGAGCCCCTGCTGTTCTTCAAGGGCCGGTACGCCGGGCTCGCGCCGGCCGGGCACCTGCTCGAAGCGGCGGGCTGATTCCGGCCCCCGCCTCCGCACTCTTGATTCCGGCCCATGTGGTAGTAAGCTTACTGAGCATTACTAGTAAGCTTGCTGATTAAATGGGATGGGAGCAGGAGCCATGGGCGCAATATTCGGTACGGCCCTGTCACTTGCGCTGACCTTGGGCGGTGCTGCGGTGGCGGCGGCAGGTGGCCCCGGGGCGGCCCAGCACTACCTGGCCGGCCACGTGCTGCTCGGGGTTGGCATTGGCCTGCTGATCGCCACTGCCCTCCGAACTGCAGCCCGTATCCTCATGGCGCGGCCGGCCCCTCCGGTGCGCGTGGCTGCGGTGCCGACGCCCGCAGTTGATACCGCCACTGTCACGGTCCTGCCCGTGCGTTCCGCGTCCACCCTTCCGCTGCGGGGCAGGCATGCGGCCTGACCCGGAGAAACCGGCCGGACCCGCTCCGGCGCGGGCGTCCACTCCTGTACCCCGCCGCCGGGTCCGCGCCCTGATGATCCTGTGCTGCGCCTTGGTCGCAGCCCTTGTCGCGGGAGCGGCAGCCGCCCGCCCGGGCGGCACGGACGACGACGTACTGCGCGGTTTCCAGATCCGCGTGCTGAGCATCAGCCAGGCTGCCTCGGAGAACAGGATGGACGGGGCGCTGGCCGCCTTGCAGGCGCTCGAAAAAGACCTCGGCGAAGCCGCGGCGGCAGGCCGTGTTTCGGCTGCCCGCTACCGCGGCATCGAGGACGCGCTTTCGGCGGTCCGGGCGGACATCGCCACGCAGGTGGCAGCTGCGTCCGCCCCGGCAGCGCCGGCCCCGGAGCCGGCCGGCGGCGCCCCTGCGCCTGCCCCTGCCCTGGCAGACACCGCCGGGACCGGGCCCAGCCCGGTGGCCCCAGTTGTCGAGGCCGTCGCTCCGGCACCTGCCCCGGCCCCGGAAGCGCCCGGTTCACAACGGTCGGACACCGCAAAGGAAGCCAAAGGCAAGGGCAGGAGCCAAGGCAAACCCTGAGCGCGGCGGAGGAGTGCTTCCCCGTCAGGGCAGAATGGACGGATGATTCCTCCTGACGGCAACCCCGCCGCCGGCGCCTTCGACCTTGCTGCCATCGGTGCCGGTCTAGCCTTCCAAGGCTCCCTGCCCGCACTGCGGCAGGCGTTGAAAAGCGGCGCCGCCGTTGTCCAGGCTCCGCCGGGAACCGGCAAAACCACGCTTGTTCCGCCGCTGCTCGCCAATTTGTATGGCCAGTCCGGCCGCGTCATCGTCACCCAGCCCCGCAGGGTTGCCGCCCGGGCCGCCGCGCGCCGCCTCTCCGCCCTGGACGGCAGCGGCCTGGCCGGCCGCGTGGGCTACACGGTCCGGGGGGAACGCCAGGCGGGCCCGGCCACCCGGGTTGAGTTTGTCACCCCGGGCATCCTGCTGCGCCGCCTGCTGGCAGATCCCGCGCTTGACGGGACGGCCGCCGTCGTCCTGGACGAAGTGCACGAGCGCGGGCTGGAAACGGACCTCCTGGTCGGCATGATCGCGGAGGTCCGTGCGCTGCGCGGCGACCTCGCCGTCGTCGCCATGTCCGCCACGCTGGACGCAACCCGGTTCGCGGCACTGCTGGCCGATTCCGACGGCGGCGGCCCGGCGCCCGTGGTCGGCTGTGCTTCAGTGAATTATCCGCTGGAAGTGCACTGGCTCCCGGCACCGGCGGCGCGGCTGGACGCCAGGGGAGTGGCGCCTGCCTTCCTGGACCACGTTGCAGCGGCAGCGGCGGACGCCCACGCACGTGCGCTCACCGCTGACAACGCAGTGGATGCCCTCGTGTTCCTTCCGGGCGCCAGGGAAGTCTCGCACGTGGCCGCGGCGCTCCGCGGCCGGCTGGGCCGGAGCGTAGAGGTGCTCGAACTTCACGGCCAGGTGGCGGCATCGGAGCAGGACCGGGCCGTGTCGGGGCGGAATCCCGGAGATCCTCCGCGGATCATTGTCTCCACCGACCTTGCCGAGTCCTCCCTGACGGTGCCTGGCGTCCGGCTGGTGGTCGATTCCGGCCTGACCCGCGAACCGCGGCGCGACTCAGGCCGCGGCATGAGCGGGCTGGTCACGGTCTCCTGCTCCCGGGCGTCGGCAGACCAACGCGCCGGCCGCGCCGCACGGCAGGGCCCGGGGATGGTGGTCCGCTGCTACACCCAGCAGGCCTACGGTGCGGCTCCGGCCCACGTCACCCCGGAAATCAACGTGGCGGACCTGACCGGCGCCGCCCTCACCCTTGCCTGTTGGGGAGCGCCCGGCGGGAAGGGACTCATGCTTCCGGACGCGCCGCCGCGCCAGGCGATGGACGACGCCGTCGAGGTGCTCCGGGAACTGGGCGCGGTATCGGACGACGGGCAGGTGACGGCCGCGGGCCGGGTCCTCGCCGCCATCCCCGCCGATCCACGGCTGGCACGGGCACTGCTCGACGGCGGCGCCTCCACCGGCCGCCGGCTCGCCGCCGAAGTGGTGGCCGCGGTCTCCGGAGACCACCGCGCACCTGGCGGCGACCTGCCCAGGCTGCTGGCGCAGCTCCGAGCGGACAAGGGCCCGGCGGGAAGGCGCTGGGCGGAAGAGTCCAGGCGGCTGGCTGCCATGGCGCAGCGGACGGGCGCGGTCGCCCTGCCGGATTCCCCCAGCGCCGCGGATTCCCCCAGCGCCGCGGGGAACTCCGACGCGGTGGGCGCCGTCGTCGCCCTCGCGTTTCCCGACCGCATAGCCCGCCGCGTGCCGGGCAGCGAGGGGGCAGGACAGTACCTGCTGACATCCGGCACCCGGGCAGGACTGCCCGCGGGCAGCACGTTGTCAGGCCATGAGTGGCTGGCCGTGGCCGAAGTGTCCCGGGCCTCGGGCCGGGACGCAGGGGGCACCGGCGCCGTGATTCGGGCCGCCGCGCCCCTGGCCGCCGCCATGGCCGAAACGGCGGCGTCGCACCTGCTGGCAGACACGGTGGAAGCGGACTTCAGCGGAGGCCGGCTGAGTGCGCGCAGGACACGGCGGCTGGGTGCCATCGTGCTCTCGGCCACACCGGTGCGCCCCAGCGCCGAACAGGGACGGAGGGCTGTGGCGGTTGCGTTGCAGTCCCAGGGGCTGGCGGCCCTGCCATGGTCGACGGCGGCGGCTTCCTTCCGGCGCAGGCTCGCATTCCTGCACCGCCAGCTGGGAGAGCCCTGGCCGGATGTGTCGGACACCGCGCTGCTGGAGCGGCTGGAAGAGTGGCTGGGGCCCGAACTGGAGGACCTTGCGGCCGGGAAACCGGTGGGCTCCCTTGACCTGGCGGACCCCTTGCGCCGCCTCCTGCCCTGGCCGGAAGCTGCCCGGCTGGGTGAGCTGGCCCCCGAAAGCCTTCAAGTCCCCAGCGGCTCCCGCATCCGGATCGATTACCCGGAACCCGGCGATGATGGTGCGGCGCCCGTCGTTGCCGTGAAACTGCAGGAGTGTTTCGGACTCGCCGAATCCCCGCGGCTGGTGGACGGCCGTGTCCCGGTGCTGTTCCACCTGCTCTCCCCGGCCCGGCGGCCCCTCGCCGTGACGGATGACCTGACCTCTTTCTGGTCCGGCCCGTATACCCAGGTCCGGGGCGAAATGCGCGGCCGCTACCCCAAGCACCCCTGGCCCGAGGACCCCTGGTCAGCCCCCGCCACCGCACGCGCCAAGCAACGCAGGTAGCCGTGCTCCGGGCGCCCCTGTCATGAGGCGGACCGGCATGTGAGGGAAGGGCCGCCTCCTTGGCTGTGCGCTGCGATGAACGCGGCCACAGGAGCTGCCAGGGACGCACCCACTTCCCCGGCCGGCCGCTTCTTTCCCGCCACCGCGAAGGAGTGGTCACCGCCCTCCGCCCACTGGAGCACGGCGTTGGGCCCGATCCGGGAGACGACATCCTCAAGGATCCCCGGTGTGGCAAACGTGTCCCGGGTTCCCTGCAGGAACAGCATCGGGGTGCCCAGCCCGTACAGGTGCTCATCCCGGAGCTTCTCCGGCTTCCCGGGAGCATGCAGGGGATAACCCAGGTAGACCAGCCCCGCCACGTCCATGCCTTCGGCTGCAGCCATGGAGGCCATCCTCCCCCCGAACGACTTGCCCGCCGCCCACACGGGGCCGCGGTCACCGTGGGCGTCTGCCTGCGCCCGCGCGGCGGCCATGGCGGCCCGCCAGGCGGCGATGGCCATGGGAGGACGGTCAGGGAACTTCCGCCCTGCCTCCCGGTAGGGGAAATTGAAGCGCAGGGTGGCCACGCCCAGGCTGTTCAGGGCATCGGTGAAGCCGTGAAGGAAAGGGTGCCCCATGCCGGCACCAGCGCCGTGTGCCACCACCACGGTGGCGGTGGGCTCTGCGGGGCGGGCATAGACGGCGGAAAACGAGGCGTCCCCCACGGCGACGGTGAGCTGCTCATCGGATGCTGGCATGGCTCCATCATGCCGGAGGGTGGCGGATGTACCCATCCCCGCCGGTGGCGGGGTGTACGTTGTCCCCATGGCGAGTGAACAGACCACCATTACCGTGCAAGGCCCCAACGGACCGCGCGACATGCGCATTTCCAGTCCCAGCCGCGTTCTCTGGCCGGACCTGGGTCTCACCAAACTGGATTTGGTGAAGTACATCTGTGATGTGGGGGAGGCATTCATCGCCGCGAACGGCGACCGGCCCGTGGCGCTGCAGCGGTTCTCCGGCAACATCGACGGCGAACAGTTCTTCTCCAAGAACCCGCCCAAGGGCACGCCGGAGTTCATCCGCTCCGTCAAAGTGGTCTACCCCAGTGCGAGGTCCCACCCCCAACTGGTTTTCGACGAGCCTGCCGCAGCCGTGTGGGCCGTCCAGATGAACACCGTGGTGTTCCATCCCTGGCCCTCGCGGGCAGAAAACATTGACAACCCGGACCAGCTGCGGATCGACCTCGACCCGCAGCCCGGCACCGATTTCGACGACGCTGTCCCCGCTGCCCTGGTGCTGAAGGAAGTCCTGGCCGAGGCCGGGCTCACCTGCTTCATCAAAACCTCCGGGAACCGGGGCCTGCACGTTTACGCCCCGATCGAACCCACCCGCGAGTTCCTGGACGTCCGCCACGCCGTCATTGCTGCCGCCCGGGAAGTGGAACGGCGCATCCCGGACAAGGTGACCACCGCCTGGTGGAAGGAAGAACGCGGCCGGCGGGTATTCCTGGACTTCAACCAGGCCAACCGCGACCGCACCATCGCCGGAGCCTACAGTCCGCGGGCCCTCCCGCACGCCCCCGTGTCCTGCCCCCTGGGCTGGGATGAACTGGAATCGGCGGATCCGAAGAACTTCACCATCCTTACCGTGCCGGAGCGGCTGAAGACGGTGGGTGACCCGTGGGCGGACTTCAGTGCCGCTCCCGGCACCATCGACACCCTGCTGCAGTGGTGGGACCGTGACTGCAAGGCCGGCCTGGGAGAACTGCCCTTCCCGCCCGACTACCCCAAGATGCCGGGCGAACCGCCGCGGGTGCAGCCCAGCAGGGCACGCAAGCAGGACTGACCCGCTGCCCCGGCCGGCGGGTGGTCACTCGAAGCGGGACGGATCGCCCATTCCGCGGCGCACCACCTCGGCCACCCCGCTGGAGAAGTCGACAACGGTGGTGGGCTCGGCGCCGCAGTCGCCGGCGTCGATCACGGCATCCACCTGGTGGTCCAGGCGTTCCTTGATCTCCCAGCCCACGGTCAGCGGTTCCTCCTCGTCCGGCAGCAGCAGGGTGCTGGACAGCAGCGGCTCGCCCAGTTCGGCGAGCAGCGCCTGGACCACACGGTTGTCCGGGATGCGCACGCCCACCGTCTTCTTCTTGGGGTGGAGCAGCCGCTTGGGAACCTCCTTGGTGGCGGGCAGGATGAAGGTGTAGCTGCCCGGCGTGACGGCCTTGATGCTCCGGAAAACGTCGTTGCCGATGTTCACGAACTGTCCCAACTGCGCGAAATCCCGGCAAACCAGCGTGAAGTGGTGCTTGTCATCCAGGTGCCGGATGCTCCTGATCCGGTCCAGGGCCTCCCGGTTTCCCATCTGTGCCCCCAGCGCGTAGCAGGAGTCCGTGGGGTAGGCGATCAGGCCGCCGTCGCGGATGATCTTCACTGCCTGCGCGATGGCGCGTGGCTGGGGGTCGTGGGGATGAACGTCAAAGAATCTGGCCATCCCCCGAGCCTACGTTCCCGGGGGCCGCACCGCACCATGTTCCTACGGCGGCGGCTGGCGTTGGGTGGTGCGCGTTGGTGGGAGAATATGCGTCATGGCTAGGGAACGCATCGTCATCGGCCTCAACGGCAGCGACGACGGAGACCTCCTGGTGCACCGGGCCGCCAAGCTCCTTGAGCGGGCCGGCGGGGGCGAGATCCTGGCCATCCATGTCCGGACCCCTTCCGGTGCCGGGAGCGAATCGCCCCACGCACTCGAGTCCCAGCGGCGGCAGGTGGCGGAGCTGGGCGGGAGCTACCACGCGCTGACCGCCGGCGACGTGTCCGCGGCCCTCCTGGACTACGCCCGGGCTTCGCGCGCCACGCACATCCTTGTCGGGCAGAGCCGTCGCAGGTTCACCGTCCTGTCCGGTGGAAGCGTGGAAGCCAAGGTTGTGCGCGGGGCAGGGGACATCGACGTCCAGGTGGTGCCCCGGCCCGTGGCGGCCAGGAGCCGCAAGCGCCGCACCGGGCTGGGACGGCGCAGGGTCATTGCCGGTTTCGCGCTCGCCGCCGTCCTGCCCGCAGGCCTGCAGTTGCTGCTCGCAGTCTTTGACCACAGCGTTGCCACGGCGGCACTGCTCCAACTGGCCGGCGCGGTGGCCGTAGCCCTGGTTGGCGGCTTGTGGCCGGCGGTTGCCGGTGCGCTGTGGAGCAGCCTGCTGGTGAACTATTTCTCCACCCCGCCGCTGTATGACCTTGCCATCCGTGACCCGCAGGATGTCCTGTCCCTGGCTGTATTTGCCGGCGTGGCCGTAGCGGTGGCAGGGGTGGTGGACCGCTCCGCCCGGCGGTCCAAGGAGGCGTCAACGGCGCGGGCCGAGGCAGCCACGCTGGCCGACCTGGCCCTGGCCGCATCCCGCGAGGAGGACAACCTCAAAGGGCTGCTCGCGGAAGCAGTCAGCGTCTTCGGTGCCGACGGTGCCGCCGTCGTCACCCGCCGGGCCCCGTCCGGGGCAGAGGCGGAGGGCGTGATGGTGGACGGTGTGATGGTCGACGACGGCGGGTTGGCTGACGGCGGGTTGGGCGACGGTGGCGGGGCGGGCCCTGGGCCCGGCGCATGGCAGGTGATCGCCGCGGCGGGGGATGCGACCGGCTGGCCGGTGATGCCGGGTGGGCCAGGAACCACGGTTGAACCGGTGGACGGGGAAACGTTCCTGGTGCTGGCGGGCCGGGCGGTTCCGCCGTCCGGGCGGCGGCTCCTGGCAGCCTTCGCCGTGCACGTCAAAGCGCAGCTCGAACGCCGGCAGCTGGCCGCAACCAGGAATGAGATCCTCCGACTCGCCGAGGGCAATATCATGCGGACCGCGATTCTCCGGGCCGTCTCCCACGACCTTCGGACACCCCTGGCCGGCATCAAGCTGGCCGCCGGGGGACTGCTGCAGAACGGCGTCTCCTACACCCGCGCAGAGCAGCAGGACCTGCTGGAAACCATTGACGCCTGCACCGACCGGCTGGACCTGCTGGTGGGCAACCTCCTGGACATGTCACGCATCACCGCCCAGTCGGTGGAACCATTGCTGGGTCCGGTCCGCTGGACCGAGGTGGTGGATGCGGCCCTGCGCGGGCTGCCGGCAGGGGCGGTGACGGTGGCGCTGCCTGCGAACATGCCGCCCGTGGACGCCGATCCCGGCCTGCTGGAGCGGGTGGTCGCCAACATCCTGGAGAATGCGCTGAAATACGCGGCCGGAAGCCGTGTGGTGGTGGCGGGCGGTCCGGACGGCAGCGTCCTGGACGGCCATCCCTGCGGCGAACTGCAGATCATCGACCATGGCCCCGGGGTCCCTGCCGGCAAGGTGGTGGACATGTTCCGGCCTTTCCAGCGGCTCGACGACCGGTCGCAGTCCAGCGGGATAGGGCTGGGCCTGTCAGTGGCACAGGGCTTCATCCAGTCCATGCGGGGCACGCTTACAGCTGCCGAAACCCCAGGTGGCGGCCTGACCATGGTGATCCGGCTGCCCCTCTCCACCGGCATCCCGGCCGGTATCCCGGCGGCCGGGTACCCCGGCGGCGGCGAGCCCACCACCGCGGCGGGCCAGCCATGACCGCCAACCACGCCGGCACCAAAACCGGAAACCTGCCCCCGGCAGCGCGGGTACTGGTCATCGACGACGATCCGCACCTCCTCAAGGCCCTTCGGATCACGCTCGCAGCGCACGGCTACGCCGTGGACACGGCCGTGGACGGCGCCTCCGCCCTCGCCGCGGCCTCGCGCCAGGCACCGGATCTGCTGGTCCTCGACCTCGGGTTGCCGGACATGGACGGGACCGAAGTCCTGCGGAACCTCCGCCGCTGGAGCGCGGCGCCGGTGCTGGTCCTGTCCGCCCGCCACGGGTCCCCGGACAAGGTGGGCGCGCTGGACGCCGGCGCCGACGACTACATCACCAAACCGTTCGGGCTTGATGAACTGCTGGCACGGCTGCGTGCCCTGCTGCGCAGGGTGCCAGAGCCCGAATCCCGCCCCGTGGTCAGCTCTGCCGGGTTCACCGTTGACCTTGTGGCCCGGCAGGTCCTGCGTGCCGGGCAGCCGGTAAGGCTCACCCCCACGGAGTGGAACATCCTCGAAATCCTGGTCCGGAACCCGTCGCGTCTGATCTCGCAGCAGCAGTTGCTGTCCGAGGTCTGGGGGCCGTCCTACCGGAAGGAGGTCAACTACCTCCGCGTCTACATGGCCCAGTTGAGAAGGAAGCTGGAAGAGGACCCCGGCAACCCGCGGCACCTGCTGACCGAAGCCGGGGCAGGCTACCGTTTCGTACCCTGAAACGAGGGGTGAACAGGGGAGTCTTCCCCTACCCGCCCGCCTCCGGATGGGGCAGGATGTTGAGTGGCCGAGTCCCGGCCGAAGCAGTCCCGGCCCCTGTGAAGGAGATCCTGCCATGCCCACAATCCTCAACCCCTACATCAGCTTCCGTGACAACGCCCGCGATGCCATGAACTTCTACCAGTCCGTCTTCGGCGGCGAACTCACGCTCAGCACGTTCGCCGACTTCCAGGCCAGCGAGGACCCCACGGAAGCGCAAAAGATCATGCACGGCATGCTGACCACCACCCAGGGCCTGGTGCTCATGGGCGCTGACACCCCGAACAGCATGGAGTACCACCCGGGGTCCTCCATTTCCATCTCGCTCAGCGGCGATAACGAGGTGGAGCTCCGCGGCTACTACGAGAAGCTGAGCGGCGACGGGGGAGCGGTGACCGTCCCCATGGAGAAGGCGCCGTGGGGTGACGTTTTTGGCATGTGCACGGACCGGTTCGGCGTCGCCTGGCTGGTCAACGTCAACGCAGCGCAGCCGACGGCGGCACCCTGACCCCCGGGCGGGCTGGCCGGACGGCCGCCTGACGGCCCGCCGGGCCGTCACTTGCTTTCCCGCGCCGGTCCCCGTCCGTCAAGGCCGGGCCCACTCCTTGAGGGAGGGGCCCGCGACTGCGAGGATTAACGGGTGAGGTCCTTCATGGAGTTCCTGTCCGACAAATGGTGGATGTTTCCGCTGATGGCGTTCGCCGGCCAGTGGGCAGGCGGCTGGCGGCGCGCGGGAGAACGAACAGCCTACAAACGGGCCCGGCGTGAGCTGGACGCCCCGGAACTGGATGCGGGCCCCCGCCCGGCACAGTTCCACCAGGGCTGAAGCTGCCGCGGGGTTGCGGCGTGGGCTGCACGCTTTACCTGGACGTCGACGGCGTGGTCTGCCCCTTCGGCCCCCAGGGAACCACCGACTGGGGTTCCCCCTGGCAGCAGGCCGACGCCGGGCTGTTGCCCGTCACGTTCGCAGCTGAACTCGTTGCGGGGCTGAACACCCTGGCCCTGACC
This sequence comes from Pseudarthrobacter sp. LT1, assembly GCF_035621795.1. Taxonomy (NCBI): domain Bacteria; kingdom Bacillati; phylum Actinomycetota; class Actinomycetes; order Micrococcales; family Micrococcaceae; genus Pseudarthrobacter; species Pseudarthrobacter sp. LT1. Next base: position 2,289,528 of record NZ_CP141830.1, read on the forward strand.
CCCGGGCTGCGTTGTGTCTGGCTCACCAGCTGGGAGGAACTGGCGCCCCAATACCTGTGTCCCGCCGTCGGGCTGAAGGGCAGCCGCTGGCCGTACCTGAGCGCGGACGGGGCGGCCGGTGGGACCGGCTGGTGGAAACTAAGGGCCATCCAGGATGACGTCGAAAGCACCGGGCCCGAAGCCGTCGCCTGGGTGGATGACCAGTTGGCGTTCGAGGCAGAAGCGCAGCGCTGGGCACGGTTCCTGGGCAGGCGGATCCTTACCGTCTCGCCCCATCCCCGGCGCGGAATCACGCCCGCCGAACTGGACCGGATCCACTCTTTCCTGGCGCAGCCCGTGTTTTGACCTCATGCCGGGGACGCGTACGATCGATAAGGTTTCCCGCCGGTTGTGCCAGCGCCGCAAGTCATTCCACGCAAACAGCTGGTGAACTATGCTGTCCAAGGCAGCCTGGTAGGAGAAACTGCTGAACGTCGACTCTGCAGATTGGGCAACAGGTGGATATCACCTTCATGGTGGCGCTGGTCATTGGACTGGCACTATTTTTCGACTTCACGAACGGCTTCCATGACACCGCGAACGCCATGGCAACGCCCATCGCAACCGGTGCCATCAAGCCCAAGACGGCGGTGGCCCTGGCGGCCGTCCTGAACCTGGTGGGCGCCTTCCTGTCCACCGAGGTGGCCAAGACAGTGTCCGGCGGCATCATCCGCGAAGGCTCCGGCGGAGTACAAATCACGCCGGAGATCATCTTTGCCGGTTTGATGGGAGCGGTTCTGTGGAACATGATCACGTGGTTGAAGGGCCTGCCGTCCAGCTCCTCCCACGCCCTCTTTGGCGGCCTGATCGGTGCCGCGGTGGTCGGGGCAGGATTCAGCTCCGTCAATTTCGAGAGCCTGCTCCAGAAAGTCATTCTTCCGGCGGTCTTCGCCCCCGTGATTGCCGGCCTCGCCGCCTACGTCTGTACCCGGCTGGCCTATGCCCTCACGGCACGCCACGATCCTGAGACCGGCACCAAGCTCACCCAGAAGCGCGGTGGCTTCCGTACCGGCCAGATCTTCACGTCCAGCCTGGTGGCCCTGGCCCACGGAACCAACGACGCGCAGAAGACCATGGGCATCATCACGCTGGTCCTGATCGCTGCCGGCAGCCAGACGCCCGGCTCCGGTCCCCAGCTCTGGGTGATCACCGCCTGCGCCCTGGCCATCGCAGTCGGAACCTACGCCGGCGGATGGCGCATCATCCGCACCATGGGTTCGGGCCTGACCGAGGTCAAGCCGGCGCAGGGTTTCGCGGCTGAGACCAGTACCGCCTCCGCCATTCTTGCTTCCTCGCACCTTGGCTTTGCCCTCTCCACCACCCAGGTGGCTTCGGGATCCGTCATCGGTTCCGGAATGGGACGGCGCGGCACCACCGTCCGCTGGAACATGGTGGGCAAAATCGCGCTGGGATGGCTCTTCACTCTTCCGGCCGCCGGCATCGTCGGCGCCCTGACCGCCCTGCTGGTGAAGACCGGCGTCGTGGGTGTCCTCATCGCGGCCATCGCCGGCACCGGGGCAGTACTGTTCATGTTCTTCTACTCACGCAAGTCCTCCGTCAGCCACCAGAACGCCGTCGAGGTCGAGGAAGCCGGACAGGCTGTCCGGTTCGCCAAGAAGAAGGCCATGGCCCGTGCCCGGGCCGAAGCAAAAGCCAAAGCGCAGGCCGACGCCAAAGCCAGGAATTCCAAGGAGAATCAGCGATGAAATGGTTGGAACTCCTGACCGTTGCAGGCACCACCCTCGTATCCGCGGCAATCGTGGTGACCCTCTACTCGCTCGGGGTCCGGTTCACCGCCATTGCCGCTGACGCCGAGCAGACGTCCCCCGGGGTCAAGCGCTCTTTTGCCTACGTATGCTTTGGGCTCTGCGTCGTGGCCGTCCTCTTCGGGCTGTACCTGATCATCCCGTACTTCTCCAAGTAGCCGCATCCAAAGGCTAGGCTGGGGCCATGCAGCGCATCCAGTACTTTGTGGCAGCGTCCCTTGACGGTTTCATTGCCACGTCCACGGACGACCTTGGCTGGCTGCTCCAGTTCGACGGCTTTGAGGGCGGAGCTGACAGCTACAACGACTTCATGGCCGCGGTGGGCTGCATCGTCATGGGCGGGGAAACCTACGCCTGGCTGATGGAGCATGAGCCCGGCGCGTGGCCGTATTCCGGCACGCCCTGCTACGTCTTCACGCACCACGAACACCGGGCGCCGGACGGGGCGGACATCACGTTTGTCCGCGGCGACGTGCGGGAGTTCATCGCAGACTTCCGGCAGGCAGCGGGAGGCCTGAACATCTGGGTGGTGGGCGGCGGCAACCTTGCGGCCCAGTTCGCCGATGAAGCCCTTTTGGACGAGATCATCCTCTCCGTCATCCCCGTGGTGCTGGGTGAGGGGAAACGGCTGCTGCCGATGAAGGGCCCCACCCCGCCGCTCGAGCTGGCTGCTTCCCGCACGCTGGGCCGGGGCATCGTCGAACTGCGCTACCTGCTGCTGCGCCCCGGGGCGGACCCGCAGTCCTGATCCGCTGCCTCAGCCGGCGTTGTCGCGGAGCATGTTGGTGATCCGGGCGGTTGACAGGCGCCGGCCCCGGGAGTCCGTCATGACGATCTCGTGGGTGGCCAGGGTCCTGCCCAGGTGGATCGCCGTGCAGGTACCCGTCACCAGGCCTTCGGCGATGGACCGGTGATGCGTGGCGTTGACCTCAATGCCGACGGCGTGGCGTCCCGGTCCTGCATGCATGCCTGCGGCGAAGGAGCCAAGGGTTTCCGCCAGCACCACGTGCGCGCCGCCATGCAGGATCCCCGCAACCTGGGTGTTGCCCTCAACCGGCATCGTGGCGACAGTGCGTTCCGGGCTCATTTCCAGGAAATGGATTCCCATCTTGACCACCAGGGCGCCGACACCGAAAGCGCCCAGCCAGTCATGCATATGGTCGGGAATCCCGGCGGCTGTCAGCTCTTCGGCGAAAGCGCCCGGCGTGAAATTGTCTGTCATGGCAACTAGGCTGGCACCTGTGAGTGAAACAACCAAACCGGCCCCTTTTCCGTCCCAGGCCATCGACGAGGGTGCTGCCGTGCAGCCTTCGTCCCCCGTCCGCAGGCCTGCTGCAAAGGCCGCTGCCCCCGCCGCCGGTGGGTCTGTTTCAGCTACCGAAGCTCCGGTCATTCCCATCACCGGCCAGCCCCGGCTGCTGGTCCTCGACGGCCACTCGATGGCATTCCGGGCCTTCTTCGCCCTGCCGGCGGACAAGTTCTCCACCTCGAACGGCCAGCACACCAACGCCATCCACGGCTTCACCTCCATGCTGATCAACCTCATCAAGGAGCAGCAGCCCACCCACATCGCCGTGGCGTTCGACGTCTCCGATGAATCCACCCACCGCAAGACCGAGTACAGCGAGTACAAGGGCGGCCGGAACGAAACCCCGCGGGAGATGAGCGGCCAGATCGACCTCATCGGCCAGGTCATGGAGGCCTGGGGCATCAAGACCATCAAGATGCCCGGCTACGAGGCCGATGACATCCTTGCCACCCTCGCCGCGATGGGTGAGAAGGCAGGCTTCGAGGTTTTGCTCGTCTCCGGCGACCGGGACGCCTTCCAGCTCATCACGGACAACGTGTTCGTGCTGTATCCGCGCAAGGGTGTCAGCGACATCCCGCGGATGGATGCCGCCGCCATCGAGGCAAAGTACTTCGTCAGCCCGTCCCGCTACTCCGATCTCGCCGCACTCGTGGGGGAGACGGCGGACAACCTTCCCGGCGTGCCCGGCGTCGGACCCAAGACGGCGGCCAAATGGATCAACCTCTACGGCGGCCTCGAAGGCGTCCTGGAGCACCTCGATTCCATCGGCGGCAAGGTGGGCGACGCCCTGCGGGAGAACGTTGACGCCGTCAAGCGCAACCGCCGGCTGAACCAGCTCCACACCGACCTCGCCCTCCCCGTCACCCTGGACGACCTCTACCAGCCGCGCCCGGACCAGGCCGCCATCGAGGACCTCTTCGACCAGCTTGAGTTCAAGGCCATCCGGGGCCGGTTGTTTGCCCTGTACGGAGACGCCGACACCCCGGCCGCCGAACGGGAAAGCATCGAAACCCCGGACTACAGCACCCCCGCCAACGCCGCTGAGCTGGCCGCCTTCCTGGCTGCCGGCGCAGGGCAGCGGTCCGCCCTCGCCGTCGACCTCGTCCCCGGCCGGATCGGTGAGGACGCCGACGCGCTGGCCATCGTCCGCGGCGACGCCGCGGTCTATGTGGAGCTCGCCGGCCAGGACGCGGAAACCGAGAACGTGCTGGCCGCGTGGCTGCGCGATCCTGAAGCACCCAAGGTGATGCACGGCTTCAAGGCCGCGCTCAAGGCGCTCACGGCCCGCGGCCTGGAACTGGAGGGCGTGGTGGATGACACTTCCATCTCCGGCTACCTCATCCAGCCGGACCGCCGCACCTACGAACTCGCCGAACTCGCCCAGCACCACCTCAACGTGGGCATACCCGCCGCCACGGCCAAGGCGGGGCAGCTTGAGCTCTCCTTCGACGGCGATGACACCGCCGCCGCCGACGCCCTGGTCCAGGCCGGCGCCGTGGTGCTGGCCCTGAGCCGCTTCTTCGAGGACGAACTCAAGGACCGCCGGGCCGAGGAACTGCTGTCCACCCTTGAGCTGCCTGTCAGCCGCGTGCTGGCGGACATGGAACTCGCCGGCATTGCGATCGACATGGACAAGATGGACGACCAGCTTGCCGATCTTGCCCGGGTCATCGACCAGGCACAGGAACAGGCGTTCGCCGCGATCGGCCACGAGGTCAACCTGGGCTCGCCCAAGCAGCTGCAGGCCGTCCTGTTCGACGAACTGCAGCTCCCCAAGACCAAGAAGATCAAGTCCGGCTACACCACCGACGCCGCGTCCCTGAAGAACCTGCTGGAAAAGACCGGGCACGAGTTCCTGGTGCAGCTCATGGCGCACCGGGAGGCCGCCAAGCTGCGGCAGATGATCGAGTCGCTGAAGAAGTCCGTGGCGGAAGACGGCCGGATCCACACCACCTATGCCCAGAACGTCGCGGCCACCGGCCGGATCTCGTCCAACAACCCCAACCTGCAGAACATCCCCATCCGCAGCGAGGAGGGCCGGCGGGTGCGCGGCATCTTCGTGGTGAGCGACGGGTACGAGTGCCTGCTCTCCGCGGACTACTCGCAGATCGAGATGCGCATCATGGCACACCTCTCCGGCGACGAAGGCCTGATCCAGGCGTACAGGGACGGCGAGGACCTGCACCGGTTCGTCGGCTCCAACATCTTCCACGTCCCCACGGACCAGGTCACCAGCGCCATGCGATCCAAGGTCAAGGCCATGTCCTACGGTCTTGCCTACGGCCTGACGTCCTTCGGCCTGTCCAAGCAGCTCGAGATTTCCGTCGATGAAGCCCGCACCCTCATGAAGGACTACTTCGACCGCTTCGGCGCCGTTCGCGACTACCTCCGGGGAGTGGTGGACCAGGCCCGGGTGGATGGCTACACGGCCACCATCGAGGGCCGCCGCCGTTACCTGCCGGACCTCACCAGCACGGACCGCCAGCTGCGCGAGAATGCCGAGCGCATCGCACTCAACAGCCCCATCCAGGGCTCCGCAGCGGACATCATCAAGCGCGCCATGCTGGGTGTCCACGCCGAACTGCAGGCCCAGGGCCTGAAATCCCGGATGCTGCTCCAGGTCCACGACGAACTGGTCCTCGAGGTCGCCGCGGGCGAACGCGCTGCCGTTGAGAAGCTGGTCACCGAGCAGATGGGTGCCGCCGCCGACCTCAGCGTGCCGCTGGAAGTCCAGATCGGCGTCGGGCCCAGCTGGTACGACGCCGGACACTAGGGCCGGGCCCGTCAACCAGCAGGAATGTTTGTGCTGGTCAGGTGCCGGATTCATAACTAGGCTCGGGTAAATGGGTGATCTGAGCGGAAACTATGAAATCCGGCGCTTCGAGCCGGCTGCCAAAGAGGATCCTGCCTACCCGCAGACCGTCGACTGGATGCGGGCCGTTGCCTTCGGGTTCCATGATGCGCGCCGCAGCGACGAACGGGTGGACCGGGGCATCGGGATGCAGCGCGCCGACGGGCGGGTGATGACCGGCGCCTACCAGGCAGGGCCAGTGGCCGACCACGCCCTGGGAGCCAACGTCCCGGTGGCAACCTTCGGTACCTTCAATAAGACAATGAACATCGGCTTCGGCCGGATGCTCGACACCCGGTTGGTCACGGCCGTGACGGTCCGGACGTCACACCGGCGTAGGGGACTGCTGCGCCGGATGATGGCAGAGGAGCTGGGCCTGGCCCGCCGGGAGGGGCTGGCGATGGCGGCATTGACCGCGTCGGAGGCCTCGATTTACAGCAGGTTCGGTTTCGGGGTGGCCACCCGGGAGCAGTCAATCAAGGTCGACACCAGCCGCCGCTTCGTCCTCAACCACCACGCCACGGGCCGGGTGGAGGTGGCCGATCCCAAGGTCCTCCTCGACCTGGCGCCGAAGGTCTTTGAGCAGCTGCACCGCCTCACGCCCGGTTCGATCGGGCGCCACGAGTTCTACCGCCAGCTCGCGTCCGGATCCATCAGCCGGGCCGAGGACGAGGACCCCAAGGTCAAAGTTGCGCTGCATTATGGACCAGACGGCGCGGTCGATGGCTACGTCTCCTACAAGTTCGCAGGCTGGGACGCCCGGCCGTACACCATGGAAGTGGTGGACCTGGTGGCAGCCACCGACCACGCCTACCTGGAGCTCTGGCAGTACCTTGGCGCCATCGACCTGGTCGAGAGCGTCACGTGGGAAGAAGCAATGGTCGATGATCCGCTGCCATGGGCGCTCGAGGACTCCCGCTGCGTTGAAGCCTCCGAGCCCCGGGACATGCTCTGGCTCCGGATTTTGGACGTCCCTGAGGCCCTGGCGGCCCGGTACTACCCCTCGGACGGAAGGCTCGTCCTGGAGGTGGGGGACCCGTTGGGCTTCACGGCAGGAACGTTCGTGCTGGAGGTCGACGGCGGCCAGGCCGCCGTCGAACGTGCCGGCGCGGGGGAGCGGCCCGACCTGGCCATGGATGTCTCCGCGCTGTCCTCGATCTACCTCGGCGGCGTCTGCCCGGTGACGCTGGCGGCAGCGGGGAAGATTTCCGAACACGTCAAAGGTGCCGCATTCAGGGCGCGGCAGATGTTCGCTGTGGAACGGGCCACGCACTGCATGACCCACTTCTGATACCGCGCGCCGGCTGCACGTTCCCTCTCCGCCGCCGCTTTGACCCCGATTGCCGGCAGCGACTAGAATAAACGGGCGTGTACCACGTGCACGCGCTTGCGGTCCTCTGAGGACTGCATTGAAAAGCAATCCACAAATCAGGATGACCCGGGGAATCCATCGGATTCACCGAGAATCGCGCCTGCGTTCCATAACGCGGGCGCGCCGGTTTGCCTGACCGACTAACTATCCACAACGGAGCCCCTACTACATGACCATCACCTCCACCGAGAAGCCCGGTACCCCCGTCGTCGCGATTAACGACATCGGTACCGCTGAGGACTTCCTCGCAGCTGTCGACGCCACCATCAAGTACTTCAACGACGGAGATCTCGTCGAGGGTACCGTCGTCAAGGTCGACCGCGATGAAGTCCTGCTCGACATCGGTTACAAGACCGAAGGTGTCATCCCCTCCCGCGAGCTGTCCATCAAGCACGACGTTGATCCCGGGGACGTTGTCTCCGTTGGTGATCAGGTCGAAGCCCTGGTGCTCACCAAGGAAGACAAAGAAGGCCGTCTGATCCTCTCCAAGAAGCGTGCTCAGTACGAGCGTGCCTGGGGCGACATCGAGAAGGTCAAGGAAGAAGACGGTGTCGTCACCGGTACCGTCATCGAGGTTGTCAAGGGTGGTCTTATCCTCGACATCGGCCTGCGCGGCTTCCTGCCCGCATCCCTCGTCGAGATGCGCCGTGTGCGCGACCTTGCTCCGTACATCGGTCAGCAGATCGAAGCCAAGATCATCGAGCTGGACAAGAACCGCAACAACGTTGTGCTGTCCCGCCGTGCATGGCTCGAGCAGACCCAGTCCGAGGTCCGCTCCACGTTCCTCAACAAGCTGGAAAAGGGCCAGGTCCGTCCCGGCGTCGTTTCCTCCATCGTCAACTTTGGTGCCTTCGTGGACCTGGGCGGCGTAGACGGCCTCGTCCACGTTTCCGAGCTCTCCTGGAAGCACATCGACCACCCGTCCGAGGTTGTCGAAGTTGGCCAGGAAGTCACCGTCGAGGTTCTCGAGGTCGACCTGGACCGCGAGCGCGTCTCCCTGTCGCTCAAGGCTACGCAGGAAGATCCGTGGCAGACCTTCGCCCGCACCCACGCCCTCGGCCAGGTTGTTCCGGGTAAGGTCACCAAGCTGGTTCCGTTCGGTGCGTTCGTCCGCGTCGAAGACGGCATCGAAGGCCTGGTCCACATCTCCGAGCTCGCCGTGCGCCACGTTGAGCTGGCCGAGCAGGTTGTCTCCGTTGGTGACGAACTGTTCGTCAAGGTCATCGACATCGACCTCGAGCGCCGCCGCATCTCGCTGTCCCTCAAGCAGGCCAACGAGGGCGTCGACGCCGACAGCACCGAATTCGATCCCGCTCTGTACGGCATGGCCGCAGAGTACGACGAAGAGGGCAACTACAAGTACCCCGAGGGCTTCGACCCCGAGTCCAACGAATGGCTCGAGGGCTACGAGAACCAGCGCGCAGCCTGGGAGCAGCAGTACGCTGACGCCCAGACCCGTTGGGAAGCCCACAAGAAGCAGGTTGCCCAGCACGCTGCCGACGACGCTGCAGCTGCAACGTCCGGCGACAGCGACTCGGGCGCAACCAGCTACTCCTCCGAGCCTGCTGCCACCGATTCCGGTGCCGGCACCCTGGCTTCGGACGAGGCACTTGCTGCCCTGCGTGAGAAGCTGACCGGCAACTAATTGCCGCCGGCCCGGACTTCCCGGGCTGACACAGTGGGCCCCCGCGAAAGCGGGGCCCACTGTGCTTTAACGCGCCTGCTGTGCTTTAGGAGCAATAGGCGCCTTACGCCCTGACCGCCGTCTGGACGGGTCCCCGCCTCCGCGCTAAAGGTCGACGACGGCGAGGACCGTCCCGTCGTCGTCGTGCGTCAGTGCCGCGCCTGCTGCCGTGAGCAGCCGCTGGGCGCCAAGGTTCCCGGACAGGGTACGCGCGGTGACGCGTTTCAGGCCCGCCCGGCGGGCCTCCGCCAGGACGAGGTCCAGGGCGGCACCGCCGATCCCCCGGGAACGGAAGCTCCGGCCAAGCCAGATGCCGGTTTCCGCAGAGGGGATTTCAGCCGCGGGGTCGCGCTTGAGCCTGATAGAGCCGGCGATGTGGGGACCCTTGAAGACAGCCCAGGACTTTTCCGCCGCAGGTCCGTCCAGTCCTGCGGCTGCAGCGCGGTGATAACCGTAGAACCAGGCCGTGCGCTCCAGGTTCCAGCCGGGGGCTCCCAGCGGGGGTGCCACTTCATCGGGGGAGGCGTCGCGCTTGGCCAATTGGAGCAGCCGGTCCGCCACGGCCTCGTCGACGTCCGCCAGGGTCACATCAGTCGAGGGGCTCATCAATCCATTCCGTTCCGCCGGGAGTGAGCCCGGCGGACCCTGCCGTCAGCTGCAGCAGGCGGTCGGACGCGGCGGCGATGGCGTCAGCATTGTCAGCCACCGCAATCCGCAGCACCGTGTGCCGGTCCTGGTAGCTGGTGTCCGCCATGACCATGCCTGCGGCGCGCAGATCGTTCTCAAGCCGCCCCGCTGCCGCGTGCGGCACCGCCGTGGAACAGATCCGCCGCCTGCTGCGCCGGACAAGGGGTGCCAGGTCAAGGGCTGCGGAGACTGATTCGGAATACGCGCGGACCAGGCCACCCGCGCCGAGCAGGACGCCGCCGAAATAGCGGACGACGACGGCACTGACGTCGCTGAGGTCGGTCACCCCCGGCGCGGTTTCCCTTTTCAGCAGGGCTTCGAGCATGGGGACACCGGCAGTCCCGGCGGGTTCGCCGTCGTCGCTGGAGCGCTGGACGGTACGGTCCGGCCCGATGACGAACGCGGAGCAGTGGTGGCGGGCGTCGTGGAATTCGCGGCGAAGGCCGGCCACCAGGTCGCGGGCCGCGTCTTCCGTGCCTGCCCTCCGGAGAACCGTGATGAACCTGGAGCGCTTGACCTCAAGTTCATGCCGGAAGTCCCCGCCCGCTGCCAGCGTGGTGTAGGAGATGGCCCGGCTTTCTTGCTCTTGCATCCGGCCCAGTCTAGTGCCGCCATGGGGGTGTGGCCCGGCGCGTTCAGGAGGCCCGGCCGGTTCAGTAGGGTGGGGGTGTGCTGAAGATCGGGTTGACGGGCGGGATCGCCTCAGGGAAGTCGGTGGTTGCCGCGCGGCTGCAGGAACGCGGCGCCGTGCTGGTGGATGCGGATGCGTTGGCCAGGGAGGTGGTGGAGCCCGGGACCGAAGGCCTGGAACGCATCGTGGGGGAGTTTGGCGAAGGAATGCTCGACGACGGCGGACGGCTTGACCGCGCGCGTCTCGGGGCGGCGGTGTTCGGCAATCCTGAGCGCCTCGCCGCCTTGAACGCCATCGTCCATCCCCTGGTGCGCGCCCGCGCCGGCGCCATCACGGCAGCAGCCCCGGCTGACGCCGTGGTGGTCCAGGACATTCCCCTCCTGGTGGAGACCGGCCAGGGGTCCGCTTTCCACTTGGTGGTGGTGGTGGATGCGCCGGACGACGTGCGGCTGCAGCGCATGCTCGAGCACCGGGGAATGACCGCGGAAGCGGCGCGTGCCCGGATGGACGCCCAGGCCTCACGACAGGACCGGCTGGCCGCGGCCGACGCGGTCCTGGACAACTCCGGTACCGTGCAGCACCTGCTGGGCCAGGTGGACCGGCTGTGGGATGAGCGCCTGGTTCCCTTCGCCCGCAACCTGGGGGCGGGGAAACGCGCACCGCGGAACGGCGGTCCGGTCCTGGAACCGCACCGGACGGAGTGGGCGCGGGAGGCGGCCAGGATAGCGGCCCGGCTGGTGGCGGCAGCACCCGACCTCATCCTGGCCGTGGACCACATTGGCTCCACAGCTGTTCCCGGCCTGCCCGCGAAGGACGTGATCGACCTGCAGGTGACGGTGCCTGACCTCGCGGTTGCGGCCACCATCGCACCTTTCCTGGCCGCAGCAGGCTTTCCGGCGGTACGCGACGTCGAATCCGACACTCCAAAGCCCAATGCTCCGGACCCGGCAGCCTGGCTGAAGCGGTTCCACGCCAACGCGGACCCGTGCCGTGCCGTCAACGTCCATGTCCGGGCGGCCGGTTCGGCCGGATGGCGCTTCGCGTTGATGTTCCGCGACTGGCTGCGGAACGATCCCTCCGCGCTCCGGCTGTACGCGGCGCACAAGGCTGACCTCGCCGCCCGGCACGCCGATTCGGGAACCACCAGCTCCTACGCGGAGGCGAAGGAGCCGTGGTTCACGGACGTCGCCTGGCCCCTCATGGCCGCATGGGCGGACGCAACCGGGTGGGAACCGCCGTCGTACGCGTCCTGAATCCGGCCCGCGCACCGGCCGGTGTTCGCCGGTAACGGACGGGGCCGTCCAGTGTCGGTGCCCGGCTGTAAATTAGATTCATGAGCCTTGCGCAGGAAATCAACCGTGTTGTAGCGCCCTTCGAAGTCATCAGCGAGTTCAAACCTGCCGGAGACCAGCCCGCCGCCATCGCTGAGCTGACGGAGCGCATCAACAACGGCGAGAAGGACGTGGTGCTGCTTGGCGCCACAGGTACCGGTAAAAGTGCCACCACCGCCTGGCTTATTGAACAGGTGCAGCGCCCCACGCTGGTGATGGTGCAGAACAAGACCCTTGCCGCCCAGCTGGCCAACGAGTTCCGCGAACTGCTGCCCAACAACGCCGTGGAATACTTCGTTTCCTACTACGACTACTACCAGCCCGAAGCGTACGTGGCCCAGACGGACACCTTCATCGAGAAGGATTCCTCCATCAACGAGGAAGTGGAACGGCTCCGCCACTCCGCCACCAACGCGCTGCTGACCCGCCGCGACGTGATTGTGGTGGCCACGGTGTCCTGCATCTACGGCCTGGGAACCCCTGAGGAATACATTTCCGGCATGGTGACCCTCCGCCGCGGCGCCGAGATGAACCGGGACGACCTCCTTCGCAAGTTCGTCTTCATGCAGTACGCCCGCAATGACATGGACTTTCACCGCGGCACCTTCCGGGTGCGCGGCGACACCGTGGAAATCATTCCCATGTACGAGGAACTGGCCATCAGGATCGAGTTCTTCGGTGATGAGATTGAGAGCATCCAAACCCTCCACCCGCTTACCGGCGAAGTCATCCGAGACGAGGAAGAGATGTACGTCTTCCCGGCCTCGCACTACGTTGCCGGGCCGGAACGGATGGCGCGGGCCATCAAGCGGATCGAGGATGAGCTGGCGGACCGGCTGAAGGTGCTGGAGGGCCAGAACAAGCTCGTCGAAGCCCAACGGCTGCGGATGCGCACCACCTACGACCTCGAGATGATGCAGCAGATGGGTTTCTGCAACGGCATCGAGAACTACTCGGCGCACATTGACGGGCGGGAGCCGGGTACTGCACCCCACTGCCTCCTGGACTACTTCCCGGACGACTTCCTGCTGGTGGTGGACGAGTCCCACGTGACCATTCCCCAGATCGGGGCCATGTACGAAGGTGACATGTCCCGCAAACGGAACCTGGTGGACTTCGGCTTCCGGTTGCCGTCCGCCATGGACAACCGGCCGCTGAAGTGGGACGAGTTCCTCGAACGCGTGGGCCAGACCGTCTACCTCTCGGCCACCCCCGGCAAGTATGAGCTGGGCAAGGCAGACGGCTACGTCCAGCAGATCATCCGTCCCACCGGCCTGGTGGATCCCGAGGTGGTGGTCAAGCCCACCAAGGGACAGATCGACGACCTCCTCGGCGAGATCAAGACCCGGGTGGAAAAGAACGAGCGCGTCCTGGTGACCACGCTGACCAAGCGGATGGCAGAGGACCTCACCGACTACCTGCTGGGCCACGGCGTCAAGGTGGAATACCTGCACTCGGACGTGGACACGCTGCGCCGGGTGGAGCTCCTGCGTGAACTGCGGTTGGGATCCTTCGACGTCCTGGTGGGCATCAACCTTCTCCGTGAGGGCCTGGACCTCCCCGAGGTGTCCCTGGTCAGCATCCTGGACGCGGACAAGGAGGGGTTCCTGCGCTCGTCCACCTCGCTGATCCAGACCATCGGACGTGCCGCCCGCAACGTCTCCGGCCAGGTGCACATGTACGCGGACCGGATCACCGACTCCATGGCCAACGCCATTGACGAAACCAACCGTCGCCGCGCCATCCAGGTGGCGTACAACAAGGAACACGGCGTCGATCCGCAGCCGCTGCGGAAGAAGATCGCCGACATCACGGACCAGTTGGCCAAGGAAGATGCCGATACCGATGCGCTGCTGGGCAGCTTCGACTACGGCAAGGGCAAGCGCGGCATCACCGGATCCAACAAGGCCGGCGCCAAGAAGGGCGCGGCCCAGGTCCGTTCGGACGGCCTGGCGGCGGCTCCGGCCGAGGACCTGGTGGGCCTGATCGCACAGCTCACGGAACAGATGCATGGCGCGGCGGCAGACCTCCAGTTCGAGGTGGCGGCGCGGATCCGCGACGAGGTCAGCGAGCTGAAGAAGGAGCTGAGGCAGATGCAGGCGGCAGGCCACGCCTGACGTCCGCGGCCGGGCATCCGGCTGGGGTACAGTTAAAGCACGTAGGGGAGTATCCCAAGCGCTACGATCGTCAACACGCAGGGCACAGCTGCCCCGCCGGGCGTAGCGGGCCGCCACATCAGCACCAAGTGCACAGGCAGGCCGGAGAGACTTACACCATTTTGTGTACCCTGCGAAAGGCTGCCCTGTGCTGGACTTGCCCGTATGGTTCGAGGTTGGCTCATTTGCCGTCCTCGGCCTGATTCTCCTGATCGATCTCCTTCTGGTGGTGCGGCGCCCGCACGAGCCGTCCATGAAGGAGGCCGGTCTGTGGGTGGCCTTCTACGTCACCCTTGCCTTGGCCTTCGCCGGCGCAATGTTCGCTTTTACCGGGCCCGAATTCGGCAGCCAGTTCGTCGCCGGCTGGGTGACCGAGTACAGCCTCAGCATCGACAACCTGTTCGTCTTCATCATCATCATGGCCAGGTTCTCCGTGCCACGGAAGTACCAGCAGGAAGTGTTGATGGTGGGCATCATCATCGCGCTCATCCTGCGCGGCATCTTCATCCTGCTGGGCGCCATCGTCATCGAACAGTTCAGCTGGGTGTTCTACATCTTCGGCGCGTTCCTGCTGTGGACGGCCTGGAAGCAGGCCCAGGACGAGGGTGAAGAGGAAGAGGACCGCGAGAACCCGCTGATTGCGAAGATCCGCAAGGTCATCCCGATGTCGGAGAAGTTCGACGGCGGCAAGCTCCGTACCGTGGTCAACGGCAAGAAGGTCTTCACCCCCATGGTGATCGTCTTCGTCACCATCGGCCTCACGGACCTGCTGTTCGCAGTTGACTCCATCCCCGCGATCTTCGGCCTGACCCAAAGCCCCTTCATTGTCTTCACCGCCAACCTGTTCGCCCTGATGGGCCTGCGGCAGCTGTACTTCCTGCTGGGTGGCCTGATGAACCGGCTCATCTACCTCAAGCACGCCCTGTCCTTCATCCTCGCGTTCATCGGCGTCAAGCTTGTCCTGCACGCCATGCACGTGAACGAGCTTCCCTTCATCAACGGCGGACAGCACATCGAGTGGGCACCTGAGATCCCCACCTTCGTCTCCCTCGCCGTGATTGTGGGCACCATCATCGTCGCCGTCGTCGCCAGCCTGCTCAGCTCCAAGGCCCAGGCTGCCACGGTGGATCCGCGGCTTGAAGAGGACGCCCGGAAGAGCCACAGCGACGCCGAGTAGGCGCGCCCCGGCGCATTCCCCTCCGGTAATCCCGGCCGCCTGAGCGGCCGGGATTACCCCTTTAAGCCTCCGCAGCACGGACGGGTTCCGCACCCCTGTGGGTCCCGCCGGCGCAGGACTATGCTCAGATCATGGCCCGCACGCTTGTGATGGATCAGGGCGCGCGCCAGGTGCAGCGACGTACCGTTTTGCTCTTGAGCGTGGCCCAGGTGTTCGGTGGACTCGGGACGGGATCGACCGTGTCCATTGGTTCCATCCTGGCCGTCGAGCTGTCCGGCTCCAGTGCCTGGGCGGGCTCCGTGGCCACGGTGATGACCCTCGGGGCGGCGGCCGCAGCCCTGCCGTTGGCATCGCTGGCGGAACGGCGTGGGCGCCGGGCGGGCCAGGTGGCCGGCCTTTCGGCGGCGCTGGCAGGGGCGGTCCTCATGGTCCTGGCCGTTGCCACCGGGCTCTTCGTCCTGCTGGTCGTGGGCTCGGCAGGCATCGGCATCGGCACGGCAGCGACCCTGCAGGCACGGTTTGCCGCAGTGGATCTCGCTGCCCCCGAGCACCGCGGGCGGGCCTTGTCCACCGTGGTCTGGGCGGTAACAGTCGGTGCCGTGGCAGGCCCCAACCTGATCCAGCCCGGAACGGCGGTGGGAACTGCGCTGGGGCTGCCGCCCATCGCGGGACCGTTCGTGATCTCCGGGGCCGGGCTCCTCATCGCCGCCGTGCTGCTGTTCGCCGGTCTTCGCCCGGACCCGCTGCTGCTGGCACGCCGCCTTGCCGCGGCCAACAACGCCGCCACCGCGGAACGGGGAAGTGGCGCGCCTTCCACCACCCCTGCCGCCGGCACGGCCCCGGAAGGTGCCGAAATGGAAGGCGCCCAACCGGAAGGCTCCCCACCGGCAAGGACCCAGCCCGCCGCAGCGGCCGCGCGGGGCTCGCTGGACCGTGGACTGCGGGCTATCCGCAGCTCCCGGATGGCACTGCTGGCCGTCGCCGGCGTTGTGGCAGCGCACGCAGTCATGGTGGGTGTCATGTCCATGACCCCGCTGCACCTGCAGCACCTGGTGGAAGGACCGGGCCCGCATGCCGGCCACATCGCCGAGGGGGACGTGCTGGTCATCATCGGCTTCACCATCTCGCTGCACATCGCAGGCATGTTCGCGCTCTCCCCGGTCATGGGTTGGCTGACTGACAGGGCGGGCCGGATAGAGACCATCATGATCGGCTTCGCGCTGCTGATCGCCGCCGTCGCCGTTGCCGGGTTCGGCCAGGCCTCGACCGGCGCAGTGGCCGCAGGACTGGTCCTGCTGGGCATGGGCTGGTCCGCGGCCACGATTTCCGGCTCCACCCTGCTCGCCGAGAGCGTTGGCCAGGACGCCCGGGTGGCTGTCCAAGGCGTCTCCGACATGCTGATGGGCGCCGCAGGTGCCCTGGGAGGCGCCGTGTCCGGACTGGTCCTGGGCTTTGCCGGCTACCTCGGCCTCAACCTGCTGGGCGGTACCATCGGGGCGGCCGTCCTGGCCGCCGCTGTCGTCACCCGCACGTCACACCGGCGGTCAGCGGCCGCCTGAGCGGGTCATGCCCAGGAGGCGGGCGAAGATCCTCTCGCCGTCGTCGGCGATCCCGTCATGGTGGAAGTCGGCCGTCTCCCAGACCTGCAGCCCGCGCACCGCAGCCGCCGTGCGCAGGGAAAGGTCCCGGTCAACGTAGATATCGTGCGAGTAGACCGCCGCTGCCACGGGAACGGTGTTGGCGGCCAGCACTTCCGGGTCGTACAGCGGCTTCCAGTCCTGCTTTGCGGCGAGCAGGTCGGCCACCTCCCGCAGCGGCTGGAGGGCCGGGTCCTGCTCGAAGTACCACGGGTACACCATTTCGCCGGTCAGCAGCAGCGGTTCGGCGTCGGGCCTGAACCAGGGGTTCTCCCGGAGCATGCGCCAGGCTGACCAGTTGGTGGCCTGCTCCTGGCCGTAAATGGATTCATGCATGAGGGCGTACAGCGGGTTTGAACGCCGCGAGACCACACCCTGGAGCTGCTCCAGGAAAGTGTCGGACAGCCTGGGGCCACCCGCGGTGTCCACGAATGCGTCCTCCAGCAGGTAATGCAGGCTGTCCACCCGGGTGTTGCCGCCCAGGAATGCGCCGGCCATCTGGAACCGCTCCACGGTGAGGGGGCTGCCGTCGGGCAGGAGTTCCGGTGTGCAGCGCAGGTGGCGGGCAATCCGCTCCACCGCATCCCGGTCCTCCGGATACCAGCCGAAGTATTCGTCGTTCCGTGCCGCTACGCGCTGGAAGGTGGCCCGGTACACGTCGTCCGCGCTGCCCGTGAGAGGTGCCAGGCCGCCAGTGATGAGGGCTTCGCGCAGTCCTTCGGGGGCGAAGGACAGGTATGTCAGGGCGCAGAAGCCGCCATAGCTTTGGCCGTAGATGGTCCAGGCGGGTGATTCCAGGGCACGGCGGATCAGCTCCGCGTCCGCCACGATCGAATCGGCCCTGAAATGCTCCAGGTAGGCAGCCTGTTCGGCAGCGGACCCGCGGGCGGGCAAGGTCCTGCGGTCGACGGGCGTCGAGAGCCCGGTGCCGCGCTGGTCCAGCATCAGGATGCGGAAGTCCTGCGCTGCGGCCTTGCTCCAGCCGCCCAGGGAGCCCCATCTGTTGCCGCGGCCGCCCGGGCCGCCCTGCAGGAAAAGGAGCCAGGGCAGCTGTGCGGCCGCCTCCGCGCTGTGCGCCGCCGAGACATACTCGCGGGCGAACACCGTGATGGTCTCTGCGGAGCCGTCGGGCGGTGCGGAATGGTCCAGGGGGACCGTGAAGTAGTGCTCCACGGTGCGCATGCCACGGAATTCGTGCGTTGCCCTGACCTCATGGCCCGCAGCGGGGACCGCTGCCCGGCGCACGTCAGCCCTGGGCATGGGCGGAAAGGGAGCCGCGGGAGGCCGCACATCCAAACTGGTCCAGCGCCTCCCCGGTGAGCCGGAAAGTGGACCACCCGTCCATGGGGCGGGCACCAAGGCGGCGGTAGAAATTGATGGAGGGCTCGTTCCAGTCCAGTACACTCCATTCCACGCGTGCGTAGCCGTTCTCCACGGCGATAGCGGCAAGGTGCTGCAGCAGGGCCTTGCCATGCCCTTCTCCCCGTGCCTCCGGGCTGACGTAAAGGTCTTCCAGGTAGATCCCGTGGACGCCTTCCCATGTGGAGTAGTTCAGGAACCACAACGCAAAGCCCTGCACGGTGCCTGCCGCGTCCTCTGCCATGGCAGCGAAGATCCGTGGGTTGTCGCCGAACAGGGCCTGCTCCAGCAATTCCGGTGTGTTCCGGACGGCGTCGGGTTCCTTCTCGTAATGCGCCAGTTCGTGGATCATGCGGAGGATGGCGGGAACATCGTGCCGGGTTGCGGGGCGGATTACACTCATTGTTCGAGCTTACCGCCGGGTCCGGCGGTACCGCCGCAGGCAGGGGAAGGGCCGGTCCGGGGCTAGAGCCGGTTCACATCCGTCACCCTCACCACGGCTGTTCCGGTCGCGTCGGAGTCCGCCAGGTCCACCTCCGCCGAGATGCCCCAGTCATGGTTGGCCGCCGGGTCGTCGAAGATCTGGCGGACCTTCCAGGTCCCCGGTTCTTCGGTGATGATGAGCAGGCCGGGACCCCGCGCATCCGGTCCCGTCCCGATGTCGTCGTGTTCGTCGAAGTAGTCGTCCAGCGCATCTTCCCAGCGCTCGGCACCCCAGCCGGAGCCGGCGTCGAGCTCTCCCAGCGCGGTGGCGTCCTCGTCGGCGAAAAGTTCCACGCGGCGGAACATCTCGTTGCGCACCATCACCCGGAACGCGCGGATGTTCGAGGTGAGCGACGGCGGCGGGGGCGGCGGCGCGTCGTGGGGCGTGGGCGCCGCACCGGACGCCAGCTCCTCCCACTCGTCCAGCAGGCTGGAGTCCACCTGCCGGACCAGCTCACCCAGCCAGGCCACAAGGTCTTCGAGGTCCTCCCGGAGCATGTCCTGGGGAACGGTTTGGCGCAGCGCTTTGAAGGCATCAGCGAGGTACCGCAGGACGATGCCTTCGGACCTGGCCAGGCCGTAGAACTGGACGAATTCGCCAAAGTTCATGGCGCGCTCGTACATGTCGCGGACCACGGACTTGGGGGCGAGCTCAAAGTCGCCCACCCACGGTGCGGCCTTCCGGTACACCTCGAACGCTTCGCCCAGGATATCGGCGAGCGGCTGGGGGTAGGTGACCTCGTCCAGCATGGCCATCCGCTGGTCATACTCGATGCCGTCGGCCTTCATGGCGGCCACGGCCTCCCCGCGGGCCTTCTTTTGCTGCGCCGACAGGATCTGCCGCGGCTTCTCCAGGGTCGCCTCTATGACGGACACCACGTCCAGGGCGTACGACGGCGACTCCGGGTCAAGGAGGTCCAGTGCGGCAAGTGCGAAGGGGGAGAGTGGCTGGTTCAGGGCGAAGTTCGGCTGCAGGTGCACCGTCAGGCGGACCGTGCGGCCATCTGGCCCCTGCTCCTCCGGCGGGATCCGTTCGATGACTTCGGCGGCGAGGAGTTCGCGGTAGATGCCCAGCGCCTTCTTCATGAGCCGCAGCTGGGAGGAGCGCGGCTCGTGGTTTTCCGTGAGCAGCCGCCTGGCCGCGGCGAAGGGGTCGCCGGGCCGTTCCATCAGGTTCATCAGCATGGCGTGCGTTACCGTGAAGCTTGACGTCAGGGGGTCGGGGACAGATTCCACCAGCCGCTTGAAGGTGGGCTCACCCCAGGAAACAAAACCCTCGGGCGGCTTTTTCTTGACCACCTGGCGGAGTTTCTTCTGGTCGTCACCGAACTTGGCCGTGGCCTTCGCCATGGCCTTGACGTTCTCGACCACGTGCTCGGGTGCCTGCACCACCACCGTCCCGGCGGTGTCATAGCCCGCCCTGCCGGCCCGGCCCGCAATCTGGTGGAACTCACGTGAGTTGAGCAGGCGGGTGCGGACGCCGTCGTACTTGCTCAGGGCGGTGAGCAGCACGGTACGTATGGGGACGTTGATACCCACGCCCAGCGTGTCCGTCCCGCAGATCACCTTCAATAGTCCTGCCTGGGCCAGCTGCTCCACCAGCCGTCGGTACTTGGGCAGCATGCCGGCGTGGTGTACGCCGATTCCGTGCCGCACCAGCCGGTTCAGCGTCTTGCCAAACCCGGCGGCGAACCGGAAATTGGCAATGAGCTCTGCGATCCGGTCCTTTTCCTCCCGGGTGCACACGTTGATGCTCATCAGGTTCTGGGCACGGTCAATCGCCTCAAGCTGGCTGAAGTGCACCACATAGACCGGCACCTGCTTCGTGGAGAGCAGTTCCTCCAGCGTCTCGTGGACCGGGGTCTGGTGGTAGTAGTAGTGCAGCGGAATGGGCCGCTCGGCAGAACTCACCGTGGTGGTGGCCCGGCCCGTCAGCGACGTCAGCCCCTCCTCGAAGCGGCTGACGTCACCCAGGGTGGCGGACATCAGCAGGAACTGTGCCTGCGGAAGCTCCAGGAGCGGGACCTGCCAGGCCCAGCCGCGCTGCGGGTCGGAGTAGAAATGGAACTCGTCCATGATCACTGCGCCGAGTTCGGCTGCAGCGCCCTCCCGCAATGCGATGTTGGCCAGGATTTCCGCGGTGCAGCAGATGATGGGTGCATCCTGGTTGACCCCGGAGTCACCGGTGATCATGCCCACGTTCTCCGCGCCGAAAATGTCGCAGAGCGCAAAGAACTTTTCGGACACCAGCGCCTTGATCGGGGCGGTGTAGTAGCTCCGCCGTCCCTGGGCCATGGCCTGGAAGTGCGCGGCGATCGCCACCAGCGACTTCCCGGACCCCGTGGGCGTGGCCAGGATGACGTTCGCGCCCGTTGCCAGCTCCATGATGGCTTCGTCCTGGGCCGGGTACAGCGACAGGCCGCGGGTTTCCGTCCACTCCACGAACCGGGTGTAAAGGGCGTCGGGGTCGACGGCGGCGGTGTTGGGGACGGACAGATCGCTCAGCTGGTCAACGAGTTTCATTGACTTAAACCTTAGTGCCACGTTGCGGGCGAATCAGGCGGTCCGGCCGGGTTAGGCTACGCCTGGCCGCCGTGCATGCCAGAACCTGGAGAAAATCATGAAATGGGACCCCGCAAAGTACGTCAAATTCGATGACCACCGGAACAGGCCGTTCTTCGACCTGACTGGCCGGATCCATGCTGACCGCCCCGTGCGGGTGGTCGACCTTGGCTGCGGGCCGGGGAACCTGACAGCTGCCCTGGCCGAACGCTGGCCCGGCGCCCAGGTGGTTGGCCTGGATTCCTCCGCGGAGATGTTGGCAAAGGCCGCCCCGCTGGCGCAGGCATTCCCCGCCCTGAGGTTCGAACATGCCGACATCGCCGAATGGATGCCCACTGGGGAGACAGACGTCGTGGTGAGCAACGCAGCCCTGCAGTGGGTGCCGGACCACCAGGACCTGATGCGCAGGTGGCTGAAGGCCCTCCGCCCGGGAGCCTGGTTCGCCATGCAGGTGCCGGGCAACTTCAACGCCCCCTCGCATTCCCTGATGCGGGAACTCGCGGCGTCCGACCGTTGGGCGGCCAAGCTGGGCGGCGTGCTGCGCGGCGGGGAGTCGGTGGGGGAGCCCGCGGACTACCTGGGCATCCTGCTCGACGCCGGCTGTGCGGCGGATGCCTGGGAAACGAGCTACCAGCAGGTCCTGCAGGGGCCCGACCCCGTGCTGGAGTGGGTCCGCGGCACGGCACTGCGGCCGGTTATGGCCGTCCTTCGCGACGACGACGCCAGGCATTTCGAAGCGGAGTACGCAGCCGCCCTCCGGGAGGCCTACCCCCAGGGGGCGCACGGCACCGTATTTCCATTCCGGCGGATCTTTGCCGTGGGCCGCAAGGAGGAGTAGGGGCCCGGACGCCGTGTTTTCCAGCACGTCACAGGACATGACAGCGCCTGAAAGTGATCTGGCTTACAATGGCCACTGTGCTTTGGGGTCAAGCCGCTGGCCCCCTCTTCGGCCGTAGGCATCTGCAGGGGGTATTTTGCTGGTCGGACTCTTAAAGCGGCAGCTTGCCGGCAAACACGCGCAGTTGTGGGCGATCGTTGTGCTCCAGCTTGTCCAGGCAGGCGCGAACTTGTTGCTGCCTACCGTGAACGCGGCCATCATCGATGACGGGATCGTGGCGGGCAAGCCCGACGTGATCTCACGGCTCGGCATGCTCATGGCCGCCATCGCCGTGGTCCAGGCAGCCTCCGCCATCGCGGCGGGCTACCTCGGAGCCGTCGTTGCCATGAGTATCGGGCACCGGCTGCGGGCAGAGGTGTTCAGCCGGATCCAGACGCTGTCCTCCCAGGACGTGGCCCTGTTCGGAACCCAAAGCCTGACCACCCGCGCCACGAACGATGTCCAGCAGATCCAGGCGTTCGCCCTGCTTGTCTTCACCATGCTCTTCGCGGGGCCGGCCATGGGCATCGGCGGGATAGTGCTGGCCGTCCAGCAGGACGTGGTGCTGTCCGTCGTCGTCATCGTCATCGTGCCCCTGCTGCTGCTGATCATGTATCTGATCGTCCGCCGGCTCATTCCGCTCTACCGGGAGGGCCAGGAACTGCTGGACCGGTCCGGCGGCATCCTGCGCGAACAGATCATCGGTGTGGATGTGATCCGCGCCTTCGTCCGCCAGGGCCATGAAGGGCGGCGTTTCGCGGCGGTCAACGCACGGTTGACCGCCAACAACCTCCGATCGGCGCTCCTGGTGGCCGGGATGCTGCCGATGATCATGCTGGTGGTCAACACCAGTTCGGTTGCCGTGGTGTGGTTCGGGGGCCACCGTATCCAGTCAGGACTCATGAACCTCGGAGCGCTCACGGCGTTCATCGCCTACATCATGCAGATCCTGCTGGCAATCATGATGTCCATGTATGTGCTGATGACGGCGCCGCGGGCAGCCGTCTGCGCCGAACGTATCCAGGCGGTGCTGGACACCGAGCCCTCCGTCACCAGTCCGGCCGGGCCGCAGCAGCTCCGGCCCGACCTGTCACAGCCGGCAACCCTGGCCTTCCACGGCGTTGGCTTCTCCTACCCGGGAGCAGAAGCTCCCGTGCTTGCGGACATCAGCTTTACCGCGGCTCCCGGTACCACCACCGCAATCGTGGGCGCAACCGGGAGCGGCAAGACCACGCTGCTGAACCTGATTCCACGGTTCCTCGACCCCACCCAGGGCCGCATCTTGCTGGCCGGCCACGACATCTGGGACCTGCCCCTGGACCAGCTGCGCGCAGCGATGGCCATCGTGCCCCAGCATTCCCACCTGTTCACCGGCACTATCGCCGACAACCTGCGGATGGCCGCGCCTGGGGCCACGGACGGGGAACTGTGGACGGCCCTGGAAACGGCGCAGACCATGCGGTTCATGGATGACCTCCCGCTGGGTCTTGCCACTCCCGTGGGCCAGGGAGGCGCCAGCCTGTCCGGCGGGCAGCGGCAAAGGCTGTGCATCGCCCGGGCGTTGTTGCGAAAGGCGCCCCTCTACCTGTTTGACGACAGCTTCTCCGCCCTCGACTACGACACGGACACCAGGCTGCGGCAGGCCCTGGAACAGGCGCTCGCCGCCGCGACGGTGGTCATCGTGGCCGAGCGCATTTCAGCCGTGGAGGACGCGGACCTCATCCTGGTGCTCGACGACGGCCGCCTCGTTGCGCAGGGAACGCACCGGGAGTTGCTGGAAACGTCCGCCACCTACCGCGAGATTGCCGAATCCCAGCTCGCGCTGGACGGCACGCTGTGACGGCTGGGGAAGAAGCCGGGGAAACGGCGTACAGGTTCTGGCCAACGGCCGGCAGGCTCCTCGGCCTCCTGCGCCCCTTCCGGCTCCAGATGCTCGGAGCGGTGGGATCCACCTGTGCCTTTGCCGTCCTCAACGTCGCGGCACCCAAGTACCTCGGTGATGCCACCGACGAGGTGGTGGAGGGCGTCCTCCAGGGCAGCCTGGACCAACGCCTCGGAGCCCTCCTGGCAGCCGTG
Organism: Pseudarthrobacter sp. LT1; assembly: GCF_035621795.1. NCBI lineage: Bacteria > Bacillati > Actinomycetota > Actinomycetes > Micrococcales > Micrococcaceae > Pseudarthrobacter > Pseudarthrobacter sp. LT1. The sequence continues at coordinate 2,313,525 of NZ_CP141830.1, forward strand.
GCGACGATGTACGTCTTTGCTTCCCTGTTCAACTGGGTCCAGGGCGCGTTGACCGCCCGGGCCGTGCAGGGGCTCATGTACCGCCTGCGCGCGTCGGTGGAGGACAAGCTGCACCGGCTGCCCTCCACCTACTTCCGCGAACGCTCCCGCGGTGACGTGCTGAGCCGTGCCACCAACGACATCGACAACATCGCCCAGGCCCTGAACCAGGTCCTGACCCAGCTCATCGTGTCGGTCCTGATGCTGTGCGGCTCGCTGGCCATGATGCTGTGGATCTCACCGCTGCTCGCGGCCATCGCCATTGCCACCGTCCCCGTCTCCACATTGATCACGGTCCTGGTGGCCAGGCGGTCCCAGGAGCATTTTGCCCGGCAGTGGAAGGAGACCGGGGAACTGAACAGCCACGTGGAGGAATTCATCAGTGGCCACGAAGTCATCAAGGCTTTCGGCCGGCAGGAACAGGCGGCGGACGTCTTCACCCGCAGCAATGGACGCCTGGCGCGGGCGGCAGCCAAGGCGCAGTACTCAGCCGGGGTGGTCCAGCCACTGATGGTGCTGATGTCCAACCTCAACTACATCGCGGTTGCCGTGGTGGGGGCCCTGCAGGTCATCGCAGGCGCCATGACCATCGGGGGAGTCCAGGCCTTCATCCAGTTCAGCCGGCTGTTCACCCAGCCGGTGGGCCAGATCGGCGGGCTGTTGAACGTCATGCAGTCGTGCGCGGCGTCGGCCGCCAGGGTATTCGTCCTCCTGGACGCCGGCGAAGACCCGCCGGAGCCGGGCGGGCAGGGTGCCGCCACCCCGGCCGGCGGCCGCATAACCTTCCATGACGTCACCTTCGGCTACCCCGGATCCGTGCCCGCCGTCCGCAACCTCACCTTCACCGTGGAGCCGGGGCAGGCAGTAGCCATCGTGGGACACACCGGCGCAGGCAAGAGCACCGTGGTGAATCTCCTCATGCGGTTCCTGGAACCCTCATCCGGCGTGATCACCATGGGCGGGCAGGACATTGCCGCAATTCCCCGGGACCAGTTGCGGGCGCAGTTCGGTGTGGTCCTCCAGGATTCCTGGCTCTTCGACGGCAGCATCCGCGAAAATATCGCCTACGGCCTGCCTGGCGCGCCGGATGCTGCCATCGTCGCTGCCGCTGAGGCCACCCACGCGGACCGCTTCATCAGGTCGCTGCCCCACGAATACGGAACGGTGCTGGAAAACGGCGGGGAGCCGCTCAGCCAGGGCCAGCGGCAACTGCTCACCATCGCCCGGGCGCAGCTTGCGGGGCGGGCCGTCCTGGTCCTGGACGAAGCAACCAGTTCCGTGGATTCCAGGACGGAATTGCTCATCCGCCAGGCGATGCAGAGGCTCCGCCACGGACGGACGAGCTTCATGATCGCCCACCGTTTGTCCACTATCCGCAACGCTGATCTAATTCTCGTCATGGACCACGGACGCATCGTTGAGCAGGGTACGCATGCAAGCCTGCTTGCCGCCAACAGTTACTACGCCAAGCTGTACAACGCCCAGTTTGCCGAACGGGACGGCAGGGCAGAGGTCCTGGAGAACGGCCTGTGAGCGCCGCCGGAGAGTTTCCCGGTTCCTGGCGGCCCAATCCGGCCAGCAGCGTGGCGCTGTTCGAACAGCTGCGGCTCCAGGTCATCCATCTGGCGGACAACGGCGCCCTGGCGCCGGGTACCAGGCTCCCTGCGGTGCGGGCCCTTGCAGAGAAACTCGACGTCGCCCCGCACACCGTGGCAAGGGCGTACAAGGAACTGGAGGCGGCCGGCATCGTTGCCACCCGGGGACGCAACGGGACCGTGGTCTCGGCACGTGACGAGAGGCTGGGTGGCCTGTCCGAGGCCGCTGCCGCCTATGCCGCCGTCGCCAAATCCCAGGGCGCCAGCTTCGCCGAGGCCGTGAAACTCCTGGCCGCCGCCTACGATGTTCCCTGAGGGCGGAACCGTCGATGTTCGAAAAAGTTTTCGATTAGCATTATGGGGTGCCTAAAGCCTTAGCTGAAGAAACCCCTGCCCCCGCCACCTCCCTCGCCGTCCCCCCTGCTGCCTCCCTGCAGCGTCCGGACCTCTCCCGCCTCGTGGTGAAGGGCGCGCGGGAGCACAACCTGCGCAACGTGGACCTCGACCTGCCGCGTGATGCCATGATCGTCTTCACCGGCCTCTCGGGCTCCGGGAAGTCCTCGCTGGCATTCGACACCATTTTCGCCGAAGGCCAGCGGCGCTACGTTGAATCCCTCTCCGCTTACGCACGCCAGTTCCTGGGCCAGGTGGACAAGCCTGACGTCGATTTCATCGAAGGCCTCTCCCCGGCGGTCTCCATCGACCAGAAATCCACCAGCAAGAACCCCCGGTCAACGGTGGGCACCATCACCGAAATCTACGACTACATGCGACTGTTGTGGGCGCGTGTTGGCAGGCCGCACTGCCCGGTCTGCGGCGAGCCGGTGTCCAAGCAGACCCCGCAGCAGATCGTGGACCAGCTCCTTGAACTCGACGAGGGCACACGCTTCCAGGTCCTGGCACCGGTGGTGCGCGGACGCAAGGGCGAGTTCGTGGACCTCTTCAAGGAACTGACGGCAAAGGGATATTCGCGGGCACGGGTGGACGGCAACCTGGTCCAGCTGAGCGATCCTCCCAAGCTCGGCAAGCAGTTCAAGCACACCATCGAAGTAGTAGTGGACCGCCTGGTGGTCAAGGAAGGCATCAGCCAACGGCTCACGGACTCCATCGAAACAGCCCTTGGGCTGTCCGAGGGCCGCGTCCTGGCCGAATTCGTGGACCTCGAAGCCGATGCGCCGGGACGGATCCGGGCGTTCTCCGAAAACCTTGCATGCCCCAACGAGCACCCGCTCGCCATCGATGAGATCGAGCCCCGCTCGTTCTCATTCAACAACCCGTTCGGCGCCTGCGCCGCCTGCAGTGGAATCGGCACCCGGCTTGAGGTTGATGAGGAACTCATCGTGCCCAACCCGGAGCTGTCCCTGTCGGAGGGCGCCATCGCACCATGGTCGCTGGGCACGGCCACCACCGAATACTGGAACCGGCTCCTGGAAGGCCTGGCCAAGGAAGTGGGCTTCTCCATGGCCACGCCGTGGGAGAAGCTGGGCAAGGATGTACGCCAGACCATCCTGCATGGCAAGGACCACAAGGTGGTGGTGCAGTACCGCAACCGCTTTGGCCGCGAACGCAAGTACAGCACCGGGTTCGAAGGCGCCATCCAGTACGTCCACCGCAAGCACGGCGAGACCGATTCGGACTGGGCCCGCGACCGCTACGAGGAATACATGCGGCAGGTTCCCTGCCCCGCCTGCAACGGCGCACGCCTCAACCCGGCATCCTTGTCGGTGCTGATCAACGGCAAGTCCATCGCCGAGGTGGCCGCGCTGCCCATGCGGGATTGCGCGGAGTTCCTGAACAACCTGGTGTTGACCGGGCGCGAAGCCCAGATCGCCCACCAGGTCCTCAAGGAGATCCAGGCCCGCCTGACGTTCCTCCTGGACGTTGGACTGGAGTACCTCAACCTCGAGCGTCCGTCCGCCACCCTCTCCGGCGGCGAAGCGCAGCGCATCAGGCTCGCCACCCAGATCGGGTCCGGCCTGGTGGGCGTCCTCTACGTCCTGGACGAACCCTCCATCGGCCTGCACCAGCGGGACAACCGCCGGCTGATCGAAACCCTCACCCGGCTCCGCGACATGGGAAACACCCTCATCGTCGTGGAGCACGACGAAGACACCATCCACGTTGCTGACTGGATCGTGGACATCGGACCCGGCGCCGGCGAGCACGGCGGCCAGGTTGTCCACTCCGGGACCTACAAGGAGCTGCTGGACAACAAGGAATCGCTGACCGGCGACTACCTGTCCGGCCGCAAGGCCATCGAGGTACCGAAGAAACGCCGTAAATACGACAAAAAGCGTGAGATCAAAGTGGTGGGCGCGCGGGAGAACAACCTCCTGAACGTCGACGCAGCCTTCCCGCTGGGACTCTTCACCGCGGTGACCGGCGTGAGTGGTTCGGGCAAATCCACGCTCGTCAACGAGATCCTCTACAAGGTGCTGGCGAACAAACTCAACGGGGCCAAGCAGGTGGCGGGCCGGCACAAGACCGTGCAGGGCCTGGAACACCTGGACAAGGTGGTCCACGTGGACCAGAGCCCCATCGGCCGTACCCCGCGGTCCAACCCGGCCACGTACACGGGCGTGTTCGACAACATCCGCAAGCTCTTCGCCGAGACCACCGAAGCAAAGGTGCGTGGCTACCTTCCCGGGCGGTTCTCCTTCAACGTCAAGGGCGGACGCTGCGAGGCATGCTCCGGTGACGGCACGCTGAAGATCGAGATGAACTTCCTGCCGGACGTCTACGTGCCGTGCGAGGTGTGCCACGGTGCCCGCTACAACCGGGAAACCCTGGAGGTGCATTACAAGGGCAAGACCATCGCCGACGTCCTCAACATGCCCATCGAGGAGGGCGCGGAGTTCTTTGCGGCGTTCTCACCCATCGCACGCCACCTGAACACCCTGGTGGACGTGGGACTGGGCTACGTCCGCCTGGGCCAGCCGGCCACCACCCTCTCCGGCGGTGAGGCGCAACGGGTCAAGCTTGCGGCAGAACTGCAGAAGCGGTCCAACGGCCGCAGCATCTACGTCCTGGACGAGCCAACAACAGGCCTGCACTTCGAGGACATCCGGAAGCTGCTCATGGTCCTGCAGGGGCTGGTGGACAAGGGCAACACGGTGATCACCATCGAACACAACCTGGACGTCATCAAGAGCGCCGACTGGCTGGTGGACCTCGGGCCGGACGGCGGCTCCGGCGGCGGCCAGATCGTCGCGGCGGGAACGCCGGAGCAGGTGGCCAAGTCCTCCACCAGCCACACCGGAAAGTTCCTGGCCGAAATACTCGGCTGACCGACGGAAACCGCATGGAAGTATTCCTGGACGGGAATGCGAGTTTCAGGCATTCCTGCTGTCGTGAGAAACTAACCCGGTGACTTCAACAACAGTGCCCGTGATCTTTGACCTGGACGGCACTCTTGTCGATCCGGCCGGTGGAATAACTGAAGGGATTGCCTCAGCCCTCCGCGGGCTGGGGCTCCCGGTTCCCGGCCAGGACCTGCTCGATTCGATGATTGGCCCCAAGCTGAGCGATTCCCTGCTCAACGTGGCAAACGTGCCCGCGGAGCGCCTGGAAGAGGTGGTCCACCGGTACCGCGAACACTACGTCGCCAGGGGAATTGCCCAGAGCCGGCTCTACCCCGGTATCCGGGAAATCCTGGAATCCTTCGCGGCGGCGGGACGCCCCGTTGCTGTGGCAACGCAAAAACCCCAGCGGCTGGCGCATAAAGTCCTGGCACACCACGGCATCGACGGCCTCTTCCACGGCATCCACGGCTCTGCCGACGACGAAACGCTGGTGGAAGGCGTCCCCCTGGGCAAGACCCAGATCATCGCCGCCGCCCTGAGGGACCTGGACACCCAGCACGCCATTATGGTGGGCGACCGCGCCCAGGACGTGTCCGGTGCCATCGCCAACGGGCTGGACTGCATTGGAGTTGTCTGGGGATTCGCGCCCGACGGGGAGCTGGAGGAAGCCGGATCCGTGGCGGTCGTCAGCACGGGCGAGGAACTGGTAGCGGTCATCGAGCGGCTGCAGGCGGTCCACACCGCGGCCATGAGCGGGGTGGTCAACGATGGAAATGTTTGATGCCGTCCGCTGGACCACGCGCAACCTGATCGCCGGCACCTGCCGGCCCACCGTCGTCGGACTCGAAAACGTCCCTTCCGATGGCCCCTTTATCGTGGCACCCAACCACCTGTCCTTCTTCGACAGCGTGATCGTCCAGGCCCTGATGCCGCGGCCGGTTGCCTTCTTTGCCAAGGCCGAGTACTTCACCACGGGCGGCGTCAAGGGCAAGGTCATGAAAGCCTTTTTCGAATCCGTCGGCTCCATCCCCGTGGAGCGGGGTGAGCAGGCAGCCAGCGTCCAGGCACTGAAAACCCTGCTGGACATCCTGGAGTCCGGCCGCGGCATCGGCATCTACCCCGAGGGCACGCGCTCCCGCGACGGCATCCTCTACCGGGGACGCACCGGCGTCGGCTGGCTGGCCCTCACCACCGGGGCGCCCGTGATCCCCGTCGGGCTGATCGGGACCGAAAAGCTTCAGCGTGCCGGCGAAAAAGGGGTCAAGCCGCAGCACTTCACCATGAAGGTGGGGGAGCCGCTGTACTTCGACAAGACGGGACCGGACCACTCACTGCCGGCCCGCCGCGAGGTCACGGACAGGATCATGGACGCAATCGCCGGCCTCAGCGGCCAGGAGCGCTCCGCCAGTTACAACCAGAGCAAGTCCGCCGAGTAACCGGAAACCGCCGCACGCAGGCCCGGACCGGGTCTGGATGCTCCGGTTGGCATGGAGAGCCGGCGCGACTCAGTAGACTTGATAGGTGGCAAATCCAGCAAGTTACCGGCCCAAAACCGGTGAAATCCCCACCAACCCGGGCGTCTACCGGTTCCGTGATCCGCACGGCCGGGTCATCTACGTGGGCAAAGCCAAAAGCCTCCGGTCCCGGCTGAACTCCTACTTCGCCAACCCGGCGGGGCTGCTGCCCAAGACCTATGCGATGGTCCACGCGGCCAGCAGCGTCGAGTGGACCGTGGTGGGCAGCGAACTCGAATCGCTGCAGTTGGAATACACCTGGATCAAGGAATTCAAGCCGCGCTTCAACGTGGTGTTCCGGGATGACAAGACGTATCCCTACCTGGCCGTGACCATGAGCGAAAAGTACCCGCGGGTGCAGGTCATGCGCGGCGACAAACGGAAAGGGACCCGCTATTTCGGCCCCTACACCGCCGGCGCCATCCGGGAGACCATGGACACCCTGCTCCGGGTCTTCCCCGTCCGGAGCTGCAGCGCCGGCGTCTTCAAGCGGGCCGAGGCAAGCGGCCGGCCCTGCCTGCTGGGCTACATCGACAAGTGCTCCGCGCCGTGCGTCGGACGGATTTCGCCGGAGGACCACCGGGCACTGGCCGACGATTTCTGTGCCTTCATGGGCGGCGAAGCCAAACGCTTCATCAATAAGCTGGAAAAGCAGATGGGCGACGCCGTGGCGAAGCTCGACTACGAGCACGCAGCCCGGCTGCGTGACGACATCACCGCGCTGCGGAAGGTATTCGAACGCAACGCCGTGGTGCTCTCCGAGGACACCGATGCCGACGTCTTCGCCCTGCACGAAGACGAGCTCGAAGCCGCCGTCCAGGTGTTCCACGTCCGCGGCGGCAGGATCCGAGGCCAGCGCGGCTGGGTAGTCGAAAAAGTGGAGGACTTCACCACCCCGGACCTGGTGGAGCACCTGCTGCAGCAGGTCTACGGGGAGGACGGCGACACGCACGGCCGGCTGCCCCGTGAAGTCCTGGTGCCGGTGGCCCCCAGCAACCAGGAAGACCTGGCCAATTGGCTGGGCGGGATCCGCGGCGCCAAAGTGGACATCCGGGTGCCGCAGCGCGGTGACAAGGCGGCACTGATGTCCACTGTGCGCGAGAATGCCGAACACGCATTGAAGCTTCACAAGACACGGCGGGCAGGTGACATCACTGTCAGGTCGCAGGCCCTCCAGGAGCTGCAGGAAGCCCTGGACCTTCCGGTTCCCCTGCTCCGGATCGAATGCTTCGACGTCTCCCACGTCCAGGGCACCAACGTCGTGGCTTCCATGGTGGTGGTGGAGGACGGGCTGCCCAAGAAGTCCGACTACCGCAAGTTCTCCATCACCGGCCCCGCGGCCGCTGATGACACCGCCGCCATGCACGACGTCCTGACGCGCAGGTTCCGCCACTACCTCCAGGACAAGTCGGCGCAGGTGGACGAATCCGTGCTGGAAGCTGACGGCCCGGAGGCGGCACCGGGCGCGGAGGTGCTGGACAGCACCACGCCGGCGCCAAAGGCCAAGTTCGCCTACCCGCCCAACCTGGTGGTGGTGGACGGCGGCCAGCCGCAGGTGAACGCGGCCGCCCGTGCACTCAAGGACCTCGGGATCGACGACGTCTACGTCGTGGGGCTCGCCAAACGCCTGGAGGAAGTCTGGCTTCCGGACAGCGACTTCCCGGTGATCCTTCCCCGGACCTCGCAGGGACTCTACCTGCTCCAGCGGATCCGCGACGAGGCCCACCGCTTTGCCATCACTTTCCACCGGCAGAAGCGCGGCAAGGCCATGACGGTGTCGGCACTGGACGCCGTCCCGGGCCTGGGCGCCTCCAAGCGGAAAGCCCTGCTGGCGCACTTCGGATCCGTCAAGGGCGTGAAGGCCGCCACGGTGGAGGAGCTCGCAGAGGCGAAGGGCATTGGCCCTGCCCTGGCCGGGGCCATCGTCAACCACTTCGCGGCGGAGGGGGCCGAGGCCGTGACCGTGCCCGCGATCAACATGACCACCGGCGAAATCATTGAAACTTAGCTAGGGTAAAGGACGGGGCAGTGCCACAGCGGCGGCCCCGGGAACAACGAGGAAACGGGGCAGGCTTCATGGCAGACACGACCGCGGGATCCGGAGCGGGCCACGACGGGCTGGAGCCCGTCAAGCCGCTCGAAGCGGAACTGCTGGTGGTCACCGGGATGTCCGGCGCCGGACGGAGCACCGCCGCGGACGCGCTGGAGGACCACGGCTGGTACGTCGTGGAGAACCTGCCGCCGCAGATGCTGGGCACGCTCGCGGAGCTGGTCTCCCACGCCCCGCAGTCGATTCCACGGCTGGCCGTGGTGATCGATGTCCGCAGCAAGGGACTCTTTGCGGATATCCGTGCAGCCCTGGGGGCCCTGGCGGCCAGCGGTGTGACCTTCCGCGTCCTGTTCCTCGACGCCAGCGACAACGTCCTGGTCCGGAGGTTCGAACAGGGCCGGCGCCCGCACCCGCTGCAGGGAGGCGGACGCATCCTTGACGGCATCGCCGCCGAACGTGAGCTGCTGCAGGAACTGCGCGACAGCTCCGACGTCGTCCTCGACACCTCCAACTACAACGTCCACGGGCTGGCCACGGCCATCACCGAACTGTTCAGTGAAACCGGCCCGGTGGCCCTGCGGCTCAACGTCATGAGCTTCGGCTTCAAGTACGGCCTCCCGGTCGATGCCAACTATGTGGCCGACGTCCGGTTCATCCCCAACCCCCACTGGGTGCCCCAGCTGCGCCCGCAGACCGGCCTGGACAAGGACGTCAGCGACTACGTCCTGGAGGCCGAGGGCGTGAAGAACTTCGTGGACCGCTACGTCCTGGCCCTGGAACCGGTCCTGGAGGGATACCGCAGGGAGAACAAGCACTACGCCACCATCGCCGTCGGCTGCACGGGCGGCAAGCACCGCTCCGTCGCCGTCGCGGTTGAACTCTCGAAGAAACTCGCGCAGTATCCGCGGGTCACGGTGACCACCGCGCACCGGGATCTGGGCCGCGAGTAATGGCGCTGTTCACCGGAGCCCTGCCCCTGGTGCCGCCGGCCGCTGGTAAGGGCTCGGGCCAGCAGGACAAGGGCCCCAACGTCGTGGCCCTGGGTGGCGGGCACGGCCTGGCGGCCTCGCTGTCGGCTTTGCGCCTGCTCACCTCCGAGCTCACCGCAGTGGTGACGGTGGCGGACGACGGCGGCTCGTCCGGGCGCCTGCGCGAAGAGTACGGCGTCCTCCCGCCGGGAGACCTCCGCATGGCGCTGTCCGCGCTGTGCGACGACACCGACTGGGGACGCACCTGGCGTGACGTCATGCAGCACCGGTTCCGGGCCGGGAAAGGCCCCGGGGGTTCGCTGGATGAGCACGCCATGGGCAACCTCCTGATCGTCACCCTGTGGGAGTTGCTGGGCGACGCCGTCGCAGGACTCAAATGGGCCGGTGCGCTGCTGGGCGCCCGCGGCCAGGTGCTGCCCATGTCCACGGTCCCGCTCACCATCGAAGGCGACGTCCGCGTCACCGCACCCGACGGCGGAACTGCCCTGCACACCATCCACGGCCAGGCACGCTGTGCCGTGGCCGGCTCGCTGGAGGAGGTCCGGCTCCTGCCCGAGGCCGCGCCTGCCTGCACCGACGCACTGACGGCCATCGAACTGGCGGACTGGGTGGTCCTGGGTCCCGGCTCCTGGTACACGTCAGTCCTCCCGCACCTGCTCCTGCCGGAGATGCGGCAGGCACTGTGCAGCACCCCTGCCAAACGCTGCCTCACCATGAACCTCGCCACGGACACCAAGGAAACCAGCGGCATGACGGCGGCCGACCACCTCCACGTCCTCCGGCGCTACGCCCCCGAGTTCAGTGTGGACGTGGTCCTGGCCGATCCCGCGTCGGTACCGGACCGGCAGGAGTTCGAGAAGGCCGCCGGCATGATCGGCGCGGAGGTGGTCTTGGGTAAAGTAGGGGCGTCGGGACGCCGCCCCGTCCATGAGCCGCTCCGGCTGGCCACGGCGTACCAGGACATTTTTGGGAACAGTTAGGAAGGTGCCATGGCACTGACAGCATCGGTCAAGGAAGAACTGTCCCGTCTGGACATCAAGAAGTCATCAGTGCGCAAGGCTGAAGTCTCCGCAATGCTCCGGTTCGCCGGGGGACTGCACATCATTTCGGGCAGGATCGTCATCGAGGCGGAAGTTGACCTCGCGTCCACTGCACGCCGGCTCCGCGCCGCCATCGCCGAGGTCTACGGACACCAGAGTGAAATCATCGTGGTCTCCGCCGGCGGACTCCGCCGCGCCAGCCGCTACGTGGTCCGCGTGGTCCGCGACGGCGAGGCGCTGGCCCGCCAGACGGGCCTGCTGGATGGCCGCGGCCGCCCCGTGCGCGGCCTGCCGTCCGCCGTCGTCAACGGCTCGGCCGCAGACGCCGAAGCCGTGTGGCGCGGGGCGTTCCTGGCGCATGGTTCGCTCACCGAACCCGGCCGGTCGTCATCGCTGGAAGTCACCTGCCCGGGTCCGGAATCGGCCCTGGCCCTGGTGGGCGCCGCCCGCCGCCTGGACATCCAGGCCAAGGCCCGCGAGGTCAGGGGAGTGGACCGCGTGGTCATCCGCGACGGCGACACCATCGCCGCGCTCCTGACGCGCATGGGCGCCCACGACGCACTGATGGTGTGGGAGGAACGCCGGATGCGCAAGGAAGTCAGGGCCACAGCCAACCGGCTCGCGAACTTCGATGACGCCAACCTGCGCCGCTCCGCCCAGGCAGCCGTGGCTGCCGGCGCACGCGTGGACCGGGCCCTGGAAATCCTGGGCGACGACGTCCCGGACCACCTGAAGTACGCCGGCGAGCTGCGGGTGGCGCACAAACAGGCCAGCCTTGACGAGCTGGGCCGGCTCGCCGACCCCGTGATGACCAAGGACGCGATCGCCGGCCGGATCCGCCGCCTGCTGGCCATGGCGGACAAGCGTGCGCTTGACCTGGGCATTCCCGGAACGGACGCCAATGTGACGCCTGAAATGCTGGACGAGTAGGCGCCCCATAGAATCAGAAATAATTCCGGGCACCAGATGCCCGGATGCACAATCCAAGAGTTACCAACCGGGCCTTCCTGGTCCACGATATTGGAGGATTTTGTGACCGAGTACGTATTGCCGGAACTCAGCTACGATTACGCCGCCCTCGAACCGCACATCTCTGCGCGGATCATGGAGCTGCACCACAGCAAGCACCACGCCACCTACGTGGCAGGCGCCAACAACGCCCTGGCCCAGCTGGCCGAGGCCCGCGAAAAGGGCGACTTCGCCAACATCAACCGGCTCTCCAAGGACCTCGCGTTCCACACCGGCGGCCACATCAACCACTCCGTGTTCTGGAAGAACCTCTCCCCGGACGGCGGCGACAAGCCCGAGGGCGAACTGGCTGCAGCGATCGATGACGCCTTCGGCTCCTTCGACGCGTTCCGCGCCCAGTTCTCCGCCGCGGCCCTCGGCCTGCAGGGTTCGGGCTGGGGCTTCCTGGCCTACGAGCCCATCGGCGGGAACCTGGTCATCGAGCAGCTCTACGACCAGCAGGGCAACGTTGCGCTGGGCACCACCCCGCTGCTGATGCTGGATATGTGGGAGCACGCCTTCTACCTGGACTACGTCAACGTCAAGGCCGACTACGTTAAGGCGTTCTGGAACATCGTCAACTGGGCCGACGTCGCCCAGCGCTTCGAAGCAGCACGCACCAACGCCACGGGACTCATCACCCTTCCGTAGTGACGTGCGATATACATCGCTGTAACAAACTTCACATTCTGACTTAAACAGGCCGGGATGTGGACCGTCCGCCCCCGCACTTGCGGGGGCGGACCCAGTTAAACGTAAGATAGGTCACGGAAGGCGGTTAGCCTTCAGCAATGAGGCTGGTCGCCCTCCGTGTAAATCATCTCTGCCCAATGGCGTGCGGGATCTGTTAGTTGGCTTCAACGCCCGCTCAACTAGTAGTGCTTTTCAAAGCACCAAGGAGACTGTAAAAGTGACGACCCGTATTGGTATCAACGGCTTTGGCCGCATTGGCCGCAACTACTTCCGCGCAGCGCTTGCCCAAGGCGCAGACCTCGAGATCGTTGCCGTCAACGACCTCACCAGTCCCGAAGCCCTGGCCCACCTGTTCAAGTACGACTCTGTCGGCGGCCGGCTGAAGGAAACCATCGAGGTCAAGGACGGCAACATCGTCGTCAACGGCAACGTGGTCAAGGTCCTGGCCGAGCGCGATCCCGCCAACCTCCCCTGGGGTGAGCTGGGCGTTGACATCGTGATCGAATCCACCGGGTTCTTCACCAAGGCTGCCGACGCCAGGAAGCACATCGATGCCGGCGCCAAGAAGGTCCTGATCTCCGCTCCGGCTTCGGACGAGGACATCACCATCGTCATGGGTGTAAACCACAACCTCTACGACAACGCCAAGCACAACATCATTTCCAACGCGTCCTGCACCACCAACTGCCTCGGCCCGCTGGCAAAGGTCGTCAACGACGAGTTCGGCATCGAGCGCGGGCTCATGACCACCGTGCACGCCTACACCGCCGACCAGAACCTCCAGGACGGCCCGCACAAGGACCTGCGCCGTGCACGTGCCGCAGCCATCAACATGGTTCCCACCTCCACCGGTGCCGCCAAGGCCATTGGCCTGGTCCTGCCTGAGCTCAAGGGCAAGCTGGACGGCTACGCCATCCGCGTTCCCGTGCCCACCGGCTCCGCCACCGACCTCACCGTGACCGTCTCCCGCGAAACTACCGTCGAGGAAGTCAACGCAGCCCTCAAGCGTGCTTCCGAGTCCGACGAGCTGCAGGGCTTCCTGACCTACACGGAAGAGCCGATCGTGTCCTCCGACATCGTTGGTGACCCCGCGTCGTCGATCTTCGACGCCGGCCTGACCAAGGTCATTGGCAACCAGGTCAAGGTTGTTTCCTGGTATGACAACGAATGGGGCTACTCCAACCGCCTCGTCGACCTCACGGAGCTTGTAGCAGCCAAGCTGGGCTAGGGTTAGACACATGACATCACACACCCTCAACGAACTGATCGCTGAAGGTGTCCGCGGGCGGTACATTCTGGTTCGAAGTGACCTGAATGTGCCGCTCGACGGCTCTACAGTCACTGACGACGGCCGCATCAAGGCCTCACTCCCAGTGCTGGCAAAGCTCACGGACGCCGGTGCCCGCGTGCTGGTAACAGCCCACCTCGGACGCCCCAAGGGCGCCCCGGAGGACAAGTACTCCCTTCGCCCCGCAGTGGACCGCCTCGCCGAGCTGGCGGGCTTCAAGGTAACCCTGGCGGCCGATACTGTCGGCGACGCCGCCAAGGCTGCCGCCGCATCCCTGCAGGACGGTGAAGCACTCGTTCTGGAGAACGTCCGCTTCGACGCCCGGGAGACCAGCAAGGACGACGCCGAACGCGGCTCCTTCGCCGACGAGCTGGTGGCACTCACCGGCAGCAACGGCGCCTACGTGGATGATGCCTTCGGTGCCGTCCACCGCAAGCACGCCAGCGTCTACGACGTCGCCACCCGGCTGCCGTCGTACCAGGGCGACCTGGTGCACACCGAGGTTGAGGTCCTGCGGAAGCTGACCGCCGACACCCAGCGCCCCTACGTGGTGGTTCTGGGCGGATCCAAGGTCTCGGACAAGCTCGCGGTAATCAACAACCTGATCGGCAAGGCTGACACCATCCTGGTGGGCGGCGGCATGCTCTTCACCTTCCTGGCGGCACAGGGCCACAAGGTTGCCTCAAGCCTCCTTGAAGAGGACCAGATCCCGGTGGTCCAGGACTACCTGAAGCGCGCCGCGGACGCCGGCACTGAGTTCGTGGTTCCCACGGACGTAGTGGTGGCAGAGAAGTTCGCTGCCGACGCTGCGCACGAAACGGTTGCAGCCGACGCGATTGAGGGCAGCAGCTTTGGTGCCCAGGGCATCGGCCTGGACATTGGTCCTGATACCGCCGCCGCCTTCGCTGAGCGGATCAAGGGAGCCCGTACGGTCTTCTGGAACGGCCCAATGGGCGTCTTCGAATTCGAAGCCTTCTCTGCAGGCACCCGCGCCATCGCGCAGGCCCTGACCGGCACCGATGGGTTCACAGTGGTGGGCGGCGGAGATTCGGCCGCGGCAGTACGCACCCTGGGATTCAGCGATGACCAGTTCGGCCACATTTCCACCGGCGGCGGCGCCAGCCTGGAGTACCTCGAAGGCAAGGAACTCCCCGGCCTCAGCGTCCTGGACCGCTAGAACCGGACCGGTAAAGAGGGACGGCAGAATCACCGCTGCTGTCCGCCAGTAACGGACTTCGCAGTCCTCCGGCCGGCAGGTTGCCCATGGCAGCCTGCCGGCCGATTACATATCAAGAACTTTTTGGAGATTACGTGACTACGTCAACGAACGGCGCTTTCGACCGCAAGCCCTTCATCGCGGGCAACTGGAAAATGAACATGGACCACGTGCAGGGCATCACCCTCCTGCAGAAACTCGCCTGGACGCTGTCCGACGCAAAGCATGACTACAGCCGCGTCGAGGTTGCCGTCTTCCCGCCGTTCACCGACCTCCGCGGGGTCCAGACCTTGGTGCAGGGCGACGACCTGCAGGTCGCGTATGGTGGCCAGGACCTGTCGCAGTTCGACTCAGGCGCCTACACCGGCGACATCTCCGGGCAGTTCCTGAACAAGCTCGGCTGCAAGTACGTGCTGGTGGGCCACAGCGAACGCCGGACCATCCACAACGAGTCCGACGACGTCCTCAACGCCAAGGTCAAGGCAGCGTTCAAGCACGGCGTCACCCCCGTCCTTTGCGTGGGGGAAGGACTGGAAATCCGCCAGGCCGGGACCCACGTCGAGCACACGCTCCAGCAGCTCCGTGCCGGAGTGGCGGGCCTGACCCACGAGCAGGCAGCCGAACTGGTGGTTGCGTATGAGCCCGTCTGGGCCATCGGCACCGGTGAAGTGGCCGGACCGGAGGACGCACAGGAAATGTGTGCCGCCATCCGTGCAGAACTCGAGAGCCTTTTCGGCGCCGACGTGGCAGCCAAGACCCGGCTGCTGTACGGCGGCTCAGTCAAGGCCAACAACGCTGCCGCCATCCTGCAGGAGCGCGATGTGGATGGCGTCCTGGTGGGTGGCGCCAGCCTTGACCCGGCTGAGTTTGCTAATATTGTCAGGTTCGAGAGCCACCTGGTCACGGACTAGTCCGTAGCCAGCGCATACTCCCGCAATTCCAACTTCCGAAAGGCCGTCGTGGACGTTCTTCATGTCATTCTGCAGATCCTCCTGGGTATCACCAGCCTCCTGCTGACGCTGCTGATCCTCCTGCACAAAGGACGCGGCGGCGGACTGTCAGATATGTTCGGCGGCGGCATGAGCTCAGGCCTCAGCTCCTCGGGCGTGGCAGAACGCAACCTCAACCGCTTCACCATCATCCTGGGCGTCACCTGGGGCGTGGTGATCATCGGGCTTGGTCTGATCATGCGCTTCAGCGGCGCCGGCGACTCCTAAAGGGTCCGCTGGATAGGGTCCTGCGGCACTCCCGCCGCCCGGCCCGGGCATCTAAACTGTGGCTGTCGGTTTACCCGGCAGCCACAGTTTTTGTTTAAGCTGCAGGGCTCCGGTGTCCGCGTCGAGGCAGGAGTTTCCATGGTCCATCCAGCATCAGGCTTTCGAGGCACCCGTGCCGGGGTTGTCGCAGGCTCCGGATCGAGCCTGCAGTCCAACGACTCGTCCTCCCGGCCCCTCCCGCGCATCCGGGTGTCCTACTGGTGCGCGAGGGGCCACGAGACCCAGCCGGTGTTCCTGAAAATGCCTGACGACCAGATTCCGCAGACGTGGGACTGCCGGCGGTGCGGCGCGACCGCTTCCCGGGACGGCCAGGCGGCGGCGCCGGATGACCCATTCGACGACGGCTACAAGAGCCACCTGGAATACGTTAAAGAACGGCGCTCCGGCCAGGACGCCGAAGACGTCCTGGCCGGAGCGCTGGAAAAGCTACGCGCCCGCGGCGTCCTTCCGGACCAGCTGCTCGGGGACGCGTGACGCTGCGTTCTCGTCGATAAGCCACAGGGTCCGGGACGTTCCCCGCGGGCCGGACGCAGGAACCTGCACCGGGTTGGCCCCGGCCAAAGCGAGTCCCACGGCTCCAGCCTTGTCCTCGCCGGCCACAACCATCCAAACCTCCGCCGCCGTGTTGATGGCAGGCAGGGTCAGGGAGATCCGCAGCGGGGGCGGCTTGGGGGAGTTCCGCACACCAACCACTGTGCGCTCTTTCTCGCGGACTCCGGCCTGCTCCGGGAACAGCGAAGCAATGTGGGCGTCAGGACCCACACCCAGCAGCACCACGTCCAGGCGGGGGAGCGCGGACGGTTCATCGGGCCTGTCGTCGGACATGTCCGCCGCGTGCTCGGCCGCCGCGGCATCCCGCAACTGGCGGGCGTAGTCCTCAGCCGCTTCCTCGGGGGTATCGAACTCATCGGAAGAACCCGGCGAGTGGACGCGCTCCGGGTCCACTGAAATGTGGGACAGCAGCGCGTCGAATGCCTGCTTGGTGTTCCGTTCCGGATCTGCGGAAGCGAGGAAGCGTTCGTCACCCCACCAGAAGTTGACCTTGGACCAGTCGACGGCGGGCGCCGCCGGGGAGTCCGCCACAGCCTTCAGCGTGCCGATTCCCACGGTTCCCCCGGTGAGCACCACCGTGGCTTCGCCGTACTTGTCCTGGACATCAACGAGCTTGGTGATCAGGCGTGCCGCTATGGCGGCCATGAGGACGGACGAATCAGGATGGATGCTTACTCGTGGGTCAACGCTCACTGGGTCGGACGCTCCTTAGATTGGTACGTGGCAGTCCAATAGTAATCACTTCGCCAAATACTTCGTCGGGGTCCAGACGGCGCAGTTCTTCGGCGAGGCAGTCACGGAGGCTGCGGCGCGGGAGGGAGATCCGCTGGGAGGGCTGGCCCGGCTGGGTAAGTTCGGCGATGGAAAGTCCCGGCCGGAAGAGCTGGACGTCGCCGCCGGGGCGGGTCAGCCGCACACGTCGGATGCCGGTCCCGGCGGGGTCCGCGACGATGGTGACGGGGGCGTCCAGCGTCAGGGTGAGCCAGGCTGCCAGCAGGATGGTGGAGGGTGAGTCCGAGGCCCCTTCAACCGCTACCGCGGTCACGGGCGAGGAGTCCACCTCGTCCAGGGCGGCTGCAAGCTGGATGCGCCAGTTGGTCAGGCGCGTCCAGGCGAGGTCGGTATCACCGGCTTTGTAGGTCCGGTGGATCCGTTCCAGTGCGGCCTGCGGATCGGGTTCGTTCGCGGAGTCGGTGATCCTGCGGTGGGCGATCGCACCGATGGACGTTTCGCAGGCGTTCTCGGGGGCGCCGTGCGGCCACCAGGCCACGATCGGCGCGTCCGGGAGCAACAGCGCCGCGACCAGGGACTCACTTTCGTGGGCGAGCTGGCCGTAGCCGCGCAGCACGATGACTTCGGAGGCACCGGCGTCCCCGCCGACCCGGATCTGGGCGTCGAGCCGGTCCTCGTTGTCCTTCCCGGCATCGGCGAGCACGATGATCCGGCAGGGGTGTTCCCGGCTGGCGTCGTTGGCGGCCTCGATCGCTTCTTCCTCAAGCCCTGACTTGGTCACGACCACGAGGGTCAGGACGCGGCCCAGAGCGATCACGCCGCCCTGCTCGCGCAGGGACATGAGTTTCTTGGACACCTTTGAGGTGGTGGTGTCGGGCAGGTTTACGATCATGGCCTTCTCCAGGTTCGTCCGTCGCGGGCCAGCAACTCATCAGCAGAGGCCGGGCCCCAGGAGCCGGGTGCGTAGGGTTCGGGCTGCTCATCCAGGGACGCCCAGTAGTCCTCGAACGGGTCAAGGATCTTCCAGGAGAGCTCCACTTCCTCATGACGGGGGAACAGCGGCGGCTCACCCAGCAGCACGTCCAGAATCAGCCGCTCGTAGGCTTCCGGGGAAGACTCGGTGAATGAGTGCCCGTAGCCGAAGTCCATGGTCACATCCCGCACTTCCATCTGCGTGCCGGGGACCTTGGACCCGAACCGGATGGTCACACCCTCGTCCGGCTGGACACGGATGACCACAGCGTTCTGCCCGAAATCGTCCTCACCATGGTCGCGGAACAGCAGGTTCGGGGCGCGTTTGAACACCACCGCGATCTCCGTCACCCGCCGGCCCAGGCGCTTGCCCGCGCGCAGGTAGAACGGCACCCCGGACCAGCGGCGGGTGTGGATGTCCACCCGGACCGCGGCATAGGTTTCCGTGGTGGAATCGGCGGGAATGCCTTCTTCCTCCAGGTAGCCCAGGACCTGCTCGCCGCCCTGCCATCCGCCGGTGAACTGCCCCCGCGCCGAATGCGTCGACAAATCCT
The DNA here is from genome assembly GCF_035621795.1 of Pseudarthrobacter sp. LT1. Lineage (NCBI taxonomy): Bacteria > Bacillati > Actinomycetota > Actinomycetes > Micrococcales > Micrococcaceae > Pseudarthrobacter > Pseudarthrobacter sp. LT1. The sequence goes on from NZ_CP141830.1 coordinate 2,332,346, forward strand.
CCGGGAGCTTGACCGCTGCCAGGACCTTTTCCTTCTCCGCCCGCAGGTCATCGGCGTTGAACGAGATGGGTTCCTCCATCGCGGTGAGCGCCAGCAGCTGCAGCAGGTGGTTCTGGATCACGTCGCGGGCCGCGCCCACGCCGTCGTAATACCCCGCCCGGCCACCGGTGCCGATGTCCTCGGCCATGGTGATCTGGACATGGTCCACATAGTTGGCGTTCCACAGCGGCTCGAACAACTGGTTCGCGAAGCGCAGCGCCAGGATGTTCTGCACCGTTTCCTTGCCCAGGTAATGGTCAATCCGGAACACCGCGTCCGGCGGGAACACCGACTCCACAATGTCATTGAGCTGCCGCGCCGATTCCAGGTCATGGCCGAACGGCTTCTCGATCACCACCCGCCGCCACTTATCGCCATCGGCCTGCGCCAGGCCATGCTTGGAGAGTTGCCGGCAGACCTGCTCGAACGCCTTCGGCGGGATCGACAGGTAGAACGCGTGGTTGCCCCGGGTGCCCCGGACATCGTCGAGTTCCTTGATCGTCTCGCCCAGACGCTCAAACGCAGCGTCGTCGTCGAACTCGCCCTGCACGAACCTGATGCCCTCGGAGAGCTGGTTCCACACCGCCTCATCAAACGGCGTGCGGGCATGCGCCTGCACCGAGGCCTTCACCTCGGCGGCGAAATCCTCCTTGTCCCACTCCCGGCGGGCGAAGCCCACCAACGCGAAACTCGGCGGCAGCAACCCACGGTTGGCCAGGTCATACACCGCCGGCATCAGCTTCTTCCGGGCAAGATCGCCCGTCACCCCAAAAAGGACCAACGACGACGGACCGGCGATCCGGTTCAAACGGCGGTCACGCGGATCACGCAACGGATTACGCCCGCGGCCCGCGCCCTTCCTGCCGTATTCAGTTTCTGGCATGGTTACTTTTGCGCCTTAGCTTTCGGTTGCGGATGCGCGGGTGGACAGTGCAGCGACGACGTCCTGCAGCTGGGCCACGCCGGCGGCACGGTCGGTGAGGTGGAGGCGCAGCACGGGACGGCCATGCTCACCCAGGACCTGGGCGTCGCCTGCAGCCTGGGCAGCGATGAGCTCACCAAAGGTGAACGGCCGGTCCGGAATGCCCAGGTCCTCCGCCGGGGCGGCAGTGACCTGGAGGAACACGCCGATGGCAGGGCCACCCTTGTGGAACTGTCCGGTGGAGTGCAGGAAGCGCGGGCCCCAGCCGAACGTCACCGGACGGCCGGTGGCAGCAGCCAGTTCATCACGGATACCTTCGAGCCCGGCGAAAGCCAACCGGTCGAAGTACGCCTGGACGCTCAGGTAACTGTCGGAGGACAAGGTGCCCAGCAGGGCCTTGACGGCACCCTCTGCGGTAGCGGCCTCGCCAAGCCAGTCGCCGCCGCGCACCTCGATGGCGCCGTCAACGAATGCGGCCGGCGTAGGCTCCGGCTGGGCGTCCAGCAGTCCGCGTGCCGCTACCTTGGCGGCCTCGACGTCGGGCTGGTCGAAGGGGTTGATCCCCAGCAGGCGGCCGGCAACGGCGGTGGCGAACTCCCACACCATCATTTGGGTGGCAAGGCCGCCGGCGATGGCCACCTGGTTGTCGCCGAGTTCGATGTCGGCATCAGCGGCCACAAGCCGCACCACCAGCACGTCAGCCGCGCCGGAAGTGACTTCCGGGGACTGCGGGCCTGCGACGACCGGCAGGATGCCCGTGCCCAGCTTGCCGGTGGATTCGGCGATGAGCTGTTCAGCCCAGTCAGCAAATCCAACAATGCCGGACCCGTCCTCGGCGATGACAATCTTGTTCCGCAGCGGGTTGGTCCCGCCCAGCGCAGTACCCAGGGCGAGCCCGATGTTTTCCGGTGCATCGTCGTTGAGGATTTCGGCAGCTTCTTCTGCCTCGTCCAGGAACGCCTGGATGTCCACCCCGGCCAGGCCGGAGGGTACAAGGCCGAACGCGGTCAGCGCCGAGTAGCGGCCGCCGACGTTGGGATCGGCATTGAAGACTGCGCGGTAGCCGGCTTCGCGTGAGGCCTTGTCCAGGGGTGAGCCGGGGTCGGTCACGATGATGATCCGGCTCTTGGCGTCCACGCCTGCCTCGGTGAAGGCCTGCTCGAAGATCCGCCGCTGGGAATCCGTTTCCAGGGTGGAACCGGACTTGGACGAGACCACGATGGCGGTGGCGGCCAGCCGGTCTGCGAGGGCAGCACGGACCTGGTCCGGGTCCGTGCTGTCCAGCACTGTCAGCTCGACGCCGGCCGTGCCGGCGATGACCTCGGGGGCCAGCGATGATCCGCCCATGCCGCAGAGGACGATCCTGCTGACGCCTTCGGCGCGCAGGGCGTCACGGAGTTCCAGGATGTCCTTGACCAGGGGCTGTGAGACGGTGGCGGCCTCCACCCAGCCCAGGCGGATTGCGGACTCGGATTCGGCGTCCGGACCCCACAATGTGTGGTCCTTGGCGAAGATCCGGGTGGCGATCCGGTCCTCGACGAGGGCGGGGAGGTGCTGTTCAAGCGCCTCCTGGGCAGCGCCGGTGGCGTCGTAGCTGAGAGTGCTCATAGGTGTTAGGAAGCCTTTCGTGCAGAGGCGAGGGCGCCTTCGACGTCGGCCAGCAGTTCCTTCCAGCTGGCCACGAACTTGTCCAGGCCTTCGGTTTCAAGGAGCGCGACGACCTCGTTGTAGGAGATACCGAGCTTCTCCAGGGCGTCGAGGGTTGCGTTCGCCTCATCATAGGTGCCGGTGACGGTGTCGCCGGTGACCACGCCGTGGTCGAAGGTGGCGTCCAGCGTCTTCTCCGGCATGGTATTCACGACCCCGGGGGCCACGAGTTCGGTGACGTACAGGGTGTCCGGGTACGCCGGGTCCTTCACACCGGTGGAGGCCCACAGGGGGCGCTGGGGGAGTGCACCGGCGTCGGCCAGCAGGGCCCAGCGCTCGGTGGAGAAGAGTTCCTCGTAGACCTGGTAGGCCAGGCGGGCGTTGGCCAGGCCGGCCTTGCCCTTGAGGGCCTTGGCCTCGTCGGTGCCGATCTTGTCGAGGCGCTTGTCGATCTCGGTGTCCACGCGGGAAACGAAGAAGGACGCAACGGAGTGGATCTTCGAAAGGTCGTGGCCGTTTTCCTTGGCCCGCTCCAGGCCGGACTGGAAGGCGTTGATGACGGCGCGGTAGCGCTCCAGGGAGAAGATCAGGGTCACGTTGACGCTGATGCCCTCGGCCAGGGTTGCCGTGATGGCTTCGAGGCCTTCGAGCGTGGCCGGGATCTTGATGTGGACGTTGTCCTTGTTGACGCGCTGGTAGAGGTGCTTGGCCTCGGCGATGGTTCCTGCGGTGTCCCAGGCAAGGCGCGGGTCGACTTCGATGGAGACGCGGCCGTCGACGCCCCTCGTGGCGGCAGCGACCGGGGCGAACAGGTCGCAGGCATCGGCAACGTCGGTGGTGGTGATCTCAAAGATCGTGTCCTCCACGCTGGCGCCCTCCGCTGCCTTGCCGGCGATGATGTGGTCGTAGTCGGTACCGGAGGTGATGGCGGCGTGGAAGATGGACGGGTTGGTGGTCACACCAACCACGTTCTTCTCTTCGATGAGCTTGCGGAGGGTGCCGGTTTCCAGGCGTCCGCGGGAAAGGTCGTCGAGCCAGATGGAGACGCCGGCATCGGAAAGCTGCTGGGTGGGAGTAGTCATTGTTATATCTCCTAAAAGATGAGGTTTCAGGCCTGCAGGCTGGATAGGGAGTCCTTGGCGGCGGCGGCGACAGCTTCTGCCGTGATGCCGAACTCCTGGAAGAGGCGCTTGTAGTCAGCGGAAGCGCCGTAGTGTTCAAGGCTGACGGAGCGGCCGGCGTCGCCGACGAATTCGCGCCAGCCCAGGGCCAGTCCGGCCTCGACCGAGACACGTGCCTTGACGGCTGCGGGCAGCACGGATTCGCGGTAGGCAGCGTCCTGCTTCTTGAACCACTCAACGCAGGGCATGGACACCACGCGGGCGGCGATGCCGTCGGCCTGGAGGGCTTCGCGGGCCTGGACGGCCAGCTGGACCTCGGAGCCGGTGGCGATCAGGATCACGTCAGCCGGAACCGTGGCGCCGTCCTTCGAAGCCTCGGCCAGGACGTAGCCGCCCTTTGCCACGCCTGCCGTGGACGCGAAAGTATCGCCGTCGGCGTCGCCCGTGCCGCGTTCCCAGGTGGGAATGTTCTGGCGGGTCAGGACGATGCCTGCCGGGTTGGCGTGGTTCTCCAGCATCGTCTTCCAGGCTGCTGCCACCTCGTTCGCGTCACCGGGGCGGACGACGTCCAGGCCCACGATGGCGCGCAGCGAAGCGAGCTGTTCCACGGGCTGGTGGGTGGGGCCGTCCTCACCCAGGCCGATGGAGTCGTGCGTCCAGACGTACAGCGACGGGACACCCATGAGGGCGCCGAGGCGGATGGCGGGGCGCTGGTAGTCGCTGAAGATCAGGAAGGTTCCGGAGAAGGCACGGGTGTTGCCCGCAAGGCTGATGCCGTTCACGATCGACGCTGCAGCGTGCTCGCGGATGCCGAAGTGCAGGACCCGGCCGTACGGGTTGCCGGACCAGGCGCCGGTCTGCTTGGAGGCAGGCACGAAGGACGGGGAACCTTCAATGGTGGTGTTGTTGGACTCAGCAAGGTCGGCGGAGCCACCCCACAGTTCGGGGAGGACCGGGCCCAGGGCGTTCAGGACCTTGCCGGATGCCGCGCGGGTGGAGACGTCCTTGCCAGCCGGGAAGACGGGAAGGGCTGCGTCGAGGCCTTCGGGAAGCTCCTGTGCCTCGATGCGCTCGAGGAGTGCGGCGCCTTCCGGGTTGGCTTCGCGCCAGGCATTGAAGGATTCTTCCCAGGCCTTGTGTTCTGCCGCGCCGCGTTCCACCACTGCGCGTGCGTGGTCCAGGACTTCCTGGTCCACCTCGAAGGACTTGGCCGGGTCGAAGCCCAGCACCTCCTTCAGTGCGGCCACCTCTTCGGCGCCGAGGGCCGAGCCGTGGATCTTTCCGGTGTTCTGCTTCTTGGGGGCGGGGTAGCCGATGATGGTGCGCAGCGAGATGATGGAGGGCTTGGACGTTTCGGCCTTGGCGGCGAGCAGGGCGCTGTAGAGCTCCTGGACGTCTTCCTTGTATTCGCCGGTCCGGGTCCAGTCCACGCGCTGGGTGTGCCAGCCGTAGGCCTCGTAACGCTTCAGGACATCCTCGGTGAAGGCAATGTCGGTGTCGTCTTCGATGGAGATGTGGTTCTCGTCGTAGATCACCACGAGGTTGCCCAGTTCCTGGTGTCCGGCCAGCGAGGACGCCTCGGCGGTGACACCTTCCTGGAGGTCGCCGTCTGAGGCGATGACCCAGATGGTGTGGTCAAAGGGCGACTCGCCGGCGGGAGCATCGGCGTCGAACAGGCCACGCTGGCGGCGCTGGGAGTAGGCGAAGCCCACCGAGGACGCCAGGCCCTGGCCCAGCGGGCCGGTGGTGATTTCCACGCCGGCGGTGTGCTTGTACTCGGGGTGCCCCGGGGTCAGTGAACCCCAGGTGCGCAGGGCCTCCAGGTCCTTGAGTTCCAGCCCGTAGCCGGAAAGGAAAAGCTGGATGTAAAGCGTCAGGGACGTGTGGCCCGGGGAAAGAACGAACCGGTCCCGGCCGAGCCACTGCGGATCGCGCGGGTCATGGCGCATCAGCTTCTGGAAGAGAAGGTATGCGGCCGGGGCCAGGCTCATGGCAGTTCCGGGGTGGCCGTTGCCCACCTTCTCCACGGCATCCGCGGCCAGGACGCGGATGGTGTCCACGGCGCGCTGGTCCAAGCTGGTCCATGACAGTTCTTGCTCTTCCAAATGTGGCACGAAAACCGGGCCCCTCTCTGTGCTGATGGCGGCGGTACACCGGATCCGGCCAAGGGCGCGCTGTTCGGCGCCCGCTGCGGTGTGTACCAGCCGTTCACCATCGAAACGTTGATCCTTGCATTCAGTCACGAACAGCAAGCGGGAATGCGTTTTCCACCGCTTTCTTGCTGCGTGCTGATCTGGTGACAGCTTAGCTCTTATCCATACTGCGGGCGGCGCAAATCTCACGTTTTGGACGCAATTTCCCCTTTTGTGAATCACCTTTTCGGAGGGTTGAGTTAATCTGCTCGAATGGGCCCGCGACCAATCAATTGCGCATATTGGAGGGCGGGGGCAGGGCCGGCGGCGCGGTATGATAATCGGAGGCCAACTCCGGGCGCATCCCTAACGCCGCCCGGGGTGTCCCGGCTGTTGCACGCACGTGAAGTGTTTCCTTCCTTAAGTGTCGTGCCCGGGTCCGGGCCGCACGACCGGAGCTGCCTGCCAGCCTCAACTGCCACACAGAACGGGTGACTGCCACCGTGAGCACAACAGATACGCCGCTGAACGCATCCCGGGCCTCCGGCATCGGGTTTGCCCGTAAGGCCAAGGCGTATCTCGCCCTCACCAAGCCGCGCGTGATCGAGCTGCTCCTGGTGAGCACTCTGCCCACCATGATCTACGCCGAGCGGGGCTTTCCGTCCATCGGACTGATCCTTGCCACGCTGGTGGGCGGCGCCTTTGCTGCCGGCAGCGCCGGAGCCTTCAACTGCTACATCGACCGGGACATCGACAAGCTGATGCACCGGACGGAAAACCGGCCGTTGGTCACAGGGGAAGTCACCCCGAGGGAAGCCCTCGTCTTTTCCTGGCTGCTGGGAGCGGCTGCCATCGTGATCCTATGGTTCGGCGCCAATCCGCTCTCTGCCTGGCTGGGCCTGGGCGCCATCTTCTTCTACGTGGTCATCTACACGATGATCCTCAAGCGCCGCACTGCGCAGAACATTGTTTGGGGCGGCGCCGCCGGCTGCTTCCCGGTGTTGATCGCGTGGGCTGCCGTGACCAACTCCGTGGAGTGGCCCGCCATCATCCTGTTCCTGGTGATCTTCCTGTGGACGCCGCCGCACTACTGGCCCCTGTCCATGCGCTACGGCGAGGACTACCGAAATGCCAATGTCCCCATGCTTGGGGCCATTGCCGGGGCCAAGGTCGTCTCTGTCCAGGTGGTGCTGTACGCCTGGGCCATGGTGGCCTCCTCCTTGCTCATGATCCCGGCCGGCGGGGCAGGCTGGGTGTATACAGCGACGGCGGTCGTCGCAGGCGCCTGGTTCCTCTACGAATCGCACGCGCTCTACTCGCGCGCCCACCGCGAGGATATTTCCGACAAGCGCGCCATGAAGGTGTTCCACGGTTCCATCAGCTACCTGACGCTGCTGTTCATCGCCCTCGCGGTGGACCCCTTCGTTGGAAGTGCTGTCATGCCGGGCTAGGCACTTCGATTTGGCCCACGGCGGCTCCTGCTTCAGGCGGGAGCCGCCGTTGTTCTTTAACCCAACGGCAGACGGATATGACAGATTTGTCATATCCGTCACTTTAACTGTCATTGCCACTGACGGGATGCTTACGGTAGAGCGGACCCCTCCCGCGACCAAAGGAATCCCCATGGAAGCCCATCCCTCTGCCGTCCCCGCCCCCAGCCACAGCCCGCCCGGAGGAGGCGGCGGAGGCCGCCGCCGCTTCCTGTCCCGCCCTCCGTTCTTCGCCCACCTTGGCGCCGACGTGCCGGCATCGCTGGTGGTGTTCCTGGTGGCACTCCCGCTCTCGCTCGGGATTGCAGCGGCCTCCGGGGCGCCGATCATGGCGGGACTTATCGCCGCCACCATTGGGGGGATCGTGGCTGGAAGCCTCGGCGGCTCACCCCTCCAGGTGAGTGGACCGGCGGCCGGACTGACCGTCGTCGTGGCCGGCCTCGTCCAGGAATTCGGCTGGCAGGTGACCTGCGCCATCACCGCGGCCGCCGGCGTCGTCCAGCTTTTGTTGGGCTTCAGCCGGGTGGGCAGGGCCGCCCTGGCGGTGTCGCCGGTAGTGGTCAAGGCCATGCTCGCCGGCATCGGCGTCACCATCATCCTGCAGCAACTGCACGTGATTCTCGGCTCCCGGCCCGCCGGATCCGCCCTGGAGAACCTCGCCGGACTACCGGCGGCCATTACCAACCTCGAACTGCACGCGGCACTGCTGGGGCTGGCCGTCGTGGCGATCCTGCTGTGCTGGAAGTTCCTGCCCGCCGCTGTCCGGCGGATTCCCGGGCCCTTGGCCGCCGTCGCGGCAGGAACCGCTCTGGCCGTGGCTTTTGCGCCCGGCGTTGAACGCATCTCCCTGGACGGGTCCATCTTCGACGCCATCGCCCTGCCGGAGCTCCCTGAAGGAAACTGGCGCGCCTTCGCGTTCGCCGTCATGACCATGGCGCTGATCGCCAGTATCGAGTCCCTCCTGTCCGCGGTGGCCGTGGACAAGATGCAAACCGGTCCGCGGACAAACCTCAACCGGGAGCTTATTGGGCAGGGCACGGCCAACATCCTCTCCGGGTCGCTGGGCGGCCTGCCGGTGACGGGTGTGATCGTGCGCAGCGCCACCAACGTGGAAGCGGGCGCGGCCACGCGCACGTCCGCGGTGCTGCATGGGGTGTGGATCCTCGCGTTCTCGGCCCTCTTCGCCGGCCTGATCCAGCTGATTCCGTTGGCTGTCCTGGCCGGCCTGCTGGTGGTGATCGGTGCCCGCCTGATCAAAGTGGCGGACATCCGCACCAGCCTGCGGACCGGGGATCTTCCGATCTATGCGGTAACCCTGGTCTGCGTGGTATTCCTGAACCTGCTCGAGGGCGTCATGATCGGCCTTGCCCTCGCCGCCGCCAACGTCCTCTGGCGTGTCCTGCGGGCACAGATCCAGTCCCACCCGCCGGCCGCCCCGTCGTCGCCCTGGCGCGTGACCATCGCCGGTTCCTGCAGCTTCTTCGCACTGCCAAAGCTCAACCCCGTCCTCCAGGCTGTACCGGCCGGCAAGAACGTGGTGGTGGAGCTGAACGCGGACTACGTCGACCACTCTTTCCGTGAAGCCCTGCTTGCCTGGCAGCTGCAGCACCAGGCCACCGGCGGAGCCGTGCGCCTTGAGGAGCACGGCAACACCGTCTTCCAGGATGCCGGTCACCAGGCACCCAGGCGCGAGGAAGCCACCGAACTGCCGCTCCCGCCGCGGAAGGAACCCCTGCTGGTGGGGGTCAACAAGTACCACCGCCGGTTTGCCCACCAGGTCCGTCCGCTGGTCCATGACCTGACGGAAGGCCAGAACCCTGACAGCCTGTTCGTGGCTTGCGTCGATTCCCGCGTCAACCCGAACCTGATCACCAGCAGCGGCCCCGGCGACCTGCTCACGCTGCGGAACATCGGCAACGTGGTGTGCAGCCACGGGCGGGACGCCTCGATTGATTCGGCCCTGTCCTTTGCCGTCAACAGCCTGCGGGTGCAGTCCCTGGTCATCTGCGGGCACTCCAACTGCGGCGCCATGAAGGCGCTCCTTTCGGAAGCCGACGGCGGAGACAACAGTTCCCTGGGCCCGGCGTTCAACCAGTGGCTGGACCATGCCCGCCCCAGCTATGCGGCACTGCTGGCAGGGCACCCGGTGGGCAGGCAGGCCGCCGCAGCGGGCTACGGGACCGTTGACCAGCTCTCGATGGTCAACGTGGCCGTGCAGCTGGCAAAGCTGCAGGACCATCCAGTGGCAGGCCCCGCACTGGCCGTTGGGACGGTCCAGGCCACGGGACTTTTCTATGACATTGCCACGGCCCGGGTCCTCCAGGTCTCCGCCGACCGCATCAAGAACCTGGACCCTGACTTCGACGCCGACCGCCAGGGCAACGTCGCCGCAGCCGGCCGCTAGCCAGCGGCCTTAAAAGCAGGCGCCCCGGTCCTGAAGCGGACCGGGGCGCCAGGCGCCAGCTGCGCTGGGGGCTATTTCACCTTGCTGGACCGCGCGATGTCCCAGGCATTGGTCGAGGCTGCCATGAGCAGCGCCGCGCCGAGCATGTGCGCTGCCACCAGCAACGCCGGGATGCCGTTGTAGTACTGCGTGAACCCGATGATGGCCTGCAGCACGGTGACGCCCAGGAGCATCAGGACAGCCGTCCGGAAGGGGCCTGTAATGCGGCGGCGGATGACCAGCACCAAGGCCACCACGGTGCCGGCGCTGACCAGGTATGCCGGGACTGCGTGGATGTGGGAGAACAGGTCCCAGTCGAGGTCGTTGCGGGGAGCGTCGGCGTCACCTGCGTGGGGACCTGCACCCGTAACCACCACGCCGAGCATGACGGCAACGGCAGAGAAAAGGGCGACGGCGGCCGTTACCGGGCGCAGCACGGCAGGGAGTTCCGCGGGGCGGCCTGCGGGGAAGCGGCCGGTCCGGCCGAAGGCGCGGTTCACCAGCAGGGTGGAGAACACCACGAGGGCCATCGACACCAGGAAGTGCAGGCCCACCACCCACGGGTTCAGGTTGGTGAGCACGGTGATGCCGCCGATGACGGCCTGTGCGGGGATGCTGGCGAGCAGTCCGAGGGCCAGCAGGAAGAGGTCCTTGCGTTCCTTCCTCAGGTTCCACAAGTAGACCAGCATGAGCGCGGCCACGGCGGCCAGCGCGAAGGTCAGGAGCCGGTTGCCGAACTCGATGAAGCCGTGGATGCCCATTTCCGGGGTATTCACCAGGGAATCCGACGTGCAGCGGGGCCAGGTGGGGCAGCCAAGGCCTGAGGCCGTGAGGCGGACAGCGCCGCCCGTGACCACCAGAAGCGTCTGGCCGATCAGGGATGCGACGGCGAGGCGGCGGATGCGGACGTCCACCGTGCGGGGCAGCCGCGACGCCAGGCGGCCGGCAAGCTGGGGAAGGCGTGAAGCCGTGGTCACGATTATCTCAATTCCACTTGAACCAACGGATGGCTGCGGCACCGGCAATGACTGTCCAGAGCAGCAGGATAAGGGCGGCGCCGCCGTTCACGGCCCCGCCCAGGAAAGCGGCGCGCATCGATTCACCGAGGGCACCGGAAGGCAGGAAATGGACTACGGCCTGCGCCGCGGCGGGCAGCCGTTCGGCCGGGATGACGATCCCGCCCATGGCTCCGAGGAGGATCCACAGCAGGTTGGTGATCGCCAGCGTCGCTTCCGGCCGGACGGTTCCGGCCACCAGCAGCCCCAGCGCGGTGAAAGCCGCTGCGCCCAGTGCCAGCAGTGCCAGCCCGGGGAGCCAGCCGGCCGCCATCGGCTGCCACCCCAGCGCCAGGGCAACAAGGCCCACCACCACCACCTGGAGGCACAGGACGGCCAGGACCGAGAGAACCTTGCCGGCGATCAGGCCGCCGCGCCCCAGGGGGGTCGTGGACAGGAACCGGAGTACACCGTAGCGGCGGTCGAAGCCGGTGGCGATGCCCTGGCCGGTGAAAGCCGTGGACATGGCGCACAGGGCCAGGATCCCCGGAACGGCCACGTTGATGCGGCTGGAGCCCATTCCGTCCAGGAAAGGCGTCACCGTCAGGCCAACCAGTGCCAGCAGCGGCAGCACCACGGCCAGGATCAGCTGTTCGCCGTTCCGCAGCATTGTCAGTGCCTCGTATTTGCCCTGCAGGAGGACGCGGCGCAGCAGGGACGCGGGCTGCTGCGTCTCCCGGATCGCTGCGGTACTCATCGGATGTCCTTTCCCGAGATATCCAAAAAGACGTCTTCAAGGCTACGCGCCTGGAGGCTCATCGACGCCGGCATGATGTCCTTTGTTTCCCACCACTGGGCAAGCGCGGAGAGGTGCCGGGGTGTGAGGGCGCCGGTGACGGCGTAGCTCCCGGCGCGGGTTTCGGAGACGTCGACGCCGTCGGGCAGCACGGCAGCCAGGTCCAGCCCGGCGGGTGCTTCGAACACCAGGGTCCGGACGTGCTCGCCGGCGTGGTCCGCCACCGGGCTGCGCTGCAGCAGCTCATGGACGGTTCCTTCGGCGACGTTGCGGCCGCCGTCAATGATGTACACATAGTCCGCAAGGCGCTGGGCGTCGTCCATGAGGTGCGTGGTCAGGATGATTCCCATGCCGCCGTCGCGCAGTTCGGCAATCAAGTCGAACACCAGCTGGCGGGACTGCGGGTCCAGGCCGGCGCTGGGCTCGTCCAGGAACAGGACTTCGGGCCTGCCGATCAGGGCTGCCGCGAGTGCCAGGCGCTGCTTCTGGCCGCCGGACAGCCGGCGGACGCTGGTGCGGCTGAAAGTATCGATGCCGAGCCGGCCCACCAGGTCCTCCAACGGCCAGGGGCGGGCGTAGAGCCCGCCGATATGCCGCAGCAGCGGCAGTGGCCTGGCCGACGGCGGGAGCCCGCCGTCCTGCAGCATCACACCGACGCGGGAGCGCAGGTCGGCGCCTGCCGTGGCGGGGTCCTGGCCCAGCAGCGAGATGCTGCCGCCGCTGCGCTTCTGGAGGCCCTGGGCGCACTCAAGGGTTGTCGTCTTTCCGGCGCCGTTCGCGCCCAGCAGGGCGGTGACCTGCCCGCGCTCCGCCGTGAGGGAGACGCCGCTGACAACCCTGAGCATCTTTCCGTCCAGGCTGGAAAGGGGGCCTACGTCCTTGATGAGCCCATGGATGGACAGGACGGGAGACTGGGGGGATCGCACCACAGTATTCTACGGGATGTAGTATATGGAGCCTTCCGTCAGGAAGGTCCCCTATCCTTGGAGTTTTGCGCGCAGCGGCCAAGGTCAGCCTGCCCTTACTGGAGCCCGCGACTAAATTACGACATGATTGTGTTGTGTATTCCATGACCAACGCTACCGCTGTGCCTGTGGCCGGGCCGGGTCCCGCCCCGTCCGGTCCTGTGGCGGACGCCGACGAGCGCACCCGGGACCGGGTCCTTGCTGCCGTCCTGGAACACGGGCCCGTCAGTGCGGCCGAGCTGGGGGACATGCTGGGGTTCACCCCGGCCGCTGTCCGGCGCCACCTCGACCACCTCTCCCGGGCCGGCATCATCGAGGTCAAGCGGGTTGCCAAGCCGGGAGCAGGCGCCGGCCGGCCCGCACGCCGCTACGTCCTCAGCTCCCAGGGCCAGTCCAGCCTGGGCAATGACTACCTTGACATTGCAGCCCTTGCGCTCCAGCAGCTGCAGAAGGTGGCCGGCCCTGACGCCGTACGGGCGTTCGCCGAGGAGCGGTTCGCGGACATGGAACGGCGCTACGCGCCCGAAATGGAAAAAGCCGGGCCGGACATCAGGGACCGCGCCACCGCCCTGTCGGCCGCCCTGAGCCGCGACAACTTTGTGGCGTCGGCCGCCTCCATCGAGGCCAAGGCACCCCTGCCCGCGGCGCTTTCCAGCGTGCAGCTCTGCCAGGGCCACTGCCCCATCCAGCAGCTCGCCGCCCGCTTCCCGGTATTCTGCGACGTTGAAACGGAAGTCTTCTCAAGGCTGGTGGGAGTGGACGTACGCCGGCTTTCCACCCTGGCCCGTGGTGGCCACGTCTGCACCACCCACATTCCCACAGGCAGGCTGTCTGCCGGGCCGGCCAAAGTGCCGGCGGCAGCCCCCGCCCGCCTGGACGAAGTAACCAACCATCAGCAAGAAAGGCCGTGATGACGGACCAACTATCAGAGAAAGCAGTAGCCGAAAACACTGTGATCTCGGAGATTCTGGAGAAGAATCCCGAGCTCCACGGCATCGGCAACTACGAGTACGGCTGGGCCGACAAGAATGACGTCGGCGCCAATGCACGGCGTGGTCTCGATGAAGAGGTTGTCCGGGACATCTCGTCCAAGAAGAGCGAGCCGGAATGGATGCTCGACCTCCGCCTCAAGGGCCTGAAGTACTTCGACCGCAAGCCCATGCCCACCTGGGGTGCAGACCTCTCCGGCATCGACTTCGACAACATCAAGTACTTTGTCCGCTCCACCGAGAAGCAGGCTGCCACCTGGGAAGACCTCCCGGAGGACATCCGCAACACGTACGAGAAGCTGGGCATTCCGGAAGCCGAGCGCAGCCGCCTGGTTTCCGGCGTTGCCGCCCAGTACGAGTCCGAGGTGGTGTACCACCAGATCCGTGAGGACCTCGAGGCCCAGGGCGTCATCTTCCTGGACACCGACACCGCTTTGAAGGAACACCCGGAGATCTTCCAGGAGTACTTCGGCACCGTGATCCCGGTGGGCGACAACAAGTTCGCCTCGCTGAACACCGCAGTGTGGTCCGGCGGCTCCTTCGTGTACGTGCCCAAGGGCGTCCACGTGGACATCCCGCTGCAGGCGTACTTCCGCATCAACACCGAGAACATGGGCCAGTTCGAGCGGACGCTGATCATCGCCGACGAGGACTCCTACGTCCACTACATCGAAGGCTGCACCGCGCCGATCTACACCTCGGACTCGCTGCACTCCGCCGTGGTGGAGATCATCGTGAAGAAGGGCGCCCGCGTCCGATACACCACCATCCAGAACTGGTCCAACAACGTGTACAACCTGGTGACCAAGCGCGCGGTCTGCGAAGCCGGCGCCACCATGGAATGGGTGGACGGCAACATCGGTTCCAAGGTGACCATGAAGTATCCGGCCGTGTATCTGGTGGGCGAGCACGCCAAGGGCGAGACCCTGTCCATCGCGTTCGCCGGCGAGGGCCAGCACCAGGACACCGGTTCCAAGATGGTGCATATTGCCCCGAACACCAAGAGCTCCATCATCTCCAAGTCGGTGGCCCGCGGCGGCGGCCGTGCCGCCTACCGCGGCCTGGTGCAGGTCCGCGAAGGCGCCAAGCACTCCGCCAATACCGTGCGCTGCGACGCGCTCCTGGTGGACACCATTTCCCGCTCGGACACCTACCCGTACATCGACATCCGTGAGGACGATGTGCAGCTGGGGCACGAGGCCACCGTTTCCCGCGTCAGCGAGGAACAGCTGTTTTACCTCATGTCCCGCGGCATGCCCGAGGACGAGGCCATGGCCATGATCGTGCGCGGCTTCATTGAGCCGATCGCCCGCGAACTGCCCATGGAATACGCCCTTGAGCTGAACCGCCTCATCGAACTCCAGATGGAAGGATCCGTCGGTTAATGACTGCCGAAGCAACTACCGAAAAGGCGCGCATCGGCGCACCGTCGATCTCCGGTTTCACCGAGGAAGGCGAGCACCTGGTCGCCTCCAAGGTTGACCGCCACCACAGCCACGGCACCCAGGTCATGGCCTCCCGCGCCGAGCGGCTCACCAGCCATGACGTGGCCGACTTCGCACTGCCCAACGGCCGGGAAGAGGAATGGCGCTTCACCCCGGTGCGTGAACTGGCCAACCTCCTGTCCGACTCCCCGTCGGAGGAGGGCGCACTCGGCGTTTCCATCGAGGCGCCCGCCGCCGTGGCGCAGCGGAGCCTCCGCGCCGGTGAGGCCCCCCGTGGTGCCACCCTGGTCCCGGCCGACCGTGCCGCCGTCGTGGCTTCCGCCAACACGGAGGAAGCCCAGCTGATCTCCATCCCAGCCAACGCAGAGCTGGACGCACCCGTGCGCCTTGTCCTCACCGGCAACGGGGCGGGCCGCCGCACCAATTCCCACGTCGTGATCGAAGCCGGGCCCAACAGCCGCGGCGTCGTGATCATCGAGCATGACGGCACCGCCGACCACAACGGCAACGTTGAGGTCCTGGTCCGCGAAGGTGCCCACCTCACGGTGGTTTCCGTGCAGCTGTGGGGAGATGACGCCAAGCACCTGGCACAGCATGACGCCGAGGTCGCCAAGGACGCCGTGTACAAGCACATCGCCGTAACCCTCGGTGGCAAGATTGTCCGCCTGAACTCCAACGTCCGGTTCGCCGGGGAAGGGGCCGAGGCCGAACTCCTGGGCCTCTACTTCGCCGACGCCGGACAGCACCTGGAACACCGCTCCTTCGTGGACCACAACGTGGGCAACTGCAAGTCCAACGTCCTGTACAAGGGCGCACTTCAGGGCAAGGGCGCACACACCGTCTGGGTCGGCGACGTCCTGATCCAGAAGCAGGCCGAAGGCACCGACTCCTACGAGAAGAACCAGAACCTGGTCCTCACTGACGGCTGCCGCGCGGACTCCGTGCCCAACCTCGAAATCGAGACCGGCCTGATCGAGGGTGCCGGCCACGCCAGCGCCACCGGCCGGTTCGATGACGAGCACCTGTTCTACCTGATGGCCCGCGG
The DNA here is from genome assembly GCF_035621795.1 of Pseudarthrobacter sp. LT1. Taxonomy (NCBI): domain Bacteria; kingdom Bacillati; phylum Actinomycetota; class Actinomycetes; order Micrococcales; family Micrococcaceae; genus Pseudarthrobacter; species Pseudarthrobacter sp. LT1. The sequence continues at coordinate 2,348,375 of NZ_CP141830.1, forward strand.
CATCCCCGAGGATGTTGCCCGCCGGCTGGTGGTCCGCGGCTTCCTGAACGAGATCATCCAGCAGATCAAGGTCCCGGCCCTCGAAGAGCGCCTGACCGAGGCTGTGGAACGCGAACTCGCAGCAACCGAGAACTAAAGGCAGGCAGGAACGTATGAGCGGCACACCCAAGGGCGAGCTGGTTTGCAGCGCCAATGACATCCAGGTCAAGCAGGCGCTGCGGATCCTGATCGACGGCTACCCCGTAGCCGTCGTCCGGGATTCAATGGGGGAGATCCACGCCATCGGAGACACCTGCTCGCACGCGGACATTTCCCTGTCCGAAGGCGACGTGGAAGGCTGCGCCATCGAGTGCTGGGGCCACGGCTCCCAGTTCGACCTTCGGAGCGGCCAACCACTGCAGCTTCCCGCCTACGATCCTGTTCCGGTGTTCGCCGTCGAACTCGACGGCGACGACGTCTACGTGGACGTCACCAACGTTTTGAACGGCGCAGCAGTAAACAACTGAGCGCCTGCAGCACCAGACTTACGAGCAAAGAGAAAGAAGAGCATGTCAACTCTTGAGATCAAGGACCTGCACGTCAGCATTGACACGGAGCAGGGCACCAAGGAGATCCTGAAGGGCGTCAGCCTGACCATCAGGACCGGCGAGACGCACGCCATCATGGGCCCCAACGGCTCCGGCAAGTCCACGCTGGCGTCCACCATCGCCGGACATCCCCGCTACACCGTCACCAGCGGGACCATCACCTTGGACGGCGAAGATGTCCTGGCGATGAGCGTTGACGAGCGCGCCCGGGCCGGCCTCTTCCTGGCCATGCAGTACCCGGTAGAAGTCCCCGGCGTCACCATGACCAACTTCCTGCGCACCGCCAAGACCGCCATCGACGGCGAAGCACCCAAGCTGCGTACCTGGACCAAGGACGTCAAGGACGCCATGGAGAAGCTGCGCATCGACGCCGACTTCGCCCAGCGCAACGTCAACGAAGGCTTCTCCGGCGGCGAGAAGAAGCGCGTGGAGATCCTCCAGCTGGAGCTCTTCAAGCCCAAGTTCGCCGTGCTCGACGAGACCGACTCCGGCCTTGACGTCGACGCGCTGAAGATTGTCTCCGAGGGCGTTAACCGCGCACACTCCGAGGGCAACATGGGCACGCTGCTCATCACCCACTACACGCGTATCCTGCGCTACATCAAGCCTGAATTCGTCCACGTGTTCGTGGATGGCCAGGTTGTCGAGGAGGGCGGCCCCGAGCTGGCCGACCGTCTCGAGGAAGAAGGCTACGACCGTTACGCAAAGGGCGCCGGCGCAGCTACCATCGCGGCCGAGGCCGCAGTACAGGCCTAGTTAGGACTTGTCATGACCGAAATCAAGCCGGGCCGTACGGCCCTGGAGGACGTCGAAGAGGCGCTCAAGGACGTCATCGATCCTGAGCTTGGCGTTAACGTGGTGGACCTCGGGCTGCTGTACGGCCTGAAGTACTCCGATGAGGACGGCGCGCTCCTGATCGACATGACCCTCACCACCGCCGCCTGCCCGCTCACCGACGTGCTCGAGGAGCAGGTGGGCCAGGCCCTGGACGGCGTCGTGGACGACTGGCGCCTGAACTGGGTATGGATGCCGCCATGGGGTCCCGAGCGGATCACTGATGACGGCAAGGACCAGATGCGGGCCCTCGGCTTCAACATCTGACAAACCCGAAGTACGACGACGGCCGGTCACCTTCTCAGCGAAGGTGACCGGCCGTCGTCGTCGGTTCGTCGATTGCTCCGTAACCGCCGTTTTGGGGTGCCAAAAGGGCCGTTACGGAGCAATCGATGGGGGTGAACCGGGTTAGAGGGTTGCGGCGCTGAACGTGTCGCACTGGTTGATGTCGCCGGACTGGTAGCCCCGCGAGAACCAGCGCTGGCGTTCCTCGCTGGAGCCGTGCGTCCAGCCTTCGGGGGAGACACGGCCCGTGGCGGCCTTCTGGATGCGGTCGTCACCCACCGACGCGGCGGCGGACAATGCGTCGTTCACATCCTGCGGGGTGAGGGGCTCCAGGTACGGCTGCCCTGTGGCCGGGTTCGGCGTGGTGGACGCGTACTTGGCCCACAGCCCTGCGTAGCAGTCAGCCTGCAGTTCGGTCCGCACGGAACCGGATTCCGGACCCTGCGGATCCTGCTGCGCCCGCTTCAGGTCACCGAGCAGGTTCTGGACGTGGTGGCCGAACTCGTGTGCCACCACGTACTCCTGCGCCAGGGGGCCGCCGGAGGACCCAAAGCGGTCCACGAGTTCCTGGAAGAACCCGGGATCGAAGTACGCCGTGGTGTCCGTTGGGCAGTAGAACGGGCCCACCTCTGAGGTCGCGGCACCGCATGCGGTGTTGGTGCCGCCGCTGAAGATGACCGCCTCCGGCCGGGGGTACTGCACGTTGTACTGCTTCAGGTAGCCGGGCCAGAAGGCGTTGAGGCTGTTCACGGTGCCCGTGATCCGGCAGTCCAGCCGGGCATCGGCGTCTGCGCCCGTGTTGCAGGCCGGCGCCGTACCCTGCGACTGCCCGGCGTTGCCACCGTCGGTCAAGCCACCAAGCATGTTGGGGTTGATGCCCAGCAAAAGCGCAACGAGCAGGACCAGGCCGCCGCCGATGCCGCCGCCGACTTTCACCCCGGTGCCCATGCCCCGGCGGTCCTGGACCTGGGAGGGATCCAGCTGAACGTTGTCATTGAAACTCATAACGTCACATTACCCGCGGGCCGGGCGCTCAATCCTCCCGGCCGGTAAAGTTGGTCCGTGCCTTTCCTCGACAAGCTCCAGCGCTGGGCCGGGCAGCGGCCGCACGACACCGCCGTCGTGATCGCCGGACGCCGCCTGGACTGGGAGCAGCTGCGGGACGCCGCCGCTGAACTGGTGGCCGGGACCAAGTCCGTCACCGCGCTGTGTGAGGCCAATTCCGTGGATTTTGCGGTGGAATTCGCAGCCGCCGTTGCGGGCGGCCGGCAATGCGCCGTCCTGGATCCCGCGTGGTCCGCCCCGCTGCAGGAAGACATCGTCCGGCGGGTGGAAGCATGCGCCGATCCGGCCCCCGTGTCCCCGGATGACCAGCTGGCCGACGGGCCGCCGGACTCCAGCTTCCTGATCGGCCTCACCTCCGGAACCACGGCTGTACCCAAGGCGTTCACCCGCTCCCGGGCGTCCTGGCAGCAATCCTTCGACGCCTCGATCGAGTTCTTCGGGCTTCGGCAGGATGACGTGACCCTGGCACCCGGTCCGCTGGCAGCCAGCCTGAACCTCTACGCCCTGGCTGAGTGCCTGTACGCCGGTTCGGAGTTCCAGACCCTGGAGACGTTCGACGTCGGCGACGTCCACGCGGCCATCACCCACGACCGTGTCACCCGCCTGGTCCTGGTGCCCACCATGCTGCGGATGCTCAGCGAACGCGGAATGACCGGATGCGTCGATGCCTCCGGCGTGCGGACCATCATCTGCGCCGGTTCCAAACTTGATGCCCGCACCCTCGAGGCGGCCAGGCGCTGGGCCCCCAATGCCACCATCTACGAGTACTACGGCGCCTCCGAACTGAGCTTCGTGTCCGGCCTGGGCCTGGCACCCGGCCAGGCTGCCGCCGCAGGCGGCACCGGAATCGGCCGGCCGTTTCCGGGGGTCGACGTCCGGATCCTGGATGACGACGGCGCACCGGTCCCCGACGGCGGCTACGGCAACATCTGCGTCCGCAGCGGCATGGTGAGCAACGGTTACCTGTGGGGCGATGACGGCGAAGCGCTGCGGTCGTTCGGCGACTGGTACACGGTGGGGGACCAGGGCTACCTGGCGGACGGCGGGCTGCACATCCTTGGCCGGCGTGCCGACATGATCCTCACGGCGGGGAGGAACGTCTACCCGCATGAGGTGGAACTGGCGCTGGCGGCCGTTCCCGGAGTTGCGGCAGCAGTCGCCGCGGGGATGGCCGATGATTTGCGCGGCCAGCGCGTGGTGGCAGGCGTGGTGCCTTCCCACGGCGGAATCAGTGCCACCCAGCTGCGGGCCGGCCTGGAGGACATCCTGTCGCGGCACAAGCGGCCCTTGCAGTACTACCTGCTCCAGGAGCTTCCCACCACGGACCGGGGAAAGGTCAGTCGGAACCTCCTGCTGGAGTGGATCAATGCCCGCGACCCCAGGGTGCGTGCCCTTGGTGCCTGACCTCCTGCCGCCCGAACGCCAGCCGGTCATCATCGACGCGCGGCGGACCCCTGTGTGCCCCGTCAACGGCGCCCTGCGGAGCCTGCGCGCCCACGAACTCCTGGCTCCGGTCCTCCGGAAGCTGGTGACCGCAGTGGCGCTCGACCCCGGGTCCGTCACTGACGTCGTTACCGGCAACGCCGTGGGCGGCGGCGGGAACGTGGCCAGGCTGGCCCTGCTGGCGGCCGGACTTCCGGTCTCGGTGCCGGGTATCACCGTGGACCGGCAGTGCGGGTCAGGACTGGATGCGATCGTGCTCGCGTCGCGGCTGGTCGGGGCCGGCGGCAACCCGGTGTACCTGGCAGGGGGAGTGGAGAGCACCAGTACCGCGCCCCTGCGGGCGCACAGGAAGGACGACGACACCCCGGAGTTTTACCGCCGCGCCCAGTTCGTGCCGGACAGCTTCGGGGACCCGGACATGGGCGTGGCCGCGGAAACGGTGGCCAAAGAGTACGGTGTTGCCCGCGAACGCCAGGATGATTTCGCGCTGGCCAGCCACCGGAAAGCCCTCGCTGCCATCCGGGACGGACGCTTCACCGACGAACTCGTGCCGCTGGAGACCCCGGCCGGGGCCGTCTCTTCGGACGGCGGCCCGCGGGCCGGCCTGACCCCGGCTGTCATGGCACGGTTCCCGGCCGCCTTTGTGCCGGGAGGAACTGTCACCGCCGGGAACTCCTGCTTTGACGCGGACGCCGCCTCCGCCGTCGTCGTAACGTCCCTTGCCCGGGCCCGCCAACTGGGGGTGCGTGATGGCTTGCTGGTGCGCGGCACGGGTACCGCCGGGGTGGCTCCGCAGGTGCTGGGGATGGGCGCTGTTCCGGCTGCCAGTGGTGTGATGGATGCTGCAGGCGTGAAAGCTGACGAGCTGGACCTGGTGGAATTCAACGAGGCGTTCGCTTCGCAGACACTCGCGTGCCTCGACGAGTTGGGCATCGACCCCGGCCGTGCAAACCTCGACGGCGGGGCGCTGGCGCTGGGGCACGCCTACGGTGCGTCGGGTGCCGTGCTGGTCACCCGGCTGCTGGCCCAGGCGCGGCGGGCGGACACCGAGGGTGCCCTGGGGCTGGCGATGATCAGCATGGCCGGTGGCATGGGCACGGCGGCGCTCCTGGAGTACCGGCGGCTGTAACGCCGCCTGGCGTCCCAGCCCGTCAGTCTTCCGCTTCGCCCAGGCCGCGGGCGGCCAGTGCCTCACCTGTTTGGCGGGCGTAGGCCACGGACGTGATGAAGACCGGCAGGACCAGCGCGCGGGGGTTGCGCTCAAGTCCCCGGGCCTTGGCGGAATCGCGCACGTCCGCGAAGGTTCCGGCGATGAAGGGGATGCTGCGGAGCATGATGCCGATGGTCAGCGCGAAGCGTTCGGGATCGGCGCCGAACCTTTTGAAAGGGCGCGCCAGGTGGACCACACCGTCCAGGAGCCGCTGGATCGGCGTGGTGGCGGTGAGCAGGGATGCTGCCACGACGCAGACCAGGATGTTCAGCACGATCCGGCCCGCTGTAGGGCCGCCAAGCTGCCACCACTGGAAAAGTCCAATGACCAGGAGCACGGGGGCCAGCGGGCGGACGGCGTGCCACAGCCGCTTCGCCCCCGCGCCTGTGGCGAGGAACAGGCCGCAGAGGACGGCCAGGATCACCCCGGAAATGCGCCAGTCCACGATGAGGAAGGAAAGCAGGCCACAGCCCATGACCAGGAGGAACTTCAGTGCCAGCGGGGCCCGGTGTACCAGTGAGGTGCCGGGCACGTAGTTGGCCAGGAGGAAGCCGTGGCCCCTCATGTGGAATCCCGCCTTGTGGCCTCGAGCCCCTGCAGGCACCATGAGCGGTAGGCCGCCACGGCGTCCGCCGGGGCGCCGTCGAAGGCCACGCGGCCCTGGTCGATGACCAGGACACGGTCCATGTCCAGTGCCAGGTCAAGGTCGTGGGTGGACATGATGATCTGCTGGTCCAGATCCGCCAGGGTCCTGCGGAGCAGCTCGCGGTTGCGCAGGTCCAGGAGGGTGGAGGGCTCGTCCAGCACCAGCACCCGGGGGTTCACGGCAAGCACAGCGGCGAGCGCCATCAGCTGCCGTTCACCGCCGGACAGCTCGTAGATGCTTTGGTCCGCCAGGTGCAGCAGGCCCAGGCGTTCGAGGGCTTTGTCTGCCAACTGCCGCCGCTCCGAACCGTTTTTTGTTGAACGGCGGAGGGACAGTTCCACGTCTTCCCGGCCGGTGGGCATCACCAGCTGGGACAGGGGATCGGTGAAGACGAAGCCCACGTTGCGCCTGACCTTCCGGACGGCACCCACGGTGTCGTCGCCGTCGACCGTGACGGTGCCGCTGGTGGGCTGGATGAGTCCGTTGATGAGGCGCAGCAGCGTGGATTTGCCGGATCCGTTGGCGCCGATGACGCCCACCCGTGCTTCGTCCAGCCTGAGGCTGACCGCGTCCAGTAGGACCTTGGGCTGGGGGGAGTTTTCGCTGTCGACGGCGACACCCACCTGGTCGAACGTTACTTCCGGCATGCGTTGTCCCTAGGCGCTTTGGGCGGGCTGATTGCGGCGGCGCACGCGGCGGACCAGGACGTCGGGGAAGGCCCGGTGGAGTGCGACGGCGACGGCGGCGGCGAGGAGGTTCTTAATGATGTCTCCGGGGTAGAAGACCAAGTCGCTGAGGAAGGCCTGCTCCAGGGTGGCCTTGGAGTTGAGGGCAATTCCCAGGACGCCCAGCGTGTGCACAAAGACAACGCTCGTGACCGTGGCGGCCAGGAAGAACCACAGGGCGCGGGCCTTCGTGGTCCGCCGGATGACCACAGTGGCCAACCAGCCCACCACGGCGGCGGCGATGGGGAAGGCGATGATGTAGCCGGCCGAGGGCCCGGCAAGAATGGCCAGGCCGCTGCGGCCCTGGCTGAAGATGGGCAGGCCGGCCAGGCCCAGGAGGGTGTAAAGTCCGACGGCGGCGAATCCGCGGGCGGGGCCCAGCACCAGGCCGGTGAGCATCACGGCCAGGGTCTGGAAGGTGATGGGGACGCCGAAGCCGTTCAGGGCCAGCCCGGGCACCAGGGCTGCGCCGGCAACGAGGGCGGCGAAGACGGCGATCAGTCCCAGGTCGGTGCCGTTCCAGCGGCGGCGCTCCGTCCGTTTGCCGGTTTCTGGGGTGGTCTCGGTGTTGCTCATGGTGGTCCTGTCGGGGTTGTACAAGCGGAATCTAATGTACAGCCGACGCTACCGGGGCGGAACGGGGACCATTTTGTAGGGGTCCTACTAAGGGAGGGTGTGGGTGCTTTCGGGTGGGCACAAGCGGGCCACGCAGCGCTATCCGTCCGCTGTCACGGAGCGGAGCACGGCCTCGAAGCCTGGACTGACGTGGACGGTGAGCGTGCCGTCGTCGCGCACGTGGGTAAGTTGCCCGTCACCCGTGCCGTTCCACCAGTAGACGTGCGGGCTTCGCGGTGGCGGCAGACAGGCCGGCACTATGCTCATCTGAGGATTTCAATATCGGTTTGGGGGCAGGTATATGCGGTTTACCGCGGGCGTGGCAGCGGGTGTCGCTGGGATCATCTTGTTGACTGGTGGTGTCCCTGCAGTAGCCTCGGGGGACCTGATTTACGTTGGTCGAGAGCCTCTCAGCGTCGTCATCGACGCCGAGGGGACCGCGTATATCGGCAATTACTCCCCCGGTGGAGGGGTCAGCGTTCTTCCTGCGGGGGCGGGTCAACCAGCCACGACCCTGATACCCGGTTTCAGCCCTGCCGGCATGGCCTTGTCTGGAGACGGGACCTTGTTTGTCGAAGGGTGGGATTACACCCAGCAGCAGGAAAGGCTCGCCGTGATCCCGAAGGGCTCCTCTGAGGTTGCCCGTACCATTCCCCTCAGTCGAGGTGCCCACCTTATAGCCGCGTCCCCGGACGGCACTGTCTTTGTTCCCAACCCTAACCTGGGCACAGTCTCGGTCATCCCTCCCGGAGCAGGCGCACCAGCTTACGCGATCACCGTCGGAGGTAATCCCAGGGAAGTGGCCGTGGCCAAGGACGGCACCGCCTATGTGACCAACCAGAACGACGGAACGGTCTCGGTCATCCCTCAAGGTGCCGGCAGGGTTTCACGCACCATTGATGTCAGCCCGAACCCCGGTCAAACCGGTAACCCGCACGGGATCGCGGTCGGCCCGGACGGCGCCGTCTATGTCACCAACATCACCACTAACGACGTCGCCGTTATCAAGCCCGGAGACTCGGCCGTCGCTTACCGCGTGGCGGTGCCAGGCGGCCCCAAGGAAGTCGCCGTGGGCATCGACAGTACGGTCTATGTCCTTTACGAGGCCAACGGCCTCTCCGTCATCAAACCCGGCGGAACCAACGTTTCACTCGGCCTGCCCACAGGTAAAAATCCCGGACACCTCGCCATCGCTCCCAACGGGTCTGTCATCGTAACCAACACCGCCGATGCATCTGTAACTGTCTTCCCGGCCCAGGACCTACGCGTATCCGGGCCGCCTGTGACCAAAGCACAAGCGGAACAGCCTGAGGTCAAAGAAGCAGGACCCACGGCCCAGGCCACGTCCGGGAATGACGGGACCGATATCGGGTTCGACGTTCCCTTATTCTTCGGCGTATTGGCCGTAGCCATGCTGCTGGGTGCCGCCGCACTGGTCCTTGCAGCCGGACGGCGCCACCGTTCACAAACTGCCGGGGAAGAAGCACCGGTAGAGGATCTCGAGGACATGCATGCGTTCCCGGATCAGAGGCAGCGTTGACAGGTTATGTTCCTGCGCTGACTGGGAGGATCGGGTCATGGATTCAATTTTCGTCAATGGAACCGTCGGTGCAGGAAAGTCCACCCTTGCTGATGCGCTAAGCGCGGCTGAACGGGGACGTCACGCTGTCATCGATCTGGACGCAATTCGAAGGCTGGTCCCCGCGCCCGAAACGGACCGGTTCAACCATGAACTCGCACTGCTCAATCTCCAGAACCTCACGAGCAACTATCGGGCTGCGGGAGCAACGCGGTTCATTCTCGCAAGGGTCATCGAGTCAGAAGCTGAAATACCCCGCTACGTCGCAGCCCTGGGTTCCGTTCGAATGTTCGTCTGCCGTCTCGTGGCTCGTCCAGAGGTGCTGGAGTCGCGCTTGCGCTTCCGCCATCGGGACGATCCGGAAGGCCTCGCCTGGCACCTGGACCGCGTCAACGGATTGTCAAAAATCCTTGAAGCTGCAGAGACCGATGATCTGGTACTGGACTCCTCCGACATTCCTGCCGTAGAGCTGGCGGTGGCTGTTCGGCGGGCTGCCGGCTGGGACTGATCCCGGGAGCGCCGGCCCCACCGAACACGAACTCTGCTGGTCTGTACAGAGGCTGCCGGCGCACGGGAGACTGGCGCCATGCGGAAACTGACCTTCGCCATGAATGTGAGCGTGGACGGCTACATCGCAGCGCCCGGCGACGACCTCGGCTGGAGCGTACCGAGCGATGAGCTGTTCCAATGGTGGTCCGACCGGGTCGCAGCGACGGGCCTGGCGCTGTACGGCCGCAAACTCTGGGAGACCATGAGCTCGCACTGGCCGACCGCCGACCAGCAGCCTGGCGCCACACCGGCGCAGATCGAGTTCGCCCACCGCTGGCGGGACATGCCAAAGGTGGTGTTCTCCTCGACGATCAGCACCGTCGACTGGAATGCACGCCTGGTCACCGGCGATCCGGTCGCCGAAATCATCCGCCTCAAGGCCGGCGAGGGCGGTCCCATGGACATCGTCGGTGCCACACTCGCCGCGGCGGCCATGCGCGCCGGGCTGATCGACGAGTACGTGACCGTCACGCATCCGGTCCTGCTGGGAGGCGGCACACCGTTCTTCACGGCCCTGGAAGGCAGGATGAACCTGGGCCTGGTGGAGACCCGGACATTTCCCGGTGGCGTGGTCCTGACCAGATACCAGGCCAGGCGCTGAGTTCCCCGCGTCTCATCCAGCAAGGGCCGCGACCGGTTGAGCTCCCGGCTAGGCTCGGTGCGTGGAGATACGCGAGGCGACGCTAACTGATCTGCCGGCTGTGAATGCGATTTGTGATGCGAGCGGCCGCATGGCGAGCCTGATGCCGACGTCCCCGCGGGGCACTTCCTCGGCGGGATTGAGGTCGCCCCGGATTTCCGGCGGCGGGGAATTGGCTCCGCTCTCACTCGGGCACGGATGGATTGGATCTGGGCCCGCGCCACCAGCGTTTTCTACTTTGCGAACGAGCACAATACCGCGTCAATCGCGATGCACGAGGCTTTGGGCTTCCGGCCGGTTGGCCGCTTCCCGTCGATTCACGGGGTGACCGCGGACCACGGCCGGTCCGGGTTAATCCTCTTTGCAGCCTCACGCCGGGGATAGAGGCCGGACGTCCCGGAGACACCTTTACAGCAGTCCGCCTTCCAGACGCTTGGTGGCAGCACGTTCCACAAGGATGGGTACCAAGCTCCGCACGGGGCCGGCGTTGAAGACCGAGTATTCCTCGCAGACGGCGTCTTCGACCTCCGTCCGGGAACGTCCGGGAAACTTGCCCGCAAGCGTGTTGATGACGGATACCAGTGCTTGTTGTTCCTCACCCCGCTCCATGCCCACCTCTTCGTCGAAGTCCAACTTGCCTAGACTGTCTAGTATTTAGGGTGTCAAGCAAAAAGTCCAACAGCAAGGCCCGCACCACACCAACTTCCGGTGGGGGGCAGGCCTCGACCCGGACAATGCGGGCTTGGTAGCGTGTGGCCCATGCCCATCAAACTCGAGAATGTAGGCATCGCGGTCCGCGATTTGGAAGAGGCCGTCGCCTTCTTTACCGACCTGGGGCTCACTGTCCTGGGCTGGCAGACTGTGAGCGGGGAATGGGCCGATACAGCCGTCGGGCTCGACGGCAATCACGCCCGGATTGCCATGCTCCAAACGCCGGATGGCAACGGCCGCCTCGAGCTCTTTGAATACATCCACCCCGACGCGATCGAGACTGAGCCCACCCTGCCCAACGAGATCGGCATGCACCGCGTTGCCTTCTCGGTTGACGACATTGGCCAGGCTCTCGAGATCGCCGCACGGCACGGCTGCCATCCCCTGCGTGGCGTCGCAACGTACGAAAACGCCTACAAGCTCAGCTACGTGCGGGGCCCCAGCGGCATCATTGTGATGTTCGCGGAGGACCTGACGAAGGGCTGAGCCTGCAGGCGGCCTGCAATATACTCCGAATATGCCCATCACGCACCCAGCCCCCAATGCTCAACGCCCTGATCACAAGATTCGCGGGGGCCAGCTGTGAGCGGCGGCCTCGTAGCCTTGCTGGATGACGTCGCAGCCCTGGCGCGCATCGCGGCAGCATCAGTGGACGACGTCGCAGCCGGTGCAGCCAAGGCAGGGGCCAAAGCTGCCGGCGTCGTCATCGACGACGCCGCGGTCACACCGCAGTACGTCTCAGGTGCGGACCCGTCACGCGAACTGCCGATGATCAAGAAGATCTTCTGGGGCTCCATCCGGAACAAGCTCCTGATCATCCTGCCCGCCTTGCTGCTCATCAGCGCCTTCATCCCCTGGATCATCCCGTTCATCCTCATGCTCGGCGGCACCTACCTCTGCTACGAGGGCGCCGAGAAGGTCTGGCACAAGCTCCGCGGCGGCCACCACGAGGAGGAAGAAGCGCCGGCGGTGGAACGCGGGCACGACGCCGAGGCCAAGGTCGTCAAAGGCGCCATCACCACCGACTTCATCCTGTCCTGCGAGATCATGGTCATCTCCATGAACGAGGTGGCGACAGAATCCATCTGGGTCCGTGCGTTCATCCTGGTCCTGGTGGCATTCGCCATCACGGTGCTCGTGTACGGCGCCGTCGCGCTCATCGTCAAGATGGACGACATCGGTGTGCACTTGGCTGCCAAGGACTCTCCCCGCTCCAAGCGGTTCGGGAGGTTGCTGGTCAGGGGAATGCCCGCCGTGCTGGCCACCATCACCTTCGTCGGAACGATCGCCATGCTGTGGGTTGGCGGCCACATCATGCTGCAGGGCGCGCATGACCTCGGCTGGCACGCACCCTACGACCTGGTCCACGCGCTTGAGCACCCGGTGGCCGGGGTCGCGGTTGTCGGCGGTCTTTTGGCCTGGCTTGTCAACACCCTGTGCTCAACGGTCGTCGGGCTCGCCTGGGGCCTCATCGTCATGGCGGTGGTGGGCCCGCTTCTGAAAGTGCTGCCGTTCGGCAAAGCCAAGGGCGGCCACAATGAGGCGGCCGCGCCTGCCAGGAACGGCGGACACCGGCCCGCCGAGCACAAAGACTGACAGGTGCCGCATCCGCCGCGCGTTTCAGAACGCGTAGCGGATGCGGCAGTACGGCGCGATGTCCTGAATGAGCGCGGTCAGCTGCCGCACATAGCCTGCCTTGGCCCGTGACCGGTAGCGGACGTTGTTGAAACCGTTGGACGAGGTTTTCGACTCCTGGAGGTCGGGACGCCACAGGACGTTCTCAGCCTGCGGATGCCAGCCCAGGTTGACCTCGTGCAGCTGCTCGTTGTGGGTCAGGAAAATGACCTCCGCCGCGAGCTGGGCCTTGGCTGCCTCCGTCAACGTCGCATCGAGTTGGCGGAGCAGCGCCTCCCAGTCGGCCAGCCAAGTGTCGGTGATGATGACGGGGGAGAAGTTCACATGCACTTCGTAGCCGGCGTCGACAAACTCGTTGATCGCTGCCATCCGTTCCGCCACGGGCGACGTCCGGACGTCAATGGACTTGGCCAGGTCCGCCGGCATCAGGGAGAAGCGGATCCGGGTGTGCCCGCCATGGTCCCACCCCAGCATCTCCGGATTGATGAACTTGGTGGCGAAGGACAGCTTGGCGTTGGGCAGTTCGCGGAAAAGCCCCACAAGCTCCTCGACGTTGGGGCTGATCAGCGCATCCACCGAACAGTCGCTGTTTTCGCCGATGTCGTAGACCCACAGCTCCGGGTCGCACTGGTTGGGCTCCAGCTTGAGCCCCTGGCGGGTGGCGTGCCGCTCCAGCGTCGCAGCGATCTGGTTGATGTTGGCGAACACCGTAACTGGATTGCTGTAGCCCTTGTGCCGGGGAACGTAGCAGTAGGCGCACGCCATGGCGCAGCCGTTCGCCGTGGAAGGTGCAATGAAGTCCGCCGATCGGCCATTGGGTTTGACGGTCAGCGACTTTTTGATCCCCAGGACCAGCGCCTCCGTCTTGATCCGTGACCAGCGCGGCACGTTGGTTTCGTCACCGTGCAGGTCCGGGATGTTCCAATGGCTGTCCACCAGTACGACGTCGGCGTCCGGCCAGCGCGCTACGATCTGCTGGCCCCGGGGCAGCTCCAGGGCGGCTGGCTGTGCGTAAATACGCCGGATCTGGAGCAGCCGATCGAATTCCATGACCCCATTCTGCTTGAACCTCCGGGGCGCAGCCGGCAGTTAAGCCCACGGCACCAAGTACCGGACTGCCGGAAGTCTCTGCTGCTGAAACTGGCGTGGCCCGCCGGACGGTAGACTGGATTGTGCCGTTCTCCGGCCACTCTGCCCCGGAGTCCCTTCGCACACAGTGCGCGGACCGTGGCGTTCCCTGTTGTGAAAGGCCTTACCTGCTGTGATTACTGTCCAGGATCTTGAACTGCGCGCCGGTGCCCGGCTCCTCATGGACCAGGTGAGCTTCCGCATCGACAAAGGGGACAAGATCGGCCTGGTGGGCCGGAACGGCGCTGGCAAGACCACGCTGACCCGTGTCCTCGCGGGCGAAGGCCTGCCCGCCGCCGGCAAGGTGACCCGCAGCGGCGAAATCGGGTACCTGCCCCAGGACCCACGGACCCCCGACATGGAACAGTTGGCGCGGGACCGGATCCTTTCCGCCCGCGGCCTGGACATCGTCGTCGGCAAACTGCGCAAGGCGCACGACGAAATGGCAAGCGAGGACGCCGACGTCCAGCGCAAGGCCATGAACCGGTACGACCGGCTGGAATCCGAGTTCCTCGCCGCCGGCGGTTACGCGGCCGAGGCCGAAGCAGCCTCCATCTGTTCCAACCTTGCCCTCCCTGACCGGCTGCTGAACCAGCCGCTCAAGACGCTTTCCGGCGGACAGCGGCGCCGTGTGGAGCTTGCCCGCATCCTGTACTCGGATGCCGAGACCATGCTCCTGGACGAACCGACGAACCACCTCGACGCCGATTCCATTGCCTGGCTGCGTGACTTCCTGAAGAACCACCAGGGCGGCCTGATCGTGATCAGCCACGACACGGACCTGCTGGAAGCCACCGTGAACAAGGTGTTCCTGCTCGATGCCAACCGTGCCCAGATCGACTTTTACAACATGGACTGGAAGCGCTACCTGCTGCAGCGGGAAACTGACGAGCGGGCCCGGAAGCGTGAACGGGCCAACGCCGAAAAGAAGGCACAAGTCCTCATGGACCAGGCCAACAAGATGCGGGCGAAGGCCACCAAGGCCGTCGCCGCGCAGAACATGGCCAAACGCGCCGAGCGGCTGCTCAGCGGACTGGAAGCTGTCCGCGAACAGGACCGCGTGGCAGCCCTGCGGTTCCCGGACCCGTCACCCTGCGGCAAGACCCCGCTCACCGCGGACGGGCTCAGCAAGTCCTACGGGTCGCTGGAGATCTTCACGGACGTGGACCTGGCCATCGACCGTGGCTCCAAAGTGGTCATCCTTGGCCTCAACGGTGCCGGCAAGACCACCCTGCTGCGCATGCTCGCCGGTGTGGACACCCCCGACACCGGTGAGGTCATCCCGGGGCACGGCCTCAAAGTGGGCTACTACGCCCAGGAACACGAAACCCTGGACCACAACCGCACCGTGCTGGAGAACATGCGCTCGTCCGCACCGGACATGAAGGACGCCGAGGTACGGGGCATCCTGGGCTCATTCCTGTTTTCCGGTGACGACGTCGACAAGCCCGCAGGCGTGCTCTCCGGTGGTGAGAAGACCCGCCTGGCCCTCGCCACCATCGTGGCCTCAAGCGCCAACGTCCTCCTCCTCGACGAGCCCACCAACAACCTGGACCCCGCCAGCCGCGCCGAGATCCTCGGCGCCCTCCGCAACTACACCGGCGCCGTCGTCCTGGTCAGCCACGACGAAGGTGCTGTCGAGGCCCTGAACCCCGAACGGGTTGTCATGCTTCCGGATGGCGTTGAAGACCTCTGGAACGAGGACTACCTGGACCTGATCACCCTCGCCTAGCGCACCGTCAGTTCCAGGGCCCCGGTCATGCGGAGCAGCTCCTGGTAGGTGATGCTGAACATCGAGTTGTGGTCACCTGCTCCAGCCCACAGCAGCCCGTGGGCCTGCAGAGTTTCGTCCAGCAGGGTCCGGATTCTCTGGGGATGGCCTACAGGGGCGACCCCGCCAACTTCCTGCCCGGTATGGTCCAGGACGAAAGCGGGGGAGGCGCGGCGGATTTTGCCGGTGCCAAGCTGGGCCGCCACCAGCGCAGTGTCCACCCTGGCCGCCCCGCTGGCGAGGATCAGCAGGGGTTCGCCGCCGACGTCGAAGATGAGGCTGTTGGTGATGGCCGCAAGATCGCATTCGAGCGCCTGCGCTGCTGCCGCCGCCGTGGGAACTCCGGCCGGAAAGGTCCGCACAGTATCCCCGACACCGGCCTCCACCAGGGCCGAGCGCACCAAGGCGACCGGGCCGCCGTCGTACGTTGCCATGCTTTAGTACCCCTGCGCGTCCAGGAGGGCGTCTTCTTCTTCCTCCGCTGTCGCCTTCCGGCGCTTGCGCGACGGTGCCGGCTGGCGGCGGGCCGCAGGGACAGCGGAGTGGACCGCCCCGTCCAGGACCATCTCTTCCTGGTCCTCGGCGTCGATGGCTGCGTTGCGTGCCTGCTGCCGCGCCGCATAGCCGAAGCCCACGAACATCAGCACCCCGAAAGCGAACCACTGCAGCGAGTAGGACAAGTGCGTCCCCTCATCCGTGGACGGCTTGGGGAAGGCAACCGGCATCTCCGCCGGTGCCGGCGTTTCCGAGGCCAGCTGGCCGTACGCACCCGTCATCAGGGGATAACCCAGCTGCGACGAGTAGGTGGGAAGGTCAATGGATGCCAGCTGCCCCTCGGGCGCCCCGCGCTGCAGTTCCGGCTCGCCATGCTTCAAACGTACGACGGCGGTCACGTCACCGGAGGGCGGGGCCGGCACAGAGTCGGGGCTGCCTGGATTCTTGTTGCCGATGGGCAGCCAGCCGCGGTCAATGACAACGGTTTCACCCGTGGTGAGGCGGAAAGGGACCACCACCTCGTATCCGGGCTGCCCATTGAGCGGCCGGTTGCGGACAATCCGCTGCCCGGCGGCATCGTAGGAGCCTTTCAGCTCGACCTGGGTCCATTCCTTGGCCGGGTCCAGCTGGGTGAACTGGTCCCGTGCCTGGGCGAAGGGAATGGGAGTCGCCGAGTAATTGCTGACGACGCGGTTGATTTCGGCCAGGGTCTCGGCGCGCCGGTCCATCTGCCAGCGGCCCAGGAAAACGCACGCGGTGGCAAAGATGGCGGCCAGCAGGAGATAGCCCAGCCACTTGCTGGAAAAGAGGAAACGGTACATTCAGATGTCCTGCTCCAGCGGGGCGTCCCCGGCGGCTTCCAGCGGGAGGGTTTCCTTCCACAGGCCACGCGTCTGCAGGTAGTCCTCCAGCCATTCCCGGTGGTCGGCGCAGGCCAGCCAGGTTTTGCGCCGCTCAGGAGCATGGATTTTCGGGTTGTTCCAGAGAAGCTGCCAGGACGCCTGGGCCCTGCACGCCTTCCGTGAGCAGACGGCGGCAGCCTCCGATGCCACGTCCGTTCCTGCTGCGAAATCGAAAATGCTCATGATGCCTGCCGCTCCTCCCCGTGCTCCGGGTCCTCGTCCTTCACCAGTTCGCCCTGCAGCACGGCGCTTCCCGGTTCTTCATCCGCCACCGGAGGGGCAGGGCTTTCCAGCTCGGCCAGCGGCGCGCAATCCAGCAGCAGGTCACTGGGCGTTTCTGCCTTGTCGCTGCCGTTGGCAATCACCACGGCGAACCACGGCAGGAAGACTGCGCCCGCCACCGCAATGATCTTGAACCAGCCGTCCACCACGAAAATGAGGATCAGGCAGACCATGCGGATGCCCATGGCCAGGGCGTACTTGATCATCCGCTGGCGCATATCCTCCGAATGGGCGGCGGCGGCATCCGTAATGCTGTGGACCTCGCTGTCGCCGGAGAACCGGCCCGGTTCTTCGGGCGCCGGACGTCCCGCATGGTTTTCAAGGGTCACGGTGAATGATCACGCTCCAAAGGCTTCCCTTAATTCTCGCACCATCGGCAGTGCTGCCCAAACCCGCGGCAGGGCTGCCGCTAAGATCGGTTCCAGCCAAACCACACCCTCTACCGCGGCGCAGCCAGCCGCAGAATCCCGGAGCACCTCCATGACTGAAGCAGTTACCGCACCGCGCAGCGTCCTCATCACCGGCGGCAACCGCGGTATCGGGCTGGCCATCGCGCAGGCGTTCCTCGCCAACGGCGACAAGGTGGCTGTGACCTACCGCAGCCAAACCCAGCTGCCCGAGGGCATCCTCGGCGTCAAGGCCGACGTCACCGACGAGGCTTCCGTGGATGCCGCCTTCAAGGAAGTGGAAGCTGCCCACGGTCCGGTGGAAGTCCTCGTGGCCAACGCCGGCATCACCAAGGACACCCTGCTGCTGCGCATGAGCGAGGATGACTTCACCTCAGTGATCGACACCAACCTGACCGGCGCCTTCCGCGTGATCAAGCGTGCCTCAAAGGGCATGATCCGGCTGCGCAAGGGCCGCGTGGTCCTCATTTCCTCGGTCTCGGGCCTGTACGGTGCGCCGGGACAGATCAACTACTCCGCCTCCAAGGCCGGCCTGGTGGGCATCGCCCGATCCCTCACCCGCGAACTGGGCTCCCGGGGCATCACCGCCAACGTGGTCGCACCCGGATTCATCAACACGGACATGACCGCCGAACTCCCCGAGGCCACCCAAAAGGATTACCTGGCCAGCATCCCCGCCGGCCGTTTCGCTGAAGCTGCCGAGGTAGCCAACGTGGTCCGCTGGATCGCCAGCGACGAGGCCGCGTACATCTCAGGTGCCGTCATCCCCGTGGACGGCGGCCTGGGCATGGGCCACTGATCCTTCAGCCTCCGCCGCTGCAGGAAACTAGCCCCGCGGTCCTTATTTGTCGATGTCAGACAACGGATATTGGCCATGGCCGCTGGCATGATGGACTGCAGGCCACAACGATTTAGATGTTTCGAACAAAGGAAGCTCGTATGGGACTGCTGGACAACAAGACGGCGATCGTCACCGGATCATCGCGGGGCATTGGCGCCGACGTAGCCAAGATCCTCGCCTCGGAGGGCGCCGCCGTCGTGGTCAATTACCGCCAGAAGGCGCCCCGCGCCAACAAAGTGGTACAGGGCATCGAAGCCGATGGCGGGCGGGCCGTCGCGGTCGGCGCGGACCTCACCACGCAGGAGGGTGTGCAGGCCCTGGCCAGCGCCGCCATGGAGAACTTCGGGTCCCTGGACATCCTGGTCCTGAACGCCTCCGGCGGCATGGAGACCGGGATGGGGGAGGACTACGCGCTTAAGCTGAACCGCGACGCGCAGGTGAACATGCTCAACGCGGCGGTGCCCCTGATGAAGGAAGGCTCGCGCGTGGTCTTCGTGACCAGCCACCAGGCCCACTTCATCAACACCGTCCCCACCATGCCGGCATACGAGCCGGTGGCCCGCAGCAAGCGCGCCGGCGAGGACGCACTCCGGGACCTGATCCCCAACCTGGCGGAGAAGGGCATCTCCCTGGTGGTGGTGTCCGGCGACATGATCGAGGGCACGGTCACCGCCACGCTCCTGGACCGCTCCACCCCGGGCGCCATCGAAGCCCGCCGCGCCGAAGCCGGGAAGCTTTACTCGGTGGAGGAGTTCGCGCAGGTTGTAGCCGGAATGGCAACGGCCGACGTCGAGTCCGGCCACACGGAGTACGCCGGCGGTGCCGACTACTTCGGCAAGAGCGCCGGGCAGGCTTCCAGCTAAGCAGCAGCGGGCAGATGGCCCCCGCCGCCGGGTAATCCGGCGGCGGGGGCCGCCTTTGTTATGAGGCGTTGCGGGGGCTTAGACCCCGGCGATGTGGCGGACGGCGTCCAGGTACGGCATGTTCAGGGCGGCGTCGGCCACGGCGCGGACGGCGGGCTTGGCGTTGAAGGCCACCCCGATCCCGGCGGCGCCGAGCATGTCCAGGTCGTTGGCGCCGTCGCCCACGGCAATGGTGTGCTCGAGCGCGATGCCTTCGGCAGCAGCCCACTCCCGCAGGTACTTTTCCTTGGCTGCCCTGTCCACGACCGCGCCGAGCACCTTGCCGGTCAGCGCGCCGTCGACGATTTCCAGTTCGTTGGCCTGCCAGTAGTCCAGGCCCAGGTCCCCGGCAATCGGCTCAAGGATCTGGTTGAAGCCGCCGGATACCACAGCCACCGTGTGGCCGGCGGCTTTGAACGCGGCCACGAGCTGATCGGCACCTTCGCTGAGCTTCACTTCTTTGCGGACGGAATGGACGACGTCGGCGGGCAGCCCCGCGAGTACCGCCACCCGGGCGTGGAGGCTTTGGGCAAAGTCGAGTTCGCCCCGCATGGCAGCTTCCGTTACGGCCGCCACCTCCTCGCGCTTGCCGGCGTACGCGGCCAGGAGTTCGATGACCTCCTGCTGGATGAGGGTGGAGTCCACATCCATGATCAGCAGCTTTCGGGCCGCAGAGCGGAGCCCGGAGGGCACCAGGGCCGTGTCAAAACCATCGGTTGCGGCATCCGCCACAGCCCGGCGGAGGGCGGCCAGGCCGGCCGCGGTGGCGTCGGGAAGGGCCAGGTCAAGAACCTGGACCCCATACCGGCTGTCACCGGCGGAGGATTCGGACAGCAGCTCTGCGCCGTGTGAGGCGAGGACGGAACGCAGCTGCTCCAGCCCGGCGGGGGTCATATTCAGGCCATAGCTGACCGCAGTCACGTTCGAAGTCATGCCTGCAATCTTAGTCAGCGCGGGTTGGGTGTCCTGAATTCGTTGCGGACGGCCGCGGCCGAACCCTTAGGGAGCCTTCACACCGGTTATCAGTCATCTTCTGTTTTGTCCTAGTGTCTACTCCTATGAGTGATGTTCTGGAATTGGACTCCGTCAGCGTTGTCCGTGGTAAGAAGACCCTGCTGGACAAGGTTGACTGGCAGGTCAACGAGGGCGAACGCTGGGTCATCCTGGGACCCAACGGGGCCGGCAAAACCACCCTTCTCCAGATCGCGGCCGCGCGCCTCCACCCCAGCAGCGGCACCGCCGGCATCCTCGATGAAGTCCTGGGCCGTGTTGACGTCTTCGAACTCCGGCCCCGCATCGGCCTTTCCTCGGCAGCCCTTGCCACCCAGATTCCGGAGCACGAGAACGTCCTCAACGTGGTGGTCACGGCCGCCTACGGCGTCACGGGCCGTTGGCGGGAGGGCTACGAGCGCGATGACGAACGGCGCGCCTTCCGGCTCCTGAACGACTGGGGTATGGGCCCGCTGCTGAACAGGACGTTCGCAACTCTTTCCGAGGGCGAGCGCAAGCGTGTCCAGATCGCCCGCGCCCTCATGACGGACCCCGAACTGCTGCTCCTGGATGAGCCGGGTGCGGGCCTGGACCTGGGCGGCCGCGAGGAACTGGTCCACAAGCTGGGCGAGCTGGCCCGGGACGAGTCGGCTCCGGCCATGGTCCTGGTCACGCACCACCTTGAAGAAGTCCCGCCCGGCTTCACCCACGCCATGCTGCTGCGCGACGGCGGCGTGGTGGCCGCCGGCCCCATCACCGACGTCCTGACCGAAGAGCACCTGAGCACCACCTTCGGGCTTCCTTTGGATGTCTCCGAGAACGCGGGACGCTACACCGCCACAGCACGCCGCTAGACGGGGCCTGCGCTACTACCTTGGAACTCTTCAGCAGCATCATTGTGTTCATCGCCGGCCTGTGGGCCGGCACCATCAACGCGGTGGTGGGCTCCGGCACGCTTGTGACCTTTCCGGTGCTCATCGCCCTGGGCGTGGCACCCGTCACCGCCTCCATGAGCAATGCCATGGGCCTGGTCTTCGGAACGGGCGCCGGGGCCTTCGGATACCGCCGCGAGCTGGCCGGCCGGGGACGGCAGGTGCTGCGTCTTCTTCCCGCTTCGGTCCTGGGCGGCGTCACCGGCGCCTGGCTCCTGCTGCACCT
Organism: Pseudarthrobacter sp. LT1; assembly: GCF_035621795.1. Lineage (NCBI taxonomy): Bacteria > Bacillati > Actinomycetota > Actinomycetes > Micrococcales > Micrococcaceae > Pseudarthrobacter > Pseudarthrobacter sp. LT1. The sequence goes on from NZ_CP141830.1 coordinate 2,369,775, forward strand.
GCCGGAGAAGGTCTTCCACTACGTCGCCCCTGTCCTCCTGGTCCTGGCCCTGCTGATGGTGGTGTTCCAGCCCCGGCTCCAGGACTGGGTGCGCAACCGCGAGGCCAACCCCGAACACGCAGTCCGGGACAAACGCCACGGCGTCCTCCTGGTGGTCCTGGTCTACCTGGCCGGCGTGTACGGCGGCTACTTTGTGGCGGCGCAGGGAATCCTGCTGGTCGGCATCCTGGGCATATTCCTCACGGGCACCATCCAGAACGCCAACGCCATGAAGAACATCCTGGTCCTCGGCGTGAACATGGTGGCCGCCATCTCCTACCTGCTGTTCGCCTTCGACCGGATCAACTGGCTGGTGGTGCTGCTGATCGCCATCAGCTCCACCATCGGCGGCCTTATGGGTTCGAAGGTAGGGCGGAAACTCTCGCCGCGCGTCCTGCGCGCCGTGATCTTCAGCCTGGGCATCGTGGCCCTCGGCGTGATGATCGCCAACCTGCTGAAATAATCACCCGGTGACCTTCCACTACCTCGAATCCGCCGATGACCCGCGCGTCAGCGACTACACCACGCTGACCGACGTGCACCTGCGCAAGCTCCGTGAACCCGCCGAGGGGATGTACATCGCCGAGTCCTCGCGGGTCCTGCGCCGGGCCCTTGCAGCAGGGCACCAGCCCCGGTCATTCTTCCTCGCCGAGAAGTGGATGGCGGACCTCGACGACGTCTTCCAGGCGTACCCGGACGTTCCGGCGTTCATCGGTTCGGCTGCCCTGCTGGAGGAAATCACCGGCTTCCACCTGCACCGCGGCGCCATGGCGGCCATGCAGCGCCCGGCTCCGGTGCCGCTGCCCGACCTCCTCGCCGGGGCGCGCCGCGTGGCTGTGCTGGAAGACATCGTGGACCACACCAACGTGGGAGCCATTTTCCGCTCCGCGGCGGCGCTGGACATCGACGCCGTGCTGGTCTCGCCACGCTGTGGCGACCCGCTGTACCGCCGCAGCGTGCGCGTCAGCATGGGCACCGTGTTCCAGGTTCCCTGGGCACGTCTGCAGGACTGGCCCGGGGACCTCCGGGTGCTCAAGGACCACGGCTTCACCGTCGCGGCCCTGGAACTGACACCGGATGCAGAGGATGTCGACGCCGTTGCCTCCCGCAACGTGGACAAACTCGCCCTGGTGCTTGGCACCGAAGGTGCCGGCATGAGTCCGGAGACGCTCGCCGCCGTCGACCTCGCCGTCAAAATCCCCATGCGCAACGGGGTGGATTCACTGAACGTGGCCGCTGCCTCGGCCGTCGCCTTCTGGGAGTTGCGCGCCCGGGACTGACCTGCGGCGCCACCACCTGCCGCCAGCGGTGCTGGTTCGTCAGCCCCGTACGGATCGGCTATGATTGATAGCTGGTTGTCCTGCTTTTTCGGCTTCGGCTGATGCGACAGACCGCAGCCATCCCATTCATACCTGGCAGCTGGCAAAATCCAGTTGCGCGAACAAAGGTCCCATTATGAAGTCTGATACCCACCCGAAGTACGAAGCTGTTGTCTTCAACGACCTGGCCTCCGGCACCAAGTTCCTGACCCGCTCCACCGTGTCTTCCTCGAAGACCATCGAGTGGGAAGACGGCAACACCTACCCGGTCATCGACGTCGAAATCTCTTCCGAGTCCCACCCGTTCTACACGGGCAAGCAGCGCATCATGGACTCTGCAGGCCGCGTCGAGCGCTTCAACGCTCGCTTCAAGGGCTTCGGCGGCAAGAAGTAATTCCTTCGCCAAGCTTGTTTGCAGAAGGCCCGCACCGGAAACGGTGCGGGCCTTCCGCGTTAACCGCGCACCGGTTTTCTGGGGCAGGATGGGAAGCATGAGCGAGTCCGGATTTCCTGCCAGCAATGCCGACAGCAACCAGCGCCTGCACGGGGAGTACAAGGTTCCCGGCGGCAAGCTGGTGGTGGTGGACCTGGCCGTGGTGGACGGCGCACTGGCGGACGTCTCCGTCAGTGGGGACTTCTTCCTGGAGCCGGACGAGGCCCTGGAGGACATCAACCGGGCGCTGACCGGGCTTCCGGAAACCACACCTGCCGCAGACCTCGCCGCCGCCGTCACAGCCGCCCTGCCGCCCGGAGCCGTGCTATTCGGCTTCTCCGCGGACGCCGTTGCCGTGACGGTCCGGCGTGCCCTGGCCAAGGCGACCTCCTGGGGAGACCACCAGTGGAACGTCATCGCGCCCACCGTGCTTCCCACGGAAATCAACGTTGCCCTTGACGAGGTGCTCACCGAGGCCGTGGGTGCGGGGGCGCGCACGCCCACCCTGCGGTTCTGGGACTGGCAGGAACCGTCGGTGGTCATCGGCAGCTTCCAGTCCGTGCAGAATGAGGTGGATCCCGAGGGCGTGGCCAGGCACGGCATCAATGTGGTCCGCCGGATCAGCGGCGGGGGAGCGATGTTCATGGAGGCCGGCAACTGCATCACCTACTCGCTCTACCTGCCCCAGACCCTGGTGGACGGACTGAGCTTCGCGGACTCCTACCCGTTCCTTGACGCCTGGGTCATGGCCGCGCTGGAAAAACTCGGCATCAATGCCTTCTACATCCCGTTGAACGACATCGCCACGGACCAGGGGAAGATCGGCGGCGCCGCGCAGAAGCGCCTTGCCAACGGCGGCATGCTGCACCACGTCACCATGAGCTACGACATCGACGCCGACAAGATGGTCGAGGTCCTCCGGATCGGCAAGGAGAAGCTGTCCGACAAGGGCACCCGCAGCGCCAAGAAGCGGGTGGATCCGCTCCGCCGCCAGACCGGCCTGGCCCGCCCGGCTATCATCGAGGCAATGATCGAGGTCTTCAGCGAGCGTTACGGGGCCACACCATCAACGCTCGCGGGACACGAGCTGGCAGCTGCCGAGGACCGGGTGGCCGCCAAGTTCGGCACCCCGGAATGGCTCCACCGCGTCCCCTAGCGTCATCCACTATCGCCACCCGTCCATTGCTGAGCAGCTGCCGTTTTGGGGCCCCAAAACGGCAGTTACGGAGCAATCGATGGGTGGTGGGCCCACGCCGGCAGGGTACCCTGGCCGAGCGCAGCGAGGTTAGGGGGCCGGTTGGGGAACGACGGCGGCCTGTGCCGTGAGTGCGCGCAGCAGGTGGCTGCGCTGCTCCACGATGATCCGGCGCAGTGCGTGCGGCGCGTCCGCGTTGGCGTCCAGCCAGGCATCCGTCCGCCGGACCACGGGGTGGTCCTTGGGCTCCATGCCGTCCGCGAGGTCCTGGGCTGCAGGATAGAGGCCCCGGACAATCCGGCTGGCGATCTCGATGCTCCGCGAGTCCCACGCAGCGCGCAGGCATGCGAAGTAGGGCTCCACGTAGGGTTCCAGCAGCGCCGGCGGCGCGGTGGTGAAGCCGCTGATGGTCGCGGTCAGAAGCTGGTTGGACAGCCCGGTCCCGTGGACGGCCGCATCCCAGGCGGCAGCCTTGACGTCGCGGTCGGGACGGGACGCCGTGGCTGTTGCGTGCCCTGCCCGGCCGGAGGCGGTGGTGTCGCGGGCCAGCTCGGCGTCGAGCTCGGCCGCGGAGGCCTGGCCATTGGCTGCCAAGGCATGCCAGAGGTGCCAGCGGAGCTCGGCGTCCACCGCCAGCCCCTCGACGGCGGACGTTCCATCCAGCAGGCCACGGAGCCGGGGGAGCAGGGCACCGTCCTGCCTGCTGAGCGTGCCGAGGGTGCGGGCCCAGGCGAGCTGCTGGTCCGAGCACGGGGCGGCCTGGTCCAGTTCGGCGGCGGCTGCCGCCAGGAAGGACGCGCGCACCCTGCCGCGGGTGGCGGCGGGCGTATAGCGTTCGACGGCGGTCGCGGCGTTGTCGAGGACGTTCAGGAGTACGCCGATGCCCGTCTCAGCCGCAGCGAAGGCTGTCACGGCGTCCACGTACATGGGTGCGGGGCTTTCGCCGTCCCGCGCCGAGTTCCACAGCGCCGTCCAGCACAGGGCCCGGGCCATGGGATCGGTGATGTGGTCCAGCGAGGCACGTACTGTGGCTTCTGACACCGGATCCAGCCGCACCTTGGCGTAGGTCAGGTCGTCATCGTTGACCAGCAGGAGCGCGGGCCGCGGCTGGCCGGCAAGCTGGGGGAGTTCAGTCCGGGCACCGGCCACGTCGGTTTCGATGGTTCCGGTCCGCACCAGGGCGCCGTCGGTGTCGAAGTCGTAGGAACCGACGCGGAGGCGGTGCGGACGCAGCTCTTCCCGTCCCGTGACCGGGTCCACCGCTTCCTGGACGATCGCCACCTGTCCCAGCACGCCGTCGTCGCCCGTTGCTGCTCTCTCCGAGGCGGGGTCCTTGGACGAACCGTCCACGGTGGAAATATCCAGGGACAGCATCGAGATGCCGGACGTCTGAAGCCACTGCCGGGCCCAGCCGGACAGGTCGCGGCCCGAGGCGGCATCCAGGGCCGCCAGGAGGTCGGCCAGCGACGTGTTCCCGTAGGCGTGTTTCCGGAAGTACTCCCGGGACCCTGCGATGAACGAATCAAAACCCACGTACGCCACCAGCTGCTTGAGGACCGAGGCGCCCTTGGCGTAGGTGATGCCGTCGAAGTTCTGCTTGGCCGCTTCAAGGTCGGGGATGTCAGCCACGATGGGATGGGTGGTGGGGAGCTGGTCCTGCACGTAGGCCCAGGCCTTGCGTTTGTTGGCGAAGTTGACCCAGGCGGTCTCCCAGTTTGTTGCCCGGTCCACGCCAAGGGTTCCCATGTAATCGGCGAAGGACTCCTTCAGCCAGAGATCGTCCCACCACTGCATGGTCACCAGGTCGCCGAACCACATGTGCGCCATCTCGTGCATCAGGGTGTTGGCGCGCGCCTGGTACTGCGCGTCCGTGGCGCGGGAAGTGAACACATAGCTCTCGGTGAACGTCACCAGCCCCGGGTTCTCCATGGCGCCCAGGTTGTACTCGGGCACGAACGCCTGGTCGTATTTGCCCCACGGGTAGGGGTAGTCGAAAAGGCGGTTGAAGAAGTCCAGGCCCTTCTTCGTGAGGGCAAAGAGCTCTTCCGTGTCGAAGGAATCCGCCATGGACGCCCGGCAGTAGAGGGCCAGCGGGACGTCCAGGCGCGTGCCGTCGCCGAGCGTTGCCTGCCACCGGTCCTCGGCGCTGAAGTAGGGCCCGGCCAGGATGCTGGTGATATAGGTGGACATCGGCAGGGTGGTGGCGAAGTCCCAGCAGGCAGTGGCTGGATCGCTGGTCAGCAGCGTGCGGTTCACCTCTGCGCCGTTCGAGGCCACCTTCCACTCCGCCGGAGCCATCACGTGGAAGGTGTAGGTTGCCTTCAGGTCGGGCTGTTCGAAGTTGGCGAAGACCCGGCGCGCGTCAGCCGGCTCGTACTGGGTGTACAGGTAGCACTGGCCGTCGGCGGGGTCCACGAACCGGTGCATGCCCTCGCCGGAGCGGCTGTACAGCGCCGTGCCGGTCACGGTCACCTGGTTTTCGGCCCGCAGGTTCTCCAGCATGATCCGTGCGCCGTCCACCACGTCCCCAACAGGCAGGCTCTTGCCGTTGAGGATCACACTGTGGACGCTGCCGCCGATGAAGTCCAGGAAGGTGCTGGAGCCGGGTTCTGCGGTGAAGGTGATGACGCTGCGGCTGGTGTAGCCGGGAACCGCCGGATCTGCTGCCTGCCGCACATCGAGCGAGACGTCGTAGCTGGTGGTGCTGATCAGGGCTGAACGTTCGGAGGCTTCGCTGCGCTGCAGATTCTCATGTGACACCCGGCTATCTAATCACGCGGCCGGTGCGTCCGCTCAGCCCGCGATCAGGAAGGCAGCCGCCAGGCCCAGCACGGCAATCAGAAGCCAGGATGCCAGCGCCGCCAGGAGCGCCTGCCCTCCTGTATGGAGCAGCGTTCTGATCCTGACGGCCGAGCCCAGCCCGAACAGGGCCGCCCCCAGGAGGATGTCCTGCAGCGTGGCGCCGGTATCGAGCCAGGCCGGGGCCAGCCAGCCGGTGGAGCGGAGAGCCACCATGGCCACGAAGCCCAGCACGAACAGGGGCACCACCGGCGGCATTTTCGAGGTGGTGCCGTTGGCGGCGCCCAGGGCGCGCGCACCGTTCCTGTGGTGCGCGCCGGCCGCGGCAACAATGGGCGCCAGCAGCAGCACACGGGTGAGCTTGACGACGACGGCGATCGCCAAGGCGGCGGTCCCGGCGGTTTGCGCCGTGGCCACCACCTGGCCCACGTCGTGCACGGACGCGCCGGTCCAGGCACCGAACACCGTGGCCGTCAGGCCCAGGGGGTGTGCGAGGAGGGGCAGGACGCCGATGGCGAGCGTTCCGCAGAGCGTCACCAGGGCCACCGGCAGGACAGTTTCGGCGTGCCGGATGCGGCGGACGGCGGCCATGGCGCCGATGGCCGATGCGCCGCAAATGGAGAACCCGGTGGCCACCAGGAGCGAGGTTACCGGCGGGAGGCGGAACAGCCGCGAGATTGCGTAGGTGCCGCCGAAACTGGCCGCGACGACACCCACGATCAGGACCAGGGCCGGCCACCCGAGGTTGAGGACATCCATGACGCTGACTTTCAGGCCCAGCAGCACGATCCCGCCGCGCATCAGATGCTTGCCCGCGAAGTCGAGCCCTGCACGGGCCCGGCCCCCGGTCCAGCTGCCGGCACCGGGCAGGTTGGCGGCCAGGACACCCAGGACCACAGCCATGGTCATCGCAGGCAATGCCGGCAGGATCCCGTGCACCAGGAAGGCAACTGCCACGGCGGCCGCCGCCGTCAACAGGCCTGGAACCAACCGCGCCACAAGGACCCGGAACCTGCCGTGGCCCGGCACGGGGAGGCTTCTGCTGCTTGGCACTCACCTACTGTGCCTGAAGAGGCCAGTAAAGTACGAACCGGGCTGCCGGCGACAACACGCCAGAATGGATGGCAGTAATGAACTCGAAACAAAAAGATGGTTGGCTATTGGACATGTCAGACCTATTCCAGGATTACTCCGAGGCCGCGGGCCGCACCGGAGCCTACGACGAGATGTTTGCCCCCGGGCAACAGGCCAGGGACTCGTACGGGCAGGTGGCGGAGGCGCTCCGGAAGCTCTCCCTGGCGGATGTGAGCGCACGCGCCGACTCCATGGCCCGCACCTTCCTGGACCGGGGAGTGACGTTCGACTACGCGGGCGAGGAACGGCCCTTCCCCCTCGACATCGTGCCCCGTGTCATCCCCGCGGCTGAGTGGGATGTCCTGGAACGCGGCGTGGCGCAGCGCGTCCGCGCCCTGGAAGCGTTCCTGAACGACGTCTACGACAAAATGACCGTGGTCTCCGACGGCGTGATTCCCCGCCAGCTCGTGACCACCAGCGCCCACTTCCACCGGCAGGTCCACGGCTTTGAACCCGCGGGCGGGGTGCGGGTCCACATCTCCGGCATCGACGTCGTCCGCGACGCCGCCGGCACCTTCCGCGTCCTGGAGGACAACGTCCGCGTCCCTTCCGGTGTCAGCTACGTGCTGGAAAACCGGCGCGCCATGGCCAAGGGCCTGCCCGAGGCATTCGGCCAGCAGCTTATCCGGCCCGTGGAAGAGTACCCCCGGCGGCTGCTCTCGGCCCTGCGCAAAACCGCGCCCGCCGGCGTGGACGATCCCACCGTCGTCGTCCTGACCCCCGGCGTGTTCAACAGCGCCTACTTCGAGCACACCCTCCTGGCCGGCCTCATGGGCGTGGAACTGGTGGAGGGCCGCGACCTCATCTGCCGCGGAAACCGCGTCTACATGCGCACCACGGCCGGCGAACAGCGCGTGGACGTCATCTACAAGCGGATTGACGACGACTTCCTGGACCCGCTGCAGTTCCGGTCCGACTCAATGCTTGGCTGCCCCGGCCTGGTCAACGCCGCCCGTGCCGGCGGCGTTACCATCGCCAACGCGGTAGGCAATGGCGTGGCAGACGACAAACTGGTTTACAGTTACGTGCCTGACCTGATCCGCTACTACCTCAGCGAGGAGCCCATTATCGCCAACGTGGACACCTTCCGCCTCGAGGAAAAGGAGGCCCGGGAGTACACCCTGGACAACCTGGCGGAACTGGTGGTCAAGCCGGTGGATGGCTCCGGCGGCAAGGGCCTGGTCATCGGTCCCGATGCCTCCAAGGATGAACTGGACGCCCTCCGCCAGCGGATCATCTCCGATCCCCGCGGCTGGATCGCCCAGCCGGTGCTGCAGCTCTCCACCGTTCCCACCCTCGGTGGTGACAAGTTCGGGCCCCGCCACGTGGACCTGCGGCCCTTCGCCGTGAACGATGGTGACGACGTCTGGGTGCTCCCGGGCGGCCTGACGCGCGTCGCGCTGAAGGAAGGGTCCCTGATCGTAAACTCCAGCCAGGGCGGTGGGTCCAAGGACACCTGGGTCCTTGCCGACTCACCCCAGATGCCGGTGGAAACCGTTCCACGCCAGTCCGTCACGGTCCGCGAACGCGTCTCTGTGTGGCCGGTGGAAAGCAACTGGCGCGACCGCCAGTCGGAGCAGCAGCAGTGAGCCCGGCACTTGAAGACCTGGCCGCCGTCGCACATTTCTTTGATAACGTTCCGGGCGCGCAGGAGGTAGCCGCGAATGCTTAGCCGTATTGCCGAGTCCCTGTTTTGGATCGGCCGCTATGTGGAGCGGGCGGACGGTACCGCCCGCATTTTGGATGTCCACCTGGAACGCCTGAACCACCTCCCCATGGAGGAGCGGAAGAGCGTGGCACAGGAACTCCTGGCCGTCATGGGCGCCAAGCCGCAGAGCGAGGATTTCGGTCTGCCGGAACTGCTCCACGCCCTGGCCTATGACAAGACCAGCGCCACGTCCATTGCCGGTTCCTTGGGTGCCGCCCGCGAGAACGCCCGCCGTGCACGCGAGACCGTGTCCTCCGGGCTGTGGGAAAGCCTGAACACCACCTACTACGGGCTGAGCCAGCACCGCAAGGACGTGGTGGGCACCTACCGTTTCTGCAACTGGACCCTGGAGCGCACCGCCATGGTCAGCGGCCTTGCCGACACCACCGTGAGCCATGACGAGAGCTGGCTCTTCCTGGTCCTTGGCCGTTCGCTGGAGCGTGCCGACATGACGGCGCGGATGCTCTCCACCCGGGACGTCCTCTCCGCAGGCATGTCCTGGGTGAACATGCTCCGGTGCGCCGGCGCGTACGAATCCTTCCTCCGCACCCGCCGCGCTGCGTTCGGAGACCAGCACGCTGCAGAGTTCCTGCTCCTGGACCGGCTGTTCCCGCGGTCCATCGTCTATGCCCTGCGGGACGCGGACGAGTGCCTGGCCAAACTTGACCCGTCCGCCCAGCGCGTGGGTTTCATCAACGATGCCCGCCGCATCGTGGGCCAGGCCCGGACCTTCCTTGAGTTCCACCGCACGGATGACCTCATGTCCGAACTGCCGGAGCACATGGAGCGGGTGCAGAAGGCGGTGTCCCAGGCCTCGGACGCCATTTCCCGTAAGTACTTCAATCAGGCGGACGAACTTGCCTGGGTGGGAGAAGTGTCATGACCCGGTTGAGCATCGTCCACAGGACGGCCTACAAGTACAACAAGCGGGTGACGCTGTCCTACAACGAGGCACGGATGACGCCGCTGACGGATTCACAGCAGGTGGTCCTGGAGTCCGTGGTGAAGGTCTCCCCGTCGCAGGCTGCCGTGAGCACCTACCGCGACTACTGGGGGACCAGGGTCACGGCCTTTGACATGCAGATGCCGCACGAAAACCTTGAGGTGGTCTCCAACATCACCGTCGAGGTGCACCGGGCTGAGAAGATCCCCGCCGAGGCCGACATCGTGGGCTGGGATGAGCTGGCGTCGCCGGAGACGCTTGACGCGTTCAGCGACTGGCTGCCGCAGTCCCGGCTGAGCGGCCCGGGGGACGAGGTCCTGGGCATCATCCCCGGCGTCGTGGCAGGGAAGAATCCGCACGACGCTGCCATGGCGGTCTTCGCCTGGATGCGCGGGGAGATGACGTACATGTCCGGCTCCACTGCCGTCACCACCAACGCGGAGGAAGCCTGGGGCCAGCGCCAGGGGGTGTGCCAGGACCTGGCGCACCTGGCCATCGGTGCACTGCGCAGCTGTGGCATTCCGGCGCGCTACGTCTCCGGCTACCTGCACCCGCGCTCCAGCGCCGGAATCGGTGAGACCGTGGCCGGGCAGTCGCACGCATGGCTGGAATGGTGGGACGGGGACTGGCGGAGCTGGGACCCCACCAACCACAAACCCGCCGGTGACTTCCATGTCACGGTGGCCAGGGGCCGCGACTATCGGGACGTGTCTCCGCTGAAGGGCATCCTGTCCGGCGGCGGCGGCTCCGCCCTGAAAGTCAGCGTGGAGATCACCCAACTCGCCTGACGGACCGGGTTCCCCGGCCTCCGTGGCCGGGGAACCCGCCGTCGGCCTATTCCGATGCCGACCTGGCGGAACTGCTGATCTGCGTCCACCACGTCATCGGGTCGGTGACCTTGAAGCGGCGGCCCGTGACACTGTCCGGGGAGATGCGCACAAACGCGTCCTTCCGTCCCGCCTGCCAGGGGAAGAGGTACAGGCGGGAAGTCTCCAGCACTTCCTCAGTGCTCTTGACCAGGGCAGCGGTGCCCTTGATGACCACGCTCCATGCCAGCCCCGTGTCAGGGTCCACTCCGTCCGCCTCCACCGCCACCGGGGCATCCCCGGAGGCCGCCGACAGCTTGGTTCCCTGGCTGGTGCGGAACACCAGCGTGCCGCCGTCCACGGTGAAGTTGACCGGGAAGATGTCCGGCCGGCCCTCCACGAGGACCGCCAGCCTGCCCACGGACACCGTCCGCAGCAACGCCCAGCATTCGTGGTGTTCGAGATTCTGCACTTGGGTGGATGACTCGTTGCTCATGCCGTGAGCATACCCGCATCACCAGGGGCTGGGCTTGTAATCCTTCAGGAAGACGCCGTACTGGTCCTCGCCCTTTTCACCCATGACGATCGGATCGTAGACCCGCGCCGCACCGTCCACCAGGTCGAGGGGTGCATGGAAGCCTTCCTCCATGAGCCGGACCTTGGTGAAGTGCGGGCGCTCGTCCGTGATCCAGCCGGTATCCACGGCCGTCATCAGGATGCCGTCCGTGTCCAGCATCTCCTGGGCGCTGGTGCGGGTCATCATGTTCAGCGCCGCCTTGGCCATATTGGTGTGCGGGTGGCCGGGGCCCTTGTAGGCGCGGGAGAACTGTCCCTCCATGGCAGAGACGTTCACGATGTACTTGCGCCGCGCCGTGGACCGCTTCATGGCGTCCCGGAGCCGGCTGACCAGCAGGAAGGGGGCGGTGACGTTGCAGAGCTGGACCTCGAGCATCTCCAGGGGATCCACTTCGTCCAAAACCTGAGTCCAGCTGTTGATCGTGGCAAGGTCCGGGACCAGGCCGCCCGCGTCAATCGCGGTACCGGAGGCGATGCGTTCCAGTGACGCAGACCCGGTGGAGAGCGCCAGCGAGGTGATAGCGTCGCCGGCCAGGACCGGGTGTTCGGTGACGCTGCCGGCAAGGGCCAACGGGTGCTTGTCATGGGCGTGGCCGAACGTCAGGAGCTCAGGGCCGCCGTTGGCCTGCTCCAGGGCCGCCGGAAGCGGCTCGTCCTCTGCGTCCACCAGCGGCTTGTAGGCGTTGCCGGACCGGCGCACGGTCTGGGCCGCGTTGTTGATGATGATGTCCAGCGGTCCGGCCTTATCCAGGGAGTCAGTCAGGGCCATGACCTGGGCAGGATCGCGGAGGTCGATTCCCACAATACGGAGCCGGTGCAGCCAGTCCCCGCTGTCTTCCATCGCCGCGAAGCGCCGGGCCGCGTCCTTGGGGAACCGGGTGGTGATGGTGGTGTGCGCACCATCCCGCAGCAGCCGGAGGGCGATGTACATCCCGATCTTGGCCCGCCCGCCCGTGAGCAGGGCCCTGCGGCCGGTGAGATCGGTCCGGGCATCACGCTTGCTGTGGCTGAAGGCCGCGCACTCCGGGCACAGCTGGTGGTAGAAGGCGTCCACCTGGGTGTAGTGCTGCTTGCAGATGTAGCAGGGACGGGACCGGATGAGGTGGCCGGCGATCTTCCCGGTGGCGGACGGCGCGAGCTTGTTGCCGCGGGTCTCGTCGTCGATCCGGTCAGGGGCGGCCGTGGCTGTCTGGGCAATCACGGCCCGGTCGGCATCGGCGATTGAATCGCGCTTGGTGACCCTGCGGTGGCGCTTGACCGCCTTGAACATTTTTCCGGTCGCACGGCGCACCGCGACGTAGTCCGGGTGCTCCTCGTCGTACGCGTGGATGGTGTTCAGGACCTTGAGGCAGGCCTGGATGTCCTCAGGGGTCAGATCGGGGGAGCTCATTGGGAAAATTTTACAGCGTACGCGGCAGGCCGGGGCACCACTGGTGGTGCCCCGGCCTGCAACTGCCGTTGGGGAATTTACCTGCGGATCAGCGCAGCCTGGCGCCGGGCGCGGCTTCCGCTGCTGCGGCGGCGTGGGCGCTGGCCACCTTGTCCGCGGCCTCGCGCATGTCGGGGTACTGGTCAGCAGCCGCCTTAACGGCAGCGGGCAGCTGGCTCAGGTGCCGTGCGGAGAGCCGGCGCTCCTCGTCTCCGGGTTCCGGGACCTGCTGGCCCTTGGCGAGGACGGTGATGCCGGAGTCCGTGACCTTGAACCCGCGAGACCTGTCCAGGTCCGCGTCGAGGCCGATGGCGGCACCGGCAGGGACCTTGACGTTCTTGTCGAGGATGGCGCGGTTGATGACTGCCCCTTCGCCCACCTGCACTTTGTCCATCAGGACAGAATCGATGACCCGGGCGCTGGTTGCGACGTAGACGTCGTTGGACAGTACTGAGCCCTCCACCACGCCACCGGAAATCACCACGCCGTTGGCCACGATGGAGTCCAGCGCCGTGCCCACGGTGTTGTTCTTGCCCCGGACGAACTTGGCGGGCGGGGAGATGCTCTGGCGGGTGTAGATGGGCCACTCGGAGTTGTAGAGGTTGAACACCGGCAGCGGGGAGATGAGGTCCATGTGGGCGTCGTAGAACGAGTCGATGGTGCCCACGTCGCGCCAATAGGTGCGGTCGCGCTCGGTGGAGCCCGGAATGTCGTTGAGCGTGAAGTCGTAGACGCCGGCCTCGCCCCTGTTGACGAAGTAGGGGATGATGTCCCCGCCCATGTCGTGCTTGGTGTCCAGACGCTCGGCATCCACATGCAGCGCAGCAACCAACGCATCGGCGTCGAAGACATAATTGCCCATGGAGGCCAGGAACTGGGAGGGGTCTGCAGCAAGCCCGGGGGTGCTGGAAGGCTTCTCCACGAATGCTGCGATCTTCTGCGGATCGTTCTGGTCCACCTCGATGACGCCGAACTGGTCCGCCATGTGCAGCGGCTGCCGGACGGCCGCCACGGTGGCTTTGGCCCCGCTGAGCACGTGTTGTTCCACCATCTGGGCGAAGTCCATGCGGTACACGTGGTCTGCGCCAACTACGACGACGATGTCGGGGTTGGCGTCGTGGATCAGGTTCAGGGACTGGTAGATGGCATTTGCGCTGCCCAGGAACCAGCTCTTGCCTACGCGCTGCTGTGCGGGAACGGAGGCGACATAGTTCCCCAGCTGGGTGGACATCCGCCACGCTTCGGATATATGCCGGTCGAGGCTGTGGGATTTATATTGCGTGAGGACCACGATTTGCAGATAGCGGGAATTCACCAGATTGGAGATGGCGAAATCGATAAGGCGGTAACTGCCGGCAAACGGCACGGCAGGCTTGGCCCGGTCTGCCGTCAGTGGCATCAGCCTGTTTCCCTCGCCGCCTGCGAGGACAATGGCCAGGACTTTTTTGGTCAACGGCATAATGGTCGCTCCTGTACGCCTTCGTAACTCCCCAAGACAGTCCGGTAGGCCCGGACTCCTTCACACTAGAACAGTTATCCGTGAACGACTACCTTGGGTCTTGTGCGAATAGACATTGTGACTAAAGAGTTCCCGCCCGAGATCTACGGTGGCGCCGGAGTGCACGTCGCCGAACTGAGCAGGGTGCTTAGTAAGCACGTTGACCTGCAGGTTCGTGCTTTCGGTGCTCCCCGCGACGCCGACTACCACGGTGCCACCGTGACGTCGTACCAGGTTCCCGAGGACCTGGGCGGGGCCAACGCGGCCGTGCAGACCCTCGGCGTGGACCTGCGCATTGTGCCGGATGTGCAGGGCGCGGACCTGGTCCATTCGCACACCTGGTACGCCAACATGGCCGGCCATCTGGCCTCTCTGCTGCACGGAATTCCGCACGTTCTCAGCGCCCACAGCCTTGAGCCGCTGCGGCCCTGGAAGGCCGAGCAGCTGGGCGGCGGCTACGCGCTGTCCTCCTGGGTGGAGAAGACGGCCTATGAAGCGGCGGCGGCGATCATCGCCGTGTCCGAGGGCATGCGCCAGGACATCCTGCGCAGCTACCCCAACGTTGACCCGGAAAAGGTCCGGGTAGTCCACAACGGCATTGACGTGGAGCTTTGGCAGCGTGACGAAAACGACGACGCCGTCCGCGCCCTGGGCATCGACCCCGCCAAGCCGAGCGTCGTCTTTGTGGGAAGAAACACACGCCAGAAAGGCGTTCCCTACCTCCTGCGCTCTGCAGCGAAACTTCCGGCTGACGTCCAGCTGGTCCTGTGCCTGGGCGCGGCGGACACCCCGGAACTGGCGGCCGAAACCGCAGCGCTCATCGACGATCTGAAAAAGCAGCGCACAGGCGTGGTGCTCATTGAGCGGATGCTGCCGCGGCACGAGCTGATCCAGGTCCTCAGCCACGCCACCGCCTTCGCCTGCCCCTCCATCTACGAACCGCTGGGCATCGTCAACCTTGAAGCCATGGCCTGCGGCGCCGCAGTGGTGGCCAGTGCCACCGGCGGCATCCCCGAGGTGGTCCAGCATGGTGAAACCGGCCTGCTGGTGGATCTGGAACAGGTCACCGACGGCACCGGAACGCCCCTGGACCCGGAGAAGTTCGTTACCGAGTTCGCAGCCGCCCTCACCGAAGTGGTGTCCGATCCCGCACGTGCCCGGGCTATGGGGCAGGCAGGCCGCGAGCGCGCCGAAAAGCACTTCTCGTGGGAATCGATCACGGAAACCACCCTCGAGGTGTACCGCTCGGTGCTGCCGTCCGGAGCCTGAGCGTCCCGGCAGTAGAAACAACGACGGCGCTGCTCCCCTTGGCTGGGGGAGCGGCGCCGTCGTTGTTTGCCCGGTTGGTGTCGGCCGGGTTAGGCCGTCCGGCCCGCCGTCCTGGCGATCAGGACTTTCTCGTCCACCGGGGCCTGCCCGCTGGCCCGTTCACTGCGGAAGTGCGCACGCGCCTCGTCCTGGCGGCTCTTTTCGGCGCCTGTGGCGATGACCGCGCGGACGTGTTCCTCGCCGTACCCGAAGGCCTCCACCAGGTCCAGGGCGTGCGGGCGGATCTTCGCCAGCAACCTGTTGATGTAGCCGCCCACCGTGCGGGCCCGCTGCATGGAGAGGCGGCCGTTCATGAGGTACCAGGACAGGTTCTTCTCAATCAGGGACAGGCCGAAGAGGTCACGCAGCCAGGTGAGGACCGTCCTGGTACCCGCATCTTCCACCTCGCGGAGGGCGTCAGTGAACGCCTCCCACTGCAGCAGCTCAGCGTGCGCCTGGGCGGCGTCGATGAGTTCATTCTGGTGTCGGTTGAACAGGGCCGCGCCCTTGTCCTGCGACAGGCGCTTGCTGCCCTTCAAAGCTGCACCGGCCTCAGCCACCATGGTCTGCACCCGGTCAGTGAGCAGGGCGCGCTGGCCTTCCTCGTCACGGAGGGCGATTGCGGCCTTCTGGACCGACCCCGTGTCAGCCATGAACTGGGCCACCTGGCGCAGGCCGGTGCGGTGCACGGCAGCTCCGGCGGCCTGGTTCACCACATAACGGGCCAGCACTCCGAAGTCCACGTTCCGGAACTCCTTGGCGTAGTCGGCCAGCAGGCGCTTGGCTACCAACTGGAGCAGCACCGTGTTGTCTCCCTCGAAGGTGACGTACACGTCGAGGTCGGCGCGCAACGAGGCGAACCGGTTTTCGATCAGGAAGCCGGCACCGCCGCAGGCTTCACGGCATTCCTGCAGGGTGTCCAGGGCGTGCCAGGTACTGAGGGGCTTCAGCGCTGCGGCCAGGGTTTCCAGGTCCTGGCGGTCTGCGTCAGTGTCGTGGGCGCCGGAGAAGACGTCGTCGAACTTCTGCAGCAGCTGCTCGTGCGCAAAGCTGGCCGCGTAGGTGGTGGCCAGACGGGTGAACAGGCGCCGCTGGTGCCGCTGGTAGTCGAGCAGGACTTCTTCCTCGGTGTGCGAGGACGCGTTGAACTGGCGGCGTTCGGTGGCGTACTGGATGGCGGCTTTCAGGGCCACCTTGGAGGCGGCCACGGCCGCGCCGTCCAGTGACACGCGGCCCTGGACCAGGGTGCCCAGCATCGTAAAGAAGCGCCGGCCGGGGCTGGCGATGGGCGACGTGTAGGTTCCGTCCGCGTCGACGTTGCCGTACCGGTTCAGGAGGTTTGTCCGGGGGACCCGGACGTTGTCGAAGTGCAGCCGGCCGTTGTCGATGCCGTTCAGGCCGCCCTTGACGCCGTCGTCCTCCCCGCCGATGCCGGGCAGGAACGCCTTGGTCTCCGGATCCCGGAGGTCCACGTAGAAGGCGTGGACGCCGTGGTTGACGCCGCGGGTGACCAGCTGGGCGAACACGACGGCGCCGAGGCCGTCATTGGCCGCGTTGCCGATGTAGTCCTTCCAGGCGGCGCGGAACGGGGTGTGGATGATGAACTCTTCGGTGGCAGGGTCATAGGTTGCAGTAGTGGCAATGCTGGCCACATCCGAGCCGTGGCCGGTCTCGGTCATGGCGAAGCAGCCGGGGATTTCCAGGCTCATGATTCCGGGCAGCCACTTGGTGTGGTGCTCCGCGGTCCCCAGGTGCATCACGGCGGATCCGAAGAGCCCCCACTGGACCCCTGCCTTGATCTGCAGCGACGGGTCCGCCACCACCAGTTCCTCAAAGCCGGCGATGTTGCCGCCGTGGTCGTCCGAGCCGCCCAGTTCTGACGGAAAGGCCCGGTGCACCGCCTCATTGTCCACGAGGTATTTGAGCTGGCCGAACACGCGGGCACGGTGTTCCGTGTGCGTCAGGCCTTCGATCTTGTGAAGCTCCGACCTGGCGGCCAGATCCCGTGCCTGGAGCCGTACATCGGCCCACTTGCCCAGGAGTTGCCTGCCCAGTGCCTCGACGTCGACGGCGGGCGCGGGGCTTTCGTCCACGGGCTTGGCTGCAGGGGTTGCGGCGGGACGGAGCCCCTTGCGCGCGGGGCGGTCCACTACGTCAGTCATGTCACAGTCCTTCTTTGGCGGATAACTTGGTGGTCGGTGAAGCGGGAGTGAGTTCGGGGACGATGCCCACGCACAGCCACGCCGTGATCTGGCGGGCCATGGTCTCCTGGTCAGGTTTGGCAGCGGAATCCGGGGTGCTCAGCCATTGTTCGCCGGCATTCCGTACCAGGCCGATTGCCGCCTTTGGCCAATAGCCGATGACGGTTTCCCTGACGTCGCCGAGGTGTGACCGCATGGGAGTGGCGATCATGTCCGCGATGGCGTCAAAAAAGGGGCCCAGTGGTCCGCCGGGCGCAGCTGGGTGCGCGGGGCCGGCGGTATCACCTGGCGCGTAGCTGGTGACGAAGGTGTAGACGTTGGGGCTGGTATCGGCCATCTGGAGGTAGGCCGAAACCATGGCGAGCAGGCCCTCCCGCGGCGTGAGGGCACTTTGGGCGGCCTCCTGGATACGGTGCTGCATCTGGCTGAGCACCACCTCACCCACCGCCTGCTGCAGCCCTGCCTTGTCCCCGAAGTAACGGTAGAAGACGGACTTCGACGTTCCGGCTGCTGTGGCGATGTCCTCCATGGAAGCGTCGCTGCCCAGGACGTGCACCGCGCGGCGGGCCTGCTTGATAAGTTCCCTGCGCCGTTCCTCGCGGTGGCTCTGCCAGCGGGAAGAACGCCCGTCGGGGCTGGCCGGCGAGGGCACTTCGATGGTGAGGGGGGAGTGCGTGTCCTGAAGGTTCACGATACCCAGCGTATCAGGTACGCTGGGTATCGGTAACCACTTGTGACCAGAGGAGCCCTCCATGTCCACAGAAGGACAGTCCATCCCCGCAGGCGGATCAGCCATGCCTGCCGTCCCGGCAACCCGCAGGGCGGTGATCGTCGGCGGCAACAGGATCCCGTTCGCCCGGGCCGGGGGAGCCTACGCCAAATCCTCCAACCAGGACATGCTGACGGCAGCCCTCGATGGCCTGATCGCCCGCTTCGGCCTTCAGGACGAACGCATCGGCCAGGTGGCGGCGGGCGCGGTACTCAAGCACTCGCGTGACTTCAACCTCACCCGGGAAGCCGTCCTGGGATCGGCGCTTTCTGCCGAAACCCCCGTGTACGACCTCCAGCAGGCGTGCGCCACAGGCCTTGAAACCGTGGTTGGCCTCGCCAACAAGATCAAGCTGGGACAGATTGATTCCGCCATTGCCGGCGGCGTGGACTCCGCGTCCGATGCACCGGTGGTGGTCAGCGAGGGGCTCCGCGAGGTCGTCCTGGACCTTCACCGGGCCAAAACCCTTCCCCAGCGGCTCCAGATCCTCAGCCGGCTCCGGCCCAAGGACCTGGCCCCTTTGGCCCCAGGCACAGCGGAGCCGCGTACCGGCCTGTCTATGGGCGAGCACCAGGCCCTGACCACCGCGCAGTGGAAGATCTCCCGGGAAGCGCAGGACGAGCTGGCATTGAACAGCCACCACAACCTTGCTGCCGCCTACGACTCCGGGTTCTTCGACGACCTGATGACTCCCTACCGGGGACTGACGCGTGACGGGAACCTGCGGGCTGACACTTCACTGGAGAAACTCGCGTCCCTGAAGCCGGTCTTCGGCCGCAACCTCGGTGCAGACGCCACCATGACAGCGGGTAACTCCACCCCGCTGACCGACGGTGCTTCCACGGTGCTGCTGGCCTCCGACGAATGGGCTGATGCCCGCGACCTGCCCAAGCTGGCAGCCGTGGTGGACGCCGAAGCCGCGGCGGTTGATTTTGTCCACGGCAAGGACGGGCTGCTGATGGCTCCGGTGTTCGCCGTGCCCAGGCTCCTGGCCCGGCAAAACCTGACGCTGGCCGACTTCGATTACTTCGAGATCCATGAAGCCTTTGCCGCCACCGTCCTCAGTACCCTGGCAGCATGGGAGGACGCCGAGTTCGGCCGCACCCGCCTCGGCCTTGAGGGTGCGTTCGGCAGCATCGACCGTTCCCGCCTCAACGTCAACGGGTCCTCGCTCGCCGCAGGCCACCCCTTTGCCGCCACCGGCGGCCGCATCATAGGCACCCTGGCCAAAATGCTCCACGCCAAGGCTGCTTCCACCGGGCGGCCGGCGCGGGGCCTGGTGTCCGTATGCGCCGCCGGCGGCCAGGGCGTCGTCGCGATCCTGGAATCTCTGTAGGAGGCGGCCATGGCGGACACATACTCACAACTGGTCAACAGCGGCCTTGGCCGCAACCTGGCAAAGAAGCTCGGCCTTCCGCAACCCGCGGTCCTTCGCCGCTACCAGCCCGGGCAGCCACTGGTGACCGGACCCGTCGTCGTCCTCGGTGATACTCCGGGGGCGGACAAGCTCGCTGCAGAACTGCTGTCCTGGGACCTCGACGTTCGGCGGCACGCCGTCCCGGCCGAAAAGCTGGGAGCCATCATCCTGGTCCTTGATGAGCTCGGACATCCGGCAGACCTGGAAAAGCCGGTGCTGGCGGCGGCAGGGTCCCTCCGGGACCTGCGGGCCGGCGGCCGGATCATCACCTTGTCCCGCCCGGCGTCGGAAGCGTCCTCGCCCGCAGCCGCGGCAGCACGGCA
The DNA here is from genome assembly GCF_035621795.1 of Pseudarthrobacter sp. LT1. Taxonomy (NCBI): domain Bacteria; kingdom Bacillati; phylum Actinomycetota; class Actinomycetes; order Micrococcales; family Micrococcaceae; genus Pseudarthrobacter; species Pseudarthrobacter sp. LT1. Next base: position 2,389,672 of record NZ_CP141830.1, read on the forward strand.
GGGGGTGGACGGCTTTCTACGGTCCCTGGCCAAGGAACTGCGGGCAGGTGCAACAGGGAACGGGGTCGTCCTTTCTGACGGCACCACCGCCACCAGCCCCAGCGCCCTGGGCGCCGTAAGGTTCCTCCTCTCCGGCCGGTCAGCGTTCGTTGACGGACAGTTCCTCACGGTGTCAACGGAGGACGGCAGTCTTCCCACAGACCCGGAGCAGCCGCTGTCAGGCAAGGTGGCCGTTGTGACCGGCGCGGCCCGCGGCATCGGTGCCCAGATCGCCAGGACGCTGCACCGCGATGGTGCCACCTTGATCCTGGTCGACATTCCTGCGGCAGGCGACCAGCTGGCCACGGTAGCAAACGGGGTGCGCGGCACCGCGCTGCAGCTCGACATCACCGGCGCGGATGCGGGCCAGCGGATCATCGACCATGCCGTGCAGCGGCACGGGCGGCTGGACATCCTGGTGCATAACGCCGGCGTCACGCGGGACAAGCTCCTGGCCAACATGGACCAGGCACGGTGGAACGCGGTGATCAACATCAACATTGCCGCCCAGCTCCGTATCAATGAGGCACTGCTGGCATCCGAACACTTCCGGGTGGCACCGCGTATTGTTTCAGTGGCCTCCACCAGCGGCATCGCCGGAAACCGGGGACAAACCAATTACGCCGCGTCCAAGGCCGGAGTGATGGGAATGGTGCGTGCCACAGCACCCCTGCTCGCGTCCCACGGCGGCACCATCAATGCCGTGGCTCCCGGATTCATTGAAACCGAGATGACGGCGCGCATTCCCTTTGCCGTCCGCGAGGTGGCACGACGGCTGAACTCGCTGCAGCAGGGCGGCCTGCCGTCCGATGTCGCGGAGACCATCGCGTTCCTGGCCAGCGACGCCGCGGGCGGGATCAACGGGGAGGTGCTGCGGGTGTGCGGGCAGAACCTGGTGGGGGCATGACAGTCCAGCAACCGGTGGTCCTGGCCGAGATGCCGTCATTGTCCAAGCTCTACGTGAATGCGGCCGCGCAGGCGGCACGGCGCAGGCTCCTGGGCACGCATGACTCTTCCGTCCTCCCGGCGGAGAGCCATGAAGTCAGGGACGTCACGGTGGGGGTCGAGAACCTTACGGCCTATCAGCACCTGATCGGCGAGACGGCCAGTGACGTCCTCCCTGCAGGCTTCATCCACGCCATCGCATTCCCGTTGGCCATGAGCGTCATGAACAGGGACGATTTCCCGTTGCCCCTGCTGGGGATGATCCACCTGCGCAACAGCGTTGAGCAAAGATCACCGCTGGTGTTCACCGATGTTCTTGACATGACCGCCCGGGTAGAAAACCTCCGCGGCCACCGTGCGGGGACGCAAGTGGACGTCGTGGCGGAAGTGCGGCGTGCCGGCTCCAGTGATGTGCATTGGTGCGGGGTGTCTACTTACCTGGCCAAGGGAGTGTTCCTGCCGGGGATCGACAAGCCCACAGCCACCCCGCCCAAGGCGGATTTCACGGCACCTGACCCAACGGCCCTATGGCACCTGGGCGTGGACACCGGCCGCGCGTACGCAGCAGTCTCGGGGGACTTCAACCCCATTCACCTGAGTGTGCTCTCGGCCAAAGCCCTGGGCATGCGGCGGTCGATAGCCCACGGCATGTACCTGGCGTCCCGGGCGCTCGCGGATGTTGGCCCCGCCCGGGGCGACTCGTTCAGGTGGGACGTGGAGTTCGAGGCGCCGGTCTTCCTGCCCTCCCGGGTCGCACTGGAGATCGCGACGGAACAGGGCGGGTCCGGGGCATGGAAGCGCTCAAGCTTTGTCGCCTGGAGTCCGCGGTCGGGGCGGCGCCATTTCAGCGGGACGGTTTCCGCCCTGTAATCACGGCCGTGGAGCCTCGGCTCCGTCTCCAGGACCCGGGCGGCCGGCCTGGTCCTGGGGACGGACCGCCCGGAGGATCCGGTGGAGGCTGAGGAGGACCGATTCCGACGCAGGGACCGTTCCCTGTTCTGCGGGCCTGCGCGCGGTGGCAGCCATACAGGCTTCCACCGCCGCCTTGGCGGCGTCATAGCGGTCCCTCCGGTCCTGGTCGTCACCATCGGTGTCCGTGGACACCAGTTGTCCGGTTGCGGTGATGGCGTCGGCGAGGGGCTCATTGTCCTGCAACGGGATGGCATACGGCACCTCGTCTTCCCAGATCACGTCAGAGAGCACATCCGTCATGTCCTGGATATGGAACGTGACACGCTCCAGGTCCTGCAGGTCGCGAAAGTCCTGGTCCATGTCACGCGGATGGAGCTTCCGGCGGGGGTTGGCCCTGCGGCTGGCATCGGCTTCCTTGACCAGGTGCCGCACTGATCTTGCGGCCTCGGCCAGTTCGTCCGACCTGCGCGACCAGTCTTCGTGCTCAGGAGGCCACTTTTCCTTCAGGGCGGCGCCCATGTCCAGCAACTGCTTGCCCAGGGCGACCCTTAGGTCGGCAAGGCTGGACGCCGCGGCGTTGAGGTGCAGGGGTGGGAAGATCAGGAAGTTCACCGCGATGCCCACCGCCACTCCGGCTGCCATCTGCACCAGGTATCCGTAGGAGAAATCTTCGGCATTACTGCCGCCGACCAGCAGAACCAGCAGGGCCGCCGTCGGAATCCAATCACTGCCTGAACCGATGCCCGGCAAGCCGCCCAGCAGGACGCCCACCCCCATGAACACGGCGACTGTCAGGGGTGAGGGCGCACCGATGCTCACCAGGACGAAGGCAAGGCCGATTCCCATCGCCAGCCCCGCCAGGGCCTGCGCCCCCTGCTTCACGGACCCGGCGACATTGTGATACATCGCCACCAGGGCGCCGAGCGGCGCGTAGTACGCGTAGTGCGAGGCGGCGCCCGGCATAAGGGGTGCGATGGCGAACGCCAGCCCTGCGGCTATGGCCGCTTTCCCTGCCAGTTGCAGCCGCTGCGCCGCGAAGGCAGCAGAAAGCCCCGCCACTGATTGTCTAAGAAGTTGGGTCCCCCGAGCCCACCGTGCATCCGGCCGTGCCTGAGTATTGCCCATCCGGACAACAGTAGGGCCGGGGATGCGTCAGGACAAACCGGCTGCTGAACGCCGGACCGCAGCGGCCAGGCGGTGGGCCCGGCCCGGAGTACGCCCCTCTTCCGCGCGCCGGGGGATGTAGCCGAAGCCCAGGCCATAGGACGGGTCGGCAAAACCAAGGGCCGCGTTGGCCCCCTCGTGGCCGAAGGCGCGGTGGCTGCCAAAGTTCCGCGAGGGGTGGGGCTTCATGAAGACGACGGCGAAGGCATTGTCCAGGCCCGAGGACCGGTCCAGGCCCCACACCTGCTCCCGGGTCATTGCCGTGATGGTCCCCGCTGTGAGGAACGGCTCACTGCCCTCGACGCCGGTGGTGGCTGCCGCATACAACCGCGCCAGCCCGTCGGCGGAGCCCACCCCGCCGGCCGCGGACATGCCGGCGGCGCGCACCGAGCGGATGTTGGGCAGCTCCATGATGGTGCTGACCGGGGCGTTGCCGTTCATGCCATCGAGGCTGAGCGGGTCGACCCACACCTCCGCCGGGTCTGCCTCATAGAGGACATCCCGGTACCTGACGTCCTGGTCCTCCGGCAGCCCCAGGAAGAAATCCACGTCCTGCGGCTTCCGGATTCTCTGGTCATAGATGTCCTGCAGGGCCTCGCCCGTGGTCCGCCGGCACAGTTCCTCCATGAGGATGCCGATAGTGAGCGTATGGTAGCCGAACTGGCGCCCGGGCTCCCAGGAGGGAGCGGCATCCGCAAGCCGGGCGGCAGCCTTGGACGTGGTGAACTCGTCCAGGCCGAAGCCGCCCTCAACACCCAGCAGCCCCGCCTGGTGCGACAGCGCCTCCCTGACCAGGAGCCTGTCCTTTCCGTGCGCGGCAAACTCGGGCCAGTAATGCGCGACGGTCTTGTCCAGGTCAAGGACACCGTCCTGGACCAGCAGGGCGATGACCAGTGCGGCGACGCCCTTGGAGCAGGAGTAGGCGCCGGTCAACGTATCCGGTGCCATGTCCGGGCCGCCGGTCAGGCGTACCACCGGGACCCCGTTCCGGTAGGCGGCCAACTGCGCGCTGTAGCGGGAGTCCTCCGCGAGGAATGACTCAAACAGTGCCAGGACACCCTCGTACCCCGGCGCCACGAAACCCAGAGAAGTCTGCATGCCATCCAGTGTAGGAGGAAAGCGGTTTCTAGCCCTGTTTTGGCTCAGGCGGCTGCGCCGTGTCCCGGCGCGACTTCCTCGCCCGGCCGGATCGGCCCCGGCGGTGTGCCCTCGCCAAACGGCCGCCCGCCCAGCGACTCCCGCCCGTGGTCAGTCAACCATCCGGACAGATCCGGGCCGGCCGGGACGATCCCCGTGGGGTTGATGTCCTCATGCACGACGTAGTAATGCCGCTTGATCTGCACGAAGTCGATGGTGTCCCCGAAGCCGGGCGTCTGGAACAGGTCCCGTGCATATCCCCACAGGTTGGGCATTTCGCTCAGCTTCTGGCGGTTGCACTTGAAATGACCGTGGTACACGGGATCAAACCGTGCCAGCGTGGTGAACAGCCGCACGTCCGCCTCGGTGATGGTGTCGCCCACCAGGTACCGCTGCTGCGAGAGGCGCTCCTCAAGCCAGTCCAAAGCGGTCCACAGCCGCTGGTACGCCGAATCGTAGGCCTCCTGTGATCCGGCGAAGCCGCAGCGGTAGACGCCGTTGTTGACCTCAGTGAACACCCGCTTGTTCACTTGGTCGATTTCTTCGCGGAGGTGCACGGGGTAGAGCTGCGGAGCACCCGGCCGGTGGAATTCTGTCCACTCGGTCGAGAAATCAAGGGTGATCTGGGGGAAATTGTTGGTCACCACTTCACCGCTGTGTACGTCGACGATGGCGGGCACGGTGATTCCCCTCGGATACCCCGGGAAGCGCTTAAAGTAGGCCTCCTGCAGGCGCTCTATGCCCAGGACCGGGTCCACTCCGCCCGGATCGAGGTCGAAGGTCCAGGAACGCGCGTCGTGGGTGGGGCCGGGCTGGCCCAGCGAAATGGCTTCTTCGAGCCCCAGCAGCCTGCGGACAATGACCGTCCGGTTCGCCCACGGGCAGGCCCTGGCGGCAATCAGGCGGTAGCGCCCCGCTTCCACCGGCCACCCCGGCTCGCCGTTGCTGCCGGGCGAAGCATCCCTGGTGATGCGGTCCTCTATGTAGTTGGTGTCCCGGGTGAATTCGGCTCCGCCTGTCACATAGGCTCCGCGGGTGCTGTGCCCCTTGGTGTGGTCGGTCGCTGCGGTGGTGCTTTCCGTTTCCTGGCTCATGCCACAAGCCTATGCGCCACCCCTGCGCCCTAGGCGCCTTACAGCAGGATTATCGAGATGGGCTGCCAGGCCACCCCCCATGCGCCGGCCACCACGAGCGTAAACAGGGCAATCCAGATTCCGGACGGAACAGACGTGGCACGGTACAGGAGATACGCGTCGGAACTGCTGAGACGGTCCCGACGGCGGAGGTGCACGTGGGTGAGTTTGAGCAGGTCCCGCACTGCGGCGACGAGCAGCGCAAGGCCGAAAATGACGGCCACATGCCCCACGGCGGAAGGCGGCGCAAGGAAGGTGAGCGCGCCTGCACCGCCGATGGCAGCGCCGGTAATCACAAACCCGGCAAGGTTGCGGAGGAACAGGAGCGAAACCGCCAGCACCAGCGCACTGACGGCCATGGCTGCGGGTCCCCATCCGTTCAGCCCGCACCACACAAAGGCGGCGCCCGCCAGGGCAGGCACGGGGTACCCCCAGAAGCAGGACCAGGCGGCGGCCAGCCTGCTTCTGCTGTAGGTGGTGGTGGTTCCGGAGTGGTCAAGCCGGAGGCGGATGCCGGACAGCCGCTGCCCGGAGGTCAGGGCAGCGAAAGCATGGCCGAGCTCGTGGGTCGCCGTGGCCAGGAGGCCGAAGTAGCGCCAACTGCGCCGGGGGATGGACAGCACGACGGCGGCCGCCACCGACAGCAGCATTTCCGCCCATGTGACGGTGGGAACGTTCGCCTGGGTAAATGCCGCGGCGAACGTCTCCCATAAGCTGGCGGGGCTGGCCACCGTTGCCTCCTTGCTGCCGGGTGGGCATGGTAGGTACCGACGTCGTCTGTACTGTCCCCAACGCTACCCAGCTGAGCTGGGTGAAGGCTTAAAAGGCCACGGGGACCGGCGGCCGGTTTAGCGCTTAAACCCGAAAGGCACACCTGATGCGGCGTGCCTTTCGGGCGGGACCGGCCGAACCTGCCCCTCGGAAAGCTTCTTGACTAGCCTTCGCACTCGGTGCAGTAGCTGTGGCCGTCTTTTTGCCGGGCAATCTGGGACCGGTGGCGGACCAGGAAGCAGGAATAGCAGGTGAATTCATCCTCAGCCTGGGGGATGACCTGGACTACGAGCTCCTCAGCGACGAATTCGCCACCAGGGACCCCGGCGCCGTCCAGCCCGTCAGCCTCGTCCAACTCCTGCACAACACTGCGGGCGTCGGGAGCATTTGCTGACTGGAGCTGCTCGAGTGAGTTGTCCTGCGATTCCTTGACGTCGGAACGCAGTTCATCGTAATCGGTTGCCACTTTGGGTGCTTCTCTTTTCTTTGATTGGCTGTCGGGTATGAAACGTACAGCATCAAGCCGGTATTCCCCAACAGGGAGCGTAGATCCACTGCCGATTGGGTAAAGGATCAAAGGAGCGGCCGCGGGTTTTAAACCGCTGTGCGGCTGCATGGGCAGTGGAGGGACAGCCGGGGCTGTTCCCTCCCGGTGACGGAAGGGGCAGTTTGTGGAGCAACTCACTGCAGAGTTTGGCGGTGCCGAACAAATCGGGGTGGGCGTCGGTCCCGTGCTGGAAAAGTTTGATGATGTGTCCAGGATCGTTGTCCTGCGCGGAGGCGGCCTGGGGGACCTGATCTTCGCGATTCCGGCAATGGCTGCGTTGAAGGCGGCCTATCCTGCATCGAGGATCACCTTGTTGGGCACGCCGATTCACAAGGCTCTGCTCGGAGCGGTGGAAAGCCCGGTGGATGAGGTAGTTGTCCTGCCGTTCGCGGAAGGCGTACGGCCCGGGGAGGAAAATGCCGGCGAACTGGACCGCTTCTTTGCTGACATGCGCGGGCGCCACTTTGATGTGGCCGTCCAGCTCCACGGCGGCGGACGATACTCGAACCCCTTCCTGCTGAGGCTGGGGGCGCGCCACACGGTAGGGACCCGGACGGCCGACGCCGCAAGCCTTGAGCGCACCGTCCCTTACCTCTACTACCAGCACGAACCCCTCAGGGCTTTGGAGGTGGCCGGCTTCGCGGGCGCCTTCCCCGTGGACCTGGAGGCGCGGCTTGCACCCTCCCCGCTGGCCGCAACCTCCCAAGCCGGCAGCGGCGACCGCGCCCAGCCGCTCGTAGTGATCCACCCCGGCGCCACCGACCCCCGCCGTCGTTGGCCCGCAGCCAAATTCGCGGAACTTGCTGCTGCCTGCGCGGCTGATGGTTCGCGGGTGGTCATCGTCGGCGATTCCAGTGAACAGGAGCTGGCAGCGGAGATTGCCTCCCGGGCGGCCTCCTCAGCAGTTCATTCCGCGGCAGGCGAACTGGAGATGGCAGGCCTGGTGGCGCTGCTGGCGGAAGCCGACGTTGTGGTGGCAAATGACAGCGGACCAAGGCACCTGGCGCAGGCCCTTGGTGTGCCGACTGTCGGCATCTTCTGGGCAGGCAACGTGATTAATGCCGGGGCGCTGGGGCGGAGCCTTCACCGCGTCCACGCCTCATGGGTCACGGCCTGCGCCACATGCGGCATCGACGTCACCCAGGTTGGCTGGACAGCACCGCGCTGCGTCCACGACGACTCAGTGGTGGCCGGTATAGGTGTCACGGAAGTCTACGAGGACGTCCGCAGCCTCACTGCCACCACGTTCCCGAAGCAGAACGCATGAGCGGCCCGGTTATGGCGGAGGAGGCAGGTACTCCGATACCCGCAGACGGCAAACCCGAGCTTTTGGTCCTGCGCGCCTTGAAGCTGGGCGACCTGCTGGTGGCCGTACCGGCGTTGAAAGGCATCCAACGCGCGTTTCCCGGGCACCGGCTGCGCTACGCCGCGCAGGGGTGGTTGTCAGAGGCCCTGGGACTGGTGGGTGGCTACGAGCTGCTGCCCACGCACGGTCTTGACGAGCCGCTGGCGATGGATCCGGGCGTGGTGGACGTGGCCATCAATCTGCACGGCAGCGGCCCGGAGAGCCAAGGGAGGATCGAGGCGCTTAAGGCCCGCCAGACCCTGGGCCATCGAAGCGCTTACCGGGACGGGCCGCCGTGGCGGCCGGAACTGCACGAGCGCGAGCGCTGGGTCCGGCTCCTCGAATGGCATGGAGTAGAAGCCGATCCGCTGGATGTGCAGTTGAACACACCGCACGTCCCCAGTCCCGTCCCCGGTGCAACAGTCCTGCATGTGGGAGCCGCCTACGGCAGCAGGCTGTGGCCGGCGGAGCGGTTTGCCGCGGTGGCGACTGCACTGACGGAAGCCGGACACCAGGTGGTCTTCACCGGAGGCCCTTCCGAGAGGGACCGCGCGGAGGAAGTGTGCCGCCTTGCAGGACTGCCCGGCACTGCCGTACTGGCCGGGGTATTGGGCCTGGCGGAGTTCGCTGCCACGATCGCCGCCGCCCGCCTGGTGGTCTCGGCCGACACCGGGGCTGCGCACCTGGCATCTGCTTACGGCACCCCATCCGTGGTGCTCTTTGGTCCGGCCCCACCCGAGATCTGGGGTCCACCGCCGGGACCCCATGTTGTCCTGACCCGGGCCGAACTGCGGCGTGGGGACACCTTCGCGGCCCAGCCGGACCCTGCCCTGCTCGCTGTCCAGGTCTCCGATGTTATAGCTGCTGTCAAAGGACTGGGCTTGTTCTGAACCCTGTGGGTTTACGCGTCGATGCTGTGGGTCTGCAGGGGTTGGAACCTGCGCCGCGGGCCTAAAATTGAGTGCATGAGCACTGAGCTGGAGATCGCCTTGGTGTTGGGGACGGCGTTCCTATGGGTCACCGTGACGCTGACCATCCTGTCCGCCATCGACCGGCCGGAAAGGAAGGCGCGGCGGCAGGAGCGGCGCGACATCCGGACGGAGAAGCGGCGGATTGAGTACCGTCCGGTGGCGGCAGGGACGCACGCCCAGGGACGGAACCGGCCCCCGCGGTCCCGGAGGCTCCACCCGCACTGACGACGGCGGGACTATCGCGGGTGCGTCGGTGTGGAGCATCTGCCCAAACCTCCGTGCGCAGCCGGCCGCCCGACGTCGTACGCTGCTGGTGGGCGCGCGCTCCACGTCCCGGCCCCCGTTAGTCAAGTCTTGACGGGGTTGGCCGGATCCCTGACACTTCCCCAATGGGAGTGAGCGAAGAGTTGCGGGCGCTGGGCGATGTGGTGGACAGGCTCGCGGCGAAGTTTCCCGCCCTGTCCAGGGAGCACATTGAGGACGTGGTGCAGCAGGAACACAGCCTCCTGGACACGGGCAGGGTCAGGGCGTTCATACCGGTCCTGGTTGAGCACGCAGCCAGGGACCGCCTGTCCCGGTAATTCGCGGTAAGGCCTCAGGTGGCCGGCGCGACGTCGATAAGCACCTTTCCAATGGTCTCCTGTTCCACCGCATCGTGGGCTGCAGGAGTCTGCTCCAGCGGGAAGCGCGTCAGTGGCAGCCCGTGTTCTTCACCCACCCGGAGCGCGCCGGCGGCGAGCGCTTCGGCCACGGCGGCCACGGCGCGCTGCTTCTGTTCGTCGGTGACTGTGTAGGTGAGGATGAACTGGTACCGGACGTTCTTGGTCATGCTTTCGCGGATGGGGAGCGTGAGTGATTCTCCGGGGTTCGCCGCGTAGATGGAGATGGTTCCGCCCGGTTTGAGGATCTCCAGGTCCGTTTCGATGTTGGCGGGCGCGTTGACGTCCACAATGATGTCGACGCCGTCCGTGGCCACTTGGTGGACGGCGTCGACAACGTCGTCCGTCCGGTAGTTGATAACCGTTCCGGCGCCGGCACGGCGGGCAAGCTCAGCTTTGCGGTCCCCGCTGACGGTCGTTATGACGGCGGCACCGGCCCACCGTGCGAGCTGGATGGCCGCATGGCCTACGGCTCCGGCGCCTCCCGTGACCAGGACGGTTCGCCCCGCCAGGGCACCGGGGGAGAGCCGGGCCGGCCCGTCCTCGTTCGAGGTCAGGGCCCGGTGCGCCGTCAGGGCCGGGATCCCCAACGAGGCGCCGGTGTCGAAGGACTCGGCGTCGGGAAGGGCCACTGCTTTGTGGCTCGGCACCACCACGTATTCCTGGGCGGTACCTTCGTTGCCGCCCCAGGCGACGTCCCACAGCCAGACGCGATCGCCCACGGTGAAGCCGGCCACTCCGGCGCCCAGCTGGTCGATGACTCCGGCTCCGTCCTGGTTTGGAACCTTCGGGGCGTCCAGCTTCCTGCTTCCGCTTCCGGACCGCGACTTCCAGTCGGTGGGATTCACTCCGGACACCACCACCCGGACGCGGACCTCTCCCGCTCCTGGCTCCGCCAATGGCTTGTCCTGGAGCTTCAGCACGGATGCGGGCCCAGTTTCCTCGTACACGATTGCTTTCACGTTGTTTCCCATGTCCGGTTGCGGATGCCCTTACCGCTCCAACCTACCGAAAGCGCCGCTTGCGGGCAGCGCCCGGTCCACCGGCATTCAGTCTTCCTGCAGGTTGGCGGTGCCCAAGGCGGTCTTCCCGGCGTAGTCATAGATCACCACGCTGCGGATAGGTTCCCGCAGGGCGGCCCATCTGGCGGCGTCCATTTCCACCCGCTGGCTGGCCCCCGTGAGCGGCCCCAGCTCGATCAGCCTGGCCGATGACAGTCCGGCGCCGCCGCCCGTCCCTGGGACCAGCGTGCCCGGGCTCAGCATCAGGCGGAGATCGTCGCCGGCGCCGGTTGCAAGGTTCTCCAGCTGCAGGACAGCGCCGGCTTGGGTGATGTGGATCGCCACCGTTCCCGTCGTGACTGCTCCCTGGGACTGGAACTGCCCCCTCAACGTCACAGGCCCCGCAGAAGGGGTAACACCGGGAGCAGTTTCCGCCGTGGGGCTTCCCTGCTCCGGTCCACGCATGGGGCTGGAATCAGTGCAGCCGGTCAGGCCGGCCGCCAGCACTACCGAGAGCACCGCGGACTGTATCAACTTCATTTTTCCCCCAATGATTTGTTTCCGCCTTCCTAGAACCGGGACGTGCCACGCAGCGGGCGCGGCCGGCCATCCGGGTCCACAATGAACCGGTAAACGGGATCGGCCCACAGGCGGTGGAACGGCGGTACGGGCTGGGGTGTGTGGTGACGCACCTGCCCGGCCGGGCGGGGTTCGGAACGGCCGGTGCGGTGCCACTGGTCCAGGCCATCGGCTGCGCTGTTCCACAGCTCCAGTTCGCCCCCGTCCGCAAGGAGCCGCGGGTCGTCCTGGTCAAGGCCCAGATGCTCGGCCCAGAGCTGGAGCCGCAGCATCCTCGCGAGCGGGTGGGTCCCTGGTGCGCCCTTGTTATCGCCGGGCGTCCCACCAGCCGATGTGTCGATTACTGCACAGGTGAGCTCGCTGTCGGTAGTCCAGGACCGGCGGTTGAAGTTGTCCGACCCGCAGGTGAACCAGGTGTCGTCGATAATGCAGATCTTGGCGTGGACATAAATCGGCGTCCCCTCACTGTTCTCCAGGTCGAACACCCCCACCCGGTCCGGTGCGGCCCGGCGAAGCATTCCGACGGCACGCAGTTGCCCCAGGCGCCTGGGCGGTCCGCCAAGGAAGCCGTCAGAGTCCGGGTACCGGGGCACCACGATGATGACGTTGAGCCTGTGGTTGCGTTTTAGGGCCTCTGCAATACCGGCGGCGACCTCTGTTGACCACAGGTACTGGTCCTCGATGTAGATGAGCGAGCGGGCCTGGGCGAAGGCCTTTGCGTACGCCCTGGCTATGCTTCGTTCTCCGTTGGGGGCGAACGGGAATGGCGGGTGCTTCACACCGTAGGTGCGCAGCAGTTGAACGGCGTGTGGGCCGGCCGGTGGAGGGGGAGGAGCGGCCTCCGGCAAGGGTTTAGGGTGCCTCGGCATGCGGGCCAGGCGCTGCAACAGCATTCGGTATGGGGTTCTGCGGTCCAGCGGGTGGGGGTCGTTCCACCGTTCTGCGAACACGGCAAGCACACCGGCAACTATGGGACCGTGCAGTTCAAGGGCGGCATCGTGCCAGGGAGGCCGCTGCCCGTAGCGGGAATCCATCTTCACTGCCTGCGGGTCTCCTGCATGGCCGGCATCATCGCGGCGGCTGTGTGAAAGGTCGATTCCCCCTACGAAGGCTACGTCGCGGGAGGGGTCGTCACGGCGGCGGATGACCACCAGTTTCTGATGGTGGGAACCGAAGAGACGGACGCGCTGATCCAACAGCGCCTCCCCGCCGGAGTCGTTGATCTGGCGGCTGAGGAGCTCGTTTGAGCGTCCACTGATGGGGGCTGACACCCGTTCGCCGTGTGACCTCCAGACAAGGCCGCGTACTTCGACGCCGGACCGGGCCAGTTCAGCGAGCAACCCGCCAATCGTCGTACCACCGGGTTCCAACTGCTCATCACCGTCGCCGCGCCAGTCGGTGAACCATACCCGGTCTCCAGCCTCCAGGGCGGACAGCTCCGCGTGCAGCCTGGAGAAGTAGGCAGCCCCATGCACCAGGGGCCTGACCAGGTTGCCTTCCGACCAGGGTGGTGATTCTGCACCGCCGGCGTGGATCAAGGAAGCCGGGTTTCCGCGCTCGGCCCGATTCAGGAACCACTTGCCAACCGTGCTGTCCACTCGGTGCTCCTTTCGGGGCCCGGGGGACCAGGCCGCTGCGGATTCCAAACTAGCCTATGGCCGCGCGCAAACCGTCTGTCCTCCCGGGGTGGGGGAAACAAGCCGCGATGCGGCAGCGGTCCGGCCAGGTGGGAATAGGCTTGTCCCAGGCCGCTTCCAAACCCGTAAGAATGAGGCAAAACATGTCAATGAAGGAAAAGCTGAAGGGCGACGTCGTCGCCCACATGAAAGCCGGCAACAAGGTCGCACTCACCACGGTGCGCAATGTCCTTGGTGAGATCGAAACGCGGGAGAAATCAGGAAAGACCCCGGTTGAGCTTGATGACCTTCAGGTCACGGCGTTGCTGCAGAAAGAGGCCGCCAAGCGCCGTGACACGGCCGCCACCTATTCCGCCGCCGGGCACGACGACCGGGCACAGGCCGAGATCGCCGAGGCTGAGGTCATCGAGGCCTACCTGCCCAAGGCCCTGACCCGCGCGGAAGCCGAGGCGATTATCGACGGGGTCATCGCGGACATGGGAGCCGGGGGAACCGCGCTGACAATGCGTTCCATGGGTGCGGTCATGAAGTCCGTAACCCCCAAAATCGGCGGACGCTTCGACGGCAAAGCCGCCAGCGAGATCGTGAAGGCACGCCTGGCTTGATGGCAGGGCGACGATGCAGTCCGGAAACGACGTATTTCCCGCGACCCTGCGCATAATTAGGCCATGGGGTTCCGGGCTCACCGAGCCGATACGTCGCGGAAAGGCGTGGCAGTGATGGCTACGGCCGGTGTGCTTGTGTCGTGTCTTTCATCCGCCTGCGGCGGGTCGTGGCAAGGAGAGCCGCCCTGTTTGCCTCCAAGCTATTCCGTGAGCCCGGCTGTCGCGAAACCGGGTGACGCCGTCACAGTGCACGCGGCAGACGCTGACTGCAATCCCCGGTACGGACAGAACGCCCGGATTTACGTCTCGGTCACCGATGCCGCCGGTCATGCCTTCATCAGCACGACTGCCGCGATGAACGATGCCGGCGGGTTTTCTTACCAGTTTGACGTGCCGCTGACGGCAGCGCCGGGGGAGGCCAGCGTTGAGGCCTACCCTTTCGGCGTGGATTGGTGTGACGATACCGGGACGAATAACCGTGTTCGCCATGCGGAAGGTTTCAGCCGGGCGTCGTGCGCTGCAAGGACAAGGCCGCTGACAATTACCCCCTAGGCGCACAAAGATCGCATCCCCGTGACGGGGTTCAGGAGGTGCCGTAGTCGATCCTGGCCGCGCCGTCCTTGGGAACGGTGATCCGTCCGCCCTGGAAATCCTGGACGGTGCTGCCGTCTGCCGTCACGTAGTTATCCGTGGTCGGGTAACCAAGCCTGCCCCACTCGAAACCGGTCCCTGCCCAGGCGTCGCGGGTTTTGCCGACGGAGAGGCGAACTCCGGTGGCCGGGCTGGAGATCAGGGCGCCCTTCTGGAAGTTGATGAAGGAGCCACCGTCTTTCAGCCCGGTCACCCGGTTGGTTCCGGGAAACCCCAAGGTGGCTAAACCGTTTACAGCATCGAATTTGGCGCTGAACTCTGACGGCATGGAGAACGCCCCGAGGGCTGCGGTCCAGTAAATGGATCCACCCTGGTAGGTCTGTTTGACACCACCGCTGACCGGGATTTCATCACTCGTTGGGTAGCCGAGGAACCCGTTCTCGTATCCGGCCTGGGCCCAGGCTCCGCGGGTTGCACCAATGGACACGTGCGCGCCGGTCGCAGGGGACCAGAGGATGGAGCCGTTCTGGAAGTTCTGGTACAGGCCACCGTTCTTGATGGCCACCTGGGGGCTCACGGCAGCGCCGAGTGAGCGGCCCATTGCCTCATGCTTTGTGAAGATGGCACCGGATACCGCGTAGGTTCCGACGTTGGGCACGAAGTAGATGACCCCGCCCTGGTAGTTCTGGGCAACACCGCCTCCTGACGTGCCGTACTCATCCGTGGTGGGGTAGCCGAGGACACCGTGCTCGAAGTTCTGTCCGGCCCAGACGTTGCGGATGGCTCCCACGGAGATGATGGCGCCGTTTGCCGGGGTCCACAGGATGGAGCCTCCCTGGTAGTTCTGGAAGGCACCTCCTTCCTTTAGCCCGGTGATCACATCGCTGACCGGGTAGCCCAGGCTGCCCCACTCGAAACCCGTGGAGGCCCATTTGTCACGGATCGGGCCGGCGCTGACCGCAGCTCCGGACGCTGGGGAAAACATGATTGCCCCGCCCTGGAAGCCCTGCCAGGAGCCGCCATTGCGGAGCCCGCGGAACTCATCGGTTGTTGGGTATCCCAAGGGGCCACCTTCAGCTCCTTGGGAGCGCCACTTGCCGTAGATGCCAGCTGTGACGGCGTGCGTTCCCCCAGCGGGTGAGGAGAAGATCGCTCCATACTGGTACGCCTGGTAGGAGCCGCCGTCCTTGAGGCCGGTGATGACGTCACTGACGGGGTATCCCAAAGCACCGTTTTCAAAGCCGGTTTCTGCCCACTTGTCCCGGATTGGCCCGAAAGACGAAAGGTACGCTCCGCTGGCGGGGGAAAACATGATGACGCCGCCCTGGTACACCTGGTAGACACCCCCGCCACGCAGGCCTCCAACTTCGTCAGTGACCGGGTAGCCGAGGGGGCCGTTTTCATAACCGAGGGAGGCCCACTTGCCGCGGGTGGCTCCCCACGAGAAATGGGCTCCGGAGAGGGGAGACCAGATGATGGCTCCTCCCTGGTAGTTCTGGAAGGCGCCACCGTCCCTCAGTCCGCCCACCTCATTGGAGACCGGGCTGCCAAGCTGGCCGGCCGGCCCTCCGCCCTGGCTGTATTTCTGCGTGATGGCGCCAAAGGGATCCGCTGAATACGGGGTGAAGATGTCATCGACTGCGCCCATAATGATTCGATCGCCGGGGCGGCTGCTGCGCAGGAACCTGTTGACCGTCTCAAGGCTGGTGGACAGGCAGCCGGCGGAAGTGGTGCGACCGGCGTGCAGGAAGATTGCGTAGGAGGCCCCCTGCACGGTATTCATGTCCGGCTGGCGGTTGTAGTTGATGACCGCCGCCTGTTCGTAATACCCCTGGTTCATGTAGGTGTAGAGGTTCTCGTCAGAGGGACCGCCGCTGCCTTCGAAGTACTGGTTGTAGGTAGGGCCGTACTCACCGCCCCAGCGGGAGTTTGCGTTGACCGTGTGGTAGGCCAATGCCGTGCCCGGGTTGGAACGGCCCAATGCCTCGGTGACGCTGTACGAGCCGGTCGGTGACTTGAATGTGTCCTCCCAGGTCAGTCCTGGGGGAGCGAAGCCTTTTAGCCCTGCGTAGCCCCAGTCCTGCCATTCCTGGACGTAGGCATTGCCGGAACGAACGCACCCGGTGATGGTGACGACGTTGGATTCACGGCCCGTGGCGGTAGCGAACGTCACCCGGTTTGCACCGAAGCTGTTGTACTTCACCTGTCCCGCAGACAGCCGCTGGCAGGGGTTGTTCTCCTGGGATCCAGCCTGGGCACTGCCGGTGCCAAGGAAGGCACTGCCCGCGACTGCGCTCACCGCCAAGGCGAGTGATAGTGGCCTGGTCCTCTTCACGGGTCCTTCTTCCTGGAAGGCGCAGCATGGCGCCTTGGTGACAAATAGTCCATGCCAGGACATAAAACCCGCGTTGACGTGGGACGATGCCGGGTCTGGCGCGGCTGCCCCTAGGCTACCGGGCTGATTGCGCATCCCACGGCACCAGGTGTGGATACGCGAATGAGCGAGTCGGCCCGCGCTGTCCACCGTTGTGCTGATGAGGCAGGAAATCAGGCTCGCTTTGGGCCATCTGCCTGGCGCTTGCGGCGCTCGCCGAATTGGCCCCGGCTGTGGACTACGGATGGCGATACGTGCCTGTCGCTACTGGCGCCTAGGGCCAACCGCTGTACGGGTCGGCGTTGTGGTTCGTGGGCGGCGGGTTCTTGTAGACCCGGCCTCGTTGTGATTGCGCCTTGCCCCGGTGCCTGGGCGGCCGGGTACGCCAATGCTTGCGCTGCCAGTGGGCGTTCAGCAGCCGCAGCACCACTATGGCAAGAATGACGGCAAGGAAGCCGTAGAGGTACTCCATCAGTTCCCCTGTCCGTTCGTCTTTTCCCGTTCGCGAAGCCAGCGGCTGCGCTTCACGGCGGTCCTGAACGCGAAGGCGGACATCACTGCCATCGACCATACCTCCGGTACACCGCCCGGACCGTAATGCTCCTCGAACTGGCCGATGTTGAAGCTGCTGGGGTCATAGGGCGTTCCGTCGGGCCTGCGGAACTGCTTGTCCTGGTTGAACACGGGTCGAATCCTATCGGGACGCGCCGGGCTGGTCCCCGCGGTTCCGGCCGAGTTCCAGGAGGTTGATGTCGACGCTGCCGCTGGAGCTCGGCTTCGGGGACCCACGGAGCTTGCGCAGCTGGGTGGCCCGGTACTCGTCACGGGCGAGGAAGAACGTATAGAGCGTCAGGAACCCGGCGAAACCGATCAGCCACAGAGCGCCCCACTCCGGCAAGTCGCCATCCCACAGCGGACGCTGGAAGAGCCACACGCCGGTGGCCAGCATGAGAACCATGACGACCATCAGGATTCCCATGCCCCACCAGGTGCTGACCTGGGCGTGCCCGCGGCCGGGCGTGAACCCGATCTCGTCGGCCGGGTAGCTGTGCAGCCCGCCCGTGCTGGTCTTGCGCAGGACGCGCTTCTCGCCGGCGGCGACCGCTTGCTTGTGTTCGGCGTAGACGGCGTCCTCGCGTGCAAACCGTTCCCGGTCGTAAACCATCGTCAGGCTCGTTTCTCTTGGCTGGGCAGGTACTCGGGTTCATCCGGGAACGGGCGGGTGCTGAGCGGGAAGTTTTCCCGGCTGATCTCCAGGGTTCCTGGGTGCTCCTCGAACCAGCGCCGGGCCTGGTCGTCGGTGACACCGTGCGTTGGCTTGGGCAGGCCCCTGCCCTTGCGGAGCTTTCGGGCCTTGAGCTCTCCCCGGAGGGCGTGGATACTCAGCAGCCAGCCGCCGGTGAACAGGACCGTGCAGACAACGGACATGACGAACCAGATCAGTCCCATGCCCATGTCGCCCAGGTCAGGGATGGAGGTGATGATCGCGTAGATGCTGACCAGGATGAAGAGTGGAGCGAGGATTGCTGGGATGGTTGCAATCAGGGCGACGATGGCCAGGCCGGTGAATGTCCTTGCCTGGTAGTTGCCTCCGCTGGGCAGGGAGCCGCCAAGCCCCCACTCTTCCTGGGTATAGGCGTAGATGACCGTTTCCCTGCCCCACCCACCTGTGGCGTAGAAGTACTTGGGGACCTGACCGTCCCTGGTGTTCCGGGTGCCGGCCATCATTCCCCCTGCTTCCGTCCCGAGGGCCCGCGTTAAGTGCGGGCTGCGAACTCTGACGCGTGCGGCCCACAGGGGCCGTCACCCCTGGCTTCCTGTGAGAAAGCATTTTGCTGCCGCACGCGTAGCTCTCACCCTAACGAAAACCAGGCGAAACCGTGTTGCTGGAGACGTCCGGTCCGATGCTCCGCTCCCGTAGAGGATCAGGAACGGGACCACGGCTGGATACGGGTCACGACGTGGTTGGAGACACAAAAAAGCCCCGGAACATCATTGATGTTCCGGGGCTTCCCATTGTGCGCGGAGGGGGACTTGAACCCCCACCCCCTTTCGAGGACTAGCACCTCAAGCTAGCGCGTCTGCCATTCCGCCACCCGCGCAGGTGGTATTTCGGGAAGCGTCTCCGCCTTTCAGCGTTTCGCGCCTCTCCGAAGCAGCGAGAAAAACTCTAACACGAACTTTCCGGGAACAACGAATCGGGCCAAGTAGGTAGGCTGAGGGCAGCGATTCAGCTCGTGCCACCCAGTCATTCCCTACCAAGGAGCCACCAATGCCTGACGTCCTGCCCGAGGATGAAGTTGTCCGGATCTGCCAGGAACTCATCCGGATCGACACTTCCAACTACGGCGACGGATCGGGGCCGGGGGAGCGGGCGGCGGCAGAGTATGCCGCGGGGCTCATCGAGGAAGTGGGGCTGGACGCCGAGATCTTCGAGTCAGCTCCCGGCCGTGCGAACGTAGTCACCAGGATGGCAGGGGAGGACCCCTCAGCCAGTGCGCTCGTGGTCCACGGCCACCTGGACGTCGTTCCGGCGCTCCGGGACCAGTGGTCCGTTGACCCGTTCGGGGCAGAACTGAAAGATGGCCTCATTTGGGGACGGGGCGCCGTCGACATGAAGGACATGGACGCCATGATCCTTTCGGTGCTGAGGAGTTTTGCCAGGGAGGGCAGGAAGCCCAAGCGGGACATCATCTTCGCTTTCTTCGCGGACGAGGAGGCCGGCGGCGTGTACGGCGCCCGCTACGCCGTCGACAACCGGCCCGAACTTTTCGAGGGCGCCACCGAAGCCATCTCCGAGGTGGGCGGCTTCTCGGCCACCATCGGCGGCCAGCGGACCTACCTGCTGCAGACGGCGGAAAAGGGCATCTCCTGGCTCCGCCTGGTAGCGCACGGAAGGGCCGGCCACGGTTCGCAGATCAATACCGACAATGCCGTGACCCGGCTGGCGGCTGCCGTGACCCGGATTGGCGAATACAAGTGGCCCATCGAGCTCACTCCCACCACCCGGCAGTTCCTTGACGGGGTGACGGAACTCACTGGTGTGGAGTTCGACGCCGACAACGCCGACCTGCTGCTCAACCAGTTGGGTACGGTGGCCCGGTTTGTCGGCGCGACCCTGCAGAACACCACGAATCCCACGCTCCTCAAGGGCGGCTACAAGCACAACGTCATTCCCGAGTCCGCCGAAGCCCTGGTTGACTGCCGGACCCTCCCGGGCCAGGAACAGCAGGTCCTCGAGATCGTGCGCGAACTCGCCGGCAACGGCGTGGACGTCAGCTACGTCCACAACGACGTCTCGCTTGAGGTCCCGTTCGCCGGCAACCTTGTGGACTCGATGATCGACGCTCTCCACAAGGAGGATCCCGGTGCCAAGGTGCTGCCTTACACGCTCTCCGGCGGTACAGACAACAAGTCGCTCAGCCGCCTGGGGATCACCGGCTACGGGTTTGCGCCCCTCATGCTGCCGGACGAGCTGGACTTCACGGGCATGTTCCACGGGGTGGACGAGCGCGTCCCGGCGGATTCCCTGAAGTTCGGTGCCCGGGTGCTGAACACCCTGCTCACCAACTACTGAGAGGAGCCGGCCGTGAGCCCTGAGGAACTGCTCCCGGATGAGCTGCTGCAGCGCATCCGCAGCCGCGCCGCCGGATATGACCGTGACAACGCATTCTTCCATGAGGACCTGGAGGAGTTGGCAGCGGAAGGCTACTTGAAGCTTTTCGTACCGGCGTCCGACGGCGGTGCCGGGCTTGGCCTTGAAGCGGCGGCGCAGTGCCAGCGCAGGCTGGCAACGGCTGCCCCGGCCACCGCTTTGGCGGTCAACATGCACCTCGTCTGGACCGGCGTCGCGCACGTACTGGCCGCGCGGGGCGACAACTCGCTCGATTACGTCCTCAAGGAAGCTGCGCAGGGCGAGGTCTTCGCCTTCGGCAACTCGGAAGCCGGGAACGACTCGGTCCTCTTCGATTCACGGACCACTGCCACACCGGAACAGGATGGTGGCTACTCCTACACCGGTACAAAGATCTTCACCAGCCTCTCGCCCGCCTGGACCCGGCTGGGCATCTTCGGGAAAGACGCTGCAGCCCGGGACGGTGCCGGGGAACTGGTCCACGGATTCATCACCAGGCAAACTCCCGGCTACCGGATCCTGGACGACTGGGACACCCTGGGCATGCGGGCCAGCCAGTCCGCCACAACGGTCCTGGAAGCCGTGAAAGCGCCAGCCGACCGCATCTTCCGGAAGCTGCCGGTCGGCCCCAACGCCGACCCCCTGATCTTCGCGATCTTCGCCTGTTTCGAGAGCCTCCTGGCCGCCGTCTACACGGGCCTCGGAGAACGCGCCCTGGCCGTGGGAGTGGAGAACGTGAAGCGGCGTACCTCCTTCAAAAACGGCGGGCGAAGCTACGCGCAGGACCCCGACATCCGCTGGAAGGTGGCAGAGGCCGCCATGGCCATGGACGTCCTGTACCCACAGCTCAGGGCCGTCACTGCAGACGTCGACGCCCTGGTTGATCACGGAAGCCAGTGGTTTCCCAAACTGGTGGGATTGAAGGTGAACGCCACCGAAACCGCCCGCCGCGTGGTGGACCTGGCCATCCGGGTCAGCGGGGGATCAAGCTATTTCAGGGGCTCGGAACTGGAACGGCTCTACCGGGACGTGCTGGCCGGGATGTTCCACCCCTCCGATGACGAATCAGCCCACAACACCGTAGCCAACGCGTGGCTGGGGCCGTTGGAAGGCTAGACGGTCCGCTGGACCGTTCATTCCTAAACGGTCCGCTGGACCTGCATCACCCGGCGCCGCAGCCAAAAGCGCCTGCCGCCGCCCACATAGAGTTTGCTGCGTTCGAGTTCCCACTTGCCGTATTCCGAGTGTTCAACGAGCCGGCGCCGCGCCTCCGGCAAGGAATCATCAGGGCTGACGGTCAGTACGAGGTACTCGTACTGACGCAAATAATCCCGCTCCCGCTGGACCGAGCTGGTGAGAAATTGTTCCTTCATTTGCTCTCCATTTTCGTCCTTTTCCGGCTAACGTGAAGTCATGAGCATCGATCCGCGTGTCGCGCTTTCGTCCCTGACCACCGCTTTGGAAGAACACCTTATAGCAGCATCGAACCGCCGCGGGGACGGTGATCCCTCCGTTGAGGCAGCGTTTTTCGCAGTTGCCGATGCCTTCGAAGTTTACGAGGACGCCCTCTACGAGGCCTACAACGAAGTAACGCCCCTGCAGGTCTTTGACGACGAGGACGATGAGGACGAAGAAGCCGACGTGGACGAGGACGAAGACCTGGAAATCGTCGAGGAATAGCAACACCGCCCGAACCGTCCAGGGACCCGGGAAGTTCGGCAACAGAACCTAAGACGCCGCGGAAACATCCTCCAGCGCACGTGCAATCTGCGGCGGCAGGGGTGCCAGCTGGGAGTCGAGGATCTCCTTCAACTGCACCGGTGTCCGGGCGCCAACGATGGCCGTGGCAACGCCATGCTGTGACAGCAGCCAGGAGAGCGAAACATCCTGCGGAGTCCGGCCCAACCCGTTTGCAGCCATGCACACAGCATCCACGATCCGCGACGGCTTCTCCTCGAGATACGGCTCCACGCACGCGGCTTCGCTGACCGAGGCTCCCCGTGAACCGGCGGGGATGCTGCCACGGTACTTCCCCGTAAGCACCCCCCGGCCCAGAGGAGCCCACGCCATCAGGCCCAGGCCGGCATCCTCAGCTGCGGGGATCAGTTCCGCCTCCGTGGACCGGTTAAGGAACGAGTATTCTGCCTGGACAGCC
Organism: Pseudarthrobacter sp. LT1; assembly: GCF_035621795.1. Classification (NCBI taxonomy): domain Bacteria; kingdom Bacillati; phylum Actinomycetota; class Actinomycetes; order Micrococcales; family Micrococcaceae; genus Pseudarthrobacter; species Pseudarthrobacter sp. LT1. The sequence goes on from NZ_CP141830.1 coordinate 2,411,871, forward strand.
ACCAGCGGCACACTGCTCGTGGCGGCGGCCTTCGCCGCCTGCCAGCCCCGATAGTTCGAGATGCCCGCGTACCTGGCCCGGCCGGTGCGGACGGCAAACTCCAGCGCCGCCAGGGTTTCGTCGAGGGGAACGTTGCCATCCCACGTTTCGGCGAACCACAGGTCCACGTAGTCAGTGCCCAGACGGGCCAGGCTTGCATCCAGCCCGGTGAGCATCGCATTGCGTGAGGCGTCCACCGCACGCCGGCCATCCGGCGTCGTCATCCCCGCTTTCGTGGAGATGGAAATCTCCGTGCGGGCCACCACATCGCCCAGGAGCGAGCCAAGGATCGCCTCCGAGCCGCCGCCCGCGTAGGACGCCGATGTGTCCACGTGCCGGCCGCCGGCATCAAGGAACGTTCGCAGCAACTCCGACGCGTCCTGTTCGTCAGTGTCGCCACCCCAGGAGCGGGTGCCAAGGGAGAGGGCGGAAACTCGCAATCCACTGTTGCCGACGTAACGCTGCTGCATAGCAGCAAGCTTACGGCCAGGAGCGGCGCTGCCATGCCGTAGGGTCTTAGCGTGAACTGGTTTGAAGCGGCCCTGCTGGGCCTAGTGCAGGGACTGACCGAATTTCTACCGATTTCATCAAGCGCACACCTGCGGATCGTGGGCGAATTCCTCCCCAACGCAGAGGACCCGGGGGCAGCCTTCACGGCCATTACCCAGCTCGGTACGGAGACCGCCGTCCTGATCTTTTTTTGGCATGACATCGTCCGCATCGTCAAGGCCTGGGCGGGCTCCCTCACCGGGCGCGTGCCCCGGCAGGACCCTGACGCCCGGATGGGCTGGCTGGTGATTCTGGGCAGCCTGCCCATCATCGTCCTGGGGCTCCTCTTCCAGGACCAGATCGAGTCCGTACTCCGCAGCATGTGGATCGTGGCCACCATGCTGATCGTCTTCGGCCTCATCCTTGCCGTGGCAGACGCAATTGGCGCCCAAAAGCGGGACCTTGCCCACCTGACCTACAAGCACGGCATGCTGTACGGCCTGGCGCAGGCCCTGGCCCTCATTCCCGGCGTCTCCCGCTCCGGCGGGACGATCACCGCGGGCCTGCTGATGGGCTATACCCGTGAGGCCGCGGCACGGTACTCCTTCCTACTCGCCATCCCCGCAGTGTTCGGCAGCGGGCTGTACCAGCTCTACAAGGTGGTCACCAAGGAAGGGATCTCCGGCCCGTTCGGCCTGCCGGAGACCGCGCTTGCCACCGTGATCGCCCTGCTGGTGGGCTACGTCATCATCGGATGGTTCCTGAAGTTCGTTTCCACGCGCAGCTACCGGCTCTTTGTCTGGTACCGGATCTTCCTCGGACTCGCCCTGTACCTCCTGCTCGGTTTCGGCGTCATCAGCGCCTAGGACTAGGCTTGGCATGTGAAATCCTGGACTTCCCGCCCTGTGCCTGCCCTGCCTGGAAACATCCCCGCCATCCGGCTGTTCGATACCGCGGCGGGCCGCGAAGTGGCCCTGGAACGGGAGGCCAGGCCTTCCATGTACGTCTGCGGCATCACCCCCTACGACGCAACCCACATGGGGCACGCTGCCAGCTATGTCGCCTTTGACCTCCTGAACCGTGCCTGGCGCGACGCCGGCAGCGAGGTCTCCTACGTACAGAACGTCACTGACGTGGATGACCCCCTGCTCGAACGGGCCACCGCCACCGGCGTCGACTGGCGGCAGCTCGCCGCAGAGCAGGTGGAACTCTTCCAGACCGACATGGAGGCGCTGAACGTCCTGGCGCCGGACAACTACGTTGGCGCCGTCGAATCCATTAACCTGATCGTCCCCGAGGTGGAACGCCTGGTCAGCATGGGGCTGGCATACCGCGTGGCCGGCACCAACGGCGAGCCTGACGGGGACGTCTATTACGACGTCGAAGCCGCCGGCAAGCAGTCAACGGCACCCGATGCCTGGGCCCTGGGATCCATTTCCCACCTTGGCGAAAGCGCCATGCTGGAGCTCTTCGCCGAGCGCGGCGGGGATCCGGGCCGCGCCGGAAAGCGGCAGGCCCTCGACCCGTTGCTCTGGCGGGTGGAACGCGAGGGCGAGCCGAGCTGGCCCGGTGGAAGCCTGGGACCGGGACGGCCGGGCTGGCACATTGAGTGCACCGTGATCGCGCAGAAGTACCTGCCCGCGCCCTTCACCGTGCAGGGCGGCGGATCGGACCTGATCTTCCCGCACCACGAAATGGGCGCCGGCCACGCGTACTCCCTCGCCGGCGTGCCCCTGGCCAAGCACTACGCGCACGCGGGCATGGTGGGCCTTGACGGCGAAAAAATGAGCAAGTCCAAAGGCAACCTGGTGCTGGTCTCCAGGCTCCGCGCAGCCGGCGAGGACCCTGCAGCAATACGCCTGGCGATCCTGGCCCACCACTACCGCTCCGATTGGTCTTGGACCGACGAAGGCTTCAATGCCGCCAAGGCCGACCTGGCGGCGTGGCGGAAAGCACTTGACCATACTCCCGAGGGCTCGGGCCAGCAGTTGCTGGCCGAGATGCGGGAGGCGCTGGCAGCAGACCTGAATGCGCCCGCAGCGGTGGCCGCGGTCTCGCGCTGGGCACGGACTGCCAACGACGCCGGTGCTGCCGCCAGCCCCGCTGACGGGGCACTGGTAAAGGACGCGGTGGACGCCCTCCTGGGCATCCGGCTCTAAGGCGTCCACACCTCACGGCAAACACGAAGGGCCCGGCCGGGATTGCTCCCGGCCGGGCCCTTCGTGTTAAGGCATGTCAGTACGTCAACGTCAGGGCCGGTCCTGGCCCCGCCGCTTCAGGTACCGCTCAAATTCACGGGCAATGGACTCGCCACTGGCTTCAGGGAGGTCGGCAGTGTCCTTGGCTTCCTCCAACTGCCGCACGTAGGCAGCGATCTCCGGGTCTTCGGTAGCGAGTTCGTCCACGCCGCGCTCCCACGCATCCGCTTCCTCCGCCAGCTCGTGGGTGTCCAGCGGCACCTGCAGCAGCTCCTCGATGCGGTGCAGGAGGGCAAGCTGCGCTTTGGGGGAGGGCGCCTGGGCCACATAATGCGGCACGGCGGCCCACAAGGACACGGTAGGCAGTCCCGCCAGGAGGGCCACCTCTGACAGGACGCCCACAATCCCAACGGGGCCCTCATACTGGGAGGCCTCCAGGTTCATGCGCTCACGCAGCGGAGCGTCATCCGAGGACGTGCTCACCGGAATCGGGCGGCTGTGCGGAACATCCGCCAGCAGCGCACCCACCAGCACCACATAGTCGACGTTCAGCGCCTCGGCATGGACCAGCAGCTCTGCCGTGTAGGCCCTCCACTTATAGGACGGCTCCGTCCCCTGCACAAAGATGACATCCACATTGGAGTTGGGCGCACTCGCCTTGTAGATCCTGGTGGAAGGCCATTTGATCTTGCGCTCACCGGCAGCATTCCTGCGCACGGTCGGCCGCGTGAACTGGAAGTCGTAGTACTCGTCAGCATCGATGGAAGCGACTTTCTTGCCGCCCCACAGTTTGTTCAGGTAGCGCAGCGAATCGCTGGCCGCTTCTCCGGCATCGTTCCACCCCTCAAAGGCGGCAAGCATCACTGTTACGCGCTGTCCGTCAGCCACTGGCTGCAGGAACCGTTCCCGCTCGGGTCCGGCACCCTGTTCGGCGGTGTCTCCCTCGAAGCTATTCATTTCTTCACCCTACGTCCAAGGTGGTTGCCCGCGCATGGAATGAAGCGCCGCAAATCCCCTGAATCCCGTCCAAAGCGGGCCCGGTCCTTGGCATATTCGCCAAGGGCGTAGCCCACAGCCTCCGCCCAGCCATGCCCCGTAGACTGGCGTTATGCCAATTCCTGCCACCAGTTCCCCGCTCAAAGCCGTCCTGTGGGACATGGACGGGACCATTGTGGACACCGAGCCCTACTGGATTGCCGCGGAGCATGGGCTGGTGGAGGCACACGGCGGAACGTGGAGCCATGACCAGGCAATGCAGCTGGTTGGCCAGTCACTGACATTCTCCGCGGGCCTGCTCCAGCAGGCCGGCGTCGAATTGGAAATCCGCGAAATCATCGACACCCTGACTGCCCAGGTCATCAGCAGCGTCCAGCAGGAAGTGCCGTGGCGCCCTGGCGCCCGCGAACTCCTCGAGGAACTGCACCTCGCCGGCGTGCGCTGCGCCCTGGTCACCATGTCCGAGGGCCCACTGGCCCGCGAGGTGGTAGCGAACCTTCCCCGGCCGTACTTCGACGTAGTGGTCACCGGCGACACCGTGAGCCAGGGCAAGCCGCACCCGGAGGCGTACCTGACCGCCGTCGAGCTCCTGCAGGAGAACGATCCCGACCTCGGAATCCACCACTGCGTAGCCCTCGAAGACTCCGTACCGGGCGTGGCTGCGGCCGTAGCCTCCGGCGTCGCCACGGTTGCCGTGCCGCACATTGTCCCGCTGCCTGAGCACCACAGCTACGAGCTCTGGGACACCCTTTCCGGCCGGACACTGGTGGAGCTGGAAGCACTGCTCCTGCAGGCCGGCGCCACCAATGCGGCCGCCTCCCAAGGTGGTCCACGTGGCTGACCCCGGCGCCGGACAAAGCCCTGCATCGGGCACTCCGGCGCGCCGCGAAGGCATCCCGCTGGGCCGCATCGCCGGCGTCCCCATTGTCCTTGCGTACTCGTGGTTCGTGATCGCGGCCTTCACCGTGATCGTGTACGGGCCGGTTCTGGCGCGGAACAACCCCATGCTGGGCGTAAGCGCCTACCTCGTGGCCTTTGCCTACGCCGTCCTGCTCCTCATCTCGGTCCTCGTCCACGAGCTCGCCCACGCGCTGACGGCGAAAATCTACGGCTGGCCCACCCAGAAGATCGTCCTGAACCTTTGGGGCGGCCATACCCAGTTCGAAAGCTTCACCTCGTCACCGGGACGATCTGTTCTGGTTGCGCTGGCGGGCCCGGCCGCCAACTTCGTCCTGGCCGGCGGAGCCTGGCTGCTGCTCGGCACCAACAGCCTGGGAAGTGTCGCCGAAATCCTCACGAACATCTTCATGTGGGCCAATTTCCTCATCGGTGTCTTCAACGTCCTGCCCGGCCTGCCGCTGGACGGCGGCCGGCTGGTCGAATCCATCGTCTGGAAGGCCACCGGCAGCCAGGCGAAGGGAACCGTGGCGGCCGGCTGGGGCGGCCGGATCATCGTCCTCGCCATTGCCTACTGGTTCCTCCTGCGTCCGTTCCTCGCCGGTGACCAGCCGGACTTCAGCCTGCTGATGATCACCATCCTGGTGGGCGGATTCCTGTGGATGGGCGCGTCGGCGTCCATCCAGCAGGGCACCCTGCGGGGGCGGCTGCCGCTGGTCAGCGCCGCAGCCTTGGCGACCCCGGCGGCCGGCGTTCCCTCCACCGGTACCGTCCGGGACGCCCTCCGCCTGGCAGCAGCGGGGACGAAGTCCGTGGTGGTTTGCGGACCGGACGGACGGCCGCAGGGCGTGGTGGACCCGGGAGCACTTGCCTCGGTGCCCGGTGCTGCGGCGGATACCACGCCCGTCACCGCCATTTCATTCCCCCTGGCTGCCGGAGCCTACATTCCGGAGTGGTCCAAAGGGCAGGAGCTGATCCAGTTCCTTTCCCAGCTTGAGGGACGTCATTACGCTGTTGTGGACCACAACGGATCGGTCACCGGACTGCTGACTCAGGAGGCTGTCCTCGCAGCCATCACCGGAAAGCGCCCGCGCAACGATAGGCACCCGCAAGGCCAGACCCGGTAGAGTTACCTGCCGGTCGTGCATTGCCGCGGAAGCCACAGCGTCCCCAGGGACCAGCAGAGCCGCGGCACAACAGGTTTACAGGAGCGAGGAACAATCATGAGCAGCGAAACTGCCGTCAACGACGCCAAGGGAGCAGCGCAAGCCGGTGCTGCCGCCAGCGGCTCGCAGCCGGTGGGCGCTGCCCGGCGCCGGGGCCCTTTCCGGGAGGGCGAACGCGTCCAGCTCACGGACGAACGTGGCCGCATGAACACCATCACGCTGGAACGCGGCGGCGCCTTCCACACCCACCGCGGTTTCCTGAACCACGACGAAATCATCGGCAAGGTTGACGGCTCGGTCGTGGTGAACAACGTGGGCCAGCAGTACCAGACCCTCCGGCCCCTGCTGTCCGACTTCGTGCTCTCCATGCCGCGCGGTGCCGCCGTCGTCTATCCCAAGGACGCCGGCCAAATTGTCACCATGGCGGACATCTTCCCCGGCGCACGCGTAGTGGAAGCCGGCGTGGGCTCCGGTGCCCTGTCCATTTCCCTGCTCCGCGCGGTGGGGGACAACGGCTACCTGCACTCCTTTGAGCGGCGTGAAGAGTTCGCTGACATCGCCCGCGGCAACGTTGAAACCATCTTCGGCGGCCCGCACCCCGCCTGGCAGATTTCCCTTGGCGACTTCCAGGAGGAAGTGGTCAAGGCCGAGGAACCGGGCTCCGTGGACCGCGTCGTCCTGGACATGCTGGCACCCTGGGAGTGCCTCGACGCCGTCGCCACGGTGCTTGCCCCCGGCGGTGTCTGGATCAACTATGTCGCCACGGTCACCCAGCTCTCCCGTACCGCGGAGGCCATCCGGGCCGACGGCCGGTTCACCGAGCCCGATGCGTGGGAGTCGATGGTCCGCGGCTGGCACCTTGAAGGCCTCGCCGTGCGGCCGGACCACCGCATGGTGGCCCACACAGGATTCCTGCTGGTCACCCGGCGGCTCGCAGACGGCGTCACCGGCATCTCGGTCAAGCGCCGTCCGTCAAAGACCGAGTTCAACGAAGAGGACGTGAACGCCTGGACTCCCGGCGCGGTGGGGGAGCGGGCGGTGTCGGACAAGAAACTCCGGCGCGCCGCCCGGGACGCCATCGCCGGAACCAATGTGGTCGACAACCCCGAGGTCACGAACTAGTCCACATTTCGGGAGTCTCCATCCCTACCTGCCCTCTTGGGACTAATGTCTTAAGAGAAGCGCAGGAAGGGGCTGATACATCATGGAGACACCAAACCAGGACTCCGGACGTACACCGGCAGAGCAGTCTGCCGCCAACGACCTCTCGGTTGCTGACCGCCAGGTCAACATACTTCGGGACAAGCTCAGGCACATCGACCGCCAGTTGGCAGCGGCAACGCAGAACAACTCCAAGCTGGTCAGCATGCTTGAAACCGCGAAGGCTGAGATCCTCCGGCTGAAAAATGCCCTGGACCAGGAAGGGCAGCCGCCCTACAGCTTCGGCACCATCCTCCAGATCAACCCGAAACGGCAGCCGGCGCCGGGCAACAGCGGCCAGGCCGCCACCGAGGAGTCGGTGGACATCTTCAACGCGGGCCGGAAGATGCGCGTGGGCATCAGCCCGCTGGTGAACATCAACCAGCTTGCCGTGGGCCAGGAAGTGCTGCTGAACGAAGCCCTCCTGATCGTCGCGGGCCTGGGCTACGAGCGCGCCGGTGAACTGGCCACCCTGAAGGAAATGCTGGGGCGTGACCGCGCCCTGGTGGTGGGCCGCGCGGACGAAGAACGCGTGGTGCGGCTTTCCGGTGCCCTCCTGTCCGAGAAGCTCCGGGTTGGCGATGCCCTGTCCGTGGATTCGCGGACGGGGTACGCGCTGGAGAAGGTGCCCCGCTCAGAGGTGGAGAACCTGGTCCTTGAGGAAGTTCCGGACATCACCTATGAGGACATCGGTGGCCTCGGCCCCCAGATCGAGCAGATCCGCGACGCCGTGGAACTGCCGTTCCTGCACCCGGACCTTTACCGGGAGCATGGGCTCAAAGCGCCCAAGGGCATCCTCCTGTACGGCCCTCCAGGCTGCGGCAAGACCCTCATTGCCAAGGCGGTTGCCAACTCCCTCGCTGCCCGCGCCGCGGAGCGCTCCGGGAACGTGGACCTGAAGAGCTACTTCCTCAACATCAAGGGACCCGAGCTCCTGGACAAGTACGTCGGTGAAACGGAGCGGCACATCCGCCTGATCTTCTCCCGCGCCCGGGAAAAAGCATCCGATGGCAGCCCTGTTGTGGTGTTCTTCGACGAAATGGACTCACTGTTCCGCACCCGCGGCACCGGCATTTCGTCCGACGTCGAAACCACCATCGTGCCCCAGCTCCTTAGTGAGATTGACGGTGTGGAACGCCTGGACAACGTGATCGTCATCGGCGCTTCCAACCGCGAGGACATGATCGACCCCGCCATCCTCCGTCCGGGACGGCTGGACGTGAAGGTCAAGATCCAGCGGCCCGACGCGGAAGCCGCGGCAGATATTTTCAACAAATACATCACGCCGGACCTGCCGTTCCACGAATCGGATCTCGCCGAACACAACGGTGACGTCCAGGCCACCGTGGACGCCATGGTCCAGCGCACCGTGGAAGCCATGTACTCCACGGATAAGTCCAATGAGTTCCTGGAGGTCACCTACGCCAACGGTGACACCGAGATGCTGTACTTCAAGGACTTCAACTCCGGCGCCGTGGTGCAGAACGTGGTGGACCGGGCCAAGAAGTACGCCATCAAGGACCTGCTGACCTCGCACCAGAAGGGGCTCCGGATCGAGCACCTGCTGCGCGCCGTGGTGGACGAGTTCCGTGAGCACGAAGACATGCCCAACACCACCAACCCTGACGACTGGGCACGCATCTCCGGTAAGAAGGGTGAACGGATCACCTACATCCGGACCATTGTGCAGGGCAAAGCCGGCCAGGAGCCCGGCAAGTCCATCGAAACCATGCCCACCACAGGACAGTATCTGTGACGGGTTCACAGGGAACAGCCGGCGGGGAAGCCCTTCCCGCCGGCGGGGCCATGCGGGTCATGGGCGCCGAAACCGAATACGGTATCCACGCTCCGTCCGCCCCCTCCGCCAACGCCACGATGATGAGCGCCCGCGTGGTCCAGGCGTACGCCCAGGTCACCCGCCAGCGGGCGGCCGGCGGAGCGGAGACCCGGTGGGACTACACGGATGAGGAGCCGCTGCACGATGCCCGGGGCTGGACCGTGGACCGCGGTACCGCCCATCCCAGCCAGCTGACTGACCAGCCGCCGGTGCTCGACGCCGAGGCGGTGGCCCTGGCGTACGGCCGAGAGGAGCTGGAGCTCGACGGGCAGGACGAATCGGGGACCCTCCTCATGAACATGGTCCTCGGCAATGGTGCTCGGCTGTATGTCGACCACGCCCATCCCGAGTACTCGAGCCCGGAGGTCACCAATCCCCGTGACGCCGTGGCCTGGGACGCTGCCGGCGACCTGGTGGGTCTCCACGCCGTGCGCCGGCTGGCCGGGGATCCGGCGCTGCCGCCGGTCAATCTTTACAAGAACAACACGGACAACAAATCCGTGTCGTACGGTTCGCACGAGAACTACCTGATGCCCAGGTCAGTACCGTTCGGAGACATCGTGCGGGGGCTGACACCGTTCTTCGTCAGCCGCCAGGTGGTGTGCGGGGCCGGCCGGTTGGGAATAGGCCAGGACAGTTCCACTCCCGGCTTCCAGATCAGCCAGCGGGCTGACTTCTTTGAGGCCGAAGTGGGCCTGGAAACCACCATCCGCAGGCCCATCATCAACACCAGGGACGAGCCCCACGCCACAGCCGACAAATACCGGCGCCTGCACGTGATCATCGGGGACGCCAACCTCAGCCAGGTGTCCAATTACCTCAAATTCGGCACTACCGCCCTGGTCCTCAGCCTCATCGAGGCTGGACTCGCTCCCAAAATCGAGGTTTACGAGCCCGTCGCAGCGCTCAAGACGGTCAGCCACGACACCTCGCTGTCCGCCAGGCTTCGCCTGCTGGACGGCAGGCGCGTCACGGCCCTGGACCTTCAGTGGATGTACCACGAAGCCGCAGCAAAGCTCGCCCAGGACACCGGAGTGGGTGACGCCGTGGACGGCGACGGACATACCCATGAGGTCCTGGAACGGTGGGCGTCGGTTCTGACCCAGCTCGACAGCGACAGGGCGGCCGCCGCCACCTCGGTGGAGTGGCTGGCCAAACTCTCCCTGTTGGACGGCTACCGCCAGCGCGACGGACTGGAGTGGAGCGACGCCCGGCTGGGCCTGGTTGACCTCCAGTGGGCTGACATCAGGCCCGAAAAGGGCCTCTACTACCGGCTCCTGTCCCGGAACCGGATGCAGCGAGTGGTTGATGATTCGGCCATTGCCGCTGCCGTCGCGGAGCCTCCCGCCGATACCCGGGCGTTCTTCCGGGGAAAGTGCATCAGCAGCTTTGGCAAGGACGTTGTGGGGGCCAGCTGGGACTCGGTCATCTTCGACGTGCCCGGCTACGGGAGGCTTCAGCGCGTGCCCACCAGGGAGCCACTGAGGGGAACCAAAGCACTGACCGGAGCGTTGTTCGAGCGCTACCGGGAAGCGGGACCGTTCCTCGGCGAGCTGTTGGGACACAACAGCACTCCGCCTGCGGCGTAAACCGCGCCGGAACGCCCGTCCCGTGGCAGGATGGGCATATCGGAGGATCCGCCGGATCCACCGACGGAAGAAGGAGGGAAACCAATGGCAGGCCAGGAGCAGCAGCAGCCTCAGTCACGTGACAGCCAGGTCGACGAAGACATCCCCGAGGCACCCCCGGCACCGCCCGAGGCGCAGGCCTCGGCATCGACCGAAGGCGTGGACGACCTTCTCGACGAGATCGACGGTGTCCTGGAATCCAACGCCGAGGAATTCGTCCGGGCATTCGTCCAAAAGGGCGGCCAATAACCCGGACGGCTGGGTGGCGGAAGCCGCGGACGGCCGGGATCTGTACCGACGTTGAAGTACCACGTTCAAGGAGTGATGAGTGCAGGAATCAACCGCCAACCAGGTAGCCGCCAACGCCACCTCGTCCTTTACCGAGCACCTGCAGCGGGACCGGCCTGAGCTACTGCCTTTCAGCCGGTCCCTCCAGGGTGGTGCGTCGGTGGCTGCCCCGGTCCAGGTTCCCCATGCCACCACCATCGTTGCCATGAGCTACGGCGGCGGTGTCCTGATGGCGGGCGACCGGCGGGCAACCATGGGGAACGTCATTGCCAGTAGGCACATCGAGAAGGTCTTCCCGGCTGACCACTTCTCTGTCCTTGGCATTGCCGGAACCGCCGGCATCGCAATTGACCTGACCCGGCTTTTCCAGGTTGAACTTGAGCACTACGAAAAGATAGAAGGAACCCAGCTCAGCCTTGAAGGCAAGGCCAACCGGCTGGGTGCCATGATCAGGGGCAACCTTCCCTTGGCCCTGCAGGGCCTTGCAGTGGTGCCCCTGTTCGCCGGTTTCGACACCAGCGCAGGCGTTGGCCGGCTGTTTTCCTATGACGTCACCGGCGGCAGGTACGAGGAACACGAACACCACACCGTCGGCTCCGGATCCGTCTTCGCACGCGGTGCACTCAAGAAGCTTTGGCGGCCCAACCTCACGGCCGAGCAGGCCCTTTCCGTTGCGGTCGAATCGCTGTACGACGCTGCCGACGACGACTCCGCCACGGGCGGCCCCGACACGGTCCGGCAGTTGTGGCCGGTGGTCTACACGGTGGACAGGACAGGGGCCCGGCGGGTGCCCGAGCCGGAACTCGCGGCTGCGTCGCGCGGCGTAATCGAAGCACGCACCATCGCCGGACGGGAGGCCTGAGATGACCCAGCAGTTTTATGTCTCACCCGAACAACTGATGAAGGACCGCGCGGATTTCGCGCGGAAAGGCATCGCCCGCGGCCGCTCAGTGGTTGTCATCAGCTGCGCCGACGGCATCGCCCTCGTAGCCGAGAACCCTTCGCCGTCCCTGCACAAGATCGGCGAGATCTACGACAAGATCGCGTTCGCCGCCGTCGGCAAGTACAACGAATTCGAGAGCCTCCGCCAGGCCGGCGTCCGCTACGCCGACGTCCGCGGATACTCGTACGACCGCGAGGACGTGACCGCCCGCGGCCTGGCCAGTGTGTACGCCCAAAGCCTGGGGGCCGTCTTCACCGCCGAGCAGAAGCCCTTCGAAGTGGAACTCGCGGTTGCCGAAGTAGGTTCCTCGCAGGCCGAAGACCACCTCTACCGGCTGACGTTCGACGGCTCGATCGCAGACGAGCACAGCTTTGTCGTCATGGGTGGACAGGCTGAGAAAGTGTCATCGGCCATCGACGCAGGATGGCAGGCCTCGCTGGGCTTCGCCGACGCTGTCCGGCTGGCACTCAAGGGACTGACGCCCGTCCAGGAGGGCGAGCAGCCCGCGGCGCCGTTGCCGCCAGGTGCCTTGGAAGTGGCCGTCCTGGACCGGCTTTCCGAAAGCTCCCGCGGCACCCGGCGTGCCTTCCGCAGGCTGAACGACGCGGACATCACAGCACTGCTGGCCTAGGAGGACCACATGGACAAGAGAATCTTCGGCATCGAAACCGAGTTTGGGATCTCCTACTCGAGCCCGGACTCGAGGCCTCTTGCCCCGGAGGAGGTGGCGCGGTACCTGTTCCGGAAGGTGGTCAGCTGGGGGCGTTCCTCCAATGTGTTCCTCACCAACGGTTCCCGGCTGTACCTCGACGTCGGCTCCCACCCCGAGTACGCCACGGCGGAGTGCGACGACCTTGCGCAGCTGATCGCCCACGACCGTGCCGGCGAACTCATCCTTGACGATCTGGTGGACGAGGCCCAGGCGCGCCTTGCCGCTGAAGGCTTCAACGGCACCGTGTACCTGTTCAAGAACAACACCGATTCCGCGGGCAACTCGTACGGCAGCCATGAGAACTACTTGATTCCGCGCCGCGGGGAATTTTCCCGCCTGGCCGAAATCCTGATTCCGTTCCTGGTCACCCGGCAACTCATCGCCGGGGCAGGAAAAATCCTGAAGACGCCCCACGGCGCCACCTATGCCTTTTCCCAGCGGGCCGACCACATCTGGGAAGGCGTCTCTTCCGCCACCACCCGTTCCCGGCCCATCATCAACACCCGGGACGAGCCGCATGCCGACGCCGAGTTCTACCGGCGGCTGCATGTCATCGTGGGGGACTCGAACATGTCCGAGGCCACTGCGCTGATGAAGGTCGGCACCGTGGACCTGGTCCTCCGGATGATCGAGGCCGGGGTGATCATGCGGGACATGCGGATGGAAAACCCCATCCGCAGCATCCGGGAAATCTCCCATGACCTCAGCGGCCGCGCGCTGGTCCGCCTGGCCAACGGACGGCAGCTCACCGCACTTGAAATCCAGCAGGAATACCTGACCAAGGTGACCGCCTTCGTCAAGGAGCATGGCGCCCACAACCCGCACGTTTCCGTGATCCTGGATCTGTGGGAACGTACGCTCCATGCGATCGAATCCGGCGATACCCGGGGGATCGACACTGAAATCGACTGGGCCATTAAGAAGAAACTGATGGACAACTACCGCGAACGCCACGGCCTGGGCCTGGAGGCACCGCGGATCGCCCAGCTTGATCTGACCTACCACGACATTTCGCGCAGCCGGGGGCTTTTCTATCTCCTGCAGTCCCGGGGTGCGGTGCGCCGGATTGTCGACGACACCGTTATCAAGGGTGCGGTGGACGCGCCGCCACAGACCACCCGCGCCAAACTGCGCGGTGACTTTGTCCGGCGGGCGCAGGAACTGGGGCGGGACTACACCGTGGACTGGGTACACCTGAAACTCAACGACCGCGCCCACCAGACAATACTGTGCAAGGACCCCTTCCGCAGCGTCGACGAGCGGGTGGATGCGCTGCTGGACTCTATGGGCTGACGTCCAGCTTCAGGGTCTATTCTGGATAAGGTCCCTTTTAAGGGGGCCTTCCACGGCACTGTCCGCCGCCTGGCGGAAAGCCGTCTCCACCCTGCCCCGACGAAAGTTTTACTACGTGCGCCGACTACTAGCAATCCTCCTTCCCGGCCTGCTGCTCCTGACCGCCTGCGGAGGTACAGCCCCGCAGCCCGAGCCGAGCAGCCAGTCCGCCGGGGAGACTGCAAAGTTCGACTCCCTCAAGCTGACCGACAACGGGGACAAGAAGGCCCCGGGTGTGGATTTTGACAAGCCCCTGGCCGTTTCCCAGCCGACCATCAAAGTGGTCTCCGAAGGCAGCGGCGACGCCGTCAAGGCAAATCAGGTAGCCAAGATCTCCATCCTGGCCCTGAACGGTACGGACGGTTCCCAGCTGGAGGATACCTTCCCCAATGAGCCTGAAAGCCTTGAGCTGAACGATGAGCTCAAAACCGGCAGCGCCGTCATCTACAACGCTTTCGTGGGCGCCAAAGTAGGATCCAGCCTGGCCTTGGCCGTCCCCGGCCAGCAGAGCGGACCTTCGGCAAGCCCCAGCCCCTCCGACGGGGCCAGCCCCAGCCCCAGTGCCGCAGCTGCACCCACGCAGCTGCTGATCATCAAGCTACTTTCCGCCTCGGACCCCACTCCCGTCCTGGACAAGCCGCAGGGCGACGCTGTGACGCCGCCGGCCGGCCTGCCGACCGTGACGGAAAAAGACGGCGTACCTGAAATCAACGTTGCAGGTGCGCCCGCCCCCACGGCACTCGTGTCGCAGGACCTGATCAAGGGCACGGGCGCCACCGTCAAGGAATCCGACACGCTGACTGTGAACTACGTTGGCGTCAACCTCTCCGACGGCACCAAGTTCGATTCCAGCTTCGACCGCGGCCAGCCCGCCACCTTCCCACTCTCGGGCGTCATCAAGGGCTGGACCCAGGGCCTCGCGGGTAAGACCGTGGGCTCCCGCGTCCTGCTGGTCATCCCCAAGGACCTGGCCTACGGAGACGCCGGCCAGGGCCAGGCGAAGGGCGACCTGGTCTTCGTAGTGGACATCCTCGGGGTCAAGTAGCAAGACTTACAGGGACACCGCGTTCTTCGCGGCACCCATCACCACTCACTCATTAGGAGCAAGCATGTCGTTTGGACAGCGGGAATTCGACCGCCAGAAGCCCGAGATCGACTTCCCGGAAGGCGACGTCCCCACGGAACTCGTCATCACGGACCTCATCGAGGGTGACGGCAAGGAAGCCAAGGCAGGGGACACCGTCTCCACCCACTACGTCGGCGTCGCCTGGTCCACAGGCGAAGAATTCGACGCCTCCTGGGGCCGCGGCGCACCGCTGGACTTCCGGGTCGGCGTCGGCCAGGTCATCCAGGGCTGGGACCAGGGCCTCCTGGGCATGAAGGTCGGCGGCCGCCGCCGCCTGGAGATTCCCTCCGAGCTGGCCTACGGCTCGCGCGGTGCCGGCGGAGCCATTGCCCCCAACGAGGCACTGATCTTCGTCGTGGACCTCGTCGCCGTCCGCTGACGACGTCCGGGGACACAATTCAGGTACGCAGTCCCCAAATCAACGCAGTACCCAGGTAGTGCAACTGGAAGCGCGGCAGCACGGAGGATACTTCTCCCGTGCTGCCGCGCTTTCTGCTTTCACCCGGGGAGTTTAGTAACGTAACCAAGGTGTCCGTATCCCGCACTGAACGACTCCTCAACCTGCTCATTGCCTTGCTGAACACCCGCTACGGGTTGCGCCGCAGCGAGCTGCGCGAGAAGGTCTACCACGACACCTCCGGCAATGACGTCGCCTTCGGGCGGATGTTCGAGCGGGACAAGAACGACCTGAGGGCCATGGGGTTCGAGGTGGAAACCCTGACGGACCTGGGCTGGAGCGAGGATGACCCCGCCACCACCAGGTACCGCATCGGCAAGGAGTCCAGCCGCCTCCCGGACGTCCAGCTGGGGCCGGAAGAGTGGACGGTCCTCCTGCTCGCTTCCCAACTTTGGGAGCGCGCCGCATTGGGGACAGCTGCCCAAAGCGCACTCCGCAAACTCCAGGCATCGGGAAGGCTGGCCGAGGTGGGACTCCCGGCAGGCGTCCAGCCACGGATCAAACCGGCCGGCCAGGCCTTCGACGACATCGTTGCAGCCATGCATGCCCGCCATCCCGTGACTTTCACATACCTGGCCGGAAGCACCGGCAAGGAGGAGGAACGGTCTGTAGAGCCTTGGGGGTTGGGCAGCCGGTTCGGCCAGTGGTACCTCATGGGCTACGACCGGGGCCGAAACGCAGCCAGGCACTTCCGCCTGTCGCGCTTCACGAGCGCCGTGACAACCCTCAGCAGGGAGCAGTACGTCCCGCCCGCCAACTTCAGCATCCGCGCTGAATTGGACCGGTTGCCTGAACTGCCGCTGCGCACCGCCGTCGTGGACGTCAGGCAGGGGCGCCTGCTGGCGCTGCGCAGCCGGGCCGTTGAAGGCGGGCACCACCAGGCGCCCGGCCGGCCTGCCGACGGCGACGAGCGGGTGGTCGTGGAATACCGTGATCCGGAGGTCCTCGCCGAAGAGTTGGCCAGCTATGGACCCGATGCCCTGGCAGTGGAGCCCGCGGAGCTGGTGGGAGCAGTGCGGCGCCGGCTGCAGGCCGCTGCCCGCTTCAGCGCTTCGCCCGTCCCCGTCTACTCGTTCCCTGATGCCCGGGCGCGGACGGCCCGGAAGGGAACCTCGGAGGACCAGCTCAAGCGCATGCTGCAGTTGGTCCCGTTCCTGGTCCATAACCAGGGCCTGCACATCCAGGACGTCGCAAGGCACTTTGGCGTCACCCGGGACGAGCTGGAGGCAGACCTCCGGATCCTCATTTGCTCCGGATTGCCCGAGGGGTATCCGGATGACCTGCTCGATATCCAGTGGGAGGATGACCACGTCTTCATCACCCAGGACCTTGACCTGAAGAAGCCGGTCCGGTTTACGGTGGCGGAGGCTTGTGCCCTGCTGACCGGACTTGAGACGCTCAATGGGCTGCCGGACCTTCCGGGCGGCGGCGCCCTGGAATCGGTCACGTTGAAGCTGCTGGCCGCGGCGGGGGAGGAAGGACTCCGTGCTGCCTCCATCGCCGGGCCGCAGGTGGCTCCCGCGGACGCCGCGACCCACGCCACGGTCCGCCAGGCCATCGGGACCGGCGCGCAACTCCGCCTGACCTACCTCTCACCCCAGCGTGACGCGGTCACCGAGCGCGACGTAGACCCGCTCCGGCTGTACTCCCTGGACAACACCTGGTACTTCGAAGCCTGGTGCCATCTGGTGGACGGGCTCCGGAATTTCCGGCTGGACCGGGTCCAGGACGTGCGGCCCAACGGCCGGGCCGCCACGGTGCACGGGCCGCCCGAAGGCGGGGTTCCCGCCAAACTTTTCACTGCGAACGACGACGACACAACAGTCACTGTCCAGCTCACCCGGCAGGGGAGGGGGCTGGCGGATGACTATTACGCGGAGCGCACCGCAGAGTTGCCCGACGGCGGGCTGGTGGCCCAGCTCAGGTTCGGCAACACCGCGTGGCTGCCGATGTTCGTGGCCCAGCACGGCGGTTCGGCCCGGATCCTGGCTCCTGCCGGGCTCGCTGACGCCGCGCGGGACTGGCTTGCGGCATCGCTGGACAGGTACGCCGGATAGACTTCTCAGCATGCCTTGGTGGTCCTGGATTCTCATATGGGTGGCGCTCGTTGCAGTGTCCCTGCTGTTCTATGTCCTGCTGGGCATCCGTCTCTTCCGCCAGTTCATGGCGACCGTCAAGGACCTCAGTGCTGCCGGTGAAAAGCTGGGGCACTTGAATCCCGTCGAAGCGCAGGAATCCGCGGACCAGGAACGGCCGCTTCCGGGTTCCGCCGTTTTTGCCTCACCCGCCGTGATGCGACATGATTACGAGGCATCCAAATCGGCCCGGCGCGAAGACCGCCGCCGCCGGCGAGTGCAGCGCAAAAAGGACCGGGGCCAGCCGCAGGCGCTCGGAGATCTCGACTTCACATAGAAGTAGGATGTATTTAGAGGAAAGGATTTCCCGTGGGAAGACTCTTTGATGGCCCCTGGCCGATCGTAATCATTATCGTCGTTGCTTTGCTTCTCTTCGCCGCCCCCAAGCTTCCGGCCATGGCCCGCAGCCTGGGACAGTCAATGCGGATCATCAAGTCCGAGGTCAAGGAAATGAAGAACGACGGCAAAGCCGAGTCCACCGAGGCCACCGGCCCGGTGGAAGGCACCATCGTGAACCACCCCAAGGCGAAGCCCGGTGAGCCGACAGACGGCACTGACGTTCCGCCGTCGACCCGCGCCTGACCTCCCGTGGCACTGTCGCGGGCCCGTAAAGCCAATCCCGAGGGGCGGATGTCCCTTTGGGAGCACCTCAAGGAGCTGAAGAACCGGCTGATCAAGTCGGCCATCGGCGTCGTCATCGGCGGTATTGGGGGCTGGATACTTTACGATCCGCTGTTGAAGGCACTGGCTGAACCGGTAAACCGGATTTCGAGTGAGACCGGAGGCCTTGCGGCCATCAACTTCGGAACCATCGCGTCGCCTTTTGACTTCAAGCTGCAGATGTCGCTCCTCATCGGGGCGGTCATCTCCAGTCCCATCTGGATCTACCAGCTCTGGGCGTTCATCACGCCCGGGCTGACGTCCAAGGAACGCCGCTACACCCTGGGCTACATGGCCGCTGCCATCCCCCTGTTCCTTGCCGGAATCTGGGTGGGGTGGCTGGTGGTGCCCCAGGTGGTCCACGCCTTGACCCAGTTCACTCCGGAGGGGTCCTCCAGCGTCATCGACGCCCGGACCTACATTGAATTCGTCACCCGCATGGTGCTGATGCTGGGCCTGGCCTTCCTGGTCCCCGTGGTACTGGTCGGCATCAACATGGCGGGCATCGTTTCGGGCCGCACCATCCTGAAGGCCTGGCGCATCACCGTCTTCCTGGTGTTTGTCCTGGCAGCAATCGCAGCGCCGGGTGCTGATGCCATTTCGATGTTCATGCTGGCCGGACCGCTGTTGGCGCTCTTCTTTGCAGCGATTGGCATTTGCATCATGAACGACAAACGCCGCGAACGCCGGCAGGCCCGGCAGGTCGAAGAGACCGAGGCCACAGCCGATATCGCCACCCCCGGCAGTGAACTCAAGAAGCTGTAGCGTGCCGCTAGGCTTGGGGTATGTCCTCCACCACCGGACCCTTCTCCACCGGCCCCGTCGATCCTGAAGAACTTTCTCCAGCCGAGAGATACCGTGCCAGCGCCGAGCGCCGGGCAGAGGCGGCCACGTATCTTGGGTCTTTTATCCGGACCCTCGAGTTCGAACTTGACGACTTTCAACGGCAGGCGTGCCGTTCGCTTCAGGAAGGCAGGGGAGTCCTGGTGGCGGCCCCGACCGGAGCCGGGAAGACCATCGTGGGGGAGTTCGCCATCTACCTCGCCCTGCAGCGGGGCCTGAAGGCCTTTTACACCACCCCCATCAAAGCCCTCAGCAACCAGAAATTCACTGAACTCAGCGAAAAGTACGGTGCAGAGAATGTGGGCCTCCTGACCGGCGACACCAGCATCAACGGCGACGCGCAGGTGGTGGTGATGACCACCGAAGTCCTACGGAACATGCTGTACGCGGATTCTGCCACGTTGGAGGACCTCGGCTACGTCGTCATGGACGAGGTCCACTACCTCGCCGACCGGTTCCGCGGGGCAGTGTGGGAGGAAGTCATCATCCACCTGCCCAGCGAGGTCCAGGTCGCCTCGCTCAGTGCAACCGTCTCCAACGCCGAGGAGTTCGGCGCCTGGCTGGACACCGTCCGCGGGGACACGGACATCATCGTCTCCGAGCACCGGCCGGTGCCGCTGTGGCAGCACGTCATGGTGGGCCGGCAGATCATGGACCTGTTCGCCGGAGAGACCACCTTCGACGAGATCGCCCCGCCCGTCGAGGAAGAGGGCCGGCAGCCTGCCGCGACCGGCAAATCCGTTGACACCGCCAAGGGCCGCGGCTTCGACGTCAACCCGGACCTCCTCACTGTTGCCCGCAGCGAAAGCCAGCAGAGCTTCCGCAGCCGCCCCGGCGCCGGACGCCGCGGCCAGCGTGGCCGCAACGGTTATGACCGCCCGGGCAGGAGCGAACAAACGGGGGTCCGCCCCGCCAGCCGTCCGCAGGTGATCGCCAGCCTGGACCGGATGGACCTGTTGCCTGCCATCACCTTCATCTTCTCCCGTGCCGGCTGTGAAGCGGCCGTGGCGCAGTGCGTTGGTTCGGGCCTGTGGCTCACCACGGAAAAGGAGCAGCGGATCATCGCCCAGCGGGTGGACGAGGCCGGGCAGGACATCCCGCCGGACGACCTCGACGTCCTGGGTTTTTGGACGTGGCGGGACGGCCTGCTCCGGGGTTTCGCAGCCCACCATGCCGGCATGCTGCCCACCTTCAAGGAAGTGGTGGAAAAACTCTTCGCCGACGGCCTGGTCAAGGCGGTTTTCGCCACGGAGACCCTCGCCCTGGGTGTCAACATGCCCGCCCGCTCAGTTGTCCTGGAAAAGCTGGACAAGTTCAACGGAGAAGCCCACGTGGACATCACCGCGGGCGAATACACCCAGCTCACCGGCCGCGCCGGGCGGCGCGGCATCGACGTCGAGGGCCACGCCGTAGTGCTGTGGCAGCCGGGGACTGACCCGACGGCGGTGGCAGGCCTGGCGTCGCGGCGGACCTATCCGCTGAACTCCAGTTTCCGGCCCACCTACAACATGAGCATCAACCTCCTGGCACAGTTTGGGCGTGCCAGGGCCCGGGAAATCCTGGAATCGTCCTTTGCCCAGTTCCAGGCCGACCGCTCGGTGGTTGGCCTGGCCAGGCAGGTGCGTAGACGTGAGGAGTCCCTTGCGGGTTACGCCAAGTCCATGACCTGCCACCTTGGCGACTTCACGGAGTATGCCCGGCTGCGCAGGGAGCTTTCCGATGCCGAGAGTGCCACCTCCCGGACCAAGTCCCGGGTTCAGAAGTCACTCAGTGACGACTCCCTGGCCCGCCTCCTGCCCGGGGACGTGGTCAACGTTCCCGGCGGGCGTGCCCCGGGGCCCGCCGTCGTCCTCAGCTCTGACCACAGCAGCCGCGAACCCCGGCCTGCCGTACTGACCCTGGACAACCAGCTGCGCCGGATAGGAACCGACGACCTGGAAGGACCCATCGCTCCGGTTACCCGCATCCGCATTCCCAAATCCTTCAACGCCAAGGTGCCCAAGTCCCGACGGGACCTTGCCTCCAGCGCACGGAACGCCCTGCGCGAGAACCGGCCGCCTGCTCCCGGGCAGAACCGCAACCACGATTTCGGCCGCGGAGCTGCCTTTCCCAACCAGGAGCGGCGCATCGCCGAACTGCGCCGGGCCCTCAAGGCACACCCCTGCCACGGGTGCAGCGAACGCGAAGACCATGCCCGGTGGTCGGAGCGGTGGTGGAAGCTGCGGCGTGAAACGGATGGCCTGGTCCGCCAGATCCAGGGCCGCACCAACACGATCGCCAAAACCTTCGACCGCGTGTGCGACGTCCTGTCCGCCTACGGATACCTGGAGGACACCGGCGACGGCCGCCTGAACATCAGCCCGGACGGCCAGCGGCTGCGCCGGATTTACGGCGAGAAGGACTTGCTGATCTCACAGTCCCTGCGGCTGGGCGCGTTCGATGACCTGGACGCCGCCGAAGTTGCTGCCCTGGCCAGTGTGCTGGTCTACCAGGCCAAACGCGAAGACCGGGGCCTGCGGCCGCGCATGCCCAGCGTCTCCCTGGAGAGTTCCGTAGACATCGTGGTCAAGGAATGGTCCGTCCTTGAGGACGTGGAGGAGGAGAACAAGCTTCCGCTGACCGGCGAACCTGAACTGGGACTTGTCTGGCCGCTGTACAAGTGGGCCCGCGGACGCCACCTCCAGGACGTCCTGAGCGGCACCGACCTTGCCGCCGGTGACTTTGTCCGCTGGGTCAAGCAGGTGGTGGACCTGCTGGACCAGCTTGCCAAGATCCCTGGCCTTGATCCGCGCCTGGCAAGGCTCTGCGCCGAAGCGATCAACCTCATCCGCCGCGGAGTCGTGGCCTACTCGTCCGTCCTCTAGTCCCACCTCAACCCTTGCCGGCTGCAACCGGCGTGCCCTATCCCAGGAGTCCTGCCTTTATGCCCCGCCCTGATGCCGCACCCCGCAACGCCGACCGTCCCGTCCCGGTGCTGTACCGCAATGGATCCGTCTATACCGCGGCGGACCCGTTCGCCACGGCAATGCTTGTGGATGGGGACACTGTTGCATGGGTTGGATCGGAGCAGGCGGCCTCGTCAATTGCCGACAGTTCCATGGAAGTCATCAACCTCCGCGGCGCCCTGGTTGCGCCGGGCTTCGTTGACTCGCACGTGCACCTGACCGAAACCGGGATCGCCCTGGAGTCGCTCCAGCTTGGGACGCTCAAGTCGGCCCGGGAAGTGCTGTACGCAGTCGCCGGGGCCACCGGGAACGGACCGGTACTCGGCCACGGCTGGGACGAAACCACCTGGGCGGACCCCGCCCTGCCCAGTGCAGAAGAACTCGACCGGGCCGCTGGAGGCAGGCCGGTCTATCTCTCCCGGGTGGACGTGCACTCGGCGCTGGTGTCAACGTCCCTGGCACAGTCCGCGGACCTTCAGAACCGGGACGGGTACGACGGCGGCGCCAGGGTGACGCGGGCCGCCCACGAGGCAGCACGGCTGGCGACCCGACAGTTGCCGCAGGATGAGCTGAAGCGGCTCCAGGCCCGGGCCCTGGCGGAAGCGGCCGCCAACGGCTACGTCGCCCTGGCCGAAATGGGCGCACCGCATATCGGCGGCGCCGATGACCTGCGGCTCGCGGCAGCATGGAACGCCGCCGGAACCGGGGAGCCCCGTTTTCCCGAAGTCATGCCGTACTGGGGCGGGCTGGTGTCGTCCGAGGAGCAGGCCCGCGCGCTGGTGGCAGAGCTGGGGGCGGGAGTCCGCGGCCTTGCAGGAGACCTGAACATCGACGGTTCCCTGGGCTCGCACACCGCCGCCCTGCGCGCCGGTTACAGTGATGCCGGCCAGGAGCGCGGCACCTTGTACTTGAGCGCGGACCAGGCAGCAGCCCACCTTGCCGCCTGCTCCCTTGCCGGGATCCAGGGCGGGTTCCACGTGATTGGTGACGCCGGACTGGATGCTGCGCTGGAAGCGCTGGACCTTGCCGCCAGGGAAGTGGGGGAGCAGCGGGTGCGCGCCGCAGGCCACCGGTTTGAGCATGTGGAGATGGCCGATGCCGAAGCCGTGGCCAGGTTGGCGAACTACTCCGTGACCGTCAGCGCCCAGCCCTCCTTCGACGCTGCCTGGGGCGGCCCCGGTGGCCTCTACGAGCAGCGGCTGGGGAGCCGAAGCCGGTCGATGAATCCGTTCGCCGCGTTCTACTCGGCCGGAGTTCCCGTCTGCTTCGGCAGCGACAGCCCCGTCACGCTCCTGCGTCCCTGGTCGAGCGTGCGCGCCTGCGTGGAACACCACAACCCCGACCAGCGTATTTCCGCGCGGGCAGCCTTCCTGGGCCACACCCGGGCCGGCTGGCGGGCCGCGCGGCACCCGAACCCCATGGCCGGGCAACTGGTGCCCGGGGCTCCCGCGAGTTTTGCCGTGTGGGAGGTTGAGGAGCTGATGGTCCAGGTGGCTGACGGGCGGGTTCAGTCCTGGAGCACCGATCCGCGCGCCAGGACCCCCTTGCTGCCCGCACTGGACACCGGCTCAGACCCGGTATGCCTGCAAACCGTAAAAGACGGTGCCGAACTGTTCGCCAGCCCGGCCCTGCGTTCCTGACCCGGGAATCCTCCGCCCTATAATGGGGAGTTGCGCCTGCGGCCGGCATGCCCGGCACCAGGTGCACCGACCACTTCCACCAGGAAAGGCCCTCTGTGCGCGTCCTTACGATCATTCCCACCTACAACGAACTGGAATCGTTGCCCAAGACGCTCCAGCGCCTGCGGAAGGCCGTTCCGGCGTCGGACGTGCTGGTCGTCGATGACAACAGCCCTGACGGCACCGGCCAACTTGCCGACGGCTTCGCTGCCGAGGACTCCCAGGTCCACGTCCTGCACCGCAAGGGCAAGGAAGGCCTGGGCGCTGCCTACATCGCCGGTTTCAAGTGGGGCCTGGATGCCGGCTACGACGTCCTGGTGGAAATGGATGCAGACGGTTCCCACCAGCCGGAACAGCTTCCCCAACTGCTTGAAGCCGTGGAACAGGGCGCAGACCTGGCCATGGGCTCGCGCTGGGTCCCCGGCGGCAGCGTGGTCAACTGGCCGCTGTACCGCCAGGCGATCTCCCGGGTGGGCAGCACCTACGCCCGGTTGATGCTGGGCCTGCCGATCCGGGACGTGACCGGCGGATACCGCGCGTTCCGCAGGACCACCCTGGAAAAGCTCAATCTGGACCAGGTGGATTCTGTTGGCTACGGCTTCCAGGTGGACCTCGCCTGGCGCGTTGCCAAACTGGGCCTGCGCATCGAGGAACGCCCCATAACTTTCGTCGAACGGGAACTCGGCGCATCCAAGATGAGCGGCAACATCGTGGTCGAAGCCATGATCAACGTCACCAAATGGGGCCTGGCCGCGCGCTGGAACACGCTGGCCGGAAAGCTGAAGAACAAGCAGGCATAGCCTGCGGGTACTGCCGCTGACGATGTCCGGGCGGTACCAAAAAATGGGGGCGGCCCCGCACCAAGGTGCGGGGCCGCCCCCATTTTTTGCGGCTGGCCTTATGCCGAGCGGCGCTCTCCGCGGCGTTCGCGCAGGATGGTCAGGCGGTCCTCGAGGATCTGTTCGAGTTCAGGCAGGGAGCGACGTTCCAGCAGCATGTCCCAGTGGGTGCGGACTGCCTTGTCGTTGCTGGTGTCCGGCTTCTCGCCGTCAACCAGGAGCGCTTCCTTACCGGTCTTGGAGACCCACACCGGAGGAATTTCCGCCTCGGAGGAGAACGTGACGAAGACCTGCTCGCCATCCGCACAACGGTATTCGACCCGCTGGCGCGGAGCCGGCTCAACTCCGGACTCGGTCTCCATGCTCTGCGCACCAAGGCGCATGCCCCGCAGGCTGCGATCGCTCATGTTTTCTCCCTCTGGTCGGTTCGCGGATGAAATCTCCGCGCTAGCCGGTGGCGCCTTGGCACCGCCGGACTACTTTGTGCACTGTGCTGCATCATAGGATTCAACGCATTGCGAAGCTTGGTTGTTCCAGCTGGTAGTCTCCTGCCGGACAAATACCCAATTATACGTTGGTTATCACTGTTGGAACAAAACGGGGAGGGTTTGGCGTCGACCGCCAAGCCCTCCCCGTTTTCCCGTTCAGCTTATGGCTGGGCGCGTTCGGTGGGTGCGTCCTGGAAGAGCGGCCCGCCGGCTGTGCCTTCAGCGTTGGTGCCTCCGAGGGCGTTGCCAATGCCCTTCAGGGCTTCCCCGACTTCGCTCGGGATGATCCACAGCTTGTTGGCGGAGCCTTCGGCGAGCTTGGGCAGCGTCTGCAGGTACTGGTAGGCCAGCAGTTTCTGGTCCGGGTTTCCCTTGTGGATGGCGTCGAACACCTTCTGGATGGCCTGCGACTCGCCGTCCGCGCGAAGGATGGCAGCCTTGGCTTCGCCCTCTGCGGCCAGGATGGACGCCTGGCGCTGGCCCTCGGCGGTGAGGATGGCCGACTGCTTGGTCCCTTCGGCCGTGAGGATTGCTGCGCGCCGGTCGCGTTCGGCACGCATCTGCTTCTCCATGGAATCCTGGATGGAGTGGGGCGGATCGATGGCCTTCAGTTCCACCCGTGAAACGCGGATGCCCCAACGGCCTGTGGCCTCATCCAGGACGCCGCGCAGCTGTCCATTGATCTGGTCCCGCGACGTGAGGGCTTCCTCCAGGTTGAGGCCACCCACCACGTTGCGCAGGGTGGTGGTGGTGAGCTGTTCCACGGCCTGGATGTAGTTGGCGATTTCATACGTGGCCGCCCGCGGGTCCGTCACCTGGAAGTAGACCACTGTATCGATGGACACCACCAGGTTGTCCTCGGTGATAACAGGCTGCGGCGGAAAGGACACCACTTGTTCACGCAGGTCCAGCAGCGGCAGGAGCCGGTCCACAAAAGGAATCAGGATTGTCAGGCCCGGATTGAGCGTCCGCTGGTACTTGCCGAGCCGTTCAACAACGCCGGCGCGGGCCTGCGGAATGATCCGGACGGACCGGACCAAAACTATGATGACAAAGACGATCAGAACCACCAGCACAATGGCCAGTGCGGTTCCGCCTGCGTTTTCCATACAACTCCTTGTTCCCCAATTGTCAGGCTGTATCAGGCCCGGTGGCCGCCGTGGGCGGTACCGAAACCACTGCTGTGGCGCCGTCAATGGCCGCTACGACCACCGTCTGGCCTGCGGGAAGCACTCCCGCAGCGGAGCGCGCACTCCATATATCGCCGCCGATTTTCACCAGGCCGCCGTCGGACGTCACGGCCTCCATCACCACAGCCGGCTCACCGATCAGCCGGTCCACGTTGGTCCGCTGCTCCGAGGGGCCCTTCTTCAGGTGGGACAGTGCCACGGGCCGGACAAAGGCCACCATGAGCAGCGACACGATGCAGAAGATGACTACCTGGAGCCAGGGTTCGGCGCCGGCGAAATCGGCTACCAGTGCGGCGAGCGATCCGCCGCCAAGCATGATGAAAAACAGGTCAAGGGTGATCATCTCGATCACTGCAAACGCCAGGAAAGCCGTGAGCCACAACGCCCACCAGTTTTCCCCAAGCCATTCGAACATTCCTGCTTCCCCCTTCGTCACGGGGGAGCCGCGTCCGCGGACCCGCCAGCAACTGTCTTTTCATCCTAGTCCGCGGACCTGGCCTGTGGGCCGGTTCACAGCGGGTGCCGGGGGATAGTGGCCAAGTCGTTACGGGGCACCGTGGGCAGCAGGCCGAAACACGGAAAGCCTGAATTTTGCGTCGGCTTCCACCGGTTCCGGGGAGTCCTCGAGGCGGGCGGCGATCTGGTCCCGGTCCAGGTGGTGGCCCGCCGGTCCCATGAACGCCAGGTCCGCGGCGGCCGCGCGGCCCAGCTTGAGCGGTATGTCCACGTCAAGGGTCTTTTCGGGCTCGAAGTGCCCGGCCATCGCCTCCGCCAGCCGCTCATCCTTGCCCTCTTCAATGCCAAGCATTCCGGTCACGGCCGCGATGCCCGCCAGGTGTCCGGGCCGCGGCGTCACCACTGCCAGCACGCCCTCCGGGCACAGGACCCGGGCGAACTCGGCGGGGTTCCGCGGTGCGAAGACCACGGTGACCGCGTCCACCGAGTTGTCCGCCACCGGCAGCGGCCGCCAGATGTCCCAGACCAGGTTCACGGCTTCCGGGTTGAGGCGGGCAGCCCGCCGGAGCGCGAATTTCGAGATGTCCAGGCCAATGGCGGACGCCTGCCGCCCCCCGGCAGCTGCAGCATCGAGGATCGCCCGCAGATAGTGTCCGGTCCCCGTTCCCGAGTCCAGCACCACCGCGCCTTCCGGCCGCAGGACGGGTACGACGGCGGAGGCCAGGGCCTGCTGCAGCGGCCCGTAGTGCCCGTTCCCCAGGAAGGCGTACCGTGACGCCACCATCGCGGCGCTGTCCGGTTCAAAGGGTGTGCCTTTGCCTACCAGCAGGTTGAAGTAGCCCTGGCGGGCGGCGTCGAAGCTGTGCCCGGACGGGCACACCAGGTGCGGCTGGCGCGTTGCCTCCGCTTCCAGGTACTCCAGCGGATGTGAGCAGACGGGGCACAGGAGGGGAAGGTCCGCGGAAGGCATGGGAACCAGTTTAGGGCGGGCCGGGCATTCAGCCCCGCCGGCCCTGCATGCGGAGGGAAGCGGTGACCGTCAGCCGAGGGAGATCCCCGCAGGCCCGTCGTCGAAACCCAGCCCTTCCCGCGCCTTGTCAATGCCCGCCTCTGCCCAGTGCGCTGCGTATTCGGCGTTGCTGCTCAAAGATCGAAGCTGGGCGCGGTCTATGTACAGGATGCCGTCGAGGTGGTCCGTCTCATGCTGCACGATACGCGCCTGCCAGCCGGAGAACTCACGCCGCTCCGCCGCGCCGTCGGGCGTAACGTACTCCAGCAGCACGGCCTCCGGACGCGCCACCACCGCCTGCAGCCCGTTGAGGGAAAGACAGCCCTCGTAGAACGACGCGTGTTCCTGCCCAAGCGGCGTGTAGCGGGGGTTGAGGATGGCCAGGAAATCCAGCGGGCTCCGGTTGCGCAGGGCAGCGGCAGCGGGATCGATGTCGAACTGGTCCTCCAGGACAGCGAGCCGCAGGGGGATGCCCAGCTGCGGCGCGGCGAGACCCACGCCGGGCGCTTCATGCATGACCTGCCGCATGATCCCGATCAGGCGGCCCAGCTGGTCCTCTGACAGCTGACCGTCGAAGTCCGCGGCGCGCTGGCGGAGCGCCGGGTGTCCGGCCTGGACGATGGGCGGGAGCGATCCGGCGGACAGGATCCGCTCAACAAGCTCACGGATCTGGCCGGCGCCGGCGGTGGCCGGGGGAACAGTCTGGGTCATGGGGACAGCCTACTGGCGGACGGCGTGCGGGGACGTTGGGTAGGGTCTACTGCATGGCTGAAGATCCCCTCCCTGCAGCGTCGCCGCTGGAACACGTCCTTGAATTCATCCGGGTCCTTGAAGCGGGCGGCGGGGCGGCGGACATCCGGCCGTTCCTCTCTGAACAGTTCGTGCTGACGGAGGCACCGCACCTGTTGGCCCCGGAAGGCTCCACGCGGACGCTGGCGGCGGTGCTTGCCGGCGCTGACCAGAGCCGCGACGTCGTGAAGGACCAGCAGTTCACTGTCCGGCGGACCACTTGTGAAGGCGGCAGGGTGGCGGTGGAGGCGGATTGGTCTGCCACGGTGCTGATGGATCTGCGGTATTGGGACCGCGGCGAAACAATCCGGGCCAGGACCTCGTCCGTCTTTGAGGTCAGCAACGGCGTGATCGTAAGCCAGGACAGCTACGACTGCTACTTCCGGTAACGCGGCAACCGGTCTGTGGTGCGGCGGCTAGTTCATGGTGAAACGCCTGGCGGCCCACTGGTTCACCGCCGGAATAGCGGCAGCCGCGGCAACGCCGGCGGTACGGATCCACAGGAGCGGGCCCGGCAGCGGCCTGCCCAGCATCATGTTGAATTCGGCCTGCCGGCGGGCCAGGACGGCAGCCTGCCGCCTGCTCTGATCGAATTGCCTGAGTTGAGCGCCCGTGGGTTCACCAGCCAGTGCCGCGCACGCCACCGGCACCAGGTCCCGGGCGCCCAGCCAACCGAGGTTCATGCCCTGGCCACCAATGGGGCTGATCTCGTGGGCGGCATCACCGAGCAGCACCGTCCGTCCGTCGACCGTCCTTTGGGCGATCCCGGACTGCACATTGAAGGCGCTGAGCATGGAGTTCGTGGCCAGATCCGGGCGAATCCCGGTCCTCCGGTGCACCAGCTCCGCGAGATGGCCGGACCCTGCCGCCGGTCCGGCCGGCGCGCCCAGCCGGACCACCCAGCGCCGGACGCCACCGGGCAGCGGGAACGACTCAACGATTCCGTCCGGCTCCAGGAACAGGACGGCTTTGTCCCCGAAGTCCGTGCCGTCGTCGAAATCCCCCATGAGGTAGTGGTCGGGGTACGTTTTCCGGACCACCGGGACCCCGAGCGCATCCCGCAGCCGTGACCGGGCACCGTCGGCCAGGACCAGCAAAGCCCCCGTCGCACTGCCGCCGGGACGCGTGGCACCCGCGCCGGCATCCACCGCGACGGTGACCTTGCCGCCGTCGTCCCTGACACCGGTGACTTTCGCACCCCTGACAATTGCCCCGGGGTCCAGAGCGAGGACGCGCTCTTCCAGGAGCTGCTCCGTCCTGAACTGCGGGAGTGCCAGCACGAACGGAAAGTCCCTGGAGACGTCGTCGAACGCCATGGTGCCCACCGTCTTCCCGCGGCTGACCGCCAGGCCGGACCGGATGCGGACACCCTCCTCCACCATGGCAGAGGCCACGTGCACCGCGGCCAGTGCCTCCAGGGCCGGCGGGTGGATGCCGATGGCCCGGGTATGCCGGTTCCGCGACTGCCGTTGCTCAAAGACCCTTACCGAAACGCCTTCCTGCAGCAGGGCGGCCGCCAGGTACAGGCCAACGGGACCACCGCCGGCGATCAGGACATCGGCATCCATCTCAGCCCTTCCGGTAGGCCAGGACCTGGTGGAAGACCGACGAGTGCTCCACGGACCAGCCCGGGGGAGCGGCTGCGGCAAGCTCGGCACGGGTGTAGCTGCGGCGGATGGACGTAAGCCCGTCTTCCCGGATGAAGGACCTCCGGAACGGCAGCGCGGCCACACCGAAGAGGGAGAATGCGATGGTGCTGCGGATGAGATCGTTGTGCAGCGCCTTCTGGCCGGCGAGGATTTCCGAGTCTGCCAGCAGTTGCTTGAGCTCCCCGGACTGGAGATGGTGCAGCACGTGGTTGGAGATCACGACGTCGAACCTGGCACCTTCGCGGACCAGGTCACCGCTGTGCGCCTGGCGGAATTCGACGCCGGGCATGGGGGAGCGCCGGCTGGCGAAGGCGGCAGCGCGGGGATCCGGATCGATGCCGGTCACGTGCATGGACGTGCCGTCCCGGTGTGCCCAGCGGGCCAGCATTATGGCGAGGTCACCACCGCCGGACCCGATGTCCAGCACGGTCACGGGGCTGCGGTCCGGTTTGACGATGGCGCGAAGCTCCCTGCTATACAGGCCCCGCCAGCCGGACAGTGCCCGGTTGATGACCCAAAACTGCCGGTAGGTATTGTCCAGGAGCTTCTCATCGCAGTCCGCGCGGTCCATCTGCTCGATGTCCCCGGCGGCGCGCGTTCGCAGCAGAATCCCCATGCCCTGGCGTCCCAGTCAGGCCACAGGTGCTTCTGCGGGCGTCCGGTCCTGGCGGCCCTCCGGCCCGAATCCGGCAGCGTTGTCCTGCCGCGCGGGGTCCTGGGTTGCGGTGATGGACTGCCGGAGCTTGGTGAACAGCCCCGTTTCCACGGTCAGTCCCGGGCCGAAAGCCATGGAACAAATACGCCCGCCACCATTGGAATCCCCGGGCAGCAGCGGTTGTTCCAGGATGTACTTGAGGACGAAGAGCACGGTGGCACTGCTCATGTTGCCGTAGTTCCGGAGGATGTCCCGGGCCGGAACCAGTTGCGCGTCGCTGAGGCCAAGCCGGGACTGGACCTTGTCCAGGATGCTGCGGCCACCGGGATGGATGGCCCAGTGGGGGATGGCGGTGTAGGGGAGTGCCGCCAATTCCGGGTCCTTTGCCAGCAGGGGCTGCAGGGCACCCACGATGTGGTCATCGATGATGTGGGGTACATAGGTGCCCAGGACCATCTCGAACCCGTGATCGCCGATGTTCCATGCCATGGAGTCTTCACCGACCGGGGTCAGGACTGTTTCGAAGTGGTCCAGCTTCAACAGCGCGGCTTCTTCGGCGCCGGGCCGTGCGGTCACGACGGCGGCAGCGGCGCCATCGGCGAAAAGGGCCGAACCCATGATGGTGTCCGGATCATTGGACGTGCGTACGTGCAGGGAGCAGAGTTCGGCGCAGACCACCAGGACCACCGCCTGCGGGTCGGATTCACAGAACAACTTCGCTGCGCGGAGCGCCGGAAACGCCGCGTAGCAGCCCATGAAGCCCAGGTGATACCGCTGGACGGAAGGACTAAGCCCGAGCTCGCGGACCACCTTGTAGTCCGGGCCCGGATTGAAAAAGCCCGTGCAGGACACCGTCACGAGGTGAGTTATGTCAAGTAAATCCAATTCCGGCGCCGCCTTCAGGGCAGCGCGGGCAGCCTCCACGAACAGCTTGGTGGCTTCCCGGGCAAAGATATCGTTGCGGACCTTGGTGCTGGGATTCAGCAGGAGTCCGGTGTCCGGGTCATAGAACTGCGGGCTTTCCGAGCGTGACGTGTTGGTCAGTTCGCTCACTGCCGTGAATCTGGTCTCAATGGCTGCGCCGTCAAAGCAGGTGGTGACCAGGCGCGAACCGAGCCGGGAAAGACCCGGCTGCGCGGCGAATACATCGCGGGCTTCGGACTGGATCAGTTTTGTCGTCGGAACTGCAGTTTCAAGTGAACGCACGTAGACCGTCATCACGTCATTCTTGACGTGCGCTTTGATAAAGACAATGGGCCCGGTGGTTTGAACAGCGGTTTCGCCACGTAGTTGTCCTGGGATGAAGGCGTAACTGTCCGGAATTGCAGGGCGTAGATGGCATACGTCCTGCCCCGCTCGGGAACTCTTCCCATTGCGCCGATAATCTACATTATGTCAAGTGCTAGTCTGCGTATTGCATCGGATGAATCAATCGCGGGCGGCTGACTCACTGCCCCGCTGGCCGTACTTAACCCAGCTCTGACCAGCGGAAACGCAGCACCGAACGTCGTCGTAACGGCGTCAAACCGTGTGTGGCGGCGGAACGATCAGGCGTTGCGCGGCCACCGCGACACGCCGTTGACCTGCGCAAACACAGATGGCGTCTCATCAGATGCATCATGGAATCACTGGATGAAACCGGATTCTCGGGAGGATTTGATGCAGGTTGATGGCTCCGGACGGGTCCGCCTGGTCGAGTCGGTGCCGGTCCTCCGGCCCGACGAGCAGGTGCTCCAGAAGATGCTCGAGGGCTGGCGGAACCAGCAGCTGTCACGCAACCTGCAGTTCGCGACCATCGACCAACGGCTCCGGATGGTCGAGCGCTTCATCAGCCACGTCAACGAAGACCCGTGGAACTGGACGCCCGCGCTTGTCGAGGAGTTCTCGGCGGACCTACGCACCCAGAAGCACGTTGCCCACTCGACGCTGCGCGGCTACCACTCCGCGTTGCGTGCCTTCACTAGCTACATCAGCAATCCCGACTACGGGTTCGACGTCGTGTGCGAGCGGTTCTTTGGCACCCACCCGGCGCAGGTGTTCTTCGACTGGAACACCGCTCCCCACGTCCAGGAGTACGACGGACGCCCGAAGAAACGTCCGTACACCCGTGATGAGATCAGTCAACTCTTCGACCACGCCGACGACGAGGTTGAACGGATCGGCAAGTCGGGCCGCAAGGGCTGGCAGGCCGCCTACCGGGACGCGGTCATGATGAAGATCGCGTACGGCTACGGGCTCCGGTTCAACGAGTTGAGGCACCTGCAAACGGTCGACTTCGCCCGCAACCCACACGCCCGAGAGTTCGGCGCGTTCGGCGTCTGCAAGGTCCGCTACGGCAAGGCAAAGCGGTCCTCGCCGCACAAGCCGCGCAGCGTTCTCACTGTCTGGCGGTGGACGCCCGGCATCATCGAGGACTGGCTCGCCAACGGCCGCGGTGATCCGGGCACCCTGGATCTCTTCCCCAGCGAACGCGGCGGACTGGTCGTCGAATCGACTCTGATCCGACGGGTCCGGCGCTACTGCGAGGAGTTGGGATTCTCCGATGGGCTCGATCTCCACTCGTTCCGTCGTTCGTACGCCACTCACCTGCTCGAAGCTGGATGGGACCCGCGGTTCGTGCAGGACCAGATGGGCCATGAGCACGGGGCGACAACCGGCATCTATCACTTCGTGTCCGACGAGTTCAGGCGCTCCACGCTCAGGAGCGCCTTGGACCGTACGGTGAAGGAAGCCATGGCCCGCAAGACCGAGGACGGAACATCATGAAGCGCAAGGTCGACTACACGTGGCGCCTGGCCGAGCTGATGGCCGCCCGAGGCCTGCACAACACCACGGATCTCATTCCCCTGCTGGCCGAGCGCGACATCAATCTGTCTCGACCGCAGGTGTACCGGCTGGTGAACCAGCGGCCGGAGCGCGTCTCCCTGATGTTGATCGCGGCGCTGTGCGACATCTTCGAGTGCGAGTCGACGGACCTGTTCACGACGACGGCGACGGATGTACGCGTGCGCAAGACGGGCACCGCTTCCCCGCCGAACGTTGTCTCGCTCGACCGCAGCGTGCGGCCGCGGCGCGCAAACATCCTCGACGAGTAGCGCCAGGAGCATCGATGGATCCGAAGCCGGCGGGCCTCTCCCTCGCTCGACCGTCCAGGGTCGTCCGCGCGCGACGAGCACTCGCGACGATCCGTGTGCTCGCTGCGGCCGGAACATCCCCAGGCTCGCAGCCAACTGGCCAGAAGGCCGACTCTGCAACATCTGCTACTACGACGCCGTGCACACCCGCGGAACCTGCCCAGAGTGCCTCCAGGATCGGCTCCTGCCGGGCCTGCGCGCCACCGATCGCCAGCCGATCTGCTCGACATGCGCTGAGATCCCCGTCGACTTCCACTGCGAGCGCTGCGACGTCGAAGCAGCGCGACATCGCGGACGGCTCTGCGTCCGCTGCGCACTCCGCGACGACCTCCACGCGCTGCTCGGCGGCGCGCCAAGCGATCCCGCACTCCTCGGCCTTGTCGATGCTCTCTGCGCGTCAGACAGGCCCGAGTCCATCCTCGTTTGGAAGCGGTCGGCCAAGGTCCAGGAACTGCTTCGCGGGCTCGGTAACGGCGCCATCGCCGCGTCGCACGAGGGTCTCGACTCCGTGCCCGGCAAGCCCGCCGAGCATCTCCGGGCACTGATGCAGCACCACGGTCTACTCCCCCCTCGCGACCCCTACCTGCCGCGCTTCGAGCAATGGATCGACGCCAAGCTCGACGGACTCCCCGACGAGGTACGGCAGCCAGTTCAGCACTTCGCCACGTGGCACCACCTGCGGCGCATCCGCGCCAAGACCGGGGCTGGCGCACCCACTCGCGGGCCAATTCACTCCGCGAAGCAGGAGATCACCGAAACGGTGAAGTTCCTCGTGTGGCTCCACGAGACGTATCAGCGCACCGCGGCCACCTGCACTCAGCAGGACGTCGACGAGTGGCTCGCGGCCGGACCGACGACGCGCAGTGCGATCAGGACGTTCTTCGTGGTCGCGAAGCAGGCGCGTCTCAACACGGCGGTGACTGTTCAGCACCGATCCGCGAAGAGCAGCCCATCTCTCAGTCAGGACCAACGGCTCGCCTGGATCCACGAGCTCCTCACGGGCACCAGCGAGTCACTCCCCTACCGCGTCGCCGGGATGCTCCTGTTGCTCTACGCCCAGCCGCTGGTCAAGGTCGTCACCTTCCCGACCAGCATCGTCGACGACGCCGACTCTGGGATGAGCATCGTTCTCGGCACGCATCCGACCGATGTTCCCGAGCCGTTCGCCTCGCTCATCAGGGAGCACCTTGCCGCACGGCCGAACCTACGCACCGGCGCCGGATCCGACAGCCCGTGGCTGTTCCCGAGCACGCTTGCCGGCCGCCACCTACACCCCAACACTGTCATGGACCGCCTCCGCGACGTGGGCATCAACCTCCTCGGTGCCCGCAACCGTGCCATCGGTGAGCTCGTCCTTGAATGCCCGCCCTCCCTGGTGGCAGAGGCGCTCGGTTACAGCGCCCAGGTCGCGTTCCTCCACGCCGACAAGGCGGGCGAGCCGTGGGCCCGGTACGCCGGCCGATCCATCAAGGCCACTTGACCGTTGGCACACGCCGCTCTTTGCCGCCGTCACCCGGAATGCGAGGATCCTCGTCGTGTCTAGCGAATCGCCCGACCACTGGGTCTATGTCGTCACGGACATCGAGGTCGACGGACCGTGGCCAGGGCCGAACTCGATGCGATCGTTCGCGTCCGTCGCCATCACCCTCGACGGCACGGAGCACGGGCGCTTCGAAGCCGTTCTCGAAGAACTGCCCGGAGCCGCACCGAACCAGCAGACCCTCGCGTGGTTCCAGTCGATTCCCGACGTGTGGGAGGCCGCCACGACCGATCCGGAACCAGCGCCCGATGTGATGGCCAGATACGCGAGTTGGGTGAAATCACTGCCCGGCCAGAAGTGCTTCGCTGCCTCGCCCTTGGCCTTCGACGGCCTGTGGATCGACTTCTACCTTCGCCGGTTCACTCGCTACGGCATCATCCAGGGCCCATACGAGGACGACCGTGTCTTCGATGGCACTGGCCTCTGCCTTCGGAGCTACGCAGCAGCCGTGACCGGTCGCCCTGCGTCGGAGATCTCGCCAGCGAGCTTGCCGACCGAGTGGTTCGGCGACGTACCGCACACGCACCGCGCGATCGACGATGCTCTCGGATACGCCAACCTCCTCGTCACCCTGGGACGGATGGCGCAGTCGGGAGAGCGCGATGCCTGAAGACACGCGAGTCGCAGTTCGGATCGTCCTCCTGGACCAGTCCAGCCGCGTGCTCCTCTTCGAAGGCCGGGACCTCTCCGACACCGGTGACACGGTCCGATTCTGGTTCACGGCCGGCGGCGGAGTGGACACGGGCGAGTCGCTCGCGGAAGCCGCGGAGCGCGAGTTGCTCGAGGAGACCGGCCAGGCAGGACTGACTCTGATCGGGCCCTTCCATCGCCGGGAATTCGACTTTCTAAACCACGGTCAGCCACAGCATCAGATCGAGCACTTCTTCGCCGCAAGGACGAACAACAGCGCGCTGAGCGCCCACGGATGGACCGAGCTGGAACAGCGAGCCGTGACCACGTGGCGATGGTGGTCGACCGACGACCTCACAAGCGCGGACGTACAGGTCTTCCCCGACAACCTGGTCGATCTCGTCCGACAGGCGTCTGAGCTCGTTCGCACTGAGGCGGCCAGCCCGCCTGGCGAGCTGTAGTCGGGTCAGGCGGCAGGGTCGTTGAGGCGCAAGATCTGAAGGCACTCGTCGGAGGTGAGGTCGGACTCCGCGAGGACCTTCTGGAGAACCGCAGACTTTCGAGCGATGTAGGTATCGATGTCCATGTCGGGCTCCGCTGCAAGCGCCAGCTTCACGGCTCCGTACTCGTCACGCAGATCTTCCCGCACACGAAGGACGTCGCGAACCGCGAGGTGGTTGCGGACGTTCAACGTGCCCGCCCGGCAGACATAGACGTTCCGCCGCGGGTTCGCATCAGGAGCATGGAAGGCCTCCCGATCGACAACTCCCAGATCGCCGCGGTGAACGTACCCGGCCGAACCCAGGGCGGCGACCGCTGCCGACATCTCCGCTCCGTCGACGATGACGTCGATATCGAGGATGGGCTTGGCCGCCAGCCCTGGCACTGAGGTTGAGCCCACATGCTCGACTCGCGCGGTCGCCAGTCCAGCGAGAGCCTGCTTCAGGTCGCCTGCGACCAGCGCAAACTGCGCAGGCCACGATGGCGAGGACGCGACCACTTCGATAGGCACTGGGCGATGCTAGCCGCCGGTCTCACCGGGTCTCATACCCGCCGAATACGCGCGGACTTGATACGCAGCCTGTCCACTAATGTTCCGAAGACCCTGGAAGGGAGCCATTACGACCCGATCCCCCGACCGCCGGATACGATGCGTGCAGCAATGGCCCCGAACCAAACGCTCCTGTTCCTGGCCTTGATTCCTGACGGCAGCGCAGTCATTGCTGCTGGAAAGGAGGCCGCCATGCCTTGGCAGGAGACCTCATGGTGGTCAATGACGCCTTTGCATCGACGCGCCGACGACAGCTCCGACTCCGAGCCCCAGCGCAAAGCCCCAGAACGGTGTGTGGAAAATCGCCAGCCCCAGGCTGATTCCCAAGGCGGCGCCCACCAGGCTGCAAATCCATAAGGCTTTGTTCACGATCTCTCCGTTATGACCGGGGTGGGCTCAACTACTGCAGCGACCTTACTTCATCCCTATCCGCCACGTGACCAAAAACGGGGAGATCCACATCGAAGTTGGGTAGCTCCCACCCATGCGCCAACGGCCTTGCGCGTCTTAACCTTTTGGACATGGCGGCAGGCCCACCCGGTCCGTCGCGGGCGCACGATGGGGCGGTCCCTGGATCCTCCTTTGGTCATGCAGACGGCGGCGGCGCCCGGTACTCCTTTTACTTCCCAGGACACCCCATGCGCGAACTCCCCCGCCCCCACACCTGCCCGCATTCCACGGTCACCTGCCCGGCTTGCCGTTCCGAAATGCGCGACGAAGCCCTGCGGCAGGCTCCCGGCAGACCCATTATTCTGCTGCGCCCCGCACCCGTCACGGTGCGTTCCATGCCGGCAAACGCTTTGGCCTATACCGTGACCGATGTCCTCATTGAGTGGGACGCGCAATCGGATTACCACCTGCGGTGGGAGGCAAGTTGGCTTGTCCACCGGGTGCAGGCGGCACCCGACGACAGCCACCTCCAGGAAGCAGTCTGACCGCCCGCTCCCCCGCCGCGGGCACCCGGACATCCGCACACGCCCGCCCCCCGTCGGCGGCTAAGCTCGAAGCCATGAGTTCGTTGAAAACCAAGCCTGCACAGACATCACCGGCACGGGCAGCAGTGGTGGCGGCAGCGGTGGATATGGTGCTGATCCTCGTTTTCGCCGCGATTGGCCGCGATGCACACCACCGTGAGGAGCCTATCCTTGGTGTGCTGTTGACTGCCTGGCCGTTCCTCGCGGGCGCGGCCGCCGGATGGATGATCGCCCGCGTATGGCGCAGCCCCTTCTCCATCACCCGGGCAGGCGTTCCAGTCTGGCTCGGAAGCCTGGTGGGCGGCATGCTCCTGCGGGCGCTGACCGGGCAGACAGTTGTCCTCCCCTTCATCATCGTTGCAACGCTGGCCCTGGCCGTGTTCCTTGTGGGCTACCGCCTCCTGCTGGCAGGCGCCGCACGCCTCCGCCGCCGGCCGGGCAGATAGCGGGCAGCAGAAGTTGGGCGAACGGGTGGCGGCGGGGGAAACGGCACCCGTGTAATAGGCTGGCTGGAGAGAAATGCCTGCCGTGCCCCAGTGCGGCGGCACCGATTGAAGGGGTTCAAACGTGGTTACCGCATTTGTTCTGATCAAGACCGACGCCGCCCGCATTCCGGAGACGGCGGAAGAAATTTCGGCCATCGAAGGCATCAGCGAAGTGTATTCCGTCACCGGCGAATGGGACCTCATTGCGGTAGCCAGGGTCCGCAGGCATGAAGACCTCGCGGACGTCATCGCGGACAGGCTCTCGAAGGTTCCCGCCGTGGTCCACACCACGACCCACATCGCATTCCGGGCGTACTCACAGCACGACCTCGACGCTGCCTTTTCGCTGGGTTTCGAACAGTAAACCGCGAACCCGGCCGTTAGGCGCGGGAGAGGGACACCCAACGGTCCAGGACGGCAGCGGCAGCACCGGAGTCGATCGAATCCGCAGCACGGGCGAAGGCTTCCTGCATCCTTGTCAGGAACGGGCCCTCTGCTTCAAGGTCGAACGCAACAAGGCCGGCCGCGGCGTTCACCAGGACTGCATCCCGGGCCGGACCTTGGCTGCCGGCAAGGACGTCGCGGACAACTCCAGCGTTGGCCGCCGCATTGCCGCCGCGAAGCTGTTCAACAGTGGCCAGGCTGATGCCAAGGTCCTGCGGCGAGAAGTGCAGTTCATTGACGGCTCCGTGACGGATTTCCCACACGGTTGACGGGCCAGTGGTGGTCAGCTCGTCCAGGCCGTCGTTGCCACGGAAGACCAGGCCCCTGCTCCCCCGGCGGGCCAGGACGCCGGCCACCAGCGGCGCCATCCGCGCGTTCGCAACGCCCACCGCCGAAGCCTGGACATTGGCGGGGTTGGTCAGGGGGCCCAGGAAATTGAACGCGGTCGGCACTGCCAGTTCCCGCCGGGGCACGGCGGTGTGGCGGAATGACGGGTGGAACACCTGCGCGAAGCAGAACGTGATTCCCGCCTCCTCAGCGTTCCTGGCCACCCGCGCGATAGGCAGGTCAAGCCGGACACCTAGCGCTTCAAGAACGTCAGCAGACCCGGACGACGACGACGACGCCCGGTTCCCGTGCTTGACCACCTTCGCGCCGGCCCCGGCAGCGACCAGGGCGGCCATCGTGGAGATATTGATGGTGTTAAGTTGGTCACCACCGGTGCCGACGATGTCCAGTTTTTCCCCGGTGATTGTCACGGGGTTGGCGTGGGCGAGCATCGCCTCAACCAGGCCGGAAAGCTCGTTCACCGTCTCGCCTTTGGCGCTGAGGGCCACAAGGAATCCGGCAATCTGTGCGGGCGTGGCTTCACCGGACATGATGGTGTCCATGGCCCAGGAGGTGTTCTCCGCAGTGAGGTCATTGCCCTTGATCAGGGCCGAGATCAACCGGGGCCAGGTGTTGCCGGACGCTGTAGTTGCCTGAGAAGTCACGTGCTGATGCTATCGACCGACGGCGGCCACTGACCAATGTGAACGGTTGCAGGAACTTTTCAGGGCGATTTCGCGTCTTTGTAGAAAAAGTCCTCCGAAAAGGCGGTTTGCGTTGGGCAGCACGGACTTTTACAGACATAATGTCTATGTGACATCTGCGACCCATGCCCCCAGTACCCCGGCGCACCCCACGCTGAACCGCCCCAATATGGTTTCTGTCGGAACCGTTGTGTGGCTGTCCAGCGAGTTGATGTTCTTCGCCGGTCTCTTCGCCATGTACTTCACTCTGCGCTCCACCAGTGGGCAGATGTGGGCGGAAGAGACAGCCAAGCTCAACTTCCCCTTTGCGCTCGTAAACACGATCGTCCTCGTGGCCAGTTCCTTCACTTGCCAGATGGGCGTCTTCGCCGCAGAGCGGCTGCAGCCGCGGCGCACCGGAGGTGCACTGCAGTTCGCCCGCTGGGGAATGAACGAATGGTTCACCCTGACGTTCCTCATGGGCGCGTTCTTCGTTGCCGGCCAGACCACCGAGTACGCAATGCTGGTTTCCGAGCACGTCTCGCTCTCCTCCAACGCTTATGGCTCGGCTTTCTACATGACCACCGGCTTCCACGGCCTCCACGTCATCGGCGGCCTGATTGCCTTCCTGCTCATCATGGGCCGGTCCTTCGCGGCGAAGAAGTTCGGGCATTTCGAAGCAACGTCCGCGATCGTCACCTCTTACTACTGGCACTTCGTTGACGTCGTGTGGATCGGCCTCTTCCTGGTCATCTACGTACTCAAGTAGCCAGCTTTGATTCTTTTTCTACAAGAGGCAGAATTTCAGGTAGCGGCTCCCGGAGCCGGCGCAGGATCGAATAAAGGAACCACCACGTGAAGGCACTCTCACAAAAGCGGCGTCACCCACTTGCAGCAATAGCGCTGCTTCTGATGGGGCTCCTCATCACGGGTGGGCTGTACGCCGTGGCAACCACCGTCAACCAGGCCAAGGCTTCGACCACCACGTTCAGCGCAAACGACACAGAGGAGGGCGGCAAACTCTTCGCCGCCAACTGCGCCACCTGCCACGGCATGGGTGCCAGTGGTTCCAAGGACGGACCCTCGCTGGTGGGTGTCGGTGCAGCCGCTGTTGATTTCCAGGTGGGCACCGGCCGCATGCCGATGCAGATGAACGGCCCCCAGGCCATGAAGAAGCCCGTCCAGTTCAACGACGAGCAGACCCACCAGCTTGCAGCCTACGTCGCCTCCCTGGGAGCCGGCCCGGCAGTTCCTGCGGAAGACCTGACAAACGGCGGCGGCGATGCAGCTGCCGGCGGTGAGCTCTTCCGGACCAACTGTGCTATGTGCCACAACGCCGCCGCTGCCGGTGGCGCGCTGACCCGCGGCAAGTTCGCACCCGCACTTGCCGATGTATCCGGCAAGCACATCTACGAGGCCATGGCCACGGGTCCGCAGAACATGCCGGTCTTCAATGACGCCAACATCACTCCTGAAGGCAAGAAGGACATCATCACCTTCCTGAAGCAGATCGAGACCACCGGTTCACCGGGCGGTGCCGACCTTGGCTCGCTGGGTCCGGTTGCTGAAGGCCTGTTCGTTTGGGTTGCCGGTCTTGGCGTCATCATCGCCTTCACCATCTGGCTCACCTCCAGGACGTCCTGACGTTCCGCAGGAACACACAACTTCTGCTGCCCAGTCAGCAGCTTGAAATTAGAAACTAACCCGGCAACTGCCGGGACGAGAGAAGGATGAGGCGAATTATGGGCAACCATAGTGACGGCAGTCCGAACCACTCGGGCACCGTAGCTACGGCTGGTCAGAATGAGGTGGAGAAGTTC
Source organism: Pseudarthrobacter sp. LT1 (assembly GCF_035621795.1). NCBI lineage: Bacteria > Bacillati > Actinomycetota > Actinomycetes > Micrococcales > Micrococcaceae > Pseudarthrobacter > Pseudarthrobacter sp. LT1. Next base: position 2,453,604 of record NZ_CP141830.1, read on the forward strand.
CAGGATCCTGGAATTCCCCCGCATCGTTTGCGCCTGGCTGACACGGACCCGAAGGCCGCAAAGCGGGCAGAACGGCAGGTCGCCTTACTATTTGGCATTTCTGTTGTTGGAACCCTGATCTTCCTGGTGGCGTACTTCGCCATTGATCTGGGTGATGACTCCAGCATCGCCACCATCCGGCTCCAGAACGCCCTGCTCGGCGTTGGCACTGCCTTCGCAATGCTGGGTATCGGTACCGGTATCGTGCACTGGGCCAAGGCCCTGATGCCTGACCACGAAGTCTCCGAGGAACGCCACGCCATCCGTTACGAAGAGGACCGCCAGGCTGCGGTGCGCATCGTTGACGACATCGTGGAAGAGACCGGCATCAAGCGCCGCCCGCTGATCCGCAACACCCTCCTGGGTGCGGTCGCACTTGCCCCGCTTCCCGCCGTCGCCATCTTCGGTGACCTCGGACCCCGCCCTGACGACAAGCTCGCACACACCATGTGGGCTCCCCAGGACGGAAAGCGCAAACGCCTTACCCGCGACCCCGATGGAACCCCCATCAAGGCCTCGGACGTCACCATCGGTTCTGCCTTCCATGTGATTCCTGAGGGCCTGAACGAACTGCAGGAGGGCAAGCTCAACGAAAAAGCAAAGTCCGTTGTGCTCCTCATGCGTCTCGATCCCGCATCGCTGAACCCCTCCAAGGGCCGCGAAGAGTGGGGTTACAACGGAATCGTTGCCTACTCGAAGATCTGCACCCACGTTGGCTGCCCCGTTGCTCTGTACGAGCAGCAGACGCACCACCTGCTGTGCCCGTGCCACCAGTCCACCTTCGACCTCACGCAAGAGTGCAAGGTGATCTTCGGCCCCGCCAGCCGTCCTCTCCCCCAGCTGCCCATCGCAGTTGATGACGAGGGCTACCTCGTCGCTACAAGCGACTTCCATGAACCCGTTGGACCTAGCTACTGGGAGCGTGCTGAGCATGAGCGCAACATCAACAGCTGAGCCGGCTTTCGTCGCCAAAACCAAGACAGGCCGGATCACCGACTTCGTCGATTCACGTGTTGGCGGCTCCGGGATCCTCCGCGAGTTCGGCCGCAAAGTCTTCCCCGACCACTGGTCATTCATGTTCGGCGAAGTTGCGCTCTACTCGTTCGTCATACTGCTGCTGTCCGGAACGTTCCTGACGTTCTTCTTTGATCCGTCCATGGCGGAGACCCACTACGACGGCGGCTACATTCCCCTCAAGGGAGTGGAAATGTCGGTGGCGTACAGCTCCTCGCTGAACATCTCCTTCGACATCCGCGGCGGACTGTTCATGCGCCAGGTGCACCACTGGGCAGCCCTGCTGTTCGTGGCATCGATCGCAGTCCACATGCTGAGGGTCTTCTTCACCGGCGCATTCCGCCGCCCGCGTGAAATGAACTGGGTGGTGGGCAGCGTCCTGCTGATCCTGGCCATGGCCGCAGGCTTCACCGGGTACTCGCTGCCCGATGACCTCCTGTCCGGCAACGGCCTGCGCATCATCGACGGCGTCATCAAGTCCATCCCGGTCGTCGGAACGTACATCTCGTTCTTCCTGTTCGGCGGGGAATTCCCCGGCACGGCCATCATCAGCCGCCTCTACATGCTGCACATCCTGCTGGTGCCGGCGTTGATCCTGCTGATGATCGTCCTCCACCTGTTCATGGTCGTGGTGCACAAGCACACGCAGTACCCCGGTCCCGGCCGCAACGACAACAATGTTGTCGGTTACCCCCTGGGTCCCGTTTACGCAGCGAAGGCCGGTGGATTCTTCTTCATCGTCTTCGGCGTGATCGCCCTGATGGCGGCATTCTTCACCATCAACCCGATCTGGAACTACGGCCCGTATGACCCCTCCCCTGTCTCGGCCGGTACCCAGCCCGACTGGTACATCGGTTTCGTCGACGGCGCCCTGCGACTCATGCCCGGCACGCTCGGCAACTGGCACGTGGAACAGGTCTTCTTCGGACACGTATTCACGTTCAACGTCCTCCTCCCCGCCCTGGTCCCCGCCGGCATCCTGTTCACCGTGATGTTCACCTACCCGTGGATCGAACGCTGGATCACCAAGGATGACCGCGAGCACCACGTCCTGGACCGCCCGCGCAACGCCCCGACCCGTACGGGCATCGGTGTTGCCGGATTCATCTGGTACTGCGTGATGTGGGCAGCTGCAGGTTCCGACCTCATTGCCACGCACTTCCACGTGTCCCTGAACGACGTTACGTACTGGCTCCGTGCCCTGTTCTTCGTCGGACCGATCATCGGCTTCATCGTTGCCAAGCGTGTTGCCCTTGCACTGCAGCGCAAGGACCGGGAAATCGCCCTTCACGGCCGTGAGACCGGCCGTATCGTCAGGCTCCCGCACGGCGAATTCATCGAGGTGCACGCCCCGCTGGATGAGTACAAGCGGTACAAGCTGGTTGGCTTCGAATCACCCGAGGTCATCCCGGCCCTGCCCAACGAGCACGGTGTGGTGACCCGCAAGGAGAAGCGCCGCGCGTTCCTCTCCCGCTGGTTCTTCGAGGACCGCGTTGCTCCTGCTACGCCTGCAGAGCTTGAAGCAGCCCATGGCCACGGCCACGAGGCAGTTGAAGCAGCAGAGGGTTCCAGGAGCCTGACGCACTAAGCGACGGTTGATAAAGGAAAGGCCCGATCCATAGGATCGGGCCTTTCCTGTCTTGAGAGTTCTCCTGCCTGCGCCGCCGACAACCCACAGCTGCGACGGCCGGGTGCTGTCAGTGGTTGCGGGCGCGCCTGGCTCCCGGTCGCTGCAGTGGTACCCACAGCTTGTACCGGTCGGCCCTGTAGTAGGACACGGAATAGTCAACCATCGCCCTTGCCACAAACGCGTGCCGCTGGATCTTCAGCAAGGGCGCACCCACCTCCACGTTGAGCAGGCGTGCCGTTGACGGGGAGGCGGCGGTCGCCTCGATCATGTCCTCGCCCCACTCCATCACCAGGCCGAACTGTTCGCTCAGGACGTTATAGAGCGACGTGGGCGGCTCGCCGTCGAGCAGGCCCGGGACGCGGTGGGCCGGGATGAAGTTCTCGTCCACGCTCATCGGTTCCCCGTCAGCCAGCAGGAGCCTGCGGAACCGGACCAGGGGTGTGCCCTCGTCCAGCTGGAGTTCGCGGGCCAGGAAGGCGCTGGCGCCGATCTGCTCAAAGCTCAGCACCTTGGCAGCAGGCACCATGCCGCGCCTTTGCATCTCTTCACTGTAGGACGTGAGCTTCACCTGAAGGTCGAGTTTCGGGCGCCGGACAAAGGTTCCCAGGCCCACTACGCGCTCGATGACCTCCTCCCCCACCAAGGCGTCGATGGCCTGCCGGACCGTCATCCTTGCCAGTCCGAACCGTTCGGCAAGGTCGCGTTCTGATGGCAGCGCCGACCCGGGCGGGCATGACTGTGCGATGTAACTGCGCAGGATCTCCCGAAGTTGGACGTAGATGGCTGTTCCGCTGGTGCGGTCTATTTCACCCGTGATTGCCGTGGCGCCAGCTGCCATGATTTTCTCCTGCCGTTGGTTTCCCTCAATTTTAGGACGGTCTAGACCAGTCCCGGGACGCCGGCGCTCTTTCGCCCGGCAGGCATGGCAACCGCTATATTGGGTCTGGAAATTTTGCCAGCAGACGGAGGGGGCCGTCTTCCGAAAAGGAGTCCCTTTGCCAACACAGAAGGCCGTGGTGGCAGCGCCGGTAGGCCTGCATGCACGTTCCGCCGCGGTATTTGTCCGGGCTGTCACCGATACGGGGCTTCCCGTCACCATCAGCAAGGCGGGTACGGCGAAGGTGGACGCCCGGTCCCTGCTCCAGGTGATGGCCGCCGACTTCGCGCAGGGGTGTGAGGTGGAGCTGTCGGTCAATGAAGCCGCTCTGGAGGACGTCCTGGGGCTTGAAACGGTTGAGGCGGCCCTCCGGGACCTTCGCGTACTCCTCGAGTCGCAGGGGGCCGGCTGAAGGCCGTAAATACACAATAACGACGTCGGGCCCCACCAATCTGGTGGGGCCCGACGTCGTTATTCTCTTGGCTTGCTTAGTGTGCGTGGTCTCCCCGGCTGTACTCGTACACCCAGCCCACGAGGGCTACGATGGCGAGGCCGCCGGCGATGAAGATGATCCAGGCACCAACTGCCAGGCCCAGGAAGCCAGTGGCGCAGGCGATGCCCAGGACCAGGGGCCACCAGCTCCAGGGGCTGAAGTGCCCCTGTTCACCGGCGCCCTCGTGGATTTCCGCATCGCTGCGGTCCTCGGGACGGAGGCCTACGCGCTTACCGGTGAAGCCCAGGTAGGCACCGATCATGCCGGCCAGGCCGGCCACGAGCAGGATGCCCAGGATGCCCACCCATTCGCTCCAGTTGGTCAGGAATCCGTAGACCAGCGAGACGGGAACGAAGAAGAAGACTCCGGAGCCAAAGATCCAGGATTCGATTTTCACTGTGCGGTGTCCTTCTGGTCGGCGTTGCCGAGTACTGCCGCTGCGGGAGCCGGCGAATCAGCGGTGTGGACTTGGCGGAGTTCCGGGTGGTGCAGGTCCAGGGCGGGACGCTCGGAACGGATCCGGGGAAGGGACGTGAAGTTGTGGCGCGGCGGCGGGCAGGACGTGGCCCACTCAAGCGAAGCACCAAAGCCCCACGGATCATCGACCTGGACCTTTTCGGCCTTGCGCCAGGTGATGTAGACATTCCAGAAGAACGGAATGAGGGACGCGCCCAGCACGAAGGATGCCACGGTGGAGAACTGGTTCATCCAGGTGAAGTTGTCCTCCACGAGGTAGTCCGCGTACCGGCGCGGCATGCCTTCGACGCCCAGCCAGTGCTGGATCAGGAAGGTGCCGTGGAAGCCCAGGAACAGGAGCCAGAAGTGGATCTTGCCCAGGCGCTCGTTGAGCATCTTGCCGGTCCACTTGGGCCACCAGAAGTAGAAGCCTGCGAACATGGCGAACACCACGGTACCGAACACCACGTAGTGGAAGTGTGCCACCACGAAGTAGGAGTCCGAAACGTGGAAGTCAAGCGGCGGTGAGGCCAGGATGATGCCGGTAAGGCCACCGAAGAGGAAGGTGATCATGAAGCCGAGGCTCCACAGCATCGGTGTCTCGAAGGTCAGCGACCCGCGCCACATGGTGCCGATCCAGTTGAAGAACTTCACGCCGGTGGGCACTGCAATAAGCATGGTCATGAACGAGAAGAACGGCAGCAGGACGGCGCCGGTGACGTACATGTGGTGGGCCCACACCGTTACCGAGAGGGCTGCAATGGCGATGGTGGCGTAGACCAGGCCCTTGTAGCCGAAGATCGGCTTGCGGCTGAACACCGGGAAGATCTCCGAGACGATGCCGAAGAACGGCAGCGCGATGATGTACACCTCGGGGTGTCCGAAGAACCAGAAGAGGTGCTGCCAGAGGACGGCACCGCCATTCTCGGGATCGAAGATGTGTGCACCGAACTTGCGGTCCGCGCCGAGTGCGAACAGGGCAGCGGCCAGCGGCGGGAAGGCCATCAGGACCAGGATCGCGGTGATCAGGGTGTTCCAGGTGAAGATGGGCATCCGCCACATGGTCATGCCCGGAGCGCGCATGCAGATGATGGTGGTGATGAAGTTGACCGCACCGAGGATGGTGCCGAAGCCGGACAAGGCCAGGCCGAAGACCCACAGATCGCCACCGATACCCGGGGTGAACGTGGTGTTGGACAGTGGCGCGTAGGCGAACCAGCCGAAGGATGCAGCACCCTGCGGGGTGATGAAGCCGGACACGGCGATGGTGGAGCCGAAGAGGAAGAACCAGAACGCCAGCGCGTTCAAACGCGGGAACGCGACGTCGGGCGCGCCGATCTGCAGCGGCATGATCACGTTGGCGAAGCCGGCGAACAGCGGAGTGGCGAACATCAGCAGCATGACGGTGCCGTGCATGGTGAACAGCTGGTTGTACTGTTCCTTGGTCTGCAGGATCTGCATTCCGGGCTCGAAGAGCTCCGCACGGATCAGCAGGGCCATGACGCCGCCGAGGCAGAAGAACACGAAGGACGCGATCAGGTACATGTACCCGATGGTCTTGTGGTCAGTGGAGGTGATCCAGTTGACGACGATGCGCCCCTTGGATTTGGGTACCACGGGAGCCGACAGGACCCCCGTGGGTGCGGATTGGGTGTACGTAGCCACGTCGCTCCCCTTACTTGGTTTCGTTCAGGTTCGGGTTGCGGTCGTACTCCACGCCGAGCAGGCCGGTGTTGCCTTCAGCCTTGAGCTGGTCCATGTGGGCCTGGAATTCGGATTCCGACACCACCTTGACGCGGAACAGCATTTCGGAGTGGTACTCGCCGCAGAGTTCGGCACACTTGCCGTCGTAGGTGCCCTCTTTAGTGGGGGTGAACCGGATGTAGTTGGTCTTGCCGGGAATCATGTCGCGCTTCTGCAGGAAGGCGGGAACCCAGAAGGAGTGGATGACATCGCGGGCGTTGAGCTCAAGGTCAACGGACTTGTTAACCGGCAGGTACAGCGTGGGGAGCTGTTCCTTGTCGATGGTGTTGCCGGTGAGGTGCGCCTGGACGCCGGCCTCGTGGAGGTCTTCCCGGATGACATCGCCGGACTTGTAGTTGAAGTCCCAGGCCCACTGCTTGCCGCGGACGTCGACGACGACGTCGGCCGGCTGTGAGCGGTCATCGATGGCCTGCTGGTCACGGTCCGTGAAGTAGAAGAACACCAGGACCATGAAGATCGGGATGGTGAGGTAGAAGACTTCCAGTGGAAGGTTGAAGCTGGTCTGCCGCGGGAAGCCCACGGTTCCCTTGCGACGCCGGTAAGCGACCACGCACCAGATGATCAGGCCCCACGTAATGGCGCCGACCACGAGCGCAGCAATCCATGAGTTGACCCAGAGGTCCATGATGCGGTCGGTGTTGCTGGTGGTGCCACGTTCAGTGGGCATCCACCCTTTCTCTACCTCTGGCGAACATCCGGTCAAAACCAACGCGCCGGCTATAGCCAAGCTTGAGATCGTGGTGATCGTTTTGCGTCGGCTGCCGGTTCGGTTCTGCGAACTCACAGACGGCCCTTCCTACTTGTTGCTGTTGTCCGGGCAGCCATCGGCGCTCCGGGCACAAAAAAAGTTTTACTACTCGGTGTAGAGCTTACCGCTCCCCCGGGCGTTTCGCCCACATGTCGGCGCCGAGCCCCCGTGCCGTTTTATGCGGCAGGAAGCCCGGCGCCGACATCAGGCGAAATAACCGGCCTAGTGGAATGAATCGCCGCAGGCGCACGAGCCGCCGGCGTTCGGATTGTCGATGGTGAAGCCCTGCTTCGAGATGGTGTCCTCGAAGTCGATGCTTGCGCCGCTCAGGTACGGCACGCTCATTTTGTCGACGACGACCTCGACTCCGTCAAAGTCGCGGACGGCGTCTCCGTCAAGGAGCCGCTCGTCGAAGTAGAGCTGGTAGATCAACCCTGAGCATCCACCGGGCTGCACGGCCACGCGCAGGCGAAGGTCCGTGCGGCCTTCCTGCTCGAGGAGGCTGCGGACCTTGCCGGCGGCGACGTCGGTCAGGTTGACCTCGTGAACGGGCAGTTCGTCGCTGGTCACGGTGGTGGCGGTGCTGTTTTCGTTGGTTGAGGTGCTCATTGGCCTACCTTCTTAGGACGGTCTGGCGGCGTCGCCGTAACGGCGCCTGCCCCTACAAATACGGTATGGGCTATAGCTACATGCTACGCGCGGCAGTCCTGTAGCTCTAACTCCTGGCGTAACCGTCAAAGCACGCCGGTTGTTCCCTGGAAGCAGGGCGTCCGCCCGCACGCCAAAAGCTGCTCACTCCCCGGCGTTGAGGCCCCCGCTGTTCAGCCGGGCAAGCATGAGCGCCTCCGCCAGAATGGCATTGCGGAAGTCACCGATGTGCAGGGACTCATTGGCACTGTGGGCCCGCGAGTCCGGGTCCTCCACGCCTGTTACCAGGATCTGCGCGTCGGGATACAGGTCAGTGAGGTCGGCAATGAAGGGGATGGACCCGCCAATGCCGGTTTCCACGGCTGGAACCCCCCAGGCCTCGCCCAGTGCCCACATGGCCACCGTTGCTGCGGCGGACGACGTATCGGTCTGGAAGGGGTTGCCCGCCTCCCCCGGTGTGAAAACCACCTTTGCACCGAAGGGCGCGTTGGCCTCGACGTGCCTGCGCACCGCGTCCATGGCCTCCGCCGGAACCTGGCCCGGTGCCAGCCGTAGGCTGAACTTTGCCCGCGCTCGTGGAAGCAGTGTGTTGGAGGCGACGTCCACGGCGGGGGCATCGAAGCCGATGATTGACAGCGCCGGCTTGGTCCACAGCCGCGAGGCGATGCTTCCCGTCCCGGCAAGGCGGACGCCGTCGAGTACGGACGCGTCGGCCCGGTAGTCCGCCTCCGGCATTTCGACTGCAGCCGTGTCGGTGGCCACCAGCCCTTCGATGGCGACGTTTCCGTCGGCGTCGTGAAGTGTGGCAATCAGGCGGGACAGCAGGGTGGGCGCATCCAGGACCGGCCCGCCGTACATGCCGGAGTGCACCGCGTGGTCAAGCACCTGCACCTCGATGGTGCCGTCCACCAGGCCGCGAAGGCTGGTGGTCAGGGCCGGTATCCCGACTTTCCAGTTGCTGGAGTCGGCCACCACAATGACGTCGGCCCGCAGCAGTTCCCGGTTCGCCTCCAGGAACGTCCGGAATGTGGGCGACCCCGCTTCTTCCTCGCCTTCGATGAAGAACGTCACGCCCAGCCCCAGCGAGCCGGCCAGGACCTCCGCAACGGCGGCATAGGCGGCGACGTGGGTCATGATCCCGGCCTTGTCGTCCGCGGCCCCCCGGCCGTAAAGGCGTCCGTTCTTTTCGACGGCGGTGAACGGCTCCGTTTCCCACAGGGACTCGTCGCCCACCGGCTGGACGTCATGGTGGGCGTACAGCAGGACAGTGGGTTTACCTTCGGCGGCAGGACGGCGGGCGACGACGGCCGGCCCGCCGGGCGTACCGTCGGCTTTGTCCACGGTCAGCACCTGGACCTCACCGATCCCGGCACCCAGGAGGAGTTCCGCGACGGCCTCGGCGCTTCGCTCCAGGGGGGTGCGCTCAAAGCTGGGCCACGCAATCCCGGGGATGGCAACGAGCTCCTTGAGCCGTGCCAGCGTCTGGTCGAAGGAACGGTCTACCGCTGAACGAAGATCTTCCGTCCTGCCGGTAACCTCAGGGCCCGGTCCTGCCGTGGTGGTGGTGCTGTGCGGGGTGGCCGCGGGTGATGGAGTCATGGCCAAAACATTACCCCCGCCACATTCGGCTGCCGGCCCGGGCAGGCGCGGAAGCAAGCAGCGTGCACGCCGCTGCAAGGTATTCTGGTCAGGTGTTCGGACGTAGAAAAGAAGCGCCCTCGGCGCAGGAAACCATAGACCAGCAGGCAGCGGAGGCAGCGGCGCGGCAAAACAGTGTGGCGGGCAAGGGCGCCCCTACCCCCACCCGGAAGGCCCAGGAGGCCGCACGTAAGCGCCCGCTGGTGCCCGAGGACCGCAAGGCCTCCAAGGCCGCCGAACGCCAGGCCGTGCAGGACCAGCGCCTCAAGATGCGCCGGGCCCTGGACACCGGTGACGAGAAGTTCCTGCCCCTGCGCGACAAGGGGCCCCAGAAACGGTTCGCCCGCGACTTCGTGGACGCGCGCTTCAATCTCGGGGAGTACCTGATGTTCGGTGCGCTGGTGTTCGTGCTGGTGTCCCTGGTGGTCCCGGCCTCCAGCGACATGATGATCTACGTCCTTGGCGCTTTCTGGGTCATGTTCCTGGCGGTCTTCGTGGACGTCTTCATTCTGTCCCGCAAGCTCCGCAAGCGCCTGGCGGAAAAGTTCGGCCAGGTGGAGGGAGGCACGGTCTGGTACGGCTCCATGCGGTCTCTGCAGTTCCGGAAGCTGCGGCTGCCCAAGCCCCAGGTCCAGCGCGGACAGTACCCGGCCTGACCCACCCATCAACTTAAACCACGGGCACCCCGGCGGAATCCCGCCGGGGTGTCCGTGGTTTAAGCACCTCGCCCGTCACAGGCGCCTCTGGACGACGTGTCAGGAGCGGCGCTTTTTTGCCAGCCCTTTGTTGATCCGTGCCGCCCAGAACGGGCCCTCGTAGAGGAACGCCGTATAGCCCTGCACCAGGGTCGCGCCGGCGTCGAGTCTTTCCTGGACATCCCGTGCGGACTCCACGCCGCCCACCGACACCAGGGCCAGGGCGTCGCCCGTTGCGTGCTTGAGCCGCTTCAGCACTTCAAGGGAACGCTCCTTCAGGGGAGCGCCGGACAATCCGCCGGCACCGCATTTCTCCACGTCTCCGGCCGGCGAGGACAGTCCTGCGCGGGCGATCGTGGTGTTGGTGGCAATGATGCCGTCCAGTTTCAGGTCCAGGGCAAGGCGTGCCACGTCGTCGATGTCCTCGTCGCTGAGGTCCGGTGCGATCTTTACCAGCAGCGGCACGTGCCGCCCGGCGGCTCTGTCAGCTTCCTGCCCTACGGCGGTCAGCAGCGGACGGAGCGTTTCCACGTCCTGGAGCAGCCGCAGTCCCGGGGTGTTGGGTGAACTGACGTTGACCACCAGGTAGTCAGCGGCAGGCGCCAGGCTGCGGGCGCTCACCAGGTAGTCATCCACGGCGTCGGCAAGTTCCACCACCTTGGTTTTGCCGATGTTGACGCCGATGACCGGACGCACCGCCGGGTAGCGGCGCTGAAGCGCGGCCCGCGCGGCTTTAAGCCTGGGCGCAACGGCCGAGGCGCCGTCGTTATTGAATCCCATCCGGTTGATGACGGCCCGGTCCCGGACAAGGCGGAACAGCCGCGGCTTTTCATTGCCCGGCTGTGCCTGCCCGGTGATGGTACCCACTTCAATGTGCCCGAATCCAAGATCCGTGAGCGCCTCGATGCCGTGCCCTTCCTTGTCAAAGCCGGCAGCAAGACCGAACGGCGACGGAAAAGTGACACCAAAGGCGGTGGTCTGCAGGCACGGATCAGGGGCGGTCAGCTTCTGCAGGACCCGTCCGGCGCCCGACGCATGCGCGAGCCGGATGCCCTTGAATCCGATCTTGTGGGCGCGCTCGGCGTCCATCCATGAAAAGGCCAGCCTGAAGAAAGTGGGATAAACGCGCATGCCTCCAGTTTCCCGTCTCCGGTGCCGCCACACCAAAACGGAGAAGCTGCCCAACGGGCGGCGTGCCCCCGGCGCGCCGGTCTAGCATGAGGTCATGCAGTGGCAGCAGGACATCCTGGGCGGGGATTTCGAGTCCCACACCTTCGCGGCCGCCGGCCCCGACGGGGTGGCACGGACGGCAACCCTGGTCCGGCTCCGGCCAGATCCGGACAGCCGCGTCGCCGGCGGCCGCCGCCGTGCCGTTCTTTTCCTGCACGGCTGGAGCGATTATTTCTTCAACGTGGACCTGGCGCGGTTCTGGGCGTCGGCCGGTTACGACTTCTACGCACTGGACATGCACAACCACGGACGCAGCCTGCGCCCGGAAGCACCGGGCGGTTATGTGGCGGACCTCGCCGCCTACGACGCCGAAATTGAAGAAGCAGCCCGCATCATCCGCCAGGAGGGCGCGCCTGGACCTTTGGCTCTAATGGGCCATTCCACCGGCGGCCTGGTGGCAGCCCTGTGGAGCAGCGGGCATCCGGAAGCAGTTTCACTGCTGATCCTGAACAGCCCCTGGCTGGAGATGCACGGGAGTTCGCTGGTGCGGCGCGCGGCGTCCAGCATGGTGCGTCCCGTCGCCCGGTTCCGCCCGCAGGCGGTTCTCCGCCTCCCGGAGCGGGGCCACTACTGGCGCACCATCAGCAGCGCGGCCGACGGCGAGTGGCCGGTTGATGAGCGGTACCGGCCCCGCATGGCTTTCCCTGTGCGCGCAGGCTGGCTGCGGGCGGTACTCGCCGGGCATGCCCGCGTGGCCCGCGGCCTGGAAATCGAGGCGCCGATTCTGGTCCTGCTCTCCAAGGGAAGCGCAAACGGCCTGCTCTGGTCCGAGGAAATGCGCCGCACCGATGCCGTCCTGGATGTGAATATCATCGGTACCCGGGCACTCACGCTCGGCCGTACGGTGACCATCGAGCGGATTGACGGTGCCCTGCACGACGTCTTCCTCTCGCCGGAACCGATCCGCACCGATGCCTACTCGCGGCTGGCCCGGTGGCTGCGGGCGTACGGGCAGGGCTAACCCGCCTGGGGATCCGCCGGGGCAGCGGTTGCATCAACGGCACCGCCGTACCGGCGGTCCCGCCTGGCATATTCTTCGACGGCGGCCCAGAGGGTCCGCCTGTCAACATCCGGCCACAGCGTGTCCATGAAGACGAACTCCGCATACGCGGACTGCCAGAGCAGGAAGTTGGACAGCCTCTGCTCCCCCGAACTGCGCAGAAAAAGGTCCACGTCGGGAAGGTCGGGTTCATCCAGGTACTTCTGGATGGTCCTCTCGGTGATGGCGCCGGGCTTCAGCCTGCCGGCCGCGACGTCTTCAGCAATCGCGGACACGGCGTCGGTGATCTCGGCCCGGCCGCCGTAATTAACACACATGGTCAAATTACAGGTGGTATTGGCCGCAGTGAACTGCTCGGCGTCCTCCAGCTCCCGGATGACTGAACCCCAGAGGCGCGGCCTGCGTCCCGCCCAGCGCACCCGGACACCCCAGTCGTCCAGCTGGTTCCGCTGCCTTCGAAGCACGTCCTTGTTAAATCCCATCAGGAAGCGCACCTCCTCCGGTGAGCGCCGCCAGTTTTCGGTGGAGAAGGCGTAGACGCTGACATACTCGATGCCCAGTTCGATGGCTCCTGCCATGACGTCGAGCAGCGCGGGCTCCCCCGCCTTGTGTCCCTCGATCCGCGGCAGCCCCCGCTGATTGGCCCAGCGGCCGTTGCCGTCCATGACGATTGCCACATGCCGGGGAATGAACTCAGCCGGGATGGACGGCGCCACCGCACCGGAAGGATGCGGGTAAGGGGCCACCACGGGGTGGGTACGCTTCCGGGGGGCGTTGTTCTTTTTTCCCAGGGCCACTGTCAGCTACGCTCCACATGTTTGAGGGACTTCAATACTCTTTCCAAATGCCACTGCAGGTAAGCGGCCACCAGGCCGGCGGCCTCCTTGCGGTGCTGTGGCAAGGACGCGTCCGCAGTGGTCCAGTCCCCGGTCAGCAGGGCCGCCAGCAGGACCACGGTTTCGGATGCGGGGGCAGGCGACCCGGGCGGCCTGCACTGTGCACAGACCATACCGCCAAGGGGAGCGGAGAACGCCGTGTGCGGGCCGGGCATGCCGCAGCGGGAGCAGTCGGTGAAGCTGGGGGCCCAGCCGCCGGTGGCCAGGGCGCGCAACAGGTAGGAGTCCAGGATGAGGCCCGCAGCATGCTCGTCACGGCTCAGCGCAGCGAGGGCTCCCACCAGCAGGTTGTACTGCGCGGTGCCGGCCTCGCCGTCCACGTCCGTCAGTTTCTCGGCGGTCTCCGTCATGGCGGCGGCAACCGTGTACCTGCCGTAATCCGCGGCGATGCTTCCGCCGTAGGCACCTTTGGCGACGGCCTGCGTGACGATGTCCAGCGTGCGGCCGGATACCAGTTGCAGGTCCGCCACCATGAAAGGTTCAAGCCGGGCACCGAAGCGGCTGCTGGTGCGGCGCACACCTTTGGCGACGGCGCGGACCTGCCCATGGTGCTTCGTCAGGAGGGTGATGATCCTGTCCGCCTCGCCCAGCTTGTGGGTACGGAGCACCACGGCGTCGTCCCGGTAGGCCCGGGAGGCAAAAGACTGTTGGACCACGCTCTATCTTCCCATCCTGCCCGGCGGCGCGCTGCCAGGCTACGGTGGTGCCGCCGGTTGGTCCCGGCGGCACCACCTGCAGGTATCAGGCCCGGGCATCCCGGATGGCGCGGTTGACCGCCGAGATGACGGCCTTGAGGGACGACATGCTGGTGTTCGCGTCGATGCCGACACCCCACAGGACCCGCTCCCCCACGGCGCATTCGACATAAGCAGCCGCCGCGGCGTTGCCGCCTTCGGACAGTGCGTGCTCGCTGTAGTCCAGCACCCGGACGTCCACGCCGTCCTCATGGAGGATGTTCAGCAGTGCGGCAATGGGACCGTTGCCCGTGCCGGTACGGCCGACCTGGGCACCATCGATGGTGAGCGCGGCGTGAAGCGTCATGCCGCCGTCGGCATCCGTTTCCGTCTTGACCCCGCCCAGGGAATAGCGTCCCCACTGCCCTTCGGCCTGGCCGGACGGCAGGTACTCGTCCTGGAAGATCTGCCACAGCTGGGCTCCGCTGACCTCGCCGCCCACGGTGTCGGTGCGGCGCTGGATAACGCCGGAGAACTCGATTTGTGCGCGGCGCGGCAGGTCCAGGCTGTGCTCGTTCTTGAGCAGGTAGGCCACACCGCCCTTGCCGGACTGGGAGTTCACGCGGATGACGGCCTCGTAGCTGCGGCCGAGGTCCTTGGGGTCAACCGGCAGGTACGGAACCTGCCAGGTGAAGTCGTCCACGGCCTTGCCTGCGGCGGCGGCGTCGCGCTCCAGGGCTTCGAAGCCCTTCTTGATCGCATCCTGGTGGGAACCCGAGAAAGCGGTGAATACCAGGTCGCCACCGTACGGCGAACGTTCCGGTACCGGCAGTTGGTTGCAGTACTCAACGGTCCGGCGGACGTCGTCGATGTTGGAGAAGTCGATCATGGGGTCGATGCCCTGGACGAACATGTTCAGGCCCAGGGTGACCAGGTCCACGTTTCCGGTCCGTTCGCCGTTTCCGAACAGGCAGCCTTCAATGCGGTCGGCGCCGGCCATGTAGCCCAGCTCGGCGGCAGCCACCCCGGTTCCGCGGTCATTGTGCGGGTGCAGCGAGAGGATGATGCCTTCGCGCGGGTGCAGGTGCCGGCTCATCCACTCGATTGAATCGGCGTAGACGTTGGGGGTGGCCATTTCCACCGTGGCCGGCAGGTTGATGATCACCTGGCGGTCGGCGGAGGCTTCGAACACATCGGCCACCGCGTTGCATACCCGGACGGCATACTCGAGTTCGGTACCGGTAAAGGACTCCGGCGAGTACTCGTAGGTCACGTGCGTGTCCGCGAGCGTTTCCTCGTACTTTTTGCACAGGCGGGCACCCTGCAGGGCGATGTCCAGGATGCCGTCTTCGTCCTGGTTGAATACGACGCGCCGCTGCAGGACGGACGTGGAGTTGTAGAGGTGGACAATGGCCTGCTTGGCGCCGACCAGGGACTCGTAGGTCCGCTCAATCAGGTGTTCCCGGGCCTGGGTCAGGACCTGGATGGTGACGTCATCCGGGATGTGGTTGCCCTCGATGAGCTGGCGGACAAAGTCGAAGTCCGTCTGCGATGCGGACGGGAATCCGACCTCGATCTCCTTGTAGCCCATGCGGACCAGCAGGTCGAACATCTTCATCTTGCGGGCGGGGCTCATGGGGTCGATCAGCGCCTGGTTGCCGTCACGCAGGTCAACGGCACACCAGCGCGGGGCCTTGGTGATCACCTTGTCCGGCCAGGTGCGGTCCGGCAGCTCAACCTTGATCTGGTCCTGGAACGGCGTGTACCGGTGGGCGGGCATTCCTGAGGGCTTCTGTGCGTTTCGCATGATGTTCGTGGCCTTTTCTATCGATCTTCAGTGAAAGGGTGGCCGGGCAACACAAACTCCGCAGCGAGGGTGGGCCGTGCGCTAGATAGCGTCTGTGGCCTCGCCGCGGCAGCTAAGGAGAAGGAGCTCTGCACGCACACTTTGAGGGTAACACGGGTGCGTAAGATGAAAGGGCACTACCGTCCGTAAAGTCCAGCATGCAGACGTCTTCCGGTGTTCCGCCCGGCAGCAGCGTCCCAGCAAAGGAGTTGCAGTGCCCATTTCGGGGATCGATCTTTCCACCATTGATCACACAGTCCGGCCGCAGGATGACCTCTACCAGCACGTCAACGGCGCGTGGCTGAAGGCCACCGAGATCCCGGACGACCGGCCGCTGGAAGGCACTTTCACCGCCCTGCGCGACGGCTCCGAGATCGCCGTCCGGGACATCATCGAGGAAGCGGCGGCCAAGGGCGACGACGCCACCGGGATCGAGCGGAAGATCGGCGGGCTGTACAACAGCTTCATGGACGAAGCCACCGTCGAGGGCAAAGGCATGGAGCCCATCCGCGGGCGGCTCGCGGAGGTTTTCGCCACGGCCTCGGTCCCGGAGCTCATTGCCCTGGCAGGCCGGTTGTTCCGAGCCGACGTGGGTGGGTTGTTCTACATCTACCCCGCCCCTGATGCGGGCAACCCCGACCGGGTCCTGCTGTACACCGGGCAGGGCGGCCTGGGCCTGCCCGACGAGTCCTATTACCGGGAAGAGAAGTTCGCCCCGATCGTTGCCGCCTACACGGCCCACGTGGAGAAGATGTTTGAACTGGCCGGGCTGGCGGATCCGAAGGGTGCCGCGGAACGCGTCGTCGGGCTGGAGACAAGGCTCGCATCCCACCACTGGGACAACGTCACCCTCCGGGATCCGCAGAAGACCTACAACCTGAAGACGGCTGACGAAGCCACCGCGCTCTTCCCGCTCTTCGCCACCTGGTTCGAGGCTGCGGGAATCGACGCCGACAAGCGCACGGAAATCGTCGTCAGCACCCCTGACTTCTTTGCCGGCGCCGCCGGGCTCCTTGACGAAGTCCCGGTGGCCACCTGGCAGGAGTGGCTGGCCATGCGCGTCCTCAGCGCGGCGGCGCCGTACCTGTCCTCCGGGTTCGTGGATGCCAACTTCGCGTTCTACGGCACCACCATCAGCGGCACGCCCCGCAACAAGGACCGGTGGAAGCGAGGAGTTGCCGTCGTCGAGGCCGGCCTCGGGGAGGCCGTCGGCCAGATCTACGTGGCCCGGCACTTTCCCGAATCCCACAAGGCACGGATGCAGACCCTGGTGGCGAACCTCATCGAGGCATACCGACGCAGCATCAATGACGTCAGCTGGATGGGCCAGGACACCAAAGCCGAGGCCCTGCGCAAGCTGGAGGCGTTCCGCGCGAAGATCGGCTACCCGGACGAGTGGATCGACTACTCGGCCGTGGAGATCGACCCCGACGACCTGCTGGGCAATGTGGAGCGCGCGCACAATGCCGACGTCGACCGTCACCTGGATGAGGTGGGCAAGCCGGTGGACCGGAACAAATGGCTGATGACGCCGCAGACGGTCAACGCCTACTACCACCCCATGATGAATGAAATTGTGTTCCCGGCGGCCATCCTGCAGCCGCCGTTCTTCACCGCCGACGCCGACGACGCCGTGAACTACGGCGGGATTGGGGCCGTGATCGGCCACGAGATCGGGCACGGCTTTGATGACCAGGGTTCACAGTTCGACGGCGGCGGGACACTTCGCAACTGGTGGACGGAGCAGGACCGCCAGGCCTTCGAGGCGCTGACGGCCCGCCTGGTGGCACAGTTCGATGCGCTCTCCCCCACCGCCGCGCCCGGGCACCACGTCAACGGCCGGCTCACGCTCGGCGAGAACATCGGCGACCTGGCAGGGCTGACCATCGCTTACAAGGCATACCGGATCAGCCTGGACGGCAAGGAGCCGGAGGTCCTTGACGGACTGACCGGGGAACAGCGCTTTTTCGTTTCCTGGGCAGCAGGGTGGCGCCAGGTCATCCGGCAGGAGGAGGCCATCCGGCGGCTTGCCACCGATCCCCACTCCCCCAACGAATTCCGGACCAACGCCATCGCGAAAAACCTCGACCCGTTCCACGAGGCATTCGATGTCACCGAGGACGACGGAATGTGGATGCCCGCCGCCGAGCGCGTCAGCATCTGGTAGCTGAACAGCAAAAATGGGCCCCGCCGTTGGCGGGGCCCATTTTGTTGCGGGACAGGTTTGTCCGTGCGGGGAAGGCCGGCTGTTACTGCCGCACGATCAGCTCAGGATTTGCCTGCTGGCACACCTTGTCCCCTGCCGTCTGGTTCACAATGTCCTGGGGCAAAGCCGCGGCGGCTCCGCCTCCTGCCCCAAAGGCAGTGCCCGTAGTGAAGTCGCTGCCGACATACACCTGCACGCCTGCCACGCCCGGAGCAGGAATCATGAGGGTGGCAGGAATTCCCAGCAGCGCCGCCACATCGGCAGCAACGTCGGCAAAGCCATTGCCGTAATACACCGCGGTCTTGGCCACCGGCTGCGCGAGGAACTGGCCGGTCTGGGCGAAGCCGCCTGCAACCAGCGCCTGGACAAGCTCCTGGGCACGGCCGTTGATGCCGCTTCCGTTGGCGACGGTCACGGGCTGGATCGCTTTGTTGTAGGGCGGCACCGGCGGCGCCGTCTCAGTGGGGGCAGGAGGTGCTGCCGTTTCGCTGGGCGACGGTGTGGTGGGTGCAGTGGGATCCGTGAGGTCCACATTCTTGCGCATTGCCGAAAAGAGCTGCGCACCCGCGGGTTCCGCGATGACCAGCCTGTTGGGGTCCACGGGCGCCGGCGTCGTGGGCACCGCGACAAACGCCACCTTGCTGATGTCGATGTCCTTGAGCCGGTTGCCGATGGTCAGCAGCGTGGGAACGGACGCCAGCCCGTTGTCCACTGTCAGGTTCTGGGTCACGACGTCGGCGATCTTCAGCATTTTCGCGGGGTCGGACAGCGTCCCGTCGTCCTTGATCTTGCGGGTCAACGAAGAGAGGAAGCCCTGCTGCGCCTTGATGCGGCCCAGGTCGCCGCCGTCGGCAAAAGCATGACGGGTGCGCAGGTAGGCAAGTGCCATTTCGCCCTGCACGGACGACGTTCCGGCGGGCAGCCGCAGCCGGGAGTCGGGATCGTACACCGCGTCACTGATGCACACATCCACCCCGCCCACGGCGTTGGACAGTTCCTTCACGGCGTTGAAGTCGGCCATCATGAAGTGGTCGACCTGCATGCCGGTGAGCTTGTTGACCGTGTCCACGGCGCAGCCGATGCCGGCCTCGCTCATGGCCTCATTGATCATCACGCCGGTGCGGGCAGGGTAGTCCTTGTTGGTCTTCCTGTCCTTGCAGTCCGGAATGTCCACCAGCAGGTCCCGGGGAAAGCTGATGACGTTGACCCGCTTGTTGTCCTCGGAGATGTCCATCAGCATCATGACGTCCGACTTGCCGTAGCCGGTGGAATCGTCCGCGGTTCCGTACTCTGAGTTCTTCCCGTCGCGGGTGTCCGAGCCGAGGATCAGGATCTGCAGGCGTCCGGTGGCATCGTTCCCCGGGGACTCCGTGCTTTCCCCGCCGGCGTTCAGCGGGGCCTTGGAGATGTTGTTCTGGAGCCGGAAGAACCAGAACCCGGCGAATGCGGCAGCCGCCACGAGGACCAGTGCCACCACGCCAGTGACGGCCTTCAGCCACAGGGGCATGCTGCGCAGGGGACCAAGGTGACGTGCGGCACCCACATCATGGCTGTCCGCATGACGGGACGCCGGTCCCGGTCCGGATGACAAGTCAGCCTCGTTGTCGCGGTTATCGCGGCCTCGACCCACGTGGTGAACCTTCCTCTAAAAACGAAATCCGGTCCATTTTAGTGGTCCAGGCTGGAGAACATGGCGGGAACGCCCGCACGGTGGGCGTTAGTACGGGTCAGAAACCCAGTTTGACCAGCTGTTTCGGGTCGCGCTGCCAGTCTTTTGCCACCTTGACGTGGAGGTCCAGGTAGATGCGCGTGCCCAGGAGGGCCTCGATGCCTTTGCGGGCGTTGGTGCCGACTTCCCGCAGCCGGGCCCCGCCCTTGCCAATGATGATGGCCTTCTGGGAGGGACGCTCGACGTAGAGGTTGACGCGCACGTCCAGGAGGGGGTTGTCGTCCGGCCGGTCCTCCCGGGGGACAATCTCTTCCACCACGACGGCGAGGGAGTGCGGGAGCTCGTCCCGGACCCCTTCCAGGGCTGCTTCGCGGATCAGTTCAGCCACCATCACGGCTTCGGGTTCATCGGTCAGTTCCCCGTCCGGATACAGGGGAGGCGACGGCGGCATGTGGCTGATCAGCACGTCGGCGACCGTTTCCACCTGGAAACCGTCGGCAGCGGAAACGGGAACGATGTCTTTCCAGCCGTCCTCGCCCATCACCTCGCGGCCGAGCGCCGCCACGGCAAGGAGCTGTTCGGTGAGCGCCTGCTTGTCCACCAGGTCAGCCTTGGTGACGATGGCGATCACGGGTTTGCGGCCGACGGCGGCAAGCTGGGCGGCGATGAACTTGTCGCCGGGTCCGATCTTCTCGTTGGCAGGCAGGCAGAACCCGATGGCGTCCACCTCGGCGAGGGTGTCTGCCACGAGGTCGTTCAGGCGCTTGCCGAGCAGGGTACGGGGACGGTGCAGGCCCGGTGTGTCCACCAGGATCAGCTGGGCGTCGTCGCGGTGGACGATGCCGCGGATGGTGTGCCGCGTGGTCTGCGGCTTGGCGGAGGTGATGGCCACCTTCTTGCCCACCAGCGCGTTGGTCAGGGTGGACTTGCCCGCGTTGGGCCTGCCGACCAGGACCGAAAAACCGGCGCGGAAACCGCCAAAATCGTCCGGTTCGGCGGCCTTATTTTTCTTGCTCACGTGGAACTCCCTGCTGGGTTGCTTCGGCCTCTTCCAGGAGGCCTTCAAGGTCAGTCTCTACTCTTGGTACGGGTGCCGCAATGATGTGGCTGACCCGGTTCCGCCGGCCTTCCAGCCGGTCCGCCCGCAGCGATACGCCCTGCACATCCACGCTGCTGCCCACGATGGGAACGCGGCCCAGCGCCTTGGCGAGGAGGCCACCCACGGTGTCCACCTCGTCGTCGTCGATCTCCAGGTCGAACAGCTCGCCGAGGTCGTCGATGCCCATCCGGGCGCTGACCCGGTAGGAGCCGTCTCCCAGGGCCACGGCTTCGGCGCTCTCGGTATCGTATTCGTCCACGATCTCGCCCACGATCTCCTCGATCAGGTCTTCGAGGGTCACCAGCCCTGCAGTGCCGCCGTATTCATCAATCACGATTGCTACGTGCGTGGACTCCTTTTGCAGCTCGCGCAGGAGGTCGCTGACCGGTTTCGACTCCGGCACGTAGCGGACCTCGCGCGCCAGCGACTCCACCAGGGGCGGCGCCTGGTCCGCTCCCAGCTGGTGGACGACAGCTGCAACATCCTTCAGGTAGACGATGCCGAGGATGTGGTCGGTGTTCTCGTTGATGACCGGGATCCGCGAGTATCCCGAGCGCAGGAACAGGGACATGGCCTCGTGGAGGCTTGAGCCGGCGTCGATGCTGACAATGTCCGTCCTGGGAACCATGACGGCGCGGACCAGGGTGTCCCCGAAATCGAAGACCGACTGGATCATCTCGGCTTCGGTGTCCTCGATCATGTCGGACTCACTGGCCCGGTCCACAAGTTCCCGGAACTCCTGTTCGCTGAAGAACGCGTCGTCACCGCCGGGCGCACCGGGAGCCGCGGAGCTCCCGATGGCCACCAGCCACCCTGGGATGGGCCCCAGCACGCTGGTGAGGAACCGGACCATCGGCGCGGTGAAGCGGACCACCGCGGTGGAGTGCAGCCTGCCGAGCTGCCTGGGTGACACACCTACGATCACGAACCCCAGGAGGGCCATAATGCCGGTGGCCACCAGGCCGGCGAGCCAGACGTTGTCCAGCAGGCTTGCGATCAGGACGGCGACGGCAACCGCCGAGGCCATCTCAAACCAGACGCGCCAGAAGCGGAGGGCCCGGGTATGGGCAACGGGTTCCGCAAGGATGCGGCGCATGGCGGTGCCGCGGCTCCTGTGCAGTGCCTCTTCAGCGTCGTGCCGGGGAAGGAAGCTGAAGGCGGCCTCGGCCGCTGTCAGCAGGGCCGCGACGGCAAGGAAGACCAGTGCCACCGCGACCAGGAGCAGTTGCGTCACTGGGTCGTCTCTGCAGGTGCTTCTTTGCCGGTAAAGCCGGACAGGAGTTCCCGCTGGAGCCCGAACATCTCCGCCTTTTCTTCTGGTTCGGCATGGTCGTAGCCCAGCAGGTGAAGGATGCCGTGCGTGGTGAGCAGCAGCATCTCGTCCTGCAGCGAGTGGCCCGCGTTCCGGGCCTGCACTGTGGCCACCTGCGGGCAGATGGCGATGTCGCCCAGCATGCCCTGGGGCGTGGGCCGGTCAGGGGTCCCTGGAGTCAACTCGTCCATGGGAACGGAGAGCACGTCGGTGGCCCCGGGTTCGTCCATCAGCTCGATGTGCAGCTTCTCCATGGCCGGTTCATCCACCAGGAGGATGGACAGTTCGGCCTGCGGATGGATGTAGAGCTGCTCAAAGATGTACCGCGACAGGGCTACGAGCCCGGACTCATCCACCTGGACACCGGACTCGTTGTTCACCTCGATGCTCACGCGTGTTCCCCTCGTTTTTCGCGGCTTGCTGAATGTTTGACGCGGTTCCGCTGGGCTTCGTCCCAGATGCTGTAGGCGTTGACGATGTCGCCAACAAGCCTGTGCCGCACAACGTCGGCGGCGTCCAGGACAGAGAAGCTGACGCCCTCGATGCCCTGCAGGATTTCTTCGACGATCCGCAGCCCCGAACGCGTTCCGAAGGGCAGGTCCACCTGGGTAACGTCTCCGGTGACCACCATCTTGGATCCGAAACCCAGCCGTGTGAGGAACATCTTCATCTGTTCCGGCGTGGTGTTCTGGGCTTCGTCAAGGATGATGAAGGCGTCGTTGAGGGTGCGGCCGCGCATGTAGGCAAGGGGCGCCACCTCGATGGTGCCGGCCGCCATGAGCCGCGGGATGGATTCGGGGTCCATCATGTCGTGCAGGGCGTCGTAGAGCGGCCGCAGGTAGGGATCGATCTTGTCGCTGAGCGTGCCGGGCAGGAACCCGAGCCGCTCCCCCGCCTCCACCGCAGGGCGCGTCAGGATGATCCGGCTGACCTCTTTCTGCTGCAGGGCCTGGACAGCTTTCGCCATGGCCAGATAGGTCTTGCCGGTGCCGGCCGGGCCGATGCCGAAGATGACCGTGTTGGCATCGATGGCGTCAACGTAGTTCTTTTGGTTCAGCGTCTTGGGCCGGATAGTCCTGCCGCGGCTGGAGAGGATGTCGTGGGTGAGCACATCCACGGGATTCTGGAGTGACTGGGTGCGCAGGAGGGCAACCAGCTGCTGCAGCACCGCGGGCGTGATGACTGTGCCCCGGGCCACCAGGCCCCGGACTTCCTGGAGGAGCCGCATGATGCGGGGAACGTCACTGACGGGGCCGCTGATGGACAGTTCATTGCCGCGGGCATGGAAGTTGACGTCCGGGAACTGCTCTTCGATGAACCGCAGCGCCTCGTCATGGCTGCCGAGCGACTGAACCATTTGGTCGGAGTTCTCAAAGAGGACTACTTCGGTCCGGATGCCGGGCAGGGAGTGCGGGAATTCCCCCGGACCGCCGTCGCCCGTGTTGAGCCGGCGCTTACCATTTGCTGATTCAGTCATGGTGCTGGCCCGCAGGCCCGTGGTCCCCTCGAAGATCGACATCATTTGTTTGCTTTGGCTGATGCCGGCGCCCGTTGCACGGTGCTCCTTGCCCAGCGATCCCTTTATCTTACGCCAGCACCCGCCCTGGCCGGGTACTGGACCGGATTCCAGGCCGGTCACCCGGCCGGTCACCTGGCCGGGACCGGCACCGGCCCTTCAGCCAGGGAATTGCAGCCGCAAACGGGTAAGAATGCAGCGTTAGGTATCAACTTCATATCGGCCTCATATCGTTCCCGTTGCAGTTACGGCCAGGGAGGCCAAAGAGCGGCTGGGGGAACCCTCCCCTGTGCAATGCTGGAAATCCAGCGTCTGCTGGAACGCCAGGCCGCCAGGGGGATCGGCCCGCCACGCCAGGAAAGGACTAGGCAGGACAGTGCCGGAAACCTCTGTGCCCGAACGGGCAGGACGATCGGTGGGCCGCATGCGCCCTGCCGTCCTCGCAGGAATCCTGGTGCTCGTTCCCGCCCTCGCAGCCTGCACCGCCGAGAACGGACCATCGCCCTCTCTCACCTCTGCCTCAGTCCCGGCCACCGGCGGCACCATGCCGGACGCGCCCGCCACCAGCGCCCCGCTGGAAACCACCCAGTCCTCCAACAAGGCCCCGGTGTACTGGATTGGGCGCAGCGGCGGGAACATCTTCCTCTACCGTGAGTTCCGGGACGTTCCGGAACAGGAGAACCCGGTGACGCGGGCACTGCGCGCCATGATGTCGGAGAAGCCGCTCGACCCGGACTTCTTTACGCCTTGGCAGAACCCGGACAAACTTGCCACCTCCATCTCGGGCAAGGACGTCATCACGGTCGACGTCTCGGCTGACGCCTTCAACAGCAACCTCGACGCCGACATGGCCGCCCGCGCCATCCAACAGCTGATCTACACGGCAACCGCTGCCGCCGCCAGTTCGGGCCTGATCGACACAGGGCAGCAGGTCCGGGTGCGGATCCTCGTAGACGGCCATACGGACTACGTCGCGTTCGGAAAAGTCCAGCTGGGCGCACTGATGACCCGTGCTGCCGGGCTGGTGGCGCCGGTGTGGATCATTGATCCGCAGGAAAACACGGAGGTGCCTGCCGGCAGCGTAAAGATCACCGGCCGCAGCACGTCGCCGGGAGCAAAGCTCCGCTGGCAGATCCTGCAGTCCGGGGACGGCGGAAGCAAGGCCCCGTTCCTGACCGGTGAAACCACGGCCGGAGCCGGGCAGGGGCAGGCGGGCGTCTTTACGCTGGCACTGACCTTGCCGGCGGGCGACTATGAGCTCCGGGTGGCGCAGGCAGGTTCCGGCGGGGAGCCGGACCGCAACGAGGACACCAGGTCCTTCAAGGTCAGGTAGCTGTCCACCGGCCAAGGATGTCGTTTGCAAGCACGACGGCGGCCGGCCCGGCCGTGGAGGACCGCAGGACGTGGTGCCCCAACAGGGCGGTCACAGCGCCTTTGTCGCAGAGTTTCGTTACTTCCCGCGGGCTGATTCCGCCTTCCGGGCCGACGATCAGCAGGACTTCCCGGATGCCCTCGTGCCCACTCCCCTGCCACGCTTCCAGGACGGTGCGCAGCGGACGCACGGCATCTTCGTGGAGGATGACGGCCAGGTCTGCACCCTCCACGGCGGCGGAAAGCCCGGCAGTATCGACGGCGGCCCGGACCTCGGGGATCCAGGCGCGCCGCGCCTGTTTGGCGGCGGCGGCCACAGTGGACTCCCACTTGGCATGGGCGCGGGCGGCCCTGTCACCTTTCCAGCGGACGATGGACCGTTCCGACTGCCAAGGTATGACGGCATCGATGCCCAGCTCGGTGGCGGTTTCAATGGCCAGTTCGTCGCGGTCGCCCTTGGCCAGGGCCTGAACCAGGACCAAGCGGACGTCCGGCCGGTCTTCCATTGCCAGTGCGCCGCACTCCACTCCAAGTCCCGAGGGCGCGGCGGAGACGATCTTTCCGCTCATGCGGGCGCCGGCGCCGTCGACAATGTCCACCGGCTCGCCCGGAGACAGGCGTTTGACGGTCACTGCATGCCGGGCCTCCGCCCCTTCGAGGACAAAGATCCGGCCGGGCACCATGCCCGCCAGTGAACCGGCGGAGGTGAAGAAGACGGGGTTGCTCACCGCTACAGGTTACCGAGCCGGTCCCGGAGCTTGGCGAACATGCCGCCGCTGGCGGCGAGCTTGCCCTCGGTGAGCTGTTCGCCGCGGAGCTTGGCGAGCTGCCGGAGGAGGTCCTCCTGTGCCGGGTCGAGCTTGGCCGGAGTGTCCACCTGGAGGTGGACCTTCAGGTCCCCGCGGCCGTATCCCCTCAGGTGCGTGACACCCAGGCCACGCAGGGTGATGATCTCGCCGGACTGTGTTCCGGGCTTGACGTCGATGTCCTGCGTACCGTCGAACGTTTCCAGGCTGACGTCCGTGCCCAGTGCGGCCGCCGTCATGGGGATGTGCAGGGTGGCGTGCAGGTCATCGCCTTCCCGTACGTAGGTGGCGTCATTGTTGACGCGGATTTCCACGTAGAGGTCACCGGTCGGTCCACCTGCAGGTCCGGCTTCGCCCTGCCCGGCGAGCTGGATCCGGGTTCCGGTGGCCACACCGGCGGGAACCTTGATGGTCAGCGACCGCCGGCTGCGGATACGGCCCTGGCCGCTGCACTCGTTGCAGGGATCCTTGATGACCGTGCCGAAGCCTTCGCAGGTGCCGCAGGGGGCGGCCGTCATGACCTGGCCCAGGATGGAGCGCACGGCCCGCTGGACCTGGCCGCTGCCGCCGCAGATGTCGCAGCGCTCCGGGTGGGTGCCGGGCCGGCAGCAGGATCCGTCACAGGTGGGGCAGACCACGGCAGTGTCCACTTCGAGCTTCTTGTTCACGCCGAACACGGCGTCGCGAAGGTCGATCCGGACGCTGATGAGGGCGTCCTGGCCGCGGCGGACGCGGGAAGCCGGGCCGGAGGTGCCCCCGGCGCCGAAGAAGGTGTCGAAGATGTCCTGGAATGCGAAGCCCTGGCCTGCGTAACCGGCACCGCCGAAGCCGTTGTCCGTGCCGTTCTCGTTGCCCGTGGTGTCGTAGATCCTCCGCTTTTGGGGGTCGGAAAGGACCTCGTAGGCGTGAGTTACTGCCTTGAAGCGTTCTGAAGCGTCCGCACCGGGGTTTACGTCCGGGTGAAGGGTGCGGGCCAGTTTGCGGTAGGCCTTTTTGATCTCTTCGCCCGTAGCTTCGGGTGAGACTCCAAGGACGTCATAGTGGCTGCTCAAAGTTCGTATCTCTTCCTTGTTGTACTGCGTTCAGTGTGGGCGGCCCCGCTCTGTGGTCCGGTCCCGAAAAGGCTCCGGCGGCGAAGAGTCAGGGCCCCAAAATCCTGGAAAGGTAGCGGGCCACAGCCCTGACGGCGGCCATGGTGGTGGGATAGTCCATCCTGGTTGGGCCGAGGATCCCTACCTTCGCGGCGCTGTCCGGGCCGTAGCCGGTGGCCACCACGGAGGCTTCGGCAAGGCCGTCATAAGGGTTTTCCCTTCCGATACTGACGGCCACTCCCCGGTGGTCCTGGGCCATTTCGCTCAGCAGCCGCAGCATCACCACCTGCTCCTCCAGTGCCTCGAGCACGGGGCCGATACTGAGGGGGAAATCCACGTTGGACCTGGCCAGGTTCGCCGTTCCGGCCATGACCATCCGGTCCTCCCTGGTGTTTTGTGCCAGGCCCTCCAGTCCATGCGCCAGCGCGTGCGCGGCCTGGCGCTGGCCGTGCGCAGTTCCGGCTACGACGGCGGGGAGCGCCTTGGCCAGCTGGCTTAGCGGAGTTCCGGCCAGCGCGGCAAGGAAGCGGGTACGGAGCGCGGCCAGTGCGTCGTCGCCAAGGTCCTGGCCGACGTCGATGACCCGCTGCTCCACCTTGCCGCTGTTGGCAATCAGCACCACCAGCACCTTGCGGGGGGCCAGGAGCACGAACTCGATGTGGCGCACCAGTGCCTTGCTGAGGTGCGGATACTGGACCACAGCCACCTGGTTGGTCAGCTGCGACAGCAGCCGGACGGTGCGGTCCAGGACGTCGTCGAGGTCGTCTGCGCCTTC
Organism: Pseudarthrobacter sp. LT1; assembly: GCF_035621795.1. NCBI lineage: Bacteria > Bacillati > Actinomycetota > Actinomycetes > Micrococcales > Micrococcaceae > Pseudarthrobacter > Pseudarthrobacter sp. LT1. The sequence continues at coordinate 2,481,097 of NZ_CP141830.1, forward strand.
CAGGAGGGACTGGATGGCCCGGCGCTCCGCTGCCGACAGGGGCTTGACTGCCGAGATCTGGTCGACAAAGAGCCGGTAGCCCTTGTCTGTGGGAATTCGCCCTGCACTGGTGTGCGGGGCAGTGATCAATCCCTCGTCTTCAAGGGCCGCCATGTCATTGCGGATGGTTGCGCTGGAAACGCCCAGATGATGCCGCTCGACCAGGGCCTTTGACCCGACCGGTTCGCGGGAGTGGACGTAGTCCTCCACGATGGCCCGCAGCACTTCCAGTTTGCGTGGCTCGCTCACTCTCCACCTCCATCCATGGTCCGGGGCGCATACCCCGCCAGGTGCCACCAGTGTTAGCACTCGACATGCCTAAGTGCTAACAGTCTATTATGCCTCGGCCCGTTGTTAGCATTGGTACCGCTCCGGGCGAAATTCCGGTGCGGAGGACCTAGCGCTAGGCGGATCGAATCCATGGATTACCAAAACTGGGGGCCCCGCGGCATTTCCGCCCCGGCCAAGGCGGAATTGCCCGAGGTTCCGGTGGAGCGGGGCATGGTGCTCGAGGATGTCCAGTCAGGCTGGGTCGGCGCCGTCACCCGGGTGGAAAAGTCCGGCGGCATGCACGTCGTGGCCCTGGAGGACCGCCGCGGGAAGTCCCGGTCCTTCAAGCTCGGCTTCGGTTTCCTCCTTGAGGGCCGGCCCATCCGGCTGATGCCTCCCGCCGCCCGGCCGGCAGCAGCCGGCCCCGCCGCCGGCAGGACAGCCTCAGGCTCCGTCCGGGTCTCCGGCCAGCGGGCCCAGGTCGCCAAGGCAAGCCGCATCTGGGTGGAGGGCAAGCACGACGCCGAACTGGTGGAAAAGGTCTGGGGAGACGACCTTCGGGTGGAAGGCATCGTCGTCGAACCCCTGCACGGCATTGACGACCTCGCCGCGGCAGTTGCCGCCTTTAAACCCGGTCCGGGCCGTCGCCTCGGCGTGCTCGTGGACCACCTCGTCCCTGACTCCAAGGAGTCCCGCATAGCCGACGCCGTCATGGCATCCCCCGGCGCGGCCGGAAATGTCCTGATCGTCGGCCACCCCTATGTGGACGTCTGGCAGGCGATCCGCCCCGCTGTCCTGGGCATTGACAAATGGCCGGCCGTGCCCCGCGGACAGGACTGGAAGACCGGAATCCTGAAGGCCTTTGGCTGGCCGCACGCCACCAAGGAGGACGTCGGCCTGGGATGGCAAAAACTGCTGGGCGCCGTACGTACGTACGCGGACCTGGAAGCGTCACTGCTGGGGCGGGTTGAGGAAGTCATCGACTTCCTCACCGCCCCCTGAAGGCCGGACACCGGCCCGGGAGCCAGTATTCTTGGTAATGCAGCGCCTTTTCCCAAGGCCGCTGCACACCGCGCCCATATATGAAGTCAGCACCACTTGCACCTCCGAAGGAACAGACTGTGGCAGAAAACGCACGTGATCACAGGGACGGCCAGGGCCGCTCCGAGTACCATGGCGTCCCCGCCAATGCGCTGCCGCTCACGGCCAGCGAAGACCGCCAATGGGCCACGCTCGCGCATTTCGGCGGGATCCTGGGGTGCGTCCCCTCGCTGCTGATCTACCTGATCTTCCGTGACCGCGGGCCATTTACCGCGCAGGAATCCAAAGAAGCGCTGAACTTCAGCCTGCCGCCCACCATCGCCGCTGTGCTGGCCAACATCCTGGTGTTCATCCCCTATGTGGGAAACATCTTCGCGGTCATCGCCACTCTGATCTGGGTGGCGCTCACCTGCTTCTCCGTGGCAGCAGGGATCCACGTCAACAAGGGCCAGCCGCACCGCTACCAGTACAACCTGCGCTGGATTAAGTAGCCGCTCAGAGCTGCGGGGCCACTGGCCCCGCAGCGCGGATCCGACGGGTGTCCCGCCCAGTCAGTCGGGCAGGATACGGCGGACCACCGCGTCCGCCAGGAGCCTGCCCTTGAGCGTGAGGACCAGACGGCCCTGGAAAGCAGCGACGGGCTCCACCAGGCCGTCAGCGATCAGGCCGGCCACTTCGTGCCGGCCGGCAGAGCTAAGAGTGGACACTTCAAGCCCTGACTGCAGGCGCGCCTCCAGCATTACCCGCTCCAGGTTTCTGGTCCCGGCATCCAGGGTCTCCCTGCCCGCCGCAGGCGAATGCCCCTGGGCCAGACGGTTCGCATAGGCGGACGGGTGCTTCACGTTCCACCAGCGCACCCCGCCCACGTGCGAATGTGCGCCGGGGCCGATGCCCCACCAGTCGTCGCCACGCCAGTAGGCCAGGTTGTGGCGGCACGCGTGCTCCGGGCTTCGCGCCCAGTTGCTGACCTCATACCAGCCGAGTCCGGCTTCGGTGATGAGCTGGTCGGCGAGTTCGTACTTGTCGGCGTGGTCGTCGTCGTCAATTCCCGGCACCTCGCCGCGGCGCATCTGGGCGGCCAGCTTGGTCCCGTCCTCGACAATCAGGGCGTAGGCGCTGATGTGGTCCGGCTGGTAGGAGAGGGCAGTTTCCAGGGAGTGGCGCCAGTCGTCCAGCGACTCCCCCGGTGTGCCGTAAATCAGGTCCAGGCTGACGTCCAGTCCGGCCTCCCGCGCCCACTGCACCACCTGCGGAACCCTGCTGGGCGTGTGGGTGCGGTCCAGGACCCTGAGCACGTGCGGGACGGCGGACTGCATGCCGAAGGAGACCCTGGTGAAGCCCGCATCCTTGAGGACGGCGAGGGATTCGGGGGTGACCGAATCGGGGTTGGCTTCGGTGGTGACCTCGGCGCCGTCCACGATGCCCCACTGGTCGATGGCAGCGCGAAGGATCAGGGCGAGGTCATCTGCCGGCAGCAGGGTGGGCGTGCCGCCCCCGAAAAAGACCGTGCTGAGCTTCCGCTGCGGCAGCCCGGAACGTGCCATCACGGTGCCGGCCAGGGACACTTCCGACACGGCGGTTTGGGCGTAGGCATCCTGTGAGGCGCCGCCGCCCAGTTCCGTGGCGGTGTAGGTGTTGAAGTCGCAGTACCCGCAGCGCACGGCGCAGAACGGGATGTGGACGTACAGGCCAAAGGCCCGGGCCGCCGCACCGTCCGCTGCCTGTGGAGGCAGCAGACCGTCCGACGGCGCCGGGTCGCCGAGGGGAAGGACGCTGGGCATCAGCGGGTCCCCGCCTGCGCGGTGGTCACTTCTTCTTGGCCTTGTCCTTTGATTCGTCGGTGGTGAGGGCGGCGATGAACGCTTCCTGCGGAACCTCCACCGTTCCCACCATTTTCATGCGCTTCTTGCCTTCTTTTTGCTTCTCCAGCAGCTTGCGCTTTCGTGAGATGTCACCGCCGTAGCACTTGGCAAGCACGTCCTTGCGGATGGCCCGGATGCTTTCGCGGGCGATGATCCTGGAGCCGATGGCCGCCTGGATGGGCACCTCGAACTGCTGCCGCGGGATGAGTTCGCGGAGCTTTCCGGTCATCATCACGCCGTAGGCGTAGGCCTTGTCCCGGTGGGTGATGGCACTGAAGGCATCCACTTGTTCGCCCTGGAGCATGATGTCGACCTTCACGAGGTCGGCAACCTGCTCGCCGTCGGCCTTCCAGTCCAGGGAGCCGTAGCCACGCGTTTTTGACTTCAGGATGTCGAAGAAGTCGAAGACGATTTCCGCCAGCGGCAGCCGGTAACGGATTTCCACCCGGTCCTCGGAGAGGTAGTCCATGCCGCCCATCACGCCTCGGCGTGACTGGCACAGCTCCATGATGGCGCCGACGAACTCGTTGGGGGCGAGGATGGTCGCGGAGACCATCGGTTCGCGCACCTCGGCGATCTTGCCCGTGGGGTATTCGCTGGGGTTGGTCACGCGGACCACCTTCTTGTCCTCCAGGGTCACCTCGTATTCCACGTTGGGTGCCGTGGAGATCAGGTCAAGGTTGTATTCGCGCTCCAGGCGTTCGCGGGTGATCTCAAGGTGCAGCAGGCCCAGGAAGCCCACACGGAAGCCGAAGCCCAGCGCAGCAGAGGTCTCCGGTTCGTACACCAGCGCGGCGTCGTTGAGCATGAGCTTTTCGAGGGCGTCGCGCAGTACCGGGTAGTCGGCGCCGTCCAGGGGGTACAGGCCGGAGAACACCATGGGTTTGGCATCGGCGTAGCCGGGCAGCGACTCGGCGGCCGGCTTGGCCAGGTTGGTGACGGTATCGCCGACCTTGGACTGGCGGACGTCCTTCACACCGGTGATCAGGTAGCCCACTTCGCCAACGCCCAGGCCCTTGGAGGGTGTGGGTTCCGGGGAGCTGACGCCGATTTCCAGGAGTTCGTGCGAGGCCCTGGTGGACATCATCTGGATGCGTTCACGCGGGTGGAGCATCCCGTCCACCACGCGCACGTAGGTGACCACGCCGCGGTAGGTGTCGTAGACCGAGTCGAAGATCATGGCACGGGCCGGCGCATCGGGGTCGCCCTTCGGCGCCGGCAGGTCGCGGACGATCTTGTCCAGGAGGGCTTCCACGCCAACGCCGGTTTTGCCGGACACCCGCAGGACATCCTCAGGATCGCCGCCGATCAGGCTGGCCAGCTCGGCTGCGTACTTTTCAGGCTGCGCCGCCGGCAGGTCGATCTTGTTCAGGACCGGGATGATGGCTAGGTTGTTTTCCATGGCCAGGTACAGGTTCGCGAGCGTCTGGGCCTCAATGCCCTGGGCTGCGTCCACCAGCAGGATTGCGCCCTCGCAAGCCGCCAGTGACCTGGAGACCTCGTAGGTGAAGTCCACGTGTCCCGGGGTGTCGATCATGTTCAGCGCGTAACTGACACCGTCCACCTCCCACGGCATGCGGACGGCCTGGGACTTGATGGTGATGCCGCGTTCGCGCTCGATGTCCATCCGGTCCAGGTACTGGGCCTTCATGTCGCGCGCCTGGACCACCCCGGTGGATTGCAGCATACGGTCAGCCAGGGTGGACTTGCCGTGGTCGATATGCGCGATGATGCAAAAGTTCCGAATAATTGCCGGATCTGTCGCGGCGGGCACCGGTGCGGTGCGGGCCATGGGAGACACGCAGGGTCCTTACTGTTGGCTTTTCTGCAGCCATCCGCCAGGCACGCGAAAGGCGCCTGCGGTCCAGCCGCACATCTTTAACGTCCAGTGTCCCACGTCCGCGACCCCGCCACCGCATCCTGGCCGACTTGTGCACACTGTTTCAGCGGCAGCCCCGCCGATAGGCTGTCGGGATGGCCATTGATCTCCGCTCCCTGGGAAACGCCGTCCGCCGCGGCCTGCGCATGCTGCAGAAACGGCCCGTGGCCCCACGGCCGGTCCAGGACCAGCGCCCGGGCGGCAATTGGCGCGCCGCCGGCGAAGGTGTCCCGGCCGAAGCGGCGGCCTATCCCGGCGATTACCGCGGCCGCGCCTCCGTCCGTTACGCCCCGCAGCCCGACGGCGACCCCGATCCGGGCGAGGTGGTGTGGGCCTGGGTGCCCTATGAGGAGGATCACGGCAAGGGGAAGGACCGGCCGGTGCTGCTGGTGGGGCACAACGGCCCCTTCCTCCTGGGGCTGATGCTGACCAGCAGGGACAGGGTTCCTGCCGGGACGTCGTCCGCGGACTACGTGGATCTCGGCTCCGGGGGTTGGGACAAGCAGGGCAGGGCAAGTGAGGTGCGGCTGGACCGTATCCTGCAGATCCGCCCGGACAGCATCCGGCGCGAAGGCGCGGTATTGGACAAGGCGCGCTTTGAAAAGGTGGCGTCCGGGCTTCGGCGGCGACACGGATGGGACTGACCCGCTGAAATGGCCAGAGCGGCCGCTGACCTGCTAGTCTTTATTGCTGTGTGTCCGTGCAGGTCGACGGTCACTGATGGTTGGCCGCCATAGGTATCCCCACGCCGCTCAGTCAAGGCCAGCCTGAAAGCCCTCTAGACCATTTCCGCATTACAAAGAGAGTTCACACGTGGCGAATATCAAGTCCCAGAAGAAGCGCATCCTGACCAACGAGAAGGCCCGCCTGCGCAACAACGCAGTCAAGTCTGAGCTGAAGACGGCCATCCGCGCCGTCAACACCGCTGTTGAGTCCGCTGACAAGGAAGCTGCTACTACTGCGCTCGTTTCTGCCAGCCGTAAGCTGGACAAGGCTGTCAGCAAGGGTGTTCTGCACAAGAACAACGCAGCGAACCGTAAGTCGGCGATCTCCAAGAAGGTCAACGCACTCTAAGGTTTCCAGTTCCCACGAACTGATGGTGTGGCCGGTACCCTCGGGTACCGGCCACACGCTTTTAAGCGGCCAGTCCGGCGAGCCGCGGCAGCACGCCGTCGAATGCCACCGGGACGTGCCGAGCCGGACGCGAAGAGCGTCCGGGCCTGTTGGGCGCTGCGGGGGCTATCTGCCCTGGACGGACATGGCAATCACGGTGACGGCGTGCTCCACGGCGTACACCGGATCCCTGGACAAGCCCTTGACCTGCGCGTCGGCTTCCGCCGTGGCCTGGATGGACCGCACCAGGCCTTCAGGGGTCCAGCGCCGTACGTCGCGCTGCGCCTGCTCCACCAGCCAGGGCTGCATGCCCAATTCCGCAGCGATCTGCGCGGACGGACCGGAGGCGCCCGCCACCCGTGCAACCGTCCGCAGCTTCGATGCAAGTGCAGCCACCAGCGGTACCGGGTCAGCGCCGGTGGCGAGGGCGTGGCGCAGCGTCGACAGTGCAAGGGGGGCATTGCCGGCCATGGCCGCGTCGGCCACCTTGAACGCGGTGGCTTCGACCCGTCCGCCGTAATACTTGTCGACGGTGTCAGTGGTGACCGTGCTTCCCGCGTCGGCGATCAGCTGGGCGCAGGCGGCAGCGAGCTCTGACAGGTCTGCTCCCACGGCATTCACCAGGGCCTGCACGGCGTCCTGGTTGATCCGGCGTCCGGGCGCCTTGAACTCCGCGGTGACGAACTGGACCTTGTCCGCGTCCTTCTTCAGCGGCTGGCACTCTACTACCGGCCAGCCCCCTTTCCTGACGGCATCGAGGAGCTTTTTGCCGCGGACCCCGCCTGCGTGGCGCAGCACGACGACGGCGTCCTCCTCCGGGTGCTGCAGGTAGCCGAGGGCATCGGCAAGGAAGGCGTCATTCATCCCTTCCACAGCCTCCACCTCGATCAGCTTGCTCTCGCCGAACAGGGATGGACTCACCTGCATGGTCAGGGTGCCGGCCTCGTAGCCGGCCGCGTTGATGCGGCTCACCTCCACGTCCGGTGCGGCCGCCCTGACCTGGGACCGGATCCTGTCCATCGCCCTGATTCCCAGGTACTCTTCCGGACCGCTCACCAATACGATCCGGGCCGGGGTTACGTCCCGCCAGGAGGCTGTGTTGGACGCTTGGGAGCGGGGTGCCCGCTTTTGCGCAGCGGCCATCGGCAGTTCCTTCCGGAGGTTTTATTGCAGTATCCCAGCCTGCCACGTCTGTGCCCGGGGTCCAAGCTGCGGACACCGCGGAAGCGATGCAGGCGCACCTCCAGCAACTCCAGGAATACGACAGTTCCTGCGTGCGCCGTCCGGACCCAGCGGATGAGGCGGAGCGGCCTGGCCGCCGCCCCGACGACGGCCAGGGACAGGACCGACAGCAGCACCATGGACAGGATCCCCGGCACCCCTTCCGGCCATGGGAGCGCAGACCCCGGCAGCTGGGCTGCGATCCTGGCCGTAGCCGCGACGCCCGCGCTGAAGGTCCCGGCAACGGCTATCAGCGCTGCGGCGCCCCACGGCAAAACGACCACCAGGGGCACCGCTGCTGTTCCCAGCAGGGTCACGGGAGCCACCAGGGGCGAGGCGACGACATTGGCCGCCAGGGAATAGGTTGAAAACTGGGGTTGCAGGAGCACGATGACGGGCCCGCACAGCAGCTGGGCGGACAACGGAACCGCTACCGCGGCAGCGAGCCACCGTGGGACCGCCGCGGGAATCCAGCTGATGATCCGCCGGCCTATAAGAATGATTCCCAGTGTGGCCAGGACAGAAAGCAGGAAGCCAAAACTCGTGCCAAGAGCCGGATCCGCCAACAGCAGCCCCAGGACAGCCAGGCAAAGGAAGCTCAGACCGCGCCCTGAACGTCCACCGGCCAGCGAGGCGACGCCAATGGCTCCCATCAGCGCTGCCCGCAGAACGCTGGCATCAGGCCCCACCAGGACCACGAAAAGGGCCAGGCCGCCAAGGGCAGCAGCTGCGGCAGGGGCACGTGGTAGCCGGAACCACCGGCACAGCAGCAGCAACGCCCCCAGCACCAGGCTGCAGTTTGCCCCGCTGACTGCCGTCAGGTGCGTCATGCCAACCGCTTTCATGGCGTTGTTCAATCCCTCATCCAGCGCACTGGTGTCACCGGTGACCATCCCCGGGAGGAGCCCGCGGGCATCCGGTTCGAGGAAAGCCGAGGCAGAAACGAATCGGCCGCGGAGCTCCCTGGCTGACTCTTCCAGCAGTGAGCCACCCGAGGGCTTGCCTGGAGCCGTCGAAGCGGCCAGGTTTCCCGCCTCCTGCCCTCCGGGGTCTGCCGGCCGCAGCTTGCCGGCAGCCCGGAGCGTCTGCCCCAGCACCACCCGCCCCACCCCTGCCCGCCCATCACCACGAGCCGGGCGCGGGTGCGAACCAGGATGCCACCCGTTGTCACTTCCCGCGTCCACACCGGGACCGACCACCTCCCCGCCGCCCCTCCGGGTCCGGCCAGGGCCCGCGGGTTTCCGGCTACCTCGACAATGACGACGGCCGACTTTCCGTCCACGATGGCCTCAGCGAGCGGCCCCTCGAACCGCTGGCTTGAGGTTGTCGCGGAATGGGCTGCCGCCGCGGCGGCCAGCATCAGGGAGACGCCCAATGCTGCCCGAAAGCTTCGGCCCCGGACACCGAGCCTCCATCCCGGCCCCGAAGCGCGGGCGGCGGCACGCAAGCTTCCCCTCCGTCCTCCCTTCGCGGCGCGGGCCAGGAAAAGGCCGCCAACTGCCGCAAGCGCGCAGCACACGGCGGCCAGCCACGGGGGCGGCAGCCAGAGCCCCGCCACCGAGGCAGCCCACACCGAAACTGCGGGGAGGGCAAGCCGGAGGTCCGTGCGGCGCCGCGGTCCCACATGGCCGGAGTCACTTTCCTCCCGCTCGTGGCCGCTTTCAACCAGCCGCCTGAGAGCGCGGTCCAGGCACTGCGCCCAATAACTTTTCACGTCCGCGGCTTTCAGGGGCCGGCCCTTCAGGGACCCGACCTTCAGGGGCCCACCTTTCAAGGGCCCGCGGCGGCGTACGGGCAGACCTGGCGGTTGCAGGCGTGCCAGTCCCACCGACGGTGGGACTGCTCCGGGACGCGAACAGGATCCGGACGGTTGCGTTGTCAATGGGTGCACCCTCCGTGCGGGACCCCCGTTGTCTGGCCCCCGGCCGGGCCCCTGCACCGCCGAGTCCACGAACCGGTTCCAAGGACTCGTGGCTCCCTCTCCCCCGGCGGGGCCTCCCCGCCTTTCCGGGCCGTCGGGCCTGCCTGTGCTGCTCCTTCCGCTTGCCATCCGGGATGCCTTAGACCGTCACAAGGGGCAGCAGGGCCTCGAGCAGCTTCGGCCCGACGCCATCCACCGCGTCCAGTTCTTCGACGCTTTTGAAAGGTCCATGGTCTTTTCGCCAATCCACGATCCGCTGGGCTAGTACCGGACCGACTTTGGGAAGCGTGTCCAGCATGGCAACGTCAGCGGTGTTGAGGTTGACCTTCTCGCCCGCAGTGCTGCCTCCTGACCCCTGTGTTCCGGTAGTGTCCGCGCCGCTGCCGCCGGAGCCAGGGGCGTACGGCGGCGCGGTAGCCGGCTCGCCCTGCAGCGGGACGACGATCTTCTGGCCGTCCTCCATCACGAGTGCAAGGTTGAGCTGGTTGGCGTCGGCCTCCGGTAGTGCTCCGCCCGCAGCGGCAATGGCGTCCTCAACGCGGCTTCCCTGTTGAAGCCGTACTACTCCTGGTTTGGCCACGGCACCGGCCACATGGACCACCAGCAGGGCCGCAGGGGCGGACTCCGCGTGGTGTGGCCCGGCATCCGGTTGATCTGCTTCGGCCTCATGTGGGGTATTCCCCCTTTCCTGGGTTTCGGCGGTTGTCCCGGAACCAACGCCTGCCAACGGCAGGACTTCCGGTGCGGCAGCGGCTGCCTGCCACCAGAACCAGGCGCAGGCGGCGGCAGCGAGGGCAGCCAGCAGCAGGGCAACGCGCAACCCCACCCGCCAACGCAGCGTAGGCGCAGTACTGGACGTGCATTCCGGACCAACGGCGCCTGGAGCCCCACTTGTTTCTGCAGGCCCCCGGTACTCGAAACCGCCCAGGCCCAGGTCGTCCTCCGAAACCCCTGCCGTTGCCTCCCCCAAGGCGGCCTGCAGCCTTGCCCTCACAGGCCGCGCCTGCTGACCTGTTGCTGCAGCGTCCCGGCGTGACATAGCTCCACCCTAAGAATCCTGCCCGCTGCCCGGCAGGCGCCAAAGCCCCTATGTGGAAACTTGGGGCCCCGACGCCCGATTGCCAGAAGCAATCAAGGACGACCGAAAGCAGCATAATTTCCTGATCTCCGCAGCAAACTGGTATCTGGTTTGTGACATCAAGCTGCAGCCTCATCAACGGTCATGGCCCCCTGCTTCCCGGTCCAGCCCCGCCGCCGATGCCGCCAGGCCCGAATGACCTCGGCGCCGCCACGGGCCAGCAGTTGAGCCTCGAAGGCGTCCACGTGCGGGAGCAGCTAGTAGCGAAGCTACTGCTGGACTACCGAATGCATACGGTGAGTCAACGTTTCTGCGCCCGTGGCTTAGGGCTTCCAGGGAGTGATCCGGACACTGGTGAGGGCACGGTCCCCGGATGGATTCATCCTGGCTGAGGCACAGACGCTGAAGGCGTAGCGCGTCAGGGCGACGTTGATACATCCTGGCATTCGCACCGGCCAGAGCCGGGCAAAGCTGCCAGAACAGCCCGCGGTAATGCTGTGGTACTCCCCCAAGTTGTGACAGAGCGGGAGCCTGCGACGGGTCACTGCGCGCGGTTTAGCAACACGTGGCTGCTCAATACTGCGCGACCGCGGAAAGCATGACCGCGCCGGTCACCACCGCCATTGCGAGGGAGGCCAGGGTGATTGTCCAGCTGAGTACCGAGCGTTCTTTGTGATGGATAACGCTGACCAAGCCGAGCACCGCTGTGGCCGCAGCAGGGGCTATGACTGCCTGACCGAACCCGTACCAGACCCAGTTGAAGAACGGATACTCCATCATCGGCCCGAGCGTGATCCACGCGATAAGGGTCGCTACGACGGTGATGGCAGCGAAGAGCAGGCTCCAGCGCCCGGACTCTGAGCGGGGTGTAATTGTGATGGACATTTCTTCTGCCTAGGGGTGTGGTGTAAACAGGCTGATGAAAAATGCAAGGTAGAAGTACGCCAGCTGCGCCGGCCCGGCGACCAGTGCGACGACCGAAAGCACTGAGCGCTCCCGGTAACTGAACATGGCCGCCAGTGCCAGCGCTGGTCCGGACATCGCTATTGCCGGGCTCAGGGCAGCCCATGGGCTGTACTGAAGAACCTCACCGACTGCAAGAAAGGCCGCGGCCCACCACCCGAGGGGTGTCGTGGGCAGGAACCGTGTCACTGCGCTTTCAGCCCGGAATCCCGCGAGAATACCCAGCACCGCCGCCGCAGTGAGAGCAATGGTCCCGGCGAAGATGAACACGTCGGGGGTCACGGGCATCTGTGTGCCCGGTGAGAAAGCTACCGAGGCGGCAGCCATGATCGCGGCCGAAAGAACAAGGAAAGCAAGCGCGCAGTAGCCGAGCGCCGTGCGGATAAAGCGGTGCTTTCGCGCCTCGGCCGCGATCGCTGAGACGATGCTGAGAACAAAGGCACCGACGGCGACAGTAGCCCAAATGGCCGGCCCGGCGGGCGGAGGCCCCGACGGGAGAAAACAGGCCGTGAGGGCCACAATGAACAGCCCCACAGCCGTCCGGATAAGGGAGATACGCGGCACGGCACGCCCGGCTGCGTACGGGGACTGAAGCGGAACTGCCATCGGAGGCTCCAAATGTGGTGGAAATTCACCCTAAGAGGCGAACCGTGGGATGGGAAAACATTGCAGTGGACAATAAGGCCTTGTGCAGCCACATCACTGGTCGACTTCCTGCGGCCGCCTCTGAGGCTCATCGCGTCCTTAATAGAATGATTGGCTCGGCAACAAGCCCGGGATAGGGCTCAAAGACCTACCTCCCGGCAGGGTACTTCGCCGCATGATCGACGCCGATGCGGTGGGCCCGGACGCCAGTTTCATTGAGGACACCCTGGAACTGAGCCTGCTGGCCCCGGGACCTGTCACCGTTCCCGTGGACCGGCCCTTGAAGGACTACGAAATTGACCGGCTGTAGCCGGCAGAGCACTTGCCCAGGAGGCGCCCTTCAGGGTTGCCACACCACTGCGCTAATGTACTCTTCCGGCGAGAGGGGGCACCTCTGAGCCGCTCATGAAATGGAGCAACCCCCATCCGCCGGAGCAAAGTCCGGAGGTCCAGCAGACTGTCTCCCATGGTTCCGGCCCCAACTCCCTGCAGCGCTGGTGCTGCCAACCCGGCCATCCGAGGTGATCCGGTTACTGGCGTTTCACTGCCGCGTCGATAAACTCCTGCGCAATCTGCGACATCAGGCTGACGGCCTCTTCCTCGCTTATCGCCATCCCGGTGTTGGATCCCATGTCGAGAGACACCGTTCCGGAAAGGACCCTGAGTCCCACAGCCATGTTATTCCCGTTGAAGAATTGCCTGATCACGTAGGCCTTCTCCCCGATGTCCGGGCCGGGAAGAACTTCGATGGTGACCTTCTGGGGTCCAGTAGCTCCGGACAGCGTCTGGTCAAACAAGGCGCAGTGAACCATCAGCTCCTGGCTGTAATCAAAGTCGGCTCTCATGAGAACCTCCCGGGGGCCGCTTCTGACATCGAAGAAGATCATTCCGACTCCATGGTCGCCAAGGTTGAACACCTCCCCCAAGGCAAAGCCCATGGAGGGGTCCAACTGTGCCTCGTGCTGCCACGCCCTGTGGAACACGGTGCATTCTGGTGGTTCGGTGGGACCCAGCAGGGCCGACGGCGACGCAGACGCCGGTGGCTGGGTCATCAACGCGTACGATTTGCGCGCCATGGCCGTGTCCTCGGCTCTTCCGCCGTGTGGCTCAAGGACTTTACTGCTGATGGCCATGAGTTCCTGGTCCATGAAGACCCTGGGCGACGCCGTGGAGGGCTCCGCCGCGGGGGCCGTGCTTGTTACATCTGCACGCGTGGTACTGCTGCCGGTCTGTGAAGGCGTGTCAGCTGGCTGGCCGGACCCGCATCCGGTGAGGATTAACAGTGCAGCGAACAACATTCCGGCTCTTCTGAACCGACCGGCGCACCTGGGCTTTTGCACGGAGCTGGCTTCTCTGGCCATCCGGATCCCCTCCTGCGTGTACAGCTGTGGAGTTTGTTGGCGCAGCGCGCACAGGCTGGCCTAGAAGTCGATGCCCTTGACCAGGGTGACGAACTGTTCCTTGACCTGCTCTTCGCTGGACCCCTCCGGTGAGATCAGGATCTGCGCGGTGAAGATCGCCATGTTCGGCCCACGGGCGACCATGAGGGACAAAATCGTGACCGGAACATCGCTCGGGGGCCTAAGGGACTTCGGTCCGCCCGGTTCCGACCGGATGATGAGAGTTGCCTTGTCGCCAACGCCCTGGATGTTTTGGCCATCCGGCGGCAACGGCCCCGGGAGCGCAGCCGCACCTCCCTGATGCAGTTCGATGGCAAACACGAGCGAGTCCGGACCAGGTGTGCCCAACGCGCCAAAGCGGTACCGGCAGCTGCCCTCCCCCGGGAGAACCTGTGCCTGGGTGGTGGCACCGAAGGCCTGTTTGAGAGCATCAGCGCTGACCAACGCACAAACAGGGCTGTTTGTGGATGTCTGCGGACCGACAGATGGCGCCGGCGGAACACGAAGTTCAGTGCCGTTGCCCCACCCGGCCTCGACAACTGCCTGGGCCAGGGCGCGTGCCGACACGTTGCCGTCCGGTACCGGGGTTCCTGCTGCAATGGGTGGCATGGCCACGATGCGCAGGTCAAGGGACTCGTTGCCCCGGACGGCCTTGAGCACGGTGTTTGCCAATGCGCCTCCGGGCTCGCCGCGGAACCACCCCGTCCACTGCATGCAGGCGAAGTCCCCGATGCCATCCACCACAGAGCAGTCGGGGGCCTTTTTCGCGTCGGTGACGTCGGCGGCCGATGCGGGCGAGATGAGCGAGACGGAGAGCGCAAGGACCTTCTCGTACTTGCTCATGTAGCTGCACAGATAGGCCGGACTTCCCGCCGGCTTCCCGTTTTGCCCCATCTGGACCAGCCCGGGATCGACCTTGGCAGCGATGGCAGGAGTGATCAGGTCGCAGGCCGGGTTCCCTGATCCGGCTGGCTTGGCCTGGGTAGGCGACGAGGGGCTGCCACCCTGTGCGCATCCGGCCAGTCCGAATACCAGTGCGGCCAAGACCACTGGCAATGTCCAGGGAGCGCGGACTCCGGGAGCACGCATGATTTCCTCCGGCCTCTAACTGCCGTCCCGAACGGGAAAGTCGCTGATGGGGCGACGCTACGGACTCCCGCGAATGGCCGCCAGAGGCCAAGGACCCTGCAGTCAGTGCGGCATTAGGCCGCCCACAGTCACCCGCTCAGTTGGGGACCACACCGCCGTGAACCGTGGCCGACCTGCCAACGATCACCGCAAGGACCCCAAGGCCGGCGTGCGCTGCCAGGACCGCGGGAAGGGAGCTGATCTGTGCCGGAGGGCACTGTGGAAGGGCCGCCTCCAGCCGCACCGCCAGGCTCTCCGCTTCCTCAGGATTGCCGAAGTGGTGGACGGCCAGGACCACAGAGTCGCCGGGATGCGCCTCCGCTTCCGCCACCACAATTTCCTCAAGCCGGGCCACAGCCCTGGCACCTGATCGCACTTTTTCCAGCGGAACTATCCTGCCGCCGTCGACCGCCAGGATTGGTTTGATGGCAAGCATGGTCCCCAGGAGCGACGCGGCCGCCCCGATCCGCCCGCCGCGGCGCAACTGCTCAAGGGTGGGCACGTAGAAGAAGACCTTGGTACGTGCTGCCTGGGCCGCTGCCGCAGCGGCCACCGCGGACCGGTCACCGCCGGCTGACGCTGCTTCCAATGCTGCCTGTACAGCCATGCCCTGCGCCATGCCAACGGTTTCCGTGTCCACCACGTCGACGGGAATACCCACCCTGGCCGCAGCCAGGCGCGCAGCGTCCGCGGTGCCGGAAAGTCCGCCCGAGATGTGGACCGAAACGATCCCTTCGTATCCCCGGAGTTCAGCGGCCCGGTAGGCCTGCTCGAACTGCCCCGGCGACGGCCTGGACGTCTTGACCGCCGTCCCCGCGGCCAGGGCCACCGCGATGGTCTCCAGGATGTCGTCTTCGCCCTCACCGTAGATTTCAGCGCCGACCATGACGGGCATCGGAGTCACCGTCAGGATCCCGTCCCGCGGCAGTCCGGCAACGTAGTCCGCCGGCAGGGCAGCAGCCGAGTCCGTGACGACGGCGGTGCGGGCGACAGGGCTGCCACCCGGACGCTGTGTTCCCGGCCGGGCCGCAGGACGGAGGCCCGACAGCCGGGCACGGACCCAAGGCCAGGCGGCGGCGTTACTGTCGGGCAAGGGGCCTCCTGGAGACGCTGTCCGGCTCAACCGGCGCCGGCCGCCGGAAAGTTTCCGGCGGCCGGTGCATCACTGCGGGTGCAGCAACTATGCCGGAACGATGTTGACCAGCTTAGGCGCACGGACGATCACCGTGCGGATGCCCCGGCCGTCCATGGCGCGTTGGACGTTCTCCGACGCCAGTGCCAGTTCGCGCAGCTGGTCTTCGGAGACGTCCGGGGACACCTCCAGCCGGTCGCGGACCTTGCCCTGGACCTGGACGACGGCGGTGACCGTGTCCTGGACCAGCAGGGCGGGGTCGTGGGACGGCCAGCCGGCGTTGGCAACCGATGCAGGGTGGCCCAGCAGGTTCCACATGTCCTCGGCGGTGTACGGCGCGAACAGGCTGAGGATCACGGCAACCGCCTCTGCGGCTTCGCGGACTGCGGGATCCGCTGCGCCCGCACCGGAGTCGATCGCCTTGCGGGTGGCGTTGACCAGCTCCATGAGTTTGGCCACCACCACGTTGAACTTGTTGGCGTCCAGCAGTTCTGCGGCATCGGCGATGGTGCGGTGCGTTACCGAACGCAGCCCGCGGTCTCCGGTTGCGGCGTCCACACCGGCATCACTGGTGACGTCCTGCGCCAGGCGCCAGGCCCTGGCCAGGAACTTGGCGGAACCGGACGGCGACACGTCGGCCCAGTCCACGTCGTCCTCGGGCGGGGACGCGAACACCATGGTCAGGCGGACAGCGTCCACGCCGTACTTGTCCAGCTGCTCGCCGAGGTCAACGCCGTTGCCCAGGGATTTGCTCATGGCCTTGCCGCCGTTGAGCACCTGGCCCTGGTTCAGCAGCGCGCTGAATGGTTCGTCGGCATCGATCATGCCGAGGTCGTGGATGACCTTTGTGAAGAAGCGGGCGTAGAGCAGGTGGAGGATGGCGTGCTCCACGCCGCCCACGTACTGGCCCACCGGCATCCAGTCATTGATCTTCTGCGGATCGAAGGGCCCCTCGGTGTAATGCGGCGACACGAAGCGCAGGAAGTACCAGGATGAGTCCACGAACGTGTCCATGGTGTCGGTGTCCCGTTTCGCGGGCCCGTGGCAGGTGGGGCATTCCACGTTGACCCAGGACTCCGCCGCAGCCAGCGGCGAGGTGCCCTTCGGTGCCAGGTCCTCACCGCGGAGGTCCGCGGGCAGGGTAACCGGCAGCTGCTCATCGGGAACGGGGACTTCACCGCAGGACGGGCAGTGGATGATGGGGATGGGGGTGCCCCAGAAGCGCTGGCGGCTCAGCAGCCAGTCCCGGAGCCGGAAGTTCACGAACTTCTCGCCGGTACCCTGCTGTTCCAGCATGGCAATGGCGGCAGGGATGGCCTCAGCCTTGGGCAGGCCGTCCAGCTCGCCGGAATTGATCAGGGTGCCCTCGCCCGCTGTCGCGGTGCCGGACACAGCCGGATCCTCCTCGCCGGTGTCCAGGACCGCGCGGACCGGCAGGTCGAAGGTCCTGGCGAAGTCGAGGTCGCGCTGGTCGTGGGCCGGGACGGCCATGATGGCGCCTGTGCCGTAGTCCGCCAGCACGTAGTCGGCGGCCCATACGGGCAGCTTCTCCCCGTTCAGCGGGTTGATGGCATAGCGGCCGGTGAAAACGCCGGTCTTCTCGCGTTCCGTGGACTGGCGTTCGATCTCGGAGAGTGCCTTGACCCGTTCGCGGTATTCGTCCAGGGCGGCAGCGTGCTCGTCCGTGACAAGTTCGACGGCGAGTGGCGCGTCGGCGGCGACCACAAAGAAGGTTGCGCCGTAGAGAGTGTCCGGCCGGGTGGTGAACACCGTGACGTCCTTGGCGTCCTTGCCGCCGTCGGCCTCGATCACGAAGTTGACGTGCGCACCCTCGGACCGGCCGATCCAGTTCTTCTGCATGGCCAGGACACGTTCGGGCCAGTGGCCGCGGAGTTCGTCCATGTCGTCCAGCAGCCGGTCCGCGTAGTCGGTGATCTTGAAGTACCACTGGTTCAGGGACTTCTTGGTGACGGTGGTGCCGCAGCGCTCGCAGGCGCCATTGACGACCTGCTCGTTGGCCAGGACGGTCTGGTCCTTGGGGCACCAGTTGACCGGGGAGTTCTTCCGGTAAGCAAGGCCGCGCTCATAGAAGCGCTTGAACAGCCACTGCGTCCAGCGGTAGTACTCGGGATCAGAGGTGTGCAGGCGGCGCGACCAGTCGGCGGAGATGGCGTACCGCTTGAAGGAGGCCGCCTGGGTGTCGATGTTGGCGTACGTCCACTCGCTGGGGTGGGCGTTGCGCTTGATGGCGGCGTTCTCCGCGGGCAGGCCAAAGGAGTCCCAGCCGATGGGATGCAGGACGTCGTAGCCCTTCTGCCGCAGGTAGCGGGCCACCACGTCGCCCATGGCGAACGCCTCGGCGTGGCCCATGTGCAGGTCGCCGGACGGGTACGGGAACATGTCAAGCACGTAGCGGCGCTCCCGCGACCCGTCGTCCACCGGGGTGAAGACCTTGAGGTCATCCCACACCTGGGGCCATTTGGCCTCCATGGCGGCGAAACTGTAGGTGCCCTCTTCAGGCTCCGCCGATACTGTTGTTGTTCCGGTCTCTGTCTCCGGCTGAACGCCCACTGCTGCCCTCTTCTGTTCTGTTACGGCATCTGTGCTGCCATAACGGCCTGATCCTCCTGCTGCCGGCCCGGCGCCATGCCCCGGACACACAAAAGCCCCTCTCCATGGAGGGGCTGCCGCTCAGCTGTCCGATTATCGGAGCCGGCGGCTAACTAAGCAGAAGGATCGCACGCATGGATCTACTTTAGCGCACCGGCACGTCCCCCGCCTCAGCCAGGCCGAACGGCCCGTTGCACTGGCCGGGGCAAGCGCGCATGATCGTCCCACAACGTTGGGAGGCGGCACACCATGTCAGAAGCAACCACCGCCGGCCCTGCTGAAGGACAGCCCCTCTCCCTCTGGCTGGCAACCGCCGGCACCACTGACTTTCCGGGCCTGCGCGGCACCGTGGAAGTGGACGTGGCAGTCATCGGTGGAGGCATCGCCGGGCTGACCGCAGCGCTGGCCCTGAAACGTTCGGGCCGCTCGGTGGCAGTCCTGGAAGCCGGCCGGATCGGCACCGGCGTCACTGGCCACACCACGGGCAAGGTGACGTCCCTGCACCGCCTCGCCTACACGGATCTGCAGCGCAGTCATGGCGTAGCAGCGGCCAGGAGCTACGGATTGGCGAACCAGGCGGCCGTGGAATACATCGGTGCGGTGGTGGACGCTGAGAACATTTCCTGCGGTTTCCGCCGGGTCGCCAACTACACCTTTGCTGCAGGCCATGATGCGCTGCCGCAGGTGCGGGCAGAAGCCGGGCTTGCGGCGGACCTCGGCCTTCCGTCAACGTTCACCGTCGACGTTCCCCTGCCGTTTCCCGTGGCCGGTGCCGTACGGTTTGACGGCCAGGCCCAGATCCATGCCGTCCAGTACCTCCAGGGGCTCGCCGGAAGGGTGGACGGGGACGGCAGCTTCGTCTTCGAACGCACCCGCGCGCTGGAGCTGCGCGAGGGCAGTCCCGTCACGGTGGCCGCCGCCGACGGAACCGTGCTCGCCCGGGATGCGATTGTGGCCACGAACGTTCCCTTCGCCGACCACGGCCGGTTCGAAGCACTCTGCCAGCCGCACCGCTCCTACATCGTCGCCGCGCCGATCGGCACCCCTCCCCTGGACGCCACCTTCATCAGCGCGGATGAGCCCATGCGTTCGCTGCTGACGGTCCGCCTCAACGCGGTGACGTACCTGCTGACGGGCGGCGAGGGCCATCCCGCGGGCGCGCACGTAGACCCGGCACCGCGCCATGCCAGCCTGGCCCGTTATGCGCGCCTCCAGTTCGGGGCCGGCGGCGCGGCTTACCGTTGGTCCACCCAGGACGCGCTGCCTCTCGACGGTCTGCCCTATGCGGGGCCGTTGAACCCGGACAGCCGGCACGCCTTCGTCATCACGGGCCTGCGCAAATGGGGCCTGACGAACGGTACGGCCGCGGCGCTGATGCTGGCGGATCTGCTCAACGGCACGCCCAATGAGTGGGCGGCCCTGTTTGACAGCAACCGTGCGACGTCGCGGACCACCAGGGTGGCAGCGCCACCAGCAGCGCACGGGGACACCGTTCCCGGGAAAGGGACCACACAGCGGACAGCGGACCTTCTTCCCGGCGACGGCACTGTCATTGAAACGGACGGGACCAGCACGGCGTGCTACCGGGATCCTGCGGGACAGATCCACGCGGTGTCCGCGATCTGCACCCATCTTGGCTGCACTGTCGGGTTCAACCGGGAAGACCGCACGTGGGACTGCCCCTGCCATGGCTCCCGGTTCGATGTTGACGGCAAAGTCATCCAGGGGCCGGCAACCGAGGATCTCCCTGTGCGCCCGGCGCCGTGACGTGCCCGCGTGCTGCCGCCCGCACCCTGCCTGGCCCAAATCCAGGGAACGTCCGCCGGACATGGCAGGGGCCGCCCTGCAAGGAAAGGCAGGGCGGCCCCAAAGGTGTGAAGGACGCTACCTGACGTCCTCGTCCACCCACTCCATGGACTTGGTGACCGCCTTCTTCCACAGCCGCATCTGGCGTTCCTGCTCAGCCTTCTCCATCTGCGGCTCCCAGCGCTTGTCCTCGGACCAGTTGGCCGAGCACTCGCCCAGGTCCTTCCAGAAGCCAACCGCCAGGCCTGCCGCGTAGGCAGCCCCCAGCGCCGTGGTCTCAATGACCTTGGGACGGATGACCGGGACGCCAAGGATGTCCGCCTGGAACTGCATCAGGGCGTCATTGGCAACCATGCCGCCGTCGACCTTCAGCTCGCTCAGCGGCACGCCGGAGTCCGCGTTGACCGCGTCCAGCACCTCGCGGGTCTGGAACGCGGTGGCTTCCAGCGCTGCCCGGGCGATGTGGTTCTTGTTGACGAACCGGGTCAGGCCCACAATCGCACCGCGGGCATCGGAGCGCCAGTACGGGGCGAACAGGCCGGAGAACGCCGGGACGATGTACACGCCGCCGTTGTCCTTGACCGACGCGGCAAGGGTTTCCACCTCGGGGGCGCTGCTGATCATGCCCAGGTTGTCACGCAGCCACTGGACCAGTGAACCGGTGACGGCGATGGACCCTTCCAGGGCATAGTGCGGTTTGGCGTCGCCCAGCTTGTAGCCCACCGTGGTGAGGAGCCCGTTCTTCGAGTGGACGATTTCCTCGCCCGTGTTGAAGATCAGGAAGCAGCCGGTGCCGTAGGTGTTCTTCGCTTCGCCGGCGTCAAAAGCGGCCTGGCCGAAGGTTGCGGCCTGCTGGTCGCCCAGAATGCCCGAAACCGGCGTTTCGCGGAGCAGCTGGGAGCTGTGGACGGTGCCGTACACCTCGGAGGAGGACTTGATCTCCGGCATCATGCTGCGCGGCACGCCAAAGATGCCGAGGATCTCGTCGTCCCACTGCAGGGTTTCAAGATCCATGAACAGGGTGCGGGACGCGTTGGTGACGTCGGTGACGTGCACGCCGCCGTCGACGCCGCCGGTCAGGTTCCACAGGACCCAGGCGTCGGTGTTGCCGAAGACCAGGTCCCCGGCCTCTGCCTTTTCCCTGGCGCCGTCAACGTTGTCCAGGATCCACTTGATCTTGGTGCCGGAGAAGTAGGTTGCCAGCGGCAGGCCCACCTTCTGTTTGAAGCGGTCTGCTCCGCCGTCCTTGGCCAGCTGGTCCACGATGTCCTGGGTGCGCGTGTCCTGCCACACGATGGCGTTGTAGACCGGCTTGCCCGTGGTCTTGTCCCACACGACGGCGGTTTCGCGCTGGTTGGTGATGCCGACGGCGGCAATATCGTGCCGCGTCAGGTTCGCCTTTGAGAGGGCCGAGCCGATGACCTCGCGGGTGTTGT
This sequence comes from Pseudarthrobacter sp. LT1, assembly GCF_035621795.1. Lineage (NCBI taxonomy): Bacteria > Bacillati > Actinomycetota > Actinomycetes > Micrococcales > Micrococcaceae > Pseudarthrobacter > Pseudarthrobacter sp. LT1. The sequence goes on from NZ_CP141830.1 coordinate 2,502,641, forward strand.
TCCAGATCTCCGCAGCATCGTGCTCCACCCAGCCGGCCTGGGGAAAGATCTGTTCGTGTTCCATCTGGCCGGAAGAGACGATGGCGCCGCTGTGGTCGAAGATGATGGCACGGGTGCTGGTGGTGCCCTGGTCAATGGCGATTACGTACTGGTTCATAATGACGTCCTTGTCTTGTTGTTCGAACTGGGTGCCGGGGGTTTAGGAAGCGGCGGTGACGATGATCGGGGCGATCCGGGCAACAACTCCGGCCAGGGCGCCGCCGACAAGCGGACCCACCACCGGAATCCAGGAGTAGCTCCAGTCACTGGAGCCCTTGCCCTTGATGGGGAGCACTGCGTGGGCGATGCGGGGTCCGAGGTCGCGGGCGGGGTTGATGGCGTAGCCGGTGGGCCCGCCAAGGGAGACCCCGATGCCGACCACGAGCAGCGCAACGGCGAGCGGGCCGAGCCCCGAAGGGGTACCACCGAGGGTGAGGATGACGAAGACCAGGACAAAAGTGCCGATGATCTCGGTGATCAGGTTCCATGGTGTGGACCGGATGGCAGGGCCGGTGGAAAAGGTCCCGAGCTTGCCGGCAGGCTCCGGCTCGTCATCGAAGTGCTGTTTGTAGGCCAGCCAGCAGACCACGGCACCGAGGAACGCGCCCAGCAGCTCGCCTCCGAAGTAGGTCAGGGTGGAGGCGAAGTCGACGGCGACTCCCGGAGCGTATTCGGGCTTGCCGTTGAGCAGCAGGCCGAGGGTGACGGCCGGGTTGAGGTGCGCGCCCGACTTGGCGGCGACGAAGACACCCGCGAAGACGGCGATTCCCCACCCCCATGTGACCATCAGGAAACCGCCGTTGTTGCCTTTTGTCCCCCGCAAAGCCACGTTGGCAACGACGCCGCAACCCAACAGGGTCAGCATGCCCGTGCCAAAGACTTCGGAGAGGAAGACTATTCCTAGAGACATCTTTGACTCCTTCTTTGTTTAGTTGTCGGTCCTCCGCGGGTGAAGGACCGTGGGGCCGGGACGCTGGCGCGCCCCGGCCGGCTGCCTGGCCTTAAGAGACCAGGCTGTGCGTTTCCACGCGGTGGAAACGCTGCAGCACGTCCTGGGCGTGCTTGATCTCAGCGGCGCGGGCCGCCGCGTCCCACTTGAGCGGGACGGACAGCACCTCCGCCACTTCGTTGAGGAGTTCACCGGTCACGAGCCCCCGGAAGGCCAGTGAGGTACGCCGGATGAGGACATCCACCAGGTGCCCCACCTGCTCGTTTGCCGCCATGAATTCCAACTCGCGGACGCTGAGCTCCCGGGTGGACCGCAGCGCCTGGTCGGGTTCGGCGTCGAGGTATTCGATCACGGCTTCGGCCCGGGTCCCGTAGCGGGTCAGCAGGCCGGCCGTTCGGTCTGCGTCGCGGCCGTCGGCCATGTGGGCCTTGATCCACTTCTGCACGCCTGCCTCGTCGGCAGGGAAACCGCCGCCGCCGCCGATGGGGAGCTGCGCCGTCGAAAGCTTCCGCTGCACGCCGAGCTCGGTGAGGACCTCGTTGGTCAGGTGCTCTGAGAGGGCGCGGAAGGTGGTCCACTTGCCGCCCACCAGGCTCAGCACGAGTGCCCCGGTTCCGTTTGTTCCGGAGGCGCGGCGTTCGATGCGGTAGTCGCGGGATACGAAGCCCGGCTGGGTGGCGTCATGGCTCGGCAGGGGGCGCACACCCGAGAACGTGTAGACGATGTCGTCAGGCGTGACGTCAATGGACGGGAACACGTGGCCGATGAGGTCGAAGAAGTAATGGATTTCCTCGTCGGTGCAGATGGCGTCTTCCGACATGTCCGCGTCGACGTCCGTGGTGCCCACCAGCACCCGGTCACCCATGGGGTAGATAAGGACAATCCGGCCGTCGGTGTGCTCGAAGAAGATCTCCCGGCCGCGGCAGGCGGCGAGGAGGCCCGGGTGGTCCAGCACGATGTGGGAGCCCTTGGTGCCGCCCATGAAGGCCGACGCCGCGCCCATGGCCTCATTGGTCAGGTCCACCCACGCCCCGGTGGTGTTCACGATGATGTCAGCCGTGAAATCGAACTCTTCCCCGGTGAGTTCATCGCGGAGCCGGACGGTGCTCCCCCGGCCGGTCCCCGGGTTGGGGGTGGAAGACATGGACTGCAGCGAGAGGTAGTTGCTGGCGCGGGCCGTGTCACCCTGCGCGCTGGTGCCCGTCACGTTGCTTGCGCGGCCGGCCTTCTCGCCGTCCTGGAGGACGTCGAGGGTCAGCCGTTCAGGGTTGTGCACCGAGGCGTCGAAGTAGGTTGCGGTGTATTTGACGTCCGGCCGAAGGGCGGGAAGTTCCTGGAGGGCTGCCTTGTGGGTACGGAACTGATGCCGGGGCACCGTGCCGCCGTCCCGGGAAAACGAATCGTAAAGGCTGAGGCCCGCCTTGATGAGGAACGCACCGCGCTCCTTGGGCTTGCCCTGCTGTTTGTGGGTGAGGAAGCGCAGCGGCGCGGAGAGGATACCGGAGAAGGTGCTGAAGATCGGGATGGTCGTCTGCAGCGGCTTGACGTAGTGCGGGGCGATCTTCAGCAGCCGGTTGCGCTCCACCACGGATTCCCGGACCAGGCGGAACTCGCCGTTTTCGAGGTACCGGATGCCACCGTGGATCATGTGCGAAGACGCGCCGCTTGCGCCCTGGCAGTAGTCGCCGCGCTCCACCAGTGCAACGTCGACGCCCTGCAGTGCCAGATCGCGGAACGTGCCCACTCCGTTGATGCCGCCGCCCACCACCAGCACTTTTGCGTGCGGGCGGCGCCGCAGGCTGTGGACCGACGCGCGTTCGGCCCCTGGCCGGGGCGCAGTAACAGACGGTTGAACAGTTGAATCCTTGGGTCCCAAAACGACTCCCTTGGGGCTTTGTGTGATGCGGCCACCGCTGGTTGGCGCCGCCGTTCTGCTCTATTGTTTGGAGAATTGGAAAATGGAGTCAAGGACTATGCACAAACGTGCAGAACGGAAGTGAGATGGCACTTTCCCGGGACCAGGATGCCCTCCGAGCTGCACAAATGTACTATCTGCAGGACCTCACCATGGACGCCATTGCCCGCGAGCTGCGCACCTCCCGGTCCACCGTCTCGCGCCTCTTGTCCTCGGCGCGGGAGTCCGGCCTGGTGCAGATCCAGATCCGCAACCCGCTGGACACCGGGCCCGAACTTGAGGGCATGATCAGGCGCCGGTACAACCTGGATGTCCATGTGGTTCCCATCCTTGGGACGCTGAATGAAGCCGAGACCCTGGACCGGGTGGCCATGCAGGCAGCGCGGACCATCGGGCCCCTGGTGGACTCCAACGCGATCATCGGTGTGGCTTGGGGATCTACGCTCAGCGCGGTGAGCCGGCACCTCACCCGGAAGATCACCCACGACAGCGTGATCGTCCAGCTCAACGGTGCCGGGAACATGCACACCACGGGCATTACCTACGCGAGCGACATCATGCGCCGGTTCGGGAGCGCGTACGGGGCGCGGGTGGAGCAATTCCCCGTCCCGGCGTTCTTCGACCACGCCGACACCAAGACGGCCATGTGGAATGAGCGCAGCGTGCAGCGCGTCCTGGAACTGCAGGCCAAGATGAGCATCGCCATATTCGGCGTCGGATCCGTGCACGCCGACTATCCCAGCCACGTCTACGCGGGCGGGTACCTCGACGAGGACGACCTCAATGCCCTGGCCAACTCAGACGTGGTGGGCGACGTTGCCACCGTGTTCTTCCGGGCCGACGGGTCCTCTGACGGGATCGTCCTGAACGAGCGGTCCACCGGCCCTGCCCTCGCCCAGCTCCGGGAGGTGCGCCGAAGGATCTGCGTGGTGTCGGGAGTCTCGAAGATCAACGGCCTGCGCGGGGCACTGGCAGCACGGCTCGCCACGGACCTGATCCTCGACGAAGCCACCGCACGCCGGCTGGTGGATTACGAGGGCCTCACCAGCTGAAGTGGGTAGAGTCGTTGCCATGAGAACCTCACCACGGCTCAGCCTGAACAACGGCGTGCTGATAGACCAGCTCGGCTTTGGGCTGTACAAGGTGCCGGCAGCAGACGCGGAAGGGCTGGTGGCAACCGCGCTCGCCGCCGGCTACCGGCACTTCGACACCGCCGCCATGTATGGCAACGAAACCGGCGTGGCACGCGGCATCAGTTCCCAGCTGGATGCAGGGACCGGCAGCGGCGGCTCAGGCGAACTCTTTCCGTCCCTGACGCGTGAAGACGTGTTCATCACCACAAAGGTGTGGAATGACCACCACGGCTACGATGCGACGCTGCGCGCCTTCGACGATTCCATGGTCAACCTTGGCCTGGACTATGTGGACATGTACCTCATCCACTGGCCGTGCCCCCGCCGGGGCCTGTTCCCCGAGACCTACCGTGCCCTGGAGACGCTCTACCGCGAGGGCAGGGTCCGTGCCATCGGCGTCAGCAACTTCCAGCCGGCACACCTTGACCGCCTGCTGCAAAGCGCCGAGGTGGTCCCCGCCGTCAACCAGATCGAGCTGCACCCATGGCTGCAGCAGGAGGAGCTGCGCAGCAAGCATGCGGAACTGGGCATTCGAACCGAAGCATGGAGCCCGCTGGGCCGCGGCCAGGTGCTGGCCGATCCCGTCATCCAGGCCTGCGCCGCCGAGCACGGCCGGACCCCCGCGCAGGTGATCCTCCGCTGGCACATGCAGCTGGGACATATCGCCATCCCCAAGGCCAGCTCCGAGGCCCGGATCCGGGAGAACCTCGATGTCTTCGGTTTCGAGCTCTCCGGGCGGGACCTGGTGGCCATTAAGGCACTGGACCGCGGGCAACGCACCGGGTCGCATCCGGACAACGTCAACTAGGCCTCCGCCATGGATACTGTGAACCCGGGGCCTTCCCCTGCGCCTGCGTACCTGAGTGCCGGCCTCGCCGACCGCACCACCGCCTCCACCGTGAGCCTCGACGGCAGCACAGTGGCTTTTTGGACCTATGAGCCCGTCGAGGAGACCCCGGAAACCCGCACCATCCTGGTGGTCCACGGGTTCCGCGGCGACCACCACGGACTCCTGCGCGTAGCCGACCAGCTTCGAGACATGCGCATCATCATGCCGGACCTTCCCGGCTTCGGCAGTTCGGACGCTTTTGCCCGCGGCCCCCACTCCGTGGAGCGCTACGGTCAGTTCATCACCGGTTTCATGGCCAACCAGGGCCTGGGGCCGGACACCGTGCTCCTGGGACACTCGTTCGGGTCCATCGTGGCGTCCCACTTTGTGGCCAACAACCCGCAGGCCGTGCGCCCCCTGATCCTCATCAACCCCATCGCCGCTCCGGCTTTGGAGGGTCCAAAGGGCGTGATGACCCGGCTGGCCGTGTTGTACTACCAGCTCGCGGCACGGCTTCCCCGTGGCCCGGGACTCGCTCTGCTGCGCAATTCGCTGATCGTTCGGGTCATGAGCGAGACCATGGCCAAGACCCGCGACCGGGAGCTGCGGGCCTTCATCCACGGCCAGCACCACGCCTACTTCAGTTCCTTTGCCGACCGGGACAGCCTCCTGGAGTCCTTCACCGCCTCCGTCAGCAACCATGTAGCGGAGGTTGCCGGTCAACTGGACCTGCCCGTGCTGCTGGTCGCCGGTGAAAAGGATGAAATCGCTACGCTCCCCAACCAGCACCGCCTCCTGGAGTTGCTACCGGACGGGGAGCTGAAGGTGATTCCCGGCGTCGGGCACCTGATCCACTACGAGACGCCTGAGCCGGCCGCCCGTTACATCCGCAGCTTCCTGAAGGACCATCCCGCGTGAAGATCGTCATTGATGCACGTTTCACCCGTACCGACCACCACGACGGCATCAGCCGCTACGGAGCCAGCCTGATTGCTGCCACGGCAAAGATCGCGGACGTCTCCATGCTGGTGTCCGACGAGCGGCAGCTTGCCCTGCTGCCGGACGTTCCCTACACGCTCATCAGCAGCCCGCTCTCGCCGCTGGAGCTGTTCGTTGCCCGGAAAGTCAACGCCATAGGGGCGGACGTGGTGGTCTGCCCCATGCAGACCATGGGCACCTGGGGCCGGAAGTACGGGCTGATCCTGACCCTGCACGACCTCATCTATTACGAGCACCCCGCTCCCCCGGGGTTTTTGCCGGCGCCGGTCCGGCTGCTGTGGCGTCTGTACCACAAGGCGTTCTGGCCGCAGCGCGTGCTCCTCAACCGGGCCGATACTGTGGCAACGATCAGCCAGACCACGGCGGCGCTGATGGCCAAATACCGGCTGACGCGCAGGCCCGTGCGCATCATCGCGAACGCACCGCAGCCGGCGCAGGAACCCCGCGACCCCGCCGCCGGCGCGGACAAATCGATCATCTACATGGGGTCGTTCATGCCGTACAAGAACGTGGAAACCATGGTGGCCGGCATGGCCGGGCTGCCCGGCTACACCCTGCACCTGCTCAGCCGGATCACGCCGCAGCGGCGGGCGGAACTCGAAGCCATCGTGCCTGCGGGCGCTTCGGTGCTGTTCCATAATGGCGTGACGGATGCTGAGTATGACGGGCTCCTGCGCCAGGCCACGGCCCTGGTGAGCCTGTCCAAAGCGGAGGGGTACGGTCTTCCGTTGGTGGAGGCGATGGCGGTGGGTACGCCCGTAATCGCCAGCGACATTCCCATCTTCCGCGAAGTCGGTGCAGACGCCGCGCTGTACGTGGATCCGGAGTCCCCCGGGCAGTTCGCGGACGCTGTGGGTCAGCTGCAGGACGATGGGCACTGGCAGGACATGTCCCGCCGTTCGATTGCGCGTGCGGCGGAGTTCAGCTGGGATGAGTCGGCGCGCCAGCTGGTGGATGCTGCTCATGAGGTCGTGGCGAAAAGGCGCCGGGCCTAGAGCACGTCGACACCATCGAGCCGCAGCTGCACGGGGGCCAGGGTCCGCTTCGCAGCCACGGCTGCCCGGGTGACCCGCAGGACGCGGACGACGGCGGCAGCCTGGCCGTACGGGAAGAACAACAGGGTCCGGACGTCCTCGGCCGGGCGCCTGCCGGAGGGCGGTGCGCTGAGCAGCAGCGGCGCAGGGCCCGCCGTACGCACCGTGATACCCGCGCCGGCCAGGTCCGCTTCCACCGCACCCGTGAAGTGTTCAACGGCGGCCCGCGGCCCTGTCACCGATGCGATGCGCACCGCCGGTGGAAGCTGGAGTTCCATCCGCAGGGACAGTTCACGGTGGGCGTAGCCGGCCGGATCCCACCGCAGCAGCGCGCCCGTAGCAGCGGTGTCCGTAGCGGTGACCACCACCAGGCCTTTGTCCGGGGCAGGGCGCACCAGGGCGGCTGCGTTAAACCAGCGGCGAACGGTGTCCTCGCCCGCGCGGAGGGTCTCGCGGCGCAGCAGGGAATCGCCGTCCAGCAGCAGTGCGGCGGCGTACCCGCCGTCTGCGACGGGTTCGGCCCCCACCGTTGCCACCACCAGGGCCTTCCCGGCACCCACGTTGGCCTTCACCTGGTCCCCTGAGGACGTGATGACCGTCGTCCCCGGAAACGCGCGGCCAAGCTCTTCGGCGGTCCGCAGGACGCCGGTGGCCCCTTTTCGAAGCCGCCGGCCACCGCAGTGGGAGCACTTCCAGTCTGGGGCGGGGGTGGAACACCAGCGGCATTGGGGCAAAACGGAGGAGCCGGCCAAAGCCAGGGGCCCTTGGCAGTGTGCGCACCGGGCGGGTTCACGGCACGTCTCACACACAAGGGAGGGTGCATAGCCCGCCCTGGCGACCTGGACCAGGACGTGGCCACGCTCCAGCCCCTCCTTGGCCGCCTGCCACGCGGCATGCGGCAGGCGGGCGATGGTGGCCAGCGGGTCCCGTCCCTGCTCGAAGCTGTCGGCAGTGCTGACGACGCGGGGAACCGACGCGCGGACAGCGGACCGCCCGGCCTCCACGGGTACGGCCCAGCCGGCCTCCACCAGCCGCTGGACCTCGGTGCTGCGTGCGTGCCCGGCAAGGAGGCAGGACGTACCCTCCTGTTCTGCCCGCAGGAGCAGGACCTCCCGGGCATGGGCGTACGGTGCGCGCTGCTCGATGTGGAGGTCGTCGCCGTCGTCCCAGCAGGCAACCAGCCCCAGGTCCTGCACCGGGGCGAAGGCGGCCGAGCGCGTTCCGATGGCGACCCTGGCCCGGCCGGCCAGGAGGCGCAGGAAGTTCCGGTAGCGCGGTGTGGGACCGTCGTCGGCCGTGAGCCTGGCCACGGCCTCCTCCGGCACCAGGCCCTTCAGGGCATCTTCAAGGCGGTCCAGGTCCCGGTAGTCGGGCACCACCAGGAGCGCGCCCCGGCCTGAGGCATAAGCGGCAGCCGCGGCCTGCGCCAGCAGGGCCGGCCATCCGGTGGGACCGTACCCGTGCAGCGGATTGATGACGGCGCGGGGGGCTCCCCCTGCGGCCAGGTGCCTGAGGAAGGCAGCGCCGGTGCGGTACGGCGCCCAGGATGAAACGCCGGGGGAACCGGGCAGGCCGGGGACGCCTTCCGCTTCCCCGGTGTCCAGTGACGCAGGGTATTCCTTCTCCAGCCTGGCAACCCGGGGCGGCACCGCTAGGCGGAGGACGTCGCTGACGGTGCCGGCGTACCGTGCAGCGACGGCCGCGGCGAGAGCCTTGACCGCTGGCGTGAGGACCGGCACCGGGGACACCACTTTTGCCAGCGGCACCAGGGCGTGTCCGGCGTCCGACGCAGCGACCCGCTCAAGGAGGAATCCGTTGAGGTCCTGGCCGTTGAACTTGACCTTGACCCTGACACCTGGCTGGGCTGCCTGGTCCAGCTCAGCCGGGACCGCATAGTCAAAGGGCCGGTCCAGATGGGGCAGCGAAGACTCAACGAGGACCCGGGCCACTGGAAGGTGCTCTGCCACGGCAACGCCACTGGGCAGCGTGCGTGCCGGAAAGCCCTGCAGCAGGGACGGCTGCACGGAACTGTCAGCAACCACTGCGGTTACCTCCGTTCAGCTGCCGGCTTGGACAGGGACAGCAAAGCACGGGGCACTGACATTGGGCTTCCAGCCTGCGCCCATGGGACTCCCGCCTGCGCCTGGGACTCCGGCGGAAGCGCTGCTAGGCGTTGAAGAATGCCTTCAAATCGTCCACCCGGTCAAGGCGTTCCCATGTGAAGTCGGGATCGTCGCGGCCGAAGTGACCGTGGGCAGCGGTCTTGGCGTAGATGGGCCGTTTCAAGTCCAGGGCGTCGATGATGGCCCGCGGACGGAGATCGAAGATTTCCGCGATGGCTTCGCTGATCCGGGCGGGATCCACGGTCTCGGTGCCGAACGTCTCCACGTAGGTTCCCACGGGGCGGGCCTGGCCGATTGCGTAGGCGATCTGGATCTCGGCACGCTTGGCCAGCCCCGCGGCCACCACGTTCTTGGCGACCCAGCGCATGGCGTATGCGGCGGAGCGGTCCACCTTGGAAGGGTCCTTGCCGGAGAAGGCGCCGCCGCCGTGGCGGGCCATGCCGCCGTAGGTGTCGACGATGATCTTGCGGCCGGTGAGGCCGGCGTCTCCCACCGGCCCGCCGATGACGAATTCACCGGCAGGGTTGAGGATGTTCGCGGCGCGGGAGATGTCCAGGTTGGCGGCGGCGAGGACGGGCTCAATGACAATGGCGGCGAGGTCGGCGCGCAGCTGCTCAAGGCTTGCGCCCTCGGCGTGCTGGCTGGAGATCACCACGGTTTCAACGGATACCGGAACGTCTTTGTCGTAGCCCACGGTGACCTGGGTCTTGCCGTCCGGGCGGAGGTAGGCCAGCTGGCCCGTCTTCCGGACGTCGGTCAGGCGTTCGGAGAGCCGGTGGGCCAGCCAGATGGGCGTGGGCATGTAGGAAGGGGTCTCGTCGCTGGCGTACCCGAACATCAGGCCCTGGTCGCCCGCACCCTGGAGGTCATAGTCGTCCTCCTGGCGGCCTTCGCGGGCTTCCAGCGAGTTAAAGACGCCGCCGGCGATGTCATTCGACTGCTGGCCGATGGATACGGACACGCCGCAGCGGGCACCATCAAAACCGTTGGCTGATGAGTCGTAGCCGATGCCGAGGATGGTCTCGCGAACGATCTGCGGGATTTCGACGTAGGCGTCGGTGGTGACTTCGCCTGCCACGTGCACCAGACCGGTGGTCGCCATGGTCTCCACGGCTACACGGGATTCGGGGTCTGCGGCCAGGAGCGCGTCCAGGATGGCGTCGCTGATCTGGTCACAGATCTTGTCCGGGTGGCCTTCGGTAACCGACTCGGACGTGAAGAGCCGGAGCGCGGAGGGCGTGGCCCCATGGGACTGGGGAAGGTGCAGCGGTAAAGTCACTCAACTACCTTACTGGTTGGAGCACGCCGGCCCTGCGGGAGATGTCTTCCCGCGAAGCAAACGTGGTGCGGAACACTCAGGTCCGGGGCGAAACCCGGTTCAGTTCAAAGCTGATGCGGGTAATGATGGCTTCGGCAACCTCAGTCTTGGTTCCCGACGCTTCCTGTGGTTCGGAGCCGGAGCGGGAGAGGATGACCACCGAGTTGGAGTCCTGCCCGAAGACCTTATCCGTCCCCACGTGGTTGACCACCAGCAGGTCGCAGCCCTTCCGCTGGAGTTTTGCCTCCGCATACTCCAGGACGTCGCCCTGGCTGTCCCCGGTCTCCGCGGCGAAACCGACGATGAGTTGCCCGGAAGCCGAATCCCCGGCATTGCGCTGTTCCACGAGCTCCTGCAGGATGTCCGGGTTTCGGACCAGGGTGATGACGGGGTCTGCTGTATCGTCCCGCTTTTTGATTTTGGTGTCAGAGACATCGGCCGGGCGGAAGTCGGCCACGGCGGCGGACATAATGACGACGTCGGACTCCGCTGCGGCGTCCAGTGCAGCTTCCCGGAGTTGCAGGGCGGTCTCCACGCGGACCACCTCCACCCCGGCCGGTGGCGCAACATCCATGTGTGCGGCCAGTAACCGCACGGTGGCGCCGGCGTTCCGGGCAGCGACTGCCAGCGCCACGCCCTGCTTGCCGGAAGACCGGTTGCCCAGGAACCGTACGGGGTCCAGCGGTTCGCGGGTGCCGCCGGCGCTGACGGTTACGGTGCGGCCCGCAAGCGGAAGCTGGTAATCGGACCGTCCCTGGACCAGCGCCATGGCTGCGTCGAAGATCACCTGCGGTTCCGGGAGCCGGCCGGGGCCTGAGTCTGCGCCGGTCAACCTGCCGGAGGCCGGCTCCAGGACGGCGGCGCCGCGGCCGCGGAGCGTTTCGACGTTGGCGCGGGTTGCGGCGTGCTGCCACATTTCGGTGTGCATTGCGGGGGCGAACAGCACGGGGCCGTGCGCCATCAGCAACGTGTTGGTCAGCAGGTCCCCGGCCTGGCCGGTTGCAGCTTTTGCCAGGAGGTCCGCCGTGGCCGGTGCCACGACCACCAGGTCTGCCTCATGGCCCAGGCGGACGTGGTTGACCAGGTGCACGTCATCGAAGACGCTGTTGCTGACCGGGTTTCCGGACAGCGCCTCCCAGGTGGCGGTGCCGATGAAGCGGATGGACGCCTCCGTGGGGATCACCGTGACGTCATGGCCGGCTTCAGTAAAAAGCCGGAGGAGCGATGCCACCTTGTAGGCGGCAATCCCTCCCCCGACTCCGAGGACTATGCGCACGTGATCTCCGTCAACAGCAAGTCAGTTCAGCGGCAGGATTACTCTGCGGCTTCGATCGGCGTGGAAACCAGCTTGCCTTCGTTGATTTCGCGCAGTGCGATGGAGAGCGACTTTTCGTTCAGCTTGGTGTCAACCAGGGGGCCGACGTACTCGAAGAGGCCCTCGTGCAGCTGGGCGTAGTAGGCGTTGATCTGACGAGCGCGCTTGGCACCGAAGATCACCAGGCCGTACTTGGAGTCGGCTGCTTCGAGCAGCGAGTCGATCGGCGGGTTGATGATGCCTTCAAGGTTCGTGGACACGAATTCTCCAAATTCCTAGCGGGCTGACGGTTCCGGCAGGTGTGGATGCGGTGTCAGCCCCATGAGTGAAACAAGCTCGTCCGCTGCCCGGCGGACGTCGTCATTGATGACGGTGTGGTCGAACTCCGGTTCAGCAGCAAGTTCCAGTTTAGCGGTTTCCAGGCGCCGCTGCTGTTCTTCGGGGGTTTCTGTGCCGCGGCCCACCAGCCGGCGCACCATCTCGTCCCACGTTGGCGGGGCGAGGAAGACGAACTGGGCGTCGGGAACGGCCGCTTTCACCTGCCGTGCACCCTGGAGGTCGATCTCCAGGAGCACCGAACGGCCCTCCGCGATGGCCGCGTTGACGGTGCTCTTGAGGGTGCCGTAGGTGTTCTGGCCGTGGACAACGGCCCACTCCAGGAGTTCACCGTCGGCGATGAGCCTCTCGAACTCCTCCTTGGTCTTGAAGAAGTAGTGGACACCGTCCACCTCGCCGGGCCGGGGCGCCCGGGTGGTGGCGGAGACGGAAAGCCAAACCTCCGGGTAGTTGTCCCGGATATAGGTGGACACGGTGCCTTTGCCAACAGCCGTCGGACCTGCGAGGACTGTCAGTCCAGGTTTCTTGCTCACGTATTCCTTTTGCCACGGTTGGGGAAGGGCAGGCGCCGCCTGCCTCAGTGCTCGTCTATAAAATCTACCAGCGCGCGGCGCTGGTGGACGCCCAGGCCCCGGACCCTGCGGGACGCTGCGATGCCCAGCTGCTGCATGATGGCGGCGGCCCGCACCTTTCCGATGCCGGGCAGGGCTTCGAGCAGTTCAGAAACCCGCATGCGGGCCAGGGCGTCGTCCTCCAGCGCGGAGCTGATGATGTCCGCCGCCGATCTGTCGCCGTTCCGGAGGCTCTCCTTGGCGGCGGCACGCGTTGCCCTGGCTGCTGCCGCCTTGCCCAGGGCGTCGGCCCGTTCAGACGCAGATAGAGGTCGCAGGACCATCACGGACACCCCCGAAGTCGGCGGATTCATCCAAGGGCGGCCGCCCTTGGACCTGTCCTGAAACTACCCTCTGGTGCAGCCTGAATCAATGCATCCGGACAATTGCAGGCCTATTCGCCCCGCAGTCCGTCCAGCGTCCGCAGCGCGGCCTCGCGCAGGCCCCGCGTTTCCGGTCCGGCCGACAGGATGTCCCGGCTGGAGGTTCCCAGGACCAGCGGGTAGGCAGCGCCGAAGGTGGCCCGAAGGTCAGCCGGCGTTGCCCCCTGGGCCCCGAGGCCGGGCGCCAGGATGGGGCCACGGACCGCAGCAAGGTCCAGTTCCAGGTCTGCCAGGGCGCTGCCGACGGTGGCGCCGACCACCAGGCCAACAGAACCGAGGCTTCCGGGGTACCGCGAGTTCTCCGCTGCCGCGGACTCCGTGATCCTGCGGGCCACGGAATCCTTTCCGCCCACATGCTGGACCGAGGCTCCCTCGGGGTTGGACGTCAGCGCCAGCACGAACACGCCCCGCCCGGTTTCCGCCGCGAGGTCAAGCGCGGGGCGAAGGGACTCGAAGCCGAGGTAGGGGCTCAGCGTGACGGAGTCCGCCGCGAGCGGAGACTCGTCGCGCAGCCAGGCGTCCGCGTAGGCGGCCATGGTGGATCCGATGTCGCCGCGCTTGGCGTCGGCGATGCTGAGCACGGATTCGTCCCGGGCCGTGGCCAGGACCTCCTCCAGCACCGCCATGCCGGCAGAACCGTGGCGTTCGTAAAGTGCCACCTGGGGCTTCACGGCGGCAGCGAGCGAAGCCACTGCCTCCAGGACCGTCAGCGAGAAGCGCCGAAGCCCCGCGGCGTCGTCGTCCAGTCCCCAGCTCTTCAGCAGTGCCGGGTGCGGATCAATGCCAACGCAGAGGGGACCACGGGCGGCCATGGCCGCGCCGAGCCGGGAGCCAAAGGACTCCCGGCCGGCAGTGGCTGCCTGCTCAGGCATGCTGCAGGGCCGCCTTCTGCGACTCGGCCAGCGCTGCAGCGTGCTCCTGCAGGCTGGTGACAGACCACTCGTAGGTGCGCATGGCCTCGATGGCCTGGACGGCGGCGTTGAACTCGGCCACCGTGGTGATGCACGGAATGCCGATGGACGTTGCCGCGGCACGGAGCTCGTAGCCGTCGCTGCGGGCTTCGCCGCCGGAGGGCGTGTTGAAGACCATGTCGATCTCGCCGGCCACGATGAGGTCGGCAATGGTGCCCTCCCCCTCGGCGCTGCTGCCCTCGGCAACCTTGCGCACCGGGGTGGCCTGGATGCCGTTGCGGCGCAGGACGTCGGCGGTGCCGCCGGTGGAGACGATCTCGAAGCCGAGGTCGGAGAGCCGCTTGACGCCCATGATCACGGAACGCTTGTCGCGGTTGGCCACGGAGACGAACACCTTGCCCTCGGTGGGGAGGGCGTTGTTGGCGCCGGCCTGGCTCTTGGCGAAGGCGGTGTCGAAGTGCTTGTCGATGCCCATGACTTCGCCGGTGGAGCGCATTTCCGGGCCGAGCAGGGAGTCCACTACCTTGCCTTCAAGCGTGCGGAACCGGCTGAACGGCAGCACTGCTTCCTTGACGGCCACGGGGGCGTCCAGCGGCAGGGTTGAGCCGTCACCGGTTTCCGGCAGCATCTTGTAGGCGCTGCGGAGCTGGTTGATGGTCACGCCGGTGCCGATGAGGGCAGCGGCCTTGGCCATCTGGACGCCGGTGGCCTTGGACACGAACGGCACGGTGCGCGAGGCGCGGGGGTTGGCTTCCAGGACGTACAGCACGTCCGAGGCCAGCGCGAACTGGATGTTGATCAGGCCGCGCACGCCCACGCCTTCGGCGATGGCACGGGTTGCCACCCGGACACGTTCGATAACGTTGCTTCCAAGGGTGATGGGCGGCAGGACGCAGGCGGAGTCGCCGGAGTGGATGCCGGCTTCCTCGATGTGCTCCATGATGCCGCCCAGGTACATGTCGGTGCCGTCGAAGAGGGCGTCAACGTCGATTTCGACGGCGTCCTCCAGGAACCGGTCGATCAGTACCGGGTGGTCCGGGGTGATCTCGGTGGCGTTGGCGATGTAGCGGGAGAGGTTGGGCTCGTCGTAGACGATTTCCATGCCGCGGCCGCCCAGGACGTAGGACGGGCGGACCAGGACCGGGTAGCCGATCTCGTCGGCGATCGTCTTGGCGTCCTCGAAGGAAACGGCGGTGCCGTTCTTGGGCGAGACCAGGCCGGCCTTGTCCAGCACGCGGGAGAAGGCGCCGCGGTGCTCGGCCAGGTCGATGGCTTCCGGGGAGGTGCCCAGGATCGGCACGCCGGCGTCGGCCAGCTGCTGGGCCAGCTTCAGCGGAGTCTGGCCACCGAGCTGGACGAACACGCCCATGACGCCGCCGGTGCGTTCCTCGGCCGCGATGACCTCCAGGACGTCCTCGAGCGTGAGCGGCTCGAAGTACAGGCGGGTGGAGACGTCGTAGTCGGTGGAGACGGTTTCCGGGTTGCAGTTGACCATGACGGTCTCGTAGCCGGCCTTGCGCAGCGCCATGGAGGCGTGGACGCAGGAGTAGTCGAACTCGATGCCCTGGCCGATGCGGTTCGGGCCGGATCCGAGGATCAGGATGGACGGCTTGGAGTGCAGCGCAACCTCGTCCTCCTCGTCGTAGGCCGAGTAGTGGTACGGCGTGTACGCGGCGAACTCTGCGGCGCAGGTATCCACGGTCTTGTAGACGGGGCGGATACCCAGGGCCTGGCGCACACCGCGGACCACGGCCTCGGAGTTGTGGGTCAGCGCACCGATCTGCTCGTCGGAGAAGCCGTGGCGCTTGGCGCGCTTGAGCATGTCTGCCGTGAGGGCGCCCGCCTGGCGGATCTCGTGGGAGATCTCGTTGAGCAGCTGGAGCTGGTCCAGGAACCACGGGTCGATCTTGGTGGCTTCGAAGAGCTGTTCCACGGTGGCACCGCCCAGGAGGGCGCGCTGGACCTGGTGCAGGCGTTCGGTGGTGGGGCGCTTGGCCTTCTCGATCAGTTCCTCGACCTGGTACTCCGGCACGGAGCTGAAGTCCAGCTGCGAGCCCTTCTGCTCCAGGGAGCGCAGGGCCTTCTGCAGGGCCTCGGTGAAGTTGCGGCCCATGGCCATGGCTTCGCCCACGGACTTCATGGTGGTGGTGAGGGTGTTGTCCGCCGCCGGGAACTTTTCGAAGGCAAACCGCGGGACCTTGACCACCACGTAGTCCAGGGTGGGTTCGAAGGACGCGGGGGTCTTCTGGGTGATGTCGTTGGGGATCTCGTCCAGGGTGTAGCCGAGCGAGAGCTTGGTGGCGATCTTGGCGATGGCGAAGCCGGTGGCCTTGGATGCCAGTGCCGAGGAGCGGGAGACGCGGGGGTTCATTTCGATGACCACCACGCGGCCGGTGGCGGGGTCGATGGCGAACTGGATGTTGCAGCCGCCGGTGTCAACGCCTACCTCGCGGATGACGGCGATGGCAACGTCGCGCAGCTTCTGGTACTCGCGGTCGGTGAGGGTCAGTGCCGGAGCCACGGTGATGGAGTCACCGGTGTGCACACCCACGGGGTCGAAGTTCTCGATGGAGCAGACGACAACCACGTTGTCGTTCTTGTCCCGCATCATTTCGAGCTCATATTCCTTCCAGCCCAGGATGCTCTCTTCGAGCAGCACCTCGCTGGTGGGGCTGTACTGCAGGCCCTGGCCGACGATGCGGCGCAGGTCATCCTCGTTGTAGGCCAGGCCGGAGCCCAGGCCGCCCATGGTGAAGGACGGGCGCACCACCATGGGGTAGCCAAGGTCCACGGCCGCCGTGAGGGCCTCGTCCATGCTGTGGATGATGTGGCTGCGGGCGGATTCGGCGCCGCAGCGCTCAACGACGCCCTTGAACTTCTCGCGGTCCTCGCCGAGCTCGATCGCCGCGATGTTGGCGCCGATCAGTTCCACGTTGTACTTCTCCAGCACACCGTTCTTGTCCAGGGCGATAGCGGTGTTCAGCGCGGTCTGACCGCCCAGGGTGGGCAGCACGGCGTCGGGACGTTCCTTGGCGATGATCTTCTCCACCACCTCGGGGGTGATGGGCTCAACGTAGGTGGCGTCGGCGAACTCGGGGTCGGTCATGATGGTGGCCGGGTTGGAGTTCACGAGGATGACGCGCAGGCCTTCCTCCTTGAGGACCCGCAGGGCCTGGGTGCCGGAGTAGTCGAACTCGGCGGCCTGGCCGATGACGATCGGGCCGGAACCAATGACGAGGACGCTTTTGAGATCTGTACGTTTCGGCATTACTTCTTGTCCTCAGTCTTGTTGTCGTTTTTGTGGTCGGCACCGGCGGAATGTGCGGAGTCCACCGGGTCCTTGGACAGGTTGGCGTTCCGGCCGTCCCGCGTGCCTTCCATGAGGTCGATGAACCGGTCGAACAGGTAGGCGGCATCGTGCGGGCCGGCCGCAGCCTCGGGGTGGTACTGCACGGAGAATGCCGGGATGTCCAGGCAGGCGAGGCCTTCCACGACGTCGTCGTTCAGGCTGATGTGGCTGACTTCAACCCGGCCGTAGCGTGCCTCCGGAGCCTGGGTGGCGCCGTCGAGCGGGGCGTCCACGGCGAAGCCGTGGTTCTGGGAGGTGATTTCCACCTTGCCGGTGCGGCGGTCCATCACGGGCTGGTTGATGCCGCGGTGGCCGTAGCGGAGCTTGTAGGTGCCAAAGCCGAGGGCCCGGCCCAGGATCTGGTTGCCGAAGCAGATGCCGAAGTAGGGCAGCTTCTCGTCCAGGACGGAGCGCAGCAGCTTCACCTGCGCGTCGGCGGTGGCGGGATCGCCCGGGCCGTTGGACATGAAGAAGCCGTCCGGGTTGACGGCCTTGACGTCCTCCAGGGTGGCGGTGGCCGGGAGCACGTGGACGCGGACGCCGCGCTCGGCGAACCGCACCGGGGTCATGGCCTTGATGCCGAGGTCGATCGCCGCGATGCTGAAGCGGGGCTCGCCCTCCCAGCCATGGTCCTTCGGTTCCACCACGTAGGCTTCGTCGACGCTGACTTCCTCCGCCAGGCGCGAACCCTCCATGGGGGCACTGGCCAGGACGGCGTCGAGCAGTTCCTTGTCCGTGGCCTGCGCTGCCTCGCCGGAGAAGATGCCGGCGCGCATGGTCTTGTGCTCGCGCAGGTGGCGGGTGATGGCACGGGTATCCACACCCTGGATGCCGACGATGCCCTGGGCCACCAGCTCCTCATCCAGCGACCGCTCGGAACGCCAGTTGGAGGGCCGGCGCGCGGCGTCACGGACAATGTAGCCGGCCACCCAGATGCGCCGGGACTCGGCGTCGTCATCGTTCACGCCGGTGTTGCCGATGTGCGGGGCCGTTTGCACCACCAGCTGGCGGGCATACGAGGGATCGGTGATGGTTTCCTGGTAGCCGGTCATGCCGGTCGCGAAGACGGCCTCGCCCAGGGCGGTGCCGGTGGCGCCGTAGCTGGTGCCGCGGAAGATGCGTCCGTCTTCGAGAACCAGCGCAGCCGGGGCCGATACAGGAGCGGAGGTGGTTGCTGTCAATGTATTCGCTTTCACTGTCTTACTTTCCACTGGTGGCACCAGCCGCTGGGGCTGACGAAATCAAATCCTGAAGGGCCTGGTAAAGCACATCCTTGTCCGCGGCGCGGCGCGTTCGGAAGCCGGTATCCAGGTCATGCGTGCCGTGCGTCCATCCGAGCACCAGGAGGCCGTCCTTTTCCACGAACTTCCCGGCCATGCCGCTGTCCTGCCGGACTTCCGTGAGGGATGCCGCGGGGATGTACAGGGCAGGGGCACCGGAGCGCTCATAGAGGACACCGTGCGGGTACACCTCAAGGGTGGCGTTGGTGCGGATGCCCAGCCCGTGCACTGCGATCCGGTCAAGCCAGTCACCGGCCGTTGTGGTGGCCACGTACTGCCCCTCGGCAACGGCGGTGGGCTCGCCCGGCGCTGCAGGCACCTGGGGCAGTTGCCCGACGTCGGACTGGCGCTTCAGGCGGTTGCGCCACCCCACTGCGAGGAGGACAAACACGACGGCGACCACCGCCAGCATGGCAAGGCCGGGAAGGATCTTGTCCATCAGGCAGCGCCTGCAGGGGTTGCGGCGGCATCCGGGTGGGGCGTGTTGAGCGCGCCGTCGAGGACGGTGGCGTGCCCCCTGAAGAAGGTTGCCACCACCTTGCCCGGAAGCTCCCTCCCCTTGAAGGGCGAGTTGCGGCCCATGGTTGCCATCTGGAAGGGGTCCACCGTCCAGCGCGCGGCCGGATCCACCAGGATGAGGTTGGCGGGTTCCCCGGCTTCGATGGGCCTGCCCTGGTCGCTCAACCGGCCGATCTTCGCAGCCGCCGTGGACGTGACCCGTGCGAAGTCCGCCCACGTCATCAGGCCGGTCTCGATCATGGCGTGCTGGACGACGGACAGGGCCGTTTCCAGTCCGGTCATGCCCATGGCGGCCTGCGCCCACTCGCATTCCTTGTGCTCGCTGGGGTGCGGTGCGTGGTCGGTACCCACAACGTCGATCGTGCCGTCTGCCAGGCCTGCGCGCAATGCCTGGACGTCGGCGTCGGTGCGCAACGGCGGGTTGACCTTGAAGACGGGGTCGTAGCTGCGCACCAGGTCGTCGGTCAGCAGCAGGTGGTGCGGGGTGACCTCGGCCGTGACGTCGATGCCGCGTTCCTTGGCCCAGCGGATGATCTCCACCGAGCCTGCCGTGGACACGTGGCACACGTGCAGGCGGGAACCGACGTGCTGGGCCAGGAGGACATCGCGGGCGATGATGCTTTCCTCGGCCACGGCGGGCCAGCCGGTGAGGCCGAGGACGGCGGAGACGTCGCCCTCGTTCATCTGGGCCCCCGCGGTCAGGCGCGGTTCCTGCGCGTGCTGGGCCACCACGCCGTCGAACGCTTTGACGTATTCCAGTGCGCGGCGCATCAGCACGGGGTCGTGGACGCAGATGCCGTCGTCGGAGAACATGCGCACCCGGGCGCGGGAATCGGCCATGGCACCCAGCTCGGCCAGTTGCTCCCCCGCCAGGCCCACGGTGACGGCGCCCACCGGGCGCACGTCCACCCACCCGGCGGCGCGGCCAAGCGTGTAAACCTGTTCCACGACGCCCGCGGTGTCGGCCACGGGCGTGCTGTTGGCCATCGCGTGGACCGCTGTGTAACCGCCCAGCGCTGCGGCACGCGTGCCGGTCTCCACCGTCTCAGCGTCCTCGCGGCCGGGTTCGCGGAGGTGGGTGTGGACGTCCACCATGCCGGGCAGGGCCACCAGTCCGGCGGCGTCGATGACGGTGGCACCATCAGCGGACAGGCCGTGGCCGACCTCGGCGATGATGCCGTCGCGGACCAGCAGGTCAGTGGGGTCGCCGCCCAGGATGGCGGCGCCCTGGATGAGGTACGTTCCGGTGTTGCCTGCCATCAGTTGCTCTCCTTGGTGGACGGGGCGGCGGCGTAGGCCGGTGCCCGGGTTGCGGCTGGTTCCCGGGTGTCCCCGGAGAGCAGCAGGTACAGTGCGGCCATCCGCACGGACACGCCGTTGCGGACCTGGGCCAGGACGGTGGAGCGGGGTGAGTCTGCGGCGGCTGCGCTGATCTCCAGGCCACGGTTCATGGGGCCCGGGTGCATGATGATGGTGTCCGTCATGCCGAGGTCATCGAGGGCCCGGAGCCGGTTGTCGTCGAAGCCCCAGCGGCGGGAGTATTCGCGGGTGCTCGGGAAGAACGATGCGTTCATGCGTTCGCCCTGGACCCGGAGCATCATGACGGCGTCAACGCCGTTTGCGAGGGTTTGGTCCAGGTCGTAGCTGACGCTGCAGGGCCACTTGTCGACGCCGACCGGCAACAGGGTGGGGGGCGCCACCAGCGTGACCTCCGCGCCAAGGGTACGGAGCAGCCATACGTTCGACCGCGCCACGCGGGAGTGCAGGACGTCACCTGCGATGGCTACCCGCATGCCTTTAAGGTCCGTTCCTTCGGAATCCGTGCCGGCAAGGCGGGCCCAGTGCCGGCGCATGGTGAAGGCATCGAGGAGGGCCTGGGTGGGGTGCTCATGCGTGCCGTCGCCGGCGTTGATGACGGCCGCGTCGATCCAGTCGGTGGCAGCCAGCCGGTGCGGTGCGCCGGAGGCCCAGTGCCTGATGACGACGGCGTCCGCCCCCATGGCGGACAGGGTCTGGGCAGTGTCCTTGAGGGACTCACCCTTGGAAACGGAGGACCCCTTGGCGGCAAAGTTGATGACGTCCGCCGACAGCCGCTTGGCCGCGGCTTCGAAGGAGATGCGGGTGCGGGTGGAGTCCTCGAAGAAGAGGTTGACGACGGTGCGGCCACGCAGTGCCGGAAGCTTCTTCACTTCCCGCTCCCCCACTGCCGACATTTCCTCGGCAGTGTCAAGGATGCGGACGGCGTTCGAAAGGCTGAGGTCGCCGGTGGACAGGAGGTGTTTCATGCGCCGCCCTCAATCACGACTTCGTTGACCGGCGCTCCGGCATCGGACGTATCCGTTTCCTCCAGCCGGACCCGGACCTTTTCGGCGGAGGAAGTGGGCAGGTTCTTGCCTACATGGTCCGCGCGGATGGGAAGTTCACGGTGGCCCCGGTCAATCAGGACCGCGAGCCGGACAATACGCGGGCGGCCGAGGTCGACCAGGGCGTCAAGGGCGGCGCGGATGGTGCGGCCCGAGTACAGGACGTCGTCGATCAGCACCACTACCTTGTTGTCGATGCCGGTCCGGGGCAGCCTGGTGGGGTACGGCGGCCGGGTCCCCTGGTGGGAGAGGTCATCACGGAACATGGTGACGTCCAGCTGGCCCACAATGGCAGCGGCGTCAACGGTGTTGTCCGCGGCAGCGATCTTTTCAGCCAGCCGGACAGCCAGCGGGTAACCGCGGCGGGGAATGCCCAAAAGGACCAGGTCCCGGGATCCCTTGTTGGCTTCGAGGATCTCGTGGGCGATACGAGTGAGGGCCCGGTCAATGTCCGCCTGGCTGAGGACAACCCTGGCTGGAACCGGTGCGCTGGTGACAGATGTCAACGCTCGTCTCCCCTTTCCCCGCCTCACAGGACGGAATTAAAAAAGGAATGTTTGCTGTTCAAAATTACCACACGGTCCCTGCCGGGCCCGTGCCCGGACAACGCGGCGCTGATCACATTCCGGCGGCCCTGAGGCCGGGTCCTTTGTGGTGCGGCAGCACCCGCTTAGGCTTTCGGGTATGCCGACGTACCCGCAGCAGCCTCCCTCCGGCCTCCCCGACGACCACTACCGCGGCGGCTACCGTCCCCTGCCCCAGCAGGCCAACCCCAGCTGGATGGGCCATGTGCAGCCGGAACACTACCGGGCTGCCCCGGGCCACCAGGGCCAGCCGCTGGCCGTGATGGTGCCGGCCCAGGCCCAGGGAACGGTGCTGCATGCGACGCGGGCCCGCGGCGGGCTGGTGGGATTGTCGATTGCCGGCGGCGTGCTCGCTTTCCTGAGCCTGTTCCTGGTGGTGCCGTTCCTTTTGTCCAACACGGGCGCCGCGGGATTCCTGATTGGTTTCCTGGCGTCCCTGATCCCGCTGGCGGTGGTCCTGACAGCGGTCCACATCATCGACAGGTGGGAGCCGGAGCCGAAACGCCTGCTGTTCTTCGCCTTTACGTGGGGCGCGGCGGTGTCCGTGGCAGTCACCCTGCTGATCCAGCCGTTCTTCGTCATCGCATTCCAGTTCACCGACCAGCCTGACCTGCAGACCTATATGGCAACAGTGCAGGCCCCCATCGTGGAGGAATTCGCCAAGTCCCTTGGGCTGCTGATCCTCCTGCTCGCGGCGCGGCGGCAGTTCGACGGCCCCGTGGACGGCGTGGTGTTTGCGTTCACCATCGCCGGCGGGTTCGCGTTCACCGAGAACATCCTCTATTTAGGCCGGGCCATCTCGGAGTCCGCGTCACCGGCCAGTGACTTCGCGCAGATCTTCTTCCTCCGCGGCGTCATGTCCCCGTTCGCGCATGCCATCTTCACCGGCACCACCGGCCTTGTCATGGGCTTCGCCGCACGGCGCTGGCACACCGGCGCGTCCATTGGCGCCTTCTTCGTGGGCCTGCTGCCGGCCATGTTCCTGCACAACAGGTGGAACAGCATGGGCCAGGGCTTCCTGCTGGACTACATCGTGGTCCAGGTGCCGATCTTCGTCCTGGCCGTGGGAGGCATCATCTTCCTGCGGGTGGCCGAGAAGCGGCTGACGGGGCAGCGGCTGATGGAGTACTCGGCGGCGGGCTGGTTCACCCCGGCCGAGGTCCAGTTGCTGGCCACTTTGGGCGGCCGGCGCACCGCCCTGGCCTGGGCTGCGAACTCCGGCCGGAAGCGGCAAATGAAGCAGTTCATGAAAGCCGCCACGCAGCTTGCCAACACCCGGCAGCGCATCCTCAGCGGACGGGACGTGCCGCTCCACCAGGCCGAGGAAAGGCAGCAGTTGCAGCGCATCCTCTCACTGCGGGCGGCCGTGGCCGGCTGAACCTGCACCCGTGGGAACGCGATAGGGCCCCGCCTGCGGCGGGGCCCTATCGCGTTGTCCTGCGGGGAGGCTAGGCGAGCAGCGAAGGCTTCAGCTGCTGCAGCCGGCCCAAAAGGCCATTGATGAACTGCGGAGACTCGTCCGTCGACAGCGTCTTGGCCAGCGCAACAGCCTCGCTGACCGCTACGCCATCGGGGACGTCGTCGTTGTACAGAAGCTCCCAGGTGCCGATGCGCAGGATGATGCGGTCCACGGACGGCATGCGCTCCAGGGTCCAGCCCTGCGAGTAGGTCTCCAGGAACTCATCGATGGCGGCCTGCTGGGACACTACGCCTTCGACAATCTCCAAGGTGTAGGGGTTGACCACCTGGTCGGTCTTTTCCCGGCGTGCGCGAAGCACGTCGAACGCCGAAACAGAGCGCTGCTCCGCTTCGAAAAGAACATCCAGTGCCCTGCTGCGGGCTTTACCGCGGGCGCTCACTACTCAGAAACCCGGCCCAGGTAGCTGCCGTCGCGGGTGTCCACCTTGACCTTGGTGTTGTTCTCGATGAACAGCGGGACCTGGATTTCGTAGCCGGTTTCCAGGGTGGCGGGCTTGGTGCCTGCGGAGGAGCGGTCGCCCTGCAGGCCCGGCTCCGTGTAGGTGATTTCCAGGACAACGCTCGGCGGCAGTTCGATGTAGAGGGGGTTGCCGTCGTGGATGGCGATGTTGACCATCTGGTTCTCGAGCATGAAGTTGGTGGCGTCACCAACCGTGGCGCCGGACACGGTGATCTGGTCGTAGTCCGAGGTGTCCATGAAGACGAAGTCTGCGCCGTCCTGGTACAGATACTGGTAATCGCGGCGGTCAACGGTTGCCGTTTCGATCTTGAGCCCGGCGTTGAACGTCTTGTCAACAACCTTGCCGGACATCACGTTGCGCATCTTGGTCCGGACAAAGGCGCCGCCCTTGCCGGGCTTGACGTGCTGGAATTCGATGACGTTCCAGAGCTGGCCCTCGAGCTTCAGGACCGTTCCGTTCTTAATGTCGTTAGTGGTTGCCACTGGTTTCCTCTGGTTTCTTTGTCTGGCCGCGTGGTCAGATGCTGTATGCCGGGCGGGCACGCCACAACGGCCCGCCTGCACGTGTTTGTCAAAAATCGCGTGGATGCAAAAATTCCACAACCATTCTACCGGTAATTCCGGGGCAGCCTTTCCGCGGCCACCGGGCTCCGGGTCAGCAGGCCAGGTCCAGGACGTCCCGGGCGCGCTGCAGGGCCACCGTGGAGGAGTAGATCTGGGCGGCATCCGCGGACTGCGCCACCCGCAGGTCCAGTGCCTTGGAGAAGGATTCAACGGCAGCGGAGGTGTGCCCGGCTGCATACTGTGTCCGCCCCAGGTATTGCAGGGCCAGCGCTTCGCGGGAGGTGCCATGCACCTCCGCCACAAGCTGGCGGAACAGTTCGATGGCACGGTCCATCCGGTGGGAGACGCTCAGCACCTCGGCCTCGAACACGCGCAGCCGGAACGATTCCGGGTCCTTGAAGCGGGCTTCGGCCAGCAGTTCGGCGGCGTCGGACGCGTGGCCCTCAACCAGCAGCACGAAGATCTGGTCGGCGGGATCGGTGGAGGCGGCCAGGGCGTCGCGGACGGCGTCCTCGTTCACGATCTGCGGCCGCAGGGTGTCCGGGTTGATCCGGATACCGGGGAACCCTGCCTCGGGCCAGTCGGCGGTGCCGCTCATGTCGCCCTTCATCAGGACGCAATTTCCTGGTAGGCCGCAAACAGCAGCGACGTGTCCGGGACGTCGAGGATTCCCGGTTTGGCGATGCCGTCCAGGACAACGAAGCGCAGGAGGTCCCCGCGGGACTTCTTGTCGCGGCGCATCCCGTCCAGCAGGCCCTGCCACCGGTCCCGCCGGTAGGTGACCGGAAGCCCAAGCCCGTCCAGGATGCTCCGGTGCCGGTCGGCGTCGGCATCGCTGAGCCGCCCGACGCTGCGGGCAAGTTCCGCGGCGAACATCATGCCCACGGACACCGCGGCCCCGTGCCGCCAGGAGTAGCGTTCCACCAGTTCGATGGCGTGGCCCAGAGTGTGGCCGTAGTTGAGGATTTCCCGCAGCCCGGACTCCTTGAGGTCCTCGGAGACCACCTTGGCCTTGACGGCGATGGCCCGCTCGATCAGCTCGCGGAGCGCGTCGGAACGGGGATCCACCACTGCGGCGGGGTCCTTTTCCACCAGGTCCAGGATGGCGGGATCGGCGATGAAACCGCACTTGATCACCTCGGCCAGCCCGGAAATGATCTCGTTCTTCGGCAGCGTGTCCAGGGTGTCCAGGTCTGCCAGGACGGCGGCGGGCGGGTGGAAGGAGCCTACGAGGTTCTTTCCTTCGGCGGTGTTGATGCCTGTCTTGCCGCCCACGGAGGCGTCCACCATGCCCAGCAGGCTGGTGGGCATGTGGATGACCTTGACTCCGCGCAGCCAGGTGGCGGCGACGAAGCCTGCAAGGTCGGTTACTGCTCCCCCACCCACGGCGACAATGGCATCCGAACGGGTGAAATCGTTCTGGCCCAGGACCTGCCAGCAGAAGGCGGCCACCTGGATGTGCTTGCCTTCTTCAGCGTCCGGGATTTCGGCGGTAAGCGACGTGAAGCCGGCCGCTGCGAGTTCGTCGCGGACGGTGTCACCGGTGAGGCGCAGGGCGCGGGGGTGGATCACCAGGACGCGGCGGACCCGCTCTCCGAGCAGCCCGGGAAGGTCACCAAGCAGGCCGCGCCCGACGACGACGCCGTAGTTGTTGCCGGCACCTTCGCCGGTGACGCTGATGACTGTTGATTGCGTGTTCACTTTTCAACTTCCTGTTTGGCAGCTGCGTGGTTCCGCAGTGCTGCTTCCAGCCGGCCGCCGAGCTCGGGTACCGAGCCGTGGCGGACGTCCAGGGTAATGTCGGCCAGCCTCTCGTAGACCGGCCTGCGGGTGGCGAACATTGCTGTCCAGCGGCCCATGGCGTCGCCTGCGAGGAGCGGGCGGCCCGAGTTCCGGGCGATCCTGTCCGCCACGGTATCGGCGTCGCACTCCAGGTACACAACCGTGCAGCGGCTGATGAGCTGCTGCGTGCCCGAGTCGAGCACAGCACCGCCGCCCAGCGAGATAACGGTCAGGGTCCCTTCAGCTTCCTCCACGGCATCGGCCACGGTGCGGGCTTCGATCTCCCGGAACGCGTGCTCGCCGCGCCCCGCGAAGATATCGGCGATGGAGCCGTGGCCGGCGACGATGACCGCGTCGGTGTCAATGAACCGGGCCCCCAGCTGCTGGGCGAGCTGCTGCCCGATGGCCGATTTGCCCACCGCCATGGGGCCGATGAGTACTATCGGCCGGCCGCCGAGGGGTCCGGGACTGCTGCGGTGGAGCACTACTGGCCGATCGAGTCCAGGGATGCCGGGATGTTGTCCAGGTAACCCTTGATGTTGCGCGCGGTTTCCGCCACTGAGTCACCGCCGAACTTCTCGATGACGGCCTCGGCGAGGACCAGGGCCACCATGGCCTCGGCCACTACGCCGGCGGCCGGTACTGCACAGACGTCCGAACGCTGGTGGTGTGCCTTGGCGGGTTCACCGGTGCTGACGTCGATGGTCCGCAGGGCGCGCGGAACCGTGGCGATGGGCTTCATGGCTGCGCGGACGCGGAGGACATCACCGATGCTCATGCCGCCTTCGATGCCACCGGCACGGTTGCTGGTGCGGACAATGCGTCCTTCACCGTCCCGGACGATTTCGTCGTGGGCGGCGGAGCCGCGGCGGGCAGCGGTCAGGAAGCCGTCACCGACCTCCACCCCCTTGATGGCCTGGATCCCCATGAGTGCCGCGGCCAGCCTGGCGTCGAGCCGGCGGTCCCAGTGCACGTAGCTGCCCAATCCTGGCGGGAGTCCGTATGCCAGGACCTCCACTACGCCGCCCAGGGTTTCGCCTTCCTTGTGTGCAGCGTCCACCTCGGCCACCATGGCGTCGGAGGTTTCGCGGTCGAAGCAGCGCAAGGGGTCTGTGTCCAGGGCAATGACGTCGCCGGGCACGGGCAGCGGGCGGCCTTCCGGCACCGTCACGCTGGCAATGGACACGGTGTGGCTGACAAGTTCAATGCCGAGGTGCTTGAGGAACTGCGCGGCCACCGTGCCCAGCGCCACGCGGGTGGCGGTTTCGCGGGCGCTTGCACGCTCCAGTACGGGACGGGCCTCATCGAAGCCGTATTTCTGCATCCCGGTGAAGTCGGCGTGCCCCGGGCGGGGGCGCGTCAGGGGCGCGTTGCGTGCCTGGTCGGCGAGGAGCCCGGGGTCCACGGGGTCGGCGGACATGATCTGCTCCCACTTGGGCCATTCGGTGTTCGCCACCTGAATGGCGACGGGACCGCCCTGGGTCAGGCCGTGGCGGACGCCGCCCAGGATGGTGACCACGTCCTGTTCGAACTTCATCCGGGCGCCGCGTCCGTAGCCAAGCCGGCGGCGGGCCAGGGAGTCTGCGATGTGGCCGCTGGTGATTTCAACACCGGCGGGGACGCCTTCAATAATTCCCATCAGAGCCGGGCCATGGGATTCACCGGCAGTCAACCAACGCATAATTTCCATCCTGCCACGTAGGGCGGTCACAACGCCCGTCGGGCAAGGCCGACTGCGTCACACATCACATCTATGACAGGTGCGTTAACGTCTTCCCCGCGGCGGGTGAAGAGCCGCACCTGTTCCACGGCCTGGTACAGCAGCATCTCCAGGCCGGGCACTACGGCGCCGCCGCCGGCCTGCCATACCGAGGCGATGAGGCTGGGCCACGGATCGTAGGCAACGTCGAGCAGGACGCCGGGCGTCCTGGTCTTGAAGGCCGCAATTTCCGCGGCGAGTCCATCTGCGGCGCGGGGCGGCAGGGTGGAAATGACGACGTCGGCCTCCGCCGTGGGGCGGGCCGCACCCGCCAGCGGACGGACCTCGAGGGCCACGCCAAGGCTGTCCGCGGCGGAGCGGACGTCTGCTGTCCGCGAGGCATCGCGGACAAAGACCTGCACGCTGCTGGTGCCCAGTTCCTTCAGGGCCGCGACCGCCGATGCCGCTGTTCCGCCGCCACCGAGGATGACGGCGGACGGTGCTGCCCGGGTACCGGCGTGGCGCAGGGCGTTGACGATGCCGGTCACGTCCGTGTTCGAGCCCACAGTCTTCACCCTGCCGGCGGATTCCTCGAAGGTGACAGTGTTCACCACTCCGAGGGTCCGTGCCACGCCCCGCACCTCGTCCACCTCGCCGAGCATGGCCGTCTTCAGCGGCATGGTCACCGAGAGCCCGCGCCAGCCCGGCTGGTTCCGGATCTGGCGCATGAAGGACGGCAGCAAGGCCTCCGTGACGTCGATGGCCGTGTAACTGATGCCCGCACCCAGCCGCTCATAGGCGGACAGGTGCAGGGCCGGGGACTTCGAGTGGCTGATCGGGTGGCCCAGGACGGCAGCCCGCAGGCTCATGTGCAGCGGCCCGCGTTGGCCTGGCACCACGCGTTGTACTGCTCGACGTAGGCGTTGTGTTCGGCCAGCGTCTTGGCGAACTTCGTCTCCTTGGTGTCCAGGTTGATGGTCACCCAGTACAGGTAGTCATTCGTCTTTGGCCGGGCGGCCGCGTCAATGGCGGTCTTGCCGGGTGAGCCGATGGGTCCCGGCGGCAAGCCCGGATTCGCGTAGGTGTTGTACGGGTTGGATTTGTCCTGCCGCTGCTCATCCGTGAAGTTGAAGCTTCGGGTGCCAAGGCCATACGTGACGGCAGAGTCAACCTGCAGGAAGCCGCCGGTCTGGTCGTTCGGCTTGAGGCGGTTGTAGATGGCGCCGGCCACGTCGCCGTAGTCGGCCTGGCCGCCCTCGGCCTGGACGATGCTTGCCACAATGACGGCCTGGTACTGCTTGGCGGGGTCCGTGATGCCCTGCGATACCAGTTCGTCGGTGGTGGCCTTAACCAGCGCCTGCAGGATGTCCTTGGCTTGCGTGCCCAGCGGGAAGCGGTACTCGCCGGGGGCCAGGTAGCCTTCAAGGTTTTTCGCGTTGGCCGGCAGGCCGAACTGGGCAGGTTGGTTGCTGAGCGCCTGCAGGGTCTGCATGGACACTCCGGAGCCCTCCGAGATTGCCTGCAGGGACTCGTTGATCCGCAGGCCCGCGCTCAGGGCGAAGTAAATGACCTTGGTCTTGTCCTTGCCGAGCAGCACATTCACGGCGTCAGCGTTCTTCATCTCCGTCTTGAAGGTGTAGTCCCCCGGTGACAGCGTTCCGCCGGACGCGTGGAAGGCCTGCATGAAGGTATCTGCGTTGGCAACGACGCGCTGGTCTTCAAGCTGGGCGGCGACAGAGCGCGTTCCTTCACCGCTGGCTACGGTCACCTGGACCTCGCCCGATCCGGGGCCGGGGAAATCCGAGGGCTTGCCACTGCCCAGGAGTGGCTTGAGGAACTGGGCGCCCACGGCGACTGCCGTCACGAACACAGCGAGGGTCAGGAACAGTGCCAGCAGCCTGCGGCGGCGCCGGACCTTTTTGGACGGCCGCACTACCTGGGCGGCTGATGAGCCTGGCAGCAGTTCGTGGCCTGCGTCCTGGTGCGGGACGTCCGCGTGGGGGTCCTCGTGGTATCCGCCGGAGTGGTACGCATGGTCGTCGTGCACGCCTTCCTGGTGGCCGTGCACGTCGGCCTCGTGGTGCAGGTCCGCCTCGTGGTGCGCGTCGAAGTGGTGGTTGTCCAGTGGGTGCGAATCGGCGTCGTGATGTGCGGGGTCATGGTAGTCCGCCCCGGCATGGTGGACATCGTCCGGATGGTGCCCGACGGCGTCCGGGGTGGCACCGGGGTGCGCAGCGTCCTCGTGCCCGGGGACGGCGTCGTGGTGCTGGAGAGGGGCCGGCACGTCGGTGCCGGCATCATTGCCGGGGGAACCGGGCGCAGGCTGGTCTTCCTGGATGGACGGCGGGGTCTCCGGAAGAGCCGGAACGTCTCCGGCGGCGGGAAGCGGAGCGAAGGTGGATTCGGCCGCGGGAGATGCGGCAGCCGGAGGAGCTGCCGGCGGCGGCGGGACGTCACCGGTTTCGTAGGCCTGCTCGGGCACGGCGTCGTGGCCGCCGGTGTTGAGGCTCTTCTCCCGGGCCCGCATTTCCTTGCGGGTCAGCGGCCTGGCGGCCCCGGGGTCCAGCGGACCGGAGGTGTCGTCAATGTTGGCAGGGCTCACTGTTGCCTTCCATTATGTGAAGATTGGGCCGTGTCTGCGGGGATGGCGCGGACGGGCTGGTCCACCCCACCGGCCCCCAGGTCCACGGACGGGGATGGCGCTGTCACGCGTGAGCCGACATCCGCTCCCCTGGCTTTCTGCATGTCGATGGCGTGCTGAAGAATACCCGCCGCCGCGACCTGATCAACTACTTTACGATGGTCCCTGCTGCTCATGCCAGCTTCGTGCAGGTTCCGGTGGGCCGAGACACTGCTGAGGCGTTCGTCTACAAGGTTGACCGGGACCGCCAGGCCACGGGCGGCAAGCTCGGCCGCCAGGAGCAGGGCGTAGTCGGTGGCCATCCTGGCCGAGGAGTGTTCCTCGCCCTTCATGGTCCGGGGCAGGCCAACAATGACCTGCACGGCTCCCAGCTCCTGCGCCAGTTTGGCGATGACGCGCACGTCGGAGTTTTTCCTGGCGTTCCGGTCAAGGGTTTTGTAGGGCGTGGCCAGGATCGAATCCCGGTCACAGATGGCCACCCCTACGCGGACGGTGCCGACGTCTACCCCCAGTTTGACGCCCTGGGGGTAGCCGCCGGCAGCAACAGCATCGGTCATGGCTGTGTTATCGCCTGGAGATAGCGTCGACGACGGCGGCCAGGGCAGCGCCGACCTTTCCGGCGTCGGTTCCGCCGCCCTGGGCGACGTCGTCCTTGCCGCCTCCGCCACCGCCGAGCACGCCGGCAGCGACCCGGACCAGGGCACCGGCCTTGACGCCTGCTTCGCGGGCGGCCTCGTTGGTGGCCACCAGGATCAGCGGGCGGTCATTGGCAACGCCTGCCACGGCCACGGCGGCCGCCGCGGAACCGAGGCGGTTGCGCAGGTCCAGGGCCAGTCCGCGCAGGTCGTCGGCACCGCTGACGGTTCCTGCATCGTGGGCCAGCACCCGGACACCGGCGGCATCCTTGGCGCTGTCCACCAGCTGGGCGGCAACAGCGGCCAGCTGTTCCTTGCGGAGCCGGTCCAGTTCCTTCTCGGTGGCCTTCAGCTTGGCAAGGGTGGCGGAGATCCTGTCGGCGAGCTGGCCGGACGGCACCTTCAGCAGGTCAGTCAGCTCGGTCACCAGGGCGCGCTCTGCCGCGAGGTGGCGGAACGCTTCCATTCCAACAAACGCTTCCACACGCCGGTTGCCTGAACCTACGGACTGTTCGCCCAGGAGGGACAGGCTGCCGATCAGCGAGGTGTTCGCAACGTGGGTGCCACCGCACAGCTCGCGGGACCATGCGCCGTCGATCTCGACGACGCGCACTTCGCTGCCGTAGTTCTCGCCGAAGAGTGCCATGGCGCCCATGGCCTTGGCTTCGGCCAGTCCCATGATCTTCGTTTCCACCGCGTAGTTGTTGCGGATGGCAAGGTTGGAGACCTCTTCGATCTCGGACCGCGTGGCCGTGCTCAGACCCTCGCCCCAGGCGAAGTCGAAGCGCAGGTAGCCTGCCTTGTTGAAGGAACCACGCTGGGTGGCTTCCGGGCCCAGGATCTGGTGCAGGGCGGCATGGACGATGTGCGTGCCGGTGTGGGCCTGCTCGGCGGCGTGGCGGCGTTCACGGTCGACGGCGGCGCGCACCAGCGAGTCAGCACCGATTTCACCTTCGCGGACAATCGCCTTGTGCACGCTCAGGCCCTTCACCGGGCGCTGGACGTCGAGGACCTCGACGACGAACCCGTCACCAGTGACGAGGCCGGTATCGGCAGCCTGGCCACCGGCTTCGGCGTAGAACGGGGTTTCGCCGAGCACAAGTTCGATCTCGTCGCCGGTGGCTGCCTGCTGGACGCGGCGGCCCGCGCTGAGCAGGCCGCGGACGCGCGATTCGCCCTCAAGCTCGGTGTAGCCGGTGAAGACCGTCTCACCTTCGCCGAGGATCTCCTGGAAGACGCTGACATCGGCGTGGCCGCCCTTCTTGCCCTTGGCATCTGCCTGGGCACGCTGGCGCTGTTCCTGCATCAGGCTGCGGAAGGCCGTTTCATCAACCTTCAGCCCGGCCTCCTCGGCCATCTCGAGCGTGAGGTCGATGGGGAACCCGTAGGTGTCATGCAGGGTGAAGGCATCCTCGCCGGAAAGGGGCTTGTTGGCTGCCTTGGACTCCTTGACCGCGTCCTCAAGCCGGGCAGTGCCGGACGCAATGGTGCGCAGGAACGCCTTCTCTTCGGCGTAGGCGATGCGGCTGATCCGGTCGAAGTCGGTTGCCACCACGGGGTACACGCCCTTCATGGCGTCGCGCGAAGCCGGCAGCAGTTCAGGCAGGCAGGCCTGTTCCACGCCCAGGAGGCGCATTGACCGGACGGCGCGGCGGATCAGGCGGCGCAGGACGTAGCCGCGGCCCTCGTTGGAAGGCGTCACGCCGTCGGAGATCAGCATCAGGGCAGAGCGGATGTGGTCCGCGACGACACGCATGCGGACGTCGTCCGTGTGGTGGGGGTCCTCCGGTGTCTCGGCGGAGGTGTACTCCTTGCCGGACAGTTCCGCGGCTTTGTCGATCACCGGACGAACCTGGTCGGTCTCGTACATGTTCTCGACGCCCTGCAGGATCATGGCGAGGCGTTCCATGCCCAGGCCGGTGTCGATGTTCTTCTTGGGCAGCTCACCGACAATGTCGAAGTCAACCTTGGAGCGCACGTTTTCGATCTGGTACTGCATGAACACGAGGTTCCAGATCTCGATGTAGCGGGTCTCGTCCGCCAGCGGTCCGCCTTCGATGCCGTAGGCCGGTCCACGGTCGTAATAGATCTCTGAGCAGGGACCGGCCGGGCCGGGCTGGCCCGTCGACCAATAGTTGTCCGACTTGCCCATGCGCTGGATGCGCTCAGCGGGGACGCCCGTGTTCTTCAGCCACAGTTCCTCGGCTTCGTCGTCCTCCTCATAGACCGTCACCCACAGCCGCTCGGGCGGAAGTCCGTAGCCGCCGTCGTCAACGCTCTTGGTGAGCAGCTCCCAGGCGAACTTGATGGCGTCTTCCTTGAAGTAGTCGCCGAAGGAGAAGTTGCCGCACATCTGGAAGAACGTGCCGTGGCGGGCAGTCTTGCCCACTTCCTCGATGTCGCCGGTGCGGATGCACTTCTGGACGCTGGTGGCGCGGGAGTAGGGCGCTTCCTCACGGGCGGTGAGGTAGGGAATGAACGGGACCATGCCGGCCACCGTGAACAGCAGCGAGGGGTCGCTGGAGACCAGCGATGCGGAGGGAACCGCGGTGTGGCCCTTGCTGACAAAAAAGTCCACCCAGCGCTTTGTGATCTCCTGCGACTTCATGAGCTGTTTTCTTACCCTTCTTGGTCCGCGCCGCCGGGCGGCACGGGAATTTCGTTCAGGTGGCGGGATCCCGAATGGGAGTCCTGCCGGTAGTTGGCTGGCTGCCGGTGAAATGCCCTGCCGGGCTTAGCGGCGGACCACTTCAGCGGATTCGATGCCCAGGGCCGTCCTCAGGTCGGTTTCCCGTTCATGCATCCCTGCGCGGACGGCGTCGGCGAAGTCGTAAACTCCGTCGGCCAGCCGTCCCACGGTGCGGTTGAGGCCCTCCGGCCCGAGGCTGGACTGGGCCTGGCTCACTTTTCGGAAGGCAATGACGCCAATGGCCACGCCGATTCCCATCCAGACAATTCTTTTCATGTTTGTTCTTTTCGAATCTAGCGGCTGCGGCGCCCGGCGGCGGGCTTCCGGCGGTTGGCGAAGGCGCTGCGGACGCCATAGCTGAAGGCGGCAACCTTGATGAGCGGGGAACCAACCGTTGCGGCGACCAGCGAGGACAGTGCTGAGATGTTGGCGGACGCATCCGAGACGTTCGACGAGATGCCGTCGACCTTCTTCAACTGCTGGTTGGTGGTGGAAACGGTGGCCGTGACCTCGTCCATCAGGGGGGTGGCGCCGTCGCTTAGGGACCTGATGGTGGTCCGCACCTCATCGAAGACTTTTCCCAGCTTCAGGATGGGTACCGCAAGCAGCAGGACCAGGAGCGCGAACACCCCGGCAGCGATCAGGCCGGCAATATCGCCACCAGACATAGACGTTCATCTCCTCGAAATTCCGTGGGTGGGTCCCATCCTGCAGGCGCCCGGAGGGGGCGCCGCGCAGATGTCCCCCAAGTACCTTACATACAAAGAAGCCCGCGGCGCTTGCCACGGGCTTCTTTGGGTACGCTGCTGGGATTTAGCGTGCGTAGAATTCGACGACGAGCTGCTCTTCGCAGGTCACCGGGATTTCGGAACGCTTGGGGCGGCGCACCAGGCGGGCCTGCAGCGCTTCCAGCTTGACGTCCAGGTAGGCCGGAACGGCAGGCAGGACGTCGCGGTGGGCACCGGCTGCGGCAACCTGGAGCGGAACCATGGTTTCGCTGCGGCTGTGGACGTGGACCAGCTGGCCCTCGCCGACGCGGAACGACGGGCGGTCAACACGGACGCCGTCAACCATGATGTGGCGGTGCACAACCAGCTGGCGGGCCTGGGCGATGGTGCGGGCGAAGCCGGCACGCAGGACCAGGGCGTCAAGGCGCATTTCGAGCAGTTCGATGAGGTTCTCACCGGTCAGGCCCTTGGTGCGGCGGGCCTCTTCGAAGGCACGGGTCATCTGTGCTTCGCGGATGCCGTACTGGGCGCGCAGGCGCTGCTTTTCGCGCAGACGTACGGCGTAGTCGGAGTCCTGCTTCTTGCGGGCACGGCCATGCTCACCGGGGCCGTACGGGCGGCGCTCCATGTACTTGGCGGCCTTGGGGGTCAGAGCAATGCCGAGGGACCGCGAGAGGCGGGCCTGACGGCGAGCACGAGTGTTGTTAGCCACTTGTGTCCTTCCAATATCTGCGGTGTGTCAGTGTTACTGGCCTCCACGATGGAGAGCATCGGCCAACCGCTGCCTTTTGCTACTGGGCGCAGGGCATAACCTTGCCAACCTGAATTGGGGAGATTGTGCGTCCGCGCCTTGCCAGACAAAGATTCAGCTTACCACGCCATTACTTGCCCCGGACAATCCTCCGCAGGCGTTCCAGCCGTTGGGCGATATCCCGTTCGGCACCGTTGCCGGTGGGCTGGTAGTAGTCGCGGCCCACCAGGTCATCCGGCGGGTACTGCTGGGTGGCCACTGCGTGCGGCGCGTCGTGGGCGTACTTGTAGCCCACGCCGTGGCCCAGCTGCTTGGAGCCTGGATAGTGGGCATCGCGCAGGTGCGCGGGAATTCCGACGCCGAGGCCCGCCCGCACATCCGCGATCGCTTTGTTGATGCCCATGTAGGCGGCGTTCGACTTTGGTGCGGTGGCGAGGTGGACGACGGCCTCGGCAAGGATGATCCGGCCTTCGGGCATACCGATGAGCTGGACCGCCTGTGCTGCTGCCACGGCGGTCTGCAGCGCGGTGGGGTCCGCCATGCCCACGTCCTCCGCCGCGGAGATGACGATCCGGCGGGCCACGAACCGGGGGTCCTCCCCCGCCTCGAGCATCCGGGCGAGGTAGTGCAGGGCCGCGTCCACATCGGATCCCCTGATGGATTTGATGAACGCGCTGGTTACGTCGTAGTGCTGGTCGCCCGCGCGGTCATAGCGGACGGCGGCGGCATCCAGGGCGCGCTCGGTGTGGCGCAGCTCCACGGTGACCGGCTCTTCGGTGCCCGGCGCGGAAGGTGCGCCTTCCTCCCCCACGGAACGTTCGACGTCGTCCGCGTCACCGAACGCGACGCCGGCCGCGGCCTCCAGGGCGGTAAGGGCGCGGCGGGCGTCGCCGCCGGACAGCCGGACCAGGTGTTCCAGCGCTTCATCGCTGAGCCGGACCTTGCCGCCCAGCCCCCGCGGATCCTCCACGGCCCTTACCAGGAGGCCCTCGATGTCCGCATCGGTCAGGGGCTTGAGGGTGAGGAGCAGGGAGCGGGACAGCAGGGGCGAGACCACCGAGAAGGAGGGGTTTTCCGTGGTGGCAGCCACCAGGACCACCCAGCGGTTTTCGACGCCGGGCAGCAGGGCATCCTGCTGGGCTTTGTTGAAGCGGTGGATTTCGTCGAGGAACAGCACCGTGGTGGTCTTGTACAGGTCGCGGGCCGTCAGGGCGTCGTCCATGACACGGCGGACGTCCTTGACGCCGGCGGTGATGGCGGACAGCTCGACGAACTTCCGGCCGGGTCCGCGCGCAATCACGTGCGCCAGGGTGGTCTTGCCGGTACCGGGAGGGCCCCAGAGGATCAGGGAGCTGGGTCCGGCCGGACCGGCGGCGTCCGCGCCTGCCCCGGCTGCCAGCTGGCGCAGCGGCGACCCCTGGCCAAGCAGGTGCTGCTGGCCCACCACTTCGTCCAGCGTGCGGGGCCGCATGCGCACAGCCAGCGGGCTGCGCGGCGAACCCTTGCCCCGCGAACCCTGTCCCCGGGAACCTGCGCTTTCCCCCGCGACGGGACGATCGTCGTCGTCGTTTTCTGGGCCGTTCCCGAAGAGATCATCCACATAGATAGGCTACTTCCAGTCCACCACCTGCTTTTCCCCCTCCCCCGATACGAAGGGACTGCCATGTCCGCCCCAGGTCCCCCCGGTGCCCCGCCGTCAGTCCGGACGGCGTTCGTGTCCGGTGCCCGGCTGCCCGGCTGGGTGGAGCGCTTCGGCAGCTCCCACGGCGGCTTCCGGCTGGAGGATGGCGACGACGGCCTCAGCCTCGTGGCGTCCGACGGCACCGAGGCGCTCCTGCAGGCGCCGTGGCCGGCCGACGGACGCCCCGGACGCGGAACCGGACCGCTGGAGCGGCTGGCTGCGCTTGCGTCGCAGCCGCGCCGGCTGGGACTGCTGCTGGTGCGGCGGGGCGGATACGGCATCGGGGTGGCAAGCGAAGGCACCCTGCTCGCGTCCAAGGCCGGCACCCGGTACGTCCAGTCCCGCACGGCGGCCGGCGGCCAGTCCCAGCAGCGGTTTGCCCGCCGCCGCTCCAACCAGGCGGACGCCCTGGTGGGAGCCGTGGCACAGCAGGCGGCGGAAGTGTTCCGCGCTGCCGCCTTCGAGTACGTGGTGCCGGGCGGCGACAGGGCCCTGGCCGACCTCGTCCTCCAGGACCCCGCCCTGCATGATTACGTGCGCCTGCCGCGCCTGCCCCACCTGGACGTAGCCGAACCCCGTGCCGCCGTGCTGAAGAAGGCCGCGGCAGATGCCTGCTCCGTGCGGGTCACGGTGACCGATCCGGCAGGTTAGCTCGCCGTCCTTGGTTGTCAGCAGCCGGTGGGGGCGCGCCGCGGGCGTTCCTGCCGGTACAGGTAGCGGCCGGCCTCACGGAAGCCGGCTTTCGCGTAAAGCTCCTGCGCGCCATGATTCGCCGCTGTGACCAGCAGCCAGAAGCCGTCCACGCCCCGCTCGTTGCCTGCCCGCAGCAGCGATTGCAGGATGGCGGCCGCGAAGCCCTGGCGGCGGGCGGCGGGCAGGGTAGCCATGCAATACAGGCCGCCCTGCCCGCTGCCGCCCGGGAGGGCAAGGCGGCCGACGGCGGAAGCCCTGCCATCGCGGTCCCGCACCAGGGCATAGACGGAGGGACAGCCCTTAAGGATGGTTTCGGCGACGGCCAGGGAGTCCTCCCCGCCGCGGCCGTCCACCTCCCACCAGACCCGCAGCCACTCCCCTGACGGCTCCGTGGAGAGTTCCACCGCCGGCGTGGCGCCTGCGGGAATCGGGGCGTCCATGGCGCTGCGGGTCATGACCAGGGTCTCGGACTGGCGGGTGAAGCCCTCCGCGTCCAGCAGCTCATGGAGTCCGGACGCTGCCGGGGTGTCGAAGACCTGGAAGATGACCGGGAGGCGGCGGCTGCGGTACCAGGCCTTGGCCTCCCTGAGCAGGCCCGGGAGGTCGTCGCTGCGCTGGTCGCCACCGTACTGTTCACTGCGTGGCCAGATGGAGTTGGCCCGTTGGGTGACGCCTTCGGCCGCACGAAACGTCCAGCCGCCGGCATCATGGCGGTCCGGTGCGGGCCATGCTGCGTCCATGGCGGCTTCAAGGCCCAGGGGTGCGGGGTGGACCCGGCTCGGTGTGGTCACGGGGCTGTTCCTTCCTTAACGGCAGGAGGTCCCCCGGGCAGACCGGGGAACCTCCAATGATTGCGGCCTTGGGCCACTAACCGTGCACTACTGCTTGTCTTCGGGCTTCTTCACTTCCGGCTTCCTGGCCTCCGGCTTGAAGTCCACGCCGGCCTCCTTGCGCTGCTGGGGCGTGATGGGGGCCGGTGCTTCCGTGAGGGGGTCGTGGCCGCCACCGGACTTCGGGAAGGCGATGACGTCGCGGATGGACTCCACCCCTGCCAACAGCGACACCACGCGGTCCCAGCCGAACGCGATACCGCCGTGCGGGGGTGCGCCGTACTTGAAGCCCTCCAGCAGGAATCCGAACTTGGTCTGGGCGTCTTCCTTGTCCAGGCCCATCAGTTCAAAGACGCGCTCCTGCACGTCACGCTGGTGGATACGGATGGAACCGCCGCCGATTTCGTTGCCGTTGCAGACAATGTCGTAGGCGTAGGAGAGCGCAGATTCGGGATCTTTGTCGAACGTGTCAAGGAATTCCGGTTTGGGTGAGGTGAAGGCGTGGTGCACGGCAGTCCACTGGCCTCCGCCGACAGCAACGTCGCCGGAAGCAACGGCAGCGGCGGCGGGCTCGAACATGGGTGCGTCCACAACCCAGCAGAAAGCCCAGTCTGTGGGATCGATCAAGCCGGTGCGGTGGCCGATTTCCACGCGGGCGGCACCCAGCAGGGCGCGCGAGGGGGTCTTTTCACCCGCGGCGAAGAAGATGCAGTCGCCGGGCTTCGCGCCCACGGCGTCGGCCAGGCCGGCACGCTCGAACTCGGTGAGGTTCTTCGCCACGGGGCCGGCGAGTTCGCCGTCCTCCTTGTACAGGACGTAGGCAAGGCCCTTGGCGCCGCGCTGCTTGGCCCATTCCTGCCACGCGTCCAGGGCACGGCGTGCCTGGGAAGCGCCGCCGGGCATGACCACGGCACCCACGTAGGGAGCCTTGAAGACGCCGAAGTTGGTGTCCTTGAAGAAATCGGTGAGCTCGGTCAGCTCCAGCCCGAAGCGAAGGTCCGGCTTGTCGGAGCCGTACCGGGCCATGGCGTCGGCGTAGGTGATGCGCTGGATGGGCGTCGGAATGTCCGCTCCGATGAGCTGCCACACTGCCTTAACGATGTTTTCGCCCAGCCGGATGATGTCGTCCTGGTCGACGAAGCTGGCCTCGATGTCCAGCTGGGTGAATTCCGGCTGCCTGTCCGCACGGAAGTCCTCGTCGCGGTAGCAGCGTGCAATCTGGTAGTACTTCTCGAACCCGCCCACCTGCAGCAGCTGCTTGAAAAGCTGCGGGGACTGCGGGAGGGCGTACCAGGAACCCGGGGCCAGGCGCGCCGGAACCAGGAAGTCACGGGCGCCTTCCGGCGTCGAACGCGTCAGCGTGGGCGTCTCAATCTCCACGAAGCCCTCCTGGTGGAGCAGGTCGCGCGCCACCCGGTTGGCCTCGGAGCGGAGGCGCAGGTTGCGGCTGGGGCCGGGGCGTCGCAGGTCAAGGTAGCGGTGCTTGAGGCGGGCTTCCTCGCCGACTTCCACGTGTTCGTCAATCTGGAACGGCAGGGGGTCGGAGGTGTTGAGGATGGTGACGTCCTCAGCAATGACCTCGATCTCGCCGGTCGCGAGGGCGGGATTCTCGTTACCCTCCGGACGCTTGGATACGGTGCCCGTGACCTGAAGGACGTACTCGTTGCGCAGTCCGTGGAACACTTCTTCCTCGCGGACCACCACCTGGGCCACGCCGGAAGCGTCGCGAAGGTCAACGAATGCCACACCACCGTGATCACGACGGCGGCCCACCCAGCCGGCCAGGGTTACGGTTTGTCCAATGTGCTCGGAACGAAGGGATCCGAGGTCATGTGTGCGCAGCACAGCACGCCTTTCTGCGGGAAAACAGTGGGAAGTTTCAATATGATCGTTGCGGGAACGATCCCGTTCGAGTTTACCCGCTGGAAAGGGAATGCCGCCGCATGAGCGAACCGCAGCAGCTGCAGCGCAGGCTCGGGACCTTTGATGCCACCGCGATCGGACTCGGTTCCATGCTGGGCGCCGGCGTGTTTGTGGTGTTCGCTCCGGCCGCGGCGCTGGCAGGGAATCTTCTGGTCCTGTCAGTACTGATCGCAGGAGCGGTGGCGTACTGCAACGCCGTGGCCTCTGCCGCCCTCGCCGCCAAGTACCCCACCAGCGGCGGTACTTATGTGTACGGCCGGAACCAGCTCGGCGAGTGGCCGGGCTTCCTGGCAGGCTGGGGTTTCGTGACAGGCAAGACGGCGTCCTGCGCAGCCATGGCGTTGACGTTCGGCAGCTACGTGGCGCGGGATTATGCGGTCCCGGTTGCTGTGGCCGCCGTCGTGGCGCTCACCGGAGTCAACCTGCTCGGCATCACCCGGACCGCCCTGCTGACACGCATTCTGCTGTGCATGGTCCTGGCAACGCTGGTCTTCGTCGCCGTGGCCGCGTGGCTGGGCCCGCACGCCGCGGCGGAACTGACCGGGCCGCCGTCCGGCAACCCGGCGGGAGTCCTGCCGGCAGCCGGGCTCATGTTCTTCGCTTTTGCCGGCTACGCCCGGATCGCCACCCTGGGTGAAGAGGTCAAAGACCCCACACGGGCCATCCCGCGGGCCATCCTGGCGGCCCTGGCAGCCGCTTTCGCCATCTACCTGCTGCTGGCACTGCTCCTGCTGAACCATCTCGGAGAGCGGCTTGCCGCGTCCGGAACTCCCCTGCTGGACGCAGTATTGGATTCCCGTCTTGCCCCTGCCGCGCCGCTGGTGCAGGCGGGCGCAGCCGCCGCGTGCCTGGGCGCCCTCCTAGCCCTCATCACCGGCGTGGGGCGGACCACCCTGGCCATGGCACGGGAACGCGATCTTCCGGGTCCGCTGGCAAAGGTAGGCGGCACCCACACCGTCCCGTTCGTGGCGGAACTTGCCGTGGCCGCCGTCGTCATCCTGCTCCTGCTGACCACCAACGTGATGACGGTGGTGGGCTTCTCAAGCTTCGGCGTACTGGTGTATTACGCCGTGGCGAACGCGTCCGCCTTCGCCCTCACGACCCATCCCGGCTATGCTCCCCGCTGGCTGAACGCCGTGGGGTTCCTGGGCTGCGTCGTCCTTGCCTTCACCCTGCCGCCGGCGCCCGTCCTGACCATGGCCGCGGTACTCGCTGCGGGGGTGGCCGGGCGCTGGCTGGTGCTGCGCCTCCGGCAGCGCCAGCCCAAGCCCTGAGTTCCCGGGCTACACGGATGCTGCTGCGGGGGCGGTTGTTTCCACCTGCACCGTCAGGTCCTCCAGTGGCGGCATCCAGGTTTCGGGTGCCGCCAGCACCTGTTCGCCGGTACGGATGTCCTTGACCTGGTGCGTGCCGTCGTCGTCGGTGAACCAGACGAACGGGATGCCCCGCCGGTCCGCGAATTTGATCTGCTTGCCGAACTTTTCTGCCTTGGCGGCAACTTCAGTGGGAATGCCCCTGCTGCGCAGGAGCGCGGCGACGTCCTGGGCGCCGCCCCAGCTGTCGTCGTGGTTCAGGGCCACCAGCACCGCCGTGGGAACCGAACGGGAGGCCTTGGCCAGGTCCTGGCTCAGGATCCGCGAAACCAGACGGGTGACGCCGATGGACAGCCCGACGCCCGGGAACTTCCGGTTGCCCTTGGACGCCAGGGCATCGTACCGGCCGCCGGAGCAGATGGACCCGAGCTGCTCGTGGCCCACCAGCACGG
The DNA here is from genome assembly GCF_035621795.1 of Pseudarthrobacter sp. LT1. Lineage (NCBI taxonomy): Bacteria > Bacillati > Actinomycetota > Actinomycetes > Micrococcales > Micrococcaceae > Pseudarthrobacter > Pseudarthrobacter sp. LT1. The sequence goes on from NZ_CP141830.1 coordinate 2,544,951, forward strand.
TTTCCACCACGGTGCCGGTGTAATAGTCCAGGCCGCGGGCGATGCTGAGGTCGGCCAGCACCTTGCCGGGCGCCCGCTGCACGGCGGCATCGATGACTTGTTCCAGTTCGTCCAGGCCTTCATCCAGGAGCTCGTTGGTGACGTCGAGGGCCCGGACCTGTGCCACGAAGGATGTGTCTTCCGTGCGGATGGCTGCCAGCTGCAGCGCCTTGGCGGCCTGGTCATCGGAAGCGCCCAGTTCGCTCTTCAGCAGTTCAGCCACCTTGGCGGGGCCGATCTTTTCAAGCTTGTCGATGCTGCGCAGCACGCCTGCGGTGTCATCGAGGCCGATGCCGCGGTAGAAGCCTTCGGCGAGCTTGCGGTTGTTGATCCGGAGGCGGAAGTCGGGGATGGGCAGGGCGCTGAGGGCCTCGGCGATGACCAGCGCAATCTCGACGTCGTAACGGAAGGGAAGCTCGCCGTCGCCCACCACATCGATGTCCGCCTGGGTGAACTCGCGGGCCCGGCCTTCCTGGGGCCGCTCGCCGCGCCACACCTTCTGGATCTGGTAGCGGCGGAACGGGAAGGCGAGATAGCCGGCGTTTTCGACGACGTAGCGGGCAAACGGCACCGTCAGGTCAAAATGCAGGGCCAGCGCGTGGGGATCCGCTTTGCCGCCCTTCACCGGATTGTCGCTCTCATCCTCCTGGAGCCGGCTGAGTCCGTACACTTCCTTGTCGATCTCGCCCTTGCGGAGCAGCTGGCCCACCGTCTCCACAGCCCGGGTTTCGATCGAGGCAAAACCATGGAGTTCAAAGACCCTGCGCAGGGTATCGAGCACATGCAGCTCCACCAGCCGCTCCTCGGGAAGCCACTCGGGGAATCCGGACAGGGAGGCGGTGCGTGCCATGGGGAAGGTTCTCCTTAGGGATGGAAGGCGTGGCGCACTGCCGGCCACACCGTTCAGAGACGGCGTACGGCGGCAGCACAGCAGGCCATGCATAAACTATGTGCGGCAGCCAGTTTATGCGTTCCTCCGTGTGCATCTCTAATACGGCGGACGGCACGGACTGGCCGCTGATTCCTGCGCGCCGCGGCCAACCGCGGCACACCCGCAGCCCGACGATGAGGAGGACCCTTGCCGGCCAGTTCACGCAGTGCCCGCGAAACGAAACGGCGCATCCTGCAAATGGAAGCCAAGCGTGACTTCCGGCGCGACCAGGAGAAGCGGCGCAAACGCGACAACCTCGTGGCCGCCGGCGCGGGAACCGCCGCCGTAGTGCTCGCCGTCGTCCTCCAACTCACGGCGTTCGCCGGGAACCCGACCGAGGACGAGTATGCCGCCGCCCAGGCCGGCCTGACGGAGCCGTCCGCCTCGGCCAGCGCCTCCCCCACTCCATCCGCTGCGGCAACCAACGGGCCGAACATCCCGGCCGCAGACACCGCTGCGGGCAAGACGTTCACGGGCCAGCTGCTGCTGAACGGCAGCCCGCTCGGCGTGGAGGTGGATGGAACCAAGGCTCCGCAGGCCGCCGCGGTCTTCAAGTCGCTCAGCGACCAAGGCTATTTCAACGGCAAGACGTGCCACCGGCTCACCACCGCCGACCGGTTCGGCGTGCTGCAGTGCGGCTCACCCAATGGCGACGGCCAGGGCGACCCCAACTACACGTGGGGCCCCCTGGAGAACACCCCGGCGGACAACATGTACCCTGCCGGCACCATCGCCGTGGCCCGTACCGGCAACAACGCCTACGGCAACGGGACACAGTTCTTCATTGTCTACAAGGACACGGCAATTCCGGCAGACGCGGCAGGGGGCTATACCGTGGTGGGAAAGGTGACCTCGGGGCTTGATGTGGTGGCCAACATTGCTGCCGCCGGCGTCACGCCAGGCGCCAGCGACACGGACGGCGCACCAAAACAACCAGTCACGATAGACTCGTTTTCTCTGAAGTAGGAGCCGGGCCGGCAAGGCCGCGGTGCAGTACGTGAGTATTTCCCTCCAAGCGAAAGACTTTTAGCGGTGACAGACAGTCAGAAATCCGACGAAACAGCAACAGGCGTAACCGAACCAACGGCTCCGGCCGAGGACGCTGCCGATACTGCTGCACAGGCCGGGCAGGCACCTGCGGCCCCCGAAGCAACTGCTTCAGAGGAGGGCACTGCTGAAGAGAGCCCTGTTGACGAGGGCACTGTTGACGTGGGCTCTGTTGAGGAGGCCACTGCGGAGGACCAGTCCGCGGCAGCCCCTGCTGCGGAACCGTCCGTGCCTGCTGCCGCAGCCGCTCCCGGGCCCCGGCCGTCAGCACCGTCGCCTGCTGCCTTTGCATCGCGTCCCAAGCCCGCTGCCGCCGCTCCCGCCGCCGCACCGGTGCCCGCTGCGCCCAGCACATCTGTCGCCGAGGCCTCCAAGTGGGGCCGGGTGGAAGGGGACGGCCACGTCTACCTGAATATCGACGGCGGCGAGCACCCCGTGGGACAGTACCCCGGCGTGAGCGGCGATGAGGCGCTGATCTACTTCGCGCGGAAGTACGACGACGTCGTGGCGCAGATCGTCCTCCTCGAACAGCGCGTCACCTCCAAGGCTCCCAGCACCGACATGCAGAAGACGGTAACGCACCTGCGTGAACAGCTCGCCGAACGGAACATGGTCGGGGACCTGCGGGCAGCCGAGGCACGCCTGGACAAGCTCGCCGCCGAGATCACCGAGCTGGAGAAGGCAGAGAAGGCCGAGCACGATGCCGTGCGCGCATCCGAGCTTGCAGCGCGTGAGGCCATCGTCACCGAGGCAGAGCAGATTTCCGGCCAGGATCCCGCCCAGACGCAGTGGAAGACCTCCAGCGCCCGGATGAACGAGCTTTTCGAGAACTGGAAGGCAGCCCAGAAGAGCGGCGTGCGGCTGGGCCGCAGCAACGAGGACGCCCTCTGGAAGCGCTTCCGGGCCGCCCGCACCGTCTTCGACCGTCACCGCCGGGCTTATTTCTCCCAGCTGGACAGCAACAATTCCGCGGCCAAGGCTGCCAAGGAAAAGCTGATCGCTGAGGCCGAGGCGCTTTCCACGTCCACGGACTGGGGCTACGCCGCCGGCGAATACCGCCGCCTGATGGACCAGTGGAAGGCATCGCCGCGGGCAAGCCGCAAGGACGACGACGCGCTGTGGGCCCGGTTCCGCGCCGCGCAGGACGTCTTCTTCACCTCGCGCCAGGCTGCCAATGACGAAATTGACCAGGAATACGCCGCCAACCTTACGGTGAAGGAGGCGCTGCTGGCCGAGGCCAACGGCATCCTTCCGGTGAAGGACCTGGCAGCCGCCAAGAAGGCGCTCCAGTCCGTCCGTGACCGCTGGGAAGAGGCCGGCAAGGTACCCCGGGCGGACATGGGCCGGATCGAAGCCGGGCTCCGGAAGGTGGAAGACGCTGTCCGCCACGCCGAGGAAGAGCAGTGGCAGCGGTCCAACCCCGAACGCAAGGCACGCACCAACAGCGCACTCTCGCAGCTGGAGTCCGCCATTGCCGGGCTCCAGGAAGACCTTGCGAAGGCCGAAAAGAGCGGTGACCAGCGCAAGATCAATGCTGCCCGCGAGGCCCTCGAGGCGCGCCAGGCCTGGCTCGACCAGCTCCAGCGTTCCGCCAGCGAGCTGTCCTAAGCTCTTCTTCCGCTGAGCTTCTTTGGCTTGGGCTGAAGGACACAGGCCCGGTCCCGGTTATCCACATAACCCGGACCGGGCCTGTGCCCGTTAACCACGGTCCGGGCAGGATGGGGGTATGGCCACACCACCAGCATCCCCAGCCGCCGGACCGGCAAGGGAACCCTCCGCTTCCGCACCGGGGCCGGGCTGCCCGGCGAGCGGAGCAGAGGCGGCCGCGGCGCCACGTTTTCCCGAGCTGTACGCACCCGGGGTCCCCTTCGCCGGTCCGGAACTCCAATCCCTGGCCGCCGACGGGCTGCTGGCCCGGTTCCACCAACACGGTTACACGCTTCCAGGGTTGCCGGCGTCCCCGCAGCTGCGGGCAAGGGCAGCCGCGGGCGCTGTGCCGGCGGCCATCCGGCAACGGGTCGTAGCGGGGCGGATGACTGCGGCGTGGATCTATGGTTGCGCGGCGGAACCAGACAGACTGGCGCTCCTGGTAGATGCCAAGCGGCGGGTATCCAGCCTGCGGAATACCCGCGGCTGCACGCTCCACGAAGTGAAGTTGGGGCCGTTCGATGTGATCAGCCTGGGTGGCCTGATGGTTTCCAGCCCCTTGCGGACCGCCCTTGACATCGCCCTGCATGTGGAACCGGAGCGTGCCGTGCCGGCCCTCGCCGGCTTGCTGGCGCGCCCGCAACTGGACGTGCAGTTGCGGCTGCTGGTGCGGGCCATCGAAGCAACACCCAGAGTGCCCCACAAACGGGCTGCCCTGGAAAAGCTCGCCCTGTTAGCTCCTGCGTTTGTTGCCGGTGGTGCGGTAGACGTCGAAGACCCCGTCGATCCTGCGCACGGCACTCAGGACGTGGCTGAGGTACTTGGGATCGCCCATCTCGAAAGCGAACTTAGAGATGGCCACCCGGTCCGTGGAGGTGTGGACGCTGGCAGCGAGGATATTGACGTGGTTGTCGGAAAGGACCCGCGTCACGTCAGACAGCAGTGATTTGCGGTCCAGGGCCTCCACCTGGATTTCCACCAGGAAGACGCTCGACTGGGTTGGCGCCCAGTCCACGTCCACGATCCGGTCCGGCTGGTCCTTCAGGTCCGAGATATTGGTGCAGTCGGTGCGGTGCACGGAGACGCCGGATCCCCTGGTCACAAAGCCCAGGATCGGGTCCGGTGGAACGGGCGTACAGCAGCGGGCCAGCTTCACCCAGACGTCGCCCACGCCGCGGACCACGACACCGGAGTCGGAGAAGCGGACCTTGCTGACCTGGGTGGGGATGCTGACCTCTTCGACGTCATCATCGGCACTCTCGTTGCCGCCCAGGCTTTCGATCAGCTTTTCCATGACCGACTGGGCAGATGTGTGCCCGTCGCCCACGCCGGCGTAGAGGCCGGAGATGTCCGCGTATTTGAAATCCTCGGCCACGGCGGCCAGGGCCTCGTGCGTCATCAGCCGCTGCAGTGGCAGGTTCTGTTTGCGCATGGCACGCGTCAACAGCTCCTTGCCGCGGTCAATGGCTTCTTCGCGGCGTTCCTTGCTGAACCACTGGCGGATCTTGTTGCGTGCCCTGGCACTCTTGACGAAATGCTGCCAGTCCTGGCTCGGTCCGGCCCCCTCGGCTTTGGAGGTGAAGATTTCCACCCAGTCGCCGTGGTTCAGCTCGCTGTTGAGCGGGACCAGCTTGCCGTTGACCCGGGCGCCAATGGTGCGGTGGCCTACCTCCGTGTGCACGGCGTAGGCAAAGTCCACGGGCGTTGACCCTGCCGGCAGAGCCATGACTTCACCCTTGGGCGTGAAGACGAACACTTCGCGGGCGTTGATCTCGAAGCGCAACGAGTCCAGGAACTCGCCGGGATCAGAGGTTTCCTGCTGCCAGTCCACCAGGGAGCGCAGCCATCCCATGTCGCCGTCGCGGGGGCTTCCGGGGCCCACCGCGGTGCGGTTGGGCTGATCCTTGTACTTCCAGTGGGCCGCCACGCCATACTCGGCCCGGCGGTGCATCTCGTGCGTGCGGATCTGGATCTCTACCGGTTTGCCGCCGGGGCCGATCACCGTGGTGTGCAGGGACTGGTACATGTTGAACTTGGGCATCGCGATGTAGTCCTTGAACCTGCCGGGCAGGGGGTTCCAGCGCGAATGCATGGTGCCCAGGGCGGCGTAGCAGTCCCGGACGGAGTCCACCAGGACACGGACACCCATGAGGTCGTTGATGTCGTCGAAGTCCTTGTCGCGGACAATCATCTTTTGGTAGATGGAGTAGTAGTGCTTGGGCCGGCCGGTAATCGTGGCTTTGATCTTGGCCGCGCGCAGGTCCTCGGTGATCTGGTCGCGGATGACGCCCAGGCTCTTTTCCCGCTCGGGAGTCCGGTCCCCCACCATCCTGACGATTTCCTCGTACACCTTGGGGTAGAGGGCCGCGAAGGACAGGTCTTCGAGCTCCCACTTGATGGTGTTCATGCCCAGCCGGTGCGCCAGCGGGGCGAAGATTTCCAGGGTTTCACGGGCTTTGCGGGCAGACGATTCGGCTGATACGAAGCGCCAGGTACGGGCATTGTGGAGCCGGTCGGCCAGCTTGATCATGAGGACGCGGATGTCCTTGGCCATGGCCACGACCATCTTGCGGACCGTTTCCGACTGGGCGGCCTCGCCGAAGCTGACCTTGTCCAGTTTCGTCACGCCGTCCACCAGCATGGCCACTTCCGGCCCGAAGTCCCGCTTCAGGTCCGCCAGGGTGTACGGGGTGTCCTCGACGGTGTCGTGCAGCAGGGCCGCCGCCAGGGTGGTGCCGCTGAGGCCAAGCTCGGCGAGGATGGTGGCCACAGCCACCGGATGGGTAATGTACGGGTCGCCACTCTTGCGCTTCTGTCCGCGGTGGCTCCGCTCAGCTACGTCGAAGGCGCGCTGGATGAGGTCGAAGTCCTCTTTGGGATTGTTGGCCCGGACAGTGCGAAGCAGCGGCTCAAGGATGGGCGAATAGGTGGCTGCTCCACGACCGGTCAGCCGGGCAAGGCGGGACCGGGTGCGCTCCCTCCGGCCGGGAAACGTTGCGCGTGATCCCGAATTGTCAACAGGAACCAGGGACCCCGGGCGCGCGGAGGATGCCGCACCGGCTTGTACACCGGCAGGACTTTTTTCTTCCTCTGCCGTTGGCGCCGACGCCGAACGTTCTTCCAATGAAGCACCCCTCACCACCGTTTAATTACTCCAGTCTATTCCCCCGGGCAGCCACTTTTATAACCGGGCGCGGACAGCCGAAGGCCGGGCAACGCACAGTGTGCGTTGCCCGGCCTTTGATGAAGTGACGAGGGCCTGTGGCTGGCCGGTCAGGCTTTAGCCGGCGATGCCGGAACTGCCCGTTCGGTTGAACCGGCACGCCGCTGCTGGACGCGCCGCGCCTGCTTGACCAGGTCCGGTTCGCCCTGGCGGAGCCAGGCGTACATCGGAGCTGCGACGAAGATGGTCGCGGCGGTGCCGATGAGGATCCCGACGAACAGGGCCAGGGACAGGTCGCGCAGCGTTCCGGCACCCAGGAGCCCTGCACCGATGAACAGGATGGCGCCCACGGGGAGGATTGCCACCATCATGGTGTTGATGGAACGCACCAGGGTCTGGTTGACGGCAAGGTTGACTTCCTCACCGAACGTCCGGCGAGTAGACGCGTCGATTCCGGTGGTGTTTTCCCGGATCTTGTCGAAGACCACCACGGTGTCATACAGGGAGTAGCTCAGGACGGTCAGGAACCCGATGATGGCCGACGGTGTGACCTCAAAATCACTCAGCGCATATACACCGGCCGTGATGAACATGGTCACGGCCATGCCGGCAAGCGCGGAGAGGGACATCTTCCAGGTCCGGAAGTACAGGGCCATCAGCAGGGCCGCGAGCAGCACGAACACCACCAGGCCGATCAGCGCCTGCTTGGTCACGTCAGCACCCCAGGTGGGGCCAACGAACGTGGAGGTCACCTCGTTGTCGGTGACACCGTAGGCGCCGGTGAGGCCCTGCTTGATCCGAAGGGTCTCATCGTCGGTCAGCTTGTCCGTCTGGATGCGCATGGTGTTGCCGGCCACGTTCGCAACGCGCGGAACACTGCCGGCGACCACGTCAGTTACCGCCTTTTCACCGATGGTGGCATCCGTGGTCTTGACGTTTGAAACCGTGAATTCGGAGCCGCCGCGGAATTCGATGCCGAGGTTGAAGCCACCCTTGGCCACCGGGATGATGATGGACAGCGCCACTCCCACCGCGGCGATGATGAACCAGATCTTCTTTGCCCCTACAAAGTCGTAGGAACGCTTTCCGGTGTAGAGCTCGTTGCCGAACGTAGCGAAGCCTGACATTACTTGTTCTCCTTCGCGAAGGTCTTGGACGAGCCGGCCAGCTGTTCCTGCTTCTCTGCCAGGCGCCGTTCAGCGATGGTCATGCGGCGCTCGGCCTCGGCCGCTGCGCCGGTGTTCTTGGTACGGACCACCACGGGCTTGTCCTCGGGAGTGCGGACCCGGCCCGCGCCGCGGTACAGAGGGACGGCGCCCAGCCGTTCAGGATCCAGGCCGGAGAACTTGTGGCCTTCACCGAAGAACCGGGTGCGTGCCAGCAGCTGCAGCGTGGGGTGGGTGAACATGAACACCACGATGAGGTCGGCGATGGCCGTCAGGCCCAGCGTAAACGCAAAGCCACGGACGTTGCCCACGGCCACGAAGTACAGGACCAGGGCGGCCAGGAGGTTGACAGCTTTGGAGGCAAGGACCGTGCGCTTGGCGCGCTTCCAGCCGTTTTCGACGGCGGACACCAGGCCGCGGCCTTCGCGCAGTTCGTCGCGGATGCGCTCGAAGTAGACGATGAAGGAGTCGGCGGTCTGGCCGATGGCCACGATAATGCCTGCAACACCTGCCAGGGACAGCCGGTAGTTCTCCGTCCAGCCCAGGATCGCGATGGCCAGGTACGTCAGGGCACCGGCCACCACCAGCGAGGCAATGGTAACGAAGCCCAGGGCGCGGTACTGGAACAGCGAGTAGACCACCACGAGCAGGAGCCCGATCAGGCCGGCCAGCAGGCCCATGCGCAGCTGTTCACCACCAAGCGTTGCGGAGATCTGCTGCTCGCTCTGGATGTCGAAGCTGATGGGAAGGGCACCGAACTTCAACTGGTCGGACAGCGCCTTGGCGGTCTGCTCGGTGAAGCCGCCGGTGATCTGCGGACGTCCGTCGGTGATGACAGCCAGTGACCTCGGGGCGGAAATGACCTGGTCGTCCAGCACAATCGCGAACTGGGACTTGGGGTCGGTGCCGGACTCGCCGCCGGCTGCCACGTAGAACTGGTTGAGGCGCTCGGTGACGGATTTGAACTTGGCCGTGCCTTCGGCGTCGAACTGGATGTTGACGGCCCAGTCATTGGTCACGGCGCCCTGCGCACCCTGCTGAAGCTGGAAGGACGAGGTGACGATGTTGCTGCCCTTCACCTCCACGGGACCCAGGATGTACTTGATGGCAGGCGACTTGTCGGTGGCAGGTTCGCAGGTCACCAGAGGCTTGGTGGGATCTGACCGCTTGGATTTCTCGGCCGCGGGGCTGTTGCAGTCCAGCGCCTCGAACTGCTTGTAGATCTCCGGAGTGATCCAGTTCGTATCACTGCTGTTGGCCGGCTCAGCTGTCGGTTTGGGCAGCTGGTCCTCCGGCGTTTGCGACTCCGGCGGCACCGGAGCGCCGTCGCCGTTGAGGAGGACGGGGCGGAAGTTCATGTCCGCGGAAGCCTGGATCAGGTTCCGGGTCTCGGCGGAGGGCGTGCCGGGAAGGCTGACCACCACGTTGCGCCCGGACTGGGTGCTGATTTCCGCTTCGGAGACGCCGGAGCCGTCAACGCGCTGCCGGATGATCGCTACGGCCTGGTTGAGCTGCTGTTCGTTGATGTCCGAACCGCCCTCCACCTTCGGCGCCAGGATCATCTGGGTGCCGCCCTCAAGGTCCAGGGCCAGTTTGGGTGCCCAGCTGGCGTGCCCTGCGACGGTGCCGCCGGCCAGGACGGCTGTCAGCGCTGCCAGGAGTACGCCAAGCCAGACCAGGACGCGGAGCCCTGGTTTCTTGCGGCCAGTTCGTGCCATTGTCGATCTTTCTCTTATTCGCGGAAGAACCGCCGGCGCGGGTTGTTACCTGCGCCGGCGGTCGTCCGCAGCGGTAGAGGGAGGAAAGGGGCCAGCGGGCCTAGCTGTCCTTCTTGCCCTCGTCGTTGAGGCGCTTCAAGGTTTCTTCCGGGGTTTCGGCGCCCGTAGCGGTGCTTCCGGCTTCCGGCGTGGTGAGTGAGGATGCGTCATCCGGCACCACCGGTGAAGCAGCGGCGGGCTCGGCAATGGCTTCCGCGGCAGGCTCGACGACCTTGGTGACTGCCTGGCGGTGCACGGTGGCCAGGTTGCCGGGGGAAAGTTCAAGGGTGACCTTGTTCTCGGCGTCGTCGATGTCCACGATCCGGCCGAAAAGGCCAAAGCTGGTCATGACCTCCACGCCCGGTGCAAACTTCGACTGGAGCTCTGCCTGCTGCTGCTGCGTCTTCTTGTTGCGGCGGAACATCATGAAGATGAACACGCCGAGCATGACGAACAGGAGAATTGACATTGGATCCAAGGGGGAATTCCGTTCTTTTGCGTGGTGCTGCTGGTTTTCCAGCGACGTCGGCTTCGCTTCAGCCGGGGCGGTTGGTGGCACAGGCAGAACGCCTGACATTCCCTTCCCCAAGCGACGGGGGCGTCAGGGCCACCCGCGAAACAAAGACCCGAACGTGCCGGGCGTCATACCAGTCTAAAGGGAAAAGCTGAACGGAGCCTGCTATTGGCTCTCCGGGGCCCAGTCCCCCGCCGCCGCGGCGTCCCCGCCGGGCTCGAAAAGGTCCAGTTGCTCCTGGGCGAAGACACCGGACGGAATGGCGTAGCCCAGATGCGTCCACGCCGGCGCCATGGCAATCCTTCCGCGGGGTGTGCGGCCCAGCAACCCTTCCCGGACCAGGAAGGGTTCGGCCACGGTTTCCACCGTTTCGGTTTCCTCGCCAACGGCAATGGCCAGAGTGGACAGGCCGACGGGGCCTCCGCCGAATTTGGTGATGAGGGCATCGAGGACAGCACGGTCCAGCCGGTCAAGGCCTTTCTTGTCCACTTCGTACATGTCAAGGGCGGCGGACGCAGCCCTGGCATCGATTTGTTCGACACCGTGCACCAGCGCCCAGTCCCGGACCCGGCGCAGCAGGCGGTTGGCGATACGGGGGGTCCCGCGTGAACGGCCGGCAATTTCAGCGAAGCCGGCGGAGTTGACCTTCAGGTCCAGCAACCCGGCTGAACGGCGCAGGACCAGTTCCAGTTCCGGAACGGAGTAGAACTCGAGGTGCCCGGTGAAGCCGAACCGGTCGCGCAGTGGGCCCGGAAGCAGGCCGGCGCGGGTGGTGGCACCCACCAGGGTGAACGGCGGCAGCTCCAGTGGAATGGCGGTGGCACCGGCACCCTTGCCCACCACGATGTCGACGCGGAAGTCCTCCATGGCCATGTACAGCATTTCCTCGGCGGGCCGGGACATGCGGTGGATCTCGTCGAGGAACAGGACCTCGCCCTCGGACAGCGAGGACAGGATGGCCGCAAGGTCGCCCGCGTGTTGGATGGCGGGCCCGCTGCTGAGGCGCAGCGGAGCGTTCATTTCCGCCGCCACGATCATGGCGAGGGTGGTTTTGCCGAGGCCAGGCGGCCCGGAGAACAGCACGTGGTCCGCCGTGCGGCCGCGCATCCGGGAGGCCTGGAGCACGAGCGAAAGCTGCTTGCGCACCCGGTGCTGGCCCACGAAATCGTCGAGGTTTTTCGGCCGGAGCGCCGCCTCGATGGCCCGCTCCTCCGGCTCCTCCCCCGCGGCAACCAATGAAGGTTCAGCCACGGCTGCCTACGCGGTTGCCGGCGCGCGCGCCGTCCTGCCCCAGCCACCGGAGGGTGGTGCGGAGGATTTCGGCCACATTGCCGCGGAAGGACACTTCCGGCTCGTCGGCCAGGGCTTTGTCGATGCTGGCGGAGGCATCTTTCTCGGACCAGCCCAAACTGGTCATGGCGGCCACCACCTGGGGCTTCCATGCGGCCTCGGCAGGGGTGGCGGCGCCGGCAGGTGCGGCAGTTCCGTGCGGTACCAGCTTTCCGGCCAGCTCCAGCACGATCCGCCCGGCGACCTTGGGCCCGATGCCGGGAACCTTGGTGAAGGTCTTGCTGTCCTCCGTATGCGCCGCAACCCTGATTGCTTCGGGGTCGTGGACGGCCAGGACTGCGAGGGCAAGACGGGGGCCGACCCCGCTGACACTCAGCAGGACGTCGAAAACCTCACGTTCATCGTCGGATGCAAAACCAAAAAGGGTGAGCGAATCCTCCCGGACAATCAGGGACGTAAACAGCTTGCCCTCGTCCCCCACGCGCAGCCGGCTCAGGGTCTGCGGGGTGGCGTTGACGCTCATCCCGGCACCGTTGAGGTCAATCACGGCCGTTGACAGGCCAACGTGCGCTACGGTTCCGCGGAGGAAACTGATCAAGGCCGGGCTCCCGTTGTACTGCGGGCCTCCACAGTGGGAGCCCGGCTATCCGAACATATCTACGAATACCCTAGCAAGCGGCAGGGACAATCAGCGTGCACGGCGCGCTTTCGCCTCTGCGTCCGCCCATGCCCGCTGGGCCGGCGTCAGGGAAGAGCTGCCGGGACCGGTGGTGGCCACGGCCGCGCCGCTGCCCGCCCGCCACGCATGGGTGATGGCCAGCGCCAGCGCATCGGCTGCGTCGGCGGGACGCGGCGGAGCGTCAAGGCGGAGGATCTTGGTCACCAGTTTGGTCACGGCGTCCTTGTTCGAGGACCCGCTACCGGTCACCGCGGCCTTAACTTCCGACGGCGTATGCAACGCCACCGGGATTCCCCGGCGGGCCGCCGCCGCGATCACCACGCCGGACGCCTGGGCGACGCCCATCACCGTGCTGACGTTGAGCTGCGAGAAGACGCGCTCGACGGCGAGGACCTCTGGCTCGTAACGGTCCAGCCACTCATCGATGGACGTGGCGATCACCAGCAGGCGGCGGTCAAGGGTCTCGTCCGGCGATGTGCCCACCACGCCAACCGCCACCATGCTGGCCCGGCGGTTGCGTTCCACATCCACCACGCCGATGCCGCAGCGGGTCAGGCCTGGGTCAACACCAAGGACGCGTAGCGTCATTTCTGCCCCGCCGCGGGCGGCAGGCCCGGCTGGCGCTCCCGCTTCGGTCTAGCTGGCAAGGCCGGACGTCACTCTGATTCCAGGGCGGCCTGGACTTCGTCGCTGAGGTCGGCGTTGCTGTACACGTTCTGGACGTCGTCGAGGTCCTCAAGCGCGTCCGCCAGCTTCAGGAACTTGCGGGCGCCGTCGACGTCGAGTTCCACCTGCATGGAGGGAACGAATTCAACTTCGTCCGTGTCGTACTCAATGCCGGCTTCCGCCAGGGCCTCCCGGATGGCCTGGAGATCGCCGGGTTCCGAGTGGATCTCGAAGGTCTCGCCGTTGTCCTTGACTTCCTCCGCGCCCGCCTCCAGGACGGCCATCAGGACGTCGTCCTCGCTCAGGCCGTTCTTGGGCAGGTTGACCACGCCCTTGCGGGTGAAGAGGTAGCTCACGGAGCCGGGGTCGGCGATGGTGCCGCCATTGCGGGAGATGGCCAGGCGGACTTCGGATGCTGCGCGGTTCTTGTTGTCCGTGAGGCACTCGATCAGCAGGGCCGAGCCCTGCGGGCCGCGGGCCTCGTACATGATCTCGGTGTAGTCCACCACTTCGCCGGTGAGGCCGGCGCCGCGCTTGATCGCGCGGTCGATGTTGTCGTTGGGAACCGAGGTCTTCTTGGCCTTGGTCACGGCAAGTTCCAGGCCGGGGTTGCCGGCGAGGTCCGGTCCGCCCATCCGGGCGGCAACTTCGATGTTCTTGATCAGCTTGGCGAACGACTTTGCGCGGCGGCTGTCAATGATCGCCTTTTTGTGCTTGGTCGTTGCCCATTTGGAGTGGCCTGACATGCTTTACGCTTCTCCTCTGATCATTCGGATAAAAAGTTCGTGTACGCGTTTCTCGCCGGTCACTTCCGGATGGAAGGAGGTGGCCAGCAGCTGGCCGGAACGCACTGCGACAATTCTAGCCGCCCCGGGCAGCGGTACGGCGTGCGACGCCTGTCCGGGATCTGCCGGTTCCACCTGGGCCAGGACCTCCACGTCCGGTCCCACACGTTCCACCCAGGGCCCGCGGATGAAGACGGCGTGCACAGGTTCCACGCCCGATTCGGTGGCACTGAAGTCCAGCCCCTTAAAGTCCAGGTCGGTTTCGAAGGATTCGCGCTGGCGGCCGAAGGCGTTCCGGCGGACGGTGATGTCCAGGCCGCCGAACGTTTGCTGGGGGGCGCCGGACAAGTCGGTAGCCGGATCGGCGATGTCCGCCGCGAGCAGGATCATTCCCGCGCAGGAGCCATACACGGGCAGGCCCTCGGCGATGTACTTGCGCAGCGGGTCGGCAAGGTCGAAGGCCCGCGCCAGTTTGTCGATGGCCGTGGATTCGCCGCCGGGAATGATGAGGCCGTCCAGGCCATCAAGCTCCTCCGGGCGGCGGACGGCAACGCCCTGCGCGCCGGTGGCCTCCGCGGCACGCAGGTGCTCACGAAAGTCTCCCTGGAGGGCCAGGACGCCGATCCGCAGGCCTGAGCCCACGCGCGCAGGATCAGCAGAAGGGGGGTTTGTCATCCCTCCAGCATACGGCCCCGACCCTTCGCCCGGTGCGGCGGGGCGGGGGCGGGCAAAGGTTGCATGCCCCTGCTGGGATATATTCGAAACATGGTCTTCTTTAGTGTTCCGCTCGGCAAGCTGGTCCGCAGGGTATCCCGGCTGCGGGGCGGCGGGTCCGCACTTCCGGGGCTGGTGGTCGAGAAAATCGATCCCGGCTTCATGCGGCGGACGCTCACCACCCTGCCCCACGGCGTGGCTGTGGTCAGCGGCACCAACGGAAAGACCACCACCACCAAAATGGTGGTCGAACTCCTGGAAAGCCAGGGCCTGAAGGTCTTCACCAACCGGACCGGCAGCAACTTCACGCGGGGCGTGGCAGCCGCCCTCCTGGGCGAGGTGGACTGGCGCGGCAGGCTGGACGCAGACGTTGCCGTCCTGGAACTCGATGAGGCCCACGCCGTCCACTTCGTGAACAGCGTTCCGCCCCGGTACTGCCTGCTGCTGAATGTGCTTCGCGACCAGCTGGACCGCTTCGGCGAAATCGACAAGACCGCACAGCTCCTGCAGCACATCGCCGCCAAAACCACGGGGACGGTGGTCCTGAACCGCGAGGACCCGCGGGTTGCCCGGATCGCGGACACGCTGACGGGACAGAACGTCAGGTACTTCGGCCTGGACGATTCCCTGCTGGGCACCTTCCCGAACGATGACGACATGCGTGCCGCTCCCGGCAGCCCCGCCCCGGCGGGCCTGCCCGCAAAGCCGCAGGCCGACGTCGTCCTCCGCAAGGTGGGCGCAGACAGCGCCGAATTTGAGTACGACGGCGGCACGGTCACCACGGCGATGAAGCTGCGCGGCGTCTACAACATCTTCAATGCAGCCGCTGCGCTCACCCTCGCCCGCAGCATATGCGGCGGCGGCGCCGCCACCGCGAACCACGAGACCCTGCTGCAGGCGCTGTCCCAGGTGGCCCCTGCCTTCGGCCGCGGCGAAAGCCTCACGGTGGACGGCCAACCCCTGGACCTGGTGCTGGTCAAAAACCCCAGCGGCTTCCGGCTGGGACTGAAATCCTTCCCCGCTGCCGGCTACGCCACCATGATCGCCATCAACGACAACTACGCCGACGGCCGGGACATGTCCTGGCTGTGGGATGTGGAATTCGATTCGCTTCGCGAGGACGGGGTGGAGGTGCTGACCGGGTCGCGCGCCTACGACATGGCGCTGCGGCTGCAGTACGACGAAGTACCCGTTGGCGCCGTGGACACCGATATTCCGGCCGCCCTTGCCGCCTTCATCCGGGAAGGGCAGGGCAAACCCAAGCGGATCTTCTGCACCTACACCGCCATGCTTGCCATCCGCCGCGAGCTGTCCAAAATCACCACCGTGGAGGTTGTCTCGTGAGTCCGGCAGAAGCAGCGGAAGCTGGCGACCAGTCCAAGGGCACCCTCCGGGTGGTCCAGCTGTACCCGCGGGACATGAACATCTATGGCGACTGGGGCAATGCCCTGGTCCTGCAGCGCCGCATTCAATGGCACGGGTACACCCCCGAACTGCTGGAGTACAACGTGGGCGATCCCTTTCCCGAAGACGTGGACATCATTGTGGGCGGAGGCGGCCAGGACAGTGGCCAGCTGGTCATTCAGGACGACCTGCAGGCCCGGGCCGGCCAGCTTAAGGAGTTGGCCGAGGACGGCGCACCCATGCTGGTCATCTGCGGCCTCTACCAGCTTTTTGGCCGGTTCTTCAAGACGCGGACGGGTACTGTCATCCCGGGAATCGGCGTCCTGGACGTGGAAACCCATGGCACCGATGAACGCCTGATCGGCAACGTGAAGGTCTCAACCACCGAGTTCGGCGAAGTCCTCGGTTACGAGAACCACAGCGGCCAGACCACTCTGGGCAACGGTGTGCGGCCGCTCGGGACGGTGGCCAAGGGAACGGGCAACAACAGCAACGACGGCCATGAGGGGGCGCGGTACCGAAACATCGTTGCCAGCTACCTGCACGGCTCGCTGCTTCCCAAGAACCCGGCCATTGCCGATTACCTCATCCGCACGGCCGCAGAGCGCAAGTTCGGCAGCTTCTCCCCCGGTACCCCCGACGACGCCTACGCGGTCCTGGCACGGGAGCACGCCGCCCGCCGGCCCCGCTGAACTGCGATCGCCTGAATCACCGCCACTGGAAGTACTCCCGGTGGATGTTGAGCCTGCGGACACCCGCTGCCCGGAAGGCTTTACGGAACTGCCGGAGCATGGCGTCGGGCCCACCCATGAAAACTGACAGCAGGCGCGGCTCGGTGCCCACTGCGGCCATGACCGCGGCCGGGGTCAGCCGCCCGTCCCTTTCGGTGTCCAGCACATGGACCTTGAGCCGCGGGTGGTTCCTGGCGATGGCGGTGATTTCATCGGCAAAAGGCGAAGGGCCAGCTGAGGTAACGAAGAAATCGACATCTTCCTGCAGCCCGCTGCCCGGGTCTGCGTCCAGCGACCGCAGCCAGCTGAGGAAGGGTGTGATTCCCACACCGCCGGCGATCCAGACCTGGTGGGCAGTGCCCTTGTGCCGGTCAAAGCGGCCGTAGGGGCCGCCCACCACGGCCGGCATGCCTGGCTGGACCACGTCGGGAAGCCTTGTGGTGTGGTCACCCAGCGCCTTGACCGTAATGCTGATGCCGCCCTCCTGTGCGGGCCCGGAAATGGAAAAGGGGTGCCGCTGCCAGCCATCCACCGTTTCGAGGTAAACCATGGCGAACTGGCCGGGTTTGAAATCCAGGGGGCGGCCCAGGGGACGGAGTGCCACCTCCACCAGGTCCGCCGCAACCGGGCGGACCCCTGCAACCTGGTAGTCGTGATGGGGCAGGAAACGGCGCGCCAGCAGCTCCCGGTAAACGTAGAACGCCAGGCCCGTTCCGCCGATGGCCACATAGCTCCACCGCAGGACGGGCGCCGCTTCAAACGCACTGGCATCGAGCAGTCCGTGCAGGAAGCCGGCAGCCACGAACAAGCCTGTGAGTCGGTGGAAGCCGCGCCAGCGCTCATAGCCACCCAGCAGACGCACCACCAGGCGGACCCCCTTTGTCTGCAGGGCGGCGTGCACCACGCGGCGGACGGGCGCCGGCAGCATTGTCCGCCAACGCGGCAGCACCGCCCACACCACCAGTGCGGCAAGTCCCGAAATGGCCACCACTGCCAGTGTTTTTCCCACGCTGGTTGCCTCCGGGTTGGACGCAAGTTCTATGTGCGGCAGCAACAGGACGGTTGCGGTCACGGCGGCCCTGCGGTGCCAGATCGCCGCGTGGTCAATGCCGCCGAACACCGGCTCAACGTGCGGGAGTGTGCTGACCAGGACAAGTGCGATGGAATACAGCAGCACGGACTCCCCGCCGAACAGCTGGCCGACGTGCCTGAGGACCGGTTCGCCCTGCGGCCGCGCCAGATACCAAAAAATGCCATATGCCGCCGCCAGGACCGTGACAGCGCCGGGCCCCACCCACCGGAACGGGACGCCCAGGAAGGCGGCTGCCGGCGTCGTGCGTCGTTTGCTCATGGACCAGGGCCCCTTCGTCACTGCCGAACCCGTACGCGTGCCCAGCGGGACGCGCAGAATAGGGCCCGGACCGGACCCCTTAGCGGCAATTCTAGGGATGCCGTCTGGGAGCCGGCACCATTTCCTTTCAATTGAGAACCGCGCCCTGCTGTGAAAGGTTTACCCCATGACCAACCCCCTCCTTGCCGCCAGTCCCCTGCCCTACGGCCTTCCGCCTTTCGAGGCCCTTACAGCGGGCCAGTACGGCGCCGCCATCGAAGCAGGCCTGGCCGCGCACTTGGACGAGATCCAGGCCATCAGCAGCAACGCCGCACCGGCCACGTTCGAAAACACGGCACTGGCCATGGAACGCTCGGGGCAGCTCCTCAACAGGGCCGCCGCGGCATTTTTTACCTTGGTATCGGCGGATGCGTCCGCCGAAATCCGGGAACTTGAAACGGAGCTTTCGCCGCGCTTCCAGGCCCACCAGGACGAGGTGTTCCTCAACGGGGCGCTGTATGGGCGCTTTGCCGCCATAGATGCGGACAGCCTGGATCCCGAGTCAGCGCGCCTGGTGGAGGAGTACCTCAAGGAGTTCCGCCAGTCCGGGATCCAGCTCGAGGCACCCGGCCAGGAGCGGCTGCGTGCCATCAACGCTGAGCTGGCCCGGTTGGGCACGGAGTTCGGCCAGCGGGTCAAGGAGGGGATGAAGTCCGCTGCGCTGCTGCTGGAAGACGCCGGCGACCTGGCGGGCCTGCCGGCGGACGACGTCGCCAGTGCAGCCGAAGCGGCACGCGCCGCCGGGCACGACGGAAAATTCCTGCTGACCCTGATCCAGCCCGGCAACCAGCCGGCACTGGCCTCGCTCGAGAACCGGGACGTCCGCCGTCGTCTGTTCGAGGCATCCGTGGCCAGGGGCAGTGGCGGCGGGAGCCTGGATGTCCTGGACCTGGCCCGGGAGATGGCCAGGCTGCGGGCGGAAAAGGCCCAACTGCTGGGTTTCGCCAACTACGCCGAACTTGTGGCCGACCGGCAGACGGCGCCGGACTTCGAGGCCGTCCGGACGATGCTGAGCCGCATGGCGCCGGCGGCCGTCCGCAATGCCGACGCCGAGGCGGCAGCCCTGGCCGACGTCGCCGGACATCCGCTGGAAGCCTGGGACTGGGCCTACTACTCGGCAAAAGTGCGGCGGGAGAAGTACGACGTTGATGAACAGGCCCTGCGTCCGTACTTTGAGCTGGACCGGGTGATCACGGAAGGAGTGTTCTTTGCAGCCACTGCGCTGTACGGGATTACGTTCCACGAGCGGCCCGACCTCGGCGCCTATCATCCGGACGTTCGCATCTGGGAAGTCCGGAACGGGGACGGAACCGGCCTGGGGCTGTTCCTGGGCGACTACTACGCGCGTGAATCCAAGCGCGGCGGTGCGTGGATGAACTCGCTCGTGGACCAGTCGGGACTGCTGGGAACCCGGCCCGTGGTGATCAATACGCTCAACATCTCCAAGCCGCCCGCGGGTGAGCCGACGCTCCTCACCCTGGACGAGCTGCGCACGCTTTTCCACGAGTTCGGCCACGCGCTGCACGGCCTGTTCTCCAACGTCACCTATCCCCGCTTTTCCGGCACTGCGGTGCCCCGGGACTTTGTGGAGTATCCGTCGCAGGTGAACGAGATGTGGATCATGTGGCCGGAGGTGCTGTCCAATTATGCGCGCCACCACGTCACCGGCGAACCGCTTCCGCAGGACGTAGTGGACCGGCTGGAGGAATCCCGGCTCTGGGGCGAGGGCTTTGCCACCACCGAGTACCTGGGCGCAGCCCTCTTGGACCTGGCATGGCACACGCTGGAGCCGGGCGACGTTCCGGATGATGCCGTGGAGTTTGAGGCAAAGGCCCTGGCTGCGGCAGGGATTGCGCACCCGCTGATCCCGCCCCGGTACCGCACAGGCTACTTCCAGCACATCTTTGCCGGTGCCGGCTACGCGGCTGGCTACTACTCGTACATCTGGAGCGAGGTCCTGGACGCGGAGACCGTCGACTGGTTCAAGGAAAACGGCGGCCTGTCCCGCGCCAACGGCGAACGTTTCCGGGAGGAGCTCCTCAGCCGGGGCAACAGCCGGGACCCCCTGGAGTCCTTCCGGATCCTGAGGGGCCGCGAGGCGAACCTGGACCCCCTGCTAAAGCGCCGCGGCCTCGAGTACCCCCCATCGATTGCTCCGTAACGGCCCTTTTGGAGGCTCAAAACGGCGTTTACGGAGCAATCGATTTAAAAGTACGACGCCGGTCCCCCACCAAAGAAGGTGAGGGGCCGGCGTCGTGGTCAAGTCAGTGAAGCCCAAACCCAAGCACGGACGGTGCGGTCCGGCAGCGTGCGTAAAAGGGGCCCCGCCCCCAACCACCGCGGGTATGGCGGCAGCGGGAGGCGGGGAATAGCACGCAGAGGATCGCGCCGTTCGGCGCGATCATCTAATTGACGACTACCAGCCGCGCTCAGCGAGACGGTGCGGCTGGGGGATCTCGTCAACGTTGATGCCCACCATGGCTTCGCCGAGCCCGCGGGAGGCCTTGGCGATGACATCGGGGTCGTCGAAGAAGGTGGTGGCCTTGACGACGGCGGCGGCGCGCTGGGCGGGGTTGCCGGACTTGAAGATGCCGGAGCCGACGAAGACGCCGTCGGCGCCGAGCTGCATCATCATGGCAGCGTCAGCGGGGGTGGCGATGCCGCCTGCGGTGAAGAGGACCACAGGAAGCTTGCCGGCAGCGGCAACTTCCTTGACGAGTTCGTACGGGGCCTGCAGTTCCTTGGCGGCAACGTACAGCTCGTCCTCGGGCAGGGAGGAAAGCTTGGCGATCTCCGAGCGGATCTTGCGCATGTGCCCGGTGGCGTTGGAGACGTCGCCGGTGCCGGCCTCGCCCTTGGAGCGGATCATGGCCGCGCCCTCGTTGATGCGGCGCAGGGCCTCACCGAGGTTGGTCGCACCGCAGACGAAGGGAACCTTGAAGTTCCACTTGTCGATGTGGTTGACGTAGTCGGCCGGGGTCAGGACCTCGGACTCGTCGATGTAGTCGACACCGAGGGACTGCAGGACCTGGGCTTCCACGAAGTGGCCGATCCGGGCCTTGGCCATCACAGGGATGGACACGGCGTCAATGATCTGGTCGATCATGTCGGGATCGGACATGCGGGACACGCCGCCCTGGGCGCGGATATCGGCCGGAACACGCTCCAGCGCCATGACTGCCACGGCACCGGCGTCTTCGGCGATGCGGGCCTGCTCGACGTTGACGACGTCCATGATGACGCCGCCCTTGAGCATCTCGGCCATGCCACGCTTCACGCGGTTGCTGCCCGTGACGCTGTTCGCGGACGAACCGGCCTCGTTGCTTACATCAGGTGTAGACACAAAAACCCCTATGGGTAGACAGATGATCTTCGCCGGGCATGCGGCGGCAGCTGCCGGAGGTGCACGCACGGGTTGCCGGGTCGCTTGACCGGGCACTTATATACTAGTCCCCCGCCGCGCGGCCGGCTTAATCATGCTTAATCAGCGGGCGTGGGTTCCGCCAGTGCCTGCCGGCGCACGGAAACCACGCGTTGCACGACGGTGACGAGGCTCGCCGCGGCCAGGAGGACCAGGGTGACCAGGAGCACCACGGTTGGCAGTCCCAAACCGGTCAGACCGGTGACCACCAGCACGGAGACCAGGCGTTCGGCCCGTTCTGCGATCCCGACATTGGCGGTGAACCCGAGCGACTCGGCCTTGGCCCTGGCGTAGGAGACAACCATGCCCAGGACCAGGCACAGCAGCGCGCTGACGGCGATGGCGGTGTTGTTTCCGCCGGTGAAGAACCATACGGACACGCCGGCGAAGAGTGCGCCGTCGGCGACCCGGTCCAGCGTGGAGTCGAGGAAGTTTCCCCATCGGCTCTTGATGTCCTGCATCCGCGCCATGATGCCGTCCAGGACGTCGGAGAAGATGAACGCGGTGATGAAGACGGTCCCCCAAAAGAGTTGACCCAGGGGGTAGAAGATGAGGGCTCCTGCGGCAACACCCGCGGTTCCGAGGATGGTGACCGCGTCCGGGGAGACGCCAATTTTCAGGAGCCAGCGGGCCAGTGGGGTAAACAGCGCGGTGAAGAAGCCGCGGGCATGCCTATTCAGCATCCGACTCCCCGGGCCAGGCCTCAGCCACCTGTTGCCGGACCTCATCAAGGGTCTGGGTGATGGCTTTGGTCTGGGCGATGATGGGGAAGAAATTACCGTCGCCACCCCAGCGCGGAACAATGTGCTGGTGCAGGTGCGCGGAGATACCTGCACCGCCCACCACGCCCTGGTTCATGCCCAGGTTGAAGCCGCCGGGATTGGATACTTTCCGCAGGACCCGCATGGCCGTCTGGGTCAGCTCGGCGAACTCCGCTGTTTCTTCAACCGTGAGGTCCGTGTAGTCCGGAATGTGCCGGTAGGGGCAGACCAGCAGGTGGCCCGGATTGTAGGGGAACAGGTTCAGCACCACATAGCAGGTCCGACCGCGGTAGACGATGAGCGCCTCTTCGTCAGTGCGGCCGGGGCCTACGCAGAACGGGCAGTCGTTCTCGTTCTTGAACTGGTGCTGGCCGCCTTTGATGTAGGCCATACGGTGCGGAGTCCACAGGCGCTGGAAGGCGTCCGGGACACCGGCGAGGGCAAAGTCGTCGGTAACGCCGGCATCGCCTGGATATCCTGCGCCTGTGTTCTCCTGCACTGTGCTGTTTCCGTTCGGCTAGCTGGTCCGGTTGCGGACGGCTTCGGTGATTCGCTTGACCGCTTCCGCGACGGGCACACCGTTGTCCTGGCTACCGTCCCGGAAGCGGAACGAAACAGCGCCCGCCTCTGCGTCGTCGCCGCCCGCGATCAGCACGAACGGGATCTTGTCCTTGCTGGCGGTGCGGATCTTCTTGGGGAAGCGGTCCGAGGACGTATCCACCTCGGCGCGGATGCCCGCCGCCTTGAGCTGGCCGACGACGTCGAACATGTAATCGTTGAACGCCTCCGCCACGGGGATGCCTACCACCTGGACCGGAGCCAGCCACGCGGGGAACGCCCCGGCGTAGTGCTCGGTGAGGACGCCCATGAAGCGCTCCACCGATCCGAAGAGCGCGCGGTGGATCATGACGGGACGCTGGCGGCTGCCGTCGGCTGCCTGGAATTCCAGCTCGAAGCGTTCGGGCAGGTTGAAGTCCAGCTGGATGGTGGACATCTGCCAGGTACGCCCCAGGGCGTCCTTGGCCTGCACGGAAATCTTGGGACCGTAGAAGGCTGCTCCGCCTGGATCGGGCACCAGCTCCAGTCCGGACTCCTGGGCTACCTCGGCGAGGGTCCTGGTGGCTTCCTCCCAGGTGGCGTCGTCGCCGACGTACTTCTCGGGGTCCTTGGTGGACAGCTCGAGGTAGAAGTCGTTCAGCCCGTAGTCCTTGAGCAGGTCCAGGACGAAGGTGAGGGTCTTGGTGAGTTCGTCCTTCATCTGCTCGCGGGTGCAGTAGATGTGGGCGTCGTCCTGTGTCATGCCCCGGACACGGGTGAGGCCGTGGACCACACCGGACTTCTCGTACCGGTACACGGAGCCGAATTCGAACAGCCGCAGCGGCAGCTCGCGGTAGGACCGGCCGCGGGAGCGGAAGATGAGGTTGTGCATGGGGCAGTTCATCGGCTTCAGGTAGTAATCCTGCGCCGGCTTTCGAATGCTGCCGTCGGCGTTGAGTTCCTCATCCACCCGCATGGCGGGGAACATGCCGTCCTTGTACCAGTCCAGGTGCCCGGAGACCTCGTACAGGTGGCCCTTGGTGATGTGCGGGGTGTAGACGAACTCGTAGCCGGCTTCGACGTGCCGCTGGCGCGAGTAGTCCTCCATCTCCTTGCGGATGATGCCGCCCTTGGGGTGGAAGACCGGCAGGCCGGAGCCCAGCTCGTCCGGGAAGGAGAAGAGGTCCAGCTCCGAACCGAGCTTGCGGTGGTCGCGGCGCTCGGCCTCGGCAATGCGCTCCTGGTAGGCCTTCAGGGCGTCCTTGGTGGGCCAGGCGGTGCCGTAGATACGCTGCAGCTGCTGGTTCTTCTGGTTGCCCAGCCAGTAGGCCGACGACGAACGGGTCAGCGCGAAGGCGTTGGAGATCATCTTGGTGTTGGGCAGGTGGGGGCCGCGGCAGAGGTCGCACCAGACGGTGGTGCCTTCCTTGCGTTCCACGTTGTCGTAGATGGTGATGTCCCCGGCGCCGACTTCAACGTTCACGCCTTCCCCGGCTTCGGCGGCTTCGTTCTTTTTGCCCAGGAGCTCGAGCTTGTAGGGCTCGTTCTTCATGGCTTCGCGGGCCTCGTCCTCATTGACCACGCGACGGACAAACTTCTGGTTCTGGTTGATGATCTTCTGCATCATCTTTTCGAGGGTCTTGAGGTCCTCGGGAGTGAACGGCTCGGCAACATCGAAGTCGAAGTAGAAGCCGTCGGTGATGTAGGGGCCGATGCCGAGCTTGGCATCGGGACGCAGCTGCTGCACGGCCTGGGCCATGACGTGGGCAGTGGAGTGCCGCAGGACGTTCAGGCCGTCGGGGGAATCAATGGTGACGCCTTCCACCTCGGCGCCTTCCGGAAGTTCCTGGTCCAGGTCCTTCAGCTCGCCGTTGACGCGGGCAACAACAACGTCACGGCGCTCAAAGAAGAGTTCCGCACCGGTTGTCCCGGTAGTCACCTTGGTCTCTTCGCCATCGACGAGAAGGGTGATCTGCTGGGCATCTGACACGGGTGTCTCCTATTCAAAGTTGAGGCTTCATAGCTTGTGGCATACGGGGACCACAGCCAGCCACCGTCAATGCTATCGGTTCCGGTATGGGCCGACCAACGCGGCACACGGGGGGTGCGGAACCGCGGTCACCCATTGAACCCGGTGATCGCCAACGTCCTGCTGATGCCATCGAGGGGATGCGGCCCATCGGCGAAGGCCTCCGGGCTGGACACCCCGGCGTACCCGCCGATCGACTCCGGCAAGGGCAAACTGTCCGTCTTGCCCAGGTCCCAGGCCATGCTCGCACTGATGCTGATGCCCCGCGGACCGGTCCTTCGGGTGGTCCCGCGGATCAGCAGCAGGCGGGTTCCAAACAGAAGCGGGCCAGCGTTTTCCTGGGCCTCGTGGAAGAAGACCGAATCCACGCAGCCGGTGCCGTCGTCGATGCTGATGAACACCACCCGCCTGCCGCCGCGCATGGGAGGAGTCTGGGTGGCCACCCGCACCCCTGCCACCAGCACTTCGGTCCCGTTGCGCAGGCTGAGGAGTTTATCGGCAGTGGTGACACCCAGCCTTTCCAGCAGGGGCCTGTGGCTGTCCATCAGATGGGAACTGACATCGACGGCCATCAGATCCAGTTCCGCCCTGACGTTGTCCACCACCGTGGGGGCTGGAAGTCCAGGTTTGATGTTGCGCAGTTCGACGTCGCCCAGGGGAAGGGACAACTGTCCCTCCAGCACCTCCACGCCTTTCCGCGCGCCATTGGCTGATTGAAGCTGCTGCAAATGGTGCACCAGGTCCGCTCGGTTGGCGGTGCCTCCGGCTTCACGGTGGAGGGAATCAAAGGCCCCAAGCTGCGCAAGGCGCCGGATGCTTGGCTTGCTGAGCCGCGAGCGCGCCCGGAGATCCGCCAGTGAGTCATAGGGCTGGCCGGCGACAACCCGCTTCAGTTCAGCAGCAGACAGACCGTAAATCCCGTTCAGGCTGAGCCTGATTCCCAGCCTGCCGGCGTCCCTGCCTGTCCCGATCCGCTCCACCCGGTACTCGGCTTTGCTGCGGTTTATGTCCAGGGGAAGGATGGGAATGCCCAGCCGGCGGGCTTCTGCCACCAGCAGCCGTTTGGGGTACATGCCGGGGTCGTGCTCCCATAAGCCTGCAAGGAAGGCTTCGGGGTGGTGTGTCTTGAGCCAGGCGGACTGGTAGGTGGGGACGGCGAAAGCAGCCCCGTGGGCTTTGCAGAATCCGAAGCTGGCAAAGGACTTCAACGTCCCCCACACCTTGTCCACCACCTCGGGGGTGTACCTCTTGGCTTTGGCGTGGCGCCGGAAGTACTCCTCCACCTGCGCTTCTCCGGCCTCGCTGCTGAGTGCCCGGCGGAATTCGTCGGCTTTTGCCAGGCCGCAGCCGGTCATGACGTGGAGAGTTTTCAGGATCTGCTCGTGGAAGACGGTGACCCCGTGGGTTTCCTGCAGCACCGGCTTGAGGTCAGGGTGCGGGTAGACCTCAGGGGCGAACCCGTGCCGGTGTTCCAGGAACGGCCGCACCATGTCCGATTTCATCGGTCCAGGGCGGAACAATGAAATATCGATGATGAGGTCGTTGAACTCCCGCGGCGCCATTTTGCCGATCAGTTCCCGCTGCCCGGGTGATTCGATCTGGAAGCAGCCAAGGGTATGCGTGCTCCTGATCAGCTCATAGGTGGCTTCGTCGTCGAGGGGGACGGCGTTGAGGTCTATCCGGCCGTTGGCGGCAATGTAGTCGGGGCCGGAACCTTCCGGCCCGGCAGGGTGGTTCCCTGCCTTGATCACTTCCTCCTTGGAGGGATGGATCCTGATGATCTCCCGGACCGCGAACGCCATGGCGCTTTGCATGCGGACACCGAGGACATCGAGTTTGAGCATGCCCATGGGGTCCATGTCATGTTTATCGAACTGGCTCATGGGCAGGCCAAGACCGCTTGGCTGTACCGGGGTGCGGTCCAGGAGGGTTGCATCACCCAGGATGACGCCGCACGGGTGCATGGAGATGTGGCGGGGCAGCCGGTCGAGCCGTTCGGTCAGGTCCACCAGCAGGTCCAGTTGCTGGTTTCCATGGGCGTCGCGTTGTTCCACCCGGCCGGCAAACTCACGCAGTTCCGGTTTTTCCTGCAGTGCTTCCCGGAATTTTCGTGCAGAGAACCGCCACAGCTGCTTGGCGATCTCCCCCACCTCGTCGTCGTCCATGCCCAGCGCCAGACCGGCGTCGCGCACGGCACCGCGGGCGCGGTATCCGTTCTGCATGCTCATCAGGGTTACCCGTTCAGAGCCGAAGCGTTCGAAGATCCGGTGGTAGACGTTGTGGCGTTCAGCGCTTTCGACGTCGATGTCGATGTCCGGAAGGGTGGCGCGGTCGTTGGAGAGGAAACGTTCAAATATCAGGTCGTGCTGGAGGGGATTCACATGGCTGACGTCGATCAGGTAATTGACCAGGCTGGATGCTCCCGACCCTCTTGCTGCCGCCCTGACCCCCATGTCCTGGATCATCCGGGACACCTCGGCAACAGTCAGGAAGTATGAGGAGAAGCCCAGGTTGTGGATGATCCCCAGCTCATGGTCCAGGCGGGCCAGGATCTCCTTCTCCGCGTTGCCAGTGGCTCCCGGGAACCGCCGGCCGATTCCTGCATGGCAGCGCTGGATGAGCTCAGCGTGCGGATCCTGGCTGATGCCAATAACGGATGCTTCGGGCACCACGGGCTGTTTCCATCCCATGTCTGAGGTGGGGTCGATCCGGCAGAGATCGGCGAGCGCCTCCGTTTGGGTCATCAGCTGCTTGAGGTCGGCGGCACCATAACCGGCTGCTGAAATGATCTCCTTGCCTATCCCCAGCATCTGCGCCGGGGTTTTCAGCCACCCCTGGCCAGTGGGTTGCAGGAGGGGTTCCCCTGCCAGTTCGGGCAGGGACTTCAATGTCCGGGCAGAATCCAGGACGTCAGCGGTTGGTGCTCCGTCCGCAGCGCAGTACCTCACCGCATTGGCGAGTACTGCCGGCACCTGGTGTTCCTCGGCGAGCCTGAGCATGCGCACAGCGTGCGCCGTGCTCAACGGGGTACCAGGTGCGCTGAGTTGGGAGACTATTTCAGCCACCACGGTTCCGGCGGGCATTGCGTCAAGCCACTGCTTGAAAAGGGTCCGGGGCCGCAGGTAGCGCCGTCCGCCCATGGCACGGCCCACATCCGAATCAGGGCCGAGCAATACGGTGAGCACCGGCTTAAGGGTTTGGGGGTCAAGGGTGCGGGAAGCCAGTTCGGCACGGGTGACAGCAGCGGGCACCGCTCCCCCGGCTTTCCCCGAGGTCCTTGCGTGGGCGTCGGAGACCAGCCGGCACAGCGCACGGTATCCGGCACCGTTGTTTTGGCCGCGGGCCAGCACCACCACCCTGCCTGCCACCTGCGTTCGGTGATCACCGTCGTCGTCAAACACTGCAAGGTCCACCCCCACAATGGGGTCGATGCCCGCGGCCATGCAGGCCTTGAGGTGCTTGATGGTTCCGTAGAGGCCGTCCCGGTCTGTACAGGCAAGGGCTGTGGCGCCGTCGGCTGCGGCAGCCATGGCCAGTTCCTCCGGCCAGGAAACACCGTAATGGGCGCTGAACGCCGTGGAAACGTGAAGGTGGGTGAAGCTCATGCTGGACTGGTCAGGCTGTTCTGTGGCGGAGGGCGTCATGGATCCGCAGCAGCCGCCAGCGGTTGCTGCGGATATGGCGGGTCAGGTCAAGAGTGAGGGGTTCTGCGCCGGCCGCATCTTCCGGCGCTGAGGGACTGGAGGCCACCCGGGCAGGCAGCACCTGCACGCGCCAGATTTCGTGATCCACCACGCCCGGTCCGCTTCCCAGCGGGGCCCTGCTGTCTTCCGCCCACCATTGCCGGCGTTCGTACCACCGGAGGGGTTCGGCGCAGACGGTGTAGGAAGCACCGGCCCAGGTCAACGTTTCCGGTTGTCCGGCTTCGGTGCACACCACGTCAACAGACTCGCTGAACATGCCCATGTGCACCTCCCCGACGATTTTCCCCAAACAGGTATTCGAATATGTATTCGAATAAAACCAGTCTACGCCGGGATGGCATCAAAACATAGGCGGGGGTGGACGGGGCGTGCGGCAGGGAGCAGGATGTTGGCATGAGTACCGATGACGCACTCCTGAAGCAGGCCAGCATCAAGACCGAGGACTCCACCCTGGTCGCCACATTCGATATCGACGGCACCATTCCGGTATCCGGTGCCTACGTGGTGGGGTTGATGGGGGCCTCGCCGGATTATTCGGCACAGCGCCGGCTGTGCATTGAGTTCATGAACGGGGAGGCCATCGCCTGCTACGCGTTCAACCGGGACCAGGGGATCGAGGAGGATTACGACCTGTCCGGAGTCACCCACTCACAGAGCAGCATCACCGGCAGCTTTCCCCTGACGGCGTTGAACGGGCTCGGGCAGGGGCATGTCCTGTCCGCCTTCAGCGAGGCGGACGGACGGGAGTTCCAGCACGGGGTGCCGGTGGAGGAAGCGCCCTAAGATTCCTCAGCTGTTTTCTTTATGGATCCGCAGTTCAAGTTCAATGAACGCGGAGATCATGGCCCGGTAGGTTGACTCCACGATGTCCGGGTCAATGTCTTTTTTCTCGGCAGCAGCCCGCACGTGTTCAATGATCCGCTCCACCCGGCCCGGGGCGCGAACCTCGGCGTCATCACCCTTCAGCGTGCCGGCGATCCTGATCAGCCGTTCGCGGCGGGCGATGAGGGTGACAATCTGCTCATCCACCTCGTCAACAGCAACCCGGACGGCAGCGAGCTGTTCCCTGTCGGCCCGGGCATCCCTATCGTTTCCTTGAATTGTCGCCATCATCTGACAGTATCGAAGCATGGAGCCCAGAGTCGACTTTATCTCCCTCGGTGTCCGCAGCGTCGAGGCCTCGCGCGCCTTCTACGTTGACGGCCTTAGCTGGCCCGTTCACCGCGAGGTTGCCGGGGAAGTCCTGTTCATCCAGGTGAACCATGGGCTGGTGCTCTCCCTCTGGGACAGCACCCAGATGCAGGCCGAAGCCGGCACCAGTCCTCCCGCCGGCGTCCCCGGCATCACGCTCAGCCACAACCTGGCAAGCCCGCAGGAAGTGGACAGCGTCATGGAACAGGCTGCGGCTGCCGGTGCTGCCATCGTTGCCGAGCCCGTCACCAAGGCATGGGGAGGCTACGCAGGATATTTTGCCGACCCTGACGGGTTCCGCTGGGAAGTGGCGTACAACCCCACCTGGGCAGTGGACGACGCCGGCACGGTCACCGTCTGACGGGTACCGGCCCAGGCGGAGGCTGCTAGAACAGGGCTTCCACCGGGCGGATCAGTTCCGGGCCGTTGTTGCGGACATTGCCCACTTCCTTGCCCACGGATTCCACGTGCCAGTCGGCTGCCGCGTCCTTGACCCCCGACCGCACCAGGTCAACCAATGCGGCGGCATCATCAGCCTGCGGGTCCAGCCAGGCCTCCATCGTGGCCTTGTCCATGGGCAGCGGCACTCTGTCATGCAGCTCGGTCAGTTTCCCGAAGATGGTGGATTCAGTCCCCGGCGGCGGGGTGTCAGCCGTGAGGATCGACGTGGACAGCAGCCAGCGTCCGGGCTCCCCCTCCGGCACTGACGGGTCCTTCCACCACTCATAGAGACCGGCGAAAACCAGCCCGCGTTCCCCGCCCGGGTGCACGTAGTAGGGCTGCTTCGAGTTTCCCGGGCCCTGCTTCCATTCGTAGTAGCCGTCGGCGGGCACGGCACAGCGGCGGGACTGCACAGCCTTCCGGAAGGCCGGCTTCTCCAGCACGGATTCGCTCCGTGCATTGATCATGCGGGAGCCGATCCCGGGATCCTTTGCCCAGGACGGGACCAGGCCCCACCGCGCAACGTGCAGCTGGCGGACCTGCCGGGGCGCAGCGCTGTCTTCCACCAGCCGCTCCAGCACAATGGGGACGGCATCCGTGGGTGCCACGTTCCAGGACGGCGGGATGGTGACCTCGTCCTCCAGCTCGGCGTCGAACTCGGCCAGGAGATCCCCCACGGCCCGTGCCATTACGTAGCGTCCACACATGGCACCAGCTTGCCACCGCCCGCCACAAACTGTCATCCAGGCACCGCAGCAGCGCCCGGGACCGGGGAATACCGGCGGCCACGCTACGGTTGACAGTAAGGAAACCTTTCAAGCGACGTATAGGAGATCCCTGTGGACTTCACTCCCGAATCGGGCACCATCACCATGTTTTCCACCACCTGGTGCGGCTACTGCAACCGGCTCAAGAAGCAGCTGGATGCACAGGGCATCGGCTACACCGAAATCAACATCGAAGAGGTGGACGGCACGGCTGAACTCGTGGAGCAGCTGAACGGTGGCAACCGCACCGTCCCAACGGTCCTCTTCCCGGACGGCACCGCCGCCACCAACCCGTCCGCCGCCGAGGTCAAGAGCCGCCTGGCCGCCTGACCGGCCGCCGCGCCACAACTGATGCGGGTCATGCCCCCAGGCTGCTGAAGGAAGCAGTTTCCAGGGTGGCATGGCCCGCATACGTCTTAAGGATGGCCTGCTCGACGGCGGCGACGTCCAGGCCGGGCACCAGATCGTTGGCGGCGCCGGCGGTGGCAGGATCCCAGTCCAGGCCGAGCGCGGCATAGCTGTCGGTAAGGACCTTCCGGATCGGGGCGGAGTCCTCCACCACGATCACCGAGCTGAAGAGCCAGCCGCCGGAAACAACCCGCTGGGCAGTGCCCACCAGTTTCACTCTCCGGGAGCTGTCTGCCGGGTCGGTGCCGTGGACACTGAATTCGCCCGGACAGTATTCGCCGGGAATCTCACCCACGGCAGCCTGTACGCCCACGCTTCGCAGCGCCTCCGCAAACAGCTCCCCGAAGTAGCCGAACCGGGCCTTGGATCCGGCGACGGCGTCCGTATCCGGTTCAACGTGGTCCACCACCAGGGTGCCACGGTGGTAGGCCGCAGCGCGTCCGCCCGCCCGCCTGACCAGGGGTTCGAAGCCGTTGTCCCGGCAGGCCTGGGCGGCGGCGTCGAATCCCGGCAGCCGGGTATCCCGCTGCCCGAACGCCACGGTGGGCGCGGGCCGGTACAGCCGCAGGGTGGGACCAATGGCGCCGCTCCGTGCCCTTGCCAGCAGCTCCAGGCCGAATTCGAGGTCCCGGCCCGCGCCGAGTGACACGTCCTGCCGCACCACGGTGAGCGTGCTGGATCCGGTACCGGTGTGGTGCATTGTTGCGAAGCTCCCATGGTGTGGCGGCGACAGATTCAACGTCGACGGGTTTTAGCGGCGGCGGTTCACAGCCCGCGGACGGGCAGGCCACCCCTAGGTTACGCCCGACGGCGGCGGCCGCCTTAACGTCCCCGGCGCCCCACCCACAGCGCGTGCAGCAGCGGAAGGGCCGACGCCGTCATCAGCACATTGCCCAGCGCAACGTCGTCAGGGCGGACAATGGCTCCCGCGAGCAGCAGGGCCCCGAAGACCAGGGCGGAGGCTGAGCGGCGCACAGCCCGGTCCAGCCGCGCAGCCTGGCGCTCCAGGCGGGGGACGGCAACCTGCAGCGATCCTTCCTCCAGCCTCCCGGCCAGGGCGTCCAGGCGGCCCGGGAGCCGGAAGGCAACACCGGCAGCGTCGAGGGCCTGCCGGGCCACATCCTGCACCACGTTGCCCCGTTCGTTCCGCAGCAGCTGGGCGGCGTAGGGCTCCACCGAATCCCAGAGGTTGAAACGCTCATCCAGGGCACTGCATACCCCGGAGGTCAGGGACATGGCCCGGATGATCAGCAGGAAGTTCTCCGGCAGCTGGAACGGCAGCGACCGGACCACGTCACCGAACTCCACGGCAAAGTCACGGAACTCCCTCGGGTCAACCTCGCGCAGTTCGGCGAAGCCCATGCCGCCGAAGCGGGCGAAGAGCTGCGTCATGGCGCGTTCCAGGGCCACGCTGTCGGCTGACGGCATCAGGACGCCCACATCATTGATGGCCGCCACGAGTCCCTTGCCGTCCCGGGCGGCGGCTGCGATCAGCAGCTTCCGCAGTCCGCTGCGCGTGGAAGCCGTGACTTCGCCCATCATCCCGAAGTCGATGAACGTCAGTTTCCAGGGAAGCCCTGCACCTGGAGGGACTGGGGTGACGAAGATGTTCCCCGGATGAGGGTCGGCGTGGAAGAAGCCGTTGGTGAACAGTTGGTCGAACATGATGGACGCGAACACCGGCGCGACCGCGGCGGGATCGATGCCGGCGGCACGGAGCGCCCCGACGTCCGTGATCTTGATGGCAGTGACGTCCTCCAGGGTGAGCACACGGCGGGTGGTCCGCTCCCACACCACGCCCGGGACTTCCACGCGGTCGTCCCCGGCGAAATCCGCGGCGAACCGCTCCGCGTTGACGGCCTCGTGCAGGTAGTCGATCTCCAGCAGGCTGGTCTGGGCGAATTCCTCCACCAGCGCCGGCATGTCGGCGCGGCGGGAAACGAGCCGGATGTGGCTGAGCCAGCCGGCAACCTTGCGCAGGGCGGCAAGGTCGACGTCGACAATGGCGCCGATGCCCGGGCGCTGCACTTTCAGCACCACGGCATCGAGTCCGGTGTCCCCGGCGTCGGCAGGATTCAAGCGGCCGCGGTGGGCCTGGCCCAGGGAGGCAGCGGCTATGGGCGTTGGGTCCACGGAGGCATAAACCCTGTCCAGCGGCGTCCCCAGTTCCCGGGCGGCCAGGGCGGAGATGGCAGGGAAGGCGACCGGCGGCACCTCGTCCTGCAACCCCTCCAGTTCTTTGGTGATCTCCGGCGGAAGGACGTCGAGCCGGGAGGACAGGAACTGGCCCACCTTGATCATGAGGCCACCGAGGTCCACGGCCAGGTCATGGAACCGCTGGGCAAAGCGCCGCATCCGCCGTGACCGCGTCCTGGCGGCCACCCGGCTAAGTCCAATCCGCGGCAGGAACAGCTCGAACCACCACGTGGCGGCGAGGTTCCATGCAGCGAAGCGCAGAATCCGCCGGTAGCGGCCGCGGTGCTCCCGCAGGGGCAACTGGGCGTCGGCCCTCTCCTGGACGGTGGACGCCACCCGCGTCAGTCCTGGGCGAGGATGGCGTACAGACGGCGGCGGGCCTCGTCCAGCACCGCCACCGCCTGGTGCACCTGCTCCTGGGTGCCGGTACGGCCAACCTGGGCTGCGGCCTGGGCCAGTTCGATCCCGGCCTTGGGCAGGGAAGCAACGCCGCCGGCCATCGGGCCGGCCGGATCCCATGGCGCAGCCCCGTGGTGGGTTGCCACTTCCTCGCGGCCGGCTTCGGTCAACGAGTAGATTTTTCGGCCGTTCGTTTCCTCGGCTGTAATTGATCCTTCATCCGCCAGCAGCTGCAGGGTGGGATAGACGGAGCCTGCGCTCGGTTTCCAGCTGCCCCCGCTGCGTTCCTCGATCTCGCGGATGATCTGGTAGCCGTGCATGGGCCGCTCGGCCAGCAGGGCCAGCACCGCCGTCCGCACCTCACCTTTCCCGGCGCGGGTTCCGGCCCGCTTTTCAAACCGGGAGCGCAGTTCCTCGACGGCCTGCCACATACCGTCCAGATTGTTCCCGCCGAATCCGCCAGCAGGGTTTGAAGCACGCATCATGAACTCCTTTGTCAATCGTGAACGATATACAACGATACTCAGCGATACATGCCCGCACCATAGGTCAGGACCCAGGCGCGGCAAGGACCAGTCGCAGGGTCAGGACGAACCCTTTATCAGGATTTGCGCAGGGTGAGGATCTGTTCAGCGCGGCCGAACGGCCCCTGCCGGTCGTGCAGCACGGTGGAGGTCAGCCCGATCCCGTCGCTGCCGAACGACACCGCATTGTCCAGTCCCAGCCATTCCCCCCGGGGCCGGCGGTACATGTGGATCTGCAGGTCCAGGTTGGGGAACGCGTAGCTGCCCTTCCCCGGCGGAACCCTGGCCGCGATGCCGTTGGCCGTGTCCACCAAGCCCATGAGCCGGGCCAGGTCGCCGCTGTCGGCGCGGTCGGTCAGGGGGTGGTCGGTGCGGAGCCACACCTTGCCGGCTCCGGGACGGTGGCCCTCGGCCACCCTCATTTCGAGGGAGCGGATGTAGCCGCCGGGCCAGACGGCGGCGCCGTCGTACGGCTTGCATTCGTCGGGGCCGGGGATCGCTGCGTCCTCGACGGCGGCGACTTCAGCGGTGTCACTGGTCAGCATGCGCCACCCGGCGGCGCGGATGGCGGTGCGGCCGCCGGCCACGAGTTCCGCCTGCACCAGTTCGATGGTCCTGCCGGGACGCAGCGTGGTGGTCTCGATCCGGAACTCGCCGCCCGGGATCAATCCAAGGATCTCGTAGCTGAGGCGGGCCATCCGCATGTCTTCCCGCGGCTGGTGCCGTTCAAGGACATCGGCCATGAGGCCCGATGCCGGGGCCATGTGCTGTTCGTGGACGTTCCAGGCACCCTGCGCGTGGATGGTGGAGCGGAACCGCCCGCCGCCCAGGTCCTGGTAGTAGAAATTGCCTTCGGCGAGTTCAGGCAGGTCTGCAGTCAAGGCTGGCCCCTTACGGAAATTCAGTGAATTGCCACTAACTCTATCCCCCGCGGACAGCGCACGGCGCGCCAACGCGGGCAACGAAATGTTGGAGGGTGCGGGTGGCAATCGGACTAGAGTAAGGAACTGGTCCTGTCAGCAACCCTCAAAAGAGGTGTTTCATGCGCGTCATCAGCTACAACCTCCGCAAGCACAAGGCCAGCGGCGAACTTCTCGCCCTGGCCCGCAACCATGACATCGATGCGCTGTGCCTTCAGGAAGTGGATGCCAGCGACCTCCCGGAGACCCTGGGCCCGCTGCACCTGGCGGATGCCACCAAGGGCAACCGGCTGGGTCTGGCCATCTACTACCGCACCAGCCGCTTCACCGCACTGGATACGCAGTCCTTCGCGTTGAAGAAATCAATGCATGACAGGGTGCTGGCTCCGGCCCATGAACGGCTCATCGGCACCAGGGTGATGGACACCGAAACGCAGCATGAGCTGGTGATCGGATCCTTCCATGCAGCCCCGCTGACGGCGTCGAACTCTTTGCGGCGCAAGCAGATCCACGCAGCCCACGCTGAACTGCTGAGCATGGGCAAAGGCCTGATGACCCTGATGGTGGGTGACTTCAACTACCCGTTCTTCACCAAGAACCTGGACATGCACATGAAGAACTCCGGGTATGCCCTCTCCCTGAGCAACCGGCGAACGTACACCCGGTACAAGGTGTTCAAGGGCCACTTCGACTTCGCCACCTCGCTGGGCCTGGACATTGCCAGCGTGGAGACGCTCCCGCGCGGAAATTCAGACCACCTGCCCATCCTGGTGACCGCCGACTACGGCGAAGGCTACTAGCCGGAGGCTCCCCGGGAGGAGTCCGGGGCCGGCCTACCAGGGTTCGCCGGTGTCCAGCTGCGCCAGCAGCTCCGGCCACGCGGCCGCGAAACCGGGGTGCAGGTCCAGGGCCTCCACCTCTGCCACCGGGATCCAGAGCAGGGCAATGCTCTCGGGGTCGCTGATCACCGGCTCGAAGGATTCCCGCACCCTCACCACCACCGTGGTGTAGGACCAGTAGCCATGGTCCAGCACGGACGTGAACAGCACTTCCACGCTCTCCGACGGGACCGCGGCTTCCTCATACGCCTCGCGGAGGGCGCCGTCAACGGGTTCTTCGCCCTGGTGCAGGGCGCCGCCGGGCAGCCCCCAGGTTCCACCGTTATGACTCCAGACCGCACGGTGCTGCAGGAGCACGCCTTTGGCGGGGTCCCAGGCAAGGACGCCCGCCGCGCCGAAACGGCCCCAGTACCTGCCGCGGTCCCCTTCCACCCAGGCGTCGCCCGGGTCGCGGGGACCTGTGCGCTGCGGTGGGGTGGAGGACATGCCTGCGGACGGAAAATGATCCATTGCTCCAGTCTGACAGGTGAAGCGGCCGGGTGCAGTCCCGCAGGAGCGTCAGGCGTTGTGTCCGTGCTCGACGGCGAAATCGCCACCGGGATACATGACGGTTTCGTGCCCGTCGTCGAAGCGGACGACATACGGCGGGCTTCCACCCTCGCCACGGACCTCCAGAATCACCCCGTGCCGGTCCGAGGACCCCACCGTCCTCCCGTGCACAACGATGCGGTCGCCTTGGGCTGCCTCCATGGCAATCACCTCCAAGCCCCCAGATTACGACTCCACGCGGCATGGGAACAGGGCCCTATGGCAGGATGCCGGGTATGCCGTTGAACCTTGTCCTGCTTGCCGATACCCATGTGCCCAAGCGCGCCAGGCACCTGCCGGAGCAGGTGTGGTCCGCAGTGGAACTCGCCGACGCGGTTTTCCACGCCGGTGATTGGGTGGAGGCGGAACTGCTGGACGAATTCGAACGCCGGAGCAAGCGCCTGCTGGGCGTTTTCGGGAACAATGACGGCCCCCAACTTCGCCGCCGGCTGCCAGAAACGGCCACTGCCACCATTGGCGGGGTTCGCTTTGCGGTGGTCCACGAAACCGGCCAGGCGAAGGGCCGTGAACAGCGGTGCGAGGCGCTGTACCCCGATGCCGACGTCCTGGTGTTCGGGCATAGCCACATCCCCTGGGACACGGTGTCGCCGAACGGGCTGCGGCTGTTGAATCCGGGCTCGCCAACCGACCGACGCCGCCAGCCGGCATGCACCTTCATGGAGGCCGTGGTGGACAGCGGGCGGCTGGCGGAGGTCAGGCTGGTGGAGGTCCGCCGCGACTGAGCCCGCGGAGCGGCTTGGCAGGGCAGGGGGCTTCTGCCTAGGGTAGGAAACGTAAGCATGCTTAGTTTCCAGTGGTTGCCCTCGGCAGCCCCAGGCTGCTTCACCATCCCGGGCGATGAACCAGCCCGCGTCCCGCACGAACAGGAGTACCACCATGACTGACCAGTACACCTTCCGTAATCCCGTGACTGCCTACGAAAAGATCTCCCCGCCCAAGCAACACCAGCCTGAGCCCGGGCTTGATGCGGAACTGGCGCCCAAGGCCGACCTCGGGGAAGAGACCTATCGGGGCACCGGGCGGCTGGAAGGCCGCCGGGCGATCGTGACCGGCGCGGACTCAGGCATCGGGGCAGCGACGGCGATCGCCTTTGCACGGGAGGGCGCCGACGTCGTGCTTTCCTACCTGCCGCAGGAAGAGGAGGACGCCTCCCGCATTGCCGGAATCATTGAGGCCGCCGGCCGCAAGGCCGTCAAGGTCCCCGGCGACCTGAAGGACTCCGCCGTGTGCCGGGACCTGGTGGACACGGCGGTGGCCGTCCTGGGCGGGGTTGACATCCTGGTCAACAATGCCGGGAAACAGGTTGCGCAGGAGGACCTGCAGGACATCAGCGACGAGCAGTTCGACCACACCCTGAAGACCAACGTCTATGCCATGTTCTGGGTGACCAAGGCCGCCGTGCCGCACATGCCGGCGGGCTCAACCATCATCAACACCACGTCGATCCAGGCCTACAACCCGTCCCCCACGCTGGTGGACTACGCCACCACCAAGGCCAGCATCAACAACTTCACCAAGGGCCTGGCCCAGCAGCTGGCGCCCAAGGGGATCCGGGTGAATGCGGTGGCCCCGGGGCCCATCTGGACGCCCCTGCAGGTCAGCAGCGGACAGCCCAAGGAGGAACTGCCGGAGTTTGGCCAGTCCACTCCCCTGGGCCGCGCGGGCCAGCCCGCCGAGCTCGCCCCCGCCTATGTCTTCCTGGCCTCGCCCGAGTCCAGCTACGTGGTGGGCGAGACGCTCAATGTCAACGGCGGCAGCCCCACGCCTTAGCGCGCCCTGGGCTCCCCGTACCCCCCCGCGCAGCAGCGGGACAGAAGCCGGGTTTCAGCCGGCCGCGTCCTGGCCGGCCAGGAGCTCGTCCGTGGCCGGGTCCGGTTCCCCGTTGAAGAACTGGGCCAGGACGGTCTTGAACACTGTTTCTCCGGGCGCCGCCCGGAGGAACAGTGTCATGCTGGAGCGGAGCTTCCTGGCGTCGATACCGCCGAAAATGTCTTCGGCGGACTGGTCGGCGTGGTTTGCCAGGACCAGCGCGCACTCCAGGAGCCGCGGGCCCAGCACCTCGTGGTCCAGGTAGGCGCGGGCCTCCGCCAGCGAGGAAATGGCGTACTTGCGGGAGGTGGCGCTCTGTCCCAGCCCGGCAATCTGCGGGAAGACAAACCACATCCAGTGCCCGGACTTCCGGCCGACCTGCAGTTCGCCCAGCGCCTGCTCATAGGTTCCGCCGGTGTTTTGCGCGGCAACAAAACGCTCAAGGTCAAACGGCTCATTCATGGGGATCTCCTCGGTACGTTTCAAATGGTCAAGTCTTTTTCAAGGGCGTCGGCCGCCGCCCGCAGCTGGGGGTCCGGGTCTTCCCGCCACCGCGCCACGACAACGCCTGCCCGCTGCCGTTCGCGCTCCCCCAGCCCCGCCAGCAACGGGACCAGGACGTCGGCGAGAAGGGGCCCGGTCAGGTCCGCTGCCTGCGCGGAGCGAAGGAAACCCTCCAGCCGGGTCAGGTCAGAGTGACGGAGCAGCCGCACCCGTGACTGCAGCAGGACCACCGCTGCCAGGCGGCGCTCGAACACCGGCCGGGAACCGGGCCGCGGCTGGCCCCACAGGGCGGAGGCCAGCATGACCGTGCCGTCATGGTCCAGGTCCTTGAACTTCCGCAGCGCATCGCGCACGGTCCCGCGAACGGCCCCCACAGAGGAACCATAAGAGGCAAGCACCCCGCCCAGCCGTGCCCCGACGTCGTCCGCCCGGTACCAGGCGCCCTCGTTCTGCAGGGTCCGGTCCACGAAATCCGCCGCCGCGGACACAACGTCCGCCGTACCGGTCATCGCCCGCGCCCGGACGCCGCGTGGTGGATGCAGTACGGGGTCCACGGGCGGGCTTCCAGCCTGCCCTCGGCGATGGGCTCCCCGCATACGGCGCAGGTTCCATAGGTCCCCGCCGCCAGCCGGGCAAGCGCCGCTTCAATCTGGTCCAGGCCCGCCGAACTCTGTTTCAGGAGCGCAGAGGCCTGTGAGAGTTCGAAGGCGATGGTGGCACCCTCGGGATCGTGCTCGTCGTCGACATTGGAACCCTGGCGCGCCGAGTTTGCTGCCTCGATGTCCGCCCGCAGCGCCGGCAACAGTGCCAGGCGCCGCGCCCGCTCCTCTTCGAGCAGCGCACGGAACCGTTCGAAATCTGGCATGGAGACAGCCTAACGCGTCAGTCAGTACCAGTTCAGGGTTACGGAGTGGTTCCAGGCCGCGCACGGTGAACCGTAGCGGTCACGGATGTAGCCCAGGCCCCATTCGATCTGGGTGCGATAGCTGGTGAGCCAGTCGCCGCCGGCGCTGGCGTACTTCCCCGGGGGCAGGGCCTGGGGAATTCCATAGGCTCCGGAGTAGGCGTTGGTGGCGGTGGTCAACCAGTTGGACTCCTTGGTCCACAGCTGGGCCAGGCACAGGAACTGGCCCTGGCCCCACCCGTAGGCGGGCAGGCGTCCGGACGCGTAGCTTTTCGCCCCGGCGGGATCATTGACCGCGCCGGGGGCCGGACCGGGTTGGGCCGGATTGGCCTGGGCAGGGTCGGCACGGGGTGCGGGCTCCTGGGGCTGCCGGGCTGCCGCTGCGGCACCCTTGGCTGCGGCCTCCGCCTGTCCGCGGGCCTGCTCCTCAGCGGCGGCGCGCTTGGCCGCCTGGGCCGCCTCATAGGCAGCCAGTGCAGCCCAGCCCTGCCGGTACCCACCCTCCATGGCCGCCGTCGTACCTTTCAGCGTGGCGAGCTGGGCGGTCAGCTCAGTGCCGTGCCGCTGCTCCTCCGCGACCTGCCCGGCCAGCGAAGCCTGGGCAGAACGTGCGGCGTCCAGTTTTGCTTTCGCTTCCCCGGACAGGCGTTCCCGCTCGCCCTTGGCGGCCTTTTCCTGTGCGGTGAGCGCGGTGGCCGTCTTTTCGGCGGCCGCAGCATTGCTGACCAGGGTGGCCAGGGCAACCGCCATGAGGCCCCCGTCAAGGGGGAGCCTCCCCAAGGTCACGAACGGGCGCATGGTCCCGAAGCTTACCGTCGGGATTGGGCGCAGGGCAGGGGCCTGTTTCCACATTGTTACCGTGCTTCACGGGCAAAGTATCACCTGAGGTCAGGCCCTGGCTCGCGGTGTATGTCCAGACGTTTGCCCAATGCGAGAGAACAACCTCGTATGTTATCCAAATGTGACAATCACGCCGCACGTGGGTTATGGTCTTTTGGTGTCCCTCTCAGACGGGACATTCCCGTCAGCATGCCGAGCCCTGCCGCTGATCATGGGATTCAACCGCTCCAGTTGGCAGGGACGGGGGAACCAAGTTTCCGCGGCCACTTGTGGCCTTGGGGTTAAGTCGATAGCGCCTCCGCACATCGCGGGGTTGCTTCCGGCCGGGTATCTCCAGCCCGAACCCGACAGCTCACCCCGCAGGCATG
Source organism: Pseudarthrobacter sp. LT1 (assembly GCF_035621795.1). NCBI lineage: Bacteria > Bacillati > Actinomycetota > Actinomycetes > Micrococcales > Micrococcaceae > Pseudarthrobacter > Pseudarthrobacter sp. LT1. The sequence continues at coordinate 2,586,045 of NZ_CP141830.1, forward strand.
GGAGAGGCGATCAACCGTGTCAAAAATTTCAACCACTGCCCGTCACCGCGCGACCCCGGCCCGCTCCATTGTGCTCGAGGGCCTCGCAGTAACAGCCAAGTCCCAGGCCCGCTCCCTGGGCCGTCCCGCGCTCGCCGTTGCTGCGGCATCCGGCATTGCCTTCGGAGTCGGCGCCCCGGCCCATGCAGGTGTATCCGCCCCGGACACCACTGAGCAGACCAGCGTCCAGGCCACCTCGGCTCCTGCCGCCCCGGCCGCAGCCCCCGCCGCAGCAGCAGGGAACGTCCACACGGTCGTTTCCGGCGACACCCTCGGCGCCATTGCAGCAGCCTACGGCGTCAGCCTCAACGGCGTGCTGTCCGCCAACGGCCTGGGACTGTCCTCGGTCATCTACCCGGGCGACCAGATCCAGATTCCCGGCGCAGGCTACACCGCCGCCCCGGCGCCCGCCCCTGCAGCAGCACCCGTGCAGGCCGCAGCCGCCACCGCACCGGCGAACACCGGCATGAACATGTCCTACGCCTCGGCCACCCCGGTGGCATCCACCACCGGCACGGGCACCGGCGCTGCGATCCTCGCCTCGGCCTACAGCCAGCTGGGCTTCAAGCAGGATTGCACCGCCATGGTCGAGAAGGCTCTGCGCTCCGTCGGCAAGTCCGTGGGCGATCTGGCCCCCACCCAGTTCTTCCAGTACGGCACCGTCGTAGGCGCTCCCGCCCCCGGTGACCTGATCATCACCTCCGGCCACGTGGGCGTTTACGCAGGCAACGGCCAGGTTGTCAGCGGCGGCGTCAACGGCTTCGACACGCAGGTGCACTCCATCAGCTGGCTCGGCGGCTACTCCGCTGTGCGCGTAGCCTAGTCTTCGCACTGTCCGGCGCCGTTGGCGGCGCCGGACGAAGCAGGAGGGTGGCAGCCGGGAATACCGGCTGCCACCCTCCTGTCGTTTTACCCCGCGGGCCGCCTCGGTCAGGTCCCGCAGAAGGTCATGTAGCTGCCGAAGTCGTCGGGCGCCCCCTGCAGGTAACGTTCCAGCCCGGGCCGCTCGGTGAAGGGTTCACTGACCGCCTCCAGCAGCTGCTGCAGCGGAGCGAGGTTTCCGCCGGTGGCAGCGGACAGCGCCTCCTCCACAAGGTGGTTCCGCGGAATGTAGGCCGGGTTCACGCTGTCCATCAGCTCCGCGTCAGGCTGCAGCGCCTGCCACCGCTCCAGCCAGGCATCGAGGGCGGCCAGGTCAAGGACCATGCCGCGCACGGGACGGAGGTCCCCGCGGGCCGCTTTGCCCAGGTTGCGGAAGAACAAGGTGTAGTCCACGGGTCCGTCCTTCAGGATGTCGAGGACATCATCCACCAGGGCCCCGGCGGCGCCGCTTTCATCGACGCCGCCCAGGCCCAACTTGCCCGTCATCCCGCGGGTCCATGCCTCGCTGTAATGACCGCGGAAGCCGCCCAGTACCTCCACCGCCGGGGCCACGGCTTTTTCCTGGTCCTGGTCAATCAGCGGCAGCATGGCCTCGGCGAGCCGGGCCAGGTTCCATTCGGCAAGGACCGGCTGGTTGGCGTAGGCATAGCGTCCGCCGACGTCGATGGAACTGTAGACGGCGGCCGGGTTGAAGGCGTCCATGAACGCGCACGGGCCGTAGTCGATGGTTTCCCCGGAGATGGTCATGTTGTCCGTGTTCATGACCCCGTGCACGAAGCCCACCAGCATCCACCGGGCCACCAGCTCCGCCTGGGCAGAGACGACCGCCTCGAACAGAGCGAGGTAGGGGTTGGCGGCATCAGCGGCGTGCTGGTAGTGCCTGCTGATGGCGTGGTCCGCCAGCCGTTTCAGGAGGTCCATATTTTCGGTTGCGCGCGCGTACTGGAAGCTGCCTACGCGCAGGTGGCTGCTTGCCACCCGCGCCAAAACGGCGCCGGGCAGCATGTCATCGCGCCGGACCTGCCGCCCGGTGGCCACGACGGCGAGCGACCGGGTGGTGGGAATGTGCAGTGCCTGCATGGCCTCGCTGACAATGTATTCACGCAGCATGGGCCCGACGACGGCACGGCCGTCCCCGGCGCGGGCGAAGGGCGTTCGCCCCGAACCTTTGAGATGAACGTCCAGGAGGCGGCCGGCCCGGTCAGTGACCTCGCCCAGCAGCAGGGCCCGTCCGTCGCCGAGCAGGGGCGAGTATCCGCCAAACTGGTGTCCGGCGTACGCCTGCGCCACGGGTGTGGCACCGGCCGGCACGTGGTTTCCCACCAGGAGCCGCACACCCTCGGGGCTGCGCAGGTATTGCGGGTCGAGGCCCAGGTCCGCTGCCAGCTTCTCGTTCAGGACGAGGAGCTCAGGGCTGGGCGCTTCCTCGGCCTGCCAGGGCACGGCGAGTTCCGCCAGTTCCCGGGCGAAACGGCCATCGAGAGTGACCGTGGATTCAGCTGCTGCCGTCATGGTTAAACCCTATCGCCGTTGTTGGGCCCGCTGCTTCTCCCGCTGGTTGCCGCCGCCGCGGAACAGGGATGCGGTCAAGGTCGTTGGCGGCGATCACGGTAACCCCTGGGGCCCGTGCCTGCGCCTGTTGTTCCAGCACGGAGACGTCGTCACCGTACCGTGCGGAGAAATGGGTGAGCACCAGGGTGCGGACCCCGCCGGACGCCGCCAACTCCCCGGCCTGCCCGGCAGTAAGGTGCAGGTACTGCCGTGCCAGGACGCCGTCGTCGTCGCTGAACGTTGACTCGGTGACCAGCAGGTCAGCGCCGTCCGCCAGGTCGTCGGCGCCGGGGCACGGCGCGGTGTCCATGATGAAGGCGAAGCGCTGGCCCGGCCTGGGTACGCTCACGTCCTCCAGCCTGACTGCCCCAAGGACGCCGTCGCGTTGCAGCCGGCCCACGTCCGGGCCTCCGATTCCTGCCGCCTGGAGCCGCTCCGGCAGGAAGGTGCGTCCGTCAGGCTCCGTCATCAGGTAGCCGTATGTCTCGATGCGGTGCCTCAGTGGCCGCACCTCCAGGCAGTCCGCCACGGGCCCGGCCCCCGAATGCGGATGGAGCCGCAGGTCGATGCCGGGCGAACCCACGGCCACCAAGGCCTGGACCACCGGGTCACCCGACGCCGGATAGTGCAGGTGGACCGGGTGTGCCACACCGTCGAGGGCCATCCGGGACAGGACTCCCGGCAGCCCGTAGCAGTGGTCTCCGTGCACATGCGTGAGGCAGATCCTGTTGATGTGGCTGGCCGCGACGCCGGCGTGGATCATCTGGCGCTGGGTTCCCTCGCCGGGGTCGAAAAGCAGCCCTTCGCCGTCCCAGCGCAGAAAGTAGCCGTTGTGGTTCCGGGTCCTGGTGGGGACCTGTGAGGCGGTGCCCAATACCACCAGTTCACGCACCGCCGGCGCCTGCCGTCCCGGCGTGCAGCCCCTTGGCGTAGGCGGCCTGGCCGAGGTGCTGAAGGCAGTCCCCCAGGATGCTGACCAGCCGCACTCCGAGGGTCACAGGCGGATTCCAGTGCCTGTCAACCACGCGGTCCAGGTCCGGATCAGCAATGTCTTCCAGGACCTTGGCGGTCTGCCGGTGGACGGCATCGTAGTACTCCAGCAACAGCTCCCGCGGCGCCCTGACGGCGTCCACCTGTTTACTGGAGTGGCCGTAGCCCGTGTCGCGTTCCCCCAGGGGAAGGCCGAAGCGCTTCACGAAACCTTCCGCCGTCCACACCTGTTCCAGGCCCGCAGACGAGGCTACCTGCGCATCCTCCACCCGGCCCGAGTGCCAGATCAACCACGCGATGGAATTGCCGTTGCCACCCGGACGGCGCTGCAGCTGCGCCGCGTCAAGCCCGTCGAGGGCTTCCCGGACCAGGACCGGGAGGCGATCGAAGGCCTCCAGCAGCAGTTCTTTGGATTGCATGGGACTCCCTCCACTGCGGGCCGGGCCACGCCGGCCCGGCCCGCGGGGTTGCTAGCGTTCCAGGTCGTCGGGCTCAAACTCACTGAGCGGCGAGCCGCCAAAATTCTCCTCGTCGTCGCTGCCGTCAGCTTCGAGGCCGGTGGGGGCTTCCCCAAAATCAACATCCGCTGCGGCCTCCCCCAGGGTGGGGGTGTCAGGCGATACCTGCTCATCGCCTGAACGGTAACGCGCCCTGGCGCTTTCATCCCGCAGCGTCTGGTCGCTCAGGAAGTCCTCCTCTTCACCGGAGACGGCCTCGTCCTGCAGCAAGGGGTCCTCCTGCCAGCGGTCGGGGTTGTTTTCGGCAGCACCGGGGTAGTTGTCCGGCTCCCCCGATACTGGGTCCAGTTCCAGGGACGACGCCGCGCCGGGAGTTTCGTCGAGAAGCACATCGTCCTGCTCCACGACTTCCAGCTCATCGTCCGGGACGTTCTGTTCAGTCATGATGGTGCCTTTCTCGTTGCGTTGGGCCGTCAATAGTAAGCATACTGACCACCGCGTGCGGATGGGAACCGTCGATGCCATGCCACCCGTCCCGGCTCCCCGGCAGTCGCGGAATCCACCAGTAAAAACCCGGAAGGTCAGCACCGAACATAAGGGGTAACAGCAACAGTAACGACGTACTGTTTGGAGCCGGACAACAACGGCAGCAAGGAGAAAGCCAATGCAAGGCAATGAGCCCCTGGACGGGGACGCGGCAGATCCGTCCCATCCCCGGTCTTTTACCGGCAGGATGTCTGTACTGTGGACCGACGGCCTGGGCCGGGCAAGCATACGGGCAATCCAGACGCTCTCCGTGCTGGCGCTCGCCTGGGCAGTGGTGACGGCCGCAACCCGTGTTCCACTGGTCACCATCCCGGTTATGGTGGCCTTGATCCTGGCCTCGGCCATGGCTCCCGCGGTCCGCTGGCTTGCCGCCCGCGGATGGCCCCGCGCCCTGGCCGTCCTGTCGTCCTTCCTGGTGATCCTGGCAGTGGCAGCCGGCGTGGTGGGAGGCATCACCACACTGGTCAGGCAGCAGGCCTCCGTCCTGGCAGCCCGGGCAGAAGCAGGAATAGGCCAGCTTCAGCAGTTCATTACCACCGGCCCCGTGGCGCTGACGAACGACCAGATCAACGCCGCCCGCGGGGAGTTCCAGAAGTTCCTTGCCGGCGGCAGCCTGGGGGCCGACGCGTTGACGGGGCTGAGGACTGCCGGTGAGATCGCGGCCGGTACGGTCCTGACGGCAGTCATCCTGTTCTTCTTCCTCAAGGACGGCGAGAAGATCCGCTCGTTCCTGATCGGTTTTCTCCCGGCAACCCGCCAGGGCAAGGCACATCTGGCGGCCGGGCGAAGCATCGTGGTGCTGGGCGGCTACGTCCGCGGGACACTCATCATCGCTGCGATTGACGCCGTGATGGTCCTGATCGGGCTCCTGGTCCTGCGGGTTCCCCTGGCAGTGCCGCTGGCCGCGGTGGTCTTCCTGGGCGGTTTCATTCCGATCATCGGAGCAACCGCCGCCGGCAGCCTCGCGGTGCTGGTGGCCCTGGTGGAAAACGGGCCGGTTACCGCTCTCATTGTCCTGGTGATCCTGGTGGCCGCCAACCAGTTCGAGCACCATATCCTCCAGCCCCTTTTCATGGGCCGGGTACTGCGGATCCACGGGCTGGTAATCATCCTCGCCCTGGCCGCCGGGGCCACCCTGGCCGGCGTCATCGGGGCGCTGCTGGCAGTGCCGCTCACCGCCGTCGCCTGGACCATTTTCAAGACCCTCGCAGAAACGGACACTCCGGGCCCGGAGCCGGTCGCTCCGGCAGAACCCGGAGCGTAGAAGCGCCTGAGCAGCGCTTCCGTGACTTTTGGCCCTACAGCGCCGCCAAGGCCGGGGCCAGTCTTGAAAAGCAGGAAACCCCAGTTCACGACGAGCAGGAAGTGCGGCCATGACATCGCAAAAACCCATAGCTGCGGGCACCAACGACTCAGCCCAAAGCCAGGCCGCGGTCCTGTGGGCAGCCCGCCGGGCGCACCGGGCAGGCCTGCCGCTGGTGGTCCTCCACGTGGTGGACGACCGCTGGGTTGCCGAACCCTATCCGTGGTTCGGAACCCTCCAGCAGGCTGGCGAGGAACTCCTCAAGACCGCCGCCGGCCGCCTGGAAGGAGCGGTTCCCATCACCCCCGCCACGGAACTGCTCACCGGAAGCGTGGGCGGCTCCCTGGCCAAGTACTCCAAGAAAACTTCGATGATGGTCATTGGGTCCGGCAGCGGCCACCTCGGCGGCGCCCTTGCCGACCGCGCCCTCCAGGTCGCCACCGCTGCCAAGGTCCCCGTTGCCGTCGTCGGAACCCAGGACCTCGAGGGCAGGTCGGGAGTGGTGGTAGGCGTTGACGGCTCACCAGAGGCCACCCAGGCCGTTGCCTTCGCAGCCGCTGAAGCAGACCGCGAAGGAGACGAACTCACAGTCGTGTACGCCGTCAGCGTGCCGGATCCCATCATCGATGCCGGCCTGACGCCGGGTGCCCTCGCGGACCTCATCGTGGACGAGGACCGGGTTGTCCTCTCCGAAACCGTCGCCGGACTGAAGGAAGACTACCCCGACCTCACCGTGCACCAGCGGCTGGAAACCGACAAAGGCCCCGTGGACGCCCTCGTCGACGCCGCAGCAGGAGCCCGGCTCCTGGTGGTGGGCAGCCGCGGCCGGGGCGCCTTCAAACGCCTCCTGCTCGGTTCCACCGCCCATGGGGTCCTGAAGCACCTGCCCTGCCCCACCATCATCACCCGGACCCAGGCAGCAACGAACGCCATCTAGGCAGCACCGCCCGCTGATCCTCCCACCGCCCTGCCCGCATACCCAACGCGGAAGGTTCACCCCATGAAGAAGCCCGCAGCCATCATCATGCTGATCCTCGGGATCCTGATAACGCTTCCGGGCCTGGCCGCGCTGGCGGGCGGGGCCGTGGCGTCAGCAGTGGGAACGATCCAGGGTGACGGATACCTGACATCCGGCACATCACGGTTCTCCGTGAGTTCATTCGCCCTGACCTCGCCGCGGGCGGACGCCATTGGAGACGATGTTCCCGGCAGGCTGCCCTTCGACGTCGGCACCCTGCGGCTGCGCGTTGAATCAGTGACCCCGGATAAACCGGTGTTCGTTGGCATCGCCCCGCAGGCCGACGTCGAACAATACCTGTCAGGGGTGCACCACTCGGAGCTGCTCAACATCCGCCAGCGGCCGTTCCGCGCCGAATACCGCGATGTACCGGGCGGCAACCCGGCATCACCGCCCGCGGACCAGCGCATCTGGACCGCCTCCGCGTCGGGAACGGGACAGCAGGAGCTGACCTGGAACATCACGCCGGGCGCGTGGGAAGTCGTGGTGATGAACGCCGATGCCTCCCCCGTGGTTGATGTCCAGGCGCAGGCCGGCTTCCGGTCCGACCTGATCCGGCCGGCAGCCACGGGCCTGCTGGTGGGCGGGATCATCGCCCTGCTGATTGGCGTTCCCCTCATCATCTTTGGAGCCGCGGGTCTGGGCCGGCATGCCGCACGCCCTGACGGCGGGCGCCCCATGGGTGGTCCGGACACGGGTGGGCCGGGCATGGGTGGGCCGGTTTACCGGGAACCGTCAATGAATGGTCCGGCCGCGGCCGGGCCGCCCTACCCTTCTACAACCCCGGCATCATGGAACCAGCCGGGAGCGCCGGGGACGGCCGGAACGCCGGGGGCCGTCCCGCCACCACCGCCCCAGCAGTACAGCCCGGTAGCTGCCGCCCCCACCCCCTACCCCTCCAGCCTCTTTGGTGAACTCGATCCCGGCCTTTCACGCTGGATGTGGCTGGTCAAATGGTTCCTGGCCATACCGCATTTCATCCTCCTCTTCTTCCTCTGGTTCGCGTTCGCCATCACCACCATCGTGGCCGGGTTCGCCATCCTCTTCACCGGCCGCTATCCGCGGGCACTGTTCGACTTCAACGTGGGCGTCCTGCGGTGGAACTGGCGTGTGGCCTTCTACGCCTACGCCGCCGTGGGCACCGATCTTTACCCGCCGTTTACGCTCAAGCGCGCCAATTACCCGGCCGATTTCGACGTGGAGTACCCGCAGCGGCTCTCGCGCGGACTGGTCCTGGTGAAATGGTGGCTCCTGTCCATTCCGCACCTGCTCCTGGTGGCCGCCTTCGCAGGCACCACGGGAACCATCTGGCGGTCGCAGGCAGAAGACAACGTCCTCGGCGCCACCTATGAACGGGCATCCGGACCGTCCCTGCTGGGGCTGCTGGTCCTGATTGCTGCAGTGATCCTGCTGTTCACCGGCCGCTACCAGCGCCCGCTGTTCGATTTCATCCTGGGCATCAACCGCTGGATCTACCGCGTTCTGGTGTACACCGCGCTGATGCGCGACGAATATCCCCCCTTCCGGCTGGACCAGGGCGCCGCCGAACCGGAGGGGCCCGGAGAGGTGGTTCCCACAGGGGGCGTGCCGCCTGCCGGTGCGCCATGACCTTCGGCCCTAGCCCCGCCCCACGTACGCAGGCATGATGGGCCCTGACAACGCGGGTCCGACGAGGGAGCAGAGATGAGCATTGCCGGGGCACCAATAGCCAGGATCGTGGTGGGCGTCGACGGGTCGGAGGCGTCCGTGGAGGCACTTCGGCAGGCCCAGCGGATGGCCACCCCCCTTGGCGCCAAGGTCCAGGCGGTTGCCTGCTGGGAGTACCCGCAAATGTACAGCGGCTACGTGATGATGGGCGTCGAGGGCTTCGAGGAGGGTGCCCGCAAGGTCCTGGACGATGCTGTGGCGCAGGCCTTCGGAGCCGAAATACCGGCCAACGTCAGCTCGACCCTTGTGCGCAGCCATCCCCGGGAAGCCCTGATAGATGCCAGCCGGGACGCGGACATGATCGTGGTGGGGCGCCGGGGACACGGCGGGTTCGGCGGCCTGCTCCTGGGCTCGGTCAGCTCCGCCGTCGTGGCGCACGCCCATTGCCCCGTCCTTGTGGTCCACACACCGGAGACCGAATCCGACGGTTCCAGGGGCTCCTGAACGGAATATCGGCGGCAGGGACGGCTGACTTTCAAAGCAGGTGATGGTGGTGCCAGCCAGTGAGGCACGACGACGGGCGCCCGCCATAGCGCTCGCCGCCGCCCTGGCGGTCCTCGCCATCATCCTGGCCCTGTTGCTTCCGGCACCCACGGCCGGGCCGCCGTCGGCCGCCTCTCCGTCCCCAACACCGGCGCTCCCATCGCCGCTGCCGGGATCAACCAGTACGTCAGCCCCGGGCAGTTCCGCGCCGGCGCAGGAGCCGCAGGAAACCGACACCCCCGAGGCAGGCCAGGCTCCGGTCGAGCCACCGGTGACCGTGCCGCCGGTTCCCGAACCAGAGCCGCCCGAAGCGCCGGCCCAGCCTCCGGAACCGCCCCAGCCGGCGCCGTTTCCGGTGTCCCTTCGCGGCCAGGACCTGACCGTTATTCCGGGGGCCGGCCGCGTCGTGGCCCTGACCTTCGATGCTGGAGCCAACGCTGCAGGGCTGCCGAAAATCCTCTCCGCCCTTGCCGCCCGGGGCGTTGCCGGGACTTTTTTCCTGACCGGCAACTGGGCCGCGAACAACCCACCGGCCGTGGCGCAAATTGTGGCCGCCGGGCACCGTGTGGCAAACCATTCGATGACCCATCCGGGGTTCACGGGCCTAAGCGACGACCTTATAACGCAGCAGGTGCGCGGTGCCGAGCAGACCATCCTCGCTGCCGGGGCCGATCCCAGGCCGCTGTTCCGGTTCCCCTACGGTGAACGCGACACCCGCACCATCGCGGCCGTCAACGCCCTGGGGTACGTGGCCGTGAGATGGACCGTGGACACCCTCGGCTGGAAAGGCACCAGCGGGGGCGCCAGCATCCAATCGGTGGCCGACCGCGTCCTGGCCGGGCTGCAGCCCGGCGAAATCGTGCTCATGCATATCGGGTCCAACCCCGACGACGGGACGACGCTGGACGCCGACGCCCTCCCACAGGTCATGGACCGCATCACGGCAGCGGGGTACGGTTTCGCCACCCTCGACGCCCTGCTGGGACACTGATCCGGGCAGCCGCACCCATGGCGAAGAGCAAGCACTCCCGGAACAGTCACATGAAGACGAGGCAGCCGGGCCCGTCCGGCATTGGCACCGGGCGCGCATACACCGGGGATCCGGCCCATCACGGACTGCCCGTCCACGAGGTGGTGCTGCTGCTTGAGACGGATGCCGCCAGGGGCCTTGGCCAGGAAGAAGTGGTGCGCCGGCGTGCCCAGTTCGGCGTCAACGAGCTGCCACGGTCACAGCGCGCCGGTATCGTGCGCAAACTCGGACGCCAATTCAACAACCCGCTGGTCTATGTCCTGTTGGCCGCCGCCATGGTCACCGTCTTCCTGGGTGAATTCCTTGACTCCGCCGTGATCCTCGCAGTGGTCCTGGTCAACACGCTGATCGGATTCATCCAGGAGGTACGGGCAGAGGCGGCCCTGGATGCCCTCCATTCATTGGTCCGCACGCATGCCGCCGTGATGCGCGGCGGCGAACGGAAGCACGTCCCGTCCGAGGACCTGGTCCCCGGCGACCTGGTCCTGCTGGAAGCCGGCGACAAGGTACCGGCCGACCTTCGCCTGGTACGCTTGTCCGCCCTGCGGGTGGACGAATCCGCACTGACCGGCGAATCAGACCCCGTCGCCAAGGACGAGGTGGTGCTGCCCCAGGTCACACCCGTGGCGGACCGGAGGAACATGCTGTACAGCGGCACCCTGGTGACCGCCGGCACCGGCGCGGGAATCGTCGTGGCCACCGGCGGCGAAACGGAACTCGGCGAAATCCACCGGCTCATGGGTGCCGTCAGGCCCGTGGCCACGCCGCTGACCCTGAAACTGGCACGGTTCAGCACCACCCTCACCGTCGCCATCCTGGCCCTCGCCGCCGTGGCGTTCCTCGCCGGACTGGCACACGGCGAACGGCCGGGGCAAATGTTCACGGCCGCCGTCGCCCTGGCCGTGGGGGCCATCCCTGAGGGACTTCCCGCCGCCGTGACGGTCACGCTTGCCATCGGCGTCCGGCGCATGGCCCGGCGCCGTGCCGTGGTGCGCCGGCTCCCCGTGGTGGAAACGCTGGGCAGCACCACGGTGATTTGCTCGGACAAGACGGGAACCTTCACCGAGAACCAAATGACAATCCGTGCGCTGTGGACACCCTCCGGGTGGTACGACGTGACAGGCTCCGGGTACGGTCCGGAAGGACACATCACCCCGTCCGGCGGACAGCAGCCGGACGGCCGGAACGTGCCCGCCGGTGCGACACGTCCCGGAGGTGCTGCACTGCCTGGGGACGCCCTGCTGCCCGGGGATGCTGCCCTGCAGTGGTCCCTGTTGGGCGGAGCAGCCTGCAATGACGCCAGCATCCGCAGGGAGGGGTCCGGCTGGCAGGTGCGCGGTGATCCCACGGAGGCCGCGATGCTCGTGGCGGCAGGGAAGGGCGGCATCAAAGTGCAGGACTTCCTGGCTGCCAATCCGCGGCAGTCAGAGCTGCCCTTCACGTCCGAGCGGCAGTTCATGGCCACGCTCCACGCCTCCACGCTCCCGCAGGACGGCGGCACCGTGTTCGTAAAAGGCGCCGTGGAGCGTGTCCTGGAACTCTGCGCCCACGAAATGGACGGCCAGGGCGCCGGCAGCCTCGTGCGCAGGCACGCCGTGCTCGGTGCGGCCCACGCGCTCGCGGACAAGGGGCTCCGGGTCCTTGCCACGGCCATGATGAGCCTTCCGGCCGGCTCGGGTCCCCTCTCGGCCACGGCGTTGCGCGGCCGGATGACCCTGACCGGCCTTCACGCCATGCACGACCCACCGCGGGAAGCAGCCGCAGCATCGGTGAAGGCCTGCCAGCGCGCCGGCGTGGGCGTGAAGATGATCACCGGGGACCACGTGCGCACCGCCGTGACGGTGGCGGCGGCCGTGGGGTTGGCGGCGGACAGCGCCGCAGGGACGGCCCTGACCGGGGCGGACCTGGATGCCATCCCGGCGGACCGGCTGCCGGAGGCCGTCGAACGGGCCACGGTGTTCGCCCGGGTTTCACCGGAACAGAAGCTTCGGCTCATCGATGCCCTGCAGTCCCGCGGGCACGTGGCCGCCATGACCGGGGACGGCGTCAACGATGCACCTGCCCTTCGCCAGGCAAACGTGGGCATCTCCATGGGACGCAGCGGAACGGAAGTGGCCAAGGAAGCATCGGACATCGTCCTGACCGACGATGACTTTGCCACCATCGAGGCAGCTGTTGAAGAAGGCCGGAACGTCTTTGACAACCTGACCAAATTCATTGTCTGGACCCTCCCCACCAACATGGCCGAGGGCCTGGTGATCCTCGTGGCCATCCTGCTGGGGGCGACGCTGCCCATCCTGCCCACCCAGATCCTCTGGATCAACATGACCACCGCCGTCGCCCTCGGCCTGATGCTCGCCTTCGAGCCGAAGGAACCGGGACTGATGTCCCGTCCGCCTCGCCCACCGGACCGTCCCCTGCTGACGTGGGCGCTCACCGTGCGGGTCCTGCTCGTGTCAGCCCTCCTGGTGGCCGGCACGTGGTGGCTCTTTGAACACGAGGTGGCCACCGGCGCCTCTGTTGCCCAGGCCCGCACTTCGGCCGTAAACCTGTTCGTGGCGGTGGAAGTCTTCTACCTATTCAGTTGCCGGTCCCTGACCCGGCCGGCCTGGCGGATTCATCCTTTCGGCAACCGGTGGCTCCTCCTCGGCGTCCTGGTCCAGGCAGGCGGCCAACTGGCCCTCACCTACACACCGCTGATGAACGGGCTTTTCCACACCGCCCCCATCGGCGCCGACGCCTGGCTGCGGATCCTCGGGCTGGCCCTGCTCGCATCCCTGGCCGTCGCCGTGGACAAGCGGCTCCGGCGCCGCGGCTTCTAGCACGTGGTCCCACCGGAAGGCCCCGCAGCCACGGGCCGAAACAGGACCAATGGCTCTCCCCCGGACCCCTGCGGGAACCCAATACTGGAACGGAAAGCAGACGGCTGGCGTCCGCCTTTCAGTGGACCGGAGGTCGCGGAAGTGTACGGCTGGAACGACGGCATGGGCCTGTGGGGCTATGTCCTGATGAGCATCAGCATGGTGGTGGTCTGGGGAGCAATCATCACCGGCATTGTCCTGCTGGCCCGTTCCCTGCGGGCGCCCTCCCCGTACGACGCCCACCCTCAACCCCCTCGGATGGCAGAAGACGTCCTGGCTGAGCGCTTCGCCCGCGGGGAGATCGACGCTGCCGAGTACCAGAACAGGCTGGCTGTCCTGCGCGGCCAGCCTGGTACCTGAGTCCGTGGCTCCCGCAGGCAATGGACAGTGGGGTGCTGCTATGCCACTCTCTGAATTCGAAAAACGCGAACTCGACCTGATCAGCCACGGCCTGGAAGCGGAAGACCCCAAGCTGGCAGCACTGCTCAACAAGGATGCCTTTGCGCTGTCACTCCGTACCCGCTTCCGGCGGGGGCTCGTCCTTGTCGCAGCGGGCGCCTGCGTCCTGCTTCTTGGGTTGGTGGTCCGGGTCCCCTTGCTGGGCATCGCAGGTTTTGCGGTGATGAACGGGGCGGCCTACTGGGCAATCAAAGACCTTCGGTGGTCCCTGCGCACCACGAACCGGCATGTCACCCAACTGGAAGGCAACAGCGAATGAACGCCGTAAACGAAACAGGCAAGGATGCTTCCGCCGAGGCCCACGCGCTGCAGGCAGTCGAGGCGCACCACGCCGACATGCTGCGCCACCTGAACGGACTGGTGGGCCTGCTCACGGAGGCCGTGGAGGCGGGCGATCCAGGCGCCGGGCAGGAAACGCAGGCCGCCCTGCTGGACTGGTGTGACAAGGAGCTGGTGCCGCACGCACTGGCAGAAGAAGGACCCCTTTACAGCGGACCGCACGGCATCCCGGAGGCCCGGCTGCTGGTGGACGGCATGCTGGCCGAGCATCAGGTCATCGTGGGCCTGGTCGATGAGCTCAGGACGGCCGATGGTGTTGCTGCCGCGGTGGCCGCCGGCGCCATTCAGCGGATCTTCGCCCTCCACCTGGACAAGGAGAACCGGCTCCTGATGCCCTTCGTCGTCGAATCCCCCGGCCTGTCACTCGCCCAGGCGGTCGAAGGACTTCACGAACTGGTGGGAGAAGGCGCGGCCCACCGCCATGGGCAGGGCCACCACGGGCACTAGGACCACCAGGCACACGGACGACGCCGGCGGGCCGGGTCCCGGAACCAGGGCCGCAGGCATGAGGCAACCGCGGGCGTCAGGTCACCGCAGCGTCAGGGCACCACAGCAGGCTGGGGCTGGGCAGCATCGTCCCCGGCTCCGGTGTCCGGGGCGTGCACCACCAGCACGGGGCAGTGTGCGTGGCTCACACACGCGGAACTGACAGACCCTGGCACAAAGTTCCCATGGCCCCTCCGGCCGACAACCAGCAGCGACGCGTTGCGGCTCGCGTCGATCAGCGCGGGTCCGGGCCTGCCGCGCACCAAGCGTGGGTGCACAAAGGCCGGCACTTCCTCGAAAGCATCCGCCAGCGCCTGCTCCAGCACCTGGTGGGCGGCATACTTGAAGCCCTCAATCCCCACGGCCAGGTACACGCCGTAACCGGCTGGAACGTCCCAGCAGGCCCAGACCTCCACCGGTGCGGACAGCGGCTCCGCCAAGGCCCTGGCAACCCGCAGCGCCGCGATGGAAGGCTCGGAGCCGTCCACCCCCACAATGATCCTGGAGCGCCGATCGGAAGGAGGCACCGCTGCCCCGTTCCCTGCTGTTGCCACATTGCCTCCTGTTGCCGTCCCACCCCAGCGTGGACCCGAACCTCTGCCCGGAACAGGGCCAAAGGTCATCACGGGTGCACCAGTGCCATCGTGCGATGCGCAACACCGGCAGCGACTTGCGCTGCCCGGCGGACTTTGGTCCCTTCCGGCACAGCGCCCGGCAGGGAACAATGGGACCAGGCCCTTCCCGGGGCCTGGCCCGCGCAGGCGGGACTGGGTCGTGAAGATTTTGGGAGCGTTCGGTGCAGATGCATGAAACTGGGGCTGATGAAGCGGCAGGATCTTCCGGGCAGGTCCGCGTGTTCATCCTTGATGACCACGAACTTGTCCGGCAGGGGCTGAAAGACCTGCTGGAAGGCGAAGGGTTCCTGGTGGTCGGCGAAAGCGGATCCGCGGCCGAAGCCACGCGGCGCATCCCCGCCCTGCACCCGGACATCGCCATACTGGACGGCCGGCTTCCGGACGGCACCGGGATCGAAGTCTGCCGGGACGTGCGTTCACTCGATCCCCGCCTGCGCTGCCTGATCCTCACCAGCTACGACGATGAACAGGCCCTCCGTGGGGCGGTCCTGGCCGGCGCCTCGGGGTACATCCTGAAGCAAATCAGGAGTGATGACCTCCTGGCGGGTATCCGCCGGGCCGCGGCGGGCGAGTCCCTGTTTGATCCGGGAGTCGAGCAGCAGATCATTGCAGGACTGTCCACGGCACCCACCGACCCCCGGCTGGACGGCCTGAGCGCGCAGGAGAAAAAGGTGCTGGCCCTGATCGGCCAGGGGTTGACCAACCGCCAGATCGGCGATGACCTGTTCCTGGCCGAGAAAACCGTCAAGAATTACGTGTCGTCCATCCTGGCCAAACTGGGCTTCGAGCGCCGGACGCAGGCCGCCGTGTACGTCACCAAGAGCTCCACGGACTCTGCCTGACCCGCACCCTGGCCGGGCTTATGCCAGCGGGACGGACCATTTCACGCAGGTGCCCCCGCCCGGGACGCTGTCGATAACGCAACTGCCCTCCAGTTGCCCGGCGCGGTTGCGCATGTTGGCCAGGCCGCTCACCTGGACAGGTTCGGCGAAGCCCTGGCCGTTGTCACTGATAAGGAGCTCCACCTGCTCCCGGCCAACGGCGACCGAGACCTGGATTTCGTCTCCGCCGGAATGCCGCAAAGCGTTGCTGAGGCCCTCCGACGCCACCGACAACAAATGGACAGCCACGTCTTCCCCGATCGAATCGACCGGCCCGTCCAGGGACACCTTGGGAGTGACGGCGTAACTGCGTGAGCTCTCCCGGACTACGCGCAGGATGCGGCCCGTCAGGGGTTCGCGTTCCTCATCCGCGGTCCTGAGCGAGTAGATGGTGTCCCTGAGCTTGCGGATGGTGTCATCGAGTTCGGTGGTCACGGCGGCAATCCGCTCGTGCGCCACAGGGTCCAGGGTGTAGCGGCGCAGGGTCTGGATGCTGAGCCCGGCGGCAAACAAGCGCTGGATCACCAAGTCGTGGAGGTCCCGGGCGATCCGCTCCCGGTCTGTGAACAGGAGGTTTTGTTCACGCAGGGCATTCACCCGCGCCAGGTCCAGCGCCAGCCCAATCCGACTCCCAAAAATGGCACCGGATTCTGCCTCAGCCTGGTTGAACGCGGGCGCTCCGTGCGCGCGGGCCAGCAGGAGGACTCCGTTGTCGCCGGCGCTGTGGCCCAACGAAAACACAAGGACGGAGCCGAGCTTCTCTGCCATCCTGTCTTCGAAAACCTGCCGCGAGTCCCGTGCCACGAACGACCCGCCGTTCTGGATTACGCCGGAGACCGCACTCGAGGCCATCAGTTCCTGGCCTGTCTGGAGGCCCTGCACGCCAAGGCATGCCCTGCACCGCAGCGCTCCATCGCCCGCCGGCACGGCTATCACCGCAAGCGCCGAATCGGACACCTTCAAGGCGGTCTCGGCAACGACGTCAAGGTTGTCCGCATCCCCCGGTTGCGAGGTCATGATCAAGCGGCTGCTCAGCTCCATGCCCGCCTCCAGCCATTTCTGCCGCCGGCTGCTGTTTTCGAAGAGGCGGGCGTTCTGGATTGCCACACCTGCCGCTGCAGCCAGGGCAACGGCAAGGTCTTCGTCCTCCGGAGTGAAGTCCTCCCCGCCCTGTTTCTCGGTCAGGTAGAGGTTTCCGAACACTTCATCCCGGACGCGGACGGGGACTCCGAGGAAGGTCCGCATGGGCGGGTGGTTTGGGGGAAATCCGGACGTAATGGGATGCTGGCCCAGGTCATGGAGACGCAACGGCTTTGGGTCGCGGATGAGCAGGCCCAGGACGCCGTTGCCGGTGGGCAACTCGCCAATGGAACGGATGCCTTGTTCGTCGATGCCGACAGTGATGAAGTGGCTCAGCCGGCGGTCCTCGCCGATGACACCCAGGGCTCCGTACCTGGCGCCCACCAGGGCGCAGGCGGAGCGCACCAGGCGGTCCAGGACGGCTTCCAGGCTGAGGTCCTCAGCGAGGGCCACCACCGCAGCCAAAAGGCCATTGATGCGTTCCTGGGTGTCCGGCAGGTCATCTCCCCGGACGGTGAAGTCCCGCTGGTGGCCTTCCACGGTGTCCCTTATCGGGGAGTGCCGAGGCCGCTCAGTGCTCACGTCCCACCTCCTGCGGCAGGAACCTGCGGCGCTGCGGGTCCATGGCGCGGTCCAAGTGCATGAAACGGAAGTGCCGGCCTCCGCCCCCAATTCCGCCTTCACCTGAGCATGAAGGCGCTTCGCCTCCCATTCTAGGAGAGGTGGGGAGAAAAAACCCTCAGTGAGCTTGTTAATTCGGGGCAGGCGCGCGCGGGACCTTCTTCCCTATCCGTGGCGGGTAAGCGGCCCTAGGCTACGGCCATGAACAGCGCAGCGACAGAACCGGAAATCAAGGAACTCGGCGTCCACGATTGCTGGCGATACCTCAGGTCAACTTCCCTTTGCAGGATTGCCTTCACCGATGGCGTCACCGTGGAGAACTACCCGGTGAATTTTGTCCCCACCAACGGCACATTGCTCATCCGCACCGGCGAAGGAACAAAGCTCGCTTCCCTGACCGACCGGAAGGCTTTAACCGTCGAGGCGGACGGAATGAACCAGTACGGCACCATCGCCTGGAGCGTCGTCCTGAAGGGCCATGCCATGGTGGTGTCCGATGAGGAGGAGATCCGGGATGCCATGGAGGCAGGCCTCTCCCCCTGGCAGCCGGGTCAAAAAAACATCCTGATCCGGATCACGCCGGAGGAGATGACCGGCCGGAGGTTCGTGATCGCAGCTCCGACCCATTGGTGGCCGCCGCGCGAGCCCGCCGCAGACTAGCCCACCAGCCCGACCTGACACCCCTCACCAGAACCCCAAAGGATGGTTTCCCATGGCACCTGCCAAGCCAATCGCCGTCGGCATCTCTGACACTGCGGCGTCCAATGCCGCCCTGTTGTGGGCAGCAGCCCGGGCCAACCGGCTCAAGTGCCCCCTCGCCGTCGTGAACGTTGTCGACGACCGCTGGATGGCGGCAGAAGTGCTTCCCTACCTTGAAGTCCTGCGCGAATCAGGCCTGGGCCTGCTGAAGGAGGCCGGCGAAAAAGCCGTCGCCGCCGAACCCGGCCTGCAGATTTCGCTCCAGCTCCTCGAAGGAGGGGTGGGGGCGGCACTGGGCGACTATTCCAGGAACGCCTCCATGCTTGTCCTGGGCACCAGCGGGCACAACCGCGGTGCACTGACGGACCGCGCGCTGCAGGCGGCTGCCACGGCTGAGTGCCCCGTTGCTGTCATCAGTGAGGGCCAGGCGGAGGGCCGCGGCATCCTGGTTGGCGTGGATGGGTCGCGTGAGTCAACCCAGGCAGTGGCATTCGCGGCGGCCGAAGCTGACGCGCTCGGCGAGGAACTGACGATCCTCTACGCTTTCACCGGCCCCAACCGGTGGATCGCGGCCGGGCTCCCGCAGAGCAGCTTTGCCACCCATGTGGTCGAGGAAGAGCAGATCGTGCTCTCCGAAACAGAGGCGGGACTCCGGCAGGACTACCCGGACCTTGTGGTGCACACCGTGATGGAAACCGTGCTGGAGCCGGCGGACGCCCTGCTCCGGACTGCCGCAGGCGCCCGGCTGCTGGTCCTGGGCAGCCGCGGAAAGGGCGGCTTCGAGAGACTCGTGCTGGGTTCCACGGCGCACGCGGTGCTGACCCAGCCACCGTGCCCCACCGTGATCACCCGCATGCACAAGCACAACGGCTGACCGGGCCTGCTGCCTGGCCGCACCATGTCACCAGCTGGGGAAAGCGGGACGCCGGTCCCGGGGGTGGACCTGCGCCATGCCCGGGACGGGCTTTCCACGGCCGAAGTACGCGAACGGACCGCTGCCGGCCGCATCAACAGCGTGCCCACGGCAACCAGCAGGAGCGTCGGTGAAATCGTCCAGGCCAACGTGTTCACCCTCTTCAACGGCGTGGTGGGAGGGTGCTTCATCCTGCTCCTGGTCCTTGGCCAGTGGCGTGATGCGCTCTTCGGCCTGTCAGCCGTCAGCAATTCGCTGATCGGCATCATCCAGGAGTACCGGGCCAAGCGGTCGCTCGACCAGCTGGCCATTTTGCAGGCTGCCCGGAGCACTGTGGTCAGGAACGGGGCCAGGGAAAGTATTTCTTCGGACGAACTGGTGCCGGACGACCTCGTTGTCCTCAACGCCGGAGACCAGGTCACGGCGGACCTGTTGCTGCTGGGCGAAAGCCCGCTTGAGGTGGACGAATCCCTGCTGACCGGCGAATCCGAGCCCGTCCCCAAGCAGGACGGGGCCGTACTGCTGTCCGGTTCACTGATCCTGGCGGGAAACGGGCAAGCCAGCGTGCTCCGGGTTGGACCTGAAACCTCCGCTTACCGGCTGGCCGCCGAGGCACGGCGGTTCTCCCTGGTCACGTCGGAGATCCGCAGGAGCCTGGAAAAAGTCTTCACCGTCATCACCTGGCTGCTCCTGCCCGTCGCCTTGCTGCTCACGAATGCGCAGATGCAGGACCAGGGCGGTTGGGCCGGAGCGATGGGATCGGGACGGTGGGTACCTGCGGTCGTGGGAGCTGTCGCCGGCATCATGGCCATGATTCCGCTTGGCCTGCTGCTGATGACCAGTGTGGCATTTGCCGTCGGCGGCCTCCGCCTTGCCCGCCAGAAAGTCCTGATCCAGGAACTCGCCGCCGTGGAAGTACTGGCACGGGTGGACGTCCTCTGCCTGGATAAAACGGGCACACTGTCCTCCGGCTCCATGGTCTTCGATGCCGTCCACGACACCGGGGACGGCCGCGCAGGCGGGTGGCGGAGGGCGGTGGAGTGGTTTGGCGCCAGTCCGGACGCCAGCAGTACCGCTGCCGCGATCGGGGCAGCGTTTCCTGCCCAAATTCCGCTCACGGAGCAGGATTCAATCCCGTTTTCCTCCGCCCGGAAGTGGAGTTCGGTGACGTTCGCGCCGGAATCCGCCGCTCCGGGCACGTGGGTCCTCGGAGCCCCCGACGCGGTGCTCGGCTCCCCTGGCTGCGGGAAAGCACACGGCAGGGCGGTGGCCCTGGCATCCACCGGGCTGAGGACGCTGGTACTGGCACATTTTCCGGGACCGCTGGCGCCGGACGCCGCAAAGGTGGACCTGCCGCCGGAGCTGGTGCCGGTCCTGCTGCTCACCTTCCGGGAAAGCATTCGCGCCGACGCAGCGAAAACGCTGGACTACTTCCGCCGGCAGGGGGTTACCGTCAAGATCATCTCCGGTGACGATCCCCGGACGGTGGCAGCACTGGCCCGCGGGGTGGGCTTTGGAACCGGGGCTGCCTATGACGCCCGCACACTGCCCCGGGACCCACTCCAACTGGAGGAGACCGTGGAAGCCTGCAACCTCTTCGGAAGCGTGACGCCATCCCAGAAGCGTGACTTGGTCCAGGCCCTGAAGCGGCGGGGGCATACCGTGGCAATGACCGGGGACGGGGTGAACGACGTCCTGGCCCTCAAGGAGGCGGACCTGGGCATCGCCATGGACTCGGCGTCGCCTGCGACCAAGGCCGTGGCCCGCATGGTCCTCCTGGACGGCCGCTTCGAAAGGCTGCCGGCGGTGGTGGACGAGGGGCGCCGCGCCATCAGCAACATTGAGCGCGTCTCCCTGGTCTTCCTGAGCAAGACCGTCTATGCAACGGTCATCTCCGTGGTCACCGGCATCCTGTTGCTGGCCTTTCCGTTCCTGCCGCGGCAGCTGTCCGCCCTGGACGGACTGACCATCGGCCTGCCGGCGTTCTTCCTGGCCCTGCAGCCAGGCGGCCAGCGTTACGCCGCCGGGTTCCTGCGGCGTTCCCTCGCCTTCGCGGTCCCGGCAGGAATCTGCACGGCCCTGTGCGTCCTGGCGGTCAGCGCGTATGGGCAGTTATGGGGCGGACACAGCCTTGCGTCCGCGCAGTCGGCGGCCACTGTGACCCTGGGCCTGGTGGCGGCGTGGATCCTGGTGATGGCATCGCGTCCCCTCAACTGGACCAAGGTGCTGATCCTCGCCGGAATGTACGCGGGCCTGGTCCTGCTGTTCACCGTGCCGTTGACGCAGGAATTCTTCCGCGTGGACTGGCCCCCGGCCGGCCTGCTGGTCCCCGCGGTTGCAGTGGCCGCGGCAGGATGCGCGGCCATCGAAATCATTGGCCGTCTGACACGCCGCCGGCCCGCGGCCGCCGATGGACCGGGCTGGGACCTTTGACTCTGGAACCGGCATCACGGGAAGGGGATGGTGGAAATGCCGGGCACCGCGATGGTCCGGTATCCAGATGAGCAGGAGGCAAAGAATGACTGACCTGATGAAATGGTTCGAAAGCCGCCGTTCCCCGATGGATGTCATCGAGAGGCTTTTCGAAGGCGACGTGGGTTCCTCGGCCATTCGGGTTGAGGAGATGGTGGACGGCAACACGCTCGTGGTGCGCGCCGAACTGCCCGGCATCGATCCGGAGAAGGACGTCGACGTGACGGTTACGGACGGCGTGCTGTCCATCAAGGCGGAGCGGCAGGAGAAGACGGAGCAAAAGGACAAGGACAGCTACCGGTCCGAGTTCCGGTACGGATCCTTTGTCCGGCGGATTCCCCTTCCCAGCGGCGTCCAGCAGGGTGACGTCACCGCCTCCTACAAGGACGGCCTCCTTGAAGTCCGGGCACCCATGCCGGACCAGGGACAGGCGGCCGCGGCGTCGAAGATCCCCATCAGCAGGGGTTGAGGACAGTCAGGGTACGACGCCGGTGCCTGGCCCTGTGACGGGCCAGGCACTTTATTGCCCCTTGGCCAAGGCGGCCTCCGCCGCCGCAATGACGGGCAGCGTTTTTACGTACGTATCAGGGTTCAGGGACACCGAATCGATTCCCTGGCTGACCAGGAACTCCGCCAGGTCCGGATGGTTGCTGGGCCCCTGACCGCAGATGCCGATTTTGATGCCGGCGGCGTGGGCCTTGCTGATCGCCTGGGCAATCATGGACATCACCGCCGGGTCCCGCTCATCGAACAGTCCGGCAAGCTCCTCCGAGTCCCGGTCCACGCCAAGCACCAGCTGTGTGAGGTCGTTGGACCCGATGGAAAAGCCGTCAAAGCGCTTGGCGAATTCCTCCGCCAGAACCACGTTGGCAGGGATCTCGCACATCATGTACAGCTGCAGCCCGTCCACGCCGCGCACCAGGCCGTGCTCTTCCATGGCCTGGATGACCTTGTCCGCTTCACGCACCGTGCGGCAGAAGGGAACCATGACGATGACGTTGGCGAACCCGGCCTGTTCCCGTACCCGTTTGAGGGCCTTGCACTCCAGGGCGAACCCCTCCCGGTAGTGGCTGCTGTAGTAGCGGGACGCCCCGCGGAACCCCAGCATGGGGTTCTCCTCCGGGCGCTCAAACGCGCTGCCGCCGATCAGGTGGCTGTATTCGTTGCTCTTGAAGTCGCTGAGCCGGACGATCACCGGCTTGGGGTGGAACGGAGCGGCGATCTTGGCGATTCCGGTAGCCAGCACGTCAATGAAGTACTCCTGCGGGTCCTGGTAGCCGCGGGTGAGCTGCCGGATCAGCGCCGCCTCATCCGGGTCAACCACCCTTTCAGGGTGGACCAGGGCCATGGGGTGGATGCGGACCAGGTTGTTGATGATGAACTCCATCCGGGCCAGGCCCACGCCTGCCGCGGGCAAACGCCACCATTTGAAGGCTGCCGCCGGGCTGGCGATGTTGATCATCACGTCCGTGCGGGTGGCCGGGAGGGC
This sequence comes from Pseudarthrobacter sp. LT1, assembly GCF_035621795.1. Lineage (NCBI taxonomy): Bacteria > Bacillati > Actinomycetota > Actinomycetes > Micrococcales > Micrococcaceae > Pseudarthrobacter > Pseudarthrobacter sp. LT1. Next base: position 2,608,987 of record NZ_CP141830.1, read on the forward strand.
CTGCATGTCCACGTCTTCCACGGAGAACTCCAACAGCCCCTCATAGACGCGTCCCTCCTCGCCTTCCGCGCACGATAATGTGACCTGGACGCCGTCGGCAACCACCTCGGTGGCGTTACGGGTCCCCACGACGGCGGGCACACCCAGTTCGCGGCTGACGATGGCGGCGTGGCTGGTTGGGCCGCCATGGTCGGTGATGATGCCCGCGGCCCGCTTCATGATGGGCACCCAGTCCGGGTCAGTCATCCGGGTGACCAGCACGGAGCCATCAACAAATGATTCGATGTCCTTCGCATCCTGGACCACACATGCCCGGCCCCTGGCGATGGAGTCGCCGATCGCGGCGCCGGTGACCAGGACCGGGCCCGGTTGCACAAGATGATAGGTGCGGAAGGTGGACGTGCTCCGGCGGGCCTGCACCGTCTCCGGCCTTGCCTGGACCATGAAAAGCTCTCCGGTCACCCCGTCCTTGGCCCACTCCATGTCCATCGGCCGCCCGTAATGGTCCTCCACCGCAACGGCCCAGCGGGCCAGCAGGACCACTTCCCGGTCATCCAGCACCAGCGAGCGCTGCTCCCGCTCGGTGGTTTCGACGGTCCTGGTCCGTGCATCCCCGCCCTGGCTGTAGACCATTTTTCGTTCCTTGGCCCCCAACTCCCGCTCGATGACGGGGCTGAAGCGCCGGTCTGCCAGGAGTGGCTTGAACACCTGGAATTTGTCGGGATTGATAGTCCCCTGGACCACCGTCTCCCCCAGTCCCCAGGCGGCGCTGATGACCACCACGCCGGGAAAACCGGACTCGGTGTCGATCGAGAACATCACCCCTGATGCGCCAAGGTCCGAGCGGACCATCCGCTGCACGCCCACCGAGAGGGCAACGTCCAAGTGCCCGTAACCCTTCATTTCCCGGTAGCTGATGGCCCGGTCCGTGAACAGGGAAGCGTAGCAGCGCCGGCACGCGTCGAGGACCCCGCGCTCCCCGGCCACATTGAGGAAAGTTTCCTGCTGCCCGGCGAAGCTGGCATCCGGCAGGTCCTCGGCCGTGGCGCTGCTGCGGACCGCAACGGAAGCCTGGGCCTGCCCGGCGCGGCGGCAGAGGGTCCGGTAGTGCTCCTGGATGTCAGCCGCGATGCTTTGGGGGAAGGTTGCCTGCAGGAACAGTTCACGGATCGCTGCCCCCGCCTGGCGCAGCGTAATGGTCCCCGCGCGCTGTTCCTCCATGTACTGCTTGATCCGGGGCTCCAGGTTATTGGCAGCAAGGAAGGCGCGGTAGGCGGCGGCCGTGGTGGCGAAGCCTTCGGGAACCCTGACGCCGGCGGATTTCAGTGCCCGGCTCAGCTCCCCAAGGGACGCATTCTTGCCTCCCACGGAGGGGATGTCCGCGATTCCTGTATCTTCGATCCACTTGACGCTGATGTCGGCCAGGAAGGTTTCTGCGGCGGCAGTCATGGCTCGATTGTGGCCTCCGGCCAACGGGCCAGGCAGAGTCTTTGGTCCTAGCTCCGCCGCAGCCGCCTCCGGGCCGCTTTGTGGATCCAGTCAGCGACGAGAACGGCCGGGACCGCGAGGAGTGCGATCTGGAATCCTATCGGGGCAGGTGGTGCCTGGCCCAGCAATTCGGCGAGGTAGGGCACGAACAGGCACACCGCCAGGATGGCCAGTTCAGCCAGCACGGCCCACACCAGGAGCTTGTTGGTGCCCCACCCCAGTGTCCAGGGCGGCAGGCTGGCACTGCGGCAGGCAAAAGCGTTGGCGAGCTGCCCCAGGACGACGGCGGTGAAGGCGGCACCGGAGGCAGCCATCAGGAGCCCTGTGTCCGGGACCTGTCCCCGGCTCCAGCCACCCGCAAAAAGGACGGCCGAAAATGCTGACATCTCCATAAACGCCTCCACGGGACCGAGGACGGCGAATACCCGGATCATCAGTTGCCGGTCCATCAGGTGGCGGCGCTCGGGGGCCCTGGCCAGGATGCGTTGCCCTGGCCGTTCGGCTCCGAGGGCCAGCGCCGGCAGCAGGTCCGTCCCGATGTCCAGGGCCAGGATCTGCAGGACGCCCAGGGCAAGGGGGAACTGGCCGGCGGAAAGCGCCCAAATCACAAAGGGAGTAAGTTCCGCCACATTGTCGGTGAGGTGGTAAGTGAGGAACCGGTGGATATTCGCATAGGTTGCCCTGCCTTGTTCGATGGCCGCCACGATGGTGGCGAAATGGTCGTCCAGCAGGACCAGGTCGGATGCCTCCCGCGCGACGTCGGTTCCGCTCAGGCCCATGGCCACGCCGATATCGGCCTCACGAAGGGCGGGGCCGTCATTGACGCCGTCGCCGGTCATAGCCACGACATGGCCCCGGGCCTGCAGCGCCTTCGCCACCCGAAGCTTCTGTTCCGGCGATACCCTGCTGACCACGATGCCGTCGCGGTCCAGGAGCGCTCCAAGCATCTGCCCGTCATCCGGAAGGTCCGCGCCCTCCACCACGCATTCGGGAACTCCGATCAGACCGATCTGCCGGGCAATTGCGGCCGCCGTGGCGGGATGGTCGCCGGTGATCATGGCGATTTTCAGGCCCGCCCGGCGGGCCGTTCGGATGACTTCGCTGACGTCCGGCCGCGGCGGGTCATGGAGTCCGATCAAGCCCAACAGCTCCATGCCCGATTCAAGGTCAGCGGCGGGAGCGGTCTGCCATGGACGGGGTGGACCGTCGAGCCCCCGCCGCGCCACCGCGATCACCCGTAGTCCCCGGGAAGCCATCTCCTCCACCTGGTCCTTGACCGCCGGGGGCACAAACTCGCAGAGGGGAAGCACGGTTTCCGGGGCGCCTTTGCAGAACAGGTGCGGCCCGGCGATCACGGATTCGCGCCGGCGCACGGGGTCGAACGGCAACCGGCGCGTAAGGGCCGGTTCGGTCCCGGTGCCAGTCAGCCTCCGCGCGAGGACGTCCAGTGCGGCTTCCATCGGGTCGCCGCGGGCACGCCATTGTCCGCCGTGCAGTTCAGCCCGGCCCTGCGACGCGGCACGCGCCGCCAGCGCCGCGTCAGCAGCCCTTAGCAGCCCCTGCCCCTTGATTTCCGCTTCCGGGGCATAGCCCTCACCTGTCACCAGGACGGACCCTTCGGTGGTATAGACCTCGACGGCGTTCATCCGGTTCTGCGTCAGGGTCCCGGTCTTGTCCGTGCAAATGAAGGTCGTGGAGCCCAGGGTTTCCACGGCCTCCAGGTTGCGGATCAGGGCATTGCGGGAGGCCATCCGCTGCGCCCCCATGGCCAAGGACAACGTAACGGTGGGCAGGAGGCCTTCCGGGACCAGGGCAACCGCAACTCCAATGGCGAACAGGAACGAATCGCGCCACTGAAACCCCACCAACAGCGATACCAGGAAAAAGAGAGCGGCAATGCCAAGGGCCACCACGGCGGTGACCCGCACTATCCTGCGCAGCTCCAGCGACAGCGGAGTGGGTGGAGGAATAGCACCGCTGGTCAGGGCCGCTATCCCGGCCAGGCGGGTGTCACCGCCGGTTGCGGCGACCGCTGCCTCGGCGTCGCCATTGACCAGGAAGGTTCCGCCCCACGCGGAGTCGCCGCCGGCTTTCGGGACCGGCTCGCTCTCCCCGGTCAACATGGACTCATCCACGGCGCAGGCGGATGCTGAGAGAAGAATGACGTCGGCGGGAACCCGGTCACCGGCGTTGAGCAGCACCACGTCGCCGGCCACCAGCTCGCTCGCGTGGACTTTGCGCGCCCTGCCATCGCGCCGGACCATCACGTCGGCGGGCAGCAATCCGCGCAGCTTGGCCGCCGCATGCTGGGCACGTTCCTGCTGGATGTGGGCGAACACTCCGTTGACTATCACGACGACGACGATCGCCACCGCGAGCTGCGGCATGTCCGCGATGAAGGCCAGGCCGGCAGCGCACCACAGCATGAGGGCGAAGAAGTGCGTCATCTCCCCCCACAGCTTCCGCCATTGCGGGACCGGTTTTTCCCCGGGCAGCTGGTTGGGGCCAGTCTGCTCCAGGAGCTGCGCGGCCCGTTCAGAGCTCAGGCCCTCAGCGGTCCTCACACAGCGTCCGCCTCCTGCCCCACCAACAGCACCGGGCACTTGGAGTGGGCCGCGCAAGCCCTGCTGACCGAGCCCATCGACGACTTAAGCAGCCCGCCCTCGCCATGCCGTCCAACCACCAGCATCTGTGCCCGCCCGCTCTCCTCCACCAGCACCTTCGCCGGCGGCCCGAACTTGACGGTCACATCGATGTTTTCCGGCCGCTCCCCCGAAAAGGCCCGGCCCAGGGCATCCTCGACCAGCCGCCCTGCAGCATCCTCGAGCCTGGCGGTGAACTGCCGGTCCGCCCCTTCAAGGCGGGACATGACCAGGTAGTCCGGCATCCCGACGCATGAGATGACTTCGAGCCGGGTGCCCAGGCGGGCTGCCAGCGTGCCCGCGTAACGGAGGGCTGCGGAGGAGTATTCAGAACCGTCCACACCCACGATGACGGGCTTCGCCCCTGTTTCTGCGTTCATGGACACCACGATCCCGGCCCCGGGTTGCGGAGGGAAGGGCCGAAAGTCATGCCGGCCGGCCCCCGTCCCTGGCTGGCTCAGCCGGAAGCAACTGCTCTTGGCTGCGCTGCCGGTTTTCGGTCAGCCCCGCTTTTCCGGTCAGCCCCATGCAATGCCCTCAGCCCGTTCAGGATGGTGGCCAGGTCCACGAGCTCCTGCAGGAGGGCGCCGGCGACGGCGGGAATGTATCCCGTCATGGCTATGGCCATCAGGACCAGGCTGAGTCCTATCCCGGTCCAGATACTCACCAAAGCCACCGCCACCGTCCGTTTTCCGATGGCCACGGCCTGGGCCACCTTGGACACGTCGTCGAGCATGATCACAACGTCCGCCGATTCACTGGCCGCGGTGGCACCCTTGGCGCCCATTGCGATTCCCACGTCTGCCGCTGCAAGGACGGGGGCATCATTGACGCCGTCGCCCACCATCAGGACGGGCCGTTCCTGGATGCCGGCCACCGTGTTGACCTTGTCCTCGGGAAGGCATTCGGCCTGGACCCGGCCGATTCCCGCTTCCTCGGCGATGTGTGCAGCCGTAGCGTGGGCATCACCGGTCAGGAGCATGGTGTTCCGGACACCCAGGCTGTTCAGGCGGGCCAGGGTGTCCACGGCATTGCGTCGCAACGGGTCCTTCATGATCAGTGCACCGGCGTACTCGCCGTCCACCGCCACGTGGACAGCCAGCTGGCCGCTGCGCACGGCTGCCTCCCGGAATCCGGTTGATGAACTCCGCACCAGGCCTGCTTTCCCCACCACCACCCGCTGCCCGTCGCAGACGGCGTCCACGCCGTGGGTGGCGCTCTCCGTCGCCTGTTGCACCGTCAGCAGTCCAAGGCCGGCGGCCTTGGCGGCTTCAATCACGGAGCCTGCGAGCACGTGCGAGGAGTACTGCTCAGCGGAGGCAGCCAACTGCAGGATCCTTCGGCTCCCCAGGGCTTCGCCGTAGCCCGGCGCCAGCTGGATCTCGTCCAGGACGGGGCGCCCTGACGTGAGCGTGCCGGTCTTGTCGAAGACCGCTGTTTGTGCCTTTGCAAGTTGCTCGAGGGTCCGGGTGTTCTTGATGATGATGCCTTTGTGGGCGGCCTGGCTCGTGCCGGCAAGAAAGGCCACCGGAGCGGCGATGAGGAGCGGGCAGGGCGTTGCCACCACCAGGACCTGGGCGAAACGGAGCGGCTCGCCGGACAGGAACCAGGCTGTTCCGGCCATCGCCAGCGCCAGGACGGTGAAGGGAACGGCGTAGCGGTCCGCCAGGCGGACCACCGGCGCGCGGCTGTTGGACGCCTCCTCCACCAAGGCGATGATCCGGCTGTATTGGGAATCGGCCGCGCTGGCCGTTGCACGCATGCGGATGGCGGCTACCCCATTCACCGCGCCACTGAGCAGCGTTTGCCCCCTGGTGTGTTCCACCGGCAGGCTTTCGCCGGTGAGCGATGATTCGTCGAGGCTGGCGGAATCGGACAGCAGTTCGCCGTCAACGGGTACCAGCTCCGAAGGCCGGACCACCAGAACGTCTCCCGGGGCCACATCACCGATTGGCGTCTCCTCGAGTACGGCACCAGCCCCCTCCCGGTGGGCAAAACGCGGAGCCCGGTCCAGCAGGGACCGCAGCTCACGCGCCGCACGTCCCTGCGCAAAGTTCTCCAGCGCTTCACCGCCCGTGAGCATCAGGATCACCACCAGCGCGGCGAGATACTCGCCCACCACCACCGTGCTGGCGATCGCCATCAGGGCCAGGAGGTCGATCCCCCAGCGCCCCTCCCGCAACGACCGGACCATTCCGGCCGCCCGTACCACCACAATGACGGCCGCGTAGGCGGACGCGAGCACGCGGACCTGAAGTCCCAGATTAAACTGCAGCAGCACCAAAGTGGCCACGAGCACCAGGAAGGTCAGGGCGACGACGGGATACCGCCTGACGAAGCCCCGGGCCTTTTCGACGGGCGAGCCGGCAGGTTCCTCGTCGTCAAAGCTGCCGGCACTCCCACCGGTTCCCGCAGACGGGGCGGCCTGCTTCCTCATCCGTGACACTTCGACACGGGATGGAAACGGTCATCGCACATAGAGCCGAACCTACCCTGATCCTGTCAGCCGGGGTAGGGCATTTGGCCCCGCCCACCCCTACGGCATGACTTTTGGCACTCCCCCGGTGCCGGGTCCCGGGAGAGAGTTGAAGGCGCCCTGATCCTTACGCACACCCGGAGCCCACCATGAATGCTGCGCCTTGGACGGTGGAGCGGTTTTTCGACGGCGACCCGGCGGCCCTGGGGCTTTACCAGGCTGCGGAACGGATGGCATCGGAACTGGGTCCCCATGAGGTCCGGGTCAGCAAGAGCCAGGTCTCTTTTCGCCGGCGCCGCGGGTACGCCTACCTCTGGCGGCCGGGGGTCTACGTCAAATCCGCGGTTCCACTGGTGCTGTCCCTTGCCTTGCCCCGCACCTTGGACTCACCGCGCTTCAAGCAGGTCGTCCAACCGGCACCCGGAACCTGGATGCACCACCTGGAGCTCACAGACGGCAGGCAGCTCGATCCCGAGGTCCGCGGCTGGATGCTTGAAGCGTACGAGGCGGCCGGCTGATCAGGGGTGGTGGCCCCCAGGGTCCTATGGCCCTGTCACTTCCCAGCGCGGATGGCAAGGCTGATGGCATGACTGAAAATGGCCAGCAGCCGCAAAAGATCCACATCACCGAACAGCCCGTCGCCGTTGTCCGCGAACGTGTTCCCATGGACGCATTGACCGGTTTCTTCGGCCGGGCCTTTGGTGCCGTCATGGCCGCGGTCCAGATGCAGGGCGCCAGCCCGGCCGGCCCGCCGTTTGCGCTGTACCACGGCATGCCGGGCGAAACGGTGGACGTTGAAGCCGGGTTCCCCGTCGCCGGAAGTTTCCACGGCACCGGTGAGGTGGCCAGCAGCACGCTTCCCGACACGGATGCCTTCGAAGCCATCCACACCGGCCCCTACGACACCCTGGGCACCACGTACGATGCGATCAGGAAGAGCATTGAAGCCGACGGCGCTTCCCCTGCAGACTCCATGTGGGAGTACTACCTGACCGATCCGGAACAGCAACCGGACCCTGCCACCTGGCAAACAAGGGTGGTCTGGCCGGTCGCCTGAGGCCGGGATCAGGCGACCCAGAACCGGCCGGAACCGTGGCCGGCCATGGAAACCCGCCGGCCGCCAAGCACAGCGGTCAGGACCCCCGGCGACGGCTGTAGGTCACATCCCAAGGCTGCGTGCCGCGGCTGGTTTCCAACCATCCGTCCCGGACGATCTCCTGCCGCAGCCGGGTAAGGCTCGCCTCCAGGCCAGGTGCCCACGCCTCCTCGGGAGGCGTTCGGTTCAGGGGCGGCCCGGGGAACGTATCGCCTGTATAGAGCCGCCGGCCGTCCTCCGCCTTTCCCACGAACCGCAGCTGTGTCCGCCCGTACTGTGAGCCAAGTGTGTACAGGATCCGCGCCCACCATTTCACGGATGCAGCATCCTCCAGCTCTATTCGCAGCCGCTCCTCCGTGCCGTGGCCTGAATGGGGGCCATTTGTCGCCATCTCTGCCTCCTGGTGCGGGACCATGGTTCAATTCAGCAAGCTTCCCAGACCCCGCTGCAGGGCCAAGGGTCCTTGGTCACGGAACACGGAAGAACCTGAAGCCCGGTCGGGCCCAAAGGCACTATCCGGCCCGCGGGTCGGGTAGCAGAGTCGGGGCATGACCAGGAACCGTTCCTCATGACTGGCAGTCCGGGCGTCCGGCGCACGCCAGGGGCCGCCGGTGCTGCCGTCCAGGCCGGCGACCACCACGGCTGGAAGCTCCTCTACCTTGTGGCGGGCGCGTCGTCCATCCTGTTTGTGCTTCTGCTGATAACGGCCCTGGTGCTCGACTTCATGGCTCCCCCTCCCGTTCACGGCGGAGCCGCCACCCTTGACTTCATTGCGTCGCACAAGGCGGGCTATGTGGCCGAGCAAATCCTGTGGATCCTCCCGAACATCTTCCCGGTCCTTGTTTTTACTGCCCTCTTCGTTGCCCTCTCGGCCTTCCGGAAGAGCTTGCCCCTGATGGCGCTGGTCGTCGGCGCCCTCCCTTGGGCGCTGCTGCTTGCCGTTCCGGTCAGCAGCCGCGGCTCCCTCAACCTGGTCTATCTCAGCGACCGCTTCGTGGCCGCCGGGACCGAGGAGGAACGCAGGACCTATGCCACCGCCGCCGAAGCCATCATCGCCGAAAACAACACCCCGGCCATCGTCGGCGTCCTCTCCGCCCTTGGGATCCTGCTGATGGGACTGGCCATGCTCACGTCCGGCAAGGCAACCTTCCCGCGGTACCTGGCGTGGCTGGGCATTGCCACTGGCGCACTGGGGGTGGTCAGCGAGCTCCTTCGCCACGCAGCTCCCGGCTTCTATTGGGGGTACGGCATTTTGCTGTGGGTGTGGTTCATTACCACCGGAGTTGCGTTGATCCGTTTGTCGCGCGTAGCGGCCTGATTCCCCCCGGCACCTGCGATCAGGGACCTTGGTCCCTAAAAGTGGGGAGGTGGCCTCTGAGATGGTGGTTTAGGTCGAAAGGCGCACCACGATGGGGTAGTGCGCCCTGAGTTTTGCCGTGCCGTTTCCGGCATGGCATGCAGCCTCACCACTGGAGGCAGGACGATTGAGGAGAACAAGGCTTATGGCAGGTACGTTCGAACTGTTTGTCGATGATGATTCACAGATTCGGTTCCGGCTTGTGATGCCCGATGGACATGTGCTGGCGGTTTCCGGACAGTTCACGGACAAGCATGCGGCGGCCGCCGCCATCGAGGAGGTACGGGAATGTGCAAGGCACCGGCCTGATCCAGGACGTAGCGCCGCCGCCGCCGAACGTTCTCCTCGCTCCCCCGCAGCACCCGCAGCACCCGCACTACACCGTCCGCCGCGGGACCCGCAGACTCAACTCCCTCGGCGCCGCCTAGGTCCGGGCTGTAAAGGCCGACGGCGGAACCCGCCGTCCAGGCCATGCATTCAGCCAGTGGGGCACATCCAACGACGGGCCCCACTGCTGTGTCCGCAGCGCCGTGTGTGCCCGCTGCGCTAGAAGCCTGATGAGCTGCCGGAGCCGGAAAAGCTGCCGCCGCTGCTGCCGTATCCGGTGGTGCTGCCGCCGCCCCTGGCGGAATTGACGCTGCTGACCCCGGTATTGAAGCCGGAGTTGAACGTGGCCACGGAGAAGAACGTGTAGGACGGGTACACCGTGCCAAGGATGCTCGGTTCGTAAGTCCGCTGCCTGCGGTGGTCCGTGCCCTCATGGGCCGTCTCCATTTGTTCGCGCATCAGGCGTGCCTCGCGGTCATTCCTGGCAAATCCCTGGATGACCGTTTCGGCATGGTTCTCCAACAGCTCCGAGAGCCGGGAACAACAGCTCCGAGAGCCGGGAACGCGCCGCATAGAGACGGTCCAGGGCCTCTTCCGGGCTAATCCGCCGGTCGGCCAGTTCAGCGGTCCACCGCTCAATCTCCCGCAGGCTTTCGTCGCGGAAGGACCGCAGTGCAGCAGCCGTTGCCGAGTCCCCCTGCCCGTGGCGTTTGGCCAGGAGCTGCTCCAGTCCGGCCAGGTCCTTGCGGAACGGGGCCAACTGCCGGTCCCAGGCAGTGGGCCACGTGTCGGCGCGGTTCAGGAAGGCGTTGCTGTCCGCGATGACGTCATCCAGGGCATCCAGCTCGGCGGCACTGTCCGCGAACTGCCGGGCAAGCTTGAGGTTCTTCCGGCTGCTCAAGGCCCGCCTGCCCAGTGCGTGCACCTGGTTGGAAAGCTGCGTAACGGCGGCATAGCGGCTAAGGAACGTGCGGTGTTTCTCCAGGACCTGGCTGCCGTAGCGGGATGATTCGGGAATGGTGCCGGCATTCAGTTCCGTGACGTCCAGGTCCATGCTGACGTTGGAGTAGCTGCGATCCCCGCGTTCCATCTGCTTTCGGCATCCGGTCCTGGTCACGGCACGGACAATCAGCCATGCGGCCGCGCCCAGGGCCGCGGTTCCCGCGGTGACCCAGGCGGTAACCAGGAAGGCCGCGGAGCGGTACCAGGGCTGGTTGATGAGCTCTGCGCCGCGGCGGATGCCGGCCACGGTGCCGTCCGTCCACTGGGCGTCGCGGAAAAGTTCCTTGGACGCGTCCTGGATGTCGCTGCGCTGCTCGAGCGACACCTTCCGGTCCTCGCCCATGTACGTCCCCACATGCCGGCCCACGGGGTCGAGCGCGAAGATGAACAGTCCGTCGGCCCATTTTTGGCCGTCCGGGCTGATCCACTCCGGATGCCTGGACCGCGCGAATTTCAGGACCTCTTCATTGAGGTTGTCCTCCGCCTTGCCGTTGTACGTGAAGACGGCAACGCGGGTGGGCTCGTAGAACTGGATCCGTTCGACGGCGGGCACCAGGGTGTTCTGGTCGAGCACCCCTGCCGTGTCCTCCACAATGACGGCTGCCGGCACCACAGCGGTGCCCGGCGCCGCCGCCCCCACCAGCAGGGCAGCCAGGGCGAGCACCATCAACACGATCCGGCGCACCATGCTGCCCATGTCCCTCCCCACTGCCTAGAATCAGGATGAAACCAAGGAGCAGGCCGGCCAAAGGGCCGAAGGTCCCGCCGGTGAAGATCATGGCGGTCAGGAGCGCTGAGACGTGACGCAGGAGTCAGGGTCCATTGTGGCCGGCTATGACGGGTCGGATGAGGCTGCCGCCGCCGTCCGCTGGGCGGCGCGCTGCGCACACGCCACCAACGGCTCCCTCCGTGTGGTGCACTGTTCGCTGTGGCCGCTGCTGACCCGGCACCTCGGTCCGGTCCCTGGCGTGTCGGGCAGCGGCCTGGAACAGTCGGCCAGGTCCATCCTCGAGGACGGCGTCGCGGTGGCCACCGCGGAGGTACCCGGGCTTCAGGTCAGGAGCACCCTGCTGCACGGATTGCCGGCGCAGCATCTGGCCGAAATTTCCGCAGGTGAACGGATGCTCGTGGTGGGCAGCCGCGGCCTGGGCGGCTTCCTGGGCCTCCTGGTGGGCTCCGTGAGCCTGGAACTGGCAGCCACCGCCACCTGCCCTGTTGCGGTGATCCGGCCGGAGCTCCACCCGGACGGTCCCGTCGTCGTTGCCGTCGATGCGTCGGGTTTCCCCGCAGCACTGGATGATGCATGCGCCCTGGCGTCGGCATGGCAGGCACCCCTCAAGGTGGTCCACGTCCGGCACGAGCCCGCAGGCTATCAACTGCCTGACCGACAGGGCGCCGCCGGAGCCCAGGAAATCCTGGCGTCGGCAGTGAACCGCGCAACTGCCAAAGCGCCCCTTGTGCGGGTGGACGGTGAAGTGCTTGCGGACACCTCGGTCCCCCACGCCATCCTCAAAGCCGCAGGGGAAGCCCGGATGGTTGTGGTGGGTTCCCAGGGCCGCGGCATCCTCAGGGAGACCATCGGCTCAACTGCACACGCCGTTTTGCACCACGCCCGCGGACCTGTCCTCATTTCACGGCACGGCGGCTGATGCAGCGGACTGCGGGTGTCGGCCCGGCTGCCGGCCGCGCTGCGGCCTAAGCTGGTCGGGTGACCCCTGTTCCCTCCCCCGGCCCGTTGGATGTCGTGGTCCATTCCGGCCCGGCGGACTGGTGGGTCATCCTGGCCGGCCTCGGACCCCTGGCGGTCCTCATCGCCGCGTTGCTGGCCTTTTACATCAACTGGCGCACGCTCAAGCAGCGCACGGCCGCCGACAAAACAGCGCTGGAGCAGAAGCGCGAGGCCGACGCCAACGCCCTTCAGCAAAAGACCGAGTCGGACAGCCGGGCCGAGTGGTGGCGACGGACCCAGTGGGCGCTGGACCGGGCACTCGATCCCTACGAAGGGACCAAGGCGCTGGGGCTGGCGACGCTGGAAGTCCTGGCCCGGAGCGAACTGGCCCGCAACGAGGAGCTCGAGCTGTTCGACATCGCCTGGAAGAGCGTGTCCGGAGACGAGAACGGCGATGAGCCTGAGCCTGACGCCGGCTCCGGGCAGGAATCGGCCTTCGTGGACGACCGCGGCAACTTAGGCGAGAATGGAACGACGGATGAAGACAGTACCAAGGAGGTTGGACCATGAGCGCAACGTCGCCTGAACACCGGTTTGTCCACGCTCCCCGGAACAGCGCTGCCAAGCCCGCCACGAAAAAGGCCTCACCTGCCGAGCACCGTGTCCAGGTTGCCGCCGCACGGCTGCGCGTCACCCTGGATGAACGCCTGGGGCGCGAGACGCCCGCAAAGACCAAGGCACTGGCCAAGGAACCGATCTAACCCGCCTTCAGGGCTTGGGGGTCGACGACGCGTGGCGGGGTTTGGTGGACAGTGGCTGCAGTAATTCTCCGCTGCGACGCCGAAACGCTGCGTCGCTGGAACTACCGTGCCGCCGTCGCGCAGGTATCCGGGTCCGGAACCTTCCTGGACCGCTGGCACACCGGCTTCCGTCCTGACGTCAGTCCGGGAACCGAGGCCTGGCTCCTCCTGGAGGGAAGCAATGACGCCGCGAGCGGCCTGATCGGCCACGGGTTCGTGACGTCCGAGCCGTACCAGGCTGCCGCCGGTGTGGAGGCCGTCTCCCTTGGCTGGTTCTTCGCGCTGGCTTTGGATTCACTCCTGCCGCTCGGCGAGCAGATCCGTCCCGGCATCCTGGGCGGCGCCCTCCCCAACGGCCTGCGCACCAGCCTGAAGGACCCGTCCTTGGTGACCCTGCCGCCGTCGTCCGTGCCTGTACTGCGCCGGCTGTGGCGGGACCACGGGCCGTCGACGGCGGACCCTGCGCAGGTGGCGGGCGGAACCTTCCCGCCGGACGCCGTCAGCACCATCCAGGTGAACCGCTACGAGCGGGATGCCGATGCGCGACGGGCCTGCCTGGCCTTCCATGGCACGTCGTGCGCCTCCTGCAGCTTCTCATTCGAGTCCGTCTACGGCGGGGCGGGGACGGGGGTGATGGGCGTCCACCATCTGGCTCCCCCAGCGATGCTTGACGGCCCTTATCAGCTTGACCCCATTGCCGACCTCGTTCCGCTCTGCCACAACTGCCATGCCGTGGCGCACAGCGCAAGCCCGCCGCTGACCGTGACCGAACTCCGAAGCATCATCTCCGCCGCCGGCCATGTGAAGGGTGAGGTGGTCACGGAGGTGGCACTCCGGGCGCAGGAGGATGCACGGCGGATCCTCGATGGCGGCCAGGCGTAGGTTCCATGAGCTGGCGGTAAAATTGCAGGGATGACGTTGGCCGCCAGTTCCGCCGGGGCGTTGCCCTTTGCGCGGAAAGCCCGCAGTGTAATGCGCCGCGTACCCGTGTGGGCGTGGCGCCTCTTGATGCGCTCGGTCAGCGCCCGCGAGCAGGCGCGGTTCAATACGGACCCAATCACTGCGGTGGCTTACACGCACGACATTGACTACGTGGGCGATGGCCTCCGTTCCCACCGCCTCGACATACTGGCGCCGCTAAACCCGGCACCCCGCTCTGCCGGCGGAGGGGACGTGGCCGGCCGAGGGGACGTGACCGGCCGACTGCTTCCCGTTTACGTGTACTTCCATGGCGGAGGCTGGACGTCCGGTGACAAGGCAGCGCTGACCAAGTACTGCGCCAACCAGGTGCTGGGCGGGATGGTGGTGGTCAACGTCAACTACCGGCACGCACCCAGGTTCCACATGGGACACGTGCTTGAGGATGCCAACGCGGCCGTGGCGTGGGTCGCCGCCAACATCGAGGGATACGGCGGGGATCCCGGGCGCCTGGTGCTGGGAGGGGACTCAGCCGGCGGCCAGATCGCTGCTTTGCTGACCGCTGCCAGCCTGCGCCCCGAGTTGGCGGCGCACTACTCCCTGCGGCCCGCTGTTCCCGCCGCGCATCTGAAAGGGCTTGTTCAACACTGCAGTGCAGTGGATTTCTCGGTTTTCTTTGAGGCCGGGTTTGTCCTCAGCCTCAATTTCGTCCGTATGCTCCTTCCTGCCGCGGCGGCGGCAGCGGATCCGGAGGCAACAGCTCCGTCCGGAGGCGGCAGCCACGGGCCGTCGCCGACCCGCACGACCAGTGCGCGGCTAAGGGTTGCCGCCGGCTTCCTGTCCCCGATCGAATGGCTGGACGGGAGCCATCCCCCCGTGCTCGTCACCACCTCCGAGCGGGATTACTTCTACCAGGCGAACTTGAACTTCATCGACCGGCTTCAGCAGCACGGCATTCCCGTGGATACCCTGATCTACCCCTGGAACAGCGCTAACACTGAGCACACCTGGCAACAGGATTACCGCTACCCGGAATCCCAGGAGGTGTACCGGCGCCTGCACGCATTCGTCCGTGATGTTGCCTGACTGACCGCCGCTTCCTCCCGGTCCTGACGAAGGTCAACGGGCTGGACTATGTTTGGACCATGCCGGAGCCGGACCAAGAAGACTGCGGGGTCAACCTTGACGAGTTTGGTTCCGCCCGCGTGGATGCCGCCGCGAGGCTGGATGCGGAGCTCGGTGACGTGGACTGGTTCGTGCCGCCTCCCGGCGCGGTCCACTGCAGCATCGACGTTCCCAGTGGCCAACTGGCCGCCATGGCGCTGGGCGACCCCGGTGATCCCGGCGTTGTTCTGGTTCCCGGCGCCACGGGGTCCAAAGAGGATTTTTCACTCATGATGCCCGACCTCGCCAACGCCGGCTACTTCACCCTGAGCTATGACCTGGCGGGCCAGTACCAGTCCGCAGCAGCGGGCCCGGAGAGGCTGGTGCCGCCCAGAAAGCACTATGACTACCGGCTCTTCGTGGACGACTTCCTGGCGGTCCTTGAAACGGCCACTGCCCCTGTCCATGTTGTGGCTTACTCCTTCGCGGGCATCATAGCCCAGCTGGCCTATGTGGAGCGGCCCGAGCTCTTCAGGTCCCTTACCCTGCTCAGCTGCCCGCCGGAGCCGGGCCACAGCTTCAGGGGCGTCAGCCGCATTGGCCGGTTCAGCACGTGGGTAAATGGCCGGGCCGGCGCTGCCCTGCTGATCTGGGGCATCCGCAGCGGCAGGGTGGCCCACGTACCAGCGGGAAGGCAACGGTTCGTGGACTACCGTTTCCGCTTCACGCGCCGCGAGTCCGTGCGCGACATCTACACACTGATGCAGAACGTTCCGGACCTTCGGCAACGACTCGCCGAGGCGCCCTTGACCAAGTTCGTGGCGGTCGGCGAACACGACCTGTGGCCGCTCCAGCTTCACCGCCTGTTCGCGCAGTCTATCCGGGCCCGGATTGGGGTCTACAGGGGTGGGCACAGTCCATGCGAAACGTCGCCGCATGAGCTCAGCCGGGACCTCCTGGCCCTTTATGCCAAGGCAGAGGAAGGGTGAAAGCTTACCCGTGGATGCTACCGCTGCCGGCGGGAATGTTCGCGTCGGCGGCGCAGGGGTGGCTGGTACCGGAATTCAACGCGAAACGTGACCAGCGACATTATGAGCCGGCGTTTGAACGCGGACCAACTGGTGAAGGGGCGCGCGGATACGCCCACTCGAAGCGTGGGATCGTAAATGACATCCATTTCCGGCCGGAGCCGGTAGGAGATGTCCAGGTCGTCGTGGACCAGCGCGTTGTCCCGGACAACTGCTGTCCGGATGCCGGCCCACAGTTCCCGGTGAAGCGCGAAATTGGATCCATACACGGGAGGATGGCCCAACAGAAAGCCAATCAGTCCGAAGTAACCGCCCAGGAGCAGGCACCGGCCGGCCAGGCGGGCCAAGAAGTTTCCACCATGGAAGTCGCCGGGCCCGGTAACGGCGGTGAGGGGTCCGGAAGCGAGGAGGATCTGTTCGATGCGCTCGAGCCAATCCGACGGCGGCCGCGAGTCACTGTCCAGTCTGGCGATGATTGCGCCTGCCGCCGCATCAAAACCCGCCGCAGCCGTGGCCGGAATGCCCGGCAGATCCACAGGTAACCGCCGCACACCGGCGGCTGCACAAATGTTGGCAGTGTCATCGCTGCTGGCGTTGTCCACCACAATGATCTCGTCCGCAGGCCTGGTCTGCACGGCCAGCAGGGCCAGGCAGGCCCTCAACTCACTGGCGTCATTGCGCGTCGGAATGACCACGGAGATGGGAATGACGGCGTCCATGCCCGGCAGCCTATCTAGGTTTGCGCCGTTCCGGCACGCTCGCGGATGTTTAGCAGCATCTTGCGCATCATCCAAATGTCACCGAACTCCACAAGCGCGGAGAAGGCCAGTGTCGGGGAGAGCCACCGGTATCGGGAGCGGATACGGCTAACAAGCCGGGTTGAGCCTTCCGTGAGGGGGTCAAGCTGCCACGTCCAGCTGGTGTCCCCGGGAGTGCCCCAGACCATGAACCGCGGAGGCTGCATCGCGCGGACCGGGATGCCGTGTTTGCCGTCGGGACTCATGGGCACGATGTCGCCCACCGCCAGGTTCTGCAGTTCCGGGATGATGCGCCGTGCGCTCGGCCGCCCGAGGTTATCGAGGAGGTCGTAGCTGTACCAGCCGCCGCGGGTAACTCCGGCCTGCACCAGCCACGGCCAGACCCTCTCCGGTGGTGCGGCGATGGTGATGGCACGGGTGGCGTTGAAGGTCGGCTTGGGCACGAGGTCATCGCCCGGCAGTGGCCTGGAAACCTCTTCCGGCGTGGCACCCCAGGTGAGCTGCCATGGGCGAACCCAGCGGACATAGACGACAGCCGCGGCCGCAGCCACCAGGACAGGGACCAATCGCGTGCCGGATCGCATTCCCCAAGTCTGGCAACAACGGCCTGCCGGGTCCCAGTGCCGAATGTCCCTTCGGATCGAGCCGCTGCGGACAGGGCACCGGTACAGATCCACTGAACCGGGGCTTCCCGGAACCACGGCATCAGGGCTAGGATCTTTCGGCACACTCCAACACCTGGGCGTGAGTCAGCGGCAGAGGGGAAAACCGACGTGGCCGGAGGCACCGGAATAAACGGCCCGCACTGGCGGCGGGTGCTGGCAACACTGGGCAATGCTGATGCGAGGATTGCATACGCCCAGATAGTGCTGGGTGCGGCGGCCAAGGACGTCCTGCCTGAGCTGAAGGAACAGCGGCGGGTACGGGCCCTCGCAGCACTGACTGAGTCGGGGCTCGTTCAACAGCACGCATCGGGTGGGCTGGTGGCAGTGGACTCGATTTTCCGCGACCTGCTGGCCCAGCAGCCACGCCGGCAGCCGCGGACTGGGCTGGACAGATTCATGCGGCTGGGGCGGATCGAGCGATACCCCGCGAACGTTGCCGAGCGGCGGGCCCTGTTGGCAAAGATCGCCAACGAGATCATCGAACCTGGCGAAACGCTGACGGAGCGGCAAATCAACGAGCGGCTGCTCAGCTATACCGACGACGTCGTCCTGCTCCGCCGCTACTTGGTCGACTTCGGCCTTTTGCAGCGCACGCCCACGGGCTCTTCATACTCCTTGGTGGAGTAGCCGGCCCCGTGCCCTTTGCTGGAGTGCAGTAGCTTGGAGCGCATGAGCGACTCGTCATGTGTGAAGCCGGGAGGCGCTATGAAGGGGGCCGTGGCTTTCGGCGCGGTCGCGCTGTTGTGCGTTGTGGCAGGCGGGTTGGTTGCGGCAGTCACCGGTCCGCTCCATCTTGAGCATGGGTCGTGGGCAGCTGCGTACCTGGTGCTCGTCGGAGGAGTGGCACAGGGGGCTTTGGGCATTGCCCAGTACTTCCTGGCACCGAAACGCCTTACCGGCTGGAAAAGCGTTGCGGGGCTGGTGGCATGGAACGGCGCCTCCGCTGCAGTCATCGGGGGGACATTAATCGGCAACCCATGGGTTGTCGATGCCGGCGGGGCGCTGCTGGTTGTTGCGCTGGCATTGATGTTCCGGACCGTGCAAGGTCGGGGCGCAACGTCCGGTTGGCCTCTTTGGGGATACCGGGCCCTGCTGGTAGTGATCGCCGTCAGCATACCTATCGGGCTGGTGCTGGCTCATTTGCGTGCTCCGTGAACTCCCCTGCGGCAGGGCAGACCCACCGCGGACCTTGTCTCCCCTAAAATACTCACATGCCTACACTTGTTCACGAGTTTGCCTGGCCGGATCGGGTCGTCATCGGCACCATCGGAGCTCCGGGTGCGCGCACGTTCTACCTGCAGGTACGCGCCGGGGCGCAGCTCGTGAGCATCGCCATGGAGAAGCAGCAATCGGCCCTGCTCGCCGAGAAGGTCGACGAAATACTCGACCAACTCATCACCCTCGAGGGGAACCCCTTCAGCGTTCCCACCGGCACGCCCATCGAGCTGGTTGACAACGATCCGCTTGAAACTGTTGAGGAGCAGTTCCGCACCGGCGCCATGGGCCTGGGCTGGGACCCAGCGACGGCGCAGGTAGTGATTGAGGCCTACCCCCTCACCGACGCCGATGCTGATGCGGACGACGAATCCCTGAACCAGGACGGGGCCGAGGCACCCGAAATGCTGTTGGTGCGGATGCCGGTGGGAACGGCCCGCGCCTTCACCAAGCGCACGCGTGAGGTAGTGGGCGCCGGGAGACCCCTCTGCCCGCTCTGCGGATACCCGATCGACGCCGAGGGGCACGTCTGCACTCCTCCGGAGATGTGATTCCGGCGATCTGCGAGCCAAAGGCTACGGGGACGGAGACTGGGCGGCGTGCTGGATTTTCTGGAGGGTAGCCGGGCCGGCTGCAATTTCAATGACGCCGCCGTCTGAGTCCAGGGTGAGGATCCGGAAGTCCAACGGCACGTCCTGTTGATTGTCGTGGCGGTTAGCTTTCCGCACCGGGACGCCTGTTGTTCCAAGCCCGGTGAAAGCCTTGCTGCGGCCAGTGGGGATCAGCGTGTCGTCGACGATCGGCTGGAAATCGATCCGCTTATCGCCCGGCCTGGCAATCCCCATCTGCCAAATGCTGCTCAACGAGCCCGCCGATGAATCGGGGAATCGCAGGAAGACGACCAGGTTGCCGCGTTCATCAAGCTTCTCCGCCGTCGTCGGGAACCGTTTCGTCAGGAAGAAC
Source organism: Pseudarthrobacter sp. LT1 (assembly GCF_035621795.1). Classification (NCBI taxonomy): domain Bacteria; kingdom Bacillati; phylum Actinomycetota; class Actinomycetes; order Micrococcales; family Micrococcaceae; genus Pseudarthrobacter; species Pseudarthrobacter sp. LT1. Next base: position 2,628,495 of record NZ_CP141830.1, read on the forward strand.
ACCCCGCCACCGATCATCAGCGCGTAGAAAACGGCGTTGGAGATGGCGTCGTCGAGGCTTTCCCCGGCGATAAGTCCTGCCGCCAGAATGACGGCGCAGGCGACTGCACCAACCAGAGCGGCACGGAGCGCGGGATGCATCTCGCCCCACTTCCTCATGGCGCCATCCTAGGGGCAGAATCTTCCCGCAGCTACGGCTCTGTCCTCACTCTTCCCGTGAGCCGAGGGCCTTACGGTCGCCCGCTTTGAGGGCCGCCAGCCGGGCTTCCACTTCGGTCTGCTCTCCGAGGTTTTCCAGGGAGGCGAACTGGGCTTCAAGGGAGGAGGCAGCAAGTTCCTGCTGGCCGTGGACGGTGGCTTCCTGGCGGCGGACACTGTCCTCGTAACGGCCGATCGCCGATGTCGGGTCTCCACCGCCCAGGGCTTTGAGGGCGTCGTTGACTTGGGACTGGGTGGCGGCGACCCGGGCACGGTTGACCAGCTCGTTGCGCTTTACGGTCAGTTCCCCGAGCTTGGCCCGCATCATGTCCAGGCCGTTCTTCAGTTGGTCGACAGCCTGGTTCTGCGCGGCCAAGGTGGGCGCCTGGGACTTGGCCTTTGATTCGGCGGTCATTTGCCGGCTGAGGGCGAGCCTGGCCAGGGCGTCGAACTTGTCGGCGTCCGCGTTGTTGCCGGCGGCACGGAACTCATCGGCCTTGCGTGAGGCGGCTACGGCCTTGCTGCCCCAGGTGTTCGCGTCGTTCACTGCCCGGGTGTAGTCGTCTTCGGCCATCCGGAGGTTGCCGATTGTCTGCGCCGCAGCGGCCTCGGCTTCGCGGATGTTCTCCGAGTAATCCCGGATCATCTGGTCCAACATCTTCTGCGGGTTTTCGGCTGAGTCCAGGAGGGTGTTCAGGTTGGCCTTGGCGAGCTGGGCAACGCGGGCGAAAATACTCTGCTTCACGGGGTCTTTCTATCGTCGGTGGAATTCGCATCCTATCTGACCACCGTCATGCGGAAACCAGCGGTGTTGCCAGAGCCACTCTTGAGCGAACCTTGTGCCCATCGTGGGTTGCCGTTCAGTGACGGGCCCTATCGTTGAGGTCAAGATCCTGCCGCTGGGGCAGGGTCTGCACAGCGACCCAGGGCCGGCGGCCGGAGCATCCCGAGACCGGATGCAGCCCCCCAATCCGCCGCCGGCCCCGTGCCCCGCGGCTGCGGGCCTGCAGGCGTTCCTCGCGGGAGTTGCCTGGATGGGAACGGCGATCAGTCGGTGTCGCCCGGTCCCGTGGCTTCCTCCTCTGAGTCCTCAAGCAGCCACGCCATTGCCTTGTCCCGGGACGAGAAATACCTGACCGGGAATCCGGTCGGCGCCAGGGGAAGGCGGAACATGGCGATGACGCGATCAACGGGAGAGGAACCCAGCAATGCCATACGCGAAATGCTGGATGCGTCGGGAAAGACTTTTCGAGCGGCCGCGGAGTGGGTCACACCCTGGATCTCGACCAGCATCGGCAACCTGGTGCCCTGGGCCAAGGAGGTGATGGCCGCGAGGGCGGCGTTGGCCACGTCGATGCCTATGTAGGTCCCCAGCTTCCAGCTCAGGCGAAGGACTCCACCGGACAACTCCAGTGTCCCTTTGCCTTTGATGTCCACCTTGCTCATGTGTCCCCTGTCCTGGAAGTCGAGCCCCGCTCTTGACGGTAGCCGAACGGCACCGCCTTCGCAGCAGACCCGGACCGCCCGACGAGGGCCACTGGGCGACACCCCTTTCATCTGCTCACTTAGCCTAGGGGGCAAACTATGCAGGGGTAGTAGCCAAAACTTTCCGTTGCGGTCCACTACTCGCTCACATTGTCGGACCCTCCCTTCACCATTGGTACATGGGACGGGACGCGGTGGCAAAGGCATTTGAGGCGATCGACGCCGCCCTTGCCGTGGTCCGTGGCGAGGTAGCCAAAGGCGCATGCGGATCGCCCGCAGCCAACGATCCATTGGCCGCCTTGGCCGACAAATGGATCGACATCCTGGCCGGAGTGGCTAGGACCGAGGCCCGTGTCGCCGCACTGAAGGCCGAGGCTGTGGCCACGTTCGCGGAGACAGCGCGGTCTATCGCTCCCCCGGACATCCCGGTGCAGGCGCAGGAGATGGCCATCGCCGCGGAGGTGGGCTGCCTCCTGGCCATCGGCGACCGCGCCGCCGGTGCACTTCTGGCCCAGTCCTACGCGGTCACGACCTCGCTGCCCCGGACTTTGGAAGCACTCAAGGCTGGAACTATGTCGTGGCAGCACGCCCGCGTCATGGTGGAGGAGGCAGCCAGCCTCAACCCTGACGCCGCGACCGCGTTGGAGGCCCACTTCCTCGACCCGGACGCGCCGGACGCTGCCCGCGGTTGCGCCGCAGGGGAGATGCCCGCATACCGCTTCCGGCGCAAGGCCCGGGTCTGGCGCGAACGCAACCACCCGGACAGCATCGAAAAACGGCACGCAAAGAGCGTGGAGGAGAGGTGCCTCGAGTTCGCTCCGGAGCAGGACGGCATGGCACGCTTGTCCGCATACCTGCCGGCGGACAAGGCCACGGCCATCTGGAACCGCTTCACCGCCATCGCCCGGGGCCTCCAGGGACCCAACGAGGAGCGCACCCTCACCCAACTTCGCGCGGATCTTTTCGCCGCAACAGCCCTCCGCGAGGGCAGCGGCTGCACCGGTTGCTGCGGTGGGTCCGCCGGAACTGACGACGCCGGTACCGCGTCGAAGGGGCTTGCTGACATCCCCGTTCCCCGCGCCGAAGTCCTGGTCACCGTCCCGGTATTTTCCCTCCTCGGTGCCACCAACGAACCGGCTATGCTGGACAGTTTTGGCCCCATCCCGGCTACCATGGCACGGGATCTCGTAGCCAACGGAGCCGATTCGTTTTACCGCGTGCTCGTGGATCCCCGTGACGGCGCCCCGCTGGAAATAGGCCGCACTAGCTACCGGCTCACCAAGGCCATGCGGAGGTGGATGCGGTTGCGGGACGGCAAGTGTCCCTTCCCTGGCTGCAACAACAATTCTTTGGACAACGAAGCAGATCATCTGCTCGCCTGGCACCTGGGCGGGACCACTGGAATCAGCAACTTGGGACAGCCATGTCCCAGGCACCATCGGTTGCGACACACCAGCCGGTGGCGGCCGACGGCGGCGTCAAAGAATGAGCCGCCCGGATGGGTTTCGCCCTCCGGGCGCAAATACAAGAGTGAGCACCAGGACTGGGAGCCACCGAAGTTGCCTTCGCCGCCGCAGGCGCGCGCTGACATCCTGGCTCAACCAGGCAGCAACTCAATGATGCCAGCGGGCAAAGGCACAGTGGACTACTTCCGCCTGCCACGGTCCCTCGGAGAGGACTGCCTGGCTGAGTACCTCGCCGCGCGGTGAGCTCAACGTGTGCTATCGGTTCGTGCCGCCCGGGAAGCGCAATGGACCCCGCACAAAGCGTGCGGGGTCCATTGAAACCGGCTGTCACAGTACAGAATGTGCCGCCGGCCTGCGTATCGAAGAAAAAACCTGTTAGAAGTCCCAGTCCTCGTCTTCGGTGTTAACGGCCTTGCCGATCACGTAGGAGGAACCGGACCCGGAGAAGAAGTCGTGGTTCTCGTCCGCGTTCGGGGACAGGGCCGAAAGGATGGCCGGGTTCACGTCCGTGACGGAGGCCGGGAACATCGCTTCGTAGCCCAGGTTCATCAGCGCCTTGTTGGCGTTGTAGTGCAGGAACTTCTTGACGTCCTCGGCCAGGCCCACGCCGTCGTACAGGTCGTGCGTGTACTGGACCTCGTTCTCGTACAGCTCGAAGAGCAGCTCGAACGTGTAGTCCTTGATTTCCTGCCGGCGCTCCTCGGACACGGTCTCCAGCGCGCGCTGGAACTTGTAGCCGATGTAGTAGCCGTGCACGGCCTCGTCGCGGATGATCAGGCGGATCAGGTCAGCCGTGTTTGTCAGCTTGGCGCGTGAGGACCAGTACATGGGCAGGTAGAAGCCCGAGTAGAAGAGGAAGCTTTCCAGCAGCGTGGAGGCAACCTTGCGCTTCAGGGGGTCGTCGCCCTGGTAGTAGTCCATGACGATCTGCGCCTTCTTCTGAAGGTTCGCGTTCTCCGTGGACCAGCGGAACGCCTCATCGATCTCCTTGGTGGAGGCCAGGGTGGAGAAGATGGAGGAGTAGCTCTTGGCGTGCACCGACTCCATGAAGGCGATGTTGGTGTACACGGCTTCCTCGTGCGGGGTCAGCGCATCCGGAATCAGTGAGACCGCACCGACGGTGCCCTGGATGGTGTCCAGCAGGGTCAGGCCGGTGAACACGCGCATGGTGAGCTGCTGCTCGGCGGTGGTCAGCGTGTTCCAGGACTGGACGTCGTTGGACAGCGGCACCTTCTCCGGCAGCCAGAAGTTGTTCACCAGGCGGTTCCAGACCTCCACGTCCTTGTCATCCTGGATCCGGTTCCAGTTGATGGCCTCGACGTGGCTCAGCAGCTTGACCTTCTCGGTCATGTCATCCCCTCAATGTTGGGTAATTCTCTAAGTTAAAGCGTACGACGGCGGGCGGGCGCCCGCCGTCGTACGTCAAGGTTCAGTTGGAGCTACAGCATGCAGCTGACGCAGCCCTCAACCTCGGTCCCTTCCAGCGCGAGCTGGCGGAGACGGATGTAGTAGATGGTCTTGATGCCCTTTTTCCAGGCGTAGATCTGGGCCTTGTTGATGTCGCGGGTGGTGGCCGTGTCCTTGAAGAACAGCGTCAGGGACAGGCCCTGGTCCACGTGCTGGGTGGCCGCGGCGTAGGTGTCGATGACCTTCTCGTAGCCGATCTCGTACGCGTCCTGGTAGTACTCCAGGTTGTCATTCGTCAGATACGGCGCCGGGTAGTAGACGCGGCCGATCTTGCCTTCCTTGCGGATCTCGATCTTGGACGCCACCGGGTGGATCGAGGAGGTGGAGTTGTTGATGTAGGAGATCGAACCGGTGGGCGGAACAGCCTGCAGGTTCTGGTTGTAGATGCCGTGCTCCATCACGGAGGCCTTCAGCGCCAGCCAGTCAGCCTGCGTGGGGATGTGCACGTTCTTGAACAGCTCGCGGACCTTCTCGGTCTGCGGCACCCACTCCTGCTCCGTGTACTTGTCGAAGAACTCACCGGAGGCGTACTTGGACTTCTCGAAGCCGCCGAACGTCTGGCCGGTTTCGATGGCCAGCAGATTGGAGGCGCGGACGGCGTGGTACACCACCGAGTAGAAGTAGATGTTGGTGAAGTCCAGGCCCTCTTCGGAGCCGTAGTGGACCCGCTCACGGGCCAGGTAGCCGTGCAGGTTCATCTGGCCCAGGCCAATGGCGTGGCTCTGGTCGTTGCCCTTGGCGATGGACGGCACCGAGGTGATGTTGGACATGTCGGACACTGCGGACAGGGACCGGATGGCCGTCTCGATGGTCAGGCCGAAGTCCGGCGAGTCCATGGTCTTGGCGATGTTCAGCGAGCCCAGGTTGCAGGAGATGTCCTTGCCGGTCTCGTCGTAGGACAGGTCATCGTTGTACGTGGTGGGCTGGGAAACCTGGAGGATTTCCGAGCACAGGTTGGACATGATGATCTTGCCGTCGATCGGGTTGGCCCGGTTCACCGTGTCCTCGAACATGATGTACGGGTAGCCGGATTCGAACTGGATCTCGGCGAGGGTCTGGAAGAACTCGCGCGCCTTGATCTTGGTCTTCTTGATCCGGGAATCGTCCACCATCTCGTAGTACTTCTCGGTGACCGAGACGTCGGAGAAGGGCATGCCGTAGACGCGCTCCACGTCGTAGGGCGAGAACAGGTACATGTCCTCATCCTTCTTGGCCAGCTCGAACGTGATGTCCGGGATGACGACGCCCAGCGAGAGGGTCTTGATGCGGATCTTCTCATCCGCGTTCTCGCGCTTGGTGTCCAGGAAGCGGTAGATGTCCGGGTGGTGCGCGTGCAGGTACACGGCGCCGGCACCCTGGCGGGCACCGAGCTGGTTGGCGTAGGAGAAGCTGTCTTCGAGGAGCTTCATCACGGGGATAACGCCGGAGGACTGGTTCTCGATCTGCTTGATGGGCGCACCCACCTCGCGGATGTTGGTCAGTGCGAAAGCCACGCCGCCGCCGCGCTTGGACAGCTGCAGTGCGGAGTTGATGGAGCGGCCGATCGACTCCATGTTGTCTTCGATGCGGAGCAGGAAGCAGGAGACCAGCTCGCCGCGCTGCTTCTTCCCGGCGTTGAGGAAGGTGGGGGTGGCCGGCTGGAAGCGGCCGTCAATGATCTCATCCACCATCTGCAGGGCCAGCTGCTCGTTGCCGCGCGCCAGGTGCAGGGCCACCATGCAGACGCGGTCCTCGTAGCGCTCCAGGAAGCGCTTGCCGTCGAACGTCTTCAGCGTGTATGAGGTGTAGAACTTGAAGGCGCCCAGGAAGGTCTCGAAGCGGAACTTCTTCTTGTAGGCGCGGTTGAACAGGTCACGGATGAAGTTCATCGTGTACTGGTCCAGCGTCTCGCGCTCGTAGTACTGGTTCTTCACCAGGTAGTCGAGCTTCTCCTCCAGGTCATGGAAGAACACGGTGTTGTTGTTCACGTGCTGCAGGAAGTACTGGTGGGCGGCCTCGCGGTCGGCGTCGAACTGGATTTCGCCGTTCGGGCCGTAGAGGTTCAGCATGGCGTTCAGCTCGTGATAACCCAAGCCCTTGTAGGCGGCGGGCATCTCAGGCTTCTGGGCCCTGGTTACTTCTGTGTCTGCGACAGTCGTGTCCAAAACGTGTCCAATCCTTGGTTGACCCGGGTGACGTCTTCCGGCGTTCCCATAAGTTCAAATCGATAAAGGTGGGGTACCCGGCATTTGGCGGCGATGATGTCCGCGGCCATGCAGTAGTTTTCCCCGAAGTTTGTGTTGCCGGCGCCGATGACGCCGCGGAGCAGTTGCCTGTTCTGCGGGTTGTTCAGGAACCGGATGACCTGCTTGGGAACGGACCCCTCTCCCCCGGTGCCGCCGTAGGTTGGCACCACCAGCACGAACGGCCGGGTGGCGAGGAGGGGTGCGTCCTTTGCATACAACGGGATCCGGGCCACCTCACGGCCAAGCTTCGCGACGAAGCGGCTGGTGTTCTCGGATGCCGAGGAAAAGTAGATGAGCGGGCTGTCCGTGACAACCTGCTCCGGTTGGTGGTGCGAAGTGGCCGGCGGGGACACCTCCACGCGCTGAGCCGCGTGGTGTTGCGAAGCGCTTCGCTGTGCTGTTGGTGCTGCCATGGGAGTCACCTCAGCTGGTTGATGGTTGCCGGCAGGAAAAGCTGTGGCTCCTAGGCCACGGAGGAAACGGCCGAGAGCGCGAGTTCCTCGATCTTGTCGGGGCGGAAGCCGGACCAGTGGTCCTGGTCGGTGACCACAACGGGAGCCTGCATGTAGCCCAGTGCCTTCAGGCGCTCGAGTGCCTCGGCGTCCTGGGAGATGTCAACGCTCTGGTAGGTGATGCCCTTCTTGTCGAGCGCGCGGTAAGTGGCGTTGCACTGAACACAAGCAGGCTTCGTGTAAACCGTTACGGTCATTGTCCCTGTCCCCTTAGTTGAACTCTTCTGCTGGGTCGGTGTCCCCGTCCAGCTGTATGTAGATACTACATGTAGTGCAGACGCCTCTTTGGAACCCCAAGATGATGTATTACAAGTATGTCATTTAATGCACCGTTAATCCACAGGCAGGGATCGGAAAAATGCCCGCGATCACGGGATTTTTGCGGGCTGGGTCCACACCCTGTGGATGGAGTTGAACACATTTGCACACTCCGCGTGTCGTAATTTCCGGCGTGTCGCCGCGCTCCTGCCGCCAACAGGAAGGGTCCGCAACCACTACATGTAGTGGTTGCGGACCCTTTGGTTGCGTGCTTGCTGCCGGCCTCCCCCGGTCAGCCCGGCCGCCTACGGCCTGGCTGGATTGAGCCTGGCTATTGCGGTGGACAGTGCAGTCGCGAAGCCGCACCATGCCGCGTACGGAGCCAACGATGCTCCGGCAACCCGGTTCAGCCGGTACGTCCTGCGCACCAGGTCCGCGCTGCTGGCCGCCAGCACCGCCGCCTCGGCAGCAGCCAGCCACGGCCGGCGGGAGCGCCAGAAGAACCAGCTCCAGGAAGCGTTGAGGATTAGGTTGGCGGCCAGCGCACCCCGGTAGGCGCGCAGTTCCCGGCTGTGGTCCTTCCTGACCGGACCCGGGCTGTCGGCAGCCCTGTCCTGCTCCGCCGCGCTGTCGAGTGCGGCGGCGGAGGCCACGGCAAGGTCCGCATACAGGGCCGTCCACACCACGGGAAAGGCAATCGCGGGCGGCTGCCAGTCCGGTTTGCGGAGCTTCAGGTACCAGCCGCTCCGGGGGTCCGTCGCAACACCGCCCGCCGCGGCGGTGGCGACCGTCGCCGCGGTGGTCCATGCCAGAGTCTTCAGTTTCATGCGTCCTCCTTGTTCCCCGCTGGGTACACGGTGAAACCTACAGCTGCGCCTCCCGGCGGTCCAGCACAATCTGCTGGACGTCCAGGTACCCGGACTGGAACCCGGCGCGCGAGTAGCAGAGGTAGAACAGCCACATCCGCTGGAACACGGCGTCGAAGCCCATGTCCCCTACCTCGCGGGAGCGGGCAAGGAACCGCTCCTCCCACAGCCGCAGGGTGGCGGCGTAGTGGTCTCCCATGCCCATCCTCTCCCGCACCCGCAGGGTGGTGTGCTGCTGGGTCACGCCCTCGATGGCCCGGACGGACGGCAGGAAGCCGCCGGGAAAGATGTACTTGTGCACCCAGGTGTAGGCGTTGCGGGTGGCCAGCATGCGTCCGTGCGGCATGGTGATCGCCTGGATGGCAACCTTTCCGCCGGGGGCCAGGACGCGGTCGATTGTCTGGAAATAGATGGGCCAGTACTCATACCCCACGGCCTCGATCATCTCGACCGACACCACGGCGTCGTACTCCCCTTCCACGGCGCGGTAGTCCTGCAGGGCCACCGTCACGCGGTCCGCGAAGCCGGCTTCCGCAATGCGTTCCTGCGCCAGCACCTGCTGCTCACTGGACAGCGTGACGCTGTAGACGGTGGCGCCACGGGCAGCGGCACGCAGGGCAAGCTCGCCCCAGCCGGTGCCGATTTCCAGCAGCCGGGTACCCTCGCCCACGCCGGCTTTGTCCAGCAGCCGGTCGATCTTGGCCTGCTGGGCCTCCGCCAGGGAATCCCACGCCACTGAGGACAGCGGCCCGGCCCCGCCGGGAAACAGCGCCGACGAGTAGCTCATGGTGGAGTCCAGGAAGTTGGAAAACAGTTCGTTGGACAGGTCGTAGTGCCGCGAAATGTTGCTGCGGGTGTTCTGTTCGGCGTTGCGTTCCTGGCGCGGCGTTCGCGGCAGGTACAGCGAGCGCAGCTTCTGCAGCGGCATGGGGATCAGCGTGTCCACCGAGGCGGCGAAGACTTCCAGCACCGCGGCAAGGTCGGATGCCTCCCAGTCGCCGGCCATGAAGGATTCACCCAGTCCGATCAGCCCGTTGTCGCCGATCCGGGCCTCGAACGCTGCCGGCCTCAGCATGGTCATCACGGGAGCGTCCGGTCCGCCCATCCCCAGGACCGAACCGTCAGGGTAGTCAACGCGCAGCGGAAGCCGCTTGACTGCACCCCTGAACATCAGGCCTGCTGCCTTCCCGGCAACATCGGCCTTGAGGCCCGACGGCGGCTGGGCAACACCGGGCCACAGGGCAGGATCGATGGTGGCGGGCGCAGTGGGGACACCGCCGGTGGTCCAGGCCGCGGGAGTGTGGGTGGCTGCCGGCCCGCGGGTCTTGTTGTCGACGGAAGCTGAAGCAGTTCCGTTGTCGTCAGTCATTGTCATTGAACTGCCTCCTGTGAGGGGTGATGTGGTCTGGCAACGACGGGCAGGCGTCTTGCCCAGAGTTTAATGCCCTGGACCCGGATCAGGGCGGATACCAGCAGTGGCGCGGCAGGCACCGTCAAAGCCGCCGCGAGGACGTTGGAAATGGTGGCCGGCCTGCGGCGGCCATCCATGGTGGCCACGAAGGGGCGCTGCCCTTCACGCTCCAGCACAATGGACACCGCAAGCCTGTCCCCGGGCGCGGGGAGCTTCATCCGGTACTGCCCGTCGACGTCGTTGAAAGGTGAAACGTAGAAGGCTTTCGGCACCGAAGCGCGGCCGCCGGGATCGGTGTGCAGCAGGTAGCAGTGCCGCTCGCCATAGGTGTTGTGGACCTCGGCCACCACGCATTGCAGTTCCCCGGTGGAGCGGTAGCACCAGAACAGGGTGAGCGGATTGAAGACATAGCCAAAAACCCTGGCGCTGGTCAGCATGTGGATGGCGCCGCCGTCGGGCTCTATGCCTTGGGTCCGGAGGTACCGCTCCACGTTGGACCGGATACCGGCCTCCGGATCGCCCAGATGGTCCCCGGCACGGAACACCGCCAGGGGCCGGAGCAGGAAGGGCAGCCGGGGAAGATCATCGACGTCCACGAACCAGCTGTAGCTCCGGTAGGTGAACGCGTTCTTCAACGGGGTACGCCGCACGTGCGAAATGGATGTGCGGTAGATCGAGGCCTCCATGGTCACACGGGTTCTGCCGACAGCAGTTCCCGCTCCCCCTCGCCGGTGGAGTCCACGGGATCGGCGGCCCGGACAACCGGCCAGGTGCGGCCCAGCTTCTCCGCAGCGCGTACCCCGGAGAGGGCGCCGTCCTCGTGGAAGCCCCAGCCAAGGAACGCCCCGGCGTACGCGATCCGGCTGTCGCTTAGCACCGCGATGGCCTGCTGGGCCTTCAGGGAGTCAGGCGTGTACTGCGGGTGCTCGTACACCATCCGTTCCAGTACCGCACTGTCGGAAATCAGCTCCGACTCGCCCAGGCTCACGAGGTAGGGCCGGCCGTCTGCCGGCGCGAGCCGCTGCAGCCGGGTGAGGTCATAGCTCACCAGCACCTTGTCCGGGCGGGCGTCGCAGGCCGGGAGCCGGTAGTTCCAGGACGCCCTGGCGTTCTCCGCCGCGGGCAGGACCGCCGGATCCTGGTGGAATACGGTGTGGTTCACGGAATAGGGCATGCCGGCGAGCGCCTCCTTCTCCTCCGGCGTGGCGTCGGCGAGGAACCCGAGCGCCTGCGCCGGATGGGTGGCGACCACGACGGCGTCAAAGCTTTCCAGGCCGCCGGCCGTTGCGAGCTCCACGCCCTCGGGCAGGCGCCGGATGGCGGTCACGGGAGTGTTGAGGCGCACGTCGGGGAGCGTGGCGGCAAGCTTTTCGACGTACCGTGCCGAACCGCCGGTCACGGTGCGCCACTGCGGTGAGCTCTTGATGCCCAGCATGCCGTGGTGGCCAAGGAACGTGAAGAGGTACCGCGCCGGATAGGCCAGGGCGGTGGTGGGATCGCAGGACCAGACGGCGCTGACCACCGGGGTCATGAAGTGGGAAATGAAGTAGCTGCTGAACTTTTCCCGCGCCAGGAACTCCCCCAGCGTCAGTTCGGGCACGTCAACTTCGTCGCTGACGGCCGACGGCGGCGCCGTCCTGAGCAGTTCCCTCGCCTTCCGGTAAAAGCGGGTGACCTCCAGCAGCATCAGCAGGTAGCGGCCGCGCAGCAGGCTGGAGGGCTTGGCAATGATTCCGCGCGCGCCGTCGCGGGCGCCGGCGTATTCCAGTCCGCAGCCGTCGCAGCGGATGGACATGCTCATCTCGGAGTCCTGGGTTTCGACGCCCAGCTCCGCGAACAACCGCAGCAGGGTGGGATAGGTCCGTTCGTTGTGCACGATGAACCCTGTGTCCACGCCGATGACGCTTCCGTCGGCCTGTGGCATGTCGTGGGTGTGGGCATGGCCGCCCAGCCGTGAATCGGCTTCAAACAGGGTGACGTCGTCCTGCCTGTTCAGTACGTAGGCAGCGGTCAATCCGGCCACCCCGCTGCCGATCACGGCCACGCGCCGCCGGCCGCCTTCACTTACTGCTGGGTCAAGTGACACTTCATGCTCCTCTGCTGAACATTTGCCGCTGTGCTGGTTATACAGAGGGCTATTCGGCGCGGTCGCGGCGGCGGATGGGTGAAGTACTGTGAACTGGTGGTAAATCCCGTGCACCTGAAGACCCTCCTGGAGGTCACGCGGCTGGGCTCCTTCGCTGCGGCAGCCGCAACGCTTGGCTATACGGCCTCCGCCGTCTCGCAGCAGATGTCCGCATTGGAGCGGGAAACGGGCGTCACTCTCTTCCAGCGGTCGGCGCGCGCCGTGATCCCTACGGAAGCCGCCGTCGTCATGACCCGGCACGCCGCCAAGGTGCTCACGGACATCGAAGCGCTGATGGCCGCCGCCTCACGGACGCAGGATACCGAAAGCCAGGAACTGCGGCTGGGGATCTTTCCCAGCCTGGCCACGTACGTCCTGCCGCGGATCCTCAAGAATCCCGCGTGGAAGAAGCTGGGGATCGACCTGCGGGTATCCGTCGCAGAACCGGGCCAGACCATCCAGGGGCTGCGCACCGGAGGCGACCTGGACCTGGCCGTGGTGTTCCAAGTGGGCCAGACCGGCTTCGCGTGGCCCAACACGATCAACCGGCAATGGATCGGCGACGATGACTTCCGTGTGGTGCTTCCCGCCGGCTGGGGCTTCCGGGCCGACGCGAAGGTCGCGGCCGACCACTTGTCGGAGATGCCCTGGATCATGCACCATCCCGGCACCAGCGACGCCATGGTCATCGAGCGCCTCTTCGCCGGCTGCAACCTCCACCCGCGGGTGGTGGCGCACAGCGATGACTTCCATGCCAGCCTGGAGATGGCGGCTGCCGGCCTGGGCGCTGCCCTGGTTCCGGAACTGGCGCTGCGGAACAAGCCGGCAGGCGTTGTGGTGCTGGACGTCCCGGAAATCCGGCTGGCACGGAACGTCTTTGCGCTGCTGATCAATGACCGGAAAACGGCCCGGGTGCAGCTTTTCGTTGACCTGTTGGCCGAAACACTGGCGGGGATGCGTACCGCGGTCAATTAGCCCGGAACGCTGGAATGGTCTGCCCTTCGGGTCTATGTTGAGACTATGAACAAGGTAGCGAGCCAGCACTTTGGGGAGATTGAGCTCAACCACGGCATGGATCACCTCTTCGCCGCCAAACATGAGCTGCGCGGCCATCCGCTGGAACTCGACCTGAACATCGACGCCCACGACCACTTCGATGAAGCCGCGCTGCGCAAAGTCGAGTACCGGCTGCGGTTCCTGCCCGAGCTGGTGGACGAGGTCCGGGAAATGATTGCCGAGGAGCTGGAACAGGAGGGCACCAGCCCGCAGGAGTACCTCCATTTCCACTGCAACGCGCTCAAGGAAGAACAGCTGCACAAGGTCTTCGGCGTCCAGGACCGGAGCCAGCTCACCAACGAGGTATTCCTCAAGGCCCTGAAATTGGGGCATGTGGCCATCTATCCCGGCCAGCCGGAGCGCTACTTCGTCCTGGATTTCACCCTCGGGGAGCACTTCACCGATGAGGTCCTGGTGGCGTCCGCCGACCAGGACGGCGTGGTGGACGACGAAATCGTCTGGGAGTCCTGAAGCAGGGCTCCACGAAACGCCCCGCGCAGAGGATGGTGGGCGGCCATGGATGGGATCCAGGGCAGGCGCAGGACCTGGCGGCTGGCTGCGTCCCTCCTTCTTGCCGGTGTTGTGGCCTCGATTCTTGCCGGTCTGTTTCACGCCGAATCCCACGACGCAAACGACCACGTTGCCTCTTTCACCGCGTACGCCAACAGCGGTACCTGGACCGCTGTCCATCTGGGCCAGTTCGTAGGTATGGCCCTGGTGTGCGCCGGGCTGGTGGCCCTTTGGGCCGCCGTCGATGTCCAGCGTCACGGCTTGTCCTGGACAGCCCGCTTCGGTGTTCTCTCCGCAGCTGCCGCTCTGGCGCTTTATGCAGCCTTGCAGGCGGTGGACGGCGTGGCCCTGAAGCAGGCGGTGGACGCCTGGACCGCTGCGCCTGAGCCGGAGAAGGCCGCACGGTTCGCCACTGCGGAGGGTATCCGCTGGCTGGAATGGGGAATGCGCAGCTACCAGAACTTCCTGCTGGGCGCCGCCCTGGTGCTTTGGGGTGTTGTTGTCGCAGCGGCGCGCGAAGTTTCCCGCATGATCGGCTACCTCATGGCACTGTCCGGGCTGGCCTACCTGGTCCAGGGCTGGATCATTGGGATATCAGGATTTTCGGCGGCAAACTCGTTGCCCACCCTGCTGGGCATTGTGGCGATCGTCGCCTGGACTGTGTGGCTGTTCATCACCGCCGTGAGGATGAAAGAGACGACGACGGCGGGTCGCCCAGAGTGACCCGCCATCGTCGCGCGTTGTCTTACTTCGCCGTTTCCAGCAGGCCTGCGCGGACCGCCTGGGTTGCCTTGACCAGGTTCCGCAGGGACTCTTCAGTCTCGGCGTAGCCACGGGTCTTCAGGCCACAGTCCGGGTTGACCCAGAGCTGCCGGGTCGGGACGTGTTTGACGGCGGTGCGGAGCAGATCGGTGACTTCCTGCTCGCCGGGCACGCGCGGCGAGTGGATGTCGTAGACGCCCGGGCCCACCCCGCGGCCGAAGCCATGGGCCTCGAGGTCGTGGACAACCTCCATGCGGGACCGGGCGGCCTCGATGGAAGTCACGTCAGCGTCCAGGCCGTCGATTGCATCGATGATCACACCGAACTCCGAGTAGCAGAGGTGGGTGTGGATCTGGGTGGAATCGGCGGCGCCGGCGGTGGCCAGGCGGAAGGAGTCAACGGACCACTTCAGGTAATCGGCCTGGTCGGCCTTGCGCAGCGGCAGCAGTTCGCGCAGGGCGGGCTCGTCCACCTGGATGACCTTGATGCCGGCGGCTTCGAGGTCGGCGATCTCGTCGCGCAGCGCCAGGCCCACCTGGTTGGCGGTCTCGCCCAGCGGCTGGTCATCGCGGACGAAGGACCACGCCAGGATGGTGACCGGACCGGTGAGCATGCCCTTCATCGGCTTGCTGGTCAGGGACTGCGCGTACTCCGCCCACTTGACCGTGATGGGGGCGCTGCGGGTGACGTCACCCCAGAGGATGGACGGGCGGGTGCAGCGTGAACCGTAGGACTGGACCCAGCCGTGGACCGTGACGTCGAAGCCCTCGAGGTATTCCGCGAAGTACTGGACCATGTCGTTGCGCTCGGGCTCACCGTGCACCAGGACGTCGTAGCCCAGCTCTTCCTGCAGGTCCACCACGCGCTTGATTTCGTCCTTCATGAGCTGCCCGTACTGCTCATCACTGAGCTCACCCTTGGTGTTGCGCGCACGGGCCGAGCGGATCTCTGACGTCTGCGGGAAGGACCCGATGGTGGTGGTGGGCAGCGGCGGCAGGTGCAGCGCCTCCTCCTGGGCCGCTTCTCGGACGGCGTAGTCGGACCGGGTGAAGTCGGCTGCGGTCAGGGCTTCGGTGCGGGCCCGGACGTCAGCGCGGTGGACGCCTTCTGCGGTGGCGCGGGAGGCGATCACGGCCGTTGCGTCGTCGATGGCGGCTTTGGCGGAGGCAGGGTTTGCCAGGTAGGAGGCCAGGGTGGCAACCTCGACGGCTTTCTGGTCCGAGAACGCCAGCCAGCTGCGGAGCTGTGCGGGCAGTTGGGTTTCCTCGGCGACGTCGTGCGGGACGTGCTGGGTTGAGGTGGACGTGGAGACGGCCACCTTTCCGGACGCGGCCCTCAGCTCATCGAGCTTCGCGGCGGACGCGGCGAGGTCGTTGCGCCAGATGTTGTGGCCGTCCACCACGCCGGCAACCAGGGTCTTGGTGCCCAGGCCGGCCAGTGCTGCCGCGGAGGGAACGGCGCCCTTGAAGACGTCGATGTGCAGGGCGTCGATGTTGGTGGCGGCAAGGGTTCCCAACTGGGCGCCGAGCGAACCGTACGGGGTGGACACAAGGATCTGCGGGCGGCTGGCCGCAGCCGCCAGGACGTCGTAGGCCCGGGCAACGGCTGCTTCGACCTCTGCGGCCGGGGTCTCCTGGTCGACCACCAGGGCGGGCTCGTCGAGCTGGACCCAGCCGGCGCCGGCGGCGGCCAGCTTCTCAAGCAGCTGGACGTACACGGGCAGGATGTCCTCGAGGCGGGACAGCGGAGCGAATCCGGCCGGGGCGTCGTCGGAAGCCTTGGACAGCAGCAGGTAGGTGACCGGGCCAACGATATACGGGCGGGTCTCGATGCCGTTGGCCAGTGCGAAGGCGAACTCGTCGACCTTGGCGGTGGAGGCCAGGGTGAATTCGGTTTCGGGGCCGATCTCAGGGACCAGGTAGTGGTAATTGGTGTCGAACCACTTGGTCATTTCCAGCGGCTGCTGGTCCTTGGTGCCGCGGGCCAGGGTGAAGTAGCCGTCGATGTCCAGCTGCCCGTCGGCGTTGAGGAGCGTGCCGAAGCGTGCGGGCACCGCCCCGAGGTGGGCGGTGGCATCCAGGACCTGGTCGTAGTAGGAGAACGTCCCGGGAACAGCTGCTGCTTCGGTCAGGCCGAGTTCCTGCAGGCGCCTGGCGGTGGTCAGCTGGATGTCCTTGGCTGCCGCGTCAAGGGCTGCGGCGTCGATCCGGCCGGCCCAGTAGGCTTCGACGGCCTTTTTGAGTTCGCGGCGGCGGCCGATGCGGGGGTAGCCGAGGAGGGAGGCGGAGGGGAAGGGCGTGTTGTTTTCAGGCATGGCAAAGGTCCTCAGTTCGGAGGTAGGTCAAAAGGGCGTGGGTTAGTGCTGTGAAGCGTGGAGCGGTGCCGGGTCGGCGTTCAGCTGGCCAGCTGTGGCCTGGCTGCGGCACCCCGGGCGTGGCTGCTGCGGTTATGGCGCGGCAGGGCCAGCTTGTCCAGCACTTCCAGTGCACTCTGGTGCTCGTTGAAGGTGTAGAGGTGGATTCCGGGGGCTCCGGCATCCAGGGCAGCGTTGGCCAGGTCAACAGTGGCATCGACGCCAATGTGGAGCCGTTCAATGTCATTGTCGGCGGCCGCGAGGCGTTCCATCAGCTTGGGAGCCGGTTCCACTCCAGCCAGTTCCCCCAGCCGGTTAAGCCGGCGAAGGCTGGTAAACGGCATGACGCCGGGAATGATGGGAATGGTCACGCCCGCACGGCGGGCACGGGTGAGCAGGTCCTCATACTGTGCAGCTTCGAAGAACACCTGGGTGATGGCGAAGTCGGCGCCGGAACGTTGCTTGGCGAGCAGCACTTCGACGTCGTGGTCCTCGCTGGGTGACTCCGGATGGCGGGTGGGGTACGCCGCCACGCCAACCGCGATCTTTCCGGCGCACAGCAGCGCGGAACGGCGCTGCTCCACCCGGCGGATGAGGTCGATCAGGTCCTGGGCGTACCGCAGGGACCCGGCTGACGGCTGGCCGCCGTCCTTGGGGAGATCGCCGCGCAGGGCGAGGATGCCCCGGACCCCGATGTCCAGCAGCTCGCCGATGATCGCAGCGAGTTCCTGCGGAGTATTCCCCACGCAGGTCAGGTGGGCCAGCGGCCGCAGCGTGGTTTCGACCAGGAGCCGGTTGATGAGCTCGAGGGCGGTGTCCCGGTTTGATCCACTGGCGCCGTACGTCACGGAGACGTAGTCGGGCTCAGTGGTCTCCAGCTCGCGGATAGTGGTCCAGAGGGTCTCCGCTGCCGCCGGCGAACGCGGGGGGAACAACTCGTAGGAGAGCGCTACCGGAGCGGTGTCGGAAAGATGGGGATGTGTGTCAATAAGGCTTGGAGGTGACATTTGCGTCCTTGGCTTTGGGCCATTGGGGGTGCCTGCCTGGAGGCGGACAACCGGCAATGAATTTGAGTTTGGGGAACACGGAGGGACTCCACGAGGACGCAGCCGCGACTGTTACGCCTGGAATGAAGTAGTCCGTGAGCAAATGTCAGGCCCACATGGGGGCACCCACACCCTCCGGAACGGAGGATCGCTGACACGTTACCGCGGTAACTTGTTTAAGACTCTATGGCTGCCGGCGGCGCAGGTACAAGTCGACGCCGAATTAAGACGCAGTTTTACAGGTGGTTTCTTCCGGCAACAGAATTTCCTTCGCCTGCAGCCGTTCCTACCAGGGCCGCTCCGGGACGGTCCCGCCGTTGCTGTCCAGGTACTCCCCGCGTTCGCGCCCGCTGTTCCGCTCACGTTCGGCCTGCCGGGCACTGTCCTGCAATTGGTCCAGCTGGTTCTGCCGGCTGTCACCGGATGGGCCCGGAGAAGGTTCCTCCGCCGGTGCCGGCGCCTGGTCCGGAGCTGGTCCCATGGCCTGGAGTTTGTTCTCCAGCCGCTTCCCGGCATCCGCCAGCCGGCCAGCCGCACCACCCTCCGCGTCCGCCGACAGGCAGCCTTCGGGCGCCTCCCGGGCAACGTCCAGCGCCTGCTTGAAAAGGGAACCGGCCGACGCCGGGTCGCCGGCCTGGAAACGCTGGTCACCCATGAGTTCAATCACCAGGACCAGGTTCACCCGAACCAGGCATTCGTCGCCGGAGCCGGCCGGGACCA
This sequence comes from Pseudarthrobacter sp. LT1, assembly GCF_035621795.1. Classification (NCBI taxonomy): domain Bacteria; kingdom Bacillati; phylum Actinomycetota; class Actinomycetes; order Micrococcales; family Micrococcaceae; genus Pseudarthrobacter; species Pseudarthrobacter sp. LT1. The sequence goes on from NZ_CP141830.1 coordinate 2,646,954, forward strand.
TCTGAAGTGACTGTTCAAACAGGGCCTTGGCAGTTCCGTCATCACCGGCCAGCACGGCAGCGTCCCCCGCGGCGAACGGCGCCTTGTGCGGCTCCACCAAGTTGGCGATCCCCAGTCCGCCGGCCGCAGTGCCCACCGTGGACGCGTTTCCGGCTTCGAAACCGGCGGCGGCCTGACGGGCGAGGACGCCCACGCTGAGCAGCTTGGCGGCGAGGCACAGGATGAGGAGCACCGGCAGGGCGGACCACAGCAGCAGGCGGCGCCTGCGGACCTTGGCGTTCACTGCAGCCCCCTGCCGCCGGGAGGAGTCCGAAGCCCGCGAAGCTGCCGCAGGATGCCCACCGCTTCCGGCAAGGCCAGCAGGAAAACTCCGGCGGCGAAGATCCAATACAGTTCAGTGGCGGCGGCCAGCGAACCGTCCTGGTCTGAACGTTCGGCCCTGCCGGGGTGTGCCTGCTGCAGCATGGCTGCCACCGGGTCGCCGGCGGCACGGTGGACGTAGGGCACGCCCAGCTGGGAGGCGATGGTCCGCAGCCGGCCTTCGTCGATGATCGATAGTGCGTCCCCTGCGCTGCCGGCCCGGGTGTCCTGCACGTACTCCGCCGGCGCCGGCGGAACGTTCCCTCCGCCGGTGCCCCCGCTTTGTGAAGCCTGGCCGGTGTTCTCCTTCATCCGGCCGCCGCCGGACGTCCCGTAACCCAGCACCGCTCCCCCGGCGACCAGTCCGCCGTCGACCTTCATGGCCTCCGGCTCTTTGCCGCTGGTTTGCTCGCCGTCCCCCAGGTAGTACACCAGCCTGGGCCGGCCGGGCTGGCTGTCGCGCGCGGCGGCCAAACGCTCGGAGAGCACCTGCGTGGCGGCGGTGATAGTGCTGCCCTTGGCATAGGCGGTCACTTGGGGTTCCATGACGTCCGTGATGGTTTCCAGGGCCAGGGTGTCGGTGCTGAGCGGCATCCGGACGTGCGCGGTGGTGTCGAAGGTGATGACGGAAAAACGGGCGCCGGGCAGCCGTTCTGCGATGGCCTTGATGTCTTTGCGGACGCCCTCCAGCCGCGGAGCCCCATCGCCGTAGTCCTCGGCCACCATGCTGGTGGTGGTGTCCACCACGAAGAACACGTTGAGGTCGGCAGTGGCCGCCTGCACGGAGCCGCCGGGCAGGCTGGGCCGCACCGCTGCTGCCAGGAGCAACAGGACAATGGGCCCCCGCCGCAGCCACGCCCTGCTGCGCAGGGGTCTCCGCTCCAGGCGCCACAGGATTGTGCACAGGACCAGCCCGGACAACAACGCAACACCCAACGGCAGGACCGGAACTTCCGAGAACACGGCCCGTGGCGCGCCCTGGATCCCCGCCGTTTCGGTTTGCTCCACGGCGGCGACAATTCCCGGCACAGCATCGGGACTGTCCAGGGCGTGGTACGAGCCGCCGGTTGACTCCGCTGCAGCACGCAGCTGGGCACCGGGCTGGTCGGAGCCGCTGCCGTAGTCCAGGTCGCCTGGATTCAAGGCGTAGACGCGCACGGACCGTTCCTTGGCCAGCTGCGCAGCCTGCTCCAGGGTCATGATCGGCTTGCCGGAAAGGAAGTTGTCCGTAGCCAGCACCACCGACCGCGAACGCGTGGGCGCACTGCCCCTGCCTGCGGCGTCCCCGGCAGCAGCCGAGGATCCGCCGGTGGCACCAGGGAAGCTGTTGAGGCAGGATGCCAGGCCGTCCCCGATCAGTGACGATCCCCTGCCGCTCCACGTGCCGTCCAGGAATCCTGAACTGCCGGGTTCGCCGTCGAAGGCGTCTTTGGCGCCCTTGAGCTGCTCCTGGGCGTAGGCGTAGTCGTCGGTCAGCGGAAAAACCTGGATGGCGCTGCTGTCGAAGATGGTCAGGCCGATCCGCTCGCCGTCGAAGTCTTTCGCCAGGCCGGCGAAGACGTCCACGACCGCGGCGTCAGCACTGCTCATGGAGCCGGACGCGTCCAAACAAAGCATGATGTCCCGGTTGTGCTGCTCCGGGCGGATGGTGGTCACGTCAGCGGGCCGTGCTGCCGCAACAGCCGCCGAGGCCAGCAGCACCGCGCAGGCGGTTCCGGCCGCTGCCAGCAAGCGGCGGTGCCGCCTGAGGGCTGCCTGGTATTCCGGGAGCCCCGTAAGCCTGTCGGCGTGCGCCACGGGCCGTCGTCGTTCATGCGGCCACCGGTTCCTGCGCAACGCAATCCATGCCGCCGCCCCGGCAGCAACAGCGGCGGGCGGCAGCAGCCACCAGAAGATCAGTTCCACGCCCGCACCGCCTCGGAAGCCCTTGCCGCGGACGCAGTTACGGATGGCAGCGGGCCGGGCCCGAATTCGGCAGGGTAAAGGGCTTCGATGACGTCGGCCGCCGCGGGCAGCGGGTGCCGGGCCAGGTCCTGGTGCGTCATCCGGGTGGCATCGACACCTGTTGCGTCCCGGACAAACCCGCGCAGCAGGAGGCTGATCTCCTGGTGCGCGGCACGTTCCGCAAGGTTTCCCGCCGCCACCTCCCGGTCCACATCATGGATGCGCTGCAGGTACGCCGCCTTGAGTGCAGGCAGGTCCGTCAGGGCGGACCGGGAGCCGGCGCTGCCGGGTTTGGAGCGGGCAGCCGGGCCGGTGGTGGCAAGCACGAAGACGTACCACCCAACCACCAGGGCCAGAAGTGCCGCGCCGCACCACATCCAGGCGGGGCTGTATTGCAGCGGGCCGTAGAAACCGGGATCAGCCTGCACGCCGGTGCCTCTCGAGAAGGGCGAACAGGCCGGTGATGACGTCCCCGCTCCCGGCCACTTCGCCCTCCGTGATCCCGGCCGCGCGCAACATGGCCTTGCGGCCTGCGTCGCGTTCCGCGGCGGCTGTGGCGTAGGCGGCCGCCACCGCGGCGGACGTAGCCGGCTGCCAGGCCAGGAAGGAGGAATCGGCCACGCTGTAGGAGTCACTGCCTGTGTTTGGACTTGCCCCGGCCACGGGTGATGGCACCAGTTCCGCGTCCCTGACCGTCAGCCAGAGGATCTCGTGCTGGGCGCGCAGCCGGCGCAGGAGCCGACCGGTGGAATCGTCCGCGGCCAGTTCGTCAGCGACGACGAAGAGCAGATGTCGGCCCTTGATGTTGCGCGCCACGTAGTCGAGCTGGTCCTCGATGCTGCTGGCTGCCGCTTCCAGGCCGGTGTGGGAGTCCACGTGCCGCAGCAGCCGTTCCAGGTGGGCCTCTCCACTCTTTGCCGGGAAGGAACGGGTGGCCGATGAGTCACCGCACACCAGCCCCACCACGTCGCCGTGCCGGTGGGCCAGGTAGCCCAGGACGCCGAGGGACAGCACGGCGATGTCCTTTTTCACTTCCCCGGACAGCGCCTCCGCGGCCATGTTGCGCCCCGTGTCGGTGACGAGGAGGACAGTCTGGCGGCGGACAGCGACGTAGCGCCGGATCAGGGGTGAGCCGTGGCGCGCCGACGCTTTCCAGTCGATATCGCGGACCTCGTCGCCGGGCACGTAGGCGCGCAGGTCATCGAAGTCCAGGCTGCGGCCCCTGAACACCGAACCGTATTCGCCGTCGAGCACGCCGCGGGCCTTGCGGTGCGCGAAGATGGCCATCTTCGATTTCACGCGCTGGAGGAGGCTGGCCATGCGGGGTCAGGGAGTCTGGACGGCGGCCACGACGGCGTCGATCACCGATTCCACGGGAACCTGCTCGGCCACCGCATCGAAGTTCAGGATAAGCCGGTGCCGCAGCACCCTGTGGGCCAACGACCTGACGTCCTCTGGGATGACATGGTCCCTGCCGTTCAGCAGCGCCACCGCACGGGCTGCCCGGCTGAAGGCGATGCTGGCACGGGGACTGGCGCCGAACTCGATGAACCCGGCAAGTCTGGCATCGATGTACTGGGACGCGTTCCGGGTCACGTACACCAGCCCCACGATGTAGTTGATGACGGCCGGATCGATGTAGATGCGGGTGGCCAGTTCCTGGATCTCGGTGACGGCATCCAGGGAGGCGGCCGCAGCGGGTTTCTGTTCGGGCGCATAGACGCCGGCGTCGATCCTGCGGATGATCTCGGCCTCTTCCGCGGGACTGGGGTAATCCAGGACGTCCTTGAGCATGAAACGGTCCATCTGGGCCTCAGGCAGCTGGTACGTGCCCTCCTGCTCAATGGGGTTCTGGGTGGCCAGTACCAGGAACGGGGAGGGCAGCCGGTAGTCCTGTCCGCCAATGGACGTCTGGCGTTCCTGCATCGCCTCGAGCATGGCGCTCTGGGTCTTGGCGCTCGAGCGGTTGATCTCATCCAGCAACACGATGTTGGCGTGGACCGGGCCGAGCTGGGTGTGGAAGCTGCCCTTGGCGGCGTCATAGATCTGGGTTCCCACGATGTCGCTGGGCAGCAGGTCCGGGGTGCACTGGATGCGGCGGAATTCACCGCTGACGGCGTCGGCCAGGGTCTGCGCGGCGGTGGTCTTGGCCAGTCCCGGGACGCTCTCCAGCAGTATGTGGCCGCCGGTCAGCAGCCCCACCAGAAGCGATTCCCGCAGCCGGGACTGCCCCACCACCTTCGCGTCGAAACTTCGTGAAATGTTGGCGGCCACTTGCTGCGCCCTGGCCAGCTCCGCAGGCTGGATTCGTGCGGGCACGCTGGTCGAAAGCACTGGTTTCCCCCTGGTGACGGTGTTGGGCGCGCGGTCCGGGCCGGCCGTGTCCCGCCCGCCATCCTATCCAAGCCCGGCAGCCCAAGACCGGCAATGGGCACCCCTCCCCATGAGGGGTCCGCGGGTCTATCCTTTTGCCATGATTGAGCTTCCAGCCAGTTACAAGGAATATCTCGCCGACAAGAGCCAGATGGTCATCGACACGGTCAGGCCCGTCCTGATGCAGTCCGCGGCCGAAAAGCTGCACGGCGTCCGCGTGGTCAACAACCCCACCGGCCACCAGGCCCACCTGGACGACACCCTGCCGTTCGGCGTGGTGCTTGAGGACATCGATTAGCCCCTGACAGCTCCCGACAGGGCCAGCGAGTTGCCGGACGCGCGCGCCACGATGGCGTACAGGGCCAGGACCGGAACCGAATAGAGGATTGAGAATGCGGCCAGCTGGCCGTACGCCACTGCCCCGTGCTGGCCGAAGAAGCTGAAGATCGATACTGCTGCCGGCTGCCTGCCCTCGGAGAGCAGCAGCACGAACGGGACGAAGAAGTTCCCCCAGGCCTGGATGAACACGAAGATGAACACCACGCCCAGGCCCGGGCCCATGAGGGGAAGCACGATTGAACGCAGGCCGGCGAGCCTGGAGGCGCCGTCCACCCAGGCTGCTTCCTCCAGCGCCAGCGGTACAGCGTCCATGAAGTTCCTGGTCATCCAGATCGCCATGGGCAAGCTGGTGGCGGCCAGGAACAGCACCGTGGCCGGCAGGGAATCCAGCAGCCGGAGCTGCACGAACAGACCGTAGACCGGCACCATGATGGCCGTGATGGGCAGGCAGGTGCCGAACAGGATGCCGTACATGAAGGGCGCAGTGAAGCGTGACCGGTAGCGGGACAGGGGGTAGGCGGCAAGCACGGCCGCTGCCAGCGTCACCAGCCCGGTACCCGCGGACAACAGGAGGCTGTTCCATAGCGGGCGGAAGAGCAGTTCAGGAGTGAGGACGGCGGCGAAATTATCCAGTCCGGGCTGTTGCGGGACCTTGACCGCGTGTCCGGCGGCGGGGTCCACTGAACCGAGGACCAGCCAGAGCAGGGGCAGCAGGAAGCAGGCGCCGGTCAGCAGCAGGGCCACGTCCGCCCAGGTGCTGCGGGCACGTTCGTTCCGGGCGGTCACGGTCTCTGCTCCCTAAGGAGGCGGAGGTAGGCCGCCCCGAACACGGCGCCGATGAGGATCAGGACCGAGGCGACGGCGGTGCCGTAACCGATGTCTCCGAACTTGAAGGCTTGCTGGTAGGCCAGGACGGGCAGCGTAGTGCTGCCGTTGGCAGGGCCCCCGGCGGTCATGACCCAAATCAGGGTGAAGACGGCGAGTGTCTGCAGCGTGACCAGCATCAGGTTGGTGGCAATGCTGTTCCGGATCACCGGCAGCGTGATGAACGCCAGCCGCTGCCAGGCGCCCGCCCCGTCCATCTGCGCGGCCTCGGTCAGCTCGCCGGGGACCCCACTGAGTGCGGACCGGTACACCAGCATGGAAAAGGCGGTCCCGCGCCACACGTTGGCCAGGATCACGGCCGCCATGGGAACCGTATAGAGCCAGTCGGTTTCCGGCACCCCCAGGCGGCCGAGGAGTTGGTTGAGTGTCCCGTCGCGGCTGAAGAAGGCGTAGGCCGCGAACGCCGCCACGATCTCCGGCAGGACCCAGGCGGCCACGACGGCGGTCCCAACGGTTGCGGAGACCACAGGCCGTGCACGCCGCATCAGGACCGCAAGGGCGAGCCCCAGTACGTTCTGGCCCAGGATCGCCGACCCGGCGACGAACAGGACGGTCAGGGCCAGTGAAAGCGGAAGGACGGGGTCCTGCAGCAGCCGCTGGTAGTTGTCCAGCCCCACCCATTCGGGGTTCCGGGCATGCCGGCCGGTGAGCCCGGCGTTGGTGAGTGAGGCGTGGAAAGCCCACAGCACGGGGCCGGCGAGGAACACGAGCAGGAGCACGACGGCAGGCAGTACCGGCAGGTAGCGGAGCACGTGCCGTGTGCGGTGGCTGGCGGGCACCGCTACTTCCGGATGGTTTTGTCGCCGCCTACAATGCCGGCCACAGCCGTGTCATAGTCCGCCGCCGCCTGCTCCGGCGTCCTGCTGCCGGTGATCACGGCCTCGGTGGCCTCCTGGACGGCAGCGGAGATGCGTGGATAGTCGGACGTCGCGGGCCGGTATTTGGTGACGGCGACCAGGCTGGACACGTCCTTCACGAACGGGTTGGCCGACTGGTAGCCGGGGTCGGATGCGACGTCGGTACGGACGGCGATCTGCGAGCTGTCCACCGTATACGCCAGGGAGTTCTTTGCGTTCAGGGCGGTAGTCAGGAAATTGAACGCGAGGTCGGGCTGCTTGGTTTCCGCGCCAAGGGCCAACGTCCACCCTCCGGACATGCTCACTGCACCGGGCGCGGCCCCGGTCTGGGTTGGGAACGGGGCCACTGCCATGTCCTGCCCGTAGCCCGGCCAGGCATAGCTTCCGCCGTCCTGCCAGAACGACGGCGCGTAGGAGCCTTCCACGGTTGCGCCAAGTTTTGCCTTGGGGAACCATTCGCCGAACACCTTTTTCCAGATGTTCGGGTCCAGCGCCTCGGCCGGGGGCACTGCGAGCTTTTCCCCGTAGAGGGTGTCGAGGAAGGTCAGCGAATCCTTGAAGCCGGCCGAGCCAACGACCCACTTTTTCGAATCCTGGTCATAAAGGGCCGCCCCGGTGCCGTACAGGAGCTCGTAGAACCCCTGCATCACGCTTCCTTCACCGGTGCCCTTGCCGGCATACATGTTGAAGGGGATCACATCCGGCTGGGAGGCTTTGATCTTCCTGGCGGTGTCCAGGATGTCCTGCCAGCTGGACGGGCGCCACGGCAGGCCGATGCCGGCAGCCTCAAAAACCTTCTTGTTGTACCAGATGGCGCGCGTGTCGGTGCCCAGCGGCACCGCGTACGTGCCGCCGTCGTCCGCTTTGCCCGCTTCCTTGGCGCCCGCGTCAAACTTGTTCCAGTCCCCCCACCCGGACAGGCGGCTGTCGAGGTTCAGGAGGTAGCCGGCGTCCACATCGGAGCGGACCTTGAACGTGTCCTCGTAGAAGACGTCCGGGGCGGTGGAGGGCGACCGCAGCGCCAGGGCCAGCTTGGTGCCGTAGTCGTCGTCATTGGCCTGGATGGGCTGCAGTTCGATCGTGACGCCCTGGTTTGCGGCTTCGAACTCCTTTTTCGCGTTCTGGAACATGGTGTCCAGTGCGGTGAACGAGTCTGTCTTCTGGTATGCCACCTTGATGGTCCTGTTTCCGCCCGAAGGATCGGCAGGCGTGCAGGCTGCGAGGACCATGACCGCGGCGGCCACCACGGATAATGTCTTGGATGCCCGGCGAAACATGTCGCGGTCAGCTTTCCAGCAGCAGCCGTTGGGCGCGGGGCGCGAGCGTATGTTCAAGGACCAGCGAGGCTGCGCCGATGGCGCCCACGTCCTCCCCCACCCCTGTGCCCACAACGTCGATGGGGTGGATCAGGCGGGTGGCGCTGTTGGCGTCCAGCAGCGGCGGGACCAGTTCGAGGTAGCGCTGCGACAGGCAGGTCCAGAACGGGCCGCCGAAGACCACCCGTTCAACATCGAGGGTGTTGGTGACCACTGAGACCGCCCGGGCCACCAGGGCGGCAGACTTGTCCAGGATGGCCGCGGCACCTTCGTCCCCTGCGTACGCACGGGCGCAGAGCTCGGAAAAGCTCTGCTGGATTTCTGCGGCGCTCCCGGCCTGCGCGCCCTCCAGGATTCCCGCGGCCACTGCTTCCGCCACCAGGACCTGGGGAATGGCGGAGGATTTGACGCAGCCGCGCTGTCCGCAGTCGCAAAGGGGTCCGCCCGGGTCCACGATGATGTGGCCGATTTCGCCGGCGTTGCCGGACGTCCCCCGGACCACTTCATCGTTGAGGACGATCCCGCAGCCGATGCCGGTCCCCATGTACATGAACACGAAACTGCCGGCACCGCTGGGGCCGCCCGCCCACGTTTCCGCTACGGCGGCGCTGGTCACATCCTTGTCCACCAGCACGGAGTAGCCGGTGGCCTTCGCCAGTGCGTCCCGCAGTTCCACCCGGTCCCACCCGGGAAGCAGCGGCGGGTCCACCACGGTGCCGTGGTCCAGGTCGATGGGGCCGGGAGCGGCCACTCCGAGTCCTGCGATGCGGCCCTGGTCCACGCCGGAATCCTCCACGAGCTGGGCCAGCTCCGCAGCGATGGTGGCAATGACGGCGGCCGGATCGTTTCCGCCGGGGGTCTTGATCCGTGAGTGGCGTACCACCGCTCCGACGAGGTCCAGCACCACGAACGTTGTCACGGCCGGGTCCAGGTGGACCCCAAGGGCATACATGCCACCGGGGTTAAGGCGCAGGATGGTGCGCGGCTTGCCGGGGCCGCTGCCCTCCTTGCCTGCCTCAACGATCAGGTGCTGGTCCAGCAGCCGGCGGGAAATGTTCGAAATGGTCTGGGGCGACAGGCCAACGATTTGGGCGAGTTCCACCCGGCTAAGTCCCCCGGACGTCCTGCGGATTGCGTCGAGGATGACGGTGAGGTTGAAGTCCCCCATCCTCGGCAAGTTGGTTCCGCGCCTCGGAGAGGATTGGCGGATCTCAGACACTGTGTCCCCTAAACGTCTTCGGCTACCTGGCGGTGGTGATGCTTTGAATCGTACGTTAAGCGTGCGCCCGCGCCCACCTGCACAGGAAGCGGCGCGGCGGATGTTTTGGCCGGTGAAGCCGAGGATTGGGTCAGCGGGAGCTGCGCGTGCTGCGGGTGACCGTGAACTTCGGGTTCCGGCCCTCCACCACCGTGGGTCCTACGTGCCGCTCCAGGGCCGCGAGGTAGGCCAGGTGGCGGTTGTAGACCGTCCACAGCTCGCCACCGGGAGCCAGGACACGTCCCGCCGCTTCGATCATCTTGAGCCCTGCGCCGGCGTGCACACCGGCACCAACGTGGAACGGCGGGTTCAGGAGTACGGCATCCAACGAGCCGTCAGGGAAAGTGCTGAGCGCATCGTCCTGCAGCACCGTGATCCGGTCCGCAAGACCATTCAAGCGGGCGGTGGCCAGCGCGGACTGCACGGCGGCCGCCGATTGGTCCGTTGCCGTGACGGCGGCGGAAGGGAACTGCCTGGCATACATCGCGGCGAGGATTCCGGTGCCGCAACCGAGATCGACGGCGTGCTGCGCCGGCTTCATGGCAGGCAGGAACGTCAGCAGGAAGCGTGTGCCGATGTCCAGCCGGGCGCCGGCAAAAACAGCGCCATGCGCAGCCACATCCAGGTCCAGCCCGTCAAGGTGCTCCACCACGGGAAAGCGCGGGGAGGCCGTGGCGGTCTTAGGGCCGGCAGCAAGGAGAACCCGCGATTTTTGCCGTGCGAGCTGTGGCTGCACGGAAACGAAGTAGCGTTCAAGGACCGCGTTCATGCCCAGTGACATGTGCTTCACCCGGCCACCCGCCAGCAGGCGGACGTCCGGTGCGGCGTGCCTGGCCACGGCGGACGCGATCTCCTCGAGCTCCGCCAGGGTCTTGGGGAGCTGCAGCAGGACGGTGTCCGCTCCGGCCAGCAGTTCGGGGCCCAGGGGCAGCTGCACGAAACCGGACCCGGCGTTGTCCGCCGGAAGCCCGGCAGCCTCACGCCTGGCTGACAGTTCGGCCGCATTAAGCCGCAGCGCCCGTTCCCCGGTGACCAGGTCCTGGTGTACGCGCAGCGAGTCCGGGGCAAGCAGTTCGGAGGCGCCGAGCGTCAGCGCCCCGTAACGGTCCCCGATGACGGCCACGGCAGTGCCTGCCCGCCCAAGCTGCACCGCAGTCTCCAGCAGCAGCCTGTCAGTGGCGTCCCACGCCTGCAGGTTGGGTGCCTCGACATCGGGCCGGCGGCGCAGCACGTCGAAGATGTCCGCCAGGGTGTTTACTGCCACCGGTGTCCTGCCGCCTTTTGTCGCTTTTGCCGGCCCCGGGCCCCGGGGCATCACCCCAACGTTACCGTTTCCGCTGCCACCGCAATGCCCGGCAGCTTCAGGATCGCAGCCACTGCTGCGCGCCCCGCCCGGTTGGCGCCAATGGTGGACGACGACGGGCCGTAACCCACCAGGTGGACGCGCGGCTCGGCTGCCACCTGTGTTCCGTCCATGGCGATCCCGCCGCCCGGCCCCCGCAGGTGAAGCGGCGCCAGGTGTTCCAGTTCGGCCCTGAAGCCGGTGGCCCAGAGGATGACGTCGGCCCTCAGCAGGCTGCCATCGGCCCGGCGGACGCCCTCGGGTTCGATGGAGGTGAACATCGGCTGCCGGTTCAGGGCGCCCCGCTCCCTGGCTGCTCGCAGCGCGGGCGTCCAGATAAGGCCCGTCACCGAGACAACGCTTTGCGGCGGAAGCCCCTGGCGGACCCGCTCCTCCACAAGCGCCACGGCGTCGTGGCCTGCCCTGGCATCAAACTCAGCGTCGCGCCAGACCGGTTCCCTGCGCGTGAACCAACTGGTGGTGGTGGCGCGCGATATTTCCTCCAACAGCCCCACGGCGGAGATGCCCCCGCCCACCACAATCACGTGCCGGCCGCGGAACTCCTCCGCTGAGACGTAGTCGGCCACGTGCAGCTGGCTGCCGCGGAACGTTGACTGACCCGGATAAATGGGCCAGAACGGACGGGTCCACGTGCCCGTGGCATTAATGAGTGCCTTGGCGCTCCAGACGCCGTCGGACGTTTCGATCCGCAGCCGCCCCGCCGGATCGCCGTCTTCGCGCCTGACGGCCCGGACCTTGACGGGCCTGTGGACGGTAAGGCCCAACTCAGCCTCATAGGCCCCGAAATAGCGGGTCAGGAAGTCGGAGCTGGGTTCCGCAGGGTCCACGTCGGGTTTGGCGATGCCGGGCAGGTCACTGATCCCATTGACTGTGCCCATGCGCAGGCTCTTCCAGCGGTGCCGCCACGCACCCCCGGGACCTTCCTCGGCGTCGAGCACGGCATAGTCCAGCCCCCGGCGCTGCAGGTGGTACGCGGCCGACAGGCCTGCCTGGCCCGCCCCGATGACCACAACATCGGTTGGGTCAGGAATCACTCCCCCATGATAGTCGTGGAGGGCAGCCCGGCCGTAGGGTGGGCGCATGGACACTGAAGCAGCATCAGCGGGAACCGGAACCACTGGGCACGCCGCCCGGCTGGAAAAGGCCCTGGGAGTGGTTTTGGGGACCGGACAGATACCCCTTCGGTTGCGGGCGTGGGACGGCTCGGAAGCCGGCCCGCCGGACGCGCCGATGCTGGAGTTCAAATCCCGAAAGGCACTGCGGCGCATGCTCTGGTCACCGGGGCAGCTGGGACTGAGCCGGGCGTACGTGGCAGGCGACATCGAGGCCCCCGGTGACATCTTCGCGGCCTTCACGGCGTTGAGTTCGGCGGGCAAGTTCGCGGAGCCCGGTCCGTTCCGGCCGCTGTCCGCCGGTGAGCTCTGGCTGCTGCTGCGCACCGCAGTCCGGCTTGGCGCCATTGGACCCAACCCTGCTCCGCCGCCCGAGGAGGCGCGCGTCGCGAAGAAGGGCAGGATGCACTCCCGGCGGCGGGATTCGGCCGCCATCTCGCATCATTACGACGTCGGCAACGACTTCTATGCCCTGGTGCTGGGACCGTCCATGGTCTATTCCTGCGCCGTGTGGCCGGACGGGCCTGCCACCGGGGGCCCGACTGCCGGGTCGGGGCTGAAACCGGAGGCTGGGCCGGATGATGGCCTGGATGATGGCGCGGGTGATGTCCTCGACGCAGCGCAGGAGGCCAAGCTGGACCTTGTCTGCCGCAAGCTGGGCCTCCAGCCCGGAATGCGGGTCCTCGACGTGGGATGCGGATGGGGCAGCTTCGCTCTCCACGCGGCAGCCAGGTACGGCGCCACGGTGGTGGGCGTGACGCTGTCAACGGAGCAGGCCACCCTGGCGCGTAAGCGTGCAGCAGACGCCGGCCTCACGGACAGTGTCGAAATCCGGGTCCAGGATTACCGCGACGTGCAGGACGGGCCGTACGACGCCATCAGTTCCATTGGCATGTCAGAGCACGTGGGACGGGCCCAGACCCCTGAGTACGCCGCCGCGCTCTTCGGGCTGCTGCGCCCCGGCGGACGGCTGCTGAACCACGCCATCTCCTGGAACGCCGGCCCCACCGCCCCCGATCCCGACTCGTTCATCCCCCGGTATGTCTTCCCGGACGGCGAAATGATCAGCCTCGGCGAGATGGTGTCCGCCCTGGAAACAGCCCGGTTCGAAGTCCTCGACGTTGAGGCGCTGCGGCCCCACTACGCACTGACCCTCCGGGCCTGGGTCAGGCGGCTGGAGCGGAACTGGGCGGAAGCTGTACGCCTGGCCGGGGAGGGCCGCGCGCGGGTGTGGCGGCTGTACATGGCAGCCAGCGCCATTGGCTTCGAAAACGGACTCACCGGAGTCAACCAGGTCCTGGTACGCCGGCCGGGCGGGGAGGAACCGCCGTTGCGCCGCACTTCCTGGCTGTGACGAGAGCGGTTGCTGTGACGAAAGCGCCCTCCTGCCGGGACGTAACCCGGCAGGAGGGCGGCTTGGTGACCCCAGGGTCAGGCCTCGTTTCGGCTAGGCCACCGGGGAAGGCCCGCCAGGCTGGGTGAAATGCTGGGTCTTTTCGATCTGCACCACTTTCGGATCCGTTTCGTCTGCGTCGTAGTCCGTGGGCCGGGTGAGGTCTTCGCCGGTGCGGACCTTGAGGGCCCGCATCACCAGGGTCAGCACGGCGGCGACCACCAGGTTCAGCGCGAACGCCGACACAGCAATGTAGACGCTGAAGTCGGTGCCGGGGATGGGCGCCACCGACCCGCCGAAGTGCGCCTTGGTCACCGGGTTGACAACGTTGTAGGCGGAGACGGTACCGAAGATGATGCCCACGGCCCAGCCGACCAGGAGGGCCCAGCGGTCAAACCACCGGGTGTAGAGCCCGGCCACCACGGCGGGGAAGGTCTGCAGGATCCAGATGCCGCCCAGCAGCTGCATGTTGATGGCCGCCGACTGGTCCATGGCGATCACGAAAACCAGGGCGCCCACCTTCACCACCAGGGAGACGATCTTGGACACCTTCGCCTCGGTCTTTGGATCGACGTCCGGGCGGATGAAGTCGCGGTAGATGTTCCGGGTGAACATGTTCGCGGCGGCAATGGACATGATCGCCGCCGGTACCAGGGCCCCGATGGCGATCGCAGCCAGTGCGACGCCGGCAAACCAGGCCGGGAAGTGGTCGAGGAACAGCTGCGGAACCACCAGCTGCGGATTGACCGATCCGTCCAGGTCGATCGGCTTGGTACCCGCCTTGATGGCCACGAATCCCAGCAGTGCCAGGAAGCCCAGCATCAGCGAGTACAGCGGCAGGATGGCAGCGTTGCGGCGGATGGTGTTGCGGGCCTTTGAGGCCAGCACCGCGGTCACCGAGTGCGGGTACATGAACAGCGCCATGGCCGAGCCCAGTGCCAGGGACCAGTAGGCGGAGTAGTTTGCCGCGCCGGGGACAAAGACACCTGCCGGCTTACCCGTGGCCTGGTTCACCGTTCCCAGTTTGGTCTGGGCTGCGCCAAAAATGCCGTCCCAGCCGCCGAACTTGATGGGCAGGTAGATGACGGCCACAATGACGGCAAGGTAGATCAGCAGGTCCTTGACGACGGCGATCATCGCCGGGGCGCGCAGGCCCGAGGTGTAGGTGTAGGCGGCCAGGACCACGAAGGCGAGGATCAGCGGCAGGTCGGTCAGCAGGACATTGCCGGAGCTTCCCAAACCAAGCACGGTGAGCACCGCCTTGATGCCCACCAGTTGCAGCGCGATATAGGGCATGGTGGCCACGATCCCGGTGACGGCGACGGCCAGGGAGAGCCAGCGGCTGCCGTAGCGGCCGCCCACGAAGTCCGCCGAGGTGACGTAGCCATGGCGGTGCGAGACGGACCACAACCGGCTCATGATGATGAAGATGATCGGATACAGGACGATCGTGTAGGGCACGGCGAAGAAGCCGCTCACTGCGCCGGTGGCCCACATTGCCGCCGGCACTGCCACGAAGGTGTAGGCGGTGTAGAGGTCCCCGCCCAAAAGGAACCAGGTGATCCAGGTCCCGAAGCCACGGCCGCCCAGGCCCCACTCGTCCAGGCTGTGAAGCCCCTCCACTTCGGTGCTGCGGCGCCACTTGGCGGCCAGGAAGCCCATCACGGCCACGATGACGAAGAGCAGCACCACAATGATCAGGGCTGTCCAGTTGATCTCCCGGGTGTTCATGGCCGGTCCCCTCCCAACCCGGCCCCGGCGGAGGCAGTGCCTGCCTGGGGCGGGCCACCTGCACGGGCCTCGGCCCGCCGTCGTCGGTCCTCCCTGGTGACCAGCCAGTACGCGCTCCCGGTCAGGATCGCAGAGACCGGCACCCACAGCAGCTGGTACCAGTAGAAGAACGGCATCCCGCCCAGCCGCGGCGCGTCAAAAGCGTAAAGCTGCGGCATCAGGGGAAAGAGAATGGCGGCGGCCAGCAGGATGCCGGCGCCTATGTAGGGAGCGGGTCTGGCCGGCCCCCGGATGGCGGTGTCCCGCGTCAGGCGGGATTCTTCGGGAAAGGCTTCGCCGTCCGGCCTGTAGCCGTCTGCGTGGGACATCTGCGACCTCCTCGTCAGCCCGTCCCGCGGCCGCCGCCTTGGATGAAAGCAGTCCGGAGGCGGGACGATGTGCCCTCAATCACAGTTGTACCGCGCTTTGACCTGCGCCGGAAGGGTTAGGGCCACTATCGGTTGCCAGTGGCAACAAAAAAGGGAACCATCACGTGGTGATGGTTCCCTTTTTCGGTGTATCGGTGGAGCTGAGGGGACTCGAACCCCTGACCCCCTGCATGCCATGCAGGTGCGCTACCAGCTGCGCCACAGCCCCGTACTCTTGTCTTTTCCGGTCGAATTCCCCGGAGCAACCTGACCAGAGTAATGCACTTTTCCGCTGGACGCCAATCGGCCGTCAACTGCCGCTGCCCAGGCCCTGAACGCACCCGTTCCTGGACAAACCACCGGGGAACGCGCGGGTGCCAAGTCCGGATGCCGGTGCAATCCGGAGCATCCGGGATGCGGGCACAAAAAAAGTCCGCCGGAACCAAAGTGGTTCCGGCGGACTTACCGGTGGAGCTGAGGGGACTCGAACCCCTGACCCCCTGCATGCCATGCAGGTGCGCTACCAGCTGCGCCACAGCCCCGGAGTGTTGCTGCTCTGTGCTGCATTCCCCGGGGTCTCCCCCGAAGCAACTCAAATATCTTAGAACAGCAATTCCGAAAATTCCAAATCGGGAATATTCACTGCCGGGCGGAGGCTACTCGCTGTCGGAAACCGCAGCGGCCTTGGCGGACGAGTCATCGCCGAGCTGCAGGTCCACCACGGGGCAGTCCTTCCAGAGGCGTTCCAGGGCGTAGAAGACCCGGTCTTCCTCGTGCTGGACATGGATCACGACGTCGGCGTAATCCAGCAGGACCCAGCGGCCGCCGGACCTGCCCTCGCGGCGGACCGGGCGAAGGTCCTGCTTGGCGAGTTCTTCCTCGATGCCGTCCACGATGGCGTTGACCTGGCGTTCGCTGGGCGCCGACGCGATGAGGAAGACATCAGCGAGGGCCAGGCGTTCGCTCACATCCATGGCGACGATGTCCTGGGCGATCTTGTCCGCGGCAGCTTTGGCAGCCGTGCGGGCTATGGCGATGGACGATTCTGTTGCAGTCACGGGACTCCTTGTTTGGGTTAAGTGTTGATGCCGCCGGCGGGTCAGCGGGACATGCCGCTGACGATCAGGATGATGCCGGCGACGAGGGCCAGGATCCCGAACGCGAGGATGCAGAACTGGAGGATCCGGTTTCGGCGGGCCCGGCTCAGGCCCGCGGTGGCGGCATCCAGGGGATCCAGTCCGTAAGCGGACCGGGCAGGAACCCGGGGAAGGTCCTCGAAGAGGTCCTCCGACTGGACTTCCGGAGACGATACCGGTTGGGGACGGCCGGCGGCTTTGGCGGCTGCCTCGGCGCGCGCGATGACCTGGGAGCGGCCGGTCGCGGAGTCCGGGGCGGGTGCCTTGGGCCGGGCAGCAGGCCGCCGTTTTCCTGCGCCGGGGACCTTGGTTCCGGGCCGGGTGGTGACCGGGACATGGGAGGTGGCCGGCGGCTTCATGACCGGCCGCTCGACGCCGGGCACCTGGACGAACTCCAGCGGCGTCACCATGGCCAGGTTGTTGGCGGTGGACGGACCGGGCTTGTCCTTGGGTGCGGAATCCCTGCCCGGGGCAGCGGGGCTGCCGGGGGCGGTGGGGCTGCCCGGGGCGGTGGGGGTGCCGGCCTGTTCGGCAAGCTTTTGCCGCGCCATGGCGCGGCGGTTCATAACCGCGGCCCGTTCGGCAAGCGCAATCTGTTCCGCCAGGATTTCGGGATCCACGACTTCCGGATCCAGGGAGGCAATGTGCTCCATCTTGGCGATCTGGTTCCTGGCCTGTGCGGCGATGAGTGCGCGCGCCTCCAGGGCCTGTTCCACCGTCATGCCCTCCGGGGCGGTTCCGGGCGCAGTCTTTACCTCGTCCGTCTTCTTCCCCACCACGCCACCTTCACGTGGAGGCGCGGCTTTCGGGGCCGGAGCAGCGGCGGGCGCAACGATGGGATTGGCTGCAGTCAGCGCCTGCTCTTTGAGTTGCTGCAACCGCAGCTGGCGCCGGGTAGGCGGCCCGCCCGCAGCAAGCTGCCCTTCCTTTTCCTCAAGCTCCTTGATGGTGCGCAGCGCGGCGCGGTCGCGGGCCCGGATCTGGGAGGACCGCTGCGTGGCCGTGGGGTCCGGGGCTGCCTGCGGGCGCGCTGCAGGGGCGGCTCCCCCGGCGGGACCGGGACGGGCGGCCGGATCCTGGCCGTCCCGTGAGGGCGCGCTGTCAGCCGGCCGGTTCGCGGCAGGCGGGCGCTGCTCCGTGGCCGGCAGGGCAGCCTGTTGGGCGTCCCTGGCCTTCCGGAGTTCCCGGCGGCTGCGGATTGGGGGCTGTTCCTGACTCATTGAGAACTCATTCAGTACTGGCTGGTTCGCGTGCTTCGGAAGTTGGGTCATCCGCGCCTGCGGGTGCGTCGGAATACAGGCCGTACTTGGCGATGTACTGGACTACCCCGTCCGGGACCAGGTACCAGACCGGGTTATTCGCGGCCACGCGGGCACGGCAGTCCGTCGACGAAATGGCCATGGCGGGCACTTCGAGCAGGCTGACATCGTCACGGCCCATGCCGTCAAGGACATGGCCGGGCCGGGTGACGCCCACGAAGTGCGCCAGCGACCACAGTTCGTCGATGTCCTTCCAGGACAGGATCTGCGCCAGGGCGTCCGCGCCGGTGATGAAGAACAGGTCGGCGTCGGGGCGCTGGGCCCTCAGGTCGCGGAGGGTGTCGATGGTGTAGGTGGGACCCGGGCGGTCAACATCGACACGGCTGACGGTGAAGCGCGGATTGGACGCCGTGGCGATGACGGTCATCAGATACCGGTGCTCGGGCTCGCTGACCTGTTTATGGGACTTTTGCCATGGTTGCCCGGTGGGGACGAAGACCACCTCGTCGAGGTCGAACTCCGCCGCGACTTCGCTGGCAGCCACAAGGTGGCCGTGGTGGATGGGATCGAAGGTTCCGCCCATCACGCCCAGCCGCAGCCTCCCCCGGGCCCCATTGCGTTGCAGGTTGTGGGAAATCTTAGTGGCCCTGCCCGCGATCGTGCTTGTTGGGGTGCTGGCGGTGCGGATCCGCGTGCTCGTCCGTGGCGGCGTGCCGGTTGCCGAGGTTGTTGTAGGACCAGGCGATGAGCATCAGCACGACCAGGATGGCGAACATGGATACGCCAAAGACCCACGGCTCGGCCCACAGCGGCGCAAGCTCCTCATGGCCTGATTCACCGGCGGCGGCGACGGACGTGGCAATCTGCTGGAGCAGCATTTTCTCCCTTTGTTCAAGGATCTAGAGGCAGCGGAACTTTCCACTGCCTTCCGGGTTCTGGTCTATGTTACCGCGTTGCTACCCGCGGACCTGGCCTTCGCCCTGGACGATCCACTTCGTGGTGGTGAGCTCGGTCAGGCCCATGGGGCCGCGGGCGTGCAGCTTCTGCGTGGAGATGCCCACCTCGGCACCCAGGCCCAGCTCCCCGCCGTCGGTAAACCGGGTGGAGGCGTTGACGATCACGGCAGCGGAGTCAACCTCAGCGATGAAGCGCTCGGCGTTGGCAAGGCTGTTGGTGAGGATCGCTTCCGTGTGTCCGGTGGACCAGGTCCGGATGTGCTGGACGGCTTCGTCCAGGCTGTCCACCATGGCCACAGCCAGGTCCAGGTCCATATACTCGGTTCCCCAGTCCACATCCGTCGCCGGCTGGGTTTCGATGGCGGGAGGCAGCGCGGAGCTGATGCGCCCGTCCACGTGGAGCCGGACACCGGCGCTGCGCAGGGCTGCAGCGACGGCGGGCAAGACGGTTGAGCCCGAGTGGACCAACAGTGTCTCCACGGTATTGCAGACACTGGGCCGCTGCGTCTTGGCGTTGAGCAGGATCTCCACGGCCATGTTCTCGTCGGCGGACTCATCAATGAAGATGTGGACGTTCCCCTCCCCCGTTTCGATGACCGGCACGGCGGAGTTGGTGACCACGGTCTGGATCAGGTCCCGGCCGCCGCGGGGAATCAGGACATCCACCCTGCCCCGGGCCTTCATCAGGACGGCGGCGCCCGCACGGCCGTACTGGTCCACCGTCTGGACTGCGTCAGCGGGCAGGCCAACGGATTCCAGGGCTTCGCGCAGAATCCGGACCAGCACCTGGTTGGTGGCTTCTGCTGCGCTGCCGCCGCGGAGGATCACGGCGTTTCCGCTCTTGAGGGCCAGCCCCGCGATGTCAACGGTGACGTTGGGCCGTGCCTCGTAGATGGCTGCCACCACGCCCATGGGAACGTTGACCTGGCGGAGGCGCAGCCCGTTGGGGAGCGTCTGCCCGCGCACCACGTTGCCCACGGGGTCCGGGAGGTTGGCCAGGTTCTCGAGGGCGGCCACGAGCCCGGCTACACGCGTTTCGGTAAGGGTAAGCCGGTCCAGGAGGGCGGCGGAGGTGCCGTTGGCCTTGCCCCGCTGCACGTCCATCGCGTTGGCGGCGAGAATGGCCGGGACGTTCTCCTGCAGGGCGGCGCCCACGGCCCGGAGGGCGCGGTCTTTCCAGGCCCGGTTGGCGGTGGCCATCCTGCGGGCGGCCTGGCGGGACCGGTCCGTGATGGCGTGGACAGCCGCCTCCACTTCTGCGGCGGACACGTCCGCACCCGAAACGGGCACCTCAGCCGATGCCGGTTCTGCTGAGGGACCCGGCTGCGCCTGCGCAGCAGTGGTTCCGGAATTTTCAGCAGTATGGATCAGGGCTTCAGTCATGATCCAAGTTTAGGCGAGGCGGCAGCTCAGACCAGCACCAGGTCGTCAACATGAACAACTTCACGGTCATAGCCGCTGCCCAGTGCCTCGCCCAGCTCGTGCGTGGACCGCCCCAGCATCCGCGGCAGTTCCTCCGACGAGTAATTCACCAGCCCGCGCGCAACGACGGTGCCGTCGGCTCCGGCCAGCTCGACGGCGTCGCCCGCTTCAAAGTCGCCGTGCACCGCGGAGATGCCCGCCGGCAGGAGGGACGTGCGGTGGTGCCGCACGGCGCGGACCGCACCGTCGTCCAGAACCAGCCGGCCCTGCACCGAGGCAACGTGTGCCAGCCAAAGGAGGCGGACCGGTTTGCGGGAGCCGTTGACGGAGAACCACGTGCCCACGTCCTCGCCGTTCAAGGCTGCGGCAGCATTGGGCGTGGAGGTCACCAGGGCGTGGATCCCCGATCCTGCCGCCATGCTGGCAGCTTCCACTTTGGTCATCATGCCCCCGGTGCCCACGCCGGCCTTGCCCGCTTTGCCGATGGACACGCCCTCGAGGTCGTGCGCGCCGGTGACCAGCGGGATGCGCTTGGCACCCTGGGCGGGCGGACCGTCGTAGAGGGAGTCGACGTCGGACAGCAGCACGAGCGCATCGGCGCGCACCAGGTGCGCCACCAGGGCTGCGAGCCGGTCGTTGTCGCCAAAGCGGATCTCGTGGGTGGCCACGGTGTCGTTTTCGTTGACCACGGGGACTACTCCGAGGTTCAGCAGCCGGTCCATGGCGCGGAGGGCATTGGTGTGCTGGCTGCGCCGCATCAGGTCTTCTGCCGTGAGCAGGACCTGGCTCACGGTGACGCCGTGTGCACCGAATGCCTGGGTGTACCGGGCCATCAGGAGCCCCTGGCCCACGCTGGCCGCGGCCTGCTGGGTAGCCAGGTCACGGGGACGCTTGGCCAGCCCGAGGGGAGCCAGCCCCGCAGCGATCGCACCGGAGGACACCAGGATGATTTCGGCGCCTGCGTTGCGCTTGGCTGCCAGCGCGTCAGCCAGGGCAGTCAGCGATTCCTCCGAGATACCGCCCTTGATGCTGGTCAGGGAAGAGGAGCCCACCTTGACCACGATCCGGCGGGCGCCGGCCAGCGCGCTTCTGTCCGCGGCACGGCCGGCCGGTACTGCAGTCATGCCCCTAGAGGTCATCGTCCGCTTCCAGTCCGCTTTCCTTAACGGGTTGGGCGGCACGGCGGCCACTGACGGACTCGGTCCAGATGCCGGCCTTGCGCTCCGCCTCAAGCTCGGCGCGGGCGGCAGCCTTGGCATCGCGGCGCTCCTGCTGCTCTTCGCGCTTCTGGCTGCGGGTGGGGCGGTCGCCGATATCGGCGAACCGGACGTCGGTGCCGCGCGGCGAGGCCAGCAGCTCAGCCCCCGCCATCATGGTGGGTTCCCAGTCGAAGACGACGCCGTCATCGTCACCGATAACCACCGTGTCACCCGGCTTGGCGCCCTGCTTGAACAGTTCGGTTTCCACGCCGAGCCGGGCGAGCCGGTCCGCCAGGTAGCCGATGGCCTCTTCATTGGTGAAGTCGGTCTGCTTGACCCAGCGCTCGGGCTTTTCGCCCAGGACGCGGAACAGCGGCTCCAGGTTCTTTTCCTCGCGTCGGATCTTGAACCCGGCTTCATTGACGGCGCGCGGGCGCAGCACGGCAGGCTGCACCTTGGGCGGGGCAGCCGCTACGGCGTCGCGGGCGGCCTTGACGATTTCCGCCATGGCGAAGCCGAGCTGGCGCAGGCCCTCGTGGCTGGTGGCGGACACTTCGAAGACGCGGTAGCCGCGCGACTCGAGCTCAGGGCGCACGAATTCCGCCATGTCCTTGCCGTCGGGCAGGTCCACCTTGTTTAGCGCGACCAGCCGCGGGCGGTGGTTCAGGGGAACCACTTCGCCGTCCTGGCCCGCATAGCTCATGTCGACGGCGTACTTCTCCAGCTCACCTTCGATGATGGCGAGGTCCGTGAGCGGGTCACGGTCAGACTCCAGGGTGCCGCAGTCAAGGACGTGGACCAGGGCGGCGCAGCGCTCAACGTGACGCAGGAAGTTGTGGCCCAGGCCACGTCCTTCGCTGGCGCCTTCGATGAGGCCGGGAACATCGGCAATGGTGAACCGCACATCGCCGGCCTGCACCACGCCCAGGTTGGGAACCAGGGTGGTGAACGGGTAGTCGGCGATCTTGGGCCGGGCAGCGGACATGGCCGCGATGAGGCTGGACTTGCCGGCGGACGGGAAGCCCACCAGCGCGATATCGGCAATGGACTTCAGTTCAAGGACAACGTCCCGGGAGTCGCCCTCGATGCCCAGCAACGCGAAACCGGGAGCGCGGCGCTTCTGTGAGGACAGGGCCGCGTTGCCAAGTCCGCCCAGGCCGCCGGCGGCTGCCACGAATTCGGTACCTTCACCAACGAGGTCTGCCAGGACTTCGCCGTCCTTGGTCTTGACCACGGTGCCGTCCGGCACGGGCAGGACCAGCGTCTCGCCGTTCTTGCCGCCGCGCCAGTCGCCCATGCCGGGACCGCCGTTGCTGGCGTGCCGGTGCGGTGCGTGGTGGTAATCGAGGAGGGTGGTGGTCTGGTGGTCCACGCGAAGGATCACGTCACCGCCATTGCCGCCGTTGCCGCCGTCGGGCCCGCCGAGCGGCTTGAACTTCTCGCGGTGGACGGAGACGCAACCATGGCCGCCGGTTCCGCCGGATACATGCAGTACTACCCGGTCTACAAAGCTGGCCACGTGGATCTCCTCAGGTGCTGTTTATATGGCGCCCGGGGACGCCACAACGATTGTAATGCTGTTAAAAGAACAGTGGAGCGGACCCTCAGGCCCGCTCCACCGCTTCAGAACTGGTTGTTACTCTGCAGCTGCAGCAGCAACGATGTTGACCACGCGACGACCGCGGCGGGTGCCGAATTCAACGGCGCCCGGGGTCAGTGCGAACAGGGTGTCATCCCCGCCACGGCCAACGCCGGCGCCCGGGTGGAAGTGGGTGCCACGCTGGCGGACGATGATCTCGCCTGCGGAAACAACCTGGCCGCCGAAGCGCTTGACGCCGAGGTACTGAGCGTTGGAATCGCGACCGTTGCGAGTGGAGCTCGCGCCCTTTTTATGTGCCATCTGAAATGCCTGCCTCTAAATTCTGGGGAATCTGTTGAAATACCTGAACAGTAACCGGTGGTTACTTGATGCCGGTGATCTTGACCTTGGTCAGTTCCTGGCGGTGACCCTGGCGCTTCTTGTAGCCGGTCTTGTTCTTGAACTTCTGGATGACAATCTTAGGACCACGCAGGTCCTGGAGGATTTCAGCCGTAACAGTTACCTTGGCCAGGTCAGCGGCGGCGGAGGTGACCTTGTCACCATCAACCAGGAGCAGTGCGGGCAGCTCGATGGTGCTGCCGGCTCCACCGGCGACGCGGTTCAGGGTAACGAAGTCTCCAACGGAAACCTTCTCTTGGCGGCCGCCTGCGCGGACAATCGCGTACACCACTTGGGAACTCACTTCTCTCGACGTTTATTACAAAATTTGCGTGCGGAACCGACTCGGAAAAGCCAGGATTCTCGCTGTGCCTCAACGCCGTGGGGTCATAACCCAAGTGTTGGCGTAAGCACCGAAGATCCAGAATACGCTAAATCCATCTACGGCCGCAAATGAGGCTGGTTCCGGCGGCCCGGCTGTGGTAGTAACCACACCCCGACAAGCTGCACCGCAACCATGCCCCTCCATGATAGCGGCGGTGCTGCCCGAAGGGGTCAGGAATGCAGCCTCGGCGCGTCGAAGAATTCCACTTCCAGGCGGCAGGACTGCTTGAACGCGGTCACCATCGCCGCCCGTTCGTGGTCGGAGGCCTTCCGCCCTGCCGCGTCCACGATGGCGATGGCCCGCCGGGTGGCTTCGGCGAAGCCCTCGTCGGCGTAGGTCCGGAGCCAGGCCGCGTAGGCGTGGCCGTCGGGCTCTCCCGTGGCAAGGAACTGGGCGTGCAGCTTTTCCCCGACCTCGGCGTAGAGCCAGAAACAGGGCAGGACTGCGGCGACCAGGACGGCGTAACTGCCCGACGCCGACGCTGCGGTGAGGTGGTCAACATACGCCTTGGTGACGGGGCCAAGTCCGCCCTGGGCAGGGCGGGTGCTGAGCCATGAGCGGTGCAGCTCCGACTCCACTTCCAGGCACTGCTGCGAGGATCCCGCCCAGAACAGCTGCTCCGCTTCGGACGGGGCCAGGGCACTCGCCCGGGCGAGGACCCGGGAGTAGCCGTTCAGGTACAGGGCGTCCTGCGCCAGGTAGTAGGCAAAGTCCTTCTCGGCAAGGTCTCCGGAGGCCAGGCCGCGGATGAAGTCCAGGGCGTAGATGTCCGTCAGGTCCTGCTGCGCTTCCGTCCACAGCCGGGCAGCGAAGGCGCCTTCCGCGAGGGCCGGCCGCACATGGTGGAAATGGTGCACGGGGCCGTTTCCCTGGCCCACCTCGAGCTGCTCCGAGTTCTCAAGGGCGCCGGCCAGCCATGGCTTGACCGTCAGGAGCGATGCCTCCCAGTCGCCAAGGCGTGCCTGGACGGTGGCCATCGCGGAGGACAGGGAGCAGCCGGTGCCGTGGCTGTTGCGGGTGGAAATTCGTTTGCCGTGCACTTCCACCACTTCCTGCGACAGGAGGCCGGCCGTGTTGACCAGCGCGTCCGGGCAGTCTGCACCTGCGAGGTGTCCACCCTTGACCAGCACGGTGGCCCCGGTGGCATCGGCAAGGCGCCTCCCCTGGTCCAGCGCCGCCGTCCAGGTCCCGGCAGGCTCCCCGCCCACCAGCATGGCAAGCTCCGGGAGGTTGGGAGTGATGAGGTGCGCCAGCGGCAGCAGTTCGCGGAGGGCAGCCTCCGCGGATTCCTTCAGCAGCCGGTCACCACTGGTGGCCACCATCACCGGGTCGAGGACCACGACGGCGGGGCGGACCTTCTCCAGCCATTGCCGGACAGTGCGGATGACGCTCTCGTCGCCCAGCATGCCGATCTTGACCGCGTCGATGGAGATATCGTCGCTGACCGCGTCCAGTTGTTCGGCCAGGAAAGCGGCCGGAGGAACGTGGACAGCCTGCACGCCACGGGTGTTCTGTGCCGTCAGGGCGGTGATGGCAGCCATGCCATATCCGCCGTGGGCAGCAATGCTTTTGAGGTCGGCCTGGATGCCGGCGCCACCGGACGGGTCGGAGCCCGCGATCGAGAGGACCCGCGGGACGTCCCGGCCCAGGGGCAGCGCGGTCGGAACGCCGGAGGCAGCAGGCAGGGGCACGGAAAGGGTCGAAGACAAGAGACATCCCTTCGCCGGTACTAGCCGGACAGGTTCAACGGGTCTGGATCTCAGCCGGCCTTCTGCGCGGCACCCCGTGTCGGTTTCCACCCTAGCCCGTAGGCCGCATCAGGAAAAAGGATGACAGCGCCCGGTCCAAGGGAAAAACAACCTCCCGGCAGCAGAAATCCCCGCCACACGGACGATTCCCCCGGTACTTCCCGGGGGAATGGTCCGCAGGGCGGGGATTCCTTACTGCGCGGCCGTCCGTTTGACCGGAAACTCCTGTACCTAGAGCTCCGAGGCAGGCACACCCACGCCGAGGATGATGGGCTCCTCAGGCGCCTTGCCCGGTTCCGCCGGCGCCAGCTGGGGCTTCACGTGTTCAGGAGCCTTGGCTGCGTGCGAATGGCCCGCGCCTGCCGCCTGGACGTTTTCGTGCTGCTGGACGGCGGTCTCGTTGGCGGCACCCTGCGCACGGCTGGCGGCACGGTGGCGCCGCGGCCTGCGTTGCCGCGACTGCTCCAGCGTGTGGTCGGAGTAGTCCTTCCCGGCTGCAGCTTCCGTTGCGGCGGAGCGGGCTTCCGCTCCCCCGTCGTCGTGCTGCCGTTCCGGCGCCACAGTTTCCGGCACCTTCACGGCTTCGGCGGTCTTGGCAGGCGCGTTCTCCACAGGGGACGCCGGCTGGCCGAGGTGGGCGAACGCTTCCGCGAGCCGGTCCAGGGTGAGGGCAGGTTGGGGATGCTGTTCCTCAGCGTGCTCCACGAACGGAAGCGGGACTTCCTCGCCGCCGAACGTCAGGACAGCTGCAGGACGTGCCGGGGCGTCGGCGTCGTGCTTCTCCTCGACGGGCGCCGGCGCAGGCTCCACGGAAGGCACCTGCCGGGCTGCCGCCACCTCGTCGTCATGCAGGTGGGCAGCATGGGCCGCAGCGGCAATGTTCGCCAGGGCAAGCCTGGTTGCCTCCGCCTTGGCGTGCCGCTCGGCGTCCGACGGGTCCGGCTGGACCGTGTGCACATGGACGGCAGGTGCCGGGGCCGCTTCGGGCTGCTGCCCGCCGCGTCCGCGCCGCCGCTTGCGTTCGGGACGCACGCCGGGCTGGGCATTGTCGCTCCGCTGCCCTTCCGTGCGGGTCTCGGGCCGGTTGTCGGTGCGCTGGACGTGGTGCTCGGCCGCAACGATGGTGGCGCGGCGGTGCTCCACGGGGTCGTCGTGGGTCACAACACCACGGCCGGCGCAGGCCTCGCACTGCTCGCCAAATACTTCCAGCAGTCCGGTACCCATGCGCTTCCGGGTCATCTGGACCAGGCCGAGTGAGGTGACCTCGGCCACCTGGTGCTTGGTCCGGTCACGGCCCAAGCACTCCACCAGGCGGCGCAGGACCAGGTCGCGGTTGGATTCGAGCACCATGTCGATGAAGTCGATGACGATGATGCCGCCGATGTCGCGGAGCCTCAGCTGGCGCACCACTTCCTCGGCTGCCTCGAGGTTGTTCTTGGTGACGGTTTCCTCGAGGTTGCCGCCGCTGCCGGTGAACTTGCCCGTGTTGACGTCCACCACGGTCATCGCCTCGGTACGGTCGATCACCAGGGAGCCGCCGGAGGGCAGGAAGACCTTCCGTTCAAGTGCCTTGTGGATCTGCTCGTCGATGCGCCAGGCGGCGAAGATGTCCTGGTCCTTGGTCCACTTCTCGAGGCGGCCCACAAGGTCCGGCGCCACATAGGTGACGTAGGCCTCGATGGTGTCCCAGGCTTCCTCACCGGAAACGATGAGCTTGGAGAAGTCCTCGTTGAAGACGTCGCGGACCACCTTGATGGTGAGATCGGGTTCGCCGTAGAGCAGCTCGGGAGCCAGGATCTTGGTGGACGCGGATTGGCTTTCAATGCCCTCCCACTGGGCGCGCAGCCTGTTGATGTCGTGCGTCAGCTCTTCCTCGGAAGCGCCCTCGGCCGCGGTGCGGACAATGACGCCGGCGTGTTCGGGCAGGCGGTCCTTGAGGATGCGCTTGAGCCGGTTGCGTTCGACGTCGGGCAGCTTGCGGGAGATGCCGGTCATGGATCCGCCGGGTACGTACACCAGGTAACGGCCGGGCAGGGAGATCTGGCTGGTGAGGCGGGCGCCCTTGTGTCCCACCGGGTCCTTGGTCACCTGGACCAGGACGGTATCACCGGATTTCAGCGCGTTTTCGATGCGGCGCTGCTTGCCCTCGAGGTTCACGGCTTCCCAGTTGACCTCACCGGCGTACAGGACGGCGTTGCGGCCGCGCCCGATGTCCACGAATGCGGCCTCCATGGACGGCAGCACATTCTGGACCTTGCCCAGGTACACGTTGCCGATCAGCGAGTCCTGCTGGGTCTTGGACACGAAGTGTTCGGCCAGGACACCGTCTTCGAGGACGGCGATCTGGATTCTGTCGTCGCGCTGGCGGACGATCATCTGCCGGTCCACGGACTCCCGGCGCGCCAGGAACTCGGCCTCGGTGATGACCGTACGGCGCCGGCCGGTGTCGCGGGATTCGCGGCGGCGCTGCTTCTTGGCCTCCAGGCGGGTGGAGCCCTTCACGCTGGTCACGCGGTTGCTCACGGGTGCTTCACTGACGGCACGCGGGGCACGGACCCTGGTCACCGTGTTGGGCGGGTCGTCATCCCCGCCGCCCGTGAGCTCAAGGTCCTGGTCCCCGCGGCGGCGGCGCCGCCGGCGGCGGGAGGTTACACCGTCCTCGAGCTGGCCGGCGGTATCCTCGTCAGCCCCGTCCTCGGCGTCAGCCTCATCGCTGCCGTCCTCGTTGTCCTCTTCCGTCATGTCGCCAATGCGGCTGCGGCCCCTGCGGCCACGGCTGCGGCGCCGGCGGCGGCTGGAGGAATCGTCGGTGTCTTCGGTTTCTTCCTCGTCAGGCTCCTCCGCGGCGGGAGCGGCGGGACGGACCACGGTGCTGAGGTCCGGTGCCTGGAAGAGCACCGACGTCGGGGACGCCGGTTCCAGGAAGAGGGAGCCAAACGGGCTGGCGGCGGCCCCGCCGTCCTTCGTTCCAGCGGCGTCGGGCGCCTGCTCCTGCCGGGCGGCCTCCGGTGCGGCGGCAGCGGCGGGTGCGGCGGCGGGCTCCTGGGCTTCCGGTTTCTGGGCAGCGGGTTCCTTGGCTTCGGGCTCCTGCGCCTGCTCCACATTCTGCGCTGCGGCCTGGTCCGCGACTTCGGGCACCACGGCTTCGGGCCCGGGCGCTTCCGGCGCCACTTCGGCGGCGGCTGCCGAGTCCGTTTCCGGTGCGGAAACCGGCGAGGCAGCCTTACGGGTAGCTACCCGACGGCGGCGGACCGGCTTGGTTTCGGCATCTGCCATTGTGTCCGGAGCAGGAACGGCAGCGGCGCTTTCGTCAGCTGCATCCGAGGCGGTGGCGGAGGCGCCAATGGGAGCCGCGTCAGCAGGCTCCGCTTCGGCGGCAAAGGCGGGCAGCGGTTCTGCGGCGTCCGCCTTCTTCCGGGACCGGGTGCGCCGGGCGGGAGCCTTGGGCGCTGCGGTGGCCCCTTCAGTGCCGGCTTCTTCAGCGGCGGGCGCTTCGGCAACTTCCGGTGCCGTGCTCACGGCATCCGCAGGGGCGTCCCCGGCCCTGGGAGCCGTCTTGCGACGGGTCCGCGGAGCCCGCTTGGGTGCAGCAGCCCCGGCAGCCGCTGCTTCGTCGTTAACGGCCAGTTCCTGATCATTGTCCATATGTGGCAACACTCCTGCCCCTGACGTACCGCCACATCCGGCACCCATTGGGGCACATATTGTCAACACCCGCAGGCATTGACAGAAGTCAAGTGGATACTCCCAGGTTCGCACCGTCATTGGGGTGCGGCAGCCCGTGGGAGCCGGTGGATGTTCTGAAAACCCGTTGTTCTGCGTGCCACAACCAGGTGCCGCCCAATGGAGTCGCGGGTGTGCCGGAAGAATCCGAAGCCTGCCCTGATCATCATTGGCGGTCTTGGGAACAAACCACCGGACCGGAGTCCGAATGTGGATCGGCTTCCAGCCACGTTCATTCTCTCATACCCGGGCTGGATCGCCGCGGAAGCGGGCGTTGTTGTTCCCGTTGCTGTGGGGTGGGTCCAGCCACCGGCGTTACAATCAGGCACAGGAGCACCGGACGAAAAGGACGCAACACCCATGCCCAGCATCTCCCCCGTCAGCGCCCATCAAGAGGAACGCGCCGCCGATCCGCGGACCAGCGCCGCCGGCAGCATTCCGCGCATGGCCCGGAACCGGCCCTTCGGCTGGCTGCTGGTCATCACCGGAATCGTCGGCTGGCTTGCCTCCGGAACCCTGGTCCTGGAAAAACTCGAAGTGCTCAAGGACCCCAATCACACCACCGTGTGCGATGTGAATCCCTGGATCTCCTGCGGCCAGGTCATGCAGACCTGGCAAAGTTCGCTGTTCGGTTTCCCCAACATGTTCATCGGAATCGTGGCCTTCGCCATCACCATCACGGTGGGTATGGCCCTGTTGTCCGGGGCGACGTTCGCGCGCTGGTACTGGCTGGGACTGCAGGTGGGCGTCACGCTCGGCTTCGCGTTCGTCGTGTGGCTGTGGTCCCAGGCCTTGTACGCCATCCACATCCTCTGCCCGTTCTGCATGATCGTCTGGGCGGCCATGATTCCGCTTTTCGTGTGGACCACCATCCGGAACATCACCGCCGGCGTCATTCCCATGCCTGCAGGTGCAGCCCGCGTCCTGGGTGACTCCGGCTGGATCATCACCGCGCTGCTGTACGTGGCCGTCATCGCCACCATCTTCTTCGCGTTCATCCAGGTCTTCGCAGGAACCTCGGGGTTCTAGAACGCACTCGCCCAAAATCCCGGCGCTCCCCTGCGGCATATGACAGATAAGGCCAATGTTCACGAAGAACATTGGCCTTATCTGTCATTTCACTTGGCTTACTGGAACCAGATCTTGATCTCGCGGTCCGCGGAATCCGTGGAGTCGGAGCCGTGCACCAGGTTCTGCTGCACCTTCAGGCCCCAGTCCCGGCCAAAGTCACCGCGGATGGTGCCCGGGGCCGCCGTCGTGGGATCCGTGGTGCCCGCCAGGGAGCGGAAGCCTTCGATGACGCGGTGGCCTTCGAAGATTGCGGCTACCACGGGACCGCTGAGCATGAATTCCACCAGGGGCTCGTAGAACGGCTTGCCCACGTGCTCCTCGTAGTGCTGCTCCAGCAGCTCGCGGGTGGCGTCGACCTTCTTCAGCTCAACAAGGCTGTAGCCCTTGGCTTCGATCCGGGCAAGGATGGCGCCGGTCAGGTTACGGGCGACGCCGTCGGGCTTGATCAGGACGAGGGTGCGCTCAGTAGTCACAACTGCTCCAATGCGTTGGTGGGGTTTCGGGATAAGTCTACGGGGATGGGCTTACGGGGATTGCGGCTGGGCGGGACCGGCAGCCTGGTCCGGGTGGGCGGCTTCCCATTCCGCCTGTTCGCGTTCGCGCTGCACCGCTTCCCGGTCCAGCCGGATGCCGGTGCGGATGCCGTACCACCAGGCCAGGGCGAAGAGCGCCCCCACCAGGAACATGGCGGGCTCAAAGATGCCGGTAAGGATCAGGACGAGCTGGAGGATCCAGCCCAGGCCGATGCCCCAGGGTTTGTTCAGGACCGCGCAGGCGAAGATCATGACCACGCTGAGACCGATGCCCACACCGAGGATCAGGGCCGGCGGGAACTCCCCGCGGCGCAGGCCGAACACCACCAGGGTGGCGAAGAACATGACGAACGCTTCCAGGAGCAGCACCGTGGAGGCAAACATCACCTTGGTGGAGCGGCGCTTCTTCGGCATGCCGGGACGCCATTCCCGCTGCGCTTTTGTCAGTCTGGCCATGCTCACGCCTCCGTTTTTCCGAGCAGGATCCGTGCCTCGGCCACCAGGGTGATCGATCCGGTGACCAGGACGGCCCCGGAGAGGTCATCATTGGCTTCGGCCCGCTCCACGGCCCATTCCAGGGCGTCATCCAGTTTCTCGGCGATGTGGACGTTGTCCTCGCCGAAGCCCAGGTCGATGGCAAGCTCTGCCAGCTCCGCTGCGGGTACGGCGCGCGGTGAGTTGGACTGGGTGAAGCAGTATTCCACGGCCACGTCCCCCAGGGATTCCCTCAGCTCCCGCAGGATTTCTTCGGCGTCCTTTTCCTTGAGCACGCCCACCACGGGCACCAGGCGCGTGAAGGTAAACGCTT
This sequence comes from Pseudarthrobacter sp. LT1, assembly GCF_035621795.1. Lineage (NCBI taxonomy): Bacteria > Bacillati > Actinomycetota > Actinomycetes > Micrococcales > Micrococcaceae > Pseudarthrobacter > Pseudarthrobacter sp. LT1. Next base: position 2,678,510 of record NZ_CP141830.1, read on the forward strand.
CCTGCAGGGCTGCAGCGGAGGCCTTGATGCCGTCGGGGTTGTGCGCGGCGTCCACAATGATGGTGGGTGCCGTGCGTACCACTTCGAGGCGGCCCGGTGACGTCACTGCGGCGAAGCCTTCCTGCAGGACCTCGAAGTCGAGCTCCTTTTCGCCGCCGAAGAACGCTTCGAGGGCGGCCACGGCTACGGCGGCATTCTGCGCCTGGTGGGCGCCGTACAGCGGTACCAGCAGGTCCGGGTAACGTCCGGCAATGCCCTGGATGGTGACCATCTGGCCGCCAACAGCCACTGTCCGCGACTCGACGCCGAACTCCACGCCTTCGAAGCGGAACGGCACGCCCACTTCCTTGGCCTTTTCCAGCAGCACCTGGGCCGCATCGAGGGGCTGCGCTGCGCTGATGAGGTAGCCGCCGGGCTTGATGATGCCGGCCTTTTCGTAGGCGATGTCCTCGGTGGTGTCGCCCAGCAGGTCCGTGTGGTCCAACGAAATCGGCGTCACCACCGACACCTGGCCGTCACCGACGTTGGTGGCGTCCGTGATGCCGCCAAGGCCCACCTCGATGATGGCCACGTTGACGGGCTGGTCGGCGAAGATGGCGAAGCCCAGGATGGTGAGGCACTCGAAGTAGGTCAGCCGCGGCTGCCCTTCGGCTTCCAGCTCGGAGTCCACGATCTGCAGGTAGGGCCGGATTTCGTCCCAGATCCTGACGAACGTCTCATCGGAGACGGGGTGGCCGTCGATGCTGATCCGTTCGGTGACCTTGGACAGGTGCGGGCTTGTGTAGCGTCCCGTGCTCAGGCCATGGGCGCGGAGCACGGATTCGATCATCCGGGACGTGGAGGTCTTGCCGTTGGTTCCGGTGACATGGATGATCGGAAAGGCCTTGTTGGGTTCACCGAGCACGTCCATGGCGCGGAACAGCGGCGCCAGGCGGGGCTCCATCTTGTTTTCCGGCGCCCGGCCCAGCAGTTCGGCGTACACGCTCTCCACGGAAAATTCGTCGGTCATGTCCTAGGCCTCCACTTTTTCAACGGCGACGGCGGGTTCAGCCGTGCTGCCTGCCTGGGCGTCCAGGGCAACAGTCAACGTCTCGCCCTTGACGAGTTCGGCGTTGGCCAGCAGGGCATCCACCATGTTCTGCGGTGCGGTGACGGTGGTCCGGATCCGGTCGCTCACGTTGAGGCCGGCGTCCTTGCGCGCCTGCTGGATGGCGCGGACCATGTCGCGCGCCAACCCTTCGGCTTCAAGCTCCGGCGTGACTTCGGTGTTCAGGACCACGAACCCGCCTCCGGGCAGCACGGCGACAGCGGCGGAACCGCCCTCGGACTCTGCCACCACGGTCTCCAGCATGTACTCCTGGGGCTCGAGCTGCAGCCCGCCCGCTGTGACCACGCCGTCGTCGTCCACCGACCAGTCGCCGGACTTGGAGCCCTTGATGGCCAGCTGGACATTCTTGCCAAGGCGCGGACCGGCGGCCCGGGCGTTCACCACCAGCTTCTGCTGGATGCCGAACTCCTCGGGGGAAGCGGTGGCGGCGTCCAGGAGGCGGACGGAACGGAGGTTGAGTTCATCGGCGACGACGGCGGCAAAGCCTTCCAGCGCATCAGCCCCAGGTGCCACCACGGTGAGTTCCTGCAAGGGCAGGCGGACACGCAGGTTGGCTGCCTTGCGGAGCGAGGAGCCGGTTGAGCAGATCTGCTGGACCCGGTCCATGGCTTCAACCAGGGCCGGGTTGGCGGGGAAGAGGTCCGCGTCGGGCCAGTCGGCAAGGTGCACGGACCGGCCGCCGGTCAGGCCGCGCCAGATCTCTTCCGAGACCAGCGGAAGCAGCGGCGCAGCAGCACGGGTGACGGTCTCCAGTGCGGTGAACAGGGCGTCGAAGGCGTCCTGGTCCTCGTCGAAGAACCGCTGCCGGCTGCGGCGGACGTACCAGTTGGTGAGCATGTCCAGGTAGCTGCGCAGCGAGTCGCAGGCGCCGGAGATGTCGTAGGTGTCCAGCTGCGCGGTCATGTTCCGGACCAGGTCGCCGGTGTTGGCCAGCAGGTACTGGTCCAGGGTGTCCGCGTAACCGTCGTAGCGCAGCTTCGCGTCGTAACCCTGGCCTGCAGCAGCCGCGTTTGTGTAGAGCGTGAAGAAGCTGTACACGTTCCACAGCGGCAGGATCACCTGGCGGACGCCGTCGCGGATGCCCTGCTCGGTGACGATCAGGTTGCCGCCGCGCAGGATGGGACTGGACATGAGGAACCAGCGCATGGCGTCGGAGCCGTCGCGGTCCAGGACCTCGGACACGTCGGGGTAGTTGCGCAGGCTCTTGGACATCTTCTGGCCGTCGGAGCCCAGCACGATGCCGTGGCTGATGACGTTCCTGAACGCGGGCCGGTCGAAGAGCGCCGTGGAGAGGATGTGCAGCATGTAGAACCATCCACGGGTCTGGCCGATGTACTCCACGATGAAGTCGGCCGGGTTGTGGGTGTTGAACCAGGCTTCGTTCTCGAACGGGTAGTGCACCTGGCCGTACGGCATGGAGCCGGAGTCGAACCAGACGTCCAGCACGTCTTCCACGCGGCGCATCACGGACTGGCCCTCTTCGGGGGTGCGGGGGTCGTCCGGGTTCGGCCGGGTGAGCTCGTCGATGAAGGGACGGTGGAGGTCCACCTCGCCGTCTTTGTTCAGCGGCAGCCGGCCAAAGTCCGCTTCGATCTCCGCGAGCGAGCCGTAGACGTCGGTGCGCGGGTATTCCGGGTCCGTTGACTGCCATACGGGGATGGGGCTGCCCCAGAAGCGGTTGCGGCTGATGGACCAGTCGCGGGCGTTTTCCAGCCACTTGCCGAACTGGCCGTCCTTGACGTTGCCGGGGATCCAGTTGATCTCCTGGTTCAGTTCGGACATGCGGTCCTTGAACTTGGTGACCTCAACGTACCAGGAGGACACCGCGCGGTAGATCAGCGGGTTGCGGCAGCGCCAGCAGTGCGGGTAGCTGTGCTCGTAGCTGGCCTGGCGCACCAGCCGGCCCTGGGCCCGGAGCACCTGGGTGATGGGCTTGTTGGCCTCGAAGACCTGCAGTCCCACAATGTCGTGGAGGTCGCCGTGCTTGAACAGCGGCAGGAACTTGGCACCCTCGTCCACGGACAGCACCACGGGGATGCCTGCTTCTTCGCAGACCTTCTGGTCGTCTTCACCGTAGGCCGGGGCCTGGTGCACGATGCCGGTTCCGTCCGTGGTGGTGACGTAGTCGGCCACCACGAAGCGCCAGGCGTTCTCCATGCCGTACTTCTCGTTGTCCGCGAAGTCGTCCCAGAGCCGCTGGTACTCGAGGCCTTCGAGTTCAGCACCGGTGTAGGTGGCCACCACGCCGGCTTCCGCAGCTTCGAAGCTGTCGTAGCCCAGGTCCTTGGCGTAGCTGCCCAGCAGGTCGGCTGCGAGCAGGAAGCTGTCGCCGACCGGCGCATCGGCCGAAGCGGCTTTGATGCCGTTGGGTCCGGCGGGCAGCACGGCGTAGGTGATGGAAGGCCCGACGGCGAGCGCGGCGTTCGTGGGCAGCGTCCAGGGCGTGGTGGTCCAGGCCAAGGCCTGGACGCCGGCCAGCTTCTGCGACAGCTCCGACTCCCCCGCGAGGATGGGGAACGTGACGGTGACGGTCTGGTCCTGGCGGTTCTTGTAGACGTCGTCGTCCATGCGCAGCTCATGGTTGGACAGCGGCGTTTCGTCCTTCCAGCAGTACGGGAGGACCCGGTAGCCGTTGTACGTCAGGCCCTTGTCGTGGAGCTGCTTGAACGCCCAGAGGACCGACTCCATGTACTCGACGTTGAGGGTCTTGTAGTCGTTGTCGAAGTCCACCCACCGGGCCTGCCGGGTGACGTAGCTGCGCCATTCGTCGGCGTACTTCATCACGGAGGCGCGGCAGGCGTCGTTGAACTTGTCGATGCCCATGGCTTCGATCTGGGTCTTGTCCGTCATACCCAGCTGCTTCATGGCTTCAAGTTCGGCGGGGAGGCCGTGGGTGTCCCAGCCGAAGCGACGCTCAACGCGCTTGCCGCGCTGGGTCTGGTAACGGCCCACCAGGTCCTTGGCATAGCCGGTGAGGAGGTGGCCGTAGTGCGGCAGGCCGTTGGCGAAGGGCGGGCCGTCGTAGAACACGAATTCGTTGCTGCCGGGCTCACCGCCGGGGACGTCGGCGCTGCGCTGGTCGATGCTGGCCTGGAAGGTGCCGTCCTGGTCCCAGTACTTCAGGATGCGCTCTTCGATCTCCGGGAACTTCACGGAGGCGGAAACGCCGGCACTGCCGTTGGACGAGGTGCTGGAGGCTGAGGCCTTGGGGTAAAACGTCATGTTCGACATCCTGGGTTGAGCGTGGTGAACCCCGGCAGGGCCGGAGGTTCCGTTCAGGATGCGAGGACGGCTGCCGCGCCGTCCCTAAAAGACTGCACGCCCACCGCGGTACCACCTCACTTACCGGCGCCGCGTGTCTTCCGTGAGGAACACCCGCTGCCCCGGCCTCTCATTACTGCTGTGACGGGCTTACCCGTCCGGTTCTACTGGCACAGCCACCCTGCACGGGCACACTGCGCGTTCTTCCGGAAGCTCACCGGTGATTGCCGGGTCATAGCCATAAAGAGTCTACTATCGCCGCAGCGTCCTGTGCCATTCAGCGCGTCCTGTGCCATTCAGCGCAGCCCATGCCAATCAGAGCATCCAGGGGCGTTGGGGCTGACGTCGACACCGCGTGTTCCCTAGACTCGGCTCATGACAGCTTCCGGGCGCCCTGCCGGGCGGAGGCGCGCAGCCGCCGCATGCCGGTGGCTGTTCATTCCCCTTGCGCTTCCCGTCGCAGCGGTGTCCATGATGCGGGCTGTCCCCGTCGAGTGGCCCGTCCTGGGGGTCCAGCTGGTGGCGTTCACGCCCTGGCTCACAGTGCCTGCCGCCGCAGCGCTGGTCCTGGCCTTCCTTGGCCGCAGCCGGTGGCAGCAGGTCCTGGCGGGATCCCTGGTGGCGTGCCAGGCGTTCTGGCTCTTCCCGGTGGACGTCCGCGGGCCTTCCGCCGAGGCCGCCGGCAGGCCGGTTTCCCTCGTGGTGATGAGCATCAACGCCGAACTGGGGGATGCGGACGCTGCCGGAATCGTGGACCTGGTCCGTGAACAGCACGTGGACCTGCTGGCGGTGGAGGAGTACACGCCCCAGCTGTCACGGCGGCTCACTGCGGCAGGCCTGGACGGACTGCTCCCGCACCGGGTTGCCCATCCCAGGGACGGCGCCGGCGGTACGGCCATCTATTCCTCGCTAAGCCTGAAGGACGGCGGGGTGCTTCCGGACACCCAATTCACCATGCCGGTGGCCCGCCTTGACCTGGCGGAAGCTAGCGGGGCCGCCCTTCGGGTGGTGGCTGTGCACACCCTGGCGCCGGTGGGTGACGCCGTTGGCCAGTGGCGCAAGGACCTGGCCACGGTGGCCAGGGCGGACAACGGATCCGGTCCCCTGCTGCTGGCCGGGGACTTCAACGCAACCTACGACCACCGGGAATTCCGGGCGCTGCTGGCGGGCCAAGGAGGCGGCCGGACGCTGGTGGACGTGGCCGCCTCCGTGGGCGGCAGGCTGGTGCCCACTTGGCCGATGCGTGGCTACCGCCTGCCAGGGATCACGCTGGACCATCTGGTGACCAGCCGCGACATTACCGCCTCCGGCTATTCAGCCCACCGGATCGAGGGAACGGATCATGCCGCAGTGGTGGCCACCCTGCGCATCCATGTGCCCTAGCCCTTCCGGATGAGTTTGTGCGTGGCCGCCTGGGCCACCGGCCGGATGACGATCTGGTCAAGGTTGACGTGGTGTGGGGCGCTGACGGCGTAGCGGACCACGTCGGCCACATCCTCGGCGGTGAGCGGCTTCTCCACGCCCTGGTAGACCTTTTCTGCGGACTGCGCATCCCCGAGGCGGTTGAGGGCGAACTCCTCGGTCTGCACCAGGCCCGGCGCCACCTCGATGACCCGCACGTTGTGCTCAGCCTCTTCGAGCCGGAGGGCGTTGGTCATGGCGTGCTGCCCGAACTTGGCAGCGTTGTAGCCGCCCCCGCCCTCGTAGGCGTCCAGCCCTGCGGTGGAGGTGAGGTTCAGGACCGTGCCTTCGCCGGTGGCCCGCAGCATCGGAAGGAACGCGCGGGTGAGCTTGAGGGTTCCAAGGACGTTGACGCGGTACATCCACTCCCAGTCGGCGATGTTGGCATCGCCTACCTTGTCCGCACCCCGGGCACCACCGGCGATGTTGATCAGCGTGTCGATGCCGCCTGCGTCGGTGACCTGGGCGAGGAGCCGGGACACGTCGTCGTCCTCTGCGATGTCTGCGGGAATCGCGACGGCGCCTGTCCCGCCTTCCAGCGCCGCGAGCCTGTCAGCCCGGCGGGCCACGGCAAAGACCGTCCACCCGTCGGCGCGCAGCGCACGCACTGTTGCTTCTCCGATTCCGCTGCTCGCGCCGGTCACCAATGCTGCTTTTTTCTGCAAGTCCTCAGTCATGGCACCACCCTAGCGGGATCAGCCGGCGGCCCGTCCCCGGAGGTAGTCAAGCAGGACGTGCGCATTGTTCGCTTCGGTGTTCCGGGCGGCGTAGAGAAGGGTGATCCGGGGGTGTGCGCGGGCCAGTTCCAGCAGCGTCTCCACGGCCGTATTGGTGTCCAGTTCAAGCCGGTAGCGTTCGCTGAAACCGGCGAACTGTTCGGGGCGGTGGTTGAACTCCTTGCGCAGCTCCGTGGAGGGTGCCACGTCCTTGAGCCAGAGGTCCACGGCGGCGTTTTCCCTGGCCATGCCCCGCGGCCAAAGCCGGTCCACCAGCACCCGGAAGCCGTCGCCGTCCGCCGGCGGCTCGTAGATGCGCTTCACGCCGAAGGTTGCCCGGAACTCTCCCATGGCCCGCATGCTACCCGTGTTCGCGTCCGCGCGGGCGGGACGGGTTGGGTGGGATGGAAGCGGGCATGAAAGAATTGCCCAATGGCTGAAGACACGCAGGGTACAGACACGCCCACCACCGCCCCCATCAATGTTCCGGACAAGCCGGCCCTCGAAGGCCTCGAAGCCGCGCTCACCCAGCGCTGGCTGGCCGAAGGAACCTACAAGTTCAACCCCGACACTACCCGGGAGCAGGTCTACTCGATCGACACTCCCCCGCCCACCGCGTCGGGATCCCTGCACGTGGGGCACATGTTCTCCTTCACCCAGACGGACGTCCAGGCACGCTACATGCGCATGACCGGCAGGAACGTCTTCTACCCCATGGGCTGGGATGACAACGGCCTGCCCACCGAACGCCGGGTCCAGAACTACTACGGTGTCCGATGCGATCCGGCCATCCCGTACAACGCCGACTACCGGCCGCCCGCCCAGCCGGCCAAGAACCAGCGCGATTTCGACGTCGTATCCCGGCAGAACTTCATCGAACTGTGCGAGGAACTGGCCGTTGAGGACGAGAAGGTCTTCGAAAACCTGTTCCAGACCCTGGGCCTGTCCGTCGACTGGGACCTGACCTACCGCACCATCGATGACACTTCCCGCGCGGTGTCCCAGCGCGCCTTCCTGGCCAATCTCGCCGCCGGGGACGCCTACATGGCCGAGGCTCCCACGCTGTGGGACGTCACGTTCCGTACCGCGGTGGCCCAGGCCGAGCTTGAGGACCGCGAGGTCCCGGGCGCCTACTACCGCTACCCCTTCTTCACCGAAGACGGCAGGAAGATCTTCATCGAGACCACCCGCCCGGAGCTCCTTGCAGCATGTGCCGCGCTGGTGGCGAACCCCGACGACGAGCGGTACCAGCCGCTGTTCGGCAAGACCGTGAAGTCACCGCTGTTCGATGTTGAACTCGAGGTCAAGGCCCATCCGCTGGCAAAGGCGGACAAGGGTTCCGGCATCGCCATGGTCTGCACCTTCGGCGACCTGACCGACGTCACGTGGTGGCGCGAACTGCAGCTGCCCACCCGCGCCATCATGGGCCGCGACGGCCGCATCATCGCCGAAACGCCCGAGTGGATCACCAGCGAGGCCGGCAAGGAGGCGTACGCCGCCATCGCCGGGAAGACTGCCTTCTCCGCCAAGGAAGCCGTGGTGGAGCTGCTCAAGGAAGCCGGCCTGCTCGATGGTGAACCCAAGAAGATCACGCACCCGGTGAACTTCTTCGAAAAGGGCGACAAGCCCCTGGAAGTGGTTACGTCCCGCCAGTGGTACATCCGCAACGGTGGCCGCGACGAGGACCGCCGCGAACGCCTCATTGGCCGCGGCAAGGACATCGACTTCCACCCGTCCTTCATGCGCTCCCGCTACGAGAACTGGATCGCCGGCCTGAACGGTGACTGGCTGGTCTCACGCCAGCGGTTCTTTGGCGTGCCGATCCCCGTGTGGTACCCGCTCGACGCACAGGGCAACCCGGAGTATGACAACCCCATCCTGCCCTCCGACGCGATGCTGCCCGTTGATCCGGCAGCGGACGCTGCCCCCGGCTTCGAGGAGGCACAGCGCGACCAGCCCAACGGCTTCACGGGCGACGCCGACGTCCTGGACACGTGGGCCACTTCCTCGCTGACCCCGCAGATCGTGGGCGGCTGGAGCCGTGACGAGGACCTGTTCGCCAAGGTCTACCCGTTCGACCTGCGCCCCCAGGGCCACGACATCATCCGGACTTGGCTCTTCTCCTCGGTGGTCCGCGCGGACGCCCTCCAGGACTGTGCCCCTTGGAAGCACGCGGCCATCTCCGGCTGGATCCTGGACCCGGACCGCAAGAAGATGTCCAAGTCCAAGGGCAACGTGGTCGTGCCCACGGACGTCCTGAACGAGTATGGTTCGGACGCCGTCCGCTACTGGGCTGCCTCTGCACGGCTCGGCGCCGACACCGCCTACGAGATCGCGCAGATGAAGATCGGCCGCCGCCTGGCCATCAAGCTCCTGAACGCCTCCAAGTTCGTGCTTAACCTGGGCGCCACCGAAAACTCGGTGTTGTCGGGCGGTCTTTCCGTCCTGGCGAACCCCCTGGACCGGGCGCTGCTGGCCCAGCTGGCCGAGGTCGTGGCACAGTCCACCAAGGCATTCGACAACTACGACTACGCCCGCGCCCTGCAGCTCACGGAGTCGTTCTTCTGGCAGTTCACCGACGACTACGTGGAACTGATCAAGGACCGGGCCTACGGTGCCGCCGGCGAATCGGAGCAGGCTTCGGTGCTGGCCGCGCTGGCCACCACGCTGGACACCCTGCTGCGGCTCTTCGCCCCGTTCCTGCCCTTCGCCACCGAGGAAGTATGGAGCTGGTGGCGTACCGGGTCGGTGCACCGGGCCCAGTGGCCTGCCGCCCTGGAGATCCCCGGCGGGGACACCACCATGCTCGCGACCGTGGGCGTGGCACTCAGCGGTGTCCGCAAGGCCAAGTCCGAGGCCAAGGTCAAGCAGCGCACCGAAGTGCTGTCAGCAACCATCACTGCCCCGGAAGCGCTGACCGCGCAGCTGCAGGCCGGGCTGGCTGATTTGAAGGCTGCGTCCAACGCCCGGGAGATCACGCTGGCCGTGGGCGACGGCGACCTCACGGTCACTGATGTAGCCCTGGCTCCAAGCGACGAGCCGGCCAAGGCTTAGCGCCGGACCTGGAGCCGGGGTCAACCCGGTTCCGGGCAAAGGGGAAGCCCCATCAGCGTTTTGCCGTTGGTGGGGCTTCGACTTTTTCGGCCATCCGGTGACGTGCTCTGATGGTCTGGCAGGATCCGCTGAACTTCAGGTCTTACTACCCCGTCACTGGTAGCTTGCATTCAACTTTGCCGATGGCTGCGTCAACTTACATATCACTGAATCTTTGGTTCCTGCGTCCACTTCTTTCGAAGTGGTAGGAACAATTGTTCTCCTGTGCCGGTCCACGTGCAAGGGCCCCGGGGAAACTACATTCCGGTAGTTTTCCCGGGGCCTTTGCAGGATGTTCGGTGCCCTCGCAAACGGTGCAGCCTGGCGTTTCTAGTCGAACTCCGGGCTTTCCGTGCGGCTGCGCTTCAACTCGAAGAAGTGCGGATAAGCGGCGATGGCCGTGGTGGCATCCCAGATCCTGCCGGCTTCCTCACCGCGGGGAATACGCGTCAGGACCGGCCCGAAGAACGCTGTTCCATTGAAGGCGACCACCGGGGTTCCAACATCCTGGCCCACCAGCGAAATGCCTTCCTCATGGCTGGCCCGGAGCTGGTGGTCGTAGGCGTCCGTGGTGGCGGCGTCAGCCAGGGAGGCGGGGAGGCCGCACTCGGCAAGGGCTTTAGTAATGACCTCGGCCCGGTCTTTTTCCCCCTGGTTGTGGATCAGCGTCCCCATGGCGTCATACAGCGGCTTGATGACCTGCGGCCCATGCTCTTCCCGGGCGGCGATGATCACGCGGACCATGCCCCACGCGTTGTCCATGGATTCACGGTAGCCGGGCTCCAGGTCACGCCCCTCATTCAGGACAGCGAGGCTCATGACGTGCCACTCCGTCTCGATGTCCCGGACGGCTTCCACTTCCCCGATCCAGCGGGATGTGACCCAGGCGAACGGGCAGAGGGGGTCGAACCAGAAGTCGGCTTTGTTCTTTGCAGGTGAAGTCACGAAGGTCCTCTCGGTCAGGCAGACTTACGGCGCTTGGCCACGTGCGGAATCATGGTGGGCTCGGCGCCCCGCAGGACGACGTCCTCGGTGATCACCACGCTGGCCACGTCCTCGCGGCTGGGAAGATCGAACATCACGGGAAGCAGGACCTCCTCCAGGATGGCGCGGAGGCCACGGGCACCGGTGCCCCGCTCCAATGCCTGGTCGGCAATGGCGTCCAGGGCAGTGTCGTCGAACACCAGCTCGACGCCGTCGATCTGGAACATCTTCTGGTACTGCTTCACCAGGGCGTTCTTGGGGGTGGAAAGGATTTGGATCAGGGCGTCCCGGTCCAGGTTGGACACGGTGGTGATCACGGGGAGCCGCCCAATGAATTCGGGGATAAGGCCGAACTTCAGCAGGTCCTCCGGCATGACCTCACCGTAGGAGTCCACCTTCTTGCTGGCCTCGTTGAGCGGGGCGCCGAACCCGATGCCCTTGCGGCCGGAGCGGGAACCGATGATCTCTTCCAGGCCGGCGAAGGCGCCGGCGACGATGAACAGCACGTTGGTGGTGTCGATCTGGATGAACTCCTGGTGCGGGTGCTTCCGTCCACCCTGCGGCGGCACCGAGGCCACGGTCCCTTCCAGGATCTTCAGGAGGGCCTGCTGCACGCCCTCGCCGGACACGTCGCGGGTGATGGAGGGGTTCTCGCTCTTGCGGGAGATCTTGTCGATCTCGTCAATGTAGATGATGCCCTGTTCGGCCTTCTTGACGTCATAGTCAGCGGCCTGGATGAGCTTGAGGAGGATGTTCTCCACGTCCTCGCCCACGTATCCGGCCTCGGTCAGGGCGGTGGCGTCCGCCACGGCGAACGGAACGTTCAGCCGGCGGGCGAGGGTCTGGGCCAGATAGGTCTTGCCGCAGCCGGTAGGTCCGATGAGGAGGATATTCGACTTGGCGATCTCGACGTCGTCGTGATGGCCGCCGTCCCCCAGGTTTCCGGACTTTGGGGCATGGCCCGCCTGGATGCGCTTGTAGTGGTTGTAGACCGCGACAGCGAGGGACCGCTTGGCGGGCTCCTGGCCGATGACGTATTCCTGCAGGAAGTCGAAGATTTCACGCGGCTTGGGCAGTTCGAAGCTGCCGAGATCAGCGACCTCCGCAAGCTCCTCCTCGATGATTTCGTTGCACAACTCGATGCATTCATCGCAGATGTAGACACCGGGGCCGGCAATAAGCTTGCGCACCTGCTTCTGGCTCTTTCCGCAGAAAGAGCACTTCAGCAGATCCGTGCTCTCGCCAATCCGAGCCATATATGAACCCCTTAGTATCCTGCTGCCAGGCAGCCCTGCACCATTGCTGAAATCTTTCCCGGCCTGCACGGCCCGGGTTGTGACAACATCCACTCTAGGTCACATTCGGCCCCAAGGGTGGAATGAAAAGGCCGGTGCGGCCAAATGAACTGGACCGCACCGGCTTTCGGTACTGCTACCTCGTGATCGCCTGGGGCTTGATCTTGCGTGAATCAAGAACCTGGTCGATGAGGCCGTATGCCTGGGCCTCGTCGGCGGTGAGGATCTTGTCGCGCTCGATGTCGTTGTTGACCTGCTCCGACGTGCGGCCGGAGTGCTGGGCCAGGGTGTCCTCCAGCCAGGAACGCATGCGCATGACCTCTGCGGCCTGGATCTCCAGGTCGGAGGCCTGGCCGCCCTGGCCGCCGGAGAGGGCCGGCTGGTGGATCAGGACGCGGGCGTTGGGCAGCGCCAGCCGCTTGCCGGGTGTACCCGCCGCCAGCAGGACAGCAGCCGCACTGGCGGCCTGGCCCAGGCAGACGGTCTGGATCTCGGGGCGGATGTACTGCATGGTGTCGTAGATCGCCGTCATGGCGGTGAAGGAACCACCGGGCGAGTTGATGTAGAGCGTAATGTCGCGGTCCGGATCCGTGGACTCCAGGACCAGCAGCTGGGCCATGATGTCATCAGCGGAAGCGTCGTCCACCTGCACACCGAGGAAGATGATGCGGTCCTCGAAGAGCTTGGTGTACGGGTCCTGGCGCTTGAAGCCGTAGGGGGTGCGCTCCTCGAACTGCGGCAGGACGTAGCGGCTGGACGGAAGATTCCCGGCTGACCACCCGAAGTTGTAGTTCATTGTGTTTGCTCCTGATCGAAAGGGGTTCTGGATGCCGGTTAGTTCTGGGAGGCTGATTCGCCGGAGGAATCGTTGGACGTTCCGCCGCCGCCTGCCACGGAGCCGGCGTGGGCGGCGATCTTGTCGAAGAAGCCGTATTCGAGGGCCTCGGTGGCGGTGAACCACTTGTCGCGGTCGTTGTCCTTGAGGATGGTTTCAACGGTCTGCCCGGTCTGGTCAGCCGTCAGTTCCGCCATGACCTTCTTCATGTGCAGGATGAGTTCTGCCTGAATCTTGATGTCGGACGCGGTGCCGCCGATGCCGCCGGAGGGCTGGTGCATCAGGACGCGGGCGTTCGGGGTTGCGTACCGCTTGCCCTTGGTACCCGAGGACAGGAGGAACTGTCCCATGGACGCGGCCAGCCCGGTGGCGACGGTTACGACGTCGTTAGGGATGAACTGCATGGTGTCGTAGATGGCCATGCCCGCCGTGACGGAGCCGCCGGGCGAGTTGATGTAGAGGTAGATGTCCTTTTCCGGGTTCTCGGCCGAGAGCAGGAGCAGCTGCGAGCAGATCGCGTTGGCGTTGTCGTCACGCACCTCCGAGCCCAGCCAGATGATCCGCTCCTTGAGAAGGCGGTTGTAAATGTAGTTGTCCTGGGCTGCAGGATCGACGGTCGCCATCCGGGGGGCCTCTGAGTGCTGTGACATGTTTACTTACCTCTCACTGGTGACGGTGACATCACTGAAAATCACTACTTGGACACTAACCGGTTTCACGGGTGTTTTGTTCGCGCACCGACGGCTGTTCGCTGACGGCGCACGATCAGCGAATCAGCAGCGGGCCGCTTCCGGTCCAACGCGAACGGCCCCCGGATCGGAAGGATCCAGGGGCCGTTCGCTGCGGTTCAAAAAGGACTATGCCTTGGCGTCTGCCGTGGTGTCCTCGGCTTCGACAACCTCTGCCTCGGCACCTTCGGTTGCGTCGGCGTCGGCCGCTTCGGCGGCAGGTGCCTCTTCGCCGGCGGGGCGGACGAAGTCGCTCAGGTCAACAGCCTTGCCCTCGGTGTCGGTTACCGTGGCCTGGCCCAGGACGACGGCCAGTGCCTTACGGCGGCGGACCTCGGAAACCATCATGGGAACCTGGCCGCTCTGATCGATGATCTGGGCGAACTGGTTGGGGTCCATGCCGTACTGGCTGGCGGTGGTGACGATGTAGTCGATCAGCTCGTTCTGGCTGACGTTGACTTCTTCCTTCTCCGCGATGGCGTCGAGGATGATTTCGTTCTGGAAGGCGCGGGCCGTGTTGGCGCGGACCTCTTCGCGGTGCTCTTCGGTGTCGTGCTCGCCGTCACCGTGGCCGTTGCCCTCCTGGAAGTGGGCTTCGAGCTGCTCTTCGACAACGGAGTCCGGAACCGGAACCTCAACGAGTTCCACCAGCTTGTCCAGGACCTTGTCGCGGGCTTCAACACCCTGCTCCACGATTTTCGACTCTGCGGCCTGCTTGGCCAGGTCTTCGCGGAGTTCGGCGAGGGTGTCGAACTCGGAGGCCAGCTGGGCGAAGTCGTCGTTCGCTTCGGGCAGTTCGCGTTCCTTGACGGCCTTGACAACAACCTTGACCTGGGCGGCTTCGCCGGCGTGGTCGCCGCCCACCAGGGTGGTGTTAAAGATGGCGTCCTCGTCGGCACTGAGGCCGGTCACGGCTTCGTCCATGCCCTCAAGCATGGTGCCGGCGCCAACCTGGTAGGACAGACCGGCAGCGGAGTCAACCTCTTCGCCGTCGATCGTGGCGGTGATGTCGATGGTGAGGAAGTCACCGTCGGCAGCGGGACGGTCAACGGACTTCAGGGTGCCGAAGCGTCCGCGCAGTTCGTCCAGGGCCTTGTCCACGTCGGCGTCGGAGGATTCCGCAGCCGCAACCTGGACCTCGATGCCGGCGTAGTCCGGGAGTTCGATCTCGGGGCGGACGTCAACCTCGGCGGCGAACTTCAGGCCACCGTCGGTGGCGGAGGGGTCGGGAACCTCGGTGATTTCCACCTCGGGACGGCTCAGGGGGCGGATGCCGGATTCCTGCACGGCAGCCTGGTACCAGCCGTTGAGGCCGTCGTTGATGGCGGTCTCCAGGACGTAGCCACGGCCAACCCGCTGGTCGATGAGCTTGGCGGGAACCTTGCCCTTGCGGAACCCGGGGACCTGGATCTGCGACGCAACAGTCTTGTAGGCCGAGTCGATGCTGGGCTTCAGTTCCTCAAAGGGGACCTCAACATTGAGCTTGACCCGCGTGGGGGTGAGGTTCTCGACAGCGCTCTTCACGGTCTAAGTACTCCTGGGTTGTGGGATGGGGTTTTCTGCAAACGCAATGTGTGTCCAGGCCGGCTGGTCCTGGCCGCAGAGTCGGGGTGACAGGATTTGAACCTGCGACTTCCTGCTCCCAAAGCAGGCGCTCTAGCCAAGCTGAGCTACACCCCGTAAGTGCACAGGCAAGTCTACGGTGATACGCGTCGCGATTGCACATTTGACACGTAGGCCATGGATTAGGTTTAGTTGTATCCGGCTTGAACAGCCAGCCCGGAGTTTCCGCTGAGAATCGGATCTTCCTTCGGGGACGTAGCTTAATGGTAAAGCCTCAGTCTTCCAAACTGATTACGCGGGTTCGATTCCCGTCGTCCCCTCCAGGACAACAAAAAGCAGGACAACAAAAGGCCCCTCGATCGAGGGGCCCTTTTTGCGTTTGTTCCCCTATGCCTGCGGCTGCTGGCAGTAGGGGCACCAGTAGAGGTTCCGGCCGGCAAGGTCGGCCATGAGCACGATGGTTTGGCACACCCTGCAGGGCAGCCCGTGCCTTTTGTAGACAAAGTGGACGTCGTCGCGGTGCGGGAATTGTGCGCTCCTGGGCGGCACCGGTTCCCCTGCCGCGGCCGCCTTGGCGGCCGTGGTGCCATCGAGCGTCCAGTACTTGGGCGGGGTGGTGATGATCCGCCCATCGGCCACGCCGTCGTTCATGACGGCGACGATGTCGCGCCACAGCCTGCGGGCGTCGTTGTCCGGCAGCGCGGTTCCGGGCAGCAACGGATCGAGGCGGCGGCGGAACAGCACTTCGGCACGGTAGACGTTCCCGACGCCGGCAATCACCTTCTGGTCCATGAGCAGGGCCGCCAGCGGGGTCTTCCGGGTCCGGACATTGGCGGCGAACCGCCCGGCGTCCCCGCGAAGGTTCCGCAACGGATCCGGCCCCAGCCGCGCCAGGACGGCGTCGGCCTCTGCTGCGGTGATGGTTTCGCAGGTGGTGGCCCCGCGAAGGTCCGCCCAGCCGTGGCTGCCCGCGAGCCGGACCCGGACGGCCCCGACGGGCGCCGGCGGACCTGCGTAGGGCGCGCCGCCGTCGTCGTCCCCGTCAGCGAACGCCTCCTGCTCCCCTACCCGCCGGGGCGCACCGATGCTTGACGCGCCGGCGAAGGTGCTGTCACCACCGAAGCTCCAGGCCCCGTACAGGCCAAGGTGGACGTGCAGCACCAGCGAGTTGTCGAAGTGCAGGAACAAGTGCTTGCCATGAGCCTCGGCAGCGACCATGGTGCGGCCGTCCAGCAGCGCCGCTCCCCCGCTGAACCTGCCCTGGGGACTGGACACAGCCAGTGCCTCGCCGAGGAATACATCGCCGAACTGGCGGGCGAGCCGGCGGACGGAATGGCCCTCGGGCACTACTCGATGACCTCGCCGGTGGCCTCAAAAACAGCGATCTTTTCGATCCTGCGGATGTGGCGTTCATCGTTGCTGAAGGGCTCCGCCAGGAACGCCTCGACCAGCTCGGTGGCTTCCTCCACCGTATGCTGGCGGCCGCCCAGGGCAACCACGTTGGCG
The DNA here is from genome assembly GCF_035621795.1 of Pseudarthrobacter sp. LT1. Taxonomy (NCBI): domain Bacteria; kingdom Bacillati; phylum Actinomycetota; class Actinomycetes; order Micrococcales; family Micrococcaceae; genus Pseudarthrobacter; species Pseudarthrobacter sp. LT1. Next base: position 2,695,060 of record NZ_CP141830.1, read on the forward strand.
TCATTGTGCTCGCGGGCAAGGGTGGCCGTGGAAAGGTTCCAGGCGAGGGCGGCGCGGATGCCCCTCACCTTGTTGGCGGCAATCTGTTCACCGTTGCCGGAGCCGCCCAGCACGATGCCCAGGGCATGGACGCCGGCCTCCCGGTCAGCCACCACGGCGAGTGCCGCGTTGATGCAGAACGACGGGTAGTCGTCCTGGGCGTCGTAGACCTTGGGGCCATGGTCAACCACCTCGTATCCCTTCCCGGTCAGGTGGGACACCAGGTGGGCGCTGAGCTCCATGCCTGCGTGGTCGGTGGCGATGTGGACCCGCGGGTAGGCAGGGGTAGTGGTCACGTGCTAAGTCCGTTCGGTTGTGGGAGCTGGCGGCCACCGGGTGGGGGCCGGAACGACACGGATAAGGATACTAGGGCAGCCCGGGGTCGGGGCTCTGGCCTTCCGTCGGTGGCGGCGTTCCGCCCCCGCGACGGGCCCTGGCGGCCACCCGCGTAAGGACTTCGGCAAGCCGCGCGGCTGAGGCCTGGCTGCCGCCGCTGACGGCAAGGCGCTGGCCGTCGGTCTTGCTGACGACGACGGCGGGGCCGCTGCTGACCAGCATGGCTGCGGTTCCGTGGTGGTGCCGGTAGCCCCAACCGCCGTAGTCCGCGGCCCTCACTTCTGCGGCACTGGCGTCGGAAATGGCACCGGCAGGCACGTCCATGACCGGCACCACCCCGGCCAGCAGGACCTTGAGTCCGCGCCGGTCCGCCCTGATGCGGGCGAACAGGAACGCGGTCCCCACCAGGGCCAGGACCACGAGCAGGATGCCCAGCCAGGGCACCACGACGGCGATGAGGGCCGCCGGGAACAGGGAGGCGATGGCGATCATGACGAAGACGGAACTGCGGGCGTGGACCCAGAGCCTGATGCTGTCCCGGGCAAGGTCGGGGTCCAGTTCCTTGGCGATGGCGACCTGGAGCGCCCTGTCATCATCCGGCGACCATTGCCGGTCAGCTTTGTAGACCATGGCCATGGTCACGCCGAGCGATACCGCGGCACCGCTGCCAAGGGCGAGCACCGTCATGTCCACATGCGACTGCCGGGCGTCGGCCAGCCCGGTTTGGCCGATCAGGCCCGCGGCAAGGGCGGAGGTGATGAACAGGCTGAGGAAGAGTCCGGCGCCCATCATGATCCGCCGCATCATGACCGGCCGTCCAAGGGGCACCGCCTGGAGCAGGACCAGCCAGCCGGCAACGACAATTCCGGCGGCACCAACCCCCACGTAGGCGCCGAAGGGCGCGAAGTCGGCCCCGCCGTCGTCCGTCCAGCGGATGGCGACCGGCTCCGGAAGGTCCGGGCGCAGCAGCGACGCGCAGTAGGCAAAGGCGGCGGCCAGGACGACGGGGAACCCGACGGCGAAGCGAAGGGCCTTGGTGTCCACCGAATCCAGCAGCTTTCCCATGCATTTAACGCTACCCCTGCGGCTGCCCGCCCAACCGTCCGGGCACCTGCAGCCGGCTGTGAGCTGCGCAACTTGCCAAGGACCCCAAGGATGAAAGAATGCATCACAGTGCCGGAACCGGGACCACCGGCCGGCAGCCCTAAATTCTCTGGAGGCCCTCTTTTGCCAGGCATGAACCTGACGCGCGCCGAAGCCCGTGAGCGCGCCGAACTGATCACCGTCGAGTCCTACGATGTCAGCCTGGACCTGACCCGCGGCGGAGAGGTCTTCGGCAGTACCACCACCGTGAAGTTCGCGGCGTCGCCGGGGTCGGCCAGCTTCATCGATGCCGTCACCCGCACGGTGCACAGCGTGACCCTCAACGGCCGCGCCCTTGATCCGGCCGCCGTGGCCGACGGCGTGCGGATTCAGCTGCCGGACCTGGCGGAGCACAACGAGCTGACAGTCGTAGCCGACATGCCCTACATGAACACTGGGGAAGGGCTGCACCGGTTCGTGGACCCGGTGGACAACGAGGTCTACCTGTACACGCAGTTTGAGGTTCCCGATTCCCGCCGGATGTTCACCGTCTTCGAGCAGCCGGACCTGAAGGCAACGTTCGCCTTCACCGTCACCGCGCCGTCCCACTGGGATGTCATTTCCAACTCCCCCACCCCTGAGCCGGCGCCGGCGGCGCCCGCCGAAGACGGTGCCGGCCGGTCCGTGTGGACCTTCGCACCCACGCCCCGGCTGTCCTCCTACGTCACCGCCCTGATCGCGGGTCCGTACGAGTCTGTCCGCAGCGAGGTCACCAGCTCAGACGGCCGGGTTATCCCGCTCGGAGTCTTCGCGCGCAAGTCCCTGATGCAGTACCTCGATGCGGACAACATCTTCGAGCTCACGCGGCAGGGCTTCGGGTTCTTCGAAGCACAGTTCGGCTGCCCCTACCCGTTTGAGAAGTACGACCAGCTGTTCGTTCCCGAGTTCAACGCCGGGGCCATGGAGAACGCCGGGGCGGTGACCATCCTGGAAGGCTACGTGTTCCGCAGCAAGGTCACTGGCGCCCAGATCGAGCGGCGCGCCATCACGGTGCTCCATGAACTGGCGCACATGTGGTTCGGGGACCTGGTGACCATGCGGTGGTGGAACGATCTGTGGCTCAATGAGTCCTTCGCCGAATACATGTCCCACCTGGCGGCGGTGGAGGCCACGTCCTTCACCAGCGCCTGGACCACCTTCGCCTCCGTGGAAAAGTCCTGGGCGTACCGGCAGGACCAGCTGCCCACCACGCACCCCATCTTCGCAGAGATCAACGACCTGCAGGACGTGGAGGTCAACTTCGACGGCATTACCTACGCCAAGGGCGCCTCGGTGCTGCGGCAGCTGGTGGCCTGGGTTGGACCGGACCAGTTCATGGCGGGTGTCCGTGAATACTTCGCCAAGCACTCCTGGCACAACACGGAGCTGCAGGACCTGCTGGTGGAGCTGGAGAAGGCCAGCGGCCGCGACCTGGACCGCTGGGGCCGGCAGTGGCTGGAGACCGCGGGCGTGAACACGCTGGCTCCCGAGCTGGCGGTGGATTCCGACGGGAAGCTGCGGTCCTTTGCCATCCTGCAGTCCGCGGTACCGGAGTGGCCCACCATCCGGCCGCACCGCCTTGCCGTGGGGTTCTACAACCTGGACGACGCCGGCAAGCTCACCCGGGTGCACCGGGAGGAACTGGACGTCGACGGCGAACGCACGGAGGTGCCGGCGCTGGCCGGCCTGGCCCGGCCGGACCTGATCCTCATCAACGACGACGACCTTGCCTACGCCAAGGTGCGGCTGGACCCGGCCTCTCTGGCCACCGCCACCGAGCACCTGAAGGACTTCGCTGCAAGCCTGCCGCGGACCCTCGTCTGGAACTCCGCGTGGGACGCTGCCCGTGACGGTGAGACCCCGGCACGGAAGTACGTGGAATTGATCCTGGCCAACGTCGCTGCGGAGACGGATTCTTCCGTGATCCTGGTCCAGCTCCGGCAGCTGGCCACCACCCTGAACTTTTATGTGGCCGAGGAACACCGCGAAGCCAGCACTGTCGCGGCCGTGGACCGGTTGTGGGATTTGGCGTCGTCTGTTCCCGGCGGCTCCGACGGCCAGCTGCAGTTCATCAAGTCCTTCGCGCTGCTGGCCCGCAGCGCGTCCCAGCTGGACCGGGTGTCCGGCCTCCTGGACGGGTCCGTGGTCCTGGACGGCCTGGGCGTTGACCAGGACCTCCGCTGGGAGCTGGTGGCTTCGCTGGTTTCCGGCGGCCGGATGGGGCAGGACGGCATCGACGCCGAGCTGGAGCGGGACAACACCTCCAGCGGCCAGAACGCGGCTGCCCTGGCCAAGGCTGCCATCCCCACCCCGGAGGCGAAGGCCGCGGCCTGGGAATCCATTGTGGTCAAGGGGGAACTGTCCAACGCGCTGCAGGGATCGGCGGTGACCGGCTTTATGCGGGTGCTGGACCGTTCGCTGTTGGAGCCGTACTCGGAGCTGTACTTCGCGGCTGTGCCGGGCATCGTGGCAACCCGCACGCACGCACTCGCCCAGCAGATCGTCGTCGGCCTCTACCCGGCGCTGTTGACCACGCAGGCCACGATCGACCGGACGGACGCCTTCCTGGCGTCGCTGCCGGCGGAAAGCGCTGCGCTGCGGCGGATGATGCTGGAGAACCGCGACGGTGTTGCCCGCGCCCTGCGTGCGCGCGGCGCCGATGTCCTGCAGGAGGGCAGCCCGGCGTGAGCCTCAACGAACACCGGTACTCGCTGACGGTGCAGTGGACAGGCAACCGGGGCGGCGGCACCTCGTCCTACCGGAGCTACTCCCGGGACCATGACGTGCTGGTTCCGGGCCTGCCGGTCCTCAAGGGCTCCGCGGATCCGACATTCCATGGAGACCGGGAACGGTACAACCCGGAGCAGCTTCTCCTGGCTGCGCTGGCGCAGTGCCACATGCTGTCCTACCTGCACGTGGCGGTGAAGCACGGCGTGGTGGTCACGGATTACCGGGATGAGGCCACCGGACTGATGCGGCTGAACCGGGACGGCAGCGGCCAGTTCGAGCGGGTCACCCTGCACCCGCACGTGACGGTGGCCGACGCCGCGCAGGCGGAACTGGCGGCCTCGCTGCACCACGAGGCCAACCAGGTCTGTTTCATTGCCCGGAGCGTGAACTTCCCGGTGGAGCACCAGCCGGTGACGGTGGCTGCCTAGGCTTCCCCGCCCTGCAGCAGCTTGACGAGCCGTTGCTCCGTGGCGGGGTGCAGGCCGGCCTTGCGGGACCGGTCCAGCCCGCGGACGCGTTCATCCTCCAGGGTGTCGGCCAGGGTTTCCTGCCAGGGCCGCAGCACCATCCCCGCGGCCTTGGCTGCCTGGTTGCTGCGGGCCATGAAGCCCTCATGGCGGGGCGGCAGCCAGAGCGGAAGGGAATCAGGCCCGGACCAATAGTTGACGCCCTGCTCCACCAGCCATTCTTCACCGGCAGTAATGGTGGCGGGCATGTTGGCGGTGGAGAGCTGGCCACAGGCGCTGATGAGCTCTGCAAAGGCCACTTGGTCCCCGTTGGCGTTCAGTGGGCCGGAGGTCCCCTGCTCCGCTGCAAGCAGGATCCACGCCGCCAGGTCCCGGACGTCGATGACCTGGGTGGGCTGGTGCCCGATGTCCGGGACCAGCACCGGCCCGGGGGTGCCGGCGAAGCGGGCCGGCCAGTAGCCGTAGCGGTCGGTGGGGTCGCCAGGGCCACTGACCAGGCCGGCGCGGCAGAGGTGGGCCCTGCCGCCTGTGGCGTTCAGGGTGGCCTGTTCGATGGCCACTTTGGACTCGCCGTAGTTCCCGGGGGTGGAGGGAGTTCCGGGGGCAAGCGCCGGCAGGAGCCCGGCGTCCTCTGCCGCTCCGGGGACGGAATGGTCCGCATAGGCTGAGCAGCTGGAAACGAAGGTCCAGTGGCCGGCCTTCGGAGCGAGGGCGGCAAGGGCGTCCCGTGCAGGTGCAGGGTCCCGGGCAACCTCGATGACGGCGTCCCACGTGCCGGCCACGCAGGAGTACGCTGCCGGGCCCGCCGACCGGTCCGCCCTTGCCCACTCGGCGCCGGGCGGCGGCTCACCGGACTCTCCCCGGGCCAGGCACGTGGCGTGATGCCCCGCGGCCACCGCCTGCCTGGCGATTTCCCGGGAGAGGAAGGCTGTTCCGCCGAGGATGAGGATGCGCATTGCTCCACGCTACGGCGCTAGGGTTGAAAGAGAACAGCGCAATATCCCGAGGAGCTATTTCCACCCATGGTCAGCATGTTGTCCATCCTTCCCGACGCCGCGAGCCAGCCGTCCGGCGTAAGCGTCCCAGGCATCGTGATCAGCCTCGGCGTCGGCGTTGCCGTCTGGCTCGTGGCCACGTTCATCATTTCCCGCATCACCAGGCGGGTGGCGTCGGGGAGCAATTTCTTCAAGAAGCCCACGTTCAAGTGGGCTGCTCCGGCCTTTCGCGCCCTTGACCACGAACGCCGCGTCCAGCGCGCCGAAACCATCGGTTCACTGCTCAACAGCGTGGTGGGCGTGCTGGTGGTCATCATCACCGGCATGTACGTGCTGCAGAACCTCGACATCAACATTGCCCCACTGCTGACCAGCGTGGGTATCCTCGGTGTGGCCATCGGCTTCGGCGCCCAGCAGCTGATCCGCGACTTCCTGGCCGGGATCTTCATTACCATTGAAGACCAGTACGGGATCGGTGATGTGATCGAAACCAGCGAAGTGGTGGGCGTGGTGGAGTCCATGGGACTGCGGATCACCCGCGTCCGCTCCGACGACGGCGCCATCTGGTACCTGCGCAACGGCGAGATCCTGCGCGTGGGCAACCGGTCGCAGGGGCGTTACGTTCCACTGCATGAGTCCGACGACGGCACCACCGACCAGGGCTCGGCGCACGTTGAGACCAAGAAGACTGACCAGAAAGCCGGGGACTAGCATGTCGCTTCCCATTGAGCCGCGCCCCGGGCAGCGGCCCCAGTTGATGCAGAACGATCCCTTCAGCAAGCCGGATTACACCGACAGCTTCTACGACGCGGTGGGCGGCCACGAGACCTTCGTAAAGCTCATTGACGTGTTCTACGACGGCGTGGCCACCGATCCCCTGCTGCGGCTGATGTATCCGGAAGAGGACCTGGCGCCCGCGAAGCGCCGCTTCCTGATGTTCCTTGAGCAGTACTGGGGCGGGCCCACAACGTATGGCGAGGAGCGCGGCCACCCGCGCCTGCGCATGCGGCACATGCCCTTCAAGGTCACGCCGGAGGCAAAGGACCGGTGGCTGTTCCACATGCGCACCGCCGTGGACGCCCTGGAGTTGCCGCCGCTTTACGAGGGAACGCTGTGGGACTACATGGAACGGGCCGCGCTGTCCATGGTGAACAGCCCGTCCGGTTCCTGAGCCTCTTTTCGGCCGGCGCCCTGCGGTCTGGCCTAGAGCAGGCCGCTGCCGGTCCGTGCCAGGACGTGACCGCGCGGTCCGGTAAGCCGGAACCAGCGGCCCGCCCGGTAAAGCTTCTGGTCGCCGTCACCAAGGAACCCCAGCGCGAAGGCCGCGAAGGCCGCGCCGGCGGGCAGGCCGGCGTCGTCCATTTCCCGTCCCCACACCGAGGCCCGCGCGTTGTTCACGATGAGTGCGCCCGGCTTGTCCGGCACGATGCCCGCCACCTCGGCGATGCCTGCCTCGGCTGCCGCCCGCAGGCGGGAATCGCTGACGGACCCCAGCAGTTCCCAACCGCCCCGTGGGGCGCCTACCCCGGTCCAGGACTCGGTAACGGTGGTGGGCGGAACCGGCAACTCGACGTCGCCCTCCCCTGCACGTGCCAGCCGGTCCAGGACGGATGACAACGCAACGGTGACGTCCGTTCCGGACGGTTCCGCCAGTGCCATGGTGCGCAGGCCCAGGATCGTCGGGGTGGATTTGCCCAGGAGCCTGGGCCGCAGGACGCACACGTAGGCGGCCAGGACGGAGCCGGCGGCCTGCAGCCGGATGGCGCCGTCATCAATGGCTTTGGCCCGGGTGGCGAAAGTCTTCAGGTCGGCGAGGTCCCGCGGGTCTGCGAAACGGAAGGACGAGGTGAGAAGTTCAGACACATCTAGAACACTACCGGCTGCACTCCGGTTGAGTGGTTTGCGGGCCGCCGTCTAGAGTCGGACCATGACTGAAGCCGAAGCCGGACTGCTGGCGCCGCCCAGTGGCGACCCCACTGCATCGCTGATCGAACTGCTGGACCTTGGTGAGCTTGAGGGCGCCCGGACGGATGAGGACATTTTCCTTGGCCCCTCGCAGCAGCAGCCGCACCACAGGGTGTTCGGCGGGCAGGTGCTGGCGCAGTCCCTCGTGGCATCGATCCGGACAGTTGACCCCGAGCGGTTCGTCCACTCCATGCACGGCTATTTCCTGCGCCCCGGCGACGCCAACAAGCCCATTACTTTCGGGGTGCAGCGGCTGCGCGACGGCAGGTCTTTTTCGGCCAGGCGGGTCCACGCATACCAGGACGGAGTGCCCATCCTGTCCATGATTGCCTCGTTCCAGGGCGAGGACGAAGGGATCGAGCACTCTTCTGTGATGCCGGAAGGAATCCCGGACCCCGAATCATTGCCCAGCACGGCGGACCTGCTGGGCAAGTTCGATCATCCGGTTGCCCGGCACTGGGCGTATGAGCGGCCCTTCGACATCCGGCACGTAGACCCTGCGTTGTACGTTTCAGCGGCCGGTCCGCGGGAAGCCCGCAACGCCGTCTGGATGAAGACCTTTGGGCCGATGCCGGACGACTCCAACCTGCACCGCGCCGCCCTGGCCTACGCCAGCGACTACACCCTCCTCGAATCGGTCCTTCGGCGGCATGGCCTGAGCTGGATCACCCCCGGAATGAATGTAGCCAGCCTGGACCACGCGATGTGGTGGCACCGGCCCGCGCGGGTTGATGAGTGGCTGCTCTACGTCCAGGAATCCCCCAGCGCCCACGGCGCGCGCGGCCTGGCAACCGGCAAGATCTTCAACCGCGAGGGCCAGCATGTCGCCTCCGTTGCGCAGGAGGGGATGGTGCGCATTCCCACCGACCGCGCGGTCGCCTGACTTCGAAGGCACCGCACCCTCGCAGGCACGCTGACCCCGCAGGCACGCAGAAGGCCGGTACCCCGAAAATTTGTCGGGGTGCCGGCCTTCTTTTGAGCTGTCAGGCTTTTGGCCAGGTTCCGCGCTGTTAGTCGCGGGTCAGGCGCCGGTGGGTGACGCGGTGCGGCTTGGCAGCGTCCGGGCCCAGACGCTCCACCTTGTTCTCCTCGTAGGATTCGAAGTTACCCTCGAACCAGTACCACTTGGAGGGGTTCTCGTCGTCACCTTCGTAGGCCAGGATGTGCGTGGCCACCCGGTCAAGGAACCACCGGTCGTGCGAGACCACCACGGCGCAGCCGGGGAACTCGAGCAGCGCGTTCTCCAGGCTGCTGAGGGTTTCGACGTCGAGGTCGTTGGTGGGTTCGTCGAGGAGCAGCAGGTTCCCGCCCTGCTTGAGGGTCAGGGCCAGGTTCAGGCGGTTGCGCTCACCGCCGGAGAGCACGCCTGCCTTCTTCTGCTGGTCCGGACCCTTGAACCCGAAGGCTGCCACGTAGGCGCGGGACGGCATCTCGACGTTGCCCACCTGGATGAAGTCGAGTCCGTCGGAGACGACCTCCCACAGGGTCTTGTTGGGGTCGATGCCGCCGCGGCTCTGGTCGGCGTAGGAGATCTTGACCGAGTCACCGATCTTCAGCTCGCCGCCGTCGAGCGGCTCCAGGCCCACGATAGTCTTGAAGAGCGTGGACTTGCCCACACCGTTGGGACCGATGACACCCACGATGCCGTTGCGCGGCAGGCTGAAGGAGAGCCCGTCGATCAGGACACGGTCGTCGAAGCCCTTCTGCAGGTTCTTGGCCTCCAGGACCAGGCCACCCAGGCGCGGTCCCGGCGGGATCTGGATTTCCTCGAAGTCGAGCTTGCGGGTGCGGTCCGCTTCTGCGGCCATTTCCTCGTACCGGGCCAGGCGGGCCTTCGATTTGGTCTGGCGGCCCTTGGCGTTGGAGCGGACCCACTCGAGTTCCTCGGCGAGGCGCTTGGCCTGCTTGGCATCCTTCTTGCCCTGGATCTCGAGGCGGGCGCGCTTCTTCTCCAGGTAGGTGGAGTAGTTGCCTTCGTACGGGTACAGGTGGCCGCGGTCCACTTCGGCAATCCATTCCGCCACGTGGTCCAGGAAGTAACGGTCGTGGGTGACGGCGAGGACGGCGCCGGGGTAGCTCGAAAGGTGCTGCTCAAGCCACAGGACACTTTCCGCGTCCAGGTGGTTGGTGGGCTCGTCAAGGAGCAGCAGGTCCGGCTTCTGCAGGAGGAGCTTGCACAGGGCCACGCGGCGGCGCTCACCACCGGAGAGATTGGTGACATCGGCATCGGCCGGCGGGCAGCGGAGGGCGTCCATGGCCTGCTCCAGCTGGGAGTCGAGGTCCCAGGCATCGGCGGCGTCGATGGCTTCCTGCAGCTTGCCCATTTCCTCGAGGAGGGTGTCATAGTCAGCATCGGGGCTGGCCATTTCCTCGGAGATCTCGTTGAAGCGCTGGATCTTGCCGTAGATCTCGCCCACGCCTTCCTGGACGTTGCCCAGGACTGTCTTTTCCTCGTTGAGGGGCGGTTCCTGGAGCAGGATGCCCACGCTGTAGCCGGGGCTGAGCCGGGCTTCACCGTTGGAGGGCGTGTCCAGCCCTGCCATGATCTTGAGGATGGTGGACTTACCGGCACCGTTTGGGCCCACAACACCAATCTTGGCGCCCGGGAAGAAGGACATGCTTACGTCATCAAGAATGAGTTTTTCGCCAACGGCCTTACGGGCCTTGGTCATTGTGTAGATAAATTCCGCCATGGTCTCAAATCTAGTGGGTTGGCGGGCAGATCTCACATTTACAGCCGGAAAGTCAGCAGGATCAGGAACCCACGAAGCACTTGCCGCTGGCCAGGACCGGCAGGACGGTGACGGTCACTGCGCCTTCGCGCACCTGGCCAATGACGCAGTCCTTGCCCTGCAGCACGGCAGCCTCGATGGCGTCCGCCTCCAACCCGGTGGGCGTCCGGCTCTGCGAGACCTGGAGCACTGCGGGCGCGATGCCGGCCCCCGTCAGTGCGTCGCTGACCTGGGCCGTGGCCGGTTTGGGTGTGCCTGTTGCCAGTTTGGCCAAGGTGTCGGTTACGGTCCGCTTCACGGTTTCGGTGGCTGCGGCATCTGCTGCCGCGGCGGCCGAGGTGCTGGCACCGGCTGATGTATTGGCCAACGCTTCCCTGCCCGCGGCGCTGCTTGTCGCAGCTGGATTGGCGGCCTGGGCTGCCGCTTCCTGTGTGGCCGGCGCTGCCGCCGTTGCCTTCAACAATCCGTCATCGCTGCCCTCAACCCGCGGATTGTTCGCTGCGGGACCGGCGGCACACCCCGTCACGAGGGCGGCCAGGACAGCACATGTCAGCGCTGCACCGGCCCGGTTTGTCTGCCGGCGGTAAGGGGTGGGACGCATGGTGTCATTGTGCCATGCGCCGGACGCCCGGCCGGGATTACCGGCCGCAGGCGTCCGGCCGCGCTGGAGGGCTGACGCATGGTGGCGGGCGCTCGGATGTGGGCGGGCGGACGGACCTCGGCCGGGGGTGCCACCGGTCCGTCCGCCCGGGACTGAACGGGGAACGTTGACAGCTGATGCCTGTTTCCTAGACTTCGGCGAGTTCCCCGGTTTCCAGGTCAAGGGAAGCGAGTCCGCCGTCGTTGTCCTCAATGACGACGGCCCCATGGTCGTGTTCCCCGGGATGGTCGTCCTCACGGTCCTCCGGTTCGTCAAGGGCCGGGTCCATCGCAGGGGCTTCCTCCGCGGACTGCGGCTGCTCCACAAGGGAAAGCGCAGGCCTGGAAGCGGTCCGGATGAAGTTTGCCGAACCAAAGGTAAGGTCATGCCCCACGGCCTCGGCGTCGATGATGGTGGAGTGGTAGACCCGGCCTTCCTTTTCCCAGGTGCGGATCTTCAGCTTGCCCACGACGATGACCGGTTGGCCTTTCCGGATGCTGCAGCCCAGGGTCCCGGCGAGGTTGCGGTAGCCCTGCACGGTGAACCAGTTGGTGTGCCCGTCGCCCCAGGTTTTGGATTCCCGGTCAAAGCGGCGTGTGGTGGAACCGAGCCGGAAGGAGGCTGTCGCCACTCCCCCCGGCGTGGTGGAACTCGTGATCTCAGTGGCAACGAAGCCCCGGATGGTAATCGTTTCGCTCATGTCTACGTCCTGTCTGGATGGTGGCGCCTGGAGCAGGCATGACCAGCATCGCCCCGGACGCCGGCGCGCAGGAGGCGCGGGTTCCCGTATGTGGACAACAGGGCCCAACCCGCCACGTGGGGAGGAACAGTGCAGGCCGGATGACGCCGCCGGCATGCCGGGCAATGTAAACTTTTTGAGGCGCCGGCCTGCAGGCCGGAAGCTGATGCCTCAGTAGCTCAGGGGATAGAGCAGCGGCCTTCTAATCCGCCGGTCGGGGGTTCGATTCCCTCCTGGGGCACGTTGGTGGCTGATGCCCCGGTCTTCGGACCGGGGCATTGTGCACCCGCCGCTATGCGTGCAGCCGATGCGGGGCTTCCACCAGGGACCGGATCACGCTGCCGGCGGCCCCCAGCAGGGCACCAAACTCCCCCACCGTGGACACCGTTACCTGCTCCGACTCGTACTTTCCGGGCGCATATTTCTGCAGGCTGTCCAGCAACGGGGCGCGCAGCCAGGGCTCAAGGACTGCGAAATGGCCGCCCAGTACCACCGAATCGATATCCACCACGCGCGCCGTTGAGGCAAGCGCTATACCCAGACAGCGGCCTGCACGTTCGACGGCGGATACCGCCTTGGGTGCCCCGCCCTCAAGTGCCCGCAGGAGTGCGGACATGGCGGCAGACCGTGTAACCCCCTCCGGCGCCAGGCCGGCAGCAATGAATATGGCGTCCTGGCCGGCTACCGTTTCCAGGCAGCCAGTCCCCCCGCATGAACAATGGCCGCCGTCTGGATCCACCACGATGTGTCCCACTTCGCCGGCATGGCCCCCGGGGCCGGTGAACAGCTCGGAACCGATGACAATCCCGCCGCCCACGCCCACCTCACCGGAGACGAAAAGGAAGTTGGATGCGCGATCCGGCCGGTGCCGCAGTTCGGCCAGGGCGGCCGCATTGGCCTCATTGAACAGTGCAACCCCCAGCGCTGTTTCGGGCAGCAGGGCGTCAAGGTCAAGGTCCACATTGACCCAGCCCAGGTTGGGAGCGGTCAGCACGCGCGCCCTGGCAGGGTCCACCAGTCCGGGCACCGCCAGCCCGCCGCCCACGACGTCGACGCCCTGTTCCCCGGCCGCGCTCCGCACCCTGGCTGCCAGGCCTGCGAGCGCAGCCAGCACCGGCTTGTCCGCACTGTTCCGGTTATCGCGCTCCCGTACCTCCCGCAGCAGCACCTTCCCGGACAGGTCAACCACGGCGGCGGAAATGTAGTCGACGTTGACCTCCATTCCCATCACCGCACGGCTGGGGCTGAGCTCCAGTCCCACGCCTGGCCGGCCGCGGCCCTGGGGGTTAAGCCCGATTTCGCGGATGACCCCGGCGTCCAGGAGGTCCAGCACCAGGCTGGACACCGACGCCTTGGTCAATCCGGTGGCGCCGGCAACCTGGGCACGGCTGGGATGCGTGCCGGGCGGGAACTCGGCAATCGCGCCGAGGACCAGCGCAAGATTGCTGCGCCTCACGTCCCCCACGTTTCCGGGGGCCGGGGATCCGGACCCCGCCGCTGCAGGCGCCGGCATCACCATCACAAAGCTCCTTGGTTAGACGCTTCCGCCAAGTTTTTCGGCGGTCTCCACGCTGGACTATTGACCCCACCCTACGTCCGCTCATATAGTTCAGGCAATGAACTAAAGCTTCGCAATTCCGCGGCGCAACCCGATCGCAAGGACGCATCATGACTCTCTCCCCCACGCCCGCTGACAAGTTCACCTTCGGCCTCTGGACAGTCGGCTGGACCGGCGCCGATCCCTTCGGAGTGGCCACCCGCGCCGCCTTGGATCCGGTGGAGGCAGTCCACCGCCTGGCTGAACTTGGCGCCTACGGCATCACGTTCCACGACAATGACCTTGTTCCCTTTGACGCCTCCGCGTCAGAGCGGGACCTGATCCTGAAAAACTTCCGGTCAGCCCTGGCCGAGACGGGACTGAAGGTCCCCATGGTGACCACCAACCTGTTCAGCCACCCGGTGTTCAAGGACGGCGGCTTCACCTCCAACGACCGCTCCATCCGCCGCTTTGCCCTCTCCAAGGTCCTGCGCAACATCGACCTCGCCGCAGAGCTCGGCGCCGAAACGTTCGTCATGTGGGGCGGCCGCGAAGGCAGCGAATACGACGGCTCCAAGGACCTGGCCGCCGCCCTGGACCGCATGAAGGAAGGCGTGGACACCGCGGCCGGCTACATCAAGGAAAAGGGCTACAACCTGCGGATCGCGCTTGAACCCAAGCCCAACGAACCCCGCGGCGATATCTTCCTGCCCACTGTCGGCCACGGCCTGGCCTTCATTGCCCAGCTCGAGCACGGTGACATCGTGGGCCTGAACCCCGAAACCGGCCACGAGCAAATGGCAGGACTGAACTTCACCCACGGGATTGCGCAGGCACTCTGGGCCGGCAAGCTCTTCCACATCGACCTCAACGGCCAGCGCGGCATCAAGTACGACCAGGACCTGGTGTTCGGCCACGGCGACCTCACCAGCGCCTTCTTCACGGTCGACCTGCTGGAGAACGGCTTCCCGGGCGGTGGCCCGAAGTACGACGGCCCGCGCCACTTCGACTACAAGCCTTCACGCACCGACGGCTACGACGGCGTGTGGGAGTCCGCCAAGGCCAACATGGCCATGTACCTGCTGCTGAAGGAACGGGCGCTGGCGTTCCGCGCAGACCCGCAGGTGCAGGAAGCACTCAAGATCTCCGGCGTGTTCGAACTCGGCGAGCCCACCCTCAGTGCCGGCGAAAGCACCGCAGACCTGCTGGCCGACGCCTCAGCGTTCGAGGACTTCGACGCCGACAAGGCTGCTGAGCGCTCCTTCGCGTTCGTCCGGCTCAACCAGCTCGCCATCGAGCACCTGCTGGGCGCCCACTAGGCCATGGTGCTCGTCGCAGGCATCGACAGCTCCACCCAGTCGTGCAAGGTGATCATCCGCGATGCGGATACCGGGGCATTGGTCCGCCAGGGCCGGGCCCCACACCCTGAGGGCACCGAGGTCCACCCCGACCATTGGTGGACGGCACTGCAGAAGGCAGTTGCAGATGCCGGCGGACTGGATGACGTCAGTGCCGTGTCCGTCGGAGGCCAGCAGCACGGCATGGTCTGCCTGGACAGCGACGGTGCGGTGATCCGGCCGGCGCTGCTGTGGAACGACACCCGCAGCGCCGGCGCTGCCCAGGATCTCATCGAATCCGCCGGGGGCGGCGATCCAGCCGCCGGCGCGCAGTACTGGGCACGCGCGACCGGTACCGTGCCGGTCGCGTCCCTGACGCTGACCAAGCTGCGCTGGCTGGCGGAGAACGAACCGGAAAACGCCGCAAGGGTGGCCGCCGTCTGCCTGCCGCACGACTGGCTCACCTGGCGGCTCGCAGGCTACGGGCCAGGCAGCGGAAAAGAGGGGCTGGCCGCCCTGGCCACGGACCGCTCGGACGCATCCGGCACGGGCTACTACTCGACGGCGGAAGGCAAGTACCTGCCCGACGTCCTGTCCGCGGCACTCGGCCACGTGCCGGTCCTCCCCCGGGTCCTCGGGCCCCTGGAAGCAGCGGGAAAGACGCCGGCGGGCGCCCTCCTGGCCGCAGGCGCCGGAGACAACGCGGCGGCCGCGCTGGGTGCAGGGGCCCGGCTGGGCGATGTGGTGATGTCGCTGGGCACATCCGGGACCGTATTCGCGGTCTCGGATTCGCCTGCGGCAGACGCATCGGGACTGGTGGCCGGATTCGCCGACGCCGCCGGACATTTCCTGCCGCTGGTGTGCACCCTGAATGCCACCCGCATTTTCGATGCCACCGCCGCCCTGCTGGACGTGGACCTGTCCGGGTTCAACCGGCTGGCGATGTCCGCCGGTCCCGGTGCCGGCGGCCTCACCCTGGTCCCCTACTTCGATGGGGAAAGAACTCCCAACCTGCCGGACGCCACCGGCTCCCTGCACGGCATCACGCGGGCCAACTACACCCCCGCCAACCTGGCGCGCGCCGCCGTCGAGGGTGTTGTCTGCTCACTGGCGGACGGCATGGCGGCACTGCAAAACCAGGGCGTGTCCGCCCAAAGGATCCTCCTGGTAGGGGGCGGAGCCCAGTCAGCAGCAGTGCAGGACGTGGCTGCCAGCCTGCTGGGAACCGCCGTCACGGTCCCGCAACCGGGCGAGTACGTGGCCGACGGCGCCGCGCGCCAGGCTGCGGCGGCACTCAGCGGACGCTTCCCTGCGTGGGCGGCAGACGCCGTCGACCTTCCGCTGGGAAACGACGACGCCGGAGTGCTGGCAAGGTACCGCCGGGTCGCCTCGCTCTACACGTAAGGCTGCAGCGGGCAGCGGGCAGGGAAAGAACCCGGACCACGGTGGGAAATACCACCGCGGTCCGGGTCCTTTTTATGTGGGGCGCAGGCTCCTGCCGTGACGTAGCAGGAGCCCGCGGTCTTGAATCAGGTCAGGTGTACGGCAGGACAAGCTGCGCGTACCGCTCCTTGACCGTGGCCAGGACGGTGTTGCCGTCCGTGTCCCAGATCTCCTGATTGAAAATCTCCACCTCGATGTCGCCCGTGTACCCGGCGTCGCGCACCCAGGTGCCGATCGTGGCGAAGTCCACCACGCCGTCGCCCATGAATCCGCGCGAGAGCAGCGGATCGGCGGCGATGGGCATGTTGAAGTCGCACACCTGGTAGGAGGCAATACGGTTCTCCCGGCCGGCGCGTTCGATTTGCGCCTTCAGTTCCGGGTCCCACCAGACGTGGAACGTGTCGACGGCGACCCCCACCGTGGAGGCGTCGAAGGACGCCGCGAGGTCCAGGGCCTGCCCCAGGGTGGAGATCAGTGCGCGGTCGGCGGCGTACATCGGGTGCAGCGGTTCCAGCACCAGGCGGACGCCGTTTTCCTGTGCGAACGGGACCAGGTCCGCGAGCCGGTCGGCCACACGCTGCCGGGCGCCCACGATGTCCTTCTCCCCCGGGGCGAGTCCGCCAACCACCAGGAACAGTTCGGTGGTGTCCAGCGCCACGGCTTCGAGGATGGCTGCACGGTTGTCGGCGAGCGCGCTTGCCTGGCCTTCCGCGTCCGCCGCGGTGAGGAACCCGCCGCGGCACAGCGAGGACACGCGCAGGCCCGCGTCCTTGATCAGGCGGGCTGCCTTGTCCAGGCCGGCCTCCGCTACACGGTCGCGCCAGGGGCCGATGGCGGGGATGCCGGCGTTGACGCAGCCTTCGACCACCTGGGCAAGCGTCCACTTCTTGGTGGTGGCGCTGTTGATGGACAGGCGGGAGAAAGCGGACGTTGCTGATCCGATTGTCATGCTCCAACCCCGTTGATCCGCAGGTAATCGGACATGCGGAAGGCGGCCAGCGCCGGGTCCTTCAGCAAGCCGGCCTGGTCGGCCAGCTCAAAGGTCCGGGCGAGGTGGCAGACGGACCGGCCGGAGTGCAGGCCGCCGACCATTTGGAACCCGGACTGTTTGCCGTTGAGCCAGGACATGAAGGCGATGCCGGTCTTGTAGTAGAACGTGGGGGCGCTGAAGATGTGCTTGCCCAGTTCGCGGGTGGAGTCCAAAATTTCCCGTGCCCTGGCCGGGTTTCCGGCATCGTAGTTCTGCAGGGCCAGGGAAGCGGCCGGGTAGATGGCCGCGAAGATGCCCAGCAGCGCGTCGGAGTGGTGGGTGCCGTCGCCGTCGATGAGCTCGGGGTAGTTGAAGTCGTCCCCGGTGTAGAGGCGGACGCCCTCAGGGAGCGCTGCCCGCAGGGCCACCTCGTGGCTGGCATCGAGCAGGGAGACCTTGACGCCGTCCACCTTGCCCGCGTTGTCCCTGATCAGGCCCAGGAAGGTTTCGGTGGCGGCCGCAACGTCCCCGGACCCCCAGTAGCCGGCGAGGGCGGGATCGAACATGGTTCCGAGCCAGTGCAGGATGACCGGCTGGTCCACCTCCTGCAGCAGCGTGGAGTAGACGTTCAGGTAGTCCTCCGGCCCGCGCGCTGCCTTGGCGAGTGCCCGCGAGGCCATGAGAATCACCTTGGGGCCGGCCTCGGTGATCACGGAGATCTGTTCGCGGTATGCCTCGAGGACGGCCTTGATGCCCGCGTCACCGGAGGGAAGGGTGTCCAGGTCCAGCTGGTCGGTGCCGGCCCCGCAGGACACGAGGTCACGGACCGATTTGCCGGCGGTGGCCGGGGTGTTGGCCGAGACCACCGAGGCTGCTTCGACGCCGGTGCGCTTGATGAGTTGCTGCGTGGCGGCCCAGTCAAGGCCCATGCCGCGCTGGGCGGTGTCCATGGCGTCGGCCACGCCAAGGCCGTAGGACCAGAGCTCGTGGCGGTACGCCATGGTGGCGTCCCAGTCCAGGCGGGCAGGCGCCCCGGGGGTGTTGTCAGCGAGGACCTCGGGGATGACGTGGGCCGCGGCGTAGGCGCGCCGGGCAGTGAGCGGGGCGGTGGGGCGGGCCCAGGGCGTGGCGCCCTGGAGGCGGTACTCCCTGGTGCCGCCGTCCTCGGAGGGAAGGATAAGGGAAGTCATCAGAGCGTGATCTCCGGGATGTCGATGGTGCGGCGTTCGTCATTGGACCGAAGGCCAAGTTCGGCGAGCTGGACGCCGCGGGCGGCGGACAACAGGCCGAAGCGGTGTTCCCTGCCGGCCACAACGTCTCGGAGGAACTCTTCCCACTGCAGCTTGAAGCCGTTGTCCAGCTCGGCATTGGCGGGAACTTCCTGCCACTGGTCGCGGAAGGATTCGGTGACGGGCAGGTCCGGGTTCCACACGGGCTTGGGGGTGTGGGCCCGCTGCTGGGCGACGCACTTGTTCAGGCCGGCCACGGCGGAACCGTGGGTGCCGTCCACCTGGAATTCCACCAGTTCGTCGCGGTAGACGCGCACTGCCCAGGAGGAGTTGATCTGGCCGACCACCTGGTCGCCGCCCGGGGTTTCGAGTTCGAAGATGCCGTAGGAGGCGTCATCAGCGGTGGCCTTGTACTCGTTGCCTGCCTCGTCCCAGCGGGCGGGGATGTGGGTGGCTGTCTTGGCGTTGACGCTCTTGACCTGGCCGATGATGCCCTCCAGGACGTAGTTCCAGTGGCAGAACATGTCCGTGGTCATTCCGCCGCCGTCTTCCTTGCGGTAGTTCCAGGACGGGCGCTGCGCGGCCTGGATGTCGCCTTCGAAGACCCAGTAGCCGAACTCGCCGCGGATGGAGAGGATGCGGCCGAAGAAGCCCTCGTCCACCAAACGGCGGAGCTTGACCAGGCCAGGGAGGTAGAGCTTGTCGTGGACGACGCCGGCAGTGACGCCCGCCTCCTTGCCGATGCGGGCCAGCTCGATGGCTTCTTCGAGGGTCTCGGCCGTGGGCTTTTCGGTAAAGATGTGCTTGCCGGCCAGCATCGCCTTCTTCAGGGTGGCGGCGCGCAGGCTGGTCATGGAGGCGTCAAAGATGACGTCCACCGTGGGGTCGTTGATCACGGCGTCCAGGTCCGTGGTCCACTCGGACACCTTGTGCTTTTCCGCCAGTTCCCGGATTTTGGCCTCGTTGCGGCCCACCAGGATGGGTTCAACCTGGACCCGGGTGCCGTCCGGGAGGGTGAAGCCGCCTGCATCGCGAATCGGCAGGATGGAGCGCAGCAGGTGCTGGCGGTAGCCCATCCGGCCGGTGATGCCGTTCATGGCGATGCGGATTGTCTTTGTTTCGAAGCCCATGTGTCCTCCACGGTGAGTGAGCAAGGTAGTCAAACTGATTGGGAAAGCGCATTCCCACTGCTTCCATGATGCACGGCGCGCTTCCCCTTGGCAAGCGCTTTCCGGAAGTAGTTTGAACTGCCATAATGTGCTTTAGCCTTCGAGCCCGTACAAGACCAGGAGATGCAGTGGCTGCAAGTACCCTTACCGAGGTGGCCCGCCTTGCCGGCGTTTCCCCCGCCACGGCCTCCCGCGTGCTGAACGGATCCGCCCGCAAACCGGGGAAGGACATTGCCGACCGGGTCCGGCAGGCGGCTGAGTCGCTTGGCTACATCCCCAACGCCCAGGCGCAGGGCCTGGCGAAATCCAGTTCCGGCCTGATCGGCCTGATCGTCCATGACATTGCCGATCCCTACTTCGCGGCCATTGCCAGGGGCGTGCAGGAAGCCGCCCGGGAACAGCGGAAGATGGTGCTCCTTGCCACCACCGGCGGCGGCCCCGCGGAGGAAAAGGAAGCGGTGGCTGCGTTCGCGGCCCGCCGCGCAGATTCGATCGTGATCGCCGGTTCCCGCTCGTGCCGCGACGAGGACAAGGACGGCAACAGCGAGCTGGCAGCCGAACTGGACCGGTATTGCCGCAACGGCGGGCAGGTGGCCGTGGTGGGCCATCCCGTCGTGGGTGCAACTGCTCCGGAGGGGTACCACGTGGTGAAAGTGCCCAACCAGGAGCTGGCCGGCCGGCTGGCCACCGAACTTGCGGGCAGCTGGGACGGGGACTTCGTCATTGTCGGCGGTCCCGAAGGGCTCCTGACCTCCGATGACCGGGTCCGCGGTTTCCAGGAGGGACTGGAACGGGCCGGGCGCCGGCCGGCGGAAGTGCTCCGCAGCGCGTTCAACCGGTCCGGAGGATATGACGCCGGGCTTGAACTGGCTGCCCGGATCAAGGCAGCCCGGACCAACGCGCGCCCGTCCGGGGAAGGGGGCCCGACCGGTGACGGGGGCGGCGCAGCCAAACTGTGCATTTTCGCCGTCAACGATGTGATGGCCATCGGGGCCGCGGCGGCATTGCGGTCCGAAGGGCTCCGCATCCCCCGCGACGCCGCCATCGCCGGGTTCGACGATATTGAGACCCTCCGCGACTTCCGGCCGGCTCTTTCCACGGTACGCCTGCCGCTGGAGGACATTGGGCGCCTGGCCACCCGGGCCACCCAGCGGAGGCTTGCCGGCGACGACGGGGACGGGGCCGAAGACGCTTCACCCGGTGACATCACAGGCGAGGTCACGCTGCGGCGCAGCACCGAGGCTGCCGCCTGATGGCGCCGGGTGCGCTTACGGCAGTTCCGGCCCATTCCGGGGCTGCCGGCGCCCGGCCGGCCATCATGGTCCTGCCGGGAGGAGGATACGCCCGCCAGGCTGATCACGAAGCGGAGCCCGTTGCAGAGTGGCTGGCGTCCCTGGGCATCCACGCCTTCGTCCTCCGCTACAGGGTGGCCCCTGACCGGCACCCTGCTCCCCTGGAGGACGCAAAGGAAGCCATGCTCCACATCAGGAAGGGACAGCACGGGTTTGCCGTTGACCCGGAGCGCATCGGCGTCCTGGGCTTCTCCGCCGGCGGCCACCTGGCGGCCACCCTCAGCACGGCAGCCGCCACCGGGAACCCGGACCTGGACGTGCCCGCAGCCATCCCCGCCCTCTCGGTGCTCTGCTACCCCGTTGCATCACTGACCCACGAGGCGCACCAGGGATCGGTGGAGAACCTCCTTGGCGGCGCGCCGCCGTCGGACCTCCTCAGGGCCCTCTCGCCGGAGCTGAACGTCACCCCCCGGACACCGCCGGCGTTCCTCTGGCATACAGCCGACGACGACGCCGTTCCGGTGAGCAACAGCCTGAACTACGCCAGGGCACTCTTTGCCGCCGGCGTTCCGGCGGAACTGCATGTCTTCCCGCAGGGACGGCATGGGCTGGGGCTTGCCACAGACCAAGCCGGACCCCGGCAGTGGACCGCACTGTGCGCAGCCTGGCTGCAGCGTGCCGGGTGGACGGACCCCCTCAGGCAAGCCGCCACGGCCGGCCCCGCCTAGCTCATCGTCCGCCTAGCCCACGCCCGCCTAGCCCAGCGCCCGGATGGTCCAGCCCGCCGAATGGGCCTGGCCGGGCTGCAGATGCACCAGGTCCGTCCCTGAATGGAGGGCATCAGGCGGACACGTCATGGGTTCAACGGCCAGGCCCAGCCGGTCCGGGCCGGCGGGTTTGTCGCCGGTGTGCACCTGGACCCAGGGCCACTCGGCGCCCCATTCGAGTTCCACACCTGTACCTGACGGGTCCAGTACCCGTACCCGGGCCAGGCCCGTACCCTCCCGGGCGATGTCCGTGAAGGCATGGTCGATCTTCACCGGCCCCAGACGCCGGGGCGAACGGAAGTCGAAGGCATCCCCGTCCACCTCCCGCATGCCCACGGGCAGCAGCCGGTCGGGGGTCACCTCCAGGTAGGCAGCGGCCGGCAGATCCAGCGACCAGTCGTCCAGCGGGGACGTACCGGCCACCAGGTAGGGATGGGGGCACACCCCGTACGGGGCGGCAGCGGCACCGGTGTTGACCGCCCGCACCGTGCCATGGAGCCCGTCGCCCGAGAGTGCGTAGGTAACCGACAACTCCAGGTCCCCCGGGTAATCCGGGCCGGCCGGTATGCGGCAACCCAGGACGGCGCGGTCCGCGGCCGCTTCCAGCACCTCCCATGGCCGGTGGATGGCAAGACCATGCAGGGCAGCGCCGCGGTCCGGCTCGTTGACGGCAGCGGCATAGGCCTTGCCTGCATAGGAGTAGGTGCCGTCCGCCAGGCGGTTGGGCCACGGCACGCAGATGACGCCGCGGTAGTCGGGCACGGGTCCGTCGGGGCCAAAGCCCACCACCAGGTCCCTGTCCCCGTGCCGCAGTTCCCTGAGCGCCCCGCCGCGGAGGGTGACGACGGCGGAGTAGGGTCCGTGGGCGAGGTGGACTTCAGTTCCGGGCATGGTTCCCTCTGCGTCGAAGTGTGTTAGCGCTCACCAGCCTACCGCACCGCCTGTACTGCCCACTGGCTAAAGTTGCCCCATGGACACGGCCGCCGACCAGGACCTCATCGCCTCCGTCAGGGGTGCGCTCCGCGGATTGGCCGACCCCGCCAGGGCTGTGGGGGCGCAGGCCTACATGAAGTCCGAGCTGCCCTCGCTCGGCGTACGGGTTCCGGAGGTGCGGCGGATCGCGGAGCGGGCTGCGCGGGAGCATGCGCCGGTTTCCGCCGGGCAGCTGCGGGCCACCGTGCTGGGCCTGTGGCGCACCTCCACGTTCCGGGAGGAGAAGTACGCGGCCATCGACCTGACAGCACACCGGCTGGTGGCCTCCGACCTGGACATGATTCCTGTGTACGAGGAAATTATCCGGACAGGTGCATGGTGGGACTTTGCCGACGGCGTGTCCGGCCGGATCTGCACGCTGCTGCAGGCGCACCCCACGGAGATGGACAGGCTCCTGCTGCAGTGGAGCAAGGACCCGGACCTTTGGATCCGCAGGGCCGCCATTACGTCGCAGCTGCGCGCCGGGAAGGCCACCGACACACAACTGCTCGCCGCCATCATCGAGCCGAACCTGGCGGACCGGGAGTTCTTCATCCGCAAAGCCATCGGCTGGGCGCTGCGCGAGTACGCCAAGACCGCACCGGAGTGGGTGGAGGCGTTCGTTTCCCGCAACCGGGACGCCATGAGTCCGCTGTCGCGCAGGGAGGCCCTGCGCAGGATAAGCGCCTGGGCCGCACAGCGATAGCGGCCGCTAAATCACCGGACGTTCGACGACGGGCTGGTGCGATTTGCGGAACAGCCTGCGGGTGCCGGGGTCCCAGAAGATCAGGTACAGGGCAAAGAGCAGGGCGGTCAGCGCCGCGGCAATCCGGGCCAGGGCGAGGGCGAAGCCGAGGTCCTGGGTCTGGAGGTACGGGAAAACGTCCAACTGGTCCGAAATGGCGTAGATCATGAAGAAGGACACCACGAAGTACAGGGCCTTGACCTGCCAGTCGTTCCTGATGCCGGTCACGGCAAAGAGCGGTATGAGCCAGACGACGTACCAGGCCTGGATGATGGGGGCCAGCAGGACCACGGCCGCCAGGGCAAGAGTGAGGCGGCGCATGAGGCGGTCGTAGTCACCCTTGAAGATCTGCCAGGCGACGATGCCGACGGCAAGCAGCTTCCCGGCGTCGAACACCCAACCGGCGGGGACCGAACCGTCAAAGCCGAAAGCATTGGCCAGGGATCCCACCACCATGCCAATCAAGCCCACCGGGGCGTACCAGATCGAAATGCTGCCTGGTGCGGAAAGGCCATTGATCCAGCCGAAACCGAACCCGTTGACCATGCTCATGGCGGTCAACAGCGCCAGGCTCAGGCCGGCCGTCAGGGCCCAAAACGCCACTTTCCGGAGCCAGCCCGCATTCCGGCCCGCCCACAGGAGCCCGATGAACGGCAGGAAGACAATGGTGATGGGCTTCACCGCGATGGAGAGGGTCACCAGGGCGATGCCGCGGACCGGGCGCCGGGTCGCGGAGTAGTACAGGCCCGCCAGGGCAAGCCCGATCATCAGGGAGTCATTGTGGACACTGGCGATGAAATTGGTCAGGAAGAGCGGGTTGGCCACGGTCAGCCAGAGGGCCCGGTGCGGGTTCACGCCGTGCAGTTCAGCGAGCCGGGGCACGTAGACGACGCAGAGCACCACACCGGCCAGCGCCACCAGCCGGAAGAGCATGACACACGCCTCCGGCTGGACGTTGGTTACCCAGACGACGAACTGCTCGATCCACAGGAACAGCTGGCCGTAGGGAACCGGCGCCTCGGTCCACATTTTGTCGGCGCCGAGCTGGAAGTAGTTGGACAGGGCGGAAATGCCGTTTTCGTACGGATTGAAGCCCTCCACCATCAGGCGCCCCTGCCCGATGTACGCATAGACGTCGCGGCTGAACAGCGGCACGCTGAACATCATGGGAAGTCCCCATGCCACCACCGCGGACAGGGTTGCCCGCCGTGCCTGTTCACCCCACACCCGGACCTTTTGGCCCAGCCGCAGCCAGGCACGCACCAGCAGCATGCCGCCGACGGCCACCAGGACGATGGACAGCGCCACGCCGGGAGCCTCCGTCCGCATCCAGATGAACACGGGCATCCGGCGCAGCTCCGAGACCGGGGCCAGCCAGCCGACGCCAGTGGAGCCAATCATCATGAACATGGAGCCCAGGAAGCCGGCAAGCAGGGGTGAGCGCGGATTGTCCACCTCGGCACTGCCCGTTCCGGCAATACCGGCCGCCGCCATCTCCCCCGTTGCGGGCACAGGCGCCGTCATCTCAGGATCGTCCAATCTTCTTGCGTTTTCCGCGGTTGATCCGGCGGGCCGCGCGGGCCGGCCGGGACACGATTAAGGGGCGGAAGGGCGACCCGCCGCGTACCCGAAATCCTAGCATCGGCAGGGTGCCCGGAAGTGTAACGGTAGGCTGGTCCGGTGCCTATATCTAACGAACGAATCGTCTGGATCGACTGCGAAATGACCGGCCTGGACATCAAGAACGACGCCCTGATCGAGGTGGCAGCACTGGTCACCGATTCGGAGCTCAACATCCTTGGCGACGGCGTCGACGTCGTCATCAAACCCGACGATGCCGCCGTGGCCCAGATGTCCGACTTCGTCCGGGACATGCACACCAAGTCCGGGCTGCTGGCGGAGCTGCCGCACGGCAAGACGATGGCAGAAGCAGAGGCCGCGGTCATGGAGTACATCTCCACCTGGGTCCCGGATCCGCGCAAAGCACCTCTGGGCGGCAACTCCGTGGGAACCGACCGGGTGTTCCTGTCCCGCGACATGCCTGCCGTGGTGGAGCACCTGCACTACCGGGTCATTGACGTCAGCACCATCAAAGAGCTGTCGCGCCGGTGGTACGCCCGGGCGTACTTCCAGTCGCCGGCGAAAAAGGGCGGCCACCGCGCGCTGGGAGACATCAAGGATTCCATCGACGAGCTCCGCTACTACCGGGAGGCAGTGTTCGTCCCCGCCCCCGGACCGGACAGCGCCACCGCCCAGAAGATTGCCAAGGGCATCACCAACGGGGACGCCGGGGACCGGTCCGGGGAGTAATCTGCGCCACGTTTTGATGAAATTTCGCTCAAATCGCAGAAAGTGGACAAAGCACCCCTTTCGAGCAGGTAAGCTATTTGAGTTGCGTTTCCAGGGAGCCGCTCCGGTGGAATTCCCTTGAGGCACATGGTGGGCGTAGCTCAGTTGGCAGAGCGCCTGGTTGTGGTCCAGGAGGTCGCGGGTTCAACCCCCGTCGCTCACCCTCACGGGGCGGCACATGCAGCCGTCAACAAAGGAGGCCGCACCGGATATCCGGTGCGGCCTCCTTTGTCGTGCCCCACCGGTACACGCATTGCAGCCGGGGATACCGCGAAGCCGAAGGACTACTGATATGACCGTTCTGCCGATCACCATCTGGGGCGAGCCTGTCCTGCACCGCCGCGCCGCCGAGGTGGAGGTCTTCGACGACGAACTGCGCACCCTGATCGCCGACATGTTCGAAACCAATGACGCCGCCAACGGGGTGGGCCTGGCCGCCCCCCAGATCGGCGTCGGCAAGCGGATCTTCGTTTACAAGTACGCCAATGACGACGGCGCTCCCCCAAGCGGCGTCCTGGTGAATCCCGTCCTGACCCTGTCCAAGGTCTCAGGTGCTGCTCCCGATCCTGACGAGGAGGAAGAGGGCTGCCTGTCCTTCCCGGGCGAACAGTATCCCCTCAAGCGGGCCGAATGGGCCCGGGTGGAGGGCTTTGACGGGTTCGGGGAACCGGTCCGCTTCGAAGCCACCGGCTGGTTTGCCAGGGTCATCCAGCACGAGTATGACCATCTCGACGGCAAGCTGTACGTCAACCGGCTGATGGACCGGTATTCCCGCAAGGCCATGAAGCAGGCCAAGAAGAACGGCTGGGGCGTGCCGGGGCTGACCTGGTTGCCCGGCGTTGACCCGGACCCCTTCGGACACTGACCGGTTCAGCCACTGAGCCGTTACCGACCCGTGCCTGCGGATGCCGGTCAGCCTGCCGTGATGGTCTGCTGCTGGGGGCAGGAAGCCAGGACCCGCTTCATGGCATCCTTTTCTGCTGCCGTTACCCACAGCCCGTACGCGGCCTTCACGGAAATCTGCCGGGCCACATAGTGGCAGCGGATTGCCGTATTTTTCGGCAGCCAGGTAGCGGCGTCCCCCGCGCTTTTTTGCTGATTGGCGGCGCCGTCCGCCGCGATGAGGTTCAGCGGATCGTTTGCCAGACTCTGGCGTTCCTTCGGCCCCAAACGCTGGGCGCCCTTTTGCCAGGCATCACCCAGGGCGACGACATGATCGATCTGGACCGCGCGGCTGCTGTCGGAACCACGCCGGAAATCGACGTCCTGCCCTGTGTAGGGTTCGCGGAAGTGCCCGGCCGTCACCTTGCAGGAGGAACCCTCCGAGAACACAACATCGGCGAGGTCGCGGCGAAGAATGTCATTGCGGGTATCGCAGCCGTTCCGGTCGACGTCGAGCCAGGCCTGGCCAAAGGCCTCCCGGCTGTAATCGGTGCTGGGTGCCCGCCCCTTGACGGCCAGGCCGTCCAGGGCTGCGAGGGCGCTGCCGGCGGGCACCGGGTTGGGTTCCTGGACCGGCTTCATCCAGGCAGGGTCGAAGACCGGGGCCTCGGTGGGCCCCTCCGTGGCGGGCCCCGCTGCCGCGAACTGTCCGGCGGTGAAGAACCAGAACAGCGCGGCAATGATGGAGACCGCGGCCGTCACAAGAAGCGCCCAGGCCTGCCGGGAACGGCGGCGTGCGCGGCGGTAGGCGGACCAGCTGACGGTCATGGGGTTGACGCCGGGAAGGGGAAGTCGGGCACCCCAAGAGCCTAGGACAAAGGCCGCGGCCGGCCGCTGATATCCACACTGTTGGGGACGAGTGATGGGTCACAGCGGCGTGCGCGGCGCCTGGTTATTGTTCCCTGGTGACCCGTCGCAGGTCTTCTTCCGCGATTGACAGCAGGTTCTCGAGCTGGCGCACCCGCTCGTCAGTGACGTCCCCGGTCCTCTGGGCTGCACGGGCGCGTTCCAGGAGCCGCACGGCTTCCTTATGGTTGGCTTTGGCCACGTCCAGTGCGTGCTCGAGGGTGGTTTCGTGCTGAAGTGTCGATTCGTTGTCCATGCCACCAGTGTGGTCCGGTTTCCCGGCTGATTCCAGAGAATCAGCCGGGAATTCGCAGGACGCGGCCGGATTTGGCTAGACGGCGATCGCGGCCAGGGCGGCAGCGCTTTCCTTGGCGGGGAAGGACGGCGGGTTCACGCCTGCCATCTCTTCCATGACGCGGACCACCTGGCAGCTGTAGCCGAACTCGTTGTCGTACCAGACGTAGAGGACCAGGTTCTTGTCCGTGGACACGGTGGCCAGGCCGTCCACGATCCCGGCGCGGCGGGATCCGACGAAGTCGGTGGAGACAACCTCGGGCGAGTCGATGTAGTCGATCTGCTTGCGCAGGTCCGAGTGCAGCGACATTTCACGCAGGTAGTTGTTGACTTCGTCCTTGGTGGTGCCGTTTTCAAGGGTGAGGTTCAGGATGGCCAGCGAAACGTCCGGCGTGGGGACGCGGATGGAGCTGCCGGTGAGCTTGCCCAGGAGTTCGGGCAGGGCCTTTGCCACTGCCTTGGCGGCACCGGTTTCGGTGATGACCATGTTCAGTGCAGCGGAACGGCCGCGGCGGTCGCCCTTGTGGAAGTTGTCGATGAGGTTCTGGTCGTTGGTGAAGGAGTGGACGGTTTCCACGTGGCCGTGGACCACGCCGAACTTGTCGTTGATGGCCTTCAGGACCGGGGTGATGGCGTTGGTGGTGCAGGACGCCGCGGAAACGATCTTGTCCGAGTCGGTGATGTCCCGGTGGTTGATGCCGTGGACGATGTTCTTCAGTTCGCCCTTGCCCGGCGCGGTCAGCAGGACCCGCGCAACGCCCTTGCTCTGCAGGTGCTGGGAGAGGCCTTCGGCGTCGCGCCAGCGGCCGGTGTTGTCCACCACGAGGGCGTTGTTGATGCCGTAGGCGGTGTAGTCGATGGTGGCGGGGTCGTTGGAGTAGATGACCTGGATCTGGACACCGTTGGCCGTGATGGTGTTGGCGGCCTCGTCGATCCGGATGGTGCCCTCGAAGGAGCCGTGGACGGAGTCGCGGCGCAGCAGGCTGGCGCGCTTGGAGAGGTCGTTGTCGGATCCGCGGCGCACCACGATGGCGCGCAGGCGCAGGCCGTGGCCACCGCCGGCCTTTTCGATGAGGAGGCGTGCCAGGAGGCGGCCGATGCGGCCAAAGCCGTAGAGCACGACGTCGGTGCTGGTGCGGTCGTCGCCGCCCCGCTTGCCCACGATCTCGGCGAGCTCGTCGCGGAGGAATTCCTCCAGCGTGGCGCCGTTGCCTTCTTCCTTGAACTTCTGGTTCAGGCGGGCGATGTCGATCGCGGCGGCACCCAGTTCGAGTCCGGCCAGCGTGTTCAGCAGGGGCGCTGTGTCCTCCAGGAGCAGTTCGTCCTTGCTCATCCGGCGCGCGAAGCGGTGCGCCTTGAGGATGTTCATGGTGGACTTGTTGATCAGGCTCCGGCCGTGGATGCTGGTCACCACGTTGTTTTCGCGGTACAGCCTGCCGATAACCGGGATCATGGCCTCGGCGAGGGCCTCCCGGCCCATCCACGTATCAAGACAAGAATCAGACGTCTGGCTCACAGAAATACCTTCCTCGGTTCAGCCGTGTACGTCGTCGTACACAGATGTAGGCCACCTGATGATGTCCAGGGGCACCGGCGCCCGCAGGGGATGGTCCCCAGGCGCCTGGATCGCGTGCAAAGAAAAACCGCCGGTTGCGGACGCAACTTTCGGCGGTAGAACTCCTGCGTCCGGGATCCATTCTAATTTGGCCCGCCGCAGGGAGCACGCTTGCGCTGCGTGAAATCACTCACACGGCCGGGGCGGCCCGCCCAACTGAAACTGCTGGCCTTCAGTTGTGGATGGCCGAGTAGAGGTTCAGGCTGGCGGAGAACACGAGCCAGGAAAAGTATGGCAGCACCAGGTATCCGGCGGCGGCGTCCACCGGTCCGAAGCGCAGGATCAGGAACGCCAGGGTTGCGGTCAGCGCGCAGATGACAGCGAAGGCAGCCCACAGGGCCACCACTCCAAGCATGGGATACATGGCGAAGAACGTCACCGGCCACGCAGTGTTGAGCAGCAGTTGCATCACATAGCCGGCAAGGGTGGCCCCGGACAGGCGCCCTTTGCGCCAGACCAGCCACGCGGCTGCCGCCACGCCGGCATAGAGCACCATCCAGGTGGTGCGGAACATCCACGACGGCGGCATCCACGGAGCTTTCAGCGAGCCCGCGTACCAGCCGTTGGAGTTAAGGATGATGGGAACCGAGGCGAGGACCCAGGCCAGGGCTGAAAGGGCCAGGAAACCGGCGAGGGCAACGCCCTGTGAACGGATGCCGGGAATGCCCGCTGCGGGTGCGGGACGGGTTTCAGGAATTACGGGCACGGTTCAGGATCCCCGACGCATAGCCCGTGGTCAAACGCGGTTTAAGGATGGGACAGCCGATACGCCGGGTTCTGTTCTCCCCTGCCGTTACCGGGAAGGGAGCGACGGCCATCCATCTACGAGTACCGTTGCCGGCACCCTCCAGCGGCCTACCCGGACACTCGGGCGGGCAGCCCTCGAACGTGTCCTGTCTGGCCTTGCTCCGGGTGGGGTTTACCTAGCCTTCCCGGTCACCCGGGAAGCTGGTGGTCTCTTACACCACCGTTTCACCCTTACCTGCCCTCCCCGGCCGGAGCCGGAAATGCAGGCGGTCTGTTTTCTGTGGCACTGGCCTGCGGGTTACCCCGAGTGGGCGTTACCCACCACCCTGCCCTGCGGAGCCCGGACGTTCCTCGAGCCACTTGCGTGGCGCGCGGCCGTCTGGCTGTCCCATCCGGGTCCCAGTCTACCGGCGCCGCCGGCCGCCTTTTGCCGCCGGTAGGATCGGACGGTGCTGATTCTGCTTCCCCCTTCCGAAGGCAAGACGCCCGCGCTCCGCGGACCCGCCGTCGACTGGACCGACCTGGGCTTCCCTGAGCTCAACCCGTACCGCGCCAAGGTCCTTGAGGCGCTGGGAACGGTCAGCGCCCACCAGGATGCCCTCGCCCTGCTGGGCGTCGGAGCGTCCCTGCGGGACGACGTCGAACGCAATACGCGCCTGCACGCCGAACCGGCGGCGCCGGCGCACAGCATCTATTCGGGCGTCCTGTATGACGCCCTGGGCTACCGGACGCTGACGCCGGCACAGCGCCGCAAGGCCGATGAATCCGTCCTGGTGATCTCGGCGCTGTGGGGAGCCCTGCGTTTTGGCGACAGCGTTCCCGCCTACCGGTTGTCCATGGGCACGTCCTTGCCCGACGTCGGCCGGCTGGCTCCGTTCTGGAAGGCGCAGCTTGGCGGCACCCTGGGCGCAGCAGCCCAGGGACACCTTGTGGTCGACTGCCGGTCCAGCACGTACGCAGCGGCGTGGGCGCCCCCGCCGGAACAGACCGTCTCCGTGAATGTCTTCACCGAGAGCGCCGGTGTCCGCAAGGTAGTGAGCCACTTCGCCAAGCACACGCGCGGCGAACTGGCGCGGCACCTGCTGGTGCGCCGCGGCAAAGCCCCGGCCACGCCGTCGGACCTCCTGAAAGCTGCCCGCGAACAGTGGGAGGCCGAACTGGTGCCGGGCACCGCACGCAAGCCGCACGCCCTGAACATCATCCTGCCGGGCTGACCGCCCGGCAGGATGCCTGTTGGCTGCCTAGGACCACTCGTCCGAACGGACCAGGATGGCACCGGAGTCCGGGCAGAAAACAATGTCGTCGGCAGCAGCTGCCTTGATCTCGGCGAGGTCGCCGGGGCTGAGCTTCATGCCCGAGGCTTCCGACGTGCCGTGGAAGAGCCGGGCCGCGCCGACTCCCCGCTTGGCCAGCGTCTTTTCGTAAACCGCCACCAGGCCCGCGTCCAGGCCCTGGGCAAATTCGCCGCGCTGGGCACGCAGGCCTGCCGCTTCCGTTTCCACTGCGGCCAGGGCCGCATCAAGCTCGGCCCTGATGGTTCCAAAGGACCCCTGGATGTCATCGACGATCTGCTGCTGGGCCGCCTGCCGCTCCCGCAGCGAGTCGAGCCGCTCCATGACTTCCAGTTCCACGTCTTCAAGGTCCGAGCGCCGCTTGTTCAGCGACGCGATGTCTTTTTGAAGTGCCACCAGGTCCTTGGACAGGCCGGTTCCGCTGTTAAGCCGTGCTTCGTCGCGTTCGATGCGCGAGGCAACCTGTTCGACGTCGGCCTCTGCCCGCTTCAGCGCGGCCTCGGCGTCGTGCACGGCCACCTTGGCTGCGCCCAGTTCACCGTTGGCGACGGACAGGGCAGCCTCGAGGTCCCTGATGCGGGGATCGTTTTCCAGCGTGCGGCGGCGGTTGGTGAGGCCCTTCAACTTGGCGTCCAAGCCCTGCAGTTCGAGCAACTTCAACTGTTCCGCCGGTGCTGCCTTGGCCACTTTTACCTCCGCTAAATCCCTTCCGGCCGGGGCCGGGCACCGAACCGGCGCTTCCTAGACTCTAGCCCGGAGTGAGGATGAAGTCCCACGGGTCGCTGTTGGTGGTGCTGACCAGGATTTCAACGTCATGGCCCTGGTCGGACAGGACGTTGCCCAGTGCCGCGGCGGCGGCAGGCAGCCACAGCCATTCGCTGGCAAAGTGCGAAACGTCCACCAGGTACGGCCGTCCGTTGAGGGCGGCCTCGCGCGCCTCCGACGCCGGGTGGTGGCGAAGGTCAGCGGTCACATAGACGTCCGCATTGCTGGCCCGCACTTCGTTAAACAGCGAATCGCCGGCACCGCCGCAAACCGCGATGCGCCTGACCAGCCCGTCCTTGTCGCCGGACACACGCACTCCTCCGGCCACGGAGGGAAGGATTCCGAATACCCGGGCGGCGAAGTCGCCCAGGCTCATGGCCTCCGCGAGGTCGCCCACCCGCCCAATGCCTTCCTCCGGCAGCCCGTTGGCCGCCACGGTCAGGGGGGCGACGTCCTGGAGTCCCAGGGCGTCAGCCAGGACATCGGAGACACCTCCGACGGCGGAGTCGCCGTTGGTGTGCACGGTCAACAGTGCCGTCCCCGACTCGATCAGCCGGTGCACCGCCCGCCCCTTTGCCGACGTGGCCGCCACGGACGTAACGCCCTTCAACAGCAGGGGGTGGTGGGTGATGAGCAGCTCCGCTCCCCACTCAACCGCTTCCTCAATGACTTCCAGGGTGGGATCGACCGCGAACATCACCTTTGTGACGGGGGCGGACGGGTGGCCTGCCACGAGCCCTACCTCATCCCAGGTCTCCGCCAGGGATTCCGGCCACAGCTCCTCAACCGCAAGCAGCAGCTCGGCCAATGTCGGGGCCTCCGCGGAACCCGCCGCGGGCGGCGTGTCGGAGGAGGCCTCGCCGTCGTGATCTGCCTGGCCGGTAACGTCGGTGTCCACAGGTTCCATAGTCTTAGTTTTACCCCATGGGCTTCCCGCCGCCGCAGTTTGCGGCGCTGCGCCGGGGTGCCCGGGGAATCTTCCGGCGCTGTCAACCATTGAAGAGGTCATGAAAACTTTTGTTCTTGGCGGAGGCTGCTTCTGGTGCCTTGACGCCGTCTACCAGAAGACCAGGGGCGTCACCTCGGTGGTATCCGGCTACACCGGCGGGCACGACCCCCACCCGGACTACTACTCGGTCTGCAGCGGGACCACCGGGCACGCCGAAGTTGTGGCGGTGACCTTCGATGAGGACATCATCCCGGCGGAGGTGATCCTGGACATGTTCTTCGCCCTGCACGACCCCACCACACTGAACCGGCAGGGATACGACGTGGGCACCCAGTACCGCTCCTCGATGTTCTATGAAACGGATGAGGAAAAGATCCTGTTCGAGGAAGCAATCGACCGCAACCAGGCCCTGTGGTCCCACCCCATCGTTACCGAGGTCAGCCGGCTGCCGCGGTTCCACGTGGCAGAGGAATTCCACCAGGATTACTACGCAAAGCACCCGGAACAGGGGTACTGCCAGGTGATCATCAACCCCAAACTGGCCAAGGCCAGGAAATATTACTCTGCATGGCTTAACGCTTAGCCCGGCATTACGCGGCCTCGTTAGGCTGACCTCAGTATCCACCCCTTAGAGATAGGCGTATGTACATGGCACGGATCTA
The DNA here is from genome assembly GCF_035621795.1 of Pseudarthrobacter sp. LT1. Lineage (NCBI taxonomy): Bacteria > Bacillati > Actinomycetota > Actinomycetes > Micrococcales > Micrococcaceae > Pseudarthrobacter > Pseudarthrobacter sp. LT1. The sequence goes on from NZ_CP141830.1 coordinate 2,728,747, forward strand.
TGACGATGTAACGCAGCTGGTCGGCGGGACCCCCCTGGTCCGGCTGAACCGGCTCAGCGAAGGGCTGGACGCCACCGTTGCCGTGAAGCTGGAGTTCTACAACCCGGCCAACAGCGTCAAGGACCGGATCGGTGTCGCCATCATCGACGCAGCGGAAAAGTCGGGCGCCCTGAAGCCCGGTGGCACCATCGTTGAAGGCACCTCCGGCAACACGGGCATTGCCCTGGCCATGGTGGGTGCCGCACGCGGGTACAAGGTCATCCTCACCATGCCCGAGACCATGTCCACCGAGCGCCGGGTCATGCTGCGTGCCTTCGGCGCGGAGATTGTGCTGACCCCGGGCTCCGAGGGTATGCGCGGTGCAGTGGAAAAGGCCCAGGAAATCGTGGCCAACACCGAGAACTCCATCTGGGCACAGCAGTTTGCCAACGAAGCCAACCCGGAGATCCACCGCAAGACCACCGCAGAAGAGGTCTGGGCCGACACCGACGGCGCCGTGGACATCTTCGTGGCCGGCATCGGCACCGGCGGAACCATCACCGGCGTTGGACAGGTCCTGAAGGAGCGCAAGCCCGGTGTGCAGATCGTGGCCGTGGAACCCAAGGACTCCCCCATCCTGAACGGCGGCGCCCCCGGCCCGCACAAAATCCAGGGCCTCGGCGCCAACTTCATCCCGGAACTGCTGGACACCAATGTCTACGATGAGGTCATCGACGCTACCCTCGAAGATTCGGTCCGCGTAGCACGCGATCTGGGCATCAAGGAGGGCATCCTTGGCGGCATCTCCTCCGGCGCCATCGTCTGGGCTGCCCTGGAACTGGCCAAGCGGCCGGAAAACGCCGGCAAGCTGATCGTGGCCGTGGTGTGCGACTTTGGTGAGCGTTACATCTCCACCGTGCTCTATGACGACATCCGCGGCTGATCAGTCCGTGCTCCGCCCGTTTCCTGTAGAAAGAACTTTGTGGGCTTTTTCGCAAGACTAAAGGAAGACCTCGACGCCGCCCGGTCCCACGACCCGGCGGCTCGAGGTTCTTTTGAGAACTTTTTCGCCTATTCCGGGCTGCATGCCATCTGGATCCACCGGCTGACCCACCGCATGTGGCAGAAGCCGGAGCTGCGTTTCCCGGCCAGGCTCCTGTCGCAGCTGGGCAGGTCCTGGACCGGGATCGAGATCCATCCGGGCGCCACCATTGGCCGCCGCTTCTTCATCGACCACGGCATGGGCGTGGTGATCGGCGAGACGGCCGAGATCGGCGAGGACGTGATGATCTATCACGGTGTGACGCTGGGCGGCCGTTCGCTGGCCAGGATCAAGCGGCACCCCACTATCGGCGACCGCGTGACCATCGGTGCCGGCGCCAAGATCCTTGGTCCCATCACCATTGGCCGGGACAGTGCCGTGGGAGCCAACGCCGTGGTGGTCAAGGATGCACCTCCGGAGTCCATCATCACCGGAGTTCCCGCCAAATGGCGGCACCGGGATGCACAGCGGGAAACCAAGCCCGCGGTGGATCCGGCCGAATACGACATCGAGTACCGGATCTGATGGTTTAGCAGGACAGCAAAAGGCGGGCAGGTCCCCGGGTCACCGGGAACCTGCCCGCCGTTGTTTAAGCGGCAGCAGGTGCTAGTGCGTGTCCACCGCTTCAACCTCGGACTTGTCCTCGCCCCAGAGGGTGTGGAAAGTCCCTTCGGTGTCGACTCGGCCGTAGGTGTGGGCGCCGAACAGGTCGCGCTGGCCCTGGATCAGGGCGGCGGCCACGCGCTTGCGCCGCAGGCCGTCGTAGTACGCCAGGGACGACGAGAACACCGGCACCGGAATGCCGAGCTGGACGGCGGTGGCAACAACGCGGCGCCAGGCCGGCAGGGCGTCCGCGATGGCTTTGGTGAAGGCCGGCGCGAAGAGCAGGTTGGCCGGCTTCTCGTCGGCGGCGTACGCCTTGGTGATGTCCTTGAGGAGCTCGGCGCGGATGATGCAGCCTGCGCGCCACAGGGAAGCGATTTCGTCCAGCTTCAGGTCCCAGCCGTATTCCTTGGCCGCGGAGGTGAGCATGTCCAGGCCCTGGGCGTAGGAGACCAGCTTGGAGGCGTAGAGCGCCTGGCGGACGTCCTCGACAAACGTCTCGGGGATTTCCACGGTGGCCTCGTTGCCGGCCAGCAGTTCCTGGCCCAGCTTGCGCTGTGCGGCCTGGGAGGACAGTGCACGGGCAAAGACCGACTCGGCGATCCCTGACACCGGCGAGCCCAGTTCCAGGGCGGAGATGACTGTCCAGCGGCCGGTGCCCTTTTGGCCTGCAGCGTCGACGACGACGTCCACGAACGGCTTGCCGGTCTTGGCGTCAACGTGGCCAAGCACCTCGGCGGAGATCTCGATCAGGAAGGAGGACAGCTCGCCCTTGTTCCATTCGGAGAAGATCTTTGCCTGTTCTGCCGGCTCGATGCCCGCGCCGGAGCGGAGCAGGTCGAAGGCCTCGCCGATGACCTGCATGTCGGCGTATTCGATGCCGTTGTGGACCATTTTGACGAAGTGGCCCGCGCCGTCGGTGCCGATCCAGGCGCAGCAGGGCTCGCCGTCGACCTTTGCGGAGATCTTTTCCAGCAGCGGGCCAAGTGCCTTGTAGGACTCCTTGGAACCGCCGGGCATGATGGAGGGGCCGTTAAGCGCACCTTCCTCGCCGCCGGACACGCCGACGCCCACGAAGTGCAGGTCCTTCTTGGCCAGGGCCGCTTCCCGGCGGCGGGTGTCCTCGTAGTGGGAGTTGCCGGCGTCGATGATGATGTCGCCCGGCTCCAGCAGCGGCTCCAGCTGTTCAATGACCGAATCGACGGGCTTGCCGGCCTTGACCATGATGAGGACGCGGCGGGGCTTCTCCAGGGAGTCCACCAGTTCCTGCAGGGTTTCGGTGCGGATGAAGTCACCCTCCGAGCCGTGCTTTTCCAGCAGCGCATCCGTCTTCTCCACGGACCTGTTGTGCAGCGCCACGGTGAAGCCGTTGCGGGCCAGGTTCCGGGCGAGGTTGGCGCCCATGACGGCGAGGCCGGTGACACCGATGTGTGCAGACATCCATAACTCCAATTCATTGTTGGCCTCGGCTGCCGGCTTCCGCAGGCGGGAAGTCACCGGGCCAGATCAGGGGGTCGGAATAAAGCATATATATTCTGGCGGCGACGCGAAAGTAACGTCCGCGTCATGGATTCCATTGTGTCGGTGCCAGTCCAGGGCTGCTGCCTTTCAGTGTCCTGGGCCGCTGGCTTGCCTAAACTCCGGACGCCTGCCAACAACTAGGCTTAGCTTCATGACCAGCAGCCTCCACCACCGTGCCATCGACAACCTCGGTACGCGGATCATTTCGGGGGATCTTCCTGCCGGCCACGTCATGCTCGCTGAGCAGCTTGAGGTTGAACTCAAAGTATCCCGTTCGGTCATCCGGGAAGCGGTGCGTGTCCTGCAGTCCCTGGGCCTGGTGGAGACCACCAAGCGGGTGGGTATCCGGGTGCTGCCGGCCAGCCGCTGGAATCCTTTTGATCCGCAGGTCATCCGGTGGCGTCTGGCCAGCGATGCACGCGGCGCCCAGCTGCGCTCCCTTGCCGAACTGCGGGCAGCAGTGGAGCCTGCGGCTGCCGAGCTGGCTGCGCAGAACGCTCCGGCAGCGCTGCGGATGGAACTCGTGGACGTGGCCCGTGCCATGCGTGAGGCCGGCAACAACGGCGAGGTGGCCCGGTTCCTGGAGCTGGACATCCGCTTCCATTCGCTCCTGCTCTCAGGCTCCGGAAACGAGATGTTTGCCAACCTCATGGGCCAGGTGGCGGAAACCCTGACAGGCCGCACTGTCCACGGACTGATGCCCGACCACCCCCACCAGGCCGCCCTGCAGTGGCATGAGGATGTGGCGGACGCGATCGCCCGTGGTGACGCTGTGTCCGCGCGGGAGGCCTCGGACCGGATCATGCGGCGCACGATGTCCCAAATGGCCGATACCTGGACGGAACAACCGCGGGTATTTATCCCCGTTCGGCAGTAAGCATCGGCCCGAACCGGGGAATGACGTGAAACGCCGGCGACACGTGACTTTTTGTTTCCGGGAGTTCACGGTATATTCATCCCAGGCCCTCCACCGCGGCATCCCCCAATAGTCGCGGTGGAGGGTTTTCCAATGCCCGGACAAGGGCGCGGAGCTTAACCTCCTAGGCTGCGCCCGCCACCGGTTCCCTCAGCCGCCAGCCGCCGCCCAGCCCGTCCCGCTGGAGATACATGGTGGTCAGGGCCGACCTGGAGTTGTTTCCCAGCCTGACCTGCACCTGCAGGACTTCGACGTCCACCCCGCTGCTGCCCTTGGGCATCCGGCGGCTGGTTTCCCACCAGTTGACGCGCTCGAACCATCTCACCGGCTCGGCACCCACGGCCCATTCCCTGCCCCGGCTCAGCACCGCCGTCGGCATTCCGTCGCTGTCTGTCTGCACTATGACGTGTTCCATTCCTGCAAGCTATGGCAAGGCACTGACATTGCCGCCAGGAGGCCGGCACAGCAAAAAACCCCGCTGCCCCCACCATCAGGCGGGGACAACGGGGTTTTACTGGTGGGTCCTACCGGGATCGAACCGATGACATCCACGGTGTAAACGTGGCGCTCTACCAGCTGAGCTAAAGACCCAAATTGCGTGGTTTCCGGCCGTTCCGCCGTAACCAACGAACATAGACTCTACCCGACTGTGGGCCGGAAACGCGAATCCATGGAAGAAGCGTCCCGCCTACAGGGAAGGAAGTTCCGCGGCGAGGTAATCCAGTGCCTGGCTGACACCGGTTTCCAGCTTGATGGTTGCCTTGTCGTCGCCACGGGTGGCACCCCGGTTGATAATGACCACAGGTTTGGACTCCTTGGCGGCGTGCCTGACGAACCGCAGGCCGCTCATGACGGTCAGCGAGGAACCGGCGACCACCAAGGCGGCAGCCTGGTCCACCATTGCGTACGAGCGCTCCACCCGGTCCTTGGGCACATTCTCGCCGAAGTAGACGAAATCCGGCTTCAAGGTGCCCCCGCATGCGGGACACACTGCCACCACAAAGCTGCTGATGAGGGTCTGGTCCTCCACAGTGGCGTCAGCGTCGGGGGCCATTTCCACGAGCCCGCCGGCCGCTGCCCGGTCCAGGAAGCCGGGGTTGAGTTCCTCAAAAACACCGGCCAGCAGGCGCCGGGAGTACGTGCGCCGGCAGTCCAGGCAAACCACCTGGTCATACCTTCCGTGAAGGTCCACCACGTTGGAACTGCCCGCGTCCTGGTGCAGCCGGTCAACGTTCTGGGTTATCAGGCCGGTGAGGTAGCCGCGCCGCTCCAGCGCCGCGGCGGAATAGTGGCCCTGGTTCGGGTCTGCATGCCGCATGTGGGACCAGCCGATGTGGTTCCTGGCCCAGTACCGCTGCCGGTTGGCCGCGTCCCGGACGAATTCCTGGTATGTCATGGGCGAACGGGGCGGCGAATCCGGACCGCGGTAATCCGGAATGCCGGAGTCGGTACTGAGGCCGGCGCCCGTCAGCAGGGCAAAGGGGGCGCCGGCGAGAAGGTCCCGGATCCGTGCCAGAACCTCAAGGTCATTACCGGAAGGCGGTGCCGGGGCTACCGGCGGCATGCTGGCGAAGCCGGTGAGACCCGTCCCCCGCCGTTCACCAGCCATGCTTCCTCAGGCCTGCTTCAGATCCGCCAGCGCGGCGCGGTATTCGCTGAAGTCGCGGGCCTGGCCGCGGGGGTTCACCACGCTGTAGCGGATCCTGCCGTCACCATCGATGATGAAGGTGGCCCGCTTCGCCATGCCGCTGCCGGCGTCGAACACGCCGTAGGCATTCGCTACGGCGCCGTGGGGCCAAAAATCGGCCAGAAGGTCGAAGGTGTAGCCCTCCTGCGCCGCGTAGGCCCGGAGGCTGAACTTGCTGTCCACGGACACGGCCAGGACAACCGCATTCGAATCCTCGAACATCCGCAGGTTGTCCCGGATTTCGCAAAGTTCACCTGTACAGATACCCGAGAACGCAAAGGGGTAAAAGACCAGCGCCACATTTTGCCCCCGGAAAGAGGACAGCTTCACCGGTTCGCCGAATTGGTTGGCCAGCTCAAAATCGGGAGCTGCAGCGCCCAGCGAAGGAACAGCCGCAGAAGCGGCCTCAACCGCTGCCGTCACTTGTTCTTCCTGCTGACCAGGCGGACGGCGCTCCAGTCCTTTGAGACTCCGGCTGAAGTGGTGACATGCAGGCCGGCCGTGGGAGCGGCCTCCTGGATTTCCGCCGGCGAAACGTAGCCGTCCCGGCCTGACTTGGGGGTGAGCACCCAGACAACGCCGTTTTCGCTCAGGGTGGTGAGCGAATCCATCAGGCTGTCCACCAGGTCCCCGTCGCCGTCGCGCCACCAGAGGATGACGGCGTCCGCGACCTCGTGGTCGTCCTCGTCGAGCATTTCGGACCCGGTGAGGTCCTCAATATCGTCACGCAAGTCGAAATCGACATCGTCGTCGTAACCGAACTCCTGAATCAGATCCCCATTTTTGAAACCCAATTTTTCCGCCACATTTACCGAAGTGGCGGCGTCGGCCTCGCTCACGTGTTCCTCCAATACCTCATATATGCGGTGTGCATAGTGATTTCCATTACTCCCAAGCCAACACCCTTTGTGCTTGCGCTTCAAGCTGCCGCCCCCTGGACTGCGCATATTCTGCGTCACATCGGGCCACAGCGCCCCCGGGACAGGGGCTTTTCGTCACACAACCAGTATGACGAACGAAATACAACTGGAGCACCCGCACCGCAGCTACGCATCGTGTTGCCGTGAAGGCTAGAGTGGCTGATGACAACTATGCCTGCGGACGACGACCTTGTGACTCCGTGCAGACATAGGAGCGCTAGGAAGCTGCCCGGCACACATGACCGGGCTGTTGTAACCGATACGTCGCACACGGCGTATATACGCCGGGCAGTCACCCTGCCTGGCCTGAGTGCGCCGATTCATGCGCGCAAAGAGAGGTTGGACGTGGCTGCAGGAGAAGATACCTCCCATATCCTCAGCGGGTTGACTAACCAGCTGCCTGATCGTGATCCGGAAGAGACTGCCGAGTGGGTTGAGTCCCTGGACGCGTTGATCAGGGAACAGGGCACCGAGCGTGCCCAATACATCATGCGGAGCCTGCTGCAGCGCGCCGGCGCGCAGAGCGTGGGGGTGCCGATGGTGACCACCACCGATTACGTGAACACGATCCCGGTGGACCAGGAAGCTGCGTTCCCGGGCAACGAGGAGTTCGAGCGCCGGTACCGGGCGTACATGCGGTGGAACGCCGCGGTCATGGTGCACCGGGCGCAGCGGCCCGATATCGGGGTCGGCGGGCACATCTCCACCTACGCCGGGGCCGCGACCCTGTACGAGGTCGGCTTCAACCACTTCTTCCGCGGCAAGGACCACCCCGGCGGCGGAGACCAGGTCTTCTTCCAGGGCCACGCCTCCCCCGGCATGTACGCCCGGGCCTTCATGGAAGGACGCCTGTCCGAGGAAGACCTGGACGGGTTCCGGCAGGAAAAGTCCCGCGAAGGCCACGCCCTGTCCTCCTACCCGCACCCGCGCCTGATGCCGCACTTCTGGGAATTCCCCACGGTGTCCATGGGCATCGGGCCGATGAACGCGATCTACCAGGCCCAGAACAACCGCTACCTGCACAACCGGGGCCTGAAAGACACCTCGGACCAGCAGGTCTGGGCGTTCCTGGGCGACGGTGAAATGGACGAGCCCGAGTCCCGGGGCCTGCTGCAGCTGGCAGCGAACGAGAACCTGGACAACCTGAACTTCGTGATCAACTGCAACCTCCAGCGCCTGGACGGGCCGGTGCGCGGCAACGGCAAGATCATGCAGGAACTCGAAGCGTTCTTCCGCGGCGCGGGCTGGAACGTGATCAAGGTCGTCTGGGGCCGGGAGTGGGATGACCTGCTCACCCGCGACACCGACGGGTCCCTGGTGAAGATCATGAACGAAACCGTCGACGGCGACTACCAGACCTACAAGGCCGAGTCCGGCGGGTTCGTCCGCGAACACTTCTTCGGCAAGACCCCGCAGACCAAGGACCTCGTCGCGGACCTCACCGATGACCAGATCTGGAACCTCAAACGCGGCGGCCACGACTACCGCAAGGTCTACGCCGCCTACAAGGCCGCCACCGAATTCAAAGGCAAACCCACCGTCATCCTCGCCCACACCGTCAAGGGCTACGGCCTGGGCCCGCACTTCGAGGGCCGCAACGCGACCCACCAGATGAAGAAGCTCACCCTCGATGACCTGAAGAAGTTCCGCGACCACCTGCGGATCCCGGTCACCGACGAGCAGCTGGAGAAGGACTCCTACCGGCCGCCGTACTACCACCCCGGTAACGACGCCCCGGAAATCAAGTACATGATGGAGCGCCGGGCCGCCCTGGGCGGATCCGTCCCGGAGCGCCGCGACACCCACGCCGAGATCGTGCTGCCGGAGGACAAGTCCTACGAAGTGGCCAAGCGCGGTTCAGGCAAGCAGATGGCCGCAACCACCATGGCGTTCGTCAGGCTCCTGAAGGACCTGATGCGGGATAAGAACTTCGGCAAGCACATCGCCCCGATCATCCCGGACGAAGCCCGCACCTTCGGCATGGACGCCTTCTTCCCCACCGCCAAGATCTACAACCCCAAGGGGCAGAACTATCTGTCGGTGGACCGGGACCTCGTCCTGGCCTACAAGGAATCCCCCGCCGGGCAACTGATCCACCCCGGCATCAACGAAGCCGGCGCCGTGGCAGCCTTCACCGCCGCCGGAACCTCCTACGCCACCCACGGCGTACCCCTGGTCCCGGTCTACGTGTTCTACTCCATGTTCGGCTTCCAGCGCACCGGCGACGCCTTCTGGGCCGCCGGCGACCAGATGACCCGCGGCTTCATCATCGGCGCCACCGCAGGACGAACCACCCTCACCGGCGAAGGCCTCCAGCACGCCGACGGACACTCCCCCCTGCTCGCCTCCACCAACCCCGCCGTCCTCACCTACGACCCCGCCTACGGCTACGAAATCGGACACATCGTCCGCTCCGGCCTGGAACGGATGTACGGCGCGGATTCGACGGACAAGAACGTCATGTACTACCTCACCGTCTACAACGAACCCATCATCCAGCCCGCAGAACCGGAGAACCTCGACGTCGAAGGCGTCATCAAGGGCATCTACCTGCTCGCCCCGGCCAAGATCGACGGTCCCCGCACCCAGATCCTTGCCTCCGGCGTCTCCGTGCCCTGGGCCATCGAGGCCCAGCGCGTGCTGGCCGATGACTGGAACGTCTCCGCCGACGTCTGGTCCGTGACCTCCTGGAACGAACTGCGCCGCGACGGCCTCGCCGCCGAAGAGGAAGCCTTCCTCAACCCCGGCCAGCCCGCCCGCGTCCCGTTCGTCACCCAGCAACTCGAAGGCGCCACCGGCCCCATCGTCGCCGTCTCCGACTACATGAAAGCCGTCCCGGACCAGATCCGGCAATTCGTCCCCAACGAATACGCCACCCTCGGCGCCGACGGCTTCGGCTTCTCCGACACCCGCGCAGCAGCCCGCCGCTACTTCAAAAACGACACCCACTCCATCGTGGTCCGTGCCCTTGAAATGCTGGCGCGCCGCGGCGAGGTGGATGTTGACGCTCCGATGAAGGCGATTGAGAAGTACAAGCTGCTCAACGTCAACGCCGGCACCACCGGCAACGCCGGAGGCGAAGCCTAGCCTTCCGGCTGGACAGCGGAACCAGCAGCGATACACGACGGCGGCCCTCACCCCACAAGGTGAGGGCCGCCGTCGTTCTGTCCCGGGTGGCGCCCGCCGGCAGGTGACGGACGCTGTGACGCAGCGCAAGGCGGGTTGTAGCCTTCGCACAAATGGAGCTTGCCCGGCGGTGGCCGTATGCTCAAAGAATGCCAGCATCAGCCAGCCAGTCCCCGAAGCGGAAACCATCCCCGCCGAAGGTCACGCCGGAGAAATCCGAGACCCTCAAGCAGCTCCGCGCCAACGTGGGCCAGCTCTCCACGACCACCATGCGCAAGCTTGAGCAGTCGCTGCCGTGGTACAGCCGGCTCAGCGCTGATGAGCGTTCCGCACTCGGCATGGTGGCGCAGAACGGAATCGCGGCGTTTGTCACCTGGTACGAGCGGCCAAGCTCTCCCTCATGGATCCTCACCGACGTTTTTGGGACGGCCCCTACGGAACTGACGCGTTCCATCAGCCTGCAAAAGGCGCTGCAGCTGATCAGGATCGTGGTGGAAGTGGTTGAGGACCAGGTTCCCGTCATTGCGCCCGAGGCCGACCAGCCGTCCCTGCGGGAGGCTGTGCTGCGCTATTCGCGGGAAGTCGCATTCGCTGCCGCGGACGTCTACGCCCGCGCCGCCGAGTCCCGCGGCTCCTGGGACACCCGCCTGGAAGCTTTGATTGTGGACGCTATCCTGCGCGGCGAAAACACCGATGCCCTGCGCTCCCGTATCGCCGCGCTGGGCTGGAAGGCGCAGGAGCGCTTCACGGTCATGGTGGGCAATTCCCCGTCTGAACCCAGCGCCAGCTATGTCAGTGAACTGCGTCGGATGGCCGGCCGTTATGCCGAGGACGCGCTGGTGGGCATCCAGGGCGACCGGCTGATCCTCATCCTCGGCGGGGTGCAGGACCGCGAAACCGCCTATGTGAAGCTGAGCGACATGTTCGCCCCCGGGCCCGTGGTCTATGGACCCGAGGCCAGTTCGCTGCTGGAGGCCAGCGGATCCGCCCAATCCGCCTTCGCCGGATTGACGGCAGCCCGGGCGTGGCCGTCTGCGCCGCGTCCGGTGGCCGCGGACGACCTGCTGCCGGAGCGGGTGATCTCCGGAGATGACGCGGCCCGGCGCTCACTCGTTAAGAACATCTACCGGCCGCTCCTGGCCGCCTCCAACGGGCTGGTGGAGACACTGGGAACCTACTTGGAGCTGGGCCACTCGCTGGAGGCCACCGCCCGGGAACTCTTCGTCCATGCCAACACGGTGCGCTACCGGTTGAAGCGGGTCTGCGATGTCACGGGATGGGACCCGCTGCTCCCGCGGGAGGCATTCGTGCTGCAGGCCGCACTGGTGGTCGGCCGTCTTTCGGCGCCGCCGAAGGCCGCCACGGAGCGCCAGACGTCCCGTAACCAGGCCTGAGGCATTGTAGACTTCCTACAACCTGACCCCGTGAGCTTGGTGCGGAGAAACACCGCTGGATCACACAGTAATTTGGAAAGCTGGTTACGTGCTTGCAATAGTCTGCCCTGGACAGGGCTCACAGACCCCGGGTTTTCTTGCCCCCTGGCTGGAACTTCCCTCGGTGGCAGGCCAGCTGGCCTCCCTGAGCGACATCGCAGGCATCGACCTGATAGCCCACGGAACCACCTCCGATGAGGAAACCATCAAGGACACTGCCGTGGCGCAGCCCCTGATCGTTGCTGCCGGGCTTGTCGCCGCGGCCTCCCTCTTCGACGTGGAACTCAACTCCCTTCCGGTGATCCTCGCCGGGCATTCCGTAGGTGAGATCACCGCAGCAGCCCTGGCCGGGGTGCTGACCGAAAAGGAAGCCATGACGTTCGTCCGTGAGCGGGCCAACAGCATGGCCGCCGCGGCAGCCGTCACCCCCACCGGCATGAGCGCCGTCGTCGGCGGTGACCCCGCCGAGGTGCTGGCCGCCATTGAAGCCGCCGGCGCTGCCCCCGCAAACGTCAACGGTGCCGGCCAGACAGTGGCGGCAGGAACCTTTGAGCAGCTGAAGGCCCTTGCCGACAACCCGCCGGCCAAGGCCCGCGTCATCCCGCTCAAGGTGGCCGGTGCGTTCCACACCAGCCACATGTCGCCCGCCGTCGATGCGCTCAAGGCGCTGGAACCCACTTTGAACCCGGTTGCCCCCAAGGTGCCCCTCCTGTCGAATTACGACGGCGGCGAAGTCACCGACGGTGGTGCCGCCGTCGCAAGCCTGATCGCCCAGGTTTCCCGCCCCGTCCGCTGGGACCTGTGCATGGAAACCATGGTGAAGCGGGGCGTTACCGGCGTGATCGAACTCGCTCCTGCGGGCACGCTGGCGGGCCTGGCCAAGCGCGGCATGCCCGGCGTCAAGACCGTTGCCGTCAAAACCCCCGATGACCTGTCCGCCGCACTGGCGCTCTTCGCAGAACTGGAGGGCAACGCATGAGCGTTCCCACGCTGAAACAGGCTCCCATCCAGGAGCACACCCGCATCCTCGGCCTCGGCGCCTACCGGCCGGACGTCATCGTCACCAACGAAGACGTTTGCCAGTGGATCGACTCCTCCGACGAATGGATCCGCCAGCGCACCGGCATCGTGACCCGCCACCGCGCCGCAGCCGACGTCAGCGTGATCGATATGGCCGAAGGCGCTGCCCGTGAAGCCATGGCGAAGGCAGGCATTGAAGCCTCGGAACTCGGTGCAGTGATCGTGTCCACCGTGACCCACCCGTACGCCACTCCCTCCGCCGCGGCCAGCCTGGCCGACCGCATCGGAGCCACTCCGGCGCCTGCGTTCGATATCTCCGCTGCGTGCGCGGGTTACTGCTACGGCATTGCCCAGGCCGACGCGCTGGTCCGGTCCGGCACCGCGAAGTACGTCCTCGTGGTCGGCGCGGAGAAGCTGTCCGACGTCATCGACAACCGGGAACGCACCATCTCCTTCCTCCTCGGTGATGGCGCGGGCGCCGTCATCATAGGCCCCTCCGACACGCCGGGCATTGCCCCGTCCGTATGGGGCTCGGACGGCAGCAGGTGGGACGCCATCGGCATGACCCGCTCCATGCTTGACGTCCGCGACCTCGGCCTGGCTGCCCGCCAGTCGGACTCCACGGGCGATCTCGCACTGCTGGAAGAAGCCCAGGAGCTGTACCCCACCCTTCGCCAGGACGGCCAGACAGTGTTCCGCTGGGCCGTATGGGAGATGGCCAAGGTGGCCCAGCAGGCACTCGATGCCGCCGGGATCCAGGCGGAAGACCTGGTGGCCTTCATCCCCCACCAGGCCAACATGCGCATCATCGACGAGATGGTGAAGAAGCTGAAGCTGCCCGAGACGGTTACAGTGGCACGGGACATTGCCGAGGCCGGCAACACGTCCGCTGCCTCCATCCCGCTCGCAACCCACCGGCTCCTGCAGGAGAACCCCGGACTGAGCGGCGGGCTGGCCCTGCAGATCGGTTTCGGTGCCGGACTGGTCTTCGGCGCACAGGTAGTTGTCCTTCCCTAGATACGCCCAAGGGTCGCAACCGCGGCCCGGACCGTTTCCGGCAGCCCCTGCCGGCAATACAAGAAAAGGAGCCACCAATGGCTAGCAACGAAGAGATCCTGGCCGGCTTGGCTGAAATCGTCAACGAAGAAACCGGTCTGGCCCCGGAGGCCGTCGAGCTGGACAAGTCCTTCACCGAGGACCTGGACATCGACTCCATCTCCATGATGACCATCGTGGTCAACGCTGAAGAGAAGTTCGGCGTGCGCATCCCCGACGAAGAGGTCAAGAACCTCAAGACCGTTGGCGACGCCGTCAGCTTCATCGCCGGAGCACAGGCCTAATAACAGGCTTCCGCCGTCTCACGGCTTGGCAGGGCTGCCGGTCCGGACTGACCGGACCGGCAGCCCGCCGCATTTATCCGGGCAGAACCCCGACCGGGACTGGCCGATCATCAACATGTGCGGGACCCTGCGACAGGCGCAGACGGACTCCCCACCGACGAAAGAGTGATCCCATGACACGCAAAGTAGTCATTACCGGTCTGGGTGCCACCACGCCCATCGGCGGCGATGTATCCACGATGTGGAACAACGCCCTTAAAGGGGTCTCCGGTGCCCGCACCCTCGAGGACGACTGGGTAGCCAAGTACGAGCTCCCCGTCCACTTCGCTGCCCGCTGCAGCACCCCGGCGCTGGACGTGCTCAGCCGCGTTGAGGCCAAGAGGATGGACCCCTCCACCCAGTTCGGCGTTATCGCTGCCCGGGAAGCCTGGGCCGATTCCGGCATCACGGAATTCGACCAGGACCGGCTGGCAGTGGCCTTTGCCACTGGTATTGGTGGCGTGTGGACCCTGCTGGACGCCTGGGACACCCTGAAGGAAAAGGGCCCCCGCCGGGTCCTGCCCATGACGGTCCCCATGCTGATGCCCAACGGCGTTGCCGCAGCCGTCAGCCTGGACCTCGGCGCCCGCGCCGGTGCCCACACCCCCGTCTCCGCCTGCGCCTCCGGTACGGAAGCCATGCACCTGGGCCTGGAACTCATCCGCTCCGGCAAGGCGGACGTGGTGATGTGCGGTGGGGCCGAGGCCGCCATCCACCCCATGCCGCTGGCGGCATTCGCCTCCATGCAGGCACTGTCCCGCCGGAACGACGATCCCCAGCGCGCCTCCCGCCCGTACGACACCGCTCGTGACGGCTTCGTCATGGGCGAAGGTGCCGGCGCCCTTGTCCTCGAAGCCGAGGAACACGCCCTGGCGCGCGGCGCCCGCATCTACGGCGAACTTGCCGGCACGTCCGTCACCGCCGACGCTTACCACATCACGGCCCCGGACCCGGAGGGTCTCGGCGCCACCCGCGCGCTGAAGGCTGCCATGTTTGATGGCCGGATCCAGCCTGAAGACGTGGTTCACGTCAACGCCCATGCAACCTCCACTCCTGTTGGCGACAAGCCGGAGTACACGGCCCTGCGTGCTGCCTTGGGCAACCACGTGGACAACGTGGCCGTATCGGCCACCAAGTCGCAGATGGGCCACCTCCTGGGCGCGTCGGGCGCGGTGGAGGCTGTCCTCACCGTGCTGGCCGTCCATGAGCGCAAGGCACCGGTCACCATCAACCTTGAGAACCAGGATCCGGAGATCCCGCTCGACGTTGTCACCTCCGCCCGCGACCTGCCTGCCGGCAACATCGTGGCGCTGAGCAACTCGTTTGGGTTCGGCGGCCACAACGCCGTCGTGGCGATCCGCAGCGTCTAGGCCTTGCCGGGGAAGCGCCCCCGGAAGCGCAAGGGAGGCCCCGCCAACTGGCGGGGCCTCCCTTTTTGCTATGGAAGTGTTGCAGTACCCAGGTCACCGAGGGGACGGACGACGGCGGTCAGCCCACCTGGTGGAGCCAGCGCACCGGGGCGCCTTCGGCAGCGTGGCGGAACGGTTCGAGTTCCTCGTCCCAGGCTTCCCCGAGGGCGAGCGAGAGTTCGTGGTACACGGCGGCCGGGTCACCGGCGCCGGACTCGTAGGCGTAACGGATCCGGTCCTCGGACACCATGATGTTGCCGTGGACGTCCGTCACGGCATGGAAAATTCCCAGTTCGGGGGTGTGCGACCAGCGGCCGCCGTCCACGCCCTGGCTGGGCTCCTCCGTCACCTCGTAACGAAGATGCGCCCAGCCACGGAGGCAGGACGCCAGTTTGGCTCCCGTGCCGGGGGTACCGGCCCAGGACAACTCGGCCCGGAACATGCCGGGCGCGGCAGGCTGCGGGGTCCACTCGAGGTCCGTCCGCTTGTCCACCACAGCGCCGACCGCCCACTCAACGTGGGGGCACAGCGCCGTAGGGGCCGAGTGAACGAACAGCACACCGCGGGTCATTGCAACAGACATTCCATCCTCCATAGCTCTAGGTACGTCTTCCCCAACGACCTCTGCCTGGATGGAACTGCCGTGCCCTGCTGTGCGGCGGTGGTTCCCTGCGCGTATTCAGATGTATCACGTAAAGCTGAGTCCGGACTTGCCGCACCGCACAAAGCTCAGGGAGCTTCAAGCGACACTTGAAAGTTGCCGGACGTGACTCTTATTGTGCCGTACCCCGCAGAATTACGCCAGTGCGATTAGCCACACCGGTCAGGCCCTGGGATGGGCTTGTTGATAGCTCTTCCGAAGGCGGTCAACCGAGACGTGGGTGTAGATCTGGGTGGTCGCCAGGCTGCTGTGGCCCAGGATCTCCTGCACCGCACGCAGGTCAGCGCCGCCGTCAAGCAGATGCGTGGCGGCCGAGTGCCGCAGCGCGTGGGGCCCGGACGCCGAGGTATCGCCCAGTGCCGCGAACAGCGTGTTGACCAGGGCACGGACCTGCCGTTGATCGATGCGCCCGCCGCGGGCTCCAAGAAAAAGGGCAGGCCCGCTGTTGTCCTTCGCCAGTGCCGGACGCCCCCGCCGAAGCCAGTCGTCGACCGCCACGGCCGCGGGAACGCCGAAGGGAACTGTGCGTTCCTTGTTGCCCTTGCCGATCACGCGCAGCGTGCGCCGGTCAGGGTCGAGATCGTCGACGTCGAGCCCGGCCAGTTCGCCCACCCGGATGCCCGTGGCGTACAGGAGTTCCACCAAGGCGCGGTTTCGGACGGCGAGTGGCTCACCGTCCGTGGCGGAGGCCTCCAAACCCTCCAGCAGGCGCGTGAGCTGCGGCGCCTGAAGCACCCCCGGCAGGGATCCTTCGCGTTTGGGTGCCTTCAGGCGAAGGGCGGGATCTGTGTCGATGAGCTCCTCCCGGAGCGCCCAGGCTGTAAAGACCCGCGCGGTGGCGGACCGGCGGGCTATGGTTGCCCGCGAGGCGCCGGCGGAGCTTTGGCTTCCGAGCCACCGGCGGAAGGTTCCCAGTTCAAGGTCCTTCAGTTCTGCCACGCCTTCCGATGCCGCATGGACCAGGAGGCTGTGCAGGTCGCCCAGGTAGGCGCGCCTGGTGTGGTCTGACACCGCACGCTCCCCCGACAGGTAACCGGCGAACGCATCCAGTGCCTTGCCGAGTGCCCCGGGCAGTTCTTCATGTTCCACTCCTCTACTTTCCCAGTTGCGTGCCCAACACCATGTGCGGACACGGCTAGCCTTTGCCGCGTTTCCAGCCTCCCCGCTCCGACACGGCCAGCCCGAGCAGCCCCAGCCTGCCAAGTCCGGCCCGCACCGAGTCCTGTCCCAGGCCGGCCACGGCGGAGAGCTTTTCCACGGATGTGGTGGAGCGAAGCGGCAGTGCGTCCAGCAGGATCAGGTCCTCCAGGGTCAGGCCGTCCTGGACTGCCGCTTCCGTGGTCCGTTGCCCGGGCAGTGCAGTTCCGCTGGGCGAGGCAAGTTCGGCAACCTCCGCCGCATCGGTGACGCAGACCGCCCCTCCGTCCCGCAGTAGACGGTGGCAGCCGGCGGAGTTGGCGCTGTGGACCGATCCGGGAACGGCGCCAACGGCACGGCCCAGGGTCTCAGCGTGGTGGGCCGTGTTGAGGGCGCCCGAGCGCCAGCGCGCTTCCACCACGACTGTCACCGCCGACAGGGCAGCTATCAGCCGGTTCCGTTGCAGGAAGCGGTAGCGGGTCGGGGCGGAACCCGGCGGTACCTCTGCCAGGACTGCGCCCTGGTTGGCGACGGCACGCAGCAGGTCCTCATTGCCGGACGGATAGAACCGGTCCACTCCCCCGGCCATGACGGCGATGGTAGGCACGGCTGCGGATCCGCCGGCAAGGGCAGCCCGGTGCGCATGGGCGTCAATTCCGTAGGCGCCGCCCGAAACAATCGTATAGCCGCGTTGCGCCAAGGAGTACGCGAGGTCTCCGGTGACCGCCGCCCCATAGCTGGTGCTGTCCCGGGACCCCACGAGGGCGATGGACTTCACCAGTGCAGGCAGCGGCTGCTCCTGTCCGCGCCACCAGAGGCAGATGGGTTCCTGGATTCCCAAGTCCGCAAGCTGGGCAGGCCACAGCTCGTCGCCGGGGATGATGACGCGTCCGCCCAGCCTGGCCATGGTGGCCAGGTCGCGTTCGGGGGCGAGGTCGGGGAGCCGTGGCTGCCAACGCTTCAACGCTGCTGCCAGTCCCGCCCAGCTGCCGCCCGCTCCGCTGTCTGCCAGGAGTGCGGTGATGTCGCCCTCCAGGCCGGGGCCGGCCGCCATCTGGCCGGTCGCGATCCGCAGTGCGTCCGTCGCCCCTGCGAGCTGCACCAGGGCAAGGCCCGCCGCATCCTGCGGTTCCATCAGCCGTGAGAGGGCGGCCCGTGCCAGCCGTTCCGTTTCCATGCCCCGCGTCTTTTCCACTGCCCGTTCCTTTTCCACCCGCAGTTCCATTAGTCCGTTCCGTTCCTGGCCGGCTGTCATGCTGCGGCCGCCGCAGCCTGCCGGAGGCCCAGTGCCTGCCCGATGTCGTTGGTGTCAGGCGCGTGGCGGCGCCCCAGGTCCGCCAGGGTCCAGGCGAGCCGAAGGACACGGTCATACCCGCGGGCAGTCAGGACTCCGCGCTCCAGCGACTGGTCCAGGATCCGGGTTGCTGCGGGAGCGAGCCGCAGGTCCCCGCGCAGGATCCGTCCGGGCACCTGCGAGTTCGTCTCGAGGCCAAAGCGCTGAAGGCGTTCGGCCTGCCGGCCCCGGGCCTCCCGTACCCGGCCCGCCACGGACGCGGTGTCCTCTTCGGCCCCTGCCTGGCCGAAGTCAACCAGGGAAACCCGCTCCACCTGGAGCTGGATGTCCACCCGGTCCAGCAGGGGCCCGGACATCCTGGCAAGGTAGCGGCGGCGCATCACGGGAGTGCAGGTGCAGTCCAGTCCTTTGCCGGAGGCCTTGCCGCATGGGCAGGGATTGGCCGCGAGCACCAGCTGAAACCGCGCCGGGTACGCCGCTGTCCCGGCGGATCGGTGAATCACCAGTTCCCCGCTCTCCAGGGGTTGCCGCAGCGCGTCCAGGACGCGCCGTTCGTATTCCGGCGCCTCGTCCAGGAAGAGCACGCCCCGGTGTGCCCGGGATGCCGCTCCGGGCCTGGGCAGGCCCGATCCGCCGCCGATGATGGCTGCGGCGGTAGCGGAGTGGTGCGGGTTCTCGAAGGGCGGCCGGCGCAGGAGCTGTACGGTGGACGACGGGAGGCCGCACAGCGAATGGATAGCCGTGACCTCCATGGACTCATGGTCGCCAAGGTCGGGCAAAAGACCGGGCAGCCGCTCCGCCAGCATCGTCTTGCCGGCGCCCGGCGGCCCGGTGAGCAGCAGATGGTGGGCACCCGCGGCGGCCACCTCCAGGGCCTTGCGGGCGTCACTTTGGCCGGAGACATCTGCCATGTCGGGACACGCGGCGGGTAGAGAGGGCCCGTCGCCGGCCTCATCCGCGTCATCGGGTTCGAAATCCAGGGCGAGTTCCTGCGGATCTGCCCCGAAGTCGAGGGCAAGCCGGGCAAGCGTGCGGTATCCGTGCACCACGGCGCCCGGGACGAGGGAGGCCTCGGCGAGATTGGCCTGGGCCACCACGACCTCGGGATAGCCGGCCTGCACCGACGCCATGACGGCCGGCAGGATTCCGCGCACGGGCCGGAGCCTGCCGTCAAGCCCCAGCTCCGCGATGAAGACCGTGCGCCCCGTGGGCTTGATGTCGTTCGCCGCCCGGAGTACGGCCATGGTGACGGCGAGGTCGAAGCCGGAACCGCGCTTGGGAAGCGACGCGGGAATGAGGTTGGCGGTGATCTTCCGGCGGCTGAGCGGGATCCCGGAGTTCTTTGCGGCTGAGCGGATCCGCTCCTTGGCCTCGTTGAGGGAGGCATCCGGCAATCCCAGGAGGACGAAAGCCGGCAGCGTCTGGCCGATGTCCGCCTCGACCTCAACCATGTAGCCATTGAGCCCCACGAGGGCGACGGAATAAGTCCGGCCCAGCGCCATCACCCAACCCCCTTGAGGTGTTCCACCAGGGGTTCCCCGCCGCCGTCGTCCAAGACTGCGATAACGTCCACACGCCGCAGCGGCATCCGCAGCTCGCGGTCGCGGCACCAGACAGCGCCAAGCCGGTGCAGCCGGGCCAGTTTTTCCGGGCCCACCGCCTCAAACGGGTGGCCGTAATCCAGGGAGCGGCGGGTTTTGACTTCAGCGATGACCAGTGCATCACCGTCCAGGGCAACGATGTCGATCTCGCCCTCGGCGCACCTCCAGTTGCGCTCCACCACCAGCATGCCCAGCGATTCAAGGTAGCCCACGGCGAGGTCTTCGCCGTGCCTGCCCAACAGGTCTTTCGATTTCATTTCTACCTCCGCAACCAGCCTGGCGGCGGATACGCGCGGAGAATAGAAGGCCCCTGTCCTATGTGGACAGGGGCCGGTGTGGAGGGAAAGTGGTGAATTCCGGGGTTTCTAGTTCCCCAGGTCCACGTCCTTGGGCAACGCCAGCTCCTCGTTGCGGGGCAGCTCCTCGACGTTGACGTCCTTGAAGGTCAGGACCCTGACGCTCTTGACGAACCGGGCGGAACGGTAGACGTCCCAGACCCAGGCATCCTGAAGCGTCAGGTCGAAGTAGACCTCGCCGTCAGCGCTGCGGGCCTGGAGGTCCACGTGGTTGGCCAGGTAGAAGCGCCGCTCGGTCTCGACAACGTAGCTGAACAGGCCGACGACGTCGCGGTATTCACGATAGAGCTGAAGCTCCATGTCGGTTTCATAGTTCTCAAGATCCTCAGCACTCATGCTTCCATCTTGCACCATGTCCGGCACGGCTGGCGCCGGGCGGCAGGAGTCAGTCTTCGTACGGCCCATCCCCGTCGGGGACCTCCGCCCCCTGCAGTTCCCCACCGAGCAGCCGCCAGCTGACCCGGTGGTAGGGGGTGGGTCCCGCTGCGCGAAGCACGTTCCGATGGGCTGCCGTGGCATAACCCTTGTTGATGTCCCAGCCGTAGTCGGGATACTCGGTGTGCAGTTCGCGCATCATCCGGTCCCGCTCCACCTTGGCGATGACGCTTGCGGCGGCCACGCTCAGGCACTGCATGTCGGCCTTTACCTTGGTGTGGACCGGGGCCTCGCACGTGGTCTCCAGCACGGGCTGGTCGAACAGGGACAGCTGCTCCGCCGGGGAAAGCCAGTTGTGGCTTCCATCCAGCAGGACCGCTTCCGGGACAATGCCTGCGCCGAGGATGCTCCCCCAGGCCCGGGTTCCGGCCAGCCGCAGGGCCGCGATGATGCCGAGCGCATCGATCTCGCCGGCGGTGGCGTGCCCCACCGCGGATGCGACGCTCCAGCGCCGCACCAGCGGATCCAGCCGTTCCCGTTCAGCCGGGCTCAGGAGTTTGCTGTCCCGCACGCCTGCAAGCGGTTTTTGGCGCTCCAGGTCCACGACGGCGATTCCCACGCTGACAGGGCCCGCGAGGGCACCGCGGCCAACCTCGTCAACTCCCGCCAGGAACCGTATCCCCTGGGCCTTGAAGGTTCGCTCGTGCCGCAACGTTGGCGCCTTGGCTCCGCGGGGCGTGGGCTTGGTGGCGGGACGGGCCGCGGGGGCCGGGGAGGCCTGTACTGCGGAAGACATGGTCAGCGGGCCGCCGGGACGTTCTTGAAGACGTCCGGGTAGTTGTCCAGCGTCTTGATCCTGTTCAGTGGCCAGGCGATGATTGCAGCCTTGCCCTCGAGATCCTTGAGGTCGACGAACCCACCGTCGGTCTCCATGTGCGCGCGGGAATCCGCGGAGTGGTTCCGGTTATCACCCATCACCCACACCTTGCCCTCCGGGACGGTGACGTCAAAGTTGCGGACCTGCGGGACTTCGGCGGGATTGATGTAGGTCTCGTCGACGGCGGTCCCGTTAATGGTCAGTTTACCGCCCGCGTCACAGCAGACCACGTGGTCGCCCGGCAGTCCGATGACCCGCTTGACCAGGTGCTGCTCTGAATTGTCCGGCAGGAGGCCTACGAACGTCAGGCCGTCCTGGACCCAGGTGAAGGGGCCCTGTGCCTTGGCCGGGGCGGGACCGAGCCAGCCCTTGGTGTCACGGAACACCACAACGTCCCCCCGGCTCAGGGCAAAGGGCTCGGGGACCAGGAGGTTGACGAAGATCCGGTCATCCACGTCCAGGGTGTTCACCATGGACTCGGAGGGGATGAAGAAGGCCCGGAACAGGAAGGTCTTAATGAGGAAGGACAACACCACCGCGATGACCACCACGGTGGCAATTTCCTTCAGCCATCCCAGCAAGGGATTGCCGGCGGACTTCCCGGCAGCTTTGGACCCCTGCCGGTTCCGCCTGTGGACGGGTTCTGACGCCTCCGGACCCTCAGCGGGCGTGGAGGAAACTGGAACGGCCGGTACCTCTGAAGCGCCGTCATGGCGGGGCTCAGGTTTCCGCGCGTGGTTCTCGGGCATTTACCGTCCGTTCTGTGTTGTCGGCCCCGGTACGGGCGGCCGTGCTACTGGGGCAAATCTATCAAGCGGCCAGAGGATCTGGACCGGCCGTCCGATGACCCGGTCCAGGGGGACGAGTCCGCCGCCGGGGGCGCCGAGCAGGCTCCGTGAATCGGCGGACACCGAACGATGGTCCCCCATCAGCCACAGCCTGCCCTCGGGAACCACCGTGTTGAACTTCTGCGTACTCGGCGCATCCCCCGGGAAGATGTAGGGCTCATCCAGCGCAGCCCCGTTGACAGTGACCTTCCCGCCGGCGTCGCAGCAGACCACGGTGTCACCGGGGAGGCCGATCACCCGCTTGACGTAGGTGGTGTCGCTGCCGGTCAGCCCGAGCCATTGCATCGCCGAGGCTGCGGCGTCCACCAGTGGGCCCTTGCCACTGTTCAGGGGTGCAAAGCTGCCACGACCGTCGAAGACCACAACGTCCCCATGCCGGATGGGCTCGGACTGGAAGCCGGTGCGTGAGACCAGGATCCGGTCCCCGCCTTCCAGGAGCGGCTCCATGGACTCGGACGGTATGAAGTACACATCGAGCCACAGGGACCTCACCAACCCGCTGATGGCAACGGCAAGGAGCAGCGCCAGAAAAACAAAACGCCAGCCCGTTTTGCGGGGCTGGCGTTTTGTCTGGTGCATGGTCCGTATCCTGGCGCTGGTGCATTGCTCCGGCGCTTGCCGGGTACGGCCGCGCTCCTGCCTGGCGGTAAGTCCGGTAAGGACTTACTTGGCGGAGCTGAAGTCGCGCTTTTCCTTGATCTTGGCGGCCTTGCCACGCAGTGCACGCATGTAGTACAGCTTGGCGCGGCGGACGTCACCCTTGGTGACAACTTCGATCTTTTCGATGATCGGGGAGTGCACCGGGAAGGTACGCTCCACGCCGACACCGAAGGAAACCTTGCGGACGGTGAAGGTTTCGCGCACGCCGTCGCCCTGGCGGCCCAGGACGAAGCCCTGGAAGACCTGGACACGGGTGTTCTTGCCTTCGATGATGTTCACGTGCACCTTGAGGGTGTCACCCGCGCGGAAGTCGGGAACATCGTTGCGCAGCGAGGCTGCATCGACGGAATCGAGAATATGCATGATTGCACTCCTGGTGAACGCCACAGGTCATTCACTTTGGGTCACGGCAGGCAAGTCGGGCTGCTGGAATGCAGGCCGGGTCTCTCCGCCGAAGTAAAGTCCCGGCCGCTTCAAGGGTTGATGGGGCCGGTTGTCCGGCTGTTGGCCGCGCAACCCCCTGTGGCAGGTGCGGACCCAGCAGACACAAGGGTTAATTTTGCCACAACGGCAGGGTTACGCCAATTCCGGCGGCGCTAGTCCTGCTGTTCAGCTGCCGTCCCGGGGCGGCGGGCAAGCCTGCCGTCCACGACGTCGTAGCCCAGGTTGTGCAGTTCGGTGCGGTCGGCACGCGGGAGGCTGCCGGCGTCGAACCCTTCCAGCAGGTCCGGACGGCGCTCCGCAGTCCGGCGGTACTGTTCGTGGCGGCGCCACTGGGCGATCCGGCCGTGGTTGCCGCTGAGGAGGACCGGGGGCACTTCGCGGTCCCGCCAGACGGAGGGCTTGGTGTAGACCGGGTACTCCAGCAGCCCGTCAGAGTGGGATTCCTCCACCAGCGACTCGGGATTTCCCACCACCCCGGGCAGCAGCCGGCCGATGGCCTCCACCATGGCCAGGACGGCCACTTCCCCGCCGTTGAGGACGTAGTCGCCCAGGCTCACCGGACGGACAGTGAAGTGCTCCTGCGCCCATTCGATGACCCGCTCGTCGATGCCCTCGTACCGTCCGCACGCAAACGCGAGGTGCTGCTCCTCGGCCAGTTCGTAGGCGAGGGCCTGGGTGAACCGCTCGCCGGCCGGCGAAGGGACGATCAGCACGGGCTTGCGGTCCGGGTCCGGACGTTCCCCGGCAACTGCCGAGAGGGCCTGCGCCCAGGGCTCGGGCTTCATGACCATGCCGGCGCCGCCGCCGTACGGGGTGTCATCGACGGAACGGTGCTTGTCCGTGGTGAAGTTGCGCAGGTCGTGGACATGCAGGTCCAGAATGCCGTCCTGGCGGGCCTTGCCGATCAGTGAAAGTTCGAGCGGCGCGAGGTATTCGGGGAAGATACTGACGACGTCGATCCGCATCTAGGCGTTGCCTTCGGCTTCCCGGGCGGCGGCTTCGTCCGAGTTGATGTCGAAGAGGCCGTCCGGCGGGGTGAGGAGGATGAATCCTTCCTCGATGTTCACCTCGGGGACGATCTGCTCCACGAACGGGATGAGGATCTCGTCGCCGCCCGGGGTGGTGACCACCAGCAGGTCCTGGACCGGCATCGTGTTCAGGGCTGTCACCTTGCCCACCACCTGCGACCCGACCCGGGCTTCCAGGCCGACCAGTTCATGCTCGTACCAGCCCTCGTCGTCGTCCTCGTCCAGCTCTTCGGTTTCAATGAAGAGCTTGGCTCCGCGGAGGGTCTCGGCCTGGTTCCGGTCCGCCACTTCCTCGAAACCGAGCAGCAGGATGTCCTTGTTCCACCGGGCACTGCTGACGGTCAGGGGCCCTGCCGTGGCAGGCTCAAGCACGAACTCCGTGCCGGGGACAAACCGGTCCTCCGGGGCGTCGGTCAGCACCTGGACGGTGACTTCCCCGCGAATGCCGTGCGGCTTGCCAATCCGTGCCACCTGAAGCTGCATCTGTTCCTCTGTTCCGCGTTGGGGTGTTTCTACTGAAAGCACTTTGTTGTGAAAGAACTCCGGCCCCTCCACCTGTGGTGGAGGGGCCGGAGCAAAAACTGGTATTGCCGAGCGCTCAGCGGCGACGGTCGGTGTCGACGACGTCGACCCGTACCGGTTCGCCGCCGGCCAGTGCAGCCACCACGGTGCGCAGAGCGCGCGCGGTGCGGCCCTGGCGGCCGATCACCCGTCCGAGGTCGTCCTGGTGAACGCGCACCTCGAGGGTGTCCCCGCGGCGGTTGCTCTTGGAACTGACCTTGACGTCGTCCGGGGAATCAACGATTCCGCGGACCAGGTGCTCCAGCGCTTCTGCCAGCAATCTACTCAGCCTCGGTGGTCTCAGCTTCGGCGTCGGCCGGGGCCTCGGCAGCGTCAGACTTGGAAGCCTTCTTGGTGATGGCTTCCGGGATGATGACCGAGCCCTTTTCCGGGGCAACGAAGGCTTCCTTCGAGACCTTGGTCTTGAGGGTGCCTTCCTGGCCCGGCAGGCCCTTGAACTTCTGCCAGTCACCGGTGATCTTCAGGATCGCGGCAACCTGCTCGGACGGCTGTGCGCCGACGGAGAGCCAGTACTGTGCACGCTCGGAGTTGACCTCGATGTACGAGGGCTCTTCGGTGGGGTGGTACTTGCCGATCTCCTCGATGGCGCGGCCGTCACGCTTGGTGCGTGAGTCCGCGACGACGATGCGGTAGTACGGGGCGCGCATCTTGCCGAAGCGCTTAAGGCGAATCTTTACGGCCACTTTTGTGGTCACTCCTGTTTCAGAAAAGGGGTGAACCCGGCTTTCTGCACCCGTGGGGCGGGCCATACTTGCGGGCTCGAAGGACAGGATCCGGACGCGGAGAGAGGGGCCACGCAGATCGAGTACCTGTTTATTGTGCCAGATGAGCGCTGTTATTTCGACTTGGCGCTGCCGTCCGTGGCGCAGCAGGCAGCCCGAAGACTGCCGGCGGGCCGCCGGAAGGTTCCACGAACGGGCCGGGACGGGTCAGGCGGACCAGACGTACAGTCCGGTCCGTTCTGAATCGTCGATTCCGGCAGCAAGTTCCGCCAGCTGCTGCACGTACGTCCGCGCCTGGGCGGCACCAAACGGCATGTCCTCCTGGGCGGCCCATTGCTCCGCCACGTCATCAAGGACGTTGCCTTCACCCTCGGTTTCATAGGTGAGCAAGTCGGCCAGGGCCCGGACCATGGCCGGCGGAACGGCAAGGAGGGAGTCGCTGGCGACATCGACCATGGTCAGCTCATAATCGGCCCCGCCGGCATGGACGGCCGTCCCGGCGAGATCACCGAGTTGCTCCACCTCGAAGTCGCTGATGCCCTGGATCCGCACCGCCTGGCCGGCAGCAGCACCGTCCCCGGAGCTGCGTCCTTCATCAAGGAGGCCGGCGCGTTTCAGCGCGGCGTCATGGGTGGCGACAAAGATCTCGGTGAAGCCCATGGCTGGTGCCCTTCTTCCGTTGGCGGAGCTGCGCGCCGGGCGCTGCCTGCCGCCCGGCCGTACGGAATCAGCCTAGTAGCTGCGGGGCGGCCGGCGCACACCCGCGGGCCTCCCGCTCAGTGCCGCCCGGAGCGGGATCAATCAGCGGACGGCGACGCGGATCCGGTTCCGCCACGGGTCCTCGAACCGGAGCTCCGCACCGGTGTGGTGGGCGGGCACCCCGGCAACCTTCAGGCGGTCGGTCAGCGCCCCGACGTCGTCGCCGGAAGGTACCTCGATGAGCACCTCGCCCAGCCCAAGGGTGTCCTTGCGCGGGCCGGCGCCGCGGCTGTTCCAGACGTTCATGGCCATGTGGTGGTGGTAGCGGCCTGCGGAGACGAAAAGCGCCTGCCCGTGCCAACCTGCGGTCTTTTCGAAACCGAGCGTCCCCACATAGAAGTCGCGGGCGGTCTGCACATCGCCAACCTGGAGGTGGACGTGGCCTACGCCGGCCGCCGTCTGCCGCTGGCCCTCCAGGGACTCCTCGGTGAGGTACTGCTCAAGGTAGCGCTGCGGCGGGAGCGCCAGGCTGTCCATGACCACGTCGGTCCCATTCCAGGACCAGTTGCTGCGGGGGCGGTCCCAGTACAGCTCGATGCCGTTGCCCTCGGGGTCGGTGAAGTAGAACGCTTCACTGACCAGGTGGTCGGCACTGCCCGTGAAGGCCCGCGGCTCGTACTGGGCAGCAGTAGCGACGGTGGCGGCGAGGGAAGCCTGGTCCTCGAAAAGCAGCGCAGTGTGGAACAGGCCTGCTTCTCCCCTGCCGGGAAGGTGCAGTCCGGGAGCCGGCGCGAGGTGGACCAACGGCCTGCCCAGGCGGCCAAGGTAGAGCCCGCCGTCCTGCTCGGCCACCACCTCAAGGCCCAGCGCACGCTGGTAGTAGTCGGTCATGACCTTCATGTCGCCCACCTTGAGCATCACGGTGCCCATGGCGAGGTCGGCAGGAAGAAGATCCTGGCTGCTGGCTGATGCGGTCATTGAAGGCTCCTAGCATTGGCGGCCGTCCCATTGGCGGCCTGTCATTTATTAAAATTACTTGAAGCTTCAATTTATTCCAAGTCCCTGCGAGCCGTTTGTCAGCGAATGATCCGCCCGCCCAGCACCACGTGCTCCAGCGCATGAATGGTCTCCGGTACCGCCCGCGGGTCTTCCCGGCATACGACGACGTCGGCGCGGGCCCCTTCCTCCACTCCGTCCGCTCCCAGCCACGTTCGTGCTGCCCAGCAGGCGGAGTCGAGGGCCACGTCCATGGGCAGGCCGGCGCCGTGCAGGGCCAGGATTTCGTCCGTGATCCTGCCGTGCCGGATCACGCTGCCGGCGTCGGTACCGGCAAAGATGCGCACGCCCGCGGCATGGGCTTCCGCCACCCGCTCGAGCCTGCGTTCCCACAGGGCGCGCATGTGCGCGGCATAGCGTGGGAACTTGGGATCCGCCTGCGCAGCAATGTCGGGGAAGGTGGCGATATTGATGAGCGTGGGCACGATCGGTACGCCCTGCTCCACGAACCGGGGCAGGTGGCGGGGCAGGAGCCCGGTGGCGTGCTCGACGCAGTCAATGCCGGCGTCCAGCACCTGGTCCAGGGTGTCTTCGGCGAAGCAGTGCGCCGTCACCCGGGCGCCTTCGTCGTGCGCCGCCTGGACGGCATCGCGTACGACGGCGGCGGGAAACGACGGCGCCAGGTCGCCGGCGCTGCGGTCAATCCAGTCGCCCACCAGCTTGACCCAGCCGTCGCCGTCGCGCGCCTGCTTGCGGACGGCCTCCACGAGGCCGTCCGGTTCAACTTCCTCAGCGAAGCCCCGCAGGTAGCGGCGCGTCCGGGCGATATGGCGCCCGGCACGGATCAACACCGGGAAGTCCCTGCCACCCTGCATCCAGCGGGTATCCGCCGGCGAGCCGGCGTCCCGGACCAGGAGGGTTCCGGCGTTGAGGTCCGCCTGCGCCTGGTCCCTGGCGGCTGCGGGCTCCACAGGGCCTGCGGGGCCCAGGCCGATGTGGCAGTGGGCGTCCACGAAGCCCGGCAGGACCCAGCCGTCGAGTATCCGGCCGGGAGGAGTGTCCGGCTTGTTGAACGTGAGCCTTCCGTCCACCGACCAAAGTCCATGCCGCACCCGGTCCGGTGCGGTCAGGACGGGTCCACGGAAGTGGATGATGTCTGCCATGGCGCTCCTTTCGATGCCCGGTCAGGCTAGCACCGCAATTATGACAAGCCCGGTTCAGGGGCCTGTGGTAGCTTCGTTCCTGACCACACGGGTGCCCTTGCAGGGGCTGAGATCGGGCTGACGCAGCCTGCGACCGTTGAACCTGTCCGGGTAATGCCGGCGAAGGAAGTGAGTATTCCCTTGAGTACGCAAAACACCCAGTTGAACCCTGCCCTGCTGCCGTCCGCCGGGGAGCCCGGCGACGCATCGGAACAGCCCGTGACCCAGTCCCTGAAGTCCCATTCCCTCGCCTACCTTGCGGATGAGGCGTCCGGGATCCGGGTACCTGTGACGGAAATTGCCCTTGAACCGTCACCCAACGGCCAGCCGAACGCACCCTTCCGGACTTACCGGACTGCGGGGCCCGGCAGCGACCCCGTCCGCGGGCTGCAGCCCTTCCGCTCAGGGTGGATCGCGGCGCGCGGGGACACCGAGCCCTACGGCGGCCGGGAGCGCAACCTGCTCGATGACGGCCGGTCGGCCGTACGCCGCGGCGCCGCCTCCGCGGAGTGGAAGGGCGCACAGCCGGTGCCCCGCCGCGCCGTCGACGGCCGGACGGTGACGCAGATGCACTATGCCCGGCAGGGAATCGTCACTCAGGAAATGCGGTTCGTGGCGCTGCGCGAAAACTGCGACGTTGAGCTGGTCCGCAGCGAGGTTGCTGCCGGCAGGGCCATCATCCCGAACAACATCAACCATCCGGAATCCGAGCCGATGATCATTGGCAAGGCTTTCCTGGTGAAGATCAACGCGAACATTGGCAACTCTGCGGTGACGAGCTCCATCGCGGAGGAGGTGGACAAGCTGCAGTGGGCCACCCAGTGGGGTGCCGACACCGTCATGGACCTCTCCACCGGCGACGACATCCACACCACGCGGGAGTGGATCATCCGCAACTCCCCCGTGCCGATCGGGACGGTGCCGATCTACCAGGCGCTGGAAAAGGTCAACGGCGAGGCCAACGCCCTCACCTGGGAGATCTTCCGGGACACGGTGATCGAACAGTGCGAACAGGGTGTGGACTACATGACCATCCACGCTGGCGTGCTGCTCCGCTATGTTCCGCTGACCGCCAACCGCGTCACCGGCATTGTCTCGCGCGGTGGCTCCATCATGGCGGGCTGGTGCCTGGCCCACCACCAGGAGAACTTCCTGTACACGCACTTCGATGAGCTGTGCGAAATCTTCGCCAAATACGACGTCGCCTTCTCGCTGGGTGACGGCCTCCGCCCCGGTTCCACGGCGGACGCCAACGACGCCGCGCAGTTCGCGGAGCTGGACACGCTCGCCGAGCTGACGCAGCGGGCCTGGGAGTATGACGTCCAGGTGATGGTGGAGGGGCCGGGCCACGTTCCCTTCCACCTGGTCCGTGAGAACGTGGAACGGCAGCAGGAGCTGTGCAAGGGTGCGCCCTTCTATACCCTGGGCCCGCTGGTCACCGACATCGCTCCCGGCTACGACCACATCACGTCGGCAATCGGCGCCACCGAGATTGCCCGGTACGGGACAGCCATGCTCTGCTACGTCACACCAAAGGAACATCTGGGGCTGCCCAACAAGGACGACGTCAAGACGGGTGTCATCACCTACAAGATCGCGGCGCACGCGGCGGACCTGGCCAAGGGCCACCCGGGGGCGCACGAACGGGACGATGCCCTGTCCAAGGCACGGTTCGAATTCCGCTGGCGCGACCAGTTCGCCCTGTCCCTGGATCCTGTGACCGCGGAGGCGTTCCACGACGAGACGCTTCCCGCTGAACCAGCCAAGACGGCGCACTTCTGTTCCATGTGCGGGCCCAAGTTCTGCTCCATGCGGATCAGCCAGGATATCCGTGACGAATACGGGTCGGCAGACTCGCAGGCGGCACTGGCGGACATGGCCTCCGGCATGCGGGAGAAGAGCCAGGAGTTCCTGGCCAAGGGCGGCAAGGTGTACCTGCCGGAGCCGACGGTCGCTGCCGGCAGCTAGGACGCCCGGGCGGGCTGGCTCCGGCTGACCCCGCTGATGAACTGGCGGATGACCCGGTCCCCGTCCAGGGAGTCCTGGGGCCGGTGCCCTCCCGCGGCAACGCGGTGCAGGGCACCGGTCTCCCTGAGGTACCCGGCAATTTCCTCGTAAAGCGGCTCCCAGCCACCAGTCAGGACCAGCGTGGGGACACCGGGAACAATATGCAGCGGCGCCTCCCAGGATGGCGCCTGGAGCCTGAGCCTGCGGGCGGAGCGTTTTTCCTCGATGGTGGCCGGCTGCTGGAGGTCGGTGGCGTAGACGCGGCGGACGAATTCGCGCTGGAAGTCGTCGTCACTGAGCTGGTGGCGGACGTCGAAAAGCGGCTGCATCAGGCTGATGTGCGCGGCCGTGGCCGGCAGCTCCGCCGTCAGCGACAGGCAGGCCGGCTCCACCAGGGTCAGCGAAAAGACCAGGTCCGGACGTTCCACCGCGGCCATCATGGCGGGGATCGCCCCCTGGGAGTGTGCCACCACATGTCCGCCGGCGGCCCCGCGGCCATCGTCGGCAAGCGACCCCAGGATGATCGCGGTGTCTTCCGTGAAGGAGGATTCCAGCGGCTCCGCGGCGGAATCGTAGCCGTGCCTGCGGAGGAACAGGGCATCATAGGCCAGTGCCATGCCGTGCTGGCGGGGCCATGCGGCGGCGCCAAAGGTACCGGCGCCGTGCACGAACACTACCCTCTGCTTGAACATGTCCCAACCCTATTCCACGGTGCCGACATCCCAACGAAAAAGCGCCAGGTGTCGTCTTGAGAGGTCAAAACGTCACCTGGCGCTTCCCGATGTTGGGGAACTGCTACTTGCCCATGAACTTGTCGAAGCCCTTGGGAAGGTTCAGCTGGGACGGGTCGAAGTCGCCGCCCTGCTGGCCGAAGGCCGCTCCTGTGGGCAGCGCCTTGGCAGCGTTGGCACGGCGGGCTTCGGCTTCCTTACGCTCCTGCGCAGCCTTCGCCGGGTTTCCGGACTTTGGCTTTTTCTTCGGCGCGTTCTTGGCGTTCTTGCGCGCACCGCCGCCGGCTCCGGGCAGGCCGGGCATCCCGGGCATTCCCGGCATGCCGCCCTGGGCCATCTTCTTCATCATCTTCTGGGCCTGGGCGAAGCGCTCCAGCAGGCCGTTGACCTCGGAGACGTGGACACCGGAACCACGGGCGATGCGGGCGCGGCGTGAGCCGTTGATGATCTTGGGGGCCAGCCGCTCGTGGGGGGTCATGGACCGGACGATCGCCTCGACGCGGTCGATCTCCCGCTCGTCGAACTGTTCCAGCTGCTGCCGGATGTTCTGCGCGCCCGGCATCATCATGAGCATCTTCTTCATGGAGCCCATGTTGCGGATCTGCTGCATCTGAGCCAGGAAGTCTTCGAGGGTGAAGTCTTCCTGGTCGGCGAACTTCTTCGCCATGCGGGCAGCTTCGTCTTTGTCCCAGGCCTTTTCGGCCTGCTCGATGAGCGTGAGGATGTCACCCATGTCCAGGATGCGCGAGGCCATCCGGTCCGGGTGGAACAGCTCGAAGTCGTCCAGGCCTTCACCGGTGGAAGCGAACATGACGGGCTTGCCGGTGACCGACGCGACGGAGAGCGCGGCACCACCCCGGGCGTCGCCGTCGAGCTTGGACAGCACGATGCCAGTGAAGTTGACGCCTTCATCGAAGGCAAGCGCCGTGTTGACGGCGTCCTGGCCGATCATGGAGTCGATCACGAACAGGACTTCGTTGGGCACGATGGCGCGGCGGATCTGGCGGGCCTGCTCCATCATGCCGGCGTCCACGCCGAGGCGTCCGGCGGTGTCGACGATGACGACGTCGTGCAGCTTCTGGCGGGCTTCCTCGACGCCGGCACGGGCGACGGCGACCGGGTCACCGGCGGGCTGGTCCAGCTCGGTGGAGGTGGCTCCGGGGTGCGGGGCGAAGACCGGCACATTGGCGCGCTGGCCCACCACCTGGAGCTGGGTGACAGCATTGGGGCGCTGGAGGTCGCAGGCCACCAGTATGGGGCTGTGGCCCTGGGCCTTCAGCCACTTCGACAGCTTGCCGGCGAGGGTGGTCTTGCCCGCGCCCTGGAGGCCGGCGAGCATGATGACCGTGGGGCCGTTCTTTGCCAGCCGGATCCTGCGGGTCTCTCCGCCGAGGATCTCCTGGAGTTCCTCGTTGACGATCTTGACGATCTGCTGGCTCGGGTTCAGCGCAGCCGATACCTCGGCGCCCAGCGCCCGTTCGCGGACCCGCCCGGTGAACTCCCGGACCACCGGAACGGCGACGTCGGCGTCCAAAAGGGCACGGCGGATCTCGCGGACAGTGGCATCAACATCGGCCTCCGTCAGGCGGCCCTTGCCGCGGAGATTCTTGAAGGTTGCTGTCAACCGGTCAGAGAGTGAATTGAACACGCGCCGTGAACTTCTTTCAGGAGATGATCGGGACTCGACTATCTAGGGTATCAAGTCAGGCACGGTAGATGGCATGCTGGCAAAATGACGAGCCAAACAACTGTCAAGACCCTGCTCATCCTCGGCGCCTCGGGCGACCTCACCGGCCGGCTCCTCCTGCCGGGCCTCGCCCGCCTTGTTGCGGCAGGCCGGGCGGAGGGCCTCAGCCTGGTGGGCGCGGGTTCGGATCCGTGGACACCGGAACAGTGGCGGGAGCGGGTGGAGTCGTCCTTTGCCGCGGCGGCCGGCACAGCAGACCAGCCGGGGAAAGACGCCCTGGAGGCCATGCAGAAGGAGACGGCCTACCACCAGGTGGACGTCACGGCCAAGGGTGCCCTTGCTGCCCTGCTCGCCGGGCTGCAGGGCCCGGTGGCCGTCTACTTCGCCCTTCCGCCCCGGATCAGCCAACTGGCCTGCGAGACGCTCCAGCCTGCGGAGGTGCCGGAAGGCACCCGCCTGGTGATGGAGAAGCCGTTCGGCTCCAGTGAGGAGTCGGCCCGTTCCCTGAACCGGACCCTGAGCCGCCTCGTCCCGGAGGACCACATCCACCGGGTGGACCACTTTTTGGGCAAGGCCACGGTCCTGAACATCCTGGGACTGCGGTTCGCCAACAACTTCCTTGAACCCGTCTGGAACCGGCAGCACGTGGAAAAGGTGGAGATCTTCTTCGACGAGGACCTGGCGCTGGAAGGCCGTGCCCGCTACTACGACGGCGCCGGCGCGCTCCGTGACATGATCCAGAGCCACCTCCTGCAGGTCATGGCCATCATGGCGATTGAACCGCCTGCCACCATCGGCGAGCGCGACCTCCGGGACGCGGTCTCCGCCGTCCTCCGCGCCAGCAGCGTCAGGGCCCCCTTCACCGACTCAACGCGGCGGGCGCGCTACACGGCGGGTTCGGTGGCAGGCAAGGAGGTGCCGGACTATGCGAAGGAGGACGGGGTGGACCCTGCGCGGGGCACGGAAACCCTCGCCGAGATCCAGGTGGACATCGACAACTGGCGCTGGCGGGGCGTCCCCTTCATCCTCCGCTCGGGCAAGGCCCTGGGCGACAAGCGGAAGGAAGCGGTGGTCACCTTCCTTCCGGTGCCCCACCTCCCGCAGGGCTTTACCGGGGTGGACTCCCCCAACCAGCTGCGGATCGGCTTTGGTCCGGACACGCTGGAGTTCGACGTCGACGTCAACGGTCCCGGAAACATCTTCAGCCTGGGCCGGGTCACCCTGGAAGCGGAACTGAGCGCCTCCGAGCTCCTGCCCTACGGTGAAGTGCTGGAAGGTGTCCTGACCGGCGACCCGCTGCTGTCCGTCCGAAGCGACACTGCCGAGGACTGCTGGCGGATTGTCGAGCCCGTGCTCAAGGCCTGGGAACAGGGCAAAGTTCCCTTGGAGGAGTACGACGCCGGATCGGCCGGCCCGGCGTCGTGGCCCACCAACCGGCACAAGGACTGAGCTTTCACGGCAGACAGGACGGGCGGGAACCTTTCGGTTCCCGCCCGTCCTGCATCAGTCTTCAGTTGTTGCCCTGCTGGGGACCGTGCCGCCCCGCCTAGATGGCGGCCACTCCGCGTTCCCCGGTCCGGACGCGCACTGCCTCATGGACGTCCATGGTCCAGACCTTGCCGTCCCCGGCCCGGCCGGTGTTGGAACTGGCAATGATCACGTCCAGGATGTCGTCGGCCTGTTCGTCCGTGGCCAGGACTTCCACCCGGATCTTGGGCAGGAGGTCCACGTTGTATTCCGCTCCGCGGTAGACCTCGGTGTAGCCGCGCTGCCGGCCGTACCCGCTTGCCGCGCTGACGGTCAGGCCCTGCACGCCGTAGGCTTCCAGGCCCTCCCTGATGGCTTCGAGCTTTTCCGGCCTGACGATTGCAGTGATCAGTTTCATGCCCCCACGCTTTCCTTACCTGTTGCCGGCTGTGCCTTTTGCGCACCGGATGCTGCCTGGACCGTCTCGCCCTGGCCCTTGCCGGTGATCATGTCGTGCAGCGGCTGGAAGCTTCCACCGTGGCCGCTGAGACCGAACTCGTAGGCAGTCTCGGCGTGCAGGCTGAGGTCCACACCCACCGTTTCCTGTTCCTGCGAGACCCGGAAGCCCATGGTCTTGTGGATGGCCAGCGCAATGATGGACGTCAGGACCGCTGAGTAGGCAATGGCGATTCCGGCTGCCGCGAGCTGTGCCCACAGCTGGGTGAGTCCGCCGCCGTAGAAGAGGCCGCCGCCAACACCGGCGGTGGGCAGTGCGATGAAGCCCAGGGCCACGGTGCCGATGATGCCGGAGACGAGGTGGACGCCGACGACGTCCAGGGAGTCATCGAAGCCCCAGCGGAACTTCAGGCCAACGGCGAGGGCTGAGGCGACACCGGCGACCACGCCGAGGCCAAGGGCACCGACCGGGCTGACGTTGGCGCAGGCGGGGGTGATGGCCACGAGGCCGGCCACGACGCCGGACGCGGCACCGAGCGAGGTGGGGTGTCCGTCGCGGATGCGTTCGGTGACGAGCCAGCCGAGCATGGCCGCTGCCGGGGCTGCGAGGGTGTTGATCCAGATGAGGCCGCCCTGTTCGGCAGTGGTGGCCGCGCCGCCGTTGAAGCCGAACCAGCCGAACCAGAGGATGGCTGCGCCGAGCATGACGAACGGGATGTTGTGCGGGCGGTGGTTGGGGTCCTTGCCGAAGCCCTTGCGGTTGCCGATGATCAGGACCAGGATCAGCGCGGCAACACCCGCATTGATGTGGACCACGGTGCCGCCGGCGAAGTCGATGGCCGGGCCGAGGGCCTTGCCGATGGCGCCTTCGGGGCCGAAGAGGCCGCCGCCCCACACCATGTAGGCCAGCGGGCAGTACACCAGCGTGACCCAGACGGGAACGAACACGGACCAGGCGCCGAACTTGGCGCGGTCGGCGATGGCCCCGCTGATCAGTGCCACGGTGATGATGGCGAAGGTGGCTGCGTAGCCCACCTTGATCAGGCCGTCGGGGGTATTGATCCCCTCAAGGCCGAATGTGGCGAACGGGTTGCCCACAATTTCCATGAACCCTTCCCCGGAGCTCATGGAGGCGCCCCACAGGACCCAGACGACGCCCACCATGCCGATGGAGATGAAGCTCATCATCATCATGTTCAGGGCTGCCTTGGCGCGGGTCATGCCGCCGTAGAAAAATGCCAGACCGGGTGTCATGAACAGCACGAGAGCTGCCGCTACCATGACCCAAACGTGACCTGCGGTAAGTTCCATGGTGCACGTCCTCTCTCATCGAATCTTGCGGAATACTCCGCCTGCCAACGCCTTTTTGCGTCCTGTAATGAGTGTGTGGGCGGCGTGTTTCGCCCGCGGAGGATTTAGATTGCCGGCCTGTTACAACAACCTCTAGGAAGTAAATGGTGCATATCCGCCTTGTTACGGTTATGTTTCCGCACCCGCGCAGCCACCCGGCTCCCTTTCCAGCAAGGACTCCTGCACCATGACGGCACCACCCCGCGCAAGCGGCGCCACTTCGAGGTTTTTGGCCCGGCTAAGGCCGCAGCGGGAGAAACTCCCCCGCGACATCAAGGTGATGCTGGCTGCCGCGTTCCTGATCGCGCTTGGCTTCGGGCTTGTTGCGCCGGTATTGCCGCAGTTCGCAACAACCTTCGGGGTGGGGAACACTGAGGCCGCCGTTATCGTGGCCATCTTCGCCTTCATGCGCCTGGCGTTCGCCCCTGCCGGGGGCGCCCTGATCGGCAGGCGTGGGGAACGTCCCATCTATGTCGCCGGGCTGCTGATTGTGGCGCTGTCCACTGCGGCGTGCGCATTTGCCCAGGACTACTGGCAGCTGCTGCTTTTCCGCGGGCTGGGCGGGGCCGGGTCTGTGATGTTCACGGTGGCATCAATGGCCCTGGTGGTCCGGCTGGCGCCGCCCAAAAGCAGGGGCAGGGTTTCCGGAGCCTACGCATCGGCCTTCCTGATCGGAAATGTGTGCGGGCCGATTGTGGGCGGCCTGCTGGCGGGACTGGGCCTGCGGGTCCCGTTCCTTGCCTACGCCGCTGCGCTGCTTGTGGCCGCGTTCGTCGTCCAGACCCAGCTGAGCCACCAGCGCCGGGGAGGCGCCGAAGTACAGGACCGCGCCCCGGACATGCGCTTTGGCGAAGCGCTGGCTGTGGGAACCTACAGGTCCGCCCTGGTCTCCAGCTTTGCCAACGGGTGGGCTACCTTTGGCGTCCGGATGGCAACGGTGCCGCTGTTCGCTGCGGCGGCCTTCGGAGCAGGCCCGCAGGCCGCGGGCCTGGCATTGGCAGTGTTCGCTGCCGGCAATGCCGCTGCCTTGACCTTCTCGGGACGGCTGGCGGACTCGGTGGGGCGAAAGCCCATGATGATCTCCGGCCTCCTGGTGGCGGCCCTGTCCACTGCAGCCATCGGCATCACCTCAGACCTGCCCTGGTTCCTGGCAGCGTCCACGCTCGCCGGCGTCGGGTCCGGTCTTTTCGGTCCCGCCCAGCAGGCCGCCGTCGCCGATGTCATCGGCAACGCGCGGTCCGGAGGCAAGGTGCTGGCGGTGTACCAGATGACGTCCGACGTCGGAGCGATCGTTGGGCCGCTCGTGGCGGGAATGCTGGCCGACGGGCTGGGGTTCGGCTGGGCTTTCGGCGTGACCGGCGGGGTCATGCTCCTTGCAGCCGCCGGCTGGCTGCCCACCCGCGAGACACTGCGCACCGCAGGCAGCTAGCCTGCGGTGCGGGCAACGGCAAACTCGTGCAGCAGGCCGGTTCAGCTGCCTATTCAACAGCTCACCGCAGAAGCTGAGTTTTGCAGGTCAGTTCAGCAGGGCGTCAACAAAGCCTTCGGTGTCGAAGGGGGCCAGGTCGTCGGCGCCTTCGCCCAGTCCAATGAGCTTGACGGGCACGCCCAGGGTTTTCTGGATGGCGACGACGATGCCGCCCTTGGCGGTTCCGTCCAGCTTGGTCAGGACGATGCCGGTGATGTTGACTACCTCCGAGAAGACCCGCGCCTGGTTCAGGCCGTTCTGGCCGGTGGTGGCATCGAGCACCAGCAGGACTTCGTCCACCTCGGCCAGCTTCTCCACGACGCGCTTGACCTTGCCCAGTTCGTCCATCAGGCCCACCTTGTTCTGCAGGCGCCCGGCGGTGTCGATCATGACCACGTCGACTTCCTGCTCGATACCGGCTTTCACTGCCTCGTAGGCAACCGAGGCGGGGTCGGCGCCGTCGATGTCGGACTTCACGGTGGGAACGCCCACGCGCTGGCCCCACGTGGCCAGCTGCTCAGCGGCAGCGGCGCGGAAGGTGTCCGCGGCGCCCAGCAGGACGTCCTTGTCCTCGGCCACCAGCACACGTGCCAGCTTGCCCACGGTGGTGGTCTTGCCCACGCCGTTCACGCCCACCACCATCATCACGGCGGGCTTATCGGCGTGCCGCTGCACGTTGAGGCTGCGGTCCATGGTGGGGTCCACAAGCTTGATGAGTTCTTCCCGGAGCATGGTCTTGACGTGTTCCGGGGTGCGGGTGCCCAGTACCTTGACGCGCTCCCGGAGGGCGTCCACCAGCTGCATGGTGGGTTCAGTGCCCAGGTCCGCGAGGAGGAGGGTTTCCTCCACTTCATCCCAGACGCTCTCGTCGATCCGGTCGCTGGACAGCAGCGCCAGCAGGCCCTTGCCCATGACGTTGTTGGAGCGGGCCAGCCGTTCCCGAAGTCGGGCCAGGCGGCCGGCGACGGGCAGCGGGGTTTCGACGGGAATGGTTTCCAGCCCGGCCGCATTGTCCGGAACGGTGGTGGTGTCCAACCCGTCGAGGTCCACCCTCTGCGGAACCGTGCCCTCGATGGTTCCCTCGCGGTCCGCCACCGCCGTGCTTCCGCCGGAGCGGATTTCGGGGTCGTTGGCATCCCTGGTGCCCGGGTAGCGGGTGATGTTCCTCCGCGTCTTGAGCAGGACCGGAATCAGCCCGCCGATGACCACCAGCGCAGCAAGAATGGACAGGACAATGGGAAGGATGTCATTCACTCCCCTAGCTTCTCACAAACGGCCCGCCCGCTTCCGGCAGCCATCAGGCAGCTGACCTGCCGCTATACCTCGGCCCCCAACCGCTGGCTGATGACAGTGGAGACGCCGTCGCCCCTCATGGTGACCCCGTACAGCGCGTCCGCCACTTCCATGGTCCGCTTCTGGTGCGTGATGACGATCAGCTGGCTGGATTCCCGGAGTTCTTCGAAAATGGTGATGAGCCGGCCAAGGTTGGTGTCATCCAATGCCGCCTCCACCTCGTCCATGACGTAGAAGGGCGAGGGCCGCGCCTTGAAAATGGCCACCAGGAGCGCCACTGCGGTCAGGGAGCGTTCGCCGCCGGAGAGCAGGGACAGCCGCTTGATCTTCTTGCCCGCAGGGCGGGCCTCCACTTCGATGCCGGTGGTGAGCATGTCCGCCGGGTCGGTCAGGACCAGGCGTCCCTCGCCGCCGGGAAAGAGCCGCCCGAAAACCCGGACGAACTGGGCCTGGGTGTCCTCGAACGCTTCGGCAAAGACCCGCTGGACCCTGTCATCCACTTCCTTGATGATGTCCAGCAGATCCCGCCGGCTGGCCTTCAGGTCCTCGAGCTGGGTGCTGAGGAACTGGTGCCGCTCCTCCAGCGCCGCGAATTCCTCCAGCGCCAGGGGGTTGACCTTGCCCAGGCTTGCGAGGTCCCGCTCCGCCTTCCGCAGCCGTTTCTCCTGCTCCTGCCGGACATAGGGCTTGCCATCCCTGATTTCTTCCCCGTCCGCGTCAACCGGGGCCCGCAGGGCCGCCCATTTGTCACCGGATTCCTCCGCCGGAACGGGCACCGGCACGTGCGGCCCGAATTCGGTGACCAGCGCTTCGGGGGTGATGCCCAGCTCATCCACGGAGCGGGTTTCCACCGCCTCGATCCTGGCGCGCTGCTGGGCCCGGGCGAGTTCGTCGCGGTGCACGTTGTCGGTGAGTTGGGCCAGCTCCCTGGCCAGGGCATCGTTCGCTTCCCGGATCTCCCGCAGGCCGCGGTCGCGCAGCTCGCGGTTCTCCTCGGCCAGGTCCCGTTCGTGCCGGGCACGGTCCACGGAGACGTCCACATAGCCAAGAGCCAGTTCCGCCCCCGAGGAAACGGCGGCCGCGCGCCGGGCCTGGATGCGGCGGCGGCGGGCGCGCTCTGCCGCCTCCTCACGGGCGCGGCGTTCCGTGGCGGCGGCGCGTTCCAGGGACGCCACCCTGTTGCGGGTGGCCACCAGCTGCTCTTCGGCACTGCGGAGGGACAACCGCGCCTCCACCTCGGCGGCGCGGGCGGCGGAGGCTGCACGCGCCAGGGCGTCGCGCTGCTCCGTGGACGGTTCCTCTTCCACCGGCGCTTCCTGCGCCGCGGCCAACCGGGCAGCGACGGTGGCGAGCGCTTCCTCCTCCGCCGCGACGTTGCCTTCGGCCCGTGCCAGGGACGCTGCCAGCCGTTCGCTCTCGCCAACGGCGCTGCGCAGGACAGAGTTCAGGTGGCCCAAACGTTCGGCTACGGCAGCGAGCCGGGCATCGGATTCGTGCAGCTTGTCGAGCGCAGCGTCCGCCTCCTCCTGCGCTCCCGTGCGCCGTGCCTCCGCGGCTGCCAGGGCGAACCTGTTCCGCTCCAGGTCCGCCGTGACCGCCGAAAGCCCGCGCTCGGCGTCGTCCACCGCCGCCTGCACCTCAAGGAGGGACGGCGCTTTGGCAGAGCCACCCGTGGCGGAGACGGCGGTGAAGACGTCCCCTTCGCGGGTGACCGCTGTCATGTCCGGCAGTGCAGCAACCAGGGCAGCCGCGGCGTCGATGCCGGTCACGACGGCGGTCCGGGACAGCAGGTGCCGGACCAGGGAGCCGTGCCCCGAAGGCCCATCGACCAGGCCGGCGGCCCACTGCGCTCCCTCAGGCAGCGTCACGTGCGGGCCATCTCCCTGGTGGAGTGCCGCCGCCGATGCGAGGAGCAGCGACGCCCGCCCGGCGTCGTCGTCCTTGAGCCGTCCCAGCACAGCGGCCGCTGCCTCCCCGTCCTGGACGAGCACTGCCTCGGACACTTCCCCCAGGGCGGCGGCGATGGCCGGCTCGAACCCGGCCTGCACGGTGATCCCGGCAGCAAGGCTTTCCTGCACGCCGGGGAGCCCGGACGCCAGCACGTGCCTGGCACCGTCCTTGCGGTCAAGGCCGAGCTTCAGGGCATCGAGGCGCGCGGCGAGGGCGTCCCGCTTGCGGACCCCCTCGTTGACGGCGGCTTTGAGGTCCGCGATCTCCCCCAGCACGGCGTCCAGGACATCGCTGGCCGCCTCATAGTCGGCGTCAAGGGATTCCTCTCCCTCCTCCACGCCGGCCACCTGGTTTTCCAGCGCCGTAAACTCGGCCTGGGCGCGGGCCCGGCGTTCGGTTCCGGCGGCAAGGGATTCGCGCAGCCTTCCAAGTTCCGCCTGCGCGGACTCCACCCGGGACCGGGCCGCCGCGACCTGGCCGGCCAGCCGCGCCAGGCCCTCGCGCCGGTCCGCTGCGGCACGGAGCTGGGCGGTGAGCCGCTGGTCCTCGGCCTGCGCAGCCCGCTCCGCTTCCACTTTCGCTGCGCTGGCCGCGTCCAGGGTGCCCCGCCTGGACTGGATGTCCTGTTCGAGTTCGGCCAGTTCCCGCCTCACCCGGGCTGCCTGGCGCTCCAGCTGTTCGGGGTCCCGGCCGGAAGACGGCGCGGCATCGTCGGAACCCAGCAGGCGGCTCCGTTCCGTGGCAAGCGAGCCGAGCGACCGCAGCCGTTCACGGGCCGTGGACAGCCGGTACCAGGTGTCCCTGGCGGCATTGAGCCGCGGTGTGGCCTCGGCCGCGAGCTGCTCCAATGTTGCCTGCTGCCTGCGCCCGGCCTCGAGTTCCTGCTCGACGGCGGTCCGGCGCGCCTTGAGTGCCGCTTCGTCCGCCACGTCCTGCTCCAGGGCCTGCTGCAGCTGCACCAGGTCGTCGGCGAGCAGGCGCGCCCGCGCGTCCCGGACGTCGAACTGGACCCGCTGCGCTCGGCGGGCCACCTCGGCCTGCTTCCCAAGGGGCGTGAGCTGCCGCCGGATCTCGCCGGTGAGGTCGGTCAGGCGCTGGAGGTTGGCCTGCATGGCCTCGAGCTTCCGTACCGTCCGTTCCTTGCGGCGCCGGTGCTTGAGGATCCCGGCCGCCTCCTCGATGAAGCCGCGGCGGTCCTCGGGAGTGGCGTGCAGGACGCGGTCCAGCTGGCCTTGGCCCACAATGACATGCATTTCACGGCCCAGGCCGGAATCGGAGAGCAGTTCCTGGATGTCCAGCAGGCGGCAGCCTGCGCCGTTGATGGCATATTCGGATCCGCCCGTCCTGAACAGCGTCCGGGAAATCGTGACTTCGCTGTACTCGATGGGGAGTGCGCCATCGGTGTTGTCGATGGTGAGCGAAACGTGGGCGCGGCCCAGCGGCGGACGCCCGGACGTACCGGCAAAAATGACGTCCTCCATCTTGCCGCCGCGCAGGGTTTTGGCCCCTTGCTCGCCCATGACCCACGCCAGGGCGTCCACCACGTTGGACTTGCCGGATCCGTTGGGACCCACGACGGCGGTGACGCCGGGTTCGAAGTCGAAGGTGGTGGCGGACGCAAAGGACTTGAACCCCCGGACGGTGAGGCTTTTGAGGTGCAAGGCTTTTCTGGTCTCCTGGAGCGGGTAGGGCATTTTGCTGGAACCGGGTCACTACAATCTACTGCGCAGGACCGACATTTCCCGGCAGCAGCACCCGGGAACCGGCACGGGCACCGGGGGTGGATATGCGTGTTCCGGCACGGCAAAGGCATAGTTAAGCTCTTGAGCCTGCGCAGATGTGGGTACGGTCACCGCAGGAACGCGGGACGAAAACGAAGAGGGGCTTGAATTGGCAGGTAATGCAACCTTCCGCCACAGCAACACCGCGCTGCTCTCGGTGAGCAGCGTCGAGGCTCCCAGGATCGTGAGCTCCACGGAATTTGACCGGCGGCTGGCATCGACCCTGCAGCGCCTCAAGTTTCCGCCGCGGCTGCTTGAGCGCGTGGCAGGCATCACGCACCGCCGGTGGTGGGCTGCTGGAACGTCGTTCGACGACGCCGCGGTGGAGGCGGGCGCCAAGGCCCTCGCCGAGGCCGGCATCGAAGCCTCGGAGGTCGGACTGCTGATCAACACCTCGGTGACCCGGCGCAACCTTGAACCCTCAGTGGCGGTGAAGATCCACCACGGCCTGAGCCTGCCGTCGTCGGCCATGAACTTCGACCTTGCCAACGCCTGCCTGGGCTTCGTGAATGCCCTGACCCTGGCAGCCAACATGATCGATTCGGGCCAGATAAGGTACGCCGTGATTGTCAACGGCGAGGACGCCCAGCTGACGCAGGAGGCCACCCTGGCCCGGCTGCAGCGGCCCGAGACAACGCGCGATGACTTTAACCGGGAGTTCGCCACGCTGACGCTGGGGTCCGGGGCTGCGGCGGCCGTCCTGGGGCCCGCCGACGAGCACCCGGGAGCACACCGGGTGGTGGGCGGCGTGATGCGCGCCGGCACCGAGCACCACGAGTTGTGCGTGGGCGGCATCGACGGCATGAACACCGACACGAAGGGACTGCTCGACGGCGGCCTCCAGCTCGTGGTCGATGCATGGCAGGAAGCCCAGCCCGAATGGGACTGGGCCGCGATGGACCGCTACGTCACGCACCAGGTCAGCAACGCCTACACCCAGGCCATTATCGATGCGATCGATCTGGACCCGGACAAGGTGCCCATCACGTTCCCGCACTGGGGCAACGTGGGACCGGCATCGCTCCCCATGACACTCGCGGCCGAGGCACAGTCATTGGGAAGCGGTGACAGGGTGTTGTGCATGGGCGTCGGATCCGGCCTGAACACCGCAATGCTGGAAATCGTTTGGTGATCGCGGACTGGCCGGGCGTCAACGCCGAGTGGTCGCGCCACATCGATGTCCCCTCCACCTCGGGGGCTGATTCGCCCGGCACGGTGCGCCGCTGGCACCTGCTGGACAATGGCGGGGAACTGGCACGCCGCGGCCTGGCTCCCATGGGAACCCTGTTGTGCGTACACGGCAATCCCACCTGGTCCTACCTGTGGCGGAGCCTGCTGGCCGCCGGATCGAACCACGCGCACCCGTGGCGCGTGGTGGCCGTGGACCAGCTGGACATGGGTTTCTCGGAGCGGACCGGGACCTTCCGGCGGCTGGCGGACAGGATCAACGACCTGGGCGACTTGACCGACGCCCTGGACCTGGCAGGGCCGGTGGTTTCGGTGGGTCACGACTGGGGCGGGGTCATCAGCCTCGGCTGGGCGCTGGCCCACGCCGACCAGCTGGCCGGCGTGGTCCTGACCAACACCGCCGTCCACCAGCCCGCCGGTTCCCCCATCCCGCCGGCGCTGCGCCTTGCCCTCCACCCTGCCGTGCACCGGTGGGGCACCACCACTACCGATGCTTTCCTGCGGGTGACGCATTCGTTGGCACACCCGCCGCTGCCCGCGGACGTGCGGAACGCCTTCATGGCTCCGTACCGCAGCGCCTCGCGGCGCGCGGGGGTGGGCAACTTCGTAGCGGACATTCCCGTTGACGCGTCGCACCCCAGCTTCGCTGCCCTCAACGGCGTGGCGGAGGGCGTGCGGGACCTTAAGGTGCCGGTCCTGATGCTGTGGGGCCCAAGGGACCCCATCTTCTCCGACCGCTACCTGAAGGACCTGCTCACCCGCCTCCCCCACGCGGACGTGCACCGCTACGAGGGTGCTGGACACCTGGTGGCAGAGGACCGGAACATCGAGCCGGCGGTCTTCGACTGGCTTGCCGGCCGCGTCACGCACGGCGGGGACAGTGTTGCTGAAGCCGGCGCAGTTGCTGAAGCCGACGTGGTCACTGGAACCGCCGCCCCGGCTAACGGCAATGGCTCCACGCCCTTGTGGACGCTTCTTGGGGAGCTCGCCGCCGGCCCGTCCGCAGACGGGAGGGCCGTCGTCGAAATGGCACCGGACGGCACGGTGGCCCGCTCGCTCACCTGGCGGCAGCTGGAAGAAAGC
Organism: Pseudarthrobacter sp. LT1; assembly: GCF_035621795.1. Lineage (NCBI taxonomy): Bacteria > Bacillati > Actinomycetota > Actinomycetes > Micrococcales > Micrococcaceae > Pseudarthrobacter > Pseudarthrobacter sp. LT1. Next base: position 2,773,725 of record NZ_CP141830.1, read on the forward strand.
GTCGGGCACCTCTCCGCAGGCCTGCAGGGGGCGGGAGTAGGACCGGGCAGCCGGGTGAGCCTGATGGTCCCGCCCGGGGTGGACCTGACCGTGGCCCTGTATGCCTGCCTGCGGCTGGGAGCGGTGGTGGTTGTTGCCGACGCCGGCCTGGGGACCAGGGGGCTGGGCCGGGCGGTCAAGGGAGCGACGCCTGATGTCCTGATCGGGATTGACAAGGCCCTTGCCGCTGCCCGGGCACTGGGCTGGGCGTCCAGGCGCATCAGTGTGCAGGACCTGCCGGCAGGTCCGCGCCGGCTCCTCGGGGTGGAGACCTCCCTCGCCGCCCTGGCCAGGGCAGGCGCAGGGCGTGCCGCTGCCGGCGTCGCTCCCGCCTCCAGCCCGGACGGGGACTCCCCCGCCGCCGTACTTTTCACTTCCGGCTCCACCGGTCCCGCCAAGGGCGTGCTGTACACGCACCGGCAGCTTGCCGCCATGCGGGACACCGTGGCGGGAACCTTCGGCATCAAGCCGGGCCAGAAGCTGGTTGCAGGCTTTGCGCCGTTCGCCTTGCTGGGGCCGGCGCTGGGAACCGTGTCCGTGACGCCGGCCATGGACGTCACCGCGCCCCGCACCCTGACCGCGCGCGCCCTGGCCGATGCTGCAGCGGCCATCGATGCCACGGTGGTCTTTGCGTCCCCTGCCGCCCTGCGCAACGTCGTCGCCACCCGGGACGGCCTCACCCCGGAGGGCACCGCTGCACTCTGCCGCGTCCAAGTGCTGCTCTCTGCCGGCGCACCGGTTCCGGAACCTCTCCTTGCGGAGGTGCAGCGGCTGCTGCCCGCCGCCTCGCTGCATACCCCCTACGGCATGACCGAGGCCCTCCCCGTCACCGACATCAGCCTTGAACAGATCCAGGCCGCGGCGGCCGACGCCGAAGCCGGAACAACGCCAGGGGCCGGCAACGGCGTCTGCGTGGGGCATCCCGTCCAGGGCGCCCGCATAGCCGTGATCCCGTTGGCGGCCGACGGTACTGCCCCAGGGGCTGAGCCGGTGACCGAACCGGGGGTGACGGGGGAAATCCTGGTCAGCGCGCCGCACGTCAAGGACGGCTACGACAGGCTTTGGCTGACCGGGCAGGCGAGCGCCGGGCCGGCCGGCTGGCACCGCACCGGCGATGTGGGCCATTTCGACGCCGACGGCCGCCTGTGGGTGGAAGGGCGCCTGGCGCACATCATCACGGCGCCCCATGGAGTGGTCACTCCGGTCGGCGCCGAACAGGCCATCGAACAGCTGGACGGTATCCGGATGGCAGCCGTCGTGGGCGTGGGGCCCGCGGGCACGCAGGCCATCGCCGCCGTCGTCGAAACCGTCCCGCCCGCCCGTAAGGCCGGCCCTGCGGGCACGGAACTGGCCGGGAAGGTACGGAGCGCCGCCCAGGCGGCAGGCGTGTCCGTAGCGGCAGTCCTGGTTGTCCCCGCGCAGCCCACCGACATCCGCCACAACGCAAAGATCGACAGGTCGCGGCTGGCCCAATGGGCCTCGTCAGTGCTGGCCGGCGGCCGGCGGGTGGCGCCATGAAAATCCTGGTCACCGGGGCGAGCGGCCTGCTGGGGCGTGAAGTGGCAGGGCTGCTGGTGCGCAGGGGCCACGCCGTCACCACCTTCCAGCGGCGTCCCTCAGGGGTCGACGGCGCGGCGGACCATTGCGGTTCGCTCACCGACGACGCCGCCGTCAGGGCTGCCGTCAGGGACGCCGAGGCAGTCATCCACCTCGCGGCCAAAGTATCCTTCACCGGCCGCGCCGACGAGTTTGACCGGGTGAACGTGGAGGGAACGCGGCGCCTCCTCCTGGCGGCGCGCGAAGCCGGCGTCGGCGACCTTGTGTTTGTCTCCTCACCGTCGGTGGCCAATTCAGGCGCCGCCATCGCAGGACTCGGCGCAGAACCGGCCGATCCGGCACGCGCCCACGGCGACTACGCCCGCACCAAAGCGCAGGCGGAGCTTTTGGCCCTCGACGCGGATGCCCCGGGCTTCCGCGTCGCTGCCGTCCGGCCGCACGTGGTCTGGGGACCCGGTGACACCCAGCTGGTGGAACGCGTGCTGGCGCGGGCGGCCCGGAACCGCCTGCCGCTGCTGGACGCGGGCGCCGCGCTTATCGACACCACGTACGTGGACAATGCGGCGGCGGCGATCGTTGCGGCCCTGGACCGCATCAGTGACATCCACGGGAGGGCACTGGTTGTCACCAATGGCGAACCGCGGCCGGTAGGCGAACTGATTGCCGGCATCTGCGCCGCAGGGGGCGTTCCCGCGCCGTCGTGGTCTGTACCGGGAAAGCTTGCGAGGATTGCGGGATCGGTGGTGGAAAAAGCGTGGCCCAGGCTCGGCAAAAAGGACGAACCGCCCATGACCAGGTTTCTTGCCGAACAGTTGTCCACGGCCCATTGGTTTGATCAGCGTGAGACCCAAGAACTCCTTGCCTGGACTCCAGCCGTCTCCATCGATGAAGGCCTTGAACGGCTGGCGGACTACTACCGCTCCCGCTGAGCCGTTTTACCGGCGCCGGGACAAGTCCCGCCGTTGCGGCAGGCGCTGTTACCAGCGCCCGTTGCGTGGCCGTGGCTGGCAGACCGGGCAGGTGTGGGACGACCGGTTCATGAACTGGTCCCGACGAACGATCGCGTTGATCCCCGCTTCGGCGCACCGCTTGCAGGGCTCGCCCTGGCGGCCATAGGCGTTGAGGGACCGGTCAAAGTAGCCTGAGGCGCCGTTGACGTTGACGTACAGCGAGTCGAAGCTGGTTCCTCCTGCGGCGAGGGCATCGAGCATGACCTCCCGGGCGCTGTCCAGGACGCGCCGCGCCTCGCTGCGGCGAAGGGTGTCGGTGGGCCGGGCGAAATGCAGGCGGGCGCGCCACAGAGCTTCGTCGGCGTAGATGTTTCCAATGCCGGACACCAGCCCCTGGTCCAGCAGTGCCCGCTTCAGCCCGGTCTTGCGCTTGCGGAGGCGCTGGTAGAAGAGGTCGAAGGAAAAGGACGGGTCCAGGGGGTCGCGCGCGATGTGGGCCGCTTCCGCGGCGATCAGCGGAAGGGGGGACTCTGCCAGGCCGCCGGGGCCGCCGTCGTCCGTGGGTACTAAAGCGGTGACGAACAGGCCGCCGAAGATCCGCTGGTCCACGAACCGCAACTGGTCAGGCATGCCCTCCCGTGGACTGAGGCGGAGGCGGACCTTGAGATGCTTTTCATCGGGGACGTCCGGATCCTGCATCAAAAGTTGCCCGCTCATGCCCAGGTGTGCCATGAGTGCCACTTCCGGCACCGGCGCGGTTTCAGGATTTTCCGGTGCAGCGAGGCAGTCCGTCAGCGGCATCCAGAGGAATTTGCCGCGGCGCACGACGTCGGACACCGTGGCACCCTGGAGGTTGCCGACAAAGTCCCCGGGCCCAAGGGCATGGCGCCGGACGGAGCGCGGATCGAGGACGTCGACAGCACTGATGGTCCGGCCGCGGACCCAGCTCACCAGGCCGCGGCGCACCACTTCGACCTCGGGCAGTTCAGGCACGGAACACTACTTGGCGGTGACTGAGCCCGCGGACGTGCCGGCTGCAGTCCGTGTCTCGGCGCCCGAAAGTACACGCCAGGCGTCGGCCGCGGCTTCCTGCTCCGCTTCCTTCTTGGAATGCCCGGAGCCCTTGCCGTAGGCCGTTCCACCGATGTTCAGCACAGCGGTGAAGGTGCGGGCATGGTCCGGGCCGGAGCCATCCACTGCGTAGTGGATGCTGCCCAGCTGCCGGCTGGCCGCGAGTTCCTGGATGCTGGTCTTCCAGTCGGTGCCGGCGCCCAGGACGGCGGCATCCTTCAGCAGCGGCCCAACCAGCCGCATGACCAACTGCCGCGCGGTCTCGATGTCGTTGGAGACGTAGGTTGCCCCGATGAGGGCCTCCATGGTGTCCGCGAGGATGGACGCCTTGTTTTTGCCGTGGGTGAGTTTCTCGCCCTGGCCCAGGTAGATGTACTCACCAATGCCCAGGCTGCGTCCGATGCCCGCAAGGGCGCGGGTGCTGACGACGGCGGACCGGCGCTTGGCGAGTTCGCCTTCGGGCAGGTCCGGGTTGTCCCGGTACAGGGCATCAGTGACGGAAAAGCCCAGGATGGAGTCGCCCAGGAACTCGAGGCGCTCGTTGGTGGGGATACCGCCGTTCTCGTACGCGTACGAGCGGTGGGTAAGCGCAAGACGAAGCGTCCCGGCGTCAATAGTGACACCGAGACGCTTCAGAAGCTCTTCAGTTGAAGACATCAGTCAGCCTGTTGGGGCCGATTAGACGTCAGCGACCTTGCGGCCCTTGTACTCAAGGAACAGCGCGGTGCCAGCAGAGTCGGTAACGACCTTTGCCTGGTGCGGCAGGCTGTAGGTGACCTGGCCGTTCTCAACGGTCTTCACCAGGTGGGGGGCGGTCGCCTTCCACTGCGAGCGGCGGGCGCGGGTATTCGAGCGAGACATTTTCCGCTTGGGAACAGCCACGGCTAACTCATTTCTCTCTAGACAAACACGTACAAATCAATTTTGCCGGTCAGGCTTAGCCATATCAGCTAGGGCAGCCCAGCGAGGATCCAGGACCTCGTGGTGGTGCCCCGGCTCGTCTTCCAGGCGAGCTCCACATTCGGAGCAAAGGCCCTGGCAGTCTTCCCGGCACACCGGCTGGAACGGCAGATTGGTGACAACTGCGTCCCGCAACACCGGTTCAAGATCGATTACATCGTGCTCGACTCGACGTTGCTCTTCATCTTCTTCTCCGTCCGAGAGCGCAGTGCCCTCGTAGAAGAAAAGTTCTTGCACATTGACCTCAAGGTCATACGCAAGGGGATCCAGGCATCGGCCGCACTCGCCGGTTACTTCGGCGAGTGCGGTTCCTGATACCAGAATTCCTTCGTGTACGGCCTCCAGTCTCAGGTCGAGCTCGACATCCGAGCCTTCCTGAACACCAATGAGCGCCACACCAAGATCACCCGGTGCGGGTACATGTTCCTTCAGTGTCCGCATGCTTCCCGGGCTGCGCCCGAGGTCCTTGACGTCGAACGCCAGGGGCGAACCAGCATCTCTGTTAATGAGAACTCCTGTTGAACATATGACCGACGTACCATCTTAGCCTGAAGAACCATGGTGACTCAAACCGGCAGCGGGCAGCGCCGAAGTACCGATCCAGCCTACCGCTTCGGCTGCTGATCCGGCGAAGGCTCGCCGGAAACCATGCGCCGGTGCACCGACCGGGGCACATAGTCCGAGACGCTGCCGCCCAGGACAGCCACTTCCTTGATCAGGGTGGAGGACAGATGGACGTAGCTGGCCTCTGCCGGGAGGAAAACTGTCTCCACCCCGCTCAACTGCCGGTTCATGGTGGCCATGGGAAGCTCGTAGTCAAAGTCCGACGACGACCGGAGCCCTTTGACGATGGCGGAGACGCCCCGCTGGCGGCAGTACTCCGCCAGGAGCCCCTCGCCCACGGGTTCCACCACGATGCCCTTGAGCAGCGCCAGGGTCTCCCGTGCCATTTCCAGCCGTTCCTCCAGGGTGAACATGTACTTCTTCGCGTAGTTCGTGGAGATGGCCACGATAACCTCGTCGAACAGCCCGGCAGCCCGCGCAATGACTTCGAGATGGCCGTTGTGGATGGGGTCGAAGGATCCGGGGCACACAGCGCGTCTCATGCTCCGAACCTACCGCATGGAAAGGCCGGGATACCATGGCTGGATGCATCCACCCCGGGATCTTTCCACCCCCCTGGCACCTGCTCCCTGGCAGCGCACCGCGCTCGGAGCAAACCTCCTGGCGCCGGACGGCGGACTCGGAGTCACCATCTTCGAAGAGATGACTACCCTGGCCGTCCAGACGGGCGCCATCAACCTGGGACAGGGCTTCCCCGATGAGGACGGGCCGGCGGAAATCAGGGATGCGGCGCGGGCCGCCATTGCTGCCGGGGCCAACCAGTATGCGCCGGGCAAGGGCCTTCCGGAACTCCGGGAGGCAGTGGCCGCGCACCAGGAGCGCTTTTACGGGCTGGCGCCGGACCCGGCAACGGAAGTCATCATCACTACCGGGGCTACCGAGGGCATCGCCGCCTCCTTGCTGGCGTTCGCCGGGCCGGGCGACGAGGTCCTCACGTTTGAACCGTTCTACGACTCCTACGGCGCGGTGATTCGACTTTCCGGAGCCACCCACACCACCGTCCCCCTGGCGGCCCCGGATTTCATGCCGGACCTGGCCGCGGTGGAGGCAGCCTTCAGCGAACGGACGCGCGTGGTGCTGCTGAACAACCCGCACAATCCCACCGGCGCCGTCTTTCCGCCCGCTGTCCTGCAGCGGGTGGTGGACCTTGCAGCCAAGCACGGCAGTATCATCATCACCGACGAAGTGTACGAGCACCTCACCTTCGGCGTGAGCCATATCCCGGCAGCCACCCTTCCGGGCGCCGCTGCCCGGACCATCACCATTTCCTCCGCCGGCAAGACGTTTTCCCTCACCGGCTGGAAGATCGGCTGGCTGAGCGGTCCCGAGGAGCTGGTCGCGGCGGTCCGAACGGTAAAGCAGTTCCTCACCTACAGTTCGGGCACCCCCTTCCAGGCAGCGATCGCCCAGGGACTGGCCCTGCCGGATGGGTTCTACACCGGCATCGCCTCTGCTCTGGAGCAGAAGCGGGACATTCTCAGCGCAGGGCTCCGGGCTGCGGGCTTTGACGTCTTTACTCCGCAGGGAACCTACTTCGTCAATGTAAATACAGCTCCGCTGGGCATCACGGATGCGCTGGACCTGGCCCGGCGACTGCCGGCACTGGTGGGGGTCGCCGCCATCCCAGTTCCGGTCTTCTGCCACCCGGAAGGCGCCGAACGGACACGAAGCCTGCTCCGCTTTGCCTTCTGCAAGAAGACGGAAGTCCTGGAGGAGGCCGCCGAGCGGCTGGCAACCCTGCGCGGCAGGCTCTGATGTCCGGCCGCGGCGGCGGTGCCGCCAGCCGCTTCCTGCGGACCACCGGCCAGCACGCCACGATCGAACCCGACGCCTTTACCGATGGCGGCTACGTCCTCAGCATCGGCGGCGCTGAACAGTCACACGTCAACCTTGACCGGCCGGAAGACATCTTCTACGAGTACCTTCGCCGGATCGGGCACCTGGTGGATCTGGCGGCACCGGCAGGGGAACAGATCAGGGCGCTCCACCTTGGAGCAGGGGCTCTGACACTGGCGCGGTACATCCAGGCCACCCGTCCGGGCTCAACCCAGTACGCGGTGGAGCTGGAACGTGAACTGCTGGACTTTGTCCTGCGGCACCTTCCGATGCCCGAAGGGACGAACCTGACCACCGTCATCGGCGATGCCCGCGAAGCGCTCGGTGCGCTTGACCCGGGCCTCACCTTCGACGTCGTGATCCTGGACATCTTCTCCGGCCCTGAGGCACCGGGGCACATAGCCAACAGCGGTTTCTACCGCGAGGCCAGGGAGCGCCTGGGCCCGGAAGGGCTCCTGATCGTGAATGTGGGCGACGAACCGGCGCTCACCCTCGTCAGGAGCCAGGTGGCGGCGATGCGCGGGGCCATGGCGGATGTGGGTGCCGTTGCCGAGGCCGGCATGTTCCAGGGCAGGTATCCGGGAAACATCATCCTTGCGGGAACCCAGGGCCCGTGGCCGGAATCGTGGACAGCTGAGCTGACAGCGCGGGGCCCCCACCCCGCAAGGGTCCTGGCCGGAGTGGACCTGGACCCTTTCTCGGCCTAGGCGCCCGGGGACTCAGCCCCGTCAGCGTCAGCAAGGTCACCGTCGGCCAGGTCACCGGGGGCGATGGCGTCGGGAACGAACGGCTCCGCGAACCACAGCCTGGTCTCCCCGTATTTCTTTTCGGCGAACCTGGTCATCCCCACCGGCCAGCCCGGTTCCGGTGACCGCGAGGAGCGTTCCACCACCACCACGGCTCCGGGGCCAAGGTGGGCCGCAAGCTTCTGCAGCACCGCTGAGAGCGTTCCGTCCTCCAACGGATACGGCGGGTCCAGGAACACCAGGTCCCAGGCGGCCGTTGGTGCCGCGCGGTCAAGGAACGGTTCCACCTTTGAGCGGTGGACGGTAACGGTTTTCTGGCCCAGCACTCCATTGATGAGGTCCGCGTTGCGCTGGCACACGGCGCTGGCCTTGGCTTCCGACTCGACCAGGTCCACCGCCCGCGCTCCCCTGCTGCCGCTTTCCACGCCCAGGGCGCCGGAACCGGCATAAAGATCCAGCACCCGGGCGCCGGCAATCACGCCAAAAGCATCGAGGCGGGAGAACAGCGCTTCCTTGACCCGGTCCGTCGTAGGCCGGGTCAACGATCCCGGAACAGCTGCCAGCGGTGTGCCGCCGGCGGCCCCGGCGATGATCCGCGTCACGTCGCCCACCGTGACCCGGCGGCGCCCGCTGCGCCCTCGTTGCTAACCGCGTTCAAGGAACGCCTCCTTCTCGGGGTTGAGGTACTGCTCAATGGCATCGGCGAGGCCGGGATGGCCGGCCAGCAGCGGGTCACCGCCGACGATTGCCTGGGCGTCGTCCCTGGCCCGGGCTATCACGTCTTCGTGTTCGAGGACCCGCAACAGCTTCAGGGTGGACCGGCCGCCGGACTGGGAAGCACCAAGGATATCGCCCTCGCGCCGCAGCTTAAGGTCTTCCTGCGACAGAACAAAACCGTCCGTGGTTGCAGCCACGGCCTCCAGCCGCCGCCGGCTGGGATGGCCGGGTTCAAGGGCGGTGACCAACAGGCAGGTCCCCGGCAGCCCGCCACGGCCCACACGCCCGCGAAGCTGGTGCAGCTGGGAGATCCCAAACCTGTCGGCGTCCAGGATCACCATCAGGGTGGCGTTCTGCACGTCCACCCCCACTTCGATCACGGTGGTGGAGACGAGCAGTTTAATGCGGTTGGCGGTGAACCCGGCCATGGTGTCCGTTTTCAACTCGGGGTCCTGGCGCCCGTGAAGGGGAGCCAGCGGAACTCCCGCCAATGAGGGCTCAGCCAGCAGGTGGTCCACGACGGCGGTGACGGACGCGAGTTCCCTGGCCTCCTCCGCCTCCACGCCCGGTGGTGCGGCCTCCCCGGGGCTGAAGTCGCCGTCGTCGTCGGTTCCGATCTTGGGACAGACCACGTACACCTGGTGGCCGGCGTCGATTTCCTCCCGGGCGCGTGCCCAGATCCGTGCCGCCCAGGCAGGGTTCTCCGCGAGGCCCACGAGATGGGTGGTGATGGGGGCCCTGCCTTTGGGCAGTTCATCGAGGGTGGAGGTTTCGAGGTCACCAAACACGGTCATTGCCACGGTGCGCGGAATGGGCGTGGCGGTCATGACCAGCAGATGCGGCGGCTTCCGGGCCTTGGCCCGCAGGGCATCGCGCTGTTCCACGCCGAAGCGGTGCTGCTCGTCCACCACGATCAGGCCGAGGTCGTAGAACGAGACGTTGTCGCTGAGGAGGGCGTGGGTGCCGATGATGATCCCCGCCGTCCCCGAGGCCGCATCCAGCATGGCTTGCTTCCGTGCCGCCGTGGGCATGGATCCGGTTAACAGCGTGACCTGCACGGATGGCCCGTTGCTTCCGGCCAGGCCGCCAAGGAGTCCGTCGCTGGAGAGCGAACCCAGGGTGCGGCGGATGGAGTCGTAGTGCTGGGCTGCGAGCACCTCGGTGGGGGCCAGGAGCGCGGCCTGGCCGCCGGCGTCCACTACCTGGAGCATGGCCCGCAAGGCCACGACGGTCTTTCCGGAGCCCACTTCGCCCTGGAGCAGGCGGTTCATGGGCGTGTCCTGCGCCAGCTCCCCTGCGAGGGTCCTGCCGACGGCGGCCTGGCCGGCCGTGAGGGTGAAGGGCAGCGCCTGGTCGAAGGCGGCCAAAATGCCTTCTCCGACAGGGCGCCGGGCGGTGGCTTCCTCAGCGGCGAGCTGGGCCCGGCGCCTGGCAAGCGCTGACTGCAGCACCAGGGCTTCCTGGTAACGGAACCGGTCGCGTGCACGCTTCCAGTCGGCGGCGGTTTCAGGCACGTGGATGAGGCGGTAGGCGTCGGCCACGGGCAGGAAGTCTTCCCGGGCCGCGACCACCGGGGGCACCGGGTCCGGCACCGCGCCAAGGTCCGAGGTCTCAAGCAGCGTCGCGATCACCTTCTGGATGTTCCAGCTGGGCAGCTTGGCCGTGGCCGGATAGACCGGAATGGGCATGGCCGCAAGCTTTTCGGGATCCTGGCCCCCATCGCTGAAGGGATCTTCGTCCAGGAGCTGGAAGTCCGGGTTGGTGAGCCCAAGCTTCCCTTTAAAACTGGTAACCCTGCCCGAAAACAGGGCACGGCGTCCCTGCAGGAGTTCGTTTTTCGCCTTGAACCCGTTGAAGAAGCTGATTTTGAGGGTCCCCGGAACTTTTCCGGTGTAATCCCGGCCACCCACCAGGCGAAGCCCCTGCTGCCCGTCGTCGTCGGAAACGATGACGTCGGTGATGGTCCCGCGCCGTGCCTGCATATGCCGGGTGCTGCTGGACAGAACCCTGGCAATGAGGGTGACCTCCTCATCCAAAGGAAGCTCCGTGATGGGCGTGAGCTCACCGCGGCTCATGTAACGGCGCGGGAAGTAGTTAAGGAGGCCCTCCACGGTGGTTATGCCGAGATGTTTCTCAATGACTGCCGCCGAACGCTTCCCGATCCGCCGCTCCAGGGCCAGTTCCAGCTCAGCGTTCATGCCCGCCGGTGTTCACCGCATCCGCATCAGGATCCCTGGGCAGGGCCAGTTCGCTGATGGTGATCTGGGAAGGTTCGCCCAGCGAGCGGATAATTGCAGCAGCCGGGGCAGCGTCCGGCACGTGCACGTGGACCCGCCACCGGTAGTTTCCTTCGGCGTCCGGCCCGTTGCCAACCTGGCTCATGATCACGGACTCGCCAATCTCGTCCAGCCGCTGCCGGAGGGTTGCGGCGTTCAAGGGCGAAAGGCTGATGGTGCACATGACTTCCACGCCGTCGTCGTCCGGCAGGGAGGTGTGGATGTGAGGATCGGAGACATCGTAGCCGTGCAGGCCGTCGAGGAGCTCGCCCTGCAGTTCCTGCCCCATGACGGCTGAGCGGAGGCAGTCGAGGATCAGCAGCATCCCCACACCGCCGGCATCCACCACCCGGGCAGACTGGAGCGCATCAAGCTGCTCCTCGGTGTGGATCACGGCGGCCAGGGCCCCCTCCACCGCTGCGTCCAGCGCGAGGCCCAGGGCGTGGTTGCTGTCATCGCCGTCCTGGCCGGCGTCCACAGCCCCAGCCGCACGGGCTGCCGCCTCCATCACCGAAAGCATGGTTCCCGGTACGGGATCACTCAGCGCAGACCAGGCGCGGATCTGGGCACGGTTCAGGGCTGCCGACAGGAGGGTGGACGTCAGCCGGGTGTGCCCGGCCAGTGGTTCGGCAGCAGCACACAGGAAAACCGAAAACAGGGTTCCGGAATTTCCCCTGGCCTCTTCCATGGCTGCCTGCCCGGCCTTGGAGAGGACTTCCCCGACGTCCACGGGGGCCGGCTGGTCCGCGTCCAGCACCAGCGACCGGGCGGCAGCGCGGACCGTGAGGTAGAGGTTGGTGCCGGTATCACCGTCAGCGACCGGGAAAATGTTGATGGCGTTGAGCCGGTCGCTGTGGTTTCCCAGGGCAGTTTCAGCCTTGCCCAGCCACCTCTTCATCGCCAGCGCGTTGGCGGCAACCTTAGTGTGCAAAGTGATCCCATCCCCCGGTGTCCGCGGCCCGGCCAGCTATCAGGACACCCGGGCCTTCGTCGGTGCCGAGTGCATGTATCGAGCCTATCGCAGTGAATCCGGGTGGCAGCTGAACGCCGGCCGGGAATGTGGCCAGCAGCCCGTGGTCCTCCCCGCCGCCCAGGACCCACGGTGCCGCATCTGCTCGCAGCCGCGCCGCAGCAGGGCCCAGCAGGTCCGCCAACTGGGTAAGACGCGCTGGGTCGAGGGCCACCGCGACATGGCTGGCGGTGGCCAGCCGCTTCCCGTCGCGCAGGAGTCCGTCCGAGATATCCAGCATCGCCGTGGCACCTGCCGCGCGGGCTGCCGGGCCGGCTTCCAACGGCGGCCGCGGACGGCACTGCAGGTCCACAAAGGCCTGCTCGGCAGGGGTGAGGGAGTCCAGCGGCACGCCCGATTCGAGCAGGGCCAGGCCCGCTGCCGCGTGGCCGACGGTTCCGGCCAGCGCGAGGATGTCCCCGGGCCGTGCGCCGGACCGGAGGACCGGCCGCCCGCCGTCGAGGGTTCCCAGGACCGCAGCAGTCACCGAAATTTCCCGGCCCCGGCCAAGGTCGCCACCCGCCACGGAACAGTGGACTGCCCCGAGTTCCCGGATTCCGGCCGTCAGCCCGTCCGCCAGGTCCTCCACCCAGCGGACCGGCGTGTCAACGGGAAGCGTGAGGCTGACCACCAGGGAGGTGGCATGCGCACCCATGGCGTTGATGTCGCTAAGGTTCTGTGCCGCGGCCTTCCAGCCGACGTCGAACCCGGTGGTGCGGTAGCCGTTGGGCCACAGGAGCCGGAAATCCTGGTCCTGGACCTGGGTGTCGATGCTGATGACGGTCTTCCCATCCGGAGCAGCGACGATGGCGGCATCATCCCCCGGGCCGAGGAGCGTGCTCGAGTTGTGGCCGCCCTCCATATGCAGGCGCGGAAAGATCCGGGCCAGCAGGTCGGCTTCGGAAAGTCCGGCCACGGTGGGCTGGCGGTCAACGCGGTTACGGAGGTCTTCAGGCACGCCACTACGCTACCGCGCCGGGCCGACATTGTGTCCGGACGGGGACTGCGGCGGCGATAGGCTGGAAGCATGCACCATCCCCAGCTGCCCCTGTCCGCCCGCGCCGCCAGGATCGCGGCAGTTGGGGCAATTGCCGCCCTTTCACTGGCTGCCTGCTCCCCCGCCGTTGATGTCACCGCCGCCAAGGACGCCGCCAACCCGGCGTGTGCGCCCATGATGGTGGCCCTGCCTGATGCCATAGGCGATTCCAAACTGCGGAAGACAAACAGCCAGGCCACCGCTGCCTGGGGCGATCCGTCCCTTGTCATTCTCCGTTGCGGCGTCAACGTTCCGGGGCCGACGACCGACCGCTGCGTTACCGTCAACGGCATCGACTGGGTGATCAAGGAAGGCGACCCCGTGTGGACGCTGACCACCTACGGCAGGGAACCCGCAACGGAGGTCCTGATGGACCCGGACAAGATCAGCTCCGCGACAGTGCTGGCGGACCTGGCAGCAGCGGCCGGCAAGGTTCCGTCGTCACGGAACTGCGTAGGCCAGGAGGATCTGCAGAACCTGCCCAAGAGCCAGTAACCGGCCGGTGAGGGCCCACGCCGGCAGGGTTCCCTGGCCGAAGCGGAGCGAGGTTAGGGTGCCGGTGGGGCTCAGCGGAGTCCGGTGTTGCGGTTCAGCGCCAGGTAGATCAGTTCGTCGATGAGGTCGGCGTAGCCCAAACCTGTTGCCGCCCACATCTGGGGATACATGCTCTTCGGGGTGAAGCCGGGCATGGTGTTGATCTCATTGATGATCAACTCGCCCTCGGGCGTGTAGAAGAAGTCCACCCGGCTGAGTCCCTCGGCCCCGACTGCGTCAAAGGCGGCTGCAGCCAGCTCACGGACCCGGGAAATGGCTTCCGCAGGCATGTCGGCCGGGCAGCTCAGTGCTGCGGCGTCATCCTCGACGTACTTGGCGTTGAAGTCGTAGAACTCGTGGGTACCCCCGGCGACTGAGATTTCGCCGGGCATCGATGTCCGTGGCGCATCCGTGCCCCGGCCCTCCAGGACCGCGCACTCGATTTCGCGTCCAACAATGCCGGCTTCGATCACGAGCTTGAGGTCGTGGCGGCGGGCTTCCTCGATGGCGGCGTCCAGCCCCTCGAGGGAGTCGACTTTCGAAATGCCCATCGAGGACCCGGCACGGGCCGGCTTGACGAAGACGGGGAACCCCAGGCGGTCCACCTGTTTACGCACAGCTTCCGGGTCCTTGCGCCATTGCCGGTCGGTCACAACCACATACGGGCCCACGTGCAGCCCGGCAGCTTCGAAGACCACCTTCATGTAGTGCTTGTCCATGCCGACGGCCGATGCCAGGACCCCGGCGCCGACGTAGCGCGTATCCGAGAGCTCCAGGAGGCCCTGGATGGTGCCGTCCTCGCCGAACGGGCCGTGCAGCAGCGGGAAAACCACGTCAACGGCGCCCAGTTCCTGCGGAACCTGGTTGGGCGAGGCCACGATCAACTGGTGTTCCCCGCCGATCTCGGCCAGGGTAACGGTCTCCGACGACGGCACAACTTCCGGGAGCGATGATGCCGCCAGGGACCATTGGGCCGTTTCGGCGGGGGCGAGAACCCACTGGCCGGTCTTGGCGATCCCGATGGGGATGACCTCGTACTTGTCCTTGTTGATGGCACCCAGCACACCTGCCGCCGTGACGCAGCTCACGGCGTGCTCGCTGGAACGGCCGCCAAAAAGCACGGCAACGCGCGGCTTCCTGGTGGGGACCGTTTGGCCTGTGGTGGGTTTGTCTTGGGACATGGTCAGTAATCGCCTTCAGGTTTCAATTCCCGGGACAGCAGAACCGGCCCCAGTTGGTCAACGGACAGCTTGCCTGCCAGCACCGCCACGACGGCGGCAGTAATGGGCATTTCGACGCCGAGCTTGCCGGCAAGTTCATGGACGGCCTGGCCGGACTTGATGCCTTCGGCGGTCTGGGTCATCTTCCGGCCCACCTCCTCCAGCGTCAGGCCCTGCCCCAGCAGCCGGCCGGCAGTGTGGTTCCGGGACAGCGCGGAGGAACACGTCGCCACGAGGTCGCCAAGCCCTGCGAGCCCGGCCATGGTTTTCGCTTCGCCGCCCAGCGCCAGCGCAAGGCGGGATGTTTCCGCAAGTCCCCGGGTAATCACCGAGGCCTTGGTGTTGTCCCCCATCTGCCTGCCCTCGCAAATGCCAACGGCCAGTGCGATGACGTTCTTGACGATGCCGCCAATTTCGACGCCGACGACGTCCGCCGTGGTGTACGGGCGGAAGTAGGGGGCGGTGCAGCTTCTGGCAAGCCAGCCAGCCGTCGCGGAATCCGTGCACGCCACAACGGACGCGGTGGGTTCCTCACGGGCAATTTCCATGGCGAGGTTGGGGCCCGAGACGACCGCGATGCGCTCCTGCGGCAGACCCAGTTCCTGGCCGATGACCTCACTCATCCGGGCATCAGTTCCCAGCTCCAGGCCTTTCATGAGGGAGACGACGACGGCCCCGGGGGCGATCATGTCCTTCCACTCCCGCAGCTGGGGACGCAGCGACTGGGCCGGAACGGCCACCACCACCAGCTCCGCCCCTGTCAGGACCTCCCGGACGTCGGTTGACGCCGTGATGCTCTCCGGCAGGACGATGTCCTTGAGGTAGTCGCTGTTGCGGTGGCTGGTGTTGATCTCTTCCACCACTTCGGCGCGCCTGCCCCACAGCTTGATGGCGCGCGGCGTACCGGTGGCAAGGGCGGCGTCGGCCAGGATCTTCGCGAACGTTGTTCCCCATGATCCTGCACCGAGGACGGCCACTGTGCGGGCCGCTCCCGGCTTTGCGTCAGCGGTCACTGCGCTTCCGTTTCTGCGCCTGGCTGCTGCCCGCGTTCCACGAACCGCCCGTGCTTGGCCTGCTGCTGCTTGGCCGGATCCCAGCGTTCCGCGGGAGGCTGCTCACCGCGCAGTCCCGCCAGGAGCTCCGTGATGGCATCCATGATGAGTTCGGTGGCCTCGCTCAGTGTGGCCTTGTCCAGGGGACGGCCCTTGAAGGCGCTCAGGTCCACGGGATCGCCCACGACCACCCGGGAACGCTTCCGCGGGAACAGGTGGAACCGCTTGCCGTACCGGGGGAAGACCTCGTGCGCACCCCAATGGGCGATGGGCACCACAGGGATGCCCCCCTCAAGGGCAAGCCGTGCCGCGCCGGTGTGCCCCTTCATCGGCCAAAGCCCGGGGTCGCGGGTCAGCGTGCCCTCCGGGTAGATGATGATTGCGCCGCCCTCAGCCACAATCTCCTGGGCCACCTGCAGCGACCGGTTCGCTCCCGCCGTCGAACGCTCCACGGGCACCTGCTTGGTCGCGCGCAGGAGCGGGCCCAGGCCCGGCACCTTGAAGAGTCCGGCCTTGGCCAGGAAGTGCGGGGCCCGCTTCTGGTTGTAGAGCATGTGCCCTACCACCAGGGGATCGATTTCGGTGCAGTGGTTGGGCGCGGCAATGAAGCCGCCCGCGGGAAGCTTCTCAGTGCCTTCCCACGTTTTGGACATCATGACGTTCATCAGGGGCCGGACGACGCTGGCGATGAACACAAATGTGGCCCTGCTCCTGGCAGATTCCTTCACGGTCCCGCTTTACTTCGTGGTGGTGATGTCGAAATCGGCACCGAGGCCGGCAAGCTTCTCGGTGAAGCGCTCGTAGCCGCGGTTGATGATGTCGATGCCGGTGACCCGTGAGGTCCCCGTGGCGGCCAAAGCGGCGATCAGGTGGCTGAACCCGCCGCGCAGGTCCGGAACATCGATGTCGGTTCCCTTGAGCTGGGTGGGGCCGGAAATGACCGCGGAGTGCAGGAAGTTGCGTTGGCCGAAGCGGCACGGAACGCTGCCCAGGCACTCCCGGTGCACCTGGATGCTGGCGCCCATGCGGATGAGCGCGTCCGTGAAGCCGAAGCGGTTCTCGTACACGGTTTCGTGGACAATCGAGACGCCCTCGGCCTGGGTGAGTGCCACCACCAGCGGCTGCTGCCAGTCGGTCATGAAGCCGGGGTGGACATCCGTTTCGAGGACCAGCGGGTTCAGCTTTCCGCCCTTGTGGTAGAACCGGATGCCGTCCTCGCCGATGTCCATTCCGCCGCCGACTTTGCGGTAGGTGTTCAGGAAGGTCATCATGTCGCGCTGGGAGGCGCCCTCGACGAAGATGTCGCCGCGCGTCACCAGCGCCGCCGACGCCCAGGACGCCGACTCATTGCGGTCCGAAAGCGCGCGGTGGTTGTAACCGCCCAGGTCCCGGACGCCTTCGATGCGGATGGTGCGGTCGGTCTGGACGCTGATGATGGCGCCCATTTTCTGCAGCACGGCGATGAGGTCGACGATTTCCGGTTCGGTGGCGGCACCGGAAAGTTCCGTGATGCCTTCCGCGCGGGTGGCGCTCAGCAGGACCTGCTCCGTGGCCCCCACGGACGGGTAAGGGAGGGAGATCTTGGCGCCCTGCAGGCCTTTGGGCGCCGAGATGTGGATGCCGCCGGGGCGTTTCTCCACAACGGCGCCGAACTGGCGCAGGACGTCCAGGTGGTAGTCGATGGGCCGGTCACCGATCTTGCAGCCGCCCAGGTCCGGGATGAAGGCTTCGCCGATCGCGTGGATCAGCGGCCCGCACAGCAGGATGGGAATGCGGGAGTCGCCGGCGTGGGCGTCGATCGCGGTGCTCGGCGCCGTCTTGGCGGCCTTGGGGTCGAGGGTGAGGTCACCGTTGACCGGGTCTTTCTCCACGGTCACGCCATGCAGCTGCAGCAGGGAGGTGACTACCTCGACGTCCTTGATTTCCGGCACGTTCCGCAACACCGAGGGTTCGTTTCCCAGCAGCGCCGCCACCATTGCCTTGGGGACAAGGTTCTTTGCCCCACGGACGCTGACGCGGCCTGTAAGCGGGACACCGCCGCGGATTGTCAGAACACTACTCATATACCGGTTTCCTCACGATCACTAGCCCCCAAAACCTTGCAAAGGCTCCAACCAAGCATAGGAGGTCGCGTTACCGAACCGAAATAAGGGGGCACCGGCGGCGGGGCGTGGCGGAACGGACACCCGCCGCCGGATGGCGCACCCCAGGCTAGGAAAGCTTCGCCGGCAGGGTCTTGGGCTTGAATGCCGGGCGGGTGGCCTCATAGGCCGTGATGTCGGCTTCGTGCTGCAGGGTCAGCCCGATGTCATCCAGGCCTTCCAGGAGCCGCCAGCGGGTGTAGTCGTCGATCTCAAAGGGCGCCACGATGTTGCCGCACACCACGGTCTTGGACTCGAGGTCCACCGTGACCTGGGTGCCCGGGGCGTTCTCGAGTTCCTTCCAGATGAGCTCGATGTCGTCCTGGGCCACCTGCGCGGCCAGGAGCCCCTGCTTGCCCGAGTTGCCGCGGAAAATATCGGCGAAGCGGGACGACAGCACGGCCTTGAAGCCGTAGTCCTTCAACGCCCAGACGGCGTGCTCGCGGGAAGACCCGGTACCGAAGTCCGGGCCGGCCACCAGGACCGAACCGGCGCTGTACGGCTCTTGGTTGAGGATGAAGGAGGAGTCCTTCCGCCATGCCGAGAACAGGGCATCCTCGAAGCCGGTCCGGGTGATGCGCTTGAGGTACACCGCGGGGATGATCTGGTCGGTGTCGACGTTGCTCTGGCGCAGCGGGACGCCAATGCCGGTGTGCTTGGTGAACTTTTCCATGGTGTTGTCCTAGGCTGCGTCGATGCGGATGGCTGCGGGTTCGGGAGCCGGTTCAAGGTCCGACGGCGAGCTGAGCGTGCCGCGCACGGCCGTGGCTGCGGCCACCACCGGCGAGACCAGGTGCGTGCGTCCGCCCTTGCCCTGGCGTCCTTCGAAGTTGCGGTTGGAGGTGGAGGCGCACCGCTCCCCGGGCTCCAACTGGTCCGGGTTCATGCCCAGGCACATGGAGCAGCCGGCGAAGCGCCATTCGGCACCGAAGTCCTTGAAGACCTTGTCCAGGCCCTCGGCCTCTGCTTCGAGCCGGACGCGGGCCGAGCCGGGCACTACCAGCATGCGGACCTGCGGATCCTTTTCGCGGCCGCGGATAATGTCCGCGGCGGCGCGCAGGTCCTCGATCCGGGAGTTGGTGCAGGAACCGAGGAAGACCGTGTCCACCCGGATGTCCTTCATCGGCGTGCCGGCTTCGAGCCCCATGTACTGCAGGGCGCGCTCCGCGGCGGCCTTGGCGTTCTCGTCGCCGAAGTCCCCGGGGGACGGAACGGACTGGGACAGCGATACGCCCTGGCCGGGGTTGGTTCCCCAGGTGACGAACGGCTCCAGCGTGTCGGCGTCCAGGTCCACCTCGACGTCGAAGGTGGCGTCGTCGTCGGTCCTCAATGTGTTCCAGTACTCGACGGCGGCGTCCCAGTCAGCGCCCTCCGGCGCGTGCGGGCGGCCCAGCATGTAGTCGTAGGTGGTCTGGTCGGGTGCCACCATGCCCGCCCTGGCGCCTGCCTCGATGGACATGTTGCAGATGGTCATCCGTGCTTCCATGGACAACGCCCGGATGGCCGAGCCACGGTATTCGAGCACATAGCCCTGGCCGCCGCCGGTGCCGATTTTCGCGATCACGGCGAGGATAATGTCCTTGGCGGTAACGCCCGGGCGCAGCGTGCCCTCCACGTTGATGGCCATGGTCTTGAACGGCTTCAGGGACAGCGTCTGGGTGGCCATGACGTGCTCCACCTCGGACGTGCCGATACCCATGGCCAGCGCGCCGAACGCACCGTGCGTGGAGGTGTGCGAGTCGCCGCAGACAACCGTCATGCCGGGCTGCGTGAGTCCCAGCTGGGGACCTACGACGTGGACGATGCCCTGTTCGGCGTCGCCCAGGCTGTGCAGCCGGACCCCGAACTCCGCGCAGTTGTTGCGCAGGGTCTGGATCTGGGTGCGGCTGGTGAGGTCGGCAATGGGCTTGTCGATGTCCAGCGTGGGGGTGTTGTGGTCTTCGGTGGCGATGGTCAGGTCCGGCCGGCGCAGCTTGCGGCCGGCCAGGCGCAGGCCTTCAAAGGCCTGCGGGGACGTGACTTCGTGGACCAGGTGAAGGTCGATGAAGAGAAGGTCAGGCTGGGCGTTGGCACCATCGCCGTCACCTTTGCGCACCACGTGTGCGTCCCAGACTTTCTCGGCCAATGTCTTTCCCATGGCCCTCTCCCTTCACTGCTGTTTGGCTGAATGGTCCAACTGAATCAGGAGGGCTCCACACCGCGCCACCCGAAAGATTTGCATCTCAGATAATGAGACGGCAATATCATTACATGGACAATTCTAGTGGAGTCGGTGTCATTGATAAAGCGGCCCAGGTGCTCGACGCCCTCGAGGCAGGACCCACCACCCTGGCGCAGCTCGTGGCGGCCACAGGCTTGGCCCGGCCCACTGTCCACCGCCTCGCTTTGGCGCTGGTGCACCACCGGCTCGTCAGCCGCGACATCCAGGGCCGCTTCGTGCTCGGCAGCAGGCTTGTTGAGCTCGCCTCGGCAGCCGGCGAGGACCGCCTGATCGCCTCCGCCGGCCCGGTCCTGATGCAGCTGCGCGACGCCACGGGCGAGAGCGCGCAGATTTTCCGCCGCCAAGGCGACTGGCGCGTCTGCGTCGCCTCCGCCGAGCGGCCCATCGGGCTTCGCGACACCATCCCCGTCGGCACACAATTGTCCATGAAGGCAGGTTCCGCGGCCCAGGTCCTGCTGGCGTGGGAAGACCACGACCGGCTCCTGGAGGGCCTGCAGTCGGCCCGCTTCACGCCCACTGTCCTGGCAGGAGTACGACGGCGGGGCTGGGGGCAGAGCCTGGGCGAACGCGAGCCGGGGGTCGCGTCCGTCTCGGCACCGGTGCGGGGTCCGTCCGGCAGGGTGATCGCCGCCGTCTCCATTTCGGGCCCGATCGAACGCCTGACCCGCCAGCCGGGACGCCTCCACGCCGAAGTGGTCTGCAATGCAGGACGCATCCTGACCGAGGCGCTGCGGAAGAACAACGACTAGGACCTTCCCTCCCCCGGCGTCCGCGCCGCTAGGCTGTGGCCATGGGCAGCTACGCAGTGTTCCTCCGCGGCATCAACGTAGGCGGAATCAATATCAAAATGGCGGACCTCAGGGGCGCGCTGAAGAACTGTGGTTTCGAGGACGCGAAGACCCTGCTGGCGAGCGGCAACGTGGTGCTGTCCAGCAGCCTGGACGCGGCAGCCGTGAAGCGCGAGTGCGAAAAGTGCCTCCGTGCGGCCTTTGGCTACGAAGCCTGGGTGGTGGTCCTGGAAGCCGGGCGGGTGGGCCACCTGGTGGAAGCCTGCCCTTACCCTGACGACGACAAGTCCACCCACGCCTACATCACCATCTCCTCGGACACCGCAGTCCTGGACGAACTCGAGGCGGCCGGCTCAGCCCTGGAAGGCCAGGACCAGCAGCGGCTGGCGCCGGAGGCTCTCGCCTGGCTGGCCCCCGTAGGCGGAACCCTTGACAGTCCCTTCAGCAAGATCAGCGCCAAGGCGAAGTTCAAAGCGGCAACCACCACCCGGAACCTGCGCACCATGATCAAGGTCCGCGACGCCGCACGGGCCCTCGCAGCAGGCTAGCGAACAGGCCCTAGGCCTGCCCGGCCTTCTTCAGTGCCTTGTTGAACGCCGCAAGCCTTCCGATTTCCGCTTCCACCGGTTCCACCACCAGCTCCTGCGCCGCCGCTGCAACGGCGCTGTTGAGCCGTCGTCGTGCCCTGGCAGCCCTGGCCCGGGCAGCCGCGGCTGCAATGAAACGTCCGGTGATCGCCAGGAAAATCCCCAAAACCAGTCCGAAGGCGATCATCAGGGTGGGCACCGGCCATCCCTCCACGCGCGGCACCTCCGGCACCGGCAGCTGAAGGTAGCCGAGCCCGGCCAGGACGCCCAGCCAGCCCAGACCGCCCACCAGGATTAACAGCGCCAGCCACTGCACCGCGTTGAAAGCACCCCACCACCACGCTTTCCGGTCGGCAGCCAGGTCGGTTCCGGCGATGGCCTGGTCCAGCGCATCGGGCAGGCGCTCCCGGCCGGCCCTTGCAGCCCCCCGGATCGCGGCCCGCCATGGGCCGGGCGCGCCGGCACTGGCCGCGTCCGCGAACTCCCTGACAGCTGCATCGGTGCGTGCCCGGTCCGGCGCACCGGCCGGCGGCAGCGAAGTCCGGTTCAGGCTGGCAGGAGAACTGCTGCGGAGGTTGAGCCGGCGCAGCGGGTCAACCCGGAACCGGGAGAGCCAGCGGGTTACCGGCCAGCCGGTGCGGCGCACGGACTCGAGGCGGTAAGACTGTCCCACGGCCCGCACCACGGCAGGCACATTCGCCGCAACGGCCAGTTCCTCCGCAAGCTGCGTCCTGGCGGCAGAACGGATCCCTGCGGCATCGCCGTCACCGGAGGCATGCAGCAGATCCTCCGCGGCCTTGCTGATGTCCGCTTCCAACCGCCGGGACTGGGCCTGCCGCTGCACAGCCACCTTCCGGATCGCGGCCCGCACCTCCGCAATCCCTGCCCCTGTCAGCGCGGATGACGCGAGTACGCGCACCTGTCCCAGCCCCTCGCCGGCAAGGATCGCGTGCAGCGAGTCAAGTACCGGCTGCACATCGTGCGCAGGCAGTCGGTCCACCTGGTTGAGGACCACCAGCGTGACGGCCCCGTGGGACGCCAGCGGCGCCAGGAAGCCGTTATGGAGGGCCGCATCCGCATACTTCTGCGGATCGAGCACCCAGACCAGGACGTCCACCATGCCCACCATGCGCTGCACGATCTCGCGGTTGGCGGCGCGGGTGGAGTCGAAGTCGGGGAGATCCAGCAGGATCAGCCCGGTCCGCTCGTCCGCAAAGCCCTCCACGGGCTGGGCGTGGTGCCGGTTCCCCACCTCCAGCCAGTCGAGGAGCGCTTCACTGCCCGCTGCTCCCCAGACCCCTGCCAACGGTTCCGATGTGGTGGGCCGGCGCGCGGCCGCCGTCGCGATTTCCGCGCCGCTGACGGCGTTGAAAAGGGACGACTTGCCGCTTCCTGTTGCCCCAAAGAAGCCGACCACTGTGTGGTCACCGGACAAGGAACGGCGGGAACTTGCGCGTTCCAGGACAGCGAATGCCTCCTGCAGCGCCTGGTCCGGCAGGACACCCTCCCCCAGTTCGCGGGCGTCCTGGAGGGCCTGGAGCCGGGTGTCCAGCCGTGAGGACTCCCGCGCTCCGCTGTGCCGGCTCACGCGCTCCCCGCCAGCCGCGCCAGTTTTCCGGCCTGCACTGCAAGTGCCTGTGCCAGGTCCGGGTTGTCCGCCGGCAGCCGCTGCAGGAACTTCTGCTGCTCGTCCATCAGCAGCTGCCGGCAGCGCACTGCCAGGTCCTCGCGCGCCTTGTCCGCCATCCGGCGCACGGCATCCTCGCCAAACACCGCCTCCAGCAGGCGCTGGCCCACGACGGCGGTGCCTCCGGCCACGCCGATCTCCAGTCCCGTGAGCCCCGCCGTCATCGAAAACACCACGATCATCAGCGCGGCACCGAGGCCGTTGATGCCGAACGACAACCAGCGCGCCTGGGTGCGTCTGCCTTGGCCTTCGGTGCGGATCAGCTCCATCAATGCTTCCTGCCAGGCCCGGATCTCTGCAGCCGCCTGGTCAGCGAACCCGGGCGCCGTCCCGGACAGGTCGTCCGCGGCCAGCAGTTGCCGGCCGGCCGGGTCCGAACGCCACCGCTGGTCAGTGTCTTCGGCAGCATTGGCTGCCTCGTCGACAATGACTGCCTGCAGGCCGGTCTCGATGGCCGCCTCCACCCGCACGGCCGGCGCGGGTTCACCACGGAAGAATGCCCCCAGCCGGTCCCTGAACCGGCCCACGTTCTGCTCGAGGGTGCGGAAAAATTCGCCGGTGCCCACGAAGTCCTGCCAGCGGGCCAGCACCTCGCCCCGCAGCAGGGCTCCGTCGCGGGTGGCGTCCAGGATCCGGGTGGCCGCATTTTCATAAGCCGCCACGGCATCGGATTCGAGCCGGGCAGCTGCCTGTTCCTGTTCACGCACAGATTCGGCGAGGTCTGCAACCCGCTGGGTCAACGCACGGACTGTCCCGTTCAGCGTTCGGCGTGCCACATCGGCCCGCCCCGCCGCATCGGATGCCAGCGACGCCAGCCACACCCCCAACTCATCCACGGCCCCGGCGGGCAGCATGCCGCGAGCATCCAGGACTGTTTCGGCGATGATGAACAGGCGGCTTCCGGCCAGGCCTTCGCGGTCCAGCAGGCCCCGGAGGTCCTGGCTCACCTCCGCTTCGGCGCCCTGCGGCACCCGGTCCAGCACCACGGCCACCGTGATGTCCCGGGAAGCGGCGTCCAGGAGGAGCTTCCAGGGGACGGCGTCGGCATACCGGTTTGCGGTGGTGACAAACACCCAGAGGTCGGCGGCAGCCAGCAACTGTCCGGCAAGGAGGCGGTTCTGGTCCGAAATCGAGTCGACGTCGGGCGCATCAAGGAGGGCGATCCCGGCAGGTACTGCCGCATCAGCCAGCAGGACCAGGGAATCGGTGGCAGCGGCCGGCTCCCCCGCGTGGCCCGTGGGCACTGGACTGGCAGCCAGGGTTCCCCGGATCCGGCTTAGCCCCGGCAGGACGCGCTGGCCTTCAAACCAGGCAGCTTCGGCGGGGTTGTGCAGCAGGATTGGCTGGCGGGTGGTGGGCCGGATGGCTCCGGCGCGGGTTACCGGGTGCCCCACGAGTCCGTTCACGAGGGTGGACTTGCCCGCGCCCGTGGAACCGCCGACGACGGCAAGCAGGGGGGCGTCCAGGCTGCGGTACCGAGGAAGGATGTAGTCGTCCAGCTGGGCCCTTGCGGCTGAGGCGTCGCGGCGCGCCTGGTCTGCACCCGGCAGGGCCAGCGGCAGGGTGACATCGTCCAGCCCGCTGCGGATTTCCTCCAGCAGCGTCACCGCCGCCAAGGATTGCGGGGGCTGCTGGGCTGGGCGGCCGTGCTCGTCGTGGGAGGTCACAGCAACATCATGCCAGTTGAGTGGCTGGCCCCCGGTCTTTTGTAAGTGGGAACCAGCTCCGCGCCGGCATTTCCACGTAACGGCACGATAGCCAGGCTGCAGGCGCTAGCGCCAGCAGCGATGCCGCGGCGAATAGCAGCGGTGGAACCCCAGTATGCAGCCCCATGGACGCCAGGACCTGCTGGACCGGCCAGCCGTAGATGTACACGCCATAAGAGATATCGAAGCGCGAACCGATACGTGACAACGGCAGATGCAGAGAGCTGGCCAGAAGGAGAATACACAGCGGTATGTGCACGAGCGACTGCGCGTAACCCAGCGAAGCAACCAACACGACGAAGCCAGCGGACAACAATGCGGCTCCGCGTCCCGCCGGGATCCAGTCCTGGAACATGTACACCAGCGAGCCAGCGAGAAAGGTGATCACCGGCACAAGAGGCCAATCGTAAGGGGTTGGCGGGAAGGTCCAGCCGGCATCAACGGCAAATGCGGCAACGGTGCCCGCAAGGAAGAGACAAAGCACCGCCGCCCGCGCCAACTCCGCCTTAAGCGCGGAAAACAAAACGCCGATCAACATGTAGCAGGCGATTTCCCAGAACAAAGTCCATAGGGGCCCGTTCCACAGTCGGGGATCAGGAACGCCGTCCAACGATCCCGGAATGCCCCCAATGGCAACTCCGGGGAATCCCGCGGACAGGTTGCTTGCAAAGTAGAGCACGGCGTCGGG
Source organism: Pseudarthrobacter sp. LT1 (assembly GCF_035621795.1). NCBI lineage: Bacteria > Bacillati > Actinomycetota > Actinomycetes > Micrococcales > Micrococcaceae > Pseudarthrobacter > Pseudarthrobacter sp. LT1. The sequence continues at coordinate 2,799,170 of NZ_CP141830.1, forward strand.
AAACCAATAGCTCCGCCCTGTCGTCACGGCCGTCAGTGGGGCGATGACAAACGCTACTGCCGCTACGCAGGCGACAAGTCCGGGAAATATTCTCAGGAAGCGCGCACGCCAATAGGTACTGCCCGTCACCCGCATCCTGCTCCGGGTGATCAGGTACCCGGAGATACCGAAAAATCCAAGAACTGCCCAGCTCCCCAGCTTGACTCCCCCCGGTGCCGGTTCGGGCCCATAGGCGCCAAGCCACCATGAGTGCGAAACAACCACAAGGGCTGCGAGCACCAGCCGGATGGCATTCAACGAATTCTTGCCATCAGCAAAAAGTTTCCCCAGCACATCTTCCCCCGACGCTCGCCCCTGGAGTTCAGAGTAGGCGGGGCCCCGCAACGTTTGCGCGAGGTCAGCGCAGTTTTAACCAAAAATGGCCCCGGGCTGTTGCCCGGGACCATTTCCGATGGTGACCCCAGCGGGATTCGAACCCGCGTTACCGCCGTGAGAGGGCGGCGTACTAGGCCGCTATACGATGGGGCCGTGTACTGCCGGCAGCGTTTCCGCTGCTCAAGCTCAGTGAGTATTTCACACACTTTGCCGTGGTTTCAAATCGGCGAACCGAGTGGAAACCTCCTGTTTTGCGGCTGAAATCAGCACTCAAACCAGAGCTGGGATACCAGGACTCGAACCTAGAATGACGGTACCAGAAACCGTAGTGTTGCCAATTACACCATATCCCAATGGCACTTTCGGGCCGGATTTCAGGGCGTTTTCCCTGCTCCGTGCGCCTCAGCACGAGAAATTACTTTACCCGAGACTTTCGGCTCGCACAAATCGAGAGCCGGACAGGCGCGGGAGCCACGGCAGAACGGTTGCACCAAACCCCTTGCCCACCTTCCGCCCGTATGGTTACCCTCGAGTAAGTTACCCATCAGTAACAATCTCCCTTTCCCCTCTCATGGGGCGCCCACGAGGAAAACGGGAACGCCTTACCAGCCACGGTTTTTCGCCCCCCGGGCAGCGTCGTCCGGCGGAAGTTAGGAAGTGTCAGCGTTGACAACCCGCACAGCAACCATTGCCGCAGCCAGGCCCAGACCCCGGTCACAGTCCATCGCAATCATCGCCTTGTCCCTCTTGCTCACCCTGTTCCTTGCGTTCTACACCTACCTCACCGGCCAGATTTCCAACGGTGCCGCCCAGCTCATGGACGGTGCCGGGCAGGCGGCCGCGGGGGCGTCGCAGCTCAGGGACGGCTCCGGGCAGCTGGCCACAGGAGCCGGCGCAGCGAACAAAGGCGCGGGCCAGGTCAAGGACGGCTCGGTCAAGGTCAAGGAGGGAAGTGCCGAGCTTAATACCGGGGCTGCGGCCCTGCAGGCGGGTGCCGGGAAGATCTTCTCCGGAGTCCGTGACCAGCTGGCGCCCGGGGTGGACAAGCTGCATGCCGGCACCACCAAGCTTCAGAATGATGTCCTGAACAAACTCGTCCCCGGCGTCTACCAGGTGGATGACGGCGCCCACAAGCTTCAGGCCGGCGCCATCGCACTGTCCGCGGCGCTGACTCCCACTGCTGCCGGAAACGCGCCGAACAACCTTGCCGACGGTGCGGGACAGCTGGCGGCGGGTACCGGCCGGCTCGCGGCAGGCGCCGGTCAGCTCGACGCCGGCGCCACCAGCCTGAGCGCAGGGACAGCGGCGCTGAAGAACGGAACAGCGCAGCTGAAGGGCTACCCCGGCGCGGGGAATGATCCGGCCAAGGGAGACGGGCTCGCCGCGCTCAGCCAGGGGCTGGACCAGCTTGAAGCGGCGGCGAACGGGCCCCAGGGCCTGGTTCCCCTGGCCGTCATCAAGGACCAGATCGCCAAGTTGGCCGACGGCGGCCGGCGCGCCTACGCGGGAGCGGGGCAGCTCGATGCGGGAGCAGCGAAGCTGAACGACGGCGCCGGGCAGCTTAAGGCCGGAACCGGCAGTTTGACCACGGGAGCCGCCCAGCTGGATGACGGGGCGGCCCGGCTGAAGGCGGGCTTTGCCACGTTGGCCGGGAAGCTCAATGCGACGGACCCGCAAAATCCGGGTGTGGTGTTGGGCACGTCCATGCTGGCCGAGGGCACGGCCAAGATCAGGGTAGGAATGGACGGCGTCCCCGGCAACCCGGACAGCCCCGGACTGATCTACGCCGCAAACAACCTCCAGGACGGCACCACCAAACTCAGCGCCGGAATCAACGGCGGCGAAGACCCCGCCAACCCTGGCCTGCTGGCCGGAACCGAGGCGTTGTCCGACGGCACAGTGGCCCTGAGCCGCGGCACAGGCCAGCTGCAGGCCGGATCCGCCCAGCTGGCCGACGGAACGGGGCAGCTCGCGGACGGCAACGGCAAGCTGGACGACGGCTCAGTCAAACTCGCCGACGGTGCGGGCAAGCTGGCGGACGGCAATGCGAAAATCGCGGCCGGCACGCAGGAGCTGCACTCGAAGGTGGCCGCTGTATCGCCGTCGTCGTGGCTGGACAACCCTGCAGTCGCACTTGTGGTGGTGGCGCTGCTGGTGGCTGCCGCCGTCGGGGCCTACCTGGTCCTCCGCAGGCGTTCCCTGCGGCCGGAAGCTGCGGCCTGACACCCGGGGCACTTTTGTCGACACAGCGGCCGCCGTCCCGCAAGAAGGGCAGCGGCCGCTGTGGGCGGAAGCTTATCCCAGCAGCTGGTCCAGGGATGCGACCATGCCGCCCTCGAAGTCGTCCACGACCTCCCCCACGCGGTTGAGCCACACACCCACCAGGCCCGCCGCCGTCGAGCCTTCTGCATCCAGCAGCCGGTTGTCGCCGACATACAGCGTTTCGGCAGGACCAGTGCCCAGGAGCCTGACGCCTTCGAGATACATCGCCGGATGCGGCTTGGCGACGCCCAGGGTGTCGGTGCCCACCAGGTGGGTGATCCGCTCCAGCCCGGCGCCGTCCAGCTTGGCCCGCTGGTAATCGTGGACGTTGTTGCTCACGGCGCCATACGGGACGCCCGCCTGGTCCAGGGCATCGAGCAGGGGCAGCACATCGGGAAACGGCTTCACATAAGCGGGCTGCTTCTCCATGTAGGCGCTCAACCACTGGTGTGATTCCTCGCCGTCGGCCAGCTCCACGCCGAAGTGCCCCAGCGCCGCCCTTCCCCGGAGCAGGCGCTGTTCGTTGAACGTCAGCTCACCTGCAAGGTAGCGGTCGTAGTAATGCGTGGTTTCGTGCGTGAAGATGCGCCCGAACCGCTCCCATCCGGCCTGGTCCAGGCCGGGCAGGAGGTGTTCACTGACCTCGCGCAGGGCGGTGGTCATTGAATATTCGAGGTCCACCAGGGTGTCGTCAATGTCGAACAGGACACCCCGGACAGCGCCGAAAGGTGTCTGCAACACGCCGGCGGGTGCCTGGCTGGGGGCGGTCATCAGCCGCGGAAGGCTTGGAGCCGGCGCAGGGACGACTCCTTGCCCAGGATCACCATGGACTCGAACAGGGGCGGCGAGACGCGGCGGCCGGAAACCGCCGTGCGGACCGGACCGAAGGCGAGCCGCGGCTTGATGCCCATGTCTTCCACCAGGGCCTGCTTGAGTGCAGCCTGGATGTTCTCCGCCGTCCAGTCCGCCACCGGCTCCAGGGCGGCGATGGCGGCGTCCAGGACCTCGGGAAGGTTGGCGGGGAGGCCCTTGCGGGCGTCATCGGCAACGTCGACGGCGTCGTCTGCCTTGAACAGGAATGCCAGCATCTCGGGCGCTTCACCCAGCAGCGTGATGCGCTCCTGGATCAGGGGTGCCGCTTCGGTGAGGATCTCCTCCTCACGGTCGGTCAGGATCTCCCCCACCAGGCCGGCCTCGCGCAGGTAGTGCGCCACCCGGTCGCGGAAGACCTTCGGTTCGAGCATCCGGACGTGGGTGCCGTTGATGGCCTCGGCCTTCTTCAGGTCGAAGCGCGCGGGGTTGCCCAGGACGTCATGGATGTCGAAGTGCTCCACGAGCTGCTCTACCGTGAAGATGTCCTCGTCCGCGCTGAGGGACCAGCCCAGCAGTGACAGGTAATTGAGCAGCCCTTCCGGGATGAAGCCCCGCTCGCGGTGCAGGAAGAGGCTGGACTCGGGGTCCCGCTTGGACAGCTTCTTGTTTCCCTGGCCCATGACGTAGGGCAGGTGTCCGAACTCCGGCATGTACTCGGCAACACCGATGGCATACAGGGCCCGGTACAGGGCGACCTGCCGGGGCGTTGAGCTGAGCAGGTCCTCCCCGCGCAGCACGTGCGTGATGCCCATCAGTGCGTCATCCACGGGGTTGACCAGGGTGTACAGCGGCGCACCGTTGGCCCGCACCACGGCGAAGTCGGGAACCGACCCGGCCTTGAAGGTGATGTCGCCCCGGACGAGGTCGGTGAACGTGATGTCCTCGTCCGGCATCCGCAGGCGGAGCACAGCCTGCCGGCCTTCGGCCCGGTACTGTGCCAGCTGCTCGTCGGTCAGGTGCCGGTCAAAGCCGTCGTAACCGAGCTTCGGGTCGCGGCCTGCGGCGCGGTGGCGTGCCTCGATCTCTTCCGGGGTGGAGAAGGACTCATAGATGAATCCGCCCTCCTGCAGCCGCTTGATAACGTCCTGGTAGATGTCGCCGCGCTGGGACTGCCGGTACGGCTCGTGCGGGCCGCCCACTTCCACGCCCTCGTCCCAGTCGATGCCGAGCCACTTCAGCGCATCCAGCAGCTGGTGGTAGCTTTCCTCGCTGTCGCGAGCCGCATCCGTGTCCTCGATCCGGAAGACCAGCGTGCCCTTGGTGTGGCGCGCGTAGGCCCAGTTGAACAGGGCCGTCCGGATCAGTCCCACGTGCGGGGTGCCCGTGGGCGAGGGGCAGAAACGGACCCGCACGGGCGTTTCCGCGGTGACGGGGGGAATGGAGGCGGCAGGTGACGAAGAAGCGATACTCATAGTGGCTTCAACTTTACCCGCCCGGCCGGATCCCGCCTCCCGCCCTGCGGGCCAGTGCTAACGGCGGACGATGGGGTTGGACAGCCGGCCGATGCCCTCGATTTCCACCTCGAAGCGGTCGCCCTCCTTGACCAGCCCCACTCCGGCAGGGGTACCGGTCATGATCACGTCGCCGGGCAGCAGGGTAAACGCCTGGGACACCACGGACACCAGTTCGCGCACGCCACGGATCATCTGGCTGGTGCTGCCGTCCTGGCGCACCTCACCGTTCAGGCGGCCCTGGATCTGCAGGTCCTCCGTGTCCAGGTCGGTTTCGATCCAGGGACCCAGCGGCGCCGAGGTGTCGAAGCCCTTGGCACGGGTCCACTGCAGGTCGGTTTTCTGGACGTCACGGGCCGTGAGGTCGTTGCCGCAGGTGTACCCGAAAATGACATCGTCCACGCGGTCTTCCGGCACGTCCTTGCAAATGCGGCCAATGACCACGCAGAGTTCGGCCTCGAAGGAGACCTCCTCGGAAAACTCCGGCAGCACCACGGGGTCGTTGGGGCCAACGACGGCGGTGTTGGGCTTCAGGAAGAGCAGCGGCTGGGCGGGTACCTCGTTGCCGAGCTCATGGGCGTGCTCCACGAAGTTCCGGCCCACACCGATCACCTTGCTTCGGGGAATGATGGGCGCCAGCAGCCGGACGTCCTCCAGCTTGTGGCGCACGGAGGTACGCTCCACGCCGTTGAAGAAGGGGTCGCCGTGGATGACAGTGATTTCCTCACTGCCGGGAGCACCTTCCACAACGCCGTACAGGGGATCGGAATCGACGACAAACCTGGCAATACGCATGGCTCCTACCCTACCGTCCCGGCGGCGGCCGCCTGCCCTTCATCCCCGCCGCGCAGGTACGAGAGCTGGGCGGCCACGGACAGTTCAGCGGCGCGCCGGACGGAAGGTCCGACGCCGGCATAGACGGCGTCAGCCACCTCACCCACGGTTGCGTCCCGGCCCAGCCGGGCCAGTGCAGCGCGTATTTGCACCAGCCGTTCCTCCCGGTGCGTCCGGTAGTCGCGGGCTGCAGACTCCAGGGACGGCAGCACCGGGCCGTGCGCGGGCAGGACTGTTGCAGGGCCCATGGCCTCCAGCAGGTCCAGGGATGCAAGGTAATCGCCCAGCGTCCCGTCCGGGTAGTCCAGCACGGTGGTCCCCCGGCCAAGGATGGTGTCCCCCGTCAGCACCGATCCGTTCTGCCCGTCCGCCGGCAGGTGGAAGCAGGCGGAGTCGGAGGTGTGGCCAGGGGTGGCAAGCACTGCGATCTCCAGCCCTGCCACCCGGATAACTTCCCCGGACGCCAGGGGTTCTCCCCCGCCATGGCAGTGGTTGGCATCCATGGCGCGGACTGGTGCGCCCGTGAGCTCGTGCAGGCGCGCGGAGCCGGCAGTGTGGTCCGCGTGCCGGTGGGTCACCAGGATCAGCTCCACGGTGCCAACGCCGGCCAGTGCGGCCAGGTGCGTTTCATCCTCCGGTCCGGGATCCACCACCACCACGGCAGAATGCGCGGGCGCGCGCAGGACGTAGGAGTTGGTGCCGTCCAGGCTCATGGGACCCGGGTTGGGGGCAAGGAAGAATTGCGTGAGTGCGCTGCTCCGCTGCAGGACCGGGCCGGGATTGAAAGTCACGGACCCATCCTTGCATCCATGGCCACCCCTCCCCCAGCCTGGCCGCTGCGGGCCGCCGGAATAGAAGGGCGCCGGCTGCGGGTTGGCACAGTGACAGCACCACGATCTCCATCAGGAAGCCGGATACCGCCCATGAGCACAGCATCACTCGCAGACCTTCTCGCCCAGGCGGACGCCGACGGCCACGACCACTCGGCCACCGAAAAGGCCACTGGCCTGCTGCACGTCCACAACCACGCCACGGGCAGCATCGTCTGGTTCCCGACGTGGCGGAAGTTCCGTGAAACCCCGGACTGGACGGAGGCCGTCGCCGGCATCTCCGCGGAACTCGATGCCGCCTCCGCGCCGGCAGACCAGGCCGGCGCCGCAATCGTTGCCACGGACCTGGAATCCCTGCTGGACCAGGCCGCCCGGTCCGGCGATGCCAACGTCTTCGTGCAGGAGAACCTCACGCGGCACCTGACCAGGACCTGGGCTGTGGGCGATGCCGTGGCGAAGGCCACCAACAAGGACCTGTTCACCAGCGGCCCCACCCCTGCCGTTTTCGCCGGCTACCCGTACGACGTCTATGCCCAGGACGGTGGCGTGTTCGCCACGGCCCTTTGGAACGACCTCATCGACGCACGGCGCAACCGGGCTTTGGCGGAGGAAGCGGCCCGCAAGGCGCTCAAGCCGGTCTCCCGAAAAGCCATGAAGAACGCGGCCCGGAAGGCAGCACGCCGCTGACCAACCCGCCGTCGGCTGAAACGCAGAACGGCGCCTGCCGGACCAAAGTCCGGCAGGCGCCGTCGTGCGTTGAAGCCTGAAACTATGCCAGGCGGGTGAGCCAGCCGTGGGTGTCCGGCTCGGCGCCGGTCTGGATGCCCAGGAGCTTTTCACGGATGGCCATGGTGACCTCGCCGGCCTTGGCGTCCTCGGAGCCGATGAACTCGGTGTCATCCTTCAGGACCCCGATGGGAGTGATCACAGCTGCGGTACCGCAGGCGAACACCTCGGTGATCTCGCCGGACGCCACGCCGTCGCGCCACTCGTCCAGGGTGATCTTGCGTTCGGCCACCTCGCGGCCCATGTCCTTGGCCACCTGGATGACGGACATGCGGGTGACGCCTTCCAGGATGGTGCCGGTCAGGGCGGGAGTGGCCAAAGACCCGTCCTTCATGACGAAGAACACGTTCATGCCGCCCAACTCTTCCACGGCGTTGTCGTTGGCCTGGTCCAGGAACAGCACCTGCTTGCAGCCGTTGGCTTCGGCTTCCTGCTGCGCGATCAGGGAGGCAGCGTAGTTGCCGCCGCACTTGGCGTCGCCGGTGCCGCCGCGGCCTGCACGGGCGTAGTGACGCGAGATCCAGATGGACACCGGCTTGAGTTCGCCGCCGAAGTAGTTGCCGGCCGGCGATGCGATCACGCGGAAGGACACTTCACGGGCTGCCCTGACACCCAGAAAGGCCTCGGTGGCGATCATGAAGGGCCGCAGGTAGAGCGCTTCGCCGTCGCCGGAGGGAACCCATTCCTTGTCCACGGCCACCAGTTCACGGATTGCGCCAAGAAAGTATTCGGCCGGCAGCTCGGGCAGGGCAAGCCGGCGCGCGGACTTGTTCAGGCGTGCCGCGTTGGCTTCGGGACGGAAGGTCCAGACGGAGCCGTCCGCGTGGCGGTAGGCCTTGAGCCCTTCGAAAATCTCCTGGCCGTAATGGAAGACAGCGGCGGAGGGGTCGAGCACGATCGGACCGTAGGGTTCGATTCGGGCGTCGTGCCAGCCGCCGTTGCCGTCCGCGTCCACGCTGTAGTCGACGATGGCGGTGTGGTCGGTGAAGTAGTTGCCGAATCCCGGGTTTGCCAGGATGGCTGCACGCTCTTCGGCGGACTTCGGGTTCTCCGAGGGCTGCCGGGTGAATTCGACGCCATGGGCGGTCTGAGTCATGGTTCCTCCACGATCGGCCGCCCGGGGTTCAGCGCTGAACGGGAAGGCGGCATTTGGTGATTCGAGTAAAGCTTACGCCCGATGCCGGCGGCCCCGGCGCGGGCTACAGGCCGGCAGTGATGGCGTCGCCCACGGCGCTGGTGCTGCGTGCGGTACCGTCGCGCTTTTCGACGTCGGCGACGACGGCCGCTTCGATCCTGCGGGCAGCGTCGGTGTAGCCGAGGTGGTCCAGCAGGAGCGCGGCGGAGAGGATGGCCGCGGTGGGGTCAGCCTTGCCCTGGCCGGCGATGTCCGGCGCGGACCCATGGACCGGTTCGAACATGGACGGCGCGGTGCGGTCCATGTTGATGTTGCCGGAGGCTGCCAGGCCGATGCCGCCGGTGACGGCCGCGGCGAGGTCGGTGAGGATGTCGCCGAACAGGTTGTCGGTGACGATGACGTCGAAGCGGGACGGGTCGGTGACCATGAAGATGGTGGCCGCGTCCACGTGCAGGTAGTCATGGGTGACCCCGGGGAATTCCTTGGCCACGGCTTCGACGGTGCGCTTCCACAGGTGCCCGGCGAAGACCAGGACGTTGTGCTTGTGCACCAGGGTGACGTGCTTGCGCTCCCGCAGGCTGGCGCGGCGGAATGCGTCGCGGACTACGCGCTCCACTCCGTGGGCGGTGTTCAGGGACACTTCGGTGGCTACCTCGTGCGGAGTTCCCGCCCGCAGCGTGCCGCCGTTGCCCACGTACGGACCCTCGGTTCCTTCGCGCACCACGATGAAGTCGATGGTGCCGGGGTTGGCCAAGGGGCTGCCGACGGTTCCGTAGAGCCGTGACGGCCGCAGGTTGACGTAATGGTCCAGGCTGAAGCGCAGCTTGAGCAGCAGCTCACGCTCGATGATGCCGGACGGGATGCGGGTATCGCCGGGGGCGGCACCCACAGCGCCGAAGAGGATGGCATCGCGGGTCTTCAGGTCGGCGAGGACTGCATCCGGCAAGGTCTCCCCCGTGGCCAGCCAGTGCTCGGCGCCGAGCTCATAGTGGGTCGGCTTGAGCTCCACGCCCTCCGCCGCCACAGCCTTTTCCAGGACTTTGAGGGCCTCGGCAATGACCTCGGGGCCGATGCCGTCGCCGGGAATAACTGCAAGATCGATGGAGGATGCGCTCATGGTTTCAGGGTAGCCAAGACATCCATATGCTGGTCAAAACGTCTCAGCTTTTGGACATGAGCGCGTCCGCCGGGCTCGCGGAGGAAGGAACCTACTCCGCTGGTTCCTCGAACTTGGGGAACACCGGGGTGGGAGCGGGCAGCGGCGTACCGGGCACGATCGGGGTTGCGATTGCCGCGAACTGCCGGGCGTCGCCTTCCGGCTGGCCGAGGGCGTCCAGGAGCTTGGCCGTGGCGTCGGGCATGACCGGCTGGGCCAGGACCGCCACGATCCGCAGGACCTCCAGCGTCACGTACAGCACGGTGTTCATGCGTTCGACGTCGGTCTTCCGCAGGACCCAGGGTGCCTGCTCGGCGAAGTAGGCGTTGGTGTGGTGCAGCACGCTCCAGATGGATTCCAGGGCGCGGCTGAACTCCTGCTTGTCGAAGGCGGCGCGTGCGGCCTCGAGGAGCCCGTTCGCCTGGGCGAGGATCGCGTCGTCCTCTGCCGTAAAGGCTCCGGGCGTGGGAACGGCGGCATCGCAGTTCTTTGCCACCATGGACAGGGAGCGCTGGGCAAGGTTGCCGAAGTTGTTGGCCAGGTCCGAGTTCATGCGGCCCACGATGGCCTCGTGGTTGTAGCTGCCGTCCGCGCCGAAGGGAACCTCGCGCAGGAAGAAGAACCGCACCTGGTCCAGGCCGTAGCGGGCAACGAAGTCCGCCGGTGCCACCACATTGCCCAGGGACTTGGACATCTTGACCCCGTTGTTGTGCAGGAAGCCGTGGATCATGACGCGCTTGGGCAGTTCCAGCCCTGCGCTCATGAGGAAGGCGGGCCAGTAGATGGCGTGGAACCGGGAAATGTCCTTGCCGATGATGTGGAGATCGGCCGGCCAGTACTTCGTGAACTTCTCCGAGTCCACGTCCGGGTACCCCACCCCGGTCAGGTAGTTGGTCAGCGCGTCCACCCAGACGTACATGACGTGCTTGTCGTTGCCCGGGACCGGAACGCCCCAGTCGAAGGTGGTCCGGCTGATGGACAGGTCCTCCAGGCCGCGCTTGACGAAGCTGATGACCTCGTTGAACCGGTACTGGGGTGCGCCGAACTCCGGGTGGGATTCGTAGAGGGCCAGCAGCTTGTCCTGGTAGGCGGAGAGCCGGAAGAAGTAGCTCTCCTCCGCCGTCCACGTCACCTCGGTGTCCGTCTCTTTCGAGTAGCGCACGCCGTCGTCCTTCACCACGGTCTCATCCTCGGCGTAGAAGGCCTCGTCCCGGACGGAGTACCAGCCTTCGTACTTGTCGAGGTAAATGTCGCCGTTGGCTTCCATCTTCTTCCAGATGGCCTGCGAGGCAGCGTAGTGGTCCGGGTCGGTGGTGCGGATGAACCGGTCGTAACTAATGCCCAGGGCGGAGTGCGCCCCCTTGTAGACCGCAACGTTCCGGTCCACCAGTTCCTTGGGGGTGATGCCTTCCTTCTCCGCCGTCTGGGCTATTTTCATGCCGTGCTCGTCGGTGCCGGTCAGGAACATCACGTCAAAGCCGTCCAGCCGCTTGAAGCGGGCCATGGCGTCGGTGGCAATGTACTCGTAGGCATGCCCGATGTGCGGCACGCCGTTGGGGTAGGTGATGGCCGTGGTGATGTAGAACGGCGTTTTCTCTGGAGCAGTCACGTTCGGACGGTTACCTTCGGTGCGTAAGGGGGCGGACTAGATCAGTTCTGTCAGGGTATCGCTCAGACGCACCAGTTCGTGGTCGTGCGAGGCCACCAGGACGGCGATGCCATCGGAGGTGGTGTCCTTCAGGATGCTGATGATGCGGTTGGCGGAGGCACGGTCCAGGGAGGCGGTGGGCTCATCCACCACCAGCACCCTGGTGCCGAGGATCAGTGCCCGGGCGATGGCCACGCGCTGGCGTTCACCGCCGGACAGCTGGGCGGGGCGGTGCCGCATGCGGCGGCCCAGGCCCACCAGGTCCAGCAGGTCCTTGGCCATGTCCCGCCGTTGCTCCACTTCGCCGTCCGGAACGGCGGGCAGGAGGACGTTTTCCAGGGCGCTCATCCCGTCGATCAGGGCGCCGCCCTGGTCCACGTAACCGATCAGGGCGCGACGGCGGTCGGCGATTTCGTCGTCGCCCAGGCTTTCGAGCGAATCACCTTCCCAGAACACGCGGCCCGACGTCGGCAGGGTAAGTCCCGCGCCGACGGTCAGGATGCTGGTCTTGCCGGAGCCGCTTCGGCCGGCGACGCAGTGCATCTCGCCCGCGTGCAGGGTCAGGTCGAAGCCTTCCACCACGCTCACGGCCTCGGCGCCGCCCTTTCCGCCGCCATAGCGGATGGTGATGTCGCGCATCTCCAGCGGGGTGGCGTGGTCGGCCGACTTGACGATGGTGTTGGCCCGGGTCTGCAGGGGGACCTCGTTGGAGCCGCTCCTGCGGCTGCGCTGGACGTTCGTCGGGTTTGTCATTGGACCACTTTCGTTGCAATCGGTATCCAGCAAAGCACAGCCACCAGCCCGGCCACGGCAGCCCAGATGGCTGCATAGGGGGCCAGCAGCAGGCCGATGCCCAGGGCGCCCAGCACGCCCAGCGGCAGGGCCACGGTTCCCACCAGTGCGTTTTCGAACAACCGGACCTGGCGGAGCATGTCCGGGTTCCAGCCCATGGCCTGGAGGATGCCAAGGTACTGCCGTTTGGCATTGAGCTCGAAGCGTCCCGTCACCAGGGTCAGCACCAGCCCCACGGCCACGCCGGCAAGCGCCAGCAGGATGCTGGGCAGCGTTACGCTCGCTGCGGCCAGCCCGCTCAGGGCGCTTGCTCCGGCGGCGCGCGGAATGTCGATCAGCAGGGCGATCAGGCCGCCGACCGCAGCACCGAAGACACCAACCGCGACTGCCAGGGACAAGGTGTTGAACTTGTTGGTGCTCAGCTGCCGGTTGGCGAAGGTCAGTGGCGAGTCGACCGGGATGAGGCGTTCGTCGTGCTGCGGTTCCTGGTCAATGACGTCGCGGTGCCGGAGCTGCCGGGCGGCAAACAGGGCCGCAGCGCAGTAGAGCACCAGGACAGCGGCGCACACCAGGGCGGTGGCCAAGCTCCAGCTCAGCAGGCTCAGGACGATGCCCGCAGCGGCGAGCAGCACGGCGCCGACGCCGAATTCCTCCAGCACCCAGCTGCGGATCCGCCGCTGGGTCCAGCCCATGGCCCGCAGTGTTCCGGCCTCGCTGCGGCGTTTGCGGATGTAGCTCACGGTCGATGCGCCCGTCAGGAGGGCGGCCCCGCACAGCGTCAGGAAGAGCAGGGTGATGTTGGTCCCGGAAAGAGCTCCGGCCACCGCTTCGGCGGCATTTTGCCGTACCCAGGACTGCTGCACCGTGCCCAGTGCCGATTCCTTGCCGGCTCCGTCCTTGGAGTAGCCCGGAACGAAGATGCTGGTGTCCTCACGGGCCGAACCGGCCACCACAGTGGCGTCCAGGCCCATGTCCCGGATCTCGGCGGCAAGCTTCTCCACCTCGGGCTGGGCGTCCTTCCAGCTGCCCGGCGCCTTGGCGCGGACGCGGACGGCGTCGATGACGGCGGCGTTCTGCTTGTAGCCACGAGCGGCGGCGAGTCCGTAGTAGTCGGTGATGGCACCGGCGGACTGGCTGGCCAGGCCGGTGGCACTGAGCGACGGCTTCAGTTCCGCTGCCGGCACGTCCTTGCCGGCCGCGTCCTTCTCCAGGGTGAACGGCGTGGGGTCGTACCCTCCGAGCGGAAGCTTGTTCACGTCACCGGAGGCTGCCTCAACTGCGGCGGGGTCGAACGTGCCGTAGACCATGGGCAGCGGCGAGGCGGCCTGCTGCTGGCCGGTGGGCAGGTTGTCCCGGTACGACCGCTCGTCCACGGGGTCGCGCTGGGTCTGGTCAACGGGGGCGCCGTTGGCGGCCTTGTCCGGCAGCCGGTTGACGGTGACCCACTCACCGGGAACGGCGGTCTTGTCCACGGCGCCGTTGGCGGCTGTGTCACCGTCCGTGTACTTGGGGGCTCCGGCAAAGTTGGTGCTCCACTTGGCGGGTGTGTACAGGCCGGGGTTGAAGTTTCCGTTGCTGCCCAGGAGGGACGAGTGGTCCGTGGAGCCGGGCCAGGACAACACGAAGGGGTCCTTGGAAACGAAGGGCAGGTAGTCCTCGCCCAGGGACTTCGACACGGTGCCGACGTCCTTGACTACCTTGCCGGCGCCGTCAATTTCCTCGATCTTGACGTTGTACTTAAGGTCCAGCGTCGTACCGGAGCGGACAATCAGTGGAACTGCCTGCGAGGCGCTGGTCAGCTGGCCGGTGCGCTTGGCCTGCTGGTACTGGGTCATCAAGGGGGCCCAGTACTTGAGCTTGACGCCCAGGAAGTCCGGCCCTTCCTTCAGCTGGTCCATGCTGATGCCCTTGGTGAAGAGCCCTTCCAGGTAGCGGCCCACGGCGCCTGCGTCACGCGCATCAGCGGGGGGCGCCTTCTCCAGCGGAGCAAGGAAGTCGCCGGCGGAGCCGAGCAATGCCCGTTCGGCGGCAGGGTCGACGGCCACGACGGACTCGGTGACCTCAGGGGCGAGCGGCAAGGCCACGGAGAGGTTGAAGAGGTTGTGCTCCGAGCCGCCGGCGGGGGCGGGGAACTTGATGCCGGTCTCCCCTTCTGCCGGGGCGATGCGGATGCTGCTGCCGCCAGGTGCCTTTTCCTCCACGAGGCGCGCCTTGCCCAGGCTGCCCTCGGCCGTGGTCTTGAAGAGCGTCTGCTCGGAGTGTCCATCGGAGCTCACGGCGCTGGCGGTCAGGCGGTACTTCTTGGCAGCATCGGTCAGCACCGATTCAGCGGCGGGCCACTTGTCCGGCGCGGTGGCGCCGGCAGCCTGGTCCGCCGTGGCGGTGCCTGCCAGTCCTGCGTTGTAGCCGAGGTAGTCCATGGCGTCGAGGCGGGGCGTCTCGAGGTTCTGTGTGACGCGGGAGACCAGGCTGATGGGGGCGGCTACGGAGGTGCCGGACAGCTTCCTGATGGAGTCCAGCTGGTCAAAGCCGATGCCGCCAGCGCCGTTGGCGATCTCGGGCTGCAGCAGCGCCCCGGACGGCGCCTTCGCCTGGACCAGGATGTCGTAGAGCCCCCTCGAATTTTCATTGACCGTCCGGTTGAGCGCAGCCTGTGACTGGCTCTGGACGACGACCGACAAGCACATGGCTGCGATCAAGATGGCCGCGGTCAACAGCAGCACCCTGCTTCTGATGAACCTCTGGACGGCGTTCATGGAACTCCCTGAAACCTGGATTGCGTGCGCGCACATCCATCCCCCGGGCAGACGTGGGCAATGACGGACGGATGTGCAAAAGGTATTGGCCGGTCTGCCGGCTATGGTCCCGAATCAGGACGTAGCCATTGTAAGCAGACCGGCCAATCATACGTGGCTCCGCACGGACGTACCCTTGCGGAGGAGCGGCTTTCGGCGTTTCGGCCGGTGTGTCGCGTTAGTCTTCCAGGTCCACTTCCCGGACCATCTCAGCGCCGATGCCGGCCTTGATCGCGTCCAGCACCTGCTGGGGAACGGAGCTGTCGATGGTCAGCAGGGCCAGGACCTGGCCGCCCTCGTTGGAGCGGGCCACCTGCATGCCGGCGATGTTGATGTTGTTCATGCCCAGGATGTGGCCGATGGTTCCGATGACGCCGGGGCGGTCGGTGTAGGCAACCACCACAAGGTGCTCGCTGATGGGGATTTCCACCTCGAAGCCGTTGATGCCCACGAGCTTCTCGATCTGCTTGGGGCCGGTCAGGGTGCCGGCCACGGAGATCTGGCTGCCGTCGCTGAGGGCGCCGCGCAGGGTCAGGACGTTGCGGTAGGACTCGGTCTCCGGCGTGGTGATCAGGCGGACGTTGATGCCGCGCTGCTCGGCGATGACGGGCGCGTTGACGTAGGAAACCTGCTCGGTCACGACGTCGGCGAAGATGCCCTTCAGTGCCGCAAGTTCCAGCACCTTGACATCGAGGGAGGAAATTTCGCCGGCCACTTCGACGTCGAACTGCGTCAGGGACGCGTGGGTCAGCGCGGTGAAGATCCGGCCGAGCTTCTCGATCAGCGGGATGCCAGGACGGACGTCGGGGGCAATGACGCCGCCGGCGACGTTGACGGCGTCCGGGACCAGCTCGCCCGCGAGGGCAAGGCGGACGGACTTGGCCACGGAGACGCCGGCCTTTTCCTGGGCTTCGTCGGTGGAGGCGCCCAGGTGCGGGGTGACCACTACATTGTCGAGCTTGAAGAACGGCAGGTCGGTGCTGGGTTCCTTGGCGAAGACGTCCACACCGGCGCCGGCGATTTCGCCGTCCTGCAGGGCCGTGAAGAGCGCTTCTTCGTCGACGAGGCCGCCGCGGGCCACGTTGACCACGTAGGCGGTGGACTTCATCTTCTTGAATGCGTCCGCACCAAGCATGCCCACGGTCTCGGGGGTCTTGGGCATATGGATGGTGATGAAGTCGGACTGGGCCAGGAGCTCGTCCAGGGTAACCAGCTGCACGCCGAGCTGCGCGGCGCGGGCCGAGGTGATGTAGGGATCGTAGGCCAGGATCTTGGTGTCGAAGCCCTTGAGGCGTGCCGCCACCAGGGCGCCGATGCGGCCCAGGCCGATGATGCCGATCTTCTTTTCGAACAGTTCGATGCCGGTGTACTTGGAGCGCTTCCATTCGCCGTCCTTGAGGGCGGCGCTGGCCTGCGGGATGTGGCGGGCCAAGCTAAGGATGTGGCCCACGGTGAGTTCCGCGGCGGACACGATGTTGGACGTGGGGGCGTTGACCACCATCACGCCGGCCTGGGTGGCGGCCTTGATGTCCACGTTGTCCAGGCCCACGCCGGCGCGGGCGATGACCTTCAGGTTCTTGGCCGCGGCGATCGCTTCGGCGTCCACCTGGGTGGCGGAGCGGACCAGGATGGCATCCACGTCGCTGATCGCCGAGAGCAGCTGGGAACGGTCGGCACCGTCGGTCTGTCGGATTTCAAAGTCCGGGCCAAGGGCCTCGACGGTGGCGGGGGAAAGTTCTTCGGCGAGCAGTACTACGGGTTTTGACACGGCTGATCCTCTGCGTTGCAGTCCTGGGGATGGAAACAAGTCTAGGCCGACAGAAAGGCCGGGCTCACATTGTTAAGTGTGAACCCGGCCTCACCATTGGGGTCTATGCGGTTGCGCTGGCAGCCTTAGCGGGCTGCGGAGCCTTCCACGTAGTCCACGTCCTGCTGCTGCCAGGAGAACAGGGAGCGCAGTTCGCGGCCAACGGCCTCGATGGGGTGCTGCTCAGCCTTGGCGCGCAGTTCCTTGAACTCGACGGCGCCGTTGTCCTGGTCTTCGATGAAGCGCTTGGCGAATGCACCGGACTGGATGTCGGCCAGGACGGCCTTCATGTTTTCCTTCACCTCGGGGGTGATGACGCGCGGGCCGGAGACGTAGTCGCCGTACTCTGCAGTGTCGGAGACGCTCCAGCGCTGCTTGGCGATGCCGCCCTCCCACATGAGGTCAACGATCAGCTTGAGCTCGTGCAGCACCTCGAAGTAGGCGATCTGCGGCTGGTAGCCGGCCTCGGTCAGGGTCTCGAAACCGTACTGGACCAGCTGGGAAACGCCGCCGCACAGCACGGCCTGCTCGCCGAAGAGGTCAGTTTCGGTCTCTTCGGTGAAGGTGGTCTTGATGACGCCGGCGCGGGTGCCGCCGATGGCCTTGGCGTAGGACTTGGCCAGCTCCCAGGCGTTGCCCGATGCGTCCTGTTCGACGGCGATGATGTCAGGGATGCCGCGGCCGGCTTCGAACTCGCGGCGCACGGTGTGGCCCGGAGCCTTCGGGGCAACCAGGATGACGTCAACGCCTTCCGGCGCCTTGATGTAGCCGAAGCGGATGTTGAAGCCGTGGGCGAAGGCCAGGGCCTTGCCGGCGGTCAGCTTGTCCTTGATGGAGTCGTTGTAGATGGCGCGCTGGTGCTGGTCCGGCGCGAGGATCATGATGACGTCGGCCCATTCGGCGGCGTCGGCAACGTTCTTGATCGTGAAGCCGGCGTCCTCGGCCTTGGCGGTGGACTTGGAGCCGTCCTTCAGTGCGATGACGACCTCGACGCCGGAATCGCGCAGGTTCAGCGCGTGGGCGTGGCCCTGGGAACCGTAGCCAACGATGGCAACCTTGCGGCCCTGGATAATCGACAGGTCGGCGTCGTCGTCGTAGAACATTTCAGTCACTTGCGTAACTCCTCTTGAGTGGTTGTAGATAGTGGTCTTGCGGTGCTGCGGTTACGGGCGCGTGGTCCCGCCTGGACGCAAATGCCTAGGCGGAGCGGAGCGCCCGGTCACTCATGGAGCGGGATCCCCGTCCAACGGCCAGGGTGCCGGACTGCACAATTTCGCGGATGCCGAAGGGCTCCAGCACTGAGAGCAGGGCTGTGAGCTTTTCGGGGTGGCCGGTGGCTTCAATGACGACGGAGTCGGTGGAGACGTCGACCACTGAGGCGCGGAACAGGTCTGCGGCCTGGGTTACCTGCAGACGTGTTGCGGCATCCGCACGTACCTTGACCAGGATGTGGTCGCGCTGTACGGAAGATTCTGGGGTCAGCTCAACGATCTTGATGACGTTGACCAATTTGTTGAGCTGCTTGGTGACCTGCTCGATGAGGTCGCCGTCGGCGTCGACCACCACCGTCATGCGGGACACGCCCGGCACTTCGGTGGGGCCCACGGCCAGAGAGTTGATGTTGAAGGCGCGACGGGCGAAGAGGCTGGCCACGCGGGTCAGGACGCCGGGCTTGTCCTCAACCAGGACGGAAAGTGTGTGGCGGCTCATGCTCAGTCTTCCTCTTCCCATTCCGGGGTCATGTTGCGGGCAACCTGGATCTGGTCGTTGCTCACGCCGGCGGGCACCATTGGCCACACCATGGAGTTGGGGCTCACCACGAAGTCGATGACCACGGGGCGGTCGTTGATTTCGAGGGCCTTCTGGATGGTGGCATCGATGTCTTCTTCGCGTTCAACACGGAACGACGCGCAGCCGTAGGCCTCCCCCAGCTTGACGAAGTCCGGAATGCGGACCGTGTCGTGGCCGGTGTTGAGGTCCGTGTTGGAGTAGCGGCCCTCGTAGAAGAGGGTCTGCCACTGCCGCACCATGCCCAGCGAGGAGTTGTTGATGACAGCTACCTTGATGGGGATCTTGTTGATGGCGCAGGTGGCCAGTTCCTGGTTGGTCATCTGGAAGCAGCCGTCGCCGTCGATGGCCCAGACCACGCGGTCCGGGTTGCCCACCTTGGCGCCCATGGCTGCCGGTACGGCGTATCCCATGGTGCCGGCGCCACCCGAGTTCAGCCAGGCGTGCGGGCGCTCGTACTTGATGAACTGGGCGGCCCACATCTGGTGCTGGCCCACGCCTGCCACATACACGCCCTCGGGGCCGGTCAGCTCGCCGATCCGCTTGATGACCTTCTGCGGTGCGATCAGGCCGTCGTCCGGTTCCGTCCAGCCCAGCGGGTAGGTTTCCTTGAGGTTGTTCAGGAAGGCCCACCAGGTGGTGAGGTCAGGGGTCCCGGAAGCATCGAACTGGCTGCGCACGGCCTCGGTCAGTTCCGGGATGATCTCCTTGACCGACCCGACGATAGGCACGTCAGCGGTGCGGTTCTTCGAGATTTCGGCAGGATCGATGTCGGCGTGGATGACCTTGGCGTTGGGCGCGAAGGTCTTCAGCACGCCGGTGACGCGGTCATCGAAGCGGGCACCGAGCGTGATCAGCAGGTCTGACTGCTGCAGGGCCGTGACGGCGGAGACGCTGCCGTGCATGCCGGGCATGCCGACGTGCTGCGGGTGGGAGTCCGGGAACGCGCCCTTGGCCATCAGGGTGGTCACCACCGGCGCGCCGGTGGCTTCGGCGAGGGCGAGCAGCTCGGCCGAGGCATGTGCCTTGACCACGCCGCCGCCCACGTACAGCACAGGCTTGGTGGACGCGGCAATGAGTTTGGCCGCTTCGCGGACCTGCTTGTTGTGCCCGCGGGTCACCGGACGATAGCCCGGCAGGTCGATTTTCGGCGGCCAGGAGAAGGTCATCTGGCCCACCTGGGCATCCTTGGCAACGTCCACCAGCACCGGGCCGGGGCGGCCGGTCGAGGCCAGGTGGAAGGCCTCTGCCATGACGTGCGGGATGTCGTTGGGGTCGGTCACGAGGAAGGAGTGCTTGGTGATGGGCATCGTGATACCCACGATGTCGGCTTCCTGGAACGCATCGGTGCCGATCACGCCGCTGGATACCTGGCCGGTGATGGCCACCAGGGGCACGGAGTCCATGTGGGCATCCATGATGGCGGTAACGAGGTTGGTGGCGCCGGGGCCCGAGGTGGCGATGCAAACGCCCACCCGCCCGGTGACCATGGCGTAGCCTTGCGCGGCGTGGCCGGCTCCCTGTTCGTGACGGACCAGCACGTGGTTCATGGTGGAGGCCATCAGGGGGTCGTAGGTGGGCAGGATCGCGCCACCAGGCAAACCGAAAATGTCGTCGACGCCGAGTTCTTCGAGCGAGCGGACGATTGCTTGCGAGCCGGTCATCACCGTCGGGGGTACGACGTTGTTCGGCCCAAGGACAGGAGAGACGGCAGCAAGGTCGGCGACGACGGCGGCATGGTCAGCCGTCCGGTCGGCGCGTTCCGGAGCCTTGGGGGCTCCAGCGGACTTGGTGGCCATCAGCGAGGGGCTGATGGGCGATCCTTTGCTCATCGGACTCTTCCTTGTGGATCTTCTCTGGTTTTGGAACTGGTTTGGAACGGTGGGAATAAAAAAACCCCTCGGCCTGGCGGCTTGGTGAGGGGTTTGCGCGTGACTGTTTGTTACCAGGGGCTAATGTGCCACGCGCTTGGTAAGGACGACGACGATGCCGGTAACGAAAGTCATGCGTTCAGTTTTCCCTCTTGGTGAGATGGGTGTCAACGAGCAACAACCCTATCTCACCATGTGGACGACGCTGTCCACCCTTTGATCCTATCCCGCCGGATCAGCCGGTCCAGGCGCCTTGGCTGGCGCTGTGGACCAGCTTGGCGTACTTGGCGAGCACGCCCTTGGTATAGCGGGCCGGGAGCGGCTCCCAGCCCACCTTGCGGGCCTCAAGTTCCGCCCCGTCCACCAGCAGGTCGAAGGTGCGCGCGGCGATGTCCACCCGGATCCGGTCACCGTCCTTCACGAAGGCGATGGGGCCGCCGTCGACCGCTTCCGGTGCCACGTGGCCGATGCACAGGCCGGTGGTGCCGCCGGAGAAGCGGCCGTCGGTGAGGAGCAGGACATCCTTGCCGAGTCCCGCACCCTTGATGGCGCCGGTGATGGCGAGCATCTCGCGCATGCCCGGTCCACCCTTGGGACCTTCATAGCGGATGACGACGACGTCACCGGCCTTGATCTCCCCCTTGTCCAGGGCGTCCAGGGCGCCCTGCTCCCGCTCGAAGACCCGGGCGGTGCCTTCGAAGACGTCGGCGTCGAAGCCGGCACTCTTCACGACGGCGCCTTCCGGGGCCATCGAGCCGTGCAGGATGGTGATGCCGCCGGTCTTGTGGATCGGGTTGTCCAGGGCGCGCAGGATCTTGCCGTCAACGTCCGGCGGATTGATCGCCGCAAGGTTCTCCGCGACGGTCTTGCCCGTGACGGTGAGGCAGTCGCCGTGCAGCAGGCCGGCGTCGAGCAGTGCCTTCATGATGACCGGCACGCCGCCGATCCTGTCGACGTCGGTCATGACGTAGCGGCCGAACGGCTTGAGGTCACCCAGGTGCGGGATCCTGTCGCCGATGCGGTTGAAGTCGTCCAGGGTGAGTTCCACCTCTGCCTCGCGGGCAATCGCCAGCAGGTGCAGGACGGCGTTGGTGGAGCCGCCGAAGGCCATGGTGACGGCGATGGCGTTCTCGAACGCCTCCCTGGTCATGATGTCGCGGGCCGTGATGCCCAGGCGCAGCAGGTTGACCACCGCTTCGCCGGACTTGCGCGCGAACTCATCACGACGGCGGTCTGCCGAGGGCGGTGCGGCGGATCCGGGGAGTGACATGCCCAGGGCCTCGCCGATGCAGGCCATGGTGTTGGCCGTGTACATGCCGCCGCAGGCACCTTCACCCGGGCAGATGGCCTTTTCAATGCGGGTGAGGTCCTCCATGCTCATCTTGCCGGCAGCGCAGGCGCCCACCGCTTCGAAAGCGTCAATGAGGGTGACTTCCTTTTCGGAGCCGTCCTCGAGCTTGACCCAGCCGGGCATGATGGACCCCGCGTAGAGGAAGACGCTGGCAAGGTCCAGCCGGGCGGCGGCCATAAGCATGCCCGGCAGGGATTTGTCGCAGCCGGCCAGCAGGACGGAGCCATCAATCCGCTCGGCCTGCATGACGGTCTCCACGGAGTCGGCGATGACCTCGCGGGAGACCAATGAGAAGTGCATGCCTTCGTGGCCCATGGAGATGCCGTCGGACACCGAGATGGTGCCGAACTGCATGGGGAAACCGCCGCCCGCGTGGACGCCTTCCTTGGCGCCCTGCGCCAGCCGGTTCAGCGAAAGGTTGCAGGGGGTGATTTCGTTCCAGGAACTTGCCACGCCCACCTGGGGCTTGGCGAAGTCATCATCGCCCATTCCGACGGCCCGGAACATGCCGCGGGCGGGGGCCGCGTGGATGCCGTCGGTGACGACGCGGCTGCGGGGCTTGATGTCCGGCTTGTTTCCGGTTGTGGTCTGGGCGTCGCTCATGAGGGAAAGTCTAGGGCTCGGATGCTGCCTGAACGACCTCCGGCGGCCGGATCCGGGGAAAATCCCGAAAGTTGCCGGGCCAACCAATGGACGGGGATCTCATAGTGTGAGACGCGGATGACGTGGCATTCCACTTCAGCGCACCCGCCCGTGTTTTCACCAGGCCCTGTCCGGCGTGCCGCGGCATGTCTGGACAGCAGTGGTGACCCGACGTAGCGTCGGGGACAGGACACCCGCCACCTGTAGAGAAGGGCCTGCCATGGACATTATTTTCTGGATCATCGTCATAGCCGTCATCGCCGTCATTATTTGGTGGCTGGTCAACCGCAACAAGTCCGCCAACGCGCCGGGGGGATCATCAGCCGGCGCGACGACTGATCGGCCCCGTGCCGATGGAGCCCTCGAAGGGGGCAGCGCCGCCGCGTCGGCCGCGGCTGCGGGGACCACCGGCATTCCAACAGCTGCCGGATTCGGAAAAGCCGCAGAACCGGCAGCGCCCGCCACGGCCGAAGAGCCGGCCGACTCGTCCGCCATGGCCGCCAAGGCCACTGGACACGACGAACAACGGTCACATGACCTGGAGGCAGACCAAAACGCAGAACAGGCCGAATGGGAAACCCAGTGGTCCGAGGCCGGATCCGGGTCCCGGTCCGGCTCCTCCGTTGCCGGTGGGGCCGCGGCCGCGCAAGAGGTCGCACCCCACTCCGGGACCAATACGGACGCACCGTCCGGACAGGCAGCCCGCGCAGCGTCCCGCCCCGTCCACCACGACGAATACACAGCCCCCCATGCCCCGACGCTTCCCGGCGCCGAAACAGCTGCAGTGGAGGGCGTGGACGGCGCCGGCACGGCAGCCGGCGGACAGCCCATTGGCCAGGCGCCCCAGCACGTGGCGGACAGCTACCGGGCAGCAGACCAGCACGAGCCCGCGCCGGTCTCCGGCGGCAGCCTTGGCGACGCCGGCGATGCCGAAACGCTGGAGCGCGCCCAGTCCTCCGCACTGGTGGAAAACGGCGCGGACCACCACCAGCCGTCCGGCCAGGGACAGGACGCCGTTCAGGGATTCGCGCAAGGATCCGCCCCGGAGCATGGCACCACTGCCGCCGAGCCTGCCGGACACCTTGCAGCCGACGAGCCCTACGGCGCAGGCTCGGCTGCGCCGGGCCCTGACGGCAGCGGACCGGCGGACTACACGGTCAAGGGCGATGCCGCCGCAATGGTCTACTACGAAGAAGGACATCCGGACTATGAGCAGACCCGGGCGGAAGTCTGGTTCGAATCTGCCGCGCATGCGGAGGCCGCAGGCTTCCGCGCTCCACGGCGCAGACGGCTCTAGCAGGAGGAAGGCCCGCCGCATTGCGGCGGGCCTTCCTTGCCTGGCCCTGTTCCTGGTGCTGGCAGCCTGCACGGGCACGCCAGGGCCGCCTGCACCAGGCACGAACCCTGCCGGCGCGGACACCCCGCCGGGAACCGCCGTCGCCAGCCCCGCTTCCCCGGCCACGGAATCCGCCGGAACAGCCCCCGTCCCCGCCGCACCCGCCGTGCAGGACCGGTTGGAGCTGCAGTTGGACACGCCCTGGGCAGCGGTATTCCTTCCGGAGGGCACCGCCGTCATTTCCGAGCGCGGGACCGCACTGCTGAAGGCCGTTCGGGACGGCACCGCCACAACCATCGGGAAAGTGCCCGACGTGGTGCCCGCAGGAGAGGGGGGCCTGCTGGGCCTGGCGCTTTCCCCGCATTTTGAGGCTGACCGCTTCCTTTATGCCTACACGACCACCAGGGAGGACAACCGGGTGGTCCGGCTTACCGTCGAGCGGAGCGCTGATGGTTCACTGACGCTGGGCCGGCCGCAGACCGTCTTTGCGGGAATACCCAAAGCCGGCACCCACAACGGAGGCAGGATCCGGTTCGGCCCGGACGGGTTCCTGTATGTGGGCACCGGCGACGCCCAGCGCCGCGAGCAGGCCCAGGACCCCGCCGCCCTGGGTGGGAAGATCCTCCGGCTCACCCCGGACGGCGCCCCCGCGCCCGGCAACCCGTTCGGGAACGCCGTCTACAGCCTTGGCCACCGGAACGTCCAAGGCCTGGCGTGGGACCAAGCAGGCAGGCTGTGGGCCAGCGAGTTCGGACCGGATGTGGACGATGAGCTGAACCTGATCCTCCCCGGCGCCAATTACGGCTGGCCGGAAGTCACCGGCACACCGCACCGTGCCGGCTTTGAGGACGCAAAAGTCGTTTGGCCCTCCACCCGCGAGTCCTCCCCCAGCGGGCTGGAGATTTCCGGGGGTATCGCCTACCTGGGTGCACTCCGGGGCGAACGGCTCTGGGCGGTGCCGCTCAAGGGCACGGAAGCCGGACAACCTGTGGCCTATTTCACAGGTCAGTACGGCCGGATCCGGGACGCCATCCGGGCACCCGATGGCAGGTTGTGGCTGCTCACAAACGGCAAAAACCCTGATTTTGCGCTGGTTTTGCGACTCTCACAGTGATTCAGGAACCCACAGGAGGGCCGATTTCACTTGCACCAAAAGTTCGTGTAGAGTTTCATGTCGTTGCGGAGATCAACGGGAAAGAAAAAGCCCGGGGATGGAAGCAAATAAGATGCACCTCTAGCTCAATTGGCAGAGCAATTGACTCTTAATCAATGGGTTCCGGGTTCAAGTCCCGGGGGGTGCACCACTGGGAAAACAGCCTCCGGTTTGTGGAAACACAGACCGGGGGCTGTTTTGTTTGCCGGCCCACGTCATCCATTGCTGAGTACATGTCGTTTTCACGACTCAAAACGACAAGTACGCAGCAATCGATGATGGCCGGGCACTAAAGGCCGACGGCGGGCGGCGGCCGGGCACAAAAAAGCGCGGCCCTGGTTTTTCCAAACCAGGGCCGCGCTTTGCTTTTGCTGCCTTCAGCACCAACGGCTATTTTGCGATGTTGTCCATGAGGGCTCCGGCGTTGCTGGGCGTCGTGGAGAACTGGCTGGCCAGTTCCCGGACCACAGCTTTGAGTTCCTGGCGGAGCAACTCAGGGTCGATCGAGGCCGATGCCAGGACCGAGCGCTCCATCTCCACGGCCTGGGCAACGGCTTCCTTGCCCTGCTCGGTCAGCGACACCACGTGGCTCCTGCGGTCCGAGGTGCTGCGCACCCGGGCAATGTGGCCGTGGGACTCAAGGCGGCTGAGGGTCTTGCCCATGGTCTGGGCCTGTACGCGGACGTACTGGGCAAGCTGGGCCTGGGTCATGGGTCCTTGCGCGGCAAGGACCTCGATGGCGATAACACCGGCATGGGTGAGGCCGATGGCGCCGAGTTTTTCGTTCCAGGAGTGCTCAACGAGTCGCGCAGCAGTGGACAGAAGGCGCCCTGTGGGCCAGTGATCCATATCAGGCATAGCAGCAAGTATAGCCAAATGCCGATTAGCACTCGTTCCACCTGCTTACTAGGCTGTTGTGTCCCGCCCGCAACAAGGAGAAAAACAATGGCTGAAAGACTCGTTACCGGCGACAAGGCACCGGCTTTCACCCTGCAGGATTCCACCGGCAAGGACGTCAGCCTGGCCCCCCGGCCCGGCCGCTCCACCATCGTCTACTTCTACCCGGCAGCCTCCACTCCGGGCTGCACCAAAGAGGCGTGCGACTTCCGGGACAGCCTTGCCTCCCTGCAGGCTGCCGGCTATGACGTCCTGGGGATCTCCCCCGACCCCGTCGACAAACTGGCAAAATTCGCGGACAAGGAGTCCTTGACGTTCCCGCTGCTTTCGGACGCCGACCACGCGGTGGCCGGGGCCTACGGCGCCTGGGGTGAAAAGAAAAACTACGGCAAGACGTATGAGGGCCTGATCCGGTCCACCATCGTGGTGGACCCGGACGGCAAGGTGGCACTGGCCCAGTACAACGTCCGGGCCACCGGCCACGTGGCCAAACTGCGCAGGGACCTCAACCTGGACGCCTGATCTGTTCCGCGCCTGCCCCCGCCGCCGAAGCCGGTGCCCGGCCCGGGCGTGGCCGCAGACCCCGCTACAATGGACACTGGCATCCGTCGTCGAACATCCTGTCCGGGTGTTCACGGCAGGACGCCGAGCGCGAGTGGTGAAATTGGCAGACACGCAGGATTTAGGTTCCTGTGCCTTCGGGCGTGGGGGTTCAAGTCCCCCCTTGCGCACACTGAATCCCCCGGCCCCCGGCCGGGGGATTCCTGCGTTAACACGCCGGCCGTTCCACCGCCAGTTTCTGCCCCGAATAGAAAAACTCCGAAGATCCACCCATCCGCCGCCGCCCACCCGGCGAATAGCCATTGAGACACCAGCCAAGGGCAGGTGCCCACCCCAAGGCAGGCTGCACGCCACGAACACACAGTCCGATGGCGGCAGGCAAACGATCCAAGGAGAACCCAAATGCAGACCTTCAAGCGCACCACTTTCACCGTCGCAGGCGTTGCAGCGGCCGCTCTGCTCAGCCTCACGGCATGCGGCGGTTCCGGCAGCACTTCCGGTTCCTCGGCGTCGTCGGCGCCGATGTCATCCGCCCCCAGCTCGAGCATGGCGTCCCCGTCCAGCTCCAGCATGGCGTCCCCGTCCGCAAGCTCCTCAGCAGGAAGCATGGACCCCGCCGCCAACCTGGTTGGCCCCGGCTGCGCCGCCTACGCCCAGCAGGTCCCCACCGGCGCAGGCTCGGTGGAGGGCATGGCCCTCGATCCGGTCGCGGTCGCAGCCTCCAACAACCCCATCCTGACCACGCTTACCGCAGCAGTTTCCGGCAAGCTGAACCCCAAGGTTGACCTGGTGGACACGCTCAACGGCGGCGAGTTCACCGTGTTCGCACCGGTGGACGACGCCTTCAAGAAGATCGACCCCGCCACCATCGAAACGCTGAAGACAGACGATGCGCTGCTGAGCAAGATCCTCACCTACCACGTAGTCCCCGGCCAGATCACCCCGGACAAGATCGCCGGCACGCACGCCACGGTTGAGGGCGGCTCCGTCACGGTGACCGGCAGCGGCGACAACCTCAAGGTGGACAACGCCAACGTGGTCTGCGGCGGCGTCAAGACCAAGAACGCAACGGTCTACCTGATCGACTCGGTCCTCATGCCCAAGTAAGCCCTCTCCCCGCCCCCCCAACACAGGGCCGGGTCCGCCGGTAGACCGGCGGACCCGGCCCTGGCGCGTCATGTGCCAGCCTGGGGCCGGCCGCAAGCCCGGTCCTCTAGACTGGTCCCGGCCCGCAAGCGGCGGAGCCGGCAGCATCCAGAGGTGATAAACGAGTGCCCAGCAGTACATCGCGGCGGACGGTCATCAAGGCCGGCGCCGTCCTCATGGCGCTGGGCGTGACGTCGTGCACAGGCATGCCGTCCCCCTCCCCCACGTCCGGCACGCCCAGTTCCCCTCCGGCCGAGCCCCAAGCCACCTTCAATTTCGGCACCGCGGCCCAGCCCCTGGGCCTGGACCCGGCCCTGTCCAACGACGTGGAATCCCAGCGCATCACCCGCCAGATCCTCGAATGCCTGGTGGGTGTGGACCAGACCACCGGCAAACCCACCCCGCTGCTGGCAACCGAATGGAACGAGTCCAACGAGGGCCGGACCTACACTTTCAAGCTCCGCACCGGGGTCACCTTCCAGGACGGCACCCCGTTCAACGCCGACGCCGTCTGCGCCAACTTCAACCGCTGGTTTGCTTTCCCTGCCGAGCTGCGGAAGCAGGCTCCCGGCAGCTCCTTCAAGGGCGTGTTCAAGGCCCACTCCGACGAGCCCGGGCTTTCGATTTTCAAGAGCTGCACCGCGTTGGCACCTGACACGGTACAGATCGACCTCACCCAGCGATTCACTGCGTTCCTCCAGGCACTGACCCTCCCGGCCTTCGCGATCGCATCCCCGGCCGCCCTGGCCTCGGGCAAAGCGGACGTCCTGGACCAGAACCGGGGCGGCCAGGCCATGTCGGCGTTCGCCACCAAACCGGTCGGCACCGGGCCCTTCACCCTTGCCGACTGGGGCACCGACAACGTCACCCTCGCCAGCAACAAAACCTACTGGGGGGACCGCGGCCAGATCGCCACCATCAACTTCCTGGCCTACAACCACCCCCAGACCCGCCTCCAGGCACTGCTGGACGGCACGATCGATGGCTATGACGCTGTCACCGTGGGAAATTTCGACCAGCTGGTCAAGCGCGGCAAGCAGATCGTGCAGCGCGACCCGTTCTCCGTGATGTACGTGGGCATGAACCAGGACATCCCCATACTCCAGAACCAGAAGATCCGGCAGGCGGTGGAGCTTGCCATCGACAAGGAAACGTTGATCCGGAAGTTCTTCATCGACAACACCGCCAAGGCCACGCAGTTTGTCCCGCCCAAGATCAGCGGCTTCAACAATGACGCGCCGGAACTCGGACACGATCCCGCCAAGGCCAAGGACTACCTGAAGGAGGGCGGCTACGCCGGCGAGGAACTGAAGTTCTACTACCCCATGAACGTCACCCGGCCATACCTGCCCACCCCCGAAAAGGTCTATGCCGAGCTCAGCCGCCAGCTCACCGCCGTCGGCTTCAACATCCGGCCCGTGCCGGTTGACTGGTCCGACGGCTACCTGCAGAAGGTGCAGTCGGCCGGCGACCATGCCCTCCACATCCTTGGCTGGAACGGCTCCTACTCCGACGCCGACAACTTTGTGGGCCCCCTCTTCGGGGAGAAAAACGGCGAGTTCGGGTACCAGGATCCACAGGTCTTTTCGAAGATCAACCGCGCGCGGGGGCTCCCTGACGGGAAAGAGCGGGATGAGCTTTATCACACCATCAACGCCCAGATCGCCGCGACGGTGCCGGCGGTTCCCATCGCCTTCCCCATCTCCGCACTTGCCTTGTCAGACCGAGTACTCAGCTACCCGGCTTCCCCGGTCTTAAACGAAGTTTTCACGAAGGTCCAGCTAAAGCCTTGACGGCCCCGGCCAATTTCAGTATGCGGGCTGCGCGGGGATATTCTGTGACAGCCAGAGCCGCTGCAATCGGAGACTGATCGTGACCTTCATTTCCAAGACCCCACACGCCGACGTTGTCCTGATAGGCGGCGGCATCATGAGCGCCACGCTGGGGGCATTCCTCAAGCAGCTGGAGCCGGACTGGACCATCTCCCTGTTCGAACGGCTGGACCAGCCTGGCCTCGAAAGCTCGGACCCCTGGAACAACGCAGGAACGGGCCACGCCGCCCTCTGCGAACTCAACTACTCGCCCGCAGCCAAAGACGGCTCGGTCAGCCCCGCCAAGGCACTGCTCATCAACGAACAGTTCCAGCTCTCACGCCAGTTCTGGTCCCACCTGGTGGACAACAACCTCATCGGTTCCCCCAAGGGCTTCATCAACACCGTCCCGCACATGAGCTTCGTGATCGGCGAAGACCACACCAGGTTCCTGAAGACCCGGTACGAGGCGCTGAAGCCGCACCCCCTGTTCCGGAGCATGGAGTACTCCGAGGACCACGCCCAGATCGCCAAGTGGGCGCCTCTGATCGTCAAGGGCCGCGACCCCCAGCAGCGTATTGCCGCCACCCGGGCCGCCGAGGGCACCGATGTGGACTTCGGCGCACTCACCCGGGAGCTGACCACCTACCTGGGGAACAACGGCGTCGAAATCAATTACGGCCACGACGTCACCGGGATCTCCCGCGCCTCCGACGGCGGCTGGGACCTGACGCTGAAGTACCCCAAGTCCGGGGAACACGGCAAGATCCACGCCAAGTTCGTCTTCGTCGGCGCCGGCGGCGGTGCCCTGCACCTGCTGCAGGCCTCCGGCATCCCGGAAAGCAAAGGCTATGGCGGATTCCCGGTCTCCGGCCAGTTCTTCCGCTGCACGGACGAGACCATCGCCGCCCAGCACAGCGCCAAGGTCTACGGCCAGGCCTCCGTGGGCGCGCCGCCGATGTCCGTTCCGCACCTGGACACCCGCTACGTCAACGGGAAGCGTTCGCTCCTGTTCGGCCCGTACGCAGGCTTCTCCACCAACTTCCTGAAGAACGGCTCCTACCTGGACCTGCCCCTGTCCATCCGCCCCGGCAACATCATCCCGATGCTGGCCGTGGCGAAGGACAACATGGACCTCACGGCCTACCTGGTCAAGGAAGTGGTCAAGCGCCACGACCAGAAGGTGGAGGCGCTGCGCGAGTACTACCCCGAGGCAAAGGGCGGGGACTGGGAACTCATCACCGCCGGCCAGCGTGTACAGATCATCAAGAAAGACCCGCAAAAGGGCGGCATCCTCCAGTTCGGTACTGAAGTGATCGCCGGCCGTGACGGCTCCATCGGTGCGCTCCTGGGCGCTTCGCCGGGGGCGTCGACCGCTGTCCCCATCATGATCGAGCTGCTTCAGAAGACGTTCCCCAAGAACTTCAAGGGCTGGCAGTCCAAGCTCAAGGACATGATGCCCGGCTACGGGGTGAAGCTGGATGAGAATCCTGACCTCGCCGCGGAGCTGGAGCGGGCCACGGCCGCGTCCCTTCAGCTGGAGAGTGTTTCCGCCAGCCACTGACCCTGCCGGGGCCAGCGGCTGGCACCCCCAGGGCTTGTACCAGTCACTTAGACCCCCCAGGAGACACCCATGTTCCGGTTGGCGCACCTTTCCCTGGCGAACCGGGCCCTGATCGCGCTGATCACCGTCTTCGCCTCGGTCTTCGGCGTGATCACCATGTCGTCGCTGAAGCAGGAGCTCATTCCTTCCATTGAGTTCCCGCAGATCACAGTGCTCAGCTCCATGCCGGGTGCATCGCCCGAAGTGGTTGACAAGCAGGTCAGCGGTCCGCTGGAAAAGGCGCTGAACGGCGTGGAGGGGCTGGAATCCACCTCCTCCACGTCGCGGACCGGCGTCTCCCAGATCACCATGGTGTTCACCTACGGATCCAACCTGGACCGGGCCCGGAACCAGATCGACCGGGCCATTTCCAACGCCAAGCGGACGCTGCCCAGCGATGTCCAGCCACAGGCCATCGCCGGAAGCATCAGCGACTTCCCCATTGTTTTCCTCGCCGTCTCCTCGGACAAGCCACTCAGTGAACTGAACGCGGACCTCCAGCGCCTCAGCGTGCCCCGGCTGCAGAAGATCGACGGCGTCCGCAGCGCCGACGTCACGGGCGGCGCCTCCCAGCACATCGAGATCCTCCCCCGCACCGAGGCCATGGCAGCGGCAGGGGCAGGCGTTACCGCCATCCGCGACGCCCTGTCCAACAACGGCGCGCTGATCCCTGCCGGAACACTTGAGGACCAGGGCAAGACCCTCTCGCTGCAGATCGGCAGCCCCGTCGATTCCCTCGATGCCATCAAGGCCCTGCCACTGTCCGGCGCCAAGAACGCGGCGACCATCGGCTCGGTAGCCGATGTTTCCCTCAAGGACGACGAGCGCACCTCCATCACGCGCACCAACGGCGCCGAGACGCTGGCGGTCTCCGTGACCAAGAAACCCGAGGGTGACACGGTGGCGATCTCCCACGCGGTGCGGGACTCCTTGAATGAACTCGAGGCGGAGCTGGGCTCGAACGCCAAGTTCACCCCCGTCTTTGACCAGGCGCCGTTCATCGAAAAGTCCATCAAGGACCTCACCACGGAAGGCCTGCTGGGGCTGGGATTCGCCGTCGCCATCATCCTGCTCTTCCTGATGTCCGCCCGGTCCACGCTGGTCACGGCCGTCTCCATTCCGCTGTCCCTGCTGATCACGTTCATTGGCCTGTCAGCCACCGGCTACTCGCTGAACATCCTGACGCTGGGCGCCCTCACCATCGCGATCGGGCGGGTGGTGGACGACTCGATCGTGGTGATCGAGAACATCAAGCGGCACCTGAGCTACGGCGAGGAAAAGTCGACGGCGATCCTCACCGCCATCAGGGAGGTGGCCGGCGCCATCACCGCCTCAACCCTGACCACGGTGGCGGTGTTCCTGCCCATCGCGTTTGTCGGTGAACTGGCCGGTGAACTGTTCCGGCCGTTCGCCCTGACAGTCACCATGGCCCTGCTGGCGTCGCTGCTGGTATCCCTGACCATCGTTCCGGTGCTGGCCTACTGGTTCCTGAAGAACCCCAAGGGCGGCCCCGCCGGCGCGGCCGCAGGATCCCCCGAGGCGCGGCGCATTGCCGGCGAGGCCAAGGCAAGGGCCCACGACGCCGAGCAGCGCAGCCGGCTGCAGCGCGGCTACCTTCCCATCCTCCGGTCCACGCAGAAGCACCCCGTCATCACCCTGGTGGCGGCTGTCCTGGTGCTCGGAGCCACCGGTGCCATGACACCGCTGCTGGCCACCAATCTCCTCGGAAATTCCGGGCAAAACAGCCTGACCGTGCGCCAGGTACTGCCGGCCGGAACCAGCCTGGCCGACACCAGTGCCGCCGCCGTCCGCCTCGAAGGGGTCCTGCGCGGCATCGACGGCATCAAGGATGTCCAGGTCACGTCCGGCAACGCCCAGGCAGGCTTCGCCGCACTCACCTCCACCGGCTCCTCCAACTCAACGTTCACGGTGGTGACCGACGAAAAGGCCAACCAGGAACGGCTCCAGGACACCGTGCGCTCGGAGCTTGCGAAGGTCCCCGACGCCGGAAAGATCTCCGTAGGCACCCAGCAGGGCGGCTTCGGTACCTCATCCACCGTCGACATCACGCTGAAGGCTGCCACCAGCGCCGACCTGCAGTCGGCCAGCGACACCATGGTGGCCGCCATGACGGGCGTCCCCGGCACCAGCGAAGTGGCCAGCAACCTTGCTGCCAGCAACCCCGTGGTGCAGGTCAAGGTGGACCGGGCCAAAGCCGCGGCCGCCGGCCTGAACGAGGAACAGGTGGCCGGCGTCCTGGCCTCCACCATCAGCCCCATCCCGGCCGGCACGGTCCGGATCGACACCAACGACTTCCCCGTCCGGATCGGCCAGGGCACCAAGTTCACCAGCATCGATGCAGTCCGGAACATCCCGCTTCCGGCGGGCGGCCGGCCGGTGACGCTGGGAAGCATCGCCGCCGTGGAGCAGGTGGACGTCCCGGTCTCCATCACTGCCAGCAATGGTGAGCGCACCGCCAAGGTGTCCATCACGCCGTCGGGCTCCAACCTGGGCGCAGTGAACACCGAAGTCCAAAAGCGCCTGGCCGATGTCCAGCTGCCGCCGGGAGTCACCGCCACCATCGGTGGCGCCACCACCCAGCAGGCAGAGTCCTTCCGGCAGCTGGGCCTGGCCCTGCTGGCAGCCATCGCCATCGTGTACGTCATCATGGTGGCCACCTTCAAGTCGCTCATCCAGCCGCTGATCCTGCTGGTCTCGGTTCCGTTCGCGGCCACCGGTGCGGTGGCCCTGCTGCTGCTCACGGGCGTGCCGCTGGGCCTGCCGTCGCTCATCGGCATGCTGATGCTCGTGGGCATCGTGGTCACCAACGCGATCGTGCTGATCGACCTGATCAACCAGTACCGGCAGCCACGCGATGGCCGGCCGGGCATGAACGTGGCGGACGCCATCACGAACGGCGCCCGGCAGCGGCTCCGGCCCATCCTCATGACGGCACTTGCCACGGTCTTTGCCCTGACCCCCATGGCCCTGGGCCTTACGGGCGGCGGCGGGTTCATTTCCCAGCCGCTGGCAGTGGTGGTGATCGGCGGCCTGGTGTCCTCCACGGCGCTGACCCTGATCCTGGTTCCGGTGCTCTACCGGCTGGTGGAAGGCCGGCGCGAGAAGAAGGCGCTGCTGCGTGACCTGCAGGCCCGCCCGGAACCCGGGCCCGGTTCGGACATCGACGCCGAATTCAGGGACTGGACCACTGGCCAGGTCCCCAAAGTCAGCGGCCGCCGGGCGGCGCCCGGCGCCGGATAAAGCCCAACGTAGCCGCGATGCCCGTACCAGATCCTGGTGCGGGCATCGCTGCGTTCCAGGGCATGGCCCCTAAGCAAGGGCGGGGAATAATCCACGGGACGTGGTGTTACAGAAGGCACTATATGCAAATGCATCTACATTGGTCTACACTGGAACCAAGCCAGCAAGTCCAGGAACGGAAAGGCACGTCATGCAGATCGGTGTATTCAGCGTCAGCGACATCACCACGGACCCCACCACGGGCCACACCCCCACCGAACACGAGCGCATCAAAGCCTCGGTGGCGATCGCCAAAAAGGTCGAGGAAATCGGCATGGATGTCTACGCCCTCGGCGAGCACCACAACCGGCCTTTCTTCTCCTCCTCCCCCACCACCACCCTGGCCTACATCGCAGCCCAGACCGAACGCATCATCCTCTCCACGGCCACCACGCTGATCACCACCAATGACCCGGTGAAGATCGCCGAGGATTTCGCCATGCTCCAGCACTTGTCCGACGGCCGCGTCGATCTGGTCCTGGGCCGCGGCAACACCGCGCCGGTCTACCCGTGGTTCGGCAAGAACATCCAGGACGGCGTGGAACTGGCCATCGAAAACTACAGCCTCCTGCGCAAGCTCTGGGACGAGGACACCGTGAACTGGTCCGGCAAGTTCCGCACCCCGCTGCAGAACTTCACCTCCACTCCCCGCCCGCTCGACGGCGTGGCCCCCTTCGTGTGGCACGGTTCCATCCGCACGCCGCAGATCGCCGAGGTGGCCGCCTACTTCGGTGACGGCTTCTTCGCCAACAACATCTTCTGGCCCAAGGAGCACTACCAGCAGCTGATCGGCCTCTACCGCGAGCGGTACGAGCACTACGGCCACGGCAAGGCGGACCAGGCGATCGTGGGACTCGGCGGCCAGTTCTTCATGCGGAAGAACTCCCAGGATGCGGTGAAGGAATTCCGCCCGTACTTCGACAACGCCCCCGTCTACGGCCACGGTCCATCCCTGGAGGACTTCACTTCGCAGACACCGCTGACCGTGGGCAGCCCGCAGGAAGTCATCGAAAAGACCCTGACCTTCCGCGAGCACTTCGGTGACTACCAGCGCCAGCTGTTCCTGATCGACCACGCCGGCCTGCCCCTGAAGACCGTCCTGGAGCAGCTGGACCTGTTCGGCGAGGAAGTGCTGCCGGTCCTGCGCAGGGAGTACGCAGCTCTTAAGCCCGCCCACGTTCCGGAGCCGCCCACCCACGCAGGACGCGTGGCCGCCCTGCTGGCGTCACAGGACGCCGGCAAAGCCACCCCGGTGGCGTAATGGCTGCCGGAGGATCGGAATCGCCGGTGCGGCTTGCGGCGGAAACCTGGGAATCGCTGTTCCGCGCGCAGGTGGCTGTGATGCGGAAGCTGCAGTCCGGACCGGCGTTCCGGAAGCTTGCGGTGAACGAATACGACGTCCTGTTCACGCTCTCCCGCTGCCCGTCCGGCTGGCTGCGGCTCAACGAGCTCAACGACAACGTCCTGTTGAGCCAGTCCAGCCTCAGCCGGCTGGTGGAGCGGCTCGAAAAGCGGGGACTCGTGGCCCGGATGCCGGCACCGGAGGACGGCCGCGGCGTGCTGCTCAAGCTGACGGACGAGGGCCGGGAACTGCAGAAAGAGATCGGCCGCGAGCATGTGCGGGACATCTCGGCCCTGGTGGGGCCCGCCCTGACGGCCGCTGAGCAGAAGGAACTCATGCGGCTGACCGACAAGCTGCGGAACTCGCTGGGGAAGCGCTAACCCAGCTGCACCAGCCGGGACGGATCCTCGGCCGGAAGGTCCCCGTCCACCACGGCGGTCACGCGCAGCTGGTTCAACACCAGGCTGCCGCCCACCGTGGAAAGGAAGGCCGTGTCCGACGAATCCCGGCCCGCAGTGATGCGCAGCATCGACTCCCGCGGGGCAAGCCCCGTGGGGTCGATGACGTGCCAGGCACCCTCCACATAGGCTTCCGCCACGGCGTGGAAATCCATGGGATTCAAGCCGGGGGCGTAAACAGCCGCGAGGCGGGCAGGGATGTCCTTGGACCGCAGCAGGGCAATGGCCAGGTGCGCGAAGTCCCGGCAGACCCCCCGCCTGCTCAGGAGCGTCTCCACCGCGCCATCCGTGCCACGGGAGGAGCCGCTGATGTACCGCAGTTCGCCATTGACCCACTCGCGGACCGCATGCACCAGGTCGGCCCCGTGGACCCCGCCAAATTCCGCGTAGGCCGTCGGCAGCAGCCGGTCCGACTCGGCATACCGGCTGGGACGCACGTAGCGGATGCGGTCGGCCAGGCACGCCTCCTCGGGCACGGCGCGGCCGGTCACTGTGGCCGTGTATTCCACCGTGACTTCGGCGGGCTCGGCGAACTCCATGTAGTGGAACCGGCCCCCGTGGTGGTCCGAAATTTCCGTGAGGGGAACCTCCGCGCCCCCGGCCGTCACGGACAGGGATTCGTCAAAGGATGAGTAGCCGCTGTTCCTCGCCACGGCGATGGCCATGGCCACCTTGGTGTTGGCGATGGTCTTGAAGGCCAGGCGTGCGGAAACAGAGCGTTCCATGAATCTCCGGGGGTGTTGGGGGTGGAAGGCAAGTCGGGCGCACCGGCGCCTGGTGGGCGCGGGCAGCGGGACTAGTTTTTGACCTTCAGCGACATTAGCATCCGCTGCACGTTGGCGAAGTCAGGGCTCCCGTTGACGTACTGGGCCGCCTGGCCCAGGGTGTCGAACGCCTTCGCCGGGGCCACCTTCTCGTCCGGCGCGAAGGCCTTGAGGGCCACCAGGTCCCCAAACGAGTAGTCCCCCTGCCCGGCCGGGCCGCGGACCACGTTGCGCAGCTCGCACGCCTTCCCGTCGGTTCCTCCCACCAGGTTGGTGATGCCGTAGGAACCGAAGTAGCGGTAGCCCTGGATCACCCGGTAAACCATGCGTGGCGGGATGGTGCCCTCCCCACCCTGCGCGGCAAGGTCGAACGGTACGCTGCTGATCACCGTGTACGGGCGCTGTGCGCTTTCCGGGCAGTCGGCGGACGACGGCGGCAGTCCCGTCCGGAGCGCGGCCATGAAGGTTCCGTCGGGCTTCTTCACGTCAACCCTGAGTCCGCCGGGAAGGACGCCTTCCTCCGGCGCCACGGACTGGGCGATCCAGTCCGCCGGCAAATCGAAGCTGACCGTCTTTGCGGGATCGGAGAACGTCTTCCAGGACGTTGCGGTGGGTACAGCCTGGGGCTCGCTGGAGGCCGGTGCTGATGCTGTTGCGCTGCCGGCCGGCGCCGCTGCCGTGGCCCCGGCGCCCGCCCCGTCGGCCGGTGAGGCCGTTCCGGACGCCGCCGGTGCCGAGGGGTCCGGTTGGGCAGTCCATCCGGACCCGGCCGGCTGCGGTCCGGAACACGCTGCCAGCAGAACTGCGGCAGCCACGAGTGAGATACCGGAAAGAACAGTCTTTACTGGCGCGCCCGTCATGAGGCCCAGCCTAACGGGACCCGCCCCCTCCCCCGCCTGCCGCGGCGGTGTTTTCCGCATCGCGGACACCCGCCCCCAGGCTCCTCCCAACCCGCCCGCCACCCGGCCGCAGGCCGGGCACCCGGCCCGGCGTGTCGCCGTCGGACGTCTACCACCCCGGCCTGGGACTAGGCTGGAGGCTATGTCGGAAGAGCAGCACGGCGCAGCCGAAGAGAATCCCGCGGACATTTCCGCCCTGGACATTGCCGACTGGCGGCTGCGGACGTTTGCGCTCTACGACAATGTCCGGCGGATCTCCGCCGAGAGCCCGTCCGAGGCGCACTCATACTGGCGCCACCAGCGGGACCTGATGTTCGCAACGCACCCGGCTTCCGCCCTGACAGCGGCGGACAAGGCGCGCTTTTCCGGCCTCAAGACTGCCGACTATGATCCCATCTACCGCTTCCACGTCCCGCTCACCAAGGAAGGCGCAGGCCGGGAGATGAGCGTGGACACGGGAACCGACGGCGTGGTCAACTTCGTCCGGCTGGGCACGTTCGACCTGCCGGAAATGGGCCAGCTGGGGGTCTGGAAAATCCATGGCTACGGCGGCGGCATCTTCGTTCCGTTCCGCGACGCCACGGCCGGCCAGCCGGGCGGAAGCTACGGGGCCGGGCGCTACCTGCTGGACACCATCAAGGGCGCGTTCCACGGGGTCAGCGGCACGGGGCCCGGCGCCACCTTTGTGCTGGACTTCAACTTTGCCTACAACCCCTCCTGCGCCTACAACGAGGCGTGGGCCTGCCCGCTGCCCGGGCCATCAAACCGCCTGGCAGTGGAAATTCCCGTGGGCGAGCTGTACTGATGCCGGCCGTCCCCGGTTACGCCGCGTGAGGGAAGGTCTGTCCGCACCCGCCGCCACGGAGACTGACACGGAGACCGCCACCCGGCGCTTTCCCGCCACCAGGCACCACCGCGGTGTACTGCGCTTTCCGGTCATCCGGCAGCTGCTGCGTTTCTCCGGCGTCGGGGTCATCTGCACCGCGGCGTCCCTGGGGCTTTACGCGCTGCTGCGGCCGTGGCTGGGCGCCCAGCTGGCAAACGCCGTGGCGCTGGTCCTCACGTCGCTGCTGAACACGGCCCTGAACCGGCGGCTGACCTTCAAGATTGCCGGCCAGCAACGCCGCACCCGCGACCACCTCAACGGCCTGGTGGTGATCGCCGTGGCGTTGGTGATCACCGGCAGCAGCCTGGGCGTGCTGCACTGGTTCAATCCGGACGCCACCGTGGGTGACGAACTGGTGGCCACCACGCTGTCCGGCTTCCTGGCCACCGCCGTGCGCTTCAGCATGCTGCGGCACTGGATCTTCCGCCGCGCGCGCCACCGCTAGGGTTTACAGGGGGCTACCGGCCCGGGCCCGCTCCGAGGTTCCTGACGCCGGCCACGGCCGCCTGGACGGCAGCCGCGGCAGCGTCGAGGTCCTCCCGCGTCACCGACGCGTCGAAACTGAACCGGACCGCCGTCTGGGCCACCTCGGCCGGAATGCCCATGGCCGTGAGCACGGGCGACGGCGCGTCCGAGCCTGCAGCGCACGCCGAGCCGCTGGAGCAGACCACGCCGCGGCGTTCCAGCTCGAGGAGCACCGACTCGCCGCTGGTACCGGGGAAGCAAAACGACGCCACTGACGGCAGCCGTTCGGACGGATGCCCGGTGAGGACGGCGTCCGGCACGCCTGCCAGGACGGCTGCAATGAACCGGTCCCGCAGGGCGGCAACCCTTGCCTGCTCCCCTGCCTGGCGGTCCCGGGCAAGCGTGAGGGCGGTGGCGAGCCCCACCGCGCCGGCAACGTTTTCCGTTCCGGACCGGCGGCCGCGCTCCTGGCCGCCGCCGTGGATGACCGGTTCCAGGCGCGTACGGCTCCGGATGAACAGCAGGCCGCAGCCTTTGGGTGCCCCCAGCTTGTGCCCCGAGATGCTCATCGCATCCACGCCCAGAGGGCGGGTGTCGAGCGGCAGCCAGCCGGCGGCCTGGACGGCGTCGGTGTGGAACGGGATGCCCTGGGCGCGGGCGAGTTCCGCCAGCCCGGCGATGGGCTGGATGGTTCCCACCTCGTTGTTGGCGTACATGATGCTCACCAGCGCGGTTTCCGGGCGCAGCACCCCGGCAAGTGCTTCGGGTGTGACGCGGCCGGTTGGATCCACCGGGACCACGTCGACGGCGAAGCCGTGGAAGCGCTCCAGGTACCGGGCGGATTCCTCCACGGCGGGGTGTTCGACGGCGCTGATCACCACCCGGTCCAGCTGCGGGTTTGCCGCCTGCCGGGCCAGGGCGATGCCTTTCACCGCCAGGTTGTCCGCTTCGGTTCCACCAGAGGTGAACACCACTTCGCCCTGCCGGCAGCCAAGGACATCCGCCACGGCCCTCCGAGCCTGCGCGAGAGCCTCGGCTGCCGCCTCGCCCAGGTTGTGGTGGCTGGAGGGATTCCCGAATCCGCCCGTGAGGTAGGGCCACATGGCGTCCAGCACTTCACGGCGGACCGGGGTGGTGGCGGCGGCGTCAAGGAAGATCACGGCAGCGTCACCCTGCGGCCAGTTCGACGTCGAGGCCCAGGTCCAGCGCGGCCACCGAGTGGGTGAGTGCGCCAACGGAGATGACATCCACACCGGTGGCTGCAATGGCCGCGACCGTGCCGGTATTCACGTTCCCGCTGGCCTCCACCCGGGCACGGCCGGCCACAAGGGCAACCCCGGCCCTGAGCTCTTCGAGGGTGAAGTTGTCCAGCATGATGGTGTCCACGCCGGCGGCCAGCACGGGTTCGATCTGGTCCATGCGGTCCACCTCGACCTCAAAGTGGGTGGTGTGGCCCAGCTGTGCCTTGGCGGTCAGCAGGAGTGCGGTGAGTTTCGCCGGGTCCCCGCCGGTCATTACGGCGAGGTGGTTGTCCTTGGCAAGCACGGCGTCGGACAGGCTGTAGCGGTGGTTGGAGCCGCCGCCGCAACGCACCGCGAAGCGTTCAAGGATGCGCAGCCCGGGGGTGGTCTTGCGCGTGTCGGTGATGCGGGCCCGGGTTCCGTCGGCGAGCCGGACAAATTCGGCGGTCTTGGTGGCGATGGCGGACATCCGCTGGACAAGGTTGAGCGCCACGCGTTCTGCCAGCAGCACCGAGCGGGCGGTGCCGCTGACCCGGGCGAGGTGCGTGCCGGCGTCGAACGTTTCCCCGTCCGCCACCAGCAGCTCCACCATGGTGGCCGGGTCCACCAGCTGCATGGCGTCGCGGAAGACCGTGGCTCCGCTCATGACGCCGGGCACGCGGGCGTTGAGGACGGCGGTGGCGCGGGCACCGGCGGGGATGAGCACCTGCGAGGTGATGTCACCCGAGGGCGCATCCTCGGCGAAGGCCCGTTGCAGGATGTCCCGGACGGGGGCCGTCGGAAGGGTGAGGTCCAGCGCGGGGCGCAGGGGCGTTGCCTGGTCGATCACGGCGGGTTCAGTCATGGAGCAGGCTCGCTTTCGGGCGGAGGGAAGTCAGGTAGTCAGTTTCGACGGGTTTATCGCTGCGGTAATGCGCCCCCAGGGATTCACCACGTTTGAGGGCAGCGTCGACCAGCAGCTGCGCGGCCAGCAGGAGGTTCCGGTCCTCATGCACAGCAGGATCGGCAGAGTCGGCAACAGCAGGAGGACAGACGACGGCGGCCCACCGGCCGAGCGTCCGCGTGGCCTGGAGCAACAGCTCCCCGGACCGCAAAACCCCGGCGTGCGAGGTCATGAGGCGGCGAAGAGCCTCCCGCGAAAAGGGTTCCCCGGAAGCGTGCGTCAAGGGGAGGCCGTCCGCGGCCGAGGCAGCACGCGGAGGGGTGTCTTCAGGCGACCCCCAAGCAGGAGCACCGGAAAGAAATGATTCAACAGCGCGGCGGCCGAAGACGAGTCCCTCGAGGAGGGAGTTGCTGGCCAGCCGGTTTGCCCCTTGGACTCCGGTGCAGGCAACTTCGCCGGCGGCGTAGAGGCCCGGAACGGTGGTGCGGGCGGAGAGGTCGGTGCGTACCCCGCCCATCCAGTAGTGGGCGGCGGGGGCGACGGGAACCAGTTCGCGGGTCCAGTCGATGCCGGCATCGAGGGTTTTGCGGGTGAGGGTGGGGAACCTCTGTAGGAGGAAGCCCGCGCCCTTGGCGTGCTCGATACCCCGGGCGTCGAGGTAGACGTGGCCGGTGGGATCGCCCAGCTTGGCCAGGTGGAGGGCGATGCTGCGGGATACGACGTCGCGGGGCGCCAGTTCGGCATCAGGGTGGTAGGCCTGCATGAAGCGGCGGCCGCCGGAGTCCAGCAGGATGGCTCCTTCGCCCCGGACGGCTTCTGAGATCAGCAGCGGCCCGTCCAGGCGGCCCGGGTGGGCCGTGGCGGAGCTGACCAGGCAGGTGGGATGGAACTGGAAGAACTCGAGGTCTGCCACTGCCGCTCCGGCGCGGACGGCGAGCGCCAGTCCGTCGGCGGTGGCAACGGCGGGATTGGTGGTTTGGGCAAACAGTTGTCCTGCTCCCCCGGTGGCGAGCAGGACGGCATCAGCATCCAGGACCGCACGCCGGCCGTCCTGGAGGTACTGGACTCCCGCCACCTGCCCGTCCCGGGTCACCAGGGCGGTGGCCTGGGCATGCGTGAGGATGGCGAGCTTCCCGTCATCCCGCCGGGACAGGACGGCTTGGATCAGCGCCCCGGCGACGCGTGCACCCGTGGCGTCTCCTCCTGCGTGCAGGATCCGCGGGGCGCTGTGGGCTGCTTCTAGCCCAAGGGCCGGGCCGCCGTCGTCCGCTGCGTCCCCGTGTTCCGTGTCGAAGGCGACCCCGTAGCGCTGGAGGCTTGCGATGTCCTGCCGTGCCTCCATGCACATCAACCGGACCGCAGCCTCGTTGCAGTGGCCCGCACCCGCCCGGAGCGTGTCGGCGATGTGCGCGGCGACGGTGTCTCCTGGCGAGGGTTCGGCCAGCACGGCCGAGATGCCGCCCTGGGCGTACCAGGTGTTGCTGTGGTCCAGCGCGCCCTTGGTCAGGAGCACTACGTCCGTGCCGGCATCGGCAGCGAGCAGGGCAGCGTAGAGCCCGGCAATGCCACTGCCGACGACGGCGAGCCGGCCTGTCATCACGGCCTCGCGGCGAGCATGCGCTCGAGCGCCGTCCTGGCGTTGGCCTGCACGTTATGGTCCACGGTGATGCGGTTGACCACGC
This sequence comes from Pseudarthrobacter sp. LT1, assembly GCF_035621795.1. Classification (NCBI taxonomy): domain Bacteria; kingdom Bacillati; phylum Actinomycetota; class Actinomycetes; order Micrococcales; family Micrococcaceae; genus Pseudarthrobacter; species Pseudarthrobacter sp. LT1. The sequence continues at coordinate 2,841,993 of NZ_CP141830.1, forward strand.
GGCCGGCCACCAGTTCCTCCAGGACCCAGGCGAGATAGCCGGGGTGGATCCGGTACATGGTGGAGCATGGGCAGATCACCGGGTCCAGGCAGAAGATGGTGTGCTGCGGGTACTCGGCGGCGAGCCTGTTCACCATGTTGATTTCGGTGCCGATGGCGAACGTAGTGGGCTCGGTGGCGGCGGCGATGGCCTTCTTGATGAAGTCCGTGGAGCCGGCGGAATCCGCGGCGTCCACCACCTCCATGGGGCACTCCGGGTGCACGATGACCTGCACGCCGGGGAAGTCCGCGCGGGCCTTCTCGATCTGGGCTACGTTGAAGCGCTTGTGCACGGAGCAGAATCCGTGCCAGAGGATGACGCGGGAGTCCAGCAGGGCCTGTTCGTCGTTGCCGCCGAGTTCCTTGCGCGGGTTCCACATTGGCATCTGCTCGAGGGGCACACCCATGGACTTGGCGGTGTTGCGGCCCAGGTGCTGGTCGGGGAAGAACAGCACCCGCTGGCCGCGCTGGAAGGCCCACTCCAGGACGGTCCTGGCATTGGAGGAGGTGCAGACGATGCCGCCGTGTTCGCCGCAGAAAGCCTTCAGGGCCGCGGAGGAGTTCATGTAGGTGACGGGGATGACCGGAACCCGGCCCTCGGCGTCGGGCTCGGTGCCGAAGATCTCCGCCAGCTGCTCCCAGCATTCCTCCACGGAGTCCGTGTCCGCCATGTCTGCCATGGAGCAGCCGGCGGCGAGGTTGGGCAGGATGACCGCCTGCTCCGGGGTGGAAAGAATGTCCGCGGTTTCGGCCATGAAGTGGACGCCGCAGAAGATGATGGCCTCTGCCTCCGGCCTGGTCAGTGCCGCGTTGGCGAGCTGGAAGGAGTCCCCCACGAAGTCCGCGTACTGGATCACTTCGTCGCGCTGGTAGAAGTGGCCCAGGATGACGGCGCGTTCGCCCAGGGTGGCTTTGGCGGCCTTGATCCGTTCCCCGAGCTCGGCGTCGCCGGCAAGTTTGTACTCCTCGGGGAGCTGGCCCTGGCGGGGGGTGGTGGCGGGGGCAGGGTCCGCGCTGGACGCGCCCGGGCCATAGGCGGGGACACCGGCGAGCGCCTCGGCCAGGTCGTAGTCCCACGGGCCCTTGGCCAGCGCCGGACTGCAGGTGCTGCGCTCGGCGGCTGCGCCCTTCTCGGCCTGTTCGCGCGTGATCAGCTGGATTGCCGTGTTGACGCTGCTCATGGTGTGCTCCTGTTGTCTGGGTCAAGGCCTGGCCGGCCGGTGTAGCGGTAAAGGCGGGGCGGGCGGTGCTTCCCGCCCTGCAGGTATTCCCCGGTCTCTTCGATTTCCGGGGTTGACTTGAGTTGGCGGCGGAAATTGGCCGGGTCCAGCTGGCGGTCCAGGACGGCTTCATAGACTTCGCGGACCTGGGCAAGCGTGAAGTACTCGCCCAGCAGGTGGTAGGCCACCGAGCCGTAGGCCAGCTTGTTGCGGAGGCGCCAGAGGGCGTAGTCCACGATTGCGTTGTGGTCGAAGGCCAGGTCGCCCAGGCGGTCGGCCCGGAACCACTTCACGTTTTCGGATTCGTCCGCGAGCGCTGCCTCCGTGGGCTGGACCAGGGCCCAGTAGACGATGGAGACCACGCGCTGGGTGGGCGAGCGGTGCAGGCCACCGAAGGCGTACAGCTGCTCAAGGTAGCGGGGCGCAAGGCCTGTGGTCTCCTGCAGGTTCCTGGCGGCGGCGCTTTGGAGGGACTCGTCATGGCTGAGGGGTCCGCCCGGCAGCGCCCACAGCCCCTTGAAGGGTTCCCGGATGCGGCGTACCAGGGGAAGCCACAAGGTGGGCCGGCCCGAGGACTCGCTGGGCCGCAGTGCGAAGATCACCGTGGAGATGGCCAGCGACGGCGGCGCGGCCTGCCGCTCGGAAACGTTCGCCGAACTGTAGTACACCCGCTTCACCGCCTTCCATCACCATCGACCGCACCCGGGCGCTCCTCGGTTAGTTATGGTCATCTTGACCAAAACTAATTCTACGGCCGGGCGCACCCGAAAGGGAAATATTTCTGCACCCAGTCGGGGCCGCGGCCGGCTGCCCCGGAACCCTCTTCCCGCGGCCCCTCCTTCCCGTCCGTTTCCGGGCGCGTTCCGGAGGCGGTAAATTCAAGAGGTCCCACGAGGACCCCGGCCCCGAGAGGCCGGACCCCCCAACCAGCCCCAGAAGGTGCACTGCCCCATGACGACGAAGTCCGGCGGGACCACGTCCGCCACATTCCCCACCAAAGCCACTGCCGACCACAGCATGAAGCCGCGGCAGCTCACCATGATGGGGCTGGGCAGCGCCATCGGCGCGGGACTGTTCCTGGGATCCGGTGCCGGCGTCCAGGCGGCCGGACCGGCAGTGCTCATTTCCTACCTCGTTGCCGGAACGCTGATCATCCTGGTGATGTGGGCCCTGGGCGAGATGGCCGCTGCACATCCCACCAGCGGGGCGTTTTCCGTGTACGCGGAGCGGGCGCTGGGCCGGACCGCAGGAGCCACCATCGGCTGGCTGTGGTGGCTGCAGCTCGTGGTGGTGATTGCGGCGGAGGCCCTGGGTGCCGCCGGCCTGCTCTTCTCCGTCTGGCCCGTGGTACCGGTCTGGGCGCTGGCGCTGTTATTCATGGTGGTCTTCACCGGCATCAACCTGGCCGGCGTCCGGAACTTCGGTGAGTTCGAGTTCTGGTTCGCCATCCTCAAAGTGGCCGTCATCGTCCTGTTCCTTGCAGTGGGCGCCGCCCTGCTCCTGGGCCTGCTGCCCGGCGTCGACTCCCCCGGGGCGGAAAACCTGACCGACAACTTCGCTCCCCAGGGCCTGGGCGGTGTTGCTGCAGCCCTGTTCGTGGTGATCTTCGCGTTCGGCGGGACGGAGATCGTCTCCGTGGCCGCGGCCGAAACCGAGGATCCCGAGCGCAGCGTCGGCAAGGCCATCCGGACCGTGGTGTGGCGCATCCTGGTGTTCTATATCGGCTCCGTCTTTGTCATTGCCGCCGTGCTTCCCGCCACGTCCAAGGGCCTCGCCTCGCCCTTCGCCGGCGTGCTGGACGCTGCCAGAATCCCAGGCGCCTCCACCGCCATCACCCTCGTGGCCGTCGTCGCCCTCCTCTCGGCGCTGAACGCGAACCTCTACGGCGCCTCCCGCATGGTGTATTCGCTCTCGCAGCGGGGGGAGGCGCCCCGGGTCCTCACCCGGCTCAACAATGCGGGCGTGCCGCTCCTCGCGGTGGCAGTCTCGGTGGCCTTCGGTTTCATCGCCACTGTCCTGGAGCTGTTGTTTCCGGAACGGATCCTGCCGGCGCTGTTCCAGCTGGTGGGATCCACGTGCCTGGTGGTGTGGGGCAGCGCTCTGGTCTCCCAGCTGATCCTGCGCCGGCGGGCAGACCGGGACGGCACCGCGCTTCCCTTGCGCATGCGGGGCTTCCCCAGCCTGACCATCCTGGGCCTGGTCCTGCTGGGACTTATCTTCGCCGTCGGTTTCAGCGCCGAGGGCAGCCGCATCCAGCTCTTCAGCACCTTCGCCCTGATCGCCGGCATTGCACTCGCGTGCGCCGCCGGGGCCCGGCTGGCCGCCAGGAACCGGGCCGCCAACAGGTAGAGTGGAGCGTACCTTTCCAAGGAAGACGCACCGACGCGCCGGGCCCGCCCAGGCGCCGTACCTGATTGGGGAACTGACACCATGAGCGGCAGGCACACCGGACAGCAGCAGGCGCACACCGTTGAAGGGACCGACCCGCAGCTGTACGTGGCGGTCCATGAACCCGCCAGCGACGCCGGCCTCCGGCCGGTCCTCCTGCTGCACGGCTTTTCCTCCTCCTCCAAACTCAATTGGGAGGACACCGGCTGGGTGTCCTCCCTGCTTGACGCCGGCCGCCGGGTCATTACCGTTGACCTGCCGGGCCACGGCCGCAGCGGTGCGCCGGAGGACCGGGATTCCTACTCCCCCAGCAAAATCAGGGCGGACCTGCTCCAGGCAGCGTTCGACGCCGGAGCGCGCCCCCTGCATGACGGGGACCCTGCCAGCGGGCTGGACGTAGTGGGCTATTCCCTGGGGTCCCGGCTCGCCTGGGAGTTCGCCGCGACCCAGCCCGAGCTGGTGCACCGGCTGGTGCTCGGCGGACCCAACGACTCCGACCCCCTGGCCGCATTCGACCTTCGGGCCGCCCAGGACTACCTGGCGGACGGCACGCCGATCAACGACGAATCCACCGCCCAGCTGCTCAAAATGGCCCTGCTGCTGCCGAGCAACAACATCTTCGCGCTGCTGTCCCTGGTGGAGGCCATCAAGGCAGAGCCCTACGACCCCGCCGAAGCGGTACCCCACGTCCCCATGCTGCTGGTGGTTGGCGACAAGGACGAGCGGGCCCACACGCTGCCCAAGCTCGCCGAGCTGGCCCGCAGTGCCGGCTCCATGGCCGAGCAACTGGTCCTGCCAGGCCGGAACCACACCAACGCCATCACCAGCAGGGCTTTCAAGCAGGCCGCCATTTCATTCCTGGGCGTCTAGGCTGCAGCGATCCCTTGGGCAGCGCGGATTGATTCATATCCTGTCCGGTCAGTAGTCAACCCCCGGATCCGGCCCTCCCTCCATGTGGAAGCACGCGGAGGAGGACAACACGTAAAGTGAGTTCCGCTGCGGGTTGTACTCGATTGAATGCCGATACCCTTCCCCGCTGACGACTACCAGTTCGGGGATTCCATTGATGCCCGTCCCGGACTGGACCGTCCAACCAGGCTTCGCGGACCACTCGGCTTCGATCTGCGGCAGCAAGGCCGCGACGTCGGCATCCGGGGTAAGGACCACATCCATCATTCCCGGCCAGTAATAGCCGCCGTTCCCGCATTCAAACAATGCACGGGACTTTTCGGTCCGTGTCGACGTGGAAACTTCGCCCGGCGGCACCACTGCCTTCAGCTCGTCCTGCTGACTGAGAAGGGACTGTTTCGCGGAAGCAAGATCCAGTCCCGCAGCCGTGGAGTCCACGGCGGGCGCACATGCCGCCAGCGCCGCGAGAAGGCTGGTCGCAAGCAGGGGCGCCCCCATACGGGCAAGCCTGACGGGCATGGTGGTCGATGCACTCCACCGACGGGATGAGCGGCGTCCACGCCGAATTTTTGAACTGTTGGCTTCTCCGGCCACCGTGCCCCCAAATGTTGATCCTGCCCCCACGGTTGGCACCCAGCTTTCGCCCCCCCGGGCCAACGCTACCGGGTGCGGTCAATCCCGGCGATGGGCAGAACTGCCCCGCACGCACCAGCAGCCCGGACTTGGCGGTCCGGGCTGCTGGTGTTGCGGTTCCGCGCCCCGGTTGGAGGCCACGGTGCAGCGGATGGAAACCCCCGCCGTCCCGACCCCTGACCGTAGCGGCGGGGTCAGGGGGACGGTGTTAGGAGGGCCGGTGGGATCAGTGGTGGCTGCTGACGCCGAGCGGGCGGCCCTTGGTCTCCTTTGCAAGCACCACGCCGACGGCGGAAATGACGCAGAGGGCCATGATGTAGATGCCGATCGAACCGGTCCATTTGGTGGACTGCAGCAGGGCCTCCGCGATGGTTGCTGCGAAGGCGCCGCCCAGGATGGCGCCGAAGGCGTATCCGATGGAGATGCCGGAGTACCGAACATTCGCGGGGAACATCTCTGCGTACATGGCGGACATGGGTCCGTAGGACAGGCCCAGGCCGATCGTCAGGACGAACAGGGCGACGCCATAGAGCATGATGTCCTTGGTGTCGATCAAGGCAAACATGGGGATCATCCAGGCAAAGACAATGGCGTAGCCGATCAGGAAGGTCTTGACGCGGCCGATGCGGTCGGACAGCCATCCGCCCACCAGGGTGAAGATCAGCCAGCCGAAGGACGCCAGTGTGGTGGCCAGGAGGATCTGCGGCGTGGGCATCTTCAGGGTCTTGGTGGCATAGGAGATGAAGAACGCAATCAGCAGGTAGCCCGCTGCATTGTTGCCGATGAAGATCAGGGTGGAGTACAGCACGGGCAGCTTGTGGTTCCGGACCAGCTCACCCAGCGGTGCTTTGCTTTCCTTCTTCCGCAGGGCCATCTCCTGGAAGACCGGGCTCTCGGCGACGGCGCGGCGGATGAGGTAGCCCACCACGATCAGGACGATGGAGAGCAGGAACGGCACACGCCAGCCCCAGGCAGCGAAGTCTTCCTTGGACATGCTGGTGTTGAGGAAGAACAGCAGGCCGGTAGCGAGGATCATGCCCACGGGCACGCCGATCTGCGGGTAGGCACCGAAGATCCCGCGCCGGTTGACCGGCGCATGCTCGACGGCCATGAGGGCGGCTCCGCCCCATTCACCGCCGGCTGAGAAGCCCTGGATAACCCGCAGCAGGATCAGCAGCACCGGGGCCCAGGCGCCAATCTGCGCGTAGGTGGGCAGCATGCCGATGAGGGCGGTGGCCGCACCCATCATCACGAGGGTGAAGACCAGCATTGCCTTCCGGCCCAGGCGGTCACCCAGGTGCCCGGCGACAACTGCGCCAAGGGGGCGGAACAGGAAGCTGATGCCGATGAGGGCAAAGGAAAGGATCTGCGCCAGGCCCGGGTTGGACTCGTTCAGCGGTGCCAGGAACAGCGGTGACAGCAGCGTTGCGGTCAGCTGGGCAAAGATGAAGAAGTCGTACCACTCGATCGTGGTGCCGACGAGGGTGCCGGCGAGGACCTTGCGCTCCTCCCGCCGGCTGCTGGGACCGGCGAGCGTATCCACCTTGGAAGGTGTGGTCATTGAAACTCCATTGTTTATTGGGCAGCAGCGCCGCCCGTACGCCTTCAGAATTACCGACAGAACGGTCAGTTAGTTAGTAGGGTACTACGGAAAGTGTGATACGGAACACGGAATGGTCGATATTTGCGGTGAACGGCGACCGAAGCAAAGTTCTATATTTGAACTGCAAGTTCGTATAGAGGACATTACCGGCAGTGAGTGGTCGGTACAAGAGTCACAGCACTCCAGGCCCGCCAACCTAGGATGGACATCATGACTCCTCCAGCAGCCGCAGCCGGGACGGGAGCGGCGGCACAGGCTTCGCCGTCCCAGACCCTCTCGCGCGGCATCCGCGCCCTCGAAATCCTGGCAGCCGCGCCCGGCCCGCTGACCATCGCAGAGCTTGCCGATGCCATGGGTGTTCACCGGTCGGTGGCTTACCGGATCCTGCGCACCCTCGAAGACCATTCGCTCCTGGTACGCGATGATGCCGGACGGGTCCAGCCCGGACCCGGCCTGGCGGTCCTGGCACGCGGCGTGTCCCGCAACCTGCAGAGCGCCGCGTTGCCCGAGCTTACCCAGCTGGCGAACTCGCTGGACATGACTGCATTCGTGGCGGTGTGGGACCACCACGACTGCATTACGCTCGTCACGGTCGAGCCGAGGCATTCCGGCGCAACTGTTGCCCAGCACCCGGGCACACGCCACCCCATCAACGCCGGTGCCCCCGGGATCGCCATCCAGTCCGCCCTCTCGGAGGAGGAATGGGACCGGTTGGCAACCGGAATGCCCTATCGCCCGGAGGCGGCGGAGGCGCGGCGGAAGGGTTACTCGGCCAGCCACGACGAGGTGATCGCCGGGGTCTCATCGCTGGCAGCACCGGTCCGGGTGCCGGGTGGGCGTCCGGCCGCACTTGCAGTGGTCTATATCCGTTCCGCCCATGATCCGGATGCCGTGGGGGCTGCCATCGCGGAGAGCGCGGCAAGGATCGAGCGCCAGCTGGCGTAACGGCCCTGCCGGAACAACGCCGCAACGGACCGGTGCCGCCCGCAGGAACGTGCCGCGTCAGGCCCTGCGGCGGAGGACGACGGCGGTTCCCGCGCCGAGCACAGCCAGCGCCGCCGCCGCGCAGACCGGGACGAGGAACGCGGCCGCGGCCCCGTGGAGCTGGGCCAGCTGTCCCCCAACAGAGGACCCGATGGCTGTACCGGCGACAATGCCGCTGGCCAGCGCTGTCATCACGGTACCGAGCCTGCCGGCGGGTGCCACTTTCCCGCCCACGGCGAACACGGTGACCATGACGGGACCCACGGGGAGGCCCAGGACCAGCAGGACGGCCGCCATCATGGGCAGCGATGACGGTACCAGCAGCAGGACCGCGAGCCCTGCCATCAGGACTGCGCAGGACACCCAGCGCAATCCCAGTCCCGCACGGCGCGGCCAGTAGGCAACTGAGAGTGCCGCGGCGGCCGAACTGAGGCCCATGACGGCGTACAGCAGCCCGGCGATTTCCGCGCCGGCAAGCCCGGCAGAGAAGGCACTCAGTGCGGCCTGGGTGGAACCGAAGAATGTGCCCATGCAGGCCATGGCGAGGACGGGCAGGGAGACAGTCCACGGCAGCTTGGTGCCCTGCGCAGCACCCTTGCGGGTCCCGCGTGCCGCAGGCCGGCTGGCGGGGACGGCCCGGTGGCTGGGATGAACGGCGAAGAGAGGCACCAAAATGATGGTCATGACCGCTGCCAGGACCAGCGGAAGCCACGGCGCCACAAGGCTGGCCAGGATCCCCACCAGGGCCGGTCCCAGGACAAAGGTCACCTCGTCGGCCGTACTCTCGTACGAAAGCGCTGTGTCCAGGTCCCGGGCGGCCCCACCGGATGGTGCCGTTGGACCTCCGGCATCGGCCGTGAGCGACATCCACCTGACCCGGGCCAGGGGCCCCACCTGTGGGCAGGTGGCGCCGGCCGCGAAGGCAGCCGCGAGGACGGCGGGCAGGAAACCGCCCGAGGCCCCAGCGGTATGGGCCGCGAGGACCAGGGCCAGCACGGCCACTGTATTGAGTACGGCCGCCAGCAACAGGACCGGCCGCTGTCCCCGCCTGTCCGCAAGGGATCCCAGTACGGGAGCCCCCAACGCGGAGCCGATGCCCACTGCTCCTGCTGCCGTTCCACCGGCGGCAAAGGAGCCGCTGACGGATGTGACCAGCGTGAGCGTGCCCATGGCCAACATGGCCAGGGGAAGCCGCGCAAAGAGGCCAAGGGGAATGAAACCCCGGCCGGCCAGTTGGGGAAGGCGGAAAAAGCGTCCCCGCGCTGCCGCATCCGTCATGTCCGGGTCAAGGGTTTCCCGGGATGGAGACGCCTGGGCAGGGGCGGTGCCGGTGGATGAGGGGGTGGTTTGTGGTGTCACGTCAGGGCTCGTTCAGTACGTGCGCATCGTCCCTCCTCCCGATGCGCGCAACCCGGTAACACGGACAAGTATATCGGCCCCCGTCAGGGGTTGGTCAGAGGTAGTCAGAGGAGGGCGTCCAGGCTTTCGGAGATCCGCAGCGTTGAGCCGTTCCGGTTCTTGACCACCTGCAGCTGGGTGCCGATCCGCTGTTTCATTTCGGCCACGTGGCTGACCAGTCCCACGACCCTCCCGCCGTCGCGGAGTCCTTCGAGGGCATCCATGACCTGCTCGAGGGACTGGTCGTCCAGGCTGCCGAAGCCCTCGTCAACGAACAGGGTTTCGATTTCCACGCCTCCGGATTCCTGCTGGACAACGTCTGCAAGGCCCAGGGCCAGCGAGAGGGAGGCCATGAAGGACTCGCCTCCGGACAGCGTGGAGGTGTCCCGGCGGAATCCCGTCCACTGGTCCACTACTTCCAGGCCCAGCCCTGACTTTGCTCCGCGGGCCGCCTTGGCGTCAGTGTGCTGGAGAAGGTAGCGGCCGTCGCTCATGGCCACCAGGCGTTCGGAAGCCGCGAGGGCCACCTGTTCCAGCCGCGCGGCCAGGACGTAGCTGGTCAGGCTCATCCGGTAGGTGTTCTCGCCCCGGCCGGCGGCGGCGTCGGCCAACCCGGCAAGCATCTGCGCCCGCTCCGCCGGCTCGCGTGAGGAGCCGGCCAGCGCATCATATTCAGCGGCGATGGACTTCAACGACGCCAGGCAGCGGGCGGCCAGGCCGGCAGCCAGATCGGCTTCCCGCGCCTGATTCCGGGCTGTCGCCGCATCCAGGCGCAACGCTGCCAGCCGCTCCTCATCCGCTGTGAAGCCGCCGGCGGCTTCGTCCAGGGCGAGCACAATGTCCTCCGACTCAAACAGCCCTGCCACGCGGGCTGCCTCGTCCTGGGCTGCACGGATGGCGGACTCGAGGGCTGCCAGTTCAGCGGTCCCGAGAAGCTGGCTGCGGGCATCGTCGGCACTTGCGAAGCCGGCACCTGGCAGGGCCCGTTCCAGGTGTTCCTGCGCTTCGGCGGCCTGCAGCCGGGCACCATCGAGGCGTGCCTGCGCTTCGACGGCTTTGTCCAGTACCGCCACGGCCTCCTCAAGTGCCCGCAGCCGGCGTTCCAGGCTGCGGTGGCCGCCCCGGAGGCCGGCAAGCGCCGTGTCCAGCGACGCAACCTGTTCGGCCAGGTCGGCAAGGGACGCTGCCGTCCGGGACAACTCCACTTCCGTTTCGGACAGCGTGGCCCGCGCCTGGGTAAGGCCGGCGTCCAGGGCCTCCAGCCGCTGCCGCCTGTCCTGCAGTTCCTCCGCAGCCTGCTCGGCATCCGCCGCCGCAGCAAGGGCATCCTCCGCGCCGGAGCGGGCCTCCTGCACGGGCGTAGTCCCGCCTTGACCGGCGAGGACGGCCACCGCCTGCTCGGCCTCGGCAAGGTCAGCGGCAACCAGGGCGTGGGCTGCTTCGGCGGCTTCGTAAACTCCGTGGGCCCGTTCCTCGTCCTGGGCCAGGGCCGGGCCTCCGGTGCCCGCATCTGCCGGGCCGGGATGATGTCCGCTTCCGCAGACGGGGCAGGGTTCCCCGGCAACCAGCCCTGCTGCCAGTTCCGATGCAGCGTTGGCCAGCCGTTCCTCCCGCAGGTCCAGCCAGCGGCGTTTCGCCTCGAGGAGGTTCTCCCGCGAGTCGGCGTGGCGGCTCTTGACCCGGTCCCTGCGTTCGATGGCTGTCCCGTACCGCCGGACGACGTCCAGCAGCTCTGCCGCAGCACCAGCCTCCTTGCGCCGCAGCGCAGCTTCCACCGACCGGGCCTCCAGCTGGTCCATGCCGTCGGCCAGCTGTTCGCGTTCAGCCACCAGGCGCTCGGTGCGCCGGCCCAGCGTCTCCACGGCGAGCTCCAGCTCACCCAGCCGGCCGTTGAGGACATGGTGCCGCTTCCGCAGCTCCTGGAGCCTGTCCTCGTCAGGCAGCCGTGCCTCGACGACGGCCAGCAGCGAACGCAGGCGGCCCAGTTCCTCCGGAGCCCCCGGCATGCTCCCCCAGGCGTCTTTTGCGGTTCCGGGGCTGGCATCGGCACTCTCTGCCGGTCCACTGCCGAGCTGGGCCAGTTCGCCGCCGTCCCCGGCAGCCATGCGCAGCAACGTCATGGCTGATTCGGCGGCCGCGGCGGCGGCGCGGACTTTGGCGGATGCAGCGTCCACAGCCTGCAGTTGCCCGTGAAGAACCTCCGCCTGGCGGTGCCGCCCAAGCCGGGCGGTAGTTTGTTCCTGTTGCGCGGCCCCTGCCTCGACGGCCTTTTGCCGTGCTGCCGCGGCTTCGAGCTTGCGGTGCCGTTCATGGCGGGCAGCCTCCTGCTCAGCCTCTGTGCGGCGGGCCTGGTTCACAACCTCAGCGGCGGCGGCCTGCTCCGTGAGTTGCGCCAGGCGCACGGCAGCAGAAGCCTGCAGCCAGTCAAGGCGGCGGGGGATGTCGTCCGCCGGCGGCGCCTCCTCTTCCGGAAGCTGGAGCGGGCCGGCCTCGGTTTCGGCACGCGAGGCGAGGATGCCGAGTTGGCCGGACAGCACGGCCACGTCCTCCCGCGCGGCGGCGGCCTGCCGGGAGAGTTCCTGTTCCAGGGCTTCAAACCTCTGGGTACCGAAAAGCTTCTGCAGCAGGTCCAGCCGGTCAGCAGCCTTGGAGCGGAGGAAGGCAGCGAAATCACCCTGCGGCAGCATCACCACCCGGGTGAACTGTTCGCGGTCCATGCCCAATAACGCCATGATCTCCGTGCCCGCTTCATCATTGCGGGCAGACTTCTCCACCCAGGCCCCGCCCACCCGTTCGCGGAGGAGCGTCTTGGCCTGCTGGAGAGTGAAGCCGTTCTTCCCACGGGCGCTGGGCTTCTCCCATGCCGGGGACCGGGTGACTTCGAAGCGGCGGCCCTGCGCGGAAAATTCACAGGTGACGGCGGGTTCCTGCCCGGGCTCCGCATGGTCGCTGCGCAGCCGCTTGCCGTCCTGCCGTGCCCCCGGAACGGAGCCGTAGAGCGCAAAGCAGATGGCATCCAGCACGCTTGTCTTGCCGGCGCCGGTGGGCCCGTTCAGCAGGAACAGGCCGTGTGCGCTGAGCCGGTCAAAGTCGATGTCTTCTGTGCCGGCAAAGGGCCCGAACGCCGAAATGCGCAGATGGTGGATCCTCACCGCGACACCTCCAGGAGCCTGACGTTTTCCAGCGCGGCCGCGAGCGCGGTCCTTTCCACCGGGTCAGCGCTCCTTCCCCGCACGTGGTCCAGGAACCCGCAGCAGACGGCGAGGTCGTCCGGGGCGCCTGCGAGCCTGCTGCTGTAGCTGGCCTCCGTGGCGGCAGTGGCGCCCTGGGGATCAAAGGCAAGGACCAGCGTGTCAGGGAACCTGGCGCGGAGCCGTTCCATGGCACGGGTGGGGCGCTGGGAATCGGTAAGGGTGACCTGGCAATAGGCGGTTTCAGCCCAGGCATAGGCCGGATCCCCCAGGAGATCCTCCAGCGGTCCGCGGAGAACGGCCAGCGAACGCGGGGCCTCCCAGAGGACTTCCGCGACCGACGCGACGCCCTCCGGGCCGATCTCCACCAGCCAGGCACCCTTCTGGTGCGTGGACTCCGAAAAGGAATAGGCCAGCGGCGACCCCGAATACCTGACGGAACCGGACAGCTTCTGCCGGCCATGCAGGTGGCCCAGCGCGGTGTAGCTGAAACCGTCGAAGAGGTCCAAAGGAACAGCTCCCACACCGCCGATGCTGAGGTCCCGCTCGCTGTCCGAACTGATGCCTCCGCTGGCGAAGGTATGGGCCAGGACCACCGAGTGGACCGTGGCCGAAGCGGCGCGCCGGGCGATGTCCTCCCGGATCAGTTCGGTTGCGGAGCGGGTGACCTCGAAATGGCTGGCCGTTTCCACCCCCAGCTGTTCGGCCACCATCCTTGGCTCAAGCCACGGAATGCCGTAGAGCGCCAGCGTGGCGTCCTTCCCGGCCGCATCAGTTCCCAGCGGCAGCAGCAGCGGCTGGTCCAGGTCCTCCACCCTGGTGCGCAGGTGCACTCCCCCGCGTTCCAGCAGGCGGGATGCGAATCCCAGGCGGATGGCGGAGTCGTGGTTGCCGCTGGTGAGGACCACCTTTGCGCCTGCGGCAGTGAGCCGGACCAGGGCGTCGTCAAGAAGGTGGACCACGTCCACGCCCGGGAGCGCCCGGTCATAGACGTCGCCGGCGATCAGGACGACGTCGACGCTGTCCCGCTCAACCGCCGCCACCAACTGGTCAACGAAGGCCCGCTGGGCATCCAGCATTCCGACGCCGTGGAAGGAACGGCCCAGGTGCCAGTCCGAGGTGTGAAGTAACCGCATGTTCCTAAGCTATCGGCAGCCACTGACAGTGCAGAAAAACGCCGCGGCAAACAGCGCTCAGGACCTTTTGCCGTCAAAGAACTCCTGCGCCTCGCTGACACCGCGGGCTTTCTCCTGGCGGGCAGCCTCCGCAGGGGCAGGCTCACTCACGGCAGCAACGTCGGCGTCATCACCGGCGTCATCGTCAACGCCGGTGTCATCCCCGGCAGTCTCCACGTCGGCAACGGGCGCAGGGGAACCGGCCACGTCGCCGATCCGGAACACCAGCCCCGCGATGGCAGCGCCGGCCAGCGGAGCCACCAGGAAGACCCACAGCTGCTCCACGGCCCAGCCGGAGCTGAAGATGGCGGAGGCAACGGCGCGGGCCGGGTTGAACGGCAGGTTTCCCACCGACTGGCCCACCTGCAGCAGGGCGGCAAACGACAGGCCGACGGCGACGGGCGCCACCGTGCGGACGCCTCCTTCACGGCCCGCGGCTCCCAGGAAGACAGCCACGATGATGGCGGCACCCAGCAGCTCCAGGAGGACAACGGCCGCGAGGGGGGCCTGGATGATTGAGTGCTCACCGAAGCCCGCGGCCACGGTATCGAAGGCGGTGCGGCTGTCGGGGATGCTGGGCAGCGTGCGCAGGATGCCGAACAGGGCAAGGGCGCCCACCAGGGCCCCGACGAGCTGCGCGGCAGCATAGGCGGCTGCCGCCCCGGCCCGAATCCGCCCGGCCAGGAGGTGCCCCAGGGTGATGGCGGGGTTGAAGTGGCCGCCGGAGATATGACCGAAGGCCAGCATGGCGGCGGTAACGGCCAGGCCGGCAGCCAGGGCGGAGGGGACCGGGCTGGACTGCGGAATGCTGAACAGGGGCACGCCCAGGCCGGCCACCGCCAGGAAAAGGCTGCCAAAGGCCTCGGCCGCCAGGCGGGGCAGCAGGCCGGTGGGCGCGGCAGCCGTGCCGGGCTGCAGTGCGTCGCGGGCTGGGACAGGGGTGCTCATGATGGAACCTTTGCTTGTGGGGGTCTGGGGTTCGGGCTGCCTGGTGGCCCGGGCGCCGCGGCCGTCCAGGAATGTGCCGCTTCCGTCGATGGTGGCGCCGGGCAACCCGAGCAGTATGCCAGCCCCGGCTGTGCGTTTGCTGGACGGCAGCTGTCCGCGGGGTTGCTCGACCACGGTATGCAGCACGGGCCTCCGGGCTGCGGACGGTAAATTTACTCCATGAGCTTCGACCACGGCACCCCCGCGCCCACCCTCAAGTCCCGAATCCACGGCTCCCTGCTGGGTGGGGCGCTGGGCGACGCCCTGGGCTACGCCGTGGAATCCGATTCCATCGCTGCGATCCGACAGCGCTTCGGGGCGCAGGGCCTGGCTGGCTTTGAGGACCTGCAGGGCCCGTGCCATTTTTCCGACGACACCCAGCTGACCCTGTACACGGTGGATGGGCTGGTGGAGGCACTGGAGTGGGCCAACTCCGGCGTGGGCGCGGACGTGAACGCCTGTCTTTGGCTGGCCTACCTGCGCTGGCTGGCCACCCAGGGTGAGGAGGCCGGGCCGTCCGCCCCGGCACCCCAGCCCCGCTGGATCGACGGCAACGAGGTGCTCCGGCAGCGCAGGCGTCCCGAGGAAGACTGCATTTCCGGGCTTGCCACCGGTGAGATGGGAACCATCATCCGCCCGGTGAACCCCGGAGCCAGGGGCGCCGGCACGGTGATGCGTTCAGCACCGTTTGGGCTGGTGCCGCACATCACGCCCGACGCCGTCTATAAGCTAAGTGCCGACGCCGCCGCCCTGACGCACGGGCACCCTTCAGCCCGGCAGAGTGCGGGCATCTTCAGCCTCCTGATCCACCGGCTGGTGTCCGGCGAGGGGCTGCGGGACGCCGCCGCCGGGGTTACGGCGCACGCCGGCGCCCTTGTGGACGTTGCCCCGGAGCTGCCGGAGCGCCTTGAGGCCGCCCTCGGGCTCGCGGACAAGGCGCTCGTCGGCCCCGAAGAACTGCTCCAGGTGCTGGGCGGGGGCCGGACAGCGGAGGAAGCACTCGCCGTCGCGCTTTATGCCGTCATGGCCGCTGCCCCGGCCGACGGGGCGGACACACAGCCCGTTGACCATTTCCGTCGTGCCATGGCCGTTGCCGTGAACCACAGCGGCCCCAGCGATACCGCGGGTTCGCTGGCAGGAAACATCCTGGGAGCCTTGTACGGTGAGGACTGCCTCCCGGCGCAGTGGCTTGAATCCCTGGAAGCGCCGGAGGTGATCCGCGGCATGGCCGATCAGCTGGTGAAGGTTACGACCGGCGAAGACTGAGGTTGTTGCAGGCTTCGCAGACGTCCTCCGGGATCACTCCGCGTCGCTGGAGAAACCCGAAGATGGTGCATCCCAGGCAGAACCCGGCGAAGGCCTCGAGCGAGGCAGCAACCACCAGGACGCCCAGGAGCGTCCAGGCTGCCGGTGCCGCACCGGCGGCGAAAAGGAGCAGGGCGGCGGTGGATACTGCCGCACCGATGCCCTGGGCGAAGCGTTTGGGCGGCCCGGGAACGAGCTTCACCTTTCCCAGCCGGGGGGTGATCACCTTGACCGACAGCAGGGCCAGGGGCGAAATCCGCGGGCCGAAGAGCAGTCGCAGCCAGAATCCGACGGCGATGGCCGCCAGCCCCCATCCTGAATTTGCCACCGCGGTGATGACGGCGAGCAGCACCACGAGCGCTGCCGTGGTGCGGGCGGCGTATTCGTTGACGGGGTTGGGAAAAGTGAACAGGGAGGCCATCCCGCAAGGGTAGGAGCCACCCGCCGGAGCGGCCAAGCTTTGTTGCGCCGGATGACTGTGCGCGGCCCCGCCGGGGATCAGGCGTTGACGGCAGGTGCGCGGGCGCCGGCCCAGGCTTCCCCGGGACCACCGAGCGGCCCCCGGGCATCCCCGCCGCCCACCATCTGCAGGAACTCCCCCTCGGACAGCACTTCAATGGCCTGCCCCCGGTCGTGAAGCTCCAGGACCCGGCGCGCCTTGCCGGTGAGCCTGCCCGAGCGAAGGTCCGAGGCAACAAACCCGTCTCCCACCACCAGGACGGTGGTCCGCGCGGTGACCCGGCTCTCGGTCCGCGCCCCGCACCGGGCCGACCGCAATTTGGCGTCCGGACGGTTGATGGAGAGCTGCCCGGTGAACACCACCGTCTGGGCGTACAACGGGTGCCCGGGCTCGGCGTCCAGGTTGGGCTCGGGGTTCAGTCCTTCCTCCGGCCAGCCGGACTGGAACCGGCGGACCAGGGCGGCCCCGTTGCCGGAGTTGCCTGCCAGCGCCGCGAGGCTGGGCTTTGACAGGTCGTCCGTGGCGGGGTCGAAGGCCTGCTGCCGTGGCATCGCCAGCCCCAGGGACAGGTAGAGTTCGGCGATGCTGTTGGCGCCGTTGCGGCCGGCGATGTCGACGAGGATGCCGGCGCAGGCACGGGCATCCTCCGCGGCGTCGTGGTGGTTGACCAGCGGGACGCCCGCTTCCTCGGCGGCGAAGGGCAGGGAATTGGACACCAGCGAGTAGCAGCGACGGGACAGCATGACGGTGCAGACGTAGTCGTAGGCGGGGCCGGGCAGGCCGGAGACTTCCAGCGCCGAGCGGATCACGCCGAGGTCGAAGGCGGCGTTGTGCGCGGCCAGCACGTCGTCGCCGATAAACGCGCCGATTTCGGGGAACAGGTCGCCAAAACGGGGCGCGCCGGCGACGTCAGCGGCAGTGATGCCGTGGATCCTGACGTTGTTGTGGTCGAAGGAGTCGTATCCCGCCGGCGGACGCATCAGCCAGGAGGCCTCCTCAACGATCCGGCCCCCCCTCACCTTGGTCAGCCCCACCGAGCACGGGGAGCCACGGAAGCCGTTGGCCGTTTCGAAGTCGATCGCCGTAAAGTCCAAACCCACGGCCCCTACCTTACCGCCGCGGACCCCCGGCCCCGGGGAGCACAGGCCCGTCAAGTACCCTTGAGGGGTGAACTTTCCTGTGATGAATGACCTCGCTGTGTCCATGCTGGGCGGTGCGGGACCGGTCCAGCCGAAAATGGCTTCCTTCCTGCCCGATTGGCTGAACCCCCAGGTCTTCCTGGCCGATCCCGCGCTGGCCCCCTGGGTGGTCCTGCTGGTGTGCGGCATCATCTTCGCCGAGACCGGCCTGCTCATCGGTTTCTTCCTGCCGGGCGATTCCATGCTGTTCACGGCGGGCCTGCTGGTGGCCACCGGCACCATCAAGTTCAACATCTTCGCGTTCGCCGCGTTGATCGTGGTGTCCGCGATCATTGGCAACCAGGCCGGCTACCTGATCGGATCCAAGGCCGGCCCCGCCATCTTCAACAGGCCCAACTCCAAACTGTTCAAGCGCGAAAATGTCGAGAGCGCCCACGCATTCTTCGAAAAGCACGGCGGCAAGGCACTGATCCTGGCCCGCTTCGTGCCCATCATCCGTACCTTCGTGCCCGTGATCGTCGGCGTGGCGCAGATGAGCAAGCGAAAGTTCTTCATCTACAACGTCATCGGCGCGGTGCTGTGGGGCGGCGGCGTCACGCTCCTCGGCTACCTGCTGGGCGACAAGGTCCCGTGGGTCCGCGACAACCTTGACATTATCTTCATCGTCATCGTGCTGGTCTCGGTGGTCCCCATCGGCATCGAGCTCCTGCGCGGGCTGTCCGCACGGCGGCAGGCGAAGGCATACGGCACCGACACCGTCGACGAGTACATCGAAGAACACGAACCGGAAGAGGAGCAGAAGACTCCCCGGAACATCCATCGCGGCCGGCCGGAGTAGCAGTCCTCCGCCCGCTCCCCACACCCAAAAAGGTGCGCACCCCGCCGGGGTGCGCACCTTTTTTGCTGGTTCCGTTCGGCGGGTTCCCGCGGCCCGGCCTCGTGTCCTAGCCTGCCGCCTCCAATGCCGCCACGATGGACGGCAGCAGCGCCCGGAAGGCCTTGCCGCGGTGGCTGATGGCGTTCTTCTCCTCGGCGGACAGCTCGGCGCAGCTGCGTTCCTCGCCCGCCGGCTGCAGCACGGGGTCGTACCCGAAACCACCGGCACCGCGCGGTTCACGCAGGAGGATGCCCTCCAGCTGCCCGTACTCCACCACCTCGCGCCCGGGGCCCTCCGCGTCCGCAGGCATGGCCAGGGCGGCGGCGCACACAAACGCGGCACCGCGGTGCTCGTCGGGAACATCGGACAGCTGGTTCAGCAGGAGTTCCAGGTTGGCGGCATCGTCACCGTGCCGCCCCGACCAGCGGGCGGAGAAGATGCCCGGGGCCCCGCCCATGACGTCCACGGCCAGGCCGGAGTCGTCGGCGATGGCCACCAGGCCGGTGGCCCCGGCCACCGCACGCGCCTTCAGCAGGGAGTTCTCGGCGAACGTCACTCCGGTCTCGACGACGTCCGGCGCACCCGCCGCAGCGGCGTCCACCACCTGGGTGTCGACGTCGAGCCCTGGCACCTGTCCGCGCAGCAGCTCACGGAGTTCGCTGAGTTTGCCTTTGTTGTGTGTGGCGAGCACCAGCCGGGGAGCCACACCGGTCACAGGGTGTCCGCGAGGGTCTCGCGCTGGATGGCAGCCAGCTGGGCGGTGCCCAGCAGCGCGAGGTCCAGGAGCTGGTTCAGCTCGTCCCGGTCGAAGGGCGCACCCTCAGCAGTGCCCTGGACTTCGACGAACTTGCCGGAGCCGGTGACCACCACGTTCATGTCGGTCTCCGCACGGACGTCCTCCACGTAGGGCAGGTCAAGCATGGGGACGCCGTCGATGATTCCCACCGAGACTGCCGCGATGGTGTCGATGAGCGGCTGGGCATTCCTGGCGATGAGCTTGGTGTCGCGGGCAAACCGGATGGCGTCGGCCAGGGCAACGTAGGCGCCGGTGATGGCTGCCGTGCGGGTGCCCCCGTCGGCCTGCAGGACGTCGCAGTCCAGCACGATGGTGTTCTCGCCCAGTGCCTTGGTGTCGATGATGGAGCGCAGCGAACGCCCGATCAGGCGGGAGATCTCGTGCGTGCGGCCGCCGATCTTTCCCTTGACGGATTCGCGGTCCGAACGCGTGTTGGTGGCGCGCGGCAGCATGGCGTACTCGGCCGTGACCCAGCCGCGGCCCTCGCCCTTGAGCCAGCGCGGGACCCCGGCGGTCAGTGATGCCGTGCACAGGACCCTGGTGTTGCCGAATTCGATCAGCGCCGATCCCTCAGCCTGGTTGGACCATCCGCGGGTGATGCTGATGGGCCGGAGCTGGTCGGGGGCGCGGCCATCGGCGCGCACAATGGGTACTGCTGTTGCTTCAGATGTCATGCCTTTAGCTTATCGAGTGCCGGTGCGGCAGGCAGGCGCTGTGGAATCAGGCGCTGGAATCAGGGGCAGCTAGATCGTGTAGTGCACGCCCGCCACGGCAACCGCAACGTCGCCGGGAAACACCGGGCGGGCTTCGGCCATCACGGTCGTCTGGGACGTCCACACCGGGATGTGGGTCAGCAGGAGCCGACGCGCGCCCGCTGCCGCTGCGGCCTCCCCGGCCCGCTTGCCCGTCAGGTGCACATCGTTGATGCCGTCATCACGGCCCTCTTCGAAGGCTGCCTCGCACAGGAAGATGTCCGCGTCCTTGGCGGCTTCCTCGAGCCCTGCGCAGGAATCGGTGTCCCCGGAATAGGTCAGGACCCGGGACACCGGGCTGCCGTCCTTGCCGGGCTCCACCACTTCCACCCGGAGGGCGTAGGCCTCCTCAATGGGGTGGTTGACGGCGAACGGGGTAATGGTGAACGGCCCCACGGTCACGGGTTCGCGTTCGGTCCAGTTGGTGAAGTCGAACTCTTCGTGCATGCCGGGATCCAGGGGCAGGCCGTAGGCGGTGGCCATCCGGTCTGCCGTGGCGGCGGGCCCCCACACGGGAATCCGGCCGCGGCCCCAGCCGCCGGGCTTCCAGCGGATGGCAACGTGCAGCCCGCACAGGTCCATGCAGTGGTCAGGGTGCAGGTGGGTGAGGAAGATCGCGTCGATGTCCTCCAGGTCCGTGTAGCGCTGGATGGCCCCCAGTGCCCCGCTGCCGAGGTCCATCACCACCTTCCAGGTCCGCTCGCCGTCGGAGGCGGTCAGGAGGTAGCACGATGCCGGGGAGCCGGGCCCGGGAAAAGAGCCCGTGCATCCCACGATGGTCAGCTTCACTGGGCGGACCCTCCGCCGCGGCGCGCCCCGGCAAGACCGCCGCCCACGAAGTTGGAGATCCGGGGACGGTTGCGCGCGCTTTGGGCGGCTGCAATCATCTCAGGGGTTATCCGGGCCAGGCTGCCGGTGGGGTACTGCGCGGCCACATGGTCCACGTGCCGGACTGACAATACTTCCGGTCCCAGGAACCGCCGGGCGAGCGCCTCGAACTGCCCGGCGTCACCGGTGGCGACGAAGTGGTGCTCGGGCGGAGCCTCCGAGGTGCGCTGCAGGTTGTGGGTGGCCAGGGCGCGGTAGACGTCCTTGGCGGTCTCCTCCGCGCTGGAGACCAGCGTGACGTCGGCGCCCATGACGTAGGAGATGACGCCCGTCAGCAGCGGGTAGTGGGTGCAGCCCAGGACCACGGTGTCCACCCCGGCGGCCTTCAGCGGTGCCAGGTATTCCTCCGCGACGGCGAGCAGCGCCGGGCCCGTGGTGATTCCGGCCTCCACGTAGCTGACGAACTCCGGGCACGCCACCGACGTGATGTCCAGGTCCGGGGCCGCGGCGAAGGTGTCCTCGTACGCGCGGGACCCCACCGTTGCGGACGTGCCGATCACGCCCACCTTTCCGGTGCGGGTGGCGGCAACGGCACGCCGGACGGCAGGCTGGATGACCTCGATGACGGGGATGCCGTACTTGGCGGTGTAGCGCTCCCGGGCGTCCCGCAGGACAGCGGCCGACGCCGAGTTGCAGGCGATGGTGAGCAGCTTGACGCCGGAGTCCACCAGTTCGTCCATCACACCCAGTGCGTTGGCCCGCACTTCGGCGATGGGGAGCGGCCCGTACGGCCCGTGCGCGGTGTCCCCCACGTAGAGGATGGACTCGTTGGGAAGCTGGTCAATGATGGAGCGGGCCACGGTGAGGCCGCCGACACCAGAATCGAAGACGCCGATGGGGCGGGCTTCCGGGGCAGCGGCCGGCAGCGCGCCTTCGCCGGAGTCAGGCTGCGTTTCTGCCGGTGGTTCCATGCTCGGGGCTGTTGTCATGATTATTCGAGGATAGGGGGTCCCGGAAGCGTCAGCCATCATCTTGTGTCCGGTAACTCATGTCTGCTGTGTCACAGCGCACGGCCTCCCCCGGGCCGCCGGAGCTCACCGCCGGGGTTCCATGGACTGCAGCATGGCCTGGACGAGGGACTCCTGCAGCCAGGTGGTGAAGTTGTACACCAGCGCCAGGTAGCTCTCCACATCCTCGGCCTGGGACCAGTCCTGCATGCGGTGGACGTGCTCGGCGTCTGCCTCGTCCCGGATGTCCAGCCGCTCCGCCAGGACCAGCCGCACGTCGTTCAACGCCATCGACCAGTGGCGGGCCCCCTCGGGGGTCAGCACGATCTCGTCCTTGTCCAGGTCCAAAGCAGCCGCGCGGAGGGCGCCGATCTTTGTTTCCCGCAGTGACCGCTCGGTGAGCTGGCGGAACTCAAGGGACGCGGCGCCGTCGTCCTTCACCACGTTGGGCAGCAGCCGCTTGACGGCACGGTCCGTGGGTTCGGCCACGTCCATGTCCAGGCCGATGAGTGCTGCCAGCGGGTCCTGCCCCGTGCGGTCCTCGGGCTGGAGCATTGAGACGACGTCATCGATGAGGCTGCGGAGCAGGTCCCGTTCAGCGGGTTCCAGGTAGCCCGTGATGCCTTTGAGCCCGTACTTGAATGCCTTAGCCACGCTTCCCCTTACCCTGGCCCGGACCGCCGGACTTGCCTGAATTGCCGCCCGTGCCGCCGGTGGCTTTTTCCACCGTGGCCCAGAGCCCGAAACCGTGCATGGCCACGGCGTGGCGCTCCACCTGTTCCTTGCTGCCCGAGGCAACGATGGAACGGCCCTTCTTGTGGACTTCCATCATGAGCTTGTTCGCTTTGCTTTCCGCGTAGCCAAAGTAGCTTTGGAAAACGTAGCTGACATAGCTCATCAGGTTGACGGGATCGTTCCAGATCACCAGGTTCCAGGGGATGTCCGGGGCGGTCAGGGAGTCGGTGGACTCTGCTGTGCCGGTCCGGATGCCCTCCTGTGTATCAGGGCCGGGCGCAACGCTTATGGTCATCTGTCCATTCTATGTGGATGCCCACTAGAGTGACTTTCGTGAGCACCTCAGCCGGCTGGGACCATCCCCGCACGTCCTTTTATACCGACCACTACGAGCTGACCATGCTGCAGGCGTCCCTCCATTCCGGGGCCGCGCACCGCAGGTCAGTGTTCGAGGCGTTCGCGCGGCGGCTGCCCGACGGCCGGCGCTACGGGATCGTTGCCGGCACCGGACGGCTCCTGGAAGGCATCGCCAACTTCCGTTTCGGCCAGGCGGAACTGGATTTCCTGGAGCGCACCCAGGTGGTCAACCAGGAAACGCTGGAGTATCTGGCCAATTACAAATTCTCCGGGGACATCTGGGGCTACGCCGAGGGAGAAGCGTATTTTCCCAACTCCCCCATCCTGGTGGTGGAGGCCTCCTTCGCCGAAGCCTGCATGCTGGAGACCTACCTGCTGTCCGTGCTCAACCACGACACCGCCATCGCCTCCGCCGCGTCCCGGATGGTCAGCGCTGCGGGCGGCCGTCCCTGCATCGAAATGGGATCCCGGCGCACCCACGAGGAGGCCGCCACCGCATCGGCGCGTGCGGCGATCATCGCCGGCTTTGACAGCACGTCCAACCTGGAGGCTGGCATCCGCTACGGCGTGAAAACCGTGGGGACTGCAGCCCACTCGTTCACCCTGCTGCACGACACCGAGCGGGAGGCCTTCGAGGCCCAGATTGCCTCGCTCGGCGCGGGCACCTCCCTGCTGGTGGACACGTACGACGTCGAAAAGGCCGTCCGCACGGCTGTGGAACTGGCGGGGCCGCGGCTGGGCGCCGTCCGGCTTGACTCGGGCGACCTGGTGGCCCAGGCCCAGTGGGTACGCCGCCTCCTGGACGACCTCGGCAACGAGCACACGAAGATCGTGGTGACCTCGGACCTGGAC
Organism: Pseudarthrobacter sp. LT1; assembly: GCF_035621795.1. Classification (NCBI taxonomy): domain Bacteria; kingdom Bacillati; phylum Actinomycetota; class Actinomycetes; order Micrococcales; family Micrococcaceae; genus Pseudarthrobacter; species Pseudarthrobacter sp. LT1. The sequence goes on from NZ_CP141830.1 coordinate 2,865,627, forward strand.
GAGTACGCCATCGCAGCCCTGCAGTCAGCCCCTGTGGACTCCTACGGCGTGGGCACCTCGCTGGTGACCGGTTCAGGCGCCCCGACGGCGAGCATGGTCTACAAACTCGTCAGCCGCACGGACGACGACGGCAACTTCGTCTCCGTTGCCAAGGCGGCCAAGAACAAGGCCAGCGTGGGCGGCCGCAAGTACGCCCTGCGGAAGCTGGACGAACGCGGTACCGCCACCGCCGAGGTGGTGGGAGTGGGCCACCGGCCCGAGGACGACGGCAACGACCGTGCGTTGCTGCAGCAGTTCATGAAGAACGGTGAATTGCTGCCGGGCTGGACCGGGCACGAAGGCGTTATGCGCGCACGGCAGCGCCACGCAGATTCCATGGCTGAGCTGCCGCCGGTGGTCAACCGCCTGCAGCGCGGCGAGGCCGCGATCCCCACCATCTACGAGGAGCACTGATGTCGCGCGCTTTGATCATCGTGGACGTGCAGAACGATTTCTGCGAGGGCGGCTCGCTCGCCGTTCCGGGCGGAGCCGCAGTTGCAGGCGCCATCACCGAGTACCTGGACGCCCACCACAGTGAATTCGACCATGTGGTGGCCACCCAGGACTGGCACATCGATCCCGGCAGCCACTTTTCCGATACGCCCGATTACAAGGACAGCTGGCCCCGGCACTGCGTGGCAGGCACCCGCGGAGCCGAACTCCACCCGGACCTGGACACGGAGTACGTCGATGCGTACTTCCGGAAAGGCCAGTTCGCCGCCGCCTACTCAGGCTTCGAGGGCCTGCTGGCACCTGAGGACGCCGTCCCCACCGGGGAACGGCAGCCCGGCGGCCTGCCCGGCGCCCAAGCCGAGCTGGAAGCCGATGAGGACGCCATCGGCCTCGATGACTGGCTGCAGAGCCATGACGTGGAGGACGTGGTGGTGGTTGGCATCGCCACCGACTACTGCGTGAAGGCCACAGCCCTGGACGCCGTCCAGGCCGGCTACGGCGTCACTGTGGTGCGGTCGCTGACCGCCGGGATCGCCGAGGACCTGGAAGACGCCGTTGCCGAGATGGAACTCGGCGGAGCGGACATCGCCTAGCGCGCTATTTGCGGCCCACGAACCAGTCCTGGAGCTTACGCAGCCGGGACTTCAGCTGCTCCTCGTTGGCCTGGGCCACGGGCGGGCCGCCACAGACCGTGCGCAGCTTGGTGTGCACCACCCCGTGCGGGGTTCCGGTCCGGGCAGCCCAGGCGGCCACGTTCTTGGCCAGTTCGTTACGCAGGTCCATCAGCATGCGGTGGTCCGGAACGGCAGGAACCTGCTGGGCGTCCGCGGCCGGGGCCTTCCGGTTCTTGCGGTTCAGCTGCTCATGCTGGCGCTGGCGCAGCAGCGTTCCCACCTGTTCGGCGTCCAGCAGCCCGGGGATGCCCAGGAAGTCCATTTCGTCGTCGGACCCCACTTCGCCGCCGGTGCCGAACTCGCCGCCGTCGAACAGCACCCGGTCAAAGGACGCCTGGGAGTCCAGCGCTTCGAACTTGCCCTTCGTGAGGCTGTCGGAGGCCTTCTCTTCGCGGTTGGCCTCGTCCATCAGCGAGTCTTCCGGGTTGAAGAGGCCGTCGCCGTCTTCCTTCTCGGGCCGGTCCAGCGCGTGGTCCCGCTCCATCTCCATGGAGTTGGCCAGCGCCATCAGCTGCGGCACGGAGGGCAGGAACACCGACGCCGTTTCGCCCCTCTTGCGGGCACGCACGAAACGGCCCACGGCCTGGGCGAAGAACAGCGGCGTGGACGTTGACGTGGCGTAGACGCCCACGGACAGCCGGGGCACGTCGACGCCTTCGGACACCATGCGGACAGCCACCATCCAGCGCTTGTCGCCGGCGGAAAATTCCTCGATCTTACTGGAGGCCTTGGCGTCATCGGAGAGGATGACGGTGGGCGACTCCCCGGTGATCTTCTTCAGCTGGCCTGCGTACGCACGGGCGTCCTCGTGGTCGGTGGCGATGACCAGGCCGCCGGCATCCGGCACGGTGCGCCGGACTTCGCTGAGCCGCCTGTCCGCACCGGCCAGGACAGCGGGGATCCACTCCCCTGCCGGGTTCAGGGCGGTCCGCCACGCGTGGCTGGTGATGTCCTTGGTCACGGCCGCCTCGCCCAGGGAGGCGGCCATTTCCTCGCCCGCGCTGGTCCGCCAGCGCATCTGGCCGGAGTAGGCCATGAACATCACGGGCCGGACCACGTGGTCGCGGAGGGCGTTGCCATAGCCGTAGGTGTAGTCAGCCTTGGAGCGCCGGATGCCGTCACGGTCTTCGGCGTACTCCACGAACGGGATGGGTGAGGTGTCCGAGCGGAACGGCGTACCGGTCAAGGACAGGCGGCGCACCGCAGGATCGAATGCCTCGCGCAGGCCGTCGCCCCAGGACAGCGCCTCGCCGCCGTGGTGGATCTCGTCCAGGATCACCAGGGTGCGGGCAGCCTCGGTCTTGGCGCGGTGCAGCAGGGGTTTGCTGGCCACCTGCGCATAGGTGACGGCGACGCCAATGAAGCCGCGGCCGTGCTGGCCGTCCGAGTTCTTGAAGTTGGGGTCGATGGCGATCCCCACCTTGGCGGCAGCATCCGCCCACTGGCGCTTCAGGTGGTCGGTGGGGGCAACAATGGTCACGCGGTTCACTGCCCCGGAGTCGATCAGCGTGGAAGCAATCCGCAGCGCGAACGTTGTCTTACCTGCACCCGGGGTTGCTACCGCAAGGAAGTCGCGCGGACTGCTCGCAAGATAGCGGTCAAGGGCTTCCTGCTGCCAGGCACGGAGTTTCGGGGCGGTTCCCCAGGCTGCACGTTCCGGGTAGGCCGGAGGCAGGGTGGGGCCGCCAAAGAGCGTCTCCGTCACTACTTGTTGTTGCCCGAGCCGCCCGGACCCTTCCCGCCGTCGCTGCCCGGGCGGAGGCCATCATAGACTTCCTTGCACTCGGGGCAGACAGGGAATTTCTTCGGGTCCCGGCCCGGGGTCCACACCTTGCCGCACAGGGCAATGACGGGCTCCCCGGTCATGGCGGACTCCATGATCTTTTCCTTCCGCACATAGTGCGAGAAGCGCTCCCGGTCCCCCGGCTCCACTTCCTGGCGCAGTTCCTCGCGCTCAATGGTGGCCGTGGACGTTCCAGCCCCGGAAAGCTCGCGCATCGGGTCGTTTTCGAGAGGGTCCGTCATGCTAGTCATGGCATCCATCTTAGCCGTTCCCCCAGCCTGACGTTCGACGGCGGCACGCCCGCGCCGGGGTCCCGCACCGGCCGCCGTCGTACTTTTGGACGCCGTCACGCCGCTCCCGCAGGCGCCGTCACAGCCCCTGCCAAGCGGGCTTGTTCTCGTACGTGTGGCGGTAGAAATCCGCAAGCTTCAGGGCCGAGGCGGCCGCCTCGTCCAGCAGGACCGTGGCATGCGGATGGAACTGCAGCACCGACGCGGGACAGATGGCGGCCACCGGTCCCTCCACGAAATCGCGGACCGCCTGCGCCTTTTGCGCCCCTGTGGCCAGGAGGACCACGTGACGCGCCGCCATGATGGTGCCCAGCCCCTGGGTGAGGACGTGGTGCGGCACCTCCGCCAGGTTGGTGAAGAACCTGGCATTGTCCCGGCGTGTCTGCTCGATCAGGCTCTTGATCCGCGTCCGCGACGCGAAGGAGGAGCCCGGTTCGTTAAAGCCGATGTGCCCGTCAGTGCCCACGCCCAGCAGCTGCAGGTCCACGCCACCGGCTGCGGCGATGGCCCGTTCGTACGCCTCGCAGGCAGCCGGGATGTCGGTGGCGGTTCCGTCGGGGCCGTGGACATTCTCCGGTGCGATATTCACGCGGTCCGTGAATTCCCGGCGTATCACCTCCCGGTAGGACTCGGGGTGGCCGGCAGGCAGGCCCACGTACTCGTCCAGCGCAAACGCGGACGCCCTGCTGAAGTCCAGGCCCCGTTCATGGCGCGCGGCAAGTTCGTCATAGACGGGCAGCGGCGATGACCCCGTGGCCAGGCCAAGGACCGCGTCCGGCTTGCGGCGGACCAGCTGTTCAATGGCGTCTGCCGCAAGTCTTCCGATCTGCCTGCTGCCGCCGAGTATCACGACTTCCATGGTGCTCCTTTCCTGGAACTGTCAGCGGTTGACTGTGACCTGCGCCAGGAGTTCCGGCCCGCGGGCCTCCAGCCACCTGCCGCCCAGCCGGACGCCGGCCCCGAAAAGGACCAGGCCCAGGACGGTTCCCACCGCGAAGTTGAGCCAGCCGAACAGGATGTTGCCCGTCACCGCCTGGGCAACCAGCAGCGCGGCCTCCGGCAGGACCAGCACCATCAGGACCAGCATTCCCACGAACTGCACGGCCAGGGTCTGCCCCACGTTGCCTGGCGGTTTCTTGAACGGGCTGTCCCCCGGCAGCGGTACGTTGACGGTGTACCGGGCCGATACCACCGAGGAAAGGCCCAGGCCGGTGAAAAGGATCCCCAGGCTGAGACCCAACTGGCCGGGCAGTGCCGTCCAGTTACCCGTGAAGGCGGCGTAACCGACCGAGAACACCAGCACCACGGGCAGCGCAAAGGTCATGCACGCCAGTGCCCGGCCCAGCCGGTCCGCCACCCCACGGACACCGGTGGCCAGGTGCAGGGCAAACGCGGTGTTGTCATAGGAGACGTCGGCGGAGATGGACCATGCCAGGATGAAGGCGGACACCGGGGCAAGGAAAGCCAGGCTGCCATAGCTGCCCGTCTGCGTCCCCTGGAACGCCAGGACCACCGGGAGCAGCGGGATGACCACCAGGGAACCCGAGTACCGCGGGTCCCGGAGCCAGTAGGTGAGCGACCTGGCCATCACGGCGCCGGCCGGGGTGGGCGGCAGGACGCCGAACAATCCCAGCCTGCCGCCCCTGCGCTTCCCCGCGCCGGCATACGGCGGGGTGACCAGTGCCCGTTCGAGCAGCAGCTTCCAGCACCAGGCCAGGGCGCCGAGGACCGCCACCGATACCAGCAGCTTCACCGCGGCCTGCCCGGGCCGGCCCGACGCGATGTCGCCGCCGAGTGACCATGGCGCCCCGAGCGGCGTCCAGGACAAGGCCCGGGCGAACTCGGGCAGGAACCCGGTGGATGCCGGGATGCCGCGGCCAACCCCTGCCACGATGGGGCCCAGCAGGACCAGCGGCACCATGAACGCAATGGCACTGATGTCCTTGAAGCGCCGGGAAGCCGCCAGGCTGGCTGTTGCGGTGGTGACCACCTTGGCCAGCACAATACAGGTCATGACACCCAGGCACGCCCCGGCCAAAGCGGCGAGCGCGGGGAGCACGCCCCGGGACCAGGTGACTACCGTGGACAGTGACACCAGTGCGGTGGCCAGGCCCGGGATGCCGATCAGGCCGCCGAGGGCAAGGCCGGCGAGCATCTGCTTCATGGGGATCGCAAAAGTGGTGAAGCGGGCCGGATCGAGTGTCATGTCCGTGGCCGATGCCACCACCGGAACCACGGCCCAGCCCAGGACCGCGGCGGAGCCGCCCAGGACCACGGCAGTGTGGGCGGTGACCGGCCCGGCGTTGCGCAGCAGGACAAGGGCGATGACCAGCGTTGCCACCACGCCCAGCGCGTAGAGCCCGGCGATGGCCATCCCCACCAGCTGCCAGGGGCTGCGGCGCAGTCCGTTGCGGAGGAGCGTGAGTTTAAGCCTTAGAAGCTGCGCAACCATTCCAGCCCCTCCGTGTGGCTGTGGCCGCCGACCAACTGCACGAACCGGTCCTCGAGCGAGGCACCGGCGCGCACCTCATCCACCGTGCCCGCGGCCAGCAGTCGGCCTTTGGCCACCACCGCCACGTGGTCGCACATCCGCTGTACCAGGTCCATTACGTGGCTGGACACGATGACTGTTCCGCCGGAGTCAACGTAACGGTCCAGGATTGAGCGGATGTTCGCTGCAGACACGGGGTCAACCGCTTCGAAGGGCTCGTCGAGGACCAGGAGCCGCGGGGCGTGGATGAGTGCAGAGGCGAGGGCGATCTTCTTGGTCATGCCCGCCGAGTAGTCCACCACCAGTGTTCCGGCGTCCTGGCTGAGGTCCATGGCGGCCAGCAGCTCCCCCACCCGTGCGGCCACCACGGCCTTGTCCATGCCGCGCAGCAGTCCGGCATACGTAATCAGCTGCTCTCCGGTCAGCCGGTCGAAGAGCCGGACTCCGTCGGGCAGGATCCCCATGAGCCGCTTCGCTTCAAGGGGGTGCTGCCAGACGTCGACGCCGTGCACCACGGCGGTGCCGAAGTCCGGGCGCAGGAGGCCGGTGGCCATGGACAGCGTGGTGGTCTTGCCTGCACCGTTGGGTCCCACAATGCCGAAGAATGAACCCGCCGGGACTTCCAGGCTGATACCGTCCACCGCGATCTTGCCGCCAAACCGCTTGGCCAGCCCGCGGATGGACAGGGCCGCCACGGGGCCGGGATTCAACGCCTGGTCAGGCATGGGAGCAGTCATGGTGCCAGCCTAGTCCGCGGGCCGTCGCTGCGGGGGTGCGAAACTAACTTCATGGACATTGCCCTGGGCCTGCTGGTAATCGTTGCGGTGGTGTGCGCCGGCAGCGCGGTGGGGCGGAAGCTCAATCTCCCGGTTCCCCTGCTCCTGGTCATGGCCGGCGTGGCGGGATCCTTCCTGCCGTTCATCCCGCTGGTCGAGCTTAATCCGGAACTGGTCCTGGTTGGCCTGCTGCCCCCGCTGCTCTACGCCGCCGCGTTCCGCACATCGTTGTTCGACTTCACATCGAACCGCCGGTCCATCGGGCTCCTGTCCGTGGGCTATGTCATCTTCGGCACACTGGGGGTCGGGGCGGTGGTGTGGTGGCTGTTCCCGGAAATCCCGCTGGCCGCCGCCATTGCGCTGGGCGCGGTGGTGGCTCCCCCGGACGCCGTGGCGGCCACCGCGATCGCGCGGAAGGTGGGCATGCCCCGCCGGATCGTCAACATCCTCGAGGGCGAATCACTGGTCAATGACGCCACGGCTCTGGTGTGCCTGCGGGCGGCCGTGGCCGCCATCGCTGGTTCGGTGTCCGCGCTGGATGTCGCCGGCGGCTTCGTGCTGGCAGCCGGCGGAGGACTGGTGGTGGGCCTGGCTGCCGCCTACGTCCTGACCGAAATCCGGAAACGGATCAGCAACGTAGCCATCAACACCTCAACATCGCTGATGGCCCCCTTCGTTGCCTTCCTCCCGGCCGAGGCCATCCACGCCTCCGGTGTGCTCGCCGTCGTCGTGACCGGCCTGGTAATGGGTACCAAGGCGCCGTCCATGCCCAACGGAGCCGCGCGGCAAAGCGCCCGCAGCAACTGGGACACGGTGCAGTTCCTCCTGGAGAACTCCGTATTCCTGCTGATCGGCCTGCAGGTGCGGACCATCATCGACAGCGTCCAGGACGATTCGCTGGGCGCCGGCCGGGTATGGCTTGGCTGCGCCGTGATCCTGGTGGCCGTGCTTGTGCTGCGGCCCATCTGGGTCTTTCCCGCCACGTACCTCCCCCGCCTGATTCCTTCCGTGCAGCGCAAGGACCCCGCGCCGCCGTGGCAGTTTCCCGCCATCGTGTCCTGGGCGGGCATGCGTGGCGTAGTCACCCTGGCTGCCGTGCTCACGCTGCCCGATGACCTGGAACACCGCAACGTCCTGGTCCTGGCCGCCATGGTGGTGGTGGCCGGCACCCTGGTGCTGCAGGGCTTTACGTTGCCGGCCCTGGTCCGCGCCCTGGGCGTGCCCGGGCCGGACAGGCGCGAGGACGCGCTGAACCAGGCCTCACTGATGCAGCTGGCCACCACTGCGGGTATGGAGCGCCTGGAGAAGCTTCGGCGGGACAGCGATCCCCCGGAGGTCATGGACATGCTGCGGCGCCGGACCCAGGAGCGGGGACTGGCAGCCTGGGAACGCCTGGGCAGGCCCGCTGCAGAGGCGGCCACCCCCAGCCAGCGGTACGCCCAGCTGCGGATGGCCATGCTGGAAGCCGAACGGGAAAAAGTCCTGGAACTCAGGCGGGGCGGCGACTTTGCCCATGAGGTCCTCAGCGAAGTCCTGGAGCGGCTGGATGTGGAAGAGTCCATGCTCGATGCCTCCCTCAACGAGCTGGACTCCGCTGCCGGCGGCGGTGGCGGTGAAGGGCTGTCCCAGCCCGGCGGCGTCTGCGACCACCTGACGGCGGCCATGCCGGCACCGCTCCCCGGCGACCCGGCATGTGCAGGCTGCGAACGGGAGGGCACCACACCGGTGCACCTGCGCATGTGCCTTGCCTGCGGACACGTTGGCTGCTGCGACTCCTCGGCGGGACGTCACGCCAGCCGCCACTTCAAGGAAACCGGCCACCCGGTCATGCGCAGCATCGAACCCGGCGAAGAATGGCGCTGGTGCTACGTGGACGACCTTCTGGGCTGACAGCCGGCCTTCACAGCGCCTTGCGGATCCGGATCGGCCCCTTTGCCGTGGCGGGATCGACGACGGACCCGCCCTGGGTGATGTGGACCTGGCCGGCGTCAACCAGGCGCCGCGCGGCTTCGCGGGCCGGTTCCATCAGGTGCCGCCAGTCGTCGCCGCCCACCGCCCTGGCGGCATCGGACGGGCAGATGGTGGACGTTGCCGGCCGGGAAGCCAGCAGCTCCAGGATTTTCGCTTCCAGCTGCCGCCCAACCGGGGTGTGCGGGCCATCCCCGCCAGCGTGTGCCATGCCTGGCTCCGTCTTCACGGGATGGGGCTTAGAAGGTCCGCCGCGGGATGGCCCGCTCGTACTGGGGCGGCCAGGCCATGTCGTGGCCCAGTTCGAAGGCGGCCCGGAGCCACCAGTGGGGGTCGCGCAGCGCGGCCCGGGCAATGAAGACGCCGTCGGCCTGGCCGGTGGCGACCGCGTGCTCCGCCTGTCCCGGCGTGGTGACCAGGCCCACCGTGCCGGTGGCGATTCCTGCCTCCCCGCGGATGGCGGCGGAGAACCCGGTCTGGTAGCCCAGGCCCGGCTTGATCTGCTGGTGGGCCACCGCCCCGCCGCTGGAAACATCCACCAGGTCCACGCCACGGCCAGCCGCCTGGCGGGCCAGGCGGACCGAGGCTGCCTGGTCCACCCCGCCCGGCGCCCAGTCGGTGGCCGAGATCCGGAGCAGCAGGGGCATGGAATCGGGAATCACGGCGCGGACTGCATCAACCACGGCCAGCATCAGGCGGTTGCGTCCGGCCTCGTCCCCACCCCACTCGTCGTCACGCTGGTTGATCAGGGGGCTCTGGAACTGGTGCAGGAGGTAGCCATGTGCCCCGTGGATCTCCATGGTGTCGAACCCTGCGGCCACCGCACGTTCAGCAGCGGCGGCAAAATCGGCGATGACGCCGTGGATTTGTTCCACGGTCATGGCGGCAGGCGCCGCGTAGCCCTCGAACGAGGTGGTGGACGGACCAATGGTGTCCCACCCGCCTTCGGAGGCGGGAACAGTGCCGTGCCGGCCGGAGAACGGCCAGAACGTGGACGCCTTCCGGCCCGCGTGCGCCAGCTGCACGCCGATTTTGGTGCCGGCAGTACCGTTCCGGTGGACGAAGGAGATGATCCGTTGCCAGGCCGCCGCCTGCTCATCGTTGTACAGGCCGGCATCCCGGGGGCTGATCCGGCCTTCGGCGTTCACTGCCGCGGCTTCCGTGAGGATCATCGCCGCGCCGCCCACGGCAAAACCGCCCAGGTGCACCAGGTGCCAGTCGTTCGGAACCCCCGGGGCGGCGTCGGGATCGCAGCTGTACTGGCACATGGGCGAGACCCATCCCCGGTGCTGCAGCTCCATGGACCGCAGCGCCAGCGGCTGGAACAGGGCCGGCACTAGAACAGCACCCGGGCCAGCGCCTGGCGCGCCTTGGCCACGCGCCCGTCACCGGCGCCCACCACCTCGAAAAGTTCCAGCAGCCGCACCCGTGCGGTTTCACGCTCCGGACCGAAATTCCTGCCGATGAAGGCCACCAGCCGGTTCAGTGCGTCCTCCACATGGCCGCCGGCCACATCCAGGTCCGCCACCCCAAGCTGGGCGTCCAGGTTGTCCGGCTCATTCGCCGCCAGCGTACGCAGCGCTTCACTGTCCTGGGCCGACACTGACTGCAGCCGGTGCATCAGCTCCACCTGCGCCAAGCCGGCCTTGGCCTCGTGGTCCGACGGCATTTCCTTCAAAGCCTGGCGGTAGGCCTCGGCCGCGGCGGCGTAATCGCCGGCTTCGATGGCGTCGTAGGCCGCCTGGTGCAGCGGCGGCAGCGGCGCCGGCTCCTGCTCAGCGGCACCGCCGGCGTCCAGGCTTCCGGTGACGCCGTTGGCCGCGGCCACCTTGAGGAGTTCGTCGAAGAGGCTGCGCACCTGCTGCTCCTCCGCAGACCCCTGGAAGAGCGGTACCGGCTGCCCCTTCAGGACGGCGACGGCAGTGGGGACGGCCTGCACCTGGAAGGCCTGGGCAAGCTGCGGGAAAGCTTCGATGTCGGCAGCGCCCAGGACCAGGCGGCCGCCGTAGCTGGCCACGACGCGGTCGAGGGTCTCCACCATCCTGCCGGACTCCGGCGAGTAGGAAGCCCACAGCGCGAACACCACCGGAACCTGCGCGGACAGTTCCACCAACTGCTGGAAGTTCGCTTCGGTGACGTTGACCTTGAGCTCAGGTCCGCCTGCCGCCGCGCCCGGCTGCCCTTCCTGCGCCGCCCCTGACGGCGCGGTGCCGGACGGAGCTGTACCGGAGGGAGCTGCGGGGCGCTTCAGTGAGGAAAGGTCGACGGCGCCGCGCAGGTTAAGCAGGTTGGCAGCGGCAGGAGGGACTGGGCGGGAAGCTGGCGAACTCATGTTTCCCACTCTAGCCACTCCGGCCGCTGCCGGTGGTAATGCAGTCAGGCGCTACTTGAAGCTGGCGCCGACCAGGCCGCGGGTGGCGGCAACGAGCTTCATCGGGCCCGTCGATCCTGCCGGCGGCACGTAGACAGCCATCGATTCGGCGAAGTTCAGGACCATGCCCGTAGTGGTTTCCTTGCCACCGGCCAGGGCTGCGGCGTCGTCACCGATGCTGAGCTTGTCGCCGGCAGCTTTCGGGGTGCCTTCGAAGCCGAAGTTGATCCGGCCCAGGACCAGTGCCCCGCCGTCGGAGGTCCGGAACACCACGGTGCTCTCGGGTACCACCTTGTGGGTGAAGGAGAAGTTGCCGTTCTCGCCGGCCTTGACCACCTCTGCCTGGTAGGACAGGGTGTCGGCGATGTACGGCGAGGAGTCGCCCTCGACCAGCTTGTCCTTGAACGGCGAGTCCGCGGACGTGAGCCTGTCGGCCAAGCCGGACATTGCTTCCTCGCCGCTGTAGAGCAGCCCGGACTTGTCCGACGCTGCCAGGGTGTCGGTGCCACCCCGGCTGATGTTCGGGAACGTGGTTCCCGGCTGCAGGGGCGTGGTTTCCATGAGCTTGTAGTTCTCGCGGGGCGACTGCTGGACCAGCGTCAGGATCTGCGGGACAACGTTGCCTTCGCCCTGGGTCACGGCCAGCACCGAACGCGGCCAGTCACGGTCGCTGGTGACCACCGTGGTCAGGAGCTTGGTGGAGCGCACGGGCATGCGCGGCTCGTAGGAACCCACCTGGGAGCGGATCTTGTAGTTCTGGGTGCGGATTTCCAGTTCGGGGCCGGCAACGCGGTCCGCGAGCTTGGCGGCGTCCTTGGCCGCGTCCCCGGCGTCGGTGGCGCTGGAGACCTGCTCCAGGATCCGGCGGAATTGTGCGTCCAGCAGGACAGGCGATCCTGCTGCTTCCTTCGCCGGCGATGAGGCACTCCCGGAAGGCTGGGGGCTGGGGCTGGCGGCCTGGGCGGCCGTGCCGGATGCAGCCAGCACTGCTGCTGCCACACCGGCTGCCACCATGGTGACCTTGGAGGACGACGACGGGTCCTGGTTCTGCGCCTTCCGGGCACGGGCGCGGGCAGCGAAGCCGGGGTCGCCGCCGCCTTCGCCCTCGCCTTCGCCGTTCTTCCGGCGGGCGGAGAGCAGCGCGAGGACGATTCCGCCCACGATCAGGAGGCTGCCCAGGACCATCAGCGGAACAGCCCACGGAGTGGACGTGTCATTTGGGAACGTCATGGACACGGTGGCCGGCGCAGGCTTGGTGCCGTCGGAGGCGAGCAGGAGGCTCCAGTCGCCGTCGGCGGGCGGGGTCCAGGTGTATTCAAGCTCGCCGCTGGCGTTCTCGTTGGACACCCAGAGGTCCGAACCTGCCGGGTTCGGTGCGGTGCCTTCGCCGTCGGCGTGCTCGACCTGGAGGGACTTTTCGTCCTCGGACACCCCGGTGATGGTGTTGTGGGCTGTCTTGCCCACCCAGGCGTCCACGTCATCCGGCCGGCCGGAGGCCAGCATGAAATTTCCGTCGCCCTGGATGTTGATCTTGACCGTCCCGCCGTGCAGGGTGCGCAGCTTCTGGTCAATGACGGTCAGCGGCGCAGCGGCGGCGTCGGCTGGCGCGGACGCGGTGAACGTCTCGGAGGGAGCCCAGATGGTTCTCTGGCCGATGCCGGCCAAAAGTGTCAGGAGGCCGAGCAGCACAAGTGCGGCTGCAGTCTTTAAACGCAAGGGAAACACCTATCATCAGCGGGGGTTTGCCTTCAATAGTAACCTTTTTGTTACCAGCGCCCCCTTTTTTGCCCTTCCGCCCCGCCCGCACCGGCCCGCGCGCGGCGCCTTCGGCTCGTGGTGACAAGCCTGCTGATAGTGTTTGCGATGATCATCACACCGGCCCGCGCAGGCGGTGCCACGCACGGAACAGGCCCCCAAATCCATTGACTGACAAGACGGACCCGTCCTCGGCTGCAGCCGGAATTCCAGGGGATCCCAGGGGCCCTGTTCCTGCCGCCGTTCCTCCGCTCGCCATGGCAGCACGGCGCGGGGGTTCAGCCGCTGCAGCCCTTGGCCATGTGGTCCGCCGGCTTCGCCAGCCATTGCCCGGCGCCCAGCCCAGGCTTCGGTTCGAGATGCCGCCGGAATACACCGGACAGGCTCCGGAGTCGGAACACGACGGTGACGATGAGCCGCAGTTCGGCCACCCCGGACCGCGCATGTCCCCCCAGCATCCGCTCTACATGGGCTTCATGGGCACCGTGGGCGTGGGACTGGCGCTGCTGGTCTACTGGATCGGTTCCCACACCACGCAGCTGCTGCTGTGGATCGTGGCGGCGCTGTTCATCGCCCTGGGCCTGGAACCGGTGGTGGGCTGGCTCGAAAACCGGAAGATCCCGCGGCCCGCCGGCATCCTGGTATCCGTGGCAGTCCTGATGGGCGCGGTGGTCGGATTCTTTGCCACCCTCATTCCCACCATCGTTGAACAGGTCTCCGAAATCGTGCGGCAGGCGCCGGACTGGGTGCGCAACTTCATGGATTCGGATTTCTTCCGCAACGTTGATGACCAGTTCGGCGTGCGCGACCGGATCACCGAGGAACTGAACAAGTTCGTCAACGACCCCGCCGCGATGGGCGGCATTTTCGGCGGTGTAGTGGGCTTCGGATCCACCGTGGCCAACAGCCTCTTCGGCGCCCTGATCGTCCTGGTCCTGAGCCTGTACTTCCTGGCAGCGCTGCCAGCCATGAAGAAGTGGGGCTACCGCCTGGCCCCGCGCTCCCGGCGGAAGCGGGTTGCCGCCCTCTCGGAGGAGATCACGCGGTCGGTGGGAAACTACGTGATCGGCCAGGCGTGCGTGGCCCTGCTCAACGCCACCTTCGCGTTCGTGGTGATGTCCATCGTCGGCATTCCGTTCGCCCTGCTCCTGGCATTCGTGGTGGTCCTGCTGGCCTTCATCCCCCTGGTGGGCGGGATGATCGCGGGCATCGTGGTAACCCTCGTGTCCCTCACCGAGGGCTGGCAGGTGGCGGCCATCTACGCCATCTGCTACTTCGCATACCTGCAGTTCGAGGCGTACTTCATTTCACCGCGCATCATGCAGAAGGCCGTTGCAGTGCCGGGTGCCGTGGCGGTGATTTCCGTCATCGCCGGCGGCAGCCTGCTGGGTGTCCTGGGGGCCTTGATCGCCATCCCCACTGCCGCCGCCGTGCTGCTGCTGGTCCGGGAGATCTACATCGTCCGGCAGGACCAGCACTAGCACTGCGGGAAGCCTAGGCTCCGGCAGTCGCCGCCGGACCGTCCCATTCCTGCGGCAGCTCTGCACGGTCGGGGTCGGGACTGACCAGGGCCACAATGTCGTTCAGCACCCGGGCCGCGTACTTCTCCCCCACCCAGAGGTGCTTGGCCCCGGCCACGCCCACCACGCGGGCCTGCGGCACCAGGCTGAAGCGTTCGGTTGCCTCGGCCGGCTGCAGGAAGTCGTCATGCTCCGGTACCAGGACGGTGAGGGGCTTGCCTGATTCCGCCCACATCTGCAGGTGCTTGTCTGTGGCGCGGTGCAGCGGGGGCGAGAGCAGCACCGCACCCTCGATTTGTCCGGCCACCGGTTCCACGGCGCCGTACATCAGCGCCAGCTCGGTCCCGAACGACCATCCCACCAGCCAGCGGTTGGGCAGGCCCCGTTCGACGGCGAAGCGGACGGCTGCTTCCACGTCGTAGCGCTCGCCCACTCCCTCCTCGAAGGCGCCGCTGCTGGTGCCGCGCGGCGAGGCGGTGCCCCGGGTGTTAAAGCGCAGCACCGCGATGCCGGCCAGCGCCGGCAGCCGGTAGGAGGCCTTCCGGTAAACGTGGGAATCCATGAAGCCGCCGTGCGTGGGCAGCGGGTGGAGCGTGATCAGCGTGGCCTTGACCGGCCCCGACTCGGGCAGCGCCAGCTCCCCCACCAGTGTGTGGCCGTCCTCTGTCTGCAGCTCGATGTTCTCGCGCCGGGCAGGCAGGACAGTGGAGGCACGGATGGGAGCGGGGCCCTGGGTTGGGCTGAATTCGTACGGCGCCGGATCAAAAGTCATGCCTGCCAGCTTAGCGACCGCGGAGGTTCTTCTGCCGCGCCGCGTCAGCGGTAGCGGTAGCTGCGCGTCATCCAGCAGTTGGTGTGCCAGTGCCGCCGTTCCGCGAGGCCGGCGGCAGCTCCAAAGAGATGGTCATCCTTCCAGACCACCAGGTGGGCGATCCCGGGCAGTACGGCGGTGGAGCATTCCGGGCAGATGTAGGTCTTTTCGGCATTTTTGGCGGTCATGGTGCGGACCATCCACTCGCCGTCGGGAGCGCTTTCCCGGCGGGCGATTCCAGCCCGGGCACGCTCAAGGTCCAGTTCGGGAACGTCCGCACTGCCCTTCCGGCCTGCGCCCCGGCCGGAAACAGGGCCCTTGCCGGAAGCGGGACGGCGGGGACGGTTGGAACGCGGCATGTCTCCATTCTGCCCCAGCCGGTCCGCACACCGAGCCGTACCGTGGTGCCCCCGCCCGTCCGTGGCGTCCCTGCCGCTCCGCCCGGCCACCCGGCGTCGACCATGGCCTGCCGGAGCCCACGCGATAGTCTGTACGGCGTGCGACTCGTCATAGCCCATTGCTCCGTTGATTACGTTGGCCGGCTCAAGGCCCATCTCCCCCTCGCCACCCGGCTCCTACTGGTGAAGGCGGACGGCTCCGTGCTGGTGCACTCCGACGGCGGTTCCTACAAGCCGCTGAACTGGATGAGCCCGCCGGCAACCCTGCGCGTTACGTCCCCGGACGAAGTGGACCTCGAGCTGGGCGTGGTGGAGCAGTGGACCGTGCAGTCGGCCAAGACCGATGACCGGCTCATCATCAACATCCACGAGAAGGTCAGCGAGTCCTCCCACGACCTCGGCGTGGACCCCGGGCTGATCAAGGACGGTGTGGAAGCGGACCTGCAGCGGTTGCTGGCCGACCAGATTGAAACGCTGGGCCAGGGCTACTCCCTGATCAGGCGCGAGTACTTCACCGCGATCGGACCCGTGGACATCCTGGCCCGGGACGCCGATGGTGCCACAGTGGCCATCGAACTCAAGCGCCGCGGGGACATCGACGGCGTGGAGCAGCTGACCAGGTACCTGGAACTGCTCAACCGCGATCCCCTGCTGGCACCGGTCCGCGGGATCTTTGCAGCCCAGCAGATCAAGCCGCAGGCAAAGGTACTGGCCAACGACCGCGGGATCGACTGCGTCACCCTTGACTATGACGCCATGCGCGGAGTCGACGACAGCGAATCCCGGCTCTTCTAGAATTCCCTTTGTTGCTTCGGGCACCTAATTGGCGCTTTTCGAGACGGGGTTCCCTGTCACCTGTTTTTTACCTAAATTTTTTCTTTTTTGCTGTTCGGGCCGTTGACCTGCGGGAACGGGCATGAAATTCTTATCTCAGTCTTTGTGTAGGTGTTTTTCATGCTCGCAAGACATGTTGCGAGCGCGAAGCTCCTGCAGCGCCGGACCTGTCCCAGGCAAGGCAACCCAGGATTCTTCTCGCGGAGTGACCAAGGTCGGCACGAGGTGTGCCGGTCTTAAAAAGTTCCACAATGAGGAGAAATAAATGGCACAGGGAACCGTCAAGTGGTTCAACGCTGAAAAGGGCTTCGGCTTCATCACCCCGGACGACTCCGATGGCGATGTCTTCGTTCACTACTCCGAGATCCAGACCGGCGGCTTCAAGACCCTCGACGAGAACCAGCGCGTTCAGTTCGAAATCGGCCAGGGTGCCAAGGGCCCCCAGGCCACCGGCGTAACTCTGGTCTAGTACCGCCCGGCCGCTTGCCGCGGCTGTCAGCACAAACAAATGATCCCCGGCGCAATTGCCGGGGATCATTTGTTTGTGAAATATATATGCGCCGCAAATATGACTTTATCGTTGAGCGGCGTATGGCCGGTGTCAGGTCACTAATTTGCGGACCAGGCGGGCGCCCTGTGCAAGGGAAAGCCCCGGCAGGTAGGCGCGCGTCAGCGCCCTCCCGATGGCAGGCAGGTGCAGCGGGTCCTGGTAGTACAGGTACAGGGCCCGGTACTCGGGCTTGAACCGGGATTTGAAGGCTGCCAGGGAGCGGAAGCCATAGACGGGCTCAAGCGAGTGGCCCACCAGGTCCAGGATTCTCACGAGGTTCTGCGCGCCCTCATCGGTCGCGGCTGCGTCTTCCTCCCTTTCGGCGTCCCCTGCTGCGTCCCCTTGGGCTGCGTCCTCCGGACGGCTCGCCAGGGGCGAGCCGGACAGCGAGATCATGTCCACGGAATCGCGCAGCTCAAGGACAGCCGAGGCGATCAGGAACTCCATGACGCCGGGAAAGCCCTCACTGCCCCTGCGCATAACGTCCAGCGTCCGGCTGACCAGCCGCCCGCCGTCGTACACCGGAAGCCAGCTGGTCACGCCGTGGACCGCACCGTTGCCGTCCACGGCCAGGCAGCAGAGGACTTCCTCGTCATCGAGTTCGTCCACTCCCCCAAGCGTGAAGCCCATTTCGGGAACGGATTTGCCGGCCGCCCATTCCTCGGACACTTCGTTCAACCGGGACCGGAGTGCGGCCGGCAGCGAATGGTACGAGCCCCAGACCGCGTGCACCCCCAGCTTGGCGGCACGGTTCAGGGCCGTCCTGACGTTCTGCCATTCCTTTCCCTTGAACTCCAGCTGGTCCAGCGCCAGACGCGTCTCCTGGGCCACGGCCACCCGGGAGAAGCCACGTTCCCTGAGCGCCGGCCACAGCGTGTCGTCGCAGGAATACAGTGCGGGGATCAGCGCCTGGCTGCGGCAGTAGTCCAGGAAACCCTCCGTCACGCGTTGCTCCGCCTTGCGCTCCCCAAAGGCGCCGCCCAGGGTCAGTGCCACCGTCCCGTGCTGCTGGAAGGCCATGGCACCCGCGCCGTCCGGGCTGAACCAGTACGTGTTGGGCTCCCACAGCGCCATCCACGACAGCGGGCCGCCGCCCTGGTGGAGCAGCTGCCGCGCGCGGTCGCGGTCCTGCCGGCCGAAGTTCAGGCCGTGGTGCCGGCCCACGAGTACCCACCACACGGCCACCAGGGCCACGAGCCAGAAGATTGGCCCCGAGTAGGCGAACAGGAGGGCTTCGGCGCTGTCCTGTTCCGGGAAGACCCGGCGGAAATGCTGGGGTATGGGCACCGGAACATACTGCCGGGCCAACTCCGCGAAAAGGCCCAGCAGCCCGCCGTCGCGGGCCAGGCCGCCGGACGAGAACCAGGCCACGGTGTAGGAACTGGCCAGGACAAGCCATGTTCCGCAGACCACAACCCCGAGGGTGCGCCGGGCACCCGGCCGGGTCTGCACGCGGAACTGGCGGCGGTTCAGCCACAGGACCACCGCAAGCAGCAGGGGAACAACCACGAGTGGAAGGACGTGGGCGAAGGCCGAGGACAGCGGCGTTGCATGCGTGCCCTGGAGGCGCGAGGGAACCAGGGCGAACAGGGCCAGGTAGACCGCTGCCAGCGCCGTGACAGCCAGCTGGATGGCCAAGGCGATGTTAAGCGCGAGCCGGCGGCCCCGGCGCATGCCGTCCGCGCAGATCAGCAGCAGGATGACCGGCACCACTGCCAGCGCCAGGCCGAACGGTCCGGCGAATCCTGCCCTGCCTGTTTCGAGGCAGGAGGCATCAACGGTGGCGCCACAGTTGAACACGAGCTGGCTGAGCGTGGGCATCGGACTCAGCACGACGTCCCGCAGGAGTGCCAGCGGGCCGGTGGGTGCGCGGGTGATTCCCGTCAGGATGGGGCCCACGGCAAAGACGGCAACGGTGAGGGCCAGGAGGTTCCTGGTCTCGCGGCCGGTGGACCGGTGGCGATGGAGCCGTCCCTGGTCCCCCTGGATCCACCAGCCTGCCAGGAGGCCAAGAAGGGCACCGATGAGCCCAATAATGGTCTCGGCGTGACCTACGTAGAGGACCAGCAGGATCGAGATGGACAGCACCACGGTACGGAGCCGGCGCTGCCACAGCAGCGTGATCCGCGCACTGGCGGCAAGGCCCGCCGTCAGCACCGGCGCATAGGGCCCGATGAGGCTGTCATTCACCATTTTGTCCAGCCAGCCGTCCCCCACGTACCCCGCCAGCTGGGTCACCAGGAGGAACACCGTGACGGCGGCAAACTGCCCGCCAAAGAAGAGTCCGACGGCGGCACGCCGGCCCAGCTTGCGCTCGGCGAGTCCGAGCAGCAGGACAATCATCAGCGACGCGGTGAGGTAGGCCAGCGGGTTTGTGGCGAAGAACAGGCTGGTGAAGAGCGACCACCACTGCCCCTCGCGCAGGCCAGGCCCGCTGACAGACGCCAGCCCCAGGAGTTGCTCGGGCGGTCCATCCAGGAAGCTCCCGGTCAGTGCGGCGGCCGCCAGGAAGGCAACCACCACGCCAAGTGTGAAGGGCATCGATTTCAGCGTGCCCAGTGCCTGCTGGACGGCCGGGCGCCCGACGGCGGCCCACATCAGGACGACGGTACGGTCCGGTTTCCTGGTGCTCACCACTGCAGGCCCCATTGGCTGCCCAGGAACTGCAGTGCGTCCGCAAAGCGCTTGGACGAGGTATCCCAGGAGTGACCGGTGTGCTCCACCTCGTGTGCCTGCACGGTGAAGCCCGCGTTCTCTGCCGCAGCGGCCAGTGTCCGGAGGTTCCCCACGAACTCCGGATCGTTTTGGCCTGCCGTAAGGTACATGCCACTGGACTCGAACCGTTGGTGTTTCATGATCTCCAGTGGAGTCTGCTTGGTGAATTCTTCGGGGTTTCCAGGAAAGGCGGCGTCGATGGTTTTCTGCCGTTCCTTGGCAATGGCGGGTTCGGCCTCGCTGGAAAATGCCAGCACGTCCGCGTAGATGTCCGGATGCCGTGTTCCCATCTGCACTGCGCAGGTGCCGCCGAAGGAGAACCCGCCCACGGCCCAGTGGCTGTGGTTGGTGTCCACCGCCAGGGTGGAACTGATCCAGCGGGGCACGTCCTGGGACAGGTAGGTGTCTGCCTTGGCGATGCGGCTGTCCATGCACATGGTGTTTGCGGACTGCGATCCGTTCGGGTCCGGGATGACCACCACGGGGGCCACCCCGCCGTGTGCGGCGGCGAATGAATCCATATGGCCGCGGATTGCGCCACCGGTGAGCCAGTCCGCCGGGCCGCCGGGCTGCCCGGCCACCAGTACCAGCACGGGCAGCGCCGGCCTGTTGGCAGCAAAATAGGCAGGGGGAAGGTAGATGAAGGCATCCCGCGTGGCCATTCCCGAGGCTGTTCCCGGGATAGCGGACTTCCGCAGCTCGCCTCCGGCCGGCAACTCCCCCTCGGGCTTCCAGCCCTGGAGCGGGACACCGTCAGATTCGCCGGCGTGCCGCATGACGTCCTGCTCGAGGACCGGTATCCGGGCCAGGGCCGTTCCCAAAAGGTCGCTTACCGTCCTGTTCAGGCCAAAGTAGGCGTTGATCTGGATTGCTGAGAGCAGTACCACCAGCAGCGCGGCGAGGATTCCGGCCCCGCGTCCGCGCCAGCCCGTCCTGGGCAGGCGGAGCAGGCCCAGGAGGACTGCCGCCACACCGGGGACCAGCCACAGCAGTACCGGATTCGGCAGGTCCTCCGGGAAAACAGTGAAGACATTGATGAGGGCCCAGTGCACCGTGGCCACCAGCGCGAACGCGGCGGCGGCAGCAAGGAGGATGCGCAGCGCCCAGGTCCGGGCCCGGTGCACGGAAGTCATGGAGGCACGCCGGGGCGGCACCAGGAGATAGGCTGCGCCGCCAACTCCCAATACCAGGACGGTTCCATACAGTGGTCCGTCCGTGAGCCGGATGTCTGAAAACCAGTCCACGCCGGCTAGCGCCAGGTCCCCACGCCGATGACCGGACCCGCTTCCAGCCAGGAGGAAAGACCCGTGTAGGCGTCGAATTTCATGGCGAAGTGGAGGTCCTGCCCCTCGTACCGGAGTTCGACGATCACCACATCCGGCTGAACCTTGACGGCTTCAGCTTCGGTGGGTTTCCTGCGCCCCAGGAGCTCCAGGGAGCTGCGTTTGAAGGTGTACTTGGGCCGGACGCTCAAGGAGATGAGCCTGAACCATTCAAGGTCGTTGTCCTGATAACGACAAACCCCCATCTGCCAGCTGTTTCCAGCTACGCAAATGGAGGCGTCCACCGTGCCGAGGGCACGCCGCAGGTTGAAGCGGCGCACCCCCGAAAGGCACAGTGCAAAGATCAGCAATCCGAACGCGATTGCCAGTGCGATGAACGAAATACCCGGTGCGTCCATCAAGGTCGTGCTAGCGGATCCCAGCGGTAGCCGAGCCGCCCAGCTGGGCGTTGTCAGCAACGATAACCACGCGGTTGTTGTCAACGGAGAAGAATCCACCGTCCACATCTACCGCAATACGGTCCCCGGATACCGGCTGGATTGCCAGTTCACCCTCGGCCAGGATCGCCAGCAGGGGCGAGTGGCCGGGCAGGATTCCGATTTCACCATCGCTGGTGCGGGCCTTGACCATCTTGGCCGCTCCGGACCACACAAAGTGGTCCGCTGCGACAATCTCAACCTCAAGCTCAGCCATATTACTTGGTCTGTTCCTGGATCTTGGCCCACTGGCGCTCAACGTCATCGAGGCCGCCAACGTTGAAGAAGGCCTGCTCTGCGATGTGGTCGAGTTCGCCGTCGCAGATGGCTGCGAAGCCTTCAACGGTGTCCTTGATGGAAACCGTGGAGCCCTCGACGCCGGTGAACTGCTTGGCAGTGTAGGTGTTCTGCGACAGGAACTGCTGGATGCGGCGTGCACGCGACACGACGATCTTGTCTTCCTCGGAGAGTTCATCGACACCGAGGATGGCGATGATGTCCTGGAGTTCCTTGTTCTTCTGCAGGATCTGCTTCACACGGACAGCCGTGTTGTAGTGGTCCTTGCCGATGTACTGGGGATCCAGGATGCGGGAAGTCGACGTCAGCGGGTCAACGGCCGGGTACAGACCACGGGAGGCGATTTCACGGGAAAGTTCCGTGGTCGCGTCGAGGTGTGCGAAGGTCGTGGCCGGAGCCGGGTCGGTGTAGTCATCTGCGGGAACGTAGATGGCCTGCATCGAGGTGATGGAGTGGCCCTTGGTGGAGGTAATGCGCTCCTGCAGGAGGCCCATCTCATCCGCCAGGTTGGGCTGGTAGCCCACGGCCGAAGGCATGCGGCCCAGCAGCGTGGAAACCTCGGAGCCTGCCTGGGTGAAGCGGAAGATGTTGTCGATGAAGAGCAACACGTCCTGGTTCTGCACATCGCGGAAGTACTCCGCCATGGTCAGCGCGGACAGGGCCACGCGCAGGCGCGTTCCCGGCGGCTCATCCATCTGGCCGAATACAAGGGCGGTGTCCTTGAGGACGCCTGCCTCTTCCATTTCCACCCAGAGGTCGTTGCCCTCACGGGTACGCTCGCCAACACCGGCGAACACGGAAGTACCACCGAAGTTGCGGGCAACACGGGTGATCATTTCCTGGATCAGAACGGTCTTGCCCACGCCGGCGCCGCCGAACAGGCCGATCTTTCCACCCTTGATGTACGGGGTGAGGAGGTCGATGACCTTGATGCCGGTCTCCAGCATCTCGGTGGAACCTTCGAGCGAAGCGAAGCTGGGAGCCTTGCGGTGGATGGGCCAGCGTTCGCTGACATCCAGCTCGGACTCGGCAACGTCCAGGGGCTGGCCCAGCACGTTGAAGATGTGGCCCTTGACGCCGTCACCAACGGGAACGGAGATCGGGGCACCGGTGTCAACGACGCCGGTGCCGCGGACCAGGCCGTCGGTTGCCTGCAGCGAGATGGCGCGGATGAGGTTGTCGCCGAGGTGCAGCGCAACTTCGAAGGTAATGGTCTTGGTCTCACCGTTGAGAGTGATCTCGGTGGTGAGGGCGTTATAGATCGACGGGATTGCGTCAGCCGGGAATTCGACGTCGACAACCGGGCCGATTACGCGCGCAATACGGCCGGTTGCACCGGACGTTGCGGCTACGTGTTCGGTAGCAGTGGCAGTCATCTCTCTCACTTCATTCAGTAGATGGCGTGGGGTTAAGTCTATCTGTGGTGTTGCTGGTTCCGCGGAACCGAGGGTCGGGAGGCTACGACGCGAGGGCGTCGGCACCTGCAACAATCTCGGAGAGCTCCTGCGTGATTTCGGCCTGGCGGGCCGTGTTGCGCAGGCGCGTGTACTTCTTGATCAGGTCCGTTGCGTTGTCGCCTGCGGACTTCATCGCCCGCTGGCGGGCTGCAAGCTCGGAAGCTGCCGCCTGCAACATGGCTGCGAAGATACGGGATTCGATGTAGCGCGGCAGCAGGGCGTCAAGGACACGCTCCGTCTCCGGCTCGAACTCGTACAGCGGCAGGAGCTCCGATTCGGAAGCAGCCTGTTCTTCCACTACTTCCAGCGGGAGCAGGCGGATGACCGTCGGCTCCTGGGTAACCATGGACTTGAAGCGGGTGTAGACAACGTGGATTTCGTCCACGCCGCCCTCCTCGAAGTCAGTTGCGAAATCTGACAGCAGCGCCTCGCCGATTTCACGGGCGGTGGCGAACTCTGGAGCGTCGGTTCCTCCGGTCCAGACCCGCGCATATTCGCGGTTCCGGAATTCGAAGTACGCCTGGGCCTTGCGGCCCACGAGGTAGGTCTTGACTTCCTTGCCTTCGTCGTGGAGCAGCTCGAAGAGACCTTCCGCCTGCTTGAGCACACTGGCGGAGTAGGAACCTGCCAGGCCACGGTCCGAGGTAATTACCAGGACGGCGGCACGGCGGATCTGCTCCGGCTCAGTGGTCAGCGGGTGGTCGATTTCGCTTTGGCTGGCGACAGCAGAAACGGCGCGCGTGATCGCGTTCGCGTAAGGCAGTGAAGCTGCTACGCGCGCACGGGCCTTCCCGATGCGCGAGGTAGCGATCAGTTCCATCGCCTTGAAGATCTTGCGCATCGACGTGGTCGAGCTGATCTTCTGGCGGTAGACCCGGATCTGGGCTCCCATACTTATCCTTTCCTAACATTCCGTAGCCGGGTGTGCCGGACCCTGGGGCCCGGCACACCCGGCGATGCGGAACTAGCGCTTCTGCTTGACGATCTTTTCCTGGTCGACTTCGCCCTCGGAGATAGCGTCATGCTCCTCGTGGCCGGCGCCTACCAGGTGGTTGTCACCCTCGCCGAAGAAGCCCTTCTTGAAGTCCACGATTGAGGACTTCAGAGCGGCAACGGTGTCATCGTCCAGTACGTTGGTCTGGGCCAGCGTGGTCAGGATCGAGGACTTGTGGCGGAGGTGCTCCAGGAACTCGGCTTCAAAGCGGCTGATGTCCTCGACCGGGACGTCATCCAGGTAACCGTTGGTGCCGGCCCAGATGGACACAACCTGGTCCTCGACCGGGAACGGCGAGTACTGGCCCTGCTTGAGCAGTTCCATCAGGCGGGCGCCACGGGTCAGCTGCTGGCGGGACGCTGCATCCAGGTCGGATGCGAACATCGCGAACGCCTGCATGTCGCGGTACTGGGCAAGGTCCAGCTTCAAGGTACCGGAGACCTTCTTCATGGACTTCACCTGGGCTGCACCGCCAACGCGGGACACCGAGACACCAACGTCAACAGCGGGGCGCTGGTTGGCGTTGAAGAGGTCCGACTGCAGGAAGATCTGGCCGTCGGTGATGGAAATGACGTTGGTCGGGATGTAGGCGGAAACGTCGTTCGCCTTGGTCTCGATCAACGGCAGGCCCGTCATGGAACCGGCACCGAGCTCGTCGGAGAGCTTGGCGCAACGCTCCAGAAGGCGGGAGTGCAGGTAGAAGACATCGCCCGGGTAGGCTTCGCGTCCCGGCGGGCGGCGGAGCAACAGCGACACGGCGCGGTATGCCTCGGCCTGCTTGGACAGGTCATCGAACACGATCAGGACGTGCTTGCCGCCGTACATCCAGTGCTGGCCAATGGCCGAGCCCGCGTACGGTGCCAGGTACTTGAAGCCTGCGGGGTCGGACGCGGGAGAGGCCACAATGGTGGTGTACTCAAGCGCGCCGTTGTCCTCGAGGGTCTGGCGGATGGCGGCGATGGTGGACGCCTTCTGGCCAATGGCGACGTAGATGCAGCGGACCTGCTTGGTGACATCGCCCGAAGCCCAGTTGGCCTTCTGGTTGATGATCGTGTCGATCGCGATGGCGGACTTGCCGGTCTGGCGGTCGCCGATGATCAGCTGGCGCTGGCCGCGGCCGATCGGGATCATCGCGTCGATGGCCTTCAGGCCGGTCTGCATCGGTTCGTGGACCGACTTGCGCTGGGTCACGCCGGGCGCCTGAAGTTCCAGGGCACGGGTGGTCTCAGCCTTGATCTCGCCCAGGTCGTCCATGGGCTGGCCCAAGGGGTCAACCACGCGGCCGAGGAAGGCGTCGCCAACCGGAACGGACAGAACCTGCCCGGTCCGGTGCACTTCCTGGCCTTCCTCGATGCCCTGGAAGTCACCGAGGATAATGACACCGATCTCGCGGACGTCAAGGTTCTGGGCCAGGCCCAGCGTGCCGTCTTCGAAGCGAAGAAGCTCGTTCGCCATGACCGAGGGAAGGCCCTCAACACGGGCGATGCCGTCACCTGCGGTCGTTACACGGCCAACCTCTACGCGCTCTGCGTTTCCGGGTTCGTAGGACGCCGCGAACTCGTTCAACGCATTACGGACGTCGTCGGCGTTGATGGTCAATTCGGCCATCTGCAGTCCCTGCTCTCCTGTTTGTGATCACCGCAAACGGTGACCGGGGTTTCTATCAGTTTGGTTGTGCTTGTCCGGCTAGCCGGCCAGCTGGCGTTGCAGTTCGCCCAGCCGGGAAAGGACGGAAGCGTCGAGCACTTCGTCTCCCACCTGGACGCGGATTCCGCCAATGAGCGACGGGTCAACGTTGACGTTGACCTTCAGTTCCCGCCCGTACAGGGCATTCAGGCCCGCCTGGAGGCGTGACTGCTGCGTCTGCGACAAGGGCCGGGTTACGCTGACCGTTGCAATCCAGCGCTGCTGCCGCTTGGCCGCCAGTTCGGCGAACCGCTCCACAAGCCTGGTGGGCTTGATTCCGCGTGGCTGGCTGACTGCCTGCGTAATGAGGACTTTTGCTTCCTCACTGACGCCGGGCACCAGCCTCTCTGCAAGGGCAGCCTTCGCGGCGGAGCTTGCCTGCGGTTCGGACAGAGCACGTTGTACCTCGTGGTTGGAGGCAACAGCCTGGTTGAAGGAAAACAGGTCGTTTTCCAGCTCCTCCAGGCCAGTGATTCCGGAGGCAGAAACGGCCGACTTGTTTTCAGCAACGGAAATGACCACCGTTGCGGCAAGAGTCTCGAGTGCATCGCCGATGTCACGCGCCGATGCCCAGCGTGAGCTGGCCAGACCGGCCGCGATCTCAGCAGCATCAGCGGAGACTTTTCCGCCAACCAGCTGCCTCACCAGCGCCGACTTTTCGTCACCGCTGCGGGAGGGGTCAGTCAGGGCACGGCGCAAGCCAGCCGAGCTGTCCACCATTCCCAGAATTCCGAAGAGTTCCTTTGCCAGCTGCAGCGACGCCGTGGGAAGCTTCGCTTCCAAAGCGCCAAGGGCTGTTGCCAGCGATTCGCTCGATACGCCTGCCATTACTTAGCTGCACCTGCGTTCTGGGACTCCAGATCTGCCAGGAAGCGGTCCACTACCCGTGCTGCGCGTGCGTCGTCGTCGAGGGACTCGCCCACGATGCGGCCGGCAAGGGTGGTGGCCAGGGTGCCTACCTCAGAGCGCAGGGACACAACGGCCGCCTGGCGCTCGGACTCGATCTGTGCGTGGGCCTGCGCGGTGATGCGGGCAGACTCTGCTGCCGCCTTCTCCTTGAGATCCGCGAGGATCTGGGCACCTTCGGCGCGGGCTTCCTCACGGATGCGGTTGGCTTCGGTGCGGGCGTCGGTCAGCTGCTGCTTGTACTCTTCGAGTGCAGCAGACGCCTCAGCCTGGGCCTTTTCAGCCTTGGCGATGCCGCCTTCGATGGCCTCGGCACGCTCTGCGAAGGTCTTCTCGAACATCGGGACAACAAACTTGACCACGATGAAGAAGAGGATGGCAAAGCCCACGAAGACAACCAGCATTTCCCAGCCATTGGGAACAAGGGGGTTGACGTCGCCTTCAGCGGCGGCTGAGATGATCAGCTGATGCATATTTCACCCGTCCTTATCTACTCGGTTCTGAATGTTCGCTGAAGTTCTGAAGGTTTACTTGAGAACGAAAGCGAAGACCAGGCCCAGGATGGCGAGTGCTTCGGTCAGGGCCAGGCCAAGGAATGCGATCGGCTGCAGGACGCGCTGGGCTTCCGGCTGGCGTGCAACGCCGTTGATGTAGGCAGCGAACACGAGACCCACACCGATACCACCGCCGATAGCCGAGAGGCCATAGCCGATGAGGTTGAGGGAGCCGTTGATGGAGCCTTCCATTTTTTTTCCTTTCAAGATGCCACTTGTGTGGCAGGTTGTTTGGGTTGCTTCATCCCCGCGAGGGGAAGACTGTGGTGTGCCGCCGGAGCGTGCTGCCCGGCCGGCGAGCCTAGTGGCTGTCGGCGTGCAGTGCGCCTTCGATGTAGATCGCGGTCAGCAGCGTAAAGACGTAGGCCTGCAGGACCATGATCAGGGCTTCAAGCATGTACATGGCAATGGCACCGGCAAGAACCAGGATTGAGGTTCCCTTCAGCAGGACGTTCTCCTGCATGATGAGGTATTCGATGCCGGAACCGGCGATCATCACGATCAGGTGGCCGGCGAGCATGGTCGCGAACAGACGGAGGCTGTGCGTGACGGGCCGGACAACGAAGTTGGAGATGATTTCGATCGGAATGACGATCGGCAGGATGTACCACGGCACGCCCGAGGGGACGGTGGCCAGCTTGAAGTACCGCAGGCCGTTCTTCTTGACGCCGATGGCGATCCAGGTGACGTAGACCAGGCCGGCCAGCACATACGCTCCACCCACGTGCGAGAACGTGGGGAGCTGGAACACCGGAATGGCGCCGTAGATGTTGTTGACCAGGATGAAGAAGAACAGGCTGAACAGCAGGGGGACGTACTTGATGAAGTCCCTGCCGCCGATGATGTCCTTGGCAATGCCGTTGCGGACGAAGCCGTACGCGGCTTCGCCGGCGAACTGGAGCTTGCCGGGTACCAGCTGCTGCTTGCGTGCGGCGAGCACGAAGAAGACGGCGATAAAGACGACAGAGAGGAGGACCAGCAGCATCTGCTTGGAGAATCCTTCTGCGGCACCCCACGGCAGGATTGCCGGCAAATGCATTTCGTTAATACCAGGAGGAGTGAACTCTCCTGAATCTTGGGCCGGGAGCGCAAGCGCGATCAACGCGTTTCCTCTCTGCAGTGTCCATCATTGGGCGTTGGGCGGGGTCCGGCAGCCTGACAGCCTGCTGTTCCCCCTGTGAAATTATTTGGCATTATCTTCTCCGTCCTGGGACGGTGCGCTGGGAGCATGGCGCCCATCAGCATTTTTGCGGGAACTGGTGAGGCCATGCATGTGGGAAAGGTAGAAACCTCCGACGGCTCCAAGCAGAGCGCCTGCGAGCACAATCCAGCGCGTTCCCCACAGATAATCCAGTCCCCACCCTATCAAACTCCAGACGATGATTCCGCCAATGATGTAGCTGAATACAGCCATTCCAGCGTTGTAGCCGCCATCGGTGGATGCGTCGGAAGAAGCCGGCGTGGAGCCGTTGGAGCCGCGTTTGCCGTCGCCGGCGCCTGCGGTTTTTTTCGGATCACGCATCGGATGCTCCCCTGTCTTCAGGATCGTTGTAGATCTGGAGGCGTGCCCTGCTGAAGCCGTGGATCTCCGCGGCCTGCCACAGGACGACGGCAACGACGGCACCGATGACGAACCAGCGGCCGTGCAGCCATTCCGGAGCCCCGATGACGAACAGGACAACGGCGAAGCCAACTACCTTGATGAAGTAGGTTGCTACGAACATCCCGATCGCACCCGAGGGGTTGCGGCGTCCCACGAAGTGCCCCACCAGCAGGCTGATGCCAAAGAAAAGCATCACCAGCAGGCCACCAAGGAAACTGGACACCGCCCCGGTTGCCCCGTTGAGGATTCCGGCCGGGATTGCGCACACCACAAGTCCGGCCGTCGCGGCAATCGAACTGCGCTTGAGCAGGTTCAGCCAGAGCGAACGGGTGGGACCGGACGTACCAACGGGTCCATTGCCGGAGGCAGGTCCGGACTCGGCGTTGGAGGTCATGCGATCCAATCGTCGGCACCACATGGCAGATCGCCAGGAGGCAGGGGGTGGAGTGGCAGCTTGGGCTGCCCCTAAATTCTACACGAGATAGAAATAATTCAGAACCGCCGTTACGCCGCGGTTTCCCCATTGCCGCGGGACAGGTACGGCCACGCTGTCACCAGTCCCATGACCAGCGTCGCGAAGATGTCCACGGCGAGCACGATGTGCCAGGGGAAGACAGCGAACGCCAGGCCGCCGAAGGAGAGCACGGCGGTCCACAGGTACATCAGGACCACCGCGGTACGGTGCGAATAGCCGATGTCCAGCAATTTATGGTGCAGGTGTCCGCGGTCCGCCGACCAGGGCGAACGCCCGCGGGCCGTCCGCCGGACGACCGCCAGACCGAGGTCCAGCAGCGGCAGGAAGAGGACGGCGAAGGGAAGCAGGATGGGGATAATGGTGGAGATACCGTTGGCACGGTCGTAGAGGCCCGAGGTGATCTGCCCCGTGGACACGACGCCGGCCGAGGCCATGAGGAGCCCAATCAGCATGGCGCCGGAGTCCCCCATGAAGATCTTCGAGGGAAAGAAGTTGTGCGGCAGGAAGCCAAGGCACCCGCCCACCAGCACGGCCGTAATGAGCGTAGCCAGGTCTGAATAGTCCAGCAGGACTGCGTTCCGGTGGACCCAGTAGGCGGTGATGAAGAACGCCGTGCCGCCGATGATGGCCACTCCCGCGGCGAGGCCGTCCAGCCCGTCAATGAAGTTGAAGGCGTTCATGGTGGTGACGATCAGTCCGGCCGTCAGCACTATCCGCAGTGTTCCGTCCTGGAGGTAGATGGGTTCAGGTACCCAGGGGACGATGGTCATCTGGACACCCCAGATGGCCACTGTCAGTCCGGCGGCGCTCTGGCCGATCAGCTTCACCCACCAGCGGATGTCCAGCAGGTCGTCCGCCACGCCCACCAGGACGATGACCGCTGCTCCCGCCAGGACACCCCACGGTGAAAAGTTGTTGCGGTAGATGTCCTTGACGAAGAAGGACTGGCTGGCAACGACCAGCGCCACCATGACGCCCAGGAAGATTGCCACCCCGCCCAGCCTGGACACCGGCGTGGAATGCATGTCGCGGCTGCGGATGGGCAGGTGCAGCTCAAGCCGGTGCCCCACGATGCGGGCGCCCCAGGTGGCCCCGTAGGAGACAATGGCGGCGGTGAGCCCCATGAGCAGGTACATGATCATGGGACGGCAACCGCTTCAAGGGTGGTGGTGCCAAAGCCGCTCGGCTGATGTGGCAGCCGGTTGGGGGTGGGTGGGCTCACGGGCCGGGAATCTGTTCTTCGATAAATGAAACTTCTCCGTCGCCGAGCGCGCAGCAGGCAGTGCGCACAGACGTACGCGCAGCGCCTTACAGGGCTGTATTACAGTGGACTCTAGTCAAAGATACTAGTGCCAACGGCACCATGGCTCCGCGCCACACGGGCGCACAACAGGCGGGGAACTCCCTTGCAGCCATGCTGAAAGGACCCCCATGACCCCCCGCATTGCGGTTGCCGCCGTGACTTTCGACCGGCCCAAGGAACTCTCCGTCCTGCTGGATTCGATCAATGCCCAGAGCCGGCACGTGGACACGATTTGCCTGGTGGACAGCGGCACCACCCCGGCCGCGGATGTGGCAGCGGCGCACCCCAACGTGGACTATGTGCGCTCGGAAGCGAATCTGGGCGGCGCGGGCGGATTTGCGCTTGCCGCGCTCAAGGCCGTCGCCAGCGGTGCCCGCTGGATCTGGATGATGGACGACGACGCCGAGCCGGCAGATCCGGAATGCCTCGCCACGCTGCTTCGTGAGGCTGAGGCACGCGACCTGGAGGCGGTGGTCCCTTTGGTCACGGCGCCCGACCATCCCGACCGGCTGTCCTTCTTCTTCCGCCTGGACGGCAAGGTCACGCACGACAGGGCCGAGGTGGAGAAACGAGGCTTCCTGCCGGACGACGGCCACTTCTTCAACGGTGCGCTGATCCGCTCCGACGTGTTCTTCAAGGTGGGCCTGCCGGACATGCGCCTGTTCATCCGCGGCGATGAAGTTGATTTCACCATCCGGCTGCGCAAGGCCGGGATCCGCTTTGGCACCGTCACCACCACGGCCATTACGCACCCGCACGCCTTCGGGGAAACGCAGCACGTCTACGGCGCCCGCTGGCACGTGATCGTCCCGGACTCCGCCTTCAAGCGTTTCTACTATTACCGGAACCGGGGCTACCTGATCCGCCGCTACTTCCGGGTGCGCTCGTTCGTGGCCGACGTCGGCGGGTATCTGGGCTACTTTCTGCAGCGCCGCGACCTTCCGGGCTTTCTGGGGTGGGCACGTTCGTTCACCACCGGCCTGCGGGGCAAGGGCTTCGCTCCGTTGGAGGACCAGAAGTTCTAGGCGAACCCTGCCGCTGTTTGCCGCGCTCCGCTGCTTCCGGCCCCGGTTACCTGTTCAGGCCCGGTTTTCCGAGCCTCCGGGCGGCCAGGAGCCACAACAGGACCCAGGGCTCCCCCAGCACGCGGTAGGCCACGCGGCGGGGATGCAGGAGCAGGCGCCACGCCCACTCCAGGCCCATCCTGCCCAGCCACCGGGGGGCCAGCTTCTGCACGCCGGCCAGCTGCTCGATGGCGCCGCCCACGGCGCAGTACACGGCAGGCGGCATCTCAGTTAGCCGCCGCTGCAGCACTTCCTCCTGGAGCGGCATGCCCAGGCCAAGCAGGACCAGCTGCGGCTGTTCCCGGTGCAGCCAGGCAACGGCTGCCTCCTCCAGTGCAGGACCCCATCCTTCACCGGGAAAGCCTGACACACGGGCGCCCGGAACGATGTCCTTCAGCCTGCTGACTGCCCCCGCGTTCGCCTCCGCACCTGCACCGATCACGGCAATCCGTTCAAGGCCGCGCACTTGGTCCAGCGCCGGCAGCCAGTCCGTTGAACCCAGCCGGTAATCCATGACGGGGCCTTCGGCGTTGCCGGTCCTCCCCCACAGCCACAGCACGGGTGCGCCGTCCAGGAGCACGACGTCGCTGTCCTCGTAAAGGCGCCGGAATCCGTCGTCGGACAAAGCCAGCGTGACGCTGTGCAGGTTGTGGCCCAGGACGGTACGGGTAGAGCCATCCGCCACGAAGCTGCTCAGTTCCGCCACCAGTTCGGGGACGCGCAACGGTGTGGCGTGGACGTCCAGGACAGGAATCTGCTGGCGGTCCAGCGCCATCAAGGCTGCTGGTTCCCGGCCGGCGTGGTGGATTCCGCGGCCGGGCCGGTCACGGCGGACGACCCGGACGCCTCAGGTGCGGCCCCGCCGTCGTCCTGTACATCGGCTGCGCTTGACTGACCTGCGCCAATTTGCTCACCGCCGGCTTCCTCTTCGGCCATGGGGATCTCTCCCAGGCCCAGGACGCCGGGGACGTGCCCGCGGAGCTGGTCCAGGCTCACTGCCCCGTTGCGCACCACGCGCAGGATGGGACCGGTGGCATCCACAATGGTGGACGGCACGCCGGCTTCACCCTCCACGGGGCGCTGGCCGCCCTCCAGGTACACCTCCACGGAATCAGCAAGCTGCTCCCGGGCGGCAGCTGCGGTCTGGGCCGGGGCGTGTCCGGTGCGGTTTGCGGAGGACACGGCAAGTGGGCCGGTCAAAGTCAGCAGTTCCAGGGCCACCTCGTCGGCAGGCATCCGCAAGGCCACGGTCCCCTTGGTTTCGCCCAGGTCCCAGTCCAGGGACGGCTGTGCGTGCAGGATCAGCGTCAGGCCTCCGGGCCAGAAGGCCTCGGCGAGTTTCCGTGCGTCAGCCGAGACCTCGGTGGCCAGGCCGTCCAGGGCGTTGATCCGCGGAATCAGGACGGGCGGCGGCATGGTGCGGCTGCGCCCCTTGGAAACCAGCAGCATGGTGACGGCCTGGGGCGAGAACGCATCCGCGCCGATCCCGTAGACGGTGTCCGTGGGGAGCACGACGCACTTCTTCTCACTGATGGCGCGCTGGGCGTGTTCCAGGCCCCGGGCCCGCTCGTCGTCGATGGTGCAGTCATAAGTTGTGGTCACTGGCCCATTCTTTCATTCCGTGCGGAGTCCCCCACGAGCACGGCGCTGGTGGCGCGCTCCTTGCCGTTGAGGTCCAAGTGCGTTGTGATGGCTGTCCAGGTTCCGGTCCTTGCAAGCATGGCGGCGATCCAGCCGGCCTGGACTTCTGCGTGTTCCATGACGAAGTAGCCCCCCGGCCGCAGCAGCCGGGCAGCGGAGGCCGCTGCCGCCGTCGGAAGTTCCATGCCGTCCGCTCCCCCGCCGTACAAAGCTTCCGGCGGATCGTGCAGGGCTACTTCGGGTTCGTTGGGGATGGCTTCGGCGGGGATGTACGGCGGGTTGGAAACCACCACGTCGACGCTTCCGTTAAGCTCCGGGAAGGCGTCGCGCAGGTCGCCCAGGACAAGGTTGACGCCCAGCGGCGCCAGGTTTTTCGCCGCCCAGGCGTGCGCGAACGGGCTGAATTCGACAGCATGCACCTCGGCTCCGGGAAGTTCGGAAGCGAGCGAACCGGCGATGGCACCCGACCCCGTCCCAAGGTCCACCATGCGGGGACTGCGCATGCCGCGGACGTGGTCGATGGCCAGCTGGACCACCGATTCGGTCTCCGGACGGGGAATAAAAACCCCCGGCCCCACAGCCAGCTCCAGGTAGCGGAAATGCGCCACCCCCGTGATGTGCTGCAGCGGGATCCGGCGCGCACGTTCGGCCACCAGCTCGCCATACCCCTGCGGTGCGGGAGTGTCGCCAAGCATCAGGGAGCGCAGGCGTCCCAGCCCGACGTTCAGGAGATGGTCCGCCAGGAGCTCCGCGTCGGCGCGGGGGCTGGGGACCCCGGCTTCAGCCAGCAGTGCGGCAGCCTCACGGACAGCTGCAGCCAGTGTCTGGGTCTGGGCAGGCACCGCGGAGGTGGGCTCGGTCATGGGTGGCAGCTTCCGCTCAGTCGCCGATGGCGTCCAGCCGCGCCTGCTCGTCCATTTCGATCGCCGACTGGATGACCGGTTCCAGGTCACCGTTCATGACCTGGTCCAGGTTGTAGGCCTTGTAGCCGGTGCGGTGGTCGGCGATCCGGTTTTCCGGGTAGTTGTAGGTGCGGATGCGCTCGGAGCGGTCCATGGTGCGGATCTGTGACTTGCGCTGTTCCGAGTTGGCGGCGTCGATCTGCTCCTGCTGGTGTGCCAGGATGCGGGCGCGGAGGACGCGCATGCCGGCCTCACGGTTCTGCAGCTGGGACTTCTCGTTCTGCATCGCCACCACAATGCCGGTGGGAAGGTGCGTGATGCGGACGGCGGAGTCCGTGGTGTTCACGGACTGGCCACCCGGGCCCGAGGACCGGTACACGTCAATTTTGAGGTCGTTCTGGTTGATCTCGAGCTCTTCCGGCTCGTCCACTTCGGGCAGGACCAGCACGCCGGCAGCCGAGGTGTGGATGCGGCCCTGGGACTCGGTCACAGGCACGCGCTGGACGCGGTGCACGCCGCCTTCGAACTTAAGCCGGGCGTAGACGCCCTCAGCGGGATCGTTCGAGTTGCCTTTGACAGCCACCTGGACGTCCTTGTAGCCGCCAAGGTCCGATTCGGTGGCGGAGATGATTTCGGTCTTCCAGCCGCGGGACTCCGCGTACCGGGTGTACATTCGCAGCAGGTCGCCGGCGAACAGGGCAGCCTCGTCGCCACCTTCACCGCCCTTGACCTCGAGGATCACGTTGCGCGCATCGTCCGGATCGCGCGGAATCAGCAGGCGCCGCAGCTTGGCGGCAGCAGTCTCCAGCGCGGCCTCGAGTTCAGGCACCTCGGCAGCAAACTCGGGATCCTCGGCAGCCATCTCCTTGGCGGCAGCAAGGTCATCCCGGATACCTTCCCATTTGTGGTAGGCCTCAACAATGCCATTGAGCTGAGCCGACCGCCGCCCCAGCTTCCGGGCAAGCCGCTGGTCAGCATAAACAGCAGGATCCCCCAGCTGCGCCTGGATGGAGTCATGCTCATCAAGCAGGCCCTGTACGGACTCAAACATCTATAAACCTCTTTCGACTTGTACAAGTCTAGTAATGCGACGCGTTAGGTGGGACGAACGCAGGTCGGGCGGTTTTTTGCCGCCCCGGGAGTGGCATCGGGCCTGCCGGAGCGTGGTGGCCAAAGTCCGTCAGGACGTGGCCACCACGCGTAGGGGCGGGGGCGGCAAAAAACCGAACGACAAAGGGGCGGGGCCGGCAAAATGCGTCGGCCCCGCCCCTGGTGAAACTATTTGTCGTTATCCGACTTCGCACCAAGCGTCGTCTTCTGGACCTGCATGAGGAACTCGACGTTGCTCTGCGTTTCCCGGATCTTGTTGGTGAGCAGTTCAAGGCTCTGCTGGGTCTCGAGTCCGGAAAGGACGCGGCGCAGCTTCCACATGATCTTGACTTCTTCGGGCGAGAGCAGGTTCTCTTCGCGGCGGGTACCGGATGCGTTGACATCCACGGCCGGGAAGATGCGCTTGTCTGCCAGCTGGCGGGACAGGCGCAGTTCCATGTTGCCGGTGCCCTTGAACTCTTCGAAGATGACCTCGTCCATCTTGGAGCCGGTCTCGACGAGGGCGGTGGCC
Source organism: Pseudarthrobacter sp. LT1 (assembly GCF_035621795.1). Lineage (NCBI taxonomy): Bacteria > Bacillati > Actinomycetota > Actinomycetes > Micrococcales > Micrococcaceae > Pseudarthrobacter > Pseudarthrobacter sp. LT1. Next base: position 2,901,317 of record NZ_CP141830.1, read on the forward strand.
AGGATGGTGAGCGAGCCGCCGTTTTCGATGTTGCGGGCGGCACCGAAGAAGCGCTTGGGCGGGTAGAGGGCTGCGGAGTCCACACCACCGGACAGGATGCGGCCGGAGGCCGGTGCTGCCAGGTTGTAGGCGCGGCCCAGGCGGGTCATGGAGTCCAGCAGGACCACCACGTCCATGCCCATTTCCACGAGGCGCTTGGCGCGTTCGATGGAAAGTTCGGCCACGGTGGTGTGGTCATCTGCGGGACGGTCGAAGGTGGAGGCAATGACCTCACCCTTGACGGTGCGCTGCATGTCCGTGACTTCTTCGGGCCGTTCGTCAACCAGCACCATCATGAGGTGGACCTCAGGGTTGTTGGTGGTGATCGCGTTGGCGATGGACTGCAGGATGAGCGTCTTGCCGGCCTTGGGCGGGGAGACGATCAGGCCACGCTGGCCCTTGCCGATCGGGGCGACGAGGTCGATGACGCGGGGGCCGATCTTCTTGGGATCGGTCTCGAGGCGCAGGCGCTCCGACGGGTACAGCGGAACCAGCTTGGCGAATTCGACGCGGTCCTTGAGTTCTTCCGGCGTCTTGCCGTTGACGGACGTGACGCGGACCAGGGCGTTGAACTTCTGGCGGTTGGACTGCTGGCTGCGGTCTTCGCCTTCGCGCGGTGCACGGATTGCGCCTACCACGGCGTCACCCTTGCGCAGGTTGTACTTCTTGACCTGGGCCAGGGAGACGTAGACGTCGTTGGGGCCGGGCAGGTAGCCGGAGGTGCGGATGAACGCGTAGTTCTCGAGGACGTCGAGGATGCCGGCGACCGGCAGCAGCACGTCGTCGTCGGTGACCTCGACGTCGTCCACGTCCGGACCCTGGTTGCGGCCGCGGCGGCGGTCGTTGCGGTCGCGGAAGCGGTCGTTGCGCGAGTTGTCCCGGTCCTGGCCGCCGGAACGGTCGTTGCGGTCATTCCGGTCGCGGCGGTTACGGCGGTTGCGGCGGCTTCCGCCGTCGGCGTCGTCGTTGTCGCGGTTGTCCCGACCGCCATCGCGCTGGCCGGCTTCGCGGCTGCCGGCGTTGTCGCGGCCGCCATCGGAATCGCGGGTGTTGTCACGGCCGCGGGTGCGTCCGCCTTCACGGCGTTCGGTGCGCTGGCCGGCGTCCCCTGCTTCTGCGGGGGTTTCGGTGCGCTGTTCACCCGAACGCTGTTCGCCCGCACGCTGTTCCGCGGCCGGCTGCTCTGCCGGGGTTTCCACCGGGGCTTCCTGGACGGAGGCGGCAGCGGCTTCGCCGCGGCGGCGGTTGCGGGTGCGCGGCTGGCGGCGCTCGGGGGCGCCTTCGGTTGCCTCGGTGGTTTCCGCGGGGGCAGCCGACGGCGCCTCGACGGTTGCGGCGGCAGGTGCGGCAGCGGTTTCCACGACGGGAGCTTCGGTTGCCGGGGCAACCACGCCGTCACTGACAGCGCGGCGGCTGCGGCCGCGTCCGCGGGCACGGGTGCCTTCAGCGGCAGGAGCTTCTGCGGCAGCGGCCTCCGGAGCGGCTGCGGCAGGAGCCACGCTGCTTTCCGGAGCCTTTTCCGTTGCCTTCGCAGGAGTCTTGACGGTCAGGGTCCCTGCGCGGTGGGCGGAGATGGCCGAAACCAGGTCCCCCTTGCGCATGCGGGAGCCGCCGGAGATGCCGAGCTGGCTGGCGAGGGCCTGCAGCTGGGCGAGCTTCAGGCCGGCGAGGCCGCTGCTCTTGGCGGGTGCGGCCGATGATTCGGCAGCAGAAGTTGTGTGTTCCACAGCTGGCGACAGCTCAGTGGTTTCGGTCACGAAGGATCCTTCCCCCTCGACGGCGTCCAGACTGGGAGCTGGACGCGATGATTTGATCTGGGCTGCAGTTCAGATCTGCAGCCGGATTTCAGCCTTGCCGGTTGGATTTCGGCCAGCAGGGCCGGATACTGATTCACCTTGCGCTGCGCCCACGGCGCAACGCCTGACTGACGCTTCAGGGGCAGTTGGATGCTGCAGATTCCTGCGACAGACCAAGCAGGTGGCACCGGAATACATTCACAGTGGTAGATCAAACAGCAACTGAATGCAGGAGCAGATCAGATAGGCGGAATTACCGCCGGTGCACGTCCACCTTAGCACCTTCAACGTCCACTGCGAGCTTCAGCACGCGCCAGCCAATGTCCGGCGTGTTCTCCGATGTAAAGGCCTCGATGAAGGCCAGTGCATCACTGGCCTGTGCTTCGCCGTTGGCCAGCACCAGGACGGTTGGCCCGGCGCCGGAAACCACTGCTGCGTAGCCTGCTTTGCGGAGGGCGCCGATCAGCGCCGCGCTGGGCCGCATGGCTTCCGCCCGGTAGCTCTGGTGCAGGTAGTCCTCGGTGCCCGGCAGGAGAAATTCAGGCTTTTGCGTCAACGCATGGATCAGCAGCGCCGCACGGCCCGAATTCATGGCCGCCGCATGGTGTCCCACTGATGCGGGCAGCAGGGCGCGGGCGGCTTCGGTGGACAGTTCGAAGTCTGGTACCGCCACGATGGGGATGATGGACCCGGCAACGGTGGCAGTGGTGCTGCTGTACTGCTCACTGTCCTGCCATGACAGCGCCAGTCCGCCGAAAATCGCCGGTGCGACGTTGTCCGGGTGGCCTTCCATCTCGCTGGTGAGCTGCAGGATCCAGTCGCGGCCGCGCCGGCTTTCACCTGGAACCATGGCATTGGCAGCAGACACAGCCGCCACCACCGCCGAGGCGGACGAGCCCAGTCCCCTGCCGTGCGGGTTGACGTTTTCGGCAGTCACCTTCAGGCCGCCGTGGCGGAATCCCAACCGTTCAAAGGCCGCGTCCATGGCCCGGATCACCAGGTGGCTGGCGTCCCGGGGCAGGGTTTCCGCCCCTTCGCCGCGCAGGTCGAAGACGAGTTCGTTCGTGTCCAGGCTTTCCACGGTCAGGGTGTCGTGCAGGGCCAGTGCAAGCCCCAGGCTGTCGTAGCCGGGACCAAGGTTGGCCGTGGTGGCGGGGACGCGGACAGTGACGCGCTGGCCCGGCTCAATCAGTTGCAGTCCGACGGCGGCCTGCGAGGTGGTGTCCAAGGTTATTTTTCTTCCAGTCCCAGCTCAGCAGCTACGGTGACGACGTCGTTGGGGACCTTGACCGGCTGGACATCGCTGCCATCCTCGGTGCGCAGGGCCCACTGGGGATCCTTGAGTCCGTGGCCGGTGACGGTGATGACGATGGTTTTCCCGCTGGGGACCTCGCCGGCGGCATGCTTCTTGAGCAGTCCCGCGACGCCTGCGGCGGAACCGGGCTCCACGAAGACGCCTTCCTTGGACGACAGCCAGCGGTGGGCGTTCAGGATCTCCTCATCGGTGACGGCCTCGATGAGTCCACCGGACTCGTCACGGGCGCCGACGGCACCGTCCCAGGACGCCGGGTTTCCAATGCGGATGGCAGTGGCGATGGTGTCCGGTTCCGTGATGGGGTGGCCTGCCACGAAGGGGGCGGCACCGGCGGCCTGGAAGCCCCACATCGCGGGTGTCTTGGTGGATACGGCGGGAAGCGTGCCGGCCGTCTCCGATTCGAAGGGAGCGGAGTACTCCTTGTAGCCCTTCCAGTAGGCCGTGATGTTGCCGGCGTTGCCCACGGGCAGAACGTGGATGTCCGGTGCGTCGCCCAGGGAATCGACCACTTCGAAGGCGCCGGTCTTCTGGCCCTGGATGCGGGCGGGATTTACGGAGTTCACCAGGAAGACGGGGTAGGACTCCCCCAGCTTGCGGGCGATGTCCAGGCAGTTGTCGAAGTTGCCGTCCACCTGGAGCAGGGTGGCCCCGTGGGCAATCGCCTGGCTGAGCTTGCCCATGGAGATCTTGCCTTCGGGCACCAGGACCGCACACTTGAGGCCGGCGGCCGTGGCGTAGGCAGCGGCGGACGCGGACGTGTTGCCGGTGGAAGCGCACACAACGGCCTTCGCGCCGGAGGCAACTGCTGCCGTCATCGCCATGGTCATGCCACGGTCCTTGAAGGAGCCGGTGGGGTTCATGCCTTCCACCTTGAGGTAGACCTCCGAACCGGTGAGTTCGGAGAGCTTCTGCGCGTGTACCAGCGGGGTACCGCCCTCACCCAGGGTGATGACCCTGGTGGACTCCGTCACGGGCAGACGGTCAGCGTATTCGCGGATGACACCGCGCCATTGGTGAGCCACTTAGACTCCTTCTACCCGCAAAACGGATGTAACTGAATTGATGACGTCCAGGCCCTTCACGGCCTCGACGGTGGCTGCAAGGGCAGCCTCTGACGCACGGTGGGTGACGATCCGCAGTTCGGCCGACTCCACGTTGGAAGCTGAATCGCGGTGGATGGTCTGCCGCATGATTTCGATGGACACGCCGTGCTCGGCAAAGAGCTGGGCGATCTTAGCCAGGACGCCGGGCTGGTCGGCGACGTCCAGGCCAATGTAGTAACTCGTGGTGGCCGCATCGATGGGCAGCGCGGGAACGTGGCCCGTGGTGGTTTCGGTACGTCCGGGACCGCCCAGGACCAGGCGCCGGGCTGCTGAAACGAGGTCGCCCAGGACGGCGGATGCCGTCGGGGTGCCGCCGGCGCCCTGGCCGTAGAACATCAGCTCACCGGCATTTTCGGCCTCGATGAACACCGCGTTGAATGCGCCCCGGACGGCGGCCAGCGGATGTTCGCGGGGCAGGAGGGTAGGGTGCACGCGGACGGACACGCCTTCCTTGCCGTCAGCGCCGGTCAGTTTCTCCGCGATGGCCAGCAGCTTGATGACGAAGCCGGCGTCCTTTGCGGCGGCGATGTCCGAAGCACTGACGGACGTGATTCCCTCGCAGTGGACATCGTCCAGCGCAAAGCGGGTGTGGAAGGACAGCGACGCGAGGATGGCTGCCTTGGCGGCGGCGTCGTGGCCTTCGACGTCGGCAGTGGGGTCCGCTTCGGCGTAGCCAAGGCGCTGGGCTTCGGCGAGGGCATCGGCGAACTGGGCGCCGGTGGTGTCCATCTGGTCAAGGATGAAGTTGGTGGTGCCGTTGACGATGCCCAGCACCCGGGTGATCCGGTCGCCCGAGAGGCTGTCGCGGATGGGGCGCAGGATCGGGATGGCGCCGGCCACGGCGGCCTCGTAGGACAGCTGGACGCCCGCCCTGTCCGCCTCTTCGTAGAGGGTGGGTCCGTCCTGCGCCAGGAGTGCCTTGTTGCCGGTGACCACGCAGGCGCCGTTGCGCAGCGCGGAGAGGATCAGCGTGCGTGCGGGCTCAATGCCGCCCATCAGCTCGATCACGAGGTCGGCGTCCTTGACGAGAGTTTCGGCGTCGGTGGTGAAAAGCTCCTGCGGCAGGTCCACGTCGCGGGGGGCATTAACGTTGCGCACGGCGATGCCGCTGAGCTGCAGGCGGGCACCGGTGCGGGCAGCGAGGGCGTCGGCGTCCTCAATGAGGATCCGCGCAACCTGGGCTCCAACGTTGCCACAGCCCAGCAGGGCTACTTTCAGCGTTCGCATTTCCGTCATTCAGGCTCCCATGTCGCGGTTCAGCAGATCTTCTTCGGTTTCCCCGCGGACAATCAGCCGGGAAGATCCATCGCGCACCGCGACAACGCCCGGCCGGGCCAGATAGTTGTAGTTGCTCGAGAGGGCCCAGCAGTAGGCGCCGGTTCCCGGTACAGCAAGCAGATCACCGGCTGCCACGTCCTCGGGCAGATATACATCTCTAACAACTATGTCGCCGCTCTCGCAATGTTTGCCCACTACGCGGGACAACTGCGGGGCGGCGCTGGAGGTGCGGGAGGCCAGGACGGCCGAATAATCCGCGTCGTACAGCACCGGGCGGGCGTTGTCGCTCATGCCGCCGTCCACCGAAACATACCGCCGGGGATACGTAACGTTGTTGCCCGCGTCACCGTCGCCGGACGTGCCGGGTGCGTCCACGCGGACCGTCTTCAGCGTGCCCACTTCGTACAGGGTGAAGGTGGTGCTGCCAACGATGGCGCGTCCCGGTTCGATGGAGATGCGCGGCGCGTCGATGCCAAGCTCGGCGCAGGTGGAGCGCACGACGGCGGCCATCGCGTTGGCGATCTCCGCTGCAGGGCGCGGGGTGTCCACCGGCGTGTAGGCGATCCCGTAGCCGCCGCCAAGGTCCAGTTCCGGCAGGGTGATGGAGTACTTTTCCTGCATGGCGGCAAGGAAGCGCAGCAGCTTCTCCGCGGCCAGCGCAAAGCCGTCCGGCTCGAAAATCTGGGATCCGATGTGGCAGTGCAGGCCCAGCAGCTCGATGCCGGGATGCGCTGATGCAGCTGCCACCGCTTCCTCGGCAGCGGAGATGCCGGCTTCATCGGTGGTGTCGGCAGCCATGGAGAGGCCGAACTTCTGGTCCTCGTGGGCGGTGGCGATGAATTCGTGCGTGTGGGCATGCACGCCGGGGGTGAGCCGCAGCATGACCTTCGCCCGCTCCCCGCGCCCCTGCGCGATCGCGCCGACGCGCACGAGCTCATCCAGGCTGTCCACCACGATCCGCCCCAGGCCCATGTCAAGCGCCCTGTGGATCTCGCCGTCGGACTTGTTGTTGCCGTGCAGGGCGACGTCCGCCCCGGGAATTCCGGCCCGGTAGGCCACGGCGAGTTCCCCGCCCGAGGCCGTGTCCAGCCGCAGCCCTTCTTCCTCCACCCAGCGGACCACCGCCGTGCAGAGGAACGACTTGCCGGCGTAGTAGACATCCACTCCCCCGCAGATATCCGCGAAGGCGTCGTTGAACGCGTCGCTGAATGCCCTGGCCCGGGCACGGAAGTCATTCTCGCTCATGACGAAAAGCGGGGTCCCGTATTGCCGCTGCAACTCGCTGACGGGGATCCCGCCGATGGCAAGTTCACCATCGGCGTTCCGCGCTGCGTCACCGGCCCACATCGGTTCGTGGAGGGCATTGAGGTCATCCGGAACGGCAAGCCACTCGGGGGCAAGCGGAGAGCCGTGTGCTGCTGTCTGCGTCATGGGTCCTACATCCGTTCCGGCGCGGAAACGCCCAGCAGGTCAAGGCCGTTCGCCAGCACCTGGCTGGTGGCGTCATTAAGCCAGAGCCGGGTGCGGTTGAGGTCCGTGACGGGTTCTTCACCCATGGGGGCGATACGGCAGGCGTCGTACCAGCGGTGGTACGCCCCTGCGATGGCCTCCAGGTGTCGCGCCACGCGGTGCGGTTCGCGCAGTTCAGCAGCCTTGGCCACGATCGACGGGTAGCTGCCCAGGTAGGACAGCAGCTCGTTTTCCGTGGCGTGGTCCAGGAGTGAAGCATCGAAGCTGTCCTGGCCGTCCACCTGGCGTTCGACGCCGGCGGCCACAGCGTTGCGCGCGGCGCCCCGGGAGCGGGCGTGGGCGTACTGGACGTAGAACACAGGGTTCTCGTTGCTGTGCTTCTTCAGCAGTTCCGGATCCAGGGTCAGCGGCGAGTCGGCGGGGAACCGTGCCAGGGAGTAGCGGACTGCATCCTTGCCCAGCCAGTCGATCAGGTCCTTGAGTTCGATAATGTTGCCGGCGCGCTTGGACAGCTTGGCGCCGTTGACGGACACCAACTGGCCGATCAGCACTTCGATGTTCACCTCGGGGTCGTCACCGGCGGCGGCGGCGATGGCCTTGAGCCGGTTGATGTAGCCGTGGTGGTCGGCGCCCAGGAGGTAGATCTTCTCCGTGAAGCCGCGGTCCTTCTTGGACAGGTAGTAGGCAGCGTCCGCGGCGAAGTACGTGGGCTCGCCGTTGGCGCGGATCATGACGCGGTCCTTGTCGTCGCCAAAGTCCGTGGTCCGCAACCAGACCGCACCGCCGTCGTCGAACACGTGGCCCTGCTCGCGAAGGCGCGCCACGGCACTTTCAATGGCGCCGGCGTCGTGCAGTTCCTGCTCGGAGAAGAAGACGTCGAACTCGACGCCGAAGTCCGCCAGGGTGGCCTTGATGTCCTTCATCTGGGCCTCGTAGGCGGCGGCCCGGATGACCGGAAGGGCGGCGACTTCGGTGAGCTCGCGGATGTCCGGGTGCGCGGTGAGGACTTCATGGCCAAGCTCGGCGATGTACTGCCCGGGGTAGCCGCCGTCCGGCACCGGAAGGCCATGCAGGCGGGAGTAGACGGAGTTGGCGAAGGTGTTCATCTGCGAGCCGGCGTCGTTGATGTAGTACTCCGCGGTGACATCCGCGCCCGAAGCGCGCAGCACGCGGGCGATCGAGTCGCCCAGGGCGGCCCAGCGGGTGTGCCCGATGTGCAGCGGCCCGGTGGGGTTGGCGGAGACAAACTCCATGTTGACGGTGCGCCCGGCGAGCGCAGTGTTGGTGCCGTAGTCCTTGCCGGCCTCGACGATGGCCTTGGCCAGGGCACCGGCGGCTGCGGCGTCCACGGTGATGTTCAGGAATCCGGGCCCGGCGATATCCACGGCGGAGACGCCGTCGATGGACTTGAGCCGGCTGCTGAGGACGGCGGCGAATTCGCGCGGGTTGGTGCCGGCCTGCTTGGCGAGCTGGAGGGCGATGTTGGTGGCCCAGTCGCCGTGGTCCCGGTTCTTGGGTCGCTCCACGCGCACCTCAGCCGGAATGGCTGATGCCGCAAGGGCAATATCGCCGGCGGCGACGGCGTCCTTGAGGCAGGCGGATATGGCGAGGGAAAGTTCTTCGGGAGTCACCCCTCTAGCGTACCGGGGGCCAGTGACAGCAAAGAATTTGGGCCGTGCACGCCCCCGGCGGCGTGCAAAAGAAATCTTCCCGGCCGGTTCCGTGAACCATTCGGGCGGATCCGGCGTTGACTAAACCGTAGCCACTGCCGCAAGGGCCTCGCCCCACACAAGGTGGCAGCCCCAAGGAAGTGAACAGCCCACAGAGAAACGAGAGCCTTCATGAGACCCTCCATCCCTAAAAGCCCCGTCACTCCCGGGAGTACTTTTGCCGTGAAAGGCCCTTCTGTTCCCAAAGTCCTTCTCCGGAGAAGCCTCTTCGCCGGTATCGCAGGGCTGTCCCTGGCGGGAACCGTGGCGGGCTGCGCGCCGTCCACCGCCGACAGCACCCCCGGCACTGCCGCGGCACCGGGCGCCCCCGCTGCCGGATCCTCCGCCCTGGCCGGCAGCGGGGGCAACTACAAAGACGGAACCTACAATGCGGACGGCAACTACGTCTCGCCTAACGGCACGGAGACGGTGGGTGTGCAGCTGACGCTTGCAGCGGGCAAAGTCACGGACGTGCAGATCACCGAGCACCCGTCCAATCCCAACACCCGCAAATTCCAGGGCCAGTTCGCCGGGGGCATCGCAGCCCAGGTGGTGGGCAGGAACATCGATGAACTCAACGTCTCCAAGGTTTCCGGGTCCTCACTGACCAGCGGAGGGTTCAACCAGGCGCTGGAGAAGATCAAGGCGGAGGCGCACTAGGCGGTGTCCGCGACGGACCGGGAGGACTTTTCGTTCCAGGGGATCGGCACCGGCTGGCACATCAGCACTCCTCTGCCGCTGCCGCATGGCGCGCGGGTGCGCCTTCTGGACCGGGTCGAAAAGTTCGACGGCGACTGGTCCCGTTTTCGCGCCGATTCCCTGGTTGCCGGCTTGGCCCGGCAGGCGGGACGCCATGTGTTCCCCGACGAGGCCGCTGCCCTGGGCGACTTGTATTGGCGGCTCTACCGGCTGACCGGCGGAGCCATGACACCGCTGATAGGCGGCAGCCTGGAGCGCCTGGGGTATGACGCAGCGTACTCCCTCCGGGCAGCAGGGCCACCGCTCCCGGCGCCGGCCTGGGAATCGGTCCTCACGTGGTCCGGAACGGTCCTGACTGCCGGCGCCCCCGTGGTCCTGGACATTGGTGCCGCCGGCAAGGGCCTGTTGGTGGACCTGCTGGCGCAGGAGCTGGCGGCCGCCGGCGTGGGCGGGTTCGTCATTGATGCCGGCGGGGACCTGCTGGCCCGCGGAACCGGCCCTGTCAGCGTGGGGCTTGAACACCCCTACAACCCGGCCCAGGCGATTGGCGTGGTGGACCTGGAGGGCCGGGCCCTGTGTGCCTCGGCTGCCAACCGGCGTGCCTGGGGCGATGGACTGCACCACGTCCTGGACGGAACCACCGGGCAGCCGGTCCGCACCGCCGTCGCCACCTGGGCACTGGCAGAGACGGCGATGGTTGCCGATGCCCTCGCCACCGCCCTCTTCTTCGTCCCGGGCGACCTGCTCCAGGAGGCGTTCGACTTTTCCTGGCTGACAGTCTTTTCCGACGGCAGCGCAGCCTATTCCGCCGAATTCGAAGGAAAGCTGTTCCCATGAGCCCCGTGGACACACCGCAAACCGGCCCGGCCACCTCCCTGACGGGCCGGATAGGCACCGCCGTGGGCAGGTTCACCATGTACCGGCTCATCCTTGTAGTCCTGGCTGTACTCGCCGCGTACAGCCTGCTGCTGAATGTGCTGGGCTGGCTGACTTTCGGAATCCCGGAAATGCTGGCACACCTGGCGCTGTGCCTGGGTTTGACCTACGCCGCCAACCGGGCGCTGGCGGCACTGTTCCGGGTCAATCCCCATACGGAGTCCTCGCTGATCACCGGGCTGCTGCTCTATTTCCTGTTCTGGCCGTCCCTGCAGCCGAGGGACCTGGCAGGGGTGGCGCTGGCGTGCGTGCTGGCGTCGGCGTCCAAATACGCATTGGCGTGGCGCGGACGGCACATATTCAATCCCGCCGCGGCCGGCGCGTTTGCCACCGGACTCACCGGGCTGAACATCGCCACGTGGTGGGCCGCGACGCCGGCCATGCTCTGGGTGCTGGTCCCGGGCGTGCTGCTGGTCCTGCACCGGACACGCAAGATGCTGATGGCATCCGTGTTCACGGGGGTGGCCACCGCGATCATTACCCTTGAACTGCTTCGTTCGGGGATGACGGCCGGGATGGGAGTCTGGCAGGCCCTCGCCCAGCGCCCGGTGCTCTTCTTTGTGGGCTTCATGCTGACCGAGCCCCTTACGTTGCCACCGCGCCGCCACCAGCAGCTGGCACTTGCAGCCGTGGTTGGGGTGCTCTTCGCGGTGCCGTGGAACCTGGGCATTGTGGCTAACTCCCCGGAGGCTGCGCTGCTGGCGGGCAACCTGCTGGCTTTCCTGGCGGGCCAGCGCGGGGCCGTAAAGCTCCGGTTCGCGGGGACGCGCCCGCTGACGCCCACCACCGCCGAGTTCTCGTTCGAGCCCGCCCGGCCGGTACGTTTCCTCCCCGGACAGTACATGGAGCTGGACCTGCCGCAGGCCAGGCCGGATGGAAAAGGCCGGCGCCGGGTGTTCAGCCTGACCGGCTCCCCCGGCGAGCGCCTGGTGAAGTTTGGCGTCCGGACGGCGGGCCCTTTGTCAGCGGCAAAGGAGTCGCTCCTGGCGCTGCAGCCGGGTGACGAAGTGACAGCCACGGCGGTGGGCGGCGACTTTATCCTGCCGCGGGATCCCCGCCGGCCGGTGCTGCTCATCGCGGCGGGCATCGGCATCACCCCATTTGTGTCCCACCTGTCCTCGGGCGCCTTGCGGGAACGGGACGCTGTGCTCCTGCTCCTGGCCAGGAGCGCTGACGAGGTGGCCTACGCGGAAGAACTCCGGACGTCCGGCATGCGTGTACTGGTGCGGCTGGCGGATGGCTCCGACCCGCCGTCCGGCCTGGCCTCCGCTTCCGCTTCCGCCGCCAGAACCGGTGCGCACGGCCGGTTGGATGGAAAGGCGCTTGCGGAGCTTGTCCCGGATATCGACCGCCGGGAGGTTTACGTTTCCGGCTCGCCCGCAAGCGTCGCATCCCTCCGCCGCGCGGCCAGGCGGGCCGGGGCACGGAGGGTCCGGACGGACTCTTTCTCGGGCTACTGAGGCTGCTTCGGCGACCACCCCCGGCTGGTCCGGGTGGCGGTTTTCCCTTGCGGGCCACCTTCCTGCTAAGCTCTAGGACGTCCCGCCGGGAACGGCAGGATATCCGGAAATTGCCCTCGTAGCTCAGGGGATAGAGCGTCTGCCTCCGGAGCAGAAGGCCGTAGGTTCGAATCCTACCGAGGGCACACGAATACCCCCGCCGCTTGTTGAAGCGGCGGGGGTTTCTTCGTTCCCGTGCATCCTGCCCCCTGCCGCTCAGGTCCGCCGGGAGGCGCCGGCTTAGAAACGCAGGGCTGCCTCGTCAAGGGTTGCGAGGGTCAGGACGGCTTCCTCCACCGTTTCGTGGTCTTCCAGCTCACGCTCAATCCGGCGCAGCGCCACCGCCACCTCGTGCTCCGGGTGGTCCCCCTCCAGATCCACCGCAGCCACCAGGTACAGCTTGCGCGGGCCGACGAATTCCAGGTGCAGGTAGGTGAGCCGGGCGATGTCGCGGTGCTCCAGCACCCGCCGGGCCATGGAGCGCTCGATGTCCGGGGTGACGCCCTGGCCCACCAGGAAGCGCCTGTTGCGGTCGATCAGGACAACCGCGACGACGGCGAGCAACACGCCGACGACGATCGAACCGATCGCGTCCGGCAGCGGCGAGCCGGTGACCTGGTGCAGGAATACGCCCACGAACGCCACCACGAGGCCGATCAGCGCTGCGGCATCCTCGGCGAAGACCGCGCGCAGGGTGGGATCGGAGCTGATCAGGACCTGTTCAAGGGTGTGCCGTTCCAGCTCGTGGGCCGCCTTCCGGGTCTGGCGGAACGCCTGGACGAAGGAGACTCCCTCGAAGACGAAGGCCACGGCAAGGACGACATACGCCACTGTGAAGTCCGACGCCGGTTCAGGGGCAATGATCTCCTGGATGCCGTGCATGATGGACACCACTGCCCCGGCGGTAAAAAGGCCGAACGCAGCGAACATCGACCAGACATAGGCCTCCCGGCCGTATCCCATCGGGTGGCTCTTGTCCCGGGGCCGGGCAGACCGCCGCTCCGCAAAGAACAGGAACACCTGGTTTCCCGTATCCGCCCAGGAATGCGCTGCCTCCGCGGCCATGGAGGCCGAGCCGGAAAGGACAGCGGCCACCGACTTTGCCGCCGCCACGAGCACATTCGCCACGAAGGCGATGATGACAGTCAGCAGGGTGGAACTGGATTTGGTTCGCTTTTCGGTTTCAGCCATGCGCCTACCGTACCCAGCCCTGCCCGCTCCAGCGCCCGGCGGCTGCTGAATTTGTGGCGGTGGCGTCCCTGTCATTGTCGGTGGCTCCTCTTAGGCTGATTTCACCTAGTTGAGAGGGTACGCCATGCACGTTCAATTCTGTTCAATCATTCCGCCGTACATGCTGCGGCGGCTGGCGCAGCAGGATGCGCCAGAGTTTTCGTCCGCGGCAAGCGCCGCCAGGAAAGCGCTGGGACACGTCGAATCGTTCCAGGCTGCGCGTTCGCAGGCTGTTCCGCCCCTCCCGCCGGGCCTGCGGCCGGAAAAGCCAGGGCCCGTCAACCGCGCCGTCTACGACGCCGCCGGGGACGAAACCCTCCCAGGCAGGCCTGTCCGCGAAGAAGGCGGACCAGCCACCGGCGATGCCGCCACTGACGAGGCCTATGACGGGCTGGGGAACACGCACAGGCTGTATGCCGACGCCTTCGGGCGGGATTCGGTGGACGGCCGCGGGCTGAAGCTGGACGCCACGGTGCACTTTGGCAAGCTGTACGACAACGCCTTCTGGAACGGCAGCCAGATGGTCTTCGGCGATGGCGACGGCGACGTCTTCGAACGCTTCACCAAATCCGTAAGCGTCATCGGGCACGAGCTGGCACACGGGGTCACCCAGTACACGGCGGGGCTTGTGTACCGGAACCAGGCGGGTGCCCTGAACGAATCCATGTCCGACGTCTTCGGCGCGCTCGTTGAGCAGTACGTCAGGAACCAGACCACCGCGCAGGCCAGCTGGCTGATCGGGGAAGGGCTCTTTACGTCCAAGGTCCAGGGGCGGGCCCTGCGGTCCATGAAGGCGCCGGGGACGGCGTACGACGACGATGTGCTGGGCAAGGACCCGCAGCCTGACTCCATGGACTCCTACATCCGGACCAGCGCGGACAATGGCGGCGTACACATCAACTCCGGCATCCCCAACCGCGCCTTTTACCTGGTCGCGGAGGCATTGGGCGGCTGCGCGTGGGAGGCTCCGGGCCGTATCTGGTACGAGACCCTGACCAACGGTTCCCTGCCGCCCGCCGCCACGTTCACGGTCTTTGCCCGTGCCACGGTCCGCGCTGCCGCCGACCTTTTTGGCCCGGAGTCCCCGGAGCATGACGCCGTTGGGGCGGCGTGGGAGACTGTGAAGGTCAAGGTATAACCACTGCCCGGCGGCCCGCTCACTGGCTCCCGGGCCGTATGGAAGCCCAGGGGCCAGGCCATGAAGATCAAGGTGGAGCGCACCGGCGGGATCGCGGCGGTCACGCGCGTGTGGACGGTGGACGCCCGGACGGACAGCGACCTCAGCCAGTGGCAGCCCATTCTCGAGGCCTGCCCGTGGGATGCGGTTCCCAGCACGCCACGGGCGGCCGCGGCGGCCTTCGAGGCGCCCCAGCCGGACCGCTTCATGTACTCAATCACCGCAGGGCAGCGCAGGGCTGCCCTGCCCGAGCATGCCCTCACCGGTCCATGGCGCATCCTGGTTGATACCGCGAGGGCCGCCGCGGAGGAAGCCGGCGGACCACTTCCCGGCACGGACACCGACGGGCCCGGCTGAGGACGGCAGGCGGCCGGGAAACGAAGAAGGGGCGGTTCCTTACGGCAGTAGACTGTCTGCAGCCATGACTTTTCATATCTCCTATCCCGCCGAGCTGCCGGTTTCCGAGCGCCGCGAGGACCTGATGGCCGCAATCGCCGCCAACCAGGTGACCATCATCGCCGGCGAGACCGGCTCCGGTAAGACCACACAGATCCCCAAGATGTGCCTGGAACTGGGACTGGGCGAGAAAGGCCTCATCGGGCACACCCAGCCGCGCCGGCTGGCAGCCCGGACGGTGGCGGAGCGCATTGCGGAGGAGCTCGGCGTCGAGATCGGCCAGGAAGTAGGTTTCCAGGTCCGTTTCACGGGCGAGGTCAGCAAGGCGACCAAGGTCAAACTCATGACCGACGGCATCCTGCTCGCCGAGATCCAGCGGGACAAACTGCTGCGCAAGTACAGCACCATCATCATTGACGAGGCGCATGAACGCAGCCTCAACATCGACTTCATCCTGGGCTACCTCAAGCGGATCCTCCCCCAGCGCCCGGACCTGAAGGTCATCATCACCTCGGCCACCATTGATCCCGAACGGTTCGCCAAGCACTTCGGCACCCCGGAGGACCCGGCCCCCATTGTGGAGGTGTCAGGACGGACCTACCCGGTGGAAATCCGCTACCGCCCCCTCTCGCAGCCGAAAGCGGACGAAGAAGACGCCTCGGACGACGAACTTGAGGAAGACCGGGATCCGCTGGACGCCGTCTGCGATGCCGTGGATGAACTTGCCGCCGAGGCCCCGGGGGACATACTGGTATTTTTCTCCGGCGAGCGCGAAATCCGGGACGCTGCGGAAGCATTGCAGGCCCGCATCCAGTCCAACCGCAGGCTGGCCAACACCGAGATCCTTCCCCTGTTTGCGCGCTTGAGCCTGCAGGAGCAGCACAAGGTGTTCCATCCCGGCAGCAAGCGACGGATCGTGCTGGCCACCAACGTCGCGGAAACGTCGCTGACGGTTCCGGGCATCAAATACGTCATCGATACCGGCACCGCCCGCATTTCCCGGTATTCGCACCGCACCAAGGTCCAGCGCCTGCCCATCGAGCGCGTCTCGCAGGCATCGGCCAACCAGCGTTCGGGCCGCTGCGGCCGCGTGTCCGACGGCATCGCCATCCGGCTGTATTCGGAGGAAGACTTCGAATCCCGGCCCCGGTTCACCGACCCGGAGATCCTGCGGACCAACCTCGCCGCCGTCATCCTCCAGATGACTGCCATGGGCGTTGCAAGGGGGCCCAAGGATGTGGAGGACTTCCCCTTCGTCGAACCGCCGGAAACCCGCGCCATCAACGACGGTGTCACCCTCCTTCGCGAACTTGGCGCCCTGGCTCCCCCGCGCGCCCAGGGTACCGGTGCCAAGCCGGAAGCAGCCGGGGGCAGGGGCGGGCCCCAGGGCGGCGGCCTCACCGCCGTCGGGCAGAAACTCGCCCAGCTGCCCGTGGATCCGCGCCTGGGCCGCATGATCGTCGAAGCGGGAAAACGCGGCTGCGTCCGCGAGGTCATGGTGCTGGCGGCCGCGCTCACCATCCAGGACCCGCGCGAACGGCCCACCGACAAGCAGCAACTTGCCGCGGAAAAGCACAACCGCTTCCGGGACGAAAACTCCGACTTCACCGGCTACCTCAACCTCTGGAACTACCTGCAGGAGAAGCAGCAGGAGCTGTCATCATCGGCCTTCCGCCGGCTGTGCCGCGCGGAGTTTATCAACTACCTGCGGGTGCGGGAATGGCAGGACCTCTTCACCCAGCTGCGCCAGCTCGCCCGTCCGCTGGGGATCACGCTGGACAACAAGCGCCTGGCGGATCCCGTGGGCAACCATGACGGCATCCATATCAGCCTGCTCTCCGGACTCCTGAGCCACATCGGCATCCTGGACGAGCGCAAGCGCGAATACGCCGGCGCCCGGGGCAGCCGCTTCGCGATCTTCCCCGGATCGGCCCTGTTCAAGAAGTCCCCCACCTTTGTCATGGCAGCCGAGCTGGTGGAGACCAGCCGGCTTTGGGCCAGGGTGGCCGCCAAATTCGATCCGGTATGGGCTGAACAGGTGGCCCCGGACCTGGTGAAGCGCAGCTACAGCGAACCCCACTGGTCCACGAAGCAGGGTGCCGTCATGGCCTACGAGAAGGTCACCCTCTACGGCGTTCCGATCATCGCCCAGCGGCGGATCAACTACGGCCGGGTGGATCCGGTGGTTGCCCGTGAGCTGTTCATCCGGCATGCCCTGGTGGAAGGCGACTGGCGCACCCACCACAAGTTCTTCCACCGCAACCGGGCGCTCCTGCACGAGGTGGAGGAACTTGAGGCCCGCATGCGCCGCCGCGACCTGCTGGTGGATGACGAAACCCTGTTCGAGTTCTACGACGCCAGGATCGGCCCCGACGTGGTCTCCGAGCGGCACTTCGACAAGTGGTGGAAGGATGCCCGCCGGGAGAACCCGGACCTCCTGGATTACGACAAGTCGCTGCTCCTCAGCGATGACGCCGACGACCTGGACGTCTCCGCCTACCCGAAGACCTGGCTGCACAAGGGCTTCGAGCTTCCGCTGACGTACGAATTCCATCCGGTGGCACCGGGTTCTGCCCCCGACCCGTCCGACGGCGTCACTGCCGAAGTACCGGTCCTGTTCCTGAACCAGCTCGACGACGCCCCGTTCCGGTGGCTGATCCCCGGCCAGCGGGTGGAGCTGGTGACGGCCCTGATCAAGTCGCTGCCCAAGCAGATCCGGAAGAACTTTGTCCCGGCCCCCGATGTCGCCCGGCAGGCAGTTGCCGTCCTCGAGTCCGACTTCGATCCCGCCACCGACGATCTGGAGCCCTCGCTGGAGCTTGCGCTGCGGCGGATCCGCGGCGCGGTCATCCCGGCCGGCTCCTGGAACTGGGACGCGGTCCCCCCGCACCTGCGCGTCAGTTTCAAAGTGGTGGACAGCAAGGGCAAGGTCCTGGGCGAGGGCAAGGACCTCACCGGGCTCCAGGAGCAGCTGGCCCCCGCCACCCGGCGGGCCATTGCCGAATCGCTTGGCGCCACCCCGGCCTCCACTGCGCCCGGTGCCGCCCCTAACGGGCAGCGCCGGAACGGGAAGGCGTCCGACGGCGGGCCACCGGCCCGTCAGCAGGGCGCCGGGGTGCCGGGAGCCCCGGCCACGGCAGGGTTCGTGGAGCAGGAAGGCCTGACCGAATGGACCTTCGGCACCATCGAGCGCCAGGTGAGCAGCATGGTCAAGGGCCATACAGTTACCGGCTATCCGGCCCTGGTGGACCAGGGCAAGTCGGTGGCCCTGCGCGTGTTCCAGACGGCAGAGGAACAGCTCGACGCCATGCGCGGCGGGGTGATCCGGCTGCTGGCACTGCGCGTTCCGGCGCCGGACCGCTACGTCCTGGAGCACCTGAGCAACACCGAGAAACTCACCTTCAGCCAGAACCCGCACGGCTCGGTGTCGGCCCTGATCGCCGACTGTGCACTGGCGGCCATCGACAAGCTCACGCCACCGGAACTGCCCTGGGACCGCCAGGCCTTTGACGCCCTGTATGAGCTAGTGCGCGCTGAACTGATTGACACCGTCTTCACCGTCACCGCCGTCGTCGAGCGCATCCTGGCCAGCACCCGGCGGATCGAAAAGCAGCTCAAGGGCACCACCAGCCTGGCCCTGATCAGTGCGCTGAACGACGTCAAGAGCCAGCTGGAGCAACTGGTGTATCCGGGTTTTGTGGCACGCACGGGCTACGCCCAGCTCAGCCAGCTCCCGCGGTATCTTGCGGCCATCGAGAAGCGGCTGGAGCGCCTGCCCGGGAACGTGCAGCGGGATGCCCTGAACATGGCAGTGGTGCAGCGGCTCGAGGACGACTACGACGACGCCGTGTCGGCGCTGCTGCCGGGACGGCGTGCCGGACGGGAGTTAACCCAGGTGCGCTGGATGATCGAGGAGCTCCGGGTGAGCCTCTTCGCCGTCGAACTCGGAACTGCCTACTCCGTGTCGGAGAAGCGCATCCGGGCCGTGCTCAACAAGGCACTTGCGCCAGCCTGAACACCTTCGGCTGCTCCGCGCGTCCTGCGTGCCCGGCCGGCAAGGACCGGGCACGCAGCGGAGAGCCGGATGTCAGGCCGCGGGTACGAACTCCCCGTAGCCGGCCGTCCGGAGGCCCTCGCGGAGCTTTTCGGCGTTGGCGTCCAGCACCGCGGGGTCCGGGTTCTGGTCCGCTGAGCCGAAGTCGAAGTCGGCCATGCTTTGCGACGGCCACACGTGCACATGCAGGTGGTTGACCTCGTAGCCGGCCACGATCAGCCCGGCCCGCCGGGCGCCGAAGATGTCCACCTGGACCGCACCGATCCGCCGTGCCACTTCCATGACCCTGGCCAGGGTCTCCGGCGTGGCGTCAGTCCACCGGTCCACTTCTTCGGTGGGGACCACCAGGGTGTGGCCGTCGGCAAGCGGTCCGGTGGTAAGGAACGCCGCGACGTCGTCCTCGCGCCAGACGAACCGGCCGGGAATCTCGCCCTTCAGGATCTTTGTGAACAGGGTGCTCATGCGTCTGCCTCCTCGGCTGCTGCCTGCAGCGTGCTGGTGTCCAGCACGAACCGGTACTTTACGTCTCCAGCGACCATCCGGTCGTAGGCTTCATTCAGCTGTCCGGCGGCCACCATCTCGATATCGGCAACCACGCCGTGCTCAGCGCAGAAGTCGAGCATCTCCTGCGTTTCGGCAATGCTGCCGATCAGTGAGCCTGCATAGGCGATCCTGCGGCGGATCAGGGCACCCGGATTGACCGGCGGCATGGCCTCGGAGGGAAGCCCCAGCTGGAACAGTGCGCCGTCCACGCGCAGGGTGCGGAAGAAGGGGTTCAGGTCGTGCGGGGCCGCCACGGTGTCGATGATGAGGTCGATGGTGCGGTTCGCGGCGGCCATCGAGGCATCGTCGCGGGACAGGACAACCTCATCCGCGCCCAGTTCCAGGGCGGCCGCAACCTTGGATTCGGAGGTGGTGAACACCACCACCTTCGCGCCCATGGCCTTGGCCAGTTTGACGGCCATGTGGCCCAACCCGCCGAGCCCCACGACGCCCACCACGTCGCCTTCCTCGACGTCGAAGTGGCGCAGCGGCGAAAAAGTGGTGACGCCGGCACACAACAGGGGCGCGGCGGCGGCCGGATCCAGCGATTCCGGTACTCGCAGGACGTAGCGTCGGTCCACCACGATGGACGACGAATAACCGCCCTGGGTGATGGCGTCCCCGTTCCGCCGGTCCTTTGCGCCGTAGGTGCCGGTCATCCCGTTTTCGCAGTACTGCTCAAGGCCGTCCAGGCAGCTTTCGCATTCGCGGCAGGAGTCCACCATGCAGCCAACGCCCACGCGGTCGCCCACGGCGAAATCGGTGACGTTCGAACCGGTCCTGCTGACCGTTCCCACGATTTCGTGGCCGGGGACCAGGGGGTATGTCTGGCCGCCCCATTCTCCGCGGGTGGCGTGCACATCGGAGTGGCAGAGCCCGCAGAACTCGATGGCGATTTCCACATCGTCCGGCTTGGGGGCGCGCCTGGTGACCGTCAGCGGCACCAGGCCGCTGGCTCCTGATACGGCGCCGTACGCTGCGGCGCGCACGCCGGCGTCTGCGGCTGCGACTGCGGGGGCCCCGGCGGGTGCGGTTCCGGCGACGGGCGAAATGGGATGGGCAAGGGGCGGTGGTACGGGACGTCCTGGTGTCATAGTGCGACGCTACCCCCGGCTCCGCCGGAGATTCCACCCGGGGACGCACCGTCCCCAGGTTCCGCGCCGGTGGCCACCGGCAGGTCCGGGCGGTTTGACCACTCCGAGAAGGAGCCCGGGTAGAGCGCAGCGGAGAACCCGGCCAGTTCCAGTGCGGCCACCTCATGGGCCGCCGTGACGCCGGAGCCGCAATAGACCGCCACCCGCCGGCCGTCCTGCACGCCCAGGGCTTCGAACCTCCGCCGCAGCTCGGCCGGCGCAAGGAACCGCCCGGCCTGGTCCACGTTCGCAGCGGTGGGGGCGCTGACCGCTCCAGGGATGTGGCCGGCACGGGGGTCCACCGGTTCGATCTCGCCCCGGTACCTCTCCCCCGCCCTCGCGTCGAGCAACAGGCCGCTGTGCGGCCAGGTGGCGGCAGCACCGGCGTCAACCACGGGCATCTGCCCGCTGCCCAGCACAACGTCGCCGGGGACAGGACGGACCGGGCCCGCCTCGAGCGGCAGGCCCGCGGCACGCCAGGCGCCCAGACCGCCGTCGAGCAGGTAGACCTCGCTGACGCCGGCGTCGCGCAGCATCCACCACAGCCTGGCCGCCGCCATATTCCCGCTGTCATCGTAGGCAACCACGACGTCACCGTTGCGCAGGCCCCACCGGCGGGCCGACTCCTGGAAACGGTCGCGGGACGGCAGCGGGTGCCGCCCCCGGTCAGGAACGGCTGGATCGGCAAGCTCCGTGGCCAGGTCAACGAATACCGCGCCCGGCAGGTGCTCCTCGAGATAGTGGTCCTGGCCATGCGGGTCGCCCAGCACCCACCGCACGTCCAGCAGGACCGTCCGGTGCCCGGCAGCAAGCCTGGCTTCAAGGCCGGGGACGTCAATCAATGGCTTCATGGTGCTCCTTCTGCGGGATCCGGGCCATCTGCTGGCGCAGGCAACGGTCCAACTTTAGACGGGCAGTCCGGCTGCCGCGGGTAGGCTGGTGCGGTGAAGATCGAGGGCAGCACCGGCACTGGCAGCGGCGGAACGGACCGGGACTGGGCGGACCAGGCCATCCGCACCATCACGGCGGAGAACAACCGTTCCGCGGACACCCACCTCTATTCGGTGGCCCTGCCGGAGCACTGGGGCATCCAGCTGTACCTCAAGGACGAGTCCACCCACCGGTCCGGCAGCCTCAAGCACCGGCTGGCCAGGTCGCTGTTCCTGTTCGGCCTGGTCAACGGCTGGATCCGGGAGGACACCACCATCGTCGAGGCCTCCAGCGGAAGCACCGCTGTATCGGAGGCGTACTTCGCCCAGCTGCTGGGGCTGCCCTTCGTCGCCGTCATGGCACGCACCACCAGCCCGGAGAAAATCGCACTGATCGAGAAGTTCGGCGGCTCGTGCCTGCTGGTGGAGAACGCCTCTGACGTCTACGCGGCGGCGGAAGAGGTGGCTGCCACCTGCAACGGGCACTACATGGACCAGTTCACCTATGCGGAGCGGGCCACGGACTGGCGCGGCAACAACAACATCGCCGAATCGATCTTTGGCCAGCTCAGCCTGGAGCCACACCCGGTGCCGGACTGGATCGTGGTGGGGGCCGGCACCGGCGGAACCAGCGCCACGATCGGCCGGTACCTGCGGTATCACAGCCATCCCACCAGGCTGCTGGTGGTGGACCCGGAAAACTCCGCGTTCTACCCCGGCTGGCTGGGGGAAGCAGCCGCGCAACCCACGGGCCTGCCCTCGCGGATCGAAGGCATTGGCCGGGCGCGGATGGAGCCCAGTTTCATTCCCACGGTGATCGACAGGATGGTCCAGGTCCCTGACGCCGCATCCGTTGCTGCGATGCGCCACCTGCACTCCTTCGCAGGCCTGCACGCCGGCCCGTCCACCGGCACCAACCTGTGGGGCGTCTGGCAGACAATTGCCGGCATGCTGTCGGAGGGACGCCGGGGCAGCATCGTGTCCTTGATGTGCGACGGCGGCGAACGCTATGCGGGCAACTACTGGAACCAGGAGTGGCTGGCTGGCCAGGGGCTGGATCCGGCGCCGTACGAAGCGGTGATTGCGCGCTTCCTGGACACCGGAGAGTGGACCGGCTAGACCTCCACCGATTCGCGCGGTGCCAGGTGCCGGTATTCTGTGCCGTACTTGGCCCCGATCCGCTTGACGTGCCCTTCAACGATTCCCAGGCCGTTGTCGTTGAGCAGCCCGTCGTGGATCTGGAACGCACGCGGCGCCCGCACCCCGATCACGAAGTCCACTACCTCGGCTGACTTGCTCCACGGGGCGTGCAGCGGAACCAGGAGTGTCTGGACCGTGATGCCGTCCGGGATGATGAAGGAGTCCCCCGGGTGGTACACGTTCTGGTCCACCAGGAAGCCGATGTTGGCCACCATGGGTATCTGGGGGTGGATCAGGGCATGCTGGCCACCAAAGCTGCGGATGTCGAAGCCCGCCGCCTGGAACGAGGATCCCGGATCCACCGCGTGGATGCGTTCCGCGGCACCGGGAGCCTCCTGGCGCAGCTGCTGTGCCACGCCCGCGGGAGCGTGGAGCTCAAGGTGCTGGTTGCCCTGGAGGGCCTCCACCACGGCCTTGGTGTCCAAATGGTCAGCGTGTTCGTGCGTCACCAGTACGGCGTGGGCCCCGGACAGCGCCTCCGCTGATTCGGAGAAGGTTCCGGGATCCAGGACCAGGACCCCGCCTTCCTTCTCGAGCCGGACACAGGCATGGGTGTATTTGGTCAGCTTCATAAGCGCCAGCCTAGGGTCCGTTCCGGAACGCTGTCCACGAACGCCGTCCAGGAAGATCCGGCTGGTAATCTTGATGTTTGCCCCCCACGGAAGCGAGTTCGTCCATGCCTACCGGCGTCAAGGCTGATTCCGCCGCCCCGTCCCCGGCTGGAGGCGGCAAGGAACAGCGCGTTACCAAGCAGCGCAAAGCCGTCAGTGCTGCCCTTGACCGGCTGGACGACTTCGTCAGCACCCAGGAGCTCTACCGGATCCTGCAGAACCAGGGCGTGTCGGTTTCGCTTGCCACCGCCTACCGCATCCTGCAGTCACTCGCCGATGAAGGCCTGGTTGACGTGCTGCGCAACGGCGACGGCGAGGCAGTGTACCGGCGCTGCGCTGTGACCGGCCACCATCACCACCTGCTGTGCAGGAACTGCGGAAAGGCCGTGGAGGTGGAAGCCCCCGCCGTGGAGACGTGGGCCGTGCGCACTGCGTCCGAGCATGGGTTCACCGAGGTGGACCACACAGTGGAAATCTTCGGGCTGTGCCCGGACTGCACTGCCCTTAAGGCTGCCGGGAAGCTGTAAGGACCCGCCCGTTGAGGCCACGGGCCTCCCGTACGGAGCCGATGGTGCGGCACACCACGTAGATCAGGAACGACAACGTGGTGACATAGGGACTGATAGGGATCCGGCCGCCCAGGGCCAGCAGGATTCCGCCCACCGTGGCCGTCACGGCGAAGACCACGCTGAGCACCACCGCCGCCACCGGCGATGAGGTGACCCGCAGGGCTGCGGCTGCAGGAGTGATGAGCAGGGCGAGGACCAGCAGTGCGCCCACCACCTGGATGGACAGGGCCACGCTGACGCCCAGGACAATCATGAACACAATGCCCAGGCTGCGGACGGGCACTCCCCGCGCCTCGGCGAGTTCCGGGTCAACGCTGGCGAAGTTGAGCGGCCGCCAGACGGCCAGCAGCACGAGCATCACGACGACGGCAGTCCCGGCGAGTGCCTGGAGCTGGACTGTGTCCACGGAAACGATCTGCCCGGTCAGCAGCCCGAACTTGTTCGCCGCGCGGCCTTGGTAGAGCGACAGGAACAGGATCCCCAGTCCCAGCCCGAACGGCATGATGACCCCGATGATCGAGTTCTTGTCCCGGGCGCGCACCCCCATCAGGCCCAGCAGCAGCGCGGCCGCCACCGATCCAACCAGCGAGCCGAAGACCACATCGGCCCCGACCAGGAGCGCAAAAGCGGCGCCCGCAAAGGACAGCTCGGAGATGCCGTGGACAGCGAACGCAAGGTCGCGCTTCATGACGAAAGTGCCCACCAGGCCGCCGAGGAGCCCCAGGATGGCGCCGGCCCAGATGGAGTTCTGTACCAGGACCAACAGTTCGCCGTAGTTGTCGAAATTGAAAATGGCGCCCAGGATACTGTCCGCGTCCATTACGCCACCTCCCCTGCCATCGCGTCCGCCCCGGCATGATGGTGCGTGGTGGCATCGGGCAGGCCGACCACCACGAGCCGGCCGTTGGCGCGGATCACCTCCACATGGCTGCCGTAAAGGTCCGAAAGCACTTCCGTGGTCATTACCTCATCGGGCGCCCCAACCCGGAAACGTCCCCCGGCCAGGTAGAGGACACGGTCCACGTACTCGATGATTGGATTGATTTCGTGGGTCACAAAGACCACAGCACTGTTGTGCTCGCGGCTTTGTTTGCTGATCAGGGCGCTCACTGCCTGCTGGTGGTGCAGGTCCAGCGACAACAGCGGCTCGTCACAGAGCAGGACCTGGGGATCCGTCGCCAGGGCCTGGGCCACCCGGAGCCGTTGCTGCTCGCCGCCGGAGAGCTGGCCCACCGGGACGTTGGCATAGTCGGAGGCACCAACCAGCTCCAGGAGCTGGTCAACCTTTCGGTTTGTCCTGGCCAGTGAGAGCCGGATTCCCCAGCGATGGCCGTCCACTCCCAGCCCCACCAGGTCGCGGGCCCGCATGGGTGTGTCCGGTGCAAAGGATTTCTGTTGGGGTACGTAGCCGATCAGGCTGCTGCCGCGTTCCACGGGCTGCCCGCCAAGCGATGCTTCTCCCGCCTGCAGCTTCTGCAGGCCCAGCAGCACTTTCAGGAAGCTGGTCTTGCCACTGCCGTTGGGACCCAGCACGGCGAAGAACTCACCGGGCCTGATGTCCAGGTCAAGGCCCTCCCAGAGCGTGCGCTGGCCGAACCTGAGGCACGCCCCTTTAAGGCTGATGACCGATTTCACCTGTTTGTCTCCAAAACCTTGCTGATGTTGTTCACATTGTCCGTCATCCACTGCAGGTAGGTCTTGCCTTCGGGCAGGGTCTCGGTGAAGTCCACCACAGGCACGCCCGCGGTTTCAGCCGCCTTCTTCAACGCTTCGGTCTGGGGCCCTTCCGTCTGGGCGTTGTAAGCCAGCAGGCGGACGGCTTTGGACCCGACCAGGTCCGTGGCTTCCTTCAGGACGGCGGGAGGAACATCGGCGCCCTCTTCAATTGCGGCCGTGTACTGCTCAGGCGTCGCGTTCGCCAGCCCGGCATCTTCGAGCAGGTACAGCGGCACCGGCTCCGTGACTGCCACCCGGCCCCCACCCCCGGCGGCTTTCAACGCGTCCAACTGGCTGTGCAGAGACGCCAGGGAGGACTTAAGGGATTCGGCGTTGGCGGAAAACGTGGCCGCAGAGCCGGGGTCCAGGGCGGCAAGCTTGTCCGCTATGCCGTCAGTTATCCGCTCCATCGCAGGCAGGCTGTACCAGACGTGCTCGTTGAGGCCGCCGTGGTCATGACCGTCGTGCCCGCCTGCCGCGTCCGGGGTTGTCGATGGCGCTCCACTGGCAGCTTCTTCCGGATGGGCAAGGCCGGAAACCTCGACGGCGGTCAGCACCGAAGCGTTGTCGAGCTTGCTGCTCTCCACCAGGGTGTGGATGAAGTCGTCGTAGCCGCCACCGTTTTCGATGACGAGCTGGGCCTTGGACACAGCCAGCCGGTCCTGGGCGGTCGCCTCGTAGGAGTGCGGATCCTGCCCGGCGTTGTTGATGATTGCCGTCACCTTGACCTTGTCCCCGCCGATCGTGCGGGCAATGTCACCGTAGACGTTTGTTGAGGCCACGACGTTGATCCCCTGTGCCTGGCCCGCGGTTTGGGACGGCTGGGGGCTGCAGGCACTGAGCAGGAGGCCGACTCCTGCGAGGGCGGCAAGGAAGGAGCTGGCAGCGGCTGGACGGCGCACGGAAAACCTCAGTTCACACAGGATGGGGAGGACAACACTGCCCAGCCTATACCTAAATGCGAATGATTCCTATTTAGATGGGCACGCTGCTTCGCAGGGCCCGCCCCTGACGCGCCCCTGCGGGCAGCAGGGGCGCGACGGGGTCTCAGCTGCCGTTCGGCTGGCCCAGCCTGCGGATTCCGGTGGCCTGCGTTGCGTCCCTGATTTCGCCGACCAGCTGTTCGATGACGTCCTCAAGGAAGAGCACCCCGCGTGTATTGCCGTCCGGGCCAATCACCCGCGCAAGGTGGGATCCGGTGCGCTGCATGACGGACATGGCCTTTTCGATCTCGTCTCCCAGCGCCAGGTTTGCCAGGGACCGGACCCGGCTTTCGGCGATGGGCAGCTCATAGGCGGACTCCGGTATGGACAGCACGTCCTTTACATGGAGGTAGCCGTAGAGCATGTCGTCGTCGTCCAGCATGGGGAACCGGGAGAAACCAGTACGGCTGACGGCTTTCTCGAACTCCACGGGGGTGGTGGATGCCCCCAGCATGACCAGGTTTCCGATCGGGACCATGATGTCCTCGGCCGTGTGCTCCGAGAACTCGAGCGCACCCGTAATGAGCCCGGCATCATCGTCCACCAAGCCGTGGCGGGTGGATTCCTGGACAATCGACTGCACCTCCTCCAGGGTGAAGGAGGACGTGACCTCGTCCTTGGGCTCGATCCGCATCAGTTTAAGGATGTGGTTGGCCGACCAGTTGAGGACTGAAATCACCGGATGGACCAGCCGCGAGATGAACAGCAGCGGCGGGGCCAGGAACAGTGCTGCCTTGTCCGCCACGGACACCGAGATGTTCTTGGGCACCATCTCGCCGAATGTCACGTGCAGGAAGGTCACCAGCATCAGGGCCACAGCGAAGGCTGCCACGTCAGCCACTTCCGCCGGCAGGCCTACCGTCTCGATGGGGACCGCGAGCAGGTGGTGGATTGCCGGCTCGGCCACCAGCAGGATCAACAGCGAACAGACCGTGATGCCCAGCTGTGCGCATGCCAGCATCAGAGAGACGTTTTCCATGGCACGCAGGGTGGTGTGGGCGCGCTTTGAGCCGGCATCGGCCAGGGGTTCGATCTGGCTGCGGCGCGCGGACATGATGGCGAACTCAGCGGCCACGAAGAAGGCGTTGCCCAGCAGGAGGACACCCAGCCACAGTATTCCGGCCCAGTCACTCATGGCTTGCTCCTGTGGTTGGCATCCTGCGCAGCCGGCTCCGCCGCGGGGTGGAAGCAGATACGGTCGATCCTGCGGCCGTCCATCCGGGTGACGCTGAGTGTCCCGCCGTTGACCGGAACGGTGTCGCCCACGGCCGCAATCCTGCCGAGCTTGCTCATGACATAGCCGCCCACGGTTTCATAGGCTGCTTCGTCCGGAACGCTCAGGCCAGGTATGTGCTCGGACAGCTCATCGGGACGGAGAAGCCCAGGGAAGTACCAGTCACCGGAGGCACTCTGCAGCAGCCCCGGCCGGACCTTGTCGTGCTCGTCCGCCACCTCGCCCACAATTTCCTCCACCAGGTCTTCCAGGGTGGCAATGCCGGCGGTTCCACCGTATTCATCCAGCACGACGGCCAGTTGCAGGTTTCCCTCCCGGAGCTCGGCCAGCAGGGCATCCAGGTGGATGGTTTCGGGCACGCGCAGCACCTCGGTCATGATGGCGCCCGCTTCGAGGTTCTGCCGGCGTTCCCACGGAACGGCAACGGCCTTCTTGACGTGCACCAGGCCACGGATGTCATCGGCCGAGTCCCCGATGACAGGGAAGCGTGAGTAGCCGGTCCTGCGTGCCGCATCCACGACGTCGGAGACCGGCTGGTCGGCGTCGATCGTCTCCAGCCTGATGCGCGGTGTCATCACGTCCGCCGCTGTCCTCGTGGAGAAGTTCAGGGTGCGGGCAATGAAGTTGGCAGTCCCGGCGTCAAGGGTTCCCATCGCAGCGGACCTGCGGACCAGCGAGGCAAGCTCCGCCGGCGTACGGGCACCCGAAATCTCCTCCTTGGCTTCCAGTCCAAAGACGTGCAGGACCTTGTTGGAAAATCCGTTGAGGACCAGGATGGCCGGTTTGAAGATGGTGGTGAAGACGAGCTGCGGCCCCGCCAGGGCGCGGCCCACGGGAAACGCCAGTGCGATGGCCATGTTTTTCGGCACGAGCTCACCCAGGAGCATGGACAGCAGCGTCGCCACCACCATCGCCAGGATCAGCGAGACGGACTCCACCGCCACGTCGGGAAGTCCGACCGCGCCCAGCGGCGCCTTGAGGAGGCGGCCCACCGAAGGTTCCATGACATAACCGGTGAGCAAAGTGGTCAGCGTGATGCCGAGCTGGCAGCTGGACAGCTGGGTTGACAGTGACTTAAGGCAGGTGAGCAAGGGCACCGCGCCCGTGTCGCCGTCGTCGATTGCGCGCTGGACTGTTGCCTGGTCCAGGGCGATAAGGGAGAATTCGACGGCCACGAAGAACCCGGTGCCGGCGATCAGCAGCAAGCCCGCTGCAAGGAGGAGCCACTCCATTCAGCATCCCGCCCGGAGCGCGGGCTGAGCCGGAAGGGTAGTCGGCCGTGGGGTGGAAAAGCTGTTTCGTCCCGGCGGAGGATGATCGGCGGATACCGACGCCTGGTCCGTGCGGGTAGCGGCAAGCTGGGCCGTGGGCTGGTGATGGGCGCGTTGTCGGGGTTTGCCGGCTCTGGGGGCGGACTGCGCGGCGCTGCTCTTCGAGCTCCGCTGACAGCGCCCAGGCCGGCACCTAGATTTACTGTCCATAAGAATTTCAGTCTACAGGAGCAGCCCCGCGCCGGACGCTGGGCCGGGCGGCCGGAAGTGGCCTGTTGGCCTGCCTGCGCGACCCCCGCACGGGCAGCCGGGCGGCCCCTTGCGGCTGGCCGGCGGCCGCCATATTCGGGCCCTGGTTCGTCACTTCATGATTTGAGTCACCCTTATTGGCAGTTAACACACCATGCTCACTAGACTTGCAAAGGTCCGGGTTCAGAGGACGCAGAGACTGGTTCGAACGTAGTGCTGAAGCACCGGGGGGCCAAAGAGAAATCAAACTCATGGAAGAGGCGTATTTCAAGTGCCAGAGCAGCCAAGCCACCGTCTACCAGAGGAATTTGGCGGAAACGAGTGGCTCGTTGACGAACTGTACGAGCAGTACCAGCAGGATAAGAACGCCGTGGATGCCAAGTGGTGGCCCCTGTTTGAATCCTTCGACTCGGGCAACGGTTCTTCTTCCAATGGAAATTCCGCACAGGCCAACCCTCCCACCCGGGAACTCCCCGTCGTGAAGCAGGCTTCCGCAGCACCGGCACCGTCGCCGGCCGCTGCTGCCCCGGCGCCCGCCGCACCGGCAGCCCCAGCACCCGTTAAGAAGGCCCCTGCCACGGAAGCCCGCGACGGCGGCAAGAAGACAGAGGCCGGCACCGGCTCGCAGCCCATCCCGGCGCAGCTGCCCAAGAACGTCAAGGCACCCACCGCACCCGAGGAAGACGTCGTCTCCGTCCTCCGCGGACCGGCGAAGGCCATCGCCACCAACATGGTCACCAGCCTCCAGGTGCCCACCGCCACCAGCGTCCGTGCCATTCCGGCCAAGCTGCTCATCGACAACCGCGTGGTCATCAACTCAAACCTGGCCCGCGCCCGCGGCGGCAAGGTTTCCTTTACCCACCTCATCGGCTACGCCGTGATCCGCGCCCTGTCCCAGTTCCCCTCCATGAACGTGTACTACGACGAGGTGGATGGCAAGCCTGTTGCAGTCCAGCCGGCGCACGTCAACTTCGGCATCGCCATCGACATGCCCAAGCCCGACGGCACCCGGCTGCTCATGGTCCCGAACATCAAGAAGGCTGAAACCCTCAACTTCGCCGAGTTCTGGCACACGTACGAGGACCTGATCAAGCGGGCCCGCA
Source organism: Pseudarthrobacter sp. LT1 (assembly GCF_035621795.1). Taxonomy (NCBI): domain Bacteria; kingdom Bacillati; phylum Actinomycetota; class Actinomycetes; order Micrococcales; family Micrococcaceae; genus Pseudarthrobacter; species Pseudarthrobacter sp. LT1. The sequence continues at coordinate 2,931,559 of NZ_CP141830.1, forward strand.
ACGGCAAGCTCACCGCCGAGGACCACCAGGGCACCACCGTGTCCCTGACCAACCCCGGCGGCATCGGCACCGTCCACTCGGTGCCGCGCCTTTCCAAGGGCCAGGCCGCCATCATCGGCGTCGGCGCCCTTGACTACCCCGCAGAGTTCCAGGGCGCCAGCGAAAAGATCATCGCCCAAAACGCCATCAGCAAGGTCCTCACCCTGACCTCGACGTACGACCACCGCGTCATCCAGGGCGCAGGCAGCGGCGAGTTCCTCAAGCTGGTCCACCAGCTGCTGCTGGGCGCGCAGAATTTCTACGACGAGATCTTCGAAGCCCTGCGCATCCCCTACGAGCCCGTCCGCTGGAGCCCGGACCTGCAGGTAGACCCGGCCGACGAGATCAACAAGGTCGCCCGGATCCAGCAGCTGATCCACTCCTTCCGCGTCCGCGGCCACCTCATGGCGGACACCGACCCGCTGGAGTACGTCCAGCGCAAGCACCCGGACCTCGACGTCCTCACCTACGGCCTGACCCTCTGGGACCTGGACCGCGAATGGCCCACCGGCGGCTTCGGCGGCAAGCCGATGCTGAAGTTCCGCGACATCCTGGGCGTCCTGCGCGATGCCTACTGCCGCACCACGGGCATCGAGTACATGCACATCCAGGAGCCTGCCGAGCGCAAGTGGTTCCAGGACCAGCTGGAGCACGCCTACTCCAAGCCCAGCCGCGAGGAACAGCTGCGGATTGTCTCCAAGCTGAACGCCGCCGAGGCCTTTGAGACGTTCCTGCAGACCAAGTTCGTCGGCCAGAAGCGCTTCTCCCTGGAAGGCGGCGAGTCCCTGATCCCGCTGCTTGACGCCATCATGTCCGATGCCGCCGACGACGGCCTGGACGAGGTTGCGATCGGCATGGCCCACCGTGGCCGCCTCAACGTGCTGACGAACATCGCCGGCAAGACCTACGCCCAGGTGTTCCGCGAGTTCGAAGGCACCCAGGATCCGCGCTCTGTGCAGGGCTCCGGTGACGTCAAGTACCACCTGGGGACCGAAGGCACCTTCACCTCCGACAACGGCAAGGAGACCAAGGTCTACCTCGCCGCCAACCCGTCGCATCTGGAAGCCGTGGACTCCGTCCTCGAAGGCATCGTCCGGGCCAAGCAGGACCGGCTGGACCAGGGCGAGTCGTTCCCTGTCCTGCCCATCATGGTCCACGGCGACGCGGCCTTCGCCGGCCAGGGCGTGGTGGCGGAGACGCTCAACCTGTCCCAGCTCCGGGGTTACCGCACCGGTGGAACCATCCACATCGTGGTCAACAACCAGGTGGGCTTCACCACCGCCCCGTCGTCGTCGCGCTCGTCCACCTACTCCACGGACGTTGCCAAGATGATCCAGGCGCCCGTGTTCCACGTGAACGGCGACGACCCCGAGGCCGTTGTCCGCATCGGCCAGCTGGCCTATGAGTTCCGGCAGCGCTTCCACAAGGACGTTGTGATCGACATGGTGTGCTACCGCCGCCGGGGCCACAATGAGGGCGATGACCCCTCGATGACCCAGCCGCTGATGTACAACCTCATCGAAGCCAAGCGCTCCGTCCGCAAGCTGTACACCGAGTCACTCATCGGCCGCGGCGACATCACCGAGGAAGAAGCCGAGCAGCTGCTCCGCGACTACCAGGAACGGCTGGAACGGGTCTTTGCCGAGACCCACGCCGCCCAGACCTCGCCTATCCCGATCGTCACCGCCGACTCCGCTGCCGTGTCCGACATCGAACGGCCCAAGGCACAGCAGTCCGATTCCAGCGTCAGCGCACCGGCCTCCACGGCCATCAGCGCCGACACCCTGGCCCGGATCGGCAAGGCACACGTCGAGATCCCCGACGGCTTCACGGTCCACCCCAAGCTCAAGCAGCTTTTGGAGAAGCGCGAACAGATGTCCCGCGAGGGCGGCATCGACTGGGGCTTCGGCGAGATTGCAGCCTTCGGTTCGTTGATCATGGAAGGCGTCCCCGTTCGCCTGGCCGGCCAGGACTCGCGTCGCGGCACCTTCGTGCAGCGCCACGCCGTCTTCCACGACCGTGCCAACGGCAAGGAATGGCTGCCCCTGGGCAACCTCTCCGATGACCAGGCCAAGCTGTGGATCTACGACTCCCTGCTGTCCGAATACGCCGCCATGGGCTTCGAGTACGGCTACTCCGTGGAACGCCCGGACGCCCTTGTCCTGTGGGAGGCCCAGTTCGGTGACTTCGTCAACGGTGCGCAGACCATCATCGACGAATTCATCTCGTCCGCCGAGCAGAAGTGGGGCCAGCGCTCCTCGCTGGTCCTGATGCTCCCGCACGGCTACGAGGGTCAGGGCCCGGACCACTCCTCTGCCAGGATCGAGCGGTTCCTGCAGCTGTGTGCCGAGGACAACATGATCGTGGCCAACCCCACCACGGCGGCCTCGCACTTCCACCTGCTGCGCCGCCAGGCGTACAGCCGCCCGCGCAAGCCGCTGATCATCTTCACGCCCAAGCAGCTCCTGCGCCTGAAGGCCGCCGCGTCGTCCGTCGAGGACTTCACCAACGGCACCTTCCGCCCCGTCATCGGTGACCACGAGCAGCTGCCGGCCACCGCCGTCGAACGTGTGCTCCTGGTGTCCGGCCGCCTGTACTACGATCTCCTGTCCACCCGGCAGAAGACCGGCGACAAGACCACCGCCATCGTCCGCGTGGAGCAGCTCTACCCGCTGCCGCACGCCGAGATCGAAGCGGAGCTCGCCAAGTACCCCAACGCCGAAGTGGTGTGGGCCCAGGACGAGCCCGCCAACCAGGGGCCGTGGCCGTTCATGGGACTGCACCTGCCGGAGGCCCTCGACCGCCGCGTCCGCCTGGTGTCCCGGCCGGCATCGGCCTCCACAGCTGCCGGATCCATGAAACGGCACGCTGCGGAGCAGGATGTCCTCCTGAAGCAGGCATTCGCACGGAAGTAAGCAGTAAGGCTGCCCGGCTGGAGTCGAAATACCCGACTCCGGCCGGGCAGTTCTGTTTAATGGATTGACAGCGCCTCCCCGCGCCTCCGCAGCAGCGGCGGCAACGGCGGCAGCGGACGTAACGAAGTAAACCCGTACCGAAGTAAAGAGGAACGCGTGGAAGACAGGAAGCTGCGGATTGCGGCTGTAGGAGACGAACTGCTGGCCGGACTGGGCGATCCCCGGGCGCTTGGCTGGCTGGGCCGCGTCCTGGCCCGCACTCCCCAGGACGGCATGCTGCTGGAAAGCTATGCCCTCCCCTGCCCGCAGGAAGGTACGGAAGGCCTCGCTGCACGCTGGCTGGACGAAGCCGGGAGGCGGTTCAGCCCGCAGGCGGAGAACCGGCTGGTCATCGGCCTCTCCGGTCGCGACATCGAGTTCGGCCTCTCCACTGCACGGAGCCGGTTGAACCTGGCCAATATCCTGGACTCGGCTTCCCAGAACAGGATCGAAGTATTCGTCGTGGGGCCACCCCCCACCCTGGACCCCGCCCAGAACCGCCGGCTGGACGAACTCAACACTGCCTTCGCGGATGTGACCACGCGCCGCAAGCACCTCTACGTCGACACGTTCTCGCCCCTGCTGAACCACGAACAGTGGCGCCAGGACCTCGCCGCAAACGGTGGAACCCCCGGCCAGGCCGGGTACGGCCTCATGGCCTGGCTGGTACTGCACCGCGGCTGGTTCCAGTGGCTGGGCATGGACGCGCCCCAGTAGCGCCATTCGAGATATATCTTGACCCCGCCACCGGGCGGCGATACGTTGGAGCGACAACGCGATATATCGCCTTCTGGAGGGGACCATGACCGGAGAAAGCTGGACTGTCGCCAGCCCGCAAACCATCGACATCGACGCCGTGACTGCCGTGAAGCTCGGCATGGTCGGGGGCAGGTTTGAGATCATCGAGCACGACGAACCCGCAGTTCGCCTGGAATTCTCCGAGGTCCACGGCGACCCCGTGGCGGTGTCCCTGAACGGCGGCAGGCTGGAAGTCCGGCACCAACTGCACGGCGCGCAGGGCTGGTTCAAAAATCTCATGGAGACCGTCAACCACACCAGCGACAACTCGGCCGTCATTACCGTCCTCGTTCCCCGCGGAGTGGAGGTGGAAGCCGGAACCGTGAGGGGGGATGGAACCGTCTCAGGTATTTCCGCCCATGTCCGCCTCAATACCGTGTCGGGTTCCGTTACTGCCGACAACACCTCCGGCGAACTGCAGGTCAACACGGTCAGTGGCAGCGTGGCCGTCAGGAACCACCGGGGCGTCCTCACCGCCAAAAGCATCTCGGGTGAGGTCATTGCCTCCGGCCACTTCAGCCATGTACGCACCAACACCGTCAGCGGACACCTCAGCTTCGACCTGCTCGATTACACGCAGGATTTTGGCTCCAACTCCGTCTCGGGAGACCTCACCATCAGCCTGCCGGCTGACGTGGGCATCGACATTGTGGCCAAGTCCGCCGGCGGGGCGGTGATCCTGGACGGCCACCAGTGCCTCCTCACGAACGGCAAAGTGGAGACGATTGCCGGGCCCGATGGGCAACTGATGCTTGTCCGGACCAACTCGGTGTCCGGCAAAACCTCCATCTCGCACGCACCCGCGCCCGTCGACTCCCATGGGGAAGCTGAACGCTGATGCCTCCCGTCTTCGCACACGGTGCGTTGCGCCTCTATCTCCTCTCCCTGCTCGAAAGCGGCCCCAAGCACGGCTACGAGCTCATCAAGGCGCTCAAGGACCGGTTCGGCGGGACTTATTCACCGAGTGCGGGGACCGTCTACCCCAGGCTGGGCAAACTCGAAGAGGACGGCCTGGTGGCAACCGAGCCGGCGGGACGGCGCACCAACTACCGCATCACAGCAGCCGGCCTTGCTGAACTGAACCGGCGCCGGGAGGACCTGGCGGGCGTTGAGAATGACATCGCAGCTTCGGTGCAACGGCTTTCCGGAACCCTCAAGGAGGACATCCGCAGCAGCATGCGGGGGTTCCGCAGCGACCTTGCCGCAGCGGCGGAGGCAGCCCGTGCCGCGGCTGCGTCGGCCACCACCCCGCCGGGAAGCGGCCAGCCGCAGGCGCGCAGGGGGCAGCCGCTCAGGGAGGCAGAACTGCTGCTGCAGGATTTCCGCGACGAGCTTCGCGCGGACCTGCGGCGCCAGGCCACGCACCGGCCCATCAGCCCCGCGACGCTGGAGACCGTGAGGACGGCCCTGGACGAAGCCCGTGCGGCCATCCGTGGCACCCTTCAGCCCTAGCACCCCGCCGTGCCAGCCCTCCCGCAGGTCATCCGCCGTTTCCCGGTTCGCGGGGCGCCAGATCATGTGGGAGACTTGAGGGCAGCTCTTTTGAGTACCAACAGTAAGGAGGCCAGCTATGAGCAAGCGTGCACGCAAGCGTCGTGACCGTAAGCGTGGCGGCGCGAACCACGGGAAGCGCCCCAACACCTAGGCAAATGCCAGGGACTACGGTTCAAGTGAAGGACCCCGCAAGCCACTCGGCTTACGGGGTCCTTTGCTGTCTTCGGCCCTGACGGGGCGAACCGCGTCCTGTACCTACGCCTCCACGGGACGGATCGCGTGGATCCGGTCCAGGATGGCGTTCTTCAGATTGTCCGGCGCAGACTCCGTGCAGGACCGCTTGACCATGTTGCGAATGACGCATTCGAGGTCATACTGCTCCGTGCACTCGGGGCAGTCATCAAGGTGGTTCTTGATTTCCGTAATATCCTCACGGGTCAGTGCCCCGTCAAGGTACTCGTAGATGCGTTGCATCCGGGTATCGTCGCAGTCGCCCAATCCCTGGCAGTCGCTCATTTCCTGTTCTCCTGTGCTTTGCTTCCTGCCGCATCCGACGCATTTGCGGCCGTTTTGAATCCCCGCTCGGCGGCGTATTCCGCGAGCATGTCCCGCAACATTCGCCGGCCGCGGTGGAGCCGGGACATCACGGTGCCGATGGGCGTGTTCATGATGTCTGAGATTTCCTTGTAGGCGAAGCCCTCCACGTCAGCGAAATAGACCGCCAGGCGGAACTCCTCCGGAATGTCCTGCAGCGCCCTCTTGACGTCGGAATCCGGAAGGTGGTCCAGGGCTTCAGCCTCTGCCGAACGCAGTCCGCTTGACGTGTGCGATTCCGCCCGGGCCAGCTGCCAGTCCTCGATGCTGTCCGAGTTCGACTGCAGTGGCTCGCGCTGCCGCTTGCGGTACAGGTTGATGTACGTGTTGGTCAGGATCCGGTAGAGCCAGGCTTTGAGGTTTGTGCCCGGCTTGTACTGGTGGAAGGCCGAGAAAGCTTTCGTGTAAGCCTCCTGGACCAGGTCCTCCGCGTCTGACGGGTTCCGTGCCATACGCATGGCCGCGGAGTACAGCTGGTCGACATACTGCATGGCGTCCCGCTCAAAGCGAAGCCGGCGTTGCTCCACGCTCTCGGTGGCAACGTCCACGGTGCTGTCCTCAGCGTCCGCTTCAACGGCCAGTGGACCGGCATCTGCCTGTCCGGCAGGCAGGGGCGCTGCGCCTGCCCTGCCGTTCGCTTCGCCGGGAGAAGCCTCATACATGGCCGCGACGGCCGGATCCAGGGTGCTCATTGCCTTCAAGTCTACTGTCAGGCGCCCCGCAAGGGGCATGCCGTACTCCGGCGGCTCGGCGGCCAGTTTGTCCACTGCCACCGGTCCTGCCTGTCTGGCCCCGTCCAACACCTTCCGCAAGGCCCAACTCCGCTCTGTATCGGGTGAATGATCGCCGGGCCCGTCCCGCGGACCCGACAGCCATAACCGTCTTCCACGGGCAAATATTCCCCAAAAGTGCAAGACTAGGACCGACTCCGCCGCTCGCCGCGGCTCGTCCATCCAGGAGGAAATCCATGTCCTTTGTCCGCACGCTCGCCAGGCCCATGCTCGCTTCCAGTTTCGTTCTTGCCGGACTGGATAAGCTCAAGAACTCCGACGACACTGCACAGCAGCTCTCCCCCCTGCTGCGCAAGGCTGCGGCCTCGCTGCCCTTCCAGACGAGCGAGAAGACCCTGGCCCGCGTCATCGGCGGAACCCAGGTGGGAGCCGGCGTCCTGTTCGGCCTTGGCAAATTCTCCCGGCTCTCCGCCGGCCTGCTCACCGTGGTCTCCCTCCTGAACACCTTCGTTGAGTGGCGCAGCGCGGACATCAGCAGCAAGGAAGGGCGCGAAGGCCGCAGGAACCAGCTGCTCAAGAACCTCTCCCTCAGTGGCGGCGCCCTGCTCGCATCCGTGGATACTGCAGGCAAGCCCGGCCTCGCCTGGCGCGCCGAACACCTGGCCGCCGACGCGCGCCGCAACGCTTCGCACCTGGCCGCCGACGCCCGCAGGACCACCACCAAGAAGCTGAACAAGGCGGACAAGGCCGTACGCCGCGCCGTCGAGCACGCCGCGGGAGCCTAAGCACGAATGACCGCAGCAGCTGCCACCCGGGACGCATCCGGAACACCCGTCCAGCACTGGGCCGCACCTTTCGCAGCCCGGCCCGTCAATGCCACCGTAACCGTCCCCGGCTCGAAGTCCCTGACCAACAGGTACCTGGTCCTCGCGGCCCTCGCGGACGGACCGTCCCGGCTCCGGGCCCCCCTGCACTCCAGGGACTCCGCGCTCATGATCGAGGCGCTCAGGCAGCTCGGCGCCACCATCACCGAAGTGCCCGGGGACGGCTCCTTTGGACCTGACCTGGAGGTTGTTCCGCTCCCGGCGGCAGCCGCGCCGTCCGCCACCAGGATCGACTGTGGGCTTGCCGGCACCGTCATGCGGTTCGTCCCGCCGCTCGCGGCGCTCCGTAACGGAGCCAGCGTGTTCGACGGCGATCCGCATGCCCGGAAGCGTCCCATGGGGACCATCATCGAAGCCCTCAAAGCCCTGGGCGTGGCCGTTTCCGCCGAAGACGGCAGCGCCCCGTCGTCGCTCCCGTTCGTGGTGCAGGGCACCGGCGCCGTCCGCGGCGGCCACCTGGTGATCGATGCCAGCGCCTCCTCCCAGTTCGTTTCCGCGCTCCTGCTGGTGGGCGCCAGGTTCGACGAAGGCCTGCACCTGGAACACGTGGGGAAGCCCGTCCCCAGCCTTGACCACATCAACATGACGGTGGCTGTCCTGCGGGGCGCAGGCGTGTCCGTGGACGACTCCGTCCCCAACCACTGGGTGGTGGCGCCGGGCCCGATCCGGGCCTTCGACCAGCGGATCGAACAGGACCTCTCCAATGCCGGGCCGTTCCTGGCAGCGGCCTTGGCCACGCGGGGCACGGTCCGGATCCCGAACTGGCCCACGGAAACCCAGCAGGTGGGCGACCTGTGGCGCAATATCCTGGCAAGCATGGGTGCCACCGTCACCCTGGAAGACGGCCTCCTCACCGTCACCGGCGGCCCGGAGATCAAGGGCGGCGACTTCGCGGACACCAGCGAACTGGCCCCCACGGTGGCGGCGCTCTGTGCCCTGGCCACCGGCCCATCCCGGCTTACCGGGATCGCACACCTCCGCGGCCACGAAACAGACCGGCTTGCCGCCCTGGTGGCGGAAATCAACCGGCTCGGCGGTGACGCCGAGGAGACCGACGACGGACTGGTGATCCGCCCCGCACGGCTGCACGCCGGCGTCGTCCACAGCTATGCCGACCACCGCATGGCCACCGCGGGGGCAATCCTGGGACTAGCCGTGGACGGCGTCCAGGTGGAGGACATCGCCACCACAGCCAAGACCATGCCCGACTTCCCGCAGCTCTGGGCAAGCATGCTGGCCCAGGATGCGGCCGGGGCGCCGGGGCCGGAAGGGCGCGGCAGTGGCGCGGAGCACTGATTCCTGGGACGAATCAGACGTCCGGATCCGCCCCAGCAAGAAAGGTTCCCGGCCCCGGACCAAGGACCGGCCCAGCCATGACGATGCCGTGACCGGTCGGATCATCACGGTGGACCGCGGACGGTACACGGCAGTGGTGGGCGAAGACTCGGACAACGAGCGCGTTGTCATCGCAGCGCGCGCCCGCGAACTGCGCCGCTCGCCCGTGGTGGCCGGCGACTTCGTCTCGCTCGTGGGGGACGTGTCCGGGGCCCCGGACACGCTTGCCCGACTGGTAAAGATCCAGGACCGCCATACCCTCCTGCGCCGCAGCGCCGACGACACCGACCCCGTTGAGCGGGCCGTCGTGGCCAACGCCGACCAACTGGTGATTGTGGTGGCGGCCGCCAACCCGGAGCCGCGAACCGGGTTCATCGATCGCGCCCTGGTGGCTGCCTACGACGCCGGAATCGAGCCGATCCTGCTGGTCACCAAGGCCGACGTCAAGGATCCTGCGGAGTTGCTGTCCAACTACACCCATCTGGACTTCCCAGTGATCATCAGCCGGACTGCGGATGCTCGAGCCTCGGGGATCGACGCAAGGTCCGACGACGGCCTCTCGGCAAGGCTGGACAGCGCTGCGGTCGCCGCCCTGCGCGACCACCTCGACGGCAAGGTCACCGTAATGCTGGGGCACTCCGGCGTGGGCAAGTCCACCATGGTGAACGCGCTGACCGGTGCCGAGCGGGCCACAGGTGGAGTAAACGCGGTCACCGGGCGCGGCCGCCACACGTCGTCGTCAGCCCTGGCCCTGCGCCTGGCAGACGCGCCGGCCGGCAGCTGGATCATTGATACCCCCGGCATCCGTTCCTTCGGACTGGCACACGTGGACCCGGACCGGATCCTGCGCTCTTTTCCCGACCTCTCCCCCGGCATCGAAAACTGTGAACGCGGCTGCAAGCACACTGTAAACGCGGTGAACTGCGGCCTGGACGACTGGGTGGCAGGCGGGCACGCAGGTCCCACCGGCCCGGCACGCCTGGCATCGCTCCGGCGGCTGCTCGGCGCTGACCCCCGCATGGAAGCACAGGAAACCAAAGAGCTCGGCAGCGTCAACTGACGCGTTCTCCCGGCAGAAACGTCCGCAGACGGTAGTTTGTAACCATGATCCAACCCGCTTCGAGCTACAACGATGACCTGCGCCTGGCCCATGTCCTGGCCGACTCCGTGGATGACCAGACCATGGGCCGCTTCAAGGCCCTGGACCTCCACGTTGAGACCAAGCCGGACCTGACGCCCGTCACCGACGCCGACAAGGCAGCCGAGGAGGCCATCCGCGGCCAGCTCTCCCGCTCGCGGCCACGCGATGCCGTCCTGGGCGAGGAATTCGGCAGCACCGGGCACGGTTCACGGCGCTGGATCATCGATCCCATTGACGGGACGAAAAACTTTGTCCGGGGCGTCCCGGTCTGGGCCACGCTGATCGCCCTGGTGGACGAAGGCGAGCCCGTGGTGGGCGTGGTCAGCGCCCCGGCCCTCGGCAAGCGCTGGTGGGCGGCAAAGGGCATGGGCGCGTACATGGGCCGGTCCCTGGCAGCTGCTACCCGGCTGCGGGTCTCGAACGTGTCCAGCCTCTCCGACGCCTCCCTCTCCTACTCCAGCCTGACCGGCTGGAAGGAACGCGGAAACCTCGACGAATTCCTTGGGCTGACCGAGGACGTCTGGCGGACCCGGGCCTACGGTGATTTCTGGTCGTACTGCATGGTGGCAGAGGGCTCCGTGGACATCGCCTGCGAACCGGAGCTCAACCTCTACGACATGGCTGCGCTGGTGCCGATCGTCGTTGAGGCGGGCGGCCGGTTCACCTCCCTCGAAGGCGAGGACGGACCGTTCGGCGGGAACGCGCTGGCCACCAACTCGATCCTGCACTCAGAGGTGCTGCACCGCCTCAACCCGTATTTGGACGACCTGCTGTAACTGCCACGATTTGCCCCCTTAAACGAACATTGCGACGCAGGACACCTCCAGACGGGGGTGTCCGGCGTCGTTTATTCGATATTGCGTAATAAAGCCCTTAACAATTGCCGCGGCTTCAATCCTGGCCGCCCCATGTCCTACGCTTTTATGCAGGTCACGAGTGCCAGCGCAAAACCCCGGTTTGCTGGCCGGCAACCCTCCATTCGCGGCGGGGTGCCCCGGGTGACGACCAGGCCGGTCCGGAGTGGATGCGGCAAGCGCGGATTCCCTATGCCGGAGTCCTGTATTCAAGTGAGGTCTCTGTGACAACTGCCACCGTCTCCCCCCAACCCGCCATTGCCGAAGGCCGCATTGCCGGCGATCGCCACGCCGTTGCCGGCCGTCCCCTTGCTGCCGTCACGGGCGCCGAAATCCAGGCACCGCTGATTTCCGGCGGCCACATCCGGTACGCGAACCTTGACTACGGCGCATCCGCTCCGGCGCTCTCCGTGGTCTCCGCCTACCTGAACGAGATCCTGCCCTACTACGCGAGCGTCCACCGGGGGGCCGGCTACGCGTCCCAGATCAGCACGTCCGTTTACGAGAACGCACGCAGCATTGTCCGGGACTTCGTGGGCGGCCGGCCGGACGATTCGGTCATCTTCACCCGCAACACCACCGATTCGCTGAACCTCCTGGCCGGCTGCCTGCCTGCCACCAACGGCCGGCATGACGGCGAAGTCCTCTACCTGGACATCGAACACCATGCCAACCTCCTGCCGTGGCAGGGGGTTCCGCACCGCAGCATCGTTGCCGCCGACACGGTGGCGGGCACCCTGGACGCCGTCCGGACCGAACTGGAGCAGGGCGGAGTCAGCCTGCTGGCGGTCACCGGCGCCTCCAACGTCACCGGCGAGATTCTTCCCATCCGGGCCCTGGCCGCGCTGGCCCACCAGCACGGTGCCCGGATCGTGGTGGACGCGGCCCAGCTCGCTCCGCACCGCCGGGTGGACATCAGCGCGGACGGCGTCGACTACCTCGCCTTTTCCGGCCACAAGCTGTACGCGCCGTTCGGCGCGGGTGTCCTGGTGGGACGTCCCGACTGGCTGGACACCGGCGTCCCGCACCTCGCCGGCGGCGGGGCGGTCAAGGAAGCACGGCTCGACGGCGTCAGCTGGGCCACCGGGCCGGCCCGCCATGAGGGGGGCTCGCCGAACGTCCTCGGCGCCGCCACCCTGGCCCGCGCCACCCAGGTCATCGCCGAACTCGACCAGGACCGGTGGCATGCCCACGAGTCAGCGATCAGGTCTTTCCTGGTGGAGGGCCTGCAGGACATCGACGGCGTCACCGTCCACCAGATCTTCAAGGACACCAACCCGGAAACGGACACCATCGGCGTGGTCAACTTCTCGGTCGAGGGCTACGACGCAGGGCTGGTGGCCGCCTACCTTTCCGCAGAGCACGGGGTGGGCCTGCGCGACGGACGCTTCTGCGCCCACCCCCTGCTGAAGCGCCTGGGCCTGCCGTCCGGTTCCCTCCGGGCAAGTTTCGGCGTGGGTTCGCGGCTGGAGGACGCCGAACGCCTCCTCACCGGCATCCGGACACTGCGCAGCAACGGACTGGGATGGGACTACGTGGTGGACGCGGGCCGCTGGGTGCCCGCCAACGATTTCCGCACCTACCCGCACTGGGCGCCCAACACTCCCGGGACGGCCGGCGCAGCCCCCTGCCTCGACGACTGAGCGGCGGGGCGGCGACTGCCTGCTGATGCCGGGCATGCGGTAAATTCGAAGGACATCCGCAGGCAGCACCAGAAGGAGGCCACGCGTGGTTCGGGGTGGCCCCAGGCTTGATCACGGCCGGCGCACGGAGCTCGGGCAGAGCTTCCAGGACGGCGGCCGCCACTACCAGCGCGTCCGGCCCGGCTACCCTGCGGAATCTGCACGGTGGCTGGTACCGGCCGGAGCCCATGACGCCCTGGACGTGGGCGCGGGTACGGGAAAGTTCACCGCGTTGCTGCTGGCCATGGGGCTGAACGTCACCGCCGTCGACCCCTCTGCGGACATGCTCGCCCAGCTGAAGGCCCACTGCCCCGCCGCCACGGCTGCGCCGGGGACTGCCGAGGCGACAGGCCTTCCCGACGCTGCCTTCGACGTCGTCACTGTTGCCCAGGCGTGGCACTGGTGCGACCCCCTCGCGGCAAGCACCGAGCTGGCGCGCGTCCTGCGCCCGCACGGAACGCTCGGCCTGGTCTGGAACCAGCTGGACACCTCCATCCCCTGGGTGCACCGGCTTTCCCGGATCATGCACGCCGGCGATGTGTACCGGCCCGGCCACAAGCCCGTCGTCGGGCCCGAATTCCACGGGCTCGAAGGGCACGTCACCCACTGGCAGGACAGGGTGACCACCGGTGACTTGATGGAACTCACCAAGTCGCGCAGCTACTATCTGCGTGCCGGCGAGGCGACGCGGGCAAAAGTTCTGGCCAACCTGGACTGGTACCTGCACGAGCACCTGGCCCATGCCCCCGGCCAGGAACTTGACCTTCCCTACCTCACCCTGGCCTGGCGCGCCACCAAGTCATGACGCACGCGGTTTGCGGCGGGGTGGCCGAAGCAGCGCACGCTGCCGCACCGGCCAAACCGGTAGGCTTGGGCATGTGAAGACCAGCGCGCCCTCCTCCTCAATCGAGGACTACGTCAAGGTCATCTACTCATTCACCGAATGGCAGGACAAGCCCATCACGTCCTCCCAGCTGGCACAGCGGCTGGGAGTGGCAAATTCCTCGGTCTCGGAAATGGTCCGGAAGCTGAAGGACCAGGGCCTGGTGGACCACAAGCCCTACAGCGCCGTCACGTTGACCGAGGCCGGCCTGCGGCTGGCACTGTCAATGGTCCGGCGCCACCGGCTCATCGAGACCTACCTCGTCCAGCGGCTCGGCTACAGCTGGGACGAGGTCCACGATGAAGCTGAACAGCTGGAGCATGCCGTGTCGGATACGTTCATCGAACGCGTCGCCGCGAAGCTCGGAGACCCTAAGCGGGACCCGCACGGCGACCCCATCCCCACCGCGGACGGCGAGGTCCTGATGCCGCGCGCCCACCTGCTCGCCGCGCTGGACCAGGGACACAGCGGCAAGATCACCAGGATCAGCGATGACAACCCTGAACTCCTGCGGTACCTCGCCGCCCAGGACATCGACCTCGACGCGGAAGTCGAGGTGATGGGACGGAGGCCGTTTGGCGGCGCCCTTATGGTGCGGATCGCCGGTTCCGGCGGCACCCGCGACTACGACCTTGCTGACGAAATCGCCTCAGCGTTGTGGGTCTCCAGCGACACCCCGCACCCAGGCTGCGTCCTGGGAAGCTAGCCCCGTTCACCTCCGCCGATTTGGCCGGCTCCCGTATGGTGGAAGGTGATGATCAGCAGACGCGACGCAGCAATAACCCTTGATGTTCCCCTTGAGATGGCACAGCGCCACGGCCTGCCGAAATGGATGTCGGAGGACGAGCTCCGCGGCATCATGGACAATCCCCCGCCCTGGCTGGTGCAGTCACGGGCCAACCGGACCGGCAAGCGGCCCGTCTGGGTACACCTGGAATGCGCCGTCTGCGGGTACGAGGAAGCCGCCCGGCCCAAGAAGTGGTGGCCGGACTTCACCTACGTGGTGTGCGGGCATCATGCCCCTTCCGACGTTCCCGCCGTGCGCCCCGGCTGCGTCCGCAGCGAGTACGACGGCGTGGGGACGCGTTTCGTGGGCATCGCTGACGTGGAAGCGCCACCGGTCGGCCAGTAGTCTTTCGTACTTCGCCTTCCGTACTTCGCCTTCCGGACGTGCCCGCCCACGGTGCCGGGGCGCCGTCGACCCTTATCCAGCGCCGTTGGCCGTCATTTCCTCCGGAACAGCTGTCAGGTGGAGCTCGGCGCCGTCGCGCAGGACGGCCAGGTCGAGGGGCCGGCCGATGGCATCGGCGAACAGCAGGCGCTGCAGGCTCTCGGCGTTGCTGACGGGACGGCCGCCGGCTGTGACGATCACGTCCCCTGCGGACAGGCCTGCCGTGCCTGCGGGCGAACCGGGCAGCACCTCAACGACCCGGAGCCCTTCGCGCAGCCCGGTCCGGATCACGGCGCTGGAGCCGAGCTGCATGGGGGTGCTTACCAGGCCCAGGTACGCGCGGCGCACCCTCCCGTCTGACAGGAGCGCGGAGATGATCCTGCGGGTGGTGGCGTTGATCGGGATCGCCAGCCCCAATCCGGCTCCGGCCACGGCAGTGTTGATGCCCACGATCCTGGCATGGGTGTCCGCCAGCGCACCGCCGGAGTTTCCGGGGTTCAGGGCCGCGTCTGTCTGGATGACGTCTTCGATGACCCGCCGGTTTCCGCCCGACCAGACCGGAATAGCCCTGCCCAGGCCGCTGACCACCCCCGCAGTCACCGAACCGGCCATTCCCAGCGGGTTTCCGACTGCGACCACGAGTTGGCCCACCCGGAGGGATTCCGCCGCACCGAACTCTGCAGGCCGGATCCCGGGCCGCGAACCTTTCACCACGGCAAGGTCTGACAACGGGTCCGCGCCCACCAGTTCCAGCTCCATCCTGCTGCCGTCGCCAAAGACCGCGAAGCCTTGCCGGGTGCCGGCCACCACGTGGGAGTTTGTGAGCAGGTAGCCGTCCTCGGTGAAGAGGACCGCGGAACCTGCGCCCACCCTGACCCGTCCACTGCGGCGCTGCGCCGTCATTTCAATCGCTGCAACGTGGGGTGTGACTGCTGCCGCCACCCGCATCACCGTCTGCGAGTAGGAGTCCAGGACGTCGCCTGTGTCCGCTGGCATTGGTTCTTGCGCCTGTTCCATGGCGCACCTCCGGATTCAGTTCCGCTCTCGGCGGTCGGGTGCCCTCAGGGGCCTTACGGAAGTCAACGATGCAGGGCCCGAATCCAGTCCCGCGCCGGCTACGCCTTCGGTGAACGGTGCAGGGGCAGCGCTGCACTTTGTGAGGGGTACCCCCAACGCCCTCAATATTCCATCAAGTAGAGAAATACCTGCTGCCCCGCTGTTAGCTTGGGGCAATGTCATGGGGGAACCACGGACCAGCCGTTGTGGAGCAGCCGGCAAAGGTCCGCGTCGAATGGATTGATGCGGCGCGGGGCCTGTGCGTCGTCGCGGTGGTGCTCTTCCACGTTGGGTTGTGGCACTTCCTCCGGTTCGAGCACGATGCCAGCGCTGCGTTCGCCTTCTGGGACATGGTGGCAACCGGACTCGGCTCAGTTCGCATGCCGCTGCTCCTTGCCGTCTCCGGAATCCTTGCGGCATCCAAGGTCCGCAACGGGTTCAGGAACGGCAGGGCATGGAATTCCAGCCTGAGCAACTATTACCTGTACGCCGTATGGCTGCTTCTCTATGCACTGCTCGGCATCGTCCTGGCGGGCTCGCCGCGGCCCCAGCGGGTTGTCTCTGTCGGTGATTTCTTCCTGCAGCTCATCGCCCCGGACACTCCCCTCTGGTTCATTTACGCCCTGGCCGTCTACGTCCCGCTGCTGACCCTCTGCAGGAAGCTCCCGTCGTGGGTGGTACTGGCCGCTCTTGCAGCCCTGAGCATCATGACCGCAACGCTGGTAGACAGCACTGCCGGCCAGTGGGGCAAAGTCCCGGAGCTTGCGGTCTTCTTCGCCGCCGGTGTCTACGGAAAGAACATCTTCCTGCACATCGCGGGCGCCCGCAGGCTGCGCTGTCTCGCTGTGTCACTCCCGGCCCTCGCTGCCCTGATGGCGCTGCCGGAGAACCACCCCGGACTCGATCAGGCCGTCTTCATCCTTCAAGGATTGGCCGCTGTGATTGCACTGGTAGCGGTGATCAGTGCAGTCACCAGGTACCGGCCCATTGCGGTGGCAGGGTCGTGGATTGGGCGGCGCACCCTTGGCATCTATCTCCTGCACGCGCCCATTATGGATTTCCTTGTCCTGGCTTTCCACGGCCCCTTGTCGCCGGTTGGGCCCGCCATCTCGAAGTCATTGCCCATCGCGCTTATTTATCCGCTTGCCTTGACCACGGCCGTCATCGCCGCCTGCGTGGGGGTCGAATCCCTCTTCAGGAGATGTGGGTTGACGTTCCTGTTCCAACGTCCGGGCGCCACACCGGGTCCTGTACCCACCCGTGCGCGGCTGCTGTCAAGGCTCTAGGATCGGTAGCATGACTGATTCGCCTGCCGGGTCCCGGACCGAACTGTTGAAACATGACGAATGCTGGCGGTATCTTCGGTCCTCCTACATCGGCCGGCTGGCAGTCATCAACGGTGATGTGCCCGAGATTTTTCCCGTGAACTTTTCCGTTACCGGAGAAACGCTGGTGTTCCGCACGGCACCGGGCACCAAGCTGCGCGCCCTGCTCAGTGGCGCGGTTGCTGCGCTCGAAGTGGACGGGCTCAATCCGTACGCCACGGAAGTCTGGAGCGTAGTGGCCAAAGGCCGGCCGGAACCCTTCGATGAGGAACGGATGGCTTTGCCGGACGGCGATGCCGACCGGGAACCGTGGGAGCCGGGTATCAAGGACCATCTGGTGGCCATTACCCCCACGGACATCACCGGGCGGCGTTTTGCCGTGCGGTCGCGCACTCGGTGGTGGCCGCCGGTCGACTTCTCCGCGGACTGGCTCTAGGCCCCCGGCAACCCTCCGCAGTTCCCGTCAGGACGTGCAGTTCCAGGCAGGACGTCACGACGTGAGAATCACCTTGAGCGCCTTGGTCTCGGCAGCCCGGGAGAACGTGTCGTAGGCGTCGAGGAACTGGTCGAAGCCGAAGTGGTGCGTGGCGAATTTCTCCGCCTTGATCTTCCCCTGGGCCACGAGCCTGAGCAGCATCGGCGTGGTGTTGGTATTCACCAGGCCCATGCTGATGTTGATGTTCTGGATCCATAGATTTTCCAGATGCAGTTCCACTGGTTTTCCATGCACCCCCACGTTGGCCACAGATCCGCCGGGCCGTACTATCCCGGTGCACATGGAAAAGGTCGCGGGGACGCCCACGGCCTCGATGGCGACGTCTACGCCGCGCCCTCCGGTCAGGGCCATGACCTGTTCCTTCCAATTGCCGCTGCCCGAGAGGACAGTGTCCGTGGCGCCGAACTCCATCGCCTTTTCGAGGCGGTTGGCGTCCAGGTCGATGGCCACCACGGTGGCAGCCCCATAGAGCCCGGCTGTGGTGATCGCCGCCAGTCCCACGGGCCCGGCACCGACCACGGCTACGCTGTCGCCCGGCTTGACCCGGCCGTACTGGACGCCGATTTCGAACCCGGTGGGAAGAATATCGGACAGCATCACCGCCTGCTCGTCGCTGACGCCCTCAGGCAGCAGGTGCAGCGAGTTTTCGGCATAGGGAACCCGGACATACTCCGCCTGGGTCCCGTCGATCAGGTGGCCGAAGATCCACCCGGTGCCTTCCGCACCTTCGGCCCCGAGGCAGTGTGAATAGAGGCCCGTCCTGCAGTTGGCGCAGTGGCCGCAGGATTTGATGCAGGAGATGATGACGCGGTCGTCTATCTTCAGGCCGGTGACGGACGGACCGGTTTCCACGACGGTTCCTACGCCCTCATGGCCCAGGATGCGCCCCTTTTCGACGGCGGGAACGTCACCTTTGAGGATGTGCAAATCCGTGCCGCAGATGGTGGTGGTGTCGACTTTGACGATGGCGTCACCGGGTTGCTGGATCCTGGGGTCCGGGACGTCGGTCCAGGACTTCTCCCCGGGTCCGCCATAGACGAGGGCTTTCATGGGATTCTCCTTTGGCTGAGGGCCGGCCCTGTGGCGTGCCGGGCGGCTTGCGCCGACTGTGCAGCCCCAGCAGGCATCCCACAGCGTCCCACCGTGCCGGGCGGGTCCCAAGTGCCATAGGTCCTTCCTTTTTCGCCGGGCCTTTATGCCCTTTCCGGACGCCGGAGAGTTGCCTACGCTGTGGCCTATGACTGACAACACAAACGTACCTGTGCCGGAAATCCTCGATGCGGAAGAGTGCTGGACGCTCCTCGGCCAAACCGGGGTGGGGCGGCTGGCCGTCATCACCGGTGGCCATCCCGATGTCTTTCCCGTCAACTACAAGGTGGACGGCCAAACGCTGGTTTTCCGGACCGGCGCCGGCACCAAGCAGCAGGCCATCCAGTCGGACGCCACCGTGGCGCTGGAAGCAGATGCTGTCAGCGCACAGTTCGGCCTGGCCTGGAGCGTCGTGGTCAAAGGCAAGGCTGTTGACACAGCGCCGACAGGACCTGACCTTGATAACATCCGACGGGCCCTGTTTCCCTGGCAGGGCGTGGGGCAGGAGCATTTCATCCGCATCACGCCGGAGTCGGTAACGGGACGGCGCTTCACCGTGAGCGCCCCGCTTTTGTGGCAGACCCCCTTGGACGACGCAACCCGGGCCGGCTTCGAGTAGGCGGGCCGGCTTCGAGTAGGCGGGCCGCCACGAGGCACGGGCCAGTAGGCTCCAGGCAGGAGAAACAGTGCGCGCATGGTGGGTGAATGAGCCCGGTGCCGTGTCCACCCGTCCGCTGGTACAGGGGATCCGCGCCGCGCCCCGGCCGGCAGCCGGTGAAATCCTGGTGGAAGTAAGCGTCTGCGGCGTTTGCCGCACCGACCTCCACCTCACTGAGGGAGATCTGCCTCCGCGGCACCCGCAGGTGGTGCCCGGGCACGAAGCAGTCGGCGTCGTCATTGAAACGGGGCCGGACTGCTCCCGCTTCAGGGTCGGTGACAGGGTCGGGGTGGCATGGCTGGGCGGTGTCTGCGGCCGCTGTGACTACTGCCGCCGCGGCGACGAGAACCTGTGCCTCTCGCCGGTGTTCACCGGATGGGACAGGGATGGCGGCTTTGCCGAGCAGATGACTGTCGCAGAGGATTTTGCCTACCCGGTGCCCCCGGTCTTCACCGACGAACAAGCCGCCCCGCTGCTCTGTTCCGGGATCATCGGATACCGGGCCCTGAAGCGCGCCGCCCTGCCCGTTGGCGGGCGCCTGGGCATCTACGGCTTCGGCAGCTCTGCGCACATTACGGCCCAGCTTGCCCTCAAGCAGGGCGCCTCCGTGTTCGTGATGACGCGTTCTGAAAATGCCCGGGCGCTCGCACTGGAGTTGGGAGCCGAGTATGCGGGAGACGCGTACGACAGCCCGCCGGTACCGCTCGATGGTGCCATTCTGTTCGCCCCGGTGGGAGGCCTGGTCCCGGTGGCGCTGCGTGCCCTGGACCGTGGCGGGACCTTGGCCATCGCTGGGATCCACCTGAGCGGCATCCCCTCCCTGGATTACGGCAGGGAACTCTTCTTCGAACGCCAGGTGCGCAGCGTGACGGCCAATACCCGGGCCGACGGGCGTGAGTTCCTGGCCCTCGCGGCCCGGCTTTCCCTGGCCATCACCACCACCGCCTATCCGTTCGAGGCTGCGGACAGGGCTTTGGAAGACCTGGCAGCCGACAGGATTACGGGATCCGCCGTCCTCCGGCTCCGGCCGGAGGAAAGTCAGCCGAACAGGACAGCGGCCTCCTGGTAGCGCGCCTCCGGCACCACCTTCAGTGCCCCCAGCGCTTCCTCGAGGCCAACGTTCACGATGTCGGTGCCACGGAGCGACACCATGGTGCCCCATCTTCCTGCCGCCGCTGACTCGACAGCAGCCAGGCCCAGCCTGGTGGCAAGAACACGGTCGAAGGCGGTGGGCTCGCCACCGCGCTGGATGTGGCCCAGGACTGTGGCACGGGTTTCTATGCCGGTCCTTATCTGAAGTTCCCCTTCAAGCAGCAACCCGATGCCTCCCAGGCGCGGTCGTCCGAAGGTATCCAGGCCGCGGGGGGCGTAAGGGGCTGGGTGGCCCTCGGGGGCGAAGGCCTCGGCCACGACGACAAGGGGCGCCCTGCCACGGTCACGGGCGGAAAGTACCCACGAGCAAATTTGGTCCAGGGACACGGGATGCTCAGGCATCAGGATGGCGTGTGCGCCGGAAGCCATTCCCGAATGCAGCGCTATCCAGCCGGCGTTGCGGCCCATGACTTCGGCAACCATGCACCGGTGGTGGGATTCGCCTGTAGTCCGCAAGCGGTCGATGGCCTCGGTGGCAGTCTGGACCGCTGTATCAAAGCCGAACGTGTAGTCCGTGGCGCCGAGGTCATTGTCGATGGTCTTGGGCACCCCCACCACATTGATGCCCTGTCCGCACAGTTCGCGGGCCGCCGCCAAGGTGCCCTCTCCCCCGATGGCAATCAGTCCGTCGAGGCCGTTGCGCTGGACGCAGGCGCGTACGCCGTCGATCCCTTTCCCTACCAGCGGATTGGTCCTGGACGTGCCCAGGATGGTTCCGCCCAGGCGCGAAATCCCCCGGACGCTCGTCCGGGGTAAAGGAACAACGTCCTGTTCCAGGACACCACGCCACCCATCCCGGAATCCCAGGAATTCGTACCCATGCGCAACGTCACCGCCCAGCACGGCTCCCCGGATAACCGCGTTGACTCCCGGGCAGTCACCCCCGCTGGTAAGGATCCCCAGCCGCTTCATGACGCCGCCAGCCCGGAAGCCATGGAAGGCAGCGGAAAATGCCGGGTCTCGCCGGGAGGGAGGCCCACGTCCTGGCCACCCACGTGCACTTTGATGGGCCCGGCGTCACCGGGTGCCGAGGCGATGCTCATGTCCCCGTCCTTAAGATGAATGCGAAGGCGGTGTCCCCGGTACAGGACATCAAAGGCAACCGCGCGCAGCCCTGTGGGCAGGTTGGGAGCAAACAGGATGGTGTCGCCGCTAAACCTTAGCCCCGCAAAGCTGCGCTGCACCACGTCGATGGTTCCAGCCATCGCACCCAAATGGATGCCCGCGCGCGTGGTGCCGTGCTGCGTGTCGTCGAGGTCGGCGTCGAGCGCTTCACGGAAGCTGTCCCAGGCCCGGTCGGCGTCAACTCCGGCCAGCACGGAGGCGTGGGCAACGCGGCTCAATGTCGAACCATGGGCGGTCCTGGCAAGGTAGTACTCGATGGTCCGGTTGAGCTGCTCGTGCGTAAACCCGTAGCCCAGGCGTTGCAGGACGGTGAGCAGCCCCTCGTGTCCCAGGAGGTATGGAAGCATCAGGACGTCTGCCTGCTTTGCCAGCTTGTAGCCGTTGGTTTCGTCGTCTTCGGCTTCCAGGATCAGGTCCAGCCGCTCAATGTCACCATAGGTGTCGCGGTAATGTTCCCAGTCGAGCTCCTTCAGCTGCTCGTAGCCCTCAAACTGGCTGATGACCCCGTCTCTGTGAAAGGGCACATACATCGTGGTCCCCAAACGTTCCCACCCGGCCGCTTCCTCATCCGTGACGCCAAGACGGTCCATCAGCCCGGCGCGCTCACTGCCGTGCAGGAATGCCATGATCCCCGCGGCCTGGGAGCAAACCCACGCCGCCATGACGTTCGTGTAGGCATTGTCATTCAACCCTGGTTCGTCGCGGCCGGGATATGCCGTGTGGTATTCATCCGGGCCCACAACGCCACGAACGTGATACCGCGCACCATCCTGGTCGTATGCCGCCAACGAGAAGAAGAAGCGGGCAACCTCAATGACCAGTTCAGCCCCCTTCTGAAGCAGCCAGAGCTTGTCCCCGGTTGCCTGGAAGTACTGCCAGGCGTTGAAGGCGACCGCCAGGCCGGAGTGCACCTGCAGATGCGAGTAGTCCCGGACCCATCTGCCGGACCTGTCGTTGTACAGCCATTTCGGGGTTTCCTCGCTCCCGTCGCTGCCGCTTTGCCAAGGGAACTTTGCTCCCGCCAGCCCGGCCAACGATGCTGCATGCCGTGCGGCGGGAAGCCGCCGCCACCTGTACTCAATGACGGAACGGGCAATATCGGGCGTCCTTGACGTGAGGACAGGCAGGACAAACAGTTCGTCCCAAAAGACGTGGCCGCGGTAGCCCTCGCCGTGGAGTCCGCGCGCAGTGACACCGGCATCCAGTTCGGCGGTGTGGCGCGTCAGCGTCTGCAGGAGATGGAAGATGTGCAGGTTTAGGACCAGGCGTACCTGGACGGGAGCGTCGATCTCCACCAGGAATGGACGGAGTTCCCGCCGCCATGCTTCCTCATGGGCCGCAAGGAGGGCATTGAAATCCCCGCCTGCCCGGTCCAACACTGCGCGGGCGCCCGTTTCCGGGGAGGAGATGGCACGGTCACGGGATGTCACCACGGCTACCGTCTTGGTGATCCGCACTGCGGTACCGGCGTCCAGGGAAAGCAGCAGGGTGCGGAAATGGAAGGCCCCTTTCCTGCCGTCCTCAATGGCCGTTGCTTGGGGAGATACATGGGTCCGGTACGCTGCGGCGATGCGGATCAGGCTTTGGGTGGTTTCAACTTCGACGACGGAGGCCGCGTCCGGGGGCAGGTCCTGGTCCGCGCACTGCGGGGCCGTCCTGTCAGCCAGGTGGACATCGGACCCCTGGGCGCGTTCCGGCAGATTGGCATTGCGGACACCGGCGTTGATCCCGCTGCGGACCTCCACTGCTCCGCTCCAGCCCAGTGCGGTGACAGTCGTCTCGAGCACCAACAGATGTGGTTCGGCCATGGATACGAAGCGGGTTTGAACCACCTCTATGCGGCGGCCGTCCCCGCCCTTCAACAGCAGGCGGCGCTCCAGCACAGCCCTTTTGAGATCAAGGACCCGGCGTTCGCGGACCGGGGTCATGCCGCCCTCTGACCACCACTCCTGGCCGGCCAGGCGGATATCCAAAGGAAGGCAGTCCGGCGCATTGACCATGTGTTCCTCGAGCAGCATTTCGCCGGCCGCATTCACCATGACGCGGTTGTAGACACCGGCGAGGTACATACCGGCGTAGCTGAACGGCCCCCCCTCGGGTACGGCTCCGCGGATCCCCATGTACCCGTTGCCCAAGGTGGTCAGTGCTTCCCGGTGTCCCTCGTGCAGGGCATCGAATCCTTCGTAGGCGAGGTGCCAGGCGTTGCCGATGATCAGCCCCAGGTCCAGTTCACCCACGTCGTTAAGCACAGTGCCCGCTCCGGCCGCCTCCAGCTGGCGGCGGCTGCCGCTGCGATCGATTCCCACCACGAGGCCAAAACCGCCCCGCCGCCCGGCCTCAACGCCTGCAGCGGAGTCCTCAATCACCACGGCATGCGACGGAGCGACTCCCAGCCTGGCTGCCGCCGCCAAAAAAACGTCAGGGGCCGGCTTTCCCTGCAGCCCAAGACGTGCCGCGGCTGCGCCGTCCATCACCACGGTGAAGAGATCCTGTATTCCCGCTGCCTCCAGGACGGATGCGGCGTTCCGGCTTGAGGTGACCACGGCCGTTGGAACTCCCGCGCCTGTAAGCCTTTGCAGCAGCTGCAGCGTCCCGGGGTAGCTTTGGACGCCGTCCCGCTCGAGGTGTTCCAGGAACAGTGCGTTCTTCCACCGGCCCAGGCCGAATCCGGTCCAGGCTCCGGACTCATCCGCCTCCTGGCCCTTCTCAAGATGTACTCCCCTGCTTGCCAGGAACCGCACCACCCCTTCCTCCCGCGGCATGCCGTCGATATAGGTGAGGTAGTCCGCCCTGCTGAGCGGGGCACGGTTGGTACCCGGCGGAATCCTCGGGTCCTGCAGGATCCGGTCGAACGCGTCCTTCCAGGCGGCCTGGTGGACCAGCGCCGTGTTGGTTACCACCCCGTCCAGGTCGAAAATGACGGCGTCAAAAGGAGGCTTGGCAGCAGCGGCGGTAGGGGACGCGATCATAGGTCAGTGGTACCAGCAAGGAGTCGTCCAGCAAAGGGCCGATGGGCCCGCCGGCGGCTACGCGGTGTCCCTGCCTGCGGATTGCCCCACATGGTTCCACCATGTCAGCGGTGACGTGATGGTGAAGCGCCTGCCGCTGACGGACGTGGGGACGATGCGGACAAAGTGGTCCTTTTCTCCGGCCTGCCAGGGAAACAACGTGAGGCCGGCCCCGGTCAGGAGCTCTTTTGAGGGCTCCAGGATGACTGCCCTGCCTTTCACCAGCACGCTCCATGCCTGGGAATCGTCGTGGCCGTCGGCTTCAAGGGCGACGGCGAGTGGTCCCCCGGCGGCCCGCAGCTTCGTTCCTTCCCCGGTGCGGAAAACAACTGACTGTTGATCCACCTTGTAGTTGACGGGGAAGACTTCCGGATACCCGTCCACCAGGACAGCCAGATGGCCGACGGAGACGCCGCGCAGGAGGTCCCAGCACGTTCCGGCATCCAGGACTTCCGTAGGCGGTTGTGGCGGATCGTTGTGCATATGTGGACGGTACCTGCATGCCGGTCCGCCCCGGTAGAGCATTTGGGCCCGGGCGTGGATCATGGCAAAGAAAAACACCCCGGTCCGAAGACCGGGGTGTTTCACAAGGGTGGGCCGGACATCCTGTGGATGTCCGGCCCGCCGGGGTGGAGATGGGGGGAATTGAACCCCCGTCCGATGTCGTGTTGTCAGGGCTTCTCCGGGCGCAGTTTGCGTCGGATTTTCTCGGCCCCAGCCATGCCGCAAACAGCTGGCTGATCCGGGCCCAGTCATCTAAAAGTCCCGTTTACTCCGATGACGGGAGCAAACAGCAGTGGCTATCTAAATGACGCCAGGATCCGGGGCGATAGCAACCCCGGGCTGACGGACTGTCTTACTGCTTAGGCAGCAAGAGCGAAGTCAGTGCGCTTAGATTCGGCACTTATTGGTTTGCAGAAAGCGTTTACGAGATAATTCTGCATCCTCGGCCCGCTTCACCTGTCGCGACTAACACCGTCGAAACCGATCATCCCCGTATTTTGTTACCAAACCGGCTGGCAAGCCTGCCGGACTATCCATACTAACGCACGCCCTGCCGAAATAATTCCTAGCGCCGGCGGTTGCGCTCGCGCATCTCGCGCTGGGCCTCACGGTTGTCCTGCTGTTCCCGCAGTGTCTGCCGCTTGTCGTACTCACGCTTACCGCGGGCAACGGCGATTTCCACCTTGGCCCGGCCGTCCACAAAGTACAGCTGGAGCGGCACGATGGTGTAGCCGGCTTCCTGGACCTTGCGGGAAATCTTGATGAGCTCCTCGCGGTGCAGCAGCAGCTTACGGCGGCGGCGCGCAGCGTGGTTGGTCCAGCTGCCCTGGTTGTACTCGGGAATGTGGATTGCTTCCATCCACAGTTCGTCGTTGTAGAACGTGCAGAATCCGTCCACCATCGAGGCGTGGCCCTCGCGCAGCGACTTCACCTCGGTGCCCATCAGTGCGATGCCGGCCTCGTAAGTGTCCAGCACGTGATAGTCGTGCCGGGCCTTGCGGTTGGTGGCCACCACCTTACGGCCACTTTCTTTGGGCACGGGAAAACTCCTCGGGTTCAGGTCGGATGCCTCCGGGCCTTCGGCCCGGAGCTATACAAGTCTACGGCAGCGGCGCTTGTGCCCTACAGCAGGCCCATGGGGTCCACAGCCCTGCCGTTGAGCCAGGTTTCGAAGTGGGCGTGGCAGCCGGTGGAGTTGCCGGTGCTGCCCGAGTAGGCGATCAGCTGGCCCTGCGAGACCCTTTGCCCGTTTGAGACCACGATGCTCGAGTTGTGGTAGTAGATGGTGGTCAGGGTGTTGCCCTGCATCAAGCCATGATCGATCTTGACGCGCCACCCGCCACCGTCGGCGGAGTTCCACCCGGAGCTGAAGACCTCCCCGGCGGCTGCCGCATACACGGGGGTGCCGCAGGCGGCACCGAAGTCGATGCCGGTGTGCATGTAGCCGCCGGTGCCGTAGAAGTCGATCGTTCCCGGCGGAGTGGTGCGGTACCCAAAGCCGGAAGTGATGGGGATGCTGCCGTCGAAAGGATGGCGGAGGCCAAAGGCCGACGGCGAGCCGGCCGCGGGCGGTACGTACGGCTGGACGGGCGGGGCGGGGCGGTTCGCTGCCGCAGCGGCAGCGGCAGCGGCTGCAGCTGCGGCCTCAGCCTGCCGGCGCTGTTCTGCTTCCCACGCCTCGCGGGCCTTGCGGTCACGTTCAGCAATTTCGTTGGCCACCTGGTTCTGGTTGGCCTGGACGCCGGCGAGCTGCGCCTGGATCCCGGGCTTGGCCGCCTGGAGCTCGGCATCGAGCCGGGTGGTGTCGGCAATCAGCTGGTCAACCTGGGCCTTCTTGGCCGCAGCCTCATCGCGGGCTGCCTTCTCCCGCTCCAGGGCGGCATCTGCCTTGGCCTTAAGGTCCTTGATTTCCGCTTCAACGGCCTGAAGCCGGGCTTCGGAGTTGACGTTGGTGGCATTCTGCTGGCTGAGCTTGTCCATGGCAGCGTTTTGGCTGCGCATGGCCTGGTCCGCGAGGTCCATGGTTTCGGTCAGGCTGCTGCCGCTGTTGGAACCGAAGAAGAGAGACAGGTTGGAGGGAACGCCGCCGGACTTGTAGGCCTGGGTGGCGATCTGCCCGATCAGTTTTTTGGTGTCCGCGATCTTCTGCTTGTCTGTTTCCAGCTGCTGGGTGATCTTGGCTTTGTTCTGCTGGGCCATGTCCACGCGGGCCGACAGGGCTTCGACTTCTTTGACCGCGCCGGCTACCCGACCCTGGGCCTCAAGCAGCGCCTGCTGGGCACCCGGCAACTGGCCCTGGTAGATCACCAGGTCACCGGCAGCTTTGGCAATCCGGGAATCGACAAACTCCAGGGACGCCTGGACACGGGCAGCTTCAGCCTCGAGCGCAGCCTTGCGGTCTTCGAGGTCGTCTGCGAACGCCACAGGAGTCGCAACGGCCATGCCGGCGGAAAGGATGAGGGTGAGCACGCCGCTGACGATCCCCAGACGGCGGGCAGCGGACCGCCCGCGGCTGTGCCGGGGGCGGTGCAAGGTCTGATCAGTTACGTTCATGGGCATTCCTCGGTCGGTGTGCACAGCCTAAACGCGCAAATATCTGCGTAAGGTCAAGAGAGACGAAATTCCTGCCAAGGATCCGCCAAGGACCAGCAGCGCCGGTGCGAGGATCAGGGTCTGGCCGGAGGAGATGAAGGCCGTGTCAGGGTACTGGCGGGACATGTAGTCGCCCAGGAAGAACTGCGCTACTGCCCACAGGGTGCCCGAGGCCAGGGCTGCACCGATGACCGCCGCTATGACGCCCTCGAGGATGAACGGCAACTGGATGACGGTCTTGGATGCACCGACAAGCCGCATGATTCCGGTCTCCCTGCGCCTGCTGAATGCAGAGAGCCTGATGGTGGTGGCGATCAGCAGGATCGCGCAGACGATCATCACACCTGCGATGCCCACTGCCACCAGGGAAGCCCCGTTCATCACCGAGAAGAGGCGTTCGAGCAGCTGGCGCTGGTCAATCACCGTTTCCACGCCCGGTTGGGAGGAGAAGGTCTCGCTGATGATCTGGTACTTCTCCGGGTCCTTCATATTGATCCGGAACGATGCCGGCAACTGGTCCGGCGTCACGGAATCAACGATGGGCGAGTTGGAGAACTGGTCCTTGAAGTGCTTGTAGGCCTCATCCTTGGACTCAAACTGGAAGTCATTGATGTACTGCGCCACGGCCGGTGACTCCAGGAGCGCGTTCAGGCCCTGTTGCTGCTCAGGGGTGACGGGCCCCGAGGCGCAACCCGGCGCCGTCGAACCTTCGCTGCAAAGGAAGATGGCCACCTGGACCTTGTCGTACCAATAGCCCTTCATCTGGTTGATCTGCATCTGCAGCATGCCGGCCGCGCCCACGAACGTGAGGGACACGAACGTGACCAGGATGACTGAGACCACCATGGAAAGGTTGCGGCGCAGGCCGCTGCCGATCTCGGAAAGAATGAATGCGAGCCTCACCGCTGGGCCTCGCCTTCGGCGCCGCTGCCCGGAAGACCGGCGTCGGGCGTTTCCCTGCCGCTGGCGTCCTTCAGGCGCCGTGACTGGCCGACGACGGGGATCATCGAGGTGTACAAGGCCCTGGCTTCGTCGCGGATCACCACGCCATTCTTGAGTTCCACCACCCGCTTGCGCATCTCGTTGACGATGTCGTCGTCGTGGGTGGCCATCACCACTGTGGTTCCGTTCTGGTTGATCTTGTCCAGCACGCCCATGATTCCCATGGACGTGGTGGGGTCAAGGTTTCCCGTCGGCTCGTCTGCGAGGAGGATTCCGGGCCGGTTGACAACGGCGCGCGCGATGGCCACGCGCTGCTGCTCGCCGCCGGACAGCTCGTGCGGCATGCGGTGTTCCTTGCCTTCGAGTCCGACTGTTTTGAGGACCTCGGGGACGGTGTCGCGGATCACGCTGCGGCTCTTGCCGATGACCTGCATGGCGAATGCGACATTGGCGAACACGTTCTTCTGCGGCAGGAGCCGGAAGTCCTGGAAGACGACGCCGATGCCGCGCCGGAGGCGGGGAACGCGCCAGCTGGAAATCTTGGCGACATTCTGGCCGGCGACGTACACGGCACCGGAGGTGGCGCGGTCTTCCTTCAACACCAGCCGGAGGAAGGTGGACTTCCCGGAACCGGAAGCACCTACGAGGAAGGCGAATTCGCCGCGGTCGATCTCAAGATTGACGGAATCCAGTGCCGGTCGGGCTTTCTGGTCGTAAACCTTGGTGACATTTTCGAATCGGATCATGGCCCTAAGTACCCTGCAGGGCATGGCTGATCCGTCTGATGCAGCCCAGTTCTGCAGCCGGTGCACGGGTTTTCGTTTGGGGAAAGTAGGGCCCCGGCCCCTCGACTATACGCAGGATGGCCGGCGGTTGGGCGGGCTTTCGGTCGCGTGTCGCCGGATCAGCCGGCGGCCAGCCGGGAGGACCCGGGAGGACGGCCTACTTTTCAGCGTTGCGGTTGTCAGTGCGCCAGCGGATGCCCGCGTCGATGAAATCGTCAATCTCGCCATCGAACACCGCAGACGTGTTGCCCACCTCGTGTTCGGTGCGCAGGTCCTTCACCATCTGGTATGGGTTCAGGACGTAGGAGCGCATCTGGTCGCCCCAGGAGGCCTTGACGTCGCCGGCCAGCGCCTTCTTTTCCGCGTCCTCCTGTTCCTTCTTCAGCAGCAGGAGCCGGGACTGCAGCACGCGCATGGCAGCTGCGCGGTTCTGCAGCTGCGATTTCTCGTTCTGCATGGAGACCACGGTGCCGCTGGGGATGTGGGTGAGGCGGACGGCAGAGTCCGTGGTGTTGACCGACTGGCCGCCCGGGCCGGAGGAACGGAATACGTCCACCCTAATTTCGTTGTCCGGGATCTCGATCGAGTCTGTCTGCTCGATCAGCGGAATGACTTCAACGGCCGCGAACGACGTCTGGCGGCGTCCCTGGTTGTCAAACGGGCTGATTCTGACAAGGCGGTGGGTGCCGGCTTCCACACTGAGCGTGCCGTACGCATACGGCGCCTTCACCTCAAAAGTGGCTGATTTCAGTCCGGCTTCCTCCGCGTACGAGGTGTCCATGACCGTGGTGGGGTAGCCGTGCCGCTCAGCCCAGCGGAGGTACATGCGCATGAGCATTTCGGCGAAGTCCGCCGCGTCCACGCCGCCCGCACCGGCCCTGATGGAGACCACAGCTTCGCGTTCGTCGTATTCGCCGGACAGCAGGGTGACCACTTCCAGGTCCTTGAGGGCCTTCTTGATGGACTCGAGTTCGGCAGCGGCCTCCCCCATCGAGTCGGCGTCGTCCTCGTCCTGCCCGAGTTCCACCAGGACCTCGAGGTCGTCGATCCGGGACTCCAGGTTGGTGAGGCGCTCCAGTTCAGACTGGCGGTGGGACAGCCGGGAAGTGACTTTCTGCGCGGCCGCGGGATCGTCCCAAAGGTTTGGCTCCCCCGCCCGCTCGCTGAGTTCGGCGATGTCTTCCTTGAGCGCCTCCACGTCGGTGACGCGTTCGATGGACTCGTAGGTGGCGCGGAGCGCGCGGATTTCAGCGGAAAAATCAATATTGGCCATGGTGGTTTAAGCCTACGCTATCGGGGAATACCGGCGGGCTCGGCGGCCTGCGTCCTACCGGGTCAACCGCGAGCGCGCGGTTGACGTCGCCTCAATGGGGATGCCGTCGGGTATCAGGAAATTCACCACAGGCGGGTGGACGGCCGCTGTGAGGACCACGACGGCGGTGGAACCGTCCGGCGTACCCGTTGCCCCCGCAACGGCAAGGCTGGAGAAACGTTGCGACGCAGGGCTCCTGGCAACGAAGTCGGCGGCCACGTTCCGGACGCGGGCCGGGTTGAGGACTGCCGAGGGGCTGCCGCCCTGTGATGAGACCTCCCCCAGCGTGTAGCTGTCGGCAGCAGCAAGCGATGCCCCGTCCGCCAGGGACAGCAGGCGCTTGTGCTCCAGATAGACGGCGGATATTCCGATGACCACCGTCGCCACCAGGAGCGCCAGGACCACGTAGCCGAGGATCATAACCATCAACTGGCCGTTCTCGTCCGGTTCCCTGCGCTTCACCGGTACCGCCCTACCAGCTGGGAGGATGACGCTTGAACCTCTGTGGCGGACAGCCCCTCGGCAAAGGGGATGAACGGCAGCGGCACACTCAGGCTCACCGTCACTGTTACCGTAC
The DNA here is from genome assembly GCF_035621795.1 of Pseudarthrobacter sp. LT1. Taxonomy (NCBI): domain Bacteria; kingdom Bacillati; phylum Actinomycetota; class Actinomycetes; order Micrococcales; family Micrococcaceae; genus Pseudarthrobacter; species Pseudarthrobacter sp. LT1. The sequence goes on from NZ_CP141830.1 coordinate 2,962,740, forward strand.
TGCCCGCCGCCTGGCAGTCTGCGGGGCTGCAGGCGGTGGTCATGCTGGCCCGGTCCGCCTGGTGACCGAAATCCGAGAGGGCAAGTGCCACCGCCTGCTCGGCTGCAGCCTGGGCGGTTGAGGCATCAGGCTGGGCCACGTAGACCTTCGCTGCCTGGTCCGCGGCGCCCACCACGGCGAAGGAGCCTCCCTGGATCTGCCCGACGGTGATCACGAAGTACACCAGCGGAACCATCAGCAGGAGTGCAAGGAACGTAAATTCGACCACTGCGCTTCCCTGTTCATGGGCCGGGCCCGGCTGGTTCCCGCCTTCCCTGCGGGCAGGCGCGGACTCCTGGGATGGGTTCCCCGGGCCGGTGTCCCCGGGCCGCTCCCGGCAGAGTGCTTCTGCCAGCCGGGTCCGGAAGTGCAGGTGCGCCTTGGCGCCCAGCACGGGGTGGTAGCCGGGCGTTGTTTTCCGGGTGAATGGGTCAGGGCTGGACAGCTGCATGCCCTTTCACCTCCAGCAGGTCCCGCGGTCCAATGAGACCAATGACAGGCATGGGAGAGCGGACCGTGACTTCCAGGGTGCGCATGCCGCTGACGTTCACTTCCTTGGAACTGATTTGTTCCGCGAAGCTCGGGTTGAGGGCCAGGCTTATGAGGCTGCGGGTCCGTTCTTCGGCGTCGGAGGCATTGCGGTCAGCGAGGGTTCCGTATCGCGCCCCGGACGCGGCAGCATCGATGAGGGTGTTCCTGACGTGGAGGACCAGGGTCAGCTGGACTATCGCCAGGAAGAACATCGTCAGCAGCCCGCCGACCAGGACGAAGTCCACCACGGCCGATCCCCGCTCGCCTGCCCGGGACAGCGCCGGCTGCTCAGCCGTGCGGGGAGCAGCCCTCCTCATGGTTCAGTTCCCCACCTTGTCCATTGCCTGGTTGAACATGGCCTCAAGTGCAGGGCCTGCGAGCGCCAGCAGGGCTGCCACCAGAACCGCTGACATTAACGTAATCATCACCCAGCCCGGTACGTCGCCGCGCTCCGGATGATCGCATGCGGGTGCCGGCGCCTCCCGGCCGTGATCGGAACCGACGTTGCACTGTGCGGCCTGACGCGGGTGCGGGCGAACAGCCCGGATCATCTGGAGCTGCAGCAAGGCGGCCAGGGACAGAAACAGCGTCGCCCAGCGGATTCCCATGGTTTTCATCTTTGCGTCCTATTCCTGTTTCGGTGAGGGGACTTGCAGGTGTTGCTGAAATGCGGGCTTCGGGTTGTACTCATCGTCAGAAGCCCAGGTTGATCGCCGCGAGACCGGGAAACACCGCGAATACCACCGTCAGGGGAAGCACTCCGAATACCAGCGGCACCATCATGGCGATTTCCTTTTTCCCTGCGGCTTCCATGAGGTCGCGCTTCGCTGAATCGCGTACGTCCTGCGCCTGGGCGCGGAGCACGTCTGCGAGGGGTGTCCCCCGTTCCACCGCTACGATGATGCCGTCGACGAACCTGACCAGCGGTGCAAGATCGGTGCGCGCGGAGAACTCCTGCAGGGCCAGGACCAAGGGCTTGCCTGCCCTTGTCTCCGCGAGGATCTTCGAGAATTCCTTGGACAGTTCGCCCTTCGCACTTCTGCAGACCCGGTCCAGGGCGCCCGTCGCACTCTCCCCTGCGCCGACCGCCAGGGCCATCAGTTCGGCAAGGCTGGGGAATTCTGCCATAATCCGGGTTTCCCGTCGTCGGACCTGGACGCCGAGCCAGTAGTCGCGCAGCACAAAGCCCGCTGCAGCACTGCCAATGATCACCGCGGCCGCGAGGAAAGGGCTGAACCTGCCCGCTGCGGCACCAATGAGGACGACGGTGAGGGCGAATACGAAACCGGCCGCGGCCCACAGCAACTGCTCGGCGCGGAAGTCGATGGGTGACTTGTTGATTCCAGCCTGGGCAAGGCGCCGCGTGGTGGCGCCGGGCGAGGGGTTGAGTTTTCCCAGGGCGGACAGCCAGTCACGGAAGACGGGACGGAGGATCCGTTCAAGAGGGCCGAATGGCGTCACGTTCTGCTCACCGGCGCGCAGAAGTCGCGACTCCAGGTTCTGCGACTTCAGTTGGGGCTCAATCCGATCCGACAGCCTCAAGGGGCGCATTGGAGGGGACCGGAAAATCACAAGCCACAAACCGAGGCCAAGGCCGATTCCACAAGCCAAGGCTGCAGGAGAAGGGACAATCATCGGAGCACCCTTTCGTCCTGCGGCAGCGCCCCGATCTTCAACATGATCGTGTAGCAAACCAAAGAGACCACCAAGCCCCCGAGCAGTACTGCGGCACCCATGGGAGTGTTGTACGCCTGGATTGCCTCGGGCCTTGTCGCGAGGAGGATCATCACGATCCACGGCGCAGCAACGGCGAGCCGGGCGGCATTGATGGTCCAGGACTGCCTCGCCTCGAGCTCGCTGCGGGTCCGTGCGTTTTCCCGCAGGAATTCAGCCAGTGTGCCCAGGAGCTTCCCCAGGTCGGAGCCCCCTACTTCGCGCGTCAACCGGAGTGCTTCGATGATGCGGTCAGCAACCGGATCGGCCAGCCGCTGTTTCAGCGTGTTCAGAGAACCATCGAACTGGCCGCCGGCGCGGTAGTCGGCACCGAACTCGCGAAACAGGGGCCGCAGTTCCTCGGGCCCCTTGTCCCCAAGTTGGATGAGGGCCTCCGGCAGGGGCAGGCCTGCCCGGATTGCAGACCGCAAGTGATCGACGACGTCGGGCCAGAGTTGGCGCAGCATTGCCGTCCGTTTCCTGGCCCGCCAGCGGAGTATGGTGATCGGCAGCCACGCTCCGAAGAGCCCGAAACAGCCGGCGATAGGCCAGGAGCGGCTAAGCGCGTAAAAGAGCAGTGCCACAAAGATCCCCAGCCCAAGGCACGTCCCCAGAAGACCGCGCGCAGAGACTTTGTCGACCCCGGCGGCCGCGAGCAGGTCAGCCAGTCGACCGGGCCTACGCTCGCGGTGACCACGGTTTGGCGTTTCCCAGCAGGACCACCAGATGAGGAAGAGGCCAACCCCGGCGAGCGTTCCCACCAGCGTGGCCGTCATCGCGGATCCAGCAGAGCGGCGACGTCGTACCCGGCCCTCGAGAATTTCTCCGCCGAAGGCATGGCATTGGCGCGGGGGTGCAGGGCGCCGTCCTCCAGGCCAAAGACCAGGGATGATTCGATAACGCCGTTCTCCACGCGACGGCCCAGCGACAGGATCTGCGTGACTTGCCGCCGTCCATCAGGGTGCCTGCTGCAGTGCACGACGAGATCGATGCAGGACGCGACAGTGGGAACAACGAAAGCACTGGAAATGTTCTCGCCCGCCAAGAGCGGGAGCGTGCATATCTTGGTGACTGCATCAGAGGTAGTGCAACCATGACGTGTACCAAGCGGTTCTTGTTTAGTCTAGGAAGTTCACGCGCCCTGGCGCGTCACATAGGGACTTGAACCGCCAGGCCCCGCTTATCGCGGCGAGGTATCCCGGGCATTCCCGGTTATTGCCGCCGCACCTTGATGTCGGGGTGGTTCTCCTCGACCCAGTCGGCCATCCGGTTGCCCCGCAACGCTATGAACTTCAGCGAGGCTTCCCGAACCTTGATGTACTCGTCCTTCGTGACCGGGACGCCCGGACGCTCGAAGACCTCGTCCTCATCCTCCTCGAGGAAGAAGTCGATCTTGCCCTCCGGCGTCACGAGATCCTGGAAGTGGAAGAACTCCACGAACTTCTCGAACGTGCCGAAGAGTTCGAAGAAGTCCCCATAGTTAGTGATGACGTCGGCGAGAGGGCCGCCTGGCTCGTTGGCATAGTGGCGCCGGATGCATTCCAGACTCAGGTCCATCCGGTCTGCGATCCGTATCCGCATTCCCCTTGCGGTGTTGAGGGTGGGCAGGTGTACTGTCCTGACGGGCCAGATCATGCCACTGCCGATCGTGTACGGCGGATTGAAATAGCGGCGCTTCTGCTCATCACTCAACGCGGCCTTAGCCTCAACCAAAGCCTTGGGCCTACCCCACCTGGTGTAGGAGTTCGTGATGGCGTCACTGCCGAACGTGAACCACTTGTCCGGCGTCTGCTCGAAAATCAGGTAGTTCTTCCGGCGCACCTTGGGATCTTCCGAGACCACCAGTTCGAACAGCTGCCCCTCGCATAGCTCTTTGGTCCAGAGCAGCTGATGGTCAGCCTTGAGCCGCCGACTGTGGGAGTCCGGGTCCTTTCCTGGAGGCGTGGTGTCGAGAAGGTAGTCGAAGGCGAGGTCGAAGACGCGCATGAACGGAAGTCTATGTGCCGGCCCCTTGCGAACCGCGGAACCTGCGGCTGAAACAAGCTTGTCCCCGCGGGCGGTCGCGGATGTCCCTCTACGGGTAGACGAATTGTTAATTTACTGGCGGAAAGCACGGGCTTCCGATTGTTAAGGTCCGCCCAGAAACCCCGCAAACACAAGGACTAATGGTTGATTTTCGGTCCGATTGGACTGTTATTATGCGTGTCGTTAACGTATACGCGTCTCGTTAACGCGTCGCTGACAAAAGCTCGGCGCCGACGGACACAACCGGACAGGTCTGCAGGATCTCGCCTTGTCCCTGCTCCGGCTCGACTCGCGCGTTGGCGGAGTCAGCTCATATACAGTCGCGAGATCGCCCCTTCCACACGGCGTGCCAGCCGCGCCAATGCTCGCAGCTGGCGTGCTCCGTCGCTACTATCAGCTTGTGGTCACACGGGTCCGATCGTCGAAGCGAAGGACGGATTGCAGCACAAGTCCGCAATCGTCGAGATTGGGGAGTTAGATGTGGATAACGAGCGACGTGAATTTGCCCCAAGCCATTCTCGACGCACAAGCTGAAGGACGTCTTGTACTTTTCGTTGGAGCGGGGGCTTCGGTCGACGCTCCGTCCGACCTACCGCTGTTCGACAAGCTGGCCCGTCAGTTGGCAGAAATGGCACGGGTACCTTTCGACGAAGACGTCACAATCGATTTCTTCCTAGGGTCGATGCCGGAGAGTTTCGACACGCACCGACACACTTACGAGATAGTTTCTCGCGAAGACTCCGCGCCAAACACCACGCATGCAGCGCTCGTTGGGGTGGCCTCTTCAATCGGGCCGCTGCGAATCGTGACGACGAACTTCGATACGCATCTTTCGTCGGCGGCTACTGCTGGGGGAATCAAGGTTCCCGATACGTGGATTGGTCCGGCCCTGCCGCTAGGGGAAGATTTCACCGGCATCGTTCATCTTCACGGCTCGGTGCTCCGTTCACCTGAGGAGCTCGTTCTCACAGACCGCGACTTCGGGCGGGCGTACCTCACCAGCGCTTGGGCCACCCGTTTCTTGCTGCCGATGTTTCAAAGATTTACGGTGCTTTTCATTGGCTACAGCCACGATGACCCCATCATGCGATACCTCGCGCTTGGCCTACCATCAGGGACGCCGCGGTACGCCTTCACAAGTACCGACGAGGTGAACCACTCTAAGTGGTCAAGGCTCAAAGTGCAGCCGATCGGGTACCCAGTCCAGGGCCACGACCACACAGCCCTTGTCGCTGCACTCGAGGCCTGGAGCCTCCGCGCTCGGATGGGCCAGACCGAACACCGTGCGCGGATTCTCGAAGTGGTTGCCGGCGGCCCGCAACTCACCCCGGTCGACTACGACTACCTCGTCGACCAACTCAAAAACCCTAACGGTGCTCGCGAGTTCGTCCACGCTGTCACGGTTGTTAAACCGAGGCTCCAGGTCGCCTGGCTCCATTGGGCGGAGGCTCTGCCAAAGTTCAAGTCTATCTTCAATGGTCACGACGGAGACTCCGCTGCCACCGTTCTTGGGAACTGGTTCTGTCAGAGCTTCATAGCGTCCCCCGAACTTCATGGGGCTGCATTGCAGACTCTGCAACGGCTGGGCCAAGCGTTCGGCAACGGGCTTTTCCAAGCTGCCGGTTGGGCAGCAGATGAGCTGAGTAAAGCGGATTCTGGAGCTGGACGCAGGTGGAAGGCCTTCCTCGCTACGTCGGTCCATGGACACTCTGGACCAGTCGCCACGGCAACGCTCCTGTCATACGTCCCCGGCGACCAGGCGGAGGATTTGACGGTGATCCGAGCGGCGCTGAGACCCTACCTCGCGCTCAAGCGTCGATGGTCCCTTGATGACTCCGAGGACCTGACAACTTTGCCGCAGGCTGAAGTGCACTGGCTAAGCGAGGCGGAAAGCCTTACAGGACACGTCTTGAAGGTCGTCGAAACGGCACCTCCCGGAGATCCGAAACTGGGAACGGTCCTGGAGGACTCGTTGAGCGCAGCGTACGACCTTCTCGATGCCTACCACGGTCCCCGATCGTGGGATCCGTTAAGCTATGGTCGATCGGCAGTCGAACCGCATGAGCAGGATCAGTTCCGCGATCCCGTTGACGCAGTCCTAGATGGCCTAAGAGCATACGGTGAGAAGGCTCTTGTATCGTGCGCCGATCTCCCCGAAAAGTGGTGGTTTCTGGGTCGTGCTCTATTCCGCCGGCTCGCATTGCATCTGCTCGCACGCGATGCCTCACGGTCGTACGACGAGAAGATCTCGTGGCTGCTCGAACGCTCAGTTCTTTTCGAAACCGACGTCAAACACGAAACTTACGGCGTCCTCAAAGCGTCGGCTGAGAAGGCATCGAAAGAGGTCCGTGCGCAGCTCCTTTCGGCAGCACTAGCCGGGCCGAATCAGTCCGAGGACATCCCGGATCTTCAACGTCACACAGCCTATGCCACCTACAACCTGCTTGTGTGGCTCACCCAGGTCGCACCCGGATGGGCAGAAGCTGGGTCAGCCTTGGAAGCGGTGCGGGCAAAGAACCCCGACTTCGCCCCGCGTGAGAATCCCGACTTTGACAGCTGGATGACGAGCGGCACCTGGGGTGAAAAGCTGCCCATGGAACTGGAAGACTTCATCAGATCATTTGAAGAGGACTCCACCGCCGCTGTCGCTGACCTACTCGCCCGGGACTATTCCGAACGGAACTTTGACGAACCGGATTGGCGCGGCGCACTTTCTCTTCTTAGCGGGTTGGCTGAGTCCCGCCCAGAACTGGGCCAACAGCTCTGGACACTCATAGATGAACTGCCCGGCTTTGAATCTCTGACAATCGATATTCGACTAGCTATTGTCGAGGGCTGGACCAAGGCATATCTGCGCGGCAATGCAGACGCCGTCGTCGAACGTGTTGCAACACTCGTCCCAAATCCAAAGTCCGTGCGGTCAGTCAGCCGCTTTTTGCTGGAGCAGGTCCGCAAAGACATCGAAAGCGACGAGACACCGGCTCTCGCTGGCCTGCGACGCATCGCCTTCCGACTCTGGAGAGAGCACTGCCAGTCATTCACGCACGCGGAGGAACTGGACCTGAATTCGTTCGCTCCGCTCTACCTCAATTCCTGGCCAGGAGACCTCGCCCAGTACTGGATCACGGAAGTTGATCGACGCTGGCGGAAGCATCGCGACGATTGGTCGGGCCTCAACGATGACGAGCGAAGCGCGCTGACGGAACTGCTCGATGGGCCACCACACGCCCTCGATGCGACCCGACCGGCAATGGCAAGCCACTTATTCTTCTTATTTGCCGCCGATGCGACGTTCACCGCTAAACAAGTGCTTCCGCTATTCCGGGAAGACACTACAGCGGCGTTGGCCTGGATTCCTTATCTATTTCACCCGCGCTATAACGACAAACTCCTTGAGGCCGGCCTACTGGACAGCACGATCGCGGAGTGGGACCGGCTCGAAGCTCTCGGATCCCACCTGCAGAGCCAATTTTTCGCACTGGTAGCGTCGATCGTGTCCTTCGCTGGTATCCCGCCAGCGTCACGCCGAGCACTGCTCGATCAAAGCGTGCTCGCCGACGACGGTGCGCACGCAGCGGACTTCGCTCACGCGATTGTTCGTTTCCTCGGAGCGGACGGGGTCGACGGCACAAAAGTGTGGAAGCAATGGCTTCGAGACCACCTCTCCGCGAGGCTCAACGGCTTGCCAAGGACGCCTGACAGCGAAGAACTAACCTGCTGGGCAGACATCGTCCCTTACCTGGGCGATGCTATTCCGGAGGCGACCGAACTGCTCGGCAACCACGGCATCGGTCTGGGCGATCGATTCTTCGTTCCGAAATTCCCACAAGACGCGCTCTCCGCTCATGGGCGGGTTCTGGTCTCACACTTCGCGGAACGCGTTCGCAACTCTTTACCCGGCGACTACTCCAGAATCCATCACGTGAACGAGTTGATCGAGGTGTTACGCGGCGCCCTCGGCGACACAGGTGTGCAAGCGCTAGTGCACGCAGCGACGGCGGGTGGATTCCTTGGCGGCAGCCCAAACGAGTGATGCCCGTGACAAATGTTTAGGCTACGAGGACGAAGTCACTCGCGCATACCGGCGATCGTGTCAGGCTCCTAACGGTCACCCTACGCCGGCTGCGGCCGCATCCGGATCCGCCGAATGTGTCGGATATTCTGACCATGAAAAGGCGGGGTGGGGCAGATGGACGAACAGCGGGCAATAGCGGCCGTAGCAAAGGCATTAGGGAGTATTCCCGAAAAGGATTTCAGCGCGTGGCCGGGCGGGTGGCCTGACCAAATTGGTGTGTCTCTCGTCGATGCCGTGTTCTCCATCCGAGCCGTCTATAAGACGAAGCACCCGGCCAAAGGCGTCCTCGGCAGGGCGAAGTTATTCCGAGACGCCTACCCCGACGCCGCAAACGACCTTGAGTGCTTGCGCAACCTAGGCGAGAAGCGAATAAGGGAGGTCATGGGGAACGGTAAAACCGTCGGACGCTTCAAGAGCGAGTGCATCATCGAAGCGGCCGACAACTTTCTTTCTCTCACTCCCCCAGTTCGCAGCGCGACGCACCTCCATGCACTCGACCCGGACCACAGAAGTGCCTACACGGAGGTAAAGGGCCTCGGCGACGTGACATACGAGTACCTCACCATGCTGCTTGGCCAGCCCGGGATCAAGGCAGACCGAATGATCCGTGGCTTTGTCGATGCCGCACTTAAAGAACAACATCTGGCGCCAGTGACGGCGGAAACTGCTAGGCGAATCGTCGCCGCCGTGCATGCCGCGGAGCGCCCCGATGTTGAGCTTCAGAAGTTCGACCACGCGATCTGGATCTATCAGCGCGATCTCCCTAAAACCACCTTGTAGCTCTGGAACAGCGTGCACCGATGGAACCTCTGACCGGAGGCCGGCCGCCTACTTCCTGCCCAGCACGTCCGCCTTCATGGTCTGGAATTCGTCTTCGATCACGGTGCCAGATTCGCGGAGAGCCTGGAGGCGCTCAAGCCGCGAAATAGCCTCGTTCTCGAGTTCCGGGGCGGCCGGAGACGGTTTGTGATCTGGTACGCCACTCCTCGACGGACGCAATCCCACTTCGCCTACTTCGAACCCACGGTCTTCAGGCCCTTGGAGTGGCAGGGAAACAGTGTCCATGAGCTGAATCTCGTAAGCCTTGCGCTTGCGGCTTCGCACGACGGCGGAGATCGCAAGCGCGATTACAAACGCGGCCACCAGCCATCCCAGCACCGGAATCAGACACAAAACGATGAATCCCAGTAAGGTCAGGAACCATCGGGCGGCTATCCCGAGAACGTTGATTCCTTTTCGTCCTCGGCCGTATTTCCATAACGCCGCAGGATCCTGATTGAAAGCACGCAGGATATTCTCCGCCTGGCCCGTGGTCACGCTTTTAAGGTACGGGCGAATCCCGGCAGCGCGCGCTACCGTGGACCGAACATGCCGCCGCTGGAGCGCCAGGGCCCTTGGGGTCCCGTCCGGGGCCAGCAGTTCCCGCCAGCGTTCTTCCGAAACCGCCTCGCGGGCCAGCGCTTGTCTTGCTGCGATGGCAGCCATCCGCTCATTGAACCTTTGCAGGGCTGCTTGTCTTGCAGCTTTTTTGGCAGCAATCCCTGCGTTCCGGTTTTCCCTGCCCATCCGGCAATTCGGACAGCGCTCGGAAGCGCCCCGGCTTCGGTGGGCGATGGTGCACCCTGGACCCCATCTGCGGCTGGTACGACGCCGTGCCGATTCGCGCCGCGCTTTGTTTATGTAATAGCGCCGACGACGGCTGTATCTTCGGACGTCGTTACGGACGATTCGAAAAGCACCCAGGCCTGCCCTGCGAAGGATTCCCACCAGACGAGCCTCTATCTCTCTTTCTCGTACCGTGAACTGGATTGAACCTATCGCACGACACCCAAATATGCGGAGTTATTTGGCGTGGGCCGAGCGAACTTTTTAAACTGCCCTACTGGCCGGATACCGTGAACCTCCGGTTCGGATCCGAAGCCTCTTTGCCTGCCGGTGCCGAGCTGCTCTCGCGGTTAGGAACGGACCAGGCTGTCGCGGTTTCGTCTTCGCAGCCTGTCTCGCTAGTAGGTGCCGCGGAGCTCTTCGAACACCCCAATGTCTTCTCCGCCGGAGGAGGCCGCGATGCCGTCCTCGACGACGGTCGGGACTCGTCCGGTGAAGTTCAGCCCTTCAAGTTTCCTTTCTTGTTCCGGATGCCGGGTACTCGCGGGCGCATCGGGCCAGCGCGCTCTACCGCCGCCGGTTGGTGGACTTCTCGCCTTTTCGTGGCAGCCGTTCCAGGCGGTCGACGAGCAGCTCGGAACTGAAGCCCAAATAACTGTCCGTCCCGTCCGGGAAGACCGGGCCCTCTACCGGCGGCAACTCCTGGCTGCACTGGCCTTTACCTCGGTCAATGCAGAGATGCAGTGGCCCCCTGGCGTCGGGCCGGAACGGCACGTTCAGACGCCGGTGCACGACATAGGTCCGCCAGCGCGTTCCGCCGTAGGCAATCGGGTTATCTCCCGAGATGACCCCGCAGTGGGGGCAACAATAGGCCAGGTAGGTCTTCTCCGCTGTCTTGCTTTTGCGGGTGATCAGCTTCGCTGCGCGGGGAAGATCCACCTGCTCGTGTTCAAGCAGCGGCAGGACCTGGTCGGCGATGATTCGTTCGATCCGGTCTTGCAGGAACATCCGGGATTCGAGGTGGTACACCGCTTCGATGGTTCCTTCCAGGCCGCAGCGCATCTTGACCTGCAGGTCTTCAAGGCGCCAGAGCGTGAACCATTTTCCGCATGCCTGGCGCCAGCATTTCGTCATGGCCACGTCCATGGAATAAGCCTGGACGTAAGGTTCACTGTGGAAGCGGTAGTCCCCTCGGAGGATGTGCACGACTGCGTCCTCGAAGGGCAGCTCGGTCCTGCTGTAGCGGTCCAGCGTGGTAGACATGGGAATGTGCCAGGCGCCGGGGGCTCCCCCGACGGTGTGGGAGGGAACGGTCCCTGCGTTGAGGGAGTTCTTCGGCGCCACGAACCAGATGCATTCGACCCCGTCCGCCTCGTAGCGTCCCTGGCGGCGAGCGAAGTCCTCGTTGCCTTGGCGCGACCATTGCACCTCCAAGGCGATCCGGCGCTCCCCTTTGGTGGCCATGACGTCGGCGATCCAGTCCCGATGCGGCGACGGCACCTCAAGTTCAGCCTCCCAGCCGGCGGCTTTCGCAGCCTTAACCAGAAGGGATTTCAGTTCGAGATGCTCGGCGGTTTCCCCGCCCTCGTGGATGTCGCACTTTGCACCCTTCTTGTGGGCGAAGAACTTCAGGCCCCGAGAGGAAACTCTGGCTGATCCTGGCTGGCCGCACGACATCAGCAGGGGCTCCCCGGCCCGATAGCGTTTTTTGAGGGATGCCCACTCATCGTCGTTCAGGTCGATTGAAACGACACGCACTCCGGCTAATGTACCGACCAAAGGCATGTGCCCCTCCGTCCCCCTGCGCTGATTCATCCCAATGGAAACACACGGAGACTTTGAGTTGTCAGTTCCGGTTGGCTCTGGAAGGGGTAAATGTCGGTAGTATGGCCGAAGCCAACACGCTCCCCCGCCTTGTGATCCCTGCTCAGTTCCGGCAGTCCTCCGCAGCAGGGCACACTGGGAAGCGGTAATGAGACAAAGTAGCGCGGGCTGGAGGTGTCGGTGAGACTGGTCTCCGGCCAGCTCGTGCGCCGGACTCTGTGACTGGCCTCGCTGTGCTCCACAGACCGACGCCCAGGAATGCTGAAAGGGGACAGGACCCCGACCGAGGCGATTCCGCAAATAGCGTCGACGATTTTCGGGTCACCACACATCTCAGGCCTTGGCCGATCCTGTCACCGTGGGGTCGTATCCTTTTGGAATGGATGTAAGCCCCTTAAATCGAGCACCTATTGGTTGGTGCCACGGCTGCGGCACCGTGCAGCTCAAGTCGGAGATGCCACTGGCGTATATCGAGTGGCAGGAGGACACAGCCCAAGTCTGCATTGAATGCAAGGCTGAACCTTGGTCTTTAGGGGTGTGGAACAAGGGAGATCACGAGCCTTCGTGCTCTTGGACGGAAGCTGCGAGCCAGCGCATCGTCGATTGGTCTCCTGCCTTCGCCTGCAAATGCCGGGAGGACCGCCGTGTTAATGGGACCCACGGGGTGAACTTGTGAGGTCGAAGCAGCGCGTGGTCGATCACGGCGAAGTGTTTACGCCTGCGTGGCTGGTTGACGCCATGCTCGAACTTGTAAGGGACGAAACAGAACGGATCGATTCACGGTTCCTTGAATCAGCCTGCGGGTCCGGCAACTTTGTCGTACAAGTACTACGTCGAAAGTTGGCCGCCGTGGAGCTGAAGTACGGTCAGTCTGCGTTCGAGAGGGCCCATTACGCCTTATACGGCCTCATGTGCATTTACGGTATCGAGTTGTTGCCCGACAACGTGAGCGAGTGCCGTGCGAACATGCTGGAGGTTTTCGACGACTTCCTCGCGCTCAGCGAGGAAGATGAACTACATAGGGCTGCCGCGTACGTGCTACGTCATAACATCGTCCACGGTGACGCCGTGACGATGCTTGCCAGCGATGGCTCCGCGATCAGTTTTCCCGAGTGGGGCTACCTGGGCAAGGGTAAGTTCCAGCGTCGAGACTTCCGCTTCGACACCCTGACCCAGATGAGCGCTTTCGGTGGTGAAGACACACTCTTTGCCGACCTGGGAGATCATGAGGTGTTTACCCCGACCAAGATTTATCCTGCCGCCAACGTTAGACAATTGGCGTCATGACCAGCCACAGGGGTTTCTCGCTGCGGGGCCGCAATCCCGATGTGCTGACTTGTATAGCCAACCTCTCTAACGATGAGGTCTTCACGCCCCCGGAATTCGCTAACCGAATGCTCGACAACATGGCTTCGGCATGGACGCAATCACATCCTGGCGAAGACCTCTGGTCGAAACCTGATGTGACGTTCCTTGACCCATTTACTAAGTCGGGCGCTTTTTTGCGCGAGATTACCAGCCGCTTGGTCAAAGGACTGGAGGAGGAGATTCCCGATCTTGAAGAACGGGTTGACCACATTCTGACTAAGCAGGTCTTCGGCATTGGCGTAACGCAGCTGACCAGTCTCCTTGCGCGCCGAAGCCTCTACTGTTCCAAATTCGCAAACGGACCGCACTCCATCGCCAAATCCTTCAGCACGGACCAGGGCAACATCTGGTACGAGCGCATAGAACACACATGGGCCGGCGGCACGGAATGGGTATACACAGCCGACAATGCCGGCAATCGCATCAAGAAATTCACCAATGGCAAGTGCATCTACTGTGGCGCGAGTCAGAAAACACTCGACCGTGGCGATGACTTGGAAACCCATGCCTACGCCTTCATTCACAACGACAACATCAATGCGCTTATCGCAGAGCTATTCGGAGAAGACATGCAGTTCGACGTGATCGTGGGGAACCCGCCCTACCAACTCAACGATGGCGGCTTTGGCACAAGCGCTGCTCCCATCTACGACAAGTTCGTGGAGCAGGCAAAGAAGCTCAATCCGCGGCTACTCACAATGGTCATCCCCTCCCGCTGGTTCGCAGGCGGTAAGGGCCTTGATGAGTTCCGTGAGTCCATGCTTGGTGATGCCCATCTGCGGAGCATCGATGACTTCCTAAGCGCAGCCGACGTCTTCCCAGGCATAGGACTCAAAGGAGGAGTGTGTTATTTCCTGTGGGACCGTGACAACGCAGGAGACTGCCGCGTCCAAACCCATTTCAAGGACTGGCCAGTCACCACGACAATACGGCCCCTGCTGGAAGAGGGCGCCGATGTATTCATCCGGTTCAACGAGGGGCTATCCATCCTCAAGAAGGTCGTCGCCGTAGAGACTGGGCAGACCGAATCGCTAGAGCTGCCCGAGGCTCTCCGATTTGAGCGGCTCGTCAGCTCTCGAAAGCCTTTCGGTCTCGACACGACTTTCAAGGGCAAAGCAAGCAAATCACCTGGTGATCTTGTGATCTACCAGAACGGCGGAAAGGCCTACACGCCTCGCAGCACAGTGAAGGCAAACGAAGGTCTTGTGGATAAGTGGAAGATTTTCGCGGGCTACGCGGCTCCGGGTACCGGTAATAAGGATACGTATCCTCACAAAATCATTCCCACGCCATTTCTTGGCGAGCCAGGCAGTATCTCATCGGAGACTTATCTCGCTATCGGTCCGTTCGATACCCAGGCTGAGACTGAAAGTGCTCTCTCCTATCTCTCCTGCCGCCTGACTCGCTTGCTAATCCTGCTCCACAAGCCGTCCCAGCACGTTACCCGGAAGGTCTACACTTTCGTGCCCTCGCAGAAGTGGACGAAGAACTGGACCGACGAAGACCTCTACGCGAAGTACGACCTCAATGAGGAAGAGATTGCCTTCATCGAAAAGGTAGTTCGGCCGATGGATCTGAACCAGGCTGACGATGCCTAAGTCCATCGAAGAGCTCCTGCCGCCAAAACCAGACGCAAGACTGCGGGTCTACGCATACAGCATCGACAGCCCTGCACACCTAGGACTTATCAAGGTGGGGCAAACCACCCGCGACGTGAAGAAGCGGATTGAGGAACAGACCAAGACTGCTGGCATCACTCCGAAAATTCTTCTTGACATACCTGCTGAGCGGGAAGATGGCACTGCCTTTACGGATCATCAGGTGCGGGCCCGACTTGTAGCAAAAGGCTTCGAAAACTACCAGCTCGAATGGATGCGGTGCTCCATCGATGACGTCAAGACGGCGATCACCGAACTCCGCACTGGAAAAAAGCTCTCCGGTACGCACCACGAAACGTTCAAGCCGAGGGCAGAACAGGCCCAAGCGGTCAAAAGGACCCGTGACTACTTTCACTCCGTCTGGCAGGAGGATATGCACGCCGTTCCACGTTTTCTCTGGAATGCCAAGATGAGGTTCGGCAAGACCTTCACGGCTTACCAACTGGCCAAAAGCTTGGGAGCAACTCGAGTTCTCGTTGTGACTTTCAAGCCGGCCGTGGAAGATGCGTGGCAGACTGACCTTGAAAGCCATTCAGACTTTGACGGCTGGCAATACATGAGCAAGCAGTCTGGTGTCGATCCATTGGCGGTCGCAAAAGACAAACCGCTTGTCTACTTCGGATCTTTTCAAGACCTGCTGGGCCGCGACAAAGCAGGCAACATCAAGGCTAAGAACCAGTGGGTCCATGAAATCAACTGGGACCTTGTGATTTTCGATGAGTATCACTTTGGTGCCTGGCGAGAGACTGCTAAAGAACTCTTCGAGGGCGAAGACAACTCGCAAATCACAGCCGAAACCAGGCTTGCCTACAATCCCGAGCTGGACGCGTACAACGAAGACCTGGACGAGTTGAACGAGCCGGAAGCGGAATTCCTTCCTATCACTACCCGGGCCTACCTGTACTTGTCCGGCACCCCCTTCAAAGCTCTCGCCACTGGCGAGTTCATCGAGGAACAGATATTTAACTGGACCTATACAGACGAGCAGAGGGCGAAAGAGGCATTTGGCAAGTCCAATCCGGGCAAGCTGAACCCATACGCAGCACTTCCCCAAATGCGCCTCATGACCTACCAGATGCCTGACGAACTTCTGGCCATCGCCAACATAGGCGAGTTCGATGAGTTCGACCTCAACGCCTTCTTTGCCGCCAATGGCAGTGGGGCGAGTGCTGAGTTCAAACATAAAAACGACGTCCAGAAGTGGCTCGACATCGTCCGAGGGGCATACACCCCCACGCAAGTAGACAACCTCAAACAGGGCTCCCATCGGCCGCCGTTCCCGTACTCAGACGTTCGCCTGCTTCCCTATCTTGAGCACTCCTTCTGGTTCCTCCCGAATGTGGCAGCTTGTCATGCCATGGCAAATCTCCTTGCCGAGACGCAGAACAGCTACTTCCACAAGTACAAGGTGCTAACAGTTGCTGGCACGAGCGCGGGCGTCGGCCTGGACGCGCTGCCGCCGGTGCGGCAGGCCATTGGAAGTGGGCACGAGGCAGGCTCCATTACTTTGTCCTGTGGCAAGCTCACGACGGGCGTCACTGTTCCACAGTGGTCGTCAATCCTCATGCTTCGTAATCTGAAGTCACCGGAGACATACTTTCAGGCCGCTTTCCGTGTCCAGTCGCCCTGGAGTCAAAAGAACCCCAACGGGGACAACCCAAACCAAGAAGAGATCTACAAACCGGTCTGTTTCGTGTTCGACTTCGCACCGACTCGCGCTTTGAGGCAGTTGTCCGAGTACGGGGTTGGTCTCAGCCCCAGCGATAACCCTGAGAAGGCAGTTGAGGAACTCGTATCGTTCCTCCCAGTACTCGCCTATAACGGTGCACGGATGGTTCAGATTGATGCCGGTGGCATTCTCGACATGGCCATGACTGGGACGAGCGCGACACTGCTTGCCCGCAAGTGGGAATCAGCACTCCTGGTTAACGTCGATAACGACACCCTGCGACGCATCCTCAATAACGAGGACGCGCTGAAGGCGGTCATGAATATTGAGGGCTTTCGAGCCCTAGGAGACAACGTTCTCGAAACCGTTATCAATAAGAGCGAGAAGGTCAAGGAGACCAAGAAGTCCAAGGGTGAGAACCTGTCGCCCAAGGAAAAGTCGGAACTCACGGCTGAAGAAAAGGAATACAAGTCCAAGCGCAAGCAGATCCAAGAGAAGCTGATCAAGTTTGCAACCCGTATTCCAGCCTTTATGTACCTCACGGACTTTCGCGAGAACACACTTCAAGACGTAATCACGAAGTTGGAACCTGACCTTTTCAAGACAGTCACAGGGCTTTCTGTAGAGGACTTCCACCTACTTGTAAGTCTCAAAGTGTTCAACACCGAACACATGAATCAGGCAGTCTTCGCATTTCGGCGGTACGAAGATGCTTCCCTGTCCTACGCAGGACTCGACAGCCATGAGGGCCTAACCAGGTACGGCCTTTACGACACTGTGGTAGCCCGAGACACTATTGAGGCGATGCCCGCCTAGGTGCCCTTTAGCGCTGCGACAAGCACACCCACCTTTAGGCGAAGCAGTCGTAGCTCCCGCCTGTCCATGAGTAATTGGAGCAGAGGCTGACATGGCTGAGATCCCCGAAGGCTACGAGCCTGCCCAGAACGCCGCCGCCAAGGACCACGTCATGGAAGCCCTGTACGAAGAGTTCGAGAAGCAGGGCATCAACGTTGACGCGGACGAGGACGTTGATGAGAATGTCCCGGAGCTGATCGGCCTGGCCGATGCCGTGGTCGAAGCACTGCTGAAGGTCGGGGTCGTCATACCGGAGGACCTGGAGAGCCCGTACTCGGCAGCCAGGAAAGCAGTCCAGCCCGCCTAGGTGATTGCTGGCGCGGGTGTTGTCCGCGCCAGCACTGGCCTACATTGAACCGGCCATAGACGTGTCGGCCCGTCCCGCCCACGCCACAACTACCCACTCATCGGTGTAGTCGGAATACGGCGGTCCGGCAAGGCAGGCGACCGAGGTCCCAGTCACCGAACCCAGATCCCGTTCGAATCGGACGCAGGCGCTGACGGTGCGCTGCTTGCCCCACCATCCCCCACTGGTTGTGACATGCTCGCGGTAGTAGTGCAGAGTGTAGAAATCCCCTTCGGCATCCCATCCATATGCGTAGGGATCCCTCAGGCCCTCCAGCTTCGAAGCCATCAACCCCTTGTCGGAGGTGTCCGTGGCTTCCACAAACCTGGTGAACCAGGCCTTGCCCTCTGCGGACCGTTCTCGAATGGCTGCGCGGCCGATTTCCTCGATAGAGGGCGCCGCGCATGACGACGTGGCAAGCAGCAGGGCGCCGGCAGCGGCAAGCCTCAAGACACGAATCATTCATCCCCCAAAGATTCGATGACCCATCCTAGCCCGCTTCGGCGGCAGCCGTTCCCGGCCCGACTGCGGGGCAGTATCCTGCTTCCAACGACTGGGGGACATCATGGCGGACACTCGCACGGAACCGGGAACACTCGAAGACGGCGGCTCGATGGAGCTGGTGCGTGTGCCGGCATGGGAAGCGAAGTATCGAATGGGCGAGGATCCGGACGAGCTGGCGCACTTCGTCTGCTGCCGGGACCTGGACTGGCGCAAGGCCGCCTGCGGTTACGAAGAACCGGACATGCCGATCCTGAAGGAAGCCAAGGTCCTGTGCACGATGTGCGTCGAGATCATCCGCGGCCTCGGGGGTGAACCTGGGGTTGCCATCTGCCCGTACGACCAGCAGGCCTGCCCGGACGATGAAGAGGTGGATCGGATAATCGACGAGCGGACCTCGCGCTGACGCCTGGACTTTGCGTCAATGGTTCGCGGTCCAGGTGTCTGAGCGCCTGGCGACGTTGTAGACGACGTCCCCCCAGGCGGGCGGGAAGACTTCCTCGCCGCGGGTAATTGCTGCCCACAGCCCCTCCCCCGACACGAGGAGCGTCGGAAGGGAGCTGAGCACGCTGACGGTCGACCATACCGCGACCAGGGGCTGCACCCGCAGGTCCATGCGGGCCGCCCGGGACAGGTAGTCTCCGGCAAGGCCGGCGTCCCGCGACAGCGAATCGAGCCACGTCTGCTTGTACCCGTCGGCGTAGGCCGCGCCGTCCTTTGCTGTGACCGCATAAGTGCTGGTCTTGGTGTTGACCGCATGGATCCCGGTGGGCCCGATGACCAGGTGGTCAATGTCCTTCCGCGGCGACAGCGGAACGGAGTGCAGCACCTTGTACCCGTCGCACGCCAGGGCGGCCAGCACGCCGGCGGTCCGCTGCTCCCCCGCGACCCCTGCACGGTAGGAGGCGTCGTCCAGGTTCTCGATGAGCATGCCTGGCCGGTTTCGTGACAGGTCCTCCCACGGCATCACTATGGCCTGAGGTTCGGTGGCTTGCACTGGTTCGGGTTGTGGTTCCAGCGAAGGAGCAGCCATCGAAGCGCCCGGAGCCAGGCCGTCGATGGCGCAGCGCAGCATATCCGCCGTCTCCACGGACTCCGGCACGGCAGCCATCGTCGCCAGGTCAAGGTATCCAACCTTGGAGCCGTCCTGCAGATTGATGTACAGCCGGCGCAGCTCTTTCAGCTTCCAGGGGTTGTAGACGAAGGTGGGCCCGGTGGCCAACCGCTGGGTCGGGTCAGCCACTGCCACAGGTGTCGCCGCCCGCTCGGCCGGGGCGGCTGGTTTCATCCAGGCAAACGCATCCATGGCATGCTCCCTCATCTGGTGTTTACAGGAAGCATGCGTAGGCCTTATCTGCGGGCCGGTAGCTTCGTCTTCGCCGCGTACTGCGACCGGCCGCGCCCATGGGCAACTTCACCTGACTCCGGAGGCGTGTCCGCACCGTACTTCTTGAGGTAGCGGTACAGAGTGGCGCGCGACCAGTTGACGGCCTCGGCTGCCTCATCGGCGGTGTTGCCCTCGGACAGGAGCTGACGGACGAGCCTGATCTTGGTCTCGATGGTCGACTGCTTGGGCCCCTGCTTGCCGAACCTCACCCCGCGGGCCTGGGCGGCCATGACCCCGGCACGCACCCTCTCATTGATCAATTCACGCTCGTACTGGGCCAGGCTGGCGAACAGCGCCAACTGCAACCTGCCATGGGCCGACGACGGATCAACGCCGTCCATGATCGAGTACAGCCGGATACCCCGGTCGGTGATGTCCTGGACGGTGTTGACGACATCCACGAGGGACCGGCCAAGTCGGTCAATCCGCCACACGAAGATCTCGTCGCCTTCGCGGGCGTACTCGAGCAGCTTCGTCATCTCGGGCCGTTCGCGGGCGGCCTTGGCTCCCGACATCTGGTCCACGAAGATGTACTTCTTTTCGACCCCTGCCTCGATGAGGGCCTGGACCTGCATTGAGGCATTTTGGTCGGTGGTGCTGATCCTGGCGTAGCCGAGTTTCACGGTGTCCCCTTCCGTCTCATGTCTCATAGACCCTTAAGGAGTCTCAAGACACTACTGTGATACAGGGTATGTGAGACATTTTTAGCCGCGGAATCACGGGAAAACCGGCTGAGCGGAAGTTCCTCGTAAAAGTAGAGTTTGTGAGATGGTTTGAGACGCGCAGTGACCGTCCTCTCGAAGCCGGAGCGGGAAACATCGCAACCTGCATGGGGAGCCCCTTGCCGCTCCTGTCGTACTTTCCGTCGTACGGCATCCTGGTTTCCCAGGGAACACTCGTGAATGTGTAAATGGCAATGCCGATGCAGAGTGCCAGGGCGATCCATTTGACGACTTCGACCCGCCGGCAAGCTACCTTGCCCAGCCTGAGGTCTTCTTCCGTCAACCCCTCCGGAATGGCTGTTTGCTCTGCATCCGAGTTAGCGCCATCCTTCATGGTGTATTCACCGTCTTTTGGCGCAACACCCAGTGGCCGAGCTGTTCATAATTCTTCTCCCCCATGGCTTCAATCCTACCGACCGTCACAGCTGTCCGCCCATATGCCGGTCCCTCACCGTATGTGGCGTCGGAGGAGCAGA
Source organism: Pseudarthrobacter sp. LT1 (assembly GCF_035621795.1). Lineage (NCBI taxonomy): Bacteria > Bacillati > Actinomycetota > Actinomycetes > Micrococcales > Micrococcaceae > Pseudarthrobacter > Pseudarthrobacter sp. LT1. The sequence goes on from NZ_CP141830.1 coordinate 2,983,534, forward strand.
TGCGGACTCTTCCTGCGTGCCAGACGTGCGCCGAGTTGTCGAACGGCTCAGGTTCCCCCGGTCGTGATGCTGTAGGCCGACGAGGCGCCGTCTGCGGGTCGTGCTTCATGGAGCGGCCCCTGGTTGGCGCTTGCCCTAACTGCGGAGAAGACTGACCTGCTACGGCAGCCGATGACGGCAATGCTCGGGTAGAGTCATGCCCGCGGGCGCGACCCGCGGTTCCGGTCAAAGGGGGATTCGGTGGGTATTGGTTCGTGGCTTCGAGAAGCAATGAGCGGCAGGACGGCCACCCGTCAAACAGCCCCCGAACAGGCATCGCCGAATCAGCCATCCATGACGCTGAAGGTCTCCTTCGACTTCAACTCGTGCCTGGAGGTGGCCGGCACGACCACTTTCGCCGCTGCCGCCGTTGCCGCCCTGGCCGACCGGGAGGGGATGGGCGAGCTGGGCTACTTCGAGGGCCAGGCCCAGCTGCAGCGGGATCCCGGAAACCCGGTTGATCGGCAAGCCATCGATGTGCTGGTCGATGGGGAGAGGGTGGGCTGCCTGCCGTCGTACGCCGCAAAAGACTTCCCCTTGCCGATCGGCGCCAGCCACCCCGTCCCTTACCAGCTGCACGCCGCGGCCGGGAAAAAGCTGCTGGCCAAGGCGTACGTCTGGATGGGTGCGGGCGAGCCGCAGTGGACCTACTCGCGGGAGAATCCGCCGGCGCTGAGCAGCCAGGAGCGGATCAACGACTCCCACACCCAGAAGACCGAGATGGTCCGGGAAGCATTGGAAGAGGGTGGGTCCAGGGCGCAGTCGTTCCGGCGCGGCATGGTCGACGGGGTCCACTACCTGGAGCTCGTGGAGCCGATCAAGCAGCTGAAGCGCGACGGCTGGCTCAACGAGGCCCTGGTCCTTTGCTACAAGGCGATCGAGGCCGCCGAACGAAGCAGGGACGGCCGGGAGCCAGCACCCTGGTACACCGAGCAGGCGGCCATCGTTCACCGGAAACTCGGGGAAAAGGACAAGGAAGTCGCTGTGCTGAAAAGATGGATGGACAGCACCCCGAAGTCGCGCCGGGCCGGCAGCAAGATCGCTGAGCGCCTCGCGAAGCTGGATGCATGAGGCCCAATCCGCGAGTCAATAGTGTCTTCGACGGTATCGCAGAGGTGCTGATCTGAGTGCGACCGAGCCGCACCTTGTGACGGTGTCAGCGACGCGCCGCCCGTGGACGTTCGCCGCGGTGTGCGTCATGGTGCCCGCACTGACCCTCCTGGTGTTCGGCCTGTCCCAGGTGCCGGTGGTCGAGTTGCTGCCGGGCTACGTGGCCGCCTACCTGCTGATCGGGGCCTGCATCTTCGGCCCCGCCGGAAAGCTGCCGTGGCTGCGGCAGGCCGTGGCGTTCCTGCTGCCCGGCGCGCTGCTCGTTCCCCTGGCATTACTGAACCTGGGCTTCTGGGCCGGCGGCTGGCTGCTGGGCCTGCCGGCGTGGGGACTGCTGGTCAGCCGGTGGACGCCTGAGAACCCCCTCCAGCCCGTCCAGCTGCTGAAGTTCTGGGCCTGCTCGTGTTGGGCCTGGTGATCTTCACGTTCAACGCCATCTACCCGTTCCCGAGCCTGGGCCTCTTCCTGCTGCCGGTCATTCCCCTCGTCCGGCTCGCCTACCCCAGGTATCGGCTGCAGGCGGCAGCGGAGCTTCTCGTGGCCATAGCCACTGTCTGGATTGCCTTCGCCATTCCAACCCCTGAAGGAGCCTGGTCCTCGCCCTGGACATACGCCGGCGGCGCCGCCACGGTGGGTTTGATCATCGCCTATGGAGTCCGGGTCGCCCCACGGGCTTCCCGACGCCCACAGCTCAACGACGGGGCAGTTGTGTAGCCGGCAATCTCTTGCCGCCCCGACTCGACAGGCGGACACTTGATCTACTGCGCTAAGCAGTCGGCCTAACAGGTCGCCACCGAACCAGGAGAGGCAAACGTTGCGGAGGCATTGGGGGCGCAGGAAGAAACGGCCAAGGCAACCGCCTTCTGGTCCTGATGCAAGGGGGTGAGTGATGCTCAATGAGGCAGATCTCCTGGAGGCTCTGCAGCGTCACTGGGAGTTCGCGGGCGTGGACGAGACAATCTCCCACGAGATCTACCACGATGATGCTGTGCTTGAGTTCCCTCAGTCAGGTGAACGATTCGAAGGCTTGGAGAACTTCCGCGAGTGGCGGCGGCAGTACCCGGCGAGGCTTAAGTTCCATACTCGGCGAATCACTCATCGTGCCGATCTGGTCGTTGTAGAGAACTTGATCAGCTATGACGGCGGGCCTTGGATGTTCACCGTCGATCTGATGGAGTTCAGAGGCGACAAGGTGGCTCGTGAGCGTATCTACATCATGGATGGCTGGGAAGCTGCGGAGTGGCGCGCCCCGTGGCGTGCCGAGCGTTCTGCCGACCCCGCACCTCCGCCTCCCCAAGCTAACTGATACACGTGTTTCCTGGCCGAACTGCTGTTTACTCGGGCTGCATGTGGGGACCGTACCTTGGGGGACAACAAGCCTAGGGACGGGAAAAGACAATGAACACCGATGAGATAGCCGAACCGACCGACGGCGCGTCCCTGTGGAGGGGTCAAGAGGTCCGTGTCCGTGCCGGGGCCGGGACCTGGGCCACGGCACCGTCGATGACCTGACCGATGACGGGTCCATCGTCTGGATCGTCTTTGGTGGAGCCGAGCCGCGGCGCATGTTCCTTGAAGAGGGCTCGGCCAGGTAGACCGTACTGGCGCCCACATCGATTCGCTAACTCAGCCGTGGTTTCCCGGCCCCTCAGGCATGGGAATCATTGGCCTCTTCGAGCAGCCACTCCATTGCCTTGTCTTCAGAGGTGAAGTATCTGATCGGGAAGCCGGTCGGCAGCAGGGTCAGTCGGAACATGGCGACCACCCGGTCAACGGGAGAGGAACCCAGGAGCGCCATGCGCGAGACGCTGGACGGGTCGGGAAAGACTTTCCGGGCGGACGCCGAGTGAGTCACACCTTGGATTCAACCAGGATCGGCAACCTGGCGCCGTGGCCCAAGGTGGCGATCGCAGCGATGGCAGCCGCGGCTACTTCGATGCCTATGTTTGCCGCTGGCTTCCAGCGCAGGTATAGGATTCCACCGGACAGCTCCATCGTGCCTTTGCCCTTGAGGTCCACCTTGTTCACGCTGTTCATGCCGTCCCGATTCTCTGAAGTCCCACCCCCACTCATGACGGTAGCCCACAGGTGTCGACTCCGAGAGGCACAGGGCTGCTAGGTTGCTTCACCCCCCGCGCCTTCAAAATCCTTCCGCTCGCGTAGCCTAGGCTCCAACGACTATTTGGGGGTAGCAATGTTTAGTCTCAGTCCAGCCTTCGGCATTCTCGGCATCCTGTACGCAGCCTTCACGCTCGTCGTTGCCGGACTGGCGGTGTACGCCCTGGTACTGGCCATCATCTTCCTGCGGCTGCGGATAGCGGAGCTCAAGCGGGCAACGCCCCCGGGTGGCTCGCTGGAGTGAAGAACAGGACCGTCTAGTGGGCCGGACCAACCGCAGGGCGCCGTACCCGGAGTGGGTAATGATGTATCGCAATGGCATCAGCGCGCCGAGGATCGCTGCGGCCGCCGGCGTTGCCGAAGCAACCGTCCGCCGCCACCTAGCCATTGCCGCCGGGCAGGATTCCGGACTCCGTGCCGCCCACGAGTCCGCGGCCTCAAAGCCCCGCCGGGTGATTGCTCCGGGCCGGAGGAACCTGGCCGACGTTCTGGCGTTCCATGAGGCCGAGGGGCGGCTTCCATCCCTCCGCCAGGGCCGGGAGAAAGCATTGGCTACGTGGCTGCAGCGCCGCCGGATAGAAGCCGAAGACGGCACCCTCTCCCCCACGTACGCCGGTGCACTGGACGCAATTGCGAACTGGCGGGAACAGCCAACGAGACGGGATGCCGACGAGGCCCGGTGGAGGCAGCGTGTTGGCGAGGTCGCCGCCTATCTGGCCGCCGGCAACGACTGGCCCCGCCACCATCGGACCGAGGATCAGGACGAACGGATCCTGGGCGTTTGGCTGCACACGCAACGGATCGACTACCGCGCCGGGAAGCTCGACCAGGCCAAGGAGCAGCAGCTGGACGAGCTCATCCCCGGGTGGCGGCACGGCAGGACGCGGCGGGGCGCGAACAGTAAAAAGAGCGGCACGTAGCGGGAGGACTGAAGCCAAGGATCCGCCAGGAAGACAGCTATCAAGGGGAGGGTTCCCCGCCGCGCCGCTCAGTCCTACGATTGAGGGGCTGGGGCGACGGCGCCGCCACAGGTTTGGCCGGACGTGGTGCCGTGGACGGCCGCTAACCAGTCATCTCGTCCCGAGTGGATCCGGCAATGAGCACGAAGAATCACGTTTGGAGGCGGGCGTCACTCGCAGTCGTCCTCCTTGTCTCTGGCTGTACCTATTCACCCGATGAACCCGCACCGTCTTCAAGCTCACCAAGTCCCTTCGCTTCCTTGGAAAATCAGGTCCAGCTGTTCCTGGGTGAGGGCGCGGTGGCGGCCGTAGTCCAGATCCGCTGGCCCGAAGGTGAGTGGTCCAGGGCTTACGGCGTGCGCGATCTTGAGTCCAGGACGCAGGCTCAGCCTACGGACCGGGTGGCGGTCGCAAGCGTCACCAAGACAATGACGGCCGTGTCCGTGCTGAAGCTCGTGGACGACCACCTCATCGGCCTCGACGATCCCGTCAATGACGTCATTCCCGGGTTCACATCCATACTTAAGCCTCCGAGTCCCATCACCGTGCGGCAATTGCTCAGCCACACGTCCGGAATGCCCGAGGTCAACGATGCCCTGCCAAAGGATGTTGACATTCGATCCCTGTTCTCCCAAACACTCACCATGGAGCGGGGCCTGGAACTGGCAGGGACCCTTCCCTGGGCCTCGGCCAGTGTCGGGTCATTCAAGTATTCGAATACGAATTACCTCGCACTTGGCCTCCTCCTCCAGACCCTGCGGCACAAGCCCTACGTCCAGCTCATGCAGGAAGAAGTCTTTAAACCCCTCGGTATGAAGAACACGAGCCTGGATCACGTCGACCCGCATGAGCCCGGACTGTTGCACGGCTACGTAACCCTGCACGGCGAACGAATCGACACGACAGATACCGCCTTCGCGGATGGCAGCCCCGCAGGCGGCGCGTTTTCGACCATGGAAGACCTGAACCTCCTCATGGCCGGACTTTTCCAGGGACGGGCGGTCTCCGCGGCGTCACTGCGCGAGATGAAGACCAGCCCCGGTTTTAGCCCGTACGGACTGGGCCTATGGGAGCACGCGGACGGCTGCTCGAAAGAGTCCCGGCATGAGGGCCTGGGTGCATTCGATGACTACCTGACGGTAGCAGTCAGCAGCGGAGACGGGCGGTACCAGGCGGCGATGACAGTCACAACTCCACCAATGCCCACAGGGTTCGAAGACCCCTCTACTCAGGACAAACGTCACCTCCTGCACGGCCAGATCGAGTTAACCCTTAACGAGGCCCTGGACCGAATATGCAAACCGGCCAGCTGACGTAGCAACCGTCACAGTCGGGTGATGCGCCCAAGAACGGGGGGAAAGGTTCCCTGGCCGTCAATGTAACCATAGGTGTGTTAGCGGCGGCTGGATGGGTTGAGCTCCCTACCCGACAGGATGCCCCTCCTTGCAGTGGTCCTGCCCCGGCTGAATCTCGTGCCCCTGAATGCAAGTCCTCTCAGGCGGGAGCGGCCGGTCGTGGTAACTGAGGAAGATGCTGCTGTATCCGCGTTCTATGCCATCGTCCTCGCGACGCAGCCACTCCCTCAGATGCAGCCTGTGAAGCTCGCCGCCCTTCTCTGGCTTTTTCGATTCATCCGTCCGATGCCTGAGAGGTTTCTTCACCATGGCACTCGCGGCCTTCAATACCGTCCCTGTTTGGCGCAGAGAGGAACCGGTGCAACCATGATAGAAGTCCTCCCAGCGCCGCAGGAATCTACTGCGCTCGGGCCTTGTGAACCCCTGATGGCGGCACGGCGGCCGCGGCGCGACGTAAACGGCGGACGAATCGGCAGTTGGCGAGAGGACTGGAAGCCAAGGATCGGCTGACAGCTACTGGGCGAGGGTTCCCCGCCACCTCTCGCAGTCATAAGATTGATGTGCTGGGAGGGCGGTGCCGCCGTAGGTCTGGCCGGATCCGGTGCCGCGGGCGGCCCCGAACCAGTCATCTCGTCCCGAGCGGATGCGGCAATGAACACGAAGAATCACGTTTGGAGGCGGGCGGCACTCGTTCTGGTCCTCGCTGTCGCTGGCTGCACCTATTCCACCGATGAGCCCGCACCGTCATCAAGCTCGCCCAGTCCCTTCGCTTCTCTGGAAGATCAGGTCCAGCTGTTCATGAATGAGGGCGCGGTGGCCGCCGTCGTCCAGATCCGCTGGCCCGGGGGTGAGTGGTCCCACGCCTACGGCGTGCGCGACCTCGACTCCAAGAGCTCGGCTCAACCCGCGGACCGGGTGGAGGTCGCCAGCGTCACCAAGACGATGACGGCGGTGGCCGTCCTAAAACTTGTGGACGACCACCTGATCGGCCTCGATGATCCCGTCAATGACGTCATTCCGGGTTTCACAACCGCGCTCAAGCCCCCGGGTCCCATCACCGTGAGGCAGCTGCTCAGCCACACATCCGGGATACCCGAGGTCAATGATGCCCTGCCACACGACGTCGACTTCCGCCCGGCACTCACTCAAACACTCACCATGGAACGGGGTCTGCAACTGGCGGGGACCCTCCCCTGGGCCTCTGACGATGTCGGGTCTTTCAAGTACTCGAACACCAATTACCTTGCACTCGGCCTCCTGGTACAGGCGCTGCGGCACAAGCCCTACGTCCAAATTATTCAGGAGGAGGTCTTTGCCCCTCTCGGTTTGAAGCACACCACCCTGAGCCGCGTTGACCCGCACGAGGACGGTCTTTTGCACGGCTACGCGACCCTGCGCAGTGAGCGCATTGACACCACCGACAACACCTTCGCGGTCGGCAACCCGGCCGGCGGCGCAGTATCAACGATGGAAGACCTGAACCTCCTCATGGCCGGAATCTTCCAGGGGCGTGCCGTTTCTCCGGCGGCTCTGCAGGAGATGGTCACCAGGCCCAGTTTTGGCCCGTACGGACTGGGCGTGTGGGAGCACGGGGACGGATGTTCAGCCAAGTGGCGGCTCGAGGGCCGGGGTTCGTTCTGGGGCTACCAGACGGTTGCAGTTAGCAGTGAAGACGGGCGGTACCAGGCCGCGATGACTGTCACAACACCACCGATGCCCACGGAGTTCGAGGACCCCTCCACCCAGGACAAGCGCGACTACCTGAACGGCCGAATCGAATCAACACTCAACGAAGCCCTCGACCGAATCTGCAAACCAGCCAGCTAAGAAGGTTCGAGCCCGCTCGGACAGCACACCCTTGCCATTTAATGATGGGGACCGGAACAAGAATCAGCAGATCCGTGACGGCTCTACTGCCGCCCCTAAAGCTGTTTAGATCCCGCCTCCTCCGACTGGCCCTACCCAGCCGCTGAACTCTCCTCCTCCCCTCTGGCGCTCATCGTCGTCCTTTCCGCAGCGGAGACAGCGCTTGTACAGGCTGCCGTCTTCGGCGTGTTCGACATGCCATTTATGGCTGATATTGAGCTTGCACAGCAGGGCCTTCATGGCCTTCTCCCGTCCGCGTATCTGGCACTTTCAATGATGGCCCTCGCGCGTCACGGACGGTACTGGCAGTTACCGCAGCGCGCTACGCAGCCGCTCCGTGAGGTCGTCGAGGGATTCACGCCATTCGGGTTCGTCGGCGTCGTCCCAGAGCTCTGCCAGCTCGGATTCCTCTCCGGCGACCCGGCCGACAGCCTCCAGCGCCAGTTCGACATCTTCGGCGGTGAGCTCGGCCCCGTGGGCGGTCACCCAGTCGGCGACGTTCTCCGGTAACTCGCCCGGCGGGTTGCCCTGGCAGCCGGCAGTGACCTCGGCGCGGCGATAGCGATGCTGCCCTCCGGAGCGTCGACGTAGCCGTTATTGGCTTTGGCTAGGGCCCGGCGGATGACGTCGCCGCCTCCACCTTCGAGTTCGTCCAGCCAGTCCAGCGCGTCGTCATTCGCAAACGGCAGGTAGCCCCATGCGCCCATATGTCAGCCCCTTCGGTTGCGGCATTGTGCTGGCACTAATATGGCAGACCAGCCCATGCCAGCACAGCATCTTGACTCGGCGGATTAGTACCCGCCGCTCCATGTTCAGCCCACCGTCATGCGCGGCTGGTAGGGTCCGGACATGGATGAACTGATGACGGACCAGGCGGCAGCCGCCACCGCCCGGAGCCTGACCGGCCGGGCCGGGTATGACGCCGGCTTTCTCGGGGTCCCGGTCCCGATCCCCGCACCGCGCGGCGTGAAGACCGTCCTGCTGCCCTACACCCACGTCTCCGTCCTGATGCGCCCGGACAAGCGGCTTGCCGCAGTAACTGCCCTGGCCATGGACGGGAAGAAGCTGATGGACCTGGGCCGGGCCGGGATCCAGTGGCGGCTTGATCCGCGCCTGTCGGCGGACCAGCAGACCGGGGAGCGGGTCTACGCGCACAACGACATTGACCGCGGGCATCTGGTCCGACGCGCGTCGGCCGTGTGGGGCGACACTCGGGCCGAGGCCGAGCAGGCGAACGAGGACACGTTCCACTACACGAACGCAGCCCCGCAGGCGGCCAAATTCAACCAGGGCATACAGCTTTGGCTGGGGCTGGAGTCCTACCTGCAGGAGAACGCAGCCGACAACAGCCGGCGCATCATCGTGTTCACCGGGCCGATCTTCGGCGCCACCGACCCGGTCTACCGGGGCGTGGACATCCCGCTGAAGTTCTTCAAGGTCACCGCCTTCCTCCAAGCCGGGAAGCTAGCGGCCACTGGGTACGTCGTGGACCAGACACCATCCCTGGCCGACCTCCCGGACATCCCCCGGCTTGGAGTCACCGACGAAGCCCCGCCGCCCGGGCCGTTCCGGACCTTCCAGGTCCCCATCCGGGACATCGCCGCCCTCACCGGCCTGGGCCTGGACCAGCTGGTGGCCGTCGACCGGATGCCGATCGCGACTGCCCTGCCCAGCGCCCGCGTCACCGAAACATGGCGGGAACTCCACTCCCCCGAAGACCTGGACCTGGACTTCGATCTGGGCAACTGACGGAGATGTTCTATGAGAAGTCAGTTCGGAGCACGCCTAAAACTGTGGCGATCTTGCCGGAAACTTCGCTTTTTCGAGAGCCGCTTGGGATACAGTCCCCCTGTGCGTCTCCAGACGCAGGCCGGTGCGGTACGACACTGGCATGGCTCTAAAGAGGGGGTGCCATGGGCAAGATGAAGGGTAACCGGCTGAACACCGCGGCGAACGTCGGCAGCTTCATCACCGGACGACAACAGCTGAACGTCCAGCGCACCATCGCTCAGCAGAACGCCGTCCAGGCCGAACTGGCTGCCGTCCAACTCGCCCAACTCCAGCGTCAGCAATTGGACGCGGAGTATCAGAGGATGCGTTCTTGGGCCGACACGGAAGTGGCGGGCGGGCGACTTAGCCAGGCTGACGCAGAGACCCAGGTGGCATCCCACATGTTCAATCTGGTGACCCCTCCGCCCCAAGCCTCCGACCGGATTACTGCCCGCTTCACGGAGTTCCTCGTCGCCGGTCTCAACGCAGGCGGGGCTGGAAGAGGATGGTACAACCAAGGCGATGGAACTGCCCGGTACTGGGATGGGACGATGTGGACGCACCACGTAACCTCTCTCCAAGTAGCTAAAGAACTCGTTCAGCGCCTCTCGGCCGAGGACTATAAGGGCCGCCGCCAGCAAGTCGGACAAGCAGTGCAGGGACCCTTAGGAGACTCGTCAGCAACGCAGATTTCGACTCCTACCCCTGGCCCGGTCCAGTTGCCGCAGCAGCCTGCCCTGCCGCGGGCTGGCTGGTACCCAACGGCAACACCAGGAGTGCTTGGTTACTGGGACGGTCAGGCTTGGACTGGTGAAATCAGGCCCGACCCCGACAGCTTCCCGGGATAGGCAGCTTTCCGGCGCGTTCCTTCGAGGTGCCTGAGACCGAGGTAGAGGCTGCTAGCCCTCTCCTGCCAGCACAGCGCACACGTCTGCTAAGACCTCGCCATCTAGGGAATATGCGGTGATCATGTCGGTGTCGGCGTCGTATGTAAAGGTCTGGTGTCCAGCGACGCTGAAAGTCTGAGTCGTCGCTGTCACCGGGCCTTCCAGCCCGATGTCGCCAGCATAGAACCCGATCATGTATCGTCCATCGATGGTGACGTGAAAGTCGTTGGTCGCTTCGTCATAAGTGGCAACCATCGCATATCGGGAGCGTTGCGTGAATGTCTGGCCGGACTCTGCGTTTGTCCATACGCCGGTGCCGACGTTGTGTTCCCAGAATCGGTCGCCGGGCAGAATCTTTTCCGAGCCCTTTACTGTGATACTCCCGTGTACGGCGAACCCCGGGCAGAAGTCGCCCGCGGGGGATTCGACATCGAAATCCTGAGCGTTGGCGCTCGAGACCGGCACGAGGAGCCCGACTGACAGGACTGATGTCACGGCTATGGCGCGGCGTAGCAGCACGGGCATGGAGGCCTCCAAGGAATAACGTTGTAATGCGGACGTTACGCCCCAGCTTCCGTCCCCACAAGGGTGCTCTGGAAGGCTCCTGGATTCAACGCCAGCCACCGTTGCCGTAGACGTAAGGACGGCGAGTGGAGGGTCGCCCACCGGCGCCCGGATGCCTTCGCAGGATGACCCACAGCCTGGCCTCCGCTCTTTGTTCGACGAGTCGCGTGGAGCCGCTGCAACGGCTATCGGACCCTGAAGAAGGACTTCGGGTCGTCGGCGCCGAGCAGGTCGTGGTGGAAGGCGATGGCGTCCACGGGCCGGGTGTCCACGAACAGGACCGCGACATCTTTCGAGTGGACGACGGTGTAGCGGGTGAGGTCATCCATTCAGGATTGGATCCCGGTGTACGCCTCGACGAACAACCCGTCACCGAGCAGGCCCCGCTCCTCGAGCAGGTCATAGACAGGATTCCAGGCGAGATCCATTCGTTCGTGGATCGCCGCCTCAACCGTTGGAGCCGTCATACCTTCATGGTGCTCCCGGTCACCGACAGTCTTGCGAACGACCCGCGGGCGTGTCCTGAAATGGCCCGCGGCTAGACTGAGTGGGTCAGGACGGTTTGGTTGATCCATGGCGGCGGGGCGCTGCCGCTGTTCCGCTGGTCGGTCCCGCACAGATGAGTCTTATGCCCTTGGCCCTGTTCCGTGTATGGGCCCGGCTCAAAGGAGTCGTTCTCGGCGCTCGAGATCTTTCCATAGCTGCGAAATAGTGGAACCACTGGGGTCGCCTTCCCCGCGCAGATGTGCCTCGGCCCTGGCCTTGAAGTCCTCCCAGCTGAAGGCTCCGGCCCTTGGCCCCAACTCGTGGTCTTCGTGGGCAATGGTCGCCGCCAGCAGATAGCGGCTCATGTGGTCGAGGTCGACATAGTCGTAAACGACAGGCTCCTTGGACCCGCCGCCGCTTCCGGTTCTTCTTATGCGGTTGCTCAGGCTCTGGCTGCCGATCTGCCGGCCGAGTCGGGTTTGTGGATGCGACTCTGGGTTCAGAGGCTCGGTGATCACCAGGTGAGGGAGGGGCGTGACAGTGACCGTGGGCGCCTGCTGGAAATGGTCCGACGAAGGTAGCCGGATGCAACTTGCTCGTCGACTGATAGTCCATCGGCTTGTCCTGTCAATGTTGCTGTCACCGGCATGGCTACGGGGTGGATCGAGTTCGCGACAGCCGCGGATTTGCGCGCGACGGATACAGGTCCACAGCGCGAATTGAGCTCAAAGAGATAGCGGGTGGCCGACATAGACGACACACTCTCGTTCCAGGGACCGCGGGAAGTGGCGCGATCAGACGGTCATACCGGGCTAAACGTGTCCGAGCGAGTAACCCTAAGGTTCTGATGAACATCATCGACCGTTGCATTGATGCCTGATTCTTCGGCAGTCTTTAGGCACCATTTCCAGAAGTAGGTTCCCAAGAGTTCGCGCAGTTCAGTGCCGTCGTGAATGTATTCGCGGATCGCTGCACCAACACTACCCAAAGAGATCCACTCGTCGGAGGGGATTTCAGGGTCACTAAGGACGGCAACAAGGTAGTTTCGCATTCCAGCTATAAACGCTGCTCGATCGCCATTAAGGGGCGCCATACTCGAAGCACTGTGTCGCTTCATCACATGTAGGAAGATATTGGGTTTCGGAGTCTGTGGCGTCTTGCCAGCGATGGGAGGAACCGGCATGTCAACTTCCGCAACACGAGGGGGAATGCTCTGCGGGACGAATTCGTCTCTGATGAGCTCTGCAAGCTGACCATGCAGGGCAGCGATTTGGGCGTGGATGTTGCTGGTACGCTCCCAGAAATTCGCTGATTCTCGGGGGTTATGCTGCCAAATTATCGAATCGGAAAGACTGTCGGGCACCTTGCAACGAAAAAGTTTGCCGAGTGCTTCAGCCAGTCCTACAACTGCTGACATCTCGTTTACCAGCAAGGGCTCAGGACTTACAGTGGTCATCACTGCCGTGCACATATCTTCCAACGAGCCGTAAACCTTGCCGAAACGAAGTCGCTCCTTTTTGGTTTCTGGAGTGATTTGCGGGGAGTAAACACATTGAAAGATCTTGACTCGGTGCGCGTCGAGCTCGGGGAAGAACTGATCCAGGACCTTTTGGCGAAGAGCCCAGCGAACGGCATCCAGCTGACCGGCGACCTGCTCGACGGGATTACTCTGTACGGATCCGTCTTCGAGGAGCCAAACGTCTCCTTCGTCCCTGACTTGGGAAACGTGCTTGGGGTATCTCTTCCATTCGCTGACAAGTATCGTGCCCAAGCGGGTGTTGTAGAAGAGCCAATCCACTTCAGCAATCCGTTTTGGTGACTGAACTCGGCAATTGCTAAACGCCCAGACCTCATCGTTGAGCAGCTCGTTGAGCTTGGCAATGTCAGCTGGATGGGATACATGGGCGGCTTTGCTAGCCGAAGGGAAGTGGAGCATGTCTTCCTCCTTAGTCGCCACCTTGGCGGCCGATAGCTGTTGAAAAATGTCCGGCCATGGTTGATGTCATGGCCGGGCACCTCAAGGATTCTGGAGAGCCCGTGCAAGGCCGGAGCCGGTGGACGAGGCCCAGCCGAAGCCCTTGAACCAGGCGAACGCCAAAACAACCCACGGGATGAGTGGATTCCATGCCCCGGCAGTCATGGTCTGGACTGCCCCGTATCCCAGCACCAGCACACCTCCAACCCAGCCGATGAGTGTGGCCGCCACGATCGGCAGGGTGTCTCCCATCTTGAAGCTCCACCAGTCGATGACCAGGAAGTACGCGGCGATGGCTGCCTGAACCCGCTGGACGACAACTGCCTGCTCGACGCCCAGGAACTGTGTGACCACCGGCGAGGCCGTGAGCGAGATGGCCACTCCCAAGGTCGCGGCCACAGCCACGGAATGAGAAATGACAAATAGCGCGTAGGCTCGGACGCGCCGGGATGAACCCGCGAACGTCCGCACCACGCCCCGCTCGGCTTCGAAGTTGTTGTCGCTCAGGACTTTCCCGAATTGCAGGAGGGCGATGACGGTGCCGACAGCTGCCACGACGGCGATCGGCAGGCCAGCGTCCCGCAGCAACTGCAGAAAAAGTGCAGGCAGTTCGCCGGTTGGCTCCACTAAAGCTGATCGAAGACGTGCTGGACGAACCGCTCAACCTCTTTGCGCTGCCCGAAGCCTTCGACCTTGGCGTGGACGGTTCTGGCGGACTGCTCGTCGAACACGTCAAAGATGACCTGGTACCCCTGGTTGAGGGTCATGTTCATCGAGTTGGTGACCGAGTGCGCCCAGCGCCAGCCCACCCGCCAGTCCGCTGTGCGCCCGGCGGATGCAAACGGGTCATCGTCCGCTTGGGGAGCAAACGGTCCGTACTGTCCTTCGCTTAGGGAGCCGGTCCCGAAGCGCCGAAGGACGCCCATAAAGCGGCGTTCCTGCCCAACCTCCTTGACAACAGCGCCGATTTCCTGAATGGATTTGCCGGTCGAAACAGGTCCTTTAGTAAATTGGTAACCCATAAGTTTGCCCCCTACCAATCAGGCCCAGTGCCTGATTTTGGATGACCGTAACAGACCAGGGGAGAAAGCAGTGGCATGTCGCTCAAAGCAGGGCGCACATTACGTCAGCTCAGGGATCGGACGGTGAATTCTGAGCCATTCCACTCGATCAGCTTCGCACCGCCTTGGCCCTCATAGCCTTTTCCGGTGAGGGCTGCAAGTTCCAAGGCCAGACGTTCCGCATGCTCCTGTTCATTCAGACGGTCCAAAATGACAAGACGCTCTCCGGACCCTGATTCAGCCACAATTTCCCAACTACCACTCAAGGGGTGCACCTCAAATGAACTCACCTTGTCGACGTTGATCAGCTTCAGAAACGATTTGGCGGGCTTTATATACATCCTCATGCGGCAAAATTACCAGCAGGCCCCTTGGGGAACTCCGACTGGAGGATGACGCCGCGCCGGCACGCATGGGCGATGAAGTCCTCAAGGCGTCCCGGCCGATGCAGTGATGTGCACGTGACGGTGCTTCGATCACCGGTTCGTCCTTTGTGGACGGGGTGCGAGTCGGCCTTCAGATCCCGACGAACGGGCTAATGGCTCAAGATCGACGCAAGAGATGCCGAAGATTGATTAATTCGCTTCCGCCTTCTCCTGTTGCCTTCCTAGAGTGTTCTCCAAGGCAACGACAACGACGTCTGGGGGACGTATGAGCACGAGCGATTTCTCATTCACGCAGGAATCACAAGCCTCGCGGCCGCCCGTCCCTTCTCCGCCAAGGAGCCCCTTGGCGAAGCCACGACCAGTGCAACTGGCCCCGGCACTCACGGGCCGAGAGCACGAAGTGCGGCGGCTCATCCGCGACCTTGCCGAACTTGCCGCGGCTCGCCACGGGAAAACGGCATGACCGCCGGCGTCGATACGTCCTTTGACTACTTCTCGGACACGCCTCCCGGGAAAGATCCGGATAGGTACAGCCCAACCCTGCGACGGCACCACCAGCTGCTGTGGAATAAGGAGCTACCCACGGGCGGATGCTTCACTTTGGTACCTGAGCCCGGTGCCCACCTTGTACACAGGTCAGGGTCGGGTGTCTTCTTCCTCTCGAGCGATGCCATCACGACCAGAATGAAGCACAAAGCAGCCCGACTAAGGTGTGACATCTCGTCCGAGGACTTGCCCGCCTACCGCGGCTATACCGCCGGGAGCATCCTCGTGTTCCCAGGCAACAGCATCGGCGGGAAGATGACAGTCAACCGTGCACGGGGTTGCCATCCCAGGATCGCTGATCGCTTCGACCTGACCTTGGAATGCATACGTCGCCACTATCTCGACGAATTTCCGAACCCCCTCGGCGATGTCCTGCACAGGTACGCGGACTTCTTTGCCCTGTTCGGGGACTTCACCGGGTACGTAAACTTCTTCCTGCTCCAAGACCTCGTCGAGGAGGACGGAAAGACGATCCGCTACTTCCACCCGTTCGACGACTTCCGCACCACTGCAGTTCCCAAGACCTGTGCCGAATACCTGGCGTACCTGCGACGCAGTGAAGAGTTCATCACGGCCCGTAGCCGCACCATCGACGCCGAGCCCTAGGATCTTCCCGAAGCCGACCTTTGCCTAGTAGTCGATGGCCTTGCGGTCCATGGACTCCAGCGCGGCGAGCCGGGCTTCCCCTTGGGTCTGTTCTCCCAGGTATTCGAGGGAGGCAAACTGGGGGTCCAGGAATGAGGCGGCGAATTCCTGCTCGCCGCGGACGGGTGGCTTCCTTCCGGCCGATGTTCTCCTCATACCGGTCGATGGCTGCCGTCGGGTCGCCGGCGTCGAGGGCACGGAGGGCGGCGTTGTCCTGGGCGCATCGAGGAGATCCCTCACGTGCCATTGCCTGTCTCGTAACTATCGATGAACACCCCGATTCCTGCAAAAGGTTACGAGGCATAGTTACGAGAACTGCACCTGGAATCGCGGGTCCGGGACTCAACCGAAAATCTGTGGCTGCGCAGGTGAGGAGAGCAGTCACTCTCTGAGACGTCCCGTTACTCAAGGGTTTCGAGACAGGTCTGCGGCGGAGCGGTTAGGGCACCTTCATCGTGCAGGGTAAACGTACCTATCGGGGGCAGACAACGGAGTAAGGCAGGAATCCGTGCCCGAGTGAACGCTCAACGACCGGCTTCCGGACGGACATCGGCGTCGGTCGGTGGACCATTTGGGGTCGCTCGTCCCATCATCCGAAGCTCTCCGGGGCCCTGGCGTCGGGCTTGTGAGGTTTGGTACCGCAGTCCTGTCGCAGGAGACGGGAACTGGATCGTCTCGGTGATAGAGACCGACGTCGAGCGCGACAAATCCGTCGTGCGGGCCGCCACTCTGAGTCACCTGTATTGGAGCATCTGGGGCGGACTCGAACGCAGCCGCCCGGAATGGAGCCGACCCCGTAAGCTAACGCCATGACCACGTCGAGCTTTCTTCTCCAGGACCGATCTTGGCGAACAATAGTGATCCCCTGGGGCACAGACTTCAACTCACGCTTGCGAAGTGCCGTCGCGGATGCGCCCCCTGAAATAGCTAATCCGGCAATCCCTTCGGAACTTGATAGGTACCGGATCACGAACGATAGTTCGCTTAGCCTCCTGGACTCGCGGCAGGTCGAGCCGAACGATCTGTTGCCCTTCCACATCTGCGCCACGGCGTTCCATAGTTGGGCTCGCGCCGAGGAGGAACTCCTCGACTACCAGCGGCAGTGGATAAAGCATCCCGAGACCACCTTGGAATATCGGCTGGTCGATAATTACCTTTACGCTCTCACCTGCGTTTACCAATTCAATCTGGCGAACCTCTCTCTGGTTGACGAGTCGAGCGACTTCTCCATGCTCCAAGGTGCCCTGTCGAGCATCCAGATGGTCCGTGGCGTACTCCAGCAGGCGATCCCATTCGAGGCGTCCCTAATAGATGACCTCAACGGCTTTCCTTGCCCGACCGAGCAGGTTCGCAACGCCCTCGAGCGTCCCACCGCCACCCACGCCGCAAAGACATCAATACCGCCCTTATCGCCCTTTGCTCGGCTGCATCAATCCGCATATCCTCTGCATCGACCTGCATCTCCTCTGGATGGTTAAGTCCTATTCGGTGCAGTGGTCGTAGGCCGTCAGGGAGCGTTTTTGGAGGTTCGCTGGTTTCCGGTTGTGTCCATGACGGTTCGGCGCACGATCAGGCGGTCGAACAAACTCCAGAACACTTAGGCGGGGCCGCCACAGTTGTCCAACGAAAACCAGTGCAGCAACCCCGACATGCTCTAGAACAGCCGGTGACGTGGACACGTCCTGAAGCGAGTGCCGGTCCCAGAAGGGGGTAGGTTTCGAGTTTCCGCATTTGCGCCGCGACGTTGACCTGCTCTGATGCCCGCGCGACAGCAGGAGAGCTGCACGTAAGCCGATCCCCTTACGTACACCGGCTCGTCTTCAGATCTGACGCAAGTGTCTCGTAACCTCTGCGCCTCGAAACCCTAGGGATACGAGACGGCGAGAATGGTCGATCCTAGTAGTCGATGGCCTTCCGGTCCATGGACTTGAGCGCGGCCAGGCGTGCTTCCACTTCGGTCTGCTCTCCGAGGTCTTCGAGGGAGGCGAACTGGGCGTCCAGAGATGAGGCCGCGAGTTCCTGCTGGCCGCGGACGGTGGCTTCCTGGCGGCGGATGTTCTCCTCGTACCGGCCGATCGCCGACGTCGGGTCACCGGCGTCGAGGGCCTTGAGCGCATCGTTGACCTGGGTTTGGGTGGCGGCGACCCGGGCCCGGTTGACGAGCTCGTTGCGCCTGGCGGTCAGTTCGCCGAGCTTGCCGCGCATCTGGTCCAGGCCGCCCTTGAGCTTGTCGACGACCTCGTTCTGGGTGGCCAGGGCCGGTTCCTGGGCCTTGGCGGTGGTTTCGGCGGTCATCTGCCGGCCGATGGCGACCTTGGCCAGGGCGTCGAATTTGTCGGCGTCGGTGCTGTTGCCGGCGGCGCGGAACTCGTCGGCCTTATGGGAGGCGGCGATGGCCTTGCGGCCCCAGGTCTGGGCGTCTTCGACGGCCCGGCGGTGGTCGTCCTCGGCCATGCGGAGGTTGCCGATGGTGGTGGCGACGGCGGCCTCTGCTTCGCGGATGTTTTCGGAGTAGTCGCGGACCATCTGGTCCAGCATCTTCTGCGGGTCTTCGGCGGAGTCCAGAAGGGCGTTCAGGTTGGCCTTGGCGAGCTGGGCGACGCGGGCGAAAATACTTTGCTTCACGGGGGTCTTTCTATCAGGGACGGAGTTCAAGGTCCATGTGTGCGGCAACCGTCATGGCAACGATCGGGGCCGACTCAGGATCTCTCCGAGCCTGTGATCAGAATGCGAGGATCGGCCCGTCAGCTGGCGGCATGCCGGCCGCGCCGCTGGCGCAACTCCGGAACGCTCAGTTCAGGAACTGCCCTCATCATGAATCTGTCGAAATGCGGGACAGTAAAAGCCGCGTAACCGTGATTCGGCGTGTAGAGCAGGCCCTTGTCAATCAGCTGTGACCTCGTCGGGCTGACCTGTTGGGATGTGCGATTCAGCAGGGCGGCGACATCACTTGCCAGCTGCGGCTCTGGCCCCAACTGGGCCATGGCTCGAAGATAGGCTTGCTCGAGCTCTGTGGTGCGGTCCAACCGAACCCGGAAGAAGCTGCCATCAAGCTTCTCTTCCACGTACCGATGCGCATCAGTGACATCCTGAGCGGTGATCGTTTCGTCGTTGGCCAAGTTCCATACTGCAGAGCCCATCTCCTGCAGAAAGTACGGGTATCCCCCAGTCAGGCGCACGGCTTCTGCGGATGCCGTTTCTTCGAACGTCACGCCGCTGTCCAAGGCAGGCCGGGTGATCGCTTCAACGGCGTCATTGTCATCGAGCATGCCGATTTTGGGGAACTTAAAGAGCCGCTCCGAGTACGACTTGGCTTCGCCGGCCAGCTCCGCAATCTGGGGCAGCCCTGCCCCGACCATGGTGATGGGCAGGTCCCGTTGTACCGTCTTATGCAGCGCCGCGATAAGCGCCTCCATCTGTGCCTTTGTTAGAAACTGGACCTCGTCAAACAGCAGGACAAGGCCCGTCTTGTGGTCGCGGGCAGCCTCGCCTACAGCAAGAAATAGGTCGGTCAGGTCAACACCCAGTTCACCGCTGTCAGCCTGACCTTCTACCGCATCCACGTCGAAGCCGGCCGTGAACTTGCCTTCCGGGTCGACCGAGACTGTGAAGGACCTGAGCACCCCGGCAGCCTTCCGTGCGCGGTCAGTCCACTTCGCACGCGGGGAAATCTCGAGAAGAGCTTTCCTGAATTCAACGGCCAGCTGACGACGAAAGTCCTCGTCACTATGCTTGCTGACCTCGATCTCAATGACCGCCCAACCAGCCGAAATAGCTTCCTTGCGGAACGCACCCAACAGGACCGTCTTGCCCACACCACGCAAGCCCGTGATGATCATCGACTGCTCGCTGCGCCCGCGGGCAAGCCGTGCCAGGAGAAGCTTAAAGGACGCCAGTTCATCGGAACGGCCTACCAACACAGGCGGGTTGGCGCCTGCATTGGGTGTGTAGGGATTGTCGAGGGGATCCATAGCAAGGATAGTAGTGGTTTATAAGTTTTTTATAAAGTCAGAATACTCTTGCAAGCCTGCCCGTTCCCCGATTTACTTGGCAGCCATCTCGCTGCGGCGGAAGGTGGCGGCGATGTTGAGCTTCCGGCCGTATTCGATGGAGCCGTACCGGAACAGGTGGACGGCCAGACGCAGGATGGCAATGCCGACGACGAACAGTTCGACGATGACGACGCCGGCCTCGATAGGGCTGAGAGTCCCGAAGGCGTTCCGGAGCAGGGCGGTGACCGGTGCGGTCAGCGGGAAGTAGGTGAAGATTTGGACGATGAGGGCCTCTGGGTTGGAGATGACCAGGCTGAATATGTAGAAGGGGATGAACATCATGGCCATGAGCGGCCCGAAGATGGTGCCCGCCTCCTTGGCGGTCGGCATGATCGCGCCGATGGCCACGAGGGTCCCAGTGAACACAGTGAATCCGCCCAGGAGCAGCAGGGCCCCGGTGATCATGGGTCCGGGTTCGAAGACCAGGGAGGACAGGCTCAGGGCCGGCAGGGCCAGTGAGTCGCGGAAGAACAGGTAGGCCAGCCCGACCGGCGCCAGGAACACGAGGATCTGCACGAGCCCGACGGCGAACAGGGAGATGATCTTGCCGGTGATCAGCGTGGTCGGGTTCAGGGTGGTCAGGATCATCTCGGTGACCCTGTTCTCCTTCTCCTCCAGGGTGGAGTTCAGCATCTGGTTGGAGAGCAGAATCATCGAGATGTAGAAGACCACGAGGAACAGCATTGGCGGGATCACTCCCCCGACGCCGGCGGCGACCTTGCCGTCCTTGAAGGTCTCGGAGTCGAATTTCGCGGTCCCGGTCTGGGCTGCCGTCAGCTGGGGCGAGCCGACCTGGTACTGGGCCGACGCTGCCAGCAGCTGCTTGGCCACGGCCTCGTACTTGCCGTTCTCGAACATCCCCTTGTCGGCCCCGTAGACCTTCACCGGCTCACTGGTCGGGTCCGCCGGGTATTCGAAGTACGCCTCGGAGGTGCCGTTCTTCACCGCCTCGATGGCGGCCGCCGGGTCATTGGTGTAAGTCCCGCCGGCGACCTTGGCCCCGGGAGATTTGATGATGCCGGACGCGTCGCTGTACGTGAAGGAGAACTTCGCGCTCTTCTGCGCCTCGGCGCTGTCCTTCGAGCTGGCGTTGGAGGCGAACACCAGAGCGAAGACGACGATCAGGAGGATCGGGATCGCCAGGGTGGCGATGGCGAAGCCGCGCTTCTTGATGGTCCGGACGAACTCGAAGGCGACCACGGTGCCAAGGTTGTGCTGTGCCATGTCTAGTCCTCTGCCGTCTGGTGTTCGCCGTAGACCTTGATGAAGATTTCATCCAGGGAGACCCGGGTCGGGGTGAAGGACCGGAGGGCGACCCCGGCCTCCACGAGCTCGCGCAGGACCTTCTCCTCGGGGGCCCCCTGCCGCGGGGACAGCTCCGCCCGGCCATCACCCACCGAGATAACGTCGAACAGATCCGAGCCGGGCAGGACGCCGTCGTAGCTGACCCGGTAAACGGTGCCGCCGAACTCTTCCTGGACCTCCGCCACGGTGCCATAGGCCCGAGAGACCCCGTCCTTGAGCAGGATCACCCGGTCACAGAGCCGCTCGACTTCCTCCATCTGGTGCGTGACCATGATGACCGTCGCCCCGGCCCGCTTGTGCTCTTCGATGATGTCCATCAGCAGCCGCCGGTTCACCGGGTCGAACCCCTTCGTCGGCTCGTCCAGGATCAGCAGCTCGGGGTTGTTCATGATGGTCACCCCCAGCTGGACCTTCTGCTGCTGGCCGCCGGAGAGCTTGTCCAGCCTCGTCTTGGCCTTCTCCGGGATCCCGACCCGCTCCAGGTACTGCTCGGACCAGGTCCGGGCCGCGGCCTTGGACAGGCCCTTGAGCCGGCCGAAGTACACCATCACGTCCAGGACGGGTTCCTTCTTGTACAGGCCGCGCTCTTCCGGGAGGTATCCGAGGCGTGCCCCGTCCCGGGGTTCGAAGACCTTTCCGCCGATGTGCAGGGTCCCGGCGGTGGGCCGGTAGATGCCCAGCAGCGCCCGCAGCGTCGTGGTCTTCCCTGACCCGTTCGAGCCCAGAAACCCGAACGTCTCCCCCGCGTGGACGTCGAAGGACAGGTCACGGATGACAGTGGTGTCCCCGAAGTCCATCCGGAAGTCCTGAATGTGCACAAGCGGCTCTGCCGCGTCCCCCAACGTCATGCGCTCAGCCTATCTGTGGCAGGTTGGTCCGTCGCCAATAGGCATGCGTAGAGAGGGCGCCCCGAAGCCTGTTCTTGATCAATTCTTGCGCCCTTCAAGGGCTGTCGTTGCGGGTCGGATTCTACGGTTGAGCCAAGGTCCTACCGAATTGGGGGGAGGGTCTTAGCAATGGGGAAGGGGCCGGCGGCAGTACATTCACTGCCGCCGGCCACACCCCGGTAGGCAATGCAGCACCCCGCCATTCAGGTACCGTCCAGCAACGGCGCCTATGGTGAGGCCAGAGCCGGCGGCGGGATCAGCCGTTGAGACCGCGGGTGCTCCGCCGAGACGCCGCCGGCCACCAGCATCCCTAAGTAAGGCCCTTCCCGGAATCTGCGTAGCCTTTACTCGGGTGCGGACGGGCTGCTGTCCGTAGCGTGGTGTACGGAGCCGGCGGCGATGGCGTTGTCTGAGACCACTTCGCCTCCCCCAGCCGCCGCCGGCTCCCACTCGCTACGCGCCAGCTTCTTCCAGATGGAATTCGACCCGGTACTTCATGAACCGGATATTCCGCGTCATCGACAGGGCGCGCTGGATCCGCAGGTCGTCTTCCTGGGCGATGATGACGCCTTCGACGCTCTGGCCGGGTTCGAGTAGCGCGTCCTGGACGTAGCCCATGTACCGCTGAATCTGGCCCACGACGGCGTCGCTGGCCCTGCCACGCTTGAGCTCCACGACCAGGAGCCGGGTCCGGTCCTTACTGATCGCCAGGATGTCCATCGGGCCGGTGTCGGAGGGGTACTGCCGGCCAACCGGCTGCCCGTCCTCGGAGTAGATGTCATATTCACGGCCGAGAGAGGTGCTGGCCCAGTTGTGGACCAGGAAGTCTTCGAGCTGCTTCTCCATCTGGAAAGCCAGCTGCTCCTGCACTTCGGTGGAGATGGCCTGCACCAGAGGCTGGCCGGGGTCGGTCAACTGGGTGAGGGTGGCCAGCTCGGCGGCGTGCGCCTCCAGCTGGAACACCGTCATCGGCACCGCGGCGGTGGAGGCCAGGGTAGGGCTCATGTCGTCCCGGTTGATCGAGCCCTTCCACTCCACGGGACGCCGGTGCGGCAAGTCCGTCCCAGGGTGGTATTCGTACCCGCCGGTGACGACCCCGTATTGGTAGGTCCGGTCAGGTTTGGGCGCCAGGACCAGGTCACCGTCGGCGATGCCTTCGGATGCGGCCCACAGGTTGCCCATGGCCAGGCCCACAGATACCCGGGTCTTCTCCGGATACATCTCCTGGTAGATGCCGTTCATCGCGCCGCGGAAGACCTCCGCTCCCCCACCCAGGTGCGGCCGGATGTCATAGTCGCCGATGAAGTCAACGCCGATGTACCCGGAGCGGATCATCTCGTCGGCGAACTGTCCGCCGCGGCCCTGCCGCACCACCCATGCTGTTGTCATTGCTCTCCTGCGTCTCTGGGCCTGTCGGTGAGGCCGTTGTTGAAGGTATCAGGGAGCATGCGGCGGCGCGTGCGCGGCCCGCCGTCAGCAGGTGACGGACCGCGGGTTCGTAGTCCTGCTCTTCCAGACGTTCGTTGATCCCGGCACCTGGTACTGGGCCTCGACATAGTAGGTCCAGGTGCCTGCGAAGGCGTTCTGGCTTGAGTAGCCCGTACTCACAGATTGCGGAGGCTGGATTACGCTGTTTGGGTTGGTGACGATGAGTGCGAACGCGGTCGCCAGAGTGGCGAGGACCAGGGCGCCGGCGGAGAATCCGGGCTGGGCCCTCGCGGTCTTCAGGTTGAACCGCTCGAAATCAGGAACCCCGAGCGGCCAGCTCCCGCAAGGTGACTGACCTAAAGGAGGAAGTATGGACGCGGCCGAGTGGGCACAGGAGTTGGCTTACTCTCTGAGCGTTGGGCCAGGAACGCCTTCCTTACTGACGATTGCTAGTTGCACCGGACCCGCTGCGTGCAGGGAAGTCATAGAAACGGCCAAACGAGTAGTCGGGGAGGCCGGATGGCCGATCTATGAGCTCGTCGCTCGCGAGGTAGCCCCTGATCCGTCACTTCTGCGCGAAAGCGGCTTCCTAATCCTTCGGGACGTTCGCCAACCGTTAGCCCCAGGCGTGCCGGTTCTCATTGGCGCTCACCAACTACATATCAGTCGGGGCTTCCCAGTCGGTCTCCTTATCGTCGGGTCTCCTGCCGGAATTAGGGGCCTTCGGAGACATCCCGGATTAGGCTTTCTCAGCCGCGCCGAATGGGTAGTACAGAACTAGCGCGGGACCCGGCGCCGGTACACCTCGCTAAGCCAGCCCCCGGAACGGTGTCTCAGGCCGCGGCTACACTCTCACCATGGTGCAAGAGCTGGGCAATGACGATGCGGGCCGCTACCTTGTGAACACTGCTACGGGCAGCCAGTATCTGCTGGATCTGACCGCCAGGACAGTGCAGAGGCTAATGGCCGCCACCGCTCCAATCGTCGAGTATTTGGATGTGGCATTTTCCCCACTTCGCCGCGACGGGGAGTCACTGGAGCTGCTCAAGCTTGAGTCTTGCACTGTAGGCTGGCCCGCCCGGTACTGGCTTCAAATTCGCCCCGACCACGTTGTTACGCTCAGAACCACCTCCCCCGTGATGGACATCGTTGCCTTGGACCCATTGGAGGCGTGAACTGCGGGCCGGCCCTCAAGAGGACCATGAGACCGCAGCCGGGGTGGTCGAGGGCTTCTCCGCGTGACTCCTGGATCTAGTCCGTCGTTTCTTCGACCCTGACTTCGTCAATCCGGCGGCTGAAGGCTCCCAGCATCGCTTCGGTGTCGGGATCGTAGTTTAGGTACTCATCGGCCAGTGCTTCGTCGTTGGGGCGGCGGCTCCGGGCACGCCGCTTTTGCTGGGTCGCCGCCTTCAGCCGGAGCAGTTCCCGTAATCGGCGCTTGGCGGCCCGCAGCGCGTCCACAAACTCTTCAGCCCAGCTCTTGGCTTCTTCCAGACTTGCAGTTTGGAACAGATGTCGACCGCCGAGGGAGAGGACGTAGACACCCTGCTCATCGTCGAAATGGATACAGTACAGGCCCGCGCTGCTGTTCGCGTAAAGATTGCCATCATTTCGTATGAACCATACGAGCCTCACAATGTTCCCCCCGATCGGGCTGTGCGCTATAGCCTGTGGTCCACCCACGCTCGCACTTCTGGGTGCGCCCGCGCCACACTTGCCTGTACTCGTTTTTGCGCCGTGAGGGTAGCAAACTGGTACCCGCACGTAGGTCGCGTCCTCTGGCCGTACAGATTCTTGCGACCTCCGCCGCTGAGTTCCCGTTGAGGCCGAAGTATTTTGTCATCAGGGCTCGCCTGCAGAGGAGTCCGGCATCCACTCCGATATGAGGTGCGGGACAAGACTACGTGCAGAATGCTGAACAAAAAATGCTGGCCTGGTCGTCTTGGCCCGGAAACGACGACCGGCCGCCTTGGCGGCGTCGGCAAGCTCACGCAGGGCGACTTGCCCGCGGTCGCCATCGCCCGCGGTGCCCTCTGTCGGTTGAGTATGCGTTCGGCACACTTGCCCGCGCGGGAGATCGGCGCAAAGGAAAACGGGATCGATTCCCCGCACCTCCGCCCGCCCAATCGGATTCAGGCCTGCGGCACTAAAGTAGCCCACTATTCAGTTTCGCTGCCAGCGCGGAACAGTACAATCAGGTGACTTCCTGTGAGTATTTGGGTGGATCGAACGCTTCACAATCGAAAGGCAGATAAGACGGCATGGACCGGCCGAAGTGGGTTTTCATCGGAGACACACATGGGGACACCGGCTGGATGAGGACCGTCCTGCGCTCGGCCGCACGGGCCGGTGTCCGCTCGTTGATCCACGTCGGTGATGACGCCTTCGACTGGCCAGGGCGGAACCGACCTAAGCACGCTAATCGTGTGAACCACATGTTGGAGGAATACGGGCAGACCCTGTATTTTTCAGCTGGGAACCATGATAATTGGACGACATTGCAAAAGCTCAAATTAGAGCCTGACGGCCTAGCTAGCTGGCGGCCGAACATCCGAGTGTTCCCCCGCGGTGGCCGTGCAGTCGTGGAGGGCCTCACAATAGGGGCCCTAGGCGGGGCGTTCAGTATCGATGCCCGCCACCGCACCTTGGGTACGTCGTGGTGGGACACGGAAGAGCCGACGCGGGAGGACGCGCAGCGGCTGCTTGACGGCGGCCCGGTGGATGTCCTCGTGACGCATGACGTCCCGCTGGCCGTACCGATGGTTGGAGACTTCAAGTTGCCGCCGGCCATTGCTGACCGTGCGAACGTCACGAGGAGGCTGCTGCAGGAAGTGGTGGACGAGCTCCGGCCTGGTCACGTTTTCTGCGGGCACTGGCACCAGCGGAAGACGCACCAGCTCGTGCACCCGGACGGCAGTGTTACCAAGGTGGAAGTACTGGCTAATGAATACAACCGCCGGACCAACGCAGTTCTGGTGACGCGGAACGAGGACGGCCTCGTGGTTGAGCCATTGGACCTCAGCGGCAACTGACTCGCTGGCGAGCCTTGCTTAGTCCGAGTTCTAGAGAGCAAGACGCCGTGAACAAACGCTTCTTGCTTGGAATGACGGACGGTTTCTCAGCAGCCAACCTACTTGGCGATGGAGCCGACCGCTGGGTTGTTGAAAAGGCTCGCCGCCAACCCAAACCTCTTGACGACCGGCGGCCGCACGTCCCGACTGCGTAAAATGCAGGCGTATCAGCGGCTCGCCGGATCGCAGATGCGCCGCCTACTCGTCAAGTCCCCCGTTCAGGATCGTCATGACGTCCACGGGCACACCCGAAGGTCTTCCAGCACCGTTGCCTGGTCTGACCGTATTAAGCACCCGACCGTTCTTTTTTACTTGGCGTTTGTACCTCGTGGAGGCGAGGCCTTCGTCCCAGACCGATCTCCAGGCCGATGTGTCTTTCTGGCCGGGCAGGACCAATGACGGGAATGCTTTGGCCGCCTCTGCGAATGCTGCTTGCACCTCGAAGAGGATTACCCCTCCGTCCTTGGCTGTCACGAGGTTTCCAATGGTGGGCCCCATAGGCCGCAGGCTCCCGTCACTGCCGCTTGCTTTCCACCCCAGCCGACCGTTGAGGAATACTTCATTCTTTTCGCCAGTTAGCGGGGGACGAATGGACTCATCCCCGGCTACGACGTGGGCATGCCCAGCTGCGAGCAACTGGGACAGTGCTCGGATTAAAGAAGCGCCCGGGGCTGACTGCTGGTTCTCAGCGTGTGCGTCGGTGATAAGCCGGATGACGCTGTCGCACAGGCCGTCCACATCGAACTGGTCCACGAACTCCTGTTCCATGCCCAGGTCGATGGCCATCTCCTGCAGTACCGACAGGGACAGCAATACGTCCGAGGCCAGGGTCGAGGTGCGCTCGAGGGAGCCGGTAGAGGCACCCAGCTCGCTCATAATGTCGGTGACGGAGAACTTTACGTTGTCCCGGACCTGCTCAAGATGTTGCATGTACCCGGCCCAGCCGCCGCGGTAGGTCGACGCCACGTGCCGGATGTAACGGATGACGTGACTGGTGAACCTAGCTTGAGTGCCGTCCTGGCTGGCCATTCTTACGATCCTGTCGGTCTTTTCCCGCTCTGGGTGCAGCTTTCCCTTTCCGATGTAGATCGGAATTAGTCTCTCTTTCACCGAGGGAGTAGTGAGCTCGTTCTCGGCCGTGATGATGAGCTGGGCGACGGGTTTGAAGACTTTCTGGGATGTCATGCCCGGATTCATGCGGCCCTTGGTGGCGTTATTGAACATCGCGCGCGTGATGTCGGTCAATTTCGCGTCCTCGGCCTCGGCCTGCCGCTTGACCGTGGATGGGGCCAAATCATCAATCACGACCACGGCGGAGTCCTCCACGCCCCGGAGCTTCCAGCTGACTTCGACGTAAACCAGAGAATCTTCTTTGTCGACGGTGATCGTGGGGTCGAATACCCCCGTACTCAGTTCCTCGTCCGATGCGGGTCTTCTGTCCACCGTTGAGAGGACCCGGCCGCCTAGCTGCACCCGTTCATCCCAACGGTAACCGCTGATGGCGCCGTTGGGGCCGTTATTGATGGGGACGCATTCCTCAACCGAGTAGCCGTCCTTGGAGACGCGGATGGCACCAGGCCTTTCCTCACCACTTCGGGCCGGGGCAGGCGGCATGTTAGTTGTCAACTGCCGAAGCAGCATCTTCCAGTCGCCCGTCGTGGCGAGGTAGTCGTCCACCCCGGCCTTGGCCATCGACCCGTTGTCCCCAGAGGTGACGGTCGGGTTCAGGAACTTGATGGTCTTCATTCTGGACTTCTCGTCCAGCTGCTCGTAGAGCTTCTTGGCTGCGGCGTGCACGAACGGGTTGGTTTCCAGGTCCGCGTCGAACGCGATCCAGCCTTCGCGGCCCTTGAGGTCGATTTCGCGCCAGTCCACAGGTGTCTGGTGGGCGTTGTTGATCCCGGCGATGGAGACGATCAGGACCCGGTCGGCCGCGGGGATTGCTTCCAGGAGTTTGCGCATCCTTTTGACTGCACTAAACGTGTCGTCGAAGCTTAGCTCTTTCCAATCCAAGCCCTGAGAGTGAAGATACGCAGACATCGCAGCATCACCCTTGAGCATGCCTTCTGCGAACATTACGACGGGCGTTGTGTCGATCCAGTCGATGGGGATGGCGGGGTGAACGTCCAGCGGGGTTCCGGTCTTGGGCTTGAACTCGTACTTGATTGGCTTGCCGTGCTCGTTGTCCTCGGGCATTGCGGGCCGGAGCTGGTAGGTGAACGGTTCGACCTTTACGTTGCGGCGGTCGGCTGACTGAAGGTCGGCCACGGAGTACCAGGGCATCTGCATGGCGTCGCTGTCAGCTTCGACGATGCACCGCTTTAGCCGCTTGCCCTGCTTGGTGGCAAGGCTGAGATCCATTTTCTTCATCTCGGCGGTGAAGTTGGTGGCGTCGATCCGAGCGTAGCCCCGCGCGGCGGCGACCAGTGGGGCAACCCCGGAGTCGGCCAACTTCGCGGCGCCGGAGCCGGTGATGAAGTCGGCGTAGTCTTCGGAGGTCCAGGATGGCAGGGCGGGGATGTCATGGGCATCGGCAGTGGTAGTTGACCTTGAATTTCTATCGAAATTGCCGTCCGTCATTTCGTGAAGAACTTCGTCGCGAAGACGAACCTTCTCATCGGTGCGGGTCGCCGGGTCGAGGGGTGGTGTGTCGGAAATGTGGGTCATGCTTGGTTCTATGCAAGACCTCCAGTGACGGCTGTCCCTGGCGCGGGATAGGGAGTAAGGGGCCTCCCCCGAGGCTGGGCAAAGTCGATCGCGCACAGGCCAACCGCAACTACTGACGGCCAAAATCCGACCTACCCGACCGGCACCCGACCCCGCGGTCGGGTAAAAAACTCAAGTAGATCCGCGAGATTGCGGGCCGAAACCCATAGATAGATAGATACCCGACTTAACCGACCAAATAATAGGACTAGTTAAGGAGTTTCTGAGCTACTTGCTACCCCTGAACGTTGGCGCGATCAGAATGCTCCTATAAACCCAGTAGGGTCGGCTGGTCGGGTATCGCCGGAAGTACAAGGGGAACGGGGGCAAATCGGGTCGGTACGTCGGTCAGGTTTGGTCGGTAAACCAAAGACCGAAGGTAGGGTAAACCTGCATCGGGCGCCTCAAGGTTCGCGACGGTCTATCAATTCCACATCATGCGAGCCGGACTGGTCCGAGTGGTCCGCATTGGTCCAGACGGGGTGGTCCACGCTGGTCCAGATCGGCGGTCCACACTGGTCCACGCTGGTCCAGATCGGCGGTCCACACTGGTCCACGCTGGTCCAGATCGGCGGTCCACACTGGTCCACGCTGGTCCAGATCGGCGGTCCACACTGGTCCACGCTGCGGTCCATGCCGGTCCAGGCCGGCGGTCCACGCTGGTCCAGATCGGCGGTCCACACTCGTCCACGTTGGTCCAGATCGATCCATAAGGGTGGTCCGGTGGTCCACCCACCCAGCCAACTCAGACTCGATTCTCGACGTCGTGAGACCCTGTCCCGGCCTACCGTCACCACCCCGGCGGCGAAACGCTCAAGCTTCGCCCATGCTGGCCGCGGTATGCGTTAGGTCTCACCGTACCTGGCGTCCCTCCCCTTCGGCCCAGACCCTGACCCCGTGGCCACATCGGAGATCTTCACTGCCGACGCCGCAGAGAAGCGCGAGCCGGAGCCGAAGGACCCCAGACGAGTGGGGCTGAGCAGCTACACCCTCACCAAGACAGTTGACGGGGGACTGAAGCACGTCAGCAATGCTCAATTTTCACCCCAGCAACATTTAGGATTCCTCATATGCAGACGAATACGGTGGACGGTCTGATCCGCCTTACAGACACAGCAGTCATCATGGAGTTCGGTCCAGCCGCCATGCCCGTCAAGGGCGAGGCCTCACCCCGGGTGGTCCTGTACGAGAACATCCTTGAGATCGACTACCAGGCGCCGAAGACGTTCTCCCACGGCTACCTCCGTCTGATCGTTCGTGAAGGCCAGACTAAGGTCGATCCGATGCTCGACACCTATGCAAGCCGGCTGGCCGAGAAGAAGCCGGCCGCAGCCCTGTACGAGGCCCTGCAGCAGAAGGTCGGCGCCGTCGAGTACGTGGCCCCGGCGCCCTCCAATGAACCGGAACAGGTGGACCGCAAGGTCACTGCCGCCGAGATCAGCCACGCGTTCAAGAACGTGCTGCCGGCCAGCGCGACTTTCCAGGAATACTCCCTGGTCGGACGTGAGCTGCAGAAGCAGGCGGGCCGCGGCCTGCTGCCCCCGAAGACGTGGCCCGTTGCCGAATGCGAGGCCACCGTCGACACAGGGGCAGCCATCAGCGCCCGCGTGACCGCCACCCGCGTTGCCGCCGGTGCCATGCTGTTCGGCAAGACCGGAGCGGTGGTAGGCGCCATCGCCAAGAAGGACCGGACCAAGGTCTACCTGCAGATCACCACACCCGACGAGGTGATCCTGAAGGAAGTGCGCGGACTGGATGAGGGCAAGGCCCGTCAGTTCGCCAACAAGCTCAACAACCTCGCTGCCACGCACCGGGCTCGCCCCGTGGGCCAGGACGCCGACACCCTGGTCCAGGCAGCCACGGCTGTCGCCCCTCCTCCCCCGCCGCCCTCGAACGTCCCGGCCGGCTGGTACCCGCAGGGCGATGTCCAGCGGTACTGGGACGGCAACGCCTGGACAGACCACACTGCTCCTCTGGCACCGCAGACTCCCCAGCAGTAGGCACATGAGAACGGCCACCCCGCATGATCGGGGTGGCCGTTCTCGTTATGATCGCTGTTGCGTGGAGCTGTAGATGCCGAGCGAAAATCTGGCGTCCGTAATCGGCCTTCTAACGATGGCCACGTCCAAGAGTGGGCAGGCCCCCAGATACTACCGGGCCGCCCTTGCTGAAGGTCAACTCCTGAGGAACCGGCGCGTAGCCGAACGAGCCGGGGGCGGCACGGAAGGACGAGATTGTTGTTCCCAGCGCCTTTGCGAAGCTGTTCAACTCGTCGGCAACGTCTTGGTGATACTTGTTCTCCAACGACGTGGTACGGGCGTGGTAAAGCTCGGCGATTCTTGCTTTGAGGATAGAGTCTCCCGAGCCGCGAGGCCTCCTGGCCGCCTGTCGGACGTCGTCGCGAAGCCTGTCGAGCTTTTTAGTGAACAGGAGTGCGCTTCTGGTCGACCCAAGATATGACGGGCGCATTTCCGGTTGAGTTGAAGCGGCCGGCGCTACCTTTCGTGGTTTCTTGACGAAGAAGGGGTTCTTCGTGCGCGGGTCCGTCGTGTCGTAATCGAAGACTTCCGTGTGCGGCGCAGGGGCGGGGGCGGGCACCTTTCCGTTGCTGACTGCACGTCCGCGCTTTTGGGCTCGGGCTGACGCAGAGTTCGCTGTATGCACGACCTCGGCTTCATCGGGCCTTACCTGAGCAGCGCTCTCCAACTGCTGGAGGCGTTCCCTGTCTGCCCTGAAGCGCAGGACCCAATGAATAATTTCGGCCTTCAAATTAGGGTCTGCAGCACCACGTTCAAGGAGTAGCTTCGCAACGTCGTCGATACTGCTTACGACAGTCCTCAACAGCTTCTGGTTGCCGCCTGATTCGTCAAAGCTCGCAACCATCCCTCGAATGCGGCTGGCCTCCTCGGCCAGATCGCCTGCGTCCATGCAGTCCCCCAAAGTCCAATTCGTCGGCTAATTCCACCACATCGAAGAGACTTGGCAAAGCGTCGCACCTTTGTGCCATAGCTCGGGCAGCGCGTAAGCAGTTGCTGTGCGGTCAACTCCACAGATCCTCTGGCCAGTGGCTACCGCTCCTACCTGGCCCAGGCCGACACTTTAGATAGCCACGTCGCCGACCATGCCAGCGCCAGGGCCGGCTACTCCGAGCATCAGACCGGCTGGGCGGTGGACGTTGGTGACGGCAGCGGGACGTGCAGCGTCACGGCGTGCTTCGCGGATCAACCGCCAGCAGTGTGGGCCGCGGCCAACGCCCACAGGTTCGGCTTCATCGTCCGCTACCCGGCCGGGGCCGAGGCGATCACCGGCTACGCCTACGAGCCCTGGCACCTGCGGTACGTCGGCGTCGAGGCCGCGACCGAGATCCACGACCAGGGCATCACCCTGGAGGAGTTCGCCGGCCGCGGCGCAGAAGGCTAGGGGCAGCCGGCCCGGGGGGTCGGACCTTCGACCCCCTGAACTCTTCGACAGCAATGACGTGCGCTTCGGTCAGCCCCTGGTCCGGGTCCGGTTTCTGCAGCAGCACCGCCTGGTCATGGATGTGGGCCCACTCCCTGGCGTCGGTGCCGAGCACGTCATCGATCCACACGACCGAATCCCAGTCCGCATCGCCGGCGGCCTCCATCCGGTCCAGCCACCTGCCGACCGACCGAAGCTTGGGGTGGGCTCGTCACTGTCGCCCGGCCGCAGCAGCAGCGTCACCCGCAGCGGTTCAACGTCCAGCTCCAGCTGGCACTCCAGGGCCGCGGTCATTTCCGCCGGCCACGTCGACACCCAGGCAATCCGCCCACTGCGTGCCAGCCGACGCACCAGTACTCTCTTCTCGCAGGTGAGGACCGGATCCGGCCGGGCGACGCCGGGCCGGCCACGCAATGACGGGTTCAGCACACCCTCGATGTCGAGCAGGATCACCGGCTTCATGGGTGCACCGCCACCGCGCTGAAGACGAGCGAGAAGCTGGTGACCAGGCCGAAGGCAGCGATGGCGTAACCGAGTGCCAGGCTGGACATGGCTCCCAGCTTTCCGGTGCCGCCGCGCTGGTCTATCTGGTGCAGGGCCACGTGGCCGGCGCCGACGGCGAAGACCGCCAGGACGGCCATGCCCATGAAGGCGAGGCCGACTACAGCGAGCAGCGCGCACGCGACCGATACGACGGCCATCCGGTTCACGCCGCCGGTTCTGGTTCCCGGTCCGGTCGTTTCCATGAGTCCCCCACTCTCTGAATTGATGGGCCCGAGTCTACTGCGAGGGCCGGACCACGGCGGTAGCCGCCACCCCGACCGCCTGCCGCCTGCTCCGCTGGCCGGCCATCCGGACGCGAAGCGGACGGCGGGCGATAGCCTTGTCGGCTTGTGACACCCTGTGGGTCTTGCCGGTGCTGGGTTGGATGTCGCCATATTTAAGAGGGGCTCAGGCGCTGCGCGCCTTCGCCCAACCTGTATCGTTCTCCGTCTCGGTTTCCTTCTCGTCCGTCACGCTGTTCGCTTCCTTCTCGTTGACCTCGTGGCCGCTGCGCGGCCTGGCTGTCCGTCGGCGCGGAGCGCCGGGCTGCGCGAGGACCTGGGCGCTGCGCGCCCTGGTCCGGTGCGTGGCCCGCCCGCCTGGTGCCGGCGTCGCTGCGCTCCTTTGGGCACCCGGCCGGCTGTCTTCTGGGGGTCGGCTGGCCTTCCCTGCGGGGCTGAGGCGGCTTCGCCGCCCGTTGCGTGCCGCTTATCGTTGGCTTCTCGTTTCCCCTGGGGCTTCTGGCTGGGATAGGCGCTTCGCGCCGGGGGGGGTGGCCCTAGGGATGGCGTCTCGTGTCGCGGATCGTTGCACTTTGCGGTGGCGTTGCGTGCTCCTTGGCCCGGCTGCCGCCGGGCCGTTTCCTTCCCGTCGGGCTGTTCGTTGTCTGCTCGTTGGCCTCGCTGCTTCGCAGCGGGGTCCTCTCATAGATGGGCTGGCTGTCCGCAAGGGAGAGGGCTTCGCCCTGGGAGCCGGACTTCGTCCGTCCGGGCCGCGGTGAGCTGGCTGTTCGATGAGCCGAACGATTCGTGGCACGGGGCGGTGACTCTCCGCCTCCCCCCGCTGCCGTGCAGCGCGTTTTCCCGTGACGGGTGACTCTGCGCCGAGCGCATCGTTCACCCCTGACTTCCCGGGGCGCAGCCCCTACCACCACAAGAGCTCCGCAGGACGATGGCCGGACCGTTCCACGACGTCGCCGCGCGCAGCGCTACCCACCAGCGCAGCTGTCAGCCGAGGCTGGGAGATGAGGGGCTCATCCTGGGGCGAAGCCCCTTTGCTCGTCGGCCGCAGGCCACGGGCTGGACGGCGCAGCCGTCATCGGTTGGGGTCGGCCGGAGGGCCTGTGCGGGTGAGGCCCAGGGCGGAGCCCGGCCACCCGGAGGGGACGAAGGAAGATCGGCTGCAGTCCCACCTAAACAAAGGTGGGAGGGACCTGAAGCGGGGGTGATCGACACGATCCTGTTGTCCGGAGATAACCAAGGTTTGTATTACCCGGACCGCCATTGCCGATCGCGGTTATCCCAGGCTTGGGGCTTTCTCAGGATCAAAGGCATCTAGGAAGCCAACGAGGCCTTCACCTACGCATGGTGTGGAGCGATGCTGGCCGTCCAGCATCACTCTCCAGCATCGCTGCCTACCAGTCGTCCAAGGCTACGGCCGTCCCATCATCACAGGAGCTCCACCATCGCCAATCTAACCCCGAGCCGCACCACCTCCGACTCCGTCCACGCCTCTCTCGTCCCCTCGGCCTGCCCCGACGACGAGCTCGCGACCCACTCCCGCCGCGACCCCTACTGGGACCGCCTGTGGGCGCCGGGTTCCCAGGCGACCTGGTCGAATCGGCCGCTCCTTCAGCAGCGGAAGGAAGCCAATCCATCTTCAGTGAACGCCCGCTACCTGATGGATGAGCACGAGGCCATGCGGCTGCTCACCATCAACCGAGGGCGGCGCGAACGTCTCGCTGCATGGGGTGTCGTCGACTCCTGGCGCACCGTCTCTGCCGAGCAGCTCGCCGCGATGACCGGCTCCCATCTCTACCTAAACTCGGCTTCGTCAAACGTCGCCGCCTCCATCTCAGTCCACCTGCTCGACGTCGGCACCTACTCCGCTCCTGAGGTCTCCGAGGCAGCTCTCAACCGCAACTGCCTGTACAGGCCGTCCAACACGGAGACCTTCGACAAGCTCATCGTGCCCGAGCTCACTTGGCCAGAATGGATCTCCGTCACCGGCGGTTACCCCTGGTCAGGTGGAGGCCAGTACGACAGACACAACTTGCTGTCCACCGAGCTCGCCCTCCGCGCCGCCGAGTACCTACCGATCGGCGCAGTCCTCGGCGAGAAATTCTCCTCGGTCGACCTGCTCGCCGGCTCCGGGCTCGGCAAGAAGGTGAAGAACCCGGACAACCGTCGGGCCGACGGGACCATCGTCCGCATCGATGGAATGCGGATCGCTTACGAGCTCACCGCGACCGCGTCCAAGTCGCTGGAAAACAAGGTTCGCCGGTGGGCGCAGCTGCTCAGCGAACGCCCCTTGGAAACCTCGGGGCTCACTATCCTCTTCATCGCCGCACCCCACCCGGACCGGCCCAAAGACCGTGCCGGCGATCCCCGTCATGAGATCTACCGCCGGGTCGCCTCCGTGCTGAAGGAGTTTCCCGGCACCGGCACCGACTCCCCTGCCGCGCGTATCGGCATCGCTGCGTGGGACGAGTGGTTCCCTGCGAGGCACGAGCTCTCCGAGAACTTCTTCTCCCTTTCCGCTAACTTTGCCCTCAACAACGTCCACGGGCCCGCCAAATGGGTCAAGCGCAGTCTGCTGGACGACTATCCGTTCACAGCCTGGAAAACCTTCGATGCCACCGCC
The DNA here is from genome assembly GCF_035621795.1 of Pseudarthrobacter sp. LT1. NCBI lineage: Bacteria > Bacillati > Actinomycetota > Actinomycetes > Micrococcales > Micrococcaceae > Pseudarthrobacter > Pseudarthrobacter sp. LT1. Next base: position 3,019,614 of record NZ_CP141830.1, read on the forward strand.
GTCGTAGAGCATGCCCCACTGCTGCTCGCCACCCCTCACTGGATGCGCGCCGGCGACCGGACCCACCTGATCCCTTCGCCCATGGAGCGCTCCGGCTTTCCGACGCCAGTCCCCGGCCCGGCTCGGCCGGAGCTCTCCCGCAACCGACCCTTGGGCCATGGCACTGGATCAGCCGGAGATGCGAGACTCCCTTCTCGCCTACGGCTATAGCAGGCAGGAAAGTTGCTACACCGGGACGGTGGCGACTGTTGGTGCTACCCGGTATCCGTTCCCGCAGCCGACGACAGGGGGTCAGATGAGCTGGTCCAGCTTCGCCCAGAACGCTTCGCGAAGCGCGCGGCGCACCCCCTGCAGGTCGGTCTTGTATTCGCCGATCCGCTGGGCACAGTCCTTGAGTAGGACGCGGTCGATCTCTACCGGAAGGATGGGCCGGTCGGCCAGGAGTTCATTGAGCTCGCCTTGGGTAATGGTCCCGTACCAGTTGGTGGCGACGCTTTCCCCGACCTCGAAAGCGACGTCCAGGGGGCTGTCCTCCGGCGGCAGGATTGTAGGCCCGGTGCCGCCGGAGCTGTAAACCAAATGAGCCTCAGAGCGATACGGTCGCGGAGGGGACGGCAGGATCATGCGGCCGCGGGGAGGTGCCGGGCGCGCGGCCATGTCTGACGGGCGCGGTACAGACGGGGTGGCTGGCGCCGGAGTGGGCGCCGGCGGCTGAACAGCCACGGCCGGTGTAGGCCGCGGCTGCTCAGCAACGGTCTTGGTGAAGCATTCCTCGATCAGGTCTGTGGACAGGGTGATGATGCTGTCCACGCGCAGCGCCAGGTGCTCGGCCACCGACGTGGCACCGAGCCGGTGGTTGGGGTTGTCCAGCCCGACTAGGACGACCTTCATGCCCAGGTCCTGGGCCTCTTCAACGGCCTCGGCCAGGTCATCGTCCCCGGACATCAGGAATGCTACCGATGCAGCCCGGTTGCGGGCGACACCAACCAGGTCCAGTCCGAGCTTGAGGTCAACGCCCTTCTGCTCGCCATTGAAGGAGATCCGGCCGAGGCGGACCTTCACATCGGGCAGCAGGCCGATCCGCTTGTGTTCGTCTGTGAACAGGGCGTCCTTCGTAGCGTCATACCAGTAGACCCGCAAGACCTCGAGGCCGCAGTGCTCGGCGGTGCGCTTCAAGAGTCCTTGGATGAGCTTGTCGTAGTCGACCCGGAACGCCGAGCGCAGGAAGTGCCGGCGACGCGGGTGCCGCCTACGGCAATGAGGAAACCGGCATCAACGAAGATCGCACTCTGGGTCATGGACTCCAACGTACATGCACACTCCGACTGCTGAGGGCGGGCGCCGCATAGTGTCTTCGATTAGCGACTCTTCAGGCTGATGCGTGCCATCCGTCAGCGGGTGATCAGGCAGAATGGGCCCATGTGCGGCAGATACGTGATGTCCAAGGCCACCGGCGACCTGCTGAGCCACTTTGAGGCCAAGGAGGTGGAGGGCAGCCCGCCACCTCCCAGCTGGAACGTGGCGCCCACCCAGGCGGTGCCCATTGTGGCCGAGCGGCTGGACGAGGGAAGCATCGAGCGGCACCTGCTGATCGCTAAGTGGGGCCTGGTCCCGTCCTGGGCGAAGGACGCCAAGATCGGCAACAAGCTGATCAACGCTAGAAGCGAATCCATCCTGGAGAAGCCGTCGTTCCGCAAGGCCGCCGTCAAGCGCCGTGCGATCGTCCCGGCCGAGGGCTACTACGAGTGGCAGAAGACCGAGGACGGCAAGAAGATCCCGAACTACCTGTACTCCGAGAAGGAGCCGCTGCTGGGCTTCGCCGGCCTCTACGAATGGTGGGCGGACCCATCCCGGCCTGAGGACGATCCTGAGCTGTGGCTGCTCAGCTGCACCGTGCTCACCACGACGGCCCAGGATGCGCTGGGCCACGTGCACGACCGGTCCCCGGTCATCATCCCGCACGACCGGTTCGCCGAATGGCTGGACCCGGACCTGACCGACAAAGCCGACATCCAGCACCTGCTCGATTCGCTGCCGGAGCCCGTCCTGGTCCCGCGGATCGTGAGTACCCGGGTCAACAGCGTTAGGAACAACGGGCCTGAGCTGATCGAGCCTGCCGAGTGAGCGGCTTCAGCACCACCGCCGCTTTCCCCAATGCCCTGATGTGGCTCATGTCCGAGGACGACCAGGAGCTCGTCATCCCCGAGATCGACGGCGTCGCGAACTTCTGGACCAGCCAGAACGCCTGGGGCGTCGCTGTCCAGCACGATGCCGAAGGTGAGGTGGAGCTGACCATCGGGCCGAACCCGCCGGAGGACCCCTCCCTGATGCAACTCCATGAGGGCATTCTGCACACCGGTCGGCGGCTCATCGACGTCCAGACCGTCTACCTTGACAGCATCGCCAGATTCAGGACTAGGAGCGAGGACACTCCCATCCGGATCTGGGGCGACGACCCGAAGCAGCCGGAACACGTCCAGATTCAGTGCCCAGACATCGAGGAGATGCTGTGATTGACGAGCTGCGCGAGCACTACACTCAAGCCATCGGCACTGAGCCGGTCCTCCACGAGATGAACACCCGGACCGGCAAACGGATGGGCGTCTTCGAATGGCCTGCAGGCACAACCAGGCTCGGGGTCCACCTGTACACCTCCGCCGGCGCCGGGCACTACTGGAAGGACGGCCACCGGCACGCCGTGGAGCTGTTCGCCGGCGTGAACCACGGCGGACAGGAAGTCCTCGAGGCGTTCTGCACCATGGCCCTGAATGTCCGGGAGTCCGGCACTGTGCCGCAGCACGGCGTCTTCGTCGCAGGGGACTGGAAGATCATCAAGGGCCGAAAATTCACCGGCTGGGTCCTCACCGAGCGGCCGGACAACTTCATGCCCCAGATGGACCTGCCCGGCGGCCACGTGGTCTTCCTCGATGCCCTGCCGGTCTTCCCTGAGGAAGCCGAGTACCGGCACGGCAACCGGTCCGACGACCTGTTCGACATCTGGGAAGCCGAGGAAGTGAAGTCCTGGGACTTGGACCGTGGACTGCCGGCTGAGATTGAGCCGCGGAGCACAGGCATCGTTGGGTGGCTCGCCAGGAGCTTGGGAGGGCAAAAGTGACGGATTGAAAGCCCACCACACTCGAAAGTGGGCCGGCCATGGATTTTTGCGGGCTCCACGGCGGGGCTGGTACTGGGTTCACCAGACAGGCGGAGATGGGCAGCCTGGACCGTCTGAAGCCGAACAGCCATCTTCGTCGGAAATCCGTCAACAGTCGATGAGGCAGTCCTCTACTCGTTCCGGCGGGCGTCTTATTCGAGGAGGTTACGCCAAGTTTCGTGCGGACGGCGGCGTGACTACGTTCAACAGTTGTGCCGCGCCACACCGAACAAGAGATCTGTCGCGCATTCACGCCGCGGGACTCCCTTGAGCGGCATCGCCACGTGCTTTTTCTGCGGCCACACGGTCTACAGCGCCGAGAGTTCTCGCATGGAGTGCCGGGTCGAGCGAGACTATTCCGCTCAGGCCCTGAGCGGTCCTAGTAGCGACGATCCACTCGACGATGCTTTCCTGGTTTGTGTCCATGCTGCTCTCTATGCAGGGACCCACGGCACGGCGGTCGCTAGGGGTTTAGGCCCTCCATTCGGGGACGAGCCGACCAGGATCAAAGGTCTTCATGCCAGTCACCTGGCGTCTCGGCATGACGACGACTCGGACAAAGATGTCATCCAAAACGGCTCGGCGGGCACTTGTTGCCAAGTCAGCCCAAGCGGCTCTCAACATGGCGCCCGTGGTCAGCTCACGCCGCCGAACGATCGGGACAGGGTATTGGGCCTTCTGTCGCTCTACGGCCGCCCTCGCGGCCAGCCACTCGTTGCGAGAAATGACCCCGCTGCCGTAATCCGCAGCCAGCTCTTCCAGACGGGCGTCCAGGGCGCCGATCTTCTCAAGCCACTCCCCCGTTGTCTCTTCCTCGTCCAGGACTCGGGCGTCTTGAAACAGGAAGGCAGCCTCGGCCAGCCATGCCTCTGTCTCAGCTGCAACGATGGTCGTTCCGCCGCATGCCGCCGCTCCAGCATTGCGGGGGCATCGGTATGAAGGTTTCTTGCTCTTGCCGTTTATGGATTTCACCATTCCAGTTCCGCATTTGCTGCAGACCAGCAACCCTGTCAGCAGGTGTTTTCGGGCACCTCCACGTTTCTTGCCTTCGGAGCGCCCCGGGGCCATTTTTGCTCTGAGCATCGCCAACGTTTCTTCGGACACAATGGCCTCCCACTGACCTTTGGCGGCGATCTTTCCGTGGTGAACACGGAGTCCGGCTATGCGGGGTGCTTTGAGGATGTTTTGAATGCTTGCTGCCCGCCATTTTCCTCCTTTGGCGGTAGGAATGCCCCGCCGAGTCAGGTCTCTGGCGATCTCGTTGTAGCCCTCGCCATGCAGGACGCGAGCAGCCATCTCTCGAATTACCGCAGCTTCTTCTTCAACGATTTTGCCGTCAGCCGTGTATCCGTAACAAGCGCGGCCAGTCCATGCACCAGCCTCAGCAAGCTCGAGGTGTTTCCTCTGAATCCGAGCTTTGGTTTTCGCTACTTCCGCAGCCGCAAACGCCGTCACTACTCGTGCCACCGTCTTGCCATCAGGGGAGCTCAGATCAATCGTTCCACTCATGACGGAATGCACATTGATTCCTGTACGCGCGGCCAGGTCGATCCAATCTTCGAGCTCCCTCGGGTTTCGGTGCAAGCGATCGGCGGCGTACACAACGACTACGTCGACACCCTGAGCTTCCATCAATGCCTTTAGCCGTTCGTAGTTTTGCCGGTACTTCCCCCCGGAAGCGGAAATGTCGTTATCTTCAAACTCCTCAACCACCTCCCATCCATGCTTCTCTGCCAGAGCCCTGCAGTCCTTTAGCTGCCGGGCCACCCCGAGTCCTTCGAGGGTCAAGTCCTTAGATATACGGGTGTAGATGGCGGCGCGGGCGTTTTCGCCCTCTCGATGATTGATCATGCTGGTATCTATGCAGGCATCGGCGCGGCGGCTGATCTTCTTCCTGCCTGGCTAAGAGCGCGGCAAGCGAACGAAGCGTATCGTCAGGCGGTGCAGACTCCGCGGTGTCCTGAATTGGACGGAACGGCTCACGTCGGCACGGCATGAGTAGTCGCCCTCTGGAATGTAAAGAACTTCGGGAGACAGCAACGGCGAGGTGAAGTCCTGAATGAAATGTTCTACAGCAGCGGCATCGATCTGTTGGTGCTGAACTTCGACGACCACGCCCTGCCCGTGTGACCAATAGGTGCTCACTGCACGAGGGCGCATTTCGCTCACCAGACCGATCCGACGGAGCAGAATGCTTTGCCACACCGGGTCTTCCGGAAGGCCGTTTGTGTAGCGTTCCATCTCCAAGCGGGTCCAGTTTTCAGGATAACGGGCCGCTAGGCATGTACCGAGTCGATGTTCCTTAACAAGCCCTGACTGGTGACCCAACTCCCATTCCCGGGCACTAGTGCCCCTGAGGATGATTTCGGCATCCAGTTCGTGACGGAAGAGGCAGAGGCCGACCGGATGAGGGCGGACCCTAAGTCCAGGAACGCCGTACAGCTCCGCTGATACGTGCGGGGACTCGAGTACGGGCATAAGGTCCAGGGCTAACCTGGGAAGCAGAGCGGAAGCCACTGGCCCAAGCATCAGGCTGTTTGGGGCTGGCTCGATCTTTCCAAACTCGAAGAGTTGTACAGCGCCGTCGATGGGCCTCGGAAGTAGGTCACCGATCTTGGAGAGCACCTCCCCCTCCAACTCCTCCTGGGCTGGCGTGGGGGCACAGACGACTGGAAAACCCCGGTCGGTGTGAAGTCTTAGTGCTTGTTGATATGTCTGCCCGGTAGCGCGCATCGCAAGGCGCGTAATCTTCTTCAGGCTCTTCGTAACGGTCACAGGAATCCTCCGATGTGTCCTGCCGACCCAGGCATCAAGAAGATGTCAAACACTCACAGCAAACCGTCCAGAAAGACGAGCGGGAGCCACTAAGGCCCCTTCTAGGCAGCAGTTCTGGTCGGAGATCTGATGTCCATGGTTACTCGTAATCCCAAGTAGAGAATACACGGTCTGTTCCTGCTGGTCAGCAAAGGTTTCACGTAATCCGACGGAGTGGCCCTTAGACAAGTGCCTGGAACTCCTCCCGGGTGCCCCTGATGACCATGCGCCGCCCGGAGCGGCCGCCCTGCCGCAAGCTCGAACAAATCCGTCCTTTCCGCAGCAGTTCGCAACCACGACTAGACGCTAGGCACGCTAAATGGCTCACACTTTTTCGACCACCACTGACAGCGAGTCAATGGGAAATCCCCGGCCTCCGCGGCCATCGGACCAACGGCATCTCCGCCAGAGGATGAGAGCCTTCAACCGTCTCGCCCTCTGGCGGAGCAACGAGATCAATGGGAATGAGTTAGTCGGCTGTGAATCTTTTAAAGCTGCTATTGCTTGAGCACTTCCTGAACATTGAAGCCGTCGCACCGATGGAGGATTTCGATAAGCGCTGCTTTGTGCTCGTTTTCCTTGTCTGAAAAGACTGCTTCGATTGTGTTTTGTAGTGATGGCTCCGCACGCGTTGCGATCTCCCGGACTTGATCCCTCGCAGCCCGACCTTTCACCTTGTCTTCCTCCATCAGGCTTGACGACGAGGACGAGTAAAGGAGCTTAAGGTAGTCTTCCAAGGGACCAAAAGTGGTCTCGGTGCCCACGAGCTGAGCACAAATAGTCTCCGCAGATGCTGTGAATTTGGCAGTTGGAAGCGAAGAAACAGTGGATGTTCTGGGAGTGGGTGCAGCAGGAGTAGCGGCCGTGCCGGACCCTGCGCATGCAGACAGAGTGAGAATCAGCGCACTGGCAGCAGCATAATTAGCAGTTTTCAAAGTTTCCCCCATGACGGCTAATGAATTAGATAGAGCCGCTCCCGCGCGCCCTCAGGCATCCTACACGCCGCCGAAGGATTCGGGGCTGACGCCAATGAGCACCGGCACCAGGCCCCAGTCAAGGTACATGCCATTGATGACATGCTCCATCAGGAACTATGTTGATCAGTACACCCGGTCCAGCCGTTTGGGCGAGGACAGCTGGAGGTGAGCTCTAATGCAACATCAATCCAGAAGCCGGCTGCAAAGCTGTCTCAGGCAGGATCGCCCCCCAAGGACGGTCGGTTCGTTCAGCAGAGGTGGGGAAGAGTTGCGGTGACTCTATTCCCCAACCGCATATCAACGCCGTGGAGGACGACCAGCGCACACAGCGTTCAACACATGACCCATGGCAACCTCCGCAGCCGATGCTTTCGCGCTCCACGTCAGCGGGCGGTTGGGAACGTTAAGAGCATTACTCCCGTATGACCCGTCGGTTGCGCCGATTAGGCGTCCCGACGCGGCGCGTCGTGTCTTCTTCCGACAACCTCAAACCGCCCTCTAAGGCAGCATCAACATGCGAGGCACCGTCCCTCGGGACCGAGTGAGCGGCACGACTCAGGCGGTTCCCCCGCCTATGTGTGCGGAGAAAGCGGAGCCTCTCCCCGGGCCAATCAGCCGGCGGGCGTGTAGGTGTTGGGCAGGCTCTGCCCGCCTGGGAGGTTTGCGCGGGCAGGGTTTCCGCAGTCCCGGTGGTTGCTCCAGCTGGAGAAGTAGATGTCGTACCGGTCCATTGCAGAGTAGAAGCTTTTCACCTTCGCTACCGTCAACTCATACTCCCTGGGAGAGTGGACGGTGTAGCCCATGCTCTCCCCCGGTTTCAGAGTCAAGGTCGGGGGCCGTGGCTGCCCTGCCGGCGGTACATAGTCGAACTCCCCCATGGTCATGAGCGTGCCTACTGTTCCGCGCGCGTCGAGGCCCTGCACTTCGGGGATGAATCCGTCGAAGAATGATACCTGCGCGTCGGTCGCGTTGTGGATGACACCCCGGCCGGAGATGGACACGTATCCGGTGCCGTATTCCGGTGCGGGCGCCACAGATATTTCGGTCAGGCCTCCTGCCACGACCCCTGACGGACAGGGGTGGGCCGCGGGCTGGGACGGCGGCGGCGCGGGCGGCAGCGGTGCCTGCACTGTCTGGATGACTTCGGGCGCGTAAGCGGTGGGGGCGGGCGCAGGCAGGCTCGGCACGGACGTAGGCGTCAAGGCGGGAGCGGGGATGGCGGTAGCAGGGGCGGCGCCGGTGGGCTTTACGACCTGGAGGGAGGCCACAGCCGTCGGGCGCGCCGTCAAGCCGGTCTTGCGGTTCGCCGCGCTCCGCTCCGATTCGATGACGCCCGCCATGATCGCACCGCCGGCAATGCCAACGGCCAAAAGAGAAGCCAGAACGATTAGGACGATCTTAAGGTTGCGGTTCATCCGCGGGCCGGCCATACCGGAAGTTTACGCACTCGATTGGTCAGGCCGCGGTTGTTACCTCTATTGGCTCTGGCATCCACTACCGCTGGCTTTCCCTGTGCGTCACCGCCCCGTCAGCTTCCCGGACCGGAAAGTCCGTTCTTTCGGCCCGGGCGTGGGTGTGCCAAGGTTTACCAGCGCCCGGCACCACAATCGGCGCGCACCGGATGTTCTCTTCGCGATTCCACATGAACAAAGGAGCAGATAGTGGGAAATCGCGCGTGGGGTTACGCAGGGTCCCCGGAGTCTGCGGCTCTCACAGAGTGCTTTCGGTCCCCACTGTCGCACGGGCGTCGATTACGCTTCGTTGAACCAATGCGGTGGAGCTGTGTCTGCCCATCGCTCCAAAGGATCAGCGTTGAGGCTGCGAGTTCGGTGGCTACCGTCTCCGTGTTGTGTACGTCTTTTACATCGATCATTGATGCGACCTTTCGTTTACAGTCTTTGGAGGCCCTAAACCGTGGTTCATGGCCGCCTCAAGGCAGATGTTTTAGTAACCGAGTGCTTTCAGGCCGCCCTCCTTCAGGACGACTTCAATACGATCACCGACCAGAGGATCATCGACGTCGAGGTAGCGATCAGCTTCCGCCCCGGGGGCTAGTCCGGGAGAGCGTCAGCGGCCTGTCCTGTTTCAGGGCGGGCCGCTTTCCATTGTTCACGGAAGGCCTTCTTGTGGCGCCGCAGCCCGGCTCCCCGGTCACTGCCGCGCAGCAACGCGAACTCCTCATCGGTCATCGACGCCCGCCAGGCTTTCTCAAACTCCCTGGACCGGTGGCGCCGGATGAGAGCCGGGAGCTTCCCCGAAGCTTCCGCCTTCTCGACCTCCCGGCGGTAGGTGGTGAGATGGTCCAGCGGCAGGTCCGCGGCTTTGGCGCGAAGCGCCACAATCCAGTCAGGCGGGAGATGTCCACCGGACGGCCCGGTCCAAAGCACGTCGGGCCCGCGTTCCGGCTCGGGTTCCTGGACCCAGGCGATGCTGTCGCTCAGTGGAAGGTCGCGTTCGATGATGTCGCGGGCCTGCTCAAGCAATTCCACCCAGGCGGCTGCCTGTTCCCGGGCGTGCCTGCTTTCCCGGGACAGCCGGTTGAGGTCCAAGGGCGTCATACAGCCGTGCAGGGCCGCATATAACCGTTCAAGGCTTGCCACGGCTTCCCGGGCCGCCTCGACCGTCTGTTCCAGGGTGTGCGGTGTGAAGCCGTCGGGCGTGGGATCGAATACGTCGAGGGCACACCGTTTTCCGGTGCGGTTCCGAGGTGCGGGATCATCCATCCGGCCAGTGTATGGGCCGGCCGTTCAGGGACCGTATTCCGGCCGCGACTGGTGCCGGGTTCCTTGCTTCCCGTTCCCGGAGGCAATTAGCCGCACACAAGAGGGTATGACCAATACAGCACAGTCCTCGATCTGGTGGGCGTCTTGCTCCGGCTTTGAATTCGCCGCTACCGCCCACTCCGAGAAGGTCTCGTCCCTGGGCGGGCCCATCACCGCGCGGGAACAGGCCTTCGTTGGCCTGATGAGCGACACCCTCAATGGCCGCGGCGAAGCCAAGGCCTGCCGGACGCCGTCGTCGACTCCCTGATCTCCGGAGAGTCCCCAATTCTCGCTACCTGGTGTACACGCTTTTTCGAACACGTCCCTCCATGGCGGGATGCACGTATAGGCGGCTCCCACGCGGTGTAGGTGACCGCTGAAAGCGACTCCCGCGCAAAACCTGAGTCATCGCCTTTTACAGTCGGACAAGTCTTCACACAGGGGCTTACTGAACTTGCCCGCGCCCGACCCGCGGTGTCAGATCATCAAGAAGTGTATCGAGCCGGTCAACAGGAGCCCACCCGTTTATAGCAACTGCACCCATCGGGCTGATCCTTACCTCGATCCGGTCCGGCATCCCCTTCAGGTTCTCTTCTAAGTGGCGGTAGCGGTCCGTGAGGAAGTGAAACCGCTGATTTGTGGAACCAACCCAGGGCCGGCCGAGATCGCGTTTGTCTGCCAAGTAGGGCCCATCGACGAGCAGGTCGGTCTGGGCCAGCAGTGCCGCTGCGCCGTCGGGAGCATCACCGCTTTCCAGAAACTCCCGCTCAAATCCGCTAAACACCATCATCGACAGTCCTGCCTCGCGGACCTTTTTTCCGAGGGCTGCGAAGGCTGGAGCCTGTTCAAACGGTTCGCCCCCCAAGAGGGTCACACCATCCACTCCAGCGTCAATAGCCTGACGGGCAATGTCCTCAACGACAACGTCCTGCCCCCCGGCCGTCGCCCAAAAATGCGGGTTGAAGCAGCCAGTGCATCGAATTGAGCAGCCTTGAGCCCACACCGCAAAGCGGAGGCCTGGCCCTTCAGCCGTGGTGCGAGGCGATATTGACCCGATCCGCAAGAGATCGGGTGCTGGTCCATCAGTAGTCAAGGCGACGGACAGTCGGGGGCTCAGTGGCAGCTGAAGGCCTTTCCGCCGCCGGGGCGGCTGCATTCTGCTTGCCTGGCCCGAAGGTTACTTTTTCGCGAAACTTAAGGAGTTCGTGAGGCTGAAGAAGGGCTGCCTGAGCCAAATCATCGAGATTTCGATAAGGTCCCCGCTGTTCGCGGGTCGAGATAACACGATCAGCCAACATGAGGTCAATACCAAGCGCCGCTGCCAACTGAACACCGCTAGCGGAATTAATGTCCGGCGCTGCTACGTCGCGGGACCGCTGCATTGGAGCGGGCGGCATGCTCGGCGGGGCGTAGTAGCCGGAGTTGTCAACGCCGAGAAGCCCGGGCGCAGGGGCTGGCGGAGCAATGGGGGCTGGGGCCAATCCACTCGTTACGGGAACAGAAGCGTGCTGTCCGTGCGCGTTAGGGCCAGTCGGCTGATTGTACCAGGCATTAGCTGCGCTTCGGGCTGCCCTCCATCGCAGGTAGTCGCGGTTCAAGATGAAGCCATAGATAATCAGACCCACCCATACAGCAAAAGTTATCCCGCCGCCCCAGGAGCCGTGGCCCTCGGATGTGCGTTCGTTCCAAACGGCGTTGCCGACCCAGACGCAGGCGGAGGCAAGGCAAGCGATGACGCAGGCGGTCCAGAATTTTCGGGTGCGGGTTCGGAGTGCGACGTAAAGGAATCCGACGAATGACAACATGCCGAATCCGAGGATCGGAGCGAGGAGCCAAGCACTATGGCGGATTCGCCACTTGCGGCTGGCAAGGCGGCTCATTGCTTCAGTGTTGGCGTAGTTCATCATCTACCTCGATGGCATTGTGCGTGCTGGCAGGCACTTCGTCGTATTCTTTCGTGTAGCTGCTTGTAACGGTTTGCGCTTCAAGCAGATCCTCTAGGAGTCCAATGGCCTCCAGACATTTGGGGCCTTTCATGCCTTTGGTCTCTGCAAAAATTGCCCCGTCAGGGGAGATTCGGACGACTAACTGCTCGTTCCCCATTGTGTTCATCCTCCAACATTCAGCACGAGCGTCACGCTGTCATCCTCTTCCAGGCTTTCGGATGCCACCGTCATTCCCGCTAGTGGCGCTCGAGCCCGCAACCTTGCGAGTACCGCTCTTTGCACCTGGCGGCCATATGCATGGTCGATAGTGGCAACAATCCCAGACGCTTTCTGCTCGTCGATGTCGCCTGTGAAGTCCACCTGCCAGATCTCTCGCTCATCGCGGTTGAATCGGGCGCGCACGCCTTGCCAGTCGGCAACAATCGTATTCGCCGATGCGGTGACCGCAGCGTTCGTGTCCGCTAGCGCCGCCCTTAAAAGCCCGCTGTCGCGCATCCTAGTTTGCACATGGCAGACGGTTCGTCCCTCAGCGTCTGTTTCTTGGCGACTGGCCTGCCATGCGCCGATGGCCGCTACGGCGATGGGAACGAGGACTATAGAAATACTCATCAGAAATCCACCAGTCTTCCGCCTCTAGACAACGAGGGTTCTGGGTGAGGTGGCTGGGGTGCGACCTCGGGCAGGGCGGCCGTCTCCGCAACCGGGGGCGATGAATAGCCGGAGAGGTCTTCCAAAGCTGTAGCAGCGACAGCGCGTTCCGCCGCCCAGTGGCGAACTGCAGCAATCTCTTCAGCCTGCGTAACACTAAGCGGCACCATGTTCCTGACGGCGCGGTACAGGTCGTCGCTGACTAGTGAACGGCGGTCCGCATAAGCATCGAACAGCGACGCCACAACCGCTTGCTCGATTTCGGCGCCCGCGTAGCCTTCGCTTGCATCTGTAAGTCCGGCGAGAAGCCCCTCGCCTACTTCAAGGGCCCCGGCTTTACTTTTCTTGAGCCGCTTTGAGAGATGAAGGCTCCATATCTCGCGCCGTTCCTGGCTGGTGGGCAGGTCGACGAAAAATATCTCGTCGAATCGACCCTTGCGAAGAAACTCAGGCGGCAGGCGGTCGACCTTGTTTGCAGTCGCAATGACGAACACTGGTGCGGTTTTCTCCTGCATCCACGTGAGGAACGACCCGAATACCCGACTGGACGTGCCGCCGTCACCTCCGTCCCCCGACACCCCGGAAAAGCCTTTTTCAATCTCGTCCAGCCACAGAACGCAGGGCGCAGCCGCCTCGGCTGTGCGGATAGCAGACCTCATGTTCTGCTCGCTGGATCCCACAAGGCCGGCGAATATCTTGCCAATGTCGAGCCTCAAGAGAGGCAATTCCCAGGCAGCAGCAATGGCTTTTGCAGTCAATGATTTACCGCAGCCCGGGATGCCGGTCATGAGCACGCCCTTTGGGGCGGGTATGCCGTAGTCAGCAGCCTCATCTAGCCAGGAATTATTGCGCTTCGCCAGCCAGCGCTTCAAGTTCTGCAGCCCGCCAACATCGCCTAAGTCCAGGTTGACGTCCACAAACTCCAACAGTCCGGCCTTGCGCACGATCTGCTTCTTTTCATCCATAATGACGTGCACGTCATCATTCGACAGAACTCCGTCGTCGACCATCGCCCGGGCAAAGGCGTTTGTTGCTTCGTTGAGAGTAAGGCCGAGGGCTGCCTTAGCAAGACGCTCCTTGCCAACCGAATCGACCTCGATCCGGATTCGGCTGTCAGCGGAGCTGTTAGCCTCAATCATTTGATCCAAAACGTTCCGGATTTCCTTCTCGTTGGGCATCGGGAAGTCGACCAGGGTTACGTCTTTCTCTAGCTCATCAGGTATACGAAGGAGCGGCGCGACTACAATGAGCACGCGTGCCGCGCTGCCGCTCTGAAATGCGCTAGCGACATCACGGAGCCCCCGCACAAGCTGCGGGTCCGCCGGACGACGGTCGTCGCCGAGGTAAGCGTGAAGGTCGAGCATAACGAAGACGCCAGCACCGTCCTGCCTCAACGCCCATTCGACAGCAGCCTTGGGATCTGTTGTCTCCTTTTTGACGGACCCATCCAGACTGATGAATCCCCGTGTCCCACTCCAGATGTAGACGGGGCGAACTGTTCGCATGAGGTTTGAGTCGGCTGCAACTGATCGAATTTCGGCCAAGACGCGCGGCTCTTCGAACGATTCGATGTACAGAATTGGGAACCTTGCACGAAACAACAGGGCGAGCGATTCGCGAAAATTCGTCCGTCCAACTGCCATCGTAAATCCCCCGTAATCCAGCTATTCCGGGGTGACTGTTATGCGTTTCCCCAATTCCCGGTTAGCTTACCCCAAGTGCAGCTATACGACCCATGCTGTTCGCATAAGCGGATCGGCAGCAATAGTCAGTCCGACTAGGGCATACAGCCTCGGTGCAACGGATCATCGCGCGGCTCGATCACTGCTCTATGTGGTGGCCAAGGACCGTGGGGTTATTTCTTACTAATCAACGAGCTTCTTGGCCTTGTGCCGGAGACAATACGAAAAATTTCGTACCCGGCTGATTACCACCCTCCTAGCGACTAGTGCGCGAGGACAGACCGACGGATTGGTGCCGCCTCGACCTGGACGCCTACGTCCTCAGGCACGAGGGCCGCTGCTAGCACCTTGCTCGATTGCGCCGACCCTTGGGCGCCCCGCCTGCCCCGCACGTACCAGCCGTGGGCAACATGGGCGACCCTGCAGTGCGAATCATGGACGGTGACACGGCCCCGCGCACACCAGCTTCGGTCTACGTGCTTCCTGCTTTGGCGGGTTCACCCGGGCCTCATACTTCGGTATCAGCTGAGGTTCGGCGTCAATAGGCACGTCAGCGCCAAACTTCTTGTAGCATTCCAGTCGCTCGGCCGCGGCAATACGTTCCCGTTCCGGTACCGTACTCGGGACCTCCCGTCCGGAGGCCGCGCAACGCAGCGTCGAATCCGGTTCCGACCGTCCCGTCCGTTGCACTGACCACCAGCGACGTCAAGGCTGGAAGATTGTTCTCCAGGCAAAGGCGAATGACGCGGTTCAACAGCCTTGAGCTGAAGTTCGGAACGAGCATCCGTGTGCTGGTCTTTGTTTCTTCGAAGACCCGGGTGGCAAGTGCCTTGTAGGTGATGAAGCCTCCGTACGTTCCGGCAACGTCCTGGAGCACCGGCACGGCTGCTAGCGCCCATTTTTCGATGTCCTGCCGGAAGGCGGACTCATCGTCGCGCAGGGACTCCCTCATGGCGCCAGGCGAATCCGGCATGACCCTTCTCTCGTCATAGGGACTTTTTCAGGATGCATCCAATCTGGAAACAAACACCCGATAGCCAGGGGAGGCAAGCTTCGCCGGGACGGCAGCCCTCTGGCCCTGCGGCGGATATACGCCGGGGTGCACATAGGACTAAGGCTCTGACGCGCGTATCTGGGGCGGATGCGTCTGCGGGGCCTCTGCAAGGCCCGCCGAAGGGTGATTTCTAGCCTTCAAGCAGCTTCGCCTTGGCGCTCGTGAACTCGTCGTCGGTGAGTAAGCCGTCCCGGTGCAGCGCGGCTAGGTCGCGGAGTTGATCGGCCAGTGACGCCGTAGGTGCTGCGGGAGCCACCGAGGCACGGGACTGAGGTTCTCCGTCTGGCAGCGCACCCGACATGGAGTTCACGCGCACCGCTAGGTCGGTGACGCGATCGGCCGCTGCGGGGTCAGTGGGGACCACCAACTTCCACTGCGGGTGGCTCAGAACGAAGTTCACGGTCCTCGGAAGCACCGCGCGCACCGCCGTTCGTGTCAACGAAGGCTTTGCCAAGGTCTCCATGTTGCCGCCGTCCTCGACTGCTGCTGTGACGTCAGCATCCAGTGGTCTGACCGTGGTCTCAACCAAATCTTTGACCCTTCTCTTGCAGAGGATTCGGTCACTCATCAACTTGAGTTCTTCGCCGATCTCGCCCAAGTCTTCGACGTCTCGGCGTAGCCGTCCTGCGTCCATTCGTGCATGGATCTCGGCCGATAACCACTCGCCCGCTGAGAACCCACTGACGGAGGAGATGATGCGCTCCGACCGCGCAATGGCAAGTTCCTCGCCGATCATGTCGCCCTGTTCCCCGCAGTGCTCGGCGTGGTCCAAGGCCAGCAGGGCCTGTTGACGCAGGTGTGCATGCTGCTCGCCGAAGTTGGGTGCAACCAACGGGATAGAACTCGGGGCCTCCGCGTTGCCTGCGAGTGTCGTCGCGACTGCTTCAAGGAGCCGTTTCACCTTTCCGCGATCGGCGGCGGCGCTTGAACCTTGGTACGAGATCCCCTTGATGACGAACGCCGAGACCACGGTTCCGTTGAAGAAGGGCGTCGGCCGGAGTACCCATGATAAGCCGCCCGGAGCGAGGATCGGCATCTTAAAGTCAAAGCGCAGCGCGTCGCCGTCGCGTTCCAAGCGTTTGACGCGCTCGTGCTCAGTACATGCCGCTTCGAGCACCGACATCACCTCATCGACTGGGTGGGCGTACTGACACATCTCAAGTTCGAGTTCATTCGCCATCTTCGCTCCCCTTCAAACTCGCACCCCGGTCATGAGCCCCGATAAGCCGGGTACGGAAAGCCATACTAAGGTTAGTAGCCATACTAGGCGGCCAATTCGCGCGCTTGACGCGAACTCGCCTCCCAGGCATTCACGCGCGGGCGACCACTACAGATAGCAGGCCCAGCGCTCCGGCGCGTTGGGAGCGCCTCCCTCTCCCGAGATCTCGCTCGTGAAGGTACACGTCTTTTGAGCAGTGCCGCATCATGTGCCGAGTTCGCGTGGACGGTACACATTCCCGGAAGGCCCGAGTTCAGGGCAATGAGCATGTCCAGGCTTTCGGCTTCGCGCACCTCCCCCACCACCAGCCTGTCCGGACGCATCCGCAGCGCTTCCTTCACCAGGCGCCGGAGGGGAATTTCGCCCTCGCCTTCGAGATTCGGTTGACGGCACTGGAGGCCCACAACATCCCGGAGGGGAAACTGGAGCTCGAAGATCTCCTCGACGGTGATGACCCGTTCCCGGCTTCCGATGCTCGCGGCCAGGCAATTCAGCATGGTGGTCTTACCTGCCTGGGTTGCTCCGGACACGAGGATGTTGAGGCCGCTGGACACCGCAGCGCCGAGAAAGCGTGCTGCTTGCGGCGTCAGCGTGCCCAACTCCACCAAATGTTCCAAGCGGCTGGCCTTCACTACGAACTTGCGAATGTTCACTGCCCAGTGACGGCGGGTGACATCTGGAATCACCACGTGCAGCCTTGAGCCGTCCGGCAGCGCGGCATCGACGAACGGGGATGACATATCCAGTCTTCGGCCGGAGCTTTTGAGCATGCGCTCCACGAGATCGCGCACCTGCTGTTCCGTGAGGCTCAGCGACGTCAGCTCAGACTCGCCGTTGCGCGCCACGTAGATTTCGTTGGGTGCGTTAAGCCAGATTTCCTCGATCGACGGGTCATCGAGGAGCGGTTGGAGTACGCCGAACCCGGCGACGGCGTCGAAGAGGAACCGGCGGGCCGCATCAAGCGGGCCGAGGGGCGGCAGGGGCCCCATCAAAGTCCGTTCGTCGTAATCCGTGACGGCTGCTTCGACCAACCGCCGGACCTCGCCTGCCTGCCTGAGCGGGTCCAGTCCACGGCGGCGGATGAGCTCGCGGACTTCGTCCTCGACAATTCCCAGCGCGTCCATATGTTCCCCCATACAACTGCCGCCCCCGGTGGAGGCAGTGCGACTGGGCTACAGCCTAGGGAGCTTGCCCGGCGGCAACAAGTCATCCACCGGCTGTGTGGATAACTGACAAACCTCAAGATTGTCTCCAGTAGGCCTCAGGATTGAATCGGCATGACCACAGGATTCACATAAGTAACATCAGAATCACTGGTTCCGCTGGTAACACGGGTGCTATGGTGAGCGCGTTATTTATCGAAATAGCACTATCAGGTGCCTTCCTGGGGGAATTCACCTGAGCAGTATCCAAAGAGGCGCTCGGGGGAGCGCCCCATTGTCTCCGGAGCACATATGAAGCGGAACCTGTCTCAGTCCCGTCGCCCAGTCCTGAAGTCTTTTGGGCTTGTACTACTTGCCTGCTCCTTGTTAACGGGACCCGGCCTGAGCGGAGTCGCCTTCGCCGTTGATTCCAGCCCGACGCCCGCTCCGTCACCTACTTCCACGACGGCGCAATCCCAGACTGTGCCTTCGCCGGCACCGACCTTGCAGGGTGTACCCACTACGCCCCTTCCGGCCCCGGCAGCGACCGCTTCACCTGCAGCTCCGGCCCCTGCGCCGTCTCCCACTGGCACTAACCCGGCAGCGCCCTCCACCACGAAGAAGTTGTCCAGGCAGGAGCTGCTCGCTGCCGGTGGGGCCCAAATGGGACAGCGTTCCTCGCGGGTGGCACGTGATACGGCAATCGCGGCAGGTTCAGGTTTGTCGACGCAGTCTTTGTCCACGGAAGGCACCTGGAGCCCAACATTTGGCGTCCTTGGGCTGGACGTCAGCAAGTGGCAGCCAAGCGTGGACTGGCAAGGCGAGTGGAACAAGGGCGCCCGGTTTGCCTACGTGAAGGCGTCCGAAGGCACCTACTACACGAACGAATTGTTCAACTCCCAATACCAGGGCGCACGCAACGTGGGCATGATTCGCGGTGCCTACCACTTCGCCCATCCGTCATCGACATCCGGCGCTGACCAGGCGCGCTTCTTCGTCAACAACGGAGGGGGCTGGAGCGCGGACGGCTACACACTGCCCCCGGTCCTTGACATTGAATACAATCCCTACGATGGCAACATCTGCTATGACATGACGCCCGCCCAAATGACGGCATGGATTGCGGACTTCGGCTCCACCATGCGGGCGTTGACGGGCCGGCTGCCGGTGATCTACTCGACCACCGATTGGTGGGCAACCTGCACCAACAACTCCGCCGCATTCGGGGACTACCCGTTATGGGTCGCTTCCTATCCGCTGTCACCGGCTTCCTCGCCCGGAATGCTGCCGGCAAGCTGGAGCACGTACAGCATCTGGCAGTACAGCAGCACCGGTCCCTTTGCCGGCGACTCAAATGTATGGAACGGCGACTTCGCAGCACTCCAGCGGTTCGCGGGAAGCAGCGCTCCCACTATCCAGGTCCCGTCCCAGGCCACCCAGCAAATTGCAGCGTATGCAGGCAGCCACCCCTCCCTCGGCAGCCAAACCACCGCCATCACATGCGGTTTGACCAGTGGCGGCTGCTACCAAGGATTCCAAGGCGGCACCGTCATGTGGTCCTCAGCCTCCGGGGCTTTCGCTGTATCGGCCGGACCTGTCACCGGCGCGTGGCAGGCCCTCGGCGCTGAGCGCAGTCCGGCCGGCTATCCGACCAGTGACCTGATCTGCGGACTGAAGAATAACGGCTGTTTCCAGAACTTCCAGGGCGGCAGCATCATGTCCTCCCCTGCCACAGGTGCCGCCTTCGTTCCATTTGGCGCGATCCGGGATGCCTGGGCAGCGCAGGGCTACGAAAACGGGCCCTGGGGCTACCCGACGAGCAATGCTACATGCGGGCTGCGGTCGGGCGGTTGCTTCCAACTGTTCCAGGCAGGATCGGGGCTGTGGAGTCCTTCCAGCGGCGCGCACCTGGTCAAATCAGGACCGATTCTGGACGCCTGGGCAAAAGACGGGTTTGAGAACGGCCTCCTTGGCTTCCCAAGCACGGATGCGACCTGCACGGCTTCCGACTGCACCCAGCTGTTCACCGGCGGAGTTATCGGATGGACCTCCGCAGCTGGAGCCTGGCCCATCTACATGGGCATCGGTGACACCTGGAAGGCAGCGCGCGCAAAGGGAGAACCAATCGGGTTCCCCCTGGCCAAGGAAGTGTGCGGACTTCGTGGCGGCGGCTGCTACCAACTGTTCCAAGGTGGAAGCATCCTGTTCTCCCCCACGTCCGGGGCGTACTCGATGACGGGCCGCATCCTTAACTACTGGGCGCAATCCGGCTTCGAAAACGGCCAGCTCGGCTACCCGACAGGTCCGGCCAGTTGCGGCGCCGTGCAGAGCGAATGCTGGCAGTCCTTTGAAAAGGGAACGGTCGCCTACTCCGCGGCCACACCGATCCAGACCATCCCGGCCGGCCCCATGGCCCAGGCGTGGAAGAACCTCGGCGCCTCAGGAGGGGCCCTCGGTTACCCCTCGTCAGCACAGATCTGCGGCCTCAAGGACGGCGGATGCTTCCAGATGTTCGCCAAAGGTGCCCTCATGTACTCCCCCGCTGCAGGGGCGCAACCCAGCCTGCTGGGGCCCATCCGTGACTTCTGGCAGAAGCAGGGGTTCGAAAACGGCGTCCTTGGCTACCCTGCTTCGAATGTCATTTGCGGGCTGGTCGGTGCCGGGTGCTTCCAGAACTACCTAGGCGGGACAGTGATGTGGTCCAATGCCAGCGGGGCGCACGCCATGTCGTTCGGTCCGGTCCGGGACGCCTGGATAGCTTCCGGTTTTGAGAACGGAATCCTTGGCTACCCCACGAGCGAACAGATGTGCGGTCTGCGGAACGGCGGCTGCTTCCAGAACTTCGTGAACGGAACCGTGATGTACTCACCTGCCACCGGGGCCCAGACCATGTCATCGGCACCTATTCGCGACAAGTGGGCCACCACAGGCTTTGAGGGCGGATCGTTGGGCTACCCCACCAGCGGCGCCATCTGTGGCCTGCGGAACGGCGGTTGCTTCCAGAACTTCGAGAAGGGAACCATCATGTGGTCCGCCGCGAGCGGCGCCCAGGTGATGGTACCGGGACCCATCCAGCAGAGCTGGGCGGCGCAGGGCTTCGAAAACGGTGCGCTGGCATTCCCTACTAACGGCCAGACCTGTACCGCCGACAAGCTTTCCTGCAGCCAGACCTTCCAGGGAGGCACCGTCAGCTGGACCTCCACGGGCGGGGCGAAAACCCGCCTCAACTGACCCGGCCCGCAAACAGCAGGGGCGGGACCGCTTTCGCGGTCCCGCCCCTGCTGTTTTGTTGTGGATCAGCGGCCGTGTTCCAACAGCTCGATGAGGTAGGAGCCGTAACCGCTCTTGACGAGAGGCTCCGCCCGCTCGCGCAGTTCGTCATCCGTAAGGAATCCCAAACGCCAGGCAATTTCCTCGGGTGCCCCGATCTTGAGCCCTTGCCGGTTCTCAGTGGTCCGGACAAAGTTCGAGGCGTCGTTCAGGTCATTGAAAGTTCCCGTGTCCAGCCATGCTGTCCCCCGCGGAAGAATCTCGACCTGCAGCTTGCCGCGCTCCAGGTAGGTTCGGTTAACGTCAGTGATCTCAAGCTCTCCCCGGGCCGACGGCTTGAGGTTCTTTGCAATATCCACGACGTCGTTGTCGTAGAAATAGAGCCCGGGCACCGCATAGTGGCTCTTGGGTTCCGCAGGCTTCTCTTCCAGCGAGACCGCCTTGCCGTTCTCGTCGAACTCCACAACGCCGTAGGCCTTCGGATCGGCCACCCAGTAACCGAACACTGCTCCACCGTCAATGTTTTCGAAGCGCCGCAGCTGCGTGCCCATGCCGTGCCCGTAGAAGATGTTGTCGCCCAGGACAAGGGCCACGCTGTCGTCACCAATGTGCTCGGCACCGAGCACAAACGCCTGTGCGAGGCCGTCGGGAGACGGCTGCTGCTTGTAGGTGATCGAGACACCAAACCGGGACCCGTCACCGAGGAGCCGCTCGAACTGCTCAGCGTCGTGGGGGGTGGTGATAATGAGGATGTCCCGGATGCCCGCGAGGATCAAGGTGGAGAGCGGGTAGTAGATCATGGGCTTGTCGTAGACCGGGACCAACTGCTTACTGACGCCCAAGGTGATGGGGTGGAGCCTCGAGCCGGTACCGCCGGCGAGTATTATTCCGCGCATGCACCCATCTTTCCTTTAGCTAAGTGCAGCGGCAAATCCGGTAGTCTTGGGAATTATGCAGCGACTTCTTGTTACCGGCGGCGCCGGCTTCATTGGCTCGAACTTTGTCCACTACGTTATTGAGAACACAGAAGACCATGTCACTGTTCTGGACAAGTTGACCTACGCCGGCAACCTCGCGTCGCTGCAGGGCCTTCCAGCCGACCGCTTCTCATTCGTTCAGGGTGACATTGCCGACCCCGCACTCGTTGACGGGCTCGTTGCCGAGGCAGATGTAGTGGTCCACTACGCAGCAGAATCGCACAACGACAACTCCCTGCACGACCCCCGGCCGTTCCTTGACACCAACATCATCGGTACCTACACCCTCATCGAAGCAGCGCGGAAGCACAGCAAACGCTTCCACCACATTTCCACTGACGAGGTCTACGGCGATCTCGAGCTCGATGATCCCGAGCGCTTTACGGAACAGACACCGTATAACCCGTCCAGCCCGTACTCCTCCACGAAGGCCGGGTCCGACCTGCTGGTCCGCGCCTGGGTTCGCTCATTCGGTCTCCAGGCAACCATCAGCAACTGCTCCAACAACTACGGTCCCTACCAGCACGTGGAAAAGTTCATCCCTCGGCAGATCACCAACGTGATCGACGGCATCCGGCCCAAGCTCTACGGCAAGGGGGAAAATGTCCGCGACTGGATCCACGCCAACGACCACTCCTCCGCCGTCCTGGCCATCATTGCCAAGGGGCGCATCGGCGAGACCTACCTGATTGGCGCCGACGGTGAGAAGAACAACAAGGACGTCGTTGAACTGATCCTGAAGCACATGGGCCAGGCGCCGGACGCCTACGACCATGTGATCGACCGGGCCGGCCACGACTTGCGCTACGCGATCGACTCCACGAAGCTGCGGACCGAGCTCGGCTGGGAACCCCGGTTCTCCAACTTTGATACCGGCATAGAGGACACTATCGCCTGGTACCGGGACAACGAGGACTGGTGGCGCCCACAGAAGGCCGCCACCGAGGCCAAGTACAAGGAACAGGGCCAGTAGGGCATGTCCATCGAGTTCTCCAAAAAGCTCGCCGTCCACGAAACGCCCATTCCCGGCGTCGTTCTCTACGACCTTCCTGTCCACGGCGACAACCGCGGCTGGTTCAAAGAAAACTGGCAACGGGAAAAAATGGTTGCTCTCGGCCTGCCGGACTTCCGGCCCGTCCAGAACAACATCTCCTTTAACGAGAAGGCAGGTACTACCAGGGGGATCCACGCAGAACCCTGGGACAAGTTCATCTCGGTCGCCACGGGACGGATCTTTGGAGCATGGGTGGATCTGCGCCAGGGGCCCACGTTTGGTGCCGTTTTCACTGCCGAACTTGATCCGAGCCAGGCGATTTTCATTCCGCGCGGCGTCGGCAATGCTTTCCAGACCCTTGAAGATACGACGGCTTACACGTACCTCGTAAATGACCACTGGTCCGCGGACGCCCAGGGCCAGTACACCTTCCTGAACCTGGCGGACGAAACCGTGGCCATCGAATGGCCCATCCCGCTCTCCGAAGCCGAACTGTCCGATAAGGACAAGGCGCACCCCCGCCTCGCGGACGTCGTGCCCATGCCACCGAAGAAGACCCTGGTGATCGGCGCCAACGGCCAGCTGGGTAAGGCGATGCGGAAAGAGTACGACGGCGACACTTCCGTTGAGTTCGCATCGCGCAGTGAGTTCGACCTCGGCAGTCCGGACGCGTTCAAAGACCGCAACTGGAAGAACTACTCCGCTGTCATCAACGCGGCGGCCTACACGGCCGTTGACGCGGCGGAGACTTCGGAGGGGCGCGCAGCCGCCTGGGCCACCAACGTGACCGCGTTGACGCAGCTTGCGCGAATTGCCGTTGAGCATGACCTCACCCTGGTGCATGTCTCCTCTGACTACGTGTTCGACGGGGCCAAGGAAGTCCATGCGGAGACTGAAGCGCTCACGCCGCTTGGTGTCTACGGGCAGACCAAAGCAGCAGGCGACGCTGTTGTCAGCGTGGTCCCCCGGCATTACATCGTCCGCACGAGTTGGGTCATCGGTGAAGGCAACAACTTTGTACGCACCATGGCCTCGCTCGCTTCACGCGGAGTGGAACCTTCCGTGGTGAACGACCAGTACGGCCGCCTCAGTTTCACTGATGACATCGCGGCAGGTATCCGGCACTTGCTGCACACCGGCGCTCCCTACGGCACCTACAACCTGAGCAACGACGGCGACCCGCAGTCGTGGGCGGACATCGCAGCGGACGTCTACGAATTGTCCGGCAAGAGCAGGGACGCCGTGACGGGCGTGAGCACCAAGGAATACTTCGAGGGGAAGGATGCTGCCCCCCGCCCGCTTAACAGTGTTCTGGATCTCTCCAAGATCAAGGCAGCAGGCTTCGAGGCACCGCCGGCAGGGCTGCGCCTGACCGAGTACGTTAATTCGACCACGAGCGGATTCCCAGCATGACCGAAGCACGCCACGACACCCTTGTCATCATGCCGGCCTGGAATGAGTCGGAAGCGATCGGCAACACCATTGCGGAAGTCCTTGAGTTTGGACCCCCATGCGATGTGCTGGTGGTGGACGACGGCTCCCGTGATAACACCGCCCGGGTGGCACGCGCGGCCGGCGCCACCGTTGTGCAATTGCCGTTCAACATGGGCGTCGGTGGCGCGATGCGGACCGGCTTCAAATATGCCCAGATGCATGGTTACCGGCAAGTCATCCAGGTGGACGCTGATGGCCAGCATGACCCCCGGGACATCAAGACAGTCCTTGACGGATTGCGCGACGCCGATATCGCCATTGGTGCCCGGTTCGCCGAGGCGGGAAACTACACCGTTCGCGGCCCCCGAAAGTGGGCCATGAACGTCCTGGCGTGGACAATATCCCGGCTTGCACGGACAAAGCTCACCGACGTGACCTCCGGTTTCCGCGCAGCGAACACCAAAGCCATCCGCCAATACCTGGACCATTACCCCGCTGAGTACCTGGGCGACACGATTGATTCACTGGTCGTGGCGATCCGTTCAGGCTGCACCGTCCGCCAGGTTGGCGTTTCAATGAGGGAGCGTCAGGGAGGCACCCCCAGCCATGACCCGATAAAGGCCGCCATCTACCTCGGCCGCTCAGGGATGGCGCTCTTGTTCGCGCTGACGCGCAAGAAATCCACACCTTCCACCAACTAGGAATCCACATGTCCCTCCTTATGGGCTCCATCGTCGTCGTGGCGATTCTCTTCTTCGTCTTCGAAATGCTGCGACGGCAGAAGTTGCGCGAGAAATACGCTGTTCTCTGGATCGTCATCGGCATCGGCACTCTTCTGCTGGCGGCCTTTCCCGCCCTGCTTGAGCAAGCCAGTGGCCTGCTCGGGATCCAGGTCCCCGCGAACCTTCTCTTCATCACCACCCTCGTCCTCCTTGTCGGGGTATGCCTTCACCTGTCCCGTGAGCAGTCGCAGGCCGAGGATGAGGTGCGCATTCTTTGCGAAGAGGTGGCCCTGTTGAAGGTGGAGCTTTCGGCACTGCAGCAGAGCGTCGGGTCACACCCGCGACAGGACGGAACCACCGGCCCCGCTGCGTAGCAGGAGCACTTCCGCGGGCCTGGCCAGGCGGACCAAACAAAAAAGGGAGCGACCCCCGCGGGGCGCTCCCTTTCCTATTGGATCGGTCAGCCGAAGATGTGCTTTGCCAGCCGTGGGAGGGAGTCCACCTTGCCCATGGCCACAGACTTGACCACCAAGGACGCAGCATTCAGCCGCGAGGTGGTGTGGAAGGACGCTGCGCGGGCAGCGCGGTTCCAGCCAAGTTCCTTGAACCGGGCTGCCTGCCCTTCAAAGAAGCGCCGCTCTTCATCAAAGCGGCGCCCGTCAAGGGCACGCACGGAAGAATCTGACGCCGA
The DNA here is from genome assembly GCF_035621795.1 of Pseudarthrobacter sp. LT1. Lineage (NCBI taxonomy): Bacteria > Bacillati > Actinomycetota > Actinomycetes > Micrococcales > Micrococcaceae > Pseudarthrobacter > Pseudarthrobacter sp. LT1. The sequence continues at coordinate 3,045,100 of NZ_CP141830.1, forward strand.
GTGCCTCCGGTACAGGAAGGACAGCGTGGGGTCCACCACAAGGGAGCCGCCTTCTGCCGCTATGTCCAGCAGCAGGGCAAGGTCCTGAACGACGTCCAGGCCGTCCGTGAAGCCAATCCGCACGATGGTCTCCGACCGCCAGGCCAACGACGGAAAGTATGCCCAGTCAGCACGTACCAGGCTGGTAGCCATCTGTTCGCCCTTGAGCTCGATCCGCTCGCGGGTCTTCGGGGCGTAGGCCTTTTTGACGGCATCAGCCAGGGGGATGCAGGCAATGCCCTTTTCATCAATGACCTGGACACCCGGCTGGACAACGCTGGCATGCGGGTAGGTCTCGAACGCATCGACTACGACGTCCAGGTAGTTGGGCAGCATGACATCGTCTGCGCCCATGATGACCACATACGGTGCCTCGACCATGGTCAGCGCCTTGCGGTAGTTGCCGTTGGCGCCCAGGTTTTTCTCGTTCTTGAGGTACGTAACGCGAGGGTCAGTAATCGTCGAGAACCAGCGTTCCGGCTCGGGATCCGGGTAGCCGTCATCGATCACGATGAGCCGCCAGTCTTCGTTCTCCTGGTTCATCACGCTTCGGGCTGCGAGCTTCATCTGATCGACATCGCCGTAGTAGGGCAGCATTACGTCAACGGTCATGGACCTGGGATTCCTTCCGTGGGCTCCGCTCGAAGAACTCGGCGGCTTCCCCACGATTATAGTTGACGGGCCCTTGTCGGGCCTGTCAGGCACGGCTTGCTAGACTGCTTGGGGTCCTGCCCGCCCCGCTGGCACCGCCCGGAGTGAGGAGAATTACTTTTGGAGCCCACAACCACACGGCCGCGCATCAGCGTGTGCATGGCTGCCTACAACGGCGCCCGCCACATCAGCGAGCAGATCGATTCAATCCTTCCCGAACTTGGCGCCCACGACGAAGTCATTGTCGTCAACGACTGTTCCACGGACAACACTGCTGCCATCGTCGCCGCTGTTCCGGATGGCCGGATCCGGCTGATCAATGCCGAACAAAACCGCGGCTATGTTTCAACATTTGAAAGAGCCCTCGGGGAGGCGCGGGGAGAGTTCGTTTTCCTTTCGGACCAGGACGATGTGTGGCTCCCGGGCCGGGTGGAACGCATGATTTCGGCCTTGGACGGCAAGGACATGGTGGTCAGTAACTGCAGGCACTTCGACGGAGCGCCCGGCTCATTCCATGAAATTCGTTTACGGGCCAAGGATTCCACCCACCACGTACGCAACCTCCTCGGCATCGTGGTCGGTTACCGGCTCCACTGGGGTTGCGCGATGGCCGTTCGGCGGAACCTTTTGGCGCAAGCACTGCCGTTCCCCCACTACATGAACGAATCCCACGACCAGTGGCTTGCCACTGTGGGCAACGTCAACCGCTCCATCGTCTACATGGAAGAAGACACCATCCTGCACAGACTTCACGGCGAGAACCTGACGCCCCACGGTATCCGCTCAGCCTCAAAAATAATTCGTGCACGGCTTGCCTTCCTGCGCAACGTCTACATCGCAGTAAGGCGCTCCCGGCAGGCGAGGCAGGCGTGATGGTCCAGTCCGGCCCGAACCCGACCAGTCCCCACCCCGGCGTGTGTGGAGTTGTATCGGCCTATAACCCCGGTGATGAAAATGTTGCCAACATAAAGTGGCTGTTGCGCTTCGTCGCCCACGTCGTGGTTGTCGACGACGGCTCGCGCGACGATGTATCGCAGGCCCTGGCAGAGATGGAGCAGGCAGGTGCCGTTGTTCTGCGCCTCGGCACCAATTCCGGGATCGCCCGGGCCCTGAACACGGGAATCAAGGAAGCACTCGAGCGCTGGAACCCGGAGTGGATTGTCACCATGGACCAGGATTCCAGGTTCACTGGAGACTACATCGGTGCCGCTCTCGCTACTGTTGCAGCATCCCGTGACCCGCACAGCGTAGGCATGGTGTGCGCGGAGTCGCACAACCACATCCCCCTGCCGGTATGGGGCAGCCGGGATGAGCCCCAGATCTTCGACCCCATGACCAGCGGAACGTTGGTGCGTGCACGCACGTTCGATGCAGTTGGCCTCTTCGATGAAGGGTTCTTCATCGATTGCGTGGATTCTGAATTCAATGCCCGGCTCCGGGAGCACGGACTTCGTGCACTGGCAGGACGGGGCTGCAATCTCGAGCACAGCTTGGGCAGTGCACGGCCGATGAAGATTCTCGGCTGGCACGCGCACATCGGAGCCAAAAAGCTCTACATCTACTACCACGCGCCGTTCCGGGTCTACTACATCACCCGGAACTCACTGACACTCGCACGCCGGTATGCGCTGAAACAACCGGCTTGGGTGCTGCGCCGAATCTACATGGAAATCCAAAGCAACATTGTGCGCTTCGGATTTGGTCCCAACCGGCGCAAACACGCGGTTGCCGCTGCAGCCGGCATCCGGGACGCCGTTCGTCAGCGGATGGGCAAGATTGACGACGACCTCGCTGCCCGCCTGCGCTAGGCGTTGGCTCCCCCATTCCCCTGCACTGCCCGGTCAACATCGAAAGAAAACTCATGACCACCAACTCAGGATCAATCTTCGTCCTCTATCACCGCGGCTTGCGCACCGGAGGGCCCGAAGCCCTCCACCAGCTGGTCGATATGCTGCGTGAGCTTGGGCAGGACGCCTATCTGGTCCCGCACCCGCACACAGCAGGCAACGACCGCGTGGAGCAGTACGGGATTTACGACGCCCCGGAGGCGCCTGAAATCATCGATTCCGCCGAAAACGTTGTGGTCTATCCGGAGACCTACGTCCACGAGATGTCCCACATCAAGCAGGCCCGCCGCATGTGCTGGTGGCTCAGCATCGACAACTCGCTGACCTTCATGGCCGAGCGTATGTGGTACCGGAACACGGCCGGCCTGTTTGAAAAGGCAAAGGAAGCGGCCGTCCCCTTCGCCCGGATGTGGAAGAACGGCGTGACGCCGGCAAAACTGCGCACGGACAAGGACGTCATCCACCTCGTGCAGTCCTCTTATGCATGGGCCTTCGTTGCCACCAGGTTGGACGTCGTGCCATCCCTGGTGTCCGACTACACCCCCACAGGGGAGTTCCAGGCCACCGCCACCGCCAAGCGGAACCGCCAGCTGGTCACCTACAATCCCGCCAAGGGCGGACACATCATCGATGCGGTGAAGGCCGCGAGCCCACCCACCATTGAGTGGCAGCCAATCGTCGGGATGACCCGCGCCGAGGTTGTTGCGACCCTGCAGCAGTGCGGCGTTTATTTGGACTTGGGGCACCACCCCGGTAAAGACCGCATGCCTCGGGAGGCAACACTTTCCGGCGCCCTGACCATCGTGGCCCGTCGCGGATCCGGTGCCTTCTACGCTGACGTTCCCATCCCCTGGGAACACAAGATCACGCCGGGAGATACCGAGGTTGCCACCGCTGCAGCCATGCTTCCGCAGCTCATCGCCAACTTCGAGCAGGAAGTGGCGAAACAAGCCAGCTACCGCGAAACCATCCTCAACGAACGTTCCCGGTTCAAGCGGGAGGTTGAGGACGTCTTCGTCAACGGTCGCCTGGGCAAGGACGCCTATGACTATGTGTAGTCGACGCACCGCGGCCGGGACCACGGCATGATCAAAAGGATCGCCGCTTTCGCCGGATTGCCGCTGCTCGCCTCGCTTGCGTCATTCATCCTTTTGCCCATCATTGCCAGAGTGGGTGGGGCGCCGGCCTGGAATTCCCTCGCCGTAGGCCAGGCTGTAGGGGCAATCGCGGCGATTGTCATAGGTCTGGGGTGGCCGCTGACAGGCCCCGCCGCCGTCGCCTCAGAAAGCGATCCGGGAACCCGGCGCCGGCTTTACGCCACCAGTTTCATTACCCGCGCATTTGTCTTCGTCTGCGCCATCCCCCTTATGGCAGCCGCCCTCTCGTTCACGGGAGCCAAAGAACAGTTCTGGGTTGCTTTCCTGATGGCCTGCGCCCAGGCGGCGGCAGGACTCACCCCGGCTTGGTACTGCATTGCCACCGGACACGCCGGCAGGATCGCAAAATACGACGTTGTTCCCCGTATGGTGGCGACTCTGGGCGTCATCCCACTTTTGTTCGCAACAGGTCAGATCTTCCTCTACCCACTTGCGCTTCTGCTGCTGGGCCTCGCGGGCACCATGTGGTTCAACAGGGATCATTCCCAACGGGCGGACTTCGAGGGGCTGACGCCCCGCGCAGTGATCCGGGAGATCTGGGGACTGAGAGGCGGTGCCGGCGTGACGGTCGCCGCAGGAGCGTACGCGTCCACCCCCGTCCTTGTGGTGCAGTTCGCCGCCTCTGCCTCCGGCCTGGCTGCGTTTGTGTCAGCGGAGAAGCTGTACCGCATTGGACAGCTCGCGACGGCCGCGCTGGGAAACAGCCTCCAGGGGTGGGTCAACGAGTTCGGCTCAAACCATGCCGAGCGGCGAAAGTTCTCCCTTCTGGCTTTGTCAGTCCTGGGAGCAGCCGGCTGGCTGATCCTTGCTGTTCTGGGTCCATGGGTGAGCACCCTCCTTTTCGGTTCGGAGTTGGCCGCTGACTTCTGGACCTGTTTCTGGTTCGGTCTGTCGTTCCTCCTCGTCTGTGTCACAACGTCCACCGGAGCCCACTGGCTGGTGCCCGCAAAACAGATGCGCACCGTCTTCTCCAGCACCATCGCAGGAGCCATCGTTGGGCTCCCGGCCATGGTCATCCTGGCGCACCTGATGGGCGGCCCGGGCGGCGCACTGGGTCTGGTAGTGGGCGAAGTTGCGGTAACCGTCATACAGCTGCGTGCCATCATCCGTCTGCTGCGGGAACCGTCGCCGCAGGACAGGACTGAGGAAATTCCGTCGTGAACTGGCTGACCATTCTTCCGGCCTCGGCAGTCGCAATCCTGCTCCTGTATATCCCCGGTGCCGCCATCGCGTCATGCCTCAAGTTCCGGTTGGGCGGGGTTCTCGGCATCGCGCCCCTTCTATCAACTGCAGCCGCCGGACTTGCCGGGGTCATCGGCGGGTTCCTCCACGTGCCCTGGAGCGTCCTGCCGTATCTTCTCGTCACCGCGGTTCTCGCCGCCGGAGCACTGGTCCTGACGCGCCGTATTCCGTGGCGCCTGGCTGCCCCCGTCTGGAGGCAATCCCTGCCCTTCGCTGCCTTGGCACTCGCAACGCTGCCCATGAGCTGGCGGTTCATCCAGCTGGTGGGGTCACCGGACCACCCGTCACAGGTCTTCGATAACGTCTTCCACCTCAATGCCATCCGCTTCATCATCGACAGCGGAAACGCCTCATCGCTGACGCTGGCGTCGATACAGGGAGTGCAGGGCCTTGACGCGGTCTATCCCGCGGCGTGGCATTCTTTTGCTGCCCTCCTGGTGCAGCTGGCTTCCGTGGATATCCCTACCGCTGAGAACGTCCTGAACCTGGTCATCGTCGTGCTCCTCTGGCCCGCGTCCTGCCTGTTCCTCGTCACGAAGACCATCTCGCGCAGGCCGGCGGCCCTCATCATCACCGCGGTGGTCGCCGGCGCACAGGTTGCCTTCCCCTTCCTCATGATTGTCTGGGGCCCTTTGTTCCCCTACGCCATGGCCCTCAGCATGATGCCGGTAGTGATAGTCGAACTCGCAGCGCTGGTCCGTATCGGGCGGACGCGGACGGACCCACTTCCCAGCTGGGCAGCGGCACTGGTGTTGTCGCTGGCAGGTCTCGCTTTTGCCCACACGAGCTCCATCAACATCACGGTGGCGCTTGGCCTTCCGATCCTCGCCATTTTGTGGTGGCATATCATGCCGCGCAGGGAGATGTGGCGGGTTAACCCCGCCGGAGCGTGGCTGCTCCTTGGCGGGACCGTCGGGATCCTCGCCGTGGCCGCGGTCCTGTGGTTGAAGCTGCGCCCCGCCCCCTATGACAATTGGGGACCAACCGTGAAGCCGGGTGCCGCCGTCGGCGAAATACTCACAGCCAGCACGATGCAATCAGCCATACCGGCCGTAGTGGTCTCCATCCTGTCGGTCTACGGCCTTCTCACCACCTTCAAAGTACGGAAGTGGCGCTGGATGGCTGCGTGCTACGCCGTACTCGGCGGGCTCTATATCGTTGCGGCGTCGTTCCCGAAGGGAAGCATCCGGGACCTCCTGATCGGCACCTGGTACCAGGACACCTACCGCCTCGCTGCACTCCTGCCCCTGCTGGTGACCCCACTTGCCGTCATCGGAGGTCTTCGCCTGTGGGACTCAGCCCGCTGCTCCCGCCCCAGCGCGCGGACTTGGCAGGTGTGGGAAGCTTCCATCGACCGGACAGGCGCGAACGGAAAAACAGTACTGTCCACGGCCGCTGTGGTGGTCTTCGCCCTCCTCACTTCGTTCGCCGGCCCGCTAAGCCACTACATCAACGGCGCCTCGTCCGTTTACCGCTTCGACGCACAATCTGAGCTCCTCACACCCGATGAGCTGGCTTTAATACAGCGTCTCCCTACCCACGTCCCTTCCGATGCAGTCATAGCTGACAATCCGTGGAACGGAAGTTCACTCGCTTATGCGTACACCGGCCGCCGCGTCCTGACAACTCACCTGTTTTCAACAGACGACCCTGATACGGAACTGATTAACCAAAAGCTCGGAGAGGCCGCGGGCAACACTGCCGTCTGCGCCGCCCTGCGCAATAAAAACGTGCAGTACGTCCTGGACTTCGGGGCCCGTTACCTGATCGACCTGCCAGGGTCCGAAAAGTACCCGGCGTTGACCAACCTGGCGCCCGGAAACGGATTGACCCTGGTGGATTCGCAGGGTCCGGACGCACGGCTATACCGGATTTCCAGTTGTGGATGAGCGTGGCCTTCGCCGGTGTGGCGCCGGCCGTGCCCATACTTGCAGTGCTGGACCACTAGGCTGGATAGGTGATTCCCGTTTCTCGACGAACTAAAATCGGTGCCGCTGTTGTGCTGTCCGCACTCCTTCCCCTGTCTGCATGCGCAACCATGCCGCCGGGGACAATCGAGGGTGCCCTGACCGGAATTGGAAGCAATGCCGGCCAGGGAGCTGTCAGTGCGTGGGGCCTCGCGTGGGGAAGCTCGGTGAAGGGAACCTACGTCAGCTACTCCCCCGACGGGTCCGCGGCAGGGCTGAAAGCGTTCCAGGACGGGCAGTCACAGTTCGCTGTTGGTTCCGCTCCGCTCTCGGAAACCGAGGCTTCCGCGGTCCGGGGAATGTGCACATCCAAGGGTGCCATGTCCCTGGCTGCCGGTGTTCTGCCCGTGGGTGTTGCCGTCAAGCTCAAGGGCGTCAACGACCTCATCCTGGACGCGAAAACCCTTGCACAGATCCTGCAGGGCGGCATCACGCGCTGGAATGACCCGAAAATAGCGGCACTGAATCCGGAGACCTCCCTTCCTGACGTGGCCATCACGGTTCTCGTACAGGAGGGGCCCTCGGATACTGTCCGCCCGGTTAATTCCTACCTCAAGGACGCGGGAACAGACTGGAACGCGCCCGCTGAGGACCGATGGCCGGGCAGTGTAAAAGGTCAAGTCCAGTCTCCCCCCTTGGATCTCGCGAACAAGCTGGACGACACCAACGGAGGCCTGTCGATCCTTGATGGAAGCATCATCGGGAACAGGTTCGTCGCTGCCCAGCTTGTCTTCGACGGCAAGCCCCGGCGGCTCCAGGCATCCTCAGTGGTGGACGCCGTGTCCACCGGCAACGTAACCGCCTCATCAAATGCAGTCACCCAGGCACTCGATGGGCGCTCGGGTTATGGCCTGGGCACCGTTATCTACATGTACATGTGCAGGGAGTACACCGACGACCATATGGGCCGGCTGGCCCGCTCATTCGGTGAAAGCGCACTCAGCGAAGAAGCACAAAAGAACGCGAACGCATTCGCCTTCGTCATGTCGCCTAGCAAGAAGGCGGTGAACGAAGGGCGCGCCCTCGTCAATGCAATTGGAGACGGACAGTGAGTTTATTCCTAAGAAGTGTTCGCGCGCGTTCCCTTCCCCGGCCCCTTCCCACCTTCGCGCTCCTGACTGCGATCTTCTTCCTGCTGTTTGGTCTGTGGTCCCTGGCAACACCCTTGATGGGCGTCCCCGACGAACCGGCCCACACCATCAAGGCGGCAGCCGTGGTCCGGGGCCAGGTACTGGTTGAGGACGGCACATCATTCGGCCACGGCGTCCACGTCCGCGTTCCCAACTACATCGCCAGTCTTCATGCCCAGAGCTGCTACAAGTTCAACAGGGCCCAGGCAGCCGACTGCGCAGCGCCCCTCTACGTGGACGATACGTTCACGAACATCGGTGTCACGTCAGCCGGCTCCTACAACCCGATGTACTACTGGATAGTAGGGCTTCCTACCCTGTTCATGTCCGGCGCACCCGCAATCTACGGCATGCGCCTGGTCAGCGCCCTCTTGTGCGCTGTGTTCTTCGCCGCTGGGTTCACAGCCTTGACGGAAATGAGGCGGCCAAAGTACGCCGTCCTCGTCGCAGCGCTTGCAATGACGCCCATGGTTCTGTTCCTCGGCGGAGGCATCAACCCCAACTCATTGGAGATTGCCGCCACGATGGCTGCCTTCTCGGGTTTCGTCGTCGTCCTGGACAACCGAAGGGGCACCAAGCGCGTGTTGCCCGCCCTGGCCACCGTCGCGGCCGCGACGGTGGTGCTGGCAAATGCCCGGCAAATATCACTGGTGTGGCTGCTGTGCGCCCTCATCGTAGGGGTTTGCTCCTTCCGGCTCCGCAGGGTCGTGACCGTCTTCAGCGACCGGCGGGTCCTCACGGCTGTAGCACTGGCGGTTCCGGGGGCCCTGCTGGGCCTGCTGTGGATGTACATCGCAGCGAACGGCCCCGCCAACGTCGGAGTTGCTCCTGAGGGTATTGCCAGTCCGCACCCCGACGCCCCCCTCTACAGGGGCTTCATGATCATGCTTGACCAGACCTACGACTTCTTCCCGCAATACATCGGTACCATGGGCTGGCTGGACACGCCGGTCCCCGAACTGGTTGCCCTTGTTTGGGGCGGCTTAATGATTGCAGGCCTTGTGGTCCCCTTCTGCGTCCGCCCGCTGCGGAACTGGACGGGTTACTGGGTGGCGCTGGCCATGCTGTACCTGGTCCCGGCGCTCCTGCAAACCGCGTTGTGGCGCGGAATGGGATTCATCTGGCAGGGCCGCTACACGCTTCCCTTGGTGGTAGTTCTGTTCATCAGTGTGGGACTTGGCCTGCGGAAGCTGCGGTTCCCCGGCGGCGCTCTGGCGTTGCGCATTTCCAGGGTCTTCTTTTGGCTCATCGTCGCGTGCCACACGCTCGCCTTTGTCTATGTTCTGCGCCGCTACGTCGTCGGCATCAGCGAAATAGCCAACTGGCAAACACTGTTTTCGTCACCGCACTGGCAGCCGCCCCTGGGCTGGCTGCCTCTGACCGTCCTGTACCTGCTCGTGACAGCGGTCGGAGCCCTGCTCCTCTTCCGGTACCTCCACCCAGGAAGTCCCCTGGTGAAGGGAACTCTGTCCCGGAACGGCGGAACCCGACACAGCTCAGGCCGGGCGGCCGATAAAGAGGAAGAAGTCATTGGTCGGGAGCCTGCGCCGTCAGGTGCACGCGCTGCGGCTGAAGCGCAGATAAGTGCCGGCGAGAGCCTGCGGCAGGGAAAATAGACTGACCCGGGGCCACCCGGCAGGTCCGAGGGACTCTACCTTGGGGGGAAACAGTGTGCCGCCCGTTGTCGACGGATCAACCTGCAGGCTGCCTGCCCGGCATCGAACGGCCGGCAGGCACCTTGCAGGCGGCCGGACTGAGGCGTGGGCAGCCGTCCGGCAAGACCGTCCTCTACAGAGTGGTTAGGCCGGGAGGAATCGTCGCGCCGGCGGGCGGGGGTGGAAGCCTGAAGCGCAACACCCGCGTTTCCCTATGAGCGGGCCTCTTCCGGTGTACGCCGGAAGATCCAGTGCCGGTACAGGAAGTAATTCCACGCCGTCGTAAGGATGGTGGCAGCTGTCTTGCCAATGACGTAGGTCCAGCCCACGGCGTCGAACCCAGTGACGATGAGGTCGCTGATCACGATGTTGACGATGACCAGCAGGATGTACTTCAGTGCACTGATGCTGCCGCTGTTGTTGGCGCGGAACGTGAACAGGCGCTGCAGGAGAAAGTTGAAGACCAGGCTCACGATGAACGCGATGGGGGTCGCTATCCATAGCGGGACATCGAAAATTTCGTGGAGGATGGCCAACAGCCCGAGGTCCAGGGCAAACGAGACGCCGCCAACGAGCAGGAACCTGACCACCGGGTGCTGGTAGAGCCCCATCACCATCCCCGGAACAGCTGGAGCAGCCTCGACGGGGGTTTCCGGTGATGAAGACGTGCCTGACGGCGGTGTTGGCATGGGTGGGTGATCCTCTCATGGTTGCGGAGTGTTCAGCCTCTGCACAGCCCGCCTCCAAGTATCCTTAAAGCTATCATGCCGTATTCCACTCGCCCCTTGCTCATGCCCAAAATCAGGACAGCCGGCCCGCGCCGCCTCCCGCCGTCGCCAATCCGGGTACTCATCGTTGCCTGGCTGATTTTCGGCTCCATTGGCAGCGTCTGGAGTTTCGCGTCCCCGCTGATGTCCGTCCCTGACGAACCCGCGCACGCCATCAAGGCCGCTGCGGTGGCCAGGGGGCAACTTATGGGTACGGGGTCCGGCGTGCAGGGCGATCCGTTGGTTGTCCAGGTCCCGGGATACATTGCGAACCTGAATGTCCGCAGTTGTTTTGCCCAGCACTCGAATATCACCGCGGACTGCGCCAAGCCGGTCGACGCAACGGACCGCGGCTGGACCGCAGGAAAGACGTCCGCCGGAAACTACAATCCGGTGTATTACGCGATCGTCGGCATGGGAAGCCGGGGCCTCAGTGGTGAGCCGGCAATCTACGCCATGAGAATCATCAGCAGCTGGCTCGTCGGATTCTTCCTGGCAGCAATCTTCGCGGCCGCCTTCTCGCTTCGCCACTTCAGGCGCCCCGTCATCGCCGCCGCTGTTGCCCTGACGCCGGCGGTGTTCTTCCTCTCCGGTTCCATTAACCCCAATGCTCTGGAGATAGCGACCACCGGCGCCGTCTTCCTCAGCCTGTGCGCCGTCTTTGAACAGGTGGCCGGCAGGACATCGCTGCAACGGCTCCCGCTGGTTCTCCTTACCCTGTCCGCATCGCTCCTGGCGCACACCCGTCCGCTTTCACTGCTGTGGCTGGCGCTTGCTGCGATCGCAGCCGTACTGTGCTACGGCTTCGGGACTCTTATGAAGACCCTGGCCCAGCGCGGCTTCCAGATAGCCATGGGCATCATCGCGTTGTCCTGCGTGTTCGCTCTTTGGTGGGTCTTCTCCGCCAGGAGCTTTGACAGCCTTCTTGCGGGCGCACCTATGCGGGCAGAAGATGCGGCCGTCGCCATGCTGGATAAGACCGTGTTCTTCATGGTCGAGTACGTTGGTGTCCTGGGCTGGATCGACACCATGCCCCCGCCCGGCACCCTTTACACCTGGGTGCTTGGATTTGGCGCCCTGCTGTTTCTCGCCTACACGGCGCGCCCTGTGCGCGGCCGCTGGGTCATGGCCCTGCTCACGGTCACAGTCATCGCCGTGCCCACCGCGCTCCAAGCAAGTTCGAGTGAAAAGCTCGGCTGGATCTGGCAGGGCCGCTACGCACTCGCCATGGTGGTGACCTTGATTCTGGCAGCTGGGGTAACCACGCGGTTCCGCCAGTTCCGGATCACACCGTGGTCCAAGTCCATGATCCGCTGGGGCCTGGTCCTGGGCGTCCTCGCCCACACGTACATCTTCCTGGAGGGACTGCGCCGCTACACCATCGGCATTCAGGACCACGTCAACTGGACCGAAATGTTTGATCCCCGTTGGCAGCCGCCGCTGACCTGGCAGGGCCTCGCCGTCATTTACATCGCTCTTCTGGCCGCCGGTGCCGTGTGCCTGTACCGCCTGCTCACGGTGAAACGTGCAGTGTTCAGCCTGCCCCATGCAGAGTCAGTATCCGCCGTGGACCGGGCGTAAGCCTCCTTTAGGACGCAAAACGGCTGCCGGATGTGAATCCGGCAGCCGTTTCGTTGTTTAAGTGCAGCTACCCGTTCCCGCGGAAAGTTTTCCGCCACGCCTCCATCGATACCAGGTCCGCAAGCGCTGCGCGGTAGTCCGCCGCCAGGGCGTCCCAGTTTTTGTAGAGCGCCGCGTGCTGAAGAGCCGACTGGCCCAGCATGGCTTTCAGCTTTTTTGGGTCGCGTTTGTACCAGGAGGCGGCTGTTCCCTCGGCATTGGACACTACGACGGAATCAAACTGCGCCGTACGGAACCACCTGTTGTCGACGTGGGCAAGGTAACCCTGCGGGCGTTCAAGCGAGGCCGCGGAGGGCTGCTTGAGCAACTGCCGCGCCACTGTCGTCAGGCCCCACTTGACCATGTCCTTCTTCGCGGGCATCTGGCTGTCACCCTGTCCCGAAAGCCCTGCCCCGAGGGAAGGTGCGGGAAAATCGTCTATGTCTTCACGCAGCTGTGCATCGGGGAAGGAGTCCCGCAGCCTGTTGATGCTGGCCAGCTTGGTGGCGAGGGACGGATGCAGATGGGAGGGGCCGGTCATCAGGTCCGACCTCGCCGTCAGCCGGTTCTGCACCGTGAAGTACTGAAGCGAGACGAGGTGCTTTACGTCTTCCTGGAAAGATTCCCGCAACACGGAGCCGCCCTTCGGCTGTGGGCTGTGGAGGAGGGCGGTTATCAGGCGGTTCCGGTTATGGAAATATGCCTGCCAGCCAACCAGGTCGTCTTTATCAATCCATGAGATATGCCAGAGCGCCGCGCCGGGCAAGGATACGGTCCGGTAGCCGGCGGCCCGGGCGCGCAGCCCGTATTCCGAGTCGTCCCATTTGATGAACAATGGGAGTGGAAGGCCGATGTCGCGTATGACGGAAGTGGGTATCAGGCACATCCACCAGCCGTTGTAGTCGACGTCGACGCGCCTGTGCAGCCACGGCGTCTGCCGGAGATTCGACACACTGAAGTCGTGCCGCATCTGCATGTCCTGGTGCGGCTGGCTGGGTGAAAACCGCCGGGAATCAATCGTTTCGCCCATTGAATACAGCGTGCTGCGGCTGTACAGGTCGAACATGTGGCCGCCGACGATGGTGGGCTTACGGCAACGGCCGGAGAACGCCATCATGCGCAGGATGCTTTCCGGCTCCATCACAACGTCGTCGTCAAGGAGCAGAACGTAATCGCTGCCGTTTTCAACAGCTTCATACATTCCACGGGCGAACCCTCCGGAACCACCCAGATTCGGCTGGTCGATCACTCGAAGCTTGGGGCCGATGCGGGCTGCAACTTCAGCGAAGCCGGGTTGGTCAGCCACCTTGACGGTGCCCTGGTCAACGATCAGTACTTCCCGGGCTACCTCGAGCGCTTCCGGGTGTTCTGCCAGGGCACGGACGTTGGCAAGGCAGAAGTCCGGCTTGTTCATTGTGGTGATCTGGATGGTCGCTGTTTCGAGGGGCCGTTCTGCGGGAGCCCCCTCCCAGCGGGCCTCCCCCAGGATAAGGTCACCCCGGCTTGACGCCAGGTCGAACCAATACCACCCGCCGTCACCAAAGGGTTTGATGGAAAGATTGAATTCTGTTCGTGAGTCGCCGTCGACCCTCGTGCCATCCACTCGTTGAATGGTGCCGCGCGCGTTTGATTTGAAGACGGTGATGGATCCGTGCCCGGACGTCTCGACCACCAGGCGAACCTCGCGCAGGTGTGTCCACCTCCGCCAGTAGCTGGCGGGAAACGCGTTGAAATACGTTCCCAGCGAGATTTGCTCCCCTGAACGCACGCGTATGGAGAACCGGGACAGCAGGTCGTCGAAGTGCACCTCCCGCTGGCTGGATCCCACAAGTTGCAGCTTGTCCTCTGCCCGTTTGGGATTCCGGGCCGACTCATCGCTTTCCCGGAAACGGATCCCTGTTGCCGGGCCGGGGTCCGCATAGAGCGACATCGTGTCGACTCCGGATTCCGGCGGGAATATCACCCGCTGGAGTGTCGCCCAGCCCGGCGAACCGCTCATGCGTCCACGCCTCCGCTTTCCAGCTTCACGCCGCTTTCGAAGTGCGGCCTGATCTTGTTGTCGAACATGCTCAGCGCGGACCCGATGGCCATGTGCATGTCCAGGTACTTGTAGGTGCCGAGGCGGCCGCCAAACAGGACATCCTTCTCCGCGTTGGCGAGGTCGCGGTACTTGAGCAGCCGCTCCCTGTCCGCCGAGGTGTTGACCGGGTAGTAGGGCTCGTCGCCCTTCTCCGCAAAGCGCGAGAACTCGCGCATGATGACAGTCTTCTCACTCTGGTAGTCGCGCTCAGGGTGGAAGTGGCGGGGTTCGATGATGCGGGTGTAGGGGACGTCGTCGTCGTTGTAGTTCACAACGGACGTGCCCTGGAAGTCGCCCACCTCAAGGACTTCTTCTTCGAAGTCGATAGTGCGCCAGGACAAGTCACCCTCGGCGTAGTCGAAGTAGCGGTCAACCGGGCCGGTGTAAATAACGGGGATGTTGCCCACCACTTTGTTCTTGCTGTACTCGTGGGACTCATCGAAGAAGTCGGTGTTGAGCCGCACCTCGATGTTGGGGTGCTCCGCCATCTTCTCGATCCAGGCGGTGTAGCCGTTGGTGGGCAGCCCCTCGTACTTGTCGTTGAAGTACCGGTTGTCGTAGTTGTAACGCACGGGCAGCCGGGAGATGATGCCGGCCGGCAGGTCCTTGGGATCCGTCTGCCACTGCTTGCCGGTGTAGTGCTTGATGAAAGCCTCGTACAGTGGGCGGCCGATCAGCTGGATGCCCTTGTCGTTCAGGTTCTGGGGGTCCGTTCCCGCCAGCTCGCCGGCCTGCTCCTGGATGAGGTCCCTTGCCTGCCCTGGTGTGAGGTTGGCCCGGAAGAACTGGTTGATGGTGGCCAGGTTGATGGGCAGCGAATAGACCTCGCCCTTGTGGACGCCGTAGACCTTGTGCACGTAGTCAGTGAAGGTGGTGAACCTGTTGACGTACTCCCACACGCGTTCGTTGGAGGTGTGAAACAGGTGGGCACCATACCGGTGGATCTCGATGCCGGTCTGCTCTTCCTTTTCGCTGTACGCGTTGCCTCCGATGTGGTGGCGGCGGTCGATGACGACGACCTTCAGGCCGAGCTCGGTGGCGGCCTGTTCTGCGATTGTCAGGCCAAAAAAGCCGGACCCTACGATGACGAGGTCAGCGGTCACAAAATCTCCTGGTTCGAATGCGGGCAGCGCAAAGGCGTGCATTGTCTGCTGCTCCAGCCTACCCGAGGGACCGCAGGGCCCGTCGAATCAGCATGCCCGCTGTGAGTTGGTGCACACGCCGTTTTCAGGCAGGGCGCAGCACTCCGCCGCCCTCAAGGTAGGCGTCCCCCGTTTCCGGGCAGATCCACTGCCTGCCCTCTTGCGTGAGAGGCTTGCCCGCCTTCCCGACCCATCCGATTCGTCGCGCCGGGACTCCCGCCATGAGGGCAAAGTCCGGCACGTCCTTGGTGACGACGGCGCCTGCCGCCACCATGGCCCACGCACCGATCGTCACGGGTGCTATGCAGACGGCCCGGGCGCCGATGGCCGCTCCCTGCCGGATGGTGACGCCCACTTTGTCCCAGTCATCCTCCGTCTTCAGGCTGCCCTCCGGGGTCACGGCACGGGGAAAGACATCGTTGGTCAGGACCACCGCCGGGCCGATGAAGACTCCCGCCTCCAAAACTGCCGGCTCGTACACCAGTGCGTAGTTCTGGACCTTGCAGTTCTCTCCCAGGACCACGCCCGGGCCAATGTAGGCACCGCGGCCGATAACGCAGTTCTCCCCCAGGCGCGCTGCCTCCCTGATCTGGGCAAGGTGCCACACCTTGCTGCCTGCCCCTATGCAGGCTCCGGCGTCGACGTCCGCGCTGTCAGCGATCGTGTTCAAAGGGGACTCCTTCGCTGCTGTCGGACCGCCTAGCCAGGTCCAGGGTGTAGTGATCCTAACCGGGCTGCCACCTTCCGGGGAGCCCGGAAACCACACGTTTATCCACATAGGCCGTGAAACGCCTGCCGGGCGCCGCGTGCCGTGGCTAGCGTGTGGGTACATGCACCAAGGATCCCAGGCGATGACACTCAACTTCACACTGGTTGGCGGCCCGGGATCATCACCGGAGCAGCTGCCCGTGGAACTATCCATCAGCGCCCCGACCGGCACGCCAGGCGACATGATCCACGAGCAGTTGGTCCGGAAGTTCCGTACGGGCGCCGTCACGGTAGATGGGGAGGACCTGCGTTGCGTGGCCTTCGGAGTACCGCCGCTTGTAGAGGCCGCGATCCTTGTCGACGGCGGCCCCATCCCGTCAAGCCGGCGCCCGCGGCGCCGCCCGTCCCCTGAAGCCGCGGCTCCCCTGGCTCTTGCCATCCACAGCGGCGCCGCCGCGGGGACGGTTGTTCCGTTGCGGCGCGGCAGTTACAGCATTGGCCGAAGCGGAACGCGGATAGTCATCCCGGACCCGGAGTTGTCGCGTGAACATGCGCGGGTTGTGGTCACGGACACCGACATCCTGTTGATTGACCTGGACAGTGCCAACGGCACCTATGTTGACGGTGAAAGGATCCGGACCAAGGTCATCTCCACGGATTCCAGCATCAGATGTGGGCAATCGAACCTGTCCCTGGTCTTTGCAGACCCGCCTGGCCGGGCGCTTGCTGACGCCGGCCAGTCCGTGACGGAGCCCATTGTCGTACCCGCGCGCGTTGACGCTGGAAACCGGGCAGCACTCGTTCTCACCGCGGTTCTCCCACTGGCAGCGGGGGTGCTGCTGGCCGTATTCACAGGGATGTGGATGTTCCTTGCCTTCTCCGCAGCTTCCGCGTTCGCCGTCCTTGTTCCTGCTGTCAGCGGACGGCGGCAGAGACGGGACCTGTCAGCCGCCCTGCAGGCCGCGGTTGAGGAAGACAGGGAACGACGACGGCGGAGCGCACCGTCCCTGTCCCTCGTCGCGTTGGCAGCACCACGGGGCAAGGAGACGTCCGGTCCCGGCTCCGGCGGAGGCGTCTGGTTGCGGCTGGGCCAGGCAGCGCAGGCGGCCAACGTCCGGATTGAACCGGCAGGCGCCGGTCCAGCGGTTCCATCGGCAGGGGCGGTGCCCCTGGTCCTGGACCCGGGCCGCGGACTCACCACCATTGGCGGTCCCCGGTCCGCCACTGACGGCGCCATCCGGTCCATACTTATGCAACTGGGAGGGTATCCGCGCGCAGGCAGAACCCACGTCCTGGTTCATGGAAAGCCAGGAAGCCTGCCACTCGCCGCCCGGTATCTGCCCAGGGTGACTCTCACTGCAACACCACACGCCGCCCTCGGTGTCGTGACCAGCGGTCACCCGCACGGCTGCGAGCGCGCCGTACTGCTGATTCGGGGGGAAAGCTCTGAAGGGGCAGCTGATGACTCAATACGGGACGCAGCGATTCGACACGGATGGCAGGTGCTTCACTTCCGGCCTGAAGAGGGGGAATGGCCCACACCTGACGTCTTTCTTTCCGAGCGCAGGTCTGTCCTGTTCGAGGAGCTTTGCGAGACCATTTTTGTTCCCGATCTGGTGCCGGAGGATGTCTTCACTGGTTTCTGCCGGCGCATGGCAGGCGCCACGCGGCAAGGCACGGTACAAGGGGGAACCGTTCCCGCCACCTGCAGCCTCGGCGATGTCCTGCCGTTGACGTCTGCAGCCACCGCCGCACGCTGGGGATCCAGCGGGCAAAAGGACGGACTGGCCGTACCCCTGGGCCTCACTGCGGCAGGAACCAAGACCGTGGATCTGCAGCACGACGGGCCCCACCTGCTGGTGGCGGGCACTACAGGCTCCGGGAAATCGGAACTGCTCCGCAGCCTCACGCTCGCTCTCGCCCTCAGCTATCCGCCCGAGCGGGTCAACTTCTTCCTGATCGATTTCAAGGGCGGCTCGGGGCTTGGTCCACTGAGTGACCTCGTCCACTGTGTGGGACTGCAGACCGACCTTTCCAGCTCCGAAATGGAACGGACACTGACCTCGCTCCGCGCCGAACTGCAGCTCCGCGAGCAATGCCTTGCTGCGGCCCGGGTACCGGACCTTTCCGCGTACCGCTCCACTGAGGCGGCGGAGGACTTTGTCCTCCCCCACCTTGTCATTGTCATCGACGAGTTCAGGATGCTGGTTGAGGATGCGCCGGAGGCGCTCCGTGAGTTGCTGCGGATAGCGTCCATCGGGCGTTCCTTGGGCATTCACCTGATCATGGCAACGCAGAGGCCGCAGGGAGCGCTGACAGCGGACATCCGCGCGAACGTCACGTCCAGCATCGCCCTTCGTGTGCAATCCGACATGGAGTCGGTGGATGTGGTCAATTGCAGGAGCGCTGCGGCCATCAGTGTGGACGCACCTGGCCGGGCGTTCCTGGCCCGCGGGACGGAGGCCGCCGAGGAGTTCCAGGGTGCGTCACTGGCCGTGGCGGCGACGGGCGGTGCATCATGTCCCGTCACTGTCCACCGGACGATTGATTTTCTCGCGGGCCAGGTTACCCGGCCCGGCAAGGCGCCAGCCTCTGTGCCAACTCCTGCGGAGGCGGTGGAACCCTTGGCAGCCATGGTGCGGAACCTCTGCACCCAGCAGGAGAAGCAGGTCCCGAGGAGGCCCGTCGCCTCTCCGCTGCCGGAGGATCTGGAAGAACCCGTCCCCGGGGGCCAGTCCCCCTGCTCTGCCGCCCCCGCTTCCCGGCCGCTGGAGCCCGTCAATCCGACGGGTGAGGTCCGCCTCGGCCTCATGGACGTGCCCGAACAGCAACGGGTGGAAGCCCTGGCGTGGAGTCCTGTCCGCCACCGCCACGCAGCGTTTATCGGCAGCCCTGCGTCCGGTGCCGGGGCGGCCTTGGAACTGGCCGTCCACACATTGATGACCTGTGGCAGTGAAGCCCACTTTTACGTGCTGGACGCCACGGGAGGTTTCCTCCCGCTGGCCAGTGCAGGCCGGGTGGGTGCACTGGCCGGACTGGATGACCTGCGGCGTGGAGTTCGGATTCTGGAGCGGCTTGTCCGGGAGCTGGGTCAGCGGCGGAGCCACCCAACCTCCGGGGAGGTGCCTCTTGTCGTCGTCGTCTCCGGCTGGGGATCCTGGGTGTCGGCTTTCCGTGCGGGACCGCTGGCATGGGCTGAGGACCTGGTCCATGACCTGGTCCGTGACGGCGCCCTGGCAGGGATAACGCTGCTGCTCTCCGGGGAACGGGAGCTTGTCACTGCCAGGTTCTTCGGTGCCCTTCCCAACCGTTTCTATTTTCCGGCCGGTTCCACCGAGGAGAGCCGCGCCATGTGGCCACGAATGCCCTCGGTACCTGCAGTTGAAGGGAGGGCTGTTGCCTTCGGCCCGGTTTCAAACGGCAGTCCTGCTGTCTGCCAGTTCTACCGGAGCCCGGCCCCGAATTCACTGGGCAAAGGCGGCGCAGGATATCCGGTTGCCTCGCTGCGGCCATTCCGGCTGGAACCCCTCCCCGAGCAGATCACGGTGACGGAGGTGGCAGCAAGGGCGGCACCGGCACTCCGACAGGGTCACTCAGCCGAAGCCCAGCCAGGCCGGGAACCAGCCGCCGGCGGCCGTCCGCCGGAGCGCCCCATGACCCGCACGGGGAAACGGGATGTCTTCCTCGGAGTCGCCGGGGATGAGCTGGCCGCAGCGTCCTTCCGCATTCCGGCCAGCGGGGTAGTTGCGGTGCTTGGCAACCCCGGAAGCGGCAAGAGCAATACCCTGCGCGCATTGGAGGCACTCAACCCCGGCCAACTGTGGTGCGCGCAGCAAGGGCCATCCCAGGCCGCGGACGACTTTTGGGCGGACATGCTCCTGCAGGCGGGGAGTGGTTGTTTGCCGCGGGAGGCACTGCTGCTGGTTGACGACGTCGACCAGCTCGCACCTTCGGCATTGAGGGATGTGGGCGAACTACATGCCCTGGGCCATTCCCTGGTGGTAACCGCTGGTTACAGTCCTGCACTTCTCCATCGTGTCCCGCTCCTCATCAATGCGCGGTCATCCGGCGCCGGGCTACTGCTCGGCCCGCGTTCGATCGCTGACGGCGACCTTTTCGGGATACGGTTCGACGTCGAGTCCAATCCCCCGCCGGGACGTGCTGCCCTCATCACCGGCGGCCGGGCCGTCCCCCTCCAGGTGGCGTGGGCTGAAGCAGATGGGTGACCGGCCCGCGGGACAGGACGTGCACACCATCAGCCACATATTCGGGACGATCCAGCTCAGAGGGCAGGGGGTGCACTCCCTGTGCGGGAGGCATGGCTGACAACCGGGTTGGTAAAGAGGAGAACGATGGCGGTGACGGCGGGGACGAGCATCGCCAAGCCGGCCAGGACGAGGCCGCTGGTCATCGTGGGCACCCCGATGGTGAGGACGAATAGCTGGGCGACCAGCGCTGCCGCCCTGGTCCACCGGTAGCCCCGGTAGAGGAAGACTGCCACCGCGTACAGCCACGCCGAAAAAGCCAACAGGAGTCCCAAAGTGAAGACGGCACCCCAGAAGGACAGGACCGGGCTGCCACTGAGCAGCTCGTAGGCATACCAGCCGGCCGCCGCCAGGAGGGCAGTGGCCTCGGCAGCCGCAACGATGGCGACGACTTTCGCGGCCGCGGGCACGGGGTCCCGCCGCCCGTTCGTCCCGCCGTCGGGGACGCCGACGGGTTCGTCGGAAGAGGATGGGGTACCTGCTGGGTCTACCGGGGGTCTTGACACACTGGCACCCTACCGGACATAGTCGGACACTGGTGAGGGCCGGAGCAGCCACTGTGATGCATCGCTCAGGTTTCGTGGGATATCAGGCGTTATTACCCCTTGTTTACACAGCGTTAACATGACAGGCTTGATGCAGATGACCAAGGGGGCCCAGAGGGCCCTTTTCCTTTGTAGCCACTAGTGAATAATTTCACAAAGGCTTATCCCAGAAATGGAGCAACTGATCAGCATGGATTGGCGTAACCGCGCAGCGTGCCTCGACAAGGACCCGGAACTGTTCTTCCCCGTCGGGAATACAGGACCGGCCCTCCTGCAGATCGAGGAAGCAAAGAGCGTCTGCCGCCGGTGCCCCGTTGTCGACACCTGCTTGCAGTGGGCCCTTGAGTCCGGCCAGGACGCCGGAGTCTGGGGCGGAATGAGCGAAGACGAGCGCCGCGCCCTGAAGCGGCGCGCTGCCCGCGCACGCCGCGCTTCCTAGGATCCCGGCGCCGGCGAAACGGCACAGGACGACGCTACCGGCACACAGAGGCCCCGCGACAAATCCATTTCGGATTGTCACGGGGCCTCTGTCAGTTCAAGCCCGCGGCCAGGTAAACCACTGGCCGGAGCGCACCTCCTACTTCCCGGCCAGGCTGAGCCGGATCTTGACCTCGGTCCCGCCGCCCTCGCGGCGCTCCCACGTGATGGTCCCGCCGAGCTCACTCGTGACGAGGGTCCGCACAATCTGCAGGCCAAGGCCCTCCACATGCGGGGTCTGCGGAAGGCCCACGCCGTCATCGGCGATGGTTACAGTCAGCTCTTCGCCGTCCTCCGCTTCGGACCGGTCGGCCACCAGCCAAACCGTGCCCGCCCTCCCCTCAAGGCCGTGCTCCACAGCATTGGTCACCAGTTCGTTGATCACCAGGGCAAGCGGCGTGGCGAGATCGCTGGGGAGCTCCCCGAAGCTGCCGGAGCGTTCCGTCCTGACCTGCTGTGAAGGGGAAGCCACTTCCGCGGACAGCCGGAACTGGCGGCCGATCAGTTCATCGAAATCCACGCTCTGCGTCAGTCCCTGCGACAACGTCTCATGGACCAGCGCGATGGTGGCCACGCGGCGCATGGCCTGCTCCAGGCCCTGTTTTGCTTCATCGCTCACCATCCGCCGGGACTGCATCCGCAGCAGCGCAGCCACCGTCTGCAGATTGTTCTTGACCCGGTGGTGGATTTCGCGGATGGTGGCGTCCTTGGTCACCAGCTCCATTTCACGGCGGCGCAGCTCTGAGACATCGCGGCAGAGGACCAGCGCGCCGAACCGCTGCTGCTCGTCCCGGAGCGGGATGGCACGCAGGGACAGGCTAACTCCCCTGGACTCAATCTCGCTGCGCCAGGGCATGCGGCCGGTAACTACAAGCGGCAGGGTCTCGTCGACCAACCGGCGGTCCTTGAGCAGGCCTGCGGTTACCTCAGCGAGCGAACGTCCCTCCAGGGACTCCCCGTCGCCCAGCCTGCGGAAGGCTGAAACTCCGTTCGGGCTCGCGTACTGCACCACCCCGTCGGCATCCAGCCTGATCAGCCCGTCGCCCACGCGGGGAGCACCCCGCCGGGAGCCCGTGGGCGAAGCAAAGTCCGGCCACAATCCCAGCGTGCCCATCCTTAGCAGATCGTAGGCGCACTGCCGGTAGGTCAACTCAAGCCGGGACGGCATCCGTGAACTGGAGAGGTCCATATGGGTGGTAACAACTGCAAGTGTCCGGCCGTTGCGGACCATGGGGACAGCCTCTACCCGCAGGGCCATCTCACTGTTCCAGTTCGTCTCGCTGGAGCGCTCAATGGACCTGCTGTTCCATGCCTTGTCCACGAGCGGCTGCAGGTCGGAGCGGATGCCCTCACCCACGAAGTCACTGTGGAATGCCGTGTGCGTGGTGGAAGGACGCACGTGGGCCAGGGCAATGTAGCCAAGCTCCGGGTGGGGGAACCACAGCGCCAGGTCGGCAAACGCAAGGTCCGCGACCATCTGCCAGTCCCCCACCAGGAGGTGCAGCCACTCGGCATCGCCCGGCCCGAAATCAGCGTGCTCCCTGATGGGGTCCGTAAAGATTGCCACTGCACCTCCAGTTACGGCGCCTGCTTCCTAGCGCCGGACGATTGACCTCAAGAGCCTCAATGCTACCGACAGTGAGGCCATGTCGTCGGCCTCCAGTGCGTTCACCTCGTCGAACATGCTCTTTGCCCGGCCCAGCTGCTCGGCATTTTGCGCCTCCCAGTCCTTGAGCCGTGCATCCGGCGACCCTGTGGCGGACGTGGCGTCCAGCACCGCCGTCGTCATATCCGACACCGTTGAGTACAGGTCATCGCGCAACGCTGCCCGTGCCAGCGCCTGCCACCGGTCCTGCCGGGGAAGGCTGCTGATCCGTTCAAGCAGCGAGTCCGCGTGGAACCGGTTGAACACGGTGTAGTAAACGGCCGCGATCTCCTCTACGCGGTCCTTCCGGGAGCGGGCGATCTTGGCGATGTCCAACAGCACGAAGCTCTCGAACAACTCGGCCCAGCGCAGCGCAAGGCCTTCCGGGAGTTCCCACTCGCGCCCCTTCGCCAGCCACGCCGCCACCCGCTCGCGGTCGTCGCCGCGGAGGTAGTCCAGCAGCCGGGCGCGCATGGGATCCATCAGCGGCTTGAACTCTGCCACCACCTCGGCAATGGGGCGGGAAACACTTTCCTGGCTGAGCAGCCAGCGGACTGCCCGGTCCAGGAGCCGACGGATGTCCAGGTGAACTGTGCTCCAATGCTCCGTGGGGAACGAGGCAGGCAGGCTGTTCAGTTCCCCCACCATCGCGTCCAGCTCATATACCTCTCGCAGTGCCACAAACGCCTTGGCCACGGCAACTTCGCTGGCCGAGGTTTCCTCCATCACCCGGAAGGCAAACGTGATACCGCCAAGGTTGATCATGTCGTTGGCCACCACCGTGGCGATGATTTCGCGGCGCAGCGGATGCGTGTCCAGTTCGGCGTCAAAACGTTCACGAAGCTGGTGCGGGAAGTAGGCACGCAGGGTGTCACGGAACCAGGGGTCATCGGCGAGATCGCTGTCCCGCAGGGCCGACGCCAGCTCGATCTTCGCGTAGGCGGCCAGTACTGACAGCTCCGGGGACGTCAGTCCCTGGCCCTGCTGCAGCCGTTCCCGCAGCGTTTCCGTGGTGGGCAGCGCCTCCAGGTCGCGCTTAAGGTCGGCGCTCTTCTCCAGCCAGTCCATGAGCCGCTCGTAACTCGGGCTCCACTCAGCCACCCGCGTCCGGTCGTTCAGGAGCAGGATGTTCTGGTCGATGTTGTCTTCGAGAACCAGGCGCCCCACTTCATCGGTCATGGAGGCAAGGAAGTCAGCGCGCTCCCCCGCCGGCAACTTGCCGGCAGCAACCATCCGGTCAACGAAGATCTTGATGTTGACCTCATGGTCGGAGCAATCCACACCTGCGGAGTTGTCGATGGCGTCCGTGTTGAGGATGACCCCCTGCAGCGCTGCTTCAATGCGGCCGCGCTGGGTCATTCCCAGGTTGCCGCCTTCACCCACTACCTTCACCCGCAGGTCCCGGCCGTTGACCCGGATGGCATCGTTGGCTTTATCGCCTACGGAGGCGTTCGACTCGGAAGACGCCTTGACGTAGGTTCCGATTCCGCCGTTGTAGAGCAGGTCAGCCGGCGCCAACAGGATGGCACGCAGGAGTTCAGGCGGGCTGAGCTCAGCGGTTTCCGCCGGAAGCCCCAGCGCGGCCCGGACCTGCGGGGACACGGGAATGGACTTGGCCTGGCGGGCGAAGACACCGCCGCCTTCGCTGATCAGCGACTTGTCGTAGTCGTCCCAGGAAGACCTGGGCAGGTCGAACAGCCGCTGGCGCTCCGCGAACGAGGCTGCCTCATCCGGGTTGGGGTCCACGAAGATGTGCCGGTGGTCAAATGCCGCCAGCAGGCGGATGTGCCGGGACAGCAGCATCCCGTTGCCGAACACGTCGCCGGACATGTCCCCCACGCCAACCACGGTGAAAGGTTCGGTCTGGGTATCCAGGTCCAGTTCGCTGAAGTGGCGCTTCACCGACTCCCAGGCGCCCCGCGCCGTGATGCCCATGGCCTTGTGGTCGTAGCCCACGGAACCGCCGGAGGCGAATGCGTCCCCCAGCCAGAAGCCATACTCCGCGGACAGCCCGTTGGCGATGTCCGAGAAAGTAGCCGTTCCCTTGTCCGCCGCGACCACAAGGTAGGAGTCGTCGTCGTCATGCCGGACAACGTTCGACGGCGGCACGAGCCGTTCGCCGCCGCCCTCGGTAAGGAGGTTGTCAGTAAGGTCCAGCAACCCGCGGATGAACGTCTTGTAGCTTTCGACGCCTTCGGCCATCCAGGCCGCGCGGTCGGTTGCGGGGTCCGGAAGCTGCTTCGCGAAGAAGCCGCCCTTGGCTCCCGTAGGCACGATAACGGCATTCTTGACCGTCTGCGCCTTGACCAGGCCCAGGACTTCCGTGCGGAAGTCCTCCCGCCTGTCGGACCAGCGGAGCCCGCCGCGGGCAACCTTGCCGAACCGGAGGTGCACACCCTCGACGCGCGGGGAGTAAACCCAGATTTCGAACATGGGCCGCGGGAACGGCAGCCCTTCAATATGGGCGGGATCCAGCTTGAAGCTCAGGTGCGGCTTGTTCTGGTAAAAGTTGGTGCGGAGGGTGGCCTCGATCAGGTTGACGAAGGTGCGCAGCACGCGGTCGGCGTCGAGAGTGGCAACTTTTTCGATGGACGCTGCCAGTTCCTGCCGCACCGAAGCCTGGGCCCCAGCGCGTTCACCATCGCTGATGGAGGGATCGAAGCGGGCCGCGAAGAGGGCGCTCAGCCCCCTGGTCACATCCGCGTTGGCCAGGAGAGTGTCCGCCATGAAGCCGAAGGAACTGCTGTTGCCCATCTGGCGCATGTACCGGGCGTAGGCGCGGAGCATGGTGATTTGCCGCCATTGCAGACCTTCCCGCAACACCAGTCGGTCAAAGTTGTCCGATTCCGCAGCACCGGTGACGGCCGCGCCAAAGGAGTCGGCAAGAAGCCCGCCCGTGGACAGGGGGTCCACTCCCGCCGGGTACTTCAACCCCAGGTCGTACAGGAAGAAGTCCCGATGGTCTGCTGTTTCGATTTCAAAGGGCCGCTCGTCCAGGACCTCGAGCCCGAGGTTGTGGAAGTAGGGCAGGATCTGGCTCAGGCTTTTGGGCTCCAGCATGTAGAGCTTTACCCGGGCGTCTTCCTCCAGTGTTGCACCGGCGCCTTCGGGAAGATACACGTGGACTCCGGGACGGTCCTGCCGTGCCCCGGCGTTCCGCTCGGCGGCGGCCCCGTACTTTTCGAACCGCGCGATGTCTTCGAGGGCGTCCTCCACTTCGTAGTCCACCCGGTAGCTGGCCGGGAACGCCTCGGCCCAGGTACCAGCCAGTTCCTTGGCCTCGGCTGGGTCCCGGCCCTCACGCAGGACCTCCGCGATGCCTTCGCTCCAGGACCTCGCCGCCCGGACCAGCCGCTTTTCCAGCTCGTCGCTGTTGACATGGCTGACGTCGGCGTCCTTGGGCAGCCGGATGCGGAAGAACAGGCGCGCGAGTGCCGATTCGGTCATCCGGGCTTCGTAGTCGATCGAGACTGCCTGGAAGGTTTCCCGAAGTTCCTGTTCGATGCGAAGCCGCACGTTCGTGGTGTACCGGTCCCGGGGCAGGTACACGACAGCGGACATGAAACGCCCATAGATGTCAGGCCTCAGGAACAGCCGGGTACGCCGCCGTTCCTGCAGTTTCTGGATTCCAAACGCGGTTGCGGCCAAATCAGGGATTTCGATCTGGAACAGCTCATCGCGTGGGTAGGTTTCCAGGATTCCCAGCAGGTCCTTGCCCGAGTGCGAATCCGGCGGGAAGCCGGCGTTCTGGAGGACCGCATCCACCTTTTCCCGGACGATAGGAATGTCGCGGACGGAACCGGCGTAGGCGCTGGTGGCAAAAAGGCCAATGAAGCGGCGTTCGCCGTTGACGTTACCCGCAGCGTCAAAGCTCTTGATGCCGATGTAGTCCAGGTACGCCGAGCGGTGCACGGTGGACCGTGAGTTGGCCTTGGTGATGACGAGGGCGCGCTTTTCCCGCGCCTTTTTACGACCGGTATCAGTGAGGTGCTGGATGTGCGGGGAGTCCGCGGCTGCCCGGAGCAATCCGAGGCCGCTGTCCTCGCGCAGTTCCAGGACGTCTTCGCCGTCGACATTGAGCAGATCGTATTCGCGGTAGCCCAGGAACGTGAAGTTTCCATCGTCCAGCCAGCGCAGCAGATCCTTGGCCTGCCGCAATTCGGCAATCTGCGCAGAGTTGGCCACCTTGTCCAGGCTTTCGGCGATCTCCAGCGCCTTTTGGCGCATCCTTGGCCAGTCCTCGACGGCGGCCCTGACGTCGTTCAGGACGCGGGTCAGTCCCGCGAGCAGGGAAGTCTTCACTTCGTCGGAAACCCGGTGGATTTCGACGGCGATCCAGGACTCCATGTGCGAGGCATTTTCACCTTGCGCAATGAGGTGGGAAAGGTTGGGCATTGCCGCTGTGTCCCCGCTGGAAATGCCCAGGTGTGCCGGAACCCTGTTGACCTTGACCAGTTCGCCCGTTTCCCGGTTCCTGGTTGCTACGAAAAGCGGGTGGACAACGAGCCTGATGGCCGCGTGCTGCCGGACAAGTTCGGCGTTGACGGAGTCGACCAGGAACGGCATGTCGTCAGTAACGACAAAGATGACGCTGCTGTCCTCTTCATCGATGATCGCTATCTTCGCCTGACCGGGCTGCCGCACGGACGCTGCCCGGCGGTGTTCCTCGGCACGGGCTTCCAGAACATCCCGGGGGTAGCTTCGGGCATCCTCCTCAGCCAGGTGCTGGTAGTAGTCCCCCATGAAGCCTTCAAGGCCTTCAATGGAGAGGGGCTGGTCCTCCACACTGGATCCAGACGACATCGACAACGCCTCCATCAGAGATATTCGCCGCACCTTTGCAGCTCTTATGGCGAGCCTAGTCCTTTGCCCTTCGCCGTGGTGTGGAAGAAAATACAGAGGATTTGGCTTTTCGCTGGTCTGGTGCACAAACAAGTTCACGGATGGCACGCCGAAGCGCGGAGTCGGGGCACGCTTCAAGCAGCAGCGACCCTGCAAGGAGTGCTGCATCGGCGGCGCCGGGGTCGTAGGGCAGGAACGCTTTGAGTTCCGACGCGGGGCCGTACCGTTCCCAGGCATCCCGCAACTGGCGCTCCGGGGCTCTGCCCACGGAGGAGGAACGCACCTTGTTCATGACGACAGTGGGTGAGGCTTGCGGTACAGCACCTTCCAGTTCGGCAAGCGCACGGACCATCCGCGGGACACCCACGGGATCAGCCGCGCCAACGGCATAGACCGCGTCCGCCAGTTCCAGGGGACGCAGCGTCGCGGCATTCCGTCGCGGCGCCATGGTGTCGAAGCTCAGCTCTTCATCGGCTTCGAGGCAAAAGCCGGTATCCACCACCACAACGTCCGCGATCTGCCGGGCCCGTTCAAGAACAAGCGACAGGGCAGTGGCGCGCAGCTCAGTCCAGCGGTCCGCGCGGGTAATCCCCGTAAGCACCCGGAACGTCCCGGACGCAGTGGCGACGGTGGCGGCCACCTTCCTAAGGGCGTCCGGGTCCAGCAGCCCCTGGTCGGCAAGCCTGCACGCCTGGGCAAGCCCGGCTGACTCATCCAGGAGACCCAGCACCGCCGCGACGCTGGCGCCGTAGGTGTCCGCGTCGACCAGCAGGACATCCCGGCCATCGGCAGCCATCTCGCCGGCGATGTTCACCGCAACAGTGGTCCGTCCCGGCGCCCCGGCCGGTCCCCAGACAACGATGAGCCTGCCGGCTGGTTCGCCCTCGAGGCCAGGTGCAGGCTGCACGGGATCTAAGGCCAGCGCAGCCCCGGTGTCAGCTCCCGCGCTCAGGATGGCGGGACGGGCAGCACCTGTCAGCTGGGCAACGGCATCGGCGATCCTGTCCGAAAGCTCTGCTGACTCGACTCCCGTCAGCGCCGACGCGACACCGATTTTGCGGAGCCTGGCCGCCTCCTCGGCATTGTCCGTCAGCGCGATGACTGCCACCCCAACAGCTCCAAGCCGGTCGACAAGGGAAGCAGTCAATCCGTCGGACCCTTCTGCCACTACGGCGGCCCTTGCCAGACCGCTTTGACAGGCAGCGAGGAGCTCGGGAAGTTCGGTGCATCGTCGAACCACTGTCACCGGACCGTGCAGTCTTTCCAGGCCGCCAACCAGGTCCTCCCGGCTTTGGCCAACGGTGACAACCGGGATACTCATCGGGCCCCGCCCGGATTCCACACAACGGATATCTTCGCGTCATTGGCCTGGGCACCCAGCAACGCAGGCATCTGCTTGTCCTCTACCAGGACCATCAGCACGGTGGTCTTTGACGATCCGAGGGCAGTGGACCCGGTGGTGACCTCGGCGATTTCAGCTCCGGGAAGGATGAGTTTCGGCTCGCTGAATCCGTTCTTTGCATTCGGCTGCGCCACCCAGACGTCCACCCTCGCACCGGCAACCGCCTGGGACGGCAAAGTCTGCGCGATGTTGAGCGCCACCGGCTTACGGTCCAACCGGTCCACCTCACCAAGGCTTGCCCTGGGAACCAGCTGGTCCTTGGCGATCCGCTGCACGGCGACAACGTCCTGGGGCAGGCCGTCCTCCACGGTGATGTAGTGCTGCTCCGTGTCGCCCAGGCGCACCTTCGCGCGGACCACATTCTCCGCTGTCAGGCGCTCACCCACGGCAATGCCGTCCCGCGCCGCGAAGACCTCGGTGGTGCGGTCTGCGCTGCCGACCAGGAAGGTAACCCCTGCGACAGACACCAGGACCAGGAGAACGCCCACCAGCAACCGCGGGTCCTTCCACGACGGGCGCTTCAGCCGTGGCGCCGTGGCGCTCGAATCAGGAACCATACCGTTCTCCCCCTAGGTACACCGGACCTGCCCACTCTGGCCGGACTCCTCATTGTTACCGCCAGGGACCGAGAACAAAAGTCATTTGTCTAAATACCGGCTATCTGTGGAAAACGGGCGCAAACAACGTCATGTGATGGCAAAATGGGCGTATGCCAAGGTTCCTCACGCTCGCAGACGTCGCCGAGCAACTCCAGATCAACTCCCCCGCCGCGTACGCCTTGGTCCGCAGCGGGGAGCTGAAGGCCATTCAGGTTGGCGGCCGCGGGCAGTGGCGCGTCGAGGAGAAGATGCTGGAACAGTACATCGAGGAACGCTATGCCGAGGCCAGCCGCATGATCCAGGAGTCCCGTTCGAAGTCAGTGTGACGCCCTTAGGCTCCGCCGGCCTTATGGGACTTGATCATCGCCAGCGCCGCAAAAGGTATCGCTGACACCTGGCCAACGCTTTGGGCCCTCCGTGCCTCGCCCGGAATCACCGCGGCAAGGTCGATGTAGTTCCGGCCGACCCGGTCAATGACGCCCTCCACCCGCACGGCTCCGGTTCCCCCGGCAATCATCACGGTCACTTCCGCCCGGTCCCGGGCAAGGGCCCGCAGGGAATGGGCAAGTCCGATCGAGCGGCGGACCGGTGAGTCCTCCATCCGCACATGCCTGCCCAGGCCCACGTACCGGGCTGCGGCCGCATAGGGAATGAGCACCTGACTCCGTTCTTCATCCAGGACCAGCGCATCAGCTCCAACATGGGTCAGCTCCCCCTGCGCCGATTCGCCGCACAGGAGGTGGACCATGATCCTGTAACCAACGGCTGCCCGGAGCCTGTCATCGAGCCGCAGGCCAACCATCTCGGCCCGCATCCGCTCGCTGACCTCGCTCTCGAGCGCCAGCCGGTCAGCCTCCGCGAGCTGGCTTTCCATGTCGTTGAAGAGTGCACCCCAGCGCATCCCGCCAGCGTAGGGTCCCCTGCCCCGCCCGTCAACGCGCGCCTTATTTCACTCCAACGTCTGGACAAAACGTGTTTAGGCGGTTCAGACTGAGTCAAACAACATCAAACAGGGTCAAACAACGTCAAGGCGGTTGTAAATGGGACACTCAGGTAGGACGGGATGGTCGGATGCCGCCATAGCGTTGGCCTTTCTGGTGCTTGGAATCCTGCTCTGCATCCTGGGAGCGGGCCAGCTGGTGCAGTGGCAGGACGCCGCCACGCATCAGCAGGGGTGGACCGTAGAGGTCCTCCTGGCAGCCGCCGCAACAGCAGTCGGCCTCGGACTTTTGCTGTGGTGGGCATTTTCGATGCTGGCTGCTGGAGCCTCCGTCCTGCTGGAGCGGCTGGGCCGGTACCGGGCTGCTGCGGCCGCCCGCCGGCTCTCACCTGCATTCATGCAGCGGGCGGTGATTGCCGCCTTTTCGATGCAGCTGATAGCCTGCGCCGCGGCACATGCGGCCACCAACGCGCCGGGGCCGGAGTGGACACCCACGCACGAACAGTCCTCGGCGGCTTCCGCCAACCCTGCAACTGCGCACGTTGCTCCGACACCCGGCCAGGGCGCTGGCCCGGGCATGCATCTCTCTGTCCAACCGGGCCCCGCGGAGGTGCCACCACCGGACCGGGAAGCCGCGTCGCCGGCATGGCAACCCGCCGCGGCCCTGCCCACCGCCGCCACGCCCAACCCGGGATGGCAACCTGCCTCCCCGGTGGTGGAGCCAGGCCTGCTCGCCGCACCGGAAACCAGGACCGCCGCCGGCGCGGAGCCGGACCCACGGAAAGCGATTGGCGGGGCGGCCCCGGTGACCGTGCTTGCCGGCGACACACTATGGGACATCGTGGCGGCCCAGCTGGGGCCGGAGGCATCGGATGTGGACATAGCCCTCGAATGGCCCCGGTGGTACGCAGCGAACCGCGGACTGATCGGCGGGAGACCGGATGTCCTGCTACCGGGACAGATCCTCCAGGCGCCGCAGGCGCCATAGCCACTGGCGTTTTCCGTGCTGCGCCGGCGCCGGGGCCGGGGCAAATAATACCGAAGATCCAACCGACGTGCCGGCATGCCGGACCGGCCTGCCCGCATTGCCCGGCGCCATGCCAGCCAATAGATCATCAGCTATTCCGCTATTCGAACCAAGGGGAACACCATGACCGCAGTGACACCTGCCCGGACCGCCCAGCGGCTGGCTGCCAACACCGTAAACGGCGGGAGGGCCCTCGCGAAAACCGCGTCAGCGTCAACAACGGCGGTGACCGCAGGCCGGTCCCGCGCCGCGGACCCATCGTCCCTGAGGCCCGTCAGTGAAGCTGCGGAAGTAAGGGCCATTACCCGCGGAACGGTTCAGGCTGCCATGGAGGTCCTGGCAGGGATCCGTCCCATACACCAGCTGGCGCGCCGGCTGGATCCTCGGTGCCTGGCATCGCTGCAGCACCGGGCCGCGCTGATCAGGCGCGAACTTACCCGGACGGGCAATCCCGCCCTTGCCCGTCTACACCGGAACTCCACAGTCCGCTCCGTGCGGGTGTGCGAGGTAGCGGAGGGAATTTACGAGGCAAGCGCTGTCGTGGTGGATGACGTACGGGCACGTGCCGTTGCCGTCCGGCTTGAGCGCAGCAAGCAGGTCTGGCGCATCGTTGAACTCGTCATCGGCTAAACCGCTGGGTGATTTGATGCGCATCCGAAAGCACACGGTGCACCATACAAACAGGGCAGGGGCCCATCGGCCCCTGCCCTGTTCATTAACGCCTGTGCGCGTTTACGGCTGTGTCTACTAGCGCTTTTTCTTCTTCGCCGGGCGCTTGGCGGCGTCCTGGGCAGCTGCCTTCGCAGGGTTGCCGGAGCGTCCACTACCTGCCCGGGTTTCCACCCGGGTTTGCGTTCCGCCGGTCTCGCTGGGAGCCGTGTACTGCAGCTGCGCGGGCTTTTCGGGGGCCTCGAGCCCGGCGGCATGGACCTGCGGGTCCACGTGCTCAGTATGTCCGCCGGCCGCGTCCTGGACGACGACATCCTGGGCCGGCGTCACCTCGACCTCAAGGTTGTAGAGGAAGCCAACGCTTTCCTCCCGGATGGCCTCCATCATGCTTTGGAACATGGCGAAACCTTCGCGCTGGTACTCCACCAGCGGATCACGCTGCGCCATGGCGCGCAGGCCGATGCCCTCTTTGAGGTAATCCATCTCGTAGAGGTGTTCCTGCCACTTGCGGCCAATGACGGAGAGGACCACACGGCGCTCGAGTTCCCGCATGCTTTCGGAGCCGATGACCTCCTCGCGGGCCTGGTACACCAGGCGGGCGTCGGAAAGGATCTCCTCCTTCAACAGCTCCACGGTGACCCTGGACTTGCCACCGGCCTCTTCGATGATGTCTTCGGGAGTAACGCTGACAGGATAGAGCGTCTTAAGGTTCGTCCACAGCTGGTGGAAGTCCCAGTCGTCGCCGTTCCCTTCCGCGGTGGCGGCGTCGATCAAGGCAGCGATGGTGTCCTCAATGAAGTACTGCACCTTCTCGTGCAGGTCATCACCTTCCAGGATCCGACGGCGGTCGCTGTAGATGGCTTCGCGCTGGCGGTTGAGGACGTCGTCGTACTTCAGCACGTTCTTGCGCTGCTCGGCGTTGCGGCCTTCCACCTGCCCCTGGGCAGAGGCGATGGCCCTGGATACCAGCTTTGATTCCAGCGCAACGTCGTCCGGCACCGAGCTGTTCATCAGCCGTTCCGCCGCCCCGGAATTGAAGAGCCGCATGAGGTCGTCGGTCAGCGACAGGTAGAACCGGGATTCACCCGGGTCGCCCTGGCGGCCGGAACGGCCGCGGAGCTGGTTGTCGATGCGTCGCGACTCGTGGCGTTCGGTGCCCAGGACGTACAGGCCGCCGAGGTCCAGGACTTCCTCGTGTTCGTCCTTGACGGACTGCTTGGCGGCTTCAAGCGCTGCGGGCCACGCGGCTTCGTACTGTTCGGAGTTCTCCTCCGGGTCCAGCCCGCGCTTGGCGAGTTCGGCGACAGCCGTGAATTCGGCGTTTCCGCCCAGCATGATGTCAGTGCCGCGGCCGGCCATGTTCGTGGCCACGGTGACGGCACCCTTCCGGCCTGCCTGAGCGACGATGGCAGCTTCCCGGGCGTGATTCTTGGCGTTCAGGACCTCGTGGCGGATACCTTCCTTGGCAAGCAGCTTGGACAGGTACTCGCTCTTCTCCACGCTGGTGGTGCCCACGAGGACGGGCTGGCCTTTTTCGTGACGCTCGGCGATATCGCGCACCACGGCGTCGAACTTTACAACCTCATTCTTGAACACGAGGTCCGCCTGGTCGATCCGCTGCATGTCCCTGTTGGTGGGGATGGCCACGACGCCCAGCTTATAAGTGCTCATGAACTCGGCCGCCTCAGTCTCGGCGGTACCGGTCATTCCGGAAAGCTTGCCGTACATACGGAAGTAGTTCTGGAGCGTCACGGTGGCCAGAGTCTGGTTTTCCGCTTTGATCTCGACGCCTTCCTTGGCCTCGATCGCCTGGTGCATGCCTTCGTTGTAGCGCCGGCCGGCCAGGATGCGGCCGGTGTGCTCGTCAACGATCAGCACTTCGCCGTCCAGGATGACGTAGTCCTTGTCCCGCTTGAAAAGTTCCTTGGCCTTGATGGCATTGTTCAGGAACCCGATAAGGGGGGTATTGGCGGACTCGTACAGGTTGGAGATGCCGAGGTAGTCCTCCACCTTTTCGATCCCGCTCTCCAGGACGCCCACCGTACGCTTCTTCTCGTCGACCTCGTAGTCCTTTTCGGGCTGCAGCCGGAGCACCACTTTGGCGAATTCGCTGTACCAGCGGTTGGTGTCCCCCTGCGCAGGCCCGGAGATGATCAACGGGGTGCGCGCCTCATCGATGAGGATTGAGTCCACTTCATCGACGATGGCAAAGTTGTGGCCGCGCTGGACAAGTTCGGTCCGGTCCCACGCCATGTTGTCGCGCAGGTAGTCGAAACCAAACTCGTTGTTGGTCCCGTACGTGATATCGGCGGCGTACTGCTGACGGCGAACGGCGGGATCCTGGTTGGCCAGGATGACACCGCTGGTCAGGCCCAGGAAGCGGTAAACGCGGCCCATGAGCTCGGACTGGTATTCGGCGAGGTAATCGTTGACCGTGACCACGTGGACGCCCTTGCCGGTAAGGGCGTTCAGGTAGGCGGGAGCGGTCGCCACCAGGGTCTTGCCTTCACCGGTCTTCATTTCAGCGATGTTGCCCAGGTGCAGGGCGGCGCCGCCCATGAGCTGGACGTCGAAGTGGCGCATGCCCAGGGTGCGGGAGGAGGCTTCACGCACTGCTGCGAAAGCCTCCGGAAGCAGGTCGTCGAGCTTCTCGCCGTCCTGGTGGCGGGCGCGGAGGCGGTCCGTCTCCTCGCGCAGTTCGGCGTCGGTAAAGGTCTTGAATGAGTCTTCGAGGGCGTTGATGGAATCGGCATAGTTCCGCAGCTGCCGGAGTGTTTTCTTGTCACCCGTGCGGAGAATTTTTTCGATAAGTGATGCCACGTGAAGATGCTCCCAGTCTGATGCCGCCGAATTCTGGCGTGTTCAGTCTACGGGAGAGACACGCCGCCGGTGCTCCTTTTCCCTGAGAGCGGATACTCCCTACGGACGTGCCAGCTCCTGCGCCAGCCGGGCGGCAAGGTCTCCTGCCGGCCCCACTTCCACATCCGGCAGGCCAAGCCATTGGCCCATGAGCTTGAGCTCGGCGGCAAGTTCGACGGCGGTATCCGCCGGTGCGTCGGGCTCGGCGAACGCGGCCCTCGCCAGCAACCGGCCGCCGGCCCGGTCTGCTTTCAAATCCACCCGCGCCACGATCCTGTCACGCAGCAGGAAGGGCAGCACGTAATAGCCGAAGCGCCGGTTGGGTTCCGGGGTGTAGATCTCGATCCGGTAATGGAAGCCGAACAGTTCGGAAAGGCGCCGCCGCTCAAAGACCAGGGAATCGAACGGGCTCAAAAGCGCCCGGCCGGTGGCACGCCGCGGCAGCAGCGAATCCACATGCCGGAAGATCTTCCGGTTCCAGCCCGCCACCGTGACGGGTTCCAGCCTGCCTTGCTCCACCAGGTGCTCGACAGCCAGGGCTGTGGCCTTGACCGGAGTCCGGAAGTAGTCGGCGAAGCAGCGGATGCTGCCGATTCCGTGGGCCTGGGCGGCCGCGTCGGTCAGGCGCCGGAGTGCAGCCTCTGGATCCCTCTCCCCTGCGGCGGCGGCCGCATCCGGGAGGACCTTGGAGGTCAGCGTGTACCTGCGCTCGAACTGCCCGGTCCGGGAGGCCGCCGACACCAGACCCGCTTCGAAGAGGTGTTCAAGGACCCGTTTCACGGCGTTCCAGTTCCACCCCCAGTTGTCCGCCTGTTTCTCTTCGACATGCCCAATCCGTGCCGTCAGTTCAGATGCCGTCATGGGCCGGGACCGGGCGAGGACCGCCAGGAT
Source organism: Pseudarthrobacter sp. LT1 (assembly GCF_035621795.1). NCBI lineage: Bacteria > Bacillati > Actinomycetota > Actinomycetes > Micrococcales > Micrococcaceae > Pseudarthrobacter > Pseudarthrobacter sp. LT1. Next base: position 3,081,266 of record NZ_CP141830.1, read on the forward strand.
CTTGGCAGCAACCTCATCGCGGAGCACGGGGTCCATCCGGGACGCGCCCACCCAGGCCCGCTTTTGCCAGAGAAGGAGGTCCTGGTAATGCTCCGGCCGGATGTAGCTGGCTTCGTGAGCCCAGTATTCGAACATCCGTCGCGGGTGGCTGGCGGACATGCGCTGCAGGATGTCCCGGTCATAGTTGCCAAGGCGGGAATAGAAGGGCAGGAAGTGGCTGCGGACCAGGACGTTTACGGAGTCGATCTGGACCAGCTGGAGACGGGCAAAGGTACGGCCCACCGCCCGTGCTGTCACGGGGCCGGTGGGCCGTCCTTTGTGGAGTCCCTGCGCTGCCAGCGCGATCCGCCGGGCCTGGTCAAGGCTCAGCGTTGCCGACAATTCAGACCTCTCTGGTGGTTGGTACCACCTTGGACGTTGCCAGGTACGTCAGACAGTGGCGGCTGCGTCGTCGGAGCGGTAGGCAAGGACCTTTTCCTCCACGACAGTGTCCCCTGGCTCGCATTCGTGGTCCAGGGTAATGACGCCGTAGGTCCAGCCGCGGCGGCGGTAGACCACGGACGGCGTGTTGGTGGCCTTGTCCACGAAAAGATAGAAGTCGTGGCCGACGAGCTCCATGTTGTCTACGGCGTCGTCGAGGGTCATGGACGCAGCGGGGAAGACCTTGCGCCGGATCAGTACCGGCGAGCTCCCGGCCGGGATGTCGTTCTCGACATCGTAGGGGGATTTTTCCTCCGGCGCCTGCGCTGTTTCGCTCCTGCGGTTGGCCTCGAGGTAGAGCGGTTCGTGCGCGCTGGCTGGTTCAAGGGAGGCGGTTGCTTCACGGACGGCCTTGGGCGTGTGGCGGCCATGGTGGACCTTTTTGCGGTCCTTCGCGCGCCGGAGGCGCTCAAGCAGCTTGTTGTAAGCGAGGTCAAAGGCGGCAAATTTGTCTGCGGCGCTCGCTTCGGCACGGATTACGGGGCCCCTGCCCAGGACTGTCACTTCGACGGTCAACTGGTCGCCGGTTTGCCGGGCGTTGGTCTCCTTGGAGACTTTCGTATCCACCCGCTGGATCTTGTCGCCAAGCGATTCGATCTTTGCGATCTTTTCCCCGGCGTATTCGCGGAACCGGTCTGAAACGGTCAGATTTCGTCCGCTGATCATAAACTCCATGGTGCCCTCCAAATGACTTCGGTGACACGACGGCGGCACTTCCCTGGGCCGGGCTGTTTGACAGTCGAGCCCCTCTCCGAGCCGCCATCGAAAGGTACATTCTGTTCTTGGTACCCACCACCGACGTTAGTTCATAGCCACCTGTTATTCATCCTTTCCCGGTTTATTTTTTTCTAAGTCATGGCTCCTTCCGTGCGGTCCGGCGGCGGGCGTGGCGGGGTCCGCAGCAGCGGGCGGGCGTGTCGCGGCAAGCACGACGGCGCCCCTCACCTGGGCTCCGGCCAGGTGCAGGGCCCGGGCTGCTTCTCCGATGGTGGCGCCGGTTGTCAGGACGTCGTCGACAATGATGCAGGGACGGCCCAGGACCTTGGTTCGGGCGCGGGATTTGACCTGCATGGACCCCCTGACACGTTGGGAGCGGGCGCCCCTGCCCAGACCTTTTTGGCCCGCCAGACCTTTCTGCCCGCCCAGACCCTTTGGTCCTTCCAGAAGCGCCCGGGGCTTCTTGCCCAGGACATCCGCGACGTCGAGGCCTGGCAGTTGCCGTGCGGCTTCCTTCAGGAGCAGATGGACCGGGCTGAACCCCCGGTTGACGTATGCCGCGGTACCGGTGGGCACCGGAACCAGCAGGAACCCGCTGCCGCCGCGGGCCGCTGCCCTGACCGCCACGGCCAGCGCCCTGCCAAGGTTCCTCCCAAGCTGGTGCTGGCCGTGCCTTTTGAACGACAGCAGGCCTTGAGCCAACTCGTCCCGGTACACCCCCGCGGCCACCACCGGCAGCATGATGGTCCCGTCGACATCCATCAGCGCGGGGGCTCCGCTTTCGGCGCGGAAGGGGTCCCTGGTCAGCTGGCGGATGCGGCTGCAGCACGAGGCGCAAAGGGTCCGGTCTTCGGCCCCGCAGCAGACGCAGTCCACCGGCACCGCCAGTGCAAGGAGATCTGCCGCCGCGCCGGACACCCAGTCGAGAAGGCGCAGGAGCGCTGCGGCGTGTTCGGCCCTGTGCAGTGCCGGCCAGGGCGGCGGCGGCTGAAGGTCGGGATCCATCCGCCGGGTCCCCTGCCGGCCAGGGCCAGCTGTTCCGCTTCCTCCGGATATTCCGTTCACTGCCCCAGCATGCAGCAGATGCCCAGGCATCAGGAGAGTCTGGCGCACCTATGTGGACAAGTCGGATGACAGGGGTCAGCCGGGAAACGCGGGGTCGATGGGACCCTTGATCTGCGGCGACCAGCCATTGCCGAGGCGCTGGAAGATACCCTCTCCGGACTGGACGTAGATGTCGTCTGCACCATTTCCGGCACTGATGGCAACCAGTCCGGGCCAGGGAGCCAGCTGCTGCGGCTGTCCGGAGGTGAGGGACAGCAGCTCCGGCGTGACGTTCGCACCGGCTGCCTCCTTCATAACGGCAACGGTGGTTCCGTTCACCCACACACCTTGGTCGGGATCGCCGGCGCTGACCAAAGTGATGGGCGCGGTCAGTTCGCGCGGCGTGCCGTCGCCGGCGCGGATCACCCCGGCCACCTGCACCTTGGACTTCCCGTTCTGCTCTGAAATGACCAGGGCGCGCACGCCGTCGCGTGAGATCCGGAGCTCCTTCACCGTCCGGCCGGCAAGCCACGATGGCGCCAGCGTCACGGACGGGACAGGTGCCCCCTCCGCCACTCCGGTGGGATGGAACGCCACGACTTCGGTGGCACCGGTAGCACCGGGTCCGGCCGTCCACACCCAGTCGTTAACACTGAAGGACGGCCGGCTGAGGGTGCTCCGGGTGGTCAGGGCACGGGCAGGTTGCCCCGGGCTGATGCTGTAAAGCGTGGTGCGGCCGTCGTTGAGAAAGGCGGCGGTCTGCGACACCGCGGATTCCGCAGGGTAGCGCGGGTTTAGCGCGGAGACCGGCTGCATGTCGGGCAGTGGCGAAACGCGGTTGTTCTCGTAGCGCACCAACTCATTGCCACTGATGGCGATCTGGCGGGAAGGAACGGTTTTATCCAGCACCGGAGGAAGGACGGACCCGTTGTCCTCCACCCGGACCAGGTCCTGGTTGGCACGCAGCTCAACGTTGACAACGTCGGGCTGGCTGCGGAACGTCAGGGTCAGCTGCATCTGCATGCGCAACCGGTCCTCCGCCGAGGTTTCCGTCAGCTCCTTTGCCGTCAGATCCACCTGCGCGGCCCCGGAGACCACCGGGACAGACTCACGTGCCAGCTTGATTCCCGATGGGAACGCGCTGGCGACGGCGCCGCGGAGGTATGGGGCGGGCCCGGCCAGCAGCGCGCTGGTCATGGCTTTGACGGTCTTGTTCTTCAGGAACCAGCGGACATCCGGGATGGCGTAGGTGAACGTGGGGTCGTAGAAGTAGATGGGGTAGGCGCCGTAGATCACTTTGAACGTTTCCTCGGCGATGGCCGTCCCGTCCGGAATCGCGGAGATCCGCCATTCGCCGTCCACCTGGGTCACCGTCACCGGAATGCGTTCCACTGTTCCCGGCGGCGACTGGGTGGCGATGCCGTCGGCGTCCACGGTGTAGGAGACATCCAGCTCGTAGTTGAAGACGTTTTCTGTTTCTGTGGGGACGACGCGTGCCTCCCGGTAGACCAAGGCTCGTTTGTCCGGCTTCCAGGACACCGCCGACGCCTGCGTCAGGTACTGGCGGGCCACGGCGTAGTCGTCCTCGTAGCCGCTGCCGGCCCGGTAGAAGTAGTCGATGATTGTTTCCGGGGACGCACCGGGCTGGGGTGCTGCGGGAAGGAAGACGGGCGCGTTGACGTTGCCGGCGCTGCTTTCGCTGCTTTTCCCCACCGGGCCGGAGGTGGGGATCCGCGCGCAGCCCGACAGGAGGACGATGAGCAGCACGAGCAGTGCCGCGGGGTACCTGGCATGGCGCATCGAGGCCCTCATGGTGTCTCCTCGGGGGGCCGCACTGGGGCGGGACCGGCCGCACCAGTCTGGAGCAGCAGCATGTTTTTGTAGTCCTGTTCCGCGGGTATGCTTCCCGGCGCTCCGGGGATGGTGGCGTCCCTGGGTTCGAGCTGAACTGGTGACTCGGTGATTGCGCCGTCCTGCCGCAACGGAAGGGTCAGCCGGAAGTTGGCGCCATCGCCTTTCCTGCCCCATGCCTGGAGCCAGCCATGGTGCAGTTTGGTGTCCTCCATGGCGATGGACAGTCCCAGGCCGCTGCCTCCTGTCGTGCGGGCGCGGGCGGGGTCGGCACGCCAGAACCTGTCGAAGACCCTGGCCGCCTGCGATGGGTCCATTCCGATCCCGTGGTCCCGGACGGAAACGCCCACCGCCGTCTCATTTATCGCGACCGTGACAGTCACCGGCTTGCCCTCACCGTGCTCCACGGCGTTCAGGATCAGGTTCCGCAGGATCCTGTCGATCCGCCGGGCGTCCATTTCCACGATCACGGCCTCGTCCGGGGCTGTGTAGAGGATTTCCGAGCCATACTCGGCTGCGACCGGCGCCGCGCCCTCAATGACGTGGGCGATGACCTGGAGCAGGTCCTCAGGTTCAGCATCCAGGACCGCCACGCCTGCATCGAAGCGGCTGATTTCCAGCAGGTCGGAGAGCAAGGACTGGAAGCGCTCCACCTGGTTGTACAGCAGCTCGGCGGACCGTTTGTTGATGGGGTCAAAGTCGTCCCGGGCGTCGTACAGAACCTCCGCGGCCATCCGGACGGTGGTCAGCGGTGTCCGGAGCTCGTGCGAAACGTCGGACACAAAGCGCTGCTGCATCTGCGACAACGTGGCCAGCTGGGTGATCTGCTCCTGCAGGCTGGCTGCCATGTGGTTGAAGGAGGCACCAAGGCGGGCCACTTCGTCCTCGCCTTTGACCACCATGCGCTCCTGCAGCTGGCCGGCTGCGAGCTTCTCGGAAACCATGGCGGCGTGACTCACCGGGCTGACCACGTTGCGCGTGACATACCAGGCGACGGCGCCGATCAGCAGGACCAGTACCGCACCGCCGGCCCAAAGGACGCTTTGGATCTCATTCAGAGTTTGCTGCGCGGTGTTGAGGTCGTAGATCAGGTACAGCTCGTAGACAGTGCCGTTGAAGGTCACCTTGTTGCCCACGGCGATTCCCGGCCGGTCCTCGGTCCCAACGGGAATGACGGTGGATGCCCAGTACTGGTCCTTCCCGGATTCCTGGACTGCTTTGCGCAGGTCAGGGGGGATGACGCTGACCGTCAACTGGTCCGACGCGCGGGATTCAACCCAGCGGTTGCGGGGTTTGGTCTGGTTGGGCACCGCCTCGAAGACGTAGCGCCTTTGGATGACCGAACCGCGCCCTTCCACGGCGCTGAGCGTGTCCGAGACCAGGGTGATGACGCTCGACTGGTCGGTGACCTGGGCGCCGTCGAACGTCTCCTGAACCTGCTTTACGTTGTAGCGTGTCTCGGATTCGGCCTGCGTCAGCCGCTCCTGGAACAGGTTGTTGGCGATCTGGTTGGACAGGTAGGCACCCACCACAGCGAACGACGTCACGGCCAGCATCAGGGTGGTAAGAACGGTTCGGAACTGCAGGGACCGGCGCCAGCGCTGCTGCAGCGCCCGGCCAAGGTACCTCAGCCCCGGGAGGAAGCGGCGGACTCCGGTACGCACCAGCCGTGCCACGCGCAGCGCCACGATCACGGCGCGACGCTGCCAGATTCGTGCGCGGAAGGCAACATGCCGAAGACCGGGAGTCACGGAATTTCCGGGTCCGGGCACGTTGGCCTCGTCGCCGCCCTGGGATGGGCTGTCCGGCCCGGCGCCGCGGCTCAAACCTTCATCAGCGGCGTGCGGCGTTGTGCGCTGGTCCGGTTGCCCGCCCTGCGCAGCGGGGTCAGACCCCTGCTTTGTAGCCGACACCACGCACCGTCAATACAACTTCCGGAGCTTCCGGGTCCTGCTCGATCTTGGACCGCAGGCGCTGGACATGGACGTTGACCAGGCGGGTATCAGCGGCGTGGCGGTAGCCCCAGACCTGCTCCAGCAGAAGTTCGCGGGTGAAGACCTGCCAGGGCTTGCGGGCCAATGCCACCAGCAGATCGAATTCCAGCGGCGTCAGGGAGATCCGCTCGCTGCCCCTGCTGACGGTGTGCCCGGCGACGTCAATGGTGATGTCCGCGATTTTAAGCGTCTCGGGGGCCTTCTGGTCGCCGGGGCGAAGGCGGGCACGCACGCGCGCCACCAGTTCGGCGGGTTTGAACGGCTTGGGCACGTAGTCGTCAGCGCCGGATTCCAGTCCGCGGACGACGTCTGAGGTATCTGACTTGGCGGTCAGCATGACGATGGGCACATCCGACTCAGCGCGGATCTGGCGGCAGACCTCGATGCCATCCATACCGGGAAGCATGAGGTCGAGCAGGACCAGGTCCGGCCGCGACGACCGGAAAACGTCGAGGGCCTGGGCGCCGTCGGCGCAAAAGACCGGCTCGAAGCCGTCATTACGGAGGACAATTCCAATCATCTCGGCCAGCGCTTCGTCATCATCTACCACCAGAATGCGTGCCTTCATAGCTATATATTCCCTTATCGGGATGGGTTTGTCCTGTTGAGCGGCTTCCGGGCATGGCGGGACACTAGGCCGGCCGACGGCGGAACTATAGTCTTGGGGTCATGCCCTGCATTGCCGGTGCGCGCCTTCCGGCGGCCGGCACGCGGGGCAGGCGGACTGATATGGGGGAGGAAATCAGTGTCAGCTCAGGAGCCGGAGCGCGGGGAGCCCACGCCGGCGTGGCCCGGCAACAGACATGACGACGGCGGGTCCGCCGGCGCCGGAGGACCCGGCCCGGCACCTGCCTGGGAGCAGCCGTGGGCGCCGCCGGCAGGCCGGCAATCGGACACAGGCAAGCAGCCCGGCCCAGGGCAGCAATTCGCCGCCGAACAGCAGCCCGGCCCAGGGCAGCAATCCGCCGCCGAACAGCAGTGGGCGCCAGTGCACCCGGCGCAGCAGGCACCCGGGTGGGAGGAACGGCGGCCCTGGCAACAGCAGTCGCCGCAGCAACCGCCCCAGTGGCAACAGCGTGGACAGTACCCCTACTCCGACGCGCCGCACTCCGGCCCGCCCTACCCCCGTGTGCCGTACCCCGGTGCGCCTTACGGAGCCTCCCCCTACGGACAGCCCCGCTATGTCGCCCCGCCAAAGCCGGGCATCATCCCCCTGCGTCCCCTGATGTTCGGGGAAATCCTGGATGGCTCGTTCCAGGGCATCCGGCGCAATGCCAAGGCGATGCTGGGCGCCGGCATCCTGGCCCAGTCCCTGTCGGCCATCCTCGCCGCAGTGCTTACAGGGGTCGTTGCAACGTCGTCCGGGTCGATTGAATCCTGGGCGACGACCGCCAGCAGCGCCGACGTCGCATCCCTCGGGATTGGGCTGATGGTTACCTTTGCCTTTCTGTCCATCCTGTCCGTCTTCATGTCCGTGGTGCTCCAGGGCGCCATGGTGGTCCCCGTGGCAAGGTCCGTCCTGAACAGGCCCACCGGCTTCCGGCGCATGCTGTCCTTGGTGCGTCCACGGATCGGGGCGCTGATCAGGCTGGCCGCCGTGCTGGTGGCTGCCGCAGTGGCCGCGATAGCGCTCTTCTTCGCCGTCATCGTGCTCCTGTTCTCCAATGTCCGCGGCGCGGCAGCGCTGCTGGTCATCCCGCTGATGATGGGCTTCGCCGTCCTGTTCCTCTGGGTGGCGATCAAGCTCATGGTGGCGCCTGCCGCCGTCGTCATCGAAGAACTGGGCGCCCTGGCCGGACTGCGCCGCTCGTGGGCCCTCACGCGGGCAAACTGGTGGCGCATCCTTGGCATCACCCTGGTGGTGGGAATCCTGGTCGCTGTCATCACCCAGGTGGTCCTGATCCCCGCAAGCATCCTGCCGACGGTCCTGTCAGGAGTCGTCTCGCCGCACGGCGGCAGCGGGCAGGACGCGACGCTTACCGTGGTCATCAGCATCATTACCGCGGTGGTCGGTGCCCTGGTGGGTGCGGTGGGCTACGCCTTCCAAACGTCTGTCATGGCCTTGCTCTACATGGACCTGCGGATGCGCAAGGACGGCCTGGACATCGTGCTGCTGCGCGACCTGGAGACCGGGGCGGATCCCGACGGGATCCCGGGCCGGAACGCCGGGACCGGCAGCACCCCGTACTCCGGGTACGGCACAGCCCCGGGGGCATGGCCGTATGGCCGCTGAGCCGCCGGTGCTGCCCGGAGCCGACGAGGCCCGGCGATGGGCGGCAGAAGAGTTGGCCAAACCTGAATACCGGGACGCCGCCCCCTCCTGGCTGGACACACTGTGGCGGAACTTCCTCGACTGGCTGCAGTCCCTTGACGGCTCGCCCGGGGATGCCGCACCGGTGCCCAGCCCCGTCATCGCCCTCGTCATTGCCGTCATCATCGCCGCCGCCATCCTCCTTGCCCGCCCCCGGCTGAACGCGCGGGCACGAGAGGCCAGCGACGTGTTCGAAAGGGAAACCGCACTGACCGCCGGGGACTACCGGAACCGCGCGGAAGCCGCAGCCGCAGCCGCACAATGGGGCGACGCCGTCGTCGACCGTTTCCGTGCGGTGGTCCGCAGCGCCGAGAACCGGACCATCCTTGATCCGCAGCCGGGCAGGACGGCAGATGAAGCCGCGCAGGCGCTGTCCGTGCCGTTCGCCGGTGAATCCCGGCGCCTGGCCCGGGCAGCGGCCACATTTGACGGCATCCGCTACGGAAACAGGGCAGCGGGCAGTGGCGATTACCAGGAAATGGTGGCACTGGACGCGGCATTGGATGCCATGAAACCTGCCGCCGCCGGCAGCACGGTGACACAGTTATGAGCGGACCCACCATTGCCGGCACGGAGCCTGGACAAGGCACGGACGCGGCCCAAGGAACGCGGCAGTCCCAAGGACCTGATCCGACGGGCCGGAAACTCTTGGCCGGCTCGCTGATGAGGTGGCTGCGGCAGCATCGTGCTGCCACCGCAGCAGCAGCGGTGGTGGCAGCTGCACTGGCCCTGGTCATCGGTACGCAGCTGGCGCCCAAGGGTGACAGGCTGCCCCTTTCAGTCCACAATGCCGGACCGGAGGGGGCCAGGGCGCTGGGCGAAATCCTGGGCCGGCACGGAGTTTCTGTCCACACCCCCGGCCGGTTCGACGCTGCGCTGGACGACCTGCACTCAAGCTCCTCCCCCACCCTCCTGCTCTATGACAGGAACGGTGTGCTGGACAGGCAGCAGCTGGCCGGCCTGATGGCTGCTGCTGACCGCATTGTGGTGGTCACCCCCAGGCTGGACACCCTCGCCGCCCTTGACAGCGGCATCCACCAGGCCGGCGTCGTCCCCGACGCCTCTCCGGTCCTTGACCCCGGCTGCACCCAACCTGACGCAGAAGCAGCAGGACAGGTCACGGGCAACAAGGGATTCGTGTACGACGGCGGCACCACCTGCTACCGTGCGGCAGGAACCGCCGGGATGCTTGCCGTCAGCGGTGACGGCCGGCTGGCCGTCCTGGGTAGCACGGCGGTCCTGGGCAACGACAAACTGGACGAGCTGGGAAACGCCGCCCTCGCGGTCCGGCTGCTCGGCGCGGCCCCGGATCTCGTCTGGTACCTGCCCTCGATCGAAGATGCAGCGGCCAACGGGTCCGGGAAAACCCTCGACGACCTTGCACCGGGCTGGGCCCGCTTCCTGGGCCCCTGGCTGCTGCTGGTGGCAGTCGTTGCCATCCTATGGCGTGGCCGCCGGCACGGGCCGCTGGTGTTCGAACCGTTGCCCGTGGTGGTCAAGGCGGTTGAAACGGCGGAAGGCCGCGCCCGGCTCTACCAGGACTCCCGTGCCGTCGACCAGGCCCGGGACAACCTGCGCGCCGGCCTGCTGGTGCGGCTCTCCGGAAAACTGCGGCTGGGGCCCGGCGCCACAGCGGAGGACACGATTGCCGCAGCAGCCCGGCTCCTTGGCAGGGACCCGGCCGGCGTCCGCGCCTTGGTTAATGAACGCCCCACAACAGAAGCCCGGCTGGTGGCCTGGTCCCAGGCCCTGGACAAACTGGAGAAAGAGGTCATGACCCGATGAGTGAACAGAGCAGTGGCCCGGGGGTCCTGAACCCCACAGACCCCAACAGCCCGATGAACGACGACGGCCCACGGCAGGCGCTGCTTGCCGTCCGCCGCGAGGTGGCCAAGGCAGTGGTGGGACAGGATGCCACGGTCACGGGCCTGCTGATCGCCCTGCTTTCGCAGGGGCATGTGCTGCTGGAAGGCGTACCGGGGGTCGCCAAGACCCTGCTGGTCCGGGCGTTGTCCTCCGCCCTGAGCCTGGACACCAAGCGGGTGCAGTTCACCCCCGACCTCATGCCCGGCGATGTCACGGGATCGCTGGTTTACGACTCCCATACGTCCGAGTTCAGCTTCCGGGAAGGACCGGTCTTCACCAACCTCCTGTTGGCCGATGAGATTAACCGGACCCCGCCAAAAACCCAGGCTTCCCTCCTCGAAACCATGGAAGAGCGGCAGGTGTCCGTGGACGGGGCAGCCAGGCGTCTCCCGGCCCCGTTCCTGGTGGCGGCAACCCAGAACCCGGTGGAATACGAGGGGACGTATCCGCTGCCCGAGGCGCAACTGGACCGGTTCCTGCTCAAGCTGACCATGCCCTTGCCCGGACGCGGCGAGGAGATTGAGGTCATCCGCCGGCATGCCGCCGGATTCGATCCCCGGGACCTGGCAGCAGCAGGGGTCCGGGCCGTGGCGGGCGCGGAGGACCTGGAACGGGCACGGGAAGCTGTGAACCGCGTAGCGGTGGAACCGGAAATTATCGGCTACATCGTTGACCTGGTGCGCGCCACCAGGGCCGCTCCCTCCTTCCAGCTTGGTGTTTCACCGCGCGGTGCCACTGCCCTGCTGAATACATCCAGGTCTTGGGCCTGGCTCTCGGGGCGTCCTTTCGTCACCCCCGACGACGTCAAGGCCCTGGCCTTGCCCTGCCTGCGGCACCGGGTGGCGCTGCAGCCCGAAGCCCAAATGGACGGGGTCCGGGTGGACGACGTCCTGGGCAGCATCCTGGCCTCCGTCCCTGTTCCCCGCTGATGGCCGTCTCGGGGCGCTTCGTGGCGGTGGTGCTGCTGGGCCTGGTGCCGGTGCTGCTGTTCCCGGGATGGTTGACCGTGTTCACCACGGCCGCCGTGCTCGTTGCCCTGTTGGGCGTCGACCTGTTGTTGGCAGGATCCCCCAAGCGGGTGGGTGCGGTACGCGCGGAGCCGGAGAACGTCACGCTCAACAACGCGGTGGAGGCGGTCCTCACGCTCCGCAACGGGGGCACCCGCAGGCTCCGGGGATCGTTCAGGGACGGGTGGCAACCATCAGCGGGCGCCCAAAATCCCGTCCAGGCCATCGACGTCCCGGCCGGCGAAAGCAGGCGGTTCGCGGTCAGGCTCCGGCCGGTCCGTCGGGGGGACCTGGCTGCACCGCATGTGACCATCCGTTCCTATGGTCCGCTCCGCCTGGCAGCCCGGCAGCGGACCATCGATTGCCCCGGCTCGGTGCGGGTGCTGCCGCCGTTCCATTCCCGCCGGCATCTGCCCTCGAAGCTGCGGAAGCTGCGCGAACTCGACGGCAAGGCCGCCGTCCAGATCCGTGGCGCCGGCACGGAGTTCGATTCCCTGCGTGACTATGTCCGCGGCGATGACGTGCGGTCCATTGACTGGCGCGCCACGGCCAGGCGCTCCTCGGTGGTGGTCAGGACCTGGCGCCCGGAACGGGACCGGCGGGTGGTCATGGTCCTGGATACCTCCCGCACGTCCGCGGCGAGGATCGCCGACGAAACGCGGCTGGACACCGGGATCGAGGCTGCGCTCCTCCTGGGCGTGCTGGCCGAACGGGGCGGCGACCGGGTGGACTTCGTGGCCTTCGACCGCAGGACCCGGGCGCGCGCCGGTTCCGCAGGCCAAGGCAACATCCTGGGCCGGCTGGTCCAGGCGATGGCTCCCCTTGAGGCAGAGCTGATCGAGATGGACTGGCCGGCTGTCCCGGCGCAGGTCCGCGCCGTCTCCGCGCACCGGTCCCTCGTGGTGCTGCTGACGTCGCTGGACAGCGGAGCTCCCGAGGAAGGCCTGCTGCCCGTGGCGGAGCGGCTGGCCAGCCAGCACGTGGTGGTGGTGGCGGCGGTCCGCGACCCCCAGCTGGGCACCATGCTCCGGGAACGCAGCGACGCCACCGGTGTCTTCCGTGCGGCTGCCGCCGAGCGCGCCCTCCTGCAGCGCGCGGCGGTCACCGCCGAACTGCGCCGCTACGGCGCAGAGGTGGTGGACGCGGAGCCCCACGACCTGCCACCCCGGCTTGCGGACATGTACATCCGGCTCAAGGCTGCCGGTAGATTGTGAAGCCGGAGGCAGACAGCGCCGCCGCAGGCAACAGGAGGTCCACGTTATGAGCGTCCCCATCTACCGGCAGGCCCTGGGCTCCGGGTTCTCCCGGCTGCAGCCAGAGCTTCAGGAGTACTTCTCGCTGGCACCGGGTTCCGGACAGTACGGGGTAGGGGAAGGAACGTTCGACGTCGTGGGGTGCCGCCAGCGGTGGCTGCGCCCTTTGCTGCGGCTGGCGGGCGGGGAAGAGGCCTTTTTCCCGGAATACGGTGAGAACATCCCGTTCCGGATCGAGAACCACGTCCACCAGGATCCGTTCGGCCGCTCCAGCCTTACCGCCCGCCGTGAAATCCGCTTCCCGGACCGCACCCGGCTCTTCCAGGACACCACCAGTGCCACCCGAAGGGATGGCAACACCCAACTGGTGGACTACGTGGGACGCTACCGGCGGCTGGTGACGGACCTGAACCTGAGTGTCACGGCCGAGGGAAGGCTACGTGGCGTTTCTGAGGCATCGAGGCTCTTCGTGGGTCCTCTGCGGGTACCGCTCCCGGCCGCCCTCGACGCCAAGGCTTACGCCGAGCAGTGGTGGGACCCGGCCGAAGGCAGCGATGGACGGCACCGCATCCAGGTGAAGGTCATCCAGCCGCAGATCGGCCTGGTCCTGGTGTACGCCGGGGCCTTCGACTACCGCTTGCGCCCCTACACCGGCGGCAGTTCCGCCCAAAGCTACCTGCCCCGCTACGCCCAGCCGGACCGCTGGGAGAACAGGGTGTAGCTAACCCAGCGCCTGCTGGTTCAGGCCGTCGGCCACCTGGGTGAGCATGTGCAGGACGGCCGTGGCCTGGGCGGGTGTGTGGCCGGCCAGCCCTTCCGAGGGCGTCACCCGGATAGCGCCCAGCAGCGACGGCGGCAGGCCCAGCTGGCGCCAGGGTCGCCAGACGGATTCCACGCACTGGGCCACTTTGGGCAGGCGACCGCCGGCAGGCACGTCCAGGGCACCGGCCCAGAACTGTTTTCCAGCCTCCACCGCTCCGGCCACCTGCTCCCACTGGCGGTTGGTCAATGCCTTCAGCGGCAACGCGACGCCGTCAGCCCCTGCCGAGAGGGCCAGGTCGATGGGGGCTTCGATTTCGGGGAAGGACACGACAACCTCGGCTGCACCGGCGGCCCGCAGGGAGTCCAGGACCAGGCGCCAAGACTCGCGTGCTTCCGATTCCGCAATGGCGCGGAGGGTGCGGTAACCGCTGGCGGTGGGTATGGTCCCGGCCAGGACGGCGGCAATGGCGGGCTCGTCCACCTGCACCACGAGCCGGGCGCCGGGCACGGCCGCGGCCACCCTGTTGAGGTAACCGGCCACGCCCGCCGCGAGGGAGGCGGCCAGGTCCCTTCGGGCGCCGTAGTCCAGCAGGGCGCGTTCACCGTTGTGCAGGTACAAGCCGGCGGCAAGGCTCAGCGGTCCCACCAACTGCACTTTGAGTTCACCCGCCGATACGTCTTCCGCGCCGACAACATCGGCCAGGACGTTCAGGTCGGTCGACAGCGCCGACGCTGCCCGCCGCATGTCCTTGCCCGGGCGGTCCACGAGCCGCCAGCCGTGCGGCTGCACATCCACCGCGAGTTCCTCCAGGAGGGAGGCGGTACGGCCCAGGGCGTCGGAACCGACCCCACGGTCCGGCAGTTCAGCCAGGAAGGGAAGGTGCGGGCTGCCAAGCTCCCCGCGGATGCTCCTGGCGGCTTCCAGCGGATCCTCGCCCGGCCAAGGGCCCAGGCCGGTGGCCGTGACTTCTTTGGCCCTGGCCTGGGTGGAAGAGGCTGCGTTTAATGAGGAAGCGTTTGATGGATCACCGGTGAAAGGGGCGCCCGCCGGAAGCGGGCCGGCGCCCGCATGGCGCTGTTCCCGGTTCACGCCAGCGCGGAGGTCTGCGGTTGCTGGCCGGAGGAGGCCTGGTGGTCCTCGGCAATGGCCTCGTGGTGGCGGATCACTTCGCCGATGATGAAGTTGAGGAACTTCTCGGCGAAGGCCGGGTCGAGGTGGGCATCCTCGGCAAGGCGGCGCAGCCGGGCGATCTGCGCGGCTTCACGCCCCGGGTCACCGGCGGGGAGGCGGTGGTTTGCCTTCAGGAAGCCCACTTTTTGCGTCGCCTTGAAGCGCTCGGCCAGGAGGTACACCAAGGTGGCGTCGATGTTGTCAATGCTGGAGCGGATGGACAGCAGTTCAGCCATCACCGAATCGTCCACGTGGCCTGCAAGCGAGCTGGCGGATGGATCAAATTCGTCGGCGCCAGGAGAGCTGGGGTTGTGCTGCGTCATGGCTCCAGTCTAGGGGAGCCGGAGGAACCACCGCGGGTGTGAAGCGCCGGTGCCGCCCATCTGGCGGCACCGGCGCTGTCCGTGGCAGGACTGCCTGCAGGACTTCCTGCGGGTCAGATTCCCAGGAGCGCGCGGTGCTCCTCCCGGCGTTTGGCCTGTTCGGCCGGGTCCGGCACCGGCAGGGAGGCGATCAGCCGGCGGGTGTAGTCGTGCTGGGGGTTGCCCATGACCTGGCTGCCGATCCCCTGCTCCACCAGTTTGCCCTTGTACAGCACGCCCACCCAGGAGGACAGGATGTCCACCACGGCAAGATCGTGACTGATGAACAGGCAGCCGAACCCGAACTCTTCCTGGATGTCCCGGAAAAGCTCGAGAACTTTTGCCTGCACCGAAACGTCGAGGGCCGACGTCGGCTCATCCGCTATCAGCAGCCTGGGGTTCAGGCTCAGTGCCCGCGCCAGTGATGCCCGCTGCCGCTGGCCGCCGGACAGTTCGTGCGGGTACCGTCCCGCATACGACGCCGGCAGCTGGACGGATTCAAGCAACTCGCCAACGCGCTTGCGGGCCTGGGCGTCGCTTGGCCGGGTGTGGATGAGCATGGGTTCGGCGATGCACTCGCCGATGGTCAACTGCGGGTTGAAGGAGGCGGCGGGGTCCTGGAACACGAAGCCGATGTCCTTGCGCAGGGGTTTGAACGTGCGTTCCCGAAGGTTCAGCATCTCGTAGCCCAGTACTTTGAGGCTGCCGCCGGTGGTTCGGTTCAATCCGGCGATGGCACGGCCGATGGTTGTCTTGCCGGAGCCCGACTCCCCCACCAGGCCGAAGACCTCACCCCTGGCCAGGGTGAAGCTGACACCGTCAACGGCTTTGAAGGCCGGTGTCCCCAGCCGACCCGGGTACTCAATCTCCAGGTTGTCGGCGGCCACCAGCACTTCCTCATCCTGGTGGGGCCGCTCGGTGAGGCCTTCCGACGCCGAATTGCGGCCCAGGTGCGGCACCGCGGCAAGGAGGTTGCGGGTGTAGTCCTGCTTTGGTTCAGCGAAGAGCGTCTTCGCGGGGGCTTCCTCCACGACGTCGCCCTGGTACATCACCACTACCCGGTCCGCCAGGTCGGCCACGACCCCCATGTTGTGGGTGATCAGCACGATCGAGGTGCCGTATTTGTCCCGAAGGTCCCGGAGGAGTTCCAGGATTTCCGCCTGGACGGTGACATCCAGGGCGGTGGTGGGCTCGTCGGCAACAATCAGGCCGGGGTTCAGCGCCAGGGCGGCCGCGATCACCACGCGCTGCTTCTGGCCGCCGGAAAACTGGTGCGGGTAGTAGTTGACCCGGTGCTCGGGGTCGGGGATGCCCACCTTGCCCAGCGCCTCGATGGCCCGGGCTTTGGCCTCCTTGGCAGACACACGTCCCCCGCCGTTGGCACCGGCGTGGGCACGGATGCCTTCGGCAATCTGCCAACCGACGGTGAACACGGGGTTCAGGGCGGTGGAGGGCTCCTGGAACACCATGGCCACGTCCCGGCCGCGGATTTGGCGCAGCCGGCTGGGGCTGAGGCTGATGACGTTGGCACCGTTGATCAGCACCGCGCCGGAACTCACAGCCGTTTCCGGGAGCAGGCCCAGGATGGTCTTTGCGGTGACGGTCTTGCCGGAGCCGGATTCCCCCACAATGGCCAGGACCTCACCCGCCTTGACGTCCAGGCTCACATCCTTGACGGCGTACACGTCGCCACCGTCCGTGGCGAAGGTGACCTTCAGGTGGTCGATGTCCAGGACTGTCTTCCGGTCCTGCTCCAGACGGCCGGACAGTGGACCGGGATTTTCGGAACCGGGGTTTTCGCTCACGGGTTGCTCAATTCTGTTTCGGGGCCGGATTCATGCGGAGCCGCGGGCCCAGCAGGAGTGGCCGGTACGCCAGCGGGTGCCGCCTTGCGGCTGCTGCGCTTGCGGCCGCGGAGTCGCGGATCGTTGAGGTCGTTAATGCTTTCGCCCACCAGCGTCAGCCCGAGGACGGTCCAGACAATGGCCAGGCCGGGGAACAGCCCGGTCCACCAGATGCCCGATGTGGTGTCCGCGAGCGCCTTGTTCAGGTCGAAGCCCCACTCGGCCGCCGAGCTCGGCTCAATGCCGAAGCCCAGGAAGCCCAGCCCGGCCAGGGTCAGAATGGCTTCGGAGGCGTTGAGGGTGAAGATCAGCGGCAGGGTCCGGGTGGCATTGCGGTAGATGTGCCGGGTCATGATGCGGATGTTGGAGGCACCCACCACCTTTGCGGACTCGACGAAGGGCTCCGCCTTGAGCCGGATGGTCTCGGCACGGATCACCCTGAAGTACTGCGGGATGAACACCACCGTGATGGAAATGGCGGCGGCCAGGATCCCGCCGAACAGGCTGGACTGTCCACCACTGATGACGATGGCCATAACGATGGCCACCAGCAGTGACGGGAAGGCATAGATGGCATCGGCCACGACCACCAGGACGCGGTCCAGCCACCCCCCGATGTAACCACTGACCAGGCCGAGGATGACACCGGCGAAAATTGAGAGGATGACGGCCACGATGATGACCAGGAGCGCCGTCTGCGTACCCCAGATCACGCGGGACAGGACGTCGTAACCGCCCACCGTGGTGCCGAGGAGGTGCTTGCCGCCGGGCGCCTGCTGGGTGGGGAAGCTGCCGTCAGCGTCCGACAGCTGCGCGAAGCCATAGGGGGCCAGCAGCGGCGCGGCAAGGGCCGTCAGCAGGAAGATGCTGGTGAGGACGAGCCCCACCACCAGCATGAAGCGCTGCAGTCCGACGCTCTTGTTGAAGTGCGAAACAACCGGCAGCCGCCGGATCATGGATGCCCGTGGGTTGGCGACGGGTTCAAGGGTGGTATCGGCAGACATTTCAGTACCTCACGCGGGGGTCGATCAGCGCGGCGATGATGTCCACGATGAAGTTGGTGACGGCGACGATGACGGCCAGCAGCACCACGATGCCCTGGACAGCTACGAAGTCGCGCGCCGTGAGGTAATTGGCGAGCTGGAACCCGAGGCCTTTCCATTCGAAGGTGGTCTCAGTCAGCACGGCGCCTCCGAGCAGCACCGCAATCTGCAGGCCCATGACTGTGATGATCGGGATCAGCGCCGGCTTGTAGGCGTGCTTGGTGACCAGGCGGAACTCGCTGACGCCGCGTGAACGGCCGGCCTCGATGTAGTCCTTGCCCAAGGTGCCGATGACGTTGGTCCGGACAAGGCGCAGGAAGACTCCGGCCGTCAGGAAGCCCAACGCCACCGCCGGAAGGACAGCATGTGACATGACGTCGCTGAAGGCGGCCATGTTTCCGCTGCGCAGGGCGTCCAGCCAGTAGATGCCGGTGGGTGCCTCCAGCGCGGTGAGGGACAGTTCCGTCCGGGTGCCTGCGCGGCCCGCTACCGGCAGCCAGCCCAGCCACACGGAGAACACGAGTTTGAGCAGCATGCCCGCGAAGAAGACGGGGGTGGCGTAGAACAGGATGGCCAGGATCCGGAGCACTGCATCCGGCAGGTGGTCGCGCCGGTGGGCGGCGACCATGCCAAGCGGGATCCCCACCAGCAGCGCGACGATGAGCGCGTTGATTGCCAGCTCCAAGGTGGCCGACCCGTAGGTGGTCAGCATCTCGGTGACCTTGCGGTTGTCCGAGAGGGTGGTGCCGAAGTTCCCGGTGACCAGTTGGCCCAGGTATTCGAAGTACTGCACGAGCAGGGGCCGGTCGTATCCGGCGGCGTGGATCCGTTCCTGCAGCTGTTCCGGGGGCAGCCGGCCGCCCATGGCGGCGGTGATGGGGTCACCGGTGATCCGCATCAGGAAGAACACCATGGTGACGAGGATGAGGATGGTGGGGAAGATCAGGAGGAAGCGGACCAGGATGTACTGGCCCAGCCCTCCGCCTGTTTGTTTTTTCTTGGGCGGAAGGAGTGCGTCGGCGTCACTGGGTGGCGCGTCAATCAAAGTTGTCATCGGTACCTGGATTCGTGGTGACCGGGAGCCAGCAGTCCCCTCGTTGCTGGCTGATGACCGGCAAAAGGCGGGACACCGTTGCGGCGTCCCGCCTCTGGCCCGTCAGAGCCCGATGGGGGTGGAGTGCTTACTTGGACAGGACGCCAAGGCGGGTCTTGAAGGACGGATCAAGGGTCTTTTCGACACCCTTGACGTCCTTCCCGGCCACCAGCAGCTGCGAGCCCTGGAGGAGCGGCAGCGTGGACAGGTCCTTGGCAACGGCCGTCTGGACGTCGCCGATCAGCTTCTGGCGCTCGGTCTTGTCCGGCGTGGTGAGCTGCTTCTGCACGAGGTCCGTGACCGTGGGGTTCTCGTAGTGGTTCTTCAGGAAGTTGCCCGGGATGAAGAACGGCGTGAGGTAGTTGTCTGCATCCGAGTAGTCCGGGAACCAGCCCAGCTGGTAGACGGGGTAGGCGTCGGCGGTACGGGCCTTGGAGTAGGTCACCCATTCGGTGGACTGCAGGTCCACGGTGAACAGGCCCGACTTCTCCAGCTGCTCCTTGATCATGGCGTACTCATCACCGGAGGACTTGCCGTAGTGGTCGGGGTTGTATTGCAGCTTCACGTTGACCGGGCCGGTGACTCCGGCGTCCGCCAGGGTCTTCTTGGCCTTGTCCAGGCTCGGTTTGCCGTTGCCGTCGCCGTACAGCTCCTTCATGGGCTGGGTTGCTCCGGGCAAGCCGTCCGGAACCACGGAGTACGCCGGGACGTAGGTGCCCTTGTAGACCTGGTCGGAGATGGCCTGGCGGTCCACGATGTCAGCCATGGCCTGCCGCACCGCGAGGGCCTTGGCGGGGTTGGCTTCCGGTGTCTTGGCGCCGAAGGGCATGGTGTCGAAGTTGAAGACGATGTAGCGCAGTTCGCCGCCGGGTCCCTTGTACACCTTGACCTTGGAATCCTTGTCCAGGTCTGCGGCGTCGGTTGCGGTCAGGCTGCGGCCGGCAACGTCGATATTGCCGCCCTGGACGTCCAGCTTGAGGTTGTTGGAGTCGGCGTAGTACTTGATGACGGCGCTGTCATTGGCCGGCTTGCCCAGCAGTCCACTGTAGTCAGCGTTGGCCTTGAGGCTGACAAGTTCGTTCTTCTTGTAGGAATCGATGGTGTAGGGGCCGGCAAAGGGCTTGCCGGCGACGATGTCCTCATCGCTCATCACCTTGTCCGCCGGGAAGACTTCCTCGTCGACGATGGGGCCGGTGTTGGTGCCCAGGACACTGGGGAACACCTGGTCATTCCCTGCTTTGAGGTTGAACACCACAGTGGTGTCGTCCTTGACGTCAACGGACTTGAGGTTCGAGAGCAGGGACGCCGGTCCGTTGGGGTCGTCGATCTTCACCACGCGGTCGTAGGAGAACTTCACGTCCGAAGCGGTAAGCGCGTGGCCGTTGGCGAACTTCAGGTTGGGCTTGAGCTTCACCGTGAACTCTGTCGGTGAGGTAAAGGACGCGGACTCAGCGATGTCCGGGCTGACCTCAGCCGAGCCGGGCTTGGAGTTCATCAGGAAGGGGTAGACCTGGTTCATCACCAGGAAGGACCCCGCGTCGTAGGAGCCGGCGGGGTCGAGGGTAACGACTTTGTCCGTCGTTCCGAAAGTGATGGCACCGCCACCGGCATTTCCGGTAGACGTTCCTCCGCCGCCGCCGCCCGAGGGCCCTGTGCAGGCTGTCAGGGCCAGGGCGGAGATGCCTGCCAGCGCGATGGCGCGGTGCAGGGCCGTTGTGCTCTTGATCATCTGTGAACTTCTTTCCGATGAGTACGCGCACGCCCGCGGTCATAGGTTGATAGCCCCAGACGCCGGCGTGCAGTGCTGATCCCTAGATTGAATCAGAGAGTCAGCCCTCAGGACGGCCGTTCTTGTGAGTTCAAACACAAAATTTTCCTAAAAGTTACCCGACGGGGCCCAGCAGCACCGTCAAGGGACGCCCGCCCGGGTACAGCAAAGCACCGCCACGGCAGAACCGTGGCGGTGCTGAAGGCGGCCGGGTTACAGCGCGGCGCGCTGGAGCGAGCGGGCGGCGTCGATGGTGGCCTGGCCCAGCACCCTGCTGCCCTGGTACAGCACCACCGTCTGGCCCGGTGCGACGCCGCGCAGCGGCGTCACCAGACGGACCACCAACTGGCTTGCCCGGGTGCCTTCAGTGGAGGGCTCCATCCGAGCGGTGGCCGGAACCGGGTCCCCGTGCGCCCGGACCTGCGCGTAGCATTCGAACTCGGCGCCTGTTTCCACCTCGGCGATGGGCAGGCCCGCCCAGGAGACCTTGATGCCGCGGATCTCATCGATGGCCAGCAGCGCCTCGGGGCCCACCACCACTTTGTTTTCCTTGGGCCGGATTTCCAGGACGAAGCGGGGCTTGCCGTCGGCGGCGGGGGTTCCGAGTTTGAGGCCGCGCCGCTGGCCGACGGTGAAGGCGTTGGCGCCGGGGTGCTCCCCTACCTTCGCGCCGGTTTCATCCACGATGTCACCCTGGGCCATGTCGATCTTCTCGGCCAGCCAGCCGGCGGTGTCGCCGTCGGGAATGAAGCAGATGTCGTGGCTGTCGGGTTTGTTGGCGACGGAGAGGCCCCGCCGTTCCGCTTCGGCACGTACCTCAGCCTTGGAGGGGGTGTCCGCCAGCGGGAACATGGAATGCTTGAGCTGCTCGTGGGTGAGGACGCCCAGGACGTAGCTCTGGTCCTTGGCCCAGTCCGCCGCACGGTGCAGTTCCCGGTTCCCGTCAGCGTCCTCGATGACCTTGGCGTAGTGGCCCGTGCAGACGGCGTCGAAGCCCAGCGCGATGGCCTTTTCCAGCAGGGCGGCAAACTTGATGCGCTCGTTGCAGCGCATACAGGGGTTCGGCGTCCGGCCGGCGGCGTATTCGTCAATGAAGTCCTGAACGACGTCTTCCTTGAAGCGCTCGGAGAAATCCCACACGTAATAGGGAATGCCCAGAACGTCGCAGGCACGCCAGGCGTCCCGGGAATCCTCGATGGTGCAGCAGCCGCGGCTGCCCGTGCGCAGGGTGCCCGGCATGCGCGAAAGGGCCAGGTGGACGCCGACGACGTCGTGCCCGGCTTCCACCGCGCGGGCGGCGGCAACGGCAGAGTCAACTCCACCGCTCATGGCTGCTAGTACTCGCATGCTGGCTTTCTGTTGGGGGATGCCCGCTGCCCGGGGCCGTGCTTGACGTACCGGCGGCGGAAACGATCTTCGCCTATCCATTCTACGGCGGCAGGCAAATCAGCCCGCTTCACGCCCGGCGGAGCGGGCGGCAGGACGCGCCGGCTGGGGCTCAAGCGCCCGGAAAGCCCTGCCGGGCCGCGGTCCCCGCGGTCTGGATGGAGGACTCGTGTCCAGCCATGCCGGCCTGGCGCGCCCGCGAATAAGCTTCGGGCAGCGCTGCAAGGAGGGCGTCGACGTCGGCTTCCGTGGAGGCGTGCCCCAGGCTGAACCGCTGGGCTCCGCGCGCCGTTTCCTCGTCCAGGCCCATGGCCAGCAGCACGTGGGAGGGGCGGGGCACCCCTGCCGTGCAGGCTGAACCCGTGGATGATTCGATGCCGGCAAGGTCGAGGAGGAACAGCAATGAGTCCCCTTCACAGCCCGGGAACGTGAAGTGCGCATTGCCCGGGAGCCGGCGGTCGCCGGGCGCTCCGCGGAGGACTGCCTCCGGAACGCGTTCGCGGACGCCGTCGACCAGCCGGTCGCGCAGTGCTGCGATCCGGGCCGCCTCGGCGGGCAGCCCGGCAGCGACAGACTCCGCGGCGGCAGCGAAGGCAGCGATGGAGGCGGTGTCCAGCGTCCCGGACCGGACGTCGCGCTCCTGGCCGCCGCCATGCTGCACCGGCGTCAGTTTGACGGCCCGCCCCAGCAGGAGTGCGCCTACACCCACCGGACCGCCGATCTTGTGCCCGGAGATGGACATGGCATCCAGGCCGGAATCCTTGAAGTGCACCGGCACTGAGCCGAACGCCTGGACGGCGTCGGAATGCACCGGGACGCCGGCGGCGTGCGCCAGTTCCACAATCTGCCCGATGGGCTGGATGGTGCCTACCTCGTTGTTGGCCCACATGACAGTCACCAGCGCCACCGAGCCGGGGTCGCGGGAGAGTTCTTTCTTGAGGACCTCAAGGTCCACAACGCCGTCACCGTCCACCGGCAGCCATGCCACTTCGGCACCTTCGTGGCGTTCGAGCCATTCCACCGTGTCCAGGACTGCGTGATGTTCGACGGCGGAGCAGAGGATGCGGCGTCGCCCTGGCTCTTCTGCCACCCGGGACCAGTACATGCCCTTCACGGCGAGGTTGTCCGCCTCGGTGCCTCCGGACGTGAAGATGACCTCCGAGGGATGGGCGCCGGCCGCGGCCGCGATGGCCTCTCTGGCGTCTTCGACGGCACGGCGCGCCCTGCGGCCGGAGCCGTGCAGCGACGAGGGGTTGCCGGTCCGTGCCAGTTCACGCGTCAAGGCAGCGAGCGCGGCACCGGAAAGCGGCGTGGTGGCGGCGTGGTCGAGGTAGGCGGGCATCCTCTAATTCTATCGTGGCCGGTCCCGGTGGCCGCCGCGTGGAGCGGTCAGCTCCCGCCGGTAATCCGTGCGCAGCAGTGGCCTGCAACGGGGACAACCCGGTCCTCGGCGCCGCCGCAGCCAACCGTAGCCCCCCGCAGGAAGGCGCCGTTCATGTCGCACACCACTGCGGCGTGCGCCCGCGACAGCCGGTGGAACGGGCAGTTGGGCAGCAGGTAGCCCCCGTCCCCGTCAGGCTCCGGCTGATAGCCCGTTTCTGCCAGGAACTCTTCCAGGCCTGCGGAACCTTCTGCCAGTGCCCGGCCTTTCCGGAAAGCGACGGCGCGCAATGACTCCCCCACCGCCAATCCTTCGGCCTCGGTGGCCTCGATGGCCTCGGCCATCAGCTCCCCGGCGAGGTCGTAGTTCCGGTCCGGTACGGACGCTCCCACTTCACTTCCAACCGGCCGGTACATCTTGGCGGGACGACCTGACCCCGGACCGGTCCTGCCGGCGGGCTTGTGGAATTCCACGGCCAGCAGGCCGCCCTGGACCAGCCTGTCCAGGTGGAAGGAGACGGTGCTGCGCGCCATGCCGGCAGTTTCGGCCAGCTCGTCGCGTCCCAGCGGGCGTGGTGAGGCCGCGACCAGTTCAAAAAGCTGCAGTCTCTTGGCGTCGGTCAGCGACGCAACGGCAGCAATCCTGTCCGCCCAGGGAAGTCGGTACATGGCGCCTCCAATTCCAAAGTCAAGATGTATTGATTATAGATCGCCATCTTTCTAAAATTGACATACCTACTTTTAGAAGGAGAGCACCATGAAATCAGCATCGGCAATGCGGGCCCAGCATGCACCAACCACCGTGCCGCCGGCGCGGCAGGCGTTCCTGCTGCTGCGTACCGTGTTCACCGTCGCACCGATCCTTTTCGGCCTGGACAAATTCACCAACATCCTCACGCACTGGACCGTGTACCTGGCACCCCAGGCCACGGCCGTCGTGCCGCTGCCGGCCCAGACCTTCATGTACATCGTGGGGGTCGTGGAAATCATCGCGGGCGTGGCCGTGGCAGTGCGTCCTAAATACGGCTCGTTGATCGTGGCCGCGTGGCTGGCCGGAATCATCATCAACCTGCTCCTGCTGGGCAGCTTCTACGACGTCGCTCTGCGTGACTTCGGGCTGCTGGTTGGCGCCTTGGCCCTCAACCGGCTGTCAATGGGGACCAGCCGGACCACTGCGTGACTCCCCAGGCGTTGGCCGGGCGCAGGACATTGCAGCCACACAGACCCGCCGGCGGCTGAGCCCTCCAGTTGCCGGCGGTTTTGCGCCTGCAAACGGCAGGGCCTTACGCGGTCGGCGGCACCAGCGGCAGGTACCGGGCCACGTCCTGGCGGGCCGCACCAAGTGTTGCCGCATCCGGGCAGGACACCGATACGTAGGCCGATGACCCGGCAGTACCAAAAACCCTTGCCAGTACCGCAATGGCGCGCCCGCCGGGAGCTGCCTGCTCCAGGGCCAGCACCTCCACGTTCCGGCCGGGAGCCTCCGGGGTACCGCCCCACTGCAGGGTTGCCGTCTTCAAGTACGAGGGCTGGATGGTTGCGTCCAGGTACTGGAAGAGGGCAACAGTGGACTCCCGGTCGTCACCACGGACCAGCGCTGCCTGGCCGGTGGCAGCCCGTGCGGAAACGATGCAGCCATCGGCCTTGGCATATTGGCTGGCACCGGCCACGTTTTCCTTCGCCAGCTGCCAGCCCGGCGCACCTTTGAGCTCATCGGAGATTGCCACGGGCACTCCGGGAGCCAGGTCACCGCCGGCAGCGAAGGACATATCACGCGCAGCCACCGCGGCGGCATCATGGCCGGGGGTGATGGTGGGAGTGGCCGGCACCGGAGTGCCGTCAGGGGCTGCGGTGACGGAGGGATCCCGGACGTCCACGCTGCAACCGCTTAGAAGCACGGCACCCAGGCAGCCGATCACCAGGGCTGCTCCCCCGCGCCATGCCCTGCCGGCCCGCTCCGCCGTCGTCGGCATCTCCATCTCCACTCCGTCGCATCCCCTTATACCGGTGTTCGCACCGCGCACGCACGAGTTTAGACGCCGGCCTCCCGGGAACCCACCAGCCCGGAATGTTCGTTGTCACCGCAGGCGCACCATCCATGCTGGCTAGACTGGGCGGGCGCTCCGCTTTCCCGCCGGGACTGAGGAAGCCGCGCACCAAGAGAAGGAAGATTGCTTGACCGAGAGCAGCAGCTCCCATTACCAGGTCCTTCGGGTGGCCGTCACCGCCACCGAGAAAGAAATCAAGGTGGCCTACCGCCGCGCGGCCAGGATGGCCCATCCGGACCACGGGGGCGACGCCGCAACGTTCCGCCGCGTTACCGCTGCCTATGAGACGCTGATCGATCCGCAGCGCAGGAAGGCGTACGACCGCTCCTATGGCGCGGGAACGGTCCGGGATGCTTCGTCCGACGACGGCGCCCACTTTGATGCCCCCGCCGCTGGAAGCCGGGCGTCCGCCACCGTCCACCGGCCGGGCAACGCCAGGAATACAGCGGGGGACCCGCCCGTCTACGTTCCCCCCTACGATGGAAACGATGCTCCACTCATCCCGCTGGCACAGGCGCGGCAGCAGGTTCACGGGATGCCTCGAAAGCGGGGAATTTTCGGCGCCGAGGCACGCATCCAGCGGGAGATGCGCACCGTGCAGCTGCTGACCCGCCAGGTTCTGCCGGCCATCCCTGCCGCCCGGCTGGTCAACGGCCTGCAGTCGCCCGCGGACAACAGCCACATCGACCACGCCGTCCTTTCCGGCTACCGGTTGGCCCTGGTCAACTCGATGCTCCTGCCCAGGGGCGCCTACGCCTGGGACGGCCGGACCCTCAACCACGGGGGCCGCGCTGTGGCACCCCCGCAGCTCGCCCGGATGGTGTGGGCCATGCAGGACATCTTTCCCGAGCTGAACGTCACGGGATGGACCGTGGTGCACAGCCCCGACGGCAACCTCCACGAGCCGGTGATCGATCACCACCGCCGCCCCGCAGGCGCCCTGGAAACCGTCCAGATCGTCAATGCAGCGGGCATGGTGCGGGGCCTGAAGGAATTTCTGGCGTCCGGCCCGGCTCCCAACACCGTGAACATCCCGGTCCTGGCCCGGCTGCTGCGCGGCATGCACTGACCGCGGGTAGCTAGGATGGGGGGGTGTTCCGCATCCTTTTCCATGAACCTGAAATCCCCGGCAATACCGGCAACGCCATCCGCCTTGCCGCGATCACCGGTGCCGAACTGCACCTTGTGGAACCCTTGGGCTTCGACTTCTCGGACGCGAAACTGCGCCGGGCAGGGCTCGACTACCATGACCTCGCCGTCGTCACCGTGCACAAGACCATCGAAGTCGCCTGGGAGCACCTGCAGCCCGAACGCGTCTACGCGTTCACCTCGGACGGCACCACCAGCTACACGGACATCGCCTACCGCCCGGGAGATGTGCTGCTCTTCGGACGTGAATCAGTGGGCCTGCCGCCGGAGATGAAAACCGATCCCCACGTGACCGCCACGGTGCGCCTGCCCATGTTGCCGGCCCTCCGTTCCCTGAACCTGGCCAACGCCGCCTCCATCGCGGTGTACGAGGCCTGGCGCCAGCAGGGCTTCGCCGGCGCCAGGATCTAGGCCCGCCGGGCAACGGGTCACGCCGGCACGGAAAAAATTGCCGGCCGCCCCATCCACCCTCCACGCGGCGCCGAATGACTCTTGAAGACATTCGAGCGGACCAAGGAGCGGCAGGTGACCCTACTGGAGGCACGTTCCAGACCGGACAACCGCAGTCGGCACGGCACTGCTGAGGATCCGTCGCCCGGAGACTTATGCTTGGACGTAATGGAAACTCCCAACGCGCCGAATCCCGAAGGCTCCGCCGCGGTGACCGACCCACCTGCAGACCTCAGCCAACGCCTCTCGGCCCTTTTGGCGGGGATTGCCCGCGGGGACCAAGCGGCTTTCGCCGAGTTCTACCAGCTCACGTCCCGCAGGGTCTTCGGTATGGCGCGCCGCGTCCTGATCGACCCTGAACTCAGCGAAGACACCACGCAGGAGGTCTTCCTGCAGGTCTGGCAGAACGCTGCAAAATTCGATCCGCAGGCAGGCAGCCCGCTGTCCTGGCTGATGACCATCTCGCACCGCCGCGCGGTGGACAAGGTCCGGTCGTCGCAGTCCTCCACGGACAGGGAGGCCAAGTACGGCGCCAGCACGCAGGAGATCGACCATGACAGCGTGTCCGACGAAGTGGGCAGCAGGCTGGAGGCCGAGGCGGTGGTCCGCTGCCTGGGGACGCTGACCGAAACGCAGCAGGAGTCCGTGCGCCTTGCTTACTACGGTGGCCTTACCTACCGGGAAGTCGCAGAACGGCTGAACGCAGCAGTGCCCACTATCAAGTCCCGCATCCGCGATGGACTGATCCGATTGAAGACCTGTTTGGGGGTGAGTTGAGATGAGTGGAATGGATGACAGCCGCGACGGCCGGTCACGCGCCTTCGGGGACACTGTGGCCATGGACATCGCTGCCGGCCGCGCCGTCGACCTTGCTGAACTCTACGCCCTGGATGCGGTCACGGAGCAGGAACGCGAAGCCATCGACCGTTACATCTCGACGGCCCCGGAAACGGAACGCCGGGCCTTCCTTGAGCGCGTCCGCCAGTCCAGGGAGGCGCTGGTCCGCACTTTCCGTGCAGAGGAGGAACCGCCGTCGGACCTGTTCCAGCGGATTGTCGCCCAGCTTCCCGCCCAGTTCCCCGGGCAGGACGGGCTGACCGGCGAGGGCGCGCAGGCACCGGCAGGCAGTACGGCACTGCCTCCCCGGCCGGGGCCACAGGATGAACTGGCAGAGGCCCGGAAGCGCCGGGAGCAACGCCGGGGCGGTTCCGGCATGCGCCGGTGGCTGGTGGGAGTGGCAGCGGCAGCAGCCATCGCCCTGGGCGGCGTGGGCGTGGGCGCGTACATGGCAGACCAGAACGATCCCGTCAACCAGGTGGCCAGGGCCAACGACCTGCGTGAGGCCTCCGTGAACGTGGTGGGCGGCGGCAAGGCAACCCTCCTGATCTCCGCGTCAGAGGACGCAGCCGTGGTGAAGATGAGCGGCGTGCCCGCTCCCCCGGCCGGCAAGGTCTACCAGATGTGGCTGATACCCAAGGACGGCTCCGCTCCGGTGTCGCAGGGTCTGATGGACGAGCAGGCGCTGTCCAAGCCTGCCGTGGTCCAGGGCATCCACTCGGCGGCATCACTGGGCATCACTGTCGAGCCTGCAGGCGGCTCCAAGGCACCGACGCTGCCCACGGTGGCCGCGGCCCCACTGGGCGCCTAGCACCCGCAGTAATCGGAAACGCGTTAACCCAGAACGCCCCGTTCCTCCCACCGGAAGGAACGGGGCGCCTGGTTTAACTCAGAATCCGGCGATGGTGCCGGGCCCGTTGATGGCCACCACATGGAATGCTTCCGCGCTGCGCCCCTCCGGGAAGCCGGCCCTGCCGGCGTTCAGGAGCATGCCCTGGCGGACGGTGGCCTCCATGGCCTCCACGTCCGGGTGCTGGCTCACATGGACGTGGATGGCGGCGAGCTTGGCTTCCACCTGGTCGGTGACGTCGACGAAGTGGTTTTCCCGTTCCCCGGGGCCGGCGTAGAGCCACAACCACGGCAGCTTGTACGCATCCAGGCCTGCTTCCGCCAGTTCAGGGTAGGCAAAGGGGTTTTCGAGGGCCGGGTACACCGCGCGGGTCACCGCCTCCCCCACGGCCAGGTGGTCAGGATGGCTCTTTTGGATCCGTTCCCAGTTCCGTTCCGGGTGCATGGCAAGGACGACGTCGGGGCGGATTTGCCGGATCAGCCGCACCACCCCTTTCATCACCTCATGCGACGCCTCGAGGTACCCGTCACGCTGGTGGAGGTAGTGGATGTCGGTGACGCCCACCAGTTCCGCGGCCCGCCGCTGCTCGGCGTCCCGCATGGCGATGATGTCCGCGCGGTGGGCGGGGTCGAAGCCGCCGGCGTCGCCGTCGGTCATGATGCAGTAACTCACCTGCACGCCCGCTGCCGTCCACGCGGCGATGGTACCGGCAGCGCCGAAATCGATGTCGTCAGGATGTGCCGCAAAACAGAGCACCCGCCCAACCCGGTGGATGTCCGGGTTGAACGGGCTCTGTGCCTGCTCGTGGGAGGCAGTCAAAGAATCAGCCTTTTCGCTTCTTGATCTCGGCGGTGGCCTGCGGCAGCACGTCGAACACGTCGCCGATGATCCCGAAGTCGGCGATCTCGAACACCGGCGACTCCGCGTCCTTGTTGACCGCAACAATGACCTTGGACGTCTGCATGCCGGCTTTCTGCTGAATGGCGCCGGAAATGCCGGCCGAAATGTAGAGCTGCGGGGAGACGGTCTTGCCCGTCTGCCCAACCTGCGCGTCATGGCTGATCCACCCGGCATCCGTGGCGGCACGCGATGCACCTACGGCGGCGCCGAGGGCATCCGCCAGTTCCTCGACGGGGCCGAAGTTGCCGTCCATGCCGCGTCCACCGGCCACCACGATGCGGGCATCCGTGAGGTCCGGGCGGCCGCTGGCCACCTTCTGCTCCCGCGCGGTGATCCTGGCCGCAGCGGCTACTGCCGGTACCTCCACGGTGGCGGTCTCCGGGCTGGTGGCCGCGGGAGCCGGTTCCGGAGTGACGTTGTTGGCTTTGAGGGTCAGCACGGAGACAGGGGTGGTGGCCTTGCAGGCGGTGTTGTAGGAGCCGGCGAGGACGGACTTGTGCGCGGTGCCGTCCGGATCGACGGCGACGACGTCGGTGATGACGCCGGCATTCAGGCGGATGCCCAGCCGTGCCGCGATTTCCTTGCCTTCCGGGGAGTTGTCCAGGAGCACGATGCCGGCGCCGGTGCTTTCAGCCGCGGCGGCCAGGTAGGCCGCTTTGGGCGCCACCAGGAAGTCATCCAGGTCATCCGTTGACGGACGCAGGATGGTTCCCACGCCGTATTCGGCGAAGGTGCCGGCGGCGTCGTTGGACAGGTCTCCGTTGAGCGCCACGGCACTCTCGCCGAGGGAACGCGCCAGGGTCAGCAGCTCGAGGCTGCTTTTCTTGAGCGAGGCGCCGGGGTTATCGATGAATACAAGTACTTTTGCCATGTCGGTGTCCCTCTTAGAGCAGCTTCTGGGCGGCCAGGAAGTCAACCAGCTTAATGCCGGCGTCGCCTTCGTCGGTGATGATGGTGCCTGCAGTCCTGGGCGGCCGCTGTTCCGCGCTGGTCACGGTGGTCCAGGAACCGGCGAAGCCCACCTGGGCGGGGTCCACGCCGATATCGGCCAGGGACAGCGTGCTGATGCTCTTGCGCTTGGCGGCGATGATGCCCTTGAAATTGGGGTACCGCGGCTCGTTGATCTGGTCTGTCACGGACACGACGGCGGGCAGCGGCGCCTCCACCGTTTCGGAGGAGGTGTCGGCATCGCGGCGGGCCGTCAGCCGGCCGCCGTCGACCTCAAGCGTGGAAGCGAACGTCACCTGCGGCAGCCCAAGCCGCTCGGCCAGCTGCGCCGGAACAAGGGAGGTCTCCCCGTCGGTGGAAGCCATGCCGGTGATGACCAGGTCCACGTCACCCAGGTGGCGGACGGCGGCTGCAAGCGCAAGGGAGGTGGCTGCGGCGTCGGAACCGGCCAGGGCGTCGTCCGTGAGGTGAACCCCCTCGGTGGCGCCCATCTGCAGCGACTTCTTGACCGCGTTGACGGCTCCTGCAGGCCCCATGCTCAGGGCGATGACCTGGTTGCCCGCCTTGCTGCCGCCGCGTGCCTCCGCCAGTTGCAGTGCTGCCTCGAGCGCGTACTCGTCAAGCTCGGACAGGATGCTTTCGTCGCGGTCGGCGGTATTGCCCTCCCCGTTGAGGTGACGGTCGAACTGGGCGTCCGGTACATGTTTGACCAGGACTACGATCTTCAATGTCTCTTCCACTGTTTCTACAGCAGCCTTCCATGCTTGTGGACAGCCAGCCGGGTGGGACATGGCCGCGATATGCCCGGCAGGCGGGTAGCTCCTAGCTAACCATATCGGCGCGTCCGGGCGCCCTCTTCCGTTAACGCCTGTGTCAGGCTTTTTCGCCGGGACATGCCGACGGCGGCGCCCCCTCAAGTGGGACGCCGCCGTCGTTACTGCCTGGCATTGCTGCTGGGGTGCCTTAGCTGGCAGCCGCACCCAGCGTGACGTCGAACGTCTGCTCCTTGCCGCTGCGCATGACGGTGATCTTCACGGTGGATCCAGCCGGCTGTTCGCGGACGGCCGCGGTCAGCTGGTTGGGTTCGCCGATGGTGAGGTCGTTGAACTTGGTGATGACGTCACCAACCTTGATGCCGGCCTTTCCGGCCGCCGAGTTGGGGTCGACGGTGGCGACGTCAGCCCCCACCGAGAACTCGGAGGATGCGCCCGACGAGGTCTTGGCCTTGACGCTGACGCCGAGCTGCCCGTGGGATGCCTTGCCGCTGTCGATGATTTCCTGCGCCACCCGCTTGGCGTTGTTGATGGGGATGCTGAACCCGACGCCGATATTGCCGCTCTGGGACGTTGACGTACCGGACCCCGCGGATGCGATGGCCACGTTCACGCCGATGATCTCGCCCTTGCTGTTCACCAGGGCGCCGCCGGAGTTACCGGGGTTGATGGCTGCATCGGTCTGGATCACATTGATGGCGATGGAACCCTCGCTTGAGCTTTGCTGGCTCTGGCCGCCGCCGGGAGGGGCGAACTGGAATCCCTGGTCACCGCCCTGGCTGTTGTCCCCGCCCTTGGGCGCTGCGGACGATGCCACGCTGATGGTCCGGTTGAGGGTGGACACGATGCCGTCCGTGACCGTTCCGGTCAGGCCGAGCGGGGAACCAATGGCGATGGCGGTATCGCCAACGTTGAGCTTGGAGGAATCACCGAGCGTGGCGGGGGTGAGTCCTGACGTGTCGTCAACCTTGATGACGGCGAGGTCGGACAGCGGGTCGGTGCCCACCAGTTTTGCGGGCAGGACCTTTCCGTCGCTGGTGCGGATTTCCAGGGTGGCGCTAGCAGTCTGGCCATCGAGGGTCACCACGTGCGTGTTGGTCAGGATGTGCCCCTGGTCGTCCAGGACGATGCCGGAACCGGTGCCCCCGGAGCTGCCGCTGGTGGCGCTGATGGTGACGACGCTCGGCGAGGCCTTCACGGCGGCTGCGGTGATGGCGTTGACATCGTCCTTGTTGTTCACGATGACCGTGCCGGGCTGGTTGCTGCTGCCGACGGTTGAGGTGCTGGACCCGGTGTTGCCAAACATTTCACCGGCACCAACTGTTGCCACTCCGCCGCCCACGAGTCCTGCCGCGAGGATGCTTGCCACGAGGGTGCCGACGCCGAAGCTTGCCTTCCGGCGCGGGGCATCCTTAGGGTTTGGCGCCAGTCCCACACTTCCGTTGGGAGCCCCTTGGCCGCCGCCATGCATGGGGTGGCCGTGCTGGTCCTGCTGCTGGCCATAATGTCCGGACTGGCCATAGAACGGCTGCCGCTGCGGGTAGACGGGGCGCGGCGCACCCGGCAATTCCTGGGTTTCATGGGGCCCGGCGGCCCTCTGCCGGTGGTCCCCTGCGTTGTAGCCACGCTCCGATCCCCCGGTGGCTCCGCCATTCCCATACTGAGCAGGTGCCGGGCGGTCTCCGGGCTGCTGCGGGCCCTGCTGCTGCCACGGGTTCCGGCTGTCCCCCTGGTTGTCCTCCGGGACCGGTCCTGGGGTTTGATTCTCAGTCATGGGACTTCCTTTCATCCTCGTCTGCCATTAACTATGACCGGTCCCGCTGGAACAAGCTCGGATGTTTGCTGAAAGCTTCCTGAACGCCGGGCCGATGGCCGTTGCGCCGCCGGAGCGTTTCGCTGGCGGCATATTCGGCCGCATGGACTGGCTGTGGGGTGCACCATAGAATCAAGATGAATTGCCACAGCGACCTGCGGCTTCACACCAAGCGTGGGGGCGCTGCTGGATTCGACGACTGATTCGTCCCGAATCGGTGTCAGGCGTGCTGAAGGGTTGCACATGCGGTCAAAGTTCAAACGTATCCTCGCCGTGATCGGCCTTGCCGGGCTGCTGGCGGTACCCGCCGGCGCTGCCTGGGCCGAAGACCCGGTAACCATTCCCTCCGGGACCAATATCGTTGACAACGCCAACGTGCTGGGCAGCCGAAAGGGTGAGGTCCAGGATGCGATCCAGAAGCTGCTGAAGGACCACAAGTACAACCTCTACGTGGTCACGGTAAAGTCCTTCGACAACCCCTCCGACCCCACGGTCTGGAGCCAGGCTATGGCAAAGACCAAGGGTATGGGCAAGGCGGACGTCATCCTTGCCATCGCCACCGACCAGGGCAAGTACTACTTCTCCCCCAATTCGGCCAGCGCCATCTATTCCAAGCGATCCAACATCACCCAGAATGCGGTGGTGGCCAACCTCGCAGGTGGCAAGAAGGACTACGCGCAGGCCGCCATTGACACCGCCTCCGCCGTGGGGGACGCCGCAGGCGGCGGCAGCGGCAACGTCTCTTCCGGTAACGGCGCCGGAGCCGGCCTCCTGGTAGGTGCAGGCGTGGTGGTCGCTGGAGGCGGCGCCTACCTGTACTTCCGCAACCGCCGGAAGAAGGCCGCAGGCCAGGTGGCCTCCAGCGGAAGCTACGGCCCCCAGGGCGCCGAGCTCGACCCCCTGGCATCACTCAGCGTGGAGGAACTTCGCCGGAAGAGCGGTTCCCTGCTGATCGAAGCAGATGACGCCATCAAGTCCAGCGAGCAGGAACTCGGTTTCGCCCAGGCGCAGTACGGTGATTCCGCGGTCGGAAACTTCACCAAGGCCTTGGCGGAAGCGAAGGCCCACATGACGGAGTCCTTCAAGCTCCAGCAGCAGCTCGATGACCACATCCCGGATACGGAAGAGCAGCAGCGGACCTGGCTGGGTGAGATCATCCGCCGCTCGGAGGCCGCGCTCGAGTCCCTCCAGGAGCAGAAGGCGGACTTCGACTCCTTGCGGGAGCTGGAGAAGAACGCTCCCCAGGCCCTGGCAGCCGTCAACGCCGGAGCCCGCGAAGCCGATGGCAAGATCTCCAGCGCCGAACAGTCCCTGCAGGAAATGCGGTCCAAATACGCGGACAGCGCGCTGGCACAGGTTTCGGACAACATCGTGCAGGCCAAGGAACGGCTCGCCTTTGTGCAGAATGCATCCGAAACCGCCCAGCAGAAGCTCGGTTCGGGCGAAGGTAGCCTGGCGGCCGTGGCCGTCCGTGCGGCCGAGGAAAGCCTGCACCAAACCAATGTCCTCCTGGACGCCATTTCCAAGGTCGCCACCAGCCTCGACGAGGCCCGCAACGGCCTGGAAGCCGCCGTTGTGGACACCTCCCAGGACCTGGCCCAGGCAAAGGCCATGATCCAGTCCGGCGCCCATGCGGAGCTGGCCGGCCCCGTAGCCGCGGTGGAGGCCGCCCTGGCACAGGTGAAAACCGAAATCCAGGGCGGAAGGATCGACCCCATCGCCACCCTGCAGCGGGTGGAAACCGCCCACCAGTCCCTGGACCAGGCCCTGACCGGCATCCGCGACCAGCAGGAGCAGGCCCGCCGCGCGCAGGCATCCCTGCAGCAGACCATCATGTCGGCCCAGGCCCAGATCAGCGCCACCTCCGACTACATCACCGCCCGCCGCGGCGGCGTGGGCACCGAGGCACGCACCCGGCTGGCCGAGTCCCAGCGGAACCTCGACTACGCCTTGTCCATCGCCCGCACCGATCCCGTCACCGCACTCACCTACGCGCAGCAGGCCCATGCCCTGGCCGCGCAGGCCGCGCAGCTGGCCCAGGCAGACGTGGACCACTTTGACGGCTACGCGAACCAGGGCTTCAGCCGCGGCGGCATGTTCGGCGGCGGAGGCGGCGGCGGCCTCGGCGGTGCCATCCTGGGCGGCATCCTGATCAACTCCATCCTTAACGGGGGCCACGGAGGCTGGGGCGGCGGTGGCGGCTGGGGCGACGGCGGCGGTGGCGGCGGCTTCGGCGGCGGCGGCGGGGACTTTGGCGGCGGCGACTTCGGCGGCGGCGACTCCGGCAGTTTCTAGAGACTTCCGCCGGACGCGCCGGAAGATCCCGGCAGGCGGACAGACGCAGTACACCACTGTGCACCGGTTCCAGTGGTCAACACAGAGCAGGACGAAAGGCAAACACCATGGTTAAGCAGTCCATTTTCGGCCGGATCGCGCAGCTGGCAAAGGCGAACATCAACTCCTTGCTGGACAACGCCGAAGATCCGCAGAGGATGTTGGACCAGATGGTCCGCGACTACACCAACAACATCGCAGAAGCCGAGTCTGCCGTGGCGCAGACCATCGGCAACCTCCGGATGCTGGAAGACGACTACAACGAGGACGTCAACAACGCCCGCGACTGGGGCAACAAGGCCCTTGCCGCTTCCCGCAAGGCTGATGAGTTCCGCGCGGCCGGCGATGTAGCCGACGCCGAGAAGTTCGACAACCTGGCAAAGGTGGCGTTGCAGCGCCAGATGGCGGCGGAAAGTGAAGCAAAGGGTGCAGAGCCGAGCATCGCCTCCCAGCGGGAGGTAGTGGACAAGCTGAAGACCGGCCTGGAACAGATGAAGAACAAGCTCAACCAGCTGACCAGCAAGCGCAACGAGCTTGTTGCCCGGTCCAAGACGGCGGCGGCACAGTCCCAGGTCCACGACGCCATCAAGAGCATCGACATCATGGACCCCACCAGCGAGGTGGGCCGCTTCGAGGAAAAGATCCGCCGCGAAGAGGCCAAGGTCCGTGGGCAGCAGGAGCTCGCAGCATCCAGCCTGGACGCACAGTTCAACCAGCTGGAGGACTTGGGTGAGCAGACGGAGATCGATGCCCGGCTGGCGGCCCTCAAGGCCGGAAACTCCAAGCCTGCCCTTGGCGCCGCGGGCTCCGCATCAACCGAATCGACCGTGGACGAAGCCGACTTCGACAAGCTCTAAAGTTCGGGGCACCGCCTCCAGCTGATACGCAATGGCCGGGACCGTGGTCCCGGCCATTGCTGCGTCCGCTGTGTGTAGCGTGGTGCCATGACTTCTTCTGATGGCACGTCCCTGGTTTGGCTGCGCGATGACCTGAGGTTGGACGACAACCCGGCCCTCGCAGAGGCCGCCGGCCGGGATGCGCCGCTTACAGTGGTTTACGTCCTGGACGAGGAGTCCGACGGCGTGCGGCCCCTTGGTGGGGCAGCGCGCTGGTGGCTGCACCACTCCCTGGCCGCACTGTCCGCCGACCTCGAAAGCAAGGGATCCCGCCTGGTACTCCGGCGTGGCCCCGCCGGCGACGTCATCAGGGACCTTGCTGTCCGGACGAAGGCAAGCCACCTGTTCTGGAACCGCCGTTACGGGCAACCCGAACGGACTATCGACGCCGGGCTCAAGGAGTGGGCGGCCGGGAACGGGATCGAGGCCGCAAGCTGCCAGGCGAACCTGCTCTTCGAGCCCTGGACAGTGAAGACGGGGGCGGGCGGGCCCTACAAGGTGTATTCGCCCTTCTGGCGGGCGTGCCTGGCATCCCAGGACATCCGTGACCCCTACGAGGCGCCGGACGCGTTGCCCGGTCCCGCGCCTGCCGGGAAGGGCCTTCCTGCCAGTGACACGCTCAGCAGCTGGCAGCTCCTGCCCTCCAAACGCGATTGGAGCGCCGGACTGGCCGCCACGTGGGTGCCCGGTGAAAAAGGCGCCCTGGACCGGCTCGAGGACTTCCTGGACGGGCCCATCGAGGAGTACGGGACGGGCCGGAACCTGCCCGGCACCGAGGGCACCAGCCGACTCTCACCACATTTGCGCTTCGGTGAAGTGAGCCCGTTCCGCGTGTGGCGCGAGATTCGCCGCCGGCATCCCCGCGAGGTCCCTTCCGACGTCGGCACCTACCGGGCCGAACTGGGCTGGCGGGAATTCAACTGGCACCTGCTGTACCACAACCCCGACCTGGCGACCCGCAACTTCCGGCCCGCCTTCGACAAATTCCAGTGGGCCTCCCCCAGCCGGCAGGAGCTGGCCGCGTGGCAGCAGGGAAACACAGGCTACCCGCTGGTGGACGCCGGGATGCGGCAACTGTGGCAGACAGGCTGGATGCACAACCGGGTGCGCATGGCCGCCGCGTCATTCCTGGTCAAGAACCTCCTGACCGACTGGAGGGTCGGGGAGGAATGGTTCTGGGACACCCTGGTGGATGCCGATGCCGCCAACAACCCCGCCAACTGGCAGTGGGTGGCTGGCTCGGGGGCGGACGCCTCGCCCTATTACCGGATCTTCAACCCGGTGACCCAAAGTAAGAAGTTCGACGCCGACGGCAGCTACCTGAGGGCCTTCATCCCCGAACTCCGGGAACTCAAAGGCAAGGAAATCCACGAACCGTGGGCGGCGGATACCGACGGATACCCCCAGCCGCTCGTGGACCTGCCCGGGTCGCGGGAACGGGCCCTGGACGCCTACCAGAAGCTCAAGGACGCCTGACGTCGCCCCCGCGGCGCTGCCCCGTCAGCGGCTGACCTTGCCCATCAGGGACGCGATGGGCCGCAGGAAGACCGGCCGGGCCAGGAACCAGGCCGCCACCATGACCGCCACGGAGGCGAGGAATACCCAGAAGCCAAACCAGCCGTCGTCGTCGCGGACCCCGTACATGTGGTTCAGGTTCCGCAGTGCGCCCGTGGTGAGCACCAGGAAGACGTGGACCACGATGAAGGCCACAAAGTAGATCATTACCGGGAAGTGGACGGCACGGGCCCATTCGATGGGGAACGCCTTGTTGAGGCCGGTTGCCTTCTTGGGCCAGGCTCCGGACATCCGCAGGCCCGTGATGAACGAGAGCGGCGCCGCGATGAAGACGGTCACAAAGTATGCCAGCAGCTGCAGTGCGTTGTAGTTGATCCAGCCGTCCTCGGTGGGCCAATCCAGCGACGCGTACTGCAGCGCGGCTGAGAGCGCGTTGGGGAAGACGTCCCAGCTGGTGGGGACAATGCGCATCCACTGCCCGGTAGCGAACAGCAGGACCGCGAAGATGAGCCCGTTGAGGATCCAGAGGGCATCCAGGGTCAGGTGGAACCACAGTTCGAGGCTGATCTTGGTGGGCGCGTTCCTGGTGCGGATCAGGCCCTTGTTGTTCCTGGTCCAGTACCCGCTGGGCCGGGTGGTGGTCCGGACCTGCCACCCCGTCCGGATGATCAGGAGCAGGAAGAACGCATTGAGGAAGTGCTGCCAGGCCAGCCAGGCGGGGAATCCCACGGGCGCGTTGTCCGGCAGTTCGGACCGGCCCGGGTAGTCGGCGACAAAGGATGCCACGGCCGGCAGTCCGATGAGCAGCCTGGCCAACAGCACCACCAGGACCAGTGCCACGAGGACGGCGGGAACCATCCAGTAAAGCCGGGACCGCTTACCCGTCGCGGAGCCGGGCTTCTTCGTGGGTGTGGCCATCGAACAACATACCTCTCAGGAATGACGGGGGGCTGCCCGCAGATCGCGGGACCCTTCGAAAGAGAATACTAGGAACTGGGCGCATCCAAGGAAAAGAAAGGCCCCGCCCGGCGTAACTGCCGGTCGGGGCCTTCATAAGTTGCGGGGACAGGATTTGAACCTGTGACCTCTGGGTTATGAGCCCAGCGAGCTACCGAACTGCTCCACCCCGCGTCGCTTGATCAACACTACCCTACTTTCGCGGCCGCCCTCACCACCACACCACGAGCCCGCCGTCACCGGTGAACCCACCCGTGAACCACAGCGCCCGGGAAAGCAAAAGAACCGGGCAAAGCGAAAGACCCGGACATTGTTTCCAATGTCCGGGTCTTTCCTCAGTTGCGGGGACAGGATTTGAACCTGTGACCTCTGGGTTATGAGCCCAGCGAGCTACCGAACTGCTCCACCCCGCGTCGCAAGAACTACTTTACCGGGAGGTGAACCGCAGGCCAAATCGTGGCGGCGTGACGTCCGTTACGCCGCCCGGCACCCAGCCCCGCGGGGACCGGGTGCCGGGTGCCGCCGTCGTACTACTGCCCTGCCGACGGGGACGGGGACGGGGAGGACGAAGGCGATGCCGAGGCAGCGGGGGCCGGGCTGGCCTCCGGAGCAGTGACCGGAATCTTGGCCTCCGCGTCCATCGCCTTCTTCAGCGCGGCCGCAACCTTCTTCTGCGCGTCGCCATAGGCAGCGAAGTCGCCGGCTGCGAGCGCCGTTTGGCCTGCCTGGATGGCGGCGTTTGCCTCGTCCAGGGCCGCCTTGAGCTGGGCCTTGGCGTCCGCCTCTGCGGGAGTGGCAGGCGCTGACGGACCGGCCGGTGTCTGGCCATTGTTGGCCGAATCCCCCGCGGCCGCACCGGAATCCCCACCGAAGAGCTGCTTGAGGGCTGCATCAAGTGTGGGCGCGAAGCCCACCTTGTCGCCGAAGGCCACCAGCACACGCTGCAGCGTGGGGTATGACGTCTCACCGGTCGACTTGAGGTAGACCGGCTGGACGTACAGGATGCCGCCGCCCACCGGCAAAGTGAGAAGGTTGCCGTTCAGCACGTCGGACGCGCCCTGCCGCAGCAGGTTGAGTGCCTGCGACACAGTGGGATCCGAGTTGAACTTGTTTTGCGCCTGCCCCGGACCGGGCACCTGTGTTTCCGGCGGGATCTGCAGCAGCCGCAGCTTTCCATAGCCGTCAGCCTTTACGCCGGCCTGGTTGCCTGCATCCGAATCAGCGGCGAGGAAGCCGTACAGGACGTTGCGCGCATTACCGTTCACGATCTGTGGGATAAAGGACGACGTCAGCTGGAACGCCGGCTTCTGCTGGTCCGGCATCTGCAGCGACATGTAGAACGGCGGCTGCTTTACGTCGGTGTCCACGGTGGGGTCAGCCGGCGTGCTCCATGCGTCGTTGTTCTTGTAGAAGCTGGTGGGATCGGTGACGTGGTACTGCCCCAGCAGCTCGCGCTGGACCTTGAACAGGTCCTCCGGGTAGCGCACGTGGCTCATCAGCGCACCGGACATCTCCGAATACGGCTTCAGCGTTGAAGGGAAGACCTTCTGCCAGGCCTTGAGGACGGGGTCGGTGTCGTCCCAGGCATACAGGGTGACCGAGCCGTCATAGGCATCCACCGT
Organism: Pseudarthrobacter sp. LT1; assembly: GCF_035621795.1. Classification (NCBI taxonomy): domain Bacteria; kingdom Bacillati; phylum Actinomycetota; class Actinomycetes; order Micrococcales; family Micrococcaceae; genus Pseudarthrobacter; species Pseudarthrobacter sp. LT1. The sequence continues at coordinate 3,121,690 of NZ_CP141830.1, forward strand.
AGCCTTGACGGAGTTGCGGATGTAATTCACCGTGCTGTTCGGCAGGGCCACGGCGCGGCCCGAGCTCGTCTGGGAATCGGCAGTGGCATCAGACAGGGACTTCTGCTGCGAGTAGGGGAAGTACTGGCTGGTGGTGTAGCCGTCCACGATCCACTTGACCCTGCCGTCCACCACAGCCGGATAGGCGCCGCCGTCAACAGTCAGGTACGGTGCCACCTTCTGGACACGCTCGCGGGGGTTGCGGTCGTAAAGGATTTGCGACTCCGGGTTCACGCCATCGGAGAGCAGCAGATCCGAGGACTGGAACTTGATGGCGTAGAGGATCTTGTTGAAGAACGAGCCAACGTTCGGCCCGCCATTGCCCTTGAAGGTGTACTGGGTTTCCCCCTCGCCTTCCTTGCCGGAGGGACGGTCCTGCTCGCGCGGCGTGGCACCGTCGGGAGCCCCCACGATCGAGTACTCGGGCGAGGATTCACCGAAGTAGATCCGCGGTTCGTAGGTGGTGTCGTTGCCCAGCACGCCGGTGGACGGAATGCCGGACTGCAGGAACTCAGGCTTGCCGTCCACGGTGAACTTGTTGCCCTTGGCCGCCACCACACCGTAGCCGTGCGTGTATACGACGTGCTGGTTCAGCCAGCCCTGCTGGTTGGTTGCGACGTTCGTGGGGTTCAGCTCCCGCACGGCGATCACCGTGTCCTGGATCTTGCCGTCCACCTCGTACCGGTCCACGTTGAGGGCCTTGGGGAACTGGTAGTAGGGGCGGTACTGTTCCAGCTGCGCAAAGGCGTCGGAGATCAGGTTCGGGTCCAGGAGCCGGATGTTCGCTGTGGTCTGCGCGTCAGGTGCAAGTGCCCCCGTGCTGGCGGTGTTGGTGGCGTCATAGCGGGTTTCCTGGATGCCGTCCAGGCCGTAGGCCTTGCGGGTGTTCTCGATGTTGCGCTGGATGTACTTGCTTTCCAGGGTCTGCTCCGACGGGCGGACCTGGAACTGCTGGATGACCCACGGGTACACGCCGCCGGCCAGGATGGAGGTGATGACCAGCATGGCCGTGCCGATCACGGGAAGGCGCCAGCGGCCGATGACGGCTGCAACGATGAAGAGGATGGCCACCAGGACGGCAGCGACGGCGAGGATGGCCTTGGTGGGGATGACGGCGTTGACATCGGTGTAGAGCGCACCGGCCCAGCGGCCGCCGTTGCTCTGCACGGACGAGTAGCGGTCCAGCCAGAAGTTGACGCCCAGGAGCACCAGGAAGGCGGCACCGATGACGGCGATGTGGATCTGCGCTGCGCGGCTGGTGAACACGCCGCGCTCCATGAGCCGGATGCTGCCGTACAGGTAGTGGGTGAGGATGCCGGCGATGCCTGCGATCACCACCACGCTGATGAGGAACCCGGTGACGAACCCGAGGAACGGCAGGGTCATCAGGTAGAAGCTGATGTCCATGTTGAACTGCGGATCGGGTTGGCCGAAGCCGACCTGGTTGAAGAACAGCAGGACTTTCTGCCACTGGCTCGCGGCCGCGCTGCCCGCAAAGAGGCCGAAGAGGACCGGCAGGCCGATCATGACAATCCGGCGGACCGGCTCGAGCTGGGCCTGGTACCGGTTGAGGTTGTCCCGGATCTCAGAGTCCGGGGCGTAGACGGGCCGGGCGTTGTAGGCAATGCGGATGGAGAAGAAAACCGCCGCGAACATGATGGCGAAGCCGGCTGCGAAAGTGGCGATCTTGGCAAGGTTTTCGGTGACGAAGACCTCGAGGAAGCCCAGTTGCCGGTACCAAAGGACGTCGGTCCAGACGTTGGCGAAAAAAATGAAGCCCACTACCACCAGGGCAACGACGATGAGGGTGGGCGTCAGGGCTCCCCGTCGCGATGGGGGCCTTCCTGTGGACGTGGTGCTGGCGGGACGGGACAAACTGGGTACCTCATAGCTGGTCGTCGAAACATTCGAAGCGTGCGAGCGACGTACGGTACCGGTCAAACGGCTGGTTTCGTCCGTCATCAGTGCCACGAGTGGCGGTAAAGCTTAGTTCCTGTCGAAACTGTTTGGGCCCAGTCTATGCATGGCGCAGGCGGCCTATTTCCCCGTGCACGCCGGAAGTGCGGATGTGTCCTGCCCGCTCCCGGCCAGTTCCACCGCGTGCCGCGCTTCTGCGAGGTTCTCCACGCGGACCACCTGGAGGCCGTCGGGGATGTGTCCGGCAACCTCGTCGCAGTTGGCGGCGGGCGCCAGGAACAGGGAGGCTCCGGACGAGCGCGCACCCCGCATCTTCTGGCCGATGCCGCCAATGGGGCCCACCGCACCGTCCGGCGAAATGGTGCCGGTGCCCGCGATGTGCTTGCCGCCGGTGAGGTCGCCCGGCGTCACCGTGTCGATGATGCCCAGCGAAAACATGAGTCCGGCGCTGGGGCCACCCACCTTGTCCAGGGAGATCTGCACCTGGAAGGGGAAAGTAAACAGGTACTTCAGCATGACGCCGAGAATGAAGCGGCCCTGGCCGTTGTCCTTGGGCGTCACCTCGACGGCAACAGGCTGGCCGGCGCGTTCCACCGTCACCGCGGCCGGGGCCCCCTTGCCCGCAGCCAGTTCATCCTGGATGACGGAGAGTGAGGTGATCTCCTTGCCGTTGATGGACTTGAGGATGTCGCCCTGCTGGATCTTGCCCGCAGATGCCGAGTCCTTGGACAGGCCCGCGGCCTGGAGCTGCTGGCCGAACGGAATCTTGAGTTCGTTCAGGGCGGAGGCCACCGCGTTCTCCTGGGACGTGGCCATGGCCACCGCACTCTGCTCCTGGGCCTCCTCCTTGGTGGTTCCCGTGGGATAGATCAGTTCCACCGGGTAGACGGCCTTGGAGTTGTCCAGCCACGCGGAGAAGGCGTTAAGGATGCTGACGGAGCCGGTGGGGCCGCCGTCGACATACACGGTGGTCAGGTCCAGGCTCCCGGCAGCGGGATAGGTCTCGTGGCCGCTGACATTGATCACCGGATGCCCCTGGCTCTCCCCCAGCGTGTTGTAGGTGGGCCCGGGCGACTCGATCACGTAAGGCACCGGAAGGGTGCCCACGGCAATCCCCAGCCCCAACGCGGCCAGCCCGGCAACCATCATGGTGGAAAGCCGCCTGCCCGGGCGTCCGCCGTCGGCCGCCCTGACACTGCTGCCCGCGCCTGCCACGCCGCTTCCGCCCGGGCTTTCCGGCGGACTGCCGGCCCCGAAGGGTCCGGGGCTGGAGAAGGGGGAAACGTCGGGAACGTGGTCCTCGGAGGAGTGGCCGCCACGGGTTGTAGTCACCCCACCAACAGTACGCGGTGGCGGCGGGCCGGGGGGCTTTGCCTAGAGCGAACGACGGCGGCGGGCGGCAGACAGCCGACCCCCACCGGGGTACCGTGAAGGTTGATCAACAGTCACACCATCGATCGGCGGGACCATGACCTCCAACCCACTCAATCCGTCCAACGGCGACGACACCCCCAAGGATCCGTTGACCGAAATGCTGCAGAACCTGATGGGCGGCAAGGGGATGGAAAACTTCGACCCCTCCGAACTCGCCAAGGCTGCCGGCCTGCCGGACGACCCCAACCTGCTGGCCCAGATGTTCTCCCAGGTGCAGGCCATGATGAGCGCACCGTCCGAGGGGCCCGTCAACTGGACGCTGGCCCACGACAACGCCCGGCGCGTAGCCGCCGGCAGCTCCGACCCGTCGGTTTCGGCGCAGCAGTCCCGGGAGGTGGACGAGGCCCTCCGCCTCGCCGAGCTGTGGCTGGACCCGGTCACCGACCTGCCCGCCACCGGCCTGATCGGCAAGGCCTGGTCGCGCGCGGAGTGGGTGGAGGCCACCCTGGGCACCTGGAAGCGGCTGACCGAACCCGTGGCCAACAGCATCGCCAATGCGCTGTCCTCCGCCATGACGGAGCAGATGCCGGAAGAGATGAAGTCCATGATGGGCGGCGCCTCCTCCATGCTGCAGAACATGGGCGGCGCGATCTTCGGCATGCAGCTGGGCCAGGCCATCGGCGCCCTGTCCAAGGACGTGGTGAGCTCCACCGACATCGGCGTCCCGCTGGCCGACCTTGAAATGGCACTGCTGCCGGCAAACGTTGCCGCCTTCGGCGAGGGCCTGTCCCTGCCGGAGAACGATATCCGGCTGTTCCTTGCCGTGCGGGAAGCCGCCCACGCCCGGCTCTTCGTGCAGGTTCCCTGGCTGCGCGGACACCTGCTGGGCGCAATCGAGGCCTACGCCCGCGGCATCCACATCGACACCTCGCGCATCGAGGAACTCGCCCGCGACCTGGACCCGAGCAACCCGGAGGGCATCCAGGAGGCATTGTCCCAGGGTGTGTTCATGCCGCAGCGGACCCCGGCGCAGGAACAGGCCCTGGAGAAGCTCGAAACGGCGCTCGCCCTGGTGGAGGGCTGGGTGGACGAACTGACTGCGGCGGCCACCGAGAAGGTGCTGCCGTCGGCCGGGGCGCTCCGGGAAACCGTGCGGCGACGCCGGGCAACGGGTGGTCCCGCCGAGCACGCCTTCGCCTCCCTGGTGGGGCTGGAGCTGCGGCCGCGCAGGCTTCGCGATGCCGCCACCCTCTGGGCCACGCTAAAGGACGAACGCGGCATCGAGGGCCGGGACGCCATCTGGCACCACCCCGACCTGCTGCCCACCGCCGAAGACCTGGACGATCCGAAGGGCTTCAGCTCACGCCGCAAGCTCGCCGAGGCCAGCGACAGCGAAGTTGACGACGCCCTGCAGAAACTGCTCAGTGGCGGGTTTGACGATACTTCCGCTGAAGAGGGCGGAGCAGCGGACACCAAAGATGCCGGGGACAAGGACGACGACGGCGAGACCGGAGAGCCCAAAAACTGACACCCCCAGACGCCGATAAAGACCCCGGTGGGCCAGGAAGTCCTGGCCCACCGGGGTTTTTAACGCCCGATCGGTGTTCCGGACATGGGCTGGCCGGCGTCGCCGCTGCCGGCCGTGCCGTCCTTGTCCAGCCCCTCCAGCCCCCGGGAAGTGGCGAACGAGACGCCCTCCAGGAATGCTTTGGCCCGCGGAGTTTCCGGGTAGGCCTCCAGCAGCTTCCAGAATGCGGCGTTGTGCGAAGCCACCAGGAGATGGGCCAGTTCGTGCAGCAGGACGTAGTCGATGACCCACTGCGGCATGGGCCGCAGTTTGTCCGACAGCCGGATGGTCCCGTCGGCCGGCGTGGCGGAGCCCCACCGGGAGTTCTGGTTGCTGACCCAACGGACGGACGTGGGCGCCGGCCTGCCGCCGAGGTACTGTGCCGACAGCTGTGCGGCGTGGGCTGCAAGGGCATCATCGGTAGCGGGGCGGCGCCGGCCGGCTGCAGCCCGCCGCTCCCCCTGCTTGTGCAGCTTCGCCAGCATCCGCTGCACCCACTCCCGCTCTTGGGCAGCAGTGAAACGGGCCGGAATGGCGACCACCGCCGTGCCGTCCTCCCAGAACGCGGCCACCGTCCGCGTGCGCCTGGCAGAACGCCGCACCTCAACCGGGGAACCGTGGGATGTGGTCAGTGATGCTGCCTGCTGCGTGCTGCTGCTTGCCGGGCTGCCCCGCCTCACAGTACGGAACTTTCGACAAGAACCCGGAGGACGTCTTCCCCGTACTTTTCCAGCTTTGACGGGCCGACGCCCGCGAGGCCGGCGAGCTCCTCCAGCGATGCCGGCCTGGCTTCGGCAATGGCGGTGAGGGTGGCGTCCGTGAAGACGACGAACGCGGGGACATCCGCCGACTGGGCCACCTCGCGGCGCCAGTTGCGCAGGGCGTCAAAGGTCTGTTCCTCGTAGGTGGGGGGACAGGCGTTGCAGCGGCCCACCTTGCGTTCGGCCCCGGTGGCGAGCATGGTGCCGCAGACCCGGCACACAGCGGGCGCGGCAGCCTTTCGGCGGGGCGGGGTTCCCTTTCCGCGGGCACTTGAACTTGCCACCGAGTCAGGCCGCAGCCCGTCCAGGAACCGGGACGGCTTCCGGTTGGCGCGGCCGCCGGGGGTCCGGGCGGTGCTCCACGAGAGGGACAGGTGCTCACGGGCCCGGGTGATGCCGACATACAGCAGCCGGCGTTCCTCATCCACCGATTCGGGAGAGTCCGCGAAGGAAATGGGCATCAGGCCCTCGCTGAGCCCCACCAGGAAGACCGCGTCCCATTCCAGGCCCTTGGCTGCGTGGAGGGAAGCGAGCGTCACGCCTTGGACGGTGGGCGCGTGCTGGGCCACGGAGCGTTCCTGGAGTTCGCTGACGAAATCCGCCAGGCCAAACTCTGGACCGCGGTTTTGGACGAGTTCATCGGCGAGCGCCACCAGCGCCGCGAGCGACTCCCACCGCTCACGCAGGGCTCCTCCGCTGTGCGGGGCAGAATCCGTGTACCCGAGGGACGAGACGATGTCCCGGACCAGCTGGCCCAGTGGTTCCGGCGTATCGGTTTCTGAAACGGCCCGGGTGGCTGCGCGCAACTGGAGGATGGCGTCCCGGACCTCCTTGCGGGCGAAAAAGCGTTCGCCTCCCCGGAGCTGGTAGCCGATTCCTGCCGCCGCGAGCGCCTGTTCGTAGGCTTCGGACTGGCCGTTGGTGCGGAAAAGGACGGCTACCTCGCTGGCGGGAGTCCCGGCGTCGAGCAATGCCTTGATCTTCTGCGCCACCGTGGCGGCTTCGGCCTCGTCATCCGTGCATTCGGTGAACTGGGGGGCCGGCCCGGCGGGGCGCTGCGCCACAAGCTGAAGGGGGGCTGCCCAGGCGGCGTCGGCGGCAGGGCCACCACTCCGGCGGCCGGCCAGCAGGTCATTGGCCAGTTTCACCACCTGCGGGGTGGACCGGTAGTCCCGGACGAGCTTGACTACATTGGCCTGCAGATAGCGAACTTTGAAGTCCAGCAGGTGCCTGGGCGATGCGCCGGTAAAAGAGTAGATGGTCTGGCTGGCGTCGCCCACGACGCACAGTTCGTCACGGCCGCCGAGCCAGAGCTCCAGGAGCCGCTGCTGCAGCGGGGAAACGTCCTGGTACTCGTCCACGACGAAGTGCCGGTACTGTTCCCGGACCGTTGCAGCAACCTTCTCATCTTCCTGCAGGATGCCCACCGTGATCAGCAGGACGTCCTCGAAGTCGATCACATTGCGGTCCGTCTTGACGTCCTCGTAGGACTGGAAGACGCGGGCCACCGCAGTAAGGTCGAACCCGCCAGGAGCGCCCCTCCCCTGCGCGTTTTCAAGGTAATTGGCCGGCGTAAGCATGGACACTTTGGCCCACTCGATCTCAGAGGCAAGGTCACGGATGGAGGCCCGGTCCGTGCTGAGCCGGAGCCTCCGGGCTGCCTCTGCAATCATCTGGGCCTTGTGGTCCAGGAGGTTGGGCAGCGTGCCGCCCACGGCCTGGGGCCAAAAGAACTGCAGCTGGCGCAAGGCCGCGGCGTGGAACGTCCGGGCCTGCACATTTCCGGCACCGAGGTCGCGCAGCCGGCTTCGCATCTCTGCCGCCGCCCGGGCAGTGAAGGTCACGGCGAGCAGGCGCTGCGGGCTGTAGACGCCCGAGTGGACGCCATAGGCAATCCGGTGGGTGATGGCACGGGTCTTTCCGGTTCCCGCGCCGGCCAGCACGCACAACGGGCCGCTCAGCGTACTGGCCACCTCACGCTGTTCTGCGTCAAGCCCCCCAAGGATCCGGTCCTCAAGGGAGGCTGCTCCGTCAAAATTTTCTGTAGTCACTTCTGCTGCTTTGTTTCTCGACTACCGCGTGCTGGAGTCTGGTGGATGGAATAACTTAGTCGCCGGTCCGGTCCTGGATCCGGCCGCCGTACCAGTGCTCAATCAGGGAGCGGGCAATGGAGAGCCTGCTGGAAATGGTGATCTCACCACTGAGCACCGCTTCCTGGAGTTCCTCGCGGCTGAACCAGCGGGCCCTGGTGACCTCCACGCCGTCGGGCGTTGCCTGGGCGTCCTCGGTGACGGCGGTAAATCCAAGCATAAGGGAGGCCGGGAACGGCCACGACTGCGAGCCGAGATACTGGCAGGCAGTGACCCGGACGCCCACCTCTTCCTGGATCTCGCGGACCACAGCTTCCTCCAAAGACTCCCCCGGCTCAACGAACCCGGCCAGGGTGGAGTAATTCCGGGCGTCCACGGGGCCACCGCCGCCAAGGAGCAGCCGGCCGTCCGGGCCGACGACCGTGACGATGATGGCGGGGTCGGTCCGGGGATAGTGTTCAGATTTGTCTGCCGGGCACCGGCGTACCCAGCCGCCGGCTTCAACGTCCGTTGGTGTGCCGCAGCGGGGGCAGTGTGTGTGGGCTGCATGCCAGTTGGCGATGGCGCTGGCTTCCACGAACAGGGCTGTGGAGGTGGCGGTCAAGGCTGCTGCGACGTCCCGAAAGCCGGCCAAGGAAGCGTCTGCGGGAATACCGGCCGTGCCGGGTTCCGGAGGAGCAGGCAGGACGAACAGCAGCAGCTCGGTCCCCGCCGGAACGTCCGAAGCAGGCAGGGCGGATCCGAGGTACACCACGAGCTCCGGCGCTGATCCCGCCTCTTTGAGGTGTGCCAGGAGTTCCCTGGCCCCGGTCAGGACCAGGTTGCTGCCGCGCACCAGGCCTTGCCGGCCTGACAGCACTGCGGCCACCGCGTCCGGCCCGGCCAGCAGGTCATCAATCATCCCGGCCCTGATGCGGGCGGCTGATCCGCGGTCCACCAGTGCCGGCCTCACCGGGAGCAGGGTGTCCACCAGATGGTTCGCCGGCAGCGGCGCCGGCACAGCCTGATGGACGGTTACAGCGGACTCCGTGTGGCTCATGCTTCCACCGTACTGACTGCTACAGACATTTCACATTTCGGCCGGGCCCCATCCGCCCCGGGGTGCCCCCTAATTCCAGCTATCTCGAGACTCGCCGCGGCCAGACCGCGGTCTGGGACGGCGCGCAATCTACCGTGGAACGGTGAGAAGAAAACCGATTGAACTGGCGGCGATTGCAACCGCGGCAGTCCCCGGACTGACCCCGACAGCTGTTAGCTCTGCGCCGGACGACCCCGCGGACTTCGACTCGGCCCTGCTCCTCGATTCCGAAGGCAAGCGCTGGCGGGTCCGGTCGCCGCGGCACGCCGAAGCCAGCGCACGGCTGGAAACGGAGTTCCTGGTGCTGCGCGCCTTCGCTCCCGCCGTCCGGGCCGAACTGCCGTTCCTGATGCCAACGGTCGCCGGCAGTGTCCGGTTGGGAAGCCTGACCACGTTCGTCTACTCGCACCTGTCCGGGAGCACGCGCAGCGTGGAAGAGCTGACCTCCGGACCGTCAGGCCTCGCCCGCGAAATCGGTTCCGCGCTGGCCGCGGTCCATGACCTCCCCCGGTCGCTGGTCAGCAACGCCGACCTCCCCAGCTACACCCCCAATGAGTTCCGCCAACGGAGGCTGAACGAACTGGACCAGGCGGCAACGACGGGCAAGATCCCGGCCGCACTGCTGCGCCGCTGGGAACATGCCATGGAGGACGTATCCTTGTGGCGGTTCAACCCCTGCGTTGTCCACGGCGACCTGCACGAGGACAACCTGCTGGTGGAGTCAGGCCGGGTGACTGCGGTAACCGGTTGGACGGACCTGCGCATCGGTGACCCCGCAGACGATTTCGCCTGGCTGGTGGCCTCCAACGAACAGGACTTCATTGATGCCGTACTGAAGTCGTACACGTCCAGCCGCCGCGACGTGCCGGACCAGCACCTGCTGCGCCGGGCCGCCCTGTCAGCCGAGTTCGCCCTGGCGCAGTACCTGGTCAAGGGCCTGGCGGCCGGCGACCACGACATGGTCAGCGAGGCCGAGGGAATGCTCGAGAGCCTTGCCAGCGACATCGCCGAATTCGGCGGCCAGCCGATCAGTGTGGAGCCGCTGCCGGCCAAAGGCACTCCCGCCGCACCTGCAGCAGCCGCACCCGCGGCGGCCGGAACGCCGGCTGCAGTCCCGGCCCCCTCACATGGCAGTTCAGCGGTCAGTCCCGCAGTGACGGTCATCCCGGTCCCCGTCGAACCGGCAGCAGATGCCATGCCGGATGTCCCGTCGCCGGCAGCAGTTCATGCACAGCCCGCCGTCCACGTGGCCCCTATCCCGGTGGAGCCAGCCGCGGGTGCTGAGGCCGCGGAGGTCCGGGCCGGAGAAACCAAGGCGGCGGACGACACGTCCACGGCAGCCATCTCGGTCATCAACGCGAACCGGAGCTGAGCCCGACAGTCCCGGGCCCCTGAGGCACCACCGTGGTGTTCCCCAGGTGTGGGCCCAGCCTCAAGGCCGGGTAATCGCAGCGGCAACGATTCCCTCCAGGTCGGCCGCCGTCCCCAGGTCGTGCGGCCGCACTACCGCGTTGTCAGCAACGTACAAGAATGCCGCCCGCACCTCCTCCAGCGGAACATCCTTGAGGCGCGCCCAAGCCAGCCGGTAGACCGCCAGCTGCACCGACCGGGTCTTCAGCTGCTCTGCCGACGGCCGCCGGCCGGTCTTCCAGTCCACCAGGTCCCAGCGGCCGTCAGCGTCCTGGAACACTGCGTCCACCCGGCCGCGCACCACCACTTCGCCCACCCTGGTTTCCACGGGAACCTCAACGAAAGCCGGTGACCTGTCGGCCCACGGGGAAGCCTTGAAGGTGGCTACCATCTCATCAAGGTCGTAGGCAGCATCGATGTGGTCGTCCGAACCCGGTGCTTCGCCGAGGTCCAGCATGCCGGCCTTTCCGAAATACTCCTCTACCCAGGCGTGGAACGCCGTGCCCTTCCGCGCCGACATGCCCGGTTCGCGCGGCACAGGGCGGCGCAGGCGGCCCAGCACTGCGGTGGGGTCGTCTCCAAGGTCAACAAGGGTGGAAGCCGATATATGGGTGGGCAGGTGCACGTCCTGGCCGCCTGACCTCCTTGCCCTGCGCTCCAGCAGCAGCGAAGCTTCGCGTGCCCAGCCTGCAGCTGCCCCCGTGAGCCCGGGCAGTGGACTGTCTTCCTCTCCAGGCTTGCCTGCCTGCCCTGTCCCCTCAGTCCGAAGCAGCCGGGCAGAACCGGCGGCCAGTATTCCGAGCACCTGCTGCGCCGCCGTTTCCATGGCTGTCCTGCGCCCGCTGGCCAGGCGCAGGCGTTCACCCGTCCCTGGGTCGACAGGTCCTTCAAGAGGATCGTAGGGCCAGCGGGCTTCTTCCGTTTCCAGCGTCAGCGGGCTCTGTTGGGGCAACGCTGCCTCTTCCAGCGACAACGGATGGACAACAGCCGGCACCCTGGATCCGCCATCAGCCGGTTGCGTGAGGGCTTCCAGTTCCGCGAGGAACGGGGACATTTCCGCGCGGCCGGCCCGCGATCCCACCCAGGCGGCACTGGACACCCACAGGACATGTTTGGCCCTGGTGTAGGCAACGTAAGCCAGCCGGCGTTCCTCCGACTCGCCGTGGGCCTGCACCCCGGCTTTGTACTCTTTCTCGGCATCCAGCCAGCCTTTCTGGTCCGGCTGGTCGAGGTCCCACTGCGGCAGGTCTGCCCGATCCCCACGAAGCGGCCATGGCAGGGCAGCAGAACCGCTGCTCCAGCGGGAGTCCCGGTCGCTGGGAAAGGCGCCCGCGTTCATGCCCGGAACAAACACGACGTCCCACTCCAGCCCTTTGGAAGCGTGCACCGTCAAGAGCTGCACGGCTTCCCGGTTGACGTCGCTGGCTGGCGCCTCCAATCCGTTTTCCTCCGCCGACGCAGCCTCAAGCCAGGACAGGAAAGCGAGGATGTCCACCCGTTGGGAGGTGCGGAGGAACCCTGCAGCCGCATCCTGGAAGGCGTCGAGGTTGCGGCGGGCCTGGTGAATGCTGATTCCGGGGCGGGCGGCGACCTCGATGTCCAGCAGCATGGCCCTTTCGACCTCCCCCAGGAGCGTGGTGAGGTCGTCCCCGAGGTAGCCGCGCAGTTGCCGCAACTCGGCTGACAACCTGGCAAGCCTGCTGCGCGCCTCCGGGCTGAGGGTGCGGCCATTGGACGAGGTCCATCCGTCCCGGGGCAGGAAGTCCAGGGCCTCCACCAGGCTGGCTCCGTCGGTCAGGTCACCCTCAAGGACGGGGGCATCTGCTTCGTCGTTGTCATTGTCCTGGACGTCGTCGTCGAACCCCTGTGCGGCCTTCCCCCGGCTGCGTGCCAGCTGGCTGGACCAGTCGCGCAGGGCCATGAGGTCGGCAGGTCCTATCCGCCACCGGGCACCTGCGATAAGCCGCATGAGGGCATCAGACCGGCCGGGGTCTGCGAGGACGCGCAGCGTGGCCACCAGGTCCACGATTTCCGGAGTGTCCAGGAGGCCGCCGAGGCCCACGATTTCGTAGGGGATGCCCCGGGCCTCAAACTGCCGCCGGACGGGCTCCATCTGCGCGCGCCGGCGGCACAGCACGGCGAGCGCCGGGGGCTCCGGTGTACCGTCCGGCTTCAGCTCGAAGTCCGTCACGCGGTACCGCAGGACATCGTCAGCCAAGGCAGCAGCTTCCTCCACGTCGCTGGCGAAACGCCCCAGCACCACGGTTCCGTCCACGGCGTGGGGGCTCGGTTGCAGCGGCGGCACTTCAGCAGCAGCCGGCCTGCTTCCGGCAGGTCCATGATGTGCAGCTGTCCGGCCCAGGGATTGGGACATGACGTTGGCAGCTGCGAGGATCGACCGGCCGTTCCGCCATGCAGTGGTCAGGTAGGAGGTCGGGGCGGGCGCCCAGCCGGTTCCTTCCCCCGCTCCCCCGGTGCGCACGGGAAACTCGCGAACGAAGTGGAACAGCTGCCCCGCCGAAGCGCCGCGAAAACCATAGATCGACTGATTGGGGTCGCCGACCGCCGTCACGGCATGGCCGCCGCCAAAAAGGCGGGAGAAGAGCACCAGCTGGGCATACGACGTGTCCTGGAATTCGTCGAGCAGAACCACCTTGTACCTTTGGCGTTCCATCTGGGCCGCCAAGGGAACATCCTGCGCCACCTTGGCAGCGAGGGCCACAAGGTCGCCGAAATCGAGTGCCCCGCGGGCCCGTTTGGCGGCGGCGTAGCGGCCCACCATGTCAGCGACGCTTGCCCGGGTCCGCAGCATACCGCCGAGGTCCAACGCGGCCTTTGGCGTGTTCCTCTTCTTGTCGGCCAGGTACGGCAGGGATTCAAACTCCGAAAGACGCGCCATCAGCCACGCTTCCACGTCTTCGGGTTCCTGAAGGTGTTCGGCGCATTCACCGGCCAGTTGGATGACGGCCTTCACCAGGGTGGACTTGGCGGCACGGAAGTGCTGGTATTCGCCGTCGTAGGCTTCAACCACCTCGCTGGCAAGCTGCCAGGCCTGCGCACCCCCCAGCAGAACCACGTCCCGCTCCACCCCAAGCCGCAGCCCGTAGTCGGAAACGATGCCGCTGGCGAATGAGTGGTAGGTGGACACCTTGGGCTCCAATGCGTCACTGCTGACCAGCCCTGCCGGGAATAGCTCCCGGTGGTCGTCCTTCGCGGCAAGACGCTGCAGCGCAAGGAGTTTTGACCGGATCCTGCTGGCGAGTTCACCCGCAGCTTTGCGGGTGAAGGTCACGCCCAGGACTTCCTCAGGGGTGACCCATCCGTTGGCCACCAGCCATACCACCCGGTCGGCCATGGTGGCGGTCTTGCCTGATCCGGCGCCCGCGATGACCAGCCGGGGCGCCAAGGGGGACGAGATGATGGCGGATTGCTCGAGCGTGGGGGTGTTCTTCTCGCCGAGCAGCAAGGACAGTTCTTCGGGGCTGAAACGCACGGCCGGGGTGGCCTCCGCAGTAGGGAGTGCCCCACTCATTCGGTCACCTGCCGTCCACGCACACACAGCGGGCACACCTCGGGAAGCCGGCAACCATGACCGCCGTGGCTGCCCTTGGCGGGATCGTGCCGGGCAATGAATTCACTTCCACCCATGACGGCGGCGGCCTCCTTGACCATATCCAATGCCCAGTTCTCCTGTGGGTCGAGTGGTTCCTGCTGTTGGATGGCGGGACTTTTTGCCCCGGTCCCGAGCTGCGCCAGCACGGCCCCGCCGGACAGGCCCTGGCCGCCGCCGGAGGCGTCAAACCCGCCGGCGAGCACTGCTGCCTGGTAGGCGCCCAGCTGCGGATGGCGGGACAGTTCGTCCTTGCCCGGCTGCCTCTTCCCGGTCTTGAGGTCCACCACCACCAGCCGGCCTTCCCCATCGATTTCCAGCCGGTCCACCTGGCCGCGGAGCACGGACTCCCGCGGCGGAGCTTCATCCACCGCCACTCCGCCGAGGGCCACTTCGAAGTCCTGTTCAACACCCAGCAGACTGCGGCCCTCGTCTCTCATGGACAGCACATACTGCGCCAGCTTCCGCACCATGGACTCGGCGCGCTGGAAGTCCAGCCGGCCCTCCCAATTGTCCTTCATGCCCAGCGCGGGCCACCGGCGCACGAGTTCAGCAACGTACTCGGATCCGGATGCGTCCGGCATGTCCTGCGCGATTGCATGCACCAGGGTGCCCAGGCTTCGGGCGAAGTCTGTGGCAGGCTCCCCTCCCGCTGCCTGGACGAACCAGTCCAACGGCGACTTCTGCACCGTTTCCACTTTCGACGGGGACACGGACACGGTTCCCCCGGGCGGGACCACAGCCTCGGAGGTGGTCAACGGGGCGAGTCCCCACCAGCTGCCAGGGTGGGCTCCGGCCACGGCTGGTTCGGCCGCTGCGAGATGCGCCAGGACCCTGGCGGCTTCCGCGGCTTGCGGCGCCGCGGCGTCGAGCTGGGCATGCTGCCTGAGCTCCGCCACCAGGGCGCGCAGCGTCATGGGCCGTTCCACCTGGGTGAAAGCCCGGCCCTCGCCCTCCGGTCCCAGTGGTGAAACAAAATCCAGGAACGATGACGGTTGGTGGTCCTCCGACGAAACCGCCGTGCAGACCAGCAGTTCGCGTGCCCTGGACACCGCAGTGGAGAAGCTGCGGAGTTCGTCATAGCGGATATCCCGCAGACGGCTGAGGGGATCGCGCTGCAGGGCGTATTCCGGGCCGTGTTCCACGGCATCCGCGTACAGGGTGCTGCCGAGCAGTTCACCGCGGAGCCTCGTATTGGGCCACACCCCCTCCTGCAGCCCGGCAATGATCACTACGGGCCACTCCCGCCCTGCTGCACTGGCCGGCGTCATCAACTCCACAGCGTCATCGAGCTGGGCCCGGGCTGCGAGGGTGTCCATGGGAAGCTCCTGGTTGAGGAGGTACTCCAGGAACTGTTCGGGGCCGGCGCCGGGCATTTGGTCCACGTAGCGTTCCGCGGTGTGGAAGAGCGCCATCATGGCATCAAGGTCGCGGTCAGCCCGCGCACCGTGCGGTCCTCCCGACAAAGCTGTCGCTGTCCAGGCCGACGAGAGGCCCGTTGAGTCCCAGAGCGCCCACAGTACCGACTCGGCATTGGCACCCGGCAGTCCGGCTGCTTCCCGGCCCGCACGGATCATCCGCGCCGTGCGCCGTGCAGCGCGCCCTTCGATCCCCAACGCGCCCAATGCTCCCGGCTCAAGCAGGGCCTGGACCAGCAGCGCATCACTGGCGCGGCCCCCGCCGCCCAGGAGTTCCTCGCGCCGCAACGATTGCCGGAGCCTGCGCAGCTCAATGGAGGTAGCGCCGCCGATGCGGGAGGTGAGGAGGGACACCGCGGCTTCGGGCGTCAAAAGCTCCGGATCCAGCGCAATGGCGAACGCATCGAGGAGCGGACGTACAGCTACCTCATCGCGCACCGCGGATTCAGCCACGGGCACCCGCACGGGAATGCCCTGCCCGGACAAATAGCGCTGCAACTCGCTGACCTGGCCGCCGTTGCGCACGATCACTGCCATATCCGCGAGATCTCGGTTGTGGTTTATGTGCTGGTCCAGGATCCGCTGGGCAACGTACCGCAGCTCATGCACCGGAGTAGGGACAAGGTGGGCCTCGACCCTGCCGGGTTCACCAGCATGGCCGGGCCGGCTGAGGCGGCGGGCCAGTTGGCCGCCTGCCCGCTGTGAGATGCGGCCTGCGACGTTCAACCACGCCTCTGCCACTGCAGGCGCCAGGCCGTGGGCGTGCCACAGCGGACGCTCGAGGACCGTCGACTGGGCTGACAGCAGCCGGGGCAGTTCAGCCACCAAGTCCGGCCGGGCGCCCCGGAATCCCTGGACCACAGTGTCCGGGGACGACGTCACGTAGCAGTCTTTACCGGCGGCGATATCCGCCAGCAACTCGAAGATGGCGGGGTTTGCTTCCTGGATATCGTCCACCAGGACAACCTGCAGCCTGGCACGTTCCGCTGCGAGGAATTCGGGCGCGTCCTGGAAGATCTGCCGGGCGGCTGTGATGATACCGGCGGGGTCGAAGGCTTCGGGCATCCGCAGGTCAAGGACGTCCCGGTACTCGGCGTAGAGGCGCGCCGCCGCCTTCCAGTCCGGCCGGCCGCAGGAGTCCGCCAGTTGCGCAAGGTCCTCAGCCGTGCGGCCCGATTCAATGATGCGGTCAAAGAGTTGCCGCACCTCCTGGCGGAACCCCCTGGTTTCCAGGGCGCCATCAAGATCGGACGGCCACGGCAGTTCCAGGCCCGGCAGCCTGTGGCCCTCAAGGAGTTCCTTGATGATGAGGTCCTGTTCAGGGCCTGACAGCAGGCGCGGCGGCCTGGACAACGGTATGACGCCTTCAGCCTTGGCGCGGCGGATCAGGTCGAATGCGTACGAGGCCCATGTCCTGGCAGGAGTGGTGCTGAGGCTCCTGTCGAGCCGGGCAGTGAAACGGTCCCGCAGGAAGTCGGCAGCAAGCCGGGTGGGCGCAAGGATCAGCATGCGTTCTGGATCCACGCCGTCGCGGAAGACCCGCTGGACCGCGGCCTCGACGAGGACGGTGGTCTTTCCCGTGCCTGGTGCACCCGGAACCAGGACCGGTCCGGAACCTTGGGTGACGTCAACTGCTGCCTGCTGGTCTGGTGTGAGCACGGGTGACTCGGCGTGCACCCGCCGGGGCGGCAGCAACCGGAGGGCGGTGGTGGCCTGGGCGGCGCTCCCGCCGTCCGGGCTTCCGGGCACGGGGAAAGCCGGCTCCCTGCCTGCTTCCGGCTCCTGCCGGTGCGGGCCCCAGGGTCCGGTCAAAGGAATTGTTACGGTCACAAAATCATTCCATCATCAGGCACCGACAACCTGTGGAGCCGACGCTCCAGTTCCTCGGCAACTGCGTCGATACTGTCAAGATCACTGTCTGTTGGCGCCCAGCGTGCCGTGCCCAAATCCACCCGCCACCGCCCCTCCCCCGTGCGGAGATAGGAACTGTAGTCGCCAACCAGCGGGGTGCCTTCTTCAAGGTAAAGCAGCAGGGCCTCGGCCTCGTGCCCCGGGGGTGCGTGGCCGCTGGCCTTCAGGACGCGCCACCAAGGGACGGCGCCACCATGGTGGCTCATGACGGAACCGACCTGGCGTGGGCCGCCCGCACCCAGGAGCTCGGCAACGTCCCCATAGGATACGGCCGCCCCCGGCGGTACCAGGCCCACGACGGCCAGGACCGCTTGGACGTACTCATTCCGCATTGATCCAATCTAGCCGCAGTGGCGTTCCCCGGAATTGTCGGCGGGTCCCCTTAGCGTTGAAGCATGAGTTCCTGGAACACCCTCCCCCGCGCAGCCTTCGATCTGGAAACCACGGGCCGCAACTCGCGGGCGGCAAGAATTGTCACGGCATCAATCACCGTAGTGGACCATCAGGGTGAGGTCATCAAGGAGCATGAGTGGCTGGCCGATCCGGGGGTGGAGATACCTGTGGAGGCCAGCGACGTCCACGGCATCACCACCGAACAGGCCAGGCGTGACGGCCGCCCTGCCCATGAGGTCACGGGTGAGGTCGCCGCCGTCCTGCAGGAGCTGTTCGATTCCGGCACTCCGGTGATCGCCTTCAACGCGAGCTACGATTTCACTGTCCTTGCCGCCGAGTCGGCACGGTACGGGATTCCGCAGCTGAGCCGCTTCCCGGTCCTGGATCCCTACATTATGAACAAGCAGGTTGACCGCTACCGCAAGGGAAAGCGGACACTCACCGCACTGTGCGAGGAGTACGGGGTGGTCCTGGACAACGCGCACACTTCCGCGGCGGACGCCCTGGCAACCCTCAGGGTGCTGGATGCCATGGCAGGCAAGTTTCCCAAGCTGATGATGCCGGCCAGCCAGCTGCACCAGCTTCAGGTGGACTGGGCGGTCAGCCAGGCATCGGACTTCCAGGAGTACCTTCGGAAGACGAAGCCGGCCGCTGTCATTGAGGGAGACTGGCCGGTGTTGCCGCCGCAGGATGCCACGACAGGTGGCTTCTAGGGGCGCTCCTGCGCTCACCGTTTTGGGAGGCATGTCACAGTCACGCCGCTTAACAAAGTTTCGGGTTGCAGGCCGGGCATCGTTCGCCGGGATGGAGTCATAACCCCGCAACTGCTTGGCCCCGCGCCGCAGGGACGGAATTATATTTTGCCGGAATGCGCCGAACTTCCATTTTGTTCACCTCACGTGCGGTATTCACTCAAGTGAGACAATAAAGTTTTGCGGTCACCCCTGCCCCGGACAGCTGGACCAGCGCCGGGCAGGTGCCAGGCGCCACAGCGCTGCCTTGCGGCCCGGTCGACTTATGCCTCATATGAAAGTGACAACCTGATGAACATCAAAGCGTTGAAGTGGCTCAGGACCGTTCCTGTTGCCCTGGCCCTTGCGGCATCCCTGGCCGCCTGCGGCGGCGGTTCCTCCCAGCCCAGCGGCTCCCCCACGGACGCACTGAAGGGCAGTGACCAGCAGACGCTGGACAAGTACACCACCGCCGATGTCACCCCCCTCGACAAGATTGATAAGAGCAAGCTCGGCCTCGTCACCGAGGGCACCCTGCGCGTGGGAACGTTGTCAGACGCCCCACCCAATATCTTCGTTGATTCCTCGGGCAAGTTCACTGGCTACGACAATGAGCTTCTGCGGGCGATGGCCGACAAGCTGGGGCTCAAGGTCGAGTTCGCCTCCACCAAGTTCCAGGCGCTTCTCAGCCAGGTAAAGAACAAGCAGTTCGACGTGGGATCCTCCTCGATTTCCACCACGGACGCCCGCCGTGAAACGGTTGCCTTCACCAATGGTTACGACTTCGGTTACATGGCCCTGGTGACCAAAGAAGACGCCAAGGTTCAGACGTTCGCGGAACTGAAGAGCGGCCTCCGCATCGGCGTCGTCAGCGGCAGCGTCCAGGAAGACTACGTCAAGAACACCCTGAACATTGAGCCTGTTTCCTTCCCCGACTACAACACCGTTTTCGCCAGCCTGAAGAGCGGGCAGGTGGACGCATGGGTGGCTCCGTCCCAGCAGGCGACCGGCCAGGTCAAGCCCGGTGACGGCACGAAAATCGCCGAGAAGAAGCTCAACACCCAGAACTTCACCGCTTACGCCGTTGCCAAGGACAATCCTGCCCTGCTCGAAGCGCTGAATTCGGCCCTTGATGCCATAGTCGCCGACGGCACCTGGTCCAAGCTGACTGCCGAGTGGTACACGGACCGCCCGACGGCTGCCGAGCAGACCCCCGAGGGTTGGAAGCCGGGCAGCAAAGCCGTCAAGATCCCAACGAAGTAGACACCAGCTACCCAGAAAAGATAACGACGCCATATGGATTTCCTGACACGACTCAGAGAGACCTTCCTTGACTGGGAGAAGATCGCTGAGGTTCTGCCAAGCATGTTCTCTGTGGGCCTGCCCAATACGCTGGTCCTTGCGATCACTTCGGGACTTATCGGGGCCTTCGCCGGCCTGGTCCTGGCTCTCATGGGAATCTCGCGGAATCCTGTGGCACGGTGGGCCGCCCGGGTGTACACAGACGTATTTCGTGGACTCCCGGCCGTCCTCACCATTCTGGTCATCGGCCTGGGATTCGGACCGATATTCCGCGAGATGACGGGCAGCAACAGCCCCTACCCCATGGGCGTTGCGGCTCTGTCGCTCATGGCCGCCGCGTACACGGGCGAAATCTTCCGCTCCGGCATTCAGAGCGTAGACAAGGGGCAGCTCGAGGCGTCACGCGCCCTGGGATTCGGCTACGGTGCATCCATGCGCCTGGTGGTGGTTCCCCAGGGTATCCGCCGGGTGCTTCCTGCCCTCATGAACCAGTTTATTGCGCTGATCAAGGATTCCTCGTTGGTCTTCACCTTGGGCTTGCTGGCCACGGAACGGGAACTGTTCCAAATCGGCCAGGATGCGGCCGCCCGCAGCGGGAACCTGTCCCCATACGTGGCAGCTGCCATTTTCTACCTGGCCATGACCATCCCGCTCACCCACCTGGTCAACTACATCGACGCCCGGCTGCGCAGCGGCCGGCCGGAAAAGAAAGAACCGGACGACGCCGCGGCCGTCGTCGGTAAGGGAGCCCAGGCATGAGCGAATTCGCATCAGGAACACTGAGCGCCAAGAACATCCACCTTTCCTTCGGCAGCAACCACGTCCTGCGGGGCATCGACCTGCATGTACCCCAGGGCACCACGGCGTCAGTCATCGGCCCGTCGGGTTCGGGTAAGTCCACCCTCCTGCGGGTCATGAACCGGCTGATCGAACCCGACCAGGGGGACATCCTGCTGGACGGCCGCTCGGTCCTGAAAGACAATCCCGACGAGCTCCGCCGCCGGATCGGCATGGTGTTCCAGCAGTTCAACCTGTTCCCCCACAAGACCGTGGAGGAAAACGTCTCGCTGGCCCTGCGCAAACTGCGCAAGCTCTCGAAGGAGGAGGCGCGCAGCGAGGCGCTGGAACAGTTGGATCTGGTGGGCTTGAGGCACAAAGCCGATTCCCGCCCGGCCAACCTTTCCGGCGGCCAGCAGCAGCGCGTGGCCATTGCCCGGGCGCTGGCCATGAAGCCGGAGGTCATGTTTTTCGACGAGGCCACCTCCGCCCTCGACCCCGAACTGGTCAAGGGTGTCCTGGCACTGATGACGGACCTCGCCAAGGGCGGCATGACCATGGTGGTGGTGACCCACGAAATGGGCTTCTCCCGCAACGTCTCCGACGCCGTGACGTTCATGGATGCCGGCGTCGTGGTGGAGTCCGGGCCGCCTGAGCAGCTCTTCACCGAGCCAAGGACCGACCGGCTCAAGGGCTTCCTCTCGGACGTCCTCTAACGCCTCGCACGCAAAGAAATCCCCGGCTGCAGCCTGCAGCCGGGGATTTTTTCGTAAGGAACGACGGCGGTGCTAGCCCTGGGCGGCTGCGGCCGCCTTCGCTGCGGCAGGCAGTGCATCGTAGATCCGGTTCATGGCGGCGTCGTCGTGGGCGGCGGAAAGGAACCACGCCTCAAAGACCGACGGCGGCAGGTAGACCCCCGACTCCAGCATGGAGTGGAAGAACGGCGCGTAGCGGAACGCCTCCTGCGCCTGTGCATCGGCGTAGTTGTGGACCCCGTTGGCCGAGGTTCCGAAGGCCACCGAGAACAGGTTCCCCGCGAACTGGATTGAGTGGTCCACCCCTGCGGAATCCAGCGCGTTGGAGACGGCGGAGGAAAGCTCCAGGGAACGGACGTCGATGAAGGAGTAGACATCGCGGGTGGCGTGGGTCAGTGTGGCAACGCCGGCAGCCATCGCCACCGGGTTCCCTGACAAGGTGCCCGCCTGGTACACGGGGCCGGTGGGCGCGAGGTATTCCATGACGTCGGCACGGCCGCCGAGGGCCGCCGTCGGCATTCCACCGCCGATGACCTTGCCGAAGGTGAGCAGGTCGGGCGTCCACGGGTTTTCCGCATCCGGCGCACCGCCGGTGAGGCCCCAGTAGCCCGAGTAACCGGTGCGGAACCCGGTCAGAACCTCATCGACGATGAGGAGCGCGCCGTGCTCGCGGGTGATCTGCGACAACCCAAGGTTGAATCCCTCGGCAGGGGTTACTACGCCCATGTTCGCCGGCGCGGCCTCGGTGATCACGGCAGCGATGTTCGGCCCGTGCACTGCGAAGGCTTCCTTGACGGCGGTGAGGTCGTTGTAGGGCAGCACCAGCGTCTCCGCGGCGGTTGCTTCCGTGACACCGGCGGAGCCGGGCAGGGCAAGGGTTGCCAGGCCGGAACCCGCGGCGGCCAGGAGTCCATCCAGGTGGCCGTGGTAGCAGCCGGCGAACTTGATGATGAGGTTGCGGCCGGTGAATCCGCGGGCCAGCCGGACGGCGGTCATGGTGGCTTCGGTGCCGGTGGACACCATCCGGAGGCGTTCGACGGCGGGAACGCGCTCCTGGACGATGGCTGCCAGGTTGGCCTCGTCCGGGGTGGACGCGCCAAAGGAGAGCCCCCGGTCGACGGCGGCGTGCACCGCTTCCAGCACGGCCGGGTGGGCGTGGCCCAGCAGGGCCGGACCCCAGGAGCAGACCAGGTCCACGTATTCCTTGCCGTCGGCATCTGTCAGATACGGTCCCTTCGCTGAGACCATGAAGCGCGGGGTCCCGCCGACAGAGCCAAAAGCCCGCACCGGCGAGTTGACGCCGCCGGGCATCAGCCGGCGGGCGCGGTCGAAGAGTGCCTCGTTGCGAGGATTGCTGGAAGTCATGGTTCCTATTCTCTCAGTTAGCCGGAAAGCTCAGTTAGCCGGTAGGCGCAGTCAGCCGCAGAAGCCCAGTCAGCCGGCGAGCAGTTCCGCCACCCGGGGCGCCACCGCCGTGCCCATCAGTTCGATTGAGCGCATCATGGCGCTGTGCGGCAGCGGACCGTTGCTGTATTTCAGGTCGAAGCGGTCAACACCCAGGTTCCGCTTCAGCCGGACGATTTTTTGGGCCACCGTTTCCGGTGATCCGACGTAGAGGGCCCCTTCTGCGGAACAGAGCGCATCGAACTCACCGCGTCCGGCCGGACCCCAGCCACGCTCGGCCCCGAGCCTGTTCCGGAGTGCCAGCCAGTGGGGATAGAGCTCTTCCCGGGCCTGCTCATCCGTGTCGGCGACATGGCCAGGCGAGTGCGTGGCCATCTGCTGCATGGGATGTCCGTATTTGCCCATCGCCTCGCGGTAGAGGTCGGCCAGGGGCCGGAAGCCCCGCGGCTGGCCGCCGATGATCGCGAAGATGATCGGGTAACCGTACTGGGCGCACCGCAGCACGGATTCGGGGGTGCCGCCCACGCCGATCCATGTGGGCAGCAGGTGGTGCTCCAGGGGCGGGTAGACGCTCAGCCCGTGCAGGGCGGGACGCGTGCGGCCCTCCCAGTGCACGGGTTTTTGCGCCCGGACCTTGTCGAACAGTTCGAGTTTTTCCTCGAACAGGACCTCGTAGTCCGCCAGGTCCAGCCCGAACAGCGGGAAGGATTCAATGAACGATCCGCGCCCGAGCATCACTTCGGCCCGGCCGTTGGAGATGGCGTCCATGGTGGCAAAGCGCTGGAACACCCTGATGGGATCGTCCGAGCTGAGGACCGTCACGGCGGAGCCAAGCCGGATGCGGGACGTGCGCGCCGCGGCGGCGGCCAGGAAGACTTCCGGCGCGGAGACGGCGTAGTCCTTGCGGTGGTGCTCCCCCACGCCAAAGGCATGGAGTCCGACGGCGTCCGCCAGTTCCGCCTGCTCCAGCAGCTGGCGCAGGACCTGGGCATGGGGCTGCGGACTGCCGTCCGGGTTCGCGCCGATGTCACCGAAGGTGTTCAGCCCAAGGAGGATGCGGTCCTCCCCCACGGGTGCGGTTGGCGCGGCGGAAGGACCGGTCACCGGGTTTCCTTCAGCCAGCCGGCCAGTTCGGCGGCCCAGTAGGTGAGGACCGTATGGGCGCCGGCACGCCGGATACCCAGTACGGACTCGGTGATGGCGGCACGGCGGTCGATCCACCCGTTGGCGGCGGCGGCCTCGATCATCGCGTATTCACCGGAGATCTGGTACGCGGACACGGGTACCGGACTCATGGCGGCAACGTCTGCCACGACGTCCAGGTAGCTCATGGCCGGCTTGACCATGATGATGTCTGCACCCTCGGCCAGGTCCAGTTCCACCTCGCGCAGGGCTTCGGTGCGGTTTCCAGCGTCCATCTGGTAGGTCCGCCGGTCGCCCGTGAGCTGGGAGTCCACGGCCTCGCGGAAAGGTCCGTAGAACGCGGAGGCGTACTTCGCGGAATACGCGATAACGGAGGTGGTCACGTGCCCTGCTTCATCCAGCGCCGAGCGGATGGCGGCGATCTGGCCATCCATCATGCCTGACGGGCCGAGCATGTGGGCGCCGGCCTCTGCCTGGGCCACGGCCATCCTGGCGTAGATCTCCACGGTGCGGTCGTTGTCCACGTAGCCGTCGGCGTCGAGCACTCCGCAATGCCCGTGGTCGGTGAATTCGTCCAGGCAGACGTCACTCATGATCACCAGGTCATCGCCCACCTCCGCGCGGACGTCCCTGATGGCCTTGTTCAGCACGCCCTCAGGATCCAGGGACGCGGTGCCCTCGGCGTCGCGGGTTTCGGGAATGCCGAAGAGCATGATGCCGCCCAGGCCGAGCTCAACCGCTTCGGCGGCGGCCCGCTTCAGGGTGTCGGTGGTGTGCTGGACTACGCCCGGCATGGACGTGATGGGGTTGGGCTCGGTGAGTCCCTCCCGGATGAAGGCGGGAAGGATGAGCTCGGCCGGTGCGAGGCGGGTTTCGGCGGTCAGCCGGCGCATGGCCGGGGTGGTGCGCAGGCGGCGGGGGCGTTGGGTGGGGAAAGTCATGGGTCCTGTCCTTCGCATGGTTGTGAAGCTTTGTGGAGGGAAAACGTTCCGGCCCGGTCAGGGCGGGTTGAGGGCCTTCGCGACGGCTGCCACCAGCCCGTCCGGTGTGGGCTCTGCCGCCACCTCCGCGACCTCAAGGCCCAGGGCTGCGGCCTGGTCCGCCGTCGAACGGCCAATTGCCACCAGCCGGCAGCCGCCCAGCGGACCAAGGGCGGCGATCCGCCGCACCGCGCTCGGCGAGGCGGCGATCACGGCGGCAATGCGCCCTTCGGCGATGTCCGTGGCGGCAGCTTCCGGCGTCAGGAGGGAGTACGACGGCGGCTGCGGGCCGGCGTCGAACGCTTCCGCCCGGACGGCGAGACGGCGCTCCGCTGCCGCCGGGTAGTCGACGGTGCGGTAGGCAGTCACAGCGGTGACGTCGCCGCCGGCGGCTTCCAGTCCCGCCGCCAGCGTGCCGGCCGCGATATCAGCCTGCGGCAGCAGGATCCTGCCGCTCCCGGGCCAGACGGCGCGCAGGCCGGCGGCTGACTGCTCCCCGGCCGGCGTGAGCGCTACGTCCAGTCCGCCCGCATCCAGCAGCCGGTGGGTTGCCGGACCGATGGCGGCGATCCGCGTGCCGGAAGGTACCAGTTGGTCCAGGCGCAGGCCACGTTCGGCCGCCTTTTCCATCAGGACGTGCACTGTTGTGGCGCTGCTGACCACCAGCCAGTCGAAGGCGCCCGCTGCAAGGGCGTCACAGGCGACGTCCAGCGCGTGTTGGTCCGGCGCTCTTTCGAAATCGATGAGCGGAAGCAGCACCGGCAGCGCACCGGCTCCCTTCAGGGCCTCCACCAGGGCGCCCGAGCGCTCCGGGCTGCGCGTGACCAGGACCCGGACCCCACCAAGCGGCATGCCTCCATGCGGCTTGGCGGATCCGGAGTCACTGGAAGGCTGCGTCATTGCCAGGTCAGGACGCCTGCAGGTCTGCGATGTCGGCGGCTCCGGCAGCAAGGAGGGCCTCCGCCAGTTCAATGCCCAGCAGGGTCGCTCCCACCTCCGTCAGTCCGTCCGTGGCGCGCTTGTCCCGCACGGTGGCGGTGCCGTCCACGGCGCACACCACGGCTTCAAGGTGCAGCATGCTGCCTTTGCGGTAGGCGTATGCTCCCACCGGAGCTGCGCAGCCTGCTTCGAGCCTTGCCAGCAGGGCCCGCTCCGCCGTGACGGCAAGGCGGGTGTCGGGGTCGTCCAGCGCTGCCAGGGCCTGGGCCAGGACGTCACGGGAGCCGTCAGCCGCGCCGGGCTTTGGCGGGGCGTCCGCCGTCCGGCACTCGATGGCCAGTGATCCCTGTCCTGCTGCGGGCAGCATCACGTCGGTTTCCAGGTATTCGGTGACGGCGTCCAGGCGGCCGATCCGCTCCAGGCCGGCGGCCGCGAGCACCACGGCGTCCAAGTCACAGGACTTTCCGGGGACCACCTCGCCAGTGGAGTTGCCGGGCAGCCCGGGAACGCGGCCCAACCGGGTATCCACGTTGCCGCGGATGTCCACGATGTCCAGGTCCGCACGGGCGGCGCGCAACTGGGCCGCACGCCGTGGCGAACCGGTGCCAATGCGGGCACCGGCGGGCAGGTCTGCCAGCTTGAGTCCGTCGCGGGCGCACAGGACGTCGCGGACGTCCACACGGCGCGGGGTGGCGGCAAGGCTGAGGCCTACTGCTGCCCCTGTCGGCAGGTCCTTGAGCGAGTGGACGGCAACATCGCACTCATCGCGCAGGAGCGCGTCACGCAGGGCGGCAACAAAGACGCCCGTGCCGCCCATCTGGGACAGCGAGCCCGTGAGGACGTCGCCGTCCGTGCGGACGTGCACCAGTTCCACCGGGAAACCGCCGACGGCGGCAAGCTGGTCCGCGGTCTGCTGGGTTTGGGTGAGCGCCAGCTTGCTGGCGCGTGTTCCGATCCGGACTGTCACAGCTGGGCCGTTTCC
This sequence comes from Pseudarthrobacter sp. LT1, assembly GCF_035621795.1. Taxonomy (NCBI): domain Bacteria; kingdom Bacillati; phylum Actinomycetota; class Actinomycetes; order Micrococcales; family Micrococcaceae; genus Pseudarthrobacter; species Pseudarthrobacter sp. LT1. The sequence continues at coordinate 3,148,271 of NZ_CP141830.1, forward strand.
GCGGCACCGCCGGACGGGTACGGGTCATGGCCGGTGCCTACCGTGGTGTCGGCCCCTGCAATGGTGGGCTTTTCGCCACGGAAGTTGGCGCAGCATCCTGGTCGGCAGACGTCGTACCAGGGACCAAGATCCGTCAGGGCGGGGCGGTCGCTGATGTTGTTGGCCACCGTCCGCTCGGAGATGAGGTCCACCAGGCCGTCAACGAACTTCCGGTGCGTACCGGGCGTGGGGACGCGGGTGGCGGCCAGGCCCAGGTTGGCGCAGGTTTCCATCGCTTCGGTGTCCAGGTCCCAGACGACTTCCATGTGGTCGCTGACGAAGCCGAGCGGAACGATGACGATGCCCTTGACGCCCTGGCCGGCCAGTTCCTCGATGGCGTCATTGATGTCCGGTTCCAGCCACGGCACATGCGGGACACCGGAACGGGACTGGTAGACCAGGGACCACGGTGCGGTCAGCCCGGATTCCTTCTCCACCCGTTCGATGACGGCGGCGGCATTGGCGAGGTGCTGGGCCACGTAGGCGGAGCCTTCCTCGAACACGCGGGGCTCCCCCTCGGAGCGGCCCGCAGCTTCGGCGTCCCGGGTAGGGATGGAGTGGGTGGCGAACAGGATGTGGACGGGGGCATCCGGCGTGCCGGCTTCGGCGAGCTTGGCCCGCACGTCGGCCAGGCCGGCGGCGGTGCCCTCCACGAACGGCTCCACGAAACCGGGGTGGTCGAAGTACTGGCGGACCTTGTCCACTTCGAGTTTGCCGTCCAGACCGGTCTCCGTCAGCGCCATGCCGATGTCCTCGCGGTACTGGCGGCAGCTGGAGTAGCAGGAGTAGGCACTCGTGGTGAGCATCAGCACCCGGCGGTGGCCGGCGTCGTACGCTTCCTGCAGGGTCTGCGGGATGTAGGGGGCCCAGTTGCGGTTGCCCCACAGCACGGGCAGCTCGATGCCGCGGGCAGCCAGCTCGGCTTCCAGCGCTGCCTTCAGCTCGCGGTTCTGCTGGTTGATGGGGCTGACGCCGCCGTTTGCGCGGTAGTGGTGTGAGACTTCCTCAAGCCGCTCGTCCGGGATCCCCCGGCCGCGGGTGACGTTGCGGAGGAATGGGATGACGTCATCCTGGCCTTCCGGGCCACCGAAGGAGGCCAGCAGGACGGCGTCGTAGTTCTTGGGGGCCATGCGTCCGGCCTCGGTCACCGGGTTGACGGCGGTGGCGGCCTGCTGTTCCGGGCTCATGCCAGGACCTCGGCAACCTCTTCGGCGGAGATGCGGCGTCCGGTGTAGAACGGGACTTCCTCCCGCACGTGGTTGCGTGCCTCGGTGGCGCGGAGGTGGCGCATGAGGTCCACCAGATCAACGAGCTCGGGGGCTTCCAGGCCCAGGATCCATTCCCAGTCGCCCAGGGCGAAGGAAGAAACGGTGTTGGAGATGACCTGGGGGAAGTCGCGGCCCAGGAGGCCGTGGTCGCGGAGCATTTTGCCGCGCTCGGCCTCGGGCAGGATGTACCACTCGTAGGAGCGCACGAACGGGTAAACACAGAGCCACTCCGCCGGAGCGACACCGCGGGAATATGCCGGGGTGTGGTTCTTGGCGAACTCGGCCTCGCGGTGGACACCCATCGCGGACCAGACAATCTCGGTGCCGGCGAAGAGGGTGCTGCGGCGGATGTCCCGGATGGCCTGCTGCAGCGCTTCCGGCTTGGGTCCATGGAGCCACACCATGACGTCGGCGTCGGCGCGCATGGCCGAGACATCGTAGCTGCCCCGGTGGGTGACGCCGGCGGCGGCGAGACGTTCCAGCAGCGCGTCGAAGTCGGCGGCGGCATCAGCGCTGCGGACCACTGACCCCGACCTCTTGAATACCGTCCAGAGGGTAAAGAACTGCTCGGCTGATTCTTCGGTTTTAGTGACAGATTCGGCAGAAGTGTGGCTCATGGTTACAAGTTTGCCCCTTCCCTGCCCCAAGACGAAACCGAAAAGTTCTACAGCTCGTAGAAGTGAGCAAAGTCACATTCCCTTGTGCAGCAGGCCACCGGATGCGCCCCTTAGAGGCGGCGCATCCGCAGGAACACCAGACCGGCAGCCGCTCCCACGCCGACAAGGCCCGCACCCAGCCACACCATGGCATCGGGCACGCCAGGCAGTGGGCCGGTGGAGGAAACTGCCTGTCCCGGTCCGGCCGGGGCGCCCGCAGCGTGCGGCGCGCGGGTGGGCTGGGACTGGCGCGCGTTGATGGACAGCGACGTTGGCAGGGCGGACGCATGTGTGGCGTCAGGACTGGCCGCCACGCCGGAGCCCGGCACGCCGAGAGCACTGCCGCCCGCCACGGCGGAAGTGGGAACGAAAGGACTGCCCGCGCCGCCGGAGCCCGGCACTGCTGCCTGGGTTCCGGAGGCCGGAGCAGACCCTCCTGCTGGTGCTCCCGCGGCCGTCCCACCGGCCGAAGGAACGCCTTCCGGCGCCGGCGCCCCGGCCGCCGTGGAAGTGCCGGTTGCGGGGTCAGCGGCCGGCGCTGACGCAGTGGAGGGCCCGGACGCCGTGGGAGACTCTGGCCGGTCGGTGGCCGGAGAGCTGGTCGGAGTGGCAGCGGCTGTGGTTCGCGGGCCAGGTGCCGGCGGCGTTTCGGAGGACGTCGGACTGGGCGCGGTAGCCGACGTGGCCCCCGCGGACGGGGAACCGTTGGCCGCCGGAAGCAGGGAACCCGGCACCGGAAGAATGGGCCATGGCGTGCGCGGGGCGCTCGTGGCCGGGGATCCCGCAGTGGGTTCGCCCGCTCGCTGCCGGCTGTCTCCCTCATGCCCGGATGCACCGTTCCCCGTGGCTCCCTGAGTTCCGGGAGCGCCTTGACGGGCCGCCGTGGACAGTCCGAACGCCGCGGCGGTTGCGGCCACGGATCCTTGTGCCGCCGGATCCTGCGGAGGGGGGACCGCGTCGTCAGCCAAGGACGCCTGGACGCCGGTGGAAAGAACCAGTACCGCTCCGACGGCCGCTGCTGCGGTGCCGCGCCGGAGTCCCCCATGGATACCGGTCCGGGAAAGTGAAAGCTCGGACCTGTGTTGAACCATAGTCATCGACCCTAACCAGAACGGCTGGCCGATTGGAAACCAGGAAGGAGGCCCGGCCGTCCCGCCAGGCCGGAGCCAAGGACCGGCTTCGGGGCGCTGACCAGCACCGACGCTCAGGCGGCAGGCAGTTGGCCGATTTGCTCACGTGTGTCGGCCACCACAGCGGCCAACCCGTTCCCGGCAACCCATCCGCCCACGACGGCCAGGCCGCCCGCGGCGCTGCAGGACCGCCGGATGTCCGCTGCCCGTGCGCGGTGACCGACGGCGGCGAACGGCAGGGCTCCGCGCCACCGGACCACGTCCCAGCCCCGCACGTCCCCGCCGGTGATGCGGACGCCGAGCAGGGCGGATGCGTCGCGCAGGGCGGCCGCGAACAGCTCATCATCGGTTTGGGGACCGGCGGCGGCAGGGGCCGAAGCACCGTCCACCCGGCCGTACGAAAGGCGCACCACATGGCGCCCGGGGCCGGCAGCGGCGGTCAGCCAATCCCATTTGCCCGTGGCGTGCGTCAACGCCTTTGCTTCGATGCCGGGCGTTTGCGGGGCCACCAGGATTCCCGTCCCACGCGGCCGCCGGTCCAGGTCCGGTTTGTCCAGGACCAGCGTGACCAGCTTGACGTCCGGCCCGGAGGCCGGTTTCTTTCCCGAGATGGCAGGTACAGCAGGTTCCAGCAGTTCGACGGCGGCCGGGCCCTCCACGGCCATGACAAGCAGCGCGGCATGGAAGGCCGCGCCGGCAGCATCGACGCGCCAGCCTTCCGGGGTGCGGGAAACCGACGTGGCGGCAGTGCCCAACAGCAGGGTCACGTCCCGGCGTTCGAGCTCCGACACCAGGGCGTCCACCAGCGTGTGCATGCCGCCTTCGAGGCCTGCGACGGCGGACCCGGCCTTTGCCGGTTGGGGCGTCCGGGCCTGGGCGGTCGTGCCCGCGCCGCGCCGCTGTGCCGAGACCGCGGCAGCGAGGGAACCGTGCCTGCGCAGGCCTGCACGCAGGCCCGGAGCCACCATATCGACGTCGAGCAGGCCGGGATCGGCGGAGTGGACGCCGCCCACCACGGGCGAGACGAGGCGTTCCAGCACGCGCGACCCCATGCGGGTCCGGACCAGCGTGGAGACGCTGGTGACGCCGGCCCCTGCCCCTATGGATGCGGGCAGCAGCCGGTCCAGGGAGGCGCGCAGCGAGCCGAGGATGCCCAGGGTGCGGCGGACCTCAGGGTCCCAGGGGTTGGCGGGAATACCCAGCACTCCGGTCCGGGGCAGCTCGCGCGGCCCGTCCGGCAGCTGCACCCAGGCACCCCCGGGCCGCGGGGGAACGATCTTCGCGCCGAGCCCAAGGTCCGCGCAGAGCCGGGCTACGGCGTCGGACCTGGTGGCAAAGGACTCAGCGCCGCTGTCCAGGGTCAGCCCCGCGACCGTATGGCTGCCAACACAGCCGCCCCACGCCGTCCCGGCTTCCAGGACAGTCACCTCATAACCGGCTGCTGCGAGTTCCCGGGCGGAGAGCAGCCCGGAGATCCCGCCGCCCACCACGAGCGCCTGGCCAGGTTTCGCCGGGGAGCTGCCCACCGGTTACTCCGGCGAGATGGAGTGGATAAGCTCCACCACCCGGGTCAGGACGTCAGGGTCCGTTTCGGGCGGTACGCCGTGTCCCAGGTTCAGGACATGGCCCGGGGCGCCGGCGCCGGCGGCGATGACCTCGCGGACGTGCGCCTCCAGGACGTCCCAGGGTGCTGCCAGCAGCGCGGGGTCGATGTTTCCCTGCAGCGGCACGGTTCCGCCCAGCCGGCGGTTCGCCTCATCGAGCGGCAGCCGGTAGTCAACGCCCACCACGTCCACTCCAACGTCCCGCATGGCCACGAGGAGTTCGGACGTGCCGGTGCCGAAGTGGATGAGCGGGGCACCCAGGTGGCGGACGTGGTCCAGGGCACGGGACGACGCCGGCGCAACGTATTTGGTGTAGTCGGCCAGCCCCAGCGAGCCCGCCCAGGAGTCGAACAGCTGGGCGGCCGAGGCGCCCGCCTCCAGCTGGGCCCGGAGGAACATGCCGGAAGCGTCGGCAGCCCAGTCGGCCAGCGCGTTCCATGTCTCCGGGTCGGCGTGCATCATGGTCCGCGGGCCCAGGTGGTCGCGGGACGGCTTTCCTTCCACCATGTAGGCGGCCAGCGTGAACGGTGCGCCGGCGAAACCGATCAGCGGCGTCTTGCCCAGTTCGGCCACCGTGAGGCGGACGGCTTCACGGATCGGCTCCAGGGCTTCCCACGTGAGCTGCGGCAAGGCGGCAACATCGGCTGCCGTGCGTACCGGCTTGTCGAGGACCGGCCCGACCCCGGGCACGATGTCCACGCCCACGCCCGCGAGCTTCAGCGGGATAACGATGTCGGAGAAGAAGATGCCGGCGTCGACATCATGGCGGCGGACGGGCTGGAGCGTGATCTCAGAGGCCAGCTCCGGGCGGAGGCAGGAGTCCAGCATGGCGATGCCTTCGCGCACCTTGAGGTATTCGGGCAGCGACCGGCCGGCCTGCCGCATGAACCAGACGGGACGGCGGGACGGCTTGCCGCCGCGGTAGGCCGTGATCAGCGGGGAGTCTGCTGTGCGGCCGTCCATCAGTGGATGGTCTGCGGCGAGGGTGCCGGCAGCGGAGACGGCAGGGCTAGGAGTCATGCTTTTGATTGTGCCCAAAAAGAGCTGCAAAAGATAACGACAACCTGTCGCTGAGGGCACGGGAATCGCCGAGGTGGCACGGATCACGTCCAGGTGTGGCGACTATCCTTTCCGGTGGTTGTTCTACCGGGCAACGAAAAAGCTATGATTGGTCTGCTGTGGTTCTTTTCTCATTGGTGGCTACACACGCCGACATCGATCTTGAAACCGTTGCTCAGTTGAGCAACGGTTCCTCCGGGATTGCCGCATCCGCGCTCACCGAATCCCCCGCCGTGGCCGGAGCGGTGGTCCTCGCCACCTGCAACCGCTATGAGATCTACGGCGAAGCTCCCAATCCGAACGACGTCGAAGCGGCCCGGGCGGCGCTGGTGTCGCGGATCAGCCAGGCCAGCGGACTCTCCGAGCCCCTCGTGTCACGCTCCTTCAGTACCCGGACCGGTCCCGAGGTGACCCAGCACCTGTTCGCCGTCAGCGCCGGACTGGACTCCGCCGTCGTTGGTGAACGCGAGATCGCCGGCCAGGTGCGCCGCGCCCTCATCACCGCACAGCACGACGGTACTGCCAGCGCCGGCCTGGTCCGGCTGTTCCAGGCCGCCTCGAAAACCGCCAAGGACGTCGGCGCGCAGACGGCCCTCGGTTCCCGGGGGCTTTCCATCGTTTCGGTGGCCCTGGACCTGGCCACCGATCTTTCCGAAAACCCCGACTGGTCGACCAAGAAGGTTGTGCTGTTCGGGACCGGCGCGTACGCCGGCGCCACGATGGCACTGCTGCGTGAACGCGGCTGCACGGACATCTCCGTATACTCCTCGTCCGGCCGGGCCGAAGGATTCGTGGCCTCGCGCGGCGGGTCTGCCCTGGACGTGGATTCGCTGCGCCCGGCGGTGGCGGCCGCCGACGTCATGATCGGCTGCAGCGGCTCGGACACCCGGGTTGAAGCGGACGAACTGGCCCAGGTCCGTGCGGACTCACCCCAGCCCCTGATTGCCATCGACCTGGCGCTCACCCACGACTTCGATCCTGCCGTCGGCGAGCTGGACGGCGTGGAACTGCTGACCCTGGAATCGGTGCGCCTGGCAGCACCGCAGGAGCAGGCGGAATCGCTGGCCCAGGCAAGCGGCATCGTCAAAGGCGCCGCCAAGGCCTTCGAACAGGAGCGCGAAGCCCGCTCCGTGGACTCCGCCATCGTTGCCCTGCGCCGCCACACCATGAACGTGCTGGACGCGGAGATGGAAAAGGTCCGTGCCCGCCACGGCTGCACCGCTGCCGCCGAAGAAGTGGAGTTCGCACTCCGCCGCATGGTCAAGCAGTTGCTGCACGTCCCCACCGTCCGCGCCCGCGAACTCGCCGCAAACGGGCAGCAGGATGACTACGTTGCGGCGCTTGAAGCGCTGTACGGCATCACCGTCGAGCAGCCCGGCACGGCCGCGACGGCAGTGGTGGAGGCCGAGTGCCCGGTGGACCACAAGGGCCGCGAGACCGCCTGACCCACAAACACCCCCTTGCTCTATCAGATATGGCTCCTAAACCACCGGTTTGCGAGCCATATCTGATAGAGCAACCGGTCAGTAGACCGGTTTCCCGGGTTCCACATCCCGCACCCAGGCCAGGATCCCGCCGTCGAGATGGCTGACCCGCTGATAGCCGGCCTGCCGGGCCGCCGCCAGGACGTTGGCGGAGCGTGTACCGGCCTTGCAGTGGAACACGATGTCCCGGTCCTGCGGAAGTTCATCCCAGGCCTCCCCGGCCAGGATGCGTCCCTGCGGGATGAGTTTGGCCCCGTCGATCCGGACGATGTCGTACTCCCCCGACTCGCGGACATCCACCAGTTCGAAGTCCTTGAGCCCGGCTTTCCGTGAGGCCAGCATGGTGGCCAGCTGGGTGGCTGTGACGATGTGTTCCGTGTCCGACGGGGCGGCCGGGGCGATGCCGCAGAACGCCTCGTAGTCAGTGAGTTCCGTGATGGGCTGGGCAGCCGGGTCCTTCGACACGCGAATTTCACGCCAGCTGCCGCCCAGTGCGTCAAACAGGGCCACGCGGCCCAGCAGGGAACGTCCGACGCCGGTAATCAGCTTCACCGCTTCGGTCACCATGAGCGATCCCACGGCAGCGCACAGCATGCCGAAGACGCCGCCCTCACCGCAGGACGGCACGGAACCGGCAGGCGGTGCCTCGGGGTACAGGTCCCGGTAGGTGGGTCCGTGCTTCTCCCAGAACACACTGACCTGGCCATCGAAACGGAAAATGGAACCCCACACGTAGGGCTTGCCCAGGATGGCGGCGGCATCGTTCACCAGGTACCGGGTGGCGAAGTTGTCGGCACCGTCAAGAATGAGGTCGTACCCGCTGAACAGTTCCAGGGCATTGGATGAGTCCAGGCGCACGTTGTGCAGCCGGACGTCAACCAGCGGGTTCAGCTCGGCAATGGCATCGCGCGCCGATTCGATCTTGGGGCGGCCCACGTCGCTGACGCCGTGGATCACCTGGCGCTGCAGGTTGCTCAAGTCCACGACGTCGTCGTCGATGATTCCGATCGTTCCCACCCCGGCCGCGGCGAGATACAGCAGGGCGGGGGCACCCAGGCCGCCGGCGCCGATGACCAGCACCTTGGCGTTCTTGAGCCGCCGCTGCCCCAGCGCGCCGATCTCGGGAATGATCAGGTGCCGGGAGTACCGTTCAACCTCGGCGGGGGTGAGGCCGGCAGCCGGTTCCACCAGCGGATCCAGGGCAGGGGTTGCAACATTTGCGGTGAAAGTCGAAGCCATACTTCAATGTATGCCCCGGGATACCGCCGGGTCATATTACCCCGCAGTAAAGTGAAGGGTAACTGCAATGGAAAGAAGGACAACTGTGGTCCCTGAAGCACGGGCTGACCGTCCGACCTCCGCCGCACCCCAAACTCCCTCCCGCCCCGCAGGCCAGCGGTCCGCCCGCTTGCCCCGGGATGAGCGCCGCGCACAGCTCCTTGCCGCGGCCCAGGAGGTGTTCGTAGCCAACGGCTACCACGGTGCGGCGATGGATGAGATTGCAGAAACCGCCCATGTGAGCAAACCGGTGTTGTACCAGCACTTTCCTTCCAAGCGCGACCTCTACCTCGCCCTGCTGGAAAGCCACCTGGCCTCACTGACCGAACTGATGCTGGGCGCCCTGAACTCCACCACGGACAATGATGAACGCGTCCAGGCCGTCATGCGCGCCTACTTCCACTTCATCGCCAATGACGACCAGGCCCACCGCCTGGTGTTCGAGTCCGACCTGATCAACGATCCCGATGTCAGCTCGCGGCTCGAAACCTTCAACCGGACCTTCGCCGACGCCATCGCCCGGGTCATTGCGGAGGACACCAAGCTCCCCCACCTGGAAGCCGAACTCCTGGGCCGCGGCCTGGCCGGAATGGCCCAGGTCAGCGCCCGGTACTGGCTGGAAACGGACGGCAACCTGGACCTCGATGTGGCCAGCGACCTCATCTACCGTTTAGCTTGGCGCGGAATCTCTCGCTTCCCCAAAGAGTCCTAGACTACAAATAAGACAACACCTCGTAGAGAAACACGAGTACTTTCACAGGCTGGGAGGCCCCCTTGGAAATTAAGATCGGCGTTCAGAACGTTGGCCGCGAAATCGTGCTGGAATCAACCCAGGATGCGGAGACGGTGGCCAAGGTTGTTGGCGAAGCCATTAATGAGGGCAGCGAACTGCGCCTGAAGGATGACAAAGGACGCCTGATCATTGTTCCGGGCAACGCACTGGCTTACGTGGAAATCGGTGCCGAGGAGGTCCGGCGCGTAGGTTTCGGCCAGTTCTAGTCCGGCCCGTTTCACCCTCTGCCCGTCCCCGGGCCACCGCAGTTTTCCAAGGAGATCCATGCTTTCGCTGACCATCGTGGTGCTGGCAAGCGTCGCCGCCGGCTTCGTCGTCTGGGCCAATGACAAGCGGCATGCCAAATACGGTGCGGCAGTTCCGGCCGGTGTTGCGGCGGGTGTTGCGGCGCTGGCGTGGATCATCCTGATGACCGCGGGCTTCGGCTACCTGCCGGGGACCACCTGGCTTCCGTGGGTCCTGCCCATTGTCGTCGGAGTAGCTGCAGCCGTCGCCGCCGTCGTCTACCTGGGCCGTACCCGTGCGCGCCGGGACACGGAGCGGCTGACAGTCATTCTGCGGCGCTGACCGCCGGCAGGTCAGTAAATACGCGTGTGGCCACCACCCATCCGGGTGGTGGCCACACCTGTCTCACGGTGGGGTCAGAGGAACTCCGCCCGGCCCTCCATCGCGGACGAGGCAAGGGCGTGCTCCCGGCGAGGGATGCGCCCGGCGGCCCTGGCCATCCTGCCGGAGATCACTGCATGCTTGAACGCCTCGCCCATGAGCGCGGGGTTCTGGGCCCGCGTCACTGCCGTGGCCAGCAGGACGGCGTCGCAACCCAGCTCCATGGCCAGCGCAGCGTCTGACGCCGTGCCGATCCCTGCGTCCAAAACCACCGGCACCGAGGCGCGGGAAACGATGAGCTCGATGTTGTGCGGGTTCAGGATTCCCAGTCCGGTGCCGATCGGGGCGCCCAGCGGCATGACGGCGGTGGCGCCGAGGTTCTCCAGCCGCAGCGCAAGCACGGGGTCGTCATTCGTGTAGGCGAAGACCTTGAACCCCCGGTTGACCAGCTGCTCCGTGGCGTCCACGAGCTCCACGGCGTCCGGCAGGAGGGTCTGCTCGTCCGCGATGACCTCCAGTTTCACCCAGTCGGTCTCCAGAGCCTCCCGGGCAAGTTCCGCAGTAAGGACCGCGTCCCTGGCCGTGAAGCAGCCGGCAGTGTTGGGCAGCACGCGGATCCCATGGTCCACCAGCAGCTGGAACAGCGACCCAGTTTCAGCCGTGGAGTACCGCCGCATGGCCACTGTGGTCAGGGCGGTGCCGGAGGCCAGCAGCGCTGCGCCCAGGCCGTCCAGGCTGGGTGCCCCGCCCGTGCCCATGATGAGCCGGGATCCGAGGGCGACGCCGTCAATCACCAGGGCGTCGGCGGCACCCGCGTTTCCGGCGGGGTTGATGGTGTTGGTTTCGGTCATGGCGTCAGCCTCCCTGTACTGCAGTGACAAGTTCAATATCGTCGCCCTCGGCGAGCGCGGTGGCGAACCATTGGCTGCGCGGCACCACCTGGGCATTATGCGCGACGGCGACGCCCAGTTTCCCGCCGTCCGTCGCCTGTCCGTTGGGTGCCAGCGGGCGCCCGGTGACCTGGCTGACGAGCGTGGTGATGGAGGCGCCGTCGGCCACCTCGTGCGTGTTTCCGTTCAGGGTGATGTTCACGCTGTCTCCTTGATGTGGGGTGTGGTGGCGGCTGCCGCCGGCCGGGAGAACCGCTCCGGGCTGAAGGGCGCCCAGCGGGAATCGGATGTACCGTCCAGCAGCGCCGTGCAGATGGCGGCTGCGGCGGGTGTGAGCAGGACGCCGTGCCGGAAGAACCCGGTGGCGATGATGAGTCCCGGGACGTGCCCGTCGGCAGGGTTTCCGGACCCCGGATCCACCCGCACGCGGCCCAGCAGGGGCGCGTTGTCAGGGGTACCGGGGCGGGCCCGGGCGGTGCACTCGAGCAGTTCCAGTTCGGCGACGGCGGGCACCAGCGCCTGCGCGTCCCGCAGCAGCTGGTAGACGCCTCCGGCGCTCACGGCATCGGAGAGCGCGTCCTCGCGCTGGGTTGCCCCGATCACCACGGTTCCGTCCTGCCGGGGGACGATGTAGACGGGGACGCCGTGCACCAGGCCGCGCACCGTGGAGGTCACCAGGGGCTGGAGGTGCTGCGGAACGGCGAGGCGGAGGATGTCCCCGTGGACTGGGCGCAGTGGCAGGTCGAGGCCGTCGGGCAGGCCCCCAAGGTCCCCTGCCTGCAGGCCGTTGGCCACGATGGTTTCCGCCGCCAGGACGGTGCCGCCGCCGGCGAGGCCGGCACCGGTAACCGCTCCGCCCTCCCACAGCAGGCCGGCGGCCCGGTCGGGTACGGCATACCCGTCCACCGCTCCGGCGGCGGCCCGCTCCGGGGACCTAAGTGCAGCGCCCGCGAGGGCCAACCGCAGGGCTGCCACCAGGCGCCGGGGATCCACCTGGTGGTCTGCGGGTGTGTCCAGGGCGCAGGCGATGGCGGGACTGAGCAGCGGTTCGCGTTTGCGGGCTTCGCGCACGGCCAGGGGCTCCACCCCCAGTCCGTTGGCCTGTTGTACCGCGCGGAGGTCCATCAGCGCGCGGCGGTCCGCGGCGTCGGCACCCACGGCGAGTGTCGGCGTCGTCAGGTATCCGCAATCCGCCCCCGTCGCGCCGGCGATCCCCGCCGCGAACCCGGGCCAGCGGGACGATGCCTCAAGCATCAGTTCCAGGAGGTCCTCCTCCTGGTAGTGAAGTTCGCTGACCGGGGCAAGCATGCCCGCGGCGGCCCAGCTGGCACCGTTTCCGGGTGCGTCATCGATCAAGGCAACGGAGCGTCCGGAACGCTGCGCCTCCCAGGCGATGCCATGGCCCACCACTCCCCCGCCGATGACGGCGACGTCGGCCCGGACGGTGGACTGGATGCCGGTATGGGCGGGCCCGGGGACATTGTCAACGGGGTTGCGCATGTGGTTCCTTCCCTACGCCGGCATTAACCGGATCAGGTCAAGCGGTCGGCTCTGACGCCCTCTCAGCCCGGCGCTTTGTGACAGCTGCCGCAGGCTCCCGCAGTACCTGCCCAGTTTAGAGGAACTAGGCTTGCAGGCATGAATGTGTCCGCCTCATCCCTGCCCGCCGGCCCCCACGCTCCAGCCACCGCGGCCCTCACCGCCGAAGTTGCCAACGCCGGCCACAGCGACGCCCTCAAGGCAGCCCGCCTGTACCTCTGCACCGGCGCACGGACGGCGCGCGGCGATTTCGCAGAGTTCATTGACGCCGCGTTTGCCGGCGGCGTGGACATCATCCAGCTGCGCGACAAGACCATCGAGGCCGCAGAGGAACTGGACCTCCTGGCGGTCCTGAAGGAAACAGCGGTACGCCACGGCCGGCTGTGGGCCGTCAACGACCGTGCGGACATCGCCGTGCTGTCCGGGGCACCGGTGTTCCACATTGGCCAGAAGGACCTTCCGCTGCCGGCAGCACGGACGCTGGTCAACGGAAACGCGGCCATTGGACTCTCCAGCCACACCACCGACCAGGTGGACGCCGCCTTGACCGCAACGGTTGGGCCGTCAGGGCTGGACTATTTCTGCGTGGGTCCGGTCTGGGCCACACCCACCAAGCCCGGCAGGGCCGCCGTCGGCCCTGAACTGGTGACATATGCCGCCGAAGCCTCCCGGCAGGCCGGAGATCCCGTGCCGTGGTTTGCCATCGGCGGCATCGACCACGGAAACGTCCGGGAAGTGGTGGAGGCGGGTGCCGGCAGGATCGTGGTGGTCCGCGCCATCACGGAGGCACCCGACCCCGCGGCCGCCGCCGCCTCCCTTCTCGACGCGCTGGACGGCACCGGCTCCTGAGCCTGCTTAATTCCGGGACTTGGGGATACGCTGATTTTTGTGTCACATCATCGGTTGGCCCCCAACGTCCATGACCACAAGAACGCCCTGGAAGAGGCGCTGGGCCTGCTGCGGACGGAACTTGAACTGCCGGGGCCGTACCCCGCCGAAGCAGTGGAAGACGCCCGGGCCGCCATCGCGGCGCTGAAACTGCCGTCATACGACCTGACCGCCGTCGAGTTCGTGACCATCGATCCGGCGTCCTCCACGGACCTGGACCAGGCAGTGTTCATCGAACGGGACGGAAACGGCTACCGGGTCATGTACGCCATCGCCGACGTTCCGGCGTTTGTTGCTCCGGGCGGCCCGCTGGACGCCGAAACCCGGCGCCGCGGACAGACGTTCTACGCCCCGGACGGCCGGATCCCGCTGCACCCCGAGGTGATCAGCGAGGGCGCCGGAAGCCTGTTGCCCGGCCAGGAGTGTTCGGCTTTCGTTTGGGACTTCACGCTCGACGGTGACGCGACAGTGCTGTCCGTGGGCGTCCGGCGGGCGCGGGTCATCAGCGGTGACAAGCTCAGCTACAAAGGCGCCCAGGCCGATCTTGACGCCGGGACTGCCTCGCCCGTGCTGGGGCTGCTCCGCGAGGTGGGGTTGAAGCGGGTGGCGCTGGAACGGGCACGCGGGGGCGCCAGCCTGAACATGCCTGAGCAGGAGATCGTCCAGTTGCCCGACGGCGGCTACCGGATCGACGCTGTTCCGCAGCTTCCCGTGGAGGACTGGAATGCGCAGATTTCCCTGATGACCGGAATGGCCGCCGCACAGCTCATGCTGGAGGGCAAAGTGGGCATCCTGCGCACCATGCCCGCTCCGGATGAACGGTCCCTGCGGCATTTCCGGCTGCAGACCGAGGTGCTGGGCAGGCCGTGGGACGGGGAGGTCAGCTACGGCGAGTACCTCCGGTCGCTCGATCCCACCGATCCCCGGCAGCTGGCCATCATGCACTCAGCCGGCATGCTGTTCCGTGGCGCGTCCTACACCGCCTTCGATGGCACTGTCCCCGAAGACGGCATCCAGTCGGCCATCGGCGCCGCCTATGCCCACACCACCGCGCCGCTGCGCCGCCTGGTGGACCGCTTCGTGCTGGTCATCTGCGAGGCCCTGAGCAACGGCGGCGACGTCCCCGGCTGGGCCCGGGAGGCCCTGCCGCTGCTCCCGGGCATCATGGCGGGATCGGACCAGCTGGCCTCCCGAATGGAACGCCTGGCCCTGGATACCGTGGAAGCGGCGCTGCTGCTGAACCACATCGGGCAGGAGTTTGATGCCATCGTCATTTCCGGATCCAAGCCGCAAAACGGAAACGGCAACGGAAACGGCAAGAATGGAAACGGGAACGGGAAGAACGGCAACGGCAACGGAAACGGAAGTTCGGGGATCATCCAGATCGCCGAACCTGCGGTGACTGCACGCTGCGCGGGCGAACTGGAGTCCGGCACCAAGGTCCGCGTACGGCTGGTTTCCTCGGACATCACCACCCGGCAGATCCACTTCGAACTCGTTTCCTGAGAGGCCGGCAGGTGCCCCGGGCGGACCGAAACCGTGTTTCCGCGCCCGTACGGCTAGACTGGAAGGGTAGAACTGGATGCCCGGTCGTTGATTTCCTTGATTTGAAACCAACAAGCCCGCCCCTACGCGATCTTGAGATTTACCCGTTGGTCACCAGTGCCAGCATTTAGATAGCCCGCGATCGGCTTCCACTGGAATCGCTTGCGCGCCTGAGCGTGCTCCGGAGCGGCCAGCCTTGGCCGGCCCGTTGAGCAGGCAGCGCCATTGCCCAAATGAATAAGGAAACTCCCCTGTGAGTGAATTGCATACCCACCAGCTCCTGAGCGATGAGTCCGGCACGGAAACCATCGAGCCGGAAGAAACCATCATCTCCGACGAGACGCCGCACGAGATCGCGGAGAAGTCCTTCGCCGACTACAACGTCCGCGCAGACATCGTCGAATCCCTGGCCGACGCCGGCATCACCCACCCCTTCCCCATCCAGGCCATGACCCTGCCGGTCGCCCTGGGCGGCCACGACATCATCGGCCAGGCCAAGACCGGTACCGGCAAGACCCTGGGCTTCGGCATTCCGGCGCTGCAGCGCGTGATCGGGCAGGATGATCCGGGCTACGCCAAGCTGGCCGTGCCCGGCGCACCGCAGGCCCTGGTCATTGTTCCCACCCGTGAACTGGCGGTCCAGGTAGCCAACGACCTTCAAACGGCGGCGCGCAAGCGCAACGCCAGGATCACCACCATCTACGGCGGCCGCGCCTACGAGCCCCAGGTGGAGGCTTTGAAGCAGGGCGTCGAGGTAGTGGTGGGAACCCCCGGCCGGCTGATCGACCTTTTCAAGCAGAAGCACCTGAGCCTGAAGAACGTCAAGATCGTGGTGCTGGACGAAGCCGACGAAATGCTGGACCTGGGCTTCCTGCCGGACGTGGAGACGCTGATCGCGGCAACGCCCGCCGTCCGCCAGACCCTCCTGTTCTCCGCCACCATGCCCGGGCCGGTCATCGCCATGGCCCGCCGCTACATGACCCAGCCCACGCACATCCGCGCCGCGGATCCGGAGGACGAGGGCCTGACCAAGCGCGACATCCGCCAGCTGATCTACCGTGCGCACAGCATGGACAAGACCGAAGTGGTGGCACGCATCCTGCAGGCCCGCGGCCGCGGACGGACCATCATCTTCACCAAGACCAAGCGCACCGCAGCGAAGGTGGCCGAGGAACTTGTGGACCGCGGCTTCGCGGCCGCCGCCATCCACGGCGACCTGGGCCAGGGCGCCCGGGAGCAGGCGCTGCGGGCGTTCCGCAACAACAAGGTGGACGTCCTGGTGGCCACGGACGTTGCCGCGCGCGGCATCGACGTCGAGGACGTTACCCACGTCATCAACTACCAGTGCGTGGAAGACGAGAAAATCTACCTGCACCGGGTGGGCCGCACCGGCCGTGCCGGCAACAAGGGCACCGCCGTCACGTTCGTGGACTGGGACGACATGCCGCGCTGGGGCCTGATCAACAAGGCGCTGGGGCTGAGTGTGCCGGAGCCCGTCGAGACCTATTCCTCCTCGCCGCACCTCTACACCGACCTCGACATCCCCGAGGGCACCAAGGGCCGCCTGCCCCGTGACAAGCGGACCCTGGCCGGCGTCGACGCCGAAGTCCTCGAGGACCTCGGCGAGACCGGCAAGAAGAACAGCCGCGGCGGCCGCGACGCAGGCCGCTCACGCGACCGGGACGGGCGGGGCCGCGGAAATACCGACGCCGGCAAGGGCGGCAGCCGCGAAGGCGGCCGCAGCAATGACTCCACCGGACGCCCGGGCGAGCGCCGTCGTCGTCCCTCAACTCCGGAGACCGCATCCGCCGCCGAAGCTGCGGCACCCGCGGCAGAGGGCGAAAAGCCCAACCGCGCCCGCCGGACCCGCACACGCACCCGCCGCCGCAACGGCGAAGTGGTGGCCGGTGCGGACAACGGCAGCCAGCCGGGCAACTCCGAGGCCTAACTGCCCTGATGACTGACACTGTTTGGGCGCCGGACGGCGGCAGCCTGGTGGTGCACGCGGACAACGCGGCGTACCTCCCCACGCTGCCGGACGGCGCCTTCACACTGATTTACGTGGACCCGCCCTTCAACACGGGCCGGCCGCAGCAGCGCCAGGAAACGCGGATGGTGGTGAACGCCGGCGGCAGCGGGGACCGGGTGGGCTTCAAGGGCCGCTCCTACGACACGATCAAGGGCGCCCTGCACCGCTACGACGACGCGTTCAGCGACTACTGGTCCTTCCTGGAACCCCGGCTCGTGGAGGCCTGGCGCCTCCTGGCCGACGACGGCACCCTGTACCTGCACCTGGACTACCGCGAGGTGCACTACGCCAAGGTGATGCTGGACGCCATCTTTGGCCGGGAGTGCTTCCTGAACGAGATCATCTGGGCGTACGACTACGGCGCCCGGGCGAAAAACCGGTGGCCCACCAAGCACGACAACATCCTGGTGTACGTCAAGAACCCCGCGAAGTACCATTTCGACAGCGCCGAGGTGGACCGGGAGCCCTACATGGCGCCCGGCCTGGTGACCCCTGCCAAGCGGGAGCTGGGAAAGCTGCCCACCGACGTCTGGTGGCACACCATCGTCTCGCCCACCGGCAAGGAAAAGACCGGCTACCCCACGCAGAAACCCGAGGGCCTGGTCCGCCGCGTGGTCGCTGCTTCGTCCCGGCCCGGTGACTGGTGCCTGGACTTCTTCGCCGGCTCCGGCACCCTCGGGGCAGTTGCCGCCAAGCTCGGCCGCAGGTTCGTGTGCGTGGACCAGAACCAGCCCGCCATCGACATCATGGCCAAGCGGCTCGGAGCGCACGCCACCCTGAGCTCCTTCCCGTCCAACTAGCCAGGGTGTTGCCTGCCCCTTAGGGGCGGACGACGGCGGCTCCCGTACCCAGTTCCTCGATTCGCGCCAGCATCTCCAGGGCCGTGAGGTTTTCGCCGAGCAGGTTGGGCTTGCCGGTGCCGTGGTAGTCGGAGGAGCCGGTGATCAGCAGGCCGTGCCTGGCCGCGAGTTTGCGCAGGAAATCCCGGCCCTCTTCCGGATTGTCCCGGTGGTTGATCTCCAGGCCCGCCAGCCCGGCGTCAATCATCTCCCGGTAGGTCCGCTCTCCCACGATCCGCCCCCGGGAGGAGGCCACGGGATGGGCAAACACGGGCACGCCGCCGGCGGCACGGACCAGTTCAACGGCGGTGGCCGGGTCCGGTGCGTAGTGCGGGATGAAGTAGCGGGACCGGGAGGTGAGGATGGAGGCAAAGGCCTCGGACCGGTCCTCCACCACACCCGCGGCGACGAGGGCGTCGGCGATGTGCGGCCGGCCCAGGGTGGCTCCGGGCGCCACATGGTGGATCACGTCGTCCCAGGTGAGCGGATAGTCCTCGGCAAGGATGGTGACCATGCGTTCGGCGCGGGTCAGGCGGGAGTCCTTGGCCTTCGTGATTTCCTCGAGCAGGCCGGGATGGGTGGGGTCGTGCAGGTAGCTCAGGAGGTGGACACTGATGCCCTCCTCCGTCCGGCATGAGACTTCCATGCCCGGCACCAGGGCCACACCGTACGTGGCGGCGGCCGCGGCGGCCTCCGCCCAGCCGGCCGTCGAATCATGGTCAGTCAGGGCCACCACGTCCAGTCCCGCACGGGCAGCAGAGGCCATGACATCGGCCGGGGTCTCGGTGCCGTCGGAGACGTTGGAGTGGGCATGCAGGTCAATCCTCACTTATCCAGCGTAGTGGACCGGGAACAGGAGACCGGGGAGGCCTGTTCGCATAGCCGGGACGCTGGTGAGACGATGGTGCCGTGAACGATGCCGAAAACACCCAAAACTCTGCTTCCCAGCCGCTGGAGGACCGCGTCAACAACCGCTCCCAGCGGCCCAGTTCCAACGCCTTCAAGGCCTTCATGGCCAGCAACTGGGCGCCGTCCAGCCAGGAGCTCCCCGGGCGCGACGCCGTCGCCGGCTACGCCGCAACCCGGCGCAAGGC
The DNA here is from genome assembly GCF_035621795.1 of Pseudarthrobacter sp. LT1. Classification (NCBI taxonomy): domain Bacteria; kingdom Bacillati; phylum Actinomycetota; class Actinomycetes; order Micrococcales; family Micrococcaceae; genus Pseudarthrobacter; species Pseudarthrobacter sp. LT1. Next base: position 3,167,012 of record NZ_CP141830.1, read on the forward strand.
AATCTCGGCCCAGTTCAAAGGCGAACGCCTGGTCATCCCCGCGGGGCCGCTCAAGGTCCGTTCCAACGACTGCGACTACCGCTTCCGCCCGCACTCCGGCTTCGCCCACCTGACGGGCCTCGGGCTGGACCACGAGCCCGACGCGGTCCTGATCCTGGAACCGGTGGAAGAGGGAACGGGCGACGACGGCGCCCACCACCGCGCCACGCTGTACTTCCGGCCGCTGGGCGGCAGGGACACGGAACAGTTCTACGCGGACTCCCGCTCCGGTGAGTTCTGGATTGGGGCCCGCCCCACCCTCGAAGAGTTCGAGGCCCGGCTGGGACTGGCCACCGCGCACATCGACCAGCTGGAAACGGCAATCACCAAGGATGTGGGCGCCCCGGAGATCGGCGGCATCTCCATCCGCCTGGTCCGCAAGGTTGACGACAACATTGACGCGCTGGTGGACACGGCCCGGTACAACACGGCCAGGGACCCCGAGAACTTGGACCTCGAAGTCCTCGACGCCCTGGACGAGAAACTCAGCGAAGCCCTCTCCGAACTGCGCCTGCTCAAGGACGAGTGGGAAATCGAGCAGATGAAGATTGCGGTGTCGGCCACCGTTGAAGGATTCGAAGAGGTGGTCAAGGCCCTGCCGCGGGCCCTCACGCACGCCCGCGGTGAACGCGTGGTGGAGGGGGCCTTCTTCGCCCGTGCCCGCGAGGTAGGCAACGAACTGGGCTACGACACCATCGCGGCGTCCGGCAACAACGCCACCGTGCTGCACTGGACCCGGAACACGGGCCGGATCCACGCCGGCGAGCTCCTGCTCCTGGACGCCGGCGTCGAGGCCGACTCGCTCTACACCGCGGACATCACCCGGACCCTTCCGGCCAGCGGCACCTTCAGCGACATCCAGCGCAAGGTCTACCAGGCGGTCCTCGACGCTGCCGACGCCGGATTCGCGGCGGCCCAGCCGGGAACCAAGTTCCGTGACATCCATACCGCAGCCACCACGGTCCTGGCCGAGCGCCTGGCCGAATGGGGAATCCTGCCCGTCAGCGTGGAGGAAGCCATCAGCCCGGAGGGCCAGCAGCACCGCCGCTGGATGCCGCACGGCACCAGCCACCACCTGGGCCTGGACGTCCATGACTGTGCGCAGGCCAAGCGGGAACTCTACCTTGACGGCGTCCTCACCGAGGGAATGGTGTTCACCATTGAGCCGGGCCTGTACTTCAAGAAGGAAGACCTGGCCATCCCGGAGGAATACCGCGGGATCGGTGTCAGGATCGAGGACGACATCCTCATGACCGCTAATGGCCCCGTCAACCTTAGTGCCGCCCTGCCACGCAATGCGGAGGATGTGGAGGACTGGATGGCCGGCATCTACCGGACCGAAGAAGCCTGACAGGGGCTGAAGAATCAAAGAGCGGGGCCGCTGGAATCATTCCAGCGGCCCCGCTCTTTGTTTGTGGCACCGGTTCCTGACGCCGTCAGGCTCCTGGACCTCGACGCACCTGCGGTGTTACTGCCGGTGGTCGCCCCGGTGCTGGTCCCCGTCGGGACCATACTGGTTTTCACCCGGGTGCTCCGCGCCATCCTGCACGTGGTCCCCTGCCCGGTGTTCTGCTTCTGCCCGGTGTTCCGTGGTCTGTCCCATGCCCGGCTGCCCCGCTTCGGCGGCAGGGCCCTGGGGCAGGCGCACGCCGTACTGCGGGCGGCCGTCCGGCAGGTCCGGGTAACGGACGGAACGGACCGGCTGCTGGCCGCTGTGCTGCTGGCCGCCGTCGTACTGCTGCGCCGGCTGCTGGCCGGTATGCTGCTGGCCGGCGTCGTCCGGGTACCCGTGGCCTTCCTGCTCCGGCCCGTTATGGGCGGACGAACCGGAGGACCGCTGGCCGTAGGGATCGTTCCAGCCGGCGGGGCGGGCCGGGCCCTGCCCCTGCTGCTGCCCGGGCTGCTGGTGGTGCTGCTGCTGGTACGGCTGGTTGTAGTAGTCATGCTGCGTATACGGGCCGTGGCCGGATGCCGCGTCCGAGCGGGACATGGGCAACTGCTGCAGGAGCCGCCGGGCCTCGTGGGCTGCCTCCGGGGCCACGATCACGTCGTAGCTGGTGGCCACCACCTGGCTGGTGGAGGTGAAGTCCCGCTTGCCGCGCTGCATGGCGTAGGTGACGATGCCGAACAGCATGAAGAACGCCGCGCCCATCAGCACCGAGGTCATGATGGAGAAGTACCCGGGTGACGGAGCGAAGAAGGACAGCATGACGCCCACGAACAGGCCGAACCACATGCCGCTGAGCGCTCCCGACAACGCCACCCGCGGGTAGCTCAGGCGCCCCGTAACCCGCTCCACCATCTTCAGTTCATTGCCCACGATGGACACCATCTGGACCGGGAACTGCTGGTCCGCCAGGTAGTCAACCGCTTTCTGGGCGTCGAGGTAGGAAGTGTAGGAGCCTACGGTGTCACCGGTGGGAACAGCCCGGGCATCGTCCGGTCCGTTCGCGGCGCCGGCCTTGGGAGCACCAAAAATGTTCGACATAAACCCATTCTTGCCCATCAAGGTGGGTGCCGCCTGTAAATTCAGCTAAAAGAGAGCAGACTCGGTAGCCTGTAGTGGTGAGCACAACACCTACACGCGTCTTCGTGGCACGCCTCCTGGGCCTCGACGTCTTCGACCCGCTGGGCGACCGGCTGGGCCGGCTGCGTGACGTTGTTGTGCTGTCCCGGGGAACCCAGGGAGCCCCGCACGTGGTGGGCATTGTGGTGGAAGTTCCGGGCAAGAAGCGTGTCTTCGTGCCCATGACCCGCATCACCTCGATCGACCAGACGCAGATCATTTGCACAGGCCTGGTCAACCTGCGCCGGTTTGAACAGCGCGGGGCGGAAACCCTGGTGGTGGCCGAGATGTTCGACCGCCGGGTTACCCTCCGCGACGGCAGCGGCGACGCCACGATCGAGGACATCGCCATAGACCAGCACCGGTCCCGCGACTGGTTCGTCAGCAAGCTCTTTGTGCGGCGCGGCCACTCTCTGTCCCCTTTGAGCCGGCTGCGCCGCAACGAAACGTTGATCATCGACTGGGCGGACGCCCAGCAGGGGCCGCGCACCGAACCTCAGGCTGCCACCCAGTTCGTGGCCAACCACGAGGACCTCAAGCCCGCGGACTTCGCCGAGGCCCTGCAGGAAATGAGCGACAAGCGCCGCTTCGAGGTTGCCAGCGAACTGCAGGACGAACGGCTCGCTGACGTCCTCCAGGAACTGCCCGAGGACGACCAGGTGGAGATCCTCTCCGCCCTGGATGTCCAGCGCGCCGCGGACGTCCTGGAGGAGATGGATCCCGACGACGCCGCCGACCTCCTCGGTGAACTCCCCTCCGCCCAGGCAGAGGAACTGCTCCAGCTCATGGAGCCTGAAGGCGCCGAAGACGTCCGCCGCCTGCTTGAGTACGACGAGGACACCGCCGGCGGCCTGATGACCCCGGTGCCTGTCATCCTGCCCCCGGAGGCCACTGTCGCCGAAGCCCTGGCCCACGTCCGCCGCGAGGAGCTCTCCCCCGCCCTGGCGTCGTCGATCTTCATTGCCCGGCCGCCGCTGGAAACGCCCACCGGCCGCTTCCTGGGCGTGGTGCACATCCAGCAGCTGTTGCGTTTCCCGCCGTTCGAGGCCCTGGGAAACCTGGTGGACAAGAACCTGGAGCCGTTGTCCGACCAGGCCCACATCAGCGAAGTGGCACGGACTTTGGCGACCTATAACCTGAACTCCCTCCCGGTGGTCAATGACGCCGGCCGGCTTGTGGGGGCGGTGACTGTTGATGACGTATTGGATCACTTGTTGCCGGACGACTGGCGCGCCCATGATGGCGAAGCCCCGATAAGAAAGCTCGGTGGCCGCATTGGCTGATAACAGCGCTCCGAAGAACACCAACCAGCGGAACCTGGCCAATGCGGAATCAAAAGGCAGTCTCGACACGCCTTTGAGCGCCCGTCAGCGGATCCTGCCCAAGTTCTCCCCGGACCCGGACGCGTTCGGCCACGCCACCGAGGGCTTTGCCCGGTTCATGGGCACCCCGCAGTTCCTGGTCTACATGACCGTGTTCTGCATTTTCTGGCTCGGCTGGAACACATGGGCGCCTGTCGACTGGCAGTTCGACTCGAGGGACCTGGGCTTCACCCTGCTGACCCTGATGCTGTCGCTGCAGGCCTCCTACGCGGCACCCCTGCTGCTGCTGGCGCAGAACCGGCAGGATGACCGCGACCGCGTCTCCCTGCAGCAGGACCGGCAGCGCGCCGAGCGCAACCTGTCCGATACCGAATACCTGACCCGGGAGCTTGCCTCCCTGCGGATCGCACTGCGCGAAGTAGCAACCCGCGACTATGTCCGGGCCGAGCTGCGTTCCCTCCTGGAAGACCTCCTGGAAGCCCAGGAGGAGCTGCGCACCCACGAGGACTCCGGTCCCGGCTCGCACGAATCCCCGCGGGACAAGGTCAAGGACAAACTGCGCGAACAGCGGGACCGCCAGCGCAACCCGCGCACCCAGCAGATCCCCCGCGTTAAACCCGGCCACTCTGCCCAATGACAAGCAGGCCGACCGTCACCGGCCGGCCCGTCGCCGATACCGCACGAAAGCCGAGGCTCCGTCCATGAGCGCCCCCACAAACCCCGCAGCCACCGGCTGGTCACCACTGGTCCGTGCCGTCAACGATGCCCTGGCGACGGTCATTGATCCGGAGCTGCGCCGCCCCATCACGGAACTGGGCATGGTGGACTCCGTCCAGGTGTCCGACGACGGGAAGGTCACCGTGGCGGTCCTGCTCACCATCGCCGGCTGCCCGTTACGGGATACCATCACCGCCGATTCGCAGAAAGCCCTTTCAGCGGTCCCCGGCGTCACGGCCGTCAACGTCGAGCTCAAGGTAATGGACCAGGCGCAGCGCGATGCCCTCAAGGAAAAGCTGCGCGGGCCGGGCGGCCAGCGCAGGATTCCCTTCAACGAGCCGGATTCCCTGACCAAGGTCTACGCGGTGGCCAGCGGCAAGGGCGGGGTGGGCAAGTCCTCGGTAACGGTCAACCTGGCCACGGCACTGGCCGCCCAGGGCCTCCGGGTGGGCATCGTGGACGCCGACGTCTACGGCTTCTCCGTACCCGCCCTGCTCGGCATCACGCAAAAACCCACGCAAGTGGACGACATGATCCTTCCGCCGGTGGCCTACGGCGTGAAGGTGATTTCCATCGGCATGTTCGTGACCGGCAACCAGCCGGTGGCCTGGCGCGGACCCATGCTGCACCGGGCGCTGGAACAGTTCCTCACAGATGTCTATTTCGGCGACCTGGATGCCCTGTTCCTGGACCTTCCGCCGGGCACAGGTGACATCGCCATCTCCGTTGCCCAGCTGCTGCCCAAGGCCGAAATCCTGGTGGTCACGACGCCGCAGGCAGCGGCAGCCGACGTCGCCGAACGGGCCGGTGCCATCGCCACGCAGACCGGGCAGAAGATCGCAGGCGTCATCGAGAACATGTCGTATCTGGAGATGCCCGACGGCGCCCGGATGGAGCTCTTCGGCAGCGGCGGCGGGACGGTGCTCACGGAACGGCTCAGCGCCACGGTGGGAGCGGACGTTCCCTTGCTGGGCCAGATTCCCTTGGACATCGAGCTGCGCGAGGGCGGGGATGCAGGGGTGCCGATCGTCCTTGGCAGGCCCGGGGCTCCGGCGGCGGCCGCGCTTAACGGCATCGCCGGACAGCTTGCCGCCAAACCGCGCGGCCTCGCGGGGATGAAGCTGGGTCTGCAGCCCCGCTGAGTGGGCCGCCTAGGTGGCTTCGGTGTCGAACGGGGCGGTCTCGCCCGGGGCGAGCCGCTGGACTACCCTTTCGGGCCGGTGGGGGGCGGCATCTGCTGCGGCCGCAGCACCTGAAACGGCAGCCACCGCGGCGGGGGCGCCTGCGCTGACAGGCTTGGTGTCGTCGTCGAGCAGTGCTTCCTTGATGATGCGCCGGGGATCGTACTGGCGGGGATCGTACTTCTTCCAGTCGACATCGTCGATGTCGATGCCCACTTCTTCCTTGATTTGCTCACGGGCACCGTTGGCCATCCGGCGGACTTCCTTGACCAGGTTCGCCAGCTTCTGGGTATATTCCGGCAGCCGCTGGGGGCCGATCACCAGCACGCCAATGATCAGCAGAAGGATGAACTCCGGGCCGTTGATTCCAAACACTTTAGGAAGATTACCCTCTCCGGGCAGCGAGTGACGATTCCCACCCGGCGGGCGGGTAAACAGTCCGTGTCATTGGGTGAACAGGGCCGCGATCTTGTTGATTCCGCGCTCCAGCCGTGCATCCAGGGGTTCCGCGGCCTGCCCTTCCGGCCGGTCCGGGACGGCTGCCGCGACCCCCTCCGCCGCGGAATCGGCAAGCCGCTTGAGGATGGGCATGGCATCGTCGGCCTGTTCCGCGGGCAGGTCGGACCGGTACGTGATGGTGAGGCCTGCGGCCCGGTAGGTGGCGGACCACTGGGAGGTGCCCGGCACCTGCACCGGTCCACCCTGCTGGCCCGGGGCGCTCTCCCCCTCTGCAACCCCGTGAACCACGGGGGCCTGGCCTGCTGGTTCATTGGTGACAGGGTGCTGCTCCGTGACAGTGGCGTGGTGTGCGCCGTCAGTGAGCCTCAGCTCAACTGCGGGCTCCCCGTTAACCACCAGCGCACGAGCCGCTTCCAGATGGAATCCCATGGCCTGCAGGTCCGGACACGCCCATCCTTCAGAACGCAGGGTGGCCAGCTGCGCGGCGGTCAAGGTCCGGCCGTCAGCGGGGGTCTGTGATGAGACATGCGAAAAAGCGGCCTCGGTTCCCGCCGGTTCGCCGGCTCCGGGGTCCCCGGCTGCCGTGAACGCCCCCACGGCCAGCACGCCGGCCGCGGCCACGGTTCCGCCGGCGGTGAGCGCAAGGGCCCGGGCGGCCATGCGGGAGGTGACACCCTGGTGCGCCGGCACCGGGGCGGCCGGCTGGGCTGCCAGTTCGTGGGTCCGGGCCAGCAGCCGTGCCGTCAGGTCCTGGCTGGCCGGCGGAATGGGAGCCTCCCGCAGGCGCTCAAGGTACTGCCGTTCCCGGCGCACGGTGGCGGCACACTCCTGGCAGGCCTCAAGGTGGCTGCCGGTGCGCTGATGCCTGCCGCCGAAAGGAAACTGGGACTTCATATGCCGTTCAGAGGATGCCGGCGATGCGGGGCATCGAAAGCTTGCGGCGGGACTGCTGCGGGCGCGGATCGCGGTGGGCCAGCTTTTCGCGGAGCATGGTCCGTCCCCGGTGGATGCGCGAACGGACGGTGCCCAGCTTAACGCCCAGGGCCTCGGCGACTTCGTCGTAGGAGAGCCCTTCAAGGTCGCACAGGACCACCGCGGCACGGAAGTCCGGCGGCAGTTCCTCCAGCGCGGCCTGCACGTCCAGGTCCAGGTTGTTCAACTCGAAGCTCTGCTCCGGGCCTGGCTCCCGGCCTGGCAGCCGGGACTCCGCGTCCTCCGCCAGCGCGTCGAAACGGATGCGGGTCTTCCGGCGGGCCTGGTCAAGGAACAGGTTGGTGGTGATGCGGTGGAGCCAGCCATCGAGGGTTCCGGGCTTGAAGTTCTCCAGCGAACGGAACACGCGGACAAAAACCTCCTGGGTGAGGTCCTCGGCGTCGAACTTGTTGCCGGTCAGGCGGTAGGCCAGCCGGTAGACCTTTGCGGAGTGGTTGGTGACCACTTCTTCCCAGGTGGGACGGACCCACTCATCATCGGGATTGTTTACTGCAGGGACAGGTGCCACAACTGAAGATGACATCGTCCACTCCCCTCGTGGAATGCTAACGCCCGGATACTGTTGACATCTCTGATTCGGCGCCGGTCACCTTTTGGATGAGCGGATACCAATCATTTCAAACTTGGCTGGGAATTTCCTGATCGGGCGCAAACTTCAGCCGTCGGCGCAACGCCTGCTTCCCTGCCCGGCCCGGCCGGACACAGTAGGCTGGAGGAGACATTCCCCCTTTACGCCCAGAAAGCGATTATTCATGAGCGCCGACAAGTCCAGCAGCTGGTCCTATGCAGAAGATCTGCCCGCTGAGGATGAGGTTATGCTTCGGGCCCGGGAACGTTCTTTTGAATTGGGCGTCAGCGCCATCAGTCCCGGCGTGGGCGCGGTCCTCACGGTCCTGGCCGCTGCGTCAAAAGCGCAGACGGCGGTGGAGATCGGCACCGGCGCCGGCGTCTCCGGCGTCTGCCTGCTGCGGGGCCTTGGCGCGCATGCTGTCCTGACCACCATCGATGTGGACGTGGAGCACCTCCGGGCTGCCCGCGAAGCGTTCGCCGAGGCCGGCAGTCCCGCCAACCGGACCCGCACTATTTCCGGCCGCGCGGGCGACGTCCTCCCCCGGCTCACGGACGGCGCCTATGATCTTGTCTTCATTGATGCGGACAAGCCCGGACTCCCGGGCTACGTGGAACAGGCCATCCGGCTGCTCAAGCGTTCGGGCCTGCTGGTCATCAACGATGCCCTGGACAAGGACAAGGTGGCCAACCCTGCGGGGCGCGAGCCCAACACGGTGACCCTGCGGCAGGTGGGCAAGGCCATCCGGGACGACGACAGGCTGGCTTCGGCAATGCTTCCCACCGGGGACGGCCTGCTGGTGGCCGTCAAGAAGTAGTCGCCGCATAAAGGTCAGGGTGCGCAGCCCGCGGGCTGCGCACCCTGACCGGCACGACTATTCGGTAACGCCAACCAGGCATTCCTTGAGGTTTGCTGCCTCGGCAGCGTTCAGTTCGACCACCAGGCGCCCGCCGCCTTCGAGCGGGACCCGCATGATCAGGCTGCGGCCCTCCTTGGTGACTTCCATTGGGCCGTCGCCGGTGCGTGGTTTCATAGCCGCCATGAGGAATTCCCCTCCATTTTGTCCCAGGACTAATCAGCCCGGGCGGGCTGTGTCCGCATGTCGATCAGGCCGCTGTGGCGGGGTGGTTGGACCACCGCCGAGGCTGCGCGTTTTCTGAATGCTTTTGTCCTTGCTTACCTATCATTATCGCGGAATTACCCGCACGTAGCTAATCGATGGACATTTCCCGGAACGTGTCATTCCCGCCCTGACCTGCGCGAAAGCCCGTTTTGCTACGGCGGGTAATCGCCTCCGCCGGGCAGCTGTGCCCACGCCCACAGCCACACGATCCAGACGATCTGCAGCAGCAGGAACATGGCCACCACGGTCCCCCGGTACGCCCTGGACCGGGACAGGAACACCGCGCCCAAGGCCAGCGGAAACAGCGGCAGCAGCATCCTGAACGTACTGGTCTGGGGGTGGAGGAACGCCAGCAGGTAGCCCATGTTGCAGGCACACCAGAGCCGCAGTTCGACGCCGAGCCGAACCACCGGGGGCAGGAACAGCATCAGGCCGAACAGCGCCACGAACACCAGGGGCGCGAGGACGCCCAGCACAGGACCAAAGAGGTCGACGCCGGCGTCGAACCACGGCTTGAAAGGCACCAGGTCGCGGCCCCGCCAGACGGTTTCGGTTTTGGTGTACGCCTGCAAGTCCCCGGTAGCCGCCCATGCCGCAGCCGGCCAGGCCAGCGCGGACAGGCCTGCGACGGCGGTGAGCCCGGTGAGTGCCGCCAGGTCCTTGACCGAGTGGGCATTGTCAGCCGGAGCCCGTTGCCGCCCGCGGCGGACATTTGCGGCGGCGTGGAAGACCAGGAGCAGCCCCAGCATGACGGCGAAGGGAACGCCCACGGGCCTGGACAGGCACAACAGGACCACTACGGGGGCGGCCCAGAGGTACTGGCGGCGCACCACCAGGAGCAGTGCCCCCGCGAGCAGCAGGAGGGACAACGGCTCGGCGTAGGGCACCTGCAGCACAGCCGAGACGGGGAAGACCGAGAAGAAGGCAACACCCCACATGGCGGGTGCGTGCGGGGCCTTCTGCCGGAAGAGTGCGTACACCGCCAGCGCAGCACCCCATCCGGCCAGCATGGCGACCAGCGTGAGCGCGGCGGCCGGGTTCAGCCCGGTAAGGCGGCTGAGTCCGCCGGCCAGTGCAGGAAAAAGCGGGTAGAAAGCCCACGTGTTTTCCTGGACGTTGCCGGCGGCGTCCGTGGGAAGGACCGACGGGTAGCCGTTGGCGATGACCTGTGCGTACCAGCGGGCGTCCCAGATGTTGATGAAGTTCCAGTAGTCCGGCTTTGGCGGAAACCAGGGGTTGGGGCCCTGGTGGAGCGCCGCGGCCATGAAGATGCAGGCTGTTACCAGTCTGGATCCGCCGTACAGTGCCGTGACCTGGAGCCACCATGGCCACCCGCGGACGGCGGACGCAGCCCGGTGGGCCATATTGCCGGCAGAGGCCAGCGGGCTGCGGCGGGCAACCGTGCTCACAGGCCGCCCTTCCGCGGGGCAGCGTCCTCATGGACCGCCTGGTTCCCGCCCTCTCCGGCGTCCGGCACTTCCGGAGCCGTGCCGTGGGCCGGGAGCCCGTCGTCGTCCGGCTGCCGCGTACCGGCGCCGGTTTGCACCTCCGTGGCGGCCAGCCGGTCCCGCAGTTCGGCCAGTTCTGCGTCGCGTGCCGCCAGCTGGTCCCGCAGTTCGTCCAGGACCTGGTCCACCTGGTCCATCCGGTAGCCGCGCAGGCCCAGCGAGAAGCGAAGGCGGGTCACGTCCTCCGGAACGGCGCGCTCCGGCAGCAGCACCGGCGGCAGGTTGGCCGGCGGCTCTTCGAAACCGCCCAGCAGGACGGGCAGCGCCGCCCCGTCCGGCTTGCGGGAGCGCCGGCCCAGGCCGGCCCAAAGGACCGCCGCCACGAGGACGACGGCAAGGAAAACCAGAAAGAAGCTCACTGTTCCATCGTGCCAGACCGGTGGCGCCAACCGCGGCCCGCTGCTACTCCGGCCGCTGTTCCCCGTTCAGTGACGGGGTCACGGCGCCGCTGAGGACCCGGTCCACAGCTTCCGCGGGGTCATCGACCAGCTGGATGAGGTCCAGGTCCTTCTCGGACACCATGCCCTCGGCCACTAGGGTGCCCCTGATCCAGTCGATCATCGGCCCCCAGAAGTCGACGCCCAGGAGGACGATGGGGAACGACGTCACCTTCCGGGTCTGGACCAGTACCATGGCCTCGAACAGCTCATCCAGGGTGCCCAGGCCGCCGGGCAGCACGATGAAGCCCTGGGCATATTTGACGAACATGGTCTTGCGGGCGAAGAAGTAGCGGAAGTTGATGCCCAGGTCCACCCACTGGTTCAGGCCCTGCTCGAAGGGCAGTTCAATGCCGAGGCCCACCGATACGCCGTTGCCTTCCACCGTTCCCCGGTTGGCCGCCTCCATGGAACCCGGGCCGCCGCCGGTGATCACGGCGACTCCGGCTTCGGCGAGCTTGCGCCCCACCTCCACGCCCATCTCGTAGTACAGGCTTCCGGGCTTCGTGCGGGCTGAGCCGAACACGCTGACCGCCTTCCCGATGTCCGCCAGCGCGCCGAAGCCCTCGACGAATTCGCTCTGGATGCGCAGGACCCGCCACGGGTCGGTATGGACGAACTGGCCGGGGCCTTTCGTATCGAGCAGATGCTGGTCCGACATTTCCACGGCCGCCTGCTTGCGGCGCAGTTCGAGGGGCCCCTTACGGCGCGGCTGGGAATTCTTGGCCGGATCTGCGTTGATGCTCATTCCCCTAGGCTAACCTCCAACTCCAGGTATCTCTTGAATCACGATCAGCATGAACTTGGGGTGATTGGCGTCATAACCCCCGGTTGTTCGCTAGATTCTTTCCTATGACTACTCATGTGCCCGGCGATACTCTCGTCTCCCTGAACGCCGTTAACAAGCATTACGGCCAGCTGCACGTTTTGAAGGACATCAACCTCCAGGTCCGCAAGGGCGAGGTTGTTGTGGTCATCGGGCCCTCCGGCTCCGGTAAGTCCACCCTCTGCCGGGCAATCAACCGCCTGGAAACCATCGAGGGCGGAACCATCAGCATCGACGGGAAGGTCCTCCCCGAGGAAGGCAAGGAACTTGCACAGCTCCGCGCCGACGTCGGAATGGTCTTCCAGTCGTTCAACCTGTTCGCGCACAAGACCATCCTTGAAAACGTCACCCTGGGGCCGATCAAGGTCAAAGGCGCCTCCAAGGCGGCAGCGGAAAAGGACGCCATGGCGCTCCTGGAACGGGTGGGCGTGGGCCACCAGGCGCCCAAGCTGCCGGCCCAGCTCTCGGGCGGCCAGCAGCAGCGCGTTGCGATAGCCCGTGCCTTGGCAATGAAGCCGAAGGTGATGCTGTTCGACGAGCCCACGTCAGCGCTGGACCCCGAAATGATCAACGAGGTCCTGGACGTCATGGTCCAGCTCGCCAAGGAAGGCATGACCATGATCGTGGTCACCCACGAGATGGGCTTCGCCCGCAAGGCCGCCGACCGCGTGGTCTTCATGGCGGACGGCCAGATCGTGGAGGACGCCACCCCGGAGGAGTTCTTCACCAACCCGAAGAGTGACCGGGCCAAGGACTTCCTGTCCAAGCTCCTCACCCACTGACTTACCGAACAACCACACTTCAGATCGCATCCAGGCCGGAAACCCGCGGCCACCAATGAAAGGAATGTCATGAAGGCATTTATGTCCCGGCGAAAGTCCTTCGTCGTGGCGGCTACCGCTGCCCTCGCACTGTCGCTCAGCGCCTGCGGCGGTGGAGACTCAGGCGGCTCCAGCAACCCGAGCCCCGTTGAGAAGCCGTCGTTCGCTGCCGGAACCACCATGGCGAAGCTGTCCTCCGCCGGCACCATCAAGATCGGCACCAAGTTCGACCAGCCGCTGTTCGGCCAGGTGGGCCTGGACGGCAAGCCCGTAGGTTTCGACGTCGAAATGGGCAAGCTGATCGCCGCCAAGCTGGGCATCCCCGCGGACAAGATCGAATGGTCCGAGACCGTTTCCGCCAACCGCGAGCCCTTCATCGAGCAGGGCAAGGTTGACCTGGTCATCGCCACGTACACCATCAGCGACAAGCGCAAGCAGGTTGTCGACTTCGCCGGCCCGTACTACGAAGCCGGCCAGGCCCTCATGGTGAACAAGGACAACGACACCATCAAGAAGCCCGAGGACGTCAAGGGCAAGAAGGTCTGCTCCGTCACCGGTTCCACCCCGGCCGCCACGATCGTGGACAAGTACGGCGCCGAGCTCGTCCCGGCCGCCACCTACTCCGCCTGCCTGGAGCCGCTGCGCAACAAGCAGGTTGAAGCCGTGACCACGGACAACGTGATCCTGGCCGGTTTCGTTGACAAGGAGCCGGACGCCTTCAAGCTCGCCTCTGACGAAACCTTCACCAAGGAGCCTTACGGCATCGGCCTGAAGAAGGGCGACACCGAGTTCCGCAACTGGATCAACGACCAGCTCGAATCCTTCGAAAAGGACGGCTCCTACAAGAAGGCCTGGGAAGCCACTGCAGGTTCGGTCATTAAGACCGCCCCCAGCCTCCCGGCCATCAACCGTTACTAAGTAGCGTCCGCCGCGCCGCCGGGGCTGTTCAGCAGCCCCGGCGGCACAGCCGTTAATCCGTCCACGCTTACAGCCGAAGGATCTTATGGACGTCATCTTTGAAAACCTGCCCCTGTACTGGGAAGGTTTTCTCCGCACTCTTTTTCTCTCTGTCGTTTCCGGCATTTTCGCGTTGATTCTTGGCACCCTGCTGGCCGCGGCACGCGTCTCCCCGGTGGCGGCGCTCCGCGGTTTCAGCACCGTGTACGTAGAGGTACTCCGCAATACGCCGCTGACCATCGCGTTCTTCTTCGCAGCGGTGGTACTCCCCCGGATCGGGGTCAAATTCGAGCAGTTCGAGATCGCTGCCATCATTGCCCTCAGCACCTACACCGCCGCGTTCATCGCCGAAGCTGTCCGCTCAGGTGTCAACAGCGTGCCTGTGGGCCAGGCCGAGGCAGCACGCAGCATTGGCATGAAGTTCGGCCAGGTCCTCTCGCTCATCATCCTCCCCCAGGCACTGCGGACGGTGATCCCGCCGCTGATCAACATCCTGATCGCCCTGGTCAAGAACTCCTCGGTTGCCGGCGCCTTCTTCGTCCTGGAGCTGTTCGGCTACGGCCGCCAGCTGGCCAACGCCAACGGTGACGCCGTGATCACAGTCCTGCTGGGCACCGCGTTCTTCTATCTGCTCCTCACCGTTCCGCTGGGAATCCTCGCCAACACGGTGGAACGAAAGGTGGCGATTGCCCGATGAGCTCCGTTCTCTACGACGTCCCCGGCCCCAAAGCGCGCCGGGTCTCCCTCATTGCCTCCATCATCGGCGGCCTGCTGATTCTCGGCCTGCTGGCCTGGGTGGTCACGATCCTCGCCCAGCAGGGCATCTTCGAAGCCCGCCGCTGGCAAATCTTCACCCGCGGCGACGTGTGGCAGCTGCTCGGTAAGGGGCTGGGGTCCACGCTTTCCGCAGCCGCACTGGCGGCAGTCATCGCGTTCCCGCTGGGCCTGCTGCTGTGCCTGCTCCGCATTTCGGATGCCGCATTCATCCGGATTCCTATGAGGATCATCCTGGAATTCCTCCGGGGCATGCCCGTGGTCCTCATGATGCTCTTCATCCTGCTCGGGTTCGGCACCTCGGCGTTCATCGCCGTCGTGGCCGGCCTGGTGCTGTACAACGCTGCGGTCTTTGCCGAGATCATCCGCGCCGGCATCCAGTCCCTGCCCAAGGGACAACGGGAAGCCGGCCTGGCCATCGGCCTCACCAGCTACAAGTCTCGTATGCTGATCGAGCTGCCGCAGGCGATCCGCCGCATGATGCCTTCCCTCGTGGCGCAGATGGTGGTGCTGCTGAAGGACACCTCGCTGGGCTACATCGTGGCGTACGGCGAGCTGCTGCGCGCGGTGCAGGTCATGGCGGACTTCCTGGGCACGCAGTACCTGTTCCCCATCTTCTTCGTGGCGGCGGCCATTTACATCGCCATCAACATCTCGGTTTCGCGGCTTGCCGTATGGATCGAGCGCCGCGGCTCCAAGAAGGCCGCCGGCGGCATGGCGAAGGCCGAACCCGATGTCCTGGAAGCTGCGGCTCCCTAGACTTCCAAGCTGCATCAGGTGCTCCAACAAGAAAAGGTCCGGAATTCCCGTGGGGAGTTCCGGACCTTTTCGGTTACTGGCCGTCAGCCAGCGAGCCAGCTTTGCAGCGCGGCGAGGCATTTGCGGACGGCATCAGCGTGGACGTGCTCGTTGTCCTTGTGTGCCAGCAGTGCATCGCCCGGGCCGAAGTTCACCGCCGGGATGCCCAGCTCACTGAAGCGTGCGACGTCGGTCCAGCCGTATTTGGGCTTGGGCTCGGCGCCCACGGCGGCAACAAAGGAGGCGGCAGCCGGGTGCTGCAGGCCAGGACGCGCTCCCGCGGCGGCATCGGTGCGGACCACGTCAAAGCCCTCCAGCAGTTCCCGGACGTGGGCTTCGGCCTGGTCCGGCGTCTTGTCCGGGGCGAACCGGTAGTTGATTTCCACCACGCAGCGGTCCGGGATGACATTGCCGGCAGTGCCGCCGTTGATCTTTACCGCGTTGAGGCTTTCCCGGTAGTCAAGCCCGTCAACGTTGATGGTCCGCGGTTCGTAGGATGCCAGGCGGGCCAGGATGGGGGCTGCTGCGTGGATGGCATTGCTGCCCATCCACGCCCGCGCCGAATGTGCGGCCTCGCCCGCTGTGCTGGCCTCGAACCGGCTGGTGCCGTTGCAGCCGCCCTCCACCGTTCCGTCCGTGGGCTCCAGCAGGATGGCGAAGTCTCCCTGCAGCAGATCTCCGTGGTTGCGGACCAGGCGACCCAGGCCGCTCTTGACCGCCTCCACTTCCTCGTGGTCGTAGAACACAAAGGTGACGTCCCGCTTGGGCTGCGCGCCGCCGTCGAACATTCCTGCTGCCAGCGCGAGCTGGACCGCCACGCCGCCCTTCATGTCGGTGGCTCCGCGGCCAAAGAGGACGCCCTCGCCCGGAACGCCGGACTCCCAGCTGGACGGGACAGTGCCCCTGGAACCTTCAGTCAGCGGAAGCGGGACCGTGTCCAGGTGGCCGGCGAGAATCACGCGCTCACCCAAGCCCAGTTCCGTGCGGGCAATGATGGCGTCACCGTCGCGCACCACGGTGAGCTGGGGAATCTCCCGCAGGGCCGCTTCGACGGCGTCCGCGAGCTGCTTCTCATTGCCCGACACGCTGTTGATGTCCATGAGTGCCGCGGTCAGCAGCGCAACGTCCTGGTGCAGGTCAAGGGTGGACACGGAAGATTCAGGGGCGGTTTCAGCAGTCACGAAGCCAGTCTAGTTCGAACCGGCGGCCCGGCCCTCGATAGACTGGGGCACATGACTGAGACTGCTTCCTCCGCCGTGCCCGAAACCCTGACCTCCAACGCTGATGACCGTTCCGCCTATGGCTTTGGTGTGGCCACCGTTGCCACCGCCGGCAGCGGCACCACGGTCCTGGACGTCTGGTTTCCGGCACCGGCACTGGGTGTTGCGGCCGAGGATCTCCGCTCGGTGGAAAACGCCGACGAAGCCCTGACGGCCATCGCTGAGAACGGTGCAGACCAGGACCGCGGCACGGAGCAGAAGGTGGTCTTTGTCCAGGTCAACCTCGACGAAGCCCCCGCCGACACCGCGGACGCCTATCTCCGCCTGCACCTTCTCTCGCACCGCCTGGTCCAGCCCAACACCATCAACCTGGACGGGATCTTCGCCAAGCTCCCCAACGTCGTGTGGACCAACTTCGGCCCCGCCGCCGTCGAGGGCTTTGAACTGACGCGCGCCAAGCTGCGCCGGCGGGGCGCTGTCACCGTCTACGGCATCGACAAGTTCCCGCGCATGGTGGACTACGTGGTACCCAGCGGGGTCAGGATTGCCGACGCCGACAGGGTTCGCCTGGGTGCGCACCTCGCCGCCGGCACCACCGTCATGCACGAGGGCTTCGTGAACTTCAACGCCGGAACCCTGGGCACCTCCATGGTGGAGGGGCGCATTTCGGCGGGCGTCGTGGCCGGTGACGGCAGCGATGTGGGTGGCGGCGCCTCCATCATGGGCACCCTGTCAGGGGGCGGCAAGGAAAAGATCACCATCGGCGAGCGTGTCCTGCTCGGTGCAAACTCAGGTGTGGGCATCAGCATCGGTGACGATTCGGTAGTGGAAGCCGGCCTCTACGTCACGGCCGGCACCCGTGTCCGCGTTCCGGGCCCCAAGGACGAGGTGGGCGAGGACACCACCAAGATCGTCAAGGCCGCCGAGCTCTCCGGCGTCCCCAACCTGCTGTTCCGCCGCAACTCCACCACGGGCGCGGTGGAGGCTCTCCCCCGCAAGGGCCAGACCGTGGAACTGAACGACGCCCTGCACGCCAACTAGTCTCTTCGTGGCACCTCTGTCTGTGGCGCGTAGGCGCGGCCTGCGCCGCCTGGCGGTGCTGCTCCTCACCCTGGCACTGGCAGCGGGAGGCATTTACACGGCGGTGTACTTCGTGCAGCGTTCCGAGACCCTCGTCTCGGAACGCTGCACAGCCACGGCCGGCGGCCGGACCGGGGAACTGGCGCCGGACCAGGCGGCCAACGCAGCCCTGATCACCGCCGCGGCCGTCCGGCGGGGCCTCCCTCCGCGTGCCGCCACCATTGCCCTGGCCACTGCCATGCAGGAGTCCAAGCTGCGCAACATCGGCCACGGCGACCAGGCCGGCCCTGACTCGCGGGGGCTCTTCCAGCAGCGGCCGTCCCAGGGCTGGGGCACCGAGGCCCAGATCATGGACCCGTACTACGCCGTCAATGCCTTCTATGACGCCCTGGTGAAGATCCCCGGGTACGAGACGCTGGACATCACTGACGCGGCCCAGCAGGTCCAGCGTTCCGCCTACCCCAAGGCCTACGCCCAGCATGAGGAGATGGGCCGGGCCTTCGCTTCCGGGCTGACCGGACAGACCCCCGCGGGTGTCCAGTGCACGCTGCGTTCCCCGACGGCGGGCGGGAATTCAACAACAGTGGTGACGGAACTGGACCAGGCTTACGGCGGCGTGGATTCGCAGGTGGACGGCGCCACCCTGGTGGTGGACGCGGACGGGGCACTGGCGTGGTCGGTGGCGCAGTGGGCGGTTGCGAATGCCAAGAACCTGGCGGTGACCAAGGTGGAAGTTGCCGGCCGCAGCTGGGACCGGCCGGGCGGGGACGGATGGCAGGCGTCGGGGGCCGCTGCCGGGCAGGTGCGCATCACCGTACGGCAGGACGACGGCGGCACGTGACGTCCCGCCGTCGTCCTCCCTGCAGGGGCTAGACCAGGATTTCCAGCACCGGCTGGACGTAGCTGCGGAGCAGCTCAGGCTGGCCCATCAGCTCCTGGCTCATGATGATCTTGTCCGGTTCCAGGTACCAGGCCCGTTGCTCGTCCAGCGGCAACTCAATGATGGTCAGCGTGAAGTCCCGCGAGTCCCGCCCCACCTCCATCAGCCGGTCATCCACCATGTCCCCGAGCAGCTGGTCCGTTCCGCTGGCCACGCGCTGGGCTTCGAGTTCGGCGTATTCGCTCCGGCGTTCCCTGGCCCAGGTGAGGGCAGACCCGAAATGGGCCTGCAGGAGCCGTTGGAGCGCCGGCGAGTTGCCGAACGCTTCGAAATCGGGCGGGGACAGTTCCGGGGAGGTGTGGGGGTGCGCCTTGAGCAGCTGCTCCCACCAGGCCTCCCACTCGGTCTTCAGTGCGCTGAGGCCGCCAACATCCGCGGTCAGGTGCTTATGGTCCGCCGAACGGACTTTGGGTGATGCATGGGACAGCATGGGACGGCCCACGCCGTTCAGGCCGGCGGCGTCCCGGACGTAAAGAGCAATCATCATCGGCCCGGATGTGTCGGTGGTGATCTGCCACCCGGAACCGCTTGCGTGCTGCATCCAAAGTCCTTTCCTGGCCTACCGGTGCCGGGCGTCGTGATCGGTCCGGCCTACCCGGCTATCAGTCTATTCCCGCAACCAGTCCGCGGAAGTGCAGGACAGCCTTTTGATCCCTTAGCGTGCGATCCCGTCAAGGTGCCGCTCAAGCACGTCCCGGCACATCTGCGCCGTCATCCAGCCCGGCTGGAGCAAGGCGTGCATACAAAGTCCGTCCAGCGTGGCCAGGAGCCGTTCGGCCTCCACCACCAGGTTCTCCTGCGGTTCATCGTCCGGCAGCAGGGTTGCGACGAGTGCGCCCACGATGGCCGCGATTTCACGGTGGCTTCGGTCCGACTCCGCGGCAAGGAACGGCCGGATGCGGGCGGCGTTCTTGAACGCCAGCCACGCACATGCCTCCACTGCTGTTTCCTCGTCCAGGGGAAGCATGCCGCCCAGAAGGGTTAAAACAGCCCCCCGCTGTTCGGGACTGGCTGCGGCAGCATCAAGGACGGCGGGCAGCAGGGCTTCCAGCCGGCCGGCCACCCGGTCCACCACCGTGCCGAACGTAAACGCCAGAAGCTCCTCGCTGCCCTGGAAGTAGTGCCGGACCGAGCCGACCGCCAGTCCTGCTTCGTCCGCAACTTCCCGAAGCGAGGCACGCTCGAGACCGTCCACGGCAATGATGCGGAGAACCGCCTGGACCACATCCTGCCGCCGGGCATCGGCGTCTACAATTTTGGGCACCATTCTTATTAGCACACTTGTGTTTACTCTGCCTTTTCACAGACCGCCCGCCATCCGGGACACGGCGGCGGGCAACGCTGCACGTGGGATAGCGTTGAGGCATGAAAATCTTGGTCACAGGGGGCACCGGCTACATCGGTTCCCACACTGTTCTTTCCCTGCAGGAAGCCGGCCACGACGTGGTCGTCATCGACAACCTGGTCAACTCCAGCGAGGAGTCGCTGCGCCGCGTAGCCGAACTCAGCGGCAAGACCGCGGAGTTCCACAACGTGGACCTGGTGGACGAGGCCGCCGTCGAGAAGGTGTTCGCCGGAAACGGCATCGAGGCCGTCATTCATTTCGCAGGCCTCAAAGCGGTGGGTGAATCAGTGCAGGAGCCGCTGAAGTACTACTACAACAACCTGGTGGGGACGCTTAACCTGGTCCGCGTCATGGACAGGCACGACGTCCGGTCAATCGTCTTCAGCTCCTCGGCCACCGTCTACGGTGAGCACAACCCCATCCCGTACGTGGAAAAAATGGAGATCGGCGCCAACAACCCGTACGGGCGCACCAAGGAACAGATCGAGGACATCCTCTCTGACCTCGGCGCCGCCGACTCACGATGGCACATAGCACTGCTGCGCTACTTCAACCCGGTGGGCGCACACCCCTCGGGACGCATCGGCGAAGACCCGCAGGGCATCCCGAACAACCTTGTCCCGTTCATTGCCCAGGTGGCGGTGGGGCGGCGTGAGAAGCTCATGGTCTTCGGCGGCGACTACGACACGCCGGACGGTACCTGCCTGCGCGACTACATCCACGTGGTGGACCTGGCCGAGGGACACGTGGCTGCACTGAACCACATCGCGGACCGCACCGGCGTCTTCCGCTGGAACCTCGGTTCCGGCAAGGGCTCCTCTGTCCTGGAGGTCCTGCGCTCCTTTGAGAAGGCAGTGGGCCAGCCCATCCCCTACGAGATCACCGGCCGCCGCGCGGGAGACCTCCCGGCGTTCTGGGCCGATGCCACCTCGGCACTGGCAGACCTGAGCTGGTCCACCACCAAGACCGTGGACCAGATGTGCGAGGACCACTGGCGCTGGCAGAAGAACAACCCCCAAGGCTACGCCTCCTGACCCTGCCCTCCCCGTCGATTGCCGAGTAGCTGGCCTTTTGAACCCCCAAAAGGGCAGTGGGCCGACGCCGGCAGGGTTCCCTGGCCGAGCTTGCGAAGGTTAGGGTGCCGGTGGGGAGCAATGGATGGTGATTAAAGCGAAACGGCCGCCCACCTGTGAAAGGTGGGCGGCCGTCGTCGTCATTGCTGTTGCTGTCCCTGACAGGCGGGGAATCAGCGGGCGGGGTAGTCGCGCTCCGGCTCGCCGATGTACAGCTGGCGCGGGCGGCCGATCTTGGTGTTCGGGTCGCTGATCATTTCGCGCCACTGGGCAATCCAGCCCGGCAGGCGGCCGATGGCAAACAGGACGGTGAACATCTTCTCGGGGAAGCCCATGGCCTTGTAGATCAGGCCGGTGTAGAAGTCCACGTTCGGGTAGAGCTTGCGCTGGATGAAGTAGTCATCGCTGAGCGCCTTCTCTTCCAGGCGCATGGCGATGTCGAGCAGTTCGTCGTTGCCGCCGAGCTTGCTGAGGATCTCGTGGGCCGTGGCCTTGACGATCTTGGCGCGCGGATCGTAGTTCTTGTAGACGCGGTGTCCGAAGCCCATGAGGCGGACGCCGTCTTCCTTGTTCTTGACCTTCTCCATGTAGTCCTCGGGCTTGAGGCCCTCGGCCTGGATCTGGCGGAGCATCTTCAGCACGGCCTCGTTGGCGCCGCCGTGGGCAGGGCCGAAGAGGGCATTGATGCCGGCCGAAACGGAGGCGAAGAGGTTGGCGTTGGAGGAGCCCACCAGGCGCACGGTTGAGGTGGAGCAGTTCTGCTCGTGGTCCGCGTGCAGGATGAGGAGCAGGTCCAGGGCCTTGACGATGACCGGGTCCAGCTCGTACTGCTCGGCGGGGAGGCCGAAGCTGAGGCGCAGGAAGTTCTCCACCAGGTTCATGGAGTTGTCCGGGTACAGCATGGGCTGGCCGATGGACTTCTTGTGCGCGTAGGCGGCAATAACCGGCAGCTTTGCCATCAGGCGGATGGTGGAAACCTCCACCTGCTCGGCGTTGAACGGGTCCAGCGAGTCCTGGTAGAAGGTGGACAGCGCGGACACGGCCGATGACAGCACCGGCATGGGGTGTGCGTCGCGGGGAAAGCCGCCGAAGAAGCCCTTAAGCTCTTCGTGCAGCAGGGTGTGGCGCCGGATCTTCTGGTCGAACTCGTCCAGTTCGGTGGGCGTGGGCAGGTTGCCGTAGATCAGCAGGTAAGACACCTCGAGGAAGCTGGAGTGCTGCGCCAGCTGCTCGATGGGGTATCCGCGGTAGCGCAGGATGCCCGCATCGCCATCGATGTAGGTAATGGCGGAGGTGGTTGCTGCGGTGTTCATGAAGCCGGGGTCAAAGGTCACGGCACCGGTCTGCTTGAGCAGCTTGGAGACGTCGTAACCTTCGTTCCCTTCAACAACCTGGATGCGCGGGAGCTTCAACTCGCCACCTGCGTGGAGCAGGGTCGCAGCATTGTTGGTCTCAGTCATGGAGTCCCCTTCATGAGGCGTCTTCGGCCTCTGTCGAAAGCTTGATCCAACATCAGGTGAGCCGCGCACTTGAGCCTGAGAAGACAGGTTCCAACACCCGGGCTGCCTTCTTGTAGAAAGCCACCATTGATCGTCAACTTAAAAAGTACCGCTCCTTGGCGGGTGTCACTAATCCGCGAGCTTCCCATCCGGCCTAAAATGCACCGGATGTGGGGCGAGTCACACGATTATTACGTGTCCCCGGGGGCCGGATCAGGCCAGCCGTGCAACGGCTGCATCGATCCGCTCGTCGGATCCGGTCAAGGCCACGCGGACATAGCCGTTGCCCGCGTCTCCATAGAAGACACCCGGCCCCACCACAATGCCGCGTTCAGCCAGGCGGGCCACCGTGGCCCACGTGTCCTCGCCTGCAGTCGACCACAGGTACAGGCCGGCGTCGGACTCCTTGATCTCCAGGCCGAAGTCCAGCAGCGCGGGCACCAGGCGTTCACGCCGGCCCCGGTACAGGTCCTTCTGGGCCTCGACGTGGGTGTCATCCCCCAGCGCCACCCGCATGGCCTCCTGGACCGGGTAGGGAACGATCATGCCTGCATGCTTGCGGCTGTTGACCAGGTTGGGCATCAGGTCCGGATCACCGGCAACGAAGGCTGCGCGGTAGCCGGCCAGGTTGGACTGCTTGCTCAGCGAGTACACGGCGAGCAGGCCCTGGTGCGAGCCGCCGGCCACGTGCGGATCGAGGATGCTGGGGACGCGCTGGCCGCCGCGCTGGACGTCCCAGTCGCCCCAGCCAAGCTCTGCGTAGCATTCGTCCGATGCCACCACAGCGCCGATTTCACGGGCCTGGACCACCAGCGCCTTCAGTGACTCCGCGTCGCGGACACTGCCCGTGGGGTTGCCCGGGGAATTGACCCAAATGAGGCGCACGCGTGCGCGCGTTGCGTCGTCAAGCTCGTCCAGGTTGTCCGTGGCCACCGAGGTGACCCCAGCAAGGGTGGCGCCGATATCGTACGTGGGGTAAGCCACCTTAGGCCGTACGACGACGTCTCCGGGCTTGAGGCCCAGCAGCAGCGGCAGCCACGCAACGAGTTCCTTGGACCCCACAGTCGGCATGATGTTGCGGGGGTCGAGGCCTGCCACTCCGCGCCGGCGTTCGAACCAGCCCGAGATGGCTTCCCGAAGCGCGGGAGTGCCGTGAACGGTGGGATATCCGGGGGCATTGGCGGCCGCCTTCAGGGCGTCCTGGACCAGCTGCGGTGTGGGATCCACGGGCGTGCCAATGGAGAGGTTAACTGCCCCGCCCGGGTGTTCCGAGGCCTTGGCCATGTAGGGGGCCATGGCCTCCCACGGGTAGTCGGGCAGGTTCAGGCCAAACGAATTCACTGCTGCGGTCACGTTTCCCGTCCGCGTCAGTGGTCTTGGTTCTGCGGCGGCAGGGCGGCGATCATCGGGTGGTCCTTGCCCGTGTTGCCGATCTTGGCCGCGCCACCAGGAGACCCAAGGTCATCGAAGAATTCGACGTTGGCCTTGTAGTAGTCGGCCCATTCCTCCGGGGTGTCATCCTCGTAGTAAATGGCCTCCACCGGGCACACCGGCTCGCAGGCGCCGCAGTCGACGCACTCGTCCGGATGGATGTACAGCGAACGCTCGCCTTCATAGATGCAATCGACCGGGCATTCCTCAATGCATGCCTTGTCCTTAACATCCACACACGGCTGCGCGATTACGTACGTCACGTCCCTGGCCTCTCCACGTTGGGTTCCGGCTTCCCCGCCGGCTCTAGCATCCGGCAGCACGGCCGGACTATTGACATCTGAGCCTATTATCTCCCAGCCCGTTCCCGCGAACCTAGCCGGCGGCCTAGTATGAACTGGTGAGTCTGCCAGCGCCTGCCCCTGCCCGCTTCCTGGCCGCGGCTGAGCCCGGAACCCGGGTGGTGGTGCGCTACCGGATTGAAGGTGGCCTCACGGATGCCCTGGGCCACCTGCTGACGTGCGACGCCGGTTCCTGCACCGTCCGCACCCGCCAGGCCGACGTCGTCATTCCCCTTGAGCTTGTGGTGGCCGCGAAGGAAGTGCCGCCCGCTCCCCCGCGCCGCGCCGCTGCGCACTGACAGCGCCGCTCGTTGCCCACGGGCTCTCCCTGCCTAACGAACCCACGGTTTCCTGCCCAATCGCGAGCTTAAACGCAGAACGCCACCGGCAAATGCCGGTGGCGTTCTGCGGACCTGCGGAGTTACTAGGCCTTGGCGCGGGCGCGGTTGGCCTTGGCGCGCTCGTTGGTGTCCAGGATGACCTTGCGGATGCGGATGGCGTCCGGGGTCACTTCGACGCACTCGTCCTCGCGGGCGAACTCGAGTGACTCTTCGAGGGTGAGTTCCCGCGGCGGGGTCAGGTTCTCGAAGGTGTCGGAGGAAGCGGCACGCATGTTGGTGAGCTTCTTTTCCTTGGTGATATTGACGTCCATGTCGTCGGCGCGGGAGTTCTCGCCCACGATCATGCCTTCGTAGACCTCGGACGTGGGCTTCACGAAGAAGGAGCCGCGTTCCTGCAGGTTGATCATGGCGAACGGGGTAACAACACCGGCGCGGTCGGCAACCATGGAACCGTTGGTGCGGTACTCGATGGGGCCGGCCCACGGCTCGTAGCCTTCGGAGATGGAAGCCGCGATGCCTGCACCACGGGTGTCGGTGAGGAACCGGGTGCGGAAACCGATCAGGCCACGGGCCGGAACGATGAACTCCATGCGGCACCAGCCGGTGCCGTGGTTGGCCATGTTGGTCATGCGGCCCTTGCGGGCTGCCATGAGCTGGGTGACGGCGCCCAGGTATTCCTCGGGCACGTCGATGGTCATGTGTTCCATCGGCTCGTGGATCTTGCCATCAACGGTCTTGGTGACAACCTGCGGCTTGCCGACGGTCAACTCGAAGCCTTCGCGGCGCATCTGCTCCACCAGGATAGCGAGGGCGAGCTCGCCACGGCCCTGGACTTCCCAGGCGTCGGGACGCTCGGTGGGCAGGACCTTGATGGAGACGTTACCGATCAGTTCCTTGTCAAGACGGTCCTTGACCTGGCGGGCAGTAACCTTGGCGCCCTTGACCTTGCCGGCCAGCGGCGAGGTGTTGATACCGATGGTCATGGAGATCGCGGGATCGTCCACGGTGATCAGCGGCAGCGGCTGGGGGTTCTCGGCGTCGGTCAGGGTTTCACCGATGGTGATCTCCTCGATGCCGGCGACGGCGACAATCTCGCCGGGGCCTGCGGACTCGGCCGGCACGCGCTCCAGCGCCTTGGTGGCGAGCAGCTCGGTGATCTTGACGTTCTTCAGCTCGCCGTTGGCGCGGGCCCAGGCCACGGTCTGGCCCTTGCGCAGGGTGCCGTTGTAAATACGCAGCAGGGCCAGGCGGCCAAGGAACGGGGAGGCGTCGAGGTTGGTGACGTGCGCCTGGAGCACACCCTCCGGGTTGTACGTCGGAGCCGGGATGTGCTCGATGATGGTCTTGAACAGCGGTTCGAGGTCCTCGTTCTCCGGAGCGGTGCCGTCAGCGGGCTGCTCCAGGGAGGCGCGGCCGACCTTCGCGGCGGCGTACACCACGGGGACCTCGAGGATTTTGTCCAGGTCCAGATCGGGGACCTCGTCGGCCAGGTCGGAGGCGAGGCCGAGGAGCAGGTCCATGGACTCGTGCACGACCTCTTCGATCCGCGCGTCGGGGCGGTCGGTCTTGTTGACCAGCAGGATCACGGGCAGGTGCGCAGCGAGGGCCTTGCGCAGCACGAAGCGGGTCTGGGGCAGCGGGCCCTCAGAGGCATCGACGAGCAGGACGACGCCGTCGACCATGGACAGGCCGCGCTCGACCTCGCCGCCGAAGTCGGCGTGGCCGGGGGTGTCGATCACGTTGATGGTGATGGTCTCGCCGTTCGAGGACGGACCGTTGTAGGCGACAGTGGTGTTCTTCGCCAGGATGGTGATGCCCTTTTCGCGCTCCAGGTCGCCGGAGTCCATGACGCGGTCTTCTACGTGGTTGTGCTCTGCAAAGGAATGGGTCTGCTTGAGCATGGCGTCGACCAGGGTGGTCTTGCCGTGGTCAACGTGGGCCACGATCGCGACGTTGCGGAGGTCACTGCGCGATGCAGTGGCTACCGCGGTGTTGGTGGTGGTTTCAGACATGCGTAAAGGCTCGATTCAGTGGAGTCAGCTGTTGTATCGCGACATTTCCAACTGGAACGCACGACGGACAAGGCCCTTGGCACAGGGCGCCTTCCTTTATTCTAGCCGCTGAGTTATTTGTTGGCCTAAATTCCGGCCGGGTCGACGGCCCCTGGAGGTGCGGCGATCAGGGACCGCCGGTACACGGTGTGACCAAGTTCACTACCGCTTCCGTGTGCATGGCATGATGTCTGTGACACAGAGCCCATCCTTTGAGCACGCCGGAGACAACGATGCCCCCTGCCAAGGCCAGCACCATGCGCGGTGCGGCGTGGGCTGTGGCCGCAGTGGTCGCCGGGCTCGTGGCCGTCGCGGGATCCGGTGGCGACGGACTTTCCGCTGGTTCGGCCGGCAGCAGCCTGTCGCGGGCAGCCACAGGCCAGGCGGCCAACAGCCAGGTGGCAGCCGTGAAGCCGGGCGCCCCGAAGGTGTCGGTGGCAGCCACTGCCCACGTCCTGAATACGGGCAATGGCCGCCTGGAAGCAGTTGTTCCCGATGTGGGCAGAACGGTCCTGCTGATTGGGGATTCGCAGTCGGAACCCGTAGACGGCTGGCCCCGCCTGGGCCTGGCCGCTGCCGGGTACAACGTATACTTCTGCGGCCGCGGCGGCACCGGCTACGTCGCGGCGAACGGCGCTACCGGTAATTACGTGGACGCCCTGCAGCGCGGGGACTGGTTGCTTCCTTCCGGGACTCCCGCCCTCCTTGTGGTCGAGGGTGGCGGCAACGACGCCGCCGGAGGAGCAAGCAACGCGCAGATCTCGCGGAACGCCGAGCGGCTGATCGCTGAGCTGCGGAGCCGCTATCCCGGCACACGGCTGGCAATGATCGGCACCCTGGCCCGGGGAGCGAACGACGGCGGCGGGCGGCGGAGCGAGGTGGACGCTTTGCTCGGTGCCGTGGCGGCAGCAAATGGAGTGCCCTTTGTCTCCACCGGAGATTGGCTCACCAGGTATGGACTGGCAAAGTACCTCGCTGATGCGGTGCATATGAACCCCGAAGGCCGCACGGCCCTGGGCGGGATTCTTGAGCGCAGGCTGCGGGAACTCGGACTGGACCGGAAACCCGCAGCGGAGCAGGGCGCCCTCGCTGCCGTGCCTGCAAGCGGGAGCACCTTCCAGGACTGACAGCCGAACCGGGCTGTTACCGCCCGTCCAAACAGTCTCGCCGGTTAATCGAACCGGCCAATTAAACGGATGGAGCCGGGCCCCAAAGGTCCCGGCTCCAGCCGTTCAAGGAAAACGTCCCGCTATGCCACCTCAGGCGGAAGCATCAGCTTCGCACCGGGGATGGCGTTCAGCAGCGCCTTCGTGTAGTCCTGCTTGGGCGACTCGAAGACCTCGTCCGTGGATCCCGTCTCCACCAGGCGGCCCTTCTCCATCACGCAGACGTGGTCCGCAATCTGGCGCACCACGGCAAGGTCGTGCGTGATGAACAGATACGTCAGCCCGAGGTTGGCCTGCAGGTCGGCGAGCAGGTTCAGCACCTGCGCCTGCACCAGCACGTCAAGCGCGGAGACTGCCTCATCACAGATGATGACCTCGGGGTCCAGCGCAAGTGCCCGTGCGATGGCAACGCGCTGCCGCTGGCCGCCGGACAACTCGTTGGGATAACGCTGCATGGCGGACTGGGGCAGTGCCACCTGGTCCAGCAGCGTCCGGACTTTCTTCTCCCGGCTGGCCTGGTCCCCGATCTTGTGGACCCGCAATGGTTCTTCGATCGTGCGGTAGATGTTGTACATCGGATCGAGGGAGCCGTACGGGTCCTGGAAGATCGGCTGGACCCGCCTGCGGAACTTGAACAGCTCGGCAGCCTTCAGGGCCGAGGTATCGACGCCGTCGAACAGGATCCTGCCCTCGGTCGGCTTCTCCAGCTGGAGCACCATCTTGGCCACTGTGGACTTGCCGGAACCCGACTCCCCCACGATCGCCGTCGTGGTTCCCCGCCGGACGTCGAAGCTCACGCCGTCGACGGCCGCGAAGTCCGTCGCCTTGCCCAGCCCCGAGCGAAGCTTGTAGACCTTCCGCAGATCCTGGATCTGCAGGAAGGTATCGGACTTCACCGTCTCGGCGCCGGGCGCCAGGAGGTCCGCCGTCTCCACTCCCTGCTCCTTGGCCACCTGGATACGGCGGCTGGCGAGCGACGGAGCGGACTCCACGAGCCGCTTGGTATACGGGTGCTGCGGGTTGCGCAGCAGCTCCAGGGACGGTCCTGCTTCAACCACACGGCCCTGGTACATGACCACCACTTTGTCTGCGCGCTCGGCTGCCAAACCCAGGTCGTGGGTGATCAGCAGCACCGAGGTGCCCAGTTCGTTGGTCATGGTCTCCAGGTGGTCAAGGATCTGCCGCTGGACGGTGACGTCGAGGGCCGACGTCGGCTCATCCGCAATCAGCAGGCGTGGCTGGCAGGAGAGGCCAATCGCGATCAGCGCACGCTGGCGCATGCCGCCCGAGAACTCATGCGGGTACTGGTTGGCCCGGCGTTTGGCGTCCGGAAGTCCAGCCTGGGACAGCACCTTGGCGATGTCGTCCGGCCCGCTGGGACGGCCGTTCGCCTTCAGTGTTTCCCTGACCTGGTAGCCGATCTTCCACACGGG
This sequence comes from Pseudarthrobacter sp. LT1, assembly GCF_035621795.1. Taxonomy (NCBI): domain Bacteria; kingdom Bacillati; phylum Actinomycetota; class Actinomycetes; order Micrococcales; family Micrococcaceae; genus Pseudarthrobacter; species Pseudarthrobacter sp. LT1. Next base: position 3,196,021 of record NZ_CP141830.1, read on the forward strand.
GTTCAGGTTGGACATCGGGTCCTGCGGGACCATGCCGATGGTGTTGCCGCGCAGTTCGATCATGCGGTGCTCGCTGGCGTGGGCGATATCCTCTCCGTCGAGCAGGATCTGTCCCCCGGCAACCCTGCCGTTGTTGGGCAGGAGGCCGATGGCTGCCAGGGCAGTGGTGGACTTTCCGGAGCCGGACTCCCCCACGATCGCGACGGTTTCGCCGGGCATGATGGTCAGGTGCGCGTCCCGGACAGCCTTGACTTCACCGCCGCCGGTCTTGAAGGTGATGGCCAGGTCACATATTTCGAGCAGCGGCCTGACGCCGGTGGTGCCGGCCTCATCAATGCGGACTTCTGGAGTTGTCATCTCTTTTTCTCTCATCGCTGACGGCTCTTCGGGTCAAGGGCGTCGCGCACGGCGTCGCCCAGCATGATGAAGCTCAACACCGTAAGGGAGAGCGCGGCGGCCGGGTAGAGCATGATCTGCGGATGCGTTCGTATGGAAGTCTGTGCTGCGGAGATATCGTGCCCCCAGGACATGACCCCCTCGGGCAAGCCAATCCCCAGGAACGAAAGGGTGGCTTCCGCCACGATGAATACGCCGAGTTCGAGGGTGGCCAGGACAATCACGGGTGCGAGGGCGTTCGGAAGGACGTGCTTCACCAGCGTTCCGAATTTCGAGACACCCAGCGCGCGGGCTGCTGTCACAAAGTCGGCGTTACGCACCTCGATGACAGCGCCACGGGTGATGCGGGCCATTTGCGGCCAGGCAAGCAGCGAGATGACAAAGACCACGGTCCAAACGCTCTTGTTTTCCCTGAACATGGGCAACTGTGTGATGACAAGCGCCCCGAGGATCAATGGCAATGCGAAAAAGATATCACCAAGACGCGCGAGGATGGTGTCCAGCCAACCGCCATAAAAGCCGGCGAGGGCACCGAACGTCACCCCGATGATGAGGACGCAGAGGACGGAAAGGATACCTACCGAAAGTGAAGCCTGCGTGCCGTGGATGACCCTGGAGTAAATGTCGCAGCCCTGGAAGGTGAAGCCGAATGGATGCCCTGGCGCAGGTCCGCCTTCTGAGTTTGCGAGCTCGCAGCCCTCGTTCGGCGGGACCGACGAGAACAAGCCAGGGAACAGCGCTACGACGATCAGCACCAGGATAAGAAAAGCCGAAATGATGAACAGCGGACGACGGCGAAGCTTGCGCCAGGCGTCTGCCCAGAGGCTGAGCGGGGCCTGGTCAGTCTTGACGGCGTCCGTCGCCTGCAGCGGCGTCTCGTCGATGGGGGCCACAAAGTGGCTGTTGTTACTGGTCATAGCGGATCCTCGGGTCAAGCCAGGCGTACAGGAGATCGACAAGCAGGTTGGCCACCACGAACACCAGCACCAGCACGCTGACGATGGAGACGATGGTGGGTCCCTCAGTGCGAAGGACAGCCTGGTAGAGCTTGTTGCCTACGCCGGGAACATTGAAGATGCCCTCGGTAACAATGGCGCCGCCCATCAGGCCGCCAAGGTTGGCGCCCAGGTAGGTCACCACCGGGATCAGCGAGTTGCGCAGGATGTGCGCCAGGACCACCCGGGGCCGGGAAAGGCCCTTGGCGGTGGCTGTCCGCACGAAGTCGGCGTTCATGCCCTCGCTGACCGACGCACGGGTCAGGCGGAGGACATAGGCGAACGAGACAAGTCCCAGGACTACTGCCGGTAACAGCAGATTTCCCCAGTCCGCATTGGCTCCGACTGTGGGTTTGGCCCAGCCGAGCTGGACGCCGAAGACGAGCTGGAAGACGAAGCCCAGGACGAAGGTGGGGACGGCGATAACCACCAGCGAGGCCACCAGGACGGTGGAGTCGAACCAGCCGCCGCGGCGGAGCCCGGCGAAGACGCCGAACGCCACTCCGAAGACGGCCTGAATAATCAGCGCCTCGACCGCGAGCATGGCGGTCACGGGGAAGACCCGGGCCAAAGTGGCCGCGATTGGCTGTCCCGTGAAGTCATTGCCCAGGTTGAAGGTGAAGAGGTTCTTGAGGAAAAGGCCGTACTGGACCCAGAACGGCTGGTCCAGGTTGTACTGGCTGCGCAGGGTGTCGATGACTGACTGCGGGGGCTGGCGGTCGCCGAAGAGCGCCGCGATGGGGTCGCCGGGCAGGGCGAACACCATGTAATAGACGAGCAGCGTGGTGCCGAGAAAGACAGGGATCACCTGTAGGAGTCGGCGAAGAATAAACCGGACCACAGGTTTACCTGCCTTCCGGCAAAGGGGAGAACGGGTTCATTGGTGCCTTCCTGCAGTTGCAAGCGAATGGGGGCCCGGCTGTAACCGGACCCCCAGTGCGCCTCACAGCAAGTTAGATCTGGGACTACTTAGCCGTGATGTTGTAGTAGAGAATTTCGCCGTTCCAGCCGGTCTCGGCCTTCGCAACGTTGTTGCTCCACACAATTGCCTTGGCATAGTCCCAAAGCGGCAAGCCCGGAAGGTCCTGGAACAGAACCTCCTGTGCCTGGTTGAACTTGGCGTTCGCGTCATCCGTGCTCTTGGCGGCGAGGCCCTCCTTGAGCAGCTTGTCGAACTCGGGGTTCGAGTACTTCTCATAGTTGGAGGAAGCGCCCGTTGCCCAGACCGGTCCCAGGAAGTTGTACAGCGACGGGTAGTCGCCCTGCCAGCCGGCGCGGGTCAGGCCCGGCAGCTGCTGGGACTTGCGGAGGTTCAGGACTTCAGCGAACTTGGCGAAGGGCTGGATTTCAGCCTGGATGCCGAGGTTGTTCTTGAAGCCGTTGGCCACGGCGTCGATCCATTCCTTGTGGCCACCGTCGGTGTTGGAGGCGATCTGGAGCGGCTTGGAGCTGTCGTAAGGCTGGATCTTCTCAGCCTGCGTCCAGAGGTCCTTGGCCTTGGCGGCGTCGAACTTCAGGACTTCGCTGCCCTTAAGGCCTTCCTTGAAGCCATCGATGACCGGCGGGGCAAAGGCCTTGGCCGGGGTACGGGTGCCGTTGAAGACAACCTTCGTGATTTCTTCACGGTTGATGGCGTAGGACAGCGCCTGGCGGCGGAGCTTTCCGGCTTCACCCTGGAAGTTCGGGTTGTAGCCGGGAATGTTCAGCGTGGCGTTGGTGGCAACAGGCTTGGTGGCGTTGCGGTCCGGGAAGTCGTTGACATAGGTCTTTGTGGCGTTGGACGGCAGAACATCGGTGATGTCGAGGTTATCGGCCTGCAGGTCCGTGTACGCGGGGCCTGGGTCGGTATAGAACTTGAAGGTGATGCCACCGTTTTTGGCCTCACGCGGGCCCTTGTAGTCCGGGTTCTTCACCAACGCGATTGACTGGTCATGGACCCAAGCGCCTTGCTTCTCGAACTTGTAGGGACCGTTGCCCACCGGGTTTTCCCCAAAGGTCTTCGGGTCCGCCAGCGCGGCCGAGGGCAGCGGGTAGAAGGCGGAGTACCCCAAGCGCAGGGACCAGTCGGCCTCAGGCTGGGTGAGCTTGACCGTGATCGTGGAATCATCTGTTGCTGCCAGGCCGGACATCTTGTCGGCCTTGGGAGCGGGCGTGGTGGTGGTCTTGCCGTCCGCGGATTTCTCCGTAGTTACGGCTGAGACGTCCTCATAGCCGGCGATGGACTCGAAGAAGAAGCTGTTGTTCTGCAGGTTCTTGGAGTTGGCCGCAAAGTTCCAGGAGTCGACGAAGGTCTTGGCGGTGATGGCTTCACCATTGGTGAACTTCTGGCCCTGCTTGACCTTGATGGTCCAGTTCTGGGCGTCGGAGGAGTCGATGGACTCGGCCAGCGAGTTCACTGCTTTGCCGTCGGCATCATACGTGCGGAGGCCTTCGAAAAGCAGGTTGATGACGCGGCCGCCATTCGTTTCATTGGTGTTCGCCGGCAGCAACGGGTTTTGCGGTTCGCTGTTGTAAGCGGTGATCACCTTGTTCGGGTCGCCGGCAGCGCTGCTGGACCCGTTGGTGCTGCCGCCGCCGCCGGCGCCGCACCCGGTCAGGGCAAGCGCGGTGATGGCCGCGATACCCAGTGCTTTGGAAGTGCGCGTAAAACGCATTCCGCCTCCTATGAGTTGTGGGAGAGATGTATAGGGGAATCTTGTGCTTCCCCGCAGGTCGGACGCAGCTCACCGCTGTGACGAAACCTACACAATACGAGTTAGCCTAACCGCACGAAGTCCAGATATTGGTACTCCGTTGCCAAACCGTGACCGGCGGCTTTTCAATGCCCCGGGCGGCGGCGATAGTTAGGCACGTCACATGCTACTCGCCGGTAGGCCTTACGGCGAATCGGCGCCGCAAGAGCCAAAGGACCCTAAAAAGGACGTGGCCGCGGCTAGGACAGCCGCCACTCCGCAACGTTCCACCACACGCCGAGGGGACCGGGGCTGGTCTTCACGCCGGCCACCCGGGAATTGAACGCCGTTGTTCCCGGGGTTTGATAAAGGGGGAGGCCATACGCGTCCTCCCAGATGTGCTTGTCGATCCCGGCCAGAAGCTCGTCCTGTTTGCCCAGGTCCGTGGTCACGGCCAGTTGTTCCATGATCTTGTCCGCGTCGGCGTCGGAATATCCCGTGAAGTTGCTGCCGGCCCCGGTGCGGAAGATCTGCGGCACCCTGCTGACACCCGCTTCAGTCCCGATCCAGCCTGACAGGGCGGCGTCGTAGCCGCCCCGGCTCAACGCGGCAGCCCACTCTGCACTCCCCTGGCCGCCGTCGACAACCCGGAATCCCGCCAGGGCGGCCGAATCGCGGATCAGGGCGAAGGCTTTGGCCCGGTTCGGGTTGTCCCGGTTATAGAGAATGCGGATGCTGGGGGTGGCGTCCTTAAGGAGCCTCTTTGCGCCATCGATGTCCACCTTGGCGTAATCGGAAGACCCGTTGTTTTTCACGGTCTCGTCGTACTTTGGCTGTCCGGGCAGGAACACTTGGGAGTCCAGCGGCTTGTTGTCCGCCACCTGGGTGCCCACCACGGCGTCCACGATCGCCTGCCGCGGCACCGTTTTGAGGAAGGCTTCCCGGACATCCTTGTCCGCAAACGTTCCGGAGAAGTTGAGGTCAAGGTGGTCGTAGCCGGACTGTTTGTACCGTTCAACGGTGATGCCCTGGCCTGACAGGCCGGTGAGGAGATTGTCCGTGGCAGCCGAGGGCTGGGGCGAAATGATGTCCGCCTGCCCGTTGCGCAGAGCATCAACCGCCGCCGGCACGGCCCCCGTGAACCGGACATTGATCTCATCCAGCCACGGTTCCGCGCCCCACACGTAGTCCCGGTTCCGGACCAGCTTCATGGAAACTTCAGGCACGATGTCGCGGACAATGTAGGGGCCGCTGGACAGGTAGAGCGCAGGATCATCCGGAACGGACTTCGTGTCGAAGCCGGTGTTCCAGAAATCGCTGACCTTTTTAAGGGCCGGGTGCGACGCCGGCTTGTCCGGGTTGCCCCGGGGCGTGTCCTTGAGGAGCTTGACCAGGTCTTCCTCATCGTTGAGTCCGCTCTTGGCAGCGACGACATGGGCCGGGAGTCCGACGTCGAACGCCACTTCCCAGTCAGCGTACGGTGCGGCGTACTCAATGGTGATGGAACGGCCGTCCGACCCGATTTCGGGAAACAGGGTACCCGCCAGGCCTGTGGTATCGGAGGCAACCGAGAAGTACTTGGTGCCCTTCCCCGCTGCGGGGTCGACGTCATCGAAGTAACCTGACCCGGCGGCCCAGCTCAGCAGGAGGTCTGCAGCTCCGATGGGCGCACCGTCCGACCACTTCACGCCCTCATTGACCGTGTACTTTACTTTGAGCGGCTGGTCAGAGACCTTCTCGAAGTGCCCGAACTTGTCGTTGCGGACCACCTTGGAGCTGTCGTCCAGGTAGAAGAAGCCCGAGTGTGTGATGGCGCCGATCTTCGAGTTGATGTCGGTGTTGCCGCTGGCGCTGTAGGGGTTGAACGAGGAGAATGCGTTGACCTCGGCCACGGTGACGCTGCCGCCCCGCTTTGCCTCCCCCACCACCACGGACGGGGCGCTGCCGCCCGAACAGCCGGAAAGAACCAGGGCAGCCGCCAACGCGGCGATGAGCAACTGCATCAGACGCCGGACCGGCATGCCGCCTCCTTGTGGTTTTCCCTCTCCGGAGGGGACTGGGGCCGCTTCGATCACGCCCTACAAACTCAGGATACTTGGTGCTGCTGCCCGCCAGCCCAATCCGTGCCCCCGCCACAAGGAGGTAGTCCGGGCCGCCGGACGGGACCTACGGCCCGAGCCCGGGCCCGGCCGGTTCCGTAGCATGCTGGCAACGGAACCTCAGGAAGGAAAAGCTCGATGAGCATCCCCCAACCGTCCAATGTGCCCGGAAGTGCAGTCCCGCCCCTCGAACTGCCGTACTACGGTGCTCCGCCGGTGGACGCGGTCAAACGCGTCTTCCAGAAGTACGCGGTCTTCTCGGGGCGCGCCAGCCGAAGCGAATATTGGTGGTGGTTCCTCGCTTCCGGGCTGGCCTCAGCGGTGCTGAATTCCATCAGTCCCACTGTAGTCAACGGCCAGGTGACGGGGTCCAGCGCCCTGGGTGGTTTGTGGTTTCTCGCCACCGTTGTCCCGTCACTCGCGGTGGCGTCCCGGCGCCTCCACGACGTGAACCTCAGCGCCTGGATGCTGCTGCTCGCCCTCATCCCCGTGCTTGGATGGATTGTGCTCATCGTGCTGCTCGCACAGCGGGAGAACCCGTATGGCCAGCGTTTCGACAAGTACCCTGCACCGGAGCGTGGGCAGGCATCATCCGCTCCCCCGTCCTGGCCTCAGCAGCAGCCTCCCTACCCGCCAGGTCCCGCGGGTCCGACCGGGCCGTAGGCCAGGGCAGACCTCCGGCAGTTTTTCGGCCTGGACAGTAGCCAGCATGATTCCGGGGCGGCAGTGCGCCTGTTCCTGCGGAAATCAGACGTTGAAGCGGAACTCCACCACGTCGCCGTCGGCCATGACGTATTCCTTGCCTTCGATCCGGACTTTGCCGCGGGATTTCGCCTCAGCCATGGATCCGGCGTCCACAAGGTCGTCGAAGGAGACTACTTCGGCCTTGATGAAGCCGCGCTGGAAGTCTGAGTGGATGACGCCGGCTGCCTGCGGTGCCGTGTCACCCTGCCGGATGGTCCAGGCTCGCGCTTCCTTGGGGCCCGCCGTGAGGTAGGTCTGCAGCCCCAGGGTGTGGAAGCCCACGCGTGCCAGCTGGTCCAGGCCGGATTCGTCCTGGCCGTTCATCTCCAGCATCTCGCGCGCCTCTTCCTCGTCCAGCTCCACAAGGTCGGCCTCGAGTTTGGCGTCAAGGAAGATACAGTCTGCCGGGGCAACCATGGCGCGCAGTTCTTCCTGCTTTTCCGGGCTGCCCAGGATGCCTTCGTCGGCATTGAACACGTAGATGAAGGGCTTGGCAGTCAGCAGGCCCAGCTCCTTGAGGTGTTCCATCTCCAGTTTGTCGCTCTTGATGGAGGAGTAGATGGTGTCTCCCCGCTCCAGCACCGCCTGCGCTGCCTTGATGGCGGCGAGCTCGGCGGCTTCCCGCTTCTTGATCTTGACTTCTTTTTCGATCCGCGGGATGGCTTTTTCGATGGTCTGCAGGTCCGCGAGGATCAACTCGGTGTTGATCGTCTCCATGTCCGAGCGGGGATCCACCTTGCCGTCGACGTGGATTACGTCGGGGTCATCGAAGACCCGGACAACTTCGGCGATGGCTTCAGCTTCGCGGATATTGGCCAGGAACTGGTTGCCAAGCCCCTCCCCCTCCGATGCGCCCTTCACGATGCCGGCGATGTCGACGAAGGATACCGCGGCGGGCAGGACGCGCTGGGAGCCGAAGATCCCGGCGAGCTTCTGCAGCCTGGGGTCCGGGAGGTTCACGACGCCGACATTGGGTTCGATGGTGGCGAACGGATAGTTCGCGGCCAGGACCTGGTTGCGGGTGAGCGCGTTGAACAGGGTTGATTTGCCGACGTTGGGCAGTCCGACGATGCCAATAGTAAGAGCCACGAGGATTGATTCTACCCGCCGGACCCCGCCGCCCTGTACCCGGGAATGTCACTGCCCATGATTGTCAGAGCCCCGTGCAACAGTGAAGCCATGGATGCTTTTGCCTTGATTCTGGCCCTCTTCATGCTGCTGCTCGGTGCGCTTGCCGGCGCTGCAGCCACCTATTTCTCATTGCGCCGGAACTCGCACGCCCTGGAGTCGGACTTCGACCAGGTGTCGTCCCGCCTGTCCGATGTCACGGCGCAGCTGGCAGCGGCCGACGCCGAGCGGCGGCTTTTGGCCGCACAGAACCGTGAGCTGGGTGAGGCCCGGACACAGGACGGCAGCGTGCTGCGTGCCCTGGCGCCCGTGGCCGAGAAGCTGTCCGCGGTGCAGCAGCAGGTGGCACTGCTGGAGCGGGACCGGGTTGAGCAGTACGGCCAACTGGCCCAGCAGCTGCAGGAGGCCAGGCTGTCCGATGAACAGCTCATCCGTTCCACGCATGCCCTGGAATCGGCGCTGCGTTCCAACAGCGCCAGAGGCCAGTGGGGCGAGGTGCAGCTCCGGCGCGTAGTGGAGGCTGCCGGCATGCTCCGCCACGTCGACTTCGTCGAGCAGGTCCACAGCGCAGGCCACGACTCAGCTGTGCGGCCGGATCTGGTGGTGCAGCTGCCGGGTGAAAAGCAACTGGTGGTGGACGCAAAAGTCCCGTTGTCGTCCTACCTTGAGGCACAGGAACTGGACGCGGTGGACCCCCGCCTGGCACGGGCCGCCGGGCCACAGTCGGCAAACGACGGCCGGAACCGGCAGGCCCTGCTGGCGGCACACGCCAAGGCGCTGAGGGCGCACGTCGACGCGCTGGGTACCAAGAAATACTGGGACATCCCCGGGAACTCCCCGGAACTGGTGGTCTGCTTCATCCCGGCCGAATCCATCCTCGCAGCGGCATTGACTGCTGACGCCGGACTCCTGGATCACGCGCTGTCACGCAACGTTGTCCTTGCGTCACCGAGCACCCTCCTGGCCGTGCTGAAGTCCGTGGCGTTCACGTGGCGCCAGGACGTCCTGACGGACAGTGCACGCGAGCTCTTCGAACTTGCGCGGCAGCTGTACGACCGGATGGGCACGCTGGGCGAGAATGTCACCAAGCTGGGATCGTCACTGAAGACCTCAGTGGACCGTTACAACGCCATGGTTGGCACACTGGAAGCCAGGGTCCTGCCCACAGCGCGGAAGCTCAACAGCCTGGAGGAGTCCGGCCTGGTTGCACCTTCGCTGGTGGAAGTTACCCCGCGGGCGTTGGTGGCACCGGAACTGCAGGGCGACGACGAAGCGGCCTGAGACGGCCGCCGGCATGCGGAAAGGGCCGGGCAGCGTGGTGGCTGCCCGGCCCCTTCCGTTGAGATGTGGTGACGGTTGAAATGTGATCGCGGTTTTAGCTGCGGGACCGGCGTCCGCCCAGCGCGCGGCTGACATCGCCGGCCTGCTTCAGGGTGGCCCGGAGTTCCTTGGGCAGCGAGAAGAGGAGGTCTTCCTCGGCCGTAACCACTTCCTCCACGGCTCCGTAGCCGTAATCAGCCAGCAGCCGCAGCACGTCCTGCACCAGCACCTCGGGAACGGATGCCCCCGAGGTCACACCCACGGTTGCGACGCCTTCAAACCACGCCTCGTCAACCTCGTTGGCGAAATCCACCCGGTACGAGGCCTTGGCACCGTATTCGAGCGCCACCTCCACCAGCCGGACAGAGTTGGACGAGTTGGCCGAACCCACCACGATCACCAGGTCCGCCTTGGGCGCAATTTTTTTGATGGCCACCTGGCGGTTGGTGGTGGCGTAGCAGATGTCGTCGCTGGGCGGATCCTGCAGGGTGGGGAACCGTTCCTTGAGCAGCCGGACGGTCTCCATGGTCTCGTCCACGCTCAGCGTGGTCTGCGAAAGCCAGATGACCTTTTCGGGGTCGCGGACAGTGACCTGGTCCACTTCGTGCGGGCCATTAATGATCTGGATGTGCTCCGGCGCCTCCCCTGAGGTGCCTTCCACTTCCTCATGGCCGTCGTGGCCGATCAGGAGGATATCGAAATCGTCCTTTGCGAAGCGGACGGCTTCCTTGTGCACTTTGGTGACCAGGGGGCACGTGGCGTCAATGGTGCGCAGGCCCCGGGTTTCGGCGGACTCGACCACTGCCGGGGACACTCCGTGGGCGGAGAAGATCACGAGGGCACCTTCGGGTACTTCGTCCGTTTCGTCCACGAAGATGGCGCCCTTTTCCTCCAGCGAGCTGACCACGTGGACGTTGTGGACAATCTGCTTGCGGACATACACGGGCGGCCCGTAGTGTTCCAGCGCCTTTTCGACCGCGATCACGGCCCGGTCAACGCCTGCGCAGTATCCGCGGGGAGCGGCCAGCAGCACCTTCTTGGTTCCGTTTACGGGGGCTGCGGCTGCTACCTCCTCAGGCGAGCGGCGCCTGCGCGGAATGGTTGGCATCGAAAGGGATACAGCCGAGGTGGTCATTCCTCCATGTTACCGGCTGGTCCCCACCCGTTTCCGGGATGCGAACAACGTCACAATGCCCACCGCCACCAGGACGCCACCGGCAACCCCGGCCGCGGCGATCCACGTTTGGAAGTCCGCGCCGGCAGCGGCAAGGAAATGGTCACGGAACATGTTGGCCACCGCATTGCCGGTGTCCGTGGCCTGGGCGCGGGCTGACCCCAGCTGCAGTCCCAGCCCCCACAGCCCCGCGAGCGCCAGTCCCCCAAGGCCGGCGGCCAGCAGCACCGTCCCGCGGCGGCGTGCCGCCACGAGCGCCAGCAGGAACGCTACGGCCGACCCGATGGCCAGGATGTAGCCCATGGGCGCGTAGGTGGCCAGCCGTTCAGTCCACTCCTTTTGCGCAGGCTGGCCTACATTGATCAGCGTCTGTTCCGGCGGGTCGAGGGGAAGCCTGGTGGTGCGGGAGATCTCCTCCGAGCCCAGGGCAACCAGCGGGGCAACGTCGAGGGTCAGGGACGACGCCGACGCTCCTCCCTGGGATGCCGCGGCAGGATCGGCAAAGCTGAGGCGGTGGCTTCTGCGGAGGGTCTCCTCCCAGGCCGCCGGATAGCCGGGCAACCCGGTCAGTGACTCCGCCGCCTTTTCAAGCATTGGCTCCACCAGACCCGAGAGGAACCCGGGAACCGCCCCGGTATCAATCGTTCCCACTGCGGCGGCGGCCAGCTTCTTTTGAAATTCCGTGTCCCTGCCAAGTGGAGCTGCAAGACGGACGAAGCCGTCTTCCTGGACGATGTTGCGGTCCACCCAGATGGCGGGAACGGCAACGGCGGCGAGGAGTATGCCCAGCACGGTGGCGATGGCAGAGATAAAAGTGCGCACAACAGGTCCTTAGGGGTTGGGGGCCTTATCCCATCCTAGGCAGGGTCCAGGGGCTGCCCCTGTCAGTCCCCGGTGCTAGACCTTATGGATAAGGTTGATTGACCGCCCACGACAGTTGAAGGACCGCATGCCCGCAGCACCAGCCTCCCACCGGCGTCCGCATGTCTGACCAGGCCTCGTTACCGGGTACTGCCCCCACTACGTTGCCGGCCACCGCGGCGGAAACCAGCCCGGACAACCCGTGGCCGCTGCAGCTGCTGTCGCAGAAGCTCAAGGCCCACATCGACCGCACCCCGTCGGCGTGGGTTGAAGGCCAGGTCATTGAACTGAACCGGCGCGGGACCAACGCCTACATCACGCTTCGGGACGTGGACGCGGAGGTGTCGCTGCCGGCTTCCGTCTGGACCAAGGTCCTGGAGCGGCAGAACCTTCCACTGGAGCGCGGATCACGGGTGGTGGCCCTGCTGAAACCGGAGTTCTGGCTGAAGACGGGCCGGCTGAACATGCTGGTGCGGGACATCCGGCCGGTCGGACTGGGTGACCTGCTGGCCCGGATTGAGCGGCTGCGCCAGGCCCTCGCGGCTGAGGGTCTTTTCGCCGATTCCCGGAAGAAGCGGCTGCCCCTGCTGCCGCACCGCATCGGCCTGATCACGGGTCGGGATTCGGACGCCAAGAAGGACATCCTTCGCAACGCGGCCCTCCGGTGGCCGGCGGTGGAGTTCGAGATCCGCGAGGTGGCCGTCCAGGGAAACACGGCCGTGTCCCAAATAGTCCGTGCCCTGCGTGAGCTGGACGCCCGGCCTGAGGTGGATGTCATCGTCATCGCCCGGGGCGGCGGGGCACTGGAGGATCTCTTGCCCTTTAACAGCGAGGAGCTGATCCGTGCCGTGGCCGCGGCCAACACGCCCGTCGTGAGCGCCATTGGCCATGAGGCGGACCGCCCGCTGCTGGATTACGTCGCCGATCTCCGGGCCTCCACCCCCACCGACGCCGCGAAGCGGATCGTGCCGGAGGTATCCGAGGAACTTGCCGGGGTGCGCCAGGCGCGGGAACAGCTGCGGCGCTGCGTGGAACGGCTGGTGGACCGGGAGTCGGACCGGCTGGCGGCACTGCATTCGCGGCCCGTCATGGCGGCGCCCGAGGGCATGGTCTCCGTCCGGGGCGAGGAAATCGAACGGCTGCTGCGGCGCTCCTCCGCCGCGGTGAGCTCCACGGTGGTGCGGGCAGCGGACCAGCTGGAGCATCTGAAAGCCCAGGTCCGCGCGCTCTCACCGCAGAAGACCCTGGACCGGGGGTACGCCGTCGTCGAACTGGCAGGAGACCAGGCCGCACGGATCGCCGAGGCCGGCCACGCCGTCGTCCGCAGGCCCGCCGAAGCACCTGCAGGTGCCCCCTTGTCCATCCGTGTGGCGGAGGGACGCTTCGGGGCCACCTCCACCGGCCCTGCGGAGTCCACCAGGGCACCGCACCCAGGAAACCCAGACCAGCACCAGGAAGTGGAAGAGAAGGCATGACCGAACAGAAACCAGAATCCGACGTTGCCGCGCTGAGCTATGAGGAGGCCCGGGAGCAGCTCATCGCCGTGGTGGGCAGGCTGGAGGCCGGAGGGGCAAGCCTGGAAGAATCCCTGGCCTTGTGGGAGCGCGGCGAGGCACTGGCCGCGCGGTGCGAGGAGTGGCTCGAGGGAGCACGGAAGCGGTTGGCCGCTGCCCGCGACCAGCCGCTGTAAACAACCGCCGGACCAGGCCAGCCCTTGGGACCGCGGCTTTGTACCGGGCCACACTGCTCCGGCCCCAGGGCCCGGGCTCAGGAACGGGCTACGAGCTCCCGTTCGATGTCGACGTCGAATTCAGCCTTGGGCCACTCCAGGCGGAAATCGGACAGCGCCGACATCACCAATTGCTGCACGGCGATGCGGGCGAACCATTTCTTGTTGGCGGGAACCACGTACCATGGGGCAATCGCTGAACTGGTCTCTTCGAAGGCGGCCTGGTAGGCGGCCATGTAGTCATCCCAAAAGGCCCGTTCCTTCAGGTCGCCACTGCTGTATTTCCAGTGCTTGGCAGGGTTGTCCAAGCGGGCCAGCAGCCGGGATTTCTGCTCATCCTTGCTGATGTTGAGCATCACTTTGATGATCTTGGTGCCGGCGTCGGTTTGGCGGGCTTCGAATTCGTTAATGGCCCGGTAGCGCCGGCTGATTTCTTCCGGGGTGGCCCAGTTGTGGACGCGGTGGATGAGGACGTCCTCGTAGTGGGAGCGGTCAAAGATCCCTACCATCCCGGCTGCGGGGACCTCCTTCTCGATACGCCAGAGGAAATCGTAGGACTTCTCCTGCTCGGTGGGGGCCTTGAACGCCTTGAACTGGACGCCCTGGGGGTCCATGGTGGCCATGACGTGGTTGACGATTCCGCCCTTGCCGGCTGTATCCATGGCCTGGAGGACCAAGAGGATCCGTTTCTTGCCGCCGACCCGTGATTCGGCGAACAGCTGTTCCTGCAGCTCCGACAGCGTCCCGTCCATCTCAGCCAGCAACGCCTCGCCGTCGGCCTTGTTGCCGCTGTAACCCGGAGTGGCGTCCGGGTCCACCGCGGCCAAGGAAAATCCCTTTCCAACGCGCAGGGTCTCAGACGGATGCTGGTCGAAGCCAACGACGCGGGCCATGGGGTTCCTCTCCGCAGGGGGTACACGGGCCCGGTGGCCCGTGAGCACAGGCTAGTTCCCCTGGTACCTGCTTAGGAAGTCCCCCATGCGCCCGATAGCCTCTTCGATGTCCTTCACGTTGGGCAGCGTCACCATGCGGAAGTGGTCCGGGCGCACCCAGTTGAAGGCACGGCCATGCGATACCAGGATCTTCTGTTCCCTCAGGAGGTCAAGGACAAATTTCTCGTCATCCCGGATGTGGTAGACCTCGGGGTCAAGCCGCGGGAACAGGTACAGGGCGCCTTTGGCCTGCTGAGTGCTGACTCCGGGAATGGCGTTCAGCATGTCGTAGGCCTTGTTGCGCTGCTCCAGCAGCCGGCCGCCCGGGAGGATGAGGTCGTTGATGCTCTGGTAGCCACCCAATGCCGTCTGGATGGCGTGCTGGGCCGGCACATTGGCGCACAGGCGCATGTTGGCCAGGAGGTTGATGCCTTCCAGGTAGTCGGCGGCATCCTTCTTGGGTCCTGAAATGGCCATCCAGCCTGCCCGGTAACCGCAGACGCGGTAGGCCTTGGACAACCCGCTGAAGGTCAGGCACAGGACGTGGTCGCCGGTGAGGCCGGCCAGGTTCACGTGGACGGCGTCCTCGTACAGGATCTTTTCGTAGATCTCGTCGGCAAATATCACCAGGCCGTGCTTTTCGGCCAGGGCCACGATGCGCTTCAGGGTCTGTTCCGGGTACACAGCGCCGGTGGGGTTGTTCGGGTTGATGACCACGATGCCCTTGGTGCGGGGTGTGATCTTGGCTTCCAGGTCCTCCAGGTCAGGCTGCCAGCCGGACTCTTCATCGCAGAGGTAGTGCACCGGCTTGCCGCCGGCGAGCGCCACGGACGCTGTCCAGAGCGGGTAGTCCGGCGTGGGGATGAGCACCTCGTCGCCTGAGTCCAGCAGCGCCATCAGGGACATGGTGATGAGCTCGCTGACACCGTTGCCCAGGTAGATGTCGTCAACGTGGATGTTCTGGATTCCGCGGGTCTGGTAGTACTGCGAGACGGCGGTGCGCGCCGAAAAGATGCCACGCGAATCGCTGTAGCCCTGGGCGTGGGGCAGGTGGCGGATCATGTCCACGAGGATGGCGTCCGGTGCCTCGAAGCCAAACGGCGCCGGGTTCCCGATGTTCAGCTTGAGGATCCTGTGGCCCTCCGCCTCCATCTGCTGGGCGGCTTCAAGGATCGGTCCACGGATGTCATAAAGGACGTTGTTGAGCTTCGTGGACTGCCTGAATTCTGCCATCCCTCAAATATGCCACAGGAAGGATGCATGGCCGTTGAGACATCCGCCACATGGCCGACGGCGGCTGCCGGACCTTCGAAAGTCCGGCAGCCGCCGTCGTCGTCACCTGCGTGTACCTGCCCAGGGGCAGGGATCGCGGACCTACTTGACGATGCCCTTCTCCTTGAGCCAGTTGGTTGCTGCCGTCTTGGCGTCCTGCTTCTGGCTGCCGCTGACGGCACGGTTGAGGTTGATCAGGTCATCCGTGGTGAGGGTGCTGGACACCGAATTCAGTGCCTCCTTGGCCTTGTCCGTCATCTTGGCCTTGTTGTACAGCGGCAGGACCTGCTGGGCGATGAAGTTGTTCTTGGGATCGTCCAGCACCACGAGGTCGTTGTCCGCGATGGACGGCGTGGTGGTGTAGATATCGGCCACCTGCACCTGGTCCTCCAGCAGCGCCTTGAGCGTCACCGGGCCACCGCCGTCGCTGAAGGGTTCCAGCTTCTTGGGCTCGCAGTTGTAGTTCTTCTTCAGCCCGGGCAGGCCGTAAGCGCGCTCGGCGAAGGTGGCCGGGGCTCCCACGACAATCTGGCTGCAGACCTTGGCCAGGTCCTCAATGGACTTCAGCTGGTACTTCTCCGCGGTTGCCTTGGTGACCACCATGGCGTCCTTGTCCTCAGCTTTGGAGACGTCCAGGACCCCGAGCCCGTCCGGCAGCTTGCCAGGCAGCGCCTTGGCGATGTCCCCTGCGGAGACTTCCTTGGCTTCCTTGTCCACGTACAGCAGCAGGTTGCCGCTGTAGTCCGGCACCACATCCACCGAACCGTCCTGGACGGCCTTGAAGTAGACCTCGCGGGAGCCGATGTTCGGTTTGGTGGTGGCGGTGATTCCGTTGGCGTTCAAGGCGCCCGCGTACAGTTCGGCGATGATCTGGCTTTCCGGGAAGTCCGCGGAACCCACCACCAGGGATGTGGCTCCGCCGGAAGCGCCGGCACTGGATGCGGGCGCGTTCTTCAGCGGATCGGACGAACCGCCGCAGGCTGACAGCGCCACTGCCAGGCCAAGCCCGGCGGCAAGGCCGCTGAACGCCCGCCTGCCGAGGCGCTGGGGACGGCTATCTTTCATGACTTACCTCCTTGTACAACAGTCTCCGCAACTACGGGGTCTGTGAGTTCAACCGCGGCCTCCTGGCTGCGGTGGGACAGTCTTGAGGCGCCCTGGGTGAGGAACAGCCTCTGGAACAGGGACAGGACGAGGTCGACGGCGATCGCCAGCACAGCGATGAGGAGGGAACCTCCCAGCATCTGGGGGAAGTCGCTGAGGACCAGTCCGTCAAAGAGATACCGGCCCAGTCCGCCGAGGTTGATGTACGCCACCACCGAGACAGTGGCGATCACCTGCAGCACGCCGGTCCGGAACCCGCCGAACATGACGGTGAGGGCGTTGGGCAGTTCGGCCCGGAGCAGGACCTGCAGCTCCGTCATGCCCATGGCGCGGGCAGCATCAACCACGTTCCGGTCCACACTGGAGATCCCGGCGTAGGTTCCGGCCAGGAGCGGCGGGACTGTGAGGATCACCAGGGCCCATATGGGGGGCATCAGTCCGATGCCGGCCAGCAGTACGAACAGGATCAGCAGGCCGAGGGTGGGCAGGGCGCGCAGGGCACCGGCCAGGGCAACGACAGCAACGCGTCCCCTTCCCGTATGCCCCACGAAGAGACCAACGGGAACCGCGATGGCGGTGGCGATCAGCATGACCAGCCCCGTGTACTGCAGGTGCTCCCCCAGCCGGACGGGGATGCCCATGCTTCCGGACCAGTGCAGGGGATCCGAAAGCCAGGCGAAGGTATCGGCGAAGACGTTACTCACGCGTTGCCACCGCCGGTCTCCGGCCGTGCAAAGCGCTCCGCTGCGGCAGGTGCTTCCGATGGGAGACGCCCTGAACTGCGGTCCCGCCGGCTTCCGGCCCGCTCCCAGGGAGTGAGCACGCGTTCCAGCAGGACCAGGATGGCGTCCATGAGCAATGCGAGGATCAGGATGGCCACGATGCCCACCACTACCTCGGTGACGAAGTCGCGCTGCAGCCCGTCGGTAAAGAGCATGCCCAGGTTGCCGACGCCCAGGAGGGCCGCAACGCTGACCAGCGAGATGTTGCTGACCGACACCACCCGCAGACCGGCGAACATGACCGGCAAGGAGAGGGGCAGGTCAACCTGCAGGAACCGGGCCACCGGCTTGAACCCCATGGCCTGCGCGGCCTGGCTGACATCCGCGTCAACGGAATCAAAGGCATCCAGGGCAGCGCGGACCAGCAGGGCCACCGCATAGATGGTCAGCGCCACCACCACGTTGAGGGGATCGAGGATCCGGGTGCCCAGGATGGTGGGCAGGATGATGAACAGCGCGAGGGACGGGATGGTGTACAGGAGGGATGACGCTGTCAGCACCACGGAACGCAAGGCGCTGTTTCGCCGCGCCAACTGTGCCAGCGGGATGGAAATGAGCAGGCCCAGGACCATAGGGACCAGCGCCAGCACCAGGTGCTGGCCGCCGCGCTCCAGGATCATGCCGGTATTGGCCAGGAACCATTCCATCAGAGGGCAGCCTGCCGCACCTGGCGCGCTTCTTCGATCAACGCCAGGACCTCACCGCCGCGGACCACCCCCAGGACCACGCCGTCGGCGTCCACGGCAACGCCAAGGCCGGACGGCGAGGACAGGGCCGCATCCAGGGCGCGGCGGAGGCTCTCTCCGGGACGGAACAGCGAGCCCCCGGGGATCAGTTCAGTCTCCGTGCCGGGTGCCGACCATCCCAGCGGACGCTTGTCCGCATCCACCACCAGCTGCCAGCCGCCGGCAGCGCTGGAATCCGACTCGTACCCTCCCGAGGCCCGGATGATCGTGGGCACCGGGTGGATCGCCACGCCGTCGGACGGGGAAAAACCCAGGTGCCGGAAGCCGCGGTCGCGCCCCACGAAGGATGCCACAAAGTTGTTGGCCGGCGCCCGCAGGATCTCCTCGGGCGAGGCGTACTGGGCCAGCCTGCCGCCGGTGGCAAAGACAGCCACCTTGTCGCCCAGGATGGTGGCCTCATCGATATCGTGGGTCACGAAAACTATGGTCTTGGCCAGATCCTTTTGCAGTCGCAGCAGCTCGTGCTGGAGTTCGTCGCGGACAACGGGGTCCACCGCGCTGAACGGCTCATCCATGAGGAGCACGGGCGGATCCGCAGCGAGGGCGCGCGCCACGCCCACACGCTGCTGCTGGCCGCCGGAAAGCTGCGACGGGTAGCGCCCGCCAAGCGACGGCGCCAGGCCCACCACGTCCAGGAGTTCGCGGGCACGCTTCCGGGCGTCCGCTTTGGAGACCCCGTTCAGGCGCGGAACGGTGGCGATGTTGTCCAGGACGGAGCGGTGGGGCAGGAGCCCGGCGGACTGCATTACATAGCCCATGGACCGCCGCAGTTCCGCCGCCGGCACCGAGGTGACATCCCGGCCGTCCACGGTGATGGTGCCTGATGTGGGTTCCACCATCCGGTTGATCATCCTGAGGGACGTTGTTTTGCCGCAGCCGGAAGGACCCACAAAGACGGTGACGGAACCTTTGGCGATGGACATGGACAACCCGTCCACAGCCGGCTGGCCGCCCGGATACTGCTTGGTAACGCTCTGGAACTCGATCATCGCCTGGTCCATGGTGCGGACTTACCTGTTCTCTTGGACGGGCTGTTCCCAGCACCGCGACATTGCCATAAGCACGCTGATAGTTACGGTAGCCCAAACGGTGGCAGGCTTCAGCAGCTGAGGCCCTAATCCGCGCAAAGGAATCCCTACTGTAACCATTCGGAACCCCAACCGGGATGGATGGGTTCCGCAGGATCCGCACACACAGCGGCTCCTGTCGGGGCGCCGCAGCCCGGCCTAAAGTGGAGGCGTGACCAACTTGGAAGTTTCGCCGCAGCAGGAAGTTTGCCCGCCCGCCCCCGCAGGAGGGACGTCCGGCCCCTGCCTGCAGCTGTGGCCTGAACGCGAAGTGCCCCTGGGCGGGGTCCGCGCCATGAACGTCAAACGTACGCTGCCCCAGCGCGGCCTCCCCACCATCGGGGCCTGGTGCTTCCTGGACAGTTTCGGCCCGGACCGGACTGCGATGTCCGTCCTTCCCCATCCGCACATCGGGCTGCAGACGGTGACCTGGCCGCTGGCAGGGCACATCCACCACCGGGACAGCGTGGGCAGCGACGTGGTGGTCCGTCCCGGGGAGCTGAACATCATGACAGCAGGCCACGGCGTATCCCACTCCGAGTTCGCTGTGTTGCCTGCCGGCGGCGGGGAGTTGCCGCTGCAGCAGGGCCTGCAGCTGTGGGTTGCCCTTCCTGACGGGGACCGGCATCGGGAGCCTGCATTCGAGCAGCACCGCGAACTGCCGCGCGCCGCCGGCCCGGGCTTCACGGCGACCGTCATGGTGGGAGAGCTTGCAGGGGTGGCCTCCCCCGCAACAGTGTTTTCGCCGATCGTTGGCGCGGACGTTTCCTGCCAAGGGGACGCGGTGCTGCCGTTGAACCCCGGCTTTGAGCACGGCATCCTGGTGCTCGACGGCGGCCTGGCGGTGGACGGCCAGGACCTGCCCGCGGGACCGCTGGGCTACCTGGGCACCGGCCGCAGCGAACTCAGGGTGGAGGCACTCCCCGGTACGAGGTTCCTGCTCATCGGCGGGGAGCCGTTTGGTGAGGAACTGCTGATGTGGTGGAACTTTGTGGGCCGCACCCATGACGAAGTGGAAAAGGCCAGGGACGACTGGGAAGCGCAGGCCGGCCTGCCGGACGCTGAAGCGGCTGCAGCCCGCTACGGCCTGGTGCCGGGCCACGGCCCGGATGCCGGGGCGGAGGCCGGCCGGATTCCCGCTCCCCCACTCCCCGGTGTCCGGCTGACGCCCCGGAAGCGTTCCGTGGGCTAAGCGGGTTCGGCCACCAACTGCAGCACGCCGAACACCGGTTCCTGGTCCAGCACCCTGACCTCCGTCACACCGGTTTCGGCAAGGTTCCGGCGGAAGGACTCCTGCAGGGGCGCCACGTTCATGCCGAGACCGCCACCCAGGATCACCGGACCTTCGATTTTCAGCTGGCCCAGCACCTGACCGGCCAGGGCAGCGAGGTCCTGCCCGGCCTGCTCCAGCAATATTGCGCTGTCCCGGTGCCCGGTGGCCGCGGCTTCCACGACGTGCCTGGCCTGCTGGGCCCAGAAGCGCCTCCCGGTGTCCGGTGAGTGGAACAAGGCGATGAGCTTGTTGGGATGGTCCAGACCGCAGGAGGCCAGGAGGGCCGCGGTGAGCTGGTCGACGGGCAGGCCCTGGTTCATCCTGCGCAGGCTGTGCCGGACCGCCTCCCTGCCCAGCCAGTAGCCGCTGCCTTCATCCCCCAGCAGGTAGCCCCAACCGCCGGCCCTGGCCTCCCTGCCGTCGGCATTGCGTCCCCACGCGGCCGATCCAGTGCCCGCAATGACCGCTACTCCGGTGACTGCGCGGCCCGCGGCCAGCAGGAGGCGGGAGTCATGGACCACGGTGACGCGTGCTTCGGGAGCCAGGGGCTGGATCAGCGCAGCCAGGGCGGCCGCGTCTTCATCGGTATCGATTCCGCCGGATCCCGCGTACACCCGGTCCACGTGTCCTCTGCCGATCCTGGCGAACAGGTCCGCAAGGTTGCGTGCCGCCTGCTCGCGGCTGACATTCTGGACGTTGGAGCTTCCGGCCGACTCGTCGGCCACGGGGAGGCCGTCCTCGAAACGGATGCCATGGGTCTTGGTGCCGCCGATGTCCAGCCCGATCGTGATGCCGTGCAATGGACTGGCCGGGGAGCCTGCCGCTTGGTCAAAAGGAGTGGCAGAGGGGTTCTGGGTGTTTGTCACGTCACAAGGGTACTTGCCCCATGATGTTTGGCGCCCCGCCGCCCCGGCACCGGAAGCCAGCAGCCGCCGTCGGACATTTTCCGGCTCAACGGCCTGCCTTGGTGACCAGCCCGGCCAGCAACGCCGGCCCCTGCCCCACCACCAGTTCGCGGAAAAGCCGGGCCGGAACCGGCTCGCTTTCCGGTTTCCGGCGCCGCCAGCTGACGCCAACTTCCCGGAAGGCGAGTGCCGAGTCAAGCGGAACCTCCACCCACCCCAGGTCCCCGGTTTCGGGACGCGGAGTCCGGCCAGGGGCGTCCCCGCCCGGCGGCAGGATGCTGACGCCAAGGCCGGCAGAAACCAGGCCGCGGACGGTGTGGGAATCCTGGCTTTCGAAGGCAATCCGCGGACGGTACCCGGCCTCGCGGAAAAGAGCGTCGGTCAGGGATCGCAGCCCATAGCCGGGCCCGAGCACCACCACCGGCTCCGTCCGGATGTCGGCCAGCCGGGCCATCCGCTGCCGGGCGAGCGGGTGGGCGTGATGCACCACCAGGCGCAGCGGCTCGCGGTACAGCGGCGCCGAGTCGAGGTTCTTGCCGGGCGGCGCCACCGGTGCAGTGAGGGCCAGGTCCGCCTCCCCCGCTGCCAACTCGTCCAGGCAGGTGTCCCGGGCGCCCTGGCTGAGCCGGAAGCCGGTCCCGGGATGCCGGGCACGGAAGGCGCTGATCAGCAGCGGCAGGGTTGCCTCGCCGAAGGTGTGCTGGAAAGACACGGCCACGGTGCCCCTGACCACCTCGGACTCATTGCGCACCAGGTCCAGTCCGGCCTGGAACTCCGCGAGCGCCTGCTCGATGTAGGGCAGCAGTGTCCGGGCGGCAGGAGTCAGCCGCACTCCCCGGCCGTCCCGGACCAGGAGTTCCGTGCCCACGGCGGCGCTTGCCCTCGCCAGTGCCCGGCTCACCGTCGACTGGGGTACTCCGAGGAGCTCCGCCGTCTCCGTCACATGCTCCGTCCGGCCCAGCTCAGCGAGTACCGGCAGCAGGGGCAGCAGCTGCGCCAGCTGTTTCCGGTCGGGTTCCATGACGGCCTCTCCCTTTGCGGCAAGCAATCCAATCCTGCTATCAGTTTTGCATGAGGTATGCATTGGAAGCATCCATCGAGGGCGGACTACGCTGGGCGGATGCCACCGAACGCAAGCGCCGGCACTGACGCTTCCCCCCTCTGGAACGGCCATACCAAAGGATCCAGGGCCTACGGGCGGATCCTGGCCGGCCTGTCCTGCGCGGGTGTGGCCACCTTCGCCCAGCTCTACTCCACCCAGGCGGTCCTCCCCCTCCTGGCGGCCGACCTGCACATCACGGCCGCCGAGGCCGCCCTCACCATTTCCCTCGCAACCGTTGGCCTGGCTGCCACCGTGATCCCGTGGTCCTTCCTGGCGGACCGGATCGGCCGGGTGAAGGCCATGATGTGGGGCATCACCGCGGCCACCATCCTGGGGCTGCTGGTGCCGATGTCCACCAGCTTCACCATGCTGCTGGTCCTGCGGCTGCTGGAGGGAATGGCCCTGGGCGGCATACCCGCCATTGCCATTGCCTACCTGAACGAGGAGGTCAGCAAAGCCCACGCCGCCCTGGCCGCGGGAAGCTACGTGGCCGGCACCACCCTGGGAGGACTGTCCGGCCGGCTGGTGGCGGGGCCGGTCGGCGAGCTCTGGGGATGGCGGTCCGCGGCGCTGGCCGTGTCCCTGCTGGCGACCGTTGCCGCCGTCGCATTCCTTGTCCTGGTGCCCCGCGCCCGGGGTTTCGTCCCGGCCCCGGCTTCCGGCCTCCGCAGTGCCATCAGGACCCTCGGCGGCCACCTGCGGAATATCAGGCTGCTGGCCCTGTACGCCCAGGCATTCCTGATGATGGGCGGGTTCGTGGCGGTCTACAACTACCTGGGCTTCCGGTTGTCCGGTGCGCCGTTCGGGCTCCCGGCCACGGTGATCAGCCTGATCTTCCTGGCCTACCTTTCCGGCACGTTCTCCTCCCGCTGGGCGGCGGGGATGACCACGCGGTACGGCCGCCGGAACGTGCTGCTGGCAGGACTTGCGCTGGCCCTGGCAGGACTGGCCCTGACACTTACCCAGTCCCTGGTCCTGATCCTGGCCGGGCTGGTGGTGTTTACGGGCGGCTTCTTTGCATCCCACAGCATCGGCTCCGGCTGGACGGGCGCCATCGCCAGGACCGGACGGGCGCAGGCGGCGTCACTGTACAACCTCGCCTACTACCTGGGTTCCAGCCTGCTGGGCTGGGCCGGCGGCCTGGTCTTCCAGGCCTGGGGCTGGAACGCCCTTGCGGGAGCCGTCATGGTCCTGGCGTGCCTGACTGCGGCAACTGTCGCCGTCGTCCATCCGCCGGCGGAACAACGCGCCTCCTGAGCAGGGGCGCCGCGGGCGAATTAACCAACTTCACAAGGCCTCGTGAGGGTTTGGATGTTCGGCTTGACGCGCGCCTGCTGCGCAGCTCGCGGCGATTCTGCGGTCTAGGATGAACCAGGACCGCTTGGAAGGAACCGCAGTGAGCACGAATGCAAGGAACACCAGGCCCGGGGCGCACCTGGAGCCGCTGGACGCCATCGACGAGCGTCTCCTCGCCGCACTGGTGGCGGATGCCAGGATTTCCAACAAACAGCTTGCCGAGATGGTGGGGATTGCGCCCTCGACGGCACTTATGCGTACCCGTGCCCTTTCGGAGCGGGGCATCGTCCAGGGCTACGAGGCGAAGCTGAGCCTGTCAGCCATCGGCAGGTCCGTGCAGGCACTGGTGGCCGTCCGGCTCCGCGCCCACGACAGGGACCAGATCGACCGTTTCACCGCCCGCGTGCCGCACCTGCCCGCCGTGCTGTCCACCTTCCACACCTCAGGTTCGGTCGACTACCTGCTGCACATCGCCGTCGGGAGCACCGAAGACCTGCGGGACTGGGTGCTGGACAACCTGGCCACCGATCCTGTGGTGGGGCACACCGAAACCACCCTCGTCTTCGAACACATCCAGGGCAACCACGGCCCGCTTCCGGACTAGAAGCGGAAACGGCGCCAGCGGCCATGGCTCAGGCGGCGGCGTGCCGCCTTGCCGACTGGACCAGCGTCACCCCGGCAAGGCCAAGGGCCGCTGCGCCGCACAGCAGGACGAAGCCCTGTACGGCCACTGCCATGCCGAACGCGGCGCTGGCCCAGCCCAGCCCCAGGACCGGCACCGCGCTTCCCAGGTAGGTGATGACGTAGACGGTGCTGATGATCTGCGCGTGGCGGGCCGGTTCCACCCTCGCCGCCACATCGTTGAAGACGGTCCGGAATGCAAGCCCCTGACCCACCCCGGCGGCAACGGCGGCGCCCACCAGCATCACGGGGCTGTGCCAGGTCCCGGCGGCCCCCAGCAGCATGACGGAGACGCCCAGGACGGCCAGGCCGGCGGGCACGGTCAGACGACCCCGCACGGTGACCAGCTGGCTCAAGGCCGAGGCACCCAGCGGCAGGCCCGCGAGAACACCGATCAGCGGCCGGGAGTCCGTGCCCAGGACCTGGGCGAAGTAACCCGGGGCCAGGGACAGGGAGAAGCCAAACACGGCAAAGCTGAGGAAGCCGACGCCGGATGCCAGCCAGAAAGCACCCCTCGCCTGGCGGGACACGGAGGGCCGGCGCGGCGCAAGGACATGCAGCGGCCGGGACACCGCGGGAACCATGATGGCGGGGCGGGCACGGATCAGGTACAGCGGCACCAGGAGCCCGGCGAGAAGCAGCGAATGGACGGCATAGGGAGCGGTGGTGGCGCCGGGAAGCAGGGACAGCAGGCCGCCGATGACAGGGCCGGCTGCAACTCCCCCTGAAGAGGCCAGCAAGGTAAAGCGCGAGGCCCATTCCGGCCGCGAGGGAAGCAGCTCACGCAGGGCAGCCGCGCTGGCTCCCGTGGCAAGCGCCACTGCGATACCCTGCAGGGCCCGGCCGGCGCACAGGGCCGCCAGCGACTGGGCTTCGGCAAATATTCCGCCGCCCGCCAGTCCGGTCAGCACGGCGACCAGGAGGGCGGCCCGCCGGCCGATATGGTCCGACCAGTGCCCGGCCAGGAGCAGGGTTCCCACCAGTGCCAGGACATAGCTGGCGAAAGCTGCGGTCACCTCCAGGCTGGACAGTCCCAGGTTGGCCTGCAGCAGCGGGTACAGCGGCGTGGCAAGGTTGGCGCCCACCAGGAGCATGAAGATGGCCGCCCCGGAAATCACCAGCCGCGCCGTGGTGGAGGCATTCCACCCGGTGGGCGTGGCCGGTACCGGACGCATGCGCAGTTCGCTGAAGACCGTCATTGTGCCGCCTTAGGGATCGCCGCGACGGGTGGTCCTTGTGGGAGCCCGGCGCGGATACAACAGTGTTGGTTCAAGAGTGCGGCACCGCTGCGCTATCCATCCGAAATGAGGTGGATAATTGAGCAAAATCATCAACTTACGGATCACCGCATGATGGAGAGTGACGATCTTGAACAAGTTGGACCCCACAGACCTGAAGATCCTCCTGGCCCTCATCAGGGATCCCCGGATCCAGATCGGAGAGCTCAGCGACTCCCTGGGCATCGCCCGTAACACCGCCCAGTCGCGCGTGCGCCGCCTGCTCCGCACCGGCGTACTGCGCCCTGGCGGCCGCGAAGTTGATCTCGAAGCGGTGGGCTATGACGTGGTGGCTTTCGTCACCATCGAAGTCTCCCACCGTGAGCTCGACGGCGTCGTGGCGGCGCTGCGCCTCATCCCGCAGGTCCTGGAAGTCCATGAGATCTCCGGCCGCGGGGACGTCTGGTGCCGGGTGGTTGCCACCGACACCCACAACCTCCAGTCCTCCTTGCGCCAGGTCCTGAGAATCAAGGGAGTCATCCGGACAGAGACCGTCCTGGCCCTGCACACCCATATTCCGTACCGGACCGAGCCGCTCATCAGTGGCCTTAGCAGTGCCGCCGCCCCGGCTAGGATTTCCTGAATGACCATCATCGATAACGCCGTCTACGTCAACGGCGTCCGCCACACCGAGCCCGAAAGCCTGGAGCAGACCTTTGAGACCCTGGCCCGGCACGGCGGCATGGCATGGATCGGGCTCTACCGTCCCACTGCGGAAGAAATGACCGCCGTCGCCAACGAGTTCGGGCTGCACGCCCTCGCGGTGGAGGACGCCGTCTCGGCACACCAGCGGCCCAAGCTGGAACGGTACGACGACAACCTCTTCACCGTCCTGCGTCCGGCCCGGTACCTGGATGTGGACGAGACCGTGGAGTTCGGCGAACTCCACGTCTTCACCGGGAAGAACTTCGTCGTGACCGTCCGGCATGCGGAAACGGCAGGCGTAGCCCGGGTCCGGCAACGGCTGGAGGCACGGCCGGACCTCCTCCAGCACGGGCCTGAAGCTGTTCTTTACGCCCTGCTGGACCGGGTGGTGGATGACTACGCGCCGGTGGTGGCGGGCCTGGAAAATGATATTGACGAGATCGAGGACCAGCTGTTCAGCGGCGATTCGTCGGTATCGCGCCGGATCTACGAACTGGCACGGGAAGTCATCCAGTTCCAGCGCGCCATCCACCCCCTGCCGGAAATGCTGGACCAGCTGAAGCGGGGCTTCGAGAAGTACGAGGTGGAAACCGAACTGCGGCACAACCTGCGCGACGTGGAGGACCACGTGGAGCGGGTGATTTCCCGGGCCGACTCGTTCCGGGACTTGCTGCAGAACGCCCTGACCCTGGACGGAACCCTGACCGCCAACCGGCAGAACGAGGCCAGCGCCGAGCAGAACGAACAAGTCAAGAAGATCTCTTCCTGGGCAGCAATCCTGTTCGCGCCGTCATTCGTGGCCGGTATCTACGGAATGAACTTCGACAACATGCCCGAGCTCCACTGGGCCGCCGGCTATCCCTACGCCTTGGTCCTCATGGTTGCCGCCGGGGCCCTCATGTACGGAATCTTCAAAAAGAAGGGCTGGATTTAGGGGTTTCGGCCCCGCCGTCCCTTTCCCGCCGCCAGCGCCGCCCGCGCGTTGCCCGCCGCGTGGACGAGGACCGAGACAACCAGGAACGCAACCAGGACCTGGGCCGTGGAAACGAACACCCGGGCCCACCCGCCGTCGAGCGTGGGATCAAGGAAGTCGTAGACGTACCACCCGTCAAGGCCCCCGCGGATCCAGGAGAACGCAAGGAAGGCCACCGGATAGCCCAGCCAAGCGAGCGGCCGCCACCACGTCCCGCGGACCGTCCGTGTCACCAGGAGCCAGTCGAGCGCCGTCACCAGCGGGGCCAGGCGGTGGTGGACCATCTGGGGCCAGTACAGATCCCAGCTCCACCACGGTTCTCCCGGCGGAGCCACCAGCACCACATAGATGATGCCCGTCATCACCAGATACAGGACCAGGGCTCCGAAAAGGTGGTCCCACCAGCGCGGAAGCCGGGCCCGCCGCCGGACGCCCGAAACAATCAAAACGAGCCCCAATACGAGGTTTCCCTGGACGGTAAACTCCGAGTACAGCTGGGGAACATCCACGTCATTGCCGGGGAGGGTGGCGTCGAACGTCTTCTGGACCAGTGCAGCGAGCACAAAGAGTCCGACAGATATGCGGACGGACCGGATCCAGGGACGGTCAGGGTGCAGGGCGCGGTTGGCAGGGGTATCCCGGCGGACCGGTGGGACCGGCGGCGGGCTCTATGAGGCTCATGGAGAAAGCGTGGAGCCGCGGATGCGGAAGGGCTAGGGCCTTTTGGCAGTAAGGAGTTCACCGCCGGCCGGACCGGCAGCCATTGGCCAGGCCGGCGGATATGCCGTCAGGCGTTGGTTCTGCGCTTTAGCCAGCCCCAGACGCCGGTGGCGACGAAGAGGACCAGGCCGATGATGGCGAGCCAGAGCAGGCCCTTCACGACGAAGCCGACGATGGACAGGATGAGCCAGATGACCAGCAGGCCGATGATGATTCCCATGGGCCCCACTCTAGGCCCCCATGATTCAATCGGGCCGTCCATCGGGCCCGCGTTTTGCCAAGTGCATTTTGCCCAGTGGACTGCCCGCATCGTCCGCGCCCGACCGACAGTGTGGCCTTGGGTCAGGCCGCGGTGACCCGCCCTGTGCTTCCGTCCACCATCACGGCCTGCCCGTCGGACAGGGTGCTGGTACCGTTGCCCGTGCCCATGACGGCCGGGATGCCGTACTCCCGGGCGACGATCGCGGCATGGGAGCCGGCACCGCCCAAATCCACCACCACCGCAGCAGCATGCTGGAACAGTGGTGTCCAGGATGGGTTGGTGTAGGGGCAGACCAGGATTTCACCGCTCCTGAGCAACCCGAATTCCTCCGGGCTGCGGATCACCCGCACTGTCCCCGTTGCCTGGCCGCGGCTGGCCGGCATGCCGCTCGCCAGCACCCCGTGCGGCCGCCGGGAGCCGGCGAACAGAGAAACGGGGTCCAATAGCGGGATACCCTCGAGTTCCCTGCGCTTGGCAGCCCTTGCCAGCACCAGGCGGCGGTACCGTTCCCGCTCGTCCGCCGGCAACGCGCCGCCGTCGGGCATTGCAGCCAGCTCCTCGAAGCGCAGGTGGTTGACCTCCCGGGGGTCCACCAAAACTCCGGCGATGGCCAGGCGGCGCCCCAGCTCCAGCAGCGCCCGGCGCAGGGGCGGCAGCACTTTAGTGGCATGGAAGTGGCTGTCCTCCCGGAACGCCATACCGGCTTTGGCCGCCTGGACAGCGGACAGGACGTGGCGGCGGAGGACGGGCACGCGGAGGGCAGGATGCCGCATCAGGTCCGCGAGCGCCTCGCCGGTCTGGTCCCGGACCGGCGGGCGGTCACCCATCATCGACGTGATGAGCCCGAGCACCACTTCAGGGGCGTCCGACCAGGTGGGTGCGCTGCTAAGCACCACACTCACCGTTTCGCGGTGTCCGTACTCGGCCAGGAAACCTTCGAACGCGGACCGGAAGCCGGCGAACTCCTGGCGGTGCTCAAGGGCGGGCAGCAGTTCGCCCGGTGGGAGGCTGCTGAAGGCCTGTTTCAGGGCCGGACTGGACCTGACCTGGCCAGCCAGATTCTCCAGCGCCGTATTGGCCTGGCTGGTGCGGGTTTCCGCACCAGCGATGAGTGCGGGTGCAAGCTTCAGCTTGCCCAATAGCAGCAGCATCAGGCGCAATTCCAGTTGCGGAAGGAGTATCCCTGGAAGGTACGAGATCCTCAGTTCGGTGATCCCCCGCATGGTGGTGAAGGCCTCAGTGGCGAGCGAAACGACTCCCTGCCAGGAGAGCGGGCGCGGGTCTTGGGCCGCCAGCCCGTTGACGTTGTCCAGAAAGGCCGTGAACCTGCTGTCGAGGGTCCACCGGGAAGGGTCGTAGCGCCTGGCCCGGCGGATGAGGGACAGCGGGGCTGCCAGCGTCCGCAGGGTGGGCCGGGGTACCGGCGGAACCAGCCGCACCACCACGCCGTCCTCTTCGGGCAACAGCTTCTCCAGGGGCGGGAATGACACACCCACGCTGCCGGCTATGCCGTGGAGCATGGCCAGGATGCCGCGCTGCATCCATCCGGAAACGTCCAGGGGGTAGGGGCGGACCTGGAACATCTCCAGCAAAAAGGGAGCCAGCAGGCGCTGGATCGGGTTGAGCCGCAATGGCTGCGGGGGCAGGGCGGTTATGGGCCGGGCCTGCACCAGGAATACACGGCCGCCCGCAATCGCCCATTCGATGTCCTGGGGTCGGCCGAAATGGCCCTGCACGCCCACCGCCAACCGTGCCAGCTCAGCCGCCTGGCCGCTCCCGAGTCCGGGTACGGATTCCCCCGCCCCAACGGACCTCTCGGTACCGCCTGCGGTCCTTGCCCGGATAACCACCTCATGCCGGCCCGGCCTGAAAGCGCGTATCCCGCCCGCCCGGTCCAGGACATACCGTTCAGGGATGACCTCGCCCGCAACCACTGCCTCGCCCAGTCCGGGGCTTGCATCGATGAGGATTTCGTTGCGCTCACCCGTTATGGGGTTGGCGGTGAACATAACGCCCGCTACGTCGGCGCGCACCATTTCCTGGACGACGACGGCCATGGCTGCACCGCCGGGGTCCACGCCCTGCCTGCCGCGGTAGGCAATGGCCCGGTCCGTCCACAGCGACGCCCAGCAATCAACCACTGCCTGGACCACCGCCGCCTCGCCATGGATATTCAGGTAGGTGTCCTGCTGCCCGGCGAATGTGGCGCCTGGCAGGTCTTCGGCGGTGGCGCTGGAACGGACCGCCACCGGACTCCCGCCCAGGGCTGCATAGGCCCCGGCAATGTCCTTGAGGACACGGTCCGGCATCTTTGCCTCCGTGAAAAGACTACGGATCTCCGCCGGCGCCGCGCCGGCCTTGAGCAACCGGCCAAGCTCGCCGCCCACCCCGGATTCCTCCAGCATGGCAACGTATGCCCTGGTGGTCACTATAAACCCGGGCGGAACCGGAAAGCCGGCGCGCACCAGTTCGCCAAGGTTGGCGCCTTTTCCACCGGCCAGGGCCACGTCACGGGCACCGAAATCCCTCAGGGCGCCGACCGTTGTCCCATTCATCCCGGGGCTCCTGACACTGTTCCGCCCGCTGCTCACTCCAAGCTAAGCCCCCGGGACCGGGCACACAACAACCCAGCCGCCGGCGTTAAAGCATGTATGGACGGGAAGCCCGTGCGGGTGTATACCGATGGAAGCCGTGACCGCGGACAGGCGAGGGTCGGATTCCCAGGAAGACGAAATGGCCAAGCGCATAGTAGTTTGCTGCGATGGAACGTGGGCAACCCCCGACCAGGCGGACGACGGGCAGCCGTGCCCTACCAATGTCACAAAACTCGCCCTGGGGATCGCCCCGGCCGGCAGGGACAAGAACGGCACCGACATTGAACAGAAGGTCTTCTACCATCGCGGCGTGGGCGCCGGACGACACGACCGTCTCGGTGGAGGCGCTTTCGGCGCAGGGCTCTCCTACGACATCCTTGCCGCCTACCGTTTCATCATGGGCAACTTCCAGCCCGGGGACGAGCTGTTCCTGCTGGGCTTCAGCCGCGGCGCCTACACAGCCCGCAGTACCGCTGGACTAATCAGGAACGCGGGCATCCTGCGCCGGCGTTTCCGGGGACGGCTGGGCGACGCCTACAGCCTCTACAGGGACCGGACTGCCACCACCAACCCGCGTTCGGTGGAAGCCACCCTCTTCCGCCGGTCCTTCTCCCATGAGACCCGGATCCATTGCATCGCGGTCTGGGACACCGTGGGGTCGCTCGGCATCCCGCTCACCGGGGTACCTGTCATTGACAGGTACAACCGCAGGTTTGCCTTCCACGACACCGCGCTGTCCGCTACCGTCGACAACGCGTTCCAGGCCTTGGCAATCGATGAGAAAAGAAAGCCTTTCGCCCCGACACTCTGGCAGCCGCAGGGCGACCCGGGCAGCCGCAGGGCGACCCGGGCAGCCAGAGACTGGAACAGGTATGGTTCACCGGAACGCACGGCGACGTAGGCGGCGGAAACCGGAGCACCCTGCTGTCCGACATTGCCCTGGCGTGGATCGTTGAACGCACCCGGAGCGCAGGGCTTGCCTTCCGCCCCGATGCCTCCGGGGTCGTGCCAGGTGCGCCGGCTGAGCCATCCGACCAGTATCCGCCGATCCAGGAATCCCGCGTTGGTTTTTGGAAAATGCTTCCTGCCTACGTCAGGCCCATAGGGTCAACCGATCCCGCGCACGAACGGGTGGCAGAGTCGGCTCTGAAGCGGCATGATGCCGATCCCACCTACCGGCCGCCCAACCTCGTGCGCTATCTGGGGGAAAGGTCCGGGAATCCCTCGTTGTCCTGAGGGGGGACCAGGCAGCCCCGGAACCGGCCGGGTGCCTGCAAATGGTGGAGCTAAGGAGATTCGAACTCCTGACCTCTTCGATGCGAACGAAGCGCTCTACCAACTGAGCTATAGCCCCGGACGTATCCACGCCTTGACGGGCATCTGCCCGCCGGTGCGGAACCGGTGTCCCTAGGCTACAAATTTTCCCCGCTCAACGCCAATTGACGCGCGCAATGCGCGGGAGAGGAACGCAAGGCGCGGCCGGGCCCTATGCGCGGCGGCGCTGCAGGACGTCGTCGAGGTTGCTGAGGGCGCTCTGAGCCTTGGACAACTGCTGTGCTTCCGCCGCAGCAACTGTCTCTGCCGCCGGCGCCGCGGAAGCACCCTGCTTCAGCGAAGGCTTGCCAACTGCTTTGGGCGCTTCGGGAAGCTCAAGCGGCTTCGGCTCGGGGCGCTCAGCCTTTGGGGCTTCCACGTAGATGGGCTTGGGGACCTCCACCGGCTCCCAGGGGGTGCTGGCGGGAGCGGCCGGAACAGCTGCCGCTGCGCTGGTGTCGCCGGCAGCCACGGCGACAGCGAGGGCGGCTTCGCGAAGCTCCATGGCGGTCAGCGGCTTGGCCTTTGGCTCCCCCGCCTCGGCGTCGAAAAGCTGGCTTTCCGGCAGTACGGGGGCGGCCTCGGGCTTCGCCGGCAGGGCTACGGTGTCTTCCGGCCGGCGCGCGGGTGCACTCATGGCAGAGCGGAAGGCAGCGTTCACCCTCGCCTTGCGGTCGCGGACAGCGAGCCACCGCAGCAGTGCGACGGATGCGACGGTCACCAGGGTGCAGGTAATCGGCAGAGCCGGCGAACCGATGCCGAAGGGAAGCAGCACACCTGAGATGAATGCGGTCACCAGGGAGAGGAGTCCCACAAGGGCGAGGCCAGTGCGGCCGTAGCGTATGCGGAACGGCGCCGCAGGTGGGGTGCTTGCAGTGCCGGCAACGGATGCGGCACTCTTCCTGGGTTCCATGGCTTTCTCCTGCTGGGCGGCGACGTTCAGGACCAGGCCGGCATGCGGATCCGGCCTTTCATCGGCGGGGGCCTCTGCCAGGAACTCGCCGGCGGGCTGGAACTGGTGCCTGCGGTTCCGGAGGACGTAAGGGGCAACCCATACAATCCAGAGCGCGACGGCAACCACAAGGATCACTGAGCTGCTAAGGGGGAAGTCCACACTCAAAACCGTATGAGCATCATGCCTGCTCAGGCCGCATTAGCTGCGGTGTGTCGTGCCCCCACTGGCAAACCGTTGGATTTATGACCGGCGCGACGCCAGCCACGGACCCAACAGGCCTTCCGGGACCTCTTCGGAGGTGAGGGCGAACGAACGGTGGTCCGCCCATTTGCCGTTGATGTGCAGGAAACGGGGACGGTACCCCTCGTCCCGGAACCCCAGCTTTTCCACCACCCGCAGGCTGGGTCCGTTCTCGGGCCGGATGTTGATTTCCATCCGGTGCAGGCCAAGCGTACGGAAACAGTGGTCCGTTACCAGCGCCACGGATGTGGGGGCTATCCCCCGTCCCGCCCGGGATTGGTCCACCCAGTACCCCAACGTTGCCATCATGGCCGAACCCCAGACGATGGAAGACACCGTCAGTTGGCCCACGATGGCCGGATTCCTCAGGCCCGGCCTCCACTCCGTGATGACGAAGGGCAGGGCGGTAGCCTGTGCAGCCTGCAGGTTGAGCGAGCGGACCATGTGCCGGTAGTCCGGGAGGCCGCCGGACGGGTCCGGGTTGGAGGCCTCCCACGGGGCCAGCCACTCACTGTTCCGCGACCGTACTTCAGTCCACTCTTTCTTGTCCCGGTACCGGATGGGCCGCAGGACCAAGTCGCCGCACTCGAGGGTGGCCGGCCAGATGGGACCTGTGCGCACGGCGCTACCGGGAGAGGCCGGCGGTGAAGCCCGGCAGCCATTCCCGCAGGCCGGGTCCCAGGTCATCGCTGTCGATGGCCAGCTGGACGCAGGCCTTGAGGTAGCTGAGCTTGTCGCCGGTATCGTAACGGCGGCCCCGGAACACCACGCCATACACGCCATGTCCCTCGCCGTCACCGGAGGCAAGTTCCTGCAGGGCATCCGTCAGCTGGATTTCGCCTCCGCGGCCCGGCTCCGTGTGCTCGAGGACTTCGAACACGGCGGGGTGCAGGACATATCGGCCGATCAGCGCCAGGTTGGACGGGGCTTCCTCCGGCGAGGGCTTTTCGACGAGCCGGTTGACGCGAACATAATCCTCGCCCTCGATGGCCTGGACGTCGGCGCAGCCGTAGGCGCTGATTTGGGAGGGTTCCACCTCAATGAGTGCGACGACGGACCCTCCGGTTTTCGCCTGTACGTCAATCATGATGCTGAGGAGTTCGTCGCGGGCATCGATGAGGTCGTCGCCCAGCAGCACCGCGAAGGCTTCATCGCCCACGTGCTGCTTCGCCCGGAGGACGGCATGCCCCAGGCCGTGGGGATCGCCCTGCCGGACGTAGTGGATGTCACCCAGCTGGCTCGCGGCCTGGATGGACGCAAGCTTTTCCGTATCGCCCTTGTCCTCGAGGGTCGATTCGAGGGATGGCACCCTGTCGAAGTGGTCTTCGAGGGCGCGTTTGTTGCGGCCGGTAATCATCAGCAGGTCGTTGAGGCCCACGTGGACGGCTTCCTCCACCACATACTGGATGGCAGGCTTGTCCACGACGGGAAGCATTTCCTTGGGCATGGCCTTGGTGGCAGGCAGGAACCTGGTGCCCAGGCCCGCTGCGGGAATGACGGCTTTGCGGACTCTGGGGTTACTGGTGTTCACCGGACTAATCTAACGTCAGCGTCAAGTATTTCAGTAACCCCCGGCACCGAAGGCCGGCACGGGGCTTCAACGCCGCGGAACACCGGGCTTCAGGGAGGACAACATGCTGCAGGAGACTAACGCTGTCAAGGACAGGATCCGGGCCGCCCACCGGCACCGGCGGGCAGGCCTGATGCCGGCACAACTGGAAGCTGCCGGCCAGGCCCTGGCCACCCATGGGGAAGCCTGGGCTGGATCGGTGACGCAAGGCCGTCCCGGGATAGCCTGCGTATACCTTGGCGTGGGGCAGGAACCACCCACCCTGCCGCTGATCAACGCCCTGCACCGCAGCGGCCACCAGGTCCTGCTTCCGGTGTGCGAACCGGCCAGGGAGTTGAGCTGGGTGTTCTGGACTCCGGACACCGGCTTCGAGCGCAGCAGGTACGCGCCCATCCTGGAACCTGCGGGGCACCGGCATGGGCCCGAAACCGCCGGCGACGCCGCTGTGCTTTTCATTCCCGCCACAGCCGTGGACCTGGCCGGCAACAGGATTGGCCAGGGCGGCGGCTACTACGACAAGTTCCTGGGGCACCTCGCTACGGCCGGGAAGGAAATTCCGCTGGCCGCTGTTATCTACGACGATGAATTGCTGCCCGCCGGACGGATCCCGGCCGAGGAGTTCGACCGTCCGGTCCCGGCCGTCCTGGTTCCTTCCGGGTACCGGCCCCTGGCGGGTGGCGCCTGAGCACGGGCGTTCCGTGCACAGTGATAGAATTAGCACTCAGGCCCTGCGACTGCTAATGGTTTACCAGGTGGCAGCACGGGACCTCTCGTTTGCCCAAGAGGAGGAGCACCAGTGCCAACATATGCTTACGCCTGCAAGGATTGCGGCCACGCCTTCGACATCGTCCAGTCGTTCTCGGACAGCAGCCTGACGTCCTGCCCTGAGTGCGAGGGGACGCTGCGTAAGAAGTTCAACAGCGTCGGTGTCGTCTTCAAGGGCTCCGGTTTCTACCGCACGGACTCCCGCGATTCCAAGGGCGGCTCGGTTTCCCCTGCGCCCGCCGCGGCTCCGGCCGCGCCTGCTGCTGCCCCCGCCGCGCCGGCGCCCGCAGCCGCCGCGAGCTAGTCCGGCACAGACTTCACGACGGCGGCCGGCGCTATCCAGCGTCCGGCCGCTTTTGTCCACATAGGCCTCATCCCGGCCCCCTTGCGCGTGCGCCCGGAGTTAGCGTGGGCGCATGCCCTTACTTCCCCGCCGCCGCGCCGCCCTCCGGTATTCTTCGGGCCCTGCAGGCGCTGGCCGCAGCCCCAGGAACCGCCCTCTGGCCGCGCGTGTTGCCGCTTGGTTGAGCCGAAACCGCCGGCTCGCCGCTGCACTGTTGTTGTGCGCAGCTGCCGCCATCGCCGTCCAGCAGCTCACTCCTGCCCCGCTCTCCACCGCCACGGCCCTGGCCGCTGCGCGGGATCTTCCTGCCGGTACCGCCGTATCGGACGCGGACGTGGTCCGAGTCCAGGTGCCCCCTGGCATGGTGGCCGACGGCTTCCTCCGGGATGACGCCGCCGCCACCGGCAAACAGCTCGCCGCACCCATGCGCAAGGGCCAGCTCCTCACCGATGCCCAGCTGGTGGGTCCCGGGCTCCTGGCAGGTACGCCGCCCGGTTCAGCCGCAGTTCCACTGCGGATGGCGGATGCCTCGTCGATTCAGCTGGTCTCCCCCGGACAGCTGGTCAACGTTGTGCTCACATCAGCCAACGGGTTCGACCAGCAGGGCCCGTCGGAGGTGCTGGCGTCGGCAGTCCCCGTACTGTGGACCTCCAACAAGGGCGGCCAGAGCGGCCAGTGGCTGGGCACCACGGAGACGGACGGACTGATCGTGGTGGCAGCCACCGCCGAACAAGCATTACGCCTGGCCGGAGCGTCAACCCAAGGCCGGCTGTTCTTCGTCCTGGTCGGGCCGCCGTAACCTTGTGGCGGTCAGCCCCAGTGCGGCGGCTTCTGTTCCTTCAACCACGTGTCGTGGTCATCCTCACGGTCACCCCAGTTGCGGGCGTCGTCCTCTGCGGCCTTGCTCGGGAGGATCTCTTCAGCGCCGCCTGTTACCGTCCGGGTCGCCGGCCCCGTTTCGGCCGGGCCTGCAGGAACGTCCCCGCCGGTAACTGTTTCTGCCTGCCCGTCCTGGATCTTGTCCTGGCGCATGTCTTCCTCGCGGCCGTCTTCCTCAAGCCTGCCGTGTGCAGGTTTCTTTTCCTCGGTCATGGATCCCGCTTCCTGGTTTCCGCTGTCACCGTTCCGGCCTGTGCCGGGATCCCCGGGCAGGTAGGAAACTCCGGCGGACGGCGCGGCGTCAATTCCATTGAGCGCCTGGTCAACGTCGTCGTCAAGGAAGCCCACAGACTGGTGGGTCCTTCCCGGCAGCACCATGTTCTCCAGGCCCAGATAGCCTGCAATGCGGTCTGCGCAGGACGACGGGTCCGTGAACACTTCGATGGTCCACAGCGGCATGTACCGCCAGCCAAGGCGTTCCAGCAGTTGCGGACGCAGCCTGCTGCGTTCACGCACGCTCATGGTGCGGTACTGCGCAGTGCCGTCGGACTCGATGGCCACAGGCCGCGGAATCTCGGAGTCCTCCTGGCCCATGGTATTCAGGGGGTCGGCGGCTGCCACTACATCGATTGCCCCGTCGTATTGGTGCCAGACCCTTGCGCCCCGGGCACGCAGCCGGTCGCCCAGGTCCGCCACCAACGGGTCCGCGCCAAGCGCCTGTTCGCTGGCGGCGGCGCGGGACGCGGGGGTGCCAAGTTCCGTGTTGCCGGAAAGTTCCCGGTCCAGCAGCGCGTACAGGTCCACCGCCCCATGGGTGAGCCGGGTGTGGTCCAGGTCCTCGGGCCGGAAGCACGTGAGCACGTGCAGGGAACGGCGGGCCCGGGTCATGGCCAGGGCAAACTTCTCCCGGCCGCCTTCAGCAGACAGCGGCCCGAAGTTGTGGAGGGCCCGCCCGTGCGGGGTCCGCCCGAATCCCGGCGAGAAGATGACATGGTCGCGGACCAGGCCCTGGGCGCGTTCCAGGTCCACCACCCGGAAGGACTCCGGGCCGGCGCCGAAGAATCCGGCCAGGCCCGGCTGGTTGGACAGCTGGAGCCGGATGGACTCGCCAATCCTGGCCGCGTGCCGCAGGCTGGCGGTCACGACCGCGAGGGACGTCCGCGGACGCAGGCGGGCGTGCTCGAAGACCAGCTCCACTACCCGGTTGACCTCGGCCACCACGGACTCCACGCCCTCATGGTCGGCACTGGGAAGGCCGGTGCCGTCCGGCAGGTATTCCACCAGCAGGGACCGGTCCAGCCCCGTGGCCGACTGGCCTTCGGGCAGCCGGCGCAGGCCGCCGTCGTAAAAGTTCTTGCTGAGCTGCAGGACCAGGTCCTCGTCCACTGCGCGGTACACCACGTTGAGCCGCCACACCGGCAGCACTGCGGAGAGCGCGGTGAAAGCGCTCTCGACGCGGTGGTGGGCGGACTCGCCGGGTGCAAGCCGCTCCACCCCAACCGTGAACGTCCGCGGCGTGGCGATGCGCGGATCGCCAAAGGCGATCACCTGCCGTGCCCGGGCGATCGACGGCAGGACGGCCTGCAGGGAGGTGGCCTCCGCGTCGAGGATCACGACGGCGTCGAAGTGCTGTTCTGCCGGAAGCAGGCCCGTCATCAGGTACGGGCTGACGGACCAGACCGGGACGAGCGTGCCGATCAGCTCAGGCGCCTGCGCGGTGAGGGAAGGCAGGGACACCCGGCCGTCCTTGAGCAGGCTGCGGAGCAGGTCTGCCTGGCGCGGCTGGGCAGCGATGGCTGTCCGCCACCGTTCCGCGAGGTCCCACCGCAGGCGGGCGGCGCCGCTGGCAATGTGGGCGTTGTCGGCCAGCCGGTACTCCGCTTCCAGCTGGCGCAAGGCGTCGCCGTCGGACATCGCCAGGTAGTCGTCTCCGCTGATCATTGCCTCAAGCGCGGACTGCCACCATGCCAGCTCCAGCTCCGCGGCGACGGATCCTTCCGGAACTTCCCGTTCGGCGAGGTCGGCCAGGAGTTCGCCCAGGCCGTGTTCGCGCATGTTCTCAATGAGGAGTGTGCGTTCGGGCAGCGTCTTGAGCGTATCGGTGTCCGCCACCAGGCGTTCCAGCCGGTCCATCAGCTGCGCATAGGGAACGGTGGACAAAGCCCCGCCGTCTTCGGTGTGCTGCAGGGCCTCGCCCAGCTGTGCCAGCTCCTGGTCCAGGGACCGGTACATGGCGTTCATCTCGGCCAGGCCGGAGGGAACGGCGGGATGGCGCTGCGTGGTGGCGTAGCCCGCCCAGAGGGCACGCTGTTCCTGGACCAGCACCAGGGACGAGTGCAGGTCCGCGATGTGGACGCCCGGACGCACGTATTCCTTGGCTACCCGGCGCAGCCTGGAACGCTGCATGGCAGTCAGCTCGATGCCCCGCTCCCGCCGCCACGCGGACGGCGCCGTGGCGGAGATCAGGTCTGTCACGGGCCGGTCGAAGATGTCCGGGGTGAACTTGTCCAGGCTGCCCCGGACGGCAACCAGCAGTTCCAGTTGCTCGCCCCACTCCGCGAAGGATTCGCCCAGGCGGATTTCGGCGTGCTCGGCAACGGCGTCCATGCGGTCGCGCAGGACGGGGAGGCTCTTGGCCACCGAGCGGACCAGGTCCTGGGCTTCCTCGGTTTCCTTGCGGGTCAGCAGCCTGGCTCCGTGCCAGGGGCTGGTGGTGGCCGCCTTGCTGAAGCTGCCCAGTTCCGCGGCGCGCCGCAGCCGGCCCGCCAGCTCCTCGCGGTCCCGGATGCTGTCCAGGACGCTGCGCTTGAGCCGGACGGTGGTGGCCGGGGCAGGATGGATCGAGGTGAGCTCAGCGAGTGACTGCATGGCCTGGTACGGGGAGCAGCCCCACCTCTCGCGGACGTTGTGGAGCGATGCCACGTGGTCCATCAGGGCGTGCCGGTGTTCGGTCAGGGTGGTGTGCAGGTTACCCAGCTGGGGTTCCAGGGACTTTTCATTGCGGACGATTGCCCGGACCAGTTGGCCTTTCAGCTGTTGGGCGGTGACGTTCCCGGTCAGCTGGAAGAGGATGGACTCCAGGCCCAACGACTCCAGGTGCCCGGAAACCTCGTTCAGGCTGGCGCGGCGATCTCCCACCACCAGCACTGTCTTGCCGGCATCCACCAGGGCGCCGATGGTGTTGATGGCGGTCTGGGTCTGGCCGGTGCCGGGCGGGCTGCTGACCACCAAGGAGTCCCCAGCGCGGGCCGCATCGACCACGTACTGCTGGTCCGTGTCGGCATCCAGCAGCAGCAGCTCGTCCTTGGGGTGCCTGTTGTCCAGGTGCGGGAAGCGGGACGGATCCGGTTCCTCAACGTCCACCACTTCGCCGCCGGCGGCGGTGGCCAGCGCAGAGACGATGGGGTGGGAATCGTTGATCCAGGGGTCGTCGAGGTTGCCGGAGAGGTCCGCAAAGGTGGAGACCAGCAGGTTGTGCTGGGTTTCAGCGCCGTGGATGGGCCGGATCAGGGTGGCCAGCCGGTCCAGGACGGGCTGGGGGTCAAACCGTGCAGTGCTGTAGGCCAGCCGGGTCACGGCGTTGACGTCGAACACGATCCCGTGGATGTTTTTCAGGTGCCGCACCAGGGCGGGGTTGATCTGCGCCTGTTCGGTGAGCTGCAGTTCGAAGTCGTCCTCCCCGGGGCGAACCGTCAGGGAGATGGCGGTCAGCATGACCGGGGCTGACACGCGCTGGGGTTTGCCCCCGACGGCGGATGTCCACACCACGGTGCCTGCCGACAGGTATCCGGCGTCGATGCCGCGGTCGTTGGCGAGCTCGAAGATCTTTGACCGTATGTTGCGCGACGCCCTCGCGGCCACCACGTACTGCTGCCTGTCACGGATCAGGGTGGACAGGCGTGTGCGGCGCCCGGCCATGAGCTGGGCAAGGCCCGAGGGGTGGGCCGAGGTGAGGTCGATGGAACCTTCCGGCGTCTTGGTGAAGCGGAGCATCGTGTCCGCGCCGGTGACGGGTTTGAGCCCGGACAGCCATTTACGAAGCTCCTCCGAGCCTTCCGGGTGGCCTTGACCAACTGACACTTCTGCCTTCTTTTCTGCGTTTGCACGTGACGTCCTGGACCATACCGGCATAGATTCGAGAGTAGCCGCTCCGGCGCCGGACTTGAGCGACCGCAACACTGGGGCACCGGAAATTGCGGAGGAATTCGCTGGGAAAAAGCAGTGGCCGGCCCCCGCTGTCGGAGGCCGGCCACTAGGATGCTATTCCCACTCGATGGTTCCCGGCGGCTTGCTGGTGACGTCCAGCACCACCCGGTTGACGCCGTCCACCTCGTTGGTGATCCGGCTGGAGATCCGTGCCAGCAGCTCGTACGGCAGGCGCGACCAGTCGGCAGTCATGGCGTCTTCGGAGGACACCGGACGGAGCACGATGGGGTGGCCGTAAGTGCGGCCGTCGCCCATGACGCCGACGCTGCGGACATCTGCGAGCAGGACCACGGGCATCTGCCATACCTCGTTGTCCAGCCCGGCCGCGGTCAGCTCGGCACGCGCGATGGCGTCCGCCTTGCGCAGCAGGTCCAGCCGTTCCTTGGTGACCTCGCCGACGATCCGGATGCCCAGGCCAGGGCCCGGGAAGGGCTGGCGGCCGACGATTTCCTGCGGCAGGCCGAGCTGGGCGCCCACGGCACGGACCTCGTCCTTGAACAGGGCGCGCAGCGGCTCAACGAGCTCGAACTGCAGGTCCTCGGGGAGGCCGCCCACGTTGTGGTGGCTCTTGATGTTGGCTGCACCTTCGCCGCCGCCGGATTCGACGACGTCCGGGTACAGGGTGCCCTGGACCAGGAACTTGATCTTCTCGCCGTGGGCTGCGGCCTCGGCGATGATGGCCAGTTCGGCTTCTTCGAAGGCGCGGATGAATTCCCGGCCGATGATCTTGCGCTTGGTTTCGGGATCGCTGACACCGGCCAGGGCCGAGAGGAAGCGTTCCTGTTCGTTGGCCACGTAGAGCTTCACGCCGGTGGCGGCCACGAAGTCGCGTTCAACCTGCTCCGCTTCGCCTTCACGCAGCAGTCCGTGGTCCACGAACACACAGGTGAGCTGGTCGCCCACAGCCCGCTGCACCAGGGCTGCCGCCACTGCCGAATCCACGCCGCCGGAGAGACCGCAGATGACGCGGGCATCCCCTACCTGCTGGCGGATGCGCTCCACCTGTTCTTCGAGGATGTTGCCGGTGGTCCAGTTGGGCTCCAGCTTGGCGCCCTTGAACAGGAAGTTTTCGAGCACTTGCTGGCCGTAGGCGGAGTGCTTGACTTCGGGGTGCCACTGCACGCCGAAGAGGCCCTTTTCCTCGTTGGCGAAGGCTGCGACTTCGGCGCCCGCCGTCGTGGCGAGGACATCGAATCCTGCAGGTGCTTCATGCACGGAGTCGCCGTGGCTCATCCAGGTCTTCTGGTGCTGGGGCATGCCCTCTAGCACCGAGCGGCCGTCGCCGAGGATGGTGGTCTCCGTGGATCCGTACTCCCGCAGGCCGGTCTTGTCCACCTTGCCGCCCAGGGCGTTGGCCATGGCCTGGAACCCGTAGCAGATCCCGAAGACGGGGACGCCGGCTTCGAAGAGGTCGGCACCCACGCTGGGGGCGCCGTCGGCATAGACGCTGGAGGGGCCACCGGACAGGATGATGGCGGCAGGGTTCTTGGCCAGGAGCTGCTCGGTGGAGTAGGTATGCGGAACCACTTCCGAATACACATTCGCTTCCCTGACGCGGCGTGCAATCAGCTGCGCGTACTGGGCACCGTAATCAACAACCAGCACCGGCTTCTGGGAAGTCTGGGATGCAGTGGGAGTAGTCACCGTAATAGCCTACTTTGCGCCCTTGCACCGGCGCACCTTGAGAAGCCGCGCTGTGACGCAGTAGACGTCCGACGGCGGGTGGCCGGGGCGCGCCCGGCCCGTTTCAGTAGCGCTGGGGAGCCTGCGGATTGGCGGCCAGTTCGGCTTCCACCTCTGCGTGGAACTTCTTCTCCACGATGAAGGACAGGAACGGCACGACGCCGCCCAGTGCCAGCAGCACCAGTTTCAGGAAAGGCCAGCGCATCAGGGACCAGAGCCGGAAGTTGGAGATCAGGTACACAACGTACATCCAGCCGTGCACGATCAGCACGGTGACGGAGACGTTCATGCCGTTGAGCACCCCGGGCGGTTCCGCGTCGGCGAATCCGAAGCCGAACGGCTGGCCGGTCACCGCGTTGGTGCCGCCCGCGAACAGGTACTGCCCGAAGCCGTACCGTGCCACCAGTTCCGCACACAGCAGCAGGAGCATGGTGCCGGTGAGGTAGGCCATGACCTTGTAGAACTTCAGGGCGGACCGGATCTGGGCCTCGGTACCGCCGAAACGGCGTTTCTTCCCGGATGTCTTGCCGGCGGCCTGCGATGAGGGGGTGGCCGGTTTCGGATCAATCATGGCTGTACCTTCTGCTGGTGCTGTTCAGGCTGCTGGTGCTGTTCGGCCTGCTGTGGAAGCTGGTGCTTTTCGTCGTGCCCGTCATCATCGTCCCCGGCGTCGTCAAGGGCCTCCTCAAGGTCCCGGTGGTAGTCGTCCTTGACCAGCCGCCACCAGATGAAGAGGGCGAACCCGGCGAAGACAACCCACTCGATGGAGTAGAAGAGGTTGAGCCAGTTGATGTGCTGCGCCGGCGGCTGCGGACCGATGTCCAGTGGAAGGAGGTTCCCCGGAACCGCTGCAGCGCTGACGTCCTGGCCGCCCACCTCTTCCGCGGTGGCAGACACAAAACCGGGGTAGCTGCTCACCTCCCAGTAGTTGATGAGCTCCGCCACGGAGACGGCCGAGGCCTCCCCCGGTTTCGGAGCTTTCCCCGCCACCGGCGCTTCGGACGGCAGCAGCCGCCCGGTCAGTTCGACAAGGCCCGACGGCGGTGCTGCCGCGTCCCCGGGCTGGGCGACCCACCCGCGTGCCACCGGGATCCACGTCTGTGGTGAGGCGCCTGCTCCGGTCAGGGCGGGGGCGCCGTTGACGGCGAAGGCTGAAACAACCCAGTAGCCGGTTTT
Organism: Pseudarthrobacter sp. LT1; assembly: GCF_035621795.1. Taxonomy (NCBI): domain Bacteria; kingdom Bacillati; phylum Actinomycetota; class Actinomycetes; order Micrococcales; family Micrococcaceae; genus Pseudarthrobacter; species Pseudarthrobacter sp. LT1. The sequence goes on from NZ_CP141830.1 coordinate 3,239,901, forward strand.
GCCGTCGTGGAGCCTCCCGGGAACCAGGACCTGTTTGTCGGGACTGTACGTCCCCTGGGCAGTGACCATCTGGTCGGCAACGCTGCCGTGGAAGAACTCACCCGGCTGCAGGGTGCCGGTGAGGGGCTGCACCTGTTCGGTGGCGGGGTTGACCGGAACCTCGGGTTGGGTGGAGCGGCCGAATTGCCACTGGCTCAGCAGCACGAAGACCCCGGAGAGAGCGATCGCGAAGATAAAGCCTGCGATCCATCGGGGCTTAAGGGCTGTTTTCCACACGTCTTAACCGTACTTCGTACTTCTGTAGAACAACTAAACGCCAAGGGCGTCCGGGCCCGGAAGCGGGACCGGGGATGCGCCTAGTGGTCGAAGAACACCAGGCTGGAGTTGATGAGCTCGGCGATTACTTCGGCGTCATAGGCACGCCGCAGCGATTCGCGGAATGATTCCTTGGAGAGTGACCTGGCCAGGGTGGCCAGGACTTCCAGGTGGTCGGAGAACGAGCTGGCCGGGGTGGCGATCAGCAGGATGACCGTGGCGGGGCCATCGGCTGCCCCGAAGTCGAGCGCGTGGCCGTACTTGGTGATGCCGACGGCGATGGAGGTTTGGGACACGAAGTCGCTGCGGGCATGCGGCAGTCCGATGCCGCCCGGGAGCCCCGTGGCCAGCTGGTGCTCCCGGGCATTGACGTTCTTCAGGAACCCGTCAAGATCCGAGATCCGCCCGGCGGCGTGAAGCCGCTCTGCCAGTTGGTTGGTGGCCTCGGTCTTGTCCTTCGCCTCCATTTCCAGGATCACCATGTCGGCGGTGGTCAGGTGGGCGTCATACGGGTCCAGTGGTTCCGCCAAGGCGTTTCCCTTCGGTCAGCAGTGGGGCGAACGGCCCCTCAACGCAAGGGCACGATATCTTCTGCGCCCAGGCGGGCGGCGTCTGCGGATTCGTCGTCCGGCTGTTGCTGGCTGAGGCGTTCGGCCTCCACGCGGGCAAGGTAGTGGCGGACTTCGTTTTCACGCTGCGTGTCGCTCCAGCCAAGGACGTCACCCATCAGTTTAGCGACAACGGGGGCGGCGGACACGCCGCGGTCCCATGCTTCGATGGAGATCCTTGTGCGCCGGGTCAGGACGTCCTGCACATGGCGGGCACCTTCATGGCTTGCGGCGTAGACGGCCTCTGCCTGCAGGTAGTCGTCGGCACCCGGTAGTGGTTCCGCCAGTTCCGGGTTCTGCTCAATGATGGCCAGGACCTCGGGTGTCATGGCCCCGTACCGGTTGAGCAGGTGCTCGATCCGGGCCACGTGGACCCCCGATTCCTCCGCGGTGCGGTTGCGGCGGTTCCAGGCGGCCCGGAAACCGCTGGCGCCCAGGAGCGGAATGGTTTCGGTGCAGCTGGGCGGGACCCGTTCGTCCATGGTGCGGGTGGCCTCGTCGACGGCATCCTTGGCCATGACACGGTAGGTGGTCCACTTTCCGCCTGCCACCACCACCAGTCCGGGAACAGGGTGCGCCACCACGTGCTCGCGGGACAGCTTGGCGGTCGAGTCGTTTTCGCCGGCCAGAAGCGGCCGCAGGCCGGCATAGACCCCTTCGACGTCTTCGCGGGTCAAGGGCCGTTTGAGCACCTGGTTGACATGCTCCAGGACGTAGTCGATGTCCTTGCTGGAAGCCGCGGGGTGGGCCTTGTCCAGGTGCCAGTCAGTGTCAGTCGTGCCGATGATCCAGTGCCGTCCCCACGGGATGACGAACAGCACGGACTTCTCGGTACGCAGGATCAGACCCACCGTGGATTGGAAGCGGTCGCGGGGAACCACCAGGTGGATGCCTTTGGAAGCGCGGACCTTCAGCTGGCCGCGGTCTGTCACCATGGCCTGGGTTTCATCGGTCCACACGCCGGTGGCGTTGATGACCTGCTTGGCGCGGATGCTGAACTGCGTCCCGTCCTCGCGGTTTTCCACCTTGGCGCCCACCACCCGTTCGCCTTCGCGGAGGAAGTCCACCACCTTCATCTGGTTCACGGCGTGGGCGCCGTAGTAGGCGGCCGTGCGGACCAGGTTGGCGCAGTATTTGGCATCGTCCACCTGGCCGTCGTAGTACCGGATGGACCCGACGAAGGCGTCGTTCTTGAGGCTGGGGGCGGCCCGCAGGGTGCCGCGCCTGCTCAGGTGCTTGTGGAACGGCACTCCCCTGCTGTGGCCGGCCGAAACGGACATCGCGTCATAGAGTGCGATGCCGGCCCCCACGTAGGGGCGCTCGATAAAGGGTTTGGTCAGCGGATAGAGGAACGGCACCGGCCGGGCGAGGTGGGGTGCGATTTCGGAGAGGAGCAGCCCGCGTTCCTGCAGGGCCTCCTTAACCAGTGCGAAGTCCAGCATTTCCAGGTAGCGCAAACCACCGTGGATCAGTTTGGACGAGCGCGAGGACGTACCGGCCGCCCAGTCGCTTGCTTCGACGATGCCAACGCTCAGCCCGCGGGTCACGGCGTCAAGCGCAGCCCCCGTGCCAACGATGCCGCCGCCGACGATCAGGATGTCAAGTTCCTGGCCCGGTTCGGTGGTGGCGCGCAGCCGCTGGATGGATGCTTCCCTGGCTTCCGGGCCAAGGACCCCGCCGTTTGCAGGAACACTCTTCATTGAACGCCTCCAGTGCCTCTAGTGCCGGTAGTAAACCCACACTACTTGCTAGGGGCGTGCTTTGGGCAGGGCGGGAGGGCGTCCGCCCCGCCCTGCCGGGGCGTGTCAGTTCCCTGCGTACGGCGACACGACGACGTCGACCCGCTGGAATTCCTTCAGGTCCGAGTAGCCGGTGGTGGCCATGGAGCGCCGCAGGGCGCCGATGAGGTTGGATGTGCCGTTGGTGTGGTGGCCGGGTCCGAAGAGGACTTCCTCCAGCGGGCCGACGGTGCCGACGTTGGCGCGGTCTCCCCGGGGCAGCTCGGTGTGATGGGCCTCCTGGCCCCAGTGCCAGCCCTTGCCGGGGGCTTCTTCTGCCCTGGCCAGGGCGCTGCCCAGCATGACGGCGTCGGCGCCCATGGCGATCGCCTTGACGATGTCACCTGAGGTGCCCATGCCGCCGTCGGCAATGACGTGGACGTAGCGTCCGCCAGACTCGTCCATGTAGTCCCGGCGGGCGGCGGCGACGTCGGAGATGGCTGAGGCCATGGGCGAGTGGATGCCCAGGGCACGGCGCGTGGTGGTGGTTGCACCGCCGCCGAAGCCAACCAGTACGCCCGCAGCGCCGGTGCGCATGAGGTGCAGCGCCGGAGTGTAGCCGGCAGCGCCTCCGACGATGACGGGGACGTCGAGTTCGTAGATGAACTGCTTGAGGTTCAGCGGTTCGTGGTCCTTGGAGACATGCTCCGCCGACACGGTGGTGCCGCGGATCACGAAGATGTCGACGCCGGCCGCGAGGACCGTCTTGTAGTGCTCCTGGGTGCGCTGCGGGGTGAGGGACCCGGCAACGGTGACGCCGGCGTCACGCATTTCGGCGAGCCGGGACGTGATGAGTTCGGGCTGGATGGGTGCCTGGTACAGCTCCTGCATGCGCGTGGTGACGGCCGGGCTGTTGGTTTCATCCTGGAGCGCCGCGATCTCATCGAGGATGGACTGCGGATCCTCATACCGGGTCCAGAGGCCTTCCAGGTCCAGCACGCCGAGGCCGCCCAGCTTGCCCAGTGCGATAGCGGTGGCCGGTGACATGGCCGAGTCCATGGGGGCCGCGATCACCGGCATCTCGAACTGGTACGCATCGATCTGCCAGGAGACTGAGACGTCCTTGGGGTCGCGGGTGCGACGGTTGGGGACGATTGCTATGTCATCCAGGGAGTAGGCACGACGCCCACGCTTGCCACGGCCGATCTCGATCTCATAAGTCACTGCTCTAGGTTATCCCAGCAGTCATCCTGTACAGGCCGGGACCGGGAGTGGCGCGCTGCCTGCCCCCTCCCCCTCCTTGCCGCGGGCACATGTCCCCATCGCTGCCGCGCGCCCGGTGACGTAGTTTGGACAGTTGGATGGAACGGCAGCGGGCCGGTGACAGCGAAGGATTGTGGGGGAGACATCATGGCGCCAGTGACAGGCGGTCCTGCCGGCAGCCATCTGTGGCAGGGAGCCCGGCAGCCACAGACAGCAGTGGCCTTTGGCTATGCCCAGCGCAGGTTGTGGGTATTCTTCGCTTGGTGGTACCCGGCGGTCATTGCTTCAGGCGGTACGCTGCATGCGTTTTGGCGATGCCCGTGGGCCAGGACCCGAAGCTCGGAATATTGAGCGCGCTTTTTGGACTCGGGCTCGCTGCCGTGGGCTGGGTGTGCACCGTCAAGCCACGCTTTACGCGCAGGCTTCCCAAACCCGCCGCTGACTTGGCGCGGGTGGAACAGGCTTTGCATATGGGTCCCGTCCTCAGCTGGACAGTCCTGGCCGGGGGCGTCGTCCTGGTTCTCGCCTTGGTCGCTTTCGTCCCCCTGCCCGCAACAGCAGGGAACCTTCCCTTCTCGGCATGCTTGTCGCTTGGCCGGCAGGTGCCGCCGCAGGGGTCTCATACGTGAATCGGCTGATGAAGAACAGCCCCCAACTTTATGTCCGATGGCTCGAAAGAAGGTGATATCGATGGTCAACATCCAGCCCGTCGCCCAACCAGCGCATCCCCTCGACCATTGGCTCTCCCCCGAACTGGCCAGTATCAGCCCGCCGGATGCCCCGTCCCGGCTCCGCGAGCTGGCCGATGCCCAGGGCACACTGGCCGCCGGCTGGAGCGGGGCGATCGCCGGCGGACCCGTCCTGGCCCTGGCAGGCGCCTTCACATCCGTGATGTCGGGGAACCCTGTGGCCGCGCTCGTCCTGGTCCCGTTGGGGGCTGTGCTGATGGTGCTGGGCTTGGTCGGGTGGAGACGGGTCCGGGCCGTCCTGCCCAGGTCCGACAGGGTCCTGATCACCCGTGGTCCGGGATCCGCCCGGGGCGGCATCGCCATGGTGTCTTTTCTGGGGGCCATCCTGGGCGGGATCATGATCCTCGCCCTGCCCTCGGCCGTGGCAAAGGGTGCCGGTGAGGTCACAATCGTGGTGGGCATCTACGTGCTCCTCCTGGCCCTGCTGGTCGCGTGCATCATCGTCCCGTCCGCGGTCCTGGGCCGGGCCCGGGAGTCGTTCCGCCTGCGGGTGCAGACCAACCCGGGCCTTCGAAGGGCAGTCGAGGAGGACCTGGCAGTCTGGCGCGATCCGTACGGCAACGCCGCCTACGGGCCGCTGTGAGGCGCCGCGCTTCCGGTTACAGTGGCGTGGTGAGCAGCCGCTGGACATTTGACGGGCACATCGCCGGGATTGGCACCGCCTCCGGGCTGCGCGCCGTGGTGGGCATGTGGCAGGACTCCCCCTTTGGGTCGTTCGCCGATGTCATGGTGCAACAGCCTTCCGGGCACCGCCTGCTGCTGGCACCCACACCCGACGTGGCCGGCTTTATCGCCGCCACCTACAGCTTTGACGAGGTGCAGGTGGTTGACGTCGCCGCCTCGCTCGACCGCCACAGCTTGACGGTCGACGCCGGCCCGCTGGCGATCCGGGCCATCACCGGCGCGAGGACCCTGCTGGGAACAGCGCTGCGGGCAGTGCCCCGGCGCCTTGCAGTCCATCCCCGCTGGCTCGCCGCGGTCAACCCGATCGCTGCCCTCGCCGCACCCGGTGCCCGCACCTATGGAACTGCCGGCAGCGGGAGGGCGGAGTTCTATGGGGTGACGGACCTGCACCATGTGACGTCCGCCGTCGTCCGCTGGAATGGTGCCGATGCCGGAGCGCTGGCACCCATCCGGCCCGTCGTCACGTTCGGCTTCAGCAGCGTGCCGCCGCGGCCAAGTGTGGCCCGCGTGCGCACTACCGTTATGGAGGCATGATGGAGACGACGACGGGCACCCTTGACTCACGGGAACACGCGCTGGGATACGCCCACCGGCGGGTCCGCGTCTTCTGGTTTTGGTGGATGGGTATGGTCTTCGCCGTACCCGGCGCGGTTCAGGCGATTGTATTGGCCGGCACTGGCCAGAATCCTGAGAATGGACTCGTGCTGGCGTTCCTGGGCGTTGGCATCTCCGGGGCGGGCTGGCTGATGGCAGTGGGGCCGCGGTTTACGCGCAGTGCACCCCGCCCGGCCAACGACGCTAACCGTGCCGAGCAGTACATCCGAATTGTTCCCGGAACCGTGATCGGCATGGTGGTGGCGATGCTGGTGCTGGTTTCACTCCTGATGGTGGCCACGCCGCGCGGAACCTCACCCGACGTCCTGCCCATCCTTGCGTTCCTGGCTGCTTTTCCCTTGCCTATTGGAACAGGAATGCTGTATTCGCGGCACCTGCACCAGCACCGCGACCGTCTCTACGCCGCCTGGTTGCGGCGCCGCTGACGCAACCACGCGGCTCACAGTCTCCGGCGGGCACGTCAGACTTCTTCAGGTTCCTCCACGGAAAGCTGGGACTCGAACATCCTGAAATACCGGCCGCGCAGGGCCACCAGTTCCTTATGGGTGCCTTTCTCCACAATGCAGCCATCCTCCAGCATGTACACCACGTCCGCCTTCTCGATCGTGGCGAGCCGGTGGCTGATGGCGATGATGGTGCTGCTGCGGTCCGCGAAGAGACGCGTGAAGATACGATGCTCCGCCAGGGCATCAATGGCGGAGGTGGGTTCATCCATGACCATGAAGGACGCGTCCCGGTAGAAGTTCCGGGCCATCGCCAACCGCTGCCACTGGCCGCCGGACAGGCCGCTTCCCTTCCGTCCCCGAGGATCCTCCATCCAGTTGCTCACGTGGTTGTCCAGGCCGTTGGGCAGTTTGTTGATGAATTCGAGCGCTTCGGCGTCGGCTGCAGCCTTGCGGACGCGGGCGTCGTCGCGCGGCGAATCAACGTCGCCGAAGTAGATGTTGTCGGCCGCAGTGGCGAACTCGTACTTCAGGAACTCCTGGCTGAGCACGGCAAGGTGGCGGTGCCAGGAGGTGACGTCGACGGCGGCGAGATCCACGCCGTCGAGCAGTACCTGGCCTGAGTCGGGCCGGTAGAGCCCGGCGAGGATCCGGATCAGCGTGGACTTGCCTGCACCGTTCTCCCCCACGATGGCGATGTGCTGGCCTTGGCGGATGGTGAGGCTGATGCCCTTGATCACCTCAATGTCGCTGCCTGTGTACGTGAAGCGGATATTCTTCAGCTCCACTTCCCTGGGTGCCTCCAGGAGGGGCGGGGCATGTTCCGAGTGCACGGGCATGGCCATGAACAGCTCGTAGTCCTTCAGGTTGGCCAGGTCTTCATCAATAGAGCTGAGCGAGGACACGAGGTTGTTTGCGGTGGACAGGGCACGGCTGACGATCTGCTGGACGTAGAGGAACTGGCCCACCGGGGCTGCGCGGGCAATAATCTGGCCCACCACCCAGATCAGGGACACCACTTCGGCGCCGTACTGCAGCGCGTCCGCCGCCAGCTGTTTGGGGATGTACCGACGCTGGTAGTCGAGGCGACGGCGTTCGTCCGCGTCCCGGAGCCGGGAACGTAGCTCCATGAGGAAACCGACGATGCCGTAGAGCCGCATCTCCGCGATGTGCTGAGGCCGAAGGAGGTTGGTTTCGATCATGCGGCGCTGGCGCCGCGAGTCCACCTGCGTGTTCCAGTGCGCGATCTGCTCACGGGACAGCTTGAACTGCAGATACACGCTGGGCACGATGGCCACCAGGACGATGACGGCGATCCACCAGCTGACCAGCAGCAGGGCGCCCACAGCGAGAATGACCGAGACGAGCTGGGTGAAGATCGCGGCAATCCGGTCCAGGACGCGGGCGTAGGAGTCGGAGAACCGTTTGGCGCGGTCGTAAAGGTCCACCGTCTCCTTGTCGTCGTAGCGCCAGAACTCCAGGGAGAGGAAGCGCTCGTACATCTGGTCCCCCACGATGGCGCCTACTTTGAAACTCATCAACTGCTGGATGTAACGGTCCACGCTGTTGAAGGCGCCCCAGAACAGACCCAGCGCGGCAGTGACGATGACGTAGACGATGGCAAGGCGCCCCGCTCCGCCGTCGCCCGCGTACGCTGCCGCCAATGCTGTGGTGGTGAGGGACGCGTAGAAAGTGGTGACCAGCGGCAACACAGCGGAGATCAGGGAACCGAGCACCTTCATGACCACCGCGCCCGGGGAGGCACGGAAGCTCACCCGGAGCACTTGGGCCACGGCCTTGGCATAGGGGCGCAGGGCAAGCCGCTTTTGCGGGTCGCGTTTAGGGGTCAGTTCCGCCGGATGGCGCGGTTGGGACATGGAATCAGCCTAGTGCCGGGCGGTCCGTCATGATGTGGAATGGAGACAGCGCAGCAGGGCATCTTCGCCTGGCGAGTGTGCCATGTAGTGGAAGTCCGGCCGCCCACCAACCAACCGATGTGCTCCCCCGCTGTGGGTTGCCGCTCTCATCCACTCCTGGCCCAGCCATTGTGGCCAGTGGGTTGGTTCGGCATCCTGGTGTTCGGGCTTGTAGTGCCTGCCTGTTGGTGAGGTCCAGCCGGGTGGCTCATTCTTGTTGGCCGGGTCCGGTGTCCATCTGCCGTGATGTTTGAGCCGATGATGCTTGGGGCAGAGCTGTGCCAGGTTGCTGGTTCCGGTGGTGCCGCCGTGTTGCCACGCGTGTAGGTGGTCTGTTTCGTTGTCGGGGGTCTTGTTGGTGCAGCCGGGGAAGGTGCACTTGGCATCCCGCAGCCTGATCCAGCGTTTGATGGCCTCGGTGAGCCGGTAGCTTTTGCGGCCGATCTCCAGGGGTGCCCCGTCCCGTGGGTCGACCAGGACCCGGTAGAACGAATCCGTCCCGTCCGCGACGAGATTGCGTGCCACGGATGCCGGGATCGGGCCGAAACCATCCAGTACGGCGGGTTCATCGGTCTGGCCGAGGAGGGAGAGCACGGGCACGGTGACCAGGACGTCGGCCCGCGGGGTGGGGACCTGTCCGACCTCCATGGGTTTCCCGGTTTGTGTGGTATGCCCGGCGCCGAGGAGGAGGGATGCTGCGATGTCGGGGCGGAGTTGGGTGAGGGTGCGGGATTCGTCCGGGCCTTGGAGGCCGCGTGCGGTGGCGGTGGTCCGGTTCCAGATGGCACAGGCGGTGTCCCCGGGGAGGTAGAGGGAGACCCAGGCCATGCCGTCCCGGTCGGGGGTGTATTCCATCCGCCGGTCCGCCGCACCCTTTTCATGGCGTTTCTCGATGGAGTCGGGATGGTGGCGTTCCCGCCACCCACGGACCTTGGCGCGGAACCGGGACGGGACGAGCTCACCGGGGGCGGCAGCGCGGGCGGGGTGGGGTGCGTCGGGGTCGAAGAAGTGCGCCACCAACCCGGCGGCACCAGCGGCATCGAGGCTTTCGGTTTCGTCGGCGATGATCTTTGCGTGCTGCCAGGACATCACGCCGGCGGCCAGTGCGTCCATGACGGGTGGCAGGGAACAGACCCTGCGGGATTGGTCCACGAACGCGGCCGCGGCCGCGGAACTGATGGTCAGGACCCCGGCGATCTCCTCCATCACCGACATCCCGGCGTAGGTGTGGTCCTGCACGGAGGCGTCCGGCGGTGTCATGGCCTGCTGGAACTCCACTGCCTCGGCAGCGTCCTGCGCTCTCACCGCCGCCAGCTGTGCCTCAAGGCGGGACGTGACCTCCAACCGTTCCAGCCGGACCTCATACCGCCGCTGCAACACGTCCACAGCAGCACCCGTAGCCTGTTCAAGGGCCTGGTCTTCAAGAGTCAGCGCATCCAGGGCATCAATAGAGGCACGAACACCCTCCAAAACCACCCCAACCCCACCGCTGGATTCCATATGGACATGATGCAGCGGGGGTCCGACATTCAGGCCGACAGCACCCTCCGGTACCCAACAACAAGAGGAGGCGGGAAAATCCCGCCTCCTCTTTCACACGCCTCAGCGTGAATAAAACCCTTCGCCGTTTAGCGTGAGCCGTAGTTCGGCGCCTCGACGGTCATCTGGATGTCGTGCGGGTGCGATTCCTTCAGGCCGGCGGAGGTAATCCGGACGAACTTGCCGCGGACCTTCAGCTCGGGAATGGTGGGCGCTCCGGTGTAGAACATGGTCTGGCGCAGGCCGCCCACCAGTTGGTACGCCACTGAGGACAACGGGCCACGGTATGCCACGCGGCCTTCGATGCCTTCGGGGATCAGCTTGTCGTCACCGGACACGTCGGCCTGGAAGTAGCGGTCCTTGGAGTAGGAGGTGTTCTTGCCCCGCGACTGCATGGCGCCCAGGGAGCCCATGCCGCGGTAGGACTTGAACTGCTTGCCGTTGACGAAGATCAGGTCGCCCGGAGACTCGTCGCAGCCAGCCAGGAGGGAGCCCAGCATGACTGTGTCGGCGCCGGCCACCAGGGCCTTGCCGATGTCGCCCGAGTACTGCAGGCCGCCGTCGGCGATCAGCGGCACGCCTGCCGGAATGGCAGCCTTGGCGGATTCGTAGATGGCCGTGATCTGCGGGACACCCACGCCCGCCACCACACGGGTGGTGCAGATGGAGCCGGGACCAACGCCCACCTTGATGCCGTCGGCGCCGGCGTCAATCAGTGCCTGGGCACCTTCACGGGTGGCAGCCTGGCCGCCGATAACGTCCACGTGCGCGGCGACGGGATCGGACTTCAGCCTGCGGATCATGTCCAGGACACCCTGGGAGTGCCCGTTGGCGGTGTCCACGAACAGGGCGTCCACGCCGGCGTCCACCAGGGTCATGGCGCGCTCCCAGCCGTCGCCGAAGAAGCCGATGGCGGCACCCACCCGGAGGCGGCCTTCATCGTCCTTGGTGGCCAGGGGGTACTGCTCGGCCTTGGTGAAGTCCTTGGTGGTGATCAGGCCCTTGAGCCGGCCCTGCTCGTCCACCAGCGGGAGTTTTTCGATCTTGTTGGTGGCCAGCTTGTGCGAGGCTTCCTCGCGGCTGATGCCCACGTGCCCGGTGACCAGGGGCATCTTGGTCATGACGTCGCTGACCAGCCTCAGCGGGAAATCGGACTCCGGCACAAAACGGGTGTCGCGGTTGGTGACGATGCCCAGAAGGCGGTTGTCCTCATCCACCACGGGGAGGCCGGACACGCGGTAATGGGCGCAGAGATCATCGAGTTCGCGCAGCGTTGCCTCGGGGCGGATGGTCAGCGGGTTGGTGATCATCCCGGACTCGCTCCGCTTGACCCGGTCCACCTGGTCCGCCTGATCGGCGATGGACAGGTTGCGGTGCACCACGCCCAGGCCGCCCTGGCGGGCCATGGCGATGGCCATGCGGGACTCGGTGACCGTGTCCATCGCCGCGGAGAGCAGCGGGGTCTGAACGGTGATGCGCTTGGAAATTCGTGAGGACGTGTCTGCCTCGGACGGGATGACGTCGGTGTGGCCCGGCAGGAGCAGGACGTCGTCATAGGTCAGGCCGATGAAGCCAAAGGGGTTGTGTTCGGGCTCGGTCATGAGTGCGCCTCTTACCTTGGTTGCTGGGTCACGGGTAGGGGTTGCAGCCGATGACCAGCCCGTAATTACGGAACTGGCCTGTGCAGACGATCCTGCGGGAGCACCGTGCAGTACGGCGTTCCGGGGGCAGAAAGTGTTGAGTAAATATTAGAACCTCGGCGCCAATCCCCCTATTCCACGCCGGCAATGTGAGCAACCCCACGGGCCCGGCAGGCGGAATGGTTCAGCTCCAGCCGGTGGCGGCCAGCAGCCGGTGCTCGAACATCGGGATCATGGTTTCCACATACGTCCTGGTCAGGTGGTTGTCGTCCTTGTAGACGTACACGTTTCCCACCACGGCCGGGCAGACGCCCCGGGCACAGATGAAGTCGCTCATGTCCATCAGGTGCAGCCCCGGCAGTTTGCCGCGGTAGTTCTCCAGCGGTGACGGCTCCACCAGGGACTCGGCCAGCGGCGGGTTGCAGGCAGGGGCGCTTGCACCGTTCCGCTGGGCACACTGCGGCATGTTGAAGGTGAACCGCGGGTTGTCCCGGATGCCCACGATTTCGATCCCGGCGTCCGCGAACGGCCGGACGCCATCGAGGTATCCCGGCACTTCGGTTTCGAACGGAGCGTCCTCGTGGGTCAGTGAGGCCACGGTGAACACGGCGTCCGGCCGGTGTTCCAGGACATAGGCGGAGCTGGCGCGGTTGTAGGCGTTGCATTCGGCGTTCCTGGTGTCCGATTCGGCGCCGAAGCGGCAGGCAGGCATCAGCAGCGTTACCAGTTCCCAGCCACGCGCTGCTGCCACGGGCGCCAGGGCGGCGAGGTACTGCTGGGCGTGGGAGTCGCCCAGGACCACGATCCGCCGGGTGGCCGGTTCCTCCGGCAGCTCCTGCCGGCAGCCCTCAAGGACCGGATCGCCGGTGGCGTTGGCTCCTGTGCAGGGTGAATCGATGCCGGCCCAGTCGTTGTCGAGTGCGGTGGGTCCGGGGATGGTCCGCGCCCTTGGTGCGGGCGAGTTCTCGTTTTCCGGGGTGAGCACCAGGGCACCTGGCGTCAGCTCCCGCGGTTGGGCCGCCGTCGCGCTTTCCTCTGCGGTGAGCGTCGTCTGCCAAACCGCGACGGGCCCGGCCAGCACGGCGCCGCAGGCAATGATGACGACGGCGGTCCGCCAGGCGCGCAGCTTGGGCCAGTGCCAGTCGCGCAACGGCTTTTCCACGAAGCGCGTGGTCAGGACGGCAAGCACGATGGAGGCCCCGACGATGCCAAGACCCTGCTTGAGGTTCGGCGCTTCGACGCCGGTGGCGGCCAACACCAGCACGAGCACCGGCCAGTGCCAGAGGTACAGGGCGTAGGAGTTGTCCCCCAGCGCGACGGCGGGCGGGCTGCTGAGGAGGCGGTCCACCCCGAACCGGCTGCCCGACTGGCCCGCGACGATGATCGCTGCCGCCGCAAGGGTGGGCCAGAGGGCCACATATCCGGGGAAGGAACGGTCAACGGTGAGGACCAGCCCGCAGGAGACCATGGCCGCCAGGCCGGCCCATCCCAACGCCACGCGCAGGACGCGGCCGGGCTTGAGGTACGGCAGCGCCAGTGCCAGCAGGGACCCCAGCGCAAACTCCCAAAGGCGGGCCCGGGTATCGAAGTAGGCGTACGCCTGGTTGGTGGCGGTCTGGTCAATGGAGTAGGCCAGGGACACCGCAAAGACCGTGCCGAACACCAGCGCCAGCAGGCCCCGGTACGTCAGCCATTGCAGGCGGGGCACCCTGCGGAGCCCAGCCAACACGGCTGCCGTGACGGCAAAGACCAGCGGCCACAGGATGAAGACCTGGCCCTGGATGGACAGCGACCAGAAGTGCTGCAGGGGGCTGGCACCGGCGTGGTCCTGCGCGTAATAGTCTACGGACAAATCGGCAAGGAGCCAGTTTTGGCGGTACAGCAGTGACGCCCAGGCCTGGTTGAGCACCTGCGGCCACCGGCCCTGCGGCAGGATCAGCCAGGTGCCGGCGAGCACTCCGAGGATCACCACAACGGCGGCTGGCAGCAGTCGCTTGAACAGGTGCAGCCAGTGCGCCAGGAGCCCGAAGGGTTTGCCTGATTCCGCCTTGCGGACGAAGGACAACGTGAGCAGGAAGGCCGAAACCAGCAGGAAGATGTCCACGCCACCGGACACGCGGCCCAGCCAGACGTGGTAGATGACAACCATGAGGACGGCAAGGGCCCGGAGCCCCTGGACCTCCGGCCGGAAAGTGGGCTTCCGCTGGCGGGGTGCGGCGCCGGGGCTGGGTTCGTGTGCCTTCGGGGTTTCCGTTATCGACACTAGAACCTCTCACAACGCCCGCCAGCCAAAACCCCAAGCCTAGCCAACGCGCTGTTCAACAGCCAATCACGCCGCCGGTTCAGACTATGCTGGCCCCAGTCGTGGAAGGGAGCGGGCGTGGTTGTCCAGCTGCGGATTTGTGTGCCCGGGGAGCTGTCCGACGTGACCCGGCAGACCTGCTGCGACCAGCGCGGAACGGCAGAAGTCGCTGTGGTCCGGGGCGCCTCCGTGGTGCCGGAGGGCGATGTCATTGAAGTCCTGATCGCCCGGGAATCAGTGGAGGAACTTCTCGAAAAGCTGGAGATCCTCAAGGTCCGGGACCTGGGTTCCATCGCCATGGCCACACCGGAATTCGTCCTGTCCCGGAACGCTGACCGGGCCGAGCGCGCCGCCCCGGGCGAGGGCGCGGACGCCGTGATCTGGGAGGATGTCACCCGTCAAACGGGCGAGGACTCCCGGTTGACCTGGAACTTCCTTGCCTTCCTGGTGCTGGCGACCCAGCTCGCCGGAATCGGCATTGTGACCGACTCCCCCATTGCGATCGTGGGCGCCATGGCAGTTGGCCCCGAGTTCGGACCGCTGGCCGCGCTCGCGGTTTCGATCGCCACCCGGAAGTGGAGGCTCGGCCGCCGGGCTGCGGTCGCCCTGGCCGTGGGCTTCCCGGTTGCAATGCTGCTGGCGGCGCTGACGGCGTGGCTCTCGATCCCGCTTGGCCTCTTCCCGCGCGATGCCCTGGACAAGGGATCCGCCGTCGAGTTCATCTACCATCCTGGGCCGTATTCGTTGATCGTTGCCATCCTGGCCGGAATCGCCGGAATGCTTTCCATCATCGGCCGCCGGTCCGCAGCACTGATCGGCGTGTTCATCTCCGTGACAACGGTGCCGGCCGCCGGGTACGTGGCGGTAGCTTTGGTGCTGGGCGAATACCAGAAGGCCGCCGGTTCCGCCCTCCAACTGCTGCTCAACCTCGTGGGCATCGTGGTGGCCGCCCTCGCGGTGCTGCTCTTTTACCGGGTGGTCGCACGGCGCCTGCCCGATGGGGTGGCGCGCAGCCTGAAGCGCCAGCGGACCGGGACGGGTCGCTGACCGCTTGCCCTAGGAACGCAGCAGGGCGCGCAGGGTTTGGATGGTGTCCGCTTCCGCCGGGGCCTTGTCGTCCCGGTAGCGTTTGACGCGCGCGAACCTCAAGGCGATCCCGCCCGGGTAGCGAGGCGACTGCTGCACGCCGTCGATGGCTATTTCGACGACGGTGACCGGTTCAACCCAAACAGTGCCTGCCGTGCGCCGCACCTCAAGCTCCTGGAACCGCTCCGTCTGCCAGCGCAGCAGTTCATCGGTGAGTCCCTTAAAGGTCTTGCCGACCATCACGTAGCCGCCGGGTTCGCCGAACTCCCCGGTGGGGTCAAGGGCACCCAGGTGCAGGTTGGAGAGCATTCCCGTGCGGCGTCCGGAGCCCCATTCGCAGGCGAGCACCACCAGGTCATAGGTGTGGACCGGTTTCACCTTCACCCAGTTGGATCCACGCCTCCCGGCGGCGTAGGTCGATTCGATCGCCTTCACCACCACGCCCTCGTGGCCCGCGGCGAGTGCATCCCGCGACACCCGTTCGGCAACGGCCGGATCAGCCGTGACCTCCCCGGGAATCCGGTGCGCGGGTGCAACGCGTTCCAGGACGTCGATGCGGGTGGACAGCGGTTCGTCCAGCAGGTCACGTCCGTCGATGTGCAGCACATCGAAAAACCAGGGATGGAGCAGCGTTTCCCGGACTGCATCAGCGCCGAAGCGGGACATCGTTTCCTGGAAGGGCCGCGGGGCGCCGTCCTCATCCAGGGCGAGTGTTTCGCCGTCGAGGATCACGTCCTGCACGGGCAGCCCGCGGACCAGATCAACCACCTCGGGCAGCCGGTGCGTGACCTCCGCGAGGTTCCGGGTGTAGATGCGCACGTCGTTGCCGGAGCGATGCACCTGGATGCGGGCGCCGTCGAGCTTGTATTCCACCGAGGCCTCCCCCGTGGCTTCGAGGGCTGCCCCGGCACTGCCCGCGGTGGCGGCGAGCATGGGCTGCACCGGACGGCCCACCACCAGGCCGACGGCGTCGAGCTCATCCAGGGTGCCGGTGAGCGCCAGGAGGGCGGTCCCGCCGAGGTCCCCGGAAAGCATTGCCGCACGCCGTACCGCCTCGACGGACCTGTCTGCGGCGCGGGCAATGGCATCGGTCAGCACTCCTTCCAGGGCGCCGGTGCGCAGTTCCCCGAGCAGCACGCCGGCGATGAATGACTGCTCCGACGCGGTGGCCGCTCCCATCAGCGTCCTGAGGATGGACGTCCGCCCCGCACCCGACCCGCTACCCGCTGTTGCCAGGAGCCGGTCCAGTGCGGCATCAAGATCCGCCACGGTGAGGCTTGGCTCCGCGGCGGGTTCTTCCTTGGCCGCCGCCACGGCGCTCCAACCGACGCCAACCCGGCCCTGACGGGGCTTGGCACTGAGCAAACCCACCGCCGTCGGGATCTCCGCGGGTTCCAGCCGGCGCAGGAGGTGGGCCAAAGCATCCACTTTCGCGAGCCGGGACCGGGTCGATGCGACGGTTTTCGTGGTGTCCACGAGCTCAAGGAGCAGCATGGCACCATCCTGCCACGGGCACCGGACAGGGACACTGGACACAGCACCGGTGCGGGTCCACAATGTGCGCGTGGGGATCATCGTGGCGAACCTGTTCATCACCCTCGACGGCGTTTACCAGGCGCCGGGCGGCCGTGAAGAAGACCCCGAAGGCGAATTCGCGTTCGGCGGCTGGCAGGCGCCGGTGTCCGACGACGAGGCCGGCGCGTCGATAGCGGACGAGATCAGCCGGATGGATGCCCTCCTCCTCGGCCGGAAGACCTATGAAATCTTTGCGTCCTACTGGCCGCACCAGTCCGGTGACATTGCCGATGCTCTCAACCGAGTGCCCAAGTTCGTTGTCTCCGGCACGCTGGCGGACCCGGACTGGGCCGGCACCACTGTCCTGCCGGATGCCGCGGCCGCGGGCGGCCTCCGGGACGGGTTCGGGCAGCTGCACATGTTCGGCAGCGGGGTCCTGATCCGGTCCCTCATGGCGGCAGGAGTGCTGGACCGGCTCCACCTCTGGCTGTACCCGCTGGTCCTGGGCCAGGGAAAGCGTCTGTTCGACGCCGGAACGGTGCCCTCCACCTTCACGCTGGCCGAGTCGGCCCGCAGTTTCCCGAAGGGGGCGGTGTCGCTGGTGTACGAGCGCGCGGGAGAAGTGGAGACGCAGGAGATGGCGGCCACCTAGTCCCCACCGCCCCCTAACCTCGCTTCGCCCGGCCAGGGAACCCTGGCGGCGTGGGCCCACCCACCGTCCCAGACAACAACGCAAAAGGCTGGCCCGGCAGATGCCGGACCAGCCTTTTCAGCGGTAAGCCGCCAGGGCGCAGCGTTAGTGGCTGTGGCCTGCGTGCTCGTCCTCTTCGGCCGGCTTCTCCACGACCAGGGTCTCGGTGGTGAGAACCAGGGCGGCGATGGAGGCCGCGTTACGGAGGGCTGCACGGGTGACCTTGACGGGGTCGATGACGCCGGCGCCGATCAGGTCCTCGTACTCGCCGGACTTGGCGTTGAACCCGTTGTTGGTCTCGAGGTCTGCAACCTTGGAGGTGACGACGTAGCCGTCGAAACCAGCGTTCTGGGCGATCCAGCGCAGCGGCTGCACCAGTGCGCGGCGGACGATGCCCACAGCAGCGGCGGCGTCGCCTTCGAGGGCCTTGACGGAAGCGTCCTCGTCCAGTGCCTTGAGGGCGTGGATCAGGGCGGAGCCGCCGCCGGCAACGATGCCTTCTTCGAGGGCAGCGCGGGTGGAGGACACAGCGTCCTCGATGCGGTGCTTCTTTTCCTTGAGCTCAACCTCGGTGGCAGCGCCGACCTTGATGACTCCGATGCCGCCGGCAAGCTTGGCCAGGCGTTCCTGGAGCTTTTCGCGGTCCCAGTCGGAATCGGTGCGGGTCAGCTCGGCGCGCAGCTGCGCAACGCGTGCAGCGACGTCCTCGGCAGAACCGGCGCCGTCCACGATGGTGGTGTTGTCCTTGGTGACGGTGATGCGGCGGGCGGTACCCAGCACCTCCAGGCCCACGGAGTCCAGGCTGAGGCCCAGTTCCGGGGAGACAACCTGCGCACCGGTGAGGGTGGCGATGTCCTGCAGCATGGCCTTGCGGCGGTCGCCGAAGCCGGGAGCCTTGACGGCTACGACGTTCAGGGTGCCGCGGATGCGGTTGACGATCAGCG
This sequence comes from Pseudarthrobacter sp. LT1, assembly GCF_035621795.1. Taxonomy (NCBI): domain Bacteria; kingdom Bacillati; phylum Actinomycetota; class Actinomycetes; order Micrococcales; family Micrococcaceae; genus Pseudarthrobacter; species Pseudarthrobacter sp. LT1. The sequence goes on from NZ_CP141830.1 coordinate 3,257,929, forward strand.
TGGACAGGGCCTCGCCCTCAACGTCCTCGGCGATGATGAACAGCGGCTTGGAGCTCTGCAGCGCCTTCTCGAGCAGCGGCAGGAATTCCTGGATCGAGGAGATCTTGCCCTGGTTGATCAGGATGAGCGCGTCCTCGAGGACTGCTTCCTGGCGCTCCGCGTCGGTGACGAAGTACGGGGACAGGTAGCCCTTGTCGAACTGCATGCCCTCGGTGAGGACCAGTTCGGTCTGGGTGGTGGAGGACTCTTCGATGGTGATGACGCCATCCTTGCCCACCTTGCCGAAGGCCTCGGCGAGCAGCTCGCCGATTTCGTCGCTCTGCGCCGAAATCGCGGCAACGTTGGCCACCTGGGTGCCCTCGACCGGGCGGGCGTTTTCCAGCAGGCGGGCAGCCACGGCCTCAACCGCGACCTCGATGCCACGCTTGATCTGGCCGGGGGCAGCGCCGGCTGCAACGTTGCGCAGGCCTTCCTTGACCAGGGCCTGTGCCAGGACCGTGGCGGTGGTGGTGCCGTCGCCGGCAACGTCGTTGGTCTTGGTGGCTACTTCCTTGGCCAGCTGGGCGCCAAGGTTCTCGTAGGGATCGTCCAGTTCCACTTCGCGGGCGATGGTGACGCCGTCGTTCGTGATGGTGGGGGCACCCCACTTCTTGTCCAGGACGACGTTGCGGCCGCGGGGGCCGAGCGTCACCTTGACGGTGTTCGCGAGCTTATCGATGCCGGCCTCAAGGGACCGGCGAGCAGCGTCGTTAAACGCAAGCTGCTTTGCCATGGTTTTGTCCTTTCAAAGACAGAAACCCCGCACTGCCGGCCAGCGTGAGCATGGCCGGCAGCACGGGGATCCGGAAGAATTACTTGACGACGATTGCCAGGACGTCGCGGGCGGACAGCACGAGGTACTCGGTGCCGCCGGTCTTGACTTCGGTTCCGCCGTACTTGGAGTAGATGACGACGTCGCCAACTGCTACGTCAACGGGAACGCGGTTGCCATCTTCGAAGCGGCCGGGGCCTACTGCGACAACTTCGCCTTCCTGCGGCTTCTCCTGTGCGGAGTCCGGGATGACCAGGCCGGAAGCCGTGGTCTGCTCGGCTTCGAGCGGGCGGACAACAATACGATCCTCAAGAGGCTTAATAGAGACCGACACTCGGACCTCTCCTTTTCGTCAGCAAATTCGTGGACTGGAAAGCTTTCCGCCGTAGCTGGCAAACCGTCGTCGCGGTGCCGGCAGCAGCCTGGCTGGCAGCTCTTCATGTGTTAGCACCCTCCTAGGGAGAGTGCTAATGAAGACTCTATGTAAGGGTTAGCACTCGGTCAAGGTGAGTGCCAACGTTTCGTCATGGGCGTACAGCCTGGAGTGGACGACGGCGGGTGGCCGGGGACGCGAAAGGACGCTCTGTCGCTACCGGCCCAGGTCGTCGAAGTCCACGTCCTCGCCGCCCTCCGTGTCGGCGCCGCCCTGCTTCCGTCCCCGGAAGAGCACCCAGCCGGACACCGCTGCGGCGAGCAGCGCGGCAACGAGGAAGAAGATGCTCCCAGCCCGCGCGCCGTCGTACAGCCCGCGGATGTCCCGGGCCTCCTGGGTGTTGTCCTGGACGTCGTTGCCGCCCACGGAGTAGACGGTGGCGTTGAACGTATCCAGCAGGAAGATGATCACCAGCAACGCGATGGAGACCACGGCCACGACGGCGGCCGCGATCAGCACAGGACGGGCGAACCTGGCCGGATGGCGGTCCCCGGACTCGTGGTCGCCGGTCTCGCGGGGGGCTGCGCTTTCATCCATGGATTCAACACTATCCGCATCCCGGCCACGCGCTCCTCCACTAGGCTGGAACCCATGGCTCACGCTCCCCAGGACCAGATTGCACAGGACCAGATCGCACCATTGCTGACCCCCGAAGGCTGGGAGTTGCTGGCGTCCCTGGGCCCCTACCGGGACGAGGACTCGTTCGAGCTGAACTCCGCGCTCCGGAAAGCCGGACACCCGCCCGCGCTCGTGTCCGCCGTCCTGACGCAGTCACGGCTCCGCACCAAGGCAGAGGGGAAATTCGGGGAGTTCGCCCGGCAGATGCTGTTCACCCAGGCGGGCCTGGAGCAGGCCACGCGCCTCAACGTCGCCGCCCACCACGCTCAGCGGTTCGCTGCCGCGGGGATCAGCCGCGTGGCGGACCTGGGGTGCGGCCTCGGCGCCGATTCCCTGGCGCTGGCCTCCCTGGACATCAACGTCACGGCCGTCGAAATGGACGAGACCACCGCGGCGTGCGCCACGGTGAACCTCATCCCGTTCCCCAACGCCACGGTGGTGCACGCCGATGCGGAATCGGTTCCGCTGGACGGGATGGACGGCGTCTGGCTGGACCCCGCCCGGCGGGTCACCTCCACCTCCGGCACCAAGCGGATCTGGGACCCTGAGGCATTCTCCCCGCCGTTGTCCTTTGTGGAATCACTGGCTGCCCAGGGCAAGGCCGTGGGAGTGAAGATGGGCCCGGGCATGCCGCACGAATCCGTGCCTGCGGGCTGTGAGGCGCAGTGGATATCGGTGGCCGGGGACGTCACGGAGGTGACCCTGTGGTTCAACGCCGTGCGCAGGCCCGGGGTCCGCCGCGCTGCCCTGGTCCTGGGGCCGCAGTCTCCGGCGGAGCTGACCAGTGCCGAGGACTTCGGCGCCGGCCCGTCAGCGCCGGTGGGCCCGGTGGGGGGATACCTGTACGAACCCGACGGCGCCGTGATCCGCGCCGGACTGGTGGCAGACGTGGCACTGCAGCTCGGCGGACACCTGGTGGACGAACACATCGCCTACATCTGCGCTCCCGAACTCCTGGCCACCCCGTTCGCCCGGGCCTACAAGGTCCTGCAGGTCATGCCCTACAACGTGAAGGCGCTCAAGGCCTGGGTGAAGCAGGAGGGCATCACCGTGCTGGACATCAAGAAGCGCGGCACCGCGGTCACCCCGGAAGAGCTCCGGAAGCAGCTGCTGCCCGGCGGGAAGAACGCCAGGAAGGGCGGCAAAACGGCCACCCTGGTCCTGACGCGCATCGGTGAGGACCGGGTGGCCATCGTGGTGGAACCCGCCTAGCTGCACCTACTGGGCGCGCATGAACTCCTCGGCGGCCCGCACCTGGTCAGGGGTGGGCCGGACGCCTGTGTACAGGACAAACTGCTCCAGTGCCTGGATGGTGGCCACCTCGGCCCCCGTGATCACCGGCTTGCCGGCCGCACGGGCGGCGCGGATCAGCGGCGTCTCGGCGGGCAGCGCCACCACGTCGAAAACCAGGCGGGCCGCCTCGATGGCCTCCGCCGGGAAAGCCACGGTGTCCGCTTCCGTCCCGCCGGCCATCCCCAGCGGGGTGACGTTGATGATCAGGTCAGCCGTCCCGCCGTCGATCGCTGCACGCCATTGGAAGCCGTACTGGTCCGCGAGCGCGCGCCCCGCGGCCTCGTTCCGGGCCAGGACGGTGACGTCCGTGAATCCGGCGTCCCGGAGGGCGGCAACCGTGGCCTTGGCCATGCCGCCGGCGCCCTGCACCAGCACCGAATAGTCCGTGGGGACTGCATTGGTGGCGAGGAGTTGCTCGATCGCGGTGTAGTCGGTGTTGTACGCCTTGAGGTGCCCGTCCGTGTTCACGATGGTGTTCACCGAGTCGATGGCCTTCGCGGAAGGGTCCATCTCGTCCACCAGGGCGATGACGTCTTCCTTGTACGGCATGGAGATGGCGCAGCCACGGATGCCCAGCCCGCGGACGCCGGCGATGGCCTGTTCGAGGTTGGTGGGCGCGAAGGCCTTGTAGATCCAGTTCAGGTCCAGCTGTCCGTAAAGGTGGTTGTGGAACCGGGTCCCGTTGTTGCTGGGACGGGCCGAGAGCGAGATGCAGAGGGTCATGTCTTTATTCAGAATGGGCACCAGACCATTAAACGCGTTCCCGCCGGCGTGGGCGTCCAGGGACTTAGGGGCAGCCGGTTCCCGCGGGGAAAGGCCCGACGGCGGCGGGCAGCTTTCCCGGGGCGGGCGCCTTCCCTACCAGCACCGCGGCCAGCGCGTCGAAGGCGGCGTCGGTCCGGCCATAAAGTGCCACCTTCACCGGCGCACTGGACCCTTGGAGCGGCCACGGAGCGTCGAGGGACACGGCGATGTCCCCACCGGCCGGTTTTCCACCAAAGCCGATGAGGTTGACCAGTGGCCCTGATCCTACGGTGAGCCCGGCGCGCGCTGCGGCGGCTTCGAAGCGCTCCCGGTCCCCCGGTCCCCCGCCGGCCACCCGCACGGAACCGGGCACCAGGGGTCCGCTGCAGGGACCGGATACAACGGTGACGGCCGACGCCGAGACCTGGGCGGACAGGGCTGCCCCGCTTCCGGCCGGTGCACCTGCGCCCGCTGTTCCGGCAGGCGGGGTGGTCCGGGCATGCCAGATCATCATGGTGGCCACGCGCTGCGCTGCCTCATCCAGGCGTGCGGCGGGAAGTGTGCCGGCCGCCAGGGCCTGGACGATGGCGGCGTGCGCCTGCTCCACGTCCGAAGGCATCAGCAGCAGGTCGGCACCGGCGGCCAGTGCCTTCACTGCAGCCGCGCCGGACGGGTACTGCTTGTCAACGGCACCCATGTTGAGGGCGTCGGTTACGGCCACGCCCTTGAAGCCCAGGCCCCTGAGCGCCGCGTAGCTCGGCGCCGAGAGCGACGCCGGCACGCCGGGTTCCAGCGCGGGTACGGCAATGTGCCCGGTCATGACAATAGGGAGGCCCGCGGCGACGGCAGCTTCGAAGGGTTTCCAGTCCCGGCCCCGGAGCACGTCGATGCCTGCCGGCTGGACGGGGAGGCTGAGGTGGGAATCCGCCGTCACCGAGCCGTGCCCGGGAAAGTGCTTGACGGTGGGGAGCACGCCGGCGTCCAGCATGCCTTGGGAGAAGGCGGTGCCCTGGGCCGCCGCCGCGGCAGGGTCGCCGGACATGGAACGCGCCCCGATGGTGGGGTCTGTAGGACCGACGGTCACATCCGTGTCCGGGGCGAAGTCGAGGTCGAAGCCCAGTGGCACCAGCTCACTTGCCAGGCCCTTGCCGGCCGTGCGCGTCAGGTCCAGGTTGCCGGCGGCCCCGTAGCTCATGGGAGCGGGCCACTCGGTGAGGGGCGGCCCCAGGCGTGCCACCGAGCCGCCTTCCTGGTCCACGCTCATGATCCCCGGCCAGCGCCGTCCGTCGGCGGCAACCGCCTGCTGCAGCCGCTGGTTTACGGCGGCCATGGCGGCCATGTCCACTTTTCCCTGTGGGTCGCGCGGCACATTGTCGCCCATGATGATCGATCCGGCCAGGTGCAGGCGCTGGATAAGCGCCGCGTGGGCTTCCACCTGGTTGCCCTTGAAGAACGGGAGCAGGACCTGCCCGGCTTTCTGCTCAGGCGACATCGCCGCAACGGCCGCAACGGCGGCGTCCTGGTCCCGCTGCTCCGGGCCCCATCCCAAAGGCCGGGAACCCGGATCAGGCGACGGGGAAGCCGCAGGAGGTGCCGGCGTCGTACTTGCTGATGCGGTGGGGGACGCCCCGGCGGGCGGGGCGGAGGATGAGGGCGGTGCGGTGCTTGGGGCGGCTGAACAGGAGGCCAGCGCCATTACGGACAAGGCCAGGAGGAGAGGGAAGGATTTGGCAGGACTGTGACGCAGGGGGAACGGTGCCATCAGTACGATGCTACCCCTGCACTAGACTTGAACCACCCGTTCGCCTGCCGGCTGCAGCCTGTGAGCGGCATCAGCCAGCGGCAAACCGGACAGTAAGGAAACGTGTGAAGATCGACTTCGCGTCATCGAGGCAATCCACCCTCGGTGTTGAGTGGGAGCTTGCCCTGGTGGACGGGAAGACGGGCGAACTCGCTTCCGTGGCCAACCAAGTGCTCCGCGGGGTGGCGTCGCGCCACCCCGAACTCAACGAAGACGACGAACATCCGCACATCAAGCAGGAACTGCTGCTGAATACGGTGGAACTGGTCACGGGCATCTGCGAAACCGCAGCCGAGGCCAAGGAGGACCTCAGCCGGTCCGTCGCGGCCGTCCGTGAAATCACCGATCCCATGGGCGTGGAGCTGTTTTGCGCCGGCAGCCACCCGTTCAGCCCTCCGCAGCTGCAGCCGGTGACGGACAAGGCACGCTACGCCAAGCTCATTGACCGGACCCAGTGGTGGGGCCGGCAGATGGTCATCTACGGCGTCCATGTCCACGTGGGGCTGGACCGCCGGGACAAAGCGCTCCCCGTCCTGGACGGCCTGGTCAACTACTTCCCGCACTTCCAGGCGCTCTCCGCGTCCAGCCCGTTCTGGGGCGGTGAGGACACCGGGTATGCCTCGCAGCGGGCCTTGATGTTCCAGCAGCTTCCCACCGCGGGGCTGCCCTTCCAGTTCAAGTCCTGGGAGGAATACGAGTCCTACGTCCAGGACATGTTCACCACGGGCGTCATCGACACCATCTCGGAAATCCGGTGGGACATCCGGCCGGTGCCCGCCCTGGGCACCATCGAGATGCGGATCTGTGACGGCCTGGCCACCCTGGAGGAAGTCGGGGCCATCGCGGCGCTCACCCAGTGCCTGGTGGATGAGTTCTCCACCACCCTGGACAACGGCGGAACCATCCCCACCATGCCGCCGTGGCACGTCCAGGAGAACAAGTGGCGCGCTGCCCGGTACGGCCTGGACGCCATCATCATCCTCGACGCCGCGGGCAAGGAGCAGCTGGTCACCGACCACCTGCTGGAGACCCTGAACCGGCTTGAACCGGTGGCGGCCAAGCTGGGGTGCCCCGACGAGCTGGCCGACGTCGAGAAGATCATCCGCCGCGGTGCGGGCTACCAACGCCAGCGCCGGGTGGCTGCCGAGAACGGCGGAAACCTTCAGGCTGTGGTGCTGGACCTGGTCAAGCAGATGCGCAACGGCCCCACTGCCTGACCCGCCCCCCTTACTTGCTCCATCAGATATGGCTCCTAAACCGGCGGTTTAGGAGCCATATCTGATGGAGCATCGCAGGGATTGACGAAGGACTTAGGACCCTGCCAAGACCTGCAGCGCGGGGTGATCCTTGTCCCGTAGTCGTGTGAATTTCGGCGGGAAGGAAGGCCGAATGTCGACCGCTCGTCCCGAGGTTAAGCATCCCCGCCGGGTCCTGCCACTTTTTGCCGTGCTGCTGGTCCTGTTCGCGGTGGCGGCACTCTGGCCCGTTGTGGGTCGTGTCACCGGCAACGCAGAACTGCCCGTACAAATCGCCGCGAATCTGGCGCCGTTCGCAGTCTTCTTTGGTGCCGTAGCCTTGGCGGCCCGGTTTGAGGGCATCTCCCTGGCCACCGCCGTCGGGTTCTCGACGCGGCATGCCGTGCGGCAGTTTCTCACCGCCCTGGCGCTCTTGGCCGCCACACTGGCCCTAACCGTCGCTGCGGCAGCCCTGGGCTTCCGTATGTTCGGCGAAGGGGAGGCCGGGCTGCTGTTCTTCCTGTACGCGGCCTTCCGCAGTTTCCTGCTGGTGGGCTTTGGGGAGGAGCTCATCTGGCGGGGCTACGTTCTGGGCGCAATGCGCCGAAACATGCACTCCGATGCGGCCGCTGTCCTGCTGTCTTCGGTGCTCTTCGGGGTGTGGCACTACCCTGGCGGACAGGACGTGCTCCAGGTGCTGATGACCATGCTCTTCGGCGTGCTGTGGGGCATGGCCCGCCTAAGGATCCGGCATTGCTCAACGTTCTCCACCGGAACCGCCCACGGGCTGCATGACCTGGCGTTGCTCGTCATCGCCACTCTCACCGCCTGAGTTGCCCGAGGTCAGGCCGGAAGCGACACCGAGGTGACGGGCATCGAGGAGTCCGGGGCGAATTCGATGCCGCTGGGTTCGGCACCGGCCATCACCAGCTGGGCGCCAAGCGCGGCCACCATGGCGCCGTTGTCCGTGCACAGGTCCAGCGGGGGAACGTGCAGCCGGATGCCGGCGGAGGCGCAGCGTTGCCCGGTCAGTTCACGAAGGCGGGAGTTTGCCGCCACGCCGCCGCCCAGCAGGACATCCTTGATGCCCTGCTCGCGGCAGGCCAGGACCGCCTTGGAGGAGATCACATCCACCACAGCCTCCTGGAACGCTGCGGCAATGTCGGCCACCGGAATCTCTTCGCCACGGGCCTCGAACTGCTCCACGCACCGGGCCACGGCCGTCTTCAGGCCGCTGAAGGACCAGTCGTACCGGTGGGGGCCGGGTTCATCGGCCGTGCCCATGTACTTGGGCTGGGTCAGGCCTCGGGGGAAGCGGATTGCCTTGGGGTTGCCGGTACGGGCAATCTTGTCGATGGCCGGTCCGCCGGGGTAGCCAAGTCCCAGGATGCGGGCCACTTTGTCGTAGGCCTCGCCCGCGGCGTCGTCAATGGTGGAGCCCAGGAGCTCCACATCGCTGGTGATGCTGTTGATGCGCAGGATTTCGGTGTGGCCGCCCGAGACCAGCAGGGCGCCCAGGTTCTCCGGCAGCTCCTGCCTGCGGCCCGTGGCGCGGTCGTCCAGGAGCCCCACGCCCACATGCGCCACCAGGTGGTTGATGGCGTACAGCGGCTTTCCGGTGGCCACGGCAAGCGCCTTGGCAGCACACACACCTACCATCAGCGCGCCGGCAAGCCCGGGCCCGGAGGTCACGGCGATCGCGTCCACCTGGTCCAGGGTGACGCCGGCGTCCGCGAGGGCCTGTTCCAGGGTGGGAACAAAGGCGTCGAGGTGGGCGCGGGAAGCGATCTCGGGGATGACTCCACCGAAGCGGACGTGCTCGTCCATGGAGGAAGAGACCGTGTTGGTCAGGAGGGTGGTGCCGCGGACCAGGCCGACGCCGGTTTCGTCGCAGGATGATTCGATGCCCAGTACCAGGGGCTGCGTACGGTTCATGCCTGGCCTGCCTCCGTTGCTTCGTGTCCTTCAGGGTGTGCCACGGGCAGCTGGAGCCGCATGATGAGGGCATCCACGCCGTCCCGGTAATAGCGCGGGCGGACGTGGATCTGTTCGAAGCCGAACCGCAGATAGAGCTGTTGTGCCCGGGGGTTGTCGGCGCGGACCTCGAGCAGGACGTCGGCGGCGCCGCGGTGCCGGGCCTCGTCAATCAGCTGCGTGAGCAGCGTGCTGCCGATGCCGCGGCCTTCGTAGTCGGGGACGACGGCGATGGTCTGGACGTCCGCGATGGGTTCGATGCACATCAGGCCGGCGTAGCCCACGATGCCGCCGCTGGTCTCCGCCACCAGGTAGCGGCGGGTCTCCGGCTGGGAGAGCTCATCCAGGAACATCTGCACGGGCCACGCATCAATGGGAAAGAGCCTGTGTTCCAGTGCACCGACGGCAGGCACATCATCCATCGTCATGTCCCGGACGGTGACGTCCGCCGCGCGTGGGTCCGGAGTGCTGCTCACAATGCCCGCTTCCGTGGTCCGGGGACCTGCGCGTCGGATTCCCGCAGGTACAGGGGGGTGGAGTCCAGCAGGGTGTGTCCTGCCGCCAGCCGTGCCAGGGCGAACTGGCCAAGGTACAGGGCGTCCGGCTGCTCCGCGGCGAAATCCGGGTGGGCCTGGAGCACGCTGGCGTAGAGTCCCGCGCCGGCGCCGAACGCAGGCAGGGCAGGGAGGTCAGACGCGAACCCGACGTGGGGGCCGTCCTCCAGCACGGGCAGCTGGCCGTCATCCAGGCTGTACCGGGCCCAGTAGACCTCTTTGCGGCGGGCGTCCGTCACCACCAGGAACTCGGATACGGCGCCGGTGGACTCCGCAACTTCCAGGGCCATCGCGTCCAGGCTCACCAGGCCATGCAGCGGCTTGCCCCACACGAAGGCCAGGGTGCGGGCGGTGGCAATGCCGGAGCGCAGCCCGGTGAAGGGGCCCGGACCAACACCCACCACCAGGGCGTCCACGTCCTGCCCGGTCACGCCCGCTGATGCCAGCATGGCGTGGATTCCGGGCGCAAGCACCTCAGCGTGGCTGCGGGTGTCCTCCGTGGCGAAGCTGGCCAGCACGCTTTCCGGGGCATCATCGGTGACCAGCGCAGCGCTGGCCACCGCCGACGTGTCAATAGCGAGGATCAGCATGCCGCTCCCCCGTCGGGTCCGGCCAGTTCGGGAACGGCGGCCCACCGCGGCCCATACCCGCGCATCACGATGGTGCGGGGCTCATCGGTGTCCTCGGCGTCGAAGTCCAGGCTTGCGGAGGTGCCCGCCGCGGCGCTGCCCAGGCCGATCGCACGGTGCAGGTCGATCTCCAGCCGGCTGTCACTCAGGTGCTCCACGCGCTCCTGTCCCCACTCCACCACCGTCACCGATGAATCCATGGTGTTTTCGAGGTCGATGTCATCAATCTCCGCCGCCGAGCCCAGCCGGTAGGCGTCCACGTGCACCAGGTCCGGACCACCCGGACGCGGGCCGTCCGGCAGGTTGGGATGGATCCGGACCAAGACGAACGTCGGAGAGATGATGCCCGGGCGGACACCCAAGCCTTCGCCCAGGCCCTGGGTAAAGGTGGTTTTCCCGGCACCCAGCTCGCCGGACAGCACCAGCAGGTCCCCGGCCTGCAGTACCTCCGCCAGGCGTGCGCCGAAAGCGTGCGTCTGTTCCGCCGTCGTCGCCGTGAAGGTCTTTTCCCAGTTGGCGGGCAGTTCTTCGGGCGTGCTCATGCCGCTCCCGCCTTGCCGGGGACGCCCGCCAGGGTGTGGCCGGCTTCCGCGCGCTCGTCTTCGTTGATAAAGCGGCGGGGAACACGGGGACTGATCCTGGTCACCACCTCGTAGTTGATGGTCCCGGCGGCGCGTGCCCACTCGTCAACCGTGGGCCCGCCGTCGGCCCCGTTACCGAACAGCTCCGCCTCCGCGCCCTGCAACGCGGCACCCGATGCCTCCGGACCCAGGTCGATGACCATCTGGTCCATGGCGATCCGCCCCACTACGGGATAGGTTTTCCCGGCCACGCGGACGGGGCCGCCGGTGGCAACGCGCGGGACGCCGTCGGCATAGCCCAGCGGAATCAGCGCCAGGGTGCTCGCCGTCCTGGTGCGGTAATGCAGCCCGTAGGAGACGCCCTGCCCCTCGGGCACCTCTTTGCACTGCGACACCAGGGTGCGCAGCGTCATGGCGGGGCGGAGGCCCAACTCCGCGGACGTCTGCCCGTCGAACGGCGAAAGCCCGTAGATCCCCAGGCCCACACGGACCATGTCGAAGTGCGTGTCCGGCCGGGAAAGGGTGGCGGGGGTGTTGGCAAGGTGCCGGACCTCAGGATCCACGCCCGCGTCCTCGGCAATGGCCAGGGCCTCCCGGAATGCGGCCACCTGCTGGTCCGTCTCGGGCCGCTCCGGCTCATCAGCCACGGCCAGGTGCGAGAAGATGCCCACCACGCGCAGCAGCCCCTGGTCCTGGTACTCCACGGCCTCCCCCACCAGGCGGTCCCATGCCTCGGGCGTTGCGCCGTTGCGGCCCAGCCCGGTGTCCACCTTGAGGTGCACCCGTGCGGGACGTTCCTGTTCGCGGGCGGCGGCAACGATACGTTCCAGCTCCCAGCCCGAGCAGCCGATGTCGACGCCGGCAGCCACGGCGGCGCCGAAGTTGCTGTCGGTGGTGTGCAGCCAGGCGAGGAGGGGCGCGTCGATGCCGGCGGCGCGGAGCGCGAGGGCCTCGGAAATGTGCGCGACCCCCAGCCAGGACGCGCCGGCCTGCAGGGCTGCACGGGCCACGGGGACCGCGCCGTGCCCGTACGCATCGGCCTTGACCACGGCCATGACTTTCGCGGGGGAAGCAGCGGCGGCAAGCCGGCGGACGTTGTGCCGGATGGCCTCCAGGTCGATCACGGCGGACCGCTCATGGCGGGGGTCCGGCCCGGAGGCAGCGCTGAATTCACCGGTTGTTGCGGGGTAGGTCACCTAACTGATTCTAGTGCGGGCACTTCGCGCCGAATAATCGGGGCGTCCGGCGCTCCTCAGGCGTCCGACAGGTGCGCGATGGTGGCCGCCGCCCGGCGCTGGGCCGCCAGCGGCACATCCTCGATGATGTCCGCGAGGAATCCGAAGCGCCGCAGCCATTGGCTCATCTGCCGTTCGGGGCGGGCGTTGGCTCGCTTCCACCAGTCAGCGATGTCCCCCCAGCCAGGGGCGGCCAGGGATCCGCCAACCTCCTGCACGGCCAGGGAGGCGCACAGATTGGCAAACCGCAGCCTGTCCCCCAGCGGCCAACCGGCCAGGGTGCCCACGATGAACGCTGCGTCGAAGCAGTCACCGGCCCCCGTGGGGTCGTGCGCCTTGACCGGAAGCGACGGGACCCACTCCTCCTCCCCGGTTTCCGAGTCAACGGCCATGGCCCCCTGCGCTCCCAGGGTCACCACAGCCACCGGTACGCGGTCCGCCAGAGCATAGAGCGCACTCCACGGATTGTCCTTGCCGGTGAACGCCATGGCCTCCCGCTGGTTGGGCAGGAAGGCGTAAAAGTACTGCAGGTTGTCGAGCCGCACGGGCGCCCACTCGCCGCTGGGATCCCACCCCACGTCCCCGAACAGCCTCACCCCGGCGGCATGGGCTGCCCGGGCCCACGGCTCAACCTCAAGGCCCACCTCGGCGATGCCGGCGCGCGCCTGGGGCGGGTCTCCAATCAGCTCGGAGTTTGTCACCGGCGCCGAGTGTCCGTGGGTTACCAGGGAACGGTCGCCGTCCACGCAGAGGGACACCGTCACCGGCGAGTGCCAGCCCGGGACGCGGCGGGAGAGGCTGAGGTCCACATGTTCCTGGCCGGAGAGGATCTTCCAGTTGAAGTCGCCGTATCCGTCGTCCCCGAAAGCCGCTGCCAGGCCGGTGCGCAGGCCCAGCCGCGCGGCGGCGATGGCCTGGTTGGCCACCCCTCCGGGACAGCTGCCCATGCCGTCACTCCAGATTTCCGTACCTGGTTCGGGCCCGTGCGGGAGGCCGGTAAAGATGATGTCCTGGAAAACGGTCCCGGCCAGCAGGAGATCGAATCCGGGTTCCCCCGGCGGGCGGACGGCAGCCAGAGGATCGAAGGGGCGGGCTGGCATCGCGTCCATAGTGCGCAGGATACGCCGCGCGGCAGTGCTCCGGTAGGGGCCTTGGACACGGTATGGACACGGTGTCGGAGGCTGGTCCTAGACTGCATCCATGCGGCTTCTGATTGCCGGCGGCGGGGGTTTCAGGGTGCCGCTCATCTACCGGGCGTTGGTGTCCGGGCCCTTTTCCGGCCGGGTCACGGAGCTGGTGCTGTACGACGTCGATCCCGCCCGCCTGGATGCCGTCACCGCCGTGCTGCGCAGCATGCCGGCAGGCCAGGGTGCACACCTTCCGGTGCATGCCACCACAGATCTTTCCGCTGCCCTCTCCGGCACCTCCATGGTCTTCGCCGCGATCCGGCCCGGCGGCACCGCGGGTCGTGTGGCCGATGAGAAGGTGGCACAGGACCTCGGGCTGCTGGGCCAGGAAACCACCGGGGCCGGCGGGATTTCCTACGCTTTGCGGACCATCCGGCACATGGTGGGCCTTGCCCTGCTGATGCGCGAGCACTGCCCGGACGCATGGCTGGTCAACTTCACCAATCCGGCCGGAATAGTCACCGAGGCCTTGCGCCCTGTCCTGGGGAACCGGGTCATCGGGATCTGCGACTCCGCGGGAGGGCTGGTGCACCGGGCGGCACGGGCTGCGGGTGTCCCGTTGCCGGAGGGACGGCTCGACGGCGTGGGCTACTACGGGTTGAACCACCTGGGCTGGCTGTACCGGCTGGAGTCCGGCGGACGGGACGTACTGCCCGGCCTGCTTGCTGACGCCGGGGCGCTCCAGTCGTTCGAGGAAGGCCGGCTCTTCCCGCAACCGTTCCTTGCCGGACTCAGCATGCTGCCCAACGAATACCTGTATTACTACTACCAGCGCGATTCGGCCCGGCAGGCAATGCAGGCCATGGCACGCACCCGCGGGCAGACCATCCACAACCAGCAGCAGGAGCTGTATCCGCGGCTGGCCGCCGCGGGCCCTGAAGCATACCGGCTGTGGGAGGCGGCGCGGCGCTCCCGCGAAGAGGGGTACCTGGCCGAGGCCCGGCACGACGGCGAGCGCCGGAACGAGGAGGACCTGGCCGGCGGTGGCTACGAACGGGTGGCGCTGGCGGCGATGCAAGCACTGGCTGGCCGGGGCGATACCCAACTGATCCTCAACACTGTCAACGCTCTGCAGGCCCCGTCGGCACCCCCGCCACGCCCCGGCAACCGTGACCTGCTCCAACCCGCCATTCCCGGCCTGCCGTCGGACGCCGTCGTCGAAGTCCCCTGCACCGTCACCCCGGCCGGAGCCGTGCCGCTGCCCCAGCAGGAACCGCCGGAACCACAGCTGGGCCTGCTCCGGCAGGTCAAGGAGGTGGAACGGCTCGTTGTCCTGGCCGCGGGCACCGGCAACCGGGATGCCGCCGTCGAGGCCTTCGCCCGGCACCCGCTCGTGGATTCGGCGGACCTGGCCGCGAAGCTGATGGCCGGTTATGAGCGGGCGTTTCCGGCCTTGGGGAAGATGTGGGAGGGCGGTGGGCGTTAGGGGAAGGAGTAATGTTTTATCGGATGCGCACTGAGCCGGCTCCCCTGACACGCGCCGGCGGCCGGAAGGAGGTCCCGTGGCACTGATCCGCAGGGTCGCTTTGCTTTCCCTCCACACCTCCCCCATGGAACAGCCCGGCTCCGGTGATGCCGGCGGAATGAACGTCTACATCCGCGAGCTGGCCTCGGCACTGGCCGAGGCAGGCGTGGAAGTGGAGATCTTCACGCGGGCCACCTCAGCCGACCAGCCCGCCGTCGAGCATCCCGACCCCGGCGTGTGCGTGCACAACGTCCTGGCCGGCCCGCCCAGGAAGATCCCCAAAGAGGAACTTCCCGGACTGCTGCACGCCATGGTCGCGGAAATCGAGCAGATCCGCCGCCGCCAGCCGCACGGCCGGTACGACGTCATCCATTCCCACTACTGGGTGTCCGGGATAGCCGGGCTGGAACTGTCCGAGCTGTGGGGCGTCCCGTTGGTCCACACCATGCACACCATGGCCAAGGTCAAGAACCTGTTGCTGGAGTCCGGTGAGCAGCCGGAGCCCCGGCGCCGCGAACTGGGCGAGCACCGCATCGTCGACGGCGCGGCCAGGCTTATTGCCAACACCAGCTCCGAGGCCGCCGAACTTGTGTCCCACTACGGCGCCACCTACGACCGCATCGACATCGCGCCACCCGGCGTGGACCTGGCCACGTTCACCCCCGCGTTCCGGGCAAGGTCCAGGGCGGAGCACGGCGTCAGCCCCGACACGTTCCACCTGGTGTTCGCCGGTCGCATCCAGCGCCTGAAGGGCCCCCAGGTCCTGGTCAAAGCCGCGGCGCTGCTGCGGAAACGCCGCCCGGACATTGACCTGCGCGTCACCATCCTCGGTGCGTTGAGCGGCAACAAGGAATTCAACCTCCGCTGCCTGGTGGCGGAAGCAGGAATGGACGACGTCGTCACGCAGCTTCCGCCGGTGAAGGCACCTGAGCTGGCGTCCTGGTTCCGTGCGGCCGACGTTGTGGTGATGCCTTCCTTCAGTGAATCCTTCGGGCTCGTGGCACTCGAGGCCCAGGCCTGCGGGACGCCCGTGGTGGCCACCCGGGTTGGCGGGCTCTCCCGCGCCATCTTCCACGGCCGGACCGGGCTCCTGGTGGACGGCCACCATGCTGCGGACTGGGCCGATGCCCTGGAATCCCTGTACGACGACCCCGCCACCCGCGAGGACCTGGGCCGCGCCGCCGCCATCCGCGCCCAGAACTCAGGATGGCAGCGCACTGCCGCCATAACGCTGGAAAGCTATCATGCCGCCGTCGACAACTTTGTGGGCCGCCGCCTGGCCCCGGTGGTTCCGGCTTCCTGACGGTTCTTCGCAGGCCGCTGCTGGTATCGGGTGCCGTTGGAGCCGGGTGCTGTTAGCTTAGGGGCAGGTCTCCGGCGCCGGCCGGTGCAGGAAAAGACTGCGCAGGAAAGGACAAGGATGTCTGCTCTCCCCTCTGATCTGGAAATAGCCCGCGCCGCCCGCATCCGCCCCATCGGGGACATCGCGGCTGCGGCCGGGGTCAATGCCGATGCTCTGGAACAGTACGGGCGGTACAAGGCGAAAATCGATCCCGCCCGGCTTGCGGCCCCTGCGCCGCACGGCAGGGTGGTGCTGGTCTCGGCCATGTCGCCCACGCCGGCCGGCGAGGGCAAATCCACCACCACTGTGGGGCTGGCGGATTCACTCGCCCGCGCCGGCCACAAGGTGATGATCGCGCTGCGGGAACCGTCCCTGGGGCCGGTGTTGGGCATGAAGGGGGGCGCCACCGGCGGCGGCTACTCGCAGGTACTGCCCATGGACGAGATCAACCTGCACTTCACCGGCGATTTCCATGCGATCACTTCGGCCAACAACGCCCTGATGGCACTGGTGGACAACCACATCTACCAAGGCAACTCGCTGAACATCGATCCACGCAGGATGACGTTCAAACGCGTCCTGGACATGAACGACCGCTCCCTGCGGGAAGTGGTCATCGGACTGGGCGGACCGACGCAGGGCGTGCCGCGGCAGGACGGGTTCGACATCACCGTGGCTTCCGAAATCATGGCTGTCTTCTGCCTCGCCACGGACCTGGCGGACCTCCGCTCACGGCTGGGCCGGATCACGTTCGGCTACACCTACGACCGGGCACCTGTGACCGTGGCAGACCTCGGCGTGGAGGGGGCGTTGACGCTGCTCCTGAAGGAGGCGGTCAAGCCCAACCTGGTGCAGACCATCGCCGGCACCCCCGCCCTGGTCCACGGCGGCCCCTTCGCCAATATCGCCCACGGCTGCAATTCGCTCATTGCCACGCAGACCGCCCGGCGGCTGGCGGACATCGTGGTCACCGAAGCCGGCTTCGGGGCTGACCTGGGCGCCGAAAAGTTCATGGACATCAAGGCGCGGTACGGCGGCCTGGCCCCGTCCGCGGTCGTGGTGGTGGCAACGGTGCGCGCCCTGAAGATGCAGGGCGGGGTGGCCAAGGACCAGTTGGCCCGCCCGGATGTCGCTGCCCTGGAGGCCGGGGTGGTTAACCTGCGCCGGCACGTGCACAACGTGGAGAAGTTCGGAGTCACCCCCGTGGTGGCCATCAACAAGTTCTCCTCCGATGCGCCGGAGGAACTCGACTGGCTGCTGAAGTGGTGCGCAGCCGAGGGCGTGCGCGCCGCCGTCGCCGACGTGTGGGGCCGGGGCGGCGGGGGCGACGGTGGCGACGAACTCGCGGCCCTCGTTGCGCAGGCGGTGGAGGCGCCCAGCAGTTTCCGCCACCTTTATCCCCTGGAGCTGTCCGTGGAGGACAAGATCCGCACCATCGCCCAGGAGATCTACGGAGCCGACGGCGTGGACTTCTCCGTGCCGGCGCTGAAGCGGCTTGCCGACATTGAGCGGAACGGCTGGGGTTCGATGCCCGTGTGCATGGCCAAGACCCAGTACTCGTTCACGGACGATGCCTCACGGCTGGGCGCCCCCAAAGGATTCACCATCCACGTCCGCGACCTGCTGCCCAAGACCGGTGCGGGCTTCATCGTTGCCCTTACCGGGGCTGTCATGACCATGCCTGGCCTCCCGGCCGTCCCGGCTGCGCTGCGCATGGACGTGGACGCGGACGGCAACCCGGTCGGCCTCACCTAGCCCCAACTCGTTGCTCTATCAGATCTGGTCCCTAAAGCCCGGGTTTGGGAACCGTATCTGATAGAGCAACGAGAGGTGTGGATAAGTTCTGCGAGATGACCGGCTGCCGGTAAACAATGATCCCCATGCGTCCTGTTTCGCCCCTGCCGGCCCACCTCGAAGCCATCCCCTTCACAGTCGCTGAGGCGCGGGCAGCCAGCCTCACCCGGGCTCGATTACGTTCTTCCGACCTGGCTTCGGCCGGACGCCTCCTGTATCTGCCGGCAGGCTGGGAGTTCGAACTTCCAGCAATGGCACGGGCCCTCTCTGCGGCGACTCCCGGAGCGTGGATATCCCACGTAACGGCCGCAAGACTGTTGGGGCTCTGGCTCCCGCCGTGGTTCCAGGACTGCCGGGACCTCCATCTCAGCAAACCCCGGGCACTGCCGCAGGTCCGGCGGGTCGGCGTCGTAGGGCACACCGTGCTGGCCCATCAGGATGAGATTATGGATTGGCAGGGCATCCGTATCTCGACACCCGCACGGACATGGCTGGACCTTTGCCGCCTGCTTCCCATGGAACATGCGGTGGCAATCGGCGACCAATTGGTCCGGCAGCCGCACGACGGACTCGAGCTTCGCACCAAGCCTTGGGCAACGATTCAAGACCTGCGGGAGATGCTGAAGCGGCACCCGAAGATGCAGGGCATTGTGAAGGCCCGCGCCGCCGTCGAACTGATCCGCGCAGGTGCGGATTCCGCACCCGAAACCTTTCTGCGTCTTGCTCTCGTTGACGCCGGATTGCCGGAGCCTGAACTTCAGGTTCGGATACTTGCCGATAATGCACACTCGCCGGCCGCGGACCTCGGCTACCGACGGCAAAGGATCGGCATCCAGTACGACGGCGGCCATCACCTCACCCGGGAGCAGCAGTCACGCGACAATCGGCGGGATGCGGTCTTTCACTCTGCAGGCTGGCGGTACTTCAAATTCAATGCCGACGATCTTGCCAGGGATTTCCGCTGGGCGGTGAGGCAGATCCGCGCAGCACTGCGGGAGCCTTAAACACCAGTTGCTCTATCAGTTTTGGTCCCTAACCAAAAGGTTTAGGGACCAAAACTGATAGAGCAACCAGGGCCTTAAGGGGTTTAGCGTTCCAGGTCGCCGCGGATGAAGGCTTCGACCTTCTCGCGGGCGAGGTCGTCGTTGAACTGCTCCGGCGGGGACTTCATGAAGTAGCTGGAAGCCGAGAGCAGCGGGCCGCCGATGCCGCGGTCCAAGCCGATCTTGGCGGCACGGATCGCATCGATGATCACCCCTGCGGAGTTCGGCGAATCCCAGACCTCCAGCTTGTACTCCAGGGACACCGGGGCGTCGCCGAAGTTCCGGCCTTCCAGGCGGACGAAGGCCCACTTGCGGTCATCAAGCCACTGGACGTAATCGGACGGGCCGATGTGTACGTCCTTGGCGGCCAGCTCGGCCTCCACATTGGAGGTCACGGCCTGGGTCTTGGAAATCTTTTTGGACTCCAGCCGGTCACGCTCCAGCATGTTCTTGAAGTCCATGTTGCCGCCGACGTTCAGCTGGTACGTGCGGTCCAGGGTCACGCCGCGGTCTTCGAACAGCTTGGCCATGACGCGGTGCGTGATGGTTGCACCGATCTGGCTCTTGATGTCGTCGCCCACGATCGGAACACCGGCGGCGGTGAACTTGTCAGCCCACTCCTTGGTGCCGGCGATGAATACGGGCAGGGCGTTGACGAACGCTACGCCGGCGTCGATCGCAGCCTGGGCGTAGAACTCGGCAGCCTGCTGGGAACCCACGGGCAGGTAGCAGACCAGGACGTCAGCTTTGGCGTCCTTCAGGGCCTGGACCACGTCCACGGGCTCTTCGGTGGACTGCTCGATGGTCTCGAGGTAGTACTTGCCCAGGCCGTCCAGGGTGTGGCCGCGCTGGACCGTGACACCCGTCGGCGGAACATCGGCGATCTTGATGGTGTTGTTTTCGCTGGCCAGGATGGCATCGGACAGGTCCACGCCGACCTTCTTGCCGTCTACATCGAACGCGGCGACGAACTCGACGTCACCCACGTGGTACTGGCCAAACTCAACGTGCATCAGGCCCGGGATGGTTTCTGCCGGGTCGGCATCCTTGTAGTAGTGGACGCCCTGCACCAGCGAGGCGGCGCAGTTGCCCACGCCAACGATTGCAACACGAATGGGATGTGAAGACACAGAACTCCTTTGGGGACAAACGTCAGCCGGCCTGGTTGGCCTCCGAGGAATGGACGACGGCGGCCGGCTGGCTTGGCGCCGCGCGGCGCCTTTTCATACTACCCAACACAGCGGGACCGGCAGTTGTTCCGCCGGTCCCGCTGTGTAATGGAAACAAGCGCCTCAGGCGTTCTGCTTCCAGAGGTTGATATCGGATTCCACGGCGAATTCATCGATCGCCGTGAGCTCCTCATCAGTGAAGTTGAGGTTATTGATGGCGGACAGCGTGTCCTCCAGCTGCCGGACGCTTGAGGCTCCCACCAGGGCCGATGTGACGGGTGAACCCTTCGGCTGGTCGCGCAGGATCCAGGCAATGGCCATCTGGGCCAAGGACTGCCCGCGGCCCTCGGCGATCTCCCGCAATCCGAAGACCCGGTCCAGCTTCTCCTCCGTAATGGAGTCCTCGGAGAGAAAACGTGCCTTGGCTGCCCGGGAGTCTTCCGGGATGCCGTGAAGGTAGCGGTCCGTGAGCATCCCCTGTGCCAGGGGCGAGAAGGCGATCGACCCTGCGCCCACCTGGTCCAGCACCTCGTACAGGTTCGGCGAGCCGTCCTCGGTCCAGCGGTTGAGCATGGAGTAGCTGGGCTGGTGGATCAGCAGCGGCGTACCGAGTTCCTTGAGAATCCGGGCAGCCTCAAGGGTCTGTTCCGGCGTGTAGGAGGAGATTCCCGCGTACAGTGCCTTGCCGGACCGGACAGCGTAGTCCAGTGCGCCCATGGTTTCTTCCATCGGCGTTTCGGGGTCCGGGCGGTGGCTGTAGAAGATGTCCACGTAGTCCAGGCCCATCCGTTGCAGCGACTGGTCCAGGCTGGAGATCAGGTACTTGCGGGAACCCCATTCTCCGTAGGGGCCGGGCCACATGTAATAGCCGGCCTTGGTGGAGATGACCAGTTCGTCGCGGTAGGGCTTGAAGTCGTCCCGCAGATGCCGGCCGAAGTTCGTTTCCGCGGACCCGTCCGGAGGGCCGTAGTTGTTGGCGAGGTCGAAGTGGTTGACGCCCAGGTCGAAGGCGCGGCGGAGGATGTCCCGCTGTTCCTCGAAGCGCTTGTCATCGCCGAAGTTGTGCCACAGTCCCAGGGAGATGGCCGGGAGCTTGAGCCCGCTGCGGCCCACCCGGCGGTAGGGCATGGTTTCATAGCGGTTGTCCGCTGCTGAATAGGTCATGCGTTCTGTCCTTCCTGTTGGGTTGCGATGATCGCTGCACTCCAGGGCGCCATGGCCAGGGCGTCACCGTCCAGCCCGGTCCCGTCGTCCGTGGCCAGCAGGACGCTGCCGGACGCGCCGTCAAGCCGTACCTTCGAGTCGGAGAAGTTCACCAGCACCTCGACGGAACCGCGCCGGAAGCGCAGCCAGCCCGCGTCGTCGTCGAACGAAACGTCTGTCCCGTCAAAGCCAGGCCCGGCCAGGTCCGGATGGGAGCGGCGCACCGCCGTCAAGGACCGGTACAGGTCCAGGAGCCGCGCATGGTCGCCCGTAGAGGCCTCGGCCCAGTCCAGCTTGGACCGACGGAAGGTTTCCGGATCCTGGGGATCGGGCACGACGGCGGGATCCCACCCCATGCGCTCGAATTCCTTGATGCGCCCTTCCGCGGTGGCCTTTCCGAGCTCCGGTTCGGGATGCGAGGTGAAGAACTGCCACGGTGTGGAGGCCCCGTATTCCTCGCCCATGAACAGCATGGGCGTGAACGGCGAGGTCAGCGTGAGCACCGCGGCGACGGCCAGCTGCCCGTAGGACAGCGACTGGGAGAGCCTGTCCCCCGTGGCGCGGTTGCCGATCTGGTCGTGGTTCTGGTTGCAGACCACCAGCGCCGCCGGGTGCACCAGCGAGGCGTTGATGGGGCGTCCGTGGTGCCGGCCGCGGAAGCTGGAATAGCTGCCGTCGTGGAGGAACCCGTCCTTGAGGACCTTGGCCAGCACGGCCAGGGATTCGAAGTCCGAGTAGTAGCCGGTGGTTTCGCCGCTGACGCTGACGTGGACGGCGTGGTGGAAGTCGTCGCTCCATTGCCCGGCCAGGCCGTACCCGTTCACGTCCCGGGGGTAGATCAGGCGTGGGTTGTTGAGGTCCGATTCCGCAATAAGGGTTTTGGGCAGCCCGGTTTCGGCCGAAATGGCGTCGCCCAGGGCCCCCAGGTCCTCCAGGATGTGGATGGCCCGCTCGTCCCGCAGCGCGTGCACCGCATCGAGGCGGAGCCCGTCCACGTGGTAGTCGCGCAGCCACAGGGCGGCGTTGTCCAGGATGTATTCACGCACTACGTCCGAGCCGGGACCGTCCAGGTTTACCGAATCGCCCCACGTGTTGGCGTCGCCCTGTTTCAGGTACGGGCCGAACTTGGGGAGGTAGTTGCCGCTGGGTCCCAGGTGGTTGTACACCACGTCCTGGATGACGCCCAGTCCTGCAGCGTGCGCGGCGTCAACGAAGCGCTGGTAGGCAGCAGGACCGCCGTAGCCTTCGTGCACGGCGTACCACTGGACGCCGTCGTAGCCCCAGTTGTGGGTGCCGTTGAAGCCGTTGACCGGCAGCAGTTCCACGAAATCGATGCCCAGGTCCGCCAGGTAGCCCAGCTTCTCCACGGCGGCGTCGAGGGTTCCTTCAGGGGTGAAGGTGCCCACGTGCAGTTCGTAAATGACGGCACCCTGCAGGTCCTTGCCGCGCCAGCCGGAATCCCGCCACGCGTAGGCGGCGGGATCGTAGGTCCGGGACTGTTCATGCACACCGGAAGGGAGCCGGCGGGACCGGGGGTCCGGAACAGGGGTGGTGTCCCCGTCCAGCAGGTAGCCGTAGTCCACATCCCCGTCGGCCGGGGCGTCAGGTGCAGTCCACCACCCTTCGGATCCGGGCGCCGTGTCCTTCTTCCGCATGGGATATTGCCGGCCATCGGCCAGCAAAACCACCGATGAAACGTCCGGGGCCCACACATCGAAACGCTCGGGTCCTACGTTGACCAGGGTCATGCCTTTTCTCCATCCACAGGTACCAGCAGGGCCACGGGGTAGGTACCCAGCACCTCTGCCACCGAAACCTGGCCCGGGCCGAAGCTGGCTCCGGTCAGTTCGTCACGCATGGCAGTGGAAAGGTCGACGGCGGTGTCCCGCCACCCGCCGGCAGCCTCCAGTCCGGCGGGGAGCCGGGTGGCAAGCGTCAGCGCACCGGGGGTCGCATCGGTTCCGCGGGTGAACGCGAGCAGGTGCCCGGCCGCCGCGCCTGTGGCGGCGAGCGGCGTGTATCCCTGGAACAGCTCAGGCCTGTCGCGGCGCAGGCGCAGTGCCCGCGAGGTGACCAGCAGCTTGCTGGCCTCTGTGCCCGCGTCCGGCAAGGCGCCGGCGTCGAGCTTTGCCAGCTCTGCCTGCCGTGCGGCGAAGTCGACGGGGCGGCGGTTGTCCGGGTCCGTGAGTGACCGTTCCCAGTACTCGCTGCCCTGGTAGACGTCCGGCACGCCCGGCATGGTCAGCTGGACCAGCTTGGCGGACACCGAATTGGTAGCCGAGTAGGCGTCGATGCGGGCCACGAAGTCCCCAACCACCTTGGCCACCGTGGCGTCGTCGAAGACCGCATCTACGGCAGCCTTGACCTTGGCCTCGAAATCCTCGTTGGGCTCGGTCCACCTAGTGGAGTTGCCGGCCTCCCTGGCCGCCTTTTCCGCATAGCCCTGCAGCCGCTCCCGGCTTGCCGGCCATGCACCAATGATTGCCTGCCACAGCAGGTTCTCGTAGGGTCCGTCCGGAATCGGCGCCAGTCCGCGGAGCGTCTCCAGTGTTTCCGCCCATTCCTGCGGCAGTTCGGCGATAACCGAGATCCGCGCCCGGGCATCCTCGCTGCGCTTGGTGTCGTGGGTGGACAGGGTGGTCATGGACAGCGGCAACTCCTGCTCGCGCCGCTGCATCCGCCGGTGGAATTCCTCGGGCGCCACCGCGAACTCGGTGGGCTCGGCACCCACCTCGGTCAGCGTGCCCAGGCGTGTGTAGCGGTAGAACGCGGTGTCCTCCACGCCCTTGGCCATGACCATGCCGGAGGTCTGCTGGAAGCGGACGGCGATGGGATTGGCGGGGTCCAGCAGCAGCGGCAGGAGGGTTCCCACCGCCACTTCCAGGTCCGGCCGGTGCGCCGCGGCGGACTCGCAGGCTTCCTTGAGGACGTCCGCTCCCACCGGCAGGTAGGACCGGTAGACCGGGAAGGATGCGATGATCTCGGCAATGGCGTCGGCCGCCTGGTCCACGGTGATGCCGTGGGACTCGGGGACCAGCCGGGCAAGGCGCAGCACCTCGGAGCGCAGGATGCCGTCGGCGATCATGCGCTTGGTGCCGCGGATCATCTCCGCGTAATCGGCGGGCCCGGACGTTCCCCGCAGGGATGCGTCAAGGGCATCCAGGGCCTGCTGCCCGGCAGGGTCCACGAAGACCCGGTCCACGTCCGCCAGGGCGTCGTAGCCAGTGGTCCCTTCGCAGGCAAAGTCCTGAGGCAGCACTTCGCCCGGTTCGAGGATTTTCTCCACCAGAACGTACGCGCCGCCACTGAGGTCCTTGAGCCAGCGGAGGTAGCCCGCGGGGTCAGCCAGACCGTCCGGATGGTCCACGCGGAGCCCATCCACCAGGCCTTCGGTGAACCAGCGGCCCACCTCGGCGTGGGCCTTCTCGAAGACCGACGGCTCTTCCACCCGGATGCCGGCGAGGGTGGTGACCGCAAAGAAGCGCCGGTAGTTCAGCTCGGCATCGGCCCGGCGCCAGTCCATGAGCTGGTAGTGCTGGCGGCTGTGGACGTCCTGCGGGGAGTCACCCTCGCTGTACGTGCCCTCGGCCAGCGGGAACCGGTGGTCGTAGTAGCGCAGTTCACCGTCCTTGACCTCGAGTTTGTCCAGGTCGGAGTCCGAGCCCAGCATCGGCAGCCGTACCTTTCCGCCGCCAAGGTCCCAGTCGACGTCGAACGCTTCGGCGTACGGCGACCCGCGGCCTTCCTTGAGCAGGGACCACCACCACGGGTTCTGCGCCGGGGTGGCAACGCCCACGTGGTTGGGCACGATGTCCACCAGGACGCCCATTCCGTGCTCGCGCGCAGCCTTGGAGAGGGCCAGCAGGCCTTCCGGGCCACCGCGGTCCGGATCCACCGCGGAAGGGTCGGTCACGTCGTAGCCGTGGTCCGAGCCCTTCTCCGCGGTGAGGATGGGCGACAGGTACACCCAGTCCACGCCGAGGTCCTTCAGGTACGGAACCTTGTCGGCGGCGTCGAACAGGGTGAAGCTGCTGCGGATCTGCAAACGGTATGTGGAGACCGGAGTCCTCATGCTTTAGCTTTCTTGTCAGCGCCCGTTGCCCTCGCCTCGCTCGCTTCCGCGGCCTTGGTCTGGGCCTCCGCCATCTCCTCCTGGGCCTCCTCGTGCTCGGCCATGGAGGCCAGGGACGCAGCCGCGGACGTATCCACTTCGGCTTCGGGGCCGGAGTAGGCGCGCAGTACCACCATGGACTTCGCGTCCAGCGTCAAAGTGGCACCGGCCTTGAGCGGTTCGTAGGCGTCGGCCTGGGCGGCAGTGTCAATCAGGACTTCCCAGTACTGCGAGTACTCGTCGGACGGAACGCAGAAGTCCACCTCATCATCGTGGGCGTTGAAGGCCATGAGGAAGCTGTCGTCTGTGATCCGGCGGCCGCGTGAGTCCTGTTCCTGGATGCCGTCGCCGTTGTAGAACACGCCGATGGTCCGGCCAAAGCCGCTCCCCCAGTCCTCCGGCAGCATCTCGGTGCCGTCGGTCTTGAGCCAGACGATGTCCGGCAGCTTCTCGCCTTCGCCGCGGCGCACGGGGCGGCCGTCGAAGAAGCGGCTGCGGCGGAAGGTGGGGTGGTCGTGCCGGAGCTTGTTGACGAATGCGGTGAACTCCACCAGCGGCTGGTCCATGGCTTCCCAGTGCACCCAGCTGAGCTCGGAGTCCTGGCAGTAGGTGTTGTTGTTGCCCTGCTGGGTACGGCCGAGTTCGTCGCCGTGGAGCAGCATGGGGACACCCTGGGAGAGCAGGAGCGTGGCGATGAAGTTCCGCTGCTGGCGGGCACGCAGGGTCAGCACCTTCTCGTCGTCGGTGTCTCCCTCCACGCCACAGTTCCAGGACCGGTTGTGCGATTCGCCGTCGTTGTTGCCTTCGCCGTTGGCCTCGTTGTGCTTCTCGTTGTAGGAGACCAGGTCCCGCATGGTGAAGCCGTCGTGGGCGGTGACGAAGTTGATGGAGGCCACCGGGCGCCGGGCGGAGCTTTCGTACAGGTCCGCGGAGCCGGTCAGGCGGGACGCGAACTCGCCCAGGGTGGAGGGTTCGCCGCGCCAGAAGTCACGGACGGTGTCGCGGTACTTGCCGTTCCATTCGGTCCACTGCGGCGGGAAGTTGCCCACCTGGTAGCCGCCGGGGCCAACGTCCCACGGCTCGGCGATCAGTTTGACCTGGGAAACTACCGGGTCCTGCTGGATGAGTTCGAAGAAGGTGGAGAGCTTATCCACGTCGTAGAACTCGCGGGCCAGGGTGGAGGCGAGGTCGAAGCGGAAGCCATCCACGTGCATCTCGGTGACCCAGTAGCGGAGGGAATCCATGAGCAGCTGCAGGGAGTGCGGGTGGCGCACGTTCAGCGAGTTGCCGGTGCCGGTGTAGTCCATGTAGTGCTTGAGGTCGTTGTCCACCAAGCGGTAGTAGGCCTGGTTGTCGATGCCCTTGAAGGACAGCGTGGGGCCGAGGTGGTTGCCTTCGGCCGTGTGGTTGTAGACGACGTCGAGGATCACTTCGATGCCGGCGCGGTGCAGGTCGCGGACCATGGCCTTGAATTCCTGGACCTGGTGCCCCACATCGCCCGTGGAGCTGTACGTGTTCTGCGGCGCGAAGAAGCCGATGGTGTTGTAGCCCCAGTAGTTGTTGAGGCCCTTCTCTTCCAGGGTGCCGTCGTTGACGAACTGGTGAACGGGCATGAGCTCGATGGCGGTGACGCCGAGCTTCTTCATGTGGTCAATGACCGCGGGGTGCGATACGCCAGCGTAGGTGCCGCGCTGCTCTTCGGGGATCTCAGGGTGGAGCTCGGTGAGGCCCTTGACGTGGGCTTCGTAAATCACCGATTCGTGGTACGGGATCTTCAGCTGGCGGTCGCCGTCCCATTCGAAGAACGGGTTGATGACCACGCCGTGCATGGTGTGCGGCGCGGAATCGGCGTCGTTGCGGGAGTCGGGGTCGCCGAATTCGTAGGAGAACAGCGCGGGGTCCCAATCGATCTGGCCCTGGATGGCCTTGGCGTAGGGGTCCATCAGCAGCTTGTTCGGGTTGAAGCGGTTGCCGGCGGCGGGGTCGTACGGCCCGTGCACCCGGTAGCCGTACTTCTGGCCGGGCTGGATGTGGGGCAGGTAGCAGTGCCACACATAGCCGTCCACTTCGGTCAGCTCGATCTTGGTTTCGGTCAAGTCATCGGCCAGGAGGCAGAGTTCGACCCGCTCCGCCCGTTCGCTGAACAGGGCGAAATTGGTGCCGGTGCCGTCAAAGGTAGCTCCCAGCGGGTAGGCAGTTCCAGGCCAGACTTCCATCGTGCTCCTCATTATTTGGTCAGCAGCAGACGGCATTGGAACGCCCCTGCTGCTGGTGCGAACTAATGCCTACCGTAGTGGTTGGCTGTGACTATTACGTTTCCAGGCTTCATAGTTACTAAGCATGCTGACTTTACCCCAGGTTTCGGGTAGGGCATCTGCAATTCCGCCAGCGGCGATCGGCCCGCCGGACGCCGCCTCCGACGCAGCCCTCCCGGCCCGGCCGTGCAACGCGGCACCCAGCGCGGCAATGGCAGCCCAGCGGCTGTCCCCTGTGATGCCCACCTCGCTGAAGCGCCCGACGTCGGGCCCGGCCTGGGCGAGCAACGCACCGATGACGCCGGCCAGGACGTCCCCGCTGCCGGCGGTGGCGAGCCAGGGCGTGCCGTCCGCCTGGCTGAAGGTGATGCCCCAAGGCGCGGCCACGAGCGTGGTGGCGCCCTTGAGCAGGACGGTGGCCCCTGTGCGAACAGCCGCCTGGCGGACTGCGGCAAGCGTGCCTGCTTCCACGGCTTCCCTATCCTCCCCGTGGCCCAGGCGCTGGAACAGGGATGCCAACTCACCGGCGTGCGGGGTCAGCACCACGTGCGGCGCGAGCATGGCAGGCAGGGCGGGCAGCGCGCCGGCATCGGCCACCACCGGAAGGTCCGATGCAATGGCGTCCCGGGCGCGGGTCAGCTGTTCATGGTCGTGCGGGCCCATCCCGGAGCCCACCAGCCAGGCCTGCACGCGGTTCTCTGCAACGGTTCCGGTGCTGCAGACAACTTCGGGACAGGACTGGCGGACCAGGTTGGCCACGGACGGCGGACCGAGGTACCGGACCATGCCCACTCCTGCTGCCAGTGCTCCCCGGCAGGCGAGGACCGCAGCGCCGGGGTAGTCCTCGGATCCGGCCACTACGCCCAGGACGCCGCGGGAGTACTTCTGGGCGCGCCGGGCGGGGTGCGGCAGGATTCGGGCCAGCTCGGCGTCCTCGAGCCGGCGCAGGGATGGTTCCGGCAGGTGCTCCTCAATCCCGATGGGCACAACCACCACGCGGCCGGCGAAGTCGGCCCCAGGGTCGGCCAGCAGGCCGTTTTTCGCTCCCCCGAACGTGACGGTCAGGTCGGCCGGCAGGACGGGCTCGGTAGCCTCGCCGGTGTCCGCGTCCACGCCGCTGGGAAGGTCGCAGGCCACCACAAGTCCGCGGAGATGTGCGCCGGCGAGAGCCTGGACCAGGTCCGCGGCACTCCCCCGCAGCCCGCCCTTGGCACCGGTTCCCAGCACCGCATCGATCACGACGTCGGCGCGTGCGGATTCGGCGGACAGTCCCGGAAGTGCCGCTTCAGTGAACCGCTGCACCCGGCCGCCCGCGCGCTCGAAGGCGGCCAGTCCGGCCGGATGGGCCGCATCCCCGGTGAGCACCGCCGTCGTACGCATTCCACGGGCGGCCAGGAAGGCGCCGGCGAACAGGCCATCGCCGCCGTTGTTGCCCTTACCTACCAGCACCACCACTCGCGAGCCGTTCAGGCGGCTGCCGCGGGACTTGAGTTCATTGACGACGGCGCCGGCCAGCCCGTGTGCGGCGCGCTGCATGAGCACGTCCCCCTGGCCGGCAGCCAGCAGGGGTTCCTCGGCGGCCCGGACCTGCGTTCCGGTGTAGGCGCTGATCATGCGGCGGAGGCCTGATCAGCCCTCGGCCAGCACCGTGGCTGTGGCGATGCCGCCGTCGTGGCTGATGGACAGATGCCAGCGCTTGACGCCCTTGGCCTCGGCAACGGCAAGGACGGTCCCCTTCACCTGGACGGTGGGGCCGTTACGGTCGAGGCCGATCCAGCAGTCCTGCCAGTTCATGCCGGCGGGCGCGCCGAGGACCTTGGCCACCGCTTCCTTGGCGGCGAACCGGGCGGCCAGGGAGCGGGTGTTCAGCTCGCGTTCCGCGGGCACGAACAAGCGGTCCCTCAGGCCCGGCGTCCGTTCCAGCTGGCGGCCGAACCGCTCGATGTCTACTACGTCTACCCCAATGCCAACGATCATGGGTGCCATTCTACGGTGAGGCTCCCTGCGGGAAGCCGGCGCGCGCCGGTCATTCGGGCTGTCCGCCATCAGCGGAAAAGCGGGACTTTCAGGCTGGCCGCGCGGAGCGCACCCCGACATCCCGGGGCTTCGGTGGCCGGGGCGGGCCAAAAGTTACGCAAACCCGCTCGGCCCGAGGGCGTTAACGCGGAAAGCCCCGGGCCGTGGGGACCGGGGCTTCTGTCCTGCGATATTCCGCTTATTCGACGGTGACGCTCTTGGCGAGGTTGCGGGGCTGGTCCACGTCGTAGCCCTTGGCTGCGGCGAGTTCCGCGGCGAAGATCTGCAGCGGGACGGTAGTCAGCAGGGGCATCAGCAGGGTGGGGGTCTCGGGGACGTAGAAGACGTACTCGGCGTAGGCCTTCACGGCTTCGTCGCCTTCCTCGGCGATGACCAGGGTCCGGGCGCCGCGGGCGCGGACTTCCTGGATGTTGGAGACCACCTTGGCGTGCAGCGAGTCACGCCCGCGCGGGGACGGGACGACGACGAACACGGGCTGGCCTTCATCGATCAGGGCGATGGGGCCGTGCTTGAGCTCACCGGCGGCGAAGCCTTCGGCGTGGATGTACGCGATTTCCTTGAGCTTCAAAGCGCCTTCGAGGGCCACGGGGTAGCCCACGTGGCGGCCCAGGAACAGCACGGACTTCTCGTTGGCCATCGACCGGGCCAGTTCGCGCAGCGGGCCGGCGTTGTCCAGGATGGTCTGGATCTTGGCAGGGATCTTGTTCAGGTCCGCCAGGACGTCCTTGATCTGGCCCGAGAAGATGTTCCCGCGCAGCTGCGCCAGGTACAGGCCCAGCAGGTACGCGGCCGTGATCTGGGCCAGGAACGCCTTGGTGGAGGCCACCGCGATCTCCGGGCCGGCGTGGGTGTAGAGCACTGCGTCGGATTCACGCGGGATGGTGGAGCCGTTGGTGTTGCAGATCGAGATGGTCTTGGCGCCCTGTTCCCGGGCGTACCGGACAGCCATCAGGGTGTCCATGGTCTCCCCGGACTGGGAGATGGAGACCACCAGGGTCTTCTCGTCCAGGATCGGGTCCCGGTAACGGAACTCGTGCGCGAGCTCCACCTCGGTGGGGATCCGGCACCAGTTCTCGATCGCGTACTTCGCCACCGTGCCCGCGTACGCGGCGGTGCCGCAGGCCAGCACGATGATCTTGTTGACCTGCTTCAGCAGCTCCGGGTCGATCCGCAGCTCATCCAGGGTCAGCTTGCCGTCCAGGTCCGACCGGCCCAGCAGGGTCTGGGCGACGGCGTCGGGCTGGTCATGGATTTCCTTCTCCATGAACGAGGAGAACCCACCCTTTTCGGCCGAAGCCGGATCCCAGTCCACGTGGTATTCCTTGCCCTGGGCCGGGTTGCCAAAGAAATCGGTGATCGTGACGGTGTCGGCGGTGATCGTGACGATCTGGTCCTGGCCCAGCTCCACCGCGCGGCGGGTGTAATCGATGAACCCGGACACATCCGAACCCAGGAAGTTCTCCCCCTGGCCCAGGCCCACCACCAGCGGTGAGTTACGGCGGGCGGCCACGACGACGTCGGGCTGGTCCGCGTGCACGGCCAGCAGCGTGAAGGCACCCTCAAGGCGCTGGCACGCCAGCTCCATGGCCCGGGTCAGGCCACCGTTGGCGGTGTCCCCGCCCAGCTGGTTGCGCAGGATGTCGGCCAGCAGCGCCGCGGCGACCTCCGTGTCCGTCTCGGACAGGAACGTCACACCCTTTTCCAGCAGCTCGAGCTTGAGCTCGGCGAAGTTTTCGATGATGCCGTTGTGGATCACGGCGAGCTTGCCGCCGTCAGCCAGGTGCGGGTGCGCGTTGCGGTCCGTCGGACCACCGTGCGTCGCCCACCGCGTGTGGCCAATACCGGTCAGGGTCTCCGGCAACGGCCGGGCCTCCAGCTCACCAATCAGGTTGCTCAGCTTCCCGGACTTCTTCCGCGACTCGATAGCCCCCTGGGACACCACAGCCACACCGGCAGAGTCATAACCGCGGTACTCCAGGCGCCGCAGCCCCTCCAGGACAACATCCAACGCACTGTGACCATTAATTGCACCGTCAACCGAACGGCCTACGTATCCCACGATTCCACACATAGGCACAAGACTATCGGCAGCGTGCCACTTGCTCTAAACCGGGAGGCCTCCGGGCGGCGCCTCCGTGACGGGTGCCGCCGCACTGAACAGGGGCGTCATTTCGCGATGGGCCGGGAGCGGGGCAGAATCTTTAGCGTGACTTCGCAACGCAATGAAGCGAACGGGGAGGGTGCCTCGCCGTTCGTGGAGCTGGACAGGCATACCTGGTCCCGGCTCGCAGCCCAGATGGAACAGCCCCTTAATGAAGAGGATGTGCTGCGCCTTCGCGGGCTTGGCGACCCCCTGGACATCAAGGAAGTCAGGGATGTCTACCTGCCGCTCTCACGGCTCCTGCACCTGTACGTGGAGGCTGCCGGTCAGCTGCACGCGGCCACCACAACGTTCCTGGGCGAGCAGACCCAGCGCACCCCGTTCGTGATCGGCGTCGCCGGCTCTGTTGCCGTGGGCAAGTCCACCATCGCCCGCGTGCTGCGGGAGATGCTTCGCCGCTGGCCGGGCACCCCCAACGTGGAGCTCATCACCACCGACGGGTTCCTCTACCCCCTGGCCGAGCTCAAACGCCGTCAACTGCTGGACCGGAAGGGTTTCCCGGAGTCCTATGACCGGCGGGCGCTCCTGCGCTTCGTGAGCGAGATCAAGGGCGGCGCCGAGGAAGTGCGCGCGCCCTGGTACTCCCACGTCACGTACGACATTGTGCCCGGCAAGGAAGTGGTGGTCCGCCGCCCGGACGTGCTGATCGTTGAGGGCCTGAACGTGCTGGCCCCTGCCCGCCCCCGGCATGACGGCCGCCAGGGTTTGGCCCTGAGTGATTTCTTTGACTTTTCCATCTACGTGGACGCCAAGACCTCCTACATCGAGGAGTGGTATGTGGACCGGTTCCGGAAGCTGCGCAGCACCGCGTTCGCGCAGCCGGAGTCCTACTTCCACCGCTACGCCACCCTGTCCGATGAAGAGGCAGAGAACACCGCCCGGGACATCTGGAAGCGGATCAACGAGCCCAACCTGGAGGAGAACGTGCTGCCCACACGCGGCCGGGCCCAGCTGGTGCTGACCAAAGAGGCGGACCACTCCATCCGCCGCATGCTGCTCCGGAAGGTGTAGCACAGGTGTGCTACCAATGCGTTTCTTCCAGCCGGCGCAGCTTCACGCGCTTCCTCGCGGCAGGGGCCGGACTGACCGTCCTGGCAGCCTGCACACCGGAGGCACCCAAGGCGGCGCCGTCGTCGTCCGCTGCTCCTTCCCCTTCCCCGTCCCCTACGGCCGCCACCGCGTCAGCGGGCCCGACGGCGGACGCGGCCACAGTGGGGCAGCCGCCTGAGGCGCCGTCCCCCACACCCTCGCCCTCGGCGGCTTTGGCGCGGCAGTTTTCGCTCGATGATCCGGCGAGCCCCTGGGTCGTCGTGAACAAGCACCGGCCGTTGAAGCCGGCGGACTATGTGCCGGCTGACCTGGTGCGTCCCGCCGTCGCGGTCTCCGCCGCAGGTGAGGCGGCGCTGCTGAACAGCACCACGGCGGCAGCGGCTGAGGCGATGTTCGCCGCGGCCGCGCGGGATGGTGTGGCGGTGGTCCTGGCCAGCGGCTACCGCTCGTACAGCACGCAGGTGACCACGTACAACGGGTACGTCGCGGCGCGGGGGCAGGCCGACGCCGACACCGCCAGTGCGCGGCCCGGGCACTCGGAGCACCAGACCGGGTGGGCGTTCGACATCGGGGACGGCGGGGGTGCCTGCAGCTTCCAGCCGTGCTTCGCGGAGCAGCCGGCGGCCACCTGGGCGAAAGAGAACGGGCACCGGTTCGGGTTCGTAGTGCGGTACCCCTGGATGCTGCACCCCATCACGGGGTACTACTACGAGCCGTGGCACCTGCGGTACGTGGGAGTGGAGGCGGCCACGGACATGCTGAACCGCGGCATCGGCACGCTGGAGGAATACTTTGGCCTGGAAGCGGCACCGGCATACCTGTAATCCCGGTGCGCTAGGTTGGTTCTCATGCTTAGTGGATTCAAGAACTTCATTATGAAGGGCAACGTTGTTGACCTTGCCGTGGCCGTTGTCATGGGTACCGCGTTCGGAGCGGTGGTCACGGCGCTGGTGAACAAGGTGCTGATGCCGTTCGTCTCCGGCCTGGTGGGTGCACCCAATTTCGACAGTTTTGCCAAGGTAAACCTGAACGGCAACGCCATCGAATTCGGGGTGCTGCTGACTGCAATCGTGAACTTCCTGCTGATCGCGGCGGCCATCTACTTTGTGGTGGTGATGCCGATGAACATGATGATCGAGCGCCGCAACCGCCGGCTGGGGATCAACAAGGACGTCAAGAAGGATGCTGCCGAGGACCCTCAGGTTGCGCTGCTGACCGAAATCCGGGATGCGCTGAAGGAGCGCGCGCTCTGAGTTTTTCCAAACGCCAGTGGCCCGTCTCCCTCGAGGAGGCGGGCCACTTTTGTTTGCTCACGTATAGTCATGTGGCATTGTTCCGTTGACACCTCGCCTCAAGCCCTCAATGATTGCGCAATGGGGCAATCACGGCCGGGACTTTCGGCTTCATCAACCACGTCGCAACGCAAACTCTTCCTTGGTTTGTCTCTGCTAGTTGCCGCGTTCGCGCGACTACTGACGCTTCCATTCGTAAGCGATGATGCTCGGATCTATCTACTGCCTTGGATGCAGGAGTATCGAATGCATGGGGCGGCAGCCCTGGGGGGAGAATTCTCCAATTACAACTTTCCCTACCTCTTCTTGATGTATGTAGCAAGTCTTCTACCAATCGCGCCGCTATTCGCAATCAAAATCATTTCACTGATTGGTGATGTTCTGTTGGCTGTCTCAATGGCGCACCTCGTGCGCCATTACCGACCTTACGGGCTGGAACCTGCAACCGCAGCCGTAGTCACACTCTTCATTCCTACAGTGCTTTTGAACTCGGCCATGTGGGGACAATGCGACTCGTTTTACGCTGCCTTCCTCACACTCTCGCTCAGCTATCTCCTCCGAAACGACGCACGCAGAGCGTGGCTTCTTTGGGCGGTTGCACTCGCGTTCAAGCTCCAGTCTGTGTTCTTCCTGCCAGTGCTCGTTCTGATCTCGCTGCGCAATCGATTCCACCTGATGAGCCCCATTCTCGCAGCCGGACTTTGGGCAACACTCAGCCTTCCTCCGATGCTGTTCGGTCGCTCGCTGGTCAGCACGCTGGGCATCTACGTGAAGCAATCGGGTGAAGACCGGCTAGTAGCCGGTGCAGCAAACGTATACGAATGGTTTCCCGGTGTAACAGCAGCGGAAGGAAGGATTCCGGCACTGATTGCATGTTCGGTAGTCCTGTTGGGAATTGCTTTCGCCTACTGGAGAGCGCCGGACTCTTCTGAGCGAAGAATCCTGCTGGCCGTGTGCGTCCTGGCCGTATGCCCATACCTCTTGCCGCAAATGCATGACCGCTATTTCTTTGCCGCCGAAGTGCTTTCACTCGTTTTTATCAGTACTAGAAGTCTTCGTTTGGTTCCGGTAATTTTTTCCGGAACGGGCCTTCTGGTCTATGTCCTTTACTTCTCCGGCAACCGCTACATCTGGCCACTTCTCATCGCATCAGCATTACAAGCCATCGCCATCTTCCTACTGATGCACGAACTAGTAAAAAAGCGCAACGACATGAAGAAGAGCTTGCTGCCCGTTAGTCACTAACGAGCTCCAGCGCGAGCTCGGTCCGGACCACCTGGGCGAGGTGTTCGGCGATGGACTGGGCCGTCTCCTCGTCAGCGGCCTCCACCATTACGCGCACAACGGGCTCGGTCCCGGACGGGCGGAGCAGGACGCGGCCGGTGTCGCCCAGTGCTGCTTCCGCTGCTGCCACGGCCTGGGCCAGGACGTCACTGCTTCCGACCCGGCTGCGGTCAACGCCCTTGACGTTAATGAGGACCTGCGGAAGCTTGGTCATCACGGTGGCGAGCTCTTTGAGCGGCTTCTTGGTCAGGGCCACCTGCGCGGCCAGCTGCAGCCCGGTGAGGAGGCCGTCGCCGGTCGTTGCGTGGTCGGAGAAGATCACGTGGCCGGACTGCTCGCCGCCCAGGTTGTAGCCGCCGTCGCGCATGCCTTCCAGGACGTAGCGGTCCCCCACGGCGGTTTCCAGGATGGTGATGCCGGCGTTGCGGAGGGCGATCTTGAGGCCCAGGTTGCTCATGACGGTGGCCACCAGGACGTCGTCCTTGAGCTTGCCCGCCTTTTTGAGCGCTACGGCGAGGATGGCCATGATCTGGTCGCCGTCCACCTCGTTGCCCTCGTGGTCAACGGCCAGGCAGCGGTCGGCGTCGCCGTCGTGTGCGATACCCAGGTCAGCTCCGTACTTGACCACGGCTTCCTTGAGGGGGCCCAGGTGGGTGGAGCCCACGCCGTCGTTGATGTTCAGGCCGTCAGGATCCGCGCCGATGACGATGAGCTCCGCGCCGGCGTCCTTGAAGAGCTGCGGTGAGCAGCCGCTGGCGGCACCGTTGGCGCAGTCCAGCACCACTGTGAGGCCGTCCAAGCGGTGCGGGAGGGTACGGAGCAGGTGGACGATGTAGCGGTCCTCTGCGTCGGAGAAACGCTGGATCCGGCCCACATCGGCGCCGGTGGGGCGGACGGCTTCCTTGCTCATCTGGGCCTCGATGGCGTCCTCCACCTCGTCGGGCAGCTTCTGGCCGCCGCGGGCAAAGAACTTGATGCCGTTGTCCGGCGCCGGGTTGTGCGAGGCGGAAATCATGACGCCGAAGTCGGCATCCAGATCCGCCACCAGGTAGGCGGCTGCGGGGGTGGGCAGGACGCCGGCGTCGTAGACGTCGATGCCTGAGCTGGAGAGTCCGGCTTCCACGGCGGCGGCGATGAATTCACCGCTGGCGCGCGGGTCTCTAGCCAGCACGGCGCGGGGCCGGGAGCCGTTGGAGTTGCGGTCGTGACCAAGCACGACGGCGGCCGCCTGGGCCAACTGCAGGGCCAGTTCTGCTGTCAGCAGGCCGTTGGCCAGCCCCCGGACACCATCAGTTCCAAATAATCTAGACACCGGTCAAGTGTAGAGGATGGGTGCTGCCAAGATCTGCGTAGTCGGCGTTCCGCGGCTGGCCCTACCTGTCGAGTACCTGCTCACGGTCTGGGCACATTACTGGGACTACTTGGTTTATTTCCTTGCTACCTGTCTTTACTCGAAACCCTCGCCACGCCTATTTGGAGGCCCCTACGATCCATGCATGACACCTAGCTATGGGGGCTTGGCGCTCGAAATTGTAGTACCGGTCTACAACGAAGAAACGGTACTGGAACGCAGCATCACAAGGCTCGCCGAATATCTGACGAATGAAATGCCGTCGACGTGGAAAATCACCATCGCCGATAATGCAAGCACTGACCGGACACCGGTGATTGCCGCTCGACTTAGCGAGCACCTGCCAAACGTTGAGTATCGGCGCCTTGAGGTCAAAGGACGCGGGTACGCGCTAAGGGACGCCTGGTCAGCCTCGAATGCAAAAGTCCTGGCCTACCTGGACGTTGACCTCTCCACGGACCTGGCAGCGCTTCCACCTTTGGTGGCCCCCCTGCTGTCCGGGCATTCTGACATCTCGATCGGCACCCGTTTGGGCCAGAGTTCCCGGGTGAGCCGGGGGCCCAAGCGTGAATTCATTTCCCGGTCCTACAACTTTTTACTCCGCCGCACCATGCAAGTG
This sequence comes from Pseudarthrobacter sp. LT1, assembly GCF_035621795.1. NCBI lineage: Bacteria > Bacillati > Actinomycetota > Actinomycetes > Micrococcales > Micrococcaceae > Pseudarthrobacter > Pseudarthrobacter sp. LT1. The sequence goes on from NZ_CP141830.1 coordinate 3,295,200, forward strand.
AGGTTTTCCGATGCACAGTGTGGTTTCAAGGCGATCCGCGCCGACGTAGCCCAGCGGCTACTTCCCCATATTGAGGACAACGGCTGGTTTTTCGACACGGAGCTTCTGATTATTGCTGAGCGTTCAGGGCTTCGCATTCACGAGATTCCTGTCGACTGGGTGGACGATCCGGACAGCCGGGTTGACATCAAGCAGACGGCTCTAGATGATCTCAGAGGGATGGTGCGCGTAGCGGGATCCCTTTTCAAGGGGGTCATTCCGGTTCAAGCCATCTACGCCGAGCTTGGCCGGCGTCCCATTACGTCTGCAAGGCGGCCAAGCTTCTTTGGTCAAGTACTCCGTTTCGGGCTTGTGGGGATTGCCTCCACCGTGGCGTTCGCCGTGCTCTACCTCATCTTGCAGAGCCCATTTGGATCCCAGGAAGCGAACTTCCTGGCCTTACTTCTGACCGCTGTTGGCAACACCGCAGCGAACCGGCGCTTTACCTTCGGGATCGTCGGGCCTTCGAGACTAGTAACCCAGCAGATTCAAGGACTGATTGTCTTCCTGCTCGCATGGGGCATCACTTCTTCGGCCTTGTTCATCCTTCATGCCGCCCAGCCGGATGCACTCCCGAGCGTGGAACTACTGACGTTAACAGGCGCCAATGTCCTTGCGACCTTATTGCGGTTCGTCCTCCTGCGCCTGTGGGTCTTCAGGAACGGACGAAATCAGAAGATCCAGCCACGTCTTGTCGGGGCGCCTATAACGGTCGATGGACGCGTCTCATGAGCCGCCTGCTAAATAGCGACCTCGTTTCCACAGCTACCGACAGAAACAGCGGGTATATCGGTGCAAAACGCACAAGCCCGTGGGAATGGAACCGCCAACTGTTGTTCGTTTTACACCGCATCTGGCGCGGCCCGGACGAGACCGAGCCATGGGAGAGGCGGGCGCTTTTTGGCCTGCTAAGTGTTATCGCAGCCCTGTACCTTTGGGGGCTGGACGCGAACGGCTGGGCCAACCCCTACTACTCGGCGGCTGCTCAAGCGGGAGCTCAGGACTGGAAGGCCTTCTTTTTCGGATCCTTCGAGTGGGGCAATCTGATAACGGTTGACAAGACCCCGTTGAGCATCTGGGTCATGGCCCTGTCAGTTCGGCTGTTCGGTCTCAGCAGCTGGAGCATCCTGGTTCCCCAAGCCCTAATGGGAGTGGCTACCAGCTACCTTTTGTACCGCTTGATGCGGCGGGGTTTCGGTCCGCGCACTTCTCTTTTTTGTGCAGCCGTCTACGCAACCACGCCTGTTGTCATGCTGATGTCAAGGTTCAACAATCCTGAACCGTTGATGGGCTTGCTGACGGTGTCGGCAGTATCCATAACTCTGAAGGCAATGGAGTCCGCCAAGCTGCGGACATTTGCGTTGGCAGGGCTCCTCTTGGGGCTTAGTTTCATGGCTAAACAGGTTCAAGCCCTCCTAGTTTTGCCGGCGCTTGGCATTTCCATCCTTGCCTTCGGCCAAGGGCAGTTCCGGCACAGGCTTCAGCAAGGGATGGTCGCATCGGGAGCCCTTCTAGCCACTTCATTAGGGTGGCTCATTACCGTGGACCTAATTCCCGCTGCCGATCGTCCCTACATCGGTGGATCGGTAAATAACAGCGCACTCGAACTGACTATGGACTACAACGGTCTTGCACGGTTTCTTCATATACCGCTGAATTCCCAAGGCAACAAAGTTTCAGGTACAGCCAGCGACGCCGTGGAGTTCGTCGGAGGCCTACCTCGGCTCCTTAACGGCAACTTCGCCCAGGAGATCGCCTGGTTGTTAGTAACCGGGATCTTCGCGAGTATCGTACTTGTCGTCCTGCATCGCACTCTTAACTTGAGCCGCGGTCAGCGGAACATCGTTGCAGTTTCAATACTTTGGTTCAGCACAGCGCTTCTGGTGCTTTGCTGCATGGGCACGATGATCCATACCTATTACACGTACTCCCTGGGTGCACCTCTTGCTATGACCGTAGCCTTGGGGCTCGCGTCCCTCTGGAAGCTCCGCTATAGAACGGTTCTTCGCGTCCTGGGGGCCATCTTGATTGCGTCTTCGGTGTACGTGGCTATGAGAGTGATGGAATACAGCAATGAGTGGCCTTTGTGGCTGCGCATCGGCTTGTCTGCCCTCGGTTTAGTCGGCGCAATGCTTTGGGTTCTACAACCGACTCGCCGTCACCTCGATCTTCTTACCTCGGCCGTTCTTGCCTGTAGCCTCTTGGCCGCCCCTATAGCAACCAACATATACACGATGTCAACTCCCCAATGGGGCACCAATCCCATGTCAGGGCCAACCGGCAATGATGCCGGCTCTTTGACAAAACTCATGGCAGCTTTGAAGAAGGGGGAGATCCGGTGGGCGCAGCAAACAGCGCTCGGAGTTACCGTTCCAGAGGTGACGGAGATGGTCAGAACCCGAACCTCAAACCAAAAATGGGGAGCCGCAACCTTCACCGCACAGAATGCTGCTCTTTACCAGCTGCAATCCGGAATGCCAGTAATTCCCCTGGGAGGTTGGCTCGGAAGCGATCCAGCACCAACACCGGAGCAGTTTAGGACTCTAGTGGCAGAAAAACAGATCGGGTACTTTATTTTGTCTCAGGACTTGCTGGAGCGGGGCGGTCTAAGTACTCAAACCCAGGAAATCACAGAATGGGTTCGCCGCAACTTCACAGAAGAGGTGGTGGACGGTGTCAGCATCTACGATCTCCGTAAGGAACAATAAGCCAGTGCTCAGCTTCAAGCCTTCAACGCTCGTTTCGAAAATAAACACTGCAGCTCGCTGGTTCCTGCGAGGTCATGGTGGGGAGCCCGTTTGGGAACGCCCGGCGCTGCTCGTGATTCTCGCGGCAAATGCCATCCTTTATTGCTGGGATTTGGGGATCAACGGATGGGCTAATTACTTCTACAGCGCTGCAGTGCAGTCAGGTCTCATGGACCCAGTTGCCTTTTTCTTTGGATCCTCGGATTGGGGAAACTCCATAACAGTGGATAAGCCGCCCCTTAGCCTCTGGGTGATGGGCCTGTCTGCCAGGTTATTCGGCTTCAACCCCACCGCCATCCTGCTGCCGCAGGCTGTCATCGGCGTCGCGACCACACTTTTGATCTACGCCATCCTGCGACGCTGCGTTTCCGGCGTAGCGGCCCTGTTGGGAGCGACCGCCTTCTTTACGACCCCCATAGTCACTCTGATGTCGCGGTACAACAATCCGGATCCTCTGATGCTGCTTCTTATGGTGGCTGCTCTTTGGTTCGTTCTGCGAAGCGTAGAGACAGGCCGAGGCCGTTTCTTTGTCGTGGCCGGAGTATTGCTGGGTCTAGCATTCATGACCAAACAACTGCAGGGCTTGCTGAGTGTCCCTGCGTTCGGCCTTGTCTACCTGACGTTCAGTCCTCAGCCTTGGGTCAGCCGCCTGAGAATAGCGGGTGCCGCGGTCGGCGGACTAATTGTGGCTGGCGGACTCTGGATGACAATAGTGGACCTGATTCCAGAAGATCGACGCCCCTTCGTGGGTGGTTCACCTGGCAATAGCGTTCTGCAGCTCACTCTTGGCTATAACGGGATCGAACGTATTGCCGGAACCGAACAAGATCCGAGTGCACAGCAGTTGCCGCCTCAGTACAGGACAGTTGACAACGACGCTGGCTTCTTTCGGCTGCTAAACGGAAACTACAACCAAGAAGCCTCCTGGCTGTTATTTGCCGCCCTCTTAGCTGCGCTTTGGCTGGCTCTAACTTGGCGCCGAGGTTTTATGACCCGGGCTACCAGAGCCACATACCTTGCATCGAGCCTGTGGTTACTAACAGCATTTCTGCTGCTCTGTTTTATGGGCAACCAAATCCACTCCTATTACACTGCAGCACTGGCACCACCCCTGGCGCTGGTACTCGGTATCGCCGCGGATGAACTAATCAAGAGACGCCGATCGGCGAGAGTACGTTTCGTTGGGGCAGCAATCGCGCTCACGGCTTCGCTATCCGCATGGCTCATTCTGTCCAGCACCACTGGTTGGCCTGCTTGGCTGGCAGGCGCTAATTTAGGCATCGGAATTGCGGCCATATCCGCTTTGATCCTAAGGCCGCCAACAGCAAAAGTTGAAGTGACTGCCGCGGGCGTACTCGTGATGTCGCTTTTCTGCGGCCCCATTATTACGTCCATACACAACGTCGCGACACCTTTCAACGGATCTAATCCGCTCTCTGGCATGCTTTCTAAGAACCCACGAACTATTAGCCACCTACTGGCGGAGTTACAGACCAACAAAATACCTTGGGCTCACGACATAGCTTTCGGGAGGGATCCAGATGTTGAAGTTGTAAATATGCTTGCGAACTCTAACGTATGTACTTGGGCAGCTGCGAGCTACGCCAGTCAGTCGGCCGCGCGTTTGCAGTTAGAGTCGCAGCACGCTGTTATGCCTGTGGGAGGTTTTGCTGGGACAGACCCCTCCCCGACGCTTGACGAATTCAAGAACAGGGTGGCAGCTGGAGAAATCTGCTACTTCGTCGAGCAGGAAGCATTCATTGAGGTCCAATTCCCCGATTCAACGGCCCGTCTAATCTCAAGCTGGGTTCAGCAAAACTTTCGTTCAGAGAAGATCGGCAACACTACCGTGTACCGTCTCGCCCAGGGGTAAATTACGAGAGCAAAAGCCCGCCCCACCAACCGGTGGGACGGGCTTCTGTGCAAGCGGGTTTAGCGCTTAGAGTACTGCTGAGCCTTACGAGCCTTCTTGAGACCGGCCTTCTTACGCTCGATGACACGGGCGTCGCGGGACAGGTAACCGGCCTTCTTCAGTGTCGGGCGGTTGTTCTCGACGTCGATCTCGTTCAGCGAACGGGCGATGCCGAGGCGCAGGGCGCCGGCCTGGCCGGAGATGCCGCCGCCGTGGATGCGGGCGATGACGTCGTAGGCGCCTTCGAGATCAAGGATCTTGAAGGGCTCGTTGACGTCCTGCTGGTGCAGCTTGTTCGGGAAGTAGTTCGCCAGCTCGCGGCCGTTGATGGTCCACTTGCCGGAACCGGGCACGACGCGGACGCGTGCAACGGCTTCCTTACGGCGGCCAACAGCTGCGCCGGCAACGGTCAGGGCCGGGCGCTCCTTCTTGGGCGCAGCTTCAGCAGCTGAGCTTTCAGAGGTGTAGCTGGTCAGGTTTTCCTCGGCCTCGACAGCCTCGGTGGTCTCTTCGTTCTGAGCCACGATTCTCCTTGTATAGATAAGTTGTTTGGTGGCCAGGACTACTGGGCGACCTGGGTGATTTCGAAAGTCTTGGGCTGCTGGGCGGCGTGCGGGTGCTCAGCACCGCGGTACACCTTCAGCTTGCCGAGCTGCTGGGCAGCAAGGGAGTTCTTGGGGAGCATGCCCTTGATGGCCTTCTCAACGGCGCGGACCGGGTTGGATTCCAGCAGTTCCGCGTAGTTGACGGAAGTCAGGCCGCCCGGGTAGCCGGAGTGGCGGTATGCCCGCTTCTGCTCCAGCTTGGCGCCGGTCAGGGCTACCTTTTCAGCGTTGATGATGATGACAAAGTCGCCCATGTCCATGTGGGATGCGAAAGTGGCCTTGTGCTTGCCGCGCAGCAGGATTGCGGTCTGGCTTGCAAGACGACCAAGGACAACGTCGGTGGCGTCAATGACGTGCCACTGGCGGTTGATATCGCCGGGCTTCGGGGTGTACGTACGCACGGTGTTTGCCTCGTTCTTGTTCTGGCGTTCTTTTTTAGGTGTCGCTAGCTCGCGCACCTACTGTCTGCGCGCTACCGGAACAGAGGTGAGGGCTCCATGTAACCAGTCATCCTGAAGTTCCGAATGTGCACGTTGAGTAGTTATCCTGCAACCGGATCCTCAAGCGGGCACGCACCATCGGAATAGGACACGCACAACGACTACCAAGATTAGCGCGTCAGGTGGTTCGGGGTCAAAATGAGGTAGCCGGAGGCCGCTGGGGCCACGCCGGCCCAATCAACGCAGGGGGATGCAGTGTTGTCAACGGCGAACGGGGATCCCACCAGCGCACTGCTAGTCGTTGGCGCCGGGATCCTGGGAGGCAGCCTCTCCCCCAGCGTCGAACTCCTGATTGCGAAGCTTCTTCCGAGGCTCGGCGAGACGCCGGGACTGCAGGCAAGAATTACGACGGCGGCACTCACCGGCATCGCATGTGCGGCCTTTGCCGCGCATTTCGGCAACGCATTGAGCCTTCCAGCGTTCCTTTTACTTGCCGTATTGGGCGTTCAGCTGGCAAGGATCGATGTAGCGCTCCATTTGCTGCCGAATCCCCTCGTTTTGATACTGCTGGGCGGCGGTCTTTTATTACTTCTATTGCCAGGGCTATTTGGTAAGCAATCTGTTGATCTGCTCCGCGCATCCCTGGGCGCGGTTATTTTGTTCGCCGCCTACCTGATTTTGGGACTCATTTCCCCCGGCGGCATCGGGATGGGCGACGTGAAGCTCGCCGCGCCTGTTGGCCTTTACCTGGGGTACCTAGGTTGGAGCCAGCTGCTCTACGGCGGGCTCATTGGCTTCGTCTTGAATGGCATCGTCACAGTGTTTGTGCTCGGTCGAAAAGGCCGGAATAAAGCCACCGAAGTACCCCACGGCCCCTCAATGCTCGGCGCTCTCGCCGCGGTCACGGTCTTCATCGGCTAGCAACCCAGCCGATTATCCTGCCGCACCCCAGCCGCTTCATCAACAACAGCAAGTAGCCGGCCTGATACATATGAACGGCGACTGAGTACTTGACCCCGTATTCAAGTACGTACTTTTGGCGTCTGCCAAAAAAGTCGAGTACCACTACGCATTGTTGCCTCATACCCCCCAGTGACAATCTCTTCTTAGCGAAGTCCAGCCGCTAAAGATTTATGGGGGCAGCTGGAAATTCGTTGAAATCAACAGAATCCAATTTCACCGAATTAAGGAAATAAAATGACTTCTCTTATGGTCTCGATGATGGCTTTCGTTGCCGGCGTCAAGGATCGTTTCGAATCGGAAAAGGGTGCCACGGCAACGGAGTACTCCCTCCTCGTTGGCCTCATCGCCTTGGTCCTAGTTGTGGGTGTAGGTGCATTCGGTGGCGCACTCAACACCTGGTTCAGCAACCTGGGTACCACCGTCGCCAAGTGGTAGCCCGAGCAAACTAAGTGGGACAAATGAAAAATCTACTTCTGGCCGCACAAGTCCTGGGCGCGTGGCTCCACGTTGATTTCAAATCTCAAAAAGGGGCCACAGCCACAGAATATTCGCTTCTTGTCGGACTGATTGCACTAGTCCTCGTGGTGGGCGTTGGCGCTTTTGGCGGCGCCCTCAATACCTGGTTCTCCACTCTGGGCACCACCGTCTCCGGTTGGTAGCCATATCAACGGTGTGCCGCGTTTCTACGCGGCACACCGTTCCTTTCAACAGCTGCAAATGTCCAGGGGGACCCGTGAAACGCAGCCGCAGAACTTCAAAGAATGACCAACGCGGTGCGGTGGCCGTCGAACTGGCGCTCGTGGCCCCGCTGCTCCTGGCCCTAATCGCCGGCATCGTGGAATTTTCCTATATGTATAACACTCAAATATCGCTGTCTCAGGCCGCTCGGGAAGCTGCGCGAACATATGCCGTGACGAAGGACTGGTCCCAAGCCACAACTGCCGGCATTAATGGCGCACCCGGTTCCTCACTGGTTTCGTCGGACTTCACGCTGACTCCCACAACTTGTTCTGGATCGGATCTCACAGTGAAAGTCACCGTTCAGCATACGTTTCCGTCACCTACAGGCTTTGCACTCAAAATCCAGGGAAGCAACATCTCCTTCTCGAAGACATTCGTAACAAATGGAGTAGGAGCCATGAGATGCGGTGGCTAACCCATCCACGCGATCCCCAGAGGGAAGAAGGCGTCGCCGGCGTCATGGTAGTTCTGATGTTGGTGGTCCTAATTGGGGCAGGCGCACTGGCAGTCGACGTTGGCCAAATTTACGCCGAACGGGCGCAACTCCAAAACGGTGCAGACGCCGCAGCGCTGGCTGTTGCCCAAAGCTGCTCCAAGGGAACATGCCAGACTGCGGTGTCTGGTCCGACATCTATTGCCCGGCCTCTCGCTGACTCCAATTCAAAAGACGGCGCGTCAAAGGTAACGAAAATCGACACCAGCGTCCCTGGCAAGGTAACCGTTACGACGTCGACCGAAGACGGTACATCCGGAGCAGGTTTCCTTTCCAAAATGTTCGCCAGTGCACTCGTAAGCGCCGGACCAGCCACCGTTGGCGCCACCGCAACGGCGACATGGGGGGGTCCGTCAAGTGGTCCGGCCTCGCTTCCACTGGCGTTTGCTCCCTGCCAGTTCGACTTTTCTGGTGCAACCGTCGCCATGTTCAACAAGGGAACCGGCAAGAACTGCGCCGGCGACGCATCAGCTTCAGGGAAGGTTATTGCCGGTGGCTTCGAATGGATCAACACCATCTCTGGCACATGTTCGGCAGTCGTACTGCCGCCAAATCCCGCCAATTCCGACCCCACAATGCCCTACGTCAAAAGCGATAACGGCGCCAATATGCCAAGTGACTGCAATGGCAACAAAGGCGACAACATGGCGGATTACGTAGGCAGTGTTGTCCTCATCCCCGTATTCAGTGGAGCCGCAGGCAATGGAGCCGGGGGGATTTACTACATCGAGGGTTTTGCCGCCTTCTATTTGGACGGCTTTGTATTCCCAGGACATTGCGCAGGGACATACAACCTCGTCGCAAGCAAGTGTGGTGGCAGTGACAGCGGCATTCAGGGGCACTTCGTGAAGTGGGTGGCTGACCCCACCAAATATGAAGGAGGGGGTTACACCGACGGTGGGACCACCGTACCGCCTTCGCTCGTCAAGTAGCAATCATCAAAGGGGAAAGTAATGAAAGCACGCCTACTGGGAGGCATAGCCGCGCTGGTTGTAGCAGTCATTGGCACGGTCCTTCTCTTCAATTACGTGCAAGGCGCGGACCGACGCGCCTTGGCGAACACCGAAACAGAGGACGTACTGGTTGTGAAACAGAACGTCCCGGCCGGAACACCGGCCAGTCAACTCGCTCAATACGTCACTACTAAAGCAGTGCCACGCACCGCCGTCGCCGCCGATGGTGTCCACGATCTCAACTCACTGGGATCAACTGTTACTTCAGTGGCACTGGTACCGGGCGAACAACTTCTAAGCAGCCGTCTGGTTGATGCAAATGCCTACCTCGGCCCCTCCAGGGTTGCTGTTCCTGCCGGGCTTCAGGAGATAACTCTTCGCTTGGGTATTGAGAGGGTAGTGGGCGGCAAAATCCAGGCCGGCGACACAGTGGGCGTCTTCATCTCCATGGCCGACTCTGCGGGTGGCGGCAACGGAACCCAGCTGACGTTTCACAAGGTTCTGGTTACGGCCGTCCAGTTCAGCTCGGGAGCCGCGGCGCAAACGCAGGCGCAATCCACTCAAGGGAGCTCATCGGGTGCCCTCAATGCCGCCAGCGAGAACAAGCCGGCAACAAGTGACTCCTACCTGATCACCCTCGCACGGAATGCGATCGACACCGAAAAGCTGGTTTACGCAGCTGAATTCGGGAAGGTTTACCTCTCCAAAGAACCGGCTGACGCCACCGAGGGCACTGACGGCGTCGTCAATCAGACAAAGGTATTCAAATGAGCCGCTTCATATTGATCTCGCCGTCAACTGACTACGAACGGAAAGTTCGCGCGTCAGTAGCGCCCCTCAGCGGCTCATTGCAGTATTTCCAGGCCGCATACCTCCCCGAGTCCCCTGACGATATCCTCCGGCAACAGGCAGGCGAACCACCGGAGGTGCTGATTCTTGGCCCTGGCCTTCCGCAGGACGAAGCTCTCAAATTCGCAGCGGTGATGGATCTCCAATACCCGGAAATCAGCATCGTCCTGGCGGCCGATGACGACGGCGAACTGGCCCTTAACGCGATGCGTTCCGGCATCCGCGACCTAATCCCCCCGTCAGCCGATATGGATCAGATCCGGGCACTGGTGGAACGGGCAAGCCTTGCCGCAGCTGGACGCCGGCGCGGTCTGGCCCCCAACACTGCCGAGCGTCCCGCCGCTGAAGGAGGGCGGGTCATCGCGGTCATGTCTCCCAAAGGCGGCGTAGGCAAGACAACGGTTGCAAGCAACCTGGCGATCGGATTGGGACAGATTTCGCCGATGAGCGTGGTAATTGTCGACCTGGATCTCCAGTTCGGTGACATCGCAAGCGGCCTGATGCTCGAGCCCGAATTCACGATCACGGAAGCAGTGGTAGGTGCCGCAAGCCAGGACGCCATGGTGCTTAAGACATATCTGTCTCTGCACCCCAGTAACATTTACGTCCTGTGTGCGCCCCGAAATCCCATCGACATGGATCGGATATCCGGCGAAAATATCAGCCACCTGCTGCGCCAATTGCGGGCCGAATTCCAGTATGTGGTGGTCGATACTGCACCCGGCCTGGGCGAGCACGTGCTGGCAACACTGGAGCAGGCCACGGATGCTGTTTGGGTTTGCGGCATGGATGTTCCCAGCATTCGTGGATTGCGGACTGGATTCCAAATCCTTTCGGAACTGGATCTCCTTCCAGATAACAGGCACGTTGTCCTCAACATGGCCGATCGGCGGACAGGCCTTACTGTCCAGGACGTGGAGGCCACCATTGGCGCTCCAGTTGACGTCGTCTTACCTAAGTCCCGCGCCGTACCGTTCTCCACGAACAAAGGAGTCCCCCTTCTCCAGGACGGAAGCCGGGATGGAGCGGCGAAAGGCCTGCGTCGGCTGGTGGAGCGTTTCAAACCCAACTGGGAAGCACCACGCAAGAAGGTTCATAGAAGGGCGGTAGTGCAGTGAGTCTCTCAAACCGTTTTGCCAAGATGCGTGGCGAATCCGATCCCGTTGCTGTCGCAATGCCCCCATCTGCCGCCTCCACTCTGGGCGCTATCCAGCAGGCGCAGGCAGCAGAGCAAGCCCAAGCCCCGGTGACGGTGGAAGTTACAGGCGGGATTGCGAGCGAAGCGCTTACTGGCCTTAAGGAGCGTGCGAGCCAGGCATTATACGAAAGGCTCGGCTCCCGGATCACTGACTCATCCCTTGAGGAGGCGGAGCTCCATCAGTTTGTGAAGGATGAGTTGAAGGCAGTCGTCGACGAAGAACAGGTCCCGTTGTCACAGGGTGAGCGACAGCGACTCACGCGGGAGATCATCGACGACGTTCTAGGGCACGGGCCGCTGCAGCGGTACCTTGATGACCCGTCAGTCACAGAAATTATGGTGAACAGAGCGGACCAGATTTATGTGGAGCGGAACGGCCACCTGTTCCTCACTGACACTAAGTTCAGCAATGAAGAGGCGCTGCGGAGGGTCATCGAACGGATCGTCACCCGGATTGGTCGGCGGATCGACGAATCCTCCCCGCTTGTGGATGCCCGCCTGGCTGATGGATCGCGCGTAAACGCCATCATTCCCCCGTTGGCCGTCAACGGCGCGTCTCTGACTATTCGAAAGTTCGGGCGGGAGGCGTTGACGGTACAAAAACTGATCAGCTTCGGAAGCCTGTCCCCGGAGATGGCCGAACTGCTCCAGGCCTGTGTCCTGGCCCGGATGAACATCATCGTCTCCGGCGGTACCGGCACCGGTAAAACGACAATGCTGAATGTCCTTTCGTCTTTTATCCCTGCCACAGACCGCATTGTGACCATTGAGGATGCGGTGGAACTGCAACTCCAGCAGGACCACGTGGTCAGGCTTGAAAGCCGGCCGGCAAACATTGAGGGCAAAGGTGAAGTGTCCATCCGTGACCTGGTCCGCAACTCCCTCCGCATGAGGCCGGACCGGATCGTGGTTGGTGAGGTCCGCGGGGGCGAATCTCTGGACATGCTGCAAGCGATGAACACCGGTCACGACGGTTCAATCTCGACCGTGCACGCTAACTCACCACGGGACGCGGTGGCCCGGCTGGAAACCCTCGTCCTGATGGCGGGGATGGACTTGCCCCTCCGAGCGATCCGGGAGCAGATCGCATCAGCCGTCAACCTGATCGTGCATATCTCCCGGCTTCGCGACGGAACCCGCCGAGTTACTCACATAACTGAAGTGCAGGGCATGGAAGGCGACATCGTCACGCTTCAAGATGCTTTCGTCTTCGACTACTCTGCGGGCATTGACGCGAACGGCCTATTCCTTGGGAAACCTGTACCCACTGGAGTCCGGCCCCGCTTCACTGACAGATTCGAGGAACTGGGAATCAAGATCTCACCTGCCGTTTTTGGCGCACGAGTGCCAAGGAGTCAATAGATGGAAATCCCAGAAGCTCCGGTCACAGTCTTGATCGCGGGAGTGCTGCTTATCTTCATCTCGATCATTGTCACCTTCGTCGTCGTACTGAAACCCCGGCACGCGATCCCGCTATCACGCCGACGTCCGGACGTGCCCGCAAGTACATCCAGGCTGACACTCCTCACCGAAACGGCAGTCGGTGCCATCAACAAGCGTATGAAAGGGAGAAACGACTTCCTGGTCAACCGTGACAAACTGGAACGGGCTGGACTGAAGACCCAGCCGGCCGACTTCCTGCTCATGATGGGCGCGGGCGCCCTGGCAGGCAGCGTATTCGGTTTTCTGCTTGGGGGGCTCTTCTTCGCAATCATTTTGTTCGCAGTTGTTCCCGCCGGAATGCTCGCCTGTCTTTCGGTACTCACCTCAAGGCGCAAGAGCAAGTTCGACGAGCAGCTGCCGGACACCCTGCAAATGCTGACGGGAAGCATGCGGGCCGGCCACTCCCTTCTACGGGCTATTGATGCGTCAGCACGGGAAAGCGATGCCCCTATGTCGGAAGAACTGAGTAGGATCGTCAACGAGACTCGGATCGGTCGTGATCTTGGGGAATCCATGACGGAAGTGTCCACCCGTACCGGCAGTGAAGACTTTGGGTGGATCTCACAAGCCATCGAAATCCACCGTGAGGTAGGCGGAGACCTGGCGGAAGTGCTTGACCATGTCGGGGAAACTATCCGCGATCGCAACCAGATCCGTCGCCAAGTAAAAGCCCTGAGTGCAGAGGGAAAGATGTCCGCTGCTGTTCTCATGGGCCTGCCAGTGGTTCTGTTCTTCGCACTCATCCTGATCAACGGTCAATACGCAAAGACATTTACGAGCACGGTTCCCGGGTTCCTGATGCTTGGCGCTGCCGCTGTGATGCTCACTGCCGGCGGGTTTTGGCTCAGCCGGCTGATCAAGCCAAAGTATTAGGAGAGCGACATGTCACCTATTGCACTCGGCGCCATACTTGCCATCATTCTGCCCGTGTCCTATCTGGTTTGGTCTGTAGCCGCTACGGACAGGGTTGCCATCCGGAACATACAGGCCAATCTGGGGCAGCGTGCCAGGAACGCTGCCCCACAAACCCTGTCACTGGAATTCAGCGCCTTCACCCGCAAAGTCACGCCGGTCCGCTATGTAACCTGGCTGGACAAACAGCTCGCTGCCCTGGGGCGCCCCAAAGAGTGGCCCCTCGAACGCCTACTGGCCGTAAAACCGCTGCTGGCCCTCGGAGCCGGACTCTTCGGCCTGTTCTACTTCTTTGCCTCGCCGGAGCCGTCACGCTTCGCGATCCTCCTTGCCGCTATTGCGTTTGGCTACTTCGCTCCGGACCTGCTGATACGCACTAATGCTGAGAAGCGGAGAGACAAAATCCGGCAGGAGCTGCCGAACACCCTTGACCAGATGCTGATCTCCGTTCAAGCGGGCCTCGGATTTGAGGCTGCGATGGCCCGTACGGCTCAAAATGGGGACGGCCCCCTCGCGGACGAAATGACGCGCACCCTGCAGGACATGCAGGTGGGGCGTTCCAGGAAGGAAGCCTACCTGGCTATGTCGGATCGTGTTGATGTTCCCGACCTGCGCTCATTCCTACGTGCCATTGTGCAGGCGGATGCGTACGGAATCGCCATCGCAAAAGTCCTGAAGGTTCAAGCCCACGAAATGCGGATGAAGCGCCGCCAGCGGGCCGAAGAACACGCAATGAAGATCCCCGTGAAGATCCTCTTCCCGCTCATCTTCTTCATCTTCCCGACCCTCTTCATCATCCTTTTGGGGCCGGCAGTCATGAACATCATCGCTGCATTCTCCTAGGAGGAGATATGAAGAACCTGGTCACAACCTTGTCCCTGGCCCGAAGCATCACACAGCGGCTTAGGAGTGAAGAAGACGGGGCCACCGCAACTGAATATGCGATCACAGTAGGTTTCATTGCCATCGTGATTGTGGCCGGTGTGGGCCTATTTGGAATCTCGCTCAACGGCTACTTTGGCAACCTCACCGCCGGGATCAAGACGGCGCTGGGTATTCCCTAACATTAGCGCCCAGCGCAGCGACCCAAGGCGCCCAAAGACCGGACCCCCTCGGCACCCAGAACCGAGGGGGTCCTTTGGTTGGAGAACACTCAATTCCAGGTGGCCCGAAAAGCGAGCGGCTGACAATACCGGGGTCCATCTACCGCCGATGTTCCGTCGAGGTCAAGATGAAGGTTGTCAGATTCCTTGTGGCACTCTTTGCAGCCAGCGCGCTAACCGGTTGCCTGCCCCAAGGGGCCCACTTGCAAACTCGCCCGCCGGAGAAGCCTCGTTCTACGGAAACTTCCTCAGTGGCCCAAACCCCGCTGCCTCTCCAGGGATACTCCGGTACATTCCACATCCTCGACAGCAACGGCCGCACCTTCGACCTCGCATATGACTACGAGCCCTCGCGAATAAAGCCCCGTCCTGTGGACTATGGCGGCGCCGAATTTACAGAGGTACAAGTCGAGGCGGCTTACAGGATGAAAATACTGAACACGTCAGAGACCCAAACACTGTCCTTTCAACCAACGTCTGTTTGGGAGGCAACTTTCGGACTTTACGCGCTTTGGGAGTCACCGAATACTCTCTGCGACGGCCTTATTGGGCCGGGTCGAAAAGGACACTGGTGCGGGGTGGAACTTACTCACTTCCACATCGAGCAGGAAGTCTTGCCGGGCACCTCATTGCAGCTCACACCACACCCCGGGTTTCGGACTCCTACCCCGTGCAAGGTGGGACAGTCGCCGTTGATCCCTCCCACCTGCCAGGAATCAGGAATAATTTGGCTCGGCCTGACAACATTGCCATCACATACCAAGGCAAGGATGGCCGCCGCTTCATCAACTCCTGCTATCGGGAAGCCAACCTAAGGTACAACCCGCAGTCTGCGGCAGAACTGCGGGACTGGGATCTCATGGTGGCCGCACGCGACGGCGTGTGCCACGCATTCATGGACAAGAGCATCTTCCCAGGCATGTCCAGCTCCGCAGATCCGGATGGCGGGTATACCTACCTCGACTAAACGGCGGGTCCGAACCCAGGGTAGGCATAGAAAAGACGCAGTGAAAGCGCAGGAAACGTACAAGGCGTAAAGGCTTTGCGCAGGATGTTGCAAGATCGGGTCAGCACTGGATCAAGCGTTGCTAACTTCGATTCAGTGCTGGTGCAGGGCCAGCCAATCCGTCTCGCTCAGGAGTCTCAGATGCTTTCTCTCTACACCAACATCATGATCCGTCTTCGCAGTGAAAAAGGCGCAACCGCCGTTGAATACGGCATCATGGTCGCCCTCATCGCCGTAGTCATCATCGTCGCCGTCAGCACCCTGGGCGGCCAGCTTGGCACTATGTTCAGCGGCGTTTCCAGCGACATTGCGCACCCGTCCAAGACGGCCATCCCCTCCCCGTAGCAACACCCGCCGCCGTTCCGGACCCCATATCGAAATGGCGGCACTCTGCGCGACAGAAACTAGCAAATCCAAGAGGAGGTGCAACAGGTGAGACGCGAGTCGGAACGCGGCGCAGCCGCCGTCGAATTCGCAATCCTGCTGCCCCTCCTCTTGATGCTTGTGCTGGGAACTATCGAATTCGGCCGGGCGTACAACGCCCAGATCACCCTGACCAACGCAGCCCGCGACGGCGTGCGGGTCATGGCGATCAATAACGATCCAATCGCAGCGAAGACAGCAGCCCAAAACGCGGCAGCCTCAGTCAGCAGCAATATCCCCTCCTCCGCCATCACGCTCAGCACTACCACTTGCAGCACAGGAAACCAGGTGACGCTGACCATCAATTACACGCTGTCTACGATCACCGGCATTGCCGGTCCGTATCCCATGATCGGCAAGGGAGTAATGCTGTGCGGAGGCTAAACCGGCGTGCGCGAACAGACAATCAGCAGGCCGAGCGCGGCGCCATAAGCGTCATTGTCGCCATCCTTCTGGTGACGCTCCTCGGCTTCGTCGCCATGGCGGTAGACGTTGGCCGAATTTACTCCGAGCGCGCACAGTTGCAAAACGGTGCAGACGCGGCAGCAATTGCTTTGGCCCAGAAGTGTGCGCGCAACGCATCAGATTCGCTGTGCACAACGTCTACCCTCGCCGGAAGCCTTGCAAACCAAAACGCCCTGAATGGGATGAGTAACGTCAACAACATCCAGCTCAGCACGACGGCGGGAACGGTTTCGGTCACTACAACGGCAAAGGAAAACGGCGCCCCGGATAACTCCGTTTCTCTCTTCTTCGCAGGGGTCCTCGGCATCCCATCGATGCAGGTGGCGGCGAAATCGTCCGCAGTCTGGGGAAGCCCCAGCAAAGGGCCCACAGCGTTTCCCCTCGCTTTTTCCATTTGCCAGGTGCAGACAATGGTGGACAAAGGCCTGCAGGTCCTTCAAAACAAGGACAGCTCCAGTAACCAAAATAAGGACAGCACCAAAAACGCCAACCCCGGTTGCACCCTTCCGTCGGGAGGGACTGTGCCGGGCGGCTTCGGCTGGCTGGCCCAGGACGCCGGGAAGTGCGGTGCCAGTATCGACTTGAGCGTCAACGAAAGCGGCAGCGACCCAACCAACACCAAAACAGGCAACAGCGCCCCCAGCAACTGCGAGGCCACGCTCAATGGCTGGGCCGCCGACATCACAGCCGGGCGCAAAGCTGTCGTCCTCCTGCCGGTGTTCGACAAAGCTACCGGCACAGGCGCTGGTGCCGTTTACCATCTCACGGCTTTCGCCGCCTTCAACGTCGTCGGCTGGAAGTTCAGCGGACAAGACAACACAACTCCCTACTCGTTCAACAACACGGCACCAAAAGGGTCAGGTTCCGCTGCCACAGCCACATGCACAGGCGATTGCCGGGGCATCATCGGACAGTTCGTCACATATGTTTCCCTTGCCGATGGCTTCACGCTGGGTCCCACCAACCCTTACGGCCAATACGGGGCCAGCATCGCCCGTCTCACGCTTTAACCAGCAATAACAATCAGGAGTTGAAAGTGAAATCTCGCATGCTCGCCGGCACGGCCGCCGTAGCCCTGGCGCTTGTGGGAGCCCTCCTCATCATCGTCTATGCCAACGGCGCCGACGCACGGGCGATGGCCACTACTAACCCCAAGAAAGTGCTGGTGGTCCAAAAGGCCATCCCCGCCGGAACCCCTGTGAACGACATGACGGCGTCGCTCGTCATCGAGGACGTTCCCGCGGCCGGTGTAGCCACCACCGCACTCACCTCCTTAGACGGCAAGGGCGGAACGGTCGCCGCCGTCGACCTGGTCCCCGGCGAACAGCTCCTCGCCGAGCGCCTCGTTGCACCCGCAGATGCCAAGAGCAGCAGTGCAGCCAAGGTGCCAGCCGGCTTGCAGGAAGTCACCTTCGAGTTGGAGCCAAAAAAGGTAGTAGGCGGTCGGCTTGAAGCCGGAGACCACATCGGCATCGGGTTCAGCTTCCCTCCCGGCGCGGACAAGAGCAAGCCTGGCGAGCCCACCACCCAGTTGACCCTCCGTAAGGTCCTGGTCACCGCTGTCCAGCGCGCACCGCAGGCAACCGCAAAACCCACCGACGGCAGCAACGCCCAGGACACCACCCTTCCGCAGGGATCATTCATGGTCACCGTAGCCGTGAATGACATCGACGCCACCAAGATCATCTACTCCTCCAACAACGGTGACCTCTGGCTCACCAAGGAACCCCTCGACGCGCAGGACAACGGCGGCTTCATCGCCAGGAAGGACACGGTGTACAAATGAGCCGTTTCGTCCTCCTCTCCCCCAGCGCCGAGTTCGACCAGAAGCTGCGCGCCGCCGTCGCCCACGGTCTTCGCGGCACCGTGCAGACCATCGCGAGTGACATCCTCCCGGCGGGCCCTGCGGAGCTGTTCGCCCTCCTCAACCAGGAGCAGCCGGAAGTGCTGATCATCGGCCCGGACGTCCCCTACGAGGAGGCGCTGCGGTTCGCCAAGGTCTTCGACGTCCAGCTGCCCGGACTCAGCCTGGTCCTGGTCAGCGACGTGGACCCGGACTACCTCCTCTACGCCATGCGCGCCGGCATCCGCGACATCCTCAGCCCGCAGGCCGACGCCGCGGAAATCCGGGTACTGCTGGAACGCGCCTGCCAGTCCTTCGCCACCCGCCACCGCGGCCCGGAGACCCAGCAGGCAGAAGCAAACAGCAAGGGCCTGGTCATCGGCGTCTTCTCCCCCAAAGGCGGCGTCGGCAAGACCACCCTGGCCACCAACATCGCCATCGGCCTGGGCCAGATCGCGCCCATGAGTGTGGTCATCGTGGACCTGGACTTGCAGTTCGGCGACGTCGCCTCCGGCCTCTACCTCAACCCGCAGCACACGGTCACTGACGCCGTCACCCCCGCCGCGGCCCAGGACTCCCTGGTCCTCAAGGCCTTCCTGACGGTCCACCCGGCCGGCATCTACGCGCTGTGCGCCCCGCCCAACCCGGTGGACGCGGACCACATCACCCCGGAACAGGTCAGCCACCTGCTGGAGCAGTTGGCCCAGGAGTTCCAGTACGTGGTCATCGACTCCGCCCCGGGCATGCCGGAAATCGGCCTTGCCGCCATGGAACAGTGCACCGACGTGGTCTGGGTCAGCGCCATGGACATCCCCAGCCTGCGCGGCCTCCGCTCCGGCCTGGAAGTCCTCCGCCAGCTGGACATCATGCCTGAATCCCGCCACGTGGTCCTGAACATGGCCGACGCCAAATCCGGCCTGAACGTCCGGGACGTCGAGTCCACCATCGGCGCGCCCGTGGACGTCAGCGTCCCCCGCTCCCGCGCCGTGGCCCTGTCCACCAACCGCGGCATCCCCGTCCTGCAGGAATCCAAGAAGGACCCCGCCGTCAAGAGCCTCCGCCAGCTCGTGGAGCGCTTCAACCCGGCATGGCGCACGCAGGCCCAGCGGAAACTTCACCGAAGGGTGGTCATCTGATGAAACTCTCCGAACGCATCAACGCGGTCCAGTCGCGCAACCAGGCGGCCGGGACCGCGCTGCTGGAGCCGCCCCTCCCGGCCCCCGCGCCCTCGCCGGCCCCCGCGGACAGCGTGGAGCGGCACCCGGCGCATGCCGCCGTCGTGCATTCAACGCACGACGCCGGCACCCCCTTGGTGCCCGCGGCACCCAGGGTGGATGTCTTCGCAGCCATGAAGGACAGGGCGGCCACTGCGCTTTTCGAGCAGATGGGAACGCGGTTCAACGACGGCGCCGTCACCGAGCAGGAACTGCGGAGCACGGCCAAGAAGGAACTCACCCGCATCGTGGACGCCGAGCAGGTGCCGCTGACGCCGGAAGAACGCACCCGCTTGGTCCAGGACGTTGCCGATGACGTCCTCGGTTACGGGCCCCTCCAGCGCCTCCTCGACGATCCCGCCGTCACCGAAATCATGGTCAACCGCATGGACCAGATCTATGTGGAGCGCAAGGGAAAGCTCACGCTTAGCGAATCCCGGTTCAGCTCCGAGGAGCACCTGCGCAAGGTCATCGAACGCATCGTGTCCAAGGTGGGCCGCCGCATCGACGAATCCTCCCCGCTGGTGGACGCCCGCCTGGAGGACGGCTCGCGCGTGAACGCAGTCATCCCGCCGCTGGCCGTGGGCGGTTCCTCGCTGACCATCCGAAAGTTCAGCAAGACCCCGCTGACCGTCCGCAACCTCATCGACTTCGGCACGCTGACGCCGGAGATGGCCGAGCTGCTGAACGCCTGCGTTAAAGCCAAACTGAACATCATCGTCTCCGGTGGCACGGGCACGGGCAAGACCACGCTCCTTAACGTCCTGTCCTCCTTCCTGCCGCACGATGAACGGATCGTCACCATCGAGGACGCCGTGGAACTGCAGATCCAGCAGGACCACGTGGTGCGGCTGGAAAGCCGGCCGCCCAACACCGAGGGCAAGGGCGAAGTCACCATCCGCGAGCTCCTCCGCAACTCCCTCCGCATGCGCCCGGACCGGATCGTGGTGGGTGAGGTCCGTGGCGGTGAATCGCTGGACATGCTCCAGGCCATGAACACCGGCCACGACGGCTCCCTCTCCACCGTGCACTCCAACTCGCCCCGTGACGCCGTGGCCCGCCTGGAAACCCTGGTGCTCATGGCCGGGATGGATCTGCCGCTGCGCGCGATCCGGGAACAGATCGCCTCCGCCGTGAACCTCATCGTTCAGATCTCCCGCCTCCGCGACGGCTCCCGCCGCATCACCCACGTCACGGAGGTCCAGGGCATGGAAGGCGACATCGTCACCCTCCAGGACGCCTTCGTGTTCGACTACTCGGCAGGCGTGGACGCACAGGGCCGGTTCCTGGGCAGGCCGGTGGCCACCGGCATCCGGCCCCGCTTTATCGACCGGTTCGAAGACCTCGGCATCCATGTGTCCCCCGCGGTGTTCGCCACCCCGCTGGGCCCGGGCCTGAAGTAGGGACGGGCCCATGATCATCGCCATCGGAAGCGTCATCCTCCTCGCAGCCATCTGCCTGCTGGGCGTGGCCGTGCTCCTGCCCAGCGCCCCCTCGGTGCCGCTGGACCGCCGTCGCCCGTTTGAACCCGAGCCGCCCTCCTCGCTGACCCGCCTGGCACTTTCCGGCGTCAGGTCATTCGAACGCCTCCTCGCCGGCCGGAACGTCAAGCTGTTCTCCCGCGCGGAACTGGACAACGCGGGCCTGAGGCTCAGCCAGGCCGAGTTCTTCCTGCTGGTGGGGATCGGCGCCTGCGTCGGCATGCTGGTGGGCCTGGTGACCGTAGGCCCCTTCATGGGACTGCTGCTCGCTTTGCTGGCACCGTTCGTAGGCAAACTGGTCCTCGGATTCCTGGCCGGCAAGCGCCGCACCGCCTTCGACGGCCAGCTGGGCGACACGCTGCAGCTGCTCTCCGGCGGCCTGCGCGCGGGCCACAGCATCCTGCGCGCCATCGACGCCGCCGCGAACGAGTCGCAGAAGCCAACGTCCGAGGAGATGCGGCGGGTGATCACCGAGACCAGCCTCGGCCGTGACCTGCTCGCCGCCCTCAACGACACCGCCGACAGGATGAAGAACGAGGACTTCGTCTGGATCTCGCAGGCCATCCAGATCAACCGCGAGGTGGGCGGCAACCTGGCCGAGGTGCTGGACCAGGTCAACGAGACCATCCGCGAGCGCGCGGAGATCAAGGGCCACATCAAGGCCCTGGCAGCGGAGGGCAAGTTCTCCGCCTACATCCTGATCGCCATGCCGTTTGGCATCGTGGCCATGTTGCTGGCTGTGAGCCCCAGCTATATGAATTCGATGTTCACCCATCCGCTGGGCTGGGTGATGATCGGTGCTTCCTTTGTCCTGATGACCATCGGTGCGCTGTGGATGCGCAAGATCATCGACCTGAAGTTCTGAGGACCCCATGAACCTCATCGTCCTGCTCTCCGTCCTGCTGGTCTGCCTCCCCCTGGGGGCAGTGGCCTGGTCCGTCCTCACCGTGGACAAGCAGGGCCGCGTCGCGGTCACCGACCTGCTCTCCCGTGGCGCCCCGCCCGTCGCAGCTGCACCCACCGGAGCGCCCGCACGGCTTGAAGCCCTGGGCCGGCGCCTCACTCCCCCGGCCTACGTCGCGTTCCTGGACCGCCTCTTGTCCCTCGCCGGCCGCCCCGCCTCCATGCCGCTGGGAAAGGTGCTGGGATCCAAACTCGCCCTCGGCCTGGCCGGGGTGGCCATGGGCGGCTACCTCGCGGGGATCGGAAGCAGCCCGCTGATGAAGCTCGCCGGGATCTTCGTCCTGTTCCTGGGCTACTTCATCCCGGACCTGCTCCTCTACAGCAAGGGGCAGGAGCGGCAGAAGGCGATGCAGCTCGAACTGGCCAACACGCTGGACCAGATGTTGATCTCCGTGGAGGCCGGGCTTGGCTTCGAAGGCGCCATGGCCCGGGCCGGTGAGAACGGCAAGGGCCCGCTGGCCGAGGAACTGGTCCGCACCCTGCAGGACATGCAGGTGGGACGCAGCCGCCGCGAGTCCTACATCGCGCTGGCGGAACGGACCAGCATCCCTGAACTGCGCAGCTTCGTGCAGGCCGTGGTCCAGGCCGACACGTACGGCATCGCGATCAGCCGGGTCCTTCGCGTCCAGGCCAAGGTTATGCGGGTAAAGCGCCGCCAGCGGGCCGAGGAAAAGGCCATGAAGCTGCCGGTCATGATCCTTTTCCCACTGTTGTTCTTTATCTTCCCGGTCCTCTTCATCGCCATCCTGGGACCGGCCGTGATCAACACCGTGATGACGTTCAGCGCACAATAAACGATACGCAGGGCGACGGCAAGGTTGCCTCAAGGTTTACACAGAATGATAAGAAATTGGACGCCGAAGGATTTCCAGGAAGTAGCCTTGAACAATGCAGAGTCAGGATCCCGGTTCCAGCGGAAAGAGCCCCGCTGTGGACTCCCCGCCGGCCGGGGTCTCGTCGCCTGCAGCCCCCGGGCCGGCCGCAGGTGCGTTCCCTTCACTGGAAGCGGCTGCGCTCTTGCCGCTCATTGATGCAGCGGTGCTGGAGGAGCTTGAGGACGAACTGGCCGGATCAGGGCTGGCCCAACGCTTTGCCCGTGACTACGCCGCCATGTGGGACCTGCGCCTGGCCCGGCTGGGAACAGCCGTGGAGAGCCAGGACGAGGCCTCTGCACTGGATGCCGTCATCAGCCTGAAGATCAGCTCCGCCATGGTGGGCGGACTCCGGTTGGCCAGGCTGGCGGAACTCCTCGAAGGCCTGATCCGGAAGGGCGACTTTGTCCAAGGCCAGGCCATGATGGCCGGCGTGGCCCAGGACGGGGCGCGGACGGTGTCCGAGCTGCAGTCGACCTACATCCTGGGAAAGGGCTGACCCTTAGGCGTCATCGGGGCGGCGGGGAGCCAACCGGTACCCCACCCCACGGACCGTCTGCAGCCAGCGCGGTGACAGCTGGTCCTCCTTGAGCTTGCGCCGCAGGTTTCCCACGTGGACCTCCACCGCCCGTTCGTCAGCCTCGCTGATGTACGTGTCCCGGTCATAGAAATCGCCCCGCACCGCCCTCACCAGGTCAGCCCTGGTGCACACGGCCCCGCCGCCTTTCAGCAGCACATGCAGCAGGTCGAATTCACTGCGGGTCAGTCCCAGCGGCTCGCCCTTGACCTCCACGGTGCGTGTCCGGTGGTTCAGCAGGAGGCCGTTGTGCCGCAATACGCTGGAGTCACCGTGCATGGCAGGAACGGGTGCCTGTCCCAAGCTGGCCGGCGCCTCCCCGGTTATCTCATGCCGGGGCCTGCGCATCATTGCCGCGACCCGCGCCCGGAGTTCCCTTGGCCTGAAGGGCTTGGCGATGTAATCGTCCGCGCCTGTGTTCAGTGCAGAGAGCAGGTCCGGTTCCTCCGTCCGTCCCGTCAGCATCACCACATAGGCATTACTGAAATTCCGGATTCGCCGTAAAACCTCGAAACCGTCAATATCCGGCAGGCCGATATCGAGCGTTACAACGTTGGCCTGCTTGCTGCGGACCACCTCAACCCCGGCCCGCCCATCTACAGCTGTATGCACTTCGAAGCCCGCCTGGGTCAGTACGCCTTCAAGGAGGTTGCGTACATCCGCATCATCTTCGATTACTACAGCTACACCAAGATCGTCCATTGCTATCCCTGCGCCAGGCGGAGATGGCCCCCCATTGGCCCAGCGCCAATGCCATTCCCGCTCCAACCATTTATACGCTACTAGTAAGCCCTGCTGATCACACCCGTATTCGTCGCAAAAATTGAAAAGTCAATTATTATGACAAGACGTGTGCACTATGGATGGGAAAGGGTAAGTACCGGGGTAAGGAAAGCAATCAAAGACCCGGGCGGGGCCTGAATTCCAGTTGCGAAAGGGTACGAGTCAGAAACATGGCTGAGCCATTGTTCCACCGGGGGCCTGGCCGGATCTTCCGCCGGCTGGGGCCCCGCGCCCAGGTGGCGTTGTGCCAGCTCCCCCTGACCCTCGTAGTGCTGGTCCTTGCGGTGATCACCCCGTTCGCGTGGCCCTCCCTCCTGCACAGTCCGTTATACGGCGCAGGCCTGGCCCTCCACGGCATCCTGTTCCTTGCCTGCTTCCTGTTGCCCTGGGAGCGGTTGCCGCACAGGCCGTACCTGCTGATCCCGGTGCTGGACTTTGTGGCGATCGCCTTCCTGCGCAATGGCGCGGCACCCCTCCTGCCGGGCCTGGCCGTCCTGGTGGTCTTTCCGGTCATCTGGCTCTCCGCGTCCGGAATGCTGGCACGGAGCAGCCTGGTGCTCAGCTTCCTGGGACCGTTCTTCATCATGGCCCCCTCAGCCGTAGGCCACCTGCCCTCCGTCAACGCATCGGATCTCACCACGGTGGTCCTCTTCCCCGTGATGATGCTTGCTGTTTCGCTGGCCATCCGCTTCGCGAGCGTCAACCTGCGGCTCCAGCAGCGTGAACTGGCGGAGAAGGACCGCGAACTCCGGGACCTGCTGGCGGCAAGCCGGGAACGGGAAAAGCTGCTCGAAACCGTCCTGGACGCCACCGACGTCGGTATTGCCGCCGTCGACCGTTCCGGCCACTTCCTGGTGTCCAACAGCCGCCAGCGCAACTTCCGCCGCGCCACAGGCGCTGACGAGGCCGTCCCCGGCCAGGGGCACCAGCTCATCTTCGGCCAGGACCGTCGCACCTTGCTTCCACAGGACCGCAGGCCCATCAACCGGGCCATGGCCGGGGAATCCTTCGCCGACTACCTGGTCTGGGCCGGTGAAGGGCCGGAGCAGCGCGCCGTCTCCACGGCAGCACGTCCGCTTGTCAGCGAGGATGGCCGGCTCACCGGGGCGGTGGTGGTCTACACCGACGTGACCGGCTGGGTGGAGTCCGTGGCCGCGAACCAGGAACTGATCTCCAACGTCTCGCACGAGTTCAAGAACCCGCTGAACTCGATCATTGGCAACGTGGACCTGGTCCTGGATGAAGCGGACCTGCTGCCGCCGCCCCTGGCACAGCGGCTCCTGGTGGTCCAGCGGAACGCGGAGCGGCTGATGGATCTGGTGGCCGACCTGACGGCCTCCGCTACCACCACTTTGAATGTCCACCCCAAACGGACCGACCTGGCCAGCCTGGTGGAGACCAGCCTGAGTTCGGCTCTCGCCTCGGCACAGCGGTCCCACGTGGAGATCGCCGCCGATGTCCCCTCGCCCCTCTGGGCCTACGCCGACCCGCTCAGGATCGGGCAGGTCCTGGACAACCTGGTGTCCAACGCCATCAAGTACTCCCCCGGCGGCGGCAGGATCAGCATCAGCGCCACCGCGGACAGGCAGTGGGTGCGGCTGAGCGTCACGGACACCGGGATGGGCATGTCGCACGAAGATGCGGCAAAGGTTTTCAACCGCTTCTTCCGGACGGAAGCCGCCCAACAGGCGGCCATCCCCGGGGCGGGGCTCGGCCTGTCCATCACGCGGATGATCGTAGAGCGGCACGGCGGCAGCATCATGTGCGAGAGCGGCGAGGGCCAGGGCAGCACTTTTACGGTGACGCTCCCCGCGGAGGGCCCGCCTCCGGCGTTCTAGGAGATCAGGGTGCGGCCGGGGTCAGTGCTCGCGGACGGCCCTGGTTTGTTCGGCGCGGGTCAGCAGCTCGCTGTCGGAAGGGTATGCCACTTCCTCCAGCACCAGGGGATGCGGGGCTGCAAGGACAGACTTGGCATCCCGCTTCTGCAGCAGCAGCCGTTCGTACAGCCAGCCGGGTTCCTCCACGCCCTCCCCCACATACAGGGCGGACCCGATCAGCGCGCGCACCATGTTGTGGCAGAACGCGTCGGCCTGGACGGTTGCCACGATGACGCCGTCCTCGCCGCGCCGGAACTCAAAGCGCTGCAGCTCCCGGATGGTGGTGGCCCCTTCGCGCGGCTTGCAGAAGGACAGGAAGTTCTGCAGGCCCAGCAGCCGGGAGGCGCCCTCGTTGAGCAGGTCCACGTCCAGCGGGTTCTTGTGCCACAGGGTGAAGTACCGCTCCAGCGGATCCCAGAGGGCGGGCCCGTCCGCGATCCGGTAGCTGTACCGCCGCCACAGCGCCGAGAAGCGTGCGTCAAAGCCGGCGGGTGCCGGCGAGATGTCATGGACTTCCACCGCCCCGTGCAGGTCGCCGAGGGCGCGGTTCAGGGCACCGCGGAGCCTGCGCATCATGGCGACGGCGGGATCCAGTTCGTGCCCGCGCGGCAGCCCCAGCCACTCGTCTTCGGTGAGGTCCAGGTGGACCACCTGGCCGCGGGCGTGCACGCCGGCGTCGGTGCGCCCCGCGACGGTGACCCGTACCTGGCGCCGGACCAGCAAGTGCAGGGCCTCCTCCAGGACGCCCTGGACGGTCCGCAGCCCCGGCTGCAGCGCCCACCCGCTGAACGGGCCGCCGTCGTACGAAAGATCAAGCCGGATACGCAAAAACCCGCCGCCCCCTGGAACGGGGGCCGCGGGTTTTTGGTGGTTCACAGACCTAAGTCTATGCGAAGAGAATCAGCGAATTACTTCGCGTCCTTCTCCTCGGCAGCCGGAGCTTCAGCAGCCTCAGCGGCCGGAGCCTCTTCGGTTGCAGCTTCTTCAGCGGCGGGTGCCTCTTCGGTTGCAGCAGCTTCCTCAGCGGCCGGAGCCTCTTCAGCGGGAGCTTCCTCGGCAGCCGGAGCAGCCTTGGCAGCAGCCTGGGTAGCCTCGGCTACGACGGCCTGCTTGGCGGAAACCGGCTCGAGGACCAGTTCGATGACAGCCATGGGAGCGTTGTCGCCCTTGCGGTTGCCGATCTTGGTGATGCGGGTGTAGCCGCCGTCGCGGTTCTCCACAGCCTGCGCAATGTCGGTGAACAGCTCGTGGACGACGCCCTTGTTGCTGATCAGGCCGAGGACGCGGCGGCGGGAAGCCAGGTCGCCACGCTTGGCGAAGGTCACCAGGCGCTCTGCGTACGGCTTCAGGCGCTTGGCCTTGGTGACCGTGGTGGTGATCCGCTTGTGCTCGAACAGGGATGAGGCCAGGTTCGCGAGCATCAGACGCTCGTGAGCCGGGCCGCCGCCGAGGCGCGGACCCTTAGTGGGGGTAGGCATAATTGTTTCTCCTCATGTGGAAGCCGTGGGCGGCACACCATGGTGCTGCCCGCCGGCCAAGGTCTGGTTTAGAGTTCGTCGTCGCCGAAGGCGGCGTCGTCCTCTTCGATTGCTGCGGCGCGTGCTGCGAGGTCAAAACCGGGAGGCGAGTCCTTGAGGGACAGGCCCAGTTCAACCAGCTTTGCCTTGACCTCGTCAATGGACTTGGCACCGAAGTTGCGGATGTCCATCAGGTCAGCCTCGGAGCGGGCAACGAGTTCACCCACGGTGTGGATGCCCTCACGCTTGAGGCAGTTGTAGGAACGGACGGTGAGGTCCAGATCCTCGATCGGAAGTGCCATGTCGGCTGCCAGGGCAGCGTCGGTGGGCGACGGGCCGATCTCGATACCTTCAGCTGCGGTGTTCAGCTCACGGGCCAGACCGAACAGTTCCACCAGGGTGGTGCCTGCGGAAGCAACGGCGTCGCGCGGGGCGATGGCCTGCTTGGTCTCGACGTCGACAATCAGCTTGTCGAAGTCGGTGCGCTGCTCAACACGGGTTGCTTCCACGCGGAAAGTAACCTTCAGCACCGGCGAGTAGATGGAGTCAACCGGGATACGGCCGATCTCTGCATCGCCGGACTTGTTCTGAGCTGCCGAAACGTAGCCGCGGCCGCGCTCGATGGTCAGTTCGAGTTCGAACTTGCCCTTCGAGTTCAGCGTGGCAATGTGCAGATCCGGGTTGTGGAATTCGACGCCGGCCGGCGGAGCGATGTCCGCGGCGGTGACGACTCCGGGGCCCTGCTTGCGCAGGTAAGCCACGACGGGCTCGTCGTGCTCGGAGGAAACCGACAGGCTCTTGATGTTAAGGATGATCTCGGTGACATCTTCCTTGACACCCGGAACCGTGGTGAACTCGTGCAGCACACCATCGATCCGGATGCTGGTTACGGCAGCACCGGGGATGGAGGAGAGCAGGGTACGGCGGAGGGAGTTTCCGAGGGTGTAGCCGAAGCCCGGTTCCAGCGGTTCAATGATGAAACGCGAACGGTTTTCGGAGACTACCTCTTCGGAGAGGGTGGGGCGCTGTGCAATGAGCACTTAGGTTTCCTTTCGGCGAGCATCCGCTATATGACGCAACACAGGTGGTGGAAATTCGGTCTGAAGACTTAACGCGCTGGGCTTGCCCGGACCATCGCTGGTCCGGGCAAGCTCCTGCTGCGGAAAAGAATTAGACGCGGCGGCGCTTCGGCGGGCGGCAGCCGTTGTGCGCTGCGGGGGTGACGTCCTGGATGGAGCCAACCTCGAGGCCTGCAGCCTGCAGCGAACGGATGGCGGTTTCGCGTCCGGAACCCGGTCCCTTGACGAAAACGTCTACCTTGCGCATGCCGTGCTCCTGCGCACGCTTGGCAGCGGCTTCGGCAGCCATCTGCGCAGCGAACGGGGTGGACTTGCGCGAGCCCTTGAAGCCAACCTCACCGGAGGAAGCCCAGGAAATAACAGCGCCGGTCGGATCCGTGATGGAAACGATGGTGTTGTTAAAGGTGCTCTTGATGTGCGCCTGGCCAAGCGCGATATTTTTCTTGTCCTTCTTACGCGGCTTGCGAACCGCGCCACGAGTCTTCGGGGGCATTTTTTCTCCTACAGAAAGTTATTGGGGAAAGTCCGTAAATCCCGAGCGGGGATATTAACGGGCCTTCTTCTTGCCGGCGACGGTACGCTTCGGGCCCTTGCGGGTACGTGCGTTGGTCTTCGTACGCTGACCGCGTACGGGCAGGCCCTTGCGGTGGCGCAGGCCTTCGTAGCTGCCGATTTCAACCTTGCGGCGGATATCTGCTGCTACTTCGCGGCGAAGGTCACCCTCAACCTTGTAGTTGCCTTCAATGTAGTCACGCAGCTCAACCAGCTGGGCGTCAGTCAGGTCCTTGACGCGGACGTCAGCGCTGATGCCAGTGGCGGCCAGGGTTTCGTGTGCACGGGTCTTGCCCACGCCGTAGATGTAAGTAAGCGCAATTTCCAGCCGCTTTTCGCGGGGAATGTCTACGCCAGCGAGACGAGCCATAGTGGCAGTACTCCTTGATAAACCGGAGGTCGTAGGCAGTACACCCGCACGTTCCGTGCGGCCCCAGCCTCCGACCGGGGGTTAGCTGTCCGGACTCTTTCGAGCTCAATGTTCCAGATCAGCTTGTGCTGCCTTTATTTACTTGCGTGGGTTAGCAACCCAGGATTTCCTTCAGGGAAGGAAATTAGCCCTGGCGCTGCTTGTGGCGCGGGTTCTCGCAGATCACCATGACCCGGCCATTACGGCGGATCACTTTGCACTTTTCGCAGATCTGCTTGACGCTCGGCTTGACCTTCATGGCGTTCCTTTGCGTGTAGCAGTTTGGTCAACTGGAGCAGCAGTCAGCTTGCACTGCCGCCGCCCAGCAATTTACTTGTAGCGGTAGACGATACGACCACGGGTGAGGTCGTACGGGCTCAGCTCCACCACTACACGGTCCTCAGGGAGGATTCGGATGTAGTGCTGACGCATCTTTCCAGAGATGTGTGCCAGAACGATGTGCTTGTTGGTGAGCTCAACGCGAAACATCGCGTTAGGCAGCGCCTCGGTCACAACGCCTTCGATCTCAATGACCCCGTCCTTCTTGGCCATACCCTCCGCTAACTGTTGTTGCCGCAGCCCCGCCGGATAGCACCGGGCATGACCACGAACGTTTTTGTTGGATCGATTGCCGTCTCCAGGCCCAAAAGGGCGTGGCAGTCCAGACAACCAACAAGCAACACTACCCTGTTGGCCGGTAAAAGTTAAATCGGCCATAGTAGCCTACGCAGTGCGGTACGCACCATATTCGCCGGCCGGAGTGCTCACCGCACCAGCTGCGGCCACACCGTCCAGGATGGCCAAACGGACGACGTCGGCTGCCGCGCTTTGGAGCGTGATGAGACTGACCGGCCGGGCAGCGTCGTCGGAGCGGTCAAGTGCCACAGCACCGGTTGCGAGGCAGAAGACTGTGTCCCCGTCGGCCAGGGTATGGCTAGGGTTCAGCGCCCGCGCAATACCGGCATGGGAAGCAGAGGCAGTCCTTTTACATTCGGCCACATCAAGAACGGCATTCGTAGCCACCACGACAAGAGTGGTGTTAAGTGGCGGCGGATCAGTGGTCTTCACGGAGAACTGCACTGCTGGTTCGAACGGAAGACCAAGGGCATTCACGACTGCGATGGCCCCGACCACAACACCGCTGTCCAGCGTGATGGATGCTGTGCCTATTCCGCCCTTATATTGCCCCCGGCCGATCAATGCCCCGGTGCCGGCACCTACGTTGCCCCGACCGACGTCGTGCCCTTCCTTTTGTGCTGCCGCGGCGGCCGTTGCCGCGTAGCCCATGTCCGGCGTCGGCCGTGCGGAGAAGTTCCCGCCCCTGCCGAGGTCGAAGATGGCGGCGGCGGGGACGATGGGCACCACTCCCCCGGGAACGGCAAAGCCGCGGCCGTCTTCCTCGCACCAGCGCTGGGCGCCCGCAGCTGACGCCAGCCCGTAGGCGCTGCCGCCCGTGAGGACAAGGGCGTCCACGGTTCCGACCAGGGTCGTGGGATCAAGGGCGTCTGTTTCGTGCGTGGCCGGTCCACCGCCCTGGACATCCACCGAACCCACAGTGCCCGGCGGCGGCAGGACAACGGTCACGCCGGTCAGCCAGCCGTCGGTGTCCTTCTGGACCTGGCCCACGCGTATGCCCGGGACATCGGTAATGGTTCCCATGCCCCTATTGTCCCCTCCGCTGGCGCGCCCCTGCCGCAGCGGCGAACTTTGTGCGAGACTGCAATCAACACAGCGTTAACGGGCGACGAAGCCTTGGATAACAGTCCCCTGACAAGGGCATATGCGGGTTTCAGCCCCCTGACGGTCTGGTGTAGTAGTCCCTAGATCAAGCCAGGGCCGGCCACGAGCAGGCTCCCAACACGGGAGAGACACGCATGACCCGTCAACTCGCCCAGCACCCCGCCACCAAACCCAAGAGGCCTCCGGGGCGTACGGCAAAAGTTCCACGACGGCGGTGGACCGCAAGGACCCGCCGCGACTTCTTTGTTTTCCTTGCCATGGCGCTGCCCAACCTGGTGCTGATCGCCGTCTTCACCTACCGCCCGCTGTTCAGCAACATGTACTACTCCACGCTGGACTGGACCCTCGGTTCGCCCACCGCCACCGTGGTGGGCTTCACGAACTACGTCACCTTCTTCACCAGCAACGATGCCCCGAAAGTCCTGGGCACCACCGCAGTGTTCACGCTGGTGACGGTGGGCGGTTCGATGATACTGGGCCTGCTGGTGGCGCTGGCCTTGAACGCAAAGGTCCGGGGCACCACGTTCGCCCGCTCCGCCGTCTTTGCCCCCTATGTCCTCTCCGGCGTCGGCGTGGGCCTGGTGTGGTTGTTCATTTTTGATCCGGGCTACGGAGTCCTGGCCTGGCTGCTCCGGGGCATCGGGCAGCAGAGCCCGCAGTGGATCAACGATCCCCAGCTGTCGCTGGTCATGGTGATCCTGGTTTACGTGTGGAAGAACCTGGGCTACTGCGCGGTGGTGTACCTTGCGGGGCTCCAGTCGCTTCCGCAGGAGGTCATGGAGGCGGCGTCCCTCGACGGTGCCAACGGGTTCCGGCGCTTCGTCAGCATCTCGCTGCCGCTGCTGTCCCCCACTACATTCTTCCTCCTGATCACCACCATGCTCAGCTCGCTGCAGGCCTTCGACCTCATCCGGATCATGACACCCCTGGGCACCGGCACCAGCACCCTGATCTACGAGGCCTACCTCCAGGCCTTCGGGGCCTACAACAGGGCCGGCTACTCAGCGGCCATTTCGGTGGTCCTGTTTGCCATCCTCCTGGTGATCACCGTGCTCCAGCTGCGGTTCGTGGAACGAAAGGTTCATTACTCGTGACATCCCTATCACCGGTGAGCCCGGACCCCGCCGCCCCGGCCATCGCCGCGCCGGATCCAGGCCTCCGCCGCGACCGGCCGTTCTCCCGCCGGAACCTTGTCCAGACCGTGGTGGGCGGCTACCTGCCGCTGCTGATCGCCACGCTGGTGGTGTTCCTTCCCCTGCTGTGGATGGTACTCAGCTCCTTCAAGCAGTCGGGCGAAATCGTCACCACCGACCTCAAGATCCTTCCGGAAAGCCTGAACCTGGAGAACTACCGGACCGCCATGACCACGGTCCCCTTCGGGCAGTTCTTCCTGAACAGCACCATCGTCACCCTGTCAGGGGCCACCATCAAGGTGCTCCTGGCCATCCTGACGGCCTACGCCCTGGTCTTTGTCCGCTTCCCGTTCCGGAACTTCATTTTCCTGCTGATCCTGGTGGCCCTCATGGTGCCGCCGCAGGTATCCATCCTGCCCAACTTCATCCTGATTGCGGGGATCGGCGGGAAGAACACCCTGTGGGGCATCATCCTGCCCGGTCTTGGCACCGCCTTCGGCACGTTCCTGCTGCGGCAGCACTTCCGTACCCTGCCCGCCTCCATTCTCGAATCTGCCGAGATGGACGGTGCCGGCCACTGGCGCCGGCTGTGGCAGATCGTGGTCCCCGTCTCCGTGCCTTCCATCGCCACGGTGGCCCTCGTGACCATCGTGACCGAGTGGAACGACTACATCTGGCCCCTGATCATCACGGACCGGCCGGAAACCATGACCTTGCCGGTGGGTCTCACCCTCCTGCAGAACAACGAAAGCAACGCCGCCGGCTGGGGTGTCCTCATGGCCGGGGCAGTCCTGGTCATCGTTCCCATCCTGATCATCTTCGCGGCCCTGCAGCGCTACATCGTGGCGGGCCTCACCCAAGGCAGTGTGACCGGCTAAGCCGCCGGCCGCCGTCGTACTGCCCAACCTCCCAGTACTCCCACCCTTCCGCAGGCAACAACCGAAAGGAAATGTCATGACACTTCATCTGGACCGGAGGCACTTCCTGGGCCTGGCAGGGCTCACCGCTTCTGCCGCTGCCCTGGCCGCATGCGGCGGACCTTCCACCAGCGGCGGCGGACAGGCCACGTCCCAGGCGGCCGATATCGACTTCAGCGGCGTGAAGCCGGCGGCCAAGATCGATTTCTGGTCCAGCCACCCCGGACAGTCGCAGGATGTGGAAAAGAGCCTGATCGAGAAATTCCAGGCCAAGAACCCGGGCATCGCCGTCAACCTGGTGACCGCCGGGGCCAACTACGAGGAGATCGCCCAGAAGTTCCAGACCGCGCAGGCGGCCAAGTCCGGCCTCCCGGGTGTTGTCGTCCTGTCGGACGTGTGGTGGTTCCGGTACTACACCAACGGCAGCATCATCCCGGTGGACAGCCTGACCAAGCAGCTGAACATGAAGATGGACGACTTCCAGCAGTCACTGGTCAATGACTACAAGTACGACGGCAAGCAGTGGGCGCTGCCCTACGGCCGGTCAACGCCGTTGTTCTACTACAACAAAGACCACTTCGCGGCAGCCGGGATCCCCGACCGTGCTCCCAAGACTTGGCAGGAATTCGGCGAGTGGGCACCCAAGCTGAAGGCAAGCTCGGGTGCCCAGTACGCCTACATCTATCCCGCACTGGCCGGCTATGCGGGCTGGACACTGCAGAACATGCTGTGGGGCTGGGGCGGTGGCTGGTCCAAGGAATGGGACATCACCTGCGACTCCGCCGAATCCGTCGCGGCGCTGCAGTGGGCCCAGGACTCGATCTACAAGGACAAGTGGGCGGGTGTCTCGTCCAAGGAAGCGGCCGACGATTTCTCCGCAGGCCTGACCTCGGCCACCATCGCCTCCACGGGCTCGCTGCTGGGCATCCTGAAGTCGGCCAAGTTCAACGTGGGTGTTGGTTTCCTGCCCGGCGGCCCTAGGGCGACGTCCAACGTCTGCCCCACGGGCGGTGCAGGTTTGGGCATCCCCAGCGGCATTTCCAAGGAGGAACAGCTGGCCGCCGGAATGTTCCTGGACTTCGTCACCCAGCCGGAGAGCACCGCGGAGTTCTCTGCCGCCACCGGCTACATGCCCACCCGCAAGTCGGCCGATATGAAGGCGGTCCTGGCCAAGACGCCGCAGATCCAGACCGCAGTGGACCAGCTCGCGGTGACCAAGGTCCAGGACAACGCCCGCGTGTTCCTGCCGGGTGCTGACCAGGAGATGGCGAAGGCCGCCGCGAAGATCCTCACCCAGCAGGGCGACGTCAAGTCCACCATGACGGACCTGAAGGCCACGCTGCAGGGTATTTACGAGCGGGACGTGAAGCCGAAGCTGAAGTCCTAACCACTGTCGACGCGCAAAAGCCCTGGCGGGACCCGGATCCGGGTCGCGCCAGGGCTTTTGTGCGTCACGCAGGAAAATGCGCGTCGAAGAGGGGGAAGTGCGTCCCTTAGGGGATCGGCACCGGGGTGACGCCAAGGGGAACCAGGTGCTCCGCACCGCCGTCGGGCGCCGAAAGCACCCAAATGCCCTTCTCGTGCACTGCCACGGAGTGCTCCCACTGGCAGGAGCGCTTGCCGTCGGTGGTCACCACGGTCCAGTCATCCTCCAGGACTGCGGTCTCGATGGCGCCCCGGACCAGCATGGGTTCGATGGCGAGGCACAGGCCCGGCTTGATCTTGGGGCCGCGGTGGTTGGTGCGGTAGTTCAGGACGTCCGGGGCCATGTGCATCTCGGAGCCAATGCCGTGGCCCACGTAGTCCTCCAGGATGCCCAGCGGCTTGCCGGGTACGGAGGAGACGTAGTCGTCAATGGCGGCGCCAATGTCCCCCACATGCGAGCCGCCGGCCAGGGCAGCGATCCCCCGCCACATGGCAGCCTGCGTAACGACCGAGAGGCGCTGGTCCTCGGGGTCCGCTGTTCCCACGATCACCGTGCGCGCGGAATCCGAGTGCCAGCCGTTGACGATCGCGCCGCCATCGATGGAGATGATGTCGCCGTCCTGCAGGACGCGGCTTCCCGGAATGCCGTGCACCACCTCTTCATTGACGGACGTGCAGATGGTCGCCGGGAAGCCGTGGTAGCCCAGGAAGTTGGACTTGGCGCCTGCCTCGTTGAGCACGGCGGCGAAGACATCGTCCAGGTGCTTGGTGGTGACCCCCGGCACCGCGGCGGCAACGGCGGCATCCAGTGCACGGCTAAGGACCAGGCCGGCCTCGTGCATGGTGCGCATCTGGGCGTTGTTCTTGTATTCGATGCGGGGCTGGCCGAAGGCCATGATGATTCCTTTCAAATGGCTGAGGCTCCTCCCGGATGCCGGGAGGAGCCTCGATAAAACCGGGCGCCTTGGGTCAGGCGGCCTGTGCGGCCTTGATGGCCTGCATCACGCGGTTGGTAACTTCGTCGATCGGACCGATCCCGTCAACCTTGGTGAGGATGCCGCGGTCGGCGTACTTCGCCACCACAGCTTCGGTCTGCTCGTGGTAGAGGTCCAGGCGGTGGCGGATGACGGCTTCGTTGTCGTCGCTCCGGCCTGTTTCCTTGGCCCGGCCCAGTAGGCGGTGTACCAGCTCCTCGTCGTCGGCAGTCAGCTGCAGGACCACGTCGAGCTTCTCGTCGCCGTCGGCGAGGATCTCGTCCAGGTAGTCCACCTGCGCGGTGGTGCGCGGGTAGCCGTCCAGCAGGAAGCCGTTCTCGACATCGGACTCGTTCAGGCGGTCACGGACCATCTTGTTGGTCACGCTGTCCGGGACGAAGTCACCGTTGTCCATGTACTTCTTGGCCTCGACGCCGAGCGGAGTTTCGCCCTTCACGTTGGCACGGAAGATGTCACCGGTGGAGATGGCCACAACGCCGAGGCGTTCTGAAATCCGCTCCGCCTGCGTTCCTTTTCCGGAACCGGGAGGTCCAATAATCAGCATTCTCGTCATCGCAAAAGCCCTTCGTAGTGACGTTGTTGTAGCTGCGCATCAATCTGCTTTACGGTCTCCAACCCAACGCCCACCATGATCAGGATCGAGGTGCCACCGAACGGGAAGTTCTGGTTTGCGTTGATCAGCACGAGTGCCACCAGCGGGATCAGTGCCACGAAGCCCAGGTAGAGGGCGCCAGGCAGGGTGATCCGTGAGAGCACGTACTGCAGGTAATCAGCGGTCGGCCGGCCGGCGCGGATACCTGGGATGAAGCCGCCGTACTTCTTCATGTTGTCTGAGACTTCTTCAGGGTTGAAGGTAATCGCGACGTAGAAGTAGGTGAAGAACACGATCAGGACGAAATAAACCGCCATGTAGATCGGGTGGTCACCGCGGGTCAGGTTGTTGTTGATCCACTCAACCCACGGTTGCATTGGCTCGCCGTTCCGGGGCTGGTTGAACTGCGCGATCAGCCCGGGAATGTAGAGCATGGAGGAAGCGAAGATCACCGGAATGACACCGGCCATGTTCACCTTGATGGGAATGTAGGTACTGGTGCCGCCCACGGTGCGGCGGCCGATCATCCGCTTGGCGTACTGCACCGGGATGCGGCGCTGTGACTGCTCGACGAAGACCACCAGGGCCACGGTGAGGAGACCCACCACCAGGACGAGGAAGAAGGTTCCCGGCCCCTGCGAGGTCCAGATGGCACCGAGGGAGGTGGGGAACTGGGCGGCGATGGACGTGAAAATGAGCAGCGACATGCCGTTGCCCACGCCCTTTTCCGTGACGAGCTCGCCCATCCACATGATCAGGCCGGTGCCGGCCGTGAGCGTGATGATGATCAGGATGGTGGTGATGATGCTGCTGTCAGGAATCACCGGCAACTGGCACCCGGGAAGCAGCTGCCCTGAGCGGGCCAGGGACACCAGGGTGGTGGCGTTGAGCAGGCCCAGCGCGATGGTGAGGTAACGGGTGTACTGGGTCAGCTTCGACTGCCCCGACGCGCCCTCTTCGTAAAGCTGCTGGAACCGGGGAATGACCACCCGAAGCAGCTGGACGATGATGCTGGCCGTGATGTAGGGCATGATGCCCAGGGCGAAGATGGACACCTGGAGCAACGCGCCGCCGCTGAAGAGGTTGACGAGCTGGTACAGCCCGCCGGCGGTCTGACCGTTATGCAAGCATTGCTGGACATTCTGGTAGTTCACACCGGGCGAGGGAATGAAAGCACCCAAGCGGAAGATGGTGATGATTCCCAGCGTGAACAACAACTTGCGTCGCAGATCAGGCGTGCGAAAGGCCCGGCCAAATGCGCTAAGCAAGCGTCCTCCTGTGGTGTCAATAAGGGGTGGGTGACGGAATTTGATAAATCCCGACATCCGAGTCTAACGGGTCTATGCGCCGAGCGAACAATCCGGGCCAGCCGTCATGCGCCGGATGGCGGGAATTGTTCGCCCGGCGGATACGAAAAACTCCCGGTATCCGGGGCCGAAGCCCGCGGATACCGGGAGTTTTACAGCTGGCGCCGTCCCTTACAGGGCGGTGGTGCTTCCGCCTGCTGCAGCAATCTTTTCAGCGGCGCTGGCCGAGAATGCGTGGGCGGTGACGTCAACCTTGACGGTGATGTCGCCGGTGCCCAGCACCTTGACGGGCTGGTTCTTGCGAACGGCACCCTTTTCGACCAGGTTCTCCACGGTGACTGCGCCACCTTCCGGGAACAGCTCGTTGAGCTTGTCCAGGTTTACAACCTGGAACTCAACCCGGAACGGGTTCTTGAAGCCACGCAGCTTCGGAAGGCGCATGTGCAGCGGCAGCTGGCCGCCGGCAAAGCCAGCCTTCACCTGGTAGCGGGCAGCCGTACCCTTGGTACCACGGCCGGCGGTCTTACCCTTGGATGCCTCACCACGACCAACACGGGTCTTGGCGGTCTTGGCACCCGGTGCGGGACGCAGGTGGTGAACCTTCAGGGCGTTCTGCTTCTCAGCAGCCTGCGCCTTATCAGCAGTGTTCTCTGCCATTTACTTCGCCTCCTCTACCTTTACCAGGTGCGGAACCGTGTTGAGCATTCCAACGGTCACGGCGTCGGCGGTGCGGACAACGGTGTGTCCAATCCGCTTCAGGCCGAGGGACCGCAGGGTGTCGCGCTGGTTCTGCTTGCCGCCAATGGCGGACTTGATCTGAGTGATTTCCAACTGAGCGTCGGAGGGGACCAGGTTCTTAGCCAAGACTAAACACCTGCCTTCGGAGCCAGGAGGGCCTTCACCAGCGCTGCCGGAGCGATCTCGTCCAGCGGCAGGCCGCGGCGTGCTGCCACTGCTGCCGGCTCTTCGAGGCGCTTCAGGGCATCAACGGTCGCGTGAACGATGTTGATGGCGTTGGAGGAACCGAGCGACTTGGAGAGGATGTCGTGGATGCCCACGCACTCCAGTACTGCACGGACCGGACCACCGGCGATAACACCGGTACCGGCGGAAGCCGGACGCAGCATTACGACGCCGGCAGCGGCTTCACCCTGAACGCGGTGCGGGATGGTGTTGCCAACGCGGGGAACGCGGAAGAAGGACTTCTTAGCCTCTTCAACGCCCTTGGCGATAGCAGCGGGAACTTCCTTGGCCTTGCCATAGCCCACGCCGACCATGCCGTTACCGTCACCAACGACGACCAGAGCGGTGAAGCTGAAGCGACGACCACCCTTGACCACCTTGGAAACGCGGTTGATGGTGACAACGCGCTCTACGAACTGGTTCTTTTCGGCTTCACGGCCACCGTCGCGGCCGCCACGGCCACCGCGGTCGCCGCGGCCCTGGCCACGGTCGCCACGCTCGCCGCGACGGGCGCCACCACGGCGGTCGTCGGCAGCGGGGGCAGTGGTCTCAGCAGCTGCCGCTTCGGGCGCCTTCTGATCTGCAGACACAGTGTCCTTTTCCTTGTTTGCTTCGGTCACAGTGACAGCCCACCTTCGCGTGCACCGTCAGCGACGGCGGCAATCCGGCCGTGGTACTTGTTACCACCACGGTCGAAGACAACAGCCTCGACGCCGGCAGCCTTGGCACGTTCGGCAACGAGCTCGCCGACGCGCTTGGCCTTGGCAGTCTTGTCACCGTCGAATGCACGAAGGTCGGCTTCCAGAGTGGACGCGCTTGCTACGGTCTGGCCAATGGTGTCATCGACAACCTGGACAAATACGTGGCGTGCGGAGCGGTTGACCACCAGGCGGGGGCGGACAGCCGTACCGGAAATGCGCTTGCGGATACGAAGCTGGCGGCGGCTGCGACCAGCAGCCTTGCTCTTGTTCGTACGCTTCTTGTTAATGGAGATGGCCATGGTTACTTACCAGCCTTTCCGACCTTGCGGCGGATGACTTCGCCGGCGTAACGGATGCCCTTGCCCTTGTACGGGTCAGGCTTCCGCAGCTTGCGAATGTTGGCAGCAACCTCGCCGACCTGCTGCTTGTTGATACCTGAGACAGAGAGCTTGGTCGGTCCCTCTACTGCAAAGGTGATGCCGGCCGGAGCCGAAACGTTGACCGGGTGGCTGTAGCCAAGAGCGAACTCAAGGTCAGATCCCTTGGCCTGAACGCGGTAACCGGTACCGACGATTTCAAGCTTCTTCTCGTAGCCTGCGGTGACGCCCTGGATCATGTTGGCGATCAGGGTGCGGGTCAGGCCGTGGAGTGAACGGGAGGCGCGCTCGTCGTTCGGGCGGCTGACGGTCAGGGTGTTCTCGTCCAGGGCAACCTCGATGGGGCTGGCCACAGTGTGGGTCAGCTCCCCCTTGGAACCCTTGACGCTGACGACAGAGCCGTCAACCTTGACCTCAACGCCGGCAGGAACGGTGATGGGGAGACGTCCAATACGTGACATTATTCTCTTCCTTTCCCGTTACCAGACGTACGCGAGGACTTCGCCGCCCACGCCCTTCTTGCCGGCCTGCTTGTCAGTCAGGAGGCCGGAAGAGGTGGACAGGATAGCGATACCCAGGCCACCGAGCACGTGCGGGAGGTTGGTGGACTTCGCGTAAACGCGGAGGCCCGGCTTGGAGATGCGGCGTAC
Source organism: Pseudarthrobacter sp. LT1 (assembly GCF_035621795.1). Taxonomy (NCBI): domain Bacteria; kingdom Bacillati; phylum Actinomycetota; class Actinomycetes; order Micrococcales; family Micrococcaceae; genus Pseudarthrobacter; species Pseudarthrobacter sp. LT1. The sequence continues at coordinate 3,335,459 of NZ_CP141830.1, forward strand.
ACCGGCGATGGAACGCTCGCGGTTCGGACCGAACTTGAGGTCCAGGGTCAGCTTCTTGCCGACCTCGGCGTCCTCTTCCTTCCAGCCGGCGATGAAACCTTCGGCCTTGAGGATGTCGGCAACGCGTGCCTTGAGCTTGCTGTAAGGCATAGACACGGAGTCGTGGTATGCCGAGTTTGCATTACGCAGGCGCGTAAGCATATCTGCGACAGGATCTGTCATTGTCATGTGGGCTCATGCCCTTCCTCGTAACGGTTTCCGCCGTTCCGTCCTTGACGGAGCGGAGCGGCCGGACCTTTTACGTAGTTAATTAAGCTTCGGTTTTGAACGGGAAACCAAGCGCCTTGAGCAGCGCGCGGCCTTCGTCATCGGTCTTGGCAGTGGTCACAACCGTGATGTCCATACCGCGGACGCGGTCGATCTTGTCCTGGTCGATTTCGTGGAACATAACCTGCTCGGTCAGACCGAAGGTGTAGTTGCCGTTGCCATCGAACTGCTTGCCGCTGAGGCCGCGGAAGTCGCGGATACGGGGCAGTGCCAGGGTGACCAGGCGGTCCACGAATTCCCACATGCGGTCGCCACGCAGGGTTGCGTGTGCACCGATGGGCATGCCTTCGCGCAGCTTGAACTGTGCGATCGACTTGCGGGCCTTGGTAACCTGCGGCTTCTGGCCGGTGATCTGGGTGAGGTCGCGGACAGCGCCGTCGATCAGCTTGGAGTCCTTGGCGGCATCTCCAACACCCATGTTCACAACAACCTTCACCAGACGGGGTACCTGGTTCACGTTCTCGTACTTGAATTCATCCTGGAGCGTTGCCTTGATGGATTCGGCGTACTTGGTCTTCAGACGAGGAACGATCTTCGTTGCCGGAGTCTCGAGAGTCTCAGTCATTAGATGTCCTTCCCGGAGCTCTTGGACACGCGGATACGGACAGTCTTCTGGACGCCGTTCTTCTCCACGGTGTCGAGGCGGAAGCCCACGCGGGTCGGCTTCTTGGTCGACGGGTCAACCAGCGCCACGTTGGAGATGTGGATCGGGGCCTCTACAACCTCGATGCCGCCGGTCTTGGTGCCGCGCTGCGACTGTCCAACCCGGGTGTGCTTGGTGACGCGGTTGATACCCTCGACCAGCACGCGGTTGGTGTCGGTGAATACGCGCAGAACCTTGCCCTGCTTGCCGCGGTCACCGCCGCGCTCAGCCTTGGCGCCAGTGATGACCTGAACCAGGTCACCCTTCTTGATCTTTGCAGCCATGGACTAGAGCACCTCCGGAGCCAGAGAAACGATCTTCATGAACTTCTTGTCACGCAGTTCACGACCAACCGGTCCGAAGATACGGGTACCGCGGGGGTCACCGTCGTTCTTCAGGATCACAGCTGCGTTCTCGTCAAACTTGATGTAGGAACCATCCGCACGGCGGCGTTCCTTCTTGGTACGGACGATGACGGCCTTGACCACATCGCCCTTCTTTACGTTGCCGCCCGGGATTGCATCCTTGACGGTGGCGACAATGACGTCACCGATGCCTGCGTAGCGACGGCCGGATCCGCCGAGAACGCGAATGGTAAGGATTTCCTTAGCACCCGTGTTGTCGGCGACCTTGAGTCGCGACTCCTGCTGAATCACTATTTACTCCTTGCGTCGCGCCGGTTCTCAGGCCGTGATGTTGCTACGGAATGAGCCTTGCGGAACGGTTGATCGGGGTGTCTCTTGACCTGCCTGGATTTTGCCAGACCAGGCCTAAACGCCCGTGCCAGAAGCAGTTGCTCCCACCCGGTCCGGGACGGATCCCGGGCGCACAGGGGCACTATGCTGTGGCACGCTTGTTTACGAGGTTGATGATGGCACGCGAAAGGCGCCATACAAACTCAATATCCTAGCATGTTTTCCGCCGGTCCCCATATCACCACCGTCCCCTGCCCGGCAAGACGGACGACGGCGGCAGGCAGGACAGCCTTTCCGCCCGCCCAGGGCGCCGCTCCCCCGCCAGGCCACGCGCCGCCGTCGTCCGCTGCCGCCAAAAGCTGTCCGGCGTGACGCCCCGGTTAAGCGAGGAAGCCCCCGCTCCCGGAAGGGAGCAGGGGCTTCCAGCGAAGCAGCAGGTGCTACTTGGCCTTTTCGAGGATTTCCACGAGCCGCCAGTTCTTGGTGGCGGACAGCGGACGGGTCTCGGCGATGACAACGAGGTCGCCGATGCCGGCGGTGTTCTCTTCGTCGTGTGCCTTGACCTTGGAGGTACGGCGGATGACCTTGCCGTACAGTGCGTGCTTCACGCGGTCCTCAACCTCGACAACGATGGTCTTTTCCATCTTGTCGGAGACCACGTAACCGCGACGGGTCTTGCGGTAACCGCGCTGCCCAGCCTTGGCTTCGGTAGCAGTTTCGGTCACGTTCTGGTCCTTTTCACTCACTTGGCGTCCTCCTCGGTCTCAGCCTTTTCAGCCTTTTCGGCCTTCTTGGTTGAAGCCTTCTTGGACTTCTTCTCTTCCTTGGCTTCCACAACCGGTGCGGCAACCTCGGCACGAATGCCCAGCTCGCGTTCGCGGAGAACGGTGTAGATGCGTGCGATGTCCTTCTTTACCGCGCGCAGGCGACCGTGGTTCTCCAGCTGTCCGGTGGCGGACTGGAAACGCAGGTTGAACAGCTCTTCCTTGGCCTTGCGGAGTTCTTCAACGAGACGCTCGTTGTCGAAACCGTCCAGCTGTGCGGGAGCCAGATCCTTGGATCCTACTGCCATTTCTATTCACCACCCTCGCGACGCACAATGCGTGCCTTCAACGGCAGCTTGTGGATTGCCAGGCGCAGGGCCTCGCGAGCTACCTCTTCATTGACACCGGAGAGTTCGAACAGAACCCGGCCCGGCTTGACGTTGGCGACCCACCATTCCGGTGAACCCTTACCGGAACCCATGCGGGTTTCGGCAGGCTTCTTGGTCAGCGGACGGTCCGGGTAGATGTTGATCCAGACCTTACCGCCACGCTTGATGTGGCGGGTCATTGCGATACGAGCGGACTCGATCTGACGGTTGGTGACGTATGCCGGGCTCAGGGCCTGGATGCCGTACTCACCGAAGGAGACCTGGGTGCCGCCCGTAGCAGCGCCGGAACGACCCGGGTGGTGCTGCTTACGGTGCTTTACTCGACGTGGGATAAGCATTTAAGCCTGTCCTCCTTCTGCAGCAGCAGGTGCTGCTTCAACTGCCGGTGCTTCGGCAGCAGGAGCTGCTTCAGCGGCCGGACGGTCGTTGCGACGGCGGCGGTCACCGCGGTCAGCGCCACCCGGGCGGCCGGGACGCTCGCCACGGCCACCGCGGGACGGTGCGGCAGCAGCCTGTGCGGCCAGTTCCTTGGCGGTGACGTCACCCTTGTAGATCCAGACCTTCACACCGATGCGGCCGAAGGTGGTCTTGGCTTCGTAGAAGCCGTAGTCGATGTTCGCGCGGAGGGTGTGCAGGGGCACACGGCCTTCGCGGTAGAACTCCGAGCGGGACATTTCAGCGCCACCCAGGCGGCCCGAGCAGGCGATACGGATGCCCTTGGCACCTGCACGCTGTGCGGACTGCATGGCCTTCTTCATCGCACGGCGGAATGCCACGCGGGAAGTCAGCTGCTCTGCAACGCCCTGGGCCACAAGCTGTGCTTCCATCTCGGGGTTTTTGACCTCGAGGATGTTCAGCTGGACCTGCTTGCCGGTGAGCTTTTCGAGCTCGCCGCGGATGCGGTCTGCTTCTGCTCCACGGCGGCCGATGACGATGCCGGGACGGGCCGTGTGGATGTCCACGCGGACGCGGTCACGGGTGCGCTCGATCTCGACCTTGGCGATGCCGGCGCGCTCCATGCCCGTGGACATGAGCTGGCGGATGCGGATGTCTTCGCGAACGAAGTCCTTGTACCGCTGGCCGGCCTTGGTGCTGTCAGCGAACCAGTGCGATACGTGATCGGTGGTGATGCCGAGTCGGAACCCGTGCGGGTTTACTTTCTGTCCCACTTAGCGAGCCTCCTCTTTCTCCGGGGTAGCGACTACCACGGTGATGTGGCTGGTGCGCTTCTTGATCTGAAATGCACGACCCTGGGCACGCGGCTGGAACCGCTTCATGGTCGGGCCTTCATCAACAAACGCTTCGCTGATGATGAGGTCGCCTTCGTCAAACGCCACGCCGTCGCGGTCCGCGAGGACCCGGGCGTTGGAGATTGCTGACTGAACTACCTTGAATACCGGCTCCGAAGCTGCCTGCGGGGCAAACTTCAGAATTGCCAGAGCCTCATTCGCTTGCAATCCACGAACAAGGTTGACGACGCGCCGGGCCTTCATAGGCGTTACGCGGATGTGGCGCGCAATTGCCTTGGCTTCCATTGCTTTCCTTCTCTCGTCTTTGACGTAAACGCAGGCGCCTAGCGGCGCTTGCCCTTACGGTCGTCCTTGACATGGCCGCGGAATGTCCGCGTGGGAGCGAATTCGCCGAGCTTGTGCCCGACCATCGACTCAGTGACAAACACCGGGATGTGCTTGCGTCCGTCGTGTACGGCGATCGTGTGTCCGAGCATGTCGGGGATGATCATCGAACGGCGGGACCAGGTCTTGATGACGTTCTTGGTGCCCTTTTCGTTTTCCCTGGCTACCTTCACAAAGAGGTGCTGGTCAACGAAAGGACCTTTTTTCAGGCTGCGTGGCATGTGTCCAGGCTCCTATCGCTTGTTCTTGCCAGTACGACGGCGACGCACAATAAGCTTGTCGCTCTCTTTGTTGGGGCGGCGGGTGCGGCCTTCCCGCTTACCGTTCGGGTTGACGGGGTTACGTCCACCGGACGTCTTACCCTCACCACCACCGTGCGGGTGGTCAACCGGGTTCATGGCAACACCACGGACGGTCGGGCGGACGCCCTTCCACCGCATACGGCCGGCCTTGCCCCAGTTGATGTTCGACTGCTCGGCGTTGCCGACCTCGCCGACGGTTGCGCGGCAGCGCACGTCAACGTTGCGGATTTCGCCGGAAGGCAGGCGCAGCTGGGCGAAGCGGCCTTCCTTGGCAACAAGCTGGATCGATGCGCCGGCGGAGCGGCCCATCTTGGCGCCGCCCCCGGGACGCAGTTCAACTGCGTGGATGACAGTACCCACCGGGATGTTGAGCAGCGGCAGGTTGTTACCGGGCTTGATGTCAGCACCGGCACCTGCTTCGACAACGTCACCCTGGGAGAGCTTGTTGGGAGCGATGATGTAACGCTTGGTGCCATCAACGTAGTGCAGGAGGGCGATGCGAGCCGTGCGGTTCGGATCGTACTCGATTTCGGCAACGCGGGCGTTGACGCCGTCCTTGTCGTGGCGACGGAAGTCGATCAGACGGTACTGGCGCTTGTGTCCGCCACCCTTGTGACGGGTGGTGATCTTACCGGAGTTGTTACGGCCGCCCTTTTTGGGCAGCGGACGTACCAACGACTTTTCCGGCGTCGACCGCGTAATTTCGGTGAAGTCCGCTACGCTCGAGCCACGACGGCCCGGGGTAGTCGGCTTGTACTTACGGATTCCCATAATTTATTTCCTCGTTAAAGTGGTCTCCGCTACGCGAGCGGACCGCCGAAGATGTCGATGGTGCCTTCTTTGAGGGTGACAATCGCACGCTTGGTGTTCTTGCGGGTACCCCATCCGAATTTGGTGCGCTTGCGCTTACCGGCACGGTTGATGGTGTTGATCGATTCGACCTTGACGGAGAAAATCTTCTCCACGGCCAGCTTGATCTCGGTCTTGTTCGAACGGGGGTCCACCAGGAAGGTGTACTTGCCCTCGTCGATCAGGCCGTAGCTCTTTTCCGACACGACGGGTGCAAGCACGACGTCGCGGGGATCCTTGATGGTGGCTGCACTCACTTGGCATCCTCCTCGTTCTTAGCTGCCTTAGCGGCAACGAATGCGTCGTAGGCAGCCTTGGTGAAGACAACGTCATCAGAGACGAGAACGTCGTAGGTGTTCAGCTGGTCTGCGTACAGAACGTGAACGCCGGCGAGGTTGCGCACGGACAGTGCAGCAACGTCGTTATCGCGCTCGATGACGACCAGCAGGTTCTTGCGGTCGGAAACACCGCGGAGCGTTGCCAGTGCGTTCTTGGCGGAGGGCTTGGTGCCTTCAACCAGGTCAGCGACAACGTGGATACGACCGTTGCGGGCCCGGTCAGACAGTGCGCCGCGCAGTGCAGCAGCAATCATCTTCTTGGGGGTGCGCTGGCTGTAGTCACGCGGGGTGGGACCGTGGACAACGCCACCGCCGGTCATGTGAGGAGCACGGATGGAACCCTGACGGGCGCGGCCGGTGCCCTTCTGCTTGAACGGCTTGCGTCCTGCACCGGAAACTTCAGCGCGGGTCTTGGTCTTGTGGGTTCCCTGGCGGGCAGCAGCGAGCTGGGCAACGACAACCTGGTGCAGCAGCGGCACGTTGGTCTGAACGTCGAAGATCTCTGCAGGCAGGTCAACCTGGACAGTGTTAGCCATTGAACTAGGCTCCCTTCACGGCGGTGCGTACGAAGACGACCTGGCCACGGGCACCGGGAACGGCACCCTTGATAAGGAGCAGCGACTTCTCGACGTCGACCGCGTGAACCGTGAGGTTCAGCGTGGTGTGACGAACGGCGCCCATGCGGCCGGCCATTTTCATGCCCTTGAAGACGCGGCTCGGGGTGGATGCGCCACCGATTGAACCGGGCTTACGGTGGTTCTTGTGGGCACCGTGGGAAGCGCCAACGCCGTGGAAGCCGTGACGCTTCATGACACCGGCGAAGCCCTTACCCTTGGTGGTCCCGACGACGTCGATCTTCTGGCCGGCTTCGAAGAGCTCTACAGAGAGCTCCTGGCCCAGCTCGTACTCGGCAGCATCTGCGGTACGAAGTTCGACGACGTGGCGGCGAGGCGTGACGCCTGCCTTTTCAAAGTGACCAGCCAGCGGCTTGGTGACCTTGCGGGGATCGATCTGGCCGTAGCCGATCTGAACGGCGACGTAGCCATCAACTTCTGCGTTGCGCAGCTGGGTGATGACGTTCGAGTCTGCCTGGACCACAGTGACGGGGATGAGCTTGTTGTTCTCGTCCCAGACCTGGGTCATGCCGAGCTTCGTGCCCAGCAGGCCCTTTACGTTACGGGTTGCGGTCATAGTCTCTCAGCACCTCCCTACAGCTTGATTTCGATGTTCACGTCAGCCGGCAGGTCGAGACGCATGAGCGAGTCAACAGCCTTCGGCGTGGGATCGATGATGTCGATAAGACGCTTGTGCGTGCGCATTTCAAAGTGCTCGCGGCTGTCCTTGTACTTGTGCGGAGAGCGGATAACGCAGTACACGTTCTTCTCCGTCGGCAGCGGCACGGGGCCAACTACCGTTGCGCCTGCGCGCGTGACCGTCTCAACGATCTTCCGTGCTGAAACGTCAATGACCTCGTGGTCGTATGACTTCAGCCGGATGCGGATTTTTTGTCCCGCCATGTCGCCTGACTCTCTTTCAGTCTGTGCTTCCCCGGTTTAGGGCTGCCCTGTTCACTTACTCGTTGTATGGCTGCCGAAGCATTTGAGGTCGTAACCACCATCCGCCGCACAAACTGAATCCGGATAAATCCGGGTTCCTCACCTTGCCGGCGCAACCGACCCCCGCGGTCGGGCGTGTCGCGCTGAACACGCATACAAATCCGCAATTCCATTGGGGTGGGTTATGTTTGGTCTTCAACTTGGACCCTGCACCCGGCATTATCCGGATCGGGACGCGAAGAAGCGCTTGAACAACTCATCTAGTATGCCGGAAAAGCCTGGCAGATGCGAATTGGCTTCGCTTCGTCCCCCTCAAGCCCCATTGCCGTGGAAAGGAACGGGCTGGATGATAGGGGCATGACCCTGGAAGGCACTGAATCGGTGACGGAACTGGCCGGGCGCGTGCCGCCGTCGTTTACCCTGGGCGTCGCAGCTGCGGCGTTCCAAATAGAAGGCGCACTGAAGGCGGGCGGCCGCGGACCGTCCGGGTGGGATGCCTTCGCAGAGAAGCCCGGCGCCATCATGGACGGGCACTCCCCCGCCGTGGCGTGCGACCACTACAACCGCCTGCCCGAGGATGTTGCGCTGCTCAAGCAGCTGGGCGTTGACTCCTACCGGTTCTCGCTTTCCTGGCCACGCATCCAGCCCGACGGCCGCGGCACTTTCAATGCCGAAGGCCTGGACTTCTACGACCGCCTGATCGACCAGCTCCTCGATGCCGGCATTTCCCCCATGGCCACCCTGTACCACTGGGACACCCCCTTGCCGCTGGAACACCGCGGCGGCTGGCTGAACCGGGACACTGCCGATAGGTTCGGTGACTACGCCCGGGCCGCCGGTGAGCGGTTCGGCGACCGAGTGGACCAATGGGTTACCCTCAACGAACCCGTCTCGGTCACCCTCAACGGCTATGCCCTGGGGGTGCACGCGCCGGGACGCAAATTGATGTTCGATGCCCTTCCCGCCATCCACCACCAGCTTCTGGCGCACGGGCTCGGCGTGCAGGCGCTGCGGGCGGCCGGAGTGGCCGGTGGCGTTGGCCTGACCAACCTGCACTCCCCCGTCAGGCCCGCCACACGGAAGATCGGCGACCGGCTCGTCGCACACCTGTACGACCTCCTCATGAACAGGATCTACGCTGATCCCGTCCTGCTGGGCCGCTACCCCTCACTGCCCTTGTACGCCAAGCCGTGGCTGCGCTCCATCGGCAGGATCTCCGACGCCGACCTCAAGACCATCCACCAGCCCCTGGACTTCTACGGGCTCAACTACTACTTCCCGGTGAAGGTGGCCCTGGGACCGGGCATCACACCCATGCCCGCGGACATGCACAAGGAAGTGGCCAAGCTGCCCTTCCACGAAGTGGGGTATCCGGAATACGGCAGCACCGGCTTCGGGTGGCCGGTTGCCCCGGAGCACCTGGGGGTTCTGCTGCGGGAAATGCGGGACCGGTACGGGGAGGCCCTCCCGCCGCTGTACATCACCGAGGGCGGGGCCAGCTTTCCTGAACCCGACAGGGTTTCAGAGACGCTGGAGGACACGGACCGCGTGGAGTATCTGGCTGCGCATCTGGGGACGGCGCTTGAGGCCACGGCTCCCGGCGGCATGGCAGAGGGCGTTGACCTGCGCGGCTATTACGTGTGGACACTGATGGACAATTTCGAGTGGGCCGCCGGCTACTCGCAGCGTTTTGGCCTGGTGCACGTGGACTTCGATTCACTGGAGCGGACCCCCAAACGGTCCTTCTACTGGTACCAGGCGCTGTCCCGCGCCCGGGGCCACCGGCAGGACTAGCCGGCGGGTGGCTGGCCGGTCACCAGCGGCATGTCACTGGGGGCACGTCAATGGACGCCCAGCACTGTGAGGAAAATCAGCACGCAGTTCAGGCCCACGATGAGCGTGGCGCTCGTCCAGCCCGCGATCCGAAGCAGTTTCGAGTCCGCGTGGATGCCCATCACCTTGCGGCTGCCGGTGAGGCGGATCAGTGGAATCAGCGCGAACGGAATGCCGAAACTCAGGAGGACCTGGCTGAGGACCAGGGCCAGCGTAGGTTCAACGCCGGCGCCCAGGACCAGCAGAGCCGGGATCAAGGTGAGCGTGCGGCGGATCAGCAGCGGAATCCTGACCTTGAGCAGGCCGCCCATGATGGTGGCCCCCGCGTAGCACCCCACCGACGTGGATGCCAGGCCCGAGGCCAGGAGGCCTATGGCGAATGCGACGCCGATGACGGGCCCCAGTGCCGACGTCACGGCTGCGTGCGCACCGGCAATGGTGTCCGTCCCCTCAACTCCGCGAAGGCTGGTGGCGGCCAGCAGGAGCATGGCGATATTGACGATTCCGGCAAGCAGCAGGGCACCGGCGACATCCACGCGGGTGGCGCGGATCAACCGTGTCCTGACCGCCGGATCCTCTGAGAAGCCGTGGCGGTCCCTGGCCAGGGCCGAGTGCAGGTAGATCGCGTGCGGCATGACAGTCGCCCCGAGCATGCTGGCGGCGAGCAGGACGGTGTCGGTTCCCTCGAAGCGTGGCACAAGGCCGGCGAGGGCACCACCGGCATCCGGCGGCGCGACGAACAGGCCTGAAACAAACCCGACGGCGATGACGCCAAGCAGGGTCAGGATGGCAAGCTCAAAGGACTTCTGACTCCGGTTTGACTGCAGTGCCAGCAGCAGCATGGACGCCAGGCCGATGATGAACCCGCCCGTCAGCAGGGGCAGGCCGAACAGAAGGTTGAGCGCGACGGCGCCGCCAATGACTTCCGCCATATCCGTTGCCCCGGCAACGATCTCAGCCTGCACCCAGTAGGCGCGGCGCCGGGCGGCTCCCAGGCGTTTGCCGAGGATTTCCGGCAGGCTCATTCCGGTGGCCAGACCCAGCTTGGCTGACTGGTACTGGATCAGCACCGCCATGGCATTCGCTGCCACCAGAACCCACACGAGCAGGTACCCGAAGTTAGCGCCGGCGGTCAGGTTCGCCGCCACGTTCCCCGGGTCCACGTACGCGATGGCGGCCACGAACGCGGGCCCGAGCAGCAGGAGGCGGGACCACACTCTGGTGGTGGCGGATTCCGCGGCCAATGTTGAAACAGCCATCACGTGTCCTCGTCGTTGCGGGCGTCAATAAGACGAGGATACCGCGAATTTAGGTATACCGAAAAGTAGGAATAAGGGGCACCAGCAAATGAGCCTGCAACTCCTCCTACTGGTTCTTGTTTGCCCTGTTGATCCGCTTGGCCCGGTCAATCTCGTGCCGGAAATTCCTTTTGACCCAGAACACCCCGCCCACGACGGCCACCGCGACGATCAGGAAAATAAGCCACCCCATGATGATCTCCTTTCAGTGCTGCAACAGTATCAGTGGCCACTCCCCCCGCACCCGCAGGGTCCTGCCAAAAGGGCAAAAGAAAGCCCCGCTGCTTGGAGCAGCGGGGCTTTCTTTGTGGATTCAGCGCGGGCCGGAGCCCGGCGGATCCTTGATCAGCAAGTACTACTTGATGATCTTGGTAACGCGTCCCGAACCAACGGTGCGGCCGCCTTCGCGGATAGCGAAGCCGAGGCCCTCTTCCATAGCGATGGGCTGGATGAGCGCAACGGTCATCTCAGTGTTGTCGCCAGGCATAACCATTTCCGTGCCCTCGGGCAGGGTGATAACGCCGGTTACGTCCGTGGTACGGAAGTAGAACTGCGGGCGGTAGTTGGAGTAGAACGGGTTGTGACGTCCGCCTTCGTCCTTGGAGAGGATGTAGACGTTAGCCTCGAAGTCGGTGTGCGGGGTGATGGAACCCGGCTTGACGACAACCTGGCCACGCTCGACATCGTCGCGCTTCAGACCGCGGAGCAGCAGGCCACAGTTCTCGCCGGCCCATGCTTCGTCGAGCTGCTTGTGGAACATCTCGATACCGGTAACCGTGGTCTTCTGGACCGGGCGGATGCCGACGATCTCGACCTCGGAGTTGATGGCGAGGGTTCCACGCTCGGCGCGGCCCGTAACAACGGTGCCACGGCCGGTGATGGTGAAGACGTCTTCGATCGGCATCAGGAACGGCTTGTCACGGTCACGTACGGGGTCCGGAACGGACTCGTCGACAGCAGCCATCAGGTCCTCAACGGACTTAACCCACTCGGGGTCGCCTTCCAGGGCCTTCAGGCCCGAAACGCGGACAACCGGAGCGTTGTCGCCATCGAAGCCCTGCGAGCTGAGGAGCTCACGAACTTCCATTTCGACGAGGTCGAGGAGTTCCTCGTCATCGACCATGTCAGCCTTGTTCAGTGCGACCAGCAGGTAGGGAACACCAACCTGGCGGGCCAGCAGAACGTGCTCGCGGGTCTGAGCCATCGGGCCGTCGGTAGCGGCAACCACGAGGATTGCGCCGTCCATCTGGGCAGCACCGGTGATCATGTTCTTGATGTAGTCAGCGTGGCCGGGGGCGTCAACGTGTGCGTAGTGACGCTTCTCGGTCTGGTACTCCACGTGGGAGATGTTGATGGTAATACCGCGCTGACGCTCTTCGGGTGCAGAGTCGATCGACGCGAAGTCACGCTTCTCGTTGAGATCCGGGTACTTGTCGTACAGCACCTTGGAAATGGCGGCCGTCAGCGTCGTCTTACCGTGGTCAACGTGACCAATGGTGCCGATGTTGACGTGCGGCTTAGTCCGCTCGAACTTTGCCTTTGCCACAGGTTCCTCCTAGAACGTTTTCAAATAGCTTGCCCTCCAGCCGCGCTTATCGCGGTAGAACTCAGGCAAGTCTACTTGGGGGGCTTTGGATTGGTGAAATTGCAGATTCAGGAACTAATACTAATCCCCTGAGCCTGTTCGTGCAGGGGCCGGAATCCGGCCGGATGACTCCGGCCGGCCCGGCCACCTGCACCGGCCACGCTGTCCGCTGGCAGACAGCGCCACCGAGGTGTTCGCTTCGAAAGTCCGAAGGACTACTCGCCGCGGGACTTCTGGATGATCTCGTCGGCAACTGCCTTCGGGACCTCGGCGTAGCTGTTGAACGTCATGGAGTACACAGCGCGGCCCTGGGTCTTCGAGCGCAGGTCACCGATGTAGCCGAACATGCCGGACAGCGGAACGTGCGCACGGATGACCTTGACGCCCTGTGCATCTTCCATGGACTGCATCTGGCCACGGCGGGAGTTGAGGTCACCGATAACTTCACCCATGTATTCCTCAGGGGTGCGGACCTCGACATCCATCAGCGGTTCGAGCAGAACCGGGTTCGCCTTGCGTGCAGCTTCCTTGAAAGCCATACGGCCGGCGATCTTGAACGCCATTTCCGAGGAGTCAACATCGTGGTACGCGCCGTCGATCAGCGTGGCCTTGATGCCAACAACCGGGTAGCCGGCCAGGACGCCGTCGTTCAGTGCGTCCTGGATGCCCGCGTCAACAGACGGGATGTACTCGCGGGGAACGCGGCCACCAGTGACCTTGTTCTCGAACTCGTACAGCTCGCCCTCGGCGGTGTCCAGCGGCTCGATGGCAATCTGGATCTTTGCGAACTGACCCGAACCACCGGTCTGCTTCTTGTGCGTGTAGTCGTGGCGTTCGACGGCGCGCTTGATGGTTTCGCGGTAAGCAACCTGGGGCTTGCCTACGTTGGCCTCAACCTTGAACTCGCGGCGCATGCGGTCCACCAGGATGTCCAGGTGGAGCTCGCCCATGCCGGCGATGATGGTCTGGCCGGTGTCTTCGTTGAGGGACACCTGGAAGGTGGGGTCCTCAGCGGAGAGCTTCTGGATGGCCGTGGAGAGCTTCTCCTGGTCACCCTTGGTGTTCGGCTCGATGGCAACCGAGATCACGGGCTCCGGGAAGCTCATGGACTCGAGCACAATCTGGTTGCTGGCATCGCACAGGGTGTCACCGGTGGTGGTGTCCTTCAGGCCGATGGCTGCGTAGATGTGGCCGGCGGTAGCGCCCTCAACGGGCATTTCCTTGTTGGCGTGCATCTGGAACAGCTTGCCGATGCGCTCCTTCTTGCCCTTGGTGGAGTTGACCACCTGGGCGCCTGCTTCCACGTGACCGGAGTACACGCGGATGAAGGTGAGCTGGCCGAAGAAGGGGTGGGCCGCAATCTTGAACGCCAGGGCCGAGAACGGCTCTTCAGCGGAAGGCTTGCGGGTCAGTTCCTTCTCTTCGTCGCGAGGGTCGTGGCCGACCATCGGGGGGACGTCAAGCGGGTTCGGCAGGTAGTCCACAACCGCGTCGAGCATGGGCTGAACGCCGCGGTTCTTGAACGCGGAGCCGCAGAAGATCGGGTAGAGCTCGGAGTTGATGGTCATCTTGCGGATGCCGGCCTTGAGCTCGTCAATCGAGATCTCTTCACCCTCGAGGTACTTCTCCATGAGTTCCTCGGAGGACTCGGCGACGGTCTCAACGAGGTTCGCGCGGTACTCCTCGGCCTTTTCCTGGAGGTCAGCCGGGATCTCGCGGATCTCGTACTTGGCACCCATGGTCACGTCGCCCTTGGCGTCGCCGGGCCACACCAGTGCACGCATGTAGAGCAGATCCACGACGCCGATGAAGTCGTTCTCAGCGCCGATGGGCAGCTGCATGACCAGCGGCTTGGCACCGAGGCGGCTGATGATGGTGTCTACGGTGAAGTAGAAATCAGCACCGAGCTTGTCCATCTTGTTGACGAAGCAGATACGCGGAACGTTGTACTTGTCCGCCTGGCGCCAAACAGTCTCGGACTGCGGCTCAACGCCTTCCTTGCCATCGAAGACGGCAACTGCACCGTCGAGGACGCGCAGGGAGCGCTCCACCTCAACCGTGAAGTCCACGTGGCCGGGAGTGTCGATGATGTTGATCTGGTTGTTTTCCCAGAAGCAGGTCACGGCGGCAGACGTGATGGTGATGCCGCGTTCCTTTTCCTGTTCCATCCAGTCGGTGGTCGAAGCGCCGTCGTGCGTTTCGCCGATCTTGTGGTTCACACCCGTGTAGAACAGGATGCGCTCGGTGGTGGTGGTCTTGCCGGCATCGATGTGGGCCATGATGCCGATGTTGCGGACCTTACTAAGGTCGGTAAGCACGTCCTGTGCCACGGGGTCTCCTTTTGGGATGGACTACACGTTCGCCGCCGGCTCGGTTGAGCCGGCGGCGCCCGGGGAGTATTACCAGCGGTAGTGTGCGAAGGCCTTGTTGGACTCGGCCATCTTGTGGGTGTCTTCGCGACGCTTCACAGCGGCACCGAGACCGTTCGACGCGTCCAGGATTTCGTTCTGGAGGCGCTCGGTCATCGTCTTCTCGCGGCGGGCCTTGGAGTAGCCAACCAGCCACCGCAGGGCGAGTGCGGTGGAGCGGCCCGGCTTGACCTCAACCGGAACCTGGTAGGTGGCGCCACCGACACGGCGGGAGCGGACCTCGAGGGAAGGCTTGACATTGTCCATGGCCTTCTTCAGGGCTGCAACGGGGTCGCCGCCGGACTTGGCGCGAGCGCCTTCGAGTGCACCGTAGACGATGCGCTCCGCCGTGGACTTCTTGCCGTCAACGAGTACCTTGTTGATGAGCTGGGTTACCAGCGGGGAACCGTATACCGGATCCGAAACGAGCGGCCGCTTGGGGGCCGGACCCTTGCGAGGCATATTACTTCTTCTCCATCTTTGCGCCGTAGCGGCTGCGGGCCTGCTTACGGTTCTTCACACCCTGGGTATCGAGGGCGCCACGGACGATCTTGTAGCGGACACCCGGGAGGTCCTTAACACGACCACCGCGAACGAGCACAATGGAGTGCTCCTGCAGGTTGTGGCCAACACCGGGGATGTAGGCGGTAACTTCCACGCCGCCGTTGAGGCGCACACGTGCCACCTTACGGAGAGCCGAGTTCGGCTTCTTCGGGGTGGTGGTGTAGACGCGGGTGCAAACACCGCGGCGCATGGGGCTGCCCTTAAGCGCGGGAGCCTTGGTCTTTGAGACCTTAGGCGTGCGGCCCTTACGGACCAGCTGGTTAATCGTAGGCACTCTCGTGTTCTCCGTTTTATCCGGAGTGGCTGTTTCCGGCCACTCTCCTGTTGCGTTGCCCCGCCGCCCGGGCCCTGAAGGGAATCTCCATGGCGGCGAAGGCGAAGCCTTAATAGTCGGATCGCACACCGGCACGAAACGTACATTCCTGCAGTTCCCTAGGCATGCAAAAATGTGGCATACGTTGCACAAGAACCCTGCAAACCGGAAACGTCGCTCTAATCCAGCTTCTCAGCTGATACCGGCGCACTCATCCACTGCCACAATAACAATTGGTAACAAGTCTAGCATGGACGGGCTCCATGCCTTAATCGGCGGGTTAAACGGGGATGGTCCCCCACCTTTCGGTGCGGGACCATCCGTCGTCAAGCTTCCGGATCAGCGGAAGTCATTGCCCAGGTCGTAGTCATCCAGCGGGATGGCGTGGAACTCGGGAGCTCCGTCACCGCCCAGGGTGTCGTACGAGAAGTCACTGAATGCGCTGGGGCCGGTGAACAGGTTGGCCTTTGCTTCCTCAGTGGGCTCCACGGTGACCTCGGTGTAGCGCGGGAGACCCGTGCCGGCCGGGATCAGCTTACCGATGATGACGTTTTCCTTCAGGCCGAGCAGCGGATCGCTCTTGCCTTCCATGGCCGCCTGCGTCAGGACGCGGGTGGTCTCCTGGAAGGAAGCTGCCGACAGCCAGGACTCGGTGGCCAGCGACGCCTTGGTGATGCCCATGAGTTCAGGACGTCCGGAAGCCGGAGTCTTGCCCTCGGACACAACGCGGCGGTTGGCGTCCTCGAAGCGGCTGCGCTCGGCGAGCTCGCCGGGCAGCAGGTCCGATTCGCCGGACTCGATGACCGTGACGCGGCGCAGCATCTGGCGGACGATAACCTCGACGTGCTTGTCGTGGATACCAATGCCCTGGCTGCGGTACACGCCCTGCACTTCGTCCACGAGGAACTTCTGTGCCGCACGCGGGCCCATGATGCGCAGGACCTGCTTGGGGTCGACCGGGCCGTTGATCAGCTTCTGGCCAACGGAGACGTGGTCGCCGTCTTCGATCAGCAGGCGTGAACGGCGGAGGACCGGGTAGGCGATCTCTTCCGTTCCGTCATCCGGGGTGATGACCAGGCGCATCTGGCGCTCGGACTCTTCGATGGTGATGCGGCCGGCTGCTTCAGCAATCGGGGCAACACCCTTCGGAGTACGGGCTTCGAAGAGCTCCTGGATACGGGGCAGACCCTGGGTGATGTCGTCGCCACCACCGGCGGAAACAGCACCACCGGTGTGGAACGTACGCATGGTCAGCTGGGTACCGGGTTCACCGATGGACTGTGCGGCGATAATGCCCACGGCCTCGCCGATGTCCACGGTCTTGCCGGTGGCCAGCGAGCGGCCGTAGCACAGGGCGCAGGTGCCGACGCTGGACTCACAGGTGAGTACGGAGCGGACCTTGACCTCGGTGATGCCTGCCTTGAAGAGCTCGTCGATCACAACGTCGCCGCAGTCGGTGCCGGCGGCTGCGAGGACGTTGCCCTCGGAGTCCACGACGTCGACAGCCAGCGTACGTGCGTAGGCGCTGTTCTCGACGTTCTCGTCCAGGACCAGCTCACCGTTGGAATCGGCGACGGCGATGGGCGTAACCAGGCCACGCTCGGTGCCGCAGTCCTCTTCGCGGACGATGACGTCCTGCGAGACGTCCACCAGTCGACGGGTCAGGTAACCCGAGTTGGCGGTACGCAGTGCGGTATCGGCCAGGCCCTTACGGGCACCGTGCGTGGCGATGAAGTATTCCAGCACCGACAGGCCCTCGCGGTAGGAGGACTTGATGGGGCGCGGGATGATCTCACCCTTCGGGTTGGCCACCAGGCCACGGATACCCGCGATCTGGCGGACCTGCATCCAGTTACCACGGGCACCGGAGGACACCATGCGGTTGATGGTGTTCATCGGGGACAGGCTCTCACGCATCACCGAGGCGATGTCGTTGGTTGCCTTGTTCCAGATCTCGATCAGTTCCTGGCGGCGCTCGTCGTCGTCGATCAGGCCCTTGTCGTACTGGCCCTGGATCTTGGCGGCGCGCTCCTCGTACCCTGCAAGGATTTCCGGCTTGGCAGCGGGAACCTCGATGTCGGAGATGGCGACGGTGACGCCCGAGCGGGTGGCCCAGTAGAAACCGGCATCCTTCAAGTTGTCCAGCGTTGCCGCGGTGACGACCTTGGGGTAGCGCTCGGCGAGGTCGTTGACGATCCGCGACAGTTCGCCCTTGTCGGCAACGGCTTCAACCCACGGGTAGTCCTCGGGCAGGGTCTGGTTGAACACAACCTGGCCCAGGGAGGTCTGGACGAGCGCCGGCTGACCGGGCTCCCAGCCTTCCGGGGCTTCCCAGCCGGCGTAGGGAACGAATCCTTCGAGCCGGATCTTGACCTGCGAGTTCAGGTGAAGCTCGCGTGCATCGAAGGCCATGATGGCTTCCGATACGGAGGAGAAGATCCTGCCTTCGCCGGCCGAGCCCTTGCGCTTGGTGGTCAGGTGGTACAGGCCGATGATCATATCCTGCGAAGGCAGGGTGACCGGGCGTCCGTCAGAGGGCTTCAGGATGTTGTTCGAGGACAGCATCAGGATGCGGGCCTCAGCCTGCGCCTCGGGGCTCAGCGGCAGGTGGACTGCCATCTGGTCGCCGTCGAAGTCGGCGTTGAACGCGCCACAAACCAGCGGGTGCAGCTGGATTGCCTTGCCTTCAACAAGCTGCGGCTCGAACGCCTGGATGCCCAGGCGGTGCAGGGTAGGTGCACGGTTGAGCAGCACCGGGTGTTCGGTGATGATCTCTTCGAGCACGTCCCAGACCTGCGGGCGGTAGCGCTCCACCATCCGCTTTGCCGACTTGATGTTCTGGGCGTGGTTGAGGTCAACCAGGCGCTTCATCACGAACGGCTTGAAGAGCTCCAGGGCCATCTGCTTGGGCAGGCCGCACTGGTGCAGCTTCAGCTGCGGACCGACGACGATGACCGAACGGCCCGAGTAGTCGACGCGCTTGCCGAGGAGGTTCTGGCGGAAACGGCCTTGCTTGCCCTTGAGCATGTCGCTCAGGGACTTGAGCGGACGGTTGCCAGGTCCGGTGACCGGGCGGCCGCGGCGGCCGTTGTCGAAGAGGCTGTCAACAGCTTCCTGAAGCATGCGCTTCTCGTTGTTGACGATGATCTCCGGAGCACCCAGGTCAAGCAGGCGCTTGAGGCGGTTGTTGCGGTTGATCACGCGGCGGTACAGGTCGTTGAGGTCGGAGGTCGCGAAGCGGCCACCGTCCAGCTGGACCATGGGGCGCAGTTCCGGCGGGATCACCGGGACGGCGTCGAGGACCATGCCGAGCGGGCTGTTGTTGGTGGTCAGGAATGCGTTGACCACCTTGAGCCGCTTGAGGGCGCGGGTCTTGCGCTGGCCCTTGCCGTTGGCGATAACGTCGCGCAGCAGGTCGGACTCGGCCTGCATGTCGAAGTTCTCGAGGCGCTTCTTGATCGCCTCGGCACCCATGGAGCCTTCGAAGTACATGCCGTAGCGGTCGCGCAGTTCGCGGTACAGGCCTTCGTCACCTTCGAGGTCGGCGACCTTCAGGTTCTTGAAGCGGTCCCAGACCTGCTCGAGGCGCTCGATGTCGGCGTCGGCACGCTTGCGCACGTTGGCCATCTGGCGGTCGGCGGAGTCGCGGGCCTTCTTCTTGTCGGCAGCCTTGGCGCCTTCGCCCTCAAGGCGTGCAATTTCGCCTTCAAGGTCGCGGGCGATCGCGGCGATGTCGGCGTCGCGGTTGTCGATCAGCTGCTTCTTCTCGATGTCGTGCTCAACCTGCAGGTTGGGCAGTTCCTCGTGGCGGGCAGCCTCGTCGACGCTGGTGATCATGTAGGCAGCGAAGTAGATGACCTTTTCGAGGTCCTTCGGCGCCAGGTCAAGGAGGTAGCCCAGGCGGGACGGAACACCCTTGAAGTACCAGATGTGGGTAACGGGGGCGGCCAGTTCGATGTGGCCCATGCGCTCACGGCGGACCTTGGCGCGGGTGACTTCAACGCCACAGCGCTCACAGATGATGCCCTTGAAGCGCACGCGCTTGTACTTGCCGCAGTAGCATTCCCAGTCCCGGGACGGGCCGAAGATCTTCTCGCAGAAGAGGCCGTCCTTCTCGGGCTTGAGCGTGCGGTAGTTGATGGTTTCCGGCTTCTTAACCTCGCCGTACGACCAGCCGCGGATGTCTTCCGCGGTGGCGAGGCCGATCTGCATGAGGCCGAAGGAGGATTCGCTGGACATATGGTCCCTGTTCTCTCTTGTTCTCTAAATTCTGAAGTCTTGGTGCGGGATGAGGGAGATGGGGTTCGACGGCGGGTGGGCACCCGCCGTCGAACGCCCGCCTGCTAAACCTCTTCTACGGAGCTGGGCTCTGCGCGAGACAGATCGATGCCCAGTTCTTCCGCAGCCGTGAAGACTGCGTCATCAGAGTCACGCATTTCAATTGTGGTTCCGTCCGTGGAAAGAACTTCCACGTTCAGGCACAGCGACTGCATTTCCTTGATCAAGACCTTGAAGGATTCGGGAACGCCCGGCTCGGGGATGTTCTCGCCCTTGACGATCGCTTCGTAGACCTTTACACGACCGTGGATGTCATCGGACTTGATCGTGAGGAGTTCCTGGAGGGTGTAGGCGGCGCCGTAAGCTTCGAGCGCCCACACTTCCATTTCACCGAAGCGCTGGCCACCGAACTGTGCCTTACCACCCAGCGGCTGCTGCGTGATCATGGAGTACGGGCCGGTGGAGCGTGCGTGGATCTTGTCGTCCACCAGGTGGTGGAGCTTCAGGATGTACATGTAGCCGACCGAGATCGGATCCGGGAACGGCTCGCCGGAGCGGCCGTCAAACAGGCGGGTCTTGCCCGAGGAGTTAATCAGGCGGTCACCGTCGCGGGTCACGTTGGTGGAATCCAGCAGGCCCGTGATTTCCTCTTCGCGGGCACCGTCGAACACCGGCGTGGCAACAGTGGTGGGACCACTCTCGCGCGGCAGGTTCGGCAGCTGCTTGACCCACTCGGGCTCGCCTTCGATCTTCCAACCGGTCTTGGCAACCCAGCCGAGGTGCGTTTCGAGCACCTGGCCCACGTTCATACGGCCCGGAACACCCAGCGGGTTCAGGACGATGTCAACGGGGGTGCCGTCGGCAAGGAAGGGCATGTCCTCGATCGGGAGGATCTTGGAGATAACACCCTTGTTGCCGTGGCGGCCGGCGAGCTTGTCGCCGTCGGTGATCTTGCGCTTGGCGGCCACGTAGACGCGGACCAGCTGGTTCACGCCCGGGGGCAGCTCGTCGTCGTTGTCGCGGTCGAAGACGCGCACGCCGATGACGGTTCCGGACTCGCCGTGGGGAACCTTCAGGGAGGTGTCGCGGACTTCGCGGGACTTCTCACCGAAGATGGCGCGCAGCAGGCGCTCTTCCGGGGTCAGTTCGGTTTCACCCTTCGGGGTGACCTTTCCGACCAGGATGTCCCCTGCTTCAACCTCGGCACCGATGTGGATGATGCCGCGCTCGTCCAGGCCGGCCAGGACTTCCTCGGACACGTTGGGGATGTCACGGGTGATTTCCTCGGCACCAAGCTTGGTGTCGCGGGCATCGATCTCGTGCTCCTCGATGTGGATGGAGGAAAGGACGTCCTCGGCAACGATGCGCTGCGAGAGGATGATGGCGTCCTCGAAGTTGTGGCCTTCCCATGACATGAATGCCACGAGCAGGTTCTTGCCCAGTGCGAGCTCACCCTGGTCCGTTGCCGGGCCGTCGGCGATGATGCCGCCAACTTCCAGGCGCTGGCCTTCGTTGACCAGGACGCGGTGGTTGTAGCAGTTGCCCTGGTTGGAGCGGGCGAACTTGTTGATGCGGTAGTTGGTCTCGGTGCCGTCGTCGTTGAGCATGATGACGAGCTCGGCGGAAACCTCGGTGACCACACCGGCCTTCTTGGCGATGACAACGTCACCGGCGTCGACGGCGGCGGCGCGCTCCATGCCGGTGCCCACGAAGGGGGCCTCGGAACGGACCAGCGGCACAGCCTGGCGCTGCATGTTGGCACCCATGAGTGCGCGGTTGGCGTCGTCGTGCTCCAGGAACGGGATCAGGGCCGTAGCCACGGACACCATCTGGCGCGGGGAAACGTCCATGAACTCGACGTCTGCGGCCGGAACCAGGACGGGCTCGCCTCCACCACCGCGGGCACGGACCAAGACGGTGTCTTCGGCGAACTTCTTGTTCTCGTCGAGCGGGGCATTGGCCTGGGCGATCAGGACCTCGGCCTCGTCGTCGGCCGTCAGGTACTGGACGTCGTCGGAGACGACGCCGTCCTTGACCAGGCGGTACGGGGTCTCGATGAAACCGAACGGGTTGATGCGGCCGTAGGAAGCCAGCGAACCGATCAGACCAATGTTCGGGCCTTCAGGGGTTTCGATGGGGCACATACGTCCGTAGTGGGACGGGTGCACGTCACGGACTTCCATGCCGGCGCGGTCACGGGACAGACCACCGGGGCCAAGGGCCGACAGGCGGCGCTTGTGGGTCAGGCCCGAGAGCGGGTTGTTCTGGTCCATGAACTGCGACAGCTGGGAAGTTCCGAAGAACTCCTTGATGGCTGCAACCACGGGGCGGATGTTGATCAGGGTCTGCGGCGTGATGGCCTCGACGTCCTGGGTGGTCATACGCTCGCGGACAACGCGCTCCATGCGGGACAGGCCGGTGCGGACCTGGTTCTCGATGAGCTCGCCAACGGCGCGGATGCGGCGGTTGCCGAAGTGGTCGATGTCGTCGATCTCGACGCGCAGGTCCACTTCCTGGCCATCGCGTGTGCCCTTGATGGTCTTCTCGCCGGCGTGCAGCGCGACGAGGAACTTGATCATGGCGACGATGTCTTCAACGTGCAGGACAGAGGCTTCCTTGTCGCCAAGGGAGCGGTCGATGCCAAGCTTGCGGTTGATCTTGTAGCGGCCAACCTTGGCCAGATCGTAGCGCTTGGAGTTGAAGTACAGGTTATCCAGCAGGGACTGGGCAGCCTCGACGGTGGGCGGCTCGCCCGGACGCAGCTTGCGGTAGATGTCCAGCAGGGCGTCTTCGCGGGTTTCGGTGGCGTCCTTCTCCAGGGTTGCCCGCATGGAGTCGTACTGGCCGAACTCTTCGAGGATCTGGCCTTCGGTCCAGCCCAGGGCCTTCAGCAGGACCGTGACGGACTGCTTACGCTTGCGGTCGAGGCGGACACCGACCTGGTCGCGCTTGTCGATCTCGAGCTCGAACCATGCACCGCGGGACGGGATGATCTTCGCGGTGAAGATGTCCTTGTCGCTGGTCTTGTCGGCGGCGCGCTCGAAGTAGGCGCCCGGCGAACGGACCAGCTGGGAGACGACGACACGCTCGGTGCCGTTGACGACGAAGGTGCCCTTCTCGGTCATCAGGGGGAAGTCACCCATGAACACGGTCTGCTGCTTGATTTCGCCCGTGTTGTTGTTCATGAACTCGGCCTTGACGTACAGCGGAGCCGAGTACGTTGCGTCCCGGTCCTTGCACTCAGCCATGGTGTACTTGGGGTCAGCGAACTCCGGATCGGAGAAGCTCAGGGACATGGTGCCCTGGAAGTCCTCGATCGGGGAGATCTCTTCGAAGATGTCCGACAGGCCGGACGTGGTGGCGACGCTGAGATCGTTTTCTTCGACAGCCTTTGCCACGCGTGCCTGCCAGCGCTCATTGCCGACCAGCCAGTCAAAGCTGTCCGTCTGCAGGGCAAGCAGATTCGGAACGTCAAGGGGTTCGTGAATCTTTGCGAATGAGAGCCGGCGAGTGGCACCATCAGTGCTGTCGGCAGTGTTAGCGGTTTCGTTATTAGAGGTGCTCGAGGCGACCAAGAGGGATCCTTCCACAGACCTTCAGGCGTTTTCAGATCTCCCCCGCTGTGCACCCTGCGAAGTGACTCCGCAGCGCTACCATCCGGTTCCGCTATATGACCCGGGGCCTGAACTGACTATGCTGTGACCGTTGTTACGGCACGTTGATTGCCAGCTGCCAGGCAAAGCCCACCGCTATATGAAGGCTGAAGGTAAACAGGGAAGACGCAAATATCTACGATACGGCAAAATAACCTACGTGTCTACCCCACATCCCGCCGGATTGCAAGCACCCAGTTTCCGGCGGCCCGAGCCGGGGGTGCGGACCGCCTAGAGGCGCAGCGTAACGCCCTCGGCCGTGCAGCTGCCCGCGTTCGCGAAGACAGCATCCCTTACCGCGTCCTTGGATTCCTGGGACGGCTTGCCCCCGGTTTCCGCCGCCGACGAGTGGTCGATGGCCAGCAGGCTCAGCGAGGTGAACAGCCCCCTCAGGTCCCCGGAAACAGTGTCCTTGGCGTCCTGGGCCCGTGAGTAGACGTCCTCGTAGCCCTGTGAATCGGTGGGGGAAACGGCAGCGTAGTCCGCCACCAGTTTGTTGAAGAGTTCGCAGGCTGCCTTGGTTCCCCCTGCCCGGGCCGCACCGGTACTTCCCGGCCCGATGGAGGGGGCAGGGCTGGTGCCTGCCGCACCGTTGTCCGAGGGCGCCGGCGTGGACTGGGTGGTTTCCGCCGGCGCCGGCGTGGACATCGAGCAACCCGCCAGCGCACTGCCCGTCAATATGGCCATGGCGGCGATGGCAGCCGCATTACGTGTCTTCTTCACGATGTCGCTCCGTCCGTCCCGGCTCCGGACCTGGTGTCCCCTGCAAAGCGCGTCCCCTGCACAGCCTCGCCGTCCACCCTACGCAAGCGGCCGCCGTCGTACACAACCCAGCAGATGGGTACCTCTCCCCTGCCGTGCCGTGCTGCAAAACCCGCCAGCAGGATGCAGCCTAAGGAATGCACATGGCGCTCCCGGCGTTTGAATAGTTGGGTGACCAGGCTCACGATAGCCTTGGTGGCTTAGACCGAAACCGGACTGAAAGTGGTAACCATGGACAACACTCCTCTCAGCAATGACGTTGTCATCCTCGGGGCCGCACGGACCCCGCAGGGCCGGATCAACGGCCAACTGTCCAGCCTCACGGCCGTGGATCTTGGCGCGCACGCCATCAAGGCCGCACTGGGCTCCAGCGGCGTCGATGCAGCGGATGTGGAGGCCGTCATCATGGGCCAGGTCCTGCAGGCAGGCGCCGGGCAGAACCCTGCGCGGCAAAGCGCAATCGGCGCCGGCATCGGGTGGAACGTGCCTGCCGTGACCGTCAACAAGGTGTGCCTTTCCGGGCTGACCGCGGTGATCGACGCCGCCCGGATGATCCGCGCGGGCGAGGCTGCCGTGGTGGTGGCCGGCGGCCAGGAGTCGATGAGCCGGGCACCGCACCTGCTTCCGGGATCGCGACAGGGGTGGACCTACGGCTCCATCCAGGCGCTGGACGCTGCCGCACACGACGGGCTGACCGATGCCTTTGACGGGGAGTCGATGGGCCTGTCCACCGAGACGCGGAACCTCTCGCTGGGTATCGACCGCACCTCCCAGGACAACGTCGCCGCCCAATCGCACCAGCGCGCGGCGCTTGCGGCGAAAAACGGAACGTTCGACGGCGAGATCGCACCTATCAGCGTCAAGCAGCGCAAAGGCGAGCCCCTGGTGGTGGACACCGATGAAGGGGTCCGCCCCAATACCTCGATCGAATCGCTGGCCGGACTGCGCGCTGCATTCGTCACTGACGGCACCATTACCGCGGGCAACTCCTCTCCCCTGTCCGACGGCGCCGCAGCCCTGGTGCTCGCCTCCCGCGGCTATGCGGAGGAGCACGGGCTCGAATACCTGGCGGTGGTCGGGAAGCCGGGACAGGTGGCCGGGCCTGACAATTCCCTGCATTCCCAGCCCTCCAACGCCATCATGAACGCCCTTGGCAAAGCGGGGTGGAGCACCGCCGACCTTGACTTCATCGAGATCAATGAAGCCTTCGGCTCGGTGGCCGTGCAGTCCCTCAAGGACCTGGACTACCCGCTGGAGAAGTGCAACCTCCACGGCGGCGCCATTGCGTTGGGTCATCCGATCGGCGCCTCGGGTGCCCGGCTGGCCGCCCACGCCGCCCATGAGCTGAAGCGGCGCGGGACCGGCAAGGCTGCAGTGTCCCTCTGCGGCGGGGGCGGGCAGGGTGAGGCCCTCCTGCTGTACCGCGACTGATGGCGGGCTCATCCGGAAACGGAGCGGACGGCGTCGGACGGGAACGGTTCCTGGCCGACGCCGCTGCCCGCGGCCTGGCAGTTGACGTGGTGGAACGGCCCGCAGCGAAGAGCCTCGAAGAGGCCGCGGTCATCATGGGAATCACACCGGCGGACATCGTCAAATCCCTGGTAGTCAAGCACAAGGACGGGACGTTCCTTTTCGCGCTCATCCCGGGCGACCGGCAGATTTCGTGGCCCAAGCTCCGCGCCCTGGTGGGCGTGAACAAGCTGTCGCTGCCACCCGCAGGAACCGCACTGGAGGCCACTGGCTACGAGCGCGGCACCATCACGCCGCTGGGCAGCACCACCGCCTGGCCCGTCTATGCGGACGCCACGATCACCGGGCGGCGCATCTCCATGGGGGCCGGGGCACACGGCTACAGCGCCTTCGTGGATGCCGATGAGCTGACCGCAGCACTGGGCGCCGTGGTGGCGGACATCAGCGAGCCTTCCTGAAACGGAAGGCCTTTGTTAAAGCAGGAAACCCCGCCCACCGGAGTGGACGGGGTTTCCGAAGGAAAAGGCGTTGTTACTTGAGGGTAACGGTGGCGCCTGCAGCCTCGAGCTGCTCCTTGGCCTTCTCGGCAGCTTCCTTGTTGGCGCCTTCGAGAACAGCCTTGGGGGCGCTGTCAACCAGGTCCTTGGCTTCCTTGAGGCCGAGGGAGGTGATGGCGCGAACTTCCTTGATGACTGCGATCTTCTTGTCACCGGCAGATTCGAGGATGACGTCGAAGTCGGTCTTCTCTTCAACCTCTTCAGCAGCTCCGCCACCGGCGGGGCCGGCAACTGCAACAGCAGCGGCGGTAACTTCGAAGGTCTCTTCGAAGAGCTTAACGAACTCGGAGAGCTCGATGATGGTCAGTTCCTTGAAAGCTTCAATGAGCTCTTCGTTGCTGAGCTTCGCCATGGTAGGCGTCCTTCCTGTTGTGGTGTCCCGCCGGCGTTCGGCCGGGATGACACCGGAGTCTGGTGGGGTAAAGAGAACTAGTTCTCTTCGGCAGCAGGAGCTTCAGCGGGAGCTTCAGCTTCAGCGGCAGGGGCTTCTTCAGCGGCAGGCGCTTCGGCAGCTGCCGGTGCACCGTTCTCTTCTTCAAGCTTGAGGCGCAGTGCGTCGATGATGCGTGCAGCTGCGGCGGCAGGTGCCTTGAGGACGCCTGCAACCTTGGCGAGCTGCAGCTCGCGGGACTCGAGGGCAGCCAGTGCGGCGACCTCGCTGGCGTCCAGCGCCTTGCCCTCGAAGTAACCGGTCTTGATGACCAGCTGCTTGTTGGCCTTGGCAAAATCCGTCAGGCTCTTGGCAGCGGCAACTGCGTCACCCTTGATGAACGCGATTGCAGTGGGGCCGGCAAGCTGGCCGTCGAATGCTTCGACGCCGGCTTCCTTGGCTGCAATGGCGGTCAGGGTGTTCTTGACGACCGCGAACTTGGTGTCCTGGCCGAGAGAAACACGCAGCTGCTTGAGCTGTGCAACGGTGAGCCCGCGGTATTCGGTCAGGACAGCGGCGTTCGATTCCTTGAAATCGTTAGTGATCTCAGCTACTGCTGAAACCTTGGTAGGCGTTGCCATAACCCTCCTTCCGGGGATAGTGCCGGTATTCGACGGTCCCCGCTCAAGAGAGCTAAAACTAAAAACGCCCCGCGCAGATGCACGGGGCTTGGCTCAACACGTTTATGCCGTGGAGCTTTGCTTCGTTCACCTGCGCCGGCCGCCCTGCGTTGAGGGTCCTTCGTCCGGAAAGCCACTGTGGTCCCCAGCGCACAACTGCAGAGTTGAGCCATGTTCAGGAGAGTGGATTTCCAACAACCGACGGTCTTTGGTACCCCCAGCTTACGCGAGGCATTGCCGGTCCGCCAAATCGGCGCTCAGCTGGTGCTGGTGCGCAGCGTGGGGAGCTCCTTCTGCCAGATACCCGTCACACCGGCCGTCTGGAATCCGAGCTGCTTGTTGACCGTCAGGAGGTACCGGTTCTCCGGCGCATTCCAGGTGTAAATGATGCGCGCGTCCGGGAACTGCTCGCTGAGCCGCTCCATGTTGGCCACCTTGATCAGCAGCCCGAGCTTGTTGCCCCGGTGTTCCTGCAGGACCAAGGTATCGTCCTGGAACACCACGTCAGCCCGGTGGGCCAGGACGGTGATGGTGGTCAGGCCCACCAGCGCCCCGGTGGCGATGTACTCGACGGCGGTGACCACCGTTCTCCTGCCCTGCGCGATGGCGACGTCCTCCGCCTCACGCAGGATGCCGCCGTCGAACACCATGTCCTGCTCAATCGGCGCATCCAAGGAAGGGTCCACGTCGGCGCCGGCCTGGTTTTCCAGCACGGCCACGGCCTCCAGCCAGCGGTCCGGGCAACGGTCCGTCCAATGGTGCAGCCGGTACCTGCCGTTGTTGGCTTCCTCGGCTTCAGCCTGGAGGTCGGCCACCAGCTTGGTGTCCAGGGGCAGGAGGCAGGAGCTGAACTGCTCGATGTGCTGCAGCGTGTATCCGGTCCTCTGTGCGAACTCCACTTCGCGGCTCTCCAGGGGCACAAATCCCTGCCCGGTACCGGGCACCAGCTGGGCCCGTTCAAACTCGTGCAGTGACGCGCCCGGGTGGTTGGTGTCCACCAGGATCATGGTGCGGCCTTCACCCCTGGCCAGCTGTTCGGCAGCCTCAAGCAGGCGGCGCCCCACCCCCTGCCGCTGGAACTCGGGCAGGATGTCCAGGGTGAGCTCGGCCAGGTCCAGGTGGTCGGTCAGGGGCAGCGCAATATCAACCGTGCCCACAATGGCGCCGTCCACCTTGGCCACGAGGATCAGCTGGCGCTCGTAGGGGTCCGCGAACTCAAGCAACTTCTCCTGTGGACCGTACGCAAGGTCGTCGCTGCCCCACGTCTGCATCCGGACCTTGCGGCCCACCTCCACGGCGGCGAGGAAGTCTGCTGCGTCCGGGGTGTCCAATGAGTCGGGTATATACAGCTGCTCGATCTTCACGTCTATTGCCATGCGGGCATCATCCCAGCCGTTTCTGCCACTCACCTTCATAGCCGGCGGGCCTGAATCCAAGGGCGGTATTTATCGCCAGCATATGCTGGTTTTCGCTGGCATTCCATGTCAGGACCGAGCGCGCCGGGGGCCATTTCTCCTGGGCACGCCGCAGGTTGGCCGCCTTGATCAGCATCCCCAGGCGGTGGCCGCGGTGCCCCGCCGCCACGAGGGTGTCCTGCTGGAGCAAGGACTCCGGGACCTGGGGGCGCCAGGCCAGGACGGAGTAGGCAACCAGTTCACCGGTGGGGCGGTACACCGCCGCGGCCACAGAGATCTGCACACCGCTGCGGACCAGGGCCTGTTCATCGTCACGCACGCGGCGGACGTCCCAGTCCTCCCGTTCCCAGTCCATGCCGGCTGTTGGGGCGTCCGTACTCATCCGCGCCCGCAACCCGGCATAGCCGGCTACGAGCGTCACCGGGCAGTGGCCGTCCCAGGCCGTCAGGATGTAGTCGCCGCTGCGGGCCAGGGCTTGAGCCTCCAGTTGCGCCAGCAGGGTACCCGGTACGGGCAACATGAGCCGGCTGGAACGCTCCACCTGCTCGAGCTCATACCCGGCGGACAGGGCAAAGGCAGTTGCAGGGTCATCCCCCGGCAGTTGGCCAACCCCGGATCTCGCGGGGATCATGGGCGAATCACGCCGTACGGCGTCCAGGGGCACCTCATGGAAGGAATCCAAGGATGACCTGCCGCGTGTCCGTGCCACGGTTTCGGCATGCTCCAGCAGGACGCGTCCCAGTCCCCTGCGGCGCCGCTCAGGAACGACCAGGACGTCGATGCCTGCGGTGGCCAGGTTCTCGCGCAGGGGCAGCGTCACGGAGCACAGCCCCACCGGCTCCCCGCCGGCCCGGGCAAGGAACAGGTGCCGTTCCTCGTACTCGTTGCCGCGCCAGAACTCCAGCGCTTCGGCCGGGGTAAGGCAGCGGTCCAGGCTCCCCCAGACGGTCAGCGACTCTGCCTCCTTCATGGCCTGGCAGGCCAGAAGCTCCGGGGACGGCTCGGTGCCAGGGAGGTCCTGGCCGCGCGGAGGAATGACGACGGCGGCAACCGCCAGGGCAGCGGACGGCGGCGAAGACGCGGGCTGGGTTCGCTTGGGCTGGTCCATGCCGCCAGCTTAGGCACTGCCCGCCGGTATGGAGGCAAAAAGAAGACCGCCCCGGCGCATGAGCGCCGGAACGGTCTCCGATTGCTCCGGAATCACTCCGGAAGCAGGAACTTCAGTGAGGGACTATGCCTCGGTGAGCACCTTGGTGACGTTGGGGTCCACGGAGATGCCGGGGCCGAACGTGGTGGCAACGGTAGCCTTCTGGATGTAGCGGCCCTTAGCAGCGGACGGCTTGAGGCGAAGAACCTCTTCCAGTGCTGCTGCGTAGTTCTCGGCCAGCTTGATGGCGTCGAAGGAAACCTTGCCGATGATGAAGTGCAGGTTGGAGTGCTTGTCGACGCGGAAGTCGATCTTTCCACCCTTGATGTCGTTGACGGCCTTGGTGACGTCGGGGGTCACGGTGCCCGTCTTCGGGTTCGGCATCAGGTTACGCGGGCCCAGGACCTTACCGAGGCGGCCAACCTTGCCCATGAGGTCAGGGGTGGCAACGGCGGCGTCGAAGTCGGTCCAGCCACCGGCGATCTTTTCGATAAGGTCGTCGGAACCAACGAAGTCGGCGCCGGCTGCGATTGCGGCCTCAGCCTTGTCACCCGTTGCGAAAACCAGGACGCGGGCGGTCTTACCGGTGCCGTGGGGCAGGTTGACGGTGCCGCGGACCATCTGGTCAGCCTTGCGGGGGTCGACGCCGAGGCGGAAAGCGACCTCAACGGTGGCGTCGAACTTGGACGGGTTGGTGTCCTTGGCCAGCGTTACTGCCTCGAACGGTGCGTAGTGCTTCTCCGCGTCGATCTTGGCGGCTGCTGCCTCATATGCTTTGCTGCGCTTTGCCATGCTGCTTATTTCTCCTTGTGCAGTTGTGGTCTGCGGACCGCGCTGGGCCCTGCCACAGTCGGTGATCCGGTTCGTTATCCGGCCCGGATGGCCAACATTTCAATTTTTTTGGTGCCGGTGTCCCGGCGGTGCCGCCCGTCGTCGTCAATTACCCCGACGCTGGACAGCGGTAAGGGCTGTTAGCCCTCGACGGTGATGCCCATGGAGCGGGCGGTGCCGGCGATGATCTTCGCTGCGCCTTCGAGGCTGGTGGCGTTGAGGTCTTCCATCTTGGTGGAGGCGATCTCGTTGACCTGGGCCTGGGTCAGCTTGGCAACCTTGACGGTGTGCGGGGTGGATGAACCCTTGGCAACGCCTGCAGCCTTCTTGATGAGCTCTGCAGCCGGCGGGGTCTTGGTGATGAACGTGAAGGAACGGTCCTCGTAGACCGTGATTTCCACGGGGATGACGTTTCCGCGCTGGGCTTCCGTCGCAGCGTTGTACGCCTTGCAGAATTCCATGATGTTGACACCGTGCTGGCCAAGCGCAGGACCGATCGGCGGGGCCGGGTTGGCGGCACCTGCCTGGATCTGCAGCTTGATGAGGCCGGTGACCTTCTTCTTGGGAGCCAATGTAGGGTCCTTCTCTCAATAACGTCCTGGGGCACAGGAGCGTGCCTCAGGTTTTTGGCCGCCATGGCGAGGCGGCCGGCCGTTCCGGTGCCGCTAAGCGGGCGGCACCGGGACGAATTCTAGGATTCTCAGATCTTGGTGACCTGGTTGAACGCCAGGGTGACCGGCGTTTCGCGCTCGAAGATGGAGACCAGCACCACGAGGGTCTGGGACTCGGGCTTGATCTCCGAGATCGTGGCGGGGAGGGTCTCGAACGGACCTTCCTTGACGATGACGGACTCGCCGACCTCGAAGTCGACGGCCACGTGAACCTGGTTCTGCTTGTTGACCGGCTTGCCCTTCTCGGCCTGCTCTTCCTCGAAGACGGGAGCGAGCATGGAAAAGACCTCGTCCAGGCGCAGCGGGACCGGGTTGTGGGCGTTGCCCACGAAGCCGGTAACGCCGGGAGTGTGGCGGACGGCGCCCCAGGAGGCGTCGGTCAGGTCCATGCGGACCAGGACGTAGCCGGGGATGCGGACGCGGTTGATCACCTTGCGCTGGGCGTTCTTGATCTCCACGACTTCTTCCATGGGCACCTGGATTTCGAAGATGTAATCTTCCATGTCCAGGGTCTGGATGCGGGTCTCAAGGTTGGCCTTCACGCGGTTCTCGTAACCGGCGTAGGAGTGGATGACGTACCAGTCACCCTCCTGGCGGCGCAGCTTGGCCTTGAACTCCTCGGCCGGATCAGCGGCTGCGGTGGCGGCAGCGGCGGCAAGAGCGTCTGCGGGCTCGTCTTCACCGTCGGCGTCGGAAGCGTCGGCTTCGTCGGCGTCAGCAACTGCTGCGTCGGAGGCTGCGTCATCGGATTCGGGCGCGGAGGACTCAACCTCGGACTCTTCACCGGCTTCCGCCGTGACGTCCGGGGATTCTTCCAGCCCAGTCTCGGTTACCTCGAGCTCCTGCTCAGACACTTGGTCTCCTGCTTCCTCATTGCCTAACATGCCTATTTAAATGGCTCAATTCCGCACGCCGGCGATTCCTTCCGGTTACCCGGGCGAAACACGCGGCCTGCGGACCGTGCAGCCTTAGCTGTCCTTGGAGCCGGTGCCGCCGAAGATCCAGCTGACAGCGGTTCCGAAACCAATGTCCAGCAGGCTGACGATGACCATCATGATGGCCACGAACACCAGCACCACGAGCGTGTAGTTGATCAGTTCCTTGCGGGTGGGGGCAACAACCTTCTTCAGTTCGCCGATGATCTGGCGGACAAAGAGTGCAATGCGGGCGAAGAAGTTTGCCTTGGCTTCCTTCTTAGCTGGGCGGCCCTTGGAGCTGCTGGCAGCTGTTTCGGTCACCTGGTCCTCGCTCATCTTTGCAATGGTGGATTACCCGGCCCTGATCAGAACCATGGTTGCTGCGCCTGCTCCGGGCTTTCGCCCGGAGCAGCTTGCGCAGGGCAGACAGGACTCGAACCTGCAACCTGCGGTTTTGGAGACCGCTGCGCTACCAATTGCGCCACTACCCTATGGAGTGAATTCCACTCTTTGATGGCCCAACACCAGTTTGGACTGGGGCGCACGCCATCATCTGTGTTTCAACACCGGTGAACCAGTCTACGCAAGAACTTCGCATAGGTAAAACCAGCCCGTTCCGGCCCATCCGCAGTCCGGCTTGAAACGTGCTGCGCGGGGCAGTCATAAATCAAAACCGGCACCCCGGAGGGTCCGGTGAACAGCATAGAGTAGAACTCGTCGAATCCCACATTCCAGCCTCCGGGCTGCAAGCGAAGAACGGACCTGCCAATGTCTTCCGCCCGCGTTTCCCAACGCATCTCCGCAATTGCCGAATCCGCAACCCTGGCCGTTGACGCCAAGGCCAAGGCGCTGAAGGCAGCTGGCCGGCCGGTTATTGGTTTCGGTGCGGGCGAACCCGATTTCCCCACCCCGGACTACATCGTCCAGGCGGCCATCGAGGCTGCCGGCCAGCCCAGGTTCCACCGCTACTCCCCTGCCGGCGGCCTGCCCGAACTGAAGAAGGCAATCGCAGAGAAGACGCTGCGCGACTCCGGCTACACGGTGGATCCCTCACAGGTGCTGGTCACCAACGGCGGCAAGCAGGCCGTCTACAACACCTTCGCCACCCTGGTGGATCCGGGCGACGAGGTCATTGTGCCTGCCCCGTTCTGGACCACCTACCCTGAGGCCATCCGGCTGGCCGGCGGCGTCCCCGTAGAGGTCTTCGCCGGGCCCGAACAGGACTACCTGGTGACCGTTGAACAGCTCGAAGCGGCCGTGACGGACCGGACCAAGATCCTGCTGTTCGTCTCTCCGTCGAACCCCACTGGTGCCGTGTACTCCCCCGGGCAGGTGGCGGAGATCGGCAAGTGGGCCGCGGCCAAGGGCCTGTGGGTGGTCACGGACGAAATCTACGAGCACCTCACCTACGACGGTGTCCCGTTCACGTCCATCGCCACCGCTGCCCCGGAACTGGGCGACAAGGTGGTCATCCTCAACGGCGTCGCCAAGACGTACGCCATGACCGGCTGGCGGGTGGGCTGGATGATCGGCCCGGCAGACGTCATCAAGGCGGCCACCAACCTCCAGTCGCACGCCACGTCCAACGTGTCCAACATCATGCAGATTGCCGCCCTCGCTGCCGTGTCCGGCCCACTGACCGCCGTCGATGAGATGAAGGTGGCGTTCGACCGCCGCCGCAAGGCCATCGTCGCGGGGCTGAATGCCATTGACGGCGTGGAATGCCCGACGCCGAAGGGCGCCTTTTACGTATACGCGGACGTCCGTGCGCTGCTGGGTAAGGAATTCCCCACCGCGTCCGGCACCGCCACACCGCAGACCTCCGCAGAGCTGGCCTCGCTGATCCTCGACGAGGTTGAGGTGGCAGTGGTTCCGGGCGAGGCGTTCGGCCCCTCCGGCTTCCTGCGCCTCTCCTACGCCCTGGGGGACGAGGACCTCGCCACGGGTGTCCAGCGCCTGCAGGACTTCCTGGGCAAGGCCCAGTAACGCCCCATCACCTTTCACAGGAAAAACCGGAACGCCCCATCACCAAGTGATGGGGCGTTCTGGTTTAAGGCCCGAAAGGTGATGGGGCGTTGGAGATTGAACGGCAGGATCTGATGGGGCGTCTAGAGGAGGCGCCGCTCCGCGGCCCACTTGGTGAGTTCGTGGCGGCTGGAGAGCTGGAGCTTCCGCAGCACCGCCGAGACATGGGTCTCCACGGTCTTGATGCTGATGAAGAGTTCCTTGGCCACTTCCTTGTAGCTGTAGCCCCGGGCGATGAGCCGCATGACCTCCAGTTCGCGGGCTGAGAGCTTGTCCAGTTCATCATCGGCGATGTCCGCGGGGGCAGTGCCGAAGGCGTCCAGGACAAAACCGGCCAGGCGGGGCGAGAAGACGGCATCACCGCCGGCCACCCGGAACACGGCGTCGGTAATTTCGGTGCCGGAGATGGTCTTGGTGACATAGCCGCGGGCGCCGGCACGGATGACGGCGACCACGTCCTCCGCGGCGTCGGAGACGCTCAGTGCCAGGAAGCGGGTGCTGGACAGGAGCGCAGCGGAGCCTGCGATGACCTCCCGGCCGCCGCCGCCCAGTCCGCCGGGCAGGTGCACGTCCAGGAGGACGACGTCGGGCCGCTGCTGGGCTATCACGGCGATGGCCTGCTCAACGGTGGCGGCCTCCCCCACCACCTGGATGCCGGCGTCGAGGTCCGCCTTCAGACCGGACCGGAAGATGGCGTGGTCGTCCACAAGGACCACCCGCACGGGGGTGGCCGGCCGGGCACTTCCGGCACCTGTTCCCTGGGTTGTGTTCATGATTTTCCTTCCGCGTGTTCTGCTGCGGCCGGCAGCCGGAGGCGGACCTCGGTGCCGTCGCCGGTGCTGAGGATGGCGGCCGAGCCGCCGTGCCGTTTCATCCTGCCGATGATTGATTCCCGAATACCGAGCCGGTCCGCGGGCACGTCCCGCAGCTCAAAGCCCGATCCCCTGTCCTTGATGAAAATCTCGGCCTGCCCGTCCGACGCTTCAAGGTAGACCGAGACCGTCCCGCCACCGTGCCGTGAGGCGTTGAGCATGGCCTCCCGGCTTGCCTGGACCAGGGCCTCATGCGCCTCGGTCATGGCGGCGTCACCGACGGTGACCACCTCCACGGCGTTGCCGAGCAGGTCCTCCACCTCCCCGGCAACAGCCTTGATCCGGTCCGAGAGCTGACCGCTTTCGCGGCCTGGATCCTGGAACAGCCAGCCGCGCAGCTCGCGTTCCTGGGCACGGGCCAGGCGGACGACGTCGTGCTCGTTGCCTGCGCGCCGCTGGATCAAAGCGAGGGTCTGCAGTACCGAATCGTGGAGGTGGGCGGCGATCTCGGCACGTTCCGTTTCCCGGATCCGGCCGGCGCGCTCCGCTTCCAGGTCACGCCAGAACTTCAGAGCCCAGGGCAGCAGGACCAGCACCACGCCGCCGAGGACGGCCACCGACGCGAGCAAGGCGAGCCAGGTCTGTTCCCAGGAACCCGAGCCGGACACCATCACCAGGACCCCGGCCACCACCAGCGCCAGACCGGCAGCGAGCCGGCCCCAGCCTCCGGCCTGGTCCGCCTTGGTCTTGTCCACCAGGCCGGCGCGCCGGGTCTCGTCCAGCTGCATCCACGCGATCGAGGCACCGCCCAGCACAGCAGCAGCCGGGATCAGCGTTCCGAGGGACACATCCACGCCCAGCAACTGGGCAATCATGATGCCCGCCACCAGCAGGAGCCCGCAGCCCAACAGGATTTCCTTGCCATACCGCATTCCACGCGCCCGGAACCAGGGTGGCACCGGGAGCGCGCCCTCACCTTCAGTAAGGGGACCGGCTGCACCCGCCGGGGTTCCGGCGTCGGCCGCTTTTCCTTGGGGCTCGCTCACCGCCGGGGCAATGGGCGACGCCGGGCGGCGGGCGTTGCGGCGGGCGGCCTCGTCCGCCGTGGGCACCATGATCCAGAGCCAGGCATAGAAGACCAGGCCCGCCCCTCCAGCGAAAGACGCCAGGACCATGCCCAGGCGCACGTTCTTCACCGGCCAGCCCAGGTGCGCGGCGAGGCCGGAGCACACCCCCGCGATCACACGGTCGCTGCTCCGTGCCAGGGGCGGCCGCGCCGGAAGGGATGTCATGGGTCAATCCAAACACGGATCAGGGTTGCCCGGACCGCAATCGGCCGCTTCCCGGGGACAGCTCAGGGACGGTTCAGGGTTTCCCCCAATAGAGCGCCAACCGGTCTGAACGGGAGGATCGAGGTATGAACTCGCAGACCCCCTCCCCTGACGACGAACACCCTGCCGAGCCCCTCCCCGACGGGCAGCCCGGCGCGAACAGCGAGCAGCCCACCGAGCCCCTGCCGTCCTCCGCCCCAACGCCTCCGGACCCCGCCACGGTACCGCCTGCGGACGAATCCCAGCGCTACGCGTTCCAAGGCAGCCCCGCCCCGGCGCCGTCCACCGACTTCTTCGGCTGGATCCGCAGCAACGGTATCTACCGGGGAAACGACCGCTGGATCGGCGGCGTCTGCAGCGGCATCGCCCACCGGCTTGGCGTTGACCCGATTATCATCCGCGGCGCCTTTATCGTCCTGACCCTTCTGGCGGGCATCGGGGTACTGCTGTACGGCCTGGCCTGGGCCTTCCTTCCGGAACCGGACGGCAGGATTCACGTCCAGGAAGCAGGGGCCGGCCGCTGGTCCAGCGGCATGACGGGTTCCCTGATCGCCACGGTCCTGGGCCTCACCGGGCTGGGCGGAGGCTTCTGGGGCTGGAGCCACAACGGCCTGAGCGGCCTGCTGTGGACCCTCTTCTGGGTAGGCGGCGCCATCTACCTGATCTACTACCTCTCCCAGCGCAACAAGGCCCACCCCACCATGGCCGGGCACGGCACGGCCGCCTCCGGCGGGACCTACCCGATGGACGGCACGGCCCACACCTCAACGTTCACCGCCGGCACCGTTCCCGGTCCTGGCCCAACTGCAGCACCCACCCACGGCAGCGGCCCCACCGGTTCAGCGCCCACCGGCTCCTACGGCCACGGCAGCTACAGTCCCGCAGGGAGCATCCCGGCCGGCCCCGGCGGCGTTGGCGGCGCCAGGGTGGGGGCGGGCAGAGTTGGTGCCGGAATTGGCGGCGCCGGCACCTCCCCGGGCGGCCCCGGCAACGGCAGACCCGGTGACGCCGGGTACCCCACCCCGTGGGTCCCGCCGCGGCCGCCAAAGCCCCGCCCATCCGGCCCCGGCGCCCCCGCAGTCGCCATCGCCACCGGATCTGCCCTGCTGGTGGGCGGCGGACTCAAGGCCCTGGACGCCGCGGACATCATCAACCTGGGCGGCTCGGGCAACGCCATCGTGTGGGCCAGCGCGGCGGCGGTCCTTGGCCTGGGCATCCTGATGGCGGGCTTCCGCGGCCGCACGTCCGGCATCCTGAGCCTCTTCGCGGTGATCGCACTGGTTACCGGCGGCATCTACAACACCCTGGACGACGGCCGGATGCGGTTCCAGCAAGTTGACTGGAACCCGGCCAGCATCGAGGAAGCGCGCGGCGGCATCGACATCACCGCCGGACGGGGAACCGTGGACCTCACGGGACTCTCCCCAACCGCCCCCCTGACGTCCGACGTCGTGGTTCCGCTCGACATCACCGCCAGCAACGTGACCGTGGTGATCCCGCAGAACCTGCCCGTTGACATCAAGGCGGACATGACCATGGGCAACCTGAACGAAGGAAGCGGCCAGCGCGGCGGCACCACCACCCGCGAAAGCAGCTACAACACGGACCGGCCAGGCAACCACCTGGTGGTGCAGATCGACGGCACCTTCAGCAACGTCACGATCCAGGAAGGCAACTGACATGGACAACAGCAACATTCCGACGACGGCGGGCCAGGACACTGCCGGACCGGCACCGGCCAGGGTGGGAACGGTGGTGTGGGGCCTGATCGTCCTGGCACTGGCCGCGCTGATCATCGTGGCGCAGCTTGGCATCGTGACGCTCAACGGCACCTACGTCCTGATCGGCCTGATGATCGGCGCGGGGGTGGCCCTGGTGGTGGGCGGCCTGCTCTCAGCCCGGAAACGTGACAACGAACCAACTACAGGGAAGTCTTGAACCATGGATAAGTTCTTCAGCATTGTCAGGGGCTTCGGCCTGAAGCGCGGCCCCGAGCGGTGGCTTGGCGGGGTTTGTGGCGGCATCGCTGCCAAACTCAATGTGGACGTGGCATTCGTCCGTATCGCTTTCCTGCTCTTCGCCCTGCTTCCGGGCCCGGCCTTCGTCTTCTACGTCCTGGCGTGGGTCATCCTTCCGGACCAGCGCAACGAGATTCCGCTCCAGACGTTCCTGGACCGCCGGTCGCTGAACCGGCCCTGACCTCCAGGACCACGGCCCCTGCCCCCGAGAATGATCACGGGGCAGGGGCCTTTTTCGTGTCCCCGCGTCCGGAGCGGAGCCGGCCCCCATGTAACCGGTTTGTGTCGTACCCCACACCCCCCACTACACTTCTAGGTGAGCTCAGCGTGGCGCTCTGCCTGTAAACCTTCTCCCCAGGATTTGAGCCGAACATGAAAATTGGAATCCTCACCAGCGGTGGCGACTGCCCCGGATTGAACGCCGTGATCCGAGGCGCAGTGCTCAAAGGCATTGCGGTCCACGGCCAGGAGTTCGTCGGATTCCGTGATGGCTGGCGGGGCGTGGTGGAAGGGGACATCATCGACATCCCCCGCACCATGGTCCGCGGCATCGCCAAACAGGGTGGCACCATTTTGGGCACCTCCCGCACCAACCCGTTCGAAAACGGCGGCGGTCCCGAGGCCATCAAGGCCCACATGGACCGGCTGGGCATCGACGCCATCATTGCCATCGGCGGGGAGGGAACCCTGGCCGCGGCCAAGCGCCTGACCGACGCCGGACTCAAGATCGTGGGCGTCCCCAAGACCGTGGACAACGACCTCGACGCCACCGACTACACCTTCGGTTTCGATACCGCCGTCCAGATCGCCACCGAGGCCATCGACCGGCTCCGCACTACGGGTGAATCCCACCACCGCTGCATGATCGCGGAAGTGATGGGCCGGCACGTGGGCTGGATTGCACTGCACGCCGGGATGGCTGCCGGGGCGCACGCCATCCTTATCCCGGAGCAGAAGGTCAGCATCGAGCAGATCACCGAATGGGTCAATGAAGCCCACGCCCGCGGCCGCGCGCCCTTGGTGGTGGTGGCTGAAGGGTTCGTTCCGGAGCACATGGAAAGCCCGCACTCCGAGCGCGGCCTGGACACGTTCGGCCGTCCCCGCCTGGGCGGCATCGCAGACCAGCTGGCGCCCGAACTCGAAGCCCGGACCGGCATCGAAACCCGTGCCACCATCCTGGGGCACATCCAGCGCGGCGGCGTCCCCTCGGCCTTTGACCGGGTCCTGGCCACCCGGCTGGGCATGGCCGCCATCGACTCCGTGGTCGAAGGCTACTGGGGCACCATGGTGGCCCTGAAGGGCACGGACATCCAGCATGTCGCCTTCGAGGAAGCCCTGGGCCAGCTCAAGACCGTCCCGCAAAACCGCTACGACGAAGCCGCGGTCCTGTTCGGCTAAGCCTGCAGGCCGCCCTAGGCTGGGACCATGACACTCGATCCCGGCTCAGCGGCCATCATCCAGTTGGCGTGGGCACGCCGGCTGGGCCTTGACGACGACGCGTTCGGTGACGCCCTGGCATCGGGTGAACGGATTGTCCGGGCCGATGAATCGGCCCGGACTGTCGAGTTTGTGCGGCTGTTCGGAAGTTCCGCCCTGGTGGGACCACGGAGCGTCATCGACGCCGCGGCGGAAATTCCCGACGAGGAAATGGCCCAGCACGTCACCCTCCTGAAACTGACCAGGCAGCAGGGCGGCCACGGACTCGGTGCCGCGGCCCTGTTCTTCGCCGACGACCTGCCCCTCCAGCAGCCCTCCGAGGAACTGACCGTCTCGCACGGTAATCCGGAGGCGATCGAGCTGGAGGGCAGGTGCCCGCCGGACGACGTCAACGAGGTGGGTCTTTCCGACCTCGAGAACCGCTACACGATCGTCCATGAAATCGATGGCAGGCGGGTCCCCCTTGCCTGCGGCGCTTATGGCGAGTGGGAAGGCCTGCTCGGCAACATGGGGGTCCTGGTGGATCCTGAGTGGCGACGGCAAGGTCTCGGAGCCCTGGCCGGATCCATCGCCGCCCACGAGGCACTGGCGGCCGGGCTGACGCTGCAATGGCGTGCAGACGTCAGCAACACCGGATGCCTTGCCCTCGCCCGGAAACTGGGGCTCTCAGCCGGCGGAATCCAGACCAGCGTCCACCTTCGGTGACTCCTGGCCCTGCCCTGGGCCTCCCCAGTTCTGGACCGGCTTCGGCTTGGCAAAGAACAGCGCAACGGCTGCCGCAACCAGCACCACTGCGGCCGGGAGGAGGATCGACTGGGCCATCGCCGTCGAAAACCCTGCGTGCAGGAACTCGGGAAGCGTACCGCCGCCCATGCCCATGCCCTCACCGGATGGGCCGCCCGGGCCTCGGGACGGGAGTTCGGCCGCCAGCCGCGACTGGATGAGGACGGCGATCGCAGCACTGCCCAGCACGGCACCGAACTGGCGGGTGGTGTTGTAAACGCCGGAGCCGGCACCGGCCTGGCGCGGCGGAAGGTTCCGGGTGGCAGTGGTGCTCAGCGGAGCCCAGATACCGGCGTTGGCAAAGCCCAGGACTGCGCTGGGAAGCAGGAACAGCAGGATGGGTGTGTCCGGCTGCATCAGCAGGCCGTTCCACACCAGTGCCACCGCCATGAGCGTCAACCCGGCGGCGGCAAGGTACTTGGGGTTGACCCGGTCGACGATCTTGCCCACCACGGGTGCCATGCCGCCTGAGATCAGCGCCATAGGAACCATCAGCAGTGCCGACTGGGTGGGCGTCAGACCACGGACCAACTGGTAGTAGAAGATCAGGGGCAGGCCGAAGGACGTCACGGTGAAGCCCACCATGGTAATGCCCAGATTGGCGAGGGAGAAGTTGCGGTCGCGGAACAGTCCAAGGGGAAGCAGCGGCTCGCCCTTGTTGAACCGCTGCCACGCCACGAAGGCCGCCAGGATGACAAGACCGGCGATGATGAGGCCCCACACACTGATCGGCCCGGTAATGGTGCCCCAGTTGTACGTCTCGCCCTCCTGGATGCCAAAGACCAGCAGGAAGAGCCCGACGGCGCTCAGCAGGACACCGGGGATATCGAACCGGTGCGGGTGCGTGCTCAGCGCAGGGACGTTGCGCATCGCCAGGATGAAACCGACGACGCCGATGGGCACGTTGATGAAGAAGATCCACTCCCAGCCCAGGCCGTCCACCAGGACACCGCCCAGGATGGGCCCCACCAGGGTGGCCATGCCGGCCGTGGCACCCCAAATGGCCATGGCGGACCCACGGCGGTCAGGCGGAAAGATGCGGGTGATGACGGCCATGGTCTGGGGCGTCATGACCGCGGCGCCGAGGCCCTGCAGCACGCGCGCCACGATGAGGGTCTCCACGTTTTGGGCCAGGCCGCACCAGAGCGAGGCCAGGGTGAACACCACCAGGCCGAGCAGGTACAGCCGCTTCGGCCCGAACCTGTCACCGAGGCGGCCCGTGATGAGCAGTGGAACGGCGTAGGCCAGCAGGTAGGCGCTGGTCACCCAGATCACCGAGTTAATGTCGGCATGGAGGCCCTCCATGATCCGGGGATTGGCCACCGAGACGATGGTGCTGTCGATCAGGATCATGAAGAACCCGATCACCAGGGACCACAGTGCCGGCCACGGCTTTTCTACGTTTTCCACTCTGTCATCCTTCTGGAGTTTTGTTTGGTGCCGGGCGGAAACCCGGAAAAGTCAGCCCAGCAGGTCCAGGATCTCCGAGCGGGCAAACATCTGCGCCGCTGCCCGTGCCGACGGCGCACCGGCGTCCGGATCCGCTCCGGCGCCCAGGAGAACCCGGGCCACGTCCGTGTAACCCTTGAACGCCGCTCCTGCGAGCGGGGTCTGTCCCCTGTCGTTGGCGGTGTTGGCTTCAGCACCGTGCTGCAGAAGCAGCTGCACGGTCCCGGCATGGCCGTGGTACGCCGCCAGCATGAGCAGCGAGTCACCGGCGGCGTTGGTCATGGTGGCGGGCACCCCGGCGTCCAGGTAGGCACCCAGTAGCTCGTCGCTGCCGTCACGGGCAGCCTGGAAGAGCGTGTGCGCCAAAGCCAGGGCGTCGTCGTCGTGCCCCTCCGTTGCCTCTGCCCCGGCGTGGTCGGGCGTGGTGTTCTCGGTCATCAGCGTGGCCCCCTCAGGAATCCGGTCTGGCGGCCCACGACCTGGCCGGCGTCGGGGGCGACGATGAGTTCCTGGGCGGCCGGATACGGCTCGTCGCCGTCCAGGACCGTCAGTATTTCATCCGGGGCCACGGAACGCTTGATGACTGCCAGGGCGACGGGGCCCATTTCGTAGTGCTGCGCCACCGATGTCACGGTCCCCACTTTCCGCTCCCCGGCCAAGACGGGACTGCCGGCAGCGGGCAGGGTGTGCTGCGAACCGTCCAACTGCAGGAACACCAGCCGGCGCGGCGGGTGGCCAAGGTTGTGGACGCGGGCGATGGTTTCCTGCCCCTTGTAGCAGCCTTTGGCCAGATGCACGGCGGTGCGCAGCAGGTCCAGCTCGTGCGGGATGGTCTTGTCGTCCGTCTCGGCCCCGATCCTGGGCCGCCACGCAGCGACCCGGAGGGCCTCGGCGGCGAGCACGCCGGCCAACGCGCGCCCGGCGACGGCGTCCTCAAGCCCGGCGGCGGGGATGAGGTACTCGAACCAAGGGCGCTCAAGCCCGGGATGGTTCTCCTCGGAGACGGTGGCGTAGGAGTATCCGCCGGCGGAGACGTGCGGCCACGGGTCCTGCCAGGCGAGGTGGCCGGACCATTCGGGGACGGCACGTGTGCTGCCCACAACGGCCCAGTCCCCCGAGACGTCGGCGATCTCCACCCGCAGCATGAACTTCATGCGGTTGAGGTACTCGGCAAGCGGGGCGGCTTCGGCTGCCTCCACGATCAGCCAGGTGCTTTCGCCGTCGTCGACCACCCGGGCGTCGAAATCGATGCGGCCCTGGACGCTGAGGAGCAGCAGTTCGCTGGACTCGGCCGGTTTCAGGGCTGCCACCTGCTGTGAGGACAGGGTATTGAGCCAGCTGAGCCGGTCCGGCCCGGTGACGGTGACCACGCCGCGGTGGGAAAGGTCGACGACGGCTGTTCCGGCGGCGAGTGCGCGCTGCTCGCGCAGCGGCTCGCCGTAGTGGGCGGCGACCCCGGCGTCAGGGCCGGCGGCCTCGACGGCCCCGGGGCGCGACAACAAAGGGCTGGGCGTAGTCATATGTAGTAGAAGTCCTTGGAGGTCAGCGGTATTCCGGGTTTTCGAAATCGAATCGTGTGCCGGCAGCCCATTCGCCCGGCAGGTTTCCGTACGCGGGATAACCCCCGGCGTCCTTCAGGGTCCGGGCCAGGTGCAGGAGGTTCCACGTCATGAACGTGGTGTTCCGGTTGGTGAAGTCTGTCTCCGGGCCGCCCGAGCCTTCATCCAGGTAACTGGGTCCGGGCCCCACCGGCCCGATCCATCCGGCGTCGGCCTGCGGGGGGATGCTGAAGCCGATGTGCTGCAGGCTGTACAGGACGTTCATGGCGCAGTGCTTAATGCCGTCTTCGTTTCCGGTGATCAGGCAGCCGCCGACTTTCGGGTAGAAC
The DNA here is from genome assembly GCF_035621795.1 of Pseudarthrobacter sp. LT1. Taxonomy (NCBI): domain Bacteria; kingdom Bacillati; phylum Actinomycetota; class Actinomycetes; order Micrococcales; family Micrococcaceae; genus Pseudarthrobacter; species Pseudarthrobacter sp. LT1. The sequence continues at coordinate 3,379,451 of NZ_CP141830.1, forward strand.
GCCCATTGGCCCTTGCCGTTGAGCTCCCCGGAGTGGGCGTAGAGGCGTTCGATCAGCTTCTTGGTCTGGGAGGAGTTGTCCCCCAGCCAGATGGGTCCGGCCACCACAACAATGTCGGCTTCCTGGACCGCGGGGTAAAGCTCCGGCCACTCGTCGGTAGCCCAGCCGTACTGGGTCATGTCCGGGTAGACGCCGCTGGCGATGTCGTGGTCCACCGTGCGGATCACCGTGGTGCTGACGCCCTGCTTTTCCATGATCCGGCGGCTGACGCGGATCAGCCCATCGGTGTTGGAGGTCTGGGGCGACTTCTTCAGCGTGCCGTTGAAGAAGACAGCCTTGAGGTCGCTGTAACCGGCCGGCGTTCCTGCTGCTTCCCGGGTGCTTTCTTCCACGGTGCCGCTCCCCTTTTCGTGGGTCAGGAGACCCTCTTTATGGTCAGGAAACTCGTTGGTCAGGAAACCCTGTGCAGGAAGGCGGAAGCATGTGCCTCCAGACCCTTTCCTGCCTCACCGCCCGCGGCCACGTCCCACCGCCACAACAGGTTGCCGTCCACCAGACCGAAAATGCGGGTGGCCGCGCTGTAGTCCTTCGAGTGGCTGCCGCGCATCACCATGTCGGTGGTCAGCTGGATCTGGGGACCCTTGATCTGGCCGTAGTACAACTCCGAGATTCCGCCGGGGTGCGAGATGGACACGGAGATGTCGAAGCCGCCGTCCTTGTTGCGCAGTGCCTCTACCTCGTCGGCACTCTTCAGCACCGGCACGATGTCGGCCGGCACCAGGCCGGGACCGCCGTCGGCATCAAGCTGCTTGCGCTCCAGGGCCCAGAAACCTGTCTCGACGGTGAGCGGCCGCAGGCGCGTGCCTTCGTCGTCGGTCAACCAGCTTTCGGCACGGTACTGCAGATACGGCAGGCCGTTGTGGGTGAAGGAGACGTGCTGCAGGAAGTGTTCGGAATCCTCGTCGCCGCTGCCCAGCCGGCCCCGGCCCTCCCACTCACCGATGAGCCAGGAAAGGGGGACGAGTTCGGGGGTCAGGTCTGTAGGAATCTCAATGGGCATTGGTATTACCTCCAGATACGGCCGGTCCTGGAAAAGGGGTGGCTACTTCTGGCCCTTGAAGAGGCGGTAGACCACGAAACCGGCGAACCAGGCCATGGACAGGCTCGCAATGCCGAGCAGGACAAGGAAGAAGATTTCAAAAGCAAGTACGGACATGGTGCCATCCTAACCCGTTAGTAGATGAGTAGTTTGTCTATGAAGTACGCGAGGGATCCGACGGCCGAAACCGGGGCAAGGCCCATGCCCAGCGCGGCCGCGATGTTCAGCGGAGCGCCGCGGAGCGTTGCCAGCCGCCGGAAGCTGGCAAGGACCGCACCCACAACCACGCCGAAGACGGCGGCCGGCAGGACGGCGATGTCCGACAGGACCAGCCCGGCGAGCGGTCCGGCCAGTCCGGCAAGCACCACTCCCAGCGGGGCGACGATGCTGTCCGGCCAGCGGATAAGCCCTGCCAGCAGGGCCACTGCGGCGCTGATCGCCGCCACCAGCAGCATTTCCCGGACACCGTTGAACCGGGAACCGGCAATCCAGCCCGCGCCGAGGCAGGACAAGAGGACACCCGCGCAGCATCCAAGGGTGGACTCCAGCCGCTGCGCCTGCCCGGTGCCGCGGATCAGCTGCACCACGAAGACGGCCATCATTCCCAGGGCAACGAAGGCCGGTGTCCAGTCCAGGTATCCGGGGGCGGGCGCCAGGCCCGCCGCCACTGCGGCGCCTGCGCCCGGCAGGGCGATGACGGCGGCGAGGGTCTTCTTGGCGGGAATGCGCAGGAAGTGCGGCCAGCCGATGCCCACGGCCGCGGCGATCAGGATTCCCACCGCCACGAGTGCTTCCGGCGAGGCGTAGACCCCGGCGATGATCGCAATGAGGCCGGCTATCCCGACGACGCCAACGGTCCAGGAGCCAAGAGAACGGACGGGCGCCTGCAGTTCCGCCGTCATGCGGAGCCCGGCCTGTGCTTCGTCTGTGCACTCACTGCGCTGTTTTCCCATCCTGGCGATCGGCCGGAAGGCTGGTCAGCCCCCTCATGGCAGGGCAGATCCGCCCTGGTCCAATCCTGCCTTATGTGAACTGGATATGTCGCAAAACGTGCTTGCCCACGTCGCGAATCTGTGGTCTGAAAGGGGCTGACGGGTATACTCAAGGTTCAGCTACGCTCCCTGCTGAGGTGGCTGGCCGGCGGCATGCTGACGGACCAAAACCTCCTGCAGGAAGCCAGTACCGGCCGGTGAGAATCCGGTTCAGTCGCCCAACGATGCGCGGACGGCCCTTGGAGGAACAATGTCGCACATCCTGTTACTGACCAACAGCACCGGTTCTTCGGTGGACATCCTGCCTGCCCTTGAGCTGCTGAACCACAGGGTCCATATCCTCCCCGCCGAGCCGACGGCCCTCCTCGAAACAGACCCCTGCGACATTGTCCTGCTGGACGCCCGCAAGGACTTGGTGGGCGCCCGCTCCCTCACCCAGCTCCTGAAAGCCACTGGCCTCAGCGCCCCGCTCGTGCTGATCCTCACTGAGGGCGGCATGGCAGCGGTGTCCTCCGCCTGGGCCGTTGACGACATCGTCCTCGATTCCGCCGGCCCCGCTGAGGTGGAGGCCCGCATCCGGCTGTCCGTCGCCCGGGCCGTGCCCGAGCAGGAAGACACCCCGAGCGAAATCCGCGCCGCCGGCGTCGTCATCGATGAGGCAAGCTACACGGCCCGGGTCAACGGGGCGCCCCTGAACCTGACATTCAAGGAGTTCGAACTCCTGAAGTACCTGGCGCAGCACCCGGGCCGCGTCTTCACCCGGCAGCAGCTGCTTACCGAGGTTTGGGGTTACGACTACTACGGCGGCACGCGCACCGTGGATGTCCACGTCCGGCGGCTGCGGGCCAAGCTCGGCGCGGACCACGAGAACCTGATCAGCACCGTCAGGAACGTGGGGTACCGCCTCACCCTGGTCCGGCAGCAGGAAGATGAACTCACCGAGGCCTGAGCCTGGACCGCCGCCGGCGTATAGCCTTGGCTCATGACTCCAGCGCATCCGCAGAAGTGGCCCGTCCATGTCGTCCGGGGCGGAGTTGACCAGCAACTGCTGAAAGACTGCCGCGACCTTTTGGCCGCGGCTGAGGAATCGGACGGCAATCCTTCCATTTCGGAGCAAACCCTGGTGACCATGCGCGCCGGAGATTCGGCGGAGCACACCCTGCTGACACTGGCCCTCTACGCGCCGGACGAGGACTCCGACCCGGTGACCGGCCAGGATCTGGCGGGCTTCGCCGTCGTGGTTGAAGAGCAGGACGGAACCGGCATCCTGGAAATCGCCGTCCATCCCTCCTACCGGAACCAGGGTGTGGCGGACCGGCTGGTGGGCGCGCTCAAGGAGGTCCGTGGCTTTGACGGGCTGAAGGCGTGGTCCCACGGCAACCACGAGGCCGCGGCCGACCTTGCTGCCCGCTACGGGTACGCGCCGATGCGCGAGTTATGGAAGATGCGGATGACGACGGCGGGCGCGGACCTGCCCGACGCCGGCCTTCCGGACGGCGTGGCTATCCGTGCCTTCGTGCCCGGCAAGGATGAGGAGGCGTGGCTGGCCGCCAACCGGGCGGCGTTCGCCCACCACCCCGAGCAGGGCGGCCTCACCAGGGCCGACCTCGACGCGCGCATGGCGGAGGACTGGTTCGACCCGTCCGGCTTCCTCCTGGCGGAGGGCCGGGACGGCCGCCTCCTGGGGTACCACTGGACCAAGGTCCACCCCCGCCACGGTGAGCACCCTGCGATCGGCGAGGTTTACGTGGTGGGCGTGACGCCGGAGGCACAGGGCATGGGCCTGGGCAAGGCTTTGACCATTGCCGGCATCAAACACCTTCGCGACGCGGGATTGAACGGCGTGATGCTTTACGTGGATGCGGACAACGCCCCGGCCGTTGCCCTGTACCGCCGGCTCGGCTTCACCCGCTGGGACATGGACGTCATGTACGGCCCCGCCGGCGGGTAGGCAGACCGCGAACCAATCCCCGGCGCCGCGTAAAACAAAGGCCGTGGGGCCGGTGAATGCTTGTAAGGTTGAAATGGAGCCGCGCGGGGCGGAAGCGCCGGCACTGGAGCGCCAGCTAAAGGAGAAGCCATGAACCCGGAACCGTCCGGAACAGCCACGTCCCAGGATGTTGCGGTGCCTGTCCGGGCCCGCTTCGGCTCCTCCGAAGTACCGGCATCACGGGCCACCCAGGACCGGATCGACATTCCTGAGTTCGCACCGAACCTGCAGCCGGAAGGCGACATCCGCCCTGACCGGTTCCTGGACCGCGAACTGAGCTGGCTTGCCTTCAATTCCCGGGTGCTGGAACTGGCGGAAGACCCCACCCTCCACCTGCTGGAACGGGTCAGCTTCCTGTCCATCTTCGCCTCCAACCTGGACGAGTTCTTCATGGTCCGCGTGGCAGGCCTCAAGCGCCGCATCGCTACCGGACTCGCCGTCCCCTCCCCTGCCGGCCTGAGCCCGGTTGAGGTGCTGGAGCGGATCAGCGAGGAAGCCCACCGGCTCCAGCAGCGGCATGCACAGGTCTTCGCCGAGCAGATCCGCCCCGCCCTTGCCTACGAGCACATCCACGTCATGCAGTGGGGGGAACTGGATGACGCCGCCCAGCAGCAGCTCAGCGTCATGTTCGCGGAAAAAGTCTTCCCCATCCTGACGCCCCTTGCCGTGGATCCGGCGCACCCGTTCCCCTACATCTCGGGCCTGTCACTGAACCTTGCCGTCGTGGTCCGGAACCCGGTCAGCGACAAGGAGCTCTTCGCCCGCGTCAAGGTCCCGGACCAGCTGCCGCGGCTGATCTCCATCGACGGCCCCCGCGCCGGTGCCGTGCCGGGCCGGGTGGCGCGGTTCATCGCGCTTGAAGAAGTCATCGCCGTGCACTTGGACAAGCTGTTCCCCGGCATGGAGGTCCTGGAGCACCACACCTTCCGCGTGACGCGCAACGAGGACGTGGAGGTGGAGGAGGACGATGCCGAAAACCTCCTGCAGGCACTGGAGAAGGAACTCCTCCGCCGCCGGTTCGGCCCGCCGGTCAGGCTGGAAGTCACCAACGACATCAACCCCAACATCCGGGCCCTGCTGATCCGTGAACTGGGGGTCGAAGAGTCCGAGGTGTACTCGGTGCCCGCGCCGCTGGACATGCGGGGCCTGTCCGTCATCGCCGGCATCGACCGCGCGGACCTGCACTACCCCAAGCATGTCCCGCACACGTCGCGGTACCTGAACGAGTCCGAGACATCCAAGGCTGCCAACGTGTTCGCCGCCATGCGCCGCCGGGACATCCTGCTGCACCACCCGTACGATTCGTTCTCCACGTCAGTCCAGGCTTTCCTGGAACAGGCCGCGGCGGACCCGAAGGTCCAGGCCATCAAGCAGACCCTGTACCGCACCTCCGGTGACTCGCCCATTGTGGACGCCTTGATCGACGCTGCCGAGGCCGGCAAGCAGGTCCTGGCCCTGGTGGAAATCAAGGCGAGGTTCGATGAGCAGGCCAACATCTCCTGGGCCCGCAAACTGGAACAGGCCGGCGTCCACGTGGTGTACGGCATCGTGGGCCTGAAAACGCACTGCAAGCTTTCGCTGGTGGTCCGGCAGGAAGTGGACGGGCTGCGACGCTACTGCCACATCGGAACCGGCAACTACCATCCGCGCACTGCACGGTACTACGAGGACCTGGGCCTGCTGACTGCCAACGACCAGGTGGGCGAGGACCTTTCCAAGCTGTTCAACCAGCTTTCCGGCTACGCGCCCAAGTCAACCTTCAAGCGCCTGCTGGTGGCACCCCGCTCCGTGCGCTCCGGGCTCATCGACCGGATTGAGACGGAGATCCGCAATGCCCGGGCAGGCGTGCCGGGCCATGTGCAGATCAAGGTGAACTCGATGGTGGACGAGGCCATCATCGACTCCCTTTACCGTGCCTCCCAGGCTGGCGTGAAGGTGGACGTCGTAGTCCGCGGTATCTGCTCGCTGCGCCCCGGCGTTCCCGGCCTGAGCGACAACATCACGGTGCGTTCCATTCTGGGCCGGTTCCTTGAACACTCGCGGGTGTTCGCCTTTGCCAACGGCGGGGACCCCGTGGTGTACATCGGCTCCGCGGACATGATGCACCGGAACCTGGACCGACGGGTGGAGGCGCTGGTGCAGCTCAGCAGCCCGGACGACATCACCTACGTCCTTGACCTCCTGCGGCGCTACATGGACCCGGAAACCTCCAGCTGGCACCTCGACAACGAGGGCCGCTGGATCCGGCACCACCTCTCCGAGGACGGGAAGCCGCTCGAAGACGTCCAGTCCTGGCTGCTGGCGTCCCGGCCGCGGCAACGCACCCTGAGCCGGCGATAAGGGCCGCCGCGTTGTCGAGCGATGCACTCGTAGCTGACCAGACTGACCACCCGGGGGAACCCATAGCTGTAACTGCTGCGGGCGCCATTCCCTGGCGCGCCGGCAGGGACGGCCTGGAGGTCCTGCTGATCCACCGACCCCGCTATGACGACTGGTCATGGCCCAAGGGAAAGATCGACGCCGGCGAGACAATCCCCGAATGCGCCGTCCGTGAGGTGTGGGAGGAGATCGGCCTTAAGGCGCCCCTGGGCATACCCCTGCCGCCCATCCACTACCACGTTGCGTCGGGCCTCAAGGTCGTCCACTACTGGGCCGTCAAGGTCAACGGCGAGACCGTGGTTCCTGACGGCAAGGAGGTGGACAGCGTCATGTGGTGCGCCCCCGAAAAGGCCGCCCGCCTGCTGTCCAACCCGTCCGACGTCAGCCCACTTGAATACCTGCGCGACGCGCACGAACGCGGGGAACTGGACACGTGGCCCCTGCTGGTGCTCCGCCATGCCAAGGCCAAGCCGCGCTCATCCTGGAGCAAGGCCGAGGGCGAACGCCCGCTGGCGGCCACCGGATCCCGGCAGGCCCAGGCCGTGGGCCGGCTCCTGCAGGCATGGAAGCCGATGCGGGTGGTAACCAGCCCTTGGTTGCGCTGCGTTGCAACCGTCGCGCCGTACGCGCGGGCCACGGGCGCGAAAGTGAAGCTCGCGGAGGGCTTGACCGAGCACAAGCATCAGCGCAGTCCGAAGAAGACGGCGGCCGTCATCGAATCGCTTGTCGACAAGCAACGGGCTGTGGTGGTCTGTACCCACCGGCCCGCCCTGCCCACGGTGCTCAAGCAGCTTGCCACCCACATGCCATCACACCTGGCGAAGCTGCTGCCCGCCCACGAGCCGTTCCTGTCCCCGGGCGAGGTGGTGGTCTGCCATGTGGCCAACAGCGGTAAGAAACGGGTTGTAGCGGTGGAGCAGTTCAAGCCCTTTGACGACTAAGGAAACCCGCGCCGCTTGACCCGGGGCCCGGTATCCCCCTTGACTTGGGTGAACGATGCACAGTTCTGGGGGGATAACGTGCCGGCTGCCATGACCGCTGTTGTTTCTGATGCTCCACCCATGGCCGTCCTCTGGCCGTTCCTGCTCGCCGGCGGCGCGTACCTCCTGCTCCGATCCCTGATCCGTGGTGCCCGGGGCCGGGACACTATGGCCGCAGCGTCCCGGCATGCGCTGTGCATCGGCGTCATCGGATGGATGGCAAGCTCCCTGCTTCCTGCTGCGAATGCGGGCATTCTGCCACTATCCGGGGCATCAACCGAGCCCGTGGACATCGCCCCGGCCCTCGCTTGGCCGGTCCTCGGCTGCCTGACCGCACACGCGCTGGGGCAGGCAAGCTACCCCAAAGCACGCCCCCGGCCGGTCCTGCAGAGCCGAAAGCCTCCCCGGCTCCGAGGGTTGGTTTCCCGTCCCCTCGCCTGGACGGTGACGGTGATCTTCCTACTGTCCGCCGCCCAGATCGCGTGGACGTCCACCCTGCCCGGTTTCGACCCCCGCCCGTATGGCTCACGTCCGGATGGTGAGGGCGGCTACGCCACCTTCGGCGGAGAAGGCCGGATCCCTGGCGTGGAGCTGGCGAGGTACCTGGGCGGGGCGTTGTTCGTCCTGGCTGGCGGAACCCTCGCCGTGCTGTTGCTGATCAGCCGCAGGGCGCCGGTGGACGGACTTGCTCCCGGACCGGACAGAGTCCTGTGGACCATCACCACGAACCGCCTGCTCCGTACGGTGGCGACAATCGCGTCCGGGTTGGCGGCCATTGCGGGGAACCACGCAGCCCGGCCCGATCCGGCCGTTGGCCCCGTGAACTGGTTCAACCCGGCCGGTGCGTTGAATCTGGCGGTGCTGCTACTGATGTTGCTGTGGGCACCGCCCAGGTTTCCCGGGGCTCCAATATCCCGCCGGGATGCCAGCGCGCGGGCCCAGCCGGCGACGCGGCTGTCGGTATCAATCGGCGCCGCGATGGGGCTGGCAGCGTTCGTGCCAATACCCACTGCATTCTTCGCCCCGGGAGTCGTGACGGGGCATCCCGCGCTTTTCGTGGCGGTATCCGCAGCTGGAGTCCTGGCCGTTGTTTCACTCGGCGAACTGCTGGTCCACCGGACTTACGGGACCGCGGACGAGCCCCGGCACTGGCCCCGCCAACCGGTTTCACCCGTCCTGGCCTGCACCCTGGTTGCGGCTACTACCGTTCTCGTGGCTGTCGTTTTCCTTGTTGCCTGGCGGCAGGTTGAGCTGGGAGTGGAGCAGTCATGGCCGGTCACTGTTTGGACCAGTGCCGGGGTTGTGCTCGTTTCGGGCTTTCCCCTGCTGCTTGCCCGCCGGCGCAGCAGCGTTCCAGGGGCTGTCCCGGGACTCGACGCCGCACTCCGCGCCATCGCCGTGCACCGGGTGGTCCGGACGCTGGCGGCGTTCCTGGCCGGCCAGGCCGGGGTGCTTCTGATGAGCGCCGGACCAAAGCTGTACCGGGCATCGCCACTCAGTCCGGAACCGTGGGACATCTTCTGGCAGGCTGCCCCAGCCGTGGGGGCCCTCCTCGCAGCCGCGGGCGTGGTGATCGCCGTGATCCCCGTCGGTGGAACAGCCCAGCGCAGCGGCGTAGCACCGCCAGCCGGACATCTTCAGCCAGTAGACTTGGGGGGTGAGCATCCCAACGCCTTATGAAGACCTCCTGCGCGATGTCCTGGCCACCGGCACCCATAAATCGGACCGCACGGGCACCGGAACAACCAGCGTTTTCGGGCGCCAGATCCGCTTTGACCTTTCGAAGAGCTTCCCGCTGATCACCACCAAGCGGGTCCATTTCAAGTCTGTGGCGGTTGAGCTCCTGTGGTTCCTGCGCGGCGAGACCAACATCAAGTGGATGACGGACCAGGGCGTCACCATCTGGAACGAGTGGGCGGACGCGGACGGCGACCTTGGCCCTGTCTACGGCGTGCAGTGGCGCAGCTGGCCCACCCCGGACGGCGGCCACATCGACCAGATCGCCGAACTCATCGAGAACCTGAAGTCGAATCCAGACTCGCGCAGGCACATCGTGTCCGCGTGGAACGTCTCCGAACTCAACGACATGGCACTCCCGCCCTGCCACGCTTTCTTCCAGTTTTACGTGGCCAACGGCAAGCTCTCCTGCCAGCTCTACCAGCGCTCCGCTGACATGTTCCTGGGCGTCCCCTTCAACATCGCCTCCTATGCGCTGCTCACCTGCATGGTCGCCCAGCAGGTGAGCCTTGAGCCCGGCGAATTCGTGTGGACCGGCGGTGACGTGCACATCTACGAGAACCACATGGACCAGGTCCTCAAGCAGCTGGAACGCGAGCCCTACGAGTACCCGCAGCTGAAGATCACCCGCAAGCCGGCCTCGATCTTCGACTACACCTTGGAGGACTTCGACGTGGTGGGCTACCAGCACCACCCGACGATCAAGGCGCCGATCGCCGTATGAGCACCGAAAACTCCACTGATCCCCAGTCCTTTACGGAGGAGCTGGCTGCCTCGATCACCGGCGTCGGCCTGGTCTGGGCGCAGACCTCCGACGGTGTGATCGGCAAGGACGGGGACATGCCCTGGCATCTGCCCGAGGACCTCAAACACTTCACCCGCCTCACCAGCGGGCATCCGGTCATCATGGGCCGGAAGACCTGGCTGTCGTTCCCGGACAAGTACCGCCCGCTGCCCGGGCGGACCAACATCGTCATCACCCGGCAGAAAAGCTGGGCCAACACTCCCGAGGCGGAGGGCGCCGTCGTGGTTCCCTCCCTGGATGACGCGCTCCTTGAGTCGCAGTTCGTCGACGGCGGCGAAACAGTCTGGATCCTGGGCGGCGGGGACGTCTTCCGCCAGTCCACGGACCTCGCCAACGTCGCGGTGGTCACCACCATCGATGTGAAGGCCGACGGCGACACGTTCGCCCCGGAGCTCGGGGCCAGCTGGGAGGCCACCGCCTCCGTCCCGCCGGACGGCTGGCTCACGGCCGCCAACGGCACACGCTACCGATTCACCAAATGGTCACGGACCGAGGGCTAGGAACATGCTGAAGAAACCGGAAACCCTGTTCGTCCTGGGCTACATGCTGCTGCCCCTGCTGGCGCTGCTGTCCGCGATCGTGGGACTGACCATGATCCTGGGAGGCAACAAGATCGCCGGAGCCATCGTGCTGGTGGTGGTCACGCAGGTGTTCACCTTCGGGGCGTTCTTCGCGCTGCGCGCGCGGAAGGCAGCCGTACTGGAGCAGTCAAACCAGGGCTAACGCTCACTGCAGCAGCATGGGGAGGCCACCCCATCGCGGGCGGCCCGGTCCCGGCCTAGGCTGGGGCACGCAGCACTCTGGGGGCTGCTGGATGAATATTGGGGGGGGAATCCTGGTGGCAGGAACTTTGTGGGGCGCCGACGTCGAGCAACTGCGGGCCCTCGCGCAGCAGTTCAACAAGACGGCGGATCTGCTGCAGCAGCAGTCGACGCAGCTGAGCAGCCAGATCAACAACAACCCGGCCTGGAAGGGCGCGGACGCCCAGCGGTTCCGCTCGGACTGGAACACCAGCCACCGGACCCTTCTCCAGCAGACCGTCTCGCGGCTGCAGCAGGAATCGAAAGTACTGCTCAAGAACGCCGATGAGCAGGAGAAGGCGAGCACCAGCGGCTCGGGAGGAGCGGGCGAGCCTGGTGTGTCTGTCGACGCCAGCACCTCCCGTCCGCCGGTGCCTGGCCAGGGCAGCAACGATCCGTGGGGCCCGGACTGGCTCACTGATCCGGATTCCCCGTTCCGCGATGGCTGGGACATCTACGGCCTCACGAAGGCTTTCCCGAACATTCGAGCCGGGCTCTTCGACATCGGTGCCATGCTCCACAAGTCGCGAATCGGCGATTTTTTTGATCCGACAGCATGGCGGGCGTTCGAGGAATCCAACGAATTCAGCAGGTTTTTCAACCTGTCCAACAATTTGCTTGAAGGCAAATTCCACGAAGTCCTGAACCTCGCCGACACCACCAAGGCGTTCAAGTACCTGGACGGCTTCGGCAAGGGACTGGGCGTTGTGGGTGTGGGCCTGGACGCCATGGATGCCTTCAACAACATCAAAGAGGGCGACTACGAGGCAGGCGCCTATTCCGGCGCGAAAGTTGTCTTAGGTGCCCTGTCCTTTGCTCCACCGCCGGTAGGGACGGCCTGCATGGTGGCCAGTGGCGCACTCGCGCTGTACGACAACGTCCCCGTTATCCACGAGGCGGTCGATAACGCTAAAGATAAGATCGTTGAGGGGGCAGAAGCCGTTGGCGGTGCCATCAGCGACGGGGTCGACGCAGTCGGCGACTTTTTCGGCTTCTAAGGACTGAGGAGAACAATCAGTGACTGAAACAAGCACGGCCAGGGGCACAGTTGCCGGACGAGCGTTCCCGGACGCCATCGGATTTGGTTTCGCCGAACTGACACTTCTGCTGAGTCTGCGCCGTGGCCCTGAAGCAGAGGCATCTGCCAGGGCATTGAGGCTTACGAACGAGCTCGACGACCCTTCACTGCTCGCTGCCGGTGCCTCCTCCCTAGTGGCTCGTGGCGCGGCGACAGCAGAACCCCATGGTGAACTGTCTGTCGCCGGGCCGGTAGCAGCAGTAACGAGCGCTCTGACGGAGGCAGTCAAGCACGTCCAGATCAACCTCCTGACCGCTGATTCCGTAGACAACGTGCTGTCCGTCGAGTCGCCCGAGTACAAGATACTTCTGCAGCCCCGCGCGTACCTCAGCTGGTTTGCAATGGCACAACGTCCCGACCAAACACCCGCAGAAGCGGGTTTCTACATGGTCCGTAAGCACCTAGAGGACAACCCTTCCGGGGGCGCCACCATCCGACTCCTGCAGGACGATTCGAAAAAACAACTTCTCGTCAAGCGCAGCGGGCAGGGCTGGACGGTAGGGTATGGTGCCATCGATGCACCCTCCGAACCCATTCAGGAAATGACCGGGCTCACAGACGGCCAGGTCTTGGATCACATCCGATCAATCCGACAGGACTAAAGTGCAGAACGGCATTCCAGGCAATAGCTTTATTCCCGACGACCAAGTCCGCGCCGAACACGAGCAGGCGCTGGCACGCGGGGAAAAGAGAGTCCTGTTTCGCACCGTGAGCGGTGGCCTGTACAGCTATGCGAAGGACGAGCTAGGAGTGGTGACCGCCAGCTCACATCCTCAGGTACGGTCTGCGGCCGGCTTCCTGGTCATGGCGGCTGTCTTAGCTGCTGTCGCGGTGTTCTCCGTCCTGCTGGTGGCGGGACCCACAAGCAGGGGTCAAGGTCCGATGTGGAGCGCGCTGTTCTTGACAGCGGCTGGAGTTGGAGGCACCGCATACGCCATCCACATGGCGAAAGTGGCTTCAAGGGCCAAGCGCCTGCGGGCGGAACGCGGAATCCCCGAACCCACGGCCCGCCAGTTCGACCGATAACTGCCAACCTTTCCTTAGTGAAGCGTGAGGCACTACTGGCAATCGATCCTGCCGCACAGAAACTACTACTGAATCGGCCTTACTTCTATGCCACGGGAATGGACCGCACAGTCCATGCCTATACAAAGGACGAATGGGGTATTGGCGGCTCCCAGCCAACCGGAAACTACTCGGTTCATACGACTACAGGGCTCGTTGTCGTGACAGCCCTCATGACCATTCCAGCCCTCGGCGCACCCCTGATGCTGATCATTGCGCTTGCCAGCGTCAATGTAATTGTTGTCATTTTCGGACTGCTGGGTGCTGTCCTCTTCACAGGAGGATGGCTCCTGGGAGTCCGCAGCCTTCGCCGCGAACTGCGGGCGTCCAAGAAGCGCAAGCTGAAAGGGTTGCCGAAACCGCGTTTTGCACTTTCGGATGACCAGGCGCGCGCCTGGCTCGAATCGAATCCGTCCCACATCGCCATCACCCGCGAAAACTTCCCTGATAGCACTCGTCCGTTTCCTGGGGACGGGCCCGCGACCTAGAAGTCCGGGCTCCCTGGCGCCCAACCAGGGACCGCTCGGCTGCTCACCCAAACGACTAAGAACGGAAGTGGAAATTAATGGACGACGCCGTTCCTGGACCAACAGAACCGGGCCGCCGGAAGGTTTACTACCGGCAGCAGGTGGAGCTGGAGGCCGCTAAGCAGGGACTGACCACCGAAGAGTACGGCGTTTACAAGGGCTCAACCGGCAGTGCCGTCAAGCCCGTCAACTCTGCCGGCGGCTTGCTTTTCCTCATCATCCTGATCACAGTGATCATCGGAGTAGTGGCTGCGCTCCTCGTTAAACTGTTTTTAGACGGCACAGAGGAACCCAATTGGGGCCAAATCGTGTTCGCCATCGCCTTCGGGCTTTGGATTGTGCCGACGTCATGGGCTTACTACTTCAAGGAGCGCAAGGCTGCACGCCTCCGGAAGGCGGCCGGGAAAACCCTTGAGCCTCCTACCCGCCGCTCAAGCAGGCCGGACTGGTAGCGGCAGCTGGCAGCGAAAACTTGCCTGACGCCGTCGTACTTAGTAACGGGACCCGGCGCCCGGCGTGACGTAACCGACTGCGCCCTGCCGGTTGCGAAGTCTAAACTGTACGAATGACTACAGCAGCTACCCCTTCCGTCGGCCTGGTCGGATGGCGCGGCATGGTCGGTTCCGTCCTGATGCAGCGCATGCAGGACGAGGGCGACTTCGCCAACATCAACCCGGTGTTCTTCTCCACCTCCAACGCGGGAGGTGCCGCGCCGTCGTTCGCCGACGGTGCCGGCAAGCTCGAGAACGCGTTCGACCTCGACACTTTGGCGAAGCTGCCCATTATCGTCACCGCCCAGGGCGGGGACTACACCAAGCAGGTCCACGGCGAGCTGCGCAGCCGCGGCTGGGACGGCCTCTGGATCGACGCCGCCTCAACCCTCCGCATGAACGACGACTCGATCATCGTGCTGGACCCCATCAACCGCGACGTCATCGACAAGGGCCTGGTCAACGGCACCAAGGACTTCATCGGCGGCAACTGCACCGTGTCCTGCATGCTCATGGGCCTCGGCGGCCTGTTCAAGCACGGCCTGGTGGAGTGGGGTACCTCCATGACCTACCAGGCAGCCTCCGGCGGCGGCGCCCGGCACATGCGTGAGCTGCTCAGCCAGTTCGGCACGCTCAACGCCGAGGTCAGCACGGAACTGGACGACCCGGCGTCGGCCATCCTGGACATTGACCGCAAGGTCCTGGCCCACCAGCGCACCGACATCGACGCCACCCAGTTCGGCGTCCCCCTGGCCGGCTCCCTGATCCCCTGGATCGATGCGGACCTGGGCAACGGACAGTCCAAGGAAGAGTGGAAGGCCGGGGTTGAGACCAACAAGATCCTGGGCACCTCCGACGAAAACCACGTGATCATGGACGGCCTCTGCGTCCGCATCGGCGCCATGCGCTCCCACTCACAGGCCCTGACGCTGAAGCTCCGTGAGGACCTTTCCGTGGCCGAAATCGAGAAGCTACTGGACGAGGACAACCAGTGGGCCAAGGTGGTTCCCAACACCAAGGAAGCCTCCATGGCGGAATTGACCCCGGTGGCCGCTTCCGGCACCCTGGACATCCCGGTGGGCCGAATCCGCAAGATGGAGATGGGCCCGCAGTACATCAGCGCCTTCACCGTGGGCGACCAGCTCCTCTGGGGCGCCGCCGAGCCGCTGCGCCGCATGCTCAACATCGCCACCGGCAACCTGTAGCTTCCAGCTGCCTCACGAGCGGCCCTTGCCCGCATAACCGTTGCTGCCCGGCAGCGGTTATGCGGGCAAGGGCCGCTTTTGCGTTCCGGAATGGCGCGCCAGGAATGCGTACAGCCGTTGCCGCAGCTCTCCTGGCCGGTTCAGCTGCTGCCAATTGATCCGGAAGACTGCCCAACCCAGCTCCTGCAATGCGTTCTCCCGGCGCCGCTCCGCGAGCAGCACATCCGCCGCCGGCTTGTAGTCCGTGTACTTGGCGACGCCGTCGAACTCGATAATCGCCCGGGCGTCGGGGTCCGCGAAATCCGCCCGGAAAATGCCCTCGCGGGTGGTGATCCCAACCTGCGGTTCGAACATGCGCAGGCCAAGAGAATGCAGCATCAGCCTGGTCCGGGTCTCCCCCGGGGACTCGGACCGGGCATCCAGAACAGCCAGCAGGTCCCAGGCGCGCCTGCCGCCGCGGACCACTGGACTGTCGTTCAGCAGCTGCCGCATGGCCTCGATGGACGCACCCTTGCGCAGCGCGTGGTCACCGATCACAGCGGCCTTTTCCAAGGGCAGGATACGTGCGCAGTCCAGCACGGTCCGCTCGGCACTGGTGGTAAGGACTTCCCGCCCGTCGGGCGTCCACAGTGAAGCCTTCTCAGCTTCCGCGAGCGGCAGCCTGTGAGTCCGGACGTCCCTTCCTGCGCTGGCCTTCGAGTTGGCATACTGGGTTGTCACGTTCACGGCGGCACCGCCTTCCCAGACAAAAAGCCCCCGCAACAATGCCGCGCTCACGTGGCTGTACCGGGACCGGCCGTGGGTGGACTCGAAATGGGCCATCAGCCGGGCCTGGTCCCGGTCCCATTCTTTGAGCGCATGCCAGTTCCCGCTCCGGACGTAGGCTCCCCGCCGCAACCGAAGTACGGCACCGCTCTTCACGGCCGCAGTCAGCACACGGTCGTCCAGCCCGGCAGCCGACAATTGGTGGGTTGACGCAACCACCTGCCCGGGCCAGCGATGGTCGACGAGGGCCTGCAAATCATGGAACTTCATTGCTTAAGGGTCGACGGCGGACACCGGTATCGGAAGCACGCGACGCCGCTATGTGGAGGGACACCGGAGCGAGCGGCCCGTGCCCGCACAACCGTTGCTGCGCGCCACCGGTTATGCGGGGCTGGGCCGGTTATGTGGTGCTGGAAGCCGCTCAGGTGGCCAGGAACGTCGTGTAGCGCCGGCCGGCCTTGGCCAGGGCTGCCTGCGCCGCCGGGCCGAGCGGCCGGGCTTCGTCGAAGAGTTGGGGTACGACGGCGGCACCCGGCCCGGTGCCCTTCAGCGCCCAGGTGCCAACCACCTTCCCCGCGGCAACCACCGTCTTCTTGAAGACACCGTTCCCGCCGGGCACGATCAGGTCGGAATGCTCCGGCGACAGGACGAGGCTGCGGTCCGTGTAGCCCAGGACAAACTCATCAAAACCCGGCAGCAGGTGGACAGACCGGCCGCCGGGCACGCCGGAGTCCAGGAGCTCCGCCACCTCCGGGGACAGCCAGTAGCTGGTCCCCTCGAACTCAAGCTCCACCAGCTCGCACCGGACGTGCTCAAACGCCGTGCGGACCTCGGTCAGCGGCAGCTGCGTCCACCAAGCGAAGTCGCGGAGGGTGGCCGGGCCGTGGCTCCGGAAGTACCGCAGCAGGAACTCGACCAGAGCCTCCTCCCGCTCCAGGCTCCGGGAGGAGGGGATCCACTCATCAAACGCCGCGATCAGCTGCTGGTTGCCGGCCAGTGGCCCCAGCACCAGCCAGCCGTGCCGGCACAACGAAGCCAGGAGATGGATCCCCCGCTGGCCCTGGGTCGGCTGGCCTCCGTCGTCGAACACCTTGAACAGTGCGGCGCGGCTGACGGGACCCTCCGCCGAGATGTGTTCCAGCGCCTGGTCGCGGGCCTTCTCCACGTCCGCCCACGTAATCTCCAGCTGCCGGTGGCGGCCCGCGATGCTCCTGGTGAGCCGTTCGGCCGTGAGGTCCAGCATCCAGCGCAGGTCCCCGGCAGCCACGAGGTGCAGCGTCCCGCGCATCGGCCAGGACCGGACAACAGCTCCGGAACTAATGGCGGCACGCACCTGGGAAAGCCCCGCGTTGGGCACCCGGACCCCGACCGCCCACAGTGCCGCCGGCAGGTCCTGCGCCTGCATGGCGGTCATCCACCGGACCAGCTCCGGCACAGAGGTACCCCCTATCCCGGCGAGCCGCTGGGACACCAGCCGGAGCCTGCCGACCATCCTGCCGTCGCGCAGGGCACCAGATGCAGCCATGCGCCCATCCTAGGCCGGGCGCAGCCCCGAGGGGACGACTAGAGTTCGAGGCCGATGAGCAGCGGCTCCGGGTGCAGCGAAATGCCGAAGTGGCGTTCGACGCCGGCCCGCACCTCCCGCGCGACAGCCACCATATCCGCGGCGCTGGCGGAGCCACGGTTGGTGATGGCCAGGGTGTGCTTGGTGGACAGCGACGCGCGGCCTCCGGCCACGCCGTCGTCCTCCAGGCCGAAGCCCTTCCCGAAGCCTGCCTGGTCAATCAGCCATGCTGCGGAGAGCTTCACCATCCCGTCCAGCCCGGCAGGGTATCGCGGAGCGTTTTCCGGCAGTTTGTCCGCTACGTCAGCCGCCACAATGGGGTTGGTGAAGAACGACCCGGTGGAGTAGGTGTCACGGTCCGCGGCGTCCCACACCATTCCCTTGGAGGCACGAAGGCGCAGGACTTCGCGGCGGACGTCGTTCGCGTAGGCGCGCTGGCCCACGTCCACGTTGAGGGCCCGGGCCAGCTCGGCGTACCGGATCGGCGCGCTCATCCGCCCCAGCGGCAATTGGAACTCGACAGTGAGGACCACGTACCGCGGCGAGCCGTTGACCGTGGTCTGCTTGAGGATGGAGTCCCGGTAGCCGAACTTCAGCTCGGAGTTGGTGAAAGTCTGCACGGCGTTGCGCTCACGGTCCCAGGTGCGGACGGCCGCGATGGTCTGGGAAACATCTGCACCGTAGGCACCCACGTTCTGGACAGGCGTGGCACCGGTTGACCCGGGGATACCGGACAGCGCCTCGATTCCGGACCAGGCGTGGCGTACCGCGTGCTCCACCAGCTTGTCCCAGTTGTGGCCGGCCTGCACCACAACGGCCACTCCCCCGCAGGAGTCCTCGGCGTT
Organism: Pseudarthrobacter sp. LT1; assembly: GCF_035621795.1. Taxonomy (NCBI): domain Bacteria; kingdom Bacillati; phylum Actinomycetota; class Actinomycetes; order Micrococcales; family Micrococcaceae; genus Pseudarthrobacter; species Pseudarthrobacter sp. LT1. The sequence continues at coordinate 3,397,773 of NZ_CP141830.1, forward strand.
GACCGTGAACCCCTCAGAGGCGATCCTGATGACAGTCCCGGGGAACCCGTCGTCGGACACGAGGAGGTTGGACCCGCCGCTGACGATCAGGACCTGTTCCCCGGCGGCATCCGCCGAGCGGACCGCGTCGATGATGTCCGCTTCGGTACGGGCCTCGATGTACTTGCCGGCGGGACCTCCGACGGCGGAGGTGGTCAGGGAGGAGAGGAGCGTGGAAGTCACCTGTCCACGTTACTTGAAGATACTGTGCGGGCGCAGTGACGCGCAGTACCTTCAGGCCAGCTTCCGGGCCACCGGAGAGAGGACGAAGCTCACCGCGAGCATCACCATCACGGCCAGCAGCGAATGCAGGATGCCCACATGCTCGGCCAGCAGCCCCAGCAGCGGCGGGCCGCACAGAAACGCGGCATAGCCGATGGTGGACACCACGGAAACCCGGGCGGCAGCCATCGCGGGATCGTCGGCAGCGGCGGACATGCCCACCGGGAAGCCGAGAGATGCTCCCAGGCCCCACAGTGCGAGCCCGACGTAGGCAAGCCACGGCACCGGCGCAAAGACGAAGACGCCCAGTCCCAGCACAGCCAGTGCAGCGCACCAGCGCATCACGGGAACCCTGCCGAATCTGTCCAGCATCACCGTCCCGGCAAAACGCCCGATGGTCATAAACGTGACGAACAGCCCGTAGCCGGCGGCACCGGCAGCATCGCTCTGCCCGTGGCCGTCGGCCAGGGCAAGGGCCACCCAGTCCCCTGCCGCGCCTTCGGCCAGGGCGAGGCCCAGCACCAGGACACCCAGGAGCAGGGTCCGCCGGTCCCGCCATGCCCGGGCGATCTTGCGCTTGTTGTCCAGCGGGGCGTCGCCGGAGGCGGTTCCGGGAGTGATCACGGGAATCGGCCCGGTACTGGGGTCCTCGAAGGTATCCGGGGAGTAACTGCGCTCCCCCGCCACCGGGGTGACGTCGGCACGGAACCAGGACGCGGCCGTTGCTACCGAACCCGCCACCACCGCCCCTGCCGCCGCAAGGTGCCAGAACACCGGCAGGGACACCGCGGCGGCAACGGCCCCCAGCCCCGCGCCTGCCACCGTTCCCAGGCTGAAGGCCCCGTGGAGCCGCGGCATGATGTGCCGGCCCACCGCGCGTTCCACCGCGGCACCTTCAACGTTGGACGCCGTGTTCCAGCTTCCGGTGCCCAGGCCAATGATGGCCAGGCCGATCGCGGTTGCCACCGGGCTTGCCAGCACGGTTGTGCCAAAACCCGCCGTCAGCAGGCCTGCACCCACCATAATGCTGCCTGTCCGGATGGTCCGCTTGGAGCCCAGCCGCAGCACGATCAGCCCTGAAGCAGACACGGAGGCAAAGGATCCCAGCGTCATGCACAGCAGGATGACGCCGATGTTGCCCGGGGTGAGGTCCAGCGTGTCCCGGATAGCGGGCAGCCGGGACACCCAGGAGGCAAAGGCAAGGCCGCTGGCGCCGTAGGCCACCACGACGGCGTTTCGCCAGGCAGTGACCTGCCCGGCCGTTGCGGTGGTTCCTGCAGAAGTGGTCAAAAGGTGCAGCTCAAGACAGCTTGACGAGGGCCTGGGCCTTCATCAGGACCTTCTGCCCGGCGGAGACAACGGTGAGGTCGACGCGCGCGGTGCCCGCATCGGCGTCGAGCTTCCCAATGGTGCCGCTGACCTCGATGGTGGCCCCGGGCTGGCCGGTTCCGGTGGTGTCGGTCACCAGGACCGGCTTGGTGAAGCGGGTCTGGAAATCGACGACGGCGGCCGGGTCGCCTGCCCAGTCCGTCACCAACTGGACGGCCGAGCCCATGGTGAACATGCCGTGCGCGATGACGCCGGGCAGTTCCACGCCGGTGGCGAAGGCCTCGTTCCAGTGGATGGGGTTGAAGTCCCCGGAGGCGCCGGCGTACTTGACCAGGTCGGTGCGCGTGACCTCGATGGTGCGGCTGCCGATTTCCTGGCCGGCGCTGAGTTCGTTGAAGCTGGGGCTCATGGTTACTGTCCCTCTCCGCGGACCAGGATGGATGACGTGGTGGTGGTGACGGGTTCCCGCGAATCACCGGAACCGAGGGCGAAGATCTCCGAACGCGTGGTGATCATGGCGCCGCCGCCCATGGCACGGACGCCGTCGACATGCAGTTCCGCGACGAGGCGGTCCCCGGCGACGATGGGCCGGTGGTGGGTGAAGCGCTGGTCTGCGTGGACCACGCGGGAGAAGTCGATGCCTGCGTCCGGGTCCTCGATGAGCTGGGCGTCGGCGCGCTGGGCGATGATGATGGCGAAGGTGGGCGGTGCCACCAGATCGGGGTGGCCCAGGGCCTTGGCTGCGTCCACGTCAAAGTGCGCGGGGTGGGTCGCCTTCACGGCGCGGGCGAACTCACGGATTTTCTCGCGGCCGACGTCATACACCTCTGCGGCAGGGTAGCTACGGCCCTGCAGGTCCGGATTGATAGTCATGGATTCCAGCCTATCGCTGCCCCGCCCCTCATAAGACGCCCCCTGCGGTGATATGATGATTTCATCAATTCATCAGGTCGCTGCGTCCGGTGTGCCGGGCAGCCATCGTGCACAGGAGCGCCACTTTTGATGCTGTCTTCCGCCCAAGCCCCGCTCTACGAGATCAAAGCGAACCTATTCAAAGGCCTGGCCCACCCGGCCAGGATACGCATCCTTGAGCTGCTGGCCGCGGCGCCGCAGGAGTCTGCCCCGGTGAGTTACCTTTTGGCAGAAACCGGACTGGAGGCCTCGCACCTCTCCCAGCACCTTGCCACCTTGCGGAAGCACAGGGTGGTGACCTCCGTACGCAGCGCCAATGCGGTGACGTACCAGCTTGCCCACCCAGGGGTCTCGCAGCTGCTTGCCATTGCCCGGACCTTCCTTGTGGACAGCCTGGCCGACTCCAATGAGCAGCTGCGGCTGGCACGGCAGCTGCCGGCGGAACACCTGGCCGGCGGGTCAGCCAAGTGACTGCGAACCCGGTCACGGCCCGTGGCACGGCCACGGAGAGCATCACCCGGTTCCTGCCCTCGCGGAAGGATTACGCCGGCCTTGCCGGCACCTGGCGCACCGACCTGCTGGCAGGGATCACCGTGGGCATTGTGGCGTTGCCGCTGGCCCTCGCGTTCGGCGTCAGCTCCGGGGTGGGCGCCGAAGCGGGCCTCATCACGGCGATCGTGGCCGGGCTGGTGGCGGCTGTCATGGGCGGCTCCCCGGTACAGGTATCCGGACCCACTGGCGCCATGGTGGTGGTACTGGCCCCCGTGGTGGCGGTCCACGGCATCGGCAGCGTCGCCCTCTTGTCCCTGATGGCTGGTCTGCTGGTCTGCGCTTTGGGATTCAGTGGCCTGGGCCGGGCCGTGGCCTTCATCCCCTGGCCCGTCGTGGAAGGCTTCACGCTGGGCATTGCCGCCATCATCTTCCTCCAGCAGGTTCCGCTGGCCACCGGCACGTCCGGCACCCCGGGGCACAACACCCTCCTTGCCGCAGTGGAGGCGGCAGCAGGGGCCGCCGCCCCGACGGTGGTGCTGACGCTCGCGCTCGTGGCGGGAGTCGCCGTCGTGATGGTCCTGGTGCAGAAGTTGTTCCGCGCCCTGCCGGCCAGCCTGCTGGCGGTACTCCTGGCGACCGCCGCTGCCGAAATGCTGCAGCTCGACGTCCCGCGGATTGGTACACTCCCGCATTCCCTTCCGGCTCCGTCCTTCCCCGCCCTCGACCCTGCTTCCCTGGGCAACCTGGCGATGCCCGCCGTGGCTGTCGCCTTCCTGGCTGCCATCGAGTCACTGCTCTCGGCGCGCGTGGCCGCGGGGATGGCCGGGCCGAACGGCAGGCCCACCGGCCCCTACAGCCCCGACCGTGAGCTGATGGGACAGGGCCTGGCTTCCATCGCGGCCGGCCTGTTCGGCGGAATGCCGGCCACAGGAGCCATTGCACGGACCGCGGTCAACGTGCGGTCCGGCGCCAGGACCCGCCTGGCCGCAGCGGTGCACGCCATCGTGCTGCTGGGCATCACTTACCTGGCGTCAGGAATGGTCAGCCGCATCCCGCTGGCGGCACTGGGCGGAGTCCTGATGGTCACGGCAGTACGGATGGTCTCGCGGCGCACCATCACCGCCATCCTGCGTTCCACCCGGGCAGACGCCGCGGTCTTCGTACTGACGGCCGTCATCACGGTGGCCTTCGACCTCATCATTGCCATCCAGATAGGGCTGGCCGCGGCGGCCCTCTTCGCGCTGCGGAAATTCGCTTCGCTGAGCGGGGTCCAGCGCGAGGAGATTCCCGGTCCGCCGGTGGAAGGAGACGAACACATCGCGGTCTTCCGGCTGGATGGAGCGATGTTCTTTGGTGCCGCCGAACGCATCCTCCAGGAGATCAGCCAGGTCAAGGACGTGCAGGTGGCCATCATCAGGTTGTCCCAGCTGCGGATGCTGGACGCGACCGGCGCCCACGCCCTGGTGGAGGTCATTTCCGCCCTGGAGCTGCGCGGCATCACCGTTTTGCTCAAGGGTGTGCGGCCGGACCACCTTGACCTGGTGACCAACGTGGGCGTGATCCGTTCCCTGCGGCACCACAAGCACCTGTTCGACCAGCTCCCGGATGCCGTGGAACATGCCCGCAGCCACGTGCTGCGGAACGCGGCAGCTAGCGCCTGAGGTTTTTGCGGATCGCCTGGCCCCGGACCACGATGCCCACGACGTGGAGGACCAGCCCCAGCCCGATGAGGGGCAGGGAAGCCATGGCCAGCGCCTGGTTGCCGCTGGTGTTGCCCACCAGGTTCAGGATGATGCCGACGGCGATCAGTCCCATTGCGCTGAAGACCAGGACTTTGTAGCGGGTAGGCGCGGTGGCCCAGAATTCGTTCAGCACCGTCCAAGTCTACCGAGTCCCCGGCCACCCCGGCGGGCGGTCCGGGGCCCCGGGCTCAGAACAACGCTTCCTGCACTGCCGGCACCTCTGAGGCGTACTCCCCCAGCACGACGGTCCGGGCGGCCAGCTGGGACAGGTTCACCACGAACTCGGCGTCCGTGCCGTCCAGCCGGGCCAGCGCGTTGGCCCCGCCCAGGGCTGCGATGCTGAAACCGTGCTGCCCCTGGTCCAGGGCGTGCGGATAGGCGTGGCGGGACGCGCTTCCGTGCAGGGCATCAGCATGCGCGGGACGCAGCCACTGCTCCTCCACGGCCTGAAAGCCGTCGACGGCGGTGCGCGCCAGCAGGTCCCGTACGTCACCGGCGGCGCGGGAATTGACTTCGTCCACCGCGCTGGCCGGCAGCGGCCGCAGCAGCGCCTCCGCCTTCGCGGCCGAGCGCACCTGCTGGGTCAGGCCGGCGCCGGCTGTCACCAGGTCCTCGAGGACCCGTACCACGCGGCCATCCTCCGCCCTGGCAACATACCTCGCCACTGCGGCCCCCTGCTCCGCCAAACGGTTCCACTTCCGCGGGCCGGAGGCCGTTCCCACCTTGGTGGTGCCTCCCGCGAACGTGGCCACGTAGAGCCAGTGTTCCTGCATCAGGTAGTCCCGCAGGCCGGGGGTCACCCTGCCGCCGCGGTGGAAGTCGTGCATCAGGCGGGGTTCGTCCAGTACGAAGCACCGCTCGCATTGCTTGCCCCGAAGGGCCGGGGCGGCGGAGCCGCACAGGATGTGGCGGCGCGAGCCGGCTGACTGGACCTGGACGTGGCCCAGGCAGAACCTGCCGGGTTCCACCACCTTGAAGCCGAGCCGGCTGCCCGCCCTGAGGCTGAGCTCCAGGTAGTCCCCCACGGGTGACTGCAGGCGCAGGACCGGGCCGCCGGCGTCGTCCGCTGGGGTTGCGGCAGGCGGACCATCCCAAAAGACCCCGTGGACCAGATAGCGGGTATCGGTCACGGGGTCTCCTGAAGTGGTGGGTGGCGCTACAGCGCGGGCTGCACCCCAAAGGCTACCGCGAGCTTCATGATCTTCTCGGCGCGGCCCAGGCGGGGCAGGTCGGAGCCGTCGCGGATGACGCGGCCGTTGGCTTCGAAGTCGTTCATGAAGTCGGTGGCCCAGGCGACGTCCGACGGCGTGGGGCTGATGACCTCGTTGATCACCGGGGTCTGGTCGATGGCCAGGCAGAGCTTGCCGGTCATGCCCATCATCACGGTGATGCCGGTCTGCTCGCGCAGGATGGGGTGGTTGGTGCCGACGGTGGGGCCGTCGATGGGGCCGGGCAGGTTGCCGACGCGGCTAGCGACGACGAGCTTGGCGCGCGGGTAGGCCATGGCCTCGGGGGTGGCGGCCATGCCCGTGTCGCGGCGGAAGTCACCGGAGCCGAAGGCCAGGCGGAACGCGCCCTGGGCCTTGGCGATGTGGTTGGCTTCCTCGATGCCGAGCGCGGATTCCACCAGCGGGATCACGGGCGTCTTGCCGTCCATGCGGTGGTAGCTCTCGGTCACCTGGTCCGCGGATTCGGTCTTGGCGAGCATGACTCCCAGCAGGCCGGGCGTGCCGCGGAGACCGGCGAGGTCATCGGCCCAGAACGGGCTGGTGGCGTCGTTGATCCGGACCCAGGCCTTGCCACCGGCGGTCAGCCAGTCGATGACGTTGTTCCGGGCCTGGTCCTTCTGCGACGGGTCCACCGCGTCTTCAATATCCAGGATGATCGAATCGGCCCGGGACACGGCCGACTGGTCGAAGAGCTCCGGCTTCATGGCATTGACCAACAGCCAGGAACGGGCGATCTCTGCAGGGATATTCCGTTCCGGCCTAACGGTTTCGGCGGCGATGGTAGACGTCATGCTTTCTACAGTATCCGGCCTGCAAGCGGCACGGCGAAGAAAACGGCCGGCTTGTGAGGATCAATACGAACTAAACGCGTTGTGACTGCGCTTCAGCCAAAAATGAAGCAGCAGGTGCCGTTCCGGCGCTTCCGGAACGGCACCTGCTGCAGCAGGGCTGGGAGGGCTAGGGGATGTTGCTGCCCCGCGCGGTCACCCACAGCTTGTACCAGTCGGCACGGGTCAGCGCCCCGGCCACGCGGGCGGCGTCCCCGCAGGCCCGGATCCGGTCCGGATTGACCGTGCCGATGACCGGTGCGATCCCGGCCGGATGCTTCATCAGCCATCCCAGGAGGATGGCTTCGCCGGACGAGCCGTAGTGGTCGGCAAGCTGCGCCACGAGTTCCGCGGTGGCTGCCTCCGCAGAGGTGGGGTTCTCCTGCTCGGCGCCGGTGTAGACCCCCTTGGCCAGGGAGCCGTACGCCTGCAGGGTGACGTTGTTGCGCGTGCAGTACTCCAGCGTGCCGTGCGGAAAACTGTAGTCCAGGTGCTCCGGGTGGTTGACCAGGACCTGGCTTTCCAGCCACGCCCGCTTGAGCAGGCTCATCTCCAGCTGGTTGGCCACCACAGGGGTCTCCAGCCGGTCCTGCAGCACTTCGATCTGCGCCGCGGACATGTTGGACACGCCCAGCTGGCGGACCTTTCCTTCGGCCATGAGCTGCCCGACGGCGGCTGCCACCTCCGCCGGGTCCGCCAGGGGGTCCGGGCGGTGCAGCAGGAGGATGTCCACGTAGTCCGTCTGCAGCCGTTTGAGGCTGCCGTTGACCCGCTCCAGGATGGCCTCCCGGCTCAGGTCGTAGTGGGTCTGCAGGCCACGCTCGTTCAGCCGGATGCCGCATTTGGTCTGCAGCCGGATGCGCTCCCGCAGGCCCGGGGCGGCAACCAGCACCTCACCGAAAACAGCCTCGGACTTGCCGCTGCGGTAAATGTCGGCGTGGTCGAACAGGGTGATGCCCGCGTCCAGGGCGGCCTGGACGGCAGCCTCGGCCTGGTCCACATGGTCAGCGCCATGCGGCTCATCAGACCAGCTGCCGCCCAGTCCCATGCATCCGTAGATGACTTCCTGCATCAGGAAGCCCCGACCGGGCACGGCACGTGCATCAGCGCAGCCATGCGGTGGTGTTGGCTGGCAGCTTGCCGTCCTCCAGCGGGGCGCTGCTGACCAGGACCGCACCGGCGGGAAGGTCGACGGCGGTGTTCCCGAAGTTGGTGACGGACTGCCACCCGTTGGGGCGCTTGAAGTGCAGGACGTCCGGGTTGCCGTTCTCCACCCATTCAAGGTCCTCGTCGGTCAGCAGTTCGCGGCGCAGTTTCAGTGCTTTGCGGTAAAGCTCCAGCGTGGAGCCTTCGGTCCCGTCCTGGGCCTCGACGGCATACTTGCTGAACCAGTCCGGCTGCGGCAGGTGGGACCCGCCATCGCCGAAGCCGAAGGACGTGCCTTCCACCTTCCACGGCAGCGGCACGCGGCAGCCGTCACGGCCGATTTCGACGCCCTTGTTGCGGAAGAAGGACGGGTCCTGGCGTTCCGATTCGGGAATCTCGGCCACTTCCTGCAGGCCCAGTTCCTCACCCTGGTACAGGTACGCGGATCCGGGGACAGCCAGCATCAGCAAGGTGGCGGCGCGGGCGCGGCGCTCACCCAGTTCAACGTCCAGCTGGTCCTTGGGGCCGCCGGCGAGCAGCCAGTCCTTGCCGTCCTGGCCCTTGGCACCGGCCTTCGCCTTGGCCACCTGCGGCAGGCCGTAGCGGGTGGCGTGGCGCACCACGTCGTGGTTGGAGAACACCCAGGTGGAGGAGGCGCCGGTAGCCGCCGCCTCGGCAAGGTTCCGGGTGATGATTTCCTTGTACTCGGCGGCGTCGAAGTCAGCCTGAAGGAGGTCGAAGTTGAACGCCTGGCCCAGGCCCTGGGGGCTGGCGTAGCGGGCGCGGCGGGTGGCGTGGACCCATGCTTCGGCGACGGCGGTGCGCGGCGGGTTGTACTCGTTGAAAACCTCGCGCCATTCGGCGTAGATCTCGTGGACTTCGTCGCGGTCCCAGAACGGGTGCGTGCCGTCGTCGAATCCATCCACGCCGGTGTTGGCGGCGCTCAGTTCAAGCTTGGACAGCAGCGGCTCGGTGAGGTCCTTGGTGAGGGCGTGAGCCACGTCAACGCGGAAGCCGTCCACGCCGCGGTCCGACCAGAAGCGCAGCGTCTTGAGGAAGTCATCCCGGATTTCCCGGTTGGACCAGTTCAGGTCCGGCTGCTCCTTGGCGAAGATGTGCATGTACCACTGGCCGGGCGTGCCGTCGGGTTCGGTGATGCGCTCCCAGGCGGGTCCGCCGAACACGGAGTCCCAGTCCGACGGCGGGAACTCGCCGTTGGGGCCCTTGCCGTCCCGGAAGATGTAGCGGTCGCGGGCCGGGGAGCCCTTGGGGGACGCCAGCGCTTCCTGGAACCACTTGTGGCGGTTGGAGGAATGGTTGGGGACGATGTCCGCGATCAGCTTGATCCCGGCGTCGTGCAGTGCCTTGGCCATCTCGTCGAAGTCAGCCAGCGTGCCCAGCTTGGGGTCGACATCGCGGTAGTCATCGACGTCGTAGCCGCCGTCGGCGAGCGCGGACGGGTAGAACGGGCTGAGCCACACGGCGTCGATACCCAGCTTCTTCAGGTAGGGGACCTTGGCGGTGATGCCCTTCAGGTCGCCGATGCCGTCGCCGTTGGAGTCGGCGAAGCTGCGGGGGTAGATCTGGTAGACGGAGGCCTGGCGCCACCAGTTGGGGTCGGCCAGACGGTCAGAGTCGGACAGGGTTGCCAGAGTGGCGGTGGTGGACAAGGACTGACCCTTTTCTTCAGTGCGGCTATATTTATATTGAGTCTAAATTTACTTACCCAAGTATTATCTGGTGCTTTGGACAGGAAGGTCAACAGCATGCCTGAACCGGTTCCGGCTACTCCCCAACTGCTGCGGCGGGTCAGCGCCGGCGCGGTACTGGAGTTCATGCGCGCCTCGGGGGCTGTCACCGTCACCGATGTCATGGCGGCGACAGGCCTGACCCGCGCCACCACCATCGCCGTCTGCGAGGACCTGGTCCGGCGGGGCTGGCTCCTGGAACTGGAAAACCAGCGGGAGTTCGGCGGGTACCGGAAGGGCCGCCCGGCCCGGCGCTTCGAGCTCAATGAGCGGGCCGGCGTGGTGCTGGGCATGGATATTGGATATTCGAAGGTCACCGTGGTGGTCTCCGATCTCCGGGGCAGGACAATGGCCCGGTCCAGCCGCCCCTTCCAGGCCGGTGAGGTCGGTTCCCGGGAGCGGATCGCCTTCATCGACGGCGTCGCCATGGCCGCACTGCGCTCCGCCGCGGCGGACCCGGGACAGGTGCTGGCCGTGTGCGCCGGTGTGGCAGCACCGGTGGACCGGCGCGGGGAGGTGGTGGCCACGCAAAAGTTCTGGGGGCTGTTCGACCTGGGACTGCCGGCGGCACTCAAAGCAGCCCGCGGATGGACCGTCCTGCTGGAAAACGACGCAAACCTTGCTGCCCTGGGTGACCGGTGGCAGGGGGCCGCCGCCGGCATCGACGACGTCGTGGTGATTCTGGCCAGTGAACGGCTGGGCTCCGGCATCGTGGAGGGCGGCCGGCTGGTGCATGGAACCCGGGGCAGCGCCGGGGAGCTCGCCTACCTGAACCTGGTGGAAGGCGTCGGCGATACGTACGGCATCGCCCATCTGGCCCGCAGGTGGGCCGCGGAAGCACTGGCCACCACCGCGCCGACTGCCCTCCGGGCCTTCCAGCCAGGGCGGGTGGAGGCCGAACAGGTCTTCGCCGCCGCAGCCCAAGGGGATGCCGTGGCGTTGGAGATCCTGGACCGGCTGGCGGACAGGATGGCGCGGGTGGTGGGCACCGTGGCCACCATGCTCAACCCGGAACTGGTGGTGATCGGCGGCGGTGTGGCGGACTCCGCCCACGTGCTCCTGGCCCCGATCAGCGAGCGCCTGGCCGGGTACACAGCCACCCCCGCCCGCGTGGCAGTATCCCCGCTGGGCGATTCCATCGTGACCGTAGGCGCGGTGCGCCGCGCCCTGGACTACGTGGAGGGGAACTCCCTGGACCTGGTGCTGGCTGCGGCCGCTACTCCGGCATGACCATGGTGCGCAGGTCCAGCTGACGGAGCACCCGGTCCGCCACCTCGGGGTCCATGTCCGGCTCGTTCCGCGCCGCCACCACTTCCTGCCGCGCCGCATCCAGCGCGATGGTCTGGACCGCGATGGCCAGTTCGCGTCCCCGCTGGCGCTTTTCCGCCAGCGGTTCGTTCCGCAGGCTGCCGTCCGTCAGTTCAGCGTGCAGGCGGCGCATCCGGTCCTTGACCAGCGTTACCTTTTCCGGCGGCAGGTCCGTCATCAGGTCGTGCTGCTTCAAGGCCGCGACGGCCGCGGCCTGGGCACGTGCGGCGAGCAGCCGGACAGCGTCGCGTTCCGCCGTTCCGTCCTCGGAGGCGTTGAGGACACGCATCAGCCACGGCAGCGTCAGGCCGGGAAGGACCAGCGTGGCCAGCAGCACCGCGCAGGCAATGACCAGCAGGTAGTCCCGCCCCGGGAACGGCGTACCGTCCGCCAAGGTCAGCGGCAGCGCCAGGGCCAATGCCAGGGTTGCCAGACCGCGCATGCCGCACCAGGTCAGGATGAGGACTTCCTTCAGGGACGTGGGCTGCAGGACGTTCTTCCGTTTCCGGGCACCCAGTGCCAGGACGGCCAGCCACAGGAACCGGACCGCGAACACCAGGACGCAGACCACCGCGGCCACCCCGATCATGCCGAAGATCTCCGCCCCCTCATCGCGGATGACATGCCTGATTTCCAGCCCCACCAGGCCGAACGCCAGCCCCGTGACCAGCAACTCCACCACATCCCAGAAGGCGTTCCGGGTGACACGCTCCGCCGCGTCCTGCGGGCGGGCGTGGCGCTGCATTTCAAGGGCCGTGACCACCACGGCGATAACGCCGGAGGCGTGCACCTCCTCGGCGAGGATGTAGGCGGCGAAAGGCACCACCAGGGTCACCGCGCTCCGGGCCACCATGGACGTGACCAGCCGGGTGACCAGCGCGATCAGCCAGCCCATGGCAATGCCCACCAGGACGGCAAGTGCCGCGCCCATCAGGAACTGCAGGACGACGTCGGGCCCCACCTTGGTGCCGCCCACGGCGGCTGCAACGGCTGCCTGGAAGATGACGATGGCCGCGGCGTCGTTGAACAACCCCTCGCTCTGGAGGACGGTGATGAGGCGGCGCGGCATGTGCACCCGGCCTGCAACGGATTCCACCGCCACAGGGTCCGGTGGCGCCACCATGGCACCGAGGGCGATGGCTGCGGGGACCCCGATGCCGGGAATCATCAGCCATGCCGCACCGGCCACCACTGCCGTGCTGATGACCACCAGCGCCACGGCCAGCATGATCAGCGTCCGCCACCGGACACGGAACACCGCCCAGGAGCTCCGCTGGGCGGTGGCGAACAGGAGCGGCGGAAGGAAGATGGGCAGGATCAGGGCCGGTTCAATCTCCAGGTCGGGGAAGCCGGGAATGAACGTCAGCGCCGCCGCCAGGAGGAGCATCAGGACCGGGTATGGCAGCCGGAGCCTGTCCCCCAGGCCCACGGCCACCACCGTGGCCAGCAGCAGTCCAATGATGAGTGCGAGCTGGTCCATAAGCCTCTTCGCCGCCGGCTACGCGCGGGGTTCCAGTGCCGCCGCCACGGGAAGGGTGCCGTCGCGGAACTCAATGGTCCGGCCGGCAGTCTGGGGAAGGTCCAGTACTGCCGCTGCCACGATGGCCGTATTGGCACGGGAGGTGTCCCGGTCCCCTTCCGGTGAGGGGTCGACGTCGATCAGCCCGGTTCCGGGCTTGTCCGTCAGCGCGCCGGGCCCAAGGATGGTCCACGCCAGGCCGGTGCCGCGCAGGTACTCGTCCGCTGCTGCCTTGGCTTCCGCGTAGGCAAAGAAACTGTTGTCCTCCGGCACCCCGTGGTCCTTGCCGGCACCGAAGTAGGAGACCATGATGTACCGGTCCACGCCGGCCTGGGCCGCGGCATCCATGGAGCGGATGGCGGCGTCCCGGTCCACCGCGTAGGTGCGTTCGGGGTCGCCGCCGCCGGCCCCGGCCGACCAGACCAGGGCGTCATGCCCGGCAAGGGCACCGGCGATGGCGGCCGTCGTCGAATTTTCCACATCCAGGACCAACGGCGTGGCCCCGGTGCCGGCGACGTCGTCTGCGTGGTCCGGATTCCGGATGAACGAGGTGACGGAGTGGCCCTCGCCGGTGAGAAGGGCGGACAGGAGGAGGGCCACTTTGCCGTGGCCGCCGATGATGGCGATGCGTGTCATGCACCCATTCTGCCTGCACGCCGCCTTCATGCAGAGCCATTTGGCCTTGAACAGGGCCTTTATGCCCTGTTGGGGGTTTCCGGCACCCACCTAGCTTGGGGGCATGGCTGCCGGACCCCATGCGGGGTTGGATGGACCCGCATCAGAAGCAATGTTAAAGCTGGGCCGTTTCTTCACGAGGTGGGACCAGACAGAGGACGGCCGGGCGGTGTTCCGGGAAGGCGGCCGCAAGGGCGACATCTTTTACCGTGACCGCTGGAGCCACGACAAGGTGGTCCGCTCCACGCACGGGGTGAACTGCACCGGCTCCTGTTCATGGAAGGTGTACGTCAAGGACGGCATCATCACCTGGGAATCGCAGCAGACGGACTACCCGTCCGTGGGGGCCGACCGGCCGGAATATGAACCCAGAGGCTGTCCCCGCGGGGCGGCCTTTTCCTGGTACACCTACTCCCCCACCCGGGTGCGCTTTCCGTATGCGCGGGGCGTCCTGGTGGAGATGTACCGGGAGGCCAAAGCCCGGCTGGGCGATCCCGTACTGGCCTTTGCCGAGATCGCTGCGGACCCGGCAAAGCGGCGCCGCTACCAACAGGCCCGCGGCAAGGGCGGCCTGGTGCGCGTGTCCTGGCAGGAAGCCATCGAGATTGCCGCCGCAGCCCACGTGAACACCATCAAAACGTACGGCCCGGACCGCTGCGCGGGCTTTTCACCCATCCCGGCCATGTCCATGGTGTCCCATGCGGTGGGGACGCGCTTCATCCAGCTGATCGGCGGGGTGATGACGTCCTTCTACGACTGGTACGCCGATCTTCCCGTCGCCAGCCCGCAGGTCTTCGGGGACCAGACCGATGTTCCCGAATCCGGAGACTGGTGGGACGCCCGCTACCTCATGATGTGGGGCTCCAACGTTCCGGTGACGCGCACGCCGGATGCGCACTGGATGACCGAGGTCCGGTACCGCGGCACCAAGGTGGTCACGGTAAGCCCGGACTATGCGGACAACACAAAATTCGCCGACGAATGGCTTCCGGCCCAGGCCGGAACGGACGCCGCCCTGGCCATGGCCATGGGCCACGTCATGCTCAAGGAATTCTTCGTGGACCGGCAGGTGCCGTTCTTCACCGACTACGTGAAGCAGTACACGGATCTTCCCTTCCTGGTCAGGCTGGAGAAAACCGACGACGGCGCCCTCACGCCGTCGAAGTTCCTCACCGCCCTTGACGTCCCCGGGGAGTCCACGGCCGAGGACGCTGCGTTCCGCACCGTCCTGTTCGACAGGGCCGCGGGGCGGGCGGCGGTGCCCAACGGATCCATGGGTTTCCGGTACTCGGGCAGCGGGGAAGGCAAGTGGAACCTGGACCTTGAGGGGATCGAACCGGCGTTGTCCCTCCGCGAGGTGTCCGGGGAGAGCGCCGAAATCCTGCTCCCCTGCTTCGAGGACGCCGGCGGCGAAGGCAGCATCCTGCGCAGGGGTGTCCCGGTCATGGAGGTGGGCGGCCACCTGGTGACCACCGTGTTCGACCTCATGCTGGCCCAGTACGGCGTGGGCAGGGAAGGCCTGCCCGGCGAGTGGGCGGCCGGCTACCACGACGCCGCCACCCCGTACACCCCGGCGTGGCAGGAGGAGATCACCAGCGTCCCGGCCCAGGCCTGCATCCGGGTGGCACGCGAGTTCGCCCGCAATGCCGAGGAGTCACAAGGCCGCTCCATGATCATCATGGGGGCAGGCATCTGCCAGTGGTTCCACGGCGACACCACGTACCGGGCGGTGCTGGCCCTGGTGATGCTCACCGGCTGTATGGGCCGCAACGGCGGGGGCTGGGCCCATTACGTGGGCCAGGAAAAGACCCGGCCCATCACCGGCTGGGTGTCCCTGGCCAACGCCCTGGACTGGTCACGGCCGCCGCGGACCATGACCGGCACCAGCTACTGGTACATGCACACGGACCAGTGGCGGCAGGATGGGTACTCCGCCGACGCCCTCAAGTCTCCCCTGTCCACCGGCAAGCTGGACGGCATGCACACGGCGGACGCGATCGCCCAGTCCGCACGGCTCGGCTGGATGCCGTTCTACCCCCAGTTCGACCGCAACCCCCTGGACATAGCTGACGAGGCGGAGGCCGCGGTGGCCGCCGGGAACGCCGCGGACACACCCTCCTACATTGCCGAATCGCTGAAGAACCGCTCCCTCAACCCGGCAATCGAGGATGTGGATGCCCCGGCCAACTGGCCGCGGACCCTGGTGCTGTGGCGGTCCAACCTGTTCGGCTCCTCGGCCAAGGGCAACGAGTATTTCCTCCGCAACCTGCTGGGAACCCACAACAACGTCCTGGGCGGGGACAGTGCAGAGGAACTCAAGCCCCGCGACGTGGCCTGGTACCAGGAGGCGCCGGAGGGAAAGCTGGACCTCCTGGTCTCCGCCGACTTCCGGATGACGTCCACCACGCTGCTGTCCGACGTCGTGTTTCCCGCCGCCACCTGGTACGAAAAACATGACCTTTCCTCCACGGACATGCACCCGTTCGTGCACGCGTTCAGCCCCGCCATCGACCCGCCCTGGGAAACCAAGACGGACTTTGACACCTTCCACCTGCTGGCCCGGGAATTCTCCCGGCTTGCCAGGACCCACCTCGGCGTCCGCCGCGACCTCGTCAGCGTCCCGCTGCAGCACGACACCCCGGGCCAGCTCGCCCAGCCCGGCGGCCGGGTCCGCGACTGGCGGGACCCGGACATCCCTGCGGTGCCGGGGCAGAACATGCCCGTCTTTTCGGTCGTGGAACGGGACTACACGGCCATCGCGGACAAGCTCGCCGCCGTCGGACCCCTGGCCGACAAACTCGGCTTCACCGTCAAGAACGTCACCTACAAAATGGCCGAACCGCTGGCCCGGCTCAGCCACGCCAACGGCGTGATGCTGGGCGGGGCGGCGGACGGCCGGCCAGCCATGGACACCGACGCGAAGATGGCCGAAGCAATCCTGGCCTTCTCCGGCACCACCAACGGCCTGCTGTCCGTCCAGGGCTTCAAGGAGCTGGAGGTCCGCACCGGCAGGAAACTGGCCGACCTGGCGGAGGGCTCGGAGGAAAAGTTCATCACCTTCGCCCAGACCCAGGCAGGTCCGGTCCCGGTGATCACATCCCCGGAGTGGTCCGGCTCGGAGACCGGCGGCCGGCGGTACGCCCCGTTCACCATCAACATCGAACGGCTCAAACCCTTCCATACCCTCACCGGCAGGATGCATTTCTTCCTGGACCACGACTGGATGACCGACATCGGCGAGGCCCTGCCCATCTACCGGCCGCCGCTGGACATGCACCGGCTGTTCGGCGAACCACGGCTCGGCTCCGACGGCGCCATGGAGGTGACGGTCAGGTACCTGACCCCCCACTCCAAGTGGTCCATCCACTCCGAATACCAGGACAACCTGCTGATGCTGTCCTTGTCCCGCGGCGGGCCGACGGTCTGGATGAGCCCGGCCGACGCGGATGCCATCAAGGTCCGGGACAACGACTGGGTGGAGTGCACCAACGTCAACGGGGTACTGGTGGCACGGGCGATTGTCAGCCACCGCATGCCGGCCGGGGTGGTCTACGTCCACCACGCCCAGGAGCGCACCATCGACGTACCGAAATCGGAAGCGACCGGCCGGCGCGGCGGCATCCACAATTCCGTGACCCGGCTGCTGGTGAAACCCTCGCACCTGGCCGGCGGCTACGCGCAGCTGGCCTACGCGTTCAACTACCTCGGCCCCACCGGAAACCAGCGCGACATGGTGGCCACCGTGCGCCGCCGCTCCCAGGAGGTGCAGTACTGATGCGTGTAATGGCCCAAATGGGCATGGTGATGAACCTGGACAAGTGCATCGGGTGCCACACGTGCTCCGTGACCTGCAAGCAGGCCTGGACCAACCGTGCCGGCACCGAATACGTGTGGTTCAACAACGTGGAAACCCGGCCCGGGCAGGGTTACCCCCGCCGCTACGAGGACCAGGACCGCTGGTACGGCGGCTGGTCCCTGAACCGGCGCGGCAGGCTGGTCCTCAAAGCCGGCGGCAGGGTCAAGAAGCTGTTCGGCATCTTCGCCAGCCCAGTCCAGCCCGAGCTCAAGGACTACTACGAGCCGTGGACCTACGACTACAAGACCCTGGTGGACGCACCCCTGGGTGACGACTTCCCCGTGGCCCGGCCCAAGTCGCTCATTACCGGGGAGGACACCAAGATCACCTGGTCCGCCAACTGGGACGACAACCTGGGCGGCTCGCAGGACCACGGGCACCTGGACCCGATCGTGGAAAAGGTCCGGCGGGAGTCCGAGGACAAGATCAAGTTCGCCTACGAGCAGACCTTCATGTTCTACCTGCCCCGGATCTGCGAGCACTGCCTGAATCCGTCCTGCATGGCGTCCTGCCCGTCCGGCGCGATCTACAAGCGGGTGGAGGACGGGATTGTCCTGGTGGACCAGGACCGGTGCCGCGGCTGGCGGCAGTGCGTCACCGGCTGCCCCTACAAGAAGATCTACTTCAACCACAAGACCGGCAAGGCCGAGAAGTGCACGTTCTGCTACCCCCGGGTGGAGGTTGGCCTGCCGACCGTCTGCTCCGAGACGTGCGTGGGCCGGCTGCGCTACCTGGGATTGTTTTTGTACGACGCCGATGCCGTCACCGCGGCAGCGTCCGTCACCGACCCGCAGGACCTCTACGACGCCCAGATGGACGTGCTGCTGGACCCCCACGATCCCCGCGTCCAGGCCGACGCCCGCGCGCAGGGCATCCCGGAGGACTGGCTTGACGCCGCACGCCGCTCCCCCGTCTACGCCCTGGCCAAGGTCTACAAAGTGGCCCTGCCGCTGCACCCGGAGTACCGCACGATGCCGATGGTCTGGTACGTGCCGCCGCTTTCCCCCGTGGTGGACCTGCTGCGCGACCAGGGCCACGACGGCGAGGACACGGGCAACCTGTTCGGCGCCATCGATGCCCTGCGGATTCCCGTGGAGTACCTCGCCGAGCTCTTCACCGCCGGGGACACGGAACGGGTCACCGCCGTCCTGCGGAAGCTCGCGGCCATGCGCTCCTTCATGCGCGGCATCAGCATGGGCGGGGATCCGGACGAGTCCATCCCGAAGTCCGTGGGCATGGACGGGCAAAGCATGTACGACATGTACCGGCTGATGGCCATCGCCAAATACAGCGAACGCTATGTCATCCCCACAGCCCACCTGGAGCAGGCGCACGACCTGGAGGAGCTGGGCTGTTCGCTGGACTTCGACGGCGGACCGGGCATGCAGGATTCGGCACCGTTTGGCGAGGCGAGCGGCAGGCCCGTTCCGGTGGCCGTGGATACGTTCAACGCCCTGCGGGACCGGCAGAGCTCGGACACCATCGCGGCCGGAACAGACCTGCGCGGGAGGGTGAACCTGCTGAACTGGGATGGCCGCGGCGCCCCGCCCGGACTGTTCCCGGACAAGCCCTACCCGGACAGGGGCCCGGAGCCGGACACCCTGGCTGCCGCCGAGGATGGGTCATGAAGCGGCCAGCCTTGGACCGGCCAACCGTGAACCGCCGCGACCAGGTGGTCTACCTTGCCGCGGCCTGGTGCCTGTCCTATCCGGATGGGGAACTGGTGGAGCGGGTCCCTTTGGTCCGGGCGGCGCTGTCCGAATTTCCCGGCGCCCTGCCGGAGTTCGCGCCGGTGCTGGACCTCCTGGAAGCCACCCCGCCCATGGAACTGCAGGCCCAGTACGTCCGCGAATTCGACCTGGGCAGGCGGCACGCCCTGCACTTGAGCTACTGGACGGACGGGGACACCCGCCGCCGCGGCGAGGTGCTGGGATTCTTCAAGGAGGCCTACCGGCGCAGCGGCGCGCTGGTGGACCTGGACGGGGAACTGCCCGATTACTTGCCCATGGTGCTGGAATTCGCCGCCCGGGTCGATGGGGACGCCGGGCGGGAACTGCTGCAACGCTACCGGGCCAGCCTCGAAATGCTCAGGCTCGGGCTGTTGCGTGACAACCTGCCGCACGGCCGGATCCTGGCGGCCATCTGCGCCACGCTGCCGGGAAAGTCACCCCAGGACGAGCAGGAAGTGATGCGCATGGCCGGATACGGACCACCCACCGAAAGCGTGGGGCTCGATCCCTATGACCCGCGGCTGCTGCCCGTCAGGAGGGGCTGACCATGCGGGCACTCGGGGCGGCGCTGGAGACGGGGCCGGGGGCCGCCGTCGTGGTTAACAGCTGGGACACCGTCCTGTGGGGCGTCCTGCCGTACGTTATGGCGGTGGTGCTGGTAGGCGGCCTGGTGTGGCGCTACCGGTACGACCAGTTCGGCTGGACCACCAGGTCCTCCCAGCTGTATGAATCCCGGCTTCTGCGGATCGCGTCCCCGCTGTTCCACTTCGGGCTGCTGGCCGTCATCGCCGGGCACTTCTTCGGCCTGGTGATTCCCATGGCCTGGACCCAGGCGGTGGGCATGAGCCAGGAGTTCTACCACTTCAATGCCCTGCTGGTGGGCGGTATTGCCGGGGTCGCGACGCTGGGCGGGATCGCCCTCCTGATCTACCGCCGGCGCACCACCGGGCCCGTCTTCATGGCCACCACCAAAAATGACAAGACCATGTACGTGGTGCTGACCGCTGCCATCGTGTTCGGCCTGTGGACCACGCTGGCCAGCGTTTTCGAGGGCGAACACGGGCACAACTACCGGGAAACCGTGGCGCCGTGGTTCCGGTCGCTGTTTATCTTCCAGCCGGACATCGCGGCGATGGCGGCCGCGCCGTTCTCTTTCCACCTGCACACCCTGGTGGGGATGGCGCTCTTCGTCATCTGGCCGTTCACGCGGCTGGTGCATGCCTTTACCGCGCCCCTGCACTACCTGTTCCGCCCCTACATCGTCTACCGGTCGCGGGACAGGGAGACCAAGGGCAGGGGCTGGTCCGCCGTGGGCACGCCGGACAGGGACACCCGCAACCGCTGACCGGCGGTGCGTTTGAATGACGTGGTGAGGAGCGAGCAGTGGCCGGAACAACCTCAACGCCAGTCACCGGCAGGGCACTGAACCTGGCGCTGGCCACGGCGGCGTCCGTGGCAGGGTTCTGGGCGTGGAACTCGGTGGCCACGCTGGGCGCCTTCTACACCCAGGACCTGTCCCTGACGCCCGCAACCACCGGGATCCTGGTGGCCATGCCGGTGTTCGTCGGATCGCTGGGACGGATCGTGGTGGGCACGCTCACGGACAAGTACGGCGGCAGGCCGATGTTCACCTTTGTCCTGCTGGCCGCCATCCCTCCCATCCTCCTGGTCTCCGTGGGAGGCCTCATCAGTTCCTTTGCCCTGGTGCTGGGGGCCGGGCTGCTGCTCGGCGTGGCCGGGACGGTGTTCGCCGTCGGGATCCCGTTCGTCAGCGCCTGGTACGAACCCGCACGGAGGGGCTTCGCCACCGGTGTCTTTGGCGCAGGCATGGGCGGGACGGCGCTGGCGGCTTTCCTGAATCCCCGGCTGGTGGCCGGGATCGGATACTTCCCCACGCACCTGCTGATCTCCGGGGTCCTGGCCGTGATGGCGGGGCTGGTCTGGTTCCTCATGAAGGAATCACCGGGCTGGGCCCCCAACCATGCGCCGGTGCTGCCCAAGCTCCTGGACGCGGCCAGGACGGCCGTGACGTGGAAGATGTGCTTCCTGTACGCGGTGGTCTTCGGCGGCTTCGTCTCGTTCGCCACCTACCTGCCCACCTATCTGCGGGACGTGTACAGCTTCGACCCCGCCGGCGCCGGGGCCCGGACGGCCGGGTTTGCCCTGGCCGCCGTCCTTGCACGGCCCGTGGGCGGGGTGCTGGCGGACAAGCTTGGTCCCAAGCCCGTGGTGCTCGTGGCCCTTGGCGCCGTCGCCGTCCTGGGCTGGGTGGTGAACCTGCGGCCCGACGGCGAGGTTCCCGCGGGTGCCACGTTCGTTGCCATGGCTGCCGCGCTGGGGCTGGGAACGGGCGGGGTGTTCGCGTGGGTGGGTGTGCTGTCCCCGGCAGGAAAGGTGGGCAGCATCAGCGGCATCGTCAGTGCCGCGGGCGGCCTGGGCGGCTACTTTCCCCCGCTGGTGATGGGCGCCACTTACGACGCCGTGACGCGCAGCTATTCGATCGGGCTGCTCCTGCTGGTGGGCACGGCCCTGGTGGCCCTGGTGTTCACCCTCTTCGCGGTCCAGCCACGGGCCGGGACGGCAGCGGTTCAGCGGGCACGGTAGCGCAGGTACACCACCCCGTTGCCGAACCGGCGCTCTTCGAGCAACTCCAGCCGTGCCTGCAGCCCGTCCGGCAGGAAGCGCAGGCCGCCGCCAACGGCCACCGGGTTGACGAACAGCCGGCACTCGTCCACCAGCCCGGCTTTGAGGGCGTGCGCCGCGAGGGTGGGGCCGCCGATGCTGATGTCCCGGCCGCTGTCCTCTTTCAGGTCCCGCACGGTTTCCGGGAGGAACTGCCGCTCGAGGCGGGTCTTCGAGGTACTGGGGGTGTCCAGCGTAGTGGAGTAGACCACCTTGTCCGCCCCCTGCCAGATGCGCGCGTAGTCCTGGATGACCGGCGGCTCATCCTGGGTATCCATGGTTTCCCAGACCGACATCACCTCATAGATCCGGCGGCCCAGGAGGTACGTGCCGACGTCCCGTTCCATGTCATTGATGAAGGCGTGGACTTCCTCATCCGGTGCGGACCAGTTGAAGTTGCCGTCCTTGTCTGCCGTGTAACCGTCAATGGACATGATTGCGGAGTAGATCAGCTGCGCCATGGGCCCATTCTGCCGGTCGAATCCTGCGCGGAACAGGCCCCGCCGGAGGTTTGCGGCCAGTAGGCGCCCGGGCCGGGTCAGAGCAGGTTCGCTGCCAGGGTCCTGGCGATGAACGTGCCGTAGCGTTCGGCGGACCATCCCCGCTTGACCACCAGGGTCTCGTAGAGTTCGGCGGCGGTGGAGGTGAACATGACGTCGGCAGCCTCGGCCGTGGTGAGTCCGGGCTTGAGGAGTCCCCTGCCCACCAGCTGCCGGGCATTGTGCAGCATCCGGCGGTAGCGGGCATCGTCCACGTCACGCAGCAGTGCCGCCATGGAAGCGTCCCCGCTGGCCGCCGCGTCCCTGATGAGGAGGTAGACCGGGGCGCCGATGGGACTGATCTCCGTGGCGAACCGGCCGAACCGCTCCATTAGCCGTACCGGATCCGTTTCCGTCGTCTGGGCCAGATCAGACCTCTGCTCCGCCGGCGGACCGCCGGCACCGAGGAGGCTCTCCTCGTAGATGGCGCGGACCAGCCCCGCCTTGCTGCCGAAGTTCTTGTAGACCGACTCTCCCGAGACTCCGGCAGCCCGCGCAATCTCCGCAATGGTCGTCGCGCCAAATCCCTGTGCAAGGAACAGCTCCCTGGCGTGCGAACGGACGCTGTGCAGCGACTCCGCGGCGAGCTGCCGGCGCCGCCGCGCGTCATAACTGCGCTGTGCGGGGCGTTTGCCGGAGGCATTGACTGGGCTCTGCATGCGGTCTTAAACTCCAATCAATACAGTTCACTGTATTGAATTCAATCTAACAGGTCACAGCCTCGCGGGGCGAGGCACCAAGGAGTCTTTCAATGGGCACGCCAAACGGCGTGGACCGCCTCCCCGACGGCCCTGTTCGCCGAATGTTTTCCGCGGCACAGCGGCGCGACCTCGATGCCATGGTGGCTGAGTTCGCCGACGACTACGTCAATATCACCCCCAACCACCCCGCCCGCAGCTTCACCGGAAGCGCGCAGGTGCGGAAGAACTGGTCCGCACTGTTCGCAGGGATCCCGGACATGACCGTGACAGTGCTGGACTCGGCAACCGGCACCGGCGGGAACGTATGGGTCGAATGGGGATCGCAGGGCACCCGCCTGGACGGCGGCACTGTCGAGCAGGCCGGCGTCGCCATCTTCAGCCTCCGCAACGACCGGATCGCGGCCGTGAGGTTCTACCTGGAGCCCGTCGAAAGGGACCCGGCGGACGTGAATGCCGCGGTCCAGGCCGTCACCGGAGCAGGAATGGAAGGAACACGGCCATGATCCTCCTGGTCGGCGCCACGGGTGACCTGGGCGGCCGGGTGGCCCGGCTGCTGCGTGGATCAGGGCAGGATGTCCGCTGCCTGGTCCGGCGCACCACCGACGATTCACAGCTCCGTGCGATCGGCGCGGAAGTTGTGCGCGGAGACCTCACTGAACCTGCCACGCTGCCTCCCGCGTGCCAGGGCGTCGAAACGGTGATTGCCACGGCGACGGCGATAAGCCGACGGTTGCAGGGCAGCAGCCAGGCCAGTCTGCGCGACGTTGACGAGGTGGGCATGGGCCACCTCATCGACGCTGCGGAGGCCGCCGGCGTCCGCCGCTTCGTCTATCTGTCCTTCACGGGCATCGAAACCGCTGTCGAGACACCACTGCGGCACGCCAAGCACGCAATGGAAAGGCGCCTGTCGGTTTCTGCCATGCAAACGGTCATCGTGCGGTCCGACGCCTTCCAGGAAATCCACTTCTCCCCCATCAGCCGCTTCGACATGGCGGCCGGCAAAGTGTCGGTTATAGGGCACGGCAACACCAAGGCGCGGTGGGTGGCGACGGATGACGTGGCGGCGCTCCTGTGCGCTCTGGCGGTGGAGCCGGATCCGCCCCGGTTGGTCGAGTTTGGCGGCCCCGAACCTGTGTCGAAGAACGAGGCCGCTGCCCTCGCCGGGAAACTGATGCACCACAAGATGAAAGTGCAGCACATGCCGCGCCCCGTCGCCCGGCTCGCGGTGAAGGCGCTCTCGCATCGCAGGGATGGCCTGGCCTCCGCGCTGGGAGCGGGCCTGACCTCCGACCTGAACGTGGCCACCTGGGATGACGCGCCCCTCCGCCAGCGTGGGATCAAGCCGAAGTCCGTCAGCGACTTCCTCAAGGAGCAGGCGCAGGCATTGTCCGGCCGCTGACCCCTCGCTCACGGCCGGCGCGACACCAGGGATTGCTGGCCCAGCGTCCAAAGGTTGGAGACCGTCCAGTAAACCAGGACGCCGATGGGGAAAAAGATCCCGCCCACGCCAAAGATCAACGGCAGGACATACAGGAGGATCCGCTGCTGGCGCATCAGCGGGCTGTCAGGGTCCTGCCCGGCCATGGTCCGTGCCGCCACAAGTTTCTGGGTAAGGAACTGGCAGGCAATCATCACCAGGATCATGGCGACGGCGGGCACCGCCACCGCAGTGGGGTCACCACCACCGTGCAGCAGCGAGGCGGACAGCGGAGCTCCAAAAATGCTAGAGGAATCGAACTGGACCACCTGCTCGCTGCCCAGCGCGCCAATGCCCTGGTCCTGCCGCACGGCGCTGGAGATTCCGGACAGCACCTGGAAGAGGGCCAGGAAGAACGGCGCCTGGATCAGCAGCGGCAGGCATGCCGAGAACGGGTTGGTGCCATGCTTCCTGTACAGGGCCATCTGTTCCTGGGCCATGGCCTGCCGCGACGCCTGGTCCGTCCTGCCCTTGTACCTGTCCTGGAGCTCCTTCAGGTCCGGCTGCAGGAGCCGCATCCGGCGCTGGGCCCGGACCTGGGCCAGGAATACTGGAACCAGCGCGGCGCGGATCACCAGCACCAGCCCGATGATGGACAGCGTCCATGTCCAGCCGTCCCCCGGCGGCATTCCCGCCGCGCTGAGGCCGTCGTGGAAAGCCACCATGATGACGGACACGAGCCATCGGAACGGCTCCATCACCGCCGCCGGAAAGTCCACCGAATCCCCCATCCGCAGTTGCTGCCAAGCTACTGCGGATCCTGGAAACAGGAAAGCCCCCGGGATCTTTCGATCCAGGGGGCTTAGCCTGTAGCGGTGGGGAGGCTCGATCTCCCGACCTCACGATTATGAGTCGTGCGCTCTAACCAACTGAGCTACACCGCCACGAATGAGAAAAACCTGCGTCAAGCCGGTCAAACCGCCTTGACGCAGGCCCTCATTCAGAGCCCCCCACCGGAATCGATCCGGTGACCTCGTTCTTACCAAGAACGCGCTCTACCACTGAGCTAGGGGGGCAACGAGTAAATACTCTACCGGAAGATTTACGCACCAACAAATCGGCGTCCAGCCCCTCCCCGGACTGGGAATTGCACCCGCCGCCGGCACCGCGCACGCCGCATTTTCCGCGGAATTCCGCGGCTGAACGGGCATGGACAGCGGAGCGGCCGACGCCGGGAAGCGCCTTTTTAAGGCACGTTACTTACATGCCGGGGCTGGAATGTGTCCAGCCCCACATTCGACTTCCGCTTAAATGCCGATGGGCCGGCTCGAAAGCCGGCCCATCGCCGTCGTCAATCTCTCAACGCGCGGGAGTGTTTACCACTTGCCCTTGCGGTTGAAGTCGCGGTGGCCGCTGTCGCCGCCGCTGCGGGGCTTGCGGGAGCCGTCGCCGTGGCCGGCGAAGCGGGAGTCACCGCGGTCGCTGAAGGAACGCTCCGAACGGTCGCTGTACGAACGGCCGCCACGGTCAGCGGAGGTCCGCTCGCCGTCGTTTTTGCGGAATTCCTTCTTGAACCCACCGTTGCCCTTGAAGTTGCCACCGCGGTCACCGCCGCGGTTTCCCTGGTAGGCGCCGCGGTCGCCGGAGGGCTTGCGGCCGTTGTCCAGCTCGAGGTGGATCAGCTCGCCGCCGATCCGGGTGCGGGACAGGGCGCGCAGCTGGTCCTGGCTCAGGTCCGCTGGCAGTTCCACCAGGGAGTGGTCCGAGCGGATGTCGATGCCGCCGATCTGCGAAGAGGAGATGCCGCCCTCATTGGCGATGGCGCCCACGATCGAGCCGGGCATGACCCGCTGGCGGCGTCCCACGGCGATGCGGTAGGTGGCGTTGCCTTCGGTCAGCGTCCGGGTCGGGCCACGGGAGCCGAAGCCGTCCTTGGACCGCTCACGCTTCTGGAACTCGGGAGCGGCAGGCAGTTCCTTCACCAGGAGCGGCTGGCCGCCCTGCGCCATGACCGCCAGGGCTGCGGCAATCTCGGCAGCGGGAACGTTGTGCTCTTCTTCGTAGGAAGCGATGAGGTCACGGAAGGCGGCAACATCCTCGGACGCAAGGGTCTCCGTGATGCGCTCGGCGAACTTGCCCAGGCGCAGCGTGTTGACGGTCTCGGCGGTGGGCAGGTGCATCTGCTCCACCGGCTGGCGCGTGGCCTTCTCGATGGAACGCAGCAGGTACTTCTCGCGCGGCGTCATGAAAAGGATGGCTTCACCGGAACGGCCGGCACGGCCCGTACGGCCGATGCGGTGCACGTACGACTCAGTGTCGTGCGGGATGTCGTAGTTGATGACGTGGCTGATGCGCTCCACGTCGAGCCCGCGGGCTGCGACGTCGGTGGCCACCAGGATGTCGATCCGGCCTTCCTTCAGCGCGTCGACGGTGCGCTCGCGCTGCTGCTGCGGGATGTCGCCGTTGATGGCGGCAGCCTGGAAGCCGCGGGCGCGCAGCTTGTCAGCCAGGTCCTCGGTGGCCATCTTGGTGCGGACGAAGGCGATGACGCCGTCGAACTCTTCCACCTCGAGGATGCGGGTCATGGCGTCCAGCTTGTGCGGGCCCATGACCTGCAGGTAGCGCTGGCGGGTGTTGGCGCCGGTGGTGGTCTTGGACTTGACCTGCACCTCGGCCGGGTTGTTCAGGTACTGCTTGGACATGCGGCGGATCTGGCCGGGCATGGTGGCGGAGAACAGGGCAACCTGGCGGCCCTCGGGGGTCTGCTGGAAGATCTGTTCCACGTCATCGGCGAAGCCCATGCGCAGCATCTCGTCAGCCTCGTCCAGCACCAGGTACTGGAGTTCGGACAGTTCAAGGGAACCCTTGGCGATGTGGTCGATCACGCGGCCGGGGGTACCGACGACCACCTGGGCGCCGCGGCGCAGGCCGGCGAGCTGGGGGCCGTAGGCGGAGCCGCCGTAGACGGGCAGGACGGTGAAGTCGTCGATGTGCTTGGCGTAGGAGGTGAAGGCCTCGGCAACCTGGAGGGCCAGCTCGCGGGTGGGGGCCAGGACCAGCGCCTGGGTCTTGCGGGAGGGGCCGTTGAGGTCGTGGAGTTCGGCCAGGCGGGACAGTGCCGGCACTGCGAATGCTGCCGTCTTGCCGGTACCGGTCTGCGCCAGGCCCACCACGTCGCGGCCTTCAAGCAGCAGCGGGATGGTGGCCGCCTGGATGGGGGACGGCTTTTCGTACCCGACATCCTGCAGGGCGGCAAGGACGCGGGCGTCGATGCCGAGGTCAACGAACTTGACGGTGTTTTCGTCATCATCCGCGGCCTTGGCAGCGGGAGCAACGTCGGCCGTTGCGGCAGCTTCGGTGGCAGCGGGCTCGGCTGCGGGCGCAGCGGCCTCAGTGAATTCGACGGTAGCGGTTTCAGCGGTTGCCGCTGCGGTGGTTTCGTTCTGATTTTCGGGCATAGAGAGATATTCCTCATCCATAGGGGGCCAGGCGGCACTACCCGAGGTGAGCGGAGCCGCAGTACACGTGCCGATGATGCCGGGCAAACGTTGACCGGCCGGTCACAGAAGTCCGGCGCTTTCGCAATCCCGTGGCAGGACTTCGCGCTGCATCTCTTGGCTGCTATCCCAGCAGTCTGTACAGCGTTTTCTTTAGCCGGCTCTCCCTATGAAAATGCCCGCATCGCTTGCGCGGGCCCCAACACTTGCCAGTCCTGCCTCAAGAATTGGGCAGGAAAAAGGGATTTCCGGAGTGGGGGATGTTTCAAGTGTAGGGCACGGATGCCGGAGACCGGAAATTGAACGGCCGACGACGGCGGTGAGCTTGCGCACACCGCCCCGCGCCCCGCAGCCGTGCGGCGGGGCGGTGCTACCGTCCCAGCCGCCGCAGCAGTACCTCGAACTTGGTGTGGTACTCATCCTGGAGCCGGATCTCGCCGTCGGCCTCTGCTCCGCGGAGGGCCGCAATGATGCCCGCATCCGGCTCACTGAACCACTGGCCTATGGTGACGCCGTGGCTCGGGACGAACGTCCGTTCAATGGTGTCCCCGGCCTGGATGCTGCCGGTGCGGACCACCCGCAGGTAAGTCCCCACCCGCCCCTCGTCGGTGAACCGCTTCACCCACTGGGTTTCCTTCATCCGCCGCTGGAAGGTGGCGCAGGGGGTGCGCGGCGACGTGACTTCGAGTTCGACGCCGGAGCCCACCGTCCAGCGCTCCCCGATCACCGCGTGGGTGGCCTCGATTCCGGAAACCCGCAGGTTCTCACCGAAGATGCCCGGCGGCAGCTCCCGCCCCAAAGCGCCGGACCAGAAGTCTGCGTCGGCCTGGGAATAGGCGTAGACGGCCTGGTCCTCCCCGCCGTGGTGTGCCCTGTTGGCCTGGATGTCCCCGCGCAGGCCCAGCTTGTGCACTTTGACCGGACCATCGGCCGGGCGCTTGTCGATGGCCGTGACACCCACGCTGCCCTGGTCTCCCAGGAGCTGGTGGACGCGGCAGACGGCAAGCACTGAACCTGGTTCCATGGCATCAGTCTAGGGTTTCCGCGGGACGCGCCTGCAAGTCCCCGCAATGGGCACTTCTCCCCGTTGCCGCAGTGCGTTCCTGCTGTCAGGCGGCACCGGCAGGGACTACGCTGATTCGAGACTTGCATTGGGGGTGCAGTGCTGTGCCCACATCTCGCGTGACGAATTTGAGGGGGACGCCGTGGACTCGAACCAGAAAGACCCAAAAGAGGATCCGGAGACCGGGCCGGCACCCGACGGCAGCACTGGCGCCGGCAGCACCGCCAAGCCACCGCCCTGGCAGGTCCCCAAGCCGGACCTGCGTCCCGAGCTCCTCAATGAACCGGTCACCTCCGTCGATCCGTTTGCACGCGAGCGGGAGAAGCAGCTCAACCAGGCCGCGGCCCGCAAGAAGCGCTCCCAGCGACGCACCGTGGTGGTGGGCCTCGGCGTGACCGCGCTCCTGGCCGGCACCATCACGGCGGTGGTGGCCAGCAATGAGGATGACCCTGAGTACGCACAGGTCTGTTTCAACGACGAAACCGGCGAGCGCGTGGCGGACAGCAGCTGTGACAGTTCCGCCGGGCGGAGCGGCGGCATCTACGCCTGGTACTTCTATTCCCGCGGGGCGAGCGTTCCGCCCATCGGCCAGAACAGGTCCACCGCGCCAAACTACACGCGCAGCGTCCCCACTGGCGCCAAGGCGTCCGCGGGTTACAGCAGCAAGGGCGGCACGGTCAGCCGCGGCGGGTTCGGTTCAAGCGCCAAGAGCGGTTCAAGCGGCGGCGGCGGCAAGGTCTCGGGAGGCTGACGGATGAAACGGTTGTTGTCTGAGCCCCGGCCGGGCTGGAAGCAGAAGATCGAAGAGCAGGGCCTCGTCTTTTCCACCACCACCATGGATGACGGGCGCAGGATCGAGTACTGGAACGAATCGGCGTACTACGAGTTCACCATGGACGAGGTGGAAACCCTCGAGCTCGCCGCCGAGGACATGCACCGGATGTGCCTGGAAGCGGCGAAGTTCCTGGCCACGGGCGCCATGGGCAGCATCGGCATCGGACCCCAGGCCCTGGAGCTCGCCGCGGAATCCCTGCAGGCCGCCGACGTGGACGTGTATGGCCGGTTCGACTTTATCTATGACGGCCAGGGCGGCCCCGCCAAGATGCTCGAATACAACGCGGACACCCCCACCGGGCTCATCGAGGCCGCTGTGGCCCAATGGTTCTGGCTGCAGGACGTCCACCCGGAAAAGGACCAGTGGAACGGCATTCACGAGGCCCTGATCCGGCAGTGGAAGAAGTTCCAGTACCGCACGGGCATGAGCACGTTGCACGTTGCCCATTCGGAGGTTGAGGAATCCGGGGAGGACTGGATGACCGCCGCCTACATGCGTGACGTCGCCAGCCAGGCCGGATGGACCACCATCGGCATCAACATGTCCGATATCGGGTGGGATCCCAACCTGAACCGCTTCGTGGACCTGGACAACTTCATGATCAGCACCATCTTCAAGCTCTACCCCTGGGAGCTGATGATGAAGGAGGAGTTCGGCCCCCGCCTCCTGGAGCGGGCCCACAACCCGCGCTGGGTGGAACCGGCCTGGAAAATGCTGCTCTCCAACAAGGCACTGCTCGCCGCACTGTGGCACCTCTACCCCGACCACCCCAACCTGCTGCCGGCGTACCTCACGGACCCGGGTCCGTTGAAGGAATGGGTGGCCAAGCCCCTGCATGGCCGCGAAGGCGACAACATCCGCATCCACGCGGACGGCCTCAAGCTGGAGCAGCCAGGCGGGTACGGCCGGGAGGGCTGGTGCTACCAGCAGTACCACCCGCTCCCGGACTTCGACGGCAACCGTCCGGTCCTGGGCCTGTGGGTGGTGGACGGCGAGTCCGTGGGCTGCGGCATCCGCGAATCGGACGGGCCGGTCACGGACTATTTCTGCCGCTTTGTGCCCAACACCATTGACGCGCCGGCCCCGCTTTCGGCGGTGGCCGGCTCCACCAAGGCAGGAATCACCTTATGAGCACGGACACTTCGACGGCGGGAAGCCAGGGCGGCGGGGCCGGCACCCCGGTGCCGGCCAAGGGTCTGCGGGCCGGGATCCTGGACCTGGGCGACTCCGTGATGCTGGGGCTCGCATCCACCGCCCCGGTGTACTCGCTGGCTGCCACCCTGGGCCTGATTGTTGCCGTCAACGGCAACTACACTCCCCTGATCCTGCTGCTGGGCTTCATCCCGGTCCTCTTCATCGCCTACGCCTTCCGCGAGCTCAACAGCGCCATTCCTGACTGCGGAACCACGTTCACCTGGTCCCGGCAGGCCTTCGGTCCGTGGGCCGGCTGGCTGGGCGGCTGGGGTGTGGCGCTGGCCGGGATCGTGGTCCTGGCCAACCTGGCGCAGGTGGCGGGCCAGTACCTCTGGCTGCTGGTGGGTGACGGGTCACTGGCACAAAACAAGCTGCTGGTCACCGGAACCGGCCTGCTGTTCATCGTGCTGATGACCCTGGTGAACTACCGCGGGATCCGGCTGGGCGAGCACGTCCAGCGCGTCCTCACGTATGTCCAGTACATTGCGCTGGGCATCTTTGCGCTGGCCATCGTCATGCGGATCGTGGGCGGGGCGCCCGAGGGCCAGGCTTTCGACTTCGACTGGTTCAACCCGGTGGGTGCTTTTGCCGACCCCGGCGCCGTGGTGCACGGCGCCCTCCTTGCCCTGTTCATCTACTGGGGCTGGGACACCTGCCTGGCGGTCAACGAGGAAACCGAGGACCCGTCCACGACGCCCGGCCGGGGCGCGGTCATCTCCGCTTTCGTGCTGGTGGCCATCTATGTTTCGGTGGCGCTGCTGGTGATGATGTACGCCACCGTGGGGTCCGAGGGCATCGGCCTGGGCAACGAGGCAAACCAGGACGACGTGTTCCTGGCCATGAAGGATGTGGTGCTGGGGCCGTGGGGCTGGCTGATCGTCGTCGCGGTCCTCGCCTCCGTCCTGTCCTCCACGCAGACCACCATCCTCCCGACCGCCCGCGGCACCCTGTCCATGGGCGTCCACGGCGCCCTGCCGGCGAAGTTCGGCGAGGTGCACCCGCGCAACCAGACCCCGGGTTTCTCCACCAAGGTGATGGGTGCCGCCGCGGCCGCCTATTACGTGGCCATGAGCTTCCTCAGTGAAAACCTGCTGGCGGACTCCATCAGCGCCATCAGCCTGTTCATCGCGTTCTACTACGCCCTGACCGGCTTCGCCTGCTTCTGGTACTTCCGCGGAACGCTCCGGGACTCGGCCCGCAACCTCTGGTTCCGCGGCATCCTCCCGCTCACGGGCGCGCTGCTGCTGACCGCGGCGTTCTTCATCTCGGCCGTCCAGATGTGGGACCCGGCCTACGGCGACACCCAGATCTTCGGCATCGGCGGTGCCTTCGTGAGCGGTGTGGTGCTGCTGGCGCTCGGCGTGGTGCTCGCCGCCCTCTGCCGGTTCCTGCCCGCCACCCGCGGCTACTTCCTGGTAAAGAAATGACAGGTAAAAAATGACTGCTGAAGAGATGCGCGGTGAAGAGCGTGAAGCCGTGCCCGCGGGCCCCTCCGACGTCCTGGACCTCGACTCCCTGCTGTCCGCGGAGGAACTGGAGCTCCGGCAGAAGGTCCGCGACTTCACCCACCAGCGGATCAAACCGGACATCGCCCGCTGGTACGAGGACGCCGTCTTTCCCCTTGAACTGGCGACGGAACTGGGTGAGCTGGGCGTCCTCGGGATGCACCTGGAGGGCTACGGCTGCCCGGGGCGGTCCGCCGTCGAGTACGGCCTCGCGGCGATGGAACTGGAAGCCGGGGATTCAGGCATCCGCACCTTCGTGTCCGTCCAGGGTTCGCTGGCCATGACCGCCATCCACACCTGGGGCTCCGAGGAGCAGAAGCAGGAGTGGCTGCCCCGGATGGCCGCCGGCGAGGTCATCGGGTGCTTCGCCCTGACCGAGCCCACGGCCGGATCAGACCCCGCCTCCATGGCCACCTCCGCGGTCCGGGACGGCAGCGGGGACGACGCCGGCTGGGTGCTCAACGGCACCAAGCGCTGGATCGGGCTGGCCTCCGTGGCCGGCGTCATGGTGGTGTGGGCCATGACGGACGACGGCGTGCACGGTTTCCTGGTGCCGGCCGGCACCCCCGGCGTGACGGCCACGCCCATCCGGCAGAAGCTGTCCATGCGCGCCTCCATCCAGTGCGACGTGGTGTTCGACGACGTCCGGCTGGGTCCCGAGGCCCTGCTCCCTGCTGCGCGCGGGCTCCGCGGCCCGTTCACCTGCCTTAACGAGGCCCGGTACGGGATCGCTTGGGGTGCCATGGGTGCCGCCCGTGATTCGTATGAGGCAGCGCTGGAATACTCGCTGGGACGGTTGCAGTTCGGCAAGCCGCTGGCGGGCTACCAGCTCACGCAGCAGAAGCTGGTGGACATGCTGGTGGAGATCCAGAAGGGCACCCTGCTGGCACTGCACCTGGGCCGGCTCAAGGACGCGGGGACTATCCGGCCCGAGCAGATCTCGCTGGGCAAGCTGAACAACGTCCGCGAAGCCATCAGGATCGCCCGCGAGGCCCGGACCATCCTGGGCGGCAACGGCATCACCACCGACTACTCACCGCTGCGGCACGCCGCGAACCTGGAATCAGTGCGGACCTACGAGGGTACCGACGAGGTGCACACCCTGGTCCTGGGCCGGCACATCACCGGGCTTGGTGCCTTCCACTGAGCGCGGGTTGGCGGCGGGTTGCGGCGCAGCGCTCAGGCGGAGAAGCCGCCGTCGGACTTGATCAGCTGACCGGAGACCCATCGTCCGGCCGGTGAGAGCAGGAAGGCCACGGTCCCGGCAACGTCCGCCGGGGTGCCCAGGCGGCCGCCCGGCTGCTGCGCCGTGAGCTCTTCGCGCACCTCCGGGGTCATCCAGCCCGTGTCCACCGGGCCCGGGTTCAGGACATTGGCGCTGATGCCCTGCGGACCGAGCTCCCGTGCGGCGGCAATGACGATCCGGTCCAGCGCACCCTTGGACGCACCGTAGGGAAGGTTGAACGCTGTGTGGTCACTGGTCAGCGCAACGATCGCGCCGCCGTCGTCTGTGGCCTGGCGGGCGAAGGCGGCAATCAGCTGCCAGCTGGCACGCGTGTTCACGGCGAAATGCCGGTCGAAGGACTCAACCGTGGTGTCCAGCACCCCGGAATCGACGGATTCGGCGTGGCTGAGCACCAGCCCCTGGAGAGGACCGGCAAGCTGCACGGCTTCGGCGACCAGCCGGTCCGGACTCCGGGATCCTGCAGGTCGGCCGGGAGGGCGTGGACCCTGGCGCCGATGGCCTCCAGCTCCGCGGTGAGGCGGACCAGGTCGTCAGGCTCGCTCCCCCATGGCATGCGGGCATCATAATCAGCCCAGTAGGACAGCACGAGGTCCCAGCCGTCGGCGGCAAGCTGGCGGGCGATGCCTGCGCCGATGCCGGCCATCCGTCCCACGCCGGTGACGAGGACAACGGGCCGGGACGTGGTTGGTGCGACGGGTTCCATCCAACCAGCCTAGCGGCGCCCCGTGGTGCGCTGATTCAGGCCGTGGCCGGCTCCGCTTCCTGCCGGCTGCGGCTCCGGCGGATGGTTGCGCTGATGACGGCGGCCATGGTGCACATGGCGGCAGCACCGAACCAGGCGTAGGTGTAATGCCCGGTGGCATCACGCAGGGCTCCGGCGGCAATGGCGGCTGCCGCGGCGCCGAGCTGGTGTGCCGCGAAGACCCAGCCGAAGACCACGCTGCCGTCAGCGCCGAACGCCTCGCGGCAGATGGCGGCCGTGGGTGGAACGGTGGCCACCCAGTCCAGTCCGTAGATCACCACGAACACGATCATGCTTGGCTGCACCTCGGCGTTCAGCAGCAGCGGGAGCACCAGCAGGCCGACGCCGCGGAACTGGTAGTAGACGGCCAACAGGACGCGGGGGTTGAAGCGGTCGGTCAGCCAGCCGGAGGCGATAGTGCCGATGATGTCGAAGATCCCGACGACGGCGAGCAGTCCCGCGGCCGTGGTTTCGGGCATGCCGTGGTCGTGCGCGGAGGGGATGAAGTGGGTGCCGATCAGGCCGTTGGTGGTGGCGCCGCAGATGGCGAACCCTGCAGCCAGGGCCCAGAAGGTGCGGACTTTACTGGCCCGGCGGAGGACCTGGAGGGCGCGCACAGCGGCGTTGGTGCGGGGTCCGCTGTCCTGGACCGGTGCGGCCTCTTTAGCCTCGACGTCCACCGGCGCAGCACCGTAGGGCAGCACCCCGACGTCGGCCGGCGAGTTCTTGAGGAACTTCAGCACCAGCGGGACCACGGCCAGGGCGCCGGCAGCGATGAGCAGGGAGGCCTGCCGCCAGCCGGGGTCCTGCGCAAGCATGGCGATGAAGGGCAGGAAGACCAGCTGGCCGGCCGCGCTGCCGGCGGTGAGGATGCCAATGACCAGGCCGCGGCTCTTGGTGAACCAGGTGTTGGCGATAGTGGCGGCGAAGACCAGGGCCATGGAGCCGGTGCCAAGGCCAATGAGCAGGCCCCAGGTCAGCAGGATCTGCCAGGACTGGTTCACCAGCACCGTCAGCGCGCTGCCCATGCCGATCAGGACCAGGGCCGTTGCCGTCACGGCCCGGATGCCGAACCGTTCCATCAGGGCTGCGGCGAACGGGGCGGTCAGGCCGAAGAGAACCAGGTTGATGCTGACTGCCGCCGACAGGACCGTGGTGGACCAGCCGAACTCCTGCTGGAGCGGGACCATGAGGACGCCGGGGGCAGCCCGGAAACCGGCGGCCCCCACCAGCGCCAGGAAGGCGACGGCGGCGACGACCCAGGCGGGGTGGAAGCGGCGCCCCCGTCCGCGCGGGGTCTGCAGCGTCGACGTGTCCGCCGTTTCCCCGGGCAGGGCGCTCACGCGGCCGTTCCTTTCCCGGAGGCGGTGGACAGCCGGATGGGCTCCTCGGAACGGGCGCGGCTGTGCCAGCTGGTGTTCGCCGCGGTCAGCCGCTCCCCGCATTCGGTGCAGGTGTCCGCCGAACTGGTGGCTTTTCCGCAGCCGGAATGGATGACGTGGAGATGCGCCTGATCCGACGGTGCCGGCAAATGCTTCTCCGCCCAGATGGTCACCGCGTTCAGGACCGGCAGTACGTCTTCACCTTTGGGTGTGAGGACGTACTCCTGGCGGGTGCGCCCTCCGTCGTCGTACGCCTTTTTCTCCAGCAGTCCGGACTCAACCAGGCCTGCCAGACGCTTGGTGAGGACCGAGTCCGCCACCTCCAGCCGGCTCTTCATGGCGTCGAAGCGCCCGTTGCCGAAGAAGACCTCCCGCAGGACCAGGATGGACCAGGGGTCACCCAGGATGTCCAGGCCGCGGGCCATGCTGCAGTTGCGTTGGGACCAGTCGGATCGAAGAGGCATACCGGAACACTAGTTGACTTTCTTCAAGAAAGCCAGAGGTCCGCCTCCCGTTACGGGATATTCGAGAAGGCCTGGTCCAGGTCCGCGATCAGGTCTTCCTTGTCCTCGATGCCGCAGGACAGGCGCAGCAGGTTTACCGGGACGGCCAGCTCCGTGCCCTTGACGGACGCGTGCGTCATCTCCGACGGGTAGTTCATGAGCGATTCAATCCCGCCCAGGGACTCCGCCAGCGTGAACACGGACGTTGACTCGGCCACCTTGCGGGCAGCGGCTTCACCGCCCTTGAACTGCACGGACACCATGCCGCCGAACTTCCGCATCTGGGATTTGGCCAGCTCATGGCCGGGGTGGCCTGGCAGGCCCGGGTAGAGGACGGCCTCCACCTCCGGGCGCTCCAGCAGCCACTCGGCCACGGCCTGGCCGTTCTCGCTGTGCCGGTCCATCCGGACGCCGAGCGTCTTGAGTCCGCGGGTGGTCAGGAAGGCGTCCATGGGGCCGGACACGGCCCCCACCGCGAACTGGACGAAGCCGATCTTCTCGGCCAGTTCCTCGTCCTTGACCACGACGGCGCCACCCACCACGTCGGAGTGGCCGCCAATGTACTTCGTGGTGGAATGGACCACCACGTCGGCACCCAGGGCGAGCGGGTTCTGCAGGTAGGGCGACGCGAAGGTGTTGTCGACCACCAGGAGGGCCCCGGCGTCGTGCGCTATGTCGGCGAGCGCCACAATGTCGGTGATCTTCATCAGCGGGTTGGACGGCGTCTCCACCCATACGAACCGGGTCTTGTGCGCAGCCACCGCACGGCGGACCCTGTCCAGGTTGGCCATGTCCACCGGGGTGTTGCCGATCCCCCAGTCGCCCAGGACACGGCTGATGAGCCGGTAGGTGCCGCCGTAGGCGTCGTTGCCCAACACAATGTGGTCCCCGGGGCGGGCCAGCGCGCGGATCAGGGCGTCCTCCGCGGCGAGCCCGGAGCTGAAACTGTAGGCGTGCGTGCCCAGCTCCAGTGCCGCGAGCTGTTCCTGGAGCGCGTCCCGTGTCGGGTTGCCGCCGCGCCCGTACTCATAGCCGCTGCGCAGGCCGCCGATGCCGTCCTGCGCGTAGGTGGAGCTGAAGTGCAGCGGCGGGACCACTGCTCCCGTGCGGGGCTCGAAGGCCTGGCCGGCGTGGACGGCGCGGGTGTTGAAACCCTGGTTTTCAGAGGCAGTCATGATGCTCCTTTTGGGTGACGCAGATCAGTTGCTGAGGTAGGCCAGCAGGTCGTGCCGGGTGAGGATGCCCACCGGCGCGCCCACGAACGTGACCATCAGGGTGTCCGTGTCAGAGAGCAGTTCCCTGGCAGCGGAGATGGTTTCCAGTGAGCCGATCACGGGCAGCTTGGGGCCCATGTGTTCGGAGATCTTGTCCGTCAGCTTCGCTTCGCCGCGGAACAGTTTGGCGGTCAGGGTGCGCTCGTCCACGGCGCCGAGGACCTCGCCCATGACCACCGGCGGTTCCTGTGAGAGGACCGGGATGTGGCTGACGCCGAACTCGTTCATGATGTTGATGACGTCGCGGACCGACTCGTTGGGGTGGATGTGAACCAGGTCGGGCAGCTCGCCGTTCTTGGATTTGATGACCTCCCCCACGGAGGTTTCCTCGCCGCCGGAGAGGAATCCGTAGGAGCGCATCCACTGGTCGTTGAAGATTTTGGCCAAGTAGCCGCGGCCGGAGTCGGGCAGGATGACCACGACGACGGCGCTCTCCGGCAGGTCCCTGGCCGCCTTCAGCGCGGCTGCTACGGCCATGCCGGAGGAACCGCCCACCAGCAGGCCCTCCTCCCGCGCCAGGCGCCGGGTCATGGCAAAGGAGTCAGCATCGGAGACGGCAATGACGTCGTCCGGGATGGTCTTGTCATAGTTGGCCGGCCACATGTCCTCCCCGACGCCCTCCACGAAGTACGGGCGCCCGGTGCCGCCTGAGTAGACCGAACCTTCGGGGTCCGCGCCGATGATCCGGACCACGCCGCCGTCGGACTCCGGCCTGTCAGCCGAAACCTCCTTGAGGTACCGGCCGGTGCCGGTGATGGTGCCGCCCGTGCCGGCGCCGATGACGCAGTGGGTGACCTTGCCGTCGGTGTCCCGCCAGATCTCCGGCCCAGTGGTCTTGTAGTGGCTGCCGGGCGCCGCAGGGTTGGAGAACTGGTCCGGCTTGAAGGCGCCCGGGGTCTCGCGGGTAATCCGGTCCGAGACGCCGTAGTAGCTCTGGGGGCTGTCCGGCGGAACGGAGGTGGGCGTGACCACCACTTCCGCACCGTAGGCCTGGAGCACGGCACGCTTGTCCTCGCCCACCTTGTCCGGGACCACGAAGACGCACTTGTAGCCCTTCTGCTGCGCCACCAGGGCAAGGCCCACCCCGGTGTTCCCTGAGGTCGGCTCCACGATGGTGCCGCCGGGCTTCAGTTTGCCCTCGCGTTCGGCGTCCTCGATCATCTGCGCCGCGATCCGGTCCTTGATGGACCCCCCGGGGTTCAGGTACTCCAGTTTGACCAGGACGGTGGCCTTGATGCCCTCAGTCACGTGGTTGAGTTTGATGAGCGGGGTATTGCCGATGAGGTCCAGGATGGACTGGGCGTACTTCATAGGTACAAAGCTACCGCTTCCTGCGAGCCGATCCCTGCCGCGGGTGCGAGGATAGGCCGGTGAAGCAGTTCGCATGGCTGAGAGCCACCCGCAGCTACCTGCTGCCCGGCGCAACCCTGGCAGCAGGCGTGGCCACCCTGGCATCCGGTGTGCTGCCCGTTCCCGCGTTCGGGGACCTGGCGTCCCGGACCATTCCCATCCTGGCCTTCGTGCTGGCCATGTCCCTGGTCACCGAGCTCGTGGACGAAGCAGGGCTGTTCCGGGTGGTGACGGACCGCTTGGCCGCACTGGGCCGGGGCCGCGTATTCCTCCTGTGGCTCCTGGTGGTGGCAGTGGCAACGGTGTCCACGGTGTTCCTGTCCCTGGATACGACGGCGGTGCTGGTGACACCGGTGGTGGTCCTGTTGGCCGTCCATGCCCGGATCCCGCCGTTGCCTTTCGCGCTGACCAGCATCTGGCTGGCCAATACCGCGTCCCTGCTGCTGCCGGTGTCCAACCTGACCAACCTCCTGGCGCAGGACCGGCTGGGCCTGAGCCCCTTGCGCTTCGCCGGGCTGGTTTGGGCTCCGGCCCTGGTTGGCCTGCTGGTCCCCCTTGGCCTGCTGTGGCTGGCGTTCCGGCGGGACCTGCGCGGAACGTACGGACCGCAACCGGCCCATCCCGTCCGCGACCGGACCCTGCTTAAAGCCGCAGGGATCACGCTGGTGGTCCTGTTGCCTGCACTGGTGTCCGGACTTCCGGTCCAGTACCCGGCGCTCGCCGCCGCCGCCGTCCTGGTGGCGGTCTTCCTCCGGCGCCGGCCCTCCGCCCTGCGGTGGTCCATGGTCCCGTGGCGGCCGCTGATGCTGACGGTGGGGCTGTTCATGCTGCTGGAAGCCCTGCACGCGCACGGCCTCACGTCCCTGCTCGCGGGTGTGGCCGGAACCGGGGAGAGCCTGCCCGCACTCCTGCAGCTGGCCGGGCTGGGCGCCGGTGCGGCCAACGCTGCCAACAACCTCCCCGCCTACCTGGCGCTGGAACCGGTGGCGGGTTCACCCGCCCGGCTCGCAGCGCTCCTGATCGGCGTGAACCTTGGCCCGTTGGTGACTCCCTGGGCCTCGCTGGCCACGTTGCTCTGGCACGAGCGGCTGCGGGTGCTGAACGTTCCCATCCGGTGGGGCGGGTTCGCAGCGGCGGGACTGCTGGCGGTGGCGCTGACCGTGCCGCTTGCCGTGCTGGCACTGTGGGCCGTGTCCGGAATGCCCTGAGCCGGCACCACGTCAGCTGCCCGGGTCAGCTGTCGCGGGTCAGCTGCCTGGAGCCTGGCCGCCCTCCGCGGCGGGGAGGTTCTCCCAGAGGCCCATCACATTGCCCTCAGGATCCTTGAAGTAGGCCGTGTAGCCCATCCCGGGAATCTCATTTTTGGGCATGACCACGGAGCCGCCCAGCTCCTCCACGCTCTTGAGCGTGGCGTTGATATCCGGAACGTCCACGGTGATGACCGGACCGGTGATCTGCCCCTCCCTGGCCATCATTCCCCCGTTGATGGCGCCCGCAGCCGCCGGCTGGCCGTCGTCGTCCATGTCCGTGGTGATGACCATGCTGTAGTCCATCCCCGGCACCGGTTCGATCCGCCAGCCCAACGCCTCCTGGTAGAACTTCCTGGCCCGCTTCTGGTCGTCCGCGGGGATCTCGAAATGCACTACTCCGCCCATGGTTGCCCTCCGTGTTCCTGTGCTTATCTGTTGGTTGGGTGCCTTGCGCCGGTGTCCGGGCGCCACACGCGGTGATCCTAATCCGGGGCCGCAATGCGCAGAAGGGCCGATGGTCCCGCCGCTGTCAGTGGTCCGTGGGACGATTGAAGGCATGACGATCGCAGAGGCACCTCCCCGGCTGGCGGCCGCGGCGGACGTGTCGCTGCGCTGGTATCCGGAGGCCCCCTACAGCCTTTCCCGGACCCTTGGCCCGCTCCTGCGCGGCAACAGCGATCCTTCCTTCTGCGTGCACGGGGACGTTGTCTGGAATGCTTTTACGACGCCGGACGGTCCGGCCACCATGCGGCTCGCCCCCGCGGGTGGCGGCGATGTGGGCGCGCCGTTGGTGGATATCCAGGCGTGGGGGCCCGGCGCCGCAGCCGCCGTGCAGGCGGCGCCCCGCCTGTTGGGGGCCGACGACGACTGGCAGGGTTTCGATGAACCGGCTTTCCATGCCACGCTGCCGCGCATGGTGCGGGAGGCGCGGCGCCGCAGCCTGGCGGTCCGGCTGCCTTCAAGCGGCCGCATGGTGGACCAGCTGGTGCCGATCATCCTGGAGCAGAAGGTCACGGTGATCGAGGCGCGGCGCGCCTACCGCTACCTGGTGCAGCGTTACGGGACTCCGGCGCCCCCGGCCGGGACGTCCACCCCGCGCGGTTTGCTCGTGGCACCGACGGCAACCCAGTGGCTGCAGGTTCCCAGCTGGGAGTGGCACAAGGCCGGGGTGGGACCCCAGCGCTCCGCCACCGTTATGCGCGCCCTGCGCTCCGCCGCCGCGCTTGAACGCCTCGCGGCGCTGCCGGCGCTGGAGGCGGCGGAGAAGATGCAGGTCATCCCGGGGATTGGGGTGTGGACCGCGGCCGAGGTGGTGCAGCGCACCCATGGCTGCCCGGACTCGATCTCGGTGGGCGACTACCACCTCGCGGCCTACGTGGGGGCCGCATTGACCGGACGGCGGACCGATGACGCCGGGATGCTCCGCCTTTTGGAGCCCTGGCGGGGGCACCGCCAGCGCGTGGTCCGGATGATCCAGGCCACCGGCTTCCGCAAGCCCACCTTTGGCCCGCGGATGACCATCCAGGACCACCGGGGGCACTGACCTGCACGGCACTTCCGGCCGCCTGGAAACGCTTGATCTCCGTGCCAGAGGGTACGGAGCCGGTATAGGGCGCTCCGCGGGGTGCCACACCCGTCCGGTTGGACGGCACCAGGCTGGCAGGCAACGTCGACCGAAAGGATCCCATGAGCTCCGAAACAGGCAGCACCAACCCAAACTCCGAGGCTGTGCCCGGAACGTCCCAGGATCCCGCCGTCCTGGATCCGGACGCCCAGGATCCGGACGCAGAGGAGAAGCTTAGGCTGCAGCTGGCCATCTTCGACGTGTCGCGCGACGCCGGAGGCAGGGGCTTGGAGGAGATCCGGGACATGCTGCTGTCAGCCTTTGCCGCCCGGGGCGTTGCGGCACCGCCTGCAACTTGGGTGGAATCCGTGGCGTCCTCGGCGTTTTACGGTGAGCCCTACATCATCGACTACCCCACGGCCATCGCAGCCGACGATCTGGAACCGGCCCCGAACCCGGAGGTCCGCGAGCGGCTCGCCGCCCGGCGCGAGCTGCGCGAA
Organism: Pseudarthrobacter sp. LT1; assembly: GCF_035621795.1. NCBI lineage: Bacteria > Bacillati > Actinomycetota > Actinomycetes > Micrococcales > Micrococcaceae > Pseudarthrobacter > Pseudarthrobacter sp. LT1. Next base: position 3,439,791 of record NZ_CP141830.1, read on the forward strand.
GTGCAGCTCCCACCCGGAATCTTTCCCTCCCAAGAGGAGTGGAATATCCCTGCCAACGAGGTCACCACCGCGGACCAGGGACGCGGCGGGCGAGCTGCCTTCCGAGCCCTGACGGCACCTGGAGGCCCCTCCCGGCAGCTCCTGGCGGCGGTAGGGCTGGCAGGAGTCGTCCTGGCTGCCCTTGCGATTATCCAGTTATCACGCCGCACCTCCCGGGTCTCCCTGGAGGGCTAGGGGCAGTTCTCCCCATCCCGCCTTGGCCCGCCGCCGCATAAGCTGTTGGAGGCTGGGACTGATTTGGGGGAACAATGGCAGGCATTTATGGGGCGGACGTCGCCCAACTCCGCGCCCTGGGAAAGGCCCTGGCCTCTTCCTCAGCCCGCTTGGCATCCACCAGAACGGCGCTGTCGAGAGACGTGCGCGACCCGGGCCGGTGGAAAGGGGCCGACGCCGAAAGGTTCCGGAACGAGTGGGACGGCACCCACAGCCTCCTGCTGGGCAAAGTCGGCGAGGCGCTTGCGGAGGCCGGGAAAGCGGCCGGACGGCCCGCGGATGAGCAGGAACTCGCCAGCGGCGCCGGTGGCACGGCAAGCCGGACCAGCGCTGCTGGACGCCCCGCCGGCAAGGGCGGCGGGGATTCGACAGCCGAGTATCTGACCGGCGGGGAGCATTCTGTTGCGCGCCACCCCGACCGCGGCGAAGCGAACCTGACCGCGCCGGAACTGGACAGGCTCCGGGGCCTGGTCAGGGACGCGAAGTCCGCTTCGACCTGGTACAGCAGCCCGATGGACAATCCTGAGGCCGGTCGGCTCATGGCGCGAACTTCGGAGGCGTGGGGCTGGCTCCTTGTCCTGGCAGCCCTGTCCTCGGCCCTGACCCTCGCTGGCTGTGCCCAGCCCGAAACAACGGTTGATTCGAAGCCGCAGGCAGTAGCCACGAAAGGCCAAGGGCGCGCTTCCAGCCCAAGCTGCACCAGCACTGGAACCTACAAGGTGGTCCCATCAGCAAACGGCTCATTCCCGCTGCTTCCAGCAACCTCCGCAGCGGAGCCACCCCTGGTCCGGCTTTCCAGCACGCACCTCAAGAGTGACCCGGTGACCGCGGACTTGTCGGTTGCCCTCTTTTCCGGCGGCAGCCCCGCGTCAAAAGAGTTCCGCGGGCTCGCTATCGGCCAGCAGGCATCCTTTGACGGCTACACGGTCCGGGTCACATCCATCTGCGAGGGCGAAGTGCTGTTCGACCTCGTGCAGCAGCCCGGATAGTCAGAGGCCCAGCCGGGCCACGGCCTCCTCGCGCATCTGGACCTTGCGGATCTTCCCCGAGACCGTCATGGGGAAGCTCTCCCGAACTTCCACGTAGCGGGGAATCTTGTAGTGGGCCAGCCGCCCGCGGCAGAACTCTGCCAGGGAGTCGGCATCGAGCGGCCCGGCACCCGGCTTGAGGATGATGCAGGCCATGAGTTCCTCGCCGTACCGCTGGTCCGGGACCCCGATGACCTGGACATCCTGGATGGCGGGATGCGTGTAGAGGAATTCCTCGATTTCGCGGGGGTAGATGTTTTCGCCGCCACGGATCACCATGTCCTTGATGCGGCCTTCCACCACCACGTAGCCGTCCTCGTCCATGAGGGCCAGGTCGCCGGTGTGCATCCACCCGTCCGCGTCGATCGCCTCGGCCGTCTTGTCCGGCTGGTTCCAGTACCCGGCCATCACGGCATAGCCGCGGGTGCAGAGTTCGCCGATCTGTCCGCGTTCCAGTTCCTCCCCGGTGGCCGGGTCCACAATCCGGCTTTCCAGCTGGGGCATGGTCCGGCCCACGGTCTCGGTGCGCTGCTGCAGAGTGTCGCCCTTGCGGGTCATGGTGGACACCGGCGAGGTTTCAGTCATGCCGTAGCAGATGGCCACATCCACCATGTTCATTTCCGAAATGACCCGGTTCATCACCTCGATGGGGCACAGCGAACCTGCCATGACACCGGTGCGGAGCGTGGACAGATCGTAGGAACCGAAGTCGGGCAGCGCCAGCTCGGCGATGAACATGGTGGGCACCCCGTACAGGGACGTCCCCTCAAAGTCCTGGACGGCCTCAAGTGCGGCGGCGGGCGAGAAGCCCCGGCCCGGGATGATGGTGGCGGCGCCGTGGCTGAGGGCGTTGAGGTTGCCGATCACCATGCCGAAGCAGTGGTAGAAGGGCACCGGGATGACCACGCGGTCGTGCTCCGTGTAGCCCAGCAGCTCGCCGATCGCAAAACCGTTGTTCAGGATGTTGTGGTGCGTCAGCGTGGCGCCCTTGGGGAACCCCGTGGTGCCGGAGGTGTACTGGAGGTTGATGGGATCGTGCGGGCTGAGTTCAGCCATGCGGGCCACCAGGTGCGAGTGCGCGACGGCGTCGGCGCGCTTGAGCAGCTCGGCGTACGTAAGTTCGGCGTCGCTTTGGGGGCTGCCGGCTTTCAGCGCGTCCAGGCCATGGTCCGGCAGGAAGACGAGTTCCCGCAGGTCCGGGCAGGTAAGGAGGGCCTGGCGGCCCATGGCCACGTAGTCGCTGTTGGCGTCCGAAGGCGCCGTGACCAGCGTGCGCATACCGTTCTGCTTGACCACGAACTCCAGTTCGTGGCTGCGGTACGCGGGGTTGACGTTGACCAGGATGGCACCCATCTTGGCGGTGGCATACTGCAGCAGCGTCCACTCGGCGCAATTGGGGCTCCAGATGCCCACCCTCTCCCCCTTGGCGACGCCCAGGGCGAGGAGCGCGCGGGCCAGCCGGTCGACGTCGTCGTTCATCTTGGTGTAGCTCCAGCGGCGGGCGTCAGCGCCCGCCACGGATGCGGCCTCGATGAGGGCGTCGTGGAGTGGAAACTGCGCGGCGACGCGCTCGAAGTTCGCGCCGATGGTTTCCTCCAGGAGCGGGACGTCAGTGTCCCCGGCTGTATAAGCACGCATGATGGCACGCTACCAACAGGATCCCGGCAGGAGAAGAACGACAGGCTGGGAAACAGGGGCAACAGAACCGGACGGCCCGGTGGCGCCCGGTATTGTGAAATCCATGAGTGCACCCATTGACCTGATAGCAACGTTCATCCCCAACGACGGCGAGTTCCACCGCGTGAAGCTGGCCCTGGAAATCGCCATCGACGAGGTGGTGAAGGAGCCAGGCTGCATCCAGTACGAACTGACCGAAGCCACCGAGGAGAAGCTGGTCCTGACCGAGCAGTGGGCGTCCGAGGAGGACCTGGACAGGCACTCCAAGGGCATCGCCGTGCAGGACCTGAACGAATCGCTGAGCGCGCTGCTGGCCGAACCGGTCAAGGTCGAACGCGTCTAGCGCACCGTTAACCGCAGAATGCGGGACCTCCCACCGGAGGTCCCGCATTCTGTATTTAACGAGTCTTAGAAGTCGGGGATCTGCGTGCCGTCCTGGGGACCGGTCTGGCCGGCAGGCTTGCCGGCCGCGGCTGCTGCTTCTTCCCGCTGCTTGGCCACATGGGCGTGGACCTCATCCATGTCCAGCGCTTTCACGGCGTCCACTACCTGTTCCAGCTGCTGGGCGTTCAAAGCGCCGGGCTGTGAGAACACCAGCACCTTTTCGCGGAAGGCCATCAGCGTGGGGATGGAAGAGATGCCTGCCTCCGCTGCGAGCTGCTGCTCAGCTTCGGTGTCCACCTTGGTGAAGAGGACGTCGGGGTGCTTCTCGGAGACGGCGGAGTACGTGGGGCCGAACTGCTTGCACGGGCCGCACCATTCCGCCCAGAAATCGACCAGGACAATGTCGTTGCCTTCGATCGTCGATGCGAACTGTTCACCTGTGATGTCAAGGGTAGCCATGTGTCCACGGTACGCGTCAGCCCCGGGCCTGTCGCGGTTGTTCGCTCCCCGCGTCATCGGGAATACGGGGAAGGACGACGGCGGCCGCCGGGTTCAGGCGGTGGCATCCCAGAGGTGCGGGGCGGGCGTGCGGCTGCCTGGGAGGGCGCTGGAAGCACGCCATTCGTGGATCCAATCGGGGAGCACCAGGTCCGCCGGCGGGGCGCCGAACTCCGCAAGGATGTCCTCCTGGCTGACCGGGCCCGTCCCGGTGACCAGCCGGGTGGCGATGTAGGCACGCGCGTAAACTTCGCCGTCGGACACCATGCGCTGCTCGAAGAAGATCGCCTTGGTGTCCAGCCCGATGATGCGGGTCTCGATGGCGTACTCCTGCCACAGCTGCAGCGATTTGCGGAAGGAGATGGTCTCCGCGGACACCACCGGGCTCCAGCCGCGGCGGCGCATCCGCTTCCAGACGCCGCTGCGCACCATCAAATCGAACCGACCCAGGTCCATCAGGGACAGGTACATGCCGTTGTTGACGTGCATGGCGATGTCGATGTCCGTGGGCAGGACGCGCAGGGGCAGGGACGACGGGTCCCACACCGCCAACGGCGGACGGCGGCGGGAGCGGAAGAGCATGAGGAGTGTTCTCAGGAGCAGGTGCATGCCTCAATGTTACCCGCCAGTAACATCTTGCGGGGGGCCGCTCCACATCCGGCACCGTGGGATTTCCTGCATCGCCTGGTGACGTTGCTGTCCGTGCTGCACCGGGCCGTGGGCGAAACGCTGCGCGGCCGGGTGGTCACCTACGTGGCGGCGTCCGCGGCGTTGCTGGTTTTCGTGGGGGCCTTGGCCGTGCTGGACGTGGAACAGTGGGCGCCCGATGCCAAGATCACCACGTTCGGTGACGCACTGTGGTGGGCCACCGCCACCATCACCACGGTGGGCTACGGGGACATGTACCCCGTCACGCCCATCGGCCGCCTGGTGGCCACAGCGCTCATGATGAGCGGGATCGCGGTACTCGGTGTGGTGACGGCGTCCATCGCCTCGTGGCTCGTCCAAAGGGTGGAAGACACAGCCGAAACGGTGGCCGAGGCCGTGGAGGAACCGGTGCGGGCCGAGGTGGCCGAGCTGGTCAGCGAGATCGCCCTGCTGCGGCGGGAGATCGCGGAACTGCGGGAACACCGGCCCCTGTAACGGCAAGTATTCAAGGTTCCGGCGTCGAGTAGCGGCCCCCTTCCGGGCGAGTAGCGGGCCGGCAAAATCGGGTAACCCCTACTGGTGCCCCGGCCTTGCCCCGTTCCTAGACTCGGGATTCCTAGGACCAACACGCACTGGCAGGTCCCCCGGGTGGCTTCCGGGAGCTCCTGCCGTCACGCGGAGCTCCGCATTTTCTGGGTATGCGGACGCCTCCAACCTGCGCCGCTTTCGGTTCCGGCCCCCGCCGGGACCGGCGGCGCAATATCATCTCGCTCCGTCCAGCGTCTTGGTGTGCATGCAGCGCCCCGGCGGGACCGAACACTGATGGGCAACCCATGAACCAGCCTTCCCTTCCCTCCCCCGACGGCACCAGCAGAAGCTTCGCCACCGACGAACCCCGGACCGACCTGACCACCGGCCGGCCGGTCATCAGCAACAAGTTATGGGCCGGCATGGCCACGGCAGCGGTGGTGGCCGCGGTGGGCGTCGGTGCCATGGCGGCGCCGCCCGCGTCCCTCAACGGGAGCACGACGGCGGCGGCGCAGGCAGCAGAGGCCCCCGCGCCGCCGTCGGCAAGCAGCTCCGCCCCCACAGCTCCTGCAGCCGCTCCCGGGGCGGCGGAAGCGGTGGCAGCGCAGGTGGCCGCTCCGGCCGCCGAAGCGCCGGCCCCACCGGCCGACCCGGCTCCGGCTCCGCCGCCCGTGGCACCCGAGCCTGCACCCGCGCCGGTCCCCGAACCTGCCGGCGACCCCAACCTGTACACGGTGGTGCCGGGCGACACCGTCGGGGCAATCGCCGCCGGCCATGGCGTGGACATGAATGCCATGCTCGCGGCCAACGGACTGAGTGCGTACAGCATCATCTACCCGGGCGAAACGCTCCTGTTGACGGGCCCGCCCATCGCAGTTGCCGAGCCTGCTCCTGCTCCGGCTGCCGCGCCCGCCCCCGCCGCGGCACCGGTTGCTGCGCAGGCATCCGCTCCGGCCGCCGTTGCGCCGGCGGCTCCTGCCGTCCGGACCATCTACGTAGCCGGTTCGGGTGGCCAGTCCATGGTGGACGCCTGCATCGGGCCCATCCACTACACACCCAATGACGGCTACTCCCTGTTCATCACCGAACACGATTTCTGCGGTGGATGGGCCCGGTTCTCGGGAATCGGCGTGGGTGAGACCGTGAGCATCCCGGGTTACGGAACGTACACGGTGACCGGGCGCGGCACAGTGCCAAATCCCGGAACCACCAATGACGTCATCTCGGTGTTCGGCGGGTTTCCCCGGGCGATCCTGCAGACCTGCATCCCGGGAACCAGCACGATGCTCCTGATCGCGCTGAACTGAAATTGCGGAATTCGTAAGCTTGTCCGCGGGTCCTGGCCTCCAAGGGCTGGACCCGCGGACAAGTCAATGACGCGCCACAATGGCGCGCTATACGCCGTGGCGTTCTGAAATGTGTTCCACCAGTTCGCCCACGCGCTGTTCGGAGTAGTTGCGGGCAATATCGCCCTGGCTGATGATGCCTACCAGCTTGTGGTCCGAGATCACCGGGAGCCTGCGGACCTGGTGCTGCTCCATCATGTCGATCGCTGCATCAACGTTGGCGTCGGCGTCGATGCAGTAGGGCTTGCCGGCAGCCAGCTCGCGGGCCATCATCTGGCCCGGGTCGCGGCCGGCGGCAACGCACTTGAGCACGATGTCGCGGTCAGTGATCATGCCCTTCAACTTGCCGTCGTCACCGCAGATGGGAAGCGCTCCGCAGTCAAGGTCCATCATCATGCGGGCCGCGTCCGTCAGTGACTCTGTTTCCCTGACGCACCTCGCATCAGTGGTCATGAATTCACGTACAGCACTCATTGAATCCTCCTTCATCGATGGATTATCGACGCAGGGCATCGGAGCACATGCGCCGATGCTGCCAGATTACGCCCGCACCCAGATGGTGTCGACGGCGGAAGGAGGCCCGTTCTGAAGGGCTGGGAAAGGGCCCGGGGCAACGAAAAAGCCTCCGGAACCTGGTGGTTCCGGAGGCTTTTCCTTCGGTGGCAGATGAGGGATTCGAACCCCCGTAGGCGTTGCCAGCTGATTTACAGTCAGCCCCCTTTGGCCGCTCGGGTAATCTGCCGAACTTCAAAAGAAGTACCCGCCGATGCAGTGTTGGGAAGCATCCGTTTCCGGCGCTTTCCGCTTCAGTAACCGCGGGCAAGACAACTTTACAGAACTTCGGGCGAAGAATCGAATCGGGCCTTCCACGGCCCCTAAAGCCCTGAATCGGCGCCGAAAAATTGGTGCCTAAGCCTCCCCGAGGATGCGCCCGGCCAGCTTTGCTTCGAAGCTGAGTGCCTGCTCCTCGGTGATCTGGTTCAGCTGCACAGCCCGCTGGAGGTCGGCGCGGACCCCGTCCATCCTGGCGGAGGCATCCGCCACGGGACTGAAGACAATGGAGGCCGCCACTGCGGCCGCCGCCACCGACGACGCTGCTGCAGCCACCGCCCCCGCTGCTGTACTGGTGCTGCGGGTGACGTAATGGGCGGCTTTGCGGTGCATGGTGTTCCCTTCAACTGCGGTACAACTGCTCCAACTCTCGCCAGCCCTCCTTCGTTCCCCCGGTGGATCCGCTGAGAGGGAACTGTGAATCAGGCGCCCCCACCGGCCCGGACATCCGTACTAGGCTGGATGCCAGTGATCCAGGCCCTGTACCCGCACGGGGCTCCCATCAACAAAGGAGAGTCATGGCAGGCGAGTCAACGTTCGACGTCGTAAGCAAAGTGGACAAGCAGGAAGTGGCCAACGCGCTCAACCAGGCGCAGAAGGAACTCGCCCAGCGCTACGACTTCAAGGGCGTCGGTGCCGAGGTGGACTTCAGCGGCGAAAAGATCCTCATGAAGGCCAACTCGGAAGAACGGGTCCTGGCCGTCCTGGACGTGCTGCAGTCCAAGCTGATCCGCCGCGGCATCTCACTGAAGTCGCTGGACACCGGCGAGCCCTACGCCTCCGGCAAGGAGTTCCGTCTGGAAGCCTCCATCAAGGAGGGCATCGCCCAGGACCTGGCCAAGAAGATCAACAAGCTCATCCGCGACGAAGCACCCAAGTCGGTCAAGTCGCAGATCCAGGGCGACGAACTGCGTGTTTCTTCCAAGTCGCGTGACGACCTGCAGGCCACCATGGCGCTGCTGAAGGACTTCGAGGAAGCGGACCTGCAGTTTGTGAATTTCCGCAGCTAGTCCCCCGCCGCCGTCGTTTTCGACGCGCAAAAAGTTACACGCCACGTATAAAGGCTGGCGCACCCCACATTCCGGGCGCGCCAGCCTTTTTGCGTGTCGCTGCCCGTTTTGCGCAGCGCGGAGCCGCCAGGGCGCGCGCCTCCCGGGAGACGAGGGACCCAGGAAGGTAACCTGGGGACAATTACGGCACGTTTGGTTTGCGTATTCGACGGCGGCGGGTAATCTCTTCCTTAGGCCTGCCTAAGTAAGGGCAGCCTGAGCGAAAGAACACTCCATGACTGCCAACTTCCTGATCGGCCTGCGCGAAGGACTCGAAGCCACCCTGGTGGTGGTCCTCCTCATGGCCTACCTGGCCAAAACGGACCGCCGCCATCTCATTCCCCGGTTGTGGGTGGGCGTGGCAGCGGCCGTTGCAGTGTCCGTTGCCTTCGGCGCCCTGCTGACCTTCGGCCCCAAAGGGCTCACCTTCGAAGCGCAGGAGGCCATCGGCGGCACCCTGTCCATCGCCGCCGTCGGCCTGGTGACGTGGATGGTCTTCTGGATGGCACGCACCGCACGGACCCTGGGAAGCGACCTGAAATCCCGCGTGGACAAGTCAGCGGGCGGAGCAGGGTGGGGCCTGGCCGTGGTGGCTGCCATCGCAGTGGGACGCGAGGGCCTGGAAACAGCCCTCTTCCTCTGGGCTGCGGCCAAGGCCACGGGCGAATCCACCCAGCCGCTCATCGGCGCCCTCCTGGGCCTGGCCGCCGCGGCCGGCTTCGGCTACCTGCTGCACCGGGGCGTCCTGAAAGTGAACCTCTCGCGTTTCTTCACCTGGACCGGGGCGGCCCTGGTCATCATCGCCGGCGGCGTCCTGTCCTACGGCATCCATGACCTCCAGGAGGCCGGACTGCTCCCGGGCCTGCACTCCCTGGCCTTTGACATCAGCGGCGCCGTCCCGCCGTCGTCCTGGTATGGCACCCTGCTCAAGGGCACCCTCAACTTCTCCCCCGCAACCACCTGGCTGGAAGCCGGAGCCTGGCTGCTCTACGTGCTGCCCGTGCTGTTCCTGTACCTCCGCATCAACCGCAAAACACCACCCAGCCCCGCCGGCTCCCACGACAACACTGCCGTCAAGGCCGTGGCCGCCGCCTGAATCCCCCTCACCCGCACCAAAGGAATCCCCCATGCCTGGCTTCACCCTGCCTAAAAACAACCTGCCCAAAACTGCCCCGTGCACCTTCCGCAGCAAGCGTGCCGCCCTGGCCGCCGCCGTCGTCGCCGTGCCCTTGATCCTCACGGGCTGCACGGACAACACCAAGGCCTCGGACACTGCCGCGGGCGCCATTGACGTCGTCAGCTCGAACAGCGAGTGCAAGGTCTCCGCCACCAGCGTGCCCAGCGGCAACCTCACGTTCTCGGTCAAGAATGAAGGCACCGAGGTCACGGAGTTCTACCTGCTGGCCGCGGACGGGCTGCGCATCCTTGGCGAGGTGGAGAACATCGGCCCGGGCCTGAGCCGCAACCTGGTGGTGACCGCACCCGCCGGCACCTACACCACCGCGTGCAAGCCCGGCATGGAAGGCGACGGGATCAGGGCTGCACTGGAGGTCACCCCGTCCGGCAACCAGCAGCCGGCGGACGCGGATTTCCAGCACCTCCTCGACACCGCCACCACGCAGTACGCGTCCTACGTCAAGGACCAGGGCGAACAGCTGCTCACCGGGACCGAGCAGTTCGCCGCGGCCTTCGCGGCCGGTGACGCGGCGAAGGCGCGCGAACTGTACGCCGCGACGCGCCAGCACTGGGAACGGATTGAGCCCGTCGCGGAGTCCTTCGGGGACCTGGACCCGCAGCTTGACGCCCGCGAGGCCGATCTTGAACCGGGCCAGGAGTGGACCGGGTGGCACCGCGCGGAGAAGGACCTGTTCCCGCCCGCCGGCTACACGGCCTTGACCGCTGCCGAGCGCTCAGCCATCGCCGACCGCATGGTGGCCGACACCAAGGACCTCGTGGAGCGCACGCGCACGCTGGAGATCTCCGCGGACATGCTGGGCAATGGCGCCAAGGAGCTGCTGGATGAAGTTGCCACCGGAAAAGTGACCGGTGAAGAGGAAATCTGGTCCCACACGGACCTCTGGGACTTTCAGGCGAACGTGGACGGTGCCCGCATTGCCTTCGAAAACCTGAAACCGGCCCTGCAGCAGAAGGACGCCGCACTGGCAACATCGCTGGACGAGAAGTTCGCCGCGCTTCAGGCCGAACTCTCCACCCATGCCCAGGGGACCGCCTTCACGTCCTACGACAAGCTGACGCCGGAGCAGGTCCAGCGGCTGGCTTCCCTGGTGGACGCCCTTGGGGAGCCGCTGTCCCGGCTGACGGCGGCGGTGGTCCTGTGACCGGCTGCCCGTTCAGCGGCCGGGCGCCGGAAGCTTCTGAGCCGAGCGCGGTCCCGGCTTCCGTCCAGGCACCGTTGGAGCCCCCCAAGGGGGAACGGCCGACGGCGGCCGCGCGCCTTAGCAGGCGCGGCCTGTTTGGCATCGCCGGACTGGGCGGGGCTGCGGCGGGACTTGCGGCCGGCTTCCTTGGCCACGACGCGGTGGCGGCCTCCGCGGCACCTCCCGCCGCCGACAGTCCGGTGGTCCCCTTCCACGGGGACCACCAGGCCGGCATCACCACCCCCGCCCAGGACCGCCTGCACATGGCCGCGTTCGACGTCACCACCACCAGGCGCGAAGAACTCATCCAGCTGCTCAAGGACTGGACGCGCGCGGCCGAAGCCCTGACCGAAGGCCGCCCGGCCGGCGCGACAGGCGCGGTGGACGGCCCCTACGGCGCTCCGCCGGAGGACACCGGCGAGGCTTTGGACCTCAACGCGGGCAAGCTGACGCTGACGTTCGGCTTCGGCGCCGGCCTGTTCGAGAAGGACGGCGCGGCCCGGTTTGGGCTGGACGGCCGGCGGCCCGAGGCCCTGATCGACCTGCCGCACTTCCCCGGCGACGACCTGGACCCCGCCCGCAGCGGCGGCGACCTGGTGGTCCAGGCCTGCGCCGACGACCCCCAGGTGGCCGTCCATGCCATCCGGAACCTGGCCAGGATCGGGTTCGGAAAGGTCCGGGTGCGCTGGTCCCAGCTGGGATTCGGGCGAACCTCGTCCACCACCCGCGCCCAGCAGACCCCGCGGAACCTCTTCGGCTTCAAGGACGGCACCAACAACCTCAAGGTCGAGGACGACCAGCTGCTGGACCAGCACGTGTGGGCCACGGCCGGCCGGCCGGAGGATGCCTGGCTGGCGGGCGGCAGCTACCTGGTGGCGCGGCGGATCCGGATGCACATCGAGACCTGGGACCGGACGTCGCTGGGCGAGCAGGAGGGCCTGATCGGCAGGACCAAGGGCACGGGCGCACCCCTGTCCGGCGGCGAGGAGTTCACCGAGCCCGACTTCGCCCGGCAAGGCAAAGGCGGCAAACCCCTGATTCCGCTCGATTCGCACATGCGGATGGCCCACCCCAGCCGGAACAGCGGCGTGAGAATGCTGCGCCGGGGCTACAACTACACCGACGGTTCCGACGGCGTGGGCCATCTCGATGCGGGCCTGTTCTTCATTGCCTTCGTCACCGATCCCCGGAGCCACTACGTCCCGATGCAGATGGCGATGGCCAAGGGCGACACCCTGGCGGTGGAGTACCTGAAGCACACGGGTTCGGGACTGTTCGCCGTTCCCGGCGGGGTGAAGCCCGGCGGATTCATCGGGGACGGCCTGTTCAGGTAGGAAGGCTGCCCGGCGTCCGACGGCGGGGTTCCCGGCTACAGCTGCCGGCCCGCCATCCGCTCCAGCCGTGCGATCCGGTCCCGCATGGGCGGGTGGGTGGCGAACAGCTTGTTCATGGCCCCGCCGCGGAACGGGTTGGCGATCATCAGGTGCGAGGCGTTGACCAGCCGCTGGTCCTGCGGCAAGGGCGCAAGGCTCACGCCGCGCTCAATCTTGTCCAGGGCTGAGGCGAGCGCCAGCGGATCGCCGGTGAGCTGCGAACCGTCCTCGTCGGCGTCGTACTCCCGGGTGCGGGAGATGGCCATCTGGATCAGGGACGCCGCGAAAGGTGCCAGGAGGGCCATGGCGATCATGGCCAGCGGGTTGGCATTGCGCCGGTCCCCGCCGCCGAAGAACAGCAGCATCTGCCCCACCGAGGTGATCACGCCGGCGACGGCAGCCGCCACGGACGAGGTGAGGATGTCGCGGTTGTAGACGTGCATGAGCTCGTGGCCCAGGACGCCGCGGAGTTCGCGCGGGTCCAGGAGCTGGAGGATGCCCTCGGTGCAGCAGACGGCCGCGTTCTGCGGGTTGCGGCCGGTGGCGAAGGCGTTGGGGTTCATGGTGGGCGAGACGTAGATCCGCGGCATGGGCTGGTTGGCGCGCATGGAGAGCTCGCGGACAATCTGGTACAGCTGCGGGGCCTGGGCTTCGGTCACAGGGACGGCCTGCATGGAGCGGATGGCGATCTTGTCGCTGTTCCAGTAGCCGTAGAACGTGGTGCCGACGCCGATCAGGGCCATGATCCAGATGGGCGCCGAACTGCGGGTGCCCACGCCGATGAGCCCGCCGAGGCCAAGCAACACCGCCCACAGCACCCCGAAAAGCGCCGCGGTCTTCAGGCCGTTGTGATGGTTGTGCACGTTTCCTCCTTGCTTAAGGAACGGCTTGCTAGGGCGCCGGGTTCCGGGCATCGTACTGCCGGAAGCCGGGCTGGAGTTTCGCCGCGAGCCATGCCCCCGCGATGCACAGTGCACCGCCGAGCAGCAGGACCCACCCCTCATTCAGAAGCTTAGTCGCGCCGCCGGCCAGCAGGTCCCCGACCCGGGGGCCGCCGGCCACCACCACGATGAACACGCCCTGCAGGCGTCCGCGCAGGTGGTCAGGGGCCGCGGCCTGCAGGATGGTGTTGCGAAAGACGCTGCTGATGGAGTCGGCAATCCCGGCGAGGGCGCAGCAGGCGGCGGCGGGCAGCAGCCACAGGGTCACCGCTCCGTCCGGCGCCGGGCCCGCGAGCAGCACCACCAGGCCGAAGGCCCCGATGGAGGCACCCCAGCCCATGACGGAAACCACGACGGCGGTCCCCTGGCGGCGCACGCTGCCCAGCGGACCGGAGAACAGGCCGGCCAGGAAGGCCCCGACGGCGGTGCAGGCCAGCAGGATGCCCACCGTCGCCTCGCCCCCGCCGATCATGAGGGCAGCGACGGCGGGGAGCAGCGCCCGCGGCTGGGCAAGGATCATGGCCACGAGGTCGATGATGAAGGTCATCCGGAGGTTGGGGCGCGTTCCCAGGAAACGGAAACCCTCAACCACGGAACGAAGTCCCACTTTGCTGCGGGTGCCTGCCGGAGGCATCGGCGGAAGCCGGTACACCGCCCAGAGGACGAACGCGAAGCTGGCGAAGTCGATGGTGTAGGTCCAGCCGAACCCCAGCCACGCCACCAGGAGGCCGGCCAGCAGCGGCCCGGCGGTCATGGCAAGGCCCAGGGACAGCATGCTCAGGGCGTTGGCCGCCGGCAGGAGCTCCTTGCGGATAAGCATCGGGATAATGGCGCTGCGGGCCGGCTGATTGATGGCCTGGGCCCCGCTTTGCAGCGCCACCAGCAGGTACAGCACCCACACGTTGCCCAGCTGCAGCCAGGCCTGCAGCGCAATCAGGCCGGTGGTCAGCCAGAGGACCGTGGAGGCCAGCAGGGCGATGCGCCGGCGGTCATGCGCGTCCGCGATGGAGCCGCCCATCAGGCCGCCGATTATCAGGGGAACCAGCGCGAAGATGCCCAGCAGGCCCACGTAGAAGCTGTCCTGGGTCAGCCGGTACACCTCGAGGCTGACGGCCACCAGCGTGAGCTGGCTGCCGACGGCGGATACCGCCGATCCCAGCCACAGCCGGCGGAATGCGGGGCTTTCCTTGAGCGGCGTGACATCGGCAAGTATTTTCCCCACCCCGCAACACTAGCGGGCGACACGGAAAGGTAAGCCGAGCCTTATTGTGAGTTATTAATAATAAGTGCTTCAATGGAGCCATGACGGAGCACTTTGATGGCCAGGACGCATGGGCTGCGGCCCTGCGCGCCCATGGCCGCAGGGTGACCAAGCAGCGGCTCGCTGTACTCGCCGCCGTCGAACGCCACCCGCATTCCCCAGCCGAAAGCATCCTTGCCGCCGCCCGGACCGAACTGCCGGAACTGACGGCCCAGTCCGTCTATGTGGTCCTCGGCGACCTGACGGACCTGCACATGCTGCGCCGGTTCGAGCCGCCCCACTCCCCCGCCCTGTACGAGACACGGGTGGACGACAACCACCACCACGCCATCTGCATCAGTTGCGGCCGCGTGGAAGACGTGGACTGCGCCGTCGGCCACGCCCCCTGCCTCACGCCGCACTGGAATCCGGACGCCAAGCCGATGACCATCCAGATCGCCGACGTCATGTACCAGGGCATCTGCCAGGAGTGCCAGCAGGCCCAACAGCTTCCTCCCCACAGTCCCTCGCAAGAAAAAGAGAAATAGGAGAACAATGACTGCCGTTTCCACAACCCAGTCAGGTGCACCGGTTACGTCCGACGCACACTCAAAGTCAGTTGGTGCCGATGGTGCCATCATCCTGACTGACCACTACCTGGTGGAAAAGCTCGCCCAGTTCAACCGTGAGCGGGTTCCGGAGCGCGTAGTGCACGCCAAGGGCGGCGGTGCATTCGGCACGTTCAAGACCACCGAGGACATCTCCAAGTACACCAAGGCAGCGTTCCTGCAGCCTGGCGTCGAGACCGAGATGCTGATCCGCTTCTCCTCAGTGGCGGGCGAGAACGGTTCCCCGGACACCTGGCGCGACCCCCGCGGTTTCGCCGTGAAGTTCTACACCACCGAGGGCAACTACGACCTCGTGGGCAACAACACCCCCGTCTTCTTCATCCGTGACGGCATCAAGTTCCCGGACTTCATCCACTCCCAGAAGCGACTGCCGGGCACCCACCTGCGCGACGCCGACATGCAGTGGGACTTCTGGACCCTGTCCCCCGAGTCCGCCCACCAGGTCACCTGGCTGATGGGTGACCGCGGCCTGCCCGCCTCCTGGCGTGAAATGCAGGGCTACGGCTCGCACACCTACCAGTGGATCAACGCCGAGGGCGAGCGGTTCTGGGTCAAGTACCACTTCAAGTCCAACCAGGGCGTGAACTCCATGAGCTCCGAGCAGGCGGAACAGCTTGCCGGTTCCGACGCGGACTTCTACATCCGCGACCTGTCCGAGAACATCGAAGCCGGCAACTTCCCGTCCTGGGACCTGCACGTGCAGGTCATGCCGTACGAGGACGCCAAGACCTACCGCTTCAACCCGTTCGACCTCACCAAGGTGTGGCCGCACGCGGACTACCCGCTGATCAAGGTGGGCACCATGGAGCTGAACAAGAACCCGGAGAACTACTTCGCGCAGATCGAGCAGGCCACCTTCGCGCCGTCGAACTTCGTGCCCGGTATCGCCGCCTCCCCGGACAAGATGCTGCAGGCCCGCATCTTCTCCTACGCGGACGCACACCGCTACCGCGTGGGCACCAACCACGCCCAGATCCCGGTGAACCAGCCCAAGAACCAGGTCAACAACTACAGCCAGGACGGCCAGGGACGTTTCCTCTTCAACGCCCCCTCGGTTCCGGTCTACGCCCCCAACACGTTTGGCGGCCCGGCTGCCGTTGAGCCGCAGAACGCTGCGGGCGGCTGGGAGAACGACGGCGAGCTCACCCTCGCCGCGCACTCCCTCCACGCCGAGGACGGCGACTTCGTCCAGGCCGGCGCGCTGTACCGCGAGGTCTACAACGAGGGCGAAAAGGCCCGCTTCCTGGAGACCATCACCGGCGCCGTTGGCGGCGTGAAGCGCTCCGACATCAAGGAACGCGCCATCCAGTACTGGACCAACGTCGACGCCGAGCTGGGCGCCAAGCTGCGCGCCAACCTCGGTGCCGGTGCGGCCCCGTCGGCTCCGGCTTCGGACGCTGAGTCCGCCAACAAAATCGGCTGACCAGGCCTCCTGCTGGCTGAACTGAAGAACACCCCGTCACGGGCTTCCGTGGCGGGGTGTTCTGCTGCGTGGCCCGGTTGTGCACATACGGCGCCGGGGAGGTGGCCGGTCGCGGACGGCGGTTCTAGGCTCCGTAGATGAACACTTTCGCAGGCATTCCCCCGGAAGCCTTCCGCTTCTACGCGCAGCTGGAGGACAACAACAACCGCGACTGGTGGCTGGAACACAAAGCAACGTACCACGCATCAGTCAAGGAACCGCTCACCCTCCTGCTCTCCGAGCTGGAGCCCGAGTTCGGACCTGCCAAGCTTTTCCGCCCTAACCGGGACATCCGCTTCTCACTGGACAAGTCGCCATACAAAACTGCCCAGGGGGCATTCGCCGCCCGCCAGGAAGGCGTGGGTTTCTATCTCCAAATCAATTCCGACGGACTGTTGATCGGTGGCGGCTACCACTCCCACACGCCCGCCCAGCTGTCCCGGTTCCGCGCGGCCGCTGACGCCTCCGCCAGCGGCGCCGCCCTGCAGGACATTGTTGATGCCGTGGCCGGGGCCGGTTTTGCCATCGAAGGCGAGAAGCTGAAAACCGTCCCGCGGGGTTTCGACAAGGACCATCCCCGCGCCGAATTGCTTAAGCACAAATCACTGTCCGCGGGTGTCGAGATGGGCCAGCCGGAGTGGGTGTCCACACCGGCCGCAAAAGAGCAGATCGCGGAACGCTGGCGACAGCTGCGGCCGCTCGTGGAATGGGTGGGACGGTACGCGGCGCCGTGACCGGCCCGAAGCATGACCCGGCCGGAAACGCGGCTGCCCGCCCGGCGCAGGCCGGGCGGGCAGTTCTACAGCTGGTGCGGTGGGCCGTCAGGTCCGGCTCAGCTCGTCCTCGTCATCAGACTCGGTGGCTGTCCGTGACGCCATGCCGGGCGCGCCATTGACGGACGCGTTGGCTTCGGCGAAACGCTCATTGAGCCGCGAGTGGCGCTGGCCGTAGGCGAAGTAGATCGCCAGGCCCAGCACCAGCCAGAAGGCGAAGAAGATCCAGGTCTCCACGGCGAGGTTGGTCATCAGGTAGAGGCACAGCACCGCAGACACAATGGGCAGCACCTTGCCGAGCGGAACCCGGAAGGCCGGCTTCAGGTCCGGGCGCTTCTTGCGGAGCACCAGGATGCCCAGGCTGACCACCACGAACGCGGACAGCGTACCGATGTTGATCATTTCCTCGAGCAGGTCCACGTTGGTGAGGCCTGCAACCAGCGCCACCGCAGCACCGCAGATGACCTGGAGGCGCACTGGAGTGGACCGCTTGTCGCTGGTCTTGGACAGCGCCCGGGGCAGCAGGCCGTCGCGGCTCATGGCCAGCACCACGCGGGACAGGCCCATGAGGAGCACCATGATCACGGTGGTCAGGCCCACGAGGGAACCAAAGGCGATGACCTTGGCCGCGGAGGTGTCTCCCACTGCCTCGAAGGCCGTGGTGAGGGTGGGGCTCTTGGCTTCGGCCAGCTGGGTGTAGGACACCATGCCGGTCAGGGCCAGGGACACGAGGATGTAGAGCAGCGTGACCAGTGCCAGGCCGCCGAAGATGCCGCGGGGCAGGGTCTTCTGCGGGTTCTTCACTTCCTCGGCGGAGGTGGCCACCACGTCGAAGCCTATGAAGGCGAAGAACACCAGGGCGGCACCGGCGAAGATGCCCATGGTGCCGTACTGGGCGGGGGCAGCTCCGGTCAGGAAGCCAAAGAAGGACTGCTTCAGGACGTCTGCGGCGCCGGTGCCGGCCGTGGGCTCGGCTGCCGGAACGAAGGGGGTGTAGTTTTCGAACTTCACGTAGGTGAAGCCCACCACGATCACGAACAGCACCACGGCGATCTTGATCAGGGTGAAGATGTTGCCCACACGGGCGGAGAGCTTGGTGCCCAGCACCAGCAGCACGGTGAAGATGGCCACGATGAGGAATGCGCCCCAGTAGAGGTCCACGCCCGCCAGCGAGATGGCCGGCGGGATGTCCAGGCCGGTGAGGGCGAACACCTTGCTGAGGTAGATCCCCCAGTACTTGGCGATCACGGCAGCGGCGGTGAACAGTTCCAGGATCAGGTTCCAGCCGATGATCCAGGCAAGGAGCTCACCCATGGTGGCGTAGGTGAAGACGTAGGCGGATCCCGCTACGGGAATGGCCGTGGCGAACTCGGCGTAGCACATGATGGCCAGCGCGCACGTGACGGCGGCGATCGCGAAGGACAGGGTAACGGCGGGACCTGCAAAGTTGGCGGCGGCCTTTGCGCCGACCGAGAAGATGCCGGCGCCGACAGCAACGGCGACGCCCATGATCATGAGGTCCCAGGTGCTGAGGGAACGCTTAAGCTTGCGTCCCGGCTCATCGGCGTCGGCAATCGACTGCTCGATGGATTTTGTCCGCAGAAGGTTCATTGGGGGTCACAATCCTGGTTTGTGAGGGAAACAGACCTATCAACGATACTGTCCATCCACTGGACGGTCCCAATCGTCCCGAATAATGAGACGGCCCCGATGCCGAACATTCTTCTGCCAAAGCACTCGGGGCCCTCCGAATGGAGAGCCCCGAGTGGCAGTTGGTCGAACTTCCTAGGACGGCCAGTCCATCAGTGTTGACCGGATCAGGAAGCGTTTACCTTCAGGCGCTTCAACGGAAAAGCCGCTCCCGCGTCCGGGTACGACGTCGATGGTCAGATGGGTGTGGCTCCAGTAGTTGAACTGCTCACGGGACATCCAGAACTCCAGCGGCAGGGGCTGCAGACCGTCCGAAAGATCGAACAGCCCCAGCAGGACATCCGCGTCCCCCGTGATGAAGTCCCCGGCCGGATAGCACATGGGCGAGGACCCGTCGCAGCAGCCGCCGGACTGGTGGAACATGAGCGCCCCATGCTTGTCCCAGAGCATCCGGAGCAGGTCCACGGCAGCCGGCGTGAGCGCCACCCGGGAAAAATCTTCCCCGGGCAGCGTCACGGCGGCAGCGAGCCCTTCAGCTGGCATCAGAACCTCAGCACCACGCGGCCGTCGATCTTGGCGTGCTTCATCTCATCAAGCACGGCATTGACCTCCGACAGTTCCCGCACGGACACGGTGGGGTGGATCTTCCCGCGGGCATAGAAGTCCAGGGCTTCCTCCATGTCCTGCCGGGTGCCGACGATCGAGCCGCGGACAGTCAGTCCCTTGAGCACAATCTCGAAGATCGGCGCCGGGAAATCCCCCGGCGGCAGTCCGTTGAACACGATGGTGCCGCCGCGGCGGGCCATCCCGATGGCCTGTCCGAACGCTGACGGGTGCACCGCAGTGACCAGAACTCCATGGCAGCCTCCTGTCTCCCGCTGGATTACCTCCGCCGGGTCCTCATGCAGGGCGTTGACCGTGAGTTCAGCGCCGTGGGCCTTGGCCAGGGCCAGCTTGTCGTCGGCGATGTCCACGGCCGCAACCCGGAGTCCCATGGCCACGGCGTACTGGACTGCGATGTGCCCAAGGCCGCCGATGCCGGAAATGGTGACCCACTGGCCCGGCCGGGTCTCGGTCATCTTCAGCCCCTTGTAGACGGTGACGCCGGCGCAAAGCACCGGCGCCACCTCGACGGGGTCGGATCCCGCCGGTATGCGCGCCGCGAACCGGGAGTCCACCAGCATGTACTCCCCGAAGGAGCCGTCCACGCTGTACCCGCCGTTCTGCTGCGCCTCGCACAGGGTTTCCCACCCGCTACGGCAGTACTGGCAGTCGCCGCAGGCCGACCACAGCCAGGCGTTGCCCACCAAGTCACCGATGGCGAGGTTGGACACCCCCTCACCCAGTGCCACTACTTCACCCACGCCTTCGTGCCCGGGGACGAACGGAGGGGAGGGTTTGACCGGCCAGTCGCCTTCCGCGGCATGGAGGTCGGTGTGGCAGACGCCGGTGGTCAGGACCTTGACCAGGGCCTGTCCCGGCCCCGCCGTGGGAATGGCGATGTCCTGGATCGACAGGTCCGTGCCGAATTCGGTTACTACTGCTGCTTGCATTGTCGTCGTCATTGGCGAAATCCTTGCGTCGTTGTAGTGGTGCGGGCTTCGGCCTAGAAGAAGCCCAGCTTGTTTTCGTCGTAGCTGACCAGGAGGTTCTTGGTCTGCTGGTAGTGGTCCAGCATCATGGCGTGGTTCTCGCGCCCGATGCCGGAGGACTTGTAGCCGCCGAAAGCGGCACCTGCCGGGTAGGCGTGGTAGTTGTTCACCCAGACGCGGCCGGCCTGGATCTCGCGGCCGGCGCGGTAGGCCACATTGCCGTTGCGGGACCAGACGCCGGCGCCCAGGCCGTACAGGGTGTCGTTGGCGATCCCCATGGCGTCGTTGTAGTCACTGAACCGGGTCACCGCCACCACGGGGCCGAAGATCTCCTCCTGGAAGATCCGCATCCGGTTGTGGCCCTCGAACACGGTGGGCTGGACGTAGAAGCCGCCAGCGAGGTCCCCCGGGAGTTCGGCGCGGGCGCCGCCGGTGAGCACCTTGGCGCCTTCCTGCTTTCCGATGTCGATGTAGGACAGGATCTTCTCCAACTGGTCGTTGGAGGCCTGCGCGCCAACCTGCGTTTCGGTGTCCAGCGGGTTGCCCTGGATCATCTTCTCCACCCGGGCCACGGCGTCGGCCATGAAGGACTCGTAGATGTCCTCCTGCACGAGGGCCCGCGAGGGGCAGGTGCAGACTTCGCCCTGGTTGAAGGCGAAGAGTGCGAAGCCTTCCTGGGCCTTGTCGTAGAACGCGTCGTTTTCCTGGGCAACATCGTTGAAGAAGATGTTGGGGCTCTTGCCGCCCAGTTCCAGGGTGACGGGGATGAGGTTCTGGCTGGCGTACTGGCTGATGAGCCGGCCGGTGGTGGTTTCACCGGTGAAGGCGATCTTCCGGATCCGGGAGCTGGATGCCAGCGGCTTGCCGGCCTCCACGCCGAAGCCGTTGACCACATTCAGTACGCCGGCGGGCAGCAGGTCCCCGATAAGTTCCATCAGCACCAGGATCGATGAGGGCGTTTGCTCCGCGGGCTTGAGCACCACGGTGTTGCCGGCGGCGAGCGCGGGCGCAAGCTTCCAGACGGCCATCAGGATGGGGAAGTTCCAGGGGATGATCTGGCCCACCACGCCGAGCGGTTCGTGGAAGTGGTACGCGGTGGTGTTGTCATCGAGCTGGGACAGGCTGCCCTCCTGGGCGCGCACCGCGGAGGCGAAGTAGCGGAAGTGGTCCGAGGCCAGCGGCAGGTCGGCGTTGAGGGTTTCCCGGATGGGCTTGCCGTTGTCCCAGGTTTCGGCCACGGCGAGCATCTCGAGGTTCTCGTCGATGCGGTCGGCGATCTTGTTCAGGATGGCGGCGCGTTCCGCCACGGAGGTCTTGCCCCAGGAGGGTGCGGCCTTGTGTGCCGCGTCCAGGGCTAGCTCGATGTCCTCCGCGGTGCCGCGGGCCACCTGGCAGAACGCCTTGCCCGTCACCGGGGTGATGTTTTCGAAGTACTGGCCCTTGACCGGGGCCACCCATTCGCCGCCAATCCAGTTCTCGTAGCGGTCCTTGAAGGTGACCTTCGAACCGTCGGTTCCCGGCTGTGCGTAAACGGTCATGTGCTTAGCTCCTTTGCTGTGCAGAAGGCTGGCCCGTAGGGGCGCTCGCCGATGGACCCAGCGTAGGAGGAGCAACGTTGCAGCAAGGTTGCGAGGGTGAGATCCAGATCACAGAGCCGTGGTCCGGCCCGAATCGAGCGTCAGGCGCGCAGTTCGGCTTCCAGCCGTTCCAGGTCGGCTACGACGGCGGCCCGCTTGGGTGAGCGCGGCGGCAGGAGGCGGAGCGCGGCGCGGCGGATGACGACGTCGTCCCTTGCTTCGGGAAGCGCAGCGTACTTGAGCAGGGACTCGGCGCTGCCGTCCGTGAGGACCGCTTCCCGGAGCAGGGACGAAACCCTGTTCCTGAGGTCGACAACGCCTGGCGCCTCCGAGCGCGGGAGTACCTCGCCGCGGTAGATCTCCAAGGCAATCCGGTGTGCGCCGCGCTGCAGGCAGCTGAGCACCTGGCCGGTATCCGGCACCAGGTCCAGCGGGAGCCGGTACGGGCGGGAGCCGGGGACAGCGTCGGGACTCAGCTGCTGGATGACCTTGCGCAGGCGGACCATCTCGGCCCGCAGCGTGATGGTGGAGCCCTCCCCGGGGTACAGCAGCAAGCCCAGTTCCTCGGCAGTGAGCCCGTCTGGGTGAGTGCTCAGCAGGGCGAGGATCTCGCTGTGCCGTGCTGACAGGGAAACGGTCCTGCCGCCCAGGCTGAGCAGTGCCTGGTCGCGGCCCAGCAGCTGCAGGCTGTTCCGGTAAAGGCTGCCTTCGCTGGCACCCGGGCCTTGCCTGCCGGCGGCAGCCGGGGACCGTCGTCGTACTGGCTTCCTGGCGAGCTCCGCCGCAAGCTGCAGGCGCTCCACCCGCAGCTGCGCCTGGGCGGCAGCAACGGTGGCCTCCACCAGCGACAGCGTGTGCGGCGCCACCGCGGTGTCCGTCCCGGTGATGTCCACGACGCCGAGGACAGCGCCGGAGTCGGGGTCATGGAAGGGGACGGCGGTGCAGCTCCAGGGGTGCACTGCCCGCTGGTAGTGCTCGGCGCCCGCGATCTGGATCCCCCGGCCCAGGGCAAGGGCGGTGCCCGGCGCGCTGGTGCCGACGCTGGCCTCGGACCAGTCGGCACCGGGGACGAACATCATGCCTTCGGCCCGGCGTTGGAGGGTGGGGTCGCCATCCACCCACAGCAGCCTGCCCACCTCGTCGCCCACCGCAACCAGGAGCCCGCTGTCGTGGCTGGGCTGGACCAGGAGTTTGTTGATGACCGGCATGATCGCGGCCAGGGGGTGCTGCCGCCGGTAGTCCTCCAGCTGGTCCCAGTCGAATGCCAGCGGCGCGGCAGCGTTGTCCGGATTGGCCTTGAAGCTTGCCGACCGCTGCCAGGACTCCTTGATGAGGTTGCGCAGCCCGGGGATCTCGGGGGTGAGGTTGCCGGGGTCCGACCCCAGGCGCTCGTGGCCGGCCAGTGCGGCACGCTGGCGCGGTTCAGGATGGAGCAGGTTCGTCATCGAACTCCCGTTCCGGAGTCTTGTCCGGCTGTGCAGGGCTGGAGGGTGGCCAAGTCAGCATAGCTGGACAACAACCTCGTGTCACCGGCCTGCCCTGACCAGCTCTTCCAGAGCGTCCGCCCCCGCCGCTGCTCCCCCGGCGGCCGCGTAGCCATCCGCCACCCGGCGCGCCCCCGGCGCCTTGCCCAGGGCCTGGTGGACGGCTTCCCGGAGCCGCTCCGGCGTGAGGCGCTTCCGGCTGAGCCGCACTCCGGCGTCGGCCGCCACTACCCTTGCGGCCACCTCGTGCTGGTCGCGGCCGAACGGGACCACCACCACGGGCACTCCCTTTGAGAGGGCCTTCTGTGTTGCCCCCATGCCGCCGTGGGTGATGGCAACGGCGGCGCGGTCAAGGACAGGGCCGTGCGGCACGAAATGTTCCAGCCTGGCATTGGACGGAACGGGCTGGAAACGGTCGAGGCCGGCGGCCCTGGCGGCACCCGCAGAGCCGGCCTCGGCTGCAGGCAACGTGGCGACGACGGTATAGGGCTCTCCGGCCAGGGCCGCCAGGGCGGTCCGGACGATGGCGTCATCCGCCTGGTACTCGGAGGACGTGGTCACCAGGACGACCGGAGCGGTGGCCTCCCCGAGCCACGAGGGAGTTTCGGCCGGCGGCTCCCAGTCCAGGGCGCCGATCATGCGCACATCCGGAGCCCAGTCCGGGTGCGGATATTCGAACGGCCCGGCGGTGGCCACGAGCATCAGCGGGGCGGTGCGGAACATGGAGTTGGCGCCGGTGACCGGAGGAAGCATGCCGCCGGAGATGTCGGCCCGCAGGGCGTTGATCCGGGGCAGCATCAGCTTCTCGACGGCGCCAATCACCAGGCGCCGCACCACCGCATCCCGGGCCCTGCCGAGCGGACCCGGCAAAGGAGCCAGCCCCGGCCCGAACGGGGGCGTACCCCTTGAGGGCAGCGGCGGGGTGTAGGGGCTGAAGGTTGCCCACGGCAGCCCTGAGTGTTCTGCCAGGATGCGCGCGCCCCAGGCGTTGATGTCGACCAGGAGCAGGTCCGGCCTTATCCCCTCAATGGCGCGCTGCAGGTCCGGCGCATCGAACCGGGCGCGGGCGGCGAAGGTCTCAACGCTGGAGGCCAGGGCAGCCTTCGGGTTTGTGGCGCGGTAGTCCGTGGCCTCGATCGCAAGAATCCTGCCGTCCACCGGCCCGGCGTGGAACCCTGACTCCGTGAGCTGTGGAACCTGCCGTGGCAGGGTGCGGATGTGGACATCATGACCGCGGGCCTTGAGTTCCGCGAGCAGCGGAACCATGGGGAAGAGGTGGCCTATGGCAGGTGAAGTGTAGGCAAGGACGGTGGACATCAGGGCCTCCGCGTGAAGGGTTCCAGCATTTCGAGCAGGGAGTGGGCCACCTGGCCGCGGCTGAGCCCGGCGTCCAGGCGCAGCAGTTTCCAGTTGTAGACGTCGCAGAGAGCGACGAACTGGGCCAGCCGGCGGTCGTGGTCCGGGCTGCCCTTCAGGGGGTCAAGGAAGGGGCCGAAAACGCGGCGGCACCATTCGCGGTGCAGGTGGCGCGCTCCCCCGGTGATTTCCGCCAGGACGGGGGAGGTTTGTTCCTCGGCGAGCAGCTTCAGTGCCAGCGCGCCGGTGGTTTCGTAGTGTTCCAGGAGGTTGTCGACGGCGGCGGGCACGTCGCCGGGAGGAACGGCGCTGCGCTGGCTGTCCACCCTGGCCGTGGCAGCCTTGGCGCTGGCGTCGATGAGGGCGGCGCGGTCCCCGAACCTGCGGATGACGGTCTGGACGGTGACGCCGGCGCGGGCAGCCACCGCACCCAGCGTGACGTCGGCGAGCGGCCCCTCCATGAACAGGTCTTCGGTGGCCTGCAGAATCCGGCGGCCGGTTTCCTCGGCAGAGGTGGCGCGCTTCGGGGAGCTGTAGGGACGGGTTCCGGCCCCGGCCGTATTCATGTTAACCAGATTAACTCGAATACACCGTCGGGGGTAGGGGTCAGCCGCGGGAAATGCGGATCATCTCCTCGCGCGGCACCACCTTGATACGCTCGCGGACCACGTGGTCCAGGCCCTCGGGTCCGGTCCAGGCGGCACCCAGGCCCGCCTCGTGGGCGTCGAGCTTGTTCCACCCCTCCCAGGTGGTGTATTCGATGCCGCGCTCTTCCAGCAGGTCGATGATGGCCTGGGGATCCGGGTTCCCGGCCGCCGGGAGGGTGAGCCGGTCCTCCAGCAGGAAGCCGATGGTCTCCAGCGCATCGCCCTTGGTGTGGCCGATCAGCCCCACAGGTCCGCGCTTGATCCAGCCCGTGGTGTAGATGCCCGGAACGGGGTTGCCGTCGGCATCGAGGACCCGGCCGCCTTCGTTGGGGATGACGCCCCGCTTGGCGTCGTACTCCAGTTCGTCCAGCGCGGAGCCGTGGTAGCCGATGGCCCGGTAGACAGCCTGGACAGGGTATTCAACGTACTCTCCGGTGCCCTTGGCGTTGCCGGTCCCGTCCAGCTGCATGCGCTCGAACTTGATGCCGCCCACCTTGCCCGTGCCGTCGTCGAGCACTTCAACGGGGCTGTGCAGGAAGTGCAGGTGCAGCCTGCGGGATGAGGGGTTCTCCGACTCCGCATGCTCCTCCACCAGCCAGTTGGTGAGAGTGTTCACCATGGTCTTGACCTGGTTGTTGCTGCGGATGGCCTCGTCCGAGGCGTCGTCGAATTCAAAATCCTCGGGGTAGAGGACGATGTCGACGTCGTCCATGTGGCTCAGTTCCCGCAGCTCCAGCGGGGTGAACTTGACCTGGGCGGGGCCGCGGCGGCCAAAGACGTGGACGTCCGTCACCGGGGACGCCTTCAGGCCGGCGTACACGTTGTCCGGGATCTCGGTGGTAAGCAGCTCCTCGGGGTGCTTGACCAGCATGCGGGCCACGTCCAGGGCCACGTTGCCGTTGCCGATCACCGCGATTTCCCTGGCCTCCAGCGGCCACTCGCGGGGCACGTCCGGGTGGCCGTCGTACCAGGACACAAAGTCCGCGCCGCCAAAGGAGCCGCGCAGGTTGATGCCCGGAATGTCCAGGTCCGCGTCCCTGATGGCGCCCGTGGAGAAGATGACGGCGTCGTAGAAGGCCCGGAAATCGTGCAGCGTGAGGTCCCGGCCGTAGGTCACGTTGCCCAGGAACCGGATGTCGCCCCGGTCCAGGACCTTGTGCAGGGCGTTGACGATGCCCTTGATGCGGGGGTGGTCCGGGGCTACGCCGTACCGGATCAGGCCGTAGGGTGCCGGGTAGGCCTCGAAGAGGTCGATGCTGACCTGAAAGTCGCCGTCCTTGACCCCGCTGGACTTGGTGAGGATGTCCGCAGCATAGACTCCTGCCGGTCCCGCGCCGATAATGGCGACGCGGAGGGGACGGTTGGCGGCGGTTTCGCTGTGATTGGACACCGGGAACCCTTCTGAACTGGTCCTGCTCATGTTTCATGAGGGTGCGCCGCATGGTGCAGCGCACAGTCCCCCATTCTAGTTGGCGGCCAGGGCCACTACCTTGCCCTCGCGGTACAACAGCGCCCTGAGCTCAGCTTCCGCCGAGTCCAGCCGTTTCGGATCGATGGTTTCGCCGTCATGGTAGTGGTCCAGCACCCGCGGGTCCACGTAGCTCTTGCGCGCAATGGAGGGAGTGTTTCCCAGCGTCTCCGCCGCGTCGTACATGGCGCGGCTGATGGCCCGCTTCCGCTTTGCCGCCGTCCGCTGGACTCCGGTCCTCGCCAGGCTTTCCGCGGCCGCCACGGTCCCGCGCAGGGTCCGGAAGTCCTTGGCGGTGAAGTCTGAGCCGGTCCGCTCCTTCACGTAGGCGTTGATATCCGCACTGGTGACCGGACGCCAGGTCCTGCCCTCCTTGTAAGCCAGCAGCCTCGCGTTCGGTCCCCGCCGCTTGAGCAGGCGCAGGAGGGCGGCGAGGTCGGCGTCGCGGATTTCCGATTCCCAGTCCTTGCCGCTCTTGGCCGGGAAGCGCAGGAGGATCCGGTCCTTGCGCACCTGGACGTGGGCGCACAGCAGCGTGGCCAGCCCACGGCTTCCGTTCTCGTTGGTGTACCTCTCCGAGCCCACCCGCAGCGAGCCGGTGTCCAGCATCCGGAACGCCGCCGCCAGGACGCGGTCGCGGGTGAAGCCTTCACTGCGCAGGTCCATGGTCACCCGCCGCCGGGCCGCGGGCAGTGATTCGGCCAACTGGAGGGACCGGTCAAACTTCACCCGGTCCTTACGCTCGCGCCACTCCGGATGGTAGATGTACTGGCGGCGGCCCACGGCATCCACGCCGGTCGCCTGGATGTGCCCGTTCTCGAACGGGGCGATCCAGACGTCGGTCCAGGCCGGCGGGATGCCGATACTTTCCAGGCGGTCGCGGATAGGGCCGGGCGGCAGCGTGGAGCCGTCCAGGTCCCGGTAACTGAAGCCCTTGCCGGCGGGCACCCTGCGGTAGCCGCGGCCCGAGGCGTTGCTGCGCCGGAGCCTCATGGGCTGGGCTCCGGGGAAGGCGCACGTGTCATGAAAGCAAGCCTACTGATTATTTTCCGGAATACCGCCTGTCTGCTGGAATACCTGCCCACCGGATGCTGTTATGGACTTCGTGCCTATGCCAGAAGGAACCTCCCCCGCCACGCCCGTTGCTACCCCCGCAGCCGCGCCGCCGGCCGGTGAGGGGCCCCGGGCTGTCGCCAAGGATTCGACGACCGGCATGCTGTTCGGCATCGGCGCCTACGTTCTGTGGGGGCTGCTCCCGCTGTACTTCTTCATCCTGATGCCGGCGGGCGCCGTCGAAATCGTGGCCAACCGGGTGGTGTGGTCCCTGCTGTTCTGTGCTCTCCTGATCACGGTGACCAGGGCGTGGGGCGTGCTCGCGGTGGCGCTGAAGGACCGACGGGTCTTTGGTTCCCTGGCGCTGGCGGCATTCCTGATTGCCATCAACTGGCTGACCTACACGTACGGCGTCACCACGGGGCAGGCCGTGGAAACGTCACTGGGCTACTTCATCAACCCGCTCGTCTCTGTGCTGCTGGGTGTGCTGGTCCTGAAGGAAAGGCTGCGGCCGCTCCAGTGGGCCGCCGTCGGCGTCGGCTTCGTAGCGGTGGGCGTGCTCACCTACTCCTACGGGAAGCTGCCATGGATTGCCCTGACCCTGGCGTTCAGCTTTGGCCTGTACGGCTTCGTCAAGAACCGGGTGGGATCGAGGGTGGACGCCATCACCAGCCTCAGCGTGGAGACGATGGTGCTCGCCCCTCTGGCCGCCGTGGCCATGGTGGTCCTGGCCGCAGGCGGCAGCTCCACGTTGACGTCCGAGGGACCAGGACACTTCTGGCTGCTGCTGGCATCGGGCGTGATCACCGCCGTCCCGCTGCTTTTCTTCGGTGCGTCCGCACGGCGGCTGCCCATGACCACCATCGGACTGCTCCAGTACTTTGCCCCGGTCCTGCAGTTCGTGGTGGCGCTGCTGGTCTTCCGGGAGGCCATGACGGTTGAGCGCTGGATTGGTTTCGGGGTGGTGTGGCTGGCCCTGCTGCTGCTGACCCTGGACATGCTGCGGACGGCTCGCAGGAACTCCCTCGCCCGCAGGGCGGCAGTCCGCCAGGGCGCCTGAGCCGGGGCTCCCGGTCAAAGTCAACCTCCCAGGGCGCGCTTCACGGCATCGTACGCGGGGGTGGGTTTCCCGTCGTTGAACAGGTGGTCGTGGCCCTGCCGCAGGCTCCCGCCGTCGTCGATCCACCAGTCGTAGCGGTCATCCACTCCCCACGTGGTGTAGGAGACGCAGGTGCGCGAGCGCAGGCAGGTGGCCAGCACCGTGGCGTACTGCTTCGCCTGGGCGTCCGTCCCCTGGCCGTCTGTGACGTCGTTCTCGGAGATGCGGACGTGGAGCCCGGCGTCCCCAAAACGCTTGAGCGTCCGGGTGAGGTCGTCGGCGGAGATGGCGTCGGTCTTGAGGTCGTAGACGTGGGCCTGGAGGCCTGCCCCGTAGATGTGGCCGCCCTGCGCATTCGTGTCCAGGATGAGCTTGAGCAGTGCGTCCTGGCGGCGCCCGGGCACGTCGGCGCCGTTCTCGTTGATGTACTGCTTGATGTCCGGATCGGCCGCGTAGACCGCCTTGGAAACCACGGCCGGATAGCCCGGCCCGAAGACGCGGTACCAGATGTTCTGCTGCATGCCGGTCCCCTGGTCCACGTCGAACGGTTCGTTGACCACGTCAAGGGAAGCCAGCTGCCCTTTGAAGTGCCCCACTACTGCGGAGATGTAGTCGAGCAGTGCTGCCGCGCTGGTCCGGCGCTCCGCGTCCGAGCCTGCGGGGAGTTCCTGCATCCAGCGGGGCATGGCCTCCGTAAAAGCGATGGTGTGGCCGTGCACTGCCATGCCCTTGCTCCGGGCAATCGCCAGGATCGCATCAGCTTCTTCGAAGGTGTAGACGCCCCGCTGCGGGGAGAGGAACTGCGGCTTCATCGCGTTCTCCGGTGTGAGGGCGCCGAAGTTTTCGACGAACTCCCGGGCATAGTCCGTGTCCCCGGTGAGGGGCCCCAGTGCCACGGCCGCGCCTACCAGGAAGTCCGGACGGGTCCTGGCGGCGAGCGCCTGCAGGCCGTCCTTTGACGGCTGGACGCCGGCTGCCGCGGCCCCTGAGGTGCGCAGGCCGGCGCTTCCCGGCGCAACCGCCTTGAGCGAGGTGATTGCGAAGTCGCCGGAATCGCTGGAGAACCCCAGCCACAGTTCCCCGGATGAGAACACCTTGCCCAGGGGAAGGGAGGAAAGAGTGTCGTTGCCGCTTGCGACGGCCAGCGTATCGCCGGAGCGGCGCACGGTGAAGGGCGCCCCCGGGTCCTTTACCGTGACGTGTTCATCATGCACCGGCACCGGCTGGGTCACGTCTTTCTTCTGCGTCCCGTCGAAGACGGCGATCTTCAGGTCGTTTCCCTGAAGGGTAAGCCGCAGGCCCGCCGGCTCGACGCGGAACTCATCGGCGATGACGGGCGGCCGGTCGTACAGAGCCCAGGACGCGTCCGCGGTCACGTCCGCGAACGTCGCGCTGACCGAAAAGTCTCCGCCGACCATCAGGTGCGTGCCGGCGAGGTTGAGCGGGGGGTTCGGCTGACCTCCTTCCCCGCTCTGCTCCACGATTCGCCTGGCGGTGGGCGTCACCTGGAGTGCGCCGTTCCCGGCCCGGACGCCTGGAACATCCTGCCAGTCCCCGTGCAGCAGGTCCAGCGTCACATCAGGCTTGGGCGGGGAGCATGACGCGAGGATGACGAGGAGGGCGGACACCAGCACCACCGTCAGTGCGTGCGGGCGCCCGGCCATCCTTCGTCCTCTCCCCTGCTGCCAGGACCTGGTGCTGCTAGGACTTGGTCCAGCGGACGTCGTCGAAGTACGCCTGCAGTCCCGAATTGCCCTGGACGATCACCTGCAGGCTCGCCTTTGCCACGGCGGTGCTGCTCGGCGAGTACGTCAGGTCCACATTGGTCACGCCGCCGGTTGAGATCCCGAGCTTCCACTGCCCGGAGATCCACTGCCCGGCCGAGTTGTATTCGTCAATGTAAAAGCCCATCTCGCCGCTGGTCCGCGCCGTGATGTTGAGGTAGCTGGCGATCTTGTAGCTGCCGGCTGCCACCGCCACCTGCGGGGAGAACAGGTGTTTGTTGGCCGTGGTGGCGGTCATCTTAACCGAGTTCACCGGGTTGGCCGGGCTTCCGTGGTTGGCTGCGTCAGCCAGGATGGTGGATGCGGAGTCTGTCCGCCAGCCCGAGCCGATTCCGGCATCAAACGTGCCGTTTGCCACGAGGTTGGGCGACGGCGTGGTGGAGCCGGCCCCGAGCGTCATCATCTGCATGTTGTCCAGGTACGCCGTGATGCCGGTGCCGGTCACGTAGACCTGCAGGCTGGCAGACGCCACGCTGGTGGAGCTGGGAGTGTAGGTGAAGTTCATCGACTCCACCCAACGGCTGTTTTCCCGCTTGCGGAACTGCCCGGAAATCCACTGCCCGGCCGCGTTGTACTCGTCCACGTAGAAGCCCACTTCTCCGGAGGAGATTGCCGCCACGTTGAGGAAGGCCTTGTACAGGTAGCTGTTGGCCGCCGACACCGGAACCTTTGGCGAGAACAGGTGGCCCGCAGCGGAACCCGACACCAGCTTCACCGACTTGGCAGGATCCGGGTAGCTCCCGTTGGTCCCGGCGTCCGCGGTGATCGTGGCCGGGGCGTCCGTGCGCCAACCGTCGGCGATGCCGTTATTGAACGTCGCGTTCGGCAGGAGGTTGGGGCTGCCGGTTACCAGGCCCTTGCTGACATTGACGTTCCTGATCTGCCCGGCTGCCACTTTGGTCTGCACATACGCTGCCAGCTGGTCCAGCTCAGCCGTTCCGTACTGGTAGTCATCCGGGTTCTGGCTCGGCGAGGGCCTGACGTCGTGGAACGTGAAGATGGCCCACGTCTTGTTGGCGATTGCCTCGTCAACCTTGGCCTTCAGGGTTGAGACCGTGGTGGTGACTTCCTGCACCGGAGTGTTGTGGAGCAGCAGGTCGCCGAGCGGCCAGATGTTGTTGCCCACGTCCGCGAAGCCGCGCATCGAGGTGTAGTACTTTGCTATCCGGGCGAG
Organism: Pseudarthrobacter sp. LT1; assembly: GCF_035621795.1. Lineage (NCBI taxonomy): Bacteria > Bacillati > Actinomycetota > Actinomycetes > Micrococcales > Micrococcaceae > Pseudarthrobacter > Pseudarthrobacter sp. LT1. The sequence goes on from NZ_CP141830.1 coordinate 3,471,733, forward strand.
CGCCGACATGTCGTAGTCGCCGTAGGGCGTGGCCAGGGCAGTGGCGTTGAACCCGTGGGCCGACAAAGCGGCCCTGCTGTTGGCCAGCTCGGCGTCCACCTGGGCGGCCGTCAGCTTGGTGGCCTGGCAGTCGTTGCCCACACTGACAAGGCACTGGTGGTCAACGGTGTGCGAGCCGATCTCCCAGCCGTAGGTGTTCTGCAACTGGGTGATCTGGTCCCACGTCATATAGGGAACGTCGGTGTTGGCGCGGCAGGTGTTCGGCACGGCGGTCATCCCCACGCAGTTGGTGATGACGTAACTGGTGCCGGTGAGCCCGTACTTCTTAAGGGTGGGGGCAGCCTGCGTTAAGGCACTTTGCATGCCGTCGTCGAAGGTGAAGGACACGAGCGGAGTTGGGGCAGGGTTGTCCACGGCGGCGTTCGCGGCCGCAGGGGTCAGCAGCGCGGCGGCCATGGCCCACACGGCTACCCCCAGGGTCAGGAGCCCGGCGCGGCGTCGCGCCAGGCTGGATCTGGATTTGATCATGACTTTCTCCTTCTTTCGGGTGGCGAAGGCGCCGCGTTTCACCGCCTGACGGTGGTCACGGGCCCTGCAACTGCTCGAACGCCTGGGCGACCGGTTTCACTTGGATGCCGCTTTCGTCGATGAGCTGCAGCTGGGTTGCGAGGACGTCGCTGGTGATGGTGCTCTTGTCCGCCGCAATAGTGTTCTTCTGGGTCCCCGACGCGTCGGGGGCAGCGATCTGGTGGTAGACCAGGATGAGCCAGCCGTTGGACCGCTTAGCCTCGGCGAGCGCTTCCTTCAGGGTGTCCGACGTGGTTGCGTCGGTCACGTACAGGACCTTCAGGTCATGCGGGTTGATGTTTTGCCTGGTGTTGATCCCGTCATCCGTCCCCCGCATGACCTTGAAGTACTTGGCCGCGTACCAGTCCACCTGGGCGTCGGAGCGTCCGTACGGCGGTGCCAGGTCATCAGTGGGAAGGCCGGCCGCGGCCAGCGCTTCCTCACTCTTGCGCAGCTCCTCATCCAGCCGCTCCGCCCCCACGGAGGTGAGGTCGACGTGCTGGTAGGAGTGGGCTGCGATTTCATGTCCCGCCTGGTGCAGCTGCTGGACCTCGGCGCCCGTGATGAAGTTTGGCGTTTCGATAGAGCTGGCGTTGACGTACTGGGTGGACTTGAAGCCATGCTTGTCCAGCAGGGGCAGCGCCCGGTCGTACACGGACTGCCACCCGTCGTCGAACGTGATCGAGACCGTGGGCTGGTTCCACCGCAACGGCCCGGGCCTGGTGATGTCCGTCAACGAATAGTCGCGGACGGCGGTGGTCCCGTTCCCATGTGCAACCAGGGTGACCATCGCGGTGGCCGCGCCGTCGGGGACCTGGAATGCCTCGCTGATGGTGGTCCACTCCCCTGCCGGCGGCACGGTCTCCAGGTTCTTGAAGGTGCGTCCTCCGCCCGCAAGCTCGAACTCGGCCACCACATCCACCTCGCGGTCCGCCTTGTAGGCCGCGCCGAACCTGAAGTAGCGGTCCGGGGTCACCGGGATGGGCTGGTACTGCCACTTCGCCTCCCCGTTCTGGTAATTTCCGACGCGGGTCCAGAGGAAGCTTCCGCGCCCATCCTCGCCGCGCCCGGATTCCACCGTTGACGTCCCGGAGGAATAGGGGGACCAGAAGGCCGGCTGGTTCGGCTGGGTACCGGCGAACCCCGGGTTGGGGATCACGTTCGGGCCCACCGTTGCGGGTGCCGGGGGCTGGACGTCGTCCGCTGCCTCAAGGTAGGCGCCTTCCACACGTGCGGTGCCCACTGAGGCGAAGCGGAAGACGTACTCCACTGCCGCGACGGTGTCGCCGCTGTTGAAGGCATCACTCACCGTGAACGCGGTGGTACCGGGCCGCTCGACCGGGTTCCGCAGCTGCTCCAGGCTGGCGGAGCCATCCCTGTGGTATTTCCGCACCAGCAGCCGGAAATCCGCTTCCGTGGTGGCGTACACCTTGAAGAAGTAGGTCTTGCCGGGAGCCACGTCCACGCGCGGGCTGGTGAGGGTGACGTCGCCCGAGGCGTACTGCGGGATGTCGAGCTTCAGCGCCTGGGCGCCCATCTGTCCCTGCACCAGTTCGAGGGAGGTCTTCGCGTCCCCGCTGTGGCCGGCGGTCCAGCCGCCTGCAGGTGCTACCGAAGTACCGGCCGACGGCGACGGGCCGGGTGTCGCCGTCGGTGCGGCAATGCCGGGAAAGAGCGCCGGGAGCAGGTTGGCTCCGGGCCGCGCCTGGGCGAAGGTGCCGATCCTGCCCGTATACATGAACCACCCTGCGGTGATCAGGAGGACCAGGACCGCGATGACCACGAGCGGATTCAGCAGGACCTGGCGGACCCGCCGGCGCCTAGGCGGCACGGCTTATCACCGCCACGCTGCCGGCCCGCTGCGGAGATTTCCAGGTGTTGATCTCAGGGCGCCGCACCAGCCCTGGTGAACGGGCGATGCACCGGACCGCTGCCGCGAGCTGGACCAGGTCCATGATGTAGAACAGGAAGTAGGCGGTGGGCGCGTACATGCACAGCCTGGTGCGTTCCCGGGGTGAGAGGTTTTCATCCATCAGGACTGTCAGCAGCGTGTAGGCGGTGATGGTGGCGTAAGCCCCGATGATCAGCGCCGGAGTGTAAGTGGCCAGCGACCAATAGACCGCATATGTCCAGGCCAAGGGTGAGACGAGCAGCGTGAATTCGCTCAGCACGGCCGTGGGCATCCGGTAGTAGGCCAGGGTGCGGCTGTACCGGCGGCTGGGGTTCAGCGTCATGCTGCGGTACTTGATGAGGTTCTGGATGCTTCCGTACTTCCAGCGGTAGCGCTGCTTGGCCAGGGCACGGAAGGTGAGCACCCCCTCGGTCTTGGCCACCACGTCCGCGCCGTAGACCATGCGGAAGCGCCGGTTGCCCAAGTGGGTGATTTTTGCACTCAGGCCGATGTCCTCGGTCACGGTGTCCGTGTCGTAGAAGTCCACCTTGCGCAGCACGCGCATCCGGTAGGTGGAGGCCACCCCACCCACCACGAACTCGCAGTTCAGCAGCGAGTAGAGCTTCTTTGAGCGGTAGCCAATCATGTGCTCAAACCGTTGCAGGATGCCGAGCGCCGTGGTCTCCTCCATGATTTGGACGTTCGCCGCCACGCCGGCGACGTACGGGTCGTCGAAGTAGGACAGCGCCCGGGTGATGGCGTCCGGCTGGATGACCGAGTCGGCGTCGAGCGTCATGACGAACTGGCCGCGCGCGAACCTGCGCAGCACCGAATTGAGCGCCGCGCCCTTGCCTACGTTCCGGTGCATCCGCAAGATCCGCAGGTCCATGGCGGGGTGGCGCAACTGGTAATCACGGACCAGCCGGCCGGTGAGGTCACCGGAGGCGTCATCCGCGACGAAGACTTCAAAGAACGGGTAGGTGCTGCGCCGGATGGAGTCCAGGGTCCGCACGATCACCGCTTCCTCGTTGTGGGCGGCAATGACAATGGAGACCAGCCCGGGTACCTCGGGGAGCGCCCGCCGGGTCCACGTGGCCGTCGCTGCGCACTCGGGCTGGTAGGGGGTGGGAAGCCGGATCCCGCTGAGTCCCTTGCGCCGCTGTTGCCATATGTCGTAGAAGTTGGCACCCGCCAGATAGAGGCCGAAGTGCACAACGTAAAGGATGCTGACGCCCGCGAAGAGCCAAAAGACCAAGAGCGCGATATCCATCGCTCATCCGTCCACGGAGTTGGTTGCGAGCACGTTCGTGAAGGCTTCGGGCAGCGGGACGTTGGCCGGCTGGAGAAGGTCGATCCCGGCCGCGATGGCGGGCACGACGGCGATGGCCGGCATGACCGCGGCAGCGGCGGCCTGCGCGGCGGCGGCCCCTGCGTCCCGGGCGGTCCCGGGACGTTGGCCGGCTGGAGCAGCCGTGCCGGCGGCGGCACCGGCAGAGGCGTCGACGCTTGCCACGGCGATGGCCGGAACGGCGGTGCCGGCTGCCGCCGTCTTGGCCATGGCCCGGCGGGCGGCGCGGCGGTAGAACCGGATGCCGATGAAGCGGATGACCACGGTGAGCGTGACCATGCCCCACAGCACCAGGCTCATCTGGGCCACGAAAGCGAGGAGGCTCTCGAACATGGCGCCGTCCCGGCCGAAGGTGGTCCCTGCAGGCACGGCGAAGGTTCCCAGGTTCGTCACCACAGGCCCTCCCCCGTTCCCCTTGAAGCTTGCGTCATTGCTGAAGGCTGCGTCATTGCCTTCCCCCTGTCTTGAGCAAGATGTCCGTCTTTGGGCTGTGGGGTGTCACCGCCTGGGGTGCCCATGCACCAGGCGTTCGTGGAAGTTCCTGTCGTCAGCGTCATGGGAGGGCAGCGTCATTACCCTGCGGCTGACTTGATTGGGAGCGCATATGGAGCTCCGCAATTTGGGGCGGCAGGTGGCGCCTCAGGCAATTGGCGTCGCGCACTGCCCACCCGTTTATAGGTCAAAATTACGTATTCCTGCGCAGGCCCGACACGAGTAACGGGTACTCTATAAAGATTTTTGGGGCTACTTACCAAAAGGGTTTTGGGGGGACCGCCGCGTACCCGCCGGTCCGGGTGGAATATTAGGTAGTTTGCGCAGTCCGGTGCGGGGGCCTAGGTATCCCCCACAGCGGGCTTTCCCCGGCCACGAAAAAGGCAGCACCCCGGCGGGGTGCTGCCTTTTTCGTGGACCGGGTTAGCGGCTCCTAGGCGTTGGCCTTAATGGCTGCGGCGAGGACTTCCAGGCCGTCCGCGAGCAGTTCATCGGTGATGACCAGCGGGGGCAGCAGGCGGATGACGTTGCCGTAGGTGCCGCAGGTGAGGATGATGACGCCTTCCTTCAGGCAGGCGGCTGCGACAGCCTTGGTCAGCTCCGGGTTGGGTTCCTTGGTACCGGCCTGGACGAGCTCGATGGCGAGCATGGCACCGCGGCCGCGGACGTCGCCGATTACGGCGGTCCCGGCGCCGGCCAGTTCGGACTGCAGCTCACGCAGGCGCGCCGTGGCGATGGATTCGATGTGGCGGGCACGGCCGTTCAGGTCGTACTCCTCCATGGATCCGATCGAGGCCAGGGCTGCTGCACAGGCCACGGGGTTGCCGCCGTAGGTGCCGCCCAGGCCGCCGGGGTGCACGGCGTCCAGGAGGTCGGCGCGGCCGGTGATGGCGGACAGCGGCATGCCGCCGGCGATACCCTTGGCCATGGTCATGATGTCCGGGACGATGCCTTCGTGGTTGACGGCGAACCATTCGCCCGTGCGGCAGAAGCCGGACTGGACCTCATCGGCGATGAAGACGATGCCCTTCTCCTTGGCCCATGCGGCCAGCGCGGGCAGGAAGCCCTCGGCCGGGACAATGAAGCCGCCCTCGCCCTGGATGGGCTCGATGATGATCGCGGCAACCTGGTCGCCGCCGATCTGCTTCTCGATCATGGTGATGGCGCGCTTTGCTGCCTCTGCGCCGGTGATCGAGGGGTTTTCCTCGCGGTACGGGTAGCTCATGGGCATGCGGTAGACCTCGGGCGCGAACGGGCCGAAGTTGGTTTTGTACGGCATGGCCTTGGCGGTCAGTGCCATGGTCAGGTTGGTGCGGCCGTGGTAGGCGTGGTCGAAGGCGACGACGGCGTCCCGGCCGGTTGCCAGGCGGGCCACCTTGACGGCGTTTTCCACTGCCTCGGCACCGGAGTTGAACAGGACGGTGCGCTTTTCGTGGTCGCCCGGGGTGAGGCGGTTCAGCTGCTCGGCAACGGCCACGTAGCCCTCGTAGGGGGTGACCATGAAGCACGTGTGGGTGAAGTGCTCCACGGCTTCCTTGACGGCGCCCACGACGGCGGGGTCGGAGGCACCCACGCTGGTCACGGCGATGCCTGAGCCCAGGTCGATGAAGGAGTTGCCGTCGACGTCGTGGATGATGCCGCCGTCGGCGTCTGCCACGTAGACCGGGACGCTGGAGGCGACGCCGGCGGCCACCACGGACTTGCGGCGTTCGGTCAGTGCCACGGACTTGGGGCCCGGGAAGTCGGCCTGGACGTTGCGCTTCTGCTCCAGGCGGTAGGTGATGTCTGCTGCGGTGGTGGTCATGGTTCTTTTCTTTCTACGATTCCGGGTTTCGGCAAGCTCAACCAGCGGGAAATGGTCAGGCGTCGAGGGCGGACATCACGTGCTTGATGCGCGTGTAGTCCTCCACGCCGTACATGGAGAGGTCCTTGCCGTAGCCGGACTGCTTGAAGCCGCCGTGCGGCATTTCGGCGGTAAGGAGGATGTGGGTGTTGATCCAGACAGCGCCGAAGTCCAGGTCACGGCTCAACCGCATGGCCGTGCCGTGGTTGGTGGTCCAGACGCTGGACGCCAGCGCGTAGTCCACGTCGTTGGCCAGGGCCACGGCTTCTTCCTCGGTGCTGAACTTCTGGACGGTGATGACGGGGCCGAACGTTTCCTTCTGCACCACGTCGTCGGTCTGCTTGGCGCCGGTGATGATGGTGGGTTCGAAGAAGTAGCCCTTCTCCCCTGCCCGGTGTCCACCCGTTTCGATCCGGCAGTTGGCCGGCAGGTTCTCCACCACGGAGGTCACGGCGTTGAAGTGGTTCACGTTGTTCAGCGGGCCGAAGTAGTTGTCTTCGTCGTTCTGCGAACCGGTGTGCAGGGTCCGGGTGTGTTCCACCATGGCTGCCACGACGTCGTCGTGCACGGAATCCTGCACCAGCACCCGGGTGATGGCCGTGCAGTCCTGGCCGGCGTTGAAGAACGCGAACTCGGCGATGGCCGCCGCGCTCTTCTTGATGTCCGCGTCCGCGAAGACGATGGCCGGGGCCTTGCCGCCGAGCTCCAGGTGGGCGCGCTTGAGACCCTTGGCGGCGCCGGAAGCCACTGCGATTCCCGCGCGGACAGATCCCGTGATGGACACCAGGCCGGGGACCTTGTGCTCCACCATCATGGCACCGGTTTCGCCGGTGCCCAGGACCACGTTCAGGACGCCCGCGGGCAGGATGTCGCCGGCCAGGCGGGCCAGGACCAGGGTGGACTCGGGGGTGGTGTCGGAGGGCTTGAGGACCACGGTGTTGCCGGCGGCGAGCGCGGGACCGATCTTCCAGATGGCCATCAGGAAGGGGTAGTTCCACGGGGCGACCTGGGCCACGACGCCGATGGGTTCGCGGCGGACGTAGGAGGTGTGGCCTTCGAAGTACTCGCCGGCCGACTTCCCCTCCAGGATGCGGGCGGCACCGGCGAAGAAGCGCAGCTGGTCGGCGCCGGCAGCCACTTCCTCGGAGGCGATGAGGGAGCGGACCTGGCCGGTGTTGCGGTGCTGGGCTTCGACGAGTTCGTCGCTGTTGGCCTCGATGGCGTCGGCAAGCTTGAGCAGCATCAGCTGGCGCTGGCCCGGGGTGACATGCTTCCAGGTCCTGAAGGCGTCCTTGGCTGCCGTCATGGCCGCATCCACATCCGCCTGCACGGAAACGGGGGCCTGCGCCACGACTTCCCCGTTGGTGGGGTTGACCACGTCCAGCAGGGTGGTGCCGGCGGGGGTGACGAACTTCCCGTTGATGAAGTTCTGCAAGGTTTGGACCACGGTGTGCAACCTCTTTCGTAAGGGCCATCGGCGGCCGGGCGGAGACCAGGACGGATGGATGGAACTGCCTTGAGCCTATGCCAGCGCCCAAGCAGGGTGAATAGCCACCTGCACACCCTTGCCGAAGGGGTTTAGTGCGGTTGCCCAGCTCACGTTTATCCTTGCTTCATGGCCATTTCCCTTGCCGCCCTGGTGGGCGTGACCTCCTTGAAGCTGTCCAAGGCGGGCGTGGCGGAGACTACCTGGAACCAGGACATCAACTGGGTGGCGGTTACGGAACTCGAGGATCCGCAGCGGTTCCTCAACGGCGGGGAACTGGTGCTCACCACCGGCCTGCGGCTGCGGTCCGCGCCGGAGCAGCGCCGCTTTGTGCGGCAGGTCCAGCGGGCCGGCGCAGTGGGCATCGGGTTCGGTGTGGGGTTGTCACATGACGCGGTGCCGCCGGCCCTGCTGGCGGAGGCCAACCGGTGGGGCCTGCCGGTGGTGGAAGTGCCTTACGAAACCCCGTTCATCGCCATCACCAAGCTGGTGGCGGACGCCCAGTCGGCTGACCACTACGCCAAGCTGGAACGGCTCATTGCCGGGCACCAGGTGCTGGCCCGGGCGCTGCTGACCGGCGGCGGGCTCGCAGAGCTGCTGAAGAACCTGGGCGGCATGCTGCGCACCGACGTAGCGCTGACCCAGTTCACGGCGCAGTTGTACAACAGCGGCAGCACCCACCCGTCAGCCGATACCTGGTCCAGCTACCCCGTGCCCACGGGCCGGCGCGATGCCTGCACGCTGTGGGTCCGCCAGCCCTTCGAGGACACCGGCATCATCGGTTACGCGCAGAACCTGATCAGCGTGGAGCTGAATAACATGGTCAAGCAGCGCCAGGCCCAGCGCGCCCTGTGCGGCCAGGTACTGGAGGACGTGATCCACGGGGCACTGGAGACCAGCGAGGCCCAGCGCCGCCTGGCCGGGGTGGGCGTGAACAGCACCCGCAAGAACGTGGTGCTGCTGGCCGTATCGGCCGCCCACGGGAAGGCGTTGGGAAGCACCTCAGTGCCGCAGGAACTGGAGAAGGCGGTTGCCGCCGTCGTGGGCAAGGACCTGGTGCTGGTGGTCAATGACGACGGCGGGACGGCGCCGGCGCTGGCACGGAAGCTGAGCGACCACCTCGCCGAAGCCGGGATCCACGCCACGATCGGCATCGGCGGGGCGTACACCAAGCCCAACGGCCTGCGCTGGAGCTACTTCGAAGCCCGCGACGCCGCCAGCCATGGGCTGCCGGTCAACGAACCGGAACGGCTCAGCCTGACATCGCTGCTGCTGGCCAGCGAGGATGTCCCGCTGGCGGACATGGCACACGAGTCCCTGAACCCGCTGCGGGCCTTCGATGCCGCGCACGGCTCGGAGCTGATGTCCACGCTGGAGAGCTACCTGAACAACAACGGCTCGGTGGCTGCGGTGGCGGAAGAGCTCACGCTGCACCGCAACACGGTCCGGTACCGGCTGGCGCAGATCACCGAGCTCACCGGCTATGACCCCTCCGTCACCGCAGACCGGGTGCAGCTGTGGTTGGCCCTGGCCGTGGCCCGGTTGTCCGCCCGGCAGGGCAAGTAGGCCGGAAACCGCGGTCCGCCTCAGAGGACGCCGTGGCCCAAGAGGTCGCGCGACTTCTTCGTGGCCTTCCGGTACCCGGCCCGGGCCGCCAGCATCCGTTCTTCCTGCTGGCTGAGCAGCTCCGCGTAGATGCCTGCCGTGGCAGGCTCGCTGTACTCCGCGGCGATGGCTGCCAGCAGGTCGCGGGCCACCACGGCGTCCTGGAACTGGCCCAGGACCTTCTGCTGCCGGCGGGCAGCCTTGGCCACCTTGCCCGCACGTTTGCCGTGCACCAGGGCCGCTGATTCAGCCACGTGGCGCAGCCGCTTGGCATCCTTGCGTACCCGGTGGAGGGCAAGTTCCTGGTCCCTGCCGCGCCGCGCGCGCTTGGCCGCTTTGCGGGAGCGCTCCAGCCGCTTGGCTGCCTTGTCCACGGCTTTCGCGGCCGCCCGACGTCCCGGGGCCACCGTGTCGGCGCGCACCGGCGGGTTGTCGCGGAAATCCTCGAGCTTGTCCAGGAGCCGGAAGTAGCGCCCCGAGCCCAGGGCTTCCAGCAGGAGCCGGTACGCGGCGTCATAGTCCCCGCCCGTGCGCTGCTCCACCCGTGCCGTGGCCCCGGCGGTACCATCCCCCGGCTGCAGCCCGCCCAACTGGTCACGGAGCCGGGACCGCAGGACCTCGGCGTCGCGCGGCTGGCCGAGCAGCTGGCCCAGCCACTTCAGCTCGCTCCGCAGTTTGCGCACCGGCGATGCCCGGTAGAGCTTGGCGTACGCTGCCAGGACCGAGCGGATCCGGCGCGTGGCGGACCGCATGTTGTGGATGGCCTCGGGTTCCTCCCCCCGGACGGCGGCGTCGCTGGCGAGGATCTGGTCGATCTGTGCGGCCACATATACGGTGACGACGGCGGCGGCCGGCGCGCGCTTCCCGGCCAGCAGGGCAGGGGTGCCTTCGGGTCCGGCGGCACCGGCGGGCGCCTCGCCGGCGGCGGCACGCTTGCCCGCTTTGGTGTCAGCGCCCAGGGCACGGACCAGCTTCGAGGCATGGCCGGCGGGCCGGGCGCCGGCGGCTGCGAGCAGTTCCTCCACCGGGTCAAAGAGGTCCGGCCCACCGTGGACCAGCTCCAGCTCCCATTCGCGCCACTCCTGCCTTGTGGCGTTGTCCCCGTCGCCCAGGCGTTCGGCGGTGACCTGGTCGTCCGCGAGGTCGGCGAGGTGGACGCCGTCGGCCCCGTACAGGGGGTAGGTGGTGCGCCGGGTGTCCAGGCGCACCACCGGCACGGGGACGGCACCCCTGAGGTAGGCGTGCAGGTGGGTGAGCAGGGCGTCCGGGACGACGTCGGGCCGGCCGAGGGGTGCGTGCAGTTCCGTCCGCTCCTGCGGTCCTTCGCCGCTGGGCGCCGCTTGGGGAGGCAGCTTCAGGTGCCAGCCCGCGTCCTTCCCGCCGGTGCGGCGGCGGAGGGTGATGCGGCGTCCGGCCAGGGCGTGGGTGGGGGTGTCAAAGTACACCGCCTCCAGCAGGTCGGTGTGCGGCTTCCCTGTGCGGGCCACCCCCGCGGCCTGCTCCAGGGTCGGCACCACGGCGCCGGTATCGACGTCGTACTTCTTCTCAATCTCGAGTCCCCTGGAAGCCTCCACAGCCGCCCTTCCGCACCGCCTGGTCCGCGCCAGGCCCTCCGACAGTCCGTTGGCAGTCTATTGCAGGCACCGAAACCCGGGAGAGGTTGGCCACAAAAGCGCAAACATCAAACGTCTAACCTTTAGGGTGGTTCGTATGCCCGCCACTCCCCCCGTTTCCGTTCCCACCGCCGCCCAGGCGCCCGTTGCGGTGCCCGGGACCCCGCCCGGCGGCGCCGCCCCGGCGAAGCCGCGCTCCGCCGTCGTCTTCGGCGTCATTGCGCTGGTGCTGATCGGGCTGAACCTGCGCGCGGGCATCACCGGTGCATCCGCGCTGCTGCACGACCTGCAGGCGGCGCTGGGCTACGGGGTGCTGGTGGCGGCGGTCATCCCCTCCATCCCCACCCTCTGTTTCGCGCTTGCCGGTGCCGCCACGTCCTGGCTCACCGGCAGGCTTGGCGTGGAGAAGGCCATCCTCCTGTCCCTGGCGCTGCTGGCCGGCGGGCTGCTGCTGCGCGGCATCCCCGCCACGGGCATGCTGGTGGCCGGCAGTGTGGTGGGCATGTCCGGGCTGGCCATCTGCAACGTGGCAATGCCGTCCTTCATCCGGGAGCACTTCGCGTCCCGGACGTCACTCATGACCGCCGTCTACACGGTGACCATGACCACCGGCGGTACCCTGACCTCGGTCGCGGTGGTCCCGCTGGCACAGGCGCTCGGTTCCCCGTCCGCCGCCGTCGGCGCCGTGGGTATCGCGGCCGTGGCCGCCTTCCTGGGGTTCCTGCCGGTGGCTCTGCACGCCCACCGCCATACGGTGCGGACCACGGCCGGGCATGTGTCGCCCTGGCCGCTGTTGCGGACCCGCAAGGGGCAACTCCTCACCGCGATCTTCACCCTGCAGGCCCTGCTGGCGTACGCCCTGTTGAGCTGGTTCCCGTACATGCTCACCACCATGGGCCTGAGCGCCTCGGACAGCGGGCTGATGTTCGGCCTCATGCAGCTGGTCTCCGTCCCCGCGGGCATGGTGCTGATAGCCATCGGCGCCCGGCCCCGGATGCTGCGTCCGGCGTTCTACCTGGTGAGCATCACCATGGCCGTGGGAATTGCGGCGCTGCTGGTCCTCCCCGTGGCGCTGGCCGCGGTCCCCGCTGTCCTGCTGGGCTTCGGCCTGGGCATCTTCCCGCTGGTGATGGTGATGATCAGCCGCAGCGGCACCAGCACCGCCGAGACCACCGCCCTCTCCACCCTGGCCCAGTCCTCCGGTTACCTGCTGGCCACCGCGGGCCCGTTCGGCATGGGACTGCTGCACAGCGCCACCGGAGGCTGGTCCCTGCCGCTGGTGCTGCTGCTGGCACTGGCCCTGGTCCAGATCGTGGTGTCCCACCTGATCACCGGCCCTGCGATGTCCGTCAAGCCCGCGGAGAGGAAGTAATCCCATGACCCTGAGCCCTTCCGTCCGTCCGCCGCTCGCGGCCGAGGTCACGGCCAAGCTGCGGGGCATGGTCCACTCCGGTGAGTGGCCGCTGAACCAGCGCATCCCGTCCGAACCTGAGCTCATGGCCAGGCTGGGGGTTTCCCGCGGCACCCTCCGCGAAGCGGTCAAGGCCCTTGCCCACGGCGGAATGCTGGAGGTGCGGCGGGGGGACGGCACCTACGTGCGCGCCACGAGCGAAATGTCCGGCGCCGCGCGCCGCATGTACCAGGACCACACCGAGCAGCACATCCTGGAGGTCCGGCTGGGCCTGGACACCCAGGCTGCCCGGCTGGCCGCGCGCAACGCAACGGACGACGACGTCGCCGCCCTGGGGGCCCTCCTCGCCACCCGGGACCAGGCCTGGAACAACGGCGACTTCGAAGCCTGGGCGGACGCGGACTGGAGCTTCCACGAGGGCATCGCCCGGGCGTCCGGCAACCCGCTGCTGCACGAGCTGTACGCCAGCTTCGGAACCGTGTTCCACCAGGACCTGCTCACGCAGCAGCGCCGGCCGGGGTTCAACGGACTCCCCCGCGACGGCCACGAAACACTGCTCGACGCCATCGCCCAGCGGGACGAAGACGCTGCCGTGGCCAGCGTGAACCGGAACCTGAACTCGTGCGCGGAGTGGCTGGCGGAGTAACCCGGCCCTGCGCGCCCCGCCCTATCCACCCCGTGGGCATGCCGACGGCCCGGCACTGTGGTGCCGGGCCGTCGTCGTCCGCTCTATGTCTGGCTGGTAGCGCTAGTCGCGGCGCAGGCCCGAAAGGACGTTCTTGGGGCGCTGCATCTCGCCGTGCTTGGCGCCGAGGATGATCACCAGGGCAGCGAAGCCGGGGATGGCCCACTGCAGTGCCTTGAGCTGCTGCTGGGCCGACTTCAGCTCGTCCGAGGCTGCACCGTGCGGCTCGGTGGCACCTTCGGCACCCTCACCGGCCAGCTTCTCCACCTTCTTGCCCAGGATGCCCGAGTACAGGGTCACTGCGGCGCCCACCACGGTCACGGCCGTCTTGATGACGGTGTCGCGGGCCACGCCCTCCTGCTTGGCGATGCGGCCCTTGTTCTCCCACGCAATGGCCAGGTCCGCCACCAGGTGGGAAGCGAAGGCTGCGGTCTGGAACGGTGCCCACTTCATCCAGCCGGCGCTGGAAAGCCGGGTGCGCTCTGCGGGGTCCTTGGCCTGGGCCGCTGCCCCGTTGAGTCCGATGGCGCCCATCAGGGATCCACCAAACCATGCTGCTGCCGTCAGGTCGTGAACTGAACGGGCAATGAGATTTCCTGCCATGATGTGCATTCCTAACGTTGTGGACTGGTTCCGTGTTGCCGCTGTGCCGCGGACTCCACCTGCCGTGTTCCTTCGAGGTATGGTCCGCCCATGGTAAGCACACTTACTAATATTACGAAACCCCATCCCCGAGAGGGGCAACCGCGTAATATCGTCGCCATGGGAAATACAGGGACATTGTTCGGCTGGGCCTTCGGGGACCCCGCCCGTGGAAGTGACGGCGGCTACGTGGACGGACTGCAGCGCGAGGCACTGGGGAACGCCAGGGAAACGGCAAAGGCCAAGGGCGTTGGCGTTGTAGCCGGCTCGGAGGTGTTCACCGTCCTCAGCGCGGACGATTCCCTGGTGGAGCTGGACAACGCCCCCGGCCAGCTGGTGGTCCGCTGCACCGTACACGTGGAGGGACCCGGCGCAGAGAAGCTGCGGGCCGAAGGCCCCATGAACGGCTAAGAGATGTCCGACGGCGAATCCACCCTCAGCCAGGCAGCGGACGCTGTCGAGGACGCGTCCAATGCCAAAGCCCTGGACGTCCTGGCCCGTTCCGGATTCGCCGTCATGGCGCTGCTCCACATCATCGTAGGGGTCATCGCCATCGCCATCGCGTTCGGCCACCCCGGCGATGCCGAGGCCACCGGCGCCATCGCCCGGCTGGCGGACAACCCGTGGGGTCCCCTCGTCATGTGGGGATGCGTGGCCGCCTGCCTGGGCCTTGCGCTGTGGCAGGCCAGTGAAGCGACGCTGCGGGCCAGGAGCCTTCCCCGCAAGGAACGGCTGGCCAAGCTGGTGTCCTCGGGATTCCTGGCCATCGCGTACGGCAGCGTGGGGCTGACCTTCGCAGGCTTCGCGTTGGGGCAGCGCAGCGACTCGGGCGACAATACCCGGGACTTCAGCGCCAGCCTGATGGCCAACCCCATGGGGCCATGGGTCCTCGTCGCCCTCGGCCTGACCATCCTCGGCATCGGCATCTACTTCGAGGTCAAGGGAATCCGGCGCGGGTTCAAGGAAGAGCTGTTCCACTTCGAGGGCACCCGCCGCGGCAGGCTCATCGACAGCCTGGGCGTCACCGGCCATGTGGCCAAAGGTGTGGCGCTGAACCTCACCGGACTCCTGTTCATCATCGCCGCCGCCAGGGACCGGCCGGACGAATCCACCGGGCTGGACGGCAGCCTCAAGGCCCTGCAGGGCCACCCGTTCGGGCCCACCCTGCTCGTGGCCATTGGTGCAGGGTTTATCGCCTACGGGATCTTCGCGCTGATCCGGGCCCGCTTTGGCCGCATGTAGTTCCGGGGTTTGTGGGTAGGGAGGAAGTATGACCCAGCAGCTGCGCGTTAGTTCCGCCGTGACCTCCAGTGCCGGCCAGGCCTTCGCCGGCCTCTTCCGGCTCCTGAAACTCGCCAGGCCGGACCGGCCCATCCACCCACAGGGGCTGGGCCTGCACGGAACGTTGACCAGGACCGGCAACCCGTCCGGCCCCAGCGGCATCGACTGGCTGGACGCGCCCGGTACGGACCAGGTTGTGGCCCGCTTCTCCAGGTCAGTAGGGCTGCCGCAGGCGCTGCCGGACATCCTTGGCCTGGCCCTGCGCGTTTCGCCGCCCGGCGCCGGCGGCCCCGCGGACGTGCTGTTTGCCTCCACCGGCTGGGGGCTGCCGGGCCGGTTCCTGCTGGTGCCGCGCCTGGATGTTGCAGGAGCCTCCATGACCACGCTGATGCCCTACCGCGGAAGCCGGGGCCCCGTGCTGTTGGGACTCCAGACGCGGAGCCTCCCGCCGGGTTCGCTGGCGTCCGGGGAATGGGTGCTGGGACTGCACTGGGCCACACCGGGCAGACGCTGGCGGGAATGCGGCGAAGTGCGGCTGCGGGCCGGTGCCAGTCCCACCGACATCCCGCTGCGTTTCGATCCCCTGGAGCACCAGCCGCCCGGGGCGCAGGCCTACAGCTGGACCCGGCGGCTGCGGAAGCCGTCCTACCGGGCCGCACGGCGGCCCGCACCTCCCGCCGTCGGACGCCCGCCAGAATCCCCCGCATCGCCCGGGAAAAGCACTACCGCAACCGGAAGGAACTCCATGTCCACCGTCTCGCAGCTGTTCAAAACCCCCTCTGCCGACGTTTGGCGGGTGATCGCCGACGGCTGGCTGTACTCCGGCTGGGTGGTGGGCGCGTCCCGGATCAGGGATGTGGACGCCGAATGGCCAAGGGTGGGCGCCCAACTCCACCATTCGGTGGGAGCCTGGCCGCTGGTGATCGACGACAGCAGCCGCGTGACCGCCGTCGAGCCCGGCCGCTCGCTGGAACTGGTGGCACGCGGTTGGCCCATGGGCGAGGCCAAGGTGGAGATGACACTGGAGGACCGCGGCAACCAGTGCCTGGTGACCATCGCTGAGGACGCCATCCGGGGGCCCGGCAAGCTGATGCCCAAGTTCCTGCGCGATCCCATGATTTCCGCCCGGAACCGGGAGACCCTGCGCCGCCTGGAGCTCATGGCCATCGGCGGCGCGGGGAAATAGCGCATCAGGGTTAAAGGGTTGTTAAACGCTGGGAACCGCGGGACGATTATGTCCCGCGGTTCCTGCATCCAGTTCCTGGAGCCGGGCGTCAGCTCCTAGACCTGGGCGGAGACGCCGTCGCGGGAGATGTCCACCATGTCCTCGCGCGGCACCACCTTGATGCGCTCACGCTTGACCTCCACGCCGTGCGAGCCGCCGGCTTCGGTGGCCGCTGCGCCGAGGGCCAGCTCGTGGGCGTCCAGTGCCAGCCAGCCTTCCCAGCTGGTGAACTTCACACCGCGGGCGTCGAGGAGTTCGGTGACTGCGTCCTCCTGCGGAACCGAAGCCACCGGCAGGTTTTCGCGGTCTTCCAGCAGGTAGGTGACGGTCTCCAGGGCATCGCCCTTGGTGTGGCCGATCAGGCCCACCGGTCCGCGCTTGATCCAGCCCGTGGCGTAGAGCCCCGGCACATGCTGGCCGGACGCATCCAGGACGCGGCCGCCGTCGTTCGTGACCACGCCCTTCTTGTGGTCGAACTCCACGTCCGGCAGGGCCGACCCGAAGTAGCCGATGGCGCGGTACACGGCCTGGACCGGGTAGTCCACGTACTCGCCGGTGCCGCGGGCGTTGCCGCTGCCGTCCAGCTCGGTGCGCTCGAACTTGATCCCCGCCACCTTGCCGGGGGTCGCGGCGTCGTCGTAGATCTCCACCGGGCTGTGCAGGAAGTGCAGGTGGAGGCGGCGGGAGGCCTTGAGCTCGGAGACGTCCTCGGGCTGCTCGGCGATCCAGTTGGTGAGTGTTCCCACCATGGTCTTGGTCTGGTTGTTCGTCTGGATCTGGCGGTCCGATTCCTCGTCGAACTCGAAGTCCTCGGGGTACAGGATGATGTCCACGTCCTTGGAGTGGGACAGCTCGCGCAGCTCCAGCGGGGTGAACTTGACCTGGGCGGGGCCGCGGCGGCCGAAGACGTGCACGTCGGTGACGGGCGAGGCCTTCAGGCCGGCGTAGACGTTGTCCGGGATTTCGGTGACCAGCAGGTCATCGGCGTGCTTGGACAGGACGCGGGCCACGTCCAGGGCCACGTTGCCGTTGCCGATCACGGCGATTTCCTTGGCCTCCAGCGGCCATTCGCGCGGCACGTCCGGGTGGCCGTCGTACCAGGAGACGAAGTCGGCGCCGCCGAAGGAGCCCTCCAGCTCGACGCCGGGAATGTTCAGGTCCGCGTCCTTGATGGCGCCGGTGGCGAAGATGACGGCGTCGTAGTGGGTGCGGAGGTCATCGATGGTGAGGTCCGTGCCGTAGTCCACGTTGCCGAAGAAGCGGATGTCGCCGCGGTCCAGCACCTTGTGCAGGGCGTTGACGATGCCCTTGATGCGGGGGTGGTCCGGGGCCACGCCGTAGCGGATCAGGCCGTAGGGTGCCGGGTAGCGGTCGAAGAGGTCGATGCTGACGGTCAGCTCACCGCTCTTGACGGCTTCGCTCTTGGTGAGGATGTCAGCGGCGTAGACGCCGGCCGGGCCGGAGCCCACGACGGCGACGCGCAGGGGACGCGCAGCAGATCCTACGGTTGTGCTGGATGACACGGCTGTGTTCCTTTTCTTCTGCATCGATTGCTGAGTAACTGCCGTTTTGAAGGCTCATACCGACAGTTACGGAGCAATCGATGGGTTTCAGGTGGTGAGGACGGTCTTGCGGGGGCTGTTCGGGGTGGTGGTGCTGTAGTCAGCGGTTTTGAAGTGCGACGGCGCGAACGGGCTCACGCGCACCACGTCACCGATGACAATCACGGCAGGATTTGCGACGCCGGCCGCCTGGGCCTGGTCGGCGATGGAACCGAGCGTGCCGATCGTGACGCGCTGGTCCGGCAAATAGCCGTTTTCCACGATACCAACAGGGGTGCCTGCAGGCAGCCCGGCATCGCCCAGCGCGGACGCGGATTCGCGGAGCTGGCCCACGCCCATGAGCAGGATAATGGTGTGGTCTGCGCGGGCAGGAACCTCGGAGAGTTCTTCGTGGCCGGTGACCACGCTGAAGCCCTTGGCCAGGCCGCGGTGGGTGACGGGAATGCCTGCGGCTGCGGGTACCGAGATGGCGGACGTAACGCCGGAGACCACCTCAACCTCGACTCCGTGCTGGCGGCAGTATTCGGCTTCCTCGCCGCCGCGTCCCAGCACGTACGGGTCGCCGCCCTTGAGCCGGACCACCCGGTTGCCCTTGAGCGCTTCCTCCACCAGGATGCGGTTGATTTCCGCCTGCGGCACCGGGTGGTGGCCGGGGGTCTTGCCCACTTCGATGACGCGGACGTCCGGGGCGAGTTCGTTCAGCAGTTCGCGGGGCCCGAGGCGGTCCGCGACCACGACGTCGGCCTGGCCCAGGAGCCGGCGGCCGCGGACGGTGATGAGGCCGGTATCACCGGGGCCGCCACCAACGAGGGCCACGCTTCCCTGGTGGGCACGGCGGCGGCGCAGCGGAAGATCGCCGGTCTCCAGGGCGGTGGCGACGGCGTCGCGGACGGCCATGGCACGGCGCGGGTCTCCGCCGGCGTTGATGGCAATCTTGACGTCGTCCACCTCAGCGACCGCGGGGGTCCAGGCGGCAGAAGCTTCATGGTTGGAGGCGTTGACGCACCAAACCCGCTGCGCCTCGGCGTCGGCCGATACCTGGGCGTCCACCTCAGGAGCGCCCGTTGCGGTCTGGACGAACCAGACGCCGTCGACGTCGCTGGAAAGGTAAGGCCGCGCTTCCCAGGTGAGCAGGCCGGCGTCGGCCATCTCCTGCAGCGCGGGCGAGGCAACGGGGGCCACGACGGTGACCAGGGCACCGGCGTCGAGCAGTCCCTTGGCGCGGCGGGCCGCAACGGGGCCGCCGCCCACCACCAGCACGGGGCGGCCGAGCAGCCGCAGCGCCGTGGGGTATATGTCCTGAATTGCCATGAATCAACGGTAGGGCGGCGTCACATTGGCCCACAAAGGGTCAGCAACACCAGTTCACGTAAGGTAACGCTGCGTCACAAAGAATCTGCCATACTGCCGGCGAGGAAGCTGCCGCGGTCCCGGATCAGCCCTTCCAGGTACCGGGCCAGGAAGAGGCGCTCGACGGCGCGGCCCAGGACTCCCAGCGGGGCGGTGAACTCCACCTTGTCCGTCATAGTGCTCCCCGTGGCGGTTGGTGCGAACTCATGGACGTGCCGGAATGACGTGAACGGCCCCTTGACCTGTTCGTCGGTGAAGCTGCGGGGGAAGTCCACGTGGGTGATCCGGCTGGTCATGGTCAGTGGAATGCCGAAGTGTTTTGCCCGCCAGGTCACCTCCTGGCCTTCTCCGATCAGCCCGCTGGTGACGCCGCCGACCGCCCGCTCCCCTGATTTCTGCTGGGAGTCCACATGCAGGTCGATGCTGCGCGCCAGGTCGAACAGCTGCTCCGCGGGCAGCGGCGACTCGGTGCGGCATACGAAGCTGACGGTCATGGCGCCAGTCTGCCATGCGCCAGGGAACAGCAGAGCCCGACGGCGGGAGGTCGCCGTCGGGCTCTGAGGGTGCGTTGGGGAGGGGCTGGGTCAGCGGGTGCTGCCGGCCAGGAGGCCGCGGCGCCGAAGCAGCCGCTTCTCGATGGGTCCGAAGACCAGCAGCTCGATGAGGATGCCGACGCCGAGGATCAGCAGGATGGCAGCCATCACGATGGTCATGTCGGACAGGTCGCGGCCCTGGTCCAGCATGGATCCCAGGCCGAAGCCGATGGTGCCGCCCACCGCGATGATCTCCGCCGCCATGAGTGAGCGCCAGGAGAAGGCCCACCCCTGCTTGAGGCCGCTGAGGTAGCCGGGCAGTGCGGCGGGAAGGATCACCTGCAGAGCCATCTGCAGCCGGGACGCGCCCAGGACGGTCCCCACGCGCCGGTACTGCGGCGGGATCTGGTCCACGCCGGAGATGAGGCCGTTGATGATGGACGGGATGGCGCCCATGAACACCACGAAATAAACAGTGGCGTCCGTGAGGCCGAACCAGATGATGGCCGCGGGAACCCAGGCCACGGATGGCAGCACCTGCAGGCCGGAGATCAGCGGTCCGAATGCGCGTCGAAGCGGGGCAACCTGGGCCAGCAGCAGGCCCACGGGAGTGGCAATGGCCACCGAAATCAGGAAACCAACCACCCCGCGCTGCAGCGAGGTCCAGATCGCTTCCTGGAACTTGCCGTCGCCCCACAGGACGCCCATCTGCGTCACCACATCCAGCGGCCCCGGAACCAGGTCGCGCCGCTTCACGCCGAGCGAGACGTAGAACTGCCAGATGAGCACCAGGACCACCAGCGCGGCCACCGGCAGGAGGATCCGGCTCCAGTCGACGCGGTGCTTGCGGTCGGCGTCGGACTGCAGGGAGTCCAGCCCGGATTCGAGCTCGCGCAGGTCCTCATTGCCCGTGGACGTCCGCGTCAAGGCGGCGTGCACGTGGGCTGCAGGCGCAGCGCCGGATGGCGCCCAGGGAGTGGCATCGGGCCTGTCGGAGCGGGACGCTTCGTCCGAAGGACGAAAGCCGTCCCGCGAAGGGGCGGGGGCGGCATCCGGCGCGGAGCCGGACAGGGACTTACTTGGCATGGCGGCGAATCTCCTCACGCAGCCGGGCGGTGATGACCCCGGTCAGCTGGCCGGCGAGCCCGGCATCGGTTCGGTGTTCCTCGGTGACGTCCCATTCCTGGACCACGCGGCCGGGGCGGGAGGAGAGCAGCAGGACGCGCTGGCCCAGCCGGACAGCCTCCCGGACGTTGTGGGTGACGAAGACAATGGTCCGCCCGGTTTCCTTCCAGATGCGCTCGAGTTCGTCGTGCAGCAGGTCGCGGGTGATGGCGTCCAGTGCGGCGAACGGTTCATCCATGAGCAGCAGCTGCCGGTCCTGGGCCAGGGAGCGGGCCAGGGATACGCGCTGGCGCATGCCGCCGGACAGTTCGTGCGGGCGCTTGTCCCCCGCGGATCCCAGGTGCACCAGTTCGAGGAGTTCCTGGGCCTTGGTGCGGCGTTCGGCCTTGCCCACTCCACGCAGTTTCAGGGCCAGCTCGATGTTCTCCCGGGCGGTGAGCCACGGGAACAGTGCCGCGTCCTGGAACATGAAGGCGGCGCCGTCGCTGGGCACTTCCAGGGCGCCCGACGTCGGCGCTTCCAGTCCCGCGATGATGTTCAGGAGGGTGGATTTGCCGCAGCCGGAGGCACCAAGGAGGGCAACGAACTCGCCCTGCTTGATGTTGGCGTTGACGTCGTCCAGTACCGGGGCGCCGTCGCCGAAGCGCTTGCCCAGGTGTTCCAGTACGACTGGCATGGTGGCGTCCTTAGGTAGTGGTGGGGGTCAGTCCTGGCCGAGGCCGGCTGCCGAAATCCTGCCGGCGCCGGTGACCTGGTTAAGCGCGGTGAGGTCGAAGAGGCCGTTGATGTCGGCCTTCTTGGTGGTGCCGGCGTCCACCCCGTCCTGCAGCAGTTTGGGGTAGCTCCCGGCCAGCGGGTCGAGAGTGAAGGTGATGTTGGCGAGGGAACGGTTCAGCACATCAGCCGGCAGTGCGGCCCCGGCGGATTCCTGCAGGGCTTCATTGACAAGTGCAGCCTTCTCGTCGGCCGGTGCCGAGTTGAGCCATGCGACCGACTTGGCATGCCCGGCCAGCAGCGCCTTGACGGTGTCCGGGTGGTCGGCGGCGAACGTCTGGTTCACGATCAGGATCGTGGTGGGGAACTCTCCGGGCTTGCCGGTGCCTGCCCCGTCCCACAGGTCCTTTTCGTCCACGAGGACCTTGGCTCCGGCCTGGAGCACCAGGCGTGACGCCCAGGGCTCAGGCAGCCACGCGCCGTCGAGCTTTCCGTCCTGGAACAGCTTGAGGGTCTGGGCGTTGTCCGTGGGGTTGATGGCGACGTCGCCGCTGCCGTCCACGTTGGTCTTGTAGCCCTGCTTGGTGAGCCACGCGCGCAGGGCCACGTCCTGGGTGCCTCCCAGCTGCGGCGTTGCCAGGGTCTTTCCCTTCAGGTCCGCGGCGGAGGTGATGCCGGGCTTGACCACCAGCTGGGCACCGCCTGCAGCGGCTCCGGCGATCACGCGCACGGACTGGCCCTGGCTCTTGGCGAAGGAGTTGATGGCGGGGTTCGGGCCGATGTAGGCGGCGTCGATGGCCCCTGCGTTGAGGGCTTCAATGGCTGCGGGTCCGGCGTTGAACGTCTCGGTGCTGAGCTTGGTGCCGCCCAGGGCCTCAGCCAGGAACCCTTTTTTGACCCCGACCAGGGCGGGGGCGTGCGTGACGTTGCCGAAGTACCCCAGTTTCAGCTCTGCGGCCGGGGTGGGCTCGGCGGCCTGCGCCTCGGTGTTGCGGGAGATGTTGGAGGCAACAATGGCCCCGACAGCGATCAGCAGGACCAGCCCTATGGCCAGGGCAGCCTCGACGGCGCGCCTGCGCGTGGGGACCGCGCTCTCGCCTGCCACGATGCGGGTCATCCCGGGCTTGGAACTAGTCATTGTTTCACCATAGGGAGCGGCCCCAACCCGTTCAATGAGGCGGAAACGGGGGGTCACGCACGTTCATTTAGCGTCATATTCCGCCGCACTGCTGCCCGGTTTCGCAGAGTCAGTTGCCTTTGACGTTGACCAACTGCCGCAGCTTGTGCCGCACCGTCACCAGGTCCGCGGCGTCCTGCATGACCTGGTCGATCGGCTTGTACGCGGCCGGGATCTCGTCGATGAAGGCCTCCGACGCCCGGAACTCAATGCCCTTCATGGCCCGCTTCAGTTCCTCCAGGGTGAAGGCCTTGCGGGCTGCGTTGCGTGAGTATTCCCGCCCTGCCCCGTGCGGGGACGAGTTCAGCGACGCCGGGTTGCCCCTGCCTTCCACCACATACGACGCCGTCCCCATGGATCCGGGGATCAATCCGGGATCGCCGTGCGCGGCTTTGATGGCACCCTTGCGGGACACCCAGACCGGCTTGCCGTAGTGCGTCTCCTGCTCTGTGAAGTTGTGGTGGCAGTTGATCCGCTCAAGCTCGCGCACCTTGCCTCCCACCCAGCGGCTGAACTGGGCAGCCACCCGGTCCATCATTTCCTCCCGGTTCAGCAGAGCGAAGTGCTGGGCCCACCGCAGTTCTGCGATGTAGCGCTCAAACTGAGGCGTGCCCTCATCCAGGTACGCCAGGTCAGGATCCGGCAGGTAGATCTGGTTCTTGCGGCTCACGTGCTGGGCCACCCCGATGTGGTGCTGGGCGATCCTGTTGCCGACGCCCCGCGAGCCCGAATGCAGGAAGAGCCACACGCCGTCGTCCTCATCTGCGGAGATTTCGATGAAGTGGTTCCCGGAGCCCAGGGACCCCAGCTGCAGTTCCCACTTGGGAACGTATTGGGCGGGGTTGAACCCGGCTTTCGCGGCCCGCCGTTTGAGCTCGGCGATCCGCGGCTCCGCCGTGGGCAGGACGCTCCTGTTGTTGTGCCCGGCGGACAGCGGGATGACCCGCTCGATATCCTCCCGGAGGCGCTTCCGGTCTTTCGGCAGGTCCTTCACGGAGTACTGGGTGCGCACCGCGATCATGCCGCAGCCGATGTCCACGCCCACGGCCGCCGGGATGATGGCGCGCAGGGTGGGGATGACGGATCCCACGGTGGCCCCCTTGCCCAGGTGCGCGTCCGGCATCAGCGCCAGGTGGGGGTAGATGAACGGCAGGGCCGCCGTCATCACGGCCTGCGCGCGGGTTTTGTCATCCAGGATGGACGCCCAGTTGAGAAGCTTCGGGCTGATGGTTTCCATTGCCGCCTCCCGCCGCGGTGACCATGACTAGGGTAAGTCCTAGGCTAAACCCGCGCTTCGAAAGGAGATGCAGCAATGGTCAGTGTCCAGACGGATATCCACATCGACAGGCCGCGTGAGGAAGTTGCTGGCTTTGCGGCGAACCCCGAAAATGCGCCCCGGTGGTACGTCAACATCCACAAATCGCAGCGGCTGGACAGCGGTCCCCTGGGCCCCGGCTCGAAGGTGGCATTCACTGCGAAGTTCCTGGGCCGGGAGCTCAACTACACCTACGAGTTCGTGGAGTACGTCCCCGGTGAGAGATTGGTGATGCGCACCGCACAGGGCCCCTTCCCCATGCAGACCACCTACACATGGACGGACGACGACGGTGGGACGCGCATGACGCTCGGCAACAACGGGAGCCCCTCGGGTTTCTCCCGCCTGGCCGGCCTGGTTATGGAACCAATGATCCGCCGGGAGACCCGGAAGGACCTGCAGAAACTCAAGGCAATCCTTGAAGGTGACAGCCGGCGCTGGCCGCGGGCGGGCGAAGCCGAATAGGGAACTTACGCAGTGGCGGTGAGCCGGTGCCTCGGGGTGCGGGCGGCGGCCCTGGCAACCAGCAGGCGGCGCAGGTTGAACCAGCAGAACAGCGCGAGTCCCAGATACAGGGAAAGCTCCATCACTTCGCCGTACTCGGAGATGCCGTAGTCAGGTGCGGGCCAGACCAGCAGGCGGAAGAGACGGTAGGCCGCCGCCAGCCCGAAGGCCGGCACCACGAAAAGGGGCGGAACCAGCAGGTGTGCAGACTCCAAGTGCTTCCAGCGGCCGCGGGCTGCGTTCCAGACCAAGGGAGCACAGGCGCCGTAAAGGCTTGCCAGCAGCATGGCGGCGGGTACCAGTTCCTGCACACCACCAATGTTGTGCACGGTGGTTTCCCCCTGGCGGTTGATCGCCTCCATGGCTTCCGGTGTCTGCCAGCCGAAGATGCGTTGTCCCCAGGAGATCTCCTCCCCTGCCAGGAACCAGACGCCGGCGGTGACCACCCCGTAAAGCAATGCCATGATCTTGTGCCCGGTTCTGGACAGGCGGAACGCCAGGAGGGGCAGGAAGATGCCTGCAGCCGCCAGGGAGAAGAACTGGAGCCATTCGACCAGGGAGTCCTCGTCGAGGAGCCAGATGAAGAGTGGCGGGTGCAGGACGGTGGCCGCGGTTGCGAGGGCGATGCCCAAAGGCAGCAAAGCGATGATCAGCGCCCGGCGCGGGAGGGTTCCCCATTCGCGGGCGTCGCGTGCGAAACGGATAGCGGTTTTGGTGTTCCACCGGTGGATGGCCGGCATCGTGTCCCCCTCAACGAACAGGCCGGAACCTGGAATCGCGGCACCGGCGAAGCGATGCCTGAGCTTCCCATGCCGCCCGCGGCCACGAAAGGTTCGGGGGGAACCTTTGCGGTTTATTGTGCGGATTACCGCAGGCCCTCGAAATCGCCGGAAACACTGCGGGGCCGCCGTAACGATACGGCGGCCCCGCAGGGTTCCAGCGATGTGGGCGGACCTAGATGCTGTAGCGCTCGTCCTCGTGGTCGCCCGGGTGGTCCTTGACCAGGCCCGCGGCCAGGGTGTTGCCGTCGAGCGGATCGATCACCAGGAACGCGCCGGTGCGGCGGTGGTGCAGGTAGTTCTCCAGCGGCAACGGGGCGGCGAGGCGGAGCTGCGCGTGCCCGATGTCGTTGAGCTCCAGGCTGGAGGCACCTTCGAGCTTGAAGGTGGCCAGGTCCAGCTTGCCGGAGACGCTGCGGACCATCGCCTGGACGGTGCGGGTGCCGTGCTTGACCAGGACCTTCTGGCCCTCGCGGAGCGGCTTCGGGGACAGCCAGCACAGGGCGGCGTAGAGGTCGGCAGAGGCTTCGCGGACCGTGCCGGCGGCGGCGATGGTGTCACCGCGGGCGACATCGAACTCGTCCGCCAGCCGGATGGCCACGGACTGCGGGGCGGCGGCTTCCTGCAGGGAGGAGCCGGCGAAGTCGATGCCCACCACGGTAGTGGTCCGCGGCGACTGGCCCGGCGTCAGCACGGACACCTGGTCACCCACCTTCACCGAACCTTCCGTGATCTGGCCGGCATACGCGCGGTAGTCGCGGTAGGCCTCTACATCCAGCCCGGCGGCGACGGCGTCGGGAGCCAGCGCACCCTGGGGCCGGATGCCCAGCTGCACGGGGAAGCGGAAGCTTTCCAGGTGGCTCTCGAGCTCATCGGCGGCGGGGAGGGTTTCGAGGACCTCCAGCAGCGCGGGGCCGGTGTACCACGGGGTGCGCTCAGAGCGCTCCACCACGTTGTCGCCGTCGAGTGCGGAGACGGGGATCACCAGCAGGTCGCTGATTCCGTCGGAGCCCAGGCCCAGTTCGCGGCCCACCTGTTGCACGTCGGCTTCGATGTCGCGGAACACCGACTCGCTGAAGTCCACCAGGTCGATCTTGTTCACGGCCACGATCACGTGGGCCACACGCAGCAGCTGCAGCACGGACAGGTGCCGGCGGGTCTGCTCCAGGACACCCTTGCGGGCGTCAATGAGGACGACGACGGCATCCGCAGTGGACGCGCCCGTCACCGTGTTCTTGGTGTACTGCACGTGCCCGGGGCAGTCGGCCAGGATGAAGCTGCGCTGGTCGGTGGCGAAGTAGCGGTAGGCCACGTCGATGGTGATGCCCTGTTCGCGCTCTGCACGCAGGCCGTCAGTCAGCAGGGCCAGGTCGATGCCGCCCTTGTCACCGCCAAATCCGCGGTCCGCGGAGGTACGGGCGACGGCGTCGAGCTGGTCGGCCAGGATTGCCTTCGAATCGTGCAGGAGGCGGCCCACCAAAGTGGACTTTCCGTCGTCGACCGATCCTGCCGTGGCAAAGCGGAAGAGGGTGGTGGGCAGGGCCGTTTCCAGGTCCGCCGGGAGAACTGCTTCGGTGGTCATTAGAAGTACCCGTCCTTCTTGCGGTCTTCCATGGCGGCCTCGGAGATGCGGTCATCTGCGCGGGTGGCGCCACGTTCGGTCAGGGTGGAGGCGGCGACTTCGACCACGACGTCGGACACCGTGTACGCGTTGGACTCCACGGCACCGGTGCAGGACATGTCCCCTACGGTGCGGTAGCGGACGGTCTTGGTGATAACTTCCTCATCGGGGCGCGGCTGGGACACTTCGCCCACTGCGCGCCACATGCCGTCGCGGGCGAAGACTTCGCGTTCGTGGGCGTAGTACAGGCCGGGCAGCTCAATGTTCTCGCGCTCGATGTAGCGCCAGATGTCCAGTTCGGTCCAGTTGCTGATGGGGAACGCACGGACGTGCTGGCCCACAGTGTGGCGGCCGTTATAGAGGTTCCACAGCTCGGGGCGCTGGTTGCGGGGGTCCCACTGGCCGAACTCGTCGCGAAGGCTCAGGATGCGCTCCTTGGCGCGGGCCTTGTCCTCGTCGCGGCGGCCGCCACCGAAGACGGCGTCGAATTTGTTCTGCTGGATGGCGTCCAGCAGCGGCACGGTCTGCAGCGGGTTGCGGGTTCCGTCGGCGCGCTCGGCCAATTCACCGCGGTCGATGAACTCCTGCACGGAGCCCACCACCAGCTTCAGGCCCAGGCGCTCAACGGTGCGGTCGCGGAAGTCGATGACCTCGGGGAAGTTGTGGCCGGTGTCCACGTGCAGCACGGGGAAGGGGACCTTGCCCGGCCAGAAGGCCTTGGTGGCCAGGTGCAGCATCACCACGGAGTCCTTGCCGCCGGAGAACAGCAGCGCAGGCTTCTCGAACTCGGCGACAACCTCGCGGATGATGTGGATGGCCTCGGACTCAAGGGTGTCCAGGCTGGACAGTCGGGTTGAGACGCCGGCCTCGGTCACCTGGGTCTCCTCGGTAAGTGAAGTGCTCATACGTGTAGTCCGCATTCTGTCTTGTCGGATCCTGCCCAGCGGCCGGCGCGGGGATCTTCGCCGGGCGCCACCTTGCGGGTGCAGGGCTGGCAGCCAATGGAGGGGTAACCCTGGGAAAGCAGCGGGTTGACGGGCAAAAGGTTGTCGTCCGAGTACTGGACCAACTGGTCGAACGTCCACGCTGCCATGGGGTTGACCTTGACCAGGCCGTTCTTTTCGTCCCAGGTGACCAGCGGCGTGTTGGTGCGGGTGGGGGCTTCGTCGCGGCGGACGCCGGTGAACCACAGTTCGTAGCCGGCGAGCGTGCGCTGCAGCGGCGCCACTTTGCGGAGGGCGCAGCACTGGGCAGCGTCCCGGGCGAAGAGGTCCTTGCCCAGGAGCCGGTCCTGCTGTTCCACGGTATTCTCCGGCAGCACGTCCACCACGTTGACGCGGAGGTTCGCGGCCACCTCGTCGCGCGTGGCGTAGGTTTCCGGGAAGTGGTAGCCGGTCTCCAGGAACAGGACGTCGACGCCGGGCATCTGGTCGGCGACCAGGGCCGGCAGGACGGCGTCGGCCATGGAGCAGGCGACGGCGACGGCGGGCAGGTCGAAGTTGCGCTCCACCCAGGCGATCACGTCGCGGGCGGGGGCGTCCCAGCCGAGCTCAGCTGCGCCGGCTTCTGCAATGGCCTTGAGCTCTTCGACAGGGCGCTTGGCGGGTGCGGGTGCGAGATGCTTTGCCATTACTGCAGTGCCTCCTCGTCTGCTGCGTGGGCCCATTCGGCGAAGGTCTGGCCTTCGGCGCGGTCGGCCACGAACCGGCGGACCACGCGCTCCACATAGTCGGGCAGGTCGTTGACGTAGACCTTCAGGCCGCGGACGGTGCGTCCCAACCCGGCTTCCTCGCGGTCGTTGTTGGCCAGCCCGCCGCCCAGGTGGACCTGGAAACCCGGGGAGGGGTCGCCGTCGGGCGTTGGCAGCATCATGCCCTTCAGGCCGATGTCGGCCGTCTGGATGCGGGCGCAGGAGTTGGGGCAGCCGTTGATGTGCAGCGACAGTGCCTGCGGCAGCTGGCCCGAGCCGGCGAGGTCTGCCAGGCGGCGCTCGAGTTCGGCGACGGCGGTAGCGGCCGTGTACTTGGTCTCTACGATGGCCAGCTTGCAGTACTCGATGCCGGTGCAGGCAATGGTGCCGCGCCGGAAGACGGACGGGCGGGCGGACAGGCCCAGACCGTCCAGTTCGGCGATGAGCGGCTCCACCTGGTCCTTTTCGACATCGAGGACCACGATTTTCTGGTGCGGGGTGGTGCGCAGCCGGTAGGAGCCGCGGGCCTCCAGGGTGTCCGCGAGCTTGACCAGGCCGGACCCGGAAAGGCGGCCGGCGATCGGGGTGGCACCGATGAAGAACTTGCCGTCCTTCTGCTCGTGCACGCCCACGTGGTCGCCCGGGGTGGCGGGCTTGGGCGCAGCGGGGCCGTCGGCCAGCTTGTAGCCCAGGTATTCGTCCTCGAGGATCTGGCGGAACTTCTCCGGGCCCCAGTCGGCCAGCAGGAACTTCAGGCGGGCCTTGGTGCGCATGCGGCGGTAGCCGTAGTCGCGGAAGATGCTGGTGACGCCCAGCCACACGTCTGCGGCCTGGTCCGGCTTCACGAACGCACCGAGGCGCTTGCCCAGCATGGGGTTGGTGGACAGCGCGCCGCCAACCCAGAGGTCGTAGCCGGCGCCGAGTTCCGGGTGTTCGATGCCCACGAACGCGCAGTCGTTGATCTCATGGACCACATCCTGGCTGGGGTGGCCGGTGATAGCGGTCTTGTACTTGCGGGGCAGGTTGGACAGCAGCGGGTTGCCGATGAACCGCTCCCCCAGCTCGGCGATGAGCGGGGTGGGGTCGATGATCTCGTCCTTGGCGATCCCGGCCACGGGCGAGCCCAGGATGACGCGGGGCACGTCGCCGCAGGCTTCTGTGGTGGACAGGCCCACGGACTCCAGTCGGTTCCAGATCTCCGGGATGTCTTCGACCCGGATCCAGTGCAGCTGGATGTTCTGGCGGTCGGTGAGGTCGGCGGAGTCCCGGGCGAAGTCCACGGAGATCTGGCCGATGACGCGCAGCTGCTCGGTGGTGAGGGCGCCGCCATCGATGCGCACGCGCAGCATGAAGTATTTGTCTTCGAGCTCGTGCGGCTCCAAGGTGGCGGTCTTGCCGCCGTCGATCCCCTGCTTGCGCTGGGTGTACAGGCCCCACCAGCGGAAACGGCCGTGCAGGTCCTGGCCGGGGATGGCGTCGAAGCCTTCCTTGGCGTAGATGGTCTCGATACGCTCGCGGACGTTCAGGCCGTCGTCTTCCTGCTTCCAGGTTTCGTTGGCGTTCAGCGGCGTCTTGCCGTCCACTTTCCACTGGCCATGCGGCTTCGCAGCGGGGCGGGACGGGCGGGCGGGGCGCTTGGGGGCAGCGGGGTCCGCCGACGCTCCGGCTAGAGCTGTATCAGTCATGCATCGACTGTAGGGCGGCGCCGAATACCGTCACAAAGGCCCGGAAACGCTAAGTCACCTAGGGAAATATTTCGTCACGAAACGCTGGAGGGCCTTGAAGAACCCATCCTGCTGTGCATCGGCGGGAGCCTTCTCCGGGGCTTCGGCGGGGGCTGCCACGGGTGCTTCCGGTGGAGTTCCGTCCATGGCGGCGACGGCGGCGTCGTACCTGTCGAGCGCGATCTCCGCGAGTGTCGGGGACGGCAGCAGGGGCCGGGTCACGACGTCGGCACCCGCCTTCGCCAGCTGGTCGTGGAAGAAGCCCGGTGCCAGGAGATACGAGGCAATCACCACCCGGCCGCCGACGTCGACCGCTCCGGCGGACTCCCCCGCCCCGGCACCCCCGGCGAGCTCTTCGCGGAGCATGGCGACGGCGTCGGGCACTGAAGGCTGGGCGGAGGCACCGTAGGCGGCCACCATCCGGTTGGACCGCAATGCCCGGAGCTGGCCCAGCAACTCCTCGACGCTCACGGCGGCGTTGGGGTTGGATGAGCCCGCAGCGGCCAGGACGATGACGTCATTGTCGGTGGTGCCGGCCTCGCGGAGCCGCTGGTCCAGCAGGGCCGCGAGTCGCTGGTCGGGGCCAAGCGGTGCTGCGGCGGCACTGCCCGGCCGGCTCTTCACGGCCCGGGCGATGTCAACCTTCACGTGGTATCCAACGCTCAGCAGGAGCGGCACCACCACCGCAGCTTCCCCCTCCGGCAGGCCCGCCACCACATCCACCAGGTCCGGCTGCTGGACGTCCA
This sequence comes from Pseudarthrobacter sp. LT1, assembly GCF_035621795.1. Classification (NCBI taxonomy): domain Bacteria; kingdom Bacillati; phylum Actinomycetota; class Actinomycetes; order Micrococcales; family Micrococcaceae; genus Pseudarthrobacter; species Pseudarthrobacter sp. LT1. The sequence continues at coordinate 3,502,662 of NZ_CP141830.1, forward strand.
CATAGGCTTCCCGGACATCAAGGCCCGGGCGCAGTTCCGCGATGGCGGCGCGCAGGGCGTTGACCTCCGCGGCCCCCTGTGTGTTGGACGTCCCATGGGCACAGGCGATCATGATGGGGCTGTTCATAGGGGCTAGCGTAACGTTGGAGCCGCCCTGTCCGCCCTCTTTGAAATACCGGGACGCCCCATGACATTCGCCTTTGACAACTCCCCGGTGTGGCTGGACCTGCTGGGCGTGTTCTTCTTCGCGGTATCGGGCTCGCTGCTGGCGGCGCGGAAGCAGATCGACATTGTGGGATCCCTGCTGCTGGCCTCCCTGGTGGGGCTTGGCGGCGGCGTCATCCGCGACATCATCCTGGGCATAGTTCCGGCGGCCTTCACCAACCCGGCGTATCTGGCACCACCACTGCTGGCCACCGTGCTGGTGTTCTTCCTGTTCTCCAGTGTCCAGCGCTACACCTCGCTGTTGACCCTGTTCGATGCCGCCGGCCTGGCCCTGTTCTGCATGACCGGCACCATCAAGGCGCTGGCCACCGGCCTCAACCCGGTGGCCTCAGTACTGCTCGGGGTGACGTCGGCGGTGGGCGGCGGCCTGCTCCGGGACATCACGGCCAACGAGGTGCCCGAGCTGTTCAACCCAAAGGACATTTACGCGCTGCCCGCGTTCGTGGGGTCCTCACTGACAGCAGTGCTCTGGGTCCTTGGCGTGTTCAACGTGCTGACAGCAGCCGGGATTGCGGCGCTGGTCTTCACGTTCCGCATCCTGGCGTGGCGGCGCTCCTGGCAGGCGCCGCTTGCCGTCCGCGGGTGGCACCGGAGGGCAGGCGATTCAGGGCTGTGACGTTGGTTTCCATGTCATTTTGGGAGCGCCGCCATTAGCTAGGATATGAGCATGACTGACATGTTCCTCGAGAAGTTCCGCGCGCTTGTTCCGAAGTATCTCGAGGATGAATGGCAGGAAGCGGACGGCCTGACGCCCGAGGAGCTGGACAAGGCCCTCGCAGACCACCAATTCGAGATCCCCCTGGTCCTGCGCGAGTTCTACCTTGCACTGGGCGGCTGCGAGGACCTGATGGAGGCCTACCACTACTTCTGGGACCCTGAAGAGCTCGAGGTCGACGACGAAGGCTTCCTTATGTTCCTCGAAGACGAAGAGGAAGCATTCACCTGGGGCTTCCGCGTGGGCGACCTCAGCGTCCCGGACCCCATCGTGTACCGCCGCAACAATGCCCGCGGCCAGTGGAAGTCCGAGGAAGGCACCTTCTCCGAGTTCGTCTTCGACATGTTCGAGTGGGCGTTCGAGGACGAAGAGGAAGAGTAAAGGGCTCCCTTTTCTTTCGTTGACGTAAATGCGTCACTTATGGACCGGACCTTGGCGAGTGCCCCTGCGTTTGCAGGGGCACTCGCTGGTTAACACCCCGTAAATCACGCAAACAGGTCGCCAGGCCTGCTGTTTGCCGGCCTTCGCTACACCCGCAGCACCGCCTTGACCTCCGCGACCATGGCTTCGGGACGGTGGATGACGTCCTCATAGTAGTAGCGCAGCACCAGGTAGCCCCCAACGATGCTCCGGTTGTTGCGCCGCTGGTCCCGCTTGATGGACTTCGGCTCGAAGTGCGTTGAGCCATCCGTCTCCACCACCAGGCACTCCTCGACCAGGAAATCCACCTCTCCAACTCCGGCAATGTAGACATGCCGCCGAACCCGTAGTCCAGCCCGAGCGAAATAGACATTCGCGAGTACCTCCAGCACGGAGTCCGCGCGGGGAATCACCAGGTCCAAAACCGACCGGGCGCGCCCGTTGCGGCGTCCCTGGCAGCGCGCGTAAAGGAAATCGAGTGAAATGGCTCCGGCGCCCACAGCCGACTGCACCATCACCAGGGCCTCCATTTCCGGCAGGCAGTGCAACGCATGAAGAAGCACATCCGCGAGCCCCAGCGCAGGCAGCCAGGGATGCCGCGAATGCTTGGGCCGGCCATGGTCAACGACTCCGGACGTATGGGTGGGGTGACTCCGGCTTAGGTGCAGGTCAGATGGGTCGTTCAGAGTCCACAGCTGGTAGATGGGCGCGGCGGACAAACACGTGAGCCGCCCGCCGGCTGTCAGAGCCCTTGCAACCCGTCCATCGCCCGGCAGTGCATAGACACCGCGCCTGATTCTTATCACGAGGCCCAGCGCCACCGACCGTCCCACACGGGTACGCGTGAAGCCGGCCCTTTGCAGTTCGAGAGAGCGGGCTGCTCCCCCACGCCTGGCCAGGTAGTCGCAGATGTCCATCCCTCATCGTGGCCGTGCGCAGCCCTCGACGAAGCAGAGGATTCTGGCCATGTGAATAACGGCCCCACAGTCGCTGACGCGATTGCGTGATTTTTTGGCTGTGCAGGAATCCAGTCCCGCGTACTTGAGGGGTGTGGAACCGCCGGTCCAGCTATAAATCACGCAATTGAGCGAGTACTCTTCCACGGCAGCCGGCGGAGCTGGCTGAAAACTCTTTGACACACACAGTTACAGAGGACTTGCGCGTTATGACAAATCTGTCATAAGCTATTCACGGATCCGCTAAACGCCTCCGGCGGGTCTGATGCGAACGGAGAGATAGCCCCGGTTCACAGCAGCTTCGGTTGTTGAGGACCGGGGCTATCCCGTTAAGCCCGGCTGCCACGGCCGAACCGGCACAACGAAGAAGCCCGGCACCTCGCGGCTGCATCAACCAGAGGTACCGGGCCCCAAATGGACAGTAATCAGCTGGCGCGGTCCACCACAGCCAGCGCGAAGTTGGACAGTGACTCCTTGACCACGCCCTCGGGCAGCGGAGCGAGCGCTTCAATGGCTTCCTTGGCCCACTGCCGCGCCACCACCCAGGACTCCGCGGTGACAGGGTGCTCGCGCAGTCCGGCAACGGCGGCAGCCAGCGCCTCGTCCGAGGACAGGTCGCCGTCGATCAGCTTCAGGAGGTCGACCGCGGACTGGTCGCCATCAGCGGCAGCCTTGCGCAGGAGCAGCACCGGCAGGGTGGGTACCCCTTCGCGCAGGTCGGTTCCCGGCGACTTGCCGGACTTGACCTTCACTCCGGTGACATCGATGACGTCATCGGCGAGCTGGAAGGCCACGCCCACCTTCTCGCCGTACTCCACCAGGACGTCCTCGTAGGCCTCGTCGGCGCCGGAGAAGATGGCGCCGAACTGGCCGGAGGCGGCAACCAGCGATCCGGTCTTGTCTGCGATGACGGAGAGGTAGTGCGCCACGGGATCCTCGTCCGGACGCGGACCGACGGTCTCGTGCAGCTGGCCCAGGCACAGCCGCTCGAAGGTGCGCGCCTGGATGCCCAGTGCGCGGCCGCCCAGCTCGGAGACCAGGATCGAGGCACGGGCAAAGATCAGGTCTCCGGTCAGGACGGCGACGGAGTTGCCCCACACCTCGTGAGCCGTGGGAGCGCCGCGGCGGAAGGGCGCGGAGTCCATGACGTCGTCGTGGTAAAGGGTTGCCAGGTGCGTCAGTTCCACCACGACGGCGGCCTGCACCACGGCGGGCAGGGACGCGTCACCGAGGTGGGCACACAGCAGGGTCAGCAGTGGACGGATCCGCTTGCCGCCGGCTTCCACCAGGTGGCGCGACGTTGCGTCAGCCAGGGGATCCGAGTTGGCGATGGCTTCGCGGAGCTTCTTCTCCACCTTGGCCAGGTTGTTGGTGATGGCCGGGCCCAGCTCGGCGTCCCCCGCGATGGCCGCAAAGCCTGCAGGCAGCTGGAGGCCCGTGGCGATGGCGGTGGTGTTGAGGCTGGGTTCGGAGTCCGGCAGGCCGTGCCCGGCGTGCGTCCAGCTGTGGTCTGCGGAGTTGGTCACGGGTTAACCCTAACTTTTTGTTGCGGATACCGCTGGTTCGGAGCTGACGGGGTATTGGATGTGGCCGGAACCAGTGATTCCAGGACGCGGATCACCCGGTCCTCGAAGCCCTTTGCGGCGGGGTCTGTGAGGTTGGCCAGAAGCCGGACCACGAACCGCATCAGCACGGGGATGGGCATGCCGGTGCGCAGTGCGAGCTTCATGACGGCCGGCTTCCCGATCAGCGCGGCGAAGGCCCGCCCAAGCGTGAAGTGCGATCCCCAATGGTTCCGCACATAGTCCGCGTACCGCGCAAGGTGCGCATCGGCGTCGTACGTTCCGCCCGAAGCAGCCGTGCGTGAGGAGGCGTCGATGATGAATTCGGCGGCGAACCGCGCGGACTCCATGGCGTAGGAGATACCCTCGCCGTTGAAGGGCGAGACCATGCCGCCGGCGTCGCCCAGCAGGAGCAGGCCGGGCGAGTAGTGCGGGGTGCGGTTGAAGCCCATGGGCAGGGCGGCACCGCGGATTTCGCCCACCTGGTTCTCCGGCGTGAAGCCCCAGTCGGCGGGCATCCCCGCGGTCCATTCACGGAGGACCTGCTTGTAGTCGAGCTTGCCGAACTCCTTGGAGGAGTTCAGGATGCCCAGGCCCACGTTGGACGTGCCGTCGCCGACGCCGAACACCCAGCCGTAGCCGGGCAACAGCTTGCCGTCTCGGCCGGGGAGCTCCAGCCAGCCTTCCATCCAGTCGTCGTCGGTGCGCGGGGAGGTGAAGTAGGTGCGGACAGCGACGCCCAGGGGGCGGTCATCGCGCTTCTGGATCCCCAGGGACACGGCGGTGCGCGTGGAGTTGCCGTCGGCAGCTAGGACGACGTCGGCACTGAACTCGCGCGTCTCCCCCGTCTTGCGTCCGGACGCGTCCAGGAGCGCTGCGCGGACACCGGTGACCCGGCCGGCGTCGTCCCGGAGGGCTTCGGTCACGCTGTGCCGCTCGAGGATGGTGGCCCCGGCGGCCTCGGCGTGCCGCGCCAGTTCCTCGTCGAAGCCCAGGCGCGTGCGGATCAATCCGTATTGCGGAAAGTCGGACACCTCGGGCCAGGGCAGCTCGATGGTGCGGCCGCCGGCGATCAGGCGCAGGCCCTTGTTCCGGCGCCAGCCGTCGTTCTCCGGGTGCGGCAGGCCGAGCTTCTGGATTTCGCGGACGGCGCGCGGGGTCAGCCCGTCACCGCAGACCTTCTCGCGCGGAAATGCGGTCTTTTCCAGGACTGTGACCTCGAGGCCGGCCTTGGCCAGGTAGTACGCGGCGGTGGATCCGGCCGGACCGGCGCCGACAATCAGTACCTTCACAGGTCAGCGGACAGTGTTGCGGCGCAGCTTGGCCACCGGGCCCTTGTGCGCAGCGATGGCGGCAGCAGCGCCGTCGGGCGAGGAATCAGCCGGCTTGAACGCGCGGTGCACGGCCACGATGCCGCCGGTGAGGTTGCGGTAGGTGACCTTCTCCCAGCCGCTCTCCTGCAGCCATGCGGCCAGGTGGTCCTGGTCCGGCCAGGCGCGGATGGATTCGGCGAGGTAGACGTATGCGTCCGGGTTGGAGGCGACCTTGACGGCGATGGCCGGCAGGGCGCGCATGAGGTATTCGGTGTACATGGTGCGCCACAGCGGAACCACCGGCTGCGAGAACTCGGCGATGACCAGCCGGCCGCCGGGCTTGGTGACGCGCAGCATTTCCTGCAGCGCCTTCTTGGGTTCGTTTACGTTCCGCAGCCCGAAGGAGATGGTGGTGGCGTCAAACGTGTTGTCGGCGAACGGCAGGTTGGTGGCGTCACCGGCGATGAAGTCGATGTCAGGGCGGCGGCGCTTCCCCACTTTGAGCATGCCCAGGGAGAAATCGCAGGCCACAACGTCTATGCCGGCGTCGGCATACGGTTCGCTGGAGGTGCCGGTTCCGGCCGCGAGGTCCAGGACCCGCTGGCCCTTGGAGACTTCCATGGCGTCCACCACGATCTTCCGCCAGCGGCGGGTCTGCCCCATGGAGAGGACATCGTTGACGACGTCGTATTTCGGTGCGACGTCGTCAAACATCGTGGCTACTTCGTCCGGACGCTTATCCAAGGATGCTCGGTTCACCATGACATTGTCTCAAATGTTCCTGACGGTCCTGACCAGCCATGCCGGGCTCCTTCGGAGGGTGTCCGGGCGCCGGGAAGGCCCCGGCGTACGCGGGAGTAGTGTTGTCTCATCATGACGAGCACGTTCCGCACCCTGACGGTCCCCCTGGATGACAAAGCATTCCCCGGGGGACTGCCTTCGTTTCTGGTCCGGGACGATGTCCTCTGCTGGACCCGCCGCGAAGCCGGGCTGGCCGGTTTTGGCGAGATTGCACGGTTCACCTCCTCGGGCCCTGACCGGTTCCTTGAGGCGGACATCTGGTGGCGGCACCTGGTCCTGGAGGCTGAGGTGGCGGATTCCGTGGAGCTGCCAGGCACCGGTCCCGTGGCTTTTGGTTCCTTTGCTTTCTCCAAGACGTCAGCCCACGAGTCACGGCTGATCGTGCCGGAAATCGTGGTGGGCGTGCGGGACAACCAGGCATGGCTTACCCAGCTGACGTTCGACGGCGGCCCGCTCACCGAAGAGACGGCCCTCGCCGCACTGGACCGCTGGCTGGACGGCGGTTCCCACGCCGCCTCCGCCACGGAAAGCACGACGCCGGCAGCGAACTCAGCCGGGGACGCTTCAGTCGGTGACGTGCCCGCCCAGGCAGGGGGCGCCGTCGTGCGTCCCCTCCCGCTGGCTGCCGGCGCAACGCTGCACACAGGTTCCCTCAGCGAAGAAGCGTGGATGGAGGCCGTGGCCGCCGGTGTTGCCGAAATCCGCACAGGCGCCCTGGAAAAGCTGGTGTTGGCACGGGACGTCGTGGCAACTATTCCCTCCGGCGTACATGCCGCGGACGTGCTGCGGGAGCTGGCTGCACGGTACCGCGAATGCTGGACCTATGGCGTGGACGGCCTGGTGGGGGCCACACCCGAGATGCTGATCCAGGTGGAGGGTCGCACCGCCCAGGCCCGCGTGCTGGCCGGCACCCTGGACCGCCGCGACGCGCACGGCGAGGACGGTCCGCCGATGGACTACGCCACCCGCGTCCTGGCCGGATCCGAGAAGCAACGGCATGAGCATGAGATCGCCATCCAGTCGCTGACCAAGCAGCTGGCACCTTTCTCCGAGGCGATGAATGCCCATGACGAACCTTTCATCCTGGAACTGCCCAACGTCTGGCACCTGGCCTCCGACGTCAAGGCCGAGCTCACCGAGGTGGAAGGCCACGTGCCCACCTGTTTGGCCCTGATCAACGCGCTGCACCCCACCGCCGCGGTCTGCGGGACGCCCACACTGGTGGCCGGTGAACTGATCCGCAGGCTGGAGCACCTGGACCGCGGGCCGTACGCCGGGCCGGTGGGTTGGCTGGACGCTGCCGGCAACGGCGAGTGGGGCATCGCCCTGCGCGGGGCGGTCATAGAGTCCCCTGAGACCGTGCGGCTGTATGCCGGCTGCGGCATCGTTGACGGCTCGCAGCCGGAGGCCGAACTGGCCGAGACCTGGGCCAAGTTCCGGCCGATGTTGGAGTCCCTGGGCATCAGCAGCTGAGGGTCCTCCGCACCACAACTGGGCAAGGAGTCTGGGATGACAGACGACTGCTGCTCTGGAAGGCTTGATTTTGTCACCGTTACAGTTATCCAATAGTGAAACTTAGTTGCGTGTGACGTACCTCTCTTGTTGAGCGTTACACTATAAGCCGCGTTAGTACCTCATAGCCCCTGCAACAAAAGGTAAGAAATGCAGACTCCCCGTACCCTCTTGGGCACGTCCAAGCTGACCGCTGCCACCATGATCGCCATCAGCGCCCTGGCCCTCTCAGCATGCACCAACGCCTCGGAAACGGGTCCCTCCAGCGCGGCCACCTCTTCGGGCAGCGCCAGCGCCAGCTTTGATCCCAGCACCGTCAAGAAGGACGACGCCCTGGCCGCTATGGTCCCGGACGCCATCAAGTCCAAGGGCACCATCACGGTCGGCTCCGACACCAGCTACGCCCCGGCCGAATTCCTCGGTGCGGACGGCCAGACACCTGTCGGCTACGACGTGGACATCGCCAAGGCCATCGGCGCCACCCTGGGACTCAAGGTCCAGGTCCAGACCGCAGAGTTCACCGGCATCCTCCCGGCCCTCGGCCCCAAGTACGATCTGGGCATCTCCTCGTTCACCATTAACCCGGAGCGCCTGGGGGCAGTGAACATGGTCAGCTACTTCAACGCAGGCACTGCCTGGGCCGTGAAGAAGGGCAACCCCAACAAGTTCTCCCTGGACGACGTGTGCGGCAAGTCCATCGGTGTGCAGACCGGCACCGTCCAGGAGGACCCGGACCTTGCCGACCGCAACAAGAAGTGCGTTGCTGACGGCAAGAAGCCCATTGACATCGTCACCCTGAAGAACCAGACGGATGTCACCACCCGCCTGGTGAACGGCAGCATCGACGCCATGGCTGCCGACTCCCCCATCATCGGCTACGCCCTGACCCAGACCAATGGCCAGCTGGAGAAGCTGGGCGACGTCTACGACTCCGCTCCGCAGGGCATCGCCGTGGCCAAGGCCGATACCGCCTGGGCAGAGGTCATCCAGAAGACCGTCACCAAGCTGATGGAAGACGGCTCCTACAAGAAGATCCTGGACGGCTGGGGCAACTCTGAAGGCGCCATCACCAAGTCCGAGGTCAACCCGGCGGTCAAGTCTTGAGTTTTCGCGTTACCGACGACAAGTCAGGCGTGCACATGGAACACCATCAACACGGGGACGCGCCGGTCCTGAACAAGTCAGTGCCGGTGCGCCACCCGGGCCGGTGGGTCAGCGCCGTCATTATCCTTCTCCTGGTGGCGGCATTCCTGCAGAGCCTGTTCACCAACCCCAACTTCCGCTGGGACGTTGTGGGCACCTACATCCTGGATGTGAAGGTCGTCCAGGGCGTGGGCTGGACCCTCCTGCTGACGGTTGCTTCCATGGTGCTGGCCATTGTCCTGGCCATCCTGCTGGCGGTCATGCGGCAATCCGACAACCCGGTGTTCCGCTGGACCAGCTGGGTGTGGGTGTGGTTCTTCCGTGGCACGCCTGTCTACACGCAGCTCGTGTTCTGGGGCCTGGTGACGGTTCTCTACCCGGCCTTTACCCTGGGCATTCCGTTTGGACCGGAGCTCTTCAGCTACGCGCTGTCAGATCCCAGCAAAGGCCTGATCCCTGCGATCCTCGGCCTGGGCCTCAACGAATCCGCCTACCTCGCGGAGATTTTCCGGGCCGGCCTCAAGTCCGTGGACAAGGGCCAGCAGGAAGCCGCCGAGGCGCTGGGCATGTCCAAGGGCAAGATCATGTGGCGGATCATCCTGCCGCAGGCCATGCGGATCATTGTTCCGCCCACGGGCAACGAAACGATTGGCATGCTGAAGACCACGTCGCTGGTCCTGGCCGTCCCGTTCACCCTTGACCTGACCTTTGCCACCAACGCCCTGGCCAACCGCATTTACCTCCCTATCCCGCTCCTGATCGTTGCGGCATTCTGGTACCTGCTGGTCACCAGCATCCTGATGGTCGGGCAGCACTACCTTGAGGCGTACTACGGCAGGGGTGTGGACAATTCGGCCCCGGCAGCGGTCAACCCGGCAGCTGCCAAAGCCGCGGGCGCCGGTGCTGATGCACATCGCTCAATGAAGACGGACTTCCCCGAGGAGAGTGCACGATGACGATCACAGCAGAGAAGCCGCTGGTCAAGATCGAGGGCCTCCACAAGTACTACGGGCACCACCATGTACTCCGGGGCATCGACATGACCGTCAACCAGGGCGAAGTGTCGGTGGTGATCGGTCCGTCTGGTTCCGGCAAGTCCACCATGCTGCGCTGCGTGAACCTTCTGGAGAGCATCAGCGCCGGACGGATCTCCGTGGGTGACCAGCTGATCGGCTACCGCGAGGTCAACGGCAGGCTCCATGACCTCAAGACCAAGGAGATCGCCGCCCAGCGCCGTGAAATCGGGATGGTGTTCCAGCGCTTCAACCTGTTCCCGCACAAGACCGCGCTCCAGAACGTCATGGAAGCGCCGGTGCACGTGAAGGGCCAGTCCAAGGCTGCCGCCCAGAAGCGGGCACTGGAACTGCTGGACCGCGTGGGGCTGGGCGACCGCGCCGGCCACTACCCATCCCAGCTTTCCGGCGGCCAGCAGCAGCGCGTGGCCATCGCCCGGGCACTGGCCATGGAGCCGGAGCTCATGCTCTTCGATGAACCCACCTCGGCACTGGACCCGGAGCTGGTGGGCGATGTCCTGAACGTGATGAAGGACCTGGCCAAGTCCGGCATGACCATGATCGTGGTGACCCACGAGATCGGCTTCGCCCGTGAAGTGGGTGACACGCTGACATTCATGGACGGCGGTGTGGTGGTGGAGTCGGGCGATCCCCGCGAGATCATCGCCAACCCGCAGCATGCGCGCACCAAGGAGTTCCTGGGCCGCGTGCTCTGACGCGGTTCCTCACTTTCGACACGCAAATGCCCTGTCGCTGCCGGTATATCGGTAGCGGCAGGGCATTTCCGTGTCACAGCGGATTGTGCGCGTCGGCAGCTACTGCCCCGACAGCACAGCCTCCACGGCGGCGGAGACTGCTTCCTTGATCCGGGCGTGGAGTTCGCGCAGCGCCCCGCGGTCCGTGCGGACCTCCACGATGCTGCGCCCCTGCACAGGCCGGTCAAGCGCCTCGGCGAGTCCCGCCGTCGTACTGACCACGGAATGCCCGACGCCGTACGCCGCCGCGAGTGCCGCGATGTCCACCGAGTGCGGGGTGCCAAAGAGGCGCTCGACGGCGTCTCCGTAGCGGCCGCCTTCCTCCACTCCCCCGTGCTCGAGCAGGCTGAAGATGGCGCCGCCGGCGTCGTTCAGGACCACGATCCGCAGGTCCGGCTCTTCTTCCCCGGCGCCGAGGAGGAGCCCACCGGCGTCGTGCAGGAAGGTCACGTCGCCCAGCAGGACAGTGGTCTGCTGCCGGCCGCCCAAAGCGATGCCGGTGGCGGTGGAAATGGTGCCGTCGATGCCGGCCAGGCCCCGGTTGGCGTACACGGTGGCGGCTGGATCCGCGGCGGGAAGTCCGGCGAGGTCCACGTCGCGGATGCCGTTGGAGGAGCCGAGCAGCAGCTGGCCGCGCGAATGCTTCCAGACCAGCGAGGCCACCGAGGGGCCGGTGGCAGCGGGGTCGGCGGACACCACCTGGTCCAGTGCGTGCTGCGCGGCCGATCCGGCAAGCAGCCACGTGTCCAGCCAGGTGGAGCTGCCGCGGCCAGCGAACCCGGCGAGGTCCGCGAGGTTTTCCAGCGGCAGTTCGGTGCGGCGCCCGGGCTCGTACCAGGCCACCGGGACAGGCTGGTACAGGGCAGATTCGACGTCGGCACTGGCGAGCAGCGCGGCAACGGGACGGGACAGCGTGGGCCGGCCGAACAACACCACGCGTTCGATGGGCTGCGCGGAACCGGCCCTGAAGTGCTCCAGCAGCAGCCGGTACGGGCCCACGGCGTTGGGGCCGAAGCGGGCGTTGGAGGATGGTTCGGCGAGCAGCGGCAGGTTGTGGGCGCGGGCGAACGCTTCGGCCACGGGACCGGCGTCGTGCCCTGCCAGCACCACCGTGCGCCGTTCCGGCAGCGTGTCAGCCGCCGGCGGCAAGTTCATGACCAGGGGCTCCGATCCCACCCGGTAGCGCTTCCGCTCCACTTCGTCGGGCAGCCGGTCCCCGGGGGCGGGAACCAGCGGGTCGCGGAACGCGAGGTTGAGCTGGACCGGGCCCGGCGGAAGGTCCGGGAATGCGCCGGTTGCTGCGGAGAGTCCGGTCTGGATGGCCCGCTCGGGGTTGCTGCCGGCGGGGACATCGGCGGCGAACCGGACGTGCTCGCCAAAGAGGTCCGGCTGCGCCGTGGTCTGGTTGGCCCCGGTTCCGCGCAGCTCATCGGGCCGGTCTGCCGAAAGGACGATCAGCGGGACAGCGGCATGGTTGGCTTCCATCACCGCAGGCATCAGGTTTCCGACGGCGGTTCCGGACGTGGTGAGGACGGCTGCGGGCGAGCCGCTGGACAGGGCAAGGCCCAGCGCGGTGAAGCCTGCGGAACGCTCATCGATGCGGACCAGCAGGTCCACCCGGCCCGCGGCGGAGGCTTCGGCGAGGGCGTATGCCATGGGGGCCGACCGCGAACCCGGCGATACCACCACGTGCCGCACACCGCCGTCGAGCAGGACGTCGACGGCGATCCTCGCCGCAGCGAGCGCACTCAGCTCAGCGTCGGGGGCGTCAGGGCTGCTCAGCCCGGGGGTGTCCGGGGCAGGTTCGTTCAACGAAGTCACCAACCCAGTTTGCCACCCTCCAACGCCCCATCACCTCCTGCCCCGAATCGCCATACGCCCCATCACCTCCTGCCCCGATGGACCCGAAAGGTGATGGGGCGTTCCCGGAAAGGGGGCTAGAGGTGATGGGGCGTCGGATACGGAGCGGAAGCTCACACGAGTTAGGTAAACTTCATCCAAGCAAGAGATCCGAGCATGCGAAGGACCGCCCATGAAGCGCAAGGCCACCGCCCTCGACGTCGCCAAACTGGCAGGCGTTTCGCGCAGTGCCGTGTCGCTGGTGCTGAACGGCCGCGGCGACGGAAACGTTGCGCTCGATAGCCAGCAACGGATCCGGGAGGCGGCGGCAGCGCTCAACTACTCCCCCAACAAGATCGCCCTGAGCCTGCGCAACCAGCAGTCGCGCGTCATCGGCATCGTGTCCGACCAGGTGGTCACGAGCCCGTTCGACGGCAACATCATTGCCGGCGCTGATGCGGTGGCCCGGGAACACGGCTTCGTGACCGTGGTGATGGACACCGAGCTGGACGAGTCCCGCGATGAGAGCGCCGTGGAAACCCTGCTGGACCGCCAGGTGGACGGCCTGATGTACGTGACCGTGGGCCTGCGGCCGCTGCACGTGCCCGCAAACATGGCGCGTGTACCGTCGATCCTGGCCAACTGCTTCGATGACCGTCCGGAGGCAGGGCTTCCGGCCGTGATTCCTGACGAAGTGCGCGGTGGCCGGGAAGCCGCAGAGCACGTGATGTCCCTGGGCCACCGGGACATCGCATTCCTCGCCGGCGACTCCCTGACCCCCGCGGCGCCCCGCCGGATCGAGGGCTACCGTGCGGCCTTCAGCGGCGCGGGGATGCCCGTCAACGAGGACCGCGTCATCCAGGTGGGCTGGGACATCGACGCCGGTTTCCACGGTGCCATGAAACTCCTCGAAGGCGTGGAACCGGCCGCCCGGCCCACTGCCATCCTGTGCGCCAACGACCGTCTGTCCATCGGTGTAGTGCTGGCCTGCTACCGCCTGGGCCTGAGCGTCCCGCAGGATGTGTCCGTCATGGGGTACGACGACGAATTCCGCATCGCGAAGGCCATGGTCCCCGCGCTGAGCACCATGGCCCTGCCGCTCCGGGAGATGGGGGCGGCGGCCATGGCGTCACTGCTCGCCGAGGTGGGGTCTGCACCGGAGGGAACGTCCGACGACGGCGGCCCGGCTGCCGCCGCCGTCTCCGGCACCGCGAGGGAGACGATGGTTCCCTGCCGGCTGGTGGTCAGGGAATCCACCGGCCCGGTCCCGGCCGGACGCTGACCACGCCGCCGGCCGGGACCTACCGGACGGTTTGGAGCGGGTTACGCGGGCCTGGCCAGGCTCCAGACGTCCGCCGTTGCCCCTGCGGGAAGACTCAGGTGCCACTCCTCCCCCGCAGCCGGGTAAGCACGCAGCGTGGTTGCCACCGACCCGGAACGGTACACCTCCACCAGGGAGGCATCCACGAACACCCGCAGCTCCTCCCCTTCGTCGACGCTGCCGCTGAAGACCACCTGCCGGCTTCCGTTCCCCACCAGGAGCAGCTCCACAGCACCGCCCATTCCTGCGGTGACCACGGCCTCGGCGAAGGCAGGCAACGGCACCGTCCCGGATGCCTGGCCGGCGAGCAGCTCTCCACGGTAGGCATCGACTTCCGGGGCAGGGCTGACCGCAAGGGAACCGCCGGCTATCGACAGCTCGCGCGGGAAGGTCAGGACTCCGGCCCACCCGGCGGCGTCGATCTCTGCCTGGCTGCGGCCGCGGCGCCCGTCCCGCCCCGGGCCTTCGTTGGCCCAGCCCCACAGCAGGGCCCGGTCCGCCAGGGATACCACCTGCGGGGCGTAGAAGTCGCGGCCGAGATCGGACTTTCCGCCGGTCCGCGGCGTGAAGACGGGCAGCCCTGTGGCGGGGTCTTCGGCCAGCGATCCGATCAGGTGGCCCACGCCGTTGGCGTGTTCGTGTGAGTCGCCGGCGAGCCAGAGCGAGAACATCATCAGCCAGGTGCCCCCGGCAGGGGCATTGTTGTCGGGCACCTGCACGAGCTGCGGGCATTCCCAGATCTCCGCTGGCGTGAAGGTGGCGGCAACCGGGTTCTCCGAGGTCAGCCAGATGCCCTGGTACTTCCAGTCGGTCAGATCGTCCACGATGTAAAGCAGCAGGGCGGCGTGCCCGTTGGCCAGTCCGGCGCCCTGCATGGCGTACCGCTTGCCGTTGAAGCGGAAAATGAACGGGTCCCGGACTGCGGTCACCCGTCCGTCGGCGGGCATGGTGGCGGAAACGTGGCCTGCCTGCTCCCAGTGGACAAGGTCCTCCGAGCCGCGGGCGATGACCACCTGTGAGTGGCCCCCGTCGCCGCGGACGCCGGAGTAGGCAGCGGTGGGAACACCGTCGTCGTCCGTCACCACCCCTGTCCAGCAGCCGTACTCGTCGGGGCCGCCATCCTGCGGGCGAAGCGCCACGGGGTGCTCCTCCCAGCGGACCAGGTCCACCGAGCTCACGTGTCCCCAGGCGATCCTGTGGTGCCGGGCCGAGTCCGGGTTGTACTGGAAGAACACGTGGTACCGGCCGTTGATGAAGCTGATGCCGTTGGGGTCATTGATCCAGCCCTGCGCCGGGCGCGGGTGGAAGCGGGGAAAGGCAGGGTCGGGGTGGGCGGCGGCAACGTCGTCGAAGGTGACGGTGCCGGGATGGACGGCGGCGAGGTCCGGGGAAGTCATGGAACGGCCTTTCGGGCTTGAGGGAGAGAGGTTTACTTGCCGGTTCCGGCTGTGAGGCCGTCCTGCAGGGCGCGTTGGCCGAAAATGAAGACCACCAGCGCGGGGATCATGGACAGGACTACGCCCGCCAGGACCACCGAAATGCTGCCGGTGCCCAGGTTGCCCTGCAGTGAGACGAGGCCCAGCGGGAGGGTGAAGTTCTGTTCGGAAATGGTGAGGATCAGCGGGCGGAAGAACTCGTTCCAGTGGAAGTTGAACGCGAGGATTCCCACAATCGCCATGCCGGGCATCGCCAGGGGCGCGTACACGGAACGGAATGTCCGCCACGGGCTGGCGCCGTCGATCGAGGCGGCTTCCGCGAGTTCGGCCGGCAGCCCCATGAAGTACTGGCGCATCAGAAACGTGCCGAACGCCGTCGGGATGGCCGGCAGGATCAGCGCGAGCAGGGTGTCGGACAGGCCCATGCCGCGGATCAGCATGAAGACGGGGACGATCGTCACCTGCACGGGCACCATCATGGTGGCCAGCACGATCGAGAACAGCGCCCCGCGACCACGGAATTTCAGGTGCGCGAACGCGTAGCCGGCCAGGGCGGCGGAGACCATCTGGCCCACCGCGATCACGCCGGTGACCAGGGCGCTGTTGAGGACCAGCAGGAAAATATTCAGCTGCTTGAATACTTCGCCGTAGGAGGTGAAGTCCGGGTTCCAGGGAATGAACGACGGCGGCAGCTTGAACGATTCCGACGGCGACCGCAGCGACGTGGACAGGGTCCAGAGCACAGGTCCGAGCGTGAGGGCGGCTGCGAGCAGCAGCAGGAGGGTCCGGACGGCGAAGTTCCAGTTGAACTTCTTCCGGTTGGGCGTGGTGATGGGGAGGCCTTGGGAGAGCCGGGGGGAATGTCCGGCCAGGCCGTGGTCAGTTGTGGTTGTCATGGCTGGCCTTACTGGTAGAAGACGAATCGTGTGCTGAGCCGGAACTGTGCGGCCGTGATGGCCATGATGATCAGCGTGAGCAGCACGCCGATGGCGGACGCCTGGCCGAATTCGAGCCGCTGGAACGCCGATTCGAAGATGACCATGACGGCGGTGCGGGTGGAGTCGCCGGGGCCGCCGCGGGTCAGGACGTAGGGCTGGTCGAAGACCTGCAGGGCGCTGATGATGGCCATGACCGAGGCGACGAGCGTGGTGGGGCTCAGCAGCGGCAACGTCACGTGGAGGTGTTTGCGCCAGCCGGTGGCGCCGTCAATCGCGGCTGCCTCGTATGTCTCGACAGGAATGGAGGCCAGGCCCCCGATGAACAGGAGGAAGGAGAAGCCGAAGTTCTGCCAGACGTACACCAGGATCACGACGGCGGCCGATCCGCCCGGTGTGGTCAGCCACGGCACGGCGGGGATGCCCACCAGGGACAGGAACCAGTTGACCACGCCGAACTGTTCGTTAAAGAGGTACCGCATGAAGATGGACACCGAGGCGGCGGACAGGATCAGCGGGAAGAAGAACGCGGACCGGAAGAACACCCGCAGCCACGCCGGCATCTTTTCCTGCACCATGACCGCCAGTGCCAGGGCGAGTCCCAGCTGGAGTGCCACCGCCACGACCACGAACACGATGGTGTTCAGGAAGGACACCCGTACGGTGGGGTCCTGGACCACTTCCGAGAAGTTGTCGAAGCCCACGAAGGTTGGTGCCGAGATGATGTCCCAGCGGAAGAAGGCCAGGACAACCGAGGCCACGATGGGAACCAGGGTGAACAGGCCCATGCCCAGGATGGTGGGCGCCAGGAAGATCCAGGCCAGCCAGCGCTGGTTGTGCCTGGCGCCGGTGGTGCGGCCTCCGGCGCCCGAGGCACCGCTGGTGCCGCTGCCGGCGAGGGTGCGGGCCGTCGTCGTACTTGCCCGGCCGGCTGCCCGCCTGGGCCGTTCGCGGGGCGGGGTGGTGGTGCTCATGACTGCCTCCTCAGGGCAAGTTCAAGGTCGCGCTGCATGGATGCGAGGGCCTGCTTGAGCTGCTGCTCGTCCCCGCTGACGGCAAGGGATACGTTCTTCATCAGGGCCGTTTCGACGGCGGCCTGCTGGGGTGGTGCCGGGATGGGGCCCGTGGTGAGGAACCGGTCCAGGGTGTCGTAGAAGACCTTCCAGTGGGCGGGACCCTTGCCGGCATACAGCTGTTCGTTGACCATGGAGCGGCGCGCCGGCGTGGTGATCGGGCTAGGGAAGATCAGCTCCATCGCCTCGCGGCTGGAGCTGAACTTGATCCATTCCCAGGCGGCATCCTTGTCCTTGGCGGTCTTCATGATCGCGTAGCCGGCGGTGCCGAACTGGTGGCGCTGGGTCTTCCAGCGCGGGAAGAACTGGACGTCGAAGTCGTTGGCGCCCATGCCGGCCTCATGCAGGCCCTGCACCCAGTAGCCGCCGGCGGGCGTGGTTCCGATCCGGTTGGAGGCGAACAGGCCCACCAGGGAACTGCCCCCGCCTTCTTCCGGCCGGACGCCCAGCCCGTCCTTGACCAGGCCGCGGAGGTAGTCGAAGGACTCGAACACCCGGTCGTCGTTCGCGTTCGGTTCCAGCCACTGGTAGCCGCCGGAGCGGAGGCTGCGGGAGGGGTCGTTGGCGTAGAAGCCGTCCCAGAGCCAGTCGCCGCCTGCGGACCTGGTCTCTTTGAGGAAGCTGGTGTCGTTGGCGTAGAGCCACGGCACCACGCCGCCGAAGAGCCTGTTGGTCCAGTAGTAGGGCGTGAAGTCGGAGGTCCGGGCCTTGCGCATCGCGGCGAGGCTGTTGCGGAAATCGATGTGGGTCCAGTCGTCCGCCGGCCTGTCCAGGCCTGCCTGCGCAAACGCGGCCGTGTTGTAGTACATGTTGGCCGCGTTCCAGTCCATGGGGAGCTGGTACAGGCTGCCCTTGTACATGAAGGCTTCCACCAGGCTGGGGTGCACGTCGTCGAAGAATTCGCGCATGTCCGCGGCATCGCGGCGGATGTACTCGTCCAGCGGGTGGGCCAGCTTTTCGGCGAACAGTTGGGCGCCCTCGGTGGCCACGTACACCACGTCCGGTGGGGTTCCCGCGGCCACCATGGTGAGGATTTTGGTGAAGAAGTCTTTCCAGTCCACGGCCTGGATGGCTTGGACCTTGACCCGGATTTCCGGGTGGAGGCGGGTGAATGCGTCGATGGCCCGCTGGCGGGCGGCGGCGTCCGCGGCGGTGCCCATGATGGCGATGCTGAGGCTGTTGTCTCCGCGGCCCGGAATGTCCGTTCCGGAGAGCCGCGGCCACGACGCCACGGTTGCTCCGATGATTCCCGCGCCGAGGGCACCCAGGGCGGTACGGCGGGTGATGTCCCGCAGGTGCCCGTCTATGGCTCCGGTCATGTCCTTTTCCTTCCTAACACGTGTTAGGAACTGTAGATGACCGACCTAACACGTGTCAAGCATCACATGGCGTGCCTCCGCGGCAGCGGGGTAGGGCAGCGTTTAAGCCCGAAACGCCCGCCCACCATTCCGCCGGAAGGGGCAGAAGGTGAGCGGGCGTTGACGGAAAAGCCGCCATAGGTGATGGCGCGTCCCCGGAAAAGCCGCCAAAGGTGATGGCGCGTCCCTTTGGAAGGGGTTAGCCGCGGAACACCTGGACCACTGAGGGACGGGGCGCGCGCACCTGGCCGGGTGCCGGCGTCGTGCCTGCCGGGACGTAGTCCGGGAAGAACGAGTGCGGCGCCTCGAAGGTGCCTTCCTCGCCCGGGTGCTGCACGGAGACGAACACGGTGCGCTCGTCATCGTGGATGACCGGGCCGCAGGTTTCGGCGTCGCGGGGAACGGAAAGGAACTGCTCCACCTTGCCGCGCTCGGCGCCGTCCAGGGTGACCTTGAAGAGGCCGTCGTTGTAGCCGATGCCGGAGGGGGCGCCGTCGGTGGAGATCCAGAGGTTGCCCACGGAGTCGAAGGCCACGTTGTCCGGGCAGGAGATGGGCGAGACCTTGTCCGCCGGGTAGCCGGAGAAGTAGGTGACGTCGCCCTGCGCCGGATCGCCGCAGACCATCAGGAGGGTCCAGTTGAACGTCGTGGAGGTCTGGTCGCCGGTTTCGGTGATTTCCACGATGTGGCCGTCGCGGTTCTGCGTGCGCGGGTTGACCTCCGTGGCGCCTTCCTTGGTGCCGGTGCCGCGGTCGGAGTTGTTGGTGCAGACCACGTAGACCTTGCCGGTGTGCAGGCTGGGCTGGACGTCCTCGCAGCGGTCCATCTTGGTGGGGCCCACCTTGTCCGCGGCCAGGCGAGTGTACACCAGGACCTCTTCGACGGACATGCCGGGGACTGCCGACTTGCCGCCGACCACCAGGGGCAGCCATTCGCCGGTGCCGTCGAACGCGCCGTCGGAGGGAAGCGCCCCGGTCCCGGTGATCTCCGCGGCGGGCGAGTTGCCGGTGAACTTGGCAACGTAGAGGTCGCCCTCGGAGAGCAGGTTCATGTTGTGCCTGCGGTCGCCCTCCCGGTACTTATCCGCCGAGACGAACTTGTAAAGGTAGTCGAACTTCTCGTCGTCGCCCATGTAGGCCACCACGTGGCCGGACTCGGCCACGATCACGTTGGCGCCCTCATGCTTGAAGCGGCCCATGGCGGAGCGCTTCTTGGGGGTGGAGGTGGGGTCGAACGGGTCAACTTCGACGATCCAGCCGAAGCGGTTGGCCTCGTTCTCGTACCCGGCATTGCGGGTGTCGAAGCGGGGGTCATCGAGTTCCCACTTGCGTGCGGTGGGCTTGGCGGTGAGCCCGTAGCGCTTGTCGCCGGCTGACGTGCCGCCTGCGACGAAATAGCCGTTGAAGTTTTCCTCGCCGGAGAGGATGGTCCCCCAGGGGGTGGTGCCGCCGGAGCAGTTGCCGAACGTGCCCTTGATGGCGCGGCCGGACGGGTCGGCCACGGTCTTCACCAGCGCCGAGCCGGCAACCGGGCCGGTCAGTTCGTAGGTGGTGTCCGAGAGGTAGCGGCGGTTCAGCGGCGCGCCCTTCACGTAGCTCCACGGCTTGGTGGTGTTCTTGCGCTCCAACTCCACCACGGCCAGGCCGTGCGCGGCGCGGCCGATGGCACGGGTTTCCACGGGGTTGTAGCCAGCCGGCACCATGATGTTTTCGTTGGTGTACTCGTGGTTGGTGAACAGCACAGCGCGGCGGCCCTTGCTGCCCGGGATTTCCACGATGTCCGTGTAGTCGTTGTTGTAGCCGAACTGGCGGGCCTGGGCTGCGGCGGTCTGGTTGTTCAGGTCGAACTCGGGGGAATCGCTGAACAGCGGGTCGCCCCAGCGGATGATCGGCTGCCAGGTGAAGCCCTGCGGCACGGTAAAGGCGTCGACGGCCTTGTCGACCGGCTTGATGGCGGTGAACTGCAGCTTGGAGTTGCCGAAGCCTTCCTTGGCGGCCTTGGACAGGCCCGCGGCGGAGGCAGGTTCGGCGGAGCTCACGGCTGAACCGAGGGCGACGGCGAGCGCACCGGCGGCGCCAAGGCCCAGGGCGGCGCGGCGGGACATGGTGGCGGAGGCGATGTCGCGGAAGTAGCTGTTGGAGCTGGTGTTGCAGACGTCACCGGCGCAGGCGTTGTCGCACTTGAGCGCACACGTGACGGGGCTGCGCTTGCCCTTGGTATGGCCGAGCATGGGCAGCAGGGTGAACTTGCGGGCGGTTTCAGACATGGGGAACCTTCCAAGGAATCTCTCTGGGGTGCCCGACCACCCTTCCAGCCGCTTCCTACCGGAACCCATCCAGTTGATGAAGTTAGGGTTAACCGCCCGTGACCTGCAGGAACGTTGCCCAATCCCTCATCGGCTGCTCCGTGGCGGGAAGAAGGCGCGGACCGGCAGCAGGAGCCCGGCGAGCGAAAGGGCGATGAAGACCACCTGGTGGACGTGGTCGTTACCCGGAGGGAGATTCCCTATCAGATGCGCCGCCCAAAACAACGGATAGAACCAGAGTGCGTACCAGGCCCAGCGTTGGCGCCGCCGGTACGGCACCAGCACGATCAGCAGACCGAAAAGGCCAAGTCCCGCCACCGCCTCATCGGCTGCTGAGTAACTGCCGTTTTGGGGTCTGAAAACGGCAGTTACGGAGCAATCGATGGGGTGAGGAGGGCGTGGACGCGGCGGAGCCGGTCCAGCCACCAGTCCCGCCGCTCAGCGGAAGCCGCAAAGCGCTCCAGCAGCCCGGCGTCAGCGGCCACGTCGCGGAGGCGGATGGCGCCGTCGTCGGCCACCAAGGGGTCCAGCGTGATGTCCGATTCGAACAGCGACACCGTGCCCAGGCCGCAGGCGTACGGCAGGTCCGGCAGGGCGGCGGCCAGCGCCAGCCCGGCCCGGATGCCCACGGACGTGTCCAGTGCGGAACTGACGACGGCGGGAAGTCCGGCCTGTGCCACGATGTCCAGGGCGCGCCGCACTCCCCCAAGCGGTGCCGCCTTGACCACGATCAGGTCCGCCGCGCCGGCCCGGGCCACGCGGAGGGGGTCGGTCTCCTTGCGGACACTCTCGTCCGCGGCGATCAACACCGGAGTTCCGGCGTCACGGAGCCGGGTCCGGACCTCGGCCAGGCCCTCGATGGACGGCACCGGCTGCTCTGCGTACTCGAGCCCCACCGGGGCGAGCCGCGTCAGTGCCTCCACGGCGCCCGGCACGTCCCAGCCGCCGTTGGCATCCACACGGACCGCAGCATCCGGCAAAGCCGCGCGGACAGCGTGAAGCCGCGCAACGTCGTCGTCCAGTGACTGCCCCTGCTCCGCCACCTTGACCTTGACGGCGTCCACCCGGCCGAACCGTGCCAGCACGTCCGGCACCCGGTGGGCGGGTACGGCCGGGACCGTGGCGTTGACCGGAACCGACGTCCGCAGGGGGGCCGGGAAACCGTGCCACCCTGCCTCGATGGCGGCGGCCAGCCACCGGGAGGCCTCGGCGTCGCCGTACTCAGGGAACGGGCAGAACTCGCCCCAGCCCGCGGGACCCTGGAGCAGGAGGGATTCCCGCTGCATGATCCCGCGGAACTTCACGCGCATGGGCAGGCTGACCACGCGGGCCCCTGCCAGCAGTTCCGCCAGCGGGGGAACTGGTTGGGGCGGGTAGGCAGGAGCGGACAAGAGACCGGGGTTGGGCATGCCGTTTACTGTACGCCGCAGGCCGGGTGCCGCTTGGTTACTCCCGCACCACCCGGATGGTGCCCAGGGACGGATCGGCCGGATCGGGCAGGACCATCCCGGCCTTCAGCCCCGATTCCAGGTACTCAATGACGGCTTCGTTGATCCTTTCGCCGGGAACAACCACCGGGATGCCGGGCGGGTAGGGCGTGATCTGCTCTGCAGCGACCCGTCCCACGGCGTCCCGGGCGGGCACATCCTCTCGGGGACCGAAGAAGGCGTCCCGGGGAAGGGCAACCGTCTCCAGTTCCAGGTCCGAGGGCGAGGGCAGGGAAACCTCCGGCGGGGCCGGAAGTGACGGGGCGGCGTCGATAAGGGCCCGGAGCGCCGCCAGCAGCCGCTCTGCCGAGGCGTCGTCGTCGGCCATGGACATGGTGGCCATGATGCGGCGGTGGTCGCTGAGCCCCATGTCGATCCGGCAGTTTTCCCGCAGCCAGTCCGCCGCCTGGTAGCCGCTGATCCCCAGCCCCGAAAGGTCCATGAGGATCTGCAGCCGGTCCAGGTCGTGCGAGGATTCCTCGGCGAGGAGCTCGTCCTCGAGCACATGGATCCCGGGGAGCGCGTCGATGTCGCTGCGCAGCCTCCTGGCCAGGCCCAGGGCATTGCCAAGGAGTTCGGTCCCGTGCTGGACCATTTGCCGGCGCCACCCGTCGATGGCCGAGTACAGGATGGCGTTGGGGCTGGTGGTCATCAAGAGGTCCGCGCACTGGGACAGGTGCGCGGTGTCCACGAGGTCCCCCTGGACGTGGTAGACGGAACCCTGCTCAAAACCGGCGCCCATCTTGTGCACCGATACCACGCAGACGTCGGCGCCGGCGCTCATCGCCCAGGTGGGCAGGTCCTCGTGGAACGGCAGGTGCGCGCCCCAGGCCTCATCAACGATCAGGGGCTTCCCGCGGTCGTGGCAGATCTTCGCGATGGCGGCGATGTCCGCGCACGTGCCGTAGGGTGTGGGGCTGACGATCAGGGCGCCGGCCGCGTCCGGGTAGCGTTCCCACATCTCCTCCACATCCGCGGGCGACGGTGGGTGGGCGATATGCAGGTTGGGGTCCCAGCGGGGGCGGATCCAGCGGGGCTGGATGCCGGAGAACACCAGTCCGGCCGTGATGGATTTGTGGGCATCGCGGCTGACGAGCAAATCGCCTTTGCCGGCGGCCACGGCAATGACGGCTGCCTTCACGGACAACGAGCTGCCGCAGGTGGAGAAGAAGGCCTGGTCCGCACCCACGGCATCAGCCATCAGCTGCTCTGCCTTCTTCAGGTATCCGCCGGAAGAAGAGCGGTCGTCCAGGCCTGCCGAGGCGAGGACGTCCGCACGGAAGGTGTCGGGCCCGAGGATGTCCCGGACGCGGGGATCCGCGCCGCGGCCCTGCCGGTGGCCGGGCGGGGTGAAGCCGTAGCGGTCCAACTTGTGATAGCTGTCCAGTGCGTCCAGCAACGGCGCTTCGTTGTGGTCCATGCTGTTGTTCCTTTCGTTGGATCGGTCAGTAGGGTCGTGGTACGGGGTTCAAAAGGGCGCGTACGACGGCGGCAGTACCGTGCGGCGGCCGGGCTAAGCTCCGGTGAGGGTCGTCCAGACGCCCACGGTGCCTGCCACCACCATGACTGCCGCGGTGAACCAGCCCAGCGTGGCGGCGAGCCTGCCGTTGCGGTACTCGCCCATGATGGCTTTGTCCCGCGAGATCAGCATGGTGACCACCAGGAACGGGGCGGCGGCAATGCCGTTGACGGTGGCGCTGAAGACCAGAAGTCCAATGGGGTCGGAGGAGAAGAAGCTGATGAGGACACCGGCCACAATGCCCACCCCCAGCAGCGTGTAGAACATGGGGGCGCGCCGTGGGCTGAGGTCCAGGCCCCAATCCCTGCCCAGCAGGCCGGCCAGCCCCGCTGCCCCGGAGGCTGCGAGTACCGGAACGCCCAGGATGCCGGTGCCGATGAAACCGGCGGCGAACAGGATGGTGGCGGCCGGCCCCACGACTGGGTCCAGCGCCTTGGCTACGTCGGCAGCCGTATTCACCTCGGTGCCTTCCCGGCCCAGGGTTGCTGCCGTGGCCGCCATGATGGAGAACATCACCAGGACCGAGAAGACCATGCCGATGAAGACGTCGGCGCGGGCCTTCCGGAGGGTGTGGGCGGCGGCGGCAGCGTCAGGCCGGTCCTTCAGCCCCACGGCCTCGTCACCGCCGTGCTCCTCGGCCCGCAGTTCCTGGACCCGGTGGGCACTCTGCCAGAAGAACAGGTACGGCGAGATGGTGGTGCCCAGCACGGCGACCACCAGGCCAAGGTATTCAGGGGCGAAACTGAACTTCATGCCCAGCATGCCTTCAAGGACGTCGGGCCAATCCACGTTGGCGACGAACAGGACCGCGACGTATGCCAGCAGGGTGAGGCACAGCCATTTGAAGACCTTCGCAATGACGGCAAACGAACCGCTGATGAGCGCCACGGCAATCCCGATCCCCGCTATGGCGCTCCACAGGTGGTCCGGGCCGGCGCCAAGCATTTGCATGCCCTGCCCGATTGCCATGAGGTCCGCTGCGGCATTGAGGATGTTGCCCACCAGCAGGGCGATGATGAGCACGGCGATCACCACCCGCGGGCGGCGGGTGAACTTGCGCCGGGCCAGCCTGCCCAGGCTTTCGCCGGTAGCCAGCGCGGTCCGGTCGCAGATCTCCTGGACCGCCATCATCATGGGCAGGACCACCGGCGCGGTCCACAGCATGCCGTTGGAGTAGGTGGCGCCGGCCTTTGCATAGGTGGCAATGCCTGATGGGTCATCGTCGGCGGCACCGGTCACCAGGCCGGGGCCCAGGAGGGAACTGAAGCGGCGAAGGAGGGACTTGCGCGCTTCGCCAGGGGCCGTGCCCCCAATGTTGGGTGGCCCGGTGGTTTCGGCCTTGCTCATCCGGTCTTCTCCGCTCGCGATCGGCTGCCAAGCCCCCCACTACTAAGCAAGCTTAGGATTTGTAGCCCATGGTAGGGCATGAATCTGGGAAGGCAGCTTCAGGAAAGGCGGCTCAGATCCATTTGTTGTGCTTGAACGCCAGGTAGAGGGCCAGGCCCATGGCCACCATCAGGCCCAGCGCATAGGGGTAGCCGTTGGTCCAGGCCAGTTCGGGCATGTTGGCAAAATTCATGCCGTAGATGGATGCCACCAGGGTGGGGGCGAACAGGATGGCAGCCCACGAGGAAATGCGCTTGACCTGCTCGTTCTGTTCAAAGCTGGACTCGGTCATGCGCTGCATCTCGTCATTTTGCCGCTGTGCCACCAGGGCGGCGTTGACGGCGAGCGCGTTCTGGAGCAAAGCGCGGAACGAGGCCACCCGTTCGTTGAGCCGGATGACGTGGTCCAGGACATCCCGGTAGTGGTCCCTGAGTTCTGTGGCCCGCTCGCGGTCCGGAGTTCCGGCGATGAGGGCCTGCAGGATTCCCGCCAGCGGGCTCGTGGCCCGCTGGAAGGTGATGACCTGGCGGGACAACTCGTAGATCCTCCGGGACACGTCGGGGTCTGCGCCGAAAAGGTCGTCCTCGATTTCGTCGATATCGTTTTCCAGGCCGGCCACCACGGGCTCGTATTCGTCCACCACCTGGTCCAGGATGCCGTACAGCACGGCATCGGGTCCCAGGGCCAGGAACTCCGGCATGGCCTCCATGCGGCGGCGGACCTTGGCCAGGTCCGGCGACTCGGCGTGCCGGACGGTGACCACGTACTCATCGCCGACAAAAACGTGGATCTCGCCGAAGTCCACCTTCTCGACGTCGTCCCGGTACCGCGCCGGCCGGAGGACCAGGAACAGGCACTCCCCGTAATGCTCCAGCTTGGCCCGCTGGTGGCCGGCGAGCGCATCCTCGATGGCCAGGGCGTTGAGGTCGAATTCCTCGCCCACGGACTGCAGTTCTTCCGCGTCCGGCCGGTAGAGGCCGATCCACGCCATCCCCTCGCGCTGGCGGAGCAGGAAGTACGTCTCGTCAAGGTCTTCCGGATCCTCGGTGCGCAGCCCGTTCACGTAGACGGCGTTGTCGATGATGGTCACGGCTCCCCCTCCCGCTCCCGTTCCCATTCGTCCAGCAGTGCCGGCATCCGTGCTTTAAGGAAGCGGTAGAACCTGGCCATCTCCGCCACCCTGGCGCGTGCCGGGGAGCCCTCCGGAAGTGTTTCCGCCGTCGAATCGGTCAGTGCCGCCAGCTTCTCGTAGACGGGACTGTTCCGCATGGACACCACGTACCATTCGTCCTCATGCAGGGCATAGAGGTCGCGGCGGCTGCCGGGCTGCGAGATCCGGTGGACAAAGCCCACGGTCTGAAGGTACCGGACGGCGCCGGACACCGCGGCGGCGCTGGCACCCAGCCGGTCCGCGAGTTCGGCGGCCGTGAGGCTCCCCTGCTCGGAGGACACCAGCGCCAGCAGCGTCCGGGCGGGCATCTTGGGGAACCCTGCTGCGGCGAACGCCGCTGCAGTCCGTTCGGCCGCGGCGGCGGTGGAAGCCGCGGCGGCCAGCGTGTCCCTGGCAGCCGCCACCTCTGCGCCGGCACTCATGCCGAACCCACCTCCCGCCGCCGCATCACCGCAACGGCCAGCGCGGCGGCAATGGCGGAAATCAGCAGCATCCACCATGCTCCGCTCCAGTCAGTCGCGTCGCCGCGGGGCACTGGTGTGTGGGCGAACGGCGAGAGGTCGCGCAGGCTTTGGTCAATGCCCAGCATGGCCCCGAAAATGCCCAGCATCACCCCAAGGGCCAGCAAGGCCCAGCTGGCGGCGATGGTGGCGGCGGGCCACAGGACAAACACCAGCGCCGGCACCGACAGGTAGATCAGTGCCGCCGGCAGTTGGGCGGCGGCGGTCTGCCAGAGGGCGTCGGCAGGCATGGATTCATCGCCGGTGCCGGTGAGGGTGGCCCACGCGCCCACTCCGGCCAGGCCCACCACCAGCACCACGGCGGCCCCGCCGAGCAGCAGGTAGCCGGCCAGCCACCGGACCCGTCCCACCGGGGCGGACAGCATGAGTTCAGCGGTCCCTGCCGCTTCCTCCTGCCGCAGCCTGATCACCGCCTGCAGGGCGCACGCGGCAGCCAGGACCCCGGCCATGGAGAACAGCACCGAGACCATGAGCTGGGTCAGCGAGGTTCCCTGCGACTGGAGCATCGCGCGCAGCATCGCCGTGATGTTGGTGTCCGGGGTGTCGACGGCGGCAATCGCCTTTCCGAGCGAGCCCGCCAGCAGGCCCAGGGCCAAGCCGCTGAAGCCCCAGCCGGTAATGGAGCCCGCCTGCAGCCGCAGGGCAAGGGCCACGGGACTGCTCAGGCCCCGCCGGGCAGCTGCCCGTCCCGGCAGCGCTCCCCAGACGCTGGCGCCGCTGTCGGGCGTGCCCAGGAGGAACCACGCCGCCGCGAGGCAGCCTGCACCCAACCCCACCGGCAGCAGCAACGGCCAGCCACGGTTGCCCGAGTACGCAAAGGTCTGCTGGCCCCAGCCGATGGGTGAGAACCAGCTGACTGCCCCTTCGGTCATCGTGGTCCCGCTGGCGCCGGGCGTCCCCGTGGCGTCCCCGATCCCGCGCAGGACGTAGGCCAGGACCACCAGCGCGGCGGAGACGCCGTTCGCTCCGCGTGAGGTCCCCATGAACTGGCACACCAGCAGCCCCACGCCCAGGAAAGCGAGGCCGACGGCGCCCGTCGCGCAGCCGGCGAGCAGGGAACCCTGGGGCTCCAGGCCCTGGGACATGAATCCGGCAAAGACTGCGAGCGCCACCAGGATGTTGGCCGTGATGCCGTGCAGCAGGGTGGCGGTGTTGGGCAGCAGGCGTCCGGCAGGTGTGGCGGCCACCAGTTCGGCGCCGCCGCTTTCCTCGTCGGCCCGGGAGTGGCGTACCGCCAGGAATGTGCTCATCAGGCCTGCCAGCAGGGCGAGGAACGCGTAGATCAGGAAGAACGTGAAGGCCCCCTGGTCTGCGCCCCGGGGCAGGCCGCGCAGCATCAGGATGGCGGGGGTGGCGATGGCCACCTGAAGGATCTCGGTCCGGCTCGCCACGTTGCCGTAGGTCTGGGTGACGGCGGCGGCCGCGAACATGGCAAACGCACCGATGGCCACCACCCAGCTCAGCAGCTGCCAGCGGTCCCGGCGTACCCGCTGGCCCCACAGGACCAGGAGAACGCCCATGTCAGCTCCGCCCCCTCGCGCCGAGCAGGTGGTGCCGGGAGCCGGGGGTGGACTCGGAAGGCGTTTCGGCCGGGGCGTCAGCGCCCAGGGAGGTATCCCCGTAGTGCCGCAGGAAGAGCTCCTCAAGGGACGGCGGGACGATGGTCAAGCCTTGCACGCCCAGGGCGCCCAGGGCGGGAAGCACCTCTGCGATCCGGTCCGAGTCCGCGCTGAACCGGACCCGCCCGGCGTCGAGCGTCAGGCCATGCACCGCACCCAGCCGGGCCAGGGCCTCCGGGTCCAGCCCGTCCGCGGCGAAGGAGACTTCCGACCTGGTGAGGTGCCGCAGCGAGTCCAGCGTGCCGCCGTCGACAATCCTGCCTCCCCGGATGATGCTCACGCGGTGGCACAGCACCTCCACCTCGGAAAGGATGTGGCTGGACAGCAGCACGGTTGCTCCGCGGTCGACGGCGGCGAGCAGCTCCCGGCGGAAGACTTCCTCCATGAGCGGGTCAAGGCCGCTGGTGGGCTCGTCCAGCAGGTAGAGCTCGGCTTCGGTGGCGAGGGCGGCGATCAGCGCAACCTTCTGCCGGTTGCCCTTGGAGTAGGCGCGGCCTTTCTTCGCCGGATCGAAGTCGAACACCTGGCACAGGTGGTCCTTCCGTCGGCGGTACGCGGCCCCATCAGCCGTGCCGCCGCGCAGCCGCGAGAGCAGGTCGATGGTTTCACCGCCGGAGAGGTTGGGCCAGAGCCGGACGTCGCCGGGCACGTAGGCCAGGCGGCGGTGCAGTTCCACGGCCTGGGTCCAGGGCTCGTATCCCAGGACGGTTGCAGAGCCGGAGGTTGCCCGGGCCAGGCCCAACAGGACGCGCAGGGTGGTGGACTTTCCCGCGCCATTCGGGCCAAGGAATCCGTGGATCTCCCCGCGCTGGACTTCCAGGTCCAACCCGTCGAGGGCCCTGACGTGCCCGAAGTGTTTGTGCAACCCCACTGTTTGGACAACGGTGTTCATGGTCCAAGTCTTAGAAGTTTTCACAAGTTTGTGAAGGTACTAAAGTCCCAGCTATGACCCCCGACAGATCCGTGCCAGGCGCGCAGGCCACCCGCTCGTCAACGGCACCGCTGTATGCTGCGGGCTTCGTCACGGCTTTCGGCGCCCACAGCATCGCGGCGGGGCTGGGCGCGCAGAGCGGGAACATCGGCCTGACCCTGCTGAACCTCGGCATCCTGCTGGCCCTCTACGACGTGGCGGAGGTATTCCTCAAGCCGGTCTTCGGCGCCCTCAGCGACCGCATCGGCGCCAAACCCGTCATCGTCGGCGGCCTGCTCGCCTTCGCAGCACTGTCGCTGATTGGCCTCGGCGCCGCCGACCCGTTCATCCTGGCCCTGGCCCGGCTGGGACAGGGGGCCGCAGCGTCGGCCTTCTCGCCGTCATCGTCCGCCATGGTGGCAAGGATGGCCCGCGGCGGAAAGGCCGGGACCTACTTTGGCCGGTACGGGTCCTGGAAGAGCCTTGGCTACATCATTGGCCCGCCGCTGGGCGCCGTCCTGATCCTGGCCGGCGGGTTCCCCCTGCTGTTCGGCACGCTGTCCGCGCTGGCGGCCGCCACGGCCGTCTGGGCGCTGGTGTCGGTGCCGCACCTGGCGCCGCTGCCGCGCAAGCGGTACACCGTGATGGACCTGGCCCGGCAGGTGGGCGAGCGCCGTTTCCTGGTCCCGACGCTGGTGCTTGCCGCTTCGACGGGTGCGCTGGGTGCCGCCGTCGGCTTCCTCCCGGCGCTGGGCACGCGCCACGGGCTGGACGCATTCGCCGGCACGGCGGCGGTGAGCGTCGTGGCGCTGGGCTCGGTGCTCACCCAGCCGTGGATCGGAAGGCTGCGGGACCGGCACGCCGTCAGCGACAACAAGGGCACGACGGCGGGCCTGCTGCTGATCGCCGCCGGCATCGCTTTGGTGGCGGCCGCCCCGGGAGTGGTCACCATCTTCGTTGCGGCTGCACTGATTGGCTCGGGTATCGGCGTGGCCACCCCGCTGGGGTTCGCGCACCTGGCCGACACCACGCCGCCGGAGCGGATGGGCCGGACCATGGGCTCGGCAGAGCTGGGCCGCGAACTGGGCGACGCCGGCGGACCCCTGCTGGTGGGCGCCATTGCCACGGCCACCGCCCTGCCGTTCGGAATGGGCGCGCTGGCACTGCTGGTGGCCGCCGCCGCCGTCCCCCGGCTGGACCCGGTCAAGCCCACCGCCTGAGCGGCCTTCCAGCTTTTTGTGTCACCCTTAACCGCGATGACTTCTTCACGGCAACTCTCCACCAGGACTCCGGCACGGCCTGCCCCGGGCTCGGCGTTCCTGTTTGTGCTGTCCACGGTGGCGTGCATTACCGGGCTGGTTGCCACCTACTACTTCTTCGTCCAGACCACCACGGGCCAGTTCATCGATGAGTCCGCGCTGGTGGAAGCGGTGCAGATCCATGGGCCCGCGGGGAAGGCCGCCACCCAGTTCCTTGACTGGCTGCCCACCATTTCCCTGGTGATGGCCGCCGTCGTGGTCCTGTTTGTGACCGTGATCCGGCGGCACTGGGCGGAAGCCGGGATTGCGGTGGCCGCGTGCATCGGCGCGAACGTCGCGACGCAGGTGCTCAAGGATCTGCTGCCGCCGCGCCCGGACAAAGGCGTGCTGACCCTGGAGCTGAACTCGCTGCCCTCCGGCCACACCACCCTGGCGGCGTCCGCTGCCGCCGCGGTGTTCCTCATGGCGTCCCCGCGCTGGCGGCCCATGGCCGGCTTCATTGGCGGTTCGTTCGCCATCGCATCCGGGGTGTCCACCCTGATCAACCAGTGGCACCGGCCCGCGGACGTGGTGGCGGCGTTCCTGCTGGTGGGCGCCTTCATGATTCCGGCGGGCTGGCTGATCCTCCGGCGCGGGTCCTGGAACGAGTGGGACGGGTTCGGCGACCACCTCGGTTCGGCCCGGATCTGGCTTACGCTGCCGGTGCTGATCGGGCTAGGTTCGGCCGGGGTTGCGGTGTACTCGCTCATCCGGATTGCGCCCAGCCCGTGGCAGGAAGCCAGCACCACCAACTACTTCTGGGCCGGCATCTCGCTGATCGTGATCGCGGGATACCTGGCCACGGTGGCCACCACGTCCCTGTTCGCGTACGCCGCACGGCGGCAGGGCGCGTCCAGGCGGTAAGCGTTCACCTGGGGGGATCCCGGGAGTCCCGTCCCATGCTTTCCCCCATGGCTGCGGCAAGCTCAATGTCGTCGAGGTACCGGGCGGCAGGCCGCCCCGTGGCCTCGGCGAGCCGGTCCAGCGTGGCGAGGTGCTGGCGCGCCAGCTCGACGGCCAGCTCCTCCACGATGCTGGGACCGTTCCGGACAACGAGGTCGCTGAGGTACGCCCGGAGGCTGCCGGCCGGGCGCCCCTTGGCTTCAATGTCCGCGGCAACCAGCCTGGTAAGGGCAGCCGCGGCGAGTGCAGGTTTGTCGCTGAAGAGCTCCACGTTAATCCCTCTGTGGCGATGGGCTGCGATGGCAAACGCCCGCATGCGTAGCTACAATCTAGCGTTCCCGCGCCTGCCCCGTAAGGGTCGCGAGTCCTGGCTTAAAGGCTGGCACCGGCCTCCGCCCGGGCGGGCACACCGGCCCACGTTTCGTGCTCCGGCACGTTGTGCAGCACAGCGGAACGCATCTCCACGTTGGAGTAGTCCCCCACCGCCAACCCGTCCCCTACCCCTGCGTTCATGCCGAGGTGCGCCGCCCGGCCGATCCGTGCGCCCTCTCCTACGGAAACGCCGGGGAAAAGCGTGGCGAAATCACTGACCCGGACACAGCACCCCACGTTCACCTGCGGCTGCAGCAGCACGTGCCGGCCGATATGGGCCTGCGGAGCAATCGTGGCGTTCCGCATCACAATGCTGCCCGGTCCGATCCAGGAATCCCTTGGTACGCGCACATCCGGATCCACCACGGTGGCGTACCGGTCCTCGTGCACACCGAGCATTGCCAGCCGGTCAACCACGGCTTCCCTGTCCCGCCCGGAGGGGAGGCAAACCGTAAAAAGGGCCTTTTTGAAGGTATGTGCGTCCGAGAGCGAGCCCATCACCACTGTGCCGTCGATGGATGTACCCAGCAGTTCCGGGTCATCGTCCAGGATCCCCAGGACGTCGTATTGCCCACTGACCCGGACCGCCGCCAGTACTTCCTGCGCCAGTCCGCTCATGGCCAGCAACATCAACTCGCTCAAAGTGCGCCTCTTCCAGCCCCTGCACCGTTGCAGGAATATCGTCCGGCCCGTTCACCTGCTGCTTGATACCTGGCTGTCTCCAAACCCTATGCCGGACTTGGACGGCAGGAAAGGTTTCCCGGGGCAAAATTCAGGATGGCGCCCCGCGTTAGCACGATCAGGCGTCCTGCCGGGAAGTCTTGCGGCAACCTTGAGGAATTGGAGTCCCCCGCCTTGATCGGCGCGGTGAATAGTTGCAGGTGCCAGGGCGGCGTTTTGAAGTGGGCGCCGCCCGGCACTGCCCCTCGCGCCTTTTCCGCTGCGCGATCCTGTGTCAGGGATCGAGGCGCTTTCGCAGGAGGCAAAATTCGTTTCCTTCGGGGTCCTGCAGGACGTGCCACTGCTCGTCACCGGTCTGCCCCACGTCGGCCGGCCGGGCACCGAGGGCCAGCAGCCGTTCCAGTTCGGCGTCCTGGTCCCGGTCCACCGGGTTGACGTCGATGTGCAGCGGAAGCCGCCCCACCCGCGGGTTGCTGCTGGCGCTCAAGATGATCGTGGGCTGCAGGCCGCCGAACCCGGCGTCAGCCGGCCCGATCTCAATCATGCCGTCCTCCCTGTCCAGTTCGACATAACCAAGGACGTCACTCCAGAACCGCGCAAGCAGTTCCGGGTCGTCGCAGTTCAGGACCAGTTCACTGATTCGGCATGACATGGTGCCAGTGTACGGATCGCCCCACGCCACCGGCCGTACGGACACGGGGGAAGGCACGACGGCGGCACGCACCTTCGCTGGCCCTGCAACCCGATGATCCGTCCCCGGCACGCCTGCTCCCCTCGACGCGGAGATGCATTGGCGACCCGCATCCTGCCTCTCGCGGCCCCCATATCCGGAGCCCAGGGGAAGCGGCGGGTCGGACAGGAATATGCGCGTCGCCAGGGCCGTTCCCGGAACAGCCATCCCAGCACCCCCACTTCGCCGGCACGATCCAACGTGCCCAAAAACCCAAATAGCCAGCTCGGCGGGAGACGGTGCCACTGCATGGGGGGATGCAGCGGCACCTTCTTCCGCCGAGCTGGCGGGTGGAAACCTCAGGCGCAATAGATCTTCTTAAATCCCGTGCCGATCTCCAGGCTCACCTTCACGGATGCAGTGGCCTGGGCACCGCCTGCGAACGTGGCCACGATCCT
This sequence comes from Pseudarthrobacter sp. LT1, assembly GCF_035621795.1. NCBI lineage: Bacteria > Bacillati > Actinomycetota > Actinomycetes > Micrococcales > Micrococcaceae > Pseudarthrobacter > Pseudarthrobacter sp. LT1. Next base: position 3,536,339 of record NZ_CP141830.1, read on the forward strand.
GACCCCCGCCGGGGTGGTGGTCTAACTGAGGACCACTTTGCCCCGCCAACCTCAGGAAGCGAGGAGGAAAAACGTCAACAAAAGCTCAAGTTATGTGAAAATTCAACCCTCCTCTGACCTGCGCTTCTATCGCAAATGCTGCTCTTGGCGCCTCCCCTGCCGGGCAGCGCGCCAGCTACTGTTGCCGGCCCAGTTCGGCGTCAAGAATGTCCAGGGCGTTGGCGCGCATGGCACTGAATGCCTGGTCCGGCCGGAGGCCTGCTACATCCCGCAGCCAGACGTATGGTTCAATTCCTGCAACCGCACGAAGCCGCACGGCAAGGGCGGCGATGTCGATCCCGGATCCGGCGGCTTCCAGCGGAGACAGGGCGTCGCGGTACCAGCCCACAGCCCGGCCCCCGCGAAGAGTGGGGCGGGTGGTGCCCGGGGTAAGGGACAGCCGCAGCGATGCCCGCAGCTGCGGTTCCCAGGTCCGGATGAACTCGAAGTGCGCGTCCAGGGTGCGCACCAGGCGGGCACGGACGTCCGACGGCGGTTCCTCGCCGAGCAGCGACGCCAACCCGGTCTCGGGGAGGGCCGCGTGCAGGAGGGCTTCCTTGTCCGGGAAGTAGCGGTAAGCAGTCGTCCGCGATATCCCGGCAATGGCGGCGACTTCCGCAACGGACGGATCCTGCCCGTCCTTCAGCAGGTCCCGGAGCGAGGACACGAGCTCTTCGCGGGTGCGCGACTTCTGCCGGGTCCTGCCGGTCTCCAGATATTTTTCATTGTGGCGTACGGACACAGGGCTTATGATACAGACGTACCGTTATGGTACGGATGTCCCATAAAAGACTCACCGAGGGGTTTCCCGTGGCCGATCCGATTGCAGTGAATCCGCAGCACTACCGGCTCGTCTTCGAAAACGACCGGGTCCGCGTCCTCGAGTACAGCGACGGCCCCGGAGACACCACCGGCACCCATTCCCACCCTGACAGCGTGATGGTCACGCTCAGTTCCTTCGCCCGCCGCCTCCGCTCAGGAGACCGGGAAGCGGACGTGGAGCTGCAGGCAGGGCAGGCCCGCTGGCTCGACGCGCAGGAACATTCCGGGACGAACACCGGCTCCACGCCCACACACTGCCTCTTTGTCGAGCTGAAGGAACCCCGCCGGGAGAACCCGGGCGTGGATGAATCGCCCGCCCACACAGGCCGCCTTGGTCCTGCTGATTCCTAGCCGCCGGAAAGCCCCCTACGACCGATCCCCTGTCAGCAACAGCCTGCACCAGGCATCGGTCAGCCACTCAGCGAACTGCCGGTGCCCCCACCCCCGCCGGTCCACCAGGAGCACCCAGTACTCGGGCCCACTCATACTCCAGACCGCATCGGCGAGTTCGGCCGCGGGGCGGTCCGTTCGCAGCTCCCCGGTCGCAGCGAGGTCCTTAACAAAGAGCAGCATGTTTGCAGCGCGGCGGTCGGAAATCTCAGTCCACAGCGCAGCGCAGTCGGGATCGGTGCCGGCGGCGTCCCGCAGCGCCAAATAGACCGGCGCGAGGCGGGGCTGGATGCCGGCCAGAGCGTGTGCGTAGATGGAGATCTTCTCGGACGCCGCCTTCGCCTCCCGCAGGCGGCCCACGTAATCGCGGCGCTCCGCGGGTACCGCCTGGCCGGTACCCGAGATCGCTGTTTCCACCACTTCACGCAGCAAATCCGGCTTCCGCCCGATGGTCGCATAGATGGTGTCGACGGCGACTCCGGCCCTCCGCGCAACGCCAGCCACCGTGGTGGACCGGTACCCCTCCCCCACAAAGAGCTCGCGGGCGGCGGCCAGCACGGCATCGCGGGTGGCAGCCGCCTGCTCCTTCCGCCGGGGCGAGTGGTAGCGGCGTGCGGGGGCATTGACTTCACTCATCGCCGGGCCTAGCCTTAATTCATCCGAATGTCATTCGGATGAATTGTAGCAGGAAGTCCCGGACAGCAACGCACGGCATCCACGCAGCGGAACAGGGGCGGAAGGGCAGGACACCATGTCAGAGCATTTCGACACCGTGGTGATCGGCGGCGGCCAGGCAGGCCTGGCCATGGGCTACCACTTGTCCCGCGCTAAGCGTTCGTTCGTGATCCTTGATGAGAACCCCCGGACCGGAGACAGCTGGCGCACCCGCTGGGACTCCCTCAGGCTCTTCACGCCGGCCCGGTACGATGCCCTTCCCGGAAGCCGCTGCCCCGCCCCGCCCTGGTCCTACCCGTCGCGTGAAGAGTTCGCCGATTACCTCAGCAGCTATGCGGAGAAGTTTGGGCTGCCGGTCCGGAACAACGTCCGGGTCAACCGCGTCAGCCACAACGGAAACAGCTTCACCATCGAAGCTGGCGGCCAATACCTGGAAGCCGGCAACGTGGTGGTGGCACCCGGCTGGGACAGAACACCCAAGGTGCCGGCCTTCGCGCAGCAGCTCAACCCGGACATCAAGCAACTCACGGCGGGAAGCTACAAGAACCCGAAGGACCTGGCGCCGGGTCCCGTCCTGGTGGTTGGGGCCGGCAACTCCGGCGCGGACATCGCCCTGGAACTCGCCCCCAACCGCACGACCTACCTCTCCGGCCGGCACCCCGGCCAGATCCCCTGGCCCATCGATGCCGTGGCGGCCCGGCCCCTCACCCTCGCTGTCTTCTTCGCGTTCTCCCACGTCCTCAACCTCAACACTCCCGCCGGCCGGAAGGCCCGCCCGCAGATCCTTGCGCACAGCGGGCCACTGGTCAGGGTGAAGAACCGGGACCTGGTGCGTGCCGGCGTCGAACGCGTTCCCAGGACGGAAGGCGTCCGGGACGGCCGGCCGCTGCTGGCTGACGGACGAACGCCGGATATCGCCAACGTCATCTGGTGCACTGGCTTCCGGCCGGACCTGGCGTGGATTGACTTGCCGGTGTTCGGCCCGGACGGGGAGCCGGACCAGGAGCGCGGGGTGGCCAAAGACCAGGCGGGACTGTACTTCCTGGGAGCCACGTTCCAGCAGTCGCTGGCATCCTCCATGGTCCACGGCGTGGGCAGGGACGCAGCCTTCATAGCCCGGTGCATCGCCGCCAGAGTGCCACGCGGATCAGGGACAACGCAACTGCCAGGGGACGTCAGGCCGGAAGGTTCAGCTGCTCCACAATGATGCGGGCGGTCGCGGGGTCCCCGAGGATCCGAAAATGCCCGGCCACCGGCAGCTCGATGTTGGTGGCGCCGGGCAGGACGCTCCCCTCCGGAATGTGCGGATCGAACGGTCCGTAGAGGGACGTGATGCGGCTGTTGATGGTCAACTCGCGGGACATCTGGAGGGTCAGGGCGTTCCGCGGCGAGAAGATCCGAAGGCTGGGCAGCAGCATGTACCGGGCGTAGCGCGAGCCGGAAAAGGGCGAGCACACAGCGATCATGCGGTCGATCCGGTGCTCGGGATCCAGGGACAGCATGGTGTACTTGCCGATCAGGCCGCCCTTGCTGTGCGCCACCAGGATGGCATCGCGCAGCCCCGCCTCCTCCAGGTGCTGGGCCACCAGTTTGGCGGCGTCCGGCACCTTCAGCTTGTTGCGCTGGAGCACCGTGACCACATGCACCGGATGCCCGGCATCGTGGATGGCCTGGATGAGCGGCATCATGAACTGCCAGTTTTCGTACACGCCGGGGATGATCACCACGGGCGGCCGGGTCCCGTTGCGGAAGGACGCCGGCTGCACGCGCGACAGGAATCCGCGGACCTGCCAGCCTGCGGCATACACATAGTCCTGCGCCCACCACACAGCCTTCTGCAGCGGACTGATGCGGGCAGCGGCGCCGGGATCACTCATGAGTCGAGAATAACCTCGGCGGGGCGCCTACCCACCAACCGGGCCCGCAAACACGCCTCAGTAGTTGCGGCGGTGCTTCAGGCGGGGAATCACGACGGCGAACACGGCCGCCGCAGCGAAGCCCAGGACACCCGTGGCTGAGATCCCCGGGCCCAGGGAGGCGAGGGCCGTCACCCCGGAGAGGAGCACTGGTCCACCGGTGGAGCCGGCGTCCGCCATGAAACGCCAGAGGCCCAGGAACTGTCCCCGGCCGCGGTCCGGTGAGAAATCGGCGCCCAGGGTCATCACCAGCCCGGAACTGATGCCGTTGCCAAACCCGATCAGCAGCGCGGCCAGCAGCAGCCCCACAAATGACCCGGTCAGCGGGATCAGGAGCAGCGCCGTCCCCATGAGCAGCGTGGACGGAACCGCCACCCACTGCCGGCCCTTGCGGTCCATGAGTTTTCCCGCCGGGTAGAACACCAGCATGTCGATGGCGCCGGACAACCCGTAGATCAGGGACGCTGAGGTGGCATCCATGCCAAGGTGGTCGGACCAGAGCGGGATTACCACCTGCCGGGAGGAACGCAATGCGCTGAGCAGCAGGATGCCGATCCCCAGCGAAAGGAACACGCCGGCATGGGATACAGCGACGCTGCGGAGCGTGGGCTGGGGGCCCGCGTCCGCGCCCAAGTGGACGTCCGGCGTCGTGAGGTCCGGGATGGTGAGGGACAGCAGCGCGGCGGCCGCCATGGCCACCGCCCCCACCCAGTAGGCGCCGGCGATGCCGAAGAACTGCATCACCGCTGCCCCCGCAAACGGGCCGATGAACACACCGATCCGGTTGACGCCGCCCAGCGTGGACAGCGCACGGGCGCGGAATGCCACGGGCACGGCCTCGGTGAGGTACTTTTGCCGCGCCAGGCCGAAGACCGCGCCGGACATCCCGACGACGGTCATCGCCACTGCAAGGAGCCACAGTCCGTTGGGGGCCAGGGCGGAGGTGGCGGCGGCCGCCAGGGCCAGGCCGGCAGCGACGGCGGCGCCCACGATGGACCAGCGTTCACCGAAGCGCAGGGTCACCAGGGAAGCGGGCAGGTTGAAGAACCAGGACCCCAGCCCGATCAGGGTGACGATCAGGGCGGCCACCGCCACCGAGGCGCCCCGGTCGCGGGCGGACAATGCCACTACCGGGAGGATGGCGCCCTGCCCGATTCCGAAAAGCAGTGTGGGGCCGAAGGCGGCCACCGCAATACTGCGCAGGCTGAAGGGCTCGGTGTCATCCGGGGAAGTCATCGGATTTATCCTATGACCGCCGGATCCGCACCCCCTGCATCGCCGGCCGTCCGCGGCGCCTCCGGTTCTTAGCGGGCCCGCGGCTCCAGCCCGGCAAGGGCACGGAACAGATTGACCAGCTCAACAATGGCGCCGATGACCGAACCCACGATCCCAACAACCAGGAGCACCCGCACCACAACAGGCCAGCCGGACCAGCTGGTGCCGAAGTCGAACGGGAAGACCTCCCAGAGGCGCATCATGGCGGCCACGCCGATGCCCATGACCACCAGGTTTCCCAGCGCCAGGAGTGCCCTGGCGTGAATCACCGCGCAGACCAGGTTCACGATGATGCCCGCGATCAAGGATGCATTAAGGAGGTCCAGGGCGCGGGGCATGTCCGCCGTCAGGAACGGCAGCACCCGCCACCCGGGCCAGACGTTGATCCCGTACAGCAGCAGGGCGTTGACTATGGCGGAGCCAATGCTGCCGCTCCGGCTGATGGTCCTGTCCGCCATGCCCCTCCTCCGAGGTCGATGCGTTCCCATTGCCGGCCCGGATGGGCATCGATTGCTCCGTATTTGTCCTTTTCGGGAGTCAAAACGGCAGTTACCCAGCAATCGGTGCCGGGAATGGGTCCTCCGGGCGTCAACGGGCGCGAAACCAGAGTCGCGCAGGGCACGCCGCTGCGGGAAGTGCCGAAGGTCCCACAGAGCCCGGGCTCAGTAACCCGCCAGGACCTCGGCGGCCTTGCCGTCCGCCGCCGCGTTGACCAGTTCCTCTGCGACGATATGCAGCTTGGTGTTGGCGTGCTGGCTTCGCGTGGCCAGGACCTGGAAGGCGGCCTGGCCATCCACTCGGCGCAGCGCCATGACAACTCCCTTGGCCTGCTCAATGAGGGCCTTGTGCCCGTACGCACCCTCGATCGCTTCCTCCGCCGCGTGCTGGGACTCGATCCGCAGGCTCTGGGTCACGTCCACCATGAACCCGCGGACATACTCCACCTGCCCCGACGGCTCTGGAACGGCCTGGACTGCGGAGAAGACACGCCGTTCCCTGCCCCGGACGTCTATGACCCGGTGGAGCAGCGCCCCTTGGCCTCCGCCGTCCAGCAGGTTCGTCCAGAGGGCACGGACCGGCTCCCGGTCCAGCGGGTGCTTGTGGGCCATGAACAGTTCCCAGGTAGGCACCACGTCGCCTTTCTTGAGCCCGTGGATGCCGTACATGCCCTCGGACCATTCCATCTTTCCGGAGGGAACGTGGAGCTTAAAGGTCCCCGAGGGACACTGCGCAGAGGGCTGGAGTGGAAAGAGATACGTATCCAGTTTTGACCACATATTGACCTTCCGAAGTCAGGCGAACCCAGCCGGGTGCACGGAACCCACCATAACTTTACTTGCCGGCCAGATGTCACATTCCTCGGGCAGGCTCCCCAAAAATGCGGGGGTCACAAAGGGCCCGGCGAGGAGTAGCGTTCGCCTTATGGGGTGCTGAAGCGCGTCCCAATCCAAGGGGAGGTCAGTTCATGGGTGAAGTATGGATCCGCACGCTGGGCAACGGGCTGGTCCGGGCAGACCGAGTCACCGAGATTTCATCCACCCGAGGGTCCTTGCACGAGGACTCCGGGTATTCACTGAAGGTCATCGTGGACGGCAAGGGCCACGTACTGATTGACGACGGCGGCCTGCAGGGTTCGCTGCCCGAGCGGCTGGAATATGCCAGGCACATGGAGGATGCCCTGCTGCTGGCAATCGACGAGGCGCGCGAAAGCGACGCGTCCATGGTGATCTCGTACGAGCCGGAACGCGAGCGCTGGTCATCGGCCCCCGTTTCCGTATTAACGGGAAGGCTCCCCGAAGTCGTCTGACCTGGGGAGCCTTCCCGCTGCACCATATTCAGCTGTGGGTCGGCTCCTCCACCAGCGCCGTGGCGATGCTTGCGGCGTCCTCCAGCGCGGCCAGGAAGCGCTCGGCGTCCAGCGCGGCGGCGCAGCCGGTGCCGGCGGCGGTGATGGCCTGCCGGTAGCGGTGGTCCACGGCGTCGCCGCAGGCAAAGACGCCGGGCAGGTTGGTGCACGTGGTGGGCGCATCCACCTTGATGTAGCCTTCGTCGTCCAGGTCCACCTGGCCGGCCACCAGTTCCGTGCGCGGCAGGTGGCCGATGGCCACGAAGATGCCGGTGGCGTCCTGGTGCCGGGCCTCACCGGTGCGGGTGTCCGTCAGCGTGACGCCGCTGACTTTGCCGTCGCCGTGAATGGCGGTGACGGCGGAGTTCCAGGCGAAGCGGATCTTGGGGTTGTCCTTGGCGCGCTGCGCCATGATGCGGGAGGCGCGCAGTTCGCCCTTGCGGACGACGACGGTGACGGACTTTCCGAAGCGGGTCAGGAAGGTTGCTTCCTCCATGGCGGAGTCGCCGCCGCCCACCACGATGATGTCCTGTTCGCGGAAGAAGAATCCGTCGCAGGTGGCACACCAGGAGACGCCGTGCCCGCTGAACTTCTTCTCCTCCGGCAGACCGAGCTCCTTGTAGGCGGAGCCGGTGGCCAGGATGACGGCCTGGGCCTCGTAAGTCTCCCCGCCGCCGGTGACCACGCGCTTGACGGGACCTTTCAGGTCAACGGACGTGGCGTCGTCGTACTCAATGCGCGCGCCGAACTTTTCCGCCTGCTGCTGCAGCCCGTCCATCAGTTCGGGGCCCTGGACGCCGGCCGGGAAACCCGGGAAGTTTTCCACCTCGGTGGTGTTCATCAGCGCGCCGCCGGCGGTGACGGAACCGGCCAGGACCAGGGGGTTCAGTCCGGCACGGGCGGCGTAGATGGCGGCGGTGTAGCCGGAGGGGCCGGAGCCGATGATGATCAGCTGTTCTTTGCTCATTGCGTGTCCTTCGGTGGCGGTACTGCGGGGCGTCCGCGGGCTGCGCGGGCAGGAGTTGGGTGGTCAGTAGTTCTTTGCGTGCCCTGATCACCCCGTCCGATTCTTTCATTGCCTGGCAGGCCAGGGCCAAGCAGCGGCCCGGGCTGCCATCCGCCGATTCCCAAAGTGATAGGAAACTGCGGTCGATGTAATAAACGTCACTGTGTTGCGCACATCACATTGGTTGCCTAATCTAGTTGAGGCTTAAGCAAACAGGCCATGCAAGAAGCTGCAGCGTCGCAGCCAATGCCGGGGAAGGCTTTACATCTTGAACTCAAAGCTGAACATCATGGTCCGGGTCGATCTGGACCACAGCAAGGCCCAGGTGATTGCAACGGGGCATATCACCATCCACAGCATCAACGCCCTCTATGTAGTGGCAAAGCGCGCCAACTCCCTCAAGGGAGGCTTGGACCTGGAGCTCGACGTCTCCAGCGCCTGGGTGGATCAGGAGGCACTGGACATGCTCCACGCCGCTTCCAAGACAAGGCAGCTGCCCGCAATGATCGATCCGGACCAGGCGCCCTGCACCATCAGCGTGCTGGCCGACCGGCGGCATCCACGCACTGCGCCGGCCCGCCTGGCCGCATAGGACTCCCGGCCGCTCGCCGCGCCCACGCTTCGGGCCAGAGCAGGCCGTCAACCTCTTCTTCCACCGCTCCAACAACCCGAAGTGCAGCTGCATCTGAACAGACGGATGGCTGCACTTCGGGGCTGTTCGGAGCCCGGGCCCCCAGCGGGACCCAAAACTTACATCAGCCGTGGTCCGCCACCCAGGAATTCCCGGAGTTCCGCCGCGCTCAGGCCGGCAGCCCTGCCCAGGGCCCCCTCCCCCGCGCCGTGTTTCGAGGCGTTCCTGACTGCATTCTCAAACTGCTCCTGCGCAGCGTCGAGCTCCCATTGAAGGCTCTCCACCCTTGCCGAAGCCAGTTGGACTGCTTCCAGCGGATCGCCGGCCGGACTGCCGTCCACGGTGTAGCCGCAGGTACAGGACCATTCCAAGGCACCAAGCTCAAGTGGCGCCCACCCCAGGGAGGCGATCGGAACCGGCCCGGAGGTCATTGCCACGCCGCAATGGAAAGGTGCGGCCGGCCCATCAAGCTCCATGGCCGGCGCCGGATCGTCCATCAGCGCGGGCACTGTGGACTTATCAAACGCACTTGGTGCAGTCGGCTGGAGCTGGAATTCGACGTGGGCCTGGACGTGGATCCGTTGTCCCGCTGCCTGAGGTTCAAGTACTGCAGTCATGCGATCCGCCATCCGATAGTTATCAAACAATGTAGCTAGTCTAACTAGGATTAGCTCCTTGTCTACCGCCGACCCACCCCAGCAGCGGCTTCCACCGCATCCACGGCCTCACGCATGCAGCTCAGGAAGTGCAGCACCGCTTTGATCTCCTCCGCCGACAGCGACTCGGCGGCCTCAAGCATGCGCTTGTGCATCTGGTTGAGGTTGTGCCGCACCTCCTCCTCGGCACCGGGCGTGGGCCTGAGGATGACAGCCCGCCGGTCGGAGGGGTGGGGTTCCCGGATCACATGGCCGGCTGCCACCAGCCGGTCAACAAGGCTGGTCATGGACGCGGAGGTGATGCCTAGGCGGGCCGCAAGCTGGGTGGGGCGGATTCCAACGCCGGCAGCTTCCGCATCGATCAGGTACCGGAGCGCCAAAAGATCGGTCTCCCCCATCGCGGCGGAGGAACGGGTGCGCCTTCTCATGGCGCTTTCAGAGGTCCGGAACTCCCTGAGGGCATTGATGACGTCAATAGGACCGGGCTGCGCGCCCTCGCTGGGTGGGTACCAGTAGCCTTCGCTTGCACCGTGCGGGTTCATGCGAATTCCTTCGATATCCTACTTGCTTGGCCGTCTAACAACCCTATGGTAGCCCACTTGCTGCGGCGGTTGCTCCACACGGCGACGGGCGAACGGGTACCCGCGGAAGCCTTGGAGGAAAAGTAGAGTACCGGCTACTCGTGCCGCTGCCCGGCGCGCCCAATAGGTTTTTGTGCAACCCCCAGGCAGCACGGCCACGGGGGAATCGCAGATGGGGGTGCAGGGTGGCTTTTGGCCCGGCAGATAATAAGGGGCCCGACCGGCAAGGGTTCCTGCTGGATTTAGTGACAGGGGCCGACGGCGAGGCAGAGTCCCTGCAAAAACTCGCCGGCGCAGCGGCCCGCTGGATGAGCACCACGGCAGGCACGGCGGTTGAGTGCGCAGCCGTGCTGCACCGGCAAAGGTCCTGTACCGTCACGGCCGGAAGCACGGCGGGCACCGCCGCCCTTGCAGCCACGGAGGATGAGCACGTGGACGGCCCCACCGCATTAGGCTCCGCCCTGGCCGCTCCAACAGTGATCGGCCAGGCCGGCGCACGGTGGCAGGCCTACCGGCGGCGGTTGCTGGAGCATGGCCTCGGCGCAGCCCTTGCCCTCCCCCTGGAACTGCAGCCCGGCTCGTCCGCAGCCCTCGTTTTCCTGGGCCCGCCCGACTACGGTTTCCCCACCAGGATCCTCGCTGACGCGGCATGGTTCGGCGAGGTGGCATCACAGAGCCTCAAACTGGCCCTCGACGTCCACGGCGTGATCCGTGCGGGCGACAACCTCAAGCAGGTACTGGAGAGCAGGACCAGCATCGATGTTGCCTGCGGAGTGCTGATGGCGCAAAACCGTTGCTCCTACGCCGAAGCCTTCAGCAGGCTCGCCGGCACCTCAAGGAACCGCAACCTCAAGGTGCGCAGCGTGGCGGACGGCATCCTGAAGGCGATGCCCAGTGGTGCGCCCAGAACCCGTTTCGAACCGCCGGCGATTGCCTAGGACTGCAGCGAACCTTCCTTGTTGTCCGCAGGAGTTATGCCTGGTGCCGCGACCGCGCCCTGATGAGTCCGGCCGCCACGAGTCCTGCACATCCGAGTGAAGCCAGCATGCCGCCGAGAGCCGCGATGTAATCGGTGATGGTCATTGTCCTGCGCTCCTTCCGTCCTGCCTCCGTACTGCCTGATGCGCCAAAACTACGCGGCGAAACTCAGTGTTCGCTGAAGAATCGCCAGCAGCTTTGGTCAAGATCCGGTCACGGGACATGCGGAAATCCACATGGTTTCGGCCGGCAATCTTTCCTTTATCACGGCGTTCCGTATTATTCATGCATGTGGACTAAACAAAGCCAGAGTTTCTGCCCCACCTGCGGCAGGACCACCAATCACGTCACCCACTTCCAAAAGGACGACGCCGGTTCCCTGGTTGCGGACGTCCGCTGCGCTGAATGCCCCGAGGTGGCCGGAGCGGTCGCCTAGGAAGGTTCGTTCCCCGAGGACTGCAGTCCAGGGCGCACGGCATGAGGACGGACGACGGCGAAAATCACCATGGCGGCAGCCTGCACTGCCGTGACGGTGACGGCCACGGCAGGTCTTGAGTACTCGTACAGCACACCGATGAGGAAGCTCCCGGCCAGCCAGGCGAGGCCGTAGCACGCAGTGAACATTCCATAGGCACTCCCCCGCCGTTCCACCGGAGCAAGCCCCGCCACGCCTGCCCGCATGGTGCTTTCCTGGACGCCCATGGCCGCTCCCCACACCAGAACCCCTGTGACCGCGAGCGCCGTGTTGTTGCTGAAGCCCAGCCACGGCACGGCCGCCGCGAGGACGGGCAGGACCAGGAGGACTTTCAGCCCCACCCGGTCAAAGAGCCAACCGGAGGCCAGGGCGGCCACGGCGTCCACCCCCATGGCCGCGGCGTAGAGAACGGGGACCGCCGCCGGCGGGAGGAGACCGGTGGCCACCAGGTGGAAGGACAACAGCCCAAACGTGGCATATCCGAACATGGTCAGGCTGCTGAACGCGGCGTACAGCCAGTACTGCCGGGGCATGGGAACGGGCTTCACGGAAGCGGGGCCAGGGCCACCCCCACCAGCAGCGGCCCCAGCAGCGCTCCCACCTGGTCCAGCGCCTCGTGCAGCGCGAAGGCCTTGCCCTGGCCCAGCGCCGAACCTGCCTCGGCCAGCATGGTGTCCTTCGCCGGGCTCCTTACGGCCTTGCCCAGCCGCTCCGCCAGGACCAGGAGGCAGGCAACCCACAGCGCGTCAGTGATTCCCAGCAACGGCACGGAGACGGCCGTCAGCGCGTACCCGCTGATCGCCAGTGCCCACCGCAGCCCGGGCCTGTCCGCCAGCCGCCCGAACACCAGGCGAAGGACCAGGGCCACAGCCTCCCCGGCACCGGTGACCACGCTGACCAGGAGCGCGGACGCGCCCAGCGCACCGAGGAACGGACCGGTCACACTTCGGGCGCCCTCGTACACCATGTCCATCAGCGCGCTGATGAGTCCGAAGACCAGGATGAAGCGGATGGCGGTCATGGGCGCCGCGGGGCCCCTCCCGGCGGCGCTAGCGCTGGTGGGCATGCTCCCGGACCTGCTTCACTGCACGATCAGCCACGGCACCGTTCTGCCTGGCGCCGTTCAAGCGGGCGCGGCCCAGGCGGATGCCGCGGCGGGCGGGGGGAACAGTTCCTTCCGGACGGGTCACGGCAAGGATCACCCCGATCCCGGCCAGGGAGGAGACCATGGCTGAACCACCGTAGGAGATGAACGGAAGCGGCACGCCGATCACTGGCAGCAGCCCGCTGACCATGGCGATGTTGATCACGGCCTGGCCCAGGATCCAGGTGATCACGCTGCAGGCCACGGTCCGCGAGAACGTGTCCGTGGTGCGGGCGATGGTCTTGAACACGGCGATGGCCAGGATGGCGAACAGGCCCAGCACCAGGAGCGAACCGGCCAGGCCCAGTTCTTCGCCGAGGATGGAAAAGATGAAGTCGTTGTGGGCTTCCGGGATCCAGTTCCACTTCTGCCGGCTCTGCCCCAGGCCCACGCCGAACCAGCTGCCGGAGGCCAGGGCGTAGGCGCCGTGCTGCGCCTGGTAGCCCATGCCCTGCGCGTCCTCCTCGGAGCCCATGCCCAGCCAGGAGGAGATCCGGCCCATCCTGTTGCCGCTGGTGGCTGCAAGCACCAGGGCGCCCGCCGCGCAGATCAGGCCGGCCACGGAGAACACCTTCATCCGCACGCCGCCGTAGAACATGGTGGCAGCGAGGATCATCATGATGATCATGGTGGTGCCGAGGTCGTGCCCCAGCGCCACGATGCCCATGATGAGTGCTCCGGCTGGCGCGAGCGGGACGACGGCGTGCTTCCACTGCCCCAGCAGGGCCTGCTTCCGGTCCAGGATCCCGGCGCCCCAGACAATCAGCGACAGCTTGGCGAACTCGGACGGCTGCGCGGTGAAGCCTCCCACGCTCAGCCAGTTCCGGTTGCCGTTCACGGACATGCCCAGCGGGGTGAACACCAGCACCAGGGCAAAGAGTGAGCCGATCAACATCCCCCAGCCCAGCCACCTGATCCGCCGCACGGACATGCGCGCCAGCACCAGCATGATCACCACGCCGGCCACGGTCCACATGGCCTGCTTCAGGGGAAGATCGTACGGATTGTTTCCTGCCGCCACGGATTCCACAGACGACGCCGATGCCACCTCCACGAGTCCGATCGCCGAGAGCGTGAGGACCACCGCCAGGATCAGCGGGCGGAGGCGTCCCGGGGAGTCGTCCTCCAGCCAGACCGCCAGTTTGCCCAACCCGCGCCGGGCAGGACGGCCCGTCCCGCGCTGCTTTTGTCCTGTATCCATCTGTCCGTTCCTCAGCCTGCACACCAGGGCTTCCCCCATGGCCGGGCCCATCTCCGGGGCGGGTACCGCCGAGAAGAAAGAGTACGCCCCCGCACACCGGCGGAGGCGCCGGGACACCCGCCACCGCCACGGTTCTGGGCGAATTGCCAGCTTGGGCGTGTAGCGTAGCGGAAACCTGTCCCCTCCCGAAGGTCATTTTGTCGTGTTCGGTTTCAGAAAATCCCCCGGCCCGGAACAGGAAGCCGCCAGCCCCGCCGCCTACCCAGGCCAGGGCAAGCTGTACGCCGCAAGTTCCCGCCGCCGTCGGCCCTTCCGCCGTGCCCCGCGCTGGGTCAAGGCCGTCACCGCACTGGTGTCGGTGCTGCTCCTGGGCGTCCTGGCGTTCGGCGGCTACTGGGCCTGGCGCCTGCAGTCCAACATCAGCACCTCGGAGCTGACCGCCGGAGGCCAGCGCACCGAGGGCGCCGTGAATGACAGCACCGACAGGCTGCAGATCCTGGTGCTGGGCTCGGACACGCGGGAAGGCAACAACAGCCAGTTCGGCACGGCGGACCAGTCCTCCGGCTATGGGCAGTCGGACGTGATGATGCTGCTGGACATCTCGGCAGACAACAAGCACGTCAACGTCATCAGCTTCCCCCGTGACCTGCTGGTGGACGTGCCGGCGTGCACGGATTCCAAGACCAACCAGAAGTATCCCGAGCAGAAGAGCGCCATGATTAACAGCGCCATGGCCCAGGCCGGCATCGGCTGCGCCGTGGACACGGTGAACAAGCTCACGGGCCTGGAAGTGGACCACTTCATGATGGCTGACTTCAACGCGGTGAAGGAGCTCTCCAACGCAGTGGGCGGCGTGGAGGTCTGCGTCACCGCTGCCGTCAACGATCCCGATTCCCACCTGACGCTGCCCGCCGGCAAGTCCCAGGTGCAGGGCGACCAGGCGCTGGCGTTCCTGCGCACCCGGCATGCCTTCGCAAACGGCGGGGACCTGGGCCGCATCCAGGCCCAGCAGGGCTTCCTGGCGTCACTCAGCCGGAAGCTGAAGTCCGAGGGCACGCTGGGCAACCCGCAGAAGACGCTGACCATCGCCGATACCATCACCAAGAACCTGACGGTTGATTCCGGTCTGTCCTCCATCCCGTCGCTGCTCACCATCGCCAACCGGCTGAAGAACATCGATCCCGCCAACATCAACTTCATCACCACCCCCACGGTGCCGTCCCCGCAGGACCCCAACCGGCTGGCTCTTGATGAACCGGCGGCGTCCAACTTCTTCGCCGCCCTGCGCAACAGCCCGGACCTGAGCCAGCCCGCCCCCGCGGCGCCCACGGAGACGCCCGCAACGCCCGCGGCGCCGGCGTACGACAAGTCCCTGCAGCCGGTCTCCATCGCCAACGGCACCGGGGTCACCGGCCGGAGCACCGCGATTGCCGGTCTGCTCTCGGATGCCGGTTTCACCAAGCTGACCAAGCTGCAGGCCCAGGCGCAGAGCCAGACCATGGTCTACTACTCCGCCGGGTTTGAGGACGTCGCCGCGGATGTGGCGGCGCTGTTCGGCCTGCCCGCCACCAGTGTCCAGCAGGTGGCGAACATCCAGGGCGTGCAGCTGTACGCCGGCACGGATTTTGCCACCGGCACCAAACCCGCCGCACCGCCGTCGTCCGCTGATTCCTCCGGCAGCGTGGTGGTGCAGACCGGCAGCGACCAGACCTGCCAGTCAGCCAACCCCACCGGCTACTAGGCCGTGGTCCGGGCAGGCTCGAGCAACTCCATGATCCGCGAAATATAGCTGTCCAGGCTGAGCTTCTCCTCCCACAGTGCGTGAATCTCCGCCTGTCTGTGCCGCGTGGCGTCGGCCAACTCCCGGAGCTGGGGAAGAATGGGCTGGTCCGGGTCGCAGAGGGCAACGCCGGGATCCAGCACGTATTCCCGCATGCCCTCATTGGGCGTGACTGCCACGGCAATGCCGCTTTCAACTGCCCCCACCAGGACCATATGCCCTGCCGCCCTGGTCCCCCGCGCCAGCGGAAGGAACACCACCGATGCGGTACTGAGCAGCTCCCCGAATTCCTTTTGGCTCACGTAGCCCGGGCGCCTCACCACGTTTCCACCGCGGCGGCTTTCACCGGCCGGCCCGCCGGTGGCAATCGTCAGCCGGACGGGCGTGGTGCTCGCGAGCACTTCGTCCTCCAGGGCCCGGATGGCCAAGGGGTCGCGGTCCGATGAGCCGCCCACAAATATGTGGAAACCCTCGTCGGACTGCTGCTTCGGCGGATAGCGCAGGGTGTTCCCGTACAGCACACACCAGGCGTTGCCGCCGTCGGCATTCCAAGGCACGGCCTCGGACTGGGACATGGTGATGACAGGCGCGTCACCGATGAGCCGGCGCAGGATCTTCCAGCTCCGACTGGAGGGCTCGGCATAGATCCCGGTGACCACGAAGTCTTTCCTGCCCGTGAGCCGCAGCGCGGCCCCGATCCACGGGTTGGTGGCGAAGTAGGGCCCCGAGACGGACGGCTGGAGGGTCTTCAGCGCCAGCACCAGGGCATCGATTCCAATTCCCAGGACCCTGGAGCCCCAGCGTTTGCCGGTGATGGCCGCGCCCTCGTACTGGCAGATCGCCTTGATCATCGGATGGCTGATCCACGCGGCGTCAGCCATGGCCGAGGCTGGACCAAGGGCCAGGAAAGTGTATGGAGCCAAAGGTCATGGCCTTTCGTGCGGTGCCGCGGACGGCTCTTCCGG
This sequence comes from Pseudarthrobacter sp. LT1, assembly GCF_035621795.1. Lineage (NCBI taxonomy): Bacteria > Bacillati > Actinomycetota > Actinomycetes > Micrococcales > Micrococcaceae > Pseudarthrobacter > Pseudarthrobacter sp. LT1. The sequence goes on from NZ_CP141830.1 coordinate 3,552,719, forward strand.
GACTCCAAACCTAATAACCAGCCTCCGGCTGCACAAGAACATCACCCGTCTCCTGTGGATGACCGCAGTCCGCCCACATCCTCCCGAACTCCCCAGCGGCGGGAGCCCTTTTGGCTAGGACATCCGGGCAGCCGGCTCGAGTTCCGCGCTGCGCCCGCCTTCCTCGCCACGGCCTTCCGCGTTGGGGCGTTCGATTGCGGGATGTTCGACGGCGGGCTCCAGCTTCCGGTTCGCCCAGAGCCGGAGCGGCCGCTCAACGAAACGGAAGGACGCGTACGCCAGCAGCACGGTGAAGGCCGCGGTCAGGGCGATGCGGAGCGGAAGCGCCGGAATGAGGGGCATCAGCAGCAGGTAGACCGGCAGGTGCCAGAGATACATGGCGTAGGACAGGTCACGGCCCGGGCGCGCCAGCCAGGGGTGGCTGAGGATACGCGACAGGAAACCGGCAGGCTGCAGGACCAGCGAGCCGATCAATACGGCCGAGATCAGCGCGAGCGCGGTGGGGCCCACGGTCCAGAACGTGTTGAACCAGGCGCCGGGGGTATCGGGCTCCTTGAGCAGGAACAGCGCGGCCACCAGGGCCAGGCCGGCAAGCGGGGCACCCCAGCGGGCCCCCGATGCCATGGCGTTGTGCAGCCGGGAGCCCTGCCGCACGGCGGTGAACAGAAGGGCCAGCGCGCAGCCGATCAGCAGTTCGTCGGCCCGCGTGTCCGGGCCGTTGTAGATGCGGTCCAGCGGCTGCCCCGCGTTGACCAGCAGGAACCGGTTCAGCAGGAAGGCTGCGGCCAGGGCCACGGTGGCGATGGCTGTGGTGCGGACCTTCCAGAACCGGAGCATCACCAGCAAGAGCAGCGGCCACACCAGGTAGAACTGCTCCTCCACGGCCAGCGTCCACGTGGGGCCCAGGGTTTCGCCGGCAATGGAGTCACCGAACATGCCAAAGTGCGCCAGGTTCATCACGTAGCCGGCAGCGGGAAGGACAAACTCCGCCTGCCCGCCCCAGCCTGAGTCGGGAAACACGACGCCTGCCGCCACGATCACGGCGCAGAGGGCCAGCAGTGCCGGCCAGAGGCGGGCCAGGCGCTTGGCGTAGAAGACGCCCAGGTGCAGCCTGCCGGTGGCGATCCGTTCCTTCATGATCAGCAGCGTGATAACAAAGCCGCTGAGCGTGAAGAACACGTCGACGCCGATGGAGCCGCCCGGCATGGACTCGGTTGCCGTATGGAAGAAAAACACGCCGGCGACGGCGACGATCCGGAGCCCGTCCAAAGCATGCTTGCGTCCGGCGAGGAGCCCTGTTCCGGGCGCCGCCGGGCGTGCTGTTGCTGACAAATTTCCGCTGCTTGACCTCAAAACCACTCAGCAAGCATATATAACGTTTCCATAACTGCGCTGGACGGCAGCTGGGCGGCGGCTGGCAAGAGAGGGGGCGGAGCGCCCTTGTGAAGGCTGGCCGCCGCTTCTACATTGAAGGCATGGTGGACCAGGACATGGCAGAAGACCTCGAAGAGCTTGTGGATCTCATCGCCGGGATGGAGGACATCAAATCCGTCCTCGACGATCTGACCGGATACGCGGCAGCCACCATGACCAGCACCACGGGTAGACCTATTGAGTGTGCCGTCACCCTGCACCGCCGCAAGCGTACGGTAACCATCGGCGGCAGCAGCGGGCGGGCGGTGGTGCTGGACCGGATTGAACAATCACTGGGAGACGGGCCCTGCGTCGAGGCCCTCGAAACCGGGGTTCCCGTCCTGCTGGATGACGTGTCCTCGGACCCGCGGTGGCCTGAGTACTGCACGGCCCTTTCCGCCGCCGGCGTCGCCAGCTCGCTGGGCGTACCTATGAAATTGGATTACGACGCCGGCGCGGTCCTCGACTTCTTCGCTCCGGCCAGCGGACTCTTCAGTGAGCGGGCGGTCGCCGACGCGGCAAGGTTCGGCGACATGGCGGGCAAGGCGCTCCGGCTTGCCGTGCGGATCGCGTCAGCGGAGCAGCGCGCTGAAAACCTGAAAGCCGCCATGGACACCAGGACCGTCATTGACTTGGCCTGCGGGATCATCATGGCGCAAAACAAGTGCAACAAGGACGACGCGTTCGAGCTTCTCCGCAGCGCCTCCAACAGCAGGAACCAAAAACTCAATGAGCTTGCCGAGGGGCTGGTGAACCGCTTTTCCGGCCCGAAGGATGCGAAGGCGCACTTCGACGACTGAAGAGTCCGTGGCCCGGGGGCCAGCGACGCTGCTGGTCCCCGGAGTGTAAGACGGGATGTGGCCCACCCCCGAAAATTGGATACCCTGGGCCACATCCGCGTCAGCTTCACGGACGGTCGCATGCCTGGGAATGTTCGGCCAATCGCCCGGCCGAAGGGGCGGGGTGGCGCTGGAAAAGGGTTCCTCAAGCGGCAACAGATGGGCCGCCTGCCTGACCCGGGGATCAGCCTAACAAACGGGTGCCGCCTGGCAATAGGGGGCGTTCCCGCAGTTTTTGGTCAATTTCCCGCGATTAATGCATCTGTGGCGCCCGCACGGCTCATGAACTCTTCACCGGACCGGCTTGCCGAACCAGGTGCCGAGGGCCTCGGTGAGCCCGTCCGCTGAGCCTTCGCCCACCCAGGCTACGTAGCCGTCGGGCCGGACCAGGACTGCCGTTGGTGCGGCAACGGTGCCCAGCACGGGAAGCTGCCACGCGTCGTCGTACGTTGCCCTGACATGTTGCACGTACCCGGCCCACGCGCCAGGCTCCAGCCCCGGGCCACCGAATTCCAGCAGCACCGGCCGCGCCCGGTGCAGTAACCCGTACACGCTGGTTGGCCCGGACCCAGTGGCGATGTCCAGGTCCGGCATCCGGCGGCCCAGCAGCGGGTGGCCCGTGCCCACGTCGTAGGCGACGTCGAGCCCGGTGATCAGTGCCGCGATCGGTGCCCCTGCACCATCAACGCGGAGCACCTCGCCGAGCAGGTCGCGCACGGCCTCCTGCCGCGGATCGGCCTTCTGGAAGAGGGACTGGGCCATGGTGTACTTGAGCGCCCGCTCCCCCGCCGGGTGGCGCTCCGCGTGGTAGCTGTCCAGCAACCCGGCGCCGGAGATGTCCTGCAGCACCTGCCCCAGCTTCCAGCCCAGGTTGACGGCGTCCTGCAGCCCCAGGCCGATGCCGAGTCCGCCCGTGGGTGAATGGACATGGGCCGCATCACCGGCCAGCAGCACCCGGCCCTTGCGGTAGGACTCCGCCTGCCGGGTGGCGTCCGTGAAGCGCGACAGCCACGTGGGGCTGTGGACCCCGAAGTCGGTGCCGAACACGTCGGTCAGAGCCTGGCGCAGCTCCGCCAGGGTGGGCTCGGTGGCCGGGCCAAGGGAGGCTTCGGTCACCACCACCCGGACCAGGCCCCCACCCATCGGGTACAGCCCATGGATACCGCGCCCGTCCACCTTCCCCTGCTGGATAGGCTCCCCCGCCACCTTCACCTCCGCGATCAAGCTGCTCCGCGTCGCGTCCGGACCCACCATCGGAATACCCGCCGCCCGCCGCACCATGCTGCGCCCACCGTCGGCACCCACGACGTAGCGGGCCCGCACAGTTCCGCCGGCGGCAAGCTGGACCTCCACGCCGTCGTCGTCCGCTGAAACTCCGGTGACCTCCACGCCGCGCCGGATCTCCACGCCCAGTTCCTCCACCCACTCCAGCAGCAGGCGCTCGATGTGGTTCTGGAACAACGCCAGCGTGTACGGGTGGCGCGTGGGCAGCCCGCCCAGGTCCAGCTGCGTGTTGCCAAAGGAGGCCGTCTGGACGGTCTTGCCCGTGGCGAGGAACTGCTGCGCGATGCCGCGCTGGTCCAGCAGCTCGATGCTGCGCGAATGGATTCCGCCCCCGCGCGAGCCGGCCAGCTCCTGGGAGGGGCGCCGCTCCAGGACAACCGCATCCACTCCCGCCAGCCGGAGCTCCCCCGCCAGCATCAACCCCGTGGGTCCGCAGCCCACAATCACTGCATCATGCATACCCTCCCCGTCCCCCTCCTTGTCATGACCGCCAGTATGCGGTAGCCCCGGGGTCTTGCGGCAAGGCCCCGGCGCCGGGGTACCTTGGAAATGGAAGGGATCCCGGCGGCGCCCATCCCACGTTTCGCCGCGGACATTCGAGGCCTGCCTTCCGTCCGCTGGAGGCGTCATGACATCTATCCGCTCTAACCTAAGTGCCCTTGACCGTCGTCCAGGGACGGGACGAGTTGTGCCCGCCGTGTTACTGGCGGTGTGGATCCTCCTGGCAGGAAGCGTTCCCTCTACGGGAGCCGGCGGACAACACCCTGCTGCCGCGGTACCCCGCGCTGCGGACAATGCGGTCCAGGCCCAGGGCGGCCTCCTTTTTGGCTTGGGGTCGCAGGCGTACAGATCGCTCGAGAACCGCCTGGTCCAAGAGGCGCCGGTCAGCATCATCACCAGCTGGTTCAGCTTCCGCACTGACATGGAGTTTTTCGATATTTACCGGACGGCTGTGACCCCGCAGATCTATGCGGCGGGCAAAGCAATGCACCTGGTGATCTGGGACGGCTACCCGCGCCCGGGCGCCCCGGGCGGAAGCCCGGATGGCATCGTGCAGACCAAGTACGGCCCGGTCTGTGGCGAAGCATACCCCTTGTCCCGCGAGTTCCAGGCGGACATGGTGCAGCTGGCGAAGAACACCGGGGGTGCTGCGTCGGGGCCGCCGCTGTACGTCTCCATGTTCACTGAGTTCCAGACGTATCCGTGCCGGGAGGACGGGAACTACTGGGACACGGGGCAGGCCTATTACCGGGCCCTGAAAGACGCCTATCTGGAGGCAAAGGACACCTTCCACCAGTTCGCCCCCAATTCGCGGGTGGCCCTAACGTGGGGTGGCTGGGCCGCAACGTTCGACGACCCGGCCCGCGGTGGAGGCCGGTCCATGCTGCCCCACTTCAAGGACGTCATGGATGACTCAGACTTCCAGTCATTCCAGGCAATGGGCAATCACGAAAATGTGGAACAGACCACCTGGATGGTGAAAACGCTGCACGGGTACGGAAATGGCTTGTCCCTCCTGGCGCACTACAATCCGGACAACAACTCGCTGGCAACGTACGACGCGGACATGGTGGGGTTTTTCAACGATGCCAAAGTCGCTGAACTAAAGGCGAACGGTCTGTTCGGATTCAGCTTCATGGGGGACTCGATGCTCGGCAGCAGTGAAGCCCGGTACCAGCAGGCCAAAGCCGCCATCATCAAATACCATGAACCCGTTCCGCCCTGGCCGCCGGCGTGAGCGCCCCCTTGAGATTTATTGTGTACTCCTGTCGAATTGTGCGTCCCGTCCGCGTCGTATGGGTAGGAGCCTGCTGAAGGGCTCTGCACAACGGCAAAGGAGCATGACATGTCCAAGTATTTGATCCTGATTTACCAGGACGAGGCCGTGGCCCGGCAGGCCGAAGGGGAATCCATCAGCGCCAGCTACCAGGAGTTCCAGCAACGGCGCGGTGCATCCCTGCTCAGCGGCGCAGCGCTGCACCCCTCCTCCACAGCGACGTCCGTCCGCCGCGACGGGGACGGCGGGTTCCTGGTCACGGACGGCCCGTTCGCCGAGTCGAAGGAAACCCTGGGCGGCTACTACCTCATCGACGCAGCTGACCTCGATGAGGCGCTTGAGATCGCCAAGGAAGTTCCGGCCGGCGTCGGAGTAGAGGTGTGGCCCGTACGGGTGGCCAACTGATGCCGGAGGCCGCCAGCCCGGAGGTTGCCGCGGCGGTCGCGGACGCGCACCGCCGCGAGTGGGCCTTCGTCCTGGCGGCCACGGTCCGCGTTGCCGGCAGCATCGATGCCGCCGAGGAAGCCGTCCAGGACGCGTACGCCAGCGCATTGGCCACCTGGGGCAGGAGCGGCATTCCCCGGAACCCCGGGGCGTGGCTCACGGTGGCGGCGCGACGGCGGGCCCTGGACATGCAGCGCCGCGCGGCCACAGCGCAACGGGCGCTGCCCAAGCTGCTTGCGCGGGAGGATCACGACGGCGGTCTGCCGGACATGGCGCCTGAAGAGATCCCCGACGACCGGCTCCGGCTCATTTTCACCTGCTGCCATCCTGCCCTGGCACTCGACGCCAAGGTGGCCCTGACGCTGCGGCTGCTGTGCGGGCTGTCCACCGCCGAGGTGGCACGGGCGTTCCTCGTCCCCGAGGCCACGATGGCGGGCCGCATCACCCGCGCAAAGAAGAAGATCGCAGCGGCCAATATCCCCTACCGGGTGCCGCCGGCAGCAGAGCTGCCGGAGCGGTTGGATGGCGTGCTGTCGGTGCTGTACCTCGTGTACACCACCGGGCACACCGCCCCGTCGGGAGCTGACCTGATGCGCCGGGACCTCGCTGACCGCGGGCTGGAACTGGCCAGGATGCTGCGCGTCCTGCTTCCCGGGGACCGCGACGTGGCCGGACTCCTGGCCCTGGTCCTGCTCACGGGGGCCCGCAGGGACGCCCGGGTCGATGACCGGCATGACGTGGTTCTCCTGGAGCACCAGGACCGGTCCAAGTGGGACCGGCAGGCCATCGCGGAAGGTGTGGCGCTCCTGCGGGAGTCGCTTGCCGGACGGCCGCCGGGGCGTTTCGCGCTCATGGCGGCGATCGCAGCCGTGCATGACGAGAGCACGTCCTGGCTGGACACCGACTGGCAGGAGATCCTGGGTCTCTACGACCTGCTCATGGAGAGGTGGCCTTCCCCGGTGGTGCGGCTCAACCGGGCCATCGCCCTGGGCTTCGCGGTGGGTTACGCGGAAGGCCTGGCGGAACTTGATGTCCTGGGAGGCGACCCGCAGCTGGCCCGCTACCCGTATCTGGCTGCCGCCCGTGGGGATTTCCTGGTCCGGCTTGGCCGCCCGGAGGAGGCACGGGTGGCGTTCGAGGAGGCGCTGATCCTCACGGCCAACGACGCTGAGCGCCGGTTCCTCCATGGCCGTTTGAGCGCGTTGGGCGATTGACCGCCGGCGCATCTCAAGGTCCGCTCCCGCGTCCGCTTTGCCAGTAGTCCAAGTTTCGCGCCTCCGCGCCAAAAAGACAGGTACCACCTCTTATATCGAGGCCTGCAGACGCCAACCTAGGCTGACTTCACCGCCAAGGTAGCAACACTGGAACTACAAGTCGCCATCGCAGCACACCTGCCTGGAAGCGAAGACTGCGACTGATCGGGAGCAACCATGTTTTTTGACGTGCAACGGCTGCGGCCCGGCGGCTCACTAGCCCTCGGAAATGCGGCAGACAGCCCCACTATCGTCCCCAGCCAGACCGGCTTCGCATGGCTGATGCCGCCGCAGGACGGGGAGAAATACTCCTACCTGCGCACGCCGCAGCACCGCTGGGTATTCTGGCTGTCTGCGCTGGCCATGGCCGGCTTTGCGGTCAGCTTCGTCGGCCTGGCCACCCAGTCCTACTGGACCCTGGTCTTCCTTCTGCCGCTCGTCCTGCTGGTCACCGAGCAGTGCCTTAGCCTGCGGACCTCCACCTACCGCCGGCGCATTTCAATCGCTGACCACGCGGCCACCGTCGAACTGTGGGATCCCACCCAGGTGCCGAGTATCGACGTCTTTATCCCCACCTGCGGGGAAGATCTGGAGGTGCTGGCCAACACCGCGCACCACGTCAGGAACCTGCAGTGGCCGGGCGTGCTCCGGGTCCACGTACTGGACGACGCCGGGCGCGAGGAAGTGCGTGAACTCGCCGTTTGGAGCGGCTTTGGATACATGGCCGGGCCGGGCGACGCCTTCAAAAAGGCCGGCAATCTTCAGTACGCGTTCGAACGCACCTCATGTGATCATGTGGTGATCTTCGATGCGGACTTCGTGCCGCGGCCGGACTTCCTGCTGGAGCTCGTGCCCTACCTCGACGATCCCACGGTGGGCATCGTGCAGAGCCCGCAACACTTCTACACCCACAAGTCGATGTCCTGGCTGGAGCGGTGCGCCGGAGCCACCCAGGAGATGTTCTACCGATTCATCCAGCCCTCCCGGGATGCGGTGGGCGGGGCAATCTGCGTGGGCACCTCAGCCGTCTACCGCCGCCAGGCGCTGGAGGCAATTGGAGGTTTCCCGCAGATCGGCCACAGCGAGGACGTCTACACCGGCCTCCATATGAAGGAGCAGGGGTACCAGCTCAAGTACGTGCCGGTGCTGCTCTCCCGCGGCCAGTGCCCTACCGACATCGATTCGTTTATTTCCCAGCAGTACCGCTGGTGTGAGGGGTCGATGTCGCTCGTGGCGGCGGATTCATTCCACGACACCCCATCGCTGACGCTGCCCCAGCGGATGAGCTTTTGGTCAGGTTTCCTCTATTACATGAGCACGGCGATGCTGGCGCTTCTCGCACCCATTCCGTTGATCGTCATGGCGTTCTTTTTCCCGGCGAACATCACGCCGATCAACTCCCTGCCCCTCCTGGGCGCGGTTGTGCTGTGGCTGATCGTGCTGCCAATGGTTTCCCTGGGCCGGTGGCGGCTGGACGTGCTGCGCGTGCAGGCAATTTACGGTTTCGCCCATCTCTTCTGCATCGCCGATATGTTCCGGGGCCTGGTGTCGGAATGGGTTCCCACCGGCAGCGCATCGGCGCAGATCCCCGCCGCCCGTCGGGTACGGTCCTTCATGGGTCCTTACATCCTGGCCACCCAGTCTCTGACCCTGGTGGGTTTGTGCCTGGGCGTGAACCAATACGGGATCCAGCAGTTCTGGGCCACGATTGTCCTCTTCGTGCTGTCGTCCTACGTGTTCGTTCCGGTGGGGGTCATGGCCATGGGCCGGGGACGCTCCTCTGCAGCCGAGCCAGCCCCCGTGGCGATGGTGGAGAGCCGGTGAGCACCGGTGTCGCCGCCCGTCCCACGTGGCGGGCGGCGCTGGAGTCGTTCCTTCCGGCCGCCAAACGGCCCAGCGCGGACAGGTACATCCGGCGCATTCCCATCGCCCTGATCCTTTTGGTGCAGGCGGTCTCGGCGCTCCGGCTAAGCAACACCGCATTCCAGGACGAAGCGCTGTATCTGTATACCGGCGACTGGATCCTGAAGTCCTGGGCGGACCCGGACGTGGTGGTGTACACGCACCCGGAGTCATTCTTTTCCGGTGCACCGATGCTCTACCCGGTGCTGGGAGCACTGCTGGACCGGCTCGGCGGCCTGGCCTTGGCCCGCTTGTTCTCCACGGTCTGCATGCTCAGCGCAACGGCGGCGGTCTACTGGGGGACAAATGTGCTTTTCGACCACCACGCCCGGCCACGCACCGCGGGTATCTTCGCCGCTTTCGTCTTCGCCCTCTCTGCGCCGGTCATTTTCCTGTCCAACTTCGCCACCTTCGACGCCCCCAGCTTCGCCCTCATCGCCTGGGCGGCCGCGCTGAGCATCTGGTCCAGCAAGCGCAACCGTTCCACTTTGTGGGGCTTGTCCATCGGGGTCCTCTGCTCCCTGGCCGTGCTGCTGAAATACTCCTCGGCCATCGACGTCCCGTTCGTCATGCTGCTGACCCTGGTCGTGGGGTGGGCGGTACGCTCCACCCGGGCGAGGGCGGTGGCCCGCGGCGCGGCTGCCGGGCTCACCGTGCTGGTCCTGCTGGTGGGCTCGGCGCTGACCTGGGGGTCGGCCCTGCTGGCGGGCCTCCAGAAGACCACCACGGACCGGGCCGCCATGGTGCACGAGACTCCTGTCCTCACGTTGGTAAGCCAGGTCGGGGTGTGGGCCGGTCTCACCTTCGCCCTCATGATCGCCGGCGGCATTTACCTGATGCGCCGCCAACCGGTCCTCGCGGTGCTGATGCTTGCCGGTACCATCGCAGCCACCGGATACCAGATCTGGATGGGTGAAGCGGTGTCCCTGCACAAGCACCTCACCCTTGGCATCATTTTCGGCGCACCGCTGGCCGGGGCAGTGCTCTCGGCCCTGGTACGCACCGGACGGAAGGTCACAGTTCTGCTCGTTGCGGCGGCGTGCTACGCCGTGCTGGTAGCGGGGCTGATGCAGTCCGAGAAGCTCTTCCACGTGTGGCCTGCCACCACTCCCCTGCACAACACGGTGGAGTTCGCCGTGGACTCCATGCCCTGGATCCGCACGCTGGCTGAAGTCCCTGAACCGTTGATGTATTCGTTGGAGGACAAGACCGGGCCCTGGCAGTGGACGGCCACGTATGACGGTTCGTTCTTTTATGACGACCCCGATGAAGGCCACCGGGTCTTCCAGGGACTGGAGGCCTACCAGCACGCGCTGGAGGACAACTACTTCCAGCTCGTCGTCCTTGACCGGAGCACCCCGATCGGCCAACAGCTGCAACCGGAGGAGTTCGGCTTCGCACAGACTGACACGGTCACCGATGCCGCCTCCGGCCACACATGGCGGATCTACCAGAGGTTTGACCACATCCCCCAGTGAGTGGATCCCCAGGTAACTGGGCGTGGCGGCGGCGCGCCGCAGAAGCCGGTGCACAACAAAAGGGAAGGCCCCTCCTAGGAGGGGCCCTCAACGTAGTGGTCATTTGTCTTCTGGTATCGGTCAGCGGTGATGCGCAATCCCCCTTCCCGGACGCCCCCGGCGCCCATCCGGACTATGACGCGTTCCACTTTAATAAGCCGCTGCCAGTGCGTAAAGACCCCTATTGAAAAAAATTAGGCACGACGACGGCGGGCTGGGCCGAGCGGGGGAAGAAGGCTGGCGACAAGGGAACCTTTGTTCTATACCTAATAGAACAAAGGTAAGAAGGTGAAGTGCGTTGATCCTCAACGTCGATCTGGCCGCTGATGTGCCGCTCTACCAGCAGATCCGGGACCAGATCGTGGAAGCAATCGCACACGGCGCACTGACCGAAGGCAGCCCGCTGCCGCCCACCCGCACGCTCGCCGCCGACTTCGGCATCAACTTCCACACCGTCAACAAGGCCTACGATCTCCTTCGCCAGGAGGGGCTGATCCGCCTTAGCCGCGGTACGGGGGCTGTCGTAACCGCGGCGGCCACCGACCAACTCCTTGCGTCTGACTGGACCGCGAGGGCCAGGACGCTCCTGGCCGAGGCCGTGGCCCGCGGTATGCCCGCCGACGAGGTGCTCCAGGCCTGCCGGACCCTGCTCGATTCATTTGATGCCGCGGATCAGGAGGACACGTGATGATTGTTTCCGCCGTTCTGGGCTTTGTACTGCTGGGGCTGGTTCTTCTGCTGGCACTGGTGCTGCCGTCCGTCACCAGCAACACCATCCCCTTCGGAGTCCGGATCCCGTCCCGGTATGCCGCCGATCCGGTAATCACCGGGCAGGCGCACTTGTACCGGCGCCGGGTCCCGCTCTGCGGGGGCATCATTGCGGTGGCCAGCATGGGCAGCGTGGCGGTGACCGGGCAACCCTTGCTGCTGCCGTTGTCAGTGCTGGTGCTCGTGGCCACCTGGTATGGCTGCTTCTTCCTGGCCCACCAGGAGATCCGGGCAGCGAAGATTGCCGGCGGCTGGTTCGAAGGCCTGCATCAGGGCATTGCCGTGGACACGGAACTGCGGACCAATCCCCCGCGGTTCCCCTGGCTCTGGTTGGCACCGGCCGCGGTCATCACGGCCGCCACCGCTGTAATCGGGATACTGATGTACCCGTCCATGCCCCAGACCCTGGCTGTGCACTTTGGCGCCAACGGTGTCCCCAACAGGATGGAAGCAAAGTCGGTTGGCTCGGCCTTTTCCCTTGTCTTCCTGCAGCTGGGCCTCACAGCATTTCTGGCGGGCATTGCGGCGGCCATCGTCCGCAGCAGGCCCGACCTTGACCCGGCCCGCCCCATGGGATCCTCGCGCTGGGCCCGGCACTACATGTCTCTGGGCGCCAAGGCCCTGCTCGGGCTGGTGGCCATGATCGATCTGGGCCTGTTGGGCTCGTCGCTGCTGATGTGGACCGGAACGGTTACCCGGTGGGCGCCGCTGGTGATCGTAATCCCGGTCCTGGCTTCCGTGGCGGCAACCGTCGCGGTCCTGGCCAGGAACAACAGGGACCGCAGTGAAAATGGGGAGGACACGGGCCTGACCCACCGTGACGATGACAGGTACTGGCGCGGAGGCCTGATCTACATCAATAGGGAGGACCCGGCGCTGCTGGTGCCACGCCGGTTCGGTATTGGCTGGACATTGAACTTCGGGAACCCCAGGACTGCGATGCTGCTGGCTGGAGTAATTGCGCTGACTGGTTTGGTGATCGCGCTCCGCTTCGCCGCCTGACCGAGTAGGGCGGCGGTGCGGGGCCTGCTTTGCGCCGGCCCTTACTGGATCAGGTAGTGGCGTTCCTCGGCAACGGGCGCTTTGAACGCCCCCGGGAAAACAGACTTCGACAATGCCTTCAGCCCGATCGCCGGAAGCAGCACGGCGGCAGCACCGAGGGACAGGGCCGTCCAGCCCAGGTTTTCGAGGGCGCCGAGCGTTGATGATTGAGGAGCAGCAGTAGCCAAGATTCTGACCCTTTGTGAGACCGGTGGAGGGCGAATTACTGTTCAGAACGCCGGGCCGGGCCCTCCCAGGTGTCCAGCGGCGCGTCAGCAGTTACCGTCCAAGGTTACGGCACGCGTACCCGGCCGCGTAAAACCCGGCTGCTGCGCTAGCCATCCAGCGCCGCAGCGTTGCTGCCCTGCGGCACCACCACATGCACGGCATTGCGCTCGATGGTGAAGTCAGTGGGAGTGGCGGTGGCGATTTCGCCGTCGAGGTTAACCGGCAGGGGTGGCTGCGTCACCAAGCGGACGTGCCGGGTCGTCAGGTGGTACACGCCGTCGCGCTCCACAAAGCTGCCATCTTTAAGCAGCCGTGCGATCCGCACATGTTCCCGGAGCGGCGCCCCGGGAATGGCATACACGTCCAGGATGTGGTCGGCTATGCCTGCCGTCGGCGAAACCGCGTTGCCGCCCCCGCAATGCCTGCCGTTGCCGACGGCCACCTGCAGCACGTCCGGCAGCTCAAGCGTTCCGTGGTCCCCGTCAGGGAATTCGAGCCGGGCGCGGAACGGCTTGTGCCGGGAATAGGCGCGTACGGCCGCAACCCCGTAGGCCAATGGCCCCAGGTACCGCTTCAAGCGGGGGCTGAGGCTTTCCGTAACTCCAACCGCCAGTCCCACCGACGCAACGTTGAGGAACGGCCAGCCGTTCGCCCGCCCCAGGTCAATATCCACTACCTTCCCGTCGGCGAGCGCAGTGCACGCGGCGTCCAGGCTGCCCGGAATTTCCAGGGTGCGGGCAAGGTCGTTTGCCGTTCCCAGCGGAAGAATCCCGAGCACTGTTCCCGTCCCCGCCAGCTGGCCGGCGGCGAAGGACACCGTACCGTCCCCACCTCCCACCACCACCAGGTCGTGCCCGCCGGCAACCACCCGCTCGAGTGTCCCCGGCAGTTCACTGCCCTGCCGGACGTGATGCACAGAGGAAATGGGCAACCCGGCCTTTTGCAGCTTCTCCACCGCCAGGTCAGGTACCGCCGCCCGGCGCGCGCCGGCATTGATCACCACGGCAACGGAGTCCGCGTCTCGGGCAGCCTTCATGGGGACCATCCTAGGTTGATGGAGCTGGGAGGTCCCTGCATGCGCAGCCAGCCACGGGCAGAGGTGAGGCGTACGACGACGGCACGCGGCCGCCGTCGTACGCCCACCTCTTTGAGTGGCCCGCCGCTAGATATCCGCCAGGAGTGATGTGGGGTTTTCGATGGCGTCGGCCACGAAGCGGAGGAAGCCGCCGGCCGTTCCGCCGTCGCAGACCCGGTGGTCGAAGGTCAGGGTCAGTTCGGTGACCTTGCGGACGGCCAGCTCCCCATTGACCACCCACGGCTTGTCGATGATCCGGCCTACGCCGAGGATGCCCACTTCCGGGTGGTTGATGATCGCCGCTGAGCCGTCGACGCCGAACACGCCATAGTTGTTCAGCGTGAACGTTCCGCTGCCCAGCTCAGCCGGGGTCGCCTTGCCATCCCGGGCCACCTGGGTGAGCCGGCGGATCTCCGCATCCAGCTCCCTGGCGCTGAGCTTCTCGGCCCCGCGCACGGAAGGCACCACCAGGCCGCGGTCGGTCTGCGCCGCGAAACCCAGATTGATCCCGTCGAAGGCGACGATCTCCTGCGACCCGTCGTCGGCTGTCTCAATCCGGGTGTTCAGTTCCGGGAACTTCTTCAGCCCCGCCGTGACGAACCGGGCGATGAAAGCCAACAATCCGGGGACCTCCACACCGTTGGCTTTCAGTCCCTCGCGCAGCTCCATCAGGGCCGTGGCGTCCACGTCCACCCACACCGTTGCTTCCGGAATCTCGGACCGGCTGCGGGCCATGTTCGCGGCCACGGCCTTGCGCACGCCGCGGACCGGGGTGCGGGCGGAGACGGCAAGGCCCGTCCGCGCGTCGCGTCCCTGGGCTTCGACGGACTCAACGGGACGCTCCGGCGCTTCCACCGGCTCGGCAACCGGCGTGGCTTCCGGCTTGGCTTCCGGCGTTGCCGCGGGCGCAGTTGTCCGCAGGGCGGCCTCTACGTCACGGCGCATGATCAGCCCGCTGTCGCCGGAACCCGCAATGTCCCCGAGGTCCACGCCATGCTCCCGAGCCATCCGACGGACCAGCGGAGAGATCACGGCGCCAAGCTTTCCGGGCACCCGGGTGCGCAGGAGCGCGAGCTCGTCCTCCTTGGACAGGCTGACCGGCGTGGTCTCGGCAGGATCAGCCACGGCTACGGAAGACTTCCGGGAACGGGTGCGCCGGGCAACACCATGCCCACCGGGAGTGCCGTAACCGATCAAGACATTCCCGGACCCGGCCTTCTCCTCCTCACGGTAAGCCTCAGCTTCCGTCGACTCCGGCTTCGGCTCGACAAGCTCGGTCTCCGCCGGCTCCACCTCGGGCTGGGCCGGCGAAGGGGCGGGGGCGGCATCATCCGCGGCAACCACAGAGCCAAGGGGCGTCACCGAGATCAGCGGCTTCCCCACGTCCAGGGTCTCCCCCGGCTTCCCGTGCAGCTCGGCCACGATCCCGGCATATGGCGACGGCACCTCCACGGCGGACTTGGCGGTCTCCACCTCGGCGATGGGCTGGTCGACGGTGATCTCGTCACCCACAGAGACATGCCAGGCCACCAGTTCGGCTTCGGTGAGGCCTTCACCCAGGTCGGGCAGCAAGAATACGCGTGGTTCGCTCATGGTCAGTTCTCCCACTGAAGGTCGTCAACGGCGTCGAGGATGCGGTCCACGCCGGGCAGGTAGTACTTCTCGAGTTTGGGTGCCGGGTACGGGACGTCGAACCCGGTCACGCGGCGGATGGGGGCGGCCAGGTAGTGGAAGCAGCGTTCCTGGACGCGGGCCACGATCTCGGAGGATACGGACGCGAAGCCGTGTGCCTCGGCGATCACCACTGCCCGGCCAGTCTTCCGCACCGATTCACACACGGTTTCATCGTCGAACGGGACAATCGTCCGGACGTCGATCACCTCCAGGGAGCGGCCCTCCAGCGCAGCCGCTTCGGCGGCGGCGAGCGCGGTGGGCACGGACGGACCGTAGGCAATCAGCGTGGCGTCAGTGCCGGGACGCGCGACGGCGGCCCGCCCCTCCGAGCCAACGCCCGCCGTCGTGCCTTCCGTGTGTTGGCGGCGCAGCTCGCCCAAGTCCACCGAGTCCTTGGTCCAGTACATCTTCTTGGGCTCCATGAAGACCACGGGGTCATCGGAGTCGATGGCCTCGCGGAGCATCCGGTAGCCGTCCGCCACCGTGGCCGGGGTGTACACCTTCAGGCCGGCGGTGTGCGCGTAGTAGGCCTCGGAGGAATCGCAGTGGTGCTCCACTCCCCCGATGCCGCCGCCGTACGGGATGCGGATCACCATGGGCAGCTTGACCATGCCGCGGGTTCGGTTGTGCATCTTGGCCACGTGGCTGACGATCTGCTCGAAAGCCGGGTAGGCGAACGCGTCGAACTGCATCTCAATCACCGGGCGCATCCCATTGATGGCCATGCCCACGGCCATGCCCACGATCCCGGATTCGGCCAGCGGTGTGTCGAAGCAACGCTGCTCGCCGAACGTGGCGGTGAGGCCGTCGGTGATGCGGAAGACACCGCCCAGCATGCCCACGTCCTCACCGAACACCAGGACGGATGAGTCCGCGGACATGGCGTCGGCGAGCGCCGTGTTGAGCGCTTTGGCCATGGTGACCGGCTGCGGGCCGGCGGCCTCGGCGGACGCCGCTGCGGAGGCTGCGGCGCGGGCGGTGGCGGCGGAAACGTTGCCGTTGGCCTCGGATGAGGTGGTGATGGTGGGGCTCACTTGCCGGCCTCCTTCGAATCAGTGGATGCAGCGTCGCGGGCCAGCTCGTCGGCGAGCATGGCGGACTTTTCTTTCAGCTGCGGCGTGGGCTGGGTGAAGACGTGGCGGAAGAGTTCCTGCGGGTCCACCGGCACGTCCTCGCTGAGGCCTTCGCGCAGCTGCGCGGCAACAGCCTCGGCGTGCTCTCGGATCCGTGCCTCGCCGTCGTCATCCAACAGCCCGCGGCCCGTCAGGTACGTCCGCATCCGGTTGACCGGGTCCTTGGCCCGCCACTCCGCAACCTCAGCGCTTTCGCGGTAGCGGGTGTCGTCGTCGGCGTTGGTGTGGGCCTGCATGCGGTACGTGTTGGCTTCCACCAGCAGTGGGCCGGAGCCTTCGCGGGCCAGCTTCACGGCGCGGTCCAGGACGGCGAGGAGCGCCACGACGTCGTTGCCGTCCACGCGTTCGCCGGCCATGCCGTAGCCCACGGCCTTGTGCGCGAGCGACGGCGCCACGGACTGGTGTGCCAGCGGCACCGAGATGGCGTACTTGTTGTTCTGGACGAAAAAGATCACCGGCAGGTGGAAGACGGCGGCGAAGTTGAGGGCTTCGTGGAAGTCGCCTTCGCTGGTGGCGCCGTCACCGCACATGGCCAGCACCACGGTGTCTTCGCCGCGGAGCTTGGCCGCGTGCGCCACACCGACGGCGTGCAGCAGCTGCGTGGTCAGCGGGGTGCATTGGATGCCGACTTTGTACTCGAGGGGGTCGTAGCCGCCGTGCCAGTCGCCGCGGAAGATGGTCATCACCTGCACGGGGTCAACGCCGCGGGTCATCACGGCCACGGCGTCGCGGTAGGTGGGGAACATCCAGTCGCCGTCTGAGAGGCACAGGGCGGCGGCCACCTGGCAGGCTTCCTGGCCGTGGCTGGAGGGGTAGACGGCCATGCGGCCCTGCCGGACCAGGGCGGAGTTTTGGTCGTTGACGCGGCGGCCGACGACGAGTTGTTCGTAGGCTGCCAGCAGTTCCTTGTCGCCGGGCACGGGGTATTCGTGGCCGGGCTGGGTGCCCTGCTCGCCCGTGGGCTTGAGCCGGCCGTCCGGGTCCACCATCTGGATCTGGTGCCGGGCGGGGAGCATGTAGTCCTCCACCGTGATGCCGAACTTCTTCACAGCCTCCGTCAGCGCATTCTCTGCTGCTGCGGTGCTGGTGGTGTCCGGCGCGGTGTGGTCTGCGGAGATCGTCATTGGTCCGTCCTTCGGTAGCCACTATTCCCTCCCAGTATTGTCCTGAGGGAGGTTTCGTATCCAGCACCTGCGCGAATCGTGGAGAAGCTGCTCAAAACTGCCTATTATGGGAGACGGTTTGTAACTGTGACGTGGATTACCGACGGGAGTCGTGGACAAAATGCCGGGCAAGGATGCTGCCGCTGAGGTTCCGCTGGACGAGATTGACCGCCGCATCATTGCCGAGCTCACCCGCGACGGCCGGATGTCCGTCACGCAGGTAGCGGACAACGTACACATCTCGCGGGCGCATGCGTACTCGCGCATTGCCCGGCTGACGGGCGACGGGGTGCTGACGCGGTTCACGGCGCTGGTGGATCCCATTAAGGCGGGACTCAAGTCCTCCGCCTACGTGACGCTGAAACTTAAGCAGGACTCCTGGCGTGAGCTACGCGACCAGCTGGGGGCGATTCCGGAGGTGCACCACATCGCACTGGTAGGCGGCGATTTTGACGTGATCCTGCTGGTCCGGGCCGTGGACAACATCGACCTTCGCCGGGTCATCTTCGACCAGCTGCAGACCATGCCTGGAGTCCTGGATACGCAGACGTTCCTGGTGTTCGAGGACGTGGATACGCGGTAGGAACGGGGTCGCGGGGGCAGGACTCATTCCGGGTAATTGCTGTCTCATGTACTCAAGATTTCCTCAATGTGAGCGCTCCATAGCAGTGCCGGGGCAGCGGCCGAAAGCCGCTGGGGGCTACTACTTGGGTTGGCCCTTTTCGCCTTGGATTGTCGCGGAGCCCAGAGAAATTTTGGCGGCAGGGCGACGTCGGGAACGCGGGTAGTGGCAGCGCTTACCGAGTACCCGGCTTCTTGAGGTTTCAGAAACTCAAGTACCGGTACGTGTTGTTGCGCCTATTTCGCTCCGGCAAATATTGGGTCATCGATCCACCGGAAGGCACCTGGATGGAGCCACCAATGGGGGAACGGGTTCTCAATCACACATTCAAGGAGTCTCTCCATGCGCAAGATGACCAAGAAGAACAAGATCGCCGCTGTTGCCCTGTCTGCGACGCTGCTGGCAGCCGGCGGCGGTGCCGCATACGCCTACTGGAGCACCACGGGTTCGGGTGGCGGTTCAGCTGTCGCTTCGTCCGGCACCACGACGTCCACTATCAAGATCACTGCAGACTTTGCGGACGGTTTGACGCCTGGTGCCACCGAGGACATCACCTACACCGCAACCAACCCGAATTCCTCAAGCACCACGGTGACCTTGGACAAGGCCGTGGTCAGCGCTGACAACGGGTGTGACGCCAGCTGGATCACTGCCTCGGTGCCGACCAACACCACGACTATCGCCGCCGGAGCCACTGAGACGCTCGGTGCGGGCAAGCTGGTCTTTGCTGACACTGCCGGAAACCAGGATCTCTGCAAGGGCGCCAAGATCACCGTAGCGGTCACCAGCCACTAGGCAAACAGCGGGCCGGGGGCGGTGTGAATCCGCCCCCGGCTTGCCGTCATTTGCACCGAAGAAAGAGGGGGCACAGGGTGCACGAGCAGGACGGGCATGCGCGGCGTCGCAAGCGGATGGGTATCAAGGCAGCGCTGGCGGCGCTGGTGCTGCTGCTAGTGGGTGCCGGGTCGTTGATCGCGGCGGCAAATAATCCAAAGCCCGGCATTACGGTGCAGGTCTCCCCCGCTAGCCAGTCCGTCCAACAGGGCCAGCAGGCGTCCTACACGGTGATACTGACCTCCACCGGCGGATTCAGTGGCGCGGTGAACCTGGCCGCCGCGGGACTTCCGGCAGGGGCAAGCGGCGCCTTCACGCCGTCGTCCGTCACCCTCACCTCCGGCTCCACCGCAACGGCCACCCTGAACGCCACCACCGCCGCGACCACGCCGGCGGGCACCAGCTCAATCATCATCACCGCGGCAAGCGGCAAGGTCTCCGGCAGCGTGACGGCCAGCCTCACGGTGAACTACAAGATTTCCAGCTCGTTCTCGATGACTGCCCACCCGGACTCGGTCAGCATGCCGCCGGGCGCCACCGCCGTGTACACGCTGCAGCTCAGCCGCAGCAACTTCACCAGCCCCGTCACCTTCAGCGTCCTGGGCGGAATGCCGGCCGGTGCAACGGCGTCGTTCTCGCCCAACCCGGCCACCGGGAACTCCACCACTCTCCAGGTGGCCACCACCAGCGCATCCCCCACCGGGTCCTCCAGCCTGTACCTGGTGGGCACCGGCAAGGACTCCTCCGGGAAGGCGCAGTACACCTACGCAAATGTCCAGCTGGTCCTGGACTCCACGATCAAACAGTTCGGCATCTCCGGGAACGTCCCCGGAACCCTGTCCCCCGGCACGTCGGCCGGACTGAACCTGCAGATCAGCAACCCCATCAACAAGCCGCTGTCGCTGACCAACCTCTCGGTCGCCGTCGCGGGCGTCACCAGGAGCGCGGCCGCCGTGGCGGGCAACCTGCCCTGCACGCCGGCCGACTTCACCGTCACCCAGTACAGCGGGCCGTACCCGCTCGCCGTGCCGGCCACGGGCGGTTCGCTCCAGGGGCTCAACGTCGCCCAGACTGCCTGGCCGCGGGTGGGAATGCTGGATACATCCACCAACCAGGACGGCTGCAAAGGCGCCACCCTCCAGCTCAGCTACTCAGGATCAGGACAGGGGAACTGAGATGACCAACACCAGCAGAGGCCGGGGCCTCAAGGCAGCCGCCCTCGCCGGGCTCCTGGCCACCGCCGGCGCCGGAACCGCCTACGCCTACTGGACAGCGTCCGGAACAGGGGCAGGATCCGCAGCCGCCGCCACCATGCAAACCGTCACCGTGGACGCCCTCGTCGCCAGCGACAACCCGAAGACGGTTCTCTATCCTGGCGGCAGCGCCGACGTCGTCCTCCGACTGAGCAACCCGAACCCGTACTCGGTGCAGGTGTACAGCGTCACCGGCAACGGCCCCGCGGTGGCCGACGCGTCGCACCCCGGCTGCACCACCACCGGCGTCAGCTTTACCGGAACCGCCGCGCCGCTGTCTCCCGCCACGTACGTTCCCGCTAATTCGTCAGCACTCATCACCCTCCCCGGAGCGGCCACCATGGATACCACCTCGCTCGCAGCCTGCCAGGGCGCAACGTTCAGCGTTCCCGTGACGGCGGAGGTCCGGAAATGAGCCTCGCACTCCGCAACGCGTCCCTCTTCGTCGGCCGCCGCCCGTCCCGCAGGCTGGCCTGGATCATTACCGCGGTCCTGCTCCTGCTCGGCTCGGGCACCGCCGCCTACGCGTTCTGGGCGTCCACCACCAGCAGCAACAACGCGGCCGCAGTAGCCGACGCCCTGACGCCGGGCTCCAAGCCGGCCGTCAGCGCCAACGGTGCCGCACTCTCGGTCACCTGGGCCAACGGGACCACCGTCAACGGCCGTCCCGCCACCGGCTACACCGTTGCCCGCTACTCAGCAGCCACCGGTGGGACCGCCACCCCGGCCACCGGCGGCTGCGCGGGAACCGTCACCACCCTCACCTGCACGGAGCAAAACGTCCCGGGCGGCACCTGGTACTACACCGTCACCCCGGCCATCGCGCTCTGGACCGGCGCCGAGAGCCCGCGCAGCAACGGCATCAGCAGCGACGCCATCGCGCCCTCATCATCAGCCACCGTTTCGCCCACCCCGAACGCGGCTGGCTGGAACAACACCAGCCCGGTCAGCGTCACGGTCACGGCCGACGACGGCACGAACGGTTCGGGCGTCGCCTCCATTACCTACGCGGTCGACGGCGGCGCGCAGCAGACGGTCAGCGCGGCCGTCGCCACCATTCCGGTCACGGTAGACGGCACGCACACGGTGTCCTACTTCGCGACCGACAAGGTGGGCAACGCCGGGTCGGCGCAGAGCCAGACGGTAAAGATCGATACCCAGGCTCCCGCGGCTCCCGTCTTCGCCACCGTTCCCGCCTACGTAAGCCAGGCGACGGTTACCGGAGTGGCTGTCAGCGGCACCGCTGAAGCAGGGGCCAAGGTTAACCTCGTAGCCAGAGATGGCGCGGGGCATTCAGTGCCGGCGACGGCCACCGCCACGCTGGGCTCCTGGTCCGTCACAGTTGACCTGACCAGCCTGGACCAGGGCACCGTTGCCTACTCGGCAACCGCCACGGATGCCGCAGGCAACACAGGCACCGCCAACACGGCCACGAGCGCGAAGGACACCGTCGCCCCTTCCCCGGCGGCCGGCGTGAGCGTGCCCACCTACGTCTACACAGGCAACGTCTTATCCGTCCCCGTCACCGGCAGCGCCGAAGCCGGGTCTACGGTGACTGTAAGCGCCGCCGACACCGTCGGCACCACCCCTGTCACGGGCACCGCCACTGCTTCCGGAACGGGTGCCTGGTCGCTGAACCTGAACCTCGGAACCCTGGGCCAAGGAGCAATCACCTACACCATCAACGTCGCCGACCCTGCGGGCAACACCAGTAGCGCTGTCACTGCATCGGACACAAAGGACACCGTGCTGTCCCTAAAGCTCAGTCCCCTGCCGACGATCTTTTCGGGCAACGTAAAAAACTACCCGGTCAGCGGCACCACCGATTCCGGTTCCACCGTGAACCTAACGGTCACCGACTCGGCCACGGGCGTCCCGGCAACCGCATCGGGCTCCGCCTGGACCACGCCCGCATTGGACCTCTCCAGCCTCCGGGACACCTCAACAAGCAATCCAATCGTCACGGTGACGGTCACAGCCACTACGAGTGACGCTGCGGGCAACACCGCTTCTGTCAGCGCCACTGTCACCAAGGACACCACCGCGCCGTCCGTCACGGGCGTTGTCCTCGCCAACGGCGGGCCGAAACAGAATTCCGCGGACAAGGGCGACACCCTAACCATCACATACTCCGAGGCCCTGGACCCGGCGAAATTCTGCACCAGCACCAGCGGTGCCACCACCTTCAACGGCATCGTAACGCTGGCTGACAACAACCTGAACGACACCCTCAGCTTCTCAACGACCGAATGCACGGGACTCAGCATCGGCAACATCTCGCTGGGCGGCAACTACGTTTCGGGAACAGCCACATTTGGGCCCAACGCTAACGGATCCGGTGGGGCGTCCACTCTTACGTGGAACCCCACTGCGAAGACGTTCACCATCAAGCTCGGGAACTCTGCCAACGGCAGCACCCTGCAGAATGTGACCGCGGGGCAGCCCTCCTATGCGCCGTCGTCGAACCTCACTGACGTGGCGGGCAACACGGCCGTACCTGGACCGGGCAACTGGGTAAATTCAGGTTTCTGACGGTCCGGGCCGCAAGAGGAAGGCACCTATCCGTGGGCAGAACCGCCGCCCCAGTACTGGAAGCTGTCATAGCAGTGGCGGGAGCAAAATGCCGCCGATGGAGATTGGGGCAGGGCCATCCCGCAATACCTGCACTTTGGCTTGGATCGCAGGATCTGCTTCACGATTTTCAGCATGAAAGAACGGTAGGCGCCCGCTCCGCAGACGTGACCAGTAATTGATACTTCAATCCAGATTGCCGCCATACCTGCACGGCTCCTTCCGCGTCGGCGGCCTTGAGGAACTTGGGGCTACCTTGATGGATTCCTGAGCGGATCCAAGCCCATCCTTGAGGCAGTCCGGGCAAAGTGATGCCGAAGGGACGGAATGCAGCCTTGCTGCAACTGGGTGCTGGGGCCCAGTTCACCGCCCACCGTCGGCTAACGCCGATGGTCTCGGACGCCTGGCGGCACCACCAGTGGGGTCGCCAGGCACCAACTTCACGTGAACCACAGGCGAGGGGCCGGCGGCGGAGGCCAAGGATCAACGTCGATCCGAAAAAGCCGTCGGCCCCCACACAACACACCGGGCGCGATGCCAAACCATTGACTGGAGTGCATCCGGGCGCCGGGACGGCAGCCTAACCAGGCGCCGTCACTTGCGACAGATGCACCGAGTTTCAGCGGAAGCGGTCACCCTGCAGTCCACCCGATGACTGCAGGGTGAGCCCTTCAGGAACACGGCGCGCCCTGGGCTTTTCCCGCCGATGTCCCAAAATATAAGCTGCTGCCGGGGCACCATCATCCGTCCGGCAGCAACCAACGTACCCCGGTAGCGGAACCTCGCAGAAGGGTTGGCGGCACCCGATCGGCGCCGCCGGCTACCCAATTCCAAAGGCAAATTGCCAGCAGGGGCACGGCCGGTAAGCCCCCACACCTACCCCGCGCCGGAGGTGCCAGGGGTTCCCAGTCCCCGTAATCAGCATTGATTCCGGAGTTGGGTAGTCAACGGATGACGACGGCACGCCCCGGAGTGGGCGACGACGGCTCCTCACTTCCTGCGGCGCAGCACGATCACGATGTACAGGGCGACGGCGACGGCCACCAGTGCCCCTATGCTTACACCTGCGCTTTGACCATCGAGCACTTCACAACTCCTTTGCTGTTTCACGTCGCTGCCGGCAATTCAGGATAGGACGTTCCGCGCCTGCGGCCACTCCTTAACGCGCCGCGAGACCTCTTCAGGAAGCCTTAAGGACCTTTGCTCAAATCATTGGATATTTATTAATCGATTCAATGGTCCGTTCTTGATTTAGGGCCTTTATTGTCGTGTCCGGGCCGCTCCTTCCCGGAGCGGAACGCGTTCCGCGCACCCAAAAGCTTCCGGGTTTCCCCGCAGGGGACCACCCGGGTTTGACCGGGGCCGGCGGCGGTGTGTGCCCTCCTGAGACCGGGGCACATCCCCCCAGTCGCCGTCGGCCCCCCACTTGGCCACAATCACACCCCTTACGCTTCACGACGCTGCCGTCACCGCTGCCCTGGGCGCGGCTGACCAGCCGCGTGTTCCCAAGGCAACAGGTTTCGCAGCTCCCGCCTGCCGCCCGAAGGAAGACATGACGTCACTGAAACATCTGCTGCAAGACACCTATGCCCGCCAAATGTTCGTGTTCGTTGTTGTGGGCCTGGCCCTCTCCGCCATGGTGCCGTTCGGCAGCAGGTTCCTTACCGGCGACTCGCCTGTCCTTGTCCTGGCGGCAGCAGTGCTTCCCCTGCTGCTGGCCGTAGCGCTCATCGTCACTCCCCGCGTCTCCAAGGCAGACCAGCAGGCCGCAGGCGGTTCCCAGGAACGCCTGGGCGCAGCCTTGCTCCTGTACCTGTCACCGGTGCTCCTGCTGAACGCCGTCTACCCGCTGGTGAGTCCTGCCATGGCAGGCATCGACGTTGCAGGGGTACCGCTGACCTACGTGGTCCTGGCTTCGTCGGTCACGGTGCCGTGGCTGGCCCAGGCTGCATGCCTCCCCATCTACCGCGTGCTCGGTGACCTCATGGAGGAGCGCAACCTCGGGGACATCACCCGCCGGTTCTGCCAGTTCTGGCCGCTGATGTTCGTCCAGTCCCTGCCCCTGGTGGCGGTGTTCGCGGTGCCGCTGTGGCTTGCTACCGGCTGGTCCTGGGACGCCATGATGCACTACGTGGTCCTGTGCGTCCTGCACCTGCTGTTCGTGCAGTCGCTGGTTCTTGCCAACGTGGCCAACCGCCGCGGCCTGTGGGCTGCCGCCTGGTCCGGCTACGCCGCTGCACTGTTCCTCGCTCCTGCCGCCTGGTGGCTGCCGCCGCTGGTCGGAACCGCCACGCAGCTCGTTGCCATGCGCTCGGGCCTGCGCCACCTGAGCATCTCCAAGCACCTGGGCGCACGGGTGTTCGGTACTGACCTGGTCCGTGGCCTGCTCATGGGCGCGGTCCTCTGGGCTGACAAGTATGCGCTGTTCCTGGTGACCGGCGGCGCGTTCCAGGTGGTGGCTGTTTTCGCGGCCATGCTCCCGGCAGTCATCGCCTACAACTTCTACTTCGTCCACCTGGCGCCCGGCGTGGACCGCGCCCTCGGCAGGCTGCACCACGACATCGCCACCGCCCCGGTCAGCGTCCTGAAGGGCAGCTCCAGCCGGCTGGTCCGCGTCCTGGACCGCTCGGTGGTCCTCACCGGAGCCATCGCCGGGCTGCTGACCCTGTCGGTGTCGCTTGCAGTGTCCGGCCTGGACCCGGCCAACACCGTGCTCACGGTTGCCTCGGCCCTGGCCTCGTGGTCCTTCATGATGCTCACGCTCCTGAACTACGAGCTGGACTTCATCGGCGAGAAAGTCACGCCCCAGATCCTCGGGGCCGTGCATCTGGCCGTCTGCATTCTCGCCTTCGCAGGCGGAGCCCACCTGATCGGCACATCGATGCACTCGGCCAGCTACCTGATCCTGGGGGCCGCTGACTTTGTCCTCATCGCCGTCGGCTGGACGCTCTACAAGCGGCACTGGAGCCAGCCCGAATACACCCTCTTTTGGCGGCACGCCACCACGTGGTGACGCGGCTCCCGCCAGCACCGCACGTCCCTCAGTCAGTCCGAAACTCTTGAGCCTCCAGAACACCAGATGAGGAAACAACCATGTACTCGACCCTTAAGAACCTAAAGACCCGCTGGAACAGCAACCCGGCCCCGTCAGTGCTCCTGGCCGGACCGGCAGCCGCCCCGGCACCCATGGATGCCGGGAACCGGGATGTCGAGTACCAGGACGTTGACGTGGCCATCGTGATGGAGTCCACCTACCCCTACCTCAAGGGCGGCGTTTCGGCAGTGGTGCACGACATCGTCACCCACAACCCGGACCTCAGCTACGGCATCATCCACATCACCTGGGACTCCAGCGCGCCCCTGACGGACCTCTACGGCATGCCCGAGAACGTCCGCTGGGTCCGGACGGTCTTCCTCAGCATGGAGGAACACCGGCACGACTACATGGCGGTGACCGTCAAGGACCTGGGCATGGACTCCAAGCAGCGCGAAGAGCTCTCGCACCGGCTTTTTGACGCCATCTACGCCCTGTCCGAATACGGCGAAGTGGAGCCGCTGTGGGACCTGATTGACGAGGGCCTGAACAAGCGGACCCGGCAGTACCCCCTGTGGGCCCTGCTCGGTTCCCGGGAATTCATGCAGGCGCTGCAGGATCGCATGCCGCAGCTGAACCTTCCGCTGGCCGAATCCTTCTGGGTCCTGCGCAACTTCTTCTCCCTGGCGTACGCCATCACCGGCGAGACCATGCCCCGCGCCAAGGTCTACCACGCACACACCACCGGGTACGCCTCGCTGCTGGGGGCCGCCGCGGCGCGGGACCACGACACCGCCTTCCTGCTGACCGAACACAACCTGTATGTCCGGGACACCGTGAACACCCTGCTGGACCGCAACATGGCCCTGTCCATCACGGCCGACGATTACCGGCTCTTCGACGTCACCGCGGAACAACGCGCCTGGATGGCCTGGTGGACGGAAATGGGACGCTTCTGCTACCCCAGCGCCCGCCTGATCACCTACCTCTACCCCAGCGCCATCACCGAGGCAGCCCGCCTGGGAACGGACATCGACAAGTCCGTGGTGGTGCCCAACGGCATGGTCATCGAGGAGTTCGACGGGAAGTACCGGGCCCGCCGGCAGGTCCTGGAAAACCTCCGGCAGGACTCCGCAGACCACGTCTGGCGCCTGGTCTACATCGCCCGCGTGGTGCCCATCAAGGGGCTGCTGGACCTGCTTTCGAGCATGGAGGTCCTCACGCAGCGCGGCTATCCGAACCTGCACCTGGACGTCCTGGGCCCCACCGAGCACGTGCCCGAATACTACGAGGCCTGCCTGGCCAAGATCGAGGCCCTGGGCCTGCAGGACAAGGTCACCATCCACGGCACCGTCAATGTCCGGGAAATGCTTGACCAGTTCGACCTGCTGGTGCTCCCCAGCTACAACGAGGGCCAGCCCATCGTCATCCTGGAAGCCATGGCCGCCGGCATTCCCACGGTGGGCTCCGATGTTGGCGGCGTGGCCCAGCTCATCGCCGATGACCTGCTGACTACGGACGGGAAGACCATCGGCGCCTGCGGCGAAACCGTGACACCGGGCAACGTGGTGCAGATGGCGGACGCGGTCCAGGCAGTCATCGGCAACCTGGACGCCTACGGCGAGTATGCGGCCAACGCCCGCACCCGCGTGCAGGAGTTCTTCCAGATGCATGAGGTCATGCGGTCCTATAATCAGATCTACCGCGCCCTGGGCGACCTGCCGGTCGTGGAATCGGCTGCTGCGGACGTAACAGCGCTGGACATGGCAACCGTGGACGAACTGCCCACCGAAGCCCTCACCGTGGTGCCGCTGTGACCGGAGTGGGTGCGTGGATCCGCTACGGCGATCCCATCTCTCCGGCGCAGATCGACTTCGCCGCCGAGCACTACCGCGCGGCCATCCTCCAGCCGTGGGAGCTGGACGCGGCGGCCGAGCTCAAGCGCCGCCGCCCGGACATGACGGTGCTCTGCTACAAGTGCCTGTCCTCCACCCGGGCGTATGAACCGGGGCCCGTCTTCAGTTCCGGGGTGACGTACCGGGAGGCAGAGGACGACGGCGGCACATGGTTCGCCACGCGGCTGGACGGTGCGCGCATCGAGTGGAACGGCTACGGCGGCCACTGGCAGATGAAGGTGTGGGACCCGGAGTACCGTGCCCGCTGGGTGGAGAACGTCACCAGGGAGCTGGCAGGCTCCCCCTTTGACGGCGTGATGGCGGACAACGACGTCTTTGACGACTACTACGGCATCCGGCCCCCGGTGCAGGACGCGGCATCCATGGCCGACTTCCGGGAGGGCCTGGACAAGCTCGTCCATGCCGCGGGTGCGGCATTGAACGGTGTGGGCAAGGTCCTGGTGCCCAACATTGCCGAATCCCGGCGCCTGCCGGGCCGCTGGGATTCCCACGCGGCGTACGGCGGCGGCTTCGAGGAGGTGTGGCTGGGCTACGGCCCGGCAAACCTGTTCGATCCCCGGACGGCCGAGGCGCAGCTTTCCCAGGCAGACGGGCCCGGCCTTTCCATCCTGCGCGTCCCCACCGATGGCGACGACGCGCACCCCAACTTCCGGTACGGCCTGGCGGCGTTCTGGATCTTCGGCGGCGGAGCGGGCTCCTACACGGCAACCGGCCACGACGACTACAGCCGCACCCAGCACATCGAGGAACTGGACTGGCCCCTGGGACATCCCGAGGGGCAGCCCCAGGGCCGGCGGCATGTGTGGCAGCGGACGTTCAGCGGCGGCTGGGCGGCCGTGAACTTCAACAATGACGGCCGCAGCCGGCGACGCCTCAAAGTCCCGTCCGGGCTGGTTGATGCCGCCGGGCAACCGGCACCCCACCATGTGGTTTTGGCTCCGCAGAGCGGGGTTGTCTATCAGCGAGGGCAGAGACATTAAGGTTCTAGTTACCGGCGGCGCCGGGTACATCGGGTCCCACACCATCCTCCAACTGCTCGAGGCCGGGCACGACGTCACGGCGGTGGACAACCTCAGCAATTCCCAGGTGGAGTCGCTGCTGCGCGTCCAGAAACTCTCCGGACGCAGCCTGGCGTTCCACGAGGCCGACATCACGGACCCCGCGGCGCTGGACCAGGTGTTCGCGGCCGCCGGGGTGGAGGCGGTGATCCACTTCGCGGGCTTGAAAGCCGTGGGCGAATCGGTGTCCCAGCCCCTGCGCTACTACCGCAACAACGTCACGGGGACGCTGAACCTGCTGGAGGCCATGGACGCCCACGATGTGCGGACCCTCGTTTTCAGCTCCTCCGCCACCGTGTACGGGAGCAACCCGCAGATGCCGCTCAAGGAGGACAGCAGCCTGGGGGCCACCAACCCCTACGGCCGGACCAAGCAGCAGATCGAAGAGATCCTCACGGACGTGCAGGCCTCCGACGGCCGGTGGCGGCTGGCCCTCCTGCGCTACTTCAACCCGGTGGGCGCCCACCCGTCCGGCCAGATCGGCGAGGATCCGCAGGGGCCCCCGAACAACCTCTTCCCGTACGTCACCCAGGTGGCGGTGGGCCGCAGGGACATGCTGAACGTCTTCGGCGGCGACTACCCAACATCCGACGGCACCGGGGTCCGCGACTACATCCACGTGATGGACCTCGCCGCCGGCCACCTGGCGGCACTGGACTACCTTGCCGCCCACGAGGGGGTCCACACCTGGAACCTGGGCAGCGGCAGCGGCCACTCCGTCCTGGAAATCATCCGCGCCTTCGAAAAGGCGGCGCAGACTGCAGTCCCCTACAGCCTGGCGGAGCGGCGCCCGGGAGACGCCCCGGTCAGCCTGGCGGATCCGACGGCGGCCTTCCGCGACCTGGGGTGGAAGGCGGCGGAAACGCTGGAGAACATGTGCGCCGATGCCTGGCGTTGGCAGCAGAACAACCCGAACGGTTACCGCATGGAGGCCGCAGCCAGTTGAAAGCCGGCTGTCGCGGCGTGGCTGTGGCCGGCGGTCAGGATGCGGGGAAGTAGTTGCGTCCCAGGGTCAGCCACCCGGGCAGCGTCTGGTCCTGGGCGGCGTTGGCAAAGCGCAGCGGGACACCATTGGCCAGCGGGTTCACCGGCCGCAGCACCAGCGTGTAGTAGCCGGCGGCGAGGCCGCTGGTGCTGAGGGGCGTGGCCAGGGTGGGTGCCATGCCGGGTTTGATCGTGGTCAGCTTCCAGGAGGTGGTCCAGGTCCTGGCGATCTTCCCGTCGCCGCCCACGGCAGCCACCTGCACCGGCCAGTCGTAGTAGAACGGCGCCGCCCCGGTGTTGCGGATGGTGACGCTGAGGTCGCTCTGTCCCTTCACGGTTCCGGGCGCCAGGGAAAAGCCGGTGGCTTGGAACCGGTAGCCCAGCGATTGGGACGCTGCGGCAGCAGTGCTTTGGGCAGTCCCTGCGTACGTTGGGCTGAAGGCGTACTGGTTGAGCAGCCACGAAGCGTGGGTGGCTGCCACGCTCCCCGGGAAGTCCTTCTGGGCCGGATCGGCCACCCAGGGGCAGGGGACGGCGTCGAAAAGGCAGGGCTGCAGCTCGGGGCGGAGTTCGCCGCCCACCGGCTGGGTGAGCCACTTGCTGGTTGCGCCGGCCTGCTGCAGTTTGTCCACGAAACTCCAGCCGCTCCCGGGCAGGGTTTCGGCGGCGAACGAGTCGTCGTGGTAGCCCACATTAAGGCTGCTGTTGGCGGTGGTGGGGTACCGCACCTGGAGCTTGGTCCTGGTGAAGGCGGCTGTGTAGGCCTGCAGGACAAGTTGTTGCTCCGTGGCCGAGGCCGACCAGTTTTCCGGCGAGGCCCACCCGTCGTGGGGGTAGGTATGCCATTCGCCCCAGAAGCCCAGCAGGCCCGCCTGGATGAAGCCGATGCGCCGGTCGCCGTCGTACCGTGAGCCAAAGGCCGCGATGAAGCTGTCCAGCGCCTGGGCCATGCGCGGGTCGTTGTAGTCGGGGGAAACGCTGATGCCCTGGTTGCCGTAGTCGGTGTAGGAGTGGGTGGCCAGGCCGGCGTCCAACAGGTATTTGGGAACGCCGGTTGGCTTGCCGGGGTAGTCGAGGTAGAACCTGAAGACGGCCTGGTGTCCGCGGGCGGCAATGGCGTTCAGCTGGGATTCCAGGGCGGACCAGTCGTAGGTGCCGGGCCCCGTGACCACGGCGTTCACCGGTATGTAAAACCATTCCATGGAATAGGGCAGGGAACCGTACTTCCCGGCGTATGGGACAAAGCCCTGCAGCGGGTTGCTGGCCGGCGCCGGACCGGCCGCCAGGGAAACCCACTCCCCCGGCTTGATGTCTGCAGCCGTCGCCCTGGGTACCGTGCCGGCGGAAGGGATGGTGAGGGATAGCAGCCCCGCCAACAAGGACAATGCCGCGGCAGCGTTGGCTATCCCTTTTGTCTTTCCGCGCGGGCGGACAATATTCGGAAACAGAACAGCACCCAGCCTGTGCAACGCTTTCACTGAAGCTTCTTCCTAAAGGCGGTGCCAGGCACCTGCGAGACCAAGAATTACACGAAAGTCGCCCAGTGCGACGGCGCTAATTCAAACTGAAAACGCAGGGCTCCACAAGTGGCCATTGGGTTTCCATCATTTCGCAACACGCCCCGGTCCCAATAAGATGTGCCTTCCGGCCCACCGATGGATCCTTCCTGGCTGGGCCATGGCCCGTGTATTCAATCGGTCCGTGGTCCAGCAGCAGTACTGATGCAGGGACGCTGCCCGGACCTGTAGGCAGAGGCTATGACCGGTTCGAGTTCGTCCATCACCGTATGGTTCCCGGGGAGCACCACATGGGCCAGAAATTCGGATTCGAGTGTTGCAACACCGGCTGCCGCCGCTGCGAGTTTGGCATCTGTCGACAGGGCGAAGGCGTGCCAGAATCGACGGGCATCGAGTTCGAGCACTTTTGCGGTAACTTCCCTGCCGGGTACGTCGGACAGTCCACCCGGAACCGTAGGGCTTCCCTCGTTCTGCGGCAAAGAGAGGACGATCCGAAATTGCCTTCCGCAGGCTCTGAACGAGATGGCATTGAGATGGCCACGTTGGCTGAAAAGCACGTCGGTTGCCCCAAAGTCCAGAAGCGAGCGTTCGATGTGTTCCCGGGAAGCTCCAACACTGAAGGAATCACCGCGTGTGTAAAAACTCCGGGAATCGTAGGTTGCCATACTCCAACTATGCCCCGCCTCGCCCCCTTTCCGGCAAAGGGGGCGCATCTGGGACGCGCACTGAACCAGCGGGCAAGGGATCACGCTTCAGGTTTTCGTGTGTCCCCTGTTAAGGTAGGGGCATTCTTGGATGACTCGTAGTATCTGCCGCCCGTTCTCCAGGGGCCCGGGATTTAGGGCTGTACAGAGTCGAAGAACCGGTAGGTCGGCGGTGCCGGGGACGGTTCTTCCTGGTGTGTTTTGGACCGGATGAACTCGATGTTTTCCTGTGACAGGACAGTCTCGCCGTGATTATCAGAATCAGCGTCCTCTCCGGATTCGGCATTTATTTCCGCCGAAATGGTGCGGGGCAGAATTACACAGCCAGGATTGTCGATGAGCCACTGCTTGCTGGCCGGGGACAGCCGGTGCCAGTACTTCTCAAGGTGCATGGAAGTCATTTGTTTCCTTTGCGGGTTTGGGTACGGCTGGTTACGGGTGTTAGTCGAAGTGGATTTCGGCCGCGGATTGACGGATAGCTTCGAGTCGTTGTTCCTCAAGCATCCCCAAGGCATCCAGTTCTTCAGACCTGTGGGCGCGCTCAGCTTCGGCCTGCACGGAAATGTCCCTCAGAATCATGCCGATAAGGTGGGCAAGCCCTGACTTGAGGTCCTGCAGATTGGTGTTGGTGATCAGGAGGCGGCGGTCAGAGACCCGCAGTTCGACGTCGCTGTATCCTTCCTCCGCCAAGCGCCGGGTGACGCTCTTGGCATGCAGCAAATCGAGTTCCCGGGGCTGGGGCCTGCGGGAGAACACGGCCGGGACGGTGTAACGAGAGGCGCCCGTGGCCGTACCGAGGTCGTGAGGCAGGGCGGAGGCCAGGACGCCGCTGAGCGCAAGGCGCCCCTCGACGTGGACAGGCTGTTCTTGGGTGGTGGTCATGGCACTGCGCCAACGTTTCTTGAAGATGCACTGTCAGAACCGCAGAGACGGGCGGATCGACTGTGACTGGGGTCAAGGGACCCGAAACCGGGCCCCTTATAAGGGGAGGGCATCGGCCGGAGGGGCCGGCCTGCGGAGCAGAACGGCCAGGGCCGCCCTCGTTGTCCCAACTGATCACCACGTGTTCATTGCCGTGACGGGATGCCACAGTCGCCGATGTGCCGGCGGCGGACGCGGAGTTGGTTTCATTGC
Organism: Pseudarthrobacter sp. LT1; assembly: GCF_035621795.1. Taxonomy (NCBI): domain Bacteria; kingdom Bacillati; phylum Actinomycetota; class Actinomycetes; order Micrococcales; family Micrococcaceae; genus Pseudarthrobacter; species Pseudarthrobacter sp. LT1. The sequence continues at coordinate 3,585,857 of NZ_CP141830.1, forward strand.
TCAGGAAACCGGATGTCCAGTCACAGCGTCCCGATACCCTGACTGTACGCCCTCGTGGGCCACGACCGGTGAAAACCCACCAATTAGTTCTGTACGCTTCCAAACCCCGGCCTGCCCCTGGCTACGTCCCATTCCCACAATCCACAGACACAGCAAGGGTGCCCAGGGTCAGATAACAGCCAGGGCGCCCTTCGCGCTCTCCACCAGCACATGCGTGGCGGCTGGAAGATGAACGACTTCGCCGTCGATCTGGCAAGGAACAGCATCCCGCGTTGTGAAGGAATAGCTGCTGACGCTGGGCTGGTGCCCTAGTCCCAGCGTCACAGCCCGCAGGGTCATCAGCGCCATCTTCCAACGCCCGGCATGCGGGAGCGTCACGACCTCGAACAGGCCATCGTCGGGGCTGCCCATCTCGCTGACCGTCCCGTACTTGGCCATACGCGAAATGTTGGCGAGGATCAGGCTGTCGAAGCGCGCGGTGGCCCCGTCTGCACGGACGAGTTCAAAGGGCCTCAACGGAGAGAGTGTGCGGGCGACGGACAGGAGTTCGAGGATTTTCCCCTTGCCGCCCCTCTCGATGCCGATCGCCATCAACGGTGTGAGCCCGAAACCTACATACGAGTGGGCGTACTGAATCCGCTCGCGGTGTTTCCCGCCGTACGTGATGCGCAACAGGTCGATGTGGCGGACCCGGCCTTCGCGGACGGCCTCCGGCAACGGCGGCGCGGGCATGCTGCGGTGATGGTCATTGGCGTTGCCTGCCGCAACAACAGTGCACACCGCCCTGCTGCCGGGAACGTCCATTACCCCGTTGACCACCTCGTGGTATCCGCCATCACCACTGACGGAAACAATGAGAGGGGTTCCCTTCGCCGCCACGGAGCGTGCAAGATCACGGGCGTGCCCGGCAAACTCCGTTGGCAGCAACTCAATCGGCAGCTCCGGCAATCCGGCAGTCAGACCCTGTTGTAATTCGTCGATCCTGGCAACCATGCCGGGCTTACCCGGATTGAAGACCAGGACTACCCGATCAAAACGGTCCACAGGCGCCTGCGCACTCGACATAGCCGCCCTTCCAAACCGCTGGCACCCAGATTCTGCTCCGGCAGTGGAGTGCCAGTGGGAAACTGTCCGGCCCCTTAGTACTGGCCCCGCTCGGGAGCGTTGTCAGTGCCGCGCGGGGTTGGCCTTGGGGTGGTGGTCTCAGGGCCATGCACTCTCGTCCGTCGTTCCTGCAAGAGTCTAACGGCGTGAGGCCGGGCGCGGGTAGCCGCCAGGGAATCAGCAAGTCGCATGGCGTTCAATAAGAGCATTCTGTTGGACGGCGGAACACTGCCCGCCTCACTGGTGCAGATAACGAGCGCCGCGGTGACTTCCGCGATCAGGTCTGTGTCACGGCTGCGCCGGTACTCCTGTGCGAGGTTCCCTGTGTGCTCAAGTTCCCCGGAGACGAACACCGCGACCTCGGTTCTGCGCGACATGTCGAGTTTCATCAGCACCGATGAGACCATGTTTTTCACGGTCTTTTCGGCCAAAAACATTTCCTGGCCGATCTGGCCGTTGGTCAACCCCCGGGCAACCCCCCCGCCACCTTCATCTCCTGTTCTGAAAGCATTCCCAACCGGCCGTCGGGCCCGTTCGTTCCGTCAGCCTGGATCGGAGCCAGGATGCCGGTCTGGAAACGACGGCTGTAGGCTGTGTACCCCTGGATGGCCCGCCGGATCAGCCTGAGCTGCTCCTCATTGTCATCCTGTTGTGACAGACACCCCCACGCGCCGGCCAGGATAGCCCCAATAAGCACCGCCTCGTCAGTTTCACCCGTCATCAGCACACACCGAATGGTTCCATCAGCCGCCACGAGAGATTGGCAAAGCCCGGCACCGGAACCATCGGGAAGATCATCGTCGATGATGGCCAGATCCGGGCGTACCGCAGGGATCCGGCGCGCCGCCTGGCGGACAGACCCCGACTCACCGGCAACGCTGAACCCGTTAACCTCCAGCAACCTCCGCAAACCCCGTCGGACGAGCTCTTCGCCAGTCACGACATACACGCGCCCACAGGAAGCCGCTGAACCGGGCTTTTGGCCAGTGGCCATATTCGTCCGTTCATTCGCCCTTCGAAACCCCAAAGGCGCTTGTTAGTCTCCTGCTGCCACTCTGGCCCACCACGAAAAGGAGAACAGTCACCTGCCGCACAGGTATCTGTTGGAAAAGCGAACGAACTTGCCGACTCATTTACAGGCTAGCCCTATAAGCAGAGTCCCAGCACCCCGTCCGGAACGTTATTTAGTTCTCCTGGTCCATGGGTGCCGCCAGTCGGTAGCCAAATCCGTGAACCGTCTCGATCCAGCGAGGCTTTGCTGCACTATCGCCCAGTTTCCTCCGCAAATTGGCGATGTGCACCTGGATCACCTGTTCATCCGGCGCACGGTCCAGGGCGTCGTCCGCGCTTTGCCCCCCACGCATCGACTGGGCAAGGTCTTCCTTGCTCAGAACCACCCGTCCGTTGATGAGGACGGTGTACAGCAGCTCAAACTCGGAGGCGGTAAGTCCGCGGACTTCCACCCCGTCCACACTGACCGTCCTGGTGGAGACATGCAGGTGCAGGCCGTTGTGGGCCAGGGACTCAGGGCCGTCCAGAACATCAGTTGGCGCGTCCGGGGCCTTTGGGGGTGCCGGCTGCAGGGACGAGGCCGTCAGGTGTGGAGTGTCGGTGCGGAGCCGGGGCCGGCGCAGCAGTGCCTCCACCCGGTACCTCAGCTCGCGGGCGCGGAAGGGTTTGGTGAGGTAGTCATCGGCGCCTGCCTCCAGGGCCAGAATGGTGTCCAGTTCCTGGCTGCTCGCGGTCAGGATCAGCACGTAGGCATTGCTGAAGGTCCGGATGCGCCGGGTCACTTCGAATCCGTCGATGTCCGGCAGTCCGAGATCAACCACCACCACTTCGGGGCTGTGTTTATTCACGGCGTCAACCCCGGCCTGCCCATGGTCGAATGCATGGATGCCGAATCCTGCCTCACGCAGGATCCCGGACACCACAACACTGATGTCCGGATCGTCCTCGACAACCACTACCGTCCCGCGCTCCAACAATTCCCCCGATCAAATCCTTGGCCAAACCCGGCTGATTTCCGCAGACAACAAATTCCAAAACTTAATGTGCCCGCGTCCAAGGTCTTTTTGGCCCTTTTATACGGTAGTAGGCATTCGAAGCCGTTCATGTGGCGGATGGGTCCAAAGTTATGCAACTCACGCAATTCGCCATTTCCGCCCATCCCCTCTCCTGCACTGGCGCGCGCCGGACCTCCATCGAATTGCAGACTAGGGGCATTTGCCGGGGACGGCCCCCGTAGTGGCTACCTGTCTTCCGGGAGGGGACTACTTGCCCCCGCGCGCACTCGCACCACGAAGCCGCAGGTCAACCGGCAGTTTACCAATGGTAAGCAGGGTTACTACTCAAGGAAAGTAGATGACGGGGAGGACGGGGAAGATGGCGCCTACCTGCCCTGGCCCCATCCCGACAGGGCCCTCCGCGCCCACGTTCCGGTTGCTGGGTAATTGCTGGGAGCCGTTGCAGGAGGGGGTAAGGAATGGCCAATTTGAATACTTGTGCATTTTGAGAATTGCCGTGGTTCAATGGCCACAGTGTCCCACGACACAATGAGGCCCAACGAGCACCAGGAGGACAGACAGTATGGCTGGAATCAACGCGAAGTTCGACAAGGAATATCTCGACAAGGGCATTGATGATCTGGCCAAGGCGCCGGTCGAGGCCCTGAAGGGTCTGTCCGAGAGCGACGCACAGAAGCTCAAGGAGGCCCTGAATATCAAGACCGTCAAGGATCTGGGCACCAACAAGTTCTTCATCTGGGCGCACTCGGTCGCCAAGCTCGCGGAGTAGCGCACCCCCTCGCAGTTCGAAGCAAAGCCCCTGGCCTCCACCAGGGGCTTTGCTGTTTCACCCCCCAGCCGGCGTTCCGACCTCCTCCACATCCCGAAGTTGATTACCTGCCCATGGGGGTGGTTCCTTACAGTGGAGGGTGGCAACTGTAAAGGGAAGGGTGGCGACTGGCATGAGCGCTCCGTTCCGCGTCCCCCGGGCCATAGCCTTCACCGCCTCCATGCTGATCCTTGCCGCAGGGGCTCACGTTATTGCAGGGGGCCTGTTGCCGCAGCCGGCCATCGTCGCAGGAATCGTGGCGCTGGTCCTGGCGCCGGTTACGATCCTGTCAAAGACCAAGATCAGCATGCCCGCGATGATCGGCCTCCTGGGCTCCAGCCAACTGGTCCTGCACTGGGCTTTCGACGCGTTCTCGGTGTCCGCATCGTTCACTCCCACCGCCGGCGGCCACATCCATGACGCCTCAGCGGTGTCCCCTGCGGCCGCGGCCCTGATGCCGGAACATGCCGCCGTACCAGGTGCCCTGATGCTGGCCCTGCACGTCGCGGCAACCCTGGCCACGGCGTTGGTCCTGGCCAAGGGCGAAGCAGCCGCCTGGGCCTTGGCCGCCTGGCTGCGGCCACTTGTCCGGATCCTGTCCGCCGCCGCCATTCCTGAATGGCCGCACCTTCCCGCGCCGGCCGCCGTCGTTATTCCTTTCCGGTGGCGGAACCTGCGCCTGCCTGCGCTGCGCGGGCCGCCGGCCTTCCACGCCGCGATCTAAAGCGGCTCCCGACTTTCCGCGCCGTCCCCACCTGCCCCCTGGCAGGCGTGGGCGGGCCGCGTTGTCCCTGTATTTCTGCGCCGCCGCCGTACGCGGTCCTTTTTGGCGCACCCCTTGGAAGGCTTGCTTTGAACACCTCATTCCGCCGTACCCTCAAGACCCTCACCGCCGCCGCTGCCGCCGCGGGAATCATCGCCGCAGGCGCCAGCGCCGCGTCCGCCCACGTGAGCGTTGACCCGGACGACACCGCCGCGAACGGCTACTCCCACCTGACGTTCAACGTCCCCAACGAGTCCCCCACCGCGAAGACCACCAAGCTCGAGGTCACGCTGCCCACCGATACGCCGTTCACCTCCGTCTCCGTCAAGCCTGTGGAAGGCTGGACCGCGCAGGTTGTCACGGGCGACCTGCCCAAGCCGGTCACGGTGGCCGGTGCCACTGTCACCAAGGCGCCGGTCTCGGTGGTCTGGACCGCGGACGAAGCCCACCAGCTGGGCCAGAACCAGTACCAGTCCTTCTCGTTGTCGGTGGGCCGGTTGCCCGCCGAGGGCACCAAGGTCACCCTGAAGGCGGCCCAGAGCTACACCGACGGCAGCGTGGTGAAGTGGGACGAAGAGAGCGCTGAAGGGCAGCCGGAACCCAAGCATCCGGCCCCGTCCTTTGTGACAACGGCCGACGACGACGCTGCCGCCGGCACTGCGTCGGCGGCGCCCAGCTCCGAGGCAGTGACCCGGACGGCCCAGGATTCAAGTGATGCCACGTCCGCGTGGGGGGTGGTCCTGGGTGCGGCAGGCTTGGTGCTCGGCGCAACAGCACTGGGGCTGGTCCTGGCCGGCCGCCGTACCCGCGCCGCCGGCAAGTAGATTGGGGAACATTGTGAAGACGACGCCTACCCACACTCCGGCGGCCTGGCTGGCCAGGATGCTGCTGCCGTTGGCCACCGCCACGTTCCTGCTGGTTTCTTCAGCACCGGCCCAGGCGCACGACGCCCTCGAATCCAGTAACCCGGCCAACGGGTCCACCGTCAGCGCGATGCCGGCGAAGATCGAACTGACCTTCGACCACACCCCCATCGCCATCAACTCAATCGTGCGCGTGGAGGATGCCAGCGGTACCGACCAGGCGGACGGGCCGGTGCAGATCGTGGACAACCAGGTCAGCCAGGCGGTCAAGCCAGGCGCTCCACAGGGAAAGTACAAGGTGGTGTGGCGGGTGGTGTCCTCGGATGGCCACCCCATCGAGGGGACTTTCACCTTCACCGCCGGCGGCCCGAATGCGGCGCCGGCGGCGGCACCGACGGCCAACGCCACGGCCGCCGACACGGGGCTTCCCGCGCAACTGGTTGTAGTGGGGGTAGTCGCCGCCGTCCTGGTCTTCGGCCTGGTTGTGGCCGGGATCCTGATCCGGCGCAAGCTGCGGAATCCGGCAGACGAGGGCTGAGCTTGCCCGGCGCCGCCTGGACGCCTTGAACCACGCTCCGGACCAACATATGCTGTGGGTCAACCTATGTTCCCCTGCATGGAAAACTGCCGGGGTTCGGCCATTCACAAGGAGTTGGACTCACGTATGGGTACGCAAGGTGCGCCTGGACACGATGAAGCGTTGGAACGGACCCTCACCGCGTCCAGGGCCCTGCTTGGACTGGTCGCCCGCTCCCTGGCAGGAGTAGCGGACGCCGTCACGCTTCCACAGTTCCGTGTCCTGGTGCTGCTGGCTTCCAGGGGGCCCGCCCGCATGGGTGATCTGGCACAGCTCCTCGGTGTCCACCAGTCAAGCTTCAGCAGGACCGCGGACAGGCTGGAAACGGCGGGGCTGCTGGTGCGGGAACAGAGCCCCGGCAGCCGGCGTGAAGTCATGGTCTCCGCCACCGCACAGGGGCTACGGATCGTGGAGGACGTGACACAGGCCCGGCGCCGGGAGATCGCCCAGGTGCTTACCGGCCTGTCGCCGGAGGAACAGGCAAAGGTTGCCGCCGGTTTTGAACTGTTCGCCCTGGCCGCCGGGGAGCCGTCCGCCGCCGAGAGCCTTTTGCTGGGAATCTAGGCCCAGTACAGGTTCCCGGCGGCCCGCATAGGAAGAGGCACGCCATGTGGGAGGAACTGACACTCACGCCGCAGCAGGCCCTCGAAGTGGTGCTGTCCACTGTCGGGATGTACCTTGCGCTGGTGGTCCTGGTCCGCATGCTGGGGCAGCGGGTGCTGGCACGCGTGGCAAGTTCAGACCTCGCCACCATCGTGGCGCTGGGCGCCGTCATTGGCCGGGCGGCCCTTGGCTACACACCTACGCTTGGGGCCGGCCTCCTGGCCCTGCTGAGCCTCTTCGGGATGCAGGCCGTCACGGGACACCTGAAACTATGGCGGGTGGCTGAGCGCTTTCTGCTAAACCGCCCGGTACTGCTCATGTCGGGCGGCACCATCATCCACCAAAACCTGCACAAGGTGCACCTGACCGAAGCTGACCTCTGGCCCACTCTCCGCCTGGCGGGAGTAAGGAACCTGGACGAGGTGGCCTGCGTTGTCCTCGAAACCACCGGGGAAATCAGCGTACTCAGGCTGGGCGTGGACCTTGACCCGCGCATCCTGGCTGACGTTCCCTGGACGGACAGCCAGCCAATTCCGAAAGGGCCACAGAAACGAGCCCGCGGGACGGAGCACGCAGGGCCTTCTGCGACGATGGTGGCCAGGGCCGGCCACGGGGGCGTCCACCACTTGTTCTCCGTTCACCACCGGCACGTATCCGCCCGCGTGCGGCGCGGCTACTACATCGCAGCCGGGGCGCTGGTCCTGGCGGGCGCGGCGTTCTTCGCCCTCACCCTGTGGGGTGTCCTCCACAGTGATGGGCTGAGTGCCTTGGACCAACCCGTCCGGCAGTGGCTTCTTTCGCACCGGTCGGATGTGCTGACCGCGGCCATGAGGCCGGTGGCGCGGGTGTTTGGGCCGGTGGCCATGCCCATCATTGTCCTGGTGGTCGCCGTCGCCTGGACCTTCGCGGAAAGGCATGCGTGGCGGCCCCTGCTTTTCGTCGGAGCAATGGTGGCCGGCGTCATCATTTCACAGATCATCCTGCCCATGGTCCACCGGTCCCGGCCGCCCGTGGATGCCATGCTCCTGGAACCCGACCCCAGCTTCTCGTTTCCCTCGGGCCATGTATTGGGCGCATGCGACTTCCTGCTGGTCCTGGCATACCTCGTCACATCACGGCGCCAGGACAAGCGCCTTGCGGGGGCCCTGTGGTCCGTGGCCGCGGTGCTCGGCATCGGGCTGGTGACCTTGAGCCGACTGTACCTGGGGTATCACTGGCTGACCGATGCGTTTGCCTCCATGTTCCTGTCCCTGGCGATTATTGGCGCGGTCATCGCGTTGGACACCTGGCGCACTGTCCGGGTTGCCGGGGAAGCACGTTCATCCCCCGGTTCCGCTGCCGGCACCGATTCGGAGTCTTCCCCTGGCAGGAGAAGGCACGAGCCTATTCGGCTTTTTCATCGAAGCTGAAGCCACAGGGTGCCGCCTGGACTGATCCGGTCACCGCTTGGTGACAGACTTCGATCTGGGACAGAACCTGGTCAACCCTTGCGTGCCTGGACCTCGGCGGCGCAGGCTTCCGCGTTGTCGAGCAGACGCCGCCGATCCGAAACCGCGTAGTTGGCCGTGGCTATTGCGCTGCGCATGCGGTCCAGGTGGTCCATTACCAGGTCCCGGTAGCGGCCCGTCCGGTCACAGAACGCGACCTCCCGCAGGAGGTCCAGCAAACGCCCTGCCACGTCCGGATCCCCGGCGCCGTAGTACCTGGCCTGGTTTACGGCCAGGTCCATCAGTGCCGGCAGCCCGGGGAGCGACAGCACAACCCGTACCCGGCCGTCGTCATCGCGGACCTGCTCCGGCCCGGGGTTCCGGTCCACGAGCCGGCACAGCAGGGCCGAGAGGTGGCCAAGGACGTGGACCGCCGTGGTGGGATCGTTGATTCCTGGTGACAAGGCACGCACGGCCACATCCACAAGCTGGCGGAACCCGTACCCGGCGTCCTGGACACTTGTGCGTTCAAAACCTGTGGCGACTGCCGCATTGATCTCGCGGCACAGCTCTTCCCGGGCGTCCGGGCCATGGCCGGCTCCCATTTCCAGCGGCCAGGCCGTGGCGAAAGGAACCCCTTCCACCAGGGAGCTCCCTGGATCCCGGTCAATCCGGACCACGGCTCCGAAGTTCACTGCGGCCGCCAGGAGCCGGTCCTTGTCCAGTGAGGTGAGGAACCCGGAGGATACTGCCGGTATGAGGAAACTGCCCGGCTGCGGGGCGGGCACGGCGTCTGCAACCCGCCGGTTCTTCGGGAACACGCGGTCGATGGTGTCCCGGGTTTCCCGGTCCACCCGGCGCATTATCGTCTCCACCCGTATCTCCCGGGCAAGGTGCGCCAGGAACAGCACCAGGCCCACCACGCTGGCAATGGCAAGCACAAATGCCACCGTCACCGAAATTTCGGGGACAAAGGCCGTGCTTCCGCTGACCTCGTCACGGACGCTGCGAAGGACCGCCAGGGCGAACGCGAAGGCCGCCAGGAACAGCGCCAAGGTGGCGTGGACAAAGCGGTCAGCGGTAAAAGTCCTTAAGAGGCGGGGCGAAAACTGGCTGCTGGCCAGTTGCAGCGTGACCACCGTCAGGGAGAAGGTTAGGGACGTCACTGTGATCAGGGACCCCGCGATAGCCTGCAGGACCGCCCGCGCCGCTTCCGTTCCCCCGCTGAACAGCACAACCCTGGCGCTGTCCGGCAGCTGTCCGTCGATGCCCGCATCCAGGGCCGGCAATGCAACCCCGAGTGCCACTGCGGCGGCCACCGCCAACACCGGCAAGGGCCACAACTGTGTCCGCAGCGCATCCAGCCAATGGGCCGCGCGTCCTTTCAACAAGAGCCTGAATTCAACAGCGCCGCCTGGACCATGGACTTACTTCTCCCCCGCCTGTTGCCGGACTGGGGTTTCAGTGCCGGGCAGGTACTTGCCGGCGCCGCTCGATGCCCCTCAGAGTTATTCAGCCTAGTGGCAATAACTCATCCGGGCCCGGGCCTCGCGACAGCTGTTGCCCAGTCGTGATGACGCTCCGGCAATCTTGACAGCCTTGTTACGGCCGGAGCATCAAAACGGACCTACGGTTTAAAAGAAGTTGAAAGAAGCGTCGTTTACCCGGGTACGCGCCACAAAGCAGATTGCCCGGACATTAACCAGGCACTGCGGCGCACGCACCAGAACGTATAGGACCAGCCAACGGCCGGCCCCGGATCCCTCTTTTCCATGCCCGGATCCCAGCTCTCGAAGCTCTGGTCATCCGACGGACCTGCGCCTTCCCGCGCACCAAGCGGCAGGGCCTGCCAATCTCCGCGAAAATTGTCCAGGAAGGAATCCTCCATGTCATCCAGCCGAATCATCCGTTTCCTGCTCTGCCTCCTTTTGGCGTTTGGCACTGCTTTAGGCGTCAGCGGGTGCTACAACTCCGGAGTGCAGAACTATAAGTCCGTTGCCCCTGGCGCCAACCTCGATCTGGCGGGACTCGAACTCCGGAGCATTTCCGTGGTCGCCGCCGCCAAGGAGCAGCCGGGCCGCCTCCTGGGCATGATCTTCAACCCTACGAGTGAAGACATCCGCCTGGTCATCAGGGACCGGGACAACCGTATGGACTTGATAGTCCCGGCCAACGGACAGATCGGCTTCGACACGTCCGAACACATCCTCCAGAGCACCGAAAACCCGCCGGGCGCACGCACAGACCTAACCCTCCAAGCCAAGGGCAAGAGCGAAGTCATGGATGTTCCGGTGCTTGATGGCACCTTGGCCCAGTACGCGCCCTATGTGCCCAAGTAGCCGCGTGCCGACGTAGCCCCTTAGCCCGGCACCCGATTCCGCCCAGGCGTCGAAATCCGAATCAGCTCGGGCAGCACCCCAGCCCCGCGTAGCGGGCCTTGAAGGTCGACCCAAAAGGCCTGCCGGCCGCACGCTTCGCCTCATCGGACCCGGAGGTCGGTTCTATGACGGTGGTCATCGTAAGCCCCTTTGGCTGGGGGAAACGGTCACCGCCGGCATTGTTTCCGGCCTCCACCGCAACATGCCGCCGTCCAAGGAATCACCCCTCGAAGCCTGGCTCGGTCAAACACGCAGCCCTCGGTATTGTCCCGACTGACATCACACCCCAACTTGCCCAACGGTTCTCACTGCCCACCACGGCAGGAGCCCTGGAAATCAGCGTGTCACAGGGCAGCCCGGCTGAACAGGCAGGCATGAAGGCGGGCGACATCAGCACGCCGTTCGCCCGTATAAAAGTCGGAAACGTCACGGATCTGCTCGCGGGCCTCAGAACGCAGGATCCGGGCCGGCCGGTGGCTGTCAACGTGCAGCGGGGCACGGGGCAACAGACCCTTCATGTTCCCCTTGTCAGCCTCGCCGGCAAGCCCTGACTGAATCACGTGCGGTAGCGGTCAGCCCTCGCACTCGGTGCAGTACAGGTGGCCGTCCTTTTCCTTGGCGATCTGGGAACGGTGCCGGACCAGGAAGCAGGAGTGGCACGTGAACTCATCCTCGGCGGCGGGCACCACCACTACCGTGAGTTCCTCGGCAACGATTTCGCCGCCGGGGACGCCAAGCGCGTCGGCATCATCGGGGGCATCCAACTCCCGGACCACGCTGCGTGCATCCGGGGCGTTGGCGGATTTGAGGTCCTCGAGCGAACGGTCCTGTGTTTCCTTGACGTCGGTCCGCAGTTCGTCGTAATCAGCAGCCATGGTTATCCTCGTTTCCTTTGCAGTTCCGTGTGCAACGAACCCACCGCCGTTGTTGTTCCCGCCGGCGCCGGCCAGCTACCGCAGCATGGATGCCGGCGGCGCGGGAATGGACGTTCCCCGGTACCCGGCGGCGGCAGCGTCCATGAGGTGGCCCCACTGGGTGCCTGCGATGTCTGACCCGTTCACGCCGGCATAGTACTTCCCGTTGATCCTGATGTCCTGGTTGGCCCACTGGGGCCCGAAGCCTTTGTAGCTCCCGAACCACGAGGCGGTGGCGATTCCCGTGGTGGCCCCCACGGTCCAGGTCTGGGTGTTGCCGTCCGTGGTTCCGGTCTTGGCGAAAATGTCATGGTCCCGGTTGACGGGGATCTTGTAGCCGGAGCCCTTGACCAGGACGCGTTTGAGGGCGTAGGCCACCCCGGCGGCCACCTTCGGATCAATGGACTGGGTGCAGTTGCCTGAAGGAACAGGGTAGTCGTGGCCCTGGGCGTCCTTGACGGATTCCAGCGCGACCGGATCGCAGTGGACTCCGCCTGCCGCGAAGGTTGCATAGGCGTTGGCCATGTCCAGCGGCGCCACGTCCTGGGTGCCGATGAGGCTCGCAATGCTGGACAGGTCGTAGGGCTGGTTCGTGTGGCCATTCTTGACGCCCGCCGCCGTCGCCATCTTCTGGATGTTGCAGAAGTTCAGCCGCGTGGCGGTCTGGAAGGTGATGGTGTTGATCGACTGGTAGAGGCCCTGCAGGACGCTCATCCGGTAGTAGTGGTACGGATCGTCGTTGGGCAGCGGGGCTTGCCCAAGCGCTGGGTCATAGGAGCCGGAGGTGGTGCCGCAGCTGTTCCTCCACGGGAAGCCTGCCTTGTAGACGCGGACCGACCCGTCCAGGACCGTGGCCATGGACCGGCCGGACCGGAGCCATTCGGCGAAGACGAACGGCTTCATGGTGGAACCGATCTGGAAGCCGCCCGCACCGTCCAGGGGGTCGCCGTTGGCGTCCTTCTCGGGCAGGGACAGGTTGCCGGTGTAGTTCCCCGGCGCTGCCGCCGGGTTGTAGTTGGTGTTTTGCGCCATGGCCAGCACCTTTCCGGTTCCGGGCTGGACGCTGACCAGGGCCGAGCCGCGCTGCAGCGGGTCGGTTGCCGGCAGGGCGGCGTTGACCTCCTTCTGGGCGACCTGCTGGAGGCCGGGGTCCAGGGTGGTGCGGATGGTGAGGCCGCCCTGGTCCAAGAGCTTTTGCCGGGCATCCTCGTCCGGGCCGAAGGCGGGGCTGTTGAGGATCAGCCGCTTGATGTAGTCGCAGAAGTAGGGGGCGGAGGCCGCGGCCGCGCAGCCCTGGACGCTGAGGTGGACATCCAGATTTAGGGGTGCGGCCACGGCCTGGTCATGCTGGGCGGCGGTGATGCGCCCCTGTTCGAGCATCTTGTCCAGGACCACGTTCCTGCGCGCCCCCACGTGGTCGGGATGGGTAAGGGGGTCGTAGTAGACCGGGCTGTTGACGACCGCGGCCAGGGCCGCCGACTGCGGCAGGGTCAGCTTGGCGGCCGGGATACCGAAGTACTCCTGGGCCGCGGTCTGGATGCCGTAGGCGCCGTTGCCGAAATAGACGATGTTGAGGTAGCCGGCAAGGATCTGGTCCTTGGAGTACTTCTTCTCCAGGGCGATGGCCAGCTTCATCTCGCGGAGCTTGTCGCCGATGGTTTTCGACGCCCCTGTGGTCACCTCGTCCGCGTTGCCGTTGGCGACCAGTGATTCGATGATGATGTTGTTGACGTACTGCTGGGTGATGGTTGACGCACCCTGGCGGCCGCCCTGGACCGTCACGGCAAGGGCCCGGAGGATGCCGGTGGGATCAATGCCCCCATGCTCGTAGAACCGGGCATCCTCGATGGAAATGATGGCGTCCCGCATGAACGGTGACATCTTATCCAGGCTGACGGGGACGCGGTTCTGTGAATAGAACGTGGCGATGACGGACCCGTCCTTCGCCAGCACCCTCGAATTCCGTGCCGGCGGATTCAGTTCCAGCTCGGCCGGGAGCTGGTCGAAGAAGCTGATGGAGCGGCCCGCAACCGTTGCCCCCACCGCGGTGGCGGGAACGAAAAGACCCGCCGCCAGGATGCCGCAGGCTACGCAGACCGTGATGAAGGCCAGCAGTTTCGCTACCAGCGCCTTTTTCACGTGCATGCACATGTTTCCTTTGCTCGTTGGCTGCGCAAACGGAATCACACAAGTGGTTCGCGCGTGCTCCAGTGAGCCTGCCCGGGCTTCTTGCCAGCGCAGCGTCCCCCTGCTTACATGTAGTAGTGCATATGTTATTTGCCAGCATACGTCCAGTCCCCCACCCCGATGCAAATGGCAGCAGCTCAGCGCAGGCACCGGAATGAAGGCCATCGTGGTCGGTGCCGGCATCGCCGGACTCGTCGCGGCCCGCCAACTGGGCTTGGCCGGCTGGGACGTTGAGGTGCTGGAAAAGTCCCAGGCGCCGCGGCCCGACGGCTACATGATGGACTTCTTCGGCCCCGGGGTGGAGGCGTCGGAGCGGATCGGCCTGTACCCCCGGCTGGCAGAGGCGGCCTACCACATCCAGTCCGCCGACTACGTGGACACCGAAGGCCGCACCACCTGCAGCATCGACTACCTCCGGTTCTCCAAGCTGGCCGGCGGGAAAGTCCTGAGCCTGCTGCGCCCGGACATCGAGGCAGCGGCCCTGGCGGCGCTGGCTGACGTCCCGGCCGGCAGGGTGCGGGTGCGTTACGGGGCACGGGTGGTCAAGGCGCGCACAGACGGCGATGGCGTACACGTCCTCGTCGAAGATGGCCTCCGGCAGGAGACGGGCGCCGATGTGCTGATCGGTGCAGACGGCATCCACTCAGGGGTGCGCGCCGGCGTCTTCGGCCCCGAAAGGGACTACCTCCGGCCCCTGGGCATGCGGGCCGCGGCGTTCATCGTCACCGAGCCGGCCCTGAATGCGCGCTTCCGGGGCCGGTTCATCCTCACCGACACGCTCAACCGCATGGCCGGGCTGTACGGCATCCGGCAGGACGAGGTGGCCGCCTTCCTGGTCTACCGGGACGCCGTGTCACCGGGGAAAGAGGCAGCAACCGCCCGCCAGCGGCTCCGCAGCGAGTTCGCCGGCCTGGGCGATGCGGTGGAGAGGCTCCTTGACCTGTGCCCCGGGCACCCCTATGACGACACCGTGGCGCAGGTGGTCATGCCCCGCTGGCACACGGAGCGCACAGTCCTGGTGGGTGACGCCTGCGGCGCCGTGTCGCTGCTGGCCGGCCAGGGCGGCTCGCTGGCCATCGCCGGGGCCGCGCTGCTCGGTGACATCCTGGGACCGGTGACCCGGACCAGGGGCATCGGCGGGGCGCTGGCGCGGTTCGAGCAGCAGTGGCGCCCCGTGGTGGAGGTGGCGCAAAAGTCGGGACGGCGGACCGCAGCGACGTTCCTTCCCAGGAACAACACCCAGCGCCTGCTGCGCAGGTGGGTCATCCGCGCAACCCGCCTGCCCGGCGTCGATCAGTTGGTTGCACACCAAATCCTGCGCAGCATCGCCAAGTAGGGCGCGCCCAAGGGCGGTCAGCCCGTGCCGGACGTGGGCTGGGGCGTCGCGCCGGCGCCGGGGTCCACGGTGGGTTCCGTTGTGGGGTGATCAACGGACGACGTCGGCTGCCCGCCTTCCCCATTCTGCCCGGCCGGCGCCGTGGCCACCCCAGTCGCGGCAGGGTCCGGAGCGAAAGTTTCTGCCGGCGCCCCTGCCGGAGCGGACTGGCCGCCCGAGGCAGCCGAGGAGCTGGGGGTGGGTCCGCCACTGGGGCCCGCCGTCGCAGGAGACGTTGCCCCGGAAGAACCCCCGGCAACCGATGACCCCTTGACGATGGCCGTGATCTGTTCCTTGTATCCGTTGAGTGTGGTCTGGATGTCGGAGAGCGGCACGTCCTGGAGGTGGCGGCCGTACTCGGCGATTTGCGCCCACAGCGCCTCGAGCTGCTGTTTACTGTCCCCGTCCAGCGGCCCGTCGAGCGTCAGCACCAGCTGGCTGGCCAGGGCGTACGCGAGGCAGTCCAGGCAGTTGTAGTTGGCCGCCTGGGAGAGGTTCTCGGGGACAATCACGTCCGTCTGGCCCACCACCAGCACCACCTGGAACCCCACAGCCACCGCCCCGCAGCCCGAACAGTTGGCGAAGGCATAGGCCTCATTGGTGGTGGTGACGGGCTGTCCATCCTCGGCCCACACCAGGGCGAAGGCCACGCTGTACTGGACGGAACCGTCGGTGGTGTTCACGGCGAGCGCCTGGTTTCCGTCTCCCTCGGGAGCAGCCGGCCGGTCGAACGGGAACACCCAGGAGGGCGCCGGAGCGGAGGAACCGCCGGCTGACGGCGTCCCGGACGGAGCCGCATCCGCCGGCACCAGCACCATGCTCAGCTGGGGGTTGTCCCGGGTCGGTTTGGCCGTGCCGGCAGGCCACAGCGCAACGGTCCGTCCGGACGCTCCCTGTCGCAGCGCCCCGCCGTCGCGTGCCGGAAGGATCGCCCGGGTGGCGTCACTGAGCGTCCCGCGTTCGTAGGCCTGCACCGGGCGGTACGTCCCGCCGTCGGGCCACCACGCCCAGGCGAGTCCCGCCAGCAGGACCCCAACGGCGCCCATGGCCACGATCCGCTGGGCAACCTTGCCGCGGGTCTTCTGCCACAAGCCGGTGACTAGCTGCCGCAGGAGCCGCACCACGATGTACACCACGCCCAGTACGGGCACAGCGACCACGATGATGGCCAGCGCGCGCACCGTCACGCCCAGGACGTCGCCCGCAGACAGGCTCGCAGCCAGCGCCTCCTGCTGTTTGCCCACGCTGGCCCACCCTGTGGCCAGCAGCCGCGGCAGGGACAGGACCATCATCACCATGCTGAACAGCAGCACCGGCACCGTGACCAGGACCCAGATGGTGACCACGGCCCGGGCCCACGGTTTCAACGCCTTGCTTTCCGGGTTTCCCCACCGCCACGGAAGGATCCCCAGAAGGGTCGGCTTGATCCGCTGGAACAGGTCAGGCACCCCGGTGGCGTCGGCCAGGATGTGGTAGCCGTCGTATTTCACCAGCGGGATCAGTTGCCGGACCATCTGCAGGATCTGCGTGACCACTACAAGCAGGAGCGCGTCGAAGCCGGTGGCCCACCACAGGCCCATGATGGCCACGGCCACGATGGCGTTGAAGTACAGTCCGCCCAGGTCGGTGCGGATCCTGCCGCCGCGGCCCAGCCGGTAGGAGTCCGTGACGTCCGTGAAGAACGCGGGCCACAGCAGGTACAGCCCGGCGCCCATGGCCCCGGGGGTGGCCCCGCCCTTGCGGGTGGCGGCGGCATGGCCGAATTCGTGGAACCCTGCGGAGAGGATGGTGACCGCGAGAATCAGCAGCAGGAGGGCAGGCTGCTCGAAGGCCTCATGCGTGGCCGAGCCCAGGCCCTTGACCATGAGCACCCACCAGCATGCGGCAAGGAACGCGGCCGTCACGGCCACCACGATCAGCGGGTGGAACAGCACGGCGAACGGTGCCGTGATCCTGCGCGTGCGGTCGGGATCGGAAACGACGTAGCGGAACCGCAGGCCCAGCAGAGGGTTCGCCTTCTTGACCTCCGGCTGGCTGCCGTCGGCACGCCGGAGCAACCCCATCGGCAGCAGCTGGGAGTCCATCAACGTACGGACGTTGTCCGCGCTGACCAGCCGCCCGGAGCCCTCGCTGACATGCCGGGCGATGGCCTCCAGGTCCCGCGTGCCGTCGGCGCCCTCCAGCACCAGGTACAGAAGCCGGGTCAGCTGCAGGGTCTGGCCGTCGGCACGGCGCACCAGGGCCGGCGGCTCCCGGTAGCCGGAACCCTCCGCCGTGCCGAGCAGCTGCACACCGTCGGCCAAGGCAGGAAGGTGGGCGGCCGCCGTCGTGATGGCCTGGCCCGGCGGCTCCTGGGCAGGGGCAGCGGGTGACGACGGCGGGCCCGCCTGGGGAGGCGTCCCGCCGTGGGTGTGGGTCATCTGCGCTTACTGCTGCAGGTCGGACTGCTGGCCGGCAGCAGCGTTGGCCTCGCCGTCGATGTGCTGCGAGATGGTGGCGCTCTGGTCCGAGATGGCGTACGCCTGGCTGTCGATGGAGCCGATGTTGGCGGCCACGGCCGCGTCGATGGGGGCCGCAACGTTGGCGTTTGCCGCAACGGCACCATTGATGGGAGCGGCGATGGCGGCGTCGGCGTCAAGGTTGACGTCAACGTTGAGCAGGTTGCCGTTCAGCGCGCCCGCTGTATCGGTCAGCCCACCGGTGCTGGTGGGTTCGGAGGCGGTTCCCGTGGAATCCGTGGTTCCGCCGTCGGTGGTGCCGGTGTCAGCGCTGCCGTCGCCCTGGCCGATCACGCTGTCCTGGGTGGAATCAGCGCTCGCGTCGGCCGTGATGCCCTGGTCAATCGCTGCGTCCTGGCTGGACAAAGCCTGCGCGTCGGAACCGTAGGACAGGATGTTGGCTGAAGCGGCGGCATCGATGGGCGCGGCCACGTTGGCGTTGGCGGCCACAGCCAGGTCGATCGGGGCCGCAGCGTTGATGCCCAGGTCCAGGTCAGCGTTCAAGTCCAGGACGGAAGCGACTTCCTTGTCCGGCAAGGCTGTGGCCTGCTCGGACATCAGTTCTTCATCAGTCAGGGGACGCATTTCGTTGTCCATTATGTGAGACCTCCGGTGCCGCGCGGGTGCTCTGCCCCCAGCGGGCAGCCCGCGCCCCACAATGGTAAGCATGATTAGTAGTTTTGCGAAGATCATTCGGGGCAGCGCAGGCGGGCGTTAAGGTTTGTGGCATAAGTTGAGCCCATGCACCTCTTCATCCTGGCCGCCTCCGCCTCCACGGTCCATCCAGTAACCGGCCTGCTGCCTGGATGGATGGATCCGAACGAGTTCCTCCGGGACCCGGCCCTGGCCCCGTGGCTGGTCCTGATCGTTTGCGCGTTCCTTTTCGTGGAGACGGGCCTGCTGGTGGGGTTCTTCCTGCCCGGGGACTCCCTGTTGTTCATGTCCGGTCTGCTGGCGGCAACGGGAACCATCCAGGTCCCCGTCGCGGTTTTGGCGGGCTCCGCATTTCTTGCCGCGCTCGGCGGGGACCAAACCGGGTACTTCATCGGCAGGAAGGCGGGGCCGGCTGTCTTCAACCGGCCCGGGTCCAGGCTCCTGCGCGGCGAATACGCTGACAAGGCCCACAACTTCTTCCTCAAATACGGGCGCCGGTCCGTGGTCCTGGCCCGCTTCGTGCCGATTGTGCGGACCTTCCTTCCCGTTACTGCAGGCGTGGGAAAGATGAGCTACCGGGCCTTCCTTGCGTACAACGCCGTGGGCGCCCTGCTGTGGGGCGTCGGCGTCACCCTCCTGGGTTTCTGGCTTGGCCGGTACGACTGGATCGGGGCCAACATCGACCTGATATTCGTCGGGATCGTCCTGGCCTCCTTCATCCCGGTGGGCATCGAGCTGCTCAAAAACCGGCGGCGGAAACGCAGCCAGTAATTCGGAACCGCGGCAGGGTGATCATCCGGGGCGCGGGGTGGGTAAGGTCTGATCATGATCCAGGCCGCGGCCGTGTCCGCACTGACGTCCTACCATTGGCTGGGGATTCCCATCGCCGCCGCCGGGGCCGTCCTGCTTGCACTGGGTACCCTGTTCCAGCACCGCGCCGTGGGAGACCAGCCGGCGGCATCCGGGCGTGCGGCGGGCAGCATGGGCGGCGGACGCCTCCAGGCACTGGTCCGAAAACCCGCATGGCTGGCCGGGACGGCGATGCTGGGCGCCGCGATCCTGCTCCAGCTCACCAGCCTCCGGTTCTCGCCCCTGATCGTGGTGCAGCCCATCGGTGCCGTGGCCCTGGTGGTGACCACGCTGGCCACCGCCCGGATGACCCGCAGGTCCCCCGGGCGCCGGGCGCTCACCGCCGTCGCCCTCTGCGTTGGCGGGGTGGGGATCTTCGTTGCCGTGGCGGCGCTGTCCGCTGAGGACGTGGAGATCAGCGACCGGCACCTGGTGACCATCCTGATCGTCCTCGCCGTGGTCCTGGTGTGCGTCGCCGTGGCCTATCTCTTGTGGCGCCACAGCTCGCACGCGGTGGTTTTCACCGCTGGCGCCGGCATCCTGTTCGGTTTCGTCGCGGCACTGGCCAAGACCGTGATCGCCCGGCTGTTCCAGGGCGACTTCGAATGGCTGTCCCTGACCTGCCTGGCGGGGCTGGTGATTGCCGGGCTGGCCGGCAGCTTCCTGGTCCAGAACGCCCACACCCGGGGATCGCCCGAGCTCGTGGTTGCCGGGCTGACCGTCATCGACCCGCTCGTCGCCGTCGCCATCGGCATCACCATCCTGGGTGAAGCGGACGCAGCACCGCCGCTGGCCATTGTCCTGTTCCTCCTGTCGGGGGCCATCGCCGTCGCCGGAGTCCTGCTGCTGGCCACTGTCAAGAAACCGGCCGCGGTGGAGTCCGGGCACACTCCAGGCTGATTCCGGCGGCGCTGGCAAGCAGGCCGGAGCCCAGGACCTATTCGTGCCCGCGGACGTACTCTTCGGGGCTGACGTCCTGGGCCTGAATCCCGTCCGCATGTTGTGACTCGAAAATACTGAAGGCGAGGCCAAGGCGGTGCCGCAGCTCCAAGGATGCGTGCTGCCGAAAATCGGTCAAACCTTCACGCTCCTCCTCTGCCATGTGGTCGCCGTTGGCTTCATTGGCCTTCGCCACCGCCGCCCACCACTCCGGTGTACCCGTCGGGTGCTTGGAAACGTCAGCGATGGCGTCCCGGATTTCGTTGTGGTCGTGGATGGCATCGGTGGTTTCGTCCTCGGCGGAGTCTTTTCCGCCGGCACCCTTCCCCAGTTCCAGCAGCTCCGGGTAAAAAAGTTCCTCTTCTGCCTTGGCATGGACTTCCAGCAGGATGCGCATCCGCTTCCACACCGCGTCCAGGCTGGATGTTTCGCTGGCATGCATTTCATCGAGCAGGGCGAACAGGCGCCGCTGCTCGTGGTGGTCGTTCAAAATCACTTCAACGATGTCCATGGGGGTCCTCTCGGCGGGCTGGTAGCTACGCAGTAATCCTTACCCTCACCAGTCCTTCTTCCACCAGCGCACCCTGCAAGGGACGGATTCCCAGCGCATTCCCAGCCAGCAACTACGGATGCGGGCCGCCCGGTGGGTACGTCTTCGCTAAGACGCTGACAAGAACCACGCAGGGAGGACGAGACATGGAAGCACTGCCCCTGGCAGTCCTGCTCCTGATTTTCGCCGGTGCCGCGGCGGTGATCTGGGTGGCCGGCATCCAGCTGTCGAAACAGACGGACGTCCTTGATGACCGGCTCCACCTTGGTTCGGCGCTGGGCGGCCTGATCCTGCTGGCCATCGCCACCAACCTGCCGGAGATCGCCATCACCGTCAGCGCAGCCCTGTCCAACAACATCGGAGTGGCGGTGGGAAACATCCTGGGCGGCATCGCCATCCAGACTGTGGTGCTGGTGATCCTGGACGTTTTTGGCACCAAAGGCACCGATCCCCTCAGTTACAAGGCAGCATCCCTGACCCTGGTGATCGAAGCCGTCACGGTCATCGCGGTGCTGGGAGTGGTGATCGCCGGCAGCCAAATGCCGGGCTCGCTGGTGGCGTTGCACCTGACCCCTGCCGCGGTGCTGATCGCCGTGATCTGGGTCCTGGGGCTGGTCCTGGTCCAGCGCTCCCAAAAGGGGCTGCCCTGGCACCAGCAGGGCGACGCCCCCGGCGGGCAGGACCAGCCCAAAGGCCACTCCAAGAAGAAGGCCGCAGATAAGAACCGGCACATCAGCACGGCTAAGTCAGCCCTGATCTTCACCGTGGCGGCCCTGGCAACCCTGGGCGCCGGCGTCGTCCTGGAGCGCAGCGGTGACGCCATCGCCGGGCATATCGGCCTGTCCGGCGTCCTGTTCGGCGCCACTTTCCTGGCGCTGGCCACCTCCCTGCCCGAGATCTCCACCGGCCTGGCGTCCGTGAAGCAGGGCGACTTCAAGCTGGCCTTCAGCGACATTTTCGGCGGCAACGCGTTCCTCCCGGTCCTGTTCCTGGTGGCGGTCCTGATCACCGGCAAACCTGTCCTGCCCCAGGCCCAGGCGACGGACATCTACCTCACCGCCCTGGCGATCCTGCTGACCCTGACCTACCTGCTGGGCCTGCTGTTCCGTCCGAAAAAGAAGCACCTGGGCATGGGCATGGACTCACTGGTGGTCCTGGTCCTGTACCTCGTGGGAGTCGCCGGACTGTTCGCCGTCGCCACCATGTCCTGACCGCCGCAGGCCCGCCCCGTCAGGACGATTGCGACGCCGCCGCGGACGGATCCAGGTCGGCTAGCGTGAGCGGGTGGGCAGGTTGGTCCGGGAACGGGAAGGTGCAGGTCACCGCCAGGTCCGGACCAACGTGCACCAGCTCCCCCGGAGCCAGGGGACGCCAACCGGGATTGTGGTCCATGGGTTCGGTGGCAAAGAGCACTGAAGGTGAATTGGACAGTTCGGTGCTTCGCGAGTGGATCCGGTGGCTCCGGGCATCCAGCGGTGCCGCCGGGGCCGGCTCCGCCGACGGGTCGCGTTCCAGGATGAACAGCGGGTGGGTTGCCGGGTAGCGGAGCGCCCAGAGATCGGTGGCCGTGGTGACGATCAGGTTCAGGGCCAGGACGGGAAGCTCCGCGGCGATCCACCCCACAGCGCGCGCAATGCCTTCCGCCAAGTCCCCGCCGGCCCGGCGGCTCTCCTCCGTGATCAGGGCGAAGAGCCGTTCGCTGTCGGTCTGGCCCTGCACCAGCCCCGCCACCCCCAAATCAGCCAACCGGGCGTCGAGCCGGTCCAGCCCGTGGAAGGCGCCATTGTGGGCGAACAGCCGCCCGTCCTGCTCGAACGGGTGCGTGTTCACCAGGGTATGCGCGCCCGTGCTGGCGTACCGGACGTGGGCCAGGAAGGTGGTGCTCACCAACTGCCGGGCCTCCCGGGCAAAGGCGTGGTCCTCCCATGCGGCGAGCGGCCGTTTGCTGACCCGCGCGCCGCCGTCGGCCTCAAACGTGCCGATCCCCGCGCCGTCGGGCTCCCTCCTGCTCTGCTCGGACAGACTGTCCGGGGCGTCCAGCAGCCAGAAGGTAGCGCGGACGGGCCGGGACCCTGCGTGCAGCCCGAACAACCGGCACATGGCCGCTCCTCACAAGCTAGTGGTGGAATGCTTCCTTCTGCTGCTCCGTGGGCATGGGCGCCGTCAGCGCATCCAGGTAGGCCACTTCCTTCTGGAGGTCGTCCAGGAAGCTGGCTGCAAGGTCGCGGGTGAAGCCGTTGCGGACCACGATCCGCTGCACCGTGATGCTGCTGAGCCCGTCCGGCAGCGGGTAGGCCGGGACCAGCCAGCCGTTCATGCGCAGGCGCTCAGAGAGGTGGTGCAGGTTCCAGTTGCGGGTGTGGCCGTCGGTGAGCTGCCAGGCGAAGACGGGGATGTCGGACCCGTCGCTCCAGAGGGTGAAGGCGTCCATGGTGCCGATCTCGTGGGACAGGTACCGGGCCACGTCGCGGCAGCTGGCCTGCACGGACCGGTAGCCGGCAAAGCCCAGCCGGAGGAAAAGGTAGTACTGCAGCAGCACCTGGGCGCCGGGCCGGGAGAAGTTCAGGGCGAAGGTGGGCATGTCGCCGCCCAGGTAGCTGACGTGGAACACCAGGTCTTCGGGGAGCGCCTGTTCGTCCCGCCACACGATCCAGCCGAGGCCCGGGTACACCAGCCCGTACTTGTGGCCGGAGGTGTTGATGGAGGCAACCCTGGGGAGCCGGAAGTCCCACACCAGTTCCGGCTGCAGGAACGGCGCCACCATGGCCCCCGATGCGCCGTCCACATGGATGGGGATGTCCAGGCCGGTGCTGGCCTGGATGGCGTCGAGCGCGGCGGAGATCCGTTCCACGGGTTCGTAGGCGCCGGTGTAGGTGACACCCATGATGGCCACCACGCCGATGGTGTTTTCGTCGACGTACCGTTCCAGGTGGTGGCCGTCCAGCGTGGGGTGGTCGGCGGACACGGGCACGTAGCGGGCTTCGACCTCGAAGTAGTTGCAGAATTTCTCCCAGCACACCTGCACGGCGGAGCTGAGGACGATGTTGGGTGAGTCGGTGCGCTGTTTGGCGGCACGACGGCGGTGTTGCCACCGGCGTTTGAGCGCCAGGCCACCGAGCATGCACGCCTCGGAGGAACCCACTGTTGAGGTGCCGATGGCGGCGGCCGGGTCCGGGGCGTTCCACAGGTCCGCGAGCATCCGCCAGCAGCGGGTTTCGATCAGCGCCGTCTGCGGGTATTCGTCCTTGTCGATCATGTTCTTGTCGAACGTTTCCGCGTAGAGCTGGGAGGCTTCCCGCTCCATCCAGGTGCCCACGAACGTGGCCAGGTTCAGGCGGGAGTTGCCGTCCAGCATCACCTCGTCGTGGACCACCTGGTACGCGGTCCCCGGCAGCGACTCCCCGTCCGGAATGGTGAAGCGCGGGAAGATGGTGGACTCCCCCGGCCGGCTGAAAAGGGGGTTCAGCTCAACGCTCGCCCCGGGCTCATGCCGTGCGCTCCGGTGTGACCTGGCCATGTCTGCTTCCTTTGCCCGTCGTCGTCGCAGGCTTGCGCCTGCCGTTGCAGATCCGCTGTTCCCAGCACTCCGTATTATTCATGCACCCGGGGAGAACGGCAGCAGGCACGGCGGTGATATCCATCCTGAATGCACCGTTCTGGGTTTGAAATCTTTTGCTTGTTTTTCCCACCCAAATGGGCTTGATAGCATCACTAGGCTCCAGTATCACAATTTTCCGCGAAAGTAGACCCATGCCGCGACTCCCGCAGTCCACGTCGGCCGTGCTGAACCCAGCCCGGCCGAGGCTTCTCCTCCTCGACTGCCTGCGTCTTACGGCGGCCATGGGTGTGGTTCTCTATCACTACACAGCTTTCTCCGGGTCGGAATTCTGGGGTGTTCCTGCCAAGGAAGTCTTTCCGCGCCTGTCAGGGATCACTGCTTATGGCGCGTTGGGGGTCCAGCTATTCTTCATCATCAGTGGATTCGTGATCCTCATGTCTGCTTACGGGCGGTCAGTGGGGCAATTCGCTGCTTCCCGCATCTCCAGGCT
Organism: Pseudarthrobacter sp. LT1; assembly: GCF_035621795.1. NCBI lineage: Bacteria > Bacillati > Actinomycetota > Actinomycetes > Micrococcales > Micrococcaceae > Pseudarthrobacter > Pseudarthrobacter sp. LT1. The sequence goes on from NZ_CP141830.1 coordinate 3,610,422, forward strand.
CTTCCCGGCCTATTGGACTGCCGTGATCTTGGCGGCAGTTCTGCTTCTCGTAATCAGCCCCGGAAATCTGAATACAGTGTCTTGGGCTGATGCCGCGCTCAACCTCACCATGCTGCAGCAGGCCGTCAATGTCCCGTCCTTGGACGGGGTTTATTGGACCCTCTGGGTCGAGTTGCTGTTCTACGTGACCATTGCGCTCTTTCTCTGGCGCGGAATGACGGAGCGGAAACTGCTCGCATTCATTTTTCTCTGGCCACTACTTGGGATGCTCTCCATACAAGCGGACGCCGAAATGGTTCAGGCACTCCTCATACCGGTTTATTCACCGCTTTTTGCCGTCGGCATGGGTATCTACCTGATCCATGCTTATGGGCATAACCTGGTTCGTTGGCTGGCCGTCGCCGTCAACGTCCTCCTCTCCTGCCACCAGACATCGGTGGGTTTCCTCCCTGCCATGTCTCACAGCACAGGCCAGGACCTTTCGCTTGGTGTGATGTGGCTGGCGATCCTGGCCTTCGTCGCTATTGTGGCTCTGATCACTACCACCCCGCTGCGCCACCGCGGTTGGAAATGGATGAGCGTGGCCGGAGCTCTGACGTACCCCTTGTACCTGGTCCACGAGATGTGGGGCTGGTGGATCATTAGGACCGTGCATAGCGCCGTCGGGCCTTGGCCTTCCGTTGCCCTCGCCGCGGCCTTCGCCGTCACGCTGGCGTGGCTAATCCATAGACTGATCGAGCGGCGCTTCGCGTCACCGTTCAAGAAGGCCCTCAGCCGGGGACTTTCACCGTCGCCAGCTCATCCCGATCGATCCCTGAGCGACGCAAACGCAACGTCTGTCATGAGCTCTTCCTTAAGCTAAAGGCCATGAACCATCGCGCTGCGTTTCCCTTGGCGGTTGATGCGAGCTCCACGGAAGAGACCGGCGACTGACCGGTCCGGCGGAAAGTAAAACGTGCCGCCGCCTCAACTTGGGGGGTTATGAGGCAGCGGCACTGCATCCACGGTACTCCCGGGCACACCCGATCAGCCGGGATCCGGCCGTCACGGCCGAAACCTTGACGAATTTTTTACGCCGGGGTTCCACGTCCGGCACTCCGCACTATTAGCGCGCTGGGACGGGCGGCAGCATGCACAGCGCCTGCACATGGCCGCCCTAAACCGGTGACAGGCAGGGCCCCGAGGCTTGGTGTATTCCCTCCAGCGGGAGGGCCAACACCAAAGGAGCCCCCATGAAGAACAGCCTGAAGTCAACGCTGGCCGGCCTGGCCCTCGCAGCAGCGATCGGCGGCGGCGCCCTGGCAACCACGGCCTTGCCGGCGAATGCCGCCGCCACCGACTCCAGCCAGGCGGGCTCGAGCCAGTCCACCTCGCAGGCCCAGCCGCGCGATAAGTCGAAGGGCGGGCACCAGGCCAACGGGATCACGGAGACGCTGCTGACCGGCGACACGGCAACGAAGGTCACCGACGCCGCGCTGGCCGCCAACCCCGGCGCCACCATCCAGCGGGTGGAGAACGACGCCGAAGGTGCCGTGTACGAGGCCCACATCATCACGGCGGACGGCACGCGCGCCACCGTCTACCTGGACGCCTCCTTCACCGTGACCTCCACGGAAACCGGGGGCCCTGGCGGTGGCATGAAGGGCTGATCCCTCCTGCCGGCACAGTCCCGCCAACAGCGCGCCTGGTGATCCCCGGGCGCGCTGCCGCGTCTGCCCGCTGGGCTCGCTATACGCGTGCGGAGCGCCGGATGATAATGATCCGGACGGCAACTCCCGCGATAACCATGAAGACTCCCACGGCCATGAGGGTCCAGACGGGGACGGAATCGGCGTCGATGTTCTTGTAGCAGACGGCCGCCGCCCCGATGCCGGCCTTCTGCAGGCCTATCAGTTCAGCCGCATGGCTCTCCCGCAGCAGCGGGCTGCCGCAGAGGGGGCCCGATGGCTGGAGTCCGATGACGAAACCGAGGATGTACACGTCCAATCCGGCAGCAACAATCCACATCCACATCCGCCGCCGCCACAGCCCTTGGTTCCCGGCGGCAGCCGGCTTCGCGGGAGAATCGTGCATTGCCATGGTTCGAGCATAATCGGCCCTTCAGACGGGCGGGTAAGGGCCGGGTGAAAGTCAGGGCCTGCATTCAGCTTTTCCCCAGCCTGCGCTCTTACAGTGAACCCGTGCCGGTCCATGCAGTCGGGCCTAGGCGCACGCGCAATTTGTGGAAGGACACACCGTGGTGAAGCCATCAATCCCGTCAATGAAGACCCGCATCGGAGTCGGAGCGGCAGCTCTCCTGGCCGCCGGCGCCATGGCCGCGGCGGGAGTGGGTGCCGCGTCCGCATCACCCAGCACAACAACGCCGGTCTCAACCGCTTCCCCCTCCCCTGCTGCTACCAGCGGGGCAAAGGCGGAAAGGGGCGCCGGAGGACTTCAGGCGTTCCTTAGCCTGAACGCGGACAGCCCGCAGGCAGCCGGGGACCGCGCGGCGAAGGCAGCCGCAGCCCTGGTCAACCACCCGCAGCTGTTCGCCAAGCTGCCCGCCGCCCTGCAGGCGGACGTGACTGCGCTCAAGGACGCCGCCCCGGCGGACCGGGTGAAGGACGCCTACAAGATCAAGACCACCGCCCTCTCCGGCGGGTACGGCGCCGAGATCCAGAAGCGTGCCGAGTCGCTCGAGAAGACTGCCACCGGCCTGGCTGGCCTGTGCCAGGAGCTGCGGACCGCGTTCAGCTCGGACAACCCGGGTGCCGGGCTGCGGCAGGTGGCCGACCAGCTCATCAACCACCCGAAGCTGTTCGCCAAGCTCCCCGCGAATCTTCAGGCTGACCTGACCGCACTTAAGAATGCCGCCCCGGCCGACCTGGATTCCCAGGCGAACAAGATCAAGGACACCGCGCTGAACGGCGGCTACGGTGCCAAGGTGCAGAAGATGGCAGAAGCACTGCAGAAGAAGGCTGCGACGCCCAACACGTAGGGAGGCGGCGCAAGGAAAGTACGACGGCGGGTCCCCGGCTGAGGCCGGGGACCACCACAAGTCGTCGCATCACTGCGGGGCAGCGGGAACCGTCCAGTCGTAGTCGCACGGACGGAGATCACGGTCGTCGGGTTCAAGCCCGACCACCCTGAAAGTTCCTGCCTCTGATTCCACCACGCCGTCTATCAGGCGCATGCCGGACCACACGCCGATCCGGCACTGCCCGGGGTGCCGACGGGCATGGTCCACCTCATTGCGGGTCAGGATGACTGAACGGCCTGCACTTTGGGTGCCCTGCGCGGATTCGCCCTCCCAAGCGGCAGTGAACGCGCAAAACCAAACTGGATATAGTTTCTGCTCGTAATTGAGGAGGTTTCAGGATTCGAGAGTGGAATTCCCAGGGGCAGGGCAAAGCGTTGTTTTTGGCCGTGCCTGCCATAGCTCTCCAACTTCTCCGGTTTTGCGCAAGTCGGTTGCGAGAAAATAAGCGGCCCTTATAGTTGAGCACCCCACGTGCCGCTGGCATCCGGCTTGCGACGAGCAAGTAGGCGGCCGCTGAGATCCCGGAGCTCCAGACTTAGTGCCTAGTCCGGGGCGTCGTTGACCGCCAGTCCGTCAATGTCTCGATAGCGGGGAACGTTGAGCCCTTGGGGAAAGTGCTCCCGCCGATATTGCCAGCTCTCCAAACAGGCTCGAGAACAAAATACGGGAGGGGGGGTACGCCTGAGCGCTACTCCGCAAAATCGGCACTGGGGGCCAAGCCCCACCATTCGAATCAGGGTCCGCAACATTCATGCAGGCTATTTGCCCCCTCGGAAACTTTGATCCGTAGGAAGTACTTGTCTTTGCTGACCCCTAGTACTTGCCACCAGCATGAAGGGGCCGAGGCATCAGCCCCCGTTGTCCCACCCGCCGCGATCGGTCAGCGCGTCCAACGCTACCGGTACCCGTCCACAATTGCTGCGGCGATTTCCTTGTACGCACGCCGCGTGTCGGGCTTTAACACGTCGAGGGTCACCAGATCGCCGTCGGCAACGCCACGGTCATGTGGTACTGCGATGAGTTCACGGCAGATTCCCGCCAAGTGCTCCTCGATGGCGTCCTTATCTACTCGAGAGGACACCTCGTCCTTGTCTGTGATCACCACAATCGCGTTGCGGGCTAGGTCCTCATACCCGTGGCTTGCCAGCCAGTGCAGGGTACTGCGCGCCCGTTTTGCGCCCGACACCGCGTAGCCGGCGGCTATCACCAAGTTGTCGGCCGACTGCAGGATCCCTCTCATTGCGTTGTGGGTCACGCCTGTGCCGCAGTCTGTCAGCGCCACCGAGTAATAGCTGGAAATGAGTTTGCGGATCCGCAGGTACTCCTCCGCCGTCAGGGAGTCCGAGACCTCCGGGTCCTGCTCCCCTGCTATGAGGTGCAACCGGCCGGCGTGATGCATGTACCGAGCCAATGCCGTCAGGGAATCGATGGACTCAATATTCTCCAGCAGGTCCGTAATAGTCCGCGGGCTGGCCTGCTGGTAGATGCCCTCGCCCAGGGCACGCTCCACCAGGTCTCCGGAATCAGGATTAGCGTCAATGGCGCAAGGAGCATCACCCCGGTATTCGGCAAGGGTCAAGCCCACGCCCACTGTGGTGGAGGTCTTGCCGATCCCGCCCTTGAGGCTGAGTATCGCGGTGTTGTAGCTGCCTTGGAGTTGGCGCGAGATCCGGCGGCCCAACTCATCCTCCTGACGCTGTTTGGGGCCCGGCCCAAGGTTCCAGGCGCCACCGGTCAGGTTGTAAAGGGCGCCACGTATGCCGCCTTTGGGGCGCGGCTTCTGCTCCTTGACGAACAGGCCGGGCGAGCTGATGAAGTCCGGCATGGGGCTATCAGCGATCGCGTCCGCCGCAGTTGGCCGGCTGCGGCGGAAGGCAGGTGCGTCGGACAGCGGCGAAGCGGCTTCTGTAGCAATCTCACCCGAGCGGTCAGTGGGAACCGCCGCGGGCACGGATGCAATAGGGGCGGGTGCAGCGACTGGAGGACTAGCAGCCCCGTGTGCGGACGGCGGGGGCGATGGTGAACGGGACGGCCTAACAGCGTCAGCTGCGGCAGCCGCTTCCGCCCAAGAGGAGCGACGCGTCGCCAGCTTCCCGGCTTCGTTCGAACTGGACATATCGGGGGTAATGTCTGGCATGGTTCCTGTCCAAGCATCCGTAGCTGAGCTGTCAGCACGACGAACGTCGCGGCGTCGGCGCAGCTGCGGCTGCCTTGCATCCTCTGCTTGGGCGCCTGCATTTTGATCCGCCGGATGTGGCATGTCTGTTCCCCCCGGACGTTTCGGCAAACGGTTCTGCGGCACTGGTTCAATAAGCAAGTCTACGGGTTCAGCACTAACCTGGCCGCGTCTTTGCACGTCAGTGGTGGATGAGTGCCGCAGAAACCACGCCTGCTGTGAGTATCAGGAGAAGTGCAAGGATGGAGTAGCCTACCCACTTGGGGCGACCTTTGTGGGGGTTGATATCGACGTACGGCATAGTCAGCGTTTGGTACCTCTGGGTGTGGGGCGCACGGGGATACGAAGTGCGCGGCGTTTGAGCCTCAGGATCTGGTAGAGAACGACAAAGGGGACGAGCCAGGTAGCCAACAGTGCGCATAGCGCTAGGGCGTAGTCAGAAAAGGCCACAATAATCTCCATCGGTCATAAGCTTGCTTACTGCTCATGACCTAAGCACGAGCCAATCAATTTGACAAGTCATGTCAAGTATTTGCCGCGTAGTGAAGATCTGCGGTACCGGAATTTTCATCCCTCCGGGACTTACTCGTGTCCAAGAGGGCGTATAGCGAACGCCTGCACTTAGAGCGCTTCCTGTGGGTTCCATTTGGTCTCCTGAAGCCGCTTGATGAACCACCGCGATTGCTCAGGGCCGTAGGGCAAGACAGGTATTGCCTTTGTAGCGTCGTTGGGGGTATCGCGGATGGACTGGAGGGCCTGGCGGACGGCTGTCGTCATTGTGGTGGCCATGGTCTTGACGAACTGATCGCTGCACGGCGTTCCGTGACCGGGGATAAGGAACTCGTAGCGGTGGCGCAGCGCGGAAATGTGCCTGAGAACGTCAGCCCATTCCTCAGGGTAGGCGTCTTCGAAGGAGGGGTGCGCGCCCTGCTCCACGAGGTCGCCGACGTATAGAGTGGTTGGAGTGCCAACCAGAAGGTCACCGTCGGTGTGGCCGCGGCCGAGATAAAACAGTGTTGCTGTCAAGTTGCCAAGGTCAACCAAGACAGGCTGGTCCCTCACGATGGCGTTCGGCACCACGAGTTCAACGTTCTCCCCTTCACCGGCGGACATCTCCGGTTCAAGTGTTCCCACATGCCGCCGCTGGAGGTCCCCGCGCTGATCAATAGCTATGGCGCATTTTTGGTGGGCCCAAAATTCAGTGACGCCCGCGTCGGCAAAAACAGCGTTGCCGAAAAAGTGGTCGTAGTGCGCGTGGGTGTTGGCAACCACGAGCGGCAGGTCAGTCTTTGTTCTAACCGCATCAAGGATCTCGCGTCCTTGACGGGGACCACATCCGGTGTCAATGATCATGGCGCGCTCAGAGCCGACGATAAGACCCGTGTTAAGAAGGGATCCCTCAGTGACCAGCACATAGTTGTCTGTGCCGACTTCGAGCCATTCCAACATTGTTTCTCCGTATCTTTCCGACGAGCAGATTGTTCGTAATGGCCCCGATTCTACTCACGAAGCCGCTGCTTCCGGGATCGGAGGTTCTTGAGCGGATGACGCGGAGAGGCCTAAACGGACTCCTGAGTCGCGCCGAAGCAGTTGCCGTGCCGCGATAGCCACAGTCGGCGATTGGTTGTCCTGCGGTGTGCCGGTTATTCGACGGTGACGCTCTTGGCGAGGTTGCGGGGCTGGTCCACGTCGTAGCCCTTGGCTGCGGCGAGTTCCGCGGCGAAGATCTGCAGCGGAACGGTGGTCAGCAGGGGCATCAGCAGGGTGGGGGTCTCGGGGACGTAGAAGACGAACTCGGCGTAGGCCTTCACGGCTTCGTCGCCTTCCTCGGCGATGACCAGGGTGCGGGCGCCGCGGGCACGGACTTCCTGGATGTTGGAGACCACCTTGGCGTGCAGCGAGTCACGCCCGCGCGGGGACGGGACCACCACGAACACGGGCTGGCCTTCATCGATCAGGGCGATGGGGCCGTGCTTGAGCTCACCGGCGGCGAAGCCTTCGGCGTGGATGTACGCGATTTCCTTGAGCTTCAAAGCGCCCTCGAGGGCCACTGGGTAGCCCACGTGCCGGCCCAGGAACAGCACGGACTTCTCGTTGGCCATGGACCGGGCCAGCTCGCGCAGCGGGCCGGCGTTGTCCAGGATGGTCTGGATCTTCGCGGGGATCTTGTTCAGGTCCGCCAGGACGTCCTTGATCTGGCCCGAGAAGATGTTCCCGCGCAGCTGCGCCAGGTACAGGCCCAGCAGGTACGCGGCGGTGATCTGGGCCAGGAACGCCTTGGTCGAGGCCACCGCGATCTCCGGACCGGCGTGCGTGTAAAGCACGGCATCGGATTCACGCGGGATGGTGGAGCCGTTGGTGTTACAGATCGAGATGGTCTTCGCACCCTGCTCCCGGGCGTACCGGACAGCCATCAGCGTGTCCATGGTCTCCCCGGACTGGGAGATGGAGACCACCAGGGTCTTCTCGTCCAGGATCGGGTCCCGGTAACGGAACTCGTGCGCGAGCTCCACCTCGGTGGGGATCCGGCACCAGTTCTCGATCGCGTACTTCGCCACCATGCCCGCATACGCGGCGGTACCGCAGGCCAGCACGATGATCTTGTTGACCTGCTTCAAAAGCTCCGGGTCGATCCGCAGCTCATCCAGGGTCAGCTTGCCGTCCAGATCCGACCGGCCCAGCAGGGTCTGGGCGACGGCGTCGGGCTGGTCATGGATTTCCTTCTCCATGAACGAGGAGAACCCACCCTTTTCGGCCGAAGCCGGGTCCCAGTCCACGTGGTATTCCTTGCCCTGGGCCGGGTTGCCGAAGAAATCGGTGATCGTGACGGTGTCGGCGGTGATCGTGACGATCTGGTCCTGGCCCAGCTCCACCGCGCGGCGGGTGTAATCGATGAACCCGGACACATCCGAACCCAGGAAGTTCTCCCCCTCGCCCAGGCCCACCACCAGCGGTGAGTTACGGCGGGCGGCCACGACGACGTCGGGCTGGTCCGCGTGCACGGCCAGCAGCGTGAAAGCACCCTCAAGGCGCTGGCACGCCAGCTCCATGGCCCGGGTCAGGCCACCGTTGGCGGTGTCCCCGCCCAGCTGGTTGCGCAGGATGTCGGCCAGCAGCGCGGCAGCGACCTCCGTGTCCGTCTCGGACAGGAACGTCACACCCTTCTCCAGCAGCTCGAGCTTGAGCTCGGCGAAGTTTTCAATGATGCCGTTGTGGATCACGGCGAGCTTGCCGCCATCAGCCAGGTGCGGGTGCGCGTTGCGGTCCGTCGGACCACCGTGCGTCGCCCACCGCGTGTGGCCAATACCGGTCAGGGTCTCCGGCAACGGCCGGGCCTCCAGCTCACCAATCAGGTTGCTCAGCTTCCCGGACTTCTTCCGCGACTCGATAACCCCCTGGGACACCACAGCCACACCGGCAGAGTCATAACCGCGGTACTCCAGGCGCCGCAGCCCCTCCAGGACAACATCCAACGCACTGTGACCATTAATTGCACCGTCAACCGAACGGCCTACGTAACCCACGATTCCACACATAAAGGCCCCCAATCGGTTCTGTGCGTTCACATTTCTGCTCAGAATGGACTGGCAAGCTTGAGAGCGAACGTCTAACTTTGTAGTTTGGCTTCCTGGCAAGACTCACGGAATGCCTCTATACGAAGGGTGTTCGCCTGACACGTCGGGCAAAGACCTACAAATTGGTGGGGACAGTCCAAAGGAATGTCGCCTTCCCCCCAGGGCAGCAAAACTCTCACAGGGCCATTTATACCACCCAGACGAGGGAGGCAGTGTTCCGAAGCGTGTCACAGTTCCAGAAGTTGCATGCTTGGGCAACAAACCGCACCCTTGCCGCATTCGAGGGGCGTCTTCGAGTGACTAAAATCTGGCAGCGACACCCTTTGACCACCTTAGATGACAGCGTCCTTGGCACCTCAGTTGGAAGGGCTTTACTGGCGGCGGAGCGAACTGATCAACGCTGTTTTATTATGTTGGGACGAGCAGTATCCAGACACTTGGAACCACTTGTGAAGTTGGGAGGCGCCCAGGGCCGGTACCATATACAGCCCCGTCCGGCGAACTAGATTCCACGAAAAGGGTATACCCCTCTAAGCTGAAGTCCATGAAGGTATTGGTCACCGGCGGCGCCGGATATATCGGGTCCCACACCACGCTTTGTCTATTGGAAGAAGGACACGAGGTAGTTGTCTTCGATAATCTTGTGAATTCCAGTCTCGAATCTATGCGGCGTGTGCAGGATCTAGCAGGCAGGACCGTCGAATTTGTTGAAGGGGATTTGCTGGATGCCTCTGCAGTTGCATCAGTCTTTTCGGGTGCCTCCTTTGACGCGGTAATTCATTTTGCCGGGCTGAAAGCAGTGGGAGAATCTGTAGCAGACCCTCTAAGGTACTACCGAACGAATGTCGTCGGCACACTCAACCTTTTGGACGGTATGAACGCCGCGGGCGTGAGGCGGCTGGTTTTCAGCTCATCGGCAACCGTATACGGAGCTTCAGAAGATGTACCTTTGCCTGAAAGTTTGCCGCTAAACGCCACCAATCCGTATGGGCGAACGAAAGAGCAAATTGAAGATATTCTGACAGACATTAGTTCTGCCGATGAGCGCTGGAGTATAGGTTTACTCAGGTACTTTAACCCTGCAGGAGCTCACTCGTCCGGCCGCATAGGCGAAGATCCGCGAGGAATACCCAATAACCTCGTGCCATTCGTGGCCCAAGTTGCCGTAGGCCGCCACAAAGCCGTGATGGTGTTCGGCAATGACTACCCCACTCCTGACGGAACCGGAATCAGAGATTACATCCACGTCATGGACTTGGCAGAAGGACACCTCGCCGCTCTTCACTTCCTCAAGGATCGAACAGGTGCGTTTCAGTGGAATCTGGGAACTGGGCAAGGGTCTTCTGTGTTGGAAGTCATTGAAGCTTTCAGCACCGTAGCCGGCAAAAAAATCCCATACGAGTTTGCACCCCGCAGAAAAGGGGACGCTGCCCTTAGCTACGCTGATGCTTCTTCCGCCCGAAATCAACTACGGTGGACCGCAAAGCGGGATCTCGCTCGCATGTGCGCGGACCATTGGAATTGGCAGCGATCTAATCCGCGCGGATATGATTCTTCCCTATAACTGCGATCGGTATAGTTTGAAACGTTCCCCACCCAAGACTTTCCCCATAAGCGGCTATGGTCGAGCATGGAAAGAGTCGCTCAAGCAATATTTGATATCTGAAGTACCGATCGGTAAACCGCATCAATCGCCGGCAACCATTTTTCCTCACTATATTTTGAATCGTAGATTGAACGGCAATGTGAGCGAAGAGTTGGGAACAAATCGCCTGCAACCCTCACCAGGTCTTCCATATCTTCGCTCCCCCCCACGAGCCCGGTTCCCTCGGCCCTAACCAAGGTCGAAACAACGTTCGGCGCCCAAGTCAGAATGGGGGTTCCTGCAGACAATGCCTCTGGATAAATAAGAGGAAATCCCTCGAAACACCTAGACGGAAATACAACGCCGGTTGCATCTCTCATCAGGGCCATGAGACGTGTCCTATCTACAGGGCCCAAAATACTCACGTTTTCGTTGGCCAACGCTCTAACTTGCGGTTCAAGCTCGCCGGACCCTACCAGTACAAGTTTTGACTCAGCGGGCCAGCGGCGCAACAGCTCGAGAATCCCCTTCTCCTCTGAAAGGCGGCCGGCGTAAAGCCAAAAACGACCTTCCCCGGCTCCTACTCCGCTATCTAGGCTTTTCGGAAGAAAATTGGGTATCGTGTGCATCTTGCCCCATGGCAAACCTGATTGAGCATACATAGCGCGCATCTGATCGGATAGCACAATAACCGCGTCCGAGTGGCGTAACCCCGCATCTGCTCCAAATCGCTGACCAATCGCCACTGGAACAGTCTGGGCACGGCCTCTGTAGCAGCCATGCATTAGAGCAGGAACGCTGGATCCCCCGTCCGAACAATCAGTACAGACTCGCCCATCCCTGTAGAACGTCCCGGCGGCACATAACGGTCGATAATTGTGGATTGACGTCACAACTGGCACCGGCGAGGACTGAATCCAAGACTTCCCGTAGTTAGGAAAGAGATTGTGGATATGAATGAGGTCGGGTTCAAACTCGCGCATATCTGGCTTCGGTCCGCGTCCCGTGGCTACCGTGAGAGCGGCCTCGAGGGGGTAGAGTCTGCTTAGTTCGCGTTCATCTGTGCGCTGGCCAAATACCTCGACTATGTAACCAGCACGGCGCATGGCCTCCGCCTGCTGCATGACAGCTGAGTTCTCTCCGCTTGGGTTCCGGGATGAGTAAAAGCTGTGCACCAGGGCAATTCGAAGTGGCGGGCGCATGGGGCGTTCATGTTCGGGATTATTCATACTGTAAGTCTATCCGCGCCCATGGAACCGCGTGTTTCTGCCCTGGACTAGAAGTCCCAAATGATGATCCGCAGGCCATAAGTGGTCGAATAGCGGAAAGCGTATGACAGGTCTACCAAACCATGAGTATTGATACAAAGATAGCGGTCATGGTCGCCTGTCAACGACCGAAGTCGAGCCCGGATTTATTCAGGTTACAGCATCGAGACAACAGCGCCTCCGGACGCATCTTCTAAGCCCGGGGCAATCGAATACACTACTGGCAGCCACGGCCCTTCAGGTTTTATTTATGTAGACATAGATACAAAAGGGACGTGCGGTCTATGGTCGATAGGTATAAGCCACGCGACTCATCGAACTCTTTTGGATAGCGATAGGGCTCTCTTTTGCGCATCCACCCGCGTCTAACTCGAATCGCGTTGAGGAATCCCTTCCTTTTGGCTCGATTAGAGTCACCACCGAACTAGCAACAAATCTCTTTCAAAAATTTGGTCTAATTAAAGCATGTGTCAAACTGAGGGCACACTCAATTAGTGGCAATGGCCGATACAGATGCTTTCTCAACGCAGACCAATTTCGTGTTCCATGCCATACATCTGGGCTAGAACGGATTGGGTAGACGAGCTCCTTTGCCAGCCGTGGGCAGCACCGGCAGAGTCTGACCTCCATCACTTCTTCCGTGCAGAAGCCTGAGTACGCAATAAGGGGTCGTAGATGTTCGGGAGTCGGACCACAGGCGTGGGTGGCTTGGCCGTTGCCTGCACGTGAGGCTGGTTACTCGCCGCAGCCACAAGAACTGTAACCACTACCAGTAGCGCACCGTTGAGGGACGCTGTAGATATGTTGAGCGGTGTTTCGACGGCGAACCGAGCGATAAACACAGCCAACACAGCCAACAAACCCGCCCGGGTGGGGTTTTTCACCTGCATTGCCGAGCGCGTCAGCACAACCAGAAATACCATAAGCACCACGAGCCCGAGAGCACCGCGCTCCACTAGCGTTTGAACGAACTGATTGTGTGCGTTTGAGGAACTAATCAGGTCGCCCAACCCGAGTACTTTGGACCGGTATTCGAGGTCGAAAGAACGTGGGCCCGTCCCAAAGACTGGGCTATGTCGGACGGCTTCAAGGGCATTAGTCCAAATGGTGGTACGCCCATTCAGCGTTGAGATGTCGCCTCCAGCGCTCCAATGCGAAATAGCGTCAAATACGTTCTCAAGGAGCGTCGATGCGGCCAGAAGCAAAAGCATAATGACTGGCACGGCAATGGTGACCCACCGCACCCCCGTTCGGAAACCCAGGTAGACGAGCACCCCAACAAGGGCGCTTAGCCACGCACCGCGCGACTGTGTAGCAAGCAAAGCGATAATCGCTGCCAACAAGTGCCATACCTTAGGACGTTTCAGAGCTTCGACGCGGATGAGTTCGACGATCACGGCAAGAGCAGCGACGGTCCCCATGCCGTTAGGATGTGTAGTGACGCCGGCGAGCTGCGATAGGCCGAACCAGGTCCGGCCCTGTCCGTCCCAAAAAGCAAGGTGGGGGGCGGCGACTGCAAGGAATAAACTCAGCCAGACGTATACGCGCAACGTTACCCTGGTCAGACGCAAGGCATGCGAGAGCGAAACGCTCGTGGCAGTCAGGATACTCGTCACAGCTAAAGCCGCGTAGAACAGGTCAATGCTCACTCGTTGGTCATTGACCAACGACGATACCCATCCTGCCCCTGCATACGCCACCATTCCTAATGCCGGGGCGGGAAAGATTAAGCCTCTATCTATCTGCGTCAGGACAAGTAGCGCGGCACAGGCCAAAAATATATAACCAACGCCATGGATGATCAGGGACACGGCAGGGCCTTGCGGCGCCTCGCTGAACTCGCTGAACCCGTCGCCTGTACCGCTGCGCGGCGACAGCAGAGTAACAGCAATGGGCGACAGCGTGGCAACCAGGAACAGACCCGAGGCAACCCATTTACGCCGCTGGTGCGGCTTGACCGCTCCGAACCTCAGCCCATAGAAACCCACCACGAGAATGGCGAGCACGCCGCCCGCTGCAATCAAGATTTCAGTCATTCCCAGCCTTCCCCAGATCACATAATCTTACCCGCTGACAAAAGCCAGCATGTTTGCCAGCCCCTCGCTGCTGGAGGCTGGCATGTAGGTGCCCCCCGTAGATCTCTTACTGCGGTGCAGCCAGACTCGAGTAATCCACACTCCAGATAAGTAGTCCCTTCGCAGTAAACCGGGTAACTTACACGGTGGTTGTTCGATTTCTGGCGCCATAGCTTCTGCATATGGGAAAAGACATCGGCGATTGTGAAGAACCCGGCGCTGGCCATGATTACAGCGTCAAGCGGCGAGGACTTCTACGATTTGGGACGCTCGTGACCGCCCTTTCTGGCGCTTCCGTGATATCGGTCGTGGCTGCCAACAGCGCTCAAGCCACAAGTGATCCGGCCGCTACCAGCTCCTATATTCCAGCGTCCGAAAAGGGCGCGCCCTTGGGCGTTGCGACGCTGGACGAAAACGCTAAGATCCCGATCGCACAACTTCCTGATCTCACAGCAACTGTGGCAACCGCGGGTATCAACAGAACAGGCGTTGAACTGCGTATTACGGATCTGAATAGGTTCAGGCTAGGCCCTACCACTCCGACCACATGGACGACCCCTGATGGGACGGGAGTTGCCGTGCATCCTTCCGTTCGGTTTTTTCCCAATGGTTTTAACGGTTACCAGTGGTGGGCAGCGTCCACCCCGTATTTCAACTCCAACAACCAAGTGGAAAACCCGTGCATATATGTCTCTGAGGACGGGACTAACTGGGTTACCCCGCCAGGCGTGGCTAACCCCCTGGTACAGACACCACCCAATGGGTATAACTCGGACACTCATCTGATCCAGTCCCCAGACGGGAAGCTTTTGCTTTTCTACCGCGACTACTCATCTACCGGGACGGCAGCGGAAAAAATTGCCTTGATGGAATCCGTAGACGGCATTACATGGACCACGCCAAAGGAAGTTATGGGCTATCCTGACAGCGTTAAGCGCATTATGTCTCCGGCTGTCTGGTGGGACGGTTCCAATAAAAACTGGGTGATGGTGGGAGTAGAAATTCTCAACCAACCTCGTATTATCCAGCGTTTCACGGCATCCAGTCCATACGGCCCATGGACCTACGACCGGGACGTGACATTCGACCTTGCGTGGGGTTCCGGTAGGTCACCATGGCATATTGACGCCATGATGATTGGCACACAGGTGCTAATGGTTATCCAGGATGCAACGCTGAACAGCGGGGGCGGCGACGTGTACCTCGCCTTGTCGGAGGACGGTGGTAAAACTTTCAAGCGTGCGACCAACGCGATAGCAACCCAGAACCGCTACCGCTCATGCGTCCTGCCCAAACTTACTGAAGCCGGACTAGCGCTGGATCTTTGGCTCGGCACTGTTGGAGGGACCTGGACAATCAATCGCGGAACAGCCACGGTGGTTCCTACCGTCGCCGCCGCGACGCAGTCTGTTACAACCCAGTCCCTAGCTGGCGTTGGACCCACAACATTCCCACCACAGCCTGTGGTGACGCCACTAACAACTTTCCAAAACGGAAACGGTTGGGGCGTTGCGTCGACGGCAGGCGGGACCAACTTCGCAGCTGATACTGCGGACTTCCTGATTGGCACGCAGTCAGTTAGAGCCGTAACCAGTGGTAGCGGAGGCACGGTTGAAGTAATATCACCCACCTTGCCGCAACTGAACCTAACCGGCAAGGGCCTCGCCTTCCAATTAAAAGTCGATAACCCGGACAGGCTTGCTAATATCATCCTCTACTGGGGACAAAACAATTACGCATCCTTCAACACGTCGATTCAAGCGCAATCACAGGGCGATGGCGTGTCTGCAGTCCTATTACCCAACGACTGGACTTGGTTCTATGTGCCGGCAAATGACATATCTAACGCAACTGGGACAGTGAATCTGTCTGCAATTACCAACGTAAAAATCAGGGTCACGGATAAGAACTCAGGACCACTTACTGTCAACGTCCAGCAGATCGGTACGTACACGCCGAAGAACGCATACCCCTCCGGCGTCATCTCCGTAACCTGCGATGACTCTTTACTCAGCCAGTACACCTATCTGCCCCAAATTCTTGGGAAATACGGTGCAGCAGCCACGATGCTACTCATCACTGATCAAATGCCAGGTTCGCCGGTCTTCGGTTCCAACCCGGCAACCTATGTGCAGGGTTTCAGCGTTGACCAAGCCCACGAACTAGAAGACAAGCAAGGGTACGAGATGGGCGGCCACGCCTATCTCACTGCCAATCACAACCGAGGGATGGCAAACCTCACTGCCCAAGAGTTGGCCGATGAACTGGGCGGCCTAAAATCCTGGCTGCGAACTGAAGGTTTTAAGGGCGCGGATTACTTCGCCTGGCCCATTGGATCTAACAACGTCGCTGCAACAAAGATATGTCGGAAGTTCTTCTCCTGGGCACGTCATACCGGCGGGTTCTATGCTCCAGCCCAGTTCCCAACACAGCCTATGCGGCATCAGGCGGTAACGGTGACTTCCGATATTCCTGTGGCTACGTTTCAGGGCTACATCGACTTCGCTAAGGCCCACGGCCGCCACTTGACACTCATGGTGCACCAAATCGTGGTTTCCGGTGCTTCCGGCCCAACTAATGTCAACAAGGCAGACCTAGCGGCAATTCTGGATTATGCGAACTCAGTGGGTATGCCCATACGAACAATCGGGCAGGTCATGCGCGGCGAGTGACACTGGATGTCGGCCCTTGGTCCGGTTCTGCAGTTCGGAGGCTTAGTCATGAACCTACTCGAAAGCGAATCCAGCCCTGTCCCCCCGTAGCGAATTCAGCCCCGTCCTACCGTCGCATTGAACCAGGAAGAATCTACATGTGCGAGATCCACGGGAATAAAACATCAAATCAACAATCAGCAGGCGCGCCTTGCCTCTTGTCAACCACCACTGCGCCAGATACCTGATAACGGTGAGAACGCGCTTGCTCCGGCTGCAAACTGAACCCTCAACAACTGTGACAGGCTATGTCTTGACGGCAGAAATGCTGGCAAGATGAAGGGCGGCTGGCGGTAAACGAACCACACGAACTGTTGTCGCCCGATTGGGCAAGATATAGCTCGCATTTCACCAGATTGCGCCGTGGGCAGCCTGATCCCTCACTCCTGAATTGATAGCGGAACGTCTCATCTGGCTCATCTTGCTTCTTGAAGCTTCTCCTCAAGTACCGTTTGATGTACGCTCCAGCCGGTTCCGGCCAGAACGACCATATGACCGGAACCCGCCGGGAAGAGGCGACCCCTGCATAAATAGCGCCGGAGCCTATACTTGCCGCACAGTTATGCGACTTGTCAGAGCTTGATGCTGTTTTTCGACGTCGCACCTCTAGTATCAAAGAACAAGGAGCTATTTTCGGCCAGGGCGTCGATATCGTACACACGGTGCTTCTGCAGTAAGACAACCGCGTGAGATTCTGCGATTGAGCGGTCCAAATCATCTACCCGCTCAGTGACTAAACCGTCTCGGGACCACTGGTCCACATAGGGGTCATGAAATTCCACGATTGAGCCCTTATCCCGCAGCATCTGGTCGACGGCAACCGCAGGCGACTCGCGTTGGTCAGAGATATCAGCCTTGTAAGTGACTCCCAGAAGCAGTATCCGAGTCCCTTTCAGAGGGAGTCCTTTGTCATTGAGCGCGTCAGCAAGGCGGCTAACTATGTAACGCGGCATTGAATTATTGATCTCTTGCGCGAGCTCAACGAAACGGAATGGATACCCAAGGCTACGCTCCACCTCGTAGCTCAAATACTTGGGATCGATAGGTATGCAATGACCACCGACGCCCGGCCCAGGAAAGAACGCCTGAAAACCGAAGGGCTTTGTCTTGGCAGCTCGGATCACTTCCCACAAGTCGATATCAAGTTCGTGACAGAACTTTGCCATCTCATTAACCAGAGCAATATTGACATGCCGATAGGTATTTTCTAGTAGCTTGGCAGTCTCAGCCTCCTTGGCGCTCCTAACGGGGACGACACACTCAACGACGCTATCGTAGAAATCCACAGCACGTCGTGTCGATTCAGGAGATACGCCGCCGACCACCTTAGGCGTGTTTCGCAAATTGTAAGTCTCGTTACCTGGATCGATTCTCTCAGGGGAGAATGCAAGGAAGAAGTCTTTGTCCAGTTCATGACCGAAGGACTCCAGGAGCGGCATAACTAAGTTGTCCGTGGTCCCAGGATAGGTTGTGGATTCCAGCACAACCAATGCCCCCGAACTCAAGAACCGTCCCACTGACTTTACTGCACCCTCTACAGCCTTGAGGTCCGGTCCACCGCCCTCTCCTAGTGGAGTTGGGACGCAAATGACGATCACGTCGGCACCAGCAATAACAGACTCACTTGACGAGGCGAAGTAGCCCGAAGCGATCATGGAAGAAATAGCGCTATCCGATAGATCGTCAACATGCGAACGACCGCGATTCAAGTCTTCCACAATAGCGTTATTGAGATCGAGACCGACTGTCACGAAACCGGCCTTAGCCAACTCCTGGGCAAGCGGTAAGCCCACATATCCTTGACCAATTACTACTACTTTGCGTGCCACTTATTACCTATCACTTTCTGTAAGATTTCTAGAGAACAACCTATCCTGCCGGCTTTGAGAAGAGTGCTCTTGCGTACCCCCTGAGCCGCCCTCGGGCCACCTCGAGTTGAACCTTCGATTTCGGGCTTTTTATAAAGCAGTGGCCAATGCTGGCCGCAATCAATGACAGCGCAACTCTCGTCGTTGAAAGCGCTAGACGTATTTCCGAACCACCAGTGCTACGGACAACGCGGACCCATGTTTCACCGCTAGTCTCGGCGCGCCGACTCAGCCATTCGACCGACATCCGATCCGGGGTTACGTACTCCACCGCACTGGCAGCGGCGACATGGCGGATGATGAAGCCGGCGGCGGTAACGCGCGACGTGATCAAAGTATCTTCCCCGGGCCCATGAAGGAAGTCACTTGGAACGCGGCAGAGACCCGACTGTAGAACTTTCTCCGGTACAAGAATGTTGCCGAATCCGGCGTACTGCTGAATCGCGCCATCAGGAAGTTGACGACGTCCCCACATTCCAGCGTCAAGTGCCCATGCGGGCACTTCGTCCGGAAGGACCGGCACTACTGGTCCGACAAGAACTTCATTCGGAGACTGCATGTGTTTTGATAACATCTCAGCAAGCCAGTTGGGTGCGGGTTCCTGGTCATCGTCAAAAAGCACTAGTACCTCGCCTTCAACGACCACGTCAAAGATTGCGTTACGCGCATTACCCACGCCAGGCGCGGGCTCCGTCACATACTCCAGTTGCCCCCGGTTGAACGCCCCCGAGTACTGTGCCACCGCTGCCTCTGCTGACTTGGAGCTGTCGTTGTCAACCACGACAATTCGAACGTGCCAGTCGTCCATGGCGAGGACTTGTGGCCTCAGAAGCTGCAATAACCTTACGAGCTTGTCAGATCGTTTATAAGTGCATATTCCAATTACGACGCGACGACATCCCCTGGAAACGTCGTTCATAAACGCTTCCATCCGTCCATCATGAGCCGGCTAGAGTCGTTTTTTTCACCGGCAAACCATTTTGCGGGCCCGACCACATTGACATTTCTCCGAGAGGCGAGGTAGGCCGCCCACCAGCTGAAGGAACTATTCGACATGACGAGGGCCGCCGAGGACGCGAGTCCTAGGAAGTCGTCGCGGAACCCACCCGGGGGTGCAAGCCGAACATCGCTCCCAATGAGGTGCTTGGACGCCCACTGCCTGTCGTCCGTGTAGACCACGAAATCGTCAAAGCCCTGCTCTCGCATGCGGTCCATAGCGAGCTCATAGTAATGCAAGGGTTGGGCACCCATTACAGCTGCCGCGCCAGCGTCTGAAACATAGTCACCTCTTCTGACATGGACAGCGCAGTGCGACTGCATCGGGATATCGTTCCAACCCACCCACTCGGCAAGTCTGCCGTGGATCTCGTCGGAAGTCTCCTCGAAATAGTCGTGCGACTGCCAGTAACCCCAGTGAAGAGCTAAACTGCCGCCAGTGTCGCACAAACGCGGCGGCCGTGATTCGTCCTCGACCACAGTGGTAACCCAGGGTAAGGCCTTCCAGAAAGTTGAAGTAGATCCCACTGATCGCCATAGCTTATTCGGCAGCTTACAGGTCTCTTTACGATCGATCAGGCCGTCGAGAGCAAATCCTCTCCCAAGTTGACCGCCCGTGTCGTAAATTACACGATCACCGTGAGCCTTCAGCCCTAAGCCGTATGCCCAGCAAAAAAGCTGATTCCCGAAGCCGCCGCGCAGGGGAACAATCGAGCTGCGTTTGAACATTTCTGCGCTGCCTAACTTTCTGACTTCTTCTGCGGGAGATATTTTGAACACGCCACTAGTGCTATGCCAAAAGCAATGCTCACGAAGTTTATTGGACTCATACCGATGCGGGATAGGATCGCCAAGACGACGGCCACCACGACCACCACCAACAGACCGCGAGTCCGGACAGCGATGCCCGCCCGCTTTACGATGACCATGGTGAAAATAGCGGAAAATATATTGCCAGCCAAGAGTCCGCTTACCAAACCTATCGGCCCCCAGTTATATCCTGCAAAGATCGAGGTTACGAGCTGAATTGCAACCGTGACTACACCATTGACCAGCCAAGACCCCCTCAGTCCTTGGGGCAATAAACAAGATCCGAGAGTCCAGGCATAAGCACGGGTCACCTCTCCCGCGAGGGCTAAAGTGACCAGCGGCAGTGCCGCTTTCACCAAATCGGGGCTATAAAAAATGACAATGAGCAACGGTGCTGTACCGGAAAGCACAGCTAACATTCCCCCGATAAATGGAACGAGTCGCACGGTGAGCTCATCCAACTTCTCCGCAAGGTGTACACGATCGGTGATCTTTGCAGTTTCAATTAGAGATGACGTCGCGAGTGCGCTTAGTAACATCCCTACAAGCTGAGTGACCAAGAGCACTACGGGCTGGTACGCCGCCAAGGCTTCGAGACCGAAGCGTTGAACAACCACACTGCGGCCGGCAAGTTCGGCAGCAGCGGCGAAGATCCCCAGAAGTGCCGACGACCATGCAAGAGAAAGCACCTCTCGTAGACTTTCCCGGGGTAACCGAGGGCGCTCCCTAAAAGAAAGCCGCGCCTCTGAGCAAACGGCAGAGATAACGATGGCTTGTGCCGCCGGGGCAACAAGGAAACTAAGGCTGGCCCAAAACTCATCGTGCAACAGGAGCAGCCCTGCCACTGAGAGTCCTCCGACTAGCGCGGACATAATGGCAGCGGCCACCAATCGCGATCGATTTGAGCGCACCTGTGCTATTGCCAGGGATATTTGTCCGAAAACTGCTGGAGGGATACCTGCAGCAGCTGCAATTACAAGAGGGTAGTACCGCTCCGATCCTAGGACGAGCGAGGCAATGGGTGCACTGAAGATAGCAACCACGAAGCCGAAGAACACTGCAGCTCCAGTTGGGACCAGCAGCAACCAATTCTGAGCCGCCTGGAGCCGCCCCTCGGGAATGTTTCTTCTTGCCAGAATCACCCTGGTTGCGGTAACAATCCCCGCTGCGCCCAATGAAATGAGCACGGTCTGCACTTGGGATAGCTGCCCCACGAAGGCAACACCATGCGCCCCAAATACAAGGCTTGCAAGTTTGGTGCGCACGATTCCAGGTAGCATAAAGCCCACGGAGACAAAAGCCAGAGCAACGGTGCCGCCGAAGACCTTTACACTAATGCTCTTGCTGACCTGTCGTTTATCTTCGTCAATTTTCAATGGTTCACATATCCCCGTAAAGCGCCAACAACGAACTTGAGTCGCTGCCGGACAAATCCCCTGAGCGGTTCGGCCAACCAAGTAAATCGGTGTCCAGTCATCGATTTACCGCCTGAGCTGGCGAGAACTTGGCGGCGCCAAAAGGCTGAACGTACAAGATAACTGAGGCCGTCAATTTGGGACCTTCGATATTCACTCACGCTAGCACTGCTATTGCGTATTTCGACATCCGGAAAGGACCGCTTTATACGCAGCAACAGATCAAGGTCCTCACCCACCGGATACCTGTGATTGTATCCGCCCACGGAACGCATCAGTGCAGTCGGAAGGACCATAGTAGGATGCGCCAAGGGCATGCGGCCTTGCGAAAGCAACTTTGCGGTTTGGTCAGCGTGAGTTGGCCAATATCCTCCTTGGTATGAACCTCTTACGGGATCCGTCCACTCGACCTGCCCACCTGCAATTGACCGATCTTTGTCCCGCATAAGAGGAACAGTGAGAGTCAATCGATGCGGACGCGAAATGTCGTCAGCATCTTGAATGGCTACCAGATCCGTCCGAACGTGGGCAAGGGCGGCATTCCGCGAAAGCGACCGCCCTAACTGCTTTTCATTGACGAGTAGAAAAACACCGGGGTACTCAGAGACAATACAGCGCGTGGAATCCGTAGAGGCATCATCAACAACAATTAGTTGCACTTCGCCATCGTAATCTTGGGCGAGAATAGAGTCAATAGAAGCCTTGATTGTTGAGGCCGCATCACGTGCCGCCATGATAAATGTTACCGACGGACTAGGCAATTATCATCAACTCCCCCGGGCCGATTATTCACAAAAGATTGAAAAGACTGTTCCTGCCGCTCGCTAAACTGGAGAAATACTAACTTGCTAGAAAAAGCGTAGCGGCGCGCTGTAAGGTCTTTCAAGCTCTTCGCCCTCCCGCGCTAAGGAATTCACGTATTCCACCTAAAAAGTTGTCAGCCATGTGTTCAATGGAATAACCACGACTAGCAGCGATGCACGAATCCCTCATGGCTTCCAGTCGAGCGCGGTCATTCATTACCGATATGACTGCAGTTGCATAAGCAGCGGTGTTGCAGGCCGATACTTCTACAGTCTTCCCAGGATCGAGGTAGGCAAACTCGGGGCCATGGCGGTTATCATCAGTTGTTACTATTGGCACTCCGGCAATCAGTGAGTCTACGGCGACGAGCCCTATACTTCCGGGTATGGTAAGAATTGCAGCAGAACTAAGTATTAGAGCTTTTTCTTCGCCTGTAACGGCGCCCGCATAGAGAAGCCAGGGATACCGCGCTGCGGCTTCTTGCACGGCAGTCTTGGAAGAGCCGTCCCCTGCAATTATGAGCTTGAACTCGGGAACGTGCTTCACAATCTCGGCCCCCGCTTCGATTAGCATGTTAATTCTCTTGCCTGCGTCAAGGCCGCCAACATACACAGCTGTCTTGTCCCCAAGCGAATGAAGCCGGCGGTATGCAGCTCGTTTGGAGCCATTGACCGCTTCCAAGTCCTTCAGCAACTGAGTGGTGTCTGTAGAATTCTTTAGCTCCGTTGCCCTTTTCGCATCGACTCCCTGTCGGAGAACGGACCTAATCCCCTCGGACGTGTATGCAAAAAACCAGTCAGATTCGCGCGTGAGGATCCTGCGAAGGAATTCATCCAGACTCCCAACGCTTCCGGCGTAGTCCCCGCCGTGCCCCCAAAGCGCGATGTTCGTCCTACGCAGCCGCTTTGGAACTAGGAGGCGGTAGATGTCCAGATTTCGCCTTGCCTGTTCCAGGACGACTAGGTCGGCATGGCGAGCAATTCTTGGCCACAGCCTCAGAGCGACTCTTCTGCCAAAGGCTTTCAGCTCCTTTTGCTTGACCGGAACCACGAAGGGAGGTTGCACAGAATCCTTGCGATGAGCCATATTGCCGGAAGGTTCACCCGCCGCAACGACGATGTCGATGCCAACGCTGTGAGCCTTTGCGATCAGTTCTTCAAAGAATTTGACGCGATAGCTCGGAATATAGGCCTGCAGAATAACGATTAGCGGACGCTTGACTTTCACAAAATTGACCAATTGTGATTTAACCCTTGAATGGAGACCAACGAACCTTGACCAGCCATGAGTCAGATTCCTCTTCGTACGGCCGAGTAGAGAAAAACAAAATTCCCAATAAGGTACCTGCGCCATAACCGCTTTGGCTCTGATGCAAGACGAAAGATCCACTCCACGCCGATCTTGCTCATCCACTCCGGAGCACACTTCTTTGTACCCGCCGCGAAGTCAAAAGCCGCCCCCACAGCCACGGCAACGAAACCACCATCGACAGCGAGACGTCGAGCCTCGAAATCTTGTTTAGGCGTACCAAGACCCACCCAAACGATGTCAGGCTCCGCGGCAGATATAGCTTTATCTTGTTGATCGTATTCGGCCTTTGAAAGGGTCCGGAACGGAGGACTCATGAAGCCTACGATCTCAACGCCTGGATATCTAGCTTCGAGTGAGGCCCTAAGGAGTTCAAGGGTTCGAGGCGTAGAGCCAAGAAGGTAGTGCCGTAAGTTGTGTTGCCTCCCCTCATCCATGACCCGTTCGAACAAACTTGGGCCCCGAACCTGATACAAGGGGCGCGTGGTCAGCTTGGACAGCACCGAAATCGGTTTACCGTCCGGGAAGTTGCAGGAAGCCGCAAGAATACATTCTCGGAATGAGGCGTCTGTCTCTGCCAGAGCCACGCTGTAGGCGTTCAGCAGGTGTATGTCTGCCCCGCCAACACGCATCAGCGAGCGGGAACATAACCATTGGGTCGCTTCGCTAAGACTTGCAGTGGCGAATGGAATACCTGCAAGTTCTCGGTCCGACAGGGGTGCTATCATGCGCGTCCGATTCTGTGAGAGGGGCCAATCCGGGTGATGTAAACGGGACTCCGGAAAAGCATGCAGCCCCCTTCCCCCCGCGGCCAGATCGTACATTACCAGCGAATACCGCTTCCGTTGTCATGGTCCAGGTGAACACGACAGTCAGCCCGCAGGCTCCGTTTCTGGTGTGCCTTTGATCAGATTTCGCATCTTGAAAAATGTGTGTGTGACCGGCGAAAGAGTCTGATTACCTAGTTTCATTGCCGTGGAGCTCACCGGCTATAGTCTGTACTGGCTAGCAGCGGAACGGCTGCCTGGCGGTTACGCCGGCAGCACAACATAACGCGATCTAAGACTTTCATTTTCAGCAGGGGGCACTGCGTTGACAAAGCGCGCATTCATCACTGGCATCACCGGGCAAGACGGTTCGTATCTCGCGGAACTTCTACTGAGAAAAGGCTATGAGGTTCACGGCCTTATCAGACGAGCGTCGACGTTCAACACAACTCGGGTCGACCATCTTTACGTCGATCCTCACGAGTCAAATGCAAAACTCTTCCTCCACTATGGCGACCTGAGCGACGGGGCACGCCTCGTGACTCTCATGGCCCAAATCAACCCAGACGAGGTCTACAACCTTGCCGCACAATCCCACGTACGGGTGTCTTTTGAAGAACCTGAGCACACCGGCGACACGACTGGCATGGGATCGATCCGACTTCTTGAAGCTGTTCGCATGGCTGGGATAGACACACGGTTCTATCAAGCTTCATCGTCAGAAATGTTCGGCGCCACTCCTCCGCCTCAGGACGAGGACACTCCCTTTTACCCTCGTTCACCGTACGGTGCTGCAAAGGTGTACAGCTACTGGGTAACCAAGAACTACCGTGAGGCCTACGGGATGTTCGCTGTTAATGGAATTCTCTTCAATCACGAATCTCCTCGACGAGGTGAGACGTTCGTAACACGCAAGATCACCCGCGCTGTTGCGGCGATTGCGGCTGGTAAACAGGACTTCCTGTATATGGGGAATCTCGATGCCATTCGCGACTGGGGCTATGCTGCCGAGTATGTCGAGGGTATGTGGCGGATGCTGCAAACTGATGAGCCGGACGATTACGTACTTGCCACCGGTGTCGGATACTCGGTACGCGACTTCCTGGAGGTCTCGTTCGACCATGTGGGCCTTAATTGGGAAAATTACGTGAAGTTCGATGAACGATACCTTCGGCCCACAGAAGTTGACGCGCTGATTGGCGACGCATCAAAAGCCCACGCGAAACTGGGATGGAAGGCCACGGTGGAAACGCCCGAGCTCGCCCGAATCATGGTTGAAGCTGACGTGGAAGCCCTAAAACACTCAGGTAACCCCTGGATCGACACGGTTCGACTGGCAAGCTGGGGAGCCTAGTATGTCAGTGCGGAACCCGAGCGCTGTTGGCGCTGGCGATGATGTCGCCTTCTCGCCACTACCGCTAAATCCAACAACTCGAATCTACATCGCTGGTCACAGAGGGCTTGTAGGCTCGGCAATATTACGTGCGCTGGAAAAAAGGAATTTCACTAACATTATTAGTGCCACTTCCAGCGAGTTGGACTTGAGGAACCGAACCGCTGTATTTGATTTTTTTGAGCAAACAAGGCCCGAATATGTAGTTCTTGCCGCCGCCAAAGTAGGTGGAATTCTGGCAAATAATACGTATCCCGCTGATTTCTTATCTCAAAATCTTCAAATCCAGCTGAACGTAATGGATGCTGCCCTTAACAGCCAAGTCGATCGACTCCTCTTCCTAGGGTCTTCATGCATTTACCCAAAGTTTGCTGCCCAACCCATCAAAGAGGCTGAACTGCTGACGGGACATCTTGAGCCGACCAATGACGCCTATGCGATTGCGAAGATCGCAGGAATCATGCAAGTCCAAGCAATTCGACGACAGCACGGGCTGCCATGGATATCGGCAATGCCCACAAACTTGTACGGACCCAACGACAACTTCTCTGCCGCCGGTTCACATGTCCTCCCGGCAATGATTCGCCGATACGAGGAAGCACGCCTCAATGGCTCTACTGTCGTAACGAACTGGGGAACCGGGGCCCCAAGGCGCGAGTTCCTCCATGTCGATGACATGGCAGAGGCTTGCATTCATCTCCTGGAGACCTATGACGGCCCCGATCAGGTCAACGTAGGCACCGGGATTGACGTGAGCATTAAGGAGCTCGCTTCTCTAATCGCTGATGCCGTTGGCTACCGGGGTGCCATGGAATGGGATGAGACAAAACCAGATGGCACTCCACAGAAACTATTGGACGTTTCGAAGCTAGCGGGCACCGGGTGGACCGCACAAATTCCGCTAGAGGATGGGGTTGCCGACACCGTAGAGTGGTTCCGTGACCACATCAGTGTTGCGAGGCGCTAGTCTCTTACCCTGCGGTACTCCTGATCTCTCATGTTGAGTAACGCAAGCAGGCACTGTCCGTTTGTCATATTTCGCTTGGATGTATGTCATCAAACAAGGTTTGCTCCTACTCAATGTGCCAAGCATTCATACCCACGTTCCGTGTTGCAGGAAGACAGTGAGAGAGTTTCACTTCGATTGGGAACGCTTTCAGAAAGGTCTATATTTTGGAGCTAAGCGATTATCTGCGCATGGCACGACGGAGCTGGATCACTATCGTCGCGTGCACGATCCTCGGCTTACTCGTTGCTGCGGCCATCTCTCTCTCGATTAAGCCGTCCTACACGGCTCAAACCCGGTTATTCGTGGCTATACAAGGCTCCGGTTCTGTGTCAGAACTCCAACAGGGAAATACGTTCAGCCAGGCGCGTGTTCAGTCATACGCTGAGACTGCGACGACTCCGGCGGTGCTCCAGCCGGCCATAGACAGCTTGGGACTTCAGCTGACCCCCGCGCAATTAGCGGACAAAATCACGGCGAAGACTGACGCGAATACCGTTCTCATCTCCATAGAGGCCGTCGACCCCTCGCCCGTGCAGGCAGCAGCTATTGCCCAGGCGGTCGGTAACAGCCTCATTGCTGTGGTCGAGAACCTGGAAAGCCCCACCCCAGGAGGAAGATCACCGGTAAAACTGTCTGTGGTCACACCTGCAACGGCACCCTCGTCTCCCTCCGGACCCAACACTCGGGTCAACTTGGCCCTTGGGTTGCTTGGTGGATTTGCCCTAGGACTTGCTCTGACCGTCCTCCGGACAACTTTGGATACGAAGGTCCGGGGAGAGTCGGATGTAACTCGACTTTTGAGTGCACCAATACTCGGAGGCATTGTGTTCGATGCTGAGGCTACAAAGAAACCATTACTCACTCAAGCTCGCGCTCAGAGTCCGCGCGCGGAATCTTTCAGACAGATCCGTACAAATCTGCAATTCGCTCACGTAAGCCACGCGTCGAAAGCCGTACTCGTGACCTCCTCGCTCCCAGGTGAAGGGAAGACCACGACCGCAACAAACCTAGCTATTTCCCTCGCTCAAGCGGGTCAGACTGTAGTCCTAGTCGATGCAGACCTTCGTCGCCCCCGCGTCGACGATTACTTGGGCCTTGAGAGGAACGCTGGTCTGACTACGGCACTCGTGGGCAGCGCGGATGTCAACGACCTGCTACAGCACTGGGGTGAAGACGATCTCTATGTATTGACCTCAGGCGTTATTCCTCCCAACCCCAGCGAGCTCTTGGGCTCGGCTGCAATGAAAGATCTCATCACACGGTTGGAACAGGCTTTTGACGCTGTCATTATCGACGCCCCACCGCTACTTCCCGTGACCGACGCAGCGGTTCTAGCCCAACAGGTCGGAGGAGTAGTCCTGGTTGTCGGTTCAAGCAGGGTCAAATCCCCCGATCTAGCAAAGTCCGTGGCTGCCTTGGACATGGTCGAGGCCGATCTCCTCGGAGTTGTTGTGAACCTCTTGCCGGCCAAAGGACCCGATGCTTACTCCTACACCTATTACAGCAACGAGAGCATCCCGAAACGACCGGCAAAGACGTTCTCAAGTGTGAGCAGATCCGTTGACCTCTAAGAAGATTTGCGCAGCAGCTCACGTCGAAGTCGAGCATCTCCGCCGTGGGCAGCATTAGCCGCGTTCACTCATGCCCCGGTTGCTGCTCAATGCCGGCGCTGCATTAGAGGTTGCTGTCAAACACACCTATCCGATTTCTGGAAACTGCAGTCCTCTTTCCGATTGTCTCTATTGCGCCGGTTAGGCTTGGAATATATATCTCTGGACATGAAAGGCAATCAAATTGGGGGTAACCGATGATTGGCGCGCCCGGACCTCTCTCATTTTGAGGTTATCTGACGCTCTTGTGATTGTTTGGGCAGTCATAGGAGCTTATGTTGTGAGGTTCGGCTTGGAACCGGACTTTACAATGATGGGCAGCGAGGCAGCATACGGAATCCTATCTCTAGTTCTCATTCTCGCATGGTGGATCATGCTCGGCGCTTGGAACAGCCGTCAAAGCCAGATCCTTGGTTCCGGCGCGGAGGAATACAAACGCGTCGTGGCAGCCTCTCTTTGGCTTTTCGGCCTGTTAGCGATATTTTCCTATGTCTTGCGTATTGATACGGCTCGAGGATTTGTCGGTTTTGCCCTGCCAGTGGGGCTTCTGGGTCTATTGCTTTCCAGGTGGTTATTTCGTCAACACCTCAACCTCCGGCGCCTCGTTGGTAAAAGTATGTCAAGACTTCTGATAATTGGTGGACCTAGCGCTGTGGCTCATTTGGCGAGCTCCTTGGAGCGTTCAAAAGGCTCCGGCTATCTCCCTGTGGCGGCATATACGCCAGGCCTGCACCCCCTGAGCACCAGTGAACCCGACTCCGGGCTTCCAATACTTGGAAATGACCCGACTTCGGCCTCCATTCTGAACGCCATAGATGAATGCCAAGCGGATGCTGTTGCAGTTTCCGCCGGAGTCCAGCTGCATCCGCAAACACTGAGACATCTCGGTTGGGAGCTGGCGTCTCGAAACCTCGGACTCATCATGGCGCCTGCCTTGACCGATGTGGCCGGGCCAAGAATCCACACGCAGCAAATCGCCGGACTTCCACTTATTCATGTAACGACACCAGCCCTCGAAGGTGGGCAGGGTGTAGCCAAACGTCTATTTGATGTCTTGGCGTCGAGTCTCTTGATAATCATGCTGTCACCACTTTTGGTCCTCATCGCCGTAATCGTCCGCCTCGGCAGCCCCGGACCGATCTTCTTCAAGCAAGAAAGAGTGGGTCTAGGCGGACTTCCTTTCCGCATGATCAAGTTCCGGTCAATGGTTGTCGACGCCGAGGCTTACCTCGACGAACTGAAGCACCAGAATGAAGGGAATGGGGTACTTTTCAAGATCAGGGATGATCCCCGAGTAACGCGCGTCGGACGAATACTGCGCAAGTACAGCCTCGACGAGCTGCCTCAGCTTTTCAATGTGCTCGCTGGATCGATGAGCCTCGTTGGACCCCGTCCTCCTTTACCGCAAGAGGTCGAGGCGTATGAGCATGACGTACGACGCAGGTTACTGGTAAAGCCCGGCCTTACAGGCTTGTGGCAGGTTAGCGGTAGATCTACCCTCTCTTGGCAGGACTCGGTGCGCCTCGATCTCTACTATGTCGAGAACTGGTCACTCGCTGGGGACCTAATCATAATTCTCCGGACCGTCAGGGCCGTTCTCCGTGGGACGGGTGCGTATTGACGGCTGCCGTGACTAATAAGTCTTCCTGAAAGGACGCTGCTCGTATGCCCAATTCCAACAAGGACGCGCGACGCGACCGCCCTCTTCCCTCGGCAAAAAAGTCCCTGCTATTCCGACGGACAATATTGTGGTCAATCCCTGCAGTTGTGCTAGTGATTGCCGCATCCTTGTGGCTCGGGGCCAAAGCACTGACGCTTAGCGAAAACCTATCGACAGCTTCGGCACTTGCCCCCAAGCTGAAGGGCGCCATTCTCGCTAACGATCAGCGCACTGCTGCCGCTACTGTTGGAGATATCGGTGCTCGCACACATGCTGCCCGGGAAGTAGCGGATGACCCCCTTTGGGTAATGGCGACCGCGCTTCCTTGGGTAGGGCCAAATCTTCGTGCTGCCAGCGAGGCCGCCACATCTGCGGACGATGTTGTTCGCTTGGGTGCCGCTCCCATGGTCGATGTTTTGCAAACGCTGGATTGGAGCGCGCTGGCTCCTAATAAGAACGGTGTAGACCTAGTCCCGTTGGCTGACGCCAACCCGAAGATAGCAGCAGCCGCCGAAGCAGTCCGGCAGTCGGCTGACCGCATTGATGGTATAGACGTAGACAAGCTCCTACCCGAGATCAAGAAGCCCTTAGAAGAGGCTCGGACAGAACTAAGGTCTCTCCGACGTGTTGTCGGGGTCGCGGCAGATGCAGCAGCGCTCGCTCCCGACATGATGGGGGCGCAAGCACCACGCAACTACCTGCTAATTATTCAGAACAACGCGGAAGCCAGAGCCTCAGGGGGTATCCCGGGCGCACTTGCCGTCTTGACGCTCGACAAAGGTCGGCTGACGCTCGGTTCACAAAGCAGCGCTGGCGAACTTGGAATAATGTCTCCTCCTTTTCCCGTTGATGCACAGCAGCAGCACATATATTCCACCCGGTTGGGAAAATACATGCAGGACGTAAATCTGACTCCTGATTTCCCCACCGCGGCCGCGACCGCCCAGGCAATGTGGGAGAAGAAAACCGCTCTTCATGTGAATGGTGTGATCTCTATCGATCCGGTGGTACTGAGCTACATCCTTCAAACCACGGGACCGGTGGCAATCAAGGGCCCGGAACTGGATGCTGTCCGAGCTGCCGGCCTGCCTACCGAACTAGACGGCAGCAATGTCGTTTCGACTCTACTTTCTGAGGTCTACGCGAAAATTCCTCAGCCGCAGATGCAGGATTCCTATTTTGCCGGTGTAGCCAAGGAGGTCTTTGCTGCCCTTTCCGATGGAAAGGGCGAAGCGAAGGGACTGATCACAGGAATCACGCGAGGGGCCGAAGAAGGCCGGGTACTGCTCTGGTCTGATGAGCACGCAGAGCAGGAAGTGATTACACGATATTCGATCAGTGGTTCGGTCGCCGGCCCTAGTATTTCCCCTGCTCAATTTGGCGTGTACTTCAATGACGGCACAGGTGCCAAAATGGACTACTACATCAAGCACACTGTCCAGCTAGTGAAAGAATGCCCGCTGAACGGCTACGAACAAACGACCGTGCGAATCACCAGCACGAACACTGCGCCTCCGGAGGCCGGCAAGGCTCTGCCCTCCTACGTCACAGGCGGGGGGGCATACGGCGTTCCCCCTGGTTCCGTCCAAACAAACGTCATCGCCTACGGGCCAGTTCAGGCAAATGTCGAATCTGCAAAGCTAGATGGTCAGCGAACGGAATTTGCGCCCTACATCCACGCAGGTCGCCCCGTCGGCGTCCTCGGGCAACGACTTGCACCAGGCGAAAGCAAGACCATCGAATTCACATTCGACAAAATCGTTCAGCACACAGAACCTAACTTGTTTGTAACCCCCTCCGTGCAGTCGGTCAAGGACGTGACACTGCCCACCGAAAACGCAACTTGCGGGTAGACCGGTAGCCCGGTGCATTAACACTATGTAAACCGATTGGATTGCGATTGCTCACAACCAACGGCAGATGGTAGCGTCTCTTTCGGGATATCTATCCGTAGTTCTGCACAGGGTCTCGTGCAGAGGGGACAATTCCTCACATCGGGTATCAGAAACTAAAACGTCTCCGGGGGGACACACATGAAAAAAACAGTCGCTGCACTCGCACTTGCAGGATCCATAGCACTTATCGGTACCGCGCCCGCGATGGCGGCAACCTACCCGGCACTCCCGCCGCAGGCAGCTGTTTCCGACGGTACCGTCGGGCCGGGTGAAACCTTTATCTTCCGTGGCCAGGGCTTCCTTGCTGGCGAATCACTGACCATCCGGGTCACGCCTGGCCAAGCACCCGCTTCCAATGGGGCCAACATCGCGGGTAGCCGCTCGGTAGCAGGACGTATCAACGTTGTGGCTGAGGCTCAGACCCTAAAGGCGACTGCTGATGCGCAGGGAACGGTATCGCTGCCGATCGCCATCAATGAACCTGGCACTTACAGCGTGACCGCGACTGGAGACACGTCCGGTGTAACGGTTGGTCCTGTCGTGGTCAAGGTCACGCCAGCAGCGCTCGTGGCCAACGGTAATTCCGCGCTTTCTAACAGCGGCTCCAATCTGGCGAACACTGGCGCCGACTCCGGCCTGATCCTCTGGAGCGTCGTCGGCGTTGGCGCGCTGGCAGCAGGTGCAACCTCGGTAATGGTAGTTCGCCGCCGTGCCAAGGCAGAGGCAGCTGCATAACCGCAACATCATATAGCTACTCAAAATGGGTGCTTTTCCGTGAACGGAAAAGCACCCATTTTTTGTGGTATCTATAGGAGCTATGGGGAGACATTGGCGCAAGACACCACGAAAGTTCGACTTGGCGTTTCCATTGCCTCAGCAGCCACAGGCGCTCCGCTACGTCCTTCTCCTGCTGCTTACCGGGTCCGCCACGGTTACCGCCTTTCTCGCCCTCCTACGGACCGTCTAAGGGTGTTCTTGAGGTATCCGCGAAGCCAGCGCGTCAGCCAGATTACTCTCGCAGCCATCATGGTACCGCTTGCTTTCATTGCCTTTTGGCCGACACCTGTCGATCAGCCCGTATCAGGGCAGGTCTCGCAATTACTGAATTTTCTCCGGGACCACGGCATCCCGAGATGGGTTGACTATGACTTCCTGGAAGCCTTAGCGAACGTGGCTCTGTTCCTCCCCATCGGATTCACGGCCGCGCTTGCCTTTCCGGAAAAACGCTGGTGGCAATCAGGCGCTCTCGGGCTGGCAATTTCTGGCTGTATCGAGTTAGGACAGCTGCTTTTTCTGAGGGACCGCTTTGCGAGCCCGTCAGATGTTGTGACAAACACGTCAGGTGCCATCATCGGAGCCTTACTAAGCGCCCTGGCGCTGAAAAAGAGGGGAGGCCCGCTGCCCTACAGGCGCAGACCTCCCCGAAGGCGTTAGCGCCGTAAATTAGCCAACGAAGCTCTTCATCCAAGTCTTGAGGTCCTCGCCGAACTCCACGCGCTCTGAAGCAAGGGTAATCACGGCCTTAAGGTAACTCAGCTTGTCGCCAGTGTCGTAGCGGCGGCCCTTGAACACCACGCCGTACACGCCGGAGCCTTCGCCCTCGCTTGCGGCCAGCGTCTGCAGGGCGTCGGTCAGCTGAATCTCGTTGCCGCGGCCTGGCGCCGTGTTTTCCAAGACACCGAACACGTTGTGGTGCAGCACGTAGCGGCCGATAACAGCGAGGTTGGACGGTGCGTCAGCGACAGCAGGCTTCTCTACAAGGCTGTTGACGCGGACATAGTCCTCGCCTTCAACTACCGAAATATCAGCGCAGCCGTAGGCACTGATCTGCGACGGATCGACCTCGATCAGGGCGATCACAGACCCCCCGGTCTTCTGTTGCACCGCCATCATCGTGCTGAGCAGGTCCTCGGCCTCGTCGATGAGGTCGTCACCCAGGAGCACGGCAAAAGGTTCGTCGCCCACGTGCTGCTGTGCACACAGCACCGCGTGGCCGAGGCCCTTGGCTTCGCCCTGGCGGACATAGTGGATGGGACCCAGATTGGAGGCGTACTCCACCAGGCCGAGCTTGTCTTTATCACCCTTGGCTTCCAGGGCAGCTTCCAAGCCCGGTTCGCGGTCGAAGTGGTCCTCGAGCGCGCGCTTGTTGCGGCCAGTAATCATCAGCAAGTCCGTGAGACCTGCGTCAATCGCTTCCTCCACCACGTACTGGATGGCCGGACGGTCAACCACCGGCAACATTTCCTTCGGCATCGCCTTGGTGGCGGGCAGGAAGCGTGTTCCCAATCCGGCAGCAGGAATGACGGCTTTGGTAATAGCTTTCCCCGTAGTCATAGCTGAACCTTAACAAATTTGGCGGGTTAAACGGCAATTGAAAGCAAAGTCATCTAAGGCCACGAAGGTTGCGCACGAGTCGCGGAAATCCCCGTAGAAAGCGCTTCCACCGGTCACTATGAAGCCTCAGCCTTCCTGTCAAGGACATGTCCGCGTAGATGTTGCCGCTCAAAAAGACCTCTGAACGGGGAAAGAGCGCTCGCCAGAGCAATCGGGCCTTGTCTCGCCAAGGAGCCTGCATGATGGCTATGAACCGTGCACTCCCTGGTTCCTGGGCCCTACCTCGATTGCGCCACTCCAGGGACGGGTCTGGCCACTCTGGCGGAATGTGCTCAGAGAGGAGATCTTCCAGAAAAGGGCGCACAGCAGCGAGGGATCCTGTTGCCATGGCAATTTTCAAGACGGCATCGGCGTACAAGTGCCGGCTCGTGAATCTACTCAAGAACTCAAGCTCCTGCCGACAAGTGGGGTGTCGCGGGGTTCGCAAAGCATGCAACGCTACGACCAGTATTCCGAGCGGTATTGAGGGGACCCGTACCTCCTGCCCAGCGATTTTTATATCCACAGTGTTCGCCCACATCGTCTCAAAGGAGCG
Organism: Pseudarthrobacter sp. LT1; assembly: GCF_035621795.1. Classification (NCBI taxonomy): domain Bacteria; kingdom Bacillati; phylum Actinomycetota; class Actinomycetes; order Micrococcales; family Micrococcaceae; genus Pseudarthrobacter; species Pseudarthrobacter sp. LT1. Next base: position 3,645,295 of record NZ_CP141830.1, read on the forward strand.
TGCCGCCGGTCTATCCATCCCGGGAAAGCGAAAGTGGACGTCTATGCAACAAGGCCAACGAGGATGGCCAATAGTCACGGAGTGTTTGGGGAAGCTCCCGCTCTCAGGTTCGGACGGCCGTTGTTGCCAACCCCTGCCCTCAAGGGCAAGCAGGATGAGTTCGACGTCTGAAGGTGCCACAAAGACATCAACGTCCCCAGAAATCCTCGGTTCACGCAGCCCTTGCAGCACACTCACCGGCCCCTTGATGAAGAAGGCCCGAATACCCAAAGCGTCCACCACGCGCTGGACCATTGCATGGCCGAGGAGCACAGCCTCTGGAAGACTGAGCATCGTTTCATTGGAGTCTTCCGCCATAGCCTCTGCCTAGACCCTAGTCCTGCGGCCACCTGGCAATGGTTCGAGGGCACCGCCAGAAGCTTTTGGTGCCTCGAGGCGATTAAATCTTGTCGCTGAACCGGGTTCAAGCGTGGACGTATAGGTTCCGTAGTAGGAGTAGGCGTCAGTGCCCTTGATGGGAACGTAGTTGAGAACCGCTCCCAGGACCCGACCCTTGACCTTGTCAAGGTTACCCAAGGACTGGTCCAGCTGCTCCTGGGTGGTCCTGCCGGTTCGAATCACGAGGATGGCACCGTCTGCTGCCCGGGAAAGGACGGCAGCATCCGTAACGGGAAGAAGCGGCGGCGCGTCGATCAGGACCACAGCATCCTTGGCCAAGGCATCGAGCATATTCTTCATAGCCCGGGAGCCGAGCAGCTCGCTGGGGTTTGGTGGGATGCGCCCAGATCCCAGGACTGAAAGGTTAGGCAGCGCGCCCCAGGGCTGGAGGACATCAGCAAGCTCGGCGGCCCCAGTAAGCACGTCGGTGACTCCTGCTCCAGGAACAAGGTTGAAGACGTCCACCAGCGTGGGCCGGCGGAGGTCGCCGTCGACCACCACCACGTTTTCACCCGCTGCCGCCATGGTGACTGCCAGGTTGGCCGTGACAGTGGATTTTCCCTCTGCCTGCAGTGAGCTGGTGACGACGATGATCCGCGGCGGCTGGTCCACGTCAAGGAAGCTGAGGTTGGTGCGCAGCTCGCGGAGAGCTTCAGCCATGGCACCGCCGGCATCATGAAGTTGTGCTGCCGTCCCAGCGTCCACAATGGTGCTCCTACCATCCAACCGGTGGTCCACTGGCAAGGTGCCAATCACGGGAACGCCGAACCTTCGCTCGATGTCCGCAGCCTTCCGGATCCGCCGGTCCAAGTGCCGCCGGACCAATGCATAAGCCACACCCAAGGCCAGCCCGACAAGGGCGCCGAGCGCCAGATTGAGCTTGGTGTTGGGCGATGTGGGGGTGGTGGGTAGGACGGCCTTACCCAGGGGGAGGACACGGACAGCCGTTGCTGCACTCTCTGAGGCCCCGGCCTGAGAGAGTGCAGCAACACCTGACGCTGGCTCTGTGGGAGGCGCCGTCTCGATCGCCTCCACCTGGGCGGAGAGGCCGTTGACCCAGGCATCGGCCACCCGCTGGGCAGTTGCAGGATCCTTGGATTGTGCGGTCACCCTGATCTCGGCCGTGTCAACAGGCACCTTGACGCTGATGCTGCCCAGCAGGGCATCGGCAGTCGTCTTCAGGTCCAGGGCTTGAATGACCCGGTCCGCGACAAGCCGGGATTTGGCCACCGACTCATAGTTCTTGACTTTGGCCTTAGCCAGGCTGTCACCGGCCAGGGCCAGGCTCACGTTGTCCGACCCCGGCGTGACAACAATTCCGCTGGAATCGGAGGAGTAGATCTTGGGCTGGAGAACAGTCCATCCGGCGGCCGCCAGGGTGGCCAGCAGGGTGAAGGCGACAATGGCCTTCCAGTAGACCCGGAGGACGTTCAAATAGTCGGCGAGATCCAGGCCCGGAGATGTCTCCGCAGGGGCTGCTGTTGTGCTCAAAGTGCTTCCTTAGACTCAAGTTCTTTCGGGCGGTATGCGGGCCGTTCAGTTGCGGCCGCGGACCAAAATCGACTTTGCGAGGAGCTGCTCCACCGCTCCGGCGACGGCGACGCGGTAACCATCGGGTTGGCCGTGCATCCTACCGACGTGTTTCGTGATCTGCTGCAAATTTGCCGGGCCAGCGCAGGCTTCCCAGATCGCTGGGCCAATGCCGCTCAGGCGCACAACTTCGTCGTCCAACATGGCCAGCAGGTCATCCCCGATGGCCACCGCGTCCCTTAGGGCCCTGCGCTGGACACTGCCGGCTGGAAGGTGCCCTGGTTGAACAGCTTCTCTTACGGCCGGTTCCCACTCTGTCCCTGACGCCGGCTGCAGCCGGAACAAGGGCGCCAGGGCCGCAGGAAGATCGGCGGCCTCCGAATAGGTCACCTGCCACACTCCCCCAACACTTTCGATAAGGCGGCAGAGCGACTGCAGCGGATCCACGACTTCTGCCTGCGAGGACGAGTCTGCGATAAGTGCGAGCACGGCATCGGCCAGCGGTACCTTTTCCAGTACGGGAGCGGTTGCACGTTTCGTCTGGACCCGGTTCAGGAGCACGATGGACTGGATGAAGGGCATAGCCGGGGCGGGCTGAAGTCCGAACTCGTCCGGCCCGACCTGGCGCTTGGGTGAGCCCGCACCCTGCTTTACAGACAGCGGCTTGGGGTAGGGAATCACGGAGCCATCCCAAGCTATGGCGACAGTCTCGTCCGTGACGTAGCCATAGCTTCTGGCGAGCACGGAGGCTGCGGTGGTTTTTCCCGTTCCCGACTTGGCCACCAGCGCCACCGTCGCCCCCGTAGCGGGATCCGCCACCCCGCAGGCGTGGAGCATGGTTAGTTCACCGGCATTGGCCAGGATGGCGGCAACCGTTAGACGGGACGTCAGGGTCTCAGCCAATTCCTCGAACGAGGCTGCCGCAAGCTGGAACCTGCCGTCATCGTGATTAGTGGACGTGCAAGTGACCGACACGGTGAACGGCTCGGCTGACGTGGGTTCGGCCGGCGCCGGCGGCAGAAGCGGCTCGTGGTCGCTGATACAGCGCGCCCAGGCGGAGCTCGTGGCGACCCTCTGCTGCCATGTGACCGCACGGCCCCAGCGGACCACGTAGCGTTGCCCGAGAACATCCAGGCACAGCAGATCACTGCCTCTGGCCAGTTCCTCAAGCAGACGCTGCTGCCACGCCGACCCTGCCATCCCCTCAAGCCCCGTGGACGTCATCCGTTAAAGCCCAGCGCCGGGGTATGCCTCAATCAGGCGCTGCGCTTCGAGGCTGGCCAGGAAGTCTTCCACCTGGGCCTGCATCTGTCCTGACTGATCCTCGAAAGTGGCCTCAAGCTCGGCCAAAATGTCCTGTTCGCTCCGCTGACCGTCGATCAGGTCCCAGATAACCGCAGCAGGCCCCTCCAAAACCACGGGCTGGGTTGCATCAAGGTGCAGCAGGGCGACGCGCGCCCGGGGCTCTGTACAGACTTCTGCGACCAATCCGCCGCGTTTCCAGACCATATTTAGAACTGGATGGTCGGGTTGGGACTGGCGGTGGGCGTCAAGGAGAGTGAACCGCCAGCGTTCGCCGTCAAAACTACCGAGGTAGTCATGACGAAGGAATACGTGACGGCGCTCGGCTTCGGATTCACAGTTTCGTAGTTGTAGAGAATTGTGAAATTTTGAGTCTGCCCGGCAGCAATCGTCCCGGTGTACGAAAAGGACGTTGTAGACGCGTGCTGAGTGAAGGAAACGGCCGCCGAAGTAGTGGCCGGGGACAGCGATTCAACACCGATCCCGACGAGCACGGTACCCACCGGGGTTAATTTGATGGTGACGCTGACAGTGCCGGTAAAAGACGACGTCCCAGTGTTTTTGAGGCTAATAGTTGCGGGAGCGGTCCCCCCATATTTGGTGCCGCCGCCGCCAATCTTGGAGTACTGCGGGGCGGCGCCGTTCACCAAAGCAGCAGTTGCACTGATGGGCGGTGGTGACGCAGCAGCAGCAGGAGCCGCAATGGCGGTGGCGATAACCGGCAGCGACCAGGCCACACCTGCGACGACGCGACGGCGACTAAAGCCGCCTTCTTCTTCTACATCAACCCCAGCGTTTGAAACTTCAGACAATTGTGCCCCCAGAATAGGTTTCCAGCTGCGGCTGCCTTTTGAGACCGGCAGCGCGCTATGGCCGGTGTTGCCCGGCTTCGCCTACTCTCGCGAACACAAATAAAGATTTCTGCAAACGCGTTGCAATTTTTTGTCAAGAATCCTTCAAGGAATCTTGAACTAGCCCTCTACCGGGAGGAACCGGTGAACTTCGGCTCGCGCTTCTCCTGGAACGCCCGGAAACCTTCCGCGTAGTCCTCGGTCTTGCAGAGGCGGGCCTGTTCCTCGTTTTCCTCCTGCATGGCCTGCCACAGGCCCAGGCGCTGGTCACGGATGTGCGCCACCAACTCCTTTGAGGCAACGAAAGCGCCCGTGGCACCGGCAGCCACCCGCGAGACAATCTCCCGCGTCGAGTCCAGCAAAGAATCAGCAGGCATCGCCCGGCTGAACATCCCCTGGGCCACCGCCTCCGCTCCCGAGATCAGGTCCGCGGTGTAGATCAGGTCCAGCGTCCGGTGCATGCCCAGCCGCTCCGTGAAGTACCAGTGCCCGCCCGAGTCCAGCGTGGCCCCCAGCTTGGCGAACGGCGAGCCGAACTTGGCGTTCTCCGCCACGTACACCACGTCCGTGGCCAGCAGCAGCCCCAGCCCCACCCCCAGGCACGCACCCTGTGCCGCCGCGAACGTCGGCGCCGGGAACGCCGCCATCTTCTTCAGCAAAGGTTCCACCAGCCCGCCCAGGTACGCCGCTGCGTCGTCATTCTCCGGGGTGACCCCCGCAATGTCCCGACCCGCGCAGAAGGCCCGGCCCTCTCCCCTCAGCAGCAGCGCCCGCACCTCACCGCGCGAGGCGGCGGCAGCAGCGTCGTCGTACGCCTGTGCTAAATCCCGCAGCGCCTGCTCATCCAGGGAGTTCAGCTTGTGCGGCGCGTCCAGGACGACCTCGGCGATGCCGTTGCTGATGGAAAGCGAAATCATGGGGCTCCTTCTAGTGAACACGGTTTAGACGTCGAAGTCGACCGTGACTTCCTTGCTGGTGGGGTGGCTCTGGCAGGTCAGGACGTAGCCCTTGTCCAGCTCATCCTGCTCCAGCGCGTAGTTCTCGTCCATGGTCACGCTGCCGGTGACCACCTTGGCCCGGCAGGTGCCGCACACTCCCCCGGCGCACGCGAACGGCACGTCCGGGCGCACCCGCAGCGCGGCGTTCAGGATCGACTCGCGGGCGTGGGTGGGGCTGGCCACCTCGCCCTGCAGGCCGTCCAGCTTGAACGTGATCTTGTACGTCTCCTTGGACTCGTCCACCACCACGGGACGGCCGGCCTGACCCTCCGGGCGGTCCGGCTTGCCCGACGTGAACAGCTCGAACCGGACATTCTCCGGCTTCACCCCGCGCTCAGCCAGGGTGTCCCGGCACAGCTGCACCAGCTCGAACGGCCCGCACAGGAACCACTCGTCCACATCGTCAGCGTGCAGGGCGGTGCCCAGCAGCTGCTGGAGCTTCTCGGCGTCGATCCGGCCGGACAGCAGCGGCGCGATCCGCTGCTCGCGGGAGAGCACGTGGTGGATGGCCAGCCGCTGCGGGTACTTGTCCTTCAGGTCCGCCAGTTCCTCCAGGAACATCACGTCCATGGCGGCCTTGTTGGCGTAAATCAGGTCGAACCGGGTGTCCGGGTTGGCGGCCAGCAGGGTCCGGGCGATGGCGATCACCGGGGTGATGCCGGATCCCGCCGCGATGGCCACGAAGTTCCCGGCCTCCCCCGCCAGGTCCTCCGGGTGGTTCATGGAGTTCATGACGTTCTGGTCCACGGCCACACCGTCGCGGCCGTGCTTGGACACGAACGCACCCATGGGGCTCATCACGTCCAGGGTGTCCCCCGCCTTCAACTCGGCGTTGGCCCACGTGGAGAACAGCCCGCCCAGGTCCTTCTTGATGGCCACGCGGATCTCGCTGGTGCCGTCCGCGAAGCTGCGCGGCTCGGCGCAGATGGAGTAGCTGCGGCGGATCTCCTTCGGCTCGCCGCCCTCATCCGGCAGCGTGGTGCGCAGGGCCACGTACTGCCCGGGCAGGTAGTCGAACTTGCCGGCGAGTTCGGCCGGCACATGGAAGCTGACCTCAATGGCATCGTCGGTGAGCCGGCGCACCTCCTTCACCTCAAGGGTGTGGAAGGACGGACGACGGCGGCCGGTCACCTCAGCCTCTTCGGCGGCGGTCTGGCGGACAACAGGCATGGGGGCTTCCTTACAGGACTTTGAAGTAGTCGAACGGTTCCTTGCAGTCCTGGCACACATACAGCGCCTTGCAGGACGTGGAACCGAAGCGGGTGAGTTCCTTGGTGTTGAGGCTGTTGCACTGCGGGCACTTCACGGCCAGGCTCAGCCGGATGGGGCCGGAGTGGCCGCCGGCCCGGGAGTTGCCGCTGGGCGGGGCGATGCCGTACTCCTGCAGCTTCTGCTTGCCGGCCTCGGTCATCCAGTCCGTGGTCCACGCCGGGGCCAGGACCAGGTCCACGTGCACATCCTCGTAGCCTTCCTTCTTAAAGGCGGTGTAGAGATCGTCACGGATGGCGTCCATGGCCGGGCAGCCCGAGTACGTGGGGGTGATGGTAACGGTGACCTCGCTGCCCGCCACGTCCACCTTCCGCAGGATGCCCAGGTCCGCGATGCTCAGCACCGGGATCTCCGGGTCCACCACGGTGGCGGCGATGTCCCAGGCCTTCTGCTCCGGGGTGCGGGTCCGGGATTCGAAATCCGAGATGTACATGGCAGTCACCAGCTGGCCCCAGGATACTCACGGGCCAGCACCTGCATCTCCGCGAGGATGTAGCCCAGGTGCTCCGAGTGCTTGCCGTACCGGCCGCCGCCCGGGGCTGCGGGCACGTCCGGGACCTCCAGCTCAGCTTCGGCCAGGACATCCGCCACCAGGCGGTCAAAGTCTTCCCGCAGACTGGAAGGCGCGACGGCGGCACCCGCCTCAGCGAGGCGCTGCGTCAGGTCATCGTCCTGGAAAAGTTCGTTGACGTACGGCCACATGGTCCGCAGGCCGTGGATCATCCGCTGGCGGGATTCGTCCGTGCCGCCGGCGAGGCGCAAGACCCACTGGGTGCTGTGGTCGCGGTGGTAGTCCACTTCCTTCACGGCCTTCGCTGCGATGGCGGCCAGGGTGGCGTCCGTGGACTCGGTGAGGCGGCGGTAGAGCTCGTACTGGTAGTAGCTCACCACGAACTGGCGGGCGATGGTGGCCGCGAAGTCCCCGTTGGGCTGCTCGAACAGCTGGACACTGCGGAACTCGTGCTCGCGGCGGAAGTAGGCCAGGTCATCCTCGGACTTGGCCGTGCCATCCTCGGTGGGCATGCCGGCGCCGGCGTAGGTGAGGAAGCTGCGGGCGTGGCCCAGCTGGTCCAGGGCGATGTTGCCCAGGGCGATGTCCTCCTCCAGCTCGGGTGCACGGGAGATCCAGTGGCCCAGGCGCTGTGCAAGGATCAGGGCGTCATCGCCCAGGCGGAGGGCGTACTCCGCGACGTCTTCGCTGGGCTTGGCGAGGCCGGTCTTGACCTCGAGCGCGATGTCCTCCGGGCGGAGGGCGTTGCCGGGGGTGATCCGGGTGGCGGAGGCGTTGCTGTCTCCGCCGGCCACGCCGGTGGAGATGTCGCCGTGGCCCGTGGTGGGCGCGTCGGGGGAGCTCACAGGTGCTTCACCCCTTCGCTCTTGGTGTAGTACGTGGCGTGCCGGTAGTCCTTGCCCTGGGGGGACTCGAAGAAGGAGCCCTTGGAGTCGGGGTCGCTGGCGGCGATGGCGTCCGCCGGGACCACCCAGATGGAGACGCCCTCGTTGCGGCGGGTGTAGAGGTCCCGTGCATTCCGGAGGGCCATGGCGGCGTCCGGGGCGTGCAGGGAGCCGGCGTGAACGTGGCTCAGGCCGCGGCTGGACCGGACGAAGACCTCCCAGAGGCCCCACGTGGAGCGGTCGTGGTGGTCCGGTGCCGGGCTGGCCTTGGGGGCTTCGCGGTTGATCTCGGTGGCCGAGCTGGCCGGGGTTTCCGGGTTGCCGTGCGGGCTCATGCTGCGTATTCCTTCGTCTTCTTTGACTGTTTTGCTGCGTAGGCGGCTGCTGCCTCGCGGACCCAGGCGCCGTCGTCGTGCGCTGCCCGCCGGCGCTCAAGGCGCTGGGCGTTGCAGGGACCGCGGCCGGCCAGGACTTCGTGGAACTCGTCCCAGTCCAGGGGCCCGTGCTCCCACTTCCTGGTGTCCTCGTTGAAGCGGATCTGGTCATCGGGGAGGGTGAGGCCCAGGACCTTGACCTGCTCCACCATCATGCCCACGAACCGGCTGCGGAGCTCGTCATTGCTGAACCGCTTGATGTTCCAGGCCATGGACTGCTTGGAGTTGGGGGAATCGTCATCCGGCGGCCCGAACATCATCAGGGCCGGGGCGTACCAGCGGTTCACCGCGTCCTGGGCCATCTGCTTCTGCTCGGGGGTGCCGTTGGAAAGTTCCAGGAGGATCTCGAAGCCCTGGCGCTGGTGGAAGGACTCTTCCTTGCAGACGCGCACCATGGCGCGGCCGTAGGGGCCGTACGAGGCGCGGCACAGCGGGACCTGGTTGCAGATGGCTGCGCCGTCCACCAGCCAGCCGATGGCGCCCATGTCAGCCCAGGTGCGGGCCGGGTAGTTGAAGATGCTGGAGTAGCGGGCCTTGCCGGCGATGAGGTCGTCCATCATCTTGTCCCGGGACTGGCCCAGGGTTTCGGCTGCTGAGTAGAGGTAGAGACCGTGGCCGGCCTCGTCCTGGACCTTGGCCATGAGGATGGCCTTGCGCTTCAGGCTGGGGGCGCGGGAGATCCAGTTGGCCTCGGGCTGCATGCCGATGATCTCGGAGTGCGCGTGCTGGGAGACCTGGCGCAGGAGCGTCTTGCGGTACGCCGCCGGCATCCAGTCGCGGGGCTCGATGCGCGAGTCCTCGGCGATGATCCGGTCGAAGTGGGCCTTGCCTGCGGCGTCCTCTTCCGGGGTTAGCTCAGCCGGCACTGACTGCAAGTTCTGCGCTGCCATGGTTGCTCCTATGCAAAGACCTGTCGGGCGTCTCGGAATTATTTACCGACCGTTCGTTCAGGATATGCGGGAGCGTGCGGAGGCGTCAAGCGTGGCGCCCCCATTTTCTACGCCCCATCACTTCCTGCCCCTTTCTCCCAACGCCCCATCACGTTGCGCACGAAAGGCGCGGACCGACGTCGTACGTTCCCCCACTTCACCCGCAGCCCCCTGCACTGTCGACGCGGATACTCGCCCGCGCCGGCAAATATCGGGTGCGCAAATGAGTCTGCGCAGCGGAAAGATGCTGTGCCTTCGGGGAGTCAGTTTCCCAGGAAGGATGAGCCGGGCCGGGCCCTCAAGCGCCAGACTGCGCGAAAGCCCGGAGCTCCGGGATTATTTCTTCCAGGCCCGCCCCGGGGTCTTGGACAACGTGGCGGCCACAGCCAGGGCACCGGCCACCTGCGCCACACCAAGCACCCGGGTCAGGCCCGGGCGTTCCTTGAACCAGCGCATCAGCGGAGCCCAGGGACCGAACTCCCACCGTGCGCAATGCTCTACCGGGTACAGGGCGGTCAGCACGCCGTCCCCGATCTCCGCCATGACCAGCGACTCCACGACCCGAACGTCCATCAGAATTCCTCCCGAGCCTGGTCCGACCCCGACTGATCGGGCCCTTGGAAACAGTGTGCGGCGGGCAGCCACGGCAGCTTAGGGCTGAAAGCCCCGAATCGGATCAGCCTCGCCGCACTTTCGACGCGGATACTCACCACCGAGGCGGGTATTCCCCTGCGCGGCCCACATATGCGGGGCGAAAAGGAATCTGCGCAGCGGAAATGAGTTTGCGCGTCGCCGGCTCGCACCACGCCCCCACACGTCGGCACACCGCGCGCGAAAGGCGCGGACCGCCGTCGTACGCCCCTGCCCACAGCCAGGAACCCGCACTTCTTAAGGCTTTCTTAAAACCCACCGGGGAGAGTGGAAGTACGGGCCGGACAGCGCCCCACGCCACGCCTCCCCAAGGAAGAAATGCACCGATCAGCCCACGATGACCGCCCGAACCAGTACACCGCGCCCACGGCACCCCCGGCCGTCGGCACCCAGTTCAGGGCACTCCCCCAGCCCCGGCACTGGCTGCCGGTGGGCGTACTGCTGTGCGCCGCCGTCGTGGCGCTGGGCCTTGCCGTGCAACTGGTCCCCGGCGACACAACCGCAGAACTGGGCGTTGACCAAAACCTCAGCCTGCACCACGTTGCCGTGCTGACCGCGGTGGCGATGGGGATCAACCTGCTGTTCGGCCCGGTGGCGGGCCTGCTCCTGATAGCGGCCGCAGCCCTGGCCATCTGGCTGTTCCGGCGCGACCTGGTGACCGCCGTCGCGTTCGGGCTCACCGCGTGCTCGGGCTGGGTGGCGAGCGAGGCCTTCAAGCTCCTGTTCGCCCGGCAGCGGCCCAACCCGGCGCTGCTGTTCGACCCGTTGGCACCGGAAACGGGATCCAACAGCTTCCCCAGCGGGCACGTCAGCTTTGCGGTGGCGCTGGCCTTCGCCCTGTACTTCCTGGCCCGCAGGACCCGGTGGGCAAAGCCGGTTGCCGTGGCCGGGGCCGCCGTGGCGCTGATCGTCGCCTGGTCCAGGCTGTACGTGGGGGTGCATTACCCCACCGACGTCGCGGCCTCCTTCTTCGCCGCGGGCGCCGCCGCCGTCCTGCTCGCCGGGCTCTGGAACCGCTTTGCCCCCGCCCTGCTGGAACGCGTTCCCGCCAGGATCCTCCACCCCTCCCGCCGGGCGTAAGGAGCAATCATGCACAGCCTCCTGACATCCCTGGCAGCGGCTCCGGGCCCGCCGTCGCTGCTTGACCCCGCCGGCCTGCTGGAGGGCTTTGGCCCGGCCGCGCTGGGTGTCATCGCCGCGATGGTGTTCATCGAGTCGGGCGTCCTGTTCCCCTTCCTGCCCGGCGACTCCCTCCTCTTCACCGCCGGACTCCTGCACCAGCAGCTGAACCTGGCACTCCCCTTGCTGATCGGCGTGATCACCGCGGCCGCGATCGGCGGCGACCAGGTGGGGTACCTGCTGGGGCGCAAATTTGGCCGCCGCTGGTTCAAGGACGATGCCCGCATCCTCAAAACCTCCCACCTGACTGTCACAGAAGAGTTCTTCCGCCGCCATGGAGGCGCCGCCGTCATCCTGGCCCGTTTTGTGCCCATGGTGCGGACCTTCGCGCCGGTCACCGCCGGCATTGCCCGCTACGAATACAAGGCGTTCACCGTCTGGAACATGGTGGGTGCCCTGGCCTGGGCGACGTCCGTGACGCTCCTGGGCACGTGGCTGGGACACTACGAAATCATCGCCAAGAACATTGACGTCATCGCCGTGGTGATGGTCCTGGTCTCCGTGGTGCCGTGGATCGTGGAGTATCTGAAGCGCCGGCGGAAGAAGCGGCTGGCCGCCGCGGAACAGCCCGTTGACGAAGGTGTTGAGGCGGCTGCGGAAGAATAGGCGGCATGACAACTGGTGAGGGGCTGGCCCTGCTGCTGGTGGAGGACGATCCCGTCCTGGGTCCGCTGATTGCCGAGCTGCTGGAGCCGGACTTCACCGTCCGGCTCGCGGCGAACGGCCAGGAGGGCCTGCATCTGGGGCTGACGCAGCCGTGGGACGCGATGGTGATCGACCGCGGCCTGCCCGTCATGGACGGGATCAGCCTCATCACCGCCCTGCGGGCCAAGGGCATCGGCACACCCATCCTGATCCTCACCGCACTGGGCGACACCGACGAAAAAGTCCGCGGCCTGGACGCCGGCGCCAACGACTACCTGACAAAACCGTTCGACGGCGGCGAGCTGGCTGCACGCCTGCGCGCACTTACGCGCAGCTACGGTCCGCCCGCGGGACATGGCCCGGCCGCCGGGCAGGTGAGCCTCGGCACCTGGGAATTCCACCCGGCGTCGCGCGCTGTCCGTTCCCTGTACGGCGACACCGTCTCGCTGACCGCAAAGGAAGCCGAGGTGCTGGCCGCGCTGGCGGCCGAGCCGGACCGGGTGTTCACCCGGGACGAACTGCTCGCCGCACACTTCCACGGGACAGACCAGCCCGGTGTGATCGATACCTACGTCCACCACCTGCGCCGCAAGATCGACAGGACCGTGATCCGCACCGTCCACGGCGTCGGCTACCAGATCGGCAACCCCTCATGACTACTTCCGGCACTTCCGGGCCGGGCACCCCGCCTGCTGCCGCCGGCGACCCGGACCGGGACATCCTGCGCCGCGCGTCGCTGAAGGTGGCACTGCGGATCAGCGCCGGGGTTGCCGCGCTGGTGCTCATCCTCCTGGCCGCCGCCACCGCGTTCCTGATGTACAAGCTGGCCCATCCGGTCCTGCCCGCTTCTGAACCCGGGAAACCGTACACCTACCTCGATTCCAGGGACCTGATCGAGGGGATGATCCTTGCCGGCCTTGGAGGCGTGGTGCTGGCCGGTGTGGTGGGGTGGCTCAGTGCGCGCAGCGCCATCCGGCCGCTGGGGGAAGCGCTGGCCCGGCAGCGGCGGTTCGTCCAGGACGCCAGCCACGAACTGCGGACCCCCCTGGCCATCCTTGACACCCGCATCCAGCTGGCCCAGCGCAAAGCCGAACCCGGATCCGAACCGGCGCAGGCCCTGGCGAAGATCCGGGAGGATGCGTCCACGCTGACCGGGATCGTGAACGAGCTGCTCCTGGCGGCGACCGCGGCAGCGCCCGTTCCGGACATGGAGCCGGTGGACGTCGCCCTGGCTGCCGGGTCCGTGGCCGGCAGCCTTCAGGATCTTGCCCGCCAACAGGGCGTCCGGATAACGTTCGACGGCGGCGGGCCGGCTTTGGTGCGGATCGACCCCAGTTCGTTCCGGCGGGCCGTGCTGGCCCTGGCGGACAACGCGCTGGGGCACACGCCAGCGGGCGGAAGCATCACCATCTCCGCCGCGGTTGAGGGTTCCCGTGCGCTGGTCCGGGTTTCCGACACCGGATCCGGGATCAGCGGCGTGGACCCGGACCGGATCTTCGACCGCTTTGTCCGCGCCGGCCGGACCGGCGACGGGCAGGGCCGGCGGAGCTTCGGGATCGGTCTGGCCCTGGTCCGCGAAATTGCCTCCGCGGCAGGCGGCACCGTGAAGGTGGTCCGCACCGGGCCGGACGGAACCACCATGCAGCTGACGCTTCCCCTGGCCCGGGACTGAGCGTCTCCATGCGGCGGCCTGACCCGCTTTTCCGCCATCCTGGCGCGAAAACCCTTGACTCGGCACGCTTGACCCGAGAAGCTGAGCTGCCCCCCTGGCCCGGCACTGAATGGAGCACTGCGATGACGAAGACCCAGGAAACAGGCACCGTGTCCACCGTGCCGTCGCCCGACGGCACCTCCCTCAGCGTCGAGCGGATGGGTACCGGACCCAGCCTGGTCCTGGTGGACGGCGCCTTCTGCGGCCGGAACTTCGGGCCCTCACGTGCGCTGGCGAATGCACTGAAGGATTCCTTCACCGTCTACTTTTACGACCGGCGGGGACGCGGGGACAGCGGCGAGACCATGCCCTACGCCGTCGAACGCGAGATCGAGGACCTCCAGGCGGTACTGGCCGAGGCAGGCGGCAACCCCTACGTGTACGGGATTTCCTCAGGCGCTGCCCTGGCCCTCGAAGCGGCAGCAGCGGGAGTCCCGATGCGCGGGCTGGCCACCTACGAGGCGCCCTACACCGGCGTGCAGGGGCCGGACGGGTCGCCCGGGAGCCACCGCGAGCACCTGGAGGCGCTGCTCAGGGACGGCAAACGCGGCAGCGCCGTGTCCTACTTCCTGGTCAAAATGGTCGGCGCACCGGCCTTCCTCCCCTACGTCCTGCGCCTCATGCCCGGAGTGTGGAAGAAACAGACAGCGGCCGCGAATACCCTGCCCTACGAAACACGGGTGACCAACAACTTCACGGCGCCGGTGGAGAGGCTCCGCACCATAACCGTGCCCACCCTGGTCATGGTGGGCGGGAAGGCCGCCGGCCCCATGGCCCAGGGGCAGAAGACCATCGCCGGCGCCATCCCCGGCAGCGAACACCGCGTCCTCGAGGGCCAAACCCACCAGGTCTCCGCTGCTGCCATCGCCACCCAGCTCAAGGGTTTCTTCGACGGCGGCAAGTAGCCCGCTGGGGCTGTATTGGCTGTGGCGCGGCGGGAACCAACGCCCCATCACTTCCCAAACCTGCGGGCCGGCGTCGTGCGCTGTCGGCCAAAGGCGAGGGCCGGCGTCGTGAACTGCTGTGGACTTCCGACGCGGACCTTCCCGGTGACTCCGGTGTGCACTGACGACGCGCAAATCCGCTGACGACGCGGGCGCACGCCCCGGAATCACGCAGAAATCTGCCTACCGCCGTGGGAGGCCACGGGGCTAGCCTGAACCATGGCCACCGAAGGGCCCGGTCCCGGCCTGCAGCTGCAGGCGGGGCTGCAACCCGAGCTGCGCGCGCTGCCCGGCCTGCTGAGGGCCCTGGGCATGCTGACCATGACGCACGCGGAAGTGCAGCTCGCCACCGAACGGGCCCTTGCCGACAACCCTGTCCTGGAGCGCGCCGAGGGCCATCCGTGCCCCGGGTGCGGCCGGCATGTGGCGTCCGGAACCTGCTTCCGCTGCCGGAGCCAGTCGGATGCTTCGCAGTTTCGCGACGGCCCCGAGCCGGCCGTCAATCCGTTCGCCTCGCTGGAAGCAGACGCAGGCGTTGAAGTCCGGCCGGACTGCCGGCACGCACTGGAACTCGTGCTGGCGCACCTGACCTCCCGCGGACTCCTGGACTGCGAACCGGAGCAGATCGCCCGGCAGCACGGCCTGCGCCCCGACCAGGTGCACGAGGCCCTCCGTGCCGTCCGGGCCGTGGGCCCAGCAGGCATCGCGTCCACCAGCGTGGTGGAACTCCTCGCCATCCAGGCGGAGGCGCTGGTGGATGCCGGCGAGGCTCCGGACTGGCTCCCCCACCTGGTCCGCGCGCACCTGGCGGACCTCGCCGCGGGAAGCACCGCCGTCGTCGTCCGTGCCCTGGGGCTTTCCGAGGAGCAGGTCCTTGCCGGACTGGCCATGGTCAGGGAGCGGCTGCGGCCCTTTGTGGCAGTGGACACCGGCACCGCTGCAGCCGGCGTTCCTACGGCGGACGTCTTCCTGTACCGCCGACCGGACGGGTCCCTGGAAGTGGAGGTTCCCGCGAGCGCCTGGTTTGGCCTCCAGGTAGCGGACCTCTCCGCCGGCCTCCCCGCGGCGTCCGGGGCGAAGCAATGGCTGACGGACCACGAAATCGCTGCCAGGCGCCTCCTATACCAGATCGACCGACGCGCCGGCGCCCTCCTCCGCATCACCGAATGCGCCGTCGCGCACCAGAAGGACTTCCTGGACCACGGCGACGCCGGACGCCACCATCCCCTGACGCGGACCGCCGTCGCCCAGGAAATCGGGCTGCATCCCTCCACGGTGAGCAGGGCCGTGAGCGGCAAGCGGCTGCGGCTGCCCTCCGGAACCGTCACCGACCTGGCATGCCTCTTCGGCAAGGGCCTGGCCGCACGGGCCGCGCTGCAGGAGTACATGACGACGGCGGCGGGCGGCGCTGCCTCCGACGAACAGCTCCGCGCCGAACTGGCCCGCAGCGGGTTCGTCATTGCCCGCCGGACCGTGAACAAGTACCGGCGCTCGCTCCAGCTGGACCCGTAGGCAGGCACCACCCGCAGGCACCGCAGGCAACGGCGAATCCTTTTTCGCGCCGGCGAAATCCGGTTCGGGCCAGGGCTGCCGGCCGCCGCCGTTTCTCCCCCGCTTCCGCCCGTGCCTGAGCCCGCCGGGGTTGGCACGAATTGTGCAGTAAGTGGGTATGCGGTGTTCCGCGGTGGTGCCTCCCAAGGCACCTGCAACTCCGGAAAGGAAATACTCATGCACGACATCGATAGGGCACTGTTCGAAGGCCAGGACGAGGGCACCTGGGGCGAGGTGATGGATGAGGGCCCCGGCTACTCCTACGAGGACGAACAGTCACCCTTCCAGGGCGAAGACGCCAGCGAAGCCGGGGGGCTCTGGGGCGAGACCGACAGCCAGGAAACCGACGAGCTTGCCCTCGCCGCCGAACTGCTCGAAGTCACCGACGAGGACGAGCTTGACCAGTTCCTGGGCGACCTGGCACGGAAGGCAGTCTCGGCCGCCAAGGACTTCGCCGGGAGCGCGGCAGGACAGGCCGTGGGCAAGGTCCTCAAGTCCGCCGCCCGGAAGGCCCTCCCGCAGCTGGGCCAGGCCGTAGGCAACTACTTCGTTCCGGGTGCGGGCGGGCAGGCCGGACGCCAGGTGGGCAAGTGGCTCGGCAGCAAGTTCGAATCCGGACTCCAGCTGGAAGGCCTGTCGCCGGAGGACCGCGACCTGGAAACCGCCCGCGCCTTTGTCCGGTTCGCCACCTCCACCGCCCAGCGCGCCGCGGCCACGCCCAGGAGCGTCCCCGCTGCCCAGGCAGCACAGCAGGCGGCCACCGCCGCAGCCCGGCAGCACCTCCCCGGCCTGCTCGGCCGTCCCGGCCAGAACGGCTCCGGCCAGTCCGGCCGGCCCGCTGCCAGCGGCCGCTGGATCCGCCGCGGCCGCAACATCGTGATCCTCAACGCACGCTAACCCATCCGGCACCACCAACCCGAAGGACATTTGCCATGAGCACCAACTACTACGAGACCGAGTCCGCTGCGCCCTGGGCGCAGGAGGACGAAGACGAAGGAAACTTCAGCGGCTACGAGGGCGGATCCGACCGAGAGGAAAACCTCGAAACCGAGCTGGCCATGGAACTCCTCAGCATCAACTCCGAGGAAGAACTGGACCAGTTCCTGGGCAGCCTGGCCCGCAGCGTGGTGAAGAACGCCTCCCGGTTCATCAAGTCGCCCATCGGCAAGGCCCTGGGCGGCGCCCTCAAATCCGTTGCCAAGACGGCGCTGCCCATTGTGGGAGGTGCCATCGGCTCCTTCGTGGCTCCCGGCGTCGGGACCGCCATTGGCAGCAAGCTTGGCTCCATGGCAGGCGGCCTGCTCGAGGCCGAGGAAGCCGAAGCCATGGACGAATCAGAGGCCGAGGAAGAGGCCGCCCGCCGCTACGTCCGGTTCGCCCGGGCCGCCTACCGCAACGCCGCACGGACCCCCGTGTCCGTCCCGCCCAACGCTGCCGCCCGCGCCGCGGCCACCGCCGCCGCCCGCCGTTACGCCCCGTCCCTGCTCCGCGCCCGCCAGGCAGCCCGGCGCGGGACCCGCAACTACCGCGGCGGCGGCACCCGGATCTACAACACCCAGTACTCCGGTGCCGTGTGGGGCGCCCCGGACGAAGGCTGGGACAGCCAGCAGGACGGCAACGGCAACGGCAATTCCGGGAGCGGCGCCGACGAAGGCCGCTGGATCCGCCGCGACGGCCGCGTCATCCTCCTGGGGATATAACCTGCCGGCGGCTGACGGCAGGCGATCGGGATGGAAACGAACACCATCAGCACCGCGCTCATCGAGAGCGAGGCGGACGGCCTGGTGTCCCGGCTGGACCAGATCAAGCCGTTCGTCATGCAGGAAACCATGGTCCTGGCCGCCGCACTGCCCCGGGACGCCCAGCTGCTGATCGAACGCTTCCTCCACGCCGGACGCCACGAGCTGCGGGTCCAGGTTGCCGAGTTCCTTGACTGGCTGCACGGCGACGGCAGGACCGCCAGTCCCGCCGAACAACAGCGCCGGTTCGTCCTGATCCGCCTCCAGTTCAATGTGGTGCTGGCCCAGTTCGACCTGTTCACCGAGGTGGTCACCCAGCGCAGCGAGCACTCCACGGGGGTCTGGCTGTCCGGGCTGGACATCCTGGCCCAGGACGCCTTGCGGTTGGAAGGAAACCACGACGACGGCGACGCCCGGCTGGTGGTCTACCTCGCCAGGGGTGCGGGTGCTGCCATCCGGCGGGCCAAGACCCGGCTGCCCGGCGGCAAACCGAACCCCGTGGGGATCATCCGGCTGCCCCGGGAGCGGATGGTGGGCAGCGGAATCGCCTCCTCCCTGGCCCACGAGGTGGGACACCAGGGAGCGGCGCAGCTGGACCTGGTGGCGTCCCTCCGCGCGGAACTCGACCGGCGTGCACAGCAGGACCCGGACGGCGGCTGGGGCGTGTGGTCCCTGTGGATCAGCGAGATCGTGGCGGACATGTGGTCCGTTGCCACCGTGGGCATCACCTCCACCGTGGGCCTGCTCGCGGTGGTCAGCCTCCCCCGCTACTTCGTCTTCCGGCCCGGCGGCACCGATCCCCACCCGATGCCCTACCTCCGGGTGCTGATCTCCGCGGCGCTGGGCGACGCGCTCTACCCGCACCCCCAGTGGCGGGGCCTGGCATCCGTGTGGCGGGCCATGTACCCGCCTACCGGGCTGCCGGCGGAACACCTCGCCTGGATCGGCAAGTGCGAGGCCCACATCGGCGACCTGGTCTCCCTGCTCATGAACCACCCCGTCCCGGCGGCAGGCGGCCGGAAACTGGGCACCATCTGGCCCACCCGCGAGCGGCGGCCCGAGCGGCTGCTCCGCCTGCACCAGGCCTGGGGCGGCGACTTCGGCGTCATGGCCCGGCAACGGCCCGCACTGGTGTTCGCGGTCCTGGGCCAGGCCAAAGCCGCCGGCCGCATCACCGCCGAGGAGGAAAGCTCGCAGCTGTCCTCGCTGCTCACCGCATGGGCGGTCCGCAGCAGCCTGGACGACATGGGAGCCCCCGCACCCCTGAGCGGCAGCCCGGCACAACACCTCACCACACCAGCACTAACAACAAGGAGATAGCCATGGATTTCAATCGACGGCCGGTTGCACCGGTGTATGCCGGACAGGATGTGGGAATCCGTTTCCAGCTGGAAAGCTCGGACCCCCTGGGCGACTACAACTTCCAGGTCCTGGACGAACGGGGCAGGAGCATCCCCATCGGCGGGAACAAGGGCGGCATTTTCACCAAGACCATGAGCCGGGGCAAAGCGCTGGAACTGAAGGTACGGCTCCCCGACCCGCTGGAATACCGGGTGCGGTTCCGCCCCAACATGCGCGGCATCGTGGGGAACTGGACCATCATCGACCGGATCGACGTCCAGGCACCCGACTCCGAACCGGTCATCAAGGTGGCCCTGGAGCCCAACGCTGCCCCCAACAGCGGACACGCCCAGCTATGGGACTTCATCTCCGGGGTGGCCGGGAACCTGACGTACACCAATTTTGCTGCCTTCGCGAAGACCAAGGCCAAGACGTTCGGCTCGCTCCCGCCCTTCAGCGGCCTCACGTACCAGAACCTGCACGCGCTGTCCGTGGAATTCATCTCGAAGGGCGCCCTGGGGAACAAGTTCGATCCGCTCCGCAAGAAGGGGTCCGGCTGGGGGCCCGCCAACCACAGCGCCCAGGCGATCCCCCTGTCCTACGTCAGTGACCAGGACAACGACCTCGCCCGGCCCTTCCCGGACGGCATCCCGAACGGCCAGTACCCGCTGGAACAGGTGCCGTTCGTCGAACTGATTTACGTCTACTGGCTGGAGGAAGGCATGCTCTTCCAGTCCCTGAACAGGATCCTGGCCCGCTTCCAGAACCGGCGGTCACAGCCGGACGGGGACCCGCTCTCGCGGCTCGCCGTCAGCCCGCTGCTGCCGCTGCGCGGACTCCTGTGGGGACTGGCCGAGGCCGAGAAGGACCGGCTCTCGCTGCGCCGCCGCGCCGCAGAGTACGAGTACCAGTACGGCCTGCAGCTGATCGGCCGCGCGATTCCCCCGGCGGAGCTGCTGGTGGAGCGGCGGACCCAGTTCCTGGATGCGTTCCACAGCCTGCTCAATGCCTGCCACCGTTACTACAAGGAGTTCAGCGACAAGACCGTGGACGCGGACGCGTTCCCGCTGCTGAGCAACCTGCAGGAACTGCACCTGGTGCTGGCCGCCGGCGCGAACAACCAGTTCGTAGACGTCTCGCTGTCCGCCCGGATCGAGACCCTGGACGTGCAGTGGATGCTGGCCCAGCCGGAAATGCGCGAGTTCCTGGGCGGCCGCACCATGGTCCCCTACCAGGAAGAGTGGATGGGCCGGGTGGACACCATGAAGCTGATGCAGGAATGGTCCGACGCCAGCGTGACCCACTTTTACGACCTGGCCGTCCACGGGGAGCAGCTGCTGCTGTCCGTACGGCATGGCCGGTGGAACGAGTCCGGCATGACCAGCGATGACGCCAAGAACTGGGCCCTCAAATGGAAGCCGTCCGTGCAGCGTTACATCCACGCCTACCGGGCTGTCACCGGGGTGGACCTCAGCGAGCGCGTGGACACCACCATGCCGTCCGCACTGCTGCAGCGCCGGCTGGCCCGGAAGCTGGTCCGGTACTAGGACATGGCCAGGTCAGGAAAGGGCTAGGTACAGGAGATGGCCAGGTCAGCGGGCGGGACGGATTTCACGTCCGCCCTGTTCCTGGGCCAGCACCACCCCAGCGCCGCGCTGGCCCCGTGGGCGGAGTTCACCACCGGGGTGCCCGCCCCGCTGCGGGAGCTTCCGGCGGCCGCGGAGCTGGCATCCCTGGTTGCCGCGCAGCAGCATGCCGACGGCAGCCTGGTGGCAAGGTCTGCGCTGCACGGAATGATGGATGTACTGCAGTCACTCCCCCGCCCCGGGGATGTGCTCCTGGTGGATGAGGACGCCTACCCGCTGGCCCAGTGGGCGTGCCGGGCATCCCTCCCCCGGGGTGTGCGGGTGGTGACGTACCCACACTTCCGGCCAGCCGCCGTCGTACCTCCCAACAGGTCGGTGCCTCCCAACAGGACGGTACCTTCCGCCAGGACGGTACCTTCCGCCAGGACGTGGGTGGTGACCGACGGCTGGTGCCAGGGATGCGGGCGCCCCGCACCCCTGGCTGAGCTGCAGGCCATCGCCGCGAAGACCGGCGGCCAGGTGATCGTTGATGACTCCCTGGCGTTCGGTGTCCTGGGCCGGACATCCGGTCCCGGCGGCTTCGGTGACGGTACCGGCACGGCACGCTGGCTGGGCTTGTCCCACGACCGGCTGCTGTGGCTCGGTTCGCTGGCCAAGGCCTACGGCACACCCGTCACGGTGATCACGGGTGACAGCACCACGGTGGGGGTGGTTGCCCGCAACGGCGGGAACCGGATGCACAGCAGCCCGCCGTCGGCGGCAGACCTTGCCGCCGGGCTCGGGGCCCTCCGCAGCGGCGGCCTCCCCCGGTTGCGGCGGCGGCTGTGGCGGCTGACCCTCTGGCTGCGGACGGCGTTCGCTGATCTTGGCCTTCCGCCGATGGGGCTTCCCTTTCCAATTGTCGGAACCCGGCTGGGTTCACTGCCGCTGGCACGCCGGTGGCGGACCGCGCTCGCTGCCCGGGGCGTGCAGGCGCTGGTGCAGCTGCCCCGCTGCCGGCCCGGCGCCGTGTTGTCCGCCGTGGTGCGGGCGGACCACAGCCAGGCCGACCTGGACCGGCTGGTGCGGGGACTGGCCGCGGTGACGCGGGACAGGCGGGCGGCCTGATGATCGTGGATTCGCACGTCCATGTGGGGACCGCCGGCGTCCCGCTGGGCCCGGCCGGCCCCGCCGCATCCTTTGCACTGTGGCGGAAGCGGGCGGCCGCCGTCGGAATTTTCCGTGGGGTGCTGATGGCCGCGCCGGGTGGCACCTACGCGGCCGCCAACCGGGCCGTGGCCCAGCTTGCCCTGAGGGAGCCCGGCGGGTGGCTTTGGTATGTGTTCGTAAACTCCGTGGCCGACCGCGGGCGGGTGGGCGCCATGGTGACGGCCGCCCACGCATGCGGCGCCTGCGGGATCAAGGTGCACTGGTCCGACGGACCCGCAACGGATGAGGTGGCGCTGGCCGCGGAACGCCATCAGATGCCGGTGCTTTTTGACCCGGGCGGGGACGTGCAGCTGGTCTGCCACCTGGCCGGGCGGCATCCGGGGGTTGCCTGGATAGTTCCGCATTTGTCGTCCTTCAACGACGACTGGCGCGCCCAGAAACGGCTGACCGATGCGCTGGTCCAGCTGCCCAACATCTTCACGGACAGCTCAGGAGTGCGGTACTTCGACCTGCTGGAGGAGGCCGTGGCCCGGGCCGGATCGCGGAAGGTGCTGTTCGGCAGCGACGGGCCGTACCTGCACCCCGCGCCCGAGCTCGCCAAAATATTCGCGCTGGAGCTGCCGTCGGCTGACCGCGACCTCATCCTGGGCGGCAACGTCCTGAGGCTGACGGGACCGGCCCGGAGCGGGCGCTGCTGCACCGATGCAGGACAGGACAGGAGGAAGAAGGCATGGCTGTAAATGTGCCGGCCGCGGGTCCGGAGCCGATCAGGGCGCCGGGGATGGCCGAGATAAAACCGGACAACGGGCCGGCGATCAGGGGCGGCCTCAACCAGCTGCGCGCCTACCTCCGGCAGAGCGAGGCCGCCCGCCGGGCGGGGCCTGGCAGCAGGACGGCACGGCCCGCATGGATGGCGGGCAACGAGCCCCGGCGGGAATCCGTGTGGTTGATTACCTACCGGCCCTGGCCGCCCGGGCCATCGCCCAGCCAGGTGCGCATCTTCGCCCACGAAATCGCCGGGGACCGGCTGGTGGCCAGGACCAGCAGGGATGACCGGCTGCCGGCCACGAAGGACCTGGTGAAGTCCCGCCGCGAACTGCCGCCCGTCCAGCTGGCAAAATTCATTCCGTTTCCGTCACCGGACAAGCAGCCGGACATGTTCGGGCTCGCCGTGGAGGACCTGGTCCGCCAGCAGTTCGGCAGGATCTATAAACGTGCCAACTACCGGGGCCGGCTCCCCGGACGGAAGGGGCCGGACGTGCTCTGGCGGGAGCTTGGGGACCTGTTCCGGGAACTCGCCGAGGAGACCGGCGACGGGTACTGGCACGAGGTGGCGGAGGAGCTGGACCGCGGGGCCTAGCCGGAGCTAGGCACCGCCGGTGTCCGTCCTGCGGGCCTGCCGCTGCTGGACGGCACGGTCCGTGAGCCCCAGCATGGTGGCGGCCGAATGGACGTTCCCGCCGCTCCGCTCAACCGCCACAGCCACGGCCGCCTCCGCCGCGCGTTCCTTGATGTCCCGCAGCCCAAGGCCGGCGTCAACTGCCCAGGCCACCGCCCTGGCGAGCGGATCGACGGCGAGCGGATCGACGGCGCCGGCCGGGCCGCCGTCGTACGCGTTCTGGCCCTGATCCGCTCCCAGGTGCCCTGCCTGCGGCCTGTCCTCGCGGGGAAGGTCGCCCGGGGTGATGGCCCCCGGGCCGACGTGCCGCGCCGCGATGCGGAAGGCCAGCTGCCGGAGGTCGCGCAGGTTGCCCGGGTAGCTGCGGCGGAGCAGGACATCCTGGACCGCCGGATCCACGTCCGGGTCGGTCCGGGCGCCGGTGGCCTCGCGGCAAAAGCGGGCGAAGAGGCAGAGGATGTCCTCCAGCCGGTCCCGCAGCGGCGGCATGGTGACCACCGAGGCCGCTATGCGGTGGTAGAGGTCGGTGCGGAAACTACCGGCGGACACTTCACGGGCGAGGTCGCGGTTGGTGGCGCAGATCAGCCGGAACTTGCTGTGCAGCCACCTGTCGCCGCCCACGCGTTTGTAGGTGCCTTCCTGCACCACGCGGAGCAGCTCGGGCTGGAGTTCCAGGGGGAGTTCGCCTACCTCGTCGAGGAACAGGGAGCCCTGGTCGGCACCGGAGCAGGCGCCGGTCCGCACGCTCACCGCGCCCGTGAAGGCACCGCGTTCGTGGCCGAACAATTCGCTGCCCATCAGCGTGGGGACGATGGTGGTGCAGTCCACCACCACCAGGTTGCCCCGCTGGCTGCTGACCGCGTGGGCCACCCGGGCCGCCAGCTCCTTGCCGGTCCCCGTCTCCCCCTGTATCAGGATCGGTGCGTTCCCGAACTTCGCGGCCACCACCAGGTCCCGGAGCGCGGACCGCAGCGCCGGGCTTTGCCCCGCCAGCTTGTCCCGGACGGCAACAGAGTCGATCACCGTTTCCACGTCCTCGATCCGCTGCAGCCACGCCGCCACCGGCTCCACCTGGCCGTGCCAGGCCATGCATTCCGCCGCACCCGCCTCAAGCACCGGCCAGGGTTTCAGCCTTCCGTCCGGCGGCCCGAAAACCAGCACCCTGCACCTGCCGTATTCCGCCATCCCCAGGGCCGAGACCAGGTCCTGCGACTGCGCCGCGGCAAAGATGATGCCTGCGGTGGCGGCAGTTTCTGGAGCATCCGCCAGCTGGAGGGGGACGTGTGCGGCACGGAGGGTTTCGATGGCCTCACTGGCCCAGGCCTGCCGGCCACTGAGGTCCATTACCCACGGCATAGAGCCCCTCGCAGATCCGCTGCCGGCACTTCGCCTGCGCAACGAAGCTGACCATGCCCGGCGTTACAGCCCCGTTACTGCTGCTGCCAGGGCCCCTGCGCCAGAGGATCTTGCGCCAATCTTTCAGGAAAAACCGCGGGTTGCTGATGGTTTTTCGCGCATGATCAGGGTCAACGGATGAGGAGTCAGATAACACCATGACCGACCACAGCGTCCCTGACGGGCCCGGGGTCCCCCGCAGCGGCGGCACCTTGGTGATCCGCACGTGGACCGAGCCCGACGGCGAACACGGCTTCCGCGCGCGGGTCACCTACAGCGTGGGGCCTGCTGGGCACGGCAGCCTCGCCACGGTGGACCGGGAGGAAGTCCTCCACGCTGTCCGTCAGTGGCTGGCTGCCCAGGACGGATGAATACCCCGGCGGTGAATAGCCCAGCTGCACGGCGTCGATGAGTTTGGTGAGCGCTTCGGACGGCATGACGCCCATGTCCCTGCGCAGGGCTGCTGCGTAGTTCCCGTAGGCGTGCAGTGCGGAAACGGTGTTCCCCATTTCCAGTTCTGCGGTGACCAGCGCCCGCACTGCGCTCTCGTAAAGGGGCTCAATTTCCAGGGCAGCGTCCGCCGCTTCCGCAGCGCCCCCGCAGTCCCCCGCCTGCAGCAATGAACGTGCCAGGAGTGTCAGGGCGCGCAGCCGGTCCTGGTGCAGCCGGCTTTGCTCGAACAGCACCCAGTCCTCGTACCAGCCGGGCAGCAGCTCGGCGTCCCGCAGGTCCAGCAGGGCCTTGGTGGCTGCCCCGTCCCCTGCCGGGCTGTCCTGGAGACGGGCCCGCACCCGGTACAGATCCACCTGCACCGACGGATCCAGGGCCAGCACCGGTCCGTCCTTCGCCAGCATCCCGGGTACCTGGCGCGTGACCAGGTGCACGCTGACCCTGAGGCTCTCCAAGGCCCGGGACTCGGGGCAGTCCGGCCAGAGGAGCCCGGCAACGTAGTTCCGCACCCTGGGGCCGCGGATGGCAAGCGCGGCGATCAGGCGCTGCTGGCGGACCGCAACGTGGACAATTTCTCCGTCGCGGCGCAGTTGCCAACACCGGAGCAGATCCAATTCCATATGTCCACAGCCACCACCGCCCACGGGACACCTCAGCCGGGTTGAAGTACCTGAACTACGTAAAAATGAGGATCCTCAGCTTGAAAATGAATGTCAATGT
Source organism: Pseudarthrobacter sp. LT1 (assembly GCF_035621795.1). Taxonomy (NCBI): domain Bacteria; kingdom Bacillati; phylum Actinomycetota; class Actinomycetes; order Micrococcales; family Micrococcaceae; genus Pseudarthrobacter; species Pseudarthrobacter sp. LT1. Next base: position 3,670,901 of record NZ_CP141830.1, read on the forward strand.
AGCGGGGCCCCTAATCGGGTTGGGAGGGCGCGCTCTCGAAAGCTGCCAAGGGATGCGAAAGGCGCGGGCCGCCGTCGCACTTTCCTGCTGGGGTGCCCGCGCCTGACCCCTGTACCTACGCAGCCCGCCTCTTCGGCACGGTGTGCGTCTTCGGCACGGCCTCAGCCTCAGTGGCCGGAGGCGTTTCGCCGCCGGCGCGGCCCGGAGGCGTGGATTCCTGCAGCCGGGCCCGGGCATCGAGGACGTCGCCGATGAACCAGTCGTAGATCAACACGCCGATCACACCACCGACCACCGGGCCCACGATGGGAACCCAGAAGTACCAGCTGAAGGCGCCGTCCACTGTGCCAGGCAGCGCCGTTTGGCCCCATCCGGCCAGCCATGCGAAGAGCCGCGGTCCGAAGTCGCGGGCAGGGTTGATGGCGTAGCCGGCGTTGGCGCCGAGGGAGATGCCGATGGCGGCGACCGCGAGCCCGATCATGAACGGGCCCAGGTTCGCCTGGACGGCGGTGTTGCGCATGTCGATGATGGCCACGACGAAGATGACCAGGAACGCCGTGCCGACGATTTGGTCGATCAGCGGGCCCGTGGGGTTGCCGTTGAAGTAGGGCGCCGGGAACGTGGCGAAGATGGAGTAGCTGGCCAGCCCCTTCGCGTCGCCGCGGCCGGTGCCGACGGCCTTGTTGTAGGCGTCGATGGCGTTGTAGTACAGCAGATAGACCATCGCGGCGCCGGCGAAGGCGCCCACCACTTGGGCCACGATGTACGGCCCCACCTTGCGCCAGGGGAACTTGCGGCGGACGGCGAACGCAATGGTCACGGCCGGGTTGATGTGGGCGCCACTGACGCCGCCGGCCACGTAGACGGCCAGCGCCACGGCCAGGGCCCATCCCCAGGCAATGAGCAGCCAGTCGCCCGCGGCCATGAAGATGGTGGTTGACGTGGCGGCGCGGCCGGATCCGGGCAACGCGGCGACCGCCATGGCCACCACGCCGTCGCCGAACGAGATCAGCACAAAGGTGCCCAGGAACTCCGCGAGGAGCTCGCCCCAGGTTCCACCCAGTTGTTTGAGTCCGCTGCCATTGCGGACGGCATGTCGTAGCGGACTGATATCACTCATCGCGCGTACCTTCTTTGCGATTTTGGTTTTGTCCTTGGCTTCATCCGGACGGATTGACAATCCGGGTACTTTTATGCTACGCCGAAAGTGTCCCTAGGCAACAGTCTGAAGAAACGGAAGCCCCCGCAGGCGCAGGACCGCACCCTGGAGACGTGGAGTTCGTTCGAAAGGCAAGATCATGAACGACAACGGCAGCACCGACAAAACCCTGGTCCCGGACGAGACACCCGGGGAGCGCGACCTGCGCGGACGGTACGTCGAAGGCAACTTTGGCAAAGCCGGTGCCCAACGCGGCCGCCATGCTGAAGACGAAGAGGGCCAGTACATCGAAGGGGACTACGGTCCGGCAGGCAGCGAAGGCGGGCTGCCCGAACCGCTGGGCGACAGGACCGTGGGAGCCGGGCGCTACGTCAAGGCCGACTACGGCCAGGCCGGTCCGGTCCCCGGCCGGACCGCCGCTTCGGAAACCGGCCGGTACCCGGAAGGGACTACGGCAAGGGCGGCACCGTGGATCCCACGCGCAAGCCGGGCGCCCCTGACGCGCAGGCGGAACCGTAGCACCTGACGCTGGGCCACGGCCTGCCCGCCTGCACAAGGCGGGCAGGCCGCTTTGGTGTGGGCCGGCGTCGTGCCTTGCTGCCCTGATCTCGTCAGCCTGCACTCCATTACGTCCATTTGAGTTAGGTTAGCCTCACCTTCTACAGTGCTCCGGTGACGTTAGAGACAAAGCTTGCCGGAGTCCCCTTCGCGGCCAGCCTGGCAAGATTCGGGGAGCGCGCCGCCATCATCACCGGCACCGAGGCGTTGAGCTACCGGGAACTGGCCCGCCGTGTGGAGGAAGTGGCCGCATCCTTCGGGCACGGCCGGCGGCTCGTCGCGCTGGAGGCCGACAACACGCTGCCGGCCTTGGTTGCCTACCTGGCCGCGCTGTCGTCCGGAAATCCCCTGCTGGTCCTGCCGAACCACCCCGCAGCCGCGGAAACGCTCATGGATGCCTATGATCCGGACGTCGTGGTCCGCACGGGAGACGGCCAGGCAGTACTGGACGCGCGCCGGGACGAAACGCGCCACGAACTGCACCCCGACCTCGCGCTGCTGTTCAACACCTCCGGGTCCACCGGTTCACCGAAGCTGGTCCGCCTGTCCGCCGACGGCATCCAGGCCAATGCCGCCGCGATCGCGGAGTACCTGCAACTGCGCCCCACTGACAAGGCCGCCACCACGCTCCCCCTCTCCTACTGCTACGGGATGAGCGTGGTGAACAGCCACCTCCTGGCGGGGGCGTCACTGGCCCTGACCGATCTCTCCGTGGTGGACCCCTGCTTCTGGGACCTGGTCCGGGCGGAGAGTGTCACGTCCTTCGCCGCGGTGCCCTACACCTTCGATCTCCTGGACCGCGTGGGCTTCAAGGACATGGACGTGCCCAGCCTGCGCTACATCACCCAGGCCGGCGGACGGCTGGCCCCGGAGCGGGTGCGTTCCTACGCGGAGCTGGGCCGGCAGCAGGGGTGGGACCTCTACGTGATGTACGGGCAGACGGAGGCCACCGCGCGCATGGCCTACCTGCCGCCGGACCAGGCATTCGATAACCCCCAGGCCATCGGCGTGCCGGTGCCGGGCGGCTCCTTCCGGCTGGAGCCCGTTCCCGGACTGGACGCCTCCGAACTCGTCTACAGCGGCCCGAACGTCATGCTGGGGTACGCCGAACGGCCGCAGGACCTCAGCCTGGGCCGCGTTGTTGACGAGCTCCACACCGGCGACCTTGCCCGGCGCGGCCCGGACGGCCTCTACGAGATTGTGGGCCGGCGAAGCCGCTTCGTGAAGATCGTGGGACTCCGGGTGGATCTGGGGCAGGTGGAGCGGCTGCTGGCTGACCTCGGCGTCAACGCAGCCGCCGCAGGGTCCGACGACGCCGTGGTGGCTGCCGTCGAAGGCGACCACCACCCGGGCCTCATTGCCAAAACCCTGGCGCAGGACCTTGGCCTGCCGCGCACCGCCGTCGAACTTCACCGCGTGGAGGCCATTCCCCGCCTGGGCAACGGCAAACCGGACTACCCTGCGATCGCCGCACTCGCCGGTGCAGGGGCCGCGGCCGGTGAAGGCGGAGGGGACGACGACGGCCCGACGGCCCCGGACGCGGGCTCCATGGACGTTGGACGCATCTTCGCCGAGGTGCTTGAAGTGGACAGCGTGTCCGGCACGGACACGTTTGTGTCCCTGGGCGGCGATTCGCTGTCCTACGTGGCGGCGTCCATCCGGCTGGAGGATGCCCTCGGGTACCTCCCCGAAGGCTGGCACCTGATGCCGGTCTGCGAACTGTCGTCCGCGCAGCACGGAGTGCCTAATGCCGCTGCGTCTCCCGGGGGCCGCACCGGAACCAAGAGAACCCGCCGGCGGCTTTTCGCGCCCACGGAAACCGGGATCGTGCTGCGCGCGGTGGCGATCGTTGCCATCGTTTCAACGCACATCGGGTTCTTCCACTGGCAAGGCACCGCGCACGTGCTCATGGCTGTGGCCGGCTACAACTTTGCGCGCTTCCAGCTGTCCGGCAGCCGCAGGGAACGGTTCCGGCGGCACCTGCGGAGCATCGCGCGGATTGTGGTGCCCAGCGTGGCGGTGATCGGGCTCGCGTTCGCCGTCACGGACAAGTACGCGTGGCACAACGTGTTCCTGCTCAATACGCTCCTGGGGCCTCCGGGGTGGAGCGACTACTCCCGCTTCTGGTTCGTGGAAATCCTGGTCCACGTCCTGATCGGGCTGGCTTTCCTGCTCGCGGTCCCGGCGGTTGACCGCGTGGTGCGGCGATGGCCGTGGGCGTTCGGCGTGGCCCTGGTTGTTGTGGACATGCCGCTGCTCTTCGGTCTTGTTGACAGCCGCTACCCGGGCCAAGGGCCGGTCCTGTGGCTGTTTGGCCTTGGCTGGGCGGCCGCCGCCTCCCGCACGGTGTGGCAGAGGTCGGCCGTGGCGGCGCTCGCCTTCCTGACCGTTCCCGCGTCCTTCGACAATCCGTACCGCAGCGCCACCATCCTGGCGGGCTGCCTGCTTCTGCTCTGGCTGCCTGCCCTTCGGGTGCCGCGCGGGCTGCACCGGATCACGGCGCTGCTGGCCAGTACGTCGCTGTACATTTACGTCACCCACTGGCTGGTGTACCCGCTGTTTGAGTCCGTGGACGTTGAGGAGCCACTTGCCAAGGGGATTGCCGTGCTGGCGTCGGTGGTGTGCGGGATCCTCTACTGGGCGGTGGCCACTAGGGCAATGGCTGCGGTGGAGCGGCATCTAAAGGGCCGGCGTGCGTTGCGGCCCCGTATTGCCCTGGGCCGTGAAGCACCAGCAGAGTAGTAAGCATGGATGACGTCATCGGCACCATCGAGCTCTCCGGGGAACTGCTGCACCTCAAGTGGGGGCACGGGGACGTGGTCACCGAACGCGACGCGGTGGCGCTGATGAAGCGCGCGCGGGAACTCAGCGGCGGCCGCACCCTGCCGCTGCTGGTCGAGATGACGGGTGTGGCGTGGATTGACCAGGGCGCCCTGAAAGCTTTCGCCGGCACTTGGCCCCTGACGCGCGCTGCCGTGGTGGGCACCTCCCCCGTGGACCAGACCATCGCCGACTTCTACACCGGGCGGCACAAACCAGTGCACCCCACCCGGTTCTTCACGTCCATGGACGAGGCAATGGCGTGGCTCGCTGAGGATTCGGTTATGCCATAGCGCACGCGACGCGCGACTTCATTTCCGATGCGGAGCTTCCTTTGCGCAACCCATATGTCGGGCGCGCTGTGGAATATGCGCGTCGAAACTGATGCAGCGCGTCGCCAGGTCTTCTCCACATAGCGGCACAGGCCCCTCCTGCCCGGGGACGCACGCCGGCAACGTGGATACATGACCGAACTTCCACCGCTCTTGTTGTCCCGCGACCGCGTGCTGCACGGACTGCTTCCGAATGAAGTCGCCAAACGTGTGAGGGCAGGTGCGTTGGTTCGCGTTCGACACGGCGTTTATGTCGACGGACCGACGTGGAAAGCCCTGAAGCCCTGGGAGCAATACCGGGTCCGCGTCCAGGGGGCCGGGGAAACCTTTGAGAAACCCACAATCTTCGCCCGGCAGTCCTCCGCCAGCGTGTGGGGAATCCCGTTCATCGGGCGCCACCCGGTCCGGGCACTCACATTGAAGAACGACGGCGGGAGGTCCCGCGCCGGAGTCAGCCGGCACTTTGCTGCCCGGGCCGGATTGAAGGTGGTACGGGTGGATGGGCTCCTCGTTACCGATCGCGTCCGGACCGTCTTGGACCTGGCGGCGTTCAGCCCGTTCATCGAGGCAATAGTGCCGCTGGACCACGTCCTGCGGCCGGACCCGAACCGGCGACTGCCCGCCCTCACCAAAGCCGAGCTTGAGGCCGGAATCGGTGACATCTACTCGGCTGCTGCTGCACGGCGGATCCGGGCCGCAATCGCCTTCGCCGACCCCGGTTCGGGTTCAGCCGGGGAATCCTGGAGCCGGGCGCTGATCCATGTGGCCGGGTTCGAACCTCCAATTCTCCAGCAGCGGTTTTCCGATGCGGCGGGATTGGTGGGGTACACCGACTTCTATTGGAAAGAGCCCAAGGTTGTAGGCGAATTCGATGGCGAGGAAAAGTACATGAAAGCTGAATTCTTAAAAAGCCGCACCGCTTCCCAGGCCGTTGTGGCGGAAAAGCAGCGTGAGAACCGCATCCGCGCCCTGGGAATCAACGTGGTGCGGTGGGACTGGGCCGACCTGAAGGCGGGCAGGCTGGAAGGCAGGCTCGCAGCGGCTGGCGTGGCCCGCCGTCGTACGCGCTCTGCCGTAATCGACGCGCAAAGTCGTCCATGACACGCATATTCCTTTTCGCGCCCGGAATATGGGGTGCGCCAAGGAACATGCGTGTCGAAAAGGAATATGCGCAGCGGGGTCGCGGCTCAGGTGCTCTCCTCCACCGGCACCACTGAGGTACTGCGCTGGGTCGCCACCCAGCTGGCCAGGACCTTCAGTGCGTCCTCGGAGGGCGTGCCGGGCTCGGCCGTGTAGATGTTGATCCGCAGGCCCGGGTCCGCGGGAAGCTCCATCGCCTCATAGGTCAGGTCCAGGTCCCCCACCACCGAGTGGTGCAGCCGTTTGCGGCCGGTGCGGTGGTACTTCACGTCGTGCCGGGCCCAGCGGACGCGGAACTCCTCGCTGCGGGTTGAAAGCTCGCCGATCAGGTCGGACAGGTCCTTGTCGAACGGGTTCCTGCCAGCCGTGGAGCGCAGCACGGCCACGATGTCGTCAGCGGCGCGCTCCCAGTCCACGAAGAACTCCCGTGCCTTCGGATTCAGGAAGGTGAACCGGGCGCTGTTGGGCGGGGTGCCGGCGTCGGTCATCATCTCCAGGTACAGGGCCCGGCCCAGCTCATTGGAGGCCAGGACATCGCCGCGGTCGTTGCGGACCCAGGCGGGCGCCGTCGTAATCGCATCGATGACCCGCTGCACGCTGGGCCGCACCGTCTGGGGACTCCGCTTCCGCCGCACCCGCGGGGCCGCCGTGGACGCGCGGGCCAGGTCGAAAAGGTGGGCGGTCTCGGCGTCGTCCAACTGGAGGGCGCGGGCCAGTGCCTCCAGGACGCTGTCCGAGGCGCCGGAAAGGTTCCCCCGCTCCAGCCGGATGTAGTAGTCGATGCTCATCCCGGCGAGCATGGCCACTTCCTCGCGCCGGAGCCCCGCAACGCGCCGGTTGCCGCCGTACGCGGGCAGCCCGGCATCCTCGGGCGTGAGCCGGGCACGGCGGGAGGTCAGGAACTTCCGCACGTCATCGCTGTTGGTCATGGCCTCCACGCTACGCCGATGCCGGGCAGCGAAGGAGGGACTGGCAAGCCCTCCCACAAACCTCCACACCCGCATAGCGTGAAGGGCATGGTTATGGAACTCACGCTCAACAACGGAATCACAATGCCCGCGCTCGGCCTGGGCGTCTTCCAAAGTCCCCCGGAAGAGACGACGGCGGCCGTCCAGTCAGCGCTCGAGGTGGGCTACCGGCACATCGACACCGCCGCCGCGTACGGCAACGAGCGCGAGGTGGGCGAAGGCATCCGCCGCTCTGGTCTGGACCGCGCCGACGTGTTCATCGAGACGAAGGTGTGGGTCAGCGACTACGGCTACGACGAGGCACTGCATGCGTGGGACAAGGCGGCCGGCAAGCTGGGCGTGGACCAGCTGGACCTGTTCATCCTGCACCAGCCCGCACCGGACCGGTTCGACAAGACCATCGCCGCGTACAAGGCCCTGGAAACCCTGCTGGCGGACGGCCGGGTGCGGGCCATTGGCGTCAGCAACTTTATGCCGCACCACCTGCAGCAGCTCCTCGAGGAAACCGATGTGGTCCCGGCCGTGAACCAGATCGAACTGCACCCGTATTTCGCGCAGCCGGCCGTACAGGCGGCGGATGCGGAACACGGCATCCTGACCCAGGCGTGGTCACCCATCGGCGGCATCACGTTCTACCCCGGCTGGGGCGAGAACCGGAAGAACGTCATGCGGGACCCGGCGATTGCCGCCGTTGCAAAGGCCCACGGCAAGACCCCCGCCCAGGTGATGCTGCGCTGGCACCTGCAGCAGGGCCGCTCGGCCATTCCCAAGTCCACCAACCCGGCGCGCATCGCGGAGAACTTCGACGTGTTCGGCTTCGAGCTCACTGCTGCTGAGCTGGCCGCCATCGACGCGCTGGACACCGGCGTCCGCAGCGGCCCCGACCCGGACGTGGCACGCCCCGAGCGATTCGCCATGGTCATCCCGGAAGCCTAAGGAGAAGAAATGGAATACCGCCCGCTTGGCCGCACCGGTGTGCAGGTCAGCCCCCTCTGCCTCGGCGCGATGATGTTCGGCCCCTGGGGCAATGACGACCGCGCCGACGCCACCCGCATCATCCACCGCGCCCTGGACGCCGGCATCAACTTCATCGACACCGCGGACGTCTACTCCGGCGGCGCCTCGGAGGAGATCGTCGGAGCCGCAATTGCAGGAAAACGCGACGACGTCTTCCTGGCCACCAAATTCTTCATGCCCATGGATGAAAAAGACCCCAACCAGCGCGGCGGCTCCCGCCGCTGGATCATGCGCGCGGTGGAGAACTCGCTGCGGCGGCTGAACACCGACCACATCGACCTCTACCAGGTGCACCGCCCCAGCCCGGACACTGACGTGGAGGAGACCCTGGGCGCCCTCACCGACCTGGTCCGGCAGGGCAAGGTCCGCTACATCGGTTCGTCGTCCTACTCCGGCTCGCAGATCGTGGAGGCGCAGTGGGCGTCCCGCGAGCGCAACCTGGAGCGATTCGTCACGGAGCAGCCGCCGTACTCCATCCTGGCCCGCGGCATCGAAGAGGACGTCCTGCCCACTGTGCAGCGCCACGGGATGGGCACGCTCACCTACAGCCCGCTGGCCGGCGGCTGGCTTTCCGGCCGGTGGCGGAAGGACTCGCCGTCCCGGCCCACCTCCAGCCGCCGCCCCAGCGCCCGGTTCGACATGAGCCAGCCGGCCAACCAGCGCAAGCTGGACATCGTGGAGGAGCTCGCCCAGGTGGCCGAATGGGCAGGCGTGACGATGATCGAGCTGGCCATCGCGTTCGTGATCAACCACCCGGGCGTCACCTCCGCCATCGTGGGACCGCGCACCATGGAGCAGCTGGAGTCCTACCTCCCGGCCGCGGACACCAAACTGGCCCCCGAGGTGCTGGACCGCATCGACGAACTGGTGGCCCCCGGCGTCACCGTCAACCCCGACGACAACAGCTACGGCACCCATGAACTGACCGCACAGGCACGACGCCGGCAGCGGCCTTAAGTGCCGCTTCCCGCCTTACTACCCACTCCCCTATGAAAGGAAAACCCATGGCAACGTGGCTCATCACAGGCTGCTCCACCGGACTTGGCCGGGCACTCGCGGAAACCGTGCTCGCGTCCGGGCACAACGCCGTCGTCACCGCCCGGAAGGTGGAAACGCTGCAGGACATCACGGCCGGCTTCCCGGACACCGCGCTGGCCCTCCCCCTGGACGTCACCGACAAGGCGCAGATCAGCGCGGCCGTGAAGGCAGCCGGGGAGAAGTTCGGCAGCATCGATGTGCTGGTGAACAACGCCGGCTACGGCTACCGCGCCGCCGTGGAGGAAGCGGACGACGCCGACATCCGCCGCCTGTTCGACACCAACTTCTTCGGCGCCGTGGACATGATCAAGGCAGTGGTCCCCGGCATGCGGGCCAACAAGTCCGGGACCATCCTGAACATCTCCTCCATCGGCGCCCGGATCACCCCGGCCGGCTCCGGCTACTACGCGGCCACCAAGGCAGCGCTGGAAGGCATGTCCGGGTCGCTGCGCAACGAGCTGAAGCCGCTGGGCATCAACGTCACGGCCATAGAGCCCGGAGGCTTCCGGACGGATTTCGCGGGCCGCTCGCTGACACAGTCCGCGACGGCAATCGAAGACTATGCGGACACGGCCGGCAAGCGCCGCAAGGAACACGACACCGCGCACGGCAACCAGCCCGGGGACCCGGACAAGGCAGCCAAGGCGATCCTCGCCGTCGTCGATTCCCCCAACCCGCCGGGCCTGCTGGTCCTGGGCACGGACGCCTTCGGTGCATTCGGCAAGGTGGCCGAGGCCCAGCGCGCCGAGCTGGACCAGTGGCAGGAGCTGAGCACCAGCACCGACATCGATTAGGCGCAAGGTCGGGTGGGGACCTCGGACTCTACCCCTGTCCCCGCAGGCTAACGAGAATCGGAGCACACCTGAGGGAAAGGGCTCCCGTGATGATGTGGGGTTATGGGCAGGGTCCGGGATGGTGGATCTGGGCGGTTCTCCTGCTCCTGGGCATCGCACTGCTGGTCTGGCTGGCGGTGCGGGCGTTTGGCGGCGGAATCGGTGGCAGCGGCACTGGCGCACGCCGGAGCCAGGCCGGGCCACCCGGCACACTGTCCTCCACTGCGCGCCAAATCCTGGATGAACGCTTTGCGCGGGGCGAACTCACCGCCGACCAGTACCGGGAACAGCTCAGGGTGCTTGGCGAGGGCAGGTAGTGCGCCCCATCAGCCGGCGGCAGGCGCTGCTCCTGGGTGGTCTGGGAACTGCGGCGGCCGCGGCCGGCGGCACGGGCCTGGTTTGGTCACTGTCCTCCCGGCCCGGCCCAACCACTGGAAGCAGCCTGGGCCAGCCGCAGGAACTGCGCAGCGACGCCGGTAAGCTCCAGGTCCGGCTCGAAGCCGCAGCCGCCCAGGTCCAGCTGGGCGGCCGGCAGGCCACGGCGCTCGGCTACAACGGCAGCGTCCCCGGGCCAACGTTGCGGGTCCGCGCCGGGGACGTCCTGAAGATCACGCTCGCCAACAGCCTCTCCCAGCCCACCAACCTGCACGTGCACGGCCTCCACGTCTCCCCGGAAAACAACGGGGACAACGTGTTCATCGCCGTCGGTCCGGGCAGTTCCTTTGACTACGAATACCAGCTGCCGGGAAACCACCCGCCCGGCGTGTACTGGTACCACCCGCACCACCACGGCATGGTGGCGGACCAAATTTTCGCCGGGCTGTTCGGCGCGATCATCGTGGAGGACCCGGACCCCATCCAGGCCAGCGCGGAGCGTTTACTCGTGGTCTCAGACACCACGCTGGACCCGGCGGGGAAGATTAGCGCCGTCTCCTCGATGGACCGGATGACGGGCAGGGAAGGGGACCTGCTCCTGGTCAACGGCCAAGGCAACCCCCTGATCAGCGCGGTCCCGGCGCAGCGGGAAAGGTGGAGGATCGTCAACGCCTGCGTGGCCCGCTACCTGCGGCTGCGGCTGGACGGGCAGAAACTGGAACTGCTGGGCCGGGATTCGGGCCGCTTCGAGAAACCGCAGGAGGTGGAGGAGCTGCTGCTCACCCCCGGGAACCGGGCGGACCTCCTGGTCACCACGGCCGCGGGCGAATCAGTGCTGCGCACGTTCCGGTACAACCGAGGAAGCATGGCCGGGATGATGGGGGCCGGCCCTGCCCCGGGCGGTGCCACCGATGGAACCGAGGGCGCCGTGCTGGCCACCTTCCGGGTCACAGGGGAATCCGCCGCTCCCCCGCCCGCCGTCCCCGCGCAGCCTGCCCACGCCGACCTCCGGCAGTCCACCGTGGCGGCCCGCCGGCAGATCATCCTGTCCACCGGCATGGGCATGGGCGGAGGTGGCATGATGCGTTTCACCATCAACGGCAGGGAATTCGACGCGGGCAGGACGGACACGACGGCGGCGGCGGGCACCGTCGAGGAATGGACCCTGGTCAACACCAGCCCCATGGACCACCCGTTCCACCTGCATGTCTGGCCGATGCAGGTGCTGGGGGACAACGCCCCGGCAGGCTCCTCCCCCGATTGGCGCGACGTGGTGAACATCCCGGCGAACGGACAGGTCAAGGTCCGGATCGCTTTTGCCGACTTCCGCGGGCGCTCGGCGTACCACTGCCACATCCTGGACCACGAGGACCTGGGCATGATGGGCGCCATCGAAGTGCGCTGAGGACGCCCGGCCGGCCAGGGTACGGCGAAGGCGCCAAAATCGAGTAGCCACTACTCATGACAGGGCGCACGCCCGGTGCGAGAGTGGATTCCTAACGTTCCACCACTGCGCAAGAGGAACCAGCATGGCAGCCAAACGACGCCGCCCGGCCGGCAAGGGCGCCGGCGCTATCGGGTGCACCCCCTTCTTCGTCCTCATCGTTGTAGCCCTGATCATCCAGTACTGGTGGGTCCTGCTGATTGCTGCAGGTGTGGTTGGGCTGACTGTGGCGCTGGTCCGCTCGACAAGTGGACCGGCCCGGCCGGCCAAGTTGCCCCCATCCAGTCCGCAACCCGTGGCTGCCCCGCCCCGCGTGGTCCCCAGCGGCGAGGATCTCACGGCCCAACTGCGGGCCCACAAACGGATAAGCCGCGTGCGGGACATGCAGGAATGGGACTACGAGTGGATCCGGTTGGCCCACCCGGGGAAGAGCCTCCGCGACGTCAACGACATCGCGAACGCCCATTTCGCCCGCGGCCGCTCCATCGGCGTCAACTGGGGTGACCCGTCCTCTTCCTAACGTCCAGGTCGCTGGTCCGCGCCGCCGTCGAGCGTTCCTGGAAGCGTGGTCAGGCTCAACTGGGCACGGTGGTGGCGGTAGTGCTTGGGCGCCCACTCCAGGATGTCCCGGCGGCTCATCCACGGAAGGAAGTAGGGATCCCAGCGCACGGGCATGGTCATGCCGCGGTCCAGGGCCTTGCTGCCCGCGCGGCTGTACCAGTGGACGATGATCCCGGTGGTCCGGTCCATCATCCGGGCCATGGCCTGCGGCGCCAGGACCTGCCCTGCTGCTGCGCTTCCGGCCCAGTTCACCCAGTTGTATGGACCGGAACAGGAGTCCAGTAGCCGGCTCCAGCGGCGGGAGGCCCCGGGAGGCAGGTGCGAGAACAGCCCCAGGAGGGGGATCCCTGCAAGGGCGATGTTCTGTCCCAGAGCCATGTGGAACAGCAGTTGCCGGTTGGTCCATCGCGTTCCGTGGGAGGACAGGTCCAGCTCATCCGCCGAGGCGCCCAGGACGATGCTCCGGAAGTCGGCCGCGATCCACAGCAGTTCCTGCCGCACCGGATCCTCGTCAGGCATGATGGCGCTCCCGCTAGACAGCCGCTCCGGACCTGCCGTGCTGCAGCCCGGTAGCGAACCCGATCGTCACCGGTACCGGCGCCGGGGCGGAGCAGCAGCCCTCCGCGGCAGCTTCTCCGGCGTCGTCCGGGATGGACGTGGAACACACGCCGGTTTCCGGAAGTTCAAGTTCGACGGCGTCCGCGGCCTCAGTGTCCCCGGCCAGGGCGGCGGCGATGGAGCGGACTTGCTCGTACCCTGTGGCCATGAGGAACGTGGGTGCGCGGCCGTAGGACTTCATGCCCGCCAGGTAGAAGTCCTTTTCCGGCTGCTCGAGGATCCGGGCGCCGTGGGCAGGAACGGTCCCGCAGCTGTGGAAGTCCGGGTCGATGAGCGGGCCAAGGGCCTTGGGGGCCTCGACGGCGGGGTCCAGGTCCAGCCGCAGCTCGGACAGCATGGCCAGGTCCGGGCGGAAACCCGTGGCGGGAATGACCCGGTCCACCGGTACGGACCGGCCGTCCGCCGCGTGGACGGTCACCGCGTCACCCTGCACGTCGATGAAAGCAGTATGGAAGTTGGTCAGGAGCTGGACGGCCCCGGTGTCGACGGCGGTGCGGAGCCGGGCACCGAGCTGGCCGCGGGCGGGCAGCTGGTCGGCGTCGCCGCCGCCGTAGGCCCGGGCCGGGGTGGCGGCGCGGATGGCCCACAGGACCTCGGTGCCGGGGTTGGCGCGGGCCACGCGGGCCAGGTCCAGCACCATGTTGGCGGCCGAATGCCCGGAGCCGATGACCAGCGTGCGGCGGCCGGCGAAACCACCAGCGGAAACGTCCGGCAGGGGGCCTGTGACCAGCCCGGCTGCACGCGCCTCGGCCTCACCCGGAACGGCAAGCCCGGACGAACCCAGCGGCGCCGGGCTGCTCCAGGTACCGGACGTATCGATTACGGCGCGGGCCAGCACCTCGGTGACCTGGCCGCCGTCGTGCCCTATGCGCAGGAGGAACGGGGCACTGTCCCGGCCCTGGCTGCGGCCCTTGTCCATACCCTGCCGGGTGACCGCCACAACCCGGGACCCGGTCCGGATCCGGTCCTTGAGCTCCGGCGTCGCGGCCAGCGGCTCAAGGTATTCGGAGACGATCTGCGCCCCGTACGGCAGCGCGGTGGGACGTGGAGCTTCCCAGCCGTGGCGCTCCAGCAGCCGCACCGAGGCGGGGTCCAGGTTGTACTTCCAGGTGGAGAACACGCGGACGTGCCCCCATTGCCGGATGGCGGCTCCAACAGTGGGGCCGGCCTCGAAGACTAGCGGTTCCAGCCCGCGTTCCAGCAGGTTCGCGGCGGCGGCCAGGCCCACGGGTCCGGCGCCGATCACGGCTACGGGCAGGGACTCCTTGGATGTCATGGCGTCAACCTTTCAGGCGGAAGCGGGGATAAGGGAGGCGATCAGGGCTTCGACGCGGCCCTTGATCTCATCGCGGATGGGCCGGACCGAGTCCACGCCCTTGCCGGCGGGGTCCTCCAGGACCCAGTCCTCGTAGCGCTTGCCCGGGAAGTAGGGGCACTCGTCGCCGCAGCCCATGGTGATCACTACGTCGGATTCCTTCACGGCCTCGGTGGTGAGGACCTTGGGGATCTCGGCAGACATGTCGATGCCCACCTCGGCCATCGCCTCGACGGCGGCCGGGTTGACCTTCTCCGCCGGCTGCGATCCGGCCGAGCGGACCTCGATGGCCCCCTTGGAGAGGGTGGTGAGGAAGGCGGCGGCCATCTGGGACCGGCCGGCGTTGTGGACGCAGACGAACAGGACGGAGGGCTTGTGGCTCATGAGAGCACCTTTCGGTCAGCCGTGACGACGGCGGGGGTTGCGGGGGGTGGGTAAAGGAACCGGACCAGGACGTATCCGGCGGCGCCGCCCACCAGCTGGGCGAGGATGAAGGCAGGGGCCGACGACGGTGCGATGCCGGCGAAGGTGTCCGTGACCGTCCGGGCGATGGTCACCGCGGGGTTGGCGAAGCTGGTGGAGCTGGTGAACCAGTACGCGGCCGTGATGTAGCCGCCCACGGCGAACGCCACCCTGTCCACCCGGCCGGAGCGGACGCTGCCGAAGATGACCACCAGCAGCCCTACGGTGGCGATGACCTCCCCCAGCCAGAGCGCGGGTCCGGTGCGGACGTGCGCGGACAATGTGACCGCGTCCAGCCCGAACATGAGGTTCGCCGCCACGGTGCCGGCCAGGCCGCCCAGAATTTGCGCGGCCACTAAAGCCGCGGCGGTCCCGGTATCAATCAGGCCCAGGGCCCGTTCCACCAGGGTCACCACGGGATTGAACGACGCCGAGACGGGCTGGAGTGCCACGATCAGGGCCACCAGCGCGGCACCCGTGGCGAGGCTGTTCTGCAGCAGCTGCAGCCCGGCGTCGTCCGGTGAAAGCCGCGAGGCCATGACGCCCGAGCCCACCACCGCCATGACCAGGAACGCGGTGCCCACGAACTCCGCGGCAGCTTTGCGGCCCAGGACGTTCACGCTGCCTGCCCGCCAATCAGGGCGGCCAGGTTCTGCAACGCTTCGGTCCGGGCGCGGTAGTAGACCCAGACGCCGCGCTTCTCCCGGTCCAGCAGCCCGGCCTCGTGCAGGATCTTCAGGTGGTGGCTGATGGTGGGCTGGGACAGCTCGAAGGCATCGTTGAGGTCGCAGACGCAGGCCTCCCCGCCCTCATGCGAGGCGACCAGGGACATCAGCCGCAGCCGGACAGGATCGGCCAGCGCCTTCAGCAGCGGGACGACTCCTTCCGCCTCAGGCTCGGACAACGGCTCCCGTGCCAGCGGGGAACAGCACGCCACGGCTTCCACAGGGGTCAGCTTCAAAGACATAGACACACGTAAATATTTACATTCATCTATGTCTTTGGCAATCCCCATATTTTCCCGCTGATTACGCTCCTCCCTTGCGGTACACGGAGAAGGGGCAAATAGGATGGCCCGTAGATTTACCGGCCGGAGATGAAGGGCGCCACCATGATCGAGATCCTGAACCCCGCTGAAGTGGCCCGCGCCCGGGAGACCGGCGCCCTGGTGGCGGACATCCTGCAGGCCATGAAGAGCCGCGCCACGGTGGGCACCAACCTCCTGGACATCGACCAGTGGACCAAGGAGATGATCACCGAGGCCGGGGCCGAGTCCTGCTACGTGGACTACGCCCCGTCGTTTGGCCGGGGCCCGTTCGGGCACTACATCTGCACCGGCGTCAACGATGCCGTGCTGCACGGACTCCCCCATAACTACGACCTGGCCGACGGCGACCTGCTGACCCTGGACCTCGCCGTCGTCAGGAACGGGATGGCCGCTGACGCCGCCATCAGCTTCATCGTGGGCGAATCCCGGCCGGCGGAGAGCGTGGCCATGATCGAGGCCACCGAGCGGGCGCTGGCCGCCGGAATCGCCGCCGCCGGGCCGGCCGCCAAGATCGGCGACATCTCCTACGCCATCGGCCGGGTCCTCAGCGATGCGGGATATCCGGTCAATACCCAGTTCGGCGGCCACGGGATCGGCTCCACCATGCACCAGGACCCGCACGTCCCCAACACGGGGCGGCCCGGCCGCGGCTTCAAGCTGCGGCCCGGGCTGCTGCTGGCCCTGGAGCCGTGGATCATGGCGGACACGGCGGAGCTGGTAACGGACGACGACGGCTGGACCCTCAGGAGCGCCACCGGCTGCCGGACGGCGCACACCGAGCACACCATAGCCATCACCGAGGACGGCGCCGAGATCCTGACCCTGCCCTCGCGGTAGGAGCTATTCCGTCCCCACCACGCCGCTGCGGCGCTCCAGCAGCAGCGTGTCCTGCCAGTGCCCGGCCTTGGGGCCATGGCTGATCTGCGCAATCCGCTCCCGGGTCCCCACCACCCGGAAGCCCAGCTTTTGGTGCAGCGCCAGGCTGGCGGCGTTCTCGGGAAAGATGCTGGACTGGATGGTCCAGATGCCCGCAGCCTCCGTGGAGTCGATCAGGGCGGCCAGCAGGAGCCGGCCCACGCCCCGGCCCTGGGCCTGCGGGTCAACATAAATGGAGTGCTCCACCAGGCCCCGGTACACCTCGCGTGAGGAAACCCGGGACACGGCGGCCCAGCCCAGGACCCGCCCCGCATCCCCGGCGACGATCCGGTGCTCAGGCAACCGCACGCCGTCGAACGCTTCCCAGGTAGGCGGCTCGCTCTCGAAGGTGGCCTCCCCCGTGGCGATGCCGGCGGCGTAAATTGCGTGGACGGCGTCCCAGTCATCGGGGCACATGGGGCGGATGGTTACGGGGCTGTCCATGGGTCCCATTATGGTGTGGCGCCCGCGGGCCGCCGCCGAGGCAGGCGGCGGCGTAAAAAATTCGTCAATAAAACAGCCCGGCCACCCCGATTCCGCCCCTGCGGTCCTTTGATGGAGGCATGAAGCCAGGGAGGGCAGATGCGGTGGGATGAAGAAGCCGCGGACCGCGGCAGGGTCAAGTTCGCCGCGTCCGCCGACGCCGTGGAGGGCTACGGCGGACGCGGGCTGAACGGCCGAGCCCTTCATCCTGTGGCCGGCTACACCTTCCCGGACCAGGACGGGGACCCGTGGTGGGTCATCTTCCAGCCCTGGCCCTCAGCCGGCCCGCATCCGCACCGGGTTCCCGGCGACATCCTGGCCTGCAACGATTCCTACGGGGACATGGTGCACGTTGTGGTGCTCGCCGCGGGCGTATGGGAGGACGACGCCGAGGCAGCCTTCAGCGCGAACGCCCCTTCCAGCCTGGCTGACGCCGCCCGGGTTGCGGCCGCGGTGGAGCCGATCAGCCCACGTGGACCCAGGGCCGCTGGGTGACGTCCGGAACGGCCTCGCGCAGCACCTCACGGGTCACCGGCGCGATCTCACCCTCGCCCAGGAACAGGAACCGGACCAGGTTGGTGATGGGGTTGCCCTCCGTCCAGCGGAAGTAGATGTGCGGCATCAGCCCGGTGACATCCCTGATGTGCAGCAGCACGGAGGCGATGGTGTTCGGTACCACCGGGCCGTGGACTTCCAGGATGTGGTACCCGTGCCGGTTCACGCCGCGGACGTGCAGCTCGGTCTCGAAATCCGAGGAGTCGTCCACGATGACCTCCAGGAACAGGGCGTCCCCTGCCAGCGGGAGGTGGCTGACCTCGATGGCCGACTCGAGTTTGTCCCGGTAGGCCTCCGCGGACATCCGCAGCGGCTCGTGGGCGATGATGGCGATGGGCCCGTCCAGGGCGCTGGACATGAACTCCAGGGCCTGCTGGTCCAGATGCACCCGGGTTGCGTGCAGCTCGAAGGAACGGCGGACCCGGGACAGCAGCGAGATGACGATGATGCCGAGGATGAAGATGGCGGCGATCCGGATGCCCTCAGGCCGTTCGAAGATGTTGGCCACCGTGGTGTACGCGAACACGACCGAAATGACGCCGAAGCCCACCGTAAGGTTCCGCTGCCTGCGCCGGCGCGCCGACAGCGTGACGGCCACCGCGGCGGAGGTCATCAGCACCAGGACGCCGGTGGCGTACGCGCCGCCCTGGGCGTCGACGTCGGCGTTGAAGATGAAGGTGATCAGGAAGCCGATCAGGGTGAAGACGAGGACCAGGGGCCGCACAGCCTTGGCCCAGGCCGGAGCCATGCCGTAGCGCGGGAGGTACCGCGGCACCAGGTTCAGCAGCCCTGCCATGGCCGAAGCGCCGGCGAACCAGAGGATGCCGATGGTGCTGATGTCATAGACGCTGCCGAAGCCCACACCGAGGTATTCGTGCGCCAGGAAGGCCAGGGCACGGCCGTTGGCCTGGCCGCCGGGCTGGAATTCCTGTTCCGGGATCAGGACCACGGTGATGAAGCTGGTGGTCAACAGGAAAACGCTCATGATCACAGCGGCGGTGGTGAGCATGCGCCGGGCACCCCGGATGCGGCCTGCAGGGTTCTCCTCCGTGTCATCCGCAGCGCCCCGCACCTGCGGCATCACGGCCACGCCGGTTTCGAAGCCTGAGAGGCCCAGGGCCAGCTTGGGGAACACCAGCAGCGCGATGGCCACGGCCATTACCGGGTTTCCGTGCGACACCCACAGGTTGGTCCACCAGTCCCCCATGGCGGCCGGGTGCGTAAGCACCTGCGCCAGGGTGGCGACCACCACCACGGCGTTCAGGCCCAGGTAGAGGACCACCAGGACGACGGCGACGCCGATGGCTTCCTTGAATCCCCGCAGGAACACCGCTGCCAGCAGGGCCAGGAGGAAGAGCGTGACGGGGACGTTCTGGTTCTGGAGCCAGCCCGGCGCCACCGGATTACCCAGCAGGTGCGCGGTGGCGTCGGCGGCCGAGAGGGTCATGGTGATCATGAAGTCAGTGGCGGCGAACCCCAGGAGGACCAGCACCAGGAGCTTGCCGCCCCACCGGGGCAGCAGCCGCTCGAGCATGGCGATGGAGCCTTCACCGCGGGGGCTTTCACCGGCGACCCTGCGGTAGACCGGCAGGGCGCCCAGCAGGGTCACGGCCACCAGCACCAGGGTGGCCAGCGGGGAGATGACCCCTGCGGCCAGCGCGGCGATGGCCGGCTGGTAGCCCAGGGTGGAAAAGTAGTCCACGCCCGTCAGGCACATGACCTGCCACCACGAATGCTTCTTCTCGTGCTGCGTCGGCACGCCGCCGGGCCCGGGGTGGGCGCCCTTGCTGTCCTGCAGCCCGAACAGCAGCCAGTCCTGGAGCGCCTTCCTGCCGTGGGCGTGGGGCGCGGACGGATCCGCCGGGGGCCTGCTCAACGTGGTCATGTCTGCCTTTCCGCGCTGCCCTTTGCATCGCGACCCTTGCGAAGCTAGCACCGGCCAAAAGGGCGGGAGCGCCGAAAAGGCATTTCTTAATGATTCCTTGACGCGTGATTTACGACGCAGTGCGGTCAGTAAGCTGGCGGCATGCCCACCTTCGCCGCACCGCTGCCTACCCTGGTGGCCATTGCCATCCTGGCGGCACTCACGGTGGGCATCCTCTGGGGCGCGCGGACGCCGTCGTACCTCTCCCCCGCCCTGGCCATCCTCCGCGGCGCGGCCCAACTGGCGGTCATCAGCCTGGTGCTGGGCGGCGTCATCACCAACCCGGTGTGGGTGGGGGCGGCCCTGCTGGTGATGTTCACGGTGGCGTCCGTGACGGCGACGCGGCGGCTCACGTGGTCCTGGCGCCGCCTTGCGCTGGTGGCGGCAACCATGGCCGCCGGGATCCTGGTGACGGTGGCCATCGTCTTCGGAACGGGCGCCATCGAGTTCTCCCCGCGGTACGCGCTGGCGGTGGGCGGGATCGTGATCGGCAACTCCATGACCATCGCCACCCTGGCCGGCCGCCGCTTCTTCGAGGCAGTGGTGGAGCAGTGGGACCAGGTGGAGGGCTGGCTGGCGCTGGGTGCCACGCCGCGGCAGGCCACCCTCCTCCAGGCCCGGCATGCGGTCCATTCGGCGTTGATCCCGTCCACGGACCAGACCAAGACGACCGGCCTGGTCACGCTGCCGGGAGCGTTCGTGGGCGCCATCTTCGGCGGCGCCTCACCCCTGGAGGCGGGCCGGTTCCAGGTGGTGGTGCTGGCCTCGATCATGGCTGCCGGGTCCATCACCGCGGTGGCGCTGGTACGTTCGCTGGGCAACGTGAAAGTACGGCCCGCGGCGCCCTAGCAGACGGGCGCCGCGGAACTGCTGCGTCAGCCCTGCTTGACCAGGGCCGCTTCCAGGCTGATCTTCACCTTGTCGCTGACCAGCAGGCCGCCGGCCTCCAGTGCCGCGTTCCAGGTGAGCCCGAATTCCTTGCGGCTGATCTCGGTCTCGGCGGAGAATCCGGCCCGCGTGGCGCCGAACGGGTCAACGGCAACGCCGGTGAACTCGACTTCCAGCTCGATGGGCCGGGTGACGCCCTTGATGGTGAGGTCCCCGGTCAGGGTGTATTCCTCGCCGTCCCCTTCGATGGAGGTGCCGCGGAAGGTCATCTCGGGGTACTTCCCGACGTCGAAGAAATCTTCACCGCGTACGTGGGCGTCGCGGTTGGCGTCGCCGGAGTTGAAGCTGGCGGTGGATACCGTGGCGTGCACCGAGGAGTCCGCCAGGGACTGGCCCACCCGTGCCTCGGCCTGGGCTTCGGTGAAGCGGCCCCGGACCTTGCTGATCCCGGCATGGCGGACGCTGAAGCCGATCTCGCTGTGGGACATGTCCAGGGTCCAGGTTCCAGGCGTAAGTTCCTTGGGAAGGGTCATGGCAGTTCTCCTTACTCGTAGGGCCGCAGGCTCAGCCGCCCGCTACAGGCGCAAGACTGCGGATGCCCCTAAATATTCCCCCTGAAACCCACAGGAAGGACAGGGCCGTATGAACCGGAAGGGAACTTCCGGCGTATACATAAGCGTGGCTCTACGATTACTGACCGCCCTGGCGCTGTTCATTGATGCCGGCGTCCATCTTTTCCTGGCCCCGGGCTACCAGGACGCGCAACCGGGCACTGTCAGCCAAGGCACCCTGTTCCTGCTCGAAGCCGCCGCGGCGCTGGTGGCCGGCGTCTATGTCCTGGTCCGCGGCAGCAGGGCTGCCTACGCTGTGGCCCTGGTGGTTGCCCTCAGCGCGTTCGCCGCCGTCGTGCTGTACAGGTACGTGGACATCCCGGCCATCGGACCGATCCCGGCCATGTACGACCCCGTCTGGTTTTTCTCGAAGACCCTCAGCGCTGTTGCCGAGGGAGCCGGCGCGGTGCTGGCCTTCGCCGGCCTGGTCCGTGGCGGCCGCAGGAGAACGTCCGACGACGGCGCCAGGCTTCGGGCCCGGCGCCGCCGCCCGTGACCATCACCCCCGCCGTTGTTAGCATGCAAGGGGAGGTGGCACATGGGCGCGGCTGAACGGGCAGTGCCGGATGCGTTCGGCGCCGTTTCCATTTATGTGCTGTCGGCCCTCTGGCTGACGTCTCTGTCCCCGTCCATGCCGGTCCTCCAGCTGGCCGGGCTGTGCGCGGGCGCCCTGGTGGCCGTGGCCGCCGCCGGCTCCGTCCTGCGCCGGATCCCCCGGTTCTCCACGCCGGCAGACCGGGTCACCCTGCTGCGGGCCATCCTCGTGGCCCTGTCCGCGGTGCTGGCCGTTCCGCAATTGTTCACCGGCCGCCACACGGACCTGCTCCTCCCCATCCTGGGCGGCGCCGCGTTCCTCCTGGACGGGCTGGACGGTGTGGTGGCGCGGCGCACCGGAACCTCGTCACCGGCCGGGGCGCGGTTCGATTCCGCCACCGACGCCGCCCTGGTGCTTGTACTGTCCGTCGCTGCCGCTCCCGTGGCCGGCCCCTGGACCCTGGGCATCGGGGCCATGTACTACGCGTTCGTGGCCGCGGGGCGCATCCGGCCGCACCTTCGCGTGGCGCTGCCGCCCAGAGCAGCCCGCAAAGCCATCGGCGCGTTCCAGCCGTTCGCGCTGCTGTTCGCACTCCTCCCCGGGGTCCCCGCGGCTGCCGCGGCGTCAGTCCCTTCACTGGCCCTGGCCCTGCTCGCGTTGTCCTTTACGCGCGATGTGGTCCAGCTGGAGCAGCTGCACCGCGCCGGGCTCCAGGAAGTTCCAGCCGCGGTTGCCTAGTTGGTTTGGGTACGCTGCCGCCCGGTCCCGTTACAGCAGCCCCGCAACGGCGAAGCCTCCGGCAGCAGCGGCCACGGCGGCCGCTGCGGTGCCCACGGCATTGAGGAGGGCCAGGCCAGTGCGGCCGGACTGGACCAGGCGGACGGTTTCGAAGCTCGCGGTGCTGAAGGTGGTGTAGCCGCCCAGGAATCCGGTGCCGGCAATGGCCTGCAGCTCCGGGGGCGCCGCATGCACAATCACGGCACCCGCCACCAGGCCCAGCAGGAACGATCCTGTGACGTTGATGGCGATGGTGCCTACCGGCAGGGCGCTCCTGATGTTGGCGCGCACCAGGCCGTCGACCACGAAGCGGGTGGCAGCTCCGAGGCCGCCGGCGAGTCCCAGCAGGATGATGGTCAGGGGGCTCACCGGGTTCCCTCCTTCTGGGGGCCGGCTGTGCCCGGCGGGGAGCTGGTCCGGGCATGCTGGGCTGCTGCCAGCCGGATGCCGGCCACGGTGGCCACGGCTCCGACCAGCACGGAGGCTGCCACGTAGATGAAGGCGTCGGCGCTGCGGCCGGCACTGAACAGGGTGGTGGTTTCCACGGCCAGGGTGCTGTAGGTGGTGAAGGCGCCCAGGAACCCGGTGCCCACCAGCAGCCGGACCAGCCGCAGCCGCCCCGCGTCAGGGCCCCGGCGGACCAGGGCCTCAAGCAGGGCACCCAGCAGGAACGCCCCCGCCAGGTTGATGACCAGGGTGGGGACCGGCCAGCCGCCCGGCGCGGGCAGGACGCTGCCCAGCCCATAACGGGCCAGGGCGCCGAAGGTGCCGCCCACGATGACCACCAGGACGAATCCCGGGTGCAGGTGGACCGGCCGGTGGAGGCGTGCCTCGCCCAGCGTCCCTTGGTCTGTGTCGCCGGCCGCCGTGGTCCTGGGGACGGGCTGCTCCATCAGTGGTCCGCTTTCGGCTGGTGCCTGGGGTGCGGGGCCAGCGGGACCACCAGGACGGGCCGGTGCTGGCGGTGGGTGAGATGGACTGCCACGGATCCCACGAGCAGTTCCTCCAGCCGCGCCCCGAGTCCGCGTTCCCGGGTGCCCACCACAATGACCGACGCGTCAGTGGTTTCCGCCAGCCGTCCCAGCGCCCTGGCAGGGTCCCCGGCCAGCGTCACGAAGGACCAGTCGATCCCGGTCCCGTCCAGGGCTTCGCGGAGATGGCCGGCGATGGAGGCGCTGATGCCTTCAATGTCGTCGTCAACCCCGTCGGGGTCGATGGGGCGGGCTTCCATCCTGCCGTCGGGCTCTTCAGCCAGGTAGGTGGTGACGTCCACGTAGGCGCAGACCAGCTTCACGCCCAGGCTGTATGCCAGCTCGGCGGCACGGTGGGCGACGGCCAAGGGCTGGCCCGGCACCACTCCCATGAGTACCGGCCCGCTGATTTTCCGCGGCGCATAGGGAACGCCGCCGGTGGAGGGGGCTGGTCTCTCGGGCTCAGTCATGTGCTCTCCTGTTCGGCGGGGCAGGAAGACTGAACCGGGTGCGGGCACGGGTCACCTGCCTTCGTGTCAAAGGCAGGAACCATCAGCCATGTGGCGGTTCGAAGACCGCGCACCTGCGCAGGCCTTCCGGCGGGATCCATCACCGTGAACAGAGACTACAGGTATTCCCGCAGCATCCGCCACCACGGCTGCGGCCCGGGCACCAGCCTAGGAGGCGAGGGCCGGGGGCAGCTCAGTCAGTGCCGCGACGACGATGTCAGGGGCCCGGAAATACGAGGGGTAGCGGGCGCCGGTCCTGTTGATCCAGGCGGTCCGCAGGCCGGCCCTGGCTGCCCCGTGGATGTCCCAGGGGTGCACGGCAACCAGCAGCATGCCGGACGGATCCGCTCCGGCCGAGGCGCCCGCATACAGGTACGCGGCCTTGGCCGGCTTCCAGGCAGGGGCATCCTCCACCGAGAGGAGCAGCTCGAATTTGTCCCGGATGCCGCCGGCTGCCAGCAGCCTGTCCGTATTGGCGGCCGCGCCGTTGGTCAGGGTGGCCAGCCGGTGCCCGGCAGCTGCCAAGGTGCGGACCCCGCCAGGGACATCCGCGTGAAGGGAAAGGTTCTGCATGGCTGCCATGACGCGTTCGACGGCGGTATCCAGGTTCCCGGAGACCCCTTCGGCTTCCAGCAGGGCGCGGAGGGCATCCTTGCCGATGGCGGCGAAGGCCTCGTTGTCACCGCTGGCGGTAAGGGCGAAGCCGTCCCGCAGGAGCGTGGCGAACCAAAGTTTTGCCAGCCCGCGGGGCGCGCCGATCTGCGCAAACACTTCGCCGAGCGGCGCCATGTCCGAGAGCGTTTCGTTGACGTCAAAGACGATGAGCAGTGGTTCTGCCATGGTCTCCCCTTCTCATTCCAGCCGGCCGGTCAGGCCCCGCCGGCGGCTGCAGGCACGGCCAGGCTAGTCAGCAGTAGACCACACGGGAACTGCGGGGACTACCCTTCCGTTTGGCCCAGGCTGGCGAGGGCCTTACGCAGGCGCGTGCCGGCGTCGTCCGCCACTTCCTTGACGGAAGGGGCGCTGCTGAGCTGAACCATGGTCTGCGGATCGATGGCTTCCACCGTGGTGGAGTCCGCGGCGCTGTTCCGGCGCACCACCACGTTGCAGGGCAACAAGGCACCCATTTCGGGTTCGGCAGCCAGGGCGCGGCTGGCAAGGGCGGGGTTGCAGGCACCCAGGATGACGTAATCCCCGACGGCGTCCGCGGCCTCGGCGCCAAGCTTGGCTTCGAAGGTGGACCGGACGTTGATTTCGGTCAGGATCCCGAATCCCTGCGCGGCGAGGGCTTCGCGGGTGCGCTCCAGCGCCTCCGCCCAGGGAAGGGAAACAGTGGTGGCCAGGGTGTAGGTCATGATGCTCCTTGAAGTTACCGGGCGGTGCGGGTGTAGGGGGTGCTGAGGCTCAGGGCGCGCTGCGGCCCGCCGGTCAGGCGAGGGAGAGGAAGAGCTTCTCCAGGTCCTTCCGGTCCATGGTTTCGTCCTTCTGAACGATGCACTGCTCAAGCCCGGTGGCGATGATGGCGAAGCCGGCACGGTCAAGGGCCTTGGACACGGCCGCCAGTTGGGTGACGACGTCCTTGCAGTCCCGGCCCTCCTCAAGCATCCGGGTCACAGCGGCGAGCTGGCCCTGCGCGCGCTTAAGGCGGTTGATCACGGGCGTGAGTTCGGTTGGGTTCAGTTCCATAAAGGGGTCTCCATCGATGGTGGGCTTGCCCTCAACTATATACCCCCACGGGTGTTTTGACTACCCCCTGGGGTATCTGTAATACTCGGTGGGGTATCCACCCGACCCCTTCCGAGAGGCCACCCATGGCATCCCCTTCCAAAGCAACAGCCGTTAGCGCACTCGCCCCTGAGGCCCTCCAGTCCTGGATCAAGGAACACCAGGATCTCGTGGTGATCGACGTGCGCTCTGCCGCTGAATTCGAAACCATGCACATCCGCGGCTCCTACAACGTGCCGCTTCCGCTGCTCTCCGAGCACACCGACGAGCTCGCCGCCCGCCTGGGCTCCCGCGTTGTCCTGGTCTGCCAGTCCGGCGTCCGCGCCGAACAAGCCCGCCAGCGCATGGCCACTGTTGGACTTGATACCGCCTACGTGCTCACCGGCGGGGTTCCCGGCTTCGCCGCCGCCGGCGGCGACGTGGTCAAGGGCAAGGACCGCTGGGACCTGGAACGCCAGGTCCGCCTGGCCGCAGGCTCCCTGGTGATGCTGGGCCTGGCCGGGGGCAAGTTCGTCTCCCCCAAGGTCCGCATGCTGGCCGGCGCCATCGGCACCGGGCTGACGTTCTCGGCCGCGACCAACACCTGCGCCATGGGCAAGGCCCTGTCTGCCATGCCGTGGAACAAGGCCGCCAAGGAGCCCACCCGCGAAAGCGCCATCCTGCAGCTTCCCGTGCAGCAGGCTGAAGAGGGCGCGGCAGCATGATCCCGGCCCTGGGTCTGGGGCTCGTCGTCGGCGTCGTACTGGGCGTAGTGGGCGGCGGCGGGTCCATCATCGCTGTTCCCGCCCTGGTGTACGGCGTGGGCATGAACCCCGCCCAGGCCATTCCCACCTCACTGCTGGTGGTGGGAATCTCATCGCTGGCAGCGCTGCTCCCCAGGTTGCGGGAAGGCCTGAACTGGCCCGTGATCGCCCTGGTGGGGGGTGCCGGCATCCCGGCAGCCTGGGCCGGTGCGGCCGTGGGCAAACTGTTGGACCCGAACATCCTGATGCTGGCCTTCGCCGTGATTATGGTGGCCGCGGGCATCCGGATGCTCAGCAAGCCCCGTGAAAGCGAGGGGTCCTGCAGCACCGGGCCGAACCGGGCATTCCGGTCCTGCGCCCCCAAGGCCGTGGGAGTGGGCCTGCTGGTCGGGTTCCTCACTGGCCTGCTGGGCGTGGGCGGCGGCTTCCTCATCACCCCCGCGCTGACCGTCTTCCTGGGCCTGCGCATGAAGCAGGCCGTGGGGACGTCCCTGGCCATCATCGTGGTCAACTCGGCTGCCGGGTCCAGCGCCCACGCCGCCGGCTACACCATCGACTGGGCCACCACCCTGGCGTTCGCCATCCCGGCGATCGTGGGATCGGTGGTTGCCGCCCGGTTTGCCCGGCGCCTGCACGACAAACACATCCGCATCTCGTTCGCGGTACTCATCTTCGCCGTCGCGGCGTGGGTCACCGCCGGCACGGTCACCGCCTGACCCATCCATAGAGGAGAACACCATGGGACTGATCGATTCCCTCAAGAAGGCTTTCAGCAAGCCCTACAAAACGATTTCCGTGGCCCAGGCAAAGGAACTCCTGGGTTCCGGGGCCATACTCATCGACGTCAGGTCGGCCCAGGAATGGCGGACCGGCCGGGCGGCGCAGGCCAAGCACGTTCCCCTGGACCGGCTGCAGGCCAGCACTGCAGGCATCCAGAAGACCCGTCCGGTGATCTCCGTCTGCGCCTCCGGCGTCCGCTCCGCCTCCGCAGCCCGGCTCCTCGCCGCCAAGGGGTACGACGCCTATTCGGTGCGGGGCGGCATGGCCGCCTGGCGCCAGGCCGGCGAACCCGTCCGCTAGCAACACCACCACCAGCTCCAGCCACAAACCACTTCGAAGGAGAACCACCATGGCTGAAATCACCATCACCGAAGCCGAACAGCGCCGCTCCACCGCCCGGATCCTCGACGTCCGCGAGGACTTCGAAGTCGCCGAGGGCATGATCCCCGGCGCCCTGCACATCCCCATGGGCCAGCTGCAGGCCCGCCTGGGCGAGCTTGACCCGGCCGTGCCCGTCATCGCCGTATGCCGCAGCGGCAACCGCAGCGCCGCCGTCGCCGATGCCCTCAACGGCGTTGGCTACAAAGCGGACACCATGGCCGGCGGCATGACCGCCTGGACCCGCGCCGGACTCCCCACCACCTAGGTCCTGCCCCCGCGGCACGGAACAACCACAAACTTCGCCCGAAAGGACACGACAGATCATGGCAACCATCGACATCACCCAGCAATCCTTCGCCCAGACCCTGGAGGACAACGGCATCGTCTTCGTTGACTTCTGGGCAGCCTGGTGCGGTCCCTGCCGCATGTTCGCCCCCACCTACGGCGCCGCCGCCGAACGCCACCCGGACATCACGTTCGCCAAGGTGGACACCGAAGCCGAACAGGCACTCGCCGCGGCCGCAAACATCACCTCCATCCCCACCCTGATGGCGTTCAAGGACAAGACCCTGGTCTTCTCCCAGCCTGGCGCCCTCAACGCCACGGGACTGGAGGAAGTCATCCAGGCCGTGAAGAACCTGGACATGGACAAGCTCCGCGCCGAGGCCGGACACCAGCACGCCTGACCCCACACCAGCCACAAACCGCGCAGCAACAGGCCTCCTCCACCTGCTGCAAAGGCTATTCCGCAGAGAAACGCATAGGCCGCAGTGCACTTGCGGGATACCCCCGGGGGTATCTATACTGGACTCAGAAAAACTTCCCAATCCCCTTTCAATGAAGGAGAGCACCAGATGCTTATCGAGCGCATTTACGACGAAGACCTCGCACAAGCCAGCTACGTCATCGGCTGCCAGGCCAAGGGCGAAGCGATCGTGGTGGACGGCCGCCGCGACATCGCCGTGTACCAGGAGCTCGCCGCCAGGAACGGCATGAAGATCGTGGCCGTCACCGAGACCCACATCCATGCCGACTACCTCTCCGGCACCCGCGATCTTGCCGCCGCCACCGGCGCCAAGATCTACGTTTCCGGCGAGGGCGGACCGGACTGGCAGTACCAGTTCGAGGGCGAGCGGCTCTACGACGGCGACACCATCACCCTGGGCAACATCAACATCAAGGCAGTCCACACTCCCGGGCACACCCCGGAGCACCTGTCCTTCCTGGTCACCGACGGCGCGTTCAGCGACAAGCCCGGCTACCTGCTCTCCGGTGACTTCGTGTTCTCCGGCGACCTGGGCCGGCCGGACCTGCTGGACGAGGCAGCCGGCGGCGTGGACACCCGTTTCGAGGGCGCCAAGCAGCTCTTCGCCAGCCTCCGCGACAAGTTCCTCACCCTGCCCGACTACGTCCAGGTCCACCCAGCCCACGGCGCCGGCAGCGCCTGCGGCAAGGCCCTGGGTGCCATCCCGTCCTCCACGGTGGGCTACGAACGCCTCTACGCCTGGTGGGGCCCTTACCTGGCCGCCAACGACGAGCAGGGCTTCATCGACGAACTCCTCGATGGCCAGCCCGACGCCCACGCCTACTTCGGCCGCATGAAGCGCGAGAACCGTGAAGGCCCGGCCGTCATGGGCGAGCGTGCCCCGCTGCAGGAGCTGGACACCGCCGTCGTGGCCCAGGGCCTGGCGGAGGACACCCTGACGTTCATCGACACCCGCTCCAACGGCGAAGTCCACCAGGGCACCGTGGTCCGGTCCCTGAACGTTCCGGCCGGCAAGTCCGTGGCCAGCTACGGCGCCTGGGTGGTCAACCCGGAAACGGACAAGAATCCGCTGGTGCTCCTGGCCAAGGACCAGGAGCAGGCCCAGGACATGTGGGACCACCTGGTCCGCGTGGGCATCGACAACGTGGCCGGCTACCTGACCGGCATCGAGGGGCTGCCCACCTTCACCCCCAAGCTGATCCAGCCTGAGGAACTCGACGGGTTCGACGCCGCCATGGTCCTGGACGTCCGCAACAAGACCGAGCACAAGGCCGGGCACGTCCCGGGTTCGTACCAGCTCAGCGGTGGCCGCGTCATGTGGCACCTGGACGAGCTGCCCATCGGTGGAACCATCGTGTCCTACTGCCAGTCCGGCGTTCGGAACTCCGTAGCCGCCAGCGCCCTGCGCCGTGCCGGGTACGACGTCGTCGAACTCGACGGCAGCTACGCCGCGTGGAACGCCTGGCGGAACAGCGTCCCCGCGGTCTAACCGGACCTGCCACCCCAAGACCGCCCGGGCAGGACCCCCCTCCTGCCCGGGCTACCGGCCCGGGCGTGCCCCCACACGCCCGGGCCATCTTTATGTCCCCCTATCCACGGTCAGGAACGGAGCCACCAATGCCGGGCAGAACACTTCCCCATGCCGCCGGTCCAGCCGGTCCCATGCTGGGCCTGCGGCAGAACCTGGCGCAGTTCATGCTGCTGGTTGCCGTCAATGCACTCGTGGGCGGCACCCTGGGCCAGGAACGCACCGTCCTGCCCCTGCTGGCCACCCGGGAATTCCACCTGGACCTGTACACCGGCGCGCTGACGTACATCCTGGCCTTTGGCCTGTCCAAGGCCGTGATGAATTACTTCGCCGGCACACTCTCAGACCGGTATGGCCGGAAACCGGTCCTCGTTGCAGGATGGCTGGCCGCGGTTCCGGTCCCGCTCATGCTCATCTTCGGCCCGTCCTGGGGTTGGATCGTCGCTGCCAACGTGCTGCTGGGCGTCAGCCAGGGCCTCACCTGGTCCACCGCCGTCATCATGAAAATGGACCTGGTGGGCTCCAGGCAGCGGGGGCTGGCCATGGGCTTCAACGAGGCCGCGGGCTATCTGGGCGTGGCCGTTACCGCGCTGGCCACCGGCTACCTGGCAACGTCCTTCGGACTCCGGCCCGCCCCTTTCCTGCTCGGAGCCGCCTACATCGCCCTCGGCCTGGGACTGACGGTCCTCGCCGTCCGGGAAACCCACCAGCACGCCAAAACGGAGGCCACCCAGCACGCCGCCGCCTCCAGCAGTGCACATGCCGGCCTCACCACCGGCCAGGTATTCACCCTCACCAGTTTCAAGGACCACTCCCTCTCGGCAGCCAGCCAGGCGGGCCTGGTCAACAACCTCAACGACGGCCTTGCCTGGGGCCTCTTTCCCGTCCTGTTCGCCGGCGCCGGGCTGAGCCTTGGCCAGATCGGCATCCTGGCCGCCGCCTACCCCGCGGCCTGGGGTGCTGCCCAGCTGGTCACCGGTGCCGCCTCCGACCGCTGGGGCCGCAAATGGTTCATCACGGCCGGCATGCTGGTCCAGGCCGTGGCGCTGGGCGTCACCGCCACCGCCCACAGCTTCGGGCCCTGGCTCGCCGCCGTCGTGCTGGGCCTCGGCACCGCCCTGGTTTACCCCACCCTGCTGGCCGCCATCGGCGACGTCGCTCACCCGGCCTGGCGGGCACGCTCCGTTGGCGTGTACCGGTTGTGGCGCGACGGCGGATTCGCCGTGGGTGCCCTCCTCTCCGGTGTCCTGGCCGACCTGTACGGCATCCCCGCCGCCGTTGCCGCCGTCGCGGTCCTCACCGCGGCTTCCGGTGCCGTAGTAGCGGTCCGGATGCGCGGCAACGACCACGCGGCGGGATAACGCACGTCAGCCGGCCGGGGCCACGAACTGCCGGATCTCCGCCGCCATCCGTGCGGACTGCGTCCAGTGCAGGTAGTGGCCGCCCTCAAGCGGCAGGACCCGGTGCCTCGTGACGTTCTTGAGAAGGTCCTCCGCGGCGGCGGCTTTCGTGGCTGCCCGGCCGTCCTTTTCGTCCGCGATGAACGCCAGGACGGGCAGGTCCGCGGGATAGGCCACTCCGCGGAGGGCTGCCGCGTTGTTGGCGATGCGGGCTGTTTCATCGGCCACCGCGGCATTGCCCACATTCCAGAGCATCATGGTGCGCATCCGCTTCAGGTCTTCGTCCGAATAGGCGTTGCCGTCCGGATCGAAGACGCCCGGAGCCACTGCGGCCACGTCCCGGATCAGCCCGGTGGCGGCCACCAGCCTCACCAGGTTGATGCCGGCCTGCGGTTCCTCCACCGGGTGGTCCCCCGGTTTGGGAATGGTTGCGTCGATGCCCACCACCGCTGAAACTTCCGGGCGGTACCGGTTGGCGTAGTCCAGCAGGTAGAACCCGGCGATGGAGTGGCCGGCCAGGATGTAGGGCTGCCGGACCTGGAGCTTTGACAGGACCTCGTGGAGTTCGTTGCTGATGTGCTCGTTGGTGCGGGCGCTGGCCTCCATGTCGCTGTAGCCATAGCCGAACCCCTCCACCACGATCACGTCGAAGTCGCTGAGTTCGCGGATCAGCGGGGCGAAGTCCAGGCCGGGTGCGGCGGTTCCCAGTCCGCTGAGCAGGATGATCGGCGGACCCTGGTTCGCGTTACCGTTCCGGACCACGTTCAGCGAGCCCCCTGTCACCGCGACCCGCTCTCCGTAAGCCGGGGTGGTGGCCTTCTCCTGCGCCTCCAGGGCCGCGTTGGCCACCGCCGAGGCCAGGACCAGCCCCAGGACAACCAGCGCCGCGATCCCCAGCCGGCGGAGCCAGCGCCGCTTCCGCCGCGGTGTCATCCGTGCCCGGCCACGTACGTGACCAGCCCGTCCACGGTGGCCACGGCCGGGTAGTCCGCCTCAGGGATGTCCACCCCCGTGGATTCCGCGATGACCTCCACCAGGCGGAGGAAGTCCAGCGAGTCCAGTTCCAGGTCCTGGCGCAGGCGGGCGCCGCCGTTTAGGTCGCCAGGCTCGACGTCGGGCGCTACTTTGCCCAGCGCTGCCTCCACTGCCTGGCGCGCGTCCTGTTCGTTCACGGCTCCTCCTCGCTCGTATTTTCTGCGGACCCGGGTTTCACAGTTCGCCGGGCTTTTGCAGCAGTTCGTCGATGCGGGCCAGGAAACGCCCGCCGCGCAGCCCGTCGCTCACCCGGTGGTCCGCGGACAGCGTGGCGATGGCCGCGTGCCGGATGCCAAGCATCCCGTTGTGCGCCCAGGGCTGCTCCAAAACCTTGCCGAAGCCCACCATGGCCACCTGTGGCGGGTAGATCACCCCGTACACGCTTTCGACGCCGAGATCGCCCAGATTGGTCACGGTGAGGGTGGGGTCGGCCATCTCCGCGCGCTGCAGCCGGCCCGCCCTGGCCCGGCCCACCAGGTCGCGCAGCTGGTCCATGAGCTCATCGAGCGTCAGGGTGTCGGCGTCGTGCAGGGCCGGGGCCACCAGGCCGCCGTGCCGCAATGCCACCGCCACGCCCAGATGCACCGCGGCGCTGGGCTGGAAGGCGCCCTTGGTGAAGAACCCGTTCATGTCCGGTACCTCCTTGGCCGCGAGCGCGGTGGCCTTCAGCAGCAGGGCGGATGGCACCAGCCGGGACGAGACCGGCCGCTGCTGGTTGGCGCCCTGCATCCACGCCATCGCCGCCGCCAGGTCCAGGGTGGTGGACAGGTAGTAGTGCGGGATCTCCTTCTTGGACCGGGACATCAGCGAGCCGATTGCCTGCCGCAGGGTTTCCGCCTTGCTGCCGGTGTCCTTCCTGCCGCGCCGTGGCGCTTCCTCCGCGGCTTTGTGCGGCGGTTCGGCAACTGGAGCTTCCGACGGCGGTGCTTCCGCCGGTTCCTCCGCCGCACGTTCGCCGGGTGCCCGCTCGCTGGGCGCTTCTTCCTTGGGCGCCCGTTCCCGGGGAGGCACTGCGGCGAGCACGTCTTCCTCCGTCACGGCACCGCCGGGACCGGTGCCCGCGATGGCCTGCAGGTCGACGCCCAGCTCCGCGGCCAGCCGGCGGGCCAGCGGCGAGGACCGCACCCGGTGGGCTGCGCTTTCCACCGGCACGTCCCTCTCCGCGGCCGGAGCAGCCCTGGCGGAGGTGCCGGACGCAGCGGCGGCCCGTTCGACGTCGGCCCGGGTCACTTCGCCGCCGGGACCGCTCCCGCTGATGCGTCCGACGTCGACCCCCAGGGTGTGCGCCAGGTGCCGCACCGGTGGCGGGGCCTTGGTGCCCGGCTCCGGCTCCGGTGGCGGGATTTTCGCCGGCGGCGGGATTTCGGCCGGGGTGGCGGTGATCCTGGCGATGGGGGTGCCCACGTCCACGGTGTCGCCAATGTCCACCAGGAACTCGGCCACCACGCCTTCCTGGAACGACTCGATGTCCATCACGGTCTTGTCCGTGTCCACGGCCGCCACGAGGTCGCCCTTGTGGACGTAGTCCCCGGGTTTGACCAGCCACTCCACCACCTTGCCGTGCTCCATGTCCGCGCCCAGGGACGGCATCCGGAACTCATCCACCGGCGCCCACGGCCCTTCGTGCGGCGGCCATGACCCGCTCCACCGACGGCAGCGCCGCCTGCTCCAGGTGCTTGGCGTAGGGGACGGGGACCTCCAGGCTGCACACCCGCTCCACGGGGGCGTCCAGGTCGAAGAAGGCCTGTTCACAGATCCGGGCCGCGATCTCGGCAGAGATGCTGCCGCTGCGCCAGCCCTCGTCCACCACCACGGCCCGGTGCGTCCTGGCCACGCTGTCCATGATGGTGCGGGCGTCCAGCGGCCGCAGGGTGCGCAGGTCGATGACGTCGGCGTCGATGCCCTCCCCGTCCAGCTGCTCCGCGGCCTCCAGCACCAGGGGCAGGGTGCCGCCGTAGGTGATGAGCGTAATGGCGTCCCCTTCGCGCAGGAGCGTTGCCTTGTCGATGTCCACGGCGCCGGCATCGTCGTCGAGCTCCCCCGCGACGTTGTACAGCGAGCCGTGCTCGAAGATCAGCACCGGGTCCGGGTCCTGCAGCGCGGTCCACAGCATCCCGCGGGCGTCCGCCAGCGTGGCCGGGGCCAGGATGCGCAGCCCCGGGATGTGCGCGTACCAGCCTTCCAGGCTGTGCGAGTGCTGCGCCCCCAGCTGGCGGCCGGCGCCGGTGGTCATCCGGATGACGATGGGCACGTTGAACTGGCCACCTGACATGTGCAGGAGCGTGGCGGCGTTGTTGATGATCTGGTCCAGCGCCAGCAGGCTGAAGTTGACGGTCATGATTTCGACGACGGGCCGCATCCCGCCCAGCGCCGCGCCGATCCCCGCGCCCACGAACCCGGACTCGGAGAGGGGCGTGTCGCGGATCCGGTCAGGCCCGAATTCCTCCAGCAGGCCCAGGCTCACGGCGAAGCTGCCGCCGTACCGGCCCACGTCCTCACCCATGAGGAACACCCGCTCGTCGCGCTTCATGGCATCGCGGAGGGCCGCGCGCATGGCTTCCCGGTACGTGGTTTTCATCCTGCAGCCCCGCCTTTCCCTGCTGTCGTGCCCCGTTCCTCCGGACCCCCGCCGCCGGCGCTGCCGTCGTCCGGCCGGTCGCTGTAGACGAACCGGCTGAGCTCGGACACCGGCTCCGGCGTCCCGTTTTCGGCAAACCCGACGGCGGTGCTGATCTCAGCGTCCACGTCCGCCTGCAGCGCGGCCCAGTCCTTCTCCGGCAGCTGGCCCGCCGCCTGCATGGCGGCCCGCAACAGGCTGATGGGGTCCCGTTCCATCCACCGGGTCACCTCGGATTTCTCCCGGTACAGCTCGGGATCGAACATGGAGTGGGCGCGGAACCGGTACGTGCGGAGCTCCAGGAAGTGCGGGCCGCCGCCGGACCGCACGGCGTCCACGGCGCGCCGGGCGGCCTCCTCAACGGCGAGCACGTCCATGCCGTCCACCGCCCACGCCGAGATCTCGTAGCCGGCCGCCTTGAGCGCGATGTCCGTCTGGGATTCGGAGCGGCCCAGCGCGGTGCCCATGGCGTAGAGGTTGTTTTCGCAGCAGAACAGCACCGGCAGCTGCCACAGCGCGGCCAGGTTCATGCTTTCGTGGAATTCGCCTTCGGCCACAGCGCCTTCGCCGAAGAAGCAGACGGTCACCCGTTGGCGCCCGGCCATCCGGTCCGCGAGGGCCAGCCCGACGGCGAGTGGCAGCCCGCCGGCCACGATGGCGTTTCCGCCGTAGAAGCGGGTGGCGGCGTCAAAGAGGTGCATGGAGCCGCCCCGGCCCCGGCAGCAGCCCTCCGCGTGGCCGTACATTTCGGCGAGGATGGCCCCGGCGGAGACGCCGCGCAGCAAGGCGTGCCCGTGTTCGCGGTAGGTGGCCACCACGGCGTCCTCCGGCTCCAGGGCTTCCATCACCCCTGCCGCCACGGCCTCCTCGCCGATGTAGACGTGCAGGAAGCCGCGGATCTTGGCGGCACTGTAGAGCTCGATGCATTTCTCCTCGAGCCTGCGCACCCGCAGCATTTGCCGCAGCAGGTGCACGGCGTGCTCCGCGTCCGGGATGCCCTGGCTCCTCAGCGTGGTCATGGCTGGTCCTTCAGCGGCACGGCAGGCCCTGCCGGGGACTCAAGCGTTGAGGTATCGCCTTCCGGCAGCCCCAGCTCGCGGGACTTCAGGAGCCGGCGCAGGATCTTGCCGCTGCGCGTCTTGGGCAGGGTGGTGGTGAAGTCCAGCAGCCTGGGGGCAACGGCGGCGCCCAGCCGTTTCCGCGCGAAGCCGATGATGTCCAGCTGGAGCTCCTCCGTGGGCTCGTTGCCGGGTTTGAGTTCCACGAAGGCCTTGACCACCTCGCCGGCCACAGGGTCCGGGACGCCGATCACGCCGGCCTCGGCCACGGCCGGGTGCTCCATGAGACAGCTTTCCACCTCAAAGGGGCCGATCAGGTGGCCGGATGACTTGATCACGTCGTCGCCGCGGCCCACGAACCAGAAGTAGCCGTCGCCGTCGCGCTTTGCCAGGTCGCCCGTGAGGTACCAGCCGCCGGCGAAACACCGCCGGTAGCGCTCCTCCTCATTGAGGTAGCCGCGGAACATGGACGGCCACCCGGGGCGCAGCGCCAGCTCGCCCATGGTGTCCGGCCCGGTGACCAGGACTGCCTGGCCGTCTTTGACGATGGGTTTGCCGTCGGCGTCGCGGGCCACCAGGGCCGCGTCGATGCCGGGCAGCGGCCGGCCCATGGAGCCGGGCCGGATGTCCATGGCCGGATAGTTGGCGATCATGATCCCGCCGGTTTCGGTCTGCCACCAGTTGTCGTGCACGGGCAGGCCCAGGACGTCCTGGCCCCACACCACGGCCTCCGGGTTCAGCGGCTCCCCCACGCTGGCGATGAAGCGCAGCGCGGACAGGTCATGGCCCGCAGCGCGCCCGGCGCCGGCCTTCATGAGCATCCGCAGCGCCGTGGGCGCGGTGTACCAGACGGTGACGTGCTGCTCCGCGAGGATCCGGTACCAGCGGTCGGCGTCCAGTTCCTCCTCGTCCACGATGGCGGTGACCCCGTGCACCAGCGGGGCGATGATGCCATAGGACGTGCCGGTCACCCAGCCCGGATCGGCGGTGCACCAGTAGATGTCGTCCGGGTGCAGGTCCAGCGCGAAGCGGCCGGTGGCGTAATGCGCGGCGACGGCGTCGTGGACATGGATGGCGCCCTTGGGCGTGCCGGTGGTGCCGCTGGTGAAGTGCAGCAGGGCCATGTCCTCGGGCTGGGTGTCAGCGATCTCCCCGATGGGGTCAACCTGGGCCAGGAGTGCGGCCAGGTCCAGGGTTTCCGGTTCGGGACTGCCGTCGGCGTCCACCAGCAGGACGTGGCGGAGGCCGGGCAGGGAGTCCCGGACCGGCGCCACCTTCCTGCGGTACAGCGCCCTGGTGGTCAGCAGTACCCGGCCGGCTCCGAGGTGCAGCCGCTGCCGCACCGGCTCGGGACCGAAGGCTGAGAAGAGCGGGCAGAAGACGCTGCCGTTCTTGAAGGTGCCCAGCACGGCGGTGTACAGCGCGGGGCTGCGGCCCAGGAGCGAAAAGACCCGTTCGCCGCGCCCCACCCCCAGGCTCTGCAGCACGGCCGCGAACCTGCCGGACCCGTCCGCAAGGCCGCCGTAGGTCAGGGAGCGGGTGCCGCCGTCGGCCATCACGAACCTCAGCGCCTCCTTGCCGCCGCGCCCTTCCGCCACGTGCCGGTCCACGGCCTCGTAGGCGATGTTCAGGCCCCGGCCTCCGGGCAGCCCGGCCAGCGCCTGCCGTGCCTGGTCCCAGCTGAAGTCCCGCCGGGCGGCATCGTAATCCAGCAGGTTGGGCTGGACCGGGAAGGCGCCCACGTCCTTGGTGATGGCAGGCCAGCGCGTGGAACCCCCAACTCCGGCGGTCATGGTGCTCCTCTGGTCCATCATGTTCCTTTGATTGGGGGCTAGAACCCCGTGGGCTCGGTCTCAAACTCGGGTTCGCCGGGCTGGTATTCATGGTGCAGCGGCCGCAGCGCCTCGGTCCGCGGATGCCAGAACAGGGCGTCGTAGCGGTCCCCCATCCGGGTGGGCACGTAGTTGCCCCTCTCCCGGTGCGGGTTGTACACCACCCCGATGGCCCGGTGTCCGCGCCAGGACTTGAGCCACGGGCCCGTCCGGTCCGCCCCGAACACCAGCACGGAGGGGTCCCCCAGCGCCTCGTTGAGGAGGTCCTCATGGCTGCCGTGCACCGCCGCCGGAACCTTCATGACCCATTCCGGGGAGCCCCATGATTCGGCCGCCGTGACGGACCCGGCGAAGGACGCGAACCCGGCCAGCACCACTTCGCCGGGATGGCGCTGGCGGACCAACTGCCCGATGTTGACCATCCCGTCGTGGGCCATGTCCGTGGCACGGGCATCGCCCACATGCGTGTTGTGGGCCCACACCAGCCCCTTGGAGCCGGGCCCGTGGTGGCGGGAGATGCGGTCGATGGTGTCGCTCATGTGGTGGTCACGGATGTTCCAGGACTGCTGGTCGCCGCGGACCATGGTCCGGTAGTAGCGTTCGGCGTTGGTGGCCACAATGGCGTTCTGCACGGCATCAAAAGCCGCCGGATCGTCCTGCATCCGGCCCAGCGCCTGCCGCCGGACGGCCGCGAGCAGGGCCACCACGTCCGCTTCGCAGGACTGCGGGACCAGGCGGCTGCTCAGCGCATACCGCTGCGGATCCTCGCGGAACGGGATGAAGCAGTGCCAGGCATGCAGTGCCGCCGGGAGGGCCTCACTGGCGTTGGCCTCCAGCCAGGCGAAGATTTCCCGCAGCGAGTCCCACAGTGAGTAGACGTCCAGGCCGTAGAAGCCCGTCCGCTGGTGCTCCGGAAGGCGCAGGTTCCATGCGCGCAGCCAGGTGAGGAATTCCGCCACCTCGTGGTTGGCCCACATCCACGTGGGCCACCGCTCAAAGCCGGCCAGCAGCCGGCGGGCGTCCATGTCCTGCCCGGCCTCGCCCCGGACCCAGCGGTTGATGCGCCAGCAGTCGGGCCAGTCGCCCTCCACG
Source organism: Pseudarthrobacter sp. LT1 (assembly GCF_035621795.1). Lineage (NCBI taxonomy): Bacteria > Bacillati > Actinomycetota > Actinomycetes > Micrococcales > Micrococcaceae > Pseudarthrobacter > Pseudarthrobacter sp. LT1. Next base: position 3,709,714 of record NZ_CP141830.1, read on the forward strand.
CCGATCCAGGTGAAGCCGTATTCCTCGATCAGGCGGCGGCTGAGCAGCGCCCGCCAATGGTAGTACTCCTGGGTGCCGTGGGATGCCTCGCCCAGGCACACGAAGCGGGCCGGTGCGGCGAGGCGGACCAGCGGTTCGAGGTCGTCGGCCGTGGCCAGGGGGTGGGCCAGGCTGCGGATCTGGGCGGCTTCCGCGGCACGTTCCGCCCCCCGTTCCTCCCAGCGGCCGGTGCCGGTGTTGCCGGCCGAAGTGTTCATTCCCTGGCCTCCGGCGCGTGCCGCCCCACCGGGGAGGGCAGGAGGTAGTGCCGGAACCAGTCCGCGGCAAGGGTGGCCGCCATGGCAAGGGTGCCGGGTTCCTCGAAGAGGTGCGTGGCTCCCGGGACGATCTCCAGCCGGGTGGGCGCCTGCATGCGCGCCATGGCCTGCCGGTTAAGGGCCAGCACCTGGGTGTCGGCACCACCAACAATCAGGAGGGTGGGGGCTTTTACGGCAGCGAGGCGGGGACCGGCCAGGTCCGGCCTGCCGCCGCGGGAGACGACGGCGGCAACCTGGGCGCCGGGTTCGGCCGCCGCCCACAGTGCAGCGGCCGCGCCGGTGCTGGCCCCGAAGTAGCCGATCCGCCCGGCGGAGCCATCGTGCCGCGCCTCCAGCCAGTGGGTGGCGGAGGAAAGGCGGCGGGCCAGCAGGCCGATATCGAACACGTTGGCCCGGTTGACCTCCTCCTCGGGCGTGAGCAGGTCAAGGAGCAGCGTGCCCAGGCCGGCACCGTGCAGCACCGAGGCGACGAAGCGGTTGCGGGGGCTGTGCCTGCTGCTGCCGCTGCCGTGGGCAAAGAGGACCGTGCCGTCGCACCGCGCCGGCAGGTAGAGGCTGCCGCGCAGGACCGCCTTTCCATCGGGAATTTCGACGTCGTCCTCCAGGCTGCCGTCTCCCCGGTACCCGTCGTTGTGGTGCGCCGGGGCGGCAGCGGCGTCCAGCAGCTGCACCACCTCGCTGTCCTCGGTGGGTGAGAAGTCCCGGTAGTAGTAGCCCACGGCCTGGAAGTCCTGGGGCGAAAGGAGGCAGACGACGTCGTCCGGTTCCTTGAGCTCCACAATGGCGCGGGCGGGGGCAACGGGAACGGCAAGGATGACCCTGGCAGCGCCGAGATGGCGGGCCACCTGGCAGGCCGCGCGGGCGGTGGATCCGGTGGCAATGCCGTCGTCGACAATGACCACCGTGCGCCCGGTCAGGTCGATCCGCCGGCGCCCCTGCCGGAACCTGGCCACCCTGCTTTCCAGCAAGGCGCGTTCCTGCCGCTCCACCTGCTGCAGGTCTTCCTGGGAGACCCGGGCCATCGAGATGGTGCGCGGGTCAAGGACGCGGACGTTGCCCTCCCCGATCGCCCCCATGGCCACCTCGGGCTGGAACGGAACCCCCAGTTTCCGCACCACGATCACGTCCAGCGGCGCTTCGAGGGCTTTGGCTACCTCGAACGCCACGGGGACGCCGCCCCGTGGCAGGCCCAGCACCACGACATCCTGGCCGCGCAGGCCGGCCAACCGCTTGCCCAGCCGCCGCCCGGCGTCGGACCTGTCATGAAACGAAGCCATCGCCGTCACCCGTTGTGTGTGATGTCTTCCCCGGGCAGCGCTGCCACCGCGGGGTTCCAGGTCATCCGGAGGACGAAGTGGGCATCGGAACTGCTCTTGGCAATCACCGCCCCTGCGTCCCCCGCGAGCTTCACGCCGAACTCGATCTGGATCTGTTCGGGGGTGAGTTCCGCCATGGCCTCCAGTGCTGCGCGGGCAGCGGGGCGGACGCTGGCAAGTGCATCTTCCAGGCGCCTGCCCGTGTCCAGGATCCCCTGTTCGTTGCGCGCGGGATGATCCACGCCGTAGCTGTTGTCCGCAGCCTCAACGAGCACGGTTCCGGATCCCACTTCGTAGCGCAGCACTTCGGTCATGGCGGATTCCTCCTGCTAATGCGAGACGCGGTAGGTGTGGCGGAGGTCGGTGCTGGGCTTAATGGCCACTGCTGTTACCACCAGTGCCACCGCCCCTGCGATCCATGACGTCCAGGCTGCGCCCGTTGCGCCCGTGTATGTCCCAAGCCATGGCGAGAGGACCAGTCCTGCGGCGAGGATGGCCTGCACGTATTCCATGGCCGGAGTTCCCGGCATGGCCAGGTTGATGATGCCGCTGACCACCAGGAGCCCGCCGAAGACGAGCATCAGGGTGGTGGACATGTTTTGCTGCCGCGTGAACAGGACCGCCACCGCGGTGAAGAGTCCGGCGGCGACCGCTACATAGTCCTGCCACCGATACCACTTTTTCACTGAACTTTCCTTTCTGATGTGGGCAGGACGCGTTGTGCGTTTCCAGCCCGCGGGCCTCAGCTTCCCGCGATTTAAGTCAACGCCTGCCGGTCATCCCCTTGTAGGGCAGAAAGACCTAGGGCGGCCCCGCACCTGCCGTCACCCCGATTCCCTGCCAACTCACAGCAATTGCCCCTGCAAAACGCGGTTACGGTGTGCAAGAGTGGCGGCAGCGCTGGGGCGCAGGTGAAGAACAGACCGCGGAGGCCGCCCGTGAACCGAAGATCAGTCCGTCCCTCCGCTGCCATGCGGCTTCCTTCCCCCGCGCTGGCGCCCGTGCTGGCGCTGCTCCTGACCGCGCTGGTGGCGTGCCAGGCGCCGACGCCCGCACCGGCGCCGCAGACTGCCACACCGTCCGGCGATGCCATCCCGTCATCGAGCGCGCCGGCAACACCCACGGCAGGCGCAAAACCCACGGCAGGCACAAGCTCCACGGCGAAGCCGGGGGACGCGGGAAAACCGGCCGGAACACCGCAGCACATCTTCGTGATCAACCTGGAGAACAAGGGGTACAGCAGTGTTTGGGGTGACAATTCCCCCGCTCCGTACCTCTCCGGAACCCTCCGGAAGAAGGGCGTGCTGCTGAAGAACTACTACGGGATCGCCCACAACTCGCTGCCCAACTACCTGGCCCAAGTCTCCGGCCAGCGGCCCAACGACAGCACGGAACTGGACTGCCACACGTACACCGAGTTCAACGCCACGGGCACTGATCCGGACGGAACGCTGCAGGGCGATGGCTGCGTTTACCCGGAGGACACCCAAACCGTGGCCGGGCAGCTGGCGGCGCAGGGCAAGACGTGGAAGGGCTACATGGAGGATATGCAGCAGCCGTGCGAGCACCCGGTCCTGGGTGAGGCGGACAACCACATCAGGGCCACGCCGGAGGAGCAGTACTCCACGCACCACAACCCCTTCATGTACTTCCGCTCCATCACGTCGTCCCCGGACTGCGCCCGTAACGTGGTCAACTTCTCCGCGCTCAAGGACGACCTGAAATCCGTGGACACCACCCCCAACCTGGCCTACATCACGCCCAACCTGTGCCATGACGGGCATGACGGCACGTGCGCCGACGGCTCTGACGGCGGCCTGGGGACAGCGGACGACTGGCTCAAGAAGCAGGTGCCGGCCATCCTGTCGTCACCGGCGTACAAGCAGGACGGCATGCTGGTGATCACCTTCGACGAGGCCGAGGGCGACACAACCGGCCCCTCCGAGGGCGACCCTGGAGTCCCGGCCGGGGGGACGGCCGGAGGAAGGGTGGGTGCCCTGGTTCTTTCCCCGTTCGCGGTTTCGGGCACTTCCTCGGACCGGCCCTACAACCACTACAGCCTGCTGGCCACCATCGAGGACCTCTTCCACCTCCCGCGCCTGGGGCTGGCCGGTGATCCCGGCGTCAGGACGTTCGGGGACGACGTCTACCGGAAGGAATCCTAAGGTGGCGCTTTCAGGAAACGGACGACGCCGGGCCGTGCTGGCAGGTGCCGCGGCGGCGGCTTTGGTGATCCTCGCCGTCGTCCTTTCCCTGGCGTTACGCGGCGGCCGACCTGCCGCAGACCCGCCGGCGTCGAACGCGCCCGCAACAGCAGCGCCCGCTGCCGCCGACCCTGCCACGGCGGCCGCCGCCGGCCCCGCAGCAGCTGCCGCCAACCCCAACGGGATCGGCAAGATCAAGCACGTGGTGATCATCACCCAGGAAAACAGATCCTTTGACAGCTACTTCGGGACGTACCCCGGGGTCGACGGGATTCCCATGAAGGACGGCAAGCCCACGGTGTGCGTTCCGGACCCTGCCGAGGGTGGCTGCGTCAGGCCCTTCTACAACTCGGCGGACAGCAACGCCGGCGGCCCGCACAGCCATGCCGATGCCACCGCTGACATCAACGGCGGGGCCATGGACGGGTTTGTGGCGCAGGCGGAGAAAGGGCTGTCAGGTTGCGGCGCCACCAGCACCAAATGCCAGTACAGCACCACCATGCCCACCGATGTGATGGGCTACCACGACGGGCGGGACCTGCCCAACTACTGGGCCTATGCGCAGAACTTCACCCTCCAGGACCATCTGTTCGCCTCCGCCGCCTCCTGGAGCCTGCCGGCGCACCTGTACCTGGTCTCGGAATGGTCGGCCAAATGCACCAAGGCCGGGGACCCGTCGTCGTGCGTGAACGCCCTGCAGGACCCGGACCCCGAACCGGAGCCGCAGATCATCAAGGACACGCTGATCGGCAAGTGCCAGGCCGGGATGGACCTGGACCCCTGCCGGGAGGCGCTGGAAGCTGCGGGCATCGACCCGGGCCTCGCCGCCCAGATTGACCAGCTCATCGGCACCAGCTGCAAGCCCACCGATTCGTACGCCATCTGCCAGGCGGCGGTGGATGCCGCCCCCGTGTCCGACGACCTGAAGAAGAAGCTCACCGAGGCCGCCAAGAAACTGGAACTGCCGGACTACGCCTGGACCGACCTGACGTTCCTGCTGCACAAGCACAAAATCCGGTGGGCCTACTACGTGTTCAACGGCACCGAACCGGACTGCCGCAATGACGCCGCCACCTGCGATCCGGTGAAGCAGGACGCCAAGACCCCCGGACTGTGGAATCCGCTGCTGTACTTCGACACGGTCAAGGAGGACGGCGAGCAGGGCAACATCAAGCCGCTGAGCGGTTTCTATGACGCCGCCAAAAACGGGACCCTGCCGGCGGTCACCTGGGTGGCGCCGACGGACAAAGTCAGCGAACACGCGCCCGCGAAGATCAGCACCGGGCAGGCCTACGTGGCCGGGCTCATCAACGCCGTGATGAGCGGGCCGGACTGGGACAGCACCGCCATTTTCCTCAGCTGGGACGACTGGGGCGGCTTCTATGACCACGAAAACCCGCCGGTGGTGGACAACAACGGCTACGGGCTGCGCGTCCCGGGCCTGGTGATCAGCCCCTACGCGAAGAAGGGGTTCATCGACCACCAGGTCATCAGCCAGGACGCCTACTTCAAGTTCATCGAGGACGATTTCCTGGGCGGCGAGCGCATCGACCCCGCCACTGACGGCAGGCCCGACGCCCGCCCTGATGTCCGCGAGAACAACCCGCAGCTGGGCGACCTGGCACAGTCCTTCGACTTCACCCAGGCACCGCTGCCGCCGCTCATCCTGCCCAACGCCACCACCTACTGACACCGGGCCCTCCGCCCGGACGCGTCCAGGTCAGGTGGCAGCCCCCTCTGCAGGATTTGCCGTGCGCGGCGCAGTGTCGGATTGCGGCGCCACGTCAGGTTGCCTCGTTTCCTCCGGCACTGCTTCAGCCAGGAGCACGGCCGGAGGCTCTGCCGGAACGGCAGCGGCCGCTGTGCCGGCGGGGGCGGGCTTGATGTTCTGGTTGACATGGAAGAAGTTGTCGGGGTCGTACTTTGCCTTGAGGTCTGCAAGCCGCGCGTAGTTCGACCCGAGGGTGTCCTCGATCCTGGCCTGGTCATCTGCGTCCTGGAAGTTAAGGTAGCCACCGGGCTCCGAGAATTCGTGGAGCGCGGTCCAGTACTCCCGGACCCACGCGATGTTCCTGTCGTTCTCGGACGGATCGGGCCACTGCGCCGCGATAACAGGCGCAAAGTCCACGTTACGGTAGGCGAAGGCGGTGGCCTCGGGAGCTACGCGCCCCACGGCGCCGTCGATCGGATAGAAGTGGTTGGCGGAGTGGACGCTGGGAATGCCCGGAGCGTATGCGACGGCGGTGCGGAGCGCATCATCGCTGAGGGTGCGGAGGAAATCGGCCTTCCAGTAGCCCTGCAGCCCCGGGATGCCGCTCAGGCCGTCGAACATGATGTTCAGTGCCGGGTACGGCATCGGGGCAAAGAAGCTGCCCAGCACCTGCCCGGCGTCAAGCATTGCCTGCCAGTGCGCGGGGCCGGCGTCAAGGTCACCGGTCCACATTCCCGCGATCACGGCCACGGGCTTCCCATGCCATTCCTCGGGAAGGAACGGAACCGGAGGACCTTGGTGGAATCCCAGGAAGGCCCCCATTTCTTCGGGTTCGGCAGCAATCCACTCGCGGTAGGCCGCACCAACTTCGGCTCCGGTCGCGGCATCGAAGAACATGATCCCCACATGGACCATGTCCACGGGGTGCACGCGGAATTCCATCGACGTGACCACTCCGAAGTTGCCGCTGCCCCCGCGGAGCGCCCAGAACAGGTCGACGTTTTCGGCTTCGCTGGCAGTGACAAAGGTCCCGTCAGCGAGGACGACATCGGCAGCAACGAGGTTGTCGCAGGACAACCCGTACTTGCGGGACAGGTACCCGATACCGCCGCCGAGGGTCAGGCCGGCGACGCCGGTTGAGCCGATGATGCCCCCTGTGCTTGCCAGCCCGAATGCATGCGTGGCGTGGTTGTAGTCTGCCCATGTTGCGCCGGGCTCCACCCTGGCCAGCCTTGCCGCAGGATCCACGCGCACTCCCCGGCGGGCCGAGAAGTCAAGGACCAGGCCGCCGTCGACCGTTCCAAATCCTGGCGCGCTGTGCCCGCCGCCGCGCACGGCAACTTCAATCCCCAGGCCCCGGGCGAAGCGTACGGCCGCCAGGACGTCCGCGACCTGCGACACCCGGAGGACCGCTGCGGGACGACGGTCGATCATCCCGTTGTACACAAGGCGCGCGGCCTCGTACTCGGCGTCGCCTTCTTCGATAACCTGCCCGCGGACCTGTTCGCGGAGCACGTCGAAACGATCGCTACCCATCACAACTCCATTTTTTGCGTCGGAGACCAAGGGCAGCCGGCTCCATCCGAGGCCCAGCGGGCGCCGGCATGATGATTCTTTCGGTATACGCCCGGGCCTGAAGAGGGTCAAGAGCGCTCCGGCGCACCCGGCTGCGGAGACGGCCGGGGCGCTATGGGGTGGCGAGCGTGCAGTCCGCCGCGTCCTCCACCACCCGCTCCAGGTCCCCGGTGCGGTGCAGCACCTCCATCTGCCGCACGGCGCCGGTGCCGTCGGCCAGCAGCCTGTCCACCAGCTCCTCCACCCGCTTCAGGTCACCCATGTCCTCCAGCGCGCCCCGGACGTGGTGCAGCAGTGAATTCACGACGGCGAGCGCGGGCGCGGGGCGGTGCGTTTGGGGATCCAGCAGCTCACCCCGCAGGCCCCACCGGCTCGCCTTCCAGCCCGCCAGCCTGAGCAGCGCCGACGGGACGGACACGGGGTCGATCCCCTCCCGCCATTCCCTGGCAGCGGTTTCCACCAGTCCCCGGGCGATTCCCGCCAGCAGCACCGTGTTTTCCGGCCGCAGGCATACGTCTGCCACACGGATCTCCACCGTGGGATAGTGCCGGGAGAGCCGGGCATCGAAGTAGACCATGCCCTCGTCCATGGCCACGCCGGTGCTCACCATGTCATGCACCAGCTGGTGGTAGGAGTCCGGGGTGCCCAGGAGTTCCAGCGGTCCGGCGGACGGCCAGCGGTTCCAGACCTGGGAGCGGTAGCTGGCGTAGCCGCTGTCCTGGCCGTGCCAGAACGGGGAATTGGCGCTCAGCGCGACGAGCACCGGCAGCCAGTTCCGCATCCGGTCCAGCACGGCCACGGCCTCCTCCGGCGACTCCACCGAGACGTGGATGTGGCAGCCGCACGTGAGCTGTTCCCTGGCGGTCAGCCCGTACTCCTCCATCATGGCCCGGAACCTGCGCAGCTGCACCGGATGGGGATCGGCAGGAAGCGGGGAGGTTCCCAGCGCGGCCACCCTGACGCCCACGTCCTCGGCCGCCTGGTGGGCAATGGCGCGACCGGCCACGATGTCCTGCTCGAGTTTTGCCAAGGTGGCGTGCGGCGGGCTGACCACCTCGATCATTTCCTGCTGGAACTCGGCCGTCAGGACTGGCCCGGACGCGGCCTCCAGCGGACGGACGTAAAGGTCAAGGAGGGCGCCTGCCATCGGGACTGCTTCCCCGGTTCCGGGGTCCACCAGGAGCAACTCCTCTTCGATGCCGAACGTCCGCCTGCCTGCGCCCGCGCCGCCGGTGCCGTCATTGCCGTAGGTGTCCATCGTCGTCGTCCCCTATCCCCTGCACCGTTGCAAGTTCCTTCCAGAAGCACCCCAGCGTGACCGCACGGTCCACCTGGACGTCCATGCCCTTCACACCCCGTCGGAAGAAGATAATAATAAGCACCCTTATCAATGGGTGGGAAGGGGTGCCGCCCGACGCGCCTCCGCTGTACTTCAGACCTACCCGCAGGTAAATTTGTACTGTGACGGGCGCCATACCCGTCCTCCCGGGCCCTTCTGCAAAGGCCCAGCGGGAGCAGCTGCTGTAGCCCAACGGCAGCGCCTTATGCAAGAGCGAAAGAGCCAAGCATGTCGGCCTCGCATTTCCAGCAATTCCTTGATGAAGCAACCACGCCCGATCCCTCCGGTGATTCCCCCCTTGGCCCCGATTGCCTTTACGGCCTTTATGTCAGCTGGGCGGCGCTGCACGGCCTGAGCCCCAAGCCGGACCAGGCCTTCCGCGCCGGGATGCTGCGCTGCGGCGTGGACGTCCGGAACTCCCGGCTCAGGATGACCGGCCCTGCGGCGGCCGACTACATCCTCAGCAGCTACCCGGCCGTCGCGTGATGGGCGGGTACTCCGGAAGCCGGCGCAAGGACGTGTGCGACGCGCTGGTCCACGACGGTCACTACGTCCACTGTGGGCAGGTGATGACGGCCAGCGGAGCCGAAATGCGCAGCATCCACGGCACCTACGGACAGGTCCCGGAAGTCCTGGGCGTCTACCTGGCCACCAGGGTGCTGCGCTGCGCCTGCGGCTTCCAGATCGAGATCCCGGACCAGGAAAGCCCCGTCCCGGACTGATGGCCTCCCCGACTGGCCGGCCTTGGCCGGGTCAGGGCGATCTCCGCAGTGCCCGGACAAAGGGCGCTTTGCCCAGGGGTGTGCGTTCGAGCCGGTCCACCGCCTGCACATCCACGGAAAGGCCGGCCACGCCTGCTGCCTCCAGTGCTGCCGCCACTTCCGTGCGCACTCCCTCAAGGGAGGCTCCGGGGACCAGGCCTGTGACCAGGACGCGCAGTCCGTAGGCTTCCTGGAGCACCTGCCATCCAGAGGCTGCCACGTCGTCGAGCACCAGGTGGAAGACGTTGGGGTGGATACTGACGATGCCTTTCCTGCCCGCGAGCTGGAGGACGTCCTCGAGGCGTCCTTCAACGTCCTCGAGCAGCTGGAAGGACCGGCCGCAGGGGCAGCCGCGCCCGTCCAGCCTGATGGTGTCCGACATTTCGTAGCGGATCAGCGGCAACGTGCGGGAGAACAGCACGGTCACCAGCAGCTTCGCCCCGGTGGTTCCCGGCGGAACCAGGTTGCCTGCGGGGTCCACCGGTTCCACGATGACCAGGTCCTCGTACACATGCCGGTTCCGGTAGGCGCAGGGGGAAGCGATCCCGGCTGTTTCAGTGGCGGCATAGACGTCGAACGGGGCGGTTCCCCAGGCCGCCTGCATCTCGGCCGCAGCCTGGGCGGTAAGCACTTCGGAAGCAGACATGATGCCTTGGGGTGCAATATGCAGCCGCCCCTCCCGCTGCTCGGCCGCCAGCGGCCCCAAGGCTGAGGCGTATCCCACCAGCACCCTGGGCTGGAACCGGTTGAGCGCTGCCACCGTCTCCTCCATGGGTGCTGTGACGTCCAGGCGGAGCGTGGGGACCAGCCGGGACCGGACAGAGGCACCCACGACGGCGGACTGGTGGCTGGGCGCCCGGGAGCTCACCAGCGCCGTCTTCAGTGGGCGGCGCGGGTTGGGTGCGATTCCGGCCCAGTCGTTGGCCCGGGCGTAGGATGCCAGGACCGAGGCCCACTCGGAGCGGTTCCAGGCAAATATCCCCCGCCCGCCAGTGGTCCCGGCCGTCGCGGCAACCCACCATCGCCCCCTGAACGGCCGGCCGGGATCACCACCGATTGCCGTGAGGGCACGCAGGTGGTCTTCAAGAGCGGCGCGGCTCAGGTCCGGCGTGGTTATCGCTTCATCAAAGTGCTCCATAAGGTCCGCTTTGGTGACGGACGGCAATTCCTGCAACGGTGCGTCGTGCAGACCGGCGTGCCGGTGCCGGTAGAACTCCGAGCCGGCATAGGTTGCCGCGCGCAGCCGGTGCAGCGCCTGTTCCTGGTGGGCGGCGATCCGGGCTGGATCCCACCCGTCCCTGCGGCGCCATGCCGCCCGAAGGGACAGCACCTGCGAGAGGAGACGGACGTTCATGGCAGGCTGCCGCATCGAAGCACGGCCGGCCCGGCGTTGCATTCGCCCTCGTCTAACTCCCCGTGGCCCGTGTCGTGGTCCCAATACATCATGGCACTGCCCCTTCCGGCCTTGAAGTCGCAACACTCCCAGTGTTGATCTTCCGCGGCCCGCCCCAGCAGCGTCAGGGTCATAGGTCCCCGCGCATCGGCGGGCCCGGGACGCACCTCCGACGTGCCTCTTCAAGCCTTTCGGGTAAGGGGATGCAAACCTTCGTGGCGCAGGGCGCGTGGCAGTGTTTTACTGCCAGCATGTCTGAAACCCTCAAGCTCAACCGCAATGAGCCCCACGACAGCAGCGTGGCCGCACGCCTGAACTGGCTGCGGGCCGGTGTACTGGGCGCGAACGACGGCATCGTCTCCGTCGCGGCAACCGTGGTGGGCGTCGCGGGCGTGACCAACGACCTGGCGCCCATCCTGGTGGCGGGCACCGCCGCTGTAGTGGGCGGTGCCGTGTCCATGGCCCTGGGCGAATACGTTTCCGTGAGCAGCCAGAGTGACAGCCAGCGTGCGCTGATTGAGAAGGAGCGCCAGGAGCTCCGGGACGATCCGGAAGGCGAACTGGACGAACTTGCCCACATCTACCAGGCGAAGGGCCTCAGCGAAGCCACCGCACGAACTGTTGCCGAAGAGTTGACGGCAAAGGACGCACTGAAGGCGCACCTGTCCGCCGAGCTGAACATCGACGAAGAAGAAGTGGTCAGCCCCTGGCACGCCGCCTTCGCCTCTGCGATCGCATTCACGGTCGGCGCCATCCTGCCCATGCTGGCCATCATTTTCCCGCCGGAGGAAGCCCGGATCCCAGTCACATTTGTTGCGGTCATCCTGGCGTTGGCCCTCACCGGGACCGTCAGCGCCAAGATCGGCGGAAGCTCCAAGCGCAAGGCCACCATCAGGCTGGTGGTGGGCGGGGCATTGGCGATGGCGTTCACCTTCGCGGTGGGCAGCCTGCTGGGCACCACCGGCATCGCCTAGCAGCCCGTCACTCCGCCTGTCCCACTGTCAGTCCGTACGGCCGCAAAACCCCTTCACATCAGCAACCTCCGCGCGTAGGGTGAACCACACAGCCGCTGGTCCTTCCGGGCCCGCGGTGGGCTCATGCAGTTGGGCTTCGGGAGCATGCCGGAGGGACCACAGGTGGGTAAGAGACCATTGAAGAACCGCGTGCGGCGCTTCGCGGCACTGGCCGCGGGCCTGATGGCCCTGCCCGCGCTGACCTCCTGCTCCGACCTGGTGTCCCGTGGCTTCCTTCCCGGTGCCCGTGACACCACCAACAACACCGAGCTGATCACGGACCTGTGGGTCAACTCCTGGATCGCTGCACTGGTGGTTGGCATCATCACCTGGGGGCTGATGATCTGGGTCATCGTGGCTTACCGGCGCAGGAAGAACACCGTGGGATTTCCGCCGCAACTGAGCTACAACCTCCCCCTGGAAGTCTTCTACCTGGCCATCCCGCTGATCGTCATCGGGGTCCTGTTCGTCTTCACGGACCGGGAGCAGCGGGCCATCGACGAGCGCTACCCCAACCCGGACGTTGTGATCGACGTCTTCGGCAAACAGTGGTCCTGGGATTTCAACTACGTCAAGGAGCAGGTCCACGAGGACGCCGGACAGCAGGCCCACCTGACCGGTGACTATGGCGCGCCGGACCGGCTGCCCACGCTCTACCTTCCCGTCGGCAAGAAAGTGGAGCTGCATCTCCAGTCCCGCGACGTGCAGCATTCGTTCTGGGTGGTGGATTTCCTGCAGAAGCGCGACCTCTACCCGGGCCACGAACAGTACAACCCGTACATCAGCATCACCCCCAACCGCATCGGCGAATACATGGGCAAGTGCGCCGAACTATGCGGCGAGTACCACTCCGAGATGCTTTTCAAGGTCCGGGTGGTCAGCCAGCAGGACTATGACAGCCACATCGCCGACCTGAAGGCGAAGGGAAACACCGGCAACCTGGGCACGGACTTCGACAGGGCGCCGATATCAGCCCCTGCACCGCAGGCCATGGAACCAGCACAGTAAAGGACGGCACTGTAATGACCACCACAGGCCAGAGAATGGGCGGAACTGCGGCCACGGCTGCGCCGGCAGTGGTCCGGCGCCCCAAGGGCGCTCTTGTGGTCAACTGGATCACCTCCACTGACCACAAGACCATCGGCTACATGTACCTGATCTCGTCCTTCGTGTTCTTCTGCGCGGGCGGGGTCATGGCGCTGCTCATCCGCGCGGAACTGTTCGAGCCCGGCATGCAGATCCTGCAGACCAAGGAGCAGTACAACCAACTGTTCACCATGCACGGCACCATCATGCTGCTGATGTTCGCCACCCCGCTGTTCGCCGGCTTCGCCAACGTGATCATGCCGCTGCAGATCGGCGCGCCCGACGTGGCGTTCCCCCGCCTGAACGCGCTGGCGTTCTGGTTCTTCCTCTTCGGCTCCACCATCGCCGTGTCCGGCTTCATCACCCCGCAGGGCGCTGCATCCTTCGGCTGGTTCGCCTACGCACCCTTGTCCAACACCACCTTCACCCCGGGCATCGGCGGTGACCTGTGGGTCTTCGGCCTGGCGCTGTCAGGGTTCGGCACCATCCTGGGCTCGGTCAATTTCATCACCACCATCATCTGCATGCGCGCCCCCGGCCTCACCATGTGGCGGATGCCGATCTTCACCTGGAACACGCTGGTCACGGCCATCCTGGTGCTGATGGCGTTCCCGCCGCTGGCCGCCGCCCTGTTCGCCCTCGGCGCGGACCGCAAGTTCGGTGCGCACATCTTCGATCCCTCCAACGGCGGCGCCATCCTTTGGCAGCACCTGTTCTGGTTCTTCGGCCATCCGGAGGTGTACATCATCGCGCTGCCGTTCTTCGGCATCGTCTCCGAGATCTTCCCGGTGTTCAGCCGCAAGCCCCTGTTCGGCTACAAAGGCATCGTGTACGCCACCATCGCCATCGCGGCCCTCTCGGTGACGGTATGGGCCCACCACATGTATGTAACGGGCGCGGTGTTCCTGCCGTTCTTCGCGTTCATGACCATGCTCATCGCGGTGCCCACCGGCGTGAAGTTCTTCAACTGGATCGGCACCATGTGGGGCGGCTCCCTGACCTTCGAGACGCCCATGCTGTGGAGCATGGGGTTCCTGGCCACGTTCCTCTTCGGCGGCCTCACGGGCATCATCCTGGCCTCGCCGCCCATGGACTTCCACGTCTCGGATACTTACTTCGTGGTGGCGCACTTCCACTATGTGGTGTTCGGCACCGTGGTGTTCGCCATGTTCGCCGGGTTCTATTTCTGGTGGCCCAAGTTCACCGGCACCATGCTCAACGAGCGCCTGGGCAAGATCCACTTCTGGATGCTGTTCCTGGGCTTCCACGCCACGTTCCTGATCCAGCACTGGCTGGGCGTCCTGGGCATGCCGCGGCGGTACGCGGACTACATGCCGGAGGACAACTTCACCTTCATGAACCAGTTCTCCACCATTGGCTCCTACCTGCTGGGCGCGTCCCTGATCCCGTTCTTCTGGAACGTCTTCATCACCTGGCGGGCCGGGAAGAAGGTCACTGTGGACGATCCCTGGGGCTTTGGCGCATCCCTTGAGTGGGCCACGTCCTGCCCGCCGCCACGGCACAACTTCACCTCCCTGCCCCGCATCCGGTCCGAGCGCCCCGCTCTGGATCTGCACCATCCCGAGCTGAGCATCCGGCTCCATCCCTCCGAGGACGCACCAGGGGAAAGCATCCTGGGGGCGGCGGACATCGGGGAACGCGACGTCCACGACCCCAACCCGAACAAGTAGCGGGCCTGGCTGTCGAGGCACCCCCCTTCGCGGCCAGTCCCCCTATCCGGCGTCCCGCATCCCAAGCCGCCCACGTACCCTTGACCTCGTTCCCCGCGGATGGAAGCCTGTGAAGATCGCGGTGGGCCTCAAGCAACGGGGTTTGTTCCTCCCAGGGGCATTCCCACTGTCGGCCAAGCACAGAGGCGGCACGAATGCGCGCAATGGTGTACCGCGGCCCTTACAAGATCCGGGTCGAAGAAAAAGACATTCCCAAGATCGAGCACCCCAATGACGCGATCATCCGGGTGACCACCGGGGCTATCTGCGGCTCCGACCTTCACCTCTACCACGGCATGATGCCGGACACGCGGGTGGGCAGCACGTTCGGCCATGAATTCGTGGGGGTGGTGCACCAGGTGGGCTCCTCGGTGCAGAACCTGATCCCCGGTGACCGCGTCATGGTGCCGTTCAACGTCTACTGCGGCTCCTGCTGGTTCTGTTCCCGCGGCCTCTACTCGAACTGCCACAACGTCAACCCCAATGCGACGGCCGTGGGCGGCATCTACGGCTACTCCCACACCTGCGGAGGGTACGACGGCGGCCAGGCAGAGTTCGTGCGGGTACCGTTCGCAGACGTGGGGCCCGGCAGGATCCCGGACTGGATGGATGAGGAGGACGCCGTGCTGCTCACCGACGCCCTTCCCACCGGCTACTTCGGGGCGCAGCTGGGCGACATCGTGGAAGGCGACACCGTGGTGGTGTTTGGCGCGGGACCCGTGGGGCTGTTCGCGGCCAAGTCCGCCTGGCTGATGGGCGCCGGCCGCGTCATCGTCATCGACCACCTGGACTACCGCCTGGAGAAGGCCCGGGACTTCGCCCACGCCGAGACGTTCAACTTTGCAGAGTACGACGACATCGTGGTGCACCTGAAGAAGGAAACCGACTACCTGGGCGCCGACGTCGTGATTGATGCCGTGGGGGCCGAGGCGGACGGAAACTTCCTGCAGCACGTCACGGCATCAAAGCTGAAGCTGCAGGGCGGCTCGCCGGTGGCGTTGAACTGGGCCATCGACTCGGTCCGGAAAGGCGGAACAGTCTCCGTGGTGGGCGCCTACGGACCCATCTTCAGCGCCGTGAAATTCGGGGACGCCGTGAACAAGGGCCTGACGCTGCGGATGAACCAGTGCCCGGTGAAACGGCAGTGGCCGCGACTGTTCGAGCACATCCGGAACGGATACCTGAAGCCCAGCGACCTGGTGACGCACCGGATCCCGCTGGAGCACATAGCCGAGGGGTACCACCTCTTCTCGGCCAAGCTGGACAACATCGTCAAGCCGCTCATCATCTCCGCCACAGCCTAAAGGGAGTGCACCATGACTGAACCGACAACCCCATACATGGCCGGCAGGTCCGCCACCCCCGAGGCCTCGGTGGCGCTGCGCGCCCGCATCCCGGGCTGGGGCGTTGATCTGGACCCAAAGGACCGGCCGTCGTTCCCCCGGGAACAGCCGGGCATCGCGACCGGAGCGCACTGGAAATTCCCGGACCGGCAGCCTGAGGACCAACCGCGTGAACGGTCCATCGAGCACGCCATGCTGACACCCGCTTTTGGCACGTCGGTCCCCCTCAAGGGGGCCTCCGGCGCCATCCGGCGGTACGCCTACGGGAGGTACAGCGAAGGCCGGGCGGCGCACTGGCTGTTGCTGATCGCCGCGGACCGCGTGGACGCCTGGGAAAACCACCTGGCGTCCTTCGCCTCGCTGCGCCCTGACAACCCTGTGACCGAAACGGGGATCGGCAGCGAGTTCTCCGGCCACGGGTTGGCGTCCCGGGCCGGACAACGGGTGGATGCGAACCACTCCTGGATGGACCCGGTGATCGTTGCCGGGCCGTGGGTACTGGCCGGGCTGGCCGGTGCCGCAGTGCTGCGGGCCGTCCGCCGCGGCCACTAACAAGAGCCCATAATTACGTCACGTCGTGGTTTCGTAATTGATGTGAACCTCGTCACTTAAAGCGCTTTCCGGCTTGGTGCTTAGGTTTGCCTACCCTACAGTTTCCTGACATAGGCAACATTCGTGTTGCCTAATAGGACTTAGGTTCAAGCAGACTTTTTTCCCCACCGAAAGCAGCCTCAATGAAGATCCGCAACAGCGCGCTGGCCGGCATCGCACTCGCCGCCACAGCAGCTCTCGGCCTGACCGCCTGCGGCGGCGGCACTCCTGCCGGCGGCACCTCGTCGTCCGCCTCCAACGGCGCCGCCTCCGGCGGGATCACGGTGTACAACGCCCAGCACGAAAGCCTCACCAAGGAATGGGTGGACGCCTTCACGGCGGAAACCGGCATCAAGGTGACCATGCGCCAGGGCTCGGACACTGAGCTCTCCAACCAGATCATCCAGGAAGGCCAGGCCTCCCCTGCGGACGTGTTCCTCACGGAAAACTCCCCCGCGATGACGCAGGTTGAGAACGCCGGCCTGTTCGCGGACGTCAACAAGGACACCCTGGCCCAGGTTCCCGCCGAGTTCGCACCGTCCACCGGCAAGTGGACGGGCATCGCCGCCCGCTCCACCGTCCTGGTGTACAACAAGACCAAGCTCACCGAGGACCAGCTCCCCAAGTCCATGCTTGACCTGGCCAAGCCTGAATGGAAGGGCAAGTGGGCCGCATCCCCCACGGGCGCAGACTTCCAGGCCATCGTTTCAGCGCTGCTGGAACTGAAGGGCGAGTCCGCCACCGAGGAGTGGCTGAAGGGCATGAAGGAAAACTCCAAGGCCTACAAGGGCAACAGCACGGCCATGAAGGCCGTCAACGCCGGTGAAGTGGACGCCGCCCTGATCTACCACTACTACTACTACGGCGACCAGGCCAAGACAGGCGAGAACTCCAACAACGTCACCCCGTACTACTTCAAGAACCAGGACCCCGGCGCGTTCCTGTCCGTCTCCGGCGGCGGCGTGCTCAAGTCCTCCAAGAACGCTGCCGCTGCGCAGGAGTTCCTGAAGTTCATCACGGGCAAGAAGGGCCAGGAAGTCCTCAAGAACGGTACGTCCTTCGAGTACGCCATCGGCTCCGACGTCCCCGCCAACGACAAGCTGGTTCCGATCAAGGACCTGCAGGCTCCCAAGGTTGACGCCGCCAAGCTTAACTCCGAAAAGGTCACCGATCTGATGACCCAGGCCGGACTACTCTAATTCCGTGACCTCCGATCTATCGGCTCCCCCCAGGGCGGGCACGACGACGGCGGGCCGGGGCAGCAGCCCCCGCCCGCCTTTCGGCGTTTCCGCGGTGTCCGTCCTGGCGGTGCTGATCGCCCTCTTCTCCCTCGTCCCGCTGGGGTACGTGGCCTACATGACGGTGGCAACCGGGTGGGATACCGCCGTCGGCCTCATCCTGCGGCCCCGCGTGGGGGAACTGCTGCTGAATACCCTGCTCCTGATGGCCGCCACCATCCCGCTATGCCTGCTGCTTGGCGTGGCGGGAGCCTGGCTGGTGGAACGGACCAGGCTGCGCGGCCACCGGGTGTGGGCCGTGCTGCTGGCCGCCCCGCTGGCCGTCCCGGCGTTCGTCAATAGCTATGCCTGGGTCTCGGCCATCCCGTCGCTGGGCGGGCTGGGGTCGGGGATCCTGATCTCCACGCTGTCCTATTTCCCGCTGGTGTACATCCCGGCCGCAGCCACTTTGAGCCGGCTGGACCCCGCCATTGAGCAGTCCGCCGCAGCGCTGGGGCTCGGTGCCTGGCGGACCTTCTTCCGGGTGGTCCTTCCCCAGCTCAGGATTGCGCTGACCGGCGGGGCGCTGCTGGTGGGGCTGCACCTGCTGGCCGAATACGGCGCGTTCGCCATGATCCGGTTCGATACCTTCACCACCGCGATCATGACCCAGTACCAGTCCACCTTCAACGGCGCGGCGGGAAACATGCTGGCCAGCGTCCTGGTGTTCTTCTGCCTGCTCCTGCTGCTCGCGGAAGTCCGCAGCCGCGGCTCCGCGCGCTACGCCCGGATCGGCTCAGGCGTTCAGGCCAAGGCACTGCGCCTGCCCCTGCACGCGTACCAGATCCCCGCCCAGATCTTCCTGCTGGCGCTGACCGCCCTGGCCTTCGGCCTCCCGCTGTACTTCGTGCTGCGCTGGATCCTGGCCGGCGGGGCGGACGTCTGGACAGCATCCGAATTCCTCCCGGCGCTCGTCACCACGTTCAGCTACGGGCTCGCCGGCGCCGCTGCCACCACCGTGGTGGCCTTCCCCATGGCCTACCTCGCCGTGCGCCACCCCGGCTGGTTCAGCAAGTCCCTGGAACTGTCCAACTACGTCACCAGCTCCATGCCCGGCATTGTGGTGGCGCTGGCGTTCGTTACCGTCAGCATCCGCATGGTGCCCGGGATGTACCAGACCGCGGGGCTGCTGGTTGCGGCGTACGTGCTCCTGTTCCTCCCCCGGGCCCTGGTGAACCTGCGGGCCGGACTCGCACAGGCCCCCAAGGAACTGGACGAGGCCGCCCAGGCGCTCGGAAAGCCGCCGCTGCTGGCCTTCATCCGCGTGACCCTGCGGCTCACTGCCCCTGCAGCAGCCGGCGGGGCAGCCCTGGTGTTCCTGGCCATCGCCAACGAGCTCACCGCCACCTTGCTCCTGTCCCCCAACGGCACCAGGACACTGGCCACCGAGTTCTGGAGCAAGAGCAGCGAGATCGACTACGCCGGCGCCGCGCCCTACGCGCTGCTGATGATCGTGCTTTCCGCCCCCATGACCTACCTCCTCTTCCAACAGTCCAAGAAAGTAGCCGGACAGTGACAGCACCCTCAACCCGCAGGCTGCCCGAGCCTCGGGTGGCACCCTCCGTGGCCGCAACCACCAACAGCCACCTGCAGATCACGGACGTCACCAAGAACTTCGGATCACAGGCGGTCCTGAGGGGCGTCAACCTGTCGGTGGCCAAGGGCGGAACCACCGCCATCGTGGGCCCCTCCGGTTCGGGCAAGACCACCCTCCTGCGCCTGATCGCCGGGTTCGAACACCCGGACACCGGGACCATTTCGCTCAACGGCACCACCGTGGCCGGTGACGGTGCCTGGCTTCCGGCGCACAAGCGGCAGATCGGGTACGTGGCCCAGGACGGCGCCCTGTTCCCGCACCTTACCGTGGGCCAGAACGTTGCCTTCGGCCTCAACGCAGCCAGGCTCGAGGGCGGCCGCCGCGCCGTCACCGCCCGCGTGGCGGAGCTGCTGGAAATGGTGTCGCTGGATGCTTCCATGGCCAAGCGCCGGCCGCACCAGCTCTCCGGCGGCCAGCAGCAGCGGGTTGCCCTGGCCCGGGCGCTGGCCCGTGAACCGGAGCTGATGCTCCTTGACGAGCCGTTCTCCGCCCTGGACGCGGGGCTGCGCGTGGCCACCCGCCGCGCCGTGGCCAAGGTCCTGGCCGAGGCCGGCGTCACCACCATCCTGGTCACCCACGACCAGGCCGAGGCACTCTCCTTCGCGGACCAGGTGGCCGTGATGCGCGGCGGCAAGCTGGCCCAGATCGGCAATCCCTTTGTGGTGTACACCCGCCCTGCGGACCGGGCCACCGCCGAGTTCCTGGGCGACGCTGTCATCCTGGACGCGTGGCTGGAAGGAACGCTGGCTACCTGCTCGCTGGGCGCGATCCCCGTGCGCCGGCCCCCGGCCCAAGGACGCGTGCAGCTGATGCTGCGGCCCGAGCAGATCCGCATCGCCGAGGACGGCCCCATCCGCGGCGTGGTGGTGGACACGGACTACTTCGGCCCCGAAACCACCGTGCGGCTGAAGCTGAACGTGCCAAAGGAAGTGGCGGAGCACGCCGACCACCGCTACCCGGGCGGCGGCGAAGTGATCACCATCCGGCACTGGAACGCCTCGATCGCCCGTCCGGGCATGGAGCTGTGCCTGCGGGTGGTGGGCGAAGCCGTCGCGTTCCCCATGGACGAGTAGTCCTCCCGAGCCACACGTGTCACAGAAAAAACACCGGGCGGAAACACTGCGGCAACCTGTCCACGGCAAGCTGGGCTTACGGGGATACAACAGCAGGAGGCAGCCCATTATGGAGGCACAAGGACTTGGCACCGCCCAGCTCCGCATCGGGGACCAGATCGAGGCGTGGCACCGGGGCAGGCTTTTCCACAAAGGCCGGGTGACCGGCGTCGTCCCGGCCCTGGAACTCTTCTGGATCCTGGACGCCCGGACCGGCACGCGCAAGCTGCTGGACCCGGAGGCCCTGGAGATCCGCCACGTGGACCCTCCGGTCACGCTGGAGGTTTCAGCCAAACCCCAGCCTCCGGCCAAGCCCCTCGCCACCGCCTAGCGCGGGAGCGTCAGGTGCGCTCCTGGTAGACGTCCGGGACGCCGTCGTGGTCAGAGTCCACCTGCTCCAACTCTTCAGCGATCCGGTACTGGCGGTTGCGGGTGCGCAGGACAGCCGTTGCCAGCAGCGCGGCGATCAGTGAGGCGGCCAGGATACCCACCTTGGCATGGTCGTCGTGGAGGCTGCCGTGGCCGAAGCTGAGCTCTGCCACCAGCAGGGAGACGGTGAATCCGATCCCGGCCAGCAGCGCAACGCCGAACACGTCGATCCACTTGAAGGAGCTGTCCAGGCTTGCCCTGGTGGCTTTGGTCAGGATCCAGGTGGTGCCCATGATGCCGATCGGCTTGCCCAGGACCAGGCCCAGGATGATGCCCAGCGCCACGGGATCGGACAGTGCTGACCCCAGGCCCTCCCAGCCGCCCACGGCCACGCCGGCGGAAAAGAACGCGAAGATGGGAACGGCCACGCCGGCGGAGATGGGCCGGAACCGGTGCTCGAAAATCTCGGCAAGCCCGGGGCCGGCTTCGGGGCCGCCGGAGGCCTGCGACCGGATCACGGGAACGGCGAAGCCCAGGAGTACGCCGGCAACGGTGGCGTGGATGCCCGACGCGTGCACCAGGGCCCAGGTCACGCCACCCAGCGGCAGCAGGATCAGCCAGGCAGCGGCTGCGTGGCGGCCGAAGAACCGGCGGTACTTCTGGGCCAGGAAGGCGTAGATGGCCAGCGGGATGAGCGCCAGGAGCAGCGGGGTGGCCTGGATATCGCTGGAGTAGAAGAACGCGATGATGGTGATGGCGATGAGGTCATCCACTACGGCCAGCGTCAGCAGGAAGATCCGCAGGGCGCTGGGCAGGTGCGAGCCGATGATGGCCAGGACGGCAACGGCAAAAGCAATGTCCGTTGCCGTGGGAATGGCCCAGCCGCGGAGCGTTTCCGGACTGGAAAGATTGACGACGGCGTAGATCGCCGCCGGGACGGCCACGCCTCCCACGGCGGCCGCCACCGGAACTATCGACTTGCTGATTTGGCGCAGGTCACCGGCCACGAATTCGCGCTTGAGCTCCAACCCCACCAGGAAGAAGAAGATGGCCAAGAGGCCGTCCGCCGCCCACGCCCCGAGGCTCAGTTCCAGGTGCCATGGTGCGTAGCCCACTTTCAAGTCCCGGAGGGCAAAGTAGCTGTCCGACGCCGGGGAGTTGGCCCAGATGAGCGCAATAACGGCAGCAGCCACCAGGAGGGCGCCGCCCACCGTCTCCTTGCGGAGGATCTCACCGATCCGCAGTGCTTCGGCGTAACTGCCGCGGGAAAAGACGGTGGAGCCAAAGAACGTCTTCCGGCGCGGGGTGGGCGGGGTCGTGTTCATGCGGGCGTCCTTAAATCCGGGTTCGACAAATCCATGCCGACCAGACTTCCCGGCGCACCTTTCGTCCATTCTACGGGGCGTGGCAGCTGGCCCCTAAATAGCGACTCCGGCAGAAATATCAGGTTTTTGTGGGGCAGTTCACAGAAAGACCCATCCTCGAACACCTGTGGCACCGAACCATTAATGTCCCTCATCCGGGGCAAACCGTCACACGCATGAGGAGAATGCTTTCCGATGAACAAGACACTTCGATTCCTCGCAGTTCCCACCCTGGCCCTGGGCGCCCTTGCCCTCGCCGGTGGCCCCGCCTCCGCAGCTGACCACACCTACCAGTCCACCTTGTCCCAGATCAACGGCAGCTCGGCCTCAGGCACCATCACCGTGGATGTCACCGGCAACCAGGCCCACGCCGTCCTTAAGGTCTCCGGGCTGGCCCCGACCTTCAACAACGCCCCTTACCCGCACGTGCAGCACATCCACGGCGGCGCCCAGGGTACGTGCCCTGCACCGTCGGCCGACAAGGACGGCGACGGGGTCGTCTCCACCACCGAAGGCGCGCCGGGCTACGGCGGGATCGTGACCACCCTCTCCACCAGCGGCGACACCAGCCCCGCCGCGGGCCTTGACCTAAAGCTCGCCGGCCAGGGAGCCAGCTACACCGTTGACCGCACGTTCGACCTCAACGCCGAGACCAAGGCCGCGCTGGAAGCCGGCACCGCGGTGGTGGTTGTCCACGGGCTGGATCCCGCCACCCTCAGCCCCGCCGGGCAGGCCGCCAAGTCCGACCTCGTTCCGAGCCTCCCACTCGCCGCCACCTCTCCCGCCCTGTGCGGCACCCTGAAGGCCGGCCAGATGAAGATGCCGGCGGGCGGCGCCGATACGGGTGTAGCCCAGCAGGCGGGCGGCGTTGATGCCGGCACCCTCGCCCTGGGCGGCGGCCTGGTCCTGGCAGCGGCTGCCGGCGGGGCCTACGTAGTCCGCCGCCGCGGTTCCGGTTCAGCAGCCTAAGTCCGGCCGGCTGGACCACGCTGTGTTCTTCCTGAATTCCGGCAGCCGCGGGAGCCTCCGGGCTCCCGCGGCTGCCGGGCTTCTCTTCCTGCTCACCTTGGCAGGCTGCGGCACCGTGCCCGGAACGTCCGACGCCGGCCCTGCCCCTTCGGCGCCCACCCCGCCCTCCAGCGTCACGGCTCCGTCCGTGTCCGGCGCTTCGCCGCCGTCGTCTGCACCCGGCGGCCCGCCGGGAGAGGCCGCACCTGCCGCCGTCGGACATTCCCTGCCGCGGTCCGAACCCGTGGTCCTGGACATTCCGTCGATTGGCCTCCGCACCGATTTGCTCAGCCTGGGCCTGCGCACAAACGGGTCTCTGGAGGTACCGGAGGACACTGGCAATGGTGCCCCCGCCGGCTGGTACAACGGCTCGCCAACTCCGGGAGAGGGCGGCCCGTCGGTGATTCTCGGTCACGTCAATGCCCTGGGCGGCCACAAGGGTGTCTTCGCCGACCTCCGCAAACTCGCGCCGGGATCCGACGTCAATGTCGCGCGGGCCGATGGCAGTACGGCCACCTTCACAGTGGAACGCGGCGCCCTCTACAGCAAGGACAGTTTCCCCACGGTAGAGGTTTATGGAAATACGGCAGGCCCGGAACTGAGGCTCATCACGTGCGACGGCTATGACCCCGCCACCGGCCTCTTCGATGACAACTACGTTATTTTCGCCAAGCTCAAAGCCTGAACGGACAGCTCACAACCGGCCGCCACAACAGGACGGCAAGGATGGATAAGTCATGAAGAACCGCATTCCCCTGCTGGTGCCACTGGCGCTGTCCCTGCTGCTTTCGGGTTGTGCCGCAGCGGCGGGATCAACAGAGCCGTCGGCGCCGGCTGAGTCTCCTGCCTCAGCGGGACCGGCCTCGGGCGGGCATGCCGGCCACCACGGCAGCGCCACTGCCTCCCCTCCAGCAAGCACCGCAGGTCCCAGCGAAGCCGCCAAGATGGTGTGTGGCGACCAGCCGATGGACAGGCTCACCACCATCCTGTCGCTTAGCCAGAATCCGCATACCGTCAGCAGCTGGGCCAACAGCACCTTCACGTGCACCTATCACCTGCCTGAGGGCGCCCTGACAATTTCGGTGCAGGAAGCTCCTGACCAGGCGAAGGCACGGACATATTTTGATGCCATGCAGGCACTCGCCACTGATGCCACCCCCATTGAGGGGCTGGCCAACCTGGGTTTCCCCGCTTATGAGACCGCAGGATCCGCGGTCTTCCAAAAGGACAATTTTGTGCTGCAGGTGGACGCGTCCGCGCTTCCGGCCGCAGTGGGCCCACATGCCATTAGCCCCAACGAGTTGGCCTATCAGCTGTCCACCACCATCCTGGCGTGTTGGGTGGAGCACCACTAACCGGCCCGGCGGCCTCCGGCATGGGCCGGCCGGCTGTGCAGCTGGATGGCCCGCACGGCACGGTCCAGGTAGGTACGCGCCTCCGGGGAATTGGCAAGCTTCACCAGTTCCGCCGCCACCACCACCAGTTTGACGTTCCGGTGGCTGCTGGTGCTCACCAGCATCTGGAACGCGTCATCGGAGCCAAGCTTCAGCTGGCCCATAAGGATCCCCCGGGCCTGGTCAATCACTGTGCGGGTTGCCGTGGCGCCCGCCACCGCCTCCTTCGCTGTTTCTTCGGTTTCGCGCTGCAGCGTCCGGCTGAGGTCCACCGTCACGCCTTCGAGCGCCACCACCGTCCCGTCCGGGCCGAGGAAAGCCTCACCGGAGGTCAGCACGCGACGGGTCCTGCCGTGCGCGTCGACCAGCCGGTGGTACATGCAGAAGAACCCGCCGGTGGTGGACACCTGCGTCACAATTTCCTCGCACCGCCCCCGGTCATCGGGATGCTTATGGGCGAAGAGCAGTTCCATCGTGGGCACGACCTCGCCACGGCGGTAACCGTGCAGCCGGTACATCCCGTCCGACCAGTGGAAGGTTGGGCCTGCCGGTCCGATGTCCACCCTGAAGGTGCCGGCGTCACTTTCGCTGTCCCCGAGGGCACTCGAATACGTGTACAGGTCACTGAGCTCCGTCACAGGTCCACCTCCCGCGGATACGCCAACCCCCAGCGGGCCGGCTCTGTCCTCGCTCCTTCCAGTATGGTCGCCCGCGACAACAGAAGGTAGTGCGGGAGGTCCTATGGAAGTCCCGGTGAAAATACGCTATGGCGCTTGACTCGCATACCCCAGGGGGGTATATTGGCGGTGTTGTCAGTGAAGTGGTATGTGCCGGCCGGTGCCTGCACCGGCCTTTCACAGCCGTTCAACCCCAGCGCCCCTTGATTCCCTCAACGGATTGGAACTGACATGAACACCGGGAACCGTCCCCAGCTCCCCCTCGCATCCTCCGGCTGCAGCTGCTGCGCCCCCGCCGGCGCTGCGCAGCCGTCCAGCACCCTGCCCGCATCTGCCGCGAATGACTCCCCGGCCGGCGTCGTCAATGCCCCCGCCGATTCGTCCGCCCAACGGAACTACGCGGTGGCGGGCATGACCTGCGGGCACTGCGTCCGGTCCGTCGAAACCGCAGTGTCTGCCCTTCCGGGCGTGACCTCGGCCTCGGTGGACCTGGTGCCCGGCGGCAGCTCGCGGCTGGCCGTCACCGGCTCGGCGCATGCCGCCGACATCCGGCAGGCCGTAACTGACGCCGGTTACACCCTGGCCTGAGACAGCCCGCGCTTTGGGCGCGGCCCCTACATTTTCCGCAGCCCGGGTATTGACGGGCAGCGACTGCCTCCGAAGGAGGAGTAATGCACGACCATCACGACATGCATAATGAGGGCGTTCCGGACGACCACCAGCCGCCCAGCGGCACGCTTACCGAGCCGCCGGCCCACGGTGCCGCATATCCACAACACGCCGGACACGCAGAGCACGGCATCCACGGCGACGACGACCACACCGTCTACACCCACGGCCAGCACGCCGGGCACAGCACTGCCATGTTCAAGAACAGGTTCTGGCTGACCCTGGCCTTGGCCGTTCCGGTGGTCTACTTCAGCCCCATGATGGGCCACCTCCTGGGCTACATGCCGCCGGAGTTCACCGGTTCCGCCTGGATTCCGCCTGTCCTGGGCACCGTCATCTTCTTCTACGGCGGCCAGCCGTTCCTCAAGGGCGGCCTGCAGGAGCTGAAAGACCGCACGCCGGGAATGATGCTGCTGATCGCCATGGCCATCACCGTGGCGTTCGCCGCGTCCTGGGTCACCAGCCTGGGGATCGGCGGCTTCGACCTGGACTTCTGGTGGGAGCTGGCGCTGCTGGTGGCCATCATGCTGCTGGGCCACTGGATTGAGATGCGTGCGCTCGGGACCGCGCAGGGTGCGCTCGATGCCCTGGCCGCGCTGCTGCCGGACGAGGCTGAACGCATCACGGACAACGGCACCGAAACCGTTCCCGTGTCTGAACTCAGCCCCGGGGACCTGGTCCTGGTCCGCCCCGGCGCCCGCATGCCGGCCGACGGCAGCGTGGTGGAGGGGCAGGCCGAATTCGACGAGTCCATGATCACCGGCGAATCCAAGACCGTGGCCCGCGGCGCAGGGGACACGGTGGTGGCAGGAACGGTGGCCACGGACAGCAGCGTCCGCGTCCGGGTCACCGCCGTTGGGGACCAGACCGCACTGGCCGGGATCCAGCGCCTGGTGGAGGAAGCACAGGCTTCGTCCTCACGCGCCCAGGCCCTGGCAGACCGCGCCGCCGCCTTCCTCTTCTACTTTGCCGCCGGCGCCGGCGTCCTGACCTTCATCGCCTGGACGCTGCTGGGAAGCGTCCCCGACGCCGTCACCCGCACCGTCACCGTGCTGGTGATCGCCTGCCCGCACGCCCTTGGGCTGGCCATCCCACTGGTGATCGCCATTTCCACGGAACAGGCCGCCCGTGCCGGGGTGCTGATCAAGAACCGGATGGCCCTGGAGCGCATGCGCACCATCGACGTGGTCCTGTTCGACAAGACCGGCACGCTGACCACCGGCGAACCGGAACTGAAGGACGTTGCCGTAGCTGACGGAGCGGACGCCGACGCCGTACTCGCACTCGCCGCCGCGGTGGAGTCCGACAGCGAGCACCCTGTCGCCAGGGCCATCGTGCGGGCCGCCAGGGCACGGAACCTGGCACTGCCTGAAGCCACCGGCTTCGCGTCGCTGACGGGCCGCGGCGTGCGGGCCAGCGTGGACGGCCGTACGGTGCACGTGGGCGGGCCGGCGCTCCTGCGCGAACTCGGCGTCGTCGAACCCGACGCGCTGGCGCGCAGCACCCGGGCATGGATGGACCGCGGCGCCGCCGTGCTGCACGTGGTCGACGGCGGCACTGTCCTGGGTGCCGTGAGCATGGAGGATGCGGTGCGGCCGGAGTCACGGCAGGCCGTCTCGGCCCTGCAGCGGCGCGGCATCAAGGTGGCCATGGTCACCGGGGACGCGCACCAGGTGGCGCAGGCCGTGGCCGCGGACCTGGACATCGATGAGGTGTTCGCCGAGGTCCTGCCCGCCGACAAGGACAAGAAGGTGGCGGAGCTGCAGTCCCGCGGGCTGAAGGTGGCCATGGTGGGCGACGGCGTCAACGACTCCCCTGCCCTGGCAAGGGCCGAGGTGGGCATCGCCATCGGCGCCGGAACCGACGTCGCGGTGGAATCCGCCGGTGTGGTGCTGGCCGGAAACGATCCGCGTGCCGTCCTGTCCATGCTGGACCTGTCCCGCGCCAGCTACCGGAAGATGTGGCAGAACCTGGTGTGGGCCACCGGCTACAACGTCCTGTCCGTGCCACTGGCCGCCGGCGTGCTTGCCTTCGCCGGGGTGGTCCTCTCCCCCGCGGCCGGTGCGGTGCTGATGTCCGCCTCCACCGTGGTGGTGGCCCTGAACGCCCAGCTGCTCCGCCGCCTGAAACTGAACCCGTCCGAGGCACGTTGAGCACTGCAGACCGATTGGAAGGAGGGACCGCCATGACCACCCGAGCCGTGGCGTCCCTCCTCCGCCGAGCCTGGCTGTTCGCCGCCGCCCTTGCCGTCATCGCAGGGCTGCTGGGCATGCACGTGCTGACTTCCGGGCACGCCTCGCACGGGGCAGTATCGCAGGGCGAAAGGGCCCCGGGCCCGATGCCGCATTCGGCAGCTGCCGGGCATACCGTCGTCGCGCATTCTGCCGGTCCTGATCATGCCGGCCACACGCCGGCCGCCTCCGCCGCGGACATGCAGGAGCTTGCCTCTTCGGCCTGCGGTGGTTCCTGCCCGGGGGCACAGGAATCGGGGGCGCCCTGCGTCCCATCGGCGCCCAGCGGCCCTGTCACCCTTTCCCCGCCACAGGCAACCCTGGCCGTCCTGCCGCTGCTGCCGTCAGCCAGCAGGCCCGGCGCGGCTTACGACTACCTGCCGCCCAGCCCCACGCCCTGCGACCTGTCCATCAGCCGGACGTAAAGCGGACTGCGCCTCCCATCACGGCCCAGTTCCACTACATCCCTGAAGGACAACCATGAACACCACTTTCAAGACCCTTTCCATTGCTGCTGCCCTGGCAGCTTCTCTCGGCCTCGCCGGGTGCGCCGCCAACGCCGGCTCCGGCAGCAGCATGCCCATGGACCACGGCAGCTCCGGCGCCATGTCCAGCAGCATGCCCAGCGCCGGCAACCTGCCCAGCGCAGGTGACGACCATAACCAGGCGGACATCATGTTTGCCCAGATGATGATCCCCCACCACTCGCAGGCGGTGGAGATGAGCGACATCGTCCTGGCCAAGTCCGATGTGCCGGCGGAGGTGACCGCGCTGGCCACCAGGATCAAGGGGGCACAGGCACCGGAGATCAAGCAGATGACCGGCTGGCTGTCGGGCTGGGGCGCGCCCACCGCCATGAGTGACCACTCCGGTCACGGCATGACCGGGATGGTGGACGATGCCGGCATCGACAAGCTCAAGTCAGCCAGCGGGACCGAGGCCGCGAAGCTGTTCCTGGAGCAGATGATCGGCCACCACGAGGGCGCCATCAACATGGCACAGCAGGAGATCAGTGCCGGCAAGTCCCCGGAAGCGGTGAAGCTGGGCCATGGCATCGTGGACGCCCAGCAGGCGGAGATCACCCAGATGAAGCAGCTGCTGGCTGCGCTGTAGCCGCACGTCCGCGGACCAGCGGATATGGACGGCGCGGCGGCGGTCCCCGGGAGACCGCCGCCGCGCCGTTGCGTGTTAAGTTGAAAGGCACGGGCCCGAGCGGGTCCGGCACCAGCTGGGAAAAGAGAACATCTCCTTGGACACTTCCGCGCCAGTACGAATCCTGACTGTCTGTACCGGGAACATCTGCCGGTCGCCCGTGGCCGAGAGGCTGCTGCAGGCGGGGCTGGACCAGGTGGTACCGGGTGGTTTCCAGGTGGCCAGTGCAGGAACCCGGGCGCTGGTGGGCGAGCCCATGCAGCCCATTTCGGCGGACATCGTGCGGACCTTTGGCGGGGACCCGGAAGGGTTCGCGGCGCGGCAGCTCACGCCGAAGATCCTGCGTGGCGTGGACCTGGTGCTCACCATGACCTCAGGGCACCGCGGAGAGGTCCTCCAGCTGGACGCTTCCCTGCTTAAGCGGACGTTCACCATCCGCGAGTTTGCCCGCATGGTCGACGTCCTCGACCAGCGGGCGGCTGCCGGGGACAGCCAGCGGGCGGCTGCTGCAGGCAGCCAGCCCGCCGCCGTCGTATCCTCCGCCGACGCGTCTTCCCGGGACGCCGCGTCCGGCACGCAAGGGTCCGACGCCGATGGTGGGCTCGCTGCCAACGCCGCCTTGTGGCGGGGGTTGCCGGCGCGGGCCGCCGGGGTGCGTCACCTCTCGCTCCCGGCGGACGCGTCGGATAACGACATCGTGGACCCGTACCGCCGTGCGCCGGAGGTCTACCGGGAGATGGAAGACCAGCTGGCCCCCGCGATCATCTCCATCCTGCGCCACGCCCGCCTCAACTTCCCGGCCGGCGGGCAATAATCCCTGCAGCGGAAGGGCCTTACCGCAACTCCATGGCGACCAGGGGAGGCCTTTCCCAGGTGACAGTTTGGATACTCCTGTAGCCAATTGGGGCCTGGGGGACGGACACTGATCCCACCAGTCACAATGAGGTGGAGGCGTCATGAGCATCCCAGGCGGTTCTGATCCATCCGGGCCCGGCGGCGCCGGAAACCCCAACCCCCGGCAGCCGGGCCCAGCCGGTACCCACCGTCCTGCCTGGATCGTTGCCCTTGGCCGGCGCCGCTGGATCGCAGCCCTGCTGGCGCTGGTGCTGGTGGTGGCCGCCGGCATCGCGGTCTTCAGCCTGAACCGGGCCGGCCAGGAAGCGCAGCCTGCAGCCACCCAGACCCAGTCGCCCAGCGCGACCCCCACGCCGACGCCGACTCCCACGGCGTCCGAAACTCCCCCGCCGGCGCCTGCTCCACCGCCGCCACCTGCGCCGATCCCGGACCTGCCCGCGGCCCCAATGAACATCCTGGTCATCGGCAGCGACACCCGCGATGTCCCGGCCCGCGAGGCCGCAGCCCATACGGCAGCCACCGGTGAACCCCAGGACCAGCGGGCGGACACGCTCATGGTGGTCCACGTTCCTGCCGACCGGCGGAGCCTCTACCTCATCTCCATCAACCGCGACAACTGGGTGGACATCCCCGGGTTCGGCAGCGCCAAGATCAACGCCGCGCTGCAGTACGGCGGCATTGACATGCAGACGGCCACGGTCCAGCAGCTGCTGGGAATCACCATCGACCACACGCTGATGCTCGATTTTGGCGGGTTCAAGATCCTGGTGGACGGTCTGGGCGGGATCGACGTCAATGTCCCGATCGCCTTCCAGTCCACCATCGACACCCAGCATGTCTTCAGCGCCGGCGTGAACCACCTCGATGGCCAGGCTGCGCTGGAGTTCTCCCGCGAGCGCCATGCCTTCACAGACGGCGACTTCCAGCGTGTCCGTGACCAGCAGATCATGCTCCGCGCCATCCTGGGCCGCCTCACCGCGGGCGGTGCCCTCAATGACGTGAATGCGGTGCGGTCGCTGGTCGATTTTGCCTCCTGCTGCCTCACGGTGGACAGGGGCTTCGATCCCATTCAGGCCGCAATGCTGGCCTACAGCCTGCGGAACCTCGATGTGAACGCCATCGGCACCATGACGCTTCCGACGACGGGCTCCGGCTTCGTGGCCGGGCAGTCCGTGCTGTTCCCGGACTACGGGGGCATCGCGGCGGTGGGCGCGGCCCTGCGGGAGGGCCGGATCGCGGACTTCGCGAAGCCGTAGCCGGGCGGGGCGCCCATATAAGATTTCGCGGCGCAAATTGCTTTCCGCGGCCCACATGTCAGGGGCCGCAGGGAACGTGCGGGGCGCGGGTATATTTGCGCGTCGTACACCCCGGGTTCACCCGGCCGCCGGAATTTGTGTGCCGGCCCGGGAAAGCCTGAGGACATGACTGAGTCCTCCCAGGCAGGGGTTTCCCGCCGCACCATCGTCAAGAGTTCCTTCCTCGCCGCCGCGCTGGCATCCGTGCCTGCCGCCAACGCTTCGGCAGCGACCCAATCTCCCGCCGGCGTCGCGCTGGTCCGCAACCGGCTTACCCTGCCCAGCGGCATCGCCACCGGCGACGTCACCTCCGATTCCGCCGTCCTCTGGTCCCGTGCCTCGGGCGCCGGGCGGATGACGGCGGTCCTCCGGGCAGTGGACGACGCCGGCCAGGTCCTGCGCGGTCGCGGCGCCTTTGAGCGGGTCCTCCGCGGGCCCCGGGCCACGCAGGCCTCCGACTTCACCGCCAAGATCCACGCCGGGAACCTGCCCTCCAACACCCGCTTCGCGCTGGAAATCGGCTTCGAGGACGACGGCGGCGTGGCCGGCGAGACGGTCAGCGGCAGCTTCCGCACGGCACCTGACGCCGGGACAGTCAACGGCAGGGGCCGCACCGGCGGGACGAGCAACGGAGGCGAGGTCCCGGCGTCGTTCGCGCAAAGCTTTGTGTGGACCGGTGACACCGCCGGCCAGGGGTGGGGCATCAACGAGGAGATTGGCGGCATGCGCGGCTACCGGGCCATGCACCAGACGCGCCCGGACTTCTTCATCCACTCCGGCGACACCATCTACGCCGACGGCCCCATCGCCGAAACCGTGGTGGAAAAGGACGGGCAGGTGTGGCGGAACCTGGTCACGGAAGAGGTGTCCAAGGTTGCCGAGACGCTCACCGAGTTCCGCGGCCGGCACCGCTACAACTCCCTGGACGCCAACATGCGGGCCCTGTTCGCGGACGTGCCGGTGATCGCGCAGTGGGATGACCACGAGACGCACAACAACTGGTACCCCGGCCAGATCCTGGATGACTCCCGCTACACGGTGCGGGACGTTAACACCCTCGCCGCCCGCGGCCGGCAGGCCTGGCAGGAGAACATGCCCATCGCGGACAGTTCGGCCATTTGGCGTCCGGGAACATTCGACGACGCCGGCACGTACCAGCCGGCCCGCATCTTCCGGAAGATCTCCCGCGGCCCGCAGCTGGACATCTTCTGCCTGGACATGCGCACATACAAGTCCCCCAACACCGACGGCAAAGAACCCTACGCCACCGCCATCCTGGGCCAGGAGCAGGTGGACTGGCTGGTCAGCGAGGTCAGCAAGTCCAAGGCCACCTGGAAGGTGATCGCCAACGACCTCCCGCTGGGCGTCGTGGTGCCGGACGGCCCGGTGAACGAGGAGAGCCTGTCCAACCGCGACGCCGGCGCCCCCTTGGGCCGTGAGCTGGAGCTCGCCGGGGTGCTGAGTGCCTTCAAGCGCAACGGCGTGAAGAACACGGTGTGGCTCACTGCTGACGTGCACTACTGCGCCGCCCACCACTACTCCCCCGAACGGGCTGCCTTCACGGACTTCGACCCGTTCTGGGAGTTCGTGGCCGGTCCCATCGCGGCGGGATCGTTCGGCCCCAATGCGATGGACGGCACGTTCGGCCCCGAGGTGGTGTTCTCCAAGACCGGGCGCTTCGCCGGCGAGTCCCCCCGCGACGGCGGGAACCAGTTCTTCGGGCACGTCCAGCTGGGTGAGGACAACAGCTTCACGGTGAGCCTCCGCAACGCCAACGGCGGCACGGTGTTCACCAAGGTCCTGACGCCCGAGCACTGACTTCGGTTCCATCCCCTGCTGTTGCGATGGCGGCGGCGGCCCGCGCACCCACGGTGCCCTGCCGCCGTCGTCCGTTATTTTCTGCCGCCCCCTGGGTACGCCGTTGGTAGTGTTCCTGCATTCGGCACGGCATGTGGCGGTGTTATTTGCTCGGCGAGGACGGGGTGGTTTTGTGAACGGCGGATCTTCGAACGACGACGGCCTGACGGAGGCGGTCCAGGAGGCCGGGGCGGTGGAGCTGCTGCTGATCCGGCATGGCGAGAGCGAAGGCAACGTTGCGGCCACCGAGGCGCGTGAGGCCGGCGTGGAGGTCATCCAGGTTCCCGCCCGGGACGCGGACGTGGACCTCTCCGGAACGGGCAGGGACCAGGCCAAGGCGCTGGGCACCGCGCTGGCGCGGATTGCCGGGGAGTTCCGCCCGGACGCAGTGGTTTCCTCCCCCTATGCGCGCGCCCGGCAGACGGCTGAGATTGCGGTGGAAACCGCCGGCTGGCCGCTGGAGGTGCGCATTGATGAGCGGCTCCGCGACCGCGAGCTCGGCATCCTGGACCGGCTCACCCGGCTGGGCGTCGAGAACCGCTACCCCGAGGAATCCGAGCGCCGGGAATGGCTGGGCAAGCTGTACTACCGGCCGCCGGGAGGGGAATCCTGGGCCGACGTGGCGCTGCGGCTGCGGTCGGTGCTGGCGGAACTGAATAACCTGGGCACCGGCCACCGGGTGATGCTGGTGTGCCACGACGCCGTGATCATGCTGTTCCGGTACGTGCTCGAAGGACTCAGCGAAGAGGAACTCCTGGACCTCGCGGCCACAGAAGCCATCCTTAACGCCTCGATCACCCGGTTCGTCCGGCCCTCCGGAGTGGGGCCGTGGACGCTGGAAAGCTTCAATGTGGCCGACCACCTGGCGGAGCAGGGCGTCGCTGTCACCGAGCACGCGGGAGACACCAGTGTCCGGCCGCGGTGACCCCTCCGGCGCCACCCTGGTAGCGCCGTCACTCCTGCGCGAATGGCCGCTGCCGGCGCCGGGCGCGGACAAGTATTCACGCGGGTCGGTGCTGGTGGTGGGCGGGGCCCGGGCCACTCCCGGCGCTGCACTGCTGGCCGGGGTTTCGGCCCTGCGCGCGGGGGCCGGGAAGCTCACACTGGCGGTGGCGGAATCGGTGGCCGTGCAGCTGGGGGTTGCTTTGCCGGAGTGCGGCGCCATTGGCCTGCCGGAAACCCCGGGGGGATCCGTCAAGCCGGAGCTGGCGCCAATAGCCTCCTACCTGGACCGGGCGGATGCCGTGCTGGTGGGGCCCGGACTGGATGATCCGGACCTGGCCGGCGAACTGCTCGAGGCGCTGCTGGAACACGAGGCAAGCCGTGACGGCAGCTCCGATCCTGACGGCACTGAAGGACCCGCCGTCGTCCTCGATGCCTACGCACTGGCCGCCCTGGTGCAGCTCAAGGACCAGCTGGACCCCTGGCGCGGCCGGCTGATCCTTACCCCGAACCCCACGGAAGCGGGGATCCTGCTGGGACGGGATGTGGAGGACCTCGAAAAAGACCTCCCGGAGATCTCCGCGAAGTTCGGCGCCGTGGTCAGCTGCCAGGGGCTCATCACCCAGCCGCCCGGGCTGGAGCCGGACGAGCCCGAACTGTGGAAAATCACCACGGGGTACGGCGGCCTGGGCACCTCCGGCAGCGGCGACGTCCTGGCCGGAGCGATTGCCGGGCTCCGGGCCCGCGGAACCACCGGCGCCCAGGCGGCCTGCTGGGGCACCCACCTGCACGCGGCGGCGGCTGACCGGCTGGCGAGCAGGCTGGGGCCGCTGGGATTCCTGGCCCGCGAACTCGCCGATGAACTGCCCGCCCTGATGCTGGAACTCAGCGTCTGACGCAAGGCCCCGGCGGCGGGACCCGGACGCGTGGATGGCCCCCGGCCGAAGCCGGGGGCCACCGTGGCGGGAGGTTAAGGCCTACGCTGCCGATGCGCTGTCTGGCGCTGTGGCGTGCACAGAATGGCGATTCGCCCCGAAAAGGCAGCCAACAGATGTGCCCGTCTCCCGGTCCTGTGTGAAACTAAGCGGCGATTTCCTGCTTTGCCCCCTTCGTTTCGATCTCGATCTTGCGCGGCTTGGCCTTTTCGGCGACCGGAATGCGCAGCGTCAGGACTCCTGCGTCGTAGCTGGCCTTGACATGTTCGGTGTCCAGGGTGTCGCCAAGGATCAGCTGGCGGCTGAAGACGCCGCGCGGCCGTTCAGAGGCGATCAGTTCGGTGTCCTTGCCCGCCGGGTCCGGGCGTTCGGCCCGCACCGTCAGGACATTCCGTTCAACGTCCAGGTCCACCGAGTCCACCGAAACGCCGGGCAAATCGAAGGCCACGACGAATTCCTGGTCCTCACGCCATGCATCCATCGGCATCGCCGCCGGGCGTGCAGCCGTGCCGAGGACCTGCTGGGCCAGCCTGTCCAGCTCGCGGAACGGATCGGTTCGCATCAACATGGCTCTCCCTCCTCGTAAGAGATGGTCCAACACAGTTTCCGTATCAGCCGATCTGTAGTGGCTGATATAGATTTTTTAGCACTGCAGCAGCAAGTCTGCAAGGGTTTGCGGCAGCGGATTCCGGTGGATTTCCTGCCCCTGCCCGGGCACGGAAAAAGGGCCTTCCACCTGCGCATGCGCAGCCGGCAGAAGGCCCCTTTTAAAGTTCGCGGTCAGTCCCTGGTGGGGTCCGGACGGAGCGGAGCAGGGCCCGGATCCGGGACGGGCAACGGGCCCGGGGGCGCCGGCGCGGGGAACGGATTCGGGGACGGCGGGCCGGGCGGCCGCGGCTGGGTGGGGTCCGGGGACGTGGGCTCCGGGCCGGGGTCCGGTGGAAACGGCTCAGGTTCGTGCACTGGCGGGATGGTCATCCAGACCAGACTACGCTTGCCGTCCGCCCGCAACCACCCTCCCTCCCCCCCGGGTTGCTCCATCAGGTTTGGTCCCTAAACGCCGGTTTTAGGAGCCATAAGTGATGGAGCATTCCGACGGCGGGACGATACCAAGGTGGGCCGCGCTCAGTCGGGTGCGGCACCGACCAGCCGAAGCCAGGCACGCAGCTGGACCGGGTCCGCCTCGCCGCAGCGGAAGCCCACGTACCCGTCGGGGCGGACCGCAACCACACCCTGCCCGGGGTGGCTGGTGAGCCGGTGGACGTGGAGCCGCGGGCCCTGCCCCTCTGCCGGCAGGAGGGTGCGGAGGGCAGCCGAAGCGACCGGTTCGGCGTCGCGCTCCAGTAAAAGGTGGATACCCGGCACGGAGGTCAGTTCGTGAAGGCGGACCAGCCGGCCGTCGACCGAAACCGACGCATCCGGCAACCGTGCTCCCGGCCTCGGCCACGCTTTGGCCGGAGGCGTGCCGTCACGGGAAATGACGCTGTTCCGGTAGTGCACGAACGGCTGAGCCAGCAGCCTGATGCCCTTGGACGTGAGCCACCGCTGCCGGAGCAACATCGGCAGGGCCGGAGCAAGGAGGGGAAGGACGTTCCGGGCAAGGCGGGCGGCGGGATGCGGTGAGGCTTCTCCAAAAAAGATGACATGCGTCAGTGCCAGCACCCGCCGGGCGGCAAGCCGCCGCTCCTGCCCATAGGTTTCCAGCAGTTCCGGGAGCGGCCTGCCTGCCGTCGAGGCGAAACCGAGCTTCCAGCCCAGATTAAGGGCGTCGAGGATGCCGTTGTTCATGCCCTGGCCGCCTGCCGGGGAATGGGCGTGCGCGGCATCACCGGCCAGGAAGATGGGACCGTTGCCGAACGTACTGGCAATCCGGTGCTGCAGCGGGATTTGCGCCGACCAGCGGACCTCACGGACTGCGGCGCCGAGCCCCGACTCCCGGACCAGGCGCGCCACGTCCTCCGCCGGGACGGGCGGGCCCAGCTGGCCGAAGCGCGCATCGGGTGGGGGCACTGCCGGGCGGGTGGCCAGCATCCGCCAGGTGGCCCCCTCACCCAGGGCGAAGAGGAAGACCAGCCCCGCCTGCCCCACGGCGACGTGCAGCAGCCCGGAGTCCAGGGAACCATCCAGTTCCAGGTCGGCCATCACCGCTTCCACCCCGTACGTGCCGCCGCGCCACTGTGCGCCGAGGAGGCCCCTGACCGTACTCGACTGCCCGTCGCAGCCCGCGAGAAACCGGCTGCGGTGCACTCCGCGGCCGCCGTGAACGTCCTGCAGATCGGCGTGTACGGGTCCTTCCGGAAGCACCGGCACTCCGCCGCTTTCCGCTGTGAGGCCGTGGACGAGTCCGCGGAATTCGACGCCCCAGTCCACAGGCACGCCCCTGGCGTGGAGGGCCTTCCAGAGAACGTCCTCGACGTCGGCCTGGCGGACCAGGGTCAGGTGCGGGAAGGCGGTGTCCGGGAGGTCGGCGTGGCCGAGCCGTGCCTCGACTGTACGGCGGCCCAGGTAAATGCGTGCTTCGGGGGTGGTGTCCGCGCGGTTCAGCAGTTCCTCGGTCACCCCGAGCGGGCGCAGGCCCTCAAGGGCCCGGGCATGCAGCATCATGGCCCGGGACGGGCGGACCCGGTGTTCGCGCCGGTCCACCACCCGGACGGTGGCGCCGTGCGCATGGGCCTGAAGGGCCGTGGCGAGCCCCGCGGGCCCCGCGCCCACCACTAGAACGTCGGTGTCCGCCGTCGGACTTTTCCAGCCCGCCATGCCCGCGCCCTCATCATTCCTGCCCGTCATGCCTCGGCAAGGAGCCGCCACCAGGCGTGGTCGGACGACGATGCCGCCAGCATCCGGGCGGGGTCAGCGAGCACCTCGTCCCGGCGCAGCCCGGGAAGGACCTTGTAGCTGATGGAGCCGGGAACACTGACCAGTTCCAGGATCCGCCAGAGGGCCGCAGCATACTTGCGGGCCTGCTCGGCGCCGTCCCACTCGTACAGCCCGCGGTAGGCGCCGAATGTGTCGTGGGCGCACCAGAGCTTGGAGACAAAGCCCGGGAACCCCACGAACAACGGTGTATTCAGCAGGCTTTCCACCTCGAAAAGGCGGTGCGCCCGGCCCCGCACCCACCTGAGCGTGAACGCCACCACCAGCACGCAGGGCTCGCTGGGCTGGCGGTCGACGGCGGTCTCCCGGTAGACGCGCGATGTGCTTCCGTCCGCGAAGCGCAACACCTGGCCCACATGGTCCTTGGGAAGATGCACCCGCCGCCGGGCGAGCATAATGCATGACGTTCCCACACCGCGGGCAACCGCAACCCATGCGGTGGGCCGGGGAGCAGGTCCGGTTTCGGGGGTCATCGTGTTCTCCTCTCCCTGCGCACCTCAGCGCCCTTCCAGCCTGCCCGGCACTGCTGAGGGGTCCCAGAGTCTTTCGCCCTCCTTTCCGCTCGCCGCCTCTCCCCCGTCAGCGAACGTCCTGCCGACTTGCCGGAGGGGTCTATATATTGAATCCATGACCTCCACTTCCCTGCAGGATTCCACCGGTACTGCGATCCCGGCGCCCCCGGTTGCCAAGAAGATCCCCACCGAGCGCACCCACCACGGGGAGACGTTCGTGGACAACTACGAGTGGCTGCGGGACAAGGAGTCGCCGGAGGTGGTGGAGCACCTCCGGGCCGAAAACACCTACCAGGAAGCCGTCACGGCGCACCAGGAACCGCTCCGCGAGGCGATCTTCCAGGAGATCAAGGGCCGCACCCAGGAAACCGACCTTTCCGTCCCGCACCGCAAGGACGGCTGGTGGTACTTCAGCCGCTCCGCGGAGGGCAAGGAATACGGCATCCACTGCCGGGTGAAGGCACAGGACACCGGGGACAAGGTGGCCGACTGGACTCCGCCGGCAGTGGAGGCGGGGGTAGGGATTCCCGGCGAAGAGATCCTCCTCGATGGGAACGTGGAGGCCGAGGGCAAGCCGTTCTTCTCGGTGGGCGGCACCGCCGTCACCGTTGACGGAAACCTGTACGCCTACGCGGTGGACAACGCCGGCGACGAACGGTTCACGCTGCGGATCAAGGACCTGCGCACCGGCGAACTCCTGCCGGATGTCATCGAGAACATCTTCTACGGGGTTGCCTTCTCCCCGGACGGCACCCGCCTGTTTTACACCGTGGTGGACGAGTCCTGGCGCCCCTACCAGGTGAAGGCGCACGTCCTGGGCACCCCGGTGTCCGAGGACGTGGTGGTGTACCAGGAGGACGACGCCGCCATGTGGCTGGGCTTCGAGCTGTCCGCGGACCGGCGCTACCTGGTGCTGGGGATCGGATGCTCGGAGTACAGCGAAACCAGGCTGCTGCGTTTCGACGACCCCACCGCCACCGTCACCACCGTGATTTCCCGCAACGAGCGCGTCCTGTACGAGGCCGAGCCTTTCCTGCTCGACGGGCAGGAACGGATCCTGCTCACGCACAACCGCGGCGCCATCAACTCCATGGTCTCCCTGGCCGACCCGGCCGAGCTGGAAAAGCCGCTGGCCGAACAGGCCTGGCAGACCGTCGTCGGGCATTCCGACGACGTCCGCGTCAACGGCGCGGGCGTCACCGCCACGCACCTGATCGTGTCCATCCGCAAGGACACCATCGAACGCGTCCAGGTGATGGGGCTGACCGGACTGGGCACGGCCGCCCAGCAGGACCCCGTGGAACCGGCCTTCGACGAGGAGTTGTACACCGCCGGCGTGGGCGGCTCAGACTACGAGGCGCCCGTGATCCGGCTGGGCTACACGTCCTACTTCACGCCGTCGCGCATCTACGACTTCGTGCTGCCCACCCCGGAGCAGCCCGCCGGCGAGCTGCTGCTCCGCAAGGAAAGCCCGGTGCTGGGCGGCTACGACGGCAGCGACTATGTGGCAACGCGTGAGTGGGCGACGGCGGGGGACGGCACGCGCATCCCGCTGTCCGTCCTGCGGCACAAGTCCGTCAAGCAGGATTCGACGGCGGCGGGCTTGGTGTACGGGTACGGCTCCTACGAGATGAGCATGGATCCCGGCTTCGGCATCGCACGGCTGTCACTGCTGGACCGCGGCGTGGTGTTCGTGATCGCCCACATCCGCGGCGGCGGGGAACTGGGCCGGCACTGGTACGAGGACGGGAAGAAACTCACCAAGAAGAACACCTTCACCGACTTCGTGGACGCCACCGACTGGCTGGCAAACTCCGGCTGGGTGGACCCTGCCCGGATCGCGGCACTCGGCGGCTCGGCGGGCGGCCTGCTGATGGGCGCCGTCGCCAACATGGCACCTGAGAAGTATGCGGCCATCGTGGCGCAGGTGCCGTTCGTGGATCCGCTCACCAGCATCCTGGATCCAGACCTGCCGCTGTCCGCGCTGGAGTGGGAGGAATGGGGCAACCCCATTACGGATCCGCAAGCCTATGCCTACATGAAGTCCTACTCGCCCTACGAGAACGTGCGGGAGGTGGCCTATCCCAGGATCGCCGCGGTGACGTCCTTCAACGACACCCGCGTCCTTTACGTGGAGCCGGCCAAATGGGTGCAGGAGCTGCGGAACAAGACCACGGGGTCCGAGCCGGTTGTCATGAAGATCGAGATGGACGGCGGCCACGGCGGTGCGTCCGGCCGGTACGTGCAGTGGCGTGAACGTGCCTGGGACTACGCGTTCATCGCCGATGCCCTGGGCGCCACCGACCTCCTTCCCGGCGCCGGCCCCAGGTAGGCCCGGGCTGCGCCAGGCGGAGGCTTCCAGCCGCCGTCGAACGTTGACCGCTGCCGGGTGATCAGGGCTGCGGGTGTTCGGCCATCCATTCCGCCAGGGTTTCGAGGTTGGCCCGGACAGTCCGGCCTTGGGCCCTCTCCACCAGCGGGTCGGCCAGCTTGCCGAAGATGCCCCCGAGGCCGGACGCAGCATCGATCCGCTGGGTGACGCGCGTCCCGCCGTCGGCAGGCTCCAGGGTGAACGTCACGGTGAAGTCCAGCTTCCCTTCCACCGATTTGGACACCATGCGCCGGGGCGGATCAAACTCCTTGACCTCGACGGTCCAGTCGAAGTGCCGCCCCATGACTTTGCTGGTTCCGCGGCCGTGGGTGCCCATTCCCACGGGCCCTTCGCCGACCCGTTCCGACGAGGTCACCGAGGAATCGTAGACAGCGACATTGTCGAAGTTCGACAGGAAATCGAAGACCTCCTGCGGTGGCCGGGCAATGACGACGCTTTCTTCTACAACAGGCACAGCATTCTCCTTTGAGGGCACCTGATGCCGGCCGGGCGCGGCCGGCAGGGACAGCATGGCCCTGGACGCGGCCGGTGTCAATGTCCGCCATCCCGTGCTGCAGGCAGCCGGGCCCAGGGTTCAGACACGTAGCTGCCAAAACAACGTAATCATGCTTACGATTGGCTCCGGGGACGCCCGCCCGGGCGGCAGCCGGGCCGCAGAGCGGCACAGACCCACCGCATCACCCAGCCAAGGAGTGCAGATGTCGCTGAGCAAGGGAACGCACGTGGAGTGGAACACTTCACAGGGCAAGACGCACGGCAAAATTGTCGAAAAGAAAACCAGCGACTTCGAGCTCGACGGCAACACGCACCGCGCCAGCGAGGATGAGCCGCAGTACGTAGTCGAATCGGACAAGACGGGCGCCCGGGCAGCGCACAAGGCATCTGCGCTGACCGAGAAGAAGTAGTCCCGTGGCTGACCAGCACGAGGTAGTGATCATTGGCGGCGGCAACGCCGGCATTTCCCTGGCGGCCCGCCTGCAGCGCTACGGCGTCAAGGACGTGGCCGTGATCGAACCCCGGGACCACCACCTCTACCAGCCGCTGTTCTCGCACATCGCCGGCGGCCGGGCGCGGGCCCAGGAGGCCATCCGGCCGCAGCAATCCGTCATCCCCCAGGGCGTCACCTGGATCCGGGATGCCGCCGTGGGGGTAGACGCGCGGGCCAACACCGTCAGCCTGGAATCAGGCGCCCTGGTGGCTTACGGGCAACTGGTGGTGTGCCCGGGGCTGCAGTACGACTGGGACGCGGTGCCGGGACTGGCCGAGGCCGTGCATTCACCGTACGGCGCATCCCATTACGAGTTCGATCTGGCCCCCAAAGCCTGGACGCTGCTCAGCGCCATGACCTCCGGGACGGCTGTCTTCACCATGCCGGCCGGACCCATCAAATGCGGCGGCGCCGCCCAGAAACCCATGTACCTGGCCTGCGACTACTGGCGGGAACAGGGGGTCCTGGACAAGATCAGGGTGGTGATGGTGCAGCCCTATCCCACCGTGTTCGGGGTGCCGGAGGTGGACCGGGAACTGGACCGCAAGATCGCCGAGTACGGAATCGAACTGCGAACCAACAGTGAGCTGGTGGCGGTAAGCCCTGCCGGCCGCCGCGCCACCATCCGGGACCATGCCGCGCACACCACGGAGGACCTGACGTACGACGTCCTCAACGCCGTCCCGCCGCAGTCGGCCCCGGGCTGGCTCAAGGCCACGGACCTGCCGGCTCCCGGGGACGCGGGCGGCTTCGTGGAGGTGGACCGGCAGACGCTGCGGCACCTCCGGTACCCCAATGTGTGGTCCCTGGGCGACGCCGCGGGTACCACCAATTCCAAGTCCGGCGGGGCGCTGCGCAAGCAGACCAAGGTGGTGGCGAAGAACCTGGTGGCGGCCCGCAAGGGCAAACCGCTGCGTGCCAAGTACAACGGTTATTCGGTATGCCCGTTCACGGTGTCGCGGGACACCGTGGTGTTCGCCGAATTCGATGACCGCTACCGGCCCATGCCCACCATCCCGCGCGTGCCCACCTGGAACGAAAGCAGGCTGTCCTGGGTGGTGGACCGGGACCTGTTCCCGAAGATCTACTGGAACCTGATCCTCAAGGGCCGCGCGTAGGGGCTAGCTGCGGGAACCGGTCCGCCACTCGTCGGCAAGGATGGCGTAGACCAGCTCGGTGGCCCACTGTCCCTTGTAGTGCCATTTGTCGATGTGCCGCGCCTCCAGCCGCATGCCCAGCCTGTCGCACAGCGACGCGGACGCGCCGTTGAGCTCGTCGAGCCGGGCCTCGATCCGGTGCAGGCCCAGTTCCTCGAAGCCCAGCCGCAGCACGGCGTTGGCCGCCTCGGTGCCGTAGCCCCTGCCGCGCGCCGCCGGGGCAAGCGTCCATCCCACCTCGCCCTGTCCACGTCCCGGGAGCCATTTGAGCACCACCTCGCCCAGCAGGCCCGGCTCGTCAGCTGCCTGGATGGCGAGGGCCACCCAGTCGCCTTCCTTTTCGAAGGCAAAGTTGGCGTACCGGCCCACCCGCTCCATCGATTGGGTGTATGTTTTGGCCGGGCCGGGCAGGAACCGGGCGGTCTCCGGCAGCGAGTGGTAGGCATGGAAGGCGTCCAGGTCGCCGCCATCGAACCGGCGCAGGACCAGGCGCCCGGTGCGGATCGGCAGGGAAATCGCGGGCATGGGCGTCAGCGGCTGGAAGAGACGACGGCGGCAGTGGCCTCCGCGATGGCGCGCTCCTCGTCAGTGGGAACCACCAGGACGGGAATGGCGGAGGACGGCGTGGAAATGACGCGCGGTTCCTTTGAACGCTGGGCGTTCAGGCCGCCGTCGAGCTCTATACCCAGGGCGCCCAGGTGGTCAGCCACGAGCGCGCG
Organism: Pseudarthrobacter sp. LT1; assembly: GCF_035621795.1. NCBI lineage: Bacteria > Bacillati > Actinomycetota > Actinomycetes > Micrococcales > Micrococcaceae > Pseudarthrobacter > Pseudarthrobacter sp. LT1. Next base: position 3,753,469 of record NZ_CP141830.1, read on the forward strand.
GAACTGCTGGGAGTTCTCGCCGATTCCGGCGGTGAACACCAGCGCCTTGGCCCCGCCGACGGCCACGTGGTAGCCGCCGATGTACTTGGCCAGCCGGTAGGACGCGACAGCGAGCGCCATCGAGGCGCGTTCATCGCCGGCCTCCGAGGCCTCCACCACGGAGCGCATGTCGTTGTTCCCGGCCAGGCCCTTCAGCCCCGATTCCCGGTTCAGCATGGTGTCGATGTCCTCCGGCGTCCACCCTGCCCGGCCCAGGAACACCAGGATGGAGGGGTCCAGGTCGCCGGAGCGGGTGCCCATCACCAGGCCCTCGAGCGGGGTGAAGCCCATGGAGGTGTCCACGGAGTGTCCGCCGCGGATGGCGGTGACGGAGGCGCCGTTGCCCAGGTGGGCGATGACGGCGTCGAACTCTTCGATGGGGAGGTCCAGCAGCGCCGCTGACCGTCGCGCCACGTACTCGTGCGAGGTGCCGTGGAAACCGTACCGGCGGATGCCGTGGTTGGTGTAGAGCTCGTCCGGAACGGCGTAGCGCCAGGCGTGCTCGGGCAGGGTGCGGTGGAAGGCGGTGTCGAAGACGGCCACCTGCGGCATCTTGGGCCACTTTTTGGTGATGGCGCGGATGCCCAGGACGTTGGCGGGGTTGTGCAGCGGCGCCAGGGGGTTGAGCCGTTCAATGGCGCGGGTGATTTCGTTGTCCACCAGCACGGGCTCGGAAAAGCGTTCTCCGCCGTGGACCACCCGGTGCCCCACCGCGCCGAGCTCCAGGTCGCCCAGTTCCTGGTGGATGGCCGCATCAACCTGCTCCAGGGCCTCGGCATGGTCCCGCGGGCCTTCGATCTGGCCGTCGCCGCCCCCGCCGTTGCCCATGCCGATCTTCTCGATCAGTCCCTCGGTGAGCACCGTCCCGGCGGCCACGTCCCGGACCTGGTACTTCAGCGACGACGAACCGGAGTTGATGACGAGCACGAGCATGCGGGGCCTCCTCAGCCTGGCGTCTGCAGTTCAACCCCCACTATAGGTGGCCTGGCTAACGGCCAGTCAGCAGCAGCGTGTTGCCGTCCTCGGTGACAGGTACGCCATTGGAATCCATACCACCCACGCGCAGCGCGACGGCAAGCCCCATGGAACAGCGTGAAATCCTCGTCTTCACCATCTCCGGCGGGAAGATCAGGGAAGCCTTGGAACTTGCTGAGGACAGCACTGAGCTGGCGCACTTTTGGTCCTGACCTGCGGTGCTGATAACGCTTTCGTCACAGGGTTTGGGGCGGCTTGCCAAAAATATCATCAGCATGCTTACTATAGATGCAGTCGATCGGAAACGGCTGCGAACGGAAATCGAGAAGGGTGCGCTCAGCGAACGGGGCGCACCTTTTTCGTGACTGTGGGGTTCCTTGCGGAGAGGCGCAGCCTGTGCATAGAGTCGGCAAACAAGGCTGGACCACGCCGAGAGGACAATTCCATGACGAACGAGCCCAATTCGATCGACGAGAACGACCCCACCAACACGGGATCCAGCAGCACCGCCCCGCTCGACGCGCAACCCGACTCGGGCAGCAAGAATGATCCCACGGGCGTGGAGGGCGCCAACCCGGCCCTGGACGATACCGGCCACCTCAAGGCCGGCGAAACCGGGGAAGCCCCTGAGGCTCCCGAAGACCGGGAAGGACTGGACCTCACGCCGCAGGGCCTTTCGGACGAGCCTGCCAAGCAGGAAGACCCGGACAGCCTGGCCAAGCCGGACAACAGCTGACAGAGAGCCACACGCAAAAGGACGACGCCGGCACCCACCAGGGTGCCGGCGTCGTCCTTTGCCACTAACGGGCCAGGCGGGCGCCCTGCCCCTGCCCCAGCTCCTGACCCTGGCGCGCCAGGTAGTCGAAAAGCTGGCGGAGGCCGAACGTCCAGGCTGGGAGTTCCTCGCACGGACCCACCCGGTTGACCAGGGCACCGAGGTGGCGGCTGCGGATGGTGACGGTGTCGCCGTGCTTGTGTGTGAATCCCTGGCCCGGTTCGTCCCGGTCCTGCGTGGGCGCAAAGAGGGTCCCCGTGAACAGCGCGAAGCCGTCCGGATAATGGTGGTGCTTTCCGTAGGTGGCGGCCACGAGTTCCTCGAAGGGCCTGCTGATCCGGGACACACTGTTCCGGCCCTCCAGCAGGTAGCCGTCCGCACCGTCCACGCGGAGCAGGATCTCCTCATCTCGCAGCGTGTCCAGGGTGAAGGTACCGTCGAACAGCCTGATGAACGGCCCCAGCGCGCTGGAGGCGTTGTTGTCCTTGGCCTTGCCCAGCAGCAGGGCGCTCCTGCCTTCCACGTCGCGCAGGTTGACGTCGTTGCCCAGCGTCGCGCCCATCACGCGGCCGCCGGACGTGGCGATCAGCACCAGCTCCGGCTCCGGGTTGTTCCAGGACGAAAAGGCAGGAATGCCGATGTCCGCGCCCAGGCCCACCGATGACAGGACGGGCGCTTTGGTGAAGACCTCCGGGTCCGGCCCGATCCCCACCTCCAGGTACTGCGACCACAGCCCTTCGGCGATGAGGACCCGCTTGGCTTCGGCCGCCTCCGCCGATCCGGGCCTCAGGTCGGCGAGGCTTCCGCCCAGGGCACGGCCCACCAGTTCCCGTACTTCCGCAGCCCGTGCGGCGTCGCCCCCGCAGCGCTCCTCGATGACCCGTTCGATCATGCTGTCCACAAACGTGACGCCGCAGGCCTTGATGACCTGGAGGTCAATGGGTGCCAGGAGCCTGGTTTCGGTGGCGTCCACCGTCCTGCCGTCCCCGGCCAGGGAGGCATTGACGACGTCGGCCGTCGCCCAGCGGGGCTCGGCCAGGTCGGGATCCAGCAGGGCCGCGCGGACGGCTGCGGGCGGGTCCGGCAGTTCCAGCAAGCCGGAGACCGTGGCGGCCAGGCGGTGCAGGTCGAAGATGGTGCCCCCGCTGACGGCCACCACGCGCGGGCCGCCCATTTCACCATCCCAGACCCGGCCAATGAGCAGCGCGTCGTCGGCATCCTCGGGAAGGACAGAACGTACAGCCCCGGGCGTCGTACTCACTGCTGCACCCCCGTCCCGGCCCCGTCACGGGAAGCGTCCGACTCAGGGTGCCGCCAGACGCCGTCGACCCTTTGCGAGACCCGCCACGGATTGCTGTCCTGCAGGGGTTCGGGCAGCCGCGTTGCGGGGAACGACTGGTATGCCACCGGGCGGAGGAAGCGCCGGATGGCCGCCGTCCCCACGGACGTGGTGTTCGAGGTGGTGGCCGGGTAGGGGCCGCCGTGGTGCTGGGCGTAACTGACCGTTACACCGGTGGGCCAGCCGTTCCAGAGCACCCGCCCGCTGATGTCCGCCAGCCGGGCAGCGAGTTCGGAGACGTCGTCGTCCTCCTCTGCCTGCAGCGTAGTGGTCAGCTGCCCTTCGAGCAGCGCCGCCAGCTCCGGCAGCTCCGCCTGGTCCTGGTACTCCACCACCAGGCTGGCGGGGCCGAACATTTCCTGCCGCAGCAGGCCGGGGTTCTTTCGGACCTCCTCCGCCCTGGTGCGCAGGACGGTGGGCGCGGGTTCGTCCGCAAAGTCCCCTTCCAGCAGGAGTTCCACTCCCCCGCTGTCCCGGAGCGTGGTGACGGCGTCGGTGTAGCCGGCATGCAGGCGATCGCTGAGGAGCCGGGCGGGAGCGAACCCTGCCAGCGCATCAAGCAGCTGGCTGCGGAGTACCTCCGTGTCCCCAGCGGGGACGAACAGCAGCCCCGGCTTGGTGCAGAACTGGCCCATGCCCAGGGTGAAGGAACCGGCATAGCCCTTGATGATCTCTGCCTGCCGGGCTGACCACGCGCCGGGCGCCACGAAGACGGCGTTGATGCCGCCCAGTTCGCCGAAGAAGGGGATGGGTTCGGGGCGTGCCGCAATCCGGGTGAGCAGGGCACGGCCGCCGGCAGTAGAGCCGGTGAAGCCGATGGCCTTGACCAGGGGATGGTCAACAAGGGCCTCCCCCGCCTGGCGGCCGGTCACCATTGAGAAGAGGCCGTGCGGCGCTCCGGCGTCCTCCAGGGCATCGATTACTACCTGTGCGGTGCGGGCGGCAAGTTCGCGGTGGGCGTCATGGGCCTTGTGCACCACGGAGCAGCCCGCCGCCAGGGCCGAGGCACTGTCACCGCCCATCACGCTGAACGCAAAGGGGAAATTGGAGGCACCAAAAACCCCCACGACGCCGAGGGGCACGTTGTACCGCCGGAGGTCCGGCCGCGGCCCCATGCCCCAGGCCGGGTCGTCGTGGTCGATGGTGGCGTCGAAGTGCTCGCCGCGGCGGATCTCGTCCGCGAACAGCCGCAGCTGGAAGACGGTGCGCTTGAGCTCCCCCTCCAGTCGCGGGGTACCCAAGTGGGTTTCACGGACGGCCGTTTCCACCAGCCCGGATGCGTCCTGCTCCAGGCCGGCGGCGATGGCTTCGAGCCAGCCGGCCCGGGTGTTGGGGTCTACGATCCGGCCCTTTTCAAAGGCGGACGCTGCGGCCTGGACGGCGGCGTTTACTCCTGCGGTCATCGGCCGGCTCCGGCAGGGGCCAGGGCTGCGCCGGTGACGGCGGCGCGGTTGCCCACTTCCTGCCATCCGGCGCCGTTGGGGAATTCCCACCGGGTGCGGGAGGCACTGAGCATCTCAGCGCCGGTGCCGGGTAGTTCCGGTGCAGCATAACGGCCGTTCGTGATCCTGACCGGCTCGGCGAAGTGCTCGTGCAGGTGGTCAACGAACTCGACCATGCGGTTTTCCTGGCTGCGGCCCACCACGGCGTAGTCGAAGAAGGAGAAGTGCTGGACCAGCTCGCACAGCCCCACGCCGCCGGCGTGCGGGCAGACGGGCACCCCGAATTTGGCTGCCAGCAGCAGGATGGCGATGTTCTCATTGACGCCGGCCACCCGGGTTGAATCGAGTTGCAGCACGTCGATGGCGCCGGCCTGGAGCAGCTGCTTGAAGACGATGCGGCTCTGCACTGCTTCACCGGTGGCCACCCGGACCGGGGCAACGCCCCTGCGGATTTCGGCGTGGCCCAGGACGTCGTCGGTGCTGGTGGGTTCCTCGATCCAGTAGGGGCTGAATTCTGACAGCTGGTTGACCCACCCGATCGCCTCGGACACCTCCCACCGCTGGTTGGCATCAATGGCAATGGGGAGGTCGCCCACGGCCTCGCGGGCCAGGGCCATGCGCCGGCGGTCGTCGTTGATGTCCCCGCCCACCTTGAGCTTGATCATGGAGAACCCGTCGGCCGCGGCCTCCTTGCTGAGCCGGACCAGTTTCTCGTCGCTGTAGCCCAGCCACCCCGGGGAGGTGGTGTAGGCGGGGAAGCCGTCAGCCTTGAGTTCGGCGATGCGTTGCTCCTTGCCGTCCTGGCCGGCACGGAGGATCTCAAGTGCCTCCTCCGGGCTGAGGGCATCGCGGATATGGGTGAAGTCCACCACGCTGACCAGTTCCTCGGGTGTCATCTCGCTGAGGAGGAGCCAGAGGGGCTTGTTTTCCCGGCGGGCACGGATGTCCCACAGTGCGCTGACCAGGGCGCCGCAGGCCATTTGCGTCACGCCTTTTTCGGGGCCCAGCCAGCGGAGCTGGGAGTCGTGGATGAGGAGCCTGGAGGCCGCGCCCAGGTCACCGATGAGTTCGTCGATGTCGCGGCCCAACAGCAGGCGGGCATAGGCGTCGATGGCTGCAGTGAGGATTTCGTTGCCGCGGCCGCAGCTGAAAATGAAGCCGTGGCCCTCGTCGCCCGCATCTGTGCGGATGACCACATAGGCGGCCGAGTAATCAGGGTCTACGTTGACCGCGTCTGAACCGTCGAGCTCAAGGGACGTGGGGAAGCGGACGTCCTGGGTGTTGATGGACGTGATGGAAGGCATGGATCTCAACTTTCGGAGCGGAACTGGAGAAGGGAAAGATTCGATTCCTATACGAATTTCTAAAATCATATAGGAGACGTGACGTACGTCAACCCATGACCGGCCAGCATGCCCCACCAAACGCAGCAGCCCCGGCCGTCCAGGGCCGGGGCTGTTCGTCGAGAGCTAGGTGATGATGTGCTTGCGCGGCGGTCCACTGTCCTCCAGCGGGGCAAGTTCCACCTCAAAGGCCTGCGCAAAGCGGTCAAACGAATTACGGATATGCGTCGTCATGGCCGCCTCCGCCCCCTCCGGATCACAGGCCTCGATAGCCTCCCTGACCGCAGTATGCTCAGCCACCGTAATGGCCCCGTCCACATCCGCCGGGTAGAGCCGGAAGGTGTGCAGGTGGCAGTGGGTCTGGGCAAAGGCATGCCGGACCACGGGGTTTCCCGAGGCGGCAAGGATGGTGTCATGGAAACGGGTGTCATGGGCCACCAGATCCTGCCGCAGGTCCTTGCTCCGCTTCATGGCGCTCCGGAAGCTGCCCAGTTCCTTCTCCAGCGCGCCGGCCGGATTGGCGAGGCGGTCAACAGCGGCCGCGCGGGCCGCCCAGGGTTCCACGAGGAGCCGGAATTCAAACAGCGAGCGCAGTTCCGGCAGGTCCAGCAGCGGGGTGGTGCTGTATCCCCGGCCGGGGTTGTAGACCACCAGGTTGTCGCCTTCGAGCCGTTGAAGGACCTCGCGGACGGGCGTCTGCGACACTCCGAGGCTGCGGGCGACCGCGTCAATGTTGATCCGGGTGCCGGGCGCTATCTCGCCCTCCAGGATTGAGGCACGCATCGACGAATAGACATCGGGCACGGCGGCCTTGCCGCGGGAGGTTTCGGATGGTTGACGTGGGGGCACGCGGTTACCTCTTGCACTGGGTTGGACTTGCTGCGGAGCTTGGACATGGCCTTTTCAGCCGGGAGTCGCTTGGGGGAATCATAAGCCACACCCCGCCACAGCCCTCATGGAAGGGCTTTTTTGGAGAGGCACTTGATCCCGATCACATTATCTATATGATTAACCCAATTCCTATATGATTTGGCGCTGACACCTTCCGCGTCTTCCCCTCCCGCCCGTGCGCCCCGCACCCGAAGCCATGTATATGTCGAAGGAGACCGCATGACTACGCTCGGAAGTAAGACCTCCATTGCCAATTCATCCCCCCAGCCCCGCCTCATGACCCGCAAGCGCTGGGTGATCATCTGGCTTGCCTTCATCGGCCTCAGCATCAACTACCTTGATCGGTCCAGCCTCAGCGTCGCCCTGCCCTTCATGGGCAAGGACTTTGAACTCAGCGCAACCCAGCAGGGGCTCATTTTTGCCGCCTTCTTCTGGGCCTACGACTTCTTCCAACTCGCTGCCGGCTGGTACGTGGACAAGGTAGGCCCCCGCCGTTCGTTCTCCCTGGCCGCCATCTGGTGGTCCGTCTTCACCATGGTGACGGCGGCAGCCTCCAGCTTCTGGTCCCTGTTCGCCGCCCGCTTCCTCCTGGGCGTCGGCGAAAGCCCTGCCCCCAGCACCGCCGCCAAGGTGGTGGCCACCTGGTTCCCCGTCCGGGAACGCGCCTTCGCCACCAGCATCTGGGACTCCGGCTCCCGCGTCGGAGCGGTGATCGCGCTGCCCATCGTCACCCTGGTGGTCGCCTTCACCTCCTGGCACGCCGTCTTCATCATCATCGGTGTCCTTGGAATCATCTGGGCCGCCGTCTGGTGGAAGTACTACCGCAACCCGGAGGAGCACGCCGGCGCGAACGCCGCAGAAGTCAGCTACATCCAGGAGGGCGGCGCCCGCGGCGCGGCAAGCGATGACGAAGGCGCAGCCAAACTCCCCTGGCGTTCCCTCTTCAAGTACCGCACCATCCTCAGCATGATGTTCGGCTTCTTCTGCCTGAACAGCGCCATCTACTTCTTCATCACGTTCTTCCCCAGCTACCTGGTCAAGGAACGGGGCTTCGACCTCCTGAAGCTCGGCTTCTTCGGCGCCATCCCCGGCATCTGCGCCGTCCTGTTCGGCTGGCTCGGCGGCTACCTGGCCGACCGCGCCGTCCGCGCAGGATCCCCGGTCAGCAAAGTCCGCAAGACGGCCATCGCCGGCGGCCTGGCCGGCGGCTCGGTCATCATGTTCGCCGCACTGGTTCCGGAAGCCTGGATGGCCCTGGCTCTGCTGTCCGTCGCCTACTCCAGCCTCACCGTGGCCGCCACGGGCATCTGGTCGCTGCCGGCCGACGTCGCCCCGAGCTCACGCCACGTGGGCTCCATCGGCGGCCTGCAGAACTTTGCCTCCAACCTGGCCGGCATCTTCACGCCCATCCTGATCGGCGTCCTGGTGGACCAGACCGGATCCTTCGTGGCGCCGCTCGCCGTCATCGGCGCGATCTCGCTCATCGGAGCGGCCAACTACCTGTTCGTCATCGGCAAGATCGAGCCGCTGAAGGTCAAGGCAGCCGCCTAGACCCTTCAGCACCCAGACAAAAAGTACGACGCCGGCACTTTGCATAGTGCCGGCGTCGTACTTTTCTGCATGGTCCCCTACGAGGCCGGTGCCTGCGCCGGGACCTTCGCCTGCGATGGAGGCTCTGTTTGCGCTGGTGTCTGCGCCTGGGTCGCCGTAATGGCCACCGTGTTCACAATGTCCTCCACGGTGCAGCCGCGGGAAAGGTCATTGACCGGCTTCCGCAACCCCTGCAGGACCGGTCCCACCGCCACCGCCCCGGAGCTCTGCTGCACTGCCTTGTAGGTGTTGTTGCCCGTATTCAGGTCCGGGAAGATGAACACCGTGGCCTGCCCGGCCACGGAGGAACCGGGCATCTTGGATGCGGCGATCGAGGCATCCACGGCGGCGTCGTACTGGATGGGGCCTTCCACGGCGAGGTCCGGGCGGCGCTCGCGGACCAGTTCGGTGGCCTGCCGCACCTCGTCCACCGCCTCGCCCGCGCCGGAGCCGCCCGTGGAGTAGGACAGCATGGCCACCCGCGGTTCCACCCCGAACTGCGCGGCGGTCTCGGCCGAGGCCAGGGCGATATCTGCCAGCTGCTCCACATTGGGATCCGGGTTCACCGCGCAGTCGCCGTACACGAGCACCCGGTCCGGCATCAGCATCAGGAACACCGAGGACACGATCTTCACGCCCTCGCGGGTCTTCACGAACTCCAGCGCCGGCCGGATGGTGTGCGCGGTGGTGTGGGCGGCACCGGACACCATCCCGTCCACCACACCCAGCTGGACCATCATGGTGCCGAAGTAGCTCACGTCCTGCATGATCTCCAGGGCCTTGGGCAGGTCCACGCCCTTGTGTGCCCTCAGCTCCGCGTACTTCTCGGCGAACTTCAGCCGCAGGTCCGAGGTGGCGGGGTCGATGACATTAATGCCGGACAGGTCGATGCCGTTGGCCGCGGCCAGCTCCCGGACGTCGGACTCCGGGCCCAGGAGCGTCAGGTCGCAGACGTCGCGGCGGTGCAGGATCTCGGCGGCCCGCAGGATCCTCACGTCGGTCCCCTCGGGGAGCACCACGTGGCGGCGCTGCGCCCGGGCCCGCTCGATCAGGTCGTGGAGGAACCGCAGCGGCGTCATCCGTTCCGCCCGCGGCAAATGCAGCCGCTCCACCAGCTCGGCCTCGTCCACCCGGCGGGACCAGAGGCCCAGCGCGGAGGCCACCTTGCGCCGGTGCCCCGACCAGATTTCGCTGCGCACCTCGGACACCCGGCGGGCCGTCTGGTACGTGTCCTCGTCCGCGGCAAAGACGGGGAACGGCGCCTGCGCCAGGAGCGGGTAGATGTTGGCATCCGGGGCCAGGCCACCGGTGAGGATGAGCGCCGACGCCACCGGAAATTCGGGCGAGAAGGACGAGGCCAGGCAGGCCACCATCACGTCGGCCCGGTCCCCCGGCACGATCACCAGGGCGCCCTCGTCCAGCACGTTCAGGAAATTGCCCACGTTCATCGCGGCAACCTTGATGTCCCTGACGTCACGTTCCATGTCCGGGGTTCCCGCGATCTGGCGGACGCCCAGCGCCGCAGCCACTTCCCCGGTGGTGGGGCGGGCGATCTCCTCCAGCTCCGGCAGGATGTACACCGGGCGGCCGGAAGCGCCAGGCTTCAGGGCAGCTGCGATGGCGTCCAGGTCGCCGGCGCTGGCCCTGTTGACCATGATGGCAAGCAGCGCACACCGTTCGGCGGCGAGCTCCTTGCGGGCAACTTCGACGGCGGCAGCGGTCTCCGGGACGGTGCGCCCCTTGGCGCCCACCACGGCCACCACGGGCGTGGCGAGGTTGTTGGCCAGCCGGGCGTTCAGGTCGAACTCGACGGCGGAATCCTGGCCCACCAGGTCAGTGCCCTCCACGATCACCACGTCGCAATGGCGCGCGATGTCGGCAAAAATCTCCACGCACCGGGCATCAATTTCCGCCCGGTTTCCCTCCGCGAGCAGGGTGCGGACCTCGTCGTAGGTCAGGCCGCCGCGGCAGCGCTCGTCATCCAGGGCGAACCGGGCCTTCATCAGCGCCACCATCGGGTCGTCGGCTGCCGAGGGGCCATGGACCACCGGCTTGAAGAAGCCGATCCTGTCCGCGTGCCGGTGCAGGGTGTCCGCCAGGCCGAGTGCCACAAGGGACTTGCCCGAGCCGGGGGTGGTTGCGCTGACGTAGATGCCTTTGGCCATGGTCCGCCCTTTGCTGTTCTTGCTGGTGCCGGTCCCCCCATCCTTGCACTTCGCGGCCGCGCGCGGGGCGCCTGACCCAGCGTCGACTGCTCCGTAACTGCCGTTTTCGGCGCTGAAAACGGCAGTTACGCAGCAATCGGTGACGGGGCGCCCAGCCGCGCAAGGTGTGTCCCGGCGTCGTGCCTTATCCCGCCTCCCCTTGACACCGGACCCCCTCATGGGATTACCTAATGAACATTCGGTAAATAAAGCTGGAGGCAATGACGCATGGCTGAAACTGCACTTTCCGGGGCCACCCACCCCATCCTGGAAAACGACTACGCCTCCGAATGGATGGGAATTGAGGTCCTGGCCCTCAGCGACGGCCACGCCACCATCCGGATGACGCTCCGGCAGGAAATGCTCAACGGCTTCGGCATGGCCCACGGCGGAATGATCTTCGCCTTCGGCGACACCGCCTTCGCCCTGGCGTGCAACCCCATCCACCCTGCACCCGGCGAGGAAGGCACCATCACCGTCGCTTCCGGCGTCGACATCAACTTCCTCAAGCCCGCCTTCCGGGGCCAGGTGCTCACCGCAGTGGCCGACCGCCGCTCCAGCGCCGGCCGCAGCGGACTCTACGACATCCAGATCTTCGCCGCCGACGCCGCTGCGCCGGCTGCCGAAGGCCAGCCCAGTTCCAGCACCCCGGGCGAGCTCATCGCCGAGTTCCGCGGACGCAGCCGCACCATCCCCAAGAAGTAGGAAAATCATGACCCTGCATGCCCCCGAAACCCCCGCCGCTGCCGGCATCGACCCTGGCCTGGACCGCGAGGAGACCATCTCCCGCGACGAGCTCGAAGCCCTCCAGCTCAGCCGGCTGCAACACACCGTTGCCTACGCCTACGAGCGGGTCCCGCTGTACAAGCGCAAGTTCGACGAGGCCGGCATCCACCCCACCGACCTGCGCGAACTCGAGGACCTGGGCAACTTCCCCTTCACCACCAAGGAGGACCTGCGCCAGGAGTACCCGTTCGGCATGTTCGCGGTGCCGCAAAGAGAAGTGGCCCGGATCCACGCCAGCTCCGGCACCACTGGCCGGCCCACCGTCGTCGGCTACACCAAGCAGGACCTGGCCGACTGGGCCAAGCTGGTGGCCCGCAGCTTCCGCGCCTCCGGCATCCGCCCCGGCATGAAGGTCCACAACGCCTACGGCTACGGCCTGTTCACCGGCGGCCTGGGCGCGCACGCCGGCGCCGAGGCCCTGGGCTGCACCGTGATCCCCATGTCCGGCGGCCAGACCGAACGCCAGATCCAGCTGATCCAGGACTTCAAGCCGGACGCCATCCTCGCCACGCCCACCTACCTGCTCACCATCGCCGACGCCATGGCGCACATGGGCATCGACCCCGCCTCCACCTCGCTGAAGTTCGCCGTGCTGGGCGCCGAGCCGTGGACCCAGGAGATGCGGCACGAGCTCGAGGTCATGATGAACATCAAAGCGTGCGACATCTACGGCCTGTCCGAGGTCATGGGCCCGGGCGTCGCCGGCGAGGCCGTGGAGACCCAGGACGGCAGCCACATCTGGGAGGACCACTTCCGCCCCGAAATCATCGACGCCTTCAACCCGGCCCCGGGCAAGGAGAACGTCCTGCGCGACGGCGAACACGGCGAGCTGGTCTTCACGTCCCTGACCAAGGAAGCGCTGCCGATCATCCGCTACCGCACCAAGGACCTCACCCGCCTGCTGCCCGGCAGCGCCCGCCCGGCGCACCGCCGGATGGGGCGCATCACCGGCCGCAGCGACGACATGATCATCCTGCGCGGCGTGAACCTGTTCCCGTCCCAGATCGAGGAAATCGCCCTCCGCATCCCCGAGCTGAGCCCGCACTTCCAGCTCGAACTGACCCGGCCGGAAGGCCAGCGGATGGACCAGCTGACCGTCCGGATCGAGCGCCGGGACGCGGTCACCGTTGAGCAGAGCACGACGGCGGCACGCACCTTGAAGGAGCAGATCAAGATCCATGTGGGTTCTTCGTGCACCGTGAACGTGGTGGAGCCGGGCTCGCTGGAGCGGTCCAACGGCAAACTGCGCCGCATCTACGACATGCGGCCGAAGGCGTAACGGAAGATGCTGCCGGGCACAGCCGATGCCGGCCGGGTTGCTGCCCGGCCGGCGCCGGCTCCCGGACCGACCGACCGTTCGTGAGAAACTAGCCACTATGCCCAGCACCACCGAAACATCCAGCCCCACCGGCCCAGCAAACGGAACAGCAAAGCGCGGCCGCCCCGGCTACGACCAGCAGTCCGTGCTGCGCATCGCCGTCGACGTCTTCAACCGCCATGGCTACGACGCCACCTCGATGGGGATCCTGGCGGACAACCTGGGCATCTCCAAATCCGCCATCTACCACCACGTGCCGTCCAAGGGCGACCTCCTCAAACTTGCCCTTGACCACGCCCTGGGCGGCCTCGAGGCCATCCTTGAACGGCCGGAGGCCACTTCCGGGGCTGCCGATGCCCGGCTGGAGTTCGTGCTCCGGCAGACGGTGGCCGTGCTGGTGGACCGTCTGCCGTTCGTCACCCTGCTGCTGCGGCTGCGGGGCAACACGGAAATTGAGCGGGATGCGCTGGAACGCCGCCGGACCTTCGACCACAAGGTGGCTGTGCTGATTTCGGCTGCCCGCGACGAGGGCTCGCTCCGCCAGGACATCGATCCCCGAACCGTCAGCCGCCTCCTGTTCGGCATGATCAACTCGATCGTGGAGTGGTACAAGCCGGGCGGCTCCCTCTCCCCGCAGCGGCTTGCCGACGACGTCATCACCATGGCGTTCGACGGCCTCCATGCGGACGTGTAGGCCGCGCATCCACTGGTCCACGGGCAACTAATAAGCGTGCTTGGTATTTAGCGGGCTCCCCGGCTACGGTGGTAGAAAGCCATCGTCCGCAGGGAGGTCCTGAATGAGCCAGGCCAATGATCCACGGCGTTCATGCCGGCCCCGGACAGTACTCGCGGGCGGACTCCTGACCGCAGCCCTGGCACTTAGCGGCTGCACCGGTTCGCCTGCTCCCCCGGCCCCTGGCACCTCCTCCCCAGGCCAGGCATCGCCGTCGGCCCCGGCCTCAGGGGCTTCCGCTTCGGCAGCGCCAACCACCGGCGCAGGCCCGAACTCCGGAACCGCGGCCGGCAACCTGCCGCAGCTCGTGGAAAACCTCTCCCCATCCGTGGTCACCATCTTCACCCAGGGCGGCCTGGGCAGCGGCGTGGTCTACTCCGCCGACGGACTGATCCTCACCAACGACCATGTGATCCGGGGCGCAACCACCGTGGAGGTCGGATTTGCCGACGGGCAGCGCGTCGAAGGGACAGTCAAGGCAAGCGACGCCGTGACGGACCTGGCCCTGGTGCAGGCCAAGCGCACCGGCCTGCCGAAACCCACGTACCAGAGCACCTTGCCCAAGGTAGGCGAAGGCGCACTGGTCCTGGGTTCACCGCTCGGATTCGAGAACACGGCCACCGCAGGCATCATTTCCGGGCTTCACCGCTCCATTCCAGGGTCCGCATCCAACAGCCTCTCCCTGGTGGACCTCATCCAGACAGATGCACCTATCAGCCCCGGCAACTCCGGCGGTGCCGTGATCAACATGCGCGGCGAGGTAATCGGCATCAGCGAGGCGTACATCCCGCCGTCAACCGGTGCGGTCTCCCTTGGTTTCGCCATCCCGGCCGCCACGGCAGTGGACGTGGCGGAGGAGCTGCTGGCCAGCGGCACCGCCAAGCACGCCTACCTGGGCCTTACCCCGGGCGAACTGACCGCCCAGATCGCCGCCCAGCTGGGCATCCAGGGAGGATCCGGAGTAGTGGTCCTCGCCGCGGACACGGACGGCCCGGCAGGGAAGGCAGGAATCCGCCCCGGGGACGTCCTGCAGTCCATGGAGGGCGTTGAGCTCACCACGCCCGAAAAGCTCCTGGCGGAATTGCGCAAGCGCAACCCCGGCGACACCGTAGGCTTCAAGGTCAAGCGGGGGGACCAAAGCCTGGACATCAAGGTGGACCTCACCGACCGTCCCGCCACTACAACCACCCGATAGGAAGGAAGAAACATGAGCCACCCCAAGGAAGAACCTGACGCAGGATTCATCGTCCCGGACCCGTCCAAGCTCCGTGAGGACATTCCCGGCGACGCCGGCGACGAGGCCAACGTGATCCGCTTCAGCGAGGAGCAGGCCCTGATCGAGGAACAGTCGCACGGCATCCGCCCCGACACCTACAGCGTTCCGGCAGGCGGCCCGACCATGGACGAGGCCCGCGGAAACATGGACCTCTCGGACCGCAGCGAAGAAGGCCGCGGCACCGGACGCGAGGATGACAGCAGCGACGACGGCCTGCACGGCGGTGCCGAAAGCTGACGCCGGCACAACACTGAAGCAGCAGGGGCACCCCCTCCGGGGTGCCCCTGCTGCTTTGTTTAACGGCGGAGCCGCGTTTGTCGGCAGGCCTAGACCTCGTACTCGAGCTTGCCGCCCAGGTTTTGGTGGACGCACAGGATGTTGTGCTCGGTGTCCATGAACCACGCGCACTTTTCCGAGCCGGTAGTGCAGATATGGTTCTCCGTCTTGAGGTTGGGCAGGTCGTAGTCCTGGAAAACGACTCCCCTTGCCTCCATGTCACGGACGGTTGCCTCGATATCGGCGACCTCAAAGCTCAGCGCGGTATGGTAGGAGTGCCTGCCGTCCGAGACCGGCATCAGCTGCAGCAGCGGGCCGCCGTCGGCGCCGAGCAGTTCGCTTCCGTCCTCCGTTTTTCCACGGTGCGGGAGTCCCAGCTTTTCCGTGTAAAAACTGCGGGCGCGGGCTGCATCATCAACCGGCAGGATGGTTGTGGCTGCGTTCATTCTCAGGGTCATTGGGCCACCTCCTACGGGCAGAATCTTACGCCCGGCAGGCCCAAAAAGGACCGCCCCCAAACGCCCCATCACTTCCCGCCCACCACACCCAAACGCCCCATCACTTTCCTGAAAGAAGTGATGGGGCGTTTGGGAAAACCGGCAGTAAGTGATGGGGCGTTGGGTTACTTTTCGACCAGGGTGAGGACGTCGTAGGTGGCCACGATCTCGTCGTTCTGGTTGGTGAGCACAGCGTCCCAGGCCACCTCACCGTATTCGTCGGTTTCACGTGGGGTGATCTTCTTGGCGGTGAGGGTCACCCGGATGGAATCGCCGGCGGCCACGGGGGTGAGGAAGCGTGCGTTCTCCAGGCCGTAGTTGGCCAGGACTGGGCCCGGCGCAGGCTCCACGAAGAGTCCGGCAGCCCAGCTCAGCAGCAGGTAGCCGTGCGCCACGATGCCCGGGAAGAACGGGTTGGCTTCCGCCGCTTCCTGGTTGGTGTGGGCGTAGAACGTGTCCCCGGTGGAGTGGGCGAACGCGCTGATGTCCTCCAGTGTGACCTGCCGCAGGTCCGAGCGGACGGCGTCGCCGATCCGCAGGGTGGACAGGTTCTTCCGGAACGGATGCGCGCCCTCGGTCTCCACCGTGAAGTTGCGGTCAGCCCCGGTGTGCCACACGCCGGTAACCGCGGTCAGCATGTTGGGCGAGCCCTGGATGGCGGTCCGCTGCATGTGGTGCAGCACGGACCGGATGCCGCCCAGTTCCTCGCCGCCGCCCGCGCGTCCCGGACCGCCGTGGACCAGGTGGGGAACGGGTGAGCCGTGGCCGGTGGAGGACCGGGCGTCCTCGCGGTTCAGCATCAGGACGCGGCCATGGTGGGCCGCGATGCCGGTGACCAGCTCGCGGGCCGCCTCGGGATCGTTGGTGCACACGGAGGCCACCAGCGAGCCGCCGCCGCGGGCGGCGAGGCGTACGGCGTCCGCCAGGTCCTTGTAGCCGATGACGGAGGATACCGGCCCGAAGGCTTCGAGCGAGTGGATGGCTTCAGCTTCGGGGTTGTCCCAGTTCAGGACCACGGGAGCCATGAAGGCCCCACCGTCCACTACCCCGGTGGTTCCGTCGGCGGAGGTGACCGACGGCGAATCGAGCGTTCCGTACGCAAGCTCGCCGCCGGCGCCGAGCATTGACTGCACGGCAGCGCGGACGTCCTCCAGCTGCTCCACCGACGCAAGGGCGCCCATGGTGACGCCTTCCCCGCGGGGGTCACCCAGGACCACGCGCTCGGCGATCCGCTTGCCAATGGCTGCCGACACGGCGGGCACCAGCTCCTGCGGCACGATGGCCCGGCGGATGGCGGTGCATTTCTGGCCGGCCTTGACGGTCATCTCGGTGACCACGGACTTGACGAAAGCATCGAATTCCGGGGTGCCCTCTACGGCATCCGGACCAAGGATGGCGGCATTCAGGGAGTCCGTCTCGGACGTGAACCGGACGCCGCCCTCCACCACATTCGGGTGGGCCTTCAGGGACCTGGCGGTGGAGGCGGACCCGGTGAACGCCACCAGGTCGCGGTAGTCCAGCACGTCCAGCAGCCCGCGGACCGAGCCGGAGATGAGCTGCAGCGACCCCTTGGGCAGGATGTTCGATTCCACGATGGCCTTGACCACTGCGGCCGCAACATAGCCCGTGGGAGTGGCCGGCTTGACGATGGTGGGGACGCCGGCCAGGAAGGCGGGAGCGAACTTCTCGAGCATCCCCCAGACCGGGAAGTTGAAGGCGTTGATCTGCACGGCGACGCCGGGGATGCGGGTGTAGATGTGTTCGCCGGCGAAGGATCCGTCCTTGGACAGCACCTCCATGGGACCGTCCACCACCACCTGGGAGTTGGGCAGCTCACGCCGGCCCTTGGAACCGAAGGTGAAGAGGACGCCGATGCCGCCGTCGATGTCCACCATGGAATCGATCTTGGTGGCGCCGGTCTGGTAGGAGAAGCCATAGAAGTGGTCGCGGCGGGCGTTGAGGTACTGCGCCAGCTCCTTGAGCTTGAGGGCGCGCTGGTGGAAGGTCAGCTGGCCCAGCCCGGCCTGGCCGGTGGTGCGGCCGTACTCCACGACGGCGGCGAGGTCCAGCCCCTCCGTGCTCACCTTGGCCAGGACCTCCCCGGTGCTCGCATCCCTGACGGGGACCGCGGAAGCCGAGGAACCGGCGTCGGGCGTCCACCATGCGTCCATGACGAAGCTGGGCACTGTCTCCACGGTGTCGACCGTGGCCTGGGGAGCTGTGGCTGTGGTGGTCATCGTTGACGGTCCTTCCAACAAGGGGGCAGGCAAACAGGCCGGCCATTACTGACCGTCCGTTCGGTAATATATTCACCATACATGAAGTGCCGTGCTGCACACTAGAAGGCCAGGACCGAATTGGCCACCCAAAGGAGAACGCATGAACGCCCCGTCACCCCAGGATGCTTCCGACAGCCAGCACCAGCTCTGGAAAATCACCCTCGGCGAGCTGGACGAGAAAATGGGCGTGAAAATCCTGGAGGAGTCCGTGGAGCGCGTGGTGGCCACCATGCCCGTGGAAGGCAACCGGCAGTCGTTCGGGCTGCTGCACGGCGGCGCCTCGCTGGCCGTGGGCGAGGCGGTAGGGTCCTGGGCGGCCGTCATCCACGCGAGCACCATGGGCAAGACGGCGGTAGGCGTTGACGTTTCCGCCACGCACCACCGTTCCGCACGCGAGGGCCAGGTGACCATTACCGCTACGCCCATCCACCTGGGCGGGACGCTGACCACGCACGAGGTGCTCATCACCAATGAAGCCGGCCAGCGGCTGTGCACCCTGCGCATCACCAACCTCCTGATGAAGCGAAAAAACTGAAGAAATTTCGCGGGCAGTGCATCCATGGGCGGCGTTCGGAAGGTAATAAGCGTGTCAGCATCACCAGCCCGGCTACCGGGCATCCCCCAAGGAGTTCGAAATGCGCAAAATAACCTATGCCGCTGGAGCACTTTCCCTTGCTGCTTCACTGGCCTTCGCCGCTCCCGCCCAGGCCGGCAACTGGCACCACGATGACGACCCCGCCCTACTGTCCGTCCTGCACGGGGTACCCGGCCTGACCGTGGATGTCTGGGTGAACGGCGAGCTCACCCTTGATGACTTCACGCCCGGCACCCTGGCCGGACCGCTGGAACTGGCCGCCGGCGATTACCAGATCGCCATCACCGCTTCGGACGCCACCAGCGCCGAAAACCCGGTGATCGGCCCGGTCGATGTGCAGCTCGACGAGGGCCGCAATTACACGGCAGTGGCGCACCTTGACGCCGGCGGAGCCCCCACGGCGACCCTGTTCACCAACGACACCAAGGCCCCCGGCAATGACACGAAGGGCAAGCTGACAGTCCGGCACGTGGCCGCAGCGCCCGCGGTGGACGTGCTGGCCGGCGGAACGGCCGTGATTGAAGGCCTCAGCAACCCTGATGAGGCGACCCTGAAGCTGAAGGCCGGCACGGTTTCGGCCTCGGTGGCAGCGGCAGGGACCACCGACCCCGTGATCGGTCCAGCCGACATCACCGTCGAAGCCGGCAAGAACACCATCGTCTACGCCTGGGGAAGCCTGGCGGACGGCACGCTGGACGTTGCGGTCCAGGTGGTTGACGGCAAGGAGAGGTGCGGCGGACGCCACTGAGGCTAACGCAACCGGGAGGCGCTAAGCGCCGTTCCCCCGGGATCGCTACGGACCGGACTCTGTATGTGTGGGCCGGTCCGTAGCGGCTACCGCGAAGGCCGCCGGTTCCGCCGGCGTACAAGCACCGTCAGCAGAATCCCGACGGCGAGGACGCCCGCGGCAGCAGCCGCTGCGGGGATGAGTCCGGCTGATCCCGTGTAGGCCAGCCCGCCGCCGGCGCGATCACCGTTTCCGCCCGTGTTGGCAAGGTTCGCAGGAGCGCTGGGAGCCGGGCTGGATGCCGGCGGACGTACGACGGCGGGAGTCGCCGAAGGCGGGGCAGGCGACGGGTCCGCGGGGGCCGGGACGGTCGCGGCCGGGGTGATCGGCGCAGGAGTGGCCGGGGCGGCGTTGCCAGGTGCCGCGCTTACCGGTGGCTCAGTCGGTGCGGGGCTTGCCGGTGGCTCAGTCGGTGCCGGGCTTGCCGGCGGGGCGGGCGATGCCGCTCCGGCGGACGCAAACTCAAAGCTGTTGGCACCCGACCGGCTGTACCCGTTCACGGTTTCTGCCGTGAAGCGCAGCGTGCCCGTACCCTGCGGAGCCGTGAAACTCCATGTCCCGTCGTTGTGCACGGGCACCTCTAACGGATCCTTTCCTTGGAACGTGACCCGGACCGTGGATCCGGCGACCGCAGATGCAGGAGCCGCGGGAACCTGGCCGCTGATCACCTGCCCCGGCTGGTAGGCCTTCCCGGTTGCGGGGGCTGTGACGGCAGGCTTGTTGAGGAACAGTTCCAGTTGGTAGCCGGGCAGCACGGCAAGGGCATCCTCCAGGGTGGCTGCAATGGCCCGTGTCTGGACGCCGTTCTGGCTTTCGGCGCCGGTGTGCGTACCCACGGCAAAGTTTCCGCTGATCCACGGGCCGCCGGAGTCGCCGCCCGCCGACGTGACCGTCGATGAATCAAAGGCGCGGACCGGCCGGAGGTCGTTGTCGTAGTTGGGCGGAACACTCTTTTCGCCCGGCATCATCCAGATGCCCACCGCATCGACCGTGCCGCATTTCCAGCCGGACGTCCGTCCCGACCTGCAGACGTCCTGGCCCTGGAAGGGCGCTACGGTTCCCACGATCCTGACAGGATCCGGCGTCCTGGAGGTGCCCCAGGTACTGGTGGCAGGCTTAGGGTTCACTGAAGGCGCGATGTCCTGGATGACGGCAATGTCAGTCCCTGCTACGGATCCGTCCGCCGCTGCCGAGTTCCCGGGGCCGCCGAACTGGCTGAACCCGAAGCTGCCCAGGGGTGACAGCGGAGGCAACGGCTGAGGCGTCAGGGCGCCGGGTCCGCTTGCGGGCGCCCACCCGGGAGGTTCCACTGACGCCTGCCGTGCCAATCCATCCCTGGCACAGTGCCCGGCGGTGAGGACGAGCGGCAGCCCGGCCGGACTGAACGCGCTGAAACCGGCTGAACAGATGGCCGTGCTGTCCACGTAATATCCCTGCCCGCCGAGGAGGTCCCCCTCGGTCTTGAGGGAAGCACCCTGCTCCAGTTTCACGTTGGCGTACCGCGCAATGAACTGTGCCGGCGTCATTTTGCCGGTTCCCGACGGTTGGCCGCCGGCAGGAACCGGGTCCGGCTGGTTCCCCTGGGTCCCGGATTCTGCGGTGTTGACGGCCCCGGTCCTGATGACGAAATGACCGTCCGTGTAGGTAACCGCCTGGAGGCCTTGGGTGCCAACGTCACGGACATAGTCCTTGTACAGCTGGTCGAGGTCTGCTGCGACGAGCCCGTTCGCCGGCGGAGGTGTTTCCTGCACCGCCGGGGAGGCAGTGGGGGCAGCCGGCGTGGGCGGGATTGTGACCGTCGGGGGAACCAGCACAAAGGCGGCTGGGCCGGAGCGGTTCAATTCATCCACCGCGGCCCGAAGCTCCGGACCGTCGCCTTCCACCCTGATGGTGCCGGCTTTCAGGCTGATGCCAACGAAGCCAGGCAAGGCCCGAAGGGTGGGCGCGGCGCCGGCGGCCCGCCGGCCGAGCTCACCGGCAGCATTGAATTCGGCCACGCCGATGCCAAGATCCCGGTGGAGCGCTTCAGCAAGGCCTGTCTCGGAGGGCCCAGCCGCGTTGACGGGAGCAGCCGGGGCGCCGGAAACCGCCTCATCGCCAGTACCCGTACCGGCGGTGCCGGAACCCTTGGGCGCAGGCGCCACCGTGGGGCTGCTTAAGGTGGCTGGGGCCGGAACAGCCACTGCGGGGGCGGCAGCCAGCCCGAACGACAGCACCACTCCGGCTATGGCTCCTGTGGCGGAGATTCTCTTCATGGGGGTTCGCCGTTCCACTCATCCACGCCTGGGTGCAGGCGCCCTGCGACTGCGGCCGCCGAGGTAAGTATCAGCAGCCACATCAGTAACTTAAGTCACAAGGGTATCTTTCGGGATGCCAAGGCGGAAACAGAATCCAACTCCGCCTCCCGCAACCCGTGGGCCAGGAGATAGTCGCGGGTTCGAAGGTCACGGACAAATAAAACCACCGCGAGCCCGCGCCGCTCCAGCAGGGGCTCGAGCTCCGGCCCGGTCAGGTACCGCTCCCGGCTGTGGGGCGGACCGTGGGTGCGGTACCGCTCGTTGATCCCGCGGGCCGCCCGCCGGTAGCCCTCGGCAATGGCCTCGTCGGAGTCACCCGCCAGGTCCTGGACCATGGCCGCGATCAAACCGCTCCGGTCACGGCCGGCGGCGCAGTGCAGCACCACATCCCCTTTGGGCGCGGCGAGGGCAATGGCCCGGAAGACGCCCACCAGTTTTTCCGGGAAAAGGCGCGCGTTCTCGAGGTAGTGGGCGGGATCGTTCAGGTAGGGGCCGGTGACGGCGGTAAACCGCGGATCCTCCGGTTCCTCCGTGGGTGCCTGCACCACGTCGATGCCCGCCCAGGCCGCGGCCGGCACATCGGGGTCACTGCTCCGGCGCCGCGCCTCAACTGCGTTGCGAAGATCGACTACGGTGCGGACGCCGTCGTCGAACGCCTCTTTCCACCCTGCTGCGGTCAGCCACTCGCGGCGCCCCATCCGGTAAATGCCGCCGGAAACGCGCCATGCGTTTACAGCGCCATCCCAGTCCACGGACGTGCCCTTCTTGCTCATCCGCACAGCTAACCACACGCCCCTGAATGCCGCACTGCACAGCAGCGAACATTTGATCAGGGCACAAAGGCCTGCTGACCTGAGCGCAGGGTGGCAATACTGTGGCACCTACGTACCTGCTCGCGGTGTCCAATGAGGTAATTGTTCAAAGAGGTAATTGTTCAAAGGGGAAATTCATGGCAAGTCCAGCACTACAGCGGCGCCGTCCGGCTTTCGCAGCCGCCCTCGCAACCCTGGCAATCACCGCCGGCATGGCCGCGGCCCCGGCCCAGGCCGTGGACAAAATCAAATACATAGCCCTCGGAGATTCCTATGCCGCCGGACAAGGGGCCGGCCCCTATCTGGACACCTGCTATCGCAGCGACAACGCCTATTCCGAGCTTGCAGACGTGGACAAAACCGTCCAGCTGGTGGTCAACGCTGCGTGCAGCGGGAAGACCACCTGGGATGTGGTGAACACCCAGCTTCGCCAGCTGAACAAGAGCACGGAACTGGTGACCATCACCGCGGGCGGTAACAACATCGGCTTCGGGGACATCATCAACTATTGCGGAGTCGTCCTGGCGCAACTCCCACCGGCTTCTGAATGTGGCAGTGCCCTCGGCCGAGCGCAAATACAGCTTCAGAGTGGCCAGCTAAAAAGTGACCTGCTTGCGATGATCCAGAGCGTGCGGGCCGCAGCGCCAAACGCCAAGATTGTGGTGACCGGCTATCCCTACCTCCTGGACCCAATCCCGGCAGGGATGACCGACCCGGCCGCGCAGTTCATCTACACGGCCACCGACTTGGCGAACCGGCTGGACGAGACGATCGACGCCGCGGCGAAGGATGCCGATGGCGCCGCTGCCGGGGACCCTAAAGTGCAATACGTCGATGTGCGGGCCGCCTTCCTCGGCCACGGCGCTTTGTCGCCAGACCCGTGGATCAACCTTGGCCCCGCGCCCGATGGCTTCCACCCGAACGCCGCGGGCTACCAGGCCTACTTCGCTGCGCTGAGCAGTTCGGGCGTCTACTCCGCTCCCTGAGCAGCACGGTCAGCGCCCAGGGTGCGCTCCGCACCTTGGGCGCGGCGGGCCAGCCGGTATTCCAGCCCGGCACGGACGGCCGGCCATTCATGCTGCAGGATGGAGAACACCACCGTGTCCCGGAGGTTTCCATCGCTGGTCCGTGAATGGCTGCGGAGCACGCCGTCCTGCTTGGCGCCCAACCGTGCTATGGCTTCCCGCGACTGGTGGTTCAGCCAGTGCGTGCGGAACTCCACGGCGGGACAGCCCAGCACCTCGAAGGCATGCCGGAGCAGCAGGAGCTTGGAGTCGGGGTTGGTCCCTGTCCCCTGCACCGAGGCCGCATTCCAGGTGGAACCGATTTCCACGCGGGGCGTGATGGCGTCGATGTTCATGTACGTGGTCATGCCGATGATGCGGCCCGGGCCACCTGTGCGTGGATCAATCAGCCGGGTGGTGAAGGGCAGCATGGATCCCTGTTCCTGCAGGGCGAGGCGGCGCCTGATCTCCGCGGCCATGGCGTCCGGCGCGGGCACCGAGGTGTACCAGAGCTTCCAGAGTTCGCCGTCCCTGGCCGCGGCCAGCAGCCCGTCGTGGTGTTCTTCCGCGAGCGGCTCCAGGATTACACGGCGGCCGGTCAGGGTAAGGGGTTCAAGGAAAGTCACTGCACCAGCCTAGGCCCGCCGGCCGCGCGGGTTACGCTGGGGCAAGCACCAGGACGTCGAGCGAGGGAGTTATTGTGTCAGGAACCAACCCGGATCCCGAGGACGACAAGATCACCGGACTGGAGCCTGGCGGCGGGGTTCCACCGGGCGAAACCCCGCCGGGGGAAGCCTCCACCGCCGGTCCGCAGGGCCACGAGGAGCACGGCACCAGGAGGGGCACCCAGTTCCTGTGGATCGGCATCATCGGCGTGGTGGTCCTGCTGTGCCTGTTGTACTTCATCGGCTACATCGTCGGCTTCTTCGACTAGGCCCGCTTCCGGCCGGCGGGCAGCCTAGCTGGGCCAGTCGAAGAATCCCTTGCCGGTTTTGCGTCCGAGTTCCCCCCGGGCCACCTTGTCCCTGAGGATCTGCGGGGGCGCGAACCGCTCGCCAAGGGTGGAGTGGAGGTACTCGGCGATTCCCAGGCGGACGTCGAGGCCCACGATGTCCGTGGTTTTGAGCGGCCCGGTGGGGTGTTTGTAGCCCAGTACCATCGCGTTGTCGATGTCCCCGGCGGAGGCGACGCCTTCCTCGACCATCCGCATGGCCTCCAGCGCGATGGCCACGCCCAGGCGTGAGGACGCGAAACCCGGGGCATCATTGACGACGACGGCGGTCTTGCCGAGTGCCTCCACCCAGGTTTTCGCCGCGGCAGCAAGTTCGGGAGACGTGCGCTCCCCCAGCACCACCTCGATGAGCGTGGATGCCGGCACAGGGTTGAAGAAGTGCAGGCCCA
Source organism: Pseudarthrobacter sp. LT1 (assembly GCF_035621795.1). Taxonomy (NCBI): domain Bacteria; kingdom Bacillati; phylum Actinomycetota; class Actinomycetes; order Micrococcales; family Micrococcaceae; genus Pseudarthrobacter; species Pseudarthrobacter sp. LT1. The sequence goes on from NZ_CP141830.1 coordinate 3,778,128, forward strand.
GGAAGTTCTCCGGCCGCTTTAGTTCGCGGGCCAGGCCGTTGACGGACAGCGATGACGTGTTGGACGCCATGAAGGCCTCCTCTGCAAGCCGTTCCTCAATGCCCCGCAACGCGGTGACTTTCAGGTCCCAGTCTTCGGGGACTGCTTCCACCACCAGCTGGCGGTCCTTGAACGCGTCGTAGTCGGTGCTGACGGTCAGCCGGGTCACCAGTTCTTCGAAGTTGGCATCCACGGCCCCGCGTTCAATGCTTTTCAAGGCTGCGGATTCCACCCGTTCCTGGGCAGCTTCGGCGGAGACGTCGTCGCGTTCCACCACCAGCACGTTGGCGCCCTTGATCAGGAAGGCGTGCGCGATGCCGGCGCCCATGCGGCCGCCGCCCAGCACGCCCACGTAAGGGGGAAGGCCGGGGGCTACTGATGAATTACTCATGGTCTACTTTCCGTCGGCGGGGTGGGCGGAGGCGGCGTTTGCCTTCTTCGCTGCATTGCGGTCCAAAAAGGCCTGCATCCGGTCGAATTTGGCCTGCGATTCGAAGAGGATGCCCTGGGCCAGCTGGTCGATCAGCGGGTGCGCTTCCGCGGGGGCGTGGAATACGGATTTGGTGATGCGGACGGCCAATGGGTCCTGCCGCCCGATCCTGTTGGCCAGGCTGTGGGCAGCGTCCAGGAGTTCTGCCGGATCGTGGATTTCCGTGATGAGGTTGGCCGCTTTGGCTTCATCGGCGCCAAGGACCAGCCCGGCCAGCAGGATCTGCTTGGCCAGCGGCTCGCCGACGAGTTCCCTGAGCCGCCAGCTTGCACCGGCCGCCGCCAGGATTCCCAGCCCTGTTTCCGGGTTGCCGATCCGTACGTTGGGGGTGCCGATGCGGAAGTCCGCGGCGTAGGCGAGTTCCGCGCCGCCGCCCAGGCAGTAGCCGTCCAGGGCGGCGATGACCGGCATGGGCAGCCTGGCGATCCGGACGAAGATGGTGGAGTTGATGCCCTGCAGGGCGTCATCGCGCCGGCGTTCGCGCAGCTGGGCAATATCGGCACCGGAGGCGAAGACCCCGTCCACGCCGGCGATGATCAGTACCTTGGGGTTCTGTTCCAGGGCTGCGCAGACAGTGTGGAGTTCATCCACCATCTGCTGGTCGATCGCATTCTTCACCTGGGGCCGGTTGAGCAGCACCACCACCCGGTCCTCGCGCTCCTCCACCAGGAGCGCGGAGAAGCTTTCCGCCGCGAGGTCCACCGCGGACGTCATCAGATTTTCTCCAGCAGCATCGCGGTGCCCTGGCCGACGCCAACGCACATGGTGGCCAGGCCGAATTTTGCGTCTTCGCGTTCCATGCGTCCCAGCAGGGTGATGGCGAGCCGTGACCCGCTGGAACCGAGCGGGTGCCCCAGGGCGATGGCGCCGCCGTCGCGGTTCACGATCTCCGGTTCCAGTCCGAGCCGGCGGATGCAGGCCAGGGACTGCGTGGCAAAGGCTTCATTAAGCTCGACGGCGGACAGGTCGCCAACGCTCAGGCCGCTCCGCTTGAGCACCTTCTGGGTGGCGGGGACCGGGCCGATGCCCATGATTTCGGGCTCGCAGCCGGCAGAAGCGCCGTCGATGATGCGGGCACGGGGGATCAGTCCCAGCCGCTCAATGGCTGCTTCCGACGCGACGATAATGGCGGAGGCGCCGTCGTTCAGGGATGACGAGTTCCCGGCCGTCACCACGGACCCGCCGTGCGCCACGGGCTTGAGCCTGGCGAGAACGTCCATGCTGGTACCGGCGCGCGGGCCCTCGTCGGTGTCCACCACGGTCTCTGACTTGCGGGTCTTGACTGTGACGGGCACGATTTCGTCCTTGAACCGGCCGGCCTCGATGGCGTCCAGGGCGAGCTGGTGGGAACGGACGGCGAATGCATCAGCGTCTTGACGGGAGATGCCGTCCACCCGGGCCACTTCCTCCGCCGTTTCCGGCATGGAGTAGGTCATCTTGCCGTCCCGGGACAGGCCGCCGTGCTGGAAGTGGGGATTGGTGAAACGCCAGCCAATGGAGGTGTCGAAGATCTGGCCGGGCTTGGCGAACGCGCTGGTTGGCTTTTCCTGGACCCAGGGGGCGCGGCTCATGGACTCCACGCCGCCGGCGATGACGATGTCCGCGGCTCCGGCCTTGATCATGTGGCTGGCCTGGATGATGGCGCTGAGGCCGGAAGCGCAGAGCCGGTTCACCGTGATTCCCGGAATATGCAGCGGCAGCCCGGCCAGCAGGGTGGCCATCCGGGCCACGTTCCGGTTTTCCTCCCCCGCGCCGTTCGCGTTGCCCAGGATGACTTCGTCGATGCTCTCGGGATCCAGGCCTGCGCGTGCCACGGCTTCGCGGACCACCAGGGCCGCAAGATCATCCGGCCGGACGGAGGACAGGGCGCCCCCGTACCTGCCTACGGGCGTTCGGACCCCGCCAACAAGGAAAGCCTGTGGACCTGCGGTTGCAGCCATGGAAACACCCTTCACGCGATAAACAGCACTGTCATCGGCGGCCGGCGCAGCAGAATCCTCCACTTACCGACCGTTCGTTCTGTAAATGGTACACGGGCGGCCCCGGCCGCGCATCCGGTTACAGGACCCGCACCCCCAGGTGTGCGGCGATCAGCGGCGCCAGGAGGCCCAACTGATACTCATCGATCACAAGCCCGGACATGCTGCCAAGGCCGCTGATCCTGCGGAAGTCCGTGCCCCTGAGGTCGAAGTCCTTCAGCCTGGCGCCCGTCAGATCCAGTGATCCAACGGTGCAGTTTTCCAGCCGCACGCGGGTTGCGCCGGCACCGCCCAGGTCCAGTTCGTTGATGATGCAGCCGCTGATAAGCACGTCCGCGAGTTTGGCGCCGCGGAGGTTGAGGTAGTCCAGCTTGCCGCCGTCGATCCGGACGGACTGCCAGCCGCTTTCATACAATTCGGCGGAGCCCAGGCGCGGGTTGTGAAGCTCCACGTCCCGCCAGGTACTGCGGGCACCCTGGAAGACCGGCGCGTAGGCCTCCGCCAGGATGCAGTCGCGGAACGAGGTGCCGCGGAGCTGCGCCTCGTTGAAAGATGGAGCATCGAACCGGCACTCGGCAAATACGGCTTCACCCAGGTCAAGGCCATCCAGGGCGGCGCGGTTTAACCGCAGGTTTTCGTACCGGTCCCCGCGGCGGAACACCGGCTCCGGCAGTTCTTCAAGATCCTGCAGTTCCACCGCGGAAAGCCGGGGCGGGGCCACCTTGGCCCCCGCCGTGCCACGTCCTTTATCCATAGGCCGAGCCTAACGCTGGGCAGCCGGCAGGCAGCAACTGCAGCCCGGTACTTGAAATAGTAAGCAAGCTTTGTTTATGGTGAAAGGGCACGGTTGATCGACGGAAACGAAAGGAGGCCGGAACCATGGGCCTCGGAGACAAGATCAGTAACGCGGCAGAGGACCTTGGCGGCAAGGCCAAGGAAGCTGCAGGCAACGCGACCGACAACGACCGCCTGAAGGCAGAAGGCCAGGCCGATCAGGTCAAGGCAGACGCCAAGAAGGTGGGCGAAAGCGTGAAGGACGAGTTCAAGCGCAGCTAGTCCTTGCTGGTGCAGCCGCAGCGAACGGCGTGCTGCAACAGCCCAAAACGGCGGCGGATCCAATGGATCGGCCGCCGTTTCGCTGTCCACCCACCATCGAATGCTGAGTATATGCCGTTTTGAAGCCTCAAAACGGCAGTTACTCAGCAATCGATGGGATTACCAGCCGCTGCGGGTTGGCGTGTGCCCCTTTCGGGAATCTTCGGGCATGGTCATCTCGGCCCGGACACCCAGCAGCCGGACAGCGTTGCCGGGTTCGATCTTTGAGACCAGGCCAAGCACCTCTGCCAGGACCACGGCGGGATCGGACGTCTCGGGGATTTTCCGCGCGTAAGTCCTGGTGGTGAACGGGGCGTAGCGGACCTTCAACGTCAGGCCGACCACCGGCCTGCCTTCACCGGTGACATCGTCCATGACGTGCGCGGCCAGCTCCCGGACGGCGTCCTCAATCTGTGCCCGGTCGGTCAGGTCCCGCTGGAAAGTGGTCTCACGGCTGTGCCCGCGCGCCACCCACGGGGTGTCATCGACGGTCCGGGAACCGTCGCCCCGCCCCAGTTGCGCGTACCAGGGCCCCATTTTCGGACCGAATTCGGGAACCAGGTCATCGGGGTTCGCCGCTGCCAGTTCGGCAACGGTCGTGATCCCCAGGGTGGCGAGCCGGCGGGACACCGCCTTTCCCACGCCCCACAGGTCGATGGTGGGCCGCTCCCCCATGACCTCAAGCCAATTCCCTTGCGTGAGGCGGAAAACGCCCGCGGGTTTGCCGAACGTCGTCGCGACCTTGGCCCGGACCAGGGTGTCCCCGACGCCGACGCTGCAGTGCAGCTGGGTTTCCGCCAGGACTGCCTCCTGCAGCCGGCGGGCGAAGGCTTCGGGATCGGCCGTCTCAAGGCCGACGAATGCCTCGTCCCAGCCGAGCACCTGGACGGTGGTTCCGGGCTGGGCGCGCAGGACCGCCATCACCTTTTCGGATGCTTCAAGGTATGCCTCGTGGTCCACCGGCAGGATGACCGCATCGGGCACTTTCCGCGCGGCGATCCGCAGCGGCATTCCGGACCCCACGCCGTAGGCCCGTGCTTCGTAGGACGCCGTGGACACCACTGCCCGCTCCGTGGGGTCGCCGCGGCCGCCCACGATGACCGGCCTGCCTGCAAGTTCGGGACGGCGCAGTACCTCGACGGCGGCGATGAATTGGTCCAGGTCCACATGCAGCACCCACTGTTCGCTCACAAGCCCCAGTCTGCCCCGGCCATGCAGCGCGCACCACCCCGCCTCCCGCGGGCGAATACCGCGGGCGCGAAACGCGCGACATCCCATAGGCTCCCGGTTAGCCTTGGCCCATGACGAACGTTGATCTCAGCGCTGCGGGCACGGCTGCCGGCGGATCCCCTTCCCTGCACGGTTACCTTGCCGTACCTGTTGGACAGGGGCCGTTTCCCGGCGTCGTGATGATCCATGAAGCGTTCGGCCTGGACGACCAGACCCGGCGGCACGCGGACCGGCTGGCCCGGGCCGGTTACCTCACTCTGGCCGTGGACCTGTACAGCGACGGCGGCCCGCGGCGTTGCCTGGTGGGAACCATGCGGGCCATGGCGGCCCGCACGGGGCGTCCCTTCACCGACATCGCCACGGCCCGTACCTGGCTCGCGGAGTCTGAACTGTGCAACGGCAAAACCGGGGTGATCGGCTTCTGTATGGGCGGCGGGTTCGCGCTGCTGGTGGCGCGGGACGGGTTCGACGCCGCTTCCGTCAACTACGGCCGACTCCCGGGCAAGCAGCAGGAACTGGAAGACGCACTGCGCGGCTCCTGCCCCATCGTGGCCAACTACGGTGGCGCGGACAGGTCCCTGAAGGGGGCCGCGTCGCGGCTCGAATCAGCACTGGACCACTTGGGCATCGAGCACAGCGTCAAAGAATTTCCCGGTGCCGGCCACTCCTTCCTCAATGATAAAGAAATGGGGCCGGTTCTCCTCAGGCCGCTGATGCGGGTCATGGGCGTGGGGCCGGACCCGGACTCCGCCCCCGAGGCCTGGCAGCGCATCCAGGACCACTTCGCCAGGTACCTGAAGGACTAAACAGCAGCTGATGGGCTGGGCCTGTCCCGGCACCCCGTGAAAACGCCGACGGCGGGCCACCCACTGAAGGGGCGGCCCGCCGTCGAACGTTGTCCGGAAAGCGCTAGCTGAAGAGCTCGCTCTTGGGCTGGTTGTTCTTGACCTTCTGCCAGCCAAGCCACAGGACCACGGCAAAGAACGGGATGGTGGCCAGCGTCCACAGGCCCAGGTAGAACACTTCGCCGTCCTTGCTGGTCATGGTGTCAAAACCGATGAGCACGGTGATGGCGAGCAGGGCGATGAGGCCGGCCCAGCTGGTCCAGGGTGAGCCCGGCATGGGCAGGCTGGAGACGTTGCCCTTCTTCTTCCGCAGCGCGATCTGGCTGGCGAAGATGGAGCCCCATGTGAAGATCACGCCAATGGAGGCGGTGTTCAGTGCGAGGTCGAAGGCGTGTGAGCCGCCCAGCCAGATGTTGAGGAGGATGCCCACCAAGTAGACGGCGCCGATGGCGAGGATCGCCGCGTAAGGCACGTGGCGGGTGGACATGCGGGTCAGCCACTGCGGCGCGTGGCCGTTGTTGGCCATGGTGCGGAAGATTCGGCCAATCGAGTAGAGGCCCGAATTGCAGGAGGACAAAGCGGCGGTGATCACGATCATGTTCATGACGTCGCCCATCCAGCCCAGGCCCATCTGGCCGAAGACCGTGACGAACGGGGAGGTGCCGGCTTTGTACTGGTCCGAGGGCAGCAGCATGGCGAGCAGGGTCACGGAGCCAACGTAGAACACGACGATACGGACCACGACGGCGCGGATCGCCTTGGGAACTTCGCGTTCCGGGTTCTGCATCTCGCCGGCGGTGATGCCCACCAGTTCGATGGCGTTGTAGGCGAAGATCACGGCGTTCAGCACCAGGATCATGACCAGGGCGCCCTTGGGGAACATGCCGCCGTCGGCCGCGAAGAGGTTGTTGACCGATGCGTGGCCGTCGCCCACCTTGGCGTTGGTGACCACCATGAAGGTGCCCACGGCCAGGAAGATGACGATGGCGGAGACCTTCAGGACGGAAGCCCAGAATTCGAATTCACCGAATGCCTTGACGCTGAACAGGTTCACGGCCACCAGGAGCACCAGGGCTGCGATGGCGGACAGTTCCACGGGGACGTTGGGGAAGAAGAACTGGAAGTACAGGCCGATCGCGATGAGCTCCGCGATGCCGGTCATGGCCCAGTTGATGAAGTACATCCACCCGGAGAGGAAAGCGCCCTTCTTGCCGAACATCTCGCCGGCGTAGCTGACGAACGAGCCGGAGGTCTGGCGGTACATGATGAGCTCGCCCAGGGCCCGCATGAGCAGGTAGGCGATGACGCCGGCGATGGCGTAGGAGAAGATCAGGGCGGGACCGGTGGAGGCGAGGCGGCCGCCGGCACCCATGAAGAGGCCGACGCCGATGGCGCCGCCCATGGCGATCATGGTGACGTGGCGTCGGCCCAGCGTCTTTTTGTAGCCCTCGGCGCTGAGGGAAGGGTCGACGGCGGAGGATGGCGCCGTGCTGTTCTTTAGGTCTGTGGGGGTACTTTGAGGCACAACTGTTCCTTGTGGGTTGGGGGTTGGCCGCATCCGGTCTTCGTATGATCAAGCTCACAAAATTCGGCCTTTAGGCCTGAGGACCAACAGATGTGAGGGTGGATCGGTCGAACTGCCGAAGCTTCACGCGACCTGTACATCTTACAAGACCGTCCGGAGTGGTACGTGACGCGCACTACACCCCGCCGCCCGGCGATAGGCTGGGACCATGGCAACAGCCCACCGCTTACCGCCCGCTCCGCAGCCCCAGCTCTACCGTTTCTCCCCCCTGGACCTGGCGACGCTGTGCCTCTACGTTGCCATTGCGGGGTTCTTCGCGGTGGCCGGAAATGTGCTGGCCCCGCTGCTCCGGCTGGTGGCCCCGTCCCCCGCAGCAGCCTCCTATGCCGTGAACCTGCTGTTCTATGCCTCGGTGGGAATACTCGCCCTCCTGGCCGCCCGCCGGGTGGTGGCGCGGGATCTCAAAGTGCTGGCGACCCGGCCCTGGTTCACCCTGCTGATGGTGCCGGCAGCCGTGATCGCGATGATGATCCTGACCGCCGTCGTGGTGGCCGCGAACGGGCAGGTTGAAACCTCCGCCAACCAGGCCGGACTGCAGGCGCTGATGCAGCAGGTCCCGGCGTGGCTCATGGTGCCTTTGCTGGTGGTGGTGGGTCCGTTCGTGGAGGAGTACATCTTCCGCCACCTGCTCATCGGCAAGATGTCCAGGCGCGTGAACGTCTGGATCTGCTGCGCCCTGTCCGTGGTGCTGTTCGCCGCGCTGCACATCGTGGGGCAGGAGGCGCTGACCCTGACTGCCCTGCTCCCCTACCTGGCCATGGGTGCCACCCTGGTGTCCGTCTACATGTGGACCGGGAAGAACCTCATGTTTTCCTACTTCGTGCACGCCGCCAAGAACCTGCTGGCCGTGATCCTTGTTTACGCCATCCCGCCGGAACTGTTTGACCAGATGCAGAACGTCCAGGCCTAGGCGCGCGCACAGGACCTTCCGCAACGCCCCGGCCGCCCTTACCGTGGACGGATGGGACTGAACATCCAGATTGTTGTCGATTCCGCCCGCCCGCATGAGCTTGCCGATTGGTGGGCCGAAACCCTCCAGTGGGCGGTCGAACCCCAGGACGCCGGGTTCATCCGCTCCATGATCGAGCAGGGCTATGCCACCGAAAACCAGTCCATGACCCACCGCGGCAACCTGGTGTGGAAGGACGGCGCCGCCATCCGCCCGCCGGAGGAGATTGGCTCGCCGGATCCCGAACGGCGCATCCTGTTCCAGACGGCGCCCGAGGGAAAAACGGTGAAGAACCGGGTGCACTGGGACGTCCGGCTGGACGGCAGGGACAAGGATGAGGTGCGGCGCGAACTAGAGGCACGCGGGGCTTCCTTCCTCTGGTCCGCTCGGCAGGGACCGCATTCCTGGCACACCATGGCGGACCCCGAGGGCAACGAGTTCTGCATCAGCTAAGCACGATTACTAGACTTGGACGGTGAGCAACCAGATCCCCGCCCCGGTGTCCGACGTCTTCGATCCCACGCGCTGGCGGGTGGTCTCCGGCTTCGAGGACTTCCAGGACATGACCTACCACCGGCAGGTGGAGCGGGATTCCAGTGGCGTGTGGGTACGTGACCTGCCCACGGTCCGGATCGCGTTCAACCGCCCGGAGGTCCGCAACGCGTTCCGGCCCGGCACCGTGGACGAGCTCTACCGCGCCATGGACCACGCCCGGATGACGCCAGACGTCGCCACCGTCCTGCTGACCGGCAACGGTCCCTCCCCCAAGGACGGCGGTCACTCTTTCTGCTCCGGCGGCGACCAGCGGATCCGGGGACGGGACGGTTACCGGTACGCCGACGGCGAGACCCAGGAAACCATCGACCCCGCCCGGGCCGGCAGGCTGCACATCCTGGAAGTCCAGCGCCTCATGCGCACCATGCCCAAGGTGGTCATCGCCGTCGTCAACGGCTGGGCGGCCGGCGGCGGACACTCGCTGCACGTGGTCTCAGACCTCACCATCGCGTCCCGGCAGCACGGAAAGTTCAAGCAGACGGACGCCACGGTGGGAAGCTTCGACGCCGGCTACGGCTCGGCGCTCCTGGCCCGGCAGGTGGGCCAAAAGACCGCCCGCGAGATTTTCTTCCTGGCCCGCGAATATTCCGCAGAAGACATGGTTCGCATGGGCGCGGTCAACGAGGCCGTGGACCACGAACGCCTGGAGGAGGTGGCGCTCAAGTACGCCGCCGACATCGCCCGGCAGTCCCCGCAGGCCATCCGCATGCTGAAGTTCGCGTTCAACCTGGCCGACGACGGCCTGGCCGGCCAGCAGGTGTTCGCCGGTGAAGCCACCCGGCTGGCCTACATGACGGATGAGGCTGTGGAGGGCAAGGAGGCCTTCCTGCAAAAACGCGACCCCGACTGGTCACGCTTCCCGCACTACTTCTAAGGCAGGACGGCAATGAACAGCGAAGCCTCACCCAGCACTGCCCACGGCGGCCCGCTCAACATCGAACCGGCCCTGAAGGCCCTTGCGGCCGCCCTCCACGGCGAGGGTCCCGCCGTCGAACTGTCCGTTGGACCGGACGGCGGACTGGTGGTGGGCCACGTGGAGACCCCCGGCTGCGACGACGCCGTGGCCGTGGTCCGCACCTCCGGTTCCACTGGCACGCCCAAGGCGACCCTGCTGACCGTGGAGTCCCTGGCGGCGTCCTCGATGGCCACCGCACTGCGGCTCAAGGGCGAGGGCCAGTGGCTGCTGGCGCTGCCCGTGCAGTTCGTGGCCGGCATCCAGGTGCTGGTGCGGTCCCTCTTTGCCGGCACCCGGCCGTGGGTCATGGACATGTCCGGCGGCTTCACCCCGGAGGCCTTCACGTCGGCCGCGCTGGAACTCACGGACAAGATCCGCTTCACTTCCCTGGTTCCCACGCAGCTCCAGCGGCTCCTGGACGATCCTTCGCCGGACACGCTCGCCGTGCTCCGCCGTTTCAACGCCATCCTGCTGGGCGGCGCCCCTGCGTCCCCGGCCCTGCTGGATGCCGCCCGCGACGCAGGAGTACGGGTGGTCACCACGTACGGTTCCGCGGAAACCTCCGGCGGCTGCGTGTACGACGGCTACCCCCTGGAGGGCGTCTCGGTCCGGGTGGGGGAGGACGGCCGGATCCTGCTGGGCGGGGACACCGTGGCTGCCGGGTACATCGAGGCCCCGGATGAGGAAACCGGAACATTCTTCGAGGAGGACGGGGTTCGCTGGTACCGCACCAGCGACCTCGGCACGATTGACGACGACGGCCGGCTCACCGTGCTGGGCCGGGCGGACGACGTCATCATCACCGGCGGCGTCAAGGTCTCGGCCGGCCACGTGCAGGAGCAGCTGGAAAAGTCCGACGCCGTCGCAGCGGCTTTCGTGGCCGGCGTCCCTTCCGCGGAATGGGGCCAGGCCGTGGCGGCCTACGTGGCGCTGGCACCTGAAGGTGCCGCCGGCAACAGTACGGCCGTTGAAGGCGGGCCCGGGCAGGAAGCCGGTGACCCCGGCGTCGTGCTTCAACAGCACTGGCAGCGGCAATTGGGCGTGCTGGCACCCAAAACGGTCCTCACCGCACCTGCCCTGCGGATGCTGCCCAACGGAAAACCGGACCGGCTCGCCATGGCCGCCGAACTCAGCACCCGGCACGGGGGAAAGTAGAGTGGACCTGCACCACCGCGGCCGGTGCACACGTTCCATCCAGCCGTCTTACCGAAACAACACGAGGTACTAACCGTGGCAACAGCCGCCCAATGGATCCAAGGCGCCCGACTCCGGACGCTGCCGGCAGCGATCGCGCCGGTGCTGATCGGCACTGCCGCCGCCTACGAAATGGACTCGTTCCTCCTGCCCAATGCGATCCTCGCGGCGCTGGTGGCGCTCCTGCTCCAGGTGGGCGTGAACTTCGCCAACGACTACTCGGACGGCATCCGCGGGACGGACGATGACCGGGTGGGTCCGCTGCGGCTGGTGGGCTCCGGTGCCGCCAAGCCAGAACACGTCAAATGGGCGGCGTTCGGCGCCTTCGCCCTGGCCATGGTGTTCGGCCTGGTCCTGGTGGTCCTCACCCAGGCATGGTGGCTGATCCTGGTGGGCCTGGGCTGCGTCATGGCCGCGTGGGGTTATACCGGCGGCAAGAACCCCTACGGCTACATGGGCCTGGGCGACCTGTTCGTGTTCGTCTTCTTCGGCCTGGTGGCCACCCTGGGCACCACCTACACGCAGGCCGGACACATCAGCCTGTCCTCTGTCATCGGCGCCATCGGCACCGGGCTGATCGCCACCGCGCTGCTCATGGCCAACAACGTCCGGGATATTCCCACCGACATGCAGGCCGGCAAGAAAACCCTGGCCGTGCGGCTTGGTGACAAGCATGCGCGCGAAAGCTACGTCCTGATGCTTGCCGTGGCCATCCTGCTGGTGGTGATCCTGGCGCCGGGACGGCCGTGGATCCTGATCGTGCTGCTGCTCATTCCGGCCTGCCTGATGCCGGCCTGGCTGATGATCAACGGCCGCAAGCGCAAGAGCCTGATCCCGGTCCTGAAGCAGACCGGCCTGATCAACCTCGGCTACAGCGTGCTGTTCTCACTGGGGCTGGTCCTCAGCCACGGGTTCTAGCTCTTCTTGCCGCTGCCCTTGGCGTTGTTGATGGTGATGTCCGGGTTGGCGTCCAGCAGGGCGTCCTCGGCGTTGGCGTCCTGGACCTCACCGGCCGAACGCATCGGCTTGGCCTTCCCGGAGAAGCGGTGCTGCAGGGCTGCCGAAGCGGCGTCGCGTTGCTTCTGGAAGAACAGGTAGCTGATGGCAAACGCAATGAGTGCGGCGCAGATAACCGCCATCAGCGCCCCGACCTGCAGGAGCGCGAACAGGACAAACAGGGGCACGAAGATTGCCAGGCGGATCAGGGAATATTTCAAAAAGGCCACTATTCAAGTTTAGCCGCCCCGGCCAGCGGCCCCTGCGCGTCCTGACGATAGACTTAATGGCATGCTCTTCCGTGTGGCTTTGGCCGTCGCAGTCCTCGTCATCTTTGTGTATGGCCTGGTGGACGTGATCCGCACTGAAGGCCGCCTGACCCGGGGCATTTCGAAACCCGCGTGGATCATCGTGCAGATCGTCCTCCCCGTCCTCGGCGCCGTCCTGTGGCTGCTGATCGGCCGGCCGCGCGGCACTGCGCAGCCGCGGCCCAGCTACCCGCACCCCACCGCCCCGGATGACGACCCGGACTTCCTCCGCAACCTGGAGGCGCGCCGCCGCAGCCAGGCCGAGGCCGAGCGGCTCAAGAAGCTGCGTGACGAGCTGGAGTCCAAGGCCAAGGAGGACGGCGGGAAGCACCCGCGCGGCACGGACGAACACGATACAGACGGACTGAAATAAGGCCCATGGCGTCCCCGTCCGGAGGAGAAGAGCGGCGGCTGTCCGCTCCCCCACCGAGGCCCGGCCTGTCCTACTCAGCGCCACCGCCCATCCCAGTCACTCCCCCTGCGCCGCGGACCGTCCGCACTGCCCGCTCGCTGTGGCTGTTCAGCTTCGCCGCCGGGCTGGCAGTCCTGCTGGGCTCCTTCGTGGCCCGTGACTCCAATCTGCAGCGGCTTCGCGGGGTGGTGGCGGACATGGCCTCGGGAAGCGATGCGGGATCGGTGGGAACCGCAGCGAACATCGTGTTCTGGGGCAGCATCGGCGCCCTGCTCCTGGTCACCGTGCTGGAGGCCGCTGTACTGGCCGCAGTCATGGGCCGCCGGACCTGGGGCCGCTGGGCCCTGGTGCTGCTGCTGGCCGGCCATCTGCCCATCATGGTCCTTGCGTCCGCGTTCCTGGTCCCCAGTGGCGCCGCGGGCAGTTACGTGGTGATGCTGTGGGGCGCCGAACTTCTCCTGGCCTTCGCCGGGCTGGTGCTCCTGTTCCTGCCGCCCGCGGGAGCCTGGCTGAAGCGTCAGCGTCCGCGGATCTGAGCCGCGCGCGTCCTGACCTTGCCGGCCGCACTATGCCGATTGCGGCTGCCGCGTCCTGCCCGTGCAATCGGCCAGCACGCCCTCGCAGCTGCGGATCACCACCCGGCAGGCTTCCACGGCTGACCGTGCAGTCAGCGGGCTTTCAGCGACCCCGCGCCAGCGGCCCAGCACCTGGCGGGCCTGGGCCGCCAGCACCTCGGGAGCCGAACCGGCCGCCACCCCCAGCCGCTGGGATGCCGTGGCGCCCTGGCCGCCGATGAGCCGTTCAGCTTCGGCCGCCAGTTCCGGGGTCAGTTCCACCCCCGTGGTCCGCAACGCCGCCAGCAGCCGGAGCTCACGGAATTCGTGCGCGCCGGCCTGCAGCCGCTCCAGGGATGCCGCCACCTGCTCCGTTCCCGGCCGGGGCCGGCTGGCCAGGAGGTCTTCCACCGCGGCCAGCGCGGTCCTGGCCTTCAGCGCCCCGGCCCTCGCCTGGAACTGGCGGTCCAGCAGCTCCAGCAGTGGGTCCAGGCCGCTGCGCCGGGCGAGTTCATGGGCCAGGGCTGTGGGCTCCCCGAATCCGTTGCGGACCAGGACCATGGCGAGCCGGATGCCGAAGAGCCCGTAGCGCTCCAGCAGTGATGCCCGGGCCTCTTCCGTCAGTCCCTCCGGTTCGGCGGAGCGGCGGAACCTGTCGGCCGACAGCAGCATCCGTTCGCGTGCGGCGCGGTCCAGGGTGGCAAGCAGCTGGAGGGCCTCGAAGTCCGCCTGGCGCAGGGTGCGGGCGCTTTGGGCCAGGAGCCCTGCCACCGGAACAACGCCCAGCGCCAGCTTCCGAAGGTTGGGGTCCCGGCTGTACCGTTCCGCGATGGTGCCGGCGGACAGCAGGGAATCGATGCGGCCGGCTCCCACCTCGTCGGCCCGGGACAGCACGGCGATGGCGTTGACGGTGCCCGAGCGTCCCGCCCCGATGTCACGGAAGGACTCCAGGAACCGGATATCGGATTCGTGCAGGTGCCGCATCAGGTAGATCACGGCATCAGCCTCCGACGGCGTATCCTCCGGGGTCAGGAACCGGAGGGACCGTGCCGACACATCTTGGGAAAGGGAAGCGATGCCGGGGGTGTCGATCAGCGTCATGGCCTTCAGCGCCGGCGACGGCCATTCGACGTCGAGGCGCTCCACGTCCTCCGCCCGCACGCCGTCCAGGACGAAGACCAGGCGCCCGTCCACGCGCTTCAGCGGGAGGTTCCGGGGCACGCCGTCCGTGGGGTGGACGGTAATGCGGGGTGTGCGTCCGTGCCGGTACCAGGTCACAATCCGGGTGCATTCGCCGGTGTCCGTGGGCGCGATCTCCTCGCCGATGATGGCGTTCAGGAGGGTGGATTTCCCTGCTTTCACCATGCCGGCAACGGCAATCCTCAGGGGCTCGGCCAACCGCTGCGCGTAGCCCTGCAGCGCCTGGACGGCATCCGGGTCATCCGCATAGGCCTCCAGCGCTTCGCGGATCAGTGCCGCGGCTCCGGCTGTGGTGGACGCCGTCATTCCACCCCTGCCGCGGTACGGGTCCCGGCCGCGGCAACCTCCGCTGCCACCGCTTCCGCCGCGCGGTGCAGCGCGTCCACCCGCTTGAGCTCGGCCCTGATGTCCCGGATGCGGCCTTCCTTCTCCTGGGCATACGAGTTGGCTGCCTCTTGGGCTGCTGCCACCGAGTCCGACAACGACCGGTGGTATTCATCGGCGATATCGGTGAAGTGGTCCCTGATGGTCCGCTGAACCAGGCGCAGCCTGTCCTTCAGCTGCTTGCCCACCTGGAAGGTGACATCGTCCAGCTGGCGCCTGACCAGCGCTTTCGCTTCGCCCTGGCGGCGCTTCAGCCGTGTTTCCTTGTCCTCCCGGTAGGCCTTGCGTCCCAGCAGCAGCCCTGCACCCACGGAGAGCGGATTGATCAGGGCCATCCCGAAAATCCCCGTCAGGAGTCCAAACATCAGGACGCCGCCATAGGATCCCCGCATGCCGATGAGGACTTTTTGGATCGGGTTCACGCGGCCGGGATCCAGCCCGGGCATCTGGTCCACCGGGTCCAGGGCGTCCCCGGAGTCGGACACGTGCAGGACGGGCAGTGACACCTCCTCTGCGGCGAAGTGCTCAGCCACCTGCGCGGCCAGCCATTGCGACCGCTCGCTGGTCCAGACAAAGGTGTCCGAGACCGCCGCGGCGACACACTCTTCGAGCCACGCGGAAAATTGCGTCCAGACAGGACCGGGATCGCCCTGGTCGATGGCGTTCTCGGCTTCCCGTTGAATTCGGCGCAGGCGGTCGCGGAGGTCGTATTCCATGTCGGCGATGAGATCGTTGATGCCGTCGCTAAGCGTCAGCTGCCAGCGCGCGGACCGCTTTCGCAGCTCGTCCGCCTCCGTTTTGGCCTGCTCCAGGGCTGCGAGCATCTGCGGCGTGCCGTCGGGGTTTTCCAACGCGTCCAGCTCGGACTGCAGGGACAGGCGCAGGTTTTCGGTGACGGAGAGGAGGTCCTGGCTGACGGAGCGACGCTGGATGCGCTGCGCCTTGCCCACGATGTCGTTTCGCAGGTGTGACACCAGGGCTGGGAAGCCGGATTCGGCGTTCAGCTCGGCGTCCTGGAGGCGTGAGGCCTCGAGGCGGAGGTCTGCGGACAACGGGAACAACGGGATGTCCGGTGCCACCTGGTCCAGGTGGTTCCTGTCCAGCTCTTCAACCCGGCGCCAGTCCGGGTACAGGTCCGTCTTGGAGAGGACGGCGGCAACGCTGGGGGTAATCCGCATGGCCTGGCGCAGGAACCGCAGTTCCGGTTCCGTGTATTCCTGGGAGGCATCCGAGACCAGCAGCATGGCGTCCGCGGTGGGAAGGGCGGTGAGGGTGGTCAGCGTGTGGGTGGAGCCCATGCCGCCCACCCCCGGGGAGTCGATGATGGTCAGTCCCCCGGTGAGGACGCGGCGGGGCAGGCAAACTTCCGCGGCCGCGAGCTTCCGGCTGTTTCCAGGGTTGCCCTGCTCGGAGACGAGTGCCGGCAGCTCTGACAGCTCGATGGGCCGGCGCTCGATGCTGCCGTCCCCGCCGTCGCCCGCAGAGTCGGCCGCCTGGTTGCCGGACTGGTTGTCCGCCGTGGGGACCAGGACGGCCGCCGAGGCCGGTTCGCCGTAGCGGACGATGGTGGGCAGCGAGGTGGCAATATCGTCATCCACCGGGCATACCGGGGCGTTCACCAGGGCGTTGATGAGCTTGCTCTTCCCCTGTTTGAACTCCCCCACCACAATGACCCTGATGCTGGGGTCCTGCAGCCGGACCATGGCCTGGCCCAGCCTCCTGCGCAGGTCCTCGCGGTCCCCGGCACCCACCAGCTGCAGGCCCTGCTCCACGAGCTTGGCCAGCTGTCCGGCCGTCATGGGCCCCGCCGGCCGTGCCGGTCCTGCATCTGCCACAGCCTGTCCCCCTGCCCCAGTGCCAAAAAGATCTGTTCCCGTGAGGCGGATCCGGGTGGTTCGCCTCACGGGAATAGCGTGTTACAGCACGGTGGAGTCGTCAACCACCGAATCGTCGATGGTGGTGTGGTTGTCCAGGTCAACATCCGTGTGCGTGGAGTTGTCCTCCGTGAAATCGAGCTGGTTGTCCGCCACCACCAGGTTGTCTTCAACGATGCTGGTGGCTGGGTTTTCCTGGAACGAGTCGTCCACGTGGACATCCACCGCGGCAGTGGTGGAGCTGTCCTGGTTGAAGGAATCCTCAACCAGGGTGGAGCTGTCCTGGTTGTAGGAGTCGTCAACCGCCACGGAGTTGTGGGTGGAGTTGTCGGAATTGTCGTTGAATGAGTCCCGGACCTCCACGTCCACGTCGGTGCTGGTGGAATGGTCCGAGTAATCCGCGTGGTGGGAATTGTCGGAGTTGTCGTTAAAGGAATCGTCCACGTCCAGGCCGAGATCGGTGTTGAAGGAGTCGGAGATGTCCGTCTGCTCGTTGCCGATGCTGACGTCACTGCCGGCATGGATGGAGTTGTCCGTGGAGTTATCGGTCGAATGGTCGGTGTTGTAGGAGTCCCTGACGTTGTTGGAGTCCCGGACGGCGGCGTCGTCACCTGCGGCCACGGCCTGGTCGCCGGAGGCCACCACGGCATCGTTGTCGAACCACTGCTCCACGTCCCCGTGCGCCCAGATGTTTTGGTTGACGGACTGGTCGGTAATGGTGACGCGGTCATCCAGCATGGTGGTGTTGGTGGTGTAGGAGAAGTGGTTCACCACGTGGTGGAGCTGCTGGACCGCATGGGCGTGGTCGTCCTGGTCGTAGCCGGCGCCCCCCTGCCCGGCAACGGCCCCTCCGCCATGGAGGGCGGAGGGGCCCGCGCCGTGACCGCCCAGCGTCCCTGTCTGTCCGGCCCACACACTGTTGCCGCCGGTTGTGTGCTCCCGGGCGAAGGAGGTGGCATTGACGGTGATGGGAGCGTAGTCGAGGACCACCGGCATGGCGGCGTCAACGTCAGCCGAGCACACGTTGGCCAGGCCGTGTTCCTGCAGTGCCCGCTCGGGGTCATCCAGGAACTCCTGAATCGCCTCCCGGTTGCCGAAGAGCTGCATCAGGAACTGAACAAGGTCGTTTGCGAGTGTTGGCATATGCGTGGTCCTCACATCTTCGTGGAGTTGTGGATCATCCGGTGTACGTATCCGGTTGCTTCAAACCTAAATTCGCCGCCGGGGACGGTGCATCGGGCGCTTTCCCCCTACCCCCGGACGCTGTTCCGGGGCACTGGCACCCCCGTGTCTAGGGGGATTAGGGGTTATTCCTGCTGCGGATTCAGCGGCTGGGAATGTTCCACGCCAAGGGCCAGGCGCAGACGGGCCAGCAGGTCGGAACGGTTTTCCGCTCCCAGCCGGCGCCGGATCCTGGCAATGTGGTGCTCGGCGGTCCTGGGCGAAATGTAGATTGCTTCGCCGATCTCCCGGTAGGTCTTGCCCTCAAGCACCAGCCTGGCCACTTCCTTTTCGCGCTCGCTCAAGCCGGAGGCGTCGGGCTGCCCCGCCTTGCCGGCGTCAGTACCGGTTCCTGCCTGTACCTCCGCCGCCCCTGATGCTCCGGCGGCAGGACTGCCTTGGGGGTGTAGGTCCCGTGCACAGGAGAGCAGGCGCATCATGTCCCGGCGCTCGTCGGCCCGGGCGGCGGCGTGCCCGGCCAGCCGTGCACCCTCCCAGGGCATTCCCACCGCACCCAGGAGCCGGGCAGCACTCTCCACATCGGCGGTTCGGAACCGGCCGGCGAGCACCGAGACCCAGGCTTTGCCCGCCGTGGCGAGCACTGCGGCAAGCTGGCTGTGGGTGGAGGCCCGCGCCAGCGCCGTTGCGTGGGGAGCAAGATCGGCAGGGCTTTCATTCAGCAGCGCAGCCTGGACGGCCGACCAGTGCAGGGGAACGGACCACAGCGCAGGACCACCCAGGCGGCCCAGCAGCTTCCAGGCGTCCTCCAGGTATTGCGCCACCCGGCGCGTCTCGCGCAGCCGGGCCGCGGCGATCAGCAGTTCGCCCCACGGCAGCAGGTTGTAGAGGTCCACCGAGGTGTGGAGCATGGCTTCGCGTGCCCGTTCCCATGCCCGGAGCAGCTCCGGTACGTCGCCGTTCCGGCGTGCAAGCCCCACCTCCAGGGCAGCGCACATGAACTCGTCGCGCGGGACCAGAGGCCAATGGTTGGCTTTGGCCGCTTCCGTGGCTGCCAGGCGGGCGTCCTCGAGTTTGTCCTGCATCATCGCCGCCCAGGCCTGGAGCAGCAGGAGCCTTGGCTGGGCGGCATTGCCTCCCTGTCCGGCTGCGGCTGCCGCCTTGCAGACCGTCTCCGCCAGGTGCGGCTCACCGCTGTGCAGGGCCAGCAGGGCTGCCAGCGCGGCCGGTGTTTCCGGCAGCGGAAGGGCCGTGCCCGCGGAGTTCAGCATGTCCGAGGCATGGATCAGGATGGAGATGCCCTGTTGCGGCTTGTCCCCCAGGGAGGCCAGGATTCCCTGGCCGGTCTGGACCAGGGCGGCCGCAAGCAGCGTTGGGGAGGCCGCCGGAGCATCGGGCCGGAAGAAGGCCTCCGCGGCCGCCCGGTCACCGGCGCCGATCATGGCTACCGCGGCGAGGGGCGCGGAGGGGCCCACCCGTCCGGGACCAAGCCAGCTGTACACGTCGGCTCCCCGGGCCAGCATTCCCCGCTGCGCCCAGACGGAGGCGGCGACATCGGCTCCGCGGCGTACGTCCGGCGGGTCCGGGCTGACCAGGAGCGCGTCGATGATGCGGGCCGCGGCGTCCAGTTCCCCGTCACCGGCTGCGGCCTGGGCGCGCCTGGCTGCGGTGGCCAGCGGGTCGGCGCCGGCCAGGAGCGCTTCCTCGTAGAGTTGGGACGCCAGCCTGGGGTCGTTCTCCAGCACGGCGTTCGCAGCCTGCTCCAGTTCCGCGGCCACCCGTGGATCGGCAAGGCCTCCCCTGGCCAGCTCGCGGGCGAGGTTCCCCAGCGGCTGTCCTGCGGAGGCGAAGACCGTCACGAGCTCACGCTGGAGCGCGTGCACCTTGGCCGTGGGGGTGGCGGTCAGCAGGGCGTGTTGGGCTGTGCCCACCACCGTTCCGTCCGGCCGCAGCAGGCCTGCGGCTTCGGCACGGTCCACCAGGGCATCAAGGTCCTCCACCGTTCCGCTGACGAACTTGTTCTGGAGGTCCGCCGGAAGCGGTCCCGGCAGGGCGAAGCCCACCGAAAGTGCCAGCAGCAGCTCCCGGACGGCAGCGTTTGCACCCTTCAACTGCTTGGCCATCAGCTCCGCGGCGTGGGGCGGATGGCCCTGGTGGTCGGGTGCGGTGAGCAGGGGTACGGGCCGTTCCGCCCGCTGGATGTGTCCGTCCATGTCAGGCCCCCGGAGAGGTGGTCGTGGCCGTTGCGACGGCGGTGTCCGTTGGAGTCACGGTGGACTCCTCCGGCGTGGGTGAAGGTGCAACGGTGGGGGTGGGGGTTAGGTCGGTCGTGGGGGACACGAGCGGGGCACCCGTGGGGGCCGGAGCCGCCATGGTGGTGGGCAGGATGGTGGGGGTCGCTCCCCCGGTGGTGGGGGAAGACGTCCCGGGGTCAGCGGGAGCGGTTCCGGAGCCAAGCGTCGGGTCAATCGTCGTGCCGGGCGACGACGTGCCCGGCGGCGTGGGTGTTGGCGGGGCAGTGGTCGTTGGCGGGGCAGTGGTCGTTGGTGGGGCGGTTGTTGGGGCCGGGGTGCCGGTGGGGGCAGGCCCGGTGGGGACCGGCTGCGTGGTGGCCGTTGGCGTTGCGGGGCCCAGGGTGGCTGAATCGGGAACGATGGCTGTCCCCGGCGTGTTGCCCCCCGTTACTGAGGGCGGATTCGCTGCAGGGGCTTCGCCGGCGGCTACAGGGGCACCCGCAGTGGGGCCGCCGGCCGGGGATTGGCTGCCGGTGGGTGAGGCGGACGCATCGAGTCCGGGCTGCTGGGCGTTTGGCTTCTTGGCGCTGGCCTCGACGCCCGCGAGGGGCTGGGGCGCCGCAACGGCTGCTGCTCCCCCTCCACCTGGTGCTTCCGCCCCGCCGGCGCCTGCGGATCCGCCGCCGGTGCTCGCTCCGGCCTGCGGCACGAACATGGCTGTCAGGCTTCCGAAACCGTCGGGACTCTGGGCGGCAGTGGCGGTGAGGACCGTCAGGAGGGCTGCGGCAGCGGCAACAGCCGTGACGCGGACCGTGGGTTTCGGGGCGTGTGCTCCCCTTTCCCCCCGCCGTGCCGTCTGGACGGTGCCGTGCCCCGCGCCGGCTCCAGCCGTCGTCGTATATTTGCGTGACCAGCTGGGCAGGCCTGGTCCGGAGGGTGCGGGTGGCACCGCGGAGGGCACGACGGCGGGCGGTGCCCCAGCGGCGGACGTTTCAATTCCTGCCGCTTCAGTTTCGAGCGCTGCCGTTTCTGCGTGGGCTGCAGCGTGGGCGAGGAGCGCGGCCACGGCCGCGCCGAGGCAAATGGAGGACTTGGGATCCGCGTCCACGGCAATGGGCCGGTCCAGCTCTTCCGACACCACCTGCGCTACCAGGGGGATCCGGGACGAGCCGCCGATCAGCAGCACCGCGGACAGGTCTGCCGGTTCCAGGTGGAGCTGGGCCAGGGAGCGCTCCAGCGCGTCCACCGTCTCCCGCACGGGCTCTTCAATCAGGGCCTCGAACTCGGAGCGGACCAGGCGGATTTGCTGCTGGACACCGGGCAGGAGCACGGGAATGCTCGCCTCACTGTCCGAGGACAGGGCTTCCTTGGCCTCCACGCATTCGCGCCGGAGGCGGGCCAGCGCCCCGATGGCCGCGGGGTCGGTGGGGTCGAGGTCTGCCAGGGCGCTGCCGGCGTGCCCGGCAACATAGCTGAACACAGCTGCGTCGAAGTCGGCCCCGCCCAGGTCTTCGATGCCCTCCGGACGGCCCAGCAGTTCGAAGCGGCTGCTGCCGGACTTCCGCAGGACCGCGGTATCAAAGGTGCCGCCGCCGAGGTCGTACACCGCGATGGTGCTGCCCTCCTCCACCCGCACCTGCGAGGCGTAGTGCAGTGCCGCGGCTTCGGGTTCGGGAAGGAGGGTGACGTTTTCCAAACCGTGGGCGGCGAGGGCGGCGCGGATGACGGACAGGCGGTGGATGCCCCACGCAGCGGGGTGGGTGAGGTAGACGGCAGACGGCGGGCCCCCCTCGCGTTCGGCCGCGCGGTCTGCCACCCAACGGGCCATGGTGGCGAAGACGTCCTCCGGCTGCAGCGCCAGGGTGCCCAGGATGATGGGAACGTCGTCGCCGATGCGGCGTTTGAATTCCCGCACCACGCGTTCCGGCGAGTCCAGACCGCGGCGTTCCGCGACCTCGCCCACCAGGACAGTGCCTTCCTCCGGGAAGTACACCACGGAGGGAACCGATGCTCCACGCGCGCCCAAAGGCAGGCACTCAGGCACAGCGGAGGGACCATGGTGAAAACGAACAACGGCGGCTGCCGTGAAACTGGTCCCGACGTCTACGGCGAGAGCGTAGCTCATGGTTACCTCGGAAGGCTGGCGGTCCACATGCAAGCTTCATCACAGTGAACGTCACCAACGTAGCATTTCCGACGGACCATCGGACAGCCCTGTTGCTACATCGAATGGTTATTCAGCGGCCAGTTGCCGCGTTGCGGGTGGATTCCCCGCCCAAGACCCGAACGGACCCTTTCTAGAGGCCGGAGTAGGAGTGGAGCCCGTTGAAGAACTGGTTCACGATGGTGAAGTTGAAGATCACGCACAGGTAGCCCACGATCGACAGCCACGCGGCGCGTGTCCCGGTCCAGCCGCGGGTGGCACGGGCGTGCAGGTATCCGGCGTAGACAACCCAGATCACGAACGTCCACACCTCTTTGGTGTCCCAGCCCCAGAACCGGCCCCATGCTTTTTCCGCCCAGATGGCACCGAACATGAGGGTGAAGGTCCAGCCGATGAAGGCGATGGCGTTGATCCGGTAGGAGAGGTTCTCCAGGCTCAGCGCGGAGGGCACCAGGCGCATGAAACCGAGCTTGTCGGCGCCGCCGGCTGCAACGGTCTTCTGCCGGTGGGACTGCACCAGCTGCAGGGCGGACATCGCGAACGTCAGGGTGAACAGGGCCGAGGAAAGCACGGCAATGGATACGTGGATGACCAGCCAGTAGCTCTGGAGGGCGGGGACCAGGTGGCCCACGGGGGTCCAGAAGGCCACGGAGGCAGCCACCAGCATGATGATTACCAGGCCCACCACGAAGGTGCCCAGGAAGCGCAGGTCGCGCCGGATCAGGGAGAGCAGGAAGACGGCCGCCACCAGGAACGCGCCGGTGGTGAGGAACTCGTACATGTTGCCCCACGGCACGCGGCCCGCGCCCAAGGCTCTGGTGACCACGCCAGCGCCGTGGATGAGGACGGCGAGGGTGGTCAGGGCCACGGCGACCCGCGCCGGAACCCGGCGCTCCGTGGCGTACTTCATGTCGCCGTCGGCCGTGACGACACCGCCGGCCCCTGCGCCGCCGGCCTTGGCAGCGGACGACGACGGACGCTCGGCCCGGTCAGCGGGCCCGTCCAGGCGCGCCCCTGCGGAGGCGGCGCCGACACCGGCCGCAACCGGAACCTTGGTGGCAGCCCCGGCCTGCGCGGCCTTGAGGTCAACTGCGCGCAGGGCCTTGCTGCTCTTGGCCAGGTCCCAGGCGAAGGCAATGAAGGCCACTGTGTAGGTGCCCGCCGCCAGCAGCATGAAGAGTTCGCTGTACTGGCCCATGGTTTCGTTGATTCCAAATGGCATTACTGGTCCTTTTCGGGCCCTGTGGGGCCTGCTGGGGTGGTGACGGAGCCTTCGGCCTTTTCGGCGGAGCCTGCGACATTATCGCCTGTCCGGCTGGGAGTTTGCTGGGACGGGGCAGTATTTTCGGGGGCAGCAGCTTCAGGCGCAGCCTCGTCGGGCAGCTGCCACTCGGCGGCGAACAGTTTCCGCAGCGCGGCCGCCTCACCCGCCAGCCGGTGGTCCTCGCCGCGGGCGAGCAGCCCGTATTCCACCATGGTGCGGCCGTCGTCAGCGGTGCCGGTGCGTACCCAGACGCGCCGGCGGTTGACGTAGAGCGAAAGGATCAGGCCGGCCACGGCCAGCAAGGCGAAGATCAGGGCGTACAGCTGCCCGGGGTTGTGGTGGATGTCCACGCCGATGTACCGCTTCACGCCGTCGAAGCTGATGCTGCCCTTGCCGTCCGGCAGGGTGTAGGTGGAGCCGGGTGCCAGCGTGATGCCCCCGGCCGCCAGGTTCCTGGCGTTGAGCGGGGTCAGGTTCTTGACGTCCAGTTCGAAGACGTTCTGCGGAGCACCCTTGTTCAGGCCCAGGTCGCCGTAGTAGGAGTTCAGGGTCAGCTGCGGGTTGAACAGCTCAGGGTCGGCGCTGAACGAGACGTTCTTGTCCGTCACAAACGCGGTGGGGAGGAAGAAGCCCACGAAGCCCAGCTGGTCCGGCTGGGCGTCGGGGACCTTGATCACCACGGAGGAGTAGTAGTTCTCGCCCTGCAGCTTGGCCACCACCGGGCCCTGCATGGCCACGTTGCCCGCCCCGTCCCGGATTGTCACCACCGGCGCGTAGCCGTTGCCGGTGAGGTAGATGCTGGTGCCGCCCAGGCTCACGGGGTCGTTGACCTTCAGGATCTCCTGCTTGGGCGGAGCGTCCGGGTTTTCCTTGGTGGTCACAGTGGCGGCGAAATCGATGGGCTGGCCGAACTTGCCCCGGGATTCGCGGTCGAAGGTGATGTTGAACTTGTCCAGCTGGAGCGAGTACGGCTGGAGCTGGCTGGACTGGAAGTTGGTGCCCGGGTTGAACTGGTCATAGCCCACCAGGGTGTTCACAAATGTGTCGCCTTCCACCAGGATGCGCTGGCCGCTGTATCCGAACAGGCCACCGGCAGCCACGGACACCAGCACGCCGATAAGCGACGTGTGGAAGACCAGGTTGCCCACTTCCTTCATGAAGCCGCGTTCGGCACCCAGGGACGGAAGGGCGCCGTCGGCATCCCTGACCTCCACCCGGTAGCCGCGCTTCCGCAGCAGTCCGGCCGCACCGTTGATGGCGTCCGACGCCGGGACGGCGCCACTGGCGGGGATCACCAGGGTGCCGTATTCGGGCAGCCGGGACAGACGCTGCGGGGTCCGTGGCGGCTGTGAGCGCATGGCCTTGTAATGGGCGATGGCGCGCGGCACCACGCAACCGATCAGGGAGATGAACAGCAGAAGGTAGATCGCCGAGAACCACGCCGAGGAGTAGACGTCGTAGAGCTGCAGGGAGTCCAGCAGCTTGCCGTAGTCCGGGTGGTCCTTGATGTACTGGGTCACCACGGCCGGGTTGGCGGGCCGCTGCGGGAACAGTGATCCGGGGACGGCGGCGACGGCGAGGAGCAGCAGCAGGAACAGCGCGGTGCGCATGCTGGTCAGCTGGGTCCAGGCCCACCGGAGCATGCCCTTGGGGCCCAGGGCCGGGAGGGCGGCCTGCGCCTTCGCCTCTGCGACAGGGGCGGATTGCTTCTTCTTTACGTTCACACGCTCGCTCATCAGATCGGCAACTTCACATCGGTTTGGAACCAGTACTGCAGCCCGGTCACCCAGGCACCCCACACGCCGGTGGCCATCAGCAGCCCGAGCACCACCAGGATCCCGCCGCCGGTCCGCTGGATGGCCAGGCGGTGTTTGCGGAAGAACGCCATGACGCCCATGCCCCGGCGCAGGGCCAGCGCGATCAGCAGGAACGGGATGCCCAGTCCCAGGCTGTACACAAAGGCAAGGAAGGCGCCCTTGGCGGCCGAGGATCCGCCGGAAAGGCTTAACAGCTGCACGGCGGAGTACGTGGGGCCGATGCACGGGGCCCAGCCCAGGCCGAAGGTCAGGCCCAGCAGGGGCGCTCCCCAGAGCCCGGCGGGCGGCTTGGCATGGATCTTCGCGTCGCGCTGCAGCCAGCTGAAGCCGCCCATGAAGACGACGCCCATGATGATGACCAGGATCCCCAGGAGCTGGGTGATCCAGGCGTTCTGGCTGCCCGTGATCAGGGTACCCAGCTGGCCGAACGCGCCGCCCAGCAGGACGAAGATCACGGAAAAGCCCAGGACGAACAGCCCGATGCCTGCCAGCATCCGGCCGCGTTTCTGCTTTTGCAGGTCCACGCCGCTCAGGCCGGTGACATATCCCAGGTAACCGGGCACCAGGGGAAGGACACAGGGGGAAAGGAAGGACACCAGTCCGGCGAGCAGGGCCACCGGAATGGCCAGTAGGAGGGAGCCACTGAGGATGGCTTCGGCGAAGGGGCTGTTCACGGTCCCGGCCTGTCCCTATTCCGCCACGGCGGCGGTGATGAGGGCTTTCAGGGTGCCCTCCTCGATTTCGCCGAGGACGCGGGAGGCCACCCGCCCCTGCTTGTCCAGCACCAGGGTGGTGGGCACGGCACCGGGCGGCACCAGGCCGGACACGGACAGCAGGACGCCGCCGTCCTTGTCGTCGAAGCTGGGGTAGGTCAGGTTGAAGGTTTTCTCGAAAGCCTCTGCCGTGGGCTTCTCGTCCCGGAGGTTGACGCCGAAGAACTGCACGCCCTGGTCCTTGAACTCCTGGTGCAGTTCCTCAAGGAGCGGCGCTTCCACGCGGCAGGGGGCGCAGGCGGCAAACCAGAAGTTCAGGACGCTGACCTTGCCCTGGAAGTCGGCCGGGGTGACGGCGGCGCCGCTGAAGAGCGCACCCTGGATCTGTACGGCTTCCTTGCGGTCCCCGGCGGCGAACTCGGTCACGGAGCCGTCGCCGGCAACGTAGTTCTTGTTGTCTCCCGCCTTGGCCTGCTTGGCCAGCGCATCCTCCTGGGCACAACCGGAGAGGCCAAGGGTCAGCGCGGTCAAGGCCATGCCGCCTGCTGCAAGCATGCTGCGGCGCGAGGGAAGGTTGTTGTTGCTCACTGCTAGGCTCCAGGGGTGCTGGCGGCACCGGGAAGAAGGGACGCCGCAGGTTCGCTGTACTCGACCCGCACCAGCGAGCCGTCGTCGTCGAACACCAGGGACGTGACGGATGTCAGGGTGCACTCGCGCTTGCGCGGGTCATGCCACAGCGGCCGGCCCTCCGCGCTCAGCCGTGCCGCCCAGATGGGCAGCTGGTGGCTGACCAGGATGGCCTCGGGGCCTGCGGCGCCGAAGTCGCCGGCAGCCAGTTCGATGGCCTTCAGCCGGGCGTCCTGGACGGCCGCCGCCACCCTCGCGGCCTGCTGCTTGTACGGCTCGCCCCATGACGGGCGCAGCGGGTTGACCAAGCGGGGCCAGTGCCGCGGCCGGCGAAGTTCGGCTTTGGTGACCTTCATGCCCTCGAAGTAGTTTTCCGCTTCGATGATGCGCCCGTCGGTGTGGATCTGCAGGTGCAGCGCTTCCGACGTCGGCCGCGCGGTTTCCTGCGCACGGTCCAGCGGCGAGGCGGCCAGGTAGGTGATCCGGGCGCCGCGCTCGGCGCGCTCGCGGAAGTGTTCGGCAAGCATCCGGGCCATCTCCTGCCCCAGTTCGGAGAGGTGGAATTCCGGGAGCCGTCCGTAGAGAACGCCGTCAGGATTGTGGACCTCGCCGTGGCGGAGCAGATGGACAGTGGCTTGGGGCATGTTTACCAGTTTCTCAAAGATGGCGTGCGATCCGAAATCTTCCGGCCGCGCTTTCTACAAAGAGTAGAACTCAAGTTTCTGAAGAAATGTTCCGAAACCGGGAACAAAAGATGCAAACGCATGTTTATACTGGATGCAGCAAGTTAGTTGAGACTTCAACCGATGAAGTTTCAACCTCACGACCACAGCAGCATTCACCCCAAGGAGCAACATCATGGCACTTCCCGCAGACGTCACCACCGGCACCTGGACCCTGGACAACTCCCACAGCGAGATCGGCTTCACCGTCCGCCACGCGGGCATCAGCAAGGTCCGCGGCCAGTTCAAGGAAGCCGAGGCCACCCTCGACCTCGCCGAAAACGTGGCCGACTCCAAGGTCAACGCCACCATCAAGACCGCCAGCTTTGACTCCGGTGACGTCAACCGCGACGGCCACGTCCGCGGCGAAGACTTCTTCGACGTCGAGAAGTTCCCGGAAATCTCCTTCGTTTCCAACGCGATCGTCCCCAAGGGCGACGCCTACGAGCTCCAGGGCGACCTCACCATCAAGGGCGTCACCCGTCCCGTGGCCCTCGAGACCGAGCTCCACGGTGTGGCCGTCGATCCGTTCGGCAACACCCGCGCCGGCCTCACCGCCGAGACCACCATCAGCCGCAAGGACTTCGGCCTGACCTGGAACGCCGTCCTCGAGGCCGGCGGCGTGCTGGTCAGCGACAAGGTTGCCATCAACCTGGAACTGGCCTTCATCGCCCCCGCAGCATAAGTTTCGCGTTTCACGGCACCCCGGTACCAGGCCATCCCGGCCCGGCGCCGGGGTGCCGTATTTAACAACGGCCCTTGCCCACGGGTTCACCCGCCGGCCGCGGGCGTGGATCCCACCTGAATCACCCACAACGCCACCCGCCGGGGGTACGGTGGACTTAAGCCACGCTGGGGGGAAGGCTGAGGACCGATTCCCGGCAGCCTACCTGGATCCCGACCTGCAGAAGGAACGCCATGAGTACTCCTCCCGTCCCGCCTCCCGCGCCCCAAGACCCCCACTCCGGCAATGGCCAGCCAGGGAACGGCCAGTCCGGCAGCCAGCAGCCCGGACCGCAGCAGCCCCGCTACGGCCAGAACGCTCCGCAGTATGGCCAGAACGCTCCCCAGTACGGGCAGAACCAGCCCCAGTACGGTTCCCAGCCGCCGGCAGCGCCGCAGTACGGGCAGAACGCGCCGCAGTACGGTTCCCCGTACGGGCAGAATGCTCCGCAGTCCCCGGGCTACGGCCAGAATGCACCCCAGTACGGCCAGTCGCCGTATGGCCAGTCCCCTTACGGCCAGTATCCCTCTGAGCAGCCGCAGCCGGCCGGAAGCAACGGCATCCCCCAGCTGGTGAACATCGCGTTCTGGCTGCTGATCGCGGCCACCGCGATCTATGTCATCTCCATCCTCATCAACCTCACCCAGCTGGACGCCCCGCAGTTCCGGCAGGAGTTTGAACAGCAGGTCCGGGCCAGCGGGGCGGGCATCACCTACGACGACATCAAGCCCTTCATCGCCGGCTCCCTGGTGGTCTTCGGCATCATCGGTGCCGCCCTCTACCTGCTGGTGGCCTTCTTCATCCGCAAGGGCAAGAACTGGGCACGCATCCTCGGAACCGTGTTCGCAGCGCTGTCCGTCCTTGGCCTGTTCGGAATCCCCTCCCTCGCAACGATCGGGACCGTCCTGGGAATCGCCGCCATCGTCCTGCTCTACCTCCCTGCCGCTGCCCCCTACTTCCGGAAGCAGCAGCCCTTCGCCAACCCGTATTCGGGCGGCTTCGGCAACCCTTACGGGCGCTGACCTCCAACACAGAACGCAGCGGCGGCCCGGGATGTCCAGCATCCCGGGCCGCCGCCTTTAAACCGTGCCCCTAGGCTGTCTGCCCCGGCGCCTGCGCCCGCTGGGCGTGGTAGGCCAGGATTTGCAGCTCCGTGGCCATGTCCACCTTGCGGAGGTTGACCCCTTCCGGAACCTGGAGCATCACCGGTGCGAAGCTGAGCACGCTGTGCACGCCCGCCGCAACGACCCGGTCGCAGATGCCCTGCGCCACCGCCGCAGGAAGCGCCAGTACCACCATGTTGGCCCCGGTGCGGTGTAGGACGGTCTCAAGGTCCGCCACGTCGCTGACCCGCAGCCATCCCACCTCGTTGCCCACCACCATCTGGTCCGCGTCGAAGATGGCCACCACATCGAAGCCTCGCGATTCGAAGCCGCCGTAGCGCGCCAGCGCCTTGCCCAGGTTTCCGGCTCCGACGATCGCAACTTTCCAGTCATGCGTCAGCCCCAGTGCCGCGGCAATGTGGCGGCTGAGGTACTGGACCTCGTACCCCACTCCCCTGGTGCCGTAGGACCCCACGTGGGACAGGTCCTTGCGCAGCGTTGAGGAACTGACGCCGGAGGCTTCCGCCAAAGAGTCGGAGGAGACGCGCTCAACACCCTCGGCCAGCAGGGTGTTCAGGGCCCGGAGGTACAGGGTCAACCGCGCCACGGCAGCAGGGGGAATCTGCTTTGCCGGTGCACCCGCGGCATCAGGGATGCCCGGGACAGGCTGGGACGTTGAATCCAAGGACGTCACTCGCATCCCCCTAATTGGCCATGGCGCGCTGCAGGACGCGTTCCAGCCGGGCTTCGTCGATCTTCCAGAAGTCGCGCTGCACCCCGTCAACCAGGACCACGGGGATCTCTTCGGCGTAACGCTCCCGCAGTTCGGGCTGGTTGTCCACCAGCTCTTCGCTCCAGCTGAGGCCCAACGAGGCAGTGACCCGGCCGACGGCGTCGCGCGCCTCCTCGCAAAGGTGGCAGTCAGCTTTGGTGACCAGGACGACGCGGGGGGTAGCCATGGCTTAACGGTATCGCCGTTCGCGCCGTGCGGGTGACGCCGACGTCGCCCAGCGAGTGGATTGACTAGACTCAAGTCCATGCCCCAGGAGAAATACGTCGCCGTCGTCACGCGGCCGGTTGCTGCGCCGCAGCCCGGTGAAGCGGCGTTTTTCGATGTGGACAATACCCTGATGCGCGGGGCCAGCCTCTTCCACGTTGCGCGGAAGATGCACCAGCGCGGCGCGTTCACCCTTGTGCAGGCGGCCGGATTCGCGTGGAAGCAGTTCAAGTTCGTGGCGCGCGGTGAGAATATCGACGACGTCCATGCGGTACGTGATTCGGCCCTGACGCTCGCCGCCGGCATCACGGTTGACGACATCAAGGCCCTCGGCGAAGAAGTCTACGACGAGATGATCGCGTCCCGGATCTGGCCGGGCGCCAAGGCCTTGGCGGAACAGCACCTCCGGGTGGGCCGGCGCGTCTGGCTGGTGACGGCAACCCCTATTGAAGTGGCAACAGTCATCTCCACCCGCCTGGGGCTGACCGGAGCGCTCGGGACAGTGGGTGAGGTGTCGGACGGGATGTACACCGGCCGCCTGGTGGGGGACATCCTGCACGGCTCGGCCAAAGCCGTAGCGGTCCAGGGCATCGCGGACCAGGAGGGCCTGGACCTCAAGCGCTGCTGGGCGTACAGCGACTCCTACAACGACGTGCCGCTGCTGTCACTGGTGGGACACCCCGTGGCCATCAACCCGGACGCCAAGCTCCGCCGGCACGCCCGTGACCGGAACTGGCCCGTTTATGATTTCCGCGCGGGCCGCCGCGCCGCCACCCTGGGCCTGAAGGCGGCAACCTTCGGCGGCGCTGTCTACGGCCTCTGGAAGGGCTTCGCCCGCATCCGCGGCCCCCGGGCATAACCCACCCCACCGCAGGCAGGCAAAAGCCTCCAGCCACTAACCTGAGACAAAAAAATGCCCGCCGCCTTGGAAGGCGGCGGGCATTTCCACGCTGTTCGAAGTATCTCTACTTCTTGTTGCGGCGCTGGTGACGGGTCTTGCGAAGCAACTTGCGGTGCTTCTTCTTGGCCATACGCTTGCGACGCTTCTTGATAACTGAACCCACGAAAGTTCCTTACAAACTAGATGCAGTACCTGCCTGATGGGGAATGTCCGCGGACAAAGCTACGAACTGAACAACTGACAGATTCTTACAATGACGTAAAACGTTCCTTAACAGGGTACCGCTTATCGGGAGCGGCTCAGGACAGGCCCCTTAGGCGGTCTCGGTGTGGCCGTCCACAACAGCACCCTTGAGGTACTGTTCGACGGCGTTTTCGGGGACCCGGTAGGAGCGGCCGAAGCGCACCGCGGGCATTTCGCCGGAGTGAACCAGGCGGTAAACAGTCATTTTGGAGACGCGCATGACCTCAGCTACTTCAGCCACGGTCAGGAACTTCGCGTTGGAGAAGTTCTGTTCTGCCGACATTTCCCTATTTTCCTTTGCTGACGGATGGACAACAGTGACCCCAGGTACGTGCCAATGCGGTGTTCCGATGCTGAGCCATCCACCAACCACCTTAAATAGATACTGTAGATGTTCATGTGGCAGATGTGAAAGTAGTGGCCTCCCCTATTTCACCCCTAATTCTGCTGCCGCCGCTTCCGCCCTGATGCCGCCAGTTGCTCCAGGACAGAAGCGGAGACATCCCAGTCCATGCAGGCGTCGGTGACGCTCTGGCCGTAGACCAGTTCCGCCCGTCCCGCGGCGTACTCATCAACGTCAAGGTTCTGGGCGCCGCCCACCAGGAAGCTTTCCAGCATCACACCGGCCACGGCCCGGGCCGCCGCGCCGCCTTCCTCAAGCTGGGCACCGATTTCCAGCGCCACCTCAGCCTGCCGGTGATGGCTCTTGCCACTGTTGGCGTGGCTCGCGTCAACGATCAGGCGGGGGTTGAGCCCCTTGCCCGCCAGTTCGGTGGAGGCGCGTTCAACGTCGGCCGCTGAGTAGTTGGGTCCCTTCCGGCCGCCCCGGAGGATCACGTGGGTGTCGGGGTTTCCGGCCGTTGCCACCAGCGCGGCCCGGCCTTCGCCGTCGATCCCCAGGAAGGCCTGGGCTGCCGCGGCGGCACCGCAGGCATCGATGGCAACCTGCAGGCCGCCGTCGGTCCCGTTCTTGAAGCCAATGGGCATGGAGAGCCCGGAAGCCAGCTGGCGGTGGATCTGGCTCTCGGTGGTGCGGGCACCGATGGCTCCCCAGGAGATCAGGTCCGCCATGTACTGGGGGCTGATCGGCTCCAGGAATTCAGTGGCGGTGGGCAGGCCCAGCGCGGTGACCTGCTGCAGGAACTGCCTTGCGGTGCGCAGGCCGGTGACCATGTCGTGGCTGCCGTCCAGCCGGGGATCGTTGATCAGGCCCTTCCAGCCCACCGTGGTGCGCGGCTTCTCGAAGTAGGTCCGCATGACGATCAGCAGGTCTTCCTTGTGCTTCTCGGCCTGGCTGACCAGCCGGCGGGCGTACTCCAGCCCTGCCTTGGGGTCGTGGATGGAGCAGGGTCCCACGATGACCAGCAGGCGGTCGTCCACCCCGTCCATGATGGCGCGCACCTCGTCGCGTCCGCGTTCGACGACGGCGGCCTCCCGGTCGCCGAGCGGCAGTTTGGTGAGAAGCGCCGAAGGTGCCGGCAGCGCAGTGAATTCGCTGACGCGCAGGTTGGATGTGGACTTGGTGGCGGGGGCGGCTGCTGTTGCGGTGCTCATGTTCAGGGTCCTGTTCCAGATGGGAAGCGGGCCCGGATTTCAGAACCCGCCGGAGAAACGGCGAAGGGCAGAGAATGATCTCTGCCCTGTTGGCTCTGAAGGAAGTTGGATGCGTGTCAGTTAGACGCGGGCCCCTCCAGAGCCAACGAAAAATACGCATACCAACGGTTAGTCATGGAAGAGACCATAAACCCGGCATATGGCGGCCGCAAAATCGGTTGCGTCACATTCCGTCCCAGGCCTGTTCGCGGCTCCGAACGCACAAGGCAAGGATCCGCGAACAACCCTGGGTTTGCCGCCGCCTACCCCAGGAGCTTGCGCAGGAACTGCAGCTGGCGGATCCAGTGGTGTTCCTGGCCGCCCTCATGGTTGTTGAACCGGTACACCTCAATGTCCTTCACGGCACCGGTGGCCGATGAGGCGTCGGTGCCAGTCGCGTAGGCGTTGTAGCTGGCGAACACCGTGGACGGCGGGCAGATGTCGTCCATTTGCGCAGCCGAGTACAGCGCCGGCACCGTGGCCCAGCGGGCCAGGTTGACGCCGTCGAAATAGTTCAGGACGCCAAGTGCGGCGTCGTAGCGGTCCCGGTGCCGCGCCAGGAACTGGGCGATCTCCGGGTAGGGCCCGCGCGGAGTGATGTCGATGGCGCGGGGAAAGTCCTGCAGGAAGGGGACGTCGGGCAGCGCGGCGATGACGCCGTCGAGCCGTCCCGCAGTGAGCCCCGCCGTGGCCACCACCAGGCCGCCGCCCTGGCTGACACCGGCCAGCACCACTTTGGCAGGATCGACGGCGGGGTGGGCCTGCGCGGCCTCCACCGCGCGGAAGGCGTCCACATAGACGCGGCGGTAGTAGTAGTCCTCCCGGCTGGTGATGCCCCTGGTCATGAGGCCTGCGTTCGCCACATCCCCGGCGGACGGGTGGGGATCCGCGGTGTCCCCCAGCGTGCCGCCGTACCCCTGGCCCCGGGTGTCCATGATGAAGTGTGCGTACCCGGCCTGCGCCCACCGGGTGTCCTGGTTGGCCAGGCCGCGGCCGCCGGAATAGCCAATGTAGTTCACCACCACCGGCAGCCGGACGCCTGCCTCCCGGTTGGCGGGAAGGTGCAGCCAACCTTTGACGGGCGCGCCGCCAAAGCCGGAGAAGGTGACGTCGAAGGTATCGATCACCGTGAGGTAGTTATCCACCGGTTCGAAGGTCGCGTCGAGTGGAAAGGTCCGCGCTTCGTCCAGGGTGGCGTCCCAGAAGGCAGCCAGGTCCCCGGGCGGTGTGACATCGGAGGTGTAGCTGCGGAGCGCGGCCAGGGGCAGGTCGAAGAGGGGCATCGTTGTCCTGTTCTGTGTCGGTTGGTCCGCAGGCCCGCGGTGGAGTTCTCTATTTCTACTGCATGGATCGGTGGCGCACGCTGATGAGTGGTTCAAAGCGCCGAAGGCTCGTGCCGGCGGCGATGATTCCGCGCAGGTGCGGCAGCCCGCCTGCTGCGGCCCCGGCAGCACGGGCCTGGACCAGGACGTTGCCCAGGGCGGTGGCTTCGACGGGACCGGCGACGACGGGGCGCCCGGTGGCAGTGGCGGTGAGCTGGCACAGCAGGGTGTTCTGCGAGCCGCCGCCCACCACGTGCACCACGTCCACTTCACGGTTGGCGAGGCGTTCCGCTGCGGTGATGGTCCTGGCGTATCCGGCGGCGAGGCTGTCCATGATGCAGCGGGTGATGGCCGCGGGATCATTTGGCAGCACGTCACCGGTGCGCCGTGCCGCCGCCCGGATCCGCTCCGGCATATTGCCCGGGGCAATGAAGAAGGGATCATCCGCGTTGACCTGGGGACCGCCGGCAGGCAATGCCGCGGCGGCGGCGAGCAGGGAGGCCAGGTCGGGCTGGTAGCCTTCACCGGCCCAGGTGCGCTGGCATTCGCTCAGCAGCCACAGGCCGCCCACGTTCCGCAGGTAGCGGATGGTGCCGTCCACGCCGCGTTCATTCGTGAAGTTCGCTTCCCGGCTGGCCTGGGTCAGGACGGGGTGCTTCAATTCCAGCCCCACGAGGGACCACGTGCCGGAGGAGATGTAGGCAAAAGCGCCATCCCGGGCAGGAACGGCCACGACGGCGGAGGCAGTGTCGTGCGAGCCCACCGCCACCACTGTGGTTTCACGGGGCAGGCCCACGGCCGCGGCTATGTCCGGCAGGAGGTTTCCGTAGGTTTCCCCGGGCTGGATCAGCGGCGGGAACAGGTCCTTCCGCAGTCCCAGTGCGGTGAAGAATTCGGTGGCCCATTCCCCGGCCACGGCGTCGAAAAGGCCCGTGGTGGAGGCGTTGGTCGCCTCGGTGCGCCGCACACCGGTCAGCAGGAACGCGATCAGGTCCGGGATCAGGAGGGCCTGCAGCCCGGCCAGGTTCTTCTCGGTGGCCAGTTGGTAGATCGTGTTGAACTGCAGGAACTGCAGCCCCGTGGTTTGGTACAGCCGCGCCGGGTCCAGCTTGGCGTGGACGGGCGCGACGGCGGTCCTGCTGCGGTCGTCGCGGTAGCTGTACGGCTGCGCCACGAGTTTGCCCGCGCTGTCCACCAGCCCGTAGTCCACCGCCCAGGTGTCGATGCCAATGCTGCCGATCTTTTCGCCACGGGCTGCCGCCGCCGCAGCGGCCGCCCGCAGTCCCGCGAGCACCTCCGCGAACAAGGCGTCGAAGTCCCAGCGGAGGCCGCCGTCGCGCTCCACCACGCCGTTGGGGAAGCGGTGGACGGTCTCCAGCTGCACCCCGTTCCGGGACACGCGGCCCAGGATCACCCGGCCGGATGAGGCGCCGATGTCGACGGCGGCAAACACGCCGCGGGCAGGAATCGTGCTCACCGCAGGAAGGCTGCGGCCACTCCGGCGTCCACGGGGATGTGCAGGCCGGTGGTGTGGGACAGTTCGTTGCTGGTGAGCACGGCGGCTGCGTTGGCCACGTGTTCGGGCAGGACCTCGCGCTTGAGCAGGGTGCGCTGGGCGTAGTACTCGCCCAGCTTTTCCTCGTCCACGCCGTAGACCGCGGCGCGCTTGGCGCCCCAGCCGCCGGCGAAGATTCCGGAGCCGCGGACCACGCCGTCGGGGTTGATGCCGTTGACCCGGATGCCGTGCTCGCCCAGTTCGGCCGCGAGCAGGCGCACCTGGTGGGCCTGGTCTGCTTTGGTGGCGGAGTAGGCGATGTTGTTCGGGCCGGCGAACACGGAGTTCTTGGAGGAGATGTAGATGATGTCCCCGCCCATGCCCTGGGCGATCATGACTTTCGCCGCGGTCTTGGCCACCAGGAACGAGCCCTTGGCCATGACGTTGTGCTGCAGGTCCCAGTCCTTTTCGGTGGTTTCCAGCAGCGGCTTGGAGATGGACAGGCCGGCGTTGTTGACCACCAGGTCCACCCCGCCGAAGGCCAGGACCGCGGCGTCGATCGCGGCGGAAACCTGGGCTTCGTCCGTCACGTCGGCCTGGACACCAATCGCGACGTCGGCACCGCCAAGTTCCTCGGCGACCTTTTGTGCGTTCTCAAGGTTGAGGTCGGCAATGACGACACACGCGCCGTCGGACGCCAACCGGGTGGCGATGGCCTTGCCGATGCCCGACGCTGCACCGGTGACCAGCGCGATGCGGGTGGCGTGGGACTTGGGCTTGGGCATCCGGGCCAGCTTGGCTTCCTCCAGCGCCCAGTACTCGATGCGGAACTTCTCGGATTCCTCGATCGGGGCGTAGGTGGAGACGGCCTCGGCGCCGCGCATCACGTTGATGGCGTTGAGATAGAACTCGCCAGCCACGCGGGCGGTCTGCTTGTTGGCGCCGAAGGAGAACATGCCCACGCCTGGCACCAGCACGATGGCCGGGTCCGCGCCGCGCAGGGCCGGGCTGTTTTCGTCCGCGTGCCGGTCGTAGTACGCCTGGTAGTCCTCGCGGTAGGCAGTGTGGAGTTCTGTGAGCCGTGAGATCGAGTCCTCGATGGAGGCGTCCGCGGGCAGGTCCAGGATCAGCGGCTTGACCTTGGTGCGCAGGAAGTGGTCCGGGCAGGAGGTCCCCAGGCCGCCCAGCCGTGGGTGCTCCGCGGACTCCAGGAAGTCAAGGACGACGGCGTCATCGCTGAAGTGCCCCAGCTGCGGCTTGTCCGTGGAGGCCAGGCCGCGGATCACGGGTGCCAGGGCTGCGGCCTTGGCTTTCCTCTCTGCCTCGGGCAGGGCGCCGTAGCCGGGCAGCTTGGGCCCGAAGGGCTCGGCCTTGCCGTTGTCCCGGATGTACTTCTCGGCCTGCTCAATGATCCACAGCGAGTTCTGCTCGGCTTCTTCGCTGGTGGCGCCCCAGGCGGTGATGCCGTGGCCGCCCAGGATGGTCCCGATGGCCTGGGGGTTGGCGTCCTTGATCGCGGCGATGTCCAGGCCCAGCTGGAACCCGGGCCGGCGCCAAGGCACCCACACCACCTTGTTGCCGAAAATCTTGGTGGTCAGCGCCTCGCCGTCCACGGCCGTGGCAATGGCGATGCCGGAGTCCGGGTGCAGGTGGTCCACGTGGGCGGCGTCCACGAGGCCGTGCATGGCGGTATCGATCGATGGGGCGGCTCCGCCTTTGCCGTGCAGGCAGTAATCGAACGCGGCCACCATCTCGTCCTCGCGCTCCACGCCCGGGTAGACATTCTTCAGAGCGGTCAGCCGGTCCAGCCGCAGCACCGCAAGGTTCCCGGCCTTCAGGGTGCCCAGGTCACCGCCGGATCCCTTGACCCAGATCAGCTGGACGTCCTCGCCGGTGACGGGGTCCTTGTCGGTGCCCTTGGCGGAGGTGTTGCCGCCGGCGAAGTTGGTGTTCCGCTTGTCCGCGCCAAGGCGGTTGGAACGGTCAATCAGGTCTTCAACAGTCTTGTTCGTCATAGCTGAATCAGGCGCCCCATCCGGCTTGCTGGCCGCCCACGCGGTCCTCGTTGATCTGTTTCTGGTAACCGCTGGCCTTGAAGGCGGCCATCGGGTCTGCGGGCAGGCCGCGGGATTCACGCCACTCGGCCAGGATCGGCCGGACGTCGGTGTAGAAGGCATCGTTGAAGATGCCGTTGGCGGCCAGGACATCCCCGGCGCGCTGTGCTTCGGCCAAGGCTGCGGTGTCCACCAGCAGGGCACGGGCCGTCATTTCCTGCACGTTCAGCACCGAACGGATCTGGCCGGGGATCTTCTCTTCCAGGTTGTGGCACTGGTCCAGCATCAGCGCCACGCCGGAGTCCTTGCCGTATCCTCCGCCCCGGATCACTTCGTGCATGATGCGGAACAGCTGGAACGGGTCGGCGGCACCCACGATCAGGTCGTCGTCGGCGTAGAAGCGGGAGTTGAAGTCGAAGGAACCCAGCTTGCCCAGGCGCAGCAGCTGCATCACGATGAACTCGATGTTGGTGCCCGGGGCGTGGTGGCCGGTGTCCAGGCAAACGAACGCCTTCTCCCCCAGGGCCAGCGTCTGGGCATAGGAGCTACCCCAGTCCGGCACGTCCGTGTGGTAGAACGCCGGCTCAAAGAACTTGTACTCCAGCACCAGGCGCTGCCCATCTCCCAGGGCCGCATAGATCTCCTGCAGCGACTCGGCCAGCCGGTCCTGGCGGCCGCGCATGTCATCCTGGCCCGGGTAGTTGGTGCCGTCCGCCAGCCAGATCTTGAGGTCCTGCGAACCCGTGGCGTGCATGATGTCGATGCACTCGAGATGGTGGTCGATGGCCCGGCGCCGGACGGCCGGGTTGGAAGAGGTGAGGGACCCGAACTTGTACTCGTCGTCCTGGAAGGTGTTCGAGTTGATGGTGCCCAGCCCCACGCCCAGGCCGGCCGCATACTCCTTCAGGGCCGAGTAGTCGTCCACCTTGTCCCACGGGATGTGCAGTGCCACGGTGGGGGCCAGGCCGGTCAACTCGTGGACCTTGGCGGCGTCCGCCAGCTTCTCCTGGACCGTGCGCGGCGTGCCGGGCGTGCCGAACACCTTGAACCGCGTACCCGAATTTCCATAGGCCCACGAAGGGACCTCGATGGCAAGCTCCCCGAGCCTGCCCAGCGCCGTTGCTACGTCATTCATGATGGTTCTTTCCGGTGTTGAGCGTCTGTCTGATGCGTTTGGTTGGTGCCCCGCTGCTGGAGCCTGCGTGCCGGCAGTTGCCTGCTGTTCCGGTGCCCCGGTAGTCCTGCGTCCGGTCCTGCCCGTCAGCCTGCGGGGTGCTGTGCCGCCAGCTGGCTGTCCAGGTTGAAGACTTCCTCCAGCACCTGGAACCCTTCGTCGGGAGCTTGGCCGGAGTCCTCGAAAAGGGTTGCCATCTCAGCCTGCCAGCGGGCGTTCACGTCCGTCAGGGCCATGCGGGCACGGACGGCGTCAAAGTCGTCGCACTCCACGTACCCCACCAGGAGCCCGTCCCCACCCAGGAACAGGGAGTAGTTGTGCCAGCCTGCCTCCTTGAGGGCGTCAAGCATTTCCGGCCACACTGCGGCGTGCCGGCGCCGGTATTCATCGATCAGCGCCGGCTGGACCGAGGAACGGAAACACACCCTCATGCGGACACCCCTCAAACTTCATAAACTTTTGAATCGTTTCATTGGTACGATTCAAAGTACTCTTGGATTTGAGCAGGTGTCAAGCAATGGCAGAAACTTTTGATTTCCCGCGCGGTAGCTCCCGCAGTGGGAATGTCGGCACGGAGAATCGATGAACCGCACAGCCAGTATCAAGGACGTGGCCACCCACGCGGGCGTGGCCGTGGGGACGGTGTCCAATGTCCTCAACTATCCCGACCGGGTGTCCGACCGGACGAAGGAACGGGTCCTGCGCTCCATCGACGAACTGGGGTTTGTCCGCAACGATGCCGCCCGCCAACTCCGTGTTGGCCACAGCCGCACGATCGGACTCATTGTCCTGGACGTCGGCAACCCCTTCTTCACCTCGGTGGTCCGCGCGGCGGAGGACGCCGCGGCGCTGCAGGGAAGCGCCGTCCTGCTGGGCGACAGCGGCCACAACGCCGGCCGGGAGGCGAACTACATTGACCTCTTCCAGGAGCAGCGCGTGCAGGGCCTGCTCATCTCCCCTGTGGGTGATGTAACGGAAAGGCTGGACCTCCTCCGCGAGCGCGGCGTGCCAACGGTCCTGGTGGACCGGCTGGCTGACGAGTCCAAGTTCAGCTCGGTTGCCGTGGATGACGACGCCGGCGGGTACTTGGCTGCCCGGCACCTGCTGGACACCGGCCGCCGTCGGCTGGCTTTTGTTGGCGGTCCCACGTCCATCCGGCAGGTCGCGGACCGGCTCCAGGGAGCCCAGCGGGCCGTGAAGGAGGAGCCGGACGCCAGCCTCGAGGTGCTGGATGCGGAAGGGCAGACCGTCCTGGCTGGGCGCAGCGTGGGCGACATGCTGGTGGAGCGTGGGCGGGCTGAACTGCCCGAGGGGATTTTCTGCGCCAACGACCTCCTGGCCCTGGGCGTCATGCAGTCGCTCACCATGACGCACACGTTCCGGATCCCCGAGGACGTGGCGTTGATTGGCTATGACGACATCGACTTTGCCGTCTCCGCGGTGGTTCCCCTGTCCTCCATCCGCCAGCCCACCCAGCTGCTGGGCCGGACGGCCATCGAACTGCTGTCCGAAGAGGTGGAGTCCCAGAATCCCGTCCACCGGTCTGTGGTGTTCACGCCGGAGCTGGTGGTCCGGCAGAGCACGGCCGCGCCGGGCGCCGGCTGATCAGCCGGGCGCTCTACTTTCCCGTCTGCTGCAGCCACTTCATGGATTCGTCCCGGGACGTGAAGAAGCGGGTGGGGCAGGGCGGATTGTGGACGCCGAGGAAGAAGTTGGCGATGATCCGGTCCACAGGGCTCGACCCAAGCAGGGCAATGCGGTTGGCGGCGCACGGGATGGAGAACACTGAGCGCGCCTGGATGCTGACGTTTTCCGTGGTGGCCATGTCCACCAGCATCGGATAGTTGCCGTCCCCTGCTATGCGGTTCACCGCAGCCATCGCCGCCTGTGCGTCCTCGACTTCTATCCGGACTTTGGGCTCCCACATGAGGTGGATGACGCCGTCAGCGCTCAGTTCCACGGTTCCCTTGCCGCCGTCGACCATTACGGGCTCCATACCCCGCCTCCCTCCAGTGGGCAGTTCCTCAACCCCTCTATCTTGCACCAGCACCGGAGCGCCCAGCCGCCGGCCGGCCGCTCTCCCACCTCACGTGCTGCCCACGGCCAGCTTGACTCATCAGCATACTTACTAATACGTTGGTCGATGTGCCCGTGGCCTGGATCACGTTCCTACGCCGCGCGTCGCGGCCCGCGAGGGCTGCATCTGAAATGCACTGCATTTGAAATAAACAGTTCCGCCGGGGTTCTCCATGGGGGCGGAATCCCGGGGGATTCATTGCGCCGCAACCCGGCGCTGAAAGGATTTACCGAAAATGCGAACCAAGGTCTCAGCCTCAGTCACCGCCATCGCCCTCTCCGGCGCCATGCTCTTCGGCATGGCAGGCCCGGCGACGGCAGCAGCACCCGCGGCTCCTTCTGCCGCGTCCCAGTCATCACAAGCAGCCAACGTCACTGGAAGCATCAACCAGACCATTGACGGTGTGGGTACCTTCGTCGGCTCGTTTACGCCGTCCAATTTCAGCGTCCAGGACGGCCGGCTGACCGTCACCGGCTTGGTGCAGGGCACCCTCACCGATCTTGCCGGCGTGGCCACTCCGGTAAGCCAGACCGTGACCACCACGGCTGCTGCGGCCCCCACCACCAACGCCGCGACGGCCGCAGGAGGCGGTTGCGACATCGTGAACCTGGTCCTCGGGCCGCTGCACCTGGACGTCCTGGGGCTCAATGTCGACCTGAACCAGGTTGTCCTGGACATTGTTGCGCAGTCGGGGGCGGGCAAACTCGTCGGCAACCTTCTGTGCGCGGTCACCGGGCTCCTTGACGGCGGCAATGGCCTCAGCGGCCTGGCGAACCTGCTCAACCGGCTGCTGGGACTCTAGTTTTACGGTAGTTCAACAAGCGGCTATTGCAGCGACACGATGGGCGGCCCTCCGGGGCCGCCCATCTTCTCTTTGGTGCTACAGCTTTGTGACCACGAGGTTGCGGTAGGCTGCCCGGAACGGGGCCATCTGCCGGAAACCAATCCGGCCGCCGCCGAGCACCTTCGACGACGGATCCTGCCATTCGAAGAGCAGCAGCCCGTTGATGGAAAACGCTGCCAGGGGCCCGTCCTTCACCAGTTCCAGGCGGTTGAAGTCCGTGGCGTCCTCCGCGGGCGGCAACGGGTCCGCGCCCTGCGCCACCAGTTCGAAACCCGCGCTCTTGCGCAGGTTGCAGGTGCGGAACGCCCGCTCAGACGGGTATTTGTGCCGGAAATAGGAGACGTGCAGGGCGTCAATGTCGCCCGAATGGTACTGCGGGTAGTGGCCCGTCCTGGGCGCGAGGGCCGGACTGAAGAGGTCCTGCCCGCGGCGTCCGGTGGCCGCGAAGAACAGCATGGCCAGGCCTGGCTCGGCCAGCGGCCGGAACTCCCAGCTGATGCGGATGCCGTCCGGAAATTCCACCGGGCACCACAACGTCCAGTGCGCGTGGTCGCCGAACTCCTGGTCGTCCAGCGCGCCGGACAGCTCCAGGGCACCCTCGTGGCTGTCGTGGCGCAACGGTCCTTCCGCTACCCATCCAGTCACATCCCCGGGCCCAGCCAGCGGGTTGCTGTAGAGGACCCGCTCCTTAACCGCTGCGGCCCCCATTAGGCGCGTCCCGCCGTCGTCCTCATTGCCTTGGTACTGGCCGGCTCCGCGATGCCAGCCGGCCCGTACCCCTGCCCGCGCAGCTGCCGGGCCACCTCCCCGGCCACCAGCGAAGCACCGTGCCGGGAGAAATGCGTATTGTCGGCCAGGCCACCGGGCCAATGCGCGTGCTCGCCCGGCGCAAAGTGGCAGAAGAGCTCCCTGGATCCTTCCCGGCCCAGCCGGAGATAAAGGTGCCGGGTCCACGCGTTGAGGTCCACCACGGGGACCCCGAGCTCCTGGCCCAGTTCACGGACCACCTCCGGATAGTCCTCCAGGCTCTCTGCAGGGACGTCCGACGACGGTCCCTCGCCCGGGTGCCCGCCGCCCAGGAAGTGCCGGCGCTCCACGGAGGTGCACAGCACCGCCGCCGCGCCCCGGGCGCCCACCTCCCCCACCATGGTTCGCAGGTTGGCCGCGTAACCGGTGCGGGCGGCCAGGTGCGGCTTCTTCTGGTCGTTGTGGCCGAACTGGATGAGCACGGCGTCGCCCGGGCCTGCTGCGGTGAGCAGCTCCGCCCAGAGCCCCTCCGTGCGGAACGATTCGGTGTCGGCGCCGCCCTTGGCGAAGTTGTGTACCGTTCCCCACGTGAAGGTGAGGGGTGCCAGCTGCGCTCCCCAACCGCTCATGGGGAACTCGTGCGTGGGACAGTTGGCAACGGTGGAGTCTCCGGCCAGCAGGATTTTCATAGTGGTTCTTTTCCTTTGATGCCCGCGGGCAGGGTCATCCTTTGACGGAGCCGATGAGCATGCCCTTGGCGAAGTGCTTCTGCAGGAACGGGTAGAAGATGAGGATGGGCAGGGTGGCCACCACGATCACCGCGAACTTGATCCCCTGTTCCGGCGGGATGTAGTTGGGGTCAACGTTGCCCGTGCCCAGCAGGTCCGAGGCCGCTGTGACCTGGCGCAGGTACATCTGGAGGGTCCACTTGGAGTTGTCGCTCAGGTAGAGCAGGGGCGACATGAAGTCGTTCCAGATTCCCACGGCGTAGAACAGCGCGAAAGTGGCCAGGAC
Organism: Pseudarthrobacter sp. LT1; assembly: GCF_035621795.1. Lineage (NCBI taxonomy): Bacteria > Bacillati > Actinomycetota > Actinomycetes > Micrococcales > Micrococcaceae > Pseudarthrobacter > Pseudarthrobacter sp. LT1. The sequence continues at coordinate 3,821,780 of NZ_CP141830.1, forward strand.
CGGCTTGGACAGGGGCAGCAGGATCCGCCACAGGATCCCGATCTCGGTGGCGCCGTCCATCTTGGCCGATTCCTCCAGTTCGGCAGGGAGTTCCTGGAAGAAGTTCTTGATGATGATCAGGCTGAACGGGTTGATGGCCGCGGGCAGGATCAGGGCCCAGTAGGAGTTGAGCAGGCCCAGGTCCTTGACCAGCAGGAAGGTGGGGATCATGCCGCCGGAGAAGACCATGGCAAAGACCACCAGGGACAGGATGGCGTTCCTGCCCCGCAGGGTTTTCTTGGCCAGCGGGTAGGCCATGGTCACGGTGAAGGCCAACTGGACCAGCGTGCCCACCGCGGTGACCAGGATGGTGGTCACCAGGGCGCGCACGAACGCCGGGGTGGCGAAGATGTATTCGTAGGAGCCCAGGGTGAACTGTTCGGGCCAGACGAAGAATGCCCGGCGCGTGATTTCTGCTTCGGTGGCAAACGATCCGGCGAAGACGTACACGAAGGGCAACAGGGTGATGAGGCCGATCAGGGACAGGAAGACGTAGTTGGCGGCGTCAAAGATCCGGCCGCTGCGGGTGTTGTGGATTTTCATGGCTAGAACAGTCCGCTCTGGTTGAATCGCTTGGCCAGCCAGTTGGTGCCGAAGATCAGCACAATGCCCACCAGGGATTTGAACAGGCCCACGGCGGTGGAGTAGCTGTAGGCGCCCTGGGTGATGCCCACGAAGTAGACGTACGTGTCAAAGACGTCCGCCACCTCACGGTTGAGCGCGTTGGTCATCAGGTAGATCTGTTCGAACCCGGTGTTGAGCATCTGCCCGATGGCCAGGATCAGCATCACGATGATCGTGGAACGGATCGCCGGAAGCGTGATGTGCCAGACGCGCCGGAACCGGCCGGCGCCGTCGATGATCGCGGCCTCGTACTGGTCCTGGTCCACGGTTGAAAGGGCGGCCAGGAAGATGATGGTGCCCCACCCGGTGTTCTTCCAGATCTCCTGCAGCACGATCAATGGCCGGAACCAGGCAGGATCTGACAGGAAGTCGATGTGCGTGCCCATGGCGTTGTTCAGGAACTGGAACAGCGGCCCGATATCCAGGGCAAACAGCAGGAAGCTCAGCGACGCCACGATGGTCCAGGACAGGAAGTGCGGGATGTACACCAGCGTCTGGACCGTGCGCTTGAGGATGGACAGCCGGACCTCGTTCAGCAGCAGCGCCAGGATGATGGTCAGCGGGAAGGCCACCCCGAGGTTCAGGAAGGCAAGGATCAGGGTGTTGCCCAGCAGCCGGGGGAAGTCCGGGTTGGCGAAGAAGTCTTCAAAGTTGCGGAACCCCACCCAGGGGCTGCCGTTCACGCCCAGGAACGGCACGTAGTCCTTGAAGGCGATGGTGACCCCGTACATGGGGGCGTAGCGGAACACCGCGAAGTACACCACGCCGGGCAGCAGCAACAGGTACAGCCATTTGTAGTGGGCGAAATGGACGGAGAACCTGCCCCCGTTCCGGGGAGCGGGCGCGGTCCTGCGCGTCCGCTCCCCGGCGAGGGTGTCGATGACAGGGGCTGCCATTTACTTGTTGTCCTGCCAGAGCTTGTTGATTTCTTCCTTGACCTTGTTGCCGCCGCTGGTGTCCCACAGCTTGATGGCATCCTTGAGGCCCTGTTCGTCGATCTGTCCGGCCAGGTACTTGATCCGCGCGTCGGCCACGATGTTGTCCAACTGGGCACCCTTGGCCACGTAGGTGGCTGAAACGTAGGGCGCTGCCGGGTTGTAGATGGCGCTCTTGAGGTCTTCGGCCATGACGTCGGTGCGCTTGTCGAAGACCTGCTGTTCGTAGTCGGAGGCCTGCTTCACGGGGTAGAACTGGTTGCCGGCAGCGTTCATGCCCAGCTGGGCGTAGCTCTTGATGTCGGTGGTGACGGCCTTGCCCTCCGGCGTCTCCGGCTTGATGGTGGCCGCCTTGCCGGCCTCCACCGTGAAGTTCACGCCCTCGATGCCGTTGTTCAGCAGGACCGCAACATCCTTGCCGTTCATGGTGTTGAGGAAGGCCAGGACCTTGTCCAGTTCAGCCTCGCTCTTGACGCTGGCCTTGGGGATGGCAAGGAAGCCTGAGTAGCCGTCGGTGGGGTGGGCGCGCAGTTTGCCGTCCGGGCCTTCGAGGTTGCCCACGAAGCCCACCTTGTTCTGGAAGTTGGCGGGGTCTGCCTGCTTGAAAAGGTTGATGAGCACGCTCACGCGGGAATCGACGTCGACGATGATGCCGCCCTTGCCATTGAAGAACGGCTCGTTCCACTTCGTGCTGTCAAAGGTGGCGAAGTCCGGGTTGATGAGTTTTTCGTCAACCATCTTCTTGATGAACCGGTCTGCCTCGAGGAACTCGTCGGTCTCGAAGCTGGGAATGAGCTTCCCGTCCCGCTCCGTCCAGCGGTTCCCGGCGCCGTACCATTCCTCGATCAGGTCGTAAGGGCTGTTCGTGCCCAGCGCACCCCACTTGGGGATGGTGATGCCGTAGGTGTCATTGACGCCGTTGCCGTCCGGATCCTGCTCGGTGAAGGCCTTTGCCACCTTGTACAGGTCCTCCGTGGTCTTAGGCGGCTGCAGGCCCAGCTTGTCCAGCCAGTCCTGCCGGAACATGACAGCCGCGCGCATCGGGGAGCGGCCGCGGAAAACGCCGTAAACCTTGCCGTTGACGCTGGCGTTCTTCTGGATATCCGGAAAGGTGGTCTTGAGGTTGGGGTACTTGTCCAGTTTGTCGGTGAGGTCCCAGAACGCGCCCGCCTGGGCGTTCTTGACGAAGCCGGGTGTTTTGCCCTGGATCACCATGACCTGCGGGATGTCGGATCCCGCCAGCGTGATGTTGGTCTTGTCCTCGTAGGAGGCGTTCGGCGCCCAGTTGATCTTGACCTGCTTGCCCGTGAGCTCCTCCAGCTTCTTCTGGACTGCACCGTCCGCTGCGGGCGGCTGGGCCTCCAGGAACGGGGCCATGATGGACACCGACGTGAGGTCCGCTGCCGGGGCGTCCCCGCCACTGCAGGCCGTGAGGGACAGCGCCGTGGCAGTTACGACGGCGGCGGCCAGGGAGAGTTTGCGATGGATCATATTTCGTCCTTTTCCACTTCTTTGAGGTTTGTTGGGCTGGCTGGCCCACGGTTTTGATACGTTTCATTCCTACGCCGGCACAAGGTTGCACCCACCGGAAGCAACCAGGGCGGCGAAGGATGTCAGGCGGCGGGAGCCCCTTGGAGGGCGGTGCGCGCGGCAGGCTCCCCCGCCGCGGCCACCGACTCGTCATTGGCCGCGAAGAAGCGGTCACACAACCAGCCGGTGAGGTAGAGCCAGGCCCCGATGCTGAAGAATGGAACCAGGCCCGGAAGGCAACTGCTGGCATAAAGTACCGCGGCGGAGACAAAGAGCAGGATGACCGTTCCCGCCAGGTGCCGCACAGCGAACCGGGATGACATCAGCAGGTACTGGGGCAAGGTCAGCTCGTACCGGGCATACATCGGGAACACGTAGCAAACGGCCCCCGCCAGGAAGATTGCGGCAACAAGGATGCCGCCGGCCATGAACTGCGCCAGGACTCCCCTGCCTCCGGAAAAATAGTTCCAGTTCAGGACAAGGGCCGCCGCAATGGCCATGACCGGGAAAGCCAGGGCGTTGGCCCGGACAAAGTTGCGGAAGTATGCGGAGGCAAACTCCCGCAGCAGCGGAACAGCATTGCCTGCAGCCCGCTTGCGCACCGCAATCTGTGCCGCGGCGGTGGCCGGGCCCGCACCAAAGATGCCAAAACCCAGCAGGGTAAAGGCAATCCACAGCAGGTTCAGGCCGGCAATCCATACGAGCGTGTCAAAAAATGAGTAGGCGCGCGCACTGAAGGTCCCGGACAGCATGGCACGGCTCCCTTCTGTTCTCCATCGTTGCAGAGGCGAAGCGGAAAGTGTCCCGCATCACGCTGGTAATCGGTTTCTCGAAAATGTAGACCCGCTGCCCGTCCTCGGTCAAGCGGAAATTTGAATCGTTACATTGCTGGACTGCGGCCGCCTCTTTGCCGCACACTAAAAGCTGGAAAGCGCTTGCTGCCTCGACGCTCGCGCTCATGATGCAGGTGCCCGCAAGGCAGGTGCCAGTGGCCAGAACGGAGATCCATGAAAACGGCAACGGAAGCCGCCGGCAGCGCCGCCGCAGCTTCAGCAACAGCCCCGGCACGGGTTGCACTGGTGGGAGTGCACGGCTTCGGCACCCACCATCTGCGGAACCTCCAGCGCCTGCAGGCGGCAGGCAGTGTCAGCCTGGTCGCCGTGGCGGACCCGCAGCCGCCGGCACCCGGCACCCTCCCGCCGTCGGCCGCCGTCTACCCGGGGCTCGGGGAGCTCCTCACCGCTACCCGGGACCTGGACCTGGTCATCGTGGCCACCCCCATCCAGACGCATGCCCCGCTGGCCTTGGCCGCCCTGGCCACTGACGCTGAGCTGTACCTTGAAAAGCCACCTGTCGCCTCCCTGGCCGACTTCAACCGGATGCGCACGGCAGCCGCCGGGTCAGGCCGCGGGGTGCAGATCGGCTTCCAGAGCCTCGGCTCGCACGCGCTTGGAGCCATCGAAGAACTGCTCGCCGCCGGGACCATCGGAACACTGGAGGGCATCTCCGCCACCGGCCGGTGGGTCCGGGACAGGGCCTACTACACGCGCTCCCGCTGGGCAGGAAAACGCAGCATTAACGGCGTGGATGTGGTGGATGGCGTGGCCACCAACCCGTTGGCGCACGCGGTGGCAACCGCCCTCCGGATTGCCGGGGCGCGCACCACAGCAGACCTCGCGTCCGTGGAAACCGAGCTGTACCGGGCCAATGACATCGAGTCCGATGACACCTCCGTGATCCGGATCCGCACCGCAGCGGGCCTGCCCATCACCTGCGCCCTGACCATCTGTGCCCCGGAATCCGTTGAACCGTACGTCACCCTGCAGGGTTCGGCCGGCACGGCTGTGTTCCACTACACCGAGGACCGCCTGACGGTGGAGTCGGCGGCCGGCCGCACGGAGGAAACCTTCGCCCGGGACGACCTGACGGAGAATCTCCTGGCCCACCGCGGCCACGGCGTTCCGCTTACCAGCAGCCTGGCGGACAGCGGAGCCTTCATGCTGGTGCTGGAAGCCATCCGGACCGCACCGCCGCCCGCCCCCATCGATCCCGCCTGCGTCCACTGGGAAGGCGAAGGAGACGCTGCGCATGCCGTGGTGGTGGGCATCGAGGAAGCCCTGGAGCGCGCGGGCCGGCAGCATGCCACGTTCAGCGAGATTGGGCTCCCCTGGGCTGTGGCCGCGCCGGTGGTCTTCGACATCCCTGCGTCCTGATGCGCTTCAGGACCCGGCGGCGCAGCCAGCCGCCGGGTCTTTCACTCCCGCGCAGCAACCCTCCGGCGCCGTCCATGGCGCCACAGGAGCAGGCCCACCACGGCCGCGGAGAGCATGCCCAGTCCACCGGTGGCCACCAGCCCGGTCCGGACGCCGAATTGTTCGGTCAACCAGCCCGCCAGGAGGCCGCCGCAGGCGTGGCCGCCCAGCAGGAGCGGAAGGTACAGGGCCATCACCCGGCCGCGGATGGCAGGCCCGGCCTCGAGCTGGACGGCCGTGGCTGCGCTGGTGAGGAACAGCAACGTCATGATGCCCACCACCGCCAGCATCGCCACAAACAACGCCAGGGTGGGCATCAGGGCGGCCACCAGCTGGGACAGGCCAAAAAGGCCCGCGGCGGCCACAATGCCCCTGCGCCCCATGGTCCCCAGCCGGGCTGCCAGGAGGGCACCGGCCAGGGCGCCGCCGGCGCTGACCATGTTGAAGAGGCCAAAGCCCTCCACGCCGTTGTGCCACACTTCCTGGGCGAAGGCCGCGAGGACCACCGGCCCGTTCATGCCGAAGGCGCCCAGCAGGCCGGCCAGCAGGATGAGGAGCAGCAGGCGCGGGCGTTCACGGACGTAGCGGAAGCCGGCAAGCACCTGCCCGCGGCCCCGCTCGGCGGGTGTACCGGGATGCAGTTCGTGCGGCCGGATGCCGGCGATCAGGACCAGCACCACCAATCCAATCAGTGCGTTTGAGGCGAAGGCGGCGGCCGGCCCTGCCTGTGCGATCAGCACGCCGCCCGCCGCGGGGCCGGCCATGGCACCCAGCTGGGCGAGGGCGTTATTCAGTCCGATGGCGGGACGCAGGGCGGCGTCGCCCACCACTTCATTGACGAAGACCTGGCGGGTGGGCTGGTCCACCGCCGCGGTGATGCCCAGCGCCATGCAGCTGGCGTAAACAACCCAGACAGTAATGGTGCCGCTTGCAGCCCAGGCCGCCAGTCCAAGGCCGAGCAGCACAATGACGGACTGGCACACCATCATGATCCTGCGCTTGGGGAAGATATCCACCACCAGTCCGGCAAGCGGCCCCACCACGAGCATGGGCAGGAACTGAAGGGCGACGGCGGCCCCCACCGCGGCCGGGCTCCCCGTCAGTTGCAGCACCAGCCAGTCCTGCGCCAGCCGCTGCATCCAGACGCCAAGGCTGCCGGCGAGCTGCATGCCCAGAAAGAGCCGGTAGTTGTGCTGCTTAAGGGGGTGGTACCAGCGCGGCTGGCTGATATTCGGGCGTGCAGACGGTGCGGGACGGGTGCGGCGGGACGGCACGGTCAGCGTCGGGCGCGGCTGGAGCGCAGTTTCACTGCGGCGGCGGCAAGGATCAGGCTACCGGGGACCACGACGAAGAGCGCGGCGAGCATCCAGACAAACACCACGGCGCAGAACAGGGCGGCCGCCAGCAGCAGCGATCCCGTCCAATCACGCAGGGAGATGTCCTTACCCACCTGGAAGGCCTGGTGCCAGGTGTCCTTGCCCGTGGCACCTGAAGCCGTGGCGTCGGACCAGGCTGATGCGCTGCGCAGCAGCAGGACGGCGCCGCAGCCGGCGAGTATCAGCGTGGCCGGCAGGACCACTTCGCGGCCCGGCAGCTGCCCCACCCATGCGAGCAGGAGGTTGAGGACAATCACGACGCCGGCTCCCGCCGTCGTGATTCCCAGCTTCCAGCTGCCCGGCAGGGCAGCCCTGAACAGGCCCCACAACCCCCTGACGGAATCGTCCCTGCCATTGAGGTGCCGTTCAAGGTGGGCGGTCCCGGCCGCGTAGGCGGCGGGGATGGTAGCCAGCGGTATGGACAGCACCAGCACCAGCACCCCCGTCAGGAGGGTTTCGGAGAACAGGGCGAACCGGTTCACCGGGATTGGTTCGTGGCCTGGGGCGGATGTGGTGCTGTCCATGACGCTCATCTTCCTTTTCCTAGCCCTTCAGTCCCTGGGTGGAGACGCCTTCGACGATGTAGCGCTGGAAGATCAGGAAGAAGATCAGCACGGGCAGGAGGGCCAGGACGGACATGGCGATCATCGCGCCGTAGTCGGAGGACTGGGTCTGGTCCACGAACAGCCGCAGGGCCAGCGGCAGCGGGTACTTGTCCGGGGTGTTCAGGTACAGCAGCGGGCCCAGGAAATCGTTCCAGCTCCAGATGAAGGAGAAGATGGAGGTGGAGATGAGGGCCGGCTTCATCAGCGGCAGCATGATGGATCCGAAAATCCGGGCGTGCCCCGCACCGTCGATCCTCGCGGCTTCATCCAGTTCCGCGGGCAGGCCGCGCATGAACTGGACCATCAGGAAGACGAAGAACGCGTCCCCGGCCAGGAACTTGCCGACCAGCAGCGGGACGTAGGTATCCACCAGGCCCAGCTGCTGGAAGATGATGTACTGCGGGATGATCACCACGTGGAAGGGCAGCAGCAGGGTGGCGATCATCATGCCAAAGAACAGGCTGCGGCCGGGAAAGTTGATCCGGGCGAACGCGTACGCCGACACGCTCGCGGACAGGATGGTCCCGACGACGGCACCGAGGGCCAGGATCAGCGAGTTGGTAAAGAACTGCAGGGTGGAGACCCCGCCGATCCCCTCCATGGCGGTCACGAAGTTATCGAAGCTGAAGTTGTTTGACCACAGCGACGTGTTCTGGCCGCCGATCTCCGAGTTGGGTTTGAAGGAGGAGGCGATCATCCACAGGCCGGGATAGAGCACGATGGCAGTGAGGATAAGGGCCACCAGGTGGAAGATGGCGCTCTTGGCCCGTTTAGCCCCCATCGACTCGGATTTCGGATTGTAGGCCGGGGCGGCGGCGTCCGGTGTGGACTGTGTTGGCGTTGCCGTGGTTGTCATTTTGAATCACCGCTGTAGTGGACCCAGGACTTGGACGTGCGGAAGAAGATCAGCGTGATGATGCCCACCGCGATCACCAGCAGCCACGCCATGGCCGAGGCGTAGCCCATCCGGAAATCGCTGAAGCCCCGCAGGTACAGGTAGAGGGTGTAGAAGAGGGTGGATCCGGCGGGGCCGCCGTCACCGTTGGAAATGATGTAGGCCGACGCGAAGATCTGGAATGCGTGGATGGTTTCCATGAGGAGGTTGAAGAAGATCACCGGGGAGAGCATGGGCCAGGTGATGTTGAAGAACTTGCGCACCGGGCCGGCACCGTCCATCGACGCTGCCTCGTAGAGCTCACCGGGGATCTGCTTGAGGCCGGCCAGGAAGATCACCATCGGGGCGCCGAACTGCCACACGGTCAGGAGAATGAACATCGGCATGGTCATCGAGGGGTTGCCCACCCAGCCGCCCAGGTTGATCCCGAAGAAGGACAGGCCCTGGTCCACCGGGCCGGAATCGCCGAACATGGCCTTCCAGACGATGGCGATGGAGACGGACGCACCGATCAGGGACGGGGCGTAGAAGGCAGAGCGGTAGAAGCCCTGGCCGCGGCGCTTGCTGTTCAGCAGCATGGCCACCGCCAGTGCCGCCGCGAGCTTCAAGGGGGTACCGAACACCACGTAGCCCACGGTCACGCCCACGGACTGCAGGAAGCGTTCGTCCTGGAACAGGGTGGTGTAGTTGTCCAGTCCGATCCACTTGGGCGCCTCGAACAGGTTGTAATTGGTGAAGGACAGGTACAGCGAGGAAATCATCGGCCCCACCGTGAGGGCAATGAATCCCAGCAACCAGGGCAGCAGGAAGGTATAGCCGGCGCGGGCGTCCGAGCCCCGCTGCCGCGATTTGCGCGGCAGCGGGGAGCCGGACGACGCCGGGCGCCTGCTCAGGGTTGGGGTTTGAGTCACGAGATCATTCCGTCAGTCGTAAAACCTGGGTGGGAGGGCATGGCGCCGGATCAGGCGTTCTGCTTGATGAGGTCTTCGGCTTCCTTGAACCAAGCGTCGACGGCTCCGTCAACCGTGACCTTGCCGTAGTTGAGGTCGGAGGCGATCCGGCCGAACGACGCTTCCAGCGTGCCGAAGCCAACGATCGGCGGCTCCGGAGCGTCCTTGAGGTACTGCGCAATTGATTTCTCGTAGTCCACCACGAGCTTGTCGGCGCCTTCGAACGTGGTGCCGTCCCGCTGGGTCTTGGAAGCCGGAACGCCGCGGGAGGTCTTGAAGATCTGGCCTACTTCGGGGTCGTTGACCATGAAATCGATGAAGCGGGCGGCGGCGTCCTTGAACTTGGTCTTGGCACTGGCCACCATCAGCATGGAGGGCTTCAGGAACAGGCCCAGGTTGTTCGGGTCGTCCGACGGCACCGGAACAAGCTTGAGTGATTTGGCCCCGCTGTCGGCCAGGTAGCCCGCCATGAAATTGTCCCAGGTAACCTCAGAGGCTGTGACGTTCGAACCGAAAGGCGACTTGGGCTTGAGCTGGGTTACCCTGTCTTCCGGGACGAGGGCCTGCGTGCCGCGAAGCTCCGAGTTGAGGTTCCACCAGGTCTTCAGGTCGTCCTTGCTGAAACCAAGCTTCCCATCGCTGTTGAAGGCCTGGATGTTCTTCTGGCGGAGCCAGATGTTGAACTGCCACCACACGCCCGTGAAATCCGTGGAGCCGAACAGGGTCCCGTTGCCCTTGTCCCCGACTTCCTTCAGGAATGCCTGGTATTCCGACCAGGTCCAGCTGCCGTCCGGCTCGGCGATACCCAGGGATGCCAGCTTGGCGGGGTCGTAGTAGACCGCGAAGGCGTTGGTGCTGGTGGGGATGCCGTAAGTCTTGCCCTTGATCTGGCCCGAAGGCAGGAGCGACTTTTCGAAGGCGTCAGTGTTGATCTTGACCGTGCCCAGGTCCAGGAGCTGGTTGCGCTGGCCGTAGTCCCGCAGGTAGGACAGGTCCCACTGCATGACGTCGGGAAGACCGCCGCCGGCGGCCTCGGTGGCGCGCTTCTGCCAGTAGCCGGCGAAGTCCGTGAAGTTGCCGTTGACCTTGATGTCCGGGTTCTTCGACTCGAAGAGGGCAATGGCCTTGCGGGTGCGCTCGGCGCGGTCGTCGTTGCCCCACCAGGTGTAGTTGATGGTGACGGGTTTGTCGGCCGATCCGGTCTGTCCGGAAGAGCTGGATCCATTCCCACAGGCCGACAGGGCTGCGGCAGATGCGGTGCCGATGGCCACGGTTGTGAGGAAATGCCTTCTGTTGATCACGGGAGCCTCCTTGCTCGATGTGTGTTGCCCTTCCGCTCTGCCTACAACGTGAGTAGTGAGCTGGCTTACACGGCTTCTGAAACGATACAATATCGGCATTCCCAGAATTGGGCAAGCGTTTTCCAAACGGCTGGCCAATGCCCCCGTTCCGCCTTGCGAGCAGACAAAGGAGTCACATGACACAGCAGGAAACCAGCTCCCCTTCGAGCGTTTGGAACAGGGTTGAGGGCCTGGCCTTCGGTGGTGATTACAACCCTGAGCAGTGGCCGGTGTGCGTCCGGCTGGAAGATCTGGACCTGATGCGGGAAGCGGGCGTGAACTTCCTCAGCGTGGGGATTTTCTCCTGGGCGCTGCTGGAACCCTCCGAGGGACGGTATGACTTCGGGTGGCTGGACGAAGTGATGGACAACCTCGCAGGGATCGGCGTGAAGGTGGCCCTGGCCACCGCCACCGCTGCTCCCCCCGCCTGGATGGTCCGCAAGCACCCGGAGATCCTGCCCGTCACGGCTGACGGGACCGTGCTGGGACCGGGCTCGCGGCGGCACTACACGCCGTCGTCGTCCGTGTACCGCCGCTACGCCGCGGGCATCACGCGCGTTTTGGCCGAACGGTACAAGGACCACCCCGCGCTGGCCCTGTGGCACGTGGACAACGAACTGGGCTGCCACGTCTCGGAGTTCTACGGGGAGGAGGACGCCGCCGCCTTCCGTGCCTGGCTGGAGCGCCGGTACGGGAGTATCGATGCGCTCAACGCCTCCTGGGGCACGGCGTTCTGGTCCCAGAACTACGGTTCGTTCGCTGACATCCTGCCGCCCTCGGTGGCGCCGTCCACGCTGAATCCGGGCCAGCAGCTGGACTTCCAGCGCTTCAATTCCTGGGCGCTGATGGACTATTACCGGGAACTCGTGGCGGTGCTGCGGGAAGTGACCCCGGACATTCCCTGCACCACCAACCTAATGGCCTCCAGCGCCACCAAGTCCATGGACTACTTCGACTGGGCCAAGGACCTCGACGTCATCGCCAATGACCACTACCTGGTGGCGGCGGACCCCGAACGGCACGTGGAACTCGCGTTCAGCGCGGACCTTACCCGCGGCATTGCGGGCGGCGACTCGTGGATCCTGATGGAACATTCGACGTCGGCCGTGAACTGGCAGCCCCGCAACCAGCCCAAGATGCCCGGTGAGATGCTGCGCAACTCCCTGGCGCACGTGGCCCGCGGGGCCGACGCCGTGATGTTCTTCCAGTGGCGCCAGAGCTTCGCGGGCTCGGAGAAGTTCCACTCCGCCATGGTGCCGCACGGCGGACGGGACACCCGCGTGTGGCGCGAGGTGGTGGACCTCGGCGCCGCGCTGAAGCGGCTGGAGCCCGTGCGCGGTTCGCGGGTGCAGGCCCGAGCCGCCATTGTTTTCGACTACGAGGCGTGGTGGGCCAGCGAGATCGATTCGAAGCCCAGTATCGACGTGAAGTACCTGGACCTGCTGCGGGCGTTCCACCGCGCCCTGTTCCTCCGCGGGATCTCCGTGGACATGGTGCACCCGTCTGCTTCACTGGATGGGTATGACCTGGTGCTGGTGTGCACCATGTACGCGGTTTCGGATGGGAACGCCGCCAACATCGCTGCTGCCGCCGCTGCCGGTGCCACGGTGCTGGTGAGCTACTTCAGCGGGATCGTGGACATGCAGGACCACGTGCGGCTGGGCGGTTATCCCGGAGCGTTCCGCCACCTTTTGGGGGTGCGCGTGGAGGAGTTCCACCCCCTGCTTGCCGGGTCGCAGCTGAAGCTCAGTGACGGGACGGTCTCCTCGGTGTGGAGCGAGCATGTCCATCTGGCCGGCGCGGAGGCGGTGCAGACCTTTACCGGGTACCCGCTGGAAGGCGTCCCTTCCCTCACCCGCCGGGCCGTGGGTTCCGGGGCAGCCTGGTATCTGGCCACCTTCCCCGACCCCGATGGCATCGAGGCCGTCCTCGACCGGCTGCTCGCCGAGTCAGGGGTTACGCCGGCTGCCGACGCCGATCCCGGGGTGGAGCTGGTCCGCCGGATGTCCGCCGACGGACAAAGCTTCCTGTTCGCCATCAACCACACGCGTTCGGCTGCCTCGGTTTCCGCCACGGGCACCAATCTGCTGACGGGTGAGTCGTTTGTGGGCACAGTGCCGGCAGGCGGCGTGGCGGTGGTTGCCGAGGGCTAGATACGCACGTTCCGGAACGTTCGACGGCGGCACCCTCCCTTGGGTGCCGCCGCCTCCGTTTCGGGGGCGGGCCCAGGGCGGCCAGTGGTGACGTTTTCCACATAGCGGTTTTGGGCGGCCTGAATTGTCGGAGGGTGCTGGAAGACTCTGGCTATGGATGCGGTTGTGGGGGCGGCAACAGTAATGGAGGCGGAGCCTCGGGTGCCTTCCATCACTGATGTCCTGAGGCTCTTGGAGTCTGTTCCCATGGCGGGCGATGACGCCGGGAAGATCGATCAGATCCGTGGGTTGGAGGACCTGAAGTCGCTGGCGGGTTCCCGGCAGGCTGATACTGCTGTTGCGTTTGATTTATCCCAGCGGCGGGAGCAGGCCGATGCCGGGGTCCCGGCCGACGGGCAGGGCGCCGGGGTCGCGGCGCAGATCGCGTTGGCCCGGCGTGAATCACCGGCCCGGGGTTCCCGGCTGCTGGGCCTGGCCAAGGCCCTGACCGGCATGCCGCACACGTTCGAGGCGTTCCGTGCCGGTTTGTTGAATGAGTGGCGGGCCACGCTGATCGTAAAGGACACCATCTGCCTGTCGGCCCAGGACCGGGCCGCGGTGGATGAAGAACTCGCCGCCGACACCGGAGCCCTGGACGGCCTGGGAGACAAGGCCATTACCGCCGCGGTCCGCGCCGCCGCGTACCGGCGGGACCCCGCCTCGGTCGCGAAGCGCGCCAGCCGGGCCGTGGCCGGGCGGTGCGTGAGCCTGCGCCCGGCCCCGGACACCATGACCTACCTGACCGCGCTGCTCCCCGCCGCCCAGGGCGTCGCCGCCTACGCCGCATTATGCCGGGACGCCGACACCGCCCGAAGCGGCGGTGATGAGCGGTCGTGGGGGCAGGTCATGGCGGACACCCTCGTCGAACGCGTCACCGGCACCCCCGGCGGGATCAGCGGGGTTCAGATCCAGCTCGTCATGACCGACCGCACCCTCCTCCACGCCGACACCGAACCCGCACGGCTGCCCGGCTACGGCACCGTCCCCGCCGAACAGGCACGAAACATCGCCCTCACCGCTCCCGGTGACAACGACCTCAACCTCTGGGTGCGCCGGCTCTACACCGCCCCCGGCGCCGGTGAGCTGGTGGCGATGGACTCCACAGCCCGGCTCTTCCCGGCAGCGCTGAAACGCTTCCTTCAAATCCGGGACGACACCTGCCGGACCCCCTACTGCGACGCCCCCATCAGGCACCACGACCATGTCACCGCCTGGCACCACCGCGGACCCACCACCACCGGAAACGGCCAAGGCCTCTGCGAAGCCTGCAACCACACCAAAGAAACCCCAGGATGGGCCGCACAAACCATCCCCGGCCCACGCCACACCGTGGCAACCACCACCCCAACCGGCCACACCTACCACTCCACAGCACCACCACTGCCCGGAACCCCGCCTCTGGCGTGGGACAGGGACAGAAACAACACGTCGAGGAAAGACAGCAGGCAACTGCGTCGTACTCCCTTACGGGGAAGGCCAATCGGAGGTTCCGCACGGCCACCGGATGGGCCCCGCGACCAACCGTCCAAGTGTTGGGCCGTATCATCCAGTCCGGCATGACCTGACGGCGAACTCCCTGATGCGATGGCCCGACAAGCAGGCCTGTGGACCGCAGGGCAGGGTGGCAGATACTGGACCGGTGATTCGAGCAGCAACTACAGCAGACCTGGGGCGCATCCAAGAGATCGAGATTGCGGCCGCTGAACTCTTCCGCACCATAGGCATGGATGCGGTCGCGGACGACCTGCCACCCACCGCGGAACAATTGAACGCCTATTTTGCTGCCGGGACCGCCTGGGTGGCAACCGACCCGGCAGTCAAAGCGATCGGATACATCCTCATCGATGGACATGCCGATTGGGCTCACATCGAACAGGTTACGGTCCATCCCCAACATTCACGGCGCGGCGTCGGTGCTGCCCTGATCGACCACGTGGAGGATTGGGCCCGGGACCACGGCCATTTTTGGCTGTCCCTGACGACCTTCAGCGATGTGCCCTGGAACGGCCCCTATTACGAACGCCTCGGGTTCAGCCACCTGCCGGAATCCGAGTGGTCAGTACAACTCCGCGGCATTGTCGAACGCGAAGCGGACCGGGCGTTGGCTGCGTGGCCCCGCACGGTGATGACGCGCAGGATCCCTGCTGGACCAGTCGCTTAACATGACCATCCGCTTAAACAGCCCTGCCCCGGAAGGAACCGTTGGTTGCTTTCCGGGGCAGGGCTGCCACCCGCCGTCGGACAATCCGGATGGGGAGGCGTCCATCCAGACGGTCCGGAGCCGTGTGGCGGGGTGAGGACTAGCTGCTGATGGCGGACTTCATCTCATCTGTCGCCTTCTTGCCGGCATCCTCCGGGGACAGCCGCTCGAAGAGGACTTCGGAGGTGTAGCGCTTGATGATTTCCTGGATGGCGCCCGCACCCTTCGGCGGGGGCGCCGGAGCCTCGCCGAGTTCGTCCTTGATCTGGTCGATGAAGTTGACCACCTTGACGTCGGCCGGGGTCAGTTTCGGCTGGATGGCTGCCCGGACCTCGGAGTTGGGGTAGACGCCGCGGTCTGCAAGCAGGGCTTCGCCGGCCTTGACGTTATTGGTGAGGAAGTTGATGAACTTGGCGGTTTCCTGCGGGTGCTTGGTGCGCGATGATGCTGACCAGAACTGTGAGGCCTTGTACCAAAGCTCGGTATCCGCGGACGATCCGGTCTTGGTGGGGAACCGCAGGATCTTCAAGTCCCCGCCGCTCGCCTTTTCCAGGGCCGGGGCCTGGTTGGACCACCAGAAGGCCATGCCGTTCTTGCCTGTTGCCAGTCCGCTCTGGTCAAGCGGGGCAGCCTCGGCCTCCACCACCTCGGATGCGGACGGCACTGCCTTGTCCCTGCTGAGCTTCTTCAGGAAGGCCCACCACTCGGCGATGTCACCGGGCTCGAAGCCCAGCTTGCCGTCGGACGTATACAGCGACTTGCCGTCCTGCCGGAGCCAGACTCCCAGGGAAGCCTCGTCCGTTCCGTAGGCCGCCGCGCCATAAGTACCCTTCGGCGACTTTGCAGTGATCTCGGCTGCGATGCGGCCAAAGTCCTCCCAAGTCCACTTGGTGTCGTCCGGAAGCGGCACTCCGGCAGCCTGGAAGACGGCGGGATTGGCAAGGATGGTGGCAGCATTGATGCCGGCAGCGATGCCGGTCAGCCCCTTTTCGCCCTTGCCTGCGTTCAGTGCTGCCTCATCCAGCTTGGACGTGTCGATGTCGTACTTGGACAGGTCCAGAAGGGCACCCCGGCTTGAGTACTCCGTAATGTACTTTTCGTCCATCTGGATAATGTCGGGGGCATCATTGGCCGCCACCTGCGTGGCCAGTTTGTCCCAGTAGCCGCTCCAGTCCCCAAACTCCGGCTTGATCTTGATCTTGGGGTTTTCGGCCTCGAACTGCTTGATTGCTTCCTGCGTCAACTGCGCGCGCTTATCGCCGCCCCACCACGAGAAGCGGAGCTCTACGGTGCCGTCCGCACTCTGCGGGGCGGCTCCTCCACCGCAGGCACTGAGGGCCATAACGGCGGCGACGGCGGCGGCAATCGCGCCGGCCTTGCGGGCTCGGACGCCGCGGGTTCGGACGCTGCTGCGTTGAGAGTTAGGGCCTGAAGTTGGTGCCCCTGCTGTCTGCTTGGCAGCAGATGCAGGACGGGGAAAAAGCGGCACTGTGTACTCCGATCTTCGTTGATCCAGGTGCGGGTGATGGGTCTCAGCTGTGTGGTTGAGGAGGGGAACTCGGCGGCGGGACAGAGGCCTACCGGCTGTGCGCAACTCCCTGAAAGCGCTTTCTGCTACAGATACTATAAGTTCGCTACTTGTAATACAAGATGTTTCGTTGCTGAGGCCGGGAATGTTGCGGCCAATGGCAAACGGCCCGCCACCAGGGCGGGCCGTTCGGACCGGCATTGTCTCTGAGGGTTACTTGATGCCCGTGGTGGCGATGCCCTTGATGAGGAACCGCTGACCAAAGAGGAAGACCAGGAAGACCGGCAGCAGCGACACAATGGACATGGCGAACAGGGAACCCCAGCTCGTGGCCGACTGGGAATCCACGAAAGCCCGGAGGGCCACCGGAACGGTGAACATGTCCGGATCCGTGAGGTAGATCAGGGCACCAAAGAAGTCGTTCCACGTCCAGATGAAGGTGAAGATGGTGGTGGTGGCCAGCGCCGGCACCATCAGCGGCAGGATGACCCGCAGGAAGATGCGCGGATGGCCGGCACCGTCGATTCGTGCAGCTTCATCGAGTTCACGCGGAATACCGCGGATGAACTGGACCATGAGGAAGACGAAGAACGCGTCCGTGGCCAGCAGTTTGGGCACCAGCAGGGGCCAGAAGGTGTTCACCCAGCCGATCTGCGAGAACAGGATGTACTGCGGGACGATCACCACGTGGAACGGCAGCATGATGGTGAGAAGCATGATGCCAAAGAACAGTTTCTTCCCCGTGAACTGGAGCCGGGCAAAGGCGTAGGCGGCCATGGAGCAGGAAACGAGGTTTCCCAGGATGGAGCCGATCACCACGATGGCCGAGTTCAGCATGTAGTGGCCAAAGGGGTGGGTCAGGGCTGACCAGCCGGACGTGTAGTTGCTCATTTCCAGGCTGTTGAGCCAGAGGCCCGGCTCCCGGAAGATCATCTCGTTCGGCCGCAGCGACGACACCACCATCCACAGGAGTGGATAGATCATCAGCGCGCCGGCCAGGATCAGGATGCCGTGCTTCATGAGGGATTTGCCCCGCTGGGCCCGGCTGAAGGCCAGGGTTCCCCGGGACTCGCGGGCCCGCGGCTTGCGGTTGTTAGGCTTGCCGGCGCCGGCGGTCTTCTTGTCCGCGGCGGGCAGCGTCTCCAGGTTAGTCGTCATAGAAAACCCAATACTTAGAAGCGATGAAGTTGATGGCGGTAAAGACGCCGATGATGAGCAGCAGCACCCACGCCATGGCGGACGCGTAGCCCATGTCGAACTGGCCGAAGCCCTTTTGGTACAGGTACAGGGTGAAGAACATGGTGGAGTCTGAGGGCCCGCCGTTGCCGCCGGAGACGATGAACGCCTGGGTGAAGGACTGGAAGGAACCGATGATCTGCAGCACCAGGTTGAAGAAGATGATCGGGCTCAGCATCGGCATGGTGATCCGCCAGAACTGCTGGAGCGTGCTGGCGCCGTCCACCTTGGCGGCTTCGTAGTACATGGCGGGGATCTGCCGCAGGCCCGCCAGGAAGATAATCATGGGTGCACCAAACGTCCAGACGTGCAGCAGGATGATCGATCCCAAAGCGGTGCTGGGATCCGAGATCCAGCCCGGCCCCTGGATCCCGAACATGGCCAGGACCTGGTTGACCAGGCCCGTGGTGCCAAAGATCTGCTTCCACAGGATGGCCACGGCAACGGATCCGCCCAGGAGGGATGGCAAGTAGAACACCGAACGGTAGAACGGGAGGCCGCGGAGGCCCTTGTCCAGCACGAGGGCAATGAGCAGTGCAACGGCGAGCTGCAGGGGGACGCCGACGAAGACATAGGTGAAGGTGACCCGCAGCGAGTTGTGCAGCCGTGCGTCGCTGAGCATCCGGGTGAAGTTGTCCAGCCCAGTCCATTCCGGCGGCTGGAGCAGGTTGTAGTCGGTGAAGGACAGGTAGAGCGACATCAGCATCGGGCCGATGGTGATGGCCACCAGGCCCACCAGCCATGGCAGCAGGAAGATGTAGGCGGCCTTGTTGTCCCGCCTGTTGGCCTTCTTCTCCTCGGCGGTGGCTTTGCCCTTACGCCGGGTAAAGGAGCTGAGCTCGCTGATGGCGCTCACAGGAGCTGCTCCGTCGGGGACGCCGGGAACACTGCGTACGGCACCAGGGCCGGACGCAGCGTCCTGGGGATGTGTTTTGCGGCCATGTGGTCTCCTTTGGTCATCGTGGCCTCCACGTTGCGGTCATCGCCAGGCGATGGGAGTGCGGCACCTCCGGCACGGTCGGCTGCTGCCGCAAAAGGCTGCAGGATTCCGGCGCCGCGGGTGCCTTCGAAAATGCGGCTCCGTACCAAAGTAAACGCTTTCTTGACTCCTGCATAGCCCTTTGTTAGTTTTTCAGAAACCGTTTTCTGCTGGATGCGTCACTCCACCCTAAATGAGAAGCCGAGGGGCACAACAATGAAGTTTGGTCTCAGAAAATCCGCCATGGGAGTCACCGGCGCCATTGCCGCCCTTGCCATTGCCCTGACCGGCTGCGGCAACAGTCCCCAGGCCGGAAAGGTGGGGACGGCGGAAGATCCCGTCACCATCCGGTTCGCCTGGTGGGGAAATGACTCCAGGGCTAAAACCACCATGGAGGTCATCAAAGCCTTCGAAGCCGCCAACCCCACCATCAAGGTCCAGGGCGAAAACACGGAATACAGCTCCTATTGGGACAAAATGGCGACACAGATCGCAGGTGGAACTACGCCGGATGTCATCGCCATGAGCGGCGCTTATCCCAGCGAATACGCCAGCCGCGGCGTCCTGCTGGACCTGGACAAGGTCAAAGGCCAGATCGATACGTCGAAGTTCGCGGAAGGCACCGTGGACCTGGGCAAGATCGATGGCAGGCAGTACACCATCACGGCAGGCGTCAATTCCATGTCAATGGTCCTGGACCCCAAGGTGTTTGAAGCGGCAGGTGTCCCCATGCCCGATGACGAGAAGTGGACCTGGGACGACTACGCAAGGATCGCCGCCGGGATCACCCGGAAATCGCCCGCCGGCACCTTTGGCACCACCCCCATGGCGAACGACTCTTTCCTTGCGGTCTGGGCCCGCCAAAACGGCGAGGACCTCTACACCGACGATGGGAAGAAAATGGGCATCAGCGAGGACACTCTTGCCCGCTGGTTCGAGCTCAACAAGAAGCTGATGGATACCGGCGGCGCCCCTTCCCCATCACAGACGGTGGAGGACGGGTCCGCGCAGCCGGAGATGACCCTGATGGGACAGGGAAAGCAGGGCATGAAAATCTCCTGGAGCAACCAGATGACGTCCTACTCCGGCGCGCCCCTGGTCATGGCAAAGCTGCCGGGCGAGAGCAGCAGGCCGGGTGCCTGGCTCCGCTCCTCCATGGAGTACGCCATCTCGTCCAAGTCGTCGCAGCCCAAGGAAGCCGCCCTCTTCATCAACTACCTGGTCAACAACATGGACGCAGCGTCCAAGATCAAAAGCGACCGCGGCATGCCGGCCAACACCGAACTCAAGGCCGGCATCACTCCCCTGCTGAAGGAAACCCAGCAAAAGGAAGCCGCCTACCTGGACCGCATTGCCGCCCTTAAAGTCCAGGCCCCCAAGCCGTTCCCGGCGGGATCATCGGCAACCATGGAAGTTTTGAACCGTTACAACACGGATGTACTCTTCGGGAAGATCTCTCCGCGCGACGCGGCCAAGGGCATGATCTCCGAGGTAAACCAGAACCTCGCCTGACCGTAACGCCCACGGCGGCAGCAGGCAGGACCATTACCGAAAGGAGCCGGGCCACATGACTCCAGCACGGCCCAGCGCCATCGCCGGCTACGACGACTGGCCGGCCTACGTGAGAAGCAACCCCCGCCACCAGGCCTCAACCGCCGCGGCGCAGGAGCTTTCGGACGCGCTGGGCGTACCCGGTGCGGGTGCACTGCCGGAGGTCAGGGTGCATTGGGAGGAAACGTACGACGGCGCCACCACCTCCCAGCTCAGCTGGCAGTTGGGTTTCGGGCCGCGGACTACGGGCTGGCTGGTGCGGCCGGCTGGACGTCCCGGTCCCCTGCCGGGCGTCCTGGCACTGCACTGCCATGGCGGCAACAAGTTCGGCGGCGCGGACCGGCTGGTGGACCTCCCGGAAAGCCACCCGTCTGCGGCCGCAGCCCGTGCCGGGCTTTATGACGGGCGCGCCCTGGCCACGGACATCGCCCGCCGCGGTTTCGCTGTGCTGGCCCACGACTCCTTCGCCTGGGGCAGCCGCAGGTTTGACCTCTCAACGCCGCCGTGGCGCACCGCCTCCGCAGCGGCGGCGAGGCACGCGCAGTGGCGGGAGGACGGCGTCGTACCCACTGACGCGGACCAATACAATGCCGCCGCCGGCTTCCATGAGGACACCGTGGCCAAGGCCGCAGGCCTGCTGGGCACCAGCCTGGCCGGCATGGTGGCGTACGACGACCTCGCCGCCATGGAGGTCCTGGCAGCCCTGCCCGGGGTCGACCCGGAGAACCTGGGCTGCATCGGGTTCTCCGGCGGAGCTGGCAGGTCGCTGGCCCTGGCAGCCCTCAGTCCCCGTATCCGGGCCGCAGTGGTGACCTGCATGATGACCACCTTCGAGTCCCTCTTCCCCGCCTACCTGGACGCACACTCCTGGCTGCTGCAGACTCCGGGTCTGTGGAAGCTTGGTGACTGGCCGGAACTCACCGGCAGATCACCGGCCGCCCGGTTCCTGGTGCAATACGCCCTGGCGGATGAACTCTTCCCGGAGGACGGGATGCGCCAGGCGCACCACCTGCTGGAATCCCTGCACGCCGGTACAGACAAGTACACGGGCACCCTCTGGCCCGGAGGGCATGTCTTCACCGGGCCCATGCAGGACGAAGCACTCGATTTCCTGGCCCACACCCTGGCCGTCCGGCCCGTCCACAACCCATCCCAAGGACCCTCATGACCACACAGCACTCCGCCGCCGCGGACCAGCCGCACCAGCAGGCCGCTTCCACAGCCGTCCCGCGGGTGGCCCTGGTGGGCGTGCACGGCTTCGGCGAGCGCCACCTTGCCAACCTGTCCCGGCTCGAACAGGCCGGCGCCCTGGAACTGGTGGCCGTCGCCGATCCCAACCCGCCGCAGGCGGGCACCCTGGCCGCCCCGGTGGCTGTGTTCCCCGACCTGGATGGACTGCTTGCCGCAGAGCCGGGTGTCGACGTCGTCATCATTGCCACGCCCATCCAGACCCACGCCCCGCTGGCTTGTGCCGCGCTGGAAGCCGGGATGGACGTCTACATCGAGAAGCCGCCGGTGGCGTCCCTGGCACAGTTTGAAGAGGTCCTTGCCGTCGCCGGGGAGAATGGGCGGCTGGTCCAGGTGGGCTTCCAGAGCCTGGGGTCCCACGCGTTGCCTGCCATCACGGAGATGGTGGCTGCCGGGGATATCGGCACCGTCCTGGGCATCAGCGCCACCGGCCAGTGGCTGCGGACCAAGGCCTATTTCAAGCGCTCGCGCTGGGCCGGGAAGCGCAGCCTGGACGGCACCGATGTGGTGGACGGTGTGGCAACCAATGCGCTGGCCCACGCCGTTGCCACTGCACTCCATGTCGCCGGCGCCCACACCCTTGCAGATGTGGCCTCCGTGGAAACAGACCTGTACCGGGCCCACGGGACCGAAAGCGACGACACGTCCGTACTCCGCATCCGCACGGCCAACGGAACCACGGTGCTGTGCGCCCTCACCCTCTGCGCCCCCGAACAGCAGGACCCCACCGTGACCGTCCACGGAACCCTGGGCGACATCACGCTTTCCTACACAAAAGACGAGGTGGTCATCACCGCCGCCGATGGCGAACGCCGCGAAACCTATGGCCGCACCGACCTCCTGGAGAACCTGCTGGACGCCCGCGCCACCGGGGCGCCGCTCCTGTCCGCGCTGCAGGACACCGGCGCCTTCACCGCCGTCCTCGAAGCCATCCGCACCTCCCCCGCGCCGGCCCCGATCGACGCCGCATCCGTGGTCTGGGAAGGCGCGGGCGACGACGCCCATCCGGTGGTCCGGGGCGTCAGCGACCTCCTCGGACGGGCCGTCAAAGCGCAGGCAACATTCGCCGAGCTCGGTGTCCCATGGGCGCGGCCCATTCCGCCCGTCCGCGCGCTGACCGTGGACGGACGGCCGGTGGCGGACTACCAGGACGGCAGCCATATCCGCGCGGTCTCCTCCCCGCGGCCCTACCTGCACCCCGTCAGGACCCTGGGCGGCACCGTGGTGACGGACCACCAGCCGCTGGACCACGTATGGCATCTTGGTGCCGGCGTGGCCCTGCAGGACGTGGACGGCGTCAACTTCTGGGGCGGCCGCACCTATACCCGGGAGGCCGGAGCGTACGTCTGGCGCCCGGACCACGGCACCATCAGCGCCACAGCCGTACAGCAAACCGATGCCGCCAACGGGCACGGGGGCACGCTCCAGGAAACCCTGAGCTGGAACGGGCCGGACGGCACCCCCATCCTCCTGGAGGAACGCTCCTGGGCGTGGTCCGGCGTCGCGCCCTCCATCTGGCGGCTTTCCCTTGACTTGGCGCTGTCCCCTGCCGGCAATATGCCTGTCAGCCTGGGCAGCCCGGGCTCCAATGGCCGCTTTGAAGGCGGCTACGGCGGCTTCTTCTGGCGCCTGCCGGCCTGCGACGCCGCCACTGTCTGGACGCCCGGCGGCAGCGGCGAGGCGGAAACGCATGGCAGCGTCTCGCGCTGGCTTGCGTGGTCGGGAGCGTTCGACGGCGGCCCGGCCACCCTGGTGTTCGTGGCCCCGGAAGGCTGCACGGATCCGTGGTTCGTCCGCGTGGAAGGCTACCCGGGCGTAGGCCAGTCACTGGCATGGGACGCGCCCGTTATCGCCCGGCCGGGCAATTCCGTGCGGCGGAGCGTCACCGTTTTTGTGGCCGACGGCAACCTGGCCACAGCCGACATCGAAGCACTGATCAACCAGCAGGGGGACCCGTCATGACCCAGACAACAACCGCAACCGCTCCCCCGCAGGGGGCACGGCTGGCTCCCGGATCACCTGCGGACCGGGCCATCAAGCGCCAACGGGTCCTGGACATCCTCGCTGCTGCCGGGCGCGATTCGCTGCTCCTCACCACCAATACCGCGTTGACCTGGTACCTGGACGGCAGCCGGGTCCACATCAGCCTGGCGGGCGATCCCATCGCCGCCCTGCTGGTGGACCGGGACGGCGACCACCTGGTGACGTTCAACAACGAGGCCGGCAGGATCGCCGCCGAGGAACTGCCTTCCGGGGTCAACCTCCACACCGTCCCTTGGTACGGGAACCTGCACCAGGCCGCCGCCGCGGTTGGCACCGGTTCCCAGCCACCCCTGCCGGAAGCGGAGGTGGCCGCTGAGCTGCGCGCCGCCCGCCAGCAGCTCCTGCCCGCGGAAAGTGCGCGGTACTCGCTGCTTGGCGCCGAGCTGGCCGGCATCATGACGGACGTCCTGTCCGCCGCCCGTCCGGACACCACCGAATTCGGCCTGGTCTCGGCGCTGGCCGCCCGCGTGGTGGCAGCCGGCGCCGAGCCGCTGGTGCTCCTGTGCAACGGCAGTTCCCGCAGTGACTTCCGGCATCCGCTGCCGACGCACTCGCCCCTCGGCCGGCGCGCCATGGCCGTGGTGTGTGCCCGCCGGGACGGCCTGGTTGCCAACATCACCCGCTGGGTAAGGTTCGACGCCGGCACCCCGGAAGAGCGAGACGCCGAGGCCCGCATCACCGCAGTGGAAGCGGACATTTTTGATGCCACGGTTCCGGGGGCGCGGCTGGACAGGATCTTTGGAGAGATCCAGGCCGCCTACGTGCGGCACGGTTTCGGGGCGGACCAGTGGGAGCAGCACCACCAGGGTGGTCCTGCCGGTTATGCGGGACGCGATCCCCGCGTCACCCCAGCTGTCTCCGACACCGTGGTGCTGGACCAGGCCTTCACCTGGAACCCGTCCGGGCCCGGCGTCAAGATCGAGGACACCGTGCAGCTCACGGAGTCCGGGCTTCGCGTCCTCACCGTGGACCCACGCTGGCCGGCAGCCACGGTGAACGGCTTGGACCGGCCGTTGACGCTGCAGCTGTAGGCAGGCCGCCAGGCGCACAGAGAAACCCCGGGACCGAGGTCCCGGGGTTTTCCGTTGGTGTTGGGCTTGACGGGTGCTTGGGGCTAGGGAAGCTGCAGTTCGCCGTCCACGCGGCGCGGGATGCGCAGCGGGTTCCCCTCATGCAGGGCCGGGTGCAGCACTTCTTCCGGGGCGTCCTGGTAGGCCACAGGGCGCTGGAACCTGCGGACCGCCGTGGCACCCACGGACGTGAACAGCGAGGTGGTGGCCGGGTATGGTCCGCCGTGCTGCTGGGCCCAGTTGACGGCGACCCCGGTGGGCCAGCCTTCGAACAGGACACGTCCGGCGAGTCCGGAGAGCTGCTCCACCAGGGCAGCGATGTCCTCGCCCCGTTCACTGTGGAGGGTGGCCGTCAGGCTGCCCGGGACCTTCGCCAGGACGGCGGACAGTTCCTCCTGGTCCGCGTACTCGATGAGGATGGTGGTGGGTCCGAAGCATTCTTCCAGCAGCTGGTCCGGACGTTCCAGGACCCTGGCAGCATTGGTGGCAAAGACCACCGGCGCGGCGCCGTTTGCGGCCGCGTCCTGGTCGACGCTGCCGCTGACCACGTCCACGCCCTCCACCGATGCGAAGCTGCGCAGCCCCTCGGGGTAGGCTTCCGCGATCCTGCTGGTCAGCATGCCGTGCGCCGGTTTGTCCTTGGCGGCCTCCGCCACTTGTGCCGCGAACCCCGTCCCGGCGGGTATGAACACGAGGCCGGGCTTGGTGCAGAACTGGCCCGCTCCGAGGGTGAAGGAGCCGGCCAGCCCCGCGGCAAGTTCCGCGGAGCGCGCCTGAAGTGCCGCCGCCGTGATGACCACGGGGTTCAGGCTGCCCAGCTCGCCGTAGAACGGGATGGGGTCCGGGCGTGAGGTGGCAAGGTCGAACAGGGCACGGCCGCCGGGAATGGACCCGGTGAAGCCCACGGCCTTGATGGCAGGGTCCTGAACCAGGGCGCTGCCCACCTCGCGGCCGCTGACCAGCGCGAACAGGCCCTCGGGTGCGCCCGCGCCGCGCAGGGCCCCGGCCACGATTTCAGCGGTGCGCTCCGACAGGCGCAGGTGGCCGGAGTGCGCCTTGACGATCACGGAGCAGCCGACGGCGAGGGCTGAGGCGGTGTCTCCGCCGGCCACGGAGAAGGCGAACGGGAAGTTTGATGCAGAGAAGACGGCAACCGGGCCGATGGGCTTGAGGATCCGGCGGAGGTCCGGCTTTGGCGGGGTGGCTGACGGATCCGCGTGGTCGATGATGGCCTCCAGGTAGGAGCCCTCGGTAATCACGCGGGCGAACAGGCGCAGCTGCCCCGTGGTCCGGGCCACCTCCCCCGTGAGGCGCGGCGCCCCCAGGCTGGTCTCGGCGTCAGCGATGTCCACCAGCTCGGCGGCGTTGGCATCCAGGGCGTCCGCTACCGCCTTCAGCCAGCCGGCGCGTTCGGCGTCGGTCGCCGCGGCGGAGGTCCTGGCGGCTTCCGTGGCGGCAGCGGTGAGCTCGGACAGGGAAAGGGTTGCAGTTGTCACGTCAGGTACCTGTTCGTCGTCGTACGGAAAATAGTGGTTACAGAGCGTCCCGGAAGCGGAGCCCCAGCCCCTGCCGGTCCACCGTCGCCAGCCTGCTGTTGGTGAACCGGACCGGTGACGGGCCAGCCAGGAGGCCAAGCTGCTCGAAGGATGCCTCCTCGACGTCCTCCACCATGGTGGGCTCCGCCAGGGTCAGGGCCAGCTGCCCGGACAGTTCCGGCAGCAGGTGCGGCATGACCTTGATGCTGTGGGTCCGTGCCAGCTCCACGATCCGCCGGAACGGGGTGATGCCACCCACCCTGATGATGTTGGGCTGGATAATGTCCACCGCCTCGGCCTCAATGAAATCGCGGAACCGGTAAATGGTGTGCAGGTTTTCGCCCAAGGCTATGGGCACCGGCGAGTGTTTCCGCAGCCTCCGGTAGGCCCAGAGGTCGTCCGCGCGGAGGGGTTCCTCCAGCCAGTCCAGCCCGTACCCGGCGAGGACCTCCAGGGCGCGGAGGGTGGTGGGCAGGTCCCACCTCTGGTTCGCATCTATCATGAGCCGGCGGTCAGGGCCCAGCACGGTGCGGACGGCGGCGACCCGTTCTGCGTCCTCGCGGAGGTCCGGCTTGCCCACCTTGATTTTCACGGCGCGGTGGCCTGCGGCGACCCAGCGTTCGGTCTGCGCCACGAGCTCCTCCAGGGTGTAGTGCAGGTTCACCCCGGAGCCGTACACCTCCACCGAGTCCTGCCGCTGGCCGATGAAGCCGGTCACCGAGGTGCCGGCACTGCGGGCCTGCACATCCCAGAGGGCAAGATCCACGCCCGCCATGGCGATCGTGGTGAGACCGCCCCCGCCGGCCTCGTGCAGCCGCTTCCACAACGCGTCCCACACCGTCTCCGGATTCGCCGGAAGGCCGGTG
The DNA here is from genome assembly GCF_035621795.1 of Pseudarthrobacter sp. LT1. Lineage (NCBI taxonomy): Bacteria > Bacillati > Actinomycetota > Actinomycetes > Micrococcales > Micrococcaceae > Pseudarthrobacter > Pseudarthrobacter sp. LT1. The sequence continues at coordinate 3,848,774 of NZ_CP141830.1, forward strand.
ACAAAGGGGGCGATGTCGCAGTCCAGCAGCGCCTTGACCGCCTGGGGGCCGATGGTAGGTGTCCAGGAGAAGCCAAAGCCCGTGCCGCCGTCGTCCGTGTAAAGCTCGGTGGCGATCACGTGGTTTTCCGGCGCCTCGACGCCCCAGCTGCGGCGCAGCGGAACGGTGAGGAGCCGGGTGGTCAGCCCGGTGATGCGGGGAACGGTGCGGACGGTTTCCGCCGCCGGGGCGCTCATCAGCGGCCGGCCAGCTCGTGGCCCCTGGCGAGGATAGCTTTCAGTTCAACCAGTTGCTCCTCGCTGGGATCCACCAGCGGCGGCCGGACGGATCCAACCGGCAGTCCGGCCAGGCGCAGGCCGGCCTTGATCAGGGAAACGCCGAACCCGGGGGTCTGGTCGCGGAGGCGTACGAGGGGTGCGTAAAAGCCCTCGAGCAGGGCGTTGCGGCGGTCCTCGTCCCCGGATACGTAGGCGTCGTAGTAGGCCTTGGCGATTTCCGGGGCCATGGCGAACGCTGCCGAGGAGTAGAGCGGGATGCCCAGTCCCTGGTAGGCGCCCTGCGTCAGCTCGGCGGTGAGCAGGCCGTTGAAGAACGCGAAGTCTTCCCGACCGGAGGCCCTTACCGCGGAGACGATCTCCTGGGCCAGACCCACATCGCCCAGGCCGTCCTTGAAGCCGATGACCTTCGGATTGGCAGCGAGCTTGGCCATGGATGCGGCCGTGAATTTGGCGTTGCCGCGGTGGTAGACGATGACCGGGAGGCTGCTGGCATTGGCCACGGCCTCGATGTAGGCCACCAGCCCGTCAGTGGGTCCGGTCACCAGGTACGGCGGGAGTACCAGGAGGGCGTCCGCGCCGGCCTCCTCGGCGGCGCGGGCAGCGGCGAGCGCGTGGCCCAAGGGTCCGCCGGCACCGGCCACTACGGGAACTTTTCCGGCGACAACCTCCACGGCGGCCGCCACCACGGTGCGGAGCTCTTCGATGCTGAGGGCATGGAATTCGCCAGTTCCGCAGGCGGGGAACACGCCGCCGGGGCCGAAGGGCAGCCGGGAGCCGATGTGTTCCTTGAGCAGTTCCACGTCAACGGCGCCTTCGGCCGTGAACGGGGTGACAGGGAAGAACAGTACGCCGTCGAATTTCATGGTGTCTCCTTGCCTCCGCCGCCGGCGGTAACCAGGGCAGTGGCCTCGTCGTTGAGGGTGGACTTCAGTTCGGTGCGCCAGCTGCGCCTGGGTTGCCAGCCCAGCAGTTCCTGGGCCTTGGCTATGGAAAAAGCGGGGCTGGTGCCGGTCAGGCCGGAGCTCAACGCCTCACTTCCCGGGAGGAAGGTGGGCATCAGCTCCGCGAGCGGCGCCGTTGCGAGCGCGTCGGCTGCCCCCACGAAGAAGGTTTCCCCGTTGGGAATGTCTTCCATCTTCTGCAGCAGCACGTCCAGGAAGTCCGCCACGTCCCGCGCATCCACATAGTTGAACAGGGCCGGCGCGGAGAGGGCGGGGTCGGCGAGGCGTTCGGCCAGGGTGTGCCCCTGCTGCGTCGGGGCCCCTTCCCATTCTTCCGGCGAGATCACAAAGCAGGGCCGGAACGCTGCATAGCGGATCTTCTCCCCCTGGGCGGCGGCGAACATCTGCACGGTTTGTTCGGCAATGTGCTTGGACAGCGCGTAGGCGTTCCAGGGCTTTGGCGGCGTGCGCTCGTCCAGCGGGAGTGACGGCGGCAGCCAACCGGCCGGGCAGCCGTAACCAAGGACGGTGGGGCTGCTGGCGGTAACCACCTTGGGGACGCCCAGCTCCGTCGCCGCACTGATGACGGCGAAGGCGAGCCGGGTGTTGGTGGCGAAGATGACGTCCTCGGGCGCACTGAACGGTACGGCGATCGCCGCAAGGTGGATGACGGCGTCGGGCGTTGAGGCCCCTATCAGCCGCAACGCCTCACCCGGGGCAAGCAGGTCGGCGGTTTCCTGCACGACGCCGGACGGCAGCAATTCCGCGGGCACGGCCTCGCGGTCCACTGAGATGACGTGATGGCCGGCGGCCAGCCCGGCCACCACGCTGCGGCCCAGGCGGCCGGAACCGCCGGTGACTAAAATCCTCATGGTCTTTCCCTTACTTGCCGCGGCGGAGGTCGACGCCGAGGTCCAGGTCCTCGACCGGGACGGGCAGGGACGTTTCAAGCGAGCGGTTGCCGGCGATCCCCACCGACACCGAACGCAGCCCGTCCAGGTAGCCGGACGGACGGCCCAGGGGGTCCTCGCCCGGTCCGTTGAAGAGATCCGACAGGAGCAGCTCGTCACCGCCGCCATGGCCGCCCTCACCGTTGATGATCGGGACCTCGTAAGCGGCCTCCCAGTGGCGCTGGACCACCAGGCGCTCGCCGTTGCGGCGGACGGCGTCCTCTTCCTCAACCGGGGTTGCGGACGGGTCCACCACGGTTTTCTTGTCCGTGCTGTGCAGGACGGCGGCACGTTCCACCACTTCAAGTTCTGCGCGGCCTTCGGTGCCGTTGACCGCCACCCGGTAGCCTTCCCACGGGCTGTGGGCATTCAGTGAGTAGCTCAGGCGCGGTCCGCCCTGGTATTCCACCACCAGGGCCAGGTTGTCCTCGATGGTGATGCCGCCGGTGAAGACATCCTGGTCGCGGCGGTAGCCGTCGTAGTGTTCGTTATCCAGGAACAGGGCCTTGAGCCGCTCGTCCTCCCTCAGGTCAAGCGCGAAGGGGTCCTTGGCGCCGGCGGGGGCATCGGCGTCGGGCGTTCCACGTTCCGGGCGTGGGCCAAGGCCGCGCTCGGCGGCGTTCTTGTCGCCGTAAAACTTAAGGCCGCCGGAGGCGAAGACCCGCTCGGGCACGTCGTCGATCCACCAGTTGACCAGGTCGAAGTGGTGGGACGCCTTGTGGATGAGGAGGCCGCCGGAGTTCTTCTTTTCGCGGTGCCAGCGGCGGAAGTAGTCCGCGCCGTGCACGGTGTCCAGGACCCAGCTGAAGTCGATGGAGGTGACCTTGCCGATCACGCCGCTCTGGATGATTTCCTTGAGCGCGCTGTTGCGTGGCGAGTAGCGGTAGTTGAAGGTGACCACCACGTTGCGGCCGGTCTCGTGGACGGCCTGGACGATGCGGCGGCAGCTTTCGGCGTCGATGGTCAGGGGCTTTTCGACGACGACGTCCGCGCCGGCCCGGAGCCCCTCCACGATGTAGTCGGCGTGCGTGTAGTCCGGCGTGGTGACGATGATGCGGTCGATGTTGTTCGCCTGGACGAAACCGGTGAGCTGGGCGGGATCGAACGACGCCACTGGCCCGGGGGCGCCCAGTTCCTGGATGAGCTTCTGGTAGAACTCCACGCGTCCCGGGTTCACGTCCGAGAAGGCCACCAGCTCAGCGGTGTCAGCGTGCTTGCCGTAGATGGCACGGATGTACATCTCGGAACGGCCGCCGGTGCCGATCAGGGCAATCCGGGCTTTCCCGCCTTTCCGGGGGGCGGTGCCTGCAGCGGTAGCGGTCTCAGCGCCGGCGGCACTGCCGGCCTCTGAAGCAGCGGCGGCCGGCGTGGTCTCGGCTGTGTTGACCATTGGGGTCCCTTTCGAAAAAGCTCATGTCCCGCGGTGGGGCGGCGGTGTTCCGGCGGCGGTACTGTGCTGCACCGTGGCGGAGGGCTGAGAAAGCGTTTTCTCATTGCTCCATTAGAGTTTTATCAACCTGTCGGCAGATCCGTCAACCAGTCCCAAAAAAGGAAGAAAGCGGTTTCCAGGCCTGCCGCCTGCGGCTCCGGCGCCTCCGCCGGGAAAACGGTCGGGAAAAGGATAGAAATCGGTTTCCCACTCCCGTATATGCTGTCTTTCAAAGCACCTGCCATGAAGGCCGGGCCCATCGGACGCCAAGCGTTCCCGGGGGCGCCGGCCGACGGCGCAAATGAAGGGTTCCCTATGGCCAGGAAATCGGCAAGCGGCCGGATCGGCATCGCGGATGTCGCCGTCAAGGCGGGGGTTTCCCATGCCACCGTTTCGCGTGTCATGAACGGCAACTTCACCGTGGACCCGGACATCGCGGCCAGGGTCCGGGCGGCAGCCGCAGAGCTGAAGTACCAGCCCAACCCGGTGGGCCGCAGCCTGGCACTGGGCAAGACGGACACCATCGGCATCGTGGTCCCCGACCTGGCCAACCCCACCTTCCAGGCGATCCTCCGCGGCCTGAGCCGGGCCGCGGCGCAGGACGGCTACCGGGTCCTCATTGCGGACTCATTCGAAGTGTCCAGCGAGGAATCCATCCTGGCGGGTGAAGCGCGGCGGCGCTGCGACGGACTGGTCCTCTGCGCCCCGCGCATGACTGACGCGGAACTCGAAGAGATTGCACCCTCGCTCCACCCGCTGGTGCTGATCAACCGCACCACCACGGCACCGGACGTCCCCAGCCTGGTGGTGGACTACGGCCAGGGCGTCCAGGACATCGCCGAACACCTGGTGGAACTCGGCCACACCCGTCTGGCCTTCCTGGCCGGGCCGCCCCGCAGCGCCTCCAATGAGATGCGGCTCAAAGGCCTGGAGAAATTCAAGGCAGCCCATCCCGAAGTGGACGTCACCATGCTGGAGGGCGGATCGGACTTCGACACCGGGCATGGGGCCGTGGATGCCGTGCTGGCCAGCGGGGCCACCGGAATCCTGGCGTTTAATGACCTGGTGGCCATGGGCCTGATGAGCGGCCTCCATGAGCGGGGCCTGGACGTCCCCGGCGATATTTCGGTGACGGGCTTCGATGACATCCCCTTTGCCAGATATACGACGCCGGCACTGACCACCGGCGCCGTCCCCATCACCGAGCTGGGCGAGCAGGCATGGCACCAGCTCCGGGCGCTGATCCGCAAGGAAGGGAACGACACCCCCGGCGGCCGCTACCAGCCGCGCCTGGAAGTCCGGGCCAGCACGGGCCTGGCAAAGGCGCCGCGCAGCACGGTCCACGGCTGATACCTAGGCAGGCGGCGGCTTCAGGAGCACATCGATGAACTCGCGCAGCCCGTCGGCCACATCCACATTCTTGTCGTAGAGCCACTGCAGCTGCAGGCCGTCGGAGACTGCCACCACCAGCTTGGCCAGGTCGCCGGCGGGCAGGTCCGAGCGCGCCTGCCCGGCAGACTGGCGGCGTTCAATGTCTGCCGCCAGCACGTCAACCACCTCGGCGTAGCGCTCCTTGAAGTAGGCATGCGAATCGTGCCCGGGGTCATTGGCGGTGGCTGATGCCACGGCATACAGGGTGGTAAGCCCGGGCTCACGGCGGTTCCGCTCCGCGGAGCGCACCATCAGCGCCAGCCCCGCCTCCTCGGCATCCATTGCCGCGAGGCTACGGCGGTCCCGCTCGGCCAGGACCGCCGTCAGCAGTTCCTGCTTGCCGCGGAAATAGTGGAAGAGGGTCGCTTCCCTGACCCCCACCAGCTCTGCCACGCGCTTCAGGGCGGTTCCTTCAAAACCTTCAGTAGCAAAAACGTCCGTGGCCGTCTGGATGATCTGTTCGCGGCGTTCCGCTCCCTTGGCGTACTGGCCGCGCGGCTTTGATGAAGGCATCAGGCCAGTGTATTTCACCAACTTTCCAGAAAATCTAGTCAGACTCGGTTTTTATCGCTACGATCATTCCCACGGCCCAACGGAGGGTCGCTTTTTGTCAGGAGGCACCGTGGCCATCAAGACCATCACCGAGGATTCCGCAGGACTGCCTGCCGGCGGAACCTCATCCAGCACCGTTACAACCGCTCCTGCTGGAGCGCCGACCCGCACACCCCGCGCCTACGTCATCGGCATGCCGATCGCCAGCGCCGGGCTTTGGATGGCCGTCCTGGCCCCGGCCCTGGTGGTGCTGGCCATCAAAGTTTCAGAAATCACCACGCCGGAAACGCGTGCAGGTGCGCTCAGCCTGGTGGCCGGCGTCGGAGCCCTCATTGCGCTCCTGGCCAACCCCTTCTTCGGCCGGTTGAGTGACCGCACAACGTCCCGCTTCGGCATGCGCAAGCCATGGATCGTGGGCGGCTCCCTGATCGGCCTGGCATCCCTGGTCCTGCTGGGGTCCGCCACCAACGTCACCGGCGTCATGGTTGCCTGGGTCATCGCGCAGCTCAGCTTCAACGCAGCGCTGGCGGCCCTGGTGGCCACCCTTCCGGACCAGACGGCACCCGCCGAGCGCGGCCGCCTCTCAGGACTGATCGGGATGACCCTGCCGGTGGGCCTGGTCGCCGCCGCGTACTTCGCCCAACTGTTCGACAACGCCTTCCAGATGGCGGTAGTCCCCGGCGTGGTAGGGACCGCCGTGACCCTCGCCTTCGCCTTCACCTTCAAGGACCGCGTGCTGACGGAGAAGCCCGCCCCGCTCAACCTGAAGGAAATTGCCGGTTCCTTCTACTTCAACCCGCGCACCTACCCCGGCCTCGGTTGGGCCTGGTTCACCAAGTTCCTGGTGTACGTCGGCTACTGCGCCGGGCTGCTGTACCTGCCGTACTTTTTCGCCGACCACCTCCACGTTGCAGAAACCGCAGTTCCAGGGCTCGTTTTCCAGGCGACCCTGGTCAGTTCCGCGGGCACCGTGGTCACCAGCCTCGCCGGCGGTTGGATCAGCGACCGGATCGGCAAGCGCAAGGCCATGGTCATCGCCTCCGCCATCATCATGATGGCCGGCCTGATTGTCATCGCCACCAGCAGCACCACGGACCAGGTCCTGGTGGGACAGGCCCTGGCCGGCCTGGGCCTTGGCTGCTTCGGAGCGGTCGATGTGGCCCTCATCGCGGACCTCCTGCCCGGGAGCCAAAGCGAGAACGCCAAGACCTTCGGCGTCTTCAACATCGCCCAGGCCCTGCCCCAGTCCCTGGTACCCGCCATCGCCTTCCCCGTCATCACCCTTGGCGGCTACCCCGCCCTCTTCATCGGCGGAGCCGTCGTCGGCATCATCGGCGCCGTCCTCGTCACCCGCATCAAAGGAGTCAAGTAAATGAATCCCACACTCTCCCCCGCCGTCACGGCTCCCGCCGCCGATTCGCCGGATGCAGAAGCACGCATCCTTGAACTGGCCGAAAGCCTCTCCCTCGAAGAACAGATCCAGCTGCTGACCGGCGCTGATGTCTGGGCAACACACGCCCTGCCCTCCATCGGCCTGTCCCGTGTTGTCATGTCCGACGGCCCCTCCGGCGTCCGGGGTGAGGACTTCGACGAGCGCCACGACTCTGTTTCCCTGCCGTCGTCGTCCGCACTGTCCGCAACCTGGAGCGTGGAAACAGCGCGCCGCTATGGCCAGGTCCTGGGCCAGGAGGCCCGCCGCAAGGGCGTCCACGCAGTCCTGGGCCCCACCATTAACCTGCACCGTTCGCCGTTGGGCGGCCGGCACTTTGAATGCATGAGCGAGGACCCGCGCCTGACCGCCACGATGGCGGCCGGGTACGTTGCCGGCGTCCAGTCCATGGGCGTAGGGGCAACACCCAAGCACTACATTGCCAATGAGGCTGAAACCGAGCGTTTCACGTCCAATTCTGTGGTGGACGAGCGCCCCCTGCGCGAGCTCTACCTTGCAGCCTTCGAGGACGCCATCACCGAGGCGCGCGCCTGGCTGGTGATGAGCTCCTACAACTCCATTAATGGCACCACGGCCAGCGAAAACGAGCTCCTGAAGACGCCGCTGTCCACCGAATGGGGCTTTGACGGCGTCGTCGTCTCCGACTGGACCGGCGTCCGCTCGGTGGAAGCCGCCAACGCCAACCAGGACCTGGAGATGCCGGGACCGGCAGGCCACTGGGGCCCCAAGCTGCTGGCGGCCGTGAATGACGGCCGCGTGAGCAGGTCCGCCATCCTTGAAAAGGTGGTCCGCATCCTGCGGCTCGCCGCCCGCGTCGGGTCGCTTGACGGAGTCTCCCCCGCCGCCACGGAACAGCCGGCACCCTTGAATGCCGCCGCCGTCGCCCGCGAAGTGGCAGTGCGTGGTGCTGTCCTGGTGCGCAACAGGGACGGCCTGCTGCCGCTGGATCCGCAGGCACTGGCAAGCGTCGCCATCAGTGGCCACAACGCGGAGGAGGCCCGCACCCAGGGCGGCGGCAGCGCCACCGTCATGCCCAAGCAGAACATCTCACCGCTTGAGGGCCTGCGTGCGGCGCTTCCGGAAGGTGTCCGCGTCAGTTATGCGCGCGGCGCCAAGGTGGCGGAGGGCCTGCAGGCTTTCCCCCGCACCTCGCTGCATAATCCGGTGTCCGGTGTGCCCGGCCTGCGGGTGACCTTCCTGGCCGGCGACGGGTCCGTCATCTCGGGGGAGGACCGGCTGGCGTCGCACCTGATCTGGTTTGGCATCGGCATCCCCGAGGGCGCAGCGGCCATCCGGATGGAAACGGAGTGGACCGCGCCGTCGGCCGGCATCCACCACCTGGGCATCGGCACCGTGGGCCGGGTCCGGCTGTCCCTGAATGGTGACGAGGTGTTCAATGGCGGGCTTGAGGACGACACCGACGTGCTCGGCGCGGCCCTGTTCGACCCGCCCAAGACCGTCCACCCCATCACCACCGCCGCCGGGGACACGGTCCGCGTCGAGGCCGTGTACGACCTCCCCGCGGACCAGGCCATCCCCTTCACGGCCATCCTCCTGGGCGAGGAAACGGTGGTGGATGACCCGCAGGCAGAGATCGACGCCGCAGTCGAGGCCGCCCGGACCGCCGATGTGGCGGTGGTGGTGGTGGGAACCAGCGCGGCCATCGAATCCGAGGGCTTTGACCGCAAGGACCTGGACCTTCCGGGCCGGCAGAACCAGCTGGTGGAAGCGGTGGCGGCGGTGAACCCGCGCACCGTGGTGGTGGTGAACTCCGGCTCACCCGTCCTCATGCCCTGGCTGGACAAGGTGGGCGCCGTCCTGCTGGGCTGGTTTGGCGGCCAGGAATTCGGCCGTGCCATCGCCGACATCCTGCTGGGTGCAGAAGAACCGGGCGGCCGCCTTCCCACCACCTGGCCTGCAGCCCTGGCTGACGTCCCGGTCCTGGACACCACCCCGGTGGACGGCAAGGTGGTGTACTCCGAGGGCATTCACATCGGCTACCGTGCGTGGCTCAGGCAACAGGCTGCCGGGGGTGCCGCACCGGCTCTTCCCTTCGGCTACGGCCTGGGCTACACCACGTTCGAGCTCGGCGCCCCGCATGCACGGGAGTCGGTCCCGGCCGGCTCCGACGTCGTCGTCCACGTTCCGGTCCGCAACACCGGCAGCCGGTCCGGCCGTGAAGTAGTGCAGGTGTACCTGGACCGGACCGAATCCGCTGTGGAACGGCCCGTCCGCTGGCTGGCGGGCTACGCGGGCACGCACCTGGCGCCCGGCGGCACCGAGAGCGTCGAGGTCCGGATTCCGGCCCGCTCCTTCGCGCATTACGACGGCGGCTGGCAGTTTGAGCGCGGCACCTTCCGGATCCTCGTGGGCCGTCACGCGGAGGACGACTTCCAGGAACTGGAAATCGAGGTCCGCTAGCCCACTGCGCCGGGCTGGGCGGGGTTATCCCTGCCCAGCCCGGCTTCTTTGTAGAACCCTTTGATATGGCCTGCCACCAGCTCCGCCGCCCGGCCGCCGTCGCCGTTCCTGACCGCAGCCAGGATGGCGTGGTGCTCGGCATGCAGGCGCGAGGCAGTTGCCTTCCAGTCCGGCAGGTTCCCCGTCAGTTCCGCGGCGTACCCCTGGATGGATTCGCGGAGCGAGCCCATCATGGCGCTGACCACTGCATTGCCTGCGGCGTTGGCCAGGGCCAGATGGAACTGGACATCGAGGGCCAGGAATTCCCCCACGGGCAGGCCTTCCGGAGCATCCATCGCCGCCAGGAGCGTGGCCGCATCGTCAAGCTGCGGCGCGTCCCGGCGGGCCCTCGCAGCGGCCCAGGACTCCAGCAGGACCCGCGTTTCCACAATGTCCGCCACGGGCAGGTGCTGGGTGGCCACGTGCAGCCGAAGGGCTGAGCCGAGGGCGGCGGTGGGATCCGAAATCACCACTGTCCCGGCATCCGGGCCGGAGCCAACGCCGGACCGCACCACGCCCATGGCTTCAAGAATCCGGATGGCCTCGCGCACGGAGGTCCGGGAGACCTGGAGCTGTTCTGCCAGCGCGCGCTCCGCCGGGAGCCTACCGCCTACGGCCAGGTCGCCGGCTGACAGACGATCCTCGATCCAGTGCAGAACCAGCTGGTGGGTGCGCATAGCAAAATAGTAGTTGATGTGGTTGGACCACATCACCTAGAGTGTGGCTGGACCATAGGAGGAGCCATGACCCACACCATCCAGCCCAACAACCCGGAGGCTACCCCGGCTCCGGACGCCACGGACGTCCCCGCAGCCCCGGCACCTGCCAAGGCTCCGTCGTCGGCCGCCCTTCCCGCAGCATTGAAGCGCCGCATTCCCAAATACTCTGACCTTGCTCCGCTGATGCAGTTCAAGAAACCGGAGTTCAGCAGGGAGGCCCGGCTCAAGCGGGCCAGCACCATTTGGGAACTCCGCGACATCGCCAAACGCCGCACCCCGAAGGCGCCCTTCGACTACACGGACGGCGCCGCCGAAGAGGAAATCACCCTCCGGCGCGCCCGCCAGGCTTTCCTGGACATCGAGTTCCGTCCGGGCATCCTGCGGAACGTTTCCAGCATCGACCTCAGCACCGGGATCCTCGGCAAGCCGTCGCGGCTGCCGGTCGGCATCGCCCCCACCGGCTTCACCCGGATGATGCAGTCCGAGGGCGAGTACGCCGGCTCCCAGGCCGCGGAAGCCGCCGGCATCCCCTACACGCTGTCCACCATGGGCACCGCCTCCATCGAGGACGTGGCCGCCGCCGCCCCGAACGGGCGCAACTGGTTCCAGCTGTACCTGTGGACGGACCGGGACCGCTCCCTGGAACTGATCGAACGCGCCGCCAGGGCAGGCAACGACACCCTCATGGTCACGGTTGACACCGCCGTGGCCGGCGCCCGGCTCCGGGACGTCCGCAACGGCATGACCATCCCGCCGGCGCTGACGCTCAAGACCGTCCTGGATGCCTCCTACCGGCCGGCCTGGTGGTTCAACTTCCTCACCCATGAGCCGCTGACGTTCGCCTCGCTCTCCCGCTACACCGGCACCGTGGCGGATCTGATCAACTCAATGTTCGATCCCACCCTGACGTTCGGGGACCTGGATTGGCTGCGGGAAACCTGGAAGGGCAAGCTGGTGGTCAAGGGCATCCAGACCGTGGAGGACGCCCGCCGCGTGGTGGACCACGGCGCAGACGGCGTGGTCCTGTCCAACCACGGCGGCCGCCAGCTGGACCGGGCCCCTATCCCGTTCCACCTGCTCCCCGAGGTCAAGCAGGCCTTCGCCGCTGACAACAGCAAGGCCGCCATCATGCTGGACACCGGGATCATGAGCGGCGCGGACATCGTGGCGGCGCTGGCCCTGGGCGCCGACTTCACGCTGATCGGCCGCGCCTACCTTTACGGACTGATGGCCGGAGGCCGCGCAGGCGTGGACCGGACCCTGCAGATCCTGGAAAAGGACATGGCCCGGACCATGGCCCTGCTGGGAGTCAGCAGGGTTTCCGAGCTGACCCCGGACCACGTGCGGCTGCTGGCCAAATAGGTCCTGCCTCTTCCGGCCGAACCCTACTTCTTGCGTCCGAACTTGGGCAGGTTGGGGAGGCTCGCCAGCAGGTCGGCCGCCTTGGTGGCGGCCCGGCCAACGGTGCGTCCGATCTGCTGCGGAACGGTATCGTCGCTCAGCGGGGCGGCCGTCCCGCCGGGAATCACGACGGCGGGGCTCAGCTCGGCGCCTTCCCGCACCAGCAGGGGCGCCGGGACCTCTTCCCGGGGTTCCTGCGACGCCGCCGGTTGCACCGTCCTCGGGGCCGGCGGCAGCGAAGCGGCCGCAGCGGCAACCCCCTCCTGCAGGTGGGCGGGGACCTCCGGGGCGGTCGCTGCCTGGGCCGGTGCTGACTGAGCTGCTGCTGACTGGGCCGCTGCTGACTGATCCGCGCCGGCAGGTGCGGCGGCGGCATTGCCGCCGGTGCCGACGTCGAACGTTTCCAGCCAGCTGGCGATGCCTTCCAGCGGGCCCCGGTTCAAGGCGTAGTAGCGCTTCTGGCCCTGCGCCCGCATGCTGACCAGCTGCGCTTCACGGAGGACTTTCAGGTGCTTGGAAATGGTGGGCTGGCTCGCCGCCAGTTCCTCCACCAGTTCCCCCACGGCTTTGTCTCCTGCCCGAAGGGCCACCAGGATGTCCCGCCGGGTGGATTCCGCTATGACGGCAAATACGTCGTCTGTCACCATGCCTCCCACCCTAGCGACATATACGTCTAAAGGCATCAACTATTTCGGCGGCGCGAAGTTCCGGCTAACTAGTCGAACCAGGGATCCAGCCCGTGCAGCGGGAATACTGCCTTGCGGGTGGCCATGACGGTGCGGTCCACGGCGTCATTGGGGTCGAAGCCCACTTCCCAGGAGCGCCACCAGAGCTCCACGTCGTCCCCCATGAGGGCGGGCGCCTCCCTGCCGAACTTCTCCATTACGTACTGCCGCCAGTCCGCCGGCACGGGTGTCCGCAGCGGTACCGGGCGTCCCGCGGCGATGGCCACCAAGTGGCTCCAGGCCCGTGGCACCACATCCAGCACGTTGTAGCCTCCGCCGCCGGTGGCGATCCAGCGGCCGCCGCAATACCTTTCGGCAAGGTGCCCGACGGCGTTCGCTGCCTCGCGCTGTCCGTCCACGCTGAGGTTGAGGTGCGTGAGGGGGTCGCTGCGGTGCGAGTCACAGCCGTGCTGGCTCACGATCACCCCGGGTTCGAAGGCACCCACCAGTTGCGGCACCACGGCGTAGAAGGCGCGCAGCCAGCCGGCGTCGGAAGTGCCCGCAGGCAGGGCGACGTTCACGGCCGTCCCCTCCGCCGCGGGGCCACCCACCTCGTTGGCGAAGCCCGTGCCGGGAAAGAGAGTCAGCCCCGTCTCGTGCAGCGAGAGCGTGAGGACCCGGGGATCGTCCCAGAAGATGTTCTGCGTGCCGTCGCCGTGGTGCGCGTCGACGTCGATATAGGCCACCTTGCCCACGCCGCCGTCGAGCAGTTTCTGCACGGCAAGGGCGGCGTCGTTGTAGATGCAGAATCCGCTGGCGCGTTCCCGGACGGCGTGGTGCATGCCGCCGCCGAAGTTCACCGCGTGGACGGCCGAACCATCCAGCACGCGCTGGGCCGCCAGCAGCGAGCCGCCGGCCAGGCGCGCCGCGGCCTCGTGCATGCCCGCGAAGGCCGGATCATCCTCGGTTCCCAGCCCGCGCGACTCGTCCGGCCGGGAAGGGTCCGCACTGACCCGGCGGACTGCCGCAACATAATCAGCAGAGTGGACGGACTCCAGTTCCGCGTCCGACGCGACCTCCGGGGCCGCCAGGTCAACGTGGTCCAGGTCGAAGAGCCCCAGGCTGCGGGACAGGCGCGCGGTCAGGTCCATACGCTCCGGCGCCATGGGGTGGCCCGGCCCAAAGTTGTAAGCTGTCATGTCAGGACTCCACGCCACCATCGTTGGCGGCGCGGGCTGGCTGAGTCCGGGCAGGTATGTCATCAATCACAGGCTACCCGAGCCCACGCTGCCGCCGGCCCGGCCATGACGCGGGCTTTAGTGGTTTACTACTGAAGGAAGCCGTTTCAACCGAGGAAAACCCACACATGACGCAAAGCCAGTCGAGGCCCCGGACTCCGGCCCCCTGGCACCCCCCGGCGCAGGAGCGGGAGGGCCTCTGGATCTTCACGCGGCTGCGCGACTTCATCGACGACATCGCCAACACCTCCCCCGCACGGCTGGCGCTGACCGCGTTCGCCGCCGTGTGCACGGTATTCACCTTCCTGCTGTCCCTGCCCGTATCGTCGGCTAACGGAACACCCACCCCCGTCCACCAGGCCCTGTTCACGGCTGTCTCCGCGGTGTGCGTCACGGGACTCACGGTGGTTTCGACGGCGGTCCACTGGTCCTTCTTTGGCCAGTTGGTGATCCTGGTGGGCATCTTCATCGGCGGTTTGGGCACGTTGACGCTGGCGTCGCTGCTGGCGCTCATGGTGAGCAAGCGGCTGGGTGTCCGGGGCAAGATCATTGCTGCGGAGTCCATGAACAACGCCGGCCGCCTGGGCGAAGTGGGCACGCTGCTGCGGATCGTCATCACCACTTCCGTGGTCATCGAGGGCATCCTGGCGCTCGCCCTGGTCCCGCGGTTCCTCACCCTGGGCGAACCGTTCTGGCAGTCTGTCTGGCACGGCGTCTTCTATTCCATTTCGTCGTTCAACAACGCTGGCTTCACGCCGCACTCGGACGGCATCGTGCCCTACGAGACGGACCTGTGGATTCTGATCCCACTCATGGTGGGGGTCTTCCTGGGCAGCCTGGGGTTCCCGGTGGTGATGGTCCTGCAGCAGAACGGCCTGAACTGGAAGAAATGGAACCTCCACACCAAGCTCACTATCCAGGTGTCGCTCATCCTGCTCGCCGCGGGCACGTTCCTGTGGGCCCTGATGGAGTGGGACAACGCCCGGACAATCGGGCCGATGGCCATCGGCGACAAGATCACCCATTCCCTTTTTGCCTCGGTCATGACGCGTTCAGGTGGATTCAACCTGGTGGACCAGAATCACATGGAATCCACCACCAAGCTGCTGACTGACGCGCTGATGTTCGCAGGTGGTGGGTCGGCGTCGACGGCGGGCGGCATCAAGGTGACCACCATCGCCGTGATGTTCCTGGCCATCGTTGCCGAAGCCCGCGGCGACGCCGACGTGAAGGTGTACGGCCGGACCATCCCGCAGGGCACCATGCGGGTGGCCATCTCCGTGATCGTTGCCGGCGCCACGCTTGTTTCCGTCTCCGCATTCCTGCTCCTGCAGTTCAGCGGCGCATCACTGGACCGGGTACTGTTTGAGACGATTTCGGCCTTCGCCACCGTGGGCCTGAGCACCGGCCTCAGCGCGGAGGTGCCACCCGAGGGCGTCTACGTACTGACAGCCCTCATGTTCGCCGGCCGTGTGGGCACCGTGACCCTCGCCGCTGCACTGGCCCTGCGCCAGCGCAGCCAGCTGTACCACTACCCCGAAGAGAGGCCGATCATTGGCTAGTTCCACAGATGCCCCCCGGCGCCCCGCCCACAATGCTCCGGTACTGGTGATCGGGCTGGGCCGCTTCGGATCATCCACCGCCGAGCAGCTGGTCAAGCAGGGCCGGGAAGTACTCGCCATTGAACGGGACCGGAACCTGGTGCAGAAATGGGCGCCCCTCCTGACCCACGTCGTGGAGGCCGACGCCACCAATATTGACGCACTCCGCCAGCTGGGTGCCCAGGAGTTCAGCTCCGCCGTCGTGGGCGTGGGCACCTCCATTGAGTCCTCGGTACTGATCACCGTGAACCTGGTGGACCTGGGCATCGAGCACCTCTGGGTCAAGGCCATCACCCCGTCGCACGGCAAGATCCTGACCCGTATCGGTGCGAACCACGTCATCTACCCCGAGGCCGACGCCGGTGTCCGCGCCGCACACCTGGTCTCCGGGCGCATGCTGGACTTCATCGAGTTCGACGACGACTTTGCCATCGTGAAGATGTACCCGCCGCGCGAAACCGTGGGCTTCACCCTGGACGAGTCAAAGGTCCGCTCCAAGTACGGCGTGACCATCGTGGGCGTGAAGTCCCCGGGTGAGGACTTTACCTACGCCCGGCCCGAGACCAAGGTGTCATCCCGGGACATGCTCATAGTCTCCGGCCACGTGGACCTGCTGGAGAGGTTCGCGGCCCGGCCGTAGCCGGAGCCACGCCCGCGGGGCGACGCCTCGCAGGCCCCTGCCCGGCCCTGCGAGGGCAGAATGCGGCGCGGATCAGCCGAGCTGCCTGGTGATCTCCGCTGCCCGGTCAGCGGCCGCGCGGGCGCCGGCGGCGATGATGGCGGGGATGCCCTGTTCGTCAAAGGTGGCAATGGCGCGTTCGGTGGTGCCGTTGGGGCTGGTGACGGCCTTGCGCAGGGCTGCGGGATCTGCCCCGGGCTCGGCCAGCATGAGGCCGGCGCCGGCCACGGTTTCGCGCGCCAGCAGCAGGGACAGCTCCCGGTCCAGGCCCAGCTCTTCCCCTGCCGATGCCATGGCCTCGGCAAGGTAGAACGCGTAGGCGGGGCCGGAGCCGCTGATGGCCGAGAGCGCATCCACCTTCTCCTCGGGGACCTCAACCACAGTTCCTGCGCCCTGCAGCATGTCTTTGACCATCTGGAGCTGCTTCGGGGTGCAGTGCGTGCCGGGCGAGACCGAGACGACGCCTCGGCCCAGCTTTGCGGGGGTGTTGGGCATGGTCCGGATTACCGGCTGCCCCGCGGGGAGTGCAGCCTCCAGCTGGGCGATGGATACGGCCGCAGCCACACTGACCACCACGGTGTCGGGCGAAAGGGCCGGGCTGATTTCCCTTGCCAGGTCCGCGATGCCCACCGGCTTGACGCCGAGGATGACCACGGCGGATCCCTTGGCGGCCTGCCTGTTGTTGTCAGGCTCTTCCTCGCCGGCGATGGCGGTGATCCCGTGGTACCGCTCGGCCAGTTCCGCGGCGCGCCCAGCGCGGCGGACGGTGGCCACCACATCCCCCGGGTCCTTCCCGGCCTCCAGCAGGCCGCCAAGAATGGCTTCGTTCATGGATCCACAGCCAAGGAATGCGATTCGGTTGCTCATGCCTCCATCATTGCAGTTGGGAGGCATTCACAGGCAACTCCCATCTTCAGCGCAGGCAGCACACAACTTCGGGTCCTAACGTGGTTATTACCTCATTGAGGGTGCGAGTGATGCGGCAGGCATGGGGATGCCTGCCAAGGGCACCGGTGGCACGGCAGCAGGTTTTCCCCCATTTTCCTGTTGCCGGCCCCGGTGCTTCCGCATTTAAAGAACCCGCTGCGAAGCAGGCAAGGCGCCTGTTGCTAGACCGCTGCGTCCACCGGCCTGGAGGCCGCAACATGGGGCGCTGGTTCCAGGGGCCCGGCAAAGACCAGCTGGTCCAGGCGCCGAAGGATGAGACCTTCACGGAGCGCCCAGGGGCATATGCGAAGCTTCTTGAACTTGAACATCTCCAGGGCTGCCTCGGCCACCAAAGCGCCGGCAAGGAGCTGATGGGCGCGCGCCTCGGAGACACCGGGAAGGTGCAGCCTGTCCTCCGAACTCATGGCCGAGATCCGCTGGGTCCAAATGCCCAGGTCCGAGGCGTGCAGCTCCCTCTTGACGTACGGCCCTTCCGCGCTGGGGGCAGCACCGGCGATGCGGGCCAGGGAGCGGAAGGTCTTGGAGGTTCCGGCCACCACGTTTGCCCGGCCCAGGCCGTCGAAATAGCGGACGGCAGGTTTGAGCGTGGCCCTGATGTACCGCCGCAGTTCCTTGACGCTTTTGGCTGACGGCGGATCCTCGGCGAGCCAGTCCCTGGTGAGCCGGCTGGCGCCCAGGGGCACCGAGGTGGCTACTTCCGGAAGTTCATCCTGGCCGAAGGCCATTTCAAAGGAGCCACCGCCGATGTCCAGGTTCAGGATGGGACCCGCTCCCCATCCATGCCAGCGCCGTACAGCGAAGAAGGTCATGGACGCCTCTTCGCTGCCGGTGAGTTCCTGGAGGGTCACTGTGGTTTCGTGCTTGACCCGGGCCAGGACGGCTGGGCCGTTGGTGGCCTCGCGGATGGCCGAGGTACAGAACGCCAGCAGGTCCTCGGCCTTGTGTCGCGCCGCGAACTCCCAGGCTTCCAGAACAAACTCGGTCAGCTCGTGCTGGCCCTCGTCGCTGATGCTGCCATCCGGTTCAAGGTACTGCACCAGGGACAGCGGCCGCTTATGGGACGCGAACGGGACCGGCTGCGCGCCCGGGTGGGCATCCACCAGGAGCAGATGGACAGTATTGGAACCAATGTCGAGGACGCCTAGACGCATGGGGACATTATTGCTCGTCGGCGCGCTTGAAGTCGCGCCTGATGTTGGCAACGCCCTCGGGATTGATCTCGAAACCGTAGGCTGCACTGGGGTTGATCACCATGCCCAGCTCATCGCCGATGTTGGCGATGATGGCAGCGCCCTGCGTGCCCAGCACGTTGGGCGCGGCTTCCAGGTACTGCTGGTCCACCCTGCTGGGGTGTGAAAAGACGGCAAGGACGGGGTCGCCGTCGGCGTTGGCAAGGACCAGGGGCTCCACCTGGGAGTCGATGCCCTCAACCGTGTCCGAGCTGATGATGTAGACCTCGCTGTTGAGGAAGGACAGGATGACGTCCACCGGGTCGGCGTCAGGCTGCCCGCCGGTGGCGAGCTTCTCCTCGAGGTCGTTGAGCGGCTGGAGATCCGTGTGCGCGGGCTGTTCAGTCATTCCCCTAGCCGATCACGATACGGTGGCCGGCGCAAACGCGCCGGCCAACGCCTACTTCTTGGCCGTTGCCTTCTTCTTGGCGGGCGCCTTGCGGGTGGCGGTCCGCTTGACCGGGCCCTTGGCGCGCTTCTCCGCCAGCAACTCCACGGCCTGTTCCCGGGTGAGTTCCTCCAGCGAGGTGGCACGGGGAACCGTGATGTTGGTGATGCCGTCCGTGATGTAGGGCCCGAACCGGCCCTCCTTCACCACGATGTTCTTCTCGGATACCGGGTCCGGTCCGAACTCCGCCAGCGGGGGCACCGCGGCACGGGCGCCGCGCTGCTTGGGCTGCGAGTAGATCTCCAGGGCCTGCTCCAGGGTGATGGTGAAGATTTCTTCTTCGGAACCGATGGAGCGGGAGTCAGTCCCCTTCTTCAGGTAGGGCCCGAACCGGCCGTTCTGCACCGTGATGAGGTTGCCTTCGGCGTCCTCCCCCAGTGCCCGGGGCAGGCTCATGAGCTGGAGTGCCTCGTCCAGGGTGACGGACTCAACGGTCATCGACTTGAAGAGCGATCCCGTGCGCGGCTTTGCCTTGACGGGCTTCTTCGGCGGCTTGGGCTTGCCGTTCTTGTAGTACTCCACCGGCTGGTTGGCCAGTTCCTCGTCGGTCATCTCAGGAATGATCTCGGTGACGTAGGCGCCGTAACGGCCGTTCTTGGCCACCACGGTGTGTCCCGTGTGCGGATCGGTGCCGAGCACGCGTTCCTCCGGGGCCGCCGTCTCCATCAGTTCGATGGCCTTGGCCGCGGTCAGCTCATCGGGAGCCAGGTCCTCGGGCACGTTGGCGCGCGCCGATTCCACGATCTCGCCCGTCTTCGGGTCCACCACGGCGGCGGAGCTTTCCAGGTAGGGGCCGAACTTGCCCACCCGGAGCGTGATCTCGTCGGTGATCGGGATCGAGTTGATTTCCCGGGCATCGATCTCGCCCAGGTTGTTGACGATGCTCAGCAGGCCCGGATCGGAATCCTCGCCGAAGTAGAAGTGCCGCAGCCACGAGGCACCGGCTTCCTGGCCGTTGGCGATCTTGTCCAGGTCGCCTTCCATGTCGGCGGTGAACTCGTAGTCCACGTAGTCGGAGAAATGCTGCTCCAGGAGCCGGATGACGGAGAAGGCGATCCAGCTGGGCACGAGGGCCGAGCCCTGCTTCCGGACGTAGCCGCGGTCCTGGATGGTGGAGATGGTGGAGGCGTAGGTGGACGGACGGCCGATGCCCTTCTTCTCCAGCTCCGCGGTCAGCGAGGCTTCCGTGTAGCGCGGCGGCGGGGAGGTCTCGTGGCCCACAGCCTGGATGTCCGCAGCCGTCAGGGAGTCATCCTTGGCCACATTGGGCAGCCGGCGTGCTTCGTCGGAGTCGTCGTCGCCGCGGGTCTCGTCCTTGCCTTCCTCGTAGGCGGCAAGGAAGCCGGGGAAGGTGATCACGGTGCCGGAGGCGGAGAACTCGGCGTCGCGCCCGTCACTGGACTCCGCACCCAGGCGGATAGTGGCCGTTGACCCCTTGGCGTCGCCCATCTGGGAGGCGACCGTGCGCTTCCAGATGAGCTCGTACAGGCGGAACTCGTCCCCGGAGAGCTGCTTGGCGACCTGGGCAGGCGTGCGGAAGGAGTCACCGGCGGGGCGGATGGCCTCGTGTGCTTCCTGGGCGTTGGCGGCCTTGTTGGAGTAGACGCGCGGCGACTGCGGAATGTATTCGGGGCCGTACAGTTCGGAGGCCTGGCGGCGGGCTGCCGTGATGGCCTCATCGCTCAACGCGGAGGAGTCCGTACGCATATAGGTGATGTAGCCGTTTTCGTACAGCCGCTGGGCGATCTGCATGGTGCTCTTGGAGGAGAAGCGCAGCTTGCGGCCGGCCTCCTGCTGCAGCGTGGAGGTGGTGAACGGCGCGGCGGGACGGCGGGTGTACGGCTTGGTGTCCACCGAGCGGACGCGGAAGTCAGCGTTCTGCAGGCCGGCCGCCAGGGACGTTGCCAGTTCCTCGTTGAGGTGGGCAACGTTCCGGGACGTGAGCTCGCCGTTGTCGTTGAAGTCGCGGCCCGTGGCTACCTTGGCACCGTCAACGGCGGCCAGCTTGGCCTTGAACGAGCCCGATTCGGCGCCGAACTGGCCGGTCAGGTCCCAGTATGAGGCAGCCTTGAAGGCCATGCGTTCGCGTTCGCGGTCCACCACCATGCGGGTGACCACGGACTGCACGCGTCCGGCGGACAGGCCGCGGGCTACCTTGCGCCACAGCACGGGTGAGATTTCGTAGCCGTAGAGGCGGTCCAGGACGCGGCGGGTTTCCTGGGCGTCCACCAGGTCCTGGTCCACGTCGCGCAGGTTGCCCATGGCGCGCTGGATGGCTTCCTTGGTGATTTCGCCGAACGTCATCCGGTACACCGGGACCTTGGGCTTGAGTACTTCCAGCAGGTGCCACGCGATGGCCTCGCCCTCGCGGTCCCCATCGGTTGCGAGATAGAGTTCGTCGGCGTCCTTCAGCGCGGCTTTGAGCTCGGTGACCTTTTTCTTCTTGTCCGGAGACACCACGTAGTAGGGCTTGAAGTCGTGTTCAATGTCGACGGCGAACTTGCCGACGGAGGTTTTCTTCAGCTCGGCAGGGAGTTCGGACGGCTGCGGCAGGTCCCGGATGTGACCAATGGAGGCCTCTACGATGAAGCCCTCGCCGAGGTACTTGGCGATGGTCTTGCTCTTGGCCGGAGACTCCACAATCACGAGTTTCTTGCCGGTTTTGGCCTTGCTTGGCACGGTGCTCCTACAGAAAAAGGTTGCTGGGGCAGATGAGCCCATGTTCGCCTAGTTCACCATATTTTGGGGAATCGTGCGCATTCATGTGGAAAAGACGGGGCTCTGTTGAGGGCTTGAGGGGGCTTACTCGACGGCGGGATTTCCGGCCGGGACCAGGAAGCCGTCACGGACCAGGTTGGCCACGTCGGCGAGCAGCGCACCCTGGAAAGTCCCGGCGTCGAACCCCTCCCCGCCGCCGAGGAGGGCCTCCAAAGCCCCGGCGATCTGCCCGGCGGTGAGGTCGCCGTCGCACGCGGACACGAAGCCGGCCAGCTCCGTGCTCATCAAATTGGTACGGCGCAGCCCGGCACCCTGCCGGAGCAGGATCACGCCGGGGTGTTCGGCGCCCGGGCGCTGGTGGCGCTCCTCGGTGACGTCCTCCGCCACGAGCAGGTGCGTGGCCGCAAGGTCATGCCCAGCAAGCCAATCGGCGCGTTCGACGGCGGCACCCAGGTGGGGGCCGATGGGCTGCTCGATGGGGTACGTGATTTCCTCGAAGCGGCTGATGGCGGCAGCGCGGCCGTCAGCGGGACGGCGCAGCCAGACCATGCCGAAGCCGATGCCGGCCACATCCCGCGACCCGAAATCGGCGAGGTACTGGGCATACGCCTCCCGGTAGTGCTGCCGGTCCCGGGACTCCGAGGCGTCACGAAGCCAGGTTTCGGCGTATTGTTCCGGGCTGACCTCTTCACGCTGAATGAACCAGGCGTCCGTGCCCTGCCGCACCCAGGACTTTGGCCGCTCATCCCAGCTGCTGCCGGCGGCGACCTCCCAGTTGCCCAGCATCTGGGCCCAACCGCCGGGGGCCAAAACGCCGGGCAGGCCTGCCACCAGGGACGCCACGATCCCGTCGCCCGGGAGGCCGCCGTCGCGGTAGGTGAACTGGTCCGCCGCGTCCTCGCCGGGACTGCGCGGGGTGATGACGAACGGCGGGTTGGACACCACCAGGCCGAACTCTTCCCCGGCCACCGGCTCCAGGAGCGACCCCAGACGGAGGCTGACCCGGTCTTCGAGGCGGTCCGGGTCGACGGACAGCGCCTCCGCATTGAGCAGGATGTTGAACCGCGCGTAGGCCAGCGCACGTTCGGAGATGTCGGTGGCGGTCACGTGCTGGCAGTGGTGCAGCAGGTGGAAGGCCTGGATGCCGCACCCTGTCCCCAGGTCCAGCGCGCGCTCGGTGTGGCGGCGGATGGTGGTTTGCACCAGGGTGGTGGATGCCTGCCCGATGCCCAGGACGTGGTCGTGCCGCAGCATGCCCGCCTGCTGGTGGGCGGCGAGGTCGCTGGCCACCCACAGCTCCGCGCCGCCGCTGCCATCCTCATTCTTGTCCCAGCCGTACGGCCGCAGGTCAGCCTTCGCCGTAAGGAGCCCGGAGCCGGGAACGGGCTGCACCAGCCCCAGTTCAAGGAGTCCGTCGGCGCCGGTGCCGGGCAGTGCGGCGTCGAGGGTTTGGCGTTCCTGCGGCTCGGCGAGCAGCCACAAGCGGACGACGGCGGCGAGCGGCGCCGTGGCGCTGTCGGCCCGCACAGCATGCTCGACGGCGAGCAGCGCGGGGATGATCTGGTCCCGGTTCAGTGCGGCCGAGGCCGCCGGGCCCAGCAGCCGCGCCACGCCGTCAAGCGTGTAGTCCAGCCCGCGCAGGTCCGCGGCGAGGGTTGAAAGCAGGGCGGGGACATCGCTGCGGGGAGCGTCGGGGGTATTTCCGGCGGTGAACTCATAAGGGGATCCAGGCATCGCTCAAGTTTAGTCCGGTGTGGCTGCGGGGTACGGTGGTCACATGCCTTCCCGCCTTCCCCTCCTTCCGCGCGCCCGCACGGCAGCCGCTGTGGTCCGCCGTTCGCTGCCGGGGACGGTAGTGGCCGCGGCTCTCTGCCTGGCCGTGGCGGGGTGTTCACCTGTGAACTCAGTGGAGAACGCGGATGTTCCCAAGTGGCGGGCCACCGCCCTGCCCTCGAAGCCGGCGGGTGTTGTGCTCCAGGATTCGGGGAAGATCCTCAACCGGGACCGCATTGTGCAGGAGGCCGCCAGGGTGCCGGCCGGCAGCTATGTGCTCACGGCGGTGTGCGAAGGGACCGGCAAGGCCTTCTTCGCCGTTTCCCTGGACGGCAAAGCCATTACGGAAGCAGGAGCAGCCTGCAACGGCCGGCAGGAAACCACCAAAATCACGCTGCCCGCCACCGGGCGGGTCGAAATCAGCAGCTCCAGCGTGGACGCACCGCTGCTCTACGCCTACCAGCTGGCGCCGGCGAAATAAGCCCTCTTCCGGCTCTGGCCCGCCGCCCGCCACGGGCTTAGAGTCTGACTATGCCCAGCGTGCGGGGAATCTCCGCGCCCCCTGCCAAAGGGACAGCACGGGCGCCCCTGGCACCGAAGCCGGGAGCCG
The DNA here is from genome assembly GCF_035621795.1 of Pseudarthrobacter sp. LT1. NCBI lineage: Bacteria > Bacillati > Actinomycetota > Actinomycetes > Micrococcales > Micrococcaceae > Pseudarthrobacter > Pseudarthrobacter sp. LT1. Next base: position 3,872,294 of record NZ_CP141830.1, read on the forward strand.
CCGTCGCCCTTGGACTGGTGCTTGCGGCAGGTGCACTGGCTGGCTGTGAATATACGTACGACGACGGCAGGGCCGGCAGCGCGCAGGGCACCGCGACCGTTGCGCCGGCGCCGGCATTTACCCGCGATCCGCTGCAACAGGATCCGGTGAGCGAGGCTGAGCTGGGTGACTGGGTGTCCCGGGCCCTTCCGGGCACCACCGGCCCCGTGGTCCAGGCCGACGCCGGGCTTCTGGCTGCCGGGGAGGACCGGCTGGTTTCGTCGCCGGTGCTGGACACCGGGACCTATATCTTGTCCATCGCCTGCCGCAGCCAGCGCCGGGTGACCTTCACGGTCCGCACCGAGACCCTCACCCTGGTGGACCTGGCCCTCCGGTGCGGCATCAACCGCGAGAACGTCATCTACATGTCAACGGACAGCGTCCTCACGGTCCGGGTGGAGGCCAGGACCGCGGCGAACTACGCGTTCCGGGTGCACAGGCTCTAAACCAGGATGACGGGCGGGCATCACTCTCCTCTGCCTGGTTGCCTTGCGATGGGCTCAGGCCGCCGCGCAGCCTTCCGGGCAGCGGAGCGTCTCCGGACTGGCGGCGCAATCGGCGCAGTACAACGTGAGGGTGCGGCAGCTCGGGTTGGAGCAGTTCTCGAATTTACTGGTGGGCGCCGAGCAGCGGGCGCACTGGCCGATGGTCTTGGCGTCCTCGCTGAACTCCAGGTGCATGCGCTTGTCAAAGACGTACAGCGATCCCTCCCAGAGCCCCTGGTCCTTGAAGGCTTCGCCGTACCGGACGATCCCGCCGTCGAGCTGGTACACCTCCTTGAAGCCACGGTTCACCATCAGGCTGGAGAGCACCTCGCAGCGGATGCCTCCGGTGCAGTAGGTCACCACCGGCTTGTCCTTCAAAGAGTCGTACTTGCCGGACTCCAGCTCCTTGATGAAGTCATGGGTCGTGGCGACATCCGGCACCACCGCGTCCTTGAACCGGCCAATCTGCGCTTCGAAGGCGTTCCGGCCGTCGAAGAAAACCACGTCCCCGCCCTCCTGCTTCCTGGCCTCCACGAGCTCATGGAGCTCCTCCGGCTTGAGGTGCTTCCCGCCGCCAACCACACCACCGGCGTCAACCTTGAGTTCTCCGGGCGCGCCGAAGGAAACAATCTCGTCCCGGACCTTCACGCTGAGCCGCGGGAAGTCCTCCGCGCCGCCGTCGGACCACTTGACGTCAATTCCCCGGAACCCGGAGTACTCGCGGGTGGTCTTAACGTACTGTTTGACGGCGCCGATTTCCCCGCCCACCGTGGCATTGATCCCGTCCTTGGAAATGAGGATGCGGCCGGTCAGTCCCAGCTTTTCGCACAGGGCACGCTGCCAGAGGCGGACGGCGTCCGGGTCAGCAATGGGGGTAAAGCCGTAAAAGAGCACAATCTTGTTCAAAGCCACGTATTTAAGGGTACCGGCTGCTTTAAGGGCAGCGGATGCGGCAGCCCGGCCCCGGTCCAGAGCGGCAGGCACGGGTCCGCACGGCAGGCCAGGGCGGGGCGTATCACAATTGCATAAGCACTTCCGCACCCCCTGTTGCTTGCGATCGGGCTGGAATAGTGTTCTTGCCATGAGCCCGGAAACCCTGGTTGAAGACATCACTGGCCTGCTCGAAGTGTGGGTTGCCGGCTGGGCCGGATGTCGCGGCTACCGGACCTCCACGGAGGGCCGTTTTCCCGCTGCTCTCCGCTCTGACACCAGCGGCGAGTGGGAAGTTTTCGCATCCGAACCCACCGATGACGAGTTCGCCGCCCTCGCGGCCAGGACTGCGGAATCCCCGGCGCGGGTACTGACCATTCTCACCAACGACCCCTCACGGTACGCCGCCCTGGCAGCCCGTCAGGGGCTGAACGTCACGTCTGATTCGCAGACGATGATGATTGTGGACATGGAGACGCAGGACGCAGAGGACCCTTGGCTGTCCGACGACGAGCTGAGCCTGTCCACATACGAGCAGGACGGCGTGCACTATGCGGAGGTCCGCTCCGGAGACGCCCTCGCGGCCAGTGGCAGGGTGTTCGTGGTGGGTGATACCGCAGTGTTCGACAAGATCATCACCGAGCCACCGTTCCAGCGCAGGGGCCTGGGCAGTTTCATCATGCGTGCGCTGGCGGCCCAGGCCTTCGGGCACGATGTCCGCGCCGGTTTGCTGCTGGCTTCCCTGGACGGGCAGAAGCTCTACTCCCATCTTGGCTGGACCACGGTAGCCCGGGTCCTGATGCTCTCGGCGTCCCATGACGGGGCGGACCTCTCCCTGAGCTGAACGAATCCCAGCTGGGCCTGCCGTTTGTTTTCCCCGTGGCGAACCTCGGGCGGGCGGCACAGTTACGGGTGGAAGAATGGTGGGGTGAACCCCCATGACTCCCTGATTCCTTTGCTGGGCCGCGGCCCGGAGCCGGAACAGCTGCGTCATGTCCGCACCATACCGGCGCGGGAGGCAGTCCACGCGCCCTGGCCTGAATGGGTTCACCCGGACATTGCGGCGGCGTACGGGATGCTGGGCATCCGCGAGCCGTACCGGCACCAGGTTGACGCGGCCGATGCAGCGCACTCGGGCCAGCACGTTGTGGTGGCCACCGGCACTGCGTCCGGAAAGTCCCTGGCGTACCAGTTGCCGGCGCTGGATGCGATCCACCGGTCCGAGCTCCGCGTGCTCGCGGACCCGGGCAAGATTCACGACGACGGCGCCGTCAGCCTTTACCTCTCCCCCACCAAGGCGTTGGCGGCGGACCAGCTGAACGCCATCCGCGCCCTGAAGCTGCCCACGGTGCGGGCGGAAACCTACGACGGCGATACCGACCCCTCCGCCCGCCGGTGGATCAGGGACCATGCCAACTTCATCCTGGCCAATCCCGATATGCTGCACTTTGGCATCCTTCCCAACCACGCGTGGTGGGCCGGTTTCTTCCGCCGGCTTCGCTACGTCATCGTGGACGAAGCGCACAGCTACCGGGGCGTATTTGGATCACACGTGGCCAACTTGATGCGGCGGCTGCGCCGGATCTGCGCCTATTACGGTGCGGGAACCGCGTTCCCCGAGCCCGTGTTCATAGCTGCCTCCGCCACCGCGTCCGAGCCCGATGTCTCGTTCTCCCGCCTCATCGGGGCGCCCGTCAAGGCGGTGTCCCGCGACTGCTCGCCGCACGGGGCCACCACCGTGGCACTGTGGGAACCGGCGCTGACCGAGGTCAGGGGCGAGAACGGCGCGAAGGAGCGGCGGACCGCTGTGGCCGAAACCTCCGACCTGCTGGCCAACCTGGTATCCGCCCGGGTCCGCACCATCGCCTTCATCAAATCCCGCCGCGGCGCCGAGACCATCTCCGCAATTACCAAGCGGCTCCTCGATGAGGTGGATCCCAGCCTCCCGCAGCGGGTTGCCGCCTACCGCTCGGGGTACCTGCCCGAGGAACGCCGGGCGGTGGAGAAAGCCCTGCGTTCGGGCCAGCTGCTGGGTGTTTCCAGCACGTCGGCGTTGGAACTCGGGATCGACATCTCGGGCCTGGATGCCGTGCTGGTGGCAGGCTGGCCCGGCACGCGGGCATCGTTGTTCCAGCAGATCGGCAGGGCCGGCCGCGCGGGCCAGGATGCCATCGCGGCATTTGTGGCCAGCGATGACCCGCTGGACACTTTCCTGGTAAACCATCCCGAGGCCATCTTCGACGTGTCGGTGGAAGCGACGGTCTTCGACCCTTCCAACCCCTACGTTCTGGGACCGCACCTGTGTGCGGCAGCCGCTGAGCTTCCCCTGGGGCCGGCCGAGCTGGACCTCTTTGGGCCCACCGCCGAAATGCTCCTGGACCGGCTGGTTGCCCAGGGCTACCTCCGGCGGCGGCCCGCGGGCTGGTTCTGGACCCACTCGCAGAGCGCGGCGGCGATGGTCAACCTGCGGGCAGACGGTGGGGGCCCGGTCAGCATCGTCGACGCGGAGACAGGTTCCCTCCTGGGGACCATGGACTCGCCGCAGACGCACTACCAGGCACACACCGGAGCCGTATATGTCCACCAGGGTGACACCTATGTGGTGGAGGACCTGAATGAAGACGACCACTGCGTCATGGTCCGCCGGGCCAACCCCGACTACTACACGACAGCACGCGACGTAACCCAGATCGAGGTCCTGGATACCCTGCGGACCATGCAGTGGGGTGACGTTACCGTCCACTTCGGTGACGTGAAGGTCACCACCCAGGTTGTCTCCTTCCAGCGCAAGGCCCTGATCTCCAATGAGGTCCTGGGCGAGGAGCCGCTGGAACTCGGTGCGCGGGAGCTCTTCACCAAGGCGGTGTGGTTCGTGGTGGACAACCGTTCGTTGACCGGGGCCGGCCTCATCGAAGCGCAGTTCCCGGGCGCCCTGCATGCCGCGGAGCACGCCGCGATAGGACTTCTGCCGCTGGTGGCTTCCAGCGACCGGTGGGACATCGGCGGGGTCTCCACTGCCCTGCATGCCGATACCGGGGTGCCCACCATTTTCGTGTACGACGGGCACCCCGGCGGAGCCGGCTTTGCCGAACGCGGATTCGACAAAGCCATGGTCTGGCTGGCAGCGACCCGCGATGCCATCAAGGCCTGCGAATGCGATGCCGGGTGCCCGTCCTGCGTGCAGTCCCCCAAATGCGGGAATAAGAACAACCCGCTGGACAAGGGCGCCGCCGTAACCCTCCTGGACGTGCTGCTCAAGGACGCCACGGAAGCCACGCCGGTGGATCTGGAAGCCAGGAGCTGATACCCCGCGCGGAGCCGTGCCCTTCGATGGCCCCTCTCCCCCGATGCCCTGGCCCTACGGTGGAGGACCTGCCCGGGCGCGTCCCGTCGCGGCACCCAGCAGTGCGCGCTCACCGAGCTCAGTGCGCACCTCAATCGTCTGTCCCGGGCCCGCTGAGCAGCTAAGGACCGTGGCCGCATGCCGCGCCGCCACTTCAGCGGCCACCGCGCAGGGCTCCCCCGTGGTGATGCCGCGGAGGGCATCCGCCGCGGCGAGAGCTGCCAGGTCCGCTGCTGCCGCCGCCCTGCTCGCGAGCACTGCTGACTGGGCCAGCAGCAGCATGACGGCCATGGCCGTCATGACCGCCAGCGCCAGCCCCGCGGCAAGGACCGTTCCCGACCCGCGTTCGCGGCCATCTGCGGCGCCTTGTGGACTCTGACCGGGACCAGGATTACGCCGCCCTCCCCGGGCGTGCCAGCGCCCGGCGGCAGCATGACCGGACCCAGCACCCGAACGGCCGCTCCCAATCGTTGAGTGCCAGCGTCTTGTGGGGTGCCGGCGCCCCGCGGCAGCACGCCCGGGCCCAGCACCGGGATGGCCGCTCCCAATTGTGGGGTGCCAGCGCCCGTGATCACCCATCACCTGACGCCCCCGGCATCGCCCGATCCGTCGCCGCTGCCGGCGCCGGATCCCGCAGTCTCGCTGCGCGTTGAGGCGCGGGCGGTGAGAGTCCAGGGGATGGAGCTGCCCAGGGGTCCGGGCACCCGGTCAGTGACCGTGACCCTGAACCAGCCGCCGTCGACGGTAACGGACGCGGACGCCGACGTGCCGGCGAGCATCCTGACGGTCCGTTCCACGGCTGCGGGGTCATCGCCCCTGGCCAGGGCCCTGGCGCCAGCCCGGGCTCCCTCTTCAATACGCAGCTGCGTCATGCCGGCGGCGGCTCCGGCGAGCAACATGGCCAGCAGTGCCAGCACGGCCGGCAATGCCACGGCGAACTCTGCCGTTACGGTGCCACGGGCATCCGCAGTCTTGCCCGCCGGTTCCGGGTGACCGTAGCTGGAGGCCACACCGCCGGTCACCGATTCAAGAGGTTTCCAGAACGTCAGCAGTCCTGCCGGACGCGTCACGGCAGCGCCAGGGCGGTGCGGATGAGGTTTAGCAGGAAACCACGCACTTCGTCGCTGCGGAGGATGAACACGAGCAGGCCGGCAAAACCCACCGCGGCCAGGGTGGCAATGGCGTATTCGGCCGTTGCCATGCCGGCTTCCGACCCCAGCAAACCTACGCTGCGCCGGGTCCTGGGGGTGCGGACCGCAGCCGGATACAGCTCCACCACGTTGCCGGGCGGCGGGAAGGATGCCCATGGAAAGGACGCACCTGAGGCCGGTGTCTGCGGAACGAATGCGCGGTTGACTGGTGTGTTCGCGGCGACGGCAGGGGATGTGTACTGCGTCCCGCCCGCGTTGCCACGGCTGCCGGCTGGGCCAATGGCCATCGGCCGGGGCGCGGTGACCATCTGCCTGGAAGCGGCTGCTATCTGCCTGGAAGCAGCGGGCGCGGACATCCCGGCGGAGTAATTGCGGCGGTAGTGGTTGGTGGACATCTGGTTTCCTTTCCATGGGTGCCGGTGGTTTCTCCGGCTGTCTTGACTCTTCCCGGCGGAGTTGTTGCCGGTAAGGGAGGGTGTGGGCTAAGTGGAAAAGCTGCGCCGCTCCAGGGCTGTGGAGGAGGGGACGGACGGCGCGGCCCGCAGAGCGCGACGGGCTGGCAACCGGGAGCCGGAAACGCCGGGACAAGCTGGCAACCGGGAGCCGGAAACGCCGGGCCAAGCTGACAACCGGGAGCGCCGGGGCGCCGGGACAAGCTGGCCGCCGGATTGCTAGGAACCGGATGGCACCAGGGCCAACAGCACCGGGACGACGCCAAGGCAGATGAAGGCCGGGAGTGAGCACAGGCCCAGTGGAACCACAAGCTTCACGCCGAGCGAAGCGGCCCGCTTCTCCGCAGCCCGAAACCGCTCCCGGCGGAGCCTTGCAGCCTGGGCGTACAGGATCGCTGATGACGGCGCGCCTGTGAGTGCGGCGAAACCCAGCGCGTCCCGCAGCTCCAGGACTTCGGGCAGCCGTATACCGGAGCTCCGCCATGCTGTTTCCCAGTCGGCGCCGATGGCCAGCGCCGAGACCACGGGCCGCAGGGAGTCCCGGTACTGTGGCGCAGCCGAAGCAGCCACCAGGTCAAGCGCCCGGCCAATGCCGGCGCCGGCATCCAGCATGGCCCCCACCAGTTCCAGCATCATCGCCGGATCCTTCAGCCCGCTGCCGGAACTCGCTGACGCCCCTTTGGTGGCTGCCGTCGGTTGTGCCCCTGCAGCGGGAGCCAGCAGGTGGCGCAGCCGTTGGCGCGGCCTGGCGTGGCTGGAACAGGCAAGCCAGGCGCTGGCCGCGAGCAGCAGGAACAATGTCAGGCCGGGAGCCAAACCCTGGGTCATGGCACTCATGCCCCTGCCGCCGCCGAAACCAGCCGGGCAGACCATGCCCTTCCCGTCACAGTGAGGACCACCCCGCCGAACAAGGCGGCCAGTCCCAGGGGTGTTCCCAAGAGGGTAGCGAGGGGATCCACGCCGAGGGCGGCACCGAGTCCAAGACCCATCAAGGGAAGCCAGGTGAGGAGCCGGACGGTGGCTTTGGGGCCTGCGAGAGCCGTCTGCCGGGCCGCGTCTGCGTCATCCTCCGCTTCCAGCTGGGCCGCGAACCGGGTCAGTACGTCGGCGAGCGGACACCCGCTGGCTTCCGCAATGTCAAAGCAGGCGGCCAGCTCCAGCCAGGTCCTGGCCTCCCTGTCCCGGGGCTGGAACGCTGTGGAAACCGCGCGCCGGATGGATTCCGAAACGGGAGCTCCGGTCGCGGCGGCGGCACGCGCGGATGACAGGACTGCAGCTGACCCCTCTGACAGCATCGCCCCGGACACGGGTGCACGCTCTTGAAACCGCCCGTTTCCGCCATCCCCGTAAACCGTCCACAGCTCGTCCCACAACCGCCCCGGAGTCCGTCCGCCCCGAAGCAGTGCCGCAAGTTGCTGCACCACCAGGGTCAGGCCCGGTCCCCGCGTCAGTGCCGCGCTCCTGCCGGCCGCCTTGCCCCACGGCAGTACCAGGCCTCGCCTGACACCCGGCGCGTTCTTCCTCTTGCCGGTTGCCGTGCGCAGCCGGGAAGCGGCGTCCAGGGGCGGTTTGAGGAGCAGCAGCATGGCGCTGCATAGAAGCACGGTGAAAATGACCGTCACAGGGTTGCCCCGGGATCCATCCCCAACCGGGCCGCGAGCGCCGGCCACGCCGGACCCGGGACACCTTGCTCCTCAATGGCCGGCACCACGGTCAACCCTGCGGGACCATCGGCGATGAGTCCAACGCACAGGACTTCCCGGCCCTTCGGGGTCCTGCCGACATGGATGACAACGTCGAGGGCGCTGGCGGCCTGAAGCCGCACGGCCTCCGGGCCGAGCCCGGCGAGCGCGCCGAGGGCATTGAGCCTGGCCGGGACCGCGGCTGCCGTGTTCGCGTGGATGGTTCCACCACCGCCGCTGTGCCCGGTATTCATCGCGGTCAGGAGCTCACGGACTTCAGCACCCCGGCACTCCCCCACCACCAGCCTGTCCGGCCGCATGCGCAGCGCCTGGCGGACCAGCTCCCCCAAGTCCACGGCGCCGCCACCTTCAAGGTTCCCGTGGCGTGATTCGAGGGCCACCACATGGGGGTGGACGGGGTTGAGTTCGGCTGCATCCTCGATCAGGACCAGCCGCTCTTCCGCGGAACAAAGGCCCAGCAGGGTGGACAGCAGCGTTGTCTTCCCGGAACCCGTGGCACCGCTGACCAGGAAACTCAACCTCCTGTCCACTATCCTCTCCAGCACCGTTTGCACCCGATGGTCGAACATGCCGCCCGTGCGCAGCTCCGCCATGCTGAAGACCCTCTCCCTGCGGATCCGGACGCTCAGCAGCGTCCCGGACGTGGAAACCGGCGGCAACACGGCATGGACACGGTAGCCGCCGGCTAGCCTGACATCGACACAGGGTGACCCGTCGTCCAGGCGCCGCCCGCCTGCGGCCACCAGCCGGCAGGCCAGCGCGCGCAGTTGGGCCTCGCCATCAAGCACGACGGGTACGCGCTCGATGCCCCGGCCACGGTCCACCCACACGGAATCGGGGGCGTTGACGAAAATGTCTGTGACGGCAGGATCCCTGGTGAGCTCCTGCAGCGGTCCCAGTCCATTGAGTTCGGCACTGATCCGTTCCACCGCGGCAAGCGCCCCGGCGGTGCCCAACAGCTTGCCCGTGGCCTGTACGGCTGCAGCGACGCGGGAAGGTGTTACCGCTCCAGCCTCGGCCATCATCGACTCACGGACGGATTCCAGCAGCCCGGAATCAACGGTCCGGCCAGTACCGGCGGCCTCACTGGCCCGCGCCCGGCGGACGGCCTGGCCAGCTTCGAGGATCCGGGCACTGCGCCGTGCACCCAAGCCCCCGGACCCTGCTGTGCTGGCCGTATCCGGAGCTGGAGGCGGAGCAGCGGGTGTACCGGACGGCCGCCTCATGCGATATCCCCCGCTTGCAGGTCCTCTCCAAGCCAATCGAGCACCGTGGCGCCGAAATGCCGGATGGTCCGCCGCTTCCCAAAGTCCAGCAGGCGGCCCGCTTCCATGGCCACCGGGACGGCCCGCAGTTCGGGGATGCGGCCCTGCACGGGCAGCCCTACGGCGTCAGCGATCAGGGAACTGTCCAGCGCAGCACCTGGCCGGCCCCGCACCAGCAAGGCAGCCTCCACGGGCGGAAGTTCCTGCAGCAGGCGCACCGCCGCGACCGCTGCTTTCAGCTGCGCCGGCACCACCACCATGATCCGGTCACAGTCCCAGGCCACAGTGTGCAGGGGCTCCGCACCCCTTCCCACATCCACAATGACAAGCTCAAAACCACGGCGGGCAGCATCGAGCACACCCGTTGCAGCGGCAGCAGGGACAGGGACCGGCTGCTCCCGGATAGCAGGCCAGGACAGGAAGGAAAAACCTCCGGCCACGGGCAGGGAGTCGGAGAGCTGCAGGGGATCAATGCTGCCCCTTGCCTCCGCGAGATCCGGCCAGCGCAGTCCGGGGTTGTCCTCGGCAGCGAGCGCCAGCTCCAGGCCACCACCCCAAGGGTCCCCGTCAACCAGCAGGACGCGTGCCCCCAGCCCTGCCGCCGCCTGGGCTATCCATATGGCGGCGGTGGTTGCACCCGCCCCGCCGCAACCGCCCGTGATGCCAAGGACCAGGCCGCCGGGGCCTGGCGAGCGTGACCGGCTCAGATGGTCCGCCAGCCAGGCAGCGGCATCGGGCAGCACGGCAACGCGTTCGGCGCCCAGGGCGGCTGCGAGGTGCCAGAGGCTGTCCCCTTCGCCGTCGAGGCCCACCATGACGGCAGGGGTGCGCCGCCGCGGTGGCAGCTCCCGCACATCGCTGCCCACCAGGACGGCCGATGCGGCGTCCCAGTACCGTCCGCCCTCCACTGCATCCGGAACGACGCGCAGCTGGGCTCCGGCGGCTGCCACGATGCGCTCCACTTCGGCGCGCAGGACCCCCGAGGAGGTAACCAGCAGCACCCCGCCCGAACCGTCCGGCGCTGAACTGTCCGGCACTGAACCGCCAGCCGGTAAACCGTCCGGCAGCCAGGCGCCGCCGGACGCCGGGTTGTCCGGCAACGCAGCACGGGAGGGTGACCTCCGGTCTGGTGGCCGCCGGAAGGAATCCGTGGCCTGCCCCGGCGCGGGGTGCGGTGCATTCAGCTGGTGCCTGCTCATGGGGCCACTCTGCTGCGGCAGCAAGACACAAATAAGGGGGCACTTTCCCTATGTGGACAAACAGGCCGCAGGTGGACAACCAGGCCCCATGTGCACAACCAGACCACCACCCCCGACAGGGCACAATGGGAACATGTACCTGCTGCTTGCCGCCCACCCCCGCGGTGCTGCACTGCAGGAACTGACACAGGCAGGCGACCCCCAACCGGCCAACCCCGGGCCCCGGCTGGTGGCACCCGGCGAGCTTGCCGCCGTCGTCGGTGAACTGGAAGCCCGGCGCCCCGGAGGGCAGCCGCCCCGGTGGATCTGGCACCGGACGCAGGACTGGTACCCTGGGCTGCTCGCCTCCGGTGTGGAGGTGGAGCGATGCTACGACGTCACTCTCTGCGGCAACATCCTGGCCTTTTCGCAGTTCAGCGCCCATACCGACTACGCCAGGAATACCGACAGGGTCCCGGTGGAGGATCCCATGCTTCCGCCGAAGGCTCTGCTGCCGCCCCGTCCCCCGGCAGACCAGGGAGCACTGTTCGACGATCTGGGTGCCGGACCGGCCCCGGGGTGGGGCCTTGAGGACCTCCGCGCCGAGTACGCCGCCCAGCAGGCCGCCCTGGCCGGCGTGGAGATGGAGGAAAACCGCCGGCACCGCCTCCAGCTGCTGCTCGCGGCGGAGTCGGCAGCCGCCATGGTGGCTGCCGAGATGCAGCACGCGGGCGTTCCGTGGCGGGAGGACCTGCACGAACAAATCCTGGTTGACCACCTGGGGCCCCGCCCTCCCGCCGGACAGCGTCCGCAAAAACTCGAGGCCCTTGCTGCGGAACTGCGCACCCTGCTCAACTCCCCAGGGCTAAACCCGGACTCGCCGCAGGACCTGATGCGGGCCCTGCACCGCAACGGCATCGAGGTGAAGAGCACCCGGAAGTGGGAGCTCAGGGAGTCCAGCCATCCCGTCATCGAGCCGCTGCTGGAATACAAGAAGCTCTCCCGCCTCCACACCGCCAACGGCTGGTCATGGCTCGACGCCTGGGTGGACGGTGGCAGGTTCCGCCCCGAGTATGTGGTGGGTGGAGTGGTTTCCGGGCGCTGGGCGTCCCGGGGCGGTGGCGCACTGCAGATCCCGCGCCAGGTCCGCGGAGCGGTGCATGCAGACCCGGGCCACAAACTGATCGTGGCCGATGCCTCGCAGCTGGAACCGCGTGTCCTGGTGGCCCTCGCACAGGACTCCTCCATGGCTGAGGCCGCCCGGGACCAGGACCTGTATGCGGGCATCGCCGCCAGGGGTTTCGGCGGGGACCGGGCCAAAGCGAAGATGGCGTTGCTGGGCGCGATGTACGGCGCCACCTCCGGCGAAGCAGGGAGACTGATGCCGCAGTTGGCGCGTACCTATCCGCGCGCCGTCGACTTTGTGGAGCGTGCGGCGCGGGCGGGTGAAGCCGGCGGTACGGTGACCACCCGGCTGGGCCGCAGCAGCCCGCCGCCCTCGGAGCGGTGGTTCCTGAGCCAGCGTTCCACCACCGCCGAAGAGCAGCGGCGGGCAGAGTCCATAGCCCGGTCCCGGGGGCGTTTCACCCGGAACTTCGTGGTCCAGGGCTCCGCGGCGGACTGGGCGGCATGCTGGCTCGCGGAATTACGACGGCGGCTGCGCACCCTGCGGACAGCGGGCACCGGAGGCAGCGGCGGCGCGGTCCGGGCCGAGTTGGTCTTCTTCCTGCACGATGAGGTGATGGTGCATGCGCCCGCGGACGGGGTTGACGCCTGCATCGCCGCCATCGAGGAATCGGCCTTGGCGGCAAAGGAGCTGTTGTTCGGGCGGATCCCGGTGGAGTTCCCGGTCAGCCTCGCCGTTGTCGACTCCTACAACCTCGCCAAATAGCGGTGCTGGCGGGCGCCGGATAACTGCCCTTGAGATGCAAGGTAACCTACCCGGCAGTAGCTCGACGGGTACGGTGGCGGAGGTTACAGTCGGAGGCGGTGACTGAAACAGACCGGTCCAAACGCTGATGCAACGACGCATACCAGGGAGGTCCCCGTCCATGGCGGGAAGATTTGAAATACACCGCACAGGCGACGAGTCATACCGGCTGCGGCTCACCGACTCCGAGGGCAACACCGTTGCGGTTTCGCCAACCTTCAAGTCCCTGACCATGCTCCGTGACGGCATCAAGGCCATGCGCGAGAACGCGGCCACCGGCATCGTGGTGGATTTGCGCCAGCAGGCCTGAAGCCTAGACCCCGATCGGATGCAGCCGGTTCCGGTCCCACGGAACCGACCAGCCGAGCTGGTCGAAGAGGCCACTGAGCACAATGCCGGTGAAGCCCCACACCACCACGCCGTTCACCGTGAACGCGGGGCTGTCGAAGGTCCGCCCTGCCCGATGGACGGTGGCCATCACCCGGTTGTCCGGGTCGAGCAGGTCCCGCACCGGGACGCGGAACACTTGGGCGGATTCACCATAGTCCACCACCCGGACCGGTGAGGGTGCCTGCCACCACCCGAGCACCGGCGTCACCAGGAAGTTGCTGTGCGCCAACCCCAGCTCCTGGAGCGTGCCCAGCACTTCCACGCCGCTGGAATCCAGTCCGGTTTCCTCTTCGGCTTCCCGGAGCGCGGCCGCCACCGGGGTTTCGTCCCTGTCGATGCCGCCGCCGGGAAAGGCCACCTGGCCCGGATGGGAGCCCAGGGTGTGGGCGCGTTCCAGGAGCAGGACGTCGAGGTCGGCCGGCGCAAGTGGCTTGCCGGACGCGGCCGGGACGTCGTCAAGGACGCCAAAGAGCATCAGCACTGCGGCCCTGCGGGCGCGTGCCGCATCGACGGTCAGGGCGGCCCAGCGCGGATCAGGAGGGCCGGCCGTTCCGGATTTGGCCCGCCGGACCAGCCCGGCGAGGTCTTCGCGTGCGCTCACGGGGTCCTCTTCTGGGAAGCCATCCGGATCTCTGCGGCCCGGTGCTGTTCTGCCAGGTACTGCTCCAGCAATGCCTCGCTGCCGGGGGCAAGTTCGTATTTTAGGAGCTTGGCCGCCTTGACGGGGTCGGTCTCGCCCAGCCCGTAGCTGGGGCACCAGTTGGCCACCGGACAGGCGCCGCAGGCGGGTTTCCTGGCGTGGCAGACCCGGCGGCCATGGAAGATCACCCGGTGGGACAGCATGGTCCAGTCCCTGCGCTCGAACAGCTCCGCCACGTCCTGCTCAATCTGGACGGGATCCTCTGACTGCGTCCAGCCGAACCGCTTGGCCAGCCGGGTGAAGTGCGTGTCAACGGAGATGCCCGGAACGCCGAAAGCGTTGGCGAGCACCACGTTGGCTGTTTTGCGGCCCACGCCGGGCAACGTGACCAGTTCCTCCATCCGGCCCGGAACCTCGCCATCAAAGTCGTCCACGAGGCGGGTGCACAGGGCGAGGACGTTCTTCGACTTGGCGCGGAAGAACCCGGTGGGCTTGAGGATGGCCTCGAGCTCCGTGGGGTCCGCCTCGGCCAGGGCCCGGGCATTGGGCCACCGCGCGAACAGCACTTTGGTGACCTGGTTGACCGTCACGTCGGTGGTCTGGGCGGACAGGACGGTGGCCACGAGCAGTTCGAACGGGTTGCGGAAATCCAGTTCCGCATGGGCGTACGGGTACTTCTCGGCCAGGGCCTTGTGGATGCGCCGCGCCCTCCGCTTCAACGCCAGGACGGATTCGGACGAGACCACGGGCATCCCTGCGGCCTGGCCGGTCTTGGTGCGGGCCCCGGCCACCGGCGTCAGCCGCGCTCGATGTTGCTGAGGTCGCGCAGCACGCCCAGCCGTCCATCGGTGTGCTGGACCAGGAATTCGTGGCCGCGGTCCTCAAGTGCCAGCACCCATCCGCCGGGTTCGATCACGAACGCGGGGGCACCGGTGCGGGGGTCGAAGGCGGTGCGGTGCTGGGCAACGGCAAACCAAAAGGCCTCGTGGATCGGCTGCCCGTCCATCTCGTCGTGGCGGCTTGCCGGGTCCACCGTTGCCCCGATGGGCTGGTCGGCGCGGACCTGCTGGTGAACGGCGGTGGCAGCCGGCGGCTCCCACGCCGCCTGGGGGGCGTGAGCTGCGGGGACATCCCCGTACTGGGTCTCCTCCGCAACGGGAGCAGAGGCAGGGCGGACGACGTCGGCTGCCTGGGTGGGCGGGCCGGCGTCGACGGCGGCGGGGGTACGGTCGGAAGCTTCGGGCGCGGTCGACACGGGCGCGGACGCCGCCGGCCCGGCAGCACCGGTCCCGGCACCGGCAGCTGCGGCACCCGCGGATCCTTGGGTGTCGCCGGATCCTGCGGTGGCGGCTCCTGGGGTGGCGGCTGCCGCACTGCCGGTTCCTGCAGTCGCAGCTGCCGGGCTTGCGGCCCCTGCGTTCGAAACGCCTGCGTTCGAAGCCCCTGCAGGGGCAACGGGTACAGCAGCGGTAGCGGGCGGCTGCGCGGAACGGACTGGCTCAGGGCTGTGGCCGGCAGATCCCGGCTGGACGGCGGAGGAGCCGGCACCGGCACCCCCGAAGATGCCGGCGCCCTTGAAGCCGCCCTTTGACTGGTTGGCGCTGCTCTCCGGTTTGGGCGCTTTAGGGGCCCGCGGCTTCCGGGCCGGGACCGCGGCTTCGCGGGCCACGACATGCGCCGGCATCTCGGGCCGGTCCTTGAAGTCACCGGACAGATAGGGCAGGAAACGGCCCAGCACCGTGGCAGCGAACAGGACCAGCGAGCCGATCAGGCCCACCAGCAGTGTGGTCCCGTATCCGGAGGCCACTGACAGGAAGAAAAAGGCGACGGCAAAGGAAGCCACCACTGAGGCGAACTGGTCGATTGAGAGCGAGCCCACCCGGATCCGGGTGGCAGGGGCCAGCCGGCGGGCGGCGAACAAGGCACTGGCGATCAGCGGCAGGATGATTCCCAGTCCCAGGAAGAACAGGTTGTTCAGGTTCCACAGGTTGTACCGGGCACCGAAAAGGGGAAGCAGGGACGCGACGAACAGAATCAACGTACCGGCGAAAACGGCCAGGTCCCGCACAGTGAACGGACCGAGGACCGCATGGTTGGCGTTGGGGTCGATCTTTCCGGAGGCAGCATTACGCCCTGCAGCCTGTCCCTTCGCGGTGTCGCCGGCGGCCGTCGGGTGCCCTGGTCCCACAGCGGCGGATCCTGAGCCTCCGGACCCCGCCTCGGTGTCCGGGGCCGTTCGCTGGCCGAAGCTCTGCTGGTTCATTCTGCTCTCCTTAGCGTGGCGGCACCGGGCCCGGTCCGGACCCGAAAACCGTGCCGTCTTGACATGCGGACCGCGCCCGTCCAGGCACTGTTTGCACCTGGCCGGAGCGGTCCAAAATGAAGTCACAATTCCATCTCAGCCTAGTCAACAGCCTGGCTGATCACTAGCTGGAGCAAGCCTCCGTGGCCCTGGGAGGAGTAATGAAGACACCATTCACCGCTTAAAAAATGCCGCTCATGGTCGCACGTGTGACGGGGAGCACAGAGGATGCGCGGCAAGCATTAGGCTAGGTTGCGGAACAGCTCTTTGCGGTACGCCCGCCCGGCTGGAGCCCAATGCCGTGCCAAACGGAGGGCCCTGCGGTGCGGGTGTCCCGCGCGGCAAAGATCGATGAATGATGAGGTTCACATGTCCCAGGACACTCCCAGCTCCACGGCCACCGTTCCCTCCGCTTCCGCCCAGCCGGCAGGTCAGCAAGGCCACCAGGGCGATGCCTTTGCGAACCTGCTGCATGAGACCCGGGCCTTCCCGCCTTCCCCGGAATTTGCGGCCGACGCCGTTGTCACCGCCGCCGAGTACGGGGAAGCGGATGCCGACCGGCCGGCGTTCTGGGCCAAGAAGGCCCGGGAACTGCTGACCTGGAGCAAGGACTTCACCCAGGCGCTGGACTGGTCCAATCCGCCCTTCGCCAAGTGGTTTGTGGGCGGTGAACTCAACGCCGCCTATAACGCCCTGGACCGGCACGTCGAGGCCGGCAACGGGGACCGCGTTGCCATCTACTTTGAGGGCGAGCCGGGTGACACCCGCACCTACACGTACGCGCAACTGACCGAAGAAGTGAAAAAGGCGGCCAATGCCTTCGAGTCCCTGGGTGTGGCCAAGGGTGACCGGGTGGCGGTGTACCTGCCCATGATCCCTGAAGCCGTCATCACCATGCTGGCCTGTGCGCGGATCGGGGCCATCCACTCCGTGGTGTTCGGCGGCTTCTCCGCCGAAGCCCTGCGTTCCCGCATCGATGATGCGGAGGCCAAGCTGGTGGTCACCGCCGACGGCACCTACCGCCGCGGCAAGCCAAGCCCCCTGAAGCCGGCCGTCGACGACGCGCTGGCGCACAAGGGAGATGGAGACGGCCACACCGTGCAGAACGTGGTGGTGGTCAAGCGCAACGGCCAGGACGTGGACTGGCAGGAAGGCCGAGACCACTGGTGGGCGGACACGGTGGAAGCCGCTTCCGCCGAGCACACCGCCGTGGGCCACGATTCGGAACACCCGCTGTACATCCTCTACACCTCGGGCACCACCGGAAAGCCGAAAGGCATCCTGCACACCACCGGCGGCTACCTCACCCAGACGGCCTACACGCACAAGGCGGTCTTCGACCTCCATCCCGAAACGGACGTCTACTGGTGCACGGCCGACGTCGGCTGGGTCACCGGACACTCCTACGTCGCCTACGCGCCGCTCATCAACGGCGCCACCCAGGTGATGTACGAAGGCACCCCGGACTCCCCGCACCAGGGCCGCTGGTGGGAGATCGTGGAAAAGTACAAGGTCTCCATCCTCTACACCGCGCCCACCGCCATCCGGACCTTCATGAAGTGGGGTTCGGAGATCCCGGCGAAGTACGACCTCTCGTCGCTCCGCGTCCTGGGCTCAGTCGGTGAACCCATCAACCCCGAAGCCTGGATGTGGTACCGCAAGGTCATCGGCGGCGACAAGGCACCCGTCGTCGATACCTGGTGGCAGACCGAGACCGGCGCGCAGATGATCGCCCCGCTCCCCGGAGTCACGGCCACCAAGCCCGGCTCGGCGCAGGTCCCGCTGCCCGGGATCGCCGTGGACGTCGTCGACGAAATGGGCCAGTCCGTCCCGAACGGGCACGGTGGCTTCCTGGTCATCCGGGAGCCCTGGCCGTCCATGCTGCGCGGTATCTGGGGAGATCCGGAGCGCTTCAAGGACACCTACTGGTCCCGGTTCGAGAACATGTACTTCGCAGGCGACGGTGCCAAGAGGGACGAAGACGGCGACATTTGGCTGCTGGGCCGGGTGGATGACGTCATGAACGTCTCGGGGCACCGGCTCTCCACCACCGAGATCGAGTCCGCCCTGGTGAGCCATCCGGCCGTGGCGGAGGCCGCCGTCGTGGGTGCCACGGACGAAACCACCGGCCAGGCCGTGGTGGCGTTCGTCATCCTGCGCGGCGACGCCGCGAACAACGGTGACGCCACTGTCCAGGAACTGCGCAACCACGTGGGCAAGGAAATCGGGCCCATCGCCAAGCCCAAGAACATCCTGGTGGTGCCCGAACTGCCCAAGACCCGTTCCGGCAAGATCATGCGCCGGCTCCTCAAGGACGTGGCCGAGGGCCGCGATCCGGGCGACGCCACCACGCTCTCGGACCCCACCATCATGCAGCAGATCGCAGCGTCCCTGCGGAAGTAGGCATGGTTTGACGACGGCGCCGCCCGGCCTGGGTGGCGCCGTCGCCGTATGCTGGGAGCAAACCCCGCAACCCTCGATGAAGGAATCCGCTCACATGCTTGCAGCTGCCCGCCACCAGGCCATTGTGGATGCTGTCCAGCGGGAGCGGGTGGTGCGGGTTTCGGACCTGGCCGCGCAGCTGGGTGTGTCGCTGATGACGGTGCGGCGGGACATTGAGCAGCTTGAAGAGGGCGGGAAACTGGAGCGCATCCACGGCGGGGCGAAACTTCCCGGGGATGCCAGTGCCCATGAGCCCGGTTTCGAGCTGAAATCCACACAGCTGACGGCGGAGAAGCGTGCCATTGCCGTGGCCGCTGCGGGGTTGGTGCAGGAAGGCATGGCGGTCGGCTTGAGCGCAGGCACCACCACGTGGGCGCTGGCCCGGGAATTAACCGGCGGCCCGCGCATCACCGTGGTGACCAATTCGATGCGGATTGCCGATCTCTTCCACCCCGGCGGGTCCACCGTGATCCTGATAGGCGGCGAACGCACGCCGTCGGACGCCCTGGTTGGCCCGATCGCCACCGGAGCCCTCAAGCAACTACATCTGGACGTCCTGTTCCTGGGCGTCCACGGAATGGATGCAGACGCCGGGTTCACCACTCCAAACCTGCTCGAAGCCGAGACGGACCGTGCGTTCGTGGCAGCCGCGCGGAAGACCGTGGTCCTTGCCGACCACACCAAGTGGGGCATGTTGGGCATCAGCTCCATCGCAGCACTCGATGACGTGGATGAGGTCATCAGTGATGCCGGGCTCAGCGCCGAGGCCCAGCGCGTCCTTGGCGAACGGACCAAGCTGCGCGTAGTGCACGTGTAAGCGCGGTCAGGCTGACCCGCGCCACATGATGGTGGTCTCGAGGACCCGCGGCGTACCCGGAAGCCCCTGAAGCTGCGCCAGGACGAGTTCAGCGGCGGTGCTCCCCAAAAGGTCAGCCGGCTGGCGGACGGTGGATAGCTGGGGCCTGCAGCGAAGGGCCCAGCTGCTGTCGTCGAAACCCACAATTCCCACATCCTCCGGGACCCGACGGCCGGCCTCCTGCAATGCCGTCATGGCCCCGGCCGCCACAGCATCCGAGGCCGCGAAAACTCCGTCCAGGTGGGGAGCGCGCCGGAGCAGTTCCTGCATTCCCTCCAGCCCGGCAGCGTAGGTGTACAAGGGGTACTCCACCACCAGGTTCGGGTCAAAGCGGTCGCCCATCGCGGCCCGGAAGCCGGCAAGCCGGTCCTTTCCCGAGTCGCGATCCAGGGCACTGGCGATCATGCCTACCTGTTCCCGCCCTGTTTCCAGCAGTCTCTTGGTGATGCTGCGGGCGGCCTCAACATTGTCAATGGCGGCGTACGGCAGCGCGGGGGTCCCTTCCGGGTGGCCTACAAAGGCCGCGGGCAAGCCAATGTCCGCTATGGCTGCCGCGATGGGGTCGGAGGCGCGCGCTGAGATGATGACGGCGCCGTCAACCAGGCCGCCCCGGAGGTAGTCCGCCACCCTGCGGCTGTCGCGGTCCGAATCAATGATCAGCGAAACCAGTTGGTAGTCAGCCTTCGACAGCACCTCGTTGGCGCCCAGCAGGATGGAGCCAATATTGGGGTCTTCGAACAACAGCGAGTGGGGTTCGTGAATGATCAGCCCGATGGCCCGGGATTCCTGGGTGACCAGGTTGCGGGCAGCGTTGTTACGGACGTATCCCACCCGGGCGATGGCTTCTTCCACGGCTTGTTTGGCCTCGTCGGAGACGTATTTTTCCCCGTTCATGACGCGTGAAACGGTCCCCCTGGAAAGCCCGGCAGCGTCCGCGACATCGTTGATGGTGGCGCGGCGGGCACGGGTGCGTGTCAGCGACATATTTGTACTGTAGCGGAGTCTGGACGGGGTACGTCTTCCCGCAGGCATTGACACGGCCCTCACCGCCACCGTACTCTGTGAACGTTCCCAGATGATCTGCATCACCATCTCGACGCGTCTCTGGGAACGTTCACAGAGATCGTTGAGACAACAGCGTCCAAGAGTAGGGGCTTCCCCGTCTTGCACGTTGCCGCAAGCCGAAGGAGCAGGGTTGAGCCCCACCAAAACGTCAGTTGCCGAGCTTTCCGGGAACGGACAGCTCGTTTACGGCTGCGACTACAACCCGGAGCAGTGGGATCCCGCCGTCTGGCAGGAAGACGTCCGGCTCATGAAAGAGGCGGGGGTCAATCTCGTCGCGGTCAACATTTTTGGCTGGGCCGAACTGGAGTCCTCCCCGGGGACCTACTCCTTTGAACGTCTTGACCAGGTGTTGGATTTGCTGCACGCCAACGGTATCGGGGCAAACCTCGGCACCGGGACCTCATCCACCCCTGCATGGCTGACAACCCTGCATCCGGAAATCCTCCCGGAGTCCGCAGCAGGGGTCCGGGCATGGCCGGGCGGCCGTCAGGCATGGTGCCCGAGTTCCCCGCGCTACCGGGAGTATGCCCTTCGGCTGGTGGACGAAGTAGCACGACGGTACGGCACGCACCCTGGAGTGCGGCTGTGGCATGTTTCAAACGAGCTGGGATGCCACAACGCCCTCTGCTACTGCGATGTCTCCGCCGCCGCTTTCCGCACCTGGCTTGCCGCGCGTTACGGCACCCTGGAGGCACTCAACAGCGCCTGGGGCACCACGTTCTGGTCCCAGCGCTACTCGGCCTGGGAGCAAATCCTGCCCCCGCGAATCACGGTGTCCACCAACAACCCCACCCAGCTGCTCGACTTCCACCGCTTCAGCTCCGACGAACTGCTTGGCTACTACCGGGCGGAGGCGGACGTGCTGAGGAAGAACAGCAGCATCCCGGTCTCCACCAACTTCATGGTTGCCGCGCACATCCGCAACCAGGACTACTGGGCGTGGGCGCCCCACATGGACATCATCGCCAACGACCATTACCTCGACCACCGGCTCGAGGACCCCACGGTGGAGCTCGCCTTCGCCGCAGACGCCACCCGCGGACTTGCCCAGGGCCAGCCCTGGCTGTTGATGGAACATTCAACCTCTGCTGTGAACTGGCAGCCCCGCAACATCGCCAAGGCCCCCGGCCAAATGCTCCGCAACTCGCTCACCCACCTGGCGCGCGGAGCGGACGGACTCTGCTTCTTCCAATGGCGGGCCTCCGTCCAGGGCAGCGAGAAATTCCATTCGGCCATGCTCCCCCACGCCGGAACAGACTCGCGGGTCTGGCGGGAAGTCAAAGAGCTCGGCCACATCCTCGAAAGGCTCGCCGGGGTGGCCGGCACCACGGTGAAGGCCGAAGCTGCAATGGTGTTCAGCTGGGAAGCGTGGTGGGCCTACGACCAGGAGTCGCACCCTTCTTCGGACGTACGCTACCTGGACCAGGTGCACTCCCTCTACAAAGCGCTCTGGGAAAACGGCATCACGGTGGACATCGTGGCCCCCGGCTCCGATCTCTCAGGCTACAAGCTGGCACTGGTTCCCGGGCTCTACCTCGTCCGGGAACAGGAATCGGCGGCCCTGGCAGACTTCGTCAACAACGGAGGCCACGCTGTGGTCACCTACTTCAGCGGCATTGTCGACGAAAACGACACAGTACTGACGGGCGGCTACCCGGGCGCGTTCCGGGACCTCCTCGGCGTCCGCTCGGAGGAATTCCTGCCCATGCCGCCCGGACAGCTCCTGCCGCTGGATACCGGAGCCACGGCCGCCCTGTGGGCCGAGGCCCTGCGCCTGGAGGGCGCGGAAGCAAAAGCATCCTTCACCGAGGGCCACCTCGCCGGCACCCCGGCAGTGACCCGCAACCGGTACGGCGCCGGGAACGCCTGGTACATCGGCACAGTGCTCGACTCCCAAGCCCTCCGCGAGGTTGTGGCCGGAGCCGCCGCCGAAGCCGGTGTCGCTGTGCAGGCAACCGCGGCAGGCCTGGAAGTCATTGCCAGGTCAGACGCGGAACACACGTACACCTTCCTTATCAACCACTCGGACGATGAGCACAAATACCCTGCACACGGATACGAACTGATCGCGGGGGAAGAAGTCTCCACCGCCGTCGTCATTCCTGCCGGCACCGTACGCGTCGTCCGCAGCAACAGCTCAGCACCCCCAACCACTGGCCGCATCACCGGCCTTAAGGATGATGAAAGTGACTAGACACCAAACTGCTCCGGCAATGGCCGCGGGGGCACCGCCAGCCCGGAAACCCAGGACATCGGCCGCCCAGCGCCGCGCCGTCCTCCTGTTCGTTGCGCCGTTCGGCCTGCTCTTCCTGGCCTTCTATGCGGTGCCGATCGTCTTCGCCGTGGTGCAATCCCTCCTCACAGTGGAACGCAAGGGCACCTTCGGTCCTCCCCAACAGGTCTTCGGCGGACTCGTCCAATACCAGCAGGTGTTCCAGAACACTGAATTCTGGGAATCCGTGGGCCGCGTCCTGCTCTTCGGAGTGGTCCAGGTGCCCATCATGCTGGGTCTTGCCCTCCTGTTTGCCTTGCTGCTCGATTCACCCCTGCTGAAGGGCAAGAAGTTCTTCCGGCTGGCGTTTTTCGCCCCCTACGCAGTACCGGGCGTTATCGCCGCGATCATGTGGGGCTTCCTCTACTCGCCCTCGCTTTCCCCCTTTGGCGCCGTTACGTCACAGGTGAACTTCCTCTCGGCAGACCTGGTCCTCTGGGCCATCGCAAACATCGTGACCTGGGTCTACGTCGGCTACAACATGCTGATCATCTACTCGTCGCTGCTGGCCATCCCCACGGAGATCTACGAGGCAGCAAAACTGGACGGCGCAAGCAACCTGCAGATCGCCTGGCGGATCAAGATACCGCTCGTGGTCCCGGCCATCATCCTTACCGGAGTGTTTTCCATCATCGGAACCCTCCAGCTCCTTGCCGAGCCGCAGACCCTTCGCAGCTTCAGTTCCGCCATCAGCAGCACGTTCACTCCGAACCTCGCCGTCTACACAACAGCGTCGGTGCCGAACTACAGCCTGGCAGCAGCGTTCTCCGTGGTGCTGGCGCTGGCCACATTCGTTCTTTCCTTCGTCTTCCTCAAGGCGACCCAGCGGAAGGTTTCCCAGTGAGCGCAGCAACAGCCGTGACCACAACCAAGAAGACGGCCCCCGTATCCGGCAGCCCCCGGGGCCCACGGCACAGCATCATGTCCCGCGGTGCGGCGATGCTCATCATGGGTGTCTTCACGCTCTACTTCCTGACCCCCATCTGGTGGCTGCTGGTCTCCTCTTCGAAAACGGGAGGTGACATCACCGGAACGGCGCCGCTCTGGTTCACCGCGGACTCCATCTCCACGTTCTTTGCCAACCTTGGCAACCTCTTCACCTACAGCGACGGGGTCTTTGGCCGGTGGCTTTTGAACAGTGCGCTCTACGCCGGCCTCGGCGCCCTGCTGGGTACCGTCATCGCCGCCATGTGCGGCTATGCCTTGGCCAAGTACGAATTCCGCGGCCGGGAAGCCATCTTCAATGTCGTACTCAGCGGCGTGCTGGTTCCCGCCACAGCCCTGGCCCTCCCCCTGTTCCTGATCTTCAGCCAGGTGAAACTGACCAACACCCTCTGGGCCGTCTTCCTGCCCAGCCTCGTCAGCCCGTTCGGCGTCTATCTCGCGCGGATCTATGCCGCTGCCAGTGTTCCCACGGAACTGCTGGAGGCTGCACGCCTCGACGGTTCCTCGGAAGCCAGGACGTTCTTTACCGTGTCCACCCGCCTGATGGCGCCCGCCCTGGTCACCATCTTCCTGTTCCAGTTCGTCGCCATCTGGAACAACTTCTTCCTGCCCCTGATCATGCTGCGGGACCAGGCCCTGTTCCCGGTCACGCTGGGACTCTACGCATGGAACAGCCAAATCAGCCAGATTCCGGAGCTGCGGGTCCTGGTCATCGTCGGCGCCCTGGTGTCGATCCTTCCGCTCATCGCGACGTTCCTGGCGCTGCAGCGCTTCTGGAGCAGCGGCCTGGGCGCCGGAAGCGTCAAATAACCCCTGTAGATTCCCCCCCACTACACGTCCCGCGGCGCCCCGCCCCGGTACACCCCACCCCACTAATAAGGAATAGAAATGCGCGTGCGTTACGGAAAAGCCACTGCCGCCTTTGCCATAGTCTCGGCGCTGTCCCTTGCGGGCTGCTCCAGCGGCGGAAGCACCTCCGCGTCCCAGGACACGTCCTGCAAGCCCTCCTCCGGACCGGTCGAACTGTCATTCACCACCTGGGTACCCGGCATGGACAAGGTGGTGGACCTCTGGAACAAGGACCACCCGGACATCAAGGTAAAGGTCCAGACAGGCCCCAACGGCAACTCGGGCACATACCAGAACTTCTTCAACCAACTGCAGGCCGGCAACGCCCCGGACCTGGGCCAGATCGAATACGATGCGCTGCCCAACTTCCGGGTCCAGGACGGGCTGGAGAACATCGCGGCCTGTGAGGGAGTCGCAGGCGCAAAGGACAAGTTCGTCGACTGGACCTGGGGCCAGGTCACGTTCGGGGAGGACAAGGCCGTCTACGCGATCCCGCAGGACAGCGGTCCGATGGCGATGTTCTACCGGGCCGACCTCTTCAAGGAGGCGGGCATCAAGGTCCCCACCACATGGGACGAATACGCTGCAGCAGCTGAGCAGATCAAGGCCCGCGGCTCCTACATCACCAACTTCCCCCGCAGCGACGTCAACTGGTTCGCCGGCAATGTGTGGCAGGCAGGCGGGCAGTGGTTCTCCAACGCCAACGACAAGTGGGAGGTCAACCTGACCGGCAAGGAGTCCGAGAAGGTGGCCAACTACTGGCAGAAGCTCCTGGAGAAGGGCGAAGTATCCACCCTGCCCTCCTTCTCCGACGAGTGGAATGCCTCCTTCAACAAGGGCCAGCAGTGGACCTGGGTTTCTGCCGTATGGGGTGCCTCAACCCTGCAGAGCGGAGCGCCGGATACGGCCGGGAAGTGGGCGGTTGCCCCCATGCCGCAGTGGGAAGCCGGCGGAAAGGCCGCAGGCAACTGGGGAGGTTCCTCCACCGCAGTCCTGAAGGGCTCAAAGCACCCCTATGAAGCCTCCAAGTTCGCCCTGTGGTTGAACACCGATCCTGAAGCGCTGGCGCTGGCCAATAAGCTCGGCGGCCTCTACCCCGCCGCGAAGTCTGCCAAGGAACTCGGCGCCTTCTCCGGCGGCGTGGACTACTTCGGCGGCCAGAAGATCTACGACGTCTTCGCCGAAGCGTCCTCCAACGTGAACCCCAACTTCACCTGGGGGCCCACCATGACCAAGACGTACACTGACGTTTCCGACGGTTTCGGCAAGGCAACGGGCGGCAACGGTACCCTTCTGGATGCCCTCAAGAACGGTCAGGCGAAAACCATCGAAGCCCTGAAGTCGCAGTCCATCCCCGTCAAGGAGTAACTGCAAGGCTCTCCATGAGGGAAGATTCCCTCACAGTAAAGGTCACCATCCCCGCCGCCGGCGGGGATGGTGGCCTTGTTCCGGTAAACCGCCGGCACATTCGACATCCCAGTAGGAGAAGTGATGGACCCCCTGTACCTCCGTTCCGCCGGCACCAGCCTGCTGGTCAGCTTCGACAGCGGGGAGGCCGAGGTCATCCACTGGGGCGCCGACCTGGGAGCACACGTGCCGGACCTCGGCATCCTGGGCGCTCCCGTGGGGCATTCCTCCATTGACGCCCACGTCCCCGCCGGCCTCCTCCCCTCGGCCGCTTCCGCCTGGCGGGGCCGGCCGGCCCTGCGCGGCCATCGGATCACCGCCGACGCCGCCGGCTTCGATTTCTCGTCCCGCCTCCGCGTTACGTCCGTGAACACTGAGGGTGCCGCCGCCACCATCGTCCAGGCCGACGCCGACGCCGGGCTCAGCGTCTCGTCCTCCCTTAAGCTTCACGACGGCGGCCTGCTGGAACTGCGCCACACCGTCACCAATGATGGAACCACCCCGTTCCAGGTGGACGAGCTGGCCACCGTCCTCCCGGTGGCACCGGACGCCGTCGAGCTCCTGGACCTGACCGGGCGCTGGTGCCGGGAACGCCACCCGCAGCGGCACCGGATCCAGCAAGGCACCTGGGTCCGGACCGGCCGGCACGGCCGCACCGGCCACGATTCCTCCCTGCTGTTCGCCGCCGGCACCCAGGGCTTCGGCAACCGGCATGGCAAAGTCTGGGCGACGCACCTGGCCTGGAGCGGCAACCACGAACAGTTCGCGGACACCATCGGCGACGGCCGGACCATGATCGGCGGCTCGGAACTGCTGGGCCCGTCGGAAGCCACCCTGGAACCGGGTGGCAGCTACACCACCCCGGCACTGTTCGCCGCCTACTCGGACCGCGGCCTGGACGGCATCACCGAAGCCTTCTACAGCTGGTTCCGTTCCCGTCCCCACCACGTGCTGCCCGCAGCGTCCACCGGCCTGCCCGCAGGCAAACCGCGCCCCGTGGTGCTCAACACGTGGGAGGCGGTGTACTTTGACCACAACCTGGACACGCTGATTGAACTGGCGGAGTCCGCGGCCGACCTCGGCGTGGAGCGTTTCGTGCTTGATGACGGCTGGTTCCGTGGCCGCCGTGACGACCACGCCGGCCTGGGAGACTGGTATGTCGACGGGACCGTCTGGCCGGACGGGCTGGCCCCGCTGATCAACGCGGTCACCTCGCGCGGCATGGAGTTCGGGCTGTGGGTCGAGCCGGAAATGGTGAACCTGGACTCGGACGTCGCCAGGGCGCACCCGGACTGGATCGTGGGCCCCTCCGCCGCCGCGCACAGGGACGGCGGCCGGCTGCCCCTGGAGTGGCGCAACCAGCACGTCATCGACCTGGTGAACCCGGAGGCGTGGCAGTACGTCTTCGACCGGATCGATGCGCTCCTGGCCGGGAACAACATCAGCTACCTGAAGTGGGACCAGAACCGTGACCTGGCCGAACACGGCCACGCCGGCCGGCCGTCGGTCCACGCACAGACCCTGGCCGCGTACCGGTTGTTTGACGAACTCCGGAAGGCCCACCCCGGCGTCGAAATTGAGAGCTGCTCGTCCGGCGGCGGACGTGTCGACCTGGGCATCCTGGAGCGGACGGACCGCGTCTGGGCTTCCGACTGCAACGACGCGCTGGAGCGGCAGACCATCCAGCGCTGGACCGGCGCGGTGGTTCCGCCCGAACTGGTGGGCAGCCACATCGGCCCCACCACCTCGCACACCACGGCCCGCACCCACGACCTGTCCTTCCGGGCCATCACGGCACTGTTCGGACATTTCGGCATGGAATGGGACATCCGGGGCGTCCAGGGCAAGGATCGCGAAGAGCTGCGGCGCATCGTGGGGCTGTACAAGGAGCACCGGGACCTGATCCACAGCGGCCGCCGGGTCCACGCCGACCTCTCCGACGACTCATTGCTCCTGCACGGCGTGGCAGCCGGCCCTGCCGGGGACAGCATTGAAGTGCAGAAAGGAACGACGGCGGCGCTGTTCGCCCTGGTCAGCACGCGCACCTCGGCCGCCGAGGCCCCCGGCAGGATCGGCATCCCGGGGCTCGACGCCGGCCGCAGCTACCGGGTGGAAGTGCTCTTCCCCACCCAGGATGACGCCGACTACGCCCACACGTACACGCAGGCGGAGCCGCCCGCCTGGGTGGCCGGCGGCGCAGAAGCCAGCGGCAGGTTCCTGGCAGAAGTGGGGCTGCCCATGCCCATCCTCAACCCGGAGCACGCAGTACTGCTGAAGGTCACAGCGCTCCAGCCGGTTCCCGGCGCGCATTCTTCGTAAGAATGCGCGGCGGGGAGGGCCAACCGATAGATTTGCAGTCATGACTGAAGCCTCCTCCACTGTCGAAGCCGGCCGCGGCACCATCCTCGTCCTCAATGGCCCCAACCTGAACATGCTGGGTACGCGGGAGCCGGAAAAGTACGGCACCTCCACCCTTGCCGACGTCGAACAGCTGGCTGCGGCCGCCGGGAAGAACCACGGATTCGCCGTGGAGTGCGTCCAGTCCAACCATGAAGGCGTCCTGCTGGACGCCATCCACGCAGCCCGGGGCGCCGCCGTGGGAATCGTCCTCAACGCGGGCGCCTTCACGCACACCTCCGTGGCACTTCGGGACGCCCTGGCAGCCGTGCAGCTTCCCGCCGTCGAGGTTCACATCACCAACGTGCACCAGCGGGAGGAATTCCGGCACCACTCCTACCTGTCGCCGGTCTGCGCGGCAGTAATCGTGGGCGCTGGAGTGTTCGGCTACAAGCTCGCCATCGACTACCTGGCCGAGGTCCTGTAGCCGGAGCGACGCGGTGCCCTCACGTCTGGATGCAGTGCCCTATTTTTGGATGCACTGCCCGGAGGAGACGGGCGAGGACAGCGACGTCGCCTGCTCCGCGACGGGGTCCAGGTCATTCATGGTGATGGCGAACCCCACCTCGGCGTCCGAGGTTGCCTTGGCGAAGATTACGCCTGCCACCTGGCCGTCGGTGGTGAGCAGCGGGCCGCCGGAATTGCCCGGCTGGACGTCCCCGGCAAGGCGGTAGATGTCCTCCGGCGCGGGATTGTTGCCGTAGATGTCCGGGACCAGGACGGTGGCGATGTCCTGGACGGTGGCGGGCTTGGACTGGAACGGGCCGCCGTGCGGGTACCCGGCGAACGCAGCCTGGCTGCCCCCGGGCAGGTCGCGGCTCAGTTGCAGCGGCTGGGACGGCAGGTTGTCCACGGCCAGGACTGCAAGGTCGCGGCGGGTATCGAAGTAGACCACCCGTCCGGGCATAGCGCCGCCGTCGGGCATTT
Organism: Pseudarthrobacter sp. LT1; assembly: GCF_035621795.1. Classification (NCBI taxonomy): domain Bacteria; kingdom Bacillati; phylum Actinomycetota; class Actinomycetes; order Micrococcales; family Micrococcaceae; genus Pseudarthrobacter; species Pseudarthrobacter sp. LT1. The sequence continues at coordinate 3,901,262 of NZ_CP141830.1, forward strand.
CCACCACCGGCTGCGACACACCCGCAACCACGTGCGCGTTGGTTACCACGCGGTCTTCCGAGACTACGAAGCCACTGCCGGTCTGGTTCTGGCCGCATTCATAGGCCGTGCCCGCGATCCTCAGGACGGACTGGGCAGCCCTGTTGAGTGCAGGTGTATTGGTGCTGGTGTTGGGCACCTGGACGGCCTGGCCCTGGTCCAGCCCTTCGAGCAGCGTGGGGATGCCGTTGCCGATCACCGTGGACCGCAGCTCCGCCATGGTGGCCTTGACCGGGGTAGGTGTCAGCCCGTCGATGAAGCGGATCACCTTGGATTCAGCCAGCTGCTGGGACACCACGGGCACGCCGAGGGAGCTGACGCTGAATGCCAGCATGGACATCACCAGGGCGGAGACCACAAGGTTCAGCGCCCCGCCTACCAGCCGGTCCACCGCCCGGAGCGGCCTGATCCGCACCACGCCGCGGAGTTGGCGCCCCACCATGGTTCCCAGGCCGTGCCCCAGTGCCATCAGGACGACGGCGGCAGCGATGATGGCGGTGAGCCTCCACCCGGGGTCCTCAACGAAGGTGCTGACCAGCGGGACGGCAAAGAAAGCGGCGATGGCACCGGCGGCAAAGCCTGCGAGGCCACCGACAGTGACCAGGAAACCATTGCGGAGGCCGTAGACCAGGTATGACAGCAACGCCAGGATCAGGACAACGTCCAGGACAGTCAGGCCGACCACAAAGGCTCCTTATTTACAGTTGAACCCCCATTCTAGTGGCGGACGCTGACAATCTTCTGTGGGGTGCAGCGGCCTCCGGCGGACCGTCAGCGGGCTGCCTGCGGGCGTTTCCCATGCCAAGTTCGTCACAGAACCTTGAAAATTCTGAAACAATGGCAAAAGCGCCCACAGCCGATACTTTTACTCAGGAGATTTCATGGACATCGAGGTACTGCGCCGAGCACCCCTTTTCGCCACGCTCGACGACGACGCATTCCGGCTGCTGACGGACGAACTCACCGAGGTGGACCTTTCCCGCGGCGCATCAGTGTTCCGTGAAGGTGACCAGGGTGACCAGCTGTACTTCATCGTCTCCGGCAAGGTGAAGCTCGGCCGCACGTCCCCGGACGGCCGCGAGTCGCTCCTGGCCATCCTCGGCCCCGGCGAGCTCTTCGGCGAGATGGCGCTGTTTGATCCCAGCCCCCGCACCGCCACAGCCACCGCGGTGTCCGAAACCCGGCTGGCCGGGCTCAAGAACGAGAGCCTGAACGCCCTGCTGCGCACCCGCCCCGAGGTCTCGGCCCAGCTGCTGCAGGCCCTGGCCCGCCGCCTGCGCCGCACCAACGACTCCCTCTCGGACCTCGTCTTCTCGGACGTCCCGGGCCGCGTGGCCAAGGCCCTGCTGGACCTTGCCGACCGCTTTGGCCGTCCGGCCACCGACGGCGTCCTGGTGGCGCACGAGCTCACGCAGGAAGAACTGGCACAGCTGGTGGGTGCCTCCCGCGAAACCGTCAACAAGGCCCTGGCCGAGTTCGTCCAGCGTGGCTGGCTCCGGCTCGAGGCCCGCGCCGTGGTGATCCTGGACATGCAGCGACTCCGCCAGCGCTCCCGCTAGGACCATACAGAAAAGGCCGCCCCACGGGGCGGCCTTTTTTGTTGCGCGGATGCGGGAGTCAGTTCTTCACCACGTCCAGTTCGACGACGGCCCACGACAACGCAGGAAGGCTGAGCCGCAGCTCAGAGCCGTTTGCCTTGGCACCCTCCAGCGACTTCAGGCCCACGCGGTCCTGGTTATCCTGGTTGTTGATGGTGAAGCGGTCGCCGCCGTCAGGGATTTCCAGTACTTCCGCCCTGACCACCCGCTGTGCGTCGAAGCCCCGCAGGCTGACCTCCACGTCCGCCGCCTCCTCGAGCCCGCGGTTGGCGAGGAATAAGGCCACCCGGCCCGTCTCCTCATTCCAGGTGGCGCTGACATCGACCAGGTCCGTATCGCCAAACCGGGTATTGGTGTACTTGTCGGAGTCGACGGACAACCGCAGGATCTGGCCCTTCGCCAGTTCCGCCATCCTGGAGAACGGGTGGAAGATTGTTTGCCGCCAGGCCGGACCGTTCTCCTCGCTGAAGATGGGGGCGATGACGTTGACCAGCTGCGCCTGGTTGGCGATCTTGACCCGGTCGCCGTGCCGGAGAAGGGAGTTGAGCAACGTTCCGACGACGACCGCGTCCGTCACGTTGTACTTGTCCTCGATGACCCGCGGGTGTTCACGCCAGCCGGCCTTGGTCACGTTGTGCGGCTGGTCCTCCGTGTCCAGGCCCCGCTGGTACCAGACGTTCCATTCGTCGAAGGACAGGTTGATGTGCTTCTTGTGCTTGCCCTTGGCCCGGACCGCGTCGGCGGTGGCAATGACCGATTCGATGAAGTAGTCGGTGTCGACGGCGCTGGCCAGGAAGCTGCCGACGTCCCCGTCATGCTCCTGGTAGTAGGCGTGCAGTGAAACATAGTCGACTTCGTCGTAGGCGTGGGTCAGGACGGTCTGCTCCCAGGCTCCGAACGTGGGCATCCGTGAGTTGGAGCTTCCGCAGGCCACCAGTTCGATGTCCGGGTCGACGAACCGCATGGCCTTGGCCGCCTCCTGGGCAAGCCGGCCGTACTCTTCGGCCGTCTTGTGGCCGATCTGCCAGGGGCCGTCCATTTCATTGCCCAGGCACCAGAGCTTGATGTTGAAGGGGTCCTTGTGGCCGTTTTTGGCGCGCAGGTCCGAAAGGCGGGTGCCGCCCGGGTGGTTGGCGTATTCGACGATGGCGCGGGCGGCGTCCACTCCCCGGGTGCCCAGGTTGATGGCTTCCATAATTTCGGTACCGGCCTGGCGGGACCAGTCCACGAACTCGTGAAGGCCGAAGGCGTTGGTTTCCAGGGTGTGCCAGGCCCCGTCAAGCCTGCGCGGCCGGTCTTCGCGGGGGCCAATTCCGTCTTCCCAGTCATAGCCGGAGACGAAATTGCCGCCGGGATAGCGGACCACGGTGGCGCCGAGCTCCTTGACGAGCTTGAGGACGTCCTGGCGGAAGCCGTTTTCGTCGGCCTCCGGGTGGCCCGGTTCGTAGATGCCGGTGTAGACGCAGCGGCCCATGTGCTCCACGAAGGAGCCAAAAAGGCGCCGGGGCACTTCGCCGATGGTGAAGTCGCGGTCGAGGGTGATTCTGGCGCGGGACATAAGAATGATCTCCTTGGTTGAACTTCGGGCAGGTGGTGGAAAGCGAAGGTGGGCGTCAGGTGCCGGCGAGTCCCGTCGTCGCAACGCCCTTGATGATCTGGCGCTGGAAGAACAGGAAAAGCAGGATCAGGGGCAGGGCCGCGAGCAACGCGGACGCCATGTTCTGGGCGTACTGGATGCCGTAGGCGCTTTTGATGGTCTGCAGCCCCACGGGGAGGGTCAGGACGGACCCGTCGTTGGTGGCGATGAACGGCCAGAGGAAGTTGTTCCAGGCGCCGATGAACACGAAGATTGCCACGGCCGCGAGGATGGGGCGGGACAGCGGAAGGATGACCTGGAGGAAGATCCGCATCCGGCTGGCGCCGTCCATGACCGCGGCTTCTTCGAGTTCCCGCGGGATCTGGTCGAAGAACTTCTTGAGCACGAACACCATGGCGGGGTGGATGACCTGCGGCAGGATGATGGCCCAGGAGGTATCGATCATGTGCAGTGCCACCATTTGGTAGAACAGCGGAATGATCAGGACCGGCGGTGGAACGATGATGGACGCGATGATCACGGTCATCAGGACCTTCTTGCCCCGGAAGTCGATGCGGGACAGCGCGTAGGCCACCAGCGCTGAGATGACCAGCGTGATCACTGTGATGGCTGCCGAGGTGTACAGGGAGTTCCAGGTCCAGAGCGGGATGTTGCCGTCCTGGAACACCTTGACGAACGCATCGGCGGTGAAGCCCGACGGCGGGATCCAGCTGATCTTCGGAGCGGCGGCATCAGTTTCGCTCTTGAAAGCGGTGACGGTTGCCCAGGCGAAGGGCACCATCCAGAGGACGGCCAGCAGGGCGGCGACTGCCAGGACCGCAACGCGGCCGGGGCTCATCCTGCGGCCGTTCCTGCCGCCGGCGGACGGCGTGGCCGTGGAGGGAACAGGGCGGGCGAGGGTTTCAGTTGCCATGGCTATGCACTCCTGCGGCGGGTGATGAGGAACTGGATGACCGAAACCGCCACGATCAGTCCGAAGAAGATGTAGGAGATGGCTGCCGAGTAGCCCAGGCGGTATCCGGTGAAGCCGGTTTCGAAGATGTACTGCACCACAGGCCGGGTGGCGCCGCCGGGGCCGCCGGCTGTCATTTGGTAGACCTGGTCGAAAATCTTCAGCGACGCTAGGATCTGGAGGAGCACGATCATCACAGTGGTGGGGGCCAGCTGCGGCAGGGTGATGGAGAAGAACTGACGCCAGGCACCGGCGCCGTCCAGCGACGCAGCCTCATAATGCTGGGCGGGGATGTTCTGCATCGCCGCCAGGTACAGGAGGAAGTTGAAGCCCACCGTCCACCACAGTGTGGCGATGACGATCGCCCACATCGCGACGCCGGGGTCGTTCAGCCACGCAACTTTCGGCAGCCCTATTTTGGCCAGCGAGTCGTTGATCAGGCCCAGCTGGGGGTTGTACATCCAGGTGAAGAACAGGGAGACGACAGTGGAGGCCAGCAGGTACGGGGCAAAGTAGGAAAGCCGCCACAGCCATTGAGCGGGCAGTCCGACATTGACCAAGGCGGCCATGACCAAGGCAACGACCACCAGCGGGACAGTGCTGATGACCGTGAAGTAGAGGGTGTTGCCCAGCGAATGCCACATGTCGGAGTCGGCGAGGGCTTCGCTGTAGTTCGCCAGCCCAATCAGGCTGTCGTTGGCGCCGGTAAGGGACTTGCCGGTCAGGCTCATGTAAAGCCCGTAAAGGAGGGGCCAGACGAGGAAGACCAGGAAGAATGCCAGGAACGGGGCGGCAAAGGCCCAGCCGTTGAGGTTGTCCCGGCTTCCCTGGGAACGGGACCCGGCGGTCCTGGACCCAGCCTGCCTGGACATTCTTTGGCGGGACAGCCCGGGCAGCGGGCCCGCCGCCCCGTCGTTGTTGTGTGATGTTGCTACGGAACTCATTTGGACTCCTGTGTCGCTTGGCGGTTCAAACCGGGTTGGGACGGGAAAGCAGGGTGTTGGTGCGCCGCACGAAGGCATCCCAGCCATCAGTTGCCTTGTCGCGGCCGAGGAGCACGTTCTGCACGGTCTCCGCAAAGTACGTTTGCCAGTCGGAGCCCGATCCGCTGAACCAGGCCTCCGGGTCGTAGGCGATGATGTCTGCAGCGTTGGCGTAGTGGATCTGGGGCGTGAGTTCGCGGTAGGCCTGGGACTGCACCACCGGCTGGTAGGCGGGGATATGTCCTGCCTCGGCCCAGGACAGCGAGCCTTTGAGGATGTCGCTGACGAATTTGTAGACGTCGCGGCGCTTGGCGTCATCGACGTTCAGCTGCCGGGGAAGCACGAAGGAATGCGAGTCAGCGTAGGCGGCCGGCGTTCCGAACAGCGTGGGGATGGTGGCGGCGTCAACGGGCAGGTTTGCCTTCTTGAAGGTGGGAAGCTCCCAGACGCCGCTGAAGAGCATGCCTGATCCTCCCCGGGCGAATTCCGCGATACCGGTGCTGATGTCGCCGCTTTGCGCCGCGATGGTGTCATCGAACAGTGAGGTCATGAACTCGAGGGACTCAACGGCGGCCTCGTTGTCGGCCACCATTGGTTTGCCGGGGGTCAGTTCCATGCCTGCCCCGTGCTGCCGGTAGAGGGTGTAGAAAAGGCGCCACATCTGTGACCCGCTGCCGAGGTACCCGAAGGACAGACCGTGCGCCTGGGTCACTTTCTGCATTTCCCGCGCGATGCTGATGAATTCCTGCGGGGACTTCGCTTCCTGCAACTGCCCGTTGCTGCCAAGCAGTCCTGCCTTTCCCGCCACGTCACGGTTGTAGAACATGACAAAGGGGTGCGAATCCAGGGCGATGGAGAAGACTTTGCCGTTGTTTTGGCTCTTGTCCCAGATCCTGGGCGCGAAGCTCTGGCTGGTGACCCCGAACTCTGACAACAGGTCCAGGTCCCACGGGTCGATCAGGCCTCCGGGCGCATAGCCGGGAACGCGGCTGGCATGCATGATGGCCAGCTGCGGGGGACGGCCACCGGCAGATGCCATGGCCAGCTTGGTGTAGTACGGCGGCCCCCAGGCAAGGACGGTCGGGTGCACCTTGAACTCGGGGTTGGCGTCATTCACCTTGCTGATCATGTTCTGCATCTTGATGCCGTCACCACCGGAAAGGAGATGCCAGAACTGGATATCCCTGGGGGCCGCCGCGGAGGCATTTCCGCCGCACCCGGACAGGGCAGCCGCGGCGAACACGCTTCCCAACGCTGCGGTTCCGGACAACAGCCGGCGCCTGGACAGCTGCCTGTCGTCGAAAAAATCAAACTGCTTCACCCGTCACTCCTTTGGATGGGTCCGCTGAAAGTCATTCCGTTGCCACAACCGTTGCTGCCGGACGTACCTCATCGCAGTCCCGCAGCCCCGGTGTGATGCACGCCTCACATTACATCGATGTAATGTGTCCTGCAATGAAAATTGTTAGCGTTCGCAAAAGTAATCCTGCGGTCTCGTTTCCAAGCCAAGACGGGGCCGGCGCTACGGGCGGGGCCTAGGAGGAGGTGCTTTCCCGCTCCACGACTTCGTAATCGACGGCTACTACCCGCTGCGGGCCCTCGCGGTCCCGCATGCGTTCGGTGAGGAGCCGCAGGGCCTCACTGGCCACCCGGCGCTTGTCGAAAGAAACAGTTGTCAGTGCCGGCACCGCGTACTTCGCATCCGCGATGTCGTCGAAACCGGCAACGGCTACATCGTCGGGAACCCGGAGGCCGCGCTTCCACAGCACGCTCAGGGCACCGATCGCCATGGAATCGGTGAAGCAGAAAAGCGCCTCTGGCACCGGATGCGCGTCAAGGTACGCGGAAAGAGCATGGGCTGCCATGTCCGGGCTCCACTTTTCGCAGGGGATGATCAACGAATCATCCCAGGGAATGCCCAGTTCACCCAGTGCGGCCTGGTACCCACGGGTGCGGAGGACGGCGGCCGCGGAGCCCCTGTCTCCGGCGGCGCCCAGAACCGCAATGCGCCGCCTCCCCGTCCTGCCGAGCGCCAGTGTCATGTCACGGGCGGCGGCGACGCTGTCCACCCACACCCGGTCGGCCAGCTTCTGGGACACTTCCCCAAGCAGGACCACTGGCGGCAGGGCAACGCCCACTTTGACGGCACTCTCGTCCAGCACCACCGGGTTGAGGATGAGCCCGTCTATCAGGTTGGACCGCGCGCGGGACATCAACTCGTACTCGCGGGTGGGATCGGACCCTGTCTCCTCGATCTGCACGCTCCAGCCCTGTTCATGGGCTACTTCCACTACGCTGTGCGCAATTTCAGCGGAGTACGGGGTGCCCAGGTCAGGCAATGCCAGGGCAATGACGCCAGACCTGCCGTTGCGCAATCCCCGGGCTGAGAGGTTCGGGACGTAATCCAGTTCCGCCATTGCCTGCTCCACCTTGAACCTGGTGGGGCCGCTGACCGGAACAATTCCGTTCATGACGTTCGAAACCGTCTTTGGCGAAACCCCCGCGAGGCGCGCGACGTCCTTGACCGTTGCGCGCAAACGCGCCCCCTTGCTCCCGGTGTGGCTGTGGTGACGAGTTTATACTCCGGCCCGGCAAAGCATCAGCGCTCGCGCTGGTGGTCTCCCGCCACGGTCTTGGCTGCCTCGACTTCGAGCATGAGCCTGCCGTCCTCTTCAACCAGGGACGGCTGGTACACGTGCGGCTTGCGCTTGTAGCTCAGATACGCGATGCAGCCGTTGGCCGTCGCCATCTTCTCGAGCATGATTTCGGAACCCGGGACAAGCAGTTCGCCCAGCGGACGGCCCACGGTGTTCTCCTGGCCGGCCTCGTCACCGAGCTTGCTGGTGTTGCGCTCCTGGACCACCTCCGCGGCGTTGACCCACCTGCCCCACACGCCTTTGCCCTCAAGCAGCGAGGGTTCCTGGCCAAGCGGCTGGGTGGCGGCGAAGTAGCGGGTGTCGAACCTGCGGTGTGCAAAGTCGGGGCTGCGCCAGTTGACCAGTGACTTGAGCAGGTCGGTGCGCAGGGAGAGCCCGCGCTTTCCCAGCACCTGGGCCAGGGTCTTCTCCTGGTCCGCAACCGCGACGCGCGCACGCATCCATTCGGAGGTTGACGTCGCTTCGACTGTATTGGACATGTCCGGACCCGCCAGCAGGATGCCGGTTTCCTCGAAGAGCTCCCGGATGGCGCCCACCACGTGGCGCCGCGCCAGCCCGACGTCGTCCGTTCCCATTTGCTCAGCCCAATGCTGCGGCGACGGGCCCAGCCAACCCATGGGCTCGTCGTCGGACGGGTCAAGGGACCCGCCGGGGAAGGCGAGGACCCCCAGCGGCGAGGAGCCTGGCCGGTAACCCAACCACGTCTCCAGGCCGGTGGGGGAATCACGCAGGAGGACTACGGATGATGCGTAACGGGCGGCCCTGGGGGTCCGCTCGCCGTGTTCGAGCCAGCTTTGTGCTGCCCCTTCAAGATCCTGGGGCAGTGCAAAAAGGCGTCGTGCGAGGTGCGGCAAGGGAAGTGTCCGGTCTTAGCTGAATTCGGCGATCAGCTCGACCTCTACGGGAGAGTCGAGCGGAAGAACGGCAACGCCGACGGCGGAACGTGCGTGCTGCCCGGCGTCGCCAAGGACGCGGCCCAGCAGTTCCGAGGCGCCGTTGACGACCGCGGGCTGGCCCGTGAACGTCGGGTCCGAGGCGACGAATCCCACAACTTTAACGATGCGGGTGATGCGGTCAAGGTCCCCGATGACGCTCTTGACGGCGGCCAGTGCGTTGACCGCGCAGACAGCCGCGTAGCGCTGGGCGTCCTCCGGGGAAACGGTGGGCTCCTCGGCGAACCCTTCCGTACCGGCGGACACCTTGCCCGTAGCTTCGAGTTTGCCGTTAATAAACGGCAGCTGGCCCGAGGTGTAGACGTGGCTGCCGGAGACGACGGCGGGAACGTAGGAGGCCACCGGCGCGGCAACCTCGGGAAGGGTGAGGCCAAGTTCAGCGAGGCGCTGCTCGACGGCGGATACCGGCGCCGTTGCGGCGCTGGACTGGGCTTCTGCGGGGGTGCTCATGCTACTGCTTCTCCCTCTTGAGGTAGGCGACAAGGCCGTTGCCGTCAGGTCCGGGGACTACCTGGACGAGCTCCCAGCCGTCCTCTCCCCACTGGTCCAGGATCTGCTTTGTGGCGTGGATGATGAGCGGAATCGTCGCGTACTCCCATTTGGTCATGAGAGAAAGCGTAGCCCTTGCCGGTAAAGTGGAAAACATGGCGACTCGCAACAACCCCTTATTCGACACTGCCACCACACTGGGTAAGATCCTTCTTTTCCTTGGTGTGAGCGCGATTTGCGGTGTCCTCGTGGCGGGCCTGCTGGTCCCTGCCGCCGCCGTCTCCGGCAGCGCGGCAAGCGGTTCCATCGATTTCTTCGATTCCCTTCCGGCGGAACTGAAGGTTGATCCGCCGAGCCAGACCACCAGGATCCTGGCTGCCGACGGCAGCGAGATCGCCAGCGTGTACACGGAGAACCGCACCAAGGTTCCGCTGGACCAGATTTCACCGAACATGAAGAACGCCATCATCGCGGTGGAGGACAGCAGGTTCTACGAGCACGGCGGTGTGGACACCACCGGCATCCTCCGCGCGCTGGTCGCCACCGCCCGCGGCAACAAGCAGGGTGCGTCCACCATCACGCAGCAGTACGTCAACAACGTCCTCAACGCCAACCTCGCAGCCGCCGGCGAAGAGGACCAGATCAAGCTCAATGGCGTCAACAAGGGCGTGGGCGACAAGCTCCGCGAAATGAAGCTCTCCATCGCGCTGGAGAAGGAGTTCACCAAGGACCAGATCCTTGAGGGCTACCTGAACATCGTGTTCTTCAACCGTGACGCCTACGGCATTGAAGCGGCGTCCCACTACTTCTTCAGCACCACCGCCAAGGATCTGACCCTGCCGCAGGCAGCGCTCCTGGCAGGCCTGGTGAACAGCCCCTCCGCCTTCGATCCCATCACCAACCCGGAGAAGTCCAAGCAGCGGCGTGACCTGGTGCTGGGTCTGATGAAGGACCAGAACAAGATCACCGCGGAGGAATACCAGGCCGCCGTGGCCACGCCGGTGGAGCCCAAGGTGACCCAGCCGAAGCAGGGCTGCGCATACGCCGCTTCCGCCCCGTACTTCTGCGACTACATCCTGCACCTGCTGGAGAACAACCCGGCTTACGGAGCGGACGTCAAGGAACGCCAGCGCCTCATCTACGGCGGCGGCCTGACCATCACCACCACCCTTGACCCCAACGCCCAGGCCACGGCCCAGGAGCAGGTCAACGCCGCCACCGGGGCCAATCCCGATAAGTGGGGCTCCTCGATGGTGTCCGTGCAGCCGGGTACCGGCAAGATCGTCTCAATGGCCCAGAACACCACGTTCCTGCCCGGCCAGGGCTTTGATTCCCAGTTGAACTTCAATGTGGACAAGCTGGACAAGGACGGCAACGACCTCAACGGTGTTGGCGGCTTCCAGCCCGGATCCACCATGAAGCCCTTTACCTTCGCTGAGTGGCTCAATGAGGGGAAGACCATGAACACGGTGGTCAACGCAGCCCAGCGCGTGTATCCGCTCAACTACCCGTGGAAGAACACCTGCGGCAAGGTCAACGGCGCGTACAACACGGCGCAGAAGTCCTTGGGCGCAGCGGACGACCTCCAGAACGCTGAGCCGCAGTGGTACCGCCCGCTCACCGTCCTTGAGGGCCTCTACAACTCCATCAACACCGTGACGTTCGCGTCGGCGGCCCAGCTGGACTTCTGCGGCATCCAGAAGATCGTCGACGCCGTGGGCCTGCACAGCGGACTGCCCTCGGCAGACGGCAGCGAGCCGCACCCCAAGGTGGACATGATGACGCTGGGCAACCTGCTCGGTTCCACCCAGACATCACCGCTCACCATGGCCAGCGCGTTCGCGACCTTCGCGAATGACGGCAAGTACTGCGAACCCATCGCCATCACCTCGGTTGTGGACGCCACCGGCAAGCAGCTCCCGGCGCAGTCCAGCAGCTGCCGCGATGCCATCAAGCCCGAGGTCGCCCGCGGCGTGAACTACGCGCTGCAGGAAGTCATGAACCGGGGCTCTGGCGCACTGATCCAGCCGCGGCTTTCCACCAAGACCAGCTTCCCCATCGGCGCCAAGACCGGTACGTCCAACAACAACGGTTCCACCTGGGTTGTTGGCCACACCACCGGCCTGGCCACCGCCGCCTGGTTCGGTGACCCCCTGGGCGGACAGAGCCGCGCGGGACAGAACATCACCGTCAACGGGAAGTTCTACCAGGGCATCGACGGTTACATGATCGCCGGGCCGATGTTCTCCAACTTCATGACCAAGATCGCTCCGGCCTACGGGACCAACCCGTTCCCCGCGCCTCCCAGCAACATGATCAATGGCACCACCGCCAACACGACGCCTGGACGGACCACTCCCCAGGCAACCCAGGCTCCTGTCCCCGCCCCGCAGGCGACGCAGGCGCCGGCCACCCAGGCGCCGGCACCGGCGCCCGCCCCCACCAGCAATGGGAACGGCAACGGCAAGGGAAACGGCTAGACACGCATGAATATCGATAGCCTGGCAAGCCGCGCCCGTTCAATGGGGCGCGGCTTTGCCGTCACTGCCGGAGCCGGGGCCGCGGCCGGAATGGCCGCTTTCGGGTATGGCCTGTGGGAGAAGAACCAATTCGTCCTCCGCGAGGAAACCCTGGCCATCCTCCCGCCCGGCAGGGCCCCTTTCCGGATCCTGCACCTGAGCGACATCCACTTCGTGCCCGGACAGAAGAAGAAGGCTGACTGGCTTGGGTCACTTGCCGACCTCCGGCCGGACCTTGTGGTGAATACAGGCGACAACCTCAGCCACGTCAAAGCAGTGGACCCGCTGCTGGATGCCCTGAAGCCGCTGCTGCGGTTCCCCGGCGTCTTCGTCCCGGGTTCCAACGACTACTTCGCACCCAGCCCGAAGAATCCCGCGTCCTACTTGCTGGGACCGTCCAAGGTGAAGCCCAAACCTGTTGCCCTTGACTGGCCGCGCCTGCGTTCAGGGTTTGGCATGAGCGGCTGGGTGGACCTGACCAACCGTCACCAGTCGGTTGTCCTCAACGGCATGCGCTTCGATTTCTCCGGCGTCGATGATCCGCACCTGAAGCGGGAACGGTATGCCGGCTGGCCCCGGGGAACGGTCAACCAGGATTCGAATGACCACCTCCGGATTGCCGTCATCCATGCGCCGTACCAGCGGGTGCTGGACCACTTTACGGAGGACGGCGCGGACCTGCTGCTGGCCGGCCATACGCACGGCGGCCAGCTGTGCCTCCCCGGTTACGGCGCCATCATCGCCAACTGCGACATTCCGACCTGGCGGGCCAAGGGCCTCAACGACTGGTCAAGCAACGGAAGCACGACGCCGGTCAACGTCTCCGGCGGGATCGGCACCTCGCGTTTCGCCCCCGTCAGGATCGCCTGCAAGCCGGAGGCTGTCCTGCTGACCTTGACCTCCCCCAGCTGAGCGTCGCATTACAGGGTGCAATAACTGGGGAAGCAGTCAAAGGGCCGCGGCATCCCTGTGAATCGTCTCACTCAATGGCTTAGGGTTGTTGCTAGAGGAAACTACATTCGTTTTAGAGCTTGAGAAGCGGGCATGGCCAAGCAGACTCCCTTTTTCCGATCCATCAGCCGTCTTTATCCGCACGTCCGGCCCATTATCCCCCGGCTTTTGCTCGGCCTTCTCTGCGCACTTCTGGCCAGTGTGGTGGCATTGACCATCCCCCAGGTGCTGCGGGTCCTGGTCAACACTGCCCTGCAGCCCGGGGGTTCGACGGAGGCGGTCTGGACCTCTGCAGGCGTCATCCTGGTACTGGGAGTCGCCGAAGCGGGACTGGTGGCCCTGCGCCGGCAGTTCGTGATCAACCCTGCCACCACCGTGGAAACGCGGATGCGGGTGTCGCTCTATGACCATCTCCAGGAACTGACCGTCTCCTTCCACGACCGGTGGGGCTCCGGGCAGCTGCTGTCCCGTGCCATGACCGACCTGAACTTCCTCCGGCGGTGGATGGCCTTCGGCGCCATCATGCTGGTGGTCACCACCCTGACCGTGGTCATCGGCATCGTGGCCATGTTCGCGATGAGCTGGCAGCTGGCCCTGATCTTCCTTGCCGCCGCCGTTCCCATCATCATCAACAGCTTCCGGTTCCGTACCCGGTTCAGCAAGGTGGCCAGGCGCAGCCAGGACCAGGCCGGCGACCTTGCCACCACGGTGGAGGAATCCGTCCACGGCATCCGCGTGCTCAAGGCGTTTGGGCGGAGCCGGGAAGCCCTGGAGAATTTCAACGAGCAGGCTGAGGAACTGCGCCAGACGGAGATTGAGAAGGCACGCCACCAGGCAACGTTCACCCTGGTGGTCACCCTGCTTCCCGAGCTGGCGCTGGGTGCCGGCCTGGTGGTGGGTGTCATGCTGTGCGCGAGCGGCGAATTGAGCATCGGCGCCCTGGTGGCGTTCTTCGCCACTGCGGCAGTCATCGCCTCCCCCGTGGAGTTCTCCGGCATGCTGCTGGCCATGGCACTTACCGCCAAGACCGCCGTCGACCGCCACTACGAAGTGATGGACACCCGGAACACCATCAGCAGCCCCGCGGAGCCGCGGCGGCCAGGCGAACTGGCCGGTGCGCTCCACTTCACCAACGCCACCTTCGCCTTCGAGGATGCCCCGGACAAGCCGATCCTCAAGGACATCAACCTCGACGTCAGGCCCGGGGAAACCATGGCCCTGGTTGGCATCACGGGCAGCGGAAAAAGTGCGCTGATCCAGCTGGTGCCGCGCCTTTACGACGTCACCAGCGGGGCCATCAGCATCGACGGCGTGGACATCAGGGACTTCGAGGTGGAGGAACTGCGCAGGATTGTGGGCGTGGCCTTCGAGGACACCACGCTCTTCTCCAATTCGGTGCGGGACAACGTCCTGCTCGGCGCGCCCGTCCGCTCCGAGGAGGTCCTGGACGAGGCCCTCGACGTGGCGCAGGCCCACTTCGCCTACTCCCTGCCCCAGGGCGTGGACACCCTGATCGGCGAGGAGGGCCTGAGCCTGTCCGGCGGCCAGCGGCAGCGCATCGCCCTGGCCCGCGCCATCGCCGCCCGTCCGCGCGTCCTGGTCCTGGACGATCCCCTGTCCGCCCTTGATGTCCACACCGAGGAACTGGTGGAAGCACGCCTCCGGGAGGTCCTGAAGGACACCACCACCCTCATCGTGGCCCACCGGCCGTCCACGGTAGCCCTCGCTGACCGTGTGGCGCTGCTGGAAAACGGGCGCATTGCCGCCGTGGGAACGCACACCGAACTGCTGGCCCGCAACCAGCACTACCGCTACGTCATCGCCAGCCTGGACCGGGAGCCGCGGGACCTGGACACCGAACTGTCGGCACTTGAGGACCAGGCTGAGGAAGTGACCCGATGACTACCGCATCGTTCGGCACAGCCAACGAAGACAACGCCCACCTCACCAAGGCGGAGAGCCGGGCAGTACGACGCCGGTCGCTCGCTTTGCTGGGGTCGCTGATCCGTCCCGTGCGGGTGCGGTTCTGGCTGACCATCGCCATGGTGGTGCTCTCCCAGGCCGCCCGGGTGGCGGGGCCCGCCCTGATCGCCTTCGGCATCGACCACGCCCTCCCCGCCCTCCAGGCCGGCAACAACCTCCCGCTGGTGTTCACCGGAGTCGCCTACCTGCTGGCAGCGGTTGCGACGGCGGGACTCACCGCCCTGTACGTCACCTCCACCGCGCGGCTCAGCCAGGCCATGCTGCTGGACCTCCGGGTCCGCGTGTTCCGGCAGACCCAGCGGCTCAGCCTGGAGTTCCACGAAAAGTACACCTCAGGCCGCATCATCGCGCGGCAGACCTCTGACCTTGAGGCGCTGCGGGAGCTCCTTGACTCGGGCGTCAGCTCGCTGGCCTCCGGAATGTTGTTCATGGCCTTCACCGCTGCCACCATCTTTGCCCTGGACTGGCGGAGCGGGCTGCTGGTGCTGGCCGCCGGTGTGCCCATGTTCTTCCTGTCGCGCTGGTACCAGAAGCACTCGCAGATCGCCTTCCGGGAATCACGCGTGGTCTCTGCCCGGCTGATTGTGCATTTCGTGGAAACCATGACCGGCATCCGCGCCGTGAAGGCTTTCCGCAAGGAGAGGGAAAACTCGGAGCGCTACGGGAAACTGGCTGAGGACTACCGGCTGGTGACCGTCCGCTCCATCAACCTCAACGGCATCTTCCAGCCCGGCCTGGTGCTGATCGGCAACGTCTGCGTCGCCGTCGTCCTGCTCTTCGGCGGGTTCCGCGTGCTGGGCGGCGACCTTGCCGTGGGCGTGCTCCTGGCCCTCATTCTGTCCACCAAACGGTTCTTCCAGCCCGTGGACCAGATGGCCATGTTCTACAACTCGTTCCAGAGCGCGCAGGCAGCCCTGGAGAAGGTTTCCGGACTCCTCGAGGAGGTGCCAACGGTGCGGCCGCCAAAGAACCCGATCGCACTGCCCAGCGCCACGGGGCGCATCGACTTCAACGACGTTGAGTTCCGCTATGGCGACGGCCCCGTGGTGGTGCCCACCCTGGACCTGCACATTCCCGCCGGGCAGACCGTGGCCCTGGTGGGCCAGACGGGTGCCGGGAAATCGACCCTCGCCAAACTCATCGCCCGGTTTTATGACGTCACCTCCGGCACGCTCACCCTGGATGGTGTGGATCTCCGGGACCTGGCCACTTCCGACCTCCGCCGGAACATCGTCATGGTCACCCAGGAAGCGTTCCTCTTCAGCGGCTCCGTGGCGGACAACATCGCCCTGGGCAGGCCGGAGGCGTCACGCGCTGAAATCGAAGAGGCTGCCAAGGCAGTGGGAGCACACGAGTTCATCCTGGAACTTCCCGAGGGCTACGACACGGACGTCAACAAGCGCGGCGGCAGGGTCTCCTCCGGCCAGCGCCAGCTGATCAGCTTTGCCAGGGCCTTCCTGGCCCGGCCGGCGGTGCTGATCCTGGATGAAGCCACCTCCTCGCTGGACATCCCGTCCGAACGCCTGGTGCAGGCCGGGCTGGCCAGGCTGCTGGCCGGAACGGAAGCAGCGCGGAGGACCGCGCTCATCATCGCCCACCGGCTTTCCACGGTGGAGACGGCGGACCGTGTCCTGGTGGTCCACGACGGTCGGATCGTGGAGGACGGCACCCCTGAAGAACTCATCGGCGGGGGTGGCCGGTTCGCTGACCTGCACGGGGCATGGAAGGGTTCGTTGGTTTAAGGTTCCCGAAGGTTCCCGGCGTCCGGATTTCGCATCGGGACCCTGGATCGGCTATCCTTGTAAAGTTGCTTTTGCAGCGGATCGGGATGTAGCGCAGCTTGGTAGCGCGCTTCGTTCGGGACGAAGAGGTCGCAGGTTCAAATCCTGTCATCCCGACCATAACGAAAAGAGGGTCTCCTTACGGAGGCCCTCTTTTTTGTATCTCGATGTGGTTACGGCAAATCCCCACATGTGACACCCATCAGTTAAAAGGAACAGCCCCGGAGCTGTTGCTCCGGGGCTGCCTTCGCCTCCTGTTGTGAGGAAGCCTTTTTACATCGGGTCGGGCCAGATTCCCGTGTACGTGGTGTACGTGGTGTCCGTCGTTGACGTTGCCTTCTTACCCTTGACCGGCTTGGACATCGGGTCAGGCCAGATACCGGTGGCTACGGACGTTCCCGAGTTGTCTGCTACCGAGCCTACGGACAGGACGGCGGGCGCGGCAGCGGAGAATGCCAAAGCACCCGCCATTACAGCTGCCGCTGCAATCTTCTTCAACATGTTGGTTCCTCAATACGAGTCGGATTCGTTACAAAGCCAGCACTGTCCTTGTTGACACACATTGTAAAATATTTTCCACAGGGGCTGTCAAGCATTTGCCGCCCCAGCTGTCCAGAAGGAGGAAACGCGTGGGCAACGGATTCGGAGAAAAGCTCCGGGCGGAGCGCCTTGAGCGTGGACTGACTCAGGCCGAACTGGGCAAGGACCTGTATTCACCCAGCTACATCTCGCTCCTCGAAACCGGCCGTCGCGAGCCGACCGCGGAGGTCATAGAGGAACTCGCCAGACGGCTGGAACTCGCGCCGAAAGCGTTGGAGGAATGGAGTCAGCCAATCTCGGTCACTGACGCCGAGTACGTTCTCGCCGGGCTGTATGCGCGACAAGCGTGGGATCTCCGGGATTATTCACTCGCGGCAAGCCATGCCGCCACCGCAGCGCGGATAGCACTTGACGGCAAGAACACCAGCGCCTGGTGGAACATGACCTACATGCAGGCTGAATGCTTGCTCAAGAGTGACCAATTTGATGAGTGTCAACAGATTGTCGAACGGCTTGTAAACCATCCTATGGCAAGAGAGTCAGCCGGGCTGGGCGTTCGGGCCCGCCAAATGTTGGCCACCATCTATCACAGGAAAGGCCAGCTCTCCGTTGCCGCGGACCACGCGCTGACGGCAGTCAAATTGGCCGAGACCCTGCCCAAGGGTTCCATCATCATTATTGGTGCTTATCGGGCTTTGATCGCAGCCCTGGCTGAAAGCGGGAGGCTGGACGAAGCGTGGCAGTACTGCCAGATCATGAGCTCCCAGGTAGATGAGAATTCAATGTCCCAGCTGGCTGGCGAGGTGGCCTGGGTTATCGGCAACGTCGCTTTCATTCGGCATGACTACACAGAAGGGGTCAAGCACCACGAACGCGCCGCGAAGCTCCTGTCCCCAGCCAATGACATCGAGCTGTGGGCCCGCTTCAACAAGGCTTCGGCCACTGTCCGATTGTCCGCGGGAATCGTGGAGCCTGAAACGTTGTCGGCGATTGAGCGCGCTGAACTGGCCTTTTCCATCGTGAGCGGTACAAAAGGTGATGAACTGGAAGTCGCGTTCATTCGTGCCCGCTGGCTATATCTGACGGGGGACATTGTCGCCGCGGTCGAAAAACTGCGTGAAATTCATGCAGGACGCGAAGCCCTCGCCAAGCACACTTCCGGAGAGGTTTCCCTTCTCCTCGGAAAGTCGCTCAAAGCATCCGGAGAACTCGATGAGGCACTCGTGCATCTGGAAGAAGCCCGGAAGGCCTTCGCTACAGCCGGCGCACAGGACCGGGTGCAGCAGGCGCTGGACGCCATCCTTGAAATCAAACTGGCGCAGAAACGCGCGGCGGCGGCTTCCAAAGCCAGCTGACCACGGGGCCCGCTAACCAGAAAGCCAGTTAACCGAAAAGCCAGGCCAGCCCGCGGACGGCGGGCTCACCTGGCTTTTGGTTGCGTCCTAGGAAAAGGTCTTACCGGTGATCTTCTCGTACGCCTCGACGTACCGGCTGCGGGTTCGGTCCACCACGTCTGCCGGAAGTGCCGGCGGCGGGGTGTCGGATGACTTGTCCCAGCCGGATTCGGCCGAGGTCAGCCAGTCACGCACGTACTGCTTGTCGTAGGACGGCTGGGCCTGTCCCGGCTTGTAGGTGGCTGCGTCCCAGAAGCGCGAGGAATCGGGGGTCAGCACCTCGTCGCCAAGGGTGATCGAGCCAGAGACGGCGTCGTACCCGAATTCAACCTTGGTGTCCGCCAGGATGATGCCGCGCTCCCGGGCGATCTTTTCCGCCGTCGTGTAGATCTTCAGGGTCAGCTCGCTGAGGCGGCCGGCGATGTCGTCCCCCACCAGGGCCACCACGGCGTCGTAGGTAATGTTCTCGTCGTGCTCGCCGATCAGGGCCTTGGCGGACGGGGTGAAGATCGCGTGCTCCAGCCGGGATCCGTCCACCAGCCCCTCCGGCAGCGGAATGTTGCACACCGTTCCGGACGCCTTGTATTCCACCAGCCCGGAACCGGTGAGGTAGCCGCGGGCAATGCACTCCACCGGGAACATGTCCAGCTTTTTGCAGATCATGGCCCGGCCTTCAACCTCGGCGGGAACACCGTCCTCAACGGTGGAGCCGAGCACGTGGTGTTCAACACCAAGCTGGTCGAACCACCACAGGCTCAGCTGGGTGAGGATGCGCCCCTTGTCAGGGATTTCGCTGGACAGCACGTGGTCGTAGGCGCTGATGCGGTCGCTGGCCACCACCAGCACGCAGTCCTGCCCGAACCGCTGAAGGACGGCTTCGTCGGCGGGCTCGTAGAGGTCGCGGACCTTGCCGGAATATATGTGCTTCCAGCCGGGCAGGTCCAGGGTGTCGGTGGCGTAGCCGCGGTTCTCGGGAGTAGTCATGTCAGGCCTTTGCTTTCACGATGGGCATCGAGCCCGTGGCGCCGAAGGGCACCTTGATTTCGCCGCGGGCGGCCTTGCCGGCAATGTCGCTGCGGAACTGGGAGCCTTCCAGCTGAACCAGCTCCACGCCGTCGTACGCCCGTTCGCGCGCCTCCACCAGGTCGCTGCCCAGGGCGACGACCGCCAGGACGCGGCCACCGGCGGAAACAACCTTGCCGTCCGCGTCCAGGGCGGTTCCGGCGTGGATGACGTGCACGCCGTCCAGGGCCTCCACTTTCTTGAGCCCGCGGATGCGGTCGCCCGTGCGGGGCTTGTCCGGGTAGTTCTCGGAGGCAATGACGACGGCGACGCCGGTTTCCTTGGCCCACCGCAGCTCTTCTGCCTTGTCCAGTTCGCCCTTGGCCGCCGCCATCAGCAGCGCACCGAGGGGGGTCTTGAGCCGGGCGAGGACTGCCTGCGTCTCGGGGTCGCCGAAGCGGACGTTGAATTCGATGACCCGGGTACCACGCGAGGTGAGGGCCAGGCCGACGAACAGGACGCCAACGAAGGGGGTTCCGCGGCGGGCCATTTCATTGACCGTGGGCTGGGCTACCCTTTCGAGGACTTCCTGCACCAGGCCCTCGGGCGCCCAATCGAGCGGGGTGTAGGCACCCATGCCGCCGGTGTTGGGCCCTTCATCGTTGTCGAAGATGCGCTTGAAATCCTGGGCGGGCGAGAGCGCCACGGTGTTCTGGCCGTCGCAGAGGACAAAGAGGGAAACCTCGGGGCCGTCCAGGAATTCCTCGATGACCACCGAGCCGCCGGCGTCAAAGCAGGACTGTGCGTGGGCCAGGGCTTCGTCCCGGTTCCTGGTGACCACTACGCCCTTGCCGGCAGCCAGGCCGTCGTCCTTCACCACATACGGGGCACCAAAGGTGTCCAGGGCGGACGCTGCTTCCTCGGCGTTTGTGGCCACGAGGGCCATGGCAGTGGGGACGCCGGCCTCCGCCATGACCTCTTTGGCGAAAGCTTTGGAGGCCTCCAGTTGGGCAGCAGCCTTGCTGGGTCCAAAGACGGGGATACCGGCTTCACGAACGGCGTCGGAGACACCCGCCGCCAGTGGAGCCTCCGGTCCCACCACCACCAGGTCCACGGCCAGCCGGGTGGCCAGTTCCGCAACCGCATCCGGATCATTGCCGTTGATGTTGTATGTGGGGACCAGCTTGCTGATCCCGGCATTGCCGGGCGCCGCGTGGACTTCGGACACGTTGGGGTCGGCAAGCAGGGAGCGGACAATGGCGTGTTCGCGGCCTCCGGGGCCAATGACGAGTACCTTCACAGTGTCCAAGGGTACTTTGTGCACCCTTTCCGCTCCTAAGCTGTGTCCTTCCCCGCCCGGTCAATCCGTGCCGCCCGCCGCTCCGAACCATATTCATGACAAAGCTTCGAAACCGGATTACGGGCCCCGCCCCCATGGCCGCACTAGCAGGCGTGGTGGCGGCCGCCGTCGTACTTGCCGTTGCGGAGCTGATTGGCGCATTCTTCACCGCCCGGGCAACGCCCCTGTTTGCCTTGGGCTCGACGTTCATCGACTTCACCCCGCCGTGGATGAAGGACTTTGCGATCGCCACCTTTGGTACGAATGACAAGGCCGCCCTGTTCGTGGGCATGGGCCTGACCATCGCTGTGCTGGCCTGCATCCTGGGCGTGGTGGCCTACCGGAAGTGGGGCCTGGGAGTCCTGGGGGTCCTGTTCATGGGGGCCGTGATCGTGGCCTGCGTGGTGACCCGCTCCGGCGTCAGCGGCGCGGACGCCATCCCGTCTATCCTGGGAACAGTTGCCGGCCTGGCGGTCCTGCGCCGGCTCATGGTGCCGCTGTGGGGGCTGAAGACGTGGCCTGAAGCGCCGGCGGACCAGGCGGACGACGACGACGCCACCCAGCAGGGTGCCGGCACCAACCGTCGGCGCTTCTTTGCTGCTGCCGGGGTTACCGCGGTGGCCGCCGGCATCGCCGCCACAGGCGGGCGGCTCCTGGGCGCGGCCCGCAGTAATGTCACCAAGGCGCGCGATGCACTCACGCTGCCGGCGCCGGCAAAGGCGGCGTCCCCCGTGCCGGCCGGCGTCCAGTCCCCGGTACAGGGCGTCACGCCGTGGCTGACACCCAACAATGACTTTTACCGCATCGATACTGCCCTGAGCGTCCCGGAAATCAACATTGATGACTGGCAGTTGCGCGTGCACGGCCTCGTGGAGCAGGAGGTCACGCTGACCTTTCAGGACCTGCTGGACGCGCAGCTGATCGAATCCCATGTGACCCTCACCTGCGTGTCCAACCCGGTGGGCGGCAACCTTGCCGGCAACGCCAAATGGTTGGGCCTTCCCATCCGCGAGGTCCTTGCCCGCGCCAAGCCAAAGGACGGTGCCGACATGGTGCTGTCAAAGTCCATCGACGGTTTCAGCGCCTCCACCCCCTTGGAGGTCCTGCAGGATGACAGGGACGCCATGCTGGCTATCGGCATGAACGGCGAACCGCTGCCGCTGGAGCACGGCTACCCGGTGCGGATGGTGGTTCCAGGGCTCTACGGCTTCGTCTCCGCCACCAAGTGGGTGGTGGACCTGGAGGTCACCCGTTTCGCGGACAACAAGGCCTACTGGACCGAGCGTGGCTGGTCAGAGCGGGGTCCCATCAAGACCATGGCCCGCGTGGACGTGCCCAAGTCCTTCGCGAAAGTGCCTGCCGGGAAGGTCGCCGTGGGTGGTACCGCCTGGGCCCAGACGCGGGGCATCGCGAAGGTGGAAATCCAGATCGACAACGGCGACTGGGCGGAGGCCACGCTTTCCACCGAGGCCTCCACCGTCACCTGGCGCCAGTGGTCCTACGAGTGGGATGCCACGCCGGGCCCGCACTACATCAAGGTCCGCGCCACCGACGGCACCGGTGAGGTCCAGACTGACAAGCGTGCCGATCCGGTTCCCGACGGCGCCTCAGGCTGGCAGTCGGTAATGGTCACTGTTCAGTAGAAGGTGACTGTTCAGTAGAAGGTCACGGTTCAGTAGATGGCCACTCCCAAGTAGATGACCACGGTTCAGTAGGGGCTGGCCCATAGACTGGCCGTATGCCGCACAATCCGCACGCAACCTTTACCGTGGACTCCGCCGTCGAACTGGCTGTGATTGAACGCAGCGGCTTTGTGGAGTCGCGGCACATCGGTTCCGCCGTCCTCCTGTCCGCCGACGGCGCGGTGGTGACCGAGCTGGGAGACATCACTACGCCCATCTACGCCCGGTCCGCGCTGAAACCGTTCCAGGCACTGGCGTCCATGCAGTCCGGCGTTCCGCTGCGTGGCGCCCAGGTTGCCATCGCGTGCGGAAGCCACACAGGGTCCCTGGACCACATGGACGTGGTGGCGGGAATGCTCAAGGCGGCCGGCGTCCGCGAAGACCAGCTGCAATGCCCTGAAGCGTGGCCGCAGGACGAAACGGCCCGGAACTGGCTGGTCCGCTCCGAGAAGGGGAAGTCGCGGCTGGCCTACAACTGTTCGGGAAAGCACGCCGCTTTCCTCTGGGCCTGCACCGAGAACGGGTGGGACACGCACAGCTACCTGGAGCCCAACCACCCGCTGCAGCAGCGGGTTCGCAGCGTCATCGAGGAATACACCGGCGGGAAGATCGCCCATCTGGGGATTGATGGCTGCGGTGCCCCCGTGGCGGCGGTTTCCCTCAAGGGCCTGGCCCAGGCGTACTCACAGCTGGCCAAGGCCCCGGGCGACCAGAGCTTCAGCGCCAGGGCCGCCACCATCGCAACCTCGATGCTCGATTACCCGTGGGCCGTTCAGGGCCGCGGCGAAGCCAACACCGTGGTGATGGACGAGCTGGAGGTCATCGCCAAGATCGGGGCCGAGGGTGTCCTTGCCATGGCCACGCCCCAGGGGGTCTCAGTCGCCGTGAAAATCCTGGACGGGAACATCCGGGCGACGTCGCTGGTGGCCCTGACCTTGCTTGCCGCTGCCGGGGCCGTGGAGATCCCGGGGGTTGCCAGCGCCTTGGAGAAGGTGGTGGAACCCGTACTGGGCGGCGGCCGGCCGGTCGGCAAAATCCGGTTGGGGCCGGCGGTTTCGGCCCTCCTGGACTGACACCCTTCTCCACCCGACGCGAAAGGAAGACTGAGAGCATGGCCGTAGCCCGCCGTCGTATTGACGTCCAGGAAGGCAAGGCAGCGCTGAAGGCATGGCTGGAAGGTGCGCAGCCGCCGTCGGGCGCTCCCCTGCCGCGGACCGTCCTGGCCACTGCCGTGCGGTACTCCCTGGAGGAGCTGACGGCGCGGGCTCCGGGCAACTCGGTCGAAGTGCGGGTGCCGCCGTTTGGCGTCACCCAGTGCGTGGAGGGCCCGCGGCACACGCGCGGCACCCCGCCCAACGTCATTGAGTGCGACGCCGCCACCTGGCTTGCCATGGTTACCGGCAGGATGGCATGGGCGGACGCCGTCGCTGCCCACAAGGTGGCGGCGTCCGGACTGCGAGCGGACCTCTCGGCCCTGCTCCCCCTCTAACCTGCCGCCGCCCGCGGGGTGGCTACCCGCGTCCGATGAAGGGCATGCCCGCGGCGGTGACCACGACCGAGCCCACGCTGGCCGAGGCCGGCATGTTGGCCATCATCAGCACCGCGCGCGCTGCGTCCGCCACCGGGAACATCGGTTCCACCTTGCGGCTGCCGTCCGCCTGCAGCGCCCCGGAGCCGACGCCGATGGTGTCCATGATCTCCGTGGCCGTGTTGCCGATATCGATCTGTCCGCACGTGATGCCGTAGCCGCGGCCGTCCAGATCAATGCTCTTGGTCAGCCCGGTCATGGCGTGCTTGGTGACGGTGTACGCCACGGTCCGGGGCCGGGGCGAATGGGCCGAGATGGACCCGTTGTTGATGATCCGCCCGCCCTGCGGCTCCTGGGCCTTCATGGCCCTGACTGCGGCCGCCGCACACAGCATGGATCCGGTGAGGTTCACGGCCAGCGTTGTGTTCCAGTCCTCCAGGCTGATTTCGTCCACACTGGCCGCCGGACCAAAGACACCGGCGTTGTTGAACAGCACGTCCACCCGCCCCCACTGTTGCCGGGCCGCCTCGAAAAGCCGTTCGACGTCGTCGGGCCGGGTGACGTCGCAGGGCACCACGAGCGCGTCCGGGCTGCCGTCCGCGGTTTCCTTCAGCTGCGCCTCCCGGCGGCCGGCAAGTGCCACGCGGTAGCCGTCCGCCAGCATCTGCCGGGCGACCTCCCGGCCGATGCCGGATCCGGCCCCGGTGACGACGGCTACTTTTCTGCTTTGCTCAGGGGTACTCACGATGCTCTCCTCGTTCGGGCAGTCATAATTGCATCGTACGTCCACCTCTTCCTAATCTCGAATAGCAAAAGTGTTTTCTCACCATACGAAAACACTGCCTAATGCTTTCAAAGACGAAAAGAGGCTGCCGTGGCTGCAGGAGAAGATACCTCCCATATCCTCAGCGGGTTGACTAACCAGCTGCCTGATCGTGATCCGGAAGAGACTGCCGAGTGGGTTGAGTCCCTGGACGCGTTGATCAGGGAACAGGGCACCGAGCGTGCCCAATACATCATGCGGAGCCTGCTGCAGCGCGCCGGCGCGCAGAGCGTGGGGGTGCCGATGGTGACCACCACCGATTACGTGAACACGATCCCGGTGGACCAGGAAGCTGCGTTCCCGGGCAACGAGGAGTTCGAGCGCCGGTACCGGGCGTACATGCGGTGGAACGCCGCGGTCATGGTGCACCGGGCGCAGCGGCCCGATATCGGGGTCGGCGGGCACATCTCCACCTACGCCGGGGCCGCGACCCTGTACGAGGTCGGCTTCAACCACTTCTTCCGCGGCAAGGACCACCCCGGCGGCGGGGACCAGGTCTTCTTCCAGGGCCACGCCTCCCCCGGCATGTACGCCCGGGCATTCATGGAAGGACGCCTGTCCGAGGAGGACCTGGACGGGTTCCGGCAGGAAAAGTCCCGCGAGGGCCACGCCCTGTCCTCCTACCCGCACCCGCGCCTGATGCCGCACTTCTGGGAATTCCCCACGGTGTCCATGGGCATCGGGCCGATGAACGCGATCTATCAGGCCCAGAACAACCGCTACCTGCACAACCGGGGCCTGAAGGACACCTCGGACCAGCAGGTCTGGGCGTTCCTGGGCGACGGTGAAATGGACGAGCCCGAGTCCCGGGGCCTGCTGCAGCTGGCAGCGAACGAGAACCTGGACAACCTGAACTTCGTGATCAACTGCAACCTCCAGCGCCTGGACGGCCCGGTACGCGGCAACGGCAAGATCATGCAGGAACTCGAAGCGTTCTTCCGCGGCGCGGGCTGGAACGTGATCAAGGTCGTCTGGGGCCGGGAGTGGGATGACCTGCTCACCCGCGACACCGACGGGTCCCTGGTGAAGATCATGAACGAAACCGTCGACGGGGACTACCAGACCTACAAGGCCGAGTCCGGCGGGTTCGTCCGTGAACACTTCTTCGGCAAGACCCCGCAGACCAAGGACCTCGTCGCGGACCTCACCGATGACCAGATCTGGAACCTCAAGCGCGGCGGCCACGACTACCGCAAGGTCTACGCCGCATACAGGGCCGCGACCGAATTCAAGGGCAAACCCACCGTCATCCTCGCCCACACCGTCAAGGGCTACGGCCTCGGCCCCAGGTTTGAAGGCAGGAATGCCACGCACCAAATGAAGAAACTGACGGTTGAGGATCTCAAGGACTTCAGGGATTACCTGCGCATTCCCATTTCGGATGAACAACTCGACGCCGACCCGTACCGTCCTCCCTATTACCACCCGGGTTTTGATGCGCCCGAGATTGCCTACCTCCTTGACCGGCGAAGGGCGCTGGGCGGTTCTGTTCCCGAACGCCGCGGCGAACACCAGGCAGTTGACCTTCCCGACGCTAAGTCCTACGAGGTGGCCAAGCGCGGTTCAGGCAAACAGATGGCCGCGACCACCATGTCTTTCGTGCGCCTGCTCAAGGATTTGCTGCGCGACAAGAAGTTCGGGAACCGGATTGTGCCCATCGTGCCGGATGAGTCGCGCACCTTCGGCATGGATGCGTTCTTCCCGACCGCCAAGATCTACAGCCCGGCCGGGCAGAACTATCTGTCGGTGGACCGGGACCTCGTCCTGGCCTACAAGGAATCCCCCGCCGGGCAGCTGATCCACCCCGGCATCAACGAAGCCGGCGCCGTGGCAGCCTTCACCGCCGCCGGAACCTCCTACGCCACCCACGGCGTACCCCTGGTCCCGGTCTACGTGTTCTACTCCATGTTCGGCTTCCAGCGCACCGGCGACGCCTTCTGGGCCGCCGGCGACCAGATGACCCGCGGCTTCATCATCGGCGCCACCGCAGGACGAACCACCCTCACCGGCGAAGGCCTCCAGCACGCCGACGGACACTCCCCCCTGCTCGCCTCCACCAACCCCGCCGTCCTCACCTACGACCCCGCCTACGGCTACGAAATCGGACACATCGTCCGCTCCGGCCTGGAACGGATGTACGGGGAAGAGTCCGGGGGACACAGGGGCGACAAGAACGTCATGTACTACCTCACCGTGTACAACGAACCGATCGTTCAGCCGGCCGAGCCTGAGGACCTCGACGTGCAGGGTGTGCTGGGCGGCATCTACCGGGTGTCGGCGTCGAGTATGGAAGGACCGAAGGCGCAGATCCTTGCCTCCGGCGTCTCCGTGCCCTGGGCCATCGAGGCCCAGCGCGTGCTGGCCGATGACTGGAACGTCTCTGCCGACGTCTGGTCCGTGACCTCCTGGAACGAACTGCGCCGCGACGGCCTCGCCGCCGAAGAGGAAGCCTTCCTCAACCCCGGCCAGCCCGCCCGCGTCCCATTCGTCACCCAGCAACTCGAAGGCGCCACTGGCCCCATCGTCGCCGTCTCGGACTATATGAAAGCCGTCCCGGACCAGATCCGGCAATTCGTCCCCAACGAATACGCCACCCTCGGCGCCGACGGCTTCGGCTTCTCCGACACCCGCGCAGCAGCCCGCCGCTTCTTCAAAAACGACACCCACTCCATCGTGGTGAAAGTCCTGCAGATGCTCGCGGCGAGGGGCGAAGTGGAGGCGGACGCGCCGTCGTACGCAATGGACCGCTACAAGCTGCTGGATGTCAATGCCGGCACCACCGGTGGGGCGGGAGGCGACGCCTGAGCATTGCTCCCATAGGGTGCAGCTATGGGTGACAGTGACGGGACCGGTTCAGCGGGGATGAGGACTACCGGGGTGGTGCTGGCCGCAGGTGCAGGCACACGCCTGGGTTTGGGCCCAAAGGCCTTGCTTCCGTACCGGGGGCGGCCGCTGGTGGAGGCTATTGCCGGAGCACTGCTCGCCGGCGGCTGCCGGGAGGTGGTGGTGGTCCTCGGTGCAGGCGCGGCCCAGGTTGAAGCTGCCGCCAGGCTGGACGGCTGCCGCGTGCTGACCAACCCTGAATGGGCGTCAGGAATGGGCAGTTCCTTCCTGCTCGGCAATCAGGCCGCGGACCCGACAGACCACCTCCTGATCGCGTTGGTGGACCAGCCGGGCCTGACGCCGGAATCCGTGCACCGCCTGTTGTCCTCCCACCGCCCTGGGCGGGTCACCGCGGCCGCGTACCGCCGTCGTGATTCCAACGACGGCGGTCAGGCGGCACTCCGCCGCGGGCACCCCCTGCTCATCGACACCTCCCTCCGCGAAGCTGTTTGCGCAACGGTGACGGGTGACGCCGGGGCCCGCGGCTTCCTGCGCAGCCACCCGGACCTTGTGGACGAGGTGGATTGCAGCGATCAGTCCACCGGAGAGGACGTGGATACGCCGGACCAGCTCGGCCTTCTCCAGTAGCACCGAAGCTGGTCAGGCGTGAGTGCGCAGGAACCGGTCAAGGGCATCCTCCCAAGGAGAGGTGCCATGCCGAACGAGGTCAATGCTGCCCGGTCACTTTCCGGCCGGCCACTTTCGGTCCGGCCAGCGTGGTGGTTCCCAGTCCTGGTGTTCGCTCGGGTAGTGGCGGCCGGTGGGTGAGGTCCAGCCGGGTGGTTCGTTCTTGGTGGCGGGTGTGGGTTTCCAGGCCGTGGTGTGGCGGAGTTTGTGGTGTTTCGGGCAGGGCTGTCCCAGGTTGCTGATTCCGGTGGTGCCGCCCTTGGCCCAGGCGAGGATGTGGTCGGCATCGTTGTCCAAGGAATTGTTGCTGCACCCCGGGAACGGGCACTTCCCGTCCCGCATCCGCAACCACGCCCGCATGGCCCCGGTGACCCGGTAGCTTGTCCGGCCGATTTCCAATGGTGCCCCGTCCCGCGGGTCCACCAGCACCCGGTAGAACGACCCCGCACCGGAGGCGACGAGTGCCCGGGCCATTGACGGTGGGATGGGGCCGTACCCGTCCAGCATCGCCGGCTCGTCGGTCAGGCCCATCAGGGAGAACACCGGGACGGTGACCAGCACCTGCGCCCGGATCGGCGCCTGCACACGGTCCCGGGCGGCACCCGCACCGTCGCTGGAGCTGCCGCTCGCACCCGTACCCTCGGTGAAGCTGCCGCTGCAGCTGACACTGCCACGGGTGTCGCTGTGGTTCGGTGTGCCGTTGGTGAGGATCGCGTTGGCGAAGGTGTCCGCCCGGAGCTGGGTCATGGTGCGGCCTTCATCGGGTCCCTGCAGGGCCCGGGCGGACGCGGTGAGCCGGTTCCACCCGGCCTGGGCCTGGTCCGCGGGCAGGTACGCGGACAGCCAGGCCATCCCGTCCTGGTCCGGCCGGAACTCCACCCGCCGGTCCGCGACCCCTTTGGCGTGGCGTTGTTCGATGCACCCGGCCTGGTGGCGTTCCCGCCAGGTGCGGGCCTTGGCCTTGAACCGGTGCGCCGGAAGCTCACCCACCGGGCACCCCCGCGCCGGGTCCGGTGCGTCCGGGTCCAGGAAATGGGCTTCCAACGCCGCCGCCCCAACAGCATCCAGACACGCTGTCTCGTCCGCCATCACCACCGCGTGGCTCCAGGAGATCACCCCGGCCTGCAAAGCCTCCAACGTCCGCGGCAACGTCGCCGTGACAGCGTGCGAGGTGGCCAGGAACGAACCCGCCGCCCGCGGCCCCAAGGCCAGCACACAGCCGATTTCCGCCGCGGCCGCCATCTCTTGCGCCTGCACCGGCACGTCCGGCCCGGCAACGGCACAGGCGGTGGCCGCGTACTTCACCGCGGCCCTGGCCTTCAGCGCAGCGATCCCGGCCTCCACCTCCCGGGACCCGGCCAGAATGTCCAGGCAACCATCCGCCAAACCAGACAACGGGTCCGCCGCAGAAAACGGCACCGCACCGGCCCCATCAAGCTCTGCATTCAGCACAGCAAGGGCAGCACGGATCTCCCCAAAAGCCCTCACCACCGCTGCCTTCCCCATAAACCCATCATGGCAAGGGGGTCTGACAATCAGGATCCATAAGGGGAATTCAGCTCAGGCCGGCATCCCATGCTCCAGCAACTGCTCCAGCCCCTGTTTGAAGCCGGACCTGCCGCCGTGGGCGGGGTGCCGGATCTTCGGTACGTCAAGGCCGCTGCGTTGCAGGCTGTGCTGGGCCACATTGCCCACCGCCACGATGGTACTGATGCCGAACAGTTCCGAAAGCTCCTGCCAAAAAGGCGTGCCGAGCTTGGTCTCGGAGGGCCTGGGCGTGCGGTTGGACAAGGGCTTGCCTGGCTGATGCGTGTGCCAGGGAAAGGCACTCCACAGCAGCGGAAGGAAATCCACTTCTTCCAGGACTTGCCAGAGCACGGTAGCGGTGGGCTCCGCGGCAACCCCCGCGGCTTCGGGCGGCAGCACGTAACCCTTGCCGGGACCGAAAAGCCCGAAGCTGTTGGCGGGCCCTCCGAGGATGACCCTGTTGGTGAAGGGCACTCCGGTGATACGCATGCCCCTGAAGCCCGGCGCCTCGCCCACCAGCAGTACTTTGGGCCGGCGGTCCAGCATCTCCTGCAGGTAGATCTCCAGGTTACGGCGGCGGAGCGCATTCTCCGGAACGGCGTGGTTGAAGAAATTGTTGGCCGCAGCACCCGTGTCAACGACTGCAAGCTGCTCAACGAATGCCGCGATGGCAGGAGCACTCATTCGCCCGGTTCTTCCAGGCGTGCGGCCAGGCGTTCGCACGCAGCCTGGTCAGCTCTCGCGAGGCGCGCCTTCTTAAGGTTCTCGCGCAGGATCCAGCGCACGTCCTTGTCTTGGCTCACGGCCCATTTCTCCAGGTACCCGAATCCCTTGTCCGGAGCGGCCGCGACGGCCACGCTCCAGCAGTATCCGAGCCCCTGGCGCAGCACGCGGAATTCCTCAGTTCGCCGCAAGGCGGGATCGGTTCCTGCAATGGCGGCGGTGATCTTGTCCAGGACGTCCACTGCCCTTCCTGCATCCTCGGGGGTGCGCAGCAGGCGGGGTTCGCAGATTCCGGCAGCCACGGCGCGCTGCATCAGGGGACCATCGCCGAGCCACTCCACAGCCAGGGTCCACAATGCCGGCATGTCCGCATCACCGAGCCTCTGCAGTGCCATCGCAACCCCCTCGCGGACCCGCCAGCGTTGGTCCCCTGCAAGGCCCCGTAATGTCTCCGCCGCACCCTGCCGGCCCTCAACAAGCAATCGGCCAAGGCCCACGGCACCGCACATGGCCCGGTATTCGTCCGGACTCTCCACACAGACCTCTATCAAACCGGGGTCCGCCACATCGGCAAAAGCCTCTGCCAGCTCAATGTTGCCGCGGGGACCGGGCAGTCCTGACTCAGCATCGAGATAGGCCAGCCATTGCCCGGCGGGGAGGGATGCCAGCACCGCCCTGTAATCAGACCGTTTGGTCACCGCCACACCTCCATGCCGCAGACTCGTGCTGCCCTTAGGGCTCTCCTACCAGCGCGGGTGGATGGCCTCGCGGAAGTAGTGGTCGTAGATCCAGCGGACGCCGTCGTCGAACTCTTTGCCGATGCTGACGGCAGCCGCGGCGGCGTTGGCACGGGCCTGTTCCACGTTGCGGGCGCCGGGAATCACGGTGCTGACCCCGTCCTGCGCCGCGATCCAGGCGATGGCGGCCTGGGCGGTGGTGGCGCCCTCCGGCACCAGCTGCTCGAACTCCTTCACAGCTTTCAGGCCCAGCTCGTAGTCCACGCCGGAGAAGGTTTCCCCGACGTCGAAGGCGTCGCCCTTGCGGTTGTAGTTCCGGTGGTCGTTCTCCGCGAACGTGGTGTCCTTGGAGTACTTGCCGGACAGCAGGCCCGATGCCAATGGAACGCGGGCAATGATGCCGACGCCTGCGGCTTTGGCGGCCGGCAGGACTTCGTCCAGGGGCTTGAGCCGGAAGGCGTTCAGGATGATCTGGACGGAAGCGGTTCCCTCGTGGCGGATCGCTTCCAGGGCTTCGTCCGTCCGTTCCACGGACACGCCGTAGTTGCGGATGGCGCCCTCGGACACCAGGGTGTCCAGCGCGTCGTAAACCTCGTTGTTGCTGTAAACGGGCGTGGGCGGGCAGTGCAGCTGAACCAGGTCCAGCGTGTCCGTTCCCAGGTTCTTCCTCGAACGGTCCACCCACTGGCGGAAGTTGGCCAGCGTGTAGTTTTCCGGCCGCTGTTCCATCCGGCGGCCCATCTTGGTGGCCACGGTGACCCCGAGGCCGGGGTTGTCCGCCAGGAACTTCCCGATGGCCTGCTCACTGCGTCCGTCACCGTAGACGTCCGCGGTGTCAAAGAAGGTGACTCCCGCTTCCACGGAAGCCGCGAGGATCGCCTGTGCCTGCGCCGGGTCCACGTTGCCCCAGTCCGCGCCGAGCTGCCACGTGCCGAGCCCCACAATGGACACATTCCGTCCGGTCTTGCCTAAAATCCGCTGTTCCATCCCCCGACTATATGCAACGATGCAACCCGGGGTCAGATCCGCCCCGCCCGGGCCCCACCCCGGGAGCCGTACGTGGCCCCCCGGCGTGGTCTATGCAGGAACCTGCTCCAGCCCGGCCACCAGCCCCGCTTCCTTCAGCCCCAGGTAGATCCGGTCCCGGGCAATGGGCAGGGACGCGAAGCGCACCCCGGTGGCATTGCGGATGGCGTTGGCGAGCGCCGGAGCCACGGGATTGAACGGGCTTTCGCTCATGGATTTCGCCCCCAGCGGCCCCATCCTGTCGTTCGTGTCCGCGAAGTACACCTCGCTGCGCGGCACGTCCGCGAACGTAGGGATGTGGTACTGCCGCAGGATGTCCGTGGTGACCTTTCCGGCGTTGTCCACCACCACTTCTTCATACAGCGTGGCACCCAGGGCCTGGGCGATTCCGCCCTCGATCTGGCCGCGGCACTGCCGCGGGTTGACCACCACGCCGGCGTCCGCTGCCTGCACGCTTTGCAGGATCTTCAGCTCGCCGGTGCCCCGGTTCACGGCCACCCGGAAGCCGTGCACGTTGAACGCGACGGAGCGCGGTGTACCGCCCCAGCGCCCCTCGGCGGCAAGTTCGACGCCGGCATCCGCGGCAGCCTGCGCCAGTTCAGCCAGTGCCACGGGGGTTCCGTCGACCACCACGGCGTCACCGTCGAGAACGCAGGCGGATGCCTGGGTCTGCCGGATCCCGGCGGCAAAGGCGCGGATCCGGACAGCCAGCTCTTCCGCGGCTGCCAGGGTCGCCTTGCCGGCCACCACGGTACCGGCGGAGCCGAACGCACCGGTATCGTGCTCCACCAGGTCGGTGTCGGACTGCCGCACCACCACCCTGGATGCCTCGGTGGACAGCGCAGTGGCTGCCAGCTGGGCGTGCACGGTGGTGGTGCCGTTGCCGAACTCGGCGGTCCCGACGTCGGCCTGGTACGTCCCGTCCGGCAGGAGCCGGACGTGGGAGTGGGCAAAGTGGCCGCGCGGCGGGACGGTATCGATCATGGACAGGGCGGCGCCTTCACCCACCATCCAGTCGGGGCCAAGATCGTCCAGGCCTGCGTCCCGGTACCGGGCCTTGCCGCGGTCCAGGGCATCCCTGACCAGGTCCAGGCACTGGTCCAGGCCGTAGCTGCCGTAGTGGACGTCCTCCTCCGGATCCGGCTGGGTGGACAGCATGTGGTCGCCCTCGCGGACCATGTTGCGCCGGCGGAACTCCAGCGGGTCCATGCCGATCCCGGCGGCGAGCTCGTCCATGGCGGACTCGATGGCGAAGATCATCTGGCTCAGCCCGTACCCGCGGAACGCACCGGACGGCACGGTGTTGGTGTAGACCGAATGCGCGTCCACTTTCTTGTTGGCGCAGTTGTACACGGCCAGGGATTCGCCGCAGCCGTGGAACATGACGCCGGGCCCGTGGTTGCCGTAGGCGCCGGTGTTGGTCACGACGTCCAGTTCGAGCGCGGTCAGCCGCCCTTCCCTGCCGGCCCCCGCCTTCAGCTTGATGGTGAACGGGTGCCGGGTGGTGGTGGCGGTGAACTGTTCGGTGCGGGTCAGTTCCAGCTGGACCGGCCGCTGCAGCTTCAGGGCCGCGAGCGCCACGAGGTCCTCGGTAAGGACTTCCTGCTTGCCGCCAAATCCACCGCCGACACGGCCGGCCACCACATGCACTTTGTCTTCCGGCAAACCGAATACCCGGCACAGGGTCCGGCGGACCAGGAAGGGGACCTGGCTGGAGGTGCGGACCTGCAGCCGCCCTTCGGCGTCCACCGAAGCGATGGCAGCGTGCGTTTCCAGTGCCACGTGCTGCACCCGCTGGGTTTGGTAGGTCTGTTCGTGGATAAAGTCGGCGGCGGCGAAGCCGTCAGCCACGCTCCCCAGCTCCGAGTGCAGTTCCGCCACTACGTTGCCGTCCGGCCGCGAGATGCGGGAGCGGGCGGCATCCTTGTCCCCGTGGACCAGCGGCGCGCCGGGACGCAGGGCCTCCTGCGGCGAGAAGACGGCGGGCAGTTGCTGGTATTCCACCTGGAGGGCCCGGACCCCGGCTTCTGCCGCCGCGACCGATTCGGCGACGACGGCGGCCACCCGCTGGCCAATGAAGCGCACCACGTCATCGAGCACCCGCGTATCGTCCGGGTCGTCGGTGAAGAGCTCGTGCTGGGCCGTGGAGAACAGCTGCTCCGGCGCGTCCTCATGGGTAAAGACCGCCACCACCCCCGGAATCTTCAGGGCAGCATCGGTATCAATGGACACCACCCGGGCGTGCGCGTGCGGCGAGCGCAGGATTTTAAGGTGCAGCAGTGCCCGCTGCTGGTCACCCGGGAGATCCAGGGTGTAACGGGCGGCGCCGGTGACCACTGCCCTGCTGGCAGGCGCCGGAACGTCGTCGCCCAAACGGCCCGGCTCCGGGTCAGGCTGCCCCTCCCCCGCGATGCCGGACCCCGGCCCCTGGGGATCGGGGTGGCCCGGGTTGCCGCAGACCGCATCGGCGATGGCGCGGTAGCCGGTGCAGCGGCAGAGGTTGCCCTTCAGGTTGCGGGGCAGGTTCTCCCGTTGGTCGTCGTCGAACGTGGCGGCCGTCATCACCATGCCCGCCGTGCAGAAGCCGCACTGGAAGCCCTGGCGTTCCATGAACTGCTGCTGCACCGGGTGCAGCTCCCCCTCGGGACCGCCGGCGGCGGCTGCCAGCCCCTCGATGGTGGTGACCGCGTGGCCCTCGGCGCGGACGGCGGGATAGATGCAGCTGTGGACCGGCGTCCCGTCCACGTGCACGGTGCAGGCACCGCAGTCTCCGCCGTCGCATCCCTTCTTCACACCCGTGTTGCCCTGCTCGCGCAGGAACGTCCGCAGGCATTGCCCTGGGCGCGGGTCCGCGCCGGCGGGGGTTCCGTTGATCTCGATGGCCATGCTCAGGCCCCTTTCGGCAGTGTGGTGGTCCCGGCCGGAATGTCGCCGGCCCGGGGCGGCCAGAAGTCGCCGGAGACAGGAACATCGTGGGCACCGGCCGGCGCCGCCAGCTCGGCCCGGATTTCCTCGGCCAGCCGGGAGGTCATGTCCCGGCGCCATGCAGGCAGGCCGTGGATGTCATCGTGGTAGAGCCCGGCAGGAATGTGGTCATCCAGCGCGGCGGCCAGCCTCTCTGCGTCCGGGAGCGTGTCGAAGCCCAGTTGCACCGGCCGCTTGGTGGCGGCGGTGACCGTCAGGGTTAGGGAGGCGTCGCCGTCGAGCCGCCCGATGAGCAGCACCCCGGACCGGCCCAGGTTGCTCAGGGAGAGGCGCCGGAAGGCTACGCGGGCGGAAAGGGCCGACGCCGGCAGGTGGACGCTGCGGAGCAGCTCACCCGGTGCCAGGCAGTTTTTCGCATCCCCGGTGACGAACTCCGCCACGGGGACGGTACGGCTGGAACCGCCGGGAGCGAGGATGGTGGCCATGCCGTCCAGCCCGGCGCACAGCGAAATGATGGGACCGGCGGGCAGCGAGGTGCAGAGGTTGCCGCCCACCGTGGACATGTTCCAGACCTTGAAGGACGCCACGAAGGAATCGCAGCATGCGCGGACCAGGTCCAGCCCGGGCCACTTGAGTCCGGCCACCTCCGGCGCCCCGGGCAGGCCGTACAGCTGCGCGATGGTGCAGGTGGCTGCCAGCTCAATCCCCTCGCCGGTGACGGTGATGGGCGTCCAGCCGGCCTCGCCCAGGTCCAGCAGCCGCTTGAGCGGCTGCGGGCCAAACGCGTAGCTGCCGTAGGAGAAAAGGACCGTGCCGCCGGCAAGCCAGGCGTCGCCGTCGCGCCATTGTGCGGGGTCGGTGGTGCGGACCACCGCCTCGATGGTGTTCATGTCCATGCGATCTCCTGTGCATTAAGGTCTGTGGGCGCCGTGGCAGCCGGGTGGTGGTGGATGGTGCCGGAGGTTTCCCGCAGCGGCAGGCAGCTGGCGGCGCGGGTGCGGGCTGCGATCAGTTCCGCGGTGACGGATACAGCCACCTCGGCCGGCGTGACCGCACCGAGGTCAAGGCCGATGGGCGAATGCAGCTGGGCGATCCGCTCCGGCGCGACGCCCGCGTTGAGGAGCTGGTCAACCCGTTGAAGGTGGCTCCGCCGGGACCCCATGGCGCCCACGTAGGCAAGGTCCAGGGCCAACGCTGTTTCCAGCAGGGGGATGTCGAACTTGGGGTCGTGGGTGAGGACGGCGGCGACGGTGCGGCTGTCCGTCCGGCCCGCCGCGGCTTCCGCTGCCAGGTAGCGGTGCGGCCAGTCAGTGACCACCTGGTCGGCGGCCGCGAACCGGGGCTGGGATGCGAAGGCCGGGCGGGCATCAACGAGGGTCACGTGATAGCCCAGCAGCTTGGCGGCGGGAACCAGTGCGGCACCGAAGTCGTTGGCGCCGAATACCAGCATCCGCGGCGGGGCCAGCCGGGACTCCACCAGGATGGCCGGCTCCGCGGCAGGTTGCGCGTCGCCGGACTTGGCCGGAGCGCATTCGCCCGGTTCCGGGGGCCGGACCAGCCCGGCACCGCCGCTGCGCACCAGGGATTCCACCTGCAGTGCCGGTTCCCCGTGCAGCAGCGCTGCCAGCTCCGAAGAAGCAGCCAGGCGGAATGCGCCTGGATCGGAAAGGACGACGGCGGCACCTCCTGGAGTACCGAGCAGCCGTACCAGCGCCACGGGGTGGGCCGGGCCGAGGCCGGCGAGCTGCAACAGGACGGCCCGAAGCGGGTGCAGGGTTTCGCCAGGCACAGCGGCGGGCACGGGCTGGATCTGGATGACCAGTTCGCCCCCGCAGGTGAGTCCGGCCGCGAAGGCATCTGCGGAACTGAAACCAAAGGTCCCGTGGCGCGGGACGGCGTCGTCCATTGCCTCCCGGGCGAGCGCCACCACGGCGCCTTCGACGCAGCCGCCGGAGAGGCTGCCCAGCACGTCACCGGAACCGGCGACCAGCATGGACGTTCCCACGGGCCGCGGCACAGACCCGGAGGCCGCCACGACGGTGGCCACGGCGAACTCCCGGGCTGCGAGCCGGGGCACCCAGGGGCCGAGCGAAGGGATCAGGTCAAGCATGGCGTCGCTCCTTCTTCCGCAGCGGTGGTGTCAATTGTCGGTCCTTCCGGGGGCCGGGCCAAGGGTTGGCACGGCCCCCGGAAGGAAAGGGCACTACTTAGCCGCCCAGCAGGGCGTTGATCGGCCCGCGGGCGAAGTACACCAGGAACCCGGCGCTCACCACCCACATCAGCGGATGGATCTTCTTGGTCTTGCCGGACGCCGCCCCGATCACGGCCCAGCTCACGAAGCCCACACCGATGCCGTTGGCGATCGAGTAGCTCAGCGGCATGGTCACGATGGTGAGGAAAGCCGGCAGGGCCACGGTGAACTTGGTGAACTTGATCTCCCGGATCTGCGCCATCATCATGGCGCCCACCACCACCAGGGCGGCGGCGGCCACCTCGAGCGGCACCACGCTGGTGAGCGGGGTGAGGAACATCGAGCCGAGGAACAGGACGCCGGTGACCACCGAGGCCAGGCCGGTGCGGGCACCTTCGCCGATGCCGGCTGCCGAGTCGATGTAGACGGTGTTGGAGGAACCGGAGGTGGCCCCGCCCGCCACGGCGCCGAAGCCTTCCACGATGAAGGCGGACTTCAGCCGCGGGAAGGTGCCGTCCTTGTGGGCGACGCCGGCGCTCTTGGCAAGGCCGGTCATGGTGCCCATGGCGTCGAAGAAGTTGGTGAACACGAGCGTGAACACCAGCATGGTGGCTGCGAGTCCGCCGATCCTGGCGAATGAGCCGAAGAGGTCGAAGTGGCCCACCAGGCCAAGGTCCGGGGCGGACACCAGCTGGCCGGACAGGACCGGGGTGTTCAGGTGCCAGCCGCCGGGGTTTGTGGCGCTGGCAGGGCCCAGTTTCATGACTGCTTCCACGACGGCGGCCAGCACGGTGGTGCCGACGATCCCGATCAGGAGTCCGCCCTGGACCTTGCGTGCCACGAGGATGCCCATGGCAAGGAGTCCCACGACGAACACGAGCGTGGGCACGGAGGTGATGGAGCCGCCGTCGCCCAGTTGGACGGGCGGGCCGCCCGTGGTGGGCCGGACGAAGCCGGAGTCCACGAAGCCGATGAAGGCGATGAACAGGCCGATGCCGACGGTGATGGCGGCCTTCAGTTCCTTGGGCACGGCCCGGAAGATGGCGGTCCGGGCGCCGGTGACGCCGAAGAGGACGATCAGGATGCCGTTGATCACCACCAGGCCCATGGCCTCGGGCCAGGTGACTTCCTGGATCACGGAGACGGCCAGGAAGGAGTTGATGCCCAGTCCGGCGGCAAGCCCGAACGGCAGGTTGGCAATGAGGCCGAAGAGGATGGTCATGACGCCGGCGGTGAGGCCGGTGACGGCGCCTACCTGCGCCGCGGAGAGCCAGCCGCCGGCGACGTCGGTGGGGGCGTTGTCCGCGCTGAACCCGCCCAGGATGAGGGGGTTGAGGATGACGATGTACGCCATGGTGAAGAAGGTGACCAGGCCGCCACGGAATTCGCGGGCAAGGGTGGAGCCGCGCTGCGTGATGTGGAAGAACCGGTCAAGGAGGGAGTCCGGCGCCGGCGGGGTGCTTCCCAGCCGCGTCCGCCCGGATGCATTTTGCGTTTCGCGTGCCGCTGCGGGCTCTGCGCTGTTGCTCCCGTTGGGGAGCAGCGCAGCCTGCTTTTCAGCGGAATTGTCCAGGATTGTCATGTCAGCCACCCGGCCCTAGTAGTCAATCCTGGTTTCGAGCGTGTTCCAGGTGTTGAACGGCTCCAGCGGGGCCGGGGCCTGGGGATCGCCCAGCTCCAGCTTGGAAACCGGCATCAGGGAATCCCTGTCCTGGTTGTCGAAGTATTCGTAGAACAGTGCGTCGTCGAAGCCGACCGAGGCGGCGTCGTGGCGGTCCGCCGCGTAGACAACGCGGCTGACCCGTGCCCAGAGTGCGGAGGCCAGGCACATGGGGCACGGCTCGCAGCTGGTGTAGAGGGTGGCGCCGCTGAGGTCGAAGGTCCCCAGCTCGCGGCAGGCGGTCCGGATGGCGGTGACTTCAGCGTGGGCGGTGGGATCGTTGTCCGCAGTGACGCGGTTGACGCCGTCGAACGTCTTGCCGTCCGCCGTGACGATCATGGCGCCGAACGGGCCTCCGCTGTTGAGGACGTTGGCCGTTGCCAGCCGGATGGAGCGGGCCAAAAACTGTTCGGCCGTGACGGTGGTACTCATGATGCGACTTCCTTTTGCCGGGAAGCCTGTTGCCGCGCAGGACCAGTAGAACCAGGTGCGAACGGTTACCAGGCTTCAGCATGTGCTGTGAAGGTTAAGTTGCGCCTGGTAGATAGCTTCCCGGGTTCGGGCGCCCGCCTTTGGCAGAATCGAGATTAGCACCGCTTTGTGGGCTACGCCATAGTTTTCTGGAAATTTAATTTCGCGATGTGAAATCTATGTTTCGCGCTCTTCACGGCCCAACCCGGTCCCCGGTCACAAAGAGTGGCATTGACGCAGGCAGGGCCGTTTCCCTACTCTGGTCGCACCCGCGCCGCCTGGCGGCGCGGGAACCTGGATCAGCAGACAGGGCCTCACTGAGCTGGATTTACTGCACCGCATTCGCTCAGACAAGGACAGCCCATGACCACTTCCTCCCCTGCCCCCACCAACCGGCTCTGGATCAGGAATCCGCTGGCCGCGTTTACCGCCAACTCCCTCGACGCCTCCGGCGGCGTGGTGGTCAGCGGCGGTGTCATCACAGAGGTCCTGGCCGCCGGGCAGCAGCCGTCCGCACCCTGCACCGAAACGTTCGACGCCGGCAGCCACGTGCTGCTCCCGGGCCTGATCAACACCCACCACCACTTCTACCAAACCCTGACCCGCGCCTGGGGTCCGGTGGCAAATGCCCCTCTGTTTCCCTGGCTGAAGAATCTCTATCCCGTGTGGGCGCGGCTCACCGCCAAGGACCTGGAGCTGGCCGCAACGGTCGCCCTGGCCGAGCTGTTGCTTTCGGGCTGCACCACTGCCGCGGACCACCACTACCTCTTCCCGGCAGGGCTCGAGGATGCCATTGACATCGAGGTGGAAGCAGTGCGCCGGCTGGGCATGCGGGCCACACTGACCCGCGGCTCCATGACCCTTGGAACGGACGACGGCGGCCTGCCGCCACAGTCCACCGTCCAGGCTCCGGAGGTGGTGCTGGCAGACAGCGAGCGCCTGGTTTCCACGTACCACGAGCGCGGCGACGACGCCGTAATCCAGGTCGCCCTGGCCCCGTGCTCCCCGTTCTCAGTGACGAAGGAAATCATGGCCGAAAGCGCTGCCCTGGCTGCACGGCTGGACGTCCGGCTGCACACGCACCTGGCAGAGACCCTTGACGAGGAGGACTTCTGCCGGGAAATGTTCGGGTTGCGGACGGTGGACTACCTGGACAGCGTGGGCTGGCTGACGGACCGCACCTGGCTGGGGCACGGCATCCACTTCAGCGACTCCGAGATAACGCGGCTCGGTGCAGCCGGAACCGCTGTGGCCCACTGCCCCACCTCCAACATGAGGCTTGCCTCCGGAACAGCCCGGGTCCTGGAGCTGGAGGACGCCGGGGTGCCGGTGGGGCTCGGCGTGGACGGTTCGGCGTCGAACGATGCCTCCAACATGATCCTGGAAGCACGGCAGGCGCTCTACCTGCAGCGGCTGCGCTACGGGGCCGACGTTCTGGTGGAGCGGGCGCTGGGCTGGGCCACCCGCGGCTCGGCTGCCGTGCTGGGCCGGCGGGGACTGGGCCAGCTGGCCCCCGGGATGCAGGCCGACCTGGCGCTGTTCACGCTGGATGACCTGCGCTTCTCCGGCAGCCACGACCCCATCGCCGCCCTCCTTCTCTGCGCCGCCGACAGGGCCGACCGGGTGATGGTTGGCGGGAAGTGGCGGGTGGTGGACGGCCAGATCCCGGGACTGGACATCGCGGGGCTCATCGCGGAGCACTCAGCTGCGGCACACCGCCTGGTCAACGGGGGCCGGTGAACGGCTGACAGCGGTCCGGGCCGCTGCTACCGTGGCGGCATGACCCCGTCAAAGACGCCGCCCGAGGTTCTCGACATCGATGGAATCGAAGTCCGCATCTCCAGTCCGGACAAGGTGGTATTCCCGGAGCCGGGGCTGACCAAGCTCGACCTGGTGCGCTATTACCTTGCGGTGGCGGATGGCGCACTGCGGGGCGCGGGCGGCCGGCCCATGGTGCTCAAGAGGTTCCCGAAAGGCATTGACGCCGAGCCGTTCTTCCAAAAACGCGTGCCGGAAAACCACCCGCCCTTTATCGATACCGCCACCCTGCATTACGCGTCCGGGACCTCGGCCGAGGAAGCCGTGATCAGGGATGCCGCGGGCCTGGCGTGGGTCATCAATCTTGGCTGCCTGGACCTGAACCCGCATCCCGTGCGGGCAGGGGACCTGGAACACCCGGACGAACTGCGGGTGGACCTTGACCCCATGCCGGGCGTGGACTGGTCGCAGATCGTGGATACGGCGTACGTGGCACAGGAGGTGCTGGATGACGTGGGCCTGGTGGGATGGCCCAAGACCAGCGGGTCGCGGGGACTTCACATCCTGGTCCGCATTGCCCCGCAGTGGTCCTACTCCGATGTCCGGTTGGCTGCCGAAACCCTGGCACGGGAAGTGGAGAACCGGGCTCCCGGCCTTGCCACGGCACGATGGTGGAAGGAGGAGCGCGGCGAGAGCGTCTTCGTGGACTTTAACCAGAATGCCAAGGACCGTACGGTCGCATCCGCCTACTCAGTCAGGCCACTGCCGGATGCCCGCGTTTCAGCGCCGCTCACGTGGGAGGAGATGCGCACGGCCCGGCCTGGACAATTCACTGTTCCCACGATGCTGAAGCGGTACGCAGAGACCGGCGACCCGCACTCCGGCATTGACGGGGCGGCCGGATCGTTGGACGGATTGCTGGCCCTGGCGAAGGAACTGGGTCCGGCGGAGAAGGCTCCGCGCAGCGGCAACGGGTCCGGCCGCCGCCAGTCGCTGATGCCGCTCATCGAAGTGGCCCGGACCAGGACCAAGCCGGAAGCGCTGGCTGCGCTCGACGAATGGAAGTCCCGGCACGCCGCCGTCGTCAAATCCCTGCAGCCTGCCGACATCCTGGTCGACGGGATGCGCGGGTCCAGCTCGCTCTGGTACCGGGTGCGGGTGAACCTGCAGCACGTTCCCGACGGCGAACGGCCGGCACAGGAGGAGCTCATCGCGGACTACGACCCCTGGGCCGGCAAGCAGTGGCCGGGGCGGCCCGGCACCTGAGGAACGAGCACGCGGGGAACCGGCAACCGGGGTACTGGCAGCCGGCGGGCAGGTTCCGGGCTACTGCCAGGCCCGCACCCAGTCCACCTTGACGGCTCCGGTTTTGCCCAGGACCAGTTTGTCTGGGTTGATGCCGACATTCAGGAGGAGGTAGTGCGGGGCATTGCCGTCGTTGGTGGGATAGGAAAACTCAAGCTTCCCGTCGAAGTAGACGTCATTGACGCCAGCCTTCCGGTGCACCCCGTAGGTGTGGTAGCCGCCCGCCCAGCATCCAATGAACCATTTTGCGGGATCCCTGTCCGCAGAGTGATAGACCGTGGTCATCGTCCCGGCGAGGGGTTCTGCAATGTCGATCTCGCCGGTTGCGGGGAACTTCTGGCCGGTGGTCCACCAGGCCGGCCAGTTGTAGATACCGCCTGAGCAGGTTCCCGGGAAGTAGATCCGGGCCTCAACGTAGCCGGTGGTGTACTGGAACCCCACATGGCCAGGAACGCCGTCTTTGGGATTGGTGGACAGCAGTGCGCCCGATTCCGCGTCGGAGAGCTGCAGTACCGCGTTTCCGTTCTCCACTTTGACATTGCTGGAACAGGTCTTGACCCCGTTCTTGGTCGATCCAGGGTGGCAGTCACGGAACCAATAGGGAGTCCAAAGACCGGTGTTGAGGGTGTCGAATTCCTCATCGAGCACCATCTTCCACGCTCCCGGAGGGCCAAGCGGACCGCCCTCCTTGCT
The DNA here is from genome assembly GCF_035621795.1 of Pseudarthrobacter sp. LT1. Lineage (NCBI taxonomy): Bacteria > Bacillati > Actinomycetota > Actinomycetes > Micrococcales > Micrococcaceae > Pseudarthrobacter > Pseudarthrobacter sp. LT1. The sequence continues at coordinate 3,944,598 of NZ_CP141830.1, forward strand.
GGCCACGACGGGGGTGCCCTTGACCAGGGACTCACTTACCGGGCCATCGGCAGGGGCTTCCTCGGCTTTGCCGGGTTCTGCCACGCCTGGTTGCTCCGCTGCCGGCGGCTGGGCAGCGGATGCATCAGTCCCGCCTGGAGGGGCCGGCTGTTTCGCACCGGCGCCACCGGTGGAATCTGAAAGCGCCGGCCCGGGGTCCGCACCGGGGTCCGTACCGGATACCGACGCCTCCTGTCCGGGCGGTGAGGCCTCAGGTTGCCCCGACTGCAGCCGGATGGCACTGCCCGAGAGCCCTGCAACGACCAGCACACAGCACAGGACCTGCAGCAAGCGGGCTGTGGCTTGTGGCATCGCTGTCCTTCCCTCGCACGTAATGGCGATGGCCAGACCAAGGACGAAGCCTCCAAGCCCACGGTCGGCTGTCTATCGTGCAAGGCTAGAAGAGTTTCCCACGCCAGTCCCGAGTAGCGGCTACTCAGCTTTGGTGGCGGCTTTTACGCGCTTTCACTGCCGGGGTACGCAGCGACTGGATCCACCGGGACAAGCGCCCGCTGGAGTGGAGGCGCTCCTCCGGCACGTACAGATCAGGATCAATTCCTCCGCCGAGGGGGAGGTAGAACTCCTGCGCACCGGCCCCTGCGGACGGTGCTGCCGGAACAGGATGGTTGTCTTGCTGGTACATCGGAACCTCCTCTTTTCATATTATGGAAAGCAATTTCTGCTATGTGAAAAGAGTATGCGGGCGCTGGTAGACGGTCAAGAGGTCCGCCCCACACCCACAGCGCCCGGACGGTCACAAACGGAATTTTGAATCTGTGATGTACACCACCGGATTGCGGGGGTACGCTGGTATGCAACTCGTGGCGCAGGTCACGTAACCTGGGAGCAGCAGGCAGGGTCGTAATGAGCTGGCATCAACGGATGCCGGCTCTTTTTTGTTGGGTCGGCTCCATCGGAAACGCGCATGAAACGCGCGCTTAATTTCAGTGATGGAACCTAGGTTCCACTTACCGGAAGTTGGGAAAAGACCATGAGCAGCAAGATCATCCTCGGCAGCAACCAGTTCGGCAAGGCCGAGGTACGGGTTGTCAAGATTACCCGGGACAGCGACCGCCACCAGATCGAAGACCTCAATGTCACCTCGCAGTTGCGCGGCGACTTTGAGGCTGCGCACCTCGAAGGCGACAACGGGCACGTCGTGCCCACCGATACCCAGAAGAACACTGTCTATGCCTTCGCACGGGAAGGCATCGGTTCTCCTGAAGCCTTCCTGCTTCGCCTCGGCGAGCACTTTACGTCAAACTTCAGCTGGGTCGACGGCGGACGCTGGGCCGCCGAGTCCTATGCCTGGGACCGGATCCAGGCCCACGGCAGCGAGCATGACCACTCCTTCGTGCGCAACGGCCAGGAAGTCCGGACCGCCGTCCTGGTCCGCGACGGTGACGCCGAACACCTGATCTCGGGCCTGAAGGACCTCACGGTCCTGAAGTCCACCCAGTCCGGCTTTGTCGGGTACCCCAAGGACAAGTACACCACCCTGGCGGAAACCACCGACCGCATCCTGGCAACTGATGTCTCCGCACGCTGGCGCTTCAAGGCCGGCACGGACTTCTCAGGCTTCGATTTCAACAAAAACTACGACGACGTCAAGAGCCTCCTGCTGGAAGGCTTCACCGAGAAGTACTCCCACGCCCTGCAGCAGACCCTGTTCGACATGGGCACCAAGGTCCTGGAGGCACACCCGGAGATCGACGAGATCAAGTTCTCCATGCCCAACAAGCACCACTTCCTGGTGGACCTCTCGCCATTCGGCCTCGACAACCCCAACGAGGTATTCTTCGCAGCCGACCGCCCCTACGGCCTGATCGAGGCGACGGTCCTGCGCGAGGATGCCGTCCCGGCCGAAAATGCCTGGACCGGTATCGCCGGCTTCTGCTAAACGCCCCCGGCCAGACGGGCTCAACCACCGGTGGTTGAGCCCGTCGAAACCACTCCAGTACCACCCACAGCCTTACCTGTTAGCCAGACAACGTTAGCCAGACGAGGACGTCTGCCATGAACCAGAAAGTCTGCCATGAACATCAAGAACCCCCTCAAAGCCGGCGCTAAGCAACGCAGCAAGCGCACGACTCTCAGCCGCCCCGAAGATGAGCGGCTCTCAATCGGAAGCAGTTTTGCCTATGGCTTCCAGCACGTCCTGACCATGTACGGCGGCATCATTGCCGTACCGCTCATCGTCGGGCAGGCCGCAGGCCTCTCATCTGCCGACATCGGTGTCCTCATTGCCGCGGCCCTCTTCATGGGTGGACTTGCCACCCTCCTGCAGACCATCGGCATTCCGTTCTTTGGCTCTCAGCTGCCCTTGGTACAGGGTGTGTCCTTTGCCAGCGTGGCCACCATGGTGGCAATCGTCAGCGGCGGTGGAGGCCTGCCGTCAGTCTTTGGTGCGGTGATGGTCTCGGCCGCCATCGGCCTGATTATCGCCCCTGTCTTCTCCAAGATCGTCAGGTTCTTCCCACCGGTGGTTACCGGTACCGTCATCACCACCATCGGCCTGACCTTGATGCCGGTCGCGGCAAACTGGGCCATGGGCGGTAACAAGAAGGCTGAGGACTACGGGAGCGTAGCCAACATCGGTCTCGCCGCAGTTACCCTCGCACTGGTGCTGCTGCTAAGCAAGGTTGGCAGCGCCACAATCTCCCGGCTTTCCATCCTCCTGGCCATGATTGTCGGGACGGGGATCGCCGTGGTTACCGGGATGGCCGACTTCTCGAAGGTGGGCAACGGCCCGATCGTTGCGTTCCCCACCCCCTTCCACCTCGGTGCCCCCACATTTGAGATCGCCGCCATCATTTCCATGCTGATTGTGGTTCTGGTGATCCTCACCGAAACCATGGCGGACATCCTGGCCGTAGGCGAAATCGTCGGCACCCGCACTGATTCCAAGCGGATCGCAGCCGGCCTGCGTGCAGATATGGGCTCGAGCCTCATCGCACCGATCTTTGGTTCCTTCACCCAGAGTGCATTTGCCCAGAACGTGGGCCTGGTGGCAGTCACCAAGATCAAGAGCCGTTACGTCGTGGCGGCCGGTGGCGTGATCCTGGTCCTGCTGGGCCTGCTGCCGGTCATGGGCCGCGTCGTCGCAGCAGTCCCCACGGCGGTTCTCGGCGGTGCCGGCATCGTGCTGTTCGGTACCGTTGCCGCCAGCGGCATCCGGACCTTGGCCAAGGTCGAGTACAAGAACAACATGAATCTCATCATCGTGGCCGCGTCCATCGGTTTCGGCATGATTCCGATCGCAGCGCCCACCTTCTACGACAAGTTTCCGTCCTGGTTCAGCACCATCTTCCACTCCGGGATCAGCTCAGCCGCAGTCATGGCCATCCTGCTGAACCTCCTGTTCAACCACCTCAAGGCCGGGAACTCGGAGTACCAGTCCGTCTTTGCTGCGGGCACCGGCAGGGTCATCCGGGAAGAGGACCTGACGTGCCTTGAGCACGGCGACCGTTTCGAAAACGGCAAGCTCATCGACTGCGATGGCAAGGAAGTGCCCATCCAGTCAGCCGAGAAGGCGTCAGAACACTGACGCACCGGAACGGACGACGGCGGCCCGCACTCTTCTCGAAAGGTGCGGGCCGCCGTCGTGGTTACTTTTGTATGTGGCGCCTCAGGTGCGGTTGAGCTCGCGGGAGATGGCCTCGGCCGCTTCCCGGAGGATGGGCACGGCCTTGTCCGCGAAGTCCTCGTCCACCCGGGATACAGGGCCGGAGACCGAGATCGCGGTGGGCGTGGGGGCATTCGGGACCGCCATGGCGAAGCAACGGACGCCGAGCTCCTGCTCCTCCTCGTCAATGGAGTAGCCACGCTCGCGGATGAGCTTGAGATCGGCCAGGAGCTCTTCAATGTCGCCGATGCTCTTGGCGGTGGGGGTGGGCATGCCGGCGCGGGCAACAATGCCCCGCACGGTGTCGTCGTCGAGCTGGGCCAGGATGGCCTTGCCCACGCCGGTGGCGTGGGTGTGGGCGCGCCGGCCCACCTCGGTGAACATGCGCATGGAGTGCAGCGAAGGCACCTGCGCCACGTAGATGACCATGTCCGAATCCAGCACGGCCATATTGGAGGTCTCCCCCAGCCGGTCCACCAGGATCTTCAGCTGGGGCTGCGCCAGGGCACCGAGCTGCTTGTTGGCACCCTCGCCCAAACGGATGAGGCGGGGGCCCAGCGCGTAGCGCCGGTTGGGCAGCTGGCGGATGTAGCCCAGCGACACCAGGGTGCGGAGCAGGCGGTGGATAGTGGGCAGCGGCAGGTCGGTGGAAGACGAGAGCTCACTGAGGGTGACGTCGCCGCCGGCATCAGTGATGAGCTCCAGCAGTTCGAAGACGCGCTCTACCGACTGCACCCCACCGGACGCTTTTTCTGCCATTCCGTTGTCTCCTGTAACTCGGAATCCGACAACTCTTATCCGCATCGTGAAAAGAGTTGCTTAGAACACCCAAGATACAGCACGGCCGCCCCCGCGGCGATGCGGGCGGACAGTCGCATTCGAAGGGGTTGTATTTCCATAAAGTAGATAATAATATCCATAATACGAAAACATTCGGATTAGAGCAGAAGCCGGCCCAGGCCCAATCAGGAGGACATTCAATGGCGAACCCCAGCCCCGGAAATTCGATCACCCTGCGCGTGGAAGCACCCTCAAGCTTCAGCGCCACCAGCGAGCTCGCAGCCGCCGTCGGAGCTGCCGGCGCCGCAATCACCGCACTGGACGTCTCCGAGTCCCACCACGAGACCCTGGTGGTTGACGTCACCTGCAACACCACCGACGACGCCCACGCCGCCCGCGTCAAGGACGCCCTCAATGCGCTCGACGGCGTCACGGTCCAGCACGTCTCGGACCGCACCTTCCTGATGCACCTGGGCGGCAAGCTCGAGGTGGTCCCCAAGGTCCCCCTGCGCAACCGGGACGATCTCTCCCGCGCCTACACTCCCGGCGTCGCCCGCGTCTGCCTGGCCATCGCCGAGGACCCCGCCGCCGCCCGCAACCTGACCGTCAAGCGCAACACCGTGGCCGTGGTCACCGACGGATCGGCGGTGCTGGGCCTGGGCAACATCGGTCCCGCCGCGGCCCTTCCGGTCATGGAGGGCAAGGCCGCCCTGTTCAAGCAGTTCGCCAACGTCGACGCGTGGCCCGTGTGCCTTGATACCCAGGACACGGAGGAAATCATCCGCACCGTCAAGCTCCTGGCACCGGTCTTCGGGGGCGTGAACCTGGAGGACATCGCTGCGCCCCGCTGCTTCGAGATCGAAGCCCGCCTGCGCGAGGAACTGGACATTCCGGTCTTCCACGACGACCAGCACGGCACGGCAATCGTGACCCTCGCTGCCCTGGTCAATGCCCTGCGCGTGGTGGACAAGAAGATCGCGGACGTGAAGATCGTAGTTTCCGGGGTCGGCGCTGCCGGCTCCGCCATCATCCAGCTGCTGAAGGCCCAGGGCGCCCGGCACATTGTGGCAGCGGGCCGCTCCGGCGCCATCCACAAGGGTGAGGCGTACAACGATCCGCACCGCACCTGGATCGCGGAAAACACCAACCAGGAAGGCTTCTCCGGCAGCCTGCACGAGGCCCTGGTGGGCGCTGATGTCTTCATCGGCGTCTCCGCCCCGAACATCCTGGAAGAGGAGCACATCGCCTCCATGGCGAAGGACGCCATCGTCTTCGCCATGGCCAACCCCACCCCCGAGGTGGATCCGGCCGTCGCATCCCGGCACGCCGCAGTGGTGGCCACCGGCCGCAGCGACTTCCCCAACCAGATCAACAACGTCCTGGCCTTCCCCGGCCTCTTCCGCGGGCTCCTCGACGTGGGAGCAAGCGACATCACCCCGGACATGCTGGTGGCCGCGGCGGAAGCAATCGCCAACCGGGTGAATGATAATGAGCTCAATGCGAGCTACATCATCCCCAGCATCTTCGATCCGCACGTGACCGCCGATGTCGCGGCAGCCGTCGCCGCCGCGGCACACGCCTCAAACGTGGCAACGGCTGCCGCACCGGCCGATTCCGCCGCGGAGCCAGCACTGGCCTCCGCCTGACCGCCCGACTTCCAGCCAAAGGAAAGGACCAGAAATGGCCATCACCGTCACAGATCCCCGGCCGATCAACCGCGCAGAGGAGATCCTCACGCCCAAGGCACTGGCCTTCGTGGAGGAGCTCCACAACCGGTTCGCCGGCACCCGCAACGAGCTCCTGGCGGCCCGCGCCGTCAAGCGGCAGCGGGTGGCGGAAACGGGCAAGCTCGACTTCCTGCCGGAGACCAAGGACGTGCGCGACGGCGACTGGAAGGTTGCGCCCGCACCGGCAGCTTTGCAGGACCGCCGGGTGGAGATGACCGGACCCGCCTCGCCGGCGAAGATGGCCATCAATGCCCTGAACTCCGGCGCGAAGGTGTGGCTGGCGGACCTCGAGGACGCCAGCACACCCACCTGGGCCAACGTCATCGACGCCATCCTGAACCTCCGCGATGCTGCCCAGGGCACGCTCAGCTACACCTCGGAAGAAGGCAAGGAGTACCGGCTCCGCACCGACGCGCCGCTCGCCGTCGTGGTGGCCCGCCCCCGCGGCTGGCACATGCAGGAGAAGCACCTGCTGGTCAACGGCGAGCCCGCGGTTGGTGCGCTGGTGGACTTCGGGCTGCACTTCTTCCACATCGCCAAACAGCTGGTCCTCAACGGACAGGGCCCGTACTACTACCTGCCCAAGATGGAAAGCCACCTCGAAGCGCGGCTGTGGAACGACGTGTTCGTCTTCGCCCAGGACTTCCTGGGCCTGAACCAGGGCACCATCCGCGCCACGGTGCTGATCGAGACCATCCCGGCCGCGTTCGAGATGGACGAGATCCTGTATGAACTGCGGGACCACGCCTCCGGCCTCAATGCCGGACGCTGGGACTACCTGTTCAGCATCATCAAGTACTTCCGTGACGCCGGTGAGGAATTCGTCCTGCCGGACCGCGCGTCTGTGGCGATGACCGCCCCGTTCATGCGCGCCTACACCGAACTCCTGGTCAAGACCTGCCACCGGCGCGGCGCCTTCGCCATGGGCGGCATGGCCGCGGTCATCCCCAACCGGCGCCACCCAGAAGTCACCGAGGCCGCCTTCGAGAAGGTCCGCGCGGACAAGACCCGCGAGGCAAATGACGGCTTTGACGGCTCCTGGGTTGCCCACCCGGACCTGGTGCCCACGTGCCGGGAAGTCTTCGACTCCGTGCTCGGCGACAAGCCCAACCAGGTGGACAAGCAGCGGCCGGAGGTTTCGGTTACCGCGGAGCAACTGCTGGACGTCCAGTCCGCCGGCGGCCAGGTCACCGAAGCCGGCCTGCGCCTGAACCTCTACGTTGCCGTTGCCTACACGGCCGTCTGGCTGTCCGGGAATGGCGCCGTGGCCATCCACAACCTGATGGAGGACGCCGCCACGGCCGAGATTTCCCGCTCGCAGGTGTGGCAGCAAATCCGGAACAAGTCCATCCTTGCGGACACGGGGAACACCGTGACCAGAGAACTGGTGGAGCGGATCCTCGGCGAGGAAACGGAGCGGCTCCGCACCGAATTCGGTGACGAGGCATTCCGCCGCTACTACCAGCCGGCCGGCGAGCTCATCGCTGACATCTGCCTGTCGGACGATTACACCGACTTCCTCACCACGCCTGCGTACGAACTGGTGGGCTGAGATGGCAGCACCCAAGTCCTCGCTCTCCGCGGGGGACCTCGCGCACATTGACGGGCAGCTTGCTGCCACCGACCGGCTGCTGGAACAGAACTACCCGGGCGACGACGGCACCCGCCAGCCCGTGCACACGGTGTACGTGCCCGCGGACCGTTTCACACCGTCGCTCGCGGCCGACTGGGGCGCCCAGGCAATCGCGACGGCGGAAGCCCACGGCGGCTTCGGGAAGCTGGGCCGGCTGCTGGGCCAGGACGCCGGGCTCGCCGAAGCGGTGGCGGACCGCGTCCAGGCCAAGCTCCAGACCGAGCCGATCGAGGACCTTCGCCTCGACTTCGAGGACGGCTTCGGGGACAGGGGCGACGACGCCGAGGACGCCGCCGCCGTTGCCGCGGCGTCCGCCGTGGCGCAGGCCGTGGCGGCGGGGTCCGCTCCCCCGTTCATCGGCATCCGGTTCAAGTGCTTCGAGGCTCCCACCCGGGCCCGTGGCCTGCGGACGCTTGACCTGTTCGTGTCCGGCCTGGCAGCGGCCGGCGAACTGCCGGACGGCCTGGTCCTCACGCTGCCCAAGGTCACCACAGTGGCCCAGGTCCAGGCCATGGACTATGCGGTGTCCCGGCTCGAGGACGTCCACGGCCTGCCGACCGGGCGGCTCCGCTTCGAGGTGCAGGTGGAAACACCGCAGCTGATCCTCGGTCCGGAAGGAACGTCTCCGGTAGCGCAGCTGCCGCATGCCGTGCCCGGGCGGATCAGCGGGTTGCACTACGGCACCTACGACTACTCGGCATCACTCCAGATCTCCGCCGAGTACCAGTCCATGGAGCACCCGGTAGCGGACTTCGCCAAGGAGGTCATGCAGCTCGCCGTGGCAGGCACTGGCATCCGGCTCTCCGACGGGTCCACCAACATCATCCCGGTGGGCGACAACGTGGAGAACGCCTGGCAGCTGCACGGCCGGCTGGTCCGGCGGTCGCTGGAACGGGGCTACTACCAGGGCTGGGACCTGCACCCGGCCCAGCTGCCCAGCCGCTTCGCCGCCACCTATGCCTTCTACCGCGAAGGCCTGCCGGCTGCGGCCGCCCGCCTGCGGAACTATGTGGAGCGGACCGAAGGCGGCGTCATGGACGAACCCGCCACCGCCCGGGCCCTGGCCGCATTCGTCCTGCGCGGCGTCCAGTGCGGGGCAGTGGGTGCGGAGGAAGTCCAGGCACTTGCCGGCGTCGGGCTTCCCCGGCTCACCGCCCTGGCCCATCCGCGGCTGGCCACCACTTCCAACTCGTAAGCAAAGGATCCCATTCATGGGCAAGTACTACTCCCCCAGCGGCGGACTCCCGCCGCAGACCCACCTGACCACCGAGCGCGCCATCGTCACCGAGGCCTACACGGTGATCCCGAAGGGCGTGATGACGGACATCGTCACGTCCAACCTGCCAGGCTTTTCGAACACCCGGTCCTGGATCATCGCCCGCCCCATCTCCGGCTTCGCCACCACCTTCTCCCAGCTGATCGTTGAGATCGGCCCGGGCGGCGGGGCTCCCAAGGCCGAATTCGAGGCCGGAGTGGAGGGCGTCATTTTCGTGACGCGGGGCAAGGTCAACCTCACCCTGGACGGCGAACTGCACCCGCTGGAGGAGGGCGGCTACGCCTACCTGGCCGCGGGTTCGGAATGGGGCCTGGAAAACGTCTCTGACGAGGTCGTGTCCTTCCACTGGATCCGCAAGGCCTACGAGCGCCTTGAAGGGTACGAGGCCAAGTCCTTCGTCACCAACGAAAAGGACGTGGAGCCCACGTCCATGCCGGACACCAATGACGTCTGGAAGACCACGCGGTTCACGGACTCGAACGACCTCGCCCATGACATGCAGGTGAACATCGTGACGTTCCAGCCCGGCGGCGTGATCCCGTTCCCGGAAACCCACGTGATGGAACACGGCCTGTACGTCCTGGAGGGCAAGGCCATGTACCTGCTGAACAACGACTGGGTGGAGGTGGAGGCGGGCGACTTCATGTGGCTGCGCGCCTTCTGCCCGCAGGCCTGCTACGCCGGCGGCCCCGGTGAGTTCCGCTACCTGCTGTACAAGGACATGAACCGCCAGGTGAAGCTGACCTAGGAGCTTCACCCTTCGGGCAAAAGCAGAGGCCGTGATGGTACCCATCACGGCCTCTGCTTTAACTGCTGTTGGTCAGGCGCCCGGGTTGAGGACCACCTTGATGCAGCCGTCTTCCTTCTTCTGGAACTTCTCGTAGAGGGCAGGCGCACCGTCCAGGCCCGAGCGGTGGGTGACCAGGTCCATCACGCCCAGCGGGTCGGCGTCGTCCTCCACCAAGGGAAGCAGCTGGTCGGTCCAGTGCCGTACGTTGCATTGACCCATGCGCAGCTGAAGCTGCTTGTCGAACATGGTCAGCAGCGGCATGGGGCTGGCCTGGCCGCCGTAGACACCGCTCAGCGACAGGGTGCCGCCGCGGCGTACCGCATCAATGGCGGTATGCAGCACCGCGAGCCGGTCCACACCCGCAGTCTCCATCGCCTTTTGCGCCAGCTTGTCCGGCAGGAGCCCCAGCGCCTGGTGCGCAAACCCTGCCACCGGCGAACCGTGCGCTTCCATTCCGACGGCGTCAACTATGCCGTTCGGACCCCTCCCATCGGTCATCTCCCGCAGTTCGTCGGCGACGCCCTTGGCGTAATCGAGGGTTTCGACTCCATGCCGGGCGGCCATCTCGCGCCGTTCCGGAACGGGATCGACGCCGATGACCCGGTAACCACGGTGCGCTCCGATCCGTGCCGCGAACTGGCCCACCGGACCGAGCCCGAAAACCGTCAGGACGCCGCCGGGTTCAACATTGGCGTACTCCACCCCCTGCCAGGCGGTGGGGAGGATGTCCGAGAGGAACAGGTAGCGTTCATCGGGAAGCTCGCTGCCCACCTTGATGGGGCCATAGTCGGCGTGCGGGACGCGCAGGTATTCGGCCTGGCCGCCGGGGACCGACCCATACAGCTCTGAGAAGCCGAACAGGGCTGCGCCGGAGCCCTTCTCTTTCACCTGCGTGGTTTCACACTGCGACTGCAGGCCCTGGCGGCACATGAAGCAGGAGCCGCAGGAAATATTGAACGGAACCACCACGCGGTCGCCCTTGCGGAGGTTGGTAACGCCACTGCCTACTTCCTCCACGATGCCCATCGGCTCGTGGCCAATGACGTCGCCTTTGTGCATGTAGGGGCCCAGGACCTCGTAGAGGTGCAGGTCGGAACCGCAGATCGCGGTGGAGGTGATACGGACGATCGCGTCCGTGGGCTCCTGGATGACGGGATCGGGCACTTCTTCAACGCTTACCGACCGCTTTCCTTGCCACGTCAGTGCTTTCACAGTCTCCCTTTCGTCTTCTTTGCCCCGGGGGTTCTCCCGGGGCGGGGCAGGGCACCCGCGGGCACCCTTTCTTCGACGCTATCTGTTTTGGGCGAAAAAAGTAAGCATGCTGATCAAAAGCTTGTGGGCGCCGTCGACTGCTCATAGCGTAGGGAGAGACAAACGGAAGACCACGCGAAAGAGGAACGCCATGTCGCTGTACCAGCCGGAACCGGTCGAGATCTCCACCCGCATGCGTCCGGGTGAATGGACGGAAGAAAGCCTGGCGGAACTGGTCAGCACCTACCGGACGCGCGTCCGGGAAATGGGGGCGCCGGCCACAGAGGTGGCCACGGACATCGAGCGGGACGACGACGGCTCGGTGAAGGTGGTGGTGTCGTGGACAAAGCCTGCCATCGCCGGCGACGAGGATTCCGTGCCGGGTGGCCAGCCACTGTAACCTGGGCGGCTTCCTAGCGGTGCGGCTGCAACGCAAGCAGCCGGCCGATGGCGCTTGAGCCCAGGTTCTGCAGCAGGTGGCGCGGCCCGTCATAGACCTCAACGGCGCCCGCTTCCCGGAGTTGTGCCGCATGGATTCCACCACAGGTAAGCCCGATGGCGGGAATGCCCAGCGCGCCCGCTGCCTTCATGTCCCATACAGCGTCACCGACGTAAACAGCGTTGGCAGCCTCGACGCCCACGGCTCCCAGGGCGGCTTCCAGGATGTCCGGCGCAGGCTTGCTCTCCTTCGCGTCATTGGCGCTGGTGGCGGCGTCAATGAAGGCGTCTGCCTCCAGCACGGAGCGCATAACCTGCAGGTCCCGTTCCCGCGCCGAGGAAGCCAGGGCCACGGCCACGCCTCCGGCATGGCACTGGCCCAGCAGGTCCTTGGCGCCATCAAAGGCGCGGAGGGAGGGCCAGTGCGAGGCATACAGTGCGCCATGGCTGGCCATGATGTCCTCATCCTCGTCCTGGTTCCGGCCGTCGGGGAGGAGGGTGTCCACTAGCCGGGCGCCGCCCATGCCCACGAGCTGGTGGATGGCCGCCATGGGGACGTCGTGGCCATACTGGCGGAAGGCACCCCACCAGGCGATGGTATGGATGTACGACGAGTCGATCAGCGTTCCGTCGACGTCAAACAGGACCCCCCGGCGGGGGGTGCCAGGGGGTGTGGTGGATTCGGCCATCAGCTCACCGCTGCCCGTCGGGCGCCGGGGGCCTTTTTCAGTTTGGCCGCTTCCTCCTTGGGAGAACTGACGGGCCGGACGCGTTCACGGATAACGGACCCGGCGCCGTCCAGGCTCTTGTCCCGGATCAGGCCCGTACCGGCAATTTCCCGGGCCATCGCAACGCCTGCCACAGCGGCCCGCTTGGTGGGGAAGGTAACCGAGATGGCCATCAGGTTCCCGCTTCCGTCCATCATCCTGATCCGGTAACCGCCGTCAGGGGCATCCACGAGTTCAAAAAATCCGGCCATAACTATCACTCCTCCGTCAATCACGGCACTGTGCTTGGGAGCACTCCATGAGGTGTTAGTAAGTATACTTATCTATCCTGCGAAGGAGAAGTTCCAGCCCCGTCCGCGCCGCCTCAGCGCGTATCCGCCTGTGCAGACGGAAGGGGGGTGTCACTGCGCCGAACCGTATCCTGATGAAGCTCCAGGGCGCTAGTCACAAGGGCGAAGTGGCTGAATGCCTGCGGTGTGTTGCCCAGTTGGCGCCCGGCTTTCACCGCCCATTCCTCGCTCAGCAGCCCCACGTCGTTGCGCAGTTCCAGCAGGCGTTCGAAGAGTTCGCGCGATTCCTCATGGCGCCCGGCTCCCAGGAGCGCCTCCACCATCCAGAATGAGCACGCCAGGAAGACGCCCTCGTCGCCCGGCAGGCCGTCGTCGCTCTCTTCCGGCTTGTATCGCAGCACAAAACCGTCCTGGGTCAGCTCCCGCCGAATGGCGTCGATGGTTCCTATGACCTTGGGGTCGTCGTTCGGCAGGAAACCCACCCTGGGAATCAGCAGCAGGCTGGCATCGAGCTCCGGCCGGCCGTAGGACTGCACAAAAGTATTGCGCCTGGCATCGAAACCGTTGGCCATGATGTCCCCGCGGATCTGCTCCCGCAGCGCCTCCCAGCGCTCCACCGGCCCCGGCAGCCCGGACTCCCGCACGCCCTTCACCATCCGGTCCGCGGCCACCCACGCCATCACCTTGGAGTGGGTGAAATGCCGGCGCGGCCCGCGCATCTCCCAGAGCCCGTTGTCCGGCTGGTCCCAGATGGTTTCCAGGTGCTCCATCAGGGCAATCTGCACGTCCCAGGCCTCATCAGTGTGCTTCAGCAGCGAGTTCCGGGTCAGCGCGAGGCAGTCAAGGACCTCGCCCCACACGTCCAGCTGGAACTGCTCCGCCGCCGCGTTTCCGATCCGGACGGGCGCCGAGTTCTCGTAGCCCTTCAGCCAGGGCAGCTCCATCTCGGGCAGCCGCCGCTCGCCATGGATTCCGTACATGATCTGCAGGTCGGCGGGGTCGCCGGCCACGGCCCGGAGCAGCCAGTCCCGCCAGGCGGCCGCCTCGGCGGTGTATCCGGCGGCCAGCAGGGCCTGCAAGGTCATGGCGGCATCCCGCAGCCAGCAGTAGCGGTAATCCCAGTTCCGCTGGCCGCCCGGCTGCTCCGGAAGGGATGTGGTGACGGCGGCGACGATTCCCCCGGTGGGGGCATAGGTGAGCGCCTTGAGCGTCACCAGGGAGCGGACCACCGCGTCCTGGTACTTCCCCTTGACGGTGCACTGCGAGGACCAGCCCCGCCAGAATGCGTAGGTGCTCTCAAGGACGTCCTCGGCATCAACGCTGACCGGCCGTCCCACGTGGCTTGGTGCCCAGGTCAGCACGAACGGCACCTTCTCGCCGGCGCTCACGGTGAAATCGCTGACGGTGTGCATGTTCTCGCCGTGCAGGGGCGCAGGGGTGACCAGGTAGACGGCGTCCGGGCCGGCAATGGCGTGCAGCCCGCGCTTGTCCTTGCGGACCCACGGCACGATGTGGCCGTAGTCGAACCTCAGGACCAACTCCCCGCGCATCTTGACGGTGCCGCTGATGCCCTCCACGATGCGGACAATGTCAGCAACCGAATCCCTGGGCGGCATGAAGTCCGTGACCCGCACCGTTCCGTCCGGCGTCTCCCACTCCGTATCCAGCACCAGGCTGCCGTCGCGGTAGCTCCGCCGGGTGCACGCTCCGCCGCCCTCCGGCGCCAGCAGCCAGCGACCCGAGTCAGGGGTATCCAGCAGCGCGTTGAAGCACGCCGGGGAATCGAACCGCGGGAGGCAGAGCCAGTCAATCGAGCCTTCCTTGCTGACCAGCGCCCCTGTTTGAAGGTCGCCAACTACCGCATAGTCTTCGATTCGCGCCATAACATTACCCTGCCACACAGGGCTCCGAAGGGAAGGGCAATGTGCAGGTGTAGCCTGAGGCAAATGGCAATCCATATCGGCACCTCCGGCTGGAGCTACGACCACTGGGAAAACGTCCTGTACCCGCCCGGGTTGCCCGTCCGGGACAGGCTCCAGTGCTACGTCGCCAGGTTCAGCACGGTTGAACTGAACGCCAGCTTCTACCGGTGGCCCCGGGACACCACCTTCGCAGGCTGGAACAGGCGCCTCCCGCCCGGATTCAGCATGTCCGTCAAGGCACCCCGCGGGCTGACCCATGCACGCAAGCTCTATTCACCGGAAGTGTGGATTGAACGCATCACCAGGTGCTGGCATGAGCTGGGGGACAAACGGGCCGTGCTCCTGGTCCAGCTGCCGCCGCAGCTGGAGCGCGACGACGCCCGGCTGGACTATTTCCTGGCTGCCCTCCCCTCCTGGGTCAGGGTGGCCGTGGAGTTCAGGCACCCCAGTTGGGACTGCCCCGAAGTGTTCACCCTGCTGGAGCGGCACCAGGCGGCCTACTGCATCATGAGCGGCGCCAACCTCCCGTGCATCCTGCGGACCACGGCGCCGTTCGCCTACGTCCGGCTTCACGGTCCGGACCACGAACACCTGTATGGCGGCTCCTACTCGGACGCAGACATGCACTGGTGGGCAGACCGCATCCGCGAGTGGGACGGCGCGGGCATCGACGTGTACGCCTACTTCAACAACGACGGCGGCGGGAACGCTGTGCGGAACGCCGAGACCCTGCGGGCTTTCCTGGGCGTCAGCTGATGCCTGCTGCCGCCCTGTGGCAGAGTTAGGGCATGGACATGGCTCCGCAGAACCCAGCCCAGGACGCGGCACACGCACCGCGGCAGAACAAAAAAGGCCAGTACGCGCTGTCGGGAAACCAGTTCTTCCGGCTGGCGCACCGGCTCTCTGATGCGGTCAACGATGTCCGGATCACCCTCGCCAAACGGTGGGACTTCGTGCCGCAGACCATCGCCTACCAGGGCTACGGTTCCACCACCCGGGTACGGGTACTGGGGCGCGTGCTGCTGACCCAGAAGCCGCTGCCGGGGAGCAAAGCCGAGCACGAAGCGAAAAACGGGAACCAGAACATCCGGGGCTGGCGCGCCTTCACGGGGGTGCCGCTGCAGTTTACCGACGTCGAAATCACCATCGGTGACGTCGTCACCCACGTTACGGCGGACCGGGGCGGACTCATCGACACCGAGGTGGATGTCCAGCTGTCTCCTGGCTGGCACACGGCAGTCCTGCGCGCGGAGGGAACCGAGCCGGCGGAAGCACTGATCCAGGTCATCGCGCCCGGCGTGCAATTCGGCATCGTCTCCGACATCGACGACACCGTCATGGTGACCGCCCTGCCGCGGCCGTTCCTGGCACTGTGGAACACCTTCGTGCTCAGCGAACGGGCGCGCATGGCCACGCCGGGAATGGCCGTGCTGCTGGACCGGCTGACCATTGAGCACCCTGAAGCTCCTGTCATCTACCTGTCCACCGGCCCCTGGAACGCCGCCCCTACGCTGGGGCGCTTCCTGACCCGCAACATGTACCCCAAGGGCGCGCTGCTGTTGACGGACTGGGGCCTTACCCAGGACCGCTGGTTCCGCAGCGGCCAGGACCACAAGCACCGCAACCTGGAGCGGCTCGCCGAGGAATTCCCGGACATGCGGTGGCTCCTGATCGGCGACAACGGCCAGCATGATGAGGCCATCTACTCCGCCTTCGCCGCGGGGAACCCGGAAAAGGTTGCGGCCATCGCCATCCGGCAGCTGTCCGTCAGCGAATCGGTCTTCGCCGGCGGCCACTCCGAGGACGGCGACCACACCACCTCCCGGGTGCCGTGGATCTACTCCCCGGACGGCGCCGGCATCGCCAAGCAGCTCGCCTTGCTGGACCTGCTCCGGGGCTGACCATTCCGGTGCCGGCCCCGTTGCGTCCTACGCGCCGGCACCCAGGGGTGCGCCGTCGTCGGGCGCTTCATTGCCCAACAGCTCCCCGCTGTCGAGCAAATCCCCGCTGTCCAGCAAATCCCCATTGTCCAGCGAATCCCCATTGTCCAGCGAATCCCCGCGGCCCAGCAGATCCGGAACCACTGCCTGGGCGATCGTGGCGTCGGCAGCGGCAGCCAGGTCACGTTCCTCGATGAGCTCCTGGTACCAGAAGTAGGATGCCTTGGGCGTGCGGTCCAGTGTTTCGAAGTCCACGTGCAGCAGGCCAAAGGGCTGCTTGTAGCCGGCGGACCACTCGAAGTTGTCCAGGAAGGACCACACGTAGTAGCCACGCAGGTCAACGGACTCCGCCACTCCGCCGGGCGCCGTGGCGCGCAGTGCGGTTTCAAGGTGGTCGGAGATGTACTTCAGCCGCCGCTCATCCGGGATGAACCGGGTGTTGGTGGACTTGTCCCGGACGATGATGTCCTCGAAGCTGGCACCGCCTTCGGTGATGATCACGGGAGGCAGGTTGGGGTACCGCTCGGCCATCTCCTTCAGTGCCACGGCCATGTACTCCGGCTTGACCGGCCACCCGTAGGCGGTGATGTCCGCTTCCGGCCAGGCTTCCACGTGGAATGGCGTTGCGCCGCTGCCCGTGGCGTTGAGGTCGCTGCCCATGGCTTCCGCCATGCTTGACGGGACCGTGCCGCCGCCGGGTCCCGCCGCCACCTTGGTGGGCATGTAGTAGTTAAGCCCGTAGAAGTCCAGGGGTTGGGAAATGATCTCCATGTCATCTTCGGGGTGGTCGAAGGAGCTGAAGAACTTCGCGGCGCGGATCAGGTCGGGGTATTTGCCCGTCAGGACCGGGTCCGCGTAGAGCCGGTTCTGGCCCAGGTCCATGGCCCCGGCGCTGATCTTGTCCAGCGGGTTGATCGAGTTCGGCACCATGGGCGAGTAGACGTTGGTCATCCCGATTTCGCCAGGCACCTTGGCAGCGCGCAGGGCCTGGACGGCGAGCCCGTGGCCCAGCAGCTGGTGGTGGACGGTGGGGAAGGCGCCCAGGGCAAGCTCCTTGCCGGGTGAGTGCAGGCCGAATGCGTAGCCATTCGCGCTCACGGTTGCCGGTTCGTTGATGGTGACCCAGCGGGCCACCCGGTCCCCGAACGCCTCAGCCACGATGGCTGCGTACTCCCCCAGCCGGTAGGCGGTGTCCCGGTTCATCCAGCCGCCTGCTTCATCCAGTTCCAGGGGCGTGTCCCAGTGGTAGATGGTGGCCATGGGCGAGATCCCGTTGGCCAGGAGCTCATCGAGGAGCCGGTCATAAAACGCCAGCCCTGCCCGGTTGGCAGGGCCGGTCCCGCCGGGCTGGATGCGCGGCCAGGAGAAGGAGAACCGGTAGGAATCGACACCCAACTGCTTCAGAAGGGCCACGTCCTGCGGCATCCGGTGGTAATGGTCCGTGGCCACCACGGGGCTGTGGTCCTCCACGATGGCGCCGGGCCTGGCCGCGAACCTGTCCCAGCCCGAGGGCCCGCGGCCATCCTCTTCCAGCGCCCCTTCAATCTGGAATGCTGCGGTTGCGACGCCAAGGGTGAACCCCGGGGGGATGAGTGCTGCGAGGTCCTTGGCGGTGATGTGCATTGGGGTCCAGCCTTTTGGTCACGGTGGTTTGGGTACGTCCCAGAATGTCACAGCGGAGGACGACTGACGAGCAGCAACTCCGCGCGGGCACCGGCGGCTACTGTGAGCCGAAAAGGAACTCCTTGGCGTGCGCCACGGCCTTGCGGAAGGCGTCATTGCGCAGGGTCACCAGGTGCTCCGAATCGCCGTCCGACGGTTCCAGGTAGCCGGTGTACCCGGGCCGCAGGACCCAGATGTCCCCGGCCGGGGGCAGGTAGAACACGCCGAATGAACGCTGCTGCCTCTCGTCGGCCGTCCAGACCGGGACCACCGCCAAGGCTGCCCCGGTGGCCGGATTGATCCACTGCGCGCGCGGCAGCGGCTGTTCGTGCGCCTCGGGGTCAAGGAAGGGCGCGGTCCCCGGACCCCAGCGCTGCTCAAAGCGCTCATGGAATGCGGGAATGAGGTGTGAATCGTAGCGCCGCCAGTCGCTCATGCAGCTTTCCGCCTCCTTGGATAAATGGCACTGCGTTGGTTGGTTTCCTGGTTCAGGGCCGGATTCAGGACCTGGCCCGCTTTCAGGCTCAGGGCCCGCTTTCAGGCCCAGGGCCCGCTTTCCCACCGCACCGGCGTGACACGGATGGCAGGCCCGGACGGGCCGCCGGTGCTGCGGACTTTCCGGACCGGGACGACGGTGGGCGCCCCTGCCGCCAGCCGCCGGTCGTAATCGGCCCGGCGTCCGGGGTCACGCAGCACGTTGAACGCCTGCATGATCCCCAGGAGCTCGTCACGCTGCCCGGGGGTGCCCGCCACCGCCGGCTGGCTCCCCCTTGCCTGGTTGTTCCCGTCCGCCTGCGCGCCGTCCATGTCCGGATGGTGGCTGCGCATGAGGGCCCGGTACGCATGGGAGATTTCCTGCCGGGTGGCATCCCGGCCCACGCCGAGGATGGTGTAGTAATCGGGAATGTCGTTCATGCCGGCCTCCTTCTCCGCCGGTGCCCCTGCCGGGCCGGCAGGGGCACGCGAAGGAACACCCTACGTGTTGATCTGCTGCATCCCGCCCTGCCCGGTCTGGATTTCGATCCTGCGCGGCTTGGCCCGTTCAGCAACCGGTATCCGCAGGGTCAGGACGCCCTGGTCGTAGCTGGCCTTGATCTTGTCGGTGTCCAGGGTGTCGCCCAGGATCAGTTGGCGGCTGAACACGCCGCGGGGGCGCTCAGAGGCCACCAGCTCCACATTGGGCTGCGTGGGGTCCTGGCGCTCGGCCCGCACCGTCAGGACGTTCCGCTCGACGTTCAGGTCCAGCGAATCCACCTTCACGCCGGGAAGGTCGAACGCCACCACGAATTCGCCGTCCTCCTGCCAGGCATCCATGGGCATGGCTGCCGGACGGGCGGCGGTCCCAAAGACCTGCTGCGTGAGCCGGTCCAGCTCACGGAACGGGTCAGTACGCATCAACATCATTTCCCACTCCTTCGGCTTCCAAGTGTTGATCCGCGTCTGCTCCACCATCACCGAATCTATGGTGGTGGATATAGATTTTTTATAGCACTCGTGGGAAACTGAAGCAAGACACGGGCCGCAGCGATTTTTGGGAGTACACATGGCAGAACCTGACGCGGGACGGCATGCGCGCTCCGCCGGCTCACGGGCGCTGTACGCCATCTCGGTGGCCGCAGAGCTCACGGGAACCGGGCAGCAGAACATCAGGCTGTACGAAACCAAGGGGCTGCTGACCCCGTCGAGGACGGCAGGCGGCACCCGGCAGTACAGCGATGACGACATCGCCGTACTGCAGCGGATCGGCGAGCTCCTCGAGGAGGGGCTGAACCTGGCAGGCGTTGCCAAGGTCCTGGAGCTGGAGGCGGCGAACGTGAAACTGCACAGGGCCCTGAAGCGCGCCAAATCGCGGCCGCAGTGAAGCAGCCTGCGTGAATGGACCGGGTGACGCAACCGGAATCAAGCAGGTGCAGTGAATCAGCCGCAATGAATTAGCCTGCCGGGGAGGGCGTTACTCCCGGGCGGAATCTTCCTTCGACAGCTCTCCCGTGACCGGCTCCCCCGGGATTCGCGCAGTCCGCCAGGTGTCCAGCGCGATGACTCCGCCCAGGATGAGCAACGACAGTGAAAACGATGCAAGGGTGTCGGTGGGCCAGTGGTAGCCCAGATAGAGGCGGCTGGCGATGGCGAGGATGATTCCGATCCCGGCCCCGATGAAACCGAAGACCGCTGACCGCGGGTTCCGGCGTCGGGAGAAGATCAGGTAGGCGCCCACCAACAGGAAGTCGCAGGCTCCCAGGACGTGCCCGGACGGGTAGGAGAAGGTCTGGTCCGCACCGAACAGCATTTGGTCCACGGGAGGCCGCGAGCGCTGGACGATGTGCAGGATGATCTGGGAGATGATCACGCCGGTCAGCATCGCGGACGCCAGCAGGATGGGGCGCCAGGCGTGTTTGGCCGCGAAGCCCCAGACGAGGATCACCACCAGCACGATGATGGGCAGGGCGATGGGGCCGAAGAACACGGCCAGGAAGATCATGAAGGCGGTAAGTGCCGCTGAGCGGGTTGTCAGCAGCCAGTCGTGCACCGGCTGGTCTGCAACGGTAAGGCCGCCGGCCTGCACCACGCTGACCAGCGTGGCGATAAAGAGTGCCAGCCCCACCACGGCCAGGATGACCGATGCACGGTAAAGGCGCCGCCGGTCGGCAGGGTCGATGTAGCGCTCCTCCACCACGAACTTCTCATGGAAGGTGTGCCACCTGCCGGAGTTTCTCTCGGTGACTGCGGAACCTGCTGATTTCTGTGCCAATGTGCTGCCCGTCCCTGCGCCCTGTTGAATGCACGCCATACACGCGTGTTGTTGAATGCCTAGGCTGAAGATTATCCCCATGAAAGGCCATCCACTCCATCACCGGGTCGCTGGCCATGGCGCCGGCCCCGGCCAGGAAGGGCACCAGGGCGGCGGCCATGGCTGGCGGCAGGCCGACCCGGGCGACTAATACGACCCGGTGGTGAACTGCCAGCTCCGGCTGGCCAGCGTGTTGCCGGCGAGGTCGCGGATACCGGAGGCCCCTCCAACCAGGGTCACCGTATACCGGGCCTTGGCGGCCAGGGGTTCCTGGGGATCGAGAATCCACTGGTTGGTGGTGCCGTTGCGGTAGACGGAGGCTGCCACCAAGGCGCCGGTTGAAGCGTTCTTCAGCGTGAAGGTGGTGGTGCCGGTGCCCTGGACGGCTTCGCTGAAGGTGGCGCTGACGTTGCTGTTCCTGCGGACCAGGAGCGCGTTGCTGCCCGGGGTGTAGCTGGTGAGGGTGGGCGCCGGGCCGGTAGTGAAACTCCAGCTGGTGGTGGCCAGTGGTGTGCCTGCGGCGTCCCGGATGGCAGAGGTTCCGCCGGCCAGGGTGGCCGTGTAGGTGGTGTCCGCGGCGAGATTTGCGGCCGGGTCAAGGGTGGCGGTCCTGGTGGTTGCGTTGTATGTGACGGTGGCGGCGATGCTGGCCCCTGCGGCGTTTTTGAGCACGAAGGTCGTGGCGGACACGCCCTGGACGGCGGCGCTGAACGTGGCCGCCACATTCGTGCCCGCGGCCACAGCAGTGGCCTTGGCGGCCGGCGAAACCGAGGTGATGGTCGGGGCAGGAGCCGTGGCAGGAGCCGCGGCGTCCGCGCCCGTAAACAGCAGGCGGTTCGGGGTCCCCGCGGTGGCACCGGTGACCACGCCGGCCGTGGCATTGGCTGCCAGTGCCGCGGCTACGTCGGCCGGTGCCAGGGCAGGGTTCTGCGAGAGCAGCAGGGCTGCGGCGCCGGCGGTATGCGGAGCCGCCATGGACGTTCCGGACATGGAGGCCGTGGCCGTGGTGGAGGTGTAGTAGTCGGAGGTGATGCCGACGCCGGGAGCATACAGGTCGACGCAGGACCCAAAGTTGGAGAACGATGCCTGCTTGTCGGTGGAATCGCTGGCCGCCACGGTGACGGCCCCGGGGACGCGGGCAGGTGAGCCTGTGCAGGCGTCCACAGCGGAGTTGCCTGCGGCCACCACAGTAGTGACGCCGTCAGCCAGGACGGCCTGGACGGCGTTGTCCACCGTGCTGCTGGCCGCTCCGCCGAGGCTGAGGTTGGCCACGGCCGGTGTTCCGGCGGCATGGTTTGCGGCGATCCAGTCCAGGCCGGCCACCACGTCCGAGTTGTAGCCCGACCCGCTGCAGTCCAGCACCCTGACCGGCACCAGGGTGGCGCTCTTGGCGACGCCGTACATGGACCCGGCCACAGTTCCGGCCACGTGGGTGCCGTGGCCGTTGCAGTCTGTGGTGCCGTTGCCGTCCGCCACGGCGGTCCAGCCCGCCGCCACGCGGCCGCCAAAGTCGGTGTGCGAGGCCAGGATGCCGGTGTCCACCACGTAGGCCGTCACACCGGCGCCGGACCCGGTCCACGAGTAGCTGCCGGAGAGCGGCAGTGCCCGCTGGTCGGCACGGTCCAGGCCCCAGGGGGCCGGCTGCTCGGTTCCGGAAAGCTTGACGGGGGCGTCCGGTTCCACGGACAGCACCTTCCCCGACCTGGCAAGGGCTGCTGCCTGGGCGGGAGTTGCGGTGACAACGGCACCATGGATTGCGTGCTCAAAAGTGCGGCCGACGGCGAGGCCCTGGCCGCGCAGTCCGGCCGCCTCGGCGGTGACGTCTGCAGAGGGGGCGTACTGGACGATGTAGCGGCCGGTTGCGGCGGCGGCGGGCTGGACAGCGACAGCAGCCGCGACAGGAGCAGCGGCAGCGGGAAGGGCCGCCGTGGAAAGGGCGGCGGTGGAAAGCAGCGCCGTGAGGGCAGGCAGCACGAAGAGGGGGCTACGAATTTTGGGGTCCTTGTGGTGGCGGAGCGGGCCCGCCCCGGGTCGCGGAATCTGCCCGGGAACAGGTAAAGGATGGCTGTACCAAAAGGATAGGAGCCGGAAGCGCACGGCTTCCGGCTCCCTGGATGATCCTGTGCCAACCTTTGGCGTTTCCTGCGGACCTGTTACTGCAGGCCCGGCTTTAGCCTTGGCCTCCTCCAGCGCCGGAGCCGGCTGCTGCATGGTTCCGCCAGCTGTGCTCGGGCTCGAAGCCCAGCAGCCGCCGCGCCTTGTCGATGGAAAGCATCGTTTCGTGCTCGCCCAGTTCCTTGGTGACCTTGACGCCCGGGAACACCTCAGCTGCGAGACCGGCGCTTGACCGGCTCATGACGGTATCGGCATTGGCGATGATGAAGGCCTCGAATCCTGGCTTGGCGTTCTCCAGCGCCCGCGCCACGGCCTGGGCGCCGTCCCTGCCGTCGATGTAGCCCCACAGGTTCCACTTCCGCAGCGTCGCGTCCCCATCGAAGGAGGGGAACTTTTCGTAGTCGGCCTCGTCCATCACGTTGGAGAACCGCAGGCCCGTGATGCTCAACTCCGGGTCCCACCGCGTCATCTCCACGGCCATCTGCTCCTCCAGCGTCTTCACCAGGGAGTAGGTGCTTTCCGGCCGCGGCGGGTATTCCTCGTCCACCGGGATGTAGGGCGGGTCGACGTCGAACGGCAGCCCCAGCACGGTCTCGCTGGACGCGTACACCACCTTCTTGATGCCGGCGCGCCGCGCGGCCTGGAAGACGTTGTAAGTGGACAGCATGTTGTTCTCGAACGTGGCCGCGTCCGGAAGGATGCCCGGGGCGGGAATGGCTCCCAGGTGCACCACGGCGTCGAACCCGTCATGCCGGTCATCAACCCCCAGCAGCGCGTCCACTACCTGCCCGTAGTTGCGCAGGTCCACCACCAGGAGCCCCGGGCTGCGCTCGCCTGCGCGGTCCAGGGTGAGGACCTGGTGGCCGTCGTCGGTGAGCCGGCGCACCACGTGCCGCCCCAGTTTTCCGTTTCCGCCTGTAACGGCAATTCTCATCAGTGTTTCCTTCTGTTGGAGTGCGTTCACCGTGCGGTGTTCGGTCAGGACGGGTGCCGCGGGGCTGCGAGGAACTGTTCGACGGCGGCGATTGCCACTGCGGTGATCCCGCCTTGGTCGCCGCTGCCGTTAACGGACACCAGGATGCCCCGGCCCGCGTACACCGAGACTACTTCATGGGTCTGCCGGTGGTAGAGGTCCAGCCGGCGCCGGAAGACATCGATGGTGTCATCCGTGCGGCCCTGTTCGGCAGCGCGGCGCTGCATCCGTTCCTCCAGTTCGGCGTCCGGCGCCTGCAGTTCGATGACGGCGTCCAGCGCATGGCCCTGGGCCGCGAGCATGGCATCCAGTTCCGTTGCCTGCGGAGCCGTGCGGGGGTAGCCGTCCAGCAGGAACCCGCGTCTCGCATCGCCTTCAAGGAGCCGGTCTTTGACCAGTGCGTTGGTGAGGTGGTCCGGTACGAAGTGGCCGCCGTCCAGGTACTGCGCAGCCTGGTTCCCCAGGTCTGTCTTCCGGCTGACGTTGCTCCGGAAAATGTCGCCGGTGGATACTGCAGGGACCTGGAAGTGGCGT
This sequence comes from Pseudarthrobacter sp. LT1, assembly GCF_035621795.1. Lineage (NCBI taxonomy): Bacteria > Bacillati > Actinomycetota > Actinomycetes > Micrococcales > Micrococcaceae > Pseudarthrobacter > Pseudarthrobacter sp. LT1. The sequence continues at coordinate 3,969,109 of NZ_CP141830.1, forward strand.
GCCAGTTGTTCGGCCTGGGTCCCCTTGCCGGAGCCCGGTGGGCCGATGATGAGAAGCCTGGTCACGTTCCTGTCCTTCCGCGGCGGGACCACAGTCAACGGGCCGGCAGAGGCAGCACCGGCTCCCGCTTCATTGTGCCGGTTGGTCCTTGCCCGGCGCCAGCAAGCGCTGTTGCGGCCCGGAGCATATGGGCTTCGCCCCGCCCGGGATGTATATACTCTGGTTATCGGTTTAGCAGCAGGCCGTTGGAAAGTTCGTCGATCCAGCGACCATCACCGGCTCCCCTCCCCGTTGCGGGGTGCTTGTGTGTTGCAGGCTCGTTTTGACCTGAACGAATGGCACCAGAAAACCGTGGCCGGCGAGTCAACAGCAAAAACCGATACATCCATCACCGAGCACCTGCATGAATTGGTCCTCAACAGCTCCGATGTTGAGGACTTCCTCAATGAACTGGCACAGGTGTCCGCGCGCAACCTCTCGGAGCCAGGCGATGAGATGCTATGCGCCATCACCCTGCTCCGGCAGCGGAAAACCGCCACCGTAGCCAGCAGCAGCCAGCAAGCAAAGTCCATCGGACGTCTTGAGCACAGCTTCACCGAGACCCCCAGCCTCACGGCATTCACCGTCCAGGAGACTGTCCACGCTCCGGACCTCGAAGGGGACAGCCGCTGGCCGGAATACTCCACGGCAGTTGTGGCACAGGGAGTCAGGTCGGTTGCGGCTCTTCCCTTCCGGCTTGAAGGCGAAACCAAGGCAGCGCTGCTGCTGTACTCCGGCCGCGCCCACCGCTTCGAAGGCCGCGTGCTCGAATTCGCCGAAGATTTCGTCAGCCAAACCTCGCTGGCACTCCGCCTTGCAGTGCGTTTTGCGCATTACAGCGAAACGGCGGCGAACCTCCGTGCCACGTTGGAGTCCCGAACGGTCATCGATATGGCGGTGGGCATCATCATGGCCCAGAACAGGTGCAGCCAGGAGGATGCTTTTGCGATCCTGAAGACCGCGTCGAGCACCCGCAACACCAAGCTGCACGAGGTGGCTGCCGCCGTGGTGAACGCCCTGGGCCAGGGACCTGCCCGTACGCATTACGACGGCTAGGGCGGCGGTCTGCCCCAACGCGTTCCGCCACCAGTAGACTGGTGCCAACTTTTCGCCGGGGGGCTCAAATGGAACAGCAGCGTGTTTGCCTTGTCGTGGAGGATGACGACGACATCCGGGGCCTGATCTCAGTGGTCCTGTCCCGCGCGGGGTTCAAGGTCACCGCGGTGGGAACAGGGGCGGAGGCCATCGCCGCAGCGGCTGATCCCGCCATCGCCCTGGTCACCCTGGACCTTGGGCTTCCCGATATGGACGGGCACGTGGTGGCCCGCGCCATCCGCGCCCTCACCACCGCGCCCTTGCTCTTCCTGACAGCCCGCTCGGAAGAAGACGACGTGCTGGCCGGCATGGCGTCAGGGGCTGCGGGCTACCTCACCAAACCTTTCCATCCGAACGAACTGAAGGCCCTTGCCGGGCAGTTGTGCCCGGCGGCGGCTCCAGCACAGGAGCCACAGGTACCGGGCAAATCCCACTGCTGATCTGTCCGCCGGGAAGTGAGCCGCAACTCCCGGCAGCGTGGGCTCGTCCGACGACGGCCCGTGCCGCCGTCGGACGCGCACTTGTGCTACTTCGAAAGGAAGTTCAGCAGGGCCTCGTTGACCTCTGCGGCGTGCGTCCACAGCAGGCCGTGCGGGGCACCCTCGATCTCCACGTACTCGGCGCTGGGCAACGCTTTGGCGAACAGGCGGCCGGTGGAGTCGATGGGCAGGATGTTGTCCGCGGTGCCGTGCACGATCAGGGCCGGGACATCGATCCTGGGGATGTCCTGGCGGAAGTCCGTGAGCCAGGTGGGCTGGGCGGCAACGGAGGCCGTTGCACCGGACCCGGTGGCAAGGTTCCAGCCCGCATTCATGACTTCCTGGCTCAGGCGGGGTGTGCCCAGGAAGGTGTCGGAGTTGTAGAAATTCTTGAAGAATTCGGTGAAGAAGGCGTAGCGGTCGGCCGTGACTGCTTCCAGGAGGCCGTCGAACACCTCCTGGGGGACGCCGTCGGGATTGTCGTCGGTCTTGAGCAGGTAGGGCTCCAGGGATCCGAGGAACGCTGCCCGGGACACGCGTGCGGAGCCGTAGGTGCCCAGGTAGCGGCCGACTTCGCCGGTGCCCATGGAGAAGCCCACCAGCACCACGTCGTTCAGGTCCAGGGTGGTCAGCAGGGTGTTGAGGTCCGCCGCGAAGGTGTCGTAGTCGTAGCCCTCGGCGGGCTTGCTGGATTTGCCGAAACCGCGGCGGTCATAGGTGATGACCCGGTAGCCGGCACCCAGCAGGGCAGCGGTCTGCTTTTCCCAGGATGACCCGTCCAGGGGGTAGCCATGGATCAGCACCACGGGCTGTCCCGAGCCGTGGTCCTCGTAGTAGAGCTCGATATCAGTGCTGTTCTCAGTACCAACGGTGATTAAAGCCATCGGGGATGAATTCCTTTCGAGACTGACCAGGCGGCAGGCAGAGTGCCGTGCCGCGCATCTCCCACTCTAGGGCGGCAGGCTCCGGCCGAGGAGTGTTTTGCGGCGACGGGGGACGTGCCGAGTGCGTTGCGACGGCAGCTGTGGCAATATATGCGCATGAATGCAGATAAGAATGCTTGCTCGCTGGGCGCGGACAGCCAATACGTGGAGTTGGCGGTGGAGGTCTTCGCCATGCTGGCCGACGCCACCAGGGTGCGGATTATTTTGGCGCTCCGGGACGGCGAGATGGCGGTGGGCGCCCTGGCGGACGTTGTGGGCAAGTCACCCGCCGCCGTGTCCCAGCACCTGGCGAAAATGCGCCTGGCCCGGATGGTGTCCACGCGGCAGGACGGGACGCGTGTGCTCTACCGGCTGGAAAACGAGCATGCACGGCAGCTGGTGGCGGATGCGATTTTCCAGGCCGAACACGCCCTTGGCGGAGAGCCCGCACACCACCGCATCACCAACCATTCTGCGCAAAGGAGTGCCTCATGAGCGGGCCGCACCAAGAGTCAACGCATACTCACAGCCACGCCCATGCGGAGGGGCACGGCGGGCACGACCACGGTCATGAGCACCACCACGACCACTCGCACGACCACGGTCATGAGCAGCACCACGACCACGACCACGGCGGGCACGGCCACCATCACCACTCCGGTTTCAAGGGCTGGCTGTTCGAACTGTTCGTTCCGCACACGCACGATGCCGCCGATTCCATTGACGACGCCATGGAGGCCAGCAGCGAGGGCATCCGCGCGCTGAAGATCAGCATGTTCGTCCTGCTGGCCACTACCATTCTGCAGTTCCTGGTGGTCCTGTTCAGCAGCTCGGTGGCGCTCCTGGCGGACACCATCCACAACTTTTCCGACGCCCTGACCGCGGTACCCCTGTGGGTTGCCTTCATCCTGGGGCGCAGGGCCGCCAACCGCCGGTACACCTACGGCTACGGCAGGGCGGAGGACCTGGCAGGCCTGTTCATCGTGGCCGTGGTGGCCCTTTCCGCCGTCGTTGCCGGCTGGCAGTCAGTGGACCGGCTGATCCATCCCCAGCCGCTGCAGAACCTGGGCTGGGTGATGGCCGCAGGCCTGATCGGCTTTGCAGGAAACGAAGCCGTGGCGATCTACCGCATCCGGGTGGGCCGCAGGATCGGTTCCGCCGCGCTGGTGGCGGACGGTGTGCACGCCCGGACGGACGGTTTCACCTCGCTGGCCGTGGTGATCGGCGCCGTCGGCGTCATGCTCGGTTTTCCGCTGGCGGACCCGATCGTTGGGCTGATCATCTCCGCAGCCATCATGGTGCTGCTGTGGGGCACCGTTCGGAGTATCGGACGGCGGCTTATGGATGGCATCGAACCGGAGCTGGTGTCGCGTGCCCAGTCCGCGCTGGAGGGGACGCCGGGCGTCCTCGGCGTCCAGCACCTGCAGCTGCGGTGGTCGGGCCACCGGCTGCAGGGCTCGGCACGCATAGAACTGGCAGACACGGAGTTATCGCAGGCTGAGGAGGTCCTTGACCGCGCCGACCACCGGCTTCGGCAGGCACTGCCCAAGCTGGACCACATGCTGCTGGCCCCCGCCACCGCCGCCCGCCGCTGAAAGGCCTTAACGCAGAAGTGACCCGGCCGAGGCCGGGTCACTTCTGCATTGTGGGAATTCCGGGCCTAGGCCCGGGCAGCCTTTCCAGGCAGGGCCAGCTTGAAGACCTTGGCCCACGAGGAACCTACCTGCTTCAGCAGCGGCCCCGTGGTGTACTTCAGGCCGTAGCGCTGGCAGATCTCGCGGACCCTGGGTGCCACCTCTGCGTACCGGTTGGAGGGCAGGTCCGGGAAGAGGTGGTGCTCAATCTGGTGGGAGAGGTTGCCGGTCATCAAGTGCATGAACTTGGAGCCTGAGATGTTGGCGGACCCGATCATCTGGCGCACGTACCAGTCGCCGCGGGTCTCGCCGTCCACCATTTCCTCCGTGAAGGTGTCCGTTCCTTCGGGGAAATGGCCGCAGAAGATGACCGCGTGGGCCCAGACGTTGCGGATGGCGTTTGCTGCGATGGTGCCGAACAGGGCCTGCTTGGCGGAGCCGGTCAGCATGGCCAGGGCGGGGGTGGCGGCGTAGTCCTTGGTGAACTGGGTGACAACCTTCTTGCCCAGGGCCTTGAGGTCCTTGAGCAGGGCCTCCTTGGACTTGGTGCCTTCCTTGTACTCGGTCAGCTCGAGGTCGTAGATTGCAATGCCCCATTCGAAGACCGGAGCCAGGATGGCGTTGAACAGCGGGTTGGCCAGGTTGATGGGCTTCCACGGCTGGTTTTCGTCCATCCGGAGGAGGTTGTATCCGACGTCGTTGTCCTTGCCGACAACATTGGTCCAGCGGTGGTGCAGGTCGTTGTGCGTGTGCTGCCAGGACCGCGACGGGGTGACAAAGTCCCATTCCCACGTGGTGGAGTGGATATCCGGATCGCGCATCCAGTCCCACTGGCCGTGCAGGATGTTGTGGCCCAGTTCCATGTTTTCCAGGATCTTGGCCAGGCTCAGCAGCGTAGTGCCCGTGACCCAGGCGGCTTTGTTCTTTCCCACCAGCAGGGCCGCGCGGCCGGAAAGTTCCAGGCCGCGCTGGATCTTGATCATGCGGCGGATGTAGGCGGCGTCTTCCGCGCCGCGCTTGCCCAGGATCTCATCACGGATGGCGTCGAGCTCGCGGCCCAGCTCCGCTACCTGCTCGTCGCTGAGGTGCGCGGCGGCCGGCGGCCGGACGGTGGGGCTGCCCGATTCGGCGAGCTTCCCGGGGCGCGTTCTCGAGCTTCCCGCGGGGGTGACCTTGGTAGGTGTGATTACAGACATTCCGTGGTGCTCCTCAGATTTCGAGGTTGACGGGTCCGGCGGCTGCCGAGACACACGTTTGGATCAGTTGGCCGGGTTCGCCATGGATTTCCCCGGTACGCAGGTCCCGGACCTGCCCTGCGAGCAGCGGTGTGAGGCAGCTGTGGCAGATGCCCATGCGGCAGCCGCTCGGCATCAGCACCCCGGCGTCCTCGCCAACGTCCAGGATGGGGGTGTCGCCGTCGGCCTGCACCTCGCGGTCGGAGGCTTCGAAGGTGACCAGGCCGCCGTCGTGCCCTACGCCGGCGTTGAAGGTGGTGTTGAAGCGCTCAATCATCAGGTTGCCGGGGTCGCCGGCCACGGCGACGTCGGATCCGGGACCCTTGGCGGTCAGTGCCCGCTTCCAGAGTGCCTCGGCGTCGTCCAGGAAACTGTCCGGACCGCAGGCGTAGGCTGCCCGTTCCTTCCAGTCGGGGCAGATCGCGTCCAGTTCCTTGGTGCTGGAGAAGTCCAGACGGCCCTGCTCGCCGGTGTACCAGTGCGCCAGCCGGAAGTTGGGGAATTGGTCCGCAAGCTCGGCCAGTTCCTCGCGGAACAGGCTGTCACCCGGGGTGCGGGCCGAGTGGACCAGGACGACGTCGGCATCCGGGCGGCGGGGAACGAGGGTACGGATCATGGACATCACCGGGGTGATGCCGCTGCCCGCGGTGATCATGAGCAGGGGACGCGGGTGTTCAGGGAGCACAAAATCGCCCTGGGGCGGGGCCAGGAACAGCACGTCCCCGGGCTTCGTGGTGCGCACCAGCGTGCCGGACACGGCACCGACATCGGTGACGGTGATGGCCGGGTCCTTGCCGGCGGGAGCGCTGAGGGAGTAGGAGCGCCAGTGGCGGACGCCGTCGAGTTCGACGCCGATGCGGGCCCACTGGCCTGCCAGGTGCGCCTTCCAGCCACGGCCGGGGCGGAAGAAGATCGTGGCCGACTGGGCGGTCTCCTGGACCACCCGGGTGACCACGCCGCGCAACTGCCGGGCCGAGTAGACAGGGTTGAACAGCGCCAGGATATCTTCGGGCGCCAAAGGGGTAGTGAGCACTGAGGCCGCCTGGGCCAGCTGTCGTAGCCGGATCATACGGGTAAGCCTAGAGCGGTGCGAGCCATATTTCTCTCTCTCCGTCATATGACCGTTCCGCAGTCACACGCTAGTTGGTGGGCGCGAAGCCTCCACGCCGCACTCTTAAGAGTAACGGTTGGGTCTCACAAAAGGTTCCCAGCGTCCTTCCGGCTCCATCCCAGGGCAGGGGCCACGTATTTTGCGATGGTGCCCAGGAGCTTGGCGTTGAAGTCCACGCCCAGCTGGTTGGGGACGGTCAGCAGCAGGGTATCCGCTGCCTGCACCGCGGTATCGGCGGCGAGCTGCTCCGCCAGGAGGTCCGGCGCTCCCACGTAGCTCTTGCCGAAACGGGACGTGAGGCCGTCGATGACTCCTACCTGGTCGCGGCCGTCCCGGAGCGCACTTCCGGCGAAGTAGTAGTTGTCCTCCTCATCCACGATGGGAAGGACGCTGCGGCTGACCGAAACCCTTGGCTGATGGGGGTGGCCTGCGGCCGCCCATGCGTCCCTGAACAGTTGGATCTGCTCGGCCTGGAGTTCATGGAACGGTACCCCGGTGTCCTCCGTGAGCAGGGTGGAGCTCATCAGGTTCATTCCGAGTTCCGCGGCCCATATGGCGGTCTTCCGGCTGCCGGCACCCCACCAGATCCGTTCCGCCAGCCCCGGGGACTGGGGCTGGACCGGGAGGAGGCCCGTGGCGCCGCCCGCATAGCGGGGATCGGCCTGGGCCACCCCGGCGCCCGTAATGGCTTTGCGGAAGGCGTCGGTGTGGCGGCGCGCCATGTCGGCATCGGTCTCCCCCGGCTGCGGCCGGTAGCCGAACGCGGACGCGCCCTGCAGGGCGGGCTCGGGTGAACCACGGCTGATGCCAAGCTGCAGCCTGCCACCGCTGATCAGGTCTGCCGCGGCCGCTTCCTCTGCCATGTACAGCGGGTTTTCATAGCGCATGTCGATGACGCCGGTGCCAATCTCGATACGGCTGGTGCGGGCCGCGATGGCTGACAGGAGGGGGAAGGGCGATGCCTGCTGCCGGGCGAAGTGGTGGACACGGAAGAACGCCCCGTCCACTCCGAGTTCTTCGGCGGCGACCGCCAGTTCGATGCCCTGGAGAAGGGCGTCCGCCGCCGTCCTGGTCCGGGAACCCTGGCCGGGACCCCAGTGGCCGAATGAAAGGAATCCGATGCGCTCCATACCTCCCCCAACTGTGCTGGCGGCAGCTGCATTCCCGGCTGGGATGATGGCTGGGTGGGTACTCCGGGTGAAGCTGTCGCTGTTTTCAAGACCATCGTGCTGTTCGTACTGGCCGCTGCCGCTGAAATCGGGGGCGCCTGGCTGGTGTGGCAGGCCGTGCGCGAGGGCAGGGACTGGTGGTGGGCGGGGCTCGGCGTGATCGCGCTGGGCGTCTATGGCTTCGTGGCCACGCTCCAGCCCGACGCCCATTTCGGGCGGATCCTGGCGGCCTACGGCGGAGTGTTCGTTGCCGGCTCGCTGGCGTGGGGCATGGCATTTGACGGCTTCCGCCCGGACCGGTGGGACGTCGCCGGATCCCTGGTCTGCCTGTTGGGCGTCGGCGTGATCATGTTTGCACCCCGCAGCGGCGGTTAAAGCAGCGGTTACGTGGCTAAAATCTAGCCACGACGAAAGGCGGGTCCTGTGGAGCGGGTGGACTACTGCGTTATTGGCGGCGGCATCGTGGGCCTTGCAACGGCCTACCAGCTGCTGCAGAGGCAACCGGGAGCCTCCCTGGTCCTGCTCGAGGCCGCGGGGTCCCTGGCTTCGCACCAGACCGGGCACAACAGCGGCGTCATCCACTCCGGGATCTACTACGCCCCGGACAGCCTCAAAGCCCGGTTCAGCAAGGCCGGAGCGCAACAAACCAAGGAGTTCTGCCGGGAGCACGGGATCAGGTTCGCCGAGCCGGGGAAGCTGCTGGTGGCTACCTCGGCCGTGGAACTGGGCCGGCTGGACCGCCTGGAGGAACGCGCGGCCGTCCATGGGCTGGACTGCGAGCGCCTCGACCAGGCGGAACTCAACCGGCGCGAGCCCAATGTTTCAGGCCTGGGCGCGCTGTTCATTCCGAGCACCGGCATCGTGGACTACGGGGAAGTGGCGCGGAAGCTGGCCGACCTCATCTCCGATGCCGGGGGGCGGGTCATCACCGGAGCCACCGTGGGCTCGATCGTGGAGCATTCTGACCGCGTGGAGGTTGCCACGGGCCAGGCCGTCTACTCGTGCCGGCGCCTGGTGGCATGTGCTGGCCTGCAGTCGGACCGCGTGGCGGAAATGGCCGGCATGAAGATCGACGTCCAGATCATTCCTTTCCGCGGGGAGTACTTCGAGCTCCCGGAATCCAAGTGGGACTATGTGACCCACCTGATCTACCCCGTACCGGATCCGGAACTGCCCTTCCTGGGGGTGCACCTCACTCCCACCATCAACGGCAGCATCACCGTGGGACCCAATGCGGTCCTGGGCCTGGCCCGGGAGGGCTACCCCAAATACTCCGTGGACCTCAAGGACGTGGGCCGCTACCTGCGCTTTCCCGGGCTGTGGCACGTGGCAAGGTCCAATGCCCGCACCGCAGTGCGCGAAGTCCGGAACTCGCTGTTCAAGGGCAGCTACCTCCAGGAATGCCGCAAATACGCCCCCGGCCTGTCCAAGGCGGACCTGCTGCCGTACGAGGCAGGCATCCGGGCCCAGGCTGTGCGCCGGGACGGAACGCTCCTGCACGATTTCCTGCTGGCGGAGACGGACAGGATGATCCATGTCTTGAACGCCCCCTCCCCGGCCGCAACTGCTGCCCTGCCCATCGGGGAACACCTGGCCGGCAAAGCCGTGCTGCACCCCGCGTCCTGACCGGCAGGCAGGCAGGCACCGGCCACGGCTAAACTGGCCCGGTGATCAACAGTGAGCAGCCGCCCCGGCCAACGGTCCCGCCGTCGCGCGGGAGGATGGCGGAACGACTGCTGCCTGGCGGAGAGGAACCGGACCCGCGCTTCACGCTTGCGAACGAACGCACCTTCCTGGCCTGGATCCGGACGTCGCTTGCGCTGCTGGCAGGTGGCATTGCCATCGAGGCGTTCACTTCAGGCCTCTTCATTGAGCCTGTCCGGAAAGGCCTGGCCGTCCTGCTGCTTCTGCTGGGCATGATGCTCAGTGGCGGGGCCGCCGTACGGTGGCTTCGGGTGGAGCGCAGCATGCGCAACAAGGCGCCGTTACCGCTGCCGCTCTTTGTGCCCCTGTTGGCCGGGGCAGGCGCGCTGGCTGCCGCCGTCGTACTGGTCTTCATTCTCTGGCGCTGATTCGATGGCACCCAGCGGCCCCAGCCCCCACGGCGATCCCGGCCTCCAGCCGGAGCGGACGGCCCTCGCCTGGGGCCGGACCATGCTGGCGCTCGTGACGGCGAGCGCCTTCTTCCTGCGCTGGCTTCCCACCTATGGGCCACCGATCCTGATGCTGCCGGTGGTTTCCGGCGGCGCAGCCCTGGCCATCTACCTCACGCAGCGCCGCCGCTACCAGGCGAGGTCGCACGGGCTGGCAGGCGAAAGCATCGAAGCCGACCTGCCAGCTGTGCTCTGGACCGCCTTTGCCGGGCTCGCCCTGGGGTGCCTGGGCATTGTGGTGGTGCTGGTCAGCTAGAACGGCCCCTGTCAGCTAGAACATGGGCAGGACGAAGCCGGCCAGCAGGGCCACGACGCCGATCGCCGTCAGGCACCGGCCCAGGACCGAGGCCGTCCTCCCGGGCTCCTCCGGCCTGGTGGTCTGCCACTGCGTTGGACGCTTGGGGTGGTAATAGATGGGCAGTGTGTCTCCCGCCGCCATGTCCTTGATGTCGTACGGGGACATCGGGGCGTTGTGCACCTGGTGCTTCCGGTCAAACCAGCGGAAGCCAACACCGGTGGAATCCGAGTACACCACGGCCTCGGCCACGTCCCACGGGTGCACGAAGCGGCGGAGGAACCCGGTGTAGAAGAGCAGTCCCAGCCCGGCGGGCAGGCACAACCAGGTGAGCACTTCCAGGATGGGACCTGCCATATCGAGCGCAGTGGGCATGAAGTTGATGGTACAGCTCAGGGGCTGGCTCCTTCAGCACCTGATACGTACGCTGAAGGAGACCGGACCGGAGTAAGGGGAAGCCATGAATGATCAGGACATTTTGACGCACATCCAGGCCCTCGTGGAAGAGGAGCACTCACTGCGTGAGGGCTCAGGGGACGGGCAGGCCCCGGACCAGGCACGGCTCAAGTACGTGGAAGAAAGCCTGGACCAGTGCTGGGACCTGCTGCGCCAACGGCGGGCCAAGAAGGATTCGGGCGAGAACCCGAACGACGCCGAAGCCCGCCCCATCAGCGAGGTGGAGGGCTACCGGCAGTAACCCCGCCGCATCCCACCATCCCGGGTGTCCGGGCCGGCGTGGCCCGGGCACCTGTTTCCGCCACCAACAGATTGAGCTCTTCCATGCGTATTGCAGTAGCGCAGATCATCAGCAGTGCCGACACCGCCGCCAACCTGGAACTCATCTGGGACTATGCCGCCCAGGCCAGGAACGCCGGAGCGCAGCTGGTGGTCTTTCCCGAGGCGTCCATGCGCGCCTTCGGCCATTCCCTGAAGGACATTGCCGAGCCCGTTGACGGCCCGTGGGCCAGCGAAGTCCGCAGGATGGCGAAGGAGCTGGACCTCACGATCGTGGCCGGCATGTTCACTCCGGGAAAGGACGGCCGGGTCCGCAACACGCTGCTGGTCACCGGGCCCGGAGTGGAGGCGTCCTACGACAAAGTCCACCTTTTTGACGCCTTCGGTTTCACGGAGTCCAAGACAGTGGACGCCGGGGAAGCGCCGGTGACGTTCGAGCTGGACGGGACGGTGTTCGGTCTGGCGACCTGCTACGACGTCCGCTTCCCGGGCCTCTTCACCGCCAATGCCAACGCGGGTGCCCAAGTAAATATCGTGTGTGCGTCCTGGGGTGCCGGTGAGGGCAAGGCGGAGCAGTGGGACCTGCTGGTGCGGGCCCGGGCGCTGGACAGCACCACTTTTGTGGTCGCCTGCGGCCAGGGCGACCCCGAAACAGTGGGCGCCGGCCGGGCGGGCACGGCACCCACCGGCATCGGGCACAGCGCCGTGATCACCCCCCTGGGCAAGGCGGTGGTGGCATTGGGCGGTAAGCCGGAACTTGCCGTCGTCGACATTGATCCCTCAACGGTGGATGACGTCCGGACCAAGCTGCCCGTCCTGGCCAACGCCCGCACATTCTGATCGCGTGAGGCGCCGTTCATGGCTTCGAAACAGACGGCAAAAGAGAGGACGACGCCGGGTCTCACCTGGGGCGTGCCGCCTGCGCCCGTGATGGCAGGCATCCGGCGGGGCCGGGGCGTACGGAGGCCGGCGGCGGAACAGACGCCGTTTACATGCCCGAAACATAGCCGATACGTGAACTTCACGCACGGGCTATTTGTGTAACGTGGCCGCAACTTTAAGCGGCATTGGCTGAAACACACACCGCCAAAAATGGATCCCGGGGGAAATGCCACGGGGCCAATCGGGCCCCTGCACCACGTTCACGTTGCGAAGGGACCCACCGGTGGAAATCACTGCCCAACACGTCTGGCTGATGATCTCGGCAGCCATGGTCCTGCTGATGACCCCGGGGCTTGGCCTCTTCTACGGCGGCATGACCCGCGCCAAGGCCGCCCTCAACATGATCATGATGAGCTTTATCTCGGCGGGGATTGTTGGCGTGGTCTGGGTCCTGTGGGGCTACTCAATGACCACCGGCGACGGCGTCCTGGGCCTCTTCGGCAATCCCTTCACCAGCTTCGGCCTGCAGAACCTCATGGGTTCACCGGACCTCCTCAAGGCCGGGTACAGCGCGACGTTCGCCATCATCACGGTTGCCCTGATCAGCGGCGCCATCGCCGACCGCGCCAAGTTCGGGGCCTGGGCCCTGTTCGTGCCGGTGTGGATTACGGTGATCTACTGCCCGCTCGCCTACATGATCTGGGGTGGCGGGCTGATGAGCGCAGGGGGCGCCGTCACGCAAATCTTCGGCCAGGTCATCGATTTTGCCGGCGGTGCCGTGGTGGAAATCAGTTCGGGAACGGCCGCCCTGGTGCTGGCCGTGATTGTTGGCCAGCGGCACGGGTTCGCGAAGGACCCCAACCACCGCCCCCACAACCTGCCTTTCATCATGCTGGGTGCCGCGATTCTGTGGTTCGGCTGGTTTGGCTTCAACGGCGGGGCCGCCACCAGCGTCGAACAGGCCGGCCTCATTTGGATCAACACCCTGGTGGCACCCGCGGCCGCCATGCTCAGCTGGCTGGTCACGGAGAAGGTCCGCCACGGACACCCCACATCCCTGGGCGCAGCCTCCGGCGTGGTTGCCGGCCTGGTAGCCATCACCCCTTCATGCGCCAACATCAGCCCGGTGGCCGCTATCGGCCTGGGCCTGGTGGCCGGCGCGGCCTGCTGCGTATTCGTGGACCTCAAATACCGCTTTGGCCTCGACGACTCCCTGGACGTTGTGGGTGTCCACCTGGGTGCCGGCCTCATCGGCACCCTGTCCCTTGGCTTCATCGCCCTTCCCGTGAACGGCCAGGGCGGCGGCCTCTTCTACGGCGGCGGAGTCCAGCAGCTCATTGCCCAGACAGCCGCCGTCGTCATCACCCTGCTGTTGTCCGGTGTTGGCACCGCGGTCATTGCCCGGACCATCAACAAGACGGTGGGCTTCCGGGTCAGCCACGAGGCCGAGACCGCCGGCGTGGACCTGGCCGAGCACGCCGAGACTGCCTACGCATTCGGTGAGATCGGAGCAGGATTCAATCCCCTGCGCCACGCCGCGGCCCACATCCCGACCGCACCTGCCCCGGCTGAACGGCATGCCAAGGAAGACTCCTTCGCGTAGGTTTCCGTTCTAGTCCGCAAGGATCTTGTAGAGCGCCCGGCGCAATTCGTCCATCTTTTCGACGGCGGCAGCCCGCTGTTCCCCGGTCACTCCGGCGCGGAACTGGTGGATGGCACCCATGAGCTTGGCGATGCTCTGATGGAAGTCCCTGTCCGCACTGTCCGGTTCAGCGTTCCATGCGTTATCCATTTCCTCAGCGTGTTCCGCCACGTAGGCCCTCCCTGCATCGGTGAGGGCAAACTCAGTCCCGCGGCCTTCACTGAGCGCCTCAATCAAGCCCTCGTCCACCAGCTGCTGGAGCGTGGGATAGATGGATCCCGGGCTGGGCCGCCACACGCCGCCGGTCTTGGCGGCAATGGTCTTGATCAGTCCGTAACCATTGGACGGCGTCTCTGCCAGGAGTGACAGGATGGCCGCGCGCACGTCGCCACGACTGGCCCTCCGTCCGCCGCGGCCGAAGCCGGGGCCGAACCCGGGACCAAAACCCGGCCCGAATCCGGGGCCAAAACCGGGGCCAAACCCCGGCCCAAAGCCTGGACCGCGGTGCCCATGGGGCCCGCGATGGCCCCTCCCCCGCTCGAAGCGGCCCTTGCCGAACTCCGGGCCCGGATGTTTCTCGTCGAATATGCCTTTCATGGTGGCATCGTCCTTTCATATTGACCTGTTCGCTGTCACTTCAGCGATAGTTAACGATATGTCGTTAACTATCGCTGGTCAACAGTTGGATGTGACCAAATCCTGATCCTTCCGCCTCTGGTTCGCCCTTCCCCGTGAGCGTATTCTGTTCCCACTTCCGAGGACGAGGGCTGAAAAATGGTGAAGAGGCGGAAGCGCGGGCGCAGTTTTGGCGCGGCCCTGGGAAGGATCCTGGGGTTCATTGCAGCGAGCGTCATGTGTGGCGTACTGGTGGCCAGCCTCGTGGTCCCGGCGGTGGCAGCAGCGGGGATGGGGGTCAGTTCCTCCATTGGTTTCTTCGAAAGCCTGCCGGCAGAGCTGACGGTGCAGCCGCCGTCGCAGGCCACCAAAGTCCTGAGCTCAGACGGGCAGTCGATTGCAACCTTTTATGCGGAGAACCGTGTGCGGGTGCCGCTGGACCAGATGTCGCCCTTCATCAAGGACGGCATTATCGCCATCGAGGACAGCAGGTTCTACGAGCACGCGGGCGTGGACCCGCAGGGGATACTGCGGGCGGTGGTGTCCAACCTGACCAAAGGCGGCGAGCAGGGCGCATCGACCATCACGCAGCAGTACGTCACCAACGTCCTGAACGAGGCGCAGCTTTCGCAGGACAGGCCGGACGCGGTGGTGCTGAACGGGCAGAAGAACCTGGGCGACAAACTGCGCGAAATGAAGCTGGCCGTCACGTTGGAGAAGAAGTACACCAAGGACCAAATCCTTGAGGGGTACCTCAATATCGTGTTCTTCAGCAGCAACGCGTACGGGATTGAAGCGGCGGCACGCTACTTCTTCAGCACCACCGCGAAGGACCTTACCCTCCCCCAGGCCGCCTTGCTGGCCGGGGTGGTCAACAGCCCCACCCTCTACAACCCGGCCACCAATCCTGATAAGTCGATCGTGCGCAGGAACCAGGTCCTGTCCGAGATGCTGCGCCTGCGCAAGATCACGCAGGCCCGATACGATGCCGCCGTGGCCACCCCGATCCAGCTGAAGATCACGCCGCAGCAGCAGGGGTGCGCCAACGCTGCCATGGCGCCGTACTTCTGCGACTACATCTCCCATTTGATCCTGAACAATCCCGCCTACGGGCCCACCGAGGCTGACCGCGAACGGAGGCTTTACCGCGGCGGCCTCACCATCACCACCACCCTGGACAGCAGGCTCCAGGCAGCCGCCCAGGCCCAGGTGGATGGAACCGCGGGCGCAAATCCGGACCGGTGGGCGGCCTCGCTGCTGACCCTGCAGCCAGGCAGCGGCAAGATCCTGGCCATGGCCCAAAACACGGTCTTCCTCCCGCAACCAGGCAAGTTCGACACCAACCTGAACTTCAACGTGGATGCCAAGGACGCCCAGGGCAACGACCTGAACGGCGCCGGCGGGTTCCAGCCCGGTTCCACCATGAAGCCCTTTACCTTTGCGGAGTGGCTGAACGAGGGAAAGTCGCTCACCGCCGAAGTGGACGCCTCACGCCGTGTCTATCCGCTGGGGTTCCCGTGGAAGGACAGCTGCGGGAAGGTGCTGGGAGCGTACAGCACGGCGCAGGCCAACCCTGCCCTCGGCGCTGCCGATGACCTGCAGAATGCGGAGGACGGCTTCTACCGCCCGATGCCCGTGAATTACGGCCTGTACAACTCGATCAACACGGCCACTTTCGCTTCGGCATCCCAGCTCGACTTTTGCGGCATCCAGAAGATGGTGGACGCCGTAGGGCTGCACAGCGGCTTGGACAGCACCCCGGTCAACATGCATCAGCTGGGCAACCTCCTCGGCGGCACCGGCGTGGCGCCCCTCACCCTGGCAAACGCATTTGCCACCTTCGCCACGGAGGGCCGCTACTGTGCTCCCATCGCCCTGGTTGATGTCACTGATGCCGCCGGGGCAAAACTGCCCGCCCAGGCCCCGGACTGCCACGACGCCGTCAAACCCGACGTGGCCCGAGGCGTCAACTCGGTACTGCAGGACGTGCTGAAGAAGGGTTCCGGCGTCTGGATCAACCCGAAGGTGCAGGACAAAGTTCCTACCGCCGCCAAGACCGGAACCTCGAACAACAACGGGTCCACCTGGGTGGTTGGCTACACCACCGGCCTGGTCACGGCGTCCTTCTTCGGCGATGCCCTGGAAGGCCAAAAGCGGGCAGGGCAGAACGTTACCATCAACGGCACGTTCTACCCCCGCCTTGACGGGTACATGATTGCCGGGCCGCAGTGGGCCAACTACATGCTTAAGGTGGCACCGCTCTACCCCGCGGGTCCGTTCGCGCCGCCTCCCGCTTCGATGATTGGACCCAATCCCAACTACAAGCCGTAGCCCGGGGATGGTCATCAACGCAGCCCGGTAAGGACCGCACCGCTCTGGCACGATGGGAACGTGCGGGCCCTTGAGACTGAGCGGCTCATCCTGCGCCCCTGGGAGCCGGCCAGGCGGTTCTCAACTACGCGTTTGAAAGCGGCCTGCCGGAGGTGGTGGCAGTGACCCACCCGGCCAACGCCGCGTCGCAGCGGGTGTCCAGAAGGATTGGCCTTGCCCACCGGGGCCAGACCGGCAAGTACTACAACGCCTTGTGCGAGCTGTTCGGGAGCGCAATCCCTTCCGCCTAGCCCGTACCCTTCCAGAGGCGTTTCCACCAGGACCGCTCCAGTTCGGGCTCAGCAGGAGCCTCCACCGCGCGCGCGGTCCGGCGGCTGCGCCAGCGCTCCACTTCCTCCTCCACGTCACGGGTCCTGGTGACCACCGGCGGCCCGCCCTGGAGCTGGCGGCGCGCGTCGATCACGCGCCGGTTGAAATCCTGCAGGATCTCCCGGACCTGCTGCTCGGTGTACTGGACGTCCAGCCTGGTGTCGAGTTCGGCGTCCTCAGTTCGGAGCAGGATGGCCGCCGGACCCAGGCCGCTGATGTTCTCCCGCTGGATCAGCCCCTTCACCCACCAGTCGGGATCGTACGATTCGCCCAGGCCGGGGATCGGCTTGCCCGCGTACTTCAGGTTGTCGAACTTCCCTTGCGCCATGGCGTCGCGGACCAGGTACTCGGCACGGGCGGCATCACTGACTTTCCTGCGCTTCTCCCGCTCCTGTGCGTCGAGGGCATCCAGCGCGGCTTCCTCCTCGGCGCTGATGCCGGCGCCACGGTATGACCGGACTTCGGCCGCACGCTCGAGGCGCTTGCGGAAATCCCCTGCCCCGCCGCTCATTGCCGCCACCGCCTTTCCTTGCCTGGCCCCCATCTTCCAGTATTCAGCGGTGGGCTTGTGCGTTCAACGCCCAAGGTGGACGGACGACGGCGGCGCGTCCCGCCGTCGTCCGCCCACGTGGCGCTGTGGCAAAGGGTGGTTGGTGCGCTGTCAGGCGTTGGCGTGCTCGGCGAGGATGCCGTCCATCTGGCCGACCGCTTCCTTGAGGCCTTCCTCCATGCCCATCTGGATCATCTGCTCGAGTTGTTCCTCGGACTCGAAGGTGGACAGCATGGTCATCCGGGTCCGCTCCCCCAGCGGCTCCAGGGTCACCGTGGCGTGGCTGATGCCGAACTCCCCGGTGGGGTTGCCGTCGCTGTCCGCGAACCCGTCGTCGAACTGCAGCTCCCGCGGGGACGCGATGCTGGTGAACTCCCACCAGCCGTGCGCCTTGTCCCCGTCAGGTCCTGTCATGTAGTAGCTGGCCCGGCCGCCCGGAACGAAGTCGTGCTTGTAGAAAGTGGCGGGATAGGTGGGCGGTCCCCACCAGCGCTCCAGCCGGCGCGGGTCTTCGAAGAGCTGCCAGACGCGCTCCACGCCGGCGTCGAGCTCGGCGACCAGGGTGAGGCTGAGGGCCTCTGGGTTCTTATCCGTACTGATGACTGTCATGGCAATGCCTTCCTAACCTTCAGCGAGAATGTCGGCCATCCGGGCGGCCCGCTGCCGCCAGATCTGTTCATAGTCGTCGAGCAGCCGCCGGGCGTTTTGCAGTCCTTCGTGGTTGCCCCGCACGATCTGCTCCCTTCCACGCTTTTCCTTGGTGACCAGTGAAGCGCGTTCCAACACCGCCACATGTTTTTGGACGGCGGCGAAACTCATGGCGTACAGGGCGGCCAGGCCGGACACGGAGTACTCGCCCACGGTGACCCGGCGGACGATGTCCCGCCGGGTGGAGTCGGCGAATGCCTGGAAGAGGCGGTCCAGTTCGGTCTCGCGCAGCTTTTCTACAACCATTTGGTTGTACGTTAGTCCCGCAGTGACTGCAGGTCAAGGATTTTTTCCTGTCTCCGGCAGCCCGGCGGCGCCTGCCGGTACCTTAAAGCCCATGAGTATTTTCCTTGCCGGGGCCGGCCCGGATCCGCTGGGTTTTCCGGACGTCTTTGACCGGTTTGCGGAGGACATCCGGCGGCATGCCGCGCCGGGCCGGACTGCCCGGATCGCCGTTGCCGTGCATCATCATGGCGGAAGCCTGCAGGAGCTGGTGGAAATCTGCGCAGGGCCCCTCCGGCCCAGGCTTGACTGTGAGGTGGTGCCGGTGCCGCTGGCAGAAGGCAGGACAGCGGATCCCGCTGATTTCAGCGGTGTGGACGGCGTGGTGGTGGGCGGCGGATTGACGCCGGCGTACTGGAAGGGCCTCCGCCCCGCGGGCACCGCGATTTCCGGGCTGGTTGCCGGCGGCGCCCCCTATCTGGGGTTCTCCGCCGGAGCCATGGTGGCACCAGGCCCCGCGCTGATTGGCGGCTGCCGGATCAACGGGGTGGACGTGTGCGGGGAGGAGTGCTCGGAGGGCCTGGATGCAGTCGACGTCCGGGAGGGCCTGGGGCTGGTCCCGTTCACGGTGGACGTCCACGCCGCCCAGGCCGGGACACTGAGCCGCGCGCTGGGCGCCGTGGCGGCAGGCCTGGTGGAATGGGCGGTTGCCATCGACGAGGGCACGGCAGTGGTGCTGGAATCAGTCGGAGACCGGGACTACAAGGTCATTGGCAGCGGCAACTGCTGGGACATCCGCGGAGCAGCCGGCGAGGCGAGAGTGTCCGTGCGGACCGCCGGTTGACCGGACGGGGACCGCTGGTGGACTGCAGGGAGCCGGGGCGCCGGCCTAGGCGTCGAAGTGGGTCTGGATGCTGCTTCCGGACAGCTGTTCAATCAGTTCCTTGGCCACGTCCCGCAGCTTCCGGTTGCGGTTGCTGGAGACCTTGGTGAGGATCTCCACCGCCTCTTCCTGGGAACACCGGTTCTGCGCCATGATGACGCCGCAGGCCAGGTTGATGGCGGTCCTGCTCTCCAGGGCAGCTTCGAGGTCATCCGCCCGGTTCTGCGCAGTGTGGATGCGGACTGAAAGATGCAAGGTGTTGTGGGCAGCGGCGGCGAAACCCGCCGCCTTGTCGTAAACGTCAGCCGTGAACACGCCCGGCCTGGAGGCGAAGAAGTTCAGGGCAGCACTGGCCTCGCTGCTGATTTCCAGTGGCACACCCAGGCTGCTCTGCACGCCCCGGCGCGCCAGTTCCTGGTTGTATTTTGTCCAGCGGGGGTCCCGTGCGACGTCGTCGATCAACACAGGCGCCATCTCCCGCAACGCACGGATACAGGGACCGTCCCCCAGCGCCTGCTCAATGACGTCAAGTTCCAGCGCCCGGGCACTGCTGCCCGCCGCAGTGGTGGGCCGCCGCCGGAGCTTCAGGGTCACCGCGCACTCAATGTCGTCACCGGCAGCTGCGGATACTGCCGCTGCCGCCATTCCCGAGAGACCCGACAGGAACTCCACGGCATTTTCAGCCCCCACCAGGACCTCTTGGAGGTGTTGGACAGTCACATCGTCGGCAGGATTCAGCATGGGGTTCATCTTACGGTCGCCGGGTACCCGCAGGGCAGCGGAGCGGGCATTTACGGGGGCCTAAGCTGAAGTCTCAGGGATCCGCCTGGACTTACCCGCGGTCCGCTGCTGGACGACGACACCCGGCCCGCAGGCGGCCGGGCCGCGCGAATGCAACCGGCCGCCATACCAGAAACACCTCCAAGGGCGTAGTGTCAAACGTAGGAGATTTCGGGATGGCTACAGGATCCGGAGGTTGAATGCACGGGCCGAACGCGCCAAGAGCGGGCGGCCGCCAGCCAGGAAAAGAAATTCTGCCGCAACTATGGATCGAGGCCCGATGGCCGGGAACAATGCGCTGACCACCGCCGGGCCCATGGGACCGCAAGGATGAACGCCGACTGGACCGGGGACCCCGACCAACTACTGGAAGCCGACGAGCAGCGAAGGGACGTTGCCCGGCGTTTCCGCGAGACGCAGATACCGATGCTGAAACTGTGGACGTACTACTACGGCCTCGGCGGCGACGCTGACGAAATGTCATTCGACGCCTACCTCAACGAAGCGCTCCACCTTCCGGCCTCCCAGGTGGGGTTGATCGCCACGGCCATGAGGGAACTGACCGCGGGTGAGGACCAATGACCGGCAGCGAGGAGCAGCCGTTCCGGGAATCCGAGGGATGGCCGCTGGAGGCAGCAGAGCTGTCGCTGCAGCAACTCGTGCTGGAAAGCCCGGACATCAAGGCCTTCCTCACCGAACTGGCGATGCTTGCCAGTACCCGGTTGTCCGTCCCCGGGAACACGATCCACAGCGGCGTCACGGTGCTGCGGCACAAGCGGCCCCAGGCTGTGGCAGCAAGCGACCCTGCGGCATGGGCCCTTGACGAGCTGCAGAACGGATTCGGCCAGGGCCCGTGCCTTACCGCGCTCCGGCAGGGATCCACCCTCCTTGTGCCAGACCTGGCCGGCGAAGACCGCTGGCGCCCCTATGTCAGGACGGCTGCAGAGCACGGCGTGTCCTCGATCCTTGCCGTCCCGCTGGACTTGGCGGGGGAAGCAGAAGCGGTACTGAATCTCTACTCGGGCCGCAGCAACGGGTTCTCCGGGGAGGACGTCGCCACCGTGGAATCGTTCACGGCCCAAGCCGCCAGTTCACTGCGGTTGATCCTGCGGATCTCGCAGCTCCGGGAAGCCAGGAATGACCTCACCGCCGCAATGCAGTCACGCACCGTGATCGACATGGCGGTGGGTGCGACCATGGCCCAAAACCGCTGCGACCGGGATACCGCCTTCAGCATCCTCTCGCACGCCTCAAGCACCAGGAACGTCAAGCTGAGGGAAGTGGCAGCCACCGTCATCACCTCAATCTCCGGAGAACAGAGGATCACCGCCCACTTCGACGAGTAGCTGTAACCCGGATCACACGTGATGAGATTCACTCGCAACAAATGCGTGATTTGGTTGAGTGCGCCCATCCGCCATGGGCACTATGGATAGGCAGGGCCGGAAACATCCGCCCTTGACATCCTGGTGACGCAACGAGGCCCACCGGTGAGCACAGGCCACCGACCCTCCGAGCGCGGACAGGCCATTGCCGGGGACAAAGCCGGCTTGACACAGGAAAGTACTGAACAATGACGTTTAACACTGCCGAATCCGTGACGCTGAAGATCTGGGACCGGACCTCCCTCCACGAGACCCTCGATTCCGCGGTCTCCGACCTCTCCGCGCGCCACAACACCACCACCTGCCGCATCGCCGTCACCTGCAGCGGGCCCAACACCTTCACCTTGAGCGTGCGCGGGAACGAGCCGGCGCTGGCCCTCTAAGCGGCCCACCCGCATAGGGCGTTGACGACGGCGGGCCCCACCCGCCGTCGTCAACGTCCTTTTCCGTCCACGAAACGGGTGACACGACCGCAGATATTTCGGGCGTGAACTGTCCACCCGGACCGGCGTAGCATTCGTCAGGTACACCCAAACGACGGGAAGGGCACATGGCTACCCACCAGAAGGGCACCAAATTCAGGTTCGAGTCGCTGGCACTGCCCGTCATCCAGGCACCCATGGCCGGGGGACCCTCCACCCCACGGCTGGCAGCGGCCGTCAGCGGGGCCGGCGGACTGGGCTTCGTCGCTGCAGGCTACAAGACCGCCGCAACCATGCGCGCCGAGATCGAGGCCGTCAGGGGACAAACGGACAAGCCGTTCGGCGTGAACCTCTTCGTACCCCAGGCGTCCGTCATCAGCCAAGCGTCCCTGCAGCAATACGTAGACTCGCTGGCCCCGGACGCCGAGCGCTTCGGCGTGAGCCTCGGCGCGCCGCGGCATGACGATGACGACTGGGACCAAAAGCTCGAGGCCTTGCTGGACCTGGCACCGGACGTCGTTTCATTCACCTTCGACATCCCGGAAACCAGCGTGGTGGAAGCACTGCAGCACCGCGGAATATACGTCATCGCCACAGTCACGGACCGCGAAGAAGCCCTGCGGGCGCTGGCGGCAGGCGCCGATGCGCTGTGCGTCCAGGGCCCGGAAGCCGGAGGCCACCGCGGAACGTTCAAGCCGGATATGCCTGCTCCCCTGGTGCCCCTCCACGGGATCCTGGGCGCGCTGTCTGATCTGGAGGTGCCCCTTATCGCGGCGGGTGGCATTGCCTCGTCGGAGCACACCCGGGCTGCGCTCGCCGTCGGAGCCGTTGCGGTCCAGGCCGGCACCGCATTCCTCCGCGCTGATGAAGCGGGAACCAAGCCCGCGCACCGGGCTGCCTTGTCGTCGCCGGACCATTTCACCACCACCGCCCTCACCCGTGCCTTCTCCGGCCGCAACGCGCGCGGCCTCTACAACGAGTTCATGCGCCGCCATGACGGCCACGCCCCGTACGGCTACCCGGAGATCCACCACCTCACCACTCCCCTGCGTGCCGCAGCCGCCGCAGCAGGGGAGCCGGAGTGGCTGAACCTGTGGGCCGGCATCAACTACCGGGACACGAAGGAAGGCCCGGCCGTTTCCATCCTGGCGGCCCTTCGTCCGTAAGGCCTGTACCGCCGTCGTCCCCTACCTTAAAGCCCGACGGCGGGCCAGCCCCTTCTGGGAGCCGGCCCGCCGCGCGCGCCGTAAAAGCGGGGGTAGTGCTTTAGAAGGTGGCGGTGTCGATCACGAAGCGGTACCGGACATCCGATGCCAGCACGCGCTCGTAGGCGTCGTTGATCTTCCCAGCCGGGATGACCTCGATCTCGGCGCCCAGGCCGTGCTCGGCGCAGAAGTTGAGCATCTCCTGGGTCTCGCGGATGCCGCCGATCATGGAACCGGCGAAGGAACGGCGTCCGCCGATCAGCGCGAAGGCGTTGACGGGAAGCGGTTCCGCGGGGGCACCCACGTTGACCAGGGCGCCGTCGAGCTTCAGCAGGCCCAGGTAGGAGCTGATGTCGATCGAGGCGCTGACCGTGTTGATGATCAGGTCGAAGGAGCCGGCGAGTTCAGAGAAGGTGTTCTCGTCGCTCGTGGCGAAGTAGTGGTCGGCGCCAAGCTTCAGGCCGTCCTCCTGCTTCTTCAACGACTGCGACAGGACAGTCACCTCGGCACCCATGGCGTGGGCGAGCTTGACGGCCATGTGGCCCAGGCCGCCGAGACCGACGACGGCAACGTTCTTGCCGGGGCCGGCACCCCAGTGCCGCAGCGGTGAGTAGGTGGTGATGCCGGCGCACAGCAGCGGTGCGGCGACGTCGAGGTCGATGCCCTCGGGGATGGTGACGACGAAGTCTTCAGTGACCACAACGTGGGTGGAGTAGCCACCCTGCGTAATGGTGCCGTCGCGGTCAACGGCGCCATAGGTGCCGGTGTTGCCCTTGAGGCAGTACTGCTCCTCGCCCTTCTGGCAGTTGACGCATTCCCGGCAGGAGTTGACCATGCAGCCAACACCAACGCGGTCGCCCACTTTGTGCTTGGTCACCTCGGCCCCCACCTCGGTGACGATGCCGGCAATCTCGTGGCCGGGCACCAGCGGGTACTGCTGCGGGCCCCAGTCACCGCGGACGGTGTGGATGTCCGAGTGGCAGATGCCGGCGAACTTAATGTCGATCAGGACGTCATGAGGGCCCACTTCGCGGCGCTCAATGGTGGTAGCCACCAGGTCCTCCGTGGCGGACGGGGATGCATAAGCCTTGACGGTAGTCATGGTTCTCCTGTGATCTGTTGGGGGGACATATAAATGCTACCGGGGTTGTTCGGAGCAAACCCGGGAAAAGGTGGCACCAAGGTGGCCCTGTTGTGACTGGTCTTGAGAGTCCTACCCTTGGGCCCTTGGGGAAAAGGATGCGCTAGGGGCGCAGGAGCACCTTGATGGCGCGGCGTTCGTCCATGGCCTTGTACGCGTCCGCGGCCTGCTCGAGCGGGAGTTCCAGGTCAAACACTTTTCCAGGATTGATCGTGCCGCTGAGGATCAGGTCGATCAGCTCCGGCAGGTATTGCCGGACCGGAGCCGGGCCGCCGTGCAGGTGCACATGCGAATAGAACAGGTCCCGCCCTGGCAACGCCACATCGTGGGAGACTCCCACAAAGCCCACATGGCCGCCCGCCCTGGTGGCGTGGATGGCCTGCAGCATCGATTCCTGCGTGCCCACGGCTTCCAGGACGGAATGTGCACCGAGGCCACCGGTGAGTTCCTTGATCTTCTTCACGCCCTCGTCCCCGCGCTCCTCCACGATGTCCGTGGCGCCAAACTCGCGTGCCAGCGCCTGCCGGTCCCCGTGCCGGGACATGGCGATGATCCGTTCAGCACCCATCTGCTGCGCTGCGAGGACCCCCAAAAGTCCCACGGCGCCGTCGCCCACTACTGCCACGGTCTTCCCCGGACCCACCTCGGCGGCCTTGGCGGCGAACCATCCTGTCCCCAGGACGTCGGAGGCCGCAAGCAGCGACGGAACCTTGCCGGCGTCGGGCATGCCGGGCGTGGCCACCAGGGTGCCGTCCGCCAGCGGAACGCGCATGTATTCTGCCTGTGCACCGCCCACGCCCTGGCGGTGGACACACGCGCTCTGGTAGCCGGAGCGGCAGATTTTGCAGGTGTTGTCGGAGGCAAAGAATGACCCGACGACGAACTGGCCCGGCCGGACATTCCTGACCCCCGCACCGACCTCCTCGACGATTCCCACGTACTCGTGGCCCATCGGCGCGGGCTTGGAGATTTTGTCGGCGCCGCGGTAGGGCCACAGGTCCGACCCGCAGACGCAGGCGGCAACGAGTTTGATGACCGCATCCGTGGGCTGCCGGACGGCTGGTTTGTCGCGATCCTCGACCCGGACGTCTCCGGGCGCGTGCATGATGGTTGCGCGCATGCTGGGTCCTCCACATGGTGAAACGGCTGAAAGGGACATTCCCATCAAACCCGGCCCAGGCATCGTTGGCGAGGGCCCTGCTGTAACTGGTTCCGGCAGAACCTCCTTAGGGTCCTGCCATCCGTCGTAACGTGTTCCCTATGGATAACCGAGCCGAGGTACGGCAGTTCCTGTCTTCACGCCGTGGGCGGATTACCCCCGAGCAGGCGGGCATCGAACCCTATGGCGGCCGCCGCCGCGTACCGGGGCTCCGGCGGGAGGAAGTGGCGCGGCTGGCCGGCGTCAGCGTGGACTACTACACGCGGCTGGAACGGGGAAACCTGCACGGTGTTTCTGACAGCGTCCTGGATGCCATCGCCGGTGCCTTGGAACTGGACCGCGCCGAACATGACCACCTCTATGACCTGGCCCGGGCAGCCAACACCTCGGGCCGCAAGCGGGCTGCGGGCGCCGGCGGCTCCGCCCCGTCCAAGGTCCGGCCGGAGCTGCAGTACCTGCTGGACGCCATCACGGAGGCGCCGGCCTTCATCGGCAACAACCGCCTGGACATCGTGGCCGCCAACACCCTGGGCTATGCCCTGTATTCGGACATGTACCGCACTCCGTCACGGCCGGCCAACCACTCCCGGTTCATCTTCCTGGACCCCCGCGCCCACAACTTCTACACGGACTGGGAACGGGCGGCCAACACCAACGTGGCCATCCTGCGGCGGGAGGCCGGCCGCAATCCCCATGACAAGGGCATCGCCGAGCTGATCGGGGAACTGTCCATGCGCAGCGACGAATTCCGCACGCTGTGGGCAGCCCACAACGTCCGCCGCCACTACGCCGGCACCAAGTTCTTCCAGCATCCCGTGGTGGGACTCCTCGAGCTGAACTACCAGGTGCTGGGCCTGGAAGAGGACCCGGGGCATACCCTCACCGTCTATCCCGCCACCCCCGGCAGCCCGTCCGCGGAAGCCCTCAAGCTCCTGGCCTCCTGGGCCGTCACCGAGAACATCGTGGAAACGGCGCAGGCGACGGTGGGCGGCTAGGAACAACGCCGGCTATTGAACGTTCGACGGCGGCCCGGGCGGCGCAGCGTCCGCCCGCCGCCGGCCTGCGAGTTCGCCGAAGCGTTCGACGGCGTCCTGGGCAGTGCGGTACAGGGCCGGGTCGGACCAGGGTGCCCGCGCCCAGGCGTTCACGGCGGCGAGGGCCTCGGCCAGCAGCTGGGCGGGATGTTCCCTTGGGAATCCTTGCGCCAGGATGGACCTCCGGTCTGCTTCCAAGGTGTCCGCCATGGTCCGCGTGCTGACCCGCTGCCAAACATCAGGGATGGCGTCGACGTCGAGCAGCCGCTCACGGAGCGGCCAGTTACCGATGAAACGGGCCACCCAGGCCTGGTGCCGCTGCTTATAGTCCTTGATGAACTTCCGCCTCTTCCACTTCGGGTAGGCGCCCAGCACGACGAGGCACGGGACGAGGACTGCCAGCGCTGTCAACACCCAGCCGGCTTGTCCGGCGTCCCCGTCCTGGACCGCATCCTTGTAGAGTCCCAGCATCACTCCCGCAGTGATGCACCCCAGGATCCAAGTGGCGTGCAGGACAATGGTCCGGCGTTCCTGTTTCCTGGAAGGCTGGAGTGACGGCGCCGGCTCCGCGGCAACGGCAGACTCAGCCTCGGTCAGGCCGGCGTTCAGGAGTCTGCTGGTACCTGCACCCGGCATTCCTGATTTATCCGGCACGTCCACATAGACAGGCGGAAGGCCCGTCCGATCCTGCGCAACCTGATTGGCAAGCTCACCCATGTTCCCCCATCAACCCACTCATGACCCGCCTTCAGAGTCTACGGTTAGGCGGGCTCCGGGCGGGTAGTCCTTAGACTGGCCAATAAACGTTGAATGCAGGACTATACGAAGGAGCGAACGAATGGCGAATGTAGTTGTAGTAGGTGTGGATGCCAGCCCGTCCGCACGGAAGGCCGCAGAAGTGGCGCTGGACCTGGCGGAGTCACTGGGAGCGTCCCTCCATGTAGTGACCGCCTTTGAGATCGAGAACGCCGAAACCTTTGGGGTGGGCTCGGACAAGGTACGGATCTCCAACGCGGACAGCTCGGAGATGGTGGCAAAGTCCTTGGGCGCATCGCGGCCGGGAGTGGAGATCACCCACTTCGCCGCCCGCGGCAAGCCGGCTGATTCGCTGATCAAGGAAGCCATCCGCCTGGACGCCCGGGTGATCGTGGTGGGCAACCGCAGGATGCGCGGCATCGGCCGGCTCCTGGGCAGCGTTGCCAACAGCGTGGCGCACAACGCCCCGTGCGACGTCTACATCGCGAACACCTACGAGGACTAAGCTGCCACGAAAGAAGGTGGGCGGACGACGGCGGGACCTCCCGCCGTCGTCCGCCCACCGTCGTTAGGGGTGCTCAGGCCCCGTATTCCTCATCGGTGACGTGCTGGAGCCAGGTGACCACCTGCCCGTTTTCGTCCGCTTCCTGCATGGCGACGTGGGCCATGAACCGCTCCGGTGTTGCCCCGTGCCAGTGCTCCTCCCCCGGCTCGATGTAGACCACGTCGCCGGGACGGATTTCCTGGACCTGCCCGCCGCGCCGCGCCACCAGTCCAATGCCGTCCGTGACGTACAGGGTCTGGCCCTTGGGATGGTGGTGCCAGGCGGTGCGGGCACCGGGGGCGAAGCGGACGTGGGCGCACCCGACCGCCGACTGTTCATCGGGGTTGCGGATGCCGTCAATCTGCACGGTGCCGGTGAACCATTCCTTCGGTCCGGCTCCTGTCTGGCCGCCGCTCTTGGTGTACTTCATGTTCTCCTCCTGTTATTTCGGCTAATTGGAAAATCTGTTGGTCGGTCAGGCGGTCCGGCTTGTGATCCGTGCCGTCACGAACGCCAGGACCGACGAGACCGCGAGGACAGCGGCGGCCACCATGAAGGCGCCGCCGTGGCCGGCTGAGTCGAACAGGACGCCGCCCAGCGTTGATCCGACAGCGATCGAGGTCTGGACGACGGCCACCATCAGGCCCCCACCTCCCTCGGCGTCGTGGGGCATGGCCTCTGCGATCCAGCTCCACCAGCCCACCGGGGCGGCCGTGGACAGCAGCCCCCAAACACCCAGGAGGACCATCACGACGGCGAGCCAGCCGCCGGTGGGGACCAGGGCGGCGGCGATGACCGCCATAAGCGCCGGGATGGTGACCAGCGTCCGGTACAGGCCCTTCCCCAGGAACCGGCCAATCAGCATGGTGCCCGCAAACCCTGCCACACCCATCACCAGCAATACGAGCGACACCGTGGCCACCTCCACGCCGGTCACCCGCTCCAGGAACGGACGGACGTAAGTGAACAGGACGAACTGGCCCATGAAGAAGGTGCCGCAGGCGGCCATCCCCCAGGCGACAGCCGGGCTCTTGAATGCGGCGAAAATTCCGAGGACGTTTCCGGACGCCCGCTTTTCCACTGGCATGGAAGGAAGGCTGATCCACTGCCAGACCAGGGCGAGCAACGCCACCGGAACCAGGCAGAAGAACGCTCCACGCCACCCGATGAATGAGCCCAGGTAGCTGCCCAGCGGCGCAGCCAGCACGGTGGCCAGGGCGTTGCCGCCATTAAAGACCGCCAGGGCGCGCGGCACCTGGTGGGCCGGCACCAGCCGCATGGCGGTGGCCGCGGACATGGACCAGAAACCGCCGATGACCACGCCAATGAGGGCACGGCCGACCATGAAGAGCAGGTATCCCGGGGCCATCGCGACCAGGGCACCGGAAACAGCCATCACCGTGGTCAGGCCCAGCAGCAGGGTCTTGCGGTTCATGCTGCCGGCCAGCGTGGACACCGACAGGCTGGTGGCGACGGCGAAAAGGCCGGAGATCGCGATGCCCTGCCCCACCATCCCCTCGGAAACCCGGAGTTCGGCGGCCATCGGGGTGAGCAGGCTGACCGGCATGAATTCGGAGGCGATCAGGGCGAAGACGCACAGGGACATCGCGAAGACGCCTCCCCAGTGCGCGTGGTGCTGCACGCCGGGTTTTTGGGGCGCACGGGTGCTGGTGACAGTTGTTTCGGGGGCCATGCCTTCCATCAAACCGTGCTCACCGAGCCCTGGCGAGGGCCCTGCTGAAACCGGTTTTGGCAGACCCCCTTTAGGGCAAGACTGCCGTGGAACTACGCAGTGGTTCCTTGCCGCTGCATAGTTTGCGGGCTCTTCCGCAGGTCTTTTTCAAGTTCTGCCAGGCAGTAGTCCTTGAACCAGTGCCTGATGCGCACCGGCAGCATGGGGTAGGCCACCGCAAGGATGCGCCATGTCAGGTCGAAGCGTCGCTGGTGGCGGTCGCTCCACACGAGGCCGAAGTCCTTCCGCAACTGCTCCGGGAGGAGCCCGGCGGTGAGGAACCTCGCAGAAGGCATGATGGCGCGGTACCAGAGTGCGGTGTGCTTGGGGAACAGCAGGCCGCGCCCCACGCGCACGCCTTCTTCCTCGGCACGGAGGGTGGAAAGCTGCTCATCCCAGTAGCGGCTGAACGCCGCCCGGTCCTTCGGCCACATGTCCGGTGGAAGCTGCAGGGCGGTGCCGATCCGTGCGTAGTCCCGGTACAGTGCGTCGGCCGCCTCGTCACCGAGCGGGCCGCGGATCTTCTCGACGATGGTCAGCGCCGTGTCATAGAGCGTTGCTGCCACCCAGAGCTGCAGCGCCGGATCGAAGGCGTTGTAACCGGCGGACGGTTCGCCCGCCGTGCGGCGTACCGGAACGTGCGCGCGGTTCACCCGGCGCCGGACTTCCTTGACCTGCTCCTCAGTTCCGTACACGATGCCGTAGACGTACGTGAGAGTGCCCTTGAGGCGGTTTACCGGGCGTTGGGTGAACGTGCTGTGCGCCGCCACGCCGCGGCCGATCGCAGGGTTGGCAAGCTGCAGCAGAATGGCCCGTCCTGCCCCGGCGAGCAGGATGCCTTCAGCCCGGAAATCGGCCTCTCCCTGCACCATGTGAACAGGGTACCCGAGCGGCCGAACCACAGGACGGGCCCTTTGGCCCGTTGTGCCCGGGCGGAGGAGTGCCGCAGGACCTGTCCTGCCTCCTCCCCCGCCCGGGTGTGGGCGTTAGCGCTCCAGGAGGGACACGTCCCGGACGGCACCCTTGTCCGCGGAGGTGGCCATGGCGGCGTAGGCGCGCAGGGCAGCGGACACCTGGCGGTCCCGGTCCTTGGGCTTGTACCCGCCGTTGACCAGCAGTTTCTCGCGGCGCTCGGCGAGGATCTCGTCGGAAACTTCCAACTCCATGGAGCGCTGCGAGATGTTGATGCTGATGACGTCACCGTCCTCCACCAGGGCGATCGCACCACCTGACGCAGCCTCTGGGGAGATGTGGCCGATCGACAGGCCGGAGGTACCGCCGGAGAAGCGGCCGTCCGTGATGAGCGCGCACTTCTTGCCCAGGCCGCGGCCCTTGAGGAAGGACGTGGGGTAGAGCATCTCCTGCATGCCCGGACCGCCCTTGGGGCCTTCGTAGCGGATCACCACCACGTCACCCTCCTTGACCTGCTTGTTCAGGATCTTCTCCACGGCTTCGTCCTGGGATTCGCACACCACAGCCGGGCCGGAGAAGGTCCAGATGGATTCGTCCACGCCGGCGGTCTTCACCACGGCGCCGTCCACGGCAATGTTGCCGCGCAGCACGGCCAGGCCGCCGTCCTTGGAGTAGGCGTGCTCCACGGAGCGGATGCAGCCCTCTGCGGCGTCGGTGTCCAGGGAGGTCCATTCGTTCGACTGCGAGAACGCGGTGGAAGAGCGGACGCCGCCGGGGGCCGCGTGCCACAGGGCTTTGGCTTCCTCGGTGGCCTTGCCGCCGCGGATGTCCCAGTCGTCCAGCCAGCCGTCCAGGTCGGCGGAGTGCACGGAGTGGACGTCCTTGTGCAGCAGACCGCCGCGGTTCAGCTCGCCCAGCAGGGCGGGGATGCCGCCGGCGCGGTGCACGTCCTCCATGTAGTAGGTCTTGTCCTTGGCAACGTTCGGGGCCACCTTGGCCAGGCAGGGCACCTGGCGTGATTTGGCGTCCATCTCTGCCAGGCCGTAGTCCACGCCCGCCTCCTGGGCAGCGGCGAGCAGGTGCAGGATGGTGTTGGTGGAGCCGCCCATGGAGATGTCCAG
Source organism: Pseudarthrobacter sp. LT1 (assembly GCF_035621795.1). Classification (NCBI taxonomy): domain Bacteria; kingdom Bacillati; phylum Actinomycetota; class Actinomycetes; order Micrococcales; family Micrococcaceae; genus Pseudarthrobacter; species Pseudarthrobacter sp. LT1. The sequence continues at coordinate 4,000,370 of NZ_CP141830.1, forward strand.
GGCCATGGCGTTGTCGAAGGCCTTGGCGGTGGCGATGGAGCGCGGCAGCACGGAGTCGTCGTCGCCGTCGTAATAGCGCTTCACCAGCTCGACGACGGTGGCGCCCGCTTTCTCGTACAGCGCCTTGCGTGCGGTGTGGGTGGCCAGTACGGAGCCGTTGCCCGGCAGGGAAAGGCCGATGGCCTCGGTGAGGCAGTTCATGGAATTGGCGGTGAACATGCCGGAGCAGGAGCCGCAGGTGGGGCAGGCGTTCTCTTCGATGAGGTTGATGTCCGCGTCGGAGATGGACTCGTCCACGGCGTCGGCGATCGCGTTGACCAGGTCCAGGGAGCGCACGGAGCCGTCGGTCAGGGTCACGCGGCCGGCCTCCATGGGGCCGCCGGAGACAAAGACTACGGGGATGTTCAGGCGCAGCGCCGCCATGAGCATGCCCGGGGTGATCTTGTCGCAGTTGGAAATGCACACCAGAGCGTCGGCGCAGTGGGCGTTGACCATGTACTCCACGGAGTCAGCGATCAGGTCGCGGGACGGCAGCGAGTAGAGCATGCCGGAGTGGCCCATGGCGATGCCGTCATCCACGGCGATGGTGTTGAACTCGCGCGGCACGGCGCCGGCGGCGAGGATCGCGTCGGAGACGATCCGGCCCACGGGGGCAAGGTGGGTGTGGCCGGGGACGAATTCGGTGAAGGAGTTGGCCACGGCAATGATCGGCTTGCCGATGTCTGAATTGGCGACGCCGGAGGCGCGCAGCAGTGCGCGGGCGCCGGCCATGTTGCGGCCATGGGTGACTGTTTTAGAGCGGAGTGCAGGCATACTTACCATCCTCTTGCCTGGGCGACGCGGACGGAAGACAGCGCTGCTACTAGTAGTGGGAGTACCAGAGTAATAGTATTTCCCGGTGAGTGATCCCGGGCGCCGAAAAGAACTTGGCCTGTTCCTGAGGGCCCGCCGCGACCAGGCGCTGCGGGCCGACTACGGCCTGCCGCCCGTCGGCCGCACCCGTGAACGGGGGCTCCGCCGCGAGGAGGTGGCGTTCCTTTCCGGCGTCAGCGTCACCTGGTACACGTGGCTGGAGCAGGGCCGGGATATCAGCCCGTCCCGGCAGGTCCTCGAGGCCATCAGCCGCGCACTGCATCTCTCCAGCACCGGCCTGGGCTACGTTCTGTCACTGGGCGGATACGCCTCCGCAGCTCCCGCCGGGCCGGCAGCCGATACCGCCCCGCCCCACATCCAGCGCCTGCTGGATGCCCTGGACCCCAACCCGTCCTTCGCCCTGTTCCCGGACTGGGGCGTGGCCGGGTGGAACAAGGCCTACGCGGCGCTGTATCCCAATATCGCCACCGTGCCGGCGGCAGACCGGAACCTGCTGTGGTTGGTGTTCACCGACCCCTACGTCCGGAACCTGCTTCCGGACTGGGACACCACCAGCAAGCGCTTCCTTGCAGAGTTCCGGGCCGAAACCGGGCAGCGGCTGGGCGATCCGGACATTCAGTACCAGGTGGAGCGGCTCAAGGAAGCGAGCCCGGAGTTCCGGCAGGGCTGGGACCTGTACGACATCCTGGGTTTCGAGTCCCGCGAGCGCCTTTTCCACCATCCCGCCGTCGGGGTGCTCCAGCTGGAACACCACCAGGTGTCCCCGTCGGACCGCCCGGACCTGCACATCGTGGTGTACACACCGGCCCCGGGGAGCGACGCCGCAGCGCAGATGAAGTCCCTGCTGTCCGTGGCTGGCTAGGCTTCGTCCGCACCGAGGTAGGCGAGCGCGGCCGCCGCCTGGGCCCGGGTGGCCATGCGGAGGGTAGGGTCAACGGCGGGCAGGAACGACGGCGAGTGGTTGGCAGGGATATCGGCGTCCACCGTGCCATTCGCCACGGCCCGCCGGTAGGTTTCCGGGGGCACGGACCCGACGATCCAGTAGACGTACGGGATGCCGAATGCGTCAGGGATGCGGCTGAAGTCCTCTGACGCCGTCTGCGGGGCGGTGCGGTAGACAGCGTCCGCTCCGAAGGTCCTGGTGAAGGCTGCAGTGACCCGGGCGTTGGCCTCCGCATCGTTGCTGGTCAGCGGGTACTGGTCGTAATACTCGAACTCCGGTTCCTGCGGCGAACCGGCGGCTGCGCACTCGCCCCGTACTATCCGCTCGATGGCGGCCATCATGGCGGCCCGGACGGCAAGGTCGTATGTGCGGAGGTTGAGCAGCAGCTCCGCCCGGTCCGGGATGATGTTGGCCGTGGCTCCGGCGCTCACCGAGCCAACAGTCAGCACTGCGAACTCCCCCGGAATCGTTTCGCGGGACACCACAGTCTGCAGGCGGAGGACGATCGAGGCGGCCAGCACCACCGGATCCACGGACTTGTGCGGCATGGAGCCGTGGGCGCCGCGGCCGTGGACGGTAATCCGTACAGAGTCGCCGGCCGAGAGCACCGGACCCGGCGTGGTGCCGATAGTTCCCGCCTCGGTGGGCATGACGTGCTGGGCCAGTGCGACGTCCGGCCGCGGGATTCCGCCGGCCAGGCCGTCGTCGAGCATTGCCTGCGAGCCTGCCGCCGTCTCCTCTGCCGGCTGGAACAGGGCGGTGTAGGTTCCCCGCCAGGCATCCCGGTAATCTGCCAGGTACTTCGCCGCGCCGAGCAGGGCCACCACGTGCATGTCGTGCGCGCACGCGTGCATCACCCCTGGGACGGCGGAGGAGTAGCTTGCCCCGGTTGCCTCGGTGACCGGGAGGGCGTCCATGTCGGCCCGGGCCAGGACGCCCGGGCCGGGTCCGTTGGCAAGGACGCCCACCACACCGGTGCCGCCAAAATGCCGCACATCGAAACCCCAACCCGCCAGCTTCGCCGCAACGGCTTCCGAGGTCTGGTGTTCGGCGAGGCCGAGTTCCGGATTCCGGTGGAGCTGTTCGTAGAGCGGAACCTGCCAGTCGAGCTCCTGCTCGATTCCGTCCGTTGCGTTGTTCATAAGTCCCATCGAAGCTCCTCCCGGCCGGTGGCGCCGGCCTTTCCGGCCACCATAGGCGGCACCGCGGATGGTGTCCATGGGCAACCAAAAGCGGCCGGCGGCGGGAAATCCCGCCGCCGGCCGCTAATTGCCCACGGACGCTAGGCCAGCACCCCCTGCCGCACGACGGCCGGCTTGAACTGTGCACCCGCGCCCGGGAATACCGGCACCTCGATCCGCGCGTGGGTGTGGACCTCGGTGACCGTGGCCTGGGTGTGCCGGGCAATGTTCTCCATGGTGGTCACCCACATGCCGTCCATTGCCTTCACCCGCTCCATCAGCTGCTCCAGCGCTACAGCCTTGGACGGCCGGCCGGAAATGAACGGGTGGTTGGTGAGGACGAAGCAGCTGCCCTGGGAGTGGTGGGCCTGGGCTTCGAGGGTCCACATTTCCAGGACCTTGGCCGGGCTCTCGATCACGCCGCTGCCTGTAACGCCGGGGTAGAAGGCGTACTGCTCCCAATCGTCAAGGGTCCAGTCCACGGGAATCTCCACGATGTCCCGGGGATCGTCCGCGGCGACAGCGAAGCGGTAGGGTGCGTCGCCGTCGAGCAGGCTCGAATCGTAGAGGAACCCGCGGTCCGCCAGGAGGCCCGGCGAGTGCCAGTTGAGCTCCCACCACGGAGCCCGGTACCCCACGGGCCGGACACCTGCGACTTTGGCCAGTGCCTCCAGGCCACGGTCGATGTAGCTGGCCTCGGTGGCGGCGTCGATGCCCTGCATGGGTTCGTGCAGGTAGCCGTGGTGGGCCACCTCGTGGCCGCCGTCCACGATCTGCCGGACCACGTCGGGGTAGGACTCGGCGGTGAAGCCGGGGATGAAGAAGGTGGCCTGGATGTCCTGGCGGGCCAGGATGGCCAGGAGCCGCGGGACCGCGATCTTGGGACCATAGGACTGGTGGCTCATCAACGACATGCGCCGGGTGCCGGCGGGATCGTGGGCGATGGTGCAGGACTCGGCGTCCACGTCGAAGGTGAAGGACGCTGCGGCCTTGAAGCCCTCGGGCCAGGTGATGGGGTGCAGGGCGTCCGAGATGGCGGGCTTGTTCACGGGAAATCCTTTCGGCGGGCGCTGGGCGCCCGCCAGGTTCTTCGGGGTGGTGAGCTTAGAGGGCGGGAAGAGCGGGCGTGCTCTCCGGGCTCCCTGCTTCCGGAGCGGTCGCGCCAGGGGTGGCGTCCACCTTCTGCGTGGTGCGCGGCTCAAGTGCGAGGTAGCGGATGTGCTGCCGCGGGCCGAGGATGGCGTACACCCCGGCGCTGGTCAGGCCGCCGGCCAGCCAGGACAGGTCCCAGCCGCCCAGGGCCACGGCGATGGGGCCCTGCATGATGGGGATCAGGCCGTACATGAACAGCCACGTAGCGAAGATCCCAGCCACGAGGGAGATGACCCCGGCAAAGTTGACCACCGGCAGCCGCTTGGTGCCCACGCCGTCGAACAGACGGTCGGTGCCGCCCGGCCAGCGCTTCTCCAGCCAGAAGTAGTGCACCAGCATGATGCCGCCCCAGGCGGCCACCCATGCCACCAGGCCGATCAGCCAGGCGTCGAGTACCGCTGCGAAGTCCTCCTGGAAGATGAAGAAGACGACGGCGCCGAGCGAGAAGACGCCCACGAACAGGTTGAGTTTGCGGCGGCTGATGGAGATGTCCAGGGCCTGGGTGGCCACGGAGAAGGTGTAGATGTTCAGGATGTTGGTGGCGATGGGGCCGTGGAGCACCATGAGCAGTACGGGCAGCGCCATGGCGCCGAAGTTCATGACAATCAGCTTGCCGGGATCGATCTCGCCGCTGTTGGTGGCCAGGCTGGCGCCCAGGACGCCGAGCCACACCACGGGGATGAACTGGCCCAGTACCGAAGCGAGGTAGACCTTCTTCTTGGGGACGCTGGTGCTGACGAACCGGGAGTAGTCCGCGGCGTAGGTGAACCAGGTGATGCCCCAGCCAATGCCGATGGCGGTCATCACGGCGCTCATGGCCGCGATGCGCTCGGAACCTTCCAGGACGGCGCCGGCAGGACCGGCGTAGCTCCAGTTGATGTCCATGCCGAACCATGCCACCGCGGACATGACGGCCAGGATGAGGATGGTGGGCGGTACGGTCCATTTTTCGAAGGCGGCGATGGCCTTGTAGCCGAACCAGGCAATGGCAACCTGGAGGGCCATGATGAAGGTCGCAACGCCGATCTTCCAGGCGTAGTTGGGGGCTTCCGGGTCAACCCAGCCAAGGGTCCCGAAGAGCGCCATGACCAGGTCCAGGATGATCCAGGTGTTCACCGCGCACCAGCCGATGACCAGCAGGGCCTGGATGGCGGCCGGCAGGTAGTTGCCGCGCCGTCCGAATGCCGCCCGGGCCAGGACCATGCCGGTGGCTCCGGTCTTCTGGCCCAGGAGGACGAAGCAGCCAAAGAGCAGCATGCCGATCAGGTTGCCCAGCACCAGGACGGTTATGGTGTCCGCGAGTCCGAGTCCCAGCTGGATACCGAGTGCCCCCAGCACCCAGTTGATGGGTGCCAGGTTGGCGCCCGCCCAGATCCAGAACTGGCCGGATACCTTGCGTGTGCGTGCTGATTCGGGGATGGGCTGCAGCCAGGCTTCATGGTCCACGGCGCTGTGGTCCTGTGTGGCCTGGTCAGGTTGGCCGTGCGTGGCTGTTGAAAGCTTTTCTTGCATGGGGGCCTCCGTGAGGTGGATAAGTACAAACAAGGCTATGTGGCCCTCATCACAAGCAACAAGATACAATCTGTCGAACAAATCCTTCTTCTACGTTACGGACTGTCGTGTCAGTGTTTCTCGGCGAAATACTCGCCCACCCCGCCCTTGCCGCCGCAGATCCCGTGGTCCACCCGGAAGGGGCTATGGCAGACGCCCAGCCGGTCCGTTGGGTCCACTCCAGCGAGGTGCTGGACATCGCTCCCCTGCTCCGAGGCGGGGAACTGCTGCTCTGCGGTGGGATCACGCTGGCCACCGCCACCCCGGCCAAACGCGGGGACTACGTCCGTGAGCTGGCGCAGCGCGGCGTGGCTGCCCTGGCCATCGAGACGGGCGGTGCACTGCCGGAAATCCCTGCAGACATGCTTCAGAAGGCTGAGGAATACGGCCTTCCCGTGGTGGAACTGCGCAAGGTGGTGCCGTTCGTCGGCGTCATGCAGGCCATCAACTCCATGCTTGTCAGCGAATCGGTGGGGCACCTGCAGCAGGCGGATGCCGCCACGCGCGCCATGGCTGCCGAGCTGGCCCATGGCGCTTCACTGGACAAGATCCTGGGCGTGCTGGCAGGCATCACCGCCTCAGCCGTAAAGCTCACCTCCCCGTGGGGAGTAACCATGGGCAGCGCAGCGCCGGAGGGCTGGAGTAACGGGGTAGACGCGGAAGCGGGAGAAGGAACAGCTGACGACGACGGCACCGGGCCAGGTGGGCACGGCGGCTTTTACCCGGTGGCCGGCGGAACGGTCATCACCGTGGACATCCCCGTGCGCGGGGTCCTCATGGGACGGCTCGAAGTGCACGTGCCGGATGTCGCGGACACGGCGCTGGCCCAGGTGGCCGGGGAGCGCGCCGTGGACATCCTGGGCCTGGCGCTGCTGCAGCACACGCCTCCGGGACTGCATGCCCTGGCCGGTGCTGAACTGATGCGCGCCGTGCTGAATTCCGCACCGGAGTGGCGTCTCGAGCAGCTGGCCCCCGGCGCCGGCTTCCCCACGGACTCCCCTGCCGTGGTGGCCGCCATCCACGCGGCTGCACCGCAGGAGCTGCGTGGTGCCATCGAGAACTTCCTCAGCTCACAGCGGGTCCCCTGCGCCGCCTACCTTGACGACACGGAGCTGGTGGTGATGATCGGCCTGCCGTGCACCGAGACTGCCGGGGAGCGGCGACTGCTCCTGGAGTCCCTGCAGGGACTGGAAGGGGATCACGACGCCGTGATCGCCGTGGGGCCGCTGGCAGAGGGGGTGGCGGAGGCAGCCTGGTCACTGGCGGAGGCCCGCCGCGCCCTGGAGGTGCGGCAGATCCGCCGGCGGAATGCGTCGGCGCGCAGGCGGTATCCGTCCCGGGGCCTGGTTGTGGTTGATGCCCAGGACACTGCCGTGGAAAGCCTCGCGCTGACCTGCCTGGATGCCTCGTCCCGGGAAGCGTTCGTGAGCCGGCAGTTGCGGGCAGTCCTGGAGCATGATGCACAGCGGCAGTCCCAGCTGCTGGAGACCCTGCAGGTGTGGCTGGACTCCGGCTGCAACACAGCCCAGTCGGCACGCGAACTGCACCTGGAGCGGCAGTCGATGCATCACCGGCTGCAACGGATATTTGAACTCTGCGGAGGGGATCCGCGGGGAACGGGGCGGCTCGCAGCGCTGCACCTGGCGGCGAGGATGGCCGGGCTGCCCTGATCTCCTGCGGGCTTCCGCTTCCGGGCGTATGCTTGCCGGGCATTGCCTTGTGGCCGGGCCCCCCAGGTCCGGGCCACTCGGATGGAAAGGGCTTGGTGGATGGCAAAGCGGACTACTTCCTCAGTGGGTGCGCCGTGCTGGGTCGACACCTGGCAACCGGACCCCCAGGGGGCCAAAGAGTTCTATGGCGGACTGTTCGGCTGGACGTTCGACGAGGCGTTGCCGATGCCGGGGTTGGAGGGTGGGTACTGGCTGGCACGCCTTGACGGCCGCTCTGTGGGCGGCGTGGGGCAGGCCCCGCCGGGGTCGCCCGCGGGTTGGCTGACCCATGTCCGTGTGCGTGATATCGGGCAGGCCTCAGCTCTCGCTGAGCAGGCGGGAGGCCGGCAGCTCGGGACCATCGATGCCCGGGCCCATTCGCAACTGGTTGCCGATTCCTCCGGCGTGCTGTTCTGCCTGCGGCAGGCGGGCGTCAACGACGGCGTTGAGCTGGCAGACCAGCCCAATAGCTGGGCCATGAGTTCGCTGCACACCCCGGAGCTTGGAAAGGCCCAGGAGTTTTACAAGGCAATGTTCAACTGGGAGCTGAAGTCACCGCCGGACGCGCCCTTTTCACTGTGGCTTCTCGAAGACCAGCTGGTGGCCGTCGCCACCGCCACCGACGGCGTGGCTGTTCCTCCACATTGGAGTGTGAACTTCGGGGTCACCAATGCAGACAGGACCGCTGACCGGGCCGTTGCCCTGGGCGGCGGCATTGTCATGGCGCCGATGGATACGCCGGGGTTCCGGAGCGCCGTGATCAGCGACCCCTGGGGCGGTGTGGTCGCCGTCAGCGCGGTCGGGACTCAGACCGGCACCCCGGCGGCACTGCCCTGACCTGGCAGCGTCAGATTCCCGTGCGGCCACCCAGCCGGCCGGTCACTTTGGCGGCGGCGGCCATGCAGGCCTCCCCCAGACTCTCGAACTGTTCCTTGGACACCCTGAACCGCGGAGCCGGAATCAGGACGGCCGCCACAACGTCGCCGCGGTGGTCGCGGACGGGCGCGGCCACGCCCACCTCGTCCATGGACGATTCGCCGTAGTTCCCCGCCCATCCCCGCTGCGCAACATCCTGGAGCCTTGCTTCGTAGGCCGCCAGTCCGTCGTCGTCCAGTCCCGGGAAGGTGATGGTTCCGCTGCGCAACAGTTCACGCACCCGCTCGGCCGGCAGCGTGGACAGGAACACCTGGACCGAGGCACTCATTGCATCCCGGTAGCGGGCGCCCAGGGGCGTGGTGTGCTTGATCTGGTGGTGGCTGGCGATTTGCTCCACGCAGATGGCCTCGTCACCGTTCCACAGCATGAGGGCACTGGTTTCGCCGGTCTGTTCGGTCAGCTGCCGAAGGACGGGGTAGGCAACGCGGCGTTCCTCCATCTCGGCCAGCAGCGGTCCGGCGACGGCGATGAGCCCCAGGCCCAGCCGGAACCGCTTGGTTTCCGGGTCGCGTTCCACCAGGTTTTCCTGCTCGAAGGTGGCCAGGATCCGGGACACGCTGCTTTTGTGCATGCCCACGCGGTTGGCGATTTCCGTGACGCCCAGCAGGGGTTCGTCCGCTGTGAAGGTCCGCAGGACGGCGATGGCATTGACGACGACGGAGGCTCCTTTGGCGTCCGTCCCGCCGTTGGTGCCGGCTCCGTTGCCAGTGCTGTCAGAAGTTATTGCAGGAGTCATGGTGGACACCATCTTTCCCTATCGTCTGCGATAGACGCCGAAGGCGGCGCCGTGGGTTCACGGCGCCGCCTCGGCAGTTCAGTTACCTATGCCCCGACGATGTTGTGTTCCGGGCCGAACGGGAACTTGGTGATGTTCTCCACCGAGTTGTCCTCGCCGATCACCAGGATGTCGTGCTCGCGGTAGCCGCCGGCGCCCGGCAGGCCGTCCGCCACCGTGATCATCGGCTCCATGGAAACCACCATGCCCGGTTCCAGGACGGTGTCGATGTCCTCGCGCAGCTCCAGCCCGGCTTCGCGGCCGTAGTAGTGGCTCAGGACGCCGAAGGAGTGGCCGTAGCCGAAGGTGCGGTTGGCCAGCAGGCCGTGGCTGATGTAGATCTCGTTGAGCTCTGCGGCGATGTCCTTGCAGACGGCGCCGGGCTTGATCAGTTCCAGGCCGCGCTCGTGCACCTCGACGTTGATGTTCCACAGCTCCAGCGAGCGCTCGTCCGGCTGGCCCAGGAAGAGGGTCCGCTCCAGGGCGGTGTAGTAGCCGGAGGTCATGGGGAAGCAGTTGAGCGAGAGGATGTCGCCCTGCTGCAGCTTGCGGGTGGTGGCCCAGTTGTGGGCGCCGTCGGTGTTGATGCCGGACTGGAACCACACCCAGGTGTCGCGGACCTCGCGGTCCGGGAAGGTCCTGGCAATCTCGTGCACCATGGCCTCGGTGCCGATGAGGGCCACCTCGTACTCGGAGATTCCTTCGCGGATGGCGTTGCGGATGGCCTCGCCGCCCAGGTCGCCGATGCGGGCGCCATGCTTGATGACTTCGATTTCCTCGGCGGACTTGATCATGCGCTGGCGCATGGCGTCCTGGGAGACGTCCAGGAGCTGGGCGCCCGGGAAGGCGGCGGCGATCTTTTCGCGGGTCAGGCCCGGGAGGAAGTCGTCCTCGACTCCCAGCCGGCTGGCCTTGACGCCGCGCTGGCGCAGGGCTTCCTGGAGGCCGAAGTAGAAGTTGTCGCGGCGCCAGTCGGTGTAGACGATGTTCTCGCCGTAGGAGGTGCGCCACGGCATGCCGGCGTCGATGTTGGCGGTGACGGTGACGGAGTCGTCTGAGGTGACCACCAGGGCGTAGTTGCGGCCGAACGTGGTGTACAGGAAGTCGGAGTAGTACTTGATGCCGTGGTAGCTGGTGAGGATGACCGCGTCCAGCTCCTTGGCGGCCATGATCTTGCGGAGGCCGCCAAGGCGGCGCTCGAACTCCGCGTCGGAGAACGTGAGCTTGCCCTTGGTGCCGTTGTGCAGGACCTTGAGGCGCTCGAGTTCGGCGATGGAGGAGGCGTTGTCGGCAGTGATAGTCACGGGTGGTGCCTTTCTAGTGGGTGCCAGCTGCTGTTGGTGCAGTTGGTGTTGTTTGCGTAGTGAGGTTGGTCTGTGTACCCGGAAGGGTTAGGGGCCGTCTGGTTGGTCAGAGGTGTTTGAGGGGCTTGCGCGAGGTTTCGGCGGCGAACAGCACGGCCATGAGGGACACGGCGGATGCGGCCACGAGGTACCAGCCCGGCGCCAGCTTGCTCTGGGTCATGCCGATCAACAGGGTGGCCATGAAGGGCGCGGTGCCGCCGAACAGCGCGTTGGAGAGGTTGAAGCTGACGGCGAAGCCGCTGTACCGGACTTTGGTGGGGAACAGTTCGGCCAGGAAGCTGGGCAGCGTTCCGTCATTCAGGGTGAGCATGCCGCCCAGCAGGATCTGGACCAGGACGATCACCAGGAAGTTGCCCGTGTCCAGCAGCATGAAAGCGGGAACGGTCAGCAGCATGAACAGCACGGACGCGGTGATCAGCATGCGCTTGCGGCCGAACCGGTCCGAGGCGAGGCCGGTCAGGAAGATGAAGCCGATGTAGCTGGCCAGGGCAATGGTGGTGGCCAGGAACGACTCAGTGGGACCGAAGCCCAGTTCCTCGGACAGGTAGGTGGGCATGTAGCTGAGGATGACGTAGAAACCGACGGCGTTGAGCAGCACGGCACCGCAGGCGATCAGCAGCTGTTTGCGATAGGTCCGGAACATGTCCAGCGCAGGGGCTTTGGGAGCGGATTCCTCCTGGTCGGCCAGGGCCCGGAAGGCAGGCGTTTCCTCGAGCTTGGTGCGGATGTAGCGGCCGATCAGGCCCATGGGGGCGGCCAGCAGGAACGGCAGCCGCCATCCCCACTCGTGCAGTTGGTCAGTGCTGAGTACCGAGCTGAGGAGCGCCGCGATCAGTGAGCCCAGGAGCAGGCCGGCGGCGGTACTGGCGGGCACGACGGCGGCATAAAGTCCGCGGCGGTTGGCCGGCGCGTATTCCACCAGGAAGGCTGATGCTCCGGCGTATTCACCGGCCGCCGAGAAGCCCTGGACCACGCGGACCAGGAGCAGCAGGAGCGGGGCCAGCATGCCGATGGTTCCGTAGCCGGGGATGAGGGCGATGCAGAAGGTGGAGACGGACATGATGACGATTGAGAGGGACAGTGCCTTGCGCCTGCCCAGCTTGTCGCCGATATGCCCCCAGAAGAAGCCGCCCAGGGGACGGACGAAGAAGGAGATCGCGAAGACGGCGAAGGTAGCCAGCAGCGCGGTCTGCCGGTCTGCTTCAGGGAAGAACACCGACGAGATGACGGCCGCGAGGTAGCCGTATACGGCGTAGTCGAACCACTCGACAAAGTTGCCGATGAAGCTCGCGGTGACCACCCGGCGTCGAACGTCCCTGCTGGCAACGGCGTTGTCCGTGCCGCCACCGGCCCGGGCGGGACCGTTGGCGTCAGCGGCAACCATCCCTGCCTCGGGTGAGTTTTGTTGGGTGCTCATGAAACCACCAATGAAAGTTGGAGTTGCATTACTTGCAACATGGTTGTTTCAAGATAGGCCGTGACGCGCAACACAGTCAAGAGTTTTCAGAAGCATTAATGAAGCATTAATAGAGAGAGTCTTCCGCTGTCCCTGACCTAACCCAAGTGACTGGAACACTCGCAGTTGCCTCGATTACGTTGCACGACAAACAACATAGTTGCCCCAAAAGGGCATCTGCCTGTGGTCCTTGAGTAAGCTGCACCCACTGTCTCCGTGGCATTTTGCCCAGGCACGGCAAAGACGGGCCAAAAGACACGCGTGGATCGCATCCCCCTGCCCCATACTGGCGCCATGGACGAGACTGCCGCCAGGGAGCGCACTGCGCGAAGACCGGACCGGATCCTGCTCGCGCTGGTGGGGGTGGTGGTTCTGCTGGTGGTGGTTGCCCTCGCAGTGGTCTTCACCCGCGGCGAGCCGGCTCCCCTCGATGAGGCGAGCCCGGCCGGGGTGGTCCAGCGGTACAGCAAGGCAGTGATCGACGGCGACAACACCACTGCCCAGTCGTACCTCACCGAGGGTGCCAAGAGCCGTTGCCGGGGCGCCTACGCCAGCGAGCCGGCACCCGCCCGGGTTGTCTTGGTTTCGACGACGGAACGCACCGATTCAGCCACGGTGAAAGTTTCGATTGTCCGGTCATCCCAAGGTGGACCGTTCGGCCCGTCGGAGTACGAAATGGAGGACGCCTTCTCGCTCCTGAAGGTGAACGGCAAATGGCTGATCGACCAGCCGCCTTACCCACTGGTGGACTGCACCGTTGTGCCGGTGAAGCCATGACGGCGCCGGCAGCAACCACGGCCCCTGCCCCGGCGGGCGGGCTGGCAACCCTGCGCCGGCTGATCCTGTACGTCCTGCTGTTTGCCCTGGTGGTGATCTCGGCCTCAGGGCTCCAGGGACTGCTGGAGCGGCTTTTCCGGACGGCATCCACCCTGGTCTCCGGCGATGTGGCCGGCCTGGCGCTGTCCCTGGCCTTCACCCTGATCGGCGGCCCGCTGGCGCTGCTGCTGTGGTGGTTCGTGTGGAGACGCCTTGATGACGAGTCGGAACGCCGGGCGCCCGGGTGGGGCCTCTACCTGACCGGGATGTACGCGGTTTCGCTGATCATCGCCACCACCTCACTGTTGAATTTGGCCACCTCCTTCATTGATACGCAGGAAAGCCAATGGCCGTCCCCGCTGGCCAACGGGATGGTGTGGTCGGCTATTTGGTGGTGGGCGCAGGCGCCGCCATTGCCGCGCTGGGCACCCTCCTGGACGTGGCGATCCGCGGTTTCACGGCAGCGGCCGCCTTTGAGCCATGGTGGTTCCCTGTCCTGCGGTCCCTGGTATGGGCTGCCGGTGGGGCTGCGGTCTGGTGGTGGCACTGGTTCCGGGACGGCGGCCGGCGTTTCCAGACAGGGCTGGTGGACGTCACCATCATCGCCGTGGGCATCTTCGTCGCCGGCATCACCGCCCTGGGCGGGCTGGGGGTCATCCTGTTTGTCCTCCTGCGGCTGGCGTTCGACCGGAGCGACCCCACGAACGACCTGCTCGAGCCCCTCGCCCCGGCCATCGCGGCCGCTGTCATCGGGGCCCTGGTCTGGCGCTACCACCGCACCACGTCCGTCACCCGTTCCACGAGGACCCGCCGCGCCAGCCTCCTGGTGACGTCCGCTGCAGCCCTCGCCGCGGCAGCCTCCGGCGTCGGCGTTGTCGTCAACGCACTGCTGGCCGCCGCCGTCTCACCCTTGGCCGGCGGCGCCACACGCACGCTGCTTCTTGGCGGCATCAGTTCGCTGGTGGTGGGGGCACCGGTCTGGTGGCTGGCCTGGAAGCCGAGGCACCAGCCGCGCACCGCTGAGGACATTCCGCCCGGCCGGCGCGTCTACCTGGTGGCATTTTTCGGCGTCAGTGCCGTGGTGGCCCTCATTACGCTGCTGGTCATCGGCTACCGGCTCTTTGAATTCCTGCTCGGCGACGTCACGGGCGGAAGCCTCCTGGACCGGGTCCGCGCACCCCTCGGCCTCCTCGTGGCGGCGGGCCTCGTTGCGGGCTACCACTTCGCGCTGTGGCGGCATGACCGGGCACTGCTTGCCGCCGCGGCACCCGCGCACAAGCGCCTCGTCGAGCGGGTCACCCTGGTCAGCGGATATCCATCAGGTTCCGTGGGTCCTGAGGCGTTGGCCCGCGGCATCGCTGACGCCACCGGCGCCAAGGTGACCACCTGGCTGCGGGCGGACGACGGCGGCCCCGGACTTCCGCCGTCGCCTGAGCCTTCGCCCGGGGTCGGGGATGTCATCCGGCAGGTGACGGCGGCACTGGAAGGCGCCACAACGCAGCAGATCCTGGTCATTGCAGGCCCGGGGAACCGGTTGGAGGTCATGCCGCTGGTCGGCGTTGGTGGCGCTGCCGTCCCTGGAGGCGCTGCCGCTGGCCGGGTCCTACGGCCCTAGCTGGTGCCGGACGCCGGAGCCTAGCGTGGAGGCAAAGGAGGCCGGCGATGGCTGTTCGTGGACCCGTGAAGCATGGTGTTGCCACCTCGGGAAGAAACAGCAGGCGCCGACTCGGATGCCTGGCGGCCGTCCTCCTCGCCTTGGCCGCGTGCTCACCCGGCGGCACACCGCCGGCAAACAGCCCATCCGGCAGTTCGGCGCCTCCCGCCCCAGCTTCCCCTTCCATCCCGGGGTCGGCAGTGTCACCGTCCAAGCCGTTCTCGGACGCGGAACTTGCAGCCATCATCAACGGCGTGGGCCAGACCCGCAAACTGCCATTTCCCGCGGCCCAGGATTCAACGCGCCTGCGCAGCGGTGCCGCCAGCGGCTCCTTCCCTCAGACCGACACGGAAACCACGCCCGCCGACTGCATCGCCTTCGTCCCCCAGGACCCGTTTACCCGATGGGCGGACAAGGACATCAATTTTGCCGAGGGCGCCATGCCGCCGGCCGGCGGGCAGTCCGGTCCCACCAGCACCATCATGATCGTGCTGCGGAGCGCGGACCAGGACGCCATCGCCAGGGCCGATTTCGGTTATGCCGATGACCTCCCGTCGCGCTGCAGCCAGTTCGATCTGGCCTACACCGAGTCGGGCCGGACCTCCACCTACGCTGTCCAGTTGCTGGCCGCTCCCCCAATCGCCGACAAGCAGTATGCGGTCACGCAGGTCACCAAGCCGAAGGGCCCGGGAGACTTCACCTCAGTGGGGTTGCGCGTCCTGCACGGCACCCTGTCCCTCACGCTCAACCTCGCTGTGGCAAACCTCAACTCGGAGGCCGACGCCAAGCCCGCCCTTGAGACCATGTCGGAACTGGCGAAAGAGCTCATCAGCCAGTCGGGTAAAGCCTCCGCACCAACGGCGGCAACAGCTCCAAACTCAATGACGCCTGAACAGATGGTGGCGCTTTTCAAGGGCATGACCGGCCCCGGCGGGGAGCCGGTAAACCTGCCGCAGGCGACAGTACTCGGCCAGTCTCCCGGCTTCACCCCCAGCGCCACGTTGCCGGCGTCCGGCTCCCCATGCACCTTTGACGAAGAGTCTTACGCCGCATCCTTGTCTGGTTCCGTCTACGGCCAGGGGCAGATCCAGGGGGCCACCAAGAGCGGATACGCAGACTTCACCGCCGTCAACATGCCTTCCACCATGGGCCCGCCGTTCCCGCTCGACTCGCGGGCGGAGCAGCTTCGCGGGTGCACCACCGTGCAGGAAGTCCTGTCCGAGGGAAGCAGCCGGCCGTGGTCTTCGGTTTCCGCTCCCGCAATCGACGTTATGGCTGATGCACGTTACGCCGTCACCTACCAACTCAGCGACGGCACCGGTGAATGGCACGGCCGGAGCGGAGCACGCAAGGGGACACTGTCCGTCGAGGCAAGCTGCGTGGCGGCCTCTGAACCGGAAGTCCGGGCAAAGACAGAGGCCCTGGCCGTATTTTTTACCTCTGTTTTTACCCGGGCCGGACTATGACCGGCGTGCACTGCTACACCGGAAGAGAGGGCTTGCTCAAGATTTGCGCAGTTTATCCGGCTGGTGGATTAACCCTCTTCCCTTGGCATTCGGTGGTGCCTAGTGTGGGCACACACGCTTGCAAGGGGGATAAGTGAAAAGCTCAGTCGAAGGCCTTCAGGACGCCACGGACCAGGATGCGCAGCAGGTCGCCGTGGCGGATTCGCTGGACGTACAGCAGAAGCTGGCGGAATGGACGTCCGACTGTCTCCTGACGTTGCGCATCCCCGTCAGGTTCACACGGGCAGACTGGCCCTAGCTTCGCTTGCCGGACCGACGGGACGGGCCACCTGGACCACCGGTATGACTCGTCAGAGCCATGCGCCCAACACGGCCAGCGCACTGGTCCAGGTCGTTACCCGCCGTTTCAGGCCCGCCCGGCGGATGTTCAGCTGGACGCGTCCCGCTCGATTTCCTCGGCGAGGTCATCCACTTCTTCGGGGCGCGCCTCAATGCCCGCTTCCTCGAACCGTTCTTCAAGGACGTGGGCTACGTCGTCCTGGACCTGGCCCAGCTGGATGTCGTGGCGGACATCCTCGGCGATGCTCTCAGGCGTCTCGAGGTGTCCGCTTTCGGCCACAATCCCGTCGTTGCCGTCAAAGGGATCGTTGGCACCGCCCGCTCCGGAATCAGTCATACTCCATCGTTACCCTTCTCCTTCCGGCAGTAAACGTCCGGAAGGATCCAGGGAAGGGACGACGACGGATGGGCCCCCTGTCGTCCGCCCCCCCTGAGGCGTCAGGCTGCTTCGGCGAGAAGCCTGTCAATGCGGGTCAGCAGCCCCGGCCAGCCGTTGCCCATGCCTTCGATCGCGTGGCGGCCCATGGGGGTGTCGAGCTGGAAACCGGCGTGTTCGAAGTGGAGGACGGTGCCGTCCTCGACCGGCTCCAGGCGCCAAGTGATGGTGGTGTCCAGCTGGCCTTCGGAGAAGAGGAAGCTGATCGACTTTCCGGGATCCACGACAAGGACCTCGCACTGCTGCTGGCCCCAGGCGTCCATGTCCATGGTGAAGCGGTGGCCCACAACGGGTGCGATGCCGCCAGGCGCCCACCAGCGGGCCAGCAGTTCCGGCGTGGTCAGCGCCGCCCACACGGCCGCGGCGGGGTGCGGGTAGCGGCGTTCCAGCCTGATCGCATTTTCGGTCATGTCGGTTTCTCCTCGTCCAGAAGGTCTGCCAGCGCATCCAGCCGCTGGTTCCAGTAGTGCTCGAAGTGCTTCACCCAGCCGCCAACCTCGGCGAGGCGCGCCGGCTGGAGGTGGTACACCCTGTTCCGCCCCTGCCGCTCCTCCCGCACCAGCCCCGCCTCCCGGAGCACGGCCAGGTGCTCGGACGCGGCGGGGCGGCTGAGGTCCAGCAGGCCGGTGAGTTCACCGGCCGCCCTGGGACCTTGGCGCAGCTCGTCCAGGATTACCCGCCGCGCCGGGTTGGATACGGCGGCGAAGACATCGGGAAGCACGCCTACAGTATACGTCGGAAATATCCGACGCATTTCCAAATGGGCAGAAGACGGCCATGTTCCCCGCATCACACCAGGGCTACGCTGGGCCGAAACAGGCGTACGCTGTAATTGCATGCAAATGCATGAACTTAAGCAACGGACCGAAGGAGAATGACCCATGAAGGCATGGCAGTTCACCGGCACCAACAACCCGCTCACCCTCAACGAAGTGGCTGAACCCAGTGCCGGTCCGGGCCAGGTAGTGGTCAGCGTCAAGGCCGCCGGGGTGTGCCACTCGGACGTGACCGCCCTCGACGACGCCGGATGGATGCCGCTGTTCCCGGAACTCCCCCGCACCATGGGCCACGAGAATGCCGGCGTCATCACCGAGGTTGGCCCCGGCATGGAGCACTGGAAGGTTGGCGACCGGGTTGGCCTCTCCCCCGTCCTGAAGGACGGCGACGCGTTGGGTTACGGCAAGTGGGACGGCGGTTTCGGCCCCAAACTGCTCGCCACCGACGACAACCTGGTGAAGCTGCCCGATGAGGTCTCCTTCGAGCTGGGTGCGATGGCCACCGACGCCGGACTTACCGCCTACCACGCCATCATGGCCGTGGGCGGGGCCAAGGCGGGCATGAAGGTTGGCGTGATTGGCCTGGGTGGACTGGGCTACATCGGCGCCCGCGTCGCAGCGCTCTCAGGTGCAGAAGTCTATGGCGCCGAGGTGAACCCCGAGACGCAGAAGCTCGCGGACGAGATCGGCCTGGCCGGAGTGGCTGACTCCATCACCGAATTCAAGGACAAGAACCTGGACCTGATCGTTGATTACGCCGGGTTCGGCACCACCACCTCCGCGGCACTTGAGACCCTCGCCGAGTTCGGCACATTGGTCCAGGTGGGCATGGGACGCCTCGAGGCGACCATCAACACCTACCCGCTGATCATCAACCAGCTGTCCATCAAGGGATCCAAGTCGGGCACCAAGGAGGACCTCGAGAACCTCTATGCCCTCATGAAGACCGGCGAACTGAACCCGCCGATGAACCTCATCAAGCAGGCGGATATCCCCGGCGCCATCGACAAGCTGCGCAAGGGCGGAGTGGTGGGCCGTTTCATCGCGGTTTACGAGGACTAAATCAGCCACGCACTTTCCTGAGCGGACGACGGCGCACACGTCCCGCCGTCGTCCGCTTGCCTTTTTAACGGCTGCTGCGGCGCGCTCACGGTTCATCCACTAGGCTCGCTCTTGGTCCGTGTGGGCCTTGACCCGGCTGCGCCGGACTTATTGGGGGGCATATCCATGGTGGGAACTGGCAGTACATCAAAGACGCCGTCCAAGCGCAGGGCCTGGCCGCATGCCGCGGCGATTGTCCTGCTGCTGGGCGGGTTGGCGGGATGTTCCTACTCCGATCACGCGGCAGAGCCGGCGGCCGCCGTCCAGTCCACACCCGCCCCCACTGCGTCCTCCGCCGCGAAGCCTGCGCTGAGTGGAGAAACCGTGCGGGACTCGTTTGGCAACGTGGACTTCTACACGACGGCGGCGGGCGACACGCTCGAAGCAGTAGCGAAGGCACACAAGCTTTCCGAGGCGAAGGTCGCTGGGTTCAACGGACTCCAGCCCGGAACACCCCTCACTCCCGGCACACGGCTCCGGCTGATTCCGGCCGGTCCCGTGCCGGGCGCCAAGGGCGCTGCCACGGTGGACGCAAACGGCATTCCAACGGGTTACACCATAGAGCCCGAAGACAGCCTGGCCGGCATCACCTACCGGTTCAACCTGACCGAGGCGCAGTTGGCGGAAGCGAACAAGGTCCCGTTCACCTACGAAAAGGGGAACGTCTTCTTCATCCAGGCAGGAAAGGTCATCCAGCTGCAGAAGAAGCCGGTGGACAGCCGCTCCGGGTCCGGCACAGAGGTCAACAATTCGTTCGGCCAGACGGTCTTCTACACCACGGTGGACGGCGACTCGTTCGACAGCCTCGGCTACAAGTTCCGGTCCACCACGGCACAGATCCTGCTGTACAACCCTTCCTTGGCGGCAGACCAGCCCCTTCCTGCCGGCACGAAGGTTCGCCTGATTCCGGGCGCACTGAAAATTGAGGGCGCACAGGGAACGTTCACCGCAGACGCCAACGGGATTCCGCTGACCTACACCACGGCGCCCGGGGACAGCGAACGGCAGGTTTCGTTCCGCTTCGGAGTGACTGACCTGCGCGCAGCCAATCGCCCCAGCAAGGGCACAGGCGGGGCGTGGTACGAATTCACCGACCTGCCGGCCGGTGAACTGGCACCCGGGCAGACCATCAGTGTGGCGCTGGACAAGCCCATCAATAATCCCGAACGCTAACGTCAGCACTCAGCGACCCGGCCCATTCACTGCGGGCAGAGACCTGGGGTGCCCTACTCTGGAGTAACCCTAGAGAGGACCCGACATTGGCGTGTGACGTCTGCACCACATCTTCACGGCTGGACTTTGACTTCAGCATGGCCTTCCAGCCGATCTATGACGCCGGGGCTGAACGGGTGTGGGGCTATGAGGCCTTGGTCAGGGGCTTGTCCGGCGAGGGTGCCTATGAGGTCCTGGGAAAGGTGCTACCGGAGCAGCGGTACCGCTTCGACCAGGACTGCCGGGTTAAGGCCATCGAGCTGGCATCACGGCTGTTCCCGGCGGATGAGGAGCTGATGCTGTCCATCAACTTCATGCCCAATGCGGTCTATGAGCCGGCAGCCTGCCTCCGCGCCACCCTCCTTGCCGCGAGGCGCTGCGGCTTCCCGACATCCTCGATCATGTTCGAGTTCACGGAGAACGAAGAAGTCACCGACACCGCCCACCTGACCAGCATCATCACTGAGTACCGTAAACAGGGCTTCACCACAGCCATCGACGATTTCGGTGCCGGCCATGCGGGGCTGGGTCTGTTGGTGGACTTCCAGCCGGACTTGCTGAAGATCGACATGAAGCTGATCCGTGGCATTGACACCAGCCATGCACGGCAGGCAGTGGTGGCCGGCATCGGCGGCATCGCAAAGGAGCTGGGGATCACGGTGCTTGCGGAGGGCGTGGAAACCGAGGAAGAGTTCCGGGTCCTGAAAGCCGGCGGAGTCCGCTTGTTCCAGGGCTACTGGTTCGCCAAACCGGAATTCGAGGCCCTGCCGGGAATCCGGGCGCTGGTCATCCCCGCCGCCTAGCCCCGATCCCTCACTCCTGGGCGGATCTTCCCTTGCGGCCCAGCCTGTACCCCGCCCAGAACGCGAGCACCAGCAGCCCGGCCACCATGATTCCCAAGCCGATCTGCGTGCCTTGCGTGACGAAGGCGGCCCCGTTGGCAACGAACGGCTTATTGCTGAGCGGCGCGTAGGCGAACCAGCCAGTGAAATCGCGGTTCAGGTAGGCGATCAGGACGCCCGCCAGCACTGCCGCAATCCCCAGCAAAGGCACCGCGGCGGCAGGAACTTTGGTGTGTTTTGACGGCCGATGTTCTTCAGGTGTGTTGTCTTCCCCCATGCCCGCGAGTCTAGCCGCGCCCCGCGTCGCGGTACCTACCGGGCCCGGCATATCGGGTCTAGGCTGGCCGGATGTTGACTATCGGAACCATTGTCCTCGGCGTCAACGACGTCGCCGCCGCCACCAAGTTCTGGAACGAGGCCATCGGCTATGTCCCGCGGGAGGCCGGCGACGAGACGTGGGTGACCCTTGTGCCGTCGTCGGGCCCCGGCGCGGAACTGTCCCTCATGCTCAGCGAAACCCCGGTCCAGGACCACCCGCGGATCCACCTGGACCTGTATGCGGACGACCAGTCCGCGGAGGTGGAGCGCCTGGTCTCGCTCGGCGCCCGGCGCGTGGACTGGGACTCGTATCCGGACGACCCCGACTTCGTGGTCCTGGAGGATCCGGACGGGAACCGGTTCTGCGTCATCGACAAGAGTCAAGGCTAGGGCCCGCCCCCGGCATCCCGGGAACAAGCCCGCAGCGCGGCCCGTTGGCATCCGTACACGTACCGCAGCACGATGCGGTGGAAGCGACGGAAGGGATCTCATGGTCAGGGCTGTCTGGAACGGAAAAGTCATCGCCGAATCCGCGGACACGGTGGTGGTGGAGGGGAACCACTATTTCCCGCGCGACGCCGTCAATGCCGAGTATTTGCGGGATAGCGACAAGAACACCTTCTGCCCGTGGAAGGGCACGGCCAGCTACCACACGCTGGACGTTGACGGCGAGCTGAACGAGGCCGCGGCCTGGTACTACCCGGAGCCCAAGCCGCGCGCGAAGCATATTGAGGATCGGGTCGCGTTCTGGCGCGGCGTCACCATCGAGGCCTGAGAGGCCGAATGACGCGGACGACGGCGGATACGGGTCCGCCGCCGTCCGCTCCCCCCCACAATGTGGCCCGGCACGCGCCATTGAGCGCCGGGCCGGCTAAGCGGCGAGCGGCAGGTCGAACAGCTGCTCAGCAAGCCTGATGAGGTGGCGGGGAGCGTCACACTCTCCGTCCAACGGGCCGCGGCCCAGGAACAGGGCCGTCCCCTGGATGGTTCCGTCGAGATCGATTCCGGCCTCGCGGATGAGCACCTCAGCGCGGGGATTCGTGGCCAGCGTATGGGTGGGGCTGTCCAGATAGACGCGCCAATCCATGCCGGCGATGAGGCCGATGCCGCCGGAGGCGATCTTCTGGAAGGCCGTCTCATCGAGGTCGATTGGCCTGAGGTGCACTGGCTGGGTGAGGCGGGTGGGGACGACTAAAGCATTGTGGGAGGTCATCACGGTGGTGTCCTTCGGCTGATCGCCCGGCGTTGGGCGCTGTGGAGCTTGCCGGGTTGGCGCGGGCGGCCGCGGGCCAGGAGTCCCGTGCGGCCGCCCGCTGGCATGGTCAGCGCTGGTTTTTGCGCGGTTTTACAAAATTCAGTTCGTTATTTTCATTTTTCGCTCTTTTGTCGGCCCGTTTTTCCAGGATGGACTTGCCGGCTTTTTTCGCGGCGCCGCTTTTGGGGGATTTTCCGGACATCGGAATCACGCCTTTCTTTGCTTTGCGTTACCCGATACCATACCTACTTTTATTTTTTTAGCCAGTCCTGCGGAGGCACATAAGGACCCGTTCCGACGCCGCCCAGTTTCCGGTATGCAGGATGGGGTGAGAGCCGGGTGGGTTTTTTCAAAATTTGCTGCACCGTGAGGATTTGCGTTTCTTTTGCTTTGCCTCAAGAAAGCAGCCGGAAGCTCTGCCCGCACCACGAAAACAAGCTCAAATTCGCTTAATTCATTGCCGCCAGAATTCTGTGAGCATCGCGGCGCGGGTTTTTCCTTCGTTGTATCCGGACTGGGCTGCTGCGGGACGGAGTGACAAATCCATGGCGTTGGCGCCGAACATCTGCCCGGCCCCGCTGTCCGGGAAGATGACTTCGACCCTGCTGCCGCCTGCCCGCAGCTCTTCCACCTGCGCCGCCAGCTGCATGCCCCATTCGAGTGGCATCCGCGTTCTGCCACCGAAAGGCGACAGAACCAGGACGCCCCCACACCCGGCCGCCAGGTCGGCGTTCTCGTTGCGCCGGTAACCGCCGTCGATATAGCTCCTGTCCCCAATCCGGTACGCCGAGCCGCTGGAGCAACTGGCGGCGACGGCGTCAACCAAATCGATGCCGCTGTTGCGGTCGAACACTGCCGGTTCCCCGGTAGCCGCATCGACGGCCGTGATCAGCAGTTCATGCTCTGGCCATTCCTTCCTGGGCAGCCGAGCCGCGACCGTTGCCCGCCACCGCTCCGAGGCGTCGTAGTCCGCCGCCAGGTCGAGTGCCGCTGCGCCCATCCGGCGGCGCATGTCCGGCGCATTCACGGAGGCGGCGATGATCCTGCCGGTCCGCTCCAGGTGGTCGGGCACCGGACTGCCGGAGGTTCCCGCGGGACGCGTCCGCTGCGGAAGCGGAGCGCCAAGGACGGCGGCATAGAGTTCGGCGGGCCCGGCGCCCGCAATCTGCGAGGCTGCCGTGGACCCCGCCGATGTTCCGATGACCCGGTCGGCGCCGGTCACGTCCAGCCCTGCGTCTGCCAGCCCGGCGAGGACGCCGATCAGCCAGGCGTTGCCGGTGGAGCCACCGCCACCAAGGACCAAGGCGCGTTTGCATCTTCCCGCCGGAGCGGCATGCGGGGCGGAAGAAGGTGTTGTGTTCACGGGAGTCGCCTTTCGCGAATGTGCCTGTGCGGCGCTCCCGGTGGCGGCTGGTTCAGCCGCTGATCGTCGACTGCGGGGGAGCACCCATTACGGATACAGCATTCATGGGTCTCACCTCCCGGAGCCGGGTCACGATCAGGGGAATCTTGGCACACGGCCGCTGATGTCCGCAACGGGTAAATTTGAAGCGATGATTTCGATTGACCGGGACAGCCCCACGCGCGATGACGTCCACCTGCTCCTGACCGAACACCTGGCGGATATGTTCGCCACCTCGCCCGCCGAAAGCGTGCACGCCCTGGACCATTCCGCCCTGTCCGCCCCGTCCATCACGTTCTGGACGGCCCGCGAGGACGGCAACCTTTTGGGGTGCGGCGCACTTAAGCTGCTGGACTCCCCCGCCGGCCCGGGGAGGCATGGCGAGATCAAGTCCATGCGCACCACAGCAACCGCCCGGGGCCGGGGCGTGGCCACCCTCATGCTCGGGCACATACTTGATGACGCCCGTACGCGGAACCTTGAGCGCGTCTACCTGGAGACCGGAACCGAGGACTACTTTGCCCCCGCGCGGCGGCTATACGCCCGCAACGGGTTCACGGAGTGCCCGCCGTTTGCCGACTACGTGCTGGACCCCAACAGCGTGTTCATGGAACTCCGCCTGTAGCTCCCACACAAGGAAAAGCGGACGACGGCGGGTGGGCTCCCGCCGTCGTCCGCTCCTGTTTGTTCGTCAAGAACCCTGCCCCTGTCCTAGACCTCGCCGCGCCAGCCGCCGGTTTCGCTGCCGCGCGATTCGACGAAGTCCTTGAACTTCCGCATGTCGGCCTTGACCTGCATGTTGTCGATCTTCAGTGCTGCGCCAGCCTTTTCAGTTGCAGTTTCCGGCGCCCATTCGAAATGGACTTTGACCTTGGTGTGGGTGGCATCCAGGGGCGTGAACCTGATGATGCCCGCGTGCGACTTGCCGTCGGTGCTGCGCCAGGCGATCCGGTCATCAGGCGCCTGGTCAACGATTTCCGTGTCGAATTCCCTTTGGACGCCGCCTACTTTGGTAACCCAGTGATTGGTGGTGTCGGTCAGTTGGGTCACCGACTCGACGCCGGACATGAACTGCGGAAAGGATTCGAACTGGGTCCACTGGTTGTACGCGGTCCGCACCGGAACAGCGACTTCCACCGTCTCTTCAACCTCTTCAACGTGTGCCATCTGCTTCCTCCTCATGATGGACGGCCGCAATGGCGGACTGGCAGCATGGGCCAGCCTGCCAGTCGGGCAGCCGCCACCTTTGCACGATAAATCCGGCAACTACCCGTGTCCAGACCCTAAAACGAAAGCGGACGACGACGGGTGGGCGCCCGCCGTCGTCCAGGACGTTCGGCTCTAGGGCCATGCCCCGCGGCTTGAAAGACTGGCCTAACCGCCTGCCCGAAGAACGCAAGGAACAGGATCATGGCCAGTCATATCCGCCCCGCCACGCAGCCTCTTCGGCCGTGAAGTTTCTCGATAACCCGCCGCGGTTCCTGTTTTTCACCGGCAAGGGCGGGGTGGGCAAGACCTCGGTGGCCTGTGCCGCTTCACTCTCCCTGGCCAGGGAGGGCCGGAAGGTACTGCTGGTCAGCACGGACCCCGCCTCGAATATCGGCCAGGTCTTCGGCCTGGCCATTGGAAATACCATCACCGCCATTCCTCAAGTGCCCGGCCTCTCTGCACTGGAGATTGACCCGGAACAGGCGGCCGACGCATACCGGGAGCGGATCCTTGCCCCTGTCCGGGGAGTCCTGCCCGGGCAGGAACTGGCCGGTATCACGGAGAGCCTGTCCGGTTCCTGCACCACAGAGGTGGCGTCCTTCGATGAGTTCACCAGCCTGCTTGGAGACGACGCCTCGTTTGCGCAGTACCACCACATCGTCTTTGATACCGCGCCTACCGGCCACACCATCAGACTGCTGCAGCTTCCCGGGTCATGGACCGATTCCTCGCTACCGGCGCGGGCGAACCGTCCTGCCTGGGACCTCTGTCTGGACTGGACAAGCACAAAGAGGTGTATGCAAAGGCGGTCCAGGCGCTCACGGATCCCCTGCGCACCCGGCTTGTCCTGGTGACCCGTGCGCAGGCGTCGTCCCTGAAGGAGGTTGAACGGACTTACCTCGAGCTCCACCGGATCGGAATCAGCGGAGGATACTTGGTGGTTAACGGCGTCTTTCCCCTGGCCGGCGGCGAGGAGGAACTTGCGCAAGCCGTCCGTGCCCGGGAAGCAGCGGCCCTGGCGGCGATTCCCGAGTCAATCGCCGCTCTCCCCCGCGACGTTCTCGACCTCAAACGCGTAAATATGGTGGGTATTACAGCGCTCGAATCCCTGTTCAGCACCGCTGACGGTGCTGGGGAGGACCCGGCGTCAATCCCGGAGATCGAGGATGCTCCGCTAGCTGCCTTGGTGGACGGCATCGAGCGCGACGGCCACGGGCTGGTGATGTGCATGGGCAAAGGCGGCGTGGGAAAGACCACGGTTGCCGCCGCCATCGCGGTCTCCCTGGCCAAAAGGGGACATGCCGTCCACCTCACCACCACCGATCCGGCAGCACACCTTGCCGAGACACTCCATGGGCCTGTTGCAGGGCTGAAGGTGTCCCGGATCGACCCCGCAGCGGCCATCGAGGAGTACCGCGCCCACGTGATGGATACCAAGGGGCGCAGCCTGGATGCTGAAGGACGCGCAGCCTTGGCCGAGGATTTGATGTCTCCCTGCACGGATGAGGTGGCGGTGTTCCGGCAGTTTTCCCGGGTGGTCCAGGAGTCCCGCCGGAACTTCGTGGTGATGGACACCGCTCCCACTGGACACACACTGCTGCTCCTGGATGCCACAGGCTCGTACCATCGGGAGATCTCCCGCCAGGTGGGGAACTCGATGGGGTTCGTGACCCCGCTCATGCGCCTGCAGGACCCGGCGATGACGAAGGTCATCCTGGTCACCCTGGCTGAAACAACGCCGGTGCTGGAGGCCAAGGAACTAAAAGACGATCTGGAACGGGCCGGGATCGAGCCGTGGGCCTGGGTCATCAACAACTCGATCGCCGCTGCCCACCCTCACACCCCACTGCTTCAGGCCCGCGCCGCACACGAGATCGAACAGATCGCCAAGGTGCGGTCCATGACGGACAGGGTTGCCCTGATTCCCCTGTTGCCGGAAGAGCCCGTGGGGGAAGCGAGATTGACCACGCTGACCGCGTTCACCAGCCAGCGGGTGTAAGGAAAGCCAGAAAGCGGACGACGGCGGGTGGGCGCCCGCCGTCGTCCGCTTCTTTTGGCTGCTACTGGCTGAAGGGGACCTTTTCCCAGTTCAGCACGTCGGCGCCTTTGGCACTGTTGCCGGCCACCGTGAAGCGGACGTAGTCCACGGCGTTGTTGGCGCCGTCCACGGTGATGCGTTGGAGGTTGTCCGCGGCGGGTGCGCCGTAAATGTCCAGCCAGGGCGAGCCCGCGGCGAGGGGCTGGTTTTCGGCGAAGACGTGGCTGTCACCGTTGATGAGGTAGACCGGGGCGTCGAAGTTGTTGGTTTCTTTGATAATCGCCTGCACACTCTTCCGGAAGCCGGAGACGGTGTCAGGGTTGGCGGTGGCGTCGGCCAGGAGTGACGGATCGAACATGTCCGCCTGCTGCATGAGCACCACGGCGCGGTCGTTGCTGCGCCTGGCGTCGGCGAAGGTCTGGTGGATCTGGGCGATGACCGCGTCCGTGCGGTGTTCCACCTCGGCGAGCTGCTCGGGCGTGGCGGCCGTCTTGCCCAGCCCGGTCCACGGCAGGAGGGAGTTGTTGCTGCCTTGGACGTTCAGCACGGAGAAGGCCACCCGGTTCTTCTCGAAGCGGACGTCTTCCGGGAGGCCCAGGTTCTCCTGCGACTTCACCGGCATGGTGGCGCCCAGGGTCTTGCCGGGCTGGTTGAAGAACACCTCCCGGATCTTGTCCAGGCGCTCCAGCGGGTTGTAGGCGCCATTGTTGGTCCGGTGGCAGTCCACCCACTCGTTGTCGCCGGGCGTGTAGACCAGAGGATGGGTGAAGGTGTCGAACTGGGCGCGGATGGAGGAGAAGTACTCGTCCGAGCAAACGGAGGAACCGTTCTTGATATCGCCCACGTGTGCTACAAACGTCAGGTCCTTGTCCGCATTCAGGTCCTGGATCCTGGATGGGAACTTGGCGATCTCCGCTGCCCCGTAGGGAATGTCGCCGATGGCGGCGAAGGTGAACACCTGGTTGTCGTTGCTGGTGCTGTCCGCTTGTGCTGTTTGGGCGAAAGTGGGTTGCGACGCAAGGAGGCCGAGCGCCAGGGCGAGCGCCGCCGTCGTGGTTTTCACGATCTTAGAGGACATGGGATTGCTCCTGGTTCTGCTGGTTGCCTAGGCTGCGCGGGCGGTGAGGAACTGCTGGAGGCCGGCGAGGTCGTCGGTATTGATGTGGTCCACGCCTGCATTGGCAAGCTCGGTCCAGACGGCATCGCGGGCGGCACCGGGCTGGTCCGGGGTGGCCCAGAAGCGGACGCGGTAACCGTTAGCGTGTGCGGTGGCCACGAAGGCGCGCAGCTTGGCGCGCTCGGCCTCCGGCATGGGGCCGACGCCCTGCCAGGTGAAGAGCTTGGACCAGTTGTCGCTGACCAGCGGCATCAGGGCGGCGGGCAAGCCGGATGTGAGGTCGGTGGAGCGGCCGTCGTAGAAGCTGAAGCGCTTGTCCTGGGCCTGCATGGTGGCCAGCGGTCGGTTGCCGCTGATGACGGCGGTGACCGGGCCGGTCTTGACGTTGCCGTTGGTGTAGCGGCTCATGATGTCGCGGTGTTCGGCCAGTTCCTGCTCCAGGGCGGCGTAGGTGGCCTCGCCCTCGCTCTTGATGTCGATCAGGAGTTGCAGGCTGCCATCCCACGTGGGGTAGACGCTGTGGCCGGGCTCGCTGCGGACCAGGTCCTGGAGTGGGTCGAGGTAGAGGCTCTCGAGCGTGACTCCCTGTTTGGCGTCAGCGAGGTCGTGGGCCACGCGCAGCTCACCGTCGACCAGCCACACGTCCGCCTCGACGCTGGTGAAACCGTGCTCCAGTGCGTCGAACAGAGGGCGGTCATGCTCGTAGTCGTTGTGGGCGTGCGTCCCGGCAAGGGGCTGGCCGACGACGGGCGCTGGATTGTGTGCCTCCGCCCCGGCCTGGGCGGGGGCTACGGCTGTCCCGGCCAGGGAGGCAAGGATGGCGACGGCGGCGAGGGTGCTTTTCACGAACACGGGAGTACTCCTGGTACCTCGGGGATGTCCGCCCGGTGATGGGGTGTTCCGGGCGTGGGGTGCGTGAAAAGACTGCTGTGCTTGGCGAAACGGTTCAGGGCGTCTTGGTTGCATCATGATGAACGGCCGGGAACATCAATGTCGAGGAGGGCATGAGTTTCCCAGCTGTGATGGAGGTGGCAGGTGTGTCCTCCGGGCAGCCAACTAACCGTTCGCTAGGAGACCGCGAGATAATCCACAACCAATACTTCCAGCACGCTGGCCTCTTCCGGAAGCCAGCCCGGCGGCCAGAGTGTCGGTGCCCGGTCCGGCTGCTCGGCGTTGTACTGACGGCCACTTGGAGAAGTCCAGCCCGGCGGCTCATTCCTGGAAGCCGGCCCCGGACTCCAGCCGGTTCGATGCTTGAGCCGGTGATGCTTTGGGCACAACTGTCCCAGGTTGCTGATTCCGGTGGTGCCTCCGCGCTCCCAGGCCCTGAGATGGTCCGCCTCATTGTCTTGGCTGTGGTTGCTGCAGCCGGGGAAGGTGCATTTTCCATCCCGCATCCTCAGCCACCGCTTGAGCGACTCGGTGAGCCGGTAGTTGGTGCGGCCAAGTTCAAGCGGAGCTCCGTCGCGGGGGTCCACCAAAATCCGGTAGAACGAGTTGGCCCCTTCCGCGACCAGTTTGCGCGCCATCGATGCCGGGATGGGTCCGTAGTTGTCGAGTTCGGCGGGTTCGTCCGTGGCACCGAGGAGGGAAAAGACCGGCACTGTGACCAGCACATCAGCCTTGAGGGATGACCCAGGCCCGGCGAGGTCCCCGGTGTCACCGAGCAGCAATTTTGCGGCCACGTCTGCCCTGAGCTGGGTAAGGGTTCTCGGCTCGTCCGGTCCCTGCAACCCACGGGCCAGGGCAGACGTCCTGTTCCAGGCGGCACAGGCCTTGTCCGCAGCCATGTACAGCGAAACCCAGGCCATACCGTCCCGGTCCGGCGAGTACTCCATCCGCCGATCCGCAACGGACTTCACATGCCTGATCGTCAGGGACTCGGGGTGATGGCGTTCCCGCCAGGCGCGCACTTTCCGACGGAAACGGCCCGGGACGAGCTCTCCGGCAGATGCACCCCGGGCCGCGTTAGGCGCCTCCGGGTCCAGGAAGTGGGCTTCCAAGTCAGTTGCTGCTGCAGCGTCCAGGCTGCTGGTTTCGTCGACCATGATCTGGGCATGCCGCCAGGAGACGGCGCCAGCCTCCATGGCGTTGAGCGTCGCCGGAAGAGAGGCGGTGAGCGCATGGGCGTCCTGCAACAGCGCGGATGCGGCTCCTTCGCCGATGGTGAGCGTGCAGGCGACTTCGGCGACGACACTCATGTCCCGCGCCGATGATTCAGAGGCGCTTTCCGCCGGCGCTTCCATGGCGGCTGCGGCCTCCGAATACTCTGCGAGCAGCCGCACTTTCACGGCTGCAGTAGCAGCTTCGATTCGGGCCACGATGCCCAAGCCGTCCAGGCAGGACCCGGCAAGTTCCCGAAGCGGATCAAGACTGTCGACGCCGTGAGCATTATCCGCGGCTTCCGAAGAACCGCTCAGGGCTCCTGTTAGTTCGTCCACCAGCCCGGTCAGGGATGCGACGGCACCGGCGAGTCCGGCCGCGCCCTTCGCATCCATAACCGTTCCGGTTTCCATAACCAAAGACTGTCACTCGGGTCTGACATTTTGAGTCCGTCGCCGCAACCCCTCCGCATCGGCCATTGGCCGCCGCTTCTGCGGACCGAGGCCATCGCATCTTCGTTCCTGCTGTCCACGGGGGCAGCGGAGTTCTCGCAGACTTCCGGCACTGGCACTGAATTAGTAGCAGGCGGTCTGTTGGGCGGCCTGCGGCGAACCGGGCGACGGCGGGCGGTTCCCGCCGTCGAGAGGGCCCAAAGTACGTGTGAACGGTGTGGCACACGTCGGCACCGGCGGCGCCATACCGTTACTCCTGGCGGAACGCCGAGATGCCGGTGATCCGCTGGCCCAGGATAAGGGTGTGGACCTCATCAGTACCTTCATACGTGCGCACTGATTCAAGGTTGTTCGCGTGCCGCAGGGGCGAGTAGTCCAGGGTGATGCCGTTACCGCCAAGGATGGTGCGCGCTTCCCGGCAGATGGCGATGGCCTCGCGGACGTTGTTCAGCTTGCCCACGGAGATCTGCACAGGCTCCAGCGTCCCGGCGTCCTTCAGCCGACCGGTATGAAGTGCCAGCAAGGTCCCCTTTTGAATTTCCAGCAGCATATTCACCAGCTTTTCCTGCGTGAGCTGGTACCCGGCCAGGGGCGTGCCGAACTGGAGCCGGTCCCCGGCATAGGCGAGCGCTGCTTCGTAGGAGTCCCGGGCCGCGCCCATGGCGCCCCAGATGATCCCGTAGCGGGCTTCATTAAGGCACGAGAACGGGCCGCTAAGCCCGCGGGCGCCGGGCAGGAGTGCAGTGGACGGCAGCCGTACTTCATCGAGGCTGATGTCACATTGGATTGAGGCGCGCATGGAAAGCTTCGAGTCGATGGGCGTTGCGGTGAAGCCTGGGGTGTCCGTCGGGACGATGAACCCGCGGATGCCCTCGGCGGTGTTCGCCCAGATGACCGCAATCTGGGCCACTGAGGCAAGGCCGATCCAACGTTTCGCCCCGTTGATGACCCAGCCGCCGTCCCCGTCGGGTGCGGCAAAAGTCGCCATGCTGGATGGGTCGGAGCCTGCCGTCGGCTCGGTAAGCCCGAAGCAGCCGATCTTCTCACCCCGCGCCATCGCCGGCAGGTGCTCGTTCCGTTGCTCCTCGGACCCCCACTTGTGGATGGCACTCATGGCCAGGGAGCCCTGGACGCTAACGAAGGTCCGAAGCCCTGAGTCGCCGGCTTCCAGCTCCATGGCGGCGATTCCGTACTCGACGGCGCTGCGGCCTGGGCATCCGTAGCCCTTCAGGTGCATCCCGAGGACCCCCAACTTCCCAAGCTCGGGAACAATCTCGAGCGGGAAACGGGCATCCTCGTACCAGCCGGCAATGTTGGGCCGGATCCGTTCATCCACAAAGTCACGGACCGTGCTGCGCAGCTCCAGTTCCCTGGGCGTCAGGAGGCTGTCGAGGTTGAGCACGTCGTCGAAGACCAGGGCGGGTGCGGGTGCGGTTACGGTCACGGTGGTTCTCCTGGCGGGTCAAGGGGCGGGTCGATGTCCGTGCGGGCGTGATTTGCACCACCCGGTGACCTGAACCACTGTGCCAGTCCGATTGCCGTCAGATCCAATACCTAATAAGGATTCCGCTTATGCCCCATCGGCATAAATAGACAGCTCAGTCCGGTGACGGAAGGACCTCTTCCGAGAGCCGGAGTACCTCGCGCAGCGCGGGGCTGGCATTGTCCTTCCGCCAGACCAGCCGCAGCTGGATGACGTCAGCCGGGTCGTCGAGGGGAAGAAACACGACACCCGGGTGGCTGAAGTTCTCGGGCACGGAGGACACTGTCAGGGCTACACCGATTTCGGCTGCCACGAGCGCCATCAGCGTCTGCGAATCCGGCGCCACTTGGGCGATTTCCACGACATACCCCGCGGCACTGGAAAGCCTCCGAAGGTGGTCGTGGAGGATCGCGCCCGGATGCTCCGGCAACGTAACGAAAGGCTGCTCCGCAAGGTCTGCCATGCAGAGCGAAGCCTGTCCGCTCAAGGGGTGGCTTTCATACAGGGCCACCACGAGCCGTTCGTTGGCCACGATCCGCGAGTCGAGGACAGCGGGAATGAAATTCCAACGGCCCAGGCCCACTTCCATGGCCCCGCTCATCACCTTGTCCATGGCCGGTAGCGCGAAGTTGGAGCTGGACAGCTCAAAGTCGATTCCGGGGTGTACTTCCCGGACACGCTTGGCGAGCCTGCCGACCATCACATGCGAGGAGACCCCGGCAAAGGCGACCCGAACCCGCCCGGTTTCGCCCCGGCCCACCGAAGCGACCGCCAGGCGGCCCCGCCGGCAACCTTCGAGTATGTCGCGAGCCGGGCCGACAAGCGCCTGGCCCTCGGCAGTCAACTGCACAGTCCGCGTGCTGCGGATAAACAGGGGCGCCTTCAGTTCATGCTCAAGCCGCTGGATGGATCGGCTCAATGGCGGCTGGGCCATATGGAGCCGACGCGCCGCCCTGCCGAAATGTAGTTCCTCGGCCACGGCGAGGAAGGCCCGGATCTGATGTATTTCCACTCCCGCGCTCAGCTCCTGCCCAGGTAAACGTCATTGTCCATACGCCCAAGATACCCAAATGAGTTCGCCCACATTAGTGACAGCCAGGTATCAGTCCAGCACCAAATACGTATTGGACGTGAATCAGTCCACTTGCAAGGGTTAGTGATGCAGACCACATTGCGGAGGATTTAGATGACACACCCGATCGACGAATCGGTCTCCAGAAGCCAGGACCATTCCGCTGGAGGCGACGATAAGCATGACTTTGATGCCTTGGGCCGGGCAAGCGCAGGGCCCCTCGCAGGCGTTGTGGTCGCAGATTTCAGCAGAGTGCTGGCTGGCCCGTACGCCACCATGCTCCTAGCTGACATGGGCGCCACAGTGATCAAGGTGGAGGGACCAGAAGGAGACGACACCCGTACGTATATGCCCCCGGTCCGGGATGGCGAGGCCACATTCTTCCTCGCGGTTAACCGCAACAAACACTCCATTGCCCTGGACCTGAAGGATCCGGAGGACCTCGACGTAGCGCGTTCACTGATCAGCACCGCCGACGTCATGATCGAGAATTTCAAGCCCGGCAACATGGCGCGGCTGGGCTTGGATTATGCCGCTGCGGCCGAATTGAACCCGGACATTATCTACGCTTCCATTACTGGATTCGGCACCGGAGCCGGCGCACATATTCCGGGATATGACCTGTTGGTGCAGGCTGCCTCGGGAATGATGAGCCTGACCGGGGACCAGGACACCCAACCGTACCGGGCAGGCGTCGCCCTGTTCGATGTCATCACAGGCCTGCACGCTGCCATCGGCATCCTGGGGGCGCTGCACCATAAGGACCGGACCGGCGAGGGTCAGCTGGTGGAGCTGAATCTGCTGACCTCGGCCCTGTCCGGCATGGTGAACCAGTCTGCGGCCTACGTAACGGGCGGTGTGGTACCCACCAGGATGGGCAACGAACACCCCAGCATGTATCCATATGCCCCAATGCAGACCGGGGACGGCACCATCATCATCGCGACGGGAAATGACGCCCAGTTCGTCCGGCTCTGCGGGGCTCTGGGGATTCCCGGAGTCGCCCGGGATCCGAAATTCGCCACGACACTGCAGCGCAACGCCAACCGCAACGAACTGCGGGGCATCCTCCACGCCCAGTTGGCCGCCCAATCAGCCGACGAATGGTTCCGTGAGCTCTCCTCGGCAGGGCTGCCCTGCGCTCCCATCCAGGATGTCCGCGGCGGTGTCGAGCTGGCCGAACAGCTGGGGCTCAACCCGGTAGTGATGGCGGGCGAAGGGCCACGGAAGATACCCACCGTGCGCCACCCCGTCGAATATTCCCTTACGCCGGTGGACTATTCACTTGCGCCGCCCGGATTGAACGAAAGCTCCGGGCTGGTGCGGGACTGGCTGCTGCACCGGAAAGCACTGGTCCATGCCTGAAACCTACCGGACCCGCGTCTCCCCAAGGTGGTCCGACCAGGACCTCAACGGGCATGTCAACCACGCCGCCGTCGTCACGCTCCTGGAGGAGTCAAGAATCAAATGGCGGTCTTCAATGCCGGGTATACGTCAAGGTGACGCGACCCCCACGGTGGTAGCCAGCCTCGAAGTGAACTATCGGCGGCCCGTCCACCACGGCGAAGACCTGGAGGTTGAACTGACCGTGACCAGGATCGGCACGAGTTCATTCAGCCTGGAATTCAGGGGTAGCCAGCGCGGGGCAGTCGCCGTAGACGGCCGGACCGTGCTGGTTTCAGTCAATCCGGGCACCGGCAAGTCCCGGCACTTGGCGAAACACGAGCGCCACTGGCTCGCCCTTTTCCAGCCTTCACAAGGAAACACGGACCCGCAGCGTAAGCAGGTTCCCGATCACACACCATTGGAGCTCACTCGATGACACCGGAAACCGCCGGGAACGGCGCCGATTTTTACCTCATGGACGATTTCCTCAGCGCTGAGGACCGGGCGCTCCGGCTCAAAGTCCGCGCCTTCGTGGACAAAGACCTGCTGCCCGTCATCAATGGCTACTGGGAACGCGCCGAGTTTCCTTTCGAACTTGTTCCCAAGCTTGCCGGGCTCGGAATTGTCGGAACAACCATTCAGGGTTACGGATGTCCTGCGCTAAGCCGGCTTGCCGCCGGGATTGTTGCCGCGGAAATCTCCCGCGGCGATGGTTCCGTCAATACTTTCCTCGGCGTCCAGTCAGGACTGGCGATGGGAACCATCAACATGCTCGGCAGCGAGGAGCAAAAGCAACGCTGGCTCCCTGAAATGGCTGCCCTGGCCAAGATCGGCGCCTTCGCCCTGACCGAGCCCGAGCACGGATCCGATTCGGTGGCACTCGAAACCAGCGCGCGCCGGGACGGGGACAGCTACATCATCAATGGACGCAAGCGCTGGATCGGCAACGCCAGCATGGCCGACGTCGTCATCATCTTCGCCCGCGACGAGGCGGACGCCAAGGTCAAGGCCTTCGTGATGGAGCGTAACGAAGACGGCAGCTTTCCGGACGGCTACTCCGCCGAAGTCATCACCGGCAAGATCGGCAAGCGGGCGATCCTCCAGCCGGACATCACCCTCGAAAACCTGCGGGTCCCGGCCGCCAACCGGCTCACGGAATGCCACTCATTCAAGGACGTCACCCGTGTGCTCACCTCCACGCGCAGCGGCGCGTCCTGGGAGTCCTACGGCCATGCAATGGCCGCATACGAGATCGCCTTGGACTACGCGAAGACCCGGCAGCAGTTCGGCAAACCGATCGGCAGTTTCCAGCTGGTGCAGAACAAGCTGGCCAACATGCTCGCCGAACTGACGGCGATGCAGCTGATGTGCTTCCGGCTGGCCGTGCTCGCCGAGGACGGCCGAATGACCGGGCCCATGGCCTCGCTGGCCAAGATGCAGACTGCCCGGAAAGCACGCTGGATCTGTTCCGAAGCGCGGGACATGCTCGGCGGCAACGGTGTGCTGCTGGAGAACCACGTGGCCAGGCACATGACCGACATGGAGGTCGTCTCCACTTACGAGGGCACGGACTCCATCCAGTCACTTCTCGTTGGCCGGGAGATCACCGGCCTCTCCGCCTTCAGTTAGCGCCCCGCCGGGCTGCCCCGGCTTCCACAGGCACGAAACCAACAGATCCACACATGCAAAGGAAAAGTCATGAGCAATTTCACCAACCGGGTGGCCGTGGTCACCGGCGGGGCGCAAGGAATAGGCGCGGCCACCGCGCTGAAACTCGCCACCGGGGGTGCCACCGTCGTCGTCCTTGACCTCAACGAGGGCGGTGCCAAGGCCACCGCGCAGCGGATCTCGGACCACCCGGACGTCTTGGCAGCCGGCGGAAAGGCCGTTGCCGCCTGCTGCGATGTCACGGATGAGGCAGCCGTGGACGGCGTATTCGGTGACATTCACCGGGAGTTCGGCCGCCTCGACATCCTGGTAAACAATGCCGGCATCACCCGTGACAACATGTTTTTCAAGATGGAGCGGCCGGACTGGGATTCGGTCCTGGCCACCAATCTCACGAGTGCCTACCTCTGCACGCGCGCTGCCCAGCGCTACATGGTTCCGGCCAAGTACGGCAAGATCGTCTCGCTCAGCAGCCGCAGCGCGCTGGGCAACCGCGGGCAAGCCAACTACGCAGCCGCAAAGGCAGGCATCCAAGGCCTGACGGCGACGCTTGCCATCGAACTCGGCCCGTTCAACATCACGGTCAATGCCGTGGCACCGGGTTACATCGCCACTTCGATGACCGCCGCAACGGCCCAGCGTGTTGGCGCCAGCCCGGCCGAGCACCAG
The DNA here is from genome assembly GCF_035621795.1 of Pseudarthrobacter sp. LT1. Classification (NCBI taxonomy): domain Bacteria; kingdom Bacillati; phylum Actinomycetota; class Actinomycetes; order Micrococcales; family Micrococcaceae; genus Pseudarthrobacter; species Pseudarthrobacter sp. LT1. The sequence goes on from NZ_CP141830.1 coordinate 4,037,124, forward strand.
CAGGCGGTGGCGGAACGCACCCCGTTGGGACGTGTAGGCCAGCCCGAGGAAGTAGCCGCGGCCGTCGCGTTCTTCGCCGGCGACGACTCCTCTTACATCTCGGGACAAACCCTTTACATCAATGGCGGAGCCCGCTGATGCCCGAGGCATTCCTCGTCGGGGGCGTCCGCACCCCGGTGGGTCGACACGGCGGCGTGCTGGCCACCGCCCGCCCCGACGACTTGGCCGCGCTGGTGCTGGAGGCCGCAGTGGACCGGGTCGGTGTCGATCCTGCCACCATCGACGAGGTGATCCTGGGCTGTGTGAACCAGGCCGGGGAGGACAACCGTAACGTTGCCCGGATGGCCTCGCTGCTGGCCGGGTTCCCGCACGCCATTCCGGCGGTGACGGTCAACCGGCTTTGCGCCTCCGGCCTAACCGCCATCAGCATGGCGGCGCAGTCGATACGCAACGGTGACGCCGACCTTGTGGTCGCGGGCGGTGTGGAGTCGATGACCCGCGCGCCCTGGGTGATGGCCAAGCCGGACAAGCCATACGCCAAACCGGGTGAACTCGCGGACACCTCAATCGGTGCGCGGTTCGTCAACCCGCGGATGGAGCCGGGGGCGCTGTTTTCCATGCCGGAGACGGCAGAAGAGGTAGCCAAGCGGGAAAACATCTCCCGTGCCGACGCGGACAGCTTTGCACTGCGCTCGCACCATCTGGCTGTGGCGGCGATCGACGCCGGCCGCTTCAGTGATGAGATAGTCCCGGTTCCGGTCAAAGACAGACGGGGGGAAGTCTCGCTGGTGGACACAGATGAGGGACCCAGGCGCGGCTCAACCGCCGACGCTTTGGCCGCCCTCCGGCCGATCGTGGCGCCCGGAGGGGTGGTCACCGCCGGCAATTCCAGTTCCCTTAACGACGGCGCATCTGCCGTAGTGGTGGCCAGCGGCGAAGCCGTGGAACGCTACGGGCTCACCCCACGGGCCCGCATCGTCGCCAGCCAGGCGGCCGGTGTAGCGCCGCAGGTAATGGGCATCGGCCCGGTGCCTGCTACACAAAAGGCACTGGCCAAGGCCAACTGGGACCTGGACGGCGTGGGGGCCGTCGAACTCAACGAGGCGTTCGCTGCGCAGGCGCTGGCCTGCATGCGGCTGCTCGGAATGGATGCGGGAACCGTCAACAACGACGGCGGTGCGATTGCTTTGGGCCACCCCCTGGGCTCCTCCGGAGCACGGATCGTCGTCACGCTGCTGGGCCGGATGGAACGCGAAAACGCCGACCGCGGCCTGGCCACCATGTGCGTGGGCCTGGGCCAAGGCGTCGCCATGCTGCTGGAGAGGGTTTAAATGAAACTGTTCAAGGACGCTGCCGAGCTGGCCAGCATGGTTGGTCAGGAAATCGGGGTGAGCGGGTGGCATACCCTGGACCAATCCCAGATCCAGGCGTTCGCCGACGCTACCCTGGACCAACAGTGGATACACACGGACCCGGAGCGGGCAGCAGGCGGACCCTTCGGTGCCACGGTTGCCCATGGATACCTCAGCTTGTCGCTGCTGCCATACCTGGCCGGTCAGGTGTACCGGGTCGACGGGGCCGCAATGATCATCAACTATGGGCTGAACAAGGTCCGGTTCCCTGCGCCCGCCAGGGTCAACTCGCGCATCAGGGACCGGCTGACACTGGCCTCGGTGAGCGAGACAGCCAATGGGCGGCAGCTGCAGTTCCATCACCTGATCGAACTGGAAGGCTCGCAAAAGCCTGCCTGCATAGCGGAGACTGTCTCCCTGCTCCCGAGCTGAGCTGCTCCTGAAGACCTTGCACCACCATCCGAACAACGACGTTACGGCCGAGCCTGCCTGCAGGCTCTTTCCGAGGGAGAAACCCCATGAGCACAGAAAACTCAAACCTGAAATACGTCGACGCTGACCTCCAGGGGCCGGCGTCGGAACTGAAGGTGTCGCCTGCTGAACTGCGCCGCACCTCCGTGTCGTCCTTCCTTGGTTCCGCTTTGGAATACATGGACTTCACGCTTTATACCCTGGCGGCGGCGCTCGTTTTCGGGCCGCTGTTCTTCCCCAACACAGACCCGGCCATGGCATTGCTCGCCAGCTTTGCCGCGTTTGGTTCCGGATTCCTCGTCCGGCCCCTTGGCGGGGTCTATTTCGGCTACCTTGGGGATAAATACGGGCGGAAATCCGTCCTGGTCATAACCGTGGGAATGATGGGGATCGCCACTCTGGGAATGGGTCTTTTGCCCACGTTTGCCCAGATCGGGGTCATGGCCCCCATCCTCCTGGTGCTCCTGCGGCTTATCCAGGGCTTCGGCGCCGGCGCCGAGCTGTCCGGGGCCTCGCTGCTGCTGGTGGAATCCGCCCCGTCGAATAAGCGCGGCTTTTACGGCGCCGTGGTGGCACTGGGAACGGCAACGGGTGTGCTGTTGGCCAGCGGACTGTGGCTGCTGCTCTCGCAAATGCCCAAAGACGAGTTCCTCGCCTGGGGGTGGCGTCTTCCCTTCCTACTGAGCGTCGGTACCACCCTTGTGGCCCTGTATTTGCGGCGCAGTGTGAGCGAATCACCGGTCTTCGAGGCGGTGAAGGCGCGGCGGGCAGCGGCGCGCCTGGAGGCCAAGCAACAAAGCGTCTGGCGTGACGTTGCCGATTCCAAGAAGGCCTTCCTCGTCTCACTGGGCATCAAACTCGGCGAAAACGGCTCCGTGTACCTCGTCAAGGGATTCCTTATCGGATGGACGGTGTCTGTGGTGAAGATGGATCCCAATCTGGTCACTACGGGCGTGACGCTCGGCTCCGTTTTGGGCGTGCTCACGGTCCTGCTGACCGGTAAGCTCACTGACCGGTTCGGCCGACGCAAAGTTTGGCTCTGGCTCTCCGGGTTCCAGTTCGCCTTCACCATTCCCGCGATGCTGATGATCGAAACACGGAACCCCGTATTGGTGGCCCTGGTCTTCGTTGTCTATGTAGGCGGTCCGCTGCCGAACCTGTATGGCGTGGAGTCCACTTGGCTGGTGGAGATGTTCGGCTCCAAACGCCGCTTCTCCTTTATGACGACGGTCAAGGAAATCGGCGCGGTCCTGTCCGGCGGTCTCGGCCCCATCATTGCAGCCAGCGTCGTTGCTATGACCGGGCCGGGCTGGATCCCAGTTGCCGGAATCCTCATGGCCTACGCGGCGATCGGCCTTGCGGCCGGGTTCTTCGCGCCGGAGACCAAGGGCCGGGACCTCAATGCGGAGGCAGACGCGTTCTAAGTCCACAAAAGCGGGCGACGGCGGGAGCAATGCCCTGCGTGGCGGCGAGCGGACGACGGCGGGTGGGCACCCGCCGTCGTCCGCTTTGGTTGAAGAGGCCGGACGTTCAAATCCCCGGTTGGTCGCGGCGGGCTGGCGGGTGCACATGACGGTTCCGAGCGACCAATGCGCGTAAATGTCGCCCTTGGAGGTCGTCCCTGAATTCATCGCTGATGTTGGGCTCAAGAAGGGCGAGAAGATTGACTATGCAATCGTCAAGGACGGCGAAGTCCAAATTCTGATCGAGTGCAAGAAGTCGACCGAACCCGTGAAGATCGAGCATGCCTCGCAGCTCTTCCGGTACTTCGCGGTTACCAACGCTCGTATAGTTATCTTGACCAACGGCGAGGTCTATCAGTTCTTCACTGACTTGGATGCATCCAACCGCATGGATGCGAAGCCCTTCCTCGTGCTCGATTTGAACGACATCGACCAGTCCCTGATTCCCGAGCTCCAGAAACTCTCAAAAGACGTCTTCGACCTGGACTCAATCATCAGCGCAGCCGGCGAATTGAAATACATTGGCGAACTGAAACGAACTCCGCCGCACAGTTCAAGGATCCAGAGGATGAATGGGTAAAGTTCCTGACGGCACGGGTCTACTCGGGACCCTATACACAAAGGGTCCGAGAGCAGTTCACCACGTTGGTTGGAAAAGCCACCAAACAATTCCTCAATGACCAGGTCAACGAACGGCTGAAAAAAGCCCTTGGAAACCCCGGATTCCCGCAGACTGATGAAGCGGCAGTACCTGCTGCTGTCACGAGCGCTCCGGTTGCAGAGGCGGACCTCGCCGAGGCTGATGGTTTGGAGACGACTCTTGAGGAGATTGAGGGCTACCAGATCGTACGCGCTATTGTCTGCAGCGAGGTGAAGCCAGTTCGGGTCGCTCAGCGGGACGCGAAGTCCTACTTTGCGGTTCTTCTGGACGATAACAACCGGAAGCCCATAGCCCGTCTTCACTTCAACCGGACCCAGAAGTACATCGGCATCTTCAATGACAGCAAAGAAGAAACCCGGGTCCCCATTAATTCCCTCGAGGAAATCTATGAGCACACCGAAGCACTTCGAGCGACCGTCAAGAACTACCTGTGACCGCGGCGAGGCTGCCAAGGCCCTTGCCATTAGTGGTGGGTGAGAGATACCGGGATTTTGGGGTTCAGGCCAGTCGCTCCTGAGACACCCCGTAAATGATTGCACTGAAGCGGACCTTCAAATATGAATTCGCACCATCGGCAATGAATCCCGCCCCAAGCGCCCGGGATGAGTCTTTCGGCTCTACCAGCAACTTTGCTGCTCAAAGTAAATTTCGGCAGATGGTCCAGGACTCTGGCCACCTCAGAATTCCGAATTGAAAGCAGGAAGCAATGATGATTTCGGCTAGGACCCTCCTCCGCGCGGCCGCTGCCCTTGGTATCACTGGAGCCCTTGCGTTAATCGCAACACCGGTCATGGCAGCCAGCGGAGGTGCCTCCGGCGGGGGCGCGCAGGTGGTAAACGAATCAGGCTGCCAGACCACATCAGATGGGACCCAATGCTCAAAAACCCATAGCGTTGTCAAGGCCGTGACCACTCCAAGCGGAGTTGAAAACAGCGTGGACATTGGCCGTGTCTACTCCACGACCTCACACCCGGACGGCACCACCGATTGGTATGCAAATACTTACAGGGACCATTCCATGACACGAGGAGGCGAATTGCAGGAAAGAAGCACCCACGTAGACTTTTCAGCAGCCAACTGCACTTACTTGGCCGACATTCACTACGCGAACGGCGCGTACCAGTTCCACAGAATCAACCTTGACTGCCCGCACTGACCCGGACCTCTTAACGGGCTCTTTAGACCTCCGCGACAGGAGCCGCGAACTGCGCCTCGTACAGCCGCGCGTAGGCCCCGCCCGCAGCCAGCAGTGAAGCGTGCGTCCCCTGCTCCACGATCTGCCCAGCCTCCATCACCAGGATGAGATCGGCGTCGCGGATCGTGGAGAGGCGGTGCGCGATCACAAAGGACGTCCGGTCCGACCGCAGCGCGCTCATGGCCTTCTGCACCAGCACCTCCGTCCGGGTATCCACCGAAGATGTCGCCTCATCGAGAATCAGGACAGACGGCTGCGCCAGGAACGCCCGGGCAATCGTCAGCAACTGTTTCTCGCCGGCGGACACGTTGGACCCTTCGTCGTCCAGCACGGTGTCGTATCCCTCGGGCAGGGACTTCACAAAGCGATCAACATAGGTCGCCCGGGCAGCTTCCAACACGTCTGAAGAGGAAGCAGCAGGGCGCCCGTACGCAATGTTGTCGCGGATGGTCCCGCCGAACAGCCACGTATCCTGCAGCACCATCCCCATCCGCGAGCGCAGGTCGTGCCGGCTCATGGTGGTGATGTCCACACCATCCAGAGTGATCCGCCCGCCGTCCAGCTCGTAGAACCGCATCATCAGGTTCACCAAGGTGGTCTTGCCCGCACCCGTTGGCCCCACAATCGCCACAGTCTGCCCCGGCTCGGCCACCAAAGACAGCCCGCTAATCAGCGGCTTGTCCGGCGAATACGAGAAGGACACATCCTCAAACACCAGCCGCCCCCGGGCAGCACCGTCAGGGCTCTGCAGCGAAGCCCCAACAGGATCCGGCGACTGCTCCTCCGTGTCCAACAGCTCGAACACCCGCTCGGCAGAGGCCACCCCGGACTGCAGCAGGTTCGCCATGGACCCCAGCTGCGCCAGCGGCTGGGTGAACTGCCGCGAATACTGGATGAACGCCTGCACATCGCCCAGCTGCATCGCCCCGGACGCCACCTGCAGGCCACCCACCACCGCGATGCCCACGTACACCAGGTTCCCGATGAACGTCATGGCCGGCATGATCAGCCCGGAAATGAACTGCGCCCCAAAGCTCGCCTCATACAGCTCTGCGTTCTTTTGCCGGAACCGCTCCCCCACCTCGCGCTGCCGGCCGAACACTTTCACCAGTGCATGCCCGGTGTAGGTCTCCTCGATCTGCCCGTTCAGCTCGCCGGTGTTCTTCCACTGCTGCACGAACAGCTTCTGCGAGCGCTTGGCGATCAGCGTGGTGATCCCCAGCGTCAGCGGAATGGTCACCAAAGCGATCAGCGCCAGTGTGGGCGAAAGAATGAACATCATCACCAGCACACCCAGCACCGTCAGGACGGACGTCACCGCCTGGCTGATGGACTGCTGCAGGCTCTGCGAAATATTGTCCACATCGTTGGTCACGCGGCTGAGCAGCTCGCCGCGCTGGATCGAATCGAAATACCGCAGCGGCAGCCGGTTGATCTTCGCCTCAATCTGTTCGCGCAGCCCGTACACAGTCCGCTGCACCACGCCGTTCAGCACATACGCCTGCCCCCACATGAAGGCCGAGCCCAGCACGTACAGCACCAGCGCCCACGTCAGCACACTGGCCAGCGCGCCGAAGTCGATCCCCGCGCCCGGCGTCAGCGTCATGGCGCTGAGCATGTCCGCCTTCTGGTTCTCCCCCGACGCCCGCAGCATCGCAATCAACTGCGCCTGCGTCATCCCCGGCGGCAGCTGCTTGGACACCACACCGGAAAAAATCAGGTTGGTGCCCTCGCCCAGCAGCCGCGGCCCAATCACCTGCAGCACCACGCCCGCCACAGCCATGGCCAGCACCAGCATCAGCCAGAACCGCTCCGGCCGCAGCGTGCCCAGCAGGCGCTTGGCAGAGCCACTGAAGTTCATTGCCTTCTCCGCCGGGACATTCATCCCGGCGAACGGTCCGCCGTGCCCGGGGCCGCCGCGCGGCCTGGGAATGCGTACGACGTCGGCCTGGCCGCTTCCGGAGGCGGGCGCACCTTTGGTGCCGCGTGCGGGAGTGGGCCCGTGGCTCATACCGTCTCCTCCGCTGCCAGCTGGGACGACACAATCTCACGGTACGTCTCTGATGTCTCCAGCAACTCGTGGTGCGTGCCCTGCGCCACGATCCTGCCGTCGTCGAGCACCAGGATCTCATCCGCGTCGACAATGCTGGACACGCGCTGGGCGATGATCACCATGGTGGCACCGGCGATGTTCCGCTTGAGTGCCTGGCGCAGCCGCGCATCAGTGCCGGTGTCCAGGGAGGAGAACGAATCGTCAAAAATGTAGAGTTCGGGCCGCTTCACCAAAGCCCGGGCAATGGCCAGCCGCTGCCGCTGCCCGCCGGAGACATTGGTGCCGCCCTGGGAGATGGGCGCATCCAGCCCTTCCTCCATCTGCTCCACAAAGTCCCGGGCCTGGGCGATTTCCAGCGCGGTCCACAGCTCCTCCTCGGTGGCATCCGGGTTGCCGTACAGCAGGTTGCTGCGAACAGTGCCGGAAAACAGGTAGGGCCGCTGCGGCACCAGGCCGATGTGCCCCCAGAGCAGGTCCGGATCCAGGTCGCGGATGTCCACGCCGTCCATCAGCACCGCCCCCGAGGTGACGTCGAAGAGCCGCGGCATCAGGTTCACCAGGGTGGTCTTGCCCGAGCCGGTGCTGCCGATGATCGCCGTGGTCTGCCCCGCGCGGGCGGTGAAGCTGATCCCGGACAGGACGGGCTGGTCGGCACCCGGGTAGGCGAATCCGACGTCGCGCATTTCCAGCTCACCGCGGCGAACCGCGCTGGTGACCGGCTGCTCCGGCGGCAGGACGCTGGAACGGGTGCCCAGCACCTCGCCGATCCGGTCCGCGGACACCGACGCCCGAGGAATCATCACCGCCATGAACGTGGCCATCATGACGGACATCAGGATCTGCATCAGGTAGCTGAGGAACGCGATCAGGGTTCCCACCTGCATGGACCCGTCCTCGATCCGGAACGCCCCGAACCAGATCACCGCCACGCTGGAGACGTTCAGGACCAGCATGACCGTGGGGAACATGAGGGCCATCAGCCGGCCGGCGCGGAGGGCAACATCGGTGACGTCGGTGTTGGCGCCCGCGAACCGTTCCGTCTCCATGTCTTCCCGGACGAACGCCCGCACCACCCGGATGCCGGTGAGCTGCTCGCGGAGCACCCGGTTGACGGTGTCGATCCGGGCCTGCATCTTGCGGAACAGCGGCACCATCCGCGTGACAATCAGGCCGACGGCGATCAGCAGCACCGGGACGCACACGGCAATGAGCCAGGACAGTTGGGCGTCCTGCCGGATGGCCATGATCACCCCGCCGATGCTGAGCATGGGCGCTGCCACCATGAGCGTGGCGGACATGAGCACCAACTGCTGGACCTGCTGGACGTCATTGGTGGAGCGGGTGATCAGGCTGGGGGCGCCGAAGCGGGTGACCTCCTGCTCGGAGAACTGCCCCACCCGCTCGAAGATGGCCCCCCGCAGGTCCCGGCCCAGCCCCATCGCGGCCTTGGCGCCGAAGTACACCGCCACCACGGCGCACGCGATCTGCGCCAGGGTGATGAGCAGCATGATGCTGCCGGTGGACATGATGTAGCCGGTATCGCCCCGGGCCACGCCCTGGTCAATGATGTCCGCGTTCAGCGTGGGCAGGTACAGCGACGCGATGGACTGTGCCAGCTGGAAAACCACGACGGCGACCAGCAGCGGCCGGTGCGGCCGGAGGTATTCAACGAGCAACTTCCAGAGCATGCGCAAAAGCCCTCATCTGACGGAATGTCCACAAACGTGGTGCGAAGGTCAGTGTACGTCCGGGAAGAGTCGATGATCCTTACAGATGGCTGGGAAAAACGGCAGGTTCTCCCTCGGCGTATTCGGGGGACGCGCCGGGGATCCAGCGGAGCCGTTGGGTACATGAGTGTGAGAGAATTGGATGGGCGTCAAGAACGCGCCACCCCACCGAAGGATGGAAGAAACAACGATGTTTGCCGGCACACGGAACCCCTCCCAGCACACTGCCAGGTTCGGAATCGCCTTTATCGGCGTCCTGCTCATCGCAGTCAACCTTCGGGTGTCCTTTGTCAGCGTCGGACCGGTCCTGGTCAACATCAGCAGCGACCTGGGGTTGTCCAGTGCCGCAGCGGGATTCCTCACCGGCCTCCCGCTCATCGCTTTCGCGGTCTTTTCGCCCCTGGCGCCCGGCTTCGCGGCCCGGCTGGGCCTGGACCGGGCACTCTGGACGTCATTGCTGATCCTCGCCTCCGGCATCGTGCTTCGCTCCCTGCCCGTGCCTGGATTCATCTGGGCCGGGACGGTATTGATCGGCGTGGCCATAGCGTTCCTCAACGTCCTGGTCCCTTCCCTCGTCAAGCGGGACTTTCCGTTGCGGGTCAGCCAGGTCACCGGCAGCTATACCGCGGCCCAGGCCGCGTTCGCAGCGGTGGGGGCCGCCGTCGTCGTTCCCGTGGCCCAAACCTCGCCGGCAGGATGGCGGCTCGCCCTCGGCGCCTGGGTGGGGCTGGCCCTCGTCGCCATGGCCGTGCTGCTGCCTTGGCTGCGCCGCCACGGGACAAGCGCCGTGCACGCCGCAAAGCAGGAACCGGCACACCGGTCGCCCTGGGGCTCGGCCCTGGGCTGGCAGGTGACGGCGTTCATGGGGCTGCAGTCGATCGCCTTCTACGTCCTGATGGCCTGGCTGCCCACCATTGAGCAAAGCCGCGGGATCCCCGCCACCACTGCCGGCGTGCACTTGTCCGTTTTCCTGCTGATCAGCGTGTTCGCCAGCCTGGGGGCGGGCGCGGTCCTGCACCGGGGACCGGACCAACGGCTGGTGTCCTTCGCCAGCGGGGCGTTGGTGTTCGTAACCTTCCTGGGCCTTGCACTCGCGCCGGACCTCATCCTCCTGTGGGTCCTGCTGGGCGCCGTCGGTTGCGGAAGCCTCATTGTCATTGCCCTGTCGCTGTTCAGCCTCCGGACCGTGAACCACCCGCAGGCAGCATCCTTATCCGGCATGGCACAGTCCGTGGGCTACGGGCTGGCCGCGGTGGGCCCGGTGGCCTTCGGTGCACTCCGGGATGCCAGCGGGGACTGGACGCTTCCGCTGCTCGGCACCGCCGGTGCCATGGCTATCCTGGCACTGACCGGGTTGTTCGCCGGCCGTGACCGTGTGATCAGGGAACCAGGCGGTCGGCACGGTAACGGTCAAACAGCGAGGTAAATGCATCCAGCGTCCGCCGGTATCCCGTAAAGCCGGCATCCCGGCTCTTCCCCATGTCCGTCACCACCTCGATGCCGCGGCCCAGGTCGCCGTCCGTATGCCACCAGCTCGCCACCCGGCCCAGGTCCGGTTCGCTGAGGTTGTGTTCCGCGGCGATCCGCCGCCACTGGTCTTCCCTGCCCGCCATGGAGTGCTCGAGGGGACGGGGCTCCCCCTGGTATCCCTCCCACTCCACGCCGAAGTAGGCTGCGAGTTTCGGCCACATCCAGCGCCAGCGGAACACGTCGCCGTTGACGATGTTGAAGGCCTCGTCAGCAGCCCCGGGGGTGGTTGAAGCCCAGAGCATGTGCTCGGCAAGCAGTCCGGCATCCGTCATGTCCGTGAGCCCGTTCCACTGCGTTTCCGACCCCGGGAAGACGAACGGCTGCCCGCTGTCCCGGCACAGGGTGGCTTGCGCGGCGAGCGTGAGTCCCATGTTCATGGCGTTGCCCACCGCATGCCCAATGACGGTGTGGGCGCGGTGCACGGACCAGGTGAACCCCTGCCGGGCCGCGGCCGCCCAGAGCTCGTCCTCCTGGGCGTAATAGAAGTTCGGCACTGGAAGGCGCGGTTCCTCCTCATGGAAGGGGGTGTCCGGCATTTCTCCGGCGGCGTATGCCTCGAACGGTCCCAGGTAATGCTTGAGTCCGGTCATCAGGGCAACGTGGGCCACGTCCTTGCCCTGCAGTGCTGAGAGGAGATCACGAACCATGCCCGCGTTGACGGCGATGTTCTCTTCCTCGGTAGCACGGCGCGACCATGCGGTGAAGAAGACATGCGAGGGGTTCTCCGGACCCAGCACAGCGGCAAGGGATCCAGCCGAGGTCAGGTCCGCGGAGAGCCACCTGACGCCGGGGCGTCCGGGACCGGGCCGGCGGGACAAGGCAAGGACTGCCCAGCCTTCGCCCACCAGGGTATCCACCAGGGCGGACCCTGCGATGCCGGTGGCCCCTACCACCAGCGCTGTCCGTCCGTTGCCCGCTGCTGTTCCTGATGCTGTTCCTGATCCGGTGGTCATAGTGCTCCTCTTGGTAGGTGCTTGGTTGCATCCGCGCCTCAGCGCGGCCTCACGCGTGGGCGGAGGCCCGCGCGCTGCGTTACGCCGGGACAGTGGGCCACCCTGGACCCTCTGGCAACAAGTCGGAGCGTCAGTCAGATATTCCAGCGCCGGCAAGTGGCGGACAGGAGGTGCCGGACAAATTGCGAGGGACGGGGCAATGACAGGCCGGGTTTCACCCATGGCGTAGGAGGGTCTTCTGCTGTCACCTGTCCATGTTCAAATAGGAGGGTTGCACCGGCTGCCCGAGTCCAACCGCGGCCTCGGCCCAACGGAAGGAATAAGCACATGACCGATCCCCAAGACCATCCCCCGGTCCCCACTCCCGGGAGCGCACAGGGCCTGGACCAGAAGGTTGAGGGCGGGTGCCCGGTGGCCCATGGCAGTGCCACCGCCCAGGGCAGTGAAAGCGAAAACCCGGCGATCGATTCGCCGACCCCCAAGGGACACCGGCCACGGACCAACCAGGACTGGTGGCCCAACCAGCTGGACCTCTCCGTGCTGCACACGCACGGCCAGGCGAGCAACCCGCTTGGCCCGTCCTTCAGCTACCGCGAGGAATTCCAGAAGCTCGACGTCGAAGCCCTCAAGCAGGACATCAGCCAGGTCCTGACCACTTCCCAGGACTGGTGGCCGGCGGACTTCGGCCACTACGGCGGACTGATGATCCGCCTGAGCTGGCACGCTGCCGGAACCTACCGCGTCCACGACGGCCGCGGCGGAGCTGGCGACGGCAGCCAGCGGTTCGCCCCGCTGAACAGCTGGCCGGACAACGCCAACCTGGACAAGGCCCGCCGTCTGCTGTGGCCCGTCAAGCAGAAGTACGGCCAGAAGCTCTCCTGGGCCGACCTCCTGGTCCTCGCCGGCAACGTAGCCCTCGAATCCATGGGCTTCAAGACCTTCGGCTTCGCCTTTGGCCGCGAGGACGTCTGGGAGCCTGAACAGATCTTCTGGGGCCCGGAGGACGCCTGGCTCGGAGATGAGCGGTACACCGGTGAAGGCACCATGGCGGACAACGTCGGTTCCACCGAAATGGGCCTCATCTATGTCAACCCCGAAGGCCCCATGGGCAACCCGGATCCCGTGGCTGCTGCCGCGTTCATCCGTGAGACGTTCAAGCGCATGGCGATGAACGACGAAGAGACCTTCGCGCTGATCGCCGGCGGCCACACGTTCGGCAAGACCCACGGTGCCGGTCCCGCAGACGCACACGTGGGCCCCGAACCGGAGGGTGCAGACCTCGAGACGCAGGGCCTGGGCTGGCTCAGCACCTACGGCAGCGGCAAGGGCGGCGACACCATCACCTCCGGCCTGGAGGTCACGTGGACGGACAAGCCCACGCAGTGGAGCAACCGCTTCCTGGAAATCCTCTTCGAATACGAATGGGAACTGGTCAAGAGCCCCGGCGGCGCCCACCAGTGGGTTGCCAAGGACGCTCCCGAGATCATCCCGGACGCGCACGACCCCAACAAGAAGCACCGGCCCACCATGCTGACCACGGACCTGTCGCTGCGCTTCGACCCGGAGTACGAGAAGATCGGCCGGCGTTTCCTGGAGAACCCGGACCAGTTCGCCCTGGCCTTCGCCAAGGCCTGGTACAAGCTGCTGCACCGCGACATGGGACCGGTGGGCCCGCACATGCTGGGGCCCTGGGTTCCGGAGGCTCAGCTGTGGCAGGATCCTGTTCCCGCCGTCGACCATGAACTGATCGGCGAGCAGGACATCGCCCAACTCAAGGCCAAGCTCCTCGACTCCGGCCTGACCATCCCGCAACTGGCGGGCACGGCCTGGGCGTCGGCTGCAACGTACCGCAAGACGGACCGGCGCGGTGGGGCCAACGGCGCCCGGATCCGGCTGGAGCCGCAGCGCGGCTGGGAAGCCCACGAACCGGAGCAGCTCGATACCGTGCTTCCCGTCCTTGAGCGCGTGCAGGAGGAGTTCAACTCGGCACAGTCCGGCGGCAAGAAGGTCTCGCTCGCGGACCTGATCGTCCTGGGAGGTGCCGCCGCGGTGGAAAAGGCAGCAGCCGACGCCGGGTTCCCCGTCACGGTGCCGTTCCGTCCGGGCCGCACGGATGCCACGCAGGAGCAGACCGACGTCGAATCCTTCCAGTACCTGGAACCGCGGGCCGACGGCTTCCGCAACTACCTGCGCCCCGGTGCGAAGGTCCAGCCGGAGACCCTCCTGCTGGACAAGGCGTACATGCTGGACCTTTCCGCCCCGGAGATGACGGCACTGGTGGGCGGCATGCGTGCCCTCGGCACCAATGTGGGCGGCTCCAGCCACGGTGTACTGACGGACAAGCCGCAGGTCCTGACGAACGACTTCTTCGTCAACCTGCTCTCGCCCGGCACCAAATGGAAGGCCTCCGAGTCCGAGGAGAACTCGTACGAGATCACCGACGTCACAACCGGCGAACTCAAGTGGACGGCTACTCCGGTGGACCTGGTCTTCGGCTCCAACTCCCAGCTGCGGGCACTGGCCGAGGTCTACGCCAGCGATGACGCCAAGGAGAAGTTCGTGAACGACTTCGTGGCCGCCTGGGCAAAGGTCATGGAACTGGATCGCTTCGATCTGAACTAGCCGGAATAACCCAGTCTCCGGGCCGGCTGCATTCCGCAGCCGGCCCGGAGCTGTTTGGCGCTTCTTATTGGTCAGCCGGGAAGCTGATGACCGCTGTGCTCCCGCCGCCGGGTGACTCTTTCAGGCTCAATTCGCCGCCGTGCGCCTCGGCAATGCGGCGGCAGATGGCCAGCCCAAGGCCGGAACCGTGCCCGTCCCTCTGCCGGTGCAGCCGGACCAGTGGTTCCAGCACGCGCTGCCGGTCCGCCGGCGCAATGCCCTTGCCGTTGTCCGCCACCAGCACAGTGATGCCGTGGTAATTCGAAATGCCGCTGATCCGCACGTTGAGGTCCCGGTCCGGGCTCCGGTAGTTCATGGCATTGGCCACCAGGTTCTGCAGCAGGGTTCGCAACTGCCCCGGGTCCACGTGGAGCTTCATCTCCTCGCTGTCCAGGACGGCTCCGGGCCCGAAGGACAGGCCCAAATCCCTCGCCACCTCGGCCGCCACTTCCTGGAGGGATACGCGCTGCCGCTGGAGGACTCCGCCCATCCGTGAGTAGGTCAGGACGTCCTCGAGCATGGCCAGCATGCGGTGGCCACTGGCGCCGATGATCTGCAGGTACTCGGCCGCCGGGTGGTCCCCGTCCACTTCATCGTCTGCCAACTCCACGTAGCCCAGCATGGTGGTGAGTGGTCCGCGCAGGTCATGGCTGACGCGTCCGGCAAACTCCGCCAGCTTCGCATTGCTTTCACGCACCTCGTCGAGGGCACTGTTCAGCTGCAGCGTGCGCCGCTGGAGCTCGAGCAGCTGCACTGCCTGGCGGGCCAGGATCTCCAGCATGTCCAGCTGGTCCTTTTCGGGTGTGCCCGCTGAATTGGAAAAGACGCACAGGGACCCCAGCACGAACCCCGACGACGTCTCGAGCGGAACCGAAGCATAGAACCGGACGGCGGCGATTTCCCCTGTCACAAACGGATTCGATGCGAGACGGGGGTCCAGGGATGCGTCCGGGACAACCGTTGTCTTCCCCGAGAGGAAGACTTGTGCGCACATGGAGTCCTCCCGGGCGCAGACGGCGGCCTCAAAGCCGACGGCGGCCACCTGCTGTTGCTCATCGGAAGTGACAACGTTGATCACGCCGTAGGGGACGCCGCAGAGCTTTGCGGCCAACTGAACAAGGTTCTGGAGGGGTTCCATTGAAAGCGCCTCATCAACGCTCCGCTGCCGTCCCCCGCTGTTGGCGAAGGTGAACCCATACTCCTGCAGTAATTCGTCCCGTCCGAGTGGATCGCCGAGCGCTGCTGTCATCGAGTGCGTGCCAACCATGAACGTCCCTTCCCAGACCGCAAAGGGGTCCCCGGGGAGATAGTACAGGCCACCACCTGTGTCCCGGGAATACGTTTCCCCGCTCCTCTGCCGCGCGCCGGGATCCCGAGGCATCGCTCCGGCAGGCGGCATAGGATCCAGGTATGGCCCAACTCATCGTCCCGGACCCAGCCCTCCACTCTTCCTGGCTGGAGGGAACTGCGGAGTTCCAAGGTGCCCACCTGGACGGCGCAGGCGCGGAGGGCTGGTCCCTGGCCGATCTCCGGGACTCCGCCGTCTTTGGCCGCTTCGTCGATGTCCTCATCAAAGATGCGCTGCCGGACACGGTGCGGAAGCCAGGCTACGTGCCCTGCACCTATCTGTGGATTGCCGACGGCGGCACGTTCCTTGGGTCCCTGGCCATCAGGCACGGGTTGAACGACTACCTCCTCAACGAAGGTGGGCATATCGGCTACAGCGTCCGGCCCTCCGCCAGGCGCCGCGGCCATGCCGCGAAAGCACTTGCCGATGCGCTGCCCCTGGCACGGGCGCTGGGAATCGCGCGGGTTCTCCTGACGTGCGACGAGGACAACGCCGGCTCGCGTGCAACCATCGAGAAGAACGGCGGCCAATACGAGGACACGCGCAACGGCAAGCGCCGCTACTGGATCGACACCGAATAGCCGGCGAACGCGTGCCAGACTTGGCGGGTGATCACAGAACACGCGCTGCTTCCGGTCATTCCCGGCCGGGAAGAGGACTTCGAGGCAGCTTTCGCCCAGGCCCGGCACATTATCGCTTCAATGCGTGGCTTCGTCGCCATGTCCCTGTCGCGCTCGATCGAATCCCCCCACACGTACCTGCTGCTCGTTGAATGGGAGTCGCTGGAGGACCATACAGTGGGTTTCAGGGGATCCCTTGGGTACCAGCAGTGGCGTTCTTTGCTGCACCGCTTCTATGAGCCGTTTCCGGTGGTGGAGCACTTCGAAACCGTTAGCGCCACGCCGTAAGCCGCCGCGCGGACGTTGGGGGGAAGCCCCCGCGCGAGTCTCGCTCCAGCGCAGGGGCTTCCAGTGCTTCCTGCCGGGGAACTGGCGTTGGAAACAGTTATAAATTACCGGCCGGTAGCTTGCGGGAATCACAGATTGCAGCGGCTTTGGCCAATCTTGATGGAACTTTGAGGGTGGCCTGGGCCACTTTAGTCAGCCGGCCCCTTTAGTCTGCCGGGCCCGCCGAGGCGTCGGGGTCCTCCTCCGGCTCAAAAGTGTTGGGCTCGGCCCCATCGGAGATCCCGACGCCGTCTTTCCCGCCGGGGATCCCGCCGTCGGGGTTTCCTTTCCTGGCCGCCGTGTCCTCCTGCGGTTCGTCCTCAGGCAGTGAATCAGGTGAATTGATGGACATCGCTCCTCCTTCTGTGGCTGGGCCTCAACGCTAACAGCCGGTGCCGGAAAAGGCTCCGGAACAACTCGAGGTTTTCTGCCCCTCCCCCAAAAAACCGCCGACTGCTAGCTGCCGGATGCGGCTGCCCGCTGCTGCCTCAGGATGTAGCGCTGGAGCTTTCCCGACGGCGTCTTGGGCAGGTCCGCAACGAAGTGGATGCGGCGCGGATAGGCGTGGGCGGCGAACTGCGTCTTGACCATGGTCTGCAGTTCAACCACCAGGGCATCACTGGCGGCGGCGCCGTCCGCCAGGACAACATAGGCCTCCAGGACTTCACCGCGCAGTTCGTCGGGAGCGCCCACCACGGCACTTTCCAGGACCGCCGGATGGGTGGACAGGACGCTTTCCACGTCGAACGGGCCAATCCGGTATCCGGCCATGATGATCACGTCATCATCGCGGGAGGAGAAGAAGTAGTAGCCGTCCGCGTCCACCATGCCCGCGTCCCCGGTCAAGTACCACTTGCCGTCCGCACTGAACCTTTCGGCGCTCTTCTCCGGGGCATCCTGGTAGCCCTTGAACCACATCATGGGGCTCCCGGCCACGTTGACGGCTACTCGGCCCAGTTCACCCGGCGCAGCCGGTTCGTCAGCGTTGTCCTTGAGGACCGCGCAGCTCCACCCCGGCAGGGGCCGGCCCATGGAACCCGGCCTCAGTTCCGTCCTCACGTCGTCATGCCAGGCGTTGATGATCATCATTCCGTGTTCGGTCTGCCCGTAGTGGTCCCGCACCGGAACGCCCAGCACCTCCCGCGCCCAGCTGATCACCTCAGGGGTCAGCGGTTCTCCGGCGGATGAAGCGCGCCGAAGCTGGAAAGGACCCGTTCCGGCGTCGGCTTTCGCGCGCATGGTGCGGTAGACGGTGGGCGCTGCGGCGAAGTTGGTGACGGAAAATGCCTCCAGAACCCTAAAGCTGAGTTCCGGCGAGAACCCGGGGCGCAGCAGGATGTTTCGCCGTCCCGCCGCCATGGGACCGAGGATCCCGTAGTACAGGCCGTACGCCCAGCCGGGGTCTGCGGCATTCCAGAAGACATCCCCTTCATCGACGTCCAGGCCCAGTTCGACGTACTGGCGGAACGCTGCCAACGCCCGGACCGGCACCGGCACGCCCTTGGGGGCGCCCGTGGTGCCGGACGTAAAGATCAGTACCAGGGCACCGTCACCTCCCACAGCTTCGGCGGCGATACCCGGCCGCTGCCTGGCCAGGAGCGGCGTGAGCGCCAGGTCCGGCTGGGAGGCTTCTTCACCGGCAACCACCACGGCGGCGGCCGTTTCCTGGAGCTTCGTCCGCTGGTCGGGGTCGGTGATCACCACCTTCGCACGGGAAGCGGTAAGGCGAAGTTCAATGGCAGGCCACGCAAAGGCCGTGAACAGTGGCACATGGACGGCCCCGCGCCGCCAAATGGCCAGGAGCATGACCACCAGGTCTGCCGACTTTCCCATCAGGGTGGCCACCGCGTCCCCGGGGCCGACCCCCAGTTCTGCCAGGGCGGCGGCTCCCCGTTCCGAGCGCTCCCGAAGCCCGCCGTAGGTGATGTCCTCCGAGGAAAGATCAGCTGCCACCACTGTGAAGGCAACAGCGTTGGGATCGTGGCTGTCGCACAGGAGCTCGGCCGCGCAGGCGTCCGGCGCACCGTAGGTGGCGAGAAGGGCATCGACGGCTGGAACCGGACGGGACATTCATTCTCCTTTGAACAACAGCACTTTGAAACACCGGCATTTGTCACACCTGGAATCAACCTACTGCACTGAGATGGCCGTCACATGCCGCGCCCTGCTGTCATGCGACGACAGGTCACCCCTGGGCGCCGGGCGGCCGGATGATCCGCCGCTGCGTCGCAGCAGCGATTGCGGCCGTGCGGTTGTCCACGCCGAGCTTGCCGTAGATGTGCACCAGGTGGGTCTTTACCGTCGCCTCCGAAATGAAGACCTGCCTGGCAATGGCGCGGTTGGACAGGCCCGTGGCCAGCAGTTCCAGCAGCTGCACTTCCCGCGGGGTCAGCCTGCAGCACCGCCTGGCGCAGCTGTTCCGGCGGGGCGTCCTTCAGCATGTAGCCGCTGGCCCCTGCCTCCACGGCGGCGAGGATGTCCGCATCGGTGTCATAGGTGGTGAGGATGAGCACCGGCGGCGGAGCGTCGAGCTTACGGATCTCGGCCGTGGCCGTGACGCCGTCCATGCCTTCCCCCATCTGCAGGTCCATGAGGACCACATCCGGCGCCTCGTCCAGGGCGGTCAACCGGGCCAGTTCTTTCAGAGCTGCCCTGCCGTCAGGGGCCTCCGCGGCGATCGAAATGCCTTCAAAGGCGGTGAGCATGGCACGCAGCCCGGCGCGGACCACGGGGTGGTCGTCCACCAGCAATACCCGTATGTCGCTCACGGTTCCTCCACCGAGAGCCTGATGGCCACCACTGTGCCCTCGCCCGGCGCCGACTCCACCGCCAGCGTGCCGTTCAAGGAGGCGACGCGTTCCCGCAGCGAGCGCAGGCCGAAACCGCTGCCGTCCGCTGCGCCCGCGGCACTTTCCGGAGCGGACGGGTCAAAGCCCGTGCCGTCGTCGTACACGTCCATGGTCACTTCACTGCCCAGGAAGGCAAGGCTGACGACGGCGGTGCTTGCCCGGGCGTGTTCGCGGACGTTGGCGAGACTCGCCTGCGCAGCCCGCAGCAGGGCAACGCGGACGGGCTGGGGCAGTTCCTGTGGCTCGCCGTCCACCTCCAGCCGGCAGCGCAGCGGCACCCCTGCGGCGTCGGCGTCTGTCCCGGCCCTGTCGCACAGCCGTCCCAGGGCCTCCACCAGGGTGGTGCCCTCCAGTTGCGGTGAGGAAAGGCCGCGGACAAAACTGCGGGCCTCGGCCAGGTTGTCCGCCGCGGTCTGCTGCACCAGCGCCAGCCGGCCTGAAGCCGTGGCGGCATCACCGTCGGCGAGCGACTGGCCGGCGGCCCGCCCCAGCAGCACGATGCTGGACAGGCCCTGCGCCAGTGTGTCGTGGATTTCCCGGGCCAGCCGCTCGCGCTCCGCCAGCACGCCCGCCTGGTGCTGGGACCGCGCCAGCTCCTCCCGCGTCCGCCGCAGCTCGTCCGCCGCGCGCCGTTGGTTTTCCGCCTCGCGGTACAGGGCCGCGTAGGCCAGGCCGGTGATGACGGAAAAGATCGCGCCCAGGACGGGCCCGACGACGGCCGCGGCGTGCGGGACAGGAGCACCGCTGGCGGCCCATTGGGAAGCGATGACCGCGACTGTCATCAGCGCGATGGTCAGGAGCGCGGCACGCCGTGGCAGCAAATGAAGGTGCAGGAAAAAGATGGGGAACGCCAGCCAGGCGAAATCGGCGCTGCCGGCGAGCAGGAAGACCCACAGTGCCGTGACCAGGCCCAGCCAGAGCAAACCGTAGCGGCGCGGATCCACCCCGGTCCGCCCCTCGGCATGGCGCTTCTCCAGGACCGTGCCGGCCAGGTAAACAGCAGCAAGGACGACGGCGGCGCCGGCGCACACCCAGCGCAGGGTACCTCCCGCTATCAGCATCCGGACCAGGCCGACGGCCAGCAGCAGCGCGAAGCCGGTGTGCAGCGTGACCCGCAGGATGCGGAGGATAGCTGCGGATGATGCGTTTTCCAGGGCGTTCAGCGGCCCCCGCGCGGAAACACCTGCGGCCTTCTCCGGTGGTTGCGGCAGGGGCGTGGCAGGCATTTCATCAGCTTATGCCGGGGACTGCGGGGAGGGGATCAACCGAAAGGTTGACTCCGGGCTCAACCGTTCCATGCCCGTGGCTCAACCATCCCCGCGATGTCCGTGGAGGCGCCGGCCGGGAAGGTGGAACTACAGAACAATCCATCCCTGCTGAGAGAAGAAACAACGTGTTCCTGGCAATCCGCGATATCCGCTTCGCCAAAGGCCGGTTCGCCATGATGGGCGGCGTCGTAGCCCTGATCACCCTGCTGCTGGTCATGCTGTCCGGCCTGACGGCGGGCCTTGCCGAGCAATCCACGTCCGCCATCGCCAGGCTCGGGGCAGCTGCGGCTACGCCGGTGGACACCATCGTCTTCGGCGCCCCCGGCTCCGGTTCCCCCAAGGCGTCCTTCACCGAAAGCTCGGTGACCGCCGCCCAGGTGGACAACTGGAAGGCCCGGCCCGGGGTCCGGTCCGCCGAACCGCTGGGCATCACCCAGACGCGGGCGCAGACGGCTGATGGTTCGGGGACGGCGAACGTGGCCGTCTTCGGCGTATCGCCGGGCAGCCCTCTGCCACCTGTGGAGGTGTCCGCCGGCACGGCCGCGGTGGGTGCCTCGGTGGCGGAGGCCTTGTCGGTGGGCCAGGGCGACAAGCTGTCTTTGGGCGGCGTGGAACTTTCGGTCGCGGCCGTGGTGCCGGACCAGTGGTACGCGCACACCAGCGTAGTGTGGACCGCGCTGCCCGCATGGGCCAAGGCGGCACACGTGTCCGACGGCGGACAGTTGGCTACCGTCGTGGCCGTCACTTACGCGGACGGGGCCACAGTGGATGAGGCCGCAGCGAACGCTGCAGCGCATACCGTCAGCGCGTCCCGCACCGGATCCTTCCAGGCACTGGGCTCCTTCAAAAGCGAAAACGGGTCGCTGACCCTGATGCAGGCGTTCCTGTACGGAATTTCGGCGCTGGTGATCGTGGCCTTCCTGAGCGTCTGGACCATCCAGCGCACCCGGGACATCGCCGTTCTCAAGGCCATGGGCGCGCCCAGCACCTACATCCTGCGCGACGCCATGACCCAGGCCGCCATTGTGCTGCTGGCGGGCGCCGGAGCGGGCGGGGCCGTGGGTGTTGCCGCCGGAGCATTCGCGGCCCAGGCGGCCCCCTTCCAGCTGAACCTGGGCACCACGGTGATTCCCGTCGTCGGGATCGTTGCCCTGGGCCTGGCCGGTGCCGCGCTGGCTGTCCGCCGCGTCACCAAGGTCGATGCGCTCCTGGCGCTCGGCGGCAACTAACCCCTCTTCCCTCCCCCGAAAGGAACGCTCCATGTCTTTTTCAGCAGCAACCGCTCCCCTGAGCCTGGTCAATGTCACCCTCGAATACCCGGACGGCGGCGGGACCACCACCGCCCTGGACCAGGTCAGCCTCACCGCCTGCGCGGGTCAGCTGGTCTCCCTCGTGGGCCCCTCAGGATCCGGTAAATCCAGCCTCCTGGCCACCGCCGCCACCCTGGTCCAGCCGACCCGCGGGCAGGTCATCATTGACGGCACCGATACGGCGGGACTCAAGGACAAGGAGCTCACCGCACTGCGGCGCGAAAAAGTGGGCATTATCTTCCAACAGCCCAACCTGCTGCCGTCACTCACCGCCCTTGAGCAGCTCGTCATCAGCGACCACCTTCGTGGCGGGAACGCCAAAGCGGCCCGGGTCAAGGCAGCCGAACTGCTGGACGTCGTCGGACTCGCCGCGGCCGCCGGCAAGCTGCCGCACCAGCTCTCCGGCGGTCAGCGCCAGCGCGTCAACATCGCCCGGGCGCTCATGGGGAGTCCCAAGGTACTGCTGGTGGATGAGCCGACGGCGGCGCTGGACCACGAACGGAGCGCGGCCATTGTGGGGCTGCTGCGGCAGGTGACCACGGAGTTTGGCGTGGCCACGGTGATGGTCACCCATGACACCGAGTTCGTGCCCCTGACGGACGCGGTGGCCACCATGCGGGACGGCAGGCTCACGGCGCCGGTCAGTGCCCTCAGCCCAAGTGGTGCACCGTAAACGCTGTCAGGAACCCCACGGACGCTGTCAGCCCGGTGAGGTTGTGGTGCTCCTCGAAGGCTTCCGGGATCATGGTGTCCGCCAGCATGGCCAGGATGCCGCCGGCCGCAACGGACGTAATGAACGCGACCAGCTCGTCCGGCGCATCCTCCAGGGCCACGTACCCCAGCAGCGCGGCCACCCCGCTCAGGATCGCGATTCCACCCCACAGTCCGAACACGTAGCCCCTGCTCCGGCCGGCCTTCTTCATGCCGGCTGTCCCGGAAAGCCCTTCGGGCACGTTGGAGATGAAGACGGCCGCCAGCATGGCAGGACTCACCGCTCCCCCGGCCAGCAGGCCGACGCCAAGGACCACGGATTCCGGTACGCCGTCCAGCAGCGCCCCGACGGCGATTGCCGTGCCGCTGCCGGGATCGTCTTTTTCGGAGGGCTGCTGGTCTCCGGACCGCTTGCGGTGCTTGGCGCCGGCCTTGGCCAGGAGCATATTGGCGCCGACGTACACCACAGCGCCGGCCAGGAAGCCTGCCACCGTGGGCCACAAGCCGCCACCTTTGACGGCCTCGTCCACCAACTCGAACGCCAGGGCAGAGATCAGCACGCCCGCACCGAACGACATGATGGTCGAGACCACCTTGGACGGTATGGACCACCGCCAGGACACGGCTGCTCCCAGGACCAGCGCCGCACCGGCACCGGTACCCCATACAAGTGACATCAACCAAGTAGGCATACGTGTTCTGTCCCCAGCTGCGCAGAACTGAAACACGGGGCCATCAAAGAAGTCCCGTTCGGTGGCCGGCGGGCCCTACCCGGCCCGTGAGGCGCCGCGCGCAGAATTGATGGGATCTTGAGCCAAACCTTACGATCCCCATACCTTGCGGGTCCACGCTGGAGAGATCAGACCAACCAGCTTGCGGGGAGCAGGAAGTCATGGGAAGCAGAACAGCGTTGGACAGCGACGTCACAACCGTGGGCGGCGTGCTGACAGACCGGCAGCCGCTGGATTTCCACACGTTGGGCCTCGCCGGCTGCATCGACCGGCTCACGGCGCCCATGCGGCAGCGCGGGACCGTCGTCCACTGGGATACCCCGCACTGGGGCATCGAGATCCCGGCGGACTCCGCGTCCCTCCTGTACCAGTCCGCCCGCGAGGCACTCAGCAACGCCTTCAAGTACTCCGCTGCGCACACGCTCACCATCCAGCTGGCAGCCGTTGACCACGGCATCCGCCTGGTGGTGGCCGACGACGGCACGGGCTTTGACAGCGACCTCGCCACCTGCGGGCGGCACCACGGCTATGGATTGCGGCTCATGGCGGTCGCCGTGCAGGAAGCGGGTGGGGCCGTGGATATCAGTGCCACCCCGGGGATGGGTACCAGCGTGACGGTGACGCTGCCGCTGGACTGACCCGCAGCCCCGGATCGCAGGCGCCGGACATGCCTGCCCATAGACTCGGATGCCCGCCGTTGCTGGGACGGCGGGCAGCCGTATGCCTGACGGAAAGCTCCCTGGTGGAGAACGGAACTAACGGGGAAGCTTGGCCGCATCCGGTTCCAGGTCGCCGATGTGTCCCGGGGCGTTCGCAGCCAGGACCCTCGCCACGAAGGCCGCATACTCGTCCATGTAGTGCCCCAGGAACTTGGCGGTGGACGCATCCTCGACCTCACCGTCGTCCCCAAAAGCTTCTGCCTTGTAGCTGATGTAGGCCTCCGGCGCATTCAGCTGCGGGGCATCGAGGAAGCTCAGGACGCTGCGCATGGAGGACTGCATCACCGCCGTGCCGATGCTGCCCGGCGAGGCGCCGATGATGCCGGTGGGCTTGCGGGCAAAAGAGATGGTTCCCCACGGGCGGGAGCCCCAGTCGATGGCGTTCTTCAGGGCGCCGGGGATGGAGCGGTTGTATTCGGGAGATACGAATAGGATCCCGTCGGCGGCCTCGGTGGCTTCCTTGAGGGCACGGCCCCCGGGCGGGAAGTCGGCGTCATAGTCGTAGCTGTACAGCGGGAGGTCCTTGATGGGAATCTGGGCGTCCAGCACACAAGCACGGCTGCGGCCAGAGGTGTGGATGCTCCTTGACAGGGCGGGTAGCGGGGCGCTGAATGAGGGGTACCGCAGAACACCGGCCCCGTCCCGGGACATGACAGGAGCAGCCATGACTGAGAATGCAGCAATGGGCGACGACAACCGGGTCCACAACCAGGCACCTGCCGAAGGCGACCCGGACGCAGACCCGCAGGACCTGCGCATGCATTCGCAGGACCCTGCCGAAGGAGCGGACGACGCCGGCGACGCCGCCGATAAGTAGCCCCTTCGCCGGCGGTACGTCCCACACCACACCTTCCACCTCACCCGGCAGGCTGTCCTGCCCCGCAGCAGGCCCTTGCCCGGAGGGCACTGGTCTACTACGTTGTAACTATAGTGAGAAAGCGCTTTCCCGTGGATGCGGGAGTCCTGCGCGCGGCAACCAGCGGAATTGGATGACATGGCGGACAGCACCCTCATCAGGTGGATCGACGGACAAGCTCCTGCGGAAATCAGCGGCGGAAGCACGTGGGGCATGCCGTTCCCACGCGGCACAGTGCCTGGGGTGGAAGCCCTGGCAGTTGCGGACGCCACCGGCGCCCGCGTCCCCAGCCAGGCGTGGCCACTGGCCACCTGGCCGGACGGATCCCTGAAGTGGGCCGGCGTCGCGCTCCCGGCGACCTGCTCGCCGTCGGACACCTACCACGTGACGGCCGACGCCGGCACAGCCACCCGGGCCGGCCGGCCGTCGTCGGGCATCGCCTCAGTCGTGGTCACCGAAAGCGCGGACGCCATCACCGTGGATACCGGCGTCCTGCAGATGGTCATCAACTGCGGCGGTTCAACCCTGTTCAGCAGCCTTTCCCGGGACGGCAGGACCGTTGCCCGGGACGCCCGGCTGGTCAGCCTGCTGCAGGATGGCATCCCCGAAGGGTCAGGGACGGCCAGGCGGGAGGCCTTTACCGGCGAGGTCACGGCCGTCGCCCTCGAACAAAACGGCCCGGTCCGGGCGGTGGTGCGGCTGGAAGGCCGGCACCGCCAGGATGGTCCCGGCAACGGGCGCTCCTGGCTGCCCTTTGTGGTGCGCTTCTACTTCCACGCCAACGCCCGCAGCGTGCGGATGGTGCACTCCTTCATCTGGGACGGCGACCCGGAGCGGGACTTCCTGGCCGGACTCGGCGTACGGTTCACCGTGCCACTGGAGGCCGAACTGCACAACCGGCACATCCGCATTGCAGGAGCCGACGGCGGTTTCCTCGCCGAGGCAGTCCGCGGCCTGACCGGGCTCCGCCGGGACCCGGGCGCGGAGGTGCGGGAGGCGCAGATCGCCGGACGCGCCACTCCCCCGGAACAGACCTGGAACCCGGAGGTCTCCGGCCGGCTGCACCTGATCCCCACATGGGGCGACTACACGCTCAGCCAGCTCAGCGCGGACGGTTTCGAACTGCGCAAGCGCACGGCTGCGGGCCACGGCTGGGTGGGCATCTCCGGCGGAACCCGTGCCGCCGGTTTCTGCTCGGTGAGCGACAGCCGCGGCGGCCTGGGAATCGGCATCAAGGACTTCTGGCAATCCCATCCGGGGCAGCTGGACATCCGCGGCGCGGCGGGCAGCGAAGCCGCCCTGACGGCCTGGCTGTACTCCCCCGAAGCGCAGCCCATGGATCTGCGGTTCTACCACGACGGCCTGGGGCAGGACACGTTCGAGGAACAGCTCGAAGGCTTGGAAATCACGTACGAGGACTACGAACCGGGGTTCGGCAACCCCACGGGCATTGCCCGCACCCACGAACTGACCCTGTTCGCCTACGAGGCCACCCCGCCAACCGAAAGCCTGGCCGCCGACGCCGCCGCTGCCTCCACGCCCGCCCTGCTCCAGGCCACTCCGGAGTACCTGCATTCCGCGGGCGTGTTCGGCGACTGGGCCCCAGTGGAGCGGAGCACGCCGGAACGGGCACGGCTGGAAGACCGGCTGGACTTCCTCTTCGATTTCTATGCCGGCCAGGTGGAGCAGCGGCGCTGGTACGGCTTCTGGAACTACGGCGACGTCATGCACACGTACGATTTCGACCGGCATGTGTGGCGCTATGACGTTGGCGGTTACGCGTGGGACAACTCGGAGCTCTCCCCGGACCTCTGGCTCTGGTACTCCTACCTGCGCTCCGGCAGGGCGGACATCTTCCGGTTCGCCGAGGCCATGACCCGGCATACCGGCGAGGTGGACGTCTACCACCTGGGGCCATGGAAGGGCCTGGGATCGCGGCACAACGTCCAGCACTGGGGCTGCAGCGCCAAACAGCTGCGGATCAGCACCCCCGCCTACCGCCGCTTCTACTACTACCTGACGGCGGACGAGCGCACCGGCGACCTCCTGGCCGAACTGGTGGACAGCGACCAAAACTTCCTGGGCCTGGACCCCGTCCGCAAAGTCCGCCCGGACGCCGCCACCTACCGGCCCAACCGGGGCGCCCTGGGCGTGGGTCTCGGGACAGACTGGGGCTCGCTCGCGGCAACCTGGCTCACCGACTGGGAAAGGACGGGCAACCCGCGCTCCCGCGACCGGCTGCTGGGCACCATGGCTGACATCGGCGCGCTCAAGTACGGCTTCCTCACCGGCGAGGCGCTGTATGACCTGGACAAGGGACGGTTCGACACCGGCCGGGAGCAGATCTCTGTGTCGCACCTCAGCGCGGTGTTCGGGCTGGTGGAGATCTGCAGTGAGCTGGTGGACCTGGCACCGGACCCGCAGTTCGAGCGGGCCTGGCTGCAGTACTGCCGGCTGTTCCTGGCCACGAAGGAGGAGCAGGTGGAGGCGGTAGGACAGGCGCTGGAGGGCATCCACCTGACCCAGGCGCACAGCCGCCTGACGGCCTACGCGGCGGCAAGGTTGCAGGATCGTGACCTGGCAGCCCGGGCCTGGGAGAGTTTTGCCGAGGGCGGGGAACACCTGAACCATGGATCAGCGTTCTCGCTGCGGCGGATCGCGCCCCCGTTCGTGCTGCAGCCGGTGGATGAGGCGCCCACCGTCTCCACCAATGACACCGCGCAGTTTGGGCTTGCCGTCATCCAGAACCTTGCGTTGGTGGGCCAGTACCTGGACTGACGCAACCTGCCCGGCCAAAACCGCGGCGGCGGCACCCGGCCCGGTGCCGCCGTCGTCCGCTTATCCCTTCCAGGCAACGCTTAGGTAACGCCCGGAATTGCACCATTGCGGGAGGCAGGAGAAGTTACGCAGTCGACGCCTGACATCTGTTTACACCCCCTTTAAGGCGGTCATAGGGTGCTCACCTAAACAAGGTTGAAAGCAGCCTTGGGAAGGGAAAGAGCACCATGAAAAGCAAGATTGCGGTCATGGCCCTGGCTGCCCTGAGCTTGATTCTGGCCTTAGTCGCCGGGGCCCCTGCATCAGCCCATGCCGCCGACAAGCCACTGATCGGCCTGACCTTTGACGACGGGCCATCCGCCGAGCGCACCGCTTTTGTCCTCGACGTCCTCAAGGAAAAGAACGTCAAGGCAACGTTCTTCATCCAGGGCTCACACGCCGAGCAGTACCCTGACCTCGTCCGCCGGATCAAAGCCGAGGGGCACGTTATCGGCAACCACTCCTGGGACCACGCCAACTTCCCCGACCTCACCCAGGCGAACCAGAAGCAGGAAGTTGACCGCACCAACGCCACCCTCAAGGCCATCACCGGCACCACACCCGTGCTGATGCGCTTCCCGTTCGGCAACAGCACCCCCTACGCGCTCAAATACATCAGGAGCATCGGCATGAGCGGCGGCATCCAGTGGCACTGGGCGGTCGGCGAGCCCGGCGACTACGAGTGCCCCGGTGCAGCTGGAGTCGAGAAGTACGTGCTGGATGAGGTCACCTCGGGTGCAATCATCCTGCTCCACGACGGCAACGACGTCCTGTCCTGCCCCGCCTCCCAATGGGACTACCTGTCCAAGACCATCGACGCCATCCGGGCCAAGGGCTACGACTTCGGCGTGGTGGCTCCTTCCACCAAACCAAGCGCACTCAACGAGGGCTCCTACGG
Organism: Pseudarthrobacter sp. LT1; assembly: GCF_035621795.1. Lineage (NCBI taxonomy): Bacteria > Bacillati > Actinomycetota > Actinomycetes > Micrococcales > Micrococcaceae > Pseudarthrobacter > Pseudarthrobacter sp. LT1. The sequence continues at coordinate 4,065,644 of NZ_CP141830.1, forward strand.
CGTCGTGGTGGCGCCCTGAGTAAGCCTGCCTTTCGGAGGTTTCGCGTTTTTGTCGCCCACCGCTCTGGAATCCGAAGCAGTCAGTAGGTATGTTGGTAAGCATGCTGATGATTTTTCCCTGGTCGTCAGTCCCCGGTAACAAAGCGAAGGAGACGTTATGAGCACGAAGGTGGAAAAACGCATTCTGGTGAACGTACCGGTGAGCACCGCTTACAACCAGTGGACCCAGTTCGAGGAGTTCCCGCACTTCATGGGCGGCGTCAAGAGCGTCACGCAGCTCAGTGACGACCGACTGGAATGGGTGGCCGAGATCGGCGGCGTCCGCAGGCAATGGGAAGCCAAAATCCTGGAGCAGGTCCCGGACCGGCGCGTTGCCTGGGCCGCCACCGAAGGTGCCACGAACGCCGGCGCCGTGGACTTCGAGGACGTCGGAGGCGGCCAGACCTCCCTCCGGCTGACCCTCGAATATGAACCCGAAGGCCTGGTCGAGAAGGTGGGCGACAAACTGAACGTCGTTGACCGGCAGGCGGAATCGGACCTGCAGAAGTTCAAGGAATTCATCGAGGATGAAGGCTACGCCAGCGGCGCCTGGCGCGGATCGGTGAACGCCGGCTCCGCGGTTGGCACCCCCGGCGTTGAACATGCGAGCGCGTCCCGTGGCGATTCCGGCAAAGCCGGCGTTTCCGGCAAGGTTGCCGCCGGCGTCGGCATTGCAGCGGCTGCCGGCGCAGCAGCGGCGATGGCAGCCAGCGGCAACAAGGACAAGACGGAGACCCGCGATGTGACGGTCACCGAGACCACTCCTGTGGTTCCGGCAGAACCGGTTGTTCCCGCGGAGCCCCTGACCACCGGCTCCACCACAGGCTCGGCGGACGCAGGCGTCGGGGTTCCGGCAGCCGGCACGACGGCGGCGGCGGGCTCCACCGGTTCAGTCGCCGACCTGGGCGATGACAGGATCGGGCACGCCTTCGACCAGACCAACGGCCTGGTGGACACCACCGGGGAGTCCGACGAGACGCTCGAAGGCGAGAACCTCAGCGCCGGCGAACGGCGCGGGGACGACCGCGGCACCGAGGGCGGCCTTCCGCCGGTGGGTGGCAACCTCGGCGGCCACTGACCCGCACTGACCCACAAGCAAGCGCCGCCCGCCTTCCCCCAAGGCGGGCGGCGCTTTCGCGTCTCCGGCCGGCCTACTTGGCCGTTCCGGCGTAGTAGACGGCCGGCATGGCCGGTGCCTGCATACCCTCGCCGATGAAGAAGCTGGGGTGCGGCGGCTGGTTGTAGCCCACCGCTTCACGGGCCACGCCGGTCCGGTACATCGGGTCGTGCATCAGGGTGCGCAGACGGACCTCCGTGGGTGAGGCGGTGGTGTAGATCCGCAGCTCAGTGCTGTCGGCGGAGGGGAACACGAGTTCCTCGCGCCAGTCGCCCAGCAGGTCCGCCTGCAGGGACGGGTTGCCCTTGGTGTGGTTGTTGGTCCGCGCGCCGGAAGCGGTCAGGAGCCGGTCGCTGGTTTCGGTTCCCCAGTTCCACTTGGAGATGGTGGGCACTCCCATACCGGCCACGGCGTCGAAGTCATGGTCCACGATCTCCCGCAGCAGGTCGCCGTCCCACCAAGCCATGAAGTTGGCTGCAGGGATCTTGTCCGAGATCCGCTCACCCTTGGCGGACATCAGGAACCCCACCGGGGAGTTCCACGCGGCATCGCCGCCTACAGCCCAGCTTTCAGAGCCCGGAAAACGGGGGTCGATGTCGCCCGTGGCGCCGCGGCCTGTGTCCTTGACGGCGGGGATGCTCCACAGCACTTCGCCGGTGGCGGCATCGCGGAACGTGGCGCCGCGGTTGCCGCTCTGGCTCATGCTTTCGTGCACTGCGAAGGTCTCGAGCCCCGGCCGGGAGGGATCAAGATCGCCCGTGTGGATGGCGTCGCCGTGGCCCAGCCCGGTGTTGTACAGCGGAGTGCCGTCGTCGTCGATCGCCATGGAGCCAAAAACAAACTCGTCCTTGCCGTCCTGGTCCACATCCGCCACGGAGAGGTTGTGGTTGCCCTGGCCCTTGTACTCGGCTCCAGCCACATCGGAATCGAACTTCCAGCGCTTCACCAGCTTGCCGTTCACAAGATCGTAGGTGACCAGCACAGTGCGGGTGTAGTAGCCGCGGCTGAACATCATGGACGGGTGTTCACCGTCCAGATACGCCACTCCAGCGAGGAACCTGTCCACGCGGTTGCCGTAATTGTCGCCCCACGCGGATACAGCGCCGCGCGGCGGATCGTAGGGAACGGTGTCCATGATGGTGCCGCTGGCGCCGTTGAACACCGTGAGGAATTCCGGCCCGGACAGGACATAGCCGGCACTGGTCCTGTAATCCGCCGCAGCATCACCAATGACGGTTCCCGCCGCATCGGTGGTTCCGTCCGCGGTCTTGAACGCCACCTCGGCCTTGCCGTCACCGTCAAAGTCATAGGCCAGCATCTGCGTATAGTGGGCGCCCGCCCGGATGTTGCGGCCCAGGTCGATGCGCCACAGCCTGGTGCCGTCCATCCTGTAGGCGTCCACGTAGACGTTCCCGGTGTAGCCGGACTTGGAGTTGTCCTGTGCGTTGGACGGGTTCCACAGCTGGATGATCTCGTACGCGCCGTCACCGTCAAGGTCGGCAACGCTGGAATCGTTGGCGCTGTAGGTGTACGGCTTTCCATCCTTGCTTACGCCGTCGGCGGGCTTGTCCAGCTTGATGGGGAGGTAATTCTGTGCCAGCGGACTGAACCCGGCACTGAGCTTGTCCTGCCCGTTGCCGTTGCCCACGGTCTTGATCACGTACCTGGAGTCCGCCGTTCCCGCCGGGTCAAGGTATGTGGTGGTGTCCCGGATGGGCTCGGGGGTAATGAGGACGCCGTCGCGGATGACCTGGAAGCCAACGCTGTCCTGGTCCAGGCCCAGCATCCGCCAGCCCAAGCTGACGCCCTGGTCCGTCAGGACGGCAACCGGGGCGCGGTCCAGGTTTTCCACCTGGCGCGCGAGGCCTGAGTGTGCGCGGGGAGCCGGAGCGGCAGGGCCTCCCGGGCCCGGGTCAGCGGCAGCAAACGGGACGCCGGCCAAGGCCATCACTGCCGCAGCGAGCGTGGCCGCCGCGGCAGCGGGCACAGGCTTCCGCGCCCTGCCCGCCGGGGATTTCGGGGAACACATTGAGGGGTTTGCCAAAAGAACATCTCCTTTGATGCGGCGGCAGGTGAGGCTGCCACAGACGCATTTGGAACGTTTCATTCAAAGCAACTCCTATCCCCGGGAGTGATTGCGGGGAGGAGAGGACGACGAGGAAAACGCTTTCTGCCCTTTAGGTTTATCAGCGCTTTACAAGAACGGTCAAGGCCTTGACCGGTAGTAATTGGGAGAAAATGTTCTCCTGCGTTCGCCTGTCCGGCACCACCGCCCGCCCTCCCTGGCAGTGGGCGGACCTCGCAAGGGCTGCTGGCTATTTGTGTGCGGCCGCCTGCAGCAGGGGCACTGTGCGGGTGGGCATCACTTCCACCAGGGACATGGCGGTGCTGGTGCGGACGACGCCGTCGATCGCCAGCATCGCGTTGGTGATCCGGTGCAGGTCGGCCGGGTCCCTCGCGGCCACCTTGGCCAGAAGGTCGGCATCGCCGGTGGTGGCATGCATTTCAATGATCTCCGGAATGGTCTGCAGCGCTGCCACGGCAATGTCGCTGGAGGACTGGCTGATGGAAATCGAGATGAAGGCGATCAACGGCAGGCCAAGCGCCCCGGTCCGCACCCGCTGGCTGAAGGGTGCCAGACTGCCGTCATTGGCGAGGCGGCGGAGCCGGGCATGCACCGTATTGCGGGCCACGCCCAGCGTCCGGGAGAGGGACAGGACAGTAGCCTGCGGGTCACGGTCAAGTGTGAGGAGGATCTCTGCGTCAAGGGCGTCAATAAGATGCATAGTGAGCATTTTTGCCACTGCTGGAGACAACATCTGCTGGATGTGTCCTGCTCAATCCTCCCCTGTTGCGCAGACGTCCTGAATTCACCGATCATGCTGTCCATGACCAGCACGCTTCCAGAAGCCGCCGCCCCAGAGGTCCGCGCCGCCGTCGCCCAGCTTCCCGCCTACGTGGCCGGCAAGAGCGCCCAGTCTGCCCTGACCGCGGCTCTTGCCTCGAACGAAAGCCACTTCACTCCCCTGCCGTCCGTCGTCGGCGCGATTGCCGCCGAGGCCGGCAGGATCCACCGGTACCCGAGCATGGGGGCGGTGGAAGCACGGGAGGCCATTGCCGCGCACTTCGGTGTCAGCGCTGATGAGGTTGCCGCCGGACCGGGAAGCTCCGGTGTGCTGCAGCAGATTATCTCCGCCGTCTGCTCGCACGGCGACGAGGTGGTGTACGCCTGGCGGTCCTTCGAGGCCTATCCCATCCTGGTGGCGGTGGCCGGCGCCGTTTCGGTCCCCGTGCCGCTGCTGGCAGATGAGCACCACGATCTCACGGCCATGGCTGCGGCCATTACGGAGCGCACCCGGCTGGTGATCCTGTGCTCGCCGAACAACCCCACCGGGGTGTCCATCAGCGCGGAGGCGCTGGAGGAGTTCCTCCAGTCCGTCCCCCCGCGGGTACTGGTAGTGCTGGACGAGGCGTATGTTGAGTTCCAGCGCGGCCCGGGCGTCGACTCCCTGCATTTCTACCGCCGCTACCCCAACCTCTGCATCCTGCGGACCTTCTCCAAGGCGTACGGGCTGGCTGGGCTGAGGATCGGCTACGCCATTGCCCGGCCGGAGATCGCCGAAGGCCTTCGGCGCACGGCCGTTCCTTTTGGCGTCAACAGGATGGCGCAGGCCGCCGCGGTCGCTTCGCTTGCTGCAGGGGACGAGATCCTTGAGCGCACCGAGGCGGTGGCGCAGGAACGGACCCGCGTGATCGGAGCACTTCGGGGCCTGGGCTGGGACGTCCCGGACAGCCAGGCGAACTTCTACTGGGTGCGGGCTTCGGACGACCTGCGCGTGCAACTCCTTGACGCGCTGGCCCAGGCCGACATCCTGGCACGCGGCTACGCGGTTGACGGCGTGCGCATCACCCTGGCCGATGCCGCCACCAATGACCGCGTGCTGGCTGTCCTGGCAGACCGCGGTCGGTTTGCAGCGCAGTGAGCACGTCCATAGAGGTCCATGCTGACGCAACCACTACTGCCCCGGCCACGCTCCTGGAAGAGCCGACGGCGGGACGTCCTGCGCCGCCGTCGGCCGTCCGCCATTCCGTGGTTGAGGACGTCCTGGGCATCCTGACCGGCACCTTTGCGGCGTCACTGGGCCTGTTCCTCCTCAAGTCCAGCGGCGCCGTCACCGGCGGCACCGCAGGCCTGGCGCTGTTGCTCAGCTACTCCGTTGCACTGCCGTTTGGTGTCATCTTCTTCACCGTGAACCTGCCGTTCTTCGCGCTGGCGGTCTGGAAGAAGGGGTGGAATTTCACCCTCCGCACCGGGGCGGCCATCGCCCTCGTTTCCGTGATGGCAAGCCTGCACCCTGCCGCGCTGGGGTCACTGAACCTCGACCCGGTGTACGGCGTGGTAGGCGGAAACCTGCTGGCCGGCGTCGGCCTCCTGATCCTGTTCCGGCACCAGTCCAGCCTGGGCGGCTTCAATATCCTTGCCCTGCTGCTGCAGGAGAAGCTGAACTGGCGCGCCGGATATGTGCAGATGGTGCTGGACGTTGCCATCGTGCTGGCATCGCTGGTCCTGGTGCCGCCGCTGCTGGTGGTGCTGTCCGCTGCCGGCGCCACGCTGCTGAACCTCATCCTTGCCCTGAACCACCGCCCGGGCCGCTACCTGGGTAAGTAGGTAGCCGGAACCCCGCCCTTTTATTCCCGGGAACCGGCTGAAATATCTGCAGGGGGACCGCTGTTGCCGCCACTATGACAACAATCGGAATCATTGGTGCAGGACATATTGGCAGCCAGGTCGCACGGAAGGCCGTGGAACTGGGCTACGACGTGGTCATCAGCAACTCGCGCGGGCCGGAGACGCTCCATGACCTGGTGGCTGAGCTTGGCCCGAAGGCCCGGGCTGCCACGGCAGCCGAAGCGGCAGCCGCGGGCGACTTCGCAGTGGTGACCGTCCCGCTGAAAAACTACAAGGACGTCCCGGTGGAGCCGCTGGCCGGCAAGGTTGTGATCGACACGAACAACTACTACTGGGAGCGGGACGGCAGGATCCCCGCCCTGGACAACGGCGAGGCCACCACCTCCGGGCTGCTGCAGGAGCACCTGCCGCAGTCCAAGGTGGCCAAGGGCTTCAACCACATCATGGCCGCGGACATCACCACCGACGGATCACCCGCCGGCACCGCCGACCGGCGCGCCCTGGCCACCGCCAGCGACTATCCGGAAGCAGCCGAGCTGGTGACCCGCCTCTACGACGAATTCGGTTTCGACACCGTCAATGTCGGCCCGCTCTCGGAGAGCTGGCGTGTGGAGCGGGACCGTCCGGCTTACGTGAAGCGGCAGACCGCCGCCCAGCTGAAGGACAACCTGGCCAAGGCTCCGCGCACCATCTGATCCGTCTTTCCGGATCCCCCAGGCGATTCCGGATCCCCCAGGCCAAACTGGCCGGCAGTTCATGCTGCCGGCCAGTTTCTTTTAACGGCACTACTTCCGGGCCGGAACCAGCACAACTTCGAACGGGCTGGGCGGCTGGTTGAACTGCGCATTCACGGCGGCCAGCGTATTTCCGAACAGGGCCACGGTGGTGGGGACATTGAACGAGTCGCTCTTGATCGTGCCTTCCACAACGCCGGAGGACAGGTCCCCGGCCAGATCAATGCGGGCTATCTGGTTCAGCTGGTTCTGGACCGCCCACAAGGTGCCGCCACGCACCAGGATGCCGTCCACGAAGGGGACGCTGACGCCCTCAATGGCTGCGCTCTCCCCCGTTTCAGGGTTGACCGTGTACACCGCGCCGTCGGCTGTATGCGCCACCAGCAGGACGTTGCCGTCGTCAGCCGAGGCAATGCCGTTGAGGTTGAAGTCCGGTGTGAGGTCCGCGGCCGGGCCGCTCAGCTTCAGGGTCTTCACCGTGCCCAGTTCACCGTCTTCTCCCACCGGCAGGAAGTAGAGTTCCGCCGCGGCCGAATTGGTAAACCAGGCGCCCCCGCTGGTCAGGGTGACGTCGTTGATGAATCCCTTGGCCAGGTCAAAATCGGCCACGGGTTCGCCGGTGTCGGTGTTGTAGACGAAAGCCTTGCCGGTGGTGGCGCCAGCCACGAACAACAGGTTGTGGCAGGAATCGGCCTTCATTCCGGCGGCTGCGCGCCCCGCGGGGGCGTGGATGAAACGCGTGGCGGTGCTTTGGCGGAGGTTCCCGCGGAAGATATCACCGGTGGTGAGTTCCCCTGCGTAGAAAGTCCTCCCCTCCCCCGCCGCGATGCCCTCCGCGGAGGTGGCGCCGTCGAGCACTATCTCCCCTGATCGGGGCGCGGCCGACGCCGGAACGGCTGTGGGGAGGAGCAGTGAAAGCAGGGCGACAAGTCCTGCGGCGGCACGGCGGCGTGCTGTTCGGCGCATGCTGGTTCCTTAGTCTGGTTTGATGCGCGCGGGGCCCATCTGCGGAAGCTCCGCACGATTGGTACTGCCAGTTTAAGCGCCCGTATTGGGCTTGCGAAGGCATGGGGGTACCCAATCTGCTTACAATCGAAACCTCTGACCACTACCGAGGGACCCATGAAGAAATTCGCCACAGCCCTGTTTGCCGCCGGCCTCGTTGCTTCCGCTACGGCCTGCACCGCCACACACCAACTGACCACCGCTGAGACCTGCGAGCGGATCCAGGCCGTTGTGTCGAACCCCGCCAACAACGCCGGCAAGACGGGCATGAACAACCTCGCCAACCAGATCCGTCCCATCCACGCCGTGGCTTCGGACGACCTCAAGCCTGCCCTGGCCTCGATCCTCGCGTACACGGACGAACAGGCCAAGGAGAACCCGGACAAGGACAAGCTTGCCGATTTGCAGTCCGGCTACCAGGAGGCCGGCAGCACCTACAGCAAGTTCTGCGGCCAGGCCGGCGGCCAGTAGTCAGCTGATCCAGCCCGGGCGTCCCGTTCGCCCGGGCTGGATCAAAGCGTGGCCGGATCCGTGTTGGCACCGCAGAGGATGACGGCAACGCGCTCGTTCGTCCCCGGCACATACGCACCGGAGGTCAACGCGGCGTAAGCCGCTGCAGCGCCGTGTTCCACCACGATCCGGTAGTCGTTCCAGAGTGCCGAGCGTACGGCAATGATGTCCGCGTCGCTGACAAGGACGCTTTCGACGCCGCAGCGGACCGCCACTGAGAAGCCGATCTCGCCTATGCGGCGGGCACCCAGGGAGTCGGCCGCGACACCCGATACGGCGACGTCCACCGGCCCACCAGAGGCCAGGGCGACGTGCAGGGTTGGCGCTGTTTCCGGTTCCACGGCCACCACTTTCGCGGCGCCCTCGACGGCGGCGGCTACCCCCGCCATCAGCCCGCCGCCGCCCACTGCCACCAGGACGGTGTCCACGTCCGGCAGCTGCTCCAGCAGCTCCGAGCCCACTGTTCCGGCACCGGCAACGATTTCGGGCTGGTCATAGGCGTGGCAGTACACCGCGCCGGTTTCCTCGGCGTGGGCCACGGCGGCCTGGTAGGCGGCCGCGTACTCCGCACCGCCCTGCACCACGGTGGCGCCGATGGCCTTCAGTTTGGCGACCTTGACGGCGGGCGCGGCTTCCGGGACAAAGACGGCGGCCGGAACCCCCAGCTGCTTCGCGGCATAGGCATTGGCCAGCCCCGCGTTTCCGCCTGAGGCCACCACGACGCCGACGCCGCCCCTAAGTTCCCCGCGCTCCTTGGCGGCCAGGATGCGGTTGAGCGCGCCGCGGGCCTTGAATGTGCCCGTGTGCTGCATGAACTCGCATTTGAACCAGACCCGGCCGTCGGACAGGCCCAGGTCCGCCTCCATCACCGGCGTTCTGCGGATAAGGCCGGCCGTCCGGCGCGCGGCCTGGTCAATGTCGGTGCGGGAGATCATGCCTAGACTTCGTCGTCCCAGGTACCCGGCTCCCCCAGCGCCTCTTCCGGCTTGCTTTCCTCCGGTTTGTTGTCGCCGGCCGCGTCCCCGCCCCCAACATACGACGCCGGAACGGTTCCGGCGGCGTGGACCTGCTGTTCCTCACGGATGTTCGCCGCGCCCGGCTGTTCGGGGTGCTGCCCGGACTGGGGTGCCTTCTTAGCGGCTTCCCTGGCTTCGTCCGGATCGCCCGGGCCCCGGAGGTCTGCGGTGTTCTGGGGATCGTCGCTGGAAACGGTCATGGTCCTGCCTTTCACCTGGGAACTGCCTGTTCTGCAGTTGCCTGTTGTGGAACTGCCTGCCCGGCCGGGGAGACCCCTTCCGGGCCTCCAGCCTACGGTCTCGAGGCAGCCGACGGCGCCTTCCGGCGCGCAATTCCCAGGAGCCCGGCGCGCGATTCCCGGCAGCGTCGAATGGAATGTCATGATGCTTTCCATGGGCAAGCCGCACCCCGCGTGCTTGCCCCCGTGACCGGTGGCATGTTCAACCAGGCAGCCGCCACGAGACCGGAGCCTGCCATGACCGCTATCCAGATCATCCCGCTGGTGATCCTCGTGGCGATGTTCGTCATCGCCACCAAATGGCCGCTGAACATCGGGGTGATGGGGCTGGTGGCCTCCTTCGGCGTCGGCTATTTCATGCTGGGGATGTCGGACCGGGAGATCCTGGCGGAGTTTCCCGCCAGCATCGTCTTGACCATCATTGGCGTCACCTACTTCTTCAGCATGGCCCAGCGGAACGGCACCATCGACATCATCGTCAAGGGCTGCGTGCGGATGGTCCGGGGAAAGACCCTGCTGCTGCCGTGGGTGTTCTTCCTGATCGCCGCCGCGCTGACCTCGCTCGGCACCTTCTCCCCCGCCGCCATCGCGCTGCTCGCTCCAGCAGCGCTCGGATTCGCCTACGAATCGAGGATCCACCCCGTACTCATGGGCGCGTTCATCATCAACGGCGCCCACGCCGGCGGCTTCTCCCCGCTGTCCGTTGCCGGTGTGCTGGTGCATGACATCGCCCTGAAGAACCATTTCCCAATCGCCCAGGGCGGCCTGTTCACTGCCAGCTTCGCCGTGAACCTGATCCTCTCAGTGCTCACCATTGTCCTGTTCGCCCTGATCGGCAGGCTGCGTGACGGCACCGCGGGTCAGCACGCGGACATCGACACCTCCGCCACCGGACGCCCGCACGGACAGCAGGTCCTGACCCTGGTCCTGATCGCCGTGATGCTGGCAGCCACCCTCGGTTTCCACCTGCCCATCGGCTTTGTGGCCCTCTCCGCAGGCCTGCTCCTGGCATTCATCAACATCAAGGAGCACAAGACCTTCATCGGCGGCATTTCCTGGTCCACGGTCCTGCTGGTTGCCGGGATGATCACGTACGTCTCCCTGCTGGAGCACGTAGGGGTCATCGACACCCTTGCCGAGCAGGCCCTGGCCCTGGGTACGCCGCTGCTGATCGCGCTGGTCCTGTGTTATGTGATCGGTGTCGGCTCGGCCTTCGCTTCCTCCACCGCCCTGCTCACCGCGTTCATACCCCTGGCCGGACCCCTCCTGGCCACGAGCTCGCTCAGCGCCTCCGGAACTGTTGCCGCGCTGGCCATCGCAGCCACCGTCGTCGACGTCTCCCCCTTCTCCACTGACGGCGCACTGGTGGTGGCCAATGCCCGGGATCACGACCGGCAACGGGTCTACAAGCAGCTGACGTTCTATGCGGGCGGCGTGGTGCTGGTGGCGCCTGCCCTGGCCTGGGCGCTGCTGGTACCCACCAACATCATGTAGGTCCTGGTTCCATCCCGACCCTCCGGGCCAGCGGGCCGGGCTCGACCCGGTCCAGACCCTCTGAAGGGCCGTCATGCAGTTTCGCATCGTCCCTGCCTGTGAACTCCAGCTCATCCGGGACATTGCGCCCGCTCCCGCCGTTAAAGGATCGGCGGAGGAGGCCGGATGATCATTGTGCTGACAGGCATCGACGGATCGGGAAAGTCGACGGCGGCCCGCGCCCTGGTTTCGATGGTGCGGGCCCGCGGTGGACGGGCCTTGCTGGTGAGCAACCATGCGGGCCGGCGGGTCATGTCCCTGGCCGCGGCCAGGCTGGGAGTGCGGCTGCCGGACAGGGTGGCAGACCGAATCGAAACCCTTCTCCGGGTGGGCAACGTGCTGGTATCGCACCTGCGCGCCAGCCGCTTCGACGGCCTGGTGGTCATGGACCGCCACCTTCACTGCCAGCTGGCACTGCGGCACGCAAAAGGGCTGTCCCGGGGACGATTCCTCCCCTGGCTGTTGGCCCGGCTGCCGCAACCGGACGCCGTCTTCCATCTGGACATCGACCACGCCGAAGCGCACCGCCGCATCATTGCCCGCGGGAGGGATTCGGAGAGCCTCGCTGACCTTGCCGCCTTCCACCACGGGTACCGGGAACTGCCGGAGTACACGGGCTTTTTGCGGATAGACGCCTCCGCACCGGCCGACGAGGTCGCGGCGGAGCTGAATTCCCGGCTGGAGTTCGCGTAGACCTGAGGGCCACGCAGGACACGACGCGCAGACCGGCTCGGGCACGCAGGGAGCGGGCCCACGAAGCTGTGGCCCGGCACAGATGCGGGCCAGGACTTTGCAGTCCTGGCCCGCCTCCACGCTGCGGAGTTGCGGCTACCGCGAGGCAGTCGGGGAGGCCGACGACGAGGCGCCGCTGCCCGAGGACATCGTCGCCGAAGAGGTGGACGAGGCAGTCGACGAAGCCGAGCCACTCGGCGAGGACGTGCCCATTGAACCCGACGAACTGGTGGAGGACGGGCTGGAAGTTGCGCCCCCGCCGTCGGCCTTCTTCAACACGTCATTGATGAGGCCCTCAAGTTCCTTCTGGTCCTTGTCACCCAGGTCGGTGCCGCTCTTCGTGGCAACCACCAGCAGGCGCCCCTGCGCGGCGGAAACCTGCATCAGCTTCTGCTGGTTGTCACCGCTGCGGGTGCTGACGGTGGCGAAGGTCTTGTCCGCGTCGGTGTCCGCCTTCAGTTCCTTGCTGGACACGTCGTATTTCTGGCCCAGCGCGGAGACCGAGAACTTGGCGCACTGGTCCATCTTGCCGCTGATGTCGTTCAGTGTCTTTACGGCATCCGGGCCGTCGCTGCCGGACTGGGCCGACAGGCTGCGGGGCTGGTTACCGTCGGATAGCGCCACGGCAACGTCACCGTTTTCCACCTTGTCCAGCAGGCCCGCCGTGGCAATGTCCTTGCAGTCCTTGGGATCGACGGTTGCCGTGCTCATGAGCAGGTTGGCGATGTTTCCGCCCTGGTCAACCTGTTCCTTGGAGTACAGCTTGAGCTCGTTGCCGTCGGCGTCCTTCATCCCCGAGATGAGGTCGCGGAGCTGATCCTCCGAGTACACCTTGGCGTCAGCAGTCTGGCTGGCGGACGCCGACGCCGTCGCCGAACCCGACGGGCTGGCAGTACCACTGCCCCCTCCCGAACAGCCGGCCAACGCCAGCATCGCCGCAGCCATGACTCCAAGCGCAGAAACTTTTCGCATCAGGTTCACCCTCCGAAATAGACAGCATGCTTAGCACTTTCACTGTAAAGGTTCCCACTGGCACGGTGAAATAACGGCACGGGGAAGTTTGCCTGATAGCGCCGCGTGCAGGATTTGTGCCGAATGCCCGCGGGCCCGTTGTGGAATAATCCGTGGCGGGAGGCGAGTGGACCGTGAACAGTGAGCTCATCCTCCGCGGGCACATTGTTTCAGCGAGCCTGGATGTGCCGGACGGTGTTGTAGCGGTCGACGGCGGCGTGGTCACCTTCGCTGGGGCGGCGTCGGAATTTTCCGGGGTTCTTCCGGATCGGGCCGCGGCCCCGGGGTTTCTCCTGCCCGGCCTGGTCGACCTGCACTGTCACGGCGCACACGGCTCTGACTTCTCGGAAGGCAACCTTGACGGAGCCCGTCACGCCGCCCGCTACCTTCACAGCCGCGGCACCACTACTCTTCTGGCCAGCATCGTCACTGGGCGGCCCGGACACCTTGTCCGCAACCTTGCCGTTCTTCGGGGGCTGGCTGGTGAGGGGCTTATTGCCGGTTCGCATCTCGAGGGTCCATTCCTCTCAACGGAGCAGTGCGGTGCCCATGACACTGCGCTGCTGTTGGATCCCGATCCGGGTCTGGTGTCCGGATTCCTTGGTGCTGCCGGGGAATCAATGGTCTCCATGACCCTGGCGGCCGAGCTTTCCGGAGCGTTCGAACTTGTGGATCTCCTCGCGGCGCGCGGCATCATCCCGTCCTTGGGACACACGGCTGCGGATCATCCGACGGCGGCGGCTTTCCTTAAGGGCGCAGCGGGCGGTTTGGCCGCTGCCGGGCATTCCACGGGACGGCGGCGGCCGACGGTCACCCACCTGTTCAACGCCATGCCTCCACTGCACCATCGCTCCCCCGGACCAGTCGCGGCGGCCCTCAGCGCGGCACGGGCGGGAGAAGCCGTGGTGGAGCTGATAGCCGACGGAGTGCACCTGGCGCCTGAAACGGTGAAGCTGGTCTTCGATCTCGTAGGTGCGGCCAATATCGCCCTCGTTACCGACTCGATGGCTGCAACCGGCCTGGATGACGGCCGGTACCGGCTGGGCTCCCTTTCCGTCACGGTGGACCAAGGCGTGGCGCGGGTGGACGACACTGGTGCCATTGCGGGTGGTACCAGCACGCTGCTGGAGGTCGTCCGGACTACTGTGGCAGCGGGTGTTTCCCTGCGCGACGCCGTAACCTCGGCGTCAGCTGTTCCCGCGTCCGTGCTGGGGCTTTCGTCGCTGGCCGGGGACCTGCATCCCGGCATGCTGGCGGACGTCGTGGTGCTTGACCAGGATTTGAAGCTGGCCCGCGTGCTGCGCAAAGGCGCGTGGGTAACCCCCTCGGGCTAACCGCTAACGCCTGGTGTGCCGGCCTGGCTTCGGGTGCCCTTTGAATGTCGGACCCCCGTTGGATGATGTTCGTATGGGAATCGACGGTGGTGCTGGGGTGGCGTTGGAGGGTGTCCGTGCCTCTGTTGCTGCCCTGGACGCCCTGGAGAAAGAGGACGCTTTCCTGGCTTCCGGGGCTCATACTTGTGCCGGTGTGGATGCGTTGCAGCGGCGGTATGGGATCCGGCTGGAACGCCTGGAGCTTTTCGCTCGGCTGGAGGCGCAGCTCGGTGCGGTGAAGGCACGGGACGCCGTTGAGGCAGTGGAGTTCCAGCAGGCGATGACGCCGCCGGGCGCCTCGATCGAGGACCGCACGTACGCGGACATGTCGGTGGTGGAGGAGATCGCGGGAGTCCTGACCATCAGCTCCGCGGCGGCAGGGGCGTTGGTGGAGCAGTCACGGCGGATCTGTTCCCTGCCGTTGGCTTTCGAAGCCCTGGCCTCGGGCGTGATGTCGTGGCAGCACGCCCGCATCATTGCCGACGAAACCGAAGGCCTCACCTCCGAGGGTGCGCTGAAGCTGGTGGCGCACTTCTTCGACCCGGCTGCGCCGAACCCCGCCCGCGGCGCGGCCCCCGGAGAGCTCGTTCCGTCCCGGTTCCGGGCCAAGGTCCGTGGGTGGCGGGAACGCCACCATCCGGAATCGATCGAGAAACGCCATGTAAAGGGTGCGGCGGACCGGCGGATGGAATACACCCCGGACAAGGACGGCATGGCCTGGGTCTCCCTCTACCTCCCTGGCGATACCGCCTGCGCCATCTGGAACCGGACCACCGCGACCGCCCGCGGCCTGCAGGGACCGGACGAAGAGCGCACCCTCACCCAACTCCGCCCCGACATCGCCGCCTCCCTGCTCCTCGGCGCCGGGCATACCACACAGACCGGGAAACCCGCAAAGGTCGGACAGGTCCTGCGCCGCGGGCCGACGTCCTGGTCACCGTGCCGGTGCTCTCCCTCCTCGGCCAGACCGATGAACCCGCAGTGTTGGATGGTTTCGGGCCGATCCCGGCATCCGTGGCACGCAGGCTCGTCGCGGACGGGGCGGGCTCCTTCTACCGGGTCCTCGTCGACCCCCGCAACGGGGCAGCACTGGAAATCGGCCGCACACGTTACCGGCTCACCGAAACCATCAAACGCTGGATCAGGATGCGCGATGCCAAGTGCACCTTCCCCGGCTGCAACAACCGCACCCCCGACAACGACACCGACCACCTCACCGCCTGGCAACACGGCGGCACCACCAACGTCAGCAACCTGGCCCAACTCTGCCCCAAACACCACCGACTCAAGCACCACAGCCAATGGACACCCCACCCCGCAACCGAGAACCAGCCGCCCGGCTGGACCTCACCAACAGGCAGGCACTACAACGCCGAACACCAGGACGCAGAACCAACCCACTGGCCACCGGAAAGCTGGCCGGGATGGCCACAGTCGCCTATGCCAATGGAGCGAAGCCTCCTGGAGGAAGCCCTGCTGGAGAGCCTGGCCGTGTAGGAACTCTGCAGGAACTGCAGTGCGCCTTGCCGTGTAGGAACTGCAGGGTGGGAACTCTGCAGTTCCCGCATAGTAAGAACTGCAAGACGGGGCTGCAGGGCAGGAACAGGGTTAGAAACCGTAGAGCGCCTGATGCTTCCCCGCGGCCCATCCCGGACAGCCCACGGGCCGGCTACGCAGCCTCGGGGGATCCCGCAGCGCGGCCGCGAAGCTTCATCCGTTGCGTGCGCTCCTTCATTGTGAGAGCCCGCAGCCGCGGAACGGCCCCAAGAGCAAGTGGCTGCCCATGGCCCGGTGCCAGCAACCGGGGGCCCAGTCCTGCGAGGCGTGTGATGGAGTCCATGGACTGTTCCCAGTTCCACGTGGTGTACCTGGGTGGCCCGGACAGGTCCGGGGCGCCTGACAGGATGCCGCGGATGGAATTCAAACCCACCGTCACCACCGCATCCCCGGTAATCAGAACCCCATCGCCCGCGCGCCAATAGGCAACATGTCCGGGGGTGTGGCCGGGTGTGGGAATCGCCGCCCACCCGGGCAGCCCTGGTATTCCTCCATCGCGGGGCAGGCTTTGGGCCACGTCGGTAATATCACCGGACGCCTCGATCCTGCGGCGGGCGCGGGCGGGCAAGGACCACAGGAGCGGGGCGATGATCCAGCGGTCCAGCGGCATTGAAAACTCGGGGATGTATTTTCCGGCAGCCATGGGCAGCTCTGCTTGGTGGACGTACACCGGCACATCCCACCTCCGGGCCAGGGCACCGGCAGCGCCGGAGTGGTCCGGATGGATGTGCGTCAACAGGATGGCATCAGGCGTTTTGCCATTCCCCAACTCTTGCTCCACAGCGCGCCGGACCGGCTCGGCGCTCCCGGCCCAGCCACAGTCCACCATCGCCCAGGTGGTACCCGAGCGCACGAGGTAGAGGTTTGCGGCCATCGGACCTGCACCGGAGGTCATCAACAGCACGCCGGAAGCAATCTCCCGCGGTTCGGTAATGCGCGTCATCGGTCCTTCACACCACCGGGTGGCGAATCAGCGTGCGCAGCTTGTCAGGTGCGCTCCGGCGGGGGTCGCCAAGGTAGATTTCGTGGTGCCTGCCGCGGACCTTCAGCCCGGCCTCCACCACCGCCGCGTCGAGGAGGGCGATTGTGGCACCTTCGTCAGCGTAAGGACCGACATGGAGCGTTTGGGCGCAGCGGCCCTCTTTCCAGCGCTCGAACTGGAGCAGGTCAAGTGCCGGAAGTTCCTTGGCCCGGGACTCCTTTCTGGCCCGCTCCAGCAGGGCTTTGTCGATTGGTTCGGGCTGAACCATCATGGCCTGCCATCGCCATGATTCCCGGTCGACTCCCGAGAGGCCGCCGAAGCCTGCTGTTACGGCCTCGTCGGGGTCAACGTGCCCAGCCTCGTCGAACCACCACAGTGCTTCCAGGGGCATTACTTTCGTAATCAAACCAACCTGCTTCTTGAGCCCGAAGTGCGCGGCGTAGCTGACCGTAAAGAGCGCCTGAACTGCCTCCGCGAATGCAGGCCCGTCTGGGTCCCCCTTGCCCCGGACCATGGCGAAGAGCAGCGGAGGAACGTCGATGAAATCGACGAATCCCTTCCGCCCTTTGTAGAGGACCGCGATGTCCTCGCGAAGATCGCTCACCGCGCCTGGACTCACCTCGCCTGGATTCCCCTTGACCTCGCCATGCACCCAGTTTTTCGCCGCCCCTGCCAACCCAAAAGGGCCGAACGGCCCTTCTAGCCATCAGCCCCCGGCAGGCGCACCTCCACGAGTTCACCGGTCACCCGCGTTTCGAAAAGTGGCTGCCGCGAAGTTGCCGGGCCGGCTTTCACTTCACCGGTGCGCAGTGAGAACGTGCTCCGGTGCCAGGGGCAGACGACGCACGGGTCGCCGTCGTTGTCCTTGATCTTGCCTTCGTGAAGCGGACCGGAGAGGTGGCTGCAGACGTCGGAGAGTACGTTAACCGTCCCGCCCTCACGGTGCACCAGCAAGGGGATGCCGGCCACTTCGCGCTTGTGCAGCCCGCCCTCGGGAAGGTCCGCCAACGGTGCCAGCGAATGCCAGCCGGACGGGAAGCGGTGCGGGATTTCCTCGCTGTGGTTCACGCCCGCAGCCTGGCGGTACGAAAGGTGGCCGCCCAGGAAGCCGCCGGCGCTGACGGTGGCCAGCCCAAGATACGCAAGCACCTTGCCGCTTCCCTGGCTGCCAGTTGACCTCTGCACCAGTGACGCGATGTAGAGGCCCGTGGCGGTGACGTTGGCCGCGGCGTGCACCAGGCCCACCCTCTGCTGCTGCGGATGCAGCTGGGACCAATCGGTGAACCCGGCCAGCGCAGACGGAATCACGCTGGCAGTACCCACACCAATAAGCAGCCGGGCAGCTTTTTCTCCGCCCGGGACCGCATCGAGTACTCCTGCGGAGAGCCAGGCACCGATGGGCACCTGGACAGCAAGGGGATGCACCGGGTGGCCGATGGGAACGCCGTGGAGGACATCACGGGCCCAGCGCGGTTTGATGACCTTCAGGACGGCTTTCCGGACGCTCTTGGCCAGTGGGTCAAGCCACTCGGCATCCTCGAAACGAGTGACAAGCTCAAGTGCGGGCAACGGTTTCATGTGTCCTCCCTTACCCCGATTACCGCAATCCACTCACTGCTAATTACCTGTCCTGGGAGGAGGTATTTCGCTTTGGCCGCAGCTCAGCGGAGGGGCGACCCCAGCACCGTGAACCGGTGGCCTCCCATTTCACCGGACAGCAGCGGCATCGCCTCGGCAATCGCGGCCCGCGTGCTGTCCAACTGCAGTGATGCCTGGTGCGCCTCGGCAGATTCCCACAGTTCCGAGACGAACACCGTGTCCGGCATGTCGGCATTGATTCCCACCTCATACAGCAGGCACCCGGATTCCTTCATCCCGGGTTTCGGCCGGAGCAGGATGGCTACCAGGGCCTCGCGCCGGCCGGGCTTGGTTCCCAACATTCCCACATTCGCAAAGGTCATAGGGACAGTCTGCAGCCTGCGGCGGACGCCGGAAAGGGGCTCAAACGGCCGGCACCGGCACAAGCGGCGCCCAGCTCCAATGGGAGGGCGGAACTCTTGAAGGAAACCCGTCAAGCAGGGTGCGGTTGCCCCTAGCGCAGTCAAACAAAGCGGAGGATATTTTAAAAACCGGGTTCAGCAAACATAAGGATCCGGAGTCGAAGCCACCCGCACTGCGGGGCGCGCTGTTTGAAACGGGACGGGCAGGCTCCTGCCACCAATTATTGAAATGTGCTCAATTCCGGCGGCTTAAGGCTGCCCGCAAAGGTGAATCGCATCCTTTGAGGAGCAACAAGATATGTCCAACACTCGAATTAAGAGGCCAACCCGGGCAAGGTTGGCCATGGTTCCGGTCCTCTCACTGGGTCTGTTCGGAGGCTTCCTCGCGCTGGCCGCACCCGCCAACGCGGAAACAAGCCGCAACGGCTGTACCGTCGACCCGAAGGATCCCAAGGATCTCCGAGGCAACAAGGTCGATTTCAGGATCAAAGTGGACTGCAACGGCGAAAAGACCGTCGAGATCCGCCAGCTGCGCTACGAAGACGACCCCGGTCCGCGCAGCAGCGACGACTTCCTCGGCCGCTCAGTATTCACCGAGCAGTTTGATCGCCACGACGGTGCAAGGACCATTTCCAGCATTGACCGTGTGCCCAACCTCGACCGCAGGGGCGAAGAAGAGGTCTACCAGCTGGTCTCATTCCGCGTGCAGAACCACGGCGGACACTGGTCCGACTGGACCCCATGGGAGAAGAGCGCCGTAGTGGAAGTTCACCGCGACGGGAAGTAGAACTCTTCCCCTCAGCGAGGAGCCAGGGGCAGTGCCCCTGGCTCCTTCCCGTTATAGCTCGTCGGTTTCAGTCTGCAGCGCCCAGGCTTCCGGCATGGACGACGGCGCCACTCGCCGTCGTATCTTCCTTCAGCATCCAGCCCACCCGCTTGACCGTCCGCAGCATCACCGCACTCTCCACAATGTCGATGCCGGGCACCTTCTGCTGCAGCGCCAATTCAGCCGACATGACGTCCGCCAGCGTGTGCAGCCACATGATGATCACGAAGTTGGTGGGTCCGGTGGTGGAGGCGCTCAGCCGCACGTTGCTGATGGTGCGGATCTCCGCCGCGGCTGCCTCGTGCTGGCCGGCCGGTACATTCACGAACCACTGGCAGGTCACCGGGAACGATGAGTAGCGCTGCGCGATTTCGCAGCGGAACGACAGGATGCCGCTGGCCAGAACACGGTTCAGCTGGCGCTGCACGGTGGCGGGATGGCGGCCAAGGGCACGGGCAATCTGGGCAGCTGTGGCACGGCCATCCCGGGCCAGGAACGGCAGCAGGTCAAGGTGGCTTTGCGGAAGCTGCCCGGCCACCTGCGCCGGCTCCGGGCTTGCCTGCGGTGCGAGGGTCCGCAGGGTGGCCAGCTGGGAACGGCTCAGGACATTCAACCGCCAATCGTCGCCGCTGCTGTGCAGCCGGGTGCACAGGGCCACCTGGTACTTGGTCAGGCCGTCGATGGTTTTCAGGTGCGAAACCACCCGGTCACTGAATTCCTCCAGCGAGCGGGTGATCACAGTCAGCATCAGGTCGCGGTTGCTGGCCGCCTCCTCCACCGTAACGATCTCCGGTACAGCGGCCAGCTGCGCCGTGACGCTGTCCCTCCGGTTCATTTCGCAGTCAACGGCCACATACGCCAGGAGCATCTGCTTGGGGTCACCCGCCAGGTGCGCCGTCACCCACGCAGCGCCCTGTGAGGCCAGCCTGTCCCAGCGGGCCGCGAGGGTAGTTGCATGGACGTCCAGCACCTTGGCGGCGTCAGCCCAGCCAAGCCTCGGCGCAGCCTGCAGCACCTGGATCAGGGCAAGGTCATCCTCGCTGAGCTCCACCCACGCCTCCTTTGCCTTGCATGAATCCTGACATCATCACGCACTTCCAGAATAATTCGAGTGCTTTTCAAGAATGTGAACCACGCCACTTCAGAATAGTTCCCAAGCCCCGATACCCATTGCCAAGGAGTAACACGTGACCATAACCGCCGACGCCAAGGACCTGCAGGATGACCTGGTCCGCCTGCGCCATGACCTGCACCGGCAGCCGGAAATCGGGCTCCACCTTCCGCGTACCCAGGAGAAGGTTTTGGAGGCGCTGGACGGTCTCCCCTTCGAGATCACCCTTGGCAAAGAGACGACGTCCGTCACCGCCGTCCTGCGTGGTGCCAATCCTGGTCCCGCGGTGCAGCGTCCCGCGGTCCTCCTCCGCGCAGACATGGACGGGCTGCCCGTCCAGGAAAAGACCGGAGTCGACTTCACGTCGCAGGCCGACGGCGCCATGCACGCCTGCGGCCACGACCTGCACACCTCCATGCTCGCCGGAGCCGCCACCCTCCTGGCCGAGAAGCGGCACCAACTCCAGGGCGACGTCGTCCTCATGTTCCAGCCTGGCGAGGAAGGCTGTGACGGTGCCAGCTATATGCTCCGGGAGGGCGTGTTGGACGCTGCCGGCCCCCGCGTCCAGGCCGCCTACGGCATGCATGT
Source organism: Pseudarthrobacter sp. LT1 (assembly GCF_035621795.1). NCBI lineage: Bacteria > Bacillati > Actinomycetota > Actinomycetes > Micrococcales > Micrococcaceae > Pseudarthrobacter > Pseudarthrobacter sp. LT1. The sequence continues at coordinate 4,086,707 of NZ_CP141830.1, forward strand.
GTTTTCCTCACTGGAGCCGCACGGCACCTTTTGCACCAAGCCCGGCGTCATGCTCAGCGCGTCGGACGGCCTGGAAGTAACGGTGCTCGGCGCCGGCGGCCATGGTTCGGCACCGCACTCCGCGAAGGATCCGGTCACAGTGGCCGCAGAAATGGTGACAGCCCTGCAGGTCATGGTCACCCGCCAGTTCAACATGTTCGATCCCGTAGTCCTGTCCGTGGGTGTGCTGCATGCCGGGACCAAGCGGAACATCATTCCGGAGTCGGCCCGCATCGAGGCAACCATCCGGACGTTTTCCGAAGCGTCGCGCCTGAAGATGATGGACGCCGTGCCCCGCCTGCTCAAGGGGATCGCCGCCGCACACGGGGTGGAGGTCGCCGTCGACTACCTGCAGGAATACCCGCTCACCATCACCAACGAAGACGAAACACACACCGCCGAAAAAGTGATCACCGAGCTTTTCGGCGAGCGCCGCCTCTCGCGCTGGGCCACCCCGCTCAGCGGCTCGGAGGACTTCTCCCGCGTGCTGGCCGAGGTACCCGGCACGTTTGTGGGCCTCAGCGCCGTGTCCCCCGGGGGCGACCCCGATGCATCGCCGTTCAACCACTCCCCGTATGCCACGTTCGATGACGCCGTGCTGGCGGACGGGGCCGCACTCTACGCGGAACTCGCCATCTCGCGGTTGGCCACGCTGTCGCGGACCGCCTAAGTTCCCCATCCCGTCACCGGCAGCAGCGCCGCTGCCCTTTCCCGCAGACCAACCGACCAGGAAGAAGACCATGTCCGTTGCAGTAACCAAGCCCCAGACTGGACGCATGTCCACCGCAAAGACCATCATCGGCACCGGCATCGGCAACGCCGTTGAGTGGTACGACTGGGCCATCTACGCCACCTTCACCCCGTTCATTGCCAGCCAGCTGTTCAGCAAGGCGGACCCGGCGTCCGCGGTGTTGTCCACCCTGGCGATCTTTGCGGTCGGCTTCGTGGCCCGGCCTTTCGGCGGCTTCCTCTTCGGCTGGATCGGCGACCGGGTGGGCCGGAAGACCTCGATGACCTTCGCCGTCGGCCTCGCCTCGCTGGGCAGCCTGCTGATCGGCATCGCCCCCACGTTCGCCAGCGTCGGGGCTTTCGCCTCGCTCATGCTGCTGGTGGCCCGCCTGGTGCAGGGCCTGGCACACGGCGGCGAGCTGCCGTCGTCGCAGACGTACCTGTCCGAGATGGCACCCAAGGAACACCGCGGCTTCTGGGCCACCCTCATCTACACCTCAGGGACTGTGGGCATCCTCTTCGGAACACTGCTAGGCGCCGTCCTGAACATGGCGTTGAGCACCGAGGCGATGAATGCCTGGGGCTGGCGCATCCCCTTCCTGATCGGTGCCGCCATGGGCCTGTACGCGTTGATCATGCGGTCGCGCCTGCACGAGACCGAGGCATTCCAGGACGAGGCCGTCACCACCAAGCGCGCTCCCATCTGGCCGCAGATTGTCCGCTACCGCAAGCAGGCCATGCAGGTCATCGGACTGACCGTGGGCCTCACGGTGATCTACTACATCTGGGGCGTCGTGGCGCCAAGTTACGCCACCACCGCGCTGAAGATCGACCGTGGCGAGGCACTGTGGGCCGGCGTGATTGCCAACATCGTCTTCATCGCCGCACTGCCGGTATGGGGAAAGCTGTCCGACCGTATCGGCCGCAAGAAGGTCCTGTGGGCCGGCGCGATCGGCTCCGCGGTGCTGCACTTCCCCATGACCTGGCTGCTGAAAGACTCCGCCTGGCAGCTGGCCGTGAGCATGTCCGTGATGCTGGTCTTCGTGGCCGCGAGCGCCGCCATTGTTCCGGCCGTGTACGCCGAGCTGTTCCCCACCTCCATCCGCACCGTGGGCGTCGGCGTCCCCTACTCCATCTGCGTGGCTGTGTTCGGCGGCACCGCACCGTACCTGCAGCAGTGGCTGGGTTCCTCGCTCGGGGCGCCGCAGGTGTTCAACATCTACGCAGTGCTGCTCCTCGTGGTCAGCGCAGCCTTCGTGTTCACGATTCCCGAAACCAAGGGCAAGGACCTGACCCACTAGCCCTCCGGCAACACAAGGAAGGTCCCTGGCACACCGAGCCGTGCCGGGACCTTCCTGTGGTGCGTTAATGGGCGCCGGTCTTCAGTGCCTCACGCACGGCCGCTTCGGCGCCCGCTTTTCAGGGCTCACCGTGACCGGGCAGGAGCGTGGTGGCTCCTGTGGCGGCGACGGCGGCCAGCGATGCCAGCGCCTGCCCGGTGTCCTTGGTGGCCGCGGACGCGACGATCTGCGGCCCAGCCTTCCCCGTGTAGGGGTCCAGAGTCACCAGGGCATCTCCGGTCAGGAGGACACCGCGGTCCGGCAGGTGCAGGATGCAGTGCCCGTCGGTGTGGCCCGGAGTATGTACGACGTCGGGACGGCCCGTTAGCGCGTCCGCCACTCCAGTGCCCAGCGGCTGAGTGTCGGAGACACCTTTGACGGCCAGGGCACCCGCCGCCGCCATGCTGCCGAGGCGCGGCAGGGACCTGGGGTGGGTGAAGGGATAGAGGAAGCGGTTGCGCTGCGGCTTGTAGCGGTAGGGGTGGGCCGCGAGACGTGCGTCCCCCGCATGGACCAGCACGGGAATTCCCCACTGCCGGTGGGCACGGAGCGCGAAGCCGACGTGGTCAAAGTGGCCGTGGGTGAGGACCAGCGCTTTGACATCCTGGGGCCGCCGGTTCCGCTCCTCCAGGAGCTGCGTCAGCATCGGCCACATGCTCGGCAGGCCCGCGTCCACCAGGGTCACGCCGTGGTCGTCCTCAACCACGTAGCAGTTGACGTTGGCGTGGGTTATCAGGTGGACGCCGTCTGCGACGTTGGGGACGATCATGCCGGAACTCCGTTCGCGTGGGCAAAGAACTTTCGTTGCTGCACGAAAGGTGCTGCACCAAAGGAAAGTACCCAGCAATCCCGGACCTAAAGCTTCGACCGGCGATGCCCCTTAGGCAGCACGCGGCAACACCAGGAGGTAGCCGGCGGCCAGGCCGCTGCTCCAGCGCCGCGGCTCCCGCACCACGAACTGCGTGGCCAACTGCTCCGGCGTGAGCAGGGCATTGGGTGCCGGCGACGGGCCCCACTGGCCACTGCCGTAGGGGTAGAGCGGATCGAGGACGCGGATTCCGGTCACTGAAAAATCGGGGAACTGGCGTGGATCGCCCACCGATTCGAATCCGCTCATCACCCAGGCGTGGCGGCCGCTCCACATCACCAGGCCCACCGGCCTGCCCGTCTCCGTGATGGCACGCGCCGCCGTCCGCACCGCTTCCTCATAGCCGGGGATGCTCACCACGGCGTAGGGTCCCATTCCCGCCTCCGTCAGCACCTGCGCCCACCCGAAGGGGTTGGCGCCGTTGAACGAATCGGAGGAACGCGCCCTCGCCATCTCCCACAGTTCATTCTGCTGCGCGCGGTCAGCCCAGGTACCGCCCCCGGTGTCGTCAATCAGGTTGTGCGCCATCTGGATACTCGCGGCCACGCACCAGTCGAAGGTGTACTGCGGAACGAAGTCCCCCTCCCGGTACAGGTTGAGGGCAAAGGGCTCGGGCACCGGGGCGGGAGCGGGAGTACTGGCGGGAGCGGCCGCCGGGATCGGCGCCTGCGGAGGAGCGGGGGCGACGTCGGCCGCATCCGGCGCGGAGCTTGCCGAACCGGCCGCCGCGGTGGCCACCGTGGCGGTCGCCCCTGGCGAGGTGGCCGCGGATCGAGGCACGCCCTGCCCAGAGCCCATCCCGGACGTGCAGCCGGCAAGGAAGGCCATCACGGCAATGAGCCAGGCCAGAAGCCGGAGGCGGGCAGCGGTCATGATCGCTCCAGTCCATTTCACGTTGAGCGGGCGTACCTGCTACCAGTCTCCCGCCCGCGCCTCCCCTTGACTACCCCACCCCACCTTCCCTACACTTTTCATAAAGCAGAATCTAAATTCCACAAAGCGGAAACGGTGAAGATGCCGGCAGCAAGGGAAGATAGATCAAAGCCCCTCCTCGGAAGGACCTACGATGACGTACACAGTGAACTGCTCCATCCTCCTCACGGAGCTTCCCCTGCTCGAGCGCCCCGCCGCCGCCAAGGCAGCAGGCTTCGACGCCGTTGAGTTCTGGTGGCCCTTCGAAACCTCGGTCCCGGCGGACAGCGAGATCACCAGGTTCGAGAACGCCATCACGGACGCCGGGGTGCAGCTCACGGGGCTGAACTTCAACGCCGGCAACATGCCCGGGGGGGACCGCGGCCTGGTGTCCTGGAAGGGACGCTGCTCCGAGTTCAAGGACAACATCGACGTTGTTGCCGGCATCGGCGGGCGTCTGGGCTGCAAGGCCTTCAACGCCCTCTACGGCAACCGGCAGGACGAATTCACCCCCGAAGAGCAGGACGAGCTGGCCGTCAAGAACCTGGCGGCAGCAGCTGAAGGCGTTGCCCGCATCGGCGGCACCGTCCTCCTCGAACCGGTCAGCGGTGCACCCAAATACCCGCTCCTCACCGCCGACGACGCACTCAACGTCATCGCGCGCGTCAAGGAGGAAGCCGGCGTCGGGAACATCAAGCTCCTCGCCGACTTCTACCACCTGGCGGTCAACGGCGACGACGTCCAGGCAGTCATCGAGAACCACGCCAGGGACTTCGGCCACATCCAGATCGCCGACAACCCCGGCCGCGGCGCCCCCGGCACCGGCACCCTTCCGCTCGGCGAATGGATCGCCCGCAGCCGCGAACTCGGTTACGAGGGCTACATCGGCCTCGAATACAAGGAACCGAAGGAAACGGCCTTCAGCTGGGCCATCCGCGAGCACGCCAGCAACTGATTCCCACCGATTTACACAGACTTTCCAGAAAGAGAACCATCATGAGCAACGTTGCAGTCATCGGACTCGGAATCATGGGCCTGCCCATGGCCATCAACCTGGTCAAGGCCGGCCACGCCGTCACCGGCTTCAACCGCAGCCAGGACAAGATCGACAAGCTGGTCTCCGAAGGCGGCAAGGGCGCCTCGAGCATCGCTGACGCTGTTAAAGAGGCCGACGTCGTCATCACCATGGTGCCGGACTCCCCCGATGTCGAGGGTGTTGTCAGCGGCAAGGACGGCGTCTTCGCCAACGCCAGGCAGGGCGCCCTGTGGATCGACGCCTCCAGCATCCGCCCCGACGTCGCCAAGCGCCTGTCCGACGAAGCCCGCGAAGCCGGCATCCGCCCCCTCGACGCCCCGGTCTCCGGCGGCGAACAGGGCGCCATCGACGCCGTCCTGTCCATCATGGTGGGCGGCGACAAGGCAGACTTCGACGACGCGCAGGACGTCCTGAACGCCGTCGGCAAGACCATCGTTCACGTGGGGCCCTCCGGCTCCGGCCAAACCGTCAAAGCGGCCAACCAGCTGATCGTTGCCGTCAACATTGAAGTCCTCGGCGAAGCCATTGCGTTCCTTGAGGCCTACGGCGTGGACACCGACGCCGCCCTCAAGGTCCTCGGCGGCGGCCTGGCCGGCTCCAAGGTCCTGGACCAGAAGGGCCAGAAGATGCTGGACCGCAACTTCGACCCCGGCTTCCGCCTGGCCCTGCACCACAAGGACCTGGGCATCGTCACCGCCGCCGCCCGCGAAGCCAACGTCGCCATCCCGCTCGGTGCCGTGGCCGCCCAGCTCGTCGCCGCCACCGTCAACCAGGGTGACGGGGCACTGGACCACTCCGGACTCTTCAAGCAGGTCCTGCAACTCAGCGGCAGGAAGTAAGCACCCGCGCCAAAGGCGCCGAGGAAACACCAGCAGGGAACCCGCCGTCGTACACGAAAACGACGGCGGTTCCTCCACCACACCCAAAAACAGACTTTCAAGCTTTCAAGGAGCACCCCATGAGCAAGATGCGTACCGTTGATGCAGCGGTGGCCATCCTGGAAAAGGAAGGCGCCATCGAGGCGTTCGGCCTGCCAGGCGCCGCCATCAACCCCTTCTATTCCGCAATGCGCGCCCACGGCGGCATCCGGCACACGCTGGCACGCCACGTTGAGGGCGCCAGCCACATGGCCGACGGTTTCTCACGCGCCAAGGACGGCAACATCGGCATCTGCATCGGCACCTCCGGCCCTGCCGGCACCGACATGATCACCGGCCTCTACGCAGCCTGGGCAGACTCCATCCCCATGCTCTGCATCACCGGCCAGGCCCCGGTGGCCAAGCTGCACAAGGAAGACTTCCAGGCCGTGGACATCGAGTCCATCGCCAAGCCCGTCACCAAGATGGCTATGACCATCCTGGAGCCCGGCCAGGTTCCCGGTGCCTTCCAGAAGGCCTTCCAGCTGATGCGCTCCGGCCGCCCCGGTCCGGTGCTGCTGGACCTGCCCATCGACGTGCAGATGGCGGAAATCGAATTCGACATCGACACCTACGAGCCCCTCCCCGTTGAGAAGCCCAAAGCCTCCCGCAAGCAGCTGGAAAAAGCCCTGGACATGCTGCTCGCCGCCAAGCACCCGCTGATCGTGGCCGGCGGCGGCATCATCAACGCCGGCGCCTCCGCGGAACTGGTGGAACTGGCCGAGACCCTGAACGTTCCGGTCATCCCCACTCTGATGGGCTGGGGCACCATCCCGGACGACCACCAGCTCATGGCCGGCATGGTGGGCCTGCAGACCTCCCACCGTTACGGCAACGAGAACTACCTGCAGAGCGACTTCGTGATCGGCATCGGCAACCGCTGGGCCAACCGCCACACCGGCGGCCTGGAAACCTACACCGCCGGCCGGAAATTCGTGCACATCGACATCGAGCCCACGCAGATCGGCCGCGTGTTCTCGCCGGACCTGGGCATCGCGTCCGACGCCGGCGCGGCGCTGGCAGGGCTCGTTGAGCTCGCCAAGGAGCGCAAGGCGGCCGGGTCCCTGCCGGACTACAGCGCCTGGGTTGCCGAATGCCAGGACCGCAAAGCCTCCCTGCACCGCAAGACGCACTTCGAGAACATCCCCATCAAGCCGCAGCGCGTGTACGAGGAGATGAACAAGTCCTTCGGCCGCGACACCACCTACGTGTCCACCATCGGCCTGTCCCAGATTGCCGGCGCCCAGATGCTGCACGTCTTCGGCCCGCGCAAGTGGATCAACGCCGGCCAGGCCGGCCCCCTGGGCTGGACTGCCCCGGCAGCCCTCGGCGTCGCCCGTTCCAACCCGGACCAGACCGTGGTGGCCCTCTCCGGCGACTACGACTTCCAATTCATGATCGAGGAACTGGCCGTGGGCGCACAGTTCAACCTGCCGTACATCCACGTGGTGGTGAACAACTCCTACCTGGGCCTGATCCGCCAGTCCCAGCGCGGGTTCAACATGGAACAGAACGTGTCCCTGGCGTTCGAGAACATCAACAGCTCGCACCGGTCCGAGGACACCCGCGGCTACGGCGTGGACCACCTGAAGGTGGCCGAGGGCCTGGGCTGCAAGGCCGTCCGCGTGGAGGACCCCAGCGATCTCGCCGCCGCATTCGACAAGGCCAAGGCCCTCATGGGCGAGTTCCAGGTTCCCGTGGTGGTGGAAGTGATCCTGGAAAAGGTCACCAACATCTCCATGGGTGTGGAAATCAACGCCGTGAACGAGTTCGAGGAACTGGCGGAATCCGCCGCCGACGCTCCCACCGCCATCCTGGCACTGCAGGCCTAACCATGCGCATCGTGATCGCCCCGGACAAGTTCAAGGGATCGCTGTCAGCCCCGGAGGTGTGCAGCCATCTGGAAAAGGGCCTGCAGCGCGGGGCCGGCGGCAACCTTGACGTGGTCCGGATTCCGGTGGCCGACGGCGGCGAGGGCACCCTCGATGCCGCCGTCGGCTCCGGTTTCACCCGCCGCACGGCAACGGTCGCCGGGCCAACCGGACAGCCAGTGGAAGCGGACTTCGCGGTCCGCGGGCACGAGGCCGTCATCGAAATGGCGACGGCGTCCGGGCTGGCCCTGGTGCCAAGCGTCCGGAATGGCGGCCGCCCGGACTCAACGTCTGCCGCCACGGCCAGCAGCCTGGGCACGGGCCAGCTCATCCGGGCTGCGCTGGACGCCGGTTGCCGGCGGATCATGCTGGGCGTGGGCGGCAGTGCCAATACCGACGGCGGCGCAGGGCTCCTGCAGGGGCTCGGCGCCAGGTTCCTGGACAACAGGAACAACGAACTTCCCCCGGGCGGGGCTGCGCTGGCCAACCTGCACAGCATCGACTTCACCGATTTCGAGCCCCGCCTGGTGGACACCCGCTTTGTGCTGGCATCCGACGTGGACAACCCGCTGCTCGGCGCCCAGGGCGCCGCGGCGGTGTTTGGTCCGCAAAAGGGCGCCGCACCACAAGACGTCGGCATGCTCGACGCCGCCCTGGCCAGGTTTGTCGAAGTCCTGGCCAGGGAAATCGGATTCCGCGCCGTCAAGGCTGCCGAGGCTCCCGGAGCCGGAGCAGCCGGCGGCGTGGGCTACGCCGCCATCGCCGTCCTGGCTGCAACACGGCGGCCAGGCATCGACGTCGTCCTGGAATTCACCGGGCTGGCGGACCGCCTGGCGGGCGCCGACCTGGTGATCACCGGCGAAGGCAGCCTGGACGAACAAAGCCTGCTGGGCAAGACACCCATGGGCGTTGCCCGCGCCGCGGCGGCGCAGGGGGTTCCGGTCATCGCCGTCTGCGGCCGGACCACCCTGGACCAGGACCAGGCAGCGGCTGCCGGGTTCGAGGATGTCTACGCTTTGACGGCGCTCGAAACCGATGTAAACAGGTGCATAGCAGAGGCAGGACCGCTGCTGGAGCAGCTGGGCACCCAGATCAGTGCGGGGTTGGCGGCCGACAGGACCGCCGCCGCAAGTACCAAGGAGGACCTCCGTGTCTGAAGAACGTTTTGACCTCGTCATCCGGGGCCGGCGCATCCTGACCACCGCAGGCATCGCCCCGCGTGAGGTGGGCGTGCGCAACGGGAAGATCGTGGCCATTGAGCCGCTGGGCAACGGCCTGGCGGGCACTGAGGTCATCGAACTGGCCGACGACGAAACCCTGCTGCCCGGCCTGGTGGACACCCACGTCCACGTCAACGAGCCCGGCCGCACCGAATGGGAAGGCTTCGCCTCCGCCACCCGCGCAGCTGCGGCCGGCGGCGTGACCACCATCATCGACATGCCGCTGAACTCCGTCCCGCCCACCACCACCGTGGAAAACCTCAAGCTCAAGCGCGAGGTGGCCGAGGACCAGGCCTTCATCGACGTCGGGTTCTGGGGCGGCGCCATCCCGGGCAACAAGGCGGACCTCCGTCCCCTGCATGACGAAGGCGTTTTCGGTTTCAAGTGCTTCCTCCTGCACTCCGGCGTGGACGAGTTCCCGCACCTGGACGCGGACGAGATGGAAGATGACATGGCCGAGCTGAAGTCCTTCGACTCGCTCATGATCGTCCATGCCGAGGACTCGCACGCCATCGACCGTGCACCCCACCCCGGCGGCGACCACTACGAGACCTTCCTGGCCTCCCGCCCCCGTGGCGCCGAGAACAAGGCCATCGCCGAGGTCATCGAACGCGCCCGCTGGACCGGGGCCCGTGCACACATCCTGCACCTGTCGTCGTCGGACGCCCTGCCCATGATTGCCAGCGCAAAGCGCGACGGCGTCAAGCTCACCGTGGAGACGTGCCCCCACTATCTGACGCTGATGGCGGAGGAAATCCCGGACGGTGCCACCGCCTACAAGTGCTGCCCGCCCATCCGGGAAGCCTCCAACCGCGAGCTGCTGTGGCAGGGCCTGCAGGACGGCACCATCGACTGCATCGTCTCGGACCACTCCCCGTCCACCCTGGACCTCAAGGACCTGGAGAACGGCGACTTCGCCGTGGCCTGGGGCGGCGTCTCATCCCTGCAGCTGGGACTGTCCCTGATCTGGAGCGAGGCCCGGCACCGCGGCATCCCGCTGGAACAGGTGGTGTCCTGGATGGCGGAGAAGCCTGCCAGCCTGGCCCGGCTCACCAACAAGGGCCAGCTCGCTTTGGGCTACGACGCCGACTTCGCCGTGTTCGCCCCGGACGAGGCGTTCGTGGTGGACGTGTCCAAGCTCAAGCACAAGAACCCCATCACGCCATACGACGGCAAGGCCCTGTCCGGCGTGGTCCGCAAGACCTTCCTCCGCGGCGCCGTAGTGGACGGCCAGACCCCCACGGGCAAGCTGATCCGCCGCGGCGGCGTATAAGGGCCCGCCATGGCAGTGGAAGCCCACCATCCGCGGACGGCGGTCCCGCATCCGCTTCCGCACGGCGTTCCGCACGGGGTTCCGCCCAGGCGCGCCACCGCCCACGGACTGGCCGTCTGGGTGGTCCCGGCCGAAGGGACCAGCCCGGATATCCTGCGCCACGCCGCCCAAATGGTCCTTGCCAGGGCCCTCGAAACTGCTCCGGAGGCGGAAGTCCATTGGCCTGCCGCCGGAGCCCCCACGTCCGGGGTCTCCGCCAATGCGGAAGGAGCCGCAGCCGACTCCTCTCGCGTTCCTTCCACGGCGGAGAACCCCGGCGCAACCGCGGCCGACGGCGGCACCCGCCTGCCGCCGTCGGCCGGCCCCGTGAGCAGGGTCGCCGTGGACCTCGCCGCCGACTCCGTCCTGCTGGACGGGAGGCCGGTGGCGTTGACCGGCGTCGAATACAAGGTGCTGCGCTACCTGGTGACGCACCTGTCCCGCACGGTAGGCCGCGAAGAACTGCAGGAGTTCCTGGAATCGCTGGATTTTCCCGGCGCCACCGCACGTTCCATCGATGTCTACGTGGGCAGGATCCGCAAGAAGCTGGGCAATGCCCGCCATGCCGTGGCCACTGTCCGCGGCGGCGGCTACCAGTTTGTGCCGGGCCCGCACGCAGCCGTTCGGGGTCCGGCGGAATACTGCATATGACGCGCTGGTTTGTATCAGTAAGCGGTGACCCGCTTCACTTGATGTTTGGCCATCACTGACCGAGTCTTACAAAGGAACGCCATGAGCCCCACCCTGACCACCAAGCTTCAGCCCGGCACCCCGGCTCCTGATTTCACCCTCCGGGACGCCCAGGGCCGCGAGACCTCTCTGGCCGAATACCGTGGAAAGAACGTCATTGTCTACTTCTACCCGAAGGCCGCAACCCCCGGTTGCACCACCGAGGCCTGCGACTTCCGCGACAGCCTGGCCTCCCTGCAGGGCAAGGGCTATGAGGTAGTGGGCATCTCCCCCGACGCCCAGGAAGCCCTGTCCGGCTTCAGCGGCGACTTCTCCCTCACCTTCCCCCTCCTCTCCGACCCCGACCACGCCGTTGCTCTGGCCTACGGCGCCTGGGGCGAAAAGCTGGTCCACGGCGAAATCCACGAAGGCATCGTCCGCTCCACGGTTGTGGTGGACCCTGAAGGAAACGTCACCCTGGCCCAGTACCAGGTACAGGCCGACGGCCACGTCGCCCGCCTCAAGGAAGCCCTGGGACTCTAAGAACCCATCACTTCCTGGAGCATTTCCGCGGACGCCCCGGCACCTGGTGCCGGGGCGTCCGGTGTTTAATGCGCAGTTTCTGCCGCCACCTGCGCATAGGACGCCGACACCCGGCGGTAGACCGGGGTCAGGAAGGCCAGCAGTGCCGCCACGATCATGATGATCCCGGCCACCAGGAACACCAAGGCGATGCCGCGCGAGGTGCCCTCACCCAGCAGCGGTGCCAGGAACGCGGCGCCGTCCGCGGACCGCGCATACGGGATGATCCAGAACTGGGCGATGGGCGCGACGAGGAACGCCGTGACGGGGGCCGCGGCGGACTCAAAGGCCATGGCGAACCCGAAGACACGCCCCTGCCGTTCCAGCGGCACCACCCGTTGGATCACGGTTTGTTCTGCCGCCTCCACGAACGGGACCAGCACCAGGTACAGCCAGATCCCCAGGATGTAGAGCCACGCCCACTCCCGCAGCGTGAAGACCGCGCCGAGTACGCCCATGGCCGCCACTGCGATCAGGAGGGTGCGCAAGGGGTTGGCGCCAAGCCCGAACTTACCGATCACGGCACCGCCAAGGATGAATCCCGTGGAACCAACCGCAAAGACCGCACCCCACATCTCCACCGAAAACATTTCCAGCCCGTACGGGTCCATCAGCGCCATGTAGACACCGCCGATGAAGTTGTTGAACGTTGAAAACAGGATCAGCGCGAACAGGCCCGATATCGCCAGCACTGCCGTAAACGAGCCCCGAAGGTCGAATCCACCGTGGGCGTCCGATGCCGCCGCACGCAGCTCCTCGGGCATCCGGAGGGTCAGCAGGTGTGCCGCAGCCAACGCCGTGAGCACCAGCGCGACGGCGATGGTCCAGCCCATGCCCAGCAACCCGATGGACAGCCCGGACAGCAGGGAGGTGACGATGAACATCAGGCCCTGCACCATCCCCACCAGCCCGTTGGCATTCGCCCGCCGTTCCGGTTCGATGAGGATGGTCACTGTGGTGGATAGGGCGATGTTCCGCAGGTTCTCCACCACGGCGCCGACCAGGATGATCAGGGTGAAAATCCAGAACCATGGCTGCCCCAGGTCCAGCAGGGACGGGGCAGGCGTGAGCAGGAACATCACCCCTGACAGCACGAACATCACCAGGGTGAATCCGGCGGCGAAGCGCATCACTGCGAGCTTGCGGTAACGGTCCACGAACGTGCCGAAGCTGATGCTGGACAGCGCAATCAACAGCATGTAAGCGCCACCCACCACGCCCGTGGCGATCACGTTTCGCGTCTCCAGGTACAGCCAGAACGTCAGGGCGAACCACAGGTAGCTGGTGGTGATGTTGGCCAGTGCCGTGTTGACCAGGATTTCGGCGAAGGTGCGGGAGCGCTCAGCCGGCGTTCGCAGGGAGGCGGCAAGGGTATCCGGATCCGCGGCAGCACTGCCCGGTTCCTGCTGGGTCATGCGTCCCAGTGTAGTGAGGGGCACCAGGAGCCAACAGGGTGGAAACTGGGCTGATGGGGTGACAATCAGTTCCGCGGGATGAGGAAGGGATGGTCATGGACAGCGAAACGGACAAGGAAATACCTGCAGCCGGGACGGACCCCCGCCTGGCGCTGCTGCTGGCCTCGATCTTTGAGGCAGGCGATGACGCAACAGTGGAGCTCACCGTGGTGGTTGATGGAGCCGTGATCTCCGGATCGGTTGTGTCGGAGCACGCGTGGACGCAGCGGCAAAATGACCAGGTCCGGATCGGGAGCTGGGCCATCGCCGGAGTTCTCGACGCCTATGGGTCCCCAGCGGGCGAGGCCGGCACGGAAGCCCAGCCGGGGTACCTCCACTTCCTGGCACCGGTGCTGCTCTCAGGGGGAAACAGGGTTCCGCTGCAGGCCACCCGGGTTGACCTGCGCAGGGTCGCCGCCTGGAGCATTGGCCGGATTCCCGGCGACTAGGATCGCACCATGGCCATTGAGGTGCGCCCGGCAACCAGCTTCGAGGACGTCAAAATACTCGTAGGGCCCAAACGGCCCGACGCCACCGTCTGTTGGTGCCTGAGCTACCGGATTCCCTCGAAGCAGAACGTGTCATTGCGGGGCGAAGAGCGCGCGGAGCTGGTCAGGCAGCTGGTGGCGCAGGATCCGCCGCCAGGCGTGGTGGCGTACGACGGCGGCGAACCGGTCGGGTGGGCAGCGGTGCACCCGCGTGCGGACACCAGTTTCGCCCGGAACCGCAGAATCCCGCACGTGGATGACCGGGACGCCTGGTCTGTCTGGTGCTTGCGCGTCCGTCCCGGCCACCGGGGCAGGGGAATCTCGCACCATCTGCTGGCCGGCGCCGTCGCCCTGGCCCGCGATTATGGGGCTCCCGTGGTGGAGGGCTATCCCGTGGACAACGGCGGCCACAAGGTGGACCTCACCATGGCTTATGTGGGAACCCGCAGGCTGTTCGAGGATGCAGGCTTCACCAAGGCGGCAGACACAACCTCGGTGCTCAACGGCTTTCCCCGGGTGCTGATGCGTCTGGAGCTCATAACCAGCCGCTCCTAGTCGGCTACCTCCTGCGCCATGAACTTCTCCCGGTTCCGGGCAGGGCCCGTCGACTGTCCCTCTTCGAACGAGCATTTCACCAGTGCATGCTGCATTGGAGCGCCCCGCTCCTCGAGTTGGTCAATGAGCGTTTCCACTCCCATCCTGCCAAGCTCGGTACTGGGCAGGCTCATCACGGTAAGCCGCGGGTCCGTCGTCTCGGCAACGGCGGGCGACGCCCCGATCAACAGAACCGATACATCCGCGGGTACCTCGAGATCTTGCTTCAACAGCCCGTTGATCAGGCCGAAGGAAGCGTTGTCGTTCATCAAGATGATCGCCGTTGTATCCGGTGCGGCGGCAAGCAGGCGTTCAACGACGGCCTGGCCTGAAATTGGCGAGTTCTCGCAAGACAGATGAGCGGATCGGTGTCCGCGCCGCTGCATTTCCGCAGCGAAGGTTTCCCTGGTCCGGACCAGGGGCCCGTAACCGGTGAGGGCATACTCAACGTCGGCGCTGTCCACGAGGCAAAAGGAGCGGTGGCCCAGCCCCTCCAAGTATGAAACCGCGTCGACCACGGCGTTTTCGAAGTCGACGTCCACGTACGGCACGCTCTCGGGGTTCCGGACGCGCCCAATCAGGGCAAACGGCATGGTGGAACTTTGAAGGCACTCCACCCGGGGATCGTCCAACTGCACCTCCATGAGCAGGACACCGTCTATGAACCCGCTTGAGATGAGCTCCTCTATCTGCTCCGCCTCGTTGCTGATGGGCCACAGGACCAGGTTGTAGCCAAGCTCGCGAGCCCTTTGCGTCGCGCTGGTGAAGAACTTGACCGCAGTCTCCGTGAGTCGCCGCTGCAGCGCCGGGTACAGCAACGCGATAATTCGAGTCCGTTTGCTGGCCAGGGCGCGGCCCAGGGCGTTGCGGCGGTAGTCGAGTTGGCGCATGGCATCCTCGACGCGGGCCTTGGTGGCAGGCGTCACCGGCTTGCTGCCATTGATGACGAAGGACACAGTGGCGACGGAGACGTTCGCCAGCCTCGCAACGTCTCTCATTGTTGGCACTGGTGCCCCTCCTCTGGTTGTCCGGCGGGCCTTAGCCCCCTTTAGTAAACCGGTTAAATTTTTCCTTGACAAGGTTTCTTTCGGGCATGCAGAGTGGTTCCCAACAAACCCCTTCACCTTTAGGGAATAGAAACGACAGCAGTGGTTAAGCGGTTAAACGCGGATACCGGCATTCCAGGCAGCAACGGTCCACCCTTGGCCCCTGCTTGTTTGGGCACGTACCAAAAACCCATTCCCCCAGGACGGCTGCGTGAAAAGTTAGGCCGTCTTCAGTGGCACCACCTAAGCAAAGGAGCTTTTGACTATGAAACCCAAAGGGAGAATTAAGGCAGCTTTGGCGATGGCAGCGGTCCTGCCATTGACGTTCACCGCCTGTTCGGGCGGGACATCGAACGCCGGGCAGGACGTCAAAACGCTCACAGTGCTGGACAGTTACAACAACGAACCGGACAAGAGCATCCTCCAGGACTCCATCGACAAGTGCGCGGCCCAAGTTGGGGTGACGATCGAACGCACCACCGTGCCGGGCAAGGACAGAATGCAGACTGTGCTTCAGCGCTCGTCCTCAAAGACGCTGCCCGACGTGCTGATGCTCGACAACCCGGAAGTGAAGGACGTCGCAGCAACAGGTGCTCTCGCACCTTTGGGGGACTTCAATGTGGATACCTCACCTTTCGCCGGTAACAGCCTGGATGCCGTCACCCAGGACGGACAGGTTTACGGCCTGCCCCTGCCAGCCGACACGTTGGGGCTCTTTTACAACAAAGAGGTCCTCGCAGCGGCAGGCGTGCAGCCGCCCAAAACGTGGGACGAGCTGAAGGCGGCCGCTGCCAAACTGACCACGGGCGACCGGTACGGACTGGCGCTTTCCGCAGCAGCGACCTACGAAGGGTCGTGGCAGTTCCTGCCCTTCATGTGGACGAATGGCGGAGACGAGACAAAGCTGGACTCGCCTGAGGTGAAGGAAGCCCTTCAGCTCTACGTCGATCTTGTCAACAGCGGCTCTGTATCCAAGAGCATCGTCAACTGGACCCAGGCTGACGTAAAGGACCAGTTTGTGGCGGGCAAGGCGGCCATGATGATCAACGGGCCGTGGCAGATCCCCGCACTTGCCAAAGCACCCCAGGTGCAGTGGGACTCCGTCCAGATCCCGATAAACAAGCCGGGCCAGACACCCACCGCCCCGTTGGGCGGCATGGTGTGGACAGTGCCCAGGACCGGAGACGAAGCCAAGGAGAAAAAGGCAGCCGAGTTCGTGGCATGCACCGGCAGCGAAGACAGCCAGATGTCGCTGGGCAAGGCACGCAATACGGTACCCGTGCGCGCCGGCCTGCAAGAAAAATACATCCAGGAAGTTCCGGCCATGAAGTCCTTTACCGAGCAGGTTGAAAATGCCAGGGCTCGGACCGGCAAGCTCGGCGCGGAATGGCCGAAAGCGGCCACCACCATCTACACCGCGGTTCAACTTGCGCTGACAGGCGGCGCGTCTGTCGATGAAGCGTTCGCGCGGGCAGCAGCGGGCTAAGCCGTGACCGCGTGCTGGCCGGGTTGTTTTCGATCGCTGAACCGGAAGGTCCGGTAAATTACATGCCAACCATTGAGCGTTCGCCGCTACAGGCACCAGAAGTATCCCGCGTCCGGAACAAGAAGGCTGGCCGGAGGCGATTCTCAGGGGAGAACATGGCCAAGGTTCTCTTCGTGGTTCCGGCCGGGGTATACCTGGGGCTGTTCTTTGGCTACCCGGTGCTGAAGAACATCAGCATGAGCTTTCAGGCCTACACAACCAAGACCTTCTTCACGGGGGTTGCTCCCTGGGTGGGCCTGGACAACTACATCACGGTCTTTCAAAGCAACCTGTTCGCGCCCGCACTGATTAATACCGCGGTGTTCACGGTGGGATCGATTGCCGGCCAGTTCGTCATCGGCCTGGCATTGGCCTCGTTCTTCAGGCGCCGCTTCCGCCTCAGCAACTTCCTGCGGTCGATGCTTCTCCTGCCATGGCTGCTGCCGCTCATCGTGGGCAGCGCCACCTGGCGTTCGATCCTCGACCAGGACAGCGGGATCCTCAACCGGTTCCTCGAGGCAACAGGCCTGATCCATGATCCAATCCCCTGGCTCACGAGTCCGTCCGTCGCCCTGTCGGCAGTGGTCCTTGTCAATATCTGGGTCGGGATCCCCTTCAACGTCACCATCTTGTACGGCGGCCTGCAGGACATTCCGGAGGAGTTATACGAGGCAGCGGCGCTTGACGGCGCCACCGGATGGAAAGCGTTCCGGCACATCACCTGGCCGAACCTGAGGCCTGTGGTCAGCGTCGTTCTTGTCCTGGGTGTGGTGTACACACTCAAGGTTCTGGACATCATTCTGGGCCTTACCAACGGCGGACCCGCGAACGCTACCCAAACGCTGGCCGTCCGCTCCTACCAAACGTCCTTCGTCGACTTCCAATTCGGTGTTGGGGCCGCCTACAGCAACATTCTCATTCTCATTTCCCTGCTGTTCGCAATCATCTACCTACGCGCTAATCGGCGAGCAGTTGACGAATAAGGGGTACCAGTGACAATCACAGCACCAACCGAGCTTCGCTCTTCTGCACGGGGGACTTCGCCGGCCCCGGCCCGGGCCGCGAGCCAGGGCCTCTTCACGGGACTGGGGATCGTGTTCCTGGCCATCATGCTGTTCCCGGTCTACTGGATGATCAATGCCTCACTCCAGCCGTCCGGCAACACGCTCACGGCTGATCTCCTTCCGTTGAATCCCAGCTTTGCCGGCTACGAAACGGCGATATCCCAGCAGGGCAAGAACCTGCTGACCAGCCTCATCGTTTCTGCGGGAACAGTGCTCTTCAGCCTGGCTGTCGCAGCACCCGCCGCCTACGCCTTGGCACAGTTCCGATTCAAATGGATCAACATCGCACTCCTGGCCATCCTGGTCTCCCAGATGATCCCGGGGATCGTGATAGCCAACGCGCTGTACACCGCGTATAACGACCTGAAAATGCTCAACACCGTTCCCGGGCTGATCCTCGCAGACTCAACACACGCCATCCCCTTCGCCATCCTCATTCTGCGCGCTTTCATGATCGGCATTCCCCCTTCCCTGGTGGAGGCAGCACGGGTGGACGGCGCCGGGCTGGTAAGGGCATTCGTTTCCATCGTCCTTCCCATCAGCCGCAACTCTCTCATTACGGCGGGGCTGTTCTCTTTCCTCTTCTCCTGGAGCGATTTCCTGTTCGCCCTCACGCTCACCACCAAGCCCGATGTCCGCCCCGTAACCCTTGGCATCTACCAGTACCTGGGCTCGGAGGTATCAAACTGGAGCGCCGTTATGGCCACCGCCGTACTCTCCTCGCTGCCC
Source organism: Pseudarthrobacter sp. LT1 (assembly GCF_035621795.1). Classification (NCBI taxonomy): domain Bacteria; kingdom Bacillati; phylum Actinomycetota; class Actinomycetes; order Micrococcales; family Micrococcaceae; genus Pseudarthrobacter; species Pseudarthrobacter sp. LT1. The sequence continues at coordinate 4,105,102 of NZ_CP141830.1, forward strand.
GCCATCGTCTTGCTCTTGATCGCCCAGAAGTACATAGCCGCCGGGGCAACGGGCGGCGCCGTCAAGTGAGGGCCCGGCCCTCCACCCTTACTTCCTCAACAACCCTCTTGCCACTTTCCCTTTCAACGTGCACAACAGTTAGGAATGCCATGTCGGAGATCGAATCCACAGCAGGACCAGTCAGGGTCCTTGTCTGGGGGGAAAACCGCCACGAACAGCTGCAGCCGGAGGTAGCCAAGATCTACCCCGAAGGCATGCACAACACCATTCGCCAGGGAATCGAAGAAAACCTGGGCCACACCGCCAAGGTGACCACCGCGACCCTCGACGACCCGGAGCATGGATTGACAGAAGAAGTCCTCTCAGCAACAGATGTCCTGGTGTGGTGGGGCCACGCGGCGCACGCTGAAGTTGCGGACGAAGTGGTGGACCGCGTCCATTCGCACGTCCTGGCCGGCATGGGCCTCATTGTTCTGCACTCAGGGCACTGGTCGAAGATTTTTGGAAAGCTCATGGGCACCAGCTGCACGCTTCGCTGGCGCTCCGAGCGGGACCGCGAAATCGTTTGGACGGTGGATCCAACTCACCCCATCGCCCAAGGCGTCGCCCACCCGTTCATCATTCCGGAGCAGGAAATGTACGGTGAGTTCTTTGACATCCCGGCCCCTGACGAGCTGATCTTCCTGAGCTCCTTCTCGGGAGGTGAGGTGTTCCGCAGCGGCTGCACCTTCAAACGCGGATACGGGAAGATCTTCTTCTTCAGCCCCGGAGACCAGGACTACCCGGTCTACCACCACAAGGACGTCCGCCGCGTCATCGCCAACGGTGTCGGGTGGGCAAGGACTGTCCGGCCGGAACGGACCAGCCCCGTCCTCCTGCGCTACGAAACGGAAGACTTCTACAACGGGCACGGCTACAAGGGAGCGATGCAGAATTGAGCTCCTTCGCAACACTCAACGATGACAACTCCCCTGTCCGCGTGGTACTCATCGGTGCCGGGCTTATGGGCAGGAAGTGGATCTCCGTCCTGACCGCATCCCCTGACGTCCAGCTGGTGGGCTTGGTCGACATCAACCTGGCAGGGGCAAGGGAAGCATTGCGGGAAGCAGGTCTTGAAGGCGTGGCGACGGGGACAAGCCTGACGGAGGTGGCAGCAGCGACGTCCGCGCACGCTGTCGTGAATGCCACCGTGCCCGTGGCCCACCACGCTACCAACGTCGAGGCCCTGTTGGCCGGCCTGCCGGTTCTATGCGAAAAGCCCCTCGCCCCAACCGTCAGCCAAGGGCTTTCCCTGGCAGCCACGGCAGAGGTAAGCGGGCAGCTACTCATGATCAGCCAGTCCCGGCGCTACTACCGGAACCTCGCACACCTCAGGCAGCAGCTTCCATTGCTCGGCGATATCGGGATCGTAACGACCGAGTTCTTCAAGGCACCCCATTTCGGGGGTTTCCGGGAAGAAATGGACCACGTGCTGCTCGTCGATATGGCCATCCATGCCTTCGACGTTGCCCGTTATTTGCTGGACCAGGAACCCACGTCGGTCTACTGCGAGGAGTACAACCCGAGCTGGAGCTGGTATGCCGGGGACGCGGCAACCACGGCCCTGTTCGAATTCAGCGGCGGCGCGCGCTACATGTTCACGGGAAGCTGGTGCAGCCCGGGCCTGGAGACATCATGGAACGGCAACTGGCGAATCAGCGGTGCGCGCGGCACCGCAAGCTGGGATGGTGAGGGGCCGGCCCTTCTGGAGCTTCCAAGTCAGCTCCAGCCGGCTGACACGGCCGGGGTGCCGGGGGATCGCCAGGATGCCGAGGAGATTGCCGGTTCGCTGGCAGGATTCGTCAGCGCCCTCCGGACAGGCGTTACCCCTGCCAGCGAGGTGCATTCGAACGTGCTCAGCCTGTGCATGGTGGAAGCCGCAGTACTCTCCGCCGAGAAGAAGGAGCGCATCGACATCGAGCACGTCCTGGCCTCGGCTTACGAGAATGCCCTCAACGAGGAGACCATGCCGGCCGTGAAAGAAGCACTGCACGCCTGGAATTCCATATCTGGGTTGCTTCCCAACCCCGCTGGCAAAACGTCCCTGACAGCAGCCACCGGCAGCGGCAGACACTAGCAGGGCTGCGATTGCGGGCTGCCCCAATGCCTTGACCTCGCCTCGGGGCAGTCCCGCAAGAAAGCCTTGGGCTACTTCCGGCGCCAGTACTTGCCCCAGTCGACTTCCATGGCCCACAACGCAAGCAGCAGCGCGTCCATGGTCATGAGTCCCGCCATCAGGTACGACCAGCCCAGCAACAAACTCACAGCAATCTCCTGACTATCCCCCAGCCAATCGATTGCTGCTAAGTGTGGCACCTACAGGGCCGCTACGGAATGCCCTCCGCCCACAGTCTTTAAAAGGGCCTCAAGCCTGTGGTGCGCCTCGGTCTCCAGCTTGAGCCGGTGGGTGAGCCTTTCCACCTGGCGGGACATGTCCTCCCCCACCTGCAGCCGGTCCCCCGGCCAACTGGATACTTCCCGTGATTCGGCGAGCGCATGCTCAAGTTCCCGGGCAGCGGCCCGCACTTTCCGGGAGTGGAAGAGGACGCGCAGCAGCGCCCTGGCTTTGTCCATCCCGCTCTTTTTGACGTATTCCATTGGCTTCCCCGCCTTCCGCAAGCCGTACAGCCCCCGCGCGGATCGTCGTCCCACCCTGCTGCCTGGAAAGCTGCTGCCGTTCTTCGAGTGTGACCGGCGTTCCTCAACGTCCCGGCAAGCAGGCACCAAGATTTCCGCAAGATCTGCTGGGTGCGGATCAATGCATCCGGACCTGTCAGCGACGCCACCGGAACCTGTGAAGCCTGAGACATGCCCTGTGCGCCTTAATACGGTAGAAGTAGAGCTATGGTCTCTCCCTCCGAATCCCGCCGTGCGGTTGTCATCGAAGATGACCCGGACATCCGCGGACTGCTGGTCCGTGTCCTGGTCAAGCAGGGCTTCGACGTCACCCAGGCGGGAGCCGGCCTGCCGGGTGTGGAGGAGGTCCGCCGCCGCAAGCCGGACCTGGTGACGCTGGACCTCAATCTCCCGGATCTCGACGGACTCGAGGTCTGCAAGCTGTTAAGGGAGTTCTCGGACGCCTTCATCGTGATGCTCACCGCGCGGGCAGACGAACTGGACAAGCTGACGGGCCTGGACAACGGCGCCGACGAATACATCAGCAAGCCGTTCAGCCCCCGCGAGCTGCAGTCCCGGATCAATGCGCTGTTCCGCCGCCGGCCCTCCGCCGCCGCTGAATCCGCTGCCCGGGGCGAGCTGGAACGCGCCACCGAGGTGCAGCAAAGCCTCCTCCCCAAGGAGGACATCCGGGTGGACGGCTACGACGTGGCAGGCCTCTTCCGGCCCTCCCGCAGCGTGGGCGGCGACTTCTATGACTGGTACCAGACCCCTGGCGGGCTCCACCTGACCTTCGCCGACGCCATGGGCAAGGGCATGGGCGCGGCACTGATCGCAGCCACCGTCCGTGCCGTCATGCGCTCCACCGGCCTGCGCCAGGACCTCGACGCCGGGTTCGCCTCAGCCAGCAAGGCGATCGCTGCGGACCTGGACTCCTCCAACTCCTTCGTCACCCTGTTCCACGCCCGGCTGGACGCAGCGTCCGGCAAGGTCAGCTATGTCGACGCCGGACACGGCCTTGCGCTGCACGTCCAGCCCGTGGGCCCCGCGGACCGCCTCCCCTCGGGCGGGCCACCGGTGGGCGCCTGGCCGGGGACCCAGTGGCCGAAGGCAGAGCTGGAACTGGCCGAGGGCGATTCCCTGGTGGTGGTCAGCGACGGAGTCCTGGACGTCTTTGAATCGGTGGAGGACTTCACCGACGCCGTGCAGCAGGCTACGCAGGCGGCAGCCTCGGCGCAGGAAGCGACCAACTCCATCCTGGCCCTCGCCCCCGCAGAGACCGCCGAGGACGACGTCACGGTGGTCGTGGTCCGCCGGCTTCCCGAGGAGATGGCCGCGTGACCCGCTTCTGGACCCGCGTGGTGGTGGTACTCACTGTCCTGACCGGCCTGAACTACATCGCCTGGCGCTGGGCGGCGTCCCTCAACTGGGATGCCTGGTGGATCGCCCTCCCCCTGGTGGTGGCTGAAACCTACAGCCTCATCGACGTCATGCTCTTCGGCATGACGGTGTGGAAGCTGAAGATCCGCAAGGGTGCGCCGCAGCCGCCGCACGACGCCACGGTGGACGTCTTCATCACCACTTACAACGAGGACCTGGACATGGTCCTCACCACGGCGCTGGCGGCCCAGAAGATCCGGCACCCGCACAGCACCTGGATCCTGGACGACGGCGCACGGCCGGAACTCAAGGCGCTGTGCGAACAGCACGGCCTGGGCTACGTCACCCGGAGCGAGGACTGGACCAAGGACCTTCCCCGACACGCGAAGGCGGGCAACCTCAACAACGCCCTCATGGTCACCCACGGCGAGTTCCTGCTGATCCTGGACGCGGACCAGATCCCCGAGCCGGACATCCTGGAAAAGACCCTGGGCTACTTCAACAACCGCCGCGTGGCCCTGGTCCAGACACCCCAGTACTTCAGCAACGTTCCTGACAGCGACCCGCTGGGCAGCCAGGCACCGCTGTTCTACGGCCCCATCCAGCAGGGCAAGGACGGCTGGAACGCCGCCTTCTTCTGTGGCTCCAACGCCATCCTGCGCCGGGAGGCCCTGATGCAGCTGGGCCTGGTGGGCTACGTCAAGGAGACCGAAAAGAGCATCCGCCGTGCGCTGGCCGCCTCCCGGGCAGCCATCAAGCAGGCCCGGAAGTCGGCGGACGTGGAGTCACCCCTGGTGGCGGAGGTCCTGGACGAGGTGGAGGCCGCCACCCGCGAAGCCCAGGAGGAAGTGGACGCCGGCCGGCCCCTCAGCGAGGTCACCTACCGGGTCCGCCGCCGCGTGGACGCCGCGGTCCAGACCCTGGTCCAGGCCGACGTCGCAGCCCTGCAGGCGGACCTTGAGGAAATCGCCGCCATGGAACTGGCGCACGTGGGCGAGTCTGGCGTCCCGGTAGTGGCGGACGACGCAGTCCAGCGCATGGCCGCCCGTGACTGGTCGCCCCTGGGTGCCCTGGAATCCGTCCAGGCCGTGCTGGATGCGCTGACCGTGGAACGCAGCAACGAAGCCCAGCCCGTCATGCCCCTGGCCACCATCTCCGTCACCGAGGATATGGCCACCGCCATGCGCATGCACGCCATGGGCTGGGAAAGCGTCTACCACCACGAGATCCTGGCGTACGGCCTGGCGCCTGAGGACATAGCCACCATGCTGACCCAGCGCCTCCGCTGGGCGCAGGGCACCATCCAGGTGCTGCTCCGCGAGAACCCCCTGGTGCAGAAGGGCCTCAAGCTCGGCCAGCGGCTGATGTATTTCGCCACCATGTGGACGTACCTCAGCGGCTTCGCAGCGGTCATCTACTTCGCGGCGCCCATCATTTACCTGCTGCTGGGCATCCTGCCGGTCAGCAGCCTCAGCTGGGACTTCTTCATCCGGTTCATTCCGTTCATGGTGGTCAACCAGCTGCTATTCGCAGTGGCCGGACGTGGCATCCCCACGTGGCGCGGGCAGCAGTACAGCCTTGCGCTGTTCCCCACCTGGATCAAGGCATGCACGACGGCGGCCCGCAACGTCTGGTTCGGCCGGCCCCTTGGGTTTGCCGTCACCCCCAAGGCACGCCAAAGCGGCGGACCCAGCTGGAGCCTCATCCGGCCCCAGATCGTGGTGTCCATCCTGCTGGCGCTGGCCGCCGTCGTCGGAATTGCCCGTCTGGTAACCGGCCTGGCGGAACCGCTGGGCACCCTGGTCAACGTCGTCTGGGTGGTCTTTGACCTGGTGGTCATGAGCATCCTGGTCCGCGCCGTCCTCTACAAGGGGTACGAACCGGCCGCAGAACCTGCAAACAGAGAGGAATCCTGATGGAGTTCAGTTATGAGGTCAAAGACTCGTACGCGGAGGTTAAGGCGGACGGGCGGCTGAACATGGTCTCCGCGCCCAAGCTGCGCGAGTTCGTGACGGACGTGATCGCGGGTGGGTCCAACCGGATCGTGGTCAACCTGGAAAACACCGCGTTCATGGACTCCTCGGGCCTCGGCGCGCTGATCGGTTGCCTGAAGGCTGCCCGGCAGGCCGGCGGGGACCTGCGGATCGCTGCCGTGCAGCCGCAGGTGAACATGGTCCTAAAGCTGACCAGCATGGACAAGGTCCTCACCGCCTACCCCACGGCCCAGGAGGCGTTCAGCAATGACTGAGGTCCTGGCTTCGCGCAGCTTCCGGGGACCCGCTGCCGAGGACGCCATCGAGGCGGTCCACAACGACCTCGACAGCCTTTGGCTCGACGTTCCGTTCGTCAATGACATGGACCAGATGACGTTCACGACGGCGGTCATCGAGTCCGCGTCCAACATCGTCCAGCACGCCCAGCCCGCCGGGGACCGGGAGGTGGAACTGGGTGTGGAGACCACCGTGCAGCCGGCAATGCTGCAGGCACGGGTCAGCGCCTACCATGCAAAGCCGCCGTTCGGCCCCATGGAGCCGGCCGTCCCGGGCGAGGACGCAGAGTCCGGCCGCGGCCTGGCACTGATCGAGGCACTGGTGACCACGGTGACCTTCGAACGCCAGGACGGCACCAACACCTGGGTCCTGTCACGGACGTCATCACAGGACTAGGGCTCCCAACGGCTTGACAGTGCACCGCACCTGCTCTTGAATATTACGTATGCTGAAATAACAGTTCCATGATGCGGAAGCCTTGCTCGAGGGTAGGCGCCGGACTATCCGGCATCCGCATAGCCGTCACCATGGATGCCAGCATGACCCCAAGGATTGCGACCAGCATGAAGCTTGCCGAATTCAACAGCGCGGATGCCGCCGCCGCCCAAGCCATCCTCCGGCCCTGCATCGACGTCAGCCGCTGGGTGGAGGCGGTGGCCGGAGCCCGGCCCTACGCGGACCGCGACGAGCTCCTGGCGTTTGCCGCCGAGGCCGCCAGCCCCTTCACCCCGGCCGAGGTGGAAGCCGCCATGGCCCACCACCCCAGGATCGGGGAACGCCCGACGGCGGCCAGCACCGAGGCGTCCATGTCCCGTTCCGAGCAGGCCGGGGTGGACCCGGCGGATACTGCTGTCGCCGACTCCCTGGCACGCGGGAACCGGGAATACGAGGAGAAGTTCGGCCGCGTCTTCCTGATCCGGGCGGCCGGACGCAGCGCGCAGGACATCCTGGCAGCGCTGGACCAGCGGCTCACCAACTCTCCCGAAGAAGAAGACAGCATCGTGGCCCAGCAGTTGCGCGAAATCGCCGTACTGCGGCTCGAAGGAGTGATCAGCGAATGAGTGTTTCCCATGTGACCACCCACATCCTTGACACCGGCGCCGGGCGCCCGGCGGCGGGTGTCGCCGTCGTCCTTTCGAAGAACGACGCCGGCACCTGGCGTGAGCTGGCGACCTCCAGCACCGACGCTGATGGCCGGGCCAAGGACTTGGGGCCGGAGCAGCTGGAACCCGGCCACTACAAATTGAACTTCGCCACGGGCGCCTACTACGCGGACTTGCAGACGCGGACGTTCTTCCCGGAAGTGGACCTGGTCTTCGAAGTCACCGGCCCCGAGCACTACCACGTGCCCCTGCTCCTGAGCCCGTTCGCGTACTCCACCTACCGCGGCAGCTAGCGGGCCCGCAAGGGCTTCCGCGGCCCGGCTGGCCTGCCGCAATGTCACGGCCGTCACATTAACCGGCATAGGATCAGGAAGTATGGCTTCGAATAAGGAAACTGAATCCGATACCGATGCGGAAGGCGGACAGTCCGGCGGCGTGCAGTCCGTGGAGCGGGCCCTGACCGTCCTGGAGATCCTGGCACGGGAGGGACATGCGGGCGTGAGCGAAATAGCCGAGGAAATGGGGATCCACAAGTCCACCGTGTCCCGGCTGATGGGCTCGCTGGTCACCCGTGAGATGGTCCATCAAAACAGTGAACGCGGCAAGTACCAGCTCGGTTTCGGGATCCTTCGCCTGGCCAGCTCCATTCCGGGCCGCCTGAGCCTGGTCCGCGAGGCAAGGCCAGTCCTGGAGAGCCTGGCGGAAGAGTTCAAGGAAACCGTCAACCTGGCTGTCCTGCGCTCCAACTACGCCGTGAACGTGGACCAGGCGATGGGCCCCTCCACCCTGGCCACCTACGACTGGGTGGGAAGCCTGACCCCGCTGCACGCCACCTCCAGCGGCAAGGTCCTCCTGGCGGCGCTGGAGGCGGACGACCGGGACCGAATCCTGAAGGAGACGGGCCTGACTGCCCGCACCGCCCGCACCATTACCTCCCGCAAGGAGCTGGACGCACAGCTGCTTGAGGTAGTGGCCAAGGGGTACGCAGTGGTGCGGGAGGAGTTCGAGATCGGCCTGAATGCCGTGGCAGTGCCCGTCTACAACCACCAAGGCGTCGTGATCGGGGCCCTCAGCATTTCCGGGCCGGCATTCCGGTTCGACCCGGAGAAGATCCCGGGCCTGCTGGAAACCCTCAAGGACGCAGGACTCAAAGTCAGCGCCAACATGGGTTACACACGGCACTGAAAGCCCCAGAGTCAACACGTCAATGACCCCGGATCCGTTGGGACCTGGGGTCATTGCCCTTTTAACGGCGACGCGCCCCTCTTCTTAACGGCGGCCGGCCCCTCTCCGCCCGCCTGAAGAATCCCGTTTCGCCGCGCCTGGTGCCCTTGACTTTGAAAGTGACGTACAGCACTCTTGTTGCTTAGCGCGAACTCTGTTGATCTTTGCGGAACACCTCCCCCATGGGGCTTAAGGCCCTGACCCCGCTGGCGACCGGCCAGGCGGCAATCCCTCCGCGGATTGCGCTGCCCACAGCCAGCACTAAACGCAAGCCCATGGACTAGCCAAAGGACCCGCTTTCATGGCCATTAACAGTGACCTGAGCTCCGCCAAGCCAAAAGTGCCGCCTTCAGCGGACATTCCCCCCGAGCCGCTGGATACCTATCAAGAGGAAGCGGCAACAGCCCTTCCCACAGTCAACGAACATGAGCAGATCCTGGAGGAACTGCGGCAGAGCAACAGGGAACAGGCCGTCTCCCAGCGCCGCAACCGAAAGCTGACGCTGGACAAGGCGACGTTCGGCATCACCGGCGCCATCGCACTGGCGTTCGTGGCATGGGGATTCCTCGACAAGGACGGCCTGGCCACCACTTCCAAGGACGCCCTCGACTGGGTCATGGAGTACACGGGCTGGCTCTTCATGGTCCTCGCCTCCCTGTTCGTCGTCTTCGTCCTCTGGCTGGCCCTGGGCAAGTTCGGCAATATTCCGCTGGGCAAGGACGGCGAGAAACCCGAGTTCCGCACGGTGTCATGGATCGCCATGATGTTCGCCGCCGGAATGGGCATCGGCCTGATGTTCTATGGGGTGGCCGAGCCGCTGTACCACTTCGTCTCTCCCCCGCCCGGAACCGTTGACGGCCGGACCCCCGCAGCCATCCAGACGGCCATGGCCACCTCGATCTTCCACTGGACCCTGCACCCGTGGGCCATGTACGCCGTGGTGGGCATTGCCATGGCCTACGGCACCTACCGGCTGGGCCGCAGGCAACTGATTTCCGCCGCCTTCACCTCCCTGTTCGGCATCAGGACCGTAGAGGGGCCGGTGGGCAAGGTCATCAACATCCTGGCCATCTTCGCCACCCTGTTCGGCACCGCCGCATCACTGGGCCTCGGCGCCCTGCAGATCGGCAGCGGCTTCACCTCCAACGGCTGGACAGGCGAGATCGGAACACCTGTGCTCGTGGGCATCGTGGCGATCCTGACAGCGTGCTTCATCGCGTCCGCCGTGTCCGGCATCAGCCGCGGAATACAGTGGCTGTCCAACGTCAACATGGTCCTTGCGGTGGTCCTCGCCCTCATCGTGTTCGTGGCGGGCCCCACTCTTTTCATCCTTAACCTCATTCCCTCGGCGGTCGGCGACTACTTGCGCGATCTGGCCGAAATGTCCTCCCGTACTGAGGCCGTAGGCGACGAGGCACTCCGGACCTGGATGTCCGGCTGGACCATCTTCTACTGGGCCTGGTGGATTTCCTGGACGCCGTTCGTTGGCATGTTCATCGCCCGGATCAGCCGGGGCCGGACCATCCGGCAGTTCGTCACCGGCGTACTGCTGGTCCCCAGCATTGTCAGTGTCATCTGGTTCGGCATCTTCGGCGGCACCGCCTTCCATATCCAGCAGGAAGCGGACAAAGCCGGCACGCCTGGCCTGATGACCGTCACTGACGGCAAAGCAACCATCGATTTTGACGGCGCCCTGTTCAACCTTGTGAAGAACCTCCCCCTGCCCCCGTGGATGATTGCGGCCGTGATCGTCCTGGCCATGGTCCTGGTGGCAATCTTCTTCATCACCGGCGCCGACTCCGCCTCCCTGATCATGGCGTCGCTGAGCTCCAACGGCAGTTCCGACCCCAAGCGTGCGCTGGTAATTTTCTGGGGTGCCCTCACCGGTGCCGTGGCCGCCGTCATGCTGTTGGCGGGCGGTGACCAGCCCTCCGAAGCGTTGTCAGGCCTGCAGCGGATCACCATCGTCGCGGCCTTGCCCTTCGTCATCGTCATGCTGTTGCTCTGTTTCGCCATCACCAAGGACCTGCGCAGGGACCCCCTCTCCCTGCGCCGCCGGCTGGCGGACTCCGTGGTGGAACGGGCTATCCGGACCGGCGTCGAGCAGCACCGCGGTGTCCAGTTTGAGCTTGTGACCAAGCATGAATGTGCCGAAGGATGCGCCCAAGGCACAAACTGCACCGGCACGGGTCCGGACGTGGAAGAGCCGGAGCCGGAAAAGGCAGCCATGCGGTAAGCAGTGTGGAACGGATGGAGCCCCGGCGCGGGAAGCGCCGGGGCTCCATGGTTATTGCCTGCGTTGAGAGCTCCAGCTCCCAGCGCCGGGGGGCTAAACCCAGATTTGGTAGCCGGATGACTTATCGAAGATGCGCCGGGTGCTGATGCCCTCGGCGGCTATCCAGAGCACTGAGCCGTCCTCCGAGGCCTGGTCCACCACCCCGCTGGCCACGTGCTCCCCATGCAGCCACACTTCTACGCTGCGGCCGGCCAGGCGCGCCCAGTCGGCCCGGAGGCCGAGAACCTTTTTCGACGCGCCGCCGCCCTGGCCATCTTGTTCGCGGTTAAGGTCGGTGGCATCACGGGGGGCTTCAAGGGTTGCTTGGGAATTCACTGGTTACTCCGATCGCCGGCGCCGTCGCCGCTCGAATCCATCGCTGATATTTGATTGATATATCAATCTGGATCCAGTGTATGGTCCACGTCACACTCCGTGTCAACAGGCGCCCGGGGGCGCAAGGCACTAGGCCTTGAAAAGCGCCTCCCGAACCGCACTTTCGAATCCGCTCACGTGGACGCGGGCAAGCTCCGCAGCCCGCTCCTCATCCCCGTCGATGACGGCGCGGAGCAGATCAAGGTGTTCACGAACGTGGTGGGACAGGTCCGGAAGCCGGTCGATGACCATGCACCAGATGCGCGTTGCCAGGTTGTCATAGCGGATCAGGATGTCTTCCAGGTGCGGGTTGGCGGCGGCGGCGTAAATGCCCTGGTGCACCCGGGCATCCAGCTGCAGCGTCTCGGTCACCGTCGCCGAGGACACATCGAACGCCTCAACCTTTTCGAGCGTGGCACGCAGCTCGTCCCGGACCGCGGGGGAAGCCACCCGTGCGGCACGGGCCGCCGCGAGGGGCTCGAGCTGGGCGCGGATCTCCGAAATGAAGGAAAGGTCGGTCACGTCCACCCTGGTAGCAAAGGTGCCCCGGCGCGGGTAGGTCTTCACCAACCGGTCCAGCTCCAGCCGCTTCAGGGCTTCGCGCACCGGAGTCCGGCCCACACCCAGATTCTTGGCCAAGAGCTCGTCATTCAGCAGCTCTCCGGGTTTGATTTCAAGGGTCAGCAACCAGTCGCGGATGCTTTCGTAGGCAACGTCAGCCAGGGACTTCTTCCCCACGATGTCCGCCACCGCTAAAGCTTCGAATGCCATGCTGAGCCCCTTCTTCCCAACCAGAAAAACTATTGACCTCGCCTGTGGACCAGTATACGCTGGCACCCAATCTAATATATCAGTTTGTCGCTTTTGAATATATCTAGAAGGAGCAGGGTATGACCCTCATCGAAGCAGTCCCCGCAACCACCACCCTGCCGGCGCTCAAGGAAGAGCAACCGCAGAAGTTCGTCCTGACCCTGTCCTGCAAGGAGCAGGCAGGAATTGTGCAGGCCGTCACCACGTTCCTGTTCGAGCGCGGCTTCAATATCGACGAGCACCAGCAGTTCGACGACAGCCTGCGCGAGACACTCCACCTGCGCACCGCGTTCTCCGGCTCCCCCAACTACACGCCTGCCATGCTCGAGGAAGAGTTCGCGGGCATCGCCAGCCGGTTCGACATGAAGTTCAGCTTCCACGACCAGACCCCCAAGCGCGTCCTGGTCATGGTGTCCAAGTTCGGCCACTGCCTGAACGACCTCATCTTCCGGTGGCGCGGCGGCAGCCTGGGCGGCGAACTGGTGGCAGTCGTTTCCAACCACGAGACCCACCGTGCGATGGCGGAAGCCGCCGGGCTCCCCTTCATCTACGTCCCCGTCACCCCGGACACCAAGGCCGATGCGGAGCGCCGGCTGCTGGAACTGGTGGATGAGTACGAGGCCGACCTCGTGGTTCTGGCCCGCTACATGCAGGTGCTCTCGGACGACCTTTGCCGGGCACTGGAAGGACGGGCCATCAACATCCACCACTCCTTCCTTCCCGGGTTCAAAGGCGCCCGCCCCTACCACCAGGCCTACGACCGCGGCGTCAAGCTGGTGGGCGCCACCGCCCACTACGTCACGGCAGACCTGGACGAGGGCCCGATCATCGAGCAGGAAGTCATCCGCGTGGACCACACCTATGGCCCGGCGCAACTGTCCACCGTGGGCCAGGACGCCGAGGCGCTGGCCCTCTCCCGCGCCGTCCGCTGGCACTGCCAGCACAGGGTGCTGAAGGACCAGACCAGCACCGTGGTGTTCCGGTAAGCACCCCTCGTCCGCAGACATAACCCGCAAAGCAGCAGGAGAGACCCCCTTGGAATCGTCACCACGCATTGTCATTATCGGAGCCGGCATCGTCGGCACCAACCTCGCGGATGAACTCGTCACCCGGGGCTGGAACAACATCACCGTCCTGGACCAGGGACCCCTCAACATGCCCGGCGGCTCCACCTCGCACGCCCCGGGACTGGTCTTCCAGACCAACCCCTCCAAGTCCATGGCCCTGTTCGCCAAGTACACCGTGGAGAAACTGCTGTCCCTGGCCGAGGACGGCACCAGCTGCTTCAACCAGGTGGGCGGCCTGGAAGTGGCCACCACCGAAACCCGCCTCGCGGACCTGAAGCGCAAACTCGGCTACGCCCAGGCGTGGGGCATCGAGGGCTCCATCCTCACCCCGGCTGAGTGCAAGGAGCTCTACCCGCTCATCAATGACGAGGACATCCTCGGCGGCCTCCACGTTCCCAGCGACGGCCTCGCTTTGGCCGCCCGCGCCGTACAGCTCCTGATCAAGCGCACCGAGGCCGCCGGCGTAAAGTACATCGGCAACACCGAAGTCACCGGTATCGAACAGTTCGGCCGCCGGGTCACCGGCGTCCAGACGCCCGACGGCGTGATCCCGGCAGACATCGTCGTCTCCTGCGCCGGATTCTGGGGCGCCAAGGTCGGCGAGCTGATCGGCATGTCCGTGCCGCTGCTGCCGCTGGCGCACCAGTACGTCAAAACCACCCCGGTCCCGGCGCAGCAGGGCAAGAACGAACTGCCCAACGGCGCTTCGCTGCCCATCCTCCGGCACCAGGACCAGGACCTCTACTACCGCGAGCACGGCGACCGCTACGGCATTGGCTCCTACGCCCACAAGCCCATGCCCGTGGACCTGGACGAACTCGGCAGCTTCAAGCCGAACGAGATCAGCGAGCACAACATGCCGTCCCGGCTGGACTTCACCCTCGAGGACTTCCTCCCCGCCTGGGAGGCCACCAAGCAGATCCTGCCGGCCCTGCGCGAAAGCGAGATCGAGGACGGCTTCAACGGCATCTTCTCCTTCACCCCCGACGGCGGCTCGCTGGTGGGAGAGTCCAAGGAACTCGATGGCTTCTTCGTCGCCGAAGCCGTCTGGGTCACCCACTCGGCGGGCATCGCCCGCGCCGTCGCCGAACTCCTGGTGGACGGCAAGTCCAGCATCGACCTGGGCGACTGCGACATCCACCGCTTCGAGGACGTCCAGCTGACCCCCGAGTACGTCAGCGAAACCTCGCAGCAGAACTTCGTGGAGATTTACGACGTCCTGCACCCGCTCCAGCCCAAGCTCTCCCCCCGCAACCTGCGCGTGTCCCCCTTCCATGCCCGGCACAGGGAACTCGGCGGCTACTTCCTCGAAGGCGCCGGCTGGGAACGGCCCTACTGGTTCGAGGCCAACGCCGACCTGCTCAAGGAAATGCCTGCCGAATGGCAGCCGCCGGCCCGCGACGCCTGGTCAGGCATGTTCAGCTCCCCCATCGCCGCCGCCGAGGCGTGGAAGACCCGTACCGCCGTCGCCATGTACGACATGACGCCCCTGAAGCGCCTCGAAATCTCCGGACCCGGCGCCCTGAAGCTGCTGCAGGAACTGACCACCGCGGAAATGAACAAGAAGCCCGGAGCCGTCACCTACACGCTCCTGCTGGACGAGCAGGGCGGGGTCCGAAGCGACATCACCGTCGCCCGACTGGACGAGCAGACCTTCCAGCTCGGTGCCAACGGCAACATCGACACCGCCTACTTTGATCGGGCAGCCCGGCACCAGACAGCGAGCGGCAGCGCCGAAGACTGGGTCCAGGTCCGCGACACGACCGGTGGCACCTGCTGCATCGGCCTCTGGGGCCCGCTGGCCCGGGAGGTTGTCGGCGCGGTCAGCAGCGATGACTTCTCCAACGACGGCCTGAAGTACTTCCGGTCCAAGAATGTCGTCATCGGTGGCGTCCCCGTTACTGCCATGCGCCTGTCCTACGTCGGTGAGCTGGGCTGGGAACTGTACACCAGCGCTGACAACGGCCAGCGCCTCTGGGATGCGCTCTGGAAGGCCGGCCGGCCGTTCGGCGTCATCGCCGCCGGGCGTGCCGCGTTCAGCTCCCTCCGCTTGGAAAAGGGCTACCGCTCCTGGGGCACGGACATGACCACCGAGCACGACCCTTTCGAGGCCGGCCTCGGCTTCGCAGTGAAGATGGCCAAGGAGAACTTCGTCGGAAAGGCGGCGCTGGAAGGCCGCACCGAGGAGAACTCCGCGCGGCGCCTGCGCTGCCTCACGGTCGACGACGGCCGCAGCCTGGTGCTGGGCAAGGAGCCTGTGTTCTACAAGGACCAGGCGGTTGGCTACGTCACCAGCGCCGCCTACGGCTACACAGTTAAAAAACCGATCGCCTACTCCTACCTGCCCGCAGAAGTCTCCATCGGCGACTCCGTGGAGATTGAGTACTTTGGACGCCGGATCGTCGCCACGGTCACCCAGGACCCGCTGTACGACCCCACCATGACCCGGCTCCGCGGCTAGCACCATGATCAGTTCAGAGTCAGTCAGCAGCTACCTCACCCGGCTGGCCGCAAAGCAGCCCACACCAGGCGGTGGCGCTGCAGCGGCCCTGCACGCCGCCCAGGGTGCAGCCCTGGTGGCCATGGTGGCGCGCTACACCACCGGCGCCAAATACGGACAGCATGCACCGCTGGTCCAGCGCATCACGCAGGCCGCCGACGGCCTTGTCACCGAAGCACTGAGCTTGGCTGAAGCAGATGAAGAGGCCTTCCAGGCAGTCATCGACTCCTACAAGCTCCCGTCCGGCACTGATGACCTCAAGGCCGCCCGGGCGGCCGGGATCCAGTCCGCGCTCATCCAGGCGGCACAGACGCCTGCCCGGCTCATCAAGCTGTCGGGCGCAATCGTGGACCTTGCCACCGAACTGTTCGACGTCGCCAACACCAACGTCATCAGTGACGTTGCGGCGGCCGCTGACGCCGCCCGCGCAGCTGCCACCACGGCGCGCGTCAACATCGACATCAACGTCGTGGCGGTCAAAGATACGGAGGCACGCGCACTGCTTGCCCAACAGACAGACGGCATTGAAGAGAAAGTGGTCCTGGCGGCAGATGCCCTCTCGGCCCGCGTGAGGGAAAGGATCCTGGGTTGAGCACCGCAGTACTTTCCGGAAAGCCCTTGGCCGGTTTGATCCAGCAGGAGGTCCAGGACCAGGTCCGCTCGCTTGAACGGGACGGCGTCCGCCCGGTCGTGGCGGTGGTCATGGCGACCGCAGATGAGTCAACGCGCTGGTACGTCCGTTCCATCAAGCGGGCAGCTGAGCGCGCCGGAGTCGGCTGCCGGATCATCGACCTTGGCCATGACGCAACGGAACCGGCACTGGCCAGGGTCCTGCAGGACCTGAGCGCCGAACCGTCCGTGAACGGCATCATCCTGCAAACCCCGCTGCCGGCGGGGGTCCGGACCGACAACCTGGTGGGCCTGATCGCCCCGGAAAAGGACATTGACGGCGCCAATCCGCTGAGCCTGGGACGGCTGGCCGTCGGTCAGCCGGCCTTCGCTCCCGCCACCGCCCGCTCCGTCGTCGAAATCCTGGAACACTACCGGGTTCCCGTAGCGGGCAAGTCCGTGGTGGTGGTGGGCCGGTCCGCCGTTGTGGGCAAGCCACTGTCCCTCCTCCTGCTGGCACGCGATGCCGCGGTGACGGTCTGCCATTCCAGATCGGGCCCGCTGGAGCGCTACACGAGGGATGCCGACGTCGTGGTGGTCGCAGCCGGGCGCGCCGGGCTGCTGACCGGCAGCCACGTCTCCTCCCGGACCGTCGTGGTCGACGTCGGCACGAACGTCCTTGCCGATGGCTCGCTGGTGGGTGATGTGGACGAAGCCAGCGTCACCGGGACCGCAGCGGGGCTCACCCCCGTTCCCGGCGGCGTCGGCTCCGTGACCACCGCGCTGCTGCTCCTGCACACCGTCGAGGCCGCACGCCGGCAATCGTCCTCCCTGCCGCTGCCTGCCGAAGCCGTGGAGGCCCAGGCCCTGGAAGCGGCGGGCTAGGAAAGGCACAGCGTCAGCAACGGGTGTCCCGTTTTTCGTAAAAGGTGCTTCGGTGGGCCTAAGACCTGGGGAGGTATTCCTCATCGAAGCACCGTTTTCGGAAAACGGGGCCCCGCAGCCGGCATTTGCCGCTGAATCAGCAAGGAGGAGGCCCGGATGCCTGCCAATGGACCGACAGCCACCGTTATTAGGAGTACCGCCGGGACGGGTCCCGCGCCGGGCCCCGCCCCGGAAAGGGGATGCATACCGTGGTCCGAAGCGCGCCATGTCGCCTTCGGCTCAGCCAATCCGCTCCCGCCCGTGGCCGTCCCCCTCACTGAAGCCATTGGGCGGACCCTGAGCCGGGACGTCACCGCACTCCAGGACCTGCCGCACTATGCCTCGTCCGCGATGGACGGCTGGGCCGTGAACGGGCCCGGTCCGTGGCTGCTGGGCGGGTCCGGCCAGCACGGATCCCTGCCCCGTGAAGGCAACAGATTTTTACCCGCAAACAGTGCCGCCGTGATTGCCACCGGCGGCCTCGTACCGCACGGTGCCGATGCCGTCCTGCGGAAGGAAAGCGGCCTGGCCGCACGGGACACCAACGGCAACCACATCCTGACACTCCGCCCCGAGGCAAAGGCCGGCGAGCCGCGCAGCGGCCAGCACATCCGTCCCGCTGGGCAGGAAGCCCGGTCAGGGGACGTACTCTTACCTGCCGGCACTGTCCTTAATCCCGCGCACGTGGCCCTGGCTGCGGCGGCAGGGCACGACGCCGTGCAGATCCGCGCCCGGCCCGCTGTCGCCGTCGTACTCACCGGGGCTGAAGTGGTGACGCAGGGTGTCCCCGCTCCCGGGCAGGTCCGGGACACCTTTGGCCCGCAACTGGGAAGCGTGGTGTCCCTCCTCGGCGGTGTTGCCGGCACCCCGCAGAGGATCGGTGACTCCTTTGGCAGCTGGCTGGATGCCCTGGACAGCCCCGTCCTGCCCGCCGGCGGCACAGATGTCATCATCACCACCGGCGGCACCGGTAAGTCCGGGACAGACCATTTCCGTGCCGCCATCCATGCCCTGGGCGGACAGCTGCTGGGGGACGGCATCGCGATGCGTCCCGGCCATCCGGCCGTGCTCGCCAGGCTTCCCGACGGGCGGTTCGTGATCGGCCTTCCGGGCAATCCCCTGGCAGCCGTGATGGCCCTGCTCACTGTCGGCGCACCCCTGATCGCCTCGCTTGGGGGCGCGCAACTGCCGCCGCTGCAGCTTGTAATGTCCGGCTGCGACCTCGAGGGCGATCCAGGAATGACACGGCTCCTCCCTTGCCGGTTCCTGTCCGGCCTTGCGTTCCCGGTCGGGCACACCGGCCCTGGCATGATGCGCGGGCTTGCCTGGGCCGACGCGGTCATGGCCGTTCCTCCCCAGGGCGCTGACTCGGGGGGACCCGTACCCGTGCTCCCGCTTACGTGGGCAGCACAACCAAGAACCTCAAGGACACCCGGGGCGGAGGCCGCCATCCCAGCCTGACGCAATGGTTTGCCCTGGTTACCCCCTCACCAGCCGCTGGGTACAACAAACCGGGGCGGTCTCCCTATCCCCATGGGCAGGGCTTTCGGCATGCCCCTGAACACTTAGCAGAAGGGCTTACATACTGCGCCTCTCAAGGGTCACACTCTTGACATTGAGTGTGAGCTAGCGCACGATTTTGTTGCATAAAGCGAACGTTGTTGATCATCACGGAACGCAACTCGCCCGGATGTGCTCCTCCAGTCCCCCGGCTCCACCCGTGATGGCCTTGGGAAACAGACGAACGAATTTCACGATGGCCGATCCGAAAGGGGCCTGGCCCCCCGCATCGGCCGCACAACGTTGTCAGCATCCTTGCGGCAGCGCCAGATCACCAAAGGAAACTGTCTATGACTATCAAAGGTGGCAGCACCATCGATCAAAGCAGCGCGGAGCGCCGGAGCCTGGGGGCGGCGCCGAAATCAGTCTGTGCGTTCAGGAAACGGCGCTCCGGTGCCGTCAGCGGTTTGCGCTGAAGCCCGAAGGGAACGAATTTCAATGATCAATCCGACCAGGACGACGACCCCCGTCGACACCTCCACATCAACAGAGACCAGCTCCAAGTTCAAACGCCGCTTCATGGTGCGGCTTGTCGCGGTCTTCATCGGCGGGATGTTCCTCGACGGTTACATCCTCGGAATCATCGGCCCCGTCACCGGACCCATGCGGTCAGATCTCCAGCTCGACGCACTGTCGCTGGGCATGATCGCTGCAGGCCCCCTGGCGGGTATCTTCATCGGCTCCCCGCTGGCCGGCTGGGCTACTGACAAGTTCGGACGCAAGCCCATGTTCCTCGTGGACATGGGCCTGTTCCTGGTCGCCTCAGCTGCCCAGTTCTTCGTAACCTCCGGAGACGGCGCCGTAATCCAGCTGGCCATCATCCGATTCCTGATGGGCGTTGCGATCGGCGGCGAGTACTCAATCGGGGGGCCACTGCTGTCAGAGTTTTCCCCTCCCAAGCTCCGCGGACGGTTGCTCGGGCTGACCCTGATCGCCTGGTACGTCGGTTTCATGATGGCATTCATCATTGGCACGCTCCTGCACGACGCCGGCACCCCGTGGCGCCTTGTCATCGGCACGAGCACGGTACTGGCATTCGTTCTGTTCCTCGCCCGCATAGGCCTCCCCGAATCGCCGAGCTGGCTCATTACCAAGGGACGGCGTGAGGAAGCACTTGCGATCGCACGCAAGTACGTCGAATCGCCACAGATGCACGACAGCATCACCGAGGAGATCGATCTCAGGATGCTCCAGGAGGCCCAAGCCGCGCAGGGCAGGACCAAAATCAAAAACGCCTCCTTCGGAATGTTGTTCTCGAAGGAGCACTGGCGCACCACCCTCTTCACCGCGGGTTTTTGGTTCTGCGCGGTCACTCCGTACTTCGCGATCGCGACCTTCGCCGACGACGTGCTCAGCCAGTTCGGCTTCGGCGGCGGCTGGGCCGGTGGAGTCGGCCTGTCCGCACTTGCGGCCGCGGGTGTTGTCACCACCGTGCTTCTGATTGACAAGCTGGGCCGCCGAATCCTCACCGTGCCCGGACAGTGGCTCTGCGCAGGCATCCTGCTGGTCATCGGCGTGTGGGCGGACGCACCAGCGATCCTCGTGCTCGCCCTGTTCCTCGCGTTCTCCTTCTTCAATGCCGGCTACACCACATTGACCCAGGTCTATCCGGCCGAGGTATTCCCCGCCCCCCTGCGCGGCATCGGCATGGGCTTCGCCGCGGCTTTCAGCCGCATCGGAGCCGCACTCGGCACCTTCGCCCTGCCGTGGGCAATCAGCAACATCGGCTTGGGCCCAAGCATGGTCGTGGCCGCCATCGTTGCATTGCTCGGCGCGGTCCTTTCGCAATGGCTCGCGCCTGAGACGAAGGGGCGCACCCTCGCCGAGATCTCAGCAGACGTTTCCCACTGACGCCGGGACCGGACGGCCTCGCGCCGCCGGATAACCAGAGCTGCACCAAAGAGGCCTTCGCCGCACCAGCGGCGGGGGCCTCTTTGCTGCCTTTCGACTCTGCGCTGCCGTCCCCCGCAACAAAGCAGGAAACCCTTGACATCATGTGTGAGCTGCGACACCCTGTTGCATATAGTGATGCACGTTGCTCATGGCGAAGCAAACTCCATCACCCGGTCAGGCGGATTCCAGCACCAACCAGGAGAACCCAACATTATGAGCGCATCACCCCGTGTCGTCATCATCGGAGCCGGCATCGTCGGCACCAACCTCGCCGACGAGCTGGCAAGCCGCGGCTGGAGCGACATCACCGTCGTCGAGCAGGGTCCGCTGGAGCTCGCAGGCGGCTCCACGTCGCACGCCCCGGGTCTCGTGTTCCAAAACAATCCGTCCAGGACCATGACGGAATTCGCCACGTACACCGTCAACAAGCTCCTCGCCCTGGGCAAGGACGGGGAGTCCTGCTTCAACCAGGTGGGCGGCCTGGAACTGGCCACCACCCCCGAACGACTGGCCGATCTCCACCGCAAGATGGGCGTGATGACCTCCTGGGGGGTCGAAAGCCGGATCGTCGATGCCGACGAATGCGAAAAGATCTACCCGCTGCTGAACACCGGCAAGCTCACCGGCGGCCGCGAAGTCCTGGGCGGCCTGCTCATCCCCACCGACGGCCTCGCCCTGGCCGCCCGTGCGGTGCAGCTGCTGATCGAGCGCACGCGCGAACAGGGCGTCACCTACCGCGGCTCCACCACCGTCACCGGCATCGCCCGGGAGGGCGGCAAGGTCACCGGCGTCGAAACCTCCTCCGGTGTGATCCCTGCCGACATCGTGGTGTCCTGCGCAGGGTTCTGGGGACGTGAACTCGGCCGGATGGTGGGCCTGGAGGTGCCGCTGCTGCCGCTGGCCCACCAGTACGCCGTCACCACCCCCGTTGCCGAACTCGAGAACGTCAACGAACTTCCCAACGGCGCCAGCAAGCCCATCCTGCGCTACCAGGACAAGGACCTGTACTACCGCGAATGGGGCGACCGCATCGGCATCGGCAGCTACGCCCACCGCCCGATGCCCGTGGACATGTCCGCACTCCCGAAGGTCTCAGCCGAGGACATGTCCCACCACCGGATGCCCTCCCGCCTGGACTTCACCCTCGAAGACTTCGTTCCCGCATGGGAGGACAGCCAGGACCTGCTGCCCGCGCTGCGCAGCACCGAAATCCAGGACGGTTTCAACGGCATCTTCTCCTTCACCCCGGACGGCGGCCCGCTCATGGGCGAAGCACCGGACCTGGAGGGCTTCTTCGTGGCCGAGGCCGTCTGGGTCACGCACTCGGCCGGCGTTGCCAAGGCCATGGCAGAGCTGATCATCGACGGCCAGCCGCAGACCGACCTGCACGGCTGCGAATTGACCCGTTTCGAGAAGGTGCAGACCTCTGACGCGTACGTCAGCGAGACCTCACAGCAGAACTTCGTGGAAATCTACGATGTCATGCACCCGCTGCAGCCCCGCGAATCACCGCGGGACCTGCGCGTCAGCCCGTTCAACGTCCGCCAGAAGGAACTCGGGGCTTTCTTCCTGGAGTCCGCCGCCTGGGAGCGCCCGCACTGGTTTGAAGCCAACCGCGGGCTCCTTGAGGAGCTTCCGGCCGAGTGGCAGGCCCCGGAGCGGGACGAATGGTCCGCCATGTTCCACTCCCCCATCTCCGCCGCCGAAGCGTGGAAGACGCGCACCGCCGTCGGACTTTTCGACATGACGCCGCTGAAGCGGCTCTCCGTGGTGGGCCCGGGCGCGCAGGCGCTGCTGCACCGGCTCAGCACGGGCAACATCGCCAAGAAGCCAGGTGCCGTGACGTACTGCCTGCTGCTGGCGGACGACGGCGGCATCCGCAGCGACGTGACCGTGGCCAGGCTCGCTGAGGAAGAGTTCCAGCTGGGCGTTAACAGCAACGTGGACTTGGATTACCTCCGGGTGGAGGCCCGCCGGCAGTCAGCGGCCAATCCCTCGCAGTGGGCGCACGTCACTGACATCACCGGCAGCACCTGCTGCATCGGTCTGTGGGGCCCGCTGGCACGCGAGGTCATCGGCAAGGTCAGCACGGACGACCTCACCAACGACGGCCTGAAGTACTTCCGGACCAAGGAGATTTCGGTGGGCGGCATCCCTGTCACCGCGATGCGGCTCTCCTACGTAGGCGAACTCGGCTGGGAGCTCTACACCACCGCCGAGTACGGGCTGAAGCTGTGGGACCTGCTGTTCGAGGCCGGCCGGGAGCACGGCATCATCGCTGCCGGTCGCGGCGCCTTCAACAGCATGCGCCTGGAGAAGGGCTATCGGCTGTGGGGCACGGACATGACGTCCGAGCACCACCCGTACCAGGCCGGCCTGGGCTTCTCCGTGGCCAAGGACAAGACCGGGTTCGTGGGTGCCGAGGCGCTGGCGGTCCGCAAGGAACAACCGGCAGCCAAGACGCTGCGCTGCCTGACGGTCGACGACGGCACGTCAGTGGTGCTGGGCAAGGAACCGGTGTACGTGGCAGGGGAAGCCGTTGGGTACGTCACCAGTGCCGCGTACGGCTACACCGTCCGCAAGCCCATCGCCTACGCCTGGCTGCCCTCCTCCGTGACCGAAGGCGACTCCGTGGAGATCGAGTACTTCGGCAGGCGTGTGGCGGCCACGGTCACAGCCGAGCCCCTCTTCGATCCGGCCATGGAGCGGCTCCGCGGCTGATCTGTCCCGGCGGTTGAGCCGTCGAAATCTGTGGTTGGGCCCGCTTGAGACCGGCAGGCCCAACCATCTTTTTTGTGCCCGCTGGATGGTGCCATCCGCCCTGGGTCAAGGCCGTAGAATCACCTCGACAACCAAAAATTGGGGGATTGATGGTGTTCGGCAACAAGCAAACGAGCGGGATACGCGGGAAAGCGATGGCGGCCCACGACAGGGAGTGCCCACACGACATTCTCGCCTCCCTGCCGTGAATCAGCGGCCTGCCCGCCGCGCCTGGACGTTCGCCGCCGTCTGCGTCATGGTGGCCTCACTGACGCTCCTGATATTCGGCCCGGCCCGCGGGCCGATGATCCAGCTGCTGCCCTGGTATGTGGCGGCGTACCTGCTGATCGGGGCGTGCATCTTCGGCCCGCCCCGGAACGTGGTGGACCTCCGGCAGATTGCGGCGTTCCTGCTGCCCGGGGCCCTGCTGGTGCCCCTGGCACTGCTGAACGCCGGCGTCTGGGCAGGCGGCTGGCTGCTCGGGCTCCCCGCGTGGGGACTGCTGCTGAGCCGGTGGACGCCGGCCAACGCGCTCCGGGCCCTCGATGTGCTGATGTTCCTCGGCCTGCTGGTGCTGGGCATGCTGATCTTCACCTTCAACGTCATCTACCCGGTCTTCAGCCTCGGCTTGTTCCTCCTCCCGGTCATCCCCCTGGTCCGGCTGGCCTACCCTGAGTACCGGGCAAGGCCGCTGTAGGCGGCCATTGAGGTCCTTTTGGCCGTGGCCGCCGTCGTCATCGCTTTTGTCCTTCCCACCCCCGAAGGATCCTGGGCCTCACCGTGGACGTATGCGGGCGGGGCGGCGACGGCAGGACTCATGATCGCGTATTCGGCCCGGGGCCACCCCGCCGTTCACGGCCGGTGCGGCTCAATGACGGAGCCATCGTTTAGCGACCGCACCAGGCTCCTATGAATGTCGTACCCCCTTGTCATGATGGGTTTATGGGGAAGGCAGCGGTGGTGAGGGCTTTTGGGGAGATCCGTGCTGCCCTTGCCGTGCTGACTGCAGAGGTTGGTGCCGTGGTTGATGGGGCCGGTGCAGTGCCTTTTTCTGCGGCTGACCCTCTTGCTGGTTTGGCGGAGGGTTGCCTGGACATTCTGGCCGGGTCCCGGGAGGTGGAGGCCGGGATTGCTGCGGTGAAGGCCAGGGCCGCTGTGAAGTACGCGGAGAGCGCCGCGGCTGTTGCGGGCCCGGATGTTCCGGTGCAGGCACAGGAGATGGCGGTCGCGGCGGAGATCGGGTGTGTGCTGGCTCTGGGTCCGCGGGCGGCGGGTTCGTTCCTGGCCACCTCGCACGCTGTCACGGCGACGTTGCCGCGGACGTTGGAGGCTTTGCAGGCCGGGGTGATCTCCTGGCAGCACGCGGTGGTGATGGCGGACGAGACAGCGTGTCTGGATGCTGTTGGGGCGGCGGCGTTGGAAGCCCATTTCCTGGACCCGGACGCACCGGACCCGGCACGGGGGTGCCCGGTGGGGCAGCTTCCGGCGCACCGGTTCAAAGCCAAGGCCCGCACCTGGCAGGAACGCCACCAGGCCGGGTCCATCGAACAACGCCACGCCAAAGGGGTCGCGGACCGGCGGGTGGAGTTCCGGCCGGACCAGGACGGGATGGCCTGGCTCTCCGCGTACCTGCCCGCGGACCAGGCCCTGGCCGGGTGGAACCGGCTCACGGCGACCGCCCGTGGCATGCAGGGACCGGATGAAGGCCGCACCATGACCCAGCTGCGTGCGGACACCTTCGCCGACGCGATCCTTACCAACGGCACACCAAACGACAGCGACACCCCCGGCAGTGACAGCACCAGCGGCAGCTTTACCGAGGGTGTGAGTGCCGTGGGGGACCGGGTGCAGGCGCCGATCCGGGCGCAGGTGCTGGTCACGGTCCCGGTGTTCTCCCTGCTGGGCCTGACCGACGAGCCGGCGATGCTGGACGGGTACGGTCCCATCCCCCCGTCAATGGCCCGGGCACTCGTCGCCTCCGGTGCGGCGTCGTTCTACCGGGTGCTGGTGGACCCGAGGGACGGGGCACCGCTGGAAATCGGCCGGACAAGCTACCGAGTCACCGGCGCCATGCGGGCCTGGTTGAGGATGCGCGATGGGAAGTGTCCGTTCCCGGGGTGCAGCAACAACTCCCTGGACAACGACGCCGACCACATCCTCGCCTGGCACAAGGGCGGCACCACCGGAATCAGCAACCTGGGACAGCCCTGCCCCAAACACCACAAACTCCGCCACACCACCGGCTGGAAACCCACACCCGCCACGAAAATCGAACCACCCGGCTGGACCTCACCCACCGGCCGCCACTACCAAAGCGAACACCAGGACTGGGAACCACCACGCTGGCCGAATCTCCACAACCGCGTCCAGGCGCAGGAGGAAGGCAGTCCGCTTGGCGCTGTTCCGGATCTCGTGCACTTCCAGCTATCCCCGGCAGAAGATTGGCTGGACCGGGTCCTGCACCCCCCATCCGCCTGAGACGGCGAGGTCAGTGCGGCCCTGTCCAGGCCTTGCATGGTGTCTGGTGCCGGTGCTTGGCTGATGAAGAGGTATCCAAAGACATTCCAGACGACGAGCACCTGCTGGGAGGATGTGGCGCCGGGGTCTGAGGCGACACCGCAGGACACCCAGGATGACCAGTTCACGCCAGGCCAGACGAATGCCGGGCAGCAGGTAGCCGGGCTTGCCTCAGCGAGCGGCTATCGCAAGGACCTGGACCAGGAAGCGGGTCCCCGATGGAAACCACCCGGTGTAAAAGCCTGGTTGGGGGCAACAACGACGGCGACACCCGGCACCTGCCGGACTTGCCGCCGTCGTTATTTCGAGCTCTGGCGCAGCCAACCCACCGCGGTGGGGCTAAGCGTGTGTTCCGGCCAGCGCCCCCGCGGACTCTTCAGCCACGCCCACCCCGCCCTTGTGGGGTTCGAAGCGGACGAACATGGCCTTGAAGCCCGGGGTGTTGGATACGCGGGCGACGTTTTCCTTGTGGACCAGGGCGTTGGCCTCGGGGAAGTAGGCGGCGGCGCAGCCCCTGGCCGTGGGGTAGGCCACCAGGCGGAACTTGTCCGCGCGGCGGTCGACGCCCTGGAAGGTGCTGACCACGTCCACGAGGTCCCAGTCCTGGAAACCGGCTTCGGCGAGGTCATCCGGGTGGATCAGGATCACGCGGCGGCCGCCGGAGATGCCGCGGTAGCGGTCGTCCAGGCCGTAGAACGTGGTGTTGTACTGGTCGTGGCTGCGGATGGTCTGGAGAACCAGGTGCCCCGGCGGCGGGGTGAGGTATTCCAGCGGGCTGACGGTGAACCGGCCCCGGCCGATGTCGGTGGCGAAGGAGCGCGTGTCGCGCGGCGGGTTGGGCAGCACGAACCCGTTCTTCGTCCGCACCCGGGCGTTGAAGTCCTCGAACCCCGGCAGGACGCGGGCGATGTGGTCGCGGATCACGTCGTAATCCTCGGCCATGCCCCGCCAGTCCACCGAGTGGTCCGGGCCGAACGTCGCCTCCGCCATCCGGGCCACGATCACGGGCTCGGCGAGCAGGTGCTCGGAGACCGGGGTCAGCCGCCCCTGGGTGGAGTGGACCACGGACATGGAGTCTTCCACGGACAAGAACTGGGCGCCCTTGGGATGCTTGTCGTCCTTGTCCGTGCGGCCCAGCGTGGGCAGGATCAGCGAGGTGCGGCCGTGCACGATGTGCGAGCGGTTGGGCTTGGTGGAAATGTGCACGGTCAGCCCGATCCGCTGCATCCCCGCCTCCAACGCTTCCGTGTCCGAGCACGCCAGCGAGAAATTGCCGCCCATGGACACGAACACGTCCACCTCGTCGCGTTCGAAGGCCTCCATTGATTCCACGGCGTCGTAGCCATGGTGCCGCGGGGACGTGATCCCGAACTCGGCGTCGATGGCAGAGAGAAGTTTTTCGCTGGGCTTTTCCCAGATTCCCATGGTCCGGTCGCCCTGGACGTTGGAGTGCCCGCGGACGGGGCAGGCGCCGGCACCGGGTTTGCCGAAGTTGCCTTGGAGCAGCAGGACGTTGACCATCTCTTTGATGGTGTCCACCGAGTGCGGCTGCTGCGTCACGCCCAGCGCCCAGCAGAAGATCGAGGCCTTGGACGCCACCAGCATCCCTGCCACCTTCTCGATCTGTGCGCGGGACAGGCCCGTTGCCTTCTCGGTCTCCTCCCAGTCGAGGGTGCGGCGGGCGTCGCGGTAGGCGTCGAACCCGTCCGTCTGCGCGGCAATGAAGGAATGGTCGACGACGGTTCCCGGGTTTTGTTCCTCAGCCGCCAGGAGCAGGTGGCCCAGCGCCTGGAACAGCGCCAGGTCGCCGCCCACCTTGATCTGCAGGTATTCGTCGGCGAGCGGGGTGCCGCCGCCCACCACGCCCGAGATGGTCTGCGGGTCGCGGAAGTTGAACAGTCCGGCCTCGGGCAGCGGGTTCACGGCCACCACCTTCCCGCCCTTGTCCTTGCACTCCTTCAGTGCAGAGAGCATGCGCGGGTGGTTGGTGCCAGGGTTTTGACCGACGACAAAGATCAGTTCGGAGTCGTGGATGTCGTCGAGGGACACGGTGCCCTTGCCGATGCCGATGGTCGGGTTCAGCGCCGATCCGGAGGACTCGTGGCACATGTTGGAGCAGTCCGGCAGGTTGTTGGTGCCCAGTGACCGTGCGAACAGCTGGTACAGGAACGCGGTCTCGTTCGCGGTGCGCCCGGAGGTGTAGAAGACGCTGCGGTCCGGGGTGGTCGCCCGGAGGTGCTCCCCGATCAGCTCGAACGCATCGGCCCAGGAGATCGGTGAATAGTGCGTGTCACCCTGGCGGATTACCATCGGTTCACTGAGCCGGCCCTGGTTCCCCAGCCAGTACTCGGTCTTCCCTGAGAGTTCGGCAATGGAGTGCTTGGCCCAGAACTCCGCGCCCACGGTCCGCACGGTGTTCTCCTCGGCCACGGCCTTGGCACCGTTTTCGCAGAACTCGGCAGTCTTGCGCTTCTTGTCCGACTCCGGCCACGCGCAGCCCGGGCAGTCGAACCCGCCGCGCTGGTTCAGCCGGAGCAGGGAATGTGCCGTCCGGGTCACGCCTGCCTGCGCCACCGCCCGCTCCAGGGCCACTATGACGGCCTTGACGCCGGCGGCCTCGGTCTTGGGCTTGTGGACTTCGAGGTTGTCCTCATTGATGTCCGCGACGGGGGCAGGCTGCTTGCCGAACTTCATTGTCCCAACTTCCTCGCCGGCACCGGGGAACTCCCGGGTCGGCTCTCTTGTTCATTTGCAGTGGAGGCGCGCCGGAATCCCGGCGCGCCTCCAGGGCACTCGTTGCTGATTTCCGCTACTGGGAAACCTTCGCCAGCGTTTCCTGCTCCGCGGCGATGGTGGTGTTGTCGCCGTGGCCGGTGCGGACCACGGTCTGAGCCGGGAGCGTCAGCAGGCGTTCGCGGATGGACTTCAGGATGGTGGGGTAGTCGCTGTAGGACCGGCCAGTGGCACCCGGACCGCCGTTGAACAGCGTGTCCCCGGTGAACACGGTCCCTTCGCTTTCGAGGTAGAAGCAGGTGGACCCCGGGGAATGGCCGGGCGTGTGGATCGCCTTCAACGTTGCCCCGCCCACCTCGAACACGTCCCCGTCGGAGTGGTAGCGGTCCGGCTTAGCGTCAGGGTAGACCTGCTCCCACAGCACCAGGTCCTCCTGGTTCAGGAGGATCGGTGCTCCCAACGCGTCTGCAACCTCCCGGGCGGCACCAATGTGGTCGTTGTGCGCGTGGGTCAGCAGGATGGCCTTGACCTTGCGGCTGCGGACCTGGTTGATGATCGCGGCGGCGTCGTGGGGAGCGTCGATGATGACGCATTCCTCGTCGTTGCCCACGATCCAGACGTTATTGTCCACATCCCAGGTGCCGCCGTCGAGCGAGAACGTGCCCGAGGTGACCAGGTTCTCAATGGTGACGGCCATCAGATCTGCACCGGGCTGACTTCAACTACGGAACGCAGGACCTTGCCTTCGTGCATTTTGCCGAAGGCTTCCTCCACCTGGTCGATGGTGATGCGTTCGGAGACGAACGCGTCCA
The DNA here is from genome assembly GCF_035621795.1 of Pseudarthrobacter sp. LT1. Taxonomy (NCBI): domain Bacteria; kingdom Bacillati; phylum Actinomycetota; class Actinomycetes; order Micrococcales; family Micrococcaceae; genus Pseudarthrobacter; species Pseudarthrobacter sp. LT1. The sequence goes on from NZ_CP141830.1 coordinate 4,134,569, forward strand.
GGTCCAGGTTGCCCTGCTTGTAGTGCGAGACGAGCATGGGGAAGTCCCGGGAGGGCAGGCAGTCGCCGTACCAGGAGGACTTCAGCGATCCGCCGCGGCCAAACACGTCCAGCAGCGGCAGTTCCAGCGTCATCTCCGGCGTCGGCACACCCACCAGAACCACGCGGCCGGCAAGATCGCGCGCGTAGAACGCCTGCTTGTACGTTTCCGGACGGCCGACGGCGTCAATCACCACATCCGCCCCGTGGCCCCCGGTCAGGGCACGGATGGCCTCCACCGCATCCTCCTGCTTGGAGTTCACGCCATGGGTGGCGCCGAGGGACTTGGCCATCCCGATCTTGTTGTCGTCGATGTCAACGGCGATGATCGTCGTCGCACCCGCCAACTTCGCGCCGGCGATCGCGGCGATGCCCACGCCGCCGCAGCCGATCACTGCCACGGACTCGCCGCGCTTGACCTCGCCGGTGTTGATCGCGGCACCGATGCCGGCCATGATGCCGCAGCCCAGCAGGCCCACCGCCGCGGCGTCGACGTCGGGGTCCACCTTGGTGCACTGCCCCGCGGCCACCAGCGTCTTTTCAGCGAAGGCACCGATGCCCAGGGCGGGAGAGAGGACCGTGCCGTCCTCAAGGGTCATTTTCTGGGTGGCGTTGTGGGTGTTGAAGCAGTACTGCGGCTGGCCCTTGGCGCACGCCCGGCACTCGCCGCACACGGCGCGCCAGTTCAGGATGACCCGGTCCCCGGGGGCCACGGACGTCACGTCCGGACCAACTGCAGAGACAACGCCGGTGGCCTCATGGCCCAGCAGGTACGGGAAATCATCGCCGATGCCGCCCTGCTTGTAGTGCAGGTCCGTGTGGCAGACACCGCAGGTCAAGATGTCCACCAGGGCCTCCCCCGGGCCCGGATCCGGCACCAGGATGGTCTCCAGCGACACCGGGGCGTTCTTCTCCCGGACAACGACGGCTTGAACTTTATGGACCATGGTTCTTGTGTTCCTTTCCTGGATCCGGCCGGATCCGGTGAGTCGGCACCAAGTGCCAATCTAGCCGACATGCCACCTCCGGGGACCATGTCTTTGCCGTAAAGCTGCGCGTCGAATTGCGCATGACACAACACGGCGCACATCGTGCCCACAGCAAAATATGACAGTGGCCACACTTTGTGTCAATAGATATATCAGTTACAGCCTGGTTGGCTATCAGCTGGCATCCCTTGGTAAGTCGCGCGTCTCCGCTCCGGGACGGCGGCGGACCCGTTACACCCACTGTTTAGTCCGGCAGTAGGCTGGATGCCATGGCTTTTCACGAAACCCCTGCCGAGCGGCGCGAAGTAACCGTCCGCCGCGCACCCAAGTACGTTCCCTTTTTGATTGTGGGTGCACTGGCAGGCATTATCGCCGCCGCAGTGGTGGCTTACGCGCTGCCTGGCGACGCCACCTTCGACCCCGGCGCCGTCTTCGGATTCTTCATGGTGATGTTCGCGGCCGGCGGCGCTCTCCTTGGCGCCCTGCTGGCGCTTGTCCTGGACCGCCGCAGCGTGAAGCGGCAGGAACGGGCCGTCGTCGAGGCCGTCCCGGACTCGGAACCTGACACCGATCCCCAAGGCTAGCCGGGTCACAAACTGAAGCGGGGGAAAGTCATACTCCATAACGTGCGATAATCGATCAGTGGCACGCGGCGATGGCAAACTTTCCCATGATCTTCTTCCCGGCGAAAAAGGACCCCAGGATGCCTGTGGCGTCTTTGGTGTTTGGGCGCCCGGTGAAGAAGTAGCAAAACTTACCTATTACGGGCTGTATGCACTGCAGCACCGCGGTCAGGAGTCGGCTGGTATAGCCACCAGCGACGGTAAGCGGATCAACGTCTACAAGGACATGGGCCTCGTATCCCAGGTCTTCGACGAGACCACGCTGAACACCCTGACTGGGCATCTGGCCGTGGGCCATTGCCGCTACTCCACCACCGGCGCCAGCCACTGGGCCAACGCGCAGCCCACCCTGGGCGCTACCTCCACCGGCACGGTTGCCCTGGCGCACAACGGCAACCTGACGAACACCGCCGAACTCAACGCCATGATCACGGAGCGCAACGGCGGGCAGCTCACCGGCGAGATGAAGCAGGGCAACACCTCGGACACCGCGCTGGTCACCGCCCTGCTGGAAGGCGAGCCGGGCAAGAGCCTGGAAGAGACCGCCACCGAGCTTCTCCCCAAGATCAAGGGCGGCTTCTGCTTCGTCTTCATGGACGAAGGAACGCTCTACGCAGCCCGCGACACCTTCGGCATCCGCCCGCTGGTCCTGGGCCGCCTGGAACGCGGCTGGGTTGTCGCCTCCGAACAGTCCGCACTGGCCACCGTGGGTGCCAGCTTCATCCGCGAGATCGAGCCCGGCGAGTTCATCGCCATTGACGAAGAAGGCGTGCGGTCCAAGAAGTTCGCAGAGCCGACGCCGGCCGGTTGCGTTTTCGAGTACGTCTACCTCGCCCGTCCGGACGCCGCGATCGCCGGCCGTTCCGTCTACGAGTCCCGCGTTGAAATGGGCCGCCAGCTGGCCCGCGAAAACACCCACGAAGCGGACATCGTCATCCCCGTCCCGGAGTCGGGCACCCCTGCAGCCGTGGGTTACGCCGAGGAATCCGGAATTCCGTTCGCGCACGGCTTCGTCAAGAACTCCTACGTGGGCCGTACCTTCATCCAGCCCTCGCAGACCCTCCGCCAGCTGGGCATCCGGCTCAAGCTGAACGCCCTTGAGTCCGTGATCCGCGGCAAGCGCGTCGTGGTGGTGGACGACTCGATCGTCCGCGGCAACACCCAGCGGGCCATCGTCCGGATGCTCCGGGAGGCCGGCGCCGCCGCCGTGCACGTCAAGATCTCCTCCCCGCCCGTGCAGTGGCCCTGCTTCTACGGCATCGACTTCGCCTCCCGCGCCGAGCTGATCGCCAACGGCGCCACCATCGAAGAGATCTCCCAGGCCATCGGCGCCGATTCGCTGGCCTACATCTCCGAGGACGGCATGATCGGCGCCACCCGGCAGCCGCGCGAACGCCTCTGCACCGCCTGCTTCACTGGCAAGTACCCCATCAAGCTTCCGGACGCGGACAAACTGGGCAAGAACCTCCTGGAGCGCACCGACCTGGGCGGCCTCAAGCCCTCCCCCGCGGCCCTTCCCGGCGAAACGGCCGCCCTGGCCGTCGACGCCACCGAGGACCCGGCGGAAAAGGCCGGCGCCACGGGCTGCGATCCCGGCCCCGACTCCGAATTCGAGAACCTGCTGACCGAAGCCGACCTCGTGCCCGACGTACACGCCGCCACCAGCGCCGACAAGAAGGACTCCGTATGACCTCCGCCAGCCCCGCCGCAGACAACGCCGGCATCACCTACGCGTCCGCGGGCGTGGACGTCGAAGCCGGGGACCGCGCCGTCGAGCTCATGAAGGATGCCGTGAAGGCAACCCACAACTCCTCGGTGATCGGCGGGGTGGGCGGCTTCGCCGGCCTCTACGATGTCTCCAAACTGCTGACCTACAAGAAGCCGCTGCTGGCCACCTCCACGGACGGCGTCGGCACCAAGGTAGCCATCGCCCAGGCCATGGACATCCACGACACCATCGGGTTCGACCTGGTGGGCATGGTGGTGGACGACATCGTGGTGGTGGGTGCCGAACCCCTGTACATGACCGATTACATCGCCTGCGGCAAAGTGGTCCCCGAGCGCATCGCCGGCATCGTCCGTGGCATCGCGGCAGCCTGCTCCGTGGCCGGCACCGCCCTGGTGGGCGGCGAGACCGCCGAACACCCCGGCCTGCTGGGTGAACACGAATACGACGTCGCCGGTGCAGCCACCGGCGTCGTGGAAGCCGATGCACTGCTGGGGCCGGACCGCGTCCGCGCCGGCGACGTCGTGATCGGCATGGCCTCCTCCGGCCTCCACTCCAACGGCTACTCCCTGGTCCGCCGCGTCATCAACCACGCCGGCTGGGCCCTGGACCGCCAGGTCTCCGAACTGGGCCGCACCCTGGGCGAGGAACTCCTGGAACCCACGCGCGTCTACGCCGCCGACTGCCTGGACCTGGCCCGCGCCTTCCCGGTCAGCGCCGGCGCGGCCGTCCACGGTTTCAGCCACGTCACCGGCGGTGGCCTTGCTGCCAACCTGGCCCGCGTCCTGCCGCAGGGCCTGGTGGCCACGGTTGACCGTGCCACGTGGGAACTGCCCGCCATCTTCAAACTGGTGTCCGAACTGGGCAACGTTCCGCTGGCCGACCTGGAACGCACGCTGAACCTTGGCGTGGGCATGGTGGCCATCGTGTCCCCCGAAGCCGCGGATGCCGCCGTCGCACGCCTGAACGAACGGGGCCTGCCGTCCTGGATCATGGGCACGGTCACCGAGGACTCAGACTCCATCCTCAAGTCCGGACCTGACTACGTCCAGGGCGCCAAGGGCGTGGACGGCGGCGCTGTCCGCCTGGTGAACGCCTACGCCTAAAGCCTTTTTTGAGTGCTCCCCACCACCGGCGGGGAGCACTCGGCGTTTAAGCGGGGGTTTGGATCAGGTTGAGGACGCCGCCCTGCGGGTCCCTGATGGTGGCCAGTGATCCGTCGGCGGGACGCTCGTCCGGCTCTACGAGGACCTGGCCCCCTGCTGCCTGGGCGGCTGCTGCCGCCACGGCAACGTCTGCCGTGCCGTAGTAGATCTGCCAGCCCGCTTCGCCGCCCTCATCGGCAGGAATGACCCCGGCCACCTCGTTGCCGTCGATGAGCAGCGTGCTGTAACTGCCGCCGTCGTCCTGGGGGTATTCGGTGACCTCATGCCCGAAAAGCTGCTGGAAGAAACCGACGGCGGCCTGGGGCTCGGGCGTGAAGAGTTCGGCCCAGGCCAGCGCGCCCGGCTCGTTGAAAAGTTGGCTGCCGTAGTGGCTTCCTGCCTGCCAGATTCCTGTGGTTCCGCCACCGGGAGGAGCGAGGAAGCCCAGAACACCGGTATCGCCTACCGCCTCCGGCCCGAATTCGGCCGCCCCTCCTGCGTGGGCCGCCTCCTCCAGTACGTCCGCAGCGTCTGCGGCGGCGAAGTAGACGTTCCACTTTGCGGAGGTGCCGGCCTTCAGCTGCAGGGGGCTTTGCGGTGCAATGGTGGCCACCAACCGCCCACGGACAAAGGCCTGCGCGTAGCTGCGGCCGTCCGGGGTGGGAAAGTCCTGGAAAGTCCAGCCAAAGAGCCTGCCGTAGAAGTCCTTGGCGGCCGCAACATCGGGGGTCTGCAGATCTGCCCAGCAGGGCTCGCCGTGACGGTATCCCTCAACTAATGCCATGCAGGCAAGGCTACACGGACCCCTTGAGCGGCAAAGGGGCAAGAGGCACAATAACATCCACACGACTGGGCTCAGGGATCAGCGGCATCATCGGCAGAACGTCAATCCGGAACGGGAGAACACATGGCCGGCATCGTAGACATTGATGGACACCCGACCTGGTTGGAGGACCGCGGCGGCAATGGCGCTCCACTGCTCCTGCTGCACGGCGGCCTCAGCAACAGTGATGCCCTTCTTGGCACTATTGGCACCGGACTCGCGGAACACTACCGTCTCATCGCATTCGACCGCCGCGGCCATGGATACACCGCCGACACCGATGCCGACTTCCATTACAGCGATATGGCGCGGGAGGCAGTCAGCGTCCTCGAGAGGGTGGCCGCCGGCCCCGCCCACCTCGTCGGCTGGAGCGACGGCGGCATCATCGCCCTCCTCGTGGCACTGGCGCGGCCGGACCTGGTGGCAAAAATGGTCATCATCGGCACCAACTACCACGTGGACGGCATCCATCGAGTGGACATGGACCCGGACTCGCCAGTGTTACAGGAGCTCGCCGGGGCCTACGCCGAGCGTTCTCCTGACGGACCCGGGCATTTTGAGGCGGTGGCCCGGAAAGGGATGCAACTGATCAGCACCGAGCCTTCGCTCACTACGTCCCAGGTCTCGCGGATACAGCAGCAAGTACTGGTGGCAGTGGGGGACGACGACATTGTGACCCTGCCTCATACCGTCTCCTTGTATGAGGCATTGCCCAATGGGCAGCTGGCGGTGATTCCCGGGGCGTCCCACGGCCTGCCGTTTGAGCAGCCCGCAATACTCACCAGCCTTATGCTTCCGTTCCTGGCGGCCGATGGGCCTCCCATGACCCTCATGCCCGTCAGGCGCCGCGCACGTTAGCCGGGAACGGCAAAAGGTCCGTTGGGGGCACACCGGAAACAGGTGTGGTCCCAACGGACCTTTTTGACTGCGGTCAGCACCGATAGCGCTGCAGAAAAAGCAGCGAGGCGAAGATTATTGAGACTGGCGTGCAAACTGCCTAAAGGGGCAGTGGCTGCCGGCGACAACTAGCCGATGCGACGGTTGTCTACCTCGTCGTCATCGTCATCCAAATCATCCGCGTACTTATCCACATAAGCCGAATAGTCCGGTTCAACCGGCTCATTCGAGTAACGGCTCGTCGAACGACTGCCCGGACCCGTCAGCTCACGCTGAAGTGCCGAGTAGTCAGTGTTCGGGGAGTAGTACTTAATGTCCCGAGCCTGCTTGGTAGCTTTTGCCTTTTGACGGCCGCGCCCCATGGCGTGACCCCCTTTTGTACTTGGACCGGAGGTAGTCACCTTGGCGATCGGTGAGGCCCCGGAATGTTTGGTCAATTTGTCGTACACCTAGATTACATGCTTTCGGCGGGCCCTGCTTGCCGCCTCATGGCCCGGGCGCCCGCGTGGGGTACCATCACGCACCTGCGCCCGCGGGATTCCGGGATTTTTCTTCGGTAGAGTCACTTAAGAACTGCCGATTTTGTGTGGCCTTTGGCGAGCCGCGGTACCAAACCCAGGAGGATGCGCACCCGTGAACCACCAGGACATCCCGCCGAAACCAGCCTTGCCACCCCGGACCGGGAGCCTGCCAACAGTCCAGGGCGGGGACGCCGGTTCAGCACCCGCTCCGGAGTCTGTGACCTGGTCCCAGCCGCGGCAGGATCCCGGGCCCGAAAAGCGGGCCAACAGGAGGCCGGCGTTCTGGAAAGCGTTCCTCATCGTCGTCATCCTCGCCGTTGCCGGCTCGCTGGTGTGGCTCGCCGTGTGGCTGAACTCTGCTCCCGGCACCGACACAGCGAAAAGTGCAGCGCCGGGCGTGCTGCAGACCGCTGTGACCCCGCCGGCCACTCCCCAGCCGCTGCCCCGGGACGGCGTTGCGCCGGCAGACTACGCGGTAGGTGACTGCTTCAAGGACTTCGATCCCCAGGCCTTGGCGTCCACGGTGGTGCCATGCGACACGGGCCATTCCGCACAGCTGGTGGCCACCCTCCACTACCCGGACAGCGCCAAGTATCCGGGGGCAGACCCGCTCAAGGCCAAGGCCCTGGAAGTGTGCCAGGCAGCAAAACTCGGCCCGGCGGCCAAGCAGTTCCAGCTGAACTACCAGCGCAGCTATCCCAGCAACACCAGCTGGGAGTCCGGGGACCGCAGGGTGGACTGCTACGTCACTGCCGACGGCGGCAACGTGATCAACGCGAGCGTGCTGCCCTGACGGCTAAACCGCCAGGGCAGCACTCCCATATCCAATCGGCCGGCTAGTCCTTCCGCCGCACTGAGAGGCCGGAGCTCGGGGCACCCGTCAGCGCGTCGACGTTGCCCTCGGTGAGTTCGCCCAGGTCAGCGGCGGTATCAACCACCACGGTGTCGCCGTCGCTGATCCCACCGGCAAGGATGGCCTTGGCCAGCCGGTCGCCGATCTCACGCTGCACCAGGCGCCGCAGCGGCCGGGCGCCGTAGGCGGGGTCGTAGCCGGACAATGCCAGCCATGCCTTGGCGCCGTCGGTGACTTCCAGGGTGAGGCGCCGTTCGCGCAGCCGCCGCCCCAGCTCCTCCACGTGCAGCTCCACGATGTGGGCCAGCTCGTCCACCGTGAGGGCGTCGAACAGCACCACTTCGTCGAGCCGGTTGAGGAATTCCGGCTTGAAGGACGCGTTCACCGTGGCCATGACCGCGTTGCGCTTGGCCGTGGCGTCCAGGGACTGGTCCACCAGGAACTGGCTGCCCAGGTTGGAGGTCAGCACCAGGATCACGTTGCGGAAGTCCACGGTGCGGCCCTGCCCGTCGGTGAGGCGGCCGTCGTCGAGCACCTGCAGGAGGATGTCGAACACCTCCGGGTGCGCCTTCTCCACCTCGTCCAGCAGCACCACGGAGTACGGACGGCGGCGGACGGCCTCGGTCAGCTGGCCGCCTTCCTCGTAGCCCACGTATCCCGGAGGGGCCCCCACCAGGCGGGCGACGCTGTGCTTCTCGCCGTACTCGGACATGTCGATACGCACCATGGCGCGTTCGTCGTCGAACAGGAAGTCCGCCAGCGCCTTGGCCAGCTCGGTCTTGCCGACGCCCGTGGGGCCCAGGAACAAGAAGGAGCCGGTGGGGCGGTTGGGGTCGCTGATGCCGGCCCGCGCGCGTCGGACGGCGTCGGACACTGCGGTCACGGCCTTGGACTGGCCGATCAGGCGCCGGCCCAGCTCCTCTTCCATGTGGAGGAGCTTCTGGCTTTCACCCTGCAGCATGCGGCCGGCCGGGATACCAGTCCAGGCGGAGATGACCTCGGCGATATCCTCCGCGGTGACTTCCTCCGCCACCATCTGCGCGGACTTGTCCGTCACGGCGGCCTCGGCTTCGGCAGCGGCGTTCACCTCGCGCTCAAGGGCCGGGATTTCCCCGTAGAGGATCCGGGACGCAGCCTCCAGGTCGCCCTCGCGCTGGGCCTTGTCAGCGGCGGAGCGCAGTTCGTCCAGCTTGGCCTTCAGGTCACCCACCCGGTTAAGGCCGGCCTTCTCCGCTTCCCAGCGGGCGTTCAGGGCCGAGAGCTCCTCTTCCTTGTCCGCCTTGTCGGCGCGAAGTGCCGCGAGCCGCTCCACGGATGCGGGATCCGATTCTCCGGACAGTGCCAGTTCCTCCATGGTGAGGCGGTCCACCTGGCGCCGCAGCTGGTCGATCTCCTCCGGAGCGGAGTCGATTTCCATGCGGAGGCGTGACGCGGCCTCGTCCACGAGGTCGATGGCCTTGTCCGGCAGTTGACGGCCCGAGATGTAGCGGTTGGACAGGGTGGCGGCGGCCACCAGGGCGGAGTCGGCGATGGATACCTTGTGGTGTGCTTCGTACCGTTCCTTCAGGCCGCGAAGGATGCCGATGGTGTCCTCCACGCTGGGCTCGCCCACGTACACCTGCTGGAAGCGGCGTTCCAGGGCCGCGTCCTTCTCGATGTTTTCGCGGTACTCATCCAGGGTGGTGGCACCGATCAGGCGGAGCTCACCGCGGGCCAGCATGGGCTTGAGCATGTTGCCGGCGTCCATGGAGGAATCACCGGTGGCCCCGGCACCCACCACGGTGTGGATCTCGTCGATAAACGTGACCACCTGCCCCTCGGAGCCCTTGATCTCCTCAAGGACCGCCTTCAGCCGCTCCTCGAACTCGCCGCGGTACTTGGCGCCGGCCACCATCGACCCAAGGTCCAGGGAGATGAGCGTCTTGCCGCGCAGGCTTTCGGGGACGTCGCCGGCCACCATCCGCTGGGCCAGGCCCTCGACGACGGCGGTCTTGCCCACGCCCGGTTCGCCGATCAGCACCGGATTGTTCTTGGTGCGCCGGGACAGCACCTGCACCACGCGGCGGATCTCGGAGTCGCGCCCGATCACAGGGTCCAGTTTGCCGGCGCGGGCCATGGCAGTAAGGTCCGTGCCGTACTTCTCCAGGGCCTGGAAGGTGTTTTCGGGGTCGGGGCTGTCCACCTTGCGGTCGCCGCGAACGCCGGGGAGGGCCGCGAGCAGCGCCTCCCGTGAGGCACCGGCTTCACGCAGCAGGCGTGCAGCAGCATCATTGCCGGCGGAGAGGCCCACCAGGAGCACCTCGGTGGAAACGAAGGAATCGCCCAGCCGGTCCGCTTCCTCCTTGGCGTGCTGGATAGCCTGCAGGGCCGGGCGGGACAGCTGCGCCTGCTGGCTGGAGCCGCCGGAGGTGGCGGGCAGGGCCTTGATGGCGCTGCTGGCCTGGACGCTGACGGCGTCCGGGTCCGTGCCGGTGGCGCGGAGGAGCGCAACGGCGACGCCCTCACGCTGGTCCATCAGCGCTTTGAGGAGGTGGGCCGGCTCAACCTGCGGGTTGCCGGCCGTCGAGGCGTTCATTGCCGCCGCGGAAAGAGCCTCCTGGCTCTTGGTGGTGAATTTGACGTCCAAAGAGAGCTCCTTTCGGGGGCTTGTTGACTAAGTTGAGTGTACTACGCTCAACTTTGCACGGCGAGGTTCCCCTGCCATGTTTGCCCACGGCGAAACGGCTGTCCAGAGCCGGAAGTCCTTCCGGCCCACCGGCCGGTCCGCACCGGCCGGTCCTGGCGCTATGTGCCGTACACCGACACGGCGGCGGCCTTGACTACGAAGTGCACCGTCATCCCGGGAGCAAGGCCCAGGTCCGCAGAGGCAGCCGGCGTGATGTCGGCGGCCAGGCTGCCGGCGCGGACGCGGATCTGGTCTCCATGGGGCTCGAGGTCGGTGATGGTCACGGCAAAAGAGTTCCGCGGGCTTCCGTGGGCGTCGTCGAGGAACACGGACACGGCCGACGGCGGGAACACGGCCACGCCCGGACCGCCCGGCCCGGGCAGCCGGCCGGGTTCCCCGGAGTCGTCCAGTTCTTCGTCGCGCCCCGCGATCCGCAGGCCCTGGCTGGTGCGCACGCCAGCGCCGTCGAGGGCGCCGGGGATGAAGTTCAGTCCGGCAAGTCCGGCAGCAAAGGAGCTGCGCGGTCGTTCCAGCACGGCACGCGTGGGCCCCTCCTCTGCAACCTTCCCGTCTTCCAGGATGACCACGCGGTCCGCGAGCACCAGCGCATCCAGGACATCGTGCGTGACGATGATGGCTTGCCGCCCCGCAAGGACCCGTTTGAAGAGGCGACGCAGCAGCGGTGCGGAATGGATATCCAGGGCGGCCAGCGGTTCATCCAGCAGCAGGAGTGCGGGGTCGGCGGCGAGCGCGCGGGCCACGGCAACACGCTGGGCCTGGCCGCCGGAGAGTTCGGCGGGACGGCGCCCGGCGAGATGCTCCGCTTCCACATCCGCCAGCCAGCGCAGGGCACGCGCCTTCGCATCCCGCTGGGGGACGCCGGCGCTGCGCGGCCCGAACGAGACGTTGTCCACCGCGCTCAGGTGGGGAAAGAGCAGGGGTTCCTGGGCGAGCAGGGCGGTGCCGCGGTGATGGGGAGGCAGCCAGACGGGCTTTCCGCCGTCGAGGTCAAAGAGCGTCCTGCCGTTGAGTTCGGCCCGGCCGCTGTCCGGCCGCAGCAGGCCCGCGATGCTGGCCAGCAGGGTCGATTTGCCGGCGCCGTTGGGGCCCATGACGGCCACCGTTTCGCCCGGCCGGACGGCAAGGTCCACGTCGAAACCCCGCCCGGCCACGGCTGCGTGGAAGGACAGCGTCACCGGACGCCCCCTCCGGCCGGTGCGGCCGCCGTCGTCCGTTGTCCTGCTCCGGCACGTGCCGCTGCCGGCTGCCGGTACGCGAGCGCCACCACCGCGACGGCGACGGCCACCAGCACCAGGGACAGCGCGACGGCGGCGTCCGGGTCCGTTTCCCGCTGCAGGTAGATCTCCAGCGGCAGGGTCCGGGTGACCCCCTGGAGGCTGCCCGCGAAGGTCAGCGTGGCGCCGAACTCGCCCAGGCTGCGGGCGAAGGACAGGACCGCGCCGGAGGCCAGTCCTGGCAGGACCAGCGGGAGCGTGACGCGCCGGAAGACGGTGCCCGGGCGCGCGCCCAGCGTTGCGGCCACGGCCTCGTAGCGGGAGCCGGAGGTGCGAAGCGCCCCTTCCAGGCTGACTACCAGGAAAGGGAGCGCCACGAAGGTCTGTGCCAGGACCACCGCCGTCGTGGAGAAGGCGATGCGCAGCCCGAGCACCTCCAGGGTATGCCCCAGCAGCCCTTGGCGGCCGAACGTGTAGAGCAGGGCGATCCCGCCCACCACCGGGGGAAGCACCAGGGGCAGGAGCACCAGGGAGCGCAGCAGCCCCTGCAGCCGGAAGGAGTCCCTGGCGAGGACCAGGGCCAGGGGGACCCCCAGCAGGATGCACAGGAGGGTGCTCGCCGCCGAGGTCCGCAGGCTCAGCCCCAGCGCCGTCAGGGACGGCTCCGACGTCACCAGCGGGATGAACTGCGCCCAGTCAATGCGCAGCACCATCGCCAGCAGGGGAAGCACGACGACGACGGCCGCCAGGACTGCGAGCGCACGGACCCACGCGGGGATGCCGGAGTAGGCGGCGGCCTGGGTGCGCGGCCGCGCCCGGGGCGGCCTCCCTGGCGGCTGTATCACTTGCTGCCCGGGCTGGGATTGGCCGGGCAGGAACTGCCCGGGTCGGAATTGCCCGGGCCCGAGCCGCCCGGACCGAACCCCGCCGCGGCGAGGACCTTCTGGCCCTCGGGACCGGTGACCAGGTCCACGAACGCCTGGGCGGTGGCCCTGTTCCGGCCGTTGGCGACGCCCGCAATCGGGTAGGTGTTGACTGCACTCCCCGCCTCCGGGAACTGGACGCCCGCCACTTTGGTCCCGGCAGCCTTGATGTCCGTGCCGTAGACCAGCCCCGCATCCGCCTCCCCGGAGGTGACCTTGCCCAGGACGTCAGTGACAGCGTTTTCCTCGCTAACCGGGCTCAGCGCGACCCGCGCCGCTTCCGCCACTTTGGCTGTGGCAGCACCGCACGGGACCTGGCGGGCGCAGGTCACCAGCTTGATGCCCGGCCGGGCCAGGTCCTGCAGGGATGCGACTTTCGCCGGGTTGCCCGGCGGCACGGCGATGGCCAGGGTGTTGGTGGCGAAGTCCTCCGGCGTGCCGTCGGTGAGGCCGGCGCCCTGCACCTTTTGCATGTTGGCCGTGTCCGCGGAGGCGAAGACGTCAACGGGCGCGCCCTGGTTGATCTGGCTGGCAAGGTCCGAGGACCCGGCGAAGCTCAAGGTGACCGTGGTGCCCGGATGTTCCGCTTCGAAAGTGTGCGCCAGTTCGGTGAAGGTCTGTTTGAGTGAGGCGGCCGCGAAAATCGTGATGGCGCCTGCCGGTTTAGTGCCGGAACCGGTGGCGGTGCCGGAACGTGTTCCCGCGTCCGGGCTGCCCGCCGGGGCGCAGCCGGACAGGACGACCGGCAGCAGCACAGCCAGTGCGGGGACGGCGGCCCGGAGGGTGGAAGCCGCGGACCGGACGGGTCGCCGACTCATGCGGTGGCCCGGCCCTTCGGCGACTCGATGATGACGGTCGTTGCCTTGACCACGGCGGTGGCCACGGCACCAGGCTCCAGCCCCAGCTCACGCACGGCTTCGCTGCTCATCAGCGAGACCACCCGGAAGGGCCCGCATTGCAGTTCCACCTGCGCCATGACCTTGTCCGTGATGACATTGGTAACCAGGCCCACGAACCGGTTCCGCGCCGAACTGCTGCCGCTCTTCGGGTCATCGGGGAGCTGGGCGAGCTTCTGCGCGTGCGTTGCCAGTTCCAGCCCGTCCACCGCCAGGCGGCCGGAGGGGTCCCGGAGCGCGGTGAGGGTTCCCTGCTCCGTCCACCGGCGGACGGTATCGTCGCTTACCCCCAGGAAACGGGCGGCCTCTGAAACGCGGATAAGTGCCATTCGGCGATTCTAGTCCGCACATGAGGGGTGAGGGCACGTTTTAAGACGCAGCAGCGGTCATGAACGTGCCACGCGGCTGAACGGCGTCCGCCGGAAGGGCAGCACTAGACTCCTTCCATGGCCATCTACATCGACCCGCCGCTGTGGCCTGCACACGGAACACACTTTTCGCACCTGGTCTCGGACGCGTCCCTGGACGAGCTGCACGCCTTCGCTGCCGCCGCGGGGATTCCGGAGCGGGCGTTCGACGGCGACCACTACGACGTGCCGGAACGCCGCTTTGATGACCTGGTGGCGGCTGGCGCGGTGTCGGTAGAGGGCCGGGTGCTGGTCCGCAGGCTCATTGCCAGCGGACTGCGGATCCCGGCACGCCGGCGGAACAAGTCATTGAAGGTCCCCCTCCTGAACCGCTGGGAAGCCATCATGCCGGGCCACGACGCCCTGTTCCTGGACCTGCTGGACCGGTGGAGCGAACCGCACCGCCACTACCACGGCTGCACCCACCTGCTGTCCGTGCTGGAGGCGCTGGACCTGCTCACCGAACCGGCTGAAGCACCGCGGACCGTGCTGCTGGCTGCCTGGTTCCACGACGCCGTGTACCGCGGCGCAGCGGGCATGGATGAGGAGGAGTCGGCACGGCTGGCAGAGGAACGGCTTGCCGACGCCTGCCTTCCGGAGGCAGAGGTGGCTGAAGTGGCACGCCTGGTCCGGCTGACCTCGGACCACCGGCCGGAACCGGGTGACGACGACGGCGCCCTCCTTTGCGACGCCGACCTCTCAATTCTCGGCGGCGAACCGGAGGAGTACGCCCGCTATGTTGCTGCCGTGCGGAAAGACTACGCGCACATCGGCGACGCCGACTTCGCAGCCGGCAGGGCCGCCGTCGTCCGCCACCTGCTGGAACTGGACCCGCTCTTCCGCCACCAGCGGGCCAAAGAACTGTGGCAGGACGCCGCGCACCGCAACCTGAACGGCGAATTGAAGTGAACGCGCCCGGCAGCAGCGAACGGCACACGTACTCCGCCAACGCGGCGCACCGGCAGCTGCCCTTCACGGTCCGGCTGGACTGGGGTCTGGATGGGGCCAGGACGGTGGTCTCCGGGGCCGACATAGCCGTGGTGGTGGACGTCCTGTCCTTCGGCACCTGCGTCAGCGTGGCATTGGACCGGGGCGCCGACGTCTTCCCCTACCGCTGGCGGGACACCACTGCAGAGGACTTCGCCGCCCACCACCAGGCCCAGCTGGCAGGCCCCCGGAACGGCGGCGGACTGAGCCTGTCCCCCGCCAGCCTCCGCGCGGCCGCCTCGCTGGAGCGGGTGGTCCTGCCCTCCCCCAACGGTTCTGAACTCTGCCATGCCCTGGCGGCGGAGGTGCCACTGGTGGCCGCAGTATGCCTCCGGAACGCCGCGGCCACGGCAGACTGGGTGGCCGCCAACCTTCCCGGCGATGCAGTGGTGGCGGTGATCGCCGCGGGCGAACGCTGGCCGGACGGCACCCTCCGCCCTGCCGTGGAGGACCAGATCGGAGCCGGAGCTTTCATCGCAGGGCTGGTGGCCTCCGGCAAGGGCGGCTATGAGGCCGGGGACGGCAGGCACGGCTATGCTCCGGAGGCAGTGGCGGCCATGGCTGTCTTTGAAGCGGCCGAGCCGCGCCTGCGCGAAACGCTCCAGCAGTGCGCCAGCGGCCGGGAACTGTCCGGAGCCGGCTACGCGGAGGACGTGGACATCGCCGCTGAGCTGGACGACAGCGACTCGGCAGCCATCCTGCGGGACGGGGCGTTCCGCCCGCTGTGACGGGACGGCACCTTTGAAGGGAAGCCACCGCCCGGCAGTAAGCGGCGGTCCTGCGGGATGGGAGTCCTGCCTGGCGGTACTTCCTACCTGACGCGGTACGTCCTGCCTAGCGGTAGGTCCTGAGGGGATAGGTGCTCGCAAAAGGCGTGGTGCTGGGCACGATCTGCTTCCCCAGCGGCATCAGGGACACCGGAATGAGCTTGAGGTTAGCGATGGCCAGCGGGATGCCAACGATGGTCACAGCCATGGCGAACGCGGTCACCACATGTCCAATGGCAATCCAGATCCCGGCCACCAGCAGCCAGATCACGTTGCCCAGCAGCGGGAAGACACCTGTGCCGCCAGGCTTGTCTACCACCATCCGGCCAAACGGCCACAGCGTGTAGGCAGCGATCCGGAATGAGGCAATGCCCCACGGGATGGTGACGATCAGCAGGCAGCAGACCACACCCGCCAGGAAGTAGCCCAGGGCCAGCCAGAAGCCGCCAAAAACCAGCCAGATGATGTTCAAAAGTGTCTTCATGCACCCATTGTGCCCTTGACCCCCTGACAAAAAGGCCTTCGGCCCAAAAGATCGGGGACATCCCTGATCCTCCCCTGACCCTGACCCGCCCGGGCCACCAGAGGCTCGGGCGGCTAAACCGTGGCAGCCGCTTTCGCAGCCTGGACGAACGCCCGGACCTTGGCCAGGTCCTTCACGCCGCGGGTCGCTTCAACGCCGGAGGAAACGTCCACGCCCCAGGCGTGCGCGGCGGCTGCTGCCTGGCCCACGTTCGCCGCCTCAAGGCCGCCCGCGAGCAGCCAGTTCCGTCCCTGAAGCACGGGCAGGGCCGCCACGGAGGCGTAGTCCCAGGACTCACCGGAGCCCGGCACGGCGGCATCGATCAGGAGCAGGTCCTCACCCCAGTCTTCGAACTCGTCCTCGCCGGCACCCATGGTGATGGCCCTGACCAGCTTCATGCCGGCGTCGTGCACTGTTGCCACGTCTGCGCGTGACCGGCCGCCATGCAACTGGATCCATTCCAGCCCCGCGGCCCGGGCGATGGCAATGGCATCGGCGGTGGGCTCGTCGCGGAAGACTCCGATCGGGGTGACGCTCTCCGGAACCCCGGCCAGCAGGGAGGCTGCCTGCGACGGCGAGACAACGCGGGGGCTGGCGGTGAGGACAAACCCCACGGCATCTGCGCCGGCGTCCACTGCTTCGCGGACAGATTCGGGCGTGCTGAGACCACACACTTTGACGAACATTCCCGGGCTCCTTCAGGCTGTTTTCGTGTTGACCCCCCGGAGGAGATTAGCAGGGACCGGACACAACTGCGATGAGCGGCCCTGGCGGGGAACTAGGCTGGGCTGATGCAGATCATCCGCTTCGCTGACCTCAAGGCCGAACCATGGCGCAACGGCGGCGGGGTGACCAGGGAAATTGCCCGCCAGGCTTCACCCGACGGCGGGTGGGACTGGCGGTTGAGTATCGCGGACGTGGCCAAGGCAGGCGACTTTTCGCCTTTTCCGGGCATGGAGCGCGTCCTGACGGTCATCGAGGGCGAACTGCTGCTCCTCACCGTGGACGGCGCGGAGCAGCCCCTGGAGAAGTACCGTCCGTTCCGGTTCGACGGCGGCGCCGCCACCGGGGCCAAGCTGCCCACGGGTGACATCCGCGACCTCAACGTCATCACCCGGACCGGGGCGTTCAAGGGCTTTACCTCCATCATTGAGCTGTCCAAAAAGCGCGCCCACCCCGTGTTCGAGGGGCAGTTGGGGGTTCTGCTGCAGGGACAGGCGAAGGTCAGCGAAAGCGCTGGGGAACCACTGGAGCTTGGTCGATACGACACCGTCGTGGGGTCGGACAGCGATTCCCCGGAAATCCTGGGCCGCGGCTTCCTGGCCGTGGTGTCCATCGACCCGAACGGCCCCACGGCCTGACTCCCGGCGCAGCTGGTGGGATTGGGCACCAACGGTGGAACCCGCCGTCGTGCCTTGCTACCTTGGAATTCAAGGCTCCGCACCGGAGCCTCCGGACGACGGTTCAGTACCCGGCACGCGACAAGACTGGCCAAAGGAACTGTCATGTCGTGGATAATCCTCATCATTTCCGGGGCGCTGGAGGCCGTCTGGGCCGCCGCCCTGCACCGCGCTTCCCAGGTTTCCGGAACCCGGCGGGTTGCCCCCACCGCCCTGTTCCTGGTGGCCGTGGCCGCCAGCACCGGCGGGCTTGCCGTGGCCATGCAATCCATCCCCACAGGAACGGCCTACGCCGTGTGGGTGGGCGTGGGCGTGGTCCTGACATCCGCCTACGCGATGGCCAGCAAGGTTGAACGGCCGACGGCGGCGCGCCTGCTGCTGCTCTCCGGAATCGCCGCGTGCGTGGTCGGCCTCAAGGTGGTGGCGTGATGTTGAAACGCAGCCTTCCGTGGCTGGTGCTGCTGGCCTCCGCCGTCCTGGAGGCGGTCTGGGCCACCGCGCTCGGCCTGTCCGACGGGTTCACCCGGCCCGTGCCCACCATCGTCTTCGCCGTCACCGCAACGCTCAGCATGCTGGGCCTCGGCATGGCCATCCGGAACATCCCGCTGGGCACCGCCTACGCCATCTGGGTGGGCATCGGCGCCGCGCTGACGGTGGGCTGGGCGATGGCCACCGGCGTGGAGCCCTTCAGCGTGGTGAAGCTGCTGTTCATTGCGGGGATCGTGGGCTGCGCCGCTGGTCTGAAAGTGTTGCCAGCCCAAAAAGATGCGCCGCGGGTGCGCAGCGGTGACTAGGCTTTTGCCATGCACTCCCCCGAGATCGCCATGGCCGTGGATACGCTGCGGCGCCGGCTGCTGCCCGGAACGCGCACCATCCTGGGCATAGCCGGGGCGCCGGGGTCCGGCAAGTCCACCTTTGCCGCCTGGCTGCAGGAACAGTTCAGCCCCGGAACCTCGGTAGTGGTGCCGATGGACGGCTTTCACCTGGGCAACGCGATCATCGAAGGGACCCCGCTCCGGCAGCGCAAGGGAGCCATTGATACATTCGACGCCGGCGGCTACCTTTCGCTGCTGCGCCGCCTGGCGCAGCGGGACGAGGCAGTGGTGTACGCACCAGAGTTCCGCCGCACCCTGGACGAGCCGGTGGCCGCCTCCATCGCCGTCCCGGCCGAAGTCCCGCTGGTGATCACGGAGGGCAACTACCTGCTGGCGGACCAGGAGCCGTGGAAGGAGGTGCGGGCGCAGCTGGACGAAGTGTGGTTCCTCGAAACGCCGCCCCCGCTCCGGCTGCAGCGGCTGGTGGACCGGCACATCTCGTTCGGCATGGAACGTCACGCAGCGGTTGCCTGGGCCACCGGGCCCGATGAAGCCAATGCCCGGCTGATCCAGGCCACCCGCCCGGCGGCTGACCGTGTCCTCCCTTGGCTGTAATTTTCAAAAGCAGGAAACGAACAGGAGAACCATGGCAAACGCACCCACTGAACACGGCACCCCTGAAGCCGCGGGAACTGTCCAGCTCGGCGACGGACTGACCGTCAGCCGCCTGGGCTTCGGCGGCATGGCCCTCACGCCGGTCTACGGCGAGGTGGACCCTGCTGAGGCACTGCAGACCCTGCACCACGCCGTCGACGCCGGGGTCAGCTTCATCGACACCGCTGACATCTACGGCGGCGGCAGCAACGAGGAGCTCATTTCACAGCTGCTCAAGGACCGCCGGCACGAAGTGCAGCTGGCCACCAAGTTTGCGCTGGTGGGAACCCCCACTGACGGCTACACGGATATCCGCGGCGACGCCCGGTATGTGCGCGAGGCCGTGGACCGGAGCCTGCAGCGGCTGGGAACCGACGTCATCGACCTCTATTACATGCACCGCCGCGATGTCCGCGTCCCCATCGAGGAAACCGTTGGCGCCATGGCCGAGCTGGTCAACCAGGGAAAGGTCAAGCACCTGGGCCTCTCCGAAGTGACGGCACAGGAACTGCAGGACGCGTCGGCGGTCCACCCGATCGCGGCGGTCCAAAGCGAATGGTCCATCTGGAGCCGGGACGTGGAACGCAACGTGGTTCCGGCCGCCGCCGGCCTGGGCGTCGGCTTCGTCCCGTACTCCCCGCTGGGCCGCGGCTTCCTCACCGGAACCGTGGACACGTCAAGCCTGGGCGCCAAGGACTTCCGGCGGAACATCCCCCGTTTCGCTCCGGACGCCGCAGGCGCCAACCAGGCCGTGGTGGACGCCGTCCGGTCCGTGGCCGACCAGCTCAACGCCACGCCGGCGCAAGTAGCCCTGGCTTGGCTGTTGGCCCAGGGCAAGCGGCTCGGCCTGCCGGTCGTTCCCATCCCCGGCACCCGCAAGGCCGCCCGGATCGACGAAAACCTCGGCGCACTTGCCCTGGAGCTCACCCCGGCGCACCTGGAGGCGCTGGACGCAGCGTCTGACGCCGTCGTCGGCTCCCGTTCCGCGGACCCCACGTGGGTGTCCGAAGGGCGGGAATAGGGCGCGTTTCCCAAAGCCATCACACTGTACCTTTTGACCGATACCCCAAGGAGACCCATGACTGCCATCGTCCACTTTGAAGTCCAAATCGATCCCGCCCGCCGGGAGGACGCCGCCAAGTACCTCTCCGAAACCCTGGCCGCCACCCGGGCGTGGCCCGGCAACCAGGGGATCGAGGCTCTCGTTGACGACGCGGACCCGTGCCACATCCTGGTGGTGGAAACCTGGGCCACCACGCAGGACCACGACGACTACGCCGCCTGGCGGAACACGCCGGAAGGCAAGAGCGAGCTGCACGAGATCCTGGCCGGCCCGCCGTCCAAGCAGGTCTACTCCACCACTATGCATCTTGACCTGCAGCCGTCCGCGGGCTGACGAACATGGACTCACTTCGATATGACCTGCCGGCCCTGACCATCCGCAGCATCTCCGTCAGCGGGATGGACAACAACGTGTACCTGCTGACCGCCAAGGAGAGCGGCGCGCAGGTGCTGATTGATGCCGCTGACGACCTCCCGGCCATCCGGCAACTGCTGGCGGACGGGGCTGCGGACACCTCTGCAGCTCCGCGGCTTGCCCTGGTGGCCACCACGCACCAGCATTGGGACCATGTGCGGGCCCTGAAGGAACTGGTGGAAGCCACGGGGACGCGTACGGCAGCAGGGGCGGACGACGCCGATGCGCTGCCAATTGCCGCCGACCGGCGGCTCGGGCACGGGGACACGGTGGCCGTGGATGGCTTCGAGCTCACCGCGGTGCACCTGCGCGGCCATACGCCCGGCTCCATCGCCTTTGTCTATGAGGACCCGGAAGGTCCGGCCCACATCTTCTCCGGCGACTCGCTGTTCCCGGGCGGTGTGGGCAACACGGAGAAGGACCCAGAACGGTTCAACCAGCTCCTGTCCGACGTCACGGAACGGCTGTTCGGCGCCTACCCGGACACCGCCGTCGTCCATCCCGGGCACGGCAAGCCAACCACGCTGGTTGCCGAGCGGCCGCACCTCGATGAGTGGCGCGCCCGCGGCTGGTAAATCCCCTTAAATGGCTGAGCGGGCCCACCTAAAAGGCGGGCCCGCTCAAAAGGCACTTCTAGCGGCCGCGGCGCTCGTTCGACGCAGGGGCGGACGCGCGGCGGGGGCCGCTGCGGGCGGGACGGCCCGAGCCGCCGTTGCCTGAACTGCCGCTGCCGGAACCGTAGGAGCCTCCCGAGGTTCCGCCGGTGTTGGAGGACCAGACTGCCTTGCTTCCACCGGTTGCGCCGGAGCGCTGGCCGGAGGCACCCGCTGCGGCGCGCTGGCCGGTTGCGGGGCGTCCGCTGCGCTGGCCACCGCCCGAGGCAGGGCGTCCGCCGGTGGGGCGTCCGGTGCCGCCACGGGGAGCGTCACTGCGGGTGATCCGCGAATCGCTGCGGCCCTCGGCTGCACGCCCGTCCGATCCGCGGCCGGCCGATGAGCGGCCACCTGCTGCGGGAACGTCGTTGCGGTGGGTCGAAGCGGTGCCGCGGCCGCGGGCGTTGCGGCGGGCAGCGGCTGCTGCCACTGCGCGGTCCTCGTTCTGCTCGGCATTGCGGTCGAACGCGGCACGGGCTTCCGTGCGGCCCTCGAAGGCGACAGCCCGGCGCTCGGCGCGGGTGGCGTCGCTGCGGGCGGGTTCGGCCGAAACCTTGCCGCGTCCACCACGTCCGCCACGCCCACCGGTGGTGGGAGCAGCCTGGCGGCGTGCACGCTTGCGCTCCGCGTTGGCGCCGGTGGAGGTGCCGCCGCCCTGCCTGGGTGCCTTGGCTGCCAGCAGCGCGGCACGGGTGCGGGGGTCGACCTTCTCCGCAAGGTCGCCAACCAGTTCAGCCACGATGGGTGAGCTGGCCGTGACGCGCTCAAAGCTGACGTCCACGCCGGCGGCCTTCATCAGCTTCTTCACGTCGGCCTGCTGCTCGGGCAGGGTCAACGTGACCACGGTGCCGTCGGAACCGGCACGCGCGGTACGGCCTGAACGGTGCAGGTACGCCTTGTGCTCGGTGGGCGGGTCCACGTGGATGACCAGTTCGACGTCGTCGACGTGCACACCGCGGGCGGCGACGTCGGTGGCCACCAGGACGCGGACGTCACCGTTGGAGAACTCGGCCAGGTTGCGGTCACGCGCATTCTGGGAGAGGTTGCCGTGCAGGTCCACGGCGGGGATCCCGGCGTCGGTCAGGGTCTTGGCCAGCTTGCGGGCGTGGTGCTTGGTCCGCATGAACAGGACGCGGCGGCCGGCGCCGGAGGCGAGCTCCACGATCAGCTGCTTCTTGACGGTCTGGTCGTTGACCACCAGCACGTGGTGCTCCATGGTGGTCACCGCTGCCTGCGGATCGTCCACGGAGTGGGTGAGCGGGTTGGACAGGTAGCGCTGGACGATCTTGTCCACGCCGTTGTCCAGGGTGGCGGAGAAGAGCAGGCGCTGGCCCTGGCTGGGGGTCATGTCCATGAGCTTTTTGACCACCGGCAGGAAGCCGAGGTCGGCCATGTGGTCGGCCTCGTCCAGGACGGTGATCTCCACCGCTTCAAGGGTAAGGATGCGCTGGCGGATCAGGTCCTCCAGGCGGCCGGGGCAGGCGATGACGATGTCGACGCCGGCGCGCAGCGCCTTTTCCTGCCGGGCCTGGGAGATGCCGCCGTAGATCACGGTGGTGTTCAGGCCGGCGGCCTTGGCCAGCGGCTCGATGGTGGCGTTGATCTGGGTTGCCAGTTCACGGGTGGGTGCCAGGACCAGGCCCATGGGGCGTCCGGGCTTGCGGAAGTACTTGGCTTCCCGCTCAGCGAGTCTTGCTACAAGCGGGATAGCGAAAGCAATGGTTTTACCGGATCCGGTCCGGCCCCGGCCCAGGACGTCACGGCCGGACAGCGTGTCCGGAAGGGTCTTCACCTGAATGGGGAACGGTTCAACGATTCCCTGGGCGGTAAGGGTGTCTGCAAGGGCCTTGGGAGTACCGAGGGCAGCAAAAGTAGTCATGTAGTTTTTTACGGTCTTTCTGGCGGTATCCAGGCGGATATCGGCCCCCGATGCCGGTTGGACCAGGGGTTTCGCCGAAGAAAAGTCAGGTGATCAACCGGGCGCTGTAAATAAGGACAGCCGGCCGGGACCAAATGGAACGCGTTCATCGACGCAGGATGTGCCTCTCACATGAAGAAAGCCCACTCCCTGGAAAGGAACCTCCAGATCCGGAGCAGGCGGCATCACTGCACATCAAGTTCCCCCAGTCTATCATCCCCGCGCCGGGAACCCGTCGTCGGCGTTGCCTTCGGGGGCATGGCGGGGCAGTGTTGAGGCATGAGCGAGCACCAGGACACCCAGCACGAAGGGCACGCGCACGACGGCGGCACGTCGCCGGAAGGGGGCGGCGGCGGCAGTGACGCGGCTTCCGCCTGGGACGAGCGGTACCGCAGCAAAGCAAGGCTGTGGAGCGGCAAGCCGAACCCGCAGCTGGTCCGGGAGGCCGGTGGCCTGCGGCCCGGGAAGGCGCTGGAACTGGGATGCGGCGAGGGCGCCGACGCCATCTGGCTGGCTCAGCAAGGCTGGTCCGTGACCGCGGTCGACGTCTCCGCCGTTGCCCTGGAACGGGCCCGCTCCCACGAACTGGCCGAACTGGCGCGGGAAAGCGTGCACGCCTCGAACGGCAATATGGAAAGCCGGATCACATGGCAGCTGGCGGACCTGACGCAGTGGCAGCCGGAAGATTCCTATGACCTGGTGACGTCGCAGTTCCTGCATTCCCAGGAGCTGGACTGGCGGATCCCGCTGCGCACCGCGGCCTCGGCCGTCAAACCGGGCGGAACGCTGCTGGTGGTGGGCCACCACCCGGACCGGCTGCCGCCGTGGGGTCCGGGGCACCACCATGAAGGCATGTTCTACACCGGGAACCAGCTGGTGCGGGAACTGGGACTGGATCAGCCCGGATGGCAGCTGGAGGTCCTCACCAGCCGGGAGCGCCCAGTGACCGGGCCGGAAGGGCAGGAGGCCACCATCGCCGACGTCATCGTGCGCGCCACCCGCCTTTCCTAGCCGCCCACGCGCCCCCCGGCGGTGACGCGCGGTGCCACCAGGACCGCGGCGACCCCGATGGCGGCGGTGAAGGCGAAGACCCCTGCGAAGGACTGGACCGGCGTCGTGAATGCCGCGAACACAATCCCGGTGGTGGCCAGGGACAGCGCGCCGCCCAGGGAGTCTGAGATGGACATCGCGGAGCTGTTGAAGCCTTCGTTCTCCTTAGTGGACAGGGCCAGGGTCATCACGCTCAGGCGGGGGTAGAGCAGGCCCATGCCACCCCCTGCCAGCACCCAGCCCGCGATGGCGGTGGCGGGCGGCCAGTGCAGCGCGGTGGTGGCCAGGGCCAGAGTTATTGCGGCCAGGACCATGAGCGAACCGGACTGGACGGCGCGGCGGTGCGGCAGCCGTGTGCCCATCCGGCCCTGCACAGCGGCGGCCCCCGCCCATGCCAGCGCGCCGCCGGTGAGGGTCAGGCCGGCCAGTGTGGGCGGGAACGAATACTGGTCGATCAGGAGATACGGAAGGTAGACCTCGGCGCCGAAGAACGAGGCCGATGCAAGCCCCCGGGCAAGGATGACGCTGGGCAGGCCGCGGCGGGCGGCGAGGGTGCCGGAGGGCACCAAAGGGCGCACAGCCACCAGGGCAAGGACGACGGCGGCGAGCGCCAGGAGTGCCGTGGCTGCCGGGAAGCCGGGGATGCTGGCGTCCGCGGAGAGATTGAGCCCCAGCACGGCGAGCGCGGCCAGTGCCGCCCATCCCAGCCGGCCCAGGGCCCACGGCTGTGCGGTTTCGTCGGGTTGGCCCGTCCCGGCCGGCCGCCCCTCCGCGTCGGGTCCGTCCAGTCCGCGCAGCACGGGCACGATCATCGCGAGCGCCGGAATGACCAGGCCCACCACCCCCAGGAACACCCAGTGCCAGCTGAAGACCTGCGCCACCACACCTGCGGCGAAGGGTCCCACCAGGGACGGGACCACCCAGGCGGCCGAAAACGCAGCGAAGATCCGAGGGTGGAGGGGGCCCGGGAAGAACCGCGCCACCAGCACGTACAGCGCGACCGTGAGGGCGCCGCCGCCCAGCCCCTGCACCAGTCGCCCCACCACGAGCATGGGCATGGACGCCGAGCTGCCCGCGATGAGCAGGCCCAGCACGAACAGCGCCACCGAGGCATACAGCGGCGCGGCCGGCCCTCGGCGGTCTGACCAGTTTCCGGCTCCCACCATGCCGATCACGCCCGTGGCCATGGGCCCCGCAAAGGCCAGCGCGTAGAGGCTTCCGCCGTTCAACTCCCGGCTGACCAGGGGCATGATGGTGGTCACGGCAAGGGATTCGAAGGCGGCCAGGAACACCAGGGCGCAGGTTCCCACGGTCACCCAAAGGTATGGTGGCCGGAAGATCCCGGCGGCGTCGCGGGTTCCCGGGAGCGTGGAGTCCTGCACAGCGGTTCCTACTCCACGAACCGGTTCCGGCCGGACCGGTAGCCAAAGACCGCCGCGAGCAGGCCCACCACCATGAACAGGACCCCGGCGGGAACGAAGGACCCCGTTGCCTGGTGGAGCTGGCCCACCATGAGGGTGCCCGTGGAGCCAACTCCGTAGCCCACACCCTGCATCATGCCGGAGAGGTGGGCGGCGGTGTGCCCGTCACGGGTGCGGAGCATGATCAGGGTCAATGCGGCGGCGGTGAGGCTTCCCTGCCCCAGTCCCAGCAGGCCGGCCCACACCCAGATGAGGTTGAGCGGGCCGAGGATGCTCAGCACGAATCCCCCGCCGGTCATCAGTGCCACCACCGTGTTGATGGCGCGCTGGTCGCGGAACCTCGCAGCAAGGGCCGGCGCGAACAGGGAGCCCAGCATCTGCAGCACGATACACACGGCAACGATCAGCCCTGCGGTGGCCCCGTCCACGCCCCTTTCGCGGAGGATCGGCGCCAGCCAGGCGAAGCCACTGAAGGACATCATGGCCTGCAGCACCATGAAAATAGTGACCTGCCAGGCGACCGGTGAGCGCCACACATTCACGCCGTCCTTGACGGCCTGGTGCCGGACACTTCCCTGCCGCACGGCAACGGGAAGGAACAACAAGAGGACGACGGCGGCGGGCAGCGCCCAGACCCACAGCGCCTTGGTCCACTCCCCCGTCGCCGTGTAGACCGGGTAGGTGAAGCCGGCCCCGAGGGCGGCTGATGCGCAGATCGCGGTGGTGTAGAGGCCGCCCATGAGCCCCAGCCGGTGCGGGAAGTCGCGCTTCACCAGCCCGGGGAGGAGCACGTTGCACAGGGCGATTGCCGCCCCGCAGGCTGCCGTTCCAACGAGGAGGGCCGGCAGGTGGCCCGAACCGCCGGCGGCTGCCCCGGTGTCCACCGGCCGCAGCAGCAGTCCAGCGGTCAGCAGTGCCATGGCGCCCAGCAGCACACGCTCCGCGCCGAACCGCCGGGCCAGGACCGGGGCGACGGGTGCGAACACGCCCAGCAGTGTCACGGGAACCGTGGTCAGCACCACCACGGACCAGCCGGGCAGCCCGGCCTGCGATGTCACTTCCGGCAGGACGGCGGAGAGGCTGGAAAAGACGCTGCGCAGGTTCAGGCCGATCAGGACCAGGCACACACCCAGATATGCCAGGGCGCGCCGGCTGCCCACGCGGGTGGGTTCCGCAGGCGGCAGCTCATCAATTTCTGCATCCACCAGGGTGCTGAGGTCCACCAGGCTGCTGCCCGTCCTGGTCCGGCCATGGGCTTCCCCGGAGTCAGCCCTTCGCTGCTGCATCCCCGGTTCGGCATTCGTTGCGTCGGTCATCCGCCCATTCTTGCAGGCGGGCACCGGCGTGGAGTTTTCCACATACGGACGTGCGCACCTTCCGGCGCTCCAGGCAGATTCGTAGGTTGTTACCAGCCGCGGCCACGCACCTGGCCGCACCTAGCAACGGGAGCACCATGGAAACGACACCGCAGCCGGGATCACCCCCCGCCCCGCCCGAGAGCCGGACGCTGAAGGGTGGACCACTGGAGGGCACGGAGTTGGAGGGCACAGCGTCGGAAAGTGCAGGGCTGGAGGGCACGGAGTTGGAGGGCACAGCGTCGGAAAGCGCAAGGCTGGAGGGCGCATCGCCGGAGAACGCACCGGCGGACGGGACGGGGCCGCCTCCCTTCCACGGCGGCCCTGGTCAGCCGCCGGGAGCGCCCGGTCATAAAGCGACGAACAGCCTGGTCCTGGCGATCCTTGCCCCGGTCAGCATGCACCTGACGGGACCGTTCGCCGGGCTGGCCATGCTCCTGACCTATTCGGACAACGGCTACTCCCGCACTCCCTGGGTAGCTCCCTTCGTGCTGTTCAGCCTGCCTCTCCTCTTCGCCTTCCTCGGTCTCCGGCTGGCACTCCCGGCACTGAAACAGTTGCCACGGGGATCAGGAAGCCGGTCCGTGGCGGCAGTTGCCCTCTGCATCTGCGGCGTGGTCTTCGCCCTGGCACTCGGTCCCGCACTCGACCTCATAGGCGTGTTCTGAGCATCGGAGTGCTCCGGGCACAGGCGTATTCAGGGCGTTCCGATCGTCCATCGTCGCCGCGGCGCTATTCTGGAAGGGATGAGCGAATCCCCTGAAAACCCCCAGCAGCCGCATGTCCCCAGGCCCGTGACGCCCGGCACCCAGGCCTCCTTCGGCACGTACGGCGGCCGCCCCGTCAGTTTCGTGCGCCGCGGCACCAGGCTTCAGGGGCGCCGGCAGGCCGCCTGGGCCGAGCACGCCGAGCGGTGGGCAGTCAACGTGCCACGGCATGTAGCCAACACTTCGGTCCACCCCGACTACACCTTTGACGCAGCCACAGAATTCGGCCGTGAAGCCCCGCTCATCGTCGAGATCGGATCCGGACTCGGCGACGCCATCTGCCATGCGGCGGAACAGAACCCGGACACCAATTTCCTGGCCGTGGAGGTCTACACGCCGGGGCTGGCCAACACGATTATCAAGATCAACAGCAGGGGCTTGAACAACGTCCGCGTGGTGGAAGCAAACGCACCCGAGGTCCTGGCCACCATGCTGCCCGAAGGCTCGGTCAGCGAACTGTGGGTCTTCTTCCCGGACCCCTGGCACAAGTCGCGGCACCATAAGCGCCGCCTCATCCAGCCCGAGTTCGCCGGGCTTGCGGCACGGGCGCTGAAGCCGGGAGGCCTGTTCCGGATCGCCACCGACTGGTCAAACTACGCTGTCCACGTCCGGGACGTCATGGCGGGTTCGGGAGACTTCGAAAACCTGCACACCGGCGAGCGCCGCGGCCCCGAAAGCCCCCTGACGCAGGTGTGGCAGTCCGGCGTCGAATCGGTGGTGGGCGGGGCGCCGGTACGTGAGGGGCGCGCCCCGGTCAGCACGGAACACACCGGGCCCAACGAGGGCGTGGACGAAACAGGCGGCTGGGCTCCCCGCTTCGAGGGCAGGATCCGGACCAGCTTCGAGGCAAAGGCCCACGAGGCCGGGCGGCTGATCTTCGATCTCTGCTACCGGCGCCGCTGAGGCCCGGGGACGCCCCTAGCCGACGTTGATGGCGGCCACGATCTCCTTGAGCATGGCCAGGCGCGGTTCCGCTTCCGGGTTCAGGTAGGGCCAGACGACCACGACACCGATGAACCGGCCGCTTTCCCACACGCCCACTGTGGCCGCCACCTTGGCGGGGCCGCCGTCGTCGTCATATCCCACCACCACGGCGTAGGCCGCCTTGCCGGGCAGGTTCAACTCGCCCTCCGCCAGGAGGGTGCCGCCGCGGTCCTCAAGGTAGAAGTCAGCCATCAGGTGCGCCCAGCCGTTGGCCTGCGGCGCATCCTGCACGGAGGTGTCATCCTTGATGACGGTGACCAGGACGCCGCCCAGCAGGCCGTACTGTTCGCTGTTGGGCCCGGCCGTGGAATCCTCCAGGACCTGGGTGTGCTCGGGAAAATCTGCGGTGAAGCCCAGCGGGGATTCGATGTGCACTGACATTGGTTTCAGAGCCTCTCGAGCTTGGTGTCGTTGGGGACTTTATAGTACGTGGACACATTGGTGGTGGCCTGGTTCTCGGTCTTGACGTCCACTTCACCCACCTTGACGTCGAACCCGGCCTCGTTGGTGGCCGTCACGACGGAGTTCACCTGCACGGTGGCGGAGCCGGCCTCGTACAGCCGGGCGGCATCTCGGGCGGCACCCGCATCATTCCCCAGGGCCACGTTGCGCAGGTAGCTGTCGATGACCGGGCGGTTCTCGGGCGAGTAATCGACATCGATCCTGACGCTGCCCTGGGTACCGGCCGTCACGGTGGAATCGAACTTCGCAGCCTCGGTCTTCACACCGGACGTGACGCCCTGGGCCACGGTCCCGTCCATGGAGACGGACACGGAATCGATGTTGTTGTCCTTGTCCATGTTGACCTGCAGGCCGCCCTTGCCGGAGGCCTCGAAGACCCGGCCGTCCAGCTTGAGCTGGCCCTGGGCGGAAACCTCCCCGCTGGCTGTGGAAGTACCGTCCGTCAGGTTCCGCTCATACGCAAGATCGAGCTTCGCCCCGCCGGACGCCGTGCCGGACTCGCCGCTGGCATCGAGCGAGAACGTGCCCTTGGCCTTGTCCGTCTGTCCGGTGGAGCCGTTGTCCTTCGCCGCATCATTGATGGTGTCCAGAATGTATCCGGGCGGGTTGCCGGCCACATCCTTGATTTCACCGATGCTGTCCGGCGGAAGGTCGCGGTACATCTGCCCGCGGGCAGCCATGGCTTCCTCCACGCTGCCGAACGTGTACTCGCGGGACACCTCGCCGGTGAGCGTCGCCCCCGCCGTGCCGCTGGCGTCGTTGACGCCCAGGCCCATGTTTCCGTACACCTTCATGGTGGCGGAGCCGTCGGCGTTCTCCACCACTTCGGTCCCCACCTCGGCGCCGCCGTGGACCCAGGCAACCCGGGCTTCGATGGAGGCCTTGCCCGTTTCCGTGTAGACCGGGATGTCTGCTTTGGCCAGGTCCTGCAGGTGCTGTTTTGCCAGCTCCTGCGCGGACGCCGGAATGCCGCCATCCATGCGCATGAGGTCCTCGGCGAACGGGCCATCGCTGCCCTCGCCCTGGATCAGGTACGCCCGGTCGGCATCGGACAGGCCGGCCCACCACTTCGCCTGCTCTTCCGGGCTGGCGTTGAGCATCCGGTCCAGTCCCGTTTCGAGCTCCCGGCGGTGTTCGGCAGCCGCCCTGGCTTCTTCGGCCCTTTCCTTGAACCACTCCTTCGCCTGGGCGGCCATCGAGGTGAGCCGGTCCCAGGTGCTGCTGCCGGAGCCGCCGGTTCCGGCCGTTGACGCTTTTTCCTGCTCGTCGGCATGCTTCATCAGGATTTTCGAGTTTTCCCGCAGGCTTGCCACCACTTTGTCGAGGCTGGGACGGTGGCTGGCACTCCACTCCTGGCGGAACCGTTCACCGTCCCGGCCCTTCCACGGCGCGGACTGGATCTGGCTGTGCAGGGACCCTGCGCGGCTGCTCAACAGTGATGCTGCCTGGTCCGCGGCCTTGGCCAGCGCCCGCAACTGGCTGATGTCTGCGCCGTAAAAAGTCATGGTTTCCCCCGGAAAAGAGTGCGGTACGTGTCGATCGCTGGTCCTTATGGTTGCACAGGTGCCGGAACCGGGCGATGGGGATCCCTCCCCATCGCCCGGGCGTGCCCGCCCGACTGTTCCGCGCCCCGGCGGCGTGGGACGATTGGCCTTGTAAGAAGGGCACGCACACCGGCGCACAACCGCGCCTGTCCAAAGGAAAGACGATCAAAGAAGAACTGAAGCAGGTCGTTGACAAGGCCGAGGACGTCACCAATTCGCGGGTCCTCGAGTTCCTGGCCCGGACCGGGTTCGCGGCCAGCGGCATCCTGCACCTGCTGGTGGGTGCCATCGCCATCCGCCTGTCCATGGGCGGCACCGGGCACGCCGATTTCAGCGGCGCCGTGGCTGAGCTCGCCACCATGCCTGTGGGGCCGTTCCTGCTGTGGGGAAGCTTTGCCGCCTGCGCAGCCTTGTCACTCTGGCAGGCCGGTGACGCGATCTTCGACTTCAACCACCAGGCCACCAAGAAAAAGGTCAAGAACAAAGCCAAGGCCGCGCTGCAGGCAATCGTGTATGCGGTGCTGGCGCTGACTCTCTGGCATTTCGCCACGGGTACAGGCACCGGCGATGACAACCGCAAGGCCACCAGCGACTTCACCATTTCCATGATGGCTGCCCCCGGCGGCGTGGCACTGCTGGTGGTGATCGGCGTGGCAGTCGCTGTTACGGGGGTGGCCTACGGTATGCGGGGCCCCAAGAGAAGCTTCGAGAAGCAGCTGCGGATGCCTGCCGCCGGCGCGGCCCGGACCGCTGTGCTGTCCCTGGGCATTGCCGGCTACCTGGCCAAGGGTCTGGTACTGCTGCTGACGGGGCTGCTCATCGTCATCGCCACCATCAAGGAACACCCGGAGGACTCCACCGGCCTGGACGGCGGCCTGCGTGCACTCCGCGACCAGCCCATGGGCCCCTATCTCCTGGCCGCGGTGGGAGCCGGGCTGGTCTGCTACGGCGCGTATATGATCATGCGCGCCCGGCTGGCGAAAATGACCAAGTAACACCCTGCGGCGTGGTTAGGTTGGGGCATGCCCCAGGTACGCGCTGAACGCCTTATCCGTATCGATCCGGAGACTGCGTTCGCCCTCTCCCAGACCACGGGAGACTTCCGGCTCAAGTGGGACCCCTTTATTTCCGCCCAGGGCTTCCTTGACGGGGCGCGTGCGGCGGGAAAGGGCGTCCGCACCCGGACCAGGTCCCGGCTGGGCCTGGTGATGGTGAGCCAGTACGTCTCCTACGCACCGCCACGGAACGTCGGAATGACCATGGTGGCCGGGCCGTGGTTCTTCACGAACTTTGGCGGTGGCTGGCGGTTCACGGCGGACGACGGCGGCACCCGGGCGGTCTGGAAATACACCTTCTCATGCCGTCCGGCTTTGCTCCGGCCCCTCATGGAAGGGATCGGCAGCCGGCTGCTGGGCTACGAGATCGAACGCCGGATCGAGGCCTTCGCCCGCGCCTGCGAGGACCCCGCCCTGGTGGCGGAATTCCGGGCACTGGGGAATGCCGGTGAAGCAGCCAACCAGGCCAGGAACCCGCAGCCCTAGGGAACGGTGATGACCGCCACGGCCCGCTGGGCGCCGTCGCGCAGTTCAACGCTCGAGATGCTGCCCAGCTGGATGGGCGTCGCCCCGGTGACCTTGACCTTTCCGCTGGGGGTTGCAGTCCAGGCGCAGGCCCGGTCCTCCGTGCCTGCCCGGTCCCGCACCCACAGCGAGAGGGTCCCTTCCGCCGGCAGGCTGCTGCCGCTGACCGCAAGTTCGGTCCCCCAAGTCTTCCGGGCCATGTCGATGTTCACCTGGAGCCCTCCGCCGGACGCCACGGAATAGGTGGCATCCGGCTGCGGCGGCCTGACGAGCAGGGGCCCCACGGCCAGGCCCACAGCCAGGCACGCGGCGGCAACAGCCCCGGCCAAAGCCGCCCACCGCCGTCGTAAGGTCCGACGGCGGTGCGCCAGTTCGTTGAACAGGCGCGCCGGGGTGTTGGCATCAGTTCCCTCGCTGCCGCCGGGCACGGCGCTGCTGCCTGGAATGCCGCTGAGCGCCACTGCGTCAGGAACGGGAAGGGAATCAAGGAGCATGGGCACTTTCTCCAGTACCGCCAGTTCCTTGCGGCAGGCGGCGCAGTCCTGGAGATGCGCCTCGAACAGGGTGAGGTCGGCGGGGTCAAGGCCGCCCAGAACGTAGGCGCCCAGCAGGTGGTGCGGGTTGGTGTTCACCGTTCCACCCCCATTTCGTCCAGGATGGTGCGCAGGGCCCGGAGGGCGTAATAGGCGCGGGACTTGACGGTGCCGCTGGGGATGTTGAGCTGGACCGCGGCCTCGTTGACGGTGAACCTGCGGTAATGAAGGGCCACCAGGACGTCCCGGTGTTCCTTGCTCAGCCGCAGCAGCGCTTCCTCCATCAGGACCCGGTTGAGCAGCTCGTCAACGCGGCCCATCACCTCGGCGGGGTCGGTAAGGCTGCTTTCCAGCGCCTCGTGCGGACGGCGCTGGCTCCGGCGGTAGTTGTCGATCATGATGTTCCTGGCTGTGCGGTACAAGTAACTGCGGAAGCTGCCGTTGATTTCCGGGGCATGCTGCCAGACGCGGAGCACGGTTTCCTGGACCACGTCCTCCGCGAGCTGCGGATCCCGGGTGGCGCTGAGCACGAACCGGCGCAGGGCGCTGCCGTGTTCACGGTAGATGGCCTCCACCACGTTGTCGTCGAGCGGCATCCCGCTCCTCCCGTCACTGCCCGTTCCCGCCACTGTCCCGTCCAGACACTGCCCCGCCCAGATCACTGCCCTGCGCACATCGATGCCCTGGGCACATCAATGCCCGCGGGGAACGCCACGGCATCTGCGCTCCCGGCTGTTACCACGACAGGGAACAGGAATCGGTTCAATCGGACAGCGCCACAGCGTACCTGTGAACCATTCTTTACCCGGAGGCGTCGTAGGGGTTAGCGCCCCATGATCCAGAAACGGGCGCCCGGCCGAAGAGGCACCAGCCAAGAAAGCACACAGCCAAGGAGCACACCATGAAACAGCATCTCGGGGCAGGCCTTGCCATCCTGGCCCTGGCGGCAGCCCTCACCGGTTGCGGCAGCAACGCCGGCACCACCCCGGCGGCCACGGCCCCGGCCACCACCGGCGCGTCCTCCTCCAGTGCCTCCTCCACGGCACCGTCGGGCTCTGCACAGTCATCGAAGGCAAGTGCCGCCGTCGAGCTTAAGACAGCTTCCTCTCCGGACGGCAGCATCGTCGTGGACGCGAAGGGCATGAGCCTCTACTTCTTCACCAAGGACACCAAGGACTCCGGCAGCAGCGCCTGCACCGGTTCCTGCCTGGTCCAGTGGCCGCCGCTGACCACCACGTCGGGATCCCCCACCGCAGAGGGCGTGACCGGGAAGCTGGGCACCATCACCACGCCTGACGGCAAGAAACAGGTGACCTTGAACGGCATGCCTCTTTACTACTTCGCAAAGGACACTAAGCCGGGCGACGTCCTGGGCCAGGGCGTGGGCGGAGTCTGGTACCTGTCCGACCCGTCGGGCGCCATGGTCAAGGCAGCGCCGGCCCAGGGCTACTAGGCAAAGCTCCGCGATCCGGGAGAGCTGCAGGACCTGCCCTACTTCAGGGGAACGTCCGGGGTTTTGCCCGGGAGCGGGATCTCGGTAGGCAACGGAACGGGCAGCTTGGGGCCCTGTTCCAGGCCCTTCCTGACGTCCCCCGACACGTCGGTGGGCAGTGCAGGCTCCGCGGGAACCTGGGCAGGCTTCTGCGTAGCCGTCCCGTGAGTGGGGGTGTTTCCCTGCCGTGCCGGAACGCCCGACGGCGCCGCGGCGGCAGGTGCAGAGGCGGGCGCGGGTGCCGGTGGGACGGCATCCGCGCTGCTGGTTGCCGACGGCCGGGGTCCCGCCGGACCGGGTACCGGAGCCGGTTTGGTGTCGTTGCCGGCAGGTGCCGCCGCGGAACCAGTCACGAACGAGGTGACGGCATGGTTCAGCTGGGAGATGGAGTCGCGGAAGCCCTGGTCGGAGGCGGCAGCCACTGCACCGCCGGCAGCGAGCGAGGCAGCCACCGAGAGTGTAGTGAGCGTGATGCGGCGCTTGGCCCTGCGGCGGGCTGCGAGTTCATCAGCCGGTTTCAGTGGGTTGGGTTGAGCTGTGTTGAGTCGAGCTGTGTTGGGTTGAGCTGCCCCGGCGTCCGCGGCGGCCCCGGCGGTGGGAAGCACGGTGGTGGCAGCAGGCCCACCAACGGGCAGCACGGTGGTGGCGGCAGCTGACGTGCCTGCCATCAGCGCTGCGATTTCGGCGGAGGGTGCCGGGGCCTCTGCCGCCAGGGCACGCAGGTTGAGCAGGGCGTCACGGAGCTGGCCGTCGTCGTCCATGCCTGCCTCCAGCAAAAGCTGGTCGACAGCCCCCTGGTTGCGGGATCCTGCGGTGTCACTCATGATGTGCCTGGTTTCTCTTGAGCGTTTGTGCCTTGAGGTTTTGCAGTGCCCGGCGCTGGAGCTGCTTGATGGCTCCGGCGCTCTTGCCCATGATGGCGGCCACTTGGTCGATGGACAGGTCCGCCACGACGCGAAGGGCCAGGACCTCCTGATGTTCTTCGCTGAGCCCTTCCAGCATGGCTTCGGCGCCGGCCGTCAGTTCCACGGCGTGGTCCTCCGCGGACGGCGTGGTCCGGCCGTCATGCTGGGGGTCGTACGGTGTGAGCTGCGGCCTGCGCTCCACCCGCCGGTAGTGGTCCACCATGCGCGCGTGGGCAATTGAGAAGATCAGCGATTTGGCGCCCTGCAGGCCACCCGTGAGCGTGCCGATCCTGGAGTGGAAGGCCAGAAAGACGTCCTGGGTAACGGCCTCGGGGTCATCGAGTCCGCGCGCCTTGAGGTACCCGTGGACCGGGCCCGCGAAGGTTCGATAGGCAGCAGCGAACAACACGGCCGGATCAGTTCCGGCTGCGTTGTCGAATATGTCGATCTCTTCTTGGGCCAAAGTGTCCAGCACCAGCGGCTCCTCCATCCCGGGGCCCGGGCTTGCGCCTGGTCCCGGTTTCCGGTTCGGACTGCCAGTTCCCGTGGTATTCCGGCTGCCTTTTTGCGGGTTTGCCAGGGGGCTCTTCCAAAGGTGCGCGCCCCCGCCCGGCTGCCCGGACTGCGGCCGCAACCGCAGTCCAGACTAGCCAATGAGCCTTAGCGGGCCGAAACCGACGGCGTGTGGATGGTGTTGCCACCCACGGCGGGAACGGCAGGAACAGCAGGAACGGTGTTGGCGCCGTCGACGCCCGGGACGGCCGGAACGGCGGGCACTGCTGGAGCAGCGGGGAGCTCGGGCTTCGCGGCCTCAACGGACACGGAACCCTTGGTTCCGGCACTGGCCTTGGCTGCGGCGTCGGCCTTGGCCACGACGTCGGTGCAGTAGCTCTTGATGTTCGCCTCACCCTGTGCCGCGATGGACAGCGAGGAGAACGCCTTGGAGGAAGCGTCCAGGCCGCCGTGGGTGAAGGCGGTGCACAGGCCCAGGGCGGCGGGACCGGCAGCGTCAACGGCGGTGTTGGCCGTGGCGGACCCGGTGGCGTTGGCACCGGCCTTTTCGTCAGATGCCTCAGCGGACGCGGAAGCCTTGGCTGTGGCCTCTGCGGTGGCGTCGGCGCTCTTCAGGGCGTCGGTGACTGCAGCGGTGGCGGAGGGGGCAGGGGTGGCCTGCGCGTCAGCCGCTGCTTCGGCGGCGAGCTTGGGGGCGGGTGCACCGAAAAGTTCGTGGGCGGTCTGCTGGGCCTGGGCGGGAAGGACACCGGAGACGGCGGCGGCACCGGTTCCTCCTACTGCCAGGGTTCCGGCGGCCAGGACTCCGGCGGCGACTTTGCTGGTGGCGAGAACGGTGAACACAGACATTTACTTCTCCAAAACCTAGACAACACATCGGACTGGGCCCGCCGGGCGGACCCATCACTGACTACATCGCCTGCGGTTGCGGAAAGGTTACGGGTGTTTGGAAATTTCTTTTTCTGCCTTCAAATCGCTGGAAGCGTTCCGGATCGCCGGTCCGCTCCGGCTGTTTCACGGCGCTCCGGCGATCCGCAGAGCTGAGGCACCGGCTGCTTTACGTTCGGCCAAGTCAGGAACCATGGCAGCGAGCCGCTGGATGTAGGGGCCCACTTCCTCGTCGTCCAGCACCAGCAGGTCCGGCTGGCCACGCAGCCACCGGGCATTGAGGGCTGTGATGTTCTCGTGCTCCAGCAGTTCCTCGAACTCGCCGTCAAGCTCCCCGACCCGGAGGAGGGCGCCGGCACTGGACCCGCTGTCACCGGCACCGCCGGCCAGGTAGGACGCTTCGGTTCCGGCGGTCAGCACGCCGTAGGCCTCCGCGGCCCGGTTAAACAGGTCCAGGTGCGCGGTGGCCCCCATCCCTGCCATGCCTTCGCGGACCAGCGGGTCGGTGGCGATCCGGCCGCCCGCCATGACGGCGTACTGCGCGAAGCCGCCCTCCAGCGCCTGCGACAGGTAGAAGTCCACCAGGCAGCTTCGGACGGCCACCGGAGACATGTCTTCCAGCCGCAGCGTGGCCCTGCGCATCGCATCGATGATGGCCGCGTTGGCCTCCACCACCTCCTCATCCCTGCCTCCGATACTGCTGCTGGTCAGGACGACGGGCTGGGGCGTGATGGTCATGGCAATCCTTGCTCGGCGGGGGCGGTGCTCCGGACGCTTTCACGCTACGACGGCCGGTTCACGCCAGCATCGGGAAGGAAATGAACGTCGAGCGAAGTTTTCGGGACCACCAGGGCAGGCAGCCGGCGGCATGGGGGTGCCGCCCGTCGAACTAAGATGGATCAGATAACCACCCACCGGACCCGGCTCCGCCGTGGCCTGCCGAAAGTAGCGCTCACCATGCCATCCCAACCGGACGAAAGTGCGGACCTGGCAATACAGACACCCGCCATCAACGACCGCTCGCTGGCGGCCGGGCTGGCGTATGCCATGGCAAGCAGGGTCTCCGGCATATCGTTCGACGGCGGCACGGGGCTCATGCTGGGAAAGGTCCGGGGCGGCGCGGAAGTTCCCTACTCCACCACGGCCAAGCTGGTCCGGAAGGCCGGCGGCTGGAGCTGCACCGTGGGCGTCTGCAGCTGCCCCGTCCGCAAGGACTGCAAGCACGTCGCGGCCCTGCTGTTCGCGGCCGAGGACAACCCCTCCATCCGGATGCAGCTGCTGGCACCGTCCACCTCCACGCAGGTATCCCGTGCACCGTCCGCGGCCCTCCCGGACTGGGAGCAGGCCCTCAGTCCGCTGATCTCCCAGCCCGGTTCCGCCCCCTCCACCAGCGGGGTTCCCCTGGCCCTGCAGTTCGAGGTGGAGGAACCACCGCCGCACTTTTCCTACACAGGCCGCCGGGACCCGGTTCGCGGCGTCCGGCAGCTCAAGGTCCGCCCCGTCATCATGGGCGCCAAGGGCAAGTGGATCCGCGGTGACGTTTCCTGGAACACCCTGAGTTACCTGAACTTCCGGCGCGAATCGAACCAGGCGCACGTGGAATGGCTGCAGGAGTTCCTGGCCGGCCATTCCTCCTCCGCCAGCCGGATGCACAACTCCGCCGGCCTGTGGCTGGGCCTGAACTCCTACGCCGGCAAGAACCTGTGGAGCCTGCTGTCCGATGCCCGGAAGATCGGGCTCGCCCTGGTCCACTCGCGCGGCACCGAGCCGGTACGGGTGGCCGAGTCCCCTGCCGCCGTCGGACTTTCCCTCAGCCGGTACGGCACCCCCGTGGCTGAGCCGTCCAGCGTGAAAGGCGGCGCCGCCGGCCCCGGCGCCAATGCAGAGGCGTCCGACGGCGGCCTGGAGCTTTCGCCCACCATCACCGTTGACGGGGCCGAGGTTGATCCGGCGGCGGTGGGCACCATCGGCAGGCCCGCGCACGGCCTCTTCTTCACGGCCGGGGAAGCCGCCCTGCCCGGCGTCCCCGACCCAGACGGCATCATTACGCTGGCGCCGCTGGAAAACGGGCTGAGCGAGGAGCTGCTGGCGTTCGTCACCGCGGGAAGCATGCTGCACATCCCGGCCCGGGACGAGTCGCGGTTCCTGACGGGCTTCTACCCCAAGCTCAAGCAGACCGCCCGGGTGACAACCCGCGATGAGTCCGTGGAACTGCCCGAACTGGCCGTCCCCACCCTCTCTCTGCTGGCCAACTACGGCGCGGACCATCGGGTGCGGCTGCACTGGGAGTGGCACTACAAAACCGGCAAGCTGGTCACCGCGCAGCCACTGTGGCGCCACCCCGGCGACCACGGCTACCGCGACGACACCGCCGAGGCCCGCATCCTGGAAGGGATCGGCCACCCCTGGGATGTGGTGGCCGCCCTGGGCGAATCGGCGACGGGCGGCTGGGGCACTCCCCGGCTGGCGGCGTCCGCCGAGCTGACCGGCCTGGACACGCTGGCCTTCACCGAGGACGTGCTGCCGCGGCTGCGGGAAGCCCTGGACGTGGACGTGGAGACAGTGGGCGACATCGCCGACTACCGCGAGGCCGAGGAAGCGCCGGTGGTGTCGATCTCCACCAAGGCCACCGAACAGCGTGACTGGTTCGACCTGGGCATCCAGATATCACTGGAGGGCCAGCCCGTGTCCTTCGCCGCTGTCTTCTCGGCCCTCGCCGCCGGCCAGACCAAGATGCTGCTGCCCAGCGGCGCCTACTTCTCCCTGGACCTGCCGGAGCTGCACCAGCTGCGGGCTTTGATCGAGGAAGCCAGGTCGCTGCAGGACAACAAGGACGCGCCGCTGCAGATCAGCAGGTTCCAGGCCGGGCTGTGGGATGAACTGGCGCAGCTGGGGATCGTTGACGAACAGGCCGCCGCCTGGCGGTCCGCGGTGGGCGGACTCCTGGAGGGCGGCACGGACGGGCTGCCGCTGCCGTCGTCCCTGAACGCCGAGCTGCGACCGTACCAGCTGGAGGGCTATAACTGGCTCAGCTTCCTGTACAAGCACGGACTGGGCGGCATCCTGGCCGACGACATGGGCCTGGGCAAGACCGTGCAGGCGCTGGCCCTGATGTGCGCGGCGAAGGAGCTGGCCGTCGCGGCTGCTGCGTCCCTGGAGACGCCCGACGCCGGTGCCGCCGCGGACCCTGGAAACCGGCCCGCCGCCGTCGCACCCTTCCTGGTGGTGGCCCCCACCAGCGTGGTGGGCAACTGGGCCCTCGAAGCCGCCCGCTTTGCCCCCGGGCTGACCGTGCGGACGGTCGGCGAGACCTTCGCCAAGAGCGGCCAGGGCGTGGCGGAGGCCCTGGGCGGGGCAGATATCGTGATCACGTCCTACGCCCTGTTCCGGATTGACTATGACGCCTACGCCTCGCGTACCTGGAACGGGCTGGTGCTGGACGAGGCGCAGTTCGTGAAGAACCACCAGTCCAAGGCCTACCAGTGCGCGCGCAAGCTGCCGGCCGCGTTCAAGCTTGCCATCACGGGCACGCCGCTGGAGAACAACCTGATGGAGTTCTGGGCGCTGACGTCCATCGTGGCGCCGGGCCTGTTCTCCAGCCCCAAGCGCTTCGCCGAGTACTACCAGAAGCCGGTGGAGAAGAACGGCGACAAGGGGCAACTGGAGAAGCTCCGGCGCCGGGTCCGGCCGCTGATGATGCGCCGCACCAAGGACCAGGTGATCAAGGACCTGCCGCCCAAACAGGAACAGATCCTGGAAGTGGTGCTGAATCCGCGGCACCAGAAGGTTTACCAGACGCACCTGCAGCGCGAACGGCAGAAGATCCTCGGGCTGATCGAGGACGTCAACAAGAACCGGTTCACCATTTTCCAGTCGCTGACCCTGCTGCGGCAGCTCAGCCTGGACGTGTCGCTGGTGGACCCTTCCCTGTCCGCGGTGCGGTCCTCCAAGCTGGATGTGCTGTTCGAGCAGCTCGAAGACCTGGTGGCCGAGGGGCACCGGGCACTGATCTTCAGCCAGTTCACCGGCTTCCTGGGCAAGGTGCGGGAGCGGCTGGACGAGGAAGAGATCGAGTACTGCTACCTCGACGGCGGCACCAGGAACCGCGCCGACGTGGTCAGCGAGTTCAAGAACGGCAGCGCGCCCGTGTTCCTGATTTCGCTCAAGGCCGGCGGGTTCGGCCTGAACCTCACCGAGGCCGACTACGTCTTCCTGCTCGATCCATGGTGGAACCCGGCGTCCGAAGCCCAGGCCGTGGACCGGACCCACCGCATTGGGCAGGCCCGGAACGTGATGGTGTACCGGCTCGTGGCCAAGGACACCATCGAGGAGAAGGTCATGGCGCTGAAGACCCGGAAGTCGCAGCTGTTCGCTGACGTCATGGAAGGCGACGCCCTGGCCGGCGGAGCCATCACGGCGGAAGACCTGGCGGGGCTGTTCAAGGAGTAGGGCCCTCCGCCGGGGCTCAACGTCTAAGCTGGTGCCCAACGCGAAACTACAACGTTGGAGAAACATTGCTGCACCAGCTGCCCGTCACGGAAAATCCTGCAGCACCGCCCCTGGTGCCGCGGCGCCCGGACGCATTCGCCACCCCGTACCGGGACCCCGTGTGGGACGGCCCCACCGACCCCATCCTGGTGGCTGACCACCTCACAGGCGGCTGGGTGCTCTTCTACACCCAGCGCCGCGCCACCCTTCCGGGGCTGACGGGGGTGGAATGGGTGCACGGGACCGGCATCGGCGTCGCCAAATCGTCCGACGGCAGCACCACCTGGCGCTACCACGGCACCGCGAACGGACTCGTCCCGCCCGGAACGGAACTTCCGGCAACCCTCTGGGCGCCCGACGTCGTCCGTATTGGCGACCGATGGATCATGTACGTGACCGTCCTGGGCGGCAGGCGCACGGACTGGACCGGGACGGCGGAAATCGTCCAGTTCGCCAGCACGGATTTGGAGAAGTGGGAGTACCTGGGCCGGATCGACCTGGACTCCCCCCGGGTCATCGACGCCGCAGTAGCCCGGTGCGGTGACGGCCGGTACCGCCTCTGGTACAAGGACGAGGCCCGCGGCTCCAACACCTGCAGCGCGGTCAGCGACACTCCGGAGGACCCGTCGTCGTGGAAGCCCGAAGGTGTGGCAATCCCCGGGCGCCCGCACGAGGGACCCAAGGTCTTCCGGCTGGGCGGCAGCTACTGGATGATCGTGGACGAGTGGCGGGGCCAGGCGGTCTACCGTTCCGAAGACGCAACGGGCCGTTGGGTCCGGCAGGAGCACCGTGGCGGCCTGATCCTCACGGCACCGGAATCGGTGGACGGAAGGCCCGTCGTCGGACGCCACGCGGACGTGGTGCCCCTGACGGAACGGGCGCCCGGCGAAATGTCCGACGGCGACGCGAGGCGTGCGCTGCTGGTCTACTTCACGCACCCGTACTGGGACGGCGAGGACATCGACACGATGGCACCGGACCCGCGCACCCGCCTCAGCCACGTCCGGGCGGCAGTACTGGAAGTGCGGGACGGCGTCCTGGTGTGCGTGGAACACTGACCACAGAAGCTGCCGGCACGGCGAAGGGCCAAACCCTGGAACTATAAGCCGGCGGCTGCCGGCACCGGTCCAAGG
This sequence comes from Pseudarthrobacter sp. LT1, assembly GCF_035621795.1. Taxonomy (NCBI): domain Bacteria; kingdom Bacillati; phylum Actinomycetota; class Actinomycetes; order Micrococcales; family Micrococcaceae; genus Pseudarthrobacter; species Pseudarthrobacter sp. LT1. Next base: position 4,176,619 of record NZ_CP141830.1, read on the forward strand.
TTTGGCCCTGACTCGTGCATTCGGGGCGGGCCCAGCGTGAGCTGGGGCCGCCGGAAGGGGACCTGCCGAAGCTAGACCCGCTGCGGCGACCCCAGCTCCACCGGATCCTCATCCATAAGGTAGGCCAGCTCCGAGTGGGCCGCGAGGTCGATGCCGCGCAGTTCGTCCTCGGGCTTGATGCGCAGGCCGCCCATGGTCTTGTCCAGGATCTTCGCCAGGATCCAGGTGACGCCGAAGGAGTAGGCCAGCACCGTGACGGTGGCGAGGGCCTGGATGCCCAGCTGCTCGAAGCCGCCGCCGTAGAACAGTCCGCTGACGCCGTTCGGGGCCTTGTCCGTGGCAAAGAGTCCGATCAGCAGCGTGCCCAGGATGCCGCCCACCAGGTGGACGCCGACGACGTCGAGGGAATCGTCGAAGCCCAGGCGGAACTTCCATTCGATGGCCAGCGAGCAGACAGCCCCGGCGATCGCGCCGATGGCCAGCGCGCCGAGCGGGCTGACTGCGCCACAGGCGGGAGTGATGGCTACCAGCGCCGCGATGAGGCCTGACGCGGCCCCCATGCTGGTGGCCGCACCGTGCCGGACCCGCTCAACAAGGGCCCAGGCAAGCAGCCCGGCGGAGGCAGCCACGGCGGTGTTCAGGAACACCACCGACGCCGACTGGCCGGCAGCCAGTGCGGAGCCGGCGTTGAAGCCGAACCAGCCAACCCACAGCAGGCCCGCACCCACCAGCACCAGTGGCCGGCTGTGCGGCTTGGCGTGTTCCACCTTGGGCCAGCCGGAGCTCTTGCCCAGGACCAGTGCCAGTGCCAGTGCTGCGGCGCCGGCGTTCATGTGGACGGCAGTGCCGCCGGCGAAGTCGATGGCCTTAATGCCGTTGGCGATCCAGCCGCCGACGGTGCTGCCGTCCGCCGAGTCGAACGCGAACACCCAGTGCGCGATGGGGAAGTAGACCACCGTGGCCCAGATGCCGGCGAACAGCATCCAGGCGCCAAACTTCATCCGGCCTGCGGCGGCACCGGCAACGAGTGCGGTGGTGACGCAGGCGAAGAACAGCTGGAACGCTGCGAACAGGATGACCGGAATGGACGCGGAATCGTCCTTGGCCAGCAGCTGCCCCATGCCCGGAAACTCGGTGACGTCACCGATGAGCCCCAGTCCGCCCACGGAGTTTCCGAAGGCCATCGAGTAACCGAACAGTGCCCAGAGCACGGCCACCAGGCTGGCGCCGCCGAAGCACATCATCATCATGTTCAGGATCCGGCGGGACCCCACCATGCCCCCGTAAAACAGGGCCAGGGCGGGAATCATCATGCATACCAGCGCCGAGCTGGCCAAAATCCAAGCGACATTTCCCGAGTCCATGGGAAACCCCTTTCAAGATGCGAAAAGAACGGTACGTTGCCGTCAGAGCCGTTCGCCAAGTGGGACGCGGGTGGAGAAACCGCGGCCTGCGGAGGGGCGGCTTTTGCCGTCTGATACCAATGTATGGCGGCTATTTTTGGGTAGGTTTCGGGTGTGTTAAATGGTGGTTTCAGCCAATTGCACGCGAGTTTCACAGGTCCCGTTGAGCGCAGGGCGTCACGCTGGGCACGCTTTTGGCCAGGGCACGACGCCGGCGCCCCGGGTTTCCAGGGTGCGCGGCACCTGGGTGCGCCGAAAGCGTGCCGTGCGTGACGCCCCGTCGAACAGTGCAGGCATGCACCTCCAGGACCAGGCAGTGCAGGGCTAGGCTGGAAAGCGTCCGGGCAGCCAGCCACGCCGAAGGAGCCAGCCCTTGAACAGCCAGCAATCCCCTCCTGTACCGCCGAGTGACCTGCGGGTGGGGGTGGTGGGCATCGGCTGGGCCGGCCAGCAGCACCTCAAGGCCTACTCAGCGCTGGACGGAGTAAGCATCGTCTCGGTGGCAGGGATGGAGCAGGACCTCCGGGACTCCCTGCAGGCCGAATACGCCATTCCGAACGCCTTCGCCGACTGGCAGGACATGCTGGACCACGGCGGCCTGGACGCAGTCAGCGTGGCAGTACCGACCTTCCTGCACGCCCCGATCTCCATCGCGGCCCTGGAACGGGGTATCCATGTGCTGAGCGAGAAGCCCATCGCCCGCAACGCCGCGGAAGGCCGGGCCATGGTGGACGCCGCCCGGAAGGCCGGACGCGTCCTGGACGTCGCCTTCAACCACCGCCGGCGCGGCGACATCAAGGCGCTCAAGGAGGTCATCGACCACGGCGGCCTGGGTCGGCCCTACTACGCGAAGGCGTCATGGCTGCGGCGCGCCGGCATTCCCACGCTGGGCAGCTGGTTCACCAACCCGGAGCTCGCCGGCGGGGGGCCGCTGGCGGACATCGGCGTCCATGTGCTCGACTTCGCCCTCTACCTCCTCGGCGAGCCCAAGGTGGTGGCGGTCTCCGCAGCCACCCACGCCGAACTGGGGCCGCAGGGGCGGGGCGGCGGCAGCCGGTTCTCCGCCCACGCCACCAGCCACGCCTTCGAAGTGGAGGACTTCGCGACGGCATTCCTCCGGCTGGACGGCGGCGCAACCCTGCTGGTCGAGGCGAGCTGGGCGGCCTACCGGGAAACCGATGACCAGCTGGACTTCACGGTGTACGGGACCGACGGCGGCGCCGAGCTCAGGGTGCACGGGGCACCGTTCCCGCCGGTGGGCCGGCTGCGGGTGTTCACGGACAAGGACGGCGGCTCCGCGGACTACCTGCCCCCGGTCCTGCCGGGCCGCGCGCACGATGCAGTGGTGGAGGATTTCGTCACCGCCGTGCGCGGCGGCGCCCAGGTCTGGGCCAACCATGACGGATCCCTGGCACTGTACCGCGCCCAGGTCATCGACGCGTGCTACCAGTCCGCCCGCGAGCAGAGGGAGGTTCGGCTCTGATGGACGGCAACCTGCGGATCCTGGTGTGGAACGAAGGCGTCCACGAAGCCAACAACGAGCCGTCCCACATCGGGGAAATGTACCCGGACGGCATCCATGGCGCCATCGCCACGGGCCTGCGCTCCCACCTTCCGGACGCGGACATCACGACGGCGGTCCTGGCCACGGATCCCGAACACGGCCTTGCCGAGGAGGTGCTCGCGGAGACGAACGTCCTGTTGTGGTGGGGCCACATCGCGCACGCCGAGGTGGGGGACGCCGTCGTCGAACGCGTCCACCGGCATGTGCTGGGCGGCATGGGGCTGATCGTGCTCCACTCGGGGCACTTCGCGAAGATCTTCACCAAACTGCTCGGCACCAGCTGCTCCCTGGCCTGGCGGAACGACGGCGGCCGCGAGCTGGTGTGGACCGTCAAGCCCTCCCATCCCATCGCGGACGGCGTGGAGAGCCCCATTGTCATTCCGGAGCAGGAGATGTACGGCGAATTGTTCGACATCCCGGACCCGGACGACCTGATCTTCATCAGCTCCTTTGCCGGCGGCGAGGTGTTCCGCTCCGGCGTGACCTTCACCCGCGGCAAGGGCCGCATCTTCTACTTCAGCCCCGGCGACCAGGAGTACCCGGTGTACCACCATCCGCAGGTCCAGCGGGTCCTGGCCAACGGGGTGAAGTGGGCCGCGCAGCCCGGCCTGGACCGTTCGGCCCCAAGCGTCAGCAACCCCGGCCGGGAGTGGTTCGAGGCAGAAAAGCGTCATTGACATCAGGTACGCATAAGAGCAGATTGGGATCGTCGCACACGAGGTCAGGCAGGTTCTGGACGGGGCACATCCCGCCCTGCCGGGCCCTATTTCCCGGTGCTCCCGGCGCCGGACGAACTCAATAACCACTCCTTACCAAGGAGCCAGAAATGCCCGCAGTAACGGTGAAGGACCTGGAGTCCAAATCCTTTGACCAACCCGATGAAAAGCGCCGTCCGCCCAAGACCCAAGTAGACGTGGTGAACATTGGTGGCGCCACCTTGGGCCGGTTCACGTTTGAGCCCGGCTGGCGCTGGTCAGAAACCGTCAAGACAGTTGTCCATACGGACAGCTGCCAGAACAATCACCTTGGTTTTTGCACCTCCGGCACCCTGACCGTCCAGCTGGACAACGGAACCGGCATGACCATCCAGGCCGGCGACGCGTACTCCATCCCGGCAGGCCACGACGCCTGGGTGGAGGGCGATGAGACGTTTGTTGGCTACGAGGTCATGAGCGCGGCAGAGTACGCCAAGCCTGCCTGACCCTTAGGTTCCACCCCTATCGCCAGGAAAGGGAGGTCCGGCAGGGCCTCCCTTTCCTGCTGCCGCGGCCCTACCGTGGAGGGTACGCAACGATCGGAGAGCAATGAAAGTCACCGTCATCGGCGGCAGCGGCCACATCGGTTCGTTCCTGGTCCCCCGGCTGGTCCAGGCCGGCCACGAGGTCACCAACATCAGCCGCGGCACCAGCAAGCCCTACACGGACCCGCCTGCCTGGCAGCAGGTTCAGCATGTCACCGCAGACCGGCAGGCGGAGGACCAGGACGGAACCTTCCCTGACCGGGTGGCTGCCCTCAAGCCGGACGTCGTGGTGGACCTGGTCTGCTTCACCCTCGAATCGGCGGCAGCGTTGGTGCAGCGGCTGCGGGGCGAAGTGGGGCACCTGCTGCATTGCGGCTCCGTCTGGCGGTACGGGCAGAGCCTGAAGCTGCCCATCAGGGAGGGATCGGATTCAGCCGCACCTCCCTTTGGCGAGTACGGCATCCAGAAAAACAGGATTGCCCTGATGCTGCAGGAGGAAACCGCCAGCGGCGGGCTGGCCACCACCTCCCTGCATCCCGGCCACATTGTGGGACCGGGCTGGCAGCCCGTTGGTCCGCTGGGAAACCTCGATCCCACCGTCTGGCAGACGATCTCCGCAGGGCAGCCCCTCCGGATTCCCGGCAGCGGCTCGGAGCTGATGCACCATGTGCACGCCGATGACGTCGCCCAGGCCTTCGAGAAGGCCATTGCCCGGCGGGAGGCGGCCACCGGTGAGGACTTCAACGTCGTTGCCCCCACGGCGCTCACGGTCCGCGGTTACGCGGACATCGCCGCCGCCTGGTTCGGGCACGCTGCGGTACTGGAGACGGTTCCCTGGGACCGCTTCCGGGAGAACACCTCCCGCGAGCACGCAGATGCGAGCTGGAACCACCTTTACCGCAGCCAGTGCTTCAGCATCGAAAAAGCGGCCTCCATGCTTGGCTACGCGCCGCGGTACGAACCGGAGGAGGCCATCTTCGAATCCATCCAGTGGCTTGTTGACCACGAACAGCTGCACGTCGCCCGCCCGCTCGGCGTCGCGGCCGGCTGAGCCCCGAAGGCCTACCGGTGCAACCGCCGCAGCCGGGCCACCAGGGTTGCGGCGAGCAGCGCCGTCCCCAGTTCCAGGGCGACAACCAGCAGCAGCTGCGTGCTGCCCGAATCAACAACAGCGGACGACGACGGCTGGCCGCCATGGGCGTGCCCGGCACCCCCGGCGGCCAGCAGCAGGACGGCGTGCAGGGCGGCCATCACCACGGCAGCAGCGGTGACCTGCTGCAGTGCGGCCACCCGGCTCTGCCGCCAGATGTGGACCGTGCAGGGAACGCAGACGGCGGCGAGCGCCAGCATGAGGACGCTCAGCCACGCGCCGTGGCGTCCCGACGCCGCCAGCCACACGTGGGCAAGGCAGGAACCGGCGGTGGCCACCGCTACGACGCGGGGATGCAGGACGGGACCGTTGGCACGCACCCGTCCCGCCGCCGTCGTACTCCCTGCCGTGGCGGGGGCGAGGCTAGTGGCAGCCACCGCTGCCGCCCTCGCTGTGGCAGGAGGATTCCTGCTTGTTGGGGTTGGCGGGAACGTCCAGGACCGGGCTGCGGTCGAAGAAGCCCTCCGGCCGCAGCTTGAAGCCGACGGTGTCCACGGGCATGATGGGCCAGTCCTCCACCCGGGGGAAGTGGGTCAGGCCGAAGGTGTGCCAGACGACGATGTCCTGGCCATCGATGTCCCGGTCCTGTGCGACGTAGGCGGGCAGGCCCGCTCCGCCGGCGTGCTGGTTCACGAAGTCGCCCGTGGGGTACTTCTCGTCCTCGGCGTACCGGGTGACCCACAGGTCCTTGGTGGCAAAGGCGGCGCGGCGGGCGATGGAGGAGTCCGGGTCTGCCAGCAGCGTGGGCTGGTTGTGGGAGTGCAGTTTGTAGCCCACGGGCTCCCCCAGCCGGTTGCGGGATTCCGGGTTGGAGATGATCCAGGTCCGGCCGGCCCGGGCGTCGGCTTCCCGGACGCCTTCGGATTCACGCGCCAGGACGGTGCGCTTCCGGGAGAAGGCGTTGCCGCGTTCGTTGCCCGGCCCCATGGCCTGGCGGATGACATCCTCCTCCTCCACCCGGTTGGTGAACCCGTCGATGGCCATGTCCAGCCGGGCACTGAAGAGGTGCTGGTGGAAGGGTGCACCCAGGCCGGGCGCCAGCTGGGAGATGTTGTCCGAGCCGCCTTCCGGGAACGCCGAGGTAAACACGATGCCGGTGGCTTTGGCCTCGAATTCGATGGTGCCGTCCAGGTAGAGGTACCAGTAGAAGCCGTAGTCGTAGTTGCCGATCGTGGTGAAGAAGGAGATCACCAGGCGGCGGTTGCGGCGGGTGTAGGTGACGCCGCTCCAGAGGTCGGAGTGCTTGGAGAGGATGCTCCAGTCCTCCTCGTGCATGCAGATGCCGTTGCGGATTTCCCGCGGGTTGCCGAACGCGTCGCTGATGACCGGGCTGAGGTAGGTGATCTCGCCCAGGCAGTCGCAGCCAAGTTCCAGCGAGTTGGCGTACTGGCCCACCAGGTATTCGCCGGTGTCAAAGTAGTTCTGCCAGGACCGGATGGGTGAGGGATCCCCGTACGGCACCACCATTTCGGCAATGGACGCCCGGTTGATGATCTGCCGCTTCCGGCCCCCGTCCTGGAAGGCCAGGTTGTGCAGGACCACCCCTTCCCGGACATCGAAGCCGACGTCCACGCTCCACTTTTCCCATTCCACGTGGTTGCCGCCGGTGACGGTGAAGCTGGGCCCTTCCGGCTGGGTGATGCTGATGGGCTTCTGGGTGTCGCGGACAGGCCCGGTCAGTTCCGGATCGGTGTAGTTGCCATGCTCAGCCGGGATGGGGATCACGCCGAGGTCGAAGACCTGGGTGACTTCCTTGCTGACCACGTCCACGTAGGCCACCAGTCCGTCCACCGGGTGCGCCCAGGCGCTGTCCCCGGGGAATTCCTGCACGAACGCCAGGCCGCGGAGGATGCGGCGGCCCTTCTCCTCGCCGTATTCGAAAACACCGGCAGACAGCGGGGCAACGCGGACCTTTTCGACCTCGAGGCCCCTGTCGGCGAGCGCATTCAGCCAGCGGTCATCGGTGGCCAGCAGGGATTCCACCACTTCGAATTCCTCCTCCAGGACCGGCAGTTCGCCGGTTACCGCGGTGTCGAGTTCGACGGCGGAGAGCACCTTTTGCTGGGTAATGGAGACCACGACGTCACGCGGCGCAGCCCCCGAGACGTCGTGGATGAAGACCCGGAATCGGCGGTCCACAGCCTGTGGTTGCACTCCCCGGGCCGGATCCAGCAGGCCGAGGTAGGCGATGCGGTGCCGGGCGTCCAGGTGGCCTTCAGACTGCAGGATGGCGCGGACGTCCAGGATTTCCTCCGCCGTTGCCAGGTGGAAGGCCGACGCGGTTTCAGTTGGTGCAAGAGTCATGGGAAGAGCCTTTGTCCGGGCCGTCGCCGGCCACTGGTTTATTTTCTATAGTTGTAGAGAATAAACGTCCGTAACATGGCTCACAAGAGTCTGAGCGAAATATTTCCGGGGAGTGGCCGCGGTGCCGAAGATAGTTGACCATGATGAGCGCCGCCTGGAACTCGTGGATGCCACCTGGCGGATCATTGCCCGTCAGGGCCTTGAGGGCGCCACCATGCGGGAGATCGCCACGGAGGCAGGCTTCGCCAACGGCGCCATGAAACCCTACTTCCCCACCAAGGACACCCTGCTCGAATTCGCCTTCAGCCATGTGTTCAACAGGACCAACCTGCGCATCGCGGAGGTCACGGCCGGGCGGACGGGCCTGGACGCGCTGCGGGCCTTTTGCCTCGAGGTCCTCCCCCTCGATGACGAGCGCGTCAACGAGGCACGAATCGTGGTCCCGTTCTGGCAAAGGGCCATCAACGACCCCCGGAAGGCGGCGATCCACCAGCAGTCGATGAATGAATGGCTGGTGGCGATCCGCCGTTTCCTGGCAGAGGCGAGGGGCAGCGGCGACGTCCGTGCCGCCGTCGACGATCCCATCCTTGCCGGGCAGCTGCTGAACATGCTGCTGGGGGCCCAGATCGAGGCAGCCCTGGCGCCCGCCGGCCAAACAGACTTTGGCCACGCGGCCCAACTCGAGGGGTACCTTTCCCTCCTGGGCAAAATTCCCGGCCGGAAATGAGCGCCAAACTCGAAAGTATGCTTACTATTGAGGGGTCAGGTTCTGGCGAATGCCGGAGCGAGCACGAACTGTAAGGAGCATCTCCATGGGTTTGGATGACAAGATCGGCAATGCTGCAGAGAAGCTCGGCGGCAAGGGCAAGGAAGCTGCCGGAAACGCCACGGGCGACGAAAGCCTGAAGGCTGAAGGCCAGACGGACCAGGCAAAGTCGGACCTCAAGCAGGCCGGCGAGCACGTCAAGGATGCCTTCAAGAAGGACTAGACAACGCTCGCATAATGGGTGCAACTCCAGCCGGAGTTGCACCCATTGGCGTTTTCAGGGCATGTCCCGCATGTCCCGCAGTTCCTGCAGCAGCTTCAACTGTTCGGCGTTGATGTTCATGAGCATCTCAATCTGCGCCGCGGCCCGGACGTCAGTTTCGTAATCATGCTGCGCCATGGCCGAGGCAATGGCATCCTGGCGCTTGGCTGCAATGAGCAGGATGGCGCCCTGCAGGCCGGCCAGCATGGACAGGAAAAGGTTCAGCAGAATGTAGGGGTAGGGGTCCCATGCGCTGTTGGCGAGGACGTAGGAATTCACCAGGGCCCACAGTCCCATGAAACCCAAGAACATCCCCACGAAAGGCCAGCTGCCCATGCCGTTTCGAAGGGCGTCGGCGGCTTTGTCGCCCGTACTGAGGCCCTCTTTGTGCCGCCGGTGCCAGTTAACTCTTATCTCAGCCATGGGCCCAGAATAGGCCCGCTTAGTGGATCAGCCCCGAAACCAGGTTGATGGTGGTGGCGAGGACGATGGCACCGAGCAGATAGGACAGCAGCGCCTGGCGCAGGACGGTGGAACGGATGGCAGTGGTCTTCAGGTCGGTGTCCGATACCTGGAACGTCATGCCCACAGTGAAGGCCAGGTAGGCGAAATCCGAATACCGGGGCTGGCTCCCTTCGTTGAAATCCACACCCGTGCCGTCGCGGTAGTAGATCGCTGCGTAGCGGAGGGTGAACAGGGTGTGGACCAGGAACCATGAGAGGGCAATGCTGCCCAGCGCCATGGCCACCGTTGCGTCCTTGGCGCCACCCTGCTCGCTGGAGGCATCAAGCAAAATCAGGGCGACCCCGGCAAAGCTGGCCACGGTGGCGCCCAGGACCAGCGTGTCCGAGAAGATCCGGCCGGGATCCTCCCTCCGCGCATGCGCAGCGGTGGCTGCAGGACCCAGGCGTCCGATGACGCTCCAGACCCAGATGAGGTAGGTGGCCGATGCAGCGGCCCAGCCGAGTGCCGGGGCATACGTCCAGGTGCCAAAGGTGCCAACCGCCAGCGCCGCGACAAGGCCGACGGCAAGCATCACCAGCAAGCGGAGCCGGGAATGGTGGGCGCGGGAGTTGAAGTTCCGGTGGTGGTCGCCGGGAGCCGTCATGGACTTCATGGCCCGATCATGGCACGCGAGGCTGGGCTGCGGCTGGAAAGACAATTCGCCTTATTTTCGCCAACCGTTGAAAAAAGATTGGCGTGCCGCTAACCTGAATGGACTGTGTCGCAGGACACAACCCGGGGGGAACGTGAAGTGGCCATCCGTCGCGAGGAACATCATGCCAGCAGCTGCAGCAAGCGGGGCAACAGCCCTGACCCCACGCCAGGACCTCAGCTCCAGCGTTGCCACATCGTTTGACCACTGGAAACACCTGGTGGCCGAATCCTTCGTGCCCCTCACCGCTCGGACGGCGGACGTGGAGGGTTTCCAGGGCCGGATGCGTTCCCGGGTACTGGACCGGATGTCCATCGTGGAAGTGACCGCCACCTCCCACGAGGTCCACCGCACCCCCGCGCTGATCGCCCAGGCCCATGAGCGCTATTTCAAGCTGAATCTGCAGCTGGAAGGCACGGGCCTGCTGATCCAGGACAACCGCGAAGCCGTCCTCCAGCCCGGCGACCTGGCAATCTACGACACCAACCGGCCCTACACCCTTGCCTTCGAGGACAGCACCAGGATCATGGTCCTGATGTTCCCCTGCGACGCCCTCTCCCTGCCGGTGGACTACGTGGGGCAGCTCGCCGCGGTGCGCATGGGCAGCGGGGGCCTCAGCGGAATCGTGGGCCAGTTCATTCGCGAACTGTCTGCGAACCTGGACGTCCTGAACGGCCCCAGCGGCTCGCGGCTCGCCACCAACGCCCTGGACCTGGTGTCCACCATGCTGCACGCGGAAATGGACATCACGCCGGACCGCATGAAGCCGCAGGCACTGCTGGCGGTCTCGGTCCGCGAGTACATCGAGGCGAACCTGGCCGACCCCCTGCTGTCACCGGCAAGCATCGCCGCCGCGCACTTCATCTCCACCCGGCACCTGCACAACGTCTTCCACGAGTCGGGGACCACCGTTGCCAGCTGGATCCGGACACAGCGGCTCGAAGGTGCACGCCGTGACCTCCGCGACCCGCTGCACGCCGGGCAATCCGTCGGCACGGTGGCTGCCCGCTGGGGGTTCCTGGATGCCGCCCATTTCAGCCGCACGTTCCGGGATGCTTTTGGCGTCTCACCCACCGAATGGCGCCGGGGCTGATTCAGGCCCTGGTTCCCGCCCCAGGCACCCCTACTTGAAGCAGGCTCCGTTTCCTATATCAACCCCTGCGCCAGCATGGCGTCGGCGACCTTGACGAACCCGCCGATGTTGGCGCCGAGCACGTAGTTGCCGGGTTCGCCGTACTCCTCGGCGGTGGCGGCGCAACGGTCGTGGATGCCCACCATGATCTCGGTCAGCCGCTCTTCGGTGTGCTCGAAGGACCACGAATCACGGCTTGCGTTCTGCTGCATTTCCAGGGCCGAGGTTGCCACGCCACCGGCGTTGGCAGCCTTGCCGGGCCCGAACAGGACGCCCGCCTCCTGGAACACCGCAACAGCGTCACGCGTGGAGGGCATGTTGGCACCTTCGCCGACGGCAACCAGGCCGTTGCGCACCAGGCGGGCGGCAGCAGCGCCGTCGAGCTCGTTCTGCGTGGCGCAGGGAAGTGCCACTGTGGCGTCGACGTCCCACACCGAGCCGCCGTCCACGTAGGTAACGCCGCCCCGGCGTTCGGCGTAATCCTTCAGGCGGCCGCGCTGCACTTCCTTCACCTCGCGGAGGAGCGCGACGTCGATGCCTGCCTCGTCCACCACGTAGCCTGACGAGTCGGAGCAGGCCACCACTGCGGCACCGAGGGACTGGGCTTTGGCGACGGCGTTGATGGCCACGTTGCCGGAGCCGGACACCACCACGCGCTGGCCGTCAAAGGACGTGCCGCGGGTCCTCAGCATTTCCTGGGTGAAGATGACGGTGCCGAAGCCGGTGGCCTCCGGCCGGACCAGGGAGCCGCCCCAGGAGATGCCCTTGCCGGTGAGCACGCCCGACTCGTAGCGGTTGGTGATGCGCTTGTACTGGCCGAAAAGATAGCCGATCTCGCGGCCGCCCACGCCAATTTCGCCGGCCGGGACGTCCGTGTATTCGCCGATGTGGCGGTATAGCTCGGTCATGAAGGACTGGCAGAACCGCATCACTTCTGCGTCGCTGCGGCCGCGGGGATCGAAGTCGGAGCCGCCCTTGCCGCCGCCGATGGGCATGCCGGTCAGGGCATTCTTGAAGATCTGCTCGAAGCCGAGGAATTTGACGATGCCCAGGTAGACGGACGGGTGGAAGCGCAGTCCGCCCTTGTACGGGCCAAGCGCAGAGTTGAACTCCACCCGGAAGCCGCGGTTGATCTGGACGCGTCCGGAGTCATCGGTCCACGGCACGCGGAAGATGATCTGGCGTTCGGGCTCGCAAAGGCGTTCCAGGATGGCAGCCTCGAGGAATTCCGGGTGCCTGTCGTGGACCGGGCCAAGGCTTTCGAAGACCTCCACCACTGCCTGGTGGAACTCCGCTTCACCAGGATTCCGCATGAGGACGGTGTCCTTGATGGCTTCGAGCCGTGCGTCCATGAACTGTTCCTTACCCCTGAGCCCAAACGAGGGACAGCGCAAAAGCAACGTCGCCCCATAGGTTTACTCTTCAACTTATCGGATTACGACCGGAGACCAGTAGGCCGGGCAGTCCGAATCAGCTAATCTCCGTAATGTGACACAAATATTCCATATTGTGAGAGAGAAGTTGCATCCATCCTGCACAGGGGAGCTGCGCTGATGCCCTTCATTTGCCTTCTCCTCTCCGGGGCCGCGCTGCTGGTCAACGGGCTCGCGACGCTGGGGCGTCTCCCCCGCCGCGACTCCGCCACCTTCAGCCTGCTGCTCGGCGGCACCCAGCTGGTACTCGGCGTCGTCCATCTTTCCACTGGCAGTACCGGCGCTGAACACCTTCTGACGGCCGCCGGAATGTTCCTGTTCGGGCTGACGTACGCCTATGCCGGGCTGGACGTCCTGTTGGCCCTGGGTTCGAAGGGCCTGGGCTGGTTCTGCGGCATGGTGGCGTTCTTCGGCCTGCTGCTGGCGGGCGCGTGGCTCGGTACGGATCCGCTGCTCGCGGTGCTCTGGGTGGGCTGGTCGGTGCTGTGGGGGCTGTTGTTCGCCTCGGCTGCATTCGGCGCCGCGCGGCTGGACCTGTTCACCGGCTGGGCGCTGGTGCTCGCCAGCCAGGTTACTGCCACTGTTCCCGCGTTCCTGGGCCTGTCCGGCGTGTGGCCCCGCAGCGACTGGGCGGCCTGGCTCGCAGCAGCCTTCCTGGCCGGGCTTTTCGTTGCAGCACGCGTTCTGGCCCGGCGCGGACATTGCGGTCGGCGCCGGGCCAGTAAGGGAGAAGCCGTCAGCGTCAGGTAAGTGCGTGGCCCAGGCTGGCCGCATGGTGGCGGCGCTCGATGGCGGATTCCACCAGCACCCCGGCCAGGAAGACCACGGGCACCGCGGCGAGCAGGGCGATTGCTGTTTCGGCGCTGCCGCCGATGAGGGCCGTGAAATTGCTGACCACCAGGAACAGGACCCAGGCGAGCAGCGCCGTTGCCAGGACGGGGGCGATCCGGGTCTGCCACAGCTGTGCCCCCGCGCGTTCGCGGCGGAAGAAGCTGACCACCGCCACCGAGCACAGCATATAGAGCACCAGCAGCGCCGCCACGGCCAGGCCGCTGAACCAGGAAAAGAGGGTCAGGACCGGGTCCAGGGCAAGGATCGCGAAGGGAAGCACCAGGACGACGGCGGCTGCGGTCTGGATCCAGGCGGCGACGGCAGGGGCGCGGTGCCGGTTGGTCCGGGCCAGCACGGCGGGCATGGAACCACGCAGGGCCAGGGAGTGCAGGTAGCGGTTGATGCCGTTGTGGAAGGCGATGATGCCGGCGAGCAGTGAGGTGACCAGCAGGATGCCTGCCACCACGCCCGCCCACGGCCCGAACAGCTCCACCAGGGGCCCGAGCACGAAGGACGTGGCATCGCCGGATTCGAGTGCTGCCCCGGCCGCGTCCATGACCTGGGACGGGCCGTAGTAGCTGACCAGCATCCAGGAAATGAAGGAGAAGAAGACGGAAATGACACCCACGGACAGGTAGGTGGCCCGGGCGACAGTCCTGTGCGGGTCCTTGGCCTCGGCCGAATAGATGGCCGTGGACTCGAAGCCGAACATGGAAGCCACGGCGAACATGATGGCTACGCCCGGCGCTCCGGCCCCGATGGCCTCGGGCGAGAAGGACGCGGCCACGCTGATGCCTTCCGGGCCACCGCCGCGGAGCAGGACGGTGAAGCCGAACAGCAGCAGGATGGCCACCTCGAGTCCCACCAGCAGGGCCAGCACGCGGGCACCGAGTTCGATGTTCAGGGAGCCGAGCACCTGGACGCCGGCCATGGTGGCCAGGGCGAGCAGCCACCACGGAACATCCAGTCCGATGGACGCCAGCAGCCCGGAGAACGCCGCACCATAGAGCCCGTACATGGCGGCCTGGACGGTGTTGTAGGCCAGGAGGGCCAGCCAGGCCGCGCCGGCACCGGTCTTCCTGCCGAACGCTGCGGTGACGTAGGCGTAGAAGGCGCCGTTGGTCTGGATTCTGCGGCTCATCGCCACGAATCCCACGGCGAAGATCACGATGACGATGCCCACGATCAGGTAGGCGCCGGGCGCGCCGGCACCGTTGCCGAGCGCTGCGGCAAGCGGTGAGGCGCCCACGATCCCCGTGAGGGGCGCCTGTGCCGACAAGACGAAGAAGAGGATGCCCAGGACGCCGATGCTGCCGGCACGCAGTGCCGTTGAATGCTCCTTGGCCGGAGCGTCAGTGGTCCGGGGTTCGGAATTCGAAATACTCATTTGATCCTTCTTAACGGTCATGAGTTCGGGAAAATTGCTGTGGAATCCAGCTTGGCAGCGGGGCGCCGAAGCCCTTTGTCCACCAGCGACGAGTTGTTGTTTGTCAGCGCAGTGCAGGATTTTGCGGCACTGGTTCCTGGGCGGCCGGACGGGCAGAGCGGGGGCCGGGCCGCGACGCTGCGGCCAGCGCCGCTTCCATGCCGCTCTCAATGGCGCCGTCGATGAAGCCGCCCCAGCCGTTGGCAATGTCTGACCCGGCAAAAAACACATTGCCGTGCCCGGACTGCATCGCGGCGAGGTGGTTGCCGAGGAAACCCGTCCGGTGCATCGGCCAGGTCTCCCCCGCCAGCGGGTCCGCCACCCAGTCGTGGGTTGCAACGTCCAGCACGTCGACGCCGGGCACCAGCCGGGTCAGCTGATCCTGGACTGCCGCTGCGTCTGACGCGTCAATTTTTGTTGCATCGGGGCCGAAGCCGACGACGATTGTGTCGCCGTCGAGCATGTACTCAGCCTGGAAGAAGTTCAGGGGCCAGTCCGCTTGTCCCAGCGCCACGAAGGGGGCATGTTCTCCCCGCATCCGGATCCACACCTTGACGCCCCTGGACACCTGCCCCAACCGCGCGCCTTCGTCTTTGGCCGGCGGCAGCGGCGGCTGGAAGTCGATGGTTCCCAGGACGGGAAGGGGGACCGTGACAATGGCGGCCCTGGCGCTGATGGTCCGGCCGTCCGCGCTCCGCAGGGTGACACTCCCGCCGTCGTCCGTCATGCCCTCCACGGCGAAACCAAAGTCGACGGCGGCACGGGAGTCCTCAAGGATGGCCTCGGCCAGAGCGGCGGTTCCGCCCTGGATCTTGTACGTGGCGCAGGCTTCGAAGTTGACGGCCCAGTCACCGTTGGTCAAGGCCACCCAACGGAGGGCCTGGGTCAGTGCCGCGTCCTCCACGGGGCCGTTGAAGTTCAGGGTCCAGAAGGATTCGAGGATGTCCCGGGCGTTGCCGGCGGGAAACTGCTCCCGGATCCGGTCCTGCACCGAGATGTGGTCGATGTCCTTGAAGGCATCCGTGGCCAGCGGCCTGAACGGTTCAGGGAAGTAGGTCCGGGACTCCTTGGTGAATTCGCCGTTGTGGCGGCCTATCAGGTCAAGCAAGGTACCGGGGGCACCTTCCCGGCGCCCGCCGTCGGCCCACCAGAAAGCCCGCTGGGGCTCAGGGCTGGCGACGGTTCCGATGCCGTACCGCTTCAACTCCGCCCAAATGTACGGCTGGGTCCAGTGGACCCACGTGCCGCCGATTTCCAGGTCGCGGCCCAGCCGGTGGTCCAGCCAGGTCCGGCCGCCGATGCGGTCCCGCGCTTCGACGATCCGCACCTTCAGGCCCTGACGGGTGAGTTCGCGGGCGGCGGTGAGGCCGGCAAACCCGGCACCCACGATGACAACGTCCAGGTCCTGCTCCATGGCGCTGTTGTGCTGTGCCATCCCGGACCCCTATGAGTAGACGAAGAATTCGACGGTGGGGGCCAGCACAGCCCACCTCGTGCGGGCGCCCTTATTGAAGGAGGCGGCGCCACCGGCGGTGAGGTCATAGGTGCCGCCGCCCTCCACCTCGATCCGGAGGTGGCCGTCGATGATGTGGATGGCCTCGTCGGCTTCCATGACGAGATTGAAGGGTTCGGGGGCTTCTGCGGGATTGACGTGCCAGTAGCCGCAGGCCAGCCCAGGCCTGTCGCCTTCGCCGAAGCGGCGGACCCACTGCACCTGGCCGAGCTCGAAGGGCTCATTCCTGCCGGGGTCAAGGGAAGCGGACGTGGTGAAGGAAGGGGTGGTGGTCATGGGTACTCCAGAGGGGAAGGGGCGGCGGGGAACGGTCTCGCCGCGGGAGATGTGTGGAATGGCGGCGGGCCCTGTGACGGGCATCACCACATGGAAGCAATCTAAGCAATTGCTTAGTTTTAAGTCAAGGGCTGCTTTTTGTCCGGCGGCGGCTGGCTAGAATCGGGCTATGACCGCTTCCCCTGACCGTCCCGCCGCGCCCAGATATGGCAAGGGCCGCGAAGCCCTGCTTCGGGCCGCGGTGGATGTGGTGGCGCAGAAGGGCCTGCGCGGACTCACATACCGTGCGGTGTCGGAGGCGGCGGGCGTCAACAACAGCCTGGTCGCCCACCATTTCGGGACCCGGGACGCCCTGATCGAGGCAGCGCTCCTGTGGTCATCGGAGCAGTCCATCGGCGCGTCACGGCTGCGGGAAGCAGCCGAAAACGGCGGGACTTTCACGGAGGCGCTGCTGGAACTGCTGCTTGAAGATCCGGAGCTGCAGGTGTTCCAGTACGAGATGATCCTCGAGGCCCGGCGCCGCCCGGAGCTGGCGGGGCCGGTAGCCAGGCTGTACGAGAGCTACGTTGGCGCGCTGTCGGAGGGGCTTGAGGCTTTCGGCGTCCAGGGTGACGTCCACGTGGTGGCCCGCTCACTGTTCGCCGCGCTGGATGGACTGGTGCTGCAGTACCTCGCGGGCGTGGGGCGGGAGGAGATCGCTGCCGCCCTGGAGGAAGTGCACCAGGCGGTTCTCCTGCGGCGGGGAGCACAGAGCGGCTAGAACCCTCCGGGCAAACGAAAGCGCGGCCAGCTGCCCGGAAGGCAGCCAGCCGCGCTGACAGTGTTTAGTTGAGAACCGCTAGCGGAGCACCACAGTGCGGTTGCCCTGCAGGATGACGCGGCCTTCGCAGTGCCACTTCACGGCGTTGGAGAGGGCCTTGCATTCCGTGTCGCGGCCGGCGGCCACCAGGTCCTCGGGCCCGTACGTGTGGTCCACGTCCACCACCTGCTGGGAGATGATGGGTCCCTCATCCAGCTCGGCGTTGACGTAGTGCGCGGTAGCGCCCACAGTCTTGACGCCGCGGGCATAGGCCTGGTGGTACGGCTTGGCACCCTTGAAGCTGGGCAGGAACGAGTGGTGGATGTTGATGGCCCGGCCGTCCAGCTGGCGGGTCAGGTCGTCGCTGAGCACCTGCATGTAGCGGGCCAGCACCACGAGTTCGACGTCGAGCCCGTCCACCAGTTCCATCAGCGCAGCTTCCGCTGAGGGCTTGGTCTCCGCCGTGACCGGGATGTGGTGGAAGGGGATGCCGTGCCACTCCACCAGCGCCTGGTGGTCCCGGTGGTTGGACACCACGGCCACCACGTCCACGGGCAATTCGCCGATGCGGGCGCGGAAGAGCAGGTCGTTGAGGCAGTGCCCGAACTTGGACACCATGATCAGCACCTTGCGCTTTGACCCGTGGCGTTCCAGCTGCCAGCGCATGCCGAACTTTTCGGCCACCGGGGCGAACGAAGACCGCAAAACGTCCAGCGTGGACTCATCGCCTTCGGAGACGAAGTGCACGCGCATGAAGAAGTGGCCTTCGGAGCGCTCACCGAACTGCTTGTTGTCGATGATGTCGCAGCCGTGCTCCAGCAGGAACCCGGAGACGGCGTGCACAATGCCAGGCCCCTCGGGGCAGTCCAGGGTCAGGACGTGTTCCACGGTGGTGGGCGCTTTTGATGTGGGGATATGGGTTTCAGTAACAGTCATGGCTCAGCACTCGATCACATTCACGGCGAGGCCTCCTCGGGAGGTTTCCTTGTACTTGGTTTTCATGTCGGCTCCGGTGTCACGCATGGTCTTGATCGCCTTGTCCAGCGAGACCTTGTGGCTGCCGTCCCCGTGCAGGGCCAGCCGGGCCGCGTTGATCGCCTTCACGCTGGCGATCGCATTCCGCTCGATGCAGGGGATCTGCACCAGGCCGCCCACGGGGTCGCAGGTCAGGCCCAGGTTGTGCTCGATGCCCACCTCGGCGGCGTTCTCCACCTGCGCGGGGGTTCCACCGAGCACTTCGCAGAGCCCGGCCGCAGCCATCGAGCAGGCGGAGCCCACCTCGCCCTGGCAGCCCACTTCGGCGCCGGAGATGGAGGCGTTGGTTTTGAACAGGATTCCGACGGCGGCCGCCGCCAGCAGGAAGCGGACCACACCGTCGTCGTCGGCTCCCGGAACAAACTTCACGTAGTAGTGCAGGACGGCCGGCACGATGCCCGCGGCCCCGTTGGTGGGGGCGGTGACGATCCGCCCGCCGGCGGCGTTCTCCTCGTTCACGGCCAGCGCGAAGAGGTTCACCCATTCCATCGCCAGCAGCGGATCCGCCGGCGCCTGGACGGGCGACGGCGACGCTGCCGCGGCTTCGGCGGTGGCCGCCGAGGCCGTCAGGGTGCGGAACAGGGCGGGCGCCCGGCGGGTGACGTTCAGGCCTCCGGGCAGGATGCCTTCGGCGTTGCAGCCGTTCTCCACGCATTCGCGCATGACGGCCCACAGCCCCAGCAGCTGCTCGCGGAGTTCCGCTTCGCTGCGCCAGGTGAGTTCGTTGGCCAGCATGACGTCGGAGATGGACATGCCTTCGCGGCTGCAGATCTGCAGGAGTTCGTCCGCCGTGGAGAACGGGTAGGGCAGCACGGTGTCATCCGGCACCACTTTGTCCCCGCCCTCGGCGTCGCCGTCCACCACGAAGCCGCCGCCGATCGAGTAGAAGCTCCGCTCGCTCAGGACGGCACCTGTGTGGTCCAGCGCGCGGAAGGTCATGCCGTTCGGATGCGCCGGGAGGGACTTGCGCCGGTGGAGCACCACGTCCTCTTCCCAGTTGAAGTCCACCCGGTGCGCCCCCGCGATGTGGAGTTCGGCGTCCAGCGCGGCGGCTGCCACCTGGTCGTCGGCGGTGAAGGTATCCACGGTTTCCGGGTCCAGGCCCTTCAGCCCCAGGACCACTGCCTTGTCCGAGCCGTGCCCGCGGCCGGTGGCGCCGAGGGAGCCAAACAGTTCGGTCTGCACCCGGGCGGTGGCGGCCAGCTGGCCGTCGCCCTTCAGCCCGTCGGCGAACAGCTTGGCCGCCCGCATCGGGCCCACCGTGTGTGACGACGAGGGCCCGATGCCGACGGAAAAGAGGTCAAGGACGCTGAGCGCCATCAGGGGACCTCTGGCGAGGCGTACTCCCGCATGGCGTCCAGCAGCCACCGGCCCAGGAACTCGGCGAAGGAAGCGCGGGGGAAGATCCGGAAGGACTCGTCACCGGTCTTCCACAGGACGGCAGGGATGTTCGCGATTTCCGTGGAGAAGGCGGTGCCGGCCTTGAAGACCCGCGGGTGCAGGTCCAGCGAGCAGCCCTTTTCCAGGACGGCGCGCGCCCGGGGGCCCGTCAGTTCGAACGTGGTCCGGTTGGCGGACAGGTCCACCACCTGGCCCGCGTCACCGCCCAGCGCGTCCCGGAGCGCGGGGATGAGGTCCCCGCCCAGGGATTCGTGCGCCTCGGTAGGTGCAACCACCAGGAACTCGGCGGGGCCGAGCCACAGGACGGACACGTCGCCGCTGCCTGCCACGGCGCCTGAGCCGGCGGGGAGTCCGCCGGTGACACCGGCCAGGCGCTCCGCCGCGGCGGATCCTGCGAGGGCCCGGAGGCCCACCATGGTCAGGAAGGGCACCTCGGCGATTTCAACGGTGCCTGCCAGGGAGCCGGCCGCGAATTCTTCCGCCAGCTGACGCGCCGGGCTGACGCGGGCGGCGAGGTTCTTCTCGGCGTTGGTCTTAGCGGAGGTCGGGGATGCTGCTGTTTCAGCCATCTTTACGGGTCCCTTCAGAGTCAAAAAGCACTGTTTCTGCGACAACCACGTCCACCAGCTGGTCGCCGGCGGCTGCCACCAGCGTTTCGCCGATGCGGTTGCGTCCGTTCTTGATCAGGGCCAGGCCGAACGACCTGCCCAGCGCTGCGCTGTGGTAGCTGGAGGTGACGAACCCTTCCATCGGCACGGGGCCGTAGGCGGGGTTGGTCGAGCGTCCCTTTTCCACCAACTGGGTGCCTTCGGGCAGCCGCAGCGTGCCGTCCACGGGGAGGACGCTGACCAGGTGCTTGCGGTCCTCACGCTGGGCGTCCGACCGGGTGTAGGAGCGCTTGCCGATGAAGTCCTTGGCCTTGGAGACGATCCATTCCATGCCGGCGTCCTGTGGGGTGACGGTGCCGTCGGTGTCCTGCCCGACGATCGGGTAGCCCTTTTCGGCGCGCAGCACGTGCATGGTTTCGGTGCCGTAGGGGGTGATGTTGAACTCGGCCCCGGCGGCAGCAACGGATTCCCACGTGTTCAGCCCGTACCAGGCCGGCACATTGATCTCGTAGGCGAGTTCACCGGAGAACGAAATCCTGCAGATCCGGGCGCGTACGCCGGAGGCGAGGGTGGTTTCGCGGAAGGTCATGAACGGGAAGGCCTCCGCGTCCAGGCCGCCGTTGGCAGCCAGTTCGGGTGCCACCTTGGCGATGACCTCACGGGACTTGGGTCCGACGACGGCGATGGTGCTCCACTGTTCCGTCACGGAGGTGCACTGCACGTCCAGTTCCGGCCACTCGGTCTGCAGCCATTCCTCCAGCCAGTCCAGCACCTTGGCGGCACCGCCGGTGGTGGTGGTCATGAAGTAGGTCTCGTCGTCGACGCGGAGGGTCACGCCGTCGTCGAAGATCATTCCGTCCGGGGTGCACATGACGCCGTAGCGTGCCGAACCCGGGGCGAGCTTCTTGAACGCGTTGGTGTACATCCGGTTCAGGAACTCCCCCGCGTCCTTGCCGCGGATTTCGATCTTGCCCAGCGTGGTGGCGTCCATGAAGCCCACGGATTCGCGGACGGCGGCGCATTCGCGCAGCACGGCAGCATCCATGTCCTCCCCGGCCTGCGGGTAGTACCAGGGCCGCTTCCACTGTCCAACGTCCTCGAACAGCGCGCCCTTGGCCACGTGCCAGGGGTGGATCGATGTGACGCGGGCGGGGTCGAACAGTTCCCCGCGCTGGCGTCCGGCCAGTGCCGCGAAGGCCACCGGGGTGAAGGGGGCGCGGTAGGTGGTGGTGCCGATGTCGCCGATGCCGCGGGAGGCTTCGCCGGCGGTGCGCAGGGCCGCGGCGATGACGCCGATGGCGTTGACGCCGGAGGTCTTGCCCTGGTCGTTGGCGGTGCTGATGGAGGTGTACCGCTTGATATGTTCCACGGAGCGCATGCCGGCTCCGGTGGAGCGGAGGACGTCCGCCACGGACTGGTCGCGCTGGAAGTCCACGAAGTGGTGGTGCCAGTCGTCCGGGGTGCCGTTCTCGCCCGGCACCAGCCACAGCTGGCGGGTGGGGGCGGAGGCCTTCGGGTCGCCGAACGCGGAGGGTTCGACGGCGGATTCGAAGCCTGCGGCGATGGCCGCCTTCGCGCCGGCGGAGATGCCCTCCGCGACGCAGTCTTCGGTGGCGAAGGAGCCGCGGCCGGCGCCAATGGTCTGCTGGGCGGGGACCTCGGTGCTGGGCACGAAGGCTGCCAGCTCCTCGTCCCAGCGCAGCTTGCCCTGGCGCTGGGAGTGCAGGTGGACCAGCGGGCTCCAGCCGCCGGACACAGCCAGCAGGTCAGCTGCGATCTGCTCGACGCCGGAGGTGAGTTCGCCGTCGTCGTTTATGCTGCGGACGGTCACGCCGTCCAAGCGGCCGTCGGCGCCGGCGGAGGTGTTGGCCACCGCGCTGCCGATCAGCACCCGGATCCCGGATTCGACGGCGGCAGTCGCCGCTGCGGTCAGGGCCGGACGGGCGTCCACCACGGCGGCGACCTTGACGCCGGCGGCGGCGAGGTCGGCCGCGACGGCGTAGGCGCTGTCATTGGTGGTGCTGATGACCACCCGCTTGCCGGCGGCCACGCCGTAGCGGTTCAGGTAGCTGCGCACGGCGGAGGCGAGCATGATGCCGGGGCGGTCGTTGTTCTCGAACACCAGGGGGCGTTCATGGGCGCCCGGGGCGACGACCACCTGGCTGGCACGGATGTGCCAAATCCGCTGGCGGGAGACACCGGGGGCGGCGGGGCTCGTGAGGTGGTCGGTGCGGTTCTGGACGGCGATGACGTAGTTCGCGTCGTAGGCGCCGAACGCGGTGGTGCGGTTCAAGACCGTGGACTCGGCGCCGGATACCAGCTCGGCTTCGACGTCGGCCACCCATTCCAGGGCGGGCTTTCCTTCGATGGTCTCGGCAAGGCCCGGAGCCGTGGAACCGGAGAGCAGCGAGCCGCCGAGTTCGGGCTGGTCATCGAGCAGCATGACCCTGGCGCCGGTGCGGACAGCCTCGCGGGCTGCGGCGAGCCCGGCGGGGCCGCCGCCGATGACCAGGACGTCGGTGTGGACGTACTTCTTGTCGTACTCGGCGCGGTCGTCCTCCGGGTCCAGCTTGCCCAGGCCGTTGAGCAGGGTGGCCTGGAGTCCGTCCACCAGGGAAACGGTGGTGGCGGGGAGCATGGATTCGGCCACGTGGCCGGGGAAGCGGGCTTCCACGCGGACCAGGGCGTTGGCCTCCTCCACCCCGGCGGACATGATGCCGCGGGGACGGTCCTCGTAGAGGGAGTTACCGGCGGCGATGCGGCCGTTGGCCAGCAGCGCCGAGGCCAGGGTGTCACCCGGGTGGCCGGTGAACTCCTCGCCGTCCACGGTGAAGCGCCAGGAGATGGTGCGGTCGATGCGGCCGCCGGTAGCCAGGCGGGCGTTCTGGGAAGTCACTTGGTCGCTCCTTCCGGGGCGGTGGTGCTGAGGATGCTCGTGGTGGAGGTGCTGGGTGCGGCACTTCCCGTGGTGGTGCTGTCAGGGCCGGTGCTGGCGGTCCCGGTTTCGGGTGCGCCGTCCGGGGAGCGGTCGGGCCGCTTCGCCCCCATCGGGTAGACAGCCTTGATGTCGTAGCTCACGGTGTCGCGGAGCATGTTGAACCACTGGCGGCAGCCGGTGCTGTGGACCCAGCGCTCGGCGAAGATGCCTTTGGGGTTCTCGCGGTAGAAGAGGTAGCGGGACCACTCCGTGTCGCTCAGCTCGTTGGGGTTCTCGGGGTACGGGACGTGGGCCTGTCCCCCGTAGTGGAATTCGGTTTCGTCCCGCGGGCCGCAGTTGGGGCATGGGATCAGCAGCATGTGCGTTAGTCCTTTTCTGGTGGCGGCGGCTAGTGGGCCACGGCGGCGGCGCCGTGTTCGTCGATGAGGGCGCCGGTTTCGAAGCGTTCCAGCGAGAACGGCGCGTTCAGCTTGTGCGGGGCGCCGGTGGCGATGGTGTGCGCGAAGGTCATGCCTGCGGCGGGGGTGCCCTTGAATCCGCCGGTTCCCCAGCCGCAGTTCACGAACATGTTCTCCACCGGAGTGGTGCCCACGATCGGCGAGGCGTCCAGGGTCGTGTCCACGATGCCGCCCCAGGTCCGGAGCACGTGGGCCCTGGCGAAGATGGGGAAGAGTTCGACGGCGGCCGCCATCTGCTGCTCGATCACGTGGAAGGAGCCGCGCTGGCCGTAGCCGTTGTAGGAGTCCACGCCGGCGCCCATGACCAGTTCGCCCTTGTGCGCCTGGGAGACGTAGACGTGCACGTGGTTGGACATGACCACCGTGGGGTGGACGGGCTCGTGCAGTTCGGAGACCAGGGCCTGCAGCGGGTGGGACTGGATGGGGAGCTGGAAGCCCGCCATTTCAGCCAGGACCGAGCTGTGGCCTGCGGCGCAGAGGCCCACCTTTTCGGTGTTGATGGTGCCGCGGTTGGTCTTGACGCCCACCACGCGGTCGCCGTCCTTGAGGAAGCCGGTCACCTCGCAGTTCTGGATGATGTCCACGCCCATTTCGTCGCACTTGCGGGCGAAGGCCCACGCCACGTGGTCGTGCTTGGCGATGCCGGCGCGGGGCTGGTAGGTGGCGCCCATCACGGGGTAGCGGATGTTGTCGCGGATGTTCAGGATGGGGCAGAGTTCCTTGACCTGCTGCGGGTCAAGCCATTCGGCGTCCACGCCGTTGAGCTTGTTGGCACCCACGCGGCGCATGCTTTCGCGCACGTCGCCCAGGGTGTGGGCCAGGTTCATCACGCCGCGCTGGCTGAACAGGAAGTCGTACTCGAGTTCCTCGGGCAGGATTTCCCAGAGCTTGAGGGCGTGCTCGTAGATGGCCGCGCTCTCATCCCAGAGGTAGTTGGAGCGGATGATGGTGGTGTTGCGGGCCATGTTGCCACCGGCGAGCCAGCCCTTTTCCAGGACGGCGATGTTGGTCATCCCGTGGTTCTTGGCCAGGAAGTAGGCGGTGGCCAGGCCGTGCCCGCCGCCGCCGACGATCACGGCGTCGTAGGAGGACTTGGGTTCCGGGTTCCGCCAGAGGAAGTCCGGGTGCTCCGGAAGGTGCTGGGTGCTCACTGGGCGGCTCCAATCAGGTCTGCCTCGATGCCGGCCAGGTTGGCGTCGGCGGAAAGGTGCGGGTAGAGGGGGAACTTGCCGGCCAGGGCCGTTACGCGTTCCCGGAGTTCGACGGCGGTGTCCCCGGGGAGGGTGCCCGTGCCGGCGGAGGCAATCAGCGCTGTCGCGATGATGTCCGCAACCTCGGTGAACTCGGCGGCGCCAAAGCCGCGGGCGGCCAGGGCGGGGGTGCCGATCCGGAGGCCGGAGGAGACCATCGGCGGGCGGGGGTCGAAGGGGACGGCGTTGCGGTTGACCGTGATGCCGATCTGGTGGAGCGCGTCCTCACCCTGCTGGCCGTCGAGTTCGGAGTTGCGGAGGTCAACCAGGACCAGGTGGACGTCGGTGCCGCCGTTGACCACGGAAATGCCCGCGGCTGCGACGTCGTCCTTGAGGAGGCGCTCGGCCAGCAGCTTGGCGCCCTGCAGCACCCGCTCCTGGCGTTCCTTGAATTCGGGGGCGGCAGCGAGCTTGAATGCCACGGCCTTTGCTGCCACAACGTGCTCCAGCGGACCACCCTGCTGGCCCGGGAACACCGCGCTGTTGATCTTCTTGGCGTATTCCTCCTTGGCCAGGATGACGCCGCCGCGCGGACCGCCCAGGGTCTTGTGGGTGGTGGTGGTGACCACGTCCGCGTACGGGACGGGGTTGGGGTGCAGGCCGGCGGCGACGAGTCCGGCGAAGTGCGCCATGTCCACCATGAGGTAGGCACCCACGAGGTCGGCGATGCGGCGGAATTCGGCGAAGTCCAGCTGGCGGGAGTAGGCGGACCAGCCGGCCACGATCAGCTTGGGCTTGTGCTCCAGGGCCAGGGCTTCCACCTCGGCCATATCGATCCGGAGGTCTTCCTCGCGGACGTGGTAGGGAACCACGTTGTAGAGCTTGCCGGAGAAGTTGATCTTCATGCCGTGCGTGAGGTGTCCGCCGTGCGCCAGGGAGAGCCCCAGGATGGTGTCGCCCGGGTTCAGCAGGGCGAACATGGCGGCGGCATTGGCCTGGGCGCCTGAGTGCGGCTGCACGTTGGCGAACTCGGCGCCGAAGAGTGCCTTCACGCGGTCGATGGCCAGCTGCTCGATGACGTCCACGTGCTCGCAGCCACCGTAGTAGCGCTTGCCCGGGTATCCCTCGGCGTACTTGTTGGTGAGCACCGAGCCCTGGGCCTCCATGACGGAGGTCGGAGCGAAATTCTCCGACGCAATCATTTCCAGGGTGGACTGCTGGCGGTGCAGTTCCTGTGCCACAGCGGCGGCGACGTCGGCGTCGACCGTGGCAAGCGAGGCGTTCAGTACGTCCTGCATTGTTCTCCTTATGAACCCTTGGAAGTTACTGACCTATAACTGATCTGTAACTGATATATTAGAACTGTCGTAATAGTATGTTCCAGATCACTTGGACGTCAATAGCACTCCTGGGAAGGCTCGAAATGAGCGTCACATTAGAGAACCACCTGGCCGGCGACGGGGACCTCTCACTCTCCGAACAGGCCTACCGGCACCTGCGGGACCGGCTCATCATGCTGGACATCCGGCCGGGCGAGGCGATCAACGACGGCAAGCTGGCCGCCGAGCTCGGGATCGGCCGGACGCCGGTCCGGGAAGCCCTCAAGCGGCTGGAAAGTGACCACCTGGTGGTGTCCTATCCCCGGCGCGGAACCTTCGCCACCATCGTCGACATCACTGAACTGGCAGACGTCTCAGAGCTGCGCGAATCCCTGGAACCCTTGGCCGCACGCCGCGCCGCCAAGCTGGCAACGCCCGCGCTGCGGGCGGAAATCCGGGAGACCGCGGCAGCGATTTCCACCATGGGCGATGACGATGATCCCTACGACCTCATGCGGTACGACATCAAGGTCCACCGGCTGATCTACCGGGCCGCAGCCAACGCGCACCTCGAGGACGTCCTGATCCGCTACGACAACCTGGCCACGCGCATCTGGTGCATGGTGCTGGAAAAGGTACCGTCCGTTGCATCCCACATTGCCGAGCACGTTGAACTGCTGGAGGCAGTGGCCGACGGCGACGCGGACCGGGCCGGCAAGCTCGCCCTGGAGCACGTCACCAGTTTCGAGCAGGCCATCCGGAACGTGCTCTAGCCGTCGTGTCCAGGAGCGGCTAGCGCAGCCGGGCCCGCACCTCCTGCGCGAATTCCAGCGTGGTGGCCGAACCGCCCAGGTCCGGTGTGGCGATGCCGCCTGCCAGCGCTGATTCGAAAGCACCGGTAAGGGACTGGGCGGCCGCCGCCTCGCCCAAATGGTCCAGCATCATGGCCGCAGCCCAGAGGGCGCCGACGGGGTTGGCGATGCCCTTGCCGGCGATGTCCGGGGCGGAACCGTGGACGGGCTCGAACATCGACGGGTGCCGGCGCTCGGGGTTCAGGTTTGCACTCGGGGCGATGCCGATGGAACCGGCCACTCCGGCCACGAGGTCGGACAGGATATCTCCGAACAGGTTGGATGCGACGATGGTCCGGACGCTGGTGGGCTTCATGACCAGCCGGGCCGCGAGCGCATCGATGAGCACCTTGTCCACCGTGACGCCGGGGAACTGTTCCACCGTCCGGGCCACCACTTCGTCCCAGAACGGCATGGTGTGGATGATGCCGTTGGATTTGGTGGCAGAGACCAGGATGCCGCCGCGTTTCGTTGCGGCCTCTGCCGCGTAGCGGGCCACCCTGCTGATGCCGGCTTTGGTGAAGACGCTCTCCTGGACGGCGAATTCAGCGTCCGTCCCCGCACCGAAGCGGCCGCCGATCTGCGAGTACTCGCCTTCAACGTTTTCCCGGACCACCACGATGTCCAGGTCCTCGAGGCCCGGCATCGCTCCCTTGACCCCGGGCAGCAGCTTCATGGGGCGAAGGTTGACGTACTGGTCGAACTCCCGGCGGATGGGAATCAGCAGTCCCCACAACGTCACGTCGTCGGGGACGTCGGGGGTGCCCACCGCTCCCAAGTAGATCCCGTCGCCGCTGGCGAGCTGCTCGATGCCGTCAACGGGCATCATCCGGCCGGTTTTGACGTAGAGGTCGCTGTTCCAGTCACGGACACGCCAGTTGACGGCGAAGCCATGCAGCCCGGCCACAGCATCCACGCACCCCATGGCCACCTCGGTGACGTCCACGCCGATGCCATCACCGGGAATCGAATCGATGGTGTAGGTACGGGTCATGGCTGTCCAATCATTCGTTGGTTGGTGCGGTGCGTAAAGCTTAAAGATAGTGGTTGGGTTCCGGGAGGAACCGTACCCGACCATCGGCCTCCCCGCTCCGGGGAAGCAACGGGTGCGCCGCCGTCGAACGCCCCGGGCATGTGACGTGGAATACTTCCGTACAAGCGCGCCGGACGTTCCGGCGGGATGTTCTGAAGGGGCAGGTGGCCATGCAGGAATTCGTCAACGAGGACGAAGAGGCCCGGCGGCATGTCCTGGCCGTGCTGGCGGCTGAGCGCAGCCGGGGGCTGCGCCCCGACCCTGATTTCGACCGGCGCCTCGACGGGCACTTTCCCACCCTCCGCAGCCTCTTCCATTCCCTTTACGGTGACCGGACGGACTGGCTGGAGCAGCTCTCCGCGCTGGTGGTGCAGAGCGCGGCTTCCTGGCAGGAACGCCCGCAGGAGCTGAAGGCCCTGAACGCCGAACGGGAGGCGGAGCCGGACTGGTTCCAGTCCAACCGGATGCTGGGCGGCGTCTGCTATGTGGACCGCTACGCCGAAAGCCTCGAAGGGGTCCGCGCCCGCATCCCGTACTTCAAGGAACTGGGC
Source organism: Pseudarthrobacter sp. LT1 (assembly GCF_035621795.1). Classification (NCBI taxonomy): domain Bacteria; kingdom Bacillati; phylum Actinomycetota; class Actinomycetes; order Micrococcales; family Micrococcaceae; genus Pseudarthrobacter; species Pseudarthrobacter sp. LT1. The sequence goes on from NZ_CP141830.1 coordinate 4,205,258, forward strand.
CTCACCTACCTGCACCTCATGCCGCTGTTCCTGGCGCCGGAACCACACTCAGATGGCGGGTATGCGGTCTCAAGCTACCGTCAGGTCAACGCACAGCTGGGCACCATGGAGCAACTGCGCTCCCTGGCAGCGGAACTGAGGGACAACGGCATCAGCCTGGTGGTGGACTTCATCTTCAACCACACCTCGGACGAGCACGAGTGGGCGCGGAAGGCAGCCGCCGGGGACCCGGACTACAGCGACTACTACTGGATCTTCCCGGACCGGACGCTGCCGGACGCCTTCGAGGCGGACGTGCGGGAGATCTTCCCCGAGAACCATCCCGGGTCCTTCATCCAGATGGCGGACGGCCGGTGGGTCTGGGCCACGTTCCACACCTACCAATGGGACCTGAACTACTCCAATCCCGAGGTCTTCCGGGCCATGGCGGGCGAAATGCTGTTCCTGGCCAACCAGGGGGTGGACATCCTGCGCATGGACGCGGTGGCGTTCATCTGGAAGCAGTTGGGCACCCCCTGCGAGAACCTGCCGCAGGCGCACACACTGCTCCGGGCGTTCAACGCGGTGTGCCGGCTGGCGGCGCCGGCGCTGCTGTTCAAATCCGAGGCCATCGTGCACCCGGACGAGGTAGCGCTCTATATCGACCGCAGGGAATGCCAGCTTTCCTACAACCCGCTGCAGATGGCACTCATCTGGGAATCCCTGGCCACCAGGGATGTCTCGCTCCTGGCCCAGGCACTGCACCGGCGGCACAACATCCCGGACGGCACGGCGTGGGTGAACTACGTCCGCAGCCATGACGATATCGGCTGGACCTTCGCCGACGAGGACGCCGCCGAACTGGGCATCAACGGCTTTGACCACCGCCGTTTCCTGAACTCCTTCTACGTCAACCGTTTCCCGGGCAGCTTTGCCCGCGGCGTCCCGTTCCAGGACAACCCCAAGACCGGGGACTGCAGGATTTCAGGAACGACGGCGTCCCTGTGCGGCATGGAGGTGGACCCGACTGAGGCGGTGGAACGGATCCTCCTGGCCCATTCGGTGCCGTTCAGCACCGGCGGCGTCCCGCTGCTGTACCTGGGCGACGAGGTGGGGCAGGTCAACGACTATGGGTACGCGTCCGAGCCCGGCCACGAGGAGGACAGCCGCTGGGTGCACCGGCCGCATTTCCCCGCGGAGCAGTACGCCCGCCGCCTGGACCCGGCCACGCCGGAAGGAGCCGTGTACGCCGGGCTGAAGCGGATGATTGAGGTCCGGACCAGCACCCCCGAACTGGCGGGGACCACGCTGATCGATTTCGGCACCAACAACCGCGCAGTGCTCGGCTACCAGCGGCCGGGCTCGACGGAGGACGATCCCACCATCCTGGCCCTGGCAAACTTCAGCGACTCCGCCAAGACCCTCCCGGCGGAAACGTTCGGCGGATTCTCCCCTGCCGCCGTCGACCTTCTCTCCGAAGCAGCCATGCAGCTGGACGACGGCGTCACCCTCCTCCCCCGGCAATACCTCTGGCTGCGCGTCACGCCGCAGTAACCGGGGCCTGAGATTGGGACCTGGCACCGGGGCGTGAAACCATACGGATCATGGCCTCCAAGATTGCGTACCAGGGTGAGCCCGGCGCCAACTCCAATATCGCGTGTCAGCAGATGTTCCCGGACATGGAAAGCGTGCCGTGCGCCAGTTTCGAGGATGCCTTTGAGCTGGTGACCAGCGGCGAGGCGGAGCTGGCCATGATCCCCATCGAAAACTCGATCGCCGGCCGGGTGGCGGACATCCACATCCTGCTGCCGCAGTCCAACCTGCAGATCGTGGGCGAGTACTTCCTGCCCATCCATTTCGACCTGCTGGGCATCCCGGGCAGCACCATTGAAGGCGCCACGGAGGTCCACAGCCACATCCACGCGCTGGGCCAGTGCCGGAAGCTGATCCGCGAGCACGGCCTCAAGCCCGTCATCGCCGGCGACACCGCAGGCTCGGCCAGGGAGGTGGCGGAATGGAACGATCCCCGCAAGCTCTCCCTCGCTCCCCCGCTGGCCGCCGACATCTACGGCCTGAAGGTCCTGGCCTCCCGGGTGGAGGACGACCCTTCCAACACCACCCGCTTCGTGGTCCTGGCGCGCGAAAAGGCACTGCCGGCCCGGGACGAACTTCCCGGACCGGCAGTCACCAGCTTTGTGTTCCGCGTGCGCAACGTCCCGTCCGCCCTGTACAAGGCACTGGGCGGCTTCGCCACCAACGGCGTGAACATGACCCGGCTGGAAAGCTACATGGTGGGCAACGAGTTCGCCGCCACCATGTTCATGGCTGACGTCGAAGGCCACCCCGAGGACCTGCCGCTGAAGCTGGCCCTCGAGGAACTGGACTTCTTCACCACCGAGGTGCGGATCCTCGGCGTGTACGCCGCGGCCGACTACCGGCTCGCCGCCGCCACGGCCTGACGCGGTGCCGCGGGGGCGGCCTTCAGCAGCGGCGTGAAGAACGCGCCCAGCTCCGCGGTTGCCGTCAGCGGCAGGACATTGGCCACGTACTGGTCCGGGCGGACCACCACCACCACGCCGCTGCGGTCCAGGCCGCGGAGGTCGAAAATGTCCGCCTTGGGATCCATGGCGTACACCTTCTCGTAGTCGGTCAGCTTGAACGGGCCCACCAGCGGCTTGAAGACGGCGGGAACCGCATTGATGTCGACGGCGGTGTGCGGCTGCTGGTAGATGACCTTCAGGTCGAACCACGCGTCCGGGTCGGCGCCGGCAGGGGTGGCGGCCAGCGGGGACTCCGGCGAGTTCGCGAACCACTCGGCGAGCATGTCCGTTGCCGAGTTGGTGCCCGGCAGGGCGGAGTCGGCGAAGACGTAGATCCGCCAGCGGCCGTCGGCGGTGGCGTGGTGGCCAAGATGGAGGGGGTTGGTGTCCCCCACCCGGACCACGGGTGCGGACTTGAAGCGCTTGCCCACCGGGAACCCGGTGGCCAGGTCCTGGTGGTCGGTGCTGCCAACGATCAGGGACGGCGTGTACTGCGTCATGAAGCCGGCAGGGAATTCGGCGGTCTGCACGTAGAAGTCTTCAAGGTCGGAGGGGTGTTCGAACTCCTCCGGCTTCTTGGCCATCATGGTGGACCATTCCTTGTCGAAGTCGATGAGGTTCTTCGCCACTACCTGGCGCTCCTCGGAGTAGGTGCTCAGCAGGCTCTCCGGGCTGCGGCCCTCCAGGACATGCCCCAGCTTCCAGGCGATGTTGAACCCGTCCTGCATGGAGACGTTCATGCCCTGGCCGGCCTTGGCGCTGTGGGTGTGGCAGGCGTCTCCGGTGATGAACACCCGCGGGGTGCGGGTGCCGCGCTCGGCCGGCAGGACGTCGTCGAACCTGTCCGTGAGCCGGTGGCCCACCTCGTAGACGCTGTGCCACGCGACGTTCCGGACGTCCAGCGTGTAGGGGTGCAGGATCGCGTTGGCCTTGGCGATGATCTCCTCGATGGTGGTGTTGCGGACCGAGTGCTGGCTGGTCGGGTCCACTTCGCCCAGGTCCACGTACATGCGGAACAGGTGGCCGCCTTCGCGCGGGATCAGCAGGATGCTGCCCTCGGCGCCCTGGATGGCGCACTTGGTCCGGATGTCCGGGAAGTCGGTGACGGCCAGCGTGTCCATGACGCCCCAGGCGTGGTTGGCCTGGTCGCCGGCAAGGGTGCAGCCGATGGCCTGGCGCACCTTGCTGCGCGCACCATCCGCGCCCACCACATACTTGGCGCGGACAATCCGCTCCTGGCCTTCGTTGGGTCCGGCGGTGTGGCGGAGGGTCACGGTGACGGGGTAGTCGCCCTGACCGGTCACCGTCAGGCCCTCGAAGTCGTAGCCGTAGTCAGGCTTGAGGCGTGTGGGCGAGTTCGCGGCAAATTCCGCGAAGTAGTCCAGCACGCGGGCCTGGTTGACGATCAGGTGCGGGAACTCGCTGATGCCCATCTCGTCATCCACGGCCCGGGCAGTCCGGATGATGTTCGCGTGGTTGGCCGGATCCGGCTTCCAGAATGCCATTTCGGTGATGCGGTACGCCTCGGCGATGATCCGCTCCGCGAAACCGAAAGCCTGGAACGTCTCCACGCTGCGCGCCTGGATGCCGTCGGCCTGCCCGATGGCGAGCCTGCCGGGGCGGCGTTCGATGATGCGGGTGGTCACGTTGGGGAACATGGACAGCTGGGCCGCGGCGAGCATGCCGGCAGGGCCGGTGCCCACGATGAGGACGTCCACTTCGTCGGGAAGTTCCTCGGGGCGGTTAAGGCCGACGCCGGCTGCCGGCTGGACACGCGGGTCACCGGATACGTATCCGTGGTGGTGGAACTGCACGGGCTTTCCTCACTTCGTTGTGGATGACTATCGGGGCTAAGGCGTGTTCTATATCAGAACACACGATTCGATAATCGAAACTGTAAATCTGGCTTCCACTGTACGCCCGATGTGATCCGGGCGACAAGTGCCCTCGGCCCGCTCGTCAAAAGCCCGGAAAACCAGGGGTTGACGGACCGCGCCGGATGGGTGATAGTGATCGTATACGATTTCGTACCTGATGAGGAGAAGGCTTTGGAGCAGGTCAACGGCGACACCCTGGCGGCAGCACGCAAAGTGATCGCAGTGCACATCAACTACCCCAGCCGGGCCGCCCAGCGGGGCCGCACCCCGGCGCAGCCGTCCTACTTCCTCAAGCCTTCCAGCTCGCTGGCACTGGGCGGAAGCCCCGTTGAGCGGCCCGCCGGCTGCGAACTGCTCGGTTACGAGGGTGAGATCGCCCTGGTGATCGGCAAGGCCGCCCGCCGTGTTTCGATTGAGGACGCCTGGAACCACGTCGCGGCCGTCACCGCCAGCAACGACCTCGGCGTGTACGACCTCCGCTACGCGGACAAGGGCTCCAACCTCCGGTCCAAGGGCGGCGACGGGTTCACCCCCGTGGGCCCGGCACTGATCCCGGCAGACGCCGTCGACCCCGCCAAGCTGCGCATCCGCACCTGGCACAACGGGGACCTGGTCCAGGACGACACCACCGGGGACCTGCTCTTCCCGTTCGCCCGGCTCGTCGCGGACCTGTCCCAGCTGCTCACGCTCGAGGAAGGTGACATCATCCTTACCGGCACCCCGGCCGGCGCCTCGGTCGCCAAGCCGGGCGACGTGCTGGAAGTGGAAGTGGGGACGATCGACGGCGGCCTGTCCACCGGCCGGCTGGTCACCACCGTTGAGGAAGGCACGACGGCGTTCGCGGACTTTGGTGCCCGGCCCAAGGTCGATGACCTGCAGCGGGAGGAAGCCTACGGTTCCCGTGAAGCCGCAGGGCTTCCCGCCGTCGGGCCTGTCCTGACCCCGGAGCTGAAAGCCAAGCTGGAGTCCGTCGCCACCGCCACCCTGTCCTCCCAGATGCGCAAGCGGGGCCTTAACAACGTCAGCATCGACGGACTGCAGGCCACCCGCCCGGACCGCCGCGTGGTGGGCCTGGCCCGCACTCTCCGCTACGTCCCCAACCGCGAGGACCTGTTCAAGACCCACGGCGGCGGCTTCAACGCCCAGAAGAAGGCCATCGACTCCGTGAACGAAGGCGAAATCCTGGTCATGGAAGCCCGCGGTGAAAAGGGAACCGGCACTGTGGGCGACATCCTGGCCCTCCGTGCCCAGGTCCGCGGTGCCGCGGCCATCATCACCGACGGCGGCGTCCGCGACTACTCCGCCGTGGCGGACCTGGAGATGCCCACCTACTTCGCCAATCCGCATCCGGCCGTGCTGGGCCGCCGCCACATCCCGTGGGACACGGACATCACCATCGCGTGCGGCGGAGCCACCGTCCAGCCCGGCGACATCATCGTGGCCGATTCCGACGGCATCCTGGTGATCCCCCCGGCCATCGCCGACGAACTGGTGGAGGACTGCATCCAGCAGGAGAAGGAAGAAACCTTCATCTTTGAGATGGTCAAGCAGGGCAACAGCGTGGACGGCCTCTACCCCATGAACTCCGAATGGCAGGCAAAGTACAACGAATGGGCAGGCACCAATGAGTGAGGCCACCATGGTTGCCGGCAGCAAGTCCGAGCAGGCCTACCAGGCCGTCAAGGCCAGGATCGTGGAAGGCACCTACACCCCCGGCTACCGGCTGGTCCTGGGCTCCATCGCCAAGGACCTGGGGTTCAGCGTGGTCCCCGTCCGCGAAGCCATCCGCCGGCTGGAAGCCGAAGGCCTGGTGACGTTCGAACGCAACGTGGGAGCCACCGTGGCCGGCATTGATCCCACCGAATACCTCTACACCATGCAGACCCTCAGCATCGTGGAAGGCGCCGCCACAGCGCTGTCTGCCCCGCTGATCGATCCCGCAGCCGTGGCCAGGGCCCGCGCCGTGAACGAAGAGATGCGCGAGTGCCTGAACCACTTCGACCCCGTCCGGTTCACGAAGCTCAACCAGGACTTCCACAGCGTCCTGTTCGAGCACTGCCCCAACCCGCACATCCTGGACCTGGTGCACCGCGGCTGGAACCGGCTCGCAGCCATCCGGTCCTCCACGTTCCGCTTCGTCCCGGGCCGCGCCCGCGAGTCCGTGGATGAACACGAAAACCTGCTGAAGCTCATCGAAACCGGAGCCGACACAGAGCAGATCGAAAAAGCCGCCAGGCTCCACCGCTCGGCAACCCTTGACGCATATCTCGCCCAAGCAAAGCACCAGTAAGGACTTCAACGATGACGACCTCAGTAGAAACTTCCAAGCACTACGTCCCTGAGGACCTGCCCACGCACATCCAGCACTACATCAACGGCCAATTCGTTGACTCCGTGGGCGGCAAGACCTTCGATGTCCTGGACCCGGTGTCCAACCGGAACTACGCCACCGCCGCGGCCGGCCAAAAGGAAGACATCGACCTCGCCGTCGCCGCAGCCCGCGAAGCGTTCGTGAATGGTCCTTGGCCGAAGATGAAGCCCCGCGAGCGGGCCCGGATCCTGAACAAGATCGCTGACGCCGTCGAAGCCCAGGAAGCGCGCCTCGCCGAACTGGAAACCTTCGACACCGGCCTGCCCATCACCCAGGCCAAGGGCCAGGCCCTCCGCGCCGCCGAGAACTTCCGCTTCTTCGCTGACCTGATCGTGGCCCAGTTTGATGACGCCATGAAGGTCCCGGGCTCGCAGATCAACTATGTGAACCGCAAACCGATCGGCGTCGCGGGCCTCATCACCCCGTGGAACACCCCGTTCATGCTCGAGTCCTGGAAGCTGGCCCCCGCGCTGGCCACCGGCAACACCGTGGTCCTCAAGCCGGCCGAGTTCACGCCGCTCTCCGCGTCGCTGTGGGCCACCATCTTCAAGGATGCCGGCCTTCCCGACGGCGTCTTCAACCTGGTCAACGGCCTGGGCGAGGAAGCCGGCGACGCGCTGGTGAAGCACCCGGACGTCCCGCTGATCTCCTTCACCGGCGAAACCACCACCGGCCAGACGATCTTCCGGAACGCCGCCGCCAACCTCAAGGGCCTCTCCATGGAGCTTGGTGGCAAGTCCCCCTGCGTCGTTTTCGCCGACGCCGACCTGGACGCCGCCATCGATTCCGCCCTGTTCGGCGTCTTCTCCCTCAACGGCGAACGCTGCACCGCCGGCTCCCGCATCCTGGTTGAGCGCGCCATCTATGACGATTTCTGCGAGAAGTACGCCGCCCGCGCAAAGAACATCGTGGTGGGCGATCCGCACAACCCCAAGACCCAGGTGGGCGCCCTGGTCCACCCCGAGCACTACGAAAAGGTGGCCTCCTACGTGGAGATCGGCAAGTCCGAAGGCCGGCTCCTGGCCGGCGGCGGCCGCCCCGACCACCTGCCCGAAGGCAACTACATCGCACCCACGGTGTTTGCCGACGTCGCGCCTGACGCCCGGATCTTCCAGGAGGAAATCTTCGGACCCGTCGTGGCCATCACGCCGTTCGAGAACGACGACGAAGCCCTCGCCCTGGCCAACAACACCAAGTACGGCCTGGCCGCCTACATCTGGACCCAGAACCTCACCCGGGCCCACAACTTCTCACAGAACGTCGAAGCCGGCATGGTGTGGCTGAACAGCCACAACGTCCGGGACCTGCGCACCCCGTTCGGCGGCGTCAAGGCCTCCGGGCTGGGCCACGAGGGCGGCTACCGCTCCATCGACTTCTACACCGACCAGCAGGCCGTGCACATCACGCTCGGTACCGTCCACACCCCCAAATTCGGCGCCTAAGCGCTCCCACCCACCTTTCAAAGAAGAGAGAATCCAATGACCAACTTCGTCCCCACCCCCACCGTCCCGGCACCGGACATCGTCCGCTGCGCCTACATGGAAATCGTGGTCACGGACCTCGCCAGGTCCCGTGAGTTCTACGTGGACGTCCTGGGCCTGCACGTCACCGAGGAAGATGAGAACAACATCTACCTGCGCTCCCTGGAGGAGTTCATCCACCACAACCTGGTGCTGCGCAAGGGTCCCATCGCCGCCGTCGCGGCCTTCGCCTACCGCGTGAAGTCCCCCGCCGAGGTGGACGCCGCCGAGGCCTACTACAAGGAGCTCGGCTGCCGGGTGGAGCGCCGCAAGGAAGGCTTCACCAAGGGCATCGGCGACTCCGTCCGCGTGGAGGACCCGCTGGGCTTCCCCTACGAGTTCTTCTACGAGGTGGAGCACGTGGAGCGCCTCACCCAGCGCTACGACCTCTACTCCGCCGGTGAACTGGTCCGTTTGGACCACTTCAACCAGGTGACCCCGGACGTCCCCAAGGGCCGCAAGTACCTGGAGGACCTTGGCTTCCGCGTCTCCGAGGACATCAAGGATTCCGACGGCGTCACGTACGCCGCGTGGATGCACCGCAAGCAGACCGTGCACGACACCGCCCTCACCGGCGGCAACGGCCCGCGCATGCACCACGTCGCGTTCGCCACCCACGAGAAGCACAACATCATCCAGATCTGCGACAAGATGGGCGCCCTGCGCATCAGCGACCGGATCGAACGCGGCCCCGGCCGGCACGGCGTCTCCAACGCCTTCTACCTCTACATCCTGGACCCGGACGGCCACCGCATCGAGATCTACACCCAGGACTACTACACCGGCGACCCGGACAACCCCACCATCACCTGGGACGTCCACGACAACCAGCGCCGCGACTGGTGGGGCAACCCCGTGGTCCCGTCCTGGTACACCGAGGCTTCCCTGGTCCTGGACCTGGACGGCAACCCGCAGCCGGTCATCGTCCGCGAGGAAAAGTCCGAGATGGCCGTGACCGTGGGCGCCGACGGCTTCTCCTACACCCGCAAGCCGGAGGGTGAAGCTGCCGAGGGCTTCAAGCTGGGAGTCCAGGTCTAACCATGCTCGAGCCGACGACGATTGAGGCCATCGCGGACGAACTGGTGCAAGCCGGCCGGACCCGCACCCCTGTCCCCCGCCTGACCGCCCGCTACCCCGAGATGACGGTGGAGGACTCCTACGCGGTGCAGCAGCTGTGGCGCCGCCGGAACGAGGACGCAGGCCGGACCCTGGTGGGGCGCAAGATCGGCCTCACGTCCAAGGCCATGCAGGCCGCCACCGGCATCACCGAACCGGACTACGGCGCCATCTTCGACGACATGGTGCTGGAAACCGGCTGCTCCGTGGAGTGGGACCGGTACACGCATCCGCGGGTGGAGGTGGAACTGGCGTTCGTCCTGAAAGACGGGCTGAAGGGCCCGGGCGTCACCATCTTCGATGTCCTGAAGGCCACCGACTACGTGGTTCCGGCCCTCGAAATCCTGGACTCCAGGATCGAGATGGAGGGCCGGACCATCGTGGACACCATCTCGGACAACGCCGCGATGGGTGCCATGGTGATCGGCGGCAACCCGGTCAAGCCGGACGCGGTGGACCTCCGCTGGGTCTCCGCCATCCTCTACAAGAACCAGACCGTGGAGGAAACCGGTGTGGCCGCCGGAGTCCTGGACCACCCTGCCAACGGGGTCCACTGGCTGGCCAACAAGATCGCCGCCCATGGTGACTCTTTGAAGGCTGGGGATATCATCCTGGCGGGGTCCTTCACCCGTCCCCTGTGGGTCTACAAGGGCGACACCGTGCACGCTGACTACGGCCCCCTGGGAGTTGTGACATGCCGTTTCGAGTAGAGGACACTTTCCGCTCCGCCTTGGCTGAAGCGGGCCGTCCGCTCGCCGGGATGTGGGTCTGCTCCGGCAGCCCGCTGATCGCCGAGCTCTGCGCCGGCGCCGGCCTGGACTGGCTCCTGGTGGACGCCGAGCACAGCCCCAACGGACTCGAATCCATCCTCGCCCAGCTGCAGGCCGTCCACGGCTACCCGGTCCACACCCTGGTCCGGCCGCCGGTCAACGACACCGTGGTGATCAAGCAGTACCTGGACCTTGGTGTGCAGAACCTGCTGATCCCCATGGTCAACTCCATGGCCGAGGCTGAAGCCGCGGTGGCCGCGACCCGCTACCCGCCGCAGGGTGTCCGCGGAGTGGGCTCCGCACTGGCCCGCGCCGCCCGCTGGAACCGGGTACCCGATTACCTGGCCCGGGCCAACGAGACCATCAGCGTCACGGTCCAGATTGAATCCACCGCCGCCGTGGCAGCGGTGGAGGACATCCTGAAGGTGGACGGGGTGGACGCCGTCTTTATTGGGCCGTCCGACCTCGCCGCCTCCATGGGCCTGCTGGGACAGCAGGAACACCCCGAGGTGCGCGCCGCCGTCGAACACTGCCTGTCAGCTGCCGCAGCGGCCGGGAAGCCCGCCGGTGTGAACGCCTTCAACCCGGACACGGCCCAGCATTACCTCACGAACGGCGCCGGCTTCATCCTGGTGGGCGCCGACGTCGCCATACTGGCCCGCGGCTCCGAAGCCCTCGCCGCAAAGTACATACCGCACCCGGGGGCTGGCCCTGACGAAACCCGTCCCAGCTACTGACCCTCCCTTCCTAAGGACTTCCCATGACAGTTACTGCTGCGCTGCCCCCTGCCCTCACACCGGAGCGCGAAGCCGCGCTCCTTGCTTCCGTGCCCACAGGTCTTTTGATTAACGGTGAGTGGGTGGAGGCGTCCGACGACGGCACGTTCGATGTGCACGACCCCGCCACCGGGAAGGTCCTCGCCACCCTCGCCTCCGCCACGAGCGCCGACGCGATCGCTGCGCTGGACGCGGCCGACGCCGCCCAGGCCTCCTGGGCACGGACCGCGCCACGGGTACGGGCCGAGATCCTCCGGAAGGCGTTCGACCTCGTGACGGAGCGGGCGGAGGACTTCGCGCTGCTGATGACCCTGGAAATGGGCAAGCCACTGGCCGAGGCCCGCGGCGAAGTAACCTACGGGGCGGAGTTCCTGCGCTGGTTCTCCGAGGAAACCGTCCGCGACTACGGCCGCTACCTCACCACGCCCGAAGGCAAAAACAAGATCCTGGTCCAGCACAAACCCGTCGGGCCCTGCCTGCTCATCACGCCCTGGAACTTCCCGCTGGCGATGGCCACCCGCAAGGTCGCCCCCGCCGTCGCTGCCGGCTGCACCATGGTCCTCAAGCCCGCCAAGCTCACGCCGTTGACGGCGCAGTACTTCGCGCAGACCATGCTCAACGCCGGCCTGCCCGCGGGCGTGCTGAACGTCGTCGCCTCGTCCTCGGCCTCGGGGATTTCCGGGCCGCTGCTGAAGGACTCCCGGCTGCGGAAGGTCTCGTTCACCGGGTCCACCCCGGTCGGCAAGCGCCTGATGGCCGACGCCGCGCAGAACGTCCTGCGCACCTCGATGGAGCTGGGCGGGAACGCTCCGTTCATCGTGTTCGAGGACGCGGACCTGGACGCCGCGGTTGAAGGGGCGATGGCGGCGAAGATGCGGAACATGGGCGAGGCCTGCACCGCGGCCAACCGCTTCCTCGTCCACGAAGCCGTGGCGCAGGAATTTACCCGGAAGTTCGCCGCCGCCATGGCAGCCCTGACCACCGGCCGCGGCACCGACCCGGACAGTAAAGTCGGGCCGCTGATCGACGCCGGCGCCCGCGACGACGTCCACACCCTCGTCACCGACGCCGTCCAGTCCGGGGCCGTAGCCGTCACCGGCGGCGCCCCCGTGGACGGGCCCGGCTACTTCTACCAGCCCACCGTCCTGGCCGACGTGCCCAACGATGCAGCCATCCTGGGCCAGGAAATCTTCGGGCCCGTCGCCCCCGTCACCACCTTCAGCAGCGAGCAGCAAGCCATCGAACTGGCCAACAACACCGAGTACGGTCTCGCGTCCTACCTCTACAGCCGGGACTTCAACCGACTCCTGCGGGTGGCGGAGCAGATCGAATTCGGGATGGTCGGGTTCAACGCCGGCGTCATTTCCAACGCCGCAGCACCCTTCGGCGGCGTCAAACAATCAGGCCTCGGACGTGAGGGCGGCTCCGAAGGCCTCGCCGAATACACCACCACCCAGTACATCGGCATCGCCGACCCCCGCGCGGCCCAATAAGACCGCCCAAACTGGCCCAGTTATCACTGCGGGACTCCGGAAACCCGGGGTCCCGCAGTCGTTAATCGCCCAAAAGTGGGCCAGTGTGACACACACCCGCCGGCGTTCGCTCCAGCACAACAGTCCTGCGCACAAAGACAAGAGCCTGGAACGGGGTGCAACCCACACTGGGAGTAACCCGCTACGCCGACCGGCTGGCGTCCTTGCCTACTCGAAGTGGAGTATCCCGTGGAAACCTATGATGCGCTTCTCGCGTCCATCGCCCCCGCCACCGGCACCGGCCGGACCATCCTTGACCCTGCCACCGGTGAAGCCGTGGGCGAAGCCCCCATCCACGGCCTCGACTACCTGGAAAACGCCGTCTCCGCCGCCGTCGCAGCCCAGCCGGCATGGGCCGCCCTGGGCCACGACGCAAGGTCCGCCGCGCTCCTCAAAGCAGCCGACGCCGTCGAACGCTCCGCCGAGGAACTCGCCCAACTGCTCTCCCGCGAGCAGGGCAAACCCCTCAACGGCCCCAACGCCCGCTTCGAAGTCGGCGCCTGCGTCGCGTGGCTCCGCGCCACCGCCGGCCTGCCGCTGGAACCGGAAACCATCGTGGACGACGGCGAGACCCGTGCCGAGCTGCACTACCGGCCCATCGGCGTCGTCGGCGCGATCGGCCCCTGGAACTGGCCCATGATGATCGCCGTCTGGCAGCTCGCCCCGGCCCTGCGCATGGGCAACGCCGTGGTGGTCAAGCCCTCGGGCAACACGCCGCTGTCCGTCCTGGCCCTGGTCAAGGTCCTCAACGAGGAACTCCCTGACGGCATCCTCTCGGTGGTTTCCTGCGGCCGCGAAGTGGGCGCCCGGCTCACCGACCACCCCGCCATCGGCAAGATCATGTTCACCGGTTCCACCGCCGGCGGCCGCGCCATCATCAAGTCCTCCGCGGACACCGTCAAGCGGCTCACCCTGGAACTGGGCGGCAACGACGCCGGCATCGTCCTGCCCGACGCCGACCCCAAAGCCATCGCCCAGGACATCTTCTGGGGCGCGTTCCTGAACACCGGCCAGACCTGCGCCGCGCTCAAGCGCCTCTACGTCCACGACAGCATCTACGACGCCGTCTGCGAGGAACTTGTGGCGGTTGCGAAGGCGATGCCCATGGGCAACGGCCTGGACGAGAACAACGTCCTGGGCCCGCTGCAGAACAAGGCCCAGTACGACGTCGTGGCGAACCTCGTGGAGGCAGCGAAGGCTTCCGGAGCACGCGTCCTGCTGGGCGGCGACCCGGATACCAGCCAGCCCGGCTACTTCTACCCCACCACCCTGGTAGCCGACATCGACAACGACAACCCGCTGGTGGCCGAGGAACAGTTCGGCCCGGCCCTGCCGATCATCCGCTACAGCACCATCGACGAAGCAGTGGAGAAGGCGAACGGACTCGACGTCGGACTGGGCGCCTCCGTGTGGTCCCCGGACCTGAAGGCCGCCCGCGACGTCGCAGCCCGGATCCAGGCCGGCACGGTGTGGATCAACCGGCACGGCGCCGTTGATCCGCGCATCCCCTTCGGCGGCGCGAAGCAGTCCGGTTACGGCGTGGAGTTCGGCGTCGAAGGCCTCAAAGCGCTCGGCGTCCCCCAGGTCATCAACGGCTGATCGGGACTTCAACGGCGGGGTCCTGCATGCAACCCGCATGCAGGACCCCGCTGTACTGTTGGCCGGTGTTGCTAGCCCATGGCCGGTGCGGCGGACGTCCGGCCGGCGAACTGCCGGCGGGCCCAGCGGGCGAGCTTCTTGCCCTTGCCCTTCCACCAGTTGTCCTCGTCCTTGTTGTAGTGGAAGCGGAAGACGATGGCCACCAGCACGAACATGCCCATCACCACGTCAACCCAGGACGACATCACCAGGGCGATGAAGACGGTCAAGGCGTTGGCCATGACCGACGGAATGGCCAAGGTCCGGAACACGGTGCTGGCCACGAAGCGCCGGTGCGACCTCGGGACGGACAACTCGCGGACCATGTCGAAGCAGACGCAGACCACCACGATGGTCTGGCCGATGGCCAGCAGGACCTGTCCTGGCACGGAGCCGCTGAAGGCAGCCACGGCTTCCATTCCCGGGCTCACGGCCGGGCCTTGCTGCTAAGAGCTTTGCTGAGAACTTTAAACACGGAAAACCCCCAGAACTTGCGGAACCATCGCCGCTGATCCGGCGATGGTTCCATTCAAGTTTCAGGGGGCTTTTCCGTCACGAGTAGTGGGTACTCTAATTTCGCGGAACGCCGGAATGCGGTACCTGCCGGCCTGGGTCCTACTGGCTTGGTTCTACTGCCCGATGGCCCGCGGCCGCCATACCACCATGGCCTGGGACCTCGGCCGGGGCCGCTGCCCACGCGCCAGGCTCACCACGTCACCGGCGGCGCCGGCAGCAAAGATCCGGGAGTCCACCGCCCGCGGACGGCGGCCCAGTTCCTCGGTGAGTTCCGAGATCCGGCTTTGGAGCGCGGCCACCTGGTTTTCGAGTTCCAGGATGCGCTTGATCCCCTCCAGCGACACACCCTCGTGGGACAGCCGCTGCACTTCGCGCAGCATGTTCACGTCACGCTGCGAGTAGCGCCGGGACTTGCCCGGGGCACGGCTGGGCTTCACGATGCCGAGCCGGTCGTACTGCCGCAGGGTCTGCGGGTGCATGTCCGCCAGCTCGGCAGCCACGGAGATCACGAAGATCGGCTGGTCAGCACTGATGTCCACGGCTCACCTCCGCTCCTAGAGCCGGGCCTTGGCTGCCAGGCCCTCACGGACATCCGCCGACGACGTGGCTTCGGCGAATGCCTTGACCGCAGCTTCGGCATCCTTGTTGAGATTCTTGGGAACCGCGACGTCGATGGTCACCAGGAGGTCGCCCGTGGCCTTGGACGTCTTCACGCCTTTGCCCTTGACCCGCAGGGTACGGCCCGACGGCGTGCCCGCCGGGACGCGCACCTTCACCTTTTCGCCGTCGATGGTGGGAACCTCGATGTCCGCTCCCAAAGCAGCCTCCGGAAAGGTGACGGGTACGTGGATGCGGAGGTTGTCGCCGTCGCGCGTGTAGAAGGCGTGCGGTTGGACGGAAACGGACACCACCAGATCGCCGTTGCCGGCGGCACCGGGCTGGCCCTTGCCGCGCACACGGACCTTCTGGCCGTCCTTGATGCCGGCCGGAACGCGGACGTCGATGACCTCGCCACTGGGCTCGCGCAGGCCGATGGTGGTCCCGCGGATGGACCCGGCGAAGGAAATGCTGGTGGTCGCGGTACGGTCGGCACCCTTCTGCGGGGTGCGCTGGAAACCGGGTGCGCCGCCGAAGCCGCCGAAGAGGTCTGCGAACTCGGGCGGGATCCCGCCGCCGGCGGGGTTGAACCCTCCGGCGTGACGCCCGGTGTTGCCGGTGAACAGGCCGCCGAACATGTCCTCGAAACCGCCGTTCGTGGCGCCGGCGCCGCCGGGAGCAAAACGTGCACCGCTGCCCATGGCCCGGATCGCGTCATACTGCTGGCGCTCATCGGGATCCGAAAGCACCGAATAGGCCTCGGAGATGTCCTTGAACTTCTTCTCGGAAGCAGCATTCCCCGCGTTCGTATCAGGGTGGTGCTGCCGCGCAAGCTTCCGGTAGGCCTTCTTGATATCGGCTTCGGAAGCGTCCTTGGCAACACCAAGGATCTTGTAAAAGTCCTTGTCCACCCAATCCTGGCTAGCCAATGGCGTTTCCTTTCAAAAGTTATGGGTCGGTGGTTGAGCCAGCCGGAACCGGCCGGCTCAACCACCGAAGGTAATGCTACGCAGGGACCGCGACGATGACCTGGGCTGCGCGGAGGACGCGTTCTCCTGATTTGTAGCCTGAGCGGAGGACCTGGCTGACAGTGTCAACCTCAATGTCCTCGCCGGGTTGCTGGATCAGGGCCTCGTGGATCGTGGGATCGAACTCCACACCGGTCTCGTTGATGCGGACCAGGCCGTAGGTCTTCAGCGCGTTCTCCAGTTTCGTGGCGATCGCGGCGAAGGGACCGTCGGTCAGGTCACCGTGCTGCCGGGCGGCATCGACGTCGTCCAGGACCGGGAGCAGGGAGTTCAGGACGCCGATGACGGCCATTTCCCCTGCCACGGCGCGGTCGCGTTCAACCCGCTTGCGGTAGTTGACGTACTCAGCCTGGAGGCGGAGCAGGTCATTGCGCAGTTCGGCTGCCTCGGCGTTGCCGGTGGACCCTGCCGGAGCCCCCTGGGCCACGGATTCCTCGGCCGGCACGTCCACGCCGTTGAGAATCTCCTCGGCCTGGGCCAGCGCGTCGCCGTCGGAATCCGCTGCTCCGGCCTGGGCCCCGGCCCCGGGGGCGGACTGGCCGCCCTCGGGGTGCCGGGCCTGCCCGGTCACCGGGTCAACCTTGCGGTGGTCCCGGATGACCGGCTCCTGGCCGTTGCCCTGCGTGTTCTGCTGGCCGGCGGATGCGTTGTGCTCTTCCTCGTTACCGTGGTGCGGCATGGTTTACTTCTTCGCTTCGTCTTCGTCGATGATCTCGGCGTCGACGATGTCTTCGTCGGAGGAACCTGCCGAAGCTCCGGCGGCACCCTCAGCGCCGGGAGCGGCTGCACCGTCCGGGGAACCGGCCTGGGAGTAGATGGCCTCGCCGAGCTTGGTCTGGGAAGCCTGCAGCTTCTCGAACGCGGTCTTCACGGCGGCATCGTCGGTGCCTTCGAGGGCCTTCTTGAGGGCGTCGACGTCGGCCTGGACCTCGGTCTTGACCTCTTCGGGCAGCTTGTCCGCGTTGTCGGCGATCAGCTTGTCCACGGAGTAGGCCAGCTGCTCGGCCGTGTTGCGGGTGTCGGTCGCCTCGCGGCGGGCCTTGTCCTCGGCTGCGTGCTCTTCGGCGTCACGGACCATGCGGTCGATGTCTTCCTTGGAGAGGCTGGAGCCACCGGTGATGGTCATGGACTGTTCCTTGCCGGTGCCCTTGTCCTTTGCGGAGACGTGGACGATGCCGTTGGCGTCGATGTCGAACGTGACCTCAACCTGGGGAACGCCGCGCGGTGCGGGAGCGATGCCGGTCAGCTCGAACGTGCCCAGCGGTTTGTTGTCCCGGGTGAACTCGCGCTCGCCCTGGAAGACCTGGATGGCCACGGACGGCTGGTTATCGTCGGCCGTGGTGAAGGTCTCGGACCGCTTGGTGGGGATGGCGGTGTTGCGCTCGATCAGGTGCGTCATCACGCCACCCTTGGTCTCGATGCCGAGGGACAGCGGGGTGACGTCGATCAGGAGGACGTCCTTGCGCTCACCCTTCAGCACACCGGCCTGCAGGGCTGCACCGACTGCCACGACCTCGTCCGGGTTGACGCCCTTATTGGGTTCCTTGCCGCCGGCCAGTTCCTTCACCAGCTCGGACACGGCGGGCATACGGGTTGAACCGCCCACCAGCACGATGTGGTTGATGTCGGAAAGCTTGATGCCGGCTTCCTTGATGACGTCGTGGAACGGCTTCTTGGTGCGCTCCAGCAGGTCCTTGGTGAGGTCCTGGAACTTGGCGCGGGTCAGCTGCTCGTCCAGGTGGACCGGGCCGTCGGGGGTGACGGACAGGTACTGGAGGGAGACGTTGGTGCTGGACGAGGAGGAGAGTTCCTTCTTGGCCTGCTCGGCTGCTTCGCGGAGGCGCTGCAGGGCGATCTTGTCCTTGGAGAGGTCGATGCCCTTTACCTTGAGCTGGTTCAGCAGGTAGTCGACAACCCGCTGGTCCCAGTCGTCGCCGCCGAGCCGGTTGTCACCGGCGGTGGCGCGCACCTGGATGGTGGAGAAGTTGTCTTCGTCCTTGCCGACTTCCAGCAGGGAGACGTCGAAGGTACCGCCGCCGAGGTCGAAGACCAGGATGAGTTCATCTTCCTTGCCCTTGTCCAGGCCGTAGGCGAGTGCTGCGGCGGTGGGCTCGTTGACGATGCGCAGGACGTTCAGGCCTGCGATCTCGCCGGCTTCCTTGGTGGCCTGGCGCTCGGCGTCGTTGAAGTAGGCCGGGACGGTGATGACGGCGTCGGTGACCTTTTCACCCAGGTAGGACTCGGCGTCGTTCTTCAGCTTCATGAGGATACGCGCGGAGATTTCCTGCGGGGTGTACTTCTTGGAGTCGATGTCCACCTTCCAGTCGGTGCCCATGTGGCGCTTGACCGAAGCGATGGTGCGCTCGATGTTGTTGACGGCCTGGCGCTTGGCGATCTCGCCAACCAGGACCTCGCCGGACTTGGAGAATGCAACGACCGACGGCGTGGTGCGGCCACCCTCGGCGTTGGCAATAACGGTGGGCTCGCCACCTTCGAGAACGGAGACGACGGAGTTGGTGGTTCCGAGGTCGATACCTACTGCACGTGACATGTGTTGCTTCCTTCTTTCCTTGGAAACTGGTTGGCGCCCTAAGCGTTGAGCGTTCTGCACTCAACTCTACTCAGCCGCCAAAGGATGTCAACACAAGTTGAGTGAACTACGCTCACCTTTGCTCAGGGCGTACAACAGCGCACGACGGCGGCACGCGCCGGCAGGGCGGAGGCGTCAGTCCGCGCCGGGCGCGTCCAGGACCGCGGCGAGCAATCCGGGGAACCGGGCATCAAGGTCCTCGGCGCGCAGGGTCAGCCTGCGGCCGCGCCCGTTGGCCTCGTTCCGGATGATGCCTGCCTCGCGGAGCACCTTCATCAGGTGGGACTTGGTGGACTTGGGCATCTCCGGATCGCCGAGGGTGCATTCGGCCATGTCGAGGGGGCCGGCACGGAGCTGGCGTGCGATTTCCAGCCGGTCGGGATCGCTCAGGGCGAAGAGCACACTGGGCAAGTGGAGGTCCGCGCGTTCGGGATGGGTGAGGTTCGCCGAGGTAGCCACGGTTCGACTTTAGTTGAACCTTCGCGGACATGCCAGTAGTCTGAGGTTTCGATTATTTTCGAACCAACCACACCCCCAATGCAGAAGGCGGCATGTTGTGACGCACCCACCCGCAGTCCGGCCCAGAGAGTCGCACCGGCGGCTGGGTTTCGTCCTCATTGCCGCCGCCACGGCAGCCATGATGGCCGGAGCCAGCGCGCCGTCCCCGTTCTACCCCACCCTGCAGGAGCAGCTGCACCTGCTGCCGGTGGCCACCACCGGGATCTTCGCCGTCTACGCCGTGGCCCTCCTGGCGGCCCTGCTGGTCTTCGGTTCCATCTCCGACCACCTCGGCCGCCGCCCGGTCATCAGCGCGGCATTCCTCCTGCTCGCCGGCAGCGTCGTGACCTTCCTGGCAGCCGATTCGCTGGCGATGCTGCTGGCGGCCCGCGTCCTCCAGGGGGTGGCCAGCGGCATCCTCCTCACCACGCTCTCCGCGGCCATCGCCGATCTGGAACCGGAGGATGACCCGGGCTCCAGCGCCGCCTGGAACACGGTGGCACCCTTGGGCGGCCTGGCCCTGGGCGCGCTGGCATCGGGCCTGCTGCTGGACCTCCTCGCGGAGCCCCGCGTGCTGGTGTTCGTCTCGCTCTCGGTCCTGTACGTGGCGTTCGCCGCACTGGTGTGGGCCTGCCCGGAAACCTCACCCCGCACGGCCGGGGCCGCGGCTTCACTCAAGCCGCACCTGACCCTGCCGCCGGCCGCACGCCGCGCATTCCTCACCGGCGCCCCGGCCGTTTTTGCCGGCTGGGCCACGGGCGGGCTGTACCTCTCCCTTGGCGCCGCGATCGTGCACACCACTTTCGGCATCCGGGAGCATCTGTGGCAGGGCATGGTGATCACCATCCTGGCGGGGACAGGAGCCGCGTCGGCGGCCTTCCTGCACCGCTTTGGAGCCCGCACCATCACCATTTTCGGCACCACGGCGCTGGCCGTGGGGACCGCACTGTCGCTGCTGGCCCTCGGCCTGGATTCGTTTGGCCTGTTCCTGGCCGCTGTGGTGGTGGCAGGCGCCGGTTTCGGCACTGCCTTCATGGGCGTCATCCGGTCCATCAGCCCGCTGGTGGAGGATCATGAACGCGCCGGGACTTTTGCCTCGCTCTTCGTCGTGGCCTACACGGCCTTCGGCGTTCCGGCAGTGCTGGCAGGCCTGCTTGCCCCCATCCTGTCCCTCCCGGTCACCACCTACGCCTATGGCAGCCTGGTGACGGTCCTGGCTGCGGTGGCAGCCATCAGCCGCGCCCGCAGCAAGGACGCCCAACCCACCAACGAGGACGGCCTGGTAGCGGCGGACGCCGTCGGGTAAGGGGACCCTTGCGGGTGCCTACCGGCTGGAGTCGGGGCGCCCATGGAGCGGTCCGCGCTCCTCATCGGTCGCCTGGACCTGGCCGTCGGTGAGGCCCTCGCGGACGGCACGCTCCGTCCGGGCGCCTCCGGTGGTGCCGGCGTCGCCGTAGTCGCCTTCCTCGTATTCGCCATCCGAAACGTCACGGTCGGGCTCGTTGAGGGTGCCGGCGTCGCCATAGTCCCCGTCCACGTACTGGCCGCCTTCCCCCTCCAGACCGGGTGCACTGCCGCCCTTGCGGGGCTCCTCGGCTGCAACTTCAGGATTCTCAGTCATGGTGCATCTCTCCTTTGAGGCTCCGCGTCCGTCCGGGCGCACTGGCAGTCTATCGACGGGGCGGGCGCACCAACAGGCCTTGAACCGCCCCCGTCAGGAGGGCTGCACCGGCAGCCCCGCGGTCCCTGCCAGGACGGCGAGGTGATGGTCGAAGAGTTCATGCGGTGCCCGGAAGGTGTCCGGCCCGTACTGGTTGAACACTTCGAAGCTGACGGCACCAAACAGGGAGCTCCACACCAAAACGCCCCGCGCCACCAGCTCGTCCGGAATGGCCAGCCCGAATTCCCGGCGGATGGCCTCCAGGTCGGCGGCCAGGGTAGGCGGAAGCTGCGGGAATGGTCCCGCAACCGCCAACTGCCCCGCCCGGGAGGCGGCGTCCAGGATGCCGATGAGGCTGACGATGACGCGCGTGCCGGGGGCCGTCGTGCGCTCGGCCGGGGCGTTGTAGCCGGGAACCGGGCTGCCGAACAAGAGCGCATAGCTGGCAGGCTCGCGCAGCGCCCACGTCCTGACGGCTCCACCCAGGGCCAGGAACCGGCCAAGATGATCGCCCTCCGGCGCCGCCGCAACGGCCGCGTCCACCTCATCCCCCAGTTCGCCGAAGGCATCGATAAGCAGCAGCGTAAGCAGTTCGTCCCGGCTCTCCACGTAGCGGTAAACGGCGGAGGACACCACTCCCAGATCCCTTGCCACGGCCCGCAGGGAGAGGGCCGCCGCACCGTCGGTGGCCAGGTGCTGCCTGCCCAGCCGGACAATGTCCGCCACGGTCTGCGACCGCGCGCGCTGCCGGGGCGTCAGGGGCCGGGGCTGGTGGGCGGTTGTTCCGCGGGCATCATCCATGACTTCAGCATGCCACAAGCGAGAGCGCGGGGAGCTAAAGAGAGCACTGCTCTTGACTTTGCGATCCTGGACGCGCATTCTTGTCTTCGAGAGCACTGCTCTCATTTACTGAAAGGGAGACAGAAGTGCCTGACGTATGTGCTGTGACCGGGGCGGGACCCGTGGGCTGGACGGTAGCGGAACAATTGGCGGACCGGGGACGGCAGGTGCGCGTCCTGACCCGGTCGGGCAGCGGACCGGACCACCCGCTCATCGAGCGCATCAGCGGGGATGCCAAGGACCCGGCGGTTCTGCGCACTGCCTTTGCCGGCGCCAAAGCCGTCTTCCATTGCATCCACGGATCGGCGTACACGGCGGCGGCGTGGCGGGCGGAGCTGCCTGCCGCCGAGCAGGCAGTGCTCAGCGCCGCGCAGGAGGTGGGCGCCGTCGTCGTCTTCCCTGAAAGCCTCTACTCCTACAGCGAGCCGGACCGCGTGATCACCGAGGCCGGCCCGCGTCGGGCCACCGGGGGCAAGCGCGGTGTGCGGACGGACCTGCTGCAGGCCCGCGAGGCCTCAGCCACGCCCACGGTAAGCGTGGTGGCCGGCGACTTCTTTGGGCCGCGCGTCCGGATGGCGCACGCCGGCGAGCGCATGGTGGCGCCGGTCCTTGCAGGAAAGAACGTCAGCGTGATCGGAAGCGCCAGCCAGCCGCACTCGTTCACCTACGTACCCGACCTGGCCGGTGCCATGATCGCGGCCGCTGACCAACCGTCCGCCTGGAACGCCGTGTGGCATGCCCCGACGGGGCCGGCGCGCACGCAGAAGGAACTTGCTGCGGCCTTCGCTGCGGCGGCGGGACGGCCCGCCCCGAAGGTGCGCGTCCTTCCCGGCTGGACACTCCGGGCGGCGGCGCTCGTTTCAGCCGGCGCCCGCGAGCTGGCGGAGATGCTGTACCAGTTTGAGCGGCCCTTCGTCATGGACTCCGCAGCTTCCGAGGCCGCGCTTGGAGTCAGCCACACGCCGCTGGAAACGGCTGCTGCCGCCACCGTGGAATGGTGGCGGCAGCAGCGTTAATCCGGGCGGAGCGCAGGGGCTAGCGGGTGGGAACCTCTTCCCGGGGCTCGACGCCGGGCTCCCGCGGCTGCACGGCGTCCCGGCCATCGGTCCGCCCCAGCTTGCTGGGCCACCAGATCTTCGGCCCGATGTCGTAGGCCAGGGCCGGCACCAGCAGCGAGCGCACCAGCACGGTATCGAGCAGGACGCCGAATGCCACGATGAAGGCCAGCTGCACCAGGAACATGATGGGGATGACGCCAAGGGCGGCGAACGTCGCGGCCAGCACCACGCCGGCCGAGGTAATGACGCCGCCGGTCACCACCAGGCCGCGCAGGATGCCGGGCCGGGTGCCGTGCTTGAGCGATTCCTCGCGGACGCGGCTCATCAGGAAGATGTTGTAGTCCACGCCCAGGGCCACCAGGAAGACGAAGCCGAACAGCGGAACGGTGGCGTCGGCTCCCGGGAAACCGAAGAGGTTGTTGAACACGAAGGCCGACACTCCCAGCGCGGCCGCGTAGGACACCACCACGGAGAGCACCAGCAGGACCGGGGCCACAATGGAGCGCAGCAGCAGCATCAGGATGAAGAGGATCACCACCAGGACCACCGGGATGATGACCACCAGGTCATGCTGGGCGGTGGTGCTGGTGTCCAGCGCCGTGGCTGTCACGCCACCCACCAGGGCGCCGGGATCAACGGCCTTCACCTCGGTGCGCAGGGCCTTGATGGTCTCCTCCGCCTCCAGCGAGTCCGCGGCGTTCTTCAGCGTGGCGTTGATGAGGACCTTCCCGTCCCGGACGTCCGGTGCGGTGGGAGCGCCCGGGGCTCCGGTGACGGGCACGCTGCCGCGGCCCAGCAGGTAAGCCTCGCCCACGCCGTCGTCGGCTTTCACCTTGTCCAGCACCTCCGCGGCTTTGCCCTGGTCGGCAACCACGACGGCGGGGCTGCCGCTGCCGGCGTCGAAGTGGCGCGCCAACGCGTCCTGGCCGTCCACAGCGTTGGACGCGGTGAGGATGACGTCCGTCTGCGGCACGCCGTTGGCTTTCAGCTGGAACAGTCCGCCCGCGGCCACGAGGAGCAGGAGGACCGAGGCGACCCAGACGGTCCTGGGTCGCCGCGAAACGAGCGACCCGGTGGCCCGCCACAGGCCCTTCTGGCCCTCCAGTCCGGTGACCAGTTCGGGTTCACGCTGGTCTGCGGGGAGGAGCTTGGGGCGGAACGGCCAGAACGCGGCGCGGCCGAGCAGTGCCATCAGGGCGGGCAGCAGGGTCAGTGCGGCGAACAGAGCGCAGAGGATGCCTGCGGCGGCCACCGGGCCCAGGGCCTTGTTGGAGTTCAGGTCGGAGAAGAGCAGGCACAGGAGCGCGATGATTACGGTGGCGCCGGAAGCCAGGATGGGCTCGAAGGACGCCTTCCAGGCGGTCAGGACGGCGGCCGTGCGGTTGGTGGTGTGGGTAAGGGCCTCGCGGAAGCGGGCCACGAAGAGCAGGGCGTAGTCGGTGGCGGCACCGATCACCAGGATGGAGAGGATGCCCTGGCTTTGTCCGTTGAGCTGGATCCAGCCCGCCCTCGCCATGCCGAAGACCAGCAGGATGGCCGCACACAGGGCAAACACGGATGTCAGCAGAACCATGATGGGCAGCAGCAGGGACCGGTAGACGATCAGGAGGATCACAAACACGGCGGAGAGGGCCACGAGCAGGAGAATGCCGTCAATGCCGCCGAAGGCCGCCGTCAGGTCTGCCGCGAGGCCGGCCGGACCGGTCACGAAGGTCCGGGCACCGTCCGGCGCCGCCTCTTCCACCGTACTGCGGAGTTCCTTGACGGCATCCTTGATTTCGTCCGAGGACCCAATGGGAACCACGAACTGGACGGCCTTGGCATCCTTGGACGGAATTGGGCCAATGACAGTGCTGCCCAGCTTGAGGTTCTCCAGGCCGGTCTTCAGGGTGGCCAGCTCCCCGAGCTGCTGGGGCGTGAAGGCCCCGTCCTGCTCGATGACGATGATGCCGGGAACCTCATCGGAGTCGCGGAACTTCGCCTGCCAGTCCTGCGCCTCCGTGGCCTCGGCGCTGGCGGGCAGGAAGGATGCCTGGTCGTTGGAGGAGACCTCCTCCAGGCGGCCGAAGGTGGGTCCGCCGACCCCGGCCAGTCCCAGCCACGTCAGCACCAGGACAACGGGGACCAGCCAGCGCAGCCAGAACGGAACGCGTTCCCTGCCAACTTTTGTGCGTTTCATGATGCCTTCCATGGTGAGCGTGGGGAGTAGTATTTGTTCCAGCATAGATTATCTCCATAACAGAGATAAGTGCCAGTCAAGCTTTTTTGGTGATTGGCCCCCACTTTGCAGCGGCGGCAGCCGTCGATGCCCGCCGCTGGAGTAATATCCGTCAGGACGCCGGCGCAGGAAATGGGCCGGGAGCAAAGACAAGGGAGGTGGAGATGGCAGAAACAGACGCCCCCCAGCCATCCCCCTTCGAACAGGCGGGCCCGCAGTTCGGCCACCCGCTGCTCCGGATCCTGCAGGAGTTCACCATCGAGGCGAACCGGTACGTGGATGCCGCCGGGGACCGCAAGGACATGCACCGTACGGACATGAACGCACTCGCCGTGATCATGCGCCACACCGCCAGGGGCAACGTGGTCACGCCCGGGCTGCTGCGGAAGGAACTCAACCTGAGCTCCCCCGCCACCACGGCACTGATCGACCGGCTGGACAACTCCGGGCACGTGGTCAGGGAGCGGCACAGCACGGACCGGCGGCAGGTCCAGCTGAAGATGACCCCCAAGGCCTTCCAGGAGGGCGGCGCCATCTTCGCCCCGCTGGCGCAGCGCATGGGCAGTGCCATGGCCGGGTTTACTGAAGAGGAACTGGATACCGTCACCCGCTTCATGACGGCGATGATCGATGCCACCGTGGCGGCAAGGACAGAATCCGGGTAGCCTCCGCTCCCAAGGGGTAGCGTTTGGTTATGAGCGACCAGCAGCCTGAAGACGACGTCTACACGCATGGCCACCACGAGTCCGTAGTCCGCGCCCACGCCGCCAGGACTGCCGAAAATTCGGCCGCGTTCGTCCTCCCCCACCTCACACCGGGATCCACCCTGCTCGACGTCGGGTGTGGGCCGGGCACCATCACCTGCGACTTCGCAGCCCTGGTCAACCCCGGCAAAGTCACCGGCCTGGACCGTTCGCCGGACATCGTGGCACAGGCCCAGGCCCTCGCCGTCGAGCGGGAAGTGCCCAACATCGAATTTGTGGCAGGCAACATCTACGACGTGGACTTCGCCGACGAAACGTTCGACGTCGTCCACGCCCACCAGGTGCTCCAGCACCTCACAGACCCCGTCGAGGCATTGCGCGAGATGCGCCGCGTCGCCAAACCCGGCGGCATCGTGGCCGTCCGGGACGCAGACTTCCACGGCATGAGCTGGTACCCGGAGATCCCGGAACTGGACGAGTGGATGGACCTTTACCAGCGGATTGCCCGGCGCAATGGAGCAGAGCCCGACGCCGGGCGGCGGCTGGTCAGCTGGGCCCAGTCTGCGGGATTCACCGACGTCGCCCCCACCAGCAGCAACTGGCTTTACGCCACGGCGCAGCAGCGCCGCTGGCAGGCACGCGTCTGGGGTGAGCGGGTGCTCCATTCCGCCTTCGCCGAGCAGGCGCTGGAGTACGGATTCGCCAACGCGGCCGACCTCGCCCGGATCTCAGCGGGCTGGCACCGCTGGGGCTCCACGGACGACGGCTGGTTCCTGATCCCGAACGGTGAGGTCATCGCGCGGGCCTAGGTTGCATTGCCCCAGCCCTGGCCCGCCGGCCCCTGCGGCTGACGGAAAGACAGGCCTTTGCCCCCGTAAGATTGTGTAGTGCAATTTTCCCTGTGGCTGGCCCTTGCGGGTGCCGGCGCCCTGATCAGCTTCACCCCGGGCGCCGGGGCCATCAACACCATGAGCAACTCGCTGAATGCGGGGTTCCGCCGGTCCATTTGGGGAATTCTGGGCCAGCAGGCGGCGCTGGTCGTGCATGTCCTGATTGTCGCCCTCGGCGTTGGCGTGCTGGTGGCCAGCTCTCCCCTTGCCTTCAACGTGATCCGCTACGCGGGCGCGGCCTACCTGGTGTACCTGGGCATCCGCCAGTTCCTCAGCAAGCCCACGATGGCACAGGAGCAGGCCGCTGCCCTCCGGAACGAACCCGCCTGGTCCATCTTCAGGCGCGGCTTTTGGGTCAACCTGCTGAACCCGAAGGCCATCGTGTTCTTCCTGGCCTTCACCCCCCAGTTCATCCGGCCGGAACAGCCTTTGTTCACCCAGTACGCGGTGCTGACGGCCACCATTGTGGTCATCGATATTTTGGTGATGTGGTTCTTCTTTGCCGCCGCCGCCAGGTCATTCCAGCGCTTCACCAGCACGGAACGGGGCCAGCTGGTCCTCAGCAGGGTGTTCGGCGCCCTGTTCGTGGGGGTGGGCATCCTGCTGGCCCTGATCCACTGACGGGACTGGTTCGCGACGGCGCTTTACGCCAATGTGTAGGTACCCTTTTCACGCCCAGTAATGCTTCTTTACAAGCCCGTAAATCTTTGTGAACAGGCGGCTAGCCAAAGGTGATGGGAAGCGCGCATGCTTAGTTCCATGACCTCAACGTCGAGCGCATACCGCGTCATCACTGTCTGCACGGGTAACATCTGCCGGTCCCCCATGGCCGAGCTCATGCTCCAGGCAGCGCTCGAACGCGAGGGCCTGGAGGGGCTGGTGGAGGTGGATTCCGCAGGCACCACCGGATACGAGGCCGGCCGGCCCATCGATCCCCGCGCCGCACGCCGCCTCGCAGTGACGCAACTGGCATCGGAACGCCACGTGGCCCGGGAGTGGGCGCCGGAGTGGTTCCGCGAGCGCGACCTGATCCTGGCCCTGGACATTGACCACTACGCCTGGCTCAGCGAAGCCGCACCGGACCAGGAGTCCGTGGACAAGATCCGGATGCTCCGCAGCTTCGATCCCGCCATGGCCGGGAGGGACCGGCTGGAGCAGGGCATCGAGGACCCCTGGTACGGCGGGCATGCGGATTTCGACGCCGTCTGGCACCAGATCCACACGGCGCTGCCGGGCCTGGTCCGGCACATCAAGGCAGCGGTCCTGCAGAACACGCAGCTTCAGCCGCACTAGCAGCTTCCAGGCGCAATAACGGCGCAGGAAAACATGGTGCAATCCGGCAGCGCCTGGAGTATTTTGTGCTGCATGCACGCCGCACCCAGCACCGGCAGGTACACACGGCTCCTTGGCACCCTTGAGGAAGCAAAACCCCTGGACGTTGCCGTCAGGGCCGCAGAACCGCTGGCGTCCCGCCTCATGGCGCAGCCCAACATCGCCCGCCTGGTCCGCGGCGACACCACGGGGATTCCGCTGCACACCATCCTTACCGACGCCCCCTTTGGCGCCTGGTGGTCGGCGGTGTTCCTGGATTTCTTTGATGACCAGGCGTCCCGCCGCTCCGCCCAGCGGCTGGTGGCCCTCGGCGTCATCACCGCCGTTCCCACCGCCCTGTCCGGCTGGGCAACCTGGTCCGGCAAGGACCGCGCCCTGAAGCGCGTCGGGATTGTGCACGCCGCCGCCAACGCGGCAGCCACCCTGGTGTTCGTCGCCTCCTGGCGGGCCCGGTCCCGCGGCAACCACCGGCGGGGTGTGCGGCTGGCGCGGACGGGGGCCGTCCTGCTGCTGGTGAGCGGGTTCCTGGGCGGCCACCTCAGCAGCGGCCGTCACGCCTCACGGCAGCGCGTCATTCATGGATGAAAGCGGCCAACGGAAAACGGTACGCTCTAGTCCATGAGCCCAGCCCCCGTCATCATCGCCGTCGACGGGCGCTCCGGCGCAGGGAAGACCACCCTCGCCGTCGAACTCGCGGCCCGGCTCCGCGCCCATCACAAGGTGTCCCTGTTCCACCTTGAGGACATCTACCCGGGGTGGGATGGGCTGGCGGCAGGCGTGGAACGCTATGTCAGCACGGTCCTCGCGCCGCTGAGCCGTGGCGAGGCCGCCACCTGGACCAGCTGGGACTGGGAGAACCATTACGACGGCGACTCCCGGGTCACGCTGCCCGCGGAGATCGTCATCGTGGAGGGAGTGGGGGCCGCCGCGGAGGCTGCCCGGCCCATGCTTGGCGCCGTCATCTGGGCCGAGTCTCCGGACGACGTCCGCCGGACCCGGGCTTTGGGCCGCGACGGTGAAACCTACGAGCCGTACTGGGACCAGTGGGCCGCCCAGGAAGAAGAGTGGCTGGGCCGGGACGACGTCCCCGCCCACGCAGACCTTCGCGTCCAGAACCTCGCTGACGGGTCAGCTCCGGCGGACCTCCTGAAGCTCCTCCCCTGCCTGCCGGCCCTGGCGCCTGCCTTGGCCCCGGAACTGTCCACACGCCGCGGCCTGCGGCTCCATGCCGAGCGACTTGACGCCCTCCCGGACGCACCGGCACTGTTCCAGTCGCTGTACGGACGGTCGGCCAATGCCGTTTGGCTGGATTCCTCCAACGCTGACACCGCCCTGGGCGGCACCGGACAGGCCGGCCGTGGAGAAAACAGCGAAGACCCGGCGGCCCGGACTGCTGCGGAGCGCAGCAGGTTCAGCATCATGGCGGACGACGCCGGCACCTTCGGACAGTTCGTGAAGCACCGTTCGGGGGTGAGCCTGATCAGCACGGGCTCCTCCACTGCCAAGGTCCCCGGCCCCTTCTTCCGTTGGCTGGACACCGTCTGGGGCCGCCGGGCCGTACGCACCCCGGACGGCTATCCCTGTGATTTCACCCTGGGCTGGCTCGGCTGCCTGGGTTACGAGCTGAAGCGCGAAACGGGCGGGAGCGACCTGTCCGCGCCCACCCCGGACGCTGCCCTGATCTTCGCCGGCCGGGCCGTGGTCCTGGACCATGCCGAAGGCGCCGCCTGGCTCCTGGCTCTGGAGGCCCCCGACTCCGTGGAGTGGCTGGCGCAGGCCAGGGCAGCAGTGGAAGCCGCCAACAGCGGGGCACGGCCGCCGTCGGATGGCCCGGCAGCGCAAGCCGGCGGCAGCACCGGCGTCGCGCCTTCCACAGCCCCGTCCTTCCGCAGCCGGGACACGGGTGCGCGGTACCGGGAGAAGATCACCGCCGCCCAGCACCAAATCACCCAGGGAAACACGTATGAGGTTTGCCTGACCACCACGCTCGAAGCCAGCGTGCAGGCAACGTCGGTGGATCCATGGACCACCTACCTGGCGCTGCGCCGGAGGAACCCGGCCCCGTTTGCCAGCTACCTCCGGCTGGGAAACCTTGCCGTGGCCAGCACCTCGCCCGAGCGGTTCCTGAAGATCGCGTCCGACGGCGGCATGCGCGCCGAACCGATCAAGGGAACCCGGCGCCGTGCTGCTGACGCTCAGGAGGACAAGCGGTTGCGCGAGGACCTGGCCACGTCCCTGAAGGACAGGGCCGAGAACATCATGATCGTGGACCTGCTGCGCAACGACCTCAGCCATTTCGCGGAGCCCGGTTCCGTGACGGTCAGCCGGCTCTGCGCGATCGAGAGCTATGCCACCGTCCACCAGATGGTCAGCACCATTGACGCCCGACTCCTCCCGGGCGCACCGCGGGCCGAGGCAGTCGCTGCGTGCTTCCCGGCAGGCTCCATGACCGGCGCCCCCAAGATCAGCACCATGGCCATCCTGGACCAGCTGGAGGCAGGGCCGCGCGGGCTGTACTCGGGGGCCATCGGCTACTTCTCACTCAACGCGGCGGCCGACCTCGCCGTCGCCATCAGGACATTGGTGATCAGCACCGCCGGCGACGGAACGGCTGAACTCTCGCTCGGCGTCGGCGGTGCCATCACCTCGGACTCCGTTCCGGACGACGAATACGACGAAATCCGGACCAAGGCCTACGGGGTCCTCTCCACCTTGGGCGCCGCTTTCCCCGACGACTGACGCATCGGCTCGTTGGGGCATCCACTCCGCGGACGCCCGTTTAGGAAGACGCCCCCGGGGGTACGCCCCTGACCTAGCTGAACCGCCCAAGCCAGGCGGCGGACCCATCCCTGGGTGCTTCAACACAAGTTAGGTATGCCGCGTGACGGAACCGTCCCCTCCCCAGAACAGCAAGGCACCGCGCAGCGTCAAGTACGTTCTCATGCTTGGCGCCCTGGCCGCGCTCCCCGCCCTCACCACGGACATGTACCTGCCCTCGCTGCCCGCCGTCGAGGCCGACCTCCACACCACCCAGACCGCTGTCCAGCTGACGTTGTCCGGAACCCTGGTGGGCGGCGGAATCGGCCAGCTGGTGATCGGTCCGTTCTCGGACCGGTTCGGCCGGCGGCTTCCGCTGCTCATCGGCATCTCGCTGCACGTAGCCATCTCGCTGCTGTGTTCCCTGACGCCGAACATCGAAACGCTGACAGGGCTGCGCGTGCTGCAGGGCTTCTTCAACGCCGCCGCTGCCGTGGTGGCACTCGCGGTGATCCGCGACCGCTTCGTCGGCTCCGACGCCGCCCGGCTGCTGTCGCGGCTGATGCTGGTCATCGGTGTGGCTCCGCTCCTGGCCCCCACCGTGGGCCAGGCCATCGCCGGGCTCTGGAACTGGCGCGCTGTCTTCTATGCACTGGCGCTCATCGGGGTGGTCCTGGTGGCAATTGTCTGGAAGTTCATGCCGGAAACGCTGCCCGGGGACAGCCGCAGCCCGGGCCACCCGCGGCACGTGGCGGCCGCCTACTGGGTGCTGCTGCGGGACAGGCACTTCATGGCGCTGGCCGTCATCCCCGGACTGGGGCTGGCCCTGATCATGAGTTACGTGGTGGGTTCGCCCTTCGTCTTCCAAAACGAGTACGGCCTCACCGCCCAGCAGTTCGCCCTCGTGTTCGCCCTGAACGGCGCCGCGCTTGTCCTTTCGGCCCAGCTCAACGCCGCCCTGGTCCGGAAGTTCCCGCCCGTCCGCCTCCTGCGCACCGCCCTCCTGGTCCAGTTGAGCCTGGCCCTGGTGCTGCTCGGCGTGGTGGCCACGGGTGCCGGCGGCGCGGTGGGCCTGGTGGCCGGCCTGTGGCTGGTCCTGTCAGCCCAGGGCATGATCCCGGCCAACGCCTCAGTGCTCGCGCTGCACAACTACGGCCACATGGCGGGAACGGCGGCGGCTGTCATCGGAGCCCTGCAGTCCGGGGTCGCCGGACTGGTGAGCCCCCTGGTTGGACTCCTGGGCGGGAATTCCCTGTCGATGGTCAGCGTCATGATTGGCAGCTGCACCGTGGCGGTGCTCGTGCTGGCCCTGGGAACCCCTGCCTACCGCAAGGGCGGCTGGCCTGAGCACGCCGGGCACGACGACGGGCAGCGGGTCAGTGCGGACTGACTGATTCGCTGGGCCAGCGAAGTGCGGAGCCCGCCGCTGTTGGCAGGGTTACTGAACAGTGGCCGTCAGCCGGGCAACGTTGTCCACGTACCGGGCAGCGAGCGGCCGGTTGAGCCAGTCCGCCAGCTTGAGCTCATGGGAGATGTCCCGGTAGGTATCCTCCACCGCCCGCATCTTGTTCACGATGTCCTCACCCAGCAGCATCACTGACACCTCCAGGTTCAGAGAGAAGGACCGCATGTCCATGTTGCTGGACCCCAGGACGGCTACCTCATCGTCGATGGTGAAGTGCTTGGCGTGGAGCACGAACGGGGCCTTGTACAGGTAGATCCGGACCCCGGCTTCCAGGAGCGCCTCATAGTAGGACCGCTGGGCATGGTGGACCAGGAACTGGTCCCCCTTCTCCGAGACGAACAGTTCCACGTCCACGCCTCGCTGGGCCGCCGTGGTGATGGCGTAGAGCAGTGAATCGTCCGGCACAAAGTAGGGGCTGCAAATGGAGATGCGGTGTTGGGCCGAATAGATGAGTGTGTTGAAGAGCCGGAGGTTGTTCTCCGTGATGAAGCCGGGGCCGCTGGGCACCACCTGGGCCGTGACGTGGCCGGGTTCGGGGTTCGACGGGAGCTGCAGCTGGTGCTCCAGGGATTCGTCGGTCTCGGTCAGCCAGTCGGTGGCGAAGACGACGTTCAGGGTGGTCACGATGGGGCCGCGCAGGCACGCCATCAGTTCCACCCATTCGCGGCCTGCCTTGCGGTGCCGCGGGTTGTTGTAGGAGGGTTCGATCAGGTTCTGCGAGCCCGTGAAGGCGACTTCGCCGTCCACCACCAGGATTTTGCGGTGGTTGCGCAGGTCCGGGCGGCGCCACTGGCCGTGGATGGGCAGCAGCGGCAGCATGCGCTTCCACTGGATCTTGCCAGCGCGGAGACGGTTGAGCAGCTTCCTGTACCCCTTGATGCGCAGCGTTCCGATGTGGTCGAACAGGAGCCGCACCTCCACTCCCCGTTCGGC
This sequence comes from Pseudarthrobacter sp. LT1, assembly GCF_035621795.1. Classification (NCBI taxonomy): domain Bacteria; kingdom Bacillati; phylum Actinomycetota; class Actinomycetes; order Micrococcales; family Micrococcaceae; genus Pseudarthrobacter; species Pseudarthrobacter sp. LT1. The sequence goes on from NZ_CP141830.1 coordinate 4,238,463, forward strand.
GGCCTCTTCCATGGCGGTGAGCAGGTCGTTGGTGACGTGGTCCGAACTCATGATGTAGAACTCGGCGTTGACGAACTTTTTCGCCTTCCGCACGGCCTTGGTCATTTCCAGGATGGAATCCGGATAGCCAGGGATCAGGTCAACAGAGTTTCCGTCCACCATGGGCAGCGAGCCCAGGGTGCGGTTGAGCTCAGCGGCGGACTTCACCCACTCAGGGCCGGGGTAGTCACTTTCCACATCCGAGAGTGCGGTGATGCCCGCCTGGACGCGCTCGTTGACCAGCTGCTGCTGTGCCCGCCGGCGGCTGGACAAGCGGAAATTGCCGAACAGCAGGAACAGGACGATGCCCACGAACGGAATGAAGAAGATACCCAGCAGCCAGGCCATGGCGGTGGTGGGGCGCCGGTTGCCGGGGATGATGCCCAGCGCAAGGATCCTGATGGCCAGGTCGGCGAAGCCCAGGAGCACCACCACCCATGTGGGCGCGGTGCCGGCAAGCGAAAAAGGCCACAACACGTCTAAAACCCCCGGGGAGATTGGGCTCCGGAGGACGGCTTCCGGCCGGTGCACTCTGCCCAGCTTATCCGCGGTCCAGCACTAAGCTGGTGCCATGACCTCTCCAGCACCCGTGGTTCTCGCCTTCCTCGATCCTGCTTTCCCCGACGGCAGGGTGGCCGATGCCGCCAAACCCCAGTTGCTGGTCACGGATCTGGGGGTCACGCGGGGCGACGGCGTCTTCGAAACCATGCTGGCCGTGGGTGGAACGGTACGGAAGATGCAGGCGCACCTGGACCGGCTTGCGGGCTCCGCCGCGGCGCTGGACCTGGCCATCCCGGACCAGGACGCGTGGCGGCGCGTTATTGCCGCTGCGGTGGACCGGTTCCGGTCCGAGAACCCGCCGGCTGACCCGGCCGCCGATGAACTGGTGGTCAAACTGGTGGTCACCCGCGGCGTTGAAGGCGAGGCGCCCACGGCCTGGGTGCAGGCGGCGCCGGCCGGGGCTGCCGGCCGCAGGCAGCGTGAAACGGGCATCGACGTCATCCTCCTTGACCGGGGTTACGACAGTGACGTGGCCGAACGGGCACCCTGGCTGCTCCTCGGCGCCAAGACCCTTTCCTACGCCGTCAACATGGCAGCGTTGCGCCATGCCCACAAACAAGGCGCCGACGACGTCATCTTCCTGTCCTCCGACGGCCGCGTGCTGGAGGGCCCCACGTCCACGGTGCTGCTTGCGCATGTGGAGCAGTCCGACGACGGCACAACAGTGAAGCGCCTCATCACTCCCCAGCTGGACAGCGGCATCCTGGCCGGGACCTCCCAGGGTGCCCTCTTCGCAGCCGCCAAGGCGGCGGGCTGGGAACTGGGCTATGGTCCGCTGGAGCCCAGGGACCTCATGGACGCGGATGCGGTCTGGCTGATCTCCAGTGTCCGCCTGCTGGCGCCCGTGAACCGGATCGACGGCAAGGAAATCGGCACCCCGTCGGTCCAGAAGGAACTGACCGCCGAGTTGAGCGGACTTTTCGCCGGCATCCACTAGGCCGCAACAAGCGGCGCAATCCCTTTTCCCACTCCCGCATCACCCGTAAGGTGTGGACCATGGACTCGCGAAACCTGCCGATTGAAAACCTGTCCTTCGACGACTGCTGGGAACTCCTCGACAATGACGCGGTGGGCAGGCTGGCCATCGTGGTGGACGAACATCCCGAGATCTTCCCCGTGAACTACGCTGTGCACCTGCGCAGCATCGTCTTCCGCACCGCACCCGGTTCAAAGCTTTGGGGCGCCCGGATGGAACGGCCGGCAGCACTGGAGATAGACGGCTACGACCCCGCCTCGGAACAAGCCTGGAGCGTAGTGGTGCGCGGCGAAACGGAGATCATCGAGGACCAGGGAGTGAAGGATGCAGTGGATGCACTCGGCCTGGAACCGTGGCAGCCGGGCGAAAAAGCCCACTACGTCCGGCTGAACGCCAAAGCCCTGACCGGACGCCGGTTCCGCGTAAACCGGCCGGACATCTGGAACACCCGCCTGCAGGACCGGCGCCGGGCATCCTTCGAATAGCGCCACCCGGGTAATCCGGCCTCCACAAGGCCACGGAGCGTCAGGCGGCGGGCCCTGCAGCCTGCCGTGACATCTGTGCTTCCAGCCCGGACAGCAGGATGCCAAGTCCCTGGTCAAGCTCCGCCTCGCCGTCGTACTCAGACAGGGCGGGAGCAAGGGCACGCAGCCTGGGGAACTCCTTGGCCGGCAGGCGGTGGAGCCCCAGGCGCAACAGCGCCTCGTTCTCTTCCGGATCCACGACATACTCCTGCAGTTCGTTCAGGATGTGCCCGTAGAGGAAGCCGTAGTAGGCGCGGTAGACGTGGAGCGCATCGGCCGGCGAGAATCCCGCCGCGCCCAGCAGGGACAGGATCTGTTCCAGGGGCCGCAGCGTGCCCAGGGGGCGCAGGCCCAGAGGCGTGGAAAGGGGCCGCGTCACCAACAGGGGAACCACATTGGGATGCTGCAGGGCAAGCGTCCGCAGGTTGTGGGCGATGCTCCGCAGCTGCGCTTTCCAGTCCGGGTCCTCCGGATGAATCGGAAGCTGGTTGAGCACCAGCTCAGAAACCCCGTCCAGCAGCGCGGCGCGGTTCTCGGCGTAGCGGTACAGGCTCATCGGGTCCCGGCCAAGCTCCTGCCCCAGGCGGCGCATGGTCAGTGCATCCAGTCCTTCGGCATCAACCAGTTCCAAGGCCTTGGCCAGCACAATGTCCCTGCTCAGCCTCGTTTTGGCCTGCCCTGGCTGGGAACTGTTGGCAGAAGTCATCAATAAGTCCTCACTGGCGGCCCTCGTCCCGAAGTAACTGGGACGGTTGCCTCATATCTGGTCTACAGGTAAAGTCTACATCGTAGACAAGATGAACTCTTCAGCTTTTCGGGACCTCTCAGGAAAGCGACTACATAATCCTTTGCCACCTTGTGCAGGGCATCGAGGTTCGCCGCTGGAGCCTACCGGCGGCACCACGGCACCGAGCGAAGGGACGCCTCATGGCCAATTCGCAGTTTGATCTTTTCCTCCACGAAGCCACCTACGCAGACCACGCCTCCGACACCAACCTGGACCGCGACCGCCTCTACGGGCTGTACACCAGCTGGTGCTTCGTTAACGAACAGCCCACCGGCACCGAGTCCAGTTTCTGGGCTGCCATGAAACACAAAGTCTCGGCCCGCCACAACGGCCTGCGCATGAGAGGGCCTGCTGCTGCGGACTACATCCTCAGCAGCTACCCGCGACTCGTCTAGGCTGTTTACGGGCTTCCAAACGGACCCCAGGACAACCAGCGGCGAACGATGACATGCTGCGGCACTTTTGTGCCGCAGCATTTCATGTCCGGACGCCCCCACCGGCAACCGGAGTCCGCGCCTGGGAGATCCCTAGGTGGGGATGATCCGGAAAAGGAACCTGGTGCGGACCATCACCCACAACAGGCCCAGGACCACGGCGTAGGCAGCGGTGTTGAGGAAAATGCTCTGCTGCTGGAGCGCCGGGATGTTTGTGACGACGGCGATCAGCACCACATGCATGATGAACACATAGAGCGTGGCGCGGCCCAGCGGAATCAGGAACCAGCCCAGGGCCCGCTCCACCGGTTTCCAGTAAGCGCTGAGGAACGCATAGGCGGCCACCACCAGGACCAGGACGTTGAACAGGCGGCCGGGCGCCACGTAGGTCCGGCCGAAGAGTGCGTCATACATGGTCCGGTAGGAGGCGTCCGGCATGAGCGCCAGGCGGACGTCGTAGTTGTTGGCCAGATACGGATTGCCCCAGGACAGGAAGGCCAGCGCAAACGCTGCCACAGTGCAGGCCGCCACCACCCAGGTATGGGCCGACAACCAGGCAACGATGCTGCGGCGGTAGTAGCCAACCACCAGCCCGAGCACAAAAAGCACCTGCCAGACCAGCAGGGGGAACGAGTCCTCAAACTGGGAGGGCAGGATCCTGAACCGGGTCACGGCGCCCACGGCGTACACGGCGAGCGTCGCCAGCAAGACCCAGACGGCCTTGCCGCGGTTCAGCGCCGCAAGGATCAGCGGGCTGGCCAGCAGGAGCACCACGTACAGGCCCATGACGTTGAACTGCCAGGGACCGAACTGCAGCAGCACGATGGCCGGCAGCACCTGCGGCGGCACGGGGAACTGGAACAGCGATGACATGCCGGCATAGAGGTCGTAGGTCCGGCCGGCACCACCGTGTCCCGCCCCGCCGGTCCCCTGGTCCACGAACGTGGTCAGGGCCTCGGTGTGGAAGAACGGGAGCAGGGAAAGAAGGAAGACGCCGATCAGCACGGCCAGCGCAGTCACGTACAGCTTCCCGGCACGGCGGGATGTCAGGTCCACCACCCGGCCGAAGTCCTGCTTGGCTTTGGGCCCGTACACCATGCCGACCACCAGGCCGGAGAACAGCACGAAGAGCTCCGCGCCTGACACGAAGCCCACCGCCTCCTGGGTGAGCAGCTGGAACAGTGAGGCCATGCCCAGGTGATTGACCACCACAAAGACAATGGCCAGTCCGCGCAGCAGGTCCACCCGCGAATCCCTGGTGGAAGGGTCCTGGTAGCTCCAGGACGTGGCGGTGTTGATCCGGCGGGGAACCTGCCACAGGGCCACCAGGAGGATGATCATGGCGGCACCAACGGTCCAGGGGGCGGCGCCGGAAAGCGTGTTGGCCCGCACGAAGGTGCCTGTGGACGCCACATCCGTGACAGGTCCGGTGACCATCGGCGATGCCTTCAGCCTGTCCAGGGCGGCCTTGGCAATATCCGGGCTTCCCGTGAGCAGCCAGCTGATGCTTGCCACGCCGGTATCCCGCGTGCTGGTCCGTTCGTCCCACACCACGGCGGCCGTCCCGGCGAAAGCGGGTGACGTGGCAGTGGCCACCACCTGGTCCCACCAGCCCGTCTTGATGTCCGCCTCGGGTGCCCCACCGGACGCAGGGCTGTAGAAGGCCGAGGTCTGGAGGAGGAATGGCTTTTTGCGTCCCTCGGCGTAGGTGCCGTAGAAGTTTTCGCTGCCGGATGCCGTCAGCATCTCCTGGAGTTCACCGGGACGCGGCGTGGTGTTGACGGCGGCCCCGCCGGAAGTGTCGTCGTGATAGGCGGTCAGGCCCACCCAGTCCACGGCGTCATCGCCGGGGTAATAGGGAGCATAGGCGCTGTCGCTTCCGTTCCAGGCCCCGTCCCCATTCGTATCCAGGAGGGAGAACCCCTCGCTTCCCGGCTCCGGGGCATTCCGGTTCCGTTCAAAGGGGTAGTCCTTGCCCAGGTAGGGCGCCCACACCATGGCGGCCCGGCCGCCGTCGTACTTCTTGAAGGCTGCCGCCACGGCCTGGAAGGCCTGCCGGTACGTGGCCGGCTGCTGGCCCCATGCCACCCAGCCGGTATTCATATCGGGGGCGAACCGGACCAGCAGTTGGCCTTTGAACCCCGACGCCAGGTCGCGCACTTGTGCTGCGAACGCTTCCGCCTCGGCCGTGCCGAGCTGGTCCAGGGGCACCGACGGCTTCACCGTGAGCAGGGCGTGGGCGCCTTTGGCAGCAGTCTGCTGCAGGAAGCCGTCCATGTCGTTCCGCTCCGATTCGCGGTAGGGAATGGTGATGTCATGGCCGAAGACGGCAGGGCTGGCGCCCAGCCGGTCACTGAAGCCCGCAGCCGTATCCTCACCCCACTCGAGGACCGCCCCCAGCCAGGGCTTGCCCTTGTCCGGTGCAGCAGGCGCGGCGTGCGCCGGTCCGGCCGGGACCACCAGGGCCAGGAGGGCGATGATGGCCGCGGCGAAAAAGGCTGCGATGGAACGCGGACGGTTCCGCCGGATGGCGGCGTGGTGGTGCGATACGTGTGCCCGCATGCTGACAAGGACCCCCCGGTACTCATTGCTCTGGATACGGGGCGGCGCCCCCCGGTAAGAACTTTATCGGCCCGCGGGCATTACCCGTGCCGTGTCGCGGACGGCTCAATTACGGAACATGACGACGGCGGCGATGCGGCGGGGCGCGGCAGGTGTTACGTTTTTGGGGAGTAATGAGTACCGGTGCAAAGCCCTGACTTGCCGGTCGGCAACCCTCCCTTTCGCGGCGGGGTGCCTCAGGTGAATACTCGGCATATCGACCGATTCGAGCTGCAAGCGTGAAAGAAGGAGATCCGTCGTGTCCGACGCACCCGCCCCTGACGAAAAACTGTCCTACCGCCTGATTACCGGCGCGGACAACCGTGAATTCTGTGAGCGGATCTCCGCTGCACTCGCCGACGGCTATGTCCTGCACGGCAGCCCGGCGGCAACCTTCAACGGCACCACCGTCATCGTTGCGCAGGCAATCGTCCTTCCGGCCGCCATCGCCTCAGCTGATGCCGCCGTGGCGACCGCCGTGGACCAGCATGATGCCGAATTTGAGGGCGAGTTCGACGGCGAGGGTCACGCATGAGCTACGCCGGAGACCTGACGCCGCAGGAAGCCTGGGCCAAGCTGGAGCAGGGCGCCATCCTGGTGGACGTCCGCACCGAGGGCGAATGGGCCCACATCGGCATCCCGGACACCAAAGCCACGGACAACGATCCCCTGTTCATCCAGTGGACCTTTCCCGGCGGTATCCCCAACCCCGACTTCGTCAAGGACCTGCAGGAGCAGGCGCCGGAGGATCCCCACGCGGAACTGCTGTTCCTGTGCCGTTCCGGCCAGCGGTCCATCGCGGCCGCAACTGCCGCCACCCAGGCCGGCTTCACCGCGTACAGCGTGCTGGAGGGCTTCGAAGGCGAGCCCGACCGCTACGGCGAGCGGACCGTCAATGGCTGGAAGAACCGCGGCCTCCCCACCAACCTCGGAAAGAACTAAGTGGCCTTCAACCCAGACGCCCCCGGCTGGAACCCCGACACCCAGGCAGTCCGCGGAGGCCTGGACCGCTCCAACTTCCAGGAAACATCCGAGGCCATCTTCCTGAACTCCGGGTTCGTCTACGAATCAGCCGCGGCAGCTGAACGCGCCTTCACCGGCGAGGACGAGCGCTTTGTCTACTCCCGCTACGGCAACCCGTCCGTGGCCACCTTCCAGGAACGGCTCAGGCTGCTGGAAGGCGCCGAAGCATGCTTCGCGACGGCGTCGGGCATGTCCGCCGTGTTCACCGCGCTGGGTGCCCTGCTGGCTGCCGGTGACCGGGTGGTGGCCGCCCGGTCACTGTTCGGTTCGTGCTTTGTGATCCTGAATGAGATCCTGCCCCGTTGGGGCGTGGAAACGGTCTTCGTGGACGGGCCGGACCTGGACCAGTGGCGCGAAGCCCTGTCCAAGCCCACCACCGCCGTCTTCTTCGAGTCCCCGTCGAACCCCATGCAGGAGATCGTGGACATCGCAGCCGTCAGTGAACTGGCGCATGCGGCCGGGGCCACCGTGGTGGCGGACAACGTCTTTGCCACTCCCCTGCTGCAGCGCTGCGGGGACCTCGGCGCCGACGTGATCGTCTACTCCGGCACCAAGCACATCGACGGGCAGGGCAGGGTGATGGGTGGTGCCATCCTGGGCACCAAGGAATTCATCGACGGACCGGTGAAGCAGCTGATGCGGCACACCGGCCCCGCGCTTTCCGCTTTCAACGCCTGGGTTCTGACCAAGGGCCTGGAGACCATGGGCCTGCGCGTCAACCACTCCTCGGCGACCGCCCTTCGGCTGGCAGAATGGCTGGAGGAACAGCCGGCGGTGGGCTGGGTGAAGTACCCGCTCCTGAAGTCGCACCCGCAGTACGGGCTGGCGGCAAAGCAGATGAGTGCCGGTGGCACGGTCCTTACCTTCGAGCTCGCTCCTTCCGGCGGACGCACGGGCAAGGAAGCGGCGTTTGCGCTGCTGGACGGGCTGCGGATCATCGATATCTCCAACAACCTCGGTGATGCAAAGTCCCTGATCACGCACCCCGCCACCACTACCCACCGGGCGATGGGCCCGGAGGGGCGGGCCGCCATCGGCCTGAGTGACGGCGTGGTCCGGCTCTCGGTGGGGCTCGAGGACCCGGAGGACCTCCTCCGCGACCTGGAGCAGGCGCTGAAGCAGATCTAGCGGCGGCTGGTCCTGCCTGAGTTTCCAGCAGTATGTGGACCCTCTGGCCGGGGGAAATGCGGTATCAAAGTTCAGCTTCGAAGGCGTACGACGGCGTCACGCGCCGGAGTGTGTCACGGTCGCCCCACAGTTGCATGGGTTCCTTGCACCTGAAGTTCCCGAGCCGGCCGCAGGAGGCTCATGCCACCCAAAAAGTAATCCGTGGCGGCCAAATACGATGTCAGTGCCTCGTTGGATGATGTCGGTATGGGAATCAGCGGTGGTGTCGGGGTGGTGCTGGCGTCAATCGATGCCTCTGTTGCCGCCCTCGATTCGCTGAACAGTGAGGACTCTTTCCTTGCTGCCGGGGCCGGTGCTTGTGCCGGTGTGGATGTGTTGCAGCGGCGGTATGAGATCCGTCTGGAACGACTGGAGCTTTTGGCTCGGCTGGAGGCGCAGCTCGCTGCGGTGAAGGCACGGGACGTCGCTGAGGGAGTGGAGTTCCAGCAAGCCGTGACCCCGCCGGACGCCTCCGTGCAGGACCGCACGTACGCGGACATGTCGGTGGTCGAGGAGATCTCCGGAGTCCTGACCATCAGCTCCGGCGCAGCAGGGGCATTGGTGGAGCAGTCACGGCGGATCTGCTCCCTGCCGCCCGTCATGAACGCCTTGGCCGCGGGCGCGATGTCGTGGCAGCACGCCCGCATCATTGCTGACGAAACCGAAGGCCTCACCTCCGGGGGCGCGGCGTCCCTGGTGACGCACTTCTTCGACCCGGCTGCGCCGAACCCGGCCCGGGGTGCCGCCCCCGGCGAACTCGTCCCGTCACGGTTCCGGGCCAAGGTCCGCGGGTGGCGGGAACGCCACCATCCGGAATCGATCGAGAAGCGCCATGCAAAGGGTGTGGCGGATCGGCGGATGGAATACACCCCCGACCGGGATGGCATGGCCTGGATCTCCCTCTACATGCCCGGGGACACCGCGCGCACCATCTGGAACCGGACCACCGCCACCGCCCGCGGACTCCAAGGCCCCGACGAAGAGCCCTCACCCAGCTCCGCCCCGACATCGCAGCATCCCTGCTGCTGGGGGCTGGAACTGCCACTGAACTCAGCGAAGTCCCTACCCCGCGGGCCGACGTCCTGGTCACCGTGCCCGTGTTCGCCCTCCTCGGAGTGACCGACGAACCCGCCGTACTGGACGGCTTCGGACCAATCCCGGCGTCCATGGCCCGCAAACTCGTCGCCGGTGGGGCGGACTCCTTCTACCGGGTCCTCGTCGACCCCCGCGACGGGGCACCACTGGAAATCGGCCGCAAAAACTACCGGCTCACCGCAGCCATCAAACGCTGGATCAGGATGCGCGACACCAAATGCACCTTCCCCGGCTGCACCAACCGCACCCCCGACAACGACACCGACCACCTGCAAGCGTGGGAACACAGCGGCACCACTGGAACCAGTAACTTGGCACAGCTCTGCCCTAAGCACCACCGGCTCAAACACCACAGCAGATGGACACCGGACCGGGCCAACAAGAATGAACCACCCGGCTGGACCTCACCCACGGGACGGCACTACAACGCCGAACACCAGGACTCAGAACCAACCCACTGGCCCCCGGGCATCCTGCCGGCACAACGAAGCCCGCTGGAACAGGTCCTTCTACAGCGCCTCACTACCTAGCACCCGCTTCGCTGCGGCGTCTCTACGCCTGCCGTCTACAAGTCTGCGCGCCTGGCGGCTCTTGCCCCGTCAGGCCTGCCGCACGCGCAGCAGCTCAGGCGTGGCCTCAACGTCCGCAAGGTCCAGGGCATCACGCATGGTCAGGTGGACGGCCTGCCGTACCACGGCGCCGAACCCCATATCCTCCGGCGGCTGGCCCGCCATGGCCTTGTCGCGGGCGCGGCGCTGTTCAGCGGACCCTGTCCCGCGGGCGATGATGTCCTCCACCCCCTGGCGGGCCAATGCGAGCTCGCCCTGTTCGTCAAGGACGGGGGCCAGGTAATCCACCAGGGAACGCACCACATCCGCAGCCGGCGCGGGCCGGAAGTTGCCAAAGTCCAGCAGTTCGCCGCTCAACCCGGCACTGCTGGCCTGCCAGGACGCCATGCGCAGCAGGACAGTGGGGACCGGCGCAGGGTCCACATCGTCCCGCCACTCCCGGCTGGCGGATTCCACGAGTGCCCGGACCAGCACGGCGATGAGTGCGGCGTCCCCGGCACGGAGGCATACGTCCGCAACCCGCACCTCCACCGTGGGGTGGTTGCGGGAGAGCCGGGCGTCGAAATAGAGCATGCCCTCGTCGAGCATGACGCCGCTGTCCAGCAGCCGGGTTACCACCCGGCGGTAGGCAGGGTACGTTCCGTAGATGCCGGCCGGGCCGGCTGTAGGCCAGCGGTTCCAGGCCTGGGTCCGGTAGCTTTCGAAGCCGGTGGGGACGCCGTTCCAGAACGGCGAGTTCGCGCTCAGCGCCGTGAGTACCGCCAGTTTGTCGCGGATACGGTCAAGGACCGCCACCCCTTCCTCCGGCGATTCGATGAAGGTGTGGACGTGGAAACCGCAGGTGAGCTGTTCCTGGGCAGTGAGGCCAAAGCGCTCCAGCATCCTGGCATAGCGCGGGTCAGGCGTGGTGTGGCTGGGCGATGCCACCGGTGAGGTGGCCAGCGCCGCCACCCTGGCACCGTGCTTCCGGGCTGCCTGGTCGGCCAGCGCCCGGCCCGCACGGATCTGTTCCAGCAGGCCGCCGTACTCCCGGCACGGCCGGGTCTGCGTCTCGATCTGCTCAAGCTTGAGCTCGGCACTCAAGCCCATCTCGTCGTCGTAATCCGCCTGGTTGCCGGCATGGCGGCCATCCAGGCCGACGGGAAGGTCGTCTGCTGCCACGCGGTGGCTGGCGAGGAGGGCGTCGGCGAGGGCAAGCGGCTCCCCGGACTCCGGATCAACGATCAGGAGTTCTTCCTCTACGCCGAATGTACGCATACGAATATTCTGCGACAGCAGACGGGCATTGGAACCGTGGCCCGCCGTTCATGACGAAGCGTGAATGGGTCAGTCCTGGAAGTACTCCACCTTGGCGCCGATGGTGTTCAGCCGCTCCGCCAGGTCCTCGTAACCACGCTCGATCACATAGATGTTCCGCAGCTCGGACACACCCCGCGCTGCGAGCATGGCCAGCAGGAGGCAGGCGGCAGGCCGGAGCGCGGGCGGGCAGCCCACCTCCGCGGCACGCCACTTGGTGGGCCCGTTGACGTAGATCCGGTGCGGGTCCAGCAGCTGCACCTGCGCGCCGAGCCGGTTCAGCTCCGTCAGGTAGATGGCGCGGTTCTCGTACACCCAGTCGTGGATCATGGTCTGGCCGTGGGCATTCGCAGCGATGACGGCGAAGAACGGCAGGTTGTCGATGTTCAGCCCGGGGAACGGCATGGGATGGATCTTGTCCTCGGGGGCGCGCAGCTCGGACGGCTTGGTGGTCACGTCCACCAGGCGGGTGCGGCCGTTGCGCGCCATGTACTCGCCCGAAACCTCCAGCTTCTGTCCCATCTGGCCCAGCGTGGCCAGTTCGATCTCCATGAATTCGATGGGCACCCGCCGCACGGTGACCTCGGAGTTGGTCACGATGCCGGCCGTGATGAGGCTCATGGCCTCGATGGGGTCCTCGGAGGGGAAGTATTCAATCTCGGCGTCAATTTCCGGCTGCCCGGTGATCTTCAACGTGGTGGTGCCCACGCCCTCAATGGTGACGCCCAGCATCTGCAGGTAGAAGCACAGGTCCTGCACCATGTAGTTGGGGCTGGCGTTGCGGATCACGGTCGTTCCGGCGCGGTGCGCGGCGGCCATGATCGCATTTTCGGTGACGGTGTCCCCGCGTTCGGTGAGGACGAAGGAGCGGTCCCGGGTATCGGCAGGCGGCGCCTGCACGGTGTAGAACCCTGCCGTGGCCTCCACTGACAGGTCGAACTCGCGCAGTGCCTGCATGTGCGGCTCCACGGTCCGGGTGCCCAGGTCGCAGCCGCCGGCGTAGGGAAGCCGGTACTCCCGGGACTCATCCAGCAGGGGGCCCAGCAGCATGATGACGCTGCGGGTCCGGCGTGCCGCGTCCACGTCCATGGCATCCAGGTCCAGGACGGCAGGGCGGCGCAGGCGGAGATCCGTGTCATTGAGCCAGGTGCACTCGACGCCAATGCTGGTCAGCACCTCGACGATGCGGTTGACTTCCTCGATCCGGGCCAGGCGGCGCAGCACGGTGGTGCCCCTGTTGATCAGGCTGGCGCACAGCAGGGCCACGCCGGCGTTTTTGCTGCTGTTGACGTCGACGGCCCCTGACAGGGTGCGGCCGCCTTCCACCCGCAGGTGCGTCATCTGCGGCTTGGCCACGTTCACGATGCTGCGGTCAAAGATGTTTTCCAGCCGCTGGATCATTTTCAGGCTCAAGTTCTGCTTGCCCTGTTCCATCCGGGCCACGGCGCTCTGGCTGGTGCCGAGTTCGGCGGCCAGTTGCCCCTGGGTCCACCCCTTCTCGCTCCGGGCGTCCCTCAGCATGGCGGCAACGTGTTCAGCGGTTTCCTGGGTCATACGGCGAATATATCATAAATGAGTTATCCGGGATCCACCGCAGCTACCTACCGACCCGGAAGGGGATCCCAGGAGGGCGGTACCCATTCGGTGCGATAGGGAGCCCTGCCTGGCCCCCGACCGCATGGCTTAACTCCCCAGCCACACCATATTCCAGGTACCGGCGGTAACAGCTGCGCAAAGTGCGAGCCCGGCCACCAGGACGCCGCCTGCCACCACCCAAAGGTCCAGCGGGCTGAAGGTGGACACCCGGGCCCAGGTCCGCGGGCCGCCGCCAAAACCCCTCGCCTCCATGGTCACCGCGAGCCTCGATGCACGGCGGATGGCCTGGACCAGCAGCCCGAAACTTTGCCCCAGCGTGGCCTTCACCCGCTGGCCCAGGCTGCCGCGGGCACCCACGCCGCGGGCACGCCGCGCCATCCCGATGGTCTGCCATTCCTCGGCCATGAGCCCCACCAAACGCATCGCTGCGAGGGTTCCCAGGACGAACCGGTGCGGCAGGCGTGCCTTCTGCGCGAGCGCGTCGGCGAGGTCGGTCGGATCGGTGCAGCTCATCAGGAGCACTGCCGGGAGGGCGATCGCAAAACCGCGCAACAGGAATCCGATGCCCAGCTGGAGGGACCCCTCGCTCATGGTCCAGATGCCGGCGTCGAGCAGGATCCTGCCGCTGTCCGGTGCCAGGATGGAGGTGCTCCAGCCTCCCACGGCAGCGGCGAGGATCAGCGGCCAGCCGCGCTGCCACAGCAGGGACAAGGTGAGTCCGGCCAGGGGAAACAGCAGAAGTTCGAACACCAGGGCAACGGACGCCGACACCCAGTCGATGGACAGCGCCAGGACGGCCGTGATGAGCAGGACCGCCGCGAACTTGCTCAAAGGGTTCGCGCGGGCAAGGAGGGCGTGGTTGCCGCTCAAGGTGAGTTGCTGCCTCATGGCGCCACCACTTCGGCCGCGGCCATCCGCAGTTCCGCACCACCAAGCGCCTCCATGAATTCGGCATCATGGGTCACGGCAACCACCGCGGTGCCGGCATCAAGGAGCTCGGACAGGAACGATGCCAATTCGGCCCAGGTATTGGCATCCTGGCCGAACGTGGGCTCGTCCAGGATCAGTACCTGGGGGCTGGCGGCCAGGACGGTGGCAACGGACAAGCGCCGCTTCTCACCGCCGGAGAGCGTGTAGGGGTTGGCATCCACCAGCTGGGTAAGCCGCAGCCGCTCCAGCAGTTCCTCAACCCGGTCCTCGCCGTGCCCCAGGTGCCGGGGCCCGAAGAGCAGCTCGTCGAGCACTTTTCCGGTGACGAACTGGTGCTCCGGCTCCTGGAATACGGTGCCCACCCGCGAAATCAGCTGCTCGGCCTTCCACTTGTAGGGATCGATGCCGGCACCGCGGCTGAGGTCCAGCGTCGCGGACACTTTTCCGGACACCGGCTCCAGCAGCCCGGCGAGGGTCAGCGCGAACGTGGACTTGCCGGCACCGTTGGCGCCGGTGATGGCAAGGGCCTGCCCGGCGCGGACCTGCGCGGCCACGCCTTCCTGGACCGGGACAGGCAGGATCTTCCGGAAGCCTTTGCGGCGGGGGCGTTCGCGGGAGACGCCCAGCTGCTCTGCGGCCAGCAGGAGGCTGCCTGCGCCGGGAGCCGGGACGGCGGCGCGGGCACGTGTGGCCGGCACGTACCCGGGTACCCAGACGCCCGCTGCGGCGAGCATGCTCCGCGCCTCCGTAAGTACTCGGTCCGGCGGCCCGTCCAGGAGCACTGCAGGATCGGCGGCGGAGCCCGGCTGCAGGACCACGATCCGGTCCACCAGGTCCTTCCAGACGGACACCCGGTGCTCCACCACCACCAGCGTCGCCCCGGTTTTGTCCAGGGAGCGGGCCACGGCGTCGCGGACCTCCAGCACGCCGTCCGGGTCCAGGTTGGCGGTGGGCTCGTCCAGCAGGATCAGTCCGGGACGCATCGCCAGGATGCCCGCCAGCGCCAGGCGCTGCTTTTGGCCGCCGGACAGGGCCGACGTCGGGTGGTCCAGCGGGAGGTGGGCGAGCCCGACGTCGGCAAGTGCCTCGTGAACGCGCGGCCAGATGGCGTCGCGGGGCACCGCAAGGTTTTCGGCGCCGAAGGCGACGTCGTCCCCCACCCGCGACAGGACCACCTGGGTCTCCGGGTCCTGCTGCATGAGACCGGCACGGCCGCGCCGTGCCCGGGGCGGGGCTCCGTCCACCAGCAGCGAACCGGACTCGTCGGCGTCGCCTGCCTCGCCGTCGTCGTTGATGTCTCCCAGGACGCCGGCCAGGGCGTGCAGCAGGGTGGACTTCCCGGCGCCGGAAGGCCCCAGCAGGAGCACCCGCTCCCCGGGGGCGATGTCCAGGTCAAGGCCGTGGACGGCGGGCTTGGCCCTTCCGGCGTGCCGCCAGCCCCAGCCGCGGGCGGCGATGGCGGCAGGCCGGACCGTGCCGGAGGCGTCCTGGGAGGATGCCATCAGGAGAAGACGGGCTCCGTGGCAGCCTTGCGGGACGCGAAGGAGCCCAGCACGCCGGTGCGGGCCAGGCCGCGGGTGGCAAGCCAGGACAAAGCGCCAGCCAGGATGGCCCCGGAAAGGGTGGTCAGCACGATGTAGGCGAGCTTGTCCGCGCCGGAGTAGGCAATGTTCCAGCCCCACGGCGCAAACGAGTCATTCAGTCCGCAGAAGAACCCTGCCGCGGCGCCGGCCAGCAGCGATACGGGCAGGTTGAACTTGCGGTAGACGAAGATCGCGAAAATGATTTCCGCGCCCAGGCCCTGGATGAAACCCGAGAAGAGGACCGAGGCGCCGTACTGGGAACCCATCAGCAGTTCGCCGGTTGCGGCTACAGTCTCGCAGAACAGGGCGGCTCCGGGCTTGCGGATGATGAGCATGCCCAGCACCCCGGGAATCATCCAGCCGCCGGCGAGCAGTCCGGTCAGGGGCGGGTAGGCGGCGTTCATGGGGGCGGACAGTGCGGCGGCACCCTGGTCCCATGCCCAGAAGATGACGCCGCCCGCGATGGCCACCAGCGCGGCGACGACGATGTCCACGACGCGCCAGGACTTACTGGTGGTCTTCTTGATTGCTGCAGTGCTCATGTGATCCTCCTGGGAAACAGGAGGGGAAAGTGGACCCGGGTGCAGGCCTGTGGCCGTGCATCCGCGACACTTTGAGAACTCGACTCCCTTGCGCCGGTACTAACCGGATCAGGTTCGAGGGTCTGCGGCTGTCCGCACTCTCAGCGCCCACCTGCGGTGCCCGGCCTGTGCCAGGATGCCCGACGGCGGCGCTCCCCTGTCGTTTTTAGTGTTGCTTGTGGTTGGGTAACGCTGTCTATTTTGCCCAGTTGGGCGTGGTCAAGTTTACACCTGGCAGGAGTAGATTGAGGGCCATGACCGCCAATCCACCGGATGTAACCGGGTTCGATCCTGATTCCAGCGACGCCCAGCCGGAGGGCTCACTGGAGGCGCAGATTGCCCGCATCGAGGCAGAGGTCCGTGAGCTCCAGTTCCCCGGCTTCTCGCTGGATGATTCGTTGAACCTGGGCCTGCTCCTCGTTGAACTGGGCAAGGAGCGGTCATTGCCCATCGCCATCGACATCGCCAAGGGTGACCAGGTGCTGTTCCATGTCGCACTTCCGGGCGCCACGCCCGACAACGGCCACTGGATCCGGGCCAAGCAGCGCACTGCCCTGCGGTACGAGGTGCCCTCCCTCCTGGTGGGACTGCGCGGCCGGCTGGGCGGCGGCCGGATCGAGGACAACGCCTGGTTCGACCAGTCCCGCTATGCGGCACACGGGGGCGCGTTTCCGATCCAGGTCACGGGCGTTGGTGTGGTGGCTTCCGTGGCGGTGTCCGGCTTGCCGCAGCTTCAGGACCACGAACTGGCGGTGGAGGCACTGCGCGACATCCTGGGTTCGGCTCTGGACGAGTAGCGCCGGCTGACCCGGCGCAGCGGGACACGCACCGGTACTTGCCAAGCGGCCCCGGGCTGCTTAGCTTTTATTAGTAATCATGCTTACTATGTTGTCCCCCGGGGTACGACCACCACAGGGAATGGGAGCACCATCGGCGGCCGTTCCCCGAACCGGCGCGGCAACCAAGGAGCACCGTGAGAATCCCGGACACCAGAGGTCCCATCAGCAGCGCCCTCTTTGCGGCCCTGTCCAAGGCCCCTGATGCTGCCACTCCGGAGCTGGACGGGCTGTACCGGCTGGTGGCGGCGCAGGTGGCGGGTACCGGTGACATCATTGCCGACGAAGACATCCAGCTGTCACTCTTTTGCCTGTACGAACTGCACTACTCGGGCCTGGACGGGGTCAGCGACGCTTGGGAGTGGGAACCGGCCCTGATCAGGGTCCGGCGACTGATCGAAGAACCCTTTGAAGCCGCCCTTCGCGCCGCCGCACGCCAAACCGCCGGTAATGTCGAACTGCCCGCCGGGATTGCCATGACCAGCGATGCCGTGGCCGACGTCCTTTTCGGCCTCGCCGCTATGGACACCGGCCCGAGCGTTTCCCGCTTCGTGGCACGGAAGGCAAGCCTGGAGCAGCTCAAAGAGTTCCTGATCCACAAATCCGTGTACCAGTTGAAGGAAGCGGATCCGCACACCTGGGCCATTCCGCGGCTATCCGGCCGGGCCAAGGCTGCCCTCGTGGAAATCCAGGCCGACGAATACGGCGGCGGCAGGCCGGAGCGGATGCACAGTGCGCTGTTTGCCCGGACCATGCGCGGGCTGGGCCTGGACGACAGGTACGGCGCCTACATCGATACCATCCCCGCCGTCTCCCTCGCGTCCGTGAACCTCATGTCGCTGTGCGGCCTGAACCGGCGGCTGCGCGGGGCCATCACCGGCCACCTGGCCATGTACGAAATGACCTCTTCCCAGCCCAACCGTTTCTACGGCAACGGATTCCGCCGGCATGGTTTCGCCGCAGACGTCACCCACTATTTCGATGAGCACGTGGAAGCCGACGCGGTGCATGAACAGATTGCCGGGCGGGACCTTGCCGGCGGCCTGGTTGAGGCTGAGCCTGGCCTCCTTGAGGACGTCCTGTTCGGTGCCACGGCCGTTATGGCCATCGACAGCCGCGTCTCCGGCCACTTGATGTCCTCCTGGGAAGCCGGGCAAACCTCGCTTCGGGCGGCCGTGCCGGCGGCAGCGTGACAGGCTGGTCCCCCGCGGAGGCGTCCCCGGGTTTTGTGGCACACGACGCGGAATACGTCCTTCCCCTGCGCTGGACCGGGGACTCGGGCCTCGCCGAGTTGTCGGGTTACCTTCACCGCTTGGTGGGCTGGATGCCCGTCATAGTAGTGGACGGGTCCGAGGAAAACCTCTTCGACCGCCACCGTGCCGCGTTTCCCGGCGGGGTCCGCCACATCCGCCCGGACCTGGCCGGCCGCACCGGCACCGGCAACGGCAAGGTGGCAGGGGTGATGACCGGTGCCAGCACCTCACGTGCGGAGTTCCTCGTCATCGCCGACGACGACGTCCGCTACACGCGCGAGTCCCTCGCCGCCGTCGTGCACTATCTCAAGTCCGCGGACGTGGTGCGGCCGCAAAACTACTTCGCTCCCCTTCCCTGGCACGCCCGCTGGGATACGGCCAGGACGCTGCTCAACCGCGCCTGGTCTGCCGACTACCCGGGGACGCTCGGGGTACGCCGGAGCGCCCTACTGGCCACCGGGGGCTACGCAGGCGTGCTGTTTGAAAACCTGGAGCTCATCCGGACCATCAAGGCGGCCGGCGGAAGCGAGCGGATCCTTCCGGACCTGTTCGTGGCACGCCGGCCGCCAACTGCCCGGCACTTCCTGCGCCAGCGTGTGCGGCAGGCCTACGACGACTTGGCCCAGCCGCGGCGGCTGGCCGCGGAGCTTGCCCTGCTGCCTGCAGCCGCCGGCGCCGCCCTCCTCCCTGCAAGGGCACGGCGGGCGGCCATCGCGTTGCTCGCCGGAGCAGCTGTGGCCTGCGCAGAAATCGGACGACGACGGCACAACGGGAGCGCCGTCTTTCCCGCCTCGGCAGCATGGTTTGCGCCCTTCTGGGCAGCTGAGCGGGCGGTCTGCGTGTGGCTTGCGCTTGCTTTCAGGTGGAGCGGCGGCATGCCGTATGCAGGCAGAAAGCTCAGGACCGCGGCGCACTCCGAGGCAAAGCTCCTGCTGCTCCACGGCGGCAAGCTCCCACACAACCCAGCAGGCCAGGAAGCCAGAAAGCCGGAAACGACGATGAATGCGGTGCAGGCATGAACCCCGAACAGCATGGAACACCAACAGACGCGGACCAGGAATCCGCCGCCAGCTCGATCGTGGTGTGCCCCGATGGTCCCCTCATTGTCAGGGGTGAGTTCGAAATCGTTACCCCTTCCGGCGACGCCGTGCCCAGGGAGCGGAGGACCGTCGCCTTGTGCCGGTGCGGGGCCTCCGCCATCAAGCCCTATTGCGACGGCACGCACAAGATGATCAAGTTCCGCTCCGAACCCCCGGCCGGGAAGCCCCCTGCCTGATCCCCAAAGCCGGCCGCCGGCCACGCCCTGCCCGGACCAGCCCGGGTGTGAGGCTAGGCTGGGGGCAGTCCGTTTTCCGCCCGCAAGGAGTACCAGCAATGAACCTTCTCATCAAACTGCTCGGGACCGCCGTGAGCCTCGGCGCAGGCCTGGCCGGCACCAAGCTGGTTAACACCATCTGGGAAAAGACCACGGGGCAGAAAGCACCCACCGGCAAGAACGAGGACGTCCCCACCAGCCTCCGCTCTGCTTTGACCTTCGCGCTGATCTCAGCGTCTGTGAGTGCCATCATCCAGGTCCTGGCAAACCGCGGCACCCAGCGCGCCATCACCCGGTTCGCCAAGAGCCAGGACATCGTCTAGCTGCCCCGGGCGCCGCTTAGCGCTGCCGGCCGTCGTCGGGACTGTCTTTCAGGGCAGTCTCGGCGGCGGCTTTTTGCACCACGGCTTCCAGCTCGTCGGCTGTGAGCAGCTCCCGGTGCAGGTGCTTGGTGCGGTAGCCGGCCCGGCCCACCATGTGGGCGGACACGGGCACCGTGAGCAGCTGGAAGATCCACGCCACCACCAGGACCGGCCACACCCACCAGGTCCGCATCTGCAGCCCGATGGCGGCCAGCAGCAGGAACAGGCCCAGGACCTGGGGTTTGGTGGCGGCATGCATCCGGCTCAGCAGGTCCGGGAAGCGCAGCAGGCCAATCGCCGCGCCCAGGGACATGAGCGCCCCCACCACCATGAACACGGCGGAGACAGTGTCGATCCAGGCGTCCGGCCCGGAGAAGTCAGGATTCATTGGGCTTCACCCTCCGGTCCGCCACGAACCGGGCCACCGTCACGGACCCGATGAACCCGATGATGGAGATGGCCACCACCAGCATCAGGTTGTTCAGGTGCCGGTTGACGGCCATGTCGATGCACAGCGCCCCGCCCAGGATGGCGAGCAGCACGTCGGTGGCCAGCACCCGGTCCAGCAGCGAGGGGCCACGGGCAATCCGGATGATGGCGCCGGCCGCTGCCAGCGAGAAAATGACGGCTGTAACGGCAAGGACAACGTTCATCATGTGGTGGCCTCCATTTGCACTTCTTCGAGTTCCTCGCGGCTGCCCATGATGCGGATCAGGCCGGCTTCAATGGAGCGGACTTCGTTCCGCAGGCCCTCCACGTCCTGTTTGGAGGTGATGTTGAGGGCGTGCAGGTACAGGGTGGACGTGGAGCGGTCCACCTCCACCACCAGCGAGCCCGGGATCAGGGAGATCACATGTCCGGTGGCGGTGACAATCAGGTCCTGGCGGCTCCTCAGCTTCACTGCGACGACGGCGTTGGTCACCTTGGGTCCACGGGCCGTCGCCAGGTACAGCACCTGGGCGCTGGCCACCACCACTTTGCCCACGAAGGCCAGCGCGAAGGGCACGGCGTAAAGGATGTTGAAACGGCCGCTGAGTTCCACCGGCGGCAGGTAGAAGAGCCGGGCCACGCCCACGGCCAGGAGGGCACCGAACAACAGGTTGCCGGGGCTGAAATCCTGCCACAGGGCACCCCAGATGATCACCAGCCAGACCAGCAGGGGCAATTCCTGGCGCAGCGAAATGCGCTTGCGGCTCATCGCCCTCCTCCCCCGGCAGTTGCGCCCGGGACCGGCGTACCGTCGCCCAGCACCGCCTCGATGTACGGCGACCGGTCCAGCATGTCCCGGGCGGCCCGGTCCGACAGGCCGAACAGCGGTCCGGCAAAGACGGTCAGGGCAACGCCGAGCACCACCAGGCCCGCTGTCGGGCCCACCATGGTGCGCGGCAGGAGCGTCACGGTGTTGTTGACCTTGGCGCCTGGACCGGAAACCCTGGCCGCAGGAGGGGCAAGGAGCACCGGGTCCGGGTGCTCGGCGTCGGTGGGGCGGCGCCAGAAGGCGCGGTTCCATACCCTGGCGATGGCCAGCAGGGTCAGGAGGCTGGTCACCACCCCGCCAATCACCAGCGCGTAGGCCAGTGGTGTGCCCAGCTGGACGCCGGCCTGCAGCAGCCCCACCTTGCCAAGGAACCCGGAGAACGGCGGGATGCCGGCGAGGTTCATGCCGGGAATGAAGAACAGCAGGGCCAGCATGGGCGAGAGCTTTGCGAGGCCGCCCAGCCGGTCCACGGACGAGCTGCCGCCGCGGCGCTCGATCAGGCCGGTCACCATGAAGAGGCTGGTCTGGATGGTGATGTGGTGCGCCACGTAGAAGACCGCCGCTGCCAGTCCCACCGCGGAGGACATGGCCAGCCCGAACACCATGTAGCCGATGTGGCTGACCAGGGTGAACGAGAGGAGCCTCTTGATGTCGCTTTGGGCCAGGGCACCCAGGATGCCCACCACCATGGTCAGCAGCGCCACCACCATCAGGGGCGTGTTCAACGTGTCGCCGGGGAACAGCAGCGTCTCGGTCCGGACCATCGCGTAGACGCCCACCTTGGTCAGCAGGCCGGCGAACACGGCGGTGACCGGCGCGGGCGCCGTGGGGTAGGAGTCGGGGAGCCAGAAGGACAGGGGGAAAACGGCGGCCTTGATGCCGAAGGCCACCAGGAGCATCACATGCAGCAGGGTTTTGGTGCCCTGGTCCAGTTCGCCCAGCTTGATGGCCAGGTCCGCCATGTTCACCGTTCCGGTGGCTCCGTAGACCATGGCGATGGCAATCAGGAACAGCACGGAGGACACCACGGACACCACCACGTAGGTGACGCCGGCGCGGATGCGCGGCCCGGTGCCGCCCAGGGTCATCAACACGTAGCTTGCGGTCAGCAGGATCTCGAAGCCGACGTAGAGGTTGAACAGGTCACCGGACAGGAACGCGTTGGACACCCCTGCCACCAGGATCAGGTACGTGGGGTGGAAGATCGAGACCGGTGCGTCGTGGTCGCCGTCTGCCATGCCCTGCCCTGTGGCGTAGACCAGCACGGCCAGGCTCACGGCGGAGGACACCACCAGCATCAGGGAGGAAAACTGGTCCACCACCATGACGATGCCAAACGGAGGGATCCAGCCTCCGATGGTCACCGCGGCGGTGCCGCCGTTCCACGCGGAGGCCAGCAGGAGGCATTCGAGCGCCAGGGTCAGCGACAGCAGGCCGATGCTCACCGCGCGCTGCGCCCTGGAGTGCCGGATCAGCAGGAAGGTCAGGGCGGCGCCCAGGATGGGAAGTACGACGGCGAGCGGGGCAAAGCTTGCGATGTTCACTTTCCGCCTCCTTCCGGGCTGGGGTCAACGTTGAGTGAGCCGGGCTTTTCCTCCGCGGCAGCGTGTTCTGCGGGCATTTCCCGGCCGCCGGCCACCAGCGTGGCCACCGGCTGGTCCGTTTCCTGGCCGGCGTCCGCTCCGGAGGGTCCGTGGTCTGACACGTTCCGGCCGTCGGAACCGAGCATGGTGAGCGGGAATTCGGACGTTTCCGCCGGGACTTCGGCGTCGTCCTCCGCATCGAAGCTGGGGGTCTCCGCCACCCTGAGGTCCTCCACGTCATCCTGGATGTCGTCCTGGCGTGCCAGCACCCACGTGCGGTAGATGATGCCCAGCATGAATGCCGTGACGGCGAAGGAAATCACGATCGACGTCAGGATCAGGGCCTGCGGCAGTGGATCGTTGTAGTCCTGGGCGGGTGTGTCCTTGGTGAACAGCGGCGCCAGCCCTGCATATCCCCCGGTGGCCAGGATCAGCAGGTTGGTGGCGTTGGCCAGCAGCATCAGCCCCAGCAGCACCCGCGTCAGGCTGCGTTCCAGGATCAGGTAGATGCCGCAGGCGTACAGCGCTCCCATGACAATCAGCAGGGTCAGGTTGACGCTCATGCGCGGCCCTTTGCGGTGGTCTCTGCAGGAACCCCGTCCGGTTCCTGGTCCAGGCGGGGTCCTTGGTCTTCCCCGGCCCGGTCCGGCTTCCGGCCCTGGCCGTGGTCCGGTTCCTGCTCCTGGCCCGGTTCCTGGTCCTCGCTGCCGGGCGCGGACTGGTCCTCCAGGTGTTCATCGATCTCGGCTCCAAGGCTGCGCAGCACGTCCAGCACCAGGCCCACCACCACGATGTAGACACCGATATCGAAGATGGTGGAGGTGACGAACTTGATGTCCCCAAACACCGGCAGCCACACCTGGATGATGGCGGACTGGAAGACCTGGCCGCCCAGCAGCAGGGGCATCACTCCGGAGGCGGCCGCCAGGGCCAGGCCAATGCCCAGCAGCGCGCCGGCACTCAGGGGCGCCGCCTCCCGCAGCTCGAACCGGCCACCCGCCAGGTAGCGGATGGTCAGGGCCAGTCCCGCGGTGAGGCCGCCGGCGAATCCTCCGCCCGGCAGGTTGTGGCCGGCCAGCAACAGGTACAGCGAGAAGATGATCATGGAGTGGAAGATCAGCCGGGCGACCA
Source organism: Pseudarthrobacter sp. LT1 (assembly GCF_035621795.1). Lineage (NCBI taxonomy): Bacteria > Bacillati > Actinomycetota > Actinomycetes > Micrococcales > Micrococcaceae > Pseudarthrobacter > Pseudarthrobacter sp. LT1. Next base: position 4,261,963 of record NZ_CP141830.1, read on the forward strand.
CCTCGAAGATGATGGAGCGGCGCTCCGGAGCCAAGGTCCGCCCTGCCACGATCCAGGGGTCCCGGGTGGAGGCTGCGAACTTCCGGCTGATGGCCAGCGCCGCCGCGTCCCGGGAGCCTGGGTCAACACCGGGGTGGCGTCCCACCGTGCCTGCTGCAACGGTGGCGGACGCCTGCAGCCTGTCGCCCCGGCCGCGGACGAAGATCAGGCTTGCCACGCCGGTGGCGGCCAGCGCCAGGACGCTGATCTCGCCGAACGTGTCCCAGGCGCGGATGTCCACCAGGGTCACGTTGACCACGTTCAGGCCGCCGCCGCCTTCATAGGCGAGCTGCGGAAACTGCAGGGACACGGGGATGGCGGTCCGGGCGCCCATGGCGAAAATCGCGGCGAACACCATGGTCACGCCGAAGCCCAAGCCGATGATCACCCGCAGGACCCGGTATTTTCCGCCGGTGCGGTCCCGCAGTTCGGGCGCCAGCCTGCGCATGGCCAGGACAAAGGCCACCAGGATGATGGTTTCCACCAGCATCTGGGTCAGGGCCAGATCCGGGGCACCCTGCAGGGCGAATACCAGCGCGATGCCGTACCCGGTGACGGACACCATGAGCACGGCAAGGAAACGTTTGTTGGCCTTGACGGCAGCCAGGGCGCCGATGACGATGCCCACCCCGGCCACCAGCTGCAGCGGCGAATTGGGGTCCACAAGGTAGATGTCCTGCGGCAGGGCGTTGCCGCCAAGCAGGATCGCGGCCAGCGGCAGGACGAACGCCACGCTCAGGATGACCGCGAGGTAGAAGTACAGTGAACCGCGCTGGGTCCGGCCGGTAATCCAGACGGCCGCGTCGTCCAGCGCGCCGATGGTCAGCTGGTAGGCGCGGTCGGCGTCCACCCAGGCCGGGACCAGGGACTGGGCCCGGGCCACTGCGTTGCGGCCAAAGTACATGGCAAGGCCCAGGGCGAAGGTGACGGCCGTCAGCCCCAGTGCGGGGGTGACGCCATGCCACAGCGCAAGGTGGCCCGCCTGCGCTGCCGCAGTGCCGGCGTCGGGCGCTGTGGAAGCGAACAGCGCGGCGTACGGCTGGATCCAGGCGTCCACCGGAACCGGCCAAAGCCCATAGGCGATGGTCAGGAGGCTGAGGACCGCGGGGGCGGCCAGGAAGGAAGGCCTGATGGCCTTGAACGGGGTGGGGTCCACGCCGGGCTTGACCGCGAATGCGCCCCACATGAAGCGGGCACTGTAGGCGAAAGTGAGGATCGAGCCCACCACTGTTCCCACCAGGACCAGCACGCCCCACGGCCCGGCGTGCGGGCCCGTGGCGTGGTGCACGAATGCCTCCAGCACCGATTCCTTGGCCACAAAGCCTGCCAGCAGCGGAACGCCCGCCATGGACGCAGCCCCGATGCCGGCCACAATGCCAAGGGCCCGGGAAGAGCGGAAGACGCCGGACAGTTTACGCACGTCGCGGGTCCCGGACTGGTGGTCGATGATGCCCACCACCAGGAACAGCGTGGCCTTGAACAGGCCGTGTGCCAGCAGCATGGCCAGGCCCGCCAGCGCGGCGTCGGGCGTTCCCAGGCCCACCACCATGGTCAGGAAGCCCAGCTGGCTGACGGTGCCGTAGGCCAGGATCAGCTTGATGTCGGTTTGCCGCAGCGCCCGGTAGCCGCCCACCAGCATGGTGGCCAGGCCCAGCCCCAGGACCACGGGCTGCCAGAACGCCGTCTCCGAGAATCCGGGGGAAAGCCGCGCCACCAGGTAGATGCCTGCCTTCACCATCGCCGCCGCGTGCAGGTAGGCGCTGACGGGGGTGGGGGCCGCCATGGCGCCGGGGAGCCAGAAGTGGAAGGGGACCAGCGCTGATTTGGTGATGGCACCGACCAGGATGAGGACGACGGCGGCGCTTACCATGGTGCCCGCCGTCCCGCCGGCCAGCGCCGGGGCCTGCTCCAGGATGGCGGAGATGCTGTAGGTGCCGGCGGCATTGCCCAGCATGATCAGGCCCACCAGCATGGCAAGGCCGCCGGCGGTGGTGACCATCAACGCCTGAAGGGCGGAGCGGCGGGCCGCAAGCCGGGTCCGGGCAAAGCCGATCAGCAGGTAGGACAGGATGGTGGTCAGTTCCCAGAAGATGAACAGCAGCAGGAGGTCATCCGCGGTGACCAGGCCGAACATGGCACCGGCGAACGCCAGCAGCTGGGCACCAAAGGCGCCCAGGTCCTGGTCCTTCCGCTTGAAGTAGCGCGCGCAGTAGACCAGCACCAGCGAACCCACGCCGAGCACCAGCAGGGACATCACCCAGGCCAGGGCGTCCATACGGAACGCCAGCGCCAGGTGGAGGCTGGGGACCCATTCAAAGACCTCAGTGACGGCACCCGGTCCGGAGTAGATGGGATTGTGCTGGAACATCAGCCAGCCAAAGGAAACCGCCGGGACTGCAGCCAACGCGTAGAAGGCGTTGCGGCCCCAGACCCTGAAGAGGAAGGGCGCGAGGACAGCCACCGAAAAGTGCACGGCAAGGGCTGTGATCACTGTATTCTCCGCAACGTCAGGGATTCGATTGTCAAAAGTTGGAGCAGGCGGCAAAAAGTAAGGTTCGGGAGGGTTCAGTTTACCAAGGCCGGTCCGGTAACCTTGGCGGTTTTGCATACACCTGAAGCCTGAATCCCCGGCGACAAGGGCCCTCGCTCCCGTGGGTGTTCGCCACGGGCGGATACGATGCATCCTATGAACAGCGCCAGCGCTCCCGGGGCGATGCAGCCCGCCTCGGATCTTGTTGCCGGAACCGGGTCCTCCACCAAGGGACAGGTCCTGGCCTGGGCCTCCTGGGACTGGGGCTCTGCGGCCTTCAACGCCGTCATGACCACGTTCGTCTTCACCGTCTACCTCACCTCCAACGCCTTCGGCGGCGAGGACAGTGCCTCCGCAGTGCTGGGCGGCGCCTTGGCAGTAGCCGGGTTCGCCATCGCGCTGCTGGCACCGGTCACCGGCCAGCGCTCCGACGCAGGGGGGCGGCGCAAGCTGTGGCTCGGAGTCAACTCGGCCGCCGTCGCCATCCTCACTGCCCTGTGCTTTTTCGTATTCCCGCACCCGGAATTCCTGCTCCTCGGCGTGTCCCTGATCGCGCTGGGCAACGTCTTCTTCGAATTCGCCGGCGTCAACTACAACGCCATGCTCGCGCAGGTGTCCACCCCACGGAACATCGGAAAGGTCAGCGGTTTCGGCTGGGGCGCCGGCTACCTGGGCGGCATCGTGGCACTCCTGATCGTCCTGCAACTGTTCGTCCAGCCGGCCTTCGAATGGTTCGGCGCCTCCACGCAGGACAGCCTCAACATCAGGCTGGTGGCCATTTTCTCCGCCCTGTGGTTCTTCGTCTTCGCGCTCCCCGTCCTGTTCGCCGTCCCTGAACTGCCCAGCTCCGGGCAGGCCGCGCGGCTGGGGTTCCTGGCCAGCTACGGACTGCTGTTCCGGCGGATCAAGGCCATCTACGCCACCAGCCCGCATACCATCTACTTCCTCCTGGCCAGCGCCGTGTTCCGGGACGGCCTCGCCGCCGTCTTCACGTTCGGCGGCATCATCGCTGCCGGCACCTTCGGCTTTGCCCTCTCCCAGGTCATCTTCTTCGCCATCTTCGGGAACGTCGTGGCAGCTGTCGGTGCGATGATCGGCGGGTTCCTGGACGACAAGGTGGGGCCCAAGGCCGTCATCACCGGCTCCCTGGTGGGCCTCCTGGTTGCCGGGAGCGCAATCCTGGTCCTGGGAAACGGCAACTATTCCGTCTTCGGCATGGAGTGGGCGGGCAGCACCACGTTCTGGGTCTTCGGGCTTTTCCTCTGCCTGTTCGTCGGCCCTGCCCAGTCCTCCTCCCGCGCCTACCTTGCCCGCCTCGCACCGCACGGCGAATCCGGTGAGCTGTTCGGCCTCTACGCCACCACCGGCCGGGCCGTCAGCTTCCTGGCGCCTGCTCTCTTCACGCTTTGCATCACCGTGGCAACCCCACTGGTGCCCGCCGGGCAGGCACAGCGGTGGGGCATCCTGGGCATCATGGTGGTCCTGCTCGCAGGGCTCCTGGTGCTGCTGCCCGTGAAGGCGCCGGAACGGGCCCCGATTGCCGTGGTCCCCGCCAACTGAAACCACCTTCCTGCCCTGTTCCAGGCCCCGGCGGGATGTTGCCAGGCAGACTAGGCTGGAGTCATGAACGTGGACGAAACGAACCTCCCCGGACTGGGCCGCCGGAAGGATTTCATGACCGCCTCCGGACGCCGCATCGGCGTCGTGGAGCTCCGGGAAGGCCAGACGGAACTCATCGTTTCCACCTGGGACGACCCCGACACCTGCCAGGCTTCGATTCCGCTCACCAGCGATGAAGCAGCCACCCTGGGCAACCTCCTGGGCGGCATGCACCTGGCCATGAAGCTCGCAGAGGAGCACAAGGACGTCCCGGGCATCGTCACCCGGCAGTTCTCCATTGCAGCGGACTCACCGTTCCAGAACCAGCCCATGGGGAAGGCGTCCATCCGCACCCGGTGCGGCGTGTCGATCGTGGCCATCATGCGCGAGGGCGAGGTGCTGCCTTCGCCGGGACCCGACGTCGTCCTCCACCCCGGCGACCTGCTGGTGGCAGTGGGCACCCAGGAAGGCCTCGACTCAGCGGCCGACATCCTGCGCCACGGCTAGTTCCCATGGACCCGTTGGCCCAGACCCTCGTTGAACTGGGGGCCGTTGTGTTCTGCCTCGGCCTCCTGGCCAGGCTGGCCGGACGGATCGGCATGTCCCCCATCCCCTTCTACCTGCTCGGAGGGCTGGCTTTCGGGGCCGGCGGCATCATCAAGCTTGAAGGCATGCACGAGTTCGCACATCTCTCCGGGGAGATCGGCGTCATCCTCCTGCTGCTTATGCTCGGGCTGGAATATACGGCCGCAGAGCTCTTCACCGGCCTGCGCCGATCCTGGCAGGCAGGCGTCCTCGACCTCGTCCTGAACTTCCTGCCCGGCGCCGCGCTTGCCCTGCTCCTGGGGTGGGGCGGGGTGGGGGCCATGGTCATGGGCGGCGTCACCTACATATCCTCGTCAGGCATCGCCGCCAAGGTCATCACGGACCTTGGCCGGCTGGGCAACCGGGAAACCCCCGTGGTGCTGTCCATCCTGGTGTTCGAGGACCTGGCCATGGCCGTGTACCTGCCCATCCTCACGGCCACGCTCGCGGGCGTCAGTTTCCTCGGCGGCCTCACCACGGTGGGGATCGCCCTGGCCGTGGTCAGCATGGTCCTCATGGTCGCCCTGCGGCACGGGCACCATGTTTCCAAGGCGGTGCACAGCGAGAACTCCGAGGTCTTCCTGCTGAATGTCCTCGGGGCAGCCCTGCTGGTGGCGGGCGCAGCGTCCGCCATGCAGGTTTCCGCCGCGGTTGGTGCCTTCATGCTGGGGATCGCCATCTCAGGTTCCACCGCCCACAACGCCACCCGCATCCTCGAACCGCTGCGGGACTTGTTCGCAGCCATCTTCTTCGTGGCGTTCGGGCTCAACACGGACCCCTCATCCATCCCGCCGGTCCTGGGCTGGGCCCTCGTCCTGGCCGTGGCCACCGCGGCAACCAAGATGCTGACCGGAATCTGGGCGGCCAAGCAGGCCGGGATTGCCCGGCCCGGGCGCTTCCGCGCCGGCGCCGCCCTGGTGGCCCGCGGCGAATTCTCCATCGTGATCGCGGGCCTGGCTGTCGCTTCGGGAGCGGTCCCGCATCAGCTCGCGGCCCTCGCCACCGCCTACGTGCTGCTGATGGCGGTCATGGGGCCGCTGGCCGCACGCTACGTGGAACCGCTGGCCAAGCCGTTTATCCGGAGGCCGGCGGTCGCACCACAGCTCTAGCGCTGCTCCGGCCCGGCTGGAGGCCGGCGGCCGGCTACAGGCGCTGCTAGATACTGGTGCGGTGGAAATTCAGGTGGCTGCGGCTGGCGGTGGGACCGCGCTGGCCCTGGTACCGGTTGCCGTACTCCCCCTGGCCGTAAGGGAACTCCGCGGCCGAGCTCAGTCGGAAGAAGCAGAGCTGGCCGATCTTCATACCCGGCCACAGCTTGATGGGCAGGGTGGCCATGTTGGACAGCTCAAGGGTGACGTGCCCGGAAAAGCCGGGGTCGATGAAGCCTGCCGTGGAGTGCGTCAGCAGGCCAAGCCGGCCCAGGGATGACTTGCCTTCCAGCCGGGCCGCAATGTCATCGGGCAGCGTGACGGTCTCGTAAGTCGACCCCAGGACGAACTCACCCGGGTGCAGGATAAAGGCCTCGTCCTGCTCCACTTCCACCAGCCGGGTCAGCTCGGGCTGCTCCTGGGCGGGATCGATGTGCGCGTACTTGTGGTTGTCGAACAACCGGAAGAATTTGTCGATCCGGACATCCACGGACGACGGCTGGACCATCGCCGGATCGAACGGTTCCAGCACGATCCGCTGGGAATCAATTTCGGCACGAATGTCGCGGTCAGAGATCAGCACCGTCCCAAATTACCGTATCGGTTATCCACACCTGCACTTTCCCGTTGTTGCTGTGGCCTCGTGGGGCTAATGTTGCGAATGAAAGCCGCCGGAATGGTCTCCCGGATGGCATAACAGAGCTGGGGATGTTGTGAATAAATTAGTGGCACCGTCTTTTCTTGGCGTGCTCTGTGCGTTGGCGCTGGTCTCTTCGTCCGCGTCCGCACCTCCTGCGCCGTTGTCCCCCAACCAGGCGGGAGCAGCGAGCATCTCGCTGGCAGCGCCCCTGGTGCGCGGCGCGGGTATAACGGGTAAGGACGACGGTTCCGCCGGACGCCTCACTCCTGCCGTTGACCCGGACATCCACGTTGCGTCGCCCGTGGAGGCCACCCCCGCGCCCGCCACCACGTCCGCGCCCGCGGCAGCTCCTTCCACGGCGGCGGTCCAACCCGCAACGGAAACGGCACCACCGCCCGCTCCGGCTTCACCATCCACCGAAGCCGCACCCCAGACCGTTTCCATCCCTCCGCTCTGGGCACCGGACCAGGAACTGGCATCGCCGTCCACCCAGCCCGCGGCTCCCGACCCTGCCGCCGCGCGTACTTCCACCCAGGCCCTGGTCCCGGACAGCAATTCCGCCGCCATCCTTACCCTCTTCACCAAGATCAACGAGTACCGCGTGGCCAACGGCCTGAACAAGGTGAAGTACCACCCCACCGTGGCCGGGTTGTCGCAGGAATGGTCGGACAACATTGCCACCCGTGAGGTGATCGAGCACCGGGCCAGTTTCTGGACCGACCCCCGCGCGATGAGCCCCAACAACGGCGCCGGTGAGATTATCGCAATCCGCACCGACCGGGACGCAGCCCAGCTCGTGGAATGGTGGAAGGGATCACCCGGCCACAACGCCATGCTCCTGGACCCGCGCTTCAACGTGATGGGCGCTGGCGTCTCCTACACCAACTCCACCTACCAGATCTGGGGTGTGGTGAACTTCTTTGGTTACACCACGCTGCCGGCGGGCACCCTCGATTCACCGGGCGGCGCGTCATCGGGCGGCGCGCTCCCGCCACCGCCGCCAAGCCTGTGCGATGCACCCGTCAAGCACATGCCGCCCACCCTCAACCTCGCCGCTGCCGCAATCACCGGTCCGGCCGACCTCGTGTCCGTGGACTCCGCGGGACAGCTGCTCGACCGCGCCTCCACCGGGCCCCGCACCTACGCCGCGGCCAGGGTAATCGGCGCAGGCTTTAGCGGAGCCAAGGAAGTCTTCGTCACCGACTGGGACCGCGACGGCGCTTACGACGTCCTGACCCAGTGGGCCAGTGGCAACCTCACCCTGCACCGGGGCATCGCCAGTGGCGGGTTCCAGGCGCCCATCACCCTCGGCGTGGGCGGATGGGATACCTTGACCCTGGCGGTGGGAGGCTGGTGCGTCCACAACCGGATGCCGCAGATCCTGGCCCTGGACGGCGCTGGAAACCTGTACCTTTACGGCAACAAGGGCACCGGTGATATTGCTGAGCGCGTCACGGTTGCCACGGGTGTCTACGCATCCCGGCTGTCCATGGTGGACTACGACGGTGACGGCTTCCAGGACATCCTGGGCCTCAGGGCCGACGGCACCGTGCAGCTCTACCGCGGGCTGGGCAGCACCGCGCTCCGCGCAGAAACGCGGGCCACCGTCGCCACCGGCTGGACGGACGTCACGGGAATCCGGGCGCTGCGGAACGTCACCGGACTGAACTCCAGGGGTGTTGCGCTCCGCCGGGCCAACGACACCGTGCAGTACTGGGACCTGGGCTCCGGAAGCCTCGCGTCGCCGTCGTACATTGCCGGACCATGGACCGGGCAGCGGCTGGCACAGTGATCCCGGATTGAGTCAGAGGGCCGGCTGGAGCTCCAGCACGTTCTTCAGCCGGTCCAGCTGGGCCACGTCGGAACTGACCCGGCGCTGGAGCATCCCGTTAAAGAAGGTCCACCGGCTGAGGAACCCGAACCGTCCCTCGCGTTTGGCTTCCATGGCAAACCGGACCCTGGTGCCGGCGTCTTCGCTGCTGAGGTAGTAGCCGCCCCAGCGGGTGGCAGGGCCGGAAACCACGTGGAACTGGATTTCGGCTCCGGGCCGCACATTGGTGATCTCCAGGTCCGCGGGGATGCTCAGCCCGGAGCGTCCGGCGACCATCTTCCGGTACACCGCGCCCTTGGCTTCGGCGGGGCCCTGCACGAGCTTCACGCTGCGGACGTCGCTGCGCCAGGCGGGAAGATTGGTGGCATCAACGAGGTACTGGTACACGGCCATGGAGTCGCGTTCTATGAGGACCTCGTGCTCTGCGATTGCCATGAAGAAATTCCTGTGGTTGACGTCGGCTGCCGCAATAGCTGCCTCCCCCAAAGCGGCCGCTACCCGGATCAGGTTAGCCACCGCCCAGCACCCAGACCTAGCCGGCACCGCCGACGTTATTGAAGAGTTACTGGATGACGTCCAGGGTTGCAGGACACGGCAGCGGCCGCCGGTCCGGGTTGGCGGGAAGCCCGCAGATCTGCGCTAAGCTAAGTTCTGCCCCGCGCGAGCGCCGGCACTGCGGCTGTAGCTCAATGGTAGAGCGCTAGCTTCCCAAGCTTGATACGCGGGTTCGATTCCCGTCAGCCGCTCTTTCCGCTCCTCCAGCTGCACACGCCCGGAGGCATCCCCAAGGTGTATGGTCTGCAGTAAGGAACCTTTTGCGGTTCCGCTACAGGAGCAATCATGGCTGATAAGTCACCGCGTCAAACGGCATCAAAAAAGTCCGGAAAGTCCATCAAGGAAAAGCGCGCCGACAAGAGGGCCGCATCCGCCCCTGCCGGCTCCTTGGACGTCACGCCCACCAAAGCGGCGAAGAAGAAGTAAACCAGCACCAGGAACCTGCTGGGCCCAAGTACAAGACCCCGTCATCGAGACCGATGGCGGGGTCTTGTTTCGCGCCTGGGAGGAGCCCAGCGGGCACGCTCCCTAGGCTCCTGCCTGCCGGTTGACGATTCTCAACGGCAGGCGGTCCTTCATGTCCATCCTGACCGTCAGGCCACCCTTCCGCGCCAGGATGGCGGCTACGGTCAGGGCGGCCAGTGCAGGGACACCGCCGGATACCAGCAGGGCCACATGCGGATCGGCGTGTTCGGCAATCCACCCCAGCATGGGCCCGCCCAGCGCCTGGCCGCCGATGAGCACCATGATGTACAGGCTCATCACCCGCCCGCGGATCCCCATGTTGGAGCTGACCTGCACCAGCTGGTTGGAGCCGGTGAGGAACATGAGGCACCAGAAGCCGGACAGCACCATGACCACCCCAAACCAGACCATGGAGGGTGCGAGGACGGCCAGGCAGAGCATCAGGCCATACATTCCGGCGCAGAACACCACTGACCGCAGGCGCAGTTGCCGGCGGCGGGTGGAGGCCACGGCGCCGGACAGCGCGCCGAGTGCCACCAGCGCGTTGAGGAGCCCGTAGCCGCCGGCGCCTATCTTGAATACGTGGTCCGCGAAGGCAGCAAGGAGCACCGGCAGGCTCATGGCAAAAACAGAGATGAAGCCGGCCATCAGCCACGGCCAATAGATGGTGGGCTTGCTCAAGGCATAGCGGAGCCCCTCCCGGAGCATTCCCTTGGTCTTGGGGGTGGGAGCGTTGACGTACAGCTGGTCCTTCCGGAGGATCAGCAGCATCACCACCGTGGAGCAGCAGGCAACGGCGTTGGCCGCGAAAGCCCAGCCGGCACCGACCGCCGTCAGGAGCAGGCCGGCAATGGCGGGACCGATCAGGCCGCCCAACTGGAACGTCGTGGAGTTCACGCTGATGGCGTTCCGCAGGTACCGGGGACCAACCAGCTCGTTGACGAACACCTGGCGCGCGGGCTGGTCAAGGACCGTCACCAGGCCCAGGACCAGGGCGATGGCGTAGACGTGCCACACCATGATGACGCCGGTGAGGGCAAGCGTGGCCAGCGTTGCAGCCAGCACGGCAGCCATGCTTTGGCACAGGATGAGGATCTTCCGCTTGGCGAACCTGTCGGCGATCATGTCGCCCCAGGGACCCAGCAGCAGGGACGGCAGGAACTGCAGTGCCACGGTCACGCCGACAGCCGTCACGGAACCGGAGAGCTGCAGCACCAGCCAGTCCTGCGCAATCCGCTGCATCCAGATGGCGATGACGGCGATGAAGTGTCCGGCGGCGAAGATCCGGAAGTTGGGCACCTTCAGCGAGATGAAGGTGTGCTTCCAGGGAAGCCGCTCCGCCACGACGGGGAGCGGCTGGGTCTGGTTGTCGGGCGGCGCTGAACCGGCCGCATCGATGACTGGCTGGGAGACGGAAGCCGACGAAGGCGGAGGCGGTGCCACAGGAGTGTCCTCAAAATTGCGGGCGGTCTGGGATGTCCTTAACGCTAGGCTGGCCGAGGCGATTATGGAGGGGTATGGTCCCTATAACTCGTATTGCAAAACGCAATAGACAACCCAGCCGGAAGGACACCGGGGACCGTTATGTTCGAACCAGCACAGTTGCGCTCCTTCCTGGCGGTAGCGGACACCCTGAGCTTCACCAAGGCTGCTGAACGCCTGGGCCTGGCCCAGCCCACCATCAGCCAGCACATCCGCAAACTTGAAGCAGCCGCCAAGCGCACCCTGATCACCAGAGACACCCGCGACGTCAGGCTCACGGACAACGGCGATGCGATGGCCGGTTTCGCCCGGAACATCCTGTCCGCGCACGACGCCGCCGCCCGCTATTTCTCGGGGTCGGCCATGCGCGGCCGGCTGCGGTTCGGAACCGCTGACGACCTCGCGATCACCGGGCTGCCCCGGATCCTGCGCGAGTTCCGGCAGATCTACCCGCAGATCAACCTCGAACTCACAGTGGGCCAAAGCGACCAGCTGTACCGAAAGCTCAACGCCGGCCAACTGGACCTCGTCTTCGTGAAGTGGGTGGCCGGGGCCAAAGACGGCACCGTGGTCCAGCACGATTCGTTTTCCTGGGTGGGCCTGGAACAAACGGTGATGGAACCGGGAACTCCCGTGCCCCTGATCGCCTATCCCGCCCCCAGCCTCAGCCGAAAATTGGCCATCGATGCACTGGAGGCCAACGGCAGGACGTGGCGGATCACGTGCACCACCCGGCAGATCAGCGGGGTCCTGGCAGCGGTCAGGGCGGGCATCGGCGTGGCCGTCATGCCCACGTCGCTGGTGCCCGAAGACCTGAAGATCATTACCCGGCGCTTCGATCTTCCCGCCGTGGGGGACGTTGACTTCACCCTGATCCGCAATCCGCTGGCCAATGCTGAGGTGATCGACGCCCTGACCCAGTCGATTGTCGGCAGGACCATTAACCGCCAAACTTAACTCTCCCGCGGCTCAATTTCCAGCATTTAGGGGAGTTAGGGGGCCCGTGTCCATTGATAGGGGAAGTGGCATCACCTATGCTGGTTTTCCAAGGTCAAGCAGCAGGCCAGTTCACCGAAACAAGCGCGTATCCGCATGCCGGAAACCATCGCTTGGGACAGGCAGCCAATGACGACAGCCAGGAACATCCACCCAGGATCTGCGCACGCACGGCCGTACTCCACCGTACGGCCGTCCACCCGCCAGAGCACGCTCGGAACCGGACACGCCTCCGTAGATTCCGGATACGTGGGGAAACCCACCTGCGACAAATGCCGTACGGACGAGTTCGTCTACCTCGAGTCGTACATTCCGCCCACCTACCGGCGTGACGGAACAGTGGCCACCCTTGGCGAGGTGGCCTACACCTGCACACGCTGCGAGGATTTCTCAGCCCACAGCGTCCCTGCCACCTGGACGCCGCCCGGCTGGTACCTGGGCTAGCGGACATACAAAAGGTCCGGCGGTTGGGCTTGTGGAAGCAAGCTCAACCGCCGGACCTTTTTGTGCCCGCAGGCGCTAGATCAGCGCGTCCGACAGATGGTTCGGGGTACCGAACCGGTGGGCGGTGATGCTGACGGCCTGCTCATGCAGGAACGGCAGCAGCTCGACGCGGCCGGCCTCCGTGACGGGGTGGGCGTAGATGGCCAGGTCGGGCCTGCCGCCGGTGGCTTCGGCCAGAGCGGAGGCATTGTCCCCGATCAGGCGGATGCGGGCGCCTGAAAGCTTGCCCGCGGCGGCGAGGTGTCCGGCGGAAGCCAGCCAGCCGGCGTCGGACTCCACCGTCACGTCGATGTCCAGTGCGGTGAGCACGGAGCGCAGCTGGGCGGGAAGTTCGACGGCGGTGGACACCGTGACGGCCGACCCCGCCAGCACTCCAGCCGCCACAGTCCGGACGAGGTGCGCCAGCGGCGCGCCTTCGGAGAGGCGGATGGTGACCGGCAGGCTGCGGTAGCGGAAGATGTTGCGCTCCGCGCCCAGCCCGGAGACGTCCTTGGCGGTGCCGAACTCGTCAGCCCACGCCTCGGCATCGGATGCCAGGGCCCGCTGGACGGACTCAAGGCCTGCCGGCTCCAGGGCGGGACCTGCCGCGTTGAGGATGCGGCGGACGGCCGCGTTGGCTACCGGAGCCTTGGCGGATGCCTCCGCGGGGAGCCAGTCGCCCAGGCCGGCCAGGTAGTTGGGGCCACCGGCCTTGGTGCCGGCGCCGACGGCCGACTTCTTCCAGCCGCCGAATGGCTGGCGCTGGACGATGGCACCGGTGATGCCGCGGTTGATGTAGAGGTTGCCGGCCTGGATGGTGTCCAGCCAAATGCCCAGTTCCTCGGAGTTGAGGGAGTGCAGGCCTGCTGTGAGGCCGTATTCGATCTGGTTCTGGATGGCGATGGCCTCTTCCAGGGTGTCAGCGGTCATCACTCCCAGGACCGGGCCGAAGAATTCGGTCAGGTGGAAGTAGGAGCCGCGCTTGACGCCGTAGCGCACGCCGGGGCTCCACAGCCGGCCGGTACCGTCCAGCTTCGCCGGTTCCACAGCCCAGCTCTCACCCTCGCCCAGCGTGGTGAGGGCGTTGAGGAGCTTGCCGTTGGCGGGTTCGATGATGGGGCCCATCTGGCTGGTGGGATCCTGCGGGTAACCCACCTTCAGGGAGGTGACGGCGTCGATCAGCTGGTTGTGGAACCGCTTGGACGTGGCCACGGAGCCCACCAGGATCACCAGCGAGGCAGCGGAGCATTTCTGGCCGGCGTGCCCGAACGCGGAGTAGGCCACGTCCTTGGCTGCGAGGTCCAGGTCGGCGCTGGGGGTGACGATGATGGCGTTCTTGCCGCTGGTTTCGGCCAGCAGCGGCAGGTCCTTGCGGAAGGACCGGAACAACTCCGCAGTTTCGTAGCCGCCGGTGAGGATCACTCGGTCCACTGCAGGGTGGCTGATGAGCTGCGTGCCGAGCTCCCGCTCCCCCAGCTGGACCATGGTCAGCACGCCCTTGGGCACGCCGGCCTCCCACAGGGCCTCCACCATGACGGCGCCGCTGCGGGCGGCCTGCTTGGCGGGCTTGATGACGACGGCGGAGCCGGCGGCGAGAGCCGCAAGGGTGGACCCTGCCGGGATGGCGACGGGGAAGTTCCAGGGCGGCGTGACAACGGTGAGCTTGGCTGGGACGAACGTGGCGCCGTCGACCGTGTCCAGCTTCCGCGCGGACTCGGCGTAGTAGTGGGCGAAGTCCACGGCCTCGCTGACCTCGGGGTCGCCCTGGTCGATGGTCTTGCCGGTCTCGCTGGCCATGACCTCCAGGAGGTCGGCCCGGCGGGCTTCCAGGATCTCACCGGCGCGGTGCAGGATTTCTGCGCGCTCGTTGCCGGAGAGCCCGCCCCAGGCCTTGCCCTTCTCCACGGCGTTGGCAATGGCCGAGTTCAGCGTTTCCTCGTCATTGATGAACGCGGCCTTGACGGAGGCGTTGCCCAGCGTGGAGGACGGGACGCGGCCAAGGATGGCCCGGCCCCAGATGCGGTTGGCCGGCAGCGCGGGGTCGGTGTCCGGGGTGTTGCGGAAACCGGTGTGCGGCATCACCGCGGGGGGAAGGCTGCGGTCCTGCCGGCGGTTGGGCAGCGGAACGGTGTTGTCCAGGGCCTCCAGCGAGGAGAGGAAGCGCTGCTTCTCGCGCTCGAACAGGCCTTCGTTCTCGCTGAGCTCGAAGACCGCTGACATGAAGTTTTCCTGGCTGGCGCCCTCTTCCAGGCGGCGGATCAGGTAGGCGATGGCGACGTCGAACTCGGACGGGTGCACCACCGGGGTGTAAAGCAGCAGCGAGCCGACGTCCTTCTTGACGGCCTCGGCCTGGCCCTGCGCCATGCCCAGCAGCATCTCGAATTCGATGCCGGACTCCACACCGCGCTGCTTGGCCAGGAGCCAGGCGAAGGCGATGTCGAACAGGTTGTGGCCTGCGACGCCGATGCGGATGTTCTTGATGCGTTCGGGGTGCAGCGCGTAGTTGATGACGCTCTTGTAGCTGGTGTCGGAGTCCTGCTTGGAACCCCAGGTGGCCAGCGGCCAGTCGTGCAGCGAAGCTTCCACCTGTTCCATGGGCAGGTTGGCGCCCTTGACCACGCGGACCTTGATGCCGGCGCCGCCGTTGGCGCGGCGTTCGACAGCCCAGTCCTGCAGCCGGATCATGGCGGACAGGGCGTCCGGGAGGTAGGCCTGGAGCACGATGCCGGCCTCAAGGTTCTTGAACTCGGGCTTGTCCAGGATCCGGGTGAACACCGCGATGGTCATGTCCAGGTCCTTGTATTCCTCCATGTCCAGGTTGATGAACTTGGCCTTGGGGAAGGAGGCGGCCCGCTGGAAGAGCGGCGTGAGCTTTTCGACGACGTGTTCCACGGCTTCGTCGAAGGCCCAGGCGGAGTGCGGGGCCACGGTGGAGGAGACCTTGATGGAGACGTAGTCGACGTCGGGGCGGGCCAGCAGCGTGTGCGTGCCTTCGAGGCGGCGGGATGCCTCGTGCTCGCCGAGGACTGCCTCGCCCAGGAGGTTGACGTTGAGCTTGATGCCGTCCTTCTTGATCTTGGCGATGGCCGGGCCCAGCTTGGCGTCGGTGGCATCAACGATCAGGTGGCCCACCATTTCGCGCAGGACCTTGCGGGCCACGGGGATGACCACCTGCGGCAGGACGGGGGCCATGGTGCCGCCCAGTGCCACGGCGCTGCGCATGTACCAGGGCAGGAAGGCGGGAACCTTGGGGGCCAGTTTCGCGAGGTTGCGGGCGGCGACGTTGAGGTCCTCGGGACGGACCACGCCGTCCACGAAGCCCACGGTGAAGTCCAGGCCGGTGGGGTCCTTCAGGACGCCGGCCAGCTGCTCGGCGGAAGCGTCCACCGGAACCTTGGCGGCCTCGGTGAGCCAGCGCCGGACCAGGGCGACCGCTTCATTGGCGAGGGCCTTTGCCTGGGGGACGTCGACGTCGACGGTCTGCGGGGTGGCCGCCTTGGCGACTGCCGGTTCCATTGCAACGTGGGTCATTGTTTTTCCCGATCTTTCTGGTGTTCTGGGAGGTCTTTCCACCAGTATGAGCTTCAACTCACATAAGATAAAGCGATCTTTTCCAACCATTACAGGTTAGGAAAACCAATGTTTTATTCACCTCCCAACGCCCCATCACCTGATGCCCAAAACCGCCAACGGCGCATCACATTCCGTGGAAAGCACGAACCCTCCCCCACGGAATGTGGGGGAGGGTTCGGCTGGACGCCGCAGTATCTGATGGGGCGTTGGGGGAAAGCGCGCAGAAGGTGATGGCGCGTCCGGGGAGAGGTCAGGAAAGCGGGCGGTGCAGCTCTGCGAGTTCCTCGTGGCGGGGGCTGTTGGGGTTCATCAGCGAGTGCTTGCGGCCGTAGCCGAAGTAGATGACCAAACCGATGATCAGCCAGACGACGAACCGCAGCCAGGTTTCCCAGTGCAGCTGCAGCATCAGGAAGGCGGAGGCCAGGACACCGAACGCCGGAATGACGGGCATCAGGGGGAGGCGGAACGTACGGGGAGCATCAGGCCGCTTGTAACGGAAGATGATCACGGACAGGCACACGACGACGAACGCGGCCAGGATGCCGATGTTGGTGAGGTCCGCGACTGCCTTGATGGGGAAGACGCCCGCCAGGAAGGCGGAGGCGATGCCGCCGATCCAGGTGACGCGCTGCGGGGTGCCGTGCCGGTCGGTCTTGGCAAACCAGCCGGGGAGCAGGCCGTCGCGGCTCATGGAGAACCAGACGCGTGTGACGCCGAGCAGGAAGGTGAGCATCACGGTGAGGATGGACAGGACCGCGAACACCGAAATGATGGTGGCGATGACGGGCAGGCCTACCGAGGTGAAGGCGGAGGCGAACCCGGCCTTGGGGTCGATGTCCTTGTAGTTCTGCATGCCGGTGAGGACCAGGGTGGCGGCAACATAGAGGAGCATGGCGATGATGAGCGAGAGCACGATGGCCTTGGGCATGTGCTTCTTGCCGTCCTTGGCTTCCTCGGCTGCGGTACTCATGGCGTCGTAGCCGAACACGGCGAAGAAGACGGTGGCGGAGCCTGCCACCACGGGACCGAACCCGCTCGGCATGAACGGGTTGTAGTTGTTGGTGTCGATGTAGAAGACGCCGAGCCCGATGATGAACAGGATCAGGATGACCTTGATGGCCACGGCGATTAGTTCGAACCGGCCGAACGCCTTGGTGCCACGGGAGAGGATCCAGGTGACCAGGAGGCACACGAGGATGGCCGGGATATTGACGATCCCGCCCTTGCCTTCGTCAAAGGTGGAGGTCATCCAGGTCGGCAGGTGGATGCCGATGCCGGCCAGGAAGGCGTCCAGGTAACCGGAGATGCCGATGGCCACCACGGCGACGATGGCGATGTATTCCAGCAGCAGGTCCCAGCCGATGAACCAGCCGATCACCTCGCCGAGGGCCACGTAGCCGTAGGTGTAGGCGGAGCCCGCGCGCGGGATCATGCCGGCGAACTCCGCGTAGGAGAGGGCGGCGGCCGCGGAGGCGAGGCCTGCAATCAGGAAGGAAATCAGCACCGCGGGCCCCACCCCGGGTGTGCCTTCACTGCCGGCGGCCACCAGCCCCGCGAGGGAGAAGATGCCGACGCCGATAATCCCGCCAACGCCAATGGCGGTGAGCTGCCACAGCCCGAGGGACTTGAACAGTCCGCTGTGCTTGCTCTCTTCTTCGATGTCATCGATGGGCTTTCGCCGCATGATCGATTGGCTCAAATCTTTGCTGCTCATCAGGAACTCCTGGTTGGGGTGCGACCCCGCCGCGGCACGCCAAGAAACCTGGCTGTGACGGGGGTAACTCGGTTTCAACAGTATGCGTGCGCAATTGCGTTAGATAAAGTGGCTACTTCTAACCTATATTCGTTAGTTTCAGTTAGGAATCCATCATGCTTGATGTGCGCAGGCTGCGGCTGCTCCGCGAATTAAGCATCCGTGGGACGCTGGCGGAGGTGGCCGAGGCGCTTCAGTACAGCCCGTCGTCGGTATCGCAGCAGCTGGCCCTCCTGGAGAAGGAAGTGGGCGTCGAGCTGCTCCGGAAGACGGGCCGGCGGGTGCAGCTGACGCCCCAGGCGGAAGTGCTGGTGGCACACACCGCGCAGCTGCTGGAAACCATGGAGCAGGCAGAAGCGGACCTGGCTGCGTCCCTGACCACGGTCACGGGGACGGTGCGGATCGCGGTGTTCCAGTCTGCGGCGCTCGCCCTGATGCCGGACACCCTGACGCGCATGGCCGCGACGTACCCCGAGGTGCGGATCGAGATGATCCAGCGTGAGCCCGAGACGGCGCTGCATGAAACGTGGGCGCGGGACTTCGACCTGGTGATTGCCGAGCAGTATCCGGGACACGCGGCGCCGCGCTACCCCGAGCTGGACAAGGTGAAGCTGACCACCGACGCCATCCGGCTGGCCGTTCCGCCCGCGTCCGGCGGCGGCCCCGCGATCCGTTCCCTGGAGGACACGGCAGACCTGGCCTGGGTCATGGAACCGCGCGGCGCCGCATCGCGGCACTGGGCAGAACAGGCGTGCCGCAGCGCAGGATTCGAGCCCGATGTCCGTTTTGAAACCGCCGACCTGCAGGCCCAGGCCCGCCTGATCGAGTCCGGCAATGCCGTGGCCCTGATGCCGGACCTGGTGTGGACGGGCCGCGGCACCACCGCGCAGCTCCTGGAGCTGCCGGGCAAGCCGCACCGCACCATTTTCACCTCGGTGCGCCGCTCCAGCACCCAGCGCCCGGCCATCCTGGCAGCCAGGGAAACCCTGGCTGCGGCCGCGGCGGCGGTGGCAACGGACGACGCCGGGTGACCGGCCGCCGTCGTCCGCGTCCTTCCGTGCGCAGCCAGGCCGCCCGTGGCTGCGCAGGTGCGTCCCCTGAGCCTTGAGCACCCGTGTCACCGCGCGGGCCCGTATGTTTCGTGCGTCACTGCGGGTAAAGAGCCGCAGGACTAGACTGGACCCGTTATGAATCGAACAATGTTCAAGTCAAAAATCCACCGGGCCACCGTCACGCACGCCGACCTGCACTACGTCGGCTCGGTCACCGTTGACCTCGACCTGCTCGAAGCCGCCGACATCCTGCCCGGCGAGCTGGTGTCCATTGTGGACGTCACCAACGGCGCGCGGCTTGAAACCTACACGATCGCCGGCGAGCGTGGTTCCGGCGTCATCGGCATCAACGGTGCAGCGGCGCACCTCATGCACGAGAACGACATCGTCATCCTCATTACCTACGCGGAAATGACCACCGAAGAGGCCGGGGCCTACGAGCCCAAGGTGGTCCACGTGGACCGGGACAACCGGATCATCCAGCTGGGCAACGACCCCGCCGAAGGCCTCACCCCCGGCATGATGCGCCCCCCTTTCGCGCTTAACAACGCCACCCTGTAACCGGAGCGTGCGACCCGGTCCCTGCCTCCGCCGTGCCCGAACGGCTGATCCTTGCTAGGGGTACTGGCAGGGTTCTTCGTGGTCTGGTGCATCATCCTGGTGGGGTGGTTCGTGGGCCGGCAGCGGATCCTCGGCGATAACGCCCGCCCCGTCCTGAGCGGCCTGACGTTCTTCGTGGCCAGCCCGGCGCTCCTTTTCGAAACCCTGAGCAAAGCCCGCCTGCAGGAAGTCTTCGCCGAGCCGCTGCTGGTCACGGCGGTGGCGGCGATTACCACTGCCGCCATCTTCTTCGCTCTGGCCAGGTTCTGGCTGAAGCGGGCCCTCCCGGAATCCCTGATGTCCGCCATGTCCGCGTCCCTTGCGAACTCGGCGAACCTGGGTATTCCCATCGCGGTATATGTCCTGGGCGATGCCAGCTACGTGGCGCCGCTGCTGATCTTCCAGCTGGCCTTCTTCACCCCGATGTTCCTGATGATCCTGGACTCGAGCACCAGCACGCACCGGACCACGGTCCTGGGATTCTTCCTGATGATCCTGCGCAATCCCATGATCGTAGGCTCCGGCCTGGGGCTGCTGGTGGCAGGCACCGGTTTCCAGGTTCCGGCGCTGGTCATGGAGCCGATCCACCTGATCGGCGGGGCCGCGATCCCCGCCATGCTGATCGCGTTCGGGATGAGCCTGAACGGCACCCGGCCCCTGCAGGCCTCGTCCGGACGCCGGGTGGACACCCTGCTGGCGAGCGGCTTCAAGCTCGCTGTCCAGCCGGCCCTGGCTTATGTTTTTGCCCGCTTCGCGCTTGGCATGGACGGCCATGCGCTGTTTGCGGTGGTGGTGACGTCCTCCCTGCCCACCGCGCAGAATGTGTTTGTGGCCGCCAGCCGTTACCAAACCGGGCTTACCGTCGCCAAGGACACCGTGCTGATCACCACCGTGGTGGCAGTGCCCGCCATGATCGGTGTCGCGCTGCTGCTGGCGTGAGCACTGGCCACGAGTCGTAACTGCAGCTTGGAGGGCTGATGAATACTGTGCTGGACACCGTAGTGATCGGTGGTGGCGCCATGGGCTCGGCCGCCGCGTGGGCACTGTCCCGCCGCGGCCGGCAGGTGACGCTCGTGGAGCAGTTCGGCCCCGGGCACAAGATCGGCGCGTCCCACGGCGCCACCCGGAACCTCAACCCGGGCTACCACCAGCCGGACTACGTGGCCATGCTGGCCGAGGGGCTGGCCCTGTGGGACGAGCTGGAGCAGGACAGCGGCGTGCAGCTGCTGGCGCGCACCGGCGTCGTCACCCATGGTCCTGGCGGCGACCTCCCGAAAGTCGCCGCAGCCCTCACCGAAGCCGGAATCAGCGCCGAATTCCTGTCCCCCGGTGAGGCCGGCGAACGCTGGCGCGGCATCCGGTTCGACCAGCAGGTCCTGCATATGCCCGACGGCGGCCAGCTCAACCCCGAGGCGGCGTTGCCCGCCTTCCAGCGGCTGGCCTCAACCCGCGGCGCCGAGATCAGGCACCACACCAAGGTGGTGGACTTCGAGGTATTCGACGACGGCGTGCGGCTGGCGCTCGAATCGGCTGCGGGCACGGAGGTGGTTACCGCAGCCCAGGCCGTGGTGACGGCCGGCGGCTGGACGGAGAAGCTGCTGGCCCGTGTTGCGGGCACGGGCGCCGCAGCGTTGCGGATCCCGAAGCTCAGGGTGACCCAGGAGCAGCCGGCGCATTTCCGCGTGGCGGACCCCGGCGCGGTGTGGCCCGGCTTCAACCACTACCCGGGCCCGGATTACCAGGGCTGGTACTCCCCCGTGTACGGAATGCAGACCCCCGGCGAAGGCATCAAGGCCGGCTGGCACGGGGTGGGGCCGGTGGTGGACCCGGACAAGCGGGATTTCCAGCCGGAACCGAAGCAGCTCGCCGCCCTGCAGGACTACGCACGGCAGTGGTTGCCCGGCGTTGACCCTGATTCGTTCACGGCCATCAGCTG
This sequence comes from Pseudarthrobacter sp. LT1, assembly GCF_035621795.1. Lineage (NCBI taxonomy): Bacteria > Bacillati > Actinomycetota > Actinomycetes > Micrococcales > Micrococcaceae > Pseudarthrobacter > Pseudarthrobacter sp. LT1. The sequence continues at coordinate 4,283,230 of NZ_CP141830.1, forward strand.
CACGTACACCACCACCCCGGACGAGGACTTTGTCCTGGACAGGATAGGGCCGGTGGTGATCGGCGCGGGCTTCTCCGGGCACGGCTTCAAGTTCACCCCGGTGGTGGGGCGGATCCTGGCCGACCTTGCGACCGGGACCCGGGACGCGCCGTCGATCTTCCGCGCGTCCCGCTAGGGGCCTCGACCTAGAGAAAGAGAACCAGCGATGACAATCCCAGAAGAAGTCGACACTCCAGAGATCCTGGTCGACCGGGATGTGCTCCAGCGGAACATCGACCGCATGGCCGCTGCCGTCCACGCGAAAGGTTTGAACCTCCGACCCCACGTGAAAACCCACAAGGTGCCCGAAATCGCGCAACTGCAGCTGGCGGCCGGTGCAGTCGGCATCACTGTAGCGACCCTCGGGGAGGCTGAAGTCTTTGCAGGACACGGAGCTGCCGACATCTTCATCGCTTACCCCATTTGGGTCGGTCCTCGTCAAGCCGAACGCCTGCGCCGACTTGCTGCCACCACAAAGATCTCAGTAGGACTCGATTCACGGGAGGCCGCCCAAGCAATGGGAGCGTCCTTGAATGACGCAGCCGGCGACTTTGACGTGCTGCTGGAAATCGACAGTGGCCATCACCGAAGCGGAATCGCCCCAGGTGCGGTCGTTGACGTGGCCCACGCCGCGGCACGCGCCGGGCTGAGGGTCAAAGGCGTCTTCACCTTCCCGGGCCACAGCTACGCCCCCGGGATGCCCCTGAAAGCAACCGAAGACGAACGGTTGGCCCTCAGACAGGCCTCGGACCTGCTCACACAGGCAGGATTTGAAATCCTGCATCGCAGCGGCGGTTCAACTCCCACAGCCACTCTCACCGGTGATTCCGTAGCCACCGAGGTCCGGCCTGGAGTTTATGTCTTCAATGACGCCCAGCAACTGGAACTGGAACGATGCGCCCCTGAAGACATCGCGCTGACCGTCGCCGCAACAGTGGTAAGCCGGCATGAGGGCGACGACGTCATACCGCGAAGGATCGTCCTGGACTCGGGCAGCAAAATTCTGGGCGGCGACCGACCTGCGTGGGCCACCGGCTTTGGACGGCTGCTCGACTATCCCGAAGCACGCATCACCGCGCTCTCGGAACATCACGCGACCGTGGTCTGGCCAGCAGATGCAGAGCTCCCGCCTCTCGGAGAGCGGTTACGGGTAATACCGAACCACGTATGCGTGGCCGTGAATCTCGTTGACGAGATCACTGTCGTCGCCAGCGGCAAAATTGTGGACCGCTGGCGCGTAGCCGCACGCGGAAAAAACAAATAGCGGGGAAGTAAACACACATTCGCCCTTAGGGCTTGTCTGCAGGAACATCTCCGCCGGCGGCAGCCGGGCTGGAGCTGCCGTCCGCCTGGGTGGGCACGGGCTCCGCATCGGAATTGCCGCTGTCTTCGGCCTTCACCGCGGGCATCGCCAGCACCGCTGCCACCGTGAGCAGGCCGGCCACGAGCGCGGCCAGGAACACGGCACCGGACGCGCTGATCACTGTGGCGGGATCGGCGTCGCCGCCGCTGCTGCCGCCGTAGATGGAGTTGGCCACGGCACCGAACACGGCCACGCCCAGGGCGCTGCCGATGGACCGGGCGAACATGTTGGTGCTGGTCACCACGCCGCGTTCCTGCCAGGGAACGCTGGACTGGGCAGAAATCAGGGTGGGGGTGGCCAGCAGGCCCAGGCCAAGCCCGACGACGAAGCAGCTGATGGCGATCAGGGCCACGTTGGGCGAGGAAGCAGTCAGTGACAGGATCAGCAGGCCCGCCACGGCGATGGCAATGCCGATCAGGGCGGTGGACTTGAACCCGATCCGCAGGTAGAACTTCCCGGCCTGCGAGGCGCTGAGCGGCCAGCCGAGGGTGAGGGCTGCGAGCGCCAGGCCGGCGACCAGCGGCGAGGAGGACAGCGCGCCTTCCAGGAAGGTGGGAACGTAGGAGGTGAGCCCGATCATCATCGCGCCGACGCCGAAGGACACCAGCGCGGTGGTGGCCAGCAGGCGGCGGGACACCACCCAGGACGGGAGGATGGGCTCCGCTGCCCGCCGCTCCACCAGCAGGAACGCAACGAGCAGCACGGCCCCGACAGCAAAGACGCCAATGCTGATGGGCGAGTTCCATGCCCACGCCTGGCCACCCTGAAGGGCACCAAGGATGAGCAGGCCCAGCGATCCGGCCAGGAGGACGGCGCCGGCGTAGTCCACCTTGTGCGTGGCCCGTTCCACGTTTTCGTGGAGGGTGCGGATCAGCATCCAGCCGGCCAGCAGGCAGAGCGGCACGTTAACCAGGAAGATGCCGCGCCAGATGCCGAGGGCGGAGAAGATGCCGCCCAGGCTGGGGCCCACCACGGAGGAGATGGCCCAGACGCTGGCCAGGTAGCCCTGGACCTTGGCACGCTCCTGCAGGGTGTAGATGTCGCCGGCGATGGTGACGGCGACCGGCAGTACCGCGCCGGCGCCGAGCCCCTGCAGGGCCCGGAAGGCGATCAGAGAGGGCATGCTCCAGGCGACGCCGCAGAGCACCGATCCGAGGAGGAACAGGCCAATCCCGATCAGGATGATGGGCTTGCGCCCTGCCATGTCGGAGAGTTTGCCGTAGATGGGCACCGACACTGCCTGCGCCAGCAGGTAGGCGGAGAAGAGCCAGGGGAAGGATGAGAAACCGCCCACGTCACGGACGATCGACGGCACCGCCGTGGCCACGATGGTGGAATCGATGGCCACAAGTCCCGTGGACAGCATCAGGGCAATGAGGATGGGCCCGCGTTCGGACCGGAACCCTACGCCGTCTTTTACGTCCGCCATGTCAGACCCGCACCAGCCCGGCGGCCTCCGCCAGCAGTTCGATGGACCGCAGCCGGTCCCGGGTGCCGGGGCTCTGGTGCGCCACGATGAGTTCGTCAGCGTCGGCGTGCTGGCCGAAGCTGTCCAGGTAGTCAAGGACGACGTCGGGTGTCCCCACGGCGGAGTACGTCATCATTTGTGCCATGTGCCGTCCTTGCGGCGAGTCCAGGATCATGTCCGCCTCATCGTCGGAGAATTCGCGGGTGCCGCCGCCGAAGAACAGGGAGACGCGGGCACGCTTGGTGGCCTGGAACATGGCCTGGGCTTCGGACGCAGAGTCGGCGGCGATCACGTTGACGCCCGCAATCACGTGCGGGGCCTCCAGCTGGGCGGACGGCTTGAACTCGCTCCGGTAGATGGCCACCGCGTCCTGCAGGGCAGCCGGGGCGAAGTGCGAGGCGAAGGCATACGGAAGGCCAAGCTGGGCGGCCAGGCGGGCGCCGAACAGGGACGAGCCCAGGATGTACAGCGGAACGTTGGTGCCCTTGCCGGGAGTGGCCTCCACGCCCTGGATGCGGGTGGGTCCGGTGAGGTATCCCTGCAGTTCCAGGACGTCCTGCGGAAAGCTGTCCGCGGACATCGGGTCGCGGCGCAGCGCCCGCATGGTGTTCTGGTCGCTGCCCGGGGCACGGCCAAGGCCCAGGTCGATCCGGCCCGGGTGAAGGGTTTCCAGGGTGCCGAACTGTTCGGCGATGGTCAGCGGGGAGTGGTTGGGCAGCATGATGCCGCCGGCGCCCAGCCGGATGCTTTCGGTGTGCGCGGCCACATGGGCGATCAGCACGCTGGTGGCGGAGGAGGCAATGGAGGACATGTTGTGGTGCTCGGCGTACCAGACGCGCCGGTAGCCCAGCTTCTCGGCGCTTTGCGCCATGGCCACGCTGCCCGCCAGGCTCTCCGCCGCCGTCTGGCCTTTGCCGATGGTTGCCAGGTCAAGGATGGAGAGGGGAAGAGTCACGTCAGGTGCGGCCTTTCAGGAACGTTTCGTAAGAGTCGCCGGCCGGATCGCGGCGGGCACTTGATGCATAACCACGGCGGGGCCGGGGTTATTTCGTGTTTTCCGGAATACTCAGCACACTGATGAGGTTGCCGCCCCTATGAGCCATGATTCAACGAACCAGCTGGAACTGTCCGCGACGATCGACCTCAAGGATCTGGGAACCGTGCACCGGCTCGGCTTCGGTGCCATGCGCATCGTGGGTGACGGCGTCTGGGGCGAGCCCGCAGACCGCCAGGCCGCCGTGGCTGTGCTGCGCCGCGCCGTCGAACTCGGTGTGGACTTCATCGACACCGCCGATTCCTACGGACCCAACATCAGCGAAGAAATCATCGCCGAGGCCCTGCACCCGTACAAGGAGGGGCTGAAGATCGCCACCAAGGTGGGCTTCACCCGGACCGGGCCCAACAAGTGGATTCCCGTTGGCCGTCCCGAATACCTGCGCCAGCAGACCGAGCTGAGCCTGCGCAAGCTGAAGGTGGACACCCTGGACCTGCTGCAGCTGCACCGGATCGATCCCAAGGTGGACGCCGAGGAGCAGTTCGGCGTGCTGCGCGAACTCCAGGACGAAGGAAAGGTCCGCGCCCTGGGCCTGTCCCAGGTCAGCGTCGAGGAGCTGGAGGCGGCTGGGAAGCACTTTACGGTGTCCACGGTCCAGAACCGCTACAACCTGACCGACCGCAGCTCCGAGGACGTGCTCCGCTACTCCGAGGAGAACGGCATCGGCTTCATCCCCTGGGCACCGATTTCCGCCGGCGAACTCGCCCAGCCGGGCGGCCCGCTGGATGAGGCGGCCAAGCGCCTGGGCGCCACCACCTCCCAGGTGGCCCTGGCCTGGCTGCTGCGCCGCTCCCCCGTGATGATGCCGATCCCCGGCACGGGCTCGGTGCAGCACCTCGAAGAGAACATGGCCGCCGCCGGCATCACGCTCGACGACGCCACGTACGCTGAGCTTGAAGCAGCAGGCAAGTAGCAAGCGGCTTCCAGCCACTCACGTCAGCTAAGACAGGAGAAACACCATGGCAAACATTTTGATGGTCGTATCGGCCGCAGATTCCCTCACCATGAAGGACGGCAGCGAACACCCCACCGGCTACTGGGCAGAGGAACTGGTGGTGTCACACCAGACCCTTACCGACGCCGGCAACACGGTCCACATCGCCACCCCCGGCGGCAGGAAGCCCACCGTGGACCAGGTAAGCCTGGCTCCCGAGTCGGCCGGCGGCGAGGAACGCGCCCAGGGCTTCCGGGACTACATCGCGAAGATCGACGGCGAGCTGGCGCACCCGCTGGTCCTCGCCGACGTCGACATTGCCGGCTATGACGCCGTGGTGATGCCGGGCGGCCACGGCCCCATGGCAGACCTGTACAAGGACGCCGATCTGGGCCGCCTGCTGGTGGCGGCGAACAAGGACGGCAAGATCATTGCACCGTTCTGCCACGGTCCCGCGGGGCTGCTGAGCGCAACGGACGACGACGGCGGGTTCACTTTCAAGGGCCGCCGCCTGACGGTCTTCACCAACGAGGAAGAACTCGGCGGCGGAACCGGGGAGAACACCCCCTGGCTGGTGGAGGACGCGCTCAAGGAGAAGGGTGCCGTCGTCGAAAACGGCGCGGCCTGGTCCTCCAACGTGGTGCGCGACGGAAACCTCATCACCGGGCAGAACCCGCAGTCCAGCGAGGACGTGGCAAAGGAAGTCCTCGCGGCGCTGTCGTAATCAGCCGGCGCTGACCGTCACGACGTAAAAGAGGGGACCAGCTCATTGAGCTGGTCCCCTCCTTGCGGCGCACGTCGTTGGGCGCCGGCCTTCATGCCTCCCGGATCAGACGGCGCAGCCCCCGTTCGCGATGGTGGAATCGATCGCCGCCATCTGCTTCTGGATGTCAGCCAGTTGCGTTTGAAGACTGGATACCAGGAGCTTTTGCACCTTGATCGGATCCGCGTAGTTCCCCTTCTTGGCCTGCAGATCCGCCAGTTTGGTCTGCGCGGCCACGATCTGAGGATCGAGGGCTGTTAGCTGTGCCTGCAGATCCGCCAGCTTAGCCTCCGTGGCGCTGATCTCGCCGTTGAGCTGGTTCAGCAGGGTAAGCAGTGGCTTCACTTGAGTCTGTAAGTCCAGGATGTTGCCTTCCGCGGCGCCGATCTCGGTATTGAGCGACGAAATCCGCGCCACCAGGTCGTCGCCGATCTGGTTGAGCGAAGCGATTTCCGCCGTCTTGGTGCCAACCGCGGTGTTCGCGGCGTCCAGGGTTGCCTGCAGGCCGTTGAGCTGGTCTTGCAAGGTGGAGATCTCCGACTGCTTGTCCTCCACCGCGCCGTTGGCTGCAGCGAGCGCTCCCTGCGCCCCGGCCAGAGTGGTGTTCTTCGCGTCGAGAACTGCCTGCTGGTCCGCGATGTCCTGTTCGGCCTGCGCGACGTGTTCGGTCAGGGTGGGCAAGGCCTCTTCGAGGTTTGCGACCACTTGCTGCTGGGCCATCACTGCGCCGACTGCGTCCTTTGCTGCCTGCTCCAAACCCGGGAGTTGCCCCTCCAGGGTGGCGAGCTCCGTCTGCTTGGAGGTCACGGCCGTATTGGCTTGGTTCAGGGCGTCCTGGAGCGCTGGCACCTGTTCCTTGAGGGACGCAATATCGTTCTGTTTTGCGGTCACCGCAGCATTGGCGGCGTCGAGGGCTGCCTGCAGGGGCGCTGCCTGCTGCTGCAGTGTGCTGCTTTCCTGCTGCTTGGCCAGAAGCTGGGAGTTCAGGCTGTCCACCTGCTTTTGCAGGGTTGCCAGATCACCCTGGAGGCCGGAGATGGTGGCGCTCTTATTGGCGATCTGGCTGTTCACGCCATTCAACTGGTCCTGGAGGATGTCACGCTGGGCGATGAGGTCGCGCTTCTTCTGCGAGTTGCCCTTGATCGCATCGATCTGACTGTTGAGGTCTGCAATTTGCGCAGTCAAAGCGTCCTTCTGCGCGGTCAATGCTGCAAGGTCGTTCTGGGCCTGCGTCAACTGGGCCTGCTTGGCTGAAATCTGGCCGTTCACCGTGGCGATCTGGGCCTGGAAGCTGGTGATGTCGGCGTTCACGGCCGCAATCTTGGCGGTGTTGTCGCTGACAGCCTTTGCTGCGGCCGCCGCGTTGGTCTGGAGGGTTTGCAGGTCCGTCTGGGCTTTGGCGATCTCGGCGTTCTTGGCATCGAGGGCCGCCTTGGCAGCGGTGGCCGTGGACTGCAGGGTACCGAGCTCGGCCTGTGCCGTGGCGATCTGGTCCTTCTTGCCGGTGACGGCAGCGTTGGCGGCTGTAGCGGTTTCCTGCAGCGCGGCCAGTGCCGCCTTCGCAGTATCCACTTTGTCCTGCTGGGCCTGCAGCTCTGCTGCCGCGGTGTCTCCGGCTGCCACCAGCGCGTTCAGCTGGGTTTCGGCGTCGGCGACAGCCTGCTGCGCGGCGTCCACGGCAGCGGCGGCCTGCTGCGCCTGCGCGGCCAGGGCTGTCAACTGATCCTGGGCCTGCTGGATCTGGGTCTCCTTGGTGGCCAGGTCGGAGGCTGCCTGGTCCGCGGCCTGCTGCAGCGCGGAGAGCTCCGTCCGGGCGGCTGCGATCGCCTGGCTGTTGGCCACCAGTTCTGCGCCCAGCTGGTCGGCCTGTGCTTGGAGGTCCGCGGAGGCGGCCTCTGCAGTTGCCAGTTCCTCCTGCAGCGGAGCCAGCTGGCTCTCCACGTCTGCCTTCTTTCCCTGAAGGTCGGTGATGGCCGTTTTCGCTGCCGCTACCTGCAAGGTGAGGCTTTCCTGCTGAGCGGTCACCCTGTCCAGTTCTGCCTGCGCTGCCGTTTCCTGGCTGTCCAGCTGCGTCTCCTGGGCAGCGAGGTCAGCCAGCGCTTTCTCCGCGTCAGCTTTCTGCGCCGCCAAGGCATCCGCCTGGGCCTGCAGTTTGGCCTTGTCGGCCTGCAAGGCAGCGATCGCGTCGGCGTTCTTCTTGGCGGCGGCTTTCAAAAGGTTTTCCTGCACAGCGCCACGGTGCGCCAGCTGGTTGACCACTCCGTTGCACATGCCGGTGGTGGAGGTTGTAGCGGCAACGGCCGGCTGGACCAGCACCATGCTGGTGGTGAGCAGCCCGGGCAGGACAACGGCGGCGGCCAGGCGGCGGGAAAGGGGGGACTTGGACGGGGAAGTGCGCATGCGAGCTCCTGATAAGACCATTGCGGCGGCCCACTCTGGCCGCCTCATGGCCCAACCGTAGAGTCCGGCACGGGCGGAGAACACGCGTAATCACCACTTGTCTTTTTCGCGCGAGTACTCGCTTTCTGCTGGATGCGTGACAGGCGCGTATCCGGCGGGGTTGCGGCCGGCGAATATGACCGCCGCGGTCCTCCGGTTAACTGCGGTTACTCCCTGTATCCCCGGGTTTCGTGGCCTTTGATTCCGCCTCCGGGGCTGCCGGATAGTTGCTGCAACGCGCACAGTACGCTGCATCTTCCGCTCCCTTTCCAAGGAGGAACCATGGCCATCAACACCAAGCCGGCCGCCGTCGTGGCCCTGACCGTCTCAGCGCTGCTGGGACTGGCTGCCTGCTCCGATCCCGGCGCTTCGGCAGCGACAGCACCGTCGTCGTCCGCCGCCAACTCCGCAGGCAAGACCTTCAACTTGTCCCCGGAACAGGACCGCTTCAACGTCGCGGCCGACCCCGCCGCGGCTGCACTGGTGCCGGAGGCCATCAAGGCCGACGGGAAGCTCACCGTGGTGACCACAGGCGGGGCGGCGCCGCTCAGCCTGTTCGCCACGGACAACAAGACCCTGATCGGCAGTGAAGTGGACATCGCCTACGCCGTGGGCGAGGCGCTGGGGCTCAACGTGGAGGTCCTGCCCGTGGCGTGGGCGGACTGGCCGCTGGGCATCGAATCGTCCAAGTACGAGGCCGTGCTCTCCAACGTCACCGTCACCGAGGCGCGCAAGGAAAAGTTCGACTTCGCCACCTACCGCAACGACCTCCTGGGCTTCTACGCCAAGAGTGATTCGGGCATCGGCGAGATCAAGGAAGCCAAGGACGTGGCAGGCAAGAGGATCATCGTGGGCTCCGGCACCAACCAGGAAGCCATCCTGGTGCGGTGGGACGAGGAGAACAAGAAGAACGGCCTGGCGCCGGTCCAGTTCCAGTATTACGACGACGACTCGGCCTCGAGCCTTGCACTTCAGTCAGGCCGGGCGGACCTGACGTTCGGACCCAACGCCGCCGCCGCGTACAAGGCAGCACAGGACGGGAAGACGAAGCAGGTGGGCACGCTGAACGGCGGCTGGCCGCTGACCGCGCAGATCGCGTTTACCACCAAGAAGGGCAACGGGCTGGCGGTCGCCGCGCAGGCTGCGCTGAACCACCTGATTGACGACGGTACCTACGCCAGGATCCTGGACCGCTGGGGCCTCTCCTCCGAGGCCATCCAGAAGTCCGAACTGAACCCGGCGGGCCTGCCGAAGAAGTAGGCGTCCCGCCGACGAAGGAATCCCCGCCGGGCCCGCCAGCAATTCGCTGGTGCCCGGCGGGGATTCTTCTTTGGCTTTACCAGGCCGGCAGCACGGGCACCGGGCCCGCCGCCTCAATATCTTCGGCGTGGCCGCGTGCCAGCCATTTCAGGAGGCCCTCCCGGTCCGACTCAACCCGCAGGCCGCCGTCACCGATGACCCACTTGTCGCGTTCCTCGGTAACCAGCGTCATCCCGGGCGCCCCCTTGGCACGCATGGCGCGAACCACGGCTTCGATGGCGTTCAACAGCGAATCGGGGTCGGCCTCCTCGATGGTCCAGGCGGTGTCCAGGTCATGGTGGTGCACCACCACCTCGGCAATCCGCAGCGCCACAATGGAGGTTGCCGGCAGCTCCCGGCCACCCACCTTTACTTCCGGCGCCGCAAGCGCCCCGGTCAACCGCCGGGCTTCATCGGCGAAAGCGGTGGCCGAGTCCCGCACTTCAGCCAGGAGCTCCTCCCGCGGCAGGGCCGCCAGTGCGGCAATGGCCCGCGATCGCGCTTCAGGGGACGCGTACAGCTGGCGTTCCTCCCCGGACGTGGCCCAGTCGATCAGCCCAACCAGGGCCCGTCCGCTGGATGCGACGTGCGCGATGACGTGGGCACGGGTCCACCCTTCACACAGCGACGGAGCCGCCATCTCTTCATCGGACAAGGAGGAGACCGTGGCAAGGAACATGTCCGTCTCCCGGCCCAGGCGGGACAGGTCTGAGTGCAGCCGTGCTGGATTGATCATTCCGCCAGCCTAACCGCGTCGCCGTGACCCCGGCCATGGTTACGGGCCGCCTGGTTCATACCGGCCGCGTATGGACTGATACCGACCCTCCCGCCGCCGCCGGGATGCCCCTGCTGCCGGGTGCATTTGGCCTGTTCCCGCTGGATCCATCGCAAAAACAGTCCCTTTGATATGCGGAAACGGCACAATCCATCCCCGGCGGGAAACCGGGCATTCCCCTCATATGCCGTGCGTCACATTGCCTGTCAGGCTGGGTTGCCGAGGCCCGGCGCGGATCCATCCGAATCCCCCGACGCCTGCCCACCCGCCCCCTGAAAGGACATGCGCCATGACGCTGCCGCACCCCCAATCCACGATCTCCGGAAACCCGGGAAAGGAGACCCGGACAGCCAACTGGGTGGCTTTCGTCATCTGCGCTGCCCTCCTGTTTGATGGCTACGACCTGGTGGTCTACGGCACCGTCCTTCCGGGCCTGCTCGCGGACGCGGGCCAGATCGGTCATTTTGATGCTGCCACCGCCGGGCTCCTGGGATCCTGGGCCCTGATCGGCGTGCTGGTGGGGTCGCTGGCATGCGGGGCGGTCGGTGACTTCTTCGGCCGCCGCCGGCTGATGCTCGCTGGCATCGCCTGGTTCTCCCTGGGCATGTTCGCCACTGCCCTGGCCACGGACGTCACCGCCTTCGGCGCCCTCCGGTTTGCCACCGGGCTGGGCCTGGGCGTCGTCATCGCGAGCGCCGGCGCCACGATGGCCGAGTTCGCGCCCGCGGGCCGCCGGCAGTTCTACAACGCGATCGTGTACTCCGGGGTCCCCGCGGGCGGCGTGCTGGCGTCCGTCCTGGGCATCGCCTTCCTGGACAGCATCGGCTGGCGCGGTCTCTTCATCATTGGATCCCTGCCCCTCCTGGTCATCCTGCCCATTGCCTGGCGGAAGCTTCCGGAATCCCCGCGGTGGCTGCTGGCCCGGGGCCGGGAAGAGGAAGCGCTGGCCGCCGCATGGCGCACCGGCGTGCCGCTCGCCGAAGAGCAGGTGATCCGGGAGGCCGGCACCGCACCACGGAAGTCAGGGTTCGCCGCCGTCTTTTCCCGCCAGTTCGCCGTGGCATCCATCCTGCTGGGCCTGATGTCCTTCTGCGGGCTCCTGCTGACCTATGGGCTCAACACCTGGCTTCCAAAGATCATGGAGGGCTACGGCTACGGCCGGACCTACGCTCTGTTCTTCCCGCTGGCCCTGAACCTCGGCGCCGTGGTGGGCGGACTGGTCGCTTCCCGGATGGCCGACCGGAACGGACCACAGCGGGTTATCGCTGCCACGTTTGCCCTCGCCACCATTTCCCTGGGATTGATGACGTTCAGCTTTCCCCTGCCGCTGCTCTTCACCTTCATCGCCACCGCAGGGGTGGGAACCCTGGGCACCCAGGTGCTGGTCTACGGTTTTCAGTCCAACTACTTCACCACCAATGCCCGGGCCGCCGGCGTCGCCTGGTGCGCCAGCGTGGGCCGGCTGGGCGGGGTCCTGGGCCCGATCATCGGCGGCTGGCTGGCAGCGGCGGGGATCGGCGGGGCAACAGCCTTCTACATTTACGGGGCGGTGGCCCTGCTCGGCGGCGCCGTCACCGTCCTGGTACCGCGCCAGCACAAGGTGGAGGAAGCCTTGCCCGTAGTTGAAGAGAAGCAAGATTACGTCGAAAAAGTATCTAAGTAAGGCTCTTTATGGTTACTCTATGAATCAATGAGGCCACGCGCGCCTCCCCCGACCCGTTGGAAAGGTGGCACCGGATGGAAATCCGCCAGCTGAACTACTTCATCGCGGTCGCAGAGGAACGGCACTTCGGCAGGGCGGCCAAGCGCCTGCACATGGCCCAGCCGCCCCTGTCCCAGCAGATCCGCCAGCTGGAAGACCAGCTGGGCGTCCAGCTCCTCAACCGCACCACCCGGCGGGTGGACCTGACGGCCGCGGGCCAGCTCCTGCTGGACCGCGGCCGCCAGATCGTCAACGACGTCGAGACGCTCCGGGCGGATGTCTACCAGGTGGGCAAGGGCGCCACCGGCGTCCTTCGGGTGGGGTTCTCCGGGTCGGCTACCTACGGAGTCATGCCACGGATCGCACGGCTCACCAAGCAGGTCCTTCCCGGCCTGTCGCTGGCGCTGAACGGAGAGATGCTGACGCCGTCGATGGAAGCGGGACTGCGGAACGGGACCCTGGACGCGGCGCTGCTGCGTCCCCCCGTTGCGTCCGAGGAGATCGACTACCGCGTGGTCACCCAGGAGCCACTCGTCGTCGCGCTTCCCTCCTTCAGCGCCCTGGCGATGGACCGGCCCGTGGCCATGCATGAACTGCAGGACCAGGACTTCATCGCCTACGCTCCGGAGTCCGTGCTGAACCGCATTACTTCGGACCTCTGCCGCCAGGCAGGCTTCCAGCCGCGGATTACGCAAGTGGTTGGTGAGACCTCCACAATGCTGGCGTTCGTAGCCGCGGGCGGCGGGATCGCCGTCATGCCGTCCAGCGTTCGTGCCTTCCAGCTCGAAGGCGTCGCGTACCGGGAGATCGACAATGCTCCGCCGGTGGAACTGGCCGTCGCCTGGCTGCGCGGCCACCGGTCCGCCCTCCTGCAAAACTTCCTGGACGTTGTGGCCACGGCAACCGCTGACGCCTCCGCCCCTGCCGGCACCCCCGCTCCCCACCCGGCTCCTGCTGATGAAAGGCACCTCCCATCATGAAGATCGCAGCCATCGAGGCGATCCCCTACTCGATCCCGTACCGCCACCCGCTCCATTTCGCCTCCGGCTCCGTGCACGAGGCCGACCATGTCCTGGTCCGCGTCCACACAGATGACGGCGTGGTGGGGACCGCAGACACCCCTCCCCGCCCGTACACCTACGGTGAGACGCAGAAGTCCATCGTCGCGGTGATGCAGGATGTCTTCGCCCCGCAGTTGGTGGGCATTGACGTCTTTGACCGGGAAAAGATCCAGGCCGTCCTGGCCAGGACCATCCACAACCAGACGGCCAAGGGCGCGGTGGACATCGCCGTGTGGGACGTCATCGGCAAGACCTTGGGGCAGCCCGTGACCAAGCTGCTGGGCGGCTACACCGACTCGCTGCGCGTCTCCCACATGCTTGGCTTCAAACCCGCCGAGGAACTCCTGGCGCTGGCCCTGGAGTTCCGGGAAACGTACGGCATCAACACTTTCAAGCTGAAGACAGGCCGCCGTCCGCTGAACCTGGACATCGAGGCCGCCAGGGTGCTGCGGGAAGGCCTGGGCGAGGACGCCGAGCTGTACATGGACGCCAACCGCGGCTGGACAGCCAACGAGGCCGCCGAGGTGCTGCGCCGCACCGCCAACCTCGGCCTGCAGTTCCTTGAGGAGCCGGACGATGCCCGCGAAGTCCTGGGCCGCCGCCGCCTGGTCACCAACTCCCCCATCCCCATTGCCGCGGACGAATCCGCCGCCAACCTGGGGGAGGCTGCCCGCGAGATCCTCACCGGCGGGGCCAACCTCCTGTCCGTCAAGACCGCCCGGTCCGGCTTCACCGAAGCCGCCAAGATCGTTGGCATGGCCGAGGGCATGGGCATCGACGTCTACATCGGCAACCAGATCGACACGCAGGTGGGCACGGTGGCCTCGGTGGTGTTCGGCGCAGCCTTCGCCCACACCGCCAAGCGCGCGGCGGAGCTGTCCAACTACCTCGACATGACCGATGACCTGCTGGCCCGGCCGCTGGCGATCACCGGCGGCCGGATCCGCGTTCCTGAAGGTGCCGGTGCGGGCACTGACGTGGATGACGACAAGCTCGCCCACTACCGCACAGACTGACACCCACCCCTAGCACCGAGAGGTCATCAATGAAGTACCTGGTCCATATGGACGTCAACCTGCCCGCCGGCATGCCTCCCGAAGAAGCCGCCGCAATCAAGGCCACGGAGAAGGCATACTCCCAGGAACTGCAGCGCTCAGGGAAGTGGCCCGAGATCTGGCGCGTGGTGGGCGAATACGCCAACTACTCGATCTTCGACGTCGAATCGAACGACGAGCTCCACGGGATCCTGCAGGGCCTTCCCCTGTTCCCGTATATGGACATCACTGTGGTTCCGCTGGCCAAGCACCCCTCGGACGTCAAGTAGCCACCGGTTAGTGCTGCGGCGTTCCGGGTCAGTCCTTGGCCCGGAACGCGGCCGCGAGTTCGCTGCGTGACCGGATTCCCATCTTCCGGTACAGCCGCGTCAGGTGGTACTGCACCGTCTTTTCGGCCAGGAACAGGGCCCGGGCCGCCTCCTTGTTGGTTGCCCCGGCAGCCACCAGCTCGGCCACGGCCTGTTCCTGGGCCGTGAGCTGTTGATGGTGGCCGCCCACCGAAGAAAGCACCGGGTCCGCCGGGTCCGGCAGGTTCCCCACGTCCAGGCCCGTGGCTTTCAGCTCACGGTCGCACCGTTCCACGTACGTTGCTGCGCCGAGGGTGTCATACAGGTCCCGGGCCGCCCGCAGCACTGAGGACGCCAGGCGGCGCTTTCCGGCCCGGCGCATGCTTTGCCCGAAGGCGAAACTGATCCGTGCCCGCAGATAGGGGCGGTTGAGTCCGCGAAGGTGTCCCAGCGCCGCCTCGAAGTACTCCCTTGCCGTGTCCGGGTCCCCCTGCGCGGCCAGCAGCCGGCCCCGTGCCCACGCCACGCGGGCCAGGTCAGAGGGGACTTCCCGCTCGCGGTGCACTCCCTCGAACGCGGTAAGGAACGTCTCTGCGGCGTCGAGTTTGTCGGTCATGACCAGCGCGTTGACGTAGGTGTCCTGCCAGGGCCAGAAGGACACCCGTTGATCGGTCCAGGGGTCCAGTTCGGCCAGCGGCTGCAGGGCAGCCAGGGCGCTTTCGTAGTCCGCCCGTGCCTCGTGGAAGCGGGCGCGGGCCAGGCTGGCCGGGACCTGCATGGCCCGGTAGGTTCCCGGCTGCACCGCGGCCTGTGACACGTAGTAGCGTGCCCGGTCCCAGTCGCCCCGCATGGACCACAGCTCGGCGGCCGTCCAGTACAGCAGCGGCCGGATCAGCGGCATCCGCGAGGTCTCCAGCCGGACGCTTGCCCGGGAGATGGTGGCGGCGGCCGCGTCCCAGTTGCCCAGCACAAGGTGGGTGCGGGCCAGCCAGGCCTCGGCCCACAGGGAGATCCGCAGCGATCCCCCGCGGTACTCGGTAGGGGCGGCCGACTCGAAATTCACCAGCGCGGACTCGGCGTTGTCCAGGCGCAGGGCCAGCCAGCCGGCGCCCATCTGCACCCGCTGCTTCTGGGCATTCTCGGCCGCCTGGGCAGAGGCCCGCTGGTAGGAGGCCTCAGCGTCCGCTATCCGGCCCTGGGCATAGAGGCCCAGTCCGTAGATGGCCTCCGACTCGATGTGCGCCGGAGTTCCGGGCTCCGTGAGAGCCATGGCGCGTTCGGCCCAGCCGGTAATCATCGGACCGTCCCAGGAGGCCACCCCGTGGAGGACGAACCGTTGGGCCACCTGTGCTGCCGCGGCGGGTTCATGCTGCGGATTGCTGGTGCGCCAGGCCATCTCCAGCTGGCTTTGGGCGCTGTCATTCTGGCCGGACACGGTGGACAGGTACCCCAGCACCGAGGAGCGCAGGGGCGACGGCGGCAGGGCATCCACTGCCCCGGCCCAGGCCTGCGCCTGGGCCACGTTGCCGGAACCCACCAAGGCGTCGACGGCTTTCAGGAGCCGGAGGTTCCGGGCGCGGATATCGGGGGACAGCCGCGAGGCGGAGAACAGCGCAGTGGAGGCATCCTGCCATGCGCCGACCGTCGCCTGCCGCCGCGCGAATTCTTCCAGTTCCGCGGCGAGGGTTTCGTCTGCGGCCGGGGTGGCCGCAACGCGGTGGCCCAGCTGTTCGCCCTCGGACTGGACAACCTCGGCCGCCTTCCGGTGCAGGGCAATGCGCCGGCTGGGGACGATTTGTTCGTAGACGGCTTCCGCGGTGCCGGGTTCGAGGAAGGCGACGGCGGAGCGGGACTGGTCCACGGACAGTCCCAGCAGCCCCGCACGGTGCCCCTCATCGAGTGCTGGCATGACGGATTCCAGGCCGCCCACCCTGGCCACCTCGGCCAGGCCCGCGCCGGGGCCGAGCACCGCTGCGGCTTCCGCGGCGGCGACCAGGGCGGAGGACGCTGCGGCCAGGACGCTGCGGACCCTGGCGCGCACCCGGGAGGTGGGCGGCAGGGAAGGGAACCACGACTGCCAGGTTTCCGGGGGCAGCTCACGGAGCAGCTCCACGATGGACTGGGCAATCCCGCCGGTGTGCGTCACCAGGCCATGGGCCGCCGTCGCGCTGAGGTCCAGGCCGAACAGGCTACGGGCCACGTCCTGGACCTGCTGCGGCGAGAGGGGTTCCAGCGGGATGCGGGCCACCTGGTGGCCGGTAAGGAAGTCGAGCACGCCGGCGGGGACGCGGGGCGCGTCAACAGGGTTGAGGGTCAGCAGGAACAGGACCCGCTTGTCGTGCAGCCTGCGCATGACAAAGGTGAGGATGCGCAGGCTCTCCTCGTCGAGCTTGTGGACGTCGTCGACGGCGACCACCACGCTGCCGTGCGTCTGCAGGCCTTCAAGATGGGTGCTGAGCGTGGAGGCGTAGTTGACCACCTGGTCAGGGGTCAGGGAGGCGACGGGCCCCGGCGCCAGGGCCGGGCCGCCGTCGTAATCCTTCGCCGTCCGGAGCGGCAGGGTCCGCATGAGCTGGGAGTAGCCTGCCAGGGCGAACTGCGCCTCCCAGTCGTCCCCCATGGCGGACAGCACGCGGACGCCGCGGGCGGCCGTGCGGCAGTGGTCGAGGAAGAGTTCCAGGAGCGCGGTTTTGCCGGAGCCCGAGGGCCCGGACAGGACAACGGTTCCCACCTTGCCTTTGCGGACAGTTCGGAGGATTTCCAGCAGCTGCTCGAACGCCGCGGCCCGGCCCGCCAGCGGGAAGTCCTCCGCCATCTCGCCCTGGGTGGAGCCCGCTGTCATGGCCGCAATCCTACCGGAGCGGCCCGGGCGCCCCTGGTGCCGCGCGTCCAGCACCGGCCCCTACCCCAGGTCGCCGCCGGCCACCGGGAGGATACTGCCGGTCAGGTAGGACGCCTCGTCCGAGGCAAGGAACACGATGGGCGCCGCCTGCTCGTCGAGGGTGCCGTAGCGCTTCATGAATGAGGAGTCCACCGTCTGGTCAACGATGGTCTGGTACCAGTCCTTCTCGGTGGCGGATTCGGCGTCCGGCCCGCGCTTGACCTTCCGCGGCGGGGCTTCCGTGCCACCCGGGGCGGTGGCCACCACGCGGATGCCGTGCCCGGCCACCTCCATGGCCAGCGACTGGGTCAGGGCGTTCACGCCACCTTTCGCCGCAGCGTAGGGCACCCGGTGCATTCCGCGGGTGGCCACCGAGGAGACATTCACGATTGTGCCGGAGCCCTGCTCCATCATTGCCGGCAGGACTGCCCGGCAGGTCCACAGCGTGGGAAAGAGCGAGCGGCGGATCTCCTTCTCGATCTTCTCCTCGTCGTACTCCTGGTAGGGGCGGGCCCAGATGGTGCCGCCCACGTTGTTGACCAGGACGTCCACGCGGCCGTGGGCTGCGAGCGCGGCCCTGATGGCCTGGGTGGCGCCGGCGAAGGTCTCCAGGTCTGCGGTGACAGCCGTGGCCGAGCCCCCGGAACCCGACGCCCTGGCGGCCTCGCCGATGCCGCGGGCAACGTCGTGGACCAGGTCCGCGCGGTCCACCAGGACCACGGCGCCGCCTTCGGCGCCGATACGTTCGGCCACCTTCTGGCCGATCCCCTGGGCTGCACCGGTGACGACGGCGACCTTGCCGCCGAACCGGCCAGGGGTCACGTATTGCCCGGCGTACGGCGCAGCCATCACCGGGCGGCCTTGGCGTCGATGGCCCCGGCCATGGTGTCCTTCGCGTCCTGGGCATGGGCGGTGATGACGGCGCGCAGGTGGTCCTTGTCGCCGCGTTCGAAGGCATTCACGATCTCAAGGTGGTCCTGGGTGACGCGTTCGAAGATCGGCGTGCCGGCCTCGAAGGCCGCGGCCATCTGGGCGTGGACGTCCAGGCGCCGGTAGGACTCCAGGAGCATCGGGTTGTCGCAGACCATGAAGAGGTACTCGTGGAATTCCTCGTTGGTGCGCGCGAACTCCTCGGGGTCGGTGATGTTCCCGCCCTGCACCGAGCCGGTGGTGGCTTCCGCGAGCCGGCGGAACTGGCGCAGCTGCTGCTCGCTGAGCCTTCCCAGCAGCAGTTCGCTGACCGCAAGCTCCAGGCCCATGCGGGCGTCCAGCTGGGCGAAGCTGTCCTCCTTGCGGAAATCCAGCCGGCCGGTCTCCAGCGAGGAGACGGCCTCGCCGCGGCTCATGGTGTCGCCTTCGGCCTGGATCTTCCCGGCCGGTGCCGGGGCGCCGGTTTCGGCGTCGCCCCCGGTGGTCTCCTTCGGTGCGAAACGTTCGAAGTAGAAGTTGGCGGGCTTGATGCCTTCGGTGTCCAGCCACTTGGAGACGGCGTTGACCATGGGCGGCGGGCCGCAGAGGTAGATGTCCACGTCGCCGTCGTTGAGGTGCTTCGGTTCGATGATCTGGGTGACGTAGCCGGTGTGCGGGGCGGAGGTGCCGGGCTCGGAGGCGATGTAGTCCCAGGTGAAGCCGGGCAGTTTCGCCTCGTAGGCGCGGAGCCAGTCCAGGCCCACGATGTCCGCCTCGCGGGTGAGCCCGTAGATGAGGTGGACCGGGGTTGACGGCGGGTTTTCGGAAAGCTTCTCCAGGATGGAGAGGAGCGGGGCCAGCCCGGTGCCGCCGGCCAGGAGCAGCAGGGGCCGCTTCGGTTCGCGCAGGAAGAAGGATCCGTAGGGGCCGGTGAATTCGATGGCGTCGCCTACGGCGGCGCGGTCGCGCAGGTACTCGGACATGGCGCCCTGCGGGGTCACGCGGACCATGAAGGACGCATCGTCCACCTCAGGGCCGCTGCTGAAGGAGTAGGAGCGCTCGGCGTCGGTGCCGGGAACCTTGAGGTTGACGTACTGCCCGGGGAGGAAGGCGAGCGCGTCGCGGTTGTCCACCTCAAGGGTGAAGGAGACCGTGGTGTCCGTGTGCCGGTTGAGCTCCTTGATGGTGGAGCTGAAGGTGGCGGCCGCCGTCTTGGCCGACTCGGACGTGGCCGGGATCTGGATGGCCAGGTCGGACTCTGGGACGGCCTGGCACGTCAGCAGGTAGCCCTTTTCGAGCTCCTCCTCGGTCATGGCGTCGTCGATGAAGTCGCCCGGGTCGAAGGAGCCTGAATCGCAGAACGCCTTGCAGGTGCCGCACGCGCCGTCGCGGCAGTCCGAGGGAATGTTGATCCGCGCCTTGTAGGCCGCGTCCATGACGGTCTCATAGTCGCCGACCTTGATGACTTTGGTGACGCCGTCTTCGAAGCTGAGGGCTACTTTGTGGCCCATGGGGTCCTCCTGACTGGGCGGGCGCGTCGTCGCGTCCGGGGAAAAGTTGGGGCGTGCCCGGCGGGCACGGAATGGGACCTGCCGTGCGGCGCCCGTACGTACCGGGCGCCGGCTGGGGCAGGTCAGATCATGTAGACGTCCACCACGTGGTGGATGTAGTCGTTCTTCAGGACCACTTTCTTCTTCAGGATCACCGGCTGCGGGCCGGAAAGGTCCACCGTGTAGTAGCTGGTGCCGAAGTACGTGTCCGTCGTGTTGTAGCGGAAGTACAGGGTGAACCAGTTGAAGCGCACCTCCACCGTGCCGGCGTCGTTCGCCACAACCTCCACGTCCGTGATGTTGTGGCCGGTGCGCGGCTCCGGGAGGGAGGTGGCCGATGACCTGTCGGTCTTGATCCGGAACACCCGGTCCTCGATGCCGCCGCGGTTGTCGTAGTAGATCAGGGAGATCTCGTTCTGGGGGTCCTGCGTCAGCTGGTCGTCCACGTCCCAGGCCGGCATCCAGAATTCGGAGTCCGGGTGGTAGCACTCCAGCCATTCGTCGAACTGGCGGTCATCCAGCAGGCGGGCTTCCCGGTAGAGGAACGCCCGGACGGTTTCGAGGGTTGCGATTTCCTCCGCGGTCTTCAGGACCGGGGCGGTGTGGGTCAGGTTGGTCATGGGTTCTGCGCTCTCTGTGGTTCCGGCGGGCTCTCTCAGGCGGTGACGGGAACGGATTCCAGGGCGGAACGCTCCTCTTCCTCCGCCAGCGCCCGGTCCATGACTTCCTTCCAGTACCCGTGCTGGATGGGGTAGAGCCCTTCGTCTTCGGTGCGCACGCCGGAGGCGATCACCCGGTTCATGCCCAGGGCCTGCGCCTGCTCGTCCGGGCCGGCGATCTCGTGGGTGGAGCCGCGGGTCATGTCGTTCCACGGTGCGCTGGTGGCCCAGTAGGTCTTGTTGCAGGAGCGGAATTCCTCCAGGTCGTCCGGGGTGGCCATGCCCGTGGCGTTGAAGAAGTCCTCGTACTGGCGGATGCGCTTTGAACGGTTCTCCTGGGACTCGCCCTTGGGGGCGATGCAGTAGATGGTCACCTCGGTCTGGTCCGCGGAGATCGGCCGGAAGTGGCGGATCTGCGAGGAGAACTGGTCCATGATGTAGACGTTCGGGTACAGGCAGAGGTTGCGGGAGATGTTGATCATGAAGTTGGCCATCTCCTCGCCGTACTTGGCCACAAGCTCGTCGCGGCGGTCCCAGAGCGGGCGGTCCTGGGGGTTGGTCCATTCCTGCCACAGCAGCAGGTGGCCGTGGTCGTAGGAGTAGAAGCCGCCCTTGACCTTGCCCCATTTGCCGGCGTCCATGGCCTTGGTCTTGTTGGCGGAGTCTCCGGCGCTGCGGCGGGCCGTGGTGGCTGCGTAGTTCCAGTGCACGGCGGTGACGTGGTAGCCGTCGGCGCCGTTCTCGGCCTGGACCTTCCAGTTGCCGTCATAGGTGTAGGTGGAGGAGCCGCGCAGCACTTCCAGGCCTTCGGGTGACTGGTCGACGATGGAGTCGATGACCTTGGTGGCGTCCCCGAGGTGTTCCTCGAGCGGGAGCACGTCGGCCTTCAGCGAGCCGAACAGGAAGCCGCGGTAGGACTCGAAGCGGGCCACCTTGGTGAGGTCGTGCGAGCCTTCCTTGTTGAAGGTCTCGGGGTAGCCGGCGTTCCGGGAGTCCTTGACCTTCAGCAGCTCGCCGGAGTTTTTGAAGGTCCAGCCGTGGAACGGGCAGGTGAAGGTGGTGCGGTTGTCCGTCTTGCGGCGGCACAGCATGGCGCCGCGGTGCGAACAGGCGTTGACCAGGCAGTTCAGCTGCCCGTCCTTGTCCCGGGTGATCATCACGGGGGTGCGGCCGATATAGGTGGTGAAGTAGTCGCCCACGTTGGTGATCTGCGACTCGTGGGCGAGGTAGACCCAGTTGCCTTCGAAGATGTGCTTCATCTCGAGTTCGAAGATCTCCTGGTCGGTGAAGATCTCGCGCTTGGCCCGGATGACGCCGTTCTCTCGGTCGTCGATCACGGCGTCGGCAAGGACCTCGCGGGCATGGATCAGGTTCTCGGTCATGGCGTGCTCCTTCATTGGAGATTGCTGGACGGATGGGCGGAGGTCCACTCGGGAAGAGGCTTCGGCGGCGGACGTTGTCCAGCAATTCTTGCCGCTCGTGATTGGCCTCACATCAGGCAAATACCTAGGTTCCACCAAGGGTGTCTTTATGTACCGATAATGACTCAAAAGACGCCTAGTTGATATTTGTAGCGTCCTTATCTCCGGGCCTACGCTTGAGACCAAGATCACGCGGTGCCGAGCAGGGCAGGTGGAACGGCCCGCCCCGCAGGCCGCGTGGGGAGCAGGAGCCCTTCCTGTCCCATTCAATGAAGAAGGTGGACATCGTCATGACCCAAACCCCAACGGACAGCCGCACGGAAAACGAAGGCACCGCCGTCGAAGCAGGCTCCAAGGCAACCGAACGGTTCGCCGCGTCAGGCAAGCTCTCCCGGGTGGATGTATCCAAGGAACGGGTGAGCCTGCTGGCCGGCGCACTGATCAAGGCCGCCAACGACATCGTCGTCGAGCACCAGGTCACCTACGAGGAATACAACGCCCTCAAAGCCTGGCTGATCAAGGTGGGCACGGACGGTGAATGGCCGCTGTTCCTCGACGTCTGGCTGGAACACACCGTTGAGGACGTGAACTCCCAGGACCGTCCCGGCACCGTCGGCACCATCGAGGGTCCCTACTACGTTCCCGGCTCCCCGGAACTCCAGACGCCCGCCACCGTGGAAATGCGCGACGACGAAGAGGGCACCCCGCTGCGGTTCACCGGCCAGTTCACCGACACCGACGGCAACCCCATCCAGGGTGCGCAGGTGGAGATCTGGCACGCGGACGCCGCCGGCTTCTACTCCCAGTACGCCCCGGGCATGCCCGAGTGGCTCTTCCGGGCCACCGTCAAGGCTTCCGACGACGGCCGGTTCGAGATCAACACCATGCGTCCGGCGCCCTACCAGATCCCTACGGACGGCGCCTGCGGACAGCTGATCAACGCCGCGGGCTGGCACGCCTGGCGTCCCGCGCACATCCACATCAAGGTGTCCGCGCCGGGCTACGAGCCGGTCACGCAGCAGCTGTACTTCCCCGGCGACCCCCACAACGCGGACGACATCGCCTCGGCGGTGAAGCCTGAACTGATGCTGGACCCCCGCCCCCGTACCGACGGCAAGGGCGAGGAAGTAGTTTATGACTACGTCCTGGCAAAGCAGGGCCAGAAGAAGTAGCACGCAAACTGGGAGACACCCCCGCACGGAGGCGCTCCGGAGCTGATGCTTCGGAGCGCTTCCGGTTTTTCGCGCCAGCCAGGAGTTCCGATGAGCCATCCCCGCCCCGACCCGGCCGCCACATCCGTCGGGTCAGCCCCGCCGGCGCCGGCGCCGGAACCCCTGCTGGAACGCCCGGGAATCCGGCCCGCGGGCCCCCGGCGGATTCTTCGCGACCTGGGACTGTCCTATGTCTCCAACGGGGCCATCGGGCTCATCTTCGCGGCGTCCGGACCCATCGCCGTCACCCTGGCCGTGGGGACGGCCGGCGGCCTGACCCAGGGCCAGCTGTCGTCCTGGGTTTTTGGCATTCTCTTTTCCGGCGGGGCGGCCACGCTGCTGATGTCGCTCATTTATCGGCAGCCCCTGGGCTTCGCCTGGTCCATCCCCGGCACGGTGCTCCTGGGACCGTCCCTTCAGCACCTGGCCTTCCCTGAAGTCGTCGGGGCCTTCTTCACCTCGGGCGTGCTGATCCTCGCGCTGGGCGCCACCGGGGTGGTGCGTAAAGCCATGGCACTGGTGCCGATGCCGCTGGTGATGGCCATGGTGGCCGCGGTGTTCCTGAAGTTCGGCACAGACATCGTTGCCTCCACCCAGGACAACCCGGCCGTGGCTGCTCCGATGGTGGCCGCGTTCCTGGTCCTCACCGCAGTTCCCAGGCTTGGCAGGTTCCTGCCGCCGGTCCTGGGCACCCTGGTGGCAGGCTGCATCGCTGTGGCGGCCAGCGGGCAGTTCAGGCTGTCCCCCGGCGGGCAGCTCCTGGCCACCCCGGTGTTCACCGCCCCTGAATTCACGTGGGCTGCCCAGCTGGAACTGGTGGTTCCCCTGGCCCTCACCGTGCTGTTTGTCCAAAACGGCCAGGGCATCGCCGTCCTCCGCGCCGCCGGGCACCGTCCGCCCGTGAACGCCTTCGCCATTGCCTCCGGCGCCTTTTCAGTGCTGAATGCCGGCTTTGGCGCCGTTTCGGCCTGCGTCACAGGCCCCACCAACGCCCTGCTGACCTCGTCCGGGAAGAGGGAGCGCCAGTACACGGCTGCCGTGGCGTACGGCCTGCTGGCCCTGGTGTTCGCAGCGTTTGCCCCCACCCTGACCCGGCTGATGCTGGCCGCCCCCAAGGAGTTCGTCCTGGCACTGGGCGGCATCGCGATGCTGCGGGCCCTTCAGCAGGCCTTCGTCACGGCCTTTGCCACCAGCTTCACCCTGGGTTCGCTGGTGACGTTCGTGGTGACCATTTCCGGCATGAACCTCTTCAACATCCACGCAGCATTCTGGGGCCTGGTGATTGGCTACGGGGTGTCCCGCCTGCTGGAGCGCGCGGACCACGCCCAGCCGTGAGCCGGGCCGGGCATGTTACGGCGGCCGGCAGGGCTTCTTCTGCGTCAGCGCGGGTCCGGTTCCAGCGCCCAGGCCAGCCGGTGCAGGAAAGTCGCGGTCCTGCTCCGGAACGCCAGCCACGCGGCCCGCTTCCACCCGGGCTTCACGCTGAGTAGCGGCGCGTGGGGCTGCGCGCTTTCGCCCGCGCGGACGGCGCCGGCAAACAAGAGGGCAATGAGGCTTGCGCTTTCCATCGTTCTCCAAGCTGTACTGGTCAATCCCGGTGTACAACCACCGTGCCCTGCGGAAGAAGGCTTCAAACATCATCAGCGGCCCCATCGGGTTGCGGGGAGGGCGTAGCGGTACCGCGTTATGCACGTGCAGTGTTAGGCAATAGTCTGGCCAGATGGGGACCAGTGCCGTGACTTCCGGCGAACAAGTGGACAGGCAGACCCGCATCCTCGAAGCGGCAATGGACCTGCTGTCCCGCCACGGGATTTCGGGCGTGAGCATGCGCGCCGTGGCGCGGGAGGCCGGGGTGGCGCTGGGCCTGGTCAACTACTACTACGACGACAAGACCACCCTGATCCGCGCTGCCCTGCGCCGCGTCGATGAGCATGACCTTTTACTCGTCGCCCCGGACCCGTCCGTGGCAGCCGATGAACAGCTGCGCCGCGCGCTCCGGCGCGTTGCCGGCGCTGACCTGCTGACCACGCGCTACCTGTCGCTGCGCCTGCACCTGTGGGCCCTGGCCCAGGCGGACGAGGACTACGCACAGATCAACGCCGCCGCCTTCGACCGGTACATCGACGGGCTCGCGGCGCTGGTGTCCAGCGCCAGGCCCGGACTGTCCTGGGAGGCGTGCAGGGAGCGCGCCTCGGACATCGTGGTCATCCAGAATGGCGTGTGGCTGACCGCGTTGCTCGGGGTGGACCCGGCCTCCATCCAGCGGAGCATTGCGCGCACGGAGCAGATCGCGCTCGCCCCGGTCCCGGACGACAACGGCGACGCCCAGGGCCCCTCACAGCCCTGAAACACCCGGTCCAGGGGCAACAGTAGCCGTGCCATGAGCATTGAACAAGTGTTCAAGAAAAGTATTGAACACTTGTTCAACGTGCATTACTGTCCTTCCTATGACTTACGCCACACCGGCCCAGGAAGCCGCCCCCAGCACTGAAACCAAGCCCGCCTCCTCCCTGTTCATCAACGGCAGGTGGGAGCCGGCGGCGTCCGGCGCGGTGCGCGAAATCCGCAACCCCGCAGACGGGGAGCTGGTGGCCACCGTGTCCGAGGCAGGCCGGGAAGATACCGAACGTGCCATCGCGGCGGCCCGTGCCGCCTTCGATTCCGGCGCCTGGTCCAGCGTCCCGGCACCGGAGCGTGGCGCCTTCCTCCTTAAGGTCGCCGCCGGACTGCGGGAGCGCCGGGAAAAGTTTGCCCGCGCGGAATCGCTGGACACCGGCAAGCGGATGGTGGAAAGCCGCATCGACATGGACGACATCGCCGCCTGCTTCGAGTACTTTGGCAGGCTCGCCGGGCAGCAGGCGGGCCGGGTGGTGGACGCCGGGGACGCCGACGTGGTCAGCAGGATCGTCTACGAACCCGTGGGCGTCTGCGGGCTCATTACGCCGTGGAACTATCCCCTGCTCCAGGCGGCGTGGAAGATCGCCCCCGCGCTGGCCGCCGGCTGCACCTTCGTCCTCAAGCCCTCCGAGCTGACCCCGTCCACCAGCATCCTGGCCATGCAGCTGCTGCAGGACCTCGGCCTCCCGGACGGCGTGGCCAACCTCGTCACCGGTGCCGGCGCCCAGGCTGGCGCCCCGCTCTCGGAACACCCCGACGTCGATCTTGTCTCCTTCACCGGCGGCCTGGAAACCGGCAAGCGCATCGCCGCTTCCGCTGCGGCCACCGTCAAGAAGGTGGCGCTGGAGCTCGGCGGCAAGAACCCCAACGTGGTGTTCGCCGACGCGGACTTCGACGCCGCCGTGGACAACGCCCTGAACGGCGCGTTCGTCCATTCCGGCCAGGTCTGCTCCGCCGGCGCCCGGCTGGTGGTGGAGGAATCCATCGCCGAACGCTTCGTGGATGAACTGGTCCGCCGCGCGAAGGACATCCGGGTCGGCGGCCCCTTCGACGAGGACGCCGAGACCGGCCCGCTGATCTCCGCCGCCCACCGGGACAAGGTCCATGCCTACGTCCAGCGCGGCATTCAGGAGGGCGCGCGGCTCCGCACCGGCGGCGCCGCACCGCAGGACGGAAAGTACGACGCCGGCTTCTACTACCAGCCCACCATCCTGGACCGCGTCCAACGGGGGATGTCCGTGGTCACCGACGAGGCGTTCGGCCCGGTGGTGACGGTGGAAACCTTCCGCACCGAGGACGAGGCCGTGGCCACCGCGAACGACACCGTCTACGGCCTGGCCGGCGCGGTGTGGACCCAGGACGCCGGCAAGGCGCAGCGGGTGGCGTCCCGGCTGCGGCACGGCACCATCTGGATCAACGACTACCACCCTTACCTCCCCCAGGCCGAGTGGGGCGGCTTCGGCCAGTCCGGCGTCGGCCGCGAGCTGGGCCCCACCGGCCTGGCCGAGTACCAGGAAGCCAAGCACATCTACCAGAACACCAGCCCCCAGGTCACCGGCTGGTTTGCTGACCACGGCAAGGAGAACTAGATGCACTACGACAACATCGAGGACGTGACCGAACGCGGGTTCGACTACGTCGTCATCGGCGGCGGGTCCGCGGGGGCGGCAGTGGCCGCACGACTGAGCGAGGATCCGGACGTCACCGTGGCCCTCGTCGAGGCGGGCCCGGACGACCGCAATATCCCCGAGATCCTGCAGCTGGACCGCTGGATGGAACTGCTGGAATCCGGTTACGACTGGGACTACCCCATCGAACCGCAGGAGAACGGCAACTCCTTCATGCGCCACGCCCGCGCCAAGGTGATGGGCGGCTGCTCCAGCCACAACTCCTGCATCGCCTTCTGGGCACCCCGCGAGGACCTGGACGAATGGGAATCCAAGTACGGCGCCACCGGCTGGAACGCCGATGCCGCCTGGCCGCTGTACAAGCGGCTGGAAACCAACCAGGACGCCGGCCCCGACGCACCCCACCACGGCGACTCCGGCCCCGTGCACCTGATGAACGTGCCCCCGGCGGACCCTGCCGGCGTCGCCCTTTTGGACGCCTGTGAACAGGCGGGCATCCCCCGCACGAAGTTCAACACCGGCACCACCGTGGTCAACGGCGCCAATTTCTTCCAGATCAACCGCCGGGCGGACGGTACCCGCTCCTCCAGCTCGGTGTCCTACATCCACCCCATCGTGGACCGCCCCAACTTCACCCTGCTGACCGGCCTGCGCGCCCGCCAGCTGGTGATTGACGCGGACAAGCGCTGCACCGGCGTGGACGTGGTGGACGGGGCGTTCGGCCGGACGCACCGGCTCACCGCGCACCGGGAAGTCATTGTGTCCACCGGAGCCATCGACTCCCCCAAGCTGCTCATGCTCTCCGGCATCGGCCCGGCGGCACACCTGGCCCAGCACGGCATCGAGGTGCTGGTGGACTCCCCCGGCGTGGGTGAGAACCTGCAGGACCACCCGGAAGGCGTGGTGCAGTTCGAGGCCAAGCAGCCCATGGTGCAGACCTCCACCCAGTGGTGGGAGATCGGCATCTTCACCCCCACCGAGGACGGCCTGGACCGCCCCGACCTGATGATGCACTACGGGTCGGTGCCATTCGACATGAACACGCTGCGCCACGGCTACCCCACCACGGAAAACGGCTTCAGCCTCACCCCCAACGTCACCCACGCCCGGTCCCGCGGGACGGTGAAGCTGCGCAGCCGCGATTTCCGCGACAAGCCCATGGTGGACCCCCGCTACTTCACGGACCCGGACGGCCACGACATGCGCGTCATGGTGGCCGGCATCCGCAAGGCCCGCGAGATCGCCGCCCAGCCCGCCATGGCCAAATGGACCGGCCGGGAACTCTCGCCCGGGATCGGGGCGCAGACCGACGAGGAACTGCAGGACTACATCCGCAAGACCCACAACACCGTCTACCACCCGGTGGGCACCGTCCGCCTGGGCCCGGCCGACGACGACATGTCGCCGCTCGATCCAGAGCTGCGGGTCAAGGGCGTCACCGGCCTCCGTGTGGCCGATGCGTCCGTCATGCCGGAGCACGTCACCGTCAACCCCAACATCACCGTCATGATGATCGGCGAGCGCTGTGCCGATCTCATCAAGGCGGACTATGCCGGCGCCGACGCCCTGGAAGAGAAGGAGCTCACCACGTCCCTCGCCTGAGCGGCGGGTCATCAAGGGGGCCGCATTCCCCAACAATGGCGGCCCCCGCAGAACGTTATCTCGCCGCACCCCAGGGCGGCCGGTCCCATCGTGCTTTTCTGATCTAGGAGTCCATATTGGAACCCAGCAAGAGTATTGATTCAAGCGGCATGGATGAATTTGGCTACACCCAGACCCTCGACCGGAGCATCGGCAAGTTCGCCAGCTTCGCCGCCGGTGTCAGCTATATCTCCATCCTCACCGGTGTCTTCCAACTGTTCTACTTCGGCTTTTCCATGGCCGGCCCGGCGTACGCCTGGTCCTGGCCCATTGTGTTCGTCGGCCAGCTGATGGTGGCCCTCTGTTTCGCCGAGCTGGCCGGCCGCTACCCCGTTGCGGGCTCGGTCTACAACTGGGCAAAGCGGCTGTCCT
This sequence comes from Pseudarthrobacter sp. LT1, assembly GCF_035621795.1. Taxonomy (NCBI): domain Bacteria; kingdom Bacillati; phylum Actinomycetota; class Actinomycetes; order Micrococcales; family Micrococcaceae; genus Pseudarthrobacter; species Pseudarthrobacter sp. LT1. The sequence continues at coordinate 4,312,138 of NZ_CP141830.1, forward strand.
CCGGGACCTCGTCCTGGCTGGCCGGCTGGCTGCTGCTGCTGTCCTCCATCATGGCGCTGGGCTCGGTGGCACTGGCCCTGCAGATCACCCTCCCCCAGCTCTGGGAGGGCTTCCAGTTCGTCGGTGACGGCACCGGCCCCTACGACTTCGCGATGAACGGCGTGGTGCTGGCCACCATCATGATCACCATCTCCACCCTCATCAACGCGTTCGGCGTGAAGCTGATGACCCGGATCAACAGCATCGGCGTCTTCGTGGAGCTGATCGCCGCCGTGCTGCTGATCCTGGCACTGGGCTGGCACGTGGTGCGCGGGCCGGAGGTCTTCTTCCAGACCAATGGCTTCGGTGAAGGCAACGACCTGGGCTTCTTCGGCGTCTTCCTGATCGGTGCCATGGCCTCCGGGTATGTCATGTACGGCTTCGACACCGCCAGCTCGCTGGGCGAGGAAACCAAGGACCCCAAGAAGACTGCTCCCAAGGCCATCCTGCGCGCCGTCACGGCGTCGTTCGTGCTGGGCGGGGGAATCCTGCTGTTCGGCATCCTGGCCGCACCGGACCTCACGGACCCGCAGATCGGCTCCCCCGACGGCGGCCTGCAGCACATCGTGCTCTCCGTCCTGGGCGGTCCGTTCGGCAAGGCCTTCCTGGCCTGCATCGTGGTGGCCGTGGTGGTCTGCACCCTGGCCGTCCACGCCGCCGCCATCCGCATGATGTTCGCCATGGCCCGCGACAACAACCTCCCCTTCAGCCGGCAGCTCAGCAAAGTGGATCCGGTCCGCCGGACCCCGACGGTGGCGGCCATCGTCATCGGCGTCATCGCCGTCATCCCGCTGCTGGTCAACGTGATGCAGCCGGCCATCTTCACCATCCTGTCCAGCATCAGCATCGTGCTGATCTACCTGTCCTACCTCCTGGTCACGGTCCCCCTGCTCCGCAAGCGGTTACAGAAGAAGTGGCCGCTCGTCGCAGACGGATCCGAGCCCGGGTTCACCATGGGCAAGTGGGGCCTTCCGGTGAACATCCTCGCCGTCCTGTGGGGCGCCGCGATGACGGTGAACCTGGTCTGGCCCCGCCCGGAAATCTACAACTCGGTGCCGCCGTTCGAGTGGTACCTGCAGTGGGGCGGGGTGTTCTTCGTGGCCGCCGTGGTGATTGGCGGGGCCATGCTCTACCGCCTGAAGATCCGCCATCAGACCGGGGTGCTGGCCGAGCACGCCGCGGCAGTCGCCGCCCACCCGTCGTCCAACGACCCCAGGTTCGATCCCGCGGAGGACGCGGTGCCGGCCAACGCGGCGATGGCAACCGAGGGCTAGCAACACCACAGCAGAAGGGGCCGACGGCGGCACTCACGTGAGTGCCGCCGTCGGCCCTTTTGCGTTGGTTGGGACGGCGGGCGGCGAGGGCCCGCGTCACACAACGGAACGGCCATCCGCTCCGGAGCGCCAACGCCCTACCCTTGACAGGTGACATTGACTAAACTCCGCACCGCGTCCGCGGGCTCCCTCGCCGCCGCAGGCCTCCTGCTTACCCTCGCCGCCTGTTCCACGCCGGCCTCCACCCAGCCAAGCTCCTCGGCCCCCGCCTCATCTGCAGCTGCTTCGTCGAGCGCTGCTTCAACCACCGCCGGCCCCTGCGCGGGCGTGAAGGTCATCGTCGATTCGGGCGCCCTGAAGCAGTCCGCCGCCGACACCTCCGCCTGCGTGTCTGTGGATGGCCCCACCGTGGCCGCCAAGGTCCTCGAACAGGCCAAGATCAAGACCGAGGGCACCGCCAAGTACCCCACGAGCTTCGCGTGCCGCGTCAACGGAGTGCCCGCCGCGGACTTCGACATCAAGCACAAGGGTGGCACCACCCGTGAAGCGTGCGATGACAAAAACACTGTCTCGTATTGGGCGCTCTGGGTGAAGCCCGCGGCCGGCACGTGGGCTTACGCACAGGAAGGCTTGGACAGCCTGAAGCTCAACCCCGGCGAGAGCCTTGAACTGCTCTACACGGTGGACAACGAACCGGCAGCACCCGCGTCATGACCTTCCGGCCCGCGCCGTTGCGCGCAGCGGCGGTTCTCGCTGCTGTGTTCATCGCGGCGCGGGTCGCCTACCGGGCCCTTTTCAACGGGGCCGCCACCGGTACCCCGGTCCTGCTGGACCTTCCGCCGCTGAGGCTCCCCGCCCCGTACGCCCACGTGGTGTTCCTGGGTCCGATCACGGCCCCGGGGCTTTGGGCGGCGGTGCTGTCAGCGCTGCCCATCGCCGCAACGATCCTCGGCTTCGGCCTGCTCAACGCCTGGGTGGATGTGTCCCGTGGCTTCGTCCGCCTGGCCCGCGGCGGCCCCCTGCAGGGCGTGGCCCGCATGCTGGTGGTGGCTTGGGCGGCCCTCCCGGCGCTGGCCGACGCCGTGGCCTCGGTGCGCCTCGCCTTCCGGCTCCGCGGCGAACGCTTCGGCCCCCGCGCCCTCGTGCCCGTCCTCGAACGCACCCTTGAGCATGCCGGCCGCATTGCCGCGGCCCTAGAGCTGCGCGGCTTCGGCAGCCGGGCATCCCGCCAAGGACATCACGACGACGGCGGCCCGCTTCTGGTGCGCGACGCACAGTTCCGCATCGCTGACACGCGCATGAGGGTTGACTCCTTTGCACCGCCGGCTGGGTCCGTCGCGGTGATCACCGGGCCCACAGGCTCCGGCAAGTCCACCATTCTGCGCGGCCTCGCGGGCCTCCTTTCGCACGTGGACGGTGGCGCGCTGTCCGGCACGGTGCAGATAGCCGGGACGGACCGCGCCAGCGCTCCCCCGCGTGATACCGCGGGGTTGATGGGCGTCGTCCTGCAGAATCCGCGCGCCGCGTTTGCCACCACACGCGTCCGGGACGACATTGCCCTGGCCCTCGAACTCCGTGGCGTGCCCTCCGCCGCCGCGAAGGCCCGGGTACGGGAGGTGGCGCACCGGATCGGGGTCTCCGCGCTGCTGGACCGGGACGTCAGCACCCTCTCGGCCGGTGAGGCAACGCTCGTGGCCATCGCCGCCGCCGTCGTGGACCAGCCCCGGCTGCTGCTGGTGGACGAGCCCCTGGCCGACCTCGACGGCACGGCACGCAGCCGCGTCATCGCCGTCCTCGACGCCCTGGCCCGCGAACACGGTGTATGCGTCATCGTGGCCGAACACCGGGCGGCGGCGCTGGTTCCGGTGGCTGACTCCTGGTGGACCATCGAGGGCGGCGTACTTGTCCCGGGCACCGCAGCCTCCCCCTCGGCTCCGGCCGTTGTCTTGCCGGCGGCCGGTCCGGATCACGGCCATGCCCCCGTGTTGACGGCGACCCACCTCGAGGTACACCGGAAAGGCGCGACGCTGGTCCGCGACGCCTCGCTCGCCCTGCACCGCGGCGAGATCGTGGCGCTGGTTGGGCCCAACGGGGCCGGGAAGTCGTCCCTCCTGGTGGCGCTGGCCCTGGGTGAGGGTACGGGGACAACGTCCGACGGGGGCCGGGTCGCCCTGGTGCCGGACGCGTCGGACGACCTCTTCACCAGGGACACGGTCACGGGCGAGCTGCGGTCGGCGGAGCGGCGGCTGGCGCGCCGGAAGAACGGCACGGCGGTTGCTGCCGGGACCGCGACGGCCCGCCTTACCCGGCTGCGGGGAGGCGTCCATATTCCCATCGGGAACGGGCATCCGCGGGACCTCTCCGCCGGCGAGCGCAGGATCCTGGCCATCGCCCTGCAGACCATGGATGACCCGGATGTACTGCTCATCGACGAACCCACGCGCGGGCTCGATCCTGCCGCACGGACTGCTGTGGCGGCGGCCCTGCGTACCGCTGCCGAGGACGGTGCCGCGGTCCTGATCGCCACGCACGACCTCGACTTCGCCCACGGCCTGGGCGCCCGGATCCTCCCGATGCGCGATGGGGTGGCACCATCCCTGGAAACTGTCGCTGAACCTGAACCGTATGTCCCTGCACCGCGCGTCCAAACATCCGTGCCCGCTCTTACCGGCGCGCAGGCGGTTGCGTCCACCGCTGAACCGGCAGACGTACCGGGCGCCAGGAGGCCCCACCAGGTCCGGATGCCGCGGGGCGCCGAGCTTGCTGTCCTGGCTCTCGCCAATCTGGCTGCCTTGGCGGCGTTCTGCTGGCCGCTGCTGGCCGCGGCACTCCCCCAGGACGCTGCCGCCTCCACCCCCTACATTGCCCTGGCCATCGCACCCGTGGCAGCCGTCGCCGTCGTGCTTTCCCTGGACGGATCCGTCCGCTCCGCACACACGGTGGCGCTGCTCGGGGTGCTCACTGCCGTCGGTTCCGCCGTGCGGGTGGCGAGCACCGGCGTCGGCGGCGTGGAAGCGGTGTTTATCCTGCTGATCCTGGCGGGCCGGGCGTTCGGCGCCCGGTTCGGGCTGCTGCTCGGGGCCGCCACGATTGCCGTCTCCAGCGCACTGTGGGGCGGGATCGGGCCGTGGACGCCGTTCCAGGTCTTCGCCTGCGCGTGGGTGGGCGCCGGGGCCGGCCTGCTCCCCCGCCGGGTGCGCGGCAGGGCCGAACTGTGGATGCTGGCGGCCTACGGGGTGGTGTCGTCGTACGTGTTCGGGCTGCTGCTGAACCTGTGGTTCTGGCCGTTCGCGGTGGGCGGCGGCACCGGTATCTCCTACGTTCCGGGCGCGCCGCTGGGCACCAACCTCAGCAGCTTCCTGCTGTATTCGCTGTTGACGTCGACGGCTGGCTGGGACACCCTGCGCGCCGTCACCACGGTGATCGGCATCGCCGTGGTGGGCCGTGCGGTGCTCGCGTCGCTGCGGCGGGTGAAGCCGGTGTCCGGGGTTACGGGCCCCGGCGGACAGGGCTCACAGGCGGCCGACGACCAGGGCGGCTCCGCTCACACCCCAGCCGCGCACTCCAAGAAGCGGCGCCAGCTCACACCTTGAAGTACTTGGCCTCCGGGTGGTGGAAAACGAACGCGTCGGTGGACTGCTCGGGGTGCAGCATGAGCTCGTCGCTCAGGATGACGCCCATGCGCTCGGGCTTCAGCAGCTCGGTGACCTTGCGGCGGTCCTCCATGTCCGGGCAGGCCGGGTAGCCCAGCGAGAACCGGGCGCCGCGGTAGTCCAGCTTGAAGTACCCCGCCGTCTCCTTCGGCTCCTCGGCGCCGAATCCGAGCTCCTTCCGGATGCGGGCGTGCCAGAACTCGGCCAGCGCCTCGGTGAGCTGCATGACCAGGCCGTTGAGCTCGTAGTAGTCGCGGTACTGGTTGGCCGCGAACATCTTGGACGTGAACTCTTCGATCTTGGAGCCGGCAGTGACCAGCTGCACGGGCAGCACGTCGATCTGGCCAGACTCGCGGGACTTCACGAAGTCTGCCAGGCACAGGTGCCGGTCGCGGCGCTGGCGCGGGAAGTCGAACCGCAGGCGGTCGGTGCCGATGGGTCCGCCTGAACCACCGTCCGGGGCGAGCAGGCCTGCCTGGCCTAAGACGCCGTCGGGATCCTCGCCGTGGTGCAGGACCACCACCTGTTCGCCCTCGGAGACCACGGGGAAGTAGCCGTAGGCCACGGAGGCGTCCAGCATGCCTTCACCGAGGATGCGGTCCAGCCAGTAGCGCAGGCGCGGGCGGCCTTCGCGTTCCACGAGTTCCTCGTAGGAGGCGCCGTCCTCGCCGCGGCCGGGCTTGAGGCCCCACTGGCCCATGAAGGTGGCGCGCTCATCGAGGAACGCGGAGTAGTCGTGGAGCGAGACGCCGCGGACGATGCGGGTACCCCAGAACGGCGGCACGGGCACGGGGTTGTCGCTGGCGACGTCGGAGCGGCCGGGCATGGCTTCGGGCTCGGTGATGGTGAACTTCGCCCCGCCCTTGTGGATGCGCTTCTTCAACGGCGGCAGGCCGACGTCGTCCGGTGATTCGCCTCGGGCCACGCGCACCAGGGGTTCCATGAGGGAGAGGCCCTCGAAGGCGTCCTTGGCGTAGCGGACCACGCCGTCGAACTGCTCGGCCAGGTCCTGCTCCACGTAGGCGCGGGTGAGGGCGGCGCCGCCCAGGATGACCGGCCACTTCTTGGCGAGACCGCGGGACTGCAGCTCCGCGAGGTTCTCCTTCATCACCACGGTTGACTTCACCAGCAGCCCGGACATGCCGATAACGTCGGCGTTATGCTCCTCGGCGGCGGCGATGATCTCGGCGATGCCCTGCTTGATGCCGATGTTGATGACCTTGTAGCCGTTGTTGGTGAGGATGATGTCCACCAGGTTCTTGCCGATGTCGTGCACGTCGCCGCGCACGGTGGCGATCACCATGGTGCCCTTGCCGGAGGAGTCCGACTTCTCCATGTGCGGTTCCAGCAGTGCCACGGCGTTCTTCATGACTTCGGCAGACTGCAGCACGAACGGCAGCTGCATTTCGCCGGCGCCGAAGCGTTCGCCCACCACCTTCATGCCCTCGAGCAGGTGGTCGTTGATGATGCCGAGCGGGGTCATGCCTTCGCTGCGGGCCAGGTCCAGGTCCTCCTCGAGGCCCTTGCCTTCGCCGTCGATGATGCGGCGTTCCAGGCGGGCGCCCGTGGGCAGCGCGGCGAGTTCGGCGGCGCGCTGGTCCTTGAGCGCTGCGGTGTCGACGCCGGCGAACATGTCGAGCATGCGGGCCAGAGGGTCGTAGGTGGTGTTGCCGTCGGCGTCGTATTCGCGGCGGTCCCAGACCAGGTCCAGGGCCACCTTGCGCTGCTCCTCCGGGAGGGAGGCGAGCGGGACGATCTTGGCGGCGTCGATGATGCCGCTGGTCAGGCCGGCCTGGACGGCTTCGTGCAGGAACACGGAGTTCAGGACGATGCGCGCGGCCGGGTTCAGGCCGAAGGAGACGTTGGAGACGCCGAGGGTGGTGTTGATGCCCGGGTACTTCGTGGTGATCTGGCGGATGGCTTCGATGGTTTCGATGCCGTCGCGGCGGGTTTCCTCCTGGCCGGTGGCGACGGGGAAGGTGAGGCAGTCGACGATGATGTCCTCGACGCGCATGCCCCATTCGCCCACCAGGGAGTCGACGAGGCGGGAGGCGATGGCCACCTTGCCCTCGGTAGTGCGGGCCTGGCCTTCCTCGTTGATGGTCAGGGCGATGACGGCGGTGCCGTGTTCCTTGACCAGCGGCATGATGCGGGCGAAGCGGCTATTGGGGCCGTCGCCGTCCTCGTAGTTGACCGAGTTGACCACGGGGCGGCCGCCGATGAGTTCCAGGCCGGCCTTGAGGACGGGAGGTTCGGTGGAGTCGATGACGAGCGGGAGGGTGGAGGCGGACGCGAACCGGGAGACGATCTCCTTCACGTCCGCCACGCCGTCGCGGCCCACGTAGTCCACGCAGACGTCCAGCAGGTGGGCGCCGACGCGGATCTGTTCGCGGGCGATGTCCACGCAGTCGTCCCAGCGTTCATCGAGCATGGCCTGGCGGAAGGCCTTGGAGCCGTTGGCGTTGGTGCGCTCACCGATGGCCAGGTAGGCAGACTCCTGGTGGAAGTTCACGTGCTGGTAAAGGGAGGCGACGCCGGCCTCACGTTCCGTGGGGATTCTCGCCGGCGCGTTGTTTGGCTTTGTCTCCACGGCTTTGGTGCGGAATGGCGCAAGACGTTCGACGACGGCGGCCATGTGTTCCGGCGTCGTACCGCAGCAGCCGCCCACCAGGCCCAGGCCGAATTCACGCACGAACTGTTCGTGCGCGGTGGCGAGCTCGGCGGGTGAGAGCGGGTAGTGCGCGCCGTTGGCGCCGAGGACGGGCAGGCCGGCGTTGGGCATGCAGGCGATGGCGACGGAGGACTGCTTGGAGAGGTGGCGGAGGTGTTCGCTCATCTCGTCCGGGCCAGTGGCGCAGTTCAGGCCGATGGCGTCGACGCCGAGCGGTTCAAGGGCGGTGAGCGCGGCACCGATTTCGGAGCCCATGAGCATGGTTCCGGTGGTCTCGACCGTCACCTCGACGAAGATGGGGAGGCGGACGCCCTTGGCGACGATGGCCTGCTTGCAGCCGTTGACGGCGGCCTTGGTCTGCAGGAGGTCCTGGCTGGTTTCGATGAGGAACGCGTCCGCGCCGCCGTCGATGAGGCCCTCGGCCTGCAGCGCGAAGGTTTGCTTGAGGTGGTCGTAGCTGGTGTGGCCGAGGCTGGGAAGCTTGGTGCCGGGGCCCATGGAGCCGAGGACCCAGCGCATGCGGCCGTCTGTTTCTTCCGCAGCTTCGGCGCGTTCGCGGGCGATTTTGGCGCCCTTGAGGGCGAGTTCCTCGATGCGGTCGTCGATGCCGTAGTCGGAGAGGTTGGACCAGTTGGCGCCGAAGGTGTTGGTTTCCACGGCGTCGATGCCGGTGGCGAAGTAGGCGTCGTGGATGTCCGCGATGACGTCCGGGCGCGTGTCGTTGAGGATCTCGTTGCAGCCCTCGAGGTTTTGGAAGTCCGCGTCCAGCTGCAGGTCGCGCCCCTGCAGCATGGTGCCCATGGCGCCGTCGGCGATGACCACCCGGTGGTTCACAGCGTCCAGGAGTTCCTGGGAACGGGCGGGACGGGGGACGGACTCGATGTCCAGTGCGAAACGAGGCATTTAAACAGGTTACGGTCGGGGGCGCCTGCGTTGCGCTGTGTGTCCGGATGCTACGGCGAGGGTGGGGGCGCCGCAGATTCCGCGTCCTCAATTCAAAAACCCTCTCTCACCAAGTTTTGACCACGTTCGCTCCAGTAGTTTTCGCAGTCGACTTCTGACCCAACGATGCAAGGAAAATCGGGCCTTTTGGCAGGGTTCCTCGCTTGGCCGTCGGCGCTGGCAAAAGGGTCGTTTTTGATCATCACCATTTCCCCAGGCGCTGCGTCGCCAGGAAAAAGCTGAGCCAGCGGCTGCACTAATATCGCGATATGGCTACTAAGACAATGTGGAAGTCCGACGGTGATGTGTGGGTCTTCGAGGAGGGCGAGCTCGCGAAGGTAACGCTGCGAGGCGAGAACCGCCAGAAAACTGCTGATTTCCGAGTCCTCAGGGTGATCAACGGGGCGCTGGTAGAGACCGACCTGAAGGGTCTTTCGAGGTACGGCTGGAAGGGACCCTTCGTGAGTTGGTCGGGAACTTACGAGCTTGAGGTAGAGGTCGAGGTCGAGGAAAGCGAGAGCGACGGAGACACGGCCAGCTCCGGCGAAGGCGAGGAAACATCAGCAGACGGTCCGGCGGAGCCTCATTCAGGCGCCAAATAACGCCGCGAAAAGGCGGCCATTTATCGCCGAAAGTTACAATTTTCGGAGGCATGCCGAGGTTTGGGTCAGGAACGGTCGTTATTGACGGCATTACCGAACGCTCCGGCCGCCTGCAGGTTGAACCGCTTTCGCCACTCCCACGGGGCAATGCGCGGAGAGAGTTTTTCTGCGTATAACATTCAGTCACATGGCCTACAACGCACACGTCCTCAAAGTCCTTATTGCCTCTCCGACTGATACCGGAGAAGCCCGAGATGCGGTCGAAGAGGTGCTCCACAAGTGGAATAGTCGACGGTCTGAGCGGGAACGTGTCATGATTCTTCCCCGTAGATGGGAGAACGATTCGGTGCCCAAGACGGGCGGCGACGGCCAACAGATGATCAACGATCAGCTTGTTGATTCCTGCGATATTGTGATCGGAATCTTTAATACGAAACTTGGCGGACCTACTCCGCGAGCAATATCAGGAACTGTCGAAGAAATAGAGGCTGTTGATAAAGCGGGTAAACCTGTGCATGTCTTCTTCAGCAATGAACTCGTCCCCCGCGGTGCAGAAGAAACTTCGATTGAGCTTAATAAATACCGTAAGCAATTCGAGAAAAAGGGACTTTATTTCGCCTACGACAACTTGCAAGACCTCACCAGGAAGGTCGATGAGGCGATCGAACACGATATAACGGCTCTGAACCTGTCCGTCGAGGCTGACAGCGCGCGACCGACACCCACTGGAGCCAAACCTCAGGCGAGTCACCAGGAGACTCGTTATGCCAAGAAGATTCGGGTCCAGAACTTGGGCGATACCGCCGCAGAATCATTTACTCTGAAATTAACAGGGCAAGGTGGTAAGGCACCTATGGTCACTAACCCTCACATACTCCCTACTATCACTCCACTCGGAGAGTTCGTTTGGGACTTGAACTGGTCTAGTGCACAGACCGGAAACGTTCTTGCAGAAATGGAATGGGAAGAAGACGGCCAGCCGAAAGAATTGAAGCAGTCAATAGCACTTCCCTTCAACTAGGTGACGGCACCGAGGCAAGACTGAACTGTTGCATCAGCATCAGTGTCCATGAAACCGAAAAGGCCGGCACACTGTGCCGGCCTTTTCATTTTTCCCTCTGCAAAGGAAATCTTTGGTTCAGCGGAGCTGAAGTGTTTGTGATGCTGCCGCGAGCTGGGTACCGCGTTGTTCATGGTCGCGCGGCTGGATGGTGGCACCCTGGAACATCGCGGTGACTGGCGGTCCGTCGCGGGCGAGTGGCTGCTGTGGTTCGCCCTGGCGGCGGACCGCCCGACCTACGGGAGGTTCCCGGTCCGCCGCTGGTGGTTTGTGCCTTGCCGGGCGGGTTGGTTACCGCCCGGCAAGGGTCTTCTACGCGGCTTCGGTGCTGGTTTCCTTGCCGCTGTCGATGATGATCTGCTCGGCCTCGGATGCGGTGTAGCTTCTCCGGACTACTGGCGCTCATCAATTGATACTCAAGGGGCGGGGCAACAGCCTAAATGTGCCTGATAGGTCACCCACAAGTTCGATGGGGTCAGGACAAGTCCGAGGAGGGTCGATTGCCGATGAGTACATGCCCCTTTTGAGGGCTACGTCGCTGAAGTCGTTGACGTAAGAGTCTCAGGATGCCCCTACCTCTGCGCCTAATTGCCTTGGCAACCAGGAGCAGTGAACCGGCGCCGAGCACAACGAAGAACAAACCCATCACGTACCAAGTGAGCGACGCAGGAACCTCGGCGAGCTGGAAGACGCTCGGAAACTGCAATAGGGCGAGCCCGAAGGCTAGACACGTGATGGAGTAGACAGTTCCCTCAATCCAGTTCCTGACTTTTCTGTTCTGGGCTGTAGACAACAGCAAGTACTGCCGAGTTGCTTCATTGCCGGAACGCAGCAAGTCATTTCGGAGATAGCGAGCGTGTGCGCTACCAGCGTCCCCTGGCCCGAGTTCCCCAACGGCCTTCGCTAGAGCGTAGGCCTCCGTTGCGATTGTGTGTGCCCGTCTTCGCCCACTCGACTCCCGAATCTTCAGGAACAAAGTCACTAGGGACACCGCGGGCGCGACGACGGCAGCAGCGATAGTCAGGGCATTCCTCCCAAGTTCGTTCCAGTCCATGATTTTTCCTGCCTTATCCACGTCAAAGCCACTAACTAATGTTGCGACGCGTTGTGTTTTGAAGTCGGGTTGGGACAAGCGTAGGACAGGGAGCGCCTAGGACCCGCTAAAGCTGGGGCAAAAGGGTCGCTACTGATCGAGAAGCTACCCAAGAGCGCGGTGGGCGTGGGGCCCGGCCGATACACTGCCTTCGGTGACCGCCCCTTCCCGGTGGGTCAATTTACTCAGTGCTATAGAAGGTGCAGATGCGCGACACTATTCAACAGTTCATGTGGGGTTTCCAGCCGCACTTCAGGTCTTCGCTCACTTTTCTCGCGAAGCACGCCCTTTCCTCAATAGGCGTAGAAGTGGCGCCCGAAGCTTACTTGGTTGGTTTCCGTGAAGCCGGAAACGGGCCCTGGCCGATTTGTGTCGAGCCAGAAACGGGACCGTACTCTCCCGACCTGCTGGGGGACGTGCTGCAGAATGCGGACCAACTGTACGAGGTGCATCCAGATCGCAACGTTCTGCACACACATCCTGACGTCCACGAGCGCTTCGTGCGCGGCCTTGTCGAATCATGCCGGATGAAAGCACTCAGCTCGGCCCTGGGCAATTCTGATACCGAATCTGAAAGAACGTTCTTTGTTGGGTACCCCGGGCACGTTGGTGACTACCGCGTCTATCCTGTCATCAGCGTCCTCAGAAGTCGCTGGGGCCTTTACCCACAACTGGACAAAGAGCAAAGCTTCTCCCGAATATCAACGCGACCTTCACTTCAGTCGGCTGTCCTGTGGGAGATTTTGGATCTGGCCACAAGTGCCTTGGGCCGGGCGCAGCCACCGCAAAGTCTCGGCCGTGCCGGGGATAATTCAGCTGATGTTGTACGGCATGCTGCGCACGATTTCGTAAATCGGCTGGTTACGGTGCACGGGGATTGGATGGGCGGTGGGTTTCCCGAGGCCATGGAGGCGGTTGCCGCGCAACCTTATGAAGGAAGGACGGGTATAGGCACCATCGTTCTCGCCAAGGAGGGACATCCCCAGGTCATCACCGACATCCGCTTTTCTAATCCAATAGTGCTTAGAGAGACCCGCTCTTTCCGCAAGGCACTTGAGATGACCGGAGTGAATCTTCATCTCCTCAGCGACGGCATCAAAGCGTATGGCCTCGGCCGCGTATCAGATGGATACAAAAAGGAGGCCGAGAACCTCTATTCCGTCAAAGTCGTTGGCCGTGGTTCATGGGAGCTTTCCCACGTTGACTCACACCTTCTCCGGCTTGACTATGGAATGGCGAAACTTCCTCAGGAGAGAATCTCGGAGGAGAAGTTTTTCGACACCGTCGAACGGGTTTTCCATGAAGACGGCGACGCTCGAGCATTGTGGGAGCTCACCCTTGCTGCCGCCGAGCAGCAACACGGAACCATGCTGGTCATCCATCGTGAGGCTGAGCTGGAAGCAAAGAGGCTAGCACCACAGGCTCTTGCCATAGAACCACGCCCCCTAGAATCAGAGGCCCTAGCTTCGCTAACCGCGATTGACGGCGCCATCCTTGTCGCTCCAAATGGACACTGTCACGCAGTTGGTGTCATCCTAGACGGCACTGCGGTGACCGGCACCGGCGATGCTGCGCGAGGCGCTCGTTACAATTCGGCCGTACGCTATCACCATGCAATGCCAGAGGGCTCATGCATCATCGTCATAGTCAGTGAGGATGGAATGATCAACCTCCTCCCTAGCCTGGCGCGCAGAGTTAAACTCTCGGCAGTCGAACACGCAGTTCGCAGTTTAGAAGAGGCTTCAGAGGGAGATGTCGAGTTCGAAAAGGCCAGTCGGCACGACAGGCATGTAGCCGCATTGGCCTTTTACTTATCCGGCGAACAATGCAATCGCGTCAATGCAGCCCGTGAACGAATTGAGGAAGCCCGTGAACGCTCGGGAAGTGCGATCACCAGAGTCGGATACGACCTCGTGAAGCCTAACCCCAAGATGAATGACTCATACTTCCTGCCTGAGGAATAGCGACGTGCTAGAAATCAGGCAGCACTTCCGGACGCGCCTGACGTCCTAAACGTCATCTCCTGCAGGGAAGATGAACAACAGAGAAGGACGACACAACCCCTGCAGAAGGAGGCGCGCTCTACATCTGTTCAGGAAGGGGAAGGCTCATCAACTGTGCCTTTTGTTCATCTGATTCCTTCTCAGTAACCAGGTCAATCAGATAGATATAAGCGGCACGGGCCACCCGAAGCGATTCGTGGCAGGCATCAATCAACTCCATAAAGTCGACTGTGCTATGCGTATCCTCGGTGACGCCCGTAGCCTCCCCATGAGTCAAGTGAACCAAACGATGAGTGCCGGCATTCCGAAGCAATTGCGCAGCCGGGTATAGTCCTTCCGGACAAATGTCGAAAGAAAGCTCAGCCAGCGCGATCGCTGCACCATAACCATCCACGGGAAGCGGGAGCTTCTTCCTAATGGCACCAGAGCCGTTGTCGAACCAATAGTTGCGGAAGGTGATGTCCCCAGGACGCAGACCCGTTTGAAAGTGCTCATTCGCTGCGACCGCTATTTTGTCCAAAAGGTCGAGGCTAGCTCGCTGAGCAAGTATCAGCATCGCCGGGGGCTCTCCATACAAGGAGTGATCAAGGGTATCCGCATACCAACCGGTGTCCTCTCGATGTTGCTGATACAGCGAATCCAACAGCATCATTTCCCCGTTGAAAGCAAGTCGGCGCACTGTAAGGAACTCTGCTTTGAGCACGTTCATGGAGGAAAAGATGGGTGGAGGATCCGGCTCCCCGAGACGGACGGTGACGCCGTCAAGGCCAGCACTGTCCCACCTAGGCTCGTCTGAGCCCAGTCCTTCAACAGCCAAAGTCAGCGCCAGCCTGTGCTGTTTGATCCACCTTTGGTAGTCGTTTAGTTTGTCGCCTTCGTGGCTGATATGCCCAGGGCTGTCGGTGAGCTCTAGAGTGTCCCACCGCTGCGCCGTGTCCTCTCCAGCAATTGCCGCTGTGTGCCTCCGCAACTCCTTCGCCTTCTTTAGGTAGAAGTCATAGACCGCGGCGTAATGGCCTAAGAGTCCGTGCCCACGATTGATGCGACGACGCAGAAGCTCTGCCGCGTTTCCCGCCGCATTGCCGTTGTTTGGATCCGCCTCCAAAGCGTCCGTATAGCACTGATATGCCTCAACCCAACGCCCGGATTCGTCCAGGGAGTTACCCAGGTTACATAAGGCTGTCGAACGGGCCGTCCCGTTCAGATCCGAGCTGTTCGCAGCACGGACATTTAAAACGCGCGTGCGACGGACAATTTCGCGCTCCTTCAATCGGAAAGGAGTTCGTTTCCCTGCCTTAGTTTCAGGTTTTGCGCGGTGCTCGGTCCAAGCCAGATAGTGAATCGATGTCAGTGCATTTGCGAGGTTGTAGGCTGCCGAAGCTTTGGATCCTTCATCCACGTTCTCCCCGTCAAGTACGTCCTGGGCCCATGCGATTCCACGATTTATTTCATCCACGTCGGATGCATCACTTGCGACATCTATCTGCAGCGACGACAGGTGCAGGAGCATCCTCATGCATCTTCTGGCATCCGCGCTTCCGGAAAGAATCAGTTCCTCTAGGCCGGTGTGGATGGCGTCGAGTTTCTGCATTGCCACCCTTGGCTGCCACATCCATCTTGAGCACTCGCTGATATCGCGTGCCAATTGCTCGAATTTCTGGCGCCCTTCGCGACTCTCCATGCCGACTCCCCCTGTTGAACCTGATGACCCAACGACGTGGTTGGGCCAGATGACTAAACAGTATCGGCGCCTACCGTCAGTTTTAGCTGTATTGACCGTTCGCGGACCTCGCACCTCACAATGAGGGGACAACCGGCATTCCAAGCGATACTTGTCTGACCATCTGGCTTATTTTTTCCTGCGCTGCTTCGAGGCTGATCTCTATACCTTCGAGTTCGCCCAGCCAGCCGCGATCTTCGGCTTCTATCTTCCGTATCCGAAGGGCTTCTATAAGTTCTTCGAGCCGGGCTCGTTGTGTTGGATCGGGGCGCAGCATGGGGCATCTGATGCAGGCATGTTCGTGTATGCAAGGAGTCCCATAGGCCCGTCCGCAACTGCCGAGTTCAACCTTTCGCTTTTTGAAGTGCTCGTGAAACTCGCTGATTTCGGCGTCTGTAGGTTCGATGTAATCATCGGCAGGCCGCATCGCCGTGCGCCTGTCGAGGAAACTGCGGAAGTGCCCGAGCCCAGAAATCCTGCAGATACCGCTCCACACTGGGAACTCGCGCTTCGTCAGCGTCTAACACTTCCCAGTACGGCGAAACTGGCAAGGCTTTAACGCTGCCAACGGACCGAAGGCCAACAACAATGCCGTGATTCTGAATACCCATACTGCAGCCTCCATTGGCTCAGTCGTCCGAGCTATCAACCCTCAGGGTCTGACAGGTCCTTACTTCACGTGATTCATGCTGCTGCAGAGCAGTGACATCTCCTTGGCCCGGGAGGCAGCCGTCGTTCCCGTCAGTGATCGTTTGCCTACGCGAGGGAGGTGACGCTGCGTTAGTCCGGTCAACATATCCCCACGTGACCAGCCGGTTGAGGTAGTCACGGTGGCTTTGGTGCGGTGACCGCCATGTGTCCTTGGCGATGGTCTTTTCGTACCCTGCGCAGATCAAGGCGATCATGGAGAACTCGGGCCGGGCGGTAGTGTTGGCGACGTGGTCGCGGAGGGGGTTCCAGCCCCAGCGTCCTGCCTTGTCTTCAGTTTTGGCTCCGATCATGTCGGCGGCGACTTCGCCCTGGTAGCCGCTGGCGGTTTCGGGGTGGTGGGTGATGGCGTGGACCGTGAAGTAGTGCGAGCCCTTGGGTGCCTGCTTCCGAGCCAGCAGGTTCTTCACGAACTCCCGGCGCACGACACCAGCTTCTCTGCACTTTGCAACCGGCATGGATTCGGCTCAGGCGCAGCGACATATCACTTTCTGCAGCCATCAAACGGGTCTTGAGAACGGGGCTTTCTGGTCGTGTGACTGCTTGCCTCGAGCCGGGTCGGTCAAGGGCAGTCGCACGCGAAATTGTCCTGTGGAGCCTGACCATACCCCTGACTCTTTGTTGTCGGGGGCATGGTCAGGCCTTGTGGTTCCGGCGGTTAGGAGTTTCTTACCGCAGCTGCAAATTCTGCGGTTGTCCCGGTGAATTTCACCCCACCAGGAGCGAATGGGGTGACCTTGTCGTTGGCAACCTCAAATCTTCCCGACGGTCCTCCAATCACGTAAAAGAGGCCGGGTTCGGGTTGCTTCAGGAACAAGACGGCTTGTTCTGAAACCTTGAACAGCGGGTCATCATCGGTTTGGTGAAGGACGCCATCCACGAGTCCGCCAGTCTGGCGTACGGTCAGTTTCGCTCCAACAGCCACAATATTTCCCGGGTCGTGGACCACCTGTTCAACGGTAAATTCGAAATCAGTAACCGGAATGGTCTTGATGCTTGACTGTCCGATGACGCGCGTAAAGCTGCCCCGGACCGCGACCGCACTATGCGCCTTGAGATCGCCCAGGTTGTTGTAGGCCTCAGCCCAGCTGGCGTCCATTCCGACCGTTTGGGCAGATGTAGTCGCACTTGTGTTTCCCGGTGTGCTCGAACAGCCGACCAGGCCTGAGACAGCAGCGATAGCGACCATTGCTGATGCCGTCCCGGTCACCAGCATCCTCATGGAGTGAGTCTTCATAATTTTCATCATCCTCTTGGGTCGATCGTGTTAGTACAGGGCAACGGAGCCGTTGTTGTCATCCGCGGTGGGCATGTAAATCCCGCAGGAATTACGCGTGGGTGTGTTGGGAGTCATCAAAACGCCGCCATTAGTGTGAGCAAGTCCGATTGCATGCCCCAACTCGTGCGCGGCGACTCCCTGAATGGTGGCTGCCGAATACCCCGACGTGTAGTAATAGTTCAAATAGGCATTGGCATAGCTGAAACAGTTCCCGGTTGAACACCCGTGCCAGGCGTAATAGGTAATACCGTCCCAGCCGACGGTAGAGCTGTAAGCGTCGTCGACAGTCAGCGCACCACTACCCGCGTTCAGATAGAGGTTGTCCGGGCTGGCATTCCACGCCCAGCGCCCGTTGTCCCAGCCGGTGATATTAATGCCGTACATGTTCGGCTGATACTGCACGCTGATGTAGGCGCAGCACCCGCTGATGGGCGTGTTCTCCCATCGGACCCCTTCAAGTGAGTAGGCCTGAGCCGGACTCATTCCCAGTACTGATACCAGAAATATCGCCAATCCGGCTGCCATCCCTCTTAGGCCCAAAATACGCTTGTTTCTGATTGCCACGTGCATAATTCCTTCCTCAAATGAAGACGGGTGCAGTGGGTGCCTCACTTCTGGCAGGCAGGCAAATATGGCCCAACAAATGGAATTTAGGTGGAATTGAATCCAACAAGTTCCGCAATCAGCAGACATCAATAAGTTCTGGATACCCCATAAGTTCGAGGTCGATGAGTGCATGGACCAGCTTCGTCTCGAAGGCTGGATCTCGGCGTAGTAGCTCTGGCCATCCCCCTGAAGCAGAGGATTCTTGCGAATTACACGCGTTTATCCGGCATCGTTGCCTGAAATGTTCTCCCCCAATTTCCCCCCGGATACCTCTGTATGAGATATGGGGTGAGAATATTCCACTGGATGCCGCGGCACAATAGCTTTAAAAATATTCAGTCGAATCTTTACATGACTGCAGTTCGTGAGTGAACGCCTCGATCCCTGACACCTCTAGCCTGGAGAGCATCCAGAGGTTCACTGGGCTCGCCGGCGGTTGCCCGAACCAGCTTGCCGAGTGTTGAACCCGTATATGGGTCTGTGCCGAGTATCGGAGATTTTTGGGCCAGCTCCGCCCCCTGGCGCGGCGAATTAGCTACTTCTCAGATCGGATTGTTGGGATACCTAGCATCGTCTGCCCGAACCCACCGAGTCTTTGAGCGTCGGCGCGTTTCTGTTTGAGGAACTGCATGGTTAGCTCGATGCCTTCTATCTCCCCCAGCCAGCCTTTCGCGTGGGCCAGCTCGCGGCGCGCTATGAGATCGATGTGGATCTCGTCGAGCCGGGAGACCATGTCAGGCTTCACGTGGAGCATGGGGCATCGGATGCAGGCGTGCTCGTGTTCGCACGGGGTGGCGTAGGGTCGTGCGCAGTCCCCGAGCTCCACTTTGCGTTTGTCGAAGTGTTCTTCGAACTCAGCCCATTCGGTCCTGCTTGGAGCCTTGTATTCCCGTGCTGGACGGGCGGCGCGCCGCTCGGCGAGGTGTTTTTGGTAGTGCCTAACGACGTCTTCCCGGAAGACCGTGACGTAACCGTGGGTTGTTTGAATATCGAGGTGTCCCAGAAGTGCGGCGCCGATGTGGATGGGTAGGCCGTTATTGACCAGGTCAGAGGCCAGAAGACGGCGGAAATCGTGCGGTGTGAACCGGCAACCGCCCAGCTCGGGATGGTCGAGGGCGACGGCGTCGCTGAGTTTGGCCAGTTCATCTCGGAGCGTTCCCGCGTTGATTACCTCGGTGCGTTGTCCGATCGTGCGTTGGAAGAGGAACGGCAGCGGCTCGCTGGTGACTCTTTCCGATGGGTTGAACCGGGTCGCCAGTGGCACGTTCTCCCTGTTCCTGGTCAGGCGCCGGATGATGGTGGCGATAACGTGGAAAAGGTCGGGGCTCATGGGGATGACTCGTTCCCGATCATTTTTTGAGGGAGCGACGACCAGGAGTGCGACGATTTCGCCGTTCGGCCGGATGTATTGACGGATGCTCAGCTGCGATAGTTCCAGCAGTTCGTCGCACCGGAGGCCGGTATGCCTCAAGGTCTCAACAGCCGCCCACTGCCAAAACACGCCATCCTCGGTGAACGTCACATTGATCTTGCGGTTGGTGGACAGGTCGAGCACGCGGACGTTCGATACTCCATGGAAGCGGCGGTGCCTGGCGTCGCCCTCGGTGTAGGCGTTGATACTGTTTGCCGCCGACGGTAATGATCTCGTCTTTGCGGGTTTCGCCGGCGACTTTCAGAAGTTCCTGGAAGTGATCTTTGCGTTCTGTGGCGGCGGCGATGAATGCCGGGAGTACTGGCTGGAGGAGGCGGATCCTAGCGTCCATGCGTTCTTTTGCGCGGCGGGCGGCTTTGCCCAGCGTCCGGGTCTCTCTGCCAGCGATCGGGCACGGCGCTACCCATCGGGCCCAGCGTTCTGGTTCTTCGGCCGCCCAGCCCTGCAGGTCGAGATAGAAGGCCCTGATATTCGTCATGACGGCTTCGAGCTGAAGGCGTGGCTTTCCATCGCGGCGGACAGCGACAACCGCCCGCCAGCTTTCGTAGTTCTCTTGTGAGATGACGAAGGTCGCTTGGCCGGGGTTGATCTTTTGGAGGCCGTTCCAGAACTTCCCGCAAATGTCTTCTGAAAGGTCCCGTAAGGTGGCGTAGTCGATGTCGTGGCTGCGCCGGGTCAGGTAGGCAACGAAGACGTCGCGGATGTCCGGATTAGTGACGCTGTGCTTGTCGACCAACTCAGCCGGCGTCTGGGCCGGGGATCGCATCGCCGCGCGGAGAGTTGGCGGGACCTGGGCGGGAAAGTGCCCGGATTCGGACATCACCCGCCAGGCAAGGTAACCGACGTGAGTTTCATACCCGCCGCCCCAGCCGCCCTCG
Source organism: Pseudarthrobacter sp. LT1 (assembly GCF_035621795.1). Classification (NCBI taxonomy): domain Bacteria; kingdom Bacillati; phylum Actinomycetota; class Actinomycetes; order Micrococcales; family Micrococcaceae; genus Pseudarthrobacter; species Pseudarthrobacter sp. LT1. The sequence continues at coordinate 4,332,098 of NZ_CP141830.1, forward strand.
CGCGTGGCGATGGCGTAGTGCAGCAATGCTTCTGCGCTCAGGTCAGCGAACCGGATTCCCTGGGTCGTCAGTGCTGATGCCACATCCATCCGGGCGCAGCGTTTGAAGTGATCAGATGTGTCCTGCTGTTCAACCAGGGCAAGGAAGCGGTCCAGATCAGGATCGTTTTGTGCTTGCTCAAAATGCTCGTGGTAGCGGTAGAACGAGTTGATTTTGAAGGCTTCCAGTGAAGGGCGAACGACACGCAGACAGCACAGCAGCATCAGAGAATGCCCCAGCTCGCCGTCAAGACGGAAGTTTCCCGTGGTCAGCTCGCGTATTTTGCGGTGACCATCATTGAACCCCGACGAGATCCATTTCTCCTGCCAGGTCCGCCCGGAGTGCCTCACGAGATAAGACAGCAGCCATTTCAGCCCGTGGTGGCGCAATGATTCACGTGGCTGCGTGCGGGGCCATATTGTGTCGGTCAAGGCGATGATGCTCTCGGGGCTTGCCGTGTCCAGATCACCGCGCGGCCATGGCGGAGTTGCCGGTCTCGGCGCCGGAGCAGCGATGATGACGGTTTGGTTCCGGGTTCTGCCGGGAACAGCTGCGTTTATCGGCCGCTGTTGTGGTCGTTTAAGGGCCTTAGGCACCGAACACCACTGAGAAGTCGTCGGGGTCGTAGCCTGGGGTCAGCGTTGGTTGGGGCCGTGGGGATGCAATGTGCTCTTGTACTTTTTGGAAGACCTCATCGACCCGAGGCCGCAGATAGGGAGCCATCGAGGAGACTTGTCGGTGCCGGCTCACGGCCATGATTTCAGGCAAGGTCAGACTCGGGTCCGAGACCATGCGGTTGATAGTCGTGTGCCTGAAGTCATGCAGTGACCAGTCCGTGCCCAGCACTGCATTCACCCGTTGCAGCATTCGTCGAGCAGCGTGATACGTCAACGGCCGTGGTCTGCCATGAAGCGCCCGCCAGATCAATTCATCCGGCCTGGCAGCTCCGTGCTCATGGAAATACAAGGTCAGATACTGCAGCGATTCCGGTGAGACAGGCACCGGTTCCATCACACGGGATCCTTTTGATACGACCCACACCCGCTGCCCGGCCCAATCGACCTGATCGCCGTGGACGCCGAGCAGCTCACTCGCACGGGCCCCGGAGGACACATACATACTCACTAGGGCACGATCACGATTGGTCCGCAAAGCCTCCATCAAATCGTCGAAAAGATCATCCGGGATGGAACGGGGCAGCCATTCGGACTTCTTCTGCCGCAAAGGAGCCCGACTTGCCCGTGGCGCTGGTTCGATCCGGCCTCGATGGACGAGGCGCCGCCGCCCCGCAGCCTCGGGGACCGGGTTTATCAATGGTCCACGGCCGAAGCGTGCGTGGTAGGAGTAAAAGGACGAAATCACCGACAGGGCGTGATTGATCGTTGCCGGTGCATAGCCCCCGGCCAAGGGACGCTTACCCGTGCGCGAATTCCTGCCCCGGTTACCGATCCCCCGCCGCTGAGGATTCACCGCGGACCGCATCCACCCCACGAGGACCTCGACGTCCGCACGAGTTGCCTGCTCCCACCCACAGCCGAGCAGACCAAGAACGCGCCACCACCTGAGCAAGTCATTGCCGTAAGAGCGGACGGTCAAAGGGCTCATATCGCTCAGAACGAGATCACGAAGGAACAACGAAAAATCCTCGATCTCTTGCCCCTTGTCGTCAATGACGACATAGGGCAAGAGGCCCTCCGTTCTTGGGACCACTACGCCTATCGCCATAAGGCCAATCTGTCCCTCGAGCAGTTTGAGCCGCACTTCGTCCACGAGAACCACCTCTCCGGAGAACCCTGATCCAGACTCTACGACGAAGTTCAGTTAACAGGACGGATTCCATCGCCTTGTTGTTGGCGATCAGGGTCTTCCGCTCGGCTTTCTGTTCCTCGGTCATGGGGCCGGACTGTGCCTGTCGGCCGCCGTCGTAGCGTTCGTGGCGCGGGGTGAAGCCGAGTTCTTTCCACCCGTTGATGACTGGTCTGGCGGAGTGGTGGCCTTACCAATTGCGCTGGATGACGTAGGCGTTGGCCTCGTCCTCGGTCGCAGGTTCACCGTTGGCCCGGTTCGCGGCCGAGACGTACAGGGCGTCTTCATCGGCGTAGCGGCCCGCGTCCTCCACGATGGTCTTGCCCTAGCCTTCGAGTTCGGCGATCAGCGCGGCATGTCGGGTTCGTCGGCGAGGACTGATTCAAGTTCCTCGGTCGCGTCGGGGTCGTCTTCAATTATCTGGACAACCGGGAAATTCCAAGGATCTGATTATGACAAGGCATTCGTGTCCGCTCACTCACGGTGCGCGTCATCGGCGCAGATCACTGGTTGAAAGGCAGGGTCATCCAGCACGAGCCGATCCTTCAGGGTCTGGTCCTGGATTTCCGGGACAGCTCAGAGGGCTGAAAATGGAACTCTTGAGATGAAAATAAATTAGTTTTTACGAAACGCCCCGCAGGCCATTATTCAGTGCTATTTTTCAATCAGCCTTTCATGGGGGGAGGCGGTCAACGAAGATCGTTGAGGGGGACGAATCGTGACAAAAACTAGACATATTAGTGCTGCCTTCATTGCCTTGGGAGTAGCGCTGACAGCACTTCAACCAGCAGCTGCAACAGCATCAACTGAACCAGCTAAGCCCGCCACGGTAGACACAGGCGAACTCTCCATATCGCTGCAGGAAGCTATCCGGGACAGGAATCAGCAGATGGTTGCTGACGGAACCGTGACATCCGGATCGGCACAGATGCAGCGGTTCAGTATCAGAGCTAAAGGAAAAGTCTCTGCTGAATACGAGGAGCTCAGGGCCCGGAAAAAGCGCCTGGCTAACTACGGGCAGGCCTATTCCAACATAAAGACGACTTTCGAATCACAAACATTCGAAGTCCTGGGAGACACCGCGACAGCAGACGTCACCGAAAAAACTGAGATGACCTATACAACGGGCGGACCTCCACAGACCTACATTTACGAGCAGGTTGTTGAGTTCACCAAGGCCGATAACGGGTGGGTCATTGACAATATCAAACCTAAGTCACCTAACGGGACCCCGCCATCAACGGTTGTGAGCGCAGAACAACTCGCATACGCCAAGAATCCTCCTGGTTCACAAGCTGCTCTGAAGATCGGCACAGGCCGAGTGGCAACCCCAGCGAAGGCTGTCGCGCCAAATGATCATGTTCCGGAGACCAAGCCAGCCGTTGGCCCCAAGACAGGCGCCACAACACCTTCTTTGATGGCGGGTTACGACTACACCGCGATGGTCAACTATGCCCGATCTTGGGCTCTGGGCCGGAATGGGGCTTACAGGCAATTCGGCAACGACTGCCAGAACTTCGTTTCCCAGTCGCTAAAGGCAGGGGGCTGGCAGGACCAGGGGGGCTGGTACCAATATGACAGTAGCTGGTGGTACGACTGGGCAAACCAGACCTACTCGTGGACAGGGGCACAGAACTTTCATAATTTCGCTGTCGGACAAGGCCGCGTGACATACCTCAGCTATCTAAACGACCTTGGTCCCGCCGACGTGCTGCAAGTGCACTGGCCCGAAGGAACCCCCGACGTTGACCATTCCATGTTCGTTACTTACTCACCATGGAGCGCTGGCACACGCGATATTCGGGTGAGCTACCATACCAACGACGTGCTCGACAGAAGCGTGTGGGATCTCTATGCATCGTTCCCATACGCAACCTGGTATGGCCTCCGGACTTAGAGAATTGGTGCAAACATGCGAACGTCAAGATCGATCGCCCTCTCAGCCGCCGTAGCAGTACTCGTTACGCTCAGCGGCTGCGACAAGACTTTCGACCCGGACATGGGACAGCGGAATTCAACTGCCGAGAAAGTTATCGACGCAGCGAAGGAAGGCGACCGGCAAAAGCTACTCGATCTCGCTCTGCTAGAAATGCAGGGGCGAGAAGCAGGAGCTGATGCTCTCATTGCCGACGCCAAGAAGCTCGATCCAGCAACTTCAAAAGTTGAGTACCAAGAGCATCACGGCGCACCTGACAACTACATCGTCACAGCTACGGATAGCCAGGGACATGAAGTTTCATTTGAACTCGACTGGAGCGAAGCCAGGTGGCAGGTGGCACTAGGAACAGCTGGGCCTGCTAAGTCCCCAGCCGCTTCAACCTCACCGTAGGCCAGCTCGTCACCAAAGCCCGTAGCCGACGTTGGCCCCGCTATCCAAGGCCGCAGCACGCTTTCACCCACAGACAATGCGCGCAGGCTGCCAAGCCCTGCGCGCATTGTCGTGGTCACTCCATTTCGCCTCCACCAACTGTGAATGGCACTCTCGATACCACTCGACGTCAGGCCAAATCCTGGAGTAGAGCTCGAATCCTTTCCTGGGCGGCCCTATGGCGTTCGACTTCTCGAGGCCAGCCGCGGACCTCAGCATCCGCAATGAGTTCTTCCTGTCGTTCAAGCCGCGCCCGTAGCCTGGGTGCGTATTCGGTGGTGGTGAGAAATTTTGGGCAGGTGAGCATCAATTCGCATTCGCATGGCCCTTCTGCTGGCAGTCGCAGGCAGTGGCCGAGCTCGAGTTCGGTTTTGAGGAAGTTAGTTTGAAGCCAATGAATGGATTCGTCGTCAAGCTTTCCAGTCATCAGAGCTTCCGCCGCTGGGCCAGCAATCCGGTTACCTGACGCCAATGCTTCCTCATACTGGCGACGCACTATGGGGTCGGAGATCCGGCTGTAGATCATCGACATCGAGGCGCTCTTGTGGCCCAGGATCGTCATGATGGTTTGAATCCGCGCTCCTCCCTCGGCGAGCTGCGTGCCGAGGGTGTGGCGAAGCCTGTGTGCGCTAACGGTCCTGGTTCCCTTGGAATCGACGAGGCCGGCAGCTGTGCACGCCTTCTCGAAGGCGTCATCGAAGAGGGTCGCCGATGACAGGAGTTTGCCCTTGCGGACGAAGATGTAGTTCTCCAGCCGGCCCGTGGTGGCATCACGCCGCGCCACTGCCTTCATCGCCTTGGCCTGATTGATTGCCTCCTGCAGCGAAAGGGCCGCGTCAGGGTGCAGCGGGATGAGGCGTTCAGAGTGACCTTTCCCGACCGGAATCCGCAGTCTCGGGTGGCCGCTGGCATAGGCGTCAAGGCAGTCCCACGTAAGCCGCCGGATTTCGTCCCGTCGTGCACCGGACCACCTCAGCAGCAGCAACGCTGTCCGCTGCAACGGGTCGGTAAGTCCTTCTATCGCGGCCATCAAGGAGTCGAGCTCGTGCCGGGGCAGGTAACGGGGAACCGTCTCCAGTCGGCGAGGCGCGTCCCGGGTAGTGAGCAGCGGTCCACCTGGAACATCGTCCCAGCCCCACATGCTCGTATCGCGACAGAACGCCCCGATGGCATTGATCTCATGCTTGCGGGTGGTCACCTGCAGCGGTTGCCCTGTGGTCTGACTCGTGTAGGTGGGTAACCAGCGGAGGTATTCCTCAACCAAGGTCCGATCCAGCTGGGCCAGGGATATGACTTCTGGGTGTTCCCGTCCGAGCCAGTTCACGAAACGCCGCAAGCCCTCCCTGGCGATCCGGACCGTCTGAGGGCGGTCCAACTGGGCCTCAAGACGGGTGGAAAGATAGCGCTCAACGACTGCCCGTATCCGGGGTGGGCAGGGTTCCGGGAGCAAGTTTTCCTCCCACCCCTTTCTGCGTCTCGTGCCAGAAGTCGGCGGGCTGGTGACCTGCCCGATGTTGAACAGCAGGACGTGCAGACAGTGGACTTTCGCCAAATGGGCTTTGGTGAAGCGTTCCCCGGCGTTCTCACCCGTCATTTGCCAAGGGGACTTCTGATAGAGAGCTGCCCGGAGCTGGGCGAAGTCCTCCCGCTGACCAAAGGCCCGTATCTGCTCTGCCATAGCAAATAAGTCCCCGGCAGTGATTGCCGTGATGTCGGGGTCACCACGATGAAGCAGGAGACGACCGATTGCCCAGGTGAGGTTCGAACGCGCAGATTCTGGGATGTATCCCAACTCATCCAGCTTCGTTACGTGGGACTCAAAGAGATCCAAGTCCACTCCGAGCCCCTTTCCGCCCGCTTGAACGCTGAAAAGTCGGGCGTACTTACGGACAAAAAGGAACTCATACCCCAGCCCAACGCCGCGCACGAGGGCCAGATAGACCAAATACCCACTGGCATCGAATGTAGCCGTGCGCCCATTTGCGCGAAGGGGTCCACCGGTAAAGCCGGCACGAACAAGAAGAGGCGCCTGGAACCATTCCTCCAGATCAGGCCACGCCTGAACAAATCGACGATAGGACGCCATCCGCTCGTAGCGGGCGGCGTAGTGCGGGATAAACGCCTTGACCCACGCACTGTACTCCGCCTCCGTAGCATGGCGGCGTGCAGTAGGAGCGGTTATCCGTGCCGTTACGCTTGCAGTGTTCATTGGAGGGCACCCAAGGCGGCGCGATACTCATCGCGGACCTGAGAATCCGACACCCTGGTGTAAATCCTGGTCGACTCCGGCGAAGCGTGGCCCAGACGTTGTTGGAGTGCCAACTCCCGCATGCCCGCTTCCCACATCAGGGTCGCGTGTGTATGACGCAAGGCATGCGGGGTCTTCTCAGGTGCCCGCAATCCGAGCATGCTCAGCCGGCGAGCGAACATCCGCACCAACGCGTCGTACGAAAGCGGCTCACACGATCGGGCACCGCGGCCGCCGACCGGGAAGAGAAAGGGGCTCTTTGACTGGGACGGGCGTTCGCGCATGACATACCGGTTCACGGCGTCCAGGGTTCGGGGGTTCCAAGACATCAACGACGCGTTCCTGGCGGGATTTCCCCCTCGCGCCACGTGGATGGTCATCGCGTTTGCGGATGGTGACGCGCCGACGTCCGTACGAGACGTCCTCAAGGTGCAGGCTTAACACCTCCCCTGGGCGCAGTCCCCCGTCAAGCATCAGCAGGACCATGGCCAGATCCCGCAGGCAGGTCATGCTGTTCAGCAGGGCCTCGACTTCCCGTATTGCCAAGGGGCGGGGCAGTCTAAGCGGCAGCTTGACCCTGATCTGTCGCCTCATCGGCTGCTGCCTGCTTGCACCGCCAGTGAAGGGACGGTGCCGCTCTCTCACCATGGCCCATGCCCGGTCAGGTTGCCGTCGCATGGGATTTTCGGCGTCGAACATCTCGGCGACAATGGCCCACTCGTAAAAACTTGATACGGCAGCCAGCACACGGGCAACAGTGGCCGGAGCCAGTAGCCGGCCCTCGGGGCCAGTCATGGCAAGACCAAGCCGCTGAGCTGGCCTCCGGCTTGGACGCCGCCTAAGCCAGCCCAGGAACTGCAAAGCTACAGCGGGACGGAAATCTTCCCAGTCCGTGTCGGTTTCCTCGAGGAATTCAAACAGGTTCTTTAGGTCGAAACCGTATGCAGCGGCAGTGTTCGGGCTGCCTCCGGAGTCCAGGATGTGTTGCAGGAACCTGCAGACAGGGACCACCGCTGCCCCGTCAGGATCCAGAAGCATCACGGCGGAAACCGTCCCGGATGACTTGGTCGTTACAACCCGCATCTGCGTCACCTTTCCAGTGCAACACCCCTCAGCCCACTCGACTGAGAGGCGCGCAGTGTCCACATAAGAAAGAATTCGGCCAGAATCAGGGCTTCTTCGATGGTGCAACTCCTGCCCAGGGCGGCGTCCCCGGCGGTGGTGGACTTGGCCTTCAGGGCGTCCTCGACGGTGATCTTAGTCCGCCCGGTTTTCTTGGCGATCTGCGCCGCTGACACGCCGATCAGGGAGAGCTGGTGGTAGGCCTCGGCTTCGTCTGCCTCGGTCAACGCGGAGCGTTGGATGTTCTCGACCACCCGCGCGAGCATGCATTCTACTTCCTAGGGGCTTCGGTTCTCTTGTCGCGGATGCTTCTCCACCTCGCTTTAGCAGCCGCCTTCACCGACGCATCGCGATCTTCGTTTACTCGATCTTCCCGTTCAGGTTGCCCCGCCTTTGCACTGCAAGAAACAGCTTCCTGTGCGGGCTTGTCGATCACCCTGGATGCCTACGACGCCGCGCTGCCATTTCTTGGAGCCCAGCCCAAGGCCGGCCCCAGCTTCCCTGCTATATCGGTCAAGATCTGAACGTACTCCTCGTGGTCGAAGCTGAAGGGCAGCGCGAAGGCAACCTCATCCACCTCCTGGAACCCTGCGTGTGCATACAGCTGCTCAGCAATTTCCTCGCTGGTGCCGATGAGATCAGCCGCGAACATCATGCCCCTCGGCCCCTGCGGAGCGGCAGTCCGCGGAGTCCGTTCGTCCACATACCGTTGGTACTTCTCCCTCTGGGCCGGCGATGCCGAATCAGTCGGAATCACCACCAGCCCCTGCGACACCCGCGCCCCAGCATGTCCCGAAGCCAAAGCGGCTTCACGAAAAGCCCGGATCTGCGACTGCTGCACCAAGGCGAAGTCCGGTTCCTGGTCCTTGTCCGGAAAAATCACGCTGCTGGACAGCAGGTTGAACCCATTGGAACCGGCCCATACCGCTGACTTCGTGCTGCCGGCCCCGTACCAAAGGCGGTCCCGCAGCCCGGGAGAGTGAGGCTCCACACGGTTGGAGAACTCCTCCACCACGCCCTGCTTGCCGGAGAACTCCCGCACCGGCTCCCCCGCAACCAGCCGCGCGAACCGCTCCACCCGGGCGTAGCTGAAGTCCTCCACCTCCGCAGTGTCCGGGTACAGCTCATGCTTCACCGTGTCGTACTGCATCGGCTCGCCCACGCTCACGCCGGGATTGATGCGCCCGCCGGCGAGCAAATCCACGGTGGCCAGGTCCTCGGCCAGGCGCAGCGGGTTCTCCCAGCCCAGCGGCGTCACGGCAGTTCCCAGCTCAATCCGCGAGGTCCGCTGACTGGCGGCGGCCATCACCGCCACAGGAGAAGAGATCCCGAACTGCAGGTGCCGGTGGCGGAGCCAGGCACTGTCGAACCCCAGCCGCTCCCCCAGCTCAATGATCTGCAGCGTCGATTCATGCCCCGCGGCTGGATCAAGAGGATCGAACAGCCCAATGGTGAGGAAGCCAAGCTTGCGCAAAGGACGGTCGGGGTGCGGCATGGCTTCCTCCAGGATCCGGGGACGTGGTTTGGTGTTCAGACTAGGCGCTCAGGCAGAGCATGAACCAACATGTCCCACGGCCCGGCGCCGCATGTAAAGACAACCTTGACGGCGCCGTCCACCAAGGCGTTAGGCTCACCACGAGCCAGCGACGGCGCAGGCACGGGAGGAACACATGTCACTGCAGGAAATCGAGTTCACGTCCGCCAACGGCCGCGACACCATCCAGGCCTGGGTCTACGAACCCATCGGGCAGCCCAAGGCCATTGTGCAGCTGATCCACGGGCTCGGCGAGCACTCCCGCCGCTACCTCCACCTCATTTCCACCCTGGTGGACGCCGGGTTCATCGTGGTGGCGGGCGACCACTCCGGCCACGGGCGCACGGCAATGCAGCAGGGCACCTGGGGCGACGCCGGCGAGGACGCCGCCAGCGTGGTGGTCGCGGACGAGGTCACCCTCCAGGCCAAGGCCAGGGAGGCGCTCCCCCCGCTTCCCTACGTGGTGTTCGGCCACAGCTGGGGCTCCATGATCGCCCGCGGCATGGCCGTGGACCCGCGCACACAGCTGTCCGGCCTGGTCCTCTGCGGCATCGCCGCCCAGATGCGCGGCATCGAGAAAATGGTCGACCGGCCCGAACTGGAGCGGCTTGCCTCCGGCGAGCGCGGTGCCGAGCCCGCTCCCCAGGAACTGGTGGGCCAGCTCTTCGACGGCTTCCTGGGCCGTTTCGGCGAAGGCGCGGGCCCCACGGCCTGGGTCGCGCTGGATGCGGACGTCGTCGCCGACCACGGCAGGGACCCCTTCAACAACTTCGGCGCACCGCTGAGCGCCCGTTTCCTGCAGGGCTTCGTGGACCTCTACGACCAAGTCACCTCCGACGACTGGTACAAACAGCTCCCCGCCGAACTCCCCGTCCTCATCCTCGCCGGTGACCAGGACCCCGTGACCAACTACGGCGAAGGCGCCTACCATGTGGCCAACCGCCTGGCTGATTCGGGCCACGCCGACGTCCGCACCCGCGTCTTCCCCGGCGTCCGGCACGAGGTGCACAACGAACCCACCACCCGAGCCGAAACCGAACGCGAGACGGTCGAATTCATCCAGCGCGTCACGCAGCCACAGGAGTTCCGCGAACCGTCAGCTGCACAATGAATCAGGCCGCCCGACTCACGGAGGAGCCCTTGGTACGGTTCCGGTCCAGGATCAGCGCGAGGGCGATCCCGAACATCCAGACGTCCTTCGCCAGCACGGTGCCTTGCTGGCTGGGCCTGATCCCGTCCTCCAGGGTCATCTCCGGAATTCTTCGGTACATGGTCAGAAGCGATCCGGAGAAGAGGCCAAGGCCCAGCCCCGCCAGCCGGCTCGGCACGAACGGTGCCAGGAGTGCCGCGCCCAAGGTCATCTCGGCGTAGCTGAGCAGCTTTCCAAACGTTTCCGGCTCCATCCGGGCCACCTGCGGGTACACCTTGGCTCCCATGCCCTGCATACGGGCTGCGCTGTCCTTGTCCAGGTTCCGCTTGCTGTAGCCGGCGTTCAATATGAAGGCTCCGGTGGCCAGGCGGAGCGGAATGTGGCTCAGTTTCATCATTGTTCCCTTCACAACGTGCGTGGGGTGATGCGTGAGAGCATAGTTCGCCCGGCTATGCACCGCCAGAGCCGGGAGGGTGTTGATCGTTTCGTCCTAGATGGTCACGTTGAGCCCGGCGGTATAGCCGGCAGCCGCTGACCCGGTCATCGTTGCCAGCTGGTAGATGCCGCCGTCGTTCCCGAACACGTTGTCCGACTTGAGCGTGGTGCGGGTCATGTTCGTGACGCTGCGCTCGTACCCGGGGGTGGCGTACACGTCGTCGCAGGCCGCCTGCGGCAGCGCGATCTGGGAGACGGCCAATACCTGCCCGGCAGCGGTGGCATTGTTCATGGACTCGAACACCTCGAAGTGGATGTGCGGCCAGCGCCCGGAGTAGGCGGCCGGGAAGATCGACGTGAACGTGACCTGCCCGTTGGCGTCGGCTTCCTGCACGCCGCGCAGGTAGTTTTCGTTCTTCAGGCTCGAGTCGTACATCGAGTATTTTCCGTCCCGGTCGCAGTGCCAGGCGTACACCGCGGCGCCGGCCATCGGGGTGCAGCCGTTGGCGTTGTCCAGGAGGGTCAGGGTGAAGGTCAGCGGAACGCCCTCCGCCTTTGCGGAGGCAGTCCCGAAGCTTGAGGTGATGTCCTTCCGCACCACCCCGGAGGCTTCCAGGACATTCGGCCCGTTGGAGCCGTCCCCCGGATAGGGGCCGGCGGTTTCCTGCGGAATTTCCACGCCGCACTCAGCGATGGCCCGGGTCAGCGTGGGGGTGGCGGTGACGGCGTCCGTGGCCGTGGCAGATGCCGAGGAGGTGGCGGCCGTCGCCGTGCTTGCTGCCGGCGAGGCAGAGCCCGTGGTTGCGGCGGGTGTGCAGGCGGCGAGCGCGGCCACCGCACCGCCTGCACCGAGGAACAGCCCCAGCGACCTGCGGCTCACCAGGGTGTTCAGGTCGAACTCCAGCCCCCGGTCGTGGTCGGGGTGCGGCTGGTCAGAATCGGGCTGGCGGGGTGTGCGTGAAGTGGTCATGATGCAAGGAAACCGCACGGGGCTATGCCCTGGGCCGGTTGCTGCTGTGCCGTAGCTGTGCGTCCGGACGGGCGCTTCCCCATAGGAAGCCAGCCCCGGCGGAACGTACGACGGCGGCACCCGGCCGCCGCCGTCGTCGTCCGTTCCAGCGAAGCGGGCCCGGCGTCCCAGGCGACGGAAAAGCGAGGCGGGGCAGGCCCATTGGAGCCTGCCCCGCCTCTTTGCACCGGCTGATGCCCTGCGCCCGACTTTCGGGTTTCCTGTTGCGATGGAGTATGCAGGAACATCTGCCGGCGGGCTTGTAAAGGAACGCCTCCCGGCCGTCAGCGGCCTAGAGGGTCCTGGGATCTTCGGCGTACATCTTCAGCCTGATGTCCAAGGCGTCCGACATGTGGCGGGCGGCGATCTCCCCCGCCCGTTTGGAGTCGCCGTCCCCGATGGCGGCCAGCAGCTCGGCGTAGTCCGCCAGCACCACCGGCCACCGCCCCGGGTAGGTCAGGGTGGTGAGGGTGTACCGGCGCACCTGCTGGTCAAGGCGTTCCAGCAGTCCGATCAGCGACGGGCTGTGGGTGGCGTGCCACAGCTGGGCATGGAAGGCGCGGTTGGTTTCCGCGAGCGCCCGGCCATCATTGGGATCCAGCTGCTGCATCTGCGCCAGCAGCCCCGTGAGCAGCTGGCGGTCCAGGGCGGTTGCCTTGACGGCAGCCTTGGCCGCGGCGGCCTGCTCCAGGATGATCCTCGACTCGTAGATGTCGATGATCTCCTCGGCTGAGTGCGTACGGACCACCACCGCCTTGCCGCGCCGTTCCACCAGCCCGTCCTGTTCCAGCCGCTGCAGCGCCTCCCGCACCGGTGTCCGGGATGCCCCGTACCGCTCGGTGAGCTTCGCCTCCGTGAGCGGCTCGTCAGGCGCAAAGACACTCGCGAGAACATCCTCGCGGAGCCGCTGATGGATGGGACTGGCCACTTTTTCCTCTTTTCCGTTGCTGGTGGGGGCTGCTGTCTTGCCTAGGCGATGGAGCCGGCACGGCGGCCGAAGACGGCGCCCGCCGCGAGCCCGGAGCCGCCGGGGTAGTTTCCGCTGAACAAACCACCCAATGCTTCGCCGCAGGCATACAGCCCTTCGAGCGGCTCCGCGTCTTCCGTGAGCACGCGGCCCCACGTGTCCGTCTTGAGGCCGCCGAACGTGAAGGTGATGCCGCAGGTCACCGGGAAAGCGTAGAACGGGCCGGTGGCGATGCTGCGGGCCCAGTTGCTCTTCGGCGGCTGGGTGTCGGCCCGGCGTCCGTCCTTGACGTTGGGGTCGAAGGGCGAGCTGCCGGTGATCGAAGCATTGAAGTTGTGCACCGTCTCCTCCAAACCCTCGGGGCTGATACCGGCCTTTTGGGCCAGCTCGGCGAGGGTTGGAGCGGTGACCACCGAGACGCCCGGCATGTCGTACTCCTCGGCCCGCAGCATGGGACGGGAGGAGGCGTCAAAGATCTGGAAGGCAGCCGAGCCCGGCTGGGCAAGGATGTCCCGGCCGTACTTCGCGTAGGTGTAGTTGCGGTAGTCGGCGCCCTCGTCCACGAACCGCTTGCCCTCGCTGTTCACCACGATGCCCAGCGGGTACCCGCCGCGGGTGAGCTGGTTGGTGAGCTCCAGGTTGCTCTCGTTCCCCGGATGCCAGGCGTCCCAGGCCACGCTGTGGCAGGTGGACCAGTCGCCGCCCCTGGCCGCCCCGGCGTCGAGGGCAGCGAGGATCATCTCCCCCGTGTTGCCCGGCGTGCCGCGTACCTTCGCGTTCTGCCAGCCCTCACCCAGGTGCTGGCGGCGCAGTTCAGGTGAGGCTTCAAAACCTCCCGAGGCGAGGATGACCGACTCGGCCCGGAGCTCACCTTCCCCGGTGGACGTGCGGTACCGGACGCCTCGCACGCGGCCGTCCTCCTGGATGAGGCCGGTGGCTGCGCAGTCGTAGATGACCTTCACGCCCATGCGCTCCGCAGCGGCGCGGTGGTCGGCCATGAGTCCCTTGCCGCCGCCCACGTTGCCCACGTGCAGTCCGCCCCAGAACAGATACCCGCCGTCCTCGGTCCGGTAGGCCTGGCGCTCATACATCAGGCGGTATTTGAGCCCCATGCCCTGAAGCCAGCGCAGGGTCGGGTTGCTTTCGCTGACCAGGACCGCGGACAGTTCGGGGTCGTTGCGCCCTTCAGAGACCTTGGACAGATCGGCAAGGTATTCGGCGGCGGTGTAGGGGGGGACTTCGCTGGCGGCGTGCCGCTCATCAGGTTCCACGAATTCGATCAGCTCCTGGAGCCCGTCATGGGAGATGCGCGTGGCACCGGCGGTGTAGAAGCTGTTGCCGCCCGATGCGGCTTCCCGTGCCTTTTCCAGCAGGACAACTTTGCGTCCACGCTCGGCGGCTGCAAGTGCTGCCGCAAATCCGGCGTTGCCGCCGCCCACTACCAAAACGTCGCTCTTGATCATCATCAATCTCCTCAGCTCCATCGCTGTACACGATTGTATACATAGGTATGCAGTCGCATGCAATAGCGTCTTGGCGCAGGCTTTACGGGTTCAGCGGAAGAGGTTTAGTGCCGGATTGTGTGGCTATCCCAGGCGCGGGCTGCTGATTTCCTGGGCGTCGATGTACATCTGGATGCGGATATTCTTTGCCTCGTCCATGTGGGCGCTGGCGATGCGGCCGGCCTCCTCCGCGTTCCGTGCTCGGATGGCCACCAGCAGCTCCTCGTGCTCCTTCAGTACGCGGTCCCAGCGCTCCTTGGTGGAGAGCGTGGTGCCGGGGTAGCGGATGAAGTGGACCAGGATCCGGTCGAGCAGGTCAAGGAGGGCGGCGCTGTGGCTGGCGGCCCAGATGCGCTCATGGAAGGTGCGGTTGGCAGCGGCCAGTTCAGCGGGAGTGGCAGCATCAAAATCGAGGGTGACCATGGCCTGGTGCGCGCGGTCGATCAGCATCAGATCCATGTCCGTGTGCCGGAGAGCAGCAGTTTTTGCGGCCGCCTCCTCCAGGAAGGTCCGCACCTCATAGAGGTCCAGCATCTCCTCCGGGCGGTACTCCCGCACCTGCATGCGTGAACCGTAGCGCTCCACGAGCCCCTCGGTTTCAAGGCGCCGCAAGGCTTCCCTGATGGGCGTCCGCGAGACGTTGTACTTCTTGGCCAGGGCGCTTTCGACGAGCTGGGCACGGGGAGGCAGCTCCTGCGAGATGATGGCGTTCCTGATCATCAGGTAGGGGCTTGTCTCTGGTTGCGACGCCACGGGCGGCCTCCGGTCTTCATGGAAACAAGCGGCAGGGCGCGCCGGCGCCATACCTTTAGCCGCAATTCTAACGCACTGCATACCGTTTCGCCGCGCTGTGAACACCGTGCCGATTTTTCGCACACCCTCCGAAGCAGGCGCGGGCCCAAACGCCCTTACCGGTATTCACATTCCAAGGACTGTTGCTTAAGTCATACTAACGGTATACCGTTTGTGACCAACGCCATACAGCAGGCCAAATACCGGATTCCGGTTGGCTCAGCTTTGAACATTTACCCGGCGACTGCACACGGCAGCGCGGGGTATTCCAGGAGAACCAATGACGCTTCTATTCAGGGAAGAGCCGCAGGCCGGCACCCTCCCGGTCACCCCGGTACCGGCCACCCTCGTCCGTGGCGGCACCAGCAAGTGCTGGATATTCCGGGACGAGGACCTTCCGGCTGATGCCCTGGAGACGGACCGCCTCCTCATCCGCACCTTCGGCTCGCCGGACCTCCGCCAGATCGACGGAGTAGGCGGCGCCTCGTCCACCACCAGCAAGGCGATCACTGTGGCCGGCACCGATCCGGACGGAACGGTCCGCTACCGGTTCGCCCAGGTGGCCATCGACAAGCCGGCAGTGGAGTGGGCCAGCAACTGCGGCAACTGCGCAACAGCGCTGGGCCTGTACGCGCTCCATGCCGGGCTCGTCGCACCGACCGGCGAAGTCACCCGGGTCCCCATCCTGAACACCGTGACCGGCCTGCGCCTGGTCTGCGAGATCCCCACACCGGGGGCACAGGTACCCGCCTACGGCGGCCGGCGCCTCGATGGCCAGCACTACCCCGGCGTCCCCATCGACGTCATCTTCCAAAAAGCCTCCTGGTCCAGCTACGGAACACAGTTCCCCACGGGCAACGCCACGGATGACATCGAGGTCGACGGGAAGCGGTACCAGGCGACACTGATCGACGCCGGCGCCCCGGCTGCGCTCTTCGACGCCCAGGATCTGGGGCTGGACGCAACCGGCAGCGAGGAAGCCTTGGAGGCGCTGGTCCGGCTTGCACCGCAGCTGCGCGCAGCGGCTGCCCGCAGGATGGGCCTGCCGCAGGACCTCACATCCATTCCGAAGGTAGGCATCGTGGGACCTCCGCCCGCAGGCGCAACCGGCGTTTCGGCCCGGATGATCTCGATGACCGCACTGCACCCCGCCATCGGCCTCACCAGCGCGGTCGCCGTCGCGGCCGCCTCGGGCACACCAGGCAGCGTGGTGCAGCGCAGCGTGGTTCCGGCGGCGGAGGCCGGACTCTTTATCCACTTACTGAAAGGCACGACGGCGCTGGCACTGGATGCAGCCGATCCCGCTGAAGTCTCCTTTCAACGCTCGGCCCGCGTCATCAGCGAAAGCACCATCCTGGTGCCCAGTGACTGAAGAAACCCCTACCGGAAAAACCCAGCCAAGGAATCAGCCATGAAAATCAGCATTCAAAACCTGCAGCTGAAGTACGGAAGCTTCACTGCCATCGAAAACCTCAACCTCGACATCGAAGACGGCGAGGCCCTCGTCCTCCTGGGCCAGTCCGGTTGCGGCAAGACCAGCACGATGCGCTGCATCGCCGGCTTGGAGGAGCCCACCTCGGGGCGGATCATCATCGACGACGTTGTGGTCTTCGACTCCGAAAAGGGCATCAACCTGCCCCCGAACAAGCGCAACGTCGGCATGGTGTTCCAGTCCTACGCGGTATGGCCGCACATGACGGTGGCCCAGAACGTTGCCTACTCCCTCAAGCAGAAGAAGCTTTCCAAGAACGAAATCGACGAGCGGGTCATGGAGGCCCTCACGCTGGTGGGCCTGGAGCCCTACGCCGACCGCGGCGCCAGCCTGCTCAGCGGTGGCCAGATGCAGCGCGTCGCCCTGGCGCGCAGCCTGGTCATGCGGCCCAGCGTGCTCATGCTCGACGAACCGCTCTCCAACCTTGATGCCCGCCTTCGTGACCGGCTCCGGGTTGAACTGCGTGAAATCCAGCTCCAGCTGGGGCTCACCTGTGTGTACGTCACCCACGACCAGCACGAAGCCTTCGCCCTGGCAGACCGCATCGCCCTGCTCCAGGGCGGCCGGATTGTGCAGATGGGCGCCCCGCAGCACATGTACGAGGCACCCGCCAGCGCTTCAATCGCCCACTTCCTCGGTGTTTCCAACATCATGGACTGCACCCCGGAGGGCACGGCCACCGGGTCCACCACCGCACGCATCACCAACAGCGGGCTCACCATCCAGTCGGCGCAGCAGGCCAGCGACGCCGGCACATCCCCCAAGGTCTGCATTCGGGCCGAGGACCTGCAGATCACCGCCATGCCCACCGAACACCCCAACTCATGGCCCGGAACGGTACGCGTGGCGGGCTTCCAGGGCAACGACATCCGGTACGCGATCCAGCTGGAATCCGGACCCGAACTGGACGCCCTGGGCGGACTGCGCCGCGGCGAACAGCACAAAGTGGGAGACCGCGTGTGGGTGACCGTCAACCCCCGCGAAGTCCAGATCCTGCCGGCTGAGGTCCTCGCATGAGCCTCAAGACCACCGAAGCGGCCACCCGCGCCGACGCCCGCCTCGCACCAAAGCCGGCGCCCCGGGACTACCGCGCTGCCCGGACCCTCTCGGGCCTCCGGAAGAACACACCGGGCCTCATTGTCCTGGTCATCCTCGGCGTCCTCATCGTCCTTCCGCTTGCCCTGGTCCTGCTCGCCGCGTTCTCGGACAGCGTTCCCCGGCCGGGCAGCATCTCCCTGGGCGGCCTGACGCTGTCCAACCTGGCGCTGCTGGCCACCCCGGAAGCACTCGGCGCGTTGGTCAACTCGCTCATGGTCGGTGCCGGCTCGGCGCTCATCGCCCTGCTGATCGGCGCCTTCCTGGCCTTCGTCTGCGCCCGCTCCGATGCGCCGTGGCGGAAGTTCATCTTCTTCATCGGCATGGCGCCGATGTTCATCCCCGCCCTGGTGGGCGCCCTGGCGTGGTCGCTGCTGTGCTCGCCCAGCGCCGGCTACATCAACATCTTCCTCCGCGACCTGGGCATTGATGCCGCCATCAACATCTACAGCCTGCCGGGCCTGGTGTTCGTGCTGGGAATCTTCTACGCCCCGTACGCCTTCCTGCTGCTGCACAGCTCGCTGTCCATGATGAACGCCGACCTCGAAGAGGCTGCCACCGTCCACGGGGCTCCGCTGCGCACCATGCTGCGGACCGTCACCCTCCCCCTGGCCCTGCCGGCCATCCTGGGCTCCGCCGTCCTGGTCTTCGCGCTGACGATGGAAAACTTCCCCGTGGCCCAGGTCATCGGCAACCCCGCCGGCGTGGACACGCTGCCCACCTATATCTACCGCCTCATGAGCGCCACGCCCGCCAAGAGCAACCAGGCGGCCAGCGTCGCCGTGATCCTGACAGTTGCGCTGATGGCCGTGACCCTGATCCAGCAGCGCATCATCAACAAGCGCAAATTCACCACCATGACCGGCAAGGGCAACCGTCCCCGGCAGGTACCGCTGCGCAAGATGCGCTGGCCCTTCACGATCATCGCACTGGCCTACTTCGCGG
This sequence comes from Pseudarthrobacter sp. LT1, assembly GCF_035621795.1. NCBI lineage: Bacteria > Bacillati > Actinomycetota > Actinomycetes > Micrococcales > Micrococcaceae > Pseudarthrobacter > Pseudarthrobacter sp. LT1. The sequence continues at coordinate 4,350,602 of NZ_CP141830.1, forward strand.
TCTCCGTCGTACTGCCCATGCTCGCCCTGCTCGCCGCGTCCATGCAGGCCACCCCGTTCGTGTCCTCGATGTCGCAGCTGCTCGAAGCCAATTCACTCAGCTTCGCCAAGCTGATCGACGTCCTCGGATCCAACGACTTCCAGCTGGCCCTCAAGAACAGCGTCCTGGTGGCCCTGATCGCAGCCTTCGCCGGCACCACCCTCAGCTTCATCGCCTCCTACATCCGGTACCGCACCAAGTCCAAGGTGGGGCGCCTGATTGAACTGGTCGCCATGACCCCCCTGGCCGTCCCCGCCATCGTCATGGGCATCGGACTGCTCTGGACCTGGCTGCTGCTGCCGCTGCCCATCTACGGCACCCTGGCGATCCTCGCCGTCGCCTGCGTTGCAGTGTTCATGCCCCAGGGCTACCGCGGCGTCTCCGCGTCCATGCTCCAGATGGACCAGGACCTCGAGGACAGCGCGGTGATGCTCGGCGCCGGGCGGACCCGGTCCGTCCTGGATGTCACCCTGCCCCTGATGCGCGTGGGCATCATGTCCTCGTTCCTGCTGTTCCTCATGCTCTCCATGCGTGAGCTCAGCGCCTCCATCTTCCTCTTCACCTCGAACACCCGGATCCTGTCCATCCTCGTGTTCGACAACTTCGACAACGGCCAGAGCCAGGCGGCTGCAGCCGTCAGCGTCCTGTACTGCCTCGTCATCGGAATCCTCGCCGTCATCGCCCAAAAAGTCGGCGGCGAACGCAAGACCAAGAACTGACCTCACACCCACCTTTGAAAGGGACACCCACAATGAAGTTAGCGTCCAAACTCCCCGCCCTCACCGCCGCCGGAGTGCTGCTCGCCCTCAGCCTCACCGGCTGTGGAAGCGCCGCCCAGAGTGCCGGCGTGGTCACTGCCAGTGCGGCTGTGAAGACCGACGACGGGCTGGTCATCAACGGCGAGTCCATCGCAGACAAGGCCACCTACGAGAAGGCCAAGACGCAGACCCTGTCCCTCTACTCGGGCTACACCGACTCGTCCGAAAGCGCGCTGGTGGACGCCTTCACCAAGGACACCGGCATCAAGGTCAACGTTGTCCGCCTCACCCCGAACAAGCTCTCCGAACGCGTACTGTCCGAACAGGGCGCCGGAAAACTCAGCGCCGACGTCATCCGCACGTCCGACTACCGGATCGCCAAGTCCATGGAGGACGCCAAGGTCTGGAAGGCCTATGACGTCCCCGGCGCCTCGGCCCTCAAGGACGTTTCCGTCGACGGCGGCCAGTTCACCCGCATGTTCAACTCCGTGTACACCCTGGGCTACAACACCCAGCTGGTGAAGGAAGCCGATGCCCCCAAGTCCTGGGCGGATGCCGTCGGCGGCAAGTGGCAGGGCAAGCTGGGCATCGTCCAGGGCGGCTCGGGCGGCAGCACCGCGGCGCTGAACAGGTTCATGGAAACCAAGATGGGCGGCGACTACTTCGCCAAGTACGCTGCGCAGAAGCCCAAGATCTACGATTCCCTGGGTGCTGAAGCCACCGCACTGGCCCGCGGCGAGGTGGCCGTGGGAACGGTCACCATCAGCGGCACCAACATCTCGGCTGTCCAGGACAAGGCCCCGGTCAAGTTCATCGTCCCCGAGGAAGGCCTGGTCTCCTACGACTACTACCTGGGCATGACGGGCACCGCCACGAACGTGGAAGCCGCGAAGGTCTTCATGAACTACAACCTTTCCAAGCAGGGCCAGCAGGTCTTCGCGCAAATCGGTGAATACCCGGTCCGCACCGACGTGGCACCGCCCACCATCATGGGCGTGACCCTCCCCGCCGTCGACTCCGGCAAGGTTTTCCGCATGCAGAACACCGACGCCGTGACCTACGGCAAGGACGACCTCGCCAAGTGGAACCAGGTGTTCGGCTACACCAAGTAACCCCCAAATCCCATGCCTGGGGACCCGGCCTCCGCCGGGTCCCCAGGCTTTTTGGTTTTACCCGCCACCAGGAGGCCCCGTGACCGCCGCCCCAGAACTTCCGCTGCCCCGGAACACCTCGTCCCTGCTGGTCCTCCAGGACGGCAGGACCGTCGTCGAACTTGGCGACACCACCCGCGCCAGCTACGTCGCCTCTGTCCGCAAAAGCCTGCTCTCGGTCCTGTTCGGAATCCAGGTGGACGCCGGCACGGTCAACCTCGACGCCACCCTCGATGAGCTCGGTGTTGATGATGTGGGCGGCCTGCTCCCCCTCGAGAAAACGGCGCGGCTCCGCGACCTCCTGACCTCGCGGTCGGGGGTCTACCACCCGCCCTCCAGCCCGGGCAGTGACGAGGATGCCTTCCCTCCCCGCGGCACCAAAGCACCGGGGCAGTACTTCGTCTACAACAACTGGGACTTCAACGCCGCCGGCGCGATCTTCGAGAAGGCCGGCGGCCTGACGGTCTTCGACGCGTTCGAGAAGTACCTGGCCGGTCCGCTGGGATTCGAGGACTACGACCCCACCCGCCAGCGCATGCTCGGGAACGCTCGAAAGTCCGCCTTCCCGGCCTACCACTTCTTCCTCTCCGCCCGGGACCTGGCCAAGATCGGGCTGCTCATGGCGAGCGGCGGGCAGTGGGAGGGCCGGCAGCATGTCCCCCGGGAGTGGGTCAGGGACAGCGTGGCCACCCATGTCAGGCGCGCAGACATGGCGCCGGCCACCGGCTTTGGCACCTGCGACTACGGCTACCTGTGGTGGCTGCCCCGGGAACCCGGCCCGCAGTGGGAGGGGGCGTTCCTGGCTGCGGGAAACTACGGCCAGTTCCTGCTGGTCCTGCCGGCAATCCGCAGCGTCATTGTGCACCGGCGCTTCGTCAGCGACAGCTTCGCCATCGCCCGGAACACCCGCAACGCGGCCGCATCCCCGGCTCCCGTGACCCACGCCGAGTTCATGGACCTTGCCCGCGCGCTGGTTGCCGGCCCCCTTGCCAGATAGGCGCCAGGAAAGGTAAGTGCACGACGGCGGCACCCTCCTGTGTCAGGAAGCCGCGCCCTTGGCGATGGACCGGAAGACCTTGGTGGCCTGCTGCGCGGCGGGGCTGAGCCTCCGGTTTTCCAGATGGGCCAGGAGGATGCGGCGCTTCGGGGACCCGGCGAGCGGGACCGCTACAACGTCGGGACGCAGGGCCGTCAGCGCCAGCCTCGGTGCCAGGGCGATCCCGATGCCGGCCGCCACCATGCCCTGTGTCTCCTGGTAATCGTTGGCGGCAAACGCGATCCGCGGTTCGAACCCGGCATCGCGGCATACCCGGCTGAGGACGTCGGCCACGGGGTGCTCGTCGCGCACCACCCATTCCTGGTCGCTCAATGCGCCAATGCGGACCGAACCCAGTTTCGCAATCGGGTGCTCCCGCGGTACCAGCAGCACGGTGGGATCGTTCGTCAGCCTGACCAGGGTCAGGTCAGGGTCCTCGATCTGCTGCCAGGGATAGTCCCACAGGAGCGTCAGTTCGATTTCCCGCCGCCGCAGGCGCTCCAGCAGGCCGTCCCGGCGGGCGCTGACCACCGTCACGGCCACCTCCGGGTGGCGGGCGCGGAACGCCAGCACTACGTCCGGCATCAGGGAGGCCCCGCCGGTGGGAAAGGTTCCAAGCCGGAGCTGGCCGCGCCGAAGGCCCGCGAACTCCCCCATTTCGGCGCGGGCAGCTTCCACGGTCCTGTCGATGTCGTCCGCGTAGTGCAGCAGGGCGTGCCCCGCCTCGGTCAGGACCACACCCCGGGGATGGCGCTCGATGAGGACCACGCCCATCTCCTGCTCGAGTTTCGCGATCTGCTGCGAGACCGCCGAGGTGGTGAAGGAAAGGGCGGCCGCAGCGGAGGTCAGGGAACCGGAGCGGCCCACCTCGCGAAGCACATGAAGCCGGTGGAGATCGAGGATTGCCATGTACTGAGTTTAGCAAAAGTAGATAGTCGTCCATTTATTTGCGATTGTGCTGAAGGCTCGCATCCCGGATCGTAGAAGTACAAGGTGCTGTGAAGTAGAGCACCTGCAAGTTACGAGGGAGAAATACAGTGGGACTCAAAGGACATTGGTACCGGGGCGGCACCAGCAAGTGCTGGCTCTTCGATGCCAGGGACGTGGCCCTCCACGCCCCCACCCGCGAGGAAATCCCCGCACTGCTGTCAGCCGCTTTCGGCGCAGCGGATGCGCGGCAGCTGGACGGCGTCGGCGGCGGAACCTCCACCACGTCAAAGGCCGCAGTCATCTGGGCAACCCCGGGTGCCGAGGCAGACCTCGACTACCTTTTCGCCCAGGTGGGAATCGGTGACCCCACCGTTGAGCTCGGTTCCAACTGCGGCAACTGCGCCACGGCCATTGCCCTGTTCGCAGTCCAGACGGGCATTGTTCCCGCCCGGGACGGCATGACCAAGGTCCGCATGCGCCACGTCACGTCCGGCGCGGTGCTCAGCGGATCGGTTCCCACTCCCGGCGGCCAGATTCCCAGGTCCGGCCTGGCCCGGGTTCCGGGCAGCAGCGCCGCCGGTGTTCCCGTCAGCCTCTCGTTCCACGGCCCCTGGGGCCAGAACACCGGTGCACTCCTGCCGACCGGCAACACGGTGGACCAGCTCCAGGTCAACGGCCGGACCCTGGCCGCAACGATGGTGGACGCCGGCGCCCCTGCCGTGCTCCTCGCAGCCGACCAGGCCGGCGTCGATCTTTCCTCGATGACGGACAGCCTCACCGCCCAGCTGCCGGACCTTATCGGGGCACGTGCATCGGCCGGCCTCATCATGGGGCTCCGGAAGCCTGAGGATCCGCCGCAGAACGCTGTCCCGAAAGTCGGGGTTGTGGCACCTGCCGGCGACTACATCGCCGCGGACGGAACAACCATCACCGCCGGCAGCCACGACGTGCGGGTGCGGATGCTGTCCATGCTCGCACCCCACCCGGCCATCGGCCTGACCTCAGCCGTGGCAGTTGCCCTGGCATCCTCGCTGCAGTCATCGGTCGTAGCCACCGCAGCGGGCCAATCACCCTCCACCGGCACCGGAACCCCCCGCTTGCTGCGGGTCGGGACGCCCGCCGGCGTAATCACCGCCGAAATCATCACCGATGACACCGGCGCCGTCAGCGAAGTGGCCCTCCACCGGGCAGCCCGCCACATCGCCACCGCAGACATCGACGTGGCCCCCGCCGCCGAACTGTCCGCCTAAACCCCCATCTCTTTGCCCCATCATTAAGGGGCCGCACCAACCAGGAAGTTGTTCAATGAAGATCAAATCCATCCTCGGACACCTGTATGTCCAGGTACTCATCGGAGTCGCTCTCGGCGTCGTTGTAGGCGCACTCTGGCCGGACCTCGGTTCGTCCCTGAAGCCCATCGGCGACGGATTCGTGAAACTCGTGAAGTTCATGATCGCCCCCATCGTGTTCTGCACCATCGTCGGAGGCATCACCTCGCTGCGGGACACCAAGAAGGTGGGCCCCACCCTGATCCGTTCGCTTGGCCTCTTCTACGCGCTGACGGCACTCGCCCTGGCCCTGGGCCTGGCCGCGGTGACGCTGTTCCAGCCCGGCGCCGGGATGCACATCGATCCCACGCACCTGGACTCCTCGGTGGCGCAGAAGTACACCACGCAACTGCCCAGCAGCAACCCCGTGGACTTCATCCTCAGCATCATCCCCACCACCTTCGTTGGCGCCTTCGCCGACGGTGAAGTCCTGCCCGTGCTGGTCATTGCCCTGCTGTGCGGCTTCGCCTTCAGCAAGCTCGGCGCACCGGGCCAGCTGGCCCTGAACGTGGTCAACAGCTTCAACAAGCTGCTCTTCATCATGTTCGGCTACATCATGAAGGTAGCCCCCCTCGGAGCCTTCGGGGCCATGGCCTTCACCGTGGGCAAGTACGGCGCCCACTCCATCGGCAACCTCGGCATGCTGATCCTTGCCTTCTACGCCGCCTGCATCGTCTTCGTGGTGGTTGGCCTGGGCGTCCTGGCCAAGGTGACCGGCTTCAGCCTGTGGCAGATCCTGCGCTACTTCAAGGACGAATTCCTGATCGTCCTGGCCACGTCCTCCAGCGAACCGGTCCTGCCGCGCCTGCTGTCCAAGCTCGAGCGGATCGGCTGCGACCGCAGCGTTGTGGGCCTCGTGGTCCCCACCGGCTACTCCTTCAACCTGACCGGAACGGCCATCTACCTCACCCTGGCCTCCATGTTCATCGCCCAGGCCTGCGACATCCACCTCAGCTGGGGCCAGATCCTGCTGATGCTCGGCATGATGCTGCTGACCTCCAAGGGCGCAGCCGGCGTCACCGGCAGTGGTTTCGTGGCCCTGGTGGCGACCCTGACGGTCATGCCCACCCTGCCGGTGGCCGGCGTGGCCCTCATCGTTGGCATCGACCGCTTCATGAGCGAGGCCCGCGCCCTCACCAGCACGGTCTGCAACATCGTCTCCTGCGTGGCCATCGCCAAGTGGCAGGGTGAGCTGGACATGGGCAAGCTCCGCTCCGAGCTCCAGGCGGGTTTCGTGCCCACCGAGGCGGAAAAGATCCAGCTGGCCGAACCGGCCCTGGCCCACTAACCGGCCGGCAGGCCACCACCCCCAGTGTTTGCCCGGGATCCCAGCAGGGGTCCCGGGCAAACCCTTGCAAGGGGTACTACTTCACAATCCCCACGGAAAGGACCCGGAATGAGTGAGCGCCAAACGGAACAGGACACAGCGGAAGACTGTGACGCCGGCACGTGCTTCTACTGCCAAAGCCCGGAAACCGACTAGCGGCCCAGCCGTCGGCCGGCGGTGTGCGGCAACGGGCCCTAAACCCACTGTTCCCACACCGTCAGCTGCAGGCTGACGGTCCCGGACGAGCCAGCCACAACAGCACTAGCCCCCGCGGAAGGGCCGACGGCGGCACACGCCTCGCCGCCGTCGTCGTCCCTTCCAGCGAAACCAGCCTTCCCAGCAAGACCGCCCCTACCGGCAAAACCAGCCCGGCGCATCAGGCGCGGGCCGCCGCGACAGCCCCGTCAGCGGAACGCACCGGCGTCTCCAACCCCAGGTGCTCGCGGAGGGTGCGGCCCCGGTACTCCGTGGGGTACACGCCGCGTTCCTGCAGCTCCGGCACCAGGTGGTTCACGATGTCATCCAGCCCGCTGGGGACCAGCCACGGCGAAATGTTGAACCCGTCCACAGCCCCCACCCGCGCGTACTCGGCCAGCTGGTCCGCCACCGCCGTGTAGGAGCCGGTGAAGGTGGAATCGATCCGCGCCGTCTTCGAGGTGACGAACTGCCGGATGGACAGCCCCTTGTCCTTGGCCTCGGCCCGCCACTGGTCCGCCAGCTGCCGGGCCTTGGCACCGTGGAAACCGCTGCCGCGGGTCTCGGACGTTTCCTCCACCACCGGATCGATCTCCGGCAGCGGCCCGTCAGGATCGTAGGCCGAGAGTTCGCGTCCCCAGAACTGCTCCAGGTAGGCGATGGCCTGCTGCGGGCCGATCTGCAGGCTCCGCACCCACTCCTTCTTTTCCGCCGCCTCGGCAGCGGTCGGCGCCAGGATGAACTCGCTGGCCGGCATGATCTGGACGGCATTGGCCCCGCGGCCGGCGGCCAGGGACCGCTCCACCAGGTCCTTGCGGAACTCCACGGCGTCGTCGAACGTGGGGTGGGCGGAGAAGATCACGTCGGCCTGCCGGGCGGCGAAATTGCGGCCCTCGGGCGAGTCGCCGGCTTGGAACAGCACCGGCCGGTACTGGGCGCTGCCCGGCAGCCGCGGCGTCACGTCAACCGTGTAGTGCTGGCCCTCATGGAGCACCCGGCGGGCGGGACCGTCCGGCGTTTCCCACGAATCCCAGATCCGCTTGGCCGTTTCCACGAACGCCTCTGCGTGCTTGTACCGGTCCGCGTGGTCCAGGTAGCCGCCGCGGCGGAAGTTCGCCCCGGTCCAGGCGTTGTCCGTGGTCACGATGTTCCACGCCGCACGGCCGCCGGAGACCAGGTCCAGCGAGGCCAGCCGGTGGGCCAGGTCCGCGGGATCGTTGTACGTGGTGTTCTGGGTGGCCACCAGGCCGATGTTCTTTGTGACGGATGCCAGGGCGGCCAGCATGGTCTGCGCGTCGGGGCGGCCCACCACGTCCAGCGCGTGCGGGCGTCCCAGGTGTTCCCGCAGGCGCAGCCCCTCGCCCAGGAAGAACGCGGCGAAGAGTCCCCGTTCGGCGGTTTGGGCGATGCGGCGGAAGGATTCGAAGTCTGTCTGCGATCCGGACTCGGGGGCCTTCCAGATGGTGCCGGAGTTGACGCCCTGGAAAAAGACGCCGAACTGGATCTCGCCGGACGGAACGAACACCTCGGATTTAGCACGGGTGTGCTGTGTCATTGGATTTTCCCCTTACTTTCCGGTGCCAGCAGGCGCAGCGGCGGCGGTTGCGTAGCGGCTGGCCGGACGGTCCAGGCCCAGCACGTCGCGGAAGGTGCCGTCCTGCACCAGCGGGCGGAGTGCCCCGCGCCGGCGCAGTTCCGGCAGCACCAGCCGGCCCAGTTCCTCCAGGTCGACAAAGAGCGACGCCGGGTGCAGCCGCACGCCGTCGGCCTCCTTTAAAAGGTCGGCCAGGAAGTCGGTGAGGCCGGCTGCAGAACCTGCAAAAGCCGCCCGGCCGCCGTCGAACGATGCACCGCTCGCAGCCGCGGCCTGCCCGCGGGCGTCCAGCACGAGGTCGAGCTCGGCAACCACCGCAACGCCGGCTCCCACGCGGGCCCGCACATCACGGACCTCGGCAGCAAGCAGTTCCGGCGTTGGAGCGGACACCAGCACGGTGTCCAGGGCCTCCACCGGAACCCCGCCAATCAGGGAAGCAGGGGCCAGCACGGGCAGCTGCCCCTGCAGCGGCCGTGGAATGATGGAAGGCCCCTTGACGGAGTAGCCGGCGCCGGCAAAGCCGGCGGGCGTCTCGAAGTCCACATAATGCAGCTTGTCCACGTCGATGTACCGGCCGGTGGCAACATCGCGGATCACGGCGTCGTCCTCCCAGGAATCCCAGAGCCGCCGGGACACCTCGATGGACGCCGCGGCCTCCTGGCCCAGCGCTGCCCCAGTGACAACAGAACGTCCGACGGCGGCGGCAGCCTCGGGTGCCTCACCGGCGGTGACGATCCACCCGGCGCGGCCGCCGGAGACGTAGTCCAGGCTGGCCAGCTGGGTGGAGACGTGGAACGGCTCCGTATATACGGTGTCCACCTCGGGCACCAGCGCGATGGTCCGGGAAACCGGCCCTGCGAACGCGGCCCGCTGCAAAGCGTTCGCACGGCCGGGAGCGGGCGCGTCGGTGAAGGTAGCAGCATGGAAGCCCGCGGACTCGGCTGCCAGCACGGCTCGGGTGAGGTCCGCACCGTCCCAGCCGGCGCCGTCGAGCTCGATGGCCAGAAAGCCCGGGTTTTCAAAGGTACTCATTTCTGATCCTTCCCGGTCGGAGCGGCCGTGGCGGTTGCCGGCGTTGCCGCGAAGTTTTCCGCTGTGATGGTCTTGGATTCCGGCAAGGCTTCCTCGGACAGGCCCCAGCGTTCCAGCACCTTCCCGTAGGAGCCGTCCTGGATGACCTCGTTCAGGGCCTCGGAAATCACCGGCGCCAGCCCGTTGCCGCGCAGCGTGGTGGCGGCCACCAGGGTCTCGGACGGCCAGCCGGCGTTGACCTTGCCCACCACCTTCAGGTCGTCACGGGTGTTCTCCCGGTACACGGTGGACGGGTACGGGGCGATGTTCAGGTCCGTGCGGCCGGAGGACAGCGCCAGGATGGTGTCGGCGTCGGACGAGTAGTACTGCAGCGTGGCCGGCGCCTTGCCCTTGGCCTCCAGCTCCTTGTTCCAGGCCAGCAGGATCTTCTCCTGGTTGGTGCCCGAGCCCACGGAGATCTTCAGGCCGGAAATGTCGTCAGCGCCCTTGATGTCATAGGTGGAGGACTTCTTCGCTTCGAACCCCATGTACGCGGCCCGGTAGCTGGCGAAGTCGAACAGCTTCACCCGGTCCTTGTTCACGCCCACGTTGGAGAACACGGCCTCGAAGTCGCCGGACTGGGTCTTCAGCGGCCAGTTCTCCCAGGACGTGACCTGGACATCCAGCTGCAGGCCCAGCTTGTCCGCCACCAGCTGGGCGATGTCCAGCTCCGAGCCGATCGGCGTCTTGTCGTCCGTGGCGTGGAAGGACAGCGGGATGGACCCGGCGGTGGTGGCCACGGACAGCTTGCCGTCCTTGCCGATCAGTTCCGGGACCTTGGCGGCGAGCGCGGGGTCCTTCTCCGCTCGGATCCGCTGCTGGTCCGGCGAGGTGTTGTACACGACGCCGTTACGGGCCGCCGTCGTCTGCGCCCCTCCGCTGGGGTTGCCCGCAGCGGAGGCGCCGGGGTCCGCGCAGCCGGCGAGCGCGGCTGAGCCAAGGAGTGCGGTGCCAAGGAGGACGACGGCGGGACGCGCCGCGGGTGCGCGGCGGCGGCCGCTGGTGGGGAAAGCCATGGGAGTTCCTTAGATGTTGAAGGCCGGTTCGAGCACCTTGGAGAAGAAGCTCCGGGTGCGCGGTTCCTGGGGGTTGCTGAAGATGTCCTGCGGGGTGCCCTGTTCCACGATCTGGCCCTGGTCCATGAACACCACGGTGTCCGCCACGTCGCGGGCAAAGCCCATCTCGTGGGTGACGATGATCAGGGTGGTGCCGGACTTGGCGAGCTCGCGGATGACGTCCAGAACCTCGTTGACCAGCTCCGGGTCAAGGGCGGAGGTGGGCTCGTCGAACAGCAGGATCTTGGGGTCCAGGGCCAGCGCCCGGGCAATCGCCACGCGCTGCTGCTGGCCGCCGGAGAGCTGGCGCGGGTAGGCGTCAGCCCGGTCCTTGAGGCCCACCCGGTCCAGCAGTTCCAGGCCGCGGCTGCGGGCTTCCGCTTTGGAGCGCCGTGCCTTGCCGGGCTGGTGCGCGACGACGGGCGCTTCCGCCACGTTCTCCAGCGCGGTCAGATGCGGGAACAGGTTGAAGTTCTGGAACACCATGCCGATTTCGGTGCGCTGTTTCAGGATCTCCTTTTCGCGCAGTTCGTGCAGCCGGTCGCCCCGGACCTCATAGCCCACCAACTGCCCGTCGATGGTGATGTGGCCGCCGTCCACCTTTTCCAGGTGGTTGATGGTGCGCAGCAGGGTGGACTTGCCGGACCCGGAGGGGCCCACGATCACGGCCACTCCCCCGGGTTCCACCGTGAGGCTGACGCCTTTGAGGACTTCGGTGGTTCCGAAGGATTTGCGGACGCCGGTGATCTCCACCAGGCCGCGGGTGGCGGCGGGGGCGGTAAGGGTCTCAGTCATCAGAAGTTCCTCCGGGTGGGGACGGCCGCGTGGGTGGCGAAGAATTTGCGGGCCTTCTGCAGGGGCGTCAGCGGCAGGTTCCGCACCGCGCCCTTGGAGTAGTGCCGTTCGATGTAGTACTGGAAAACGCTCAGCACGGAGGTGATCACGATGTACCAGAGGGTAGCCACCAGCAGCAGCGGCAGGACCTGCTGCGTGCGGTTGTAGATCACCTGCACCGTGTAGAACAGCTCGGAGTAGGCCAGGACGTAGACGATCGAGGTGCCCTTGACCAGGCCGATGATCTCGTTGAACGCGGTGGGCAGGATGGCGCGCATGGCCTGCGGCAGGACGATCCGGGTGGAGCGGCGCCAGGCCGGGATGCCCAGGGCGGCCGCGGCTTCCAGCTGGCCCTGGTCCACGGAGAGGATGCCGCCGCGGATGATCTCCGCCGAGTACGCCGCCTGGTTCAGGGTCAGCCCCAGCACTGCTGCCGCGAACTGGCTGATCAGTGTGGTGGTCTGGACCTCGAAGAAGCGGACATCGGTGAACGGGATTCCCAGGCTGATCTTCTCGTACAGGTAGCCCAGGTTGTACCAAAGGAGCATCTGCACCAGCAGCGGCGTGGACCGGAAGATCCAGGAGAACGTCCAGGACACGGAGACCAGCAGCGGCGACGCGGAGAGCCGCATCAGGGCCAGGATGAAGCCGAGCACGAACCCCAGGATGCCGGAAATGGCGGTGAGCTTGAGGGTTTCCACCAGCCCGGTGACCACGGACTGGGCGGTGAACCACTGCGCCACCACGCCCCACTCCCAGCGCGGGTTGGTGGCCAGGGACCAGGCCACGGCCAGGACGCCGAGCGCGACGACGGCGGTCCCCACCCAGCGCCACGGATGCTTTGCTGCCACTACCCGGTAGGACGAGTAGTCCGGAGCCTGCCGGGCGGCCGCCCCGTCTTCTGGCCGCCCGGTTTTCGGTGGCGTTTCCGCCGGCGGTGCCGGCTGCGGCTGTTGTGACTGCGCCACCGTCGTTGCTGCTGAACTCATGTGCCACCTCGCTTCTCGTCGTGGGATCCGGTTGGGCTGTTGCCCCGGGTGGGACCGTGCGGCCCCTTGCTGGCTGCAAATCTAGGACCGGCCGGAACTGGCCAGCAAGGCGCCAGGTTGCAATAGTTCACGGGGCTTCGTACGGCGTCATGAGTCGGTTTTTTGCGTCCGGTAACGCGCCGTGACGCGGAGTTAACGGCCGTGACCAGGCGCTCGACCGCCGTCGCCACGGCTGCCTAGCATGGGCACTCAATCCAGCCCCCGCCGTCAGGAGCACCCATGCCAGCCACCATCCCGGCCATCGTCTTCATTGGCGGCGGACCGCGCACGGCCGGTGTGCTGGAACGGATCGCGGCCAACCGGCCTGACGTCTTCGCGGGCCCGCTGCAGATCCATGTGGTGGAACCGCACCTCCCGGGCTCGGGCCGCATCTGGCGGTACGACCAGGACCCCGGCCTCCTGCTGAACTCCATGGCGGCGGACATCACCATGTTCACGGACGCGTCCGTAAACTGCGCCGGCCCGGCGGCACCGGGGCCGGGCCTAGGCGAATGGGCCGCCGGCGTCCTGGATAACACCATCATCGACGTGCCGGACTTCCCGCAGCAGCTGTGGGACCAGCTCCGCGCGCTGACCGGCACCACCTTCCCCACCCGCCAGCTGCAGAGCCAGTACCTGGAGTGGTTCTTCCGCCGGGCTGCCAGATCGCTGGGCCGCAGCGTGACGGTCCACCGGACCACCGCCCTCGGCATTACCGCTGTGGACGGCGGCCATGAGGTAGAGCTGGCCAATGGCCGGACCCTGCACGCGGACATCGTCGTCACCGCGCTGGGGCACACGGACTCCCGCCCTGACGCCGTCTCCGCCGGGTTCTCGGACTTCGCCGCCCGGCACGGCGGCTACCACGCGGCACCCGGCTACACCACCGACGTCGACTACTCCCCGATCGCCCCCGGACAGGACGTGATCGTCGCCGGGATGGGCCTGGCGTTCGTTGACCTGCTGGTCCTCCTCATGGAGGAGCGCGGCGGCAGGTTCGAGGAAACGCACGACGGCGGGCTGCGCTACCTTCCGTCCGGACGGGAACCACGGCTGTGGGCAGGGTCGCGCCGCGGCGTGCCGTACCACTCCAAGATTTCCACCTCCCTGCGCGGCCAGGCTCCGGGGCCGCTGCGGTTCTTCACCGCGGATGCCGTCCAGGAGTTGCTGCAGCAGCACGGCGAGCTGGACTTCCGGCAGCACCTCTGGCCGCTCATCGCCAAGGAAGCCGGATACTACTACTACCGGGAACTCCTGACCGGCAGCCCGGAGCGCGCGGCCATGGAATGGGAAGTCTTTGCCGCCCGTTACGCAGAGGTGGACTGGTACAGCGGCAAGCGCGTGGACCTCGTAGCGGCTGCCGTGCCGGACCGGGGCCTGCACCTGGACCTGGAACGGCTGGACCGGCCCTTCAATGGTGTCCACTTTGCCGGGCACCGGGAGCTGCAGGACGCGGTGGCCCGATACATCGAGACCGATCTCTCTTTGCGCGACAGCCCGGACCATCCGGAAACCCTGGCCCTGTTCCTGGCCCTCCTGCACGTATACATGGAGGTGGGGCGCGTGGTTCCCGCGGAGCGCCTCAACGCGAAGTCCCAGCAGGTCATTCACGGCTGGTGGCATGGCTTCTTCAGCTTCGTGGACTCCGGTCCGCCGCCGCACCGCCTCCGCCAGATGCTGGCGCTGCACCGGGCCGGTCTGCTGCAGTTCCTCGGCCCCGGCCTGGAGGTATCCACCGACGACACCAGCGGCACCTTCCGCGCCACGTCCCCGCAGTCCGGTGTTTCGGTTTCCGCCACCGCGCTGATCGAGGCGCGGCTGCCGTCCACGTCGGTGGCCCGCTCCCTCAACCCGGTGCTTTCTTCGCTGTATGACGGCGGGCTGGGCAGCGAGCAGCAACTGCTGACCTCTGACGGCATCCATTCCACCGGGAAGCTGCTGGTCTCCTCCGGGCACCACCTGGTGGACGCGGAAGGCCGCGCCCACGCCACCCTCTTCGGCGTCGGGCCCGGAACATCCGGCTGGGGTGCCGGCGCCTTTGCCAGGCCCAACACCAACGCGGCGCCCTTCCGGGAAAATGACGCCCTGGCCCGGAGCATCCTCGGTGTTGCCCGGGACATCGCCGCCCAGGACCCACCTGCCAATGTGGCCACCGCGCAGGACAAAACAACTCCAGAACCAGCCGCCATCGGAAAGGGCCAGCACCATGACCGCAGAACCCGGGCTCAAGCCCCGCCCCCTCGATCCCGCCAGGCTCTCGGTCCTCAGCCTGCCCATGGATGATCCCCGGGTCCGGCCGCTCCTGGACGAGCTCGCCGTCGAATATGACACCCGCTACGGAGACCTGTTTGGGCGCACCGCTGCCGCGGACGAGCTGAACCGCTACCCCGCGGCGGAATTCGAGGAGCCGCACGGCGCGCTCCTGGTGGTCCAGGAGGACGGCGAGTCGATCGCCGGGGGTGCGTTCCGCCGCTATGACGAAACCACCGCGGAACTAAAGCGGATCTGGACACACTCGGCCCATCGCCGTCGTGGCCTGGGACGCCTGGTGCTGGCCGAACTCGAAGCCCTCGCCGCAGCCCGCGGCTACACCCGGCTGTACCTGACCACGGGGCCACGGCAGCCGGAAGCCAAGCACCTGTACCTCACCACGGGATACCAGGCGCAGTTCGACCTGGACGCAGACCCGGAAACCATCGGCCCGCTGGCGTTCACCAAGGACCTCACCCCTGACCACGGGAACCCACGGCAGGACTGACCCGCCAGGATGCCGCCCCAGGAGGGTCAGCCGCCGCTAAGCTAGCGCCATGGCCACCAAAACCACAGCAGAGAAGCTTGCCACCATCCAGCAGGGCTACACGCTGGAAGGCGCCACCATCGAACTGGGAGCCGCCATCATCGACGGCGAGCTCCACAAGGACGCGCCGGTGCGGCTGCCGCTGGCCATGATGAACCGGCACGGGCTGGTGGCCGGCGCCACCGGTACAGGCAAGACCGTCACGCTGCACATGATGGCCGAGCAGCTGTCCACGGCAGGTGTGCCCGTGTTCCTGGCCGACATCAAAGGTGACCTTTCCGGCCTGGCGACGGCCGCCGTCGGCAGCGACAAACTCAGGGCCCGCGCGGACAGCGTCGGCCAGGCGTGGCAGGGGAAGACGTTCCCGGTGGAATTCCTCGCGCTGGGCGGCGACGGCAACGGCGTCCCGGTCCGCGCCACCGTGACCTCGTTCGGGCCCATCCTGCTCTCCCGGATCATGGAACTGAATGACACCCAGGAGTCCAGTCTTCAGCTGGTGTTCTACTTTGCGGACAAGAACGGCCTGGAGCTGATCGACCTCAAGGACCTCCGGGCCGTCATCCAGTTCCTCACCTCGGACGAGGGCAAGGACAAGCTTGAGGAACTCGGTGGGCTGTCCAAGGCGACCGCCGGCGTGATCCTGCGGGAGATCGTGAACCTGGAAGCGCAGGGGCTGGAGAAGTTCTTCGGCGAACCGGAGTTCGACACCGCGGAACTGCTGCGCACCGCCCCCGACGGCCGCGGCGTGGTTACCTGCCTGGAACTGCCCACCCTGCAGACCAAGCCCATGCTGTTCTCCACCTTCCTGATGTGGCTGCTGGCAGACCTGTTCGAGGACCTGCCCGAGGCCGGCGACCTGGACAAGCCCAAGCTGGTGTTCTTCCTCGACGAGGCCCACCTGCTGTTCAACGGCGCCTCCAAGGCTTTCCTGGACGCCATCACCACCACCGTCCGGCTGATCCGGTCCAAGGGCGTGGGCATCTTCTTCGTCACCCAGACTCCCAAGGATGTTCCCGCCGACGTCCTGGGGCAGCTGGCCAACCGGGTCCAGCACGCCCTGCGCGCCTTCACCCCCGAGGACGCCAAGGCCCTCAAGGCCACGGTGTCCACCTTCCCCCTCAGCGACTACGACCTGGAAGAGACGCTGACCTCGGCGGGCATCGGCGAGGCCGTCATCACCGTCATGAACGAAAAGGGCGCACCCACTCCGGTGGCGCTCACCCGGCTGCGGGCCCCGGAATCCGTCATGGGCCCCAGCGAGGACGCCCTGGTCCGCAGCACGGTGGCGGGTTCGGCGCTGCTGGGCAAGTACGGAACTGCGGTGGACAACCCCTCCGCCTACGAAAAACTCAATGGCAAGGCCGCGGCGCCCACAGGACCGGCGGCATCTGCACCTCCTGCCGGCGTGCCTGGCACCGGGGCACCTTCCGCCGGTACTTCGGGTACTCCCGGCGCGTACGACGTTGACGCCGAGGCGCGCCGGATCGAGGAGGAGATCCTGGGCAGGCCCAGCAGCAGGCCCGCGCAGGCACCCGAACCCCAATACCCTGAGCCCCAATACGACGAACCGCGGGCATCCGAGTCCAAGCCGCGGGCCAAGGCGCCCCGGACGCGCCAGTCCCAGCCCCGCCAGCCGGAGCCGCAGCCGCAGCCGCAGCCGCAGCCGGGCGGCATGATGGGTGATCTTGGCGGAGTTCTCGGCGGCGCCCTGGGCGGCGGACTGAAGAGCATGGCGCGGTCCATGGGGACGCAGCTGGGCCGCGAACTGCTCCGCGGAGTGTTCGGAACCTCGTCCCGGCGCCGCCGCCGCTGACCCTGCCACTGGTGTCCCGGGCCGCAGCCAAAGGCTCCTGTTGAGGCTGTCCCCGCGTGCCGCCGTCGGGCGTTACGTAGGTGGTGTCCGCCGGATTAGGGGGACACCAACTTTAGAGTGCGTCCGCACTGACGTTACTGTGTAGAACGTGCAGATGAGTCAAGCGTTGGTGAGGATCGCGGCCGGATGGCTGCTGGGCCTCATGCTTGCCGTCGCCGCAGCCATTGTGGCCATCAACGTGGTGAACAATACCGTGGCCAGTCCGCAGCAGCCGGTCAGGGAGTACCTGGACGCGCTCAGGAGCGGGGACGGCGGGCGTGCACTGGGGATCCTGCGGGCCGCAGTTCCGCCCAGCAACGCCGCCATGCTGGACGGCAGCGGGTTGCAGACCGCTGCGTCCCGCGTCACCAATGTCTCCATCGGGGACCCGCAGGAACGCCCGGGGAACCAGGTCATGGTGCCCATGGAATACACCATCGACGGCAGCCGGCTGCACACCGAATTCCTGCTGCAGAAGACCGGTACCGAGTGGCTGTTCTTCAACACATGGGCATTCGTCCCGTCACGGCTGCCCACCGTTGATATCACCGTGGTCAACGGCAACGAGGCAGTGGTGAACGGCGTTCCCGTGAACATGCCCAACGGCCGCAATTCCTTCGCCGTGTTCTACCCCGGCGAGTACGAGGCCTCCCTGGATGGGCAGTACTTCTCTGCTCCCGCCACGCGTGCCACGGTCACCGCCAAGGACGCCCCGGTGGCACCGCTGAACCTGCTGACCCAGGCCACGGACAAGCTGAAGAACGATGTGGCCGCCAAGGTCAGGGAATTCCTGGACGGCTGCGCGGCCGAGGCCGTGAAGGAACAGAAGCTCCAGCCGGACTGCCCCTTCTATTACGCCAGCAACAACCGGGTCCAGGACGGCAGTATCCGCTGGACCGTCACCGAATATCCGGGGGTATCGGTGGAGCCGTTCGACGGCCGGTGGGTGGTGTCGCCGCTGGACGGCAAGGCCAAGGTTGAAGCGCTCCAGCAGAACGCCTTCACCGGGGCCTGGTACCCGCTGGACGCCGAGGTGGACTTCAGCTTCACCACCCGTCTGGACGTATCCGGTGACGCGGTCAAGGTCACCCCGCAGCTGAGCTTCTAGCCGTCGGGGTCTGCCGTGCGCGTCACGCAGGGCAGGCTTTCAGCAGAGTATGGTGCCACGGCCCTCGATTTCGCGGGTTCCGGCCGCTTCCGGCTGTCCGAAAGCGTGCTCCGCGTGACGTCACCGTTGGACTACCGTCGCCCCCTGAGAACGGCAAGTACCTGCTGCACCATCTCCTGGGGCCGGTACACCACGTCCGTGTAGTAATACCGCAGGGCCGTCTAGCCCTGGATGGCCGACTCGTTGTTCCGGCGGTGATCCTTCTGGACCTGTTTCCACTCGGCGTGATGCCGTCCATCCAGTTCCACCACCAGCCAGCCGTCCAGCAGCAGATCGACATACCCAACCCTTTCCAGGTACACCTGCGCCTGCACGGAGATTCCGGCCTGCCGGAAGTACGTCCGGGCCAGCGTCTCCAGAAGCGAGTCCGCCCCGCTGTCCACCCAGTCGAGGACAGCTCTGGCCTTCCCGTTCCGCTTTCCAGGCAACCGCTGGCGCAGGAAGTCAACTGTCATCTCCCCGCGAGAAACCGCGCATTCCACCATGACCAAGGACTCCGCGAAGGACAGGCAACGCAGGGCGTGTATCAGGACATCGGCGAGGGCTGCCACCGGCAGAACCCGGGAGGGCGGCAGGAGCAGCCCGGCGTGGTGGACTGCATCACTGCTCACTGCCTCTTGACGGCGGTGATGAACGTGGCGGCGTCCGTCGGAGGGCAGGGACCACAGATCGTAGGCAGCCGCAGCGCTTGAACAGGTCAGCAACTCGCGGTTCCGCAGCACGGCAACCAGGTCCGGAGGCGCCGTCGGGAGCGCGTAAAGCCCCCGGTCGGGCTGCAGCACTCCTGCCCGCATTGCCCGCCGAAGGGCGGCGTCATCCACACCCAGCCGGGCAAGGGCAGGTCTCCGCGCCGCTCCGCCGCAAACTTCCAGGGCTTTGAGGACATCCATGCGGCAATGCTGGCCACTCCGGCGCCCCCGCTGACAGCATGTGCATGCGGCATGTGGATATCGAGGGCGCCGAGGTCGTCACTAAGAGCACGCTTTTAGGTCCTCCAGAGCAAGACATCCCCGGATTTCCGGGATTGCCGGCAGGCCACAAACGCAAAAGGCTGCTTCCCGTGACGCGAAGCCACGGGAAGCAGCCCTTTTTTGGCAGGACCTTCGCCGGGTCAGTCCATCCCGCGGAGGTCCAGGACCAGTTCGGTGTCGCCGTCGGCCTGCAGGACCACGGGGATGCCCCAGTCCTGCTGGTAGAGGTGGCAGGCGGCGTGGTCCGGGATCTCGCCGTCCTCGGTCTCGGGGCCGTCGCAGGCCGCGGCGCGGGCGGTAATGTGCAGCACGCCCTCGGGAACGTCCGCAGACAGCTCCAGGGTGCGGAGGAGGCCCACCGAGGTGCCGCCGCCGGCCACCAGCAGCTCGGGCGGCGTGGAGGAGATCTTCAGCTGCGTGGGATCGCCCCAGCGGTCATCGAGCTTCTGCCCGGTGGGAGCCGTGAAGCGCACGGTCAGGTCCAGCGTGCCGGGCGCCACGGGGCTCTTGGGCCGCTGGGTCTGGGACGCACCCTCATCCACCTGTTGCGCTTCCTTGGGGATGGGCACGTACACCAGCTGGTGCTTGTTGGCCTCGACCACCACCAGGAGGGGCTCGGAACCGGCGGACTGGGTGTGGTCCACAATCACGTCGGACGGCTCGGCAAGCCCACGGGCCAGCGTGGACACGGTACCGGTCGCGGGGTCGTAGCGGCGTACGGCTCCGTTGTAGGTGTCAGCGATCGCCACGGAGCCGTCGGGCAGGACGGTCACACCAAGCGGGTGCTGAAGGCGGGCTTCGGCGGCGGGTCCGTCGCGGAAGCCGAAGTCGAACAGGCCCTTGCCCACGGCGGACTCCACGGTGATGGAGGCATCGTCGGCAATGACCAGCTTGCGGAGCGCCGAGGTCTCGGAATCCGCCACCCAGATGTTGCCGTCCGCATCCTCGGCCAGGCCGGAGGACTGGGCGAACCAGGACTCGTGGGCGGGACCGTCGAGGAGCCCTTCCAAGCCGTTGCCGGCGATGATCGACACGGCGCCGGTGACGGGGTCGAAGCTGAAGATCTGGTGCGTGCCGGCCATGGCCACCACCACCGCGTTGAGCTTGCGCGACCATACAACATCCCACGGCGAGCTCAGCGCAACATCCAGCGGGTCAGTGCCCAGCGAGCCACTGAAGCCGGCGCCTTCCTCGTCCACACGCGCCGGGCCGGTTTCCAGCAGGCGCTGGATGCCGTTGCCCGCCAGGGTGGAGGCCTTGCCGTCCGTGAGCGACAGTCCACGCAGGCGGTGGTTGACCGAGTCGGCAATCACGACGTCGTAGCCCGCCTTGGCTGCCACGTCTTCCGGGAGCAGGACCAGGCCCTGGGGCTCGTTGAACTGGGCGCTGGCGGTGTCCCCCGCGGCGGGTCCGTCAGCGTAGCCCTTGGTGCCCGAGCCGAAGGTGGCCAGGACGGTTTCGAAGTCGGTGCCGAGTTCCACCAGGCGGTGGTGGCCGGTGTCGGTGACCAGCCAGGAACCCTTCTCCGCAGCAACGGAAGCCGCTGCACTTGCGGGCGTGCCGCCGTCGGCCGTTCCAGCCGTGGACCCGCGTCCTGGCGGCAGGAAGAGTGCCTTGCCGGGGAAACGCAGCGTGCCGGACGTTGCCTCGGGTGCCACGTAGGGGCCGGAGCCGCGGTGCAGGGTGCCCTTGGCCTCGTGCTCGGCGATCAGTTCGGGGATCAGCACCGCGAGCCCGTCCGCGTGGCCTTCGCCGGAAAGGTGCGCCACGATGTAGCCCTCAGGGTCGATGACCACCAGGGTGGGCCAGGCACGGGCGGTGTACGCCTTCCAGGTGTCCAGCTCGGGGTCGTCCAGGACAGGGTGGTGGATCTCGTAGCGCTCCACGGCTGCCGCCAGCGCCACCGGGTCCGCCTCGTGTTCAAACTTGGGCGAGTGGACTCCCACGGTGACCAGCACGTCCGAGTACTGCTGCTCGAGCGGCCGCAGCTCATCGAGGACGTGCAGGCAGTTGATGCAGCAGAAGGTCCAGAAATCGAGGAGCACGATCTTGCCGCGCAGGGCTTCGAGGTCCAGGGACTTGCCACCGGTGTTCAGCCAGTTGCGGCCCACCAGTTCGGAGGCCCGGACCCGGGCATGGGTGCGTACGGTTTCGCTCATCAGCGTCCTTCCAGCTTGTTGCGTTCAGCCAGCTTGGCGTCGCGTTCGGCCAATTTGGCAAACATATCGTTGTAAGCGGTCAGATCGGCGTCGTTATTCCTGTCCGCCGCGCGGTCCACCCGTTTGGTCTCCCGCTGGTCCGACCTGGACCACATGACGGCGACGCCGATCGCCACCAGGAGCGTGGGCACCTCGCCGATGCCCCAGGCCACCGCGCCACCGGCCTGCTGGTCCAAAAGGGCCGACGGCCCCCAGGTACGGCCCAGGTTGCCGAAGTAGTCCGCTGCCATCAGGCCTGTGCCGCCCATGATGGACACACCGAAGAAGGCATGGAAGCCCATGGTGGCCAGGAGGAGCAGCAGCCGCATGGGGTACGGGGCCCGGCGCGGCAGCGGGTCCGTGCCGATCATGCTCAGCACGAAGATGTATCCGGTGAGCAGGAAGTGCAGGTTCATCAGTTCGTGGCCCACGTGCTCGCGCATGGCGAAGCCGAACAGGTCCGAGTAGTAGAACAGGATGATGGAGCCGGCAAAGTTGGCAGCCGCGAACAGCGGGTGGGTGACCAGCTGCGAGAACTTCGAGTGCACGAAGACCAGGATCCACTCGCGGGAGCCGCGGGAGCCGTCGCCGCGGGCGGGCAGGGCACGCAGGGCCAGGGTCACCGGCGCGCCCAGCACCAGGAAGATCGGGGCCACCATGGTCAGCGCCATATGGTCCACCATGTGGGCGGAGAACAGGATGCGGCCATAGACCGACGGCGGCCCGGACGTGATGTACGTCAGCACCACCAGGCCGATGACCCAGTTCACGGACCGGAACCACTGCCAGGAGTCTCCGCGCAGGCGGACCTTGGCAACGCCCAGGAAGTAGGTGACCAGGCCGAAGAGGGCCACGCCCACCCAGATCCAGTCCAGGCGCCACTCGGTGAGCCAGCGTTCGGGGGTGAGCTCAGGCGGCAGCTCGTAACCGCTGAGGATGAAGGCCGGTGAGGCGTTGGGCGCCAGTTCCGTCGGCTGCGGCGGGGCTGAACGGCCCAGGGCCACGGCGATGCCGGACGTGGCGCCCATGATCAGCAGCTCCGCCAGGACCAATTGCCACAGCACCCGCCGTGAAGACATGGTGGCCCCCTTGCGGCCCAGCTGCGGGATGACCCACTGCCGGTGCATGAAGCCGATGCCGCCGAGGACCACTGCCGCTGCCGTCTTGGCCAGGATCAGCTGCCCGTAGGCGGAGCCGAAGAGATCCGACCAGCTGGTGACGCGGATGCTGGCGTTGATGATTCCGGAGGCGAAGACCAGGATAAAAGCGAAGCCGGCCAGGGTGGAGAAGCGGCGCAGCGTGGGCTCGGTGATGTCTGTTGTTGCCCCCGGCTTGCTGCCTGTCAGGATCCCGGACAGCAGGGCCAGGATGATGATGCCGCCCACCCAGGTGCTGACCCCCACCAGGTGCAGGCCGAGGGAGTTGATGGCGCCCTCATGGTCCGACGAGCTGGAGGAGTGGCCGATCAGGGCCGTTGGCACCAGGCCGATGAGGGCCAGGATGAGGGTCAGGGCCAGGCCGCCGAGGGACCGGACGCCGAACAGGGCGGTTGTCACCACTGCGGCAATGATGGTGACGGCGAGCCAGGCCCGGCCCGTATCGATGTCCGTCATGAAATAGACCAGGGCCTGCGTAAAGGCGGGGTCGCCGGACAGCCCCTGACCGGCCACGTCGGCGTAGGTGAGCACCAGGACCGCGATGGCGGACAAGGTCCACACTGCGCCCGCAGCGGCAGCCACAGCCAGCGCGCGGGTGAACGCCGGATGTTCGGGCGCCCCGCTGCCGGCGGGAGTCTGCCGGTCCCGGCCACGTGCGTTTAGGTTCTTAAGGTTCTTCGGGAGGATGCCGACGGCGAAGATCAGGCCGCCGACAACAGTCGCCAGGGACACGTTGTGGATGGCCTTGCTGATGGGCAGCCCCCAGCGGACCAGGGCTCCCGGGTCGGCGACGCTGCGGGCCGCTGCTGCACCGGAGAAGATCAGTGCTGCTGCGAGGCCCAGGAAGAGCGCTGCCAGGCCTGCCAGCTGCCAGGGCACCGGGATCCCCCGGTTTCCGGCGTCCCGGACCGCAGCTCCCTTGCCAGGACTGGTCTGGGGCGGGGTGGAACGTGGTTTTGCGGCAGAAGACACCATTCCATTGTCCGCTACGCCTGCCCGGGCAGCGAATCCGGGTTAAACGCCAAGGAGCGGCAACCCGTGGGGTTGCCGCTCCTGTTCCAGCCGGCTGCATACCGGCCGGGAATAAGCTCTACTTCTTGGAGACTGCAGCCTTCAGCTTGGAGCCGGCGGTCAGCTTGACGCTGTGGCCTGCTGCAATCTGGATGGTTTCGCCGGTCTGCGGGTTGCGGCCGGTGCGGGCTGCACGGTCGGTGCGCTCGACGGCGAGCCAGCCCGGGATGGTGATCTTCTCGCCGGCGGCGACAGAAGTCTCGAAAACCTCGAACAGTGCGTCGAGGACGGAGTTGACGGCAGCCTGGCTGGTGCCGGCCTTGCCAGCTACCTCTGCAACAAGTTCACTACGGTTCTTAGCCATTGATGTCCTCCTGGACGGTTCTGATTCTGGAGCCTGCACACGGCATGCGCGCAGGCCACTGTTCGAAAACTTACCAGCTTGGGCGGTTCCGGGCCGCAAATTCCGCGTGTTTCCGCCATTTTTTGAGGTTAATCACCGAATCTTTGGGCCTTTTCACCCTCCTCAACCCATCACGGACATGCCGCAGCACCGCGGGCCACGCTTGGCTGACAGGTGCGTACGACGGCGGCCGGCACGTCCCAGCCACCGCCCGCCAGGGTGAATGGCCCGAAGGCCCGCGGCGTGCGGTGTTTTGTTTGTTAAATGTGGGAGGCCCCAACCGTGTGTGGTTGGGGCCTCGACCATGAATGATGTTCCGGCGGTGACCTACTCTCCCACACCCTCCCGGGTGCAGTACCATCGGCGCTGTGGGTCTTAGCTTCCGGGTTCGGAATGGGACCGGGCGTTTCCCCCACGCTATGACCGCCGTAACCCTTCTACCCGTCACCAACCCGTGTGGGGGGTGGTGTGGGAAATCTGTGGTTACAACTCGCTGTCCAGGGACAGCGTTGTGGTGTTGTATGTAGTTGTGTTGGTTCCTACCGTGCCCGTGTTGGGGGGTTGTTGGTTGGGAACCACATAGTGGACGCAAGCAGAATTTTGTATGTATCTGTGTGGTGTAAGTTATTGGCCTATTAGTACCGGTCAGCTTCACGAGTCGTTAGTCCTCGCTTCCACATCCGGCCTATCAACCCAGTGGTCTGGCTGGGGGCCTCTCACACAATAATGTGTATGGAAATCTCATCTTGAAGCGAGCTTCCCGCTTAGATGCTTTCAGCGGTTATCCCATCCGAACGTAGCTAATCAGCGGTGCACTTGGCAGTACAACTGACACACCAGAGGTTCGTCCGTCCCGGTCCTCTCGTACTAAGGACAGCCCTTCTCAAATTTCCTGCGCGCGCAGCGGATAGGGACCGAACTGTCTCACGACGTTCTAAACCCAGCTCGCGTACCGCTTTAATGGGCGAACAGCCCAACCCTTGGGACCTACTCCAGCCCCAGGATGCGACGAGCCGACATCGAGGTGCCAAACCATGCCGTCGATATGGACTCTTGGGCAAGATCAGCCTGTTATCCCCGAGGTACCTTTTATCCGTTGAGCGACGGCCATTCCACAATGTACCGCCGGATCACTAGTCCCGACTTTCGTCCCTGCTCGAGATGTCTCTCTCACAGTCAAGCTCCCTTGTGCACTTACACTCGACACCTGATTGCCAACCAGGCTGAGGGAACCTTTGGGCGCCTCCGTTACTTTTTAGGAGGCAACCGCCCCAGTTAAACTACCCATCAGGCACTGTCCCTGACCCGGATTACGGGCCGAAGTTAGATGTCCAAAGTGACCAGAGTGGTATTTCAACGATGACTCCACCCGAACTGGCGTCCGGGCTTCAACGTCTCCCACCTATCCTACACAAGCCACTCCGAACACCAATACCAAACTATAGTAAAGGTCTCGGGGTCTTTCCGTCCTGCTGCGCGTAACGAGCATCTTTACTCGTACTGCAATTTCGCCGAGTTTATGGTTGAGACAGCGGGGAAGTCGTTACTCCATTCGTGCAGGTCGGAACTTACCCGACAAGGAATTTCGCTACCTTAGGATGGTTATAGTTACCACCGCCGTTTACTGGGGCTTAAATTCTCAGCTTCGCCGTGAGGCTAACCGGTCCTCTTAACCTTCCAGCACCGGGCAGGAGTCAGTCCGTATACATCGTCTTGCGACTTCGCACGGACCTGTGTTTTTAGTAAACAGTCGCTTCCCCCTGGTCTCTGCGGCCCCGATCCCCTCCCGGACGCGAAGTCCGATCAAGGTTGGGGCCCCCCTTCTCCCGAAGTTACGGGGGCATTTTGCCGAGTTCCTTAACCATAATTCTCTCGATCGCCTTAGTATTCTCTACCTGATCACCTGTGTCGGTTTGGGGTACGGGCGGCTAAAACCTCGCGTCGATGCTTTTCTCGGCAGCATAGGATCACCAAATCCCCCAAACGGGGGTCCCATCAGATCTCAGGCCATATGAGTGGCGGATTTGCCTACCACTCGCCCTACATCCTTAGACCGGGACAACCATCGCCCGGCTCGGCTACCTTCCTGCGTCACACCTGTTAATACGCTTGCCTCCCAGGATCAGGTCCCGCGCTCCACCAAAACCCTTCACCCACAAGGGGTGTCGGGCAGGTCTCGGGCGGTTAGTATCCCCTGTTCAACATGGACGGTTTTTCGCCGGTACGGGAATATCAACCCGTTGTCCATCGACTACGCCTGTCGGCCTCGCCTTAGGTCCCGACTTACCCAGGGCAGATTAGCTTGACCCTGGAACCCTTGATCATTCGGCGGACGGGTTTCTCACCCGTCTTTCGCTACTCATGCCTGCATTCTCACTCGTGTAGGCTCCACCGCTGGTTTACACCGCGACTTCACCGCCCACACGACGCTCCCCTACCCATCCAGACGCCTGAACCACAAGGGCTTAGCTAAATATCTGAATGCCACAACTTCGGCGGTGTACTTGAGCCCCGCTACATTGTCGGCGCGGAATCACTTGACCAGTGAGCTATTACGCACTCTTTTAAGGGTGGCTGCTTCTAAGCCAACCTCCTGGTTGTCTGGGCAACTCCACATCCTTTCCCACTTAGCACACGCTTAGGGGCCTTAGTTGGTGGTCTGGGCTGTTTCCCTCTCGACTATGAAGCTTATCCCCCACAGTCTCACTGCTGCGCTCTCACTTACCGGCATTCGGAGTTTGGCTGACGTCAGTAACCTTGTAGGGCCCATTAGCCATCCAGTAGCTCTACCTCCAGCAAGAAACACGCAACGCTGCACCTAAATGCATTTCGGGGAGAACCAGCTATCACGAAGTTTGATTGGCCTTTCACCCCTACCCACAGCTCATCCCCTCCATTTTCAACTGAAGTGGGTTCGGTCCTCCACGACGTCTTACCGTCGCTTCAACCTGGCCATGGGTAGATCACTTCGCTTCGGGTCTAGATCACGCCACTCACACGCCCTATTCAGACTCGCTTTCGCTACGGCTGCCCCACACGGGTTAACCTCGCGACGTAACACTAACTCGCAGGCTCATTCTTCAAAAGGCACGCCGTCACCAGAATCAGACTGGCTCCGACGGATTGTAAGCACACGGTTTCAGGTACTGTTTCACTCCCTCCCGGGGTACTTTTCACCTTTCCCTCACGGTACTGGTCCGCTATCGGTCATTAGGGAGTATTTAGGCTTATCAGGTGGTCCTGACAGATTCGCACGGGATTTCTCGGGCCCCGTACTACTTGGGATACTCTCACAGGCGGTACAAACACATTACGGTTACGGGACTAACACCCTCTCTGGCCGGCCTTTCAAAACCGTTCACCTATGCGCGCACATCACACCCCACCAGCCCGGCAGAACTGGTATGGAAAGTCCCACAACCCCGACCATGCAACGCCCGCCGGCTATCACACATGGAACGGTTTAGCCTGATCCGCGTTCGCTCGCCACTACTAACGGAATCACTATTGTTTTCTCTTCCTGCGGGTACTGAGATGTTTCACTTCCCCGCGTTCCCCCCACGCACCCTATGTGTTCAGGTACGGGTCACCAAGTCACTCGCGCGCTTGGCGGGGTTTCCCCATTCGGACACCCCGGGATCACAGTCCGGTTATCGACTCCCCAGGCTTATCGCAGATTCCTACGTCCTTCTTCGGCTCCTAATGCCAAGGCATCCACCGTGTGCTCTTAAAAACTTGACCACAAAGATCAAAAACAAGCTCACTCGAGAGAACCATGAAAACTGTCCCGCGCACCCAAAGGCACACGAACCAGATCCAGGTTCATTTATCTTGGAAATTGCTTCTTATACAAGATGCTCGCGTCCACTATGTAGTTCTCAAACAACAACCCCACACCACACACCCCACACACACGTGCGTGGACCGTCATGGCAGGGAAACCAGAAACAAACACTCCCACCAGAACACCACCCACACCCCGAAAGGCGAAGACAGCGAACCCGTGGTCCTGTTGCCTCAGGACCCAACAGTGTGCCAAACACGAAAACCACCACATCACCACGCCCACCGTTCCAGAACCACCACCAGGTGGGATTCGTACTAGAGAAGGACACGACAACACAACGGCCGCTATTTGTTGATATTCCACCCATGAGCACCCGCCGCAGGACAATCGCCTGCGCAACGGGCTTGCTTCCTGACAACCCCCACACCCGGACATACATCCAGGACAGGTGTTGTAGGCGCTCCTTAGAAAGGAGGTGATCCAGCCGCACCTTCCGGTACGGCTACCTTGTTACGACTTAGTCCCAATCGCCAGTCCCACCTTCGACAGCTCCCTCCCACAAGGGGTTAGGCCACCGGCTTCGGGTGTTACCAACTTTCGTGACTTGACGGGCGGTGTGTACAAGGCCCGGGAACGTATTCACCGCAGCGTTGCTGATCTGCGATTACTAGCGACTCCGACTTCATGGGGTCGAGTTGCAGACCCCAATCCGAACTGAGACCGGCTTTTTGGGATTAGCTCCACCTCACAGTATCGCAACCCTTTGTACCGGCCATTGTAGCATGCGTGAAGCCCAAGACATAAGGGGCATGATGATTTGACGTCGTCCCCACCTTCCTCCGAGTTGACCCCGGCAGTCTCCTATGAGTCCCCACCATCACGTGCTGGCAACATAGAACGAGGGTTGCGCTCGTTGCGGGACTTAACCCAACATCTCACGACACGAGCTGACGACAACCATGCACCACCTGTAAACCGACCACAAGTGGGGGACCTGTTTCCAGGTCTTTCCGGTTCATGTCAAGCCTTGGTAAGGTTCTTCGCGTTGCATCGAATTAATCCGCATGCTCCGCCGCTTGTGCGGGCCCCCGTCAATTCCTTTGAGTTTTAGCCTTGCGGCCGTACTCCCCAGGCGGGGCACTTAATGCGTTAGCTACGGCGCGGAAAACGTGGAATGTCCCCCACACCTAGTGCCCAACGTTTACGGCATGGACTACCAGGGTATCTAATCCTGTTCGCTCCCCATGCTTTCGCTCCTCAGCGTCAGTTAATGCCCAGAGACCTGCCTTCGCCATCGGTGTTCCTCCTGATATCTGCGCATTTCACCGCTACACCAGGAATTCCAGTCTCCCCTACATCACTCTAGTCTGCCCGTACCCACCGCAGATCCGGAGTTGAGCCCCGGACTTTCACGGCAGACGCGACAAACCGCCTACGAGCTCTTTACGCCCAATAATTCCGGATAACGCTTGCGCCCTACGTATTACCGCGGCTGCTGGCACGTAGTTAGCCGGCGCTTCTTCTGCAGGTACCGTCACTTTCGCTTCTTCCCTACTGAAAGAGGTTTACAACCCGAAGGCCGTCATCCCTCACGCGGCGTCGCTGCATCAGGCTTGCGCCCATTGTGCAATATTCCCCACTGCTGCCTCCCGTAGGAGTCTGGGCCGTGTCTCAGTCCCAGTGTGGCCGGTCACCCTCTCAGGCCGGCTACCCGTCGTCGCCTTGGTAGGCCATTACCCCACCAACAAGCTGATAGGCCGCGAGTCCATCCAAAACCACAAAAGCTTTCCACCAACCACCATGCGATGATCAGTCATATCCGGTATTAGACCCAGTTTCCCAGGCTTATCCCAGAGTCAAGGGCAGGTTACTCACGTGTTACTCACCCGTTCGCCACTAATCCACCAGCAAGCTGGCATCATCGTTCGACTTGCATGTGTTAAGCACGCCGCCAGCGTTCATCCTGAGCCAGGATCAAACTCTCCGTTGAAGTAAAACAGACACAACCAAAACCACCGGAAATAACGGCGACAAAGGCTGCACAAAATTTGAAACCAGCTAAAAACACCAAACCACACCACAGGGGCGGCACGATTCGGCAAATTCAACCAATTACATACATAATCGGTATCAACAAACTTGGCACACTATTGAGTTCTCAAACAACAGACACACCCGGCACCACCCAAACCAACGTTCAGGATCGCTCCGGAGCAACTTTCCAAACTTACCCGATCCCACAATCCGAGTCAAATCCATCTTCCAGGACCCACACCGAATCGAAGACCGCCCCCACCCAGCAACAGCACGCATAAAAGCGAACCATTTTCCAGGCCGTTCAAAAAAGGGGGGTTGGCCGCTATTTTTCCGCTTCAGCGGCGGCGACTCAGAAAACAATACCCGCACACAACCCCCACCGCAAATCGGGCTAAACCGGGCCGCACGGGCCACCCTAAACCCCGGAATGACGCGGTTTTTCGCTGCCCAGGCAGGGGCTTTCGCCCCTCTTGCGTCAGTTGGCCGCCTTTATGGAGTGGCTCACATCTGCTGCACGCCGTTCCCCGTTACCCGGAGGACCAGCTCGAAGTCCGCCGCCCGCGGCTTCAACCGGTATGGCTCCAGAACGCCGGGCCCGCACGCTGCTGTCCCCACACCCCTCATGGCATGGTCAAGGTGGATGTAGGTGCGCCCGTCCGGAATGAGATCCGGCCTGTGGGTTGCTGCTGCCAGGGCCTGCATGCTGTACGGCCGGACTGTCAGCGCAAAGGACGCGCCGGAAACGTGCAGCTTCCTGCCACCCGTGCTCACTACCGCGGACTGCACGCCGGACCGGGCCCCCGACTCCTGGGGGCGGACGTACTCCACGTCCAGGTCGGCGAGGGGCAGCTCGAACCATCCTGTCCGGGTGCCTTGCCCGGTGTCCGGGTAACTCTGGTGCGGGCCCTGGCCGAACCAGCCCACGGTGGTTGTGCCGGCACCCAGCACAAGTTCCAGCCCGAGCCTCGCCCACTCCACCTCAAAGCCGGCGTTGAGCCACTCCCCTACCGGAGTGACATGGGTCCGCAAGGCCAGGGAGCCGGCGCTGCTGGTCCACTCATAGTCGACCAACACCCCGAACTGTTTGTCCGCCGCTCCCATGCGCGTGCTGACGCGAAGGTGCTCGCCGCCGTCGGGCGTTGTTTCGGCGCCGATGCCCAGCAGGCGGGTGTGCAGCCGGTCGAGTCCCGCCTCCTTCCACTGGATGGCAAGGGGCCGCTCGTCCGTGCTTCCCCACTCCCGGCCGAGGTCGTTGTCCGTGGGTGCCCACCACAGGACCAGGCCCAGTTTTTCCACGGGCAGGCCACCGATGCAGGTGGGCATGCCGGTGGCCCGGTCGAATACGGCAGGGCCCAGCCGGAGTTCCTGGTCGGTAACGTCAACCGGTTCTTCGGCCGGCGGCATGGCGGGTGGCGGCACCGCCCGGACTGCCTGCCCCCACGCCACCTCATGGCCGGCAGAACCCCAGGCAGTGTCCGCGGCGAGTACGGCGCTGACCGTGAGTACGGCCGGCTGGCTCTCCGGCAGGCCCGCCACATACCGGGCCACCTCCGCCGGCAGCTCCACAACAGCCCGGGACTGCGGTGCGAGCGGCGGCACTGCCACCGTTCCCTCCAGCTGCGTGCCGCCGTCGGCCTCCACCTTGTACTGGAACCGGAAGGCGGATGTGTCCGCGAAGTCCTGCCCGTTCCGCACGGTGAAGCCGGCCCAGGTGCCAGCCACCCCGATGTGCAGCGGCTCAATCACCTTCTTGAAATCCAGCAGGCCGGGACGTGGGTTGCGGTCGGCGTCCACCAGCCCGTCCGTGACGAAGTTCCCGTCATGGATCTCCTCACCGAAGTCCCCGCCATAAGCGAAGTGGTGGCCGCCGCCAGGGGAGGGGACGGTGATCCCGTGCTCAAGCCATTCCCAGACGAAGCCGCCCATAAGCCGGGGATACCGCTCGAACAGCTCCTGGTACTCGCTCATGCCGCCGGGGCCGTTGCCCATGGCGTGCACGTACTCGCACAGCATGAACGGCATGGCGCGGCGACGCGCATCGAGTGCGGCATCCTCCAGGGGCGGCTCGATGCCCTGCCCGATGAGCTCCGTCTCGGCTTGGCTGGCATACATCCGTGAGTAGACGTCCACGAAGGGCGACGACCAGTCGCCCTCGTAGTGGATGGGACGGGACGGGTCACGGTCCTTGGTCCATCGCGACATGGCCGCCAGGTTCCTGCCGGTGCCCGCCTCATTGCCCAGCGACCACATGATCACGGAAGGATGGTTTTTATCGCGCTCCACCGTCCGCTGCATCCGGTCCAGCAGCGCGGCTTCCCACTGCGGATCATCGCTGGGGTTGTGTGCCCAGCCGGCGCTGTGGAAGCCATGCGTTTCGAGATCGCATTCAAGAACCACATAGAACCCCAGCCGGTCCGCCAGCGCAAGGAACTCG
Source organism: Pseudarthrobacter sp. LT1 (assembly GCF_035621795.1). Taxonomy (NCBI): domain Bacteria; kingdom Bacillati; phylum Actinomycetota; class Actinomycetes; order Micrococcales; family Micrococcaceae; genus Pseudarthrobacter; species Pseudarthrobacter sp. LT1. The sequence goes on from NZ_CP141830.1 coordinate 4,382,763, forward strand.
GGGTGCGGCGGGTAATGCGAGGTCCTGATGGCGTTGATATTGTGCTGCTTCATCAACCGCAGCTCGGCCTCCACCACATCCCGCGGCACAACGCGGCCAAACCGGGGGTGGTGCTCGTGGCGGTTTACGCCGCGGAGCAGGATCCGCCGGCCGTTCACCTTGAACTGGGCGTCCTCGATGATGATGCTCCGGAAGCCCACCTGCAGCGAGACTGTCTCGCCGGGGCTGCTGACAGTGGCGTCGTAGAGGCGTGGGGTTTCAGCAGACCAGGGTTCCACGCCGGGAACTTGCTGCTCCACCCCGGCGGCCAGTTCGAGGCCAAGTTCCGGAACGCGGACGACGGCGTCAATCGCCTGCCCCGAGCGGGTCACGTCAACGCGGAGCGAGCCGGCGCCCGTTCCCGGGTCGTAGCCCGCGTGGACAAATACATCGTCGATGCCGTGCTCCGGCCGGCCTTGCAGCGTCACGTCCCGGAAGATGCCCGGGAGCCACCACATGTCCTGGTCCTCCACGTAGCTCGAGGCGGAGAACTGGGCCACCCGGACCGCCAGGATGTTGGTTCCTTCGACCAGGACGCCGGAGACATCGAATTCGTGGGCCAGCCTGCTCCCGCGGGTAGTCCCCAGTTCCACCCCGTTCAGCCACACGGTCCCGGCAGAATCGATGCCATCGAACCGGAGCACGGCGTGCGGGAGGAACTCCGGGCCTGCCTCAAAGGCCACCAGGTGGTCGCCGATGGGATTGGCATCCGGCACGTGCGGGGGTTCCACCGGGAAGGGGAACTGGACGTTGGTATAGGCCGGGGAGCCGTGGCCGTGCATGTTCCAGCTCGAGGGGACGGGAAGGGCAGTGAAGCCGGACAGCCCGGTGCCGCGCTGCCACCCGTCGTTGGGTGCCGTCCGGATTCCGGGGCTCAGCCGGAACTTCCATTCCCCATTGAGTGAGAGCCTGGGTGCGTCGGATTCGAGGTACGCCCGTGCTGGAAGGCTTCCCCGCCCCGGTGCCGCAGAGGCCAATTCCCCGGCCTCCGCGGCACCAAGATCCAGGGAGCGGGAGGGGGCCGCGGCGGCGGAGCCGTTACCGGCAGTTTCGGCTTGGTTGTGCAATGGAATGTGTCTTCCTTGGCGGGGAGGAGTACGGTACGTGAACGTTCACGGTGCTGCAGAAGAAGCCTAGCCTGTCCATTTCCATTTGAGTAGGGCTCAGGCGGACTGCCGGAGGACAAGCTGATGCCGGAGGGTCAGGAAGGCCTCGGCGCTGCGGTCCTTGATTGTGCCGGAAATCAAGCCGTCCACGAGTCCGACGGCGGCGCGGCCCACCGCGCGAAGGTCAAGCGAGAGGGTGGTCAGCTCGGGGGTGAGCAGCTCACCGAGCGGTATCCCGTCCATTCCGATGACCGGACAATCGTTCGGGGCAGCCCTGCCAGCTTCCTGGAGCGCCTTCAGTGCGCCTGCTGCCATCAGGTCGTTGAAGGCGAGAATGCCGTCGACCCGGCTGCCGCCCGTTGGGAGGAGGGCGATGGCCGATTTGGCAGCGGCCGCGGACGGCTCCGCCGGCAGGCGGGTGAGGTGCACGCCTGCCTGTTCGGCCTCGGCCGCTGCTGCCGTACTCCGGCTGCTGGCGTTATTGCCTTGGTCAGAGTCAAGGAAGATGATGTTCCGGCAACCACGGGACGACAGGTGTGTCAGGGCGAGCCGGGCAGCGTGACGGTAGTCGAAGGAGATTCCTCCGGCAGTGTCCGTGCCCGGGTAGTCGATGGCGACGACGGGGCGCCGGCCCATCAGCGCCTGCGCTTCGTCAGGGTGCGGCGCAAGGTAGCCGATCAGCGCGTCCACTTGGGGCGCAAGCCGGGCAGCGGCAGTTACGGCGCTGCCGGTGCCATGGCCGTAGTCGTCCATCACCACGTTCCAGCCGCGCTCGGTGGCGGCTTCAACCACGCTGGAGGCAAAGGCCGGAAAATAGGGGTTTGTCAGGTCCGGGATGGCGAGTCCTATCGAAGTCCGGGCGCCCTGCACCAGGCCCTTCGCAAAGCGGCTGGGGACGTACCCCATTTCCGCTGCGAGTCCCTTGACCCGTTCCCTGGTTTCCTGGCTGATGCCGGCCATGTCATTCATGGCGCGGGTCACGGTCTGGCGTGATACACCGGCTGCAGCTGCCACATCCAGGATGGTGGCCCGCTTGCCCCTGGGTCCTGGGATCTGGAGGGTCATAGACGGTAAGTCTAGGCGGCTGGGCCAGATGCGCCATCAAATATGGCTGCTAACCGGGGGTTTTGGGGACCATACCTGATGGAGCAAGTCAGGGGTTGTTTTGTTTGTTAAATGTGGGAGGCCCCAACCGTGTGTGGTTGGGGCCTCGACCATGAATGATGTTCCGGCGGTGACCTACTCTCCCACACCCTCCCGGGTGCAGTACCATCGGCGCTGTGGGTCTTAGCTTCCGGGTTCGGAATGGGACCGGGCGTTTCCCCCACGCTATGACCGCCGTAACCCTTCTACCCGTCACCAACCCGCTTGGGGGTGGTGTGGGAAATCTGTGGTTACAACATGTGGTGTTGTATGTAGTTGTGTTGGTTACCTACCAGTACCGCCCGTGTTGGGGGGTTGTTGGTTGGGAACCACATAGTGGACGCAAGCAGAATTTTGTATGTATCTGTGTGGTGTAAGTTATTGGCCTATTAGTACCGGTCAGCTTCACGAGTCGTTAGTCCTCGCTTCCACATCCGGCCTATCAACCCAGTGGTCTGGCTGGGGGCCTCTCACACATAATGTGTATGGAAATCTCATCTTGAAGCGAGCTTCCCGCTTAGATGCTTTCAGCGGTTATCCCATCCGAACGTAGCTAATCAGCGGTGCACTTGGCAGTACAACTGACACACCAGAGGTTCGTCCGTCCCGGTCCTCTCGTACTAAGGACAGCCCTTCTCAAATTTCCTGCGCGCGCAGCGGATAGGGACCGAACTGTCTCACGACGTTCTAAACCCAGCTCGCGTACCGCTTTAATGGGCGAACAGCCCAACCCTTGGGACCTACTCCAGCCCCAGGATGCGACGAGCCGACATCGAGGTGCCAAACCATGCCGTCGATATGGACTCTTGGGCAAGATCAGCCTGTTATCCCCGAGGTACCTTTTATCCGTTGAGCGACGGCCATTCCACAATGTACCGCCGGATCACTAGTCCCGACTTTCGTCCCTGCTCGAGATGTCTCTCTCACAGTCAAGCTCCCTTGTGCACTTACACTCGACACCTGATTGCCAACCAGGCTGAGGGAACCTTTGGGCGCCTCCGTTACTTTTTAGGAGGCAACCGCCCCAGTTAAACTACCCATCAGGCACTGTCCCTGACCCGGATTACGGGCCGAAGTTAGATGTCCAAAGTGACCAGAGTGGTATTTCAACGATGACTCCACCCGAACTGGCGTCCGGGCTTCAACGTCTCCCACCTATCCTACACAAGCCACTCCGAACACCAATACCAAACTATAGTAAAGGTCTCGGGGTCTTTCCGTCCTGCTGCGCGTAACGAGCATCTTTACTCGTACTGCAATTTCGCCGAGTTTATGGTTGAGACAGCGGGGAAGTCGTTACTCCATTCGTGCAGGTCGGAACTTACCCGACAAGGAATTTCGCTACCTTAGGATGGTTATAGTTACCACCGCCGTTTACTGGGGCTTAAATTCTCAGCTTCGCCGTGAGGCTAACCGGTCCTCTTAACCTTCCAGCACCGGGCAGGAGTCAGTCCGTATACATCGTCTTGCGACTTCGCACGGACCTGTGTTTTTAGTAAACAGTCGCTTCCCCCTGGTCTCTGCGGCCCCGATCCCCTCCCGGACGCGAAGTCCGATCAAGGTTGGGGCCCCCCTTCTCCCGAAGTTACGGGGGCATTTTGCCGAGTTCCTTAACCATAATTCTCTCGATCGCCTTAGTATTCTCTACCTGATCACCTGTGTCGGTTTGGGGTACGGGCGGCTAAAACCTCGCGTCGATGCTTTTCTCGGCAGCATAGGATCACCAAATCCCCCAAACGGGGGTCCCATCAGATCTCAGGCCATATGAGTGGCGGATTTGCCTACCACTCGCCCTACATCCTTAGACCGGGACAACCATCGCCCGGCTCGGCTACCTTCCTGCGTCACACCTGTTAATACGCTTGCCTCCCAGGATCAGGTCCCGCGCTCCACCAAAACCCTTCACCCACAAGGGGTGTCGGGCAGGTCTCGGGCGGTTAGTATCCCCTGTTCAACATGGACGGTTTTTCGCCGGTACGGGAATATCAACCCGTTGTCCATCGACTACGCCTGTCGGCCTCGCCTTAGGTCCCGACTTACCCAGGGCAGATTAGCTTGACCCTGGAACCCTTGATCATTCGGCGGACGGGTTTCTCACCCGTCTTTCGCTACTCATGCCTGCATTCTCACTCGTGTAGGCTCCACCGCTGGTTTACACCGCGACTTCACCGCCCACACGACGCTCCCCTACCCATCCAGACGCCTGAACCACAAGGGCTTAGCTAATATCTGAATGCCACAACTTCGGCGGTGTACTTGAGCCCCGCTACATTGTCGGCGCGGAATCACTTGACCAGTGAGCTATTACGCACTCTTTTAAGGGTGGCTGCTTCTAAGCCAACCTCCTGGTTGTCTGGGCAACTCCACATCCTTTCCCACTTAGCACACGCTTAGGGGCCTTAGTTGGTGGTCTGGGCTGTTTCCCTCTCGACTATGAAGCTTATCCCCCACAGTCTCACTGCTGCGCTCTCACTTACCGGCATTCGGAGTTTGGCTGACGTCAGTAACCTTGTAGGGCCCATTAGCCATCCAGTAGCTCTACCTCCAGCAAGAAACACGCAACGCTGCACCTAAATGCATTTCGGGGAGAACCAGCTATCACGAAGTTTGATTGGCCTTTCACCCCTACCCACAGCTCATCCCCTCCATTTTCAACTGAAGTGGGTTCGGTCCTCCACGACGTCTTACCGTCGCTTCAACCTGGCCATGGGTAGATCACTTCGCTTCGGGTCTAGATCACGCCACTCACACGCCCTATTCAGACTCGCTTTCGCTACGGCTGCCCCACACGGGTTAACCTCGCGACGTAACACTAACTCGCAGGCTCATTCTTCAAAAGGCACGCCGTCACCAGAATCAGACTGGCTCCGACGGATTGTAAGCACACGGTTTCAGGTACTGTTTCACTCCCTCCCGGGGTACTTTTCACCTTTCCCTCACGGTACTGGTCCGCTATCGGTCATTAGGGAGTATTTAGGCTTATCAGGTGGTCCTGACAGATTCGCACGGGATTTCTCGGGCCCCGTACTACTTGGGATACTCTCACAGGCGGTACAAACACATTACGGTTACGGGACTAACACCCTCTCTGGCCGGCCTTTCAAAACCGTTCACCTATGCGCGCACATCACACCCCACCAGCCCGGCAGAACTGGTATGGAAAGTCCCACAACCCCGACCATGCAACGCCCGCCGGCTATCACACATGGAACGGTTTAGCCTGATCCGCGTTCGCTCGCCACTACTAACGGAATCACTATTGTTTTCTCTTCCTGCGGGTACTGAGATGTTTCACTTCCCCGCGTTCCCCCCACGCACCCTATGTGTTCAGGTACGGGTCACCAAGTCACTCGCGCGCTTGGCGGGGTTTCCCCATTCGGACACCCTGGGATCACAGTCCGGTTATCGACTCCCCAGGCTTATCGCAGATTCCTACGTCCTTCTTCGGCTCCTAATGCCAAGGCATCCACCGTGTGCTCTTAAAAACTTGACCACAAAGATCAAAAACAAGCTCACTCGAGAGAACCATGAAAACTGTCCCGCGCACCCAAAGGCACACGAACCAGATCCAGGTTCATTTATCTTGGAAATTGCTTCTTATACAAGATGCTCGCGTCCACTATGTAGTTCTCAAACAACAACCCCACACCACACACCCACACACACGTGCGTGGACCGTCATGGCAGGGAAACCAGAAACAAACACTCCCACCAGAACACCACCCACACCCCGAAAGGCGAAGACAGCGAACCCGTGGTCCTGTTGCCTCAGGACCCAACAGTGTGCCAAACACGAAAACCACCACATCACCACGCCCACCGTTCCAGAACCACCACCAGGTGGGATTCGTACTAGAGAAGGACACGACAACACAACGGCCGCTATTTGTTGATATTCCACCCATGAGCACCCGCCGCAGGACAATCGCCTGCGCAACGGGCTTGCTTCCTGACAACCCCCACACCCGGACATACATCCAGGACAGGTGTTGTAGGCGCTCCTTAGAAAGGAGGTGATCCAGCCGCACCTTCCGGTACGGCTACCTTGTTACGACTTAGTCCCAATCGCCAGTCCCACCTTCGACAGCTCCCTCCCACAAGGGGTTAGGCCACCGGCTTCGGGTGTTACCAACTTTCGTGACTTGACGGGCGGTGTGTACAAGGCCCGGGAACGTATTCACCGCAGCGTTGCTGATCTGCGATTACTAGCGACTCCGACTTCATGGGGTCGAGTTGCAGACCCCAATCCGAACTGAGACCGGCTTTTTGGGATTAGCTCCACCTCACAGTATCGCAACCCTTTGTACCGGCCATTGTAGCATGCGTGAAGCCCAAGACATAAGGGGCATGATGATTTGACGTCGTCCCCACCTTCCTCCGAGTTGACCCCGGCAGTCTCCTATGAGTCCCCACCATCACGTGCTGGCAACATAGAACGAGGGTTGCGCTCGTTGCGGGACTTAACCCAACATCTCACGACACGAGCTGACGACAACCATGCACCACCTGTAAACCGACCACAAGTGGGGGACCTGTTTCCAGGTCTTTCCGGTTCATGTCAAGCCTTGGTAAGGTTCTTCGCGTTGCATCGAATTAATCCGCATGCTCCGCCGCTTGTGCGGGCCCCCGTCAATTCCTTTGAGTTTTAGCCTTGCGGCCGTACTCCCCAGGCGGGGCACTTAATGCGTTAGCTACGGCGCGGAAAACGTGGAATGTCCCCCACACCTAGTGCCCAACGTTTACGGCATGGACTACCAGGGTATCTAATCCTGTTCGCTCCCCATGCTTTCGCTCCTCAGCGTCAGTTAATGCCCAGAGACCTGCCTTCGCCATCGGTGTTCCTCCTGATATCTGCGCATTTCACCGCTACACCAGGAATTCCAGTCTCCCCTACATCACTCTAGTCTGCCCGTACCCACCGCAGATCCGGAGTTGAGCCCCGGACTTTCACGGCAGACGCGACAAACCGCCTACGAGCTCTTTACGCCCAATAATTCCGGATAACGCTTGCGCCCTACGTATTACCGCGGCTGCTGGCACGTAGTTAGCCGGCGCTTCTTCTGCAGGTACCGTCACTTTCGCTTCTTCCCTACTGAAAGAGGTTTACAACCCGAAGGCCGTCATCCCTCACGCGGCGTCGCTGCATCAGGCTTGCGCCCATTGTGCAATATTCCCCACTGCTGCCTCCCGTAGGAGTCTGGGCCGTGTCTCAGTCCCAGTGTGGCCGGTCACCCTCTCAGGCCGGCTACCCGTCGTCGCCTTGGTAGGCCATTACCCCACCAACAAGCTGATAGGCCGCGAGTCCATCCAAAACCACAAAAGCTTTCCACCAACCACCATGCGATGATCAGTCATATCCGGTATTAGACCCAGTTTCCCAGGCTTATCCCAGAGTCAAGGGCAGGTTACTCACGTGTTACTCACCCGTTCGCCACTAATCCACCAGCAAGCTGGCATCATCGTTCGACTTGCATGTGTTAAGCACGCCGCCAGCGTTCATCCTGAGCCAGGATCAAACTCTCCGTTGAAAACAAACAGACACAACCAAAACCACCGGAAATAACGGCGACAAAGGCTGCACAAAATTTGAAACCAGCTAAAAACACCAAACCACACCACAGGGGCGGCACGATTCGGCAAATTCAACCAATTACATACATAATCGGTATCAACAAACTTGGCACACTATTGAGTTCTCAAACAACAGACACACCCGGCACCACCCAAACCAACGTTCAGGATCGCTCCGGAGCAACTTTTCAAACTTACCCGATCCCCGCCTCCGAAGCAAATCCATCTCTCAGGATTCACATCGAATTGAAGACCGTCCCATACCAATTTCCAGCGCCCTAAAGAGCAACCAGATTTTGGCTTTGATTTGGGGGTTTTGGCCACCCGGTGAACAGTTCTTCACTGTCTCCCCCGCGGCGACTTAGAAAACAATACACGCACTCCGGGCCCACCGCAAACCGGGTCTCCGGGGGCCGGAAATCCGCGGTTTTGCGCGGCGAAACCCGGGATGGAGCACCCAAGCGGCCTGCCGGCGTCGTAATTCCGGCGTGTGGGCTGCCGCACAGCCCGCCGACCCGGCGCCCACCTGCCACGGCTTAACGCAGAAGGGCCGGCAACCAAATGGTTGCCGGCCCTTCTCAAGCAGCTGGAATCAGCGGTGCTGGATTACCAGGAAGACTTGGTGATGCCCGGGAGCTCACCGCGGTGAGCCATGTCGCGGAAACGGACACGGGAGATGCCGAACTTCTGGAAGGTGCCACGGGGGCGGCCGTCGATGATGTCGCGGTTGCGCAGACGGATCGGGGACGCGTTGCGGGGCAGCTTCTGCAGGCCCAGGCGGGCTGCTTCGCGTGCTTCGTCGGTTGCGTTTTCGTCAACCAGGGTCTTCTTCAGTTCGAGGCGCTTTGCAGCGTAACGCTCAACGATGACCTTGCGCTGCTCGTTGCGAGCAATCTTGGACTTCTTAGCCATGTTTAGCGCTCCTCTCGGAATTCGACGTGCTGGCGGATCTTGGGGTCGTACTTCTTCAGGACCATGCGGTCCGGGTCGTTACGACGGTTCTTGCGGGTTACGTAGGTGTAACCCGTGCCCGCGGTCGACTTGAGCTTGATGATCGGACGTACGTCCTTGTCCTTAGCCACTAGAGCTTCACCCCACGAGCCAGAATGTCGGCGACGACTGCGTCGATACCGCGCACGTCGATGGTCTTGATGCCACGTGCAGAAACCTGCAGCGTGACGTTACGGCGCAGGGACGGAACCCAGTAGCGCTTCTTCTGGATGTTCGGATCGAACCGACGCTTGTTGCGGCGGTGCGAGTGCGAAATGCTGTGCCCAAAGCCCGGCTCGGCCCCGGTCACTTGGCAGTGTGCTGCCATGACTTCTCCTCAAGAATTGAAAGTAATGATCCGCATATCTGCTGCTGGACCATGCTGCCAAGTGCGACCCACAGAATGTACGGGCAACGGTTAGTTACGCAACTTGAGCCCCTAACTACCGGCCACCCTGGAGAAAATTACCGGGCAACCGGAGCAATTGCGCACGCTCCGCGCACTTAGCGCCTACCAAGTCTACGAGTTGACGCAATTAAAGACCAATCGGGTGTATAAGGGCTTGCCCCTGCTGAAAGGTCACAGCCGCCGCTGGTCCCTTTTCACAGCAGGGACATAGCTTCCCCACGCATGTTTGATTCATGAACACGCAGCTCCTGCCGGCGTCCCCGGCCGCAAGCAGCTCCGGCCGCCCGGAGCTTTCACCACCGAAGATACCCGCCCGCGGCTGGTTTGCCCGCCAGTACCGCCAGCGCATGCTGCGGACGGACCTGCTGACCGTCATTGCCTGGGCATCCGTTGCCGCGGCAATCTCCCTGTGGCTGGCCGACGGCGGGGCCACCAACATCACTTCGCCCGCCGCCCTGTTCACGGCTGCGGGGATCGTGGCCGGGCTGGCGGGCATGGACCTGGTCCTGCTCATGCTGCTCCTGGCCGCAAGGATCCCGTTCATCGACCGCACCATCGGCCATGACCGGGCCCTGGAATTTCACGGCAAACTGGGAAAGCCGTCCCTCTACCTCCTGTTGGCGCACGGCCTCCTGCTCGCCGTCGGATACGGCATGGCCGAGGGACTGGACCCGGTCAGCGAGTCCATCAACCTGTGGGTGCAGGTGCCCGATATGTGGCTGGCGTTCGTCTCCATGGCGCTGTTCATCGCCGTCGTCGTGACCTCCCTGGTGGCTGTGCGCCGGCGCTTCCCCTATGAGTTCTGGTATGTGGTCCACCTGCTGACCTACGCGGCGGTGGCAACGTCAATCCCGCACCAGTTCAGCGTGGGCGGCCTCTTCGCCGCCGGCACCTGGCAGCGGTGGTATTGGCTCGCCATCTGCATCTACACCGGCTCGGCGCTGGTGTACTTCCGCATCCTTGAGCCTGTGCTGGCCACCGTTCGCCACCAACTGACGGTGGCCCGTGTGGAAGCCGTGGCTCCGGGCGTGGTGAACATCGTTATGCGGGGCCGGAAGCTGGACCAGCTTGCAGGAACGGGCGGACGCTTCTTCATCTGGCGCTTCCTGGCTCCGGGCATGTGGTGGCACCCCCACCCGTTCAGCCTGTCCGCGGAGCCCGTGGTCAACGGCCGGGACGGCCAGGGGACGCTGCGGGTTACTGTCCGGAACCTTGGCGACGGTTCCGCCCGGCTGCTCCGGCTGCGGAAGGGCACCAAGGTGGCCCTGGAGGGCCCCTACGGAATGCTCAGCACGGCAGCCCGGACGAAGAACAAGGTGGTGATGATCGGCGCCGGCATCGGCATCACTCCCCTGCGCGCGCTGCTGGAGACCACCCCATTCGCTCCTGGCGAGGCCACGGTCCTCCTCCGCGGCCACACCGACAAGGAGCTTTACCTGGGCAACGAAATCCTTGACCTCTGCCAGGCGCGCGGGGTCCGGCTCTTCCACCTCACCGGGCCGCGGGGCCACGGCCAGTCCACCTGGCTTCCCGAGGAGTCGGTGCGCAACGGCTACAGCCTTACCTCCTATGTGCCGGACATCAGGGATGCGGACGTCTACGTCTGCGGCCCGGCGGCGTGGGCGGCCAACGTCATTGCGGATGCCGGGAAGGCCGGCGTCCCCGAGGAACAGATCCATCACGAAAGGTTTGACTGGTGAAAATTCGCGGAACAGTCGCAGCAGCTTTGGCCTCCGCCGGGATCCTCCTGGCGGGCTGGCAGACAGGCACGCAGGCGGGCGGCATCAGCACCGTGGCATCAAGTACGACGGCGACAGGCACCACGGGTGCCACCGGCACGGGGTCGGCGGGGACAGGTTCGTCAGGGCCGTCGGGGTCCTCCAGCTCGTCGGGGACCACAGGTTCCTCCGGGTCCTCCGGGTCCGCAAGCTCCGGATCCTCCAGTTCGTCCAGTTCCTCCGCCTCCGGCACCTACAAAGGAAACACCGTCCAGACCCGGTTTGGCCCTGTGCAGGTCCAGATCACGGTGGCGAACGGGAAGATCACCGATGTCACGGCGCTGCAGCTGACCAACACGGACGGCGAATCCATCCAGATCAGCAACCGCGCGGCACCCCTGCTCCGCAGCAAGGTCCTGGCGGCACAATCTGCCAATGTCCAGACCGTCAGCGGCGCCACCATCACCAGCGACGCCTACCTCACCTCTCTCCAGGCAGCCATCGATGCAGCAAACCTCTAACCCCATGCCGGCACCCGCCGGCACGGCTGGCATCACTCTAAAGGCCCGCACCTTTGAATGCATGGGAACGGTCATCGGCCTGACGATGCCGGTGGGCTCCCCCGCGGAAGGGCAGCCGGGGCTCGACGTGCTCGCTGCCGCCACCGCCGTCGTCGAACGCCTGTTCCGGGACCTGGATGACACGTTTAGCCTGTACCGTCCCGAGTCGGAAGCCAGCCGGCTGGCGCGCGGTGAACTGAAGCTGCCCCACGCGTCAGCACAGATGCGGGAGCGTTACACCGAAGCCCATGAGTGGCGCCTGCGCACGGAAGGGGCCTTCACCCCTGAAAGGCCGGACGGGGTGCTGGATCTGTCCGGAATCATCAAGGGCCATGCCATCCGCGAGGCCGGGACGTCGCTCCTTGCCCTGGGCCGCCGGGACTGGTGCCTGAACGCCGGCGGCGACGTCCTGGTCAGCGGCTCGCCGCACCCCGGCAGCGCCGAGCCCTGGAAAGCCGGCGTGGTGGACCCTGCCGACCGCCAGACCCTCATCACCGGATATCCGCTGGGCGGCAACAGCCGGCATAGCGCGATGGCCACCTCCGGCTCCGCTGAACGCGGCGAGCACATCTGGCGGGTGGCGGGCGGGGCGCGTGACGCCGGGTTTGTCCAGGTCACCGTTGCCGCCGAGGATATTGTCACCGCCGACGTCCTGGCCACCGCCATCGTTGCCGGCGGGACACGGATGCTGGACCATGCCGCGGACAACTGGGACGTTGCCGTACTGGCCATCCGCGCGGACGGCTCAATGCTGGCGACTCCGGCGTTCCAGCCAGGGTCGGAAAGGCGCAGCCAGGACCCGCGCTAACGGGACCCGCGCTACAGCCGCGTGAGCTGGGGGTACTTGGCCTGCAGGTTGTCCCCCGAGGATTTGCCGGTGACGCGGCGGACCACCCACGGCGCCGCGTACTCGCGGAACCACTGGGCGTTGGCACGGATGGCGTCGGCCCCGCTCAGTTCCGGGACCGGAGTCATGGGCGGGACATCAATGGAGTGGTCATACTTGAGGACCTCAAGCACGCGCTTGGCCATGTTCGCGTGGCCGGCGGCGGACATGTGCATCCGGTCGTGGGCCCACATGCCCCAGTCGTAGTACTCGCTGAAGCGCCAGTAGTCCACCAGCAGGGCGCCGTGGTCCCCGGCGATCCCGCGGACCAGTTCGTTGTAGATGGCAGTGCGGCCGCGCATGGTGCCGAACACCTTCGAGCCCCGGGCGTCGAAACCCGTGAACATCATCACGGTGGCACCGGTGGCAGCGAGCTTCCCCACGGCGTCGTTGTATTCCACGAGGAGGTCATCGATGTCCACGCGCGGGCGGAGAATGTCATTGGCACCGGCGTAGATGGTCACCAGGGTGGGGTTGAGCTCGACGGCGGCGTCCACCTGCTCAGCCAGGATCTGGCGGAGCTTCCTGCCACGGATGGCAAGGTTGGCGTAGCCGAAGTCCGGGTCCGCGGCGCAGAGCTGTTCCGCCACACGGTCGGCCCACCCGCGGACACCGTTGGGACGTGACGGGTCGTCGTCACCGACGCCTTCGGTGAAAGAGTCGCCAAGTGCCACAAACCGGGAAGTGAAATCCATGCGGTTAGTTTGCCACCCGTTGCCGGAAGCAACCAATCACCCGGGATGCTCCGCAGGTCAGCCCTGGGTTTCGCGCAGGATCCAGTGGTCCGAGTCCAGGCGTCCCACCACTTTTTCACCGATCCGCGCCAAGTCCAGCACGTCCTGTTCAGTCAGGGCATCGAGGAACAGGCCACGAACGTCCTCAACATGCGCCGGGGCCAGGCCCACGATGGTGGCCATGCCTTCCTCGGTGAGGTGCGCGGTGGTCACCCTCGCGTCGTGGGGGTGCGGGCGGCGTTCCACCCAGCCGCGCTTCTGCAGTTTGGTCACCACGTGTGAGAGGCGGGAAAGGGAGGCACTGGTGCGGGCTGCGAGCTCGCTCATGGGCAGGAACCGGTCCTCGGCTTCGGACAGCATGGCCAGGACCGTGTAATCGAACAGGGACAGTTTTCCCGCAGCGTGCAGCTTGGTGTCCAGGGCGGCAGGCAGCAGCGTATTGATGCTTACCAGTGCCAGCCAGGCGCGGCGTTCGTCAGCGTTGAGCCAGCGGGGTTCGGTCATGTTCCCTATTCTACGATTGATCCTTCAAGTAGCTGGTGCGCCGCCGGTAGGCTTGCCCCATGTATGTTGTCTCCCTCACCTACCGCGTGCCCCAGGAGATCGTCGACTTCCACAACGACGCCCACATTGCCTGGCTGCAGAAGGCGTTCGACGACGGCGTGTTCATCGCCGCCGGACGCAAGATTCCGCGCACCGGCGGGTTGCTGCTGTCGCAGGCCGAACGGGAAACCCTGGATGCGAGCCTGGCGCAGGATCCGTTCTATACCAATGGGGTTGCCGACTTCGAAGTCATGGAGTTCCATGCAGGACGGGTGGCCCCGGGCTACGAAATCCTGTTGGACACCCCTCCCCAGCCCGCGCCCTAGGGCGTGCCGGCGCCGTAAGGTGTGCTGCCGCCGTCGTACGTTCCCGCGGCGAGCTTCTTCAACCCGCCCTTCCGCGGGACTTTGACCGGCTGGGGCCAGCGCGGGGTGAGGGTGTCCCCCAGCGTGACCCCACGGAGCTTGCGGCCGAAGAGCGGCAGGACCCAGTCGTGGACCCAGCGCCGCTGGCGCCGCTCCCACTCGCGCAGACTGGGCCGGGTGGGTGGTTCCCAGTCCTTGGGCTTGATCTTGTGCGGCACGCCCAGCTGGTCCAGCACCTGTCCTGAAAGGTATTTGTGCCCGGCTTTGGACATGTGGAGCCGGTCCGAGTCCCACATCCGCCGGTCGTGGAAGGCGTCCAGGGACCAGTAGTCCACCAGCACTGCACCGTATTTATCCGTGATGTCCCGGACCCGCTGGTTGTAATAGGTGTTCCGCTTCTTCAGCGGCTCCAGCAACGCGGACACCTTGACGTCGAAACCCGTGAAGAGGACCAGCGTGGCCCCGGTGCCGGCCAGCCGGGCCACCAGCTGTTCGTAGTCCGCCATGAGCGCCGGCATGTCGGTCTTCAGGTCCAGGATGTCGTTGCCGCCGGCGTAGAGCGTGACAAGCGTTGGCCGCATCCGCAGCGCCGGTTCCAGCTGCTCGTCGACGATGTGCCGCAGCCGCTTGCTCCTGATGGCCAGGTTGGCGTATTTCCACCCTGGCTGCGCTTTGGCGAGTTTCTCGGCCACCCGGTCGGCCCATCCCCGCACCCCGTTGGGCAGCCGCTCATCCCGGTCCCCCACCCCTTCGGTAAAGGAATCCCCCAGGGCAACAAACACCCGCCGCCCGGAGTCAGGAAGCAAGGGATCAGAGGGCACAGGCACGAAAGTATCGGAAGGAAAAGAAGCAGGTACGACGCCGGGATGAACAGTAAGTGATGGGGCGTTCCAGAAATACCGGCAGGATCTGATGACGCGTTTGCAGGGAAAACGCCAAAACTGAGCACGCGTCCGGGGCGGGAGGGACATCCGGCAGCGTGCGTCTAAGCGAGGAACGAGCGAGCACGCAGAGGATGTGCCTCCCGCCCCGGTGGGGCCGGGGCTACCCTTCGGCTTTGCCCTGCCGCCAGTACCCCATGAACGCCACCTGTTTCCGGTCGATCCCCACGTCGCGGACAAGGTACCGCCGCAGTTCCTTGATGACCCCTGCTTCGCCCGCCATCCAGGCGTAGAAGGGCAGGGCACCGGCGGCCAGGTGCGGGTTCCTGGAGCCGCTGATGACGGAGGATTCCAGGCGCGCGGGGGTCTCCCACAGGATGTCTTCATCCACGTTGACGTCATCGGGCTCCGGCCCGGCGCCGCCGTCGTCCGCCGTGATGCCCACCCAGCCAGGCACGGGGACGGCTTTGCGCACGGCTTCCTGCAGCAGCTGCCCGTGCGGCCGGGACCGTCCGATGGCGGCGCCGCGGGCCAGCCAGGTGATTTCGATGTCCGCCGGGGAGCTGAGTTCCAGGAAGTCGCCGGCCTGCGCAACTTCCAGGAAGGCGTGGCCACTCATGTACGACGGGAGGGTTTCCAGGATCGCGGAGATGGCGGGGACGGCGGTTTCGTCGCCGGCGAGCAGGACGCGCTGGGCCATGCCGGGGCGCCACTCGATGCCGGAATAGGTTTCGGCGGTGACGCAGTGCGCGGCGCGGTTGTTCGGGCCGATGATGGTGAGCGGGTCGCCGGGTTTGGCCTTGGATGCCCAGTCCGCGGCCGGCCCGGCGTGTCCGTGGTCGTCGGCGTGCATCACGAAGTCGACGTCGATCTCGGGGTACACCGCATCCAGCCGCGACTCCCGGACCGTATAGGTGCGCATGGAGCCGCGCACGGCCGGGTCCATGGCCAGCCAGTCCCGGTACCAGCCGGCGTCGCCCGTGTCGAAGGCGGGGACCGGCAGCGGCGCGCCGTCCGGGGCCCGTGACGGGATGACCAGCTTGACCCGGAGGTCCAGGGTGTGGCCGTGGACGCCGAAGTCTCGCAGGGAGTAGCCGCCGAAAGTGATTCTGCGGAACGTGGGGCTCAGCTGCTGGACAGCGGAGACGGCCACCTCGAAGGCAAGGCTCATTGGCTGGGTGGCGGCGCTTTGCCGGATCTTCATGAAACGAGCTCCAGTTCGGTGGTTGTGGCGTGGTGGCGGCCGATGGGAAGGATCAGCGGGGTACCGGAGACAGGATCCGGGATGACCCGGCTCTCCAGGCCGAAGACGTCTTTGACCAGGTCCTCCGTCACCACGTCCCCCGGGGAGCCCAGGGCCGCAACAGCGCCGTCCTTCATGGCAATGACGTGGTCCGCGTAGCGTGCGGCCAGGTTGAGGTCGTGCAGGACGATGGCCACGGTGGTGCCCCGCGTGCGGTTCAGGTCCGTCACCAGGTCCAGGACCTCCACCTGGTGGGCCAGGTCCAGGTAGGTGGTGGGTTCGTCCAGCAGCAGGACGTCCGTCTCCTGGGTGAGGGCCATGGCGATCCAGGCCCGCTGCCGCTGCCCGCCGGACAGTTCGTCCACGTCCCGCCCGGCGAGCTCCAGCGTTCCGGTGGCTTCCAGCGCGCGCTGCACCGCGGCGTCGTCCCCTTCACTCCAGCTGCGGAAGAAGCCCTGGTGCGGGTAGCGTCCCCGCCCCACCAGGTCGCGGACGGTGATGCCGTCCGGGGCGCTGGGGTGCTGGGGAAGCAGGCCCAGGGTGCGGGCCAGTTCGCGTGCCGGACGGGAATGGATGTCCTTGCCGTCCAGGGTCACGGCGCCACCGGCGGGTTTCAGGAGCCGGGACAGGCCGCGCAGCAGGGTTGACTTTCCGCAGGCGTTGGCGCCCACGATCATGGTCACCCTGCCTTCGGGGATCCGGACGCTGAGCCCGTCCACCACGCAGCGCTGGTGGTAGGCGAGGGTCAGGTCCTTGGCTTGGAGAACTGCCACGTCAGGCATCCTTTCGGTTGGCCGTGACCAGGAGCCACAGCAGGAACGGTGCGCCGAGCGCGCCGGTGACCACGCCCACCGGCAGCACGGTGCTGCCCAGGAGCAAGGGGGCCAGGTTGGCTGCGAAGTAGTCGGCCGCCAGGACAATCAGGGCGCCCACCATGGCCGACGCCGGCAGGCTGGCTTTGCCGGTGAAGCGGTGTGCGATGGGACCGGCCAGGAAGGCGACGAACGAGACCGGTCCGGCAGCCGCCGTCGCCACTGCTGCCAGCGATACCGCGACGACCACCAGTGCCCGGCGCGCGGTGTTGACCCGGACACCCAGGCCGGCGGCTGCGTCATCCCCCAGTTCCAGGATGCGCAGCGGCCCGGCGATAAGCCCGGTGGCGGGAACCAGGGCGGCGAGCGCGAGGAAGAGGATGCCGGCGCGGTCCCAGTTGGCGGAGTTCAGGGATCCGTTCAGCCAGACCAGGGCGTCGGCCGCCGTGCGGATGTCGGCCCGGGTCATCAGGAAGCTGACCACGGCCTGGAGGGCTGCCGCGGTCCCCACACCGGCCAGGACCAGCCTGTTTCCGGCAGCGGTTCCCCTGCCGGTTCGGCGGGCGCCGCGGGAGATCGCGTAAATCAGGGCTGCCACCGCCAGGGCACCCGCCAGCGCGGCCCCGGACACCGCGGCACCGGATGCGCCGAAAACAACGATCGCAACAACCGCGGCCGCGCTGGCCCCGGAACTGATGCCGATGACGTCCGGACTGGCGAGGGGGTTCCGCAGCATGGTCTGGAACAGGGCGCCGGCCAGGCCGAACGCGATCCCGATCAGGAGTCCGATGACCGCACGGGGAAGCTTGTTCTCCATCACGATGAAGCTGGCGCCGGGAATCTTCACACCGCCGGTGAGGTGGTTGAAGACGATGGTGAAAAAATCCGGGATGGTCACCGTGTAGCTGCCCAGAAGGACGGACGCAAAGAACAGGAGCACGACGGCGGCAGCCAGCACCGCGGTCCGGTGCAGTCGCCCCCGTCCCCCGCGTTGCTCCATCGCTTTTGGTCCTTTAGGACCGGTTTTGGCAGCCATATCTGATAGCGCAACGCCGGTCACAGGCCTGCCCCTTTCCCGCGGCGGACCAACCACACGAACACGGGGGCGCCGATCAGGGCGGTCATGATGCCCGCCGGGATTTCACCGGGAAGCAGCACCACCCGGCCAACGATGTCCGCGCCCAGCAGCAGCGCCGGGGCGGCCACCAGGGACAACGGCAGGATCCAGCGGTAGTCCGGGCCGGTGAGGAAGCGGACAGCGTGCGGCACCACCAGGCCAACGAAGCCGATGGGCCCCGCCAGCGCGGTGGCCGTGCCGCACAGCAGGACCACCCCCAGGGCCACCACAGCGCGGGACAGGCCCACCCGTTGGCCCAGTCCGCGGGCAACGTCGTCCCCCAGGGCAAGGCTGTTGAGGGTCCGCCCGGCCAGCAGCACGACCAGCGCACCGGCCGCCAGGAACGGCAAACCCGGTAGGATCACCGGCCAGTCGCGGCCTGCGATGCCGCCCACCTGCCAGAAGCGGAACCGGTCAAGGGTGTCCTGGCTGGAAACCAGGATGACATTCATGAGCGATGCCAGCCCGGCACTCAAGGCGGCTCCCGCCAGCGCGAGCTTCACCGGCGTGGCGCCCTCCCGGCCCAGCGAGGCGATGAGGTACACCACGACGGCCGCCGCGGCGGCCCCCGTGAACGCGAACCAGATGTAGCCGGAGAAGGTGGTCACGCCGAAGACGTAAATGCCCGTAACCACCGCCAGGGCAGCTCCGGCGTTGACTCCGATGATGCCGGGATCGGCCAGGGGATTACGGGCAACACCCTGCATCGCGGCACCGGCAAGGCCCAGCGCACCGCCGGCCAGCAGGCCCAGGACGGTCCGCGGGATGCGGGCCTGCACCACGGCGTGGTCCCCGTTTGCGGGATCGAACGCTGTGAGCGCCTGCCACACAGTGCCGAGGGGAACATCACGGGCGCCCACGGCCAGCGATGTGCCGGCCAGGAGCACCAGCACGACGACGGCGGCCAGCAGCCAGGCGGGCCGCCTTCTACCCCGAGCAACACCGCGGAGGGTGCCGGGGACTGCCATGGCCTGCACCTGGGTGCCGTTGCCCGCTGCCGGACGCGCCGTCGTCGTACTCATCAAAGGGTGCCTACTTCACTGCATCCGCTGCTTTAGCCAGCTGCGGCAGGAACGTGTCCACGGACCAGGGCAGGCTCAGCGGCGACGATGCCGAGATGGAAAGGGTCAGGGTGTTGTCCGAATCGGCCACCAGGGCACCATTCTTGATGGCCGGGATCTGGCCGAGCAGCGGGTCCGCCTTGATGGCGTCGGTGGTGGAGGCATCGGGAACCCAGGTGACGAAGATGTCCGACTGCAGTTCATTGGCCTTCTCGGCGGACCACGGAATGTAGAACTCCTTGGAGCCCTTGGAGTTGTCCGCCACTACCGGGGCCAGGGTCATACCGATTTCGCTGAGGAAGCGGGGGCGGTTGTCGTTGGCGGTGTAGACGTTCACGCCGTCGCCCTTGGCGGGCTCCAGGTTGCCGTAAATGAAGCTCTTGCCTTGGATCTGCGGGTACTGGGCCACCTTGTCCTTGACCATCGACTCGGTGTCGGAAACCAGTTTGGTGGCTTCGGCCTCCTTGCCCAGGGCCTTGCCGATGATGGTGGTCGAGTCCTGCCAGGACGTTCCATAGGCCACCTCGGGGTGGGCCACGACGGGGGCGATTTCGCTGAGTTTCTTGTAGTCCTCTTCCGTGAGGCCGGAATAGGCAGCAAGGATCACGTCCGGGTTGAGCTTGGCGATCTCCGTGAAGTTGACGCCGTCCGCCTCGGAGTACTGCACCGGGGCCTTTTCGGAACCGAAGCCGGCGCCCAGCTTTTCAAGCGCGGCATCCTTCCAGGGGGTGGAGCCCTTGTCATTGCCGCCCCACTCGTTCCTGGGGACGCCAACCGGAACCACGCCCAGCGCGATGGCG
Source organism: Pseudarthrobacter sp. LT1 (assembly GCF_035621795.1). Lineage (NCBI taxonomy): Bacteria > Bacillati > Actinomycetota > Actinomycetes > Micrococcales > Micrococcaceae > Pseudarthrobacter > Pseudarthrobacter sp. LT1. Next base: position 4,402,741 of record NZ_CP141830.1, read on the forward strand.
ACGTCGTCGTTTACCCAGGAGACGGTGGCAACCCGGGCGGGCTGCTTCTCGATGGTGGTACTGCCGTACACGTGCTCGATGGTGACGGGGAACGCGGTGCTGCTGCTGGAGCTGCCGGTATCCGCAACGGTGGTGGCAGGACCTGTGCTGCACGCAGACAGCGTGAGGGCCGCCGCGGCCAGCACTGTGGCGGCCTTAGCGGCCGAGGAAAACAGCGTGCGGCGGGTGGTCGCTGTGCCGGGAAAGAGGGGGAACGTCACGGGGCTCCTTGAATCGGGCTGATCAAAACTTAAGTAAGGCTAACCTATGTAAATCAGCATTACGCAACACTTTTATCACCTAATCCATCAACGTGACGAAACCCACATCCTGCGGTTGGCTGCTTGGACAGGACCCGCATCCTTTGGCAGGATGGCCCTTGCTGGTCCGGCTCCAGAGACTCCGGACGGCTGAACACGAAAAGGACAACGGGAACAATGCGCACGCAGAGGGCCAACTGGGCCGCCGCTGCCGTGGAGAGCGGGGTGGCCGCTCTGGCCTGCACCGCGGAGACTGACTGACTCCCCCGTTACCCCTCGGCCCGGCTCCGGGCCGCCCACCCTTCACGAAAGTTTCAGCCATGCAATCGGTCACGTCCCAGCAAATCCGCTCATCCTTCATCAATGCCAGCCGCTCGGAAGCCGCAAAGCTGACCCTGCCCAAAAACTTCGACTCCCTCGACTGGGACAGCCTGGAGTTCCTCGGCTGGCGGGATGAGAAGATGCCGCTGCGCGGCTACCTCGTGGTCCCGGGACAAAAGGGCCTCACCGGGATCATGCTCCGGGCACCCGAGGGAGGGGCCAAAAAGAACCGGTCGGTGCTGTGTGAGCTCTGCCGGGATGTGTTGTCCAAGGAGGACGTGTTGTTGTGGGTCGCCAAGCGGGCAGGCCAGTCCGGGCGGAACGGCAATACCGTCGGCACCCTGATCTGCGCCGACTTCGTGTGCTGCGGCAACGTCCGCAGGGAGCCGCCCGTCAATGAGATCAATCCCGATCCCGCCGCCGTGGTGGAACGCCAGATCAAGGGCCTGCAGGACCGCACGGCGCAGTTCCTTGCGCGCGTTCAGGCCAAGTAGAACGTCAGGAGAATCAGGCGGGGGAAGCTCCGTTCACGGCCGTGAACGGGACTTCCCCCGCCTGCCGGTCAGCGGTAGGAGAAGCTCATCAGCACCGCCTTCAGCGTCTGGCCTTCGGCGCCCCAGTACCAGGCCTTCGCCGCGTCATCGTTGACGAACGGCTCTTCGGTGAACAGCACGTCTGCGGCCAGGATGCGGTCGCCAAGCATGATGGGGGCGGCCTGGATCTTGCCGTCAGGTGATACGGGAAGTCCCGCAGTGAGCCCCATGCGGTACTGGACCGCTCCGTTGACATGATCAACATAGAACGACGAATGGGGCGTGGGAACGGCCCGGCCCACCAGGCCCGGCACGGGGTCCACCTCCAGGAGAAACCTCGCGGCTGGTCCGGCCCCGGCGTCGCCAACCTGGCTGTAGTAGATGTTGATCTGCTGCTTGCCGGCATCATCCAGCACGGTGGCTGTTTCCACCGAGGGTGATGTGGAAACCTGGTCGTGCTCCACACGCCAGCCTGCCGGGTGGGTGAAGGAAAGCCGGCCATCGGGGAAGGTGAAAGTCACTGGCGCCGCTGGTGACTGGATTGCCGGCGGGGGCGTTGCCGTTGCGGTTGCTGTAGCCGGACCGGCGGAATTAGACGCCACGCCGCCACTGGTCGAGCAGCCAGCAACGCAAAGCACGGCTGCGGTGAGGAGAAGTACGGCGCGCTGCGGGAGGCGCATGGGAATGCCTTTCAAGAGGACGCCATTGTTCTCTCGTGGAACAGCGCGGACCCAGCATCCCGCAGTACCTATGGGATTTATTCAGGCGAGGTGTGGTTGGTTATCCCAGAGTGGCACAACGAAAACACCGGCCACCACTGCCCGGACAATAAATCCACCAATTTGTTATTCAGCGGATATTCCGCGGTGTCCGGTTACCGCAGGACGATATCCACCGGGTTCGCCTCCGACCGCCAGGCCCCCTCGTCGCCGGCCCGGGGACGGATCACCGGCGCGGTGAGGACACCGGAGCGGTTGGTGCGCCGGTCCCGGAGGATTTCGGTGACGGAGCCCAGGTGCCGGGACAGGTCGATCACGTTTTCCGGCGCGGCCAGCAGCAGCTGGAAACCGAATTCGTGCAGTGCCTTGATCCCGGCGCCGGCGAACTCCTCGGACGCGAGCACAAAGGCCTCGTCCATCATCACGGTGCCGTAGGTGGTGAAGCCCTGCTGGGCGATGCCCAGCTGGTAGCTCAGGGCCGCGGCCATGATGAAGGCGGTGAACCGTTGCCGCTCGCCGCCGGACATGGAGCCGGTGTCGGCGTGCATGAATACCTCGGTCTTCTTGCCGCCACGCGGACCGGTGACTTCCCGGTGCTCCTTGCACTGGATGAACAGGTGCCCGCGCACGTCCAGCACCTCGGCCCGCCATCTTCGGTCCTCGGGCGCCTGGGAGCCAAGCCGCTTCACCAGCGTCTCCAGGGATTTGTAGCGGGCGGTGAGCTCGCCGTCGTCGTCCCCCTCAGCGCCGGATCCCTCCGCCCGGGCGGCCTCCGTTTTGGCCGGCCGGCTGTGCCGGGCCTTCAGCGCGTTCTGGATGGCGTCCTTGAACTGCTTGGCCGTGGGCGGCAGTGTCTGTTTGATGTCCAGCTCCAGGTAGCTGCCTTCGTGGAAGTTCACCTGCGACAGGATGCCGTTCAGGGGCAGTATGCGGCTGGTGATGGAGCGGCGTTCCTCGTCCAGCAGGTGCAGCAGGGTGCTGAAGGACTCGTGCGTGCGCTGGTTGAAGAACTGGCGGAACTCCGCCTCCTGCGCGGGCAGGCCGTCGTTCACGATCGCGTGGTAGCGCGCCTCGAACTCGCTCGCCGCGCCGATGCTGGTGCCGTGGTCAGCAGAGATGGCGCTGCCCCACTCACGCACGAAGCCTTCGAAAATTCGGGTAAGCCGCTCCGCCGTCGACTGCCCCCGCGACTCCGCGGTGTGCAGTTCACCCAGCAGCGCGGTCCGCACCCGGTTGGCCAGGTTGTCCAGCTCGTGCATTTCCGTGATCTCGCCGAAGTCGGCGAAGTAGGGTTCCAGGGCTTTAACGGTGGCGTCCGACGGCGGCGCCTCGGCCAGGCGGTCACGCGCGGCTTCCAGCAGGCTGTCGGCAGCCGTCAGCTGGCGGTCGAGTGCCTTGTATTCGCTTTGCAGGACCGCTGCGGACTCGGTACTGGACTGGTGCTTGTGCCGGACTTCCTCGATGGTGGCGCGGAGCGGTTCCAGGTCCGCCTGTGCCGCCAGGGCATCCTTGAGCCGCTGCTCGATCCGCGCCAGCTCATCGGCGGCCACCGCGGCAGACACCTGTTCCCAGGGACGGTCGTCTTCCGCGATCCGGCGCAGTGCGTCAAGCTGCCGGCTCATGCCCTGGTGCGAATCCTCCCGGCTCTGCGCCAGTTCGGCGGCCTTGGCCACGTCCTGCCGGAGGTCCTCCACCTGCCCGGCCACGAGCTCCAGCTTGGCCGCATTGTCAAAGCCCACGACGTAATCCTGGCGGCTGGTGAACCGGTCATCCTTCTCCACCGTGTGCCGGTTGCGCTTGACCACGCCGCCCAGGCTGAGGCCCTTGTCCAGGGCGGCCAGTTCGTCCGGATCCTCCACGCAGGGGTAGGCGAAGTCCAGGGCGATCCGCTCGCGGACCCACTCGCCGGCCTCAGCAGCCGCACCCGAGGCGAGGATGTCCAGCTTGGTGAGCAGGTCGCCGTCGCGCGCGTCCTCCACGGCGAGCGCACCGCCGGCCAGCGGCTTGGAGACATCCACTGCCCGCAGCGCGCCGCGGACGTTGTGGTCATTGAGGTAGCGGGTCACGGCGCCGAAGTGCTCGCCGGGAACCAGCAGGGTGGTGGCGAGGTTGCGGAGCGCACGTTCGGCAGCGGGGCGCCACCGTTCCTCCCCGTCGGCGAGGTCCATGAGCTCACCGGCGAAGGGCATGCGGTCCTCGGGGATGCCGGTTGCGGCGGCAATGGCGGCGCGGTTTTCGATGCTCGACGGCGGCAGCAGGGATTTGCGCGTCTTCAGCGAGATGAGTTCCTGCTCAGCCGCGGCCAGTTCGCGTTTCCGGGTGGCGTGCGCGTCGAACGCCTCGAACCGCAGCTCCTGCAGGGCCTGCGAATCATCCTTCAGCTCGGCGGACCGGACCGCCGCCTGCTCGTGTGCCTGCTCCCAGCCGGCGGCGCTCCACTCGAGCTGCAGGCCGGCGTCGGCCAGTGCCTGCTGGGCCGCCTCCTCCACCTGTTGCCTGAGTTTCAGGCCAACCCGGGCGTTCTCCAGCGACTGCTCGATGGCCGAGATCGCGTTGCCGCCCTGGTTGTTGTAGTCGGTTTCCAGCTGCCGCAGCTCCTTGGCCAGGCCGTCCCGGACCGCACGCTCGGCGCCGAGTTCCTTGGCCTTTGCCTGCGCCAGCTCGCGGAAACGGACCAGGGTCTTCTGGTGGACCGTGACGGCCAGCTGCTGCCGGTACGCCTCGAACTCCCCGCCCACCAGCTCACGGAGCCGGTTCGCGTCCAGCAGCGACTGCGCGTATTCCCGGTTCAGTCCCGGGACCGGAGCCAGCTGGTCCCGCTGCTGCCGGACGTCCTCGAGCCGCTGGCGGATCGACATCAGGTTGCTGAACTCCTCCACCACATCGTCAGCGGCGGCCAGCGTTGCCGGCGCGTCGAGGACCTGGTCGCGGAAGAAGGTGTTGACGCTGCCGCCGAGGCCCTTGCCGGCCTGGATGACGCGCAGCAGGGGCAGCGCCTGGTCCGAGCTGATCCCCAGCAGGCGCCGGAACCGCTCCGCGAACGCCTTGTGCACGTCGAACACCTGGGCGTGCGGGAAGAGCGCCTCCAGCGCGCCCTTGGTGAAGCGCTTGTCCGCGATGCCCTCCACCGCCTCAAGGTCCAGGGGCACGTTGTCGATCAGGTAGAACCGGCCGACGCTGGACTCGGTGCCGTTCTTGGGCAGGTCGAACAGCGCCGAGACCGTCACCCGCGTGCCGGCGGCGTTATCGAACGTCAGGGCGACGGCGGACCAGGTGGCACCCGGGCGCTGGAACGCGCTCGCCGAGCCCTCGCCCACGGCCTTGTCCCCCACCTTGCCGCGCATGTACGTGAAAGTGGTCCGCTTGTCCTCCACGGCACCCGAACGCTGCGCGGCGGCTTCGTTGGACCGTGGCCGGGCATCGAACACCCGCAGCATCGCATCGAAGAGCGTGGACTTGCCCACGCCGGAGTTGCCCGTCAGCAGGGTGCCGTTCCGGTCCACGTGCATCGTGTGCGCGCCGTGGAACGTCCCCCAGTTGACCACCTGCACCAAGGCAAGCCGCATCTGTCCCGGGTTGGTCACGTCCCCCAAGGGAAGCATGCTCGCGATTGTCACTGTCCTGCCTCCTTAGCTGTGGTTGGGAACGACGACAGCGCTGCTGCCCCCGCCCCTTCGCCGGGCAGCATTGGTCCCGCGGACCATGCGCCCCGCTCCGACAGGCCCGATGCCACTCCCGGGGCGGCAGCGCCGTCGTCGTCATTCTCGTCCCCACCCTGGGCGTCAAACTCCAACAGTGCTTCCGTGCCTGTGGGGTCCGCCGAGGCTGCTACCAGGGCCTCGATGTGGGCCGGGATGTCGCCGATGTTTTCGAACGGGAGGGCCAGGGGCAAGGCGTTGGAGATGGTGTAGACGTCATCCAGTCCGGTGGGGAGCAGGAGCTGGCGGGCCAGGAGCTTGGTGATGGCGCGGGTGACCACGTCGGAGTCGCGGAGGGCGTCCTGCTGGCCGGCGGGCTGGTAGTGCGCCACCAGGTCCGTGATTTCCTCGCGGGTGATGGTGGGGTCCGTCTGGGCCGTGACGTGCCGGTCCAGCAGCAGGCGCAGCCGGAGCAGCACGATGGTTTCCACCCGGCTGAGGGCGCGCTGCTGGCGCAGGATGCTGGACCGGGTGCTGCCGCCGATCACCTCCGGATCCACGGGGCGCAGGACGGCGATTTTCCGCTCATGGTCCAGCTGCAGGGTCAGGAACAGCTCGGAAAGGCGGCTGCGCAGGATCACCTGGTTGTCCAGCAGCACTGTCCAGAGCTTTTCGTCCCGGCCGCCGTCAATGTAGGGGCCCTTGAGGAGCTTCACCAGGGCCTGCCGCACCTTCATCGACAGGACTCCGGTGTCGCCGGGGAACAAGGCGGCTCCGTCGACGAAGGTGTCGCGGGGTGAAACAGGTCCGGGGTACCCAGCGCCCGGTGCCGTCCTGGTTTCAACCTGCTCAACCAACGACTCATCCAGGTGTTCTCCAGCCGGGGTTTCCGCGGACTCAACTACCGGCGTCGTGCTTTCCTCAGTCATCTGAATCCTTTGCGAGCGTGACCACCGGCAGGTAGGCCCTGCGGGTGGAGCCGTCTATCTGTTCGAAGTCCAGGCCATCCCAGGCGCGGCGGTCGAAGTCCGCCCCTGCGTGCAGGGCTTCCGAGAGGAGGGCGCGGATGGTGTTGATGTGCTGCTCTTCGGGCGGCAGCTGGTGCCAGGCATCGGCAAGGGTTGCAGCTCCTGCCATGGCCGCCCGGACTACCGCCGGTTTGGCCTTGCCGGTCCGCGGCGAGCGCACTCGGTCCGAGTCCGTGAAGGCGATGGGATCGGCCAGGCGGGGCGGTGCCGCGAACTCGTCGGGATCGAAAAGCTTCACCATGGACAGGGACTCGAAGCCGGCGTTGTAAAGGACCGGCCCGGGTACCAGGCCGGGGCGTTCCCGCTCGTACGGGAGGGAACGGATGGCCTGCTCCGCTTCCCGCAGGACCTGCCGCAGCCGGACCGACTGGCGGAAGTCGTCGCTCTGGACGTAGGTGTTGAGGCTTTCGCTGAGCTTGCCGTAGATGCGCTGGATCTGGCTGTGCTGCTGGCGGAGCTCGGCCACCAGGTTCTTCAACGTTTCCCGGTCGTCGGGCGAGAGGTCGTCGGCGAACTGGCGGCTCAGCACCTCGCCGATGGCCGACCGGAACCTCAGCTGCTGCTGCGGATCCTCCAGGAATGCCGTGAAGGACCGGAACGTCCTGCCCTCGGGACTTTGCCGAAGCCGCTTGTCGGCCTCCAGGACCTGCGCCATGGTGGCGCCCTTGGTCAGGGACTCCTCGATGATCTGGTTGCGGAGGCCGCCCACCAATTCCTCGATGCGGTCACGCATCTTCTTGTAGTCCGCGGGCAGGCTGGCCGCCAGGTCCAGGATGTTTCCGGCGGCCTCCACCGCTTCATCGTCATCCAGCAGGCCGTCGAACTCTCCGGTACTGATGTCCTGGATGAGCTGCTGCCGCTCTTCGATTTCCTCTTCGAGGGCCTCAAGCCGGGCGCTCTGGTCCGGGTTCGTTTCGTTGGCGAGCTTCTCCACGTCGCCCAGCAGGGTGCCCAGGCGGGAGCCGTTCAGGGTGGAACGTTCGCTGGAGAGGCTGTCCAGGAAGGCGAGCACGCGCGCTGCCGGCTCGGTTGCCTCATAAACGATCTGGCCTGACTGGTTGCGGCGGGTCAGGAACTGCCGCCGGGTCCATTCGTCGCCGAAAGCCTTTCCGTTGGCCCCTCCCCCCAGCCCGGGATCCTGGCGGCGGAGCTCCTCAAGGAAGGAGTCGACGTCGGCATGGAATTCCTCGAGCGGAACCTGCGGCCGGGTGCGGGTGAAGGAAGCCTGGAGCACCGCAATCACCCACGGCGCCGAACGGGTCAGGGCCCAGGCAGGCCCCTTGGTGAGGAGTTCGAGGTCCCGGAGCCGGGCGCTGATGGCGTCAGCGGATGACCTGGCGGAGCGGGGCACACACTCTCCTTGGGCTGGTGGGCGGGGGCTGGGCAGGGGGTGCCCGAAGTGGACGGACCGGAAAACTGCCAACTACAAGGTTAACGCAGGCCGCCGCGACCGCTTCGTGACCTACCTGCGGGTAGTGTTTCAATCCCGTATCAACAGTCACATCAGCCCCATCCAGCACTGGCTGGGGAGGCATCCGTCCCCCTACGCTTCTGCTACTGGTCTTCGCCACCGCAGTCTTATGCACAGCAACGTCGCAGCAGGGGGATTCATGCAGTTCGATCTAAGCTCAGTGGAAACGTCAACTTTGGTCTTCATTGGGACACTGGTATTTGGTGCATTATTGGCCGCCTTCGTCCTCACGGCCGGGCTGGTTGCCCTGGTAGTGCTGGGGGCAGGGAAGCTCACCTGGATGGTGGTGGCCAATACCCTGATGGCGGTGGTCCACGGAATCAACTCCGCCTGGGACAGGCTGGTCCACCGCGCCTCGGCCGTCGAGCTTCCCGGCGATTTCCAGCCCCAGCCATCCCCTAGCACCGGAACCTACCCGCGGGTAATCTTGAGGGACAGCTGAAGGGTTCTCCAACCCGGCGGATCCATGGCTACACCGGCCAATCCGGCCAAGGAGATAACCCATGACCTCCGCAACTGACAGCCAGGCCAAAGACGCCCCGGCTGAAGAAACCCCCGTCCCCGCCGGAAACATCGGCGCCGGTGCTACCGCCGAAGATGCCCGGGCCGTCGCCGAGGCCGCCCGGGAAACAGGCTGGGACCGCCCCAGCTTCGCCAAGGGCCTCTATCTGGGCAATTTCGACCTGGACCTGGTCCACCCGTGGCCCGCCGCGGACCCCGCCTCCGTGGACCGGGGCGAGGCGTTCATGTCCCGCCTCACCGAGTTCGCAAAAACCATGTCCGGCCGCGTCATCGAACGGGATGCGAAGATTCCGGACGAGTACATCAAGGGCCTGGCGGACCTGGGTGTCTTCGGGATGAAGATCCCGGAGGAGTACGGGGGGCTGGGCCTCTCCCTGGTGTACTACGGCCGGGCCCTCGCCCTGCTGGGCAGCGTGCACCCCAGCCTTGGTGCCCTCATCTCCGCCCACCAGTCCATCGGCGTGCCGGAGCCCGTCAAAGTCTTCGGCACGCCCGAACAGAAGCGCGAGTACCTGCCGCGGTGTGCCGCAGGCTCCGTCACGGCCTTCCTCCTCACCGAACCGGACGTGGGGAGCGACCCTGCCCGCCTGGGCAGCACCGCAACGCCAACGGACGACGGCGACGCGTACCTTTTGGACGGCGTGAAACTTTGGACCACCAACGGCGTAATCGCCGAACTGGTGGTGGTCATGGCGGTGGTCCCGGCGCATACCGATCCCGACGGCACCAGGCACAAGGGCGGTATCAGCGCCTTCGTGGTGGAGATGGATGCTCCCGGCATCACGGTGGAGAACCGCAACGCGTTCATGGGCCTGCGGGGCATCGAGAACGGCGTGACCCGCTTCCACCAGGTCCGGGTGCCCGCCGCCAACCGGCTGGGCCGCGAGGGCCAGGGCCTGAAGATCGCGCTCACCACGCTCAACACCGGCCGCCTTGCGCTGCCCGCGCTGTGCGTGGCGTCCGGGCGATGGAGCCTGAAAATCGCCCGGGAATGGTCCAATGCGCGCACCCAGTGGGGCAGGCCCGTGGGCGAACACGAGGCCGTGGGCAAGAAGATTGCCTTCATCGCGGCCTCGGCCTTTGCCCTGGACGCCGTATTTGAACTGTCCGCCGAACTTGCCGATGCCGGGCAGAAGGACGTCCGCATCGAAGCGGCGCTCGCAAAGCTTTGGGCCACGGAGATCAGCTGCCGGATCGCCGACGAGCTGGTCCAGATCCGGGGCGGGCGGGGATTCGAAACGGCCGAGTCACTGGCCGCCCGCGGGGAACGTGCAGTGCCGGCGGAGCAACAGCTGCGGGACCTCCGCATCAACAGGATCTTCGAAGGTTCCTCCGAAATCATGCGGCTGCTGATTGCACGGGAAGCCGTGGACGCGCACCTTGCCGCCGCGGGCGATCTTGCCTCCCTGGATGCGAGCCTGGCCGACAAGGCAAAGGCCGCCGTCGGCGCTTCCGGCTTCTACGCCAAGTGGCTGCCCAAGCTGGTGGCGGGGGCCGGCATGGACCCCCGCTCGTATGGTGAGTTCGGCAGGCTGGCCAGGCACCTTCGCTTCGTTGAACGCTCGTCGCGGCGGCTGGCGCGGCAAACCTTCTACGGCATGGGCCGGTGGCAGGCCAAGCTCGAACGCAAGCAGGCGTTCCTGGGCCGCGTCGTGGACATCGGCGCGGAACTGTTTGCCATGACAGCGTGCTGCTCCCGGGCCGAGATGCTCCTCAAGACCTCCCCTGACAAGGCCGCCGGCGCCTATGAGCTCGCCGACGCTTATTGCGAGCAGGCGAGGGTGCGCGTGGACGAATACTTCGACCAGCTGTGGCGCAACACGGACGACGCCGACCAAACACTGACGCGCAAGGTCCTCGCCGGCGATTATGAATGGCTGGAAGTGGGGGTCCTGGACCAGTCCGAAGGCACCGGTCCCTGGATCGCAGATGCTTCCCCGGGACCTTCCGCCAAAGAGGACCTTCACCGGAAGTACCGGTAAAACCGCAGGTCACAAAATAGTAAGCACGCTTGCTATCACCCGGGGCGGGTGGTTGAGTTGAGCCATGAGCAGCTCAACGGACCCAGAGAACCTGCCTCCCCGCCGTGCCCGGGAGGATGAAACCACCCGGGGCGGAAGCCACCGGGAAGCAGCCGCGGATGATGCCGCCACGCGCTCGATGGACCAGGCACCAGTTCGCCCAAGGGACCGCGACCGGGACGTGGACCGGGACTACGTGGCGCCGACGGCGGAGCGGACGTATGAACCCGCCCCGACTACGGCGACACCTGTGGTGGCGCCCGTGGCGGACCCAACGCTGGCCAACCGGGAAACCGCCGTGGCGCGCCAGAAGGAGAGGTTCGGGGGCATCAAGGTTGGCTCTGCCTTCTTTGGCTGGCTGACCGCCACCGGCATGGCCGTCCTGCTGACCGCACTGGTGGCAGCAGCCGGGACCGCCGTGGGCCTTGCCAACAACACGGACGTCAACCAGGCCGTGAACCAGGCGGCGCAGAACAGCGGCACCGTTGGACTGGTGGGAATCATTGTCCTGCTGGTGATCCTGTTCCTCTCCTATTACTGCGGCGGCTACGTGGCAGGCCGGATGGCGCGCTTCAACGGCGCCAAGCAGGGGCTCATGGTGTGGGTGTGGGCGTTGATCGCGGCCATCGTGGTGGCCGTCCTGGGACTCGTGGCGGGGCAGCAGTTCAACGTCCTGGCCAACCTGAACAGCTTTCCGCGCATCCCGATCAATGAGGGACAGCTCACCACTACCAGCATCATCGCCGCAGTCGTCGTTGCCGTGGTGGCCCTCGTGGGTGCGGTGCTGGGTGGCCTGGCGGGCATGCGGTTCCACCGGAAGGTTGACCGTGCCGGGTTCACCCCGGACAGCGAGTTTTACGACGACGAGGAGTAGTCAGGCGAGGATGTCGCCGTCCACGTAGAGCCAGCGTCCGCCCTCCCGGACGAACCGGCTGTTCTCATGAAGGACGCCGCGCTCCTTGCCGTGCCGGTAGAACGCCTTGAATTCCACGGTCCCTTCCGTGTCGAAGGGGCCGCCGTTGCCGGTGGCTACGATGTCCAGGCGGCGCCATTCCATGGCAGGGTCCAGGTCCAGGGCTGCCGGCGCGGTGGACGGATGGTGCGTTCGCAGCAGGTAGGCCTCGTCCAGAAGGGCAAAGGCGCTGTACCGGGACCGCATCAGCTGTTCCGCCGTTGCGGCCTCCGCCCGGCCGGAATGGAACCGGCCACAGCACGCCGCGTAGGGATCTCCGGACAGACATATGCAGTTTGCGGAATCTATTGATGCGGTCACCCGGTGATGCTGTCATATCGGGTAACAGCTTCGCTACAACCTGGCACCGGGCCCTGCCCACCCGGGCATGGCCGGACAAAAATCCGTATGGTGGAGAAGGAGCTTTGCGCCCGGCCCTGTGCGCCGGACGCGGGCCCAGGATGTTGGCCAGAGAGGAGAAGACGTGGAGAACCCGGACACCCTCGTCCTCAACCTGACCTTCCTGGCCACGATGGGCGTGGCTCTCCTGATGTTCCTGGTCCTCTTCCTGCTCGGGGTTATTACCCTGGTCCTCGCGGGTTTGGGGCGCCTCACGGCCGTCGTGCTGATGACCCTGCTCGGGCGGGCGCCAGGCAAACGGGATTCCGCCGGCTTCGCCGGCACACCCGCCCAGCAGGTCCGCCCCCGGATGACGTTCCGGGAACGTGCCGCCGCGCTGAAGCCGGGCCGCCTGAAAGACTCGCTGCGCACCGCCGTCGTACGCCACCCGAAACTTGCCGCAGCCCGCCCTGAACCGCAGGTCCTCGCCGAAGACTGGGCCTCCGCTGTGGCGGAGGCTGACAAGCGCGCCCAGGCCAGGGCGCGCGCGGCTGCGCCGGAAATCAAACTGTCCGTGCGGGATCTTCCGGATCCGGCCGTGCCTGCGGACAAGGTCTCCGAGGTAGCACCGCTGGTGGAATCCGCCCTGCACAACCACCGGCCGCCGCACGAGATGCCGCGGTCCTTCAAGAAGCCCCAGCCGCTGCATCCGATGCCGCCGCTGGACACCGGGTCCCTCGTTTCCCTGGCCGGCCCGCAGCAGGTGCTCAAGGAGCAGGCCAAGGAGAATGGCTAAGCCCTTACCTCGGGCAACCATGTGGGTTAGCGTGAACACATGGAATTCAGATACCTCGGAAACAGCGGCTTCAAAGTCTCGGAAATTACGTTCGGCAACTGGCTGACCCACGGCTCCCAGGTGGAAAACGACGTCGCAACCCAGTGCGTGCGCGCGGCCCTCGATGCCGGCATCAGCACCTTCGACACGGCGGACGTCTACGCCAACACGGCCGCGGAAACCGTCCTGGGCCAGGCCCTGAAGGATGAGCGCCGCGAGTCCCTGGAAATATTCACCAAGGTTTTTGGCCCCACCGGCCCCAAGGGCAAGAACGATCTTGGCCTGTCCCGCAAGCACATCATGGAATCCATCAACGGTTCGCTGCGCCGGCTGCAGACCGACTACGTGGACCTCTACCAGGCCCACCGCTACGACTTCGAAACACCGCTGGAAGAAACCATGCAGGCGTTCGCGGACATCGTCCGGCAGGGCAAGGCGCTGTACATCGGCGTGAGTGAATGGACCGCGGAACAGCTCCGCGAGGGCCACAGGCTGTCCAGGGAACTGGGCTTCCAGCTCATCTCCAACCAGCCGCAGTACTCCATGCTCTGGCGCGTGATCGAGGCCGAGGTGGTCCCGGCGTCGGAAGAGCTGGGCGTGTCCCAGATTGTCTGGTCGCCCATGGCCCAGGGTGTCCTCAGCGGCAAGTATTTGCCCGGCCAGCCCGCCCCCGAAGGCAGCCGCGCCACGGATGAAAAGGGCGGCGCCAAAATGATCCAGCGGTGGATGCGCGACGACGTCCTGGCAGCCGTGCAGGAACTGAAGCCGATTGCCCAGGAAGCCGGGCTCACCATGCCGCAGCTCGCTGTGGCATGGGTGCTGCAGAACCCCAACGTGGCGTCCGCCATCGTGGGCGCCTCCCGTCCCGAGCAGATTGCCGACAGCGTGGGCGCGGCCGGCGTGAAGCTGGAGGCGGAGGTCCTCAAGCGGATCGACGACGCCGTCGGTGGCCTCGCCGAACGCGACCCCGCACAGACCAAGTCGCCGGCCACCCGGGAAGCCTAAGTGGCGTCCCCGACGGAACTGCCGGACCTGCCGGACCTCGCTGTCACCGGATCCACCGGAGGCCTGGGCGGAATGGTGGCACGGCAACTTGCCGCGTCCGGTTTCGCCCAGCGCCTGCTGGTGCGCGACGCCGCACGGGCCCCGCAGCTGGATGATGCGCATCCGGTGGTGTGTTCCTACGGGGACGGCGCCGCCTCCCGCCAGGCGCTGGACGGCGCGAAAGTCCTGTTCATGGTGTCCGCCGCCGAGGCCGAAGACCGGCTGCAGCAGCACTACGCATTCGTGGACGCTGCTGCGGCTGCCGAGGTGGAGCACGTGGTGTACACCTCCTTCTACGGGGCGGCACCGGATGCCACCTTCACCCTGGCCAGGGACCACTACGCCACGGAGGAGCGGATCAAGGCGTCCGGGATGGCGTACACCTTCCTGCGCGACAACTTTTACCTCGACTTCCTGCCGTTGATGACCGGCGACGACGGCGTGATCCGGGGTCCTGCCGGGGATGGCGTTTTCTCCGGGGTAGCCCGGGAGGACGTTGCCCGCAGCGCCCACGCCGTGCTGCGGGATCCTGCCATCCACAAGGGCAAGACCTACCACCTGACCGGCCCGGAGGAACTGAGCATGGCGCAGGCCGCCGAGGTGCTGAGCGCCGGCACGGGGCGGACGGTGCGCTACCAGCCGGAGACGGTGGAGGAAGCCTACGCGTCCCGGGCTTCCTACGGCGCCCCGCAGTGGCAGCTGGACGCGTGGGTCAGCACCTATACGGCGATGGCGGCGGGCGAGATGGCAGGGCTTTCGCCGGATGTGCATGGACTGACCGGGCAGGACCCCATCAGCCTGGCCGAGTTCCTGACCCGGCCGGTGCTGTAGCCCGGTTAATTTCATTGACGGGCGGGTTGGCCCGGCGTAGACCTGTGGCGGGGGGCCTTTAGTCCGCCGAGCAGAATCGCACCGCCATGAATCCCAGCAACCAACAGTCCACCCGGCAGGAGCCGGCACACGCTCCGGCGCCGGCTGCAGAGCCTTCCTCCGGCCCGCTCACCCAGGAGGAACTGCAGCTCGCCGCCCGCAACCATTCCATGCCGCTGGAGGCACTGCGCCGCGAGGTCACGCCGCCCGGACTCCATTACGTCCTCACGCACTTCGACATTCCCGACCTGGACGTTTCCTCCTGGCACCTGCGGATCGGCGGTGCGGTGGAACGTGCCCTTGAGCTGAGCATGGCCGCGCTTCGCCGCGACCCGGCCATCACTGTGCCCGTCACCCTTGAGTGCGCGGGCAATGGCAGGTCGCTCCTGGAGCCGCGGCCCCTCAGCCAACCCTGGGTCCTGGAGGCGGTGGGGACCGCACAGTGGACCGGTGTGCCGCTTGCCTATCTCCTGGGCAAGGCCGGTGTGCTGCCGGACGCGGCGGAGGTGGTGTTCACCGGGGCCGATGCCGGGGTGCAGGGCGGCGTCCCCCAGCGCTACGCACGCAGCCTGCCGATTCGCGAGGCCCTGCGTCCCGACGTCGTCCTTGCCTACAAAATGAACGGAGCCGTTCTGCCGCCGCAGCATGGTTACCCGCTGCGGCTGGTGGTCCCGGGCTGGTACGGGATGGCCAGCGTCAAGTGGCTGGAGTCCATCGAGGTGGCCAGGGCGCCGTTCACCGGGTTCCAGCAACAGGTTGCCTACCGCTACCAGAGCTCCGCGGACGACGGCGGGAGCCCGGTTTCGCGGATCAGGGTGCGTTCGTTGATGGTCCCGCCCGGTGTCCCGGACTTCTTCACCCGGCGGCGTTTCCTCCGTGCGGGCCCGGTGATGCTGGAGGGCCGGGCATGGTCCGGGGAAGGTGCCGTGACCGCTGTCGAGGTGGGGATTGACGGCACCTGGTTGCCAGCCCACCTGGATAAGCCTGCAGGTGGTTTCGCGTGGCGGAGGTGGAGCCTGCCCTGGGTCGCGGACCCGGGCGAACACGTCCTGGCCTGCCGCGCCACGGACATTACCGGTGCCACCCAGCCGCTGGAGCAGAACTGGAACTACCAGGGAATGGGCAACAACGTGGTGCAGCGGGTCAACGTGACGGTGGAATGAAGGCGGTCTTCACAACATGCTTGCCGGCAGCATGACGAGCACCACCAGGGCCAGGATGGACAACCCGACAACAGCGGGGCCGGCCACAAGCATCCACGAAGTGGCCGGGTACCCGCGGTAACCCCTGCCGCGCAATGTACTCATCCAAAGCGCCCCGTAGATGATGCTGGCAATCACGTAGGGAAGGCCCAGAGCGGGAAGTGCCAACCCAATCCAGACGATCCCCTGCAGGAAGGCCACAGTGCTGTCATGGTACAGATCGCCTCCGACCCTCGATGTGGCCATCGTCAGCAGAAGCAACAGGAGCAGGAGCAGGATGCCGGCCAGGACCAGCAGGGTTGTGCGGAAGGCCCGGGCCCAGCCCGGCAATGGCGGCTTCTGCATGGAGCCTTGCCGGGAAAGGACATAGTCGTGCTGGTACGGGCTGTGGGGCTCCACGGTGCTCTCTTCCTGGCGGGTCTTCACAGTTTTGCATGAAGAGCGGCATGGGGTGACGCCTGCGGGGCTATACTCGGTGCCAATCATGACCAGCCTCCCATCCGCTCCCGCCAGTGTCCGAATCGATGCGTGGCTGTGGGCCGTCCGCGCCTACAAGACCCGGTCTGCCGCCACTGCAGCCTGCCGCGCAGGGCATGTCCGGCTGAACGGCAACCCCTCCAAGGCTTCGGCAACGCTGGTGACCGGTGATACCGTCACGGTCCGCATGCCAGGGTACGAGCGCATCCTTGAGGTGCGGCGGCTCATTGCCAAACGCGTGGGGGCCGAGGCTGCGTCGCACTGCTTCACCGACCACACTCCCCCGCGGCCCGTCCTTCCGGCGCTTGGGTTGCCGCAGCGCGACCGGGGCGCCGGACGGCCCACCAAGAAGGACCGCCGCGAGATGGAGCGGTTGCGGGGCCCTGCCTAGCGGACGTGCTGCCGCGTCAGGCACCCGCCTTGGTGCGTGCCTGCACCAGGTTGGCGAACGGCAACCGGCCATATTCCTCCACGAAGGCAGCGTGGTAACCCGCTTCCGTGCTGCTCAGCTGGCCGGCCGGAAGTTCCTTCCACGCAACGGCCAGTGATCCCGCGTCGGCGAGCTGCCAGATAAGCCGCCCGTCCCAGTGGCCGGGCGGCTTTCCTTGCCCAAAGTCAACGAACTCCTGGATCTGGCGCCTAAGCCCCCGGTTACCCTTGCTTCCGGGTCCGGCCTTTCCCACGTAGAGAACGACCGCGGCGTCCACCCATTCGGTGGCCAACACGGCTTCGGGGAGGGAAGGGTCCTTCTTCTTGAAGACTCCGGCGGTGCTTTTCGTGAGAAAGCGCGCCTGGAAATCTTCCGGCGCAATGACGGCGAAGAGGCCTGTGCCCTGCGGAATCCTCATGGTTTCGAGGTTTCGGATAGGCCGGAATCCGGCGAAGCCTTCGACCTTCAGGCCCTTCCTGGTGAACTGCATAATTCATTGAACAGTATGGCCCGGGCCGTTGCTGCGTTTGCGTTTTCCACATAGGGACTTTGGGTGGCCGGGATTGTCACACCCCGGTGGAAGACTTTGGTCATGGAAGCGGTTTTGGAATCGGCGTCAGTACAGCAGGGGGTGCGGTGCGCCGAACCTTCCGCTGTTGGTGCCACGCCATACCCGCCCGCCGCACCTTCCATAGGGGATGTCCTGATCCTGCTCGCGCGCGTTCCGGTCCCTGCGGATGGTGCGGAAATGATCGATCAGATCCGTGGGTTGGAGGACCTGAAGTCGCTGGCGGGTGCCCGGCAGGCTGATACCGCTGTTGCGTTTGATTTATCCCAGCGGCGGGAGCAGGCAGTTGCCGGGGTCCCAGCCGACGGGCAGGGCGCCGGGGTCGCGGCGCAGATCGCGTTGGCCCGGCGTGAACCACCGGCGAGGGGTTCCCGGCTGCTGGGCCTGGCCAAGGCCCTGACCGGCATGCCGCACACGTTCGAGGCGTTCCGGGCCGGCCTCTTGAATGAGTGGCGGGCCACCCTGATCGTGAAGGACACCATCTGCCTGTCGGCCCAAGACCGGGCCGCGGTGGATGAAGAACTCGCCGCCGACACCGGAGCCCTGGACGGCCTGGGAGACAAGGCCATTACCGCCGCGGTCCGCGCCGCCGCGTACCGGCGGGACCCCGCCTCGGTCGCGAAGCGCGCCAGCCGGGCCGTGGCCGGGCGGTGCGTGAGCCTGCGCCCGGCCCCGGACACCATGACCTACCTGACCGCGCTGCTCCCCGCCGCCCAGGGCGTCGCCGCCTACGCCGCATTATGCCGGGACGCCGACACCGCCCGAAGCGGCGGTGATGACCGGTCCCGGGGACAGGTCATGGCGGACACCCTCGTCGAACGCGTCACCGGCACCCCCGGCGGAATCAGCGGGGTTCAGATCCAGCTCGTCATGACCGACCGCACCCTCCTCCACGCCGACACCGAACCCGCACGGCTGCCCGGCTACGGCACCATCCCCGCCGAACAGGCACGAAACATCGCCCTCACAGCTCCCGGTGACAACGACCTCAACCTCTGGGTCCGACGGCTCCACACCGCCCCCGGCACCGGTGAGCTGGTGGCGATGGACTCCACAGCCCGGCTCTTCCCGGCAGCACTGAAACGCTTCCTTCAAATCCGGGACAACACCTGCCGGACCCCCTACTGCGACGCCCCCATCAGGCACCACGACCATGTCACCGCCTGGCACCACCGCGGACCCACCACCGCCGGAAACGGCCAAGGCCTCTGCGAAGCCTGCAACCACACCAAAGAAACCCCAGGATGGGCCGCACAAACCATCCCCGGCCCACGCCACACCGTGGCAACCACCACCCCAACCGGCCACACCTACCACTCCACAGCACCACCGCTCCCCGGCACCCCACCTGCAGGAAGCGCACGGTCATGCAGCTCTCAGGAACGGCGGCTAGCCTTGGCGCGTGCCACCCCTTGAGATCCTTGTTTCTTCCTGGCAGTTCGACTGGGCCGCCGCGGCTTTCGCCGCCGTGGCCGGCGTTCTGTACGGGTGGGGAATGCGGTCAGCCGCGCGCCGGGGCCGGAGCTGGCAGGTTTGGCGGGCGGTGGCGTTTTACGTCCTGGGCCTGGGCTCATTCATTGTCCTCACCTGTGGATTCACCGGGGTTTACGGGGGGCAGCAACGGTGGGCCTTCACCATCAAAATATCCTTGCTGCTCTTTGTCGTCCCGCTGCTGATCGGCCTGGGCAAACCCCTAACCCTGGCGCGGGCAGCACTGCCGCCCAAGGGCACAGCAGGCTTGGACAAGGTCCTGTCCAGCAGGGCCGTACGGTTCGTCAGCAATTCATTTGGCGCACCCCTGCTGGGCCTGGCCCTCTTCTCCACGTTCCTCACGCCGGCCTTCTTCACGCTGCGGACCGACCCCCTGGCAGGCGCCCTCCTCATGGTTGGCGTACCGCTGCTGGGCATGCTGATGGCACTGCCGATCATCGAAGAGTCCGACTTCCAGCGCTCCAGCGCCTACCTGACCCTTGAATTCATGTTCGTGTTCATCGAGTTGCTGATCGACGCGGTCCCCGGCATCCTGCTGAGCCTCAACGGCCAGGTGCTCGATCACGTGATGTCCGTTCCCAATCCTCAATGGTGGTTCCGGGACGCTCTCCAGGACCAGCAGTTCGCGGGAAATTTACTGTGGTTCATCTGCGAGGTACTGGACCTGCCGTTGATCATCCTCATGTTCATCCGCTTCTCACGCAGCGACAAGAGGGAAGCAGGCGCCTTCGACGAACTCACCGACGAGCAGTTCGACGAACTTCAAAACCAACACCTGCGTGGGCGGCAGTAACCAGCCCACGCCCGCTGCCCGGCCCCGGAAAGGGAAGTGCGAAATTCGGTGTGCCCACCCTTTCCCGGGGAAGCGTAGAGTGACATAGGACGCCTGATTCTGGACGCCTCGCTGCCAAGGGAGAAATCGTGACGATTGATTGGGACGAAAAAAAGGCCCTGCTACAGGAACCGAATATCGCGAAGGTAACCCAACTTTGCGATGAGCTGATGGAAAAAAAGCCTGGTTCCACTGTCCCCTATATCGACCCCGTCCACGACGAGGACGAATGCAGGATCATCAGCCTCCAGGCCAGCCCCGGCAAAGGGACCGAGTCCGGATTTGTCTCCCACAACAACGACGACGAAGCTGCCCGTCGCGCCACGCAGATCTATGAGCTGGCCGAGCTGGACCCCCGCTACGTCATGCCCTGGAATGCATACCCCTGGGTGCGTGAGAGCGTCAGCCCCTCTGCGCTGAGTGTCCAGGAAAAGACCGATGGGCTCCGCCCGTTCCGCCAGTTCCTGAAGATCAATTCCCGTGTTTCGGCCATCATCGCGCACGGCACGGACGCGTCCACGTTCCTGACGCTCTTTGAGAAGACCTATCACTCATCGCTGAAGAACAGCGGCATCAAAATCTACAAGGCCTCCGCCCTCGGCGGCAGGGCCTTTGCTGTTTCCGAGGCCAAGCAGGAAGAGCTTCTCGCCAAGAGCGTCGAAATCTACCGTGATGCGATGCAGCGGGCGGGCATCCAGCACCTGTAGCGCGCTCTGCCGCTCAAAAAAACTGCGCGTTCCTTGAGCCTCTCTTGATGAGTCCTTGCTTCTCCATCTCCAGCATTAGTGGAGTAAACACTCAGGATTCTCCGAGGTAGAGCATTCGATCGGCCTCGTTTCCTGAAACTGGGGGAACTTGGCATGAAGAAACTGATAATTGCATCGCTGGCGGCCACTGGCCTGGTCGCAGGATCATTCGCTGCGGGTGCAGCTGCCAACGCTGGTACCGGCACCGTGGTGCGCGTGGTCGACGGGGATACGGTGGTGGTTTCCATCAACAATGGCGATCACACCATTCGGTTGCTGAATATTGACACCCCTGAAACCAAGGATCCAAACCAACCCGTCGAATGCCTCGGACCGGAGGCCTCAAAGTACCTTGAGGGCCTGCTCCCGAAGGGAACCCAGGTCAGACTCGAGTTCGACGCCGAGCGCCACGACAAGTACGGCAGGACTCTCGCAGGAGTCTTCACAGCCGACGGGTCCCTGGTCAATGCCAAAATTGCGCAGCAGGGACTGGGGATCCCGGTCGAGTACGGCGGCAACAGAAAATTCCTCCCGCCTGTAACAGCCGCATACGAAGAGGCCAGAGCGGCTAAGGCCGGGCTCTTCTCCGAGAGCATTGGCTGTACCCTTCCGGCTCAGTTGGCTGACACAACGAAGGGGCTGGAAACCGCCACCGCGGCTTCACCAGCAACAACATCTGCCGCGGCGGGTACGGCCGCAGGCGTACTCGCAGCCAAGGTGGCCACGGCGAAGGCACTGCGAAAGGTCCTCAACGGGGACAAAGCAACGGAGCGCGCCCTTCTGTGGGCAGGGCTTTCAACTGCCGTGTTGGCCAAGCACGTATCAAATCTGGATAAGAAAATTACCGCCGCAGAAACGAAGGCGGAAGATACGAAGGCCCTGAAAGCCACCTTGGCCGCGGAAGAGAAGAAAGCCGAGGAGGAGCGTGTGGCGGCTGAAACCAGGGCCGCTGCCGAACGCAAAGCAGCAGAGGAACGGGCTGCGGCAGAGAAGAAGGCAGCAGACGAGGCTGCTGCGGCCGCGGCTGCAGCAAAAGCTGAAGCCGATGAAGCAGCCCGGAAAGCGGCAGCTGAGGCAGAACGTCTACGCAATCTGCCCGTGCCAGCACCAAACCCGGCACCATACGTTGCGCCAGCCCCGCAAACGTACGTTCCGCCTGCACCCTCCACCAAGTACACCGGGCCGCGCTGCTACGCGCCCGGCGGCAAAACGTGGAGGCCCTGCTGACCATGGCGGACCGCTTCGGTGAGAACCGAGAGCCGGACTGTCAGGGATTTTTCAGAAGCACGTGGGCATACTCGTAGGTACCCTGACCGGCGAAAGAACCAGGCTGAACCTTGACGTCCCACACCAACCGTTCCCCCGAGGCGGCATCCCCAGCAGAGGCTGCGGCCGTACGTATGGCGGCCCTCCCCCAGCTCCGGCACTGGATTGCCGTGCCGGTCACGGCGGCTGTCCTGATCGTGGCTGCCGGCCTGGCGCTGCGGTTTATTCCCGCGCTGACATCCGCAGATATGTCCGTGGATGCCGAGCTGAGCCATGATCACACGGCGCCGCTGACGGGTGTGGCCATGTTCATCAATGTGGTGTTCAGCCCGGCAGGCGGCGTGCTGATGATCGCCGCCCTGTGCCTGTACCTGCTGCTGGTACGCCGCAGCCCCGTGAATGCGGTGGCCACGGGCTTAGTGGCGGCCGGCGGCTGGGTCAGCAGCGAACTGTTCAAAGTACTCGTGGCCAGGCACCGGCCGGACTCCACCGCCCTGTTCAACCCGCTGATCCCCGAACCGGGAACGGACAGCTTCCCGAGCGGACATGTGGCACTGGCCTCCGCGCTGGCCATCGCCGTCTTCCTGCTGGCCCGCGGCACCAAGTGGCAGCGGCCCGCGGCCATACTCGGGATCGTCGTGGCGGTTGCCGTCGCATTCTCCCGCGTCTACCTCGGCGTGCACTATCCAACTGATGTCACGGCGTCCTTCCTCACCGCAGCAACCGGTGCGGCGTTCCTGACGGGCTTGTGGAACCGGTTCGGCCTGGCGCTGCTGGCCCGCATACCCTTCCTGGCGAAGCTCGGCCCCGTCCCGGCGCCCCGAGCCTGATCCACTGCCATGACGGGCTTCATTGACGGACTCCTGAACGTCAGCCCGCTCGTGGCGTACATCGCCGTCTTTTGCCTGGTGTTCGCGGAGGACGCCTTGTTCGTAGGCTTCGTCATCCCCGGCGAAACCGCTGCCGTCCTCGGCGGAGTGGTGGCCAGCCGGGGCGAAGTGCAGCTGGGCACCATGATGGCCTTGGTGGTGGCCGCGGCCGTCATTGGCGACAGCGTGGGATACGAGGTGGGCAAGCACCTGGGCGCCCGGCTCATGAAGACAAGGCTGCTGGCCCGCCACTCCGGCAGGCTGGAAAACGCGCAGGACTTCCTCCGGCGCAGAGGCGGGTCCGCCGTGTTCCTGGGCCGCTTCACCGCCTTCTTCCGCGCCGTCATGCCCGCCCTGGCCGGCACGTCCCGGATGCCCTACGGCCGCTTCATCGCCTACAACGCTGCGGGCGGCGTGGCCTGGGGCGTCGGCTTCGTCCTGCTGGGCTTCCTCGCAGGCAACTCCTACGAGACCGTGGCCCAGGCAGTGGGCCGGGACCTCGCCGTCGTGATCGCCTTAGTGGCAGTGGCGGCACTCATCGCCTGGCATGTCCGTTCACGACGGCGGCAGCAACGGCGGCGCACGGCCAACCAGCGGCAGGACAATGCCCCGAATTCATAGGAGGGTTTGACAGCAACTGTGACCAGTGCCATATTTAAGGCGTGAACCTGTCAGACAGCCGGACAGCAGGACAGCCTGCATCGTTCCGTCCCCTTGCCCGGCTGAGCGCTGCCGAGGCGGTGTTCAACGCCATCCGCCAGGACATCGAATCGGGCAGCATCCCGGTGGGGAGCAAACTCAGCTCGGAGGCCACCCTTTCGCAGCAGTACGGAGTAAGCCGCTCGGTGATCCGGGAAGCCCTCCGCTCCTGCACCGCCCTGGGCCTGACGGTAACCCGGACCGGCAAGGGCACCTTTGTCATTGCCAGCAAGGTGGCCAACGACCTCACCTTGGGCCAGTACTCCGCCCGTGACCTTACCGAAGCCCGCCCCCACATCGAAATTCCCGCCGCCGGACTTGCCGCAGAGCGTCGAACGGAGGAGGAACTGGACACCCTCCGCCACATCATGGGTGCCATGGCCACCGAAACGGATCCCGAATCCTGGGTAGCCATGGACTCCACCTTCCACGCCACCATCGCCCGTGCCAGCGGCAACAAAGTGTTCGCAAGCGTCGTGGCTGACATTCGGGACGCGCTGGCGCATCAATCCGAGACGCTGAACATGGTGGCGGACCGCCAGCATGCCTCCGATATTGAACACCAGCAGATCCTTGCCGCCATCGAGACCGGTTCCGCGGAGGAGGCCCGCGCTGCCATGGCCCACCACCTGGAAGCCGTGGGCGTGGCCCTGGACTCCATCCTCAACAGCTAACAAGATCCAACCAACCTTTCAAGGACCCCATGCCATCCCCCGTGTTTTCTGCTGCCCACACTGCTGCCCCGGCGGGGTTGTCCCTGCCGCAGCACACCCCACTGGTCGCCGCCATCCGTGACGGCCTCGTGGAGAGTGTCCACTACGGCTCCGCGCTTGCGCTCGCGGCTGACGGCTCAGTGGCGGCATCGGCAGGGGACCACCTGGCACCGTTCTACCCCCGGTCAGCGCTCAAGCCCCTCCAGGCAGTGGCCATGGTCCGCGCCGGCCTTGAACTTCCCGCCGACCTCCTGGCACTGGCCGCGGCAAGCCATTCAGGTGCGGCAGCGCACCGCGACGGCGCGCTGCGCATCCTCGAACTGCACGGGCTCGCCCCCACGGACTTGGAGAACAGCACCGATCTGCCCTACGGCACGACCGAGCGGGAAGACTGGCTCCGCACCGGCGGCAGCGCTACCCAAGTCACCCAGAACTGCTCCGGAAAGCACGCCGCCATGGTGGCCACCTGCGTGATCAACGGGTGGCCCGTCCAGGGTTACCTCGATCCCTCCCACCCGCTGCAGCAGCTGGCGGCCCGGACCGTCACCGACCTCACCGGCGAGGAGCCGGCCGCCGTCAGCACGGACGGCTGCGGCACTCCCTTGTTCGCCCTCACGCTGCGCGGCATGGCCCGCGCCTTCGGCCGGATCGCCCAGGCCGCCGCGGACGACGACGGCAGCCCCGAAGCCGCCGTCGGCCTCGCCATGCAGCAGCACCCCGGGATGGTGGCGGGCGACGGCCGGGACGTCACCGGGCTGATGCGTCTGCTGCCCGGTGCCGTGGCCAAGGACGGCTTTGAAGGCGTGCAGCTGGTAGGCCTGCCCGACGGCAGCGCCGTGGCCGTCAAGATTTCCGACGGCGGCGACCGCGCCCGGATGCCCGCCACCGTCCGCCTGCTCGAGGCGCTGGGCGTGGATACGGAGCCGCTCGCCGGCATCGCCACGGCCCCGGTGCTGGGCGGCGGCCACGAGGTGGGCCGGCTGCTGGCCACCGACTTCCTGAATCACCTGTCCGCACCCGTCAACGAAGCCCTGTAAGGACACCATGACAACCATCGAAACCGCCGCACCCGCACAGGTCCGGTCCGAGCACGACCTCCTCGGGGACCGGGACGTGCCAGTGCACGCCTACTGGGGCGTTCACACGCTCCGCGCCGTGGAGAACTTTCCCATCACCGGCCAGAAGCTGTCCTCCAACATGCCCCTGGTCCGCGGGCTTGCCGCCGTGAAACTGGCCGCCGCCCGCACCAACCGCGAGCTTGGCCTGCTGGACGCCGAACGCGCCGACGCCATCGAGCAGGCATGCCAGGACGTCATGGCCGGCCGCCTGGCCGACCAGTTCGTGGTGGACGTCGTCCAAGGCGGTGCCGGGACGTCGTCGAACATGAACGCCAACGAGGTCATCGCCAACCGGGCGCTGGAAATCCTGGGACACCCCAAGGGCGACTACGCGCGGCTGCACCCCAACGACCACGTCAACCTCAGCCAGTCCACCAACGACGTGTACCCCACGGCCGTGAAGCTCGGCACCATCTTCGCCGCCCGGGAACTGCTGGCAGCACTCGAAGAACTCGAGGACGCCTGCGCTGCCAAGGCCCTGGAATTCCGCACCGTGGTGAAGATGGGCCGCACCCAGCTCCAGGACGCCGTGCCCATGACCCTCGGCCAAGAGTTCGGCAGCTACGCCGTGACCATCGGCGAAGACCGGCTGCGCCTGGCGGAGGCCGAGCTGCTGATCCACGAGATCAATCTCGGCGCCACCGCCATCGGCACGGGCCTGAACGCCCCTGCCGGCTACGCCGCAACAGCCTGCCGGCACTTGGCGGAGATTACCGGGCTGCCGCTGGTGACCGCCGTGGACCTCATTGAAGCCACCCAGGACGTGGGCGCCTTCGTGCACCTGTCCGGCGTGCTCAAGCGCGTGGCCGTCAAGCTGTCCAAGATCTGCAACGACCTGCGCCTGCTCTCCTCCGGCCCGCGTGCCGGCTTCGGCGAAATCAACCTGCCGGCCGTGCAGTCCGGGTCCTCCATCATGCCCGGCAAGATCAACCCGGTCATCCCGGAGGTGGTCTCCCAGGTGGCCTACGAGGTGATCGGCAACGACGTCACCATCACCATGGCCGCCGAGGCCGGACAGCTGCAGCTCAACGCCTTCGAACCGATCATTGTCCACAGCCTCCACAAGAGCATTTCCCACCTCGAGGCAGCCTGCCGCACCCTTACGGCGCGCTGCATCCGTGGAATCACCGCCAACACCGACCACCTGCGCCGCACCGTGGAGCAGTCCATCGGCCTGGTCACCGCATTGAATCCCCACCTCGGTTACGCCACTGCCACCGCCATCGCGCAGGAAGCACTTGCCACCGGCAAGGGCGTGGCCGAGCTCGTCCTCGAACACGGACTTCTCACCGACGCCCAGCTCCAGGAACTCCTGAGCCCCGAACGCCTGGCCAACCTCAGCAAGTAGTCCCCACCTCCCCCAAAGGACACCCCCATGACAAATACTCCCCTTCCAGACCACTTGATTGATGGTGGTCACGCGCATGCGTCCGAGACCTCCCTGCACGCGGAGGACAAGGGTTACCACAAGAACCTCAAGCCGCGGCAGATCCAGATGATCGCGATCGGCGGTGCGATCGGTACCGGCCTGTTCCTGGGCGCCGGCGGCCGGTTGAACGCGGCCGGACCGTCCCTGGTTATCGCGTACGCGGTGTGCGGGTTCTTCGCGTTCCTGATCCTGCGCGCCTTGGGCGAACTGGTCCTGCACCGGCCTTCCTCGGGTTCGTTCGTTTCCTACGCCCGTGAGTTCTTCGGCGAAAAGGCCGCGTTCGTCTCCGGCTGGTTCTACTGGATCAACTGGGCCACCACCACCATCGTGGACATCACCGCCGCCGCCCTCTACATGCACTTCTTCGGCAACTACATCCCCTGGATGGCCGACGTCCCGCAGTGGGCCTGGGCACTGACCGCCCTCGTCGTCGTCCTGGCCCTGAACCTGGTCTCCGTGAAGGTCTTCGGCGAAATGGAATTCTGGTTCGCCCTGATCAAGGTCGCCGCCCTCGTCGCGTTCCTCATCATCGGCACCTACTTCGTCATCTTCGGCACCCCCGTGGACGGCCAGCAGGTCGGCATCAGCCTCCTGTCCGATAACGGCGGGATCTTCCCCAACGGCCTGCTGCCCATGATCATCCTCATGCAGGGCGTCCTGTTCGCCTACGCCTCCATCGAACTGGTCGGCACCGCCGCCGGCGAAACCGAAAACCCCGAAAAGATCATGCCCAAGGCCATCAACTCCGTGGTCTTCCGCATCGCCGTGTTCTACGTCGGCTCCGTGATCCTGCTGGCCCTGCTGCTGCCCTTCACCTCCTACCAGAAGGGCGTCAGCCCCTTCGTGACGTTCTTCGGCTCCATCGGCGTCCAGGGCGTGGACGTGATCATGAACCTCGTCGTCCTCACCGCCGCCCTGTCCTCGCTGAACGCAGGGCTCTACTCCACCGGCCGGATCCTGCGCTCCATGTCCGTGAACGGTTCGGCCCCTAAGTTCGCTTCCCGCATGAACAAAGCAGGCGTCCCCTACGGCGGCATCGCCATCACCGCCGTCGTCTCCCTCCTCGGTGTCCCGCTGAACTACCTCGTCCCGGCCGACGCCTTCGAGATCGTGCTGAACATCGCCTCCGTGGGCATCATCATGACCTGGGCCACCATCGTGCTCTGCCAGATCCAGCTCAAGCGCTGGGCCGACAAGGGCTGGGTCGAACGCCCCTCCTTCCGAATGTTCGGCGCCCCCTACACCGGCTACCTGTCGCTGGTCTTCCTCGTCGGCGTCCTCATCATGGTCTTCATCGACTCACCCCTGACCATGCTCGTCACCGCCATCGCGTCTGTACTCATGGTCATCGGCTGGTACGCCTGCCGCCACCGCATCCGCCAAATCGCCGAAACCCGCGAAGGCTTCACCGGGACGTCCCCGGTAGTCGCCAACGCGGCGGCTGACACCTTCAAGAAGTAACTGCCTTAAACGTCCGACGGCGGCACCTGGGTTCTGGAATTCCGGAACCCAAGTGCCGCCGTCGGGGTTTAAAGGTGCCTCAGCCCGTCACTTGGACGGCTTGACCACCATGGCCGATCCGCCGCCGCGCCTGACCGGCTCGGCTGCGGCCAGGGTCCGTCCGTCGTCGAGGAACTCGATGGCGGTGGCGGCCCCGATCTCCGAGGCGGACGTGAAGGAGTCACCCGACGGCGTCAGGATGTGGCCGAACCGGGATGTCAGGGCCGGCCCGTACTTGTCGATGAACGCCGGCTCTGCGGTCACCTTCTCGGTGTTCCGCTGGGAAGCCCGGGGGGCCGCAATGGCATCCGGGATGCTCATGCCCAGGTCAATGCGGTTGACGATCGTCTGCAGGACGGTGGTGATGATGGTGGAGCCGCCCGGGGAGCCCAGTGCCAGGAACGGCTTGCCGTCCTCCAGCAGGATGGTGGGCGACATGGACGACCGCGGCCGCTTGCCCGGCTCAATCCGGTTGGGGTCCTCGGCGCTGTAAACCGTGGAGAAATCGGTGAGCTCGTTGTTGAGCAGGAACCCGCGGCCGGGTACAACCATGCCGGAGCCACCGGTCTGTTCGATGGTCAGCGTGTACTCCACCACGTTGCCCCACTTGTCCGAAACGGTCATGTTGGTGGTGGAGATGTTCTCCGTGTCCTTCTCATCGGCGAGCGCCGCCGGTTCCGCCGGGCACGTTCCGTCGTAGGAGGTGACGTTGCCGGGCTTCACGGGTTTGGGTGCCGCGTGGTTGGGGTCGAGCTCGCAGGCGCGTTCCTTGCCGAAGACGGGATCGGTCAGCGCTTCGGTGGGCACGTCCACGAAGGCGGGGTCACCCACGTATTTTCCCCTGTCCGCGAAGGCCAGGGCGCTGGCCTCCAGGTAGTGGTGCAGCACGGCCGGCTGGTCATTCTTCAGTGCCGGCAGGTCGAACACGTCCAGGATGTTCAGCGACTCCCCCACGGTTGTGCCGCCGCTGCTTGAAGGTGCCATGCCGTAAACGTCATAGCCGCGGTAGTTCACGTGCGTGGGGTCCTGGTCCAGGGCCTCGTAGCCGGCCAGGTCATCGGTGGTCATGGAACCCACCGGGACGGGGAGCTTGGTGTCCGGGGACTTGGGCGGGTTCTGGACCGTCTTGGCGATCTCCTCGGCGAGCGGGCCGGTGTAGAACGCGCTCATGCCCTTGCGGGCCAGCAGGCGGTAGGTGTCCGCGAGGTCGTGGTTCTGGAAGACCGAGCCGACTTCGGGCAGCTTGCCGCCCTGCAGGTACAGGTCCTTGGTGGAGGTGAAGGCCTCGAACCTCGCCTGGTTGTCTGCGGTTTGGCTGCGGAACGTCTCATCCACCACGAACCCGCGGTCTGCCACCTTGATGGCAGGTTTCAGTGCATCCCCCAGGCTGATGCTGCCCCAGCGTTCCAGTGCCCGCTCCCAGGTGGCAGGCGTCCCGGGAACGCCCACGGAGACACCACTGGTGACGAGCTCCGGGGTGAACCGGTACGGCTTGCCGGTAGCGGGATCGATGAAGGCATCCTGCTTGATTCCTGCCGGCGCCGTTTCCCGGCCGTCGATGGTGCTGACCTTCCCGGACTTGGCGTCGTAGTAGACGAAATAGCCGCCGCCGCCGATCCCGGCGCTGTACGGCTCGGTAACTCCAAGGGTGGCTGCCGCGGCAACGGCCGCATCCACCGCGTTCCCGCCCTTGCGGAGGACCTCGATGGCTGCCGCTGATGCTTCCGGGTCCACCGTACTGACCGCGCCGCCGTAGCCGGTGGCCGTGGGGTCCTTGTCTGTCTGCCGGGGATCGGCCGAAGCGGGGCTGATGGCCCCCGTGGTGACGCTCATTGCCAGCGCGGCAGTAACAGCTGCGAGCCGGCGTCCGAGATGTGGCATGGTGGCTCCTAAAGGGATATTGAGTGATGTGGGCCACGCTACTCTTCGGGTAAGACACACTCAACGACTCCGGAAGGAAGGGCACCATGCCAGGATCCAAACTCGCCGTGGTGGGCGCCGGCAGCGTCGGCACCTCGCTGGCATACGCGGCACTGATCCGTGGTTCGGCCAGCAGCATCGCCTTGTTCGATGTCAACGCGCCCAAGGCGGAGGCGGAAGCCCTGGACCTTGCCCATGGCAGCCAGTTCGCTGCGGCGTCGGCCACGGTTTCCGGCGGCGGGGATATCGCCGTCACGGAAGGCGCCGACGTCGTGGTCATCACGGCCGGTGCCAAGCAGAACCCGGGCCAGAGCCGGCTGGACCTGGCCGGCACCAATGTGCGGATCCTTGAACAGCTGATGCCGCCGCTGCTTGAGCGGGCACCGGACGCCGTCTACGTGCTCGTGACCAACCCGTGCGACGTCCTGACGGTGGCGGCCCAGCGGATTTCCGGGCTGCCCCCGGAACGGATCTTCTCCTCCGGCACCGTGCTGGATACGTCCCGGCTGCGCTGGCTGCTCGCCCGCCGGGCAGGTGTTTCCGTCTCCAGCGTCCATGCCAGCATGGTGGGCGAGCACGGCGACACCGAATTCCCGCTCTGGTCCGGCGCCACCATTGGCCCGGTGCCCATCCGCGAGTGGACAGAAGGCGGCGAGCGGATCTTCACGCCCGAATACCTCGCCGACACTGCCACGGAAGTGGTGCAGGCCGCCTACAAGGTCATCGCCGGCAAGGGGGCCACGAACTACGCCATCGGCCTGTCCGGCGCCCGCATCGTGGAGGCGCTCCTGCGCGACGACAATGCCGTCCTGCCGGTTTCCACGGTCCTGTCGGGGCTGCACGGGATCTCCGGGGTGGCCCTGTCCCTGCCCAGCGTGGTGGGCCGCGGCGGCGTGCACCGCGTCCTGGAAACGCCCATGGACGACGGCGAGCTGGCGGCACTGCGGCGCTCCGCGGACACCCTGCGCCACACCATGGACGCGCTGGGCCTCTGAAAGGGCGTCATGCAACGCCGCCGCAACCCTCCCGGGCGGCGGGTTCGCATAAGCTCACTTCCAGGTGCCAAACGCTGACCCGAACACGGCTGGCTCAACGACGAACCAACAGGAGTAAACCCATGACCAACTGGCGGATCAGGGATTTCCATTCGGCTGACCTGGACGGCATCCTGCACCTGTGGGAGACGCTGAAGGCCCACAACGTCGAGCCCGTCTATGCCCTGTCCGAGGTCCTCGCGTCCTGCGAGAAGGACCACGCCGTGGTCGCCGTGCAGGGCGAACAGGTGGTGGGCGCCGCCGTCGGACGTGCCGCCCACGACCAGGGCTGGATCGTGTTCCTGGCCACCCTGCCCGAGTACCGCGGCCGCGGCATCGGCACGTCACTGTTGGCCGCCGTCGAAAACCGCATGGCCCCGCACGGCCTGAACAAGCTCTCGGCGCTGATGCCGGAATCCGAAACCCGGGTGGAGGCGTTCCTGGGCCGCGGCTTCGCGCTCAAGAAGAACCTCCGCTACTTCGAACGCACCATCCCGGTCCAGCGCCAGGAGCTGGGCGCCCTTGGCCAGCTCGGCGGCCGCGTCCTGGCGCGTGATCTCTGGGAAAACGTGGCCGGCATGCGCAAGGAAAAGGAACTGCTCGAACGCCGCCTGGTGCTTCCGCTCGCCGAGGCGGACCTGGCTGATGAATTCGGCGTGGTGCCGCCGCGCGCCGTCGTCCTCTTCGGTCCGCCCGGGACCGGCAAGACCACCTTCGCCAAGGCAATCGCCTCCCGGCTCGAATGGCCATTCGTGGAAGTGTTCCCCTCCCGGCTGGCCGGCGATCCCCAGGGACTGGCCGGCGCGCTCCGCGAAACTTTCCTGGAGATCGCCGAGCTGGAGCACGCCGTGGTGTTCATCGACGAGGTGGAGGAGATCGCCTCCCAGCGGGCCGGGGACCCGCCGTCGCCGCTGCAGGGCGTGACCAACGAGCTGCTGAAGATCATCCCCGCATTCCGCGAACAGCCCGGCAGGCTCCTGGTCTGCGCCACCAACTTCATCCGCGCCCTGGACTCCGCCTTCCTGCGCCACGGCCGGTTCGACTACGTCATTCCCATCGGGCTGCCGGACCGGCAGGCACGCGAGGCCATGTGGCAGCGCTTCATTCCCGCCGCCGTCGTGGACGCTGTAGATGTGGAGCTCCTGGTGGAACGCACGGAGGGCTTTTCGCCGGCAGACATTGAGTATGCCGCCCGCAGCGCCTCCCAGCGGGCGCTGGAGAAAGCAGTGTACGACGACGGCGGGCTGGCCTCGGGGGGCGATGTTTCGGTCCGGGAGGCAGTCCGGAAGGGCCCCTCCACCCAGGACTACCTCGATGCCATTGGTGATACCCGGACTACCGTGAGCGCCGAAGTGCAGGCTGATTTCCTCGAGGACATCGAGGCGCTGGGGCGGGTCTAGCCGCCGGTTGTCCGGGCCGCCGCGCCGGGACTTTTGCCCCTTTGCCCGGTCCTGTCAGGACGCCAGAGTGGTGGGTATGGCAAAGATTCTGATCCCCTATGGGACCACCGAGGGCCAGACGGCCCGGATCGCCGAGTACATCTCCGATGTGCTGCAGGCCCGCGGCCATGAGGCCGGGACGCTGGACCTCAAGCATGCCGCCCACGACCTCCCTGGCGGCTATGACGGCGTCATCGTGGGTGCTTCCATCCACGCCGGAAAGCACGAGGGATTCGTGGCGGATTTCGTCCGCAGGAACCGGGATGCCCTGGAGCAGGTGCCGGCCGCCCTGTTTTCCGTCAGCCTCTCCGCGCATGGGGACCCGGAAGAGGCGGAGAGACGCGTTGCTGAGTTCGAGGACAGTACCGGCTGGCACCCCGCCAAGGTGGCGTTGTTTGGCGGGGCCCTCCTCTACACCCAGTACGGGTTCCTCAAACGGATGATGATGAAGAATATCGTCAGCGGCCAGGGCAGCACCG
This sequence comes from Pseudarthrobacter sp. LT1, assembly GCF_035621795.1. Lineage (NCBI taxonomy): Bacteria > Bacillati > Actinomycetota > Actinomycetes > Micrococcales > Micrococcaceae > Pseudarthrobacter > Pseudarthrobacter sp. LT1. Next base: position 4,435,545 of record NZ_CP141830.1, read on the forward strand.
ATACGGATACCGGCCGCGACTACATCTACACCGAGTGGGACGGCGTGCGGCGGTTCGCGGAGGAATTCGTGGCCCCCTTCGAGCAGAAGGCGCCGGAGTAGGCGCGGCCGCCTTACCGCTTGCCGTACTTCCGGTGGACGGCCTGCTTGCTGACGCCCAGGCAGAGGGCGATCGCTTCCCAGGACAATCCGGCCTGGCGCGCACTGCGGACCAGGGCCGATTCGGCCCGGCTCACTTCCCTCTGCAACTCCGCGACAGCATGCAGCGCCTCGGCCGGCCCTTTGCCGTCCATCGATCCAACCAGCGTCTTCATCCGGTCCACCTCCATGGCGTCAACATTAGTTGACGCAGCGGGGGGCGTCAACGTTTGTTGACGTCCAGGGGCTCCCAGACCCACGGCTCCCGGGGCAGGGCGGCGGGGCAGAATGCGGGCAGCGCCTGCTCCAGCGTCCCGCCCGGCAGCCCAACGGAGGCAAGCAGCCTGTCCCGGACCTCCTCCACCCCCACCCCGGAGTGAGCCAGGTCCGCAAGCGTGACCGCACCGTCGCGCTTGGCCAGCCGCGCGCCGTCTTGATTTACCACCAGGGGAACATGGGCATATTCCGGTATGGGAATGTTTAAAAGCGAGGCGAGATAGGCCTGCCGCGGCGTGGACGGGAGCAGGTCATCACCGCGAACCACCTGGTCGATGCCCTGCTCGGCATCATCCACCACCACGGCGAGGTTGTAGGCCGTGACGCCATCGTTGCGCCGCAGCACAAAGTCGTCCACCAGGCCGGTGAACCGGCCATGGAGGACGTCGGTCACGGTGAACTCGGCGACCTCGGCCCGCAGCCTGAGGGCTGAGGGCCGGATGGAGCGCTTGAACTCCAGCTCAGCGCGGTCCAGGTTGCGGCAGGTCCCGGGGTAGGCGCCCTGCGGGGCATGCGGTGCCGACGCAGCCTCCTGGATCTCGCGGCGCGTGCAGAAACAGTCATAGGTCAGGCCCGCGTCCTGGAGGCGGGCGATCGCTTCAGCGTAGAGGGGGGCGCGCGCCGTCTGCCTTACGGCGTCACCGTCCCAGGTGACGCCGATGGCGGCCAGGTCCCGCAACTGCTCCGCTTCCGCGCCCGTGCGGGCACGGTCCAGGTCCTCCACCCGCAGCAGGAAGGCGCGGCCTGTGGAGCGGGCGAAGAGCCAGGCGAGAATGGCGGTGCGCAGGTTCCCGACATGCAGTTCACCGGAGGGGCTGGGGGCGAAACGGCCGGCACGGGTCATGACACCAACCCTAGACCGAATAACACAAGAGCCCCTCAGCTACCGATGACTGCGGAAGTCCGACGTCGGTAGCTCAGGGGCTCTTGCCGTGTTTGCAGAGTGAGCATGGTGTGAACAAGTCTCATCCAGCGGCGGCCTCCTTGCGGGAAGCGGTGTCCAGGGCGCCGGGTGGTGTGCCGGGAAACCTGTAAGCCTGCGGGTTCCAGCGGTAGCTTTTGCCCTTGTTGCCACTATTTGAGCAGACCTCATACAGTTGGAACAACAAGCAGGACTTGGATTAGTCATTCTGATCAAATCCTGACGATGAAGCAGGCAGGAAGTGGTCAGATTGCAGGAACTGGACGCCACGGACAAGCGCATCCTGAACGCCTTGGACGAAGACCCGCGCGTCCCGATCATGGTGCTGGCACAGAAGCTGGGCCTGGCCCGGGGAACCGTGCAGTCGCGGCTGGAACGGATGTCGGCATCGGGGGCACTGCGCCCCAACAGCAGCCGCGTACTCCCGTCGGCCCTCGGCAGGGGTGTGGCCGCGGCCGTGAGCGCAGAACTGGACCAGAGCCACCTGAACGAGGCCATCGCCGCGCTGCGCAGGATCCCCGAAGTTCTCGAGTGCCACGCGCCGGCCGGTGATACCGACCTCCTCATCCGCGTGGTGGCCAAAAGCCCTGACGACCTCTACCGGGTCTCCGAAGAAATCCGGCTCTGCCCCGGCATTGTCCGGACGTCCACCAGCATGTTCCTGCGCGAGGTCATCCCGTACCGCACCACCGGCCTGCTCGAAGGATAGCCCTCCCCATCGCCGGGTCCGGCACGCGCCGCTAGGCTGGCATCCAGGAATTCACCGGGGGGACAACCATGGCGTGGGACTTTTGCGGCACAGACGTCGAAGCTGCGGGCATCCAGTGAGGCGCCTTTCGGCCGCCGCACTCCTGGCCAGCGTGCTCCTGTTGTCCGGCTGCGCGTTCATGCCGGCCCGGGAAAAAGCGCCCATCGTGGCTGACGGCAATTCACAATTCACCAAGGACGGCATCAACGCGATTAAGAGCAGCGGGAAGGTGGCCTTCGACTTCACCCGCCTGCCACTGGACCTGTCCGCCCTCGGGCTTCCCTCAGGATCCGACGGAGCCCTGGTGGCAGCGGATTCCGGCAAGCTGATCGATGTCAGCATGACCACGCCCCGCGGCGTGGTCGACATGCGGACCGACACCATCCGCATCCGTCCCGGCGCGGACAACACGGTGGACCACATCGACATTTTCATCAACTACCCGGACGCACAGGACGCCAACGCCGAAATCAGGCGGGCTGCGGATGAACTCGGGTTCGTCATTCTCCAGGACGCCGAACCTATCGGCACCGACTTCAAAGACGGTTCCGGCAAAAAGCAGTGGAATCCCGGAATGGGCAACAAGACGGGAACAGTATTTTCCGCCGAAATCCTCTCCAACCACGACACCGGCCGGATGACATTCATCTACTCCGTGCACCTCGCCGGAAAGTACGACACCCCTGAGGCCCAGGCCGGAATCGCTGCCACTGGTAAACCTTAGGCGGCTGCTACACCGGCGGCCCCGCGTTGGACTTCAGGTTCTTCATGACCAGCGTTGAGGTCAGCCGCTCCACCCCGGGCAGGGATGTGAGCTCGGTGTCATAGAAGCGCTGGTAGGCCGGCAGGTCCGCCGCGATGATCTTCAGCAGGTAGTCCGGTGACCCGAACAGCCGCTGCGCCTCAATGATGTTGGGATTCTCCGCCACCCGGTTCTCAAAGATCTCCATCGTGGACCTGTCCACCTGGCGGAGCGTGACAAACACGATCGCCTCGAATCCCAGGCCCACGGCCGCGGGGTCAATGTCCGCCTTGTACCCGCGGATGACTCCGGACTGCTCGAGGTCCCGGAGCCGGCGGTGGCACGGGGCCACCGTGAGGCCCACCTTCGCAGCGAGGGCGGTGGCAGTCATCCGGCCGTCCTCCTGGAGGTGGCGCAAGATATTTCTGTCAATTCGATCCAACACGCAATAAATATACTGCCGTTGCCGCAGGGCGGGCGAAAACCGGACAGCACTTTTGGCCCGATTCTCCCTATGGTTGCTCCTGAGAGCCCTTAGACAGGAGAAACGCATGAACCCGCAGCTGTTCCTGGCCTTTTTGGTGGTGGCCGCCGCCTTGGCCTGCACCCCGGGCGTGGACTGGGCCTACACCATTGCGGCCGGTCTCCGGCAGCGCAGTTTTGTCCCCGCGGTCGCAGGGCTCTGCGGCGGGTACGTCCTCCACACGGCCCTGCTGGTGGCAGGCCTGGCTGCGGTGCTGGCCGGAATGCCCGGAGTGCTGGGCTGGATCACCCTGGCGGGCGCCGGCTACCTGCTGTGGCTCGGGGTGGGAACCCTCCGGTCATGGCGCGGCGCCAGCTTCAGTGCGGATGCCGCCGTCGGTCCCGGAACACAGCTGCGCACCTTCCTGCAGGGCATGGGCACCAGCGGCATCAATCCCAAGGGCCTGCTCTTCTACGTGGCCCTCATTCCGCAGTTCGTCAGCGCCGACGCGTCACTGCCTGTGCCGGTGCAGTCGGGCCTCCTGGGCATGACCTTCGTGGGGCTGGCGGGCCTGGTTTATACGGTGGTGGCCCTGTTGTCGCGCACGCTGCTGCAGAGCAGGCCCGGCGCAGCGCGGGCGGTGACCCTGGCCAGCGGGATCATCATGGTGGTCCTGGGGACTGTGCTGCTCGGCGAGCAACTGCTGCCGTTCCTGGCCAACCGCTCATAGGCCAACGGGTCCTAATCCCCGCTGAGTTCCTTCCAGTCCTGCTCCCAGATCCGGCGCATTTCCTCATCCTTGCGGATGGGCGCCGGAGCCTCCAGCTCCCGCTGGGGTTCAGGGTCCCCGCGCCGGCGTCCCCAGTCGCGCGGATTCAGCGAGCGGCGGCTCGATTCCAGGACCAGCAGCGCCCGGTCCGTCAGTGCGTCATTGCGCAGCGCAAGGTGCGTCTTGCGGCGGCGCAGGACCTCGGCGATCGCCTGGTGGGCAGCGTCCAGCCGGCCTTCCCTGCGCAGGGCGCGGGCACGGACCAGCAGCAGGGCAGCGGAGAGGTCGTCCGCGTTCAGCAGCCCCTCCGTCCAGTCGATGACCGTGCGGCTTCGGCCCAGGCTGAGGGCAAGGGAGCAGCGTGCCAGGGCCATGGGAAGCGACGGCGGCAGCCCGGTCAGCGCGTCGAGCGCAGCCTCGGTGCGGCCGGTCTCGCGCAACGAGTGGGCCAGGGCCAGGAACACCGATTCCTCGCTGAACAGGACGGGGATCTCCACCCGCTCAGCCAGCTCGATCCGGGTGACGATCCTGGTGAGGTAGGTGGAGGAGTACCTGTTGGCTTCATCGTCGTTCCTGGTGGTGAGCCCCCGCTGGAGGAGCTCGGAAGCGCGCAGATAGCCGCCGTGCTTGTACACCAGCAGCCCGGCCATCAGGTAGCAGAGCCCGGCCCATCCGGGGTAGGCGCGGGCCAGGGTGATCAGGCGTTCCGGCTCGCGGCTGGTGAAGACGGCTTCGTGGACCGCTTTGGCAGGCTTGGGCAGCAGCCGCTTGAGCCGGGGCACCTCGCCGTCGATGGACAGCAATGCGGGATTGCGTCCGCCCAGGACGCCGGTCAGCAGGCCACCCACTCCCCCGGCAAGGTCATGGACAGGAGTGCGCAGCTGTGCCTGTCCGAAAGGCGTGAGGTCGCGGCTGTCCCAGTAAATCGGTGCGGTCTCCCCGGCGCTCATCCTTAAATGCTAACCGGCAGCTGTTGGCTGCTCGATGCGCTGCATCGCTGAGCACAGACATGGTGAAGGCCTTGTCCCGAACATCATTTTCAGGAAAGGTAGTAAGCACCCTTAGTAAATAAATCCCGTTGAGGAGAATGCCATGCAAATCGACAAGAACCAGATCCTTGAACTCCTGCGGTCCCAGGGAGACCAGGGCAAAGCCTCACAGGCAGAGTCGGAACTGCCGGAACAGGTGGACACCGAGCAGCATGCCGGGCTGCTGGCCAAACTCGGCATCAACCCGGCCGAACTGCTCTCCAGGCTTCCCGGCGGACTCGGCGACAAACTTCCCGGCGGCCTGGGCGACAAGCTCGGAGGTCTGGGACTCTAGAATCAGCCGTTCGCGGCGGCGATCCACACACCGATCACCCAGGTGCTGGCCGCAAGGCACGCGAGCCCGAATTCAGCGAGCATACCCACGCCGGTGGCCCTCAGGGCGGCCCAGCTGGACCTCGCCGCCGTCGTAAAGTTGCGCGTGCGAAGGAACTCGCTGGCCAGCAGGCCGGCAGCAAAGCCCACGAAGAGCCCCACCACGGGGATGATGAACATCCCCACGACGCCCGCCACCAATGCCACCACGATGCTGCGGCTGGGAATGGCGTGCTGTTTGAGTTTCCTGCCGGTCAGGACGGCACCTGCCGTCATTCCCGCGGCGACAAAGATCATGGCCACCGCGAACACCACCCACCCCGCCGTCCCGGCACCGCCCCAGATGGCCCACGCCAGCAGGCTGACACCGATCAGCACGCTCCCGGGCAGGACGGGAATGATCGTGCCGGCTACCCCCACCAGGATCGCCAGGCCGCACAGGATGGTCACCACGGTCTCGGAGCTCATGATGCCCAGTCTAGGTGGCCTGGTTCAGCGCCTTAACGCCCGACGGCGGTGCCTCCTTCCGGGAAGGAGGCACCGCCGTCGTTGTTCCGGGGGAAAGGAGTCCTACTCCGCTTCCACCGCTGCGGCGACGGCGGCGGTGACCGCCGGGGCCACGCGCGGGTCCAGCGGGCTGGGGACGATGTAATCCGCCGACAGGTCCTCGGCGGCAAGCTCGGCTATGGCACGTGCCGCGGCCAGCTTCATAGCCGGCGTGATGCGGCGGGCCCCTGCGTCAAGGGCACCGCGGAAGATGCCCGGGAACGCCAGGACGTTGTTGATCTGGTTGGGGAAGTCGCTGCGGCCCGTGGCCACGACGGCGGCGTACTTCACGGCAACCTCGGGCAGGACTTCGGGGTCCGGGTTGGAGAGGGCGAAGACGATGGCGTCCTGGTTCATGGAGGCCAGGTGTGCCTCGTCCAGCTTGGAGGAGGAGACGCCGATGAACACGTCGGCTCCAGCGAGGGCTTCAGCAGGGCCGCCGGTGATGCCGCGGGGGTTGCTGCGGCCGGCGATGTCCGCCTTCTTGCTCCCGGGGCTGGCGGCAAGGTCCTCCCGGCCGCTGTTGATGACGCCCCGGGAATCGAGCAGGACCACATCGGTGATGCCGGCTGCGAGGAGGATTTCGGCGACGGCGATTCCTGCCGCGCCGGCGCCGGACACCACGACCTTCAGCCCTTCCAGGCCGCGGCCGGTCACCTTGGCAGCGTTGGTGAGCGCGGCAAGGGCAACTACGGCGGTGCCGTGCTGGTCATCGTGCATGACCGGGCAGTCCAGGGCTTCGATGAGTTTTTCCTCGAGCTCGAAGCAGCGCGGCGCCGAGATATCTTCAAGGTTTACGGCGCCGAAGCTGGGGCGCAGGCGGACCAGGGTTTCCACGATCTCGTCCACGTCGGTGGTGTTGAGGACCAGCGGGATGGAGTCAAGGTCGCCAAAGGTCTTGAACAGGGCGGACTTGCCTTCCATGACGGGCAGCGAGGCGCTGGCACCGATGTTGCCCAGGCCCAGGACGGCCGTGCCGTCGCTGACAACGACCACCAGGCGCTCGGCCCAGGTCAGCGTGCGTGCGAGTTCGGGCTTGGCGTGGATGGCGCGGCTGACCTCGGCGACACCCGGGGTGTAGGCGATGGACAGGTCCCGCTTGTTGGACAGCGGAACAGTGCTGGTGACGGACAGCTTGCCGCCCTGGTGGGCGCTGAAGATCTCGTCTTCGGTCAGGGCAGTCGCTGCTGAGTTGTCGGTGGCGGTGATTGCGTCAATGGACACGTCGTTGTCTCCTGGTGCTTGCCGTGGGCGCACGGCACATGGGACTGGAGCCCGGCAGCGGGCCCAGCATGGAAAAGTAGTGCGACAGGAAACCCAGGGGTGGCGGGTCCGTGGGAACGCCGGGGATGTTTCCGCCCTGCCGCTCCTGTGCCTCCATGGTAGGCAGCCCCGGACTGCCCGGGTGGTACCTCTTGACAACGACGGCGCGCGATAAAACGCTTTACCAGCCATTTATGTGGTCCGCATCACGCCATTAAGGCGGATTTAATCCAGCTTTGGTCTAGACCAGTTACGCCGATCGACTCACTGTTAACCCGGCCTCGTCTCCCGGAGACAACCGTCCGCAGGCCTTTTTGAGGTCTTCCTCGGCTTCGAAGAGCGAAAGCCGGCGGTTCCGTACGGACTGGACCAGACCAGTGACCGTCAGGAGGAGGACCCTTGCTCCCACGGCATCACCGCAGGCGCCCGCTACGAGCTTTTCGCTGAGTGCATCGATCTCGCGCAGGAGTTCCGTGGTGTCCTTGTCCGGCAGGTACACGCCCCGGCTAAGGCATTGCTCCACCGCCGGCTGCATGACGCGCATGTGGAAAATTTCCATCAGCAGGCCGGAAAGTGCGCGACCCCGGAAGCGGGCGGACGAGCCGCGGGAGCCTGCCTGCAGTTCGTCCAGCTGCTGCCGGTACAGCGCCAGCATCAGATGGGTGGGGGACGGAAAGTAGCGGTAGAGCGTGCCCAGCGGTACGTCTGCTTTTTCTGCGACCTGGGAGAGTTCCACGGCATCAAGCCCCGTGCGGGCAAACCCGGCGGCGGTATCAAGGATCCGTGCGTAGCGGATGCGCTGGCGTGGAGCGGAAGGCCTGGCGGCCATGGGCGGATGGTCTGAAAAAGTCTCGGGCATCAGCATTCCGGGGTTGTGTCGTAGGGACTGCGGCCAGGAGCGCCCCCACTTCCGTACCGCCCTGCAGCCCGGTTCAACTATACGGCACAGGCACGTGCCCTAATTAGTCAGCGGCCTTATCTTCAGGCCCCCAAGGGGTCAGTCGACGCCCCTGATCTTCACCACGAAGACGGCGCCCAGGAGGCCAATTGCAGCGGCGGTGAGGAACAGTGTCCGGTAGCCGCCCCAGTAGTTCACGGCCAGCAGCGCCAAAGCCGGGGCAACCACCTGCGGCAGCGAGTTGGCGACGTTGATGACGCCCATGTCCTTGCCCCGGCTGACGGCGAAGGGCAGGACCTGGGTCAGCAGCGCAAAGTCCACGGCCAGGTAGGCGCCGAACCCGATGCCCAGGACCGCGGCACCGGCCAGCGCACCGGGCCAGACAGGAAAGAACGCCATGATGGCACCGGCCATGGCGATGGTGGCGGAGGACCCGATGACAAAGGGCTTCCGCCGCCCCACCCTGTCACTCCAAGGCCCCGCGACGACGGCAGTGATCATCACCATCACGGCATAGATGCCGGTCAGGACCAGCACCCCCGTTGCGGGATCCCCGTGGTGGATAACGTCGCGCAGGAAGAAGAGGAGGTAGACGATGGTCAGCTGGTTGCCCACATTGACCAGGAAACGGGTCAGCCAGGCCCAGGCGAAGTCGGGGTAGCGCCGGGGGCTGATCCAGAAGCCCTTGAGGAAAACGCGGGGCCGGAAGGACTCCAGCTCGGACTTCGGCAACGCCGGGTCGTTCCGGTGGAACAGGTACGGCAGCACGGAGAACAGCAGCGCACCTGCGCAGAGCCAGTAGCCCACCATGAAGTTCCCGGAGACCACGGCGCCAAATACCGCCCCCGTGAGGATGCCGAGGGTCTGGCCCATTGCCGCGAGTCCGCCCACTCCCCCGCGCTGGACCACCGGCACCCGGTCCGGGACTGCGGCGGTGATGGCGGCGTAGGCGGCGTTTGCGCCCAGCTGCACCAGGCACCAGAAGAGAACCATGAGCGCCACCGCACCCGAGAAGGACATGGCCAGCAGCGCCGCGGTGGCAAGCACTGCCCCGGCCAGCACCCACGGCGCGCGCCGCCCGAACCGTGACGTGGTCCGGTCCGACAGCGCACCGAACAGGGGGTTGGCCACCAGCGACACCGCCGCGCCGCAGGCCGTGACCAGGGACAGGATGGCTTCCTTGGCGGGTGCATCGATGCTGATGGCCTGCTGGCCGATGAAGACGTTGATGGGGCCGAAGAAAGCGGCATTAATCCCCACGTTTACCAGCACCAGCCCGGTCACCCAGCGGGCAGTGACCCGCTCAACCGGTTCGGCGAGCGCCGCGGCCGGGGCGTGGCCGGCGAAGGTACCATCCGGCGCGGGCGTATTGGACACACTCATTGGTTTGGCTCCCCCTGGTACGGCCGGTTGGCGGTGGGATCAGACTATCGTGGGCGGTAACGCGCCGCCCTGCGCCAGGCGCCGGATGTGCATAATCCATCACTACGCGAGGAGAGCCACGTGACCACACCAGCAGGAAACGGATCCGCACCGGCCATGAACACTGCCGATCTCTATGATGAGCGCGGCGACGCACTGGCATCGGTGTCCCTGCAGTTCCAGTCCCTGGGTGGCCGGTCCCATTTCAGCGGTCCGGTCAGGACCATCCGCTGTTTCCAGGACAACGCCCTGGTGAAGTCCACGCTCGGCTCGCCGGGGAACGGTGCCGTCCTGGTGGTGGACGGCGGTGGCTCGCTGGGCACTGCCCTGATGGGGGACATGATCGCCGAAAGCGCCGTCGCCAACGGCTGGGCCGGCGTCGTCATCAATGGCGCCATCCGCGACCGGCTGGCAATCGCTGAACTGGACCTCGGCGTCAAGGCCCTCGGGAGCAACCCCAGGAAGAGCCGGAAGGCCGGAGCCGGCGAGGTCGACGTGGACGTGGTGATCGACGGCGTGACGTTCCGCCCCGGAGCCACCGTCTGGTGCGACCCCGACGGCATCCTCGTGGAACCGTAAGGGCGGACGGGCAAAAGCTTCAGCAACAAAATACGCACGGCGGGGAATAGAAAGAACCAGTAAGATAGTTACTGAAAGCAACTATCGCTGCTTATATCCTTTTTCTTCCCTTGGAGCACCCATGTCCAAAGCCACTGCCGCGCCAGGCGCCGGCGAAACCCTGACGCGACGCCAGATCGTCACAGTAATGGTGGGCCTGATGCTGGGCATGTTCCTGGCATCCCTTGACCAGACCATCGTCTCCACGTCCATCTACACCATCGCCAACGACCTGGACGGACTCTCCCTGCAGGCGTGGGCCACCACCGCCTACCTGATCACGTCCACGGTCAGCACCCCGCTCTACGGCAAGCTGAGCGACATCTTCGGGCGCCGCCCGCTGTACCTGACCGCCATCGCCGCCTTCCTGGTGGGCTCGCTTTACGCCGGGTCCGTGCACTCGATGACCGAACTGGCCATTGCCCGCGGCATCCAGGGCCTGGGTGCCGGCGGCCTGCTGGCCCTGGCACTGACCATCATCGGCGACATCGTCTCGCTCAAGGACCGTGCCAAGTTCCAGGGCTACTTCATGTCCGTGTTCGGAATCTCCTCGGTCCTGGGGCCGGTGGTGGGCGGCGCGTTCGCCGGTTCCGCCAACATCCTGGGATTCGACGGCTGGCGCTGGGTGTTCTTCATCAACATTCCCATCGGCCTCGCCGCCCTGACGGTGGTGTTCCTGTTCCTGCACCTGCCCGCAAAGCACCTCAAGCAGAAGATCGATTACTGGGGCGCGGCAGCGATCACCGTAGCCATCGTTCCCCTCCTCCTGGTGGCCGAACAGGGCCGCACCTGGGGCTGGACCTCGCTGAACTCCTTCCTCTGCTACGGCCTGGGCGTGGTGGGCATTGCCTGGTTCCTGCTGGCGGAAAAACGCGCCGGCGACTACGCCCTCATCCCGCTGCGGCTCTTCCACAACGTCACGTTCGGCCTGTCCTCGCTGCTGAACTTCATCATCGGCATCGGCATGTTCGGCGCCATCGCCATGCTCCCGATGTACCTCCAGCTCGTGAAGGGCCTCACCCCCACCGAAGCCGGCCTGATGATGATCACCTTCACGGTGGGCATCCTGTTCGGATCCATCACGGCCGGCCGCACCATCTCCGCCTCGGGCACGTTCCGCATCTTTCCCATCATGGGTACCGGAATCCTGACGGCGGCGGCCCTGGTGATGGGCTTCTCGCTGGGAGTAGACACGGACCTGTGGGTGCCGGGCCTGATTGCGGTGTTCTTCGGAGTGGGCCTGGGCTTCTGCATGCAGCCGCTCACGCTGGCCATGCAGACCTCGGTACCGCCGCGGGACATGGGCGTGGGGACCTCCTCGGCAGCGTTCTTCCGCTCCATGGGCGGTGCCGTAGGAACCGCCGTCTTCATCTCCATGCTGTTCAGCCTGGCTGCCAGCCGGATCGCCGACAGCATGAAGGCCGCCGCCACGGACCCCGCCTACCTGGCCGTGCTCAAGGACCCCGCCGTCGCGTCGGACCCGGCCAACGCCAAGCTGTACGACTTCTTCAAGAACGGTGCGTCCAACGACTCCCTGAACGACACCAGCTGGCTGCACACCGCCAACAGCACCCTGACCAGGCCCATCACCGAAGGCTTCGCCACGTCCATTGACACGGTGATGCTGACGGCGGCAGCCCTGACGGGCCTGGCCTTCCTCATCAGCTTCGCCCTCCCCCGGAAGAAGCTGACCGACCAGAAGGAATCCCCGCAGGACAGGGACAGCATGGAGATTCCGGCGCACTAGCCGGGTGCCCCAGCCCGGGAGCGCACTGAACGGACGACGACGGCGGCACGGCCCGCCGTCGTCGTCCGGCGTTTAAGGGGACAGTCGCTTAAGGGGACAGGGGCGCCAAGTGGAACCTAGGGCGGTGACGTGCCACACTGTTTAGCGCGTGTGCGCCGGCCCCTTTGGCCGGTACCGCAGCCGACGACGTCCGCACCGCATCCATAAAACCCCAAACCCAGGGAGAACCATGCCCACTGCACAGGAGCAGACCACCACCGGGATTCCGCGGCGGGTGATCTGGCTGGCGCTCGCGGGGGCGGTGGGCGGATTCCTCTTCGGCTTTGACTCGTCCGTGGTCAACGGGGCCGTGGATGCCCTGAAGGAAGAATTCGCGCTCTCCGAGGCCGTGACAGGCTTCGCCGTGGCCATTGCCCTCCTGGGCTGCGCGGCCGGCGCCTTCCTGGCCGGCAAGGTGGCGGACCGGCACGGCCGCATCCCCGCCATGAAACTGGGCGCGCTGCTGTTCCTGGTCAGCGCCCTGGGCACCGGGTTCGCTTTCGGCGTCTGGGACCTGGTGTTCTGGCGCCTGGTGGGCGGGCTGGGCATCGGCCTGGCATCGGTCATCGCTCCGGCCTACATCTCCGAGATTTCGCCGCGGCAGGTGCGCGGCCGCCTGGCCTCGCTGCAGCAGCTGGCCATCACCACCGGTATCTTCGCCGCCCTGCTGTCCGACGCGCTCCTGGCCACCACTGCCGGCGGCGCGGACCAGCGCTTCTGGCTGGGCATTGAGGCATGGCGTTGGATGTTCCTCGCTGCCGCCGTCCCGGCCGTGGTCTACGGCTGGATTGCCTTCACCCTGCCCGAGTCCCCGCGGTTCCTCGTGTTCAAGGGCAAGGAGGACGAGGCCCGGAAGGTCTTCGCCTCGATCGCCCCCGCCGAGGACACCGACCGGCACATCCGCGAGATCCAGGAAGCCATCGAGGAAGACAAGGTGGCCGGCCAGAAGGGCTCGCTGCGCGGCAAGACCCTGGGCCTGCAGGCAGTGGTCTGGGTGGGCATCGTCCTGTCCGTGCTGCAGCAGTTTGTGGGGATCAACGTGATCTTCTACTACTCCACCACGCTGTGGAAGGCTGTGGGCTTCCAGGAGAAGGACTCCCTGGCCATCTCGGTGGCAACCTCCATCACCAACATCCTGGTTACCCTGGTGGCCATTGCCCTGGTGGACCGCGTGGGACGGCGGCCCATCCTGCTCGCCGGCTCCGTGGGAATGGCCGTGTCCCTGGGCGCCATGGCCCTGGCGTTCTCCTCGGCCATCGGCTCCGGCGAGAACATCACCCTCCCGGGTGCGTGGGGTCCGGTGGCCCTGGTTGCCGCCAACGTGTTCGTGGTCAGCTTTGGCGCCTCCTGGGGACCCCTGGTGTGGGTGCTCCTGGGCGAGATCTTCCCGTCCAGGATCCGCGCCCGGGCCCTGGGCCTCGCAGCTGCCGCGCAGTGGGTGGCCAACTTCGTGATCACCCTCAGCTTCCCGGTCATGGCGTCCGCGTCCCTGCCGCTGACCTATGCCATGTACGCCCTGTTCGCTGCCGCGTCCTTCTTCTTCGTCATGTTCAAGGTGCCGGAGACCAACGGCATGTCCCTGGAGCAGGCCGAGACGCTGTTCGTGCCGAAGGGTTCAGCGAAAGCCAAGTAACGCCCCATCACATCCCGCGGCCTTTCCGGCGACGCCCCATCAGCTTTCGCCGGACAACAGCAAACCCTCCATCACATTGCGTGGTGGAGGGTTTGCTGTTTACTGCCTAAAAGTGCGGCGGTTACACGACGTGCGGTTCGTGCGAGGACAGGTAGGCCCGGCCGCCGAACGCGATCAGGATGGCAATCACCATGGCCACGGCGCCGGCGAAGAACGGAACCTGCGGGCCGAAGTGCTCGCCGAGCTGGGCTGCCGCGAACGGGGCCAGCGCGCCACCCATCCAGCGGACGAAGTTGTAGCCGGAGGATGCCACGGGCCGGGGCGAATCGGAGACGCCCATGGCCAGTTCGGTGTAGATGGTGTTGTTGACGCCCAGGAGTGCACCGGCAACGATCACCAGCACGACGACGGCAGGAACCGAGTGCCCGGCCGCCAGTCCCAGGCCGGCCAGGTCCAGCATGAGCAGGAACAGCGTGCCCGTCAGGACCTTCACGGCGCCGAAGCGGGCCTGCAGCGGCGGAGCCACGAAGACGGAGAAGACCGCCACGGCTACGCCCCAGCCGAAGAAGACTCCGCCGATGCCGTACGCGTCCATGCCCAGGATGAACGGGGTGAAAGCCAGGATGGTGAAGAAGCCGTAGTTGTAGAACAGGCCGCTCGCCGCCGTCGTCCGCAGTCCCTTGTGTCCCAGCGCCAGGAGGGGGTCCCGCAGCCGCACCTTGCGTTCGGGCAGCGGGGTCGTGGGCAGCAGGGCGATCAGGGCGATGAAGGCGGCGGCCATCAGGACGGCGGTGCCGAAGAACGGTGCGCGCCACTGCCAGCCGCCCAGGAGGGCGCCAAGGAGCGGCCCGAGCGAAATGCCCAGGCCCAGGGCGGCCTCGTAGAGGATGATGGCGGTTCCGGCGCCGCCGCTGGCCACGCCTACGATCACGGCGAGGGCGGTGGCCACGAAGAGGGCGTTGCCCAGCCCCCAGCCGGCGCGGAAGCCCACCAGCTCACCGACGCTGCCGGACAGGCCCGACAGCGAAGAGAAGACGACGATGACGGCCAGGCCGATCAGCAGGGTCTTCTTGCCGCCGATCCGGGAGGAGACAAAACCCGTGATCAGCATGGCCAGCGCGGTGACCAGGAAGTAGCTGGTGAAGAGCAGGGATACCTCGCTGGGGCTGGCGTCCAGGTTGGTGGCGATGGCCGGGAGGATGGGGTCCACCAGCCCGATGCCCATGAAGGCGAACACTGCGGCGAGGGCGGTGGCCCAGACCGCCTTGGGCTGCTTCAGGAATGAGGCCTTTTCGGCCTGCAGGGTTGATTCTGGTGCCGGCAGGGTTTCTGCGAGCTGGCCGTCCATGGAGGGTACTCCTAAGTTCGTGGCTGATTCGGGGTGGGTGGCTGGTTCAGTTCTGGAGGGATGCATTGATCTTGTCGATGACCGGCAGGGCCTCCGACAGGGCTTTGCGGTCCTGGTCGGTGAGGGTGCTGAGGATGTCGGCCATCACCTGGTTGCGGCGCTTGTTGGCGGCGTCGACGGCGGCACGGCCTTCGGGGGTGAGGATCACCCGGACGGCACGGGAGTCTGCCGGATCCGGCTCGCGGCGGGCCAGGCCGGCGCGTTCAAGTTTGATGATCTGCTCGGTGGCGCTGGGCACGCGGACCCCGAGGTTCCGGGCGATTTCACCGACCCGCTGGCCTTCACCGAGCAGCATCTTGAGCGTGCTGAGCTGGGCGGCGCTGAGTTCACCGTCCGCGTCGAGGCGCCGGACCAGGTAGACGCTGTGGCGGAGGGCTTCGCGGAACCCGCTGGCTAGTTCCTGGAGCTGGGGATCATTGGTATTCATTGTTAGGTACCCTAACATTTAGGGTACCTAACGGTCAAGGCCTAGAGGGCCAGCTTCATGCCGACGTGGCTGGCCTCGAAGCCCAGCTGTTGGTAGAACCGCTGGGCTGCCGTGCGGCTTTGATGGGTGGTCAGCTGCATCAGGGTGCAGCCGCGCCTGCGGGACTCCCCGACCGCCCAGCCCACCATCAGCTTCCCGAGCCCCTGGCTGCGGAGGGACGCGTCCACCCGGACGCCCTCGAGCTGCGAGCGCCAGGCACCCTTCCGGGAGATGCCGGGCAGGAAACTCAGCTGGAAGGTGGCAACTGCCGCGCCTGCGGCTTCGCCGTGCGGCACCAGTTCGCCCACCACCAGCAGATGGTTCCGGTCTGCCGCTATCGCGTCGAAGGCATGCTCGTACGGTTCCATGTCCTGCGCGGTTTCCCGCCCGGCGCCGAGGGCATCGTCGGCCAGCAGCCGCACCATGGCGGGGAGGTCGGCCGGGGTGGCGTGGCGGAGGCGGAACGTGCCGCCGTCGACGTCGGCAGTGAACAGGGCAGGAACGGCATCTTGGGCAGGGATCACCTGCCCAGCTTTGCACAGACAAACCGCGACGCCGGCACCCGCGTGGGTGCCGGCGTCGCGGTTTGTCGAGTACGTCGGTTAGTCCGGAAGGCGGTCCGGTCAGGCGGGGGTGCCGGCCAGCTCCGCCTGCCGCTCCTCCACCAGGGTGGCAACGGCATTGAACAGCGGATGGTCTTTCTCGAGCCCGGTGATCTTCGCCGTGGCATCGGCCGGGCTGGCCGAGCCCAGGATGCCTGCCAGCTCGGTGGCCTCGGCATCGCCGGGATCCGTGAACCGCAGGGCGGCGGCAATGGCGCCGAGGAGGGCCTCCGGCACCACGCCGCGTTCCGCCAGCTCCGCCGCCGGGCCGATGAAACGTTCGTGCCGGCTCAGCTTCCGCAGCGGCGCACGGCCCACCCGGGTCACGGTGTCCGGGAGGTACGGGTTGGAGAACCGGACCAGGATTTTCTGGACGTAGGCCTCCTGTTCGTCGTTGCTGAATCCGTGCTTGGCCACCAGGAGCTGCTTGGTTTCCTCGAGCACCGCACGCACGTCTTCGGCCACATCCTGGTCCGCCATGGCGTCCGAGATCTTCTCCACGCCCGCTTCGAAGCCGAGGTACGCGGCAGAGGCATGCCCGGTGTTCACGGTGAACAGCTTCCGCTCAATGTAGGGCGAGAGGTCATCCACGAAGGTGGCTCCCGGAATCACCGGAACGGAATCGCCGAAGGCGGTGCGGTCGATGACCCACTCGTAGAAGGTTTCCACCGTCACGTCCAGGCCCTGCCCGGCCTCCTGGTTGGGCACGATCCGGTCCACGGCGGTGTTGGCGAAGACTGCCTTGCCGTCGAGCACTGCGGCGGTGACACCAGGCTGGGAGGCCACCTCTTTGGCCAGGATGTCCGTGGCGTTGATGGCGTTCTCGCAGGCCATCACCTGTAGGGGCGCAAGCCCCGGTTCCCTGGCAACGATGCCCTTGGCGATCACGGGCGCCACGAACTTCAGGATGTGCGGGCCAACCGCCGTGGTGACGATGTCCGCCGTCGCGATTTCGTGGACCAGCTCCGCTTCCTGGGCGTTGGAGTTCAGCGCCCGGAAGTTGTCCACGGTGCGCACGGCGGGGTTCTCCCCCACCTCGTGCACCGCATAGCTGTCCGCCTGCGAGAGCCGGGTGATGAGTTCCTCAGCCACGTCCGCGAACACCACCTCGTAGCCTGCGTCATGCAGGAGCAGGCCCACGAAGCCGCGGCCGATGTTGCCGGCACCGAAATGTACAGCCTTCACTATGCGTTGACCTTTCCGAAGAGCTCCAGGACTTCGTCCTCGGACGTGGCAGCCTCCAGCCGGGCCACCTGCTCCTTGTTGGTGAACACCTTGGCGATGGAGGACAGGATGTGCAGGTGCTCGTTGTTGATGCCTGCCACGCCCACCACGAACTTCACTTCCTTGCCGTTCCAGTCGATGCCCTCCGGGTAGCGGATGACAGAAACCGCGGACTTGCGGATGTGGTCCTTGGCGGCGTTGGTGCCGTGCGGGATGGCCAGGAAGCTGCCCATGTAGGTGGACACGGATTCCTCGCGCTCGTGCATGGCGGTGATGTAACCCTCATCCACGGCGCCCCGCGCCAGCAGGAGCCGGCCGGCCTCGTCGATGGCGGCATCGCGGGTGGTGGCCGAACCGGTGAGCACCACGCTCTCGCGGGCCAGGATCTCGGAGGTTCCGTTGGCGGCGGCTGTTCCGCCTGCCGTCGCCGCACCTGCAGCTGTTCCCGCGGCAGCGGGCGTTGCGTCCACGGGGGCGTCCGCGGCGTGGGCACCGTGGGTGGTGCCGGCGTCGGCCGTTCCACCCTCAGTGTTGCTGTCCCGGACCAGCTCGACGATCTCGTCATAGCGCGGGCTGCTCATGAAGTTGTCCACGGAGTAGTGGACGGCGCTGGACGTGGCCGGCTTGGCGCGTTCCGTGAGGTCCTGGTGGGTGACCACGACGTCGTAGGTGTCCGTGAGGTTGGCGATGGAGGCATTGGTGACCTTGACGTCCGGGAAGCCGGCAGCCTTGATCTTGTTCCGCAGCACCGAGGCGCCCATGGCGCTGGAGCCCATGCCGGCGTCGCACGCGAACACCACGTTCCGCACGGGGCCGGCAAGGACGCCCACGCCGCCGCGTCCCGCGGCAGCGGCACCGGCACCGGCACCGGTGAGGGTGGAGGCGACGGAGCTCTTCTTGCCCTTCATGGCCTCCATGCGGGCGGTGGCGTCACCCAGGTCGGCCTCATCGCTGTGCTTCGTGGTGCGGAGGATGACCGAGGACACCAGGAAGGAAACCGTCGCGGCGAGCACCACGGAGAGGATCACCCCGAAGTAGCTGTCGCGGGAGGTTTGCGCCAGGACGGCGAAGATGGAGCCAGGCGCGGCGGGTGCCACCAGGCCGGAGTTGGTGATGGCCAGGGTGGCGATGCCGGTCATGCCGCCGGCGATGGTACCCAGGATCAGCAGCGGGCGCATCAGGACGTACGGGAAGTAGATCTCGTGGATGCCGCCGAGGAACTGGATGAGGGCTGCACCGGGAGCCGATGCCTTGGCGGCGCCGCGGCCGAAGAACGTGTACGCAAGCAGGAGGCCCAGGCCGGGACCGGGGTTGGCTTCCAGCAGGAACAGGATGGACTTGCCCTGCTCCAGGGACTGCTGCACGCCCAGCGGGGTGAGGACGCCATGGTTGATGGCGTTGTTCAGGAACAGGACCTTGGCGGGTTCGATGAAGATGCTGGTCAGCGGCAGGAGGCCGTTCTGCACCAGGAACTGGACGAAGTTGCCGGCGGCCGTGCTGAAGGCGGTGACCAGCGGGGAGATGCCGTAGAAGCCCAGCAGGGCCAGGAGCGCGCCCCAAATGCCGGCGGAGAAGTTGTTCACCAGCATTTCGAAGCCGGGGCGGATCTTGCCGTCCCAGATGGAGTCGATCTTCTTCATGGTCCAGCCGCCCAGGGGGCCCATGATCATGGCGCCGATGAACATGGGGATGCCGGCGCCCACGATCACGCCCATGGTGCCGATGGCTCCCACCACGCCGCCGCGGACGTCGTAGACCATCTTGCCGCCGGTGTAGCCGATCAGCAGCGGCAGGAGGTAGGTGATCATGGGGCCTACCAGGCCGATGTTCGGCTTCCCGCCGGTTTCACCGAAACCACCGAGCTGCGGAACGGGCAGCCACCCCTTCTCGATGAAGAGGGCGGTGATGATGCCCCAGGCGATGAACGCGCCGATGTTGGGCATGATCATGCCGGACAGGAATGTCCCGAACTTTTGGACGTGCACGCGCGCGCTGGTGCGGGGTTTTGCAACTGTCTCTGTTGCCATGTGATTTCCTAACCGTCATTCCTGCTGCTCCGCAGGATTGGTCCGATGATTACGACGACGTACTGCTGGGTAATGCGGGGTTGTGGGGCTATCCGGCCGGGCTGGTGGAGATCCGGTGGAGCCATTCGAGGAAAAGCTTGAGTTCCGAGCTGGAAAGCTGGTCAGAGTGCGAGGCCTGAAGTGCGGCGTTCAGGGCGATCGCTGCCACCACCACCGAGGACTTCCCGGTGCCGCCCGGGGCCGGGCCGCTGGCGGGCTCGGCAGACACCGCGAAAATCATGGCGTCCCGGGTCATGGTGGACAGTTCGAGGTTGCGTTCGGTGGCGGGCTCCGCGATCAGCATGAGCGTCACGCCCACGTTGGCCGCCAGGATGGACCTGGCCGCTTCCCTGGGCTGGACGTTCAGCTGGCCCGCCGCCGCTGCTTTATTCAGCATCTCTTCCATCAGCGCCTCGGCATCCGCCACGATGGCAGGCCGGCTTTCCGGACGGATGTTGCCGAACATCACCAGGTACAGCTCGGGCTGGTTCAGGCCGAACTGGACGTGGTTGTCCCACATTCTCCGGATGTCCTCAAGGGGCTGTCCGGAGGGGGCGAAATCCCTTTCGCCCGCGACATATTCCTCAAACCCTGCGGCGACGACGGCGTCGAACAGACCTTCCTTGTCACCGAAGTGGTGGTAGAGGGTGGGAGCCGAAACCCCTGCCAGCTGGGTGATCTGGCGGGTGGAGACCGGAGCTCCGGCCGAATTTGCCAGCAGTTCCGCGGCAGCACGGAGCAGCCGCATTTTGGGGGGAAGCTGGCCATCCAAACTCATAACCGCTACCCTAGCACCTATAGCGTTGCTATATGAACTGAATCACATACAATATTTTCAGGCACGTTTCCCGCCCCTGGACGTAGCAGTCCTCCGGCGGACCCGGCACGGCGCCGGAGAACTTGGCGGGCCTGTCTACCGGCAGAGAATGAGGACCTTCAGTGCAGAACTTCCCAGGAGTAGGCGTCAGCCCAGGCCGCGTCATCGGCACCATCCGGCAGATGCCCAAACCCATCAGTGAGCCTCCCGCCGGTGAACAGCTGGCTCCGGACACCACTGCCGAGGAAGCCACCGCAGCGCTGAAGGCAGCTTCCCAGGCGGTGCACGACGAGCTGAAGGAGCGCGCCGCGCACGCCATCGGCGACGGCAAGGCTGTCCTGGAGGCCACTGCACTGATGGCCAAGGACACCATGCTGATCAAGGGGGCGGCCAAGCTGGTGGCCCGGGGTGTTTCTGCCGAACGCGCCATCTGGGAATCCGGCTCCTCTGTGTCCGAGATGCTGCACAACCTGGGCGGCTACATGGCAGAACGCGCCACCGATGTCCTGGACGTCCGTGCCCGGATTGTCGCCGCGCTGCGGGGCGTGCCCGCGCCCGGCATCCCCGCCTCCAACACCCCGTTCGTGCTGGTGGCAGAGGACCTTGCCCCCGCGGACACGGCAACCCTTGACCCGAACAAGGTCCTGGCGCTGGTCACCGCAGGCGGCGGCCCCCAGTCCCACACTGCCATCATCGCCCGCTCCCTCGGCCTGCCCGCCGTGGTTGCCGCGGTGGGCGTCGACGAACTGCCGGACGGCACCGAGGTGTACGTGGACGGCGCCGGCGGCAGCATCACCGCTGAACCTGACGAGACCCTCCGTGCAACGGCGGAAGCGTGGGCAGCCACGGCGTCGCTGCTGGCTGAGTTCACCGGCACGGGCACGACGGCGGATGGCCACCAGGTGCCGCTGCTCGCCAACGTGGGTGGCGGCAAGGACGCCGAAGCCGCCGCCAAGCTCGGAGCCCAGGGCGTAGGCCTCTTCCGCACCGAGTTCTGCTTCCTGGAACGGGACACCGAACCTTCCGTTGAGGAGCAGGCGGCTGCCTACAAGAGCGTCTTCGATGCCTTCCCCGGCAAGAAGGTGGTGCTGCGCACGCTCGATGCGGGCGCGGACAAGCCCCTGCCCTTCCTGACCGATTCCACGGAGCCCAACCCGGCCCTTGGTGTCCGCGGCTACCGCACCGACTTCACCACCCCCGGCGTCCTGGACCGGCAGCTCGAGGCCATCGCCCTGGCCCAGCAGCAGTCCCAGGCTGACGTCTGGGTAATGGCACCCATGATCTCCACCGCGGAGGAAGCCTCGCGCTTCGCTTCGATGTGCGCGGACGCCGGCATCAAAACCCCCGGCGTCATGGTGGAGGTTCCTTCCGCGGCCCTGACCGCCGAGGCCATCCTGCGCGAAGTCAGCTTCGCCAGCCTTGGCACCAACGACCTCACGCAGTACGCCATGGCTGCCGACCGCCAACTCGGCCCACTGGCCAACCTGAACACCCCGTGGCAGCCCGCGGTCCTGCGCCTCGTTGGACTGACCGTCGAAGGGTCCCGCGCGGAGGGCCACGACAAGCCCGTGGGCGTCTGTGGTGAGGCTGCCGCCGATCCCGCCCTCGCCGTCGTCCTCACCGGCCTTGGCGTCAGCACCCTGTCCATGACGGCGCGGTCCCTTGCCGCGGTGGCAGCGGTCCTGAAGACCGTAACCCTGTCCGAAGCCCAGGAGCTGGCCAAGCTGGCCCTGTCCGCGCCGAGCGCCACCGAAGCCCGCGCCTGGGTGCGGGAAAAGCTCCCGGTCCTGGAGGAACTGGGGCTCTGACGCCTGCGGGCACGCCGGCCACACCCGGGATAGGCTACGTCCATGGCACTGATAGCCCCCCGCGTCACGGCGGGCCTGCCCGCCGGCGAGGCCCGCAGCCTGACGCGCGCCCTCGAGGACAGCAATGACATCACCGTGTTCGTGGACGGGACGGTCCACCGGCTGCCCGGACAGGCGAGGGACGCCGTCGTGGATCTCCTCGCCAGGCTGGGACGCGGCGAAACGGTGACCGTGAGCAGCGTGGAGGAGATGCTGACCACCTCGCAGGCGGCCGAACTGGCCGGGATTTCGCACACCTACCTCCGCAACATGACGGACCGCGGCGAGATCCCGGTGGAGTACCGCGGATCGCACCGCCGGATCCGGACTGCCGACATCATGACGTGGCTGGAGAAGCAGAAGCTTGCGGAGCAAAAGCGCAAGCACGAAAAGGACGCCGGCGGGCACGCCGGCACGGCCGGGTAGTGCGGCCCCGCATGGCGTGGCCGCGGCTACGGAAAGACGTTGCGCTTCGCTCCGCCGACGTGGAAGCAAACGGTTTACGTGGCCGCATCTTCTGGGCTGACGGGACGCCCCCTCCCCGGCCGGACGCTGCCGGAGCCCCCGCAGGGCCCGCCTATGTCCTCATTCACGGCATCGGCGTCTCCCACCGCTACCTTCGGCGCCTCCACGGCGAACTCGCCGCCGTTGCCCCAACTTATTCGCTGGACCTGCCGGGCTTCGCCGGGACGCCCAGGCCGGAGCGGCAGCTGTCCGTTGCCGACCATGGCGCCTTCATCGCCCAGGCCCTGAAAGCAAGCGGCATTGGTTCCTACATCCTGGTGGGACATTCCATGGGCGTGCAGTTCGCCATCGAAGCCGCCCTCTACGCCCCGGGGCAGGCACACCGGTTGGTACTCATGGGGCCGGTGGTGGACTCCCGGTACCGAAGCGTGCGGCGGCAGGGGCTGGCGCTTTTCCTGGACGCCCTCCTCCGCGAAAACGCGTCCTCCAACTGGCTCGTCTTCTCGGACTACTTCCGCTGCGGGCCGCGTTGGTACTTCACCGAGCTCCCCGTGATGATGGCCTACCCCACGGAACGGCGGCTGGCCGGCATCAATGTGCCCGTCCTGGTGCTGCGCGGTAACCACGACCAGGTGGCAGGCGCCGACTGGTCGCTCCGGCTTTCCGAGGTGGTGCCGGAGGGAAGCTTCGTGGAGATTCCCCGGGCGGGCCACGTGGTCCAGCACGTGCGCCCGCGGCAGGTGGCGGCGGCCATCAAATCCTGGGCCGCGCCGCCCACCGCCGCATCTTGAGGGCGGCGTGCAGTTCCAGCCGGGGCATTCCCTTCAGCGGATCCACCCCCAGCAGCTGCCGGATCCGCCCCAGCCTGTTGTAGATGCTGCTGCGGTGCAGGTGGAGCTTGGCCGCTACATCCTGGACTGAGCCGTCATTGTCGTAGAGCAGCTCCAGGACGGGAATGAGCTCGCCGTTGCGGTCGTGGTCCTCGAGCATCCGGAAGTACACCGAGCCCGAGTCGGCCCAGGCACCTACCCCTCCCCCGGCGGACGCGAGCAGCTGGTACACGCCGGTGGCCCTGCAGTCCACCAGCTCGCCCAATTGGGGATCCACCGCGGCGGCCTGGGCCGCCATCCGTGACTGCCGGTATGCCTCGGAGAGCTGGCGCGTCTTGGCGAAGCCTTCGCTGAT
Source organism: Pseudarthrobacter sp. LT1 (assembly GCF_035621795.1). Lineage (NCBI taxonomy): Bacteria > Bacillati > Actinomycetota > Actinomycetes > Micrococcales > Micrococcaceae > Pseudarthrobacter > Pseudarthrobacter sp. LT1. Next base: position 4,459,209 of record NZ_CP141830.1, read on the forward strand.
GCCCAGGATGATCCGGTGCACCGGGCGGCCGGAGCGCTTGGCCAACTCCAGCTGGTAGTGCACCAGGACCTGGGCATGGTTGGCCCGGCCGGTCGATTCGCGGAACAGCACCACCGAATGCGTCTCCGTGCCGGCACTGAAGAGGGCGGCATCCACCCCAACCGTGGCCTGGAGCGCGGTGGACCGGTGGATCAGGGTGGAAGCGATGGGGTCCGGGCCGCTGGCCCAGCCGTCCGCGTCCAGCACCGTGACCATCTGCCAGGGACCCCTGCCCTGGACTTCCTTCCACCCGGCCACAGCTGCCACGGCATTGGGTTCTCCGGCACACGCGGCCAGGAATTCCCGCTCACGGCCCCGCCGGAATTCCGATTCGGCCGTGTTCGAGTCGAGCAGGAGCCCGGACAGCAGCTCAAGCTCGTGGTTGACGCCCGGCAGTTGGGTGAGGATCGCCGTCGGGCTTTCCTCCGCTGAATCCTGCTGCACCCAGAGGTAACCCACCCGGAAACCGCGGACCATCAGCGGGACGCACACCCGGCCCAGCATGCCCAGGTCCGGGTTGGCCGGGACCACCACGGGCCGCACTGCGGTGGCGATCCCATGGGAGAGCTGCCACGCGCTCACGTCCGCCGGAACCTTCTTGCTCAGCAGGAAGTTCACCCGCACGCGGTCGGCATGGGATTGGTTGGAGCTGTAGGCAAGCAGCAGTCCGTCCAGGTCCTCAAGGGACAGGCCACGGCCCAGCTTCTGCGCCACCTGTTCGACGAGCTGTTCCACACCCTGCTGCTGCATGGGCCAACAGTACTGCCCCGGCGGCCCCGCGGACGAACGGACACGAGGCGACACCTGACGCTTCAGGGCTCGACATATGTCGACTTGGAACAGCCAAAATCCGCGGAATGGCACGGTTTTGGCCCACCGGCCCTTGCCGCTTCATGTCGTCTGGCTCACAGCGGGATTTATCGTTGAAACACGAAAATCCTTCCGCCTTTTCGGCCTACCGGCCCCAAAAACTGGAGCAGACGATGATCATCGGCGTCCCCAAAGAAATCAAGAACAACGAATTCCGCGTGGCCATCACCGCGGCAGGCGTCCACGAGTTCCTTACCCACGGACACACCGTGCTGGTGGAGCGCGGGGCCGGCCTGGGCTCGGGCATCACCGACGAGGAATACTCGATCGCCGGCGCCGAGATCGTCAACGAGGCCGATGACGTCTGGGCCCGCGCGGACATGGTGATGAAGGTCAAGGAACCCATCAAGGCCGAATACCACCGCTTCCGCAAGGGCCTGATCCTCTTCACCTACCTGCACCTGGCCGCCGAGCCGGAGCTCACCACGGAGCTCATCAACTCCGGCGTCACCGCCATCGCCTACGAAACCGTCCAGGAGGGCCGGGCCCTGCCCCTGCTGGCACCGATGTCCGAAGTTGCCGGCCGCCTGTCCGTCCAGGTCGGCGCCACCTCCCTGATGGCGCCCGCCGGCGGCAAGGGCGTCCTGATGGGCGGCGTGCCCGGCGTCCGCCCCGCAAAGGTCGTTGTCCTGGGCGCCGGCGTGGCCGGCACCAACGCCGCCGCCATGGCCCTGGGCCTGGGTGCCGACGTCACCATCCTGGACATCAACATCAACCGCCTGCGCGAACTGGACGCCCAGTACCAGGGCCGGTTGAAGACCGTTGCCTCCAACACGTACGAAATCGAAAAGTCAGTGGTGGACGCCGACCTGGTGATCGGTTCTGTCCTCATCCCCGGCGCCAAGGCCCCCAAGCTGGTCACCAACGACCTCGTGGCCCGGATGAAGCCCGGCTCCGTCCTGGTGGACATCGCCGTGGACCAGGGCGGCTGCTTCGAGGACACCCACCCCACCACGCACCAGGAACCCACGTACAAGGTGCACAACACCATCTTCTACTGCGTGGCCAACATGCCCGGAGCCGTACCCAACACCTCCACGTACGCGCTGACCAACGTCACCCTGCGCTACGCGGTGTCCCTGGCAAACCTGGGCGTCAAGGCCGCCTTCGACCGCGACCCGGCCCTGGCTGCCGGCCTCAACATCGCTGCGGGCCACGTGGCACACCACTCCGTGTCCGAGGCCCACAACCTGCCCCTCGTGGCTGACTGGCACGAGCTCGTCTCGGCCTAAGCCCCCCTTCATCGATTGCTCCGTAATCGTCCTTTTGAACCCTCAGAACGGCGCTTACGGAGCAATCGATGAGTCATTTAACCCAGCTCCCTTGCCCTTTCTATGATTTTGAGGACCTCGACGGCGTCCTCCGGGTTCACGGGGAGGGGCAGGGATGACTGTGCGCCGCCGTCGAGGATCTTGCCTGCCAGCAGGCGGTAGAACTCCGGGTAGTTCCCGCGTTCGGTGGGCAGGCGGTCCAGATGGCCGTCGCGGCCCAGGAGCCCGGCCCATTCGGGTGCCTCCACACCGTAGTCCCCGTCCAGGGGGCTGCCACCTGCCACAATGTAGGGCTCCTGCGGGTCCACGCCGTTCTTGGTGAAGCCGCCGATCGATCCCAGCACGCGGAAGCGTGGCCCCTGCTGGGCGCACAGCACATTCATGGCCAGGTGGCTGATCACTCCCGACTGGTGCCGCAGGACCAGGAAGACGTCGTCGTCAGCCCGCTCGTCGGACCGCCGAGCCTGCAATTCCGCGTGGAGGACGGTGGCCGGGCCGAACAGCTGCAGGGCCTGGTCGATCAGGTGGCTGCCCAGGTCGAACAGGACCCCTCCGCCGTCGGCAGCGGTGGAACGCGCCTTCCAGGCTTTGGCGATGGCAGGGGACCACCGCTCGAACCGCGACTCGAACCGGGTCACTTTGCCCAGGGCCTGGGCCGCCAGCAGCTTCCGGAGGGTCAGGAAGTCCCCGTCCCACCGGCGGTTCTGGAACACGGTCAGCACCCGGCCCAGTTGACCCGCCAACGCAATGAGTTCCTGTCCCTGCGCGCTGGTGACCGCGAACGGCTTGTCCACCACCACGTCCAGCCCCGCCTCCAACGCAGCCTTTGCCAGCGGGTAGTGGGTCATGGGCGGCGTCGCCAGGACCACGAGGTCAAGGTCCGCTGCCCGCCTGACGACGTCGGCGCCGTCGCGCACCACCTCCACGCCCGGAAGCCGGGACGAGGCACTTGCCTGCCGCCCGGCGTCGGACGTTGCAATGACGTCCAGCGAGTAGCTGGTGTTGGCTGCCAGCAGCGGTGCGTGGAAGACGCTGCCGGCAAGCCCGTAGCCGACGACGGCGGTGCGGATGGTGCGGGGGTCGCCTTCAGTTCCGGTCATGGAAGCAACGCTACCCCCGGTCCCGCGTGGTTAAAACGCCTGATTAAAAGAAGCCGGCACCCCTGGAAGACCTGGGGTGCCGGCTTTTCGATCGGGCTGCGGGTGGTTACTTCTTAACCCAGCCGATGGTGGTCCAGTCCGGGACCTGCGAGGTGCTCTGGAAGAGCGACGGGCCGTAGTTGGCCAGTCCGGTGCGGACGAAGGAGATCTGCGGGCCGTTGAAGACCACGCCCATGGAGTAGTACTTGGCCATGTGCTCCTTCTCCACGTCCATCGCTGCCTTGTTGCGGGCTGCGTTGTCCTCGATGGAGGCGAGGTCGGCGATCTTCTTATCCAGCTCGGCGTCGCCCAGCTTGTTCTCATTGACCTTGGAGTCGTAGTACTGCTTCACGGCGTCGGTGGCATCCGGGCCCACGGTGTAACCGGAGATGCTCAGGTCGAACTCGCGGCTGCCCAGCACCTTGCCGAAGTCGGCGGAGGCGCGCTGGTCGATGCCCACATCCATGCCGCCGGCCTGGAGCTGCTTCTGCAGGGTCTGTGCCACGGCCAGGGTGGTGGGGTCGTCGCCGAAGTTGCTGATCTTGAAGGCGGCGGGCTTGCCGTCTTTCTCCATGATCCCGTTGGCGTTGGCCTTGTAGCCGGCGTCGGTGAGGACCTTCTTGGCCGCATCGGCTCCGGTTTCCTTGACCGGGTAGTTGTCCTGGTAGTACTCGGAGAACGGCAGCAGCATCATGGAACCGCTGCTGGGCTCTTCCCAGTTCAGCCCGTTGAAGCGGACCTTGCGGAGGGCTTCGCGGTCCACGGCGGCGAAGATGGCCTTGCGGACGTTGACGTCGGTGATGCGCTGGGCGTTCAGGTTCAGGCCACCGGCGAAGAGGCGCTGGCCACGGCGGATGTCCGAATCCTTCGTGCCGTCCAGCTGCTTGTACAGCGAGATGGTGTTGGCGGACATGGCGTCGATTTCACCGTTCTTGAAGGCGGCGATCTGCGCGCTGGTTTCCAGCTGGCGGAACGTTACGTTGGCCAGGACCGGCTTCTGGCCCCACCACTTGTCGTTCGGAACCATGGTTACCGTCTTGGCGGCGGTGTCGTACTGGTCCAGCTTGAAGGGGCCTGCCATCCACTCCGCGTGCATGTTGCCGTTGAAGCCCTCGTTGAAGATCTCGGGGGTGTTGACGGCGGGGTGGATGAGTCCGAAGAAGAGCGAATCCACGGGGAAGACCGGGCGGCTGGTCTTGACGATGACTTCCTTGTCGCTGCTGCCGGCCTCGACGGAGTCAACGAACTCATAGGCGCCCGAGCTGACGATGTCGTAGCCGGCGTCGGGGCTCTTGAGGATGTTCCAGGTGTTCTTGAAGGCCTTGACGTCGATGGGAGTGCCGTCGTTGTACGTGGCCTTGGGGTTCACCTTGATGGTGATGGTCTGCTTGCCGTCCTTGACCTCGCTGTCCACTGACTCGCAGAAGTCGGGGTTGGGCGTGACCTTGCCCTTGAAGTCCACCTTCCAGCAGCCGCCGATGCCGCCGCTGTTCATGGCGACCGGGTTCATGGGGATCTGCAGGGCGGAGTTGTCCGCGCTGTTGCCGTTGTTGGAGAACCCGTTGAAGTCCGGGCCGATGTTGCCCAGCGGAAGGGTGACCTTGCCGCCCTGCTGGAGGTCGGCTGCCGGCTTCTCGTTGATGCTGATCAGCTTGGACAGGTCGCTTCCGGATTCCTGTCCTTTGGCTGTTTCGGGGCCGCTGGCACCGCCACCGCCGCAGGCCGTCAGCGCCAGGGCCGCAGCAACGGCTGCAGCTCCGCCGATCCTGTTCAGTTTCCTCATGGTTTTCCCTTCATTGGTGCGAGTGGTGGTGCTTTGGGGTCGAAAAATCTCAGGGCGCATGGTTGTCTACCGGTTCGTGGACCACCAGCATGTCCTCATCCAGCTCCCCGTCCGGGAAGAAGCAGGCGAACTGCTGGTCAGTGGCGGAGGACGCCGTTTCCAGGGGCGGCTCAAGGGTGAGGCACTTCTCCTGCTTGGCCGGCGGGAGTGCGGCGAAGACGGGACAGCGGGTGGCAAAATTGCAGCCCTTCGGTGCCTGCAGCGGCGAGGGCAGGTCGCCCTGGAGGATGATGCGTTCGCGGGTGCGTTCCAGCTGGGGGTCCGGCACCGGGATCGCGGAGAGGAGGGCGCGGGTGTAGGGGTGGCGGGGGTTGTCGAACACCCGTTCCACGGCGCCAATCTCCACGATCTTTCCCAGGTACATGACAGCCACGCGGTTGGAGATGTGACGGACCACGGAGAGATCGTGCGCCACGAGCAGGTAGCTCAGGCCCAGTTCGGCGCGCAGGTGGTCCAGCAGGTTGATGACACCGGCCTGGACGGAGACGTCGAGGGCCGAGACGGGCTCGTCCAGGACCACCAGCTTGGGGTTCACCGCCAGTGCGCGGGCTATCCCGATCCGCTGGCGCTGGCCGCCGGAGAACTGGTTGGGGAAGCGGTTGACGTGGTCCGGCTGCAGGCCCACGAGCTTCACCAGCTCCATGATCCGCTTCCTGATCGCAGCCCGGTCCATCCCCGCGTTCTGCAGGGGCTCGGCAAGGACTTCGTACACCGTGAACCGCGGATCCAGTGCGCCCGTGGGGTCCTGGAACACCATCTGGAGTTCGCGCCGCATTTTGGCTTTGGTCCTGGCATCGGCTGCCTGCTTGTTGCTCAGGCCACCAATCACCACCTCACCGTCCTGGTCCGGATGGAACTCCATGATCTCCAGGAGCGTGGTGGTCTTTCCCGAACCCGATTCGCCCACGATGGAAAAGCATTCGCCTTCACGGATATCGAAACTCAGGCCGTCCACGGCCTTAACAGTGCCGATCCTTCGCTTGATCAGGGCGCCCCTGGTCAGCGGGAAGTGCTTCCGCACGTCCGTGAGCTGCAGGACGGTGGACCGCTCCTCCCTGGGAATGGCATCGAAGCGGGACACCGGCACGGGCGGGGCGGCGAATACGTCGTGCACATCCACGGTTCCGCCGAGTGAGCCGGACTTGATGCAGGCCGCGCGGTGTTGGGCGCCGTCGTCAACGGGTGCCAGTGCGGGCTCGCCATCCAGGCAGGCCTCCGAGGCCAGGGGGCAGCGCGGAGCGAACGAGCAGCCGGTGGGGGCGTGCAGCAGGTTGGGCGGCATGCCCTCGATGGGAACGAGCGAGGCTTTCTCTGCCACATCCACGCGGGGAACGGCGCCCAGCAGGCCCATGGTGTAGGGCATCCGCGGGTTGTAGTAGATGTCATCCACGACACCGGTTTCCACCGGCCTGCCTGCGTACATGACCATGATGTCGTCTGCCATCCCGGCCACCACGCCAAGATCGTGCGTGATCATGACGACGGCGGCTCCGGTCTCCTCCTGCGCCGTGTGGAGCACCTCCAGGACCTGGGCCTGGATGGTGACGTCCAGGGCCGTGGTGGGCTCATCAGCAATCAGGACGCGGGGGTTATTGGCTATGGCGATGGCGATCATCACGCGCTGGCGCATGCCGCCGGAAAATTCGTGCGGGAAGGCCTTGAGCCTGTCCTTGGGGCTGGGAATCCCCACCATGGCCAGAAGTTCGACGGCGCGGGCTTCCTTGGCGGTCCGGCTCATGGTGGGGTGGTGGATAGTGAGCGCTTCGATGATCTGGGTGCCCACGGTGAACACCGGGGTGAGGGATGACAGCGGGTCCTGGAAGACCATGGCGAGGTCGTTACCGCGGTACTTGCACATGTCCTTGTCGCTGAGCCCCAGCAACTCCCGGCCCTTGAGCCGGACGGAGCCGGAGACCTGGGCCGTGGGCGGGAGCAGCCCCATGATGGCCAGGGAAGTCACGGACTTGCCGGACCCCGATTCGCCGACGATCCCGAGCGTCTTGCCCGGCATCAGGTCGAAGTCGACGCCACGGACGGCATGCACGGTACCGTTCTCCGTGTTGAAGCGGACGTTCAGGTCGCGGACGGACAGGACGGCGTCGCCGGGGGCCTGCAGCCCTGCCACGTGCAGGCGCTCCACGGTTGGACGTGATGAATCCGTGGCTCCGGTGGTGGTTTCGCTGCTCATGCCGCCTTCTTTTCCGCGGTGATCTTCCGGGTTTTGGCTTTCTTTGCTTTGCCGCTGGACGTGGAGCTGGGGTCAAAGGCGTCGCGCAGGCCATCGTTCATCATGGCCAGGGAGCCGGTCAGCAGGAACATCACGGTGAGCGGCACCCAGAACATCCAGGGGAAAGTCTGCACCTGGGAGGTGGCCTGGCCGATCAGCACGCCCAGGCTCACGTCCGGGACCTTGATGCCGATGCCGATGAAGGAGAAGGCGACCTCGGCCAGGATGGCTGCGGTGACGCCGCGGGTGATGTCCAGGATCAGCAGCGAGCCGATGTTCGGCACCAGGTGCCGCCAGACGATCCGGCGCGGCGGGACACCCATGTACTGGGCCGCCTTGACGAAGTCACGCTGCATCAGCGACATGGACATGGAGCGGATCAGGCGGGCGGTGCCCATCCAGCTGAACACCAACAGGACGATGATGAGCAGAAGCCACGAGGGAAGGTCACGTTTCAGGCCGGCACCGCCGCCGCTGGTGGCCACAGCAACCACCAGGAGCGCCGGCATCATGATCAGCGCTTCGAGGATGAACAGCATGACCTTGTCCACCTTGCCGCCGAAGTAGGCCATGGTGCAGCCGTAGACCGCGGCGATCAGGACCGACACCAGGCCCACCACGAGGCCGATCAGGATGGAGATCCTGGTGCCCTCCACGGTCATGGCGTACAGGTCGATCCCTGCCTGCGACGTCCCGAGGTAGTGGTCGGCCGACGGGGGCATGCCGATGTTGAAGGGGTCGATGGTTTCCTTGTCCCACTGGGTGAAGAAACCGCCGATGAACGAGAAAACGGTCAGGGCCAGGAAGATGGCCAAGCCGGCCACTGCGGTCTTGTTGCGCAGGAAGCGGCGGAAGATGATGGTGGTTTTGCCAATGACGACGTCGGCGCTTTCCAGGTGCGCATCCTGCGCCACTGCTGCCGGGTCAACGGCGTTCAGGTTGGTCATGGCTACTGCACCCGCACTCTCGGGTCGACAAGCGTGGTGGCGAAGTCCGCGAGGATGGCGCCCAGGGCGAAGATCACGGAGCCGTATGCCAGGGTGGCCGTGGCCGCGTTGACGTCCTGCAGCGAGATGGCGTCGATGCTCCAGGACCCCACGCCTGGCCAGGCGAAGATCTTTTCGGCGAAGAAGCCGCCGGCGAAGATGGCCGGGATGGTGAAGGCGATGCTCTGGGCCACCGGAATGAACGAAACGCGCAGTGCGTGCCGGGCAATGGCCTGGTTGCGGGTCAGCCCCTTGGCGCGTGCAGTGCGGACAAAGTCGGCGTTCACGTTGTCCAGCAGGTATTGCCGCTGGGCAATCTGGTACGCGCCCCACCCCACAAGGGTGATTGCCACCGTGGGGACTGCATAGTGGGCCAGCATGTCCACGAACTGGGCCCAGCCCGGCGCGATGCCGGGGGTGGAGATGCCGGTGACGAAGAAGATCCGGTCGCCCACGGATTCGTTGATGTTGATGGCGCCCAGCTGCACCAGGAAGTAGGCGATGGGTGCCGGCACGATGTAGGCGAGGTAGCTGTAGGACGTGATGACCCGGTCCTGGAACTTGTACTGGCGTGCCGCCGAATAGACGCCGAGCGCGACGCCGATGACCAGGGTCAGGATGATGGACGCCAGGAAGAGCCGGGTGGAAATCCAGACCCGGTCCCCGAACTCGGCGTTGATGTAGGCGCCGTTGGGGCTGCGGCCCCAGTCCCAGCGGGTGACGATTCCGGTGAGCCAGTCAAAGTAGCGCTCCCACGGGCTGAGGTCCGGGTCCAGGCCCTTCAGCCGCATGGAATTGGCCACCTGCTCCGGGGTGGGCCGGGGGATCCGTTCCTGCTCGAGCAGCGCCGGCTTGAGCGAGCTGACGGCCAGGAAGTAGCCGGCGGACGTGGTGAGGAAGATCATCACCACGTAGGTGATGCCGCGCTTGGCGAGGTACTTGAGCATGGGCGCTGCTGGATCCTTCCGTCTTCCCCGGACAAGCACGGGTTGTGCCGCCTCACCGGGTCCTGCACCAGCGGGTAGCTGGCCTCCCGCAGCCCTTAGGGCAGGTCCTGGTGGACTATGTCGCGGGTCACATTCCAGAGGAAACTATCACAAGCCCCAACCCGAAAAGTGCCGGAATCCCCGGAAATTGGACGCGCCGTATCAGATCGTTATGAATAGTTCTGTGAAGCCCGCGTGACTGGACGCAGGAGCACTCCATCACGTAACCTTCGCGCCCGTGACAACCCGTGTCACAAGGTCACGCCAGGATGTTGCCAGCCGTTCGCGCGTGACGCCATGTTCACGGATAAGGTGCAGGAGCCGCTCGGGGTCGAGGGTGGCGTTGAGGGATCCGGCCATCAGCCAGGGTTCCGGGGAGTCGATTCCACCTTCGCGCAGCAGCATCTCCACATGCCGGTCCCAGAGGGCGGCGGCGGGTACTTCGAACTTTCCCCTGGAAGCATTTCCGGCAGCAAGCACCAGGTCCCCATATTCCACCACGTAGGCGATCCGCTCGGTTCCGAAGGCGATCAGCCGGGCGAGCGGCGGAGCACCGGGCCCCAGCGGCGGCGGTCCGAACAGGAACCGGGCTTGAAACGCGGCCTCGGAGTCGTTCAGTAAGGAGAGCATCAACCCGGCCCGGCTGCCAAAGCGGCGGAAGACGGTGCCCTTGCCCACGCCGGCCTGCTCGGCCAGGCGGTCCATGGTGAGCGCGGCGGCTCCGCCCTGCTCGATCAGTTCCCGGGCAGCCAGCAGGAGGCGCTCCCGGTTCCGGGCAGCATCGCTGCGTTCCGCGGCCGTTGCCGGGGCCATACCCGGCCGCACTGGGATGGAACTCACACAGACAGTGTAAGCATGGGGAATACAACCGGACTACGGTCCGTTTAGTCTGGTGAAGGCTCCGCGAGCCTGAAGTTTGACCGATAGCGGCCCCCGCCGCTCCCCTAGCCAGGAGTTCCCATGACCAAGAGCACCGTACTTACCCTTGTCGGCAGCCTCCGCGCCGAGTCCACCAACCAGAAGCTGGCCGAAGCCATCCAGCTCAACGCCCCGGAGCAGGTGGACGTGGTGATCCACGAGAGCCTGGGCAACATCCCGTTCTACAACGAGGACATCGACGTCGAGGGCCAGGTCCCTGCCGCCGCCGCAGCCCTGCGCGCCGCAGCCGAAGAAGCCGACACCGTCCTGCTGGTCACCCCCGAGCACAACGGCACGGTTCCCGCCGCCCTGAAGAACGCCATTGACTGGCTGTCCCGCCCCTTCGGCGCCGGCGCCCTGGCAGGCAAGCCCACCGCCGTCGTGGGCACCGCGTTTGGCCAGTACGGCGGCGTCTGGGCCCAGGATGAGGCCCGCAAGGCCGCCGGCATTGCAGGGGCCCGGATCCTGGAGGACGTCAAGCTCGCCGTCCCGGGTTCCATGGTGCGCTTCGCCGAAGTCCACCCCAAGGACGACGCCGAGGTTGTAGAGCAGATCAAGGGCATCTTCGACACCCTTGCCGCAGCAGCTCCCGCCGCCTAGTCCCCCGCGGCGCAGCGCCCGGCACGCCTCCCGCGTGCCGGGCGCTGCTGCATCCGGCGTTGCGGGGTTGCCGTGACCAACTCTTGTCCCAACCGGTACCGTGCGGACATCTCCGCCGGCAGGCGCCGCCGTAGCGTTAATCCCCTGGACCTACCGGATCGGATTGCGGTGCCGCATGGCAAAAAGATGGAGCGGGGACGGGCGTGGGCGCGGTGCCCTGGCTGCGGTGGCCGGCTGCCTGGCGCTTCTGCTCTCCGGCTGCACGGCCATCGGGGGCAGCGCCGGATCCAGCGAGGCCCCGCTGGCCCTCCTTCCCGCCACGGTGCCGGCTACCCCTTCCACCGGTACGGCCGGAGCAACAGGGGAAAGACCGGACAGTCCGCCCGCCCCTCCGGACCCCGGTGCCAATGCCGGGCCAACGGCTCCCCCGGTGACGGCATATTTCGTGATGGTGGACGACGGCGGCAGGCACGGCGTCCGCTTCGGCTGCAATGACAGCCTGGTTGGCTCCGGCCAGCCGGGAGGCACCGGGGACGCCCGGCTCAAGGCGGCAATCGGCGCCCTGCTGGGTGGCGGCCGCCCGCCCGTGAACGCCTACAACGCGCTGGGCTCTTCCCGGCTGACGTTCCTCTCCGGGAGCTTCGACGGAACCACTGTCAGGGTCTACCTTTCGGGAACGCTGAACCAGGGCGGAACATGCGACCTTCCCAGGATCGAGGCCCAGCTCACCCAGACCGCCCTCGAAGCCGTGGGTGCCGTCAGGGCCGACATCTACATCAATGGGGAAACGCTGGCGGACTATCTGAGCCTGGATTAGCGCTTCGCAAGCCGCGCATCCCCTTGAAACATATGTTGCCTTGGAAGCAACAACGGGCTGTATCCTGACTTTGTGACCCACGAAACACTTGACGCCTCCGCCGGAACGCTGCCCGCCGAAGCCATCGATGCGATCGAGCGCGCGGCCACGTCCGCCCACCGCCACGAGGGACTGTTTTCCGAGCGGGCGGCCAACATCCGCCAGTCGGCCGTCCGGGATGTTTTCGACATCTCGATGCGCCCCGGACTGGTTTCCCTGGCGGGGGGAAGCCCGTACCTGCAGTCACTTCCCCTGGACCGCCTCGCAGCGACGGCGGCGAAAATCATTGCCGACGACGGACTCACGGCCCTTCAATATGGCGCCGGGCAGGGAACCGCGGAGCTCCGGGCGCAGATCTGCGAGGTCATGGCCGCCGAGGGAATCCTGGATGCCCTGCCGCAGAACGTGGTGATCACCGCCGGCTCACAGTCGGCCCAGGACGTGGCCACCAAGCTCTTCTGCAATCCGGGAGACGTGGTCCTGGTGGAGGATCCCACCTACGTCGGCGCACTGAACACCTTTGAGGCCTACCAGGTGCGGGTGGAGACCGTGGAGATGGACCAGTACGGCCTGGTCCCGGAGCTTCTGGAGGCGCGGATCGCGGCGCTGCAGCTCGCGGGCAAGAGCATCAAGTTCCTCTACACCATCCCCAACTTCAACAATCCCTCAGGGATCACGCTGGCCCGGGAACGGCGCCAGCAGGTGGTCGATATATGCCGCAGGGCGAATATTCTGGTTCTTGAGGACAACCCCTACGGACTGCTGCGCTTTGAAGGTGAACCCTTGCCTCCCCTGCGCGCAGCCAACCCGGACGACGTCATCTACCTCGGTTCCTTTTCCAAGATCTTCGCCCCCGGCCTCCGCATCGGCTGGGCCCTGGTGCCTGAGCACCTGCAGCGCCGGTACTACCTCGCCGCGGAATCGGTGACGCTCTGCCCGCCGGCCCTGAACCAGATGCTGGTGTCCGCCTACCTGCGCGACTACGACTGGAAAGGCCAGATCGAAACCTACCGCGGGCTGTATGCCGAACGCTGCCGCGCCATGCTGGCAGCGCTCAAGGAGTACATGCCGGCGGGGACCACCTGGACCAGCCCGCAGGGGGGCTTCTTCGTCTGGGTGACCCTGCCCGAAGGTGTTGACACCTACCCGCTGCTGCACAAGGCGATCGATGCCGGCGTCGTGTTTATCCCCGGCGCCGCCTTCACGCCGTCGGACGAGCCGTCCAACAAGCTGCGGCTCGCGTTCAGCGCCGTTCCCTCCGACGCTATCGCCGAGGGGGTGCGCCGATTGGCGCCGGTGCTGCAGGAAGCCATGGCGGCGCTGTAGCGTAAGCCACACGAACGCCGAAAACCGAGCAAAGGAGCATGCATATGGGTGGAATCATCGTTGTAGGGGTTGACGGCAGCGAGACCGCGAAGAGGGCGGCGGAGTCGGCCCGGAACCTGGCTGCAGGACTGGGCGCTTCACTGCACGTCGTGTCAGCCTTCGACAGCGACCGGACCGAGGTCTTCGGCAGCGGCAGCGACCGGTGGATCGTGTCCGACGCCGACGCCGCAGAGCAGGTGGCACGGACCGTGGCTGAGTCGCTGGGCCGCGACGTCCCGGTTACGTATTCGGCAGCCCGCGGACGGCCCGCAGACGCCCTCATCAAGGAAGCCGTCCGCATGGATGCCCGCGTGATCGTCGTGGGAAACCGGCGCATGCACGGCATCGGCCGGGTCCTTGGCAGCGTGGCCAACAGCGTGGCCCACAACGCCCCGTGCGACGTGTACATCGCCAACACCTACGACGCCGACTAACGCGCGGAAGCCCTCCTGGGGTAACGCAGGACACCCCCCGTGGTGGCGGATATCGCTGCGGGGGGTGTCCGTTCTCACCGCCATATCACCGTTTCAGCTGCTGGCGCAACGATAAAATTGAATGGGCCCCCAAAGGCGTGGACACTGCCGAATCCACCTCCAGCGAAGGGCTCCCCTTGATCACCTTGCAGCGCCGCCAGCTTGTTGGCCACGACATCCTCCTGGCCCGCCACGGCAACCACATCAGCTCCATGCGGGTGGACCGCAGCAATGACCGGGTGGTTGCGCTCCTTGATGACGGCAGCCTGGACAGCGCACCGAACCTCATAACCCCCGGGCTCCAGCTTCCGCAGACCGTGCGCAGCGTCCTGCGCGAGGACTGGAAGCTCCTGAGCGCCTGGGCCGGCATGGCCGCGCTCATGGGCGGCCTGATGACCGCAGCCGCTGTTGTGCTGGGAACCACCGCGGATCCGGCCATGCTCGAGGCTTTCACGGCATACGCCGCCTACTAGGCCCGTTTCGGCGCGTGGACGTTCAGGCCACCAGCCAGCCCTGCAGCAGCCACCAGATCCCGGCCATCACCAGGCCGCCGAAGAGCGATCCGGCCACCACCTGGGCCAGGGAGTGGGCCCGCAGCACCACCCGTGACCAGCTGACTGCCGGGATCAGGAGCAGCAGCGGTGCCCACGCGGCGCCGAGCATCAGCACGGATACGACGGCGGCGCAGGACACGGCAGCGGCGTGGCCGCTCATCTTCCAGAACGGACTGACCACAGCCAGTACCGCCACGCCCCCCACCACCGCCAGGACCATCGCAAAGACGCTCTCCGGCGCATCCACGGCGCCCAGTACAAGCAGCCCCACAGCGATGCAGCCCAGCGCCATCAGCAGCACGGGTGCACGCTGCTTCCGGTCGCTTACATGGTGGTCCGTGACCTTGCCCAGCCTGACCAGGACCAGCAGCACCATCAGCGGAAGCACGCACACGAAGAGGGCCGCCAGCGCGCCGTAGCCGATGGTTTCCGGGAAACCCGGCTGGGCCAGCGGGCTGATCAGCAGCTGCAGGGAAACCACCACGGGAGGCTGGAAGACCTCCGTCAGCCACCTGGCTGTGCGGTTCCTGGCCCGGATTACGTCGTTGTTTACTGCCACGTCCTGACCCGGCGCCCTAGTCCAGGAGGAGCGCGGGCTCCTCCAGGATGGCTGCGACGTCGGCCATGAAACGGGCGGACAGGTCACCATCCACCACGCGGTGGTCGAAGGATCCCCCGAGCGTGGTGATCCAGCGGGGAATCACCTCTCCGTCCAGGACCCAGGGCTTCTGCTTGATGGTTCCGAAGGCAACGATGGCCACCTCGCCCGGATTGATGATCGGCGTACCGGTGTCGATGCCCAGGGCGCCGATGTTGGTGATGGTCAGTGTCCCGCCCTGCATCTGCGCCGGCTGCGTCTTCCCGGCCCTGGCCGTGGTGGCCAGGTCGTTCAGCGCCAGGGCCAGCTCCTTCAAGGACAGGTCCTGCGCGTTCTTGATGTTGGGCACCATGAGGCCGCGCGGAGTGGCCGCGGCAATGCCCAGGTTCATGAAGTGCTTGACCTGGATCTCGGCGCTGCCGTCCTCGTTGTCCACCCAGGCTGCGTTCACGCTGGGGTTCCTCGCGGCGGCCCAGATGACGGCCTTGGCCAGGATGAGCAGCGGCGAGACCTTGATGCCCTCGAAGTCCCGGGAGGCCTTGAGCCGCTTGACGAATTCCATGGTGCGGCTGGCGTCGACGTCCACGAAGATGCTCACATGCGGTGCTGCGAACGCCGATTCCACCATGGCCTTTGCCGTGGCCTTGCGGACGCCCTTGACCGGAATGCTTTCCACGCGCTGGTCCTGCGGCTTCCCGGCCTTGCCCCAGAAACCGTCCGCCTTGTCCAGTTCGGCGTCGCGCTGCGCCTGGTAGCTCACCAGGTCCTCGCGCGTCACCTCGCCGCGGGAACCGGTGGCCACGACGTCAGCGAGGTCGATGCCCAGGTCGCGGGCAATCTTGCGGACCGGGGGCTTGGCCAGCACCCGGTTGACCAGGCCCGTGATGGTGCCGCCAAGGGTTGGGCGGGCGTCGACGGCGGCAGGTTCGGCGGCGGAAACTTCGGCGGGCGTGCGGGGCTGGACAGGTTCAACTTCGGGGGCGTTGAAGGTCACGGCAGCAGCCGGTGCAGTCTTCCGGGGACGCCGCTTGACGGCGTCGGCCTTGGGTCCTGAACCCACCAGGGGAGCGGCGGACGGGTTTCCTTCACTCCCGGTCTCCCCCGCATCCGCTGACAGCTTGCCGTAGAGCGGCTGGGCAGGAAATTCAGCGGGAGTACCGGCGGCGGGGACGGCCTGGGGCGCGCGGACATCGGCGGGAGTGGGGTCGCCGGAAACTTCGTCGCTGACGCTGATGATGGCGGTCCCGACGTCGACAGTCACCCCTTCCTCCACCAGCAGTTCGGTGACTGTTCCGGCAAAGGGGGACGGCAGCTCCACGATCGACTTTGCGGTTTCGATCTCGCAGATGACGTCATTGACGGCGACGGTATCGCCGGGCTTGACCTTCCAGGAGACGACTTCCGCCTCGGTGAGGCCCTCGCCGACGTCGGGCAGGTTGAACTTGTTCAGGGTCATGGTGTCCTCAGTAGGAGAGGGCGCGGTCCAGCGCCTCCAGGATGCGGTCGATGTCCGGAAGGTAGTCTTCCTCCACCTTGGCAACGGGGTAGGGCATGTGGAACCCGCCGACGCGGATCACGGGCGCCTCAAGGGAGTGGAACGCCCGCTCGCTGATCCGGGCTGCGATCTCGCCGCCGATGCCGCCGAACGTGGGAGCCTCGTGCGTGACGATCAGCCGCCCGGTCTTTTGGACGGAGGCGGTGACGGTGTCGAAATCGATCGGGGAGATTGACCGGAGGTCGATGACCTCGACGCTCCTGCCGTCCTCCTCCGCTGCGTTCGCGGCTGCCAGCGCCACGGGCACCAAGGGGCCGTAGGCCACCACGGTGGCGTCGGTGCCCTCGCGAAGGACGTGGGCCTTGAACGGATCCTCCGACGGCCCGGGTGCCTCGACATCAACGTCGCCTTTGAGCCAGTAGCGGCGCTTGGGTTCGAAAACGATGACGGGGTCCTGGCATTCCACGGCCTGCTGGATCATCCAGTAGGCGTCATGCGGGTTGGACGGGGTGATGATGCGCAGGCCCGCCGTGTGGGCGAACAGTGCCTCCGGGGATTCGGAATGGTGTTCAATGGAGCCGATGCCCCCGCCATACGGAATCCGGATGACCACGGGCACGCTGAGGTTGCCGTTGCTGCGCGAATGGATTTTGGCGAGCTGGGTGGTGATCTGGTTGAAGCCGGGGAAGACGAAGCCGTCGAACTGGATCTCGCAGACCGGGCTGTATCCCCGGAGAGCCAGGCCGATGGCGGTGCCGATGATCCCGGACTCGGCCAGCGGCGTGTCCACCACGCGGTCCGGGCCAAACTCGCCGATCAGCCCGTCCGTGACCCGGTAGACGCCGCCCAGCGGCCCGATGTCCTCGCCCATCAGCAGCGATTTGGGGTGTGCGGCCAAAGTGGCGCGAAGGCCTTCGTTGATGGCCTTCGCGATGGTCATGGTGGTCATCAGTGGCCTGCCTTTGCTGCCTGCCCGGCGGACTCTTCCTCGCCGGCGAATCCTGCGCTGTATTCCTCGAACCACGCCAGTTCCTCGGCGACCAGCGGGTGCGCCTCCCTGTAGACGTTGGCGAAGGCCTGCCGGATATCCGGGTTTTCAAGGTCGTGGGCGGTACGCCGGACGTACGCGGCCAGTTCGTCGCCGTCGGCCTTGACCTTGGCGAAGTAGGCGTCGTCTGCAAGGCCCTCGGCACGCAGGTACTTCTCCAGGCGCGCCAGCGGGTCCTTGGCGCGCCATGCGTCTTCCTCCGCCGACTGCCGGTACTTGGTGGGATCGTCCGCCGTGGTATGCGCCCCGACCCTGTAGGTGAAGGCTTCGATGAGGACCGGCCCCTTGCCCTGGCGGGCGTGCTCCAGCGCCCACCCGGTGACGGCGTGCACGGCGATCACGTCATTTCCGTCGACCCGGATGCCGGGGAACCCGTAGCCCTTGGCCCGGTTGGACAGCGGAACCCGGGTCTGGACGTTGGTGGGCACGGAGATGGCCCAGTGGTTGTTCTGGCAGAAGAACACCACGGGGGCTTTGTAGGAGGAGGCGAACACCATTGACTCATGGACGTCGCCTTCCGAGCTGGCGCCATCGCCGAAGTACGCGATGACGGCCGCATCCGGCTCCCTGCCTGCCGGGTTCGATGCGGCGGCGAGCTTCTGGTCGCGCTGGATCCCCATCGCGTAGCCCACGGCGTGGAGGGTCTGTGCAGCCAGGACCAGCGTGTACAGGTGGAAGTTGGTGTCCTTGGGGTTCCAGCCGCCGTTGGAAACACCGCGGAACTGGCGCAGGAGTTCGGCCAGGTCCACGTTGCGCGTAAGGGCCACGCCGTGCTCGCGGTAGGTGGGGAAGATGTAGTCCTGCGGCTGGCTGGCCCTGCCCGATCCGATCTGTGCTGCCTCCTGGCCCGTCAGCGGGACCCAGAGCGCCAGTTGGCCCTGGCGCTGGAGGGCGGTCGCTTCGACGTCGAACCGGCGGATCGCGGCCATGTCCGCGTACAGGCCGCGGAGATCCTCAGGGGTGAGTTTGTCCGCGTAGTCGCTGAAGACCGGATCGGTGCCCAGTTTCCCGTCGGGACCGAGCAGCTGCACCATCTGGGCCGCGGGCTCGCCCATCACGGCTTCAGCATCGGCTTCCCGCTGGTCGTCTACCGCTGTTCCGTCGAACTCGGTGGAAGGCAGATGAGTGCCCATACCGTCTCCTTGCTTGCCGCATCCGGATGCAATGCAATGTCGCTGGGATATATGCCGCACGGGGAATACATTCCCGGCACGGCATATACATTGGCTTACTGATCCTAACTTTATCTTCGGTAAGTAGCGGGAGGGCTACTTGTTAAGTGCTAGGAAGTTGCGGGTGCCTTTGTATAGTCGGCACACAACTGGAGGAATCGGGTGTTCGCCTCGGGTTCTCCGATACTGACCCTCACGCCCTCTCCGGCGAATGCCCGGACGGACAGGGCGCGTGTCCCTGCCATCTCTGCGAAAGCGGTACTTTGGGCGCCAAGCGCGAGCCAGACGAAGTTTCCCTGGGCATCCGGGACCGCCCAGCCGAGGTCCCGGAGACCCTCGGTGACCCGGGTCCGCTCATCCACGAGTTTTTGTACCCTTTCCACAACCTGGGCATGGTTCTCGAGGGAAACGATTGCTGCCTTTTCAGCTATCTGGGAGACCGCAAAGGGTGTTGCGGCGACCCTTAAGTACTGGGTCAGTCCGGGGTTGGAGACGCTGTAGCCAACGCGTAGCCCGGCCAGGCCGTGCGCTTTGGAGAAAGTACGGAGCACCACCACGTTGGGATATTTCCGGTAAAGGTCGATCCCGTCCACGGCGTCCTCCGCCCTGACAAACTCCTGGTAGGCCTCATCGATGACCACCACAACGTCTGCCGGGATGGAGCGGATAAACGCTTCGGTTTCGGCTGCAGTAAGAGCCGGGCCGGTGGGGTTATTGGGCGTGCACAGCAGGATGACTTTGGTGCGGGCACTCACCGCGGCCGCCATGGCCTCCAGGTCATGCCGTCCCTCGGCGGTCACCGGGATGCGTACGCTCTCCGCCCCTGCCAGGCCCACGCTGATGGGGTACGCCTCAAAGGACCGCCACGCATAGATGACCTCGTCCGCTTTACCGTCCTCGTTCTGCCCGGCAAAAGCAGCCAGGATCTGGTTCAGGGCGCCCAGGCTTCCCGCTCCTGTGACGATGTCATCCGCCGGTACGCCCAGGAAATCCGCGAGCGCCGTGCGAAGCTTACTGCTCAGCGGGTCCGGGTACCGGTTGAAGTCCGTCTGGCCGGCGATGGCCTCGAGGACGGCCGGGATGGGCGGCAGCGGGTTTTCGTTGGAGGACAGCTTGTAGCTGGCAAGACCGCTGACGGCGGCCGGCGGTTTTCCTGCCGCGTAGCGCGGCAGCCGGTCCAGCACCGGGCGCGGTGCGATGCCGCCCGCCCTGGTATCAGATGAAGTCATGGCTCCTAGCCTACGTCCAACGTCCCGGGGGAATCCGGGGAGCCAGCCCCGAAAAATCGGGGCACGCCGCCGTCCTCCCCCGAGGAGCGGTATGGAAGCATGGTGCCATGGGTTCATTCATCCTTCGGGTCACCGTCAATGCCGCAGCCCTGTGGGTGGCCAGCTGGCTGCTGCCGGGAATGGACATCTCCAGCACAGCGGCATCTGATGCCGTAGCCAGGACCGGCATTTCACAGGACACCGGGACGATCGGCATTGTCCTGGCCTACCTGTTCATCGGCCTTATCTTCGGCGTGGTCAACGCCTTCGTGCGGCCGCTGGTGCGGCTCCTCGCGCTTCCGATCACCATCCTGACGCTTGGCTTGTTCGCCATCGTCATCAATGCCGCCATGCTGTACCTGACGGCCTGGATCAGCAGTTACACGCCGGTGCACCTCACGATCGATTCCTTCTTCTGGACTGCGCTGCTGGCCGCGGTCATCATCTCCCTGGTGTCCCTGGTGGCGGGTTTGCTGCCGGGCGGCAGGCGCTGACCCGGCAGATCGCCCCTCTTTCGAAGCCCCCGGGAAGCCTGCCCTACCAAGTAGGAGGACGGCGGCGAACAGGTACCCATTAGGTACGGCTCCCCGGAACAGCAGGAAAAACTCCAGTACCTGCCACCCATGACCCCCACGGGACCAGCCGCTTAGGCTTCAAACCGGGCCCAAAGAGGCCCGTTGCTGTCAGTTCCGGAAAACGGGGGCGCACAATGAAGCCCATAAGGTTGGTGCTCGCGGCCTGCCTGCTTATGACATGGCAGGCCGGCCCCGCCCATGCAGAATCAGACCCCGCCCTGCAGGGCGGGGTCCCTTTGGGCAATGACATCTCCTGGCCGCAGTGCGGCGCTGATCTTCCGGCGCCCCCGGCATTCGCGATAGTGGGCGTGAACGGCGGCCGCCCGGACACTGTCAACCCGTGCCTGGATGCCCAGCTGGCGTGGGCGGACCAGAGCGCGGAGTCGGCCGGAGGAACGCCGGCGGCGGTGTATGTGAACACCGCCGCTACCGGGCCCGCGGAGTGGTTGTGGTGGCCGGCGGACAACACCTACGGGGGCGGCGCGGTCAGCAACCCGTATGGATTGTGTGACGGCACCGCGTCCCCGGCCTGCGCTTACGTTCACGGCTACGCCATGGCTGCCACTGATGCCGCAATCCTGAAGGGAGTGGACGGCGGCGGGGCACGCCGGCTGTGGTGGCTGGACGTTGAAACCGGAAACAACTGGTTATGGGACAAGGCAGCAAATGCAGCTGAGCTGGAAGGCATGACCGCCTACCTGCAGGGGACCGGGGCGGAAGTGGGCATCTATTCCACTTCCTACCAGTTCGGCGAAATTGTGGGCGGGGTAAGTCCTGGCAGCAACCTGTACGCCCTCCGGAACTGGTTGGCCGGCCCCGACTCGGCCTGGTCCGCAAAAGAGTATTGCGCGTCCGACCCCCTGACACCAGGCGGGACCGTCACCACAACCCAGTTCACCGAGAACAACCTGGACTACAACTACCGGTGCCCGGCCGCCGCTCCGCCACCCACTCCGACGCCCGTTCCAGTGACTCCTCCGCAGCCTGCCCCGCAGCCCTCCCCACCTGCCCCGCAACCCGAACAGCCCAGGTCCACCCGGTACGTGGAACTGCACGCCGCACAGATTGCGTGAGGGCGGCGATAGCCAGGGACAAACAAGACTTACCGGGCACCCGGCTGCGGCCGCCCGGAAAAAGGATCCCTGCGGTCCATCGGTGGAGCGGGCGGCGGGGGCTTCGACAAGGAGAAACGGGTGGCAGTGGCAGCCCCGCCGGCGCCCAGGACCCCGCCCAGTACAGCGGTGGACTGGACCAACGACGGATCCTTGCTGGCGCCCACAAGCTCTGCCGCCTCCTCGTAGCCGGTCAGGCGGTGCCCGGGTCCCAGGCCGGCGTCTTCTCCGCCGCGCACGTACAGGTCATTGGTCACGGTCACGGTGACCTGGTTCCGGGCGTCCCGGTTCGGCAGCCCATCAGTGCCCGGCACCCAGTCCGTGCGGTGTTCCAGGTGAAGAGTGCTGACCTCCGGCGCGGGCGTGATGCGGGCAACGGGAGATCCGGCCGTTAGGACGTACTTCAGGCGGTACTCCCTGAGGACGCCCTCATCCGCCGCCAGGTTCATGGCATGGATGCCGCCCTGGCTGTATCCCACCGCCACCACCTCAGCTCCCGGTTCCGCACCGGCGGCCCGAAGTGCCTGGAGGACAGCGGCATTCACCTGCTCCGAATTGCTGCCCATCCCGTCGACGATGCCGGAAAGATCGAAAGGATTGGTGCCGTGGTCGGCGTCGTTCATCTGTGTCCCGGGAACCACCACGACGTAGGCCTTTCCGCCGCCGGTATCCACCTCGATAACTTCGATGTAGCCGCTGCCGCGCTCCTCGATCAGCCTGACCCGCTCAAGCAGCCCGGCGGGCGTGGCGTCGAGGTCGATGCGCAGGCGCTCCTCCTGCCTGACTGTTACAGGGCCCGGGCGCAGCGACGGGACGAGCCAGCCAACCGCCGGTTTGATCCCGGGAAGGACCGTAACGGCATTCGCCAGCACTGATTCAGTGGCATCACCGTTCAGGAAGCCTGTGCGCCAGAAATCAACGTGCTTCTGCAGTTCCACGTCCGGTTCCGACAGACCCAGCATCCACTGCATGTGGGCAGTGGATTCGGCCATTTCGTAATCCCACCTGCAGCTGCGCACCTGTCCACTGATCCGCTGCAGTTCCAGGCGGACTTTCTGGACCGCATCCCGCGCCTCCCCCACCGCGATGAGCGCCGCGGAGCCTGTGGCGCGGGGTTGGTCCTGGTAGGGACAAAGCTCCTGCCAGGCCCCAAAAAGCTCCGCCTCAACGGCGGTGAGCCCCCTGGCGAGCCCATCCAGCTTCACGGCTCCCGCCTCCAGTTCCTCCAGCTGCACCGTGATGCCACCCACGCCTCCGGATATTGTCAGGATTCCGTCCGGAGGAGGCGGCGAAACATGAAGGGGGCCGCCTGATCCGGAGGGAGTTGCGTCCGCCATCAGAACCCTCCGTCAGCTGGACAATCGGCTGTCAACGCTGCACGGGCATGGACGGCCACTGCGGCAGAAGCCTCCCGGATCCGGTCCAGGGCCCGCCGTACTGCCACCGCCTGCAGGCTCACGGAATCGCGGTATGCCTGTCCGGCCGGCGACTGCCAGTCCTCCAGCTGGATCTGGTGAAATCCCGCCAGCACCTCTTCAGTCCGGTCCGATGACCGGGCCACCTTCCTGCCCACCTCCTGGACTGCGAGGCTGATGCCCGGCCCGCGACCCCATATCCCGTCCATCAAACCGTCCCCCCGTCCCAGCTTCCTGCCCGGCGCCCGTCCCGGCCTCCCCGGCCGGACAACCGCCCCAACCGTGCCGCTCCCAACGCTAGGCACGCGCCGCTGCCCACGTAAGCGCCGCCGTCGGCTATGTGGACAAGTAACGTGGACGATCCGCTTAAGGCGGTGCCGGACTTCATGAAAGAATCAGCACATGCCTGAAACTGCCGCCACAGCTGATACCCGTACGCCCTCAGGACGCCTGGCCCTCGCCGCGTCATCGGAAAAAATCGCTCTTGGACCCCTGGACGGCCGTTACCAGTCCGCCGTCGCGCCCCTCGTGGACTACCTGTCCGAGGCCGCCCTGAACCGGGACCGCGTGGCCGTGGAAGTTGAGTGGCTTATCCACCTGACCAGCAACAACGTCCTTCCCGGCGCCGGACCCCTGAGCGCCGAACAGCAGGACCGGCTCCGCGCCATCGTCACCGAATTCGATGCAGCGTCGGTGCAGGAGCTCGCCGACATCGAAGCCGTGACCGTGCACGACGTGAAGGCTGTGGAGTACTACATCGGCCGCCGCCTCCCCGCAATCCGCATTGAAAACCTGACCGCCATGGTCCACTTCGGCTGCACCTCCGAGGACATCAACAACCTCTCCTACGCTTTGGGCGTCAAGGGCGCTGTGGAGGACGTGTGGCTCCCGGCAGCCCGGGCCCTGGTGGCCCAGATCAGCAGGATGGCGGAGGACAACCGGGCGGTTCCCATGCTGTCCCGCACCCATGGCCAGCCGGCCACCCCCACCACGCTGGGCAAGGAACTGGCCGTCATCGCGCACCGCCTGACCCGTCAGCTGGACCGGATCGCGAAGACCGAATACCTGGGCAAGATCAACGGTGCCACCGGCACCTACGCCGCCCATGTGGCCTCCGTCCCGGGCGCCGACTGGCAGCAGGTCTCCAAGTCGTTCGTCGAAGGCCTGGGCCTCACCTGGAACCCGCTCACCACGCAGATCGAAAGCCACGACTGGCAGGCCGAGCTCTACGCCGACGTGGCCCGCTTCAACCGCATCCTGCACAACGTCTGCACCGACGTCTGGAGCTACATCTCCATTGGCTACTTCGCGCAGATCCCGGTGGCCGGGGCAACCGGCTCGTCCACCATGCCGCACAAGGTCAACCCCATCCGCTTCGAGAACGCCGAGGCCAACCTGGAGATCTCCAACGGCCTGCTGGACACCCTGGCCGCCACGTTGGTGACCTCGCGCTGGCAGCGCGACCTCACCGACTCCTCCAGCCAGCGCAACATTGGCGTCGCATTCGGGCACTCCCTCCTGGCCATCTCCAACGTGGCCAAGGGCCTGGAGCGCCTGGATGTTGCCGAGGACGTCCTGGCAGCGGACCTGGACACCAACTGGGAGGTCCTGGGCGAGGCAATC
Organism: Pseudarthrobacter sp. LT1; assembly: GCF_035621795.1. Taxonomy (NCBI): domain Bacteria; kingdom Bacillati; phylum Actinomycetota; class Actinomycetes; order Micrococcales; family Micrococcaceae; genus Pseudarthrobacter; species Pseudarthrobacter sp. LT1. The sequence goes on from NZ_CP141830.1 coordinate 4,483,642, forward strand.
CAGATGGTGATGCGGGCCGAGGCAATCGCCGGCGTCGAAGGCATGGAAAACCCCTACGAGCGCCTCAAGGACCTCACCCGCGGCCAGCGCGTGGATGCCGCCCGCATGCAGGAATTCGTGCAGGGCCTGGGCCTTTCCCCGGAGGCCGAGGCACGCCTCCTGGCCCTCACCCCCGGCCGTTACACCGGCATCGCGGACCAGCTGGTGGACCACCTGAAGTAGGCACTGCGCCGGCAGGCCTGTTGGCAGGGCAGGAAGCACGACGGCGGCGCCGGGCTCACGTGGGCCCGGCGCCTTCGTTTTGGAGCGGCACCGTGACGGACAGTTCCGCTGTGCGCCCGCAACCAGCGAGGGGTGGGAAACTGGGAACATGAAGTTGCTCCTGATCCGCCACGGCGAAACCCCCGGCAACGTACTGGGCCAGTTGGACACCGACCATCCCGGCCCCGGGTTGACCGAACTTGGCGAACGGCAGGCAGAAGCCATGGCGCGGGCGCTTGCCAACGAACGCATCGAGGCGCTGTACGCGTCCACGTTGATCAGGACCCAGATAACGGCCGCACCGTTGGCACGGCTGCACACCCTTGACGTTGAGGTGCTCGAGGGGCTGCATGAAATCGAGGCCGGATCACTGGAGAAGCTCACAGACCACGAATCCCATAAGCGCTACATGGGCACCGTGATCTCCTGGGCTGCCGGCGACCTGGACCGGCGCATGCCCGCGGGGCCCGACGGCCACGCCTTCTTTGACAGGTTCGATGCTGCCATCGCACTGGTGGCCGGGCGGGCGGAACGGCAGCAGCACGGCACCGTTGCAGTGGTCAGCCACGGCGCCGCCATCCGTACTTGGGCGGGGCTGCGGGCCGAGGGTGCAGACCACGAGTTCGCTGCACGCCATGTCCTGGCCAACACCGGAATCGTGGCGCTCGAGGGCAGCTTGACGACCGGCTGGACCCTGATCCACTGGGACGGAAGCCCGGTGGGCGGCCTTGCCCTGGCAGACCCGACCGCGGAGGACCCGACAGGTCGGGACGTAGCCGCCCCCTAGGCCTGCTGCCGGTGGCGCCGGGAGGGAAGTGCCCGCTGCGCGGGACACGGACGGGCGACGATCCCGCCGGGCCTGCTCCCGCGGGCCCCTTGAAAGCCTTCACTGCGGGACGGTACCCCGGGTATCAGCCGCGCTGCCATCGCTGCGGCAGCTGCCGCCGTCGGCCGTTCCCGGGGATCCATGGCCGTAACGGACCGCAGCAGGGGAACCCAGGCGCCAAGGTGGCCGGGGATGTCCGGGGACCGCAGGGTGCGGGCCACGAGGGATTCGATGGCGGTGCCGGGAAACGCTTTGGTGCCCGTGAGGAGCTCCAGCAGGACCAGCCCCATGGCGTACACATCCCAGGACGGCGCCGCTGTCCCGCCGGATGCCTGCTCGGGGCTCATATAGTGCACTGTGCCGGACGAGATTCCTGGCTCGGGCGCCGAGCCGGTTGCGGTGGCAATCCCAAAATCGATGATCCGGACCGGACTTCTCCGCAGGCCGCTCAGCATCAGGTTTGCGGGCTTGATGTCACGGTGCACCAGCCCGTTGGAGTGAAGGTACGCGAGCGCACCGAACAGGCCGCGGGCCCAGAGGGCCACATCAGCGGGGGTGGGACTTTCCAGCCGTATGGTTTCGGCCAGGGTCGCCCCCAGGGCCAGCTCCTCCACAAGATAGGGCCGTCCCGCATGGCTCCCGCCGCCGCCCACCACGCCCTGGCCCAGCAGCTTCACGATGGATGGGTGGGTGAGGCCGGCAAGGACGGAAGCTTCGTTCCGGATCCGCTGGTGCTGCTTCCGGCCGCTGGCTGCCGCGATCTTCACGGCCACCTCCGGACCGCCCTCCAGGTCCACCGCCCGAAAGACTTCGGCAGCTGCTCCCCTGCCGAGGCGCTCCCTCAGCTGGTAGCGGCCTGCCAGCGGCGCAGCGGCATTCAGCGACGAATGCGTGGGCGCCGGCACTGCCGTCCCCGCGGCACTCATGCGGGAAAGGCTGCGGTATGGTGTGCGCCGCTGGAATCAGTCGTCCATGCATCGAGCTGGAACCCGCAGGCGCAACGCCACACAGGCGGAAGTTCGGTGCTTCCGGCATCGGTCGGGGCAAAGGTGTAGCTGGCGCGCTCCCACCCGAGCGCCGGCGTCACCAGCTGCATCGGTGAACCGCAATGGACAGCGGCCTTTCCCTGCGGCGCTGTGGTGCCGTCCAGGGTGGATCGCGTCAGGTCCAGGTGCCCATCCGGGATGGTCGCACCCATGCGGGGCTCACGCGGTGAAACTTCGGTGAAAGAAACCAACACACTCACGACTCCGTTGTGAAGCAACTTCAGGAACAATCGTAAGCTTACATATAACTAGCCGAACTAGCTAGTCAGGCTAGTGAACTTTTAATTCCGCGCCTTCGCCCGCCTGGAGCGATTCGGTCATGCGCTGGAGGAAGTCGACCACAGTCCGGGCCTCCTCTGCGGTCAGGCCTTCAGCAACCACCATCATCCGGCGATGCATGGCACCGAGGGTCTCCCGGACCTCCTTGTCCGACTCCCCGGTGGGGACCACCACCACGGAGCGGCGGTCGGAGGGGTGCGCCTCCCGGCGGACATGCCCGCTGGCTACGAGGCGGTCAATCAGCGAGGTGGTGGAAGCGCTAGTAATATTGAGGAACCGGCTGAGATCCTTGGGGACAACCTGCTTGCCAGACGCCTGGACCCTCAGCAGGTACCGCAGGGCAAGGATGTCCGTCTCGCCCATGCCCATGGAATCCCTGGTGCTGCGGCGGATTTCGGTCTCGGCCGCCCGGTAGTCCCGGAGCGCCTTCAGTACCGCCGCACTGTAGTCCAGTTGCCCGTCGGGTCCGTACCAGTAGCCGGATCCCTCGTTGCCCATAGAAGCCATGGCATCATTTTAGACCAACTGGTAACTAGACCGCCAAGTAACTTCCTTTCCCGGCCGCCGGAGGCGTTATCCCGGTGCTAACCGCCAGGAAACACCTGCGTAACTCCCCGCGCCTAGCCTTATCAGGCATACCCCTCCGGCGAATCGAGGAAGATATGCAGACCAACCCCAGGCTCAACATCCGGCAGGTCTCCTGGTCCAATCCCGTTGGCGCGGACCTTCGCCGCGCGCAGCAGGCCGAACTCGACGCCCGCTTTGGCCGGCCCGACCACGAGCCCGGGCCGCCGCCGTCGGGCGCAGACTGCGCTGTCTTCCTGGTGGCCTACGACAAAGGATCGGGGCAACCGGTGGGCTGCGGTGGGCTCCGGCTCCTGGATGGAACAACCGCCGAAATCAAGCGGCTCTACGTGCTGCCCTACACCCGGGGCTCCGGCGTCGCCAGCTCCATCCTCGCGGCACTGGAAGCCGAAGCGTTCAGCCAGGGCATCACCAGGATCAAGGCCGAAGCCGGATCGGCGCAGCCTGACGGCCGGAACTTCTACGAGAATTCCGGATTCGAATCCATCCCGAACTTCGGGCCCTACATCGGCGTGGAGCACTCGCACTGCTACGCCAAGCGCATCAACGCCCACAGCGCCGCCCAGACCGCCATGGCCTAGCACCAGCTCCGTCACACTCGGATCGCGGGCAGCAGCTTGGGTAACCTCGGCCTATGGAAACAGCAGACATCACCTTCCGGACCCGCAAATGGGTCCGGCCTGAGGACCTCAACGCCAACGGGACCCTCTTTGGCGGCAGCCTGCTGAAATGGATTGACGAAGAAGCCGCCATCTACGCCATCCTCCAGCTGGGAAACGGCCGCGCAGTCACCAAGTACATTTCGGAGATCAACTTCGTCAGCTCCGCGGTCCAGGGCGACCTGATCGAAATGGGACTGACAGCCACGCGGTTTGGCCGGACCTCGCTGACGATGCGTGCCGAGGTCCGCAACATGATCACCCGGCAAAGCATCCTCACCATCGAGGAGATCGTTTTCGTGAACCTGAACCAGGACGGGAAGCCCGAGCCGCACGGCTACACGGAAATCACCTACGACAGGGACAGGATCCCCACCCACCACCTCAGCGGGACCGCCGTCAAGGACTGACGCCGCCCACGACAAAGGTTTTCCCCGGGTTTACGCCGAGGGCCCCAGCCGTTTCACCAACTGGTCCAAAGTGAGCAGCCGGGCTGTTTATCGAATCGATAGCTATAACAGCCCGTTTTTCGTCATGCCCGGCTATAGGCTGTGCGGACATGCTCCGATTCCAGTCCAGAAATGAGTCCTGATCGTGCGTACATTGAAGACTTTGGTTGCCGCCGCCGTTGCCGCCACCCTGCTCGCCGGCTGCGGCGGGGCTTCCACCCCGCCGGCTTCGACCGGTGAGGCCTCCGGCGCTCCGGCAGGAGCCTCCGGGGACACCCTGGTGATCTACACCAACTCCAACGGCGAAGGCCGGGGCGACTGGTTGGCCGCCAAGGCGGCCGAGGCCGGATTCAAGATCGAAATCGTGGGGGCCGGGGGCGCCGATGCCACCAACAAGCTCATTGCGGAGAAGAACAACCCCATCGCCGACGTCGCCTTCGGCCTGAACAACATGTACTTCTCGCAGGTCAAGAACGAAGGCGCGCTGGAGGCCTACCAGCCCGCATGGGCCGGCGATGTGGACAAGGGCCTGGGCGACGGCGAGACCTACTGGCCCCTGGTGAAGCAGGCGATCCTCCTGGGCTACAACTCGGACAAGATCAGCAAGGACGCCGCACCAAAGGACTGGACGGACTTGTGGACCAAGGATGAGTTCAAGAGCCGCTACGAGCGGGTCACCGGCCTGGGCACGGCCACGGCGCAGCTGGTTTTCGCCGGCATCCTCTCCCGGTACCGGGACGACTCCGGGGATCTGGGGATCTCCGACGACGGATGGAAGCAGGTTGAGCAGTACTTCAAGAACGGCAGCCCCGCAGTGGCCAAAACCGACCTGTTTGCCCGCATCGCCTCCGGCGAAGTGGACATGGGCCAGATGCCGTCCTCGATCATTGCCGACCGCGAAAAGTCCTTCAAAGTGAACGTGGACACGGTCATCCCTTCTGTGGGGGTCCCCCTTGCCGTGGAGCAGATCGCCCTGGTGAAGGGAACCAAGAAGAAGGAGCAGGCGCAGAAGTTCATCGACTGGTTCGGCAGCGCAGACGTCCAGGGTGAATTCGCGCAGAAGTTCAACTCCATGCCGGTCAACAAGGCTGCCCAGGCAAAGGCCAATCCCGAGGTGGTGGACTTCTTTGCCGGCCTTAAGCAGCAGGACATCGACTGGGACTTCGTCCAGAAGAACATGGGCGCCTGGGTGGAGAAGATCGAACTCGAGTACATGACGTAACCCCGCACTGCCAGCCGCCGTTCCCGCGTTCCATTAGACAGGGTTGCCATGATCCGCTTGGAAGACATTGAAGTTACCTTTGGCGGTTTCACCGCCATCCCGCATCTGGACCTGCATGTCCAACCGGGCGAATTCTTCACCCTGCTGGGGCCCTCCGGCTGTGGAAAGACGACGGCGCTGCGCACCCTGGCCGGCTTCATCCAGCCGGCCAGGGGTACCGTCCGGGTGGACGGGAAGGACGTGACCCGCCTTCCAAGCGACAAGCGGCAGGTGGGCATGGTGTTCCAGAACTATGCGCTGTTCCCGAGCATGAGCGTATGGGAGAACATCGCCTTCGGGCTCCGGGTCCGGAAGGAAAAACCTGCCGACAGCGACCGCCTGGTGCGGGACATTGCACGGCGCGTGGAACTCAGCGACGAGCAGCTGGCGAAGAACGTGGCCGAGCTGTCCGGCGGCCAGCAGCAGCGCGTGGCTGTTGCCCGCGCCCTGGTGCTGCGGCCCAAGATCCTGCTGCTGGACGAGCCACTGTCCAACCTCGACGCCAAGCTCCGGCACCAGCTGCGCCAGCAGCTCAAGGACCTGCAGAGCGAATTCGGCATCACCACCGTGTACGTCACCCACGACCAGGACGAGGCCCTTGCCATGAGTGACCGGGTGGCGGTCTTCAACAAGGGGGTGGTGGAACAGGTTGGGACGCCCCAGGAAATCTACGACCATGCCGCTACGGAGTTCGTCTGCAACTTCATTGGTGACAGCTCAGCCCTGACGCCGGACTTCGTGGCGGAGGTCAACCGGCTCTCCGGTGCCGGCCTCAGCACGGATGCCAAGTCCTACCTGCGCGTGGAAAAGGCCTCCCTGGACCGGCCCGCGGACGGGGGCACCGCCGTCGGGCTTGCCGCCACCGTGGTCTCCCGGACCTACCACGGCCTGCACAGCCGGTATGTGGTCCGCAGCCATGGCGCGGACATCCGCCTCCTGGTCCGGGAAGACGGCGCCGCACACCCTGAGGCCGGCACGGCTACAACGGTCTACGTCCAGCCCGGGCACATCCTCCAGTACCATCCGGGAACAGGCGCCGCCCTTGCACAGGACCAGGCGGTCGCCCTGCCATGAGCAGCACCAACGCGGTGCGCAGCATGGCCCGCTCCCCTTTCGTCCTGGTGGTGGGGGTCATCCTCACCTGGTTCATAACCGCGTTCCTGGTGTGGCCCAACGTGAACATCCTGATGGCCACGTTCTTCCCCGACGGCAGCTTTTCGGGGCGCGCCGCGGAGAAGCTGTTCTCCTCCCAGCGGGCCATGAAGGCACTGGGCAACAGCTTCCTGCTGGCCGTGGCGCTGTCCGTCACCGTCAACCTGGTGGGCGTCTTCATCGTCCTGGTGACGCAATACTTCAGGATCCGCGGCTCGAGGATCCTGTTCCTGGGCTACGCCTCCACCTTCATTTACGGCGGCATCGTGCTGGCGGCGGGGTACAAATTCATCTACGGGGACAAAGGCATCGTCACGTCGCTGCTGGTCCGGGTTTTCCCCGGAATGGATCCCGGCTGGTTTTCCGGGTTCTTTGCCGTGCTGGCGGTCATGACCTTTGCCACCACCACCAACCACATGCTGTTCGTTGCCAATGCCCTCAAAGGCATCGACTACCAGACCATCGAGGCCGCGCGGAACCTTGGCGCCTCCACATGGACCATCCTGCGGCGCATCGTCCTGCCGATGCTCAAGCCCACGCTGTTCGCCGTCACCATCCTGTCCTTCCTCACCGGCCTGGGCGCCCTGAGCGCCCCGCAGGTGCTGGGCGGCCGTGATTTCCAGACCATCACACCGATGATCCTGACGTTCACCAACAGCCCCACCTCGCGTGACCTGGCGGCGCTGCTGGCCGTGATCCTTGGCCTGGCCACCATGGTGATGCTCGCCGTGATGTCCCGGCTGGAGAAGGGCGGCACCTACTTTTCGGTGTCAAAGGTGTCTTCCGAGCTGCAGAAGCAGGACATTGCCAACCCCGTGGCCAACGTGGCCGTGCACGCCGCGGCCTATCTCCTCTTTGCCGTCTACACGCTTCCCGTGGTGCTGATCGTGCTTTATTCGTTTGCCGACGGCGCGGCCATCCAGACCGGACAGCTCTCGTTTTCCAACCTGACGCTGGACAACTACGTCCGCGTCCTCACCCAACAGTCCGGGCTGCGGCCGTTCATCGTCAGTGTGGTGTACAGCGCACTGGCGGCGGTCATCGCCGTGGGCGGCCTGCTCTTCGTGGCGCGGCTGCTGCAGAAGTACAAAAACTGGGTGGCCTCAGCCTTCGAGTACCTGCTGCACATCCCGTGGATCCTGCCCTCCGCGCTGCTGGCACTGGGACTGATCGTCAGCTACGACCACCCCAATCCCCTGGTGGGCGGCGCCGTCCTCACCGGAACAACGGTGATCCTGCTCATCGCCTTCGTCACGGTAAAGATCCCGTTCACGCTCCGGATGCTCAAGGCGTCCTTTGCCGCCGTCAACTCTTCCCTGGAAGAGGCCGCCGCCATCATGGGCGCCAAGACGCTGTATGTCTTCCGGCGCATCCTCCTGCCGCTGGTACTCCCGGCGGCAGCAGCCATCACGGCCCTGAACTTCAACAGCCTGCTGGACGACTACGACACGGCGATCTTCCTGGCCCATCCGCTGGTGCAACCGCTGGGCCTGGTGATCAAAGCCAACACCGACGGGGCCGAAGGCACCGAGGGGATCGCGAACACCTTCGTCTACACGGTGCTCCTCATGGTCATCACCGGGGTGACGATGTATCTCGTGTACGGCAGGTCCGGGCGGCGGAAGAACAGGAAGCAACTGCCCGCAGCTCCGGCCGGCCCGCAGGTCTCCGGCGCCGGACTTCCCGGCGCCCAGGCGCCGGGTGAGGACGACGCCACGCGCCCGGCAGCTGCCGTCCGCTGACTATCTCTCCGAACCGCTCCCGACGGCGGTCCGTGCGTTCCGCCGTCGGGCCAGGTTGAGCATGCGGTCACGCAGCGGCTGGGCACGGTCTGCCAGGGCGACTCGTCCGAGTGCCGAGGAGGCCACGCTCACGGCGCGGGTGCGGAGCCTCCGCTGCCGGTTGTAGGCACTCAGCGCCTGGTCCTGGTCCTGGCCGTCAGGCGCGTTGTTGAGGAGGTCGGCCAGTGTCACGGCGTCCACCAGCGATTCGCAGGCGCCGCGGCCAAGGGTGGGCATCATGGCGTGCGCGGCATCGCCGATGAGCACCATCCGGCCGCTGACGTAGGAGCGCAGATGCGGCACTGTCCACAGGCGCTGGACGAGGCATTCCTCCGGCGTGGCTGTGGCGAGGGCGCGACGGATAGCAGGTGCGTGGTCCGCAAAGCGCTCCCGGGCCTGTTCCAGGGCTGACGGAACATCAATTCCGTAGGGGCCCAGTCCTGACCGGTAACTGGCGTACCAGAAGGACCCGCCCCGGGCGGCGGCCATGCCGAACAGGTCGCCGCGGCCCCAGTACTCGCCCACCTCGTCCGGAGCGACCGGCGTCGGGAGGGTTCCCCGGAGGGCAAGGTAAGGCGTCAGGCGGGCCTCGGTGGCGCTGCCCCATCCCGCACGGCGAACCATGCTGTGGACGCCGTCGGCGCCCACGACGAGGCTGCCGTCCGCGGGGACTGACTGCACGGTGTCGGTGATCCGGCGAACGGCGGCGGGCACGGCGCCATCCAACAGCCGGACCAGGTCGATCCGGGAAATGCCGAACATCTCCCCGGCATCGACGGTGATCCACGGTTCACCCTGGGCGTTCCGGACCGATCCGCTCCCCAGCACCGGGCTCACGGCCCGCGCCTGGTCCAGTATTCCCAGCCGGGCCAGGGCGCGTTGGGCGTTGGGCCACATGCCGAGGGCGTTGCCGACGGTGGGCAGTTCCGGCCGTTTCTCGTGCACCGTCACGCGGAAGCGATTGGGGTCCAACGCCGCAGCAAGGGCCAGCCCGGCAATGCCGCCGCCAACAATCGTGATCGTTTCCATGCGCCTCATTTTACTACTTTTGTAGTGAACCGGAAGGGGCCCGATTACACTGAACGCATGCCGGACCGACGTACCCAGTTGCTCGATGCCGCCTTGGCCGTGGTGGCGGACAAGGGCATGAAGGGGCTCACCCACCGGGCCGTGGACACCGCCGCAGGCCTCTCGGAAGGCACCACGTCCAACTACTACCGGAACCGCGCAGCCCTGGTTGACGCCGCCCTGGACCGGCTTCTGGAACTGGACGCCGCCCTCCTCCGGGAACGGGGGCCTGCCGGTCCGCCCAAGGACGTGGGTGAACTGGCAGGCCAGCTCGCCTCCATGGTGGTGATGCTTGCCGGCCGGCACGCCGGCCTGACCCGGGCCCGGCTGGCACTTTCCCTGGACAAGCCGGACTCCGTGACGGCCGGCCACTTCCAGCTGGTGGGAGGCCTGGAACAGGCCCTTGCCGGGCTGGGAGTGCCGGACGCGCGGGCGCGGGCACGGGATGTGGCGGACTACGGCGACGGGGTACTGCTGCACCTGCTCACCGTGCGCCGGGATGAAGACCCCGACCCCAAGGCCATCGCGGCGGCCGTCCGGCGGCTGGTGGGCAATTGAGCCTCACCCAGCCGGCCGGCGTCGTCCTTCTCCAAATGCCCTAGGAGGAGGCGGGCCAGCCCGTGTAGGCCTCAGCCAGGTAGGCCCTGCCATGGCGGGAGGAGACCACGGAGTTCAGTTCGCCGAGCTGGCGGGCGCGGGAGAAGTCGTCCGCGTCGGCCGGGGTGTGCAGCATGGTGGTCATCCAGTAGGAGAACTGCTGGGCCTTCCACACCCTGTCCAGGGCGCGGTCGCTGTACGTGTCCAGGAGCCGGTCCGAGCCGGAGTTGTAGTGGCTGTCCAGCCCCTCGAAGAGGAACTTGACGTCGTTGATGGCCAGGTTGAGGCCCTTGGCACCGGTGGGCGGCACGGTGTGGGCGGCGTCGCCGGCCAGGAACAGGTTGCCGTGGCGCATCGGGGTGTGCACGAAGCTGCGGAACGGCAGGACCATCTTTTCCAGGACCGGACCCTCTTTAAGCTCGAAGCCGTTGCCGTTGACGCGGCTGCGGAATTCGGCCCAGATCCGGTCGTCATCCCATTCCGCCACGTTCTCCTTGGGGTCGCACTGGAAGTACATCCGCTGCACGGTTTCCGTACGCTGGCTGATCAGGGCGAAGCCGTTGGCCGAGTTGGCGTAGATGAGTTCGTCGGAGCTGCGCGGTGCCTCGGCCAGGATGCCAAACCAGGCGAAGGGGTACTCATGGAAGTACCACTTGCGGTGGGCCTCGGGGATCTGGAACCGGCAGTGGCTGCGCGAGCCGTCGGCGCCGACCAGGAAGTCGGCCTGGATCTCGAACTCGACGCCGTCGGCATCGGTGAACCAAACCTTCGGCTTGCCCTCTAGGTCGTGGACGGTGGTGTCGGTGACGCTGTAGCGGACATCGCCGCCGTCGTCCTTCCTGCGCGCGGCGAGGTCCAGGAAGACGTCCGTTTGCGGGTACAGCCACACGGATTCGCCCACGAGGTCCTTGAAGTCGATGCGGTGGCTCTCGTTGTTGAAGCGCAGCTCGATGCCGTCATGCCGGTCGCCGTCGCGCAGCACCCGGTCCGAGACGCCGCTGTCCACCAGCAGGTTGACGGTTCCGTGCTCCAGGATGCCGGCGCGCACGGTGTGGGAGATTTCCTCGTGGCTGCGGATCTCGACCACCGTGGATTCGATGCCTGCCTTGGCCAGCAGATGGGAGAGCATCAGCCCTGCCGGACCGCCTCCCATGATGGCTACCTGGGTGGTGATGATTTTTCGTGCCATGGCTTTGTCTCGCTTCGTTGCGGGGGCCCGGGAAAGGGCCGGAATGGTTGCCTGGGTTCAGTGTGCGCCAGGACGGGTGACCGGCGTTACAGGCATTCCGTTGAACGGATCCGGGCAGGGGTTTGGAGGTGACCGGGTCAGGCTTCCGCCAGGCCCCGGGCAATGCCGCGGGCGGCTGTCTGCAGCGCCGGAACCAGCGCCTGCAGCCGCATTTCGCGCAGCGGAACCACGACGCCGATAGACGCCACCGCGCGCTGGCGGCGGGTAAGGACGGGCACGGCTATGCCCCAGGTGTCCGGATCCACCACGCCCTTCAGCTGCGCGAAGCCCTGGTGCGACGTATCAGCGAGCAGGGCGCGCACGTCATCGGCAGTCAGCTTTCCGTACGGGTCGTGGAACTGGCCGAGGTACTCATGCTGCAGGGCCTTGTCCTGGTGGGCCATGAGCGCCAGCCCGGCGGACGAGATATGGATGGGCATCCGGCCTGCCACCTGGGCGCGGTTGGCCACCGAGCCGCGCCGGGAGAGCCGCTCCACGAAGAGCGCCTCCCAGCCGTCCAGTACCGCCAGGTTCACATTTTGGTTCAGGACCTGCTGGATGTCCTCCATGAAGGGCATGGCCGCCTGGCGCAGCGCCAGCGCCGGGGCGGCACGGTTCACCAGCTCCCAGAGCCGGAGGCCGGGGCGGACCATGCCGCCGGGGGCAGTCTCCAGCAGGCCATGGCCGGCGAGCTGGCCCACCAGCCTGTGCGTGGTGGTCAGTGGAAGGCCTGCACGCTCGGCAAGCTCCGACAACCGGAGGTCCGTGACGTCCTGGGGGAAGGCGGAGATCAGCCGCACAATCCGGTCCACCACCGAATCGCCCGAGCTTGAGTTCGCCACGTCCGCACGCCCTTCCGTTGAATGGGAAGTCCAGCGTACCGCGCTGGGCGAACGAAAGGCGGGTCCAACGAAAGGCCGGGCGCTTTCCCGGACGGCGGTCAGGCCGCCGTCGGGCCGTGATCCAGCCTGCGCCGCAGGCGACGCCACGCGCCGGGGGCGAGCACGACGGCAATGCCGACGACGGCGCCAATGACGGTCTCGATGATGCGGTCCCGCAGCAGGATGGGTGCCGAGGCGGGAACCACCAGGAGCGTGGACACCAGCGCCAGGGGCGTCACGAACACCTGGGCCACAAGGTACTGGCGGATGATGAACATCTCCGCGCCGAACTGGCAGAGCGCCATCACCAGCACCGTCTGCCAGGGCTGCAGGCCCACCAGCAGGACGGCCGCCAGGACCAGCAGGCCCAGCACGGTGCCGATGATCCTTTGGATGCCGCGGCGCACCCGGTGCCTGGTGGTGTGCCCCACCAGCGGAACCACGGCGGCCACCATGGCCCAGTAGTTGTGGCCGAAGCCGAGGCGGCCGCCTGCCCACGTGGCCAACGAGCCGGCCAGGCCTGCCGCCACCAGGTAGCCGAAACCCTCAAGCCACGCCGTCCGCTTCTCTGCCGGGGTCCGCCGGATGCGGGGAGGCCTGGTCCAGGGGGTGCGGTGGCTGGGAAGAATCCGGGAGGAGAAGCCAATGAGCAGGGCGAACACCGTGGTGAGGACCGCGACCAGCATGCCCTGCCACAGCGGCGGCTGGTTGGGAATGGACGCGATGGCGGCAAAGGCGAAGATGTGGAAAAGCGATCCCGCCGGGCGCAGCCGCAGCCAGGAGATCGCCACCGAGCAGCCGCCGGCCACCAGGGTGGTGGCCAGGACCAGCAGCCAGGTGTGCGCGGCGGCATCCAGGCCCCAGGCAGGACCTATCCGGGCGGCGAGCGCGGCGAGGAGGATCACCAGCAGCATCAGCAGCCCGGCCCGCAGCTGCAGGACAAAACGGACGGCGTGCGGCTCCCCGCGGCCGTAGATTCCGGTGAAGGCACCGAACGACGCGAAGATTGCCAGGTCCAGCCGGCCCAGCAGCACCAGGGTGATCAGGGGTACGAAGACGCCGACGGCGCACCTCAGTGCCGGGTGGTGGTCCTTGTTGCCGGGGGCGATGCTGAACATCTCAGCAAGCATCTTCACGGGGGCAGCGCCTTCCTTGGGGGTGGATTCCGGGGTGGCGGCCGCGCTGACGTTCCTGGTAAATCCTACGGCCCGGACCCCCGGCACCGCCCGGTACGTTCCCATGAAGGGAATCGGGAGGCAATGCGGCGGAAACAACGCCCCGTGATGCTTGAGTCATGAAGCGCCCTCCGCACAACACACCTGCCGCTGACTTGAGCTGCGAAGTCTGCGGCCGGATGCCGGAACCGCCCAAGGCGCGGCTGACCCTGGCGAACGTGGCCGCGATGCTGCCCATCGAGCTCCTGGTCCATGCGCTGGTGGTGGAGACCCACCTCCCCTATGTGGCGAAGGTGCTGGTGCTGACCCTCACCGCCACGGTCCTGGTGATCTGGGTGGCTGAGCCGTCTGCGGCCCGGATCCTGCGCGGCTGGCTGCATGCCCCGGCGCTGCGGCACCGCAGCCGGCTGGCCGCGGCCCCGGCGCTGTGGCGGGCGCGGACGATGCTCCAGGACCAGCCCGGGTCGCTGCAGCGGGTGACGCGGGCGCTGTCCCGGCTGGATACGAACATCCTTGGCATCCACGTCCATCCGGTGCCGGGAGGGGTCCTGGACGAGTTCGTGCTCTCGGCTCCGGGCACCGTGGGCGAGCGGGAGTTGCTGGCAGCGCTTTCCGACGGCGGCGGGAGCCGTTCGCACGTTTGGCCCACCACCGCGCTTGCCATGGCCGACGGGCAGACCAGGGCCCTGAGCCTTGCCTCGAGGATCGCGGCTGCCCCGGAGGAACTGCCCCTGGCGGTGGCCGAGCTGCTGCACGCAACGATTGTGCCGCCGTCGGACGCCGGCACCAAAGCGGCCGACGACGGCACCCGGCTTAAGATCCCCACGGCATGGCATGGCCCCATCACCTTTTCCCGGCCGGGCGAGCCGTTCACTCCGGCCGAATCAGCCCGGGCGCACCGGTTGGCGGAGCTTGCCGAGATCCTGTCCCATCGGCGCGAGGACTCCCGCGCCTAGGTCCACGGGCAGTCACAATCCGTTTGCAGGCCATCCGGGCCCTTCGGACCACTAAAACCCTTGACAGTGGCGGGAGTCACTTCTACCTTTGATTTTGGGATCCCAAATTGGGATCCCAAAAAAGCTCCCGCTCCACGCTCCGGATCGTCCAGCGGCTGCTCCCTCCGCGGGCCGGCCCCCTCCTGCCCGCGACGCACCACGCATCTTTTCGAACCCTCCCCATCCGTAAACTTCCCCGTGAAGGAGAAGCTGTGTCCATCCCAAACACCGAAACAACGGCCACGTCCGACGAGGCCGCACCCCAAACCGCCGAACAATCCGGAAAGGGCGGAACGCAACGGCGCACCTCCGTCCGCTGGAAAATGTTCCTGCTCCTGCTCGTGCTGGTTTCCGTCAACTACATCGACCGCGGCTCCATTTCTGTCGCGCTGCCCATCATCCAAAAGGAATTCAACCTCGCTCCGGAGTTGGTGGGCCTGCTGTTGTCCGCTTTCTTCTGGACCTACGCCCTGATGCAGGTTCCCGTGGGCTGGCTGATCGACAAATTCGGTCCCCGCAAGGTCATGACCGCTTCCTGCATTGGCTGGGGTGCTGCGACAGCGGCGTCCGGCATGGCCGGCGGCTTCCTGAGCATGTTCATCGCCCGGCTTGGAATCGGCGTGACCGAAGCCGGCGTGATGCCTGCCGGCGGAAAGCTCAACGCAATCTGGATGCACAAGTCCGAACGAGGCCGCGGCGCGACCATCCTTGACGCCGGCGCACCCTTGGGAGCAGGGCTGGGCGGCATCATCATCGCCGGCCTCATCGCCTCCACCGGCAGCTGGCGCTGGTCCTTCGTCATCGCCGGCGCCGCCACCGTCCTCATGGGCCTGGCCGTCTGGTGGTACGTCCGGGACAACCCCCGCCAGCACCGCGGCGTCAATGATGCCGAGGCCTCCTACATCGAAGCCTCCCACGCTGCCGAGGACGCCGAAGCAGCCATGGACGGCAGCAAGGGCAAGCGAGGCCTGCTCCCCTACCTCAAGTTCCGCTCCTTCTGGGCCATGTGCCTGGGCTGGCTGGGATTCAACGGCGTGTTCTATGGCCTGCTGACCTGGGGCCCGCTGTACCTGGCGCAGGCCAAGGGCTTCGACCTGAAGACCATCGGCTGGTCCACCCTGGTGATCTTCGGCGCCGGGTTCGTCGGCGAGATCATCGGCGGCACCATCGCCGACAAGTGGCGCGCCTCGGGCGCCTCTGCAAACCTGGTGATGCGGACCCTCCTGGGCATTTCCAGCGCCATCGTCGTGGCGGGGCTAGTGGGCGTGACCGTTGTCCCGGACGCCACCACCGCCGTGGTCCTGCTCTCCGTGGTCCTGTTCTTCCTGCGCTGGGTGGGCCTGTTCTGGAGCATCCCCTCCATCCTGGGCGGCCGCACCAACGCCGGCGTCCTGGGCGGGGCCATGAACCTCAGCGGCAACATCTCCGGCTTTGTCACCCCCATCGTCGTCGGCCTGATCGTGGGCGCCACCGGCTCCTACACCTGGGCGCTGCTGTACTTCGTGGGTTCCGCCGTGATCATGGGCGCATCAGTGCTCACCCTGAACTACAACAAGCGGCTTCCTGTCTAAGCTGACCCTCGCAGGGAAACTTGCAACCGACGCCCCCGCAGCCGGGAGCCGTGCCGTACAAAATCCGAATGGAGCACCATGCTGACCGCAGAAGAGACCCAGGACAAGGACCGCCCCCTCCGCGAGACTGTCCGGGACACCCTCCGCACCCGGATTTTCGAAGGACACTACGCTCCCGGCACGCGGTTGGTGGAACGCGACCTGGCAGCCGAATTCTCCGTATCCCGGCTGCCGGTGCGCGAGGCACTGCGCATGCTGCGCCAGGAAGGCCTCATCAGCGACCGCGGCGCACGCGGGGCAGAAGTCAGCAGCCTTAGCCCCAAGGACGTGGAGGACCTGTTCGACGTCCGCCAGTCCCTGGAGGTGTTGGCCTGCAGGCTCGCCGCCAAGCGGGCCACCAGGGACGACCTCTCCTACCTCAAGCGGCTGCTGGACAACGCGGAGGCGTTCCTGGCCAAGGGGGCGGTGATGGAGGCACACCGCGCCAACAGCGAATTCCATGACGCCATCACCGCCATCGCCGACAACAACTTCCTCAAGTCCGCCCTGGAACCCCTTCAGGGCCGCATGCACTGGCTGTTCCGGCACGTCAGCGACCTGCCCGAGCTCATCCGCGAACACCGCGAACTCTACGCCGCCATCGCCAGCGGCGATCCGGACAAGGCAGCCGCCCAGTCCGCCTCCCACATTGGAAAGTACCGGGACCAGTTCCCTGAGGACTTCCAGAAGACCGAACCAGAATTCCACCGGAAGAGAAAATGAAACTCCTGGTCATCAACCCCAACATCAGTGCAGATGTCACGGCGCTGATCGAATCCGAGGCGCTCCGATCCGCCTCCCACGGCACTGAACTGCTGGTCCGGACGGCCGCCCACGGCGTCGAATACATCGAGACCCGCTTCGAATCCCTCATCGCCGCCGGAGCGGTGGCCGAAATCATCGCCGAACACACCCGCCCCGGAGCAGACCCGGTGGATGCGGTGGTGGTGGCAGCCTTCGGGGATCCGGGCATGCCTGCCCTCAAGGAACTCGCGGACGTCCCCGTCATCGGCATCACCGAGGCGGCCCTGTGCGCAGCCGCCCTGCAGGGCCACCGTTTTTCCATCATCGCCATCTCAGACCGGATCAGGCCCTGGTACCGCGAGTGCGTGGAGCGGTTCGGCCTCTCCGGCCGGCTGGCTTCCATCCGCTCCATCAACGACTCCCTGACCAGCATCGCTTCCGTCCAGCAGGACTTCAGGGAAACCCTGCTGGCACTGGGCCGGCAGGCCGTGGCCGAGGACGGTGCCGACGTCGTGATCCTCGCCGGCGCCCCGCTGGCCGGGCTTGCCCGGGAACTCAACGGACAGATTCCCGTCCCCGTGGTTGACGGCATTTCCGCCGGCATCCGCATGGCCGAAGCCGTAGCTGCACTGCAGTCCGGAACCCACCGCGCCGGCGCCTTCGCCCCGCCCCCGGCCAAGGACCGCAAAGGCCTCTCCGGCAACCTGGACGCGGCCCTCGCCGCCCGCCAGGAGCACGCCGGCACCCCGCAGCCCGCAGCCTAAACAAACTTCACCACTCCAAGGAGGACACCGATGTCCCACCAGCCAGACCTCGTCATAGCCAACGCCACCGTCGTCAACAGCACGGGCCGGCAGGAAGCCCACATTGTGGTGCACGAAGGAAAGATTGCCGCCCTCGTGGACGCCGCCCAACCCGCCCCGGCGGCCGGCCGCACCATCGACGCCACGGGCAAGCTCGTGATCCCCGGCGGCGTGGACGGACACTGCCACGTCGCGCAGGTGACCGGCCGCTTCCGCACCCTCGACGACTACCGCACCACCTCCACCGCAGCGCTGTGGGGCGGCACCACCACCATCATCGACTTCGGCATCCCCCGCGATGCCCAGGAAACCCCGCTCGCCGCCGTCCTGCACAAGAAGGAACTCGCCACCCAGTCACGCTGCGACGTGGCCCTGCACGGCGCCGTGGTCAGCTGGGACGAGACCGTGCCGTGGCAGCTGGAGCAGTTGGCCGCCGAGGGCGTGCGTTCGGTGAAGATGTACACCACCAACCGCGGCACCACCATGGCCGACGGCGACACCATCCTGAAGGTGATGCGCGAAATGGTGCGGCTGGACGGCCTGGCCTACATCCATGCCGAGCACGATCCCATCATCGCCGACTGCACCGAACAGCACGCCCAGGACGGCCGGATCGGCATCGAACACCTGCACCGGACCCGGCCCGAACTGGCCGAGGAGATCTCGGTCAAGGAAACCCTGGCGATGGCCGAATACACCGGCGCACCGGTCTATTTCGTCCACCAGTCCACGCCCGGCGCCGTCGACCTGGTATCGCAGGCACGGGAACGCGGGCTTGAGGCGTACTCCGAGACCTGCCCGCACTACGTCACACTGGACGACACTGTCTACGCCTCCACCTTCCCCGAGTGGTTCGCCTGCTGCCCGCCCATGCGCAGCGCGGAAACCGTGGCCGCCCTCAAGGAGCGGCTGGCGTCCGGCGCCATCCACACCATGTCCTCCGACCACTCCTGCTACGACCTGTCACAGAAGCGCGAGCGCACCGATGACGTGCGCGCCATGCCGCACGGACTGCCCGGCGTGGAAACCCGGATGCCCGTCACCTTCAGCGCGATGACCTCCGCAGGCGCCACCGTTGAGCAGTTCGTCAGCGCGTTCGCTGCGGAGCCCGCGCGGATCAACGCCGTCCCCGGCAAAGGCCGCATCGCCGAGGGGTTCGACGCCGACCTGGTGGTCTTCGATCCAGCCGAGGAACGCACGGTCAACGGCGCCGCCCTGCACATGGGAACCGACTTTTCACCCTTCGACGGGAAGGCACTCACGGGCTGGCCCGCCGTCGTGGTTTCCAACGGGCGCGTGGTCCTGGACGGCGGCGGCTTCCACGACCCGGGTGCGGTGGGCCGCTTCATCAACCGCAACGGCTTCCGGCAGCACCAGTCCCCTGCCGCCGAAGCCTCCCACCTGCCTGCCGCCGTCCTCTAGGAGCCCCCATGCCAGCAACCACACGCCCCCGCAGGATCGGCATGATCGTGCCGTCCTCCAACACCTGCCTGGAACCCCAGACCTACCGCATCCTGGGCAGCCGCACCGACGTCACGGTGCACTTCACCAGGATCCCGGTCACCCGCATCGCCCTGGACGATTCCTCCAACCGGCAGTTCGACCCCGCCGTCATGGAGGAGGCGGCCACGCTGCTGGCGACGGCGGATGTGGACGTGATCGCCTGGAACGGCACCTCGGGTTCCTGGCTGGGGTCAGCGCACGACCAGGAACTGGCCGGCGGGATCACGGCCGCCACCGGGATCCCGGCCACCACCTCAACGCTGGCCTACCTTGAGGCCTTCCGGGCCTTCGGCACCGGGCGGATCGGCCTCTTCACGCCCTATACCGAGGATGTGAACCACCAGGTCATCGCATCCTACGAGCGGGAGGGCATCAAGACCGTGGACCACCGGGCGCTGGGCCTGAGCGACAACGAGTCCTTTGCCCGGGTCACCGACGACGAGATGCGTCCCGGCTCCCTGGAACTCGCCGCCGCGGCTCCCGACGCGCTGGTGTACCTGTGCACCAACCTGTACGGGGCCAACATCACCGCGGAGATCGAGCACGCCACCGGGGTCCCGGTGCTGGATTCAGTGGCAGTGACGCTCTGGCACGCCCTGAAACTGGCAGGCGCGCCGCTGCTGGACGCGCGCTGGGGCAGGCTGCTGGTGTAGCGGACCTGCCCCGGAAAATCCCTGCACCCGCAGGCCGTTACATGCGCAGGGTGAGGGCGCCGGGCTCCATGGTCATGAGCACGTGCTTGCCCTCGCCCTCGTGGTCGCCGTCCAGCTGGTAGTCGTCCTTGTGCTCCAGCGTGATCTCAACGGTCTTGCCCTGGAAGTACTCCACTGCGGTGTCTTTGCCCCGGCCCTTGCCGATCATGCCGGCCACCACGGAGAGCCACCCCAGCTTTCCGTGGTGGGGGGCCAGGACGGCGATGTCCAGCAGGCCGTCGTCCATCTTGGCGTCAGGGAAGATTTCCAGGCCGCCCTGGACTTTGCCGCAGTTGCCCACCATCACGCTGCGGACACCGCGGTGGACCACTGATTTCCCGTCGATCACCACGGTGGCCTTGACGGGTTTGCCGGGCAGGTTCCTGATCCCGGCGTCCACGTAGGCCAGCCAGCCCACCTTGTCCTTCAGGTCCTCATTGGTGTCCGCCATGATGGTGGCGTCGTAGCCCATGCCGGCCATGACCAGGAACAGCTGTTCCTTGTCCGGGTCGCTGCGGCGGGCGCGGACCACGTCGATCTTCCGTTCGGTACCGATCAGGGCCCCGGCCATGGCGCCGTCGTAGTCGGTGACGTCCATGCCCAGGTTGCGGGCCAGCAGGTTGCCGGTTCCCAGGGGCAGCAGGCCCATGGGGGTGTCACCGCCTGCCAGGACCTCGGCGACGCAGCGGACAGTACCGTCGCCGCCGGCGGCGATGACGATGTCCGCGCCCTGCGCCAGAGCCTCCTTGGCCTGGCCCACCCCGGGGTCCTCCTTGGTGGTTTCCAGCCAGATGGCTTCGCCCCAGCCGTTTTCCACGCAGTGCTTGGCCACCAGGCCGCGCACGTCGATGTCCACCGGCTTGGCGGGATTGACGATGATGGCGGCACGTTTGGGCGAAGTGGAGCTGGTCTCAGTCATGGCGTCCTCTAATGGCGGATGGAAAGCAGGCTTCTGAAAGAAGGGTATCCCGCCGCGGGGGCGGTCCGGCGCAGCGCGGCGGACTACAGCGCCTTGACTGCACCCAGCACCTGGGCCAGGGAGTCCTTGGCGTCACCAAACAGCAGGGAGGTCTGGGGTTCGTACAGCAGCTCGTTCTCAATGCCGGCGAAGCCCGGGCGCATGGAGCGCTTCAGGAAAACCACCTGCCGCGCCTGGGCCACTTCCAGAATGGGCATGCCGTAAATCGGGGACCCGGAGGACGTCTTGGCGGCCGGATTCACCACGTCGTTGGCGCCTACCACCAGGGCCACATCGGTGGTCTTGAACTCCGGGTTGATCTCGCCCATCTCCTTGAGCGACTCGTACGGCACGTTGGCTTCCGCCAGGAGCACGTTCATGTGGCCGGGCATCCGGCCGGCCACGGGGTGGATGGCGAAGTCCACCTCTATGCCCCGGGCTTCCAGTGCCTGGGCCAGTTCGGCGGCAGTGTGCTGGCCCTGTGCCACCGCCAGCCCGTAGCCGGGGACGATGATCACCCGCTGGGCGTACCCCAGCAGGACTGCCACGTCCTCCGGTGAGGACGAGCGGACCGGACGCCCGCTCACGGCCGTGGACCCCGCCGTCGAACCTCCCCGGAAAGCCCCGAACAGGATGCCCGCCACGCTGCGGCCCATGGCAGCCGCCATGGCACGGGTGAGGATGGTGCCGGAGGCTCCCACCAGGGTGCCGGCGACCACCAGCAGGACGTTGCCCAGCACCAGGCCGGATGCCGCGACGGCCAGGCCGGTGAAGGCGTTCAGCAGCGAGATGACGATGGGCACGTCGGCGCCGCCCACGGGCAGCACCAGCAGCACGCCGGCGGCCAGGCCCAGGACCAGCAACAGCGCCGCAAGGGGCAGCGAAGCGGTGAGGACCACGGCGACGCCGGCGGCGAGTGCGGCCAGGAGGACCACAGCCATCACCACGGGAAGGCCCGGAAAGACAACAGGCCGGGTGGTCATCAGTTCCTGCAGCTTGGCGAACGTGACGCCTGATCCTGCGAAGGACACAGCACCCACCAGGAGCGTGAAGACGATCGCCACCCGCACCCAGGGGTCTTCCGCATGGCCCAGCTCCAGGAGCGCCACGAGGGCTGCCGCGCCGCCGCCAACCCCGTTGAAGAGCGCCACCAGCTGTGGCATCTGCGTCATCTTCACCCGCCGGGCCACGGGCGCCGCCACCGCGGAACCCACGGCGATGGCGGCCAGGATCCAGGGAATGTTCTCCAGCCGGGCGGACAGGAAGACAGTGACGACGGCGATCAGCGCACCGAGTGCGCCCACCAGGTTTCCGCGGCGGGCCGTCCGCGGGGAACTGAGTCCGCGCAGGGCCAGGATGAAGCAGACCGCAGCGGCGAGGTAGAGCAGGGAGGTCCAGCCGGGGTCGAGGAGGCTCATTTGCTGCCTGCCTTGGGTTGGGCGCCTGCCCTAAGGGCGTCCTTTTTGCCGTGGAACATGTGCAGCATCCGGTCTGTCACCACGAACCCGCCCACCAGGTTGGCCGTGGCAAGGACGACGGCGAGCAGCGCCACCGAGAGCACCCAGGGGTCCGCTGCCTGCCCTGCGACAATGATGGCCCCCACCAGGATGATCCCGTGGATGGCGTTGGCGCCGGACATCAGGGGCGTGTGCAGGGTGCTGGAGACCTTGGAGACCACCTCGAAACCGACGAACACCGCCAGCACGGTGATGGTCAGCAGCGCGATCCCGTCCATCAGCGCGCTCCTTCCTGCCCGGCCGCAGCCGTGGCTGTCCGTGCCGCCAGGAGGTCCGCGGTGGGCTGGTGCCGCACTTCCCCGGCGTGGGTAAGGCACGCACCGGCCACCACTTCGTCATCGAAATCCAGCGTGAGGTTCCCGTCGTGGACCAGCAGGGCCAACAGGTTGGCCACGTTCTTGGCGTACAGGCGTGAAGCATCCGACGCCATGGCGGAAGCAGGGTCCTTTAGCCCCACCAGGGTGATGTGGCCCGTTCCGTCGGCGGTGGGGATGGGGATGTCCCGTCCGGGCACGGAGCCCTCCACGTTGCCGCCGGACTCGGCGGCGAGGTCGACGACGACCGATCCCGGGCGCATGCCCTGCACCATCTCCCGGGTCACCAGAAGGGGCGCCGGACGCCCGGGGACGGCCGCCGTGGTAATCAGGACGTCCGACTGCGCCACGTGGGGTGCCAGCAGCTGCCGCTGCCGCGTGCCGGCGTCGGAACTCAGCTGCCGGGCGTAGCCGCCGGCGGCTTCAGCGGTTTCGAGGTCCAGCCGGATGAAGGTGCCGCCCATCGAGGCGACCTCGTCGGCTGAGGCGGGGCGGATGTCGTTGGCGAAAACCCGTGCCCCGAGCCGCTTGGCGGTGCCGATGGCCTGCAGCCCTGCCACGCCGGCACCGAGCACCAGGACACGGGCCGGCGGGACGGTTCCCGCCGCGGTCATGTACAGCGGGAAGAACCGGGGAAGCCTGATGGCTGCCTCCAGGACGCACCGGTAGCCGGCCACCAGGGCCTGGGAGGTCAGGGCGTCCATGGACTGGGCGCGCGAGATGCGGGGCACCAGTTCCAGGGCGAAGGAAGTCACTCCGTTGTCAGCGAGCGCCTGCACCGCGGGCAGTTCGGACGACGGCGACGCGAGGCCCACCGTCACGGCTCCCCGCGGCAGGGACGCGGCAGTGTGCGGGTCAAGGGGCCGGACGTGGGCCAGGACGTCCAGGGCCGTGGTGTCCAGTACAGGGACGATGGTGGCTCCGGCCTGCTGGTAGGCGGGATCGGCATGCCCCGCGCCGTCCCCTGCCCCGGTTTCCACCAGGACGTCCAGCCCCATCCCCGCCAGCTGCCTGACAGTATCCGGAGTGGCGGCGACACGCCGCTCGCCCTCCCTGCGTTCCCGCGGAATCCCCAGTTTCACCCGCCGACTCCTCTTCCTGACGAGCTGTGCAGCGGCTCTGCTGCACGCAGTTGGGTTGAGTCTAGAGCGCAGCGGCCCGCGGCGGGAGTAGTCGGCGGGGAGGTTGTGGGTAACGATTCGCCTGTCAGCCCGCGTCCTCCCGGGGCCGGCCGTCCCTTTGTCCGGCGGGCGGCTTACTTGTTGCTGGCGCGGATGGCGTCAGCCACGCTTTCGAGATGGACGCGCATGGCCTCGGCGGCGGCATCGGCGTCATGGGCGCAGACGGCATCGATGACGGCGAGGTGCTGCGGGAGCGAGACGGCCGGGCGCCCTGGCTGGCGCGCCAGGCGGAACTGGAAGCGGACTGCCTGTCCGCGCAGTCGCTGGATGGTTGCCGCGGCGGTCTTTTGGGCACTCATGGCAATGATCTTTTCGTGCATCGCCTGGTTGCCTTCCGAGTAGGACTCGCGGTCTCCGCGGTCCACGGCGCCCTTCATCCGGGCTGCCAGCTCCTGCAGTTCGGCGATGTCGCTGTCCGTGGCCCGTTCGGCGGCCTTGCGGGCACAAAGGGCTTCCAGGGCCGCGCGCACCTCAGTGATTTCAACGGCCTCGTCCACCGAGACGGCGCGCACTCTGGCACCCCGGTTCTGGACGCGTTCCACGAGGCCTTCAACGCTCAGCTCCGAGAGCGCCACCCTGATGTTTCCACGGCTCGCTCCATACTCGGCGGCGAGGTCGCCTTCCACCAGGCGCTGGTTGGGGACCAGTTCGCCGCTGACAATGGCGGTGCGCAGCAGCTCCGCGAGTTCGGCGGCGGTGAGGGTCCGGCCCGTTCCGTCCACGGTCTCCACAGCCCACCATCTCCCTGTTCAGCCGGTTGCCAATTTTGCTGACAATTTTCCGGATTCAGCGTACTCCAGACTCGGCTGCCCGGACCCAGTGCGAACCATTGATTGTTAGCTATATTGCTGACAACATTTGCTTGTGCGGTTATCGAGTTAGAACGGCGTCGTTCTGCAGGCGCCCCTGCCAGGAGCATGCGCGATGATTATTGACATCCACGGCCACTACACCACGGCCCCCGCCGCCCTTGGGGAGTGGCGTGAGCGCCAGGTGGCAGCGCTGCAGGATCCCTCGCCGCCGCCATCCCGTGCGGATTTGAAGATCTCCGACGACGACCTGCGGGAGAGCATCGAGGCGAACCAGCTGCGGCTCATGGATGAGCGCGGCATCGACCTCACCCTCTTCTCACCCCGGGCATCCTTCATGGCCCACCACATCGGGTCCTTTGAAACCTCCGCCGAATGGGCGGCCGTCTGCAACGAACTCTGCCACCGGGTCAGCCTGCTCTATCCGGAGCGGTTCGTCCCGGCCGCGATGCTCCCGCAGTCACCCGGCGTGGACCCGGCTACCTGCCTCCCGGAACTCACCCGATGCGTAGAGGACTACGGGGCCGTGGCCCTGAACCTGAACCCGGACCCGTCCGGCGGCCATTGGACTGCCCCGCCGTTGACGGACCGGTACTGGTACCCGATCTACGAAAAAATGGTGGAGTACGGCATCCCTGCCATGGTCCACGTCAGCACCAGCATCAATCCCGCCTTCCACACCACCGGCGCGCACTACCTCAATGCCGACACCACAGCGTTCATGCAGCTCATCCAGGGCGACCTGTTCGCAGACTTCCCCACCCTGAAGCTCGTCATCCCCCACGGCGGCGGCGCAGTGCCGTACCACTGGGGACGCTTCCGGGGCCTCGCCATGGCACTGGGAAAGCCAACGCTGGAAGAACACCTGCTGCAGAACGTCTTTTTCGACACCTGCGTCTACCACCAGCCCGGAATCGACCTGCTGCTGGAAGTCATCCCGACGCAGAACATTCTCTTCGCCTCCGAAATGATCGGCGCGGTGCGGGACATCGACCCCTGGACCGGCCGCCACTTCGACGACACGGCACGCTACATCGACGACGCCGGCCTTGACGAGGCCGAACTCGGTGCCATCCAGGAGCACAACGCACGCAACGTTTATCCACGCCTTGACGCCCTGCTCTCGCAACAGGGCCGGTGACATGCCTTCGGAAGGAACAATGATGCAGGAACTCGGCGTGGTCCACACCAATATCACCCGCGCCGGGGAAGACGCCGTCAAGGCCCTCTCCGCGTTCGGCGTCAGCACTGTGCATGAGGCCATGGGCCGCCTGGGGCTCATGCGTCCCTATATCCGCCCCGTCTACCCCGGTGCCGCCCTGTGCGGTACCGCTGTCACCGTCCTGCTCCAGCCCGGCGACAACTGGATGCTCCATGTCGCAGCCGAACAGCTCCGGCCCGGAGACGTGGTGGTGGCAGGGTGCACCACGGAATGCGAGGACGGCTTCTTCGGCGAATTGCTGGCCACGTCACTCCGAGCACAGGGCGCAGCCGGCCTGGTCATCGACGGTGGCTGCCGCGACGTCGCAGCACTCCAGGCCATGGACTTTCCCGTTTTCAGCCGCGCCATCAATTCCAAAGGCACCGTGAAAGCAACGCTCGGATCCGTGAACGTCCCGGTGGTCTGTGCCAACGCGCTGGTCACCCCGGGGGACGTGGTGATTGCCGACGTCGACGGCGTCGTGGTGGTGCCTGCCGCCCGTGCCGCCGAGGTAGCGGCAGCCGCCATGAAACGCGAAGAGAACGAAGAAGCCAAGCGCGGGCGCTTCGCAGCAGGAGAGCTGGGCCTGGACATCTACAACATGCGCGGACCGCTTGAAGCGGCGGGGCTGCGGTACGTGGACTAACTGCTGCGTGGACCAGGAGCTTCGAGGGCTAAACGGCGCGGACGGCAGGACCGCCGTAATCGAGTGCAATGCGCCGCGCAGCCTCGGTCAACTGCGGCAGGACCGTTGCCTCGATGTCCCGGGCCGCTGCCCGGTGTGTCTGCAGGGACACGTTGGCAGCAGCAACGACCTCGTTTCCGCGGCGGACCGGGACGGCCACACCGCGCAGGCCCTCCTCGAGTTCCTGGGAGACCATGGACCAGCCCCTGGCCCGCGCCGCTTCCACCTCTGCCCTGAGGTCCTCCACGCTGCCGATTGAGCGGTCGGTAAAACGGCGCAGCTGGACCGACCGGAGGTACTCCTCCAGCTGTGGACCAGGCAGCCCGGCAAGCAGGACCCGGCCCATCGAGGTTGCCCACGCCGGGAAGCGGGTGCCGACGGTGATGGAAACGCTGAGCAGCCCCGGAGACGGCACGCAGGCCACGTAGACCACGTCGCCGCCGTCGAGGACGCACAGGGCTGTTGTTTCATTGAGCTCCGCAGCCAGGTCCCTGAGATGGGGCTCGGCAACCCTGGGCAAGGTCAGGCCCGCAAGGTAGGAACGGCCGACGTCCAGGGACCGGGCCGTGAGTTCGAAGGCCGGCCCCTCGGCGCGGATGTACCCAAGGTCCGCCAGGGTCAGCAGGAAGCGGCGGGCGGAGGCACGGGTCATGTCCGTCCGGGCTGCAACCTGCGACACGGTCAGCCGGGGCTGGTCCGGAGTGAAAGCGAGCAGGACGTCGAATGCCTTCTCAACCGACTTCACGAAGTAGGCTGCCTGCTCCTCCATTGACGTTGCTGTTCCTCTCTGAACGGTTGGCACACCTGCGCCGGCCTGCCGGCCTGCGGTGCCTGTTCGATCTTATCGTTCGGCGCGTCCGCCTTTCAGTGCTTTTCCCGGAGGGCTCCCAGGGTTTGCCGCAGCAACTCGCAGGCCCGGCCGCCCAGGCCAAGGAGGGGCACCATGGCCACGGCTTGCTCACGAAGGTGGTCCCACCCATCGATGCACCGGACTCCCAACTCCATGGCCCGCTCCACGCTGGCAGTGGCGTGGCCGGCGTAGACGTAGTCGTAGAGCACAGCATCGGGAGCCAGCCGGGCGCCGCCCCAGACCGGACCGTCGGTGGCCTTTTTCCCGACGGGTGTCGCATTGACAATCAGGGATGCCCCGGGCGCCAGGTCCTGCGCCTCCTGCCAGGTGACCGCCTGCGCCTCGATGCCGAAGCCGTTGGCCAGGTCCAGCAACTCCTCCGACGCATGGGGATCGCGGTCCGCAATGGACACTCTTCCCAGGTTGTCCTTGAGCGCGATCAAGGCCGCCCGGGCTGCTCCCCCGGCGCCCAGCAACACCGCGTGCCGCTGGTACCGGCCCTCCAGCAGGACGCCCACGGCGGTAACGTCCGTGTTGTGCCCTGCCAACCGGCGGCCCTGCTGTACCAGCAGGTTGCAGGCACCGCTGAGCAGGACGGGCCCGGTGGCTTCATCAGCAGTTTCCGCGGCCCAGTGCTTGTGCGGCATGGTCACGTTTGCCGCCACGATGTCCGGTTCCAGGAGCCTGCGCCGGACGGCGCCAAGATCGGCGTCCGGTGCCACATCCCAGGCCTCATATGTCCACCCGCTGCCGAGTTCCTGCAGAACCGGATTCCACAGGCCGGGGGACATGGCCTGTGAGGCGGCGGAACCGATCAGGACCAGCCGGGATGCCTGCCCGCGTGGTTCGGCCATGATGCACCTTTCCTTTTGCCGTTGTGATTGGCGTCACCGCCTAGTATCCTCTTTCTAGGCGCATTCCGCACACCTGTTCGCATTGCGTACAAATAATGACAGATCCCCACCTTCAGCGTGGAAGGGAACCCCACCATGACCCACATCGCAGCAGGAGCCCAGGCGCAGTCGACGCCTGAAGCACAACGCCAGCTCAAGCGCGCCCGGAAAGCCGCGCTGGCTGCCTTCCTTGGCGGCGCCCTGGAGTACTACGACTTCTTCATCTACGCCACCGCCGCGTCGCTGGTGTTCTCGAAGATCTTCTTCCCGGCCGGCGATCCCACGGTGGCCCTCATCGCCTCCTTCGCCACATTCGGCGTCGCCTACGTCGCACGGCCCTTCGGAGCCGTAGTGTTCGGACACCTCGGTGACAAGATCGGGCGCAAGAACACCCTGGTGCTCACCCTGGTGCTCATGGGCAGTGCCACGTTCCTGATCGGCGCCCTGCCCGACTTCAACGCAGCCGGCTACTGGGCCCCGGCACTGCTGGTGGTGCTGCGCCTGATGCAGGGCCTGTCCGCCGGAGCGGAAACCGCAGGCGCTTCCGCACTGTCCACGGAGGAAGCACCCGAAGGCCGCCGCGGTTACTTCGCCAGCTTCGCCATGAGCGGCATCTCCGCCGGCATCGTGCTGGCATCCCTGGCCTTCCTGCCCGTGGCCGCCATGAGCGAGGCGGACCGCCTCGCCTGGGGCTGGCGGATCCCGTTCTGGCTCTCCCTGGTGGTCCTGATCGTCGCCTACCTGGTCCGCCGCTCGCTGGAGGAGCCGGAGGTCTTTGAGGAAAAGCATGACCACGGGGAACTGGTGAAGCTCCCCTTCGCCAAGATGTTCCAGACGCACCCGGCGCAGTTCTTCCAGGTGGCGCTGATGTCCTTCGAAACCGTCACCAACACGTTCATGCAGTCCTTCGGCCTGGCCTATGCGGTCTCGGTGGGTGTCCCCGCGTCCACCATGCTCTGGGTCAGCATGCTGGGCAATGTCCTGGCGATCGCCAGCCAGCCACTGATGGCCCGATGGTCCGACAGCTTTGGCCGGCGTCCCATCTTCATCGGCGGTGTGCTCGGTTCCGGGGCCATGATCTTTGTCTACTTCTGGGTGATCTCCACCGGAAACATCCCCATGATCTTCCTGACCAGCACGCTGATCACCGCCGGCACCTATGCCATGTCCAACGCCATCTACCCGGCCTGGTTCTCCGAGCTCTTCAACGTCAAGGTCCGGTACTCCGGCATGGCGATCGGACTCCAGGTCGGCATCCTGTGCGCCGGCTTCACCCCGCTGCTCGGCACCGCCCTGGTGGGTGCGGACAAGGCAAACTGGGGACCGGCCG
The DNA here is from genome assembly GCF_035621795.1 of Pseudarthrobacter sp. LT1. Taxonomy (NCBI): domain Bacteria; kingdom Bacillati; phylum Actinomycetota; class Actinomycetes; order Micrococcales; family Micrococcaceae; genus Pseudarthrobacter; species Pseudarthrobacter sp. LT1. The sequence goes on from NZ_CP141830.1 coordinate 4,512,975, forward strand.
CCTGGATCGTGGCAGGTTCCTCCATCCTCGCGGTGGCAGGTGCCTGGTGGGCGCGCGAGACCGCCAAGACCCCGCTCCGGGAGCTGGGCAACCACGTGAAGTAGCGGCCTTCGCGGCCATCCGGAAAAACTGAAGAGGACGACGGCGGGAAGCACCCGCCGTCGTCCTCTTCAGTTAAGCTCCGGGTAAGGTCAGCCGCGGGCAGTGAGGTCCGCGGAGATGAGCTTGGCCGTGGCCACGATCTCCTGCGCCACCGACGCCAGGTACGCCTGCGGGTCCGGCTTCGCCTCCACGGACTGGGCCTGCAGCGACACGTTTACCGCCGCCACCACCTTGGCCCCGTCATAGACCGGGGCGGCCACGGACATGAGGCCAAGCTCCAGCTCCTGGTCCAGCAGGCACCAGCCCTGCGCCCGGACGGTTTCCAGGACCTTCAGCAGCTCCGGGACGGTGCCGAGGGCGCGGGGGGTGAGCGGTTTGACGTCGGTGGCCGCCAGGCAGGCCTTGAGGTCCGCCGGCGGCAGGTAGGCAAGCAGCACCCGGCCCATCGACGTCGCATAGGCCGGGAACCGGGTACCCACCGTTATGCCAACGGTCATGATCCGGCGGCTGGTCACCCGCGCGATGTAGGCGATATCCGTGCCGTCCAGCACGGCCGCGGACGTGGATTCCCCCAGTTTGAGGGACAGCTCCTCCAGGTGCGGCTGCGCCAGCTGCGGCAGCGACAGCCCCGAAAGGTAGGCATATCCCAGCTGGAGGACCTTGGCCGTCAGCGCGAAAGTCTTGCCGTCGGTCCGCACGTAGCCGAGCTCCACCAGGGTGTGCAGGAAACGGCGGGCCGTGGCCCGGGTCAGGTTGGTGCGCGAGGCCACCTCGGTGAGCGTCATGACCGGGCGCTCGGCGTCGAAGGCGCGGATCACCGCCAGGCCCCGGGCCAGCGACTGGACGTACTGGTCGCTGGCCTGCGGGGCGGCCTGGGTATCTGTGCCTGCGGCGTCAATCATGGTTACCAATCCTAGGTGCGGTGACGGGCGCAGGCTCATCCGGCGGCGGGCGTGGCCTTCAGCGGGACGGGCACCAGGTCCTGGAGTTCCTCGAGGGTGCAGCCGAAGGTTTCGCGGACGGTGACGACGTCCGGGCCGATGAGGAAGACGGCCTTGTCCGTGTAGACGCGGGTGACGCAGCCGACGCCGGTGACCGGGTAGGTGCAGGCGTCCACGATCTTCGAGGCGCCCTCGCGGGTCAAAAGCGTCATCATCACGAAGACGTCCTTGGCTCCGGTGGCCAGGTCCATGGCACCCCCGACGGCGGGAATCGCCCCGGGTGCCCCGGTGTGCCAGTTGGCGAGGTCACCGGTGGCGGAGACCTGGAAGGCGCCCAGGACGCAGATGTCCAGGTGCCCGCCGCGCATGATGGCGAACGAGTCCGCGTGGTGGAAGTAGGACGCACCCGGGAGTTCGGTGACGGGGATCTTGCCGGCGTTGATGAGGTCCTCGTCGATCTCCTCGCCCTTGGCTTCCGGGCCCATGCCCAGCATCCCGTTCTCCGTGTGGAGGGTGATGTTCTGTTCCTCAGTGAGGTAGTTGGACACCAGGGTGGGCTGGCCGATGCCAAGGTTCACGAAGGACCCGGGTGCGATGTCCCTGGCCACCAGCCGGGCCAGGTCGTCGCGGCCCAGCGGCGTCGCCGAGGTCTGGAGGGACTTTTCGTTGGACTGCACGCTCATGTCAGGCCGCCTTTTCTGCTGTGCTGCCGCTGCCGGCAACTTTGACGATGCTGTTGACGTAGATTCCCGGGGTGACCACGTTCTCCGGGTCCAGCCCGCCGGTCGGGACGATGTCGGACACCTGGACGATGGTCTGCTTCGCGGCCGCTGCCATGATGGGGCCAAAGTTCCGGGCGGTCTTGCGGTAGACCAGGTTGCCCTTGCCGTCCGCCTTGAGGGCCTTGATCAGGGCGACGTCGGCGTGGATCGGGGTTTCGAAGACCTGCCACTTGCCGTCCAGGAAACGGGTTTCCTTGCCCTCGGCGAGCATGGTGCCGTAGCCGGTGGGGGTGAAGAACCCGCCAATGCCGGCCCCTGCGGCGCGGATGCGTTCGGCGAGGTTGCCCTGCGGCACCAGCTCGAGCTCGATCTCGCCTGCCTTGTACTTGGCGTCGAAGTGCCAGGAATCGGACTGCCGCGGGAACGAGCAGATCATTTTCTTCACCCGGCCCTCCTTAATCAGCAGGGCCAGGCCCTGGTCGCCCTGGCCGGCGTTGTTGTTCACCACGGTCAGGCCGGTGGCGCCGCATTCCAGCAGCGCGTCGATCAGTTCGAAGGGCTGGCCGGCGTTGCCGAAGCCGCCGATCATCACGGTGGAGCCGTCCTTGATGCCGGCAACGGCGTCCTGGACCGAATCTACGAAGTTCAGCATTACTGGTCCTTTCCAGCGGTGACGTTTTCGAGCACGACGGCCAGGCCCTGGCCCACGCCGATGCAGATGGCAGCGACGCCCCAGCGTTCGCCGGAGGCCTGCAGGGACCGGGCCAGGGTGCCCAGGATCCGGGTCCCGGAAGCACCCAGGGGGTGTCCCATGGCGATGGCACCGCCGTGCCGGTTCACGATTGAGTGGTCAATGCCCCAGGCGTTGATGCAGGCCAGGGACTGCGCGGCGAAGGCTTCGTTAAGTTCGACGGCGCCCACCTGCTCCCAGCCGATACCCGCCTTTTCGAGGGCTTTGTTCGCGGCCTCGACGGGGGCGTAGCCGAAGTACTGCGGATCGTTGGCGTGCGCGCCACGCCCGGCGATGCGGGCCAGCGGGTCCAGCCCCAGCAGCCCGGCGGCCGCCTCGGAGCCCACCCATGCCGCGGAGGCGCCGTCGGACAATGGTGACGCGTTGCCCGCGGTGACCGTGCCGTTCTCTGCCCGGAACACGGTCTTGAGCCCGCCGAGCTTCTCCGCCGAAGAACCCGCCCGGATGCCTTCATCGCGGACCAGGTCCGTTCCCGGCACGGGGGCGACGAGGTTGTCGTAGAAGCCCTCGTCCCAGGCGGCGGCGGACAGGTTGTGCGAGGCGGCGGCGAACTCGTCCTGCGCCTCCCGGGTCACGCCGTACTTTTCGCGGAGGCGCTCGGTGGCCTCGCCCAGGGAGATGGTCCACTCCTTGGGCATGGCCTTGTTCACCAGGCGCCAGCCCAGCGTGGTGGACGCCAGGGTCATGTCCCCGGCCGGATACGGCTTCTCCGTCTTGGGCAGCACCCAGGGCGCGCGGGACATCGACTCGGCGCCACCGACGAGCATCAGGTCCGCGTCGCCGGCGTTGATCTGTCGGGAGGCGATGATCGCGGCATCCAGCGAGGAACCGCAGAGCCGGTTGACCGTGGTGCCCGGGATGGAGACCGGGAGCCCGGCCAGCAGGGTGCCCATCCGGGCGATGTTGCGGTTCTCCTCACCGGCACCGTTGGCGTTGCCGAACACCACCTCATCGATCCGCTCGACATCGAGCCCCGGCGCCCGCTTCACGGACTCCTTGATCACGTGCGCGGCAAGGTCGTCCGGACGGACGGCGGCGAGGCCGGAGCCGAACTTGCCGAAGGGGGTGCGCACGGCGTCGTACACAAAAGCCTGGTTCATCGGGTGGTGTCCATTTCTCGAAAGACCTGCTGGGCGGTCTTGAAGGCGGTGTTGGCGGAGGGGACTCCGCAGTAGATGGCTGTCTGCAGCAGGATTTCCTTGATCTCGTCCCTGCTAAGGCCGTTCCGGAGGGCGGCGCGGATGTGCATGGCCAACTCCTCCCAGTGGCCGTGCGCCACCATGGCGGTGATGGTGACCGCGGAGCGCATCTGGCGGGTCAGGCCGGGCCGGGTCCAGATTCCGCCCCAGGCGATGCGGGTGATCATGTCCTGGAAGTCGTCGGTGAATTCATCTTTGTTGGCGTTGGCCCGGTCCACGTGCGCGTCGCCCAGCACCTCGCGCCGGACCGCCATGCCGCCGTCGTAGATTTCCTGGCTGGTGGCGCCGGGCTGGACCACGCCGTGGCGTTGCGCTCCGTGGTGTTCAGCGCCGCTCACTTGGCGGCCTGCCGTGATTCGGCCCAGGTGGCCAGGCTGCGCATCAGGTCCGCAACGTGTGCCGGAGCTTCGGCTGGTGCCAGGTGCGAGATCCCCTCCACGGTCACCGCCGTCGCGGTGCCGCCGCCGGCGGTGATGCCCGCTGCCACTTCCTCGGCCATGGCGGGCGTGGCCACGCCGTCCAGGGACCCAGCAATGACCTGGGTGGGGACGGTGATGCTACCCAGCTCTTCCCGGACGTCGAAGGCGGCCAGCGCTTCGCAACAGAAGGCGTAGCTGAAGCGGTCGGCGTCGCGCAGGGCGTGCAGCAGCCGGCTGCTGAAATCGGGTTCCCGGTCCATGAAGCCCGGTGCGAACCAGCGCTCCGCGGACCCCTGGATCATGACGGGTGTGCCCTGGGTGCGGACGGTTTCGGCGCGCTCCAGCCAGGCTTCGGGGGTGCCGATCTTGGCGCCGCTGTTCTGCACGGAGAGGCTTTTCAGCCGTTCCCCGTGCTTGATGCCCAGCTGCAGGCCGACGGCGCCGCCCAGGGAGACCCCTGCGCAGTGGAAGTTTTCACCGGGGGCGATGGAGTCCACCAGGTCCACGACGGCGTCAGCGAGCGCGGCGACGTCGAACGCTTCGATGGCGGCGGGTGAGACGCCGTGTCCGGGAAGGTCCCAGGCCACCACGTCGTAATCGTTGCCGAGCAGGGACGCCACCCTGTTCCACAGGATCGACGAGGTGCCCAGGGAGGGCCCCACCACCATCAGGGGGTGGTCGCCCAGGGGACGTTGCGGGGACAGCAGTGCTGCCTTCAAAGCCGGCTTAGCCACGGTAAGCTCCATTCGCGTCGGTGGTAGGGGAAGTGAATTCGGGAAAGGCGGCCAGGACGCGGCGGGTAATCTCCGCCGATTGGCCCAGGTAGCTGGCGGGGTCCAGGAGCTCCTCCAGCCGGGCGTCAGGGACGACGGCGGCGGGGAAGGCGTCGCGGAACAGCTTGCGGTAGGTAGCGGCCTGTTCCGGAGGGGGCGCCTGCAGCGTCTGGTCCACCACGTCCTGCAGCTGCTGCTTGCCGCTGCGGCCGTCCTTCTCCTCGAGGAGGGGGGCAACCGCGGCGCTGACGCCCTCAGCCAGCAGCAGCGGGCCGGACAGGTCAAGGTTGCGGCGCATGGCGTCCGGGAACACCTGCAGCCCCCCGGCGAGTTCGCGGATGTGGCCCGCGGCGCCGAGGGCCAGGGCCAGCAGCTGGCGCAGGGCCGGCCATTCGGTGTGCCAGGCGCCGTCCGGGCGTTCGTCGTTGAAGTTGGCGGCAGCCACATGCAGCTGGGCGGCCAGCTGTGGTGCCTGGAGCGCGGCGCTGCGGACCAGGACGGACAGCACCGGGTTCTGTTTCTGCGGCATGGCGGATGACACGCCCCGCCCGGCGGCCCGCGGTTCGGCGAGCTCCGCCACCTCGGGCCGGCTCAGGAACAGGACGTCCGCGGCGATCTTGCCGAAGGCGTCCAGCGCGGACGCCAGCGCATGCCCCAGGGATGTGATGGCCAGGCGGTTGGTGTGCCAGGGAGCTGCGGCCGGGGCCAGGCCCAGCTGGGCCGCCAGGGCGTCGGCCAGGGTGAACGGCGTGGCTTGGGAGCCATCCGTCAGCACCGTTCCGGCAGCGAGTGTTCCCGCCGCCCCGCCGAACTGGACCGGGAACTCGAGGGTTTCCAGTTGCCGCCCCGCGGCGGCCACGCCCTGGAACCACTGCGCGGCCCGCAGCCCGAAGGTGTAAGGCAGGGAATGCTGTGTCAGGCTCCTGCCCACGCACAGCGTGTCCGCATGCTCCCCGGCAAGGTGCGCGAGCGCCGTCGTAGTGCCTTTCAAGTCCGCCAGCACCGCGTGGACGGTGTTGCGGGCCAGCAGCATTAGGGCAGTGTCCAGCACGTCCTGGCTGGTCAGGGAGGTGTGCACGGCCTTCGCGGCACCAACTCCGGCGGTATCCAGCGCCGCCACGTTCTTCCGGAGGTCCGCCAGCAGCGGGATCACCGGGTTGCCGCCGCCCTGGGCGCGCAGCGCGATACCGGCCAGGTCGTAGCGCCCCGCCTCGGTGGCGGAGGCGACGACGGCGGCCGAACCGGCGGGTGCCAGCCCGGCCCGTTGCAGGACGGCGGCCCAGCCGGCTTCGACGGCAAGGATGGCCGCCAGCACTGCCCGGTCCCCCGTCAGCGCCGCCACCAACGGCGACGCTGAGACGGGGGTGAGCAGGCCGGCGTCGGCCTCTTCCGCGAAGGCGCGCAAGTCTCCCAAAGCGGCGGCGTGGGTCACTGGAAGTCCAGGAAGACCGTCTCGCCCTCACCCTGGAGACGGATGTCCCAGGTGAGGCCGCCGTCGGGGTCGCGGCGGGCGATGAGCGTCTCGCGGCGCTCCGGCTCCAGCGAGGCCAGCAGCGGGTCATTGGCCAGTGCCTCGGTGTCCTCCGGCAGGTAGATGCGGGTGAACAGCCGGTTGGTCAGGCCGCGGGCGAAAAGCGCCACCGAAATGAACGGTGCCGCGCCCGGCTTGGTGGGGCCGGGGTTGACGGTGGTGAAGGTGAAGACGCCGGAGTTGCCCACGGCGCCGCGGCCCCAGCCGGTGAAGGTGTAGCCGTCGCGGACCAGGGAACCGGTGCGCTGGACAACCTTGCCGTCCGCGTCCGGCTGCCAGATCTCCAGGATGGCGTCCGGGATGGTGTGGCCGGCGCCGTCATAGACGGTGCCCTGCAGGCGGATGGAGCCCGGGAAGCCTGGGGGCAGGAGTTCGTTGTCCTTCTCGAACGGGAGCGCGTAGCCGTAGAACGGGCCCACGGTCTGGCCGGGGGTGGGTACCAGTTTGGTGCTCATCTTTCCTACTCCTCGTCGCCTGCGGCGCCGAGCGCCTCGTTTTCGGTCCAGGTCCGCTTGGGACCGGTCAGGACGATGTCCCAGTTGTAGCCCAGGGCCCATTCGGGCTCGGTGATGCTGTGGTCATAGGTGGCCACCAGCCGGTCGCGGGCATCCTGGTCCACGATGGTCTGGTAGATCGGGTCCAGCGGGAAGAGCTGGTCACCGGGGAAGTACATCTGGGTGATGATCCGCTGGGTGAACTCGGTGCCGAACAGCGAGAAGTGGATGTGCGCCGGCCGCCACGCGTTCAGGTGGTTCTTCCACGGGTAGGCGCCGGGCTTGATGGTGATGAACCGGTACGAGCCGTCCGGGCCGGTGATGCAGCGGCCAATGCCGGTGAAGTTGGGGTCGATGGGCGCGGGGTGCTGGTCACGCTTGTGGAGGTAGCGGCCGGAGGAGTTGGCCTGCCAGATTTCCACCAGCTGTCCTGCCACCGGGCGGCCGTCACCGTCCAGGACCTTGCCGGAGACGATGATCCGCTCACCCAGCGGTTCCCCGTTGTGCTGGATCGTCAGGTCCGATTCCAGGGCGTGCACGTCCTGGTGCCCGAACGCCGGCGAGTACAGCTCGATGGTCTCGGGGTCCGCGTGCTGCAGGCTCTTCGTGGGGTGGCGCAGGATGCTGCTGCGGTACGGCGGGTAGTCCAGGCGCGGCTGGATCTCCGGCCGGCCGCCGTCCTTGAGGGCGCGCCGGTAAGCCTCGCCGATGGCGTTGATCTCTGCACTGAGGTCCGCCTGCGACTCGATGGCCTTGTCCAGGGGCTGGTGGGCAGCCTTGGGTTCGGCCGGGGGCACGAGCTCCTCCGACTCCAGCTCGGCGTTGATGTCTTCCTTCACGGCTGGCTCCTTTCTGATCTGTTGGGTTTGTTGCGTCTGGGTTTTGGGTGGTGCGGGTTAAGTGGTGCGGTGCAGCGAGTCGTACTGGACTGCGTGCCGCACCGGGGCGTTCGGGGCGCCGTATCCGTCGTAACGGCCGCGGCGTTCCACCATTTCGAAGAACACGCTGCCCACGGTCGCGGTGTAGAAGTGCAGGAACTCGCCGTCGGCATCCCGGTCGAACAGCAGGTTGAGTTCCTGCAGCGTGGCCAGGAATCCCGGTTCCAGGTCGAACCGCGCGTCCAGGTCCTCGTAGTAGTTGGCCGGGATCTGGAGGAATTCCAGGCCGCGCTCCCGCGCGGCCCGGGCGGTGGCCACCAGGTCCTCCACGGCGAAGGCGATGTGTTCCTGGTAGGTCTTCCGGGCCTCGTTCCGTGCCTGCTGGATGGGTGCCAGGTTGAGCACGAGCCGCACCGCGCCGTCGGAGGTCTGCATGACCTGGGACCGGACCAGCCCGCTGGGGCTGGGCACCTCGGCGAAGGGCTGGGGCTCCAGGGCCAGGGCGCTGGTGTAGAAGAGGACAGCCTCGTCGAAGTGCTGCCACGGCTGGGCCAGGTTGACGTGGTCGATGACCGCCCTCGCTCCTGCTGACGGGTGTTCCAGCCCTTCCCCGAATTCGTGCGTCCACGCTGCGGTTCCGTCCGGGCTGCCCTGGCAGAGGAAGATCTCGGTGGAGTCCGGGGCGCAGATGCCCTGGAACACTTCCTCGTCCGCCTGGACCTTGCGGGCCACCACGGGGGCCTTGAGCTGCTGGGCGCGGGCGGAGGCGATCACGGGGGAATCGACGTCGAACCCCAGTGCGGCAATTGCCGGTTCGGCGTGCCGTGCGGCCTGCTCGTTGATGATGACCCGGGCCTGGCCCATGGTCCACAGCTGGACGTCCTTGGTGCGGTGCCGGCCCTCGAACTGGAACCCGAGCTGGCCCAGGAGCTTCTCCAGCTGGGCGGTGTCGTCCGCCTTGACCTCGGCAAAGTTGAAGCCGGCGGGTTCGTTCACTTTGGGCAGCGTGGCAAGTTCCATGGGATAACGACGGCGGAGCGCGCCTGCGTTGCCGGGCGCGGCTTCGGTGCCGGCGAGCCATTTGGCGCTTTGCTCCTCCAGCCAGATCAGGGACCGCATGGCATCCACCGCGGTGCGCTCGACGTCCGACTGGCGGAAGACGTCGTTGAAGACCTCCAGCGAGACGGGTCCGGTGTAGCCGGCGCGGACCACGTGGCCCATGAATTTGGCCAGCTCGAACTGCCCCTCGCCCGGGAACACCCGGTAATGGCGGCTCCAGGACAGGACGTCCATTGAGAGCTTGGGGGCGTCCGCCACCTGGACGAAGAAGATCTTGTCCGGGTTGATGTCCTCGATCGGCGCGGTGTCCCAGTCGCGGGACAGGATGTGGAAGGAGTCCAGGCAGGTTCCCAGGTTGGGGTGGTCCACCATCTCCACCAGGCGGTAGGCGTGCTCGTAGTCGTTGACGTACTTGCCCCAGGCCAGGGCCTCATAGGCCACCTTGACGCCGTGGTCCCCGGCCAGGTTTGCGAGCTGTGCAAGTTGTTCCGCGCGGACGGCATCGTCGTCAATGGTGGCGGTGGCAACATTGGAGCACACCAGGATGGTGTCCATGCCCAGGCGTGCCATGAGCTTGAACTTGGCCTCGGCGCGCCGGAGGTTGGCCTTCAGCAGGTCCGGGGTGACGCCGTCGAAGTCGCGGAAGGGCTGGTAGAGGTCCAGGCCGAGCCCCAGGTCCGCTGCCATCTTCCGCACATCTTCGGGGCTGAGCGGTGAGGTAACCAGGTCCTGCTCGAAGATCTCGATGCCGTCGAAGCCGGCGATGGCGCAGGCCTGCATCTTTTCCTTCAGGGTGCCGGAGAGGCAGACGGTGGCGATTCCGGTGCGCATCAGGCGGCCACCTCCTCGGCGGCCACAAGTTCCAGGAAGTGCGAGCGCATGCGCTCCGGGTCCGCGTCCAGGCCGGTGAAGATCCGGAACGCGTCGGCGGCCTGGCCCACTGCCATCCGGCCGCCGTCCAGGACCTCGCAGCCCTTGGCGCGGGCGCCGCGGACCAGTTCGGTGTCGATCGGCCGGTAGACGATGTCCGTCACCCAGTGCCGGGGCTCGAGCAGGTCCAGGTCCAGCGGGACGCCGGGGTGGGCTGCCATGCCAACGGGTGTGCAGTGCACCAGGCCGTCGGCCAGCGGCATCAGCTGCGGCAGCTCCGCCGTCGGGCGGGCCGTGACGGTGCTGTCCGGGAAAAAGCCCTGCAGCTCGGCAGCCCGTGCCGCCGCCCGTTGGGGGTCCATGTCCACCAGGTCCAGCGTTTTTACGCCTGCGCTGAGCAGGGCGTAGGCGACGGCGGACCCGGCCCCGCCCGCGCCGAGCTGCACTACACGGTCCAGCCGGGCGCCGGGGAGGCCGGAGGCGAGGGCGGCGGCGAAGCCGGAGAAGTCGGTGTTGTGGCCGATGAAGCGGCCGTCCCGGATGACCACGGTGTTTACGGCACCGAGCCGGCGCGCGTCCGGGCTGACCTCATCCAGGTGCTGCAGGACCAGCTGCTTGCAGGGATGGGTGATGTTCAGGCCGTTGAAGCCCAGGGTGCGGGCGCTGTGCAGGATGGCGCCCACCGATTCCCCGGTCAGCCCCAGTTCCAGCAGGTCGATGGGCCGGTACAGGTAGCGCAGGCCCTGCACGTCACCTTCCCGTTCGTGCATGGGCGGCGTGAGCGATGGCGTAACGCCATCACCAACCAGCCCTACCAGGTAGGACTCAGTTCGATTGCTCATGCGTGCAGCTCCTTTGGTACGACACCGGGCAGTAGCGGAACTCGGCCGCGCTGCGGGTGATAGGGATTACGGTACAACAAATGTTCACTTATCGCACTGTTGTTCTAGATGCGAACAGAATAAGTCTCCGGGGAAGCCGCGAGGCCTCCTGGTGCTATCGCTGGGGCAGCCTGGCGGCCAGTTCGGCGGCGGCTTCCTGCAGCAGGGGAACGTGCGCCACGAGCCCCTCAAGGTCCAGCCGGAACACCGGCACGGCGGTGGCCAGCGAGGCGAAGGCATGCCCCTGGTCATTGAGCAGCGGCACGGCCACGGCGCGCATCCCCGCCTCATTCTCCTCATCCATGACGGCATATCCCTGCCGGCGGACCTTCTCGATCTCCGCCCGGAAGGCGCCGCGGTCCGTTATGGATGTGTCAGTGAGCGCTTCAAGCGGGACCTCGGCCAGCAGCTTTTCGCGTTCTGCATCCTCGGCAAATGCCACCAGGGCCTTGCCCACGGCGGTGGTGGAGAGCGAGCCCAGGTGGCCGGGGTCGCTGGTCACCCGGAAGGTCTGCGGCCCGTCCACCTTGCTGACGGTCAGGTGGTGCAGGCCGTCGCGGACGCTGAGGATGGTGGCCTCGCCGGTCTGTTCGGTGACCCGGCGGAGGATGGGCATGGCCGTGCCCGCGAAGCCGTGGTGGTTGGAGACGCGCTGTCCCAGCTGGAAGATCCGCAGGCCCAGGTGGTAGCGGCGGCCGTCCGGCTCGTAGTCGACAAAGCCGTCGCGGGTCAGGGAGCCCAGCAGGCGGTAGGTGGTGCTGAAGGGAAGTTCGGCGCGGCGGGAAATCTCCGCGGCACTTGCACCGCGGGGTTCATCACCCAGGAGGACCAGCAGCCCCAGGGCCTTGCCCACCATGTCCGTGCGGTCGGCGGGACGGGCACCCACTTTGCCTTCCGGCGGCATGGCATTCACGGGCTCTCCGGCGCGGGCGGCGGCAGCGGGTGCTTCATTGGCCGCTGTGGTTTGGTTCACACTCATGGGTTCGATGTTGCCACAATGTGAGAGCTATTTCTAGATGGTGATTATTTTCTTGACAGGTGACTGCCCTCACAGTCATAGTTTCTGTATCGCAAAAGTAGCTCCCACCATGTGGCTACAACTGCCGGGTCTTTCCACCGGACTCCAGCCGCATCCCCCGCCCGCACCAAGGCCTCGGCGGCTGCGACCCCCAGATCCATCCGCGACAATGTCGTCACACCAAAGGAACACCATGAGCAAGACACTTCCGTCCGCAGGGGCGGGTGCCCTCACCTCCGCCGGAACACCCAGGAAGGCCGCCCTCGCCAGCTTCCTGGGCAGCGCCGTCGAATACTATGACTTCTTCATCTTTGGCTCGGCCGCAGCGCTGATCTTCCCCACGGTCTTCTTCCCCAGCGCCGATGCCAACGCCGCCATCATGTCCTTCGCCACCTTCGGGTTCGCGTACGTGGCACGGCCCATCGGCGCCGTCATCCTGGGCCACTTCGGCGACCGGGTGGGCCGCCAGAAAGTGCTGATGTTCACCCTGGTGCTCATGGGTGCTTCCACCTTCGTCATCGGCTGCCTGCCCGACTTCCGTACGGTCGGCTGGTGGGCTCCGGCGCTGCTGGTGCTGGCCCGCCTGTGCCAGGGCCTCTCCGCTGCAGGCGAGCAGGCCGGCGCCTCCTCCATGACCCTGGAGCACGCCCCGGACAACCGCCGTTCCTTCTTCACCTCCTGGACCCTCACCGGCACCCAGGGCGGCCAGATCCTCGCGGCCCTGGTGTTCATCCCTGTCCTGGCCCTGCCGGACGAGATCAAGTTCGGCATTGGCTGGCGCATCCCGTTCTGGCTGAGCGCCGCGGTGGTTGTGGTGGCGTTCCTTATCCGCCGCACCCTGCACGAGCCGCCCGCCTTCGAGGAAGCCCGGAAGAACGCGCAGATCGCCAAGCTGCCCGTGGCCGACCTCCTCAAGGGCCACTGGCGCGACGTCCTCCGCGTGATCTGCTGCGCCTTCATCGCCGCCGTCTCCACTGTGTTCGGCACCCTGGCCATCAGCTACGCCAAGACCGTGGCCGGCGTGGACGGCACCACCACCCTGTGGCTGGTGGTTGCCGCCAACATCGTGGCCCTGGGCACCCAGCCGCTCTTCGGAATGCTGGCGGACAAGATCGGCCGCAAGCCCGTCTTCATCTACGGCGCCCTGGCCAGCGCGGTCCTCACCCCCGTTTTCCTGCTGAGCCTGGAGTCCCACAGCGTCCCGCTGATGTTCCTGGCCGCGATCGGCTACTTCTCATGCGGCTACGCGGCGGCCAACGCCGTCTGGCCTTCCTTCTACGCCGAAATGTTCAGCACCAAGGTCCGCTTCTCCGGCCTGGCCATCGGAACCCAGCTGGGCTTCCTGATGGCAGGGTTCGCGCCGGCCATCGTCGCGGCCATGGGCGGCATCAAACCCGGCGGCTGGGTGCAGATCAGCATCTTCACTGCCATCATCTGCGCCGTGGCCGCTGTTTCAGCCCTGACCGCCAAGGAATCCTTCCGGACCCCCACCAAGCAGCTCGGCCTGAAGTAGGCCGTCCGCCGCGTACAGACTGGCCCGGTTTTCAGGCCGGAGAGCCCGCCATTCCCCCAAATGACGGGCTCTCCCCTGTTAAAACCGGGCCAGTTTGTGACGACCGAGAGCCCGCCGCTACCCCCGGCCGGTCTCCAGCACCGAGGCGAGATCGAAGTTCACCGGCTCCTCCAGCTGCGCGTAGGTGCAGGATTCCGGGTCCCGGTCCGGCCGCCAGCGGTTGAACTGGGCCGTGTGGCGGAACCGGTCGCCCTCCATGTGGTCGTAGCGGACCTCCACCACCAGTTCGGGCCGGAGCGGAACGAAGGACAGGTCTTTGCCGGCGCTCCAGCGGCTGCCCTCCGCGTTCCGCGGGGTCCGTTCGCCTTCTTCCTGCTTGGCCCAGGCCCAGGGGTGGTTGTCGAACTCGGTCACCAGTGGTTGGAGTTCCTGGAACAGCTCCTGCCGCCGCTTCATCGGGAAGGCGCCGATCACGCCCACGCTGGCCAGGCCGCCGTCGTCCTTGTACAGGCCCAGCAGCAGTGAGCCGATGGCATCCGGCCCGCTCTTGTGCAGGCGGTAGCCGGCCACCACGCAGTCCGCGGTGCGCTCGTGCTTGACCTTGAACATCACCCGCTTGTCGGGTTCGTACCGGCCGTCCAGCCGCTTGGCCACGATGCCGTCCAGCCCGGCCCCCTCGAACTGCTCGAACCAGTGCCCGGCCGTGTCCTTGTCCGTGGTGGCGGCGGTGAGGTGCACTGGTGCCTTGCTCGCGGCGAGCGCCTTCTCCAGCGCAGCGCGCCGCTCCGCAAAGGGCCTGCCGGTGTAGTCCTCATCGCCGAGGGCCAGGAGGTCAAAAGCCACAAAGCTTGCCGGGGTTTGCTCCGCCAGCAGCTTCACGCGGCTGGCAGCAGGATGGATGCGCTGCTGCAGGGTGTCGAAATCGAGCCTGTCCCCGGACGCCCCCACCAGGATGATCTCGCCGTCCACCACGCAGCGCGGCGGCAGGTTCTCCTTGAGCGCCGCCACGAGCTCCGGGAAGTACCGGGTCATGGGCTTTTCGTTGCGGCTGCCGATCTCCAGGTCATCACCGTCACGGAAAATGATGGACCGGAAGCCGTCCCACTTGGGTTCGTAGCTGAGGTCCCCGCTGCCGGGAATGCCGTCGAGGCCGCTGACGGCCTTGGCGAGCATGGGCGGGACGGGCGGCATCACGGGAAGTTCCATGTGCCCATTCTTGCCCGGCCCGTGGCCCGGGCGGTAGGGCGGCGCGCCCGCTTCAGGCCGCCAGCAGCCAAACGATCAGCACCAGCACCGGCGCAGCGGCGGCCGTGGAGAGCAGGATGGTTTCCCGCGCCACGGCCACGCCGCGCCCGTATTTGCTGGCGAACAGGAACACGTTCTGGGCCGAGGGCAGCGCCGCCATGAGCACCACGCCCAGGAGCATGTGGTGGTCCAGGTTGAAGAGGAAGCGCCCGACGACGAAGGCCACCGCCGGCATCACGGTGGACTTCAGGGCCGTGGCAGTAAGGATTTCGGCCGTGTGGCCGCCGCTTCGGAGCATTTTGGTGCCGTGCAGTGACATGCCGAACGCCAGCAGCACCACCGGGACGGCCGCACCGCCCAGGAGGGTGAGCGGTGCCATCACCGGGGCCGGCAGCTGCACGTGGAACGCGGCCAAGACCACGCCCAGGAGCGAGGCGATGATCATGGGGTTGCGGAAGGGCTGGGTGAGCATCAGCCGGGGCGAGAACCGGCCGGCTTCGCTGAGGTCAAGAAGCGTCAGGACCAGCGGGGCGAACAGGAGCAGCTGGACCAGCAGGACCGGGGCCACGGGAGTGGCGTCACCCAGGGCATAGAGGGTGATGGGGATGCCGATGTTGTTGGCATTAACGTAGGAGCCGGCCATCGCGCCCACTGCCGTTTCGGCCAGCGGCCTGCGGAACCAGATGCGGCTGGCGGCCACATAAAGCAGCGCGGTCACCGCGGCGGTGATCATGGCAAGCGGAACATAGGCGGAGAAGACCACGGACAAATCCGACTTAAGCACCACTGTGAAGAGCAGTACCGGGTTGGTGATGAAAAAGGCGGTCCGGGTCAGCGCCGAGATGGTGGCTTCATCGCCCAGGCCGCAGCGCGCGGCGATATACCCGGCAGCTATGACGACGCCGATCACCGCCAGCCCGATCAGCACGCCGCCCATCGAGGTACTTCCCTTCCATAGACTGCGTTCCCACCGTCAGCCGGAACGCAGTACCACAAGTCTCCAACTTATCCGACAAGTGGCCCCGGCCCGCTGAATTTCCGGCGAACCCTCGACACGGCACGGTGCGGGACGGTAGAGGTTATCGATGGTCACTGTCGGTTTTCACGCATCGCACGAACAGATAAGTCCCGGCCAGCTGCTCAAAGACGTCCAGCACGCGGAACGCGCCGGCTTCGATGCGGCCATGTGCTCGGACCACATCGAGCCCTGGTCAGCGCGCCAGGGTCACTCCGGTTTCGCCTGGTCCTGGCTGGGGGCAGCGCTGGCCACCACCGGCCTGCGCTTCGGAGTGGTGACCGCACCCGGCCAGCGGTACCACCCCACGATCATCGCGCACGCCTCCGCAACCTTGGCCAGCATGTTTCCCGGCAGGTTCTGGTTTGCCCCGGGGAGCGGTGAAAACATGAATGAGCATGTCACCGGCGACCCCTGGCCGCCGAAGGACATCAGGCAGCGCCGGCTGGAGGAATGCGTGGACGTGATCCGCCGGCTGCACCGCGGCGAGGAGGTCACGCACCGGGGCCTGGTGACGGTGGAGCAGGCGCGGATTTGGGATGTCCCCGGTGCCCCGCCGCCGTTAATCGCGCCGGCCATCAGTGTGGACACGGCGCGTCGGGCAGCGGCCTGGGCGGACGGGCTGGTCACCGTCAACCAGCCCGCGCCGAAGCTGCGTGAAATGCTGGCCGCCTACCGCGACAGCGGGGGCAGGGGGAAGGCCGTGCTGCAGGTGCACCTTTCCTGGGCGCGGAGCGGGGATGAGGCGGCAGCCATCGCCATGGACCAGTGGCGGACCAACACGTTCGCACCGCCCATCCCCTGGGACCTGCCCACCGCAGGACATTTCGACGGCGTGGGCGAGCACGTGCACGAAGAGCAGGTCCGCAGCACGGTCAACGTCGCCGCCAGCCTGGCCGAGCACGTGGACTGGCTGGGCGGGTACGCGGAGCTGGGCTTCGACGAGCTGTACCTGCACTTCGTGGGTCAGGAGCAGGCCCCCTTCATCGACGCGTTCGCCGCAGGCGTCCTGCCGCAGCTGCGCACCCGCGGAACCGCTGCTGCCGGAACCCCCTCTGAACCTCAGCTGGTCCGCGCGGCTGCCAATCCGGCGTCGGGGTCTCCGGCATGAGGATCGCGGAGACGTCCGACCTGTGGTGGAAGAACGCCGTCATCTACTGCCTGGACGTAGAGACGTTCTTTGACGACGACGGCGACGGCACCGGTGACTTTGCCGGCCTGACCCAGCGGGTGGACTATCTCGCCGCACTGGGCGTGACGTGCATCTGGCTGATGCCGTTCTACCCGTCCCCGGACCGGGACGACGGCTACGACGTGACTGACTTCTTCAGCGTGGACCCGCGGCTCGGCACGCTGGGCGACCTGGTGGAGTTCATCCGTGCCGCCAAGGACCGGGGCCTGCGGGTCATCGCCGACTTCGTGGTGAACCACACCTCCGACCAGCACCCCTGGTTCGTGGCGGCCCGGAAATCAACCGACAACCCGTACCGCGACTTCTACGTGTGGCGGCAGGACACACCCCCGGACACCTCCGCCGAGGTGGTGTTCCCTGGGGAGGAGAACTCGCTCTGGACCCTCGACGAGGCCACCGGCGAGTGGTACCTGCACATGTTTGCCAAGTACCAGCCGGACCTGAACGTCACAAACCCGCAGGTCCGCGACCAGATCGCAAAAGCCATGGGACTCTGGCTGGAACTGGGGCTGGACGGCTTCCGGCTGGACGCCGTGCCGTTCTTCCTGGAAATCAGGGGCCAACCCAAGGACGAGGCAGCAAACATCAACCCGCATGGCTACCTCAGCGCGCTGCGCAGCTTCCTGAACCGGCGCAACGGCAGCGCCGTGCTGCTGGGCGAAGTGAACTTGCCCTACAAGGAGCAGCTCGAGTACTTCGGCGGCCCGGAGGGCAACGAGCTGAACATGCAGTTCGACTTCCTGTCGATGCAGCACATCTACCTGTCACTGGCCCGGAAGGACGCCAGGCCGCTGGCGGAAACGCTCAAGAGCCGGCCGCCCATAAACCCGGACAACCAATGGGCCATGTTCGTGCGGAACCATGACGAGCTCACGCTGGACAAGCTCAGCAACGGGGAGCGGCAGGAGGTCTTTGCAGCCTTTGGGCCGGAGAAGAACATGCAGGTCTACGGCAGGGGGCTGCGGCGGAGGTTGCCCCCGATGCTGGGCGGGGACCAGGAACGGATCCGGATGGTGTACTCCCTGATGTTCTCCCTGCCAGGCACCCCCGTGATCTTCTATGGCGAGGAGATAGGCATGGGTGAGGACCTCCGGCAAAAGAGCCGGGCCGCCGTCCGCACGCCGATGCAGTGGAACAGCGAAAAGAACGGCGGCTTTTCCAACGCCAAGGCCTCGGACCTGGTGGCACCGCTGGTGCGCGGGGATTACGGGCCGGAGCAGGTCAACGCGGCGGCGGGCAAACGGGACCCGGAGTCCCTGTTCACCTTCATGGCCACGCTGATCGCCCGCTACCGGGAGGCCCCTGAGCTGGGGTGGGGCGAGTTTGGGGTCATCGACCAGCCTGAGCCGGCGGTGTTCGCCCATACCTGCAGTTCCGGCGGCGGCACGCTGGTACTGCTGCACAACTTTGGCGAGGATCCGGTGAAGGTGAGCGGGAAGGTGGGGCCGGGGGACGGCCCGGCGCAGGCATTCCGCGGTGCCATGCTGCTGGACCTGTTCGACGGCGGCAACGTCGACCTGGATCCCGACGGCGGTTTCCGGGTGGAGCTGGGACGCTACGGCTACCGCTGGTTCCGCGTGCACCGGAAAGGCGACCGGCTGGCGCCGTAACGGACGGGATGAGGGGTTGGACCGGGTCCTCCCCTCCCGCACGTGTGGCGGAAAGGTGTGGAGCCGCCGCCCGCCGTCGTGCTTTGTGAAAAGATCAACCATGCGCGCCATGCAACACTCCAGCAAACTCCGGAACGTCCGCTACGAACTCCGCGGACCGATCCTCGAGGCCGCCAAGAACATGGAGGCCGAAGGGCACCGGATCCTCAAGATGAACCTCGGGGACACGGCACCCTTCGGGCTGGAAGCACCCGAGTCTGTGGTGGTGGACATGATCCACCACCTTCGCGGCGCCCAGGGCTACAGCGATTCAAAGGGCATCTTCACGGCCCGGACCGCCATCTCGCAGTACTACCAGACCCGAGGCCTGATGAACATCGGGGTCGAGGACATCGTCATCGGCAACGGCGTCAGCGAACTGATCTCCATGTGCCTGCAGGCCTTCATGGAGAACGGCGACGAAATCCTGGTCCCGGCACCTGACTACCCCCTGTGGACCGCCGCCGTGACCCTGACCGGCGGCAAGCCCGTCCACTACGTCTGCGACGAGGCGGAGAACTGGTGGCCGGACCTGGCCGACGTGGAAGCGAAGATCACCAACCGCACCAAGGGCATCGTGATCATCAACCCGAACAACCCCACCGGGGCCGTCTACCCCCGGCACATCCTGGAACAGTTCGCCGGCCTGGCCCGGAAGCACAACCTGGTTCTTTTCTCCGACGAGATCTACGAGAAAGTGCTCTATGAAGACGCCACGCACATCCACACCGCTGCGGTGGCGGAGGACGTGTGCTGCCTGACCTTCAGCGGCTTGTCCAAGGCCTACCGGATGCCGGGCTACCGGGCCGGATGGGTGGCCATTACCGGCCCGCTGGCCGCCACCGCCGCCTACCGTGAAGCATTGGAACTGCTGGCGTCGCTGCGCCTGTGCGCCAACGTTCCCGCCCAGCACGCCATCCAGACCTGCCTCGGCGGCTACCAAAGCATCGATGCGCTGGTGAAGCCGGGCGGCCGGCTGCGCGAACAGCGGGACCTTGCCCACAAACTGCTCACGGCCATTCCCGGCGTCACGTGCGTCCCGGCGTCGGGCGCCATGTACCTGTTCCCGCGCCTGGACCCGGAGCTGTACCCGATCGAGAGCGACGAGAAATTCGTCCTGGACCTGCTCCGGGACCAAAAGATCCTGGTCTCCCACGGTTCGGCCTTCAACTGGCCCGCGCCGGACCACTTCCGCTTTGTCATCCTTCCCTCGGTGCTGGACATCGAGGAAGCCGTCCGGAGGATTTCCACATTCCTGGCGGCCTACCGGAGCGGGGCCGCAGCCTGAAACCGCGGCGGCGCGAAGAACTAACCGGGCCCTAACCGCGGGGAAACCGGTACGCAACATTCCAGGCCCACACTTGGTAGTGCAGGCAAGAGCCGGCACCAGCTCCAGCCAGGAGGCCCCAGCGATGTTGAAGAAAGCGACCACGCATGTAACAAGAGTCCGCGCCCTGGATCAGCTCCACCGCGGCGATGAAATCGAAGCCCGCCTGTCGGTGGGGCCCTCCTACGACGACGTGGTGATCCGCCGCGGCAGCGTTCAGGAAACAGCGCCAGGCATCGGTGTGGTCTGGATCCTGGACCGCATCAGCGGCGTGCGCAAAGCAATCAATACGGACGAGTGCAGCGTCTGGCGGGTGGCATAGCAGGTCTGGGAAGACGGTGGCGGGCGTAGTCAGGAAGGACTGTCCGCAGCCTGTTCCTCCTCCAGCTCCTGCTGCCGGAGTGCGAGCGAATGCAGCCACTCGATGCTGGCGTCCGTTACCGGATGGGCTGTCCCGAGCGACTCCAGGAAGGCCCGCACCTCAACCATCTCCGCCTCCCTGCGGACGGCATGCAGCCGCGTGCCCTCAAGCATCCGCGACACCAGCGCATCGCCTGACGGGCCAAGTTCCGCTGCAATCTGGCTGATGACCCAGTCTTTTGCCCCCGCCGCCTCGGCGGCCGTGACTGACTCCAGGACAGTGGCGGCCAGCCCCTTCATGAAGACGCTGCGGAGCAGCTTCCGGCCGGCCGCCGCACCCGCTTCTCTCCCGGCGTTGCTGGCCGGGATGCCCCATCCGGTGAAGAGGGCCACCAACGCGTCCGCCCCCGTGCCGCTGACCAGCAGGGGCGAATTGATCCGGCCCCGCGGAACGGGCGCCAGGACGGCGACATCGGCGAAAAGGACGCCGCTCCCGGCTGCCCGTTCCGCGAGCTGCCGCTTTTGGTCCGGTCCGGCGGTGTTGAGGTCCGCGAAGATGGCCGCCGGGTCCATGGCGGCCAGCGCCTCGTCAAGGACGGATTCCGCCGCGCGGGCTCCCACCAGGCTGATCACCAGGCCGGCGCCCGCCACCGCTTCACTGATGCCAGGGGCCCGCAGCACCCCGGGCGGGACTGCGTCGACGGCAGGGTCCGTTCCCGTGACCCGCAATCCACGGCCGGCCAGGTCCTGAGCGTAGATGCTCCCGGCTTCCCCCAGGCCCAGGACGGCAACAGAGCGGCCGGCCGTTCCCGCCGGACTACCGTGCACCGGCGGCCGCGGTCCGCCAGCCGCCGTGGTATTCGGTCCGGGCGGTGACCGCGTAGGGCGCCGGGCTGACCACCGCCCGGACACTGATCTGCTCATGCGGTTCCACGGTGGTCTTGCGGGAGCCGCCATCGGGTTCACCCCAGACGACACGGACCTCGGTACCGATCTCCACGTTGGGGTCCACCGTGGCCAGCGAGAGGCCGCGGCGTTCGTTGGCCGTCACGCCGGTGAAGAGCGACAACCCCACTCCCGTTCCGTCGGCATCGATGACGGAGTCGTAGTTGGACGATCCGTAGTTGGCGTTGGGGACGTCGAAGAACTGGTAGCCGGGCTTGTCGCGGTCCAGGAACGAGGCCCAGATGGTGGCCAGGTCCTCATCGTTCCAGGCGAGGGTTACCTTTTTCCGCTGTGCGGCAGGATCGACCTTCTGGAGGGCGTCCCGCCCGATGAAGTCGTGGTCGAATTTTACGAAGGAGCCGTAGCCCAGTTCCCAGGGGGTCAGGTAGTAGTCCTCAATGTTGCCGGAGACGAAAGAGCCGGCGAGCGCATTGACCGCCTCATAGCTGGTTGCCGGCAGCCATTCACGGTAGGCGCGCTCGGCATCGCTGCTGTAGATTGCCGGCAGCGGCGAGGGGATCCAACCCGATTCGAGCGTGTTCGAGGAGTAGGCCCGCGACCCGCACGGTTCCAGCCCGAACTCAGTCCCGGCCTCGAGCACGGCATCCCGGATTTTTCCGTGCTGTTCGTAGGGTCCCCAGATTTCCAGCCCCGGGGCCCCCGCCATGCCGTGGCGCAGCGTGCGGACCTGTTCCCCGGCGATGGCCAGGTGGCCCATGTGGAAGAACTTCACCTGCTCAAGCGTTCCGCCGTTGAGCTTCTCGATGATCTGCCAGGCGCTGGGGCCCTGGATCTGGAAACGGTAATACTTCCGGGTGACTGCCTGGCCGTAGGGGCGCGACGGAGACCTGTCATCGTAGGTGCATTCGACGTCGTATCCGCCGGTTTCGGCGTGGAACTGGAGCCAGTTGGCGGCCGGCGCGCGGCCAACGTAGACAAACTCCTGCTCTTCCAGGTGGAACAGGATGCCGTCGCCGATGACTCCGCCGTTGGAGGCCGTGGGAACGAACTGCTTTGCGGTGTTCACCGGGAAGTTGGCAAAGCTGTTGATGCCCGTGTCCGAGAAGAGCTTCAGGGCATCGGGGCCCTTCACGAAGAAGTTGACCATATGGTGGGACTGGTCATAGAGCACCGCCGTTTCACGCCATGCGCGCTGCTCGCGCCGCCAGTTGGTGAACTCGGCGGGAACCACCGGATAGATGTAGGTGCCGAGCTGGGAATTGCGCAGCAGTTCGACGGTGTTGCCCGCCGCATCAAGCACGTCCTGCAGGGATTTCGGGGCCATGGGCTTTCTCCTTCGGTTCAGTGGGTGGCGCGGTAGCTCTCGCGTGCGTATTGCACGAAAGGAGCGGGGGCGACGGTGGCTCGGATGGGGACCTGACGGTGGGGTTCCACCTGCAGTTTGGCGGAGTTGGGCTCTTCGCCCCAGAGCACAGTGACCTCGGCACCGTCCTCAAGGTTGTCCACGGCCGCCAGGGAAACAAAGGAGTGCTCGTTGGCGATGTAGCCGCAGTCAAAGGACTGGCCCACCGTCCTGCCGTCCTGGAGGACCCGGTCCACCTGGAAGAGGGCGTAGCGGGCCTTGGGCAGATCAATGTACTTGGCGGGAATCCCGGGACGCAGGATGGAACCCATGACGTCCTGGACGTCGTCGGGGTTCCAGACGAGCGTCACCTTGCGGCGGGAGGAGGTCCGGGAGAGCGCTTCAAGCGCATCCCGCCCCACGAAGTCGTGGTCGAACGCGACCGAGCGGCCATACCCGAGCTCGTACGGGGTGACGAAGTAGTCCTCGATGTCCGCTGAATCGAAACTTCCCCCGAGTGAACCGGCAGCTGACGCCGGAAGCCATTCGCGGTAGCCACGCAACCATTCGTCCGTGAAGACCGCCGGCACTGGTGAGGGCACCCAGCCGGACTCAAGGTTCGCCGTCGAATAGCCCTTTGCCCCCACCTGGGTCAGGCCGAATTCGCCGCCCGCCTGCAGCAGCGCGTCCCTGACGCGGGCGCCCTCGGCCCAGGGTCCGAAGAGCTCATACCCCGGTTGTCCCGCCATGCCGTGCCGGATCCCGCGGACCTGCAGCCCGGCGATCGGAAAGCGCCCCATGTGGAAGAACCCAAGCTGCGGCACCGGGGCACCGGTCAACTTTTCGACAATGGCCAGGGCGGTGGGCCCCTGGAGCTCGAAGCGGAACAGGCGGGGATCACCGGCGCGGACGATTGAGTTCCCGTCACGGGAGACGTCCACGTCGTGTTCGCCGGACTCGGCGTGGTACTGCACCCAGTCGATGGCCATTGGGTGCCCCACGAGGTTGTAGGACTGTTCGTCGAGGTGTGCCAGGATGGCGTCGCCGATGAGTTGTCCGGAATGAGTCACCGCGATGAACTGCTTGGCGCGGTCCACGGGGAAATTCGCGAAGGAATTCACCGCGAGCCCGCGAAGCAGCCCCTCCGCTCCCGGCCCGGACAGGAAGAGATCGGTCATGTGGTGCGACTGGTCGAGGAGGGCACAGGTGCTGCGCCAGGAAATCTGCTCGGAGCGCCAGTTGCTGAACTCGGCCCGCACGGGGAAAACATGGGGGCTGGCGGGGGAATCGCGCAAAAGCTGGACCGGGGAAGCCGCGCGGTCCAGCGCTTCCTGCAAAGTCTCCGTCACTGCGAAATCCCTGTCACTGCGAACTCCGTCGTTCGGTCCACGGTGGAAAGCAGCCCGGGACATCCAGTACCAACACGATTGCTAACAAAATTGTATCGGATGTCTTGACCAGAGTTCCAGAGCATGGTTGTCTGGCACTGTCCGCCGGAAAGGACTGACCATGGGCCGTCCAGGCACCATGCCCGCCGTGGAACGCGAGGGTGGAAATGCCCGAAACTAAGGGGATCCCCTGCCTCCTCATGCGGGGAGGGACCTCCAAGGGTGCCCTGTTCCTCGCCTCCGACCTGCCCGCGGATCCCGCGGAACGCGACGACCTGCTGCTGAGGATCATGGGCTCTCCCGATCCACGGCAGGTGGACGGGCTGGGCGGGGCACACCCGCTGACCAGCAAGGTTGCGGTCATCGCCCCGTCCCCGAACGCCGGCGCGGACGTTGACTACCTCTTCCTCCAGGTCGGCGTCGACACGGCACTGGTCACCGGCCGCCAGAACTGCGGAAACATCCTCGCCGCCGTGGGACCCTTCGCCGTGGAGCGGGGCCTGGTGCAGCCCACGGATGGCCACACCGAGGTGCGCATCCGGATGGTGAACACCGGCAGCATGGCCACCGCGCGGTTTGCCACGCCCGGCGGGGTGGTGGATTACGACGGCGGCCCGGCGGCAGGTGAGGCAGTGGCAATTGACGGCGTTCCGGGAACGGCAGCGGCCATCCGGCTCAACTTCGAGGGCACGGCGGGATCATCGACGGGCGCCCTGTTCCCCACGGGCAGGATTCTGGACCACGCGGGGGGCGTGGACCTTACCTGCGTTGACAACGGAATGCCCAGCGTTTTGATGCGAGCTGCCGACCTGGGCATCACCGGCGAGGAAGCCCCTGCAGACCTTGAGGCAGACGAAGGCCTGGCAGAACGGCTCGCCGGGCTCCGCCTCGCAGCGGCGGACCTGATGGGCATGGGCGATGTCAGCGGTGCCACCGTACCCAAGCTGGTGCTGCTGGCACCGCCGCGGGCCGGGGGCGCCATAACCACCCGCAGCTTCCTTCCCGTCCGGGTCCACACCTCCATCGGCGTGCTCGGAGCACTCACCGTGGCGGCGGGTGTCCTGACGGAGGGGTCGGTGGGCCATGGCCTTGCCGCGCTTCCTTCACCGGGGGAACCCTTCCGGGTGGAACACCCCACCGGCCATTTTGACGTCGAGGTGGCCATCGAGAAGACCCCGGACGGCTATACCGTGACCCGCTCAACTGCCCTCAGGACAGCACGGAAGATTTTCGAAGGACGCGTCTTCCCGCGCCCGCGCCTGTGACGACTGCACAACGACCCCTTTAGAGAGGACAGCTTCATGACCGGGTATACCTCGTTCGACGTCGCCCACCTGGGAAACGTGGAACTGCTGACCCCCGTCTTCGAGGAAAGCCTGTGGTTCTTCCGCGAGCTGCTCGCCATGCGCGTCGTAGCGGAGACCAGCAGCGCCGGCACGAAGTCCGCCTACCTGCGGACCTGGGACGAATACCAGCTCTACACCCTCAAGCTCACCGCCTCATCCGATGCCGGTGTCGGGCGTACCACCTTCCGGGCCACCAGCCAGGAGGCGCTGGAGCGCCGGGTCGCCGCCATCGAAGCCACCGGCCTGGGCATCGGCTGGGAAGACGGTGAGGTGGGAACGGGGCCGACCTACTCCTTCCGGGACCCCGACGGGCACCTCATGGGCATCTATTACGCAACCGAACGGTACGTGGCCACGGACGACAAACCCGCCCTGAAGAACCAGGCCTCGGCCTTCCCCGGCCGGGGCGTCAACGCCCGCCGGCTGGACCACATCAATTTCCTGGCCAAGGATGTGGTGGCCAACGGGGAGTTCGTGGCCCACGCGCTGTGCGGGCGGGAGAGTGAACGCATCCGGCTCGACGACGGCGGATACGCCGCATGGTGGTTCCATTTCAACAACAAGTCCTATGACATCGTGTACTCCGACGACTGGCTCAAGCACGGCAACCGGCTCCATCACGTGGCCTTCGCTCCGGATACCCGCGAGGACATCCTGAAGGCCGCGGACATCTTCCTTGAAAACGGGATCCACATCGAGTCCGGGCCGCACAAGCACGCCATCAACCAGACGTTTTTCCTCTACGTCTGGGAGCCCGGCGGCAACCGGATCGAACTGGCCAACGCCGGCGCCCGCCTGCTGCTGGACCCGGACTCGCCCGTGGTGGAGTGGAGCCAGGAGGAGCGCAGAAAGGGGCAGGCCTGGGGCATGAAAACCATCGAGACGTTCCATACGCACGGAACGCCAAACATCCGCCAGTGAGAAAATTAAAGGATCCTCGCAGTACCGCACAGAGAGGTGCATCATCATGACCAACACAGTGGACACGTCCGCCCCGGTGACCACCGGCCTCTACACCGGAGGCTCAGAACGGCAGGCCGCCGCCACCATGGACATTGCCGATCCGGGCAAGCCCGGCACCATCGTGGGCCACGCCGCGGCGGCCGGCGCGGCCGACGTCCAGGACGCCATTGCTGCGGCCAAGGCGGCCTACCCCGGATGGGCTGCACTGGGGGCGCAGGAGCGCGCAGACCGGATGCGGCAGGCACTGGAGGGCATCGCGGATTTCCGTGATGAGGACGCCGCCATCCTCTCGCAGGAAAACGGCAAGATCCGCATGGAAGCCTGGGTGGACTCCCTGGTGTTCGAGATCAGGTGGAACCTCGCCCTGGAACTGGCTCCCGACGTCGACACCGCCAAGGTGCTGCCGCCCGCGCCCGGCATTCCCGTCTCCACCTCGGTCACTTTCCAGCCCCTGGGCGTGGTGACGGTCATCGTGCCGTTCAACTGGCCCATTGCCATCCTCGCGGCCTCGCTGCCGCACGCACTGCTGGCAGGGAACACGGCAATCGTTAAGCCGCCACCCACCGCGCCGCTGGCAACGACGCGCGTGGTCCAGCGGATTGCCGAAAAACTGCCGCCAGGGGTGCTGAACGTGGTGACCGGCAAGGACGCGGACATGGCTGCGCTCATCACCAGCCCGGACATCGCCAAGGTCTGCTTCACGGGCAGCGTGGGCGGCGGCAAGCGCATCATGGAAATGGCTGCGAAGTCACTCACCCGGGTAACGCTTGAACTCGGCGGAAACGACGCCGCCGTCATCCTCGCGGACGCGGTCCTCGATGACACCCACCTGGACCGGCTCTACGCCGCGATCTTCGATACCACCGGCCAGATCTGCATGAACGCGAAGCGGGTTTACGTGCACCGTTCGCGCCTGGACGAGGTGGTGGCGGGGCTCTCGCAGCGGCTTGAAAAGGCGGTCATAGGCTACGGGCTCGACGACGGGACCACCATGGGTCCGCTGCACTCCCCCGTGCAGAAGGCCTTCGTGGCTGAGCTCATCGAGGAGGCCAAGGAAGCCGGTGCCGATGTCAGGGAGTTCGGAACCCTTCCCTCGGACCATGAACTGCAGGGCGGGAACTTCCTGCGTCCGGCACTGGTGATCGATCCGGACCCTTCCCTGCGGGTGGTCACCCTGGAACAGTTCGGGCCCGTCATCCCCCTGATCCCTTTCGACACGGAGGACGAGGCGGTGGAGGCGGCGAACGCGAGCTGGGCGGGGCTGTGCGGCTCTGTGTGGACCGCCGATCCGGCAGCGGCCGACCGCGTGGGCGGACGCCTGGTCTGCGGCTACGTCTGGGTTAACGACCACGGTGCAACCCGGCTGGACCTGCGCGCGCCATTCGGCGGAATGAAGCAGTCCGGCATGGGCAGGGAACAGGGCATTGAAGGGGTCCGGGCCTTCCAGGACACCCGCGCCATCGCCCATCTGGAACCGGAGGCAGCAGAAGGGTAGGCCCGGGATGGACGATGGGCCGGAAGGTCCTGGATTCCGTCATTAGCTATCGACATTACCTATGTGCATAGGTAATCTTGGAGGTGGGTGCACCGCTGCACCCGCCGAAAGGATGACCTGATGGCGACTCGAATCATGCCCGCCCAAAACCGGGCAGCATCCCTGGAACTCATCAAGAACTTCTCGCTGGAGATGACCGGCAAGGACATTCCCGCCCTCATCGAAGCAAAAGACAGCATTCCGCCGGGCACCCGCATCAACGTCACCTTCCTCGGCAACGAGGACCTGGAGATGCGGGTGGCCGCGGCCAAGGCCGCCCGGGACCTGGGATTCATCCCCGTGCCGCACGTCTCGGCGCGCAGGCTGGCATCGAAGGGCGACCTCGAAAAGTTCCTCCAGCGCCTGGCGGAAGCGGGCGCCGCCGAGCACCTTTTCGTGGTGGGCGGCGACCCCGCGGAACCGGAGGGCCCCTACGAAGACTCCCTGGCGCTGGTCAACACCGGCCTCCTGCAGCAGTTCGGGGTCCGGGAGGTCGGAATCGGCGGATATCCGGAGGGCCATCCCGATATCCGCAAGGAGGACCTCTGGCGGGCGCTGGAGGACAAGACCGCAGCCCTCGCCGCGCAGGACCTTGGCGCCTCCATCATCACGCAGTTCGCTTTCGACACCGAACCGGTGGCTGCGTGGATCGCCGAGGTCCGGGCCAGGGGAATCCAGGCACCAATCCGCGTGGGAACCCCCGGCCCGGCGGGAGTAAAACGGCTCCTCGGCTTTGCGCGCCGTTTTGGGGTGGGCGCCAACGCGATGATCGTCAAGAAATACGGCTTCTCGCTGACCAACCTCATGGGCGACGCCGGACCGGACCGCTTCGTGAACGATCTGGCCGCCGTCCTTGCCGACCGCGCGCCCGGCCCCCACCAACACCTCCCGGGGCAGGTTGGCCTGCACTTCTACACGTTTGGCGGCCTGCTGGCCACGGCCAACTGGGTCCGGCACTTCACCGCGGAAGAGGGCTAGGACGGCACGCGATGGTCCTGCACACCGAATCCCGCAAGGACCAGTCCTGCCTGATCGTTGACGGGCCGGACCAGCCGGGCATCGTGGCTGCGGTGGCCGCCCTGGTGACCCGCAACAGGGGAAACATCGTCTCCCTGGACCAGTACTCCAGTGATCCTTCATCGGGTGACTTCTTCCAGCGGGTCGTCTTCAACCGGCCGGACCTGGCCGCCGCGATGCCTGAAATCGAGGCCGACCTCGCCAGGACCCTCACCCCGCTGGGGCTCTCCTGGACCCTGACCGACCGCTCCATCCCCAAGCGCATGGCCATCCTGGTATCCACCTCCGACCACTGCCTGCTGGAACTGCTCTGGCGGCACCGGAGGGGTGAACTGCCCGTGACCATTCCCATGGTGATCTCCAACCACACGAACACGGCCGAGGACGTGCGGGCCTTTGGCGTCCCGTTCTTCCACGTCCCCTCCGCAGGGCCGGACAAGGCAGCAGCGGAGGCCCAGGTCCTGAAGCTGCTGGAGGGCAACGTGGACTTCGTGGTGCTGGCCCGGTACATGCAGATCCTGTCCCCCGGATTCCTGGACGCGGTTTCCGTGCCGCTGATCAATATCCACCACTCCTTCCTGCCTGCGTTCGTGGGCGCCGCGCCCTACCGCAAGGCCAAGGAGCGGGGCGTCAAACTGATCGGCGCCACCTCGCACTACGTGACCAAGGACCTGGACGAAGGGCCCATCATCGAACAGGACGTGGCCCGCGTAACGCACGCGCACTCCGCCCTGGACCTCCAGGCGCGCGGCGCCTACGTGGAACGCGCGGTGCTCTCCCGCGCCGTCCAGTGGCATGCCGAGGACCGGGTCATCCGGCACGGCAACCAGACCATCGTCTTCTGATACCCACCAACAATCCGATACAGAACAAGAGGTTCAACGTGGCACCGAAAAACCTGCAGGAAGTCCTCGACGCGTCGAAAGGGGCGGTTGACCTCCTCCGCAACTCCCAGATCGGCTCCTACATCTACCCGGTGGTCCCGGCCGACTTCCAGAACTGGATCAAGGAGCAAACCGCCTGGCGGCAGACGGCCGTCCTCTACGACCAGTCCCACCACATGGACAACCTGTTCCTGAAGGGCCCGGACGCGATCAAGCTGATCACCGCCACCGCCATCAACTCCACCGCCGCCTTCCCGGTGAACAAAGCCAAGCAATACGTGCCCACCACCGAGTCCGGACACGTCATCGGAGACGGCATCCTCTTCCACGAGGCGGAGGACGAATACGTGTACGTCGGCCGGTCCCCGGCAGCCAACTGGCTGCTCTACCACGGCGAGACTGGCGGCTACCGGGACCTGGACATCACCGTGGACCGGCGCTCACCGTCACGGCCGTACGGCCACCCCGTGACCCGCCAGTACTACCGCTTCCAGATCCAGGGACCCAACGCCTGGCAGGTCATTGAGAAGCTCAACGGCGGCGCACTGGAGCAGCTCAAGTTCTTCAACATGTCCACCATGGCCATCGCCGGGACCACCGTCCGCACCCTGCGGCACGGGATGGCCGGCGCACCGGGCCTGGAAGTGTGGGGCCCGTACGCGGACCACGACCGCATCCGCGACGCCATCGTGGAGGCCGGCGCCGAGTTCGGGCTGGTGCCCGTGGGCTCCCGGGCGTACCCGTCCAACACCCTCGAGTCCGGCTGGATCCCGTCGCCGCTGCCGGCCATCTACACCGGCGAAGCGGAGCGCGGCTACCGCGAATGGCTGCCCGCTGACGGCTACGAAGCCACCGGAACCCTGGCGGGCTCGTTCGTGTCCGGGAACATCGAGGACTACTACCTGACCCCGTGGGAGCTGGGCTACGGCTCGTTCGTCAAGTTCGACCACGACTTCATCGGCCGCGACGCACTCCAGAAGATCGACCCCGCCTCGCAGCGCAAGAAGGTCACCCTGGCCTGGGACGCGGAGGATGTCACCTCCATTTTCGCGTCGCTGTTCAACGTGGACGGACCAAGCTACAAGTTCTTTGACCTGCCCCTGGCAAACTACGGCTCGGCCAACTATGACTCGGTGGTGGACGCCGACGGAACCGTGGTGGGCTACTCGATGTTCACCGGCTACAGCGCCAATGAACGCCGGGCCCTGTCGCTGGCCACCATCGATCCCAACGTACCGGAAGGCACGGAACTGAAGGTCGTGTGGGGTGAGCCCAACGGCGGAACCGCCAAGGCCGCCGTCGAACCCCATGTGCAGACTGAAGTGCGGGCCGTGGTCAGCCCCGTGCCCTACTCCACCGTGGCGCGCGCCACGTATCACGGCGGGTGGCGGACGAACTACCAGTCGGCCTAGGCTGGGGACCCCGGAGTGCGGGGGCGCGGGCGCCCCCGCACCTTCCTTGAGCCCTTGGAGGAGTACCGCATGAGCCTTCGGTACGCGCTGCTTGCGCTGCTGCGTGTGGGCCCGCTGTCTGGCTATGAACTGCAGAAGCAGTTCTCCATGTCGGTGGGGCACGTGTGGCATGCCCCCGATTCCCAGATCTACCCTGAGCTGCGCAAGATGGAAGCGGAGAACCTCATCGAGGGTGAGGAGCAGCCCAGGGGCCAGCGCGCCACCCGCCGGGTCTACCATGTCACGGACGCGGGGAACCAGGCCTTCCTCGAGTGGATGCAGACCCCGTTGGAGTACGCGCGGGTCCGCGATCCCGCCCACCTGCGTGCCGCCTACCTTGAGGCGGCATCCCCGGAGACGGCCAGGGAGTTTTTCCGCCGGCACCAGGAGCAATGGGAGGCCGAGCTCGCCCAATGGGAGGGTGAGCTCCAGCGCATCGCCCAGGTGGACAACCCGATGCTGGTGCGCCGCCTGGCCGTGACCGATCCGGCTGACCGCGAACGGACCATTGCGTTCAAGCGGTTCACCTATGAGGGCCTGGTGGACCGGGCCCACGCGGAGATCGCGTGGGCCCGGCGCGGGCTGGAACTGGTGGACAGCCTGGAATCCCCGGGCGGCGCCAGGCCGGTGCCAAGCGCCGCCCGGAGCTGATCAGCCAAAGTTCTCGGCAGTTGCATAGCCCTTGCCGTTGTACTTCTGCACCACCACCGAGGACACCGCCGGCTGGCCATCCACCGTGGTGTTGACCGACGTACCCTCCAGCATCAGTGGCGCCTTCAGGTCCTTGATGTCCCGCAGCGCCGTCATGAAGCTGTCCCGCGTGGGCTCCTTCATGTTCTGGAACGCCTTCTCAAGGGTGGCCCCCACCATGTAGCTCCACATGCAGTGCGGGAAGGCCGGCATGTCCGGGTAATTCCCGTACTTCTTCAGTTCGTCGAGGAATTTGACGACGTCGGGGTCCTTGGCGAACGCCGGGCTCTGCGGTGCCTTGGCAAAGGACACCGAGTAGATTCCGGGGTAGGCGGAGGCGCCGCCCGGTTCGAGGATCGCCGTGGGGCTGGACGTGTTGGAGGGCAGGAACCAGCTGGGCTTCCAGCCGATCTGCTGCGCCTTTTGCAGTGCCGCGATGGTGAGCGGCGTGATGGACATGGCGTTGAAGAAGACGTCAGCCCCCGAGGAGGCCAGCTGGGTGAGCTGGGCATCCACGGACGTGTCGGTGGCCTCATAGGTCTGCTCCCCCACCACCGAAATGTTGGACGCCCCCTGGATGGCCTCCTTGAAGCCCGAGACGTAGCCCTTGCCGTAGTCATCGTTCTGCGAAAGGATGGCCACCTTGTGCTGCGCACCCGACTTCGCCAGGAGCTTTCCGAACGCGGCACCCTCATTCTGGTAGACGGGCACGAAGCCCAGTTGCCAGGGGCTCTGCTTCCGGTCGCTGAACAGTGGGTCACCGGTCATCACCAGCACCTGCGGGACCTTCTGGCTGATGGCAGCGTCGCGGAATGCCCGGTTGGTGGGCGTCCCCAGGCCGGCGGTGGCGGCAAACACATTGTCGGACACCATCTGCTGGAAGTTAGCCAGGGACTTTTGCGGGTCGTAGGCGTCGTCATAGGACTTGATGTTCACGGTGCGCGTCTTGCCGTCACCAAACTTCACACCGCCCGCGGCGTTCGCGGCCCCGAAGTACGCCGAGACCCCGGCAACCGTGCACTTGCCCGGTCCGGCGGTGGCGCCGCTGAGCGGCGTGGTGATCCCAAGCGTGATCGCCGAGTCCGTGATCCCCGGAGAGGATGCCGAACCGCCGCCCTGGCCGCCGCTGTCACCCCTGCATCCGGACAGGGAGAGCGCGACGGCGGCCGTCACGGCAACGATGCCAAGTACCCCGCCGGGCTTCTTTCTCATCTTCATGGTCCATCTTGCCTCTCTGTTTGTTCATGTCCCTCCAGCGCACTGTCCGGTACCGGACGGTGGGCTGGAGCGGTCTGCTGGGAGGTATCCGCTGCAGGTGCCGCCGGGGAGCCGGCAGCGGTGGAGTGGGCGCCGGTGGAGCGGGCGGCGAAGCGGCCACCAGCGGCGCCGGTCCGGCGGGCCAGCCTGCGGACCACCCTGGGGATGCTGACCAGGCCGCCGGGCAACAGGAACAGCACCGCGAGGAGGATGGCACCCTGGCTGATGGTGGTGAGGTTGGGATCTATGGCGTTGGTGAGTTGCGGAACGAAGACGTAGTAGGCGCCGCCCAGGAGCGAACCCGCGATGCTCCCGGCGCCGCCGATGACCATGGCGGCCACGAGGCTGATGGAATGGCCGAAACTCAGGGTCTCCGGCGAGGTGTACTGCACGGCTGCGAGGTACAGGAAGCCGCTGGCACCGCCGAAGATGGAGGCGATGGTGAAGGCGAGGACCTTGGTCCGGTAGGGCGAAATGCCCATGGAGGCCGCAACAGCCTCGTTTTCCCGGACGGCCGCGAATGCCCGCCCGTACTTGCCCCGGACCAGGCTCCGCGCCAGCAGGAAAGCCGCGGCCGCCACCGCCAGGACGATGTAGAACTGCCATTGGTCGTTGTCCAGGCCGGACCAGTCCGGGGCGTCCGTGAACCGCGCGGAGATCCCCTGCGAGCCGCCGGTAAATTCGGAGAGGCGCTTGGCCAGTGGCACCCCGACGATCGGGAGGGCGATGGTGACCATCGCGATGGCAAGGCCGCCCAGGCGGGCGGCGGCAAGGGCCACCAGCAGTCCCACCACGCCGGCAACGGCGCAGGCGGCGGCGAACACCAGCAGGATGTTCCAGCCATGGTTGACGCCGTACGCGGTGACATAGGCGCCCAGCCCCACGAAGAAGATCTGCCCGAGGTTGACCTGGCCTGTGTAGCCCATGACGATATTCAGCCCGAGCACCGCCACGGCATAGACACCGATGCGGACCAGCGTTTGGTTCGCAAAGGCCGGCAGGGCCAGTGGGGCCACGAGCAGCACTATGGCCACGACGGCGGCGAGGACTATCCGGACCCATGGCCTGCGGGCAGTGGCGGCAACGGCACTCATCAGACCCTCACCACGACCTTTCTGCCGAACAGGCCCTGGGGACGAACGATGAGGATGACGAAGATCAGCGCGAAGGGCACGGCGATCTTGAGGTCGTGGCCGATGAGGGGAATGTACACGGCCACCAGGTTTTCCAGGACACCGATCGCGGACGCCGCTACCACGCAGCCGACGGGGCTGGTCAGGCCGCCGAGGATCACGGCGGCGAGCGCATAGACCAGGGCCGTGTCCAGCATGCCGGGCGTGAGGGTCAGCTGGGGAGCCACGAGGACGCCGGCGATCGCCCCCAGGGTGGCCGCAAGTCCCCATCCCACCATGAGCAGGCGGCCCACCGGCAGGCCGGAAAAAGCGGCCGACGCCGGGTTGTCGGCAACGGCGCGCAGGGCCAGTCCCAGCTTGGTGCGCAGGAAGAGCAGCTGCAGGACCACCATGATCACCACGATGGTCACGGCGGTGGCAAGGGACCTGACGCTGACCACCGCCCCGAGCATTTCAACGCTGGTCAGCGGGAAGAGCGACGGGAACCCCAGGTTGTTGTAGCCCCAAAGGACTGCGCAGATGCCGGTGACCAGGGTGAGCAGGCCGATGGTCACCACCACTGCGGTGTCCGGATCCCCCCGTTCAAACCGCCGGATCAGGAACCGTTCCACCAGTGCGCCGAAGAGGAAGGACAGGACAATGGCAAGGATGATGGCCAGGATGAGCGGCAGGCCGAGTTCCACGAACACGTAGGCGATGTAGGCGGACAGTACCGCCATGCCGCCCTGCGCGAAGTTGATCAGGCCGGTGGCCTGGTTCACCAGCACGATTGCCAGGGCCAGGGCGGCGTAGATGGAGCCGGTGGCGAGGCCGTCAACGACGAGTTGGATGAAGGTTCCCATGCCGGTCAGCCCCCCAGGTAGGCGCGGCGGATTTCGTCCATGCCCTTGAGTTCGGCCGAGGTTCCGGTGAGGACGTTCCGGCCCGTTTCCAGGACCGTGGCGGTGTCCACCAAGGAGAATGCGAGGTTCGCATTCTGTTCCACCACCAGCATGGCGATCCCGGACTCGAGCCGCAGCCGGCGGATGGCCTGGTAGACCGCCTTGGCAGTGCTGGGCGCAAGCCCCAGCGAGGCTTCGTCCAAAAGCAGCAGTTTGGGTTTGGCCATGAAGGCGCGGCCCACCGCGAGCATCTGTTGTTCGCCGCCGGACAGTGCCGCCGCCCGCGAGCCCACCCGGTCCTGCAGCTGCGGGAACAGGTCAAGGCAGTAGTCGATGTCCCCGGCGATGGCCTTCCGGTCTTTGCGCAGGTAGGAGCCCACCATCAGGTTCTCGCGCACGCTGAGCTGGCCCAGTGTGCCCCGGCCCTCGGGCACGTGGGCTATGCCCAGCGCGGCCACCTGGTCCGGCCGGAGGCCCCGGATGTCCCGGCCATCGAACCTGATCCGTCCACCGGTCCTGACGCTGCCGCTGATGGCGCGGAGCGTGGTGGTCTTGCCCGCCCCGTTCGCGCCCAGGATGCCCACGGACCCGCCGTCCGGCACGCTGAGCGAGACCCCGTCCAGGACCTGCACGGGCCCGTAGGACGCTGTCACGTCCGTGAGTTCAAGCAGCGTCATCCGCGGCGTCCCTCCCAATGTAGGCCTCGATGACGCGGGGATCGGACTGGGCCTCCGCCGCGGTTCCCGACATCAGCTTCCGTCCGTGGTCCAGGACCACCACCTGGTCGGTGAGCGCGGAGATGAGTCCCATGTGGTGCTCCACGATGATGATGGTGACGTCCTGCTCGGCGCGGAGGCGCTTCACGGTGGCGATGAGTTGTTCGACTTCCCCGTGGGAGAGCCCGGCTGCCGGCTCGTCGAGAAGAAGCAGGGCGGGCCTGGAAAGAAGGGCCCGCCACAGCTCGATGCCTTTATGCAGCCCGTGGGAGAGTTCGTCGGCTGGCACATCCGCCGCCCAGCCCAGCCCGGCCTTGGCAAGGAGTTCGAGCGCCTCGTTACGGACAGCGCGCTCGGCCCGGACGGTGTAAGGCATCCTCAGCGCCCAGGAGACCGGGCCGCCGGGGAGCCGTGTGTGCCCTCCGAGGAGCACGTTCTGCAGCACTGTGGTGTTTAGCTGGAGCGCAGGATGCTGGAAGGTGCGCGCAAGTCCAAGGCGGGCCATCCGGGAAGGGGCACTGCCGGAAACCTCGGTCCCGTCGATGGAAATCGATCCGGAGCTTGGCCGGTAATGGCCGCTGATGCAGTTGAACAGGGAGGTCTTGCCGGCACCGTTGGGGCCCACCAGGCCGAAGATCACGCCGGGCTCGACGTCGAAGCTGACGTCCTGCAGCACCTTGACCCCGCCGAAGTGCAGGCTGACGTCCTTGAGGCTCAGGCTCGCGGCCACCCTGTACCTTCCTGTCGCATCATCGCTAGGAATGGGTGCAGTTGATCACCACTGCACGAAACCGACGGTACGGATCGCGGACGAAATTGTCAACGATTTTGGAATCGTTTGGCGGTCAGGACTCCAGGCGCGGCTCAGCCACCCGCCACGGACTGGATTACCAGCACTTCCTGGCCGGGTTGGACCTCGGTGTCCAGGCCCTGCAGCCGCCGCACTTCGTCGCCGCCCACATAGATGTTCACGAATCTGCGCAGGGCCCCGGTTTCATCGCGGAGCCGCCGGCCCAGCACGGCATAGTCCGAGGCCACCGCATCAAGCAGGTGTGCCACCGTCACCGGCCCGTCGGCCCGGGTGGACAGGACGGACTGCCCGCCGGCCAGCGGCTGCAGGACACCGGGAAGCAGCAGCGAGATCTCAGGCACCGGCCACCACTGCCGCCCGGACGCAGAGGACGTCCGGGAGGTGCGACGCCACTTCCGTGAAAGTCTCCCCTTCGTCCGCGCTCGCGTAGACCGTCCCGCCCCGGGTACCGAAGTAGACGCCGGCGGGTTCGGCGGTGTCCACCGAGGCGGCGTCCCTGAGCACACTGTTGTACTCCTGCCCGGGGAGCCCGGTGCTGAGCCGCTTCCAGCTGTTCCCGGCGTCGTCCGTGCGGTGGACGGCGAGCTTTCCGTCGGGAGGAATGCGTTCGCCGTCGGCCTTCAGCGGAACAACCCAGGCGGTGCCGTCCCGGCGCGGATGCGTCAGCATCACGAAGCCGAAGTCCGCGGGCAGGCCCTCCGCGATGGAGTTCCAGCTGTCGGCATTGTCGTCTGTCCGGTAGACGCCGTGGTGGTTCTGGGCGTAGAGGCGTCCTTCCACCACAGCATCGGCGGCGATCTTGTGGACGCACTGGCCGAACTCGGGGTTGGGGTCCGGCATGAAGTAGGCCGAGATGCCCTTGTTGCGCGCCTCCCAGGACGTTCCGCCGTCGAGCGAGCGGTACACGCCGCCGGTGCTCATGGCGACGTGCACAGTTTGACCCGCAGGGTCCACCACGATGGAATGTGCCGCCGCACCGCCATAGCCGGCTCCCCATTCACTGCGGTGCGGGTGGTCCCACAGGCCCCGGTTCAACTCGAAGTGCTCGCCGCCGTCCGTGGACTTCCAGACGGAGATGGGCTCGGCGCCGGCCCACACCACTCCGGGACGGGACTCGGCGTCCG
The DNA here is from genome assembly GCF_035621795.1 of Pseudarthrobacter sp. LT1. NCBI lineage: Bacteria > Bacillati > Actinomycetota > Actinomycetes > Micrococcales > Micrococcaceae > Pseudarthrobacter > Pseudarthrobacter sp. LT1. The sequence continues at coordinate 4,550,357 of NZ_CP141830.1, forward strand.
GGTAGATCTGCCACACACGGTCCAGGGCGGCGCCGGTGTCCTCGGGAAACGTGATGGCGCCATGCTCCGGCTCGGACCAGGTGGCGCCCAGGTCATCGGAGTGTGCAACCGTGGGCCCCCAGTGCGGGCTGCGGACGCCCACCAGGATGCGGGTGCGGCCCTCCCTGGTATCGATTCCGATGCTGGGGATTTCAGCCATGAGGAAATGCGGGCCGGTGAAGGACCACTCCCGCCTGTCCCGGCTTGTGGCGAGCCACAGCCCTTTCTTGGTGCCGATTGCCAGGAGGAATGATTCTGCCGCCGTTGCCATGCGGACCATGCAACCACCGCAGTGGCCAAGGCGCAACGGGTTCAGGCCCCCTTCGGCTCCCTGAACTGCCGGCGGGCGGGATCAGTCCACGAATTCCGACTGGGTCTCGATGAAGTCCCAGTCTGCGGCGGTCAGCACTGCAGCGGGATTGCCGGGATGCGGACCGCCCGCCTCCGCGATCCCCTGGAGCACCGGAAGCGGCAGTTCCTCTGAATGGAGGTTTTGCCGCAGCCACTCCTTGCTGGCGAGGTCCAGGTCCAGCCACCACATGAAGATTTCCACGATTCCCCCTCCTTGCTTCACTTAAAACGTTAGGCGCGGCCCACCCGGCGGACAAGGTCCCGGCGCGGAAGCAGGTGGCGCGGCCCGGGTTTAGGGTACTGGCAGGTAACTTGGCCGGCCGGCCCCGGGGAAAGACGAGTACCCCCTACTGGCGACTGCCCCGGGCGGCGCCCCTAGCCTGAAATCTCAAGGCAAGCTGACCGTGCTGCTGGGGCATACGGCGCCACCGCTGGCACGTCCCCGCCATGGTCCGTTTCACACATATGGGGAGAAATCATGAAACGCACCTTAGCCACACTGGGGGTGGTTGGGCTCGGCCTGATCAGCCTCACGGCGCCCGCCATGGCCGCGGGGGAGAAAGTCACCGTTTGCCACAGCGACGGCAGCACCTGGGCACCTTTGGAATTCAGCATCAACGGGCTGGGCGGCCACGACCAGCATCCGCTGGACATCATTCCGCCGACGTCCAATACACCGGGCAAGAACTGGACCAGCGCCGGAAAGGCACTCTACGTCGCCAAGTGCGCGCCGCTGCCGCCCGGCGAGGTGCTCGATCCCGTGGATCCGCCCGTCGTCGTCGACCCTCCCGTAAGCCCTCCCGCCACGCCGCCCGCCGAGGAACCCCCGGTGGTGGCGCCTCCTACGGAGCAGCCGCCCGTGGTGACCCCGCCGGCCCAGGAGACGCCCGTCGTCGTCGACCAGCCCGCGGAACAACCCGTGGTGCAGCCTCCGGCGGAAACCCCTGTAGCGGAAACCCCTGCGGTGGTGCCGCCGGCCGCGGTGGCCCCGGCAGCTGTACCCGCCCAGGCAACGCCTGCCCAGCAGGCCGCGGCTCCGAAGGCAGCCCCCGCCGCAGCGGCCGCCAGTGTGGGGACCAACCAGGGCTACAACGCCCAGACGGCTGTGGGTTCCGTTGACGGCGCGCCCGGCTGGCTTGCAGGTGTGGGAGCGCTGGCCGCCGCGGGAGCAGCAGTGGCAGTACGCCGCCGGCCACGTCCGCTGCACACCGCCGGCTAGCCCGGCATCCGCCACTTCCCGTGGCTTCCCGACAAGGAAGGCGTCCTGCCAGTGCCCGGCAGGGCGCCTTCCTTCCCATCCAGCCCAACCCTTAAGGAATGCCATGCCACAGGGGAACGCCAAGCGACAGGACCGACGCCGGCACGCAGGGCCCGGGCGAAGCATCACCAGGCGGCAGTCGTGGCGGCGGTGGAACCGGGGCGACCTGGCCATCCTTTGTTGCGGCATCCTCGCCTTCCTGTCCTTTACGGTTGGCGCTCCCCTGTTCCACCCGGCTCCGCTGCTGGCCGCCGGCAGCGTCTCCGCTTCGGCCCGCAGCGTTCCCGTTGCCGCCGGGTCCCCTGCCGCCGGACCCCTCGGTGCCGCGGCTCCCATTGCGGAAACCGGCGTGCCACAGCCGCCAGCCGCGGCCGCCCAGGCTCCGGCCCCACCGGCGGCGGACGCACCTGACCTTCCGCCGGCCGCCCCGCCCCTGCACATCCGCTACCCGGCAGCCGCCTTCGACGTAGCCGTCCAACCCCTGGACCTGGACGGCGAAGCCCAGTCCAGCCGCACCATAGAGCCCCCTGCCACCAAGGACGGGTACTGGCTCACGGCCTTCGGCATCCCCGGAAAGGGCTCCGGCAACACCACCTACGTCATCGGCCACAGCTGGGAGGGCGCGGACGCCCCCTTCAACCATTTGAGCTCGGCGGCCGCCGTTGGCGACCTGCTGGATGTCCAGACTCCGGCCGGAACCATCAGCTATCACGTGGACAGCGTCACGACCTACCTGAAGTCCGGCCTCAAGGACAGCCCGGTCTGGGACATGGTGCCCAACCGGCTGGTCCTCATCAGCTGCTACACAGAGGATCCGTGGGGCAAGAACGTCGTGGTCACCGCCTCCCCCGCCGTTCCCTAGCACCGCACCCCGTTTTCCCGGGACGAGCCCGGGCCTAACTTAACTGTTCAGGCGGCCTTGGGCGGGCGGACAATGGGCAGCATGACGTGGGAACATTTCGACGGGGCCCCGCTGCTGGTGGGGATCATGCCCAAACAGCACCCGGAGGTCATCCAGACCGCGGCCGTCCTGGCTGCCCGGCTGGGCGCCCCCCTGGTCTGCGCGTACGTGGATGAAGCCAGCTACCTCGTGGAGTGGGACCCGGCCCGCTCCGCCCACCGCCTTTCCCGCCACCCGGACGCTGATGACAACATGCTGGAACTCGCAACGGAGCTGAAAGCAGTGGTCCAGGCCACCGTGGACAAGCTGCCCGGCGGCAGCCCCCCAGAGTGGTCCTTCCGCACCCTTACGGGAGACGCGGCCCGTGCACTGGGGCAGCTGGCCGCGGAAGTGGATGCCCCCATGATCATCGTGGGAACCTCGGAACGTGGATTGTCCCATCGCCTCTCCGAGGCTTTGGGCGGGTCCGTTGGGTCTTGGCTCAGCCACCATCAAAGCCGGCCGGTGCTGGTGGTTCCCTACCGGATGCCGGCCCATGAGGACCGGCCATGACCGGCGCAGCCGGGGCAAAATGCCTCCGTTCCGGACGTGATTAAAGTAAAGCGAAAGTAGTTATTCGCGGTGCTGGCGCAGCCCCGTACCAGCCAGTAAGCTGATTCAAGCAAGGCCGATCCACCCAGGTGGAAGCCGGAATTGCCCAAAAGCTGCTCCGGAGTGCGTATCCCCCAATAACGCACTCCGGAGCTTTTTTGTGCCCTGACGGACCGGGGACCTGCGCCTGCCCCAGCATCCCTGCGCATACCCCCAGGGGGTACTTGCGCTGATACCCCCAAGGGGTATATGTTGGCTCCATGAACGCTATCGAAAAAGCCGTTGCGGCCGCCGAACAGCCGGCCGGGGAGGATGGCGCTGCCCCGCAGCACGGGTACACGGGAAACAAGGACGCGTACCTGCGGCGCCTGAAGCGCATTGAGGGCCAGGTGCGGGGCATTGCCCGGATGGTGGATGAGGACAAGTACTGCATCGACATCCTCACCCAGGTTGCCGCCGTCACCAAGGCCCTGCACGCCGTCAGCCTTGGGCTGGTCGAGGAACACATCGGCCACTGCGTAGTGGGGGCGGCCTCCGAGCCGGACCCCGACGCACGCGCAGAAGCCATCGATGCCAAGGTAAAGGAAGCTGCCGACGCAATCGGCCGGCTGCTTCGCTGACACAACCTTTCGCTGACACACCCTCACACCAACCCGGCCACCGCCGGCACCACATGAAGGAGCAAGCCATGAGCACCACCTCCCCCACCACCACAACCATCAGCGTCTCGGGCATGACCTGCGGACACTGCGTGTCGGCAGTCAGCGAAGAACTCGAAGCCCTTGAAGGCGTTGAAGCAGTGAGCGTGGACCTGAACGCCGGCGGCATTTCCACCGTCACCGTCACTTCAGCCACGGAACTCTCCCCCGCGGAAATCGGCGAAGCCGTAGCCGAAGCCGGCTACCTGGTGGTTGCCAACGAAGCCTAGAAACCCTTCCACTACCGGAAAGCTGACAATGAGCCACCAGGAACTGCTCCACCCGCCGGGCACCCGCGTCGTCGAACTCGACATCGAAGGGATGACCTGCGCGTCCTGCGTCAACCGCGTGGAAAAGAAGCTTGTCAAGCTCGACGGCGTGGCTGCAACGGTCAACCTGCCACTCGAGTCGGCCTACGTCACGGTCCCGGACGGTGTCACCGACGAACAGCTGGTGGATACGGTTAACGCGGCCGGCTACAAGGCACATGTGCGCCAGCAGCGCCCTACGGGCCCGGAAGCCGGGGCCGCGGCTGAACCCGCCCCAATCCCCGCGTCCCTGCTGCGCCCGCGCCTCATCCTTGCGGCGGTCCTGACCGTCCCGGTGTTCCTGGTCAGCATGGTCCCGGCGTTCCAGTTCGCCAACTGGGGCTGGGTGGCGGCGGTGCTGGCGCTGCCGGTGGTCACGTGGGCTGCGTGGCCCTTCCACCGCGCGGCGGCCATCAACGCGCGGCACTTCGCTTCCACCATGGACACCCTGGTGTCCCTCGGGGTGGCGTCAGCGTACCTGTTCTCGGCCTGGGAGCTGCTGGCCGATCCGCGCATGACTGAGCACCCTGGCATGGAGGGCATGTCCGGCGGCCTGTACTTCGAGGTGGCGGCCGTCGTCACCACCTTCCTGCTCCTGGGCCGGCACCTGGAGGCCAACGCCAAGCAGAAGGCCGGCGACGCCCTCCAGGCCCTGTTGAACCTGGGTGCCAAGGATGCCACGGTCCTGCGCAACGGCAACGAAGAGAAGATCCCCGCCGACCTGCTGCAGGTGGGCGACGTCCTGGTGGTCCGCCCTGGAGAGAAGATCGCCACCGACGGCGTGGTGGTGGACGGCGCCTCGGCCGTTGACGCCTCACTGGTGACGGGTGAATCAGTCCCCGTGGAGGTGGGGCCGGACAGCCGTGTCACCGGCGCCACCATCAACACGTCCGGCCGCCTGCTGGTCCGCGCTACCCGGGTTGGTTCCGAAACCACCCTTGCCCAGATGGCGCGGCTGGTGTCACAGGCCCAGACCGGCAAGGCACCGATTGCACGGCTCGCGGACCGGATCAGTGCGGTCTTCGTACCGGTGGTCCTGGCACTGGCGGTCGTGACGTTCGTGCTCTGGCTCCTCCTCGCCGGCCCGGCCGCTGACGGCGACCACCTTCGGCAGGCGTTTACGGCCGCCGTCGCCGTGCTCGTCATTGCCTGCCCCTGCGCACTCGGCCTGGCCACGCCCGTGGGCCTGCTGACGGGCACCGGCCGCGGCGCGCAGCTGGGCATCCTGATCAAGGGCCCGCAGGTCCTTGAAGACACCCGCACCGTGGACACCATCCTGCTGGACAAGACAGGCACGGTCACCACCGGCGTCCTGGCCGTGGACGCCACGGCAGCATTCGCGGGTTTCCAGGACCAGGACGTCCTCCGGCTGGCCGGAGCCGTAGAGGCAGCCTCCGAGCACCCGGTGGCCCGCGCCATCGCTGCCGCAGCCGCCGCGGCCCCGTCCACGGGCGCCACGGACGACGCCGGCACGTTGCCTTCCGTGCAGGGGTTCAGTTCCGCGCCGGGCGGCGGAGTGTCGGGAACCGTTGAGGGCAGGGCCGTGATGGCCGGGCGGCGCGGCTGGCTGGAGCAGAACGGGATCGTCCTGGACGCCGGCCAGCGGGCCACGCTCGGATCGGCGGAAGCGGGCGGCGCAACGGCGATCTGCGTCGCCGTGGACGGGAAAGCCGCCGGAATCATCAGCCTCAGGGACACCGTCAAGGCGGGGTCCGCGGCCGCCGTCGACCGGTTGAAGGAACTGGGCCTGCGGCCCATCCTGCTGACCGGTGACAACGCCGCCGTGGCCGCCCAGGTGGCCGCCGCCGTCGGCATCGCTCCGGACGATGTCTACGCCGGCATCCTGCCGGAAGGAAAGGTCGAGGCAGTCCGGAAGCTTCAGGCCGGCGGTGCCACGGTGGCCATGGCCGGGGACGGCGTCAATGACGCTGCGGCGCTGGCGCAGGCCGACTTGGGAATTGCGATGGGGTCGGGCACGGATGTGGCCATCGAAGCCGCGGACCTGACAGTGATGGGCAACGACCTCGCCCAGGTGGCGCAGGCCATTGAGCTGTCCCGGAAGACCCTGGGCACCATCAAGACCAACTTGTTCTGGGCGTTCTTCTACAACGCGGTGGGCATCCCGGTGGCCGCCCTGGGGCTGCTCAATCCGATGATTGCCGGCGCCGCCATGGCCGCCAGCTCGGTCCTGGTGGTGACCAACTCGCTGCGGCTGCGGAGCTTCGGCAAGTAACCGCAGCCCCGGCAGGCAGCCGCAGCCTGGGCAATCAGCAGCAGGGGCTTAGGCCGCGCCGTACCGCACCGCGGTACGCGCCTTGGCCTTGGCCGCTTCCGCGTCCCGGTCCTTGGGCGGCGCCTGCGTTACCAGCGCATCCAGCAGGTGCTGCGTGATGTGCGCGATCTCATGCACGGCGTCGTCAAAGGCCTCCTGGTTTACCTTGGACGGCTTGGTGCTGCCGCTGATCTTGCGGACGTACTGCAGCGCGGCCGCGTGCACTTCCTCGGACGTGGCATGTGGCTCGAAGTTATGGAGGGTTCGGATATTCCGGCACATAACGCCATGCTAGGCTCTTCCAACGCCTGGGATCGACCCTTTTTTCATGGTCTTCACCCGGCGTCCATGGGGAGCCCGGCATGGGCAGGGCTGCCCATCGACACTGTTTGGGGGCCGGGATAGGTTTTAGGCAATGGATCTTCCGGATGAGCCGGGGGGCCGCTGGGGATGCCGATCTGGTTCGGATCCACACCTAACAAGGAGAAACTGATGGCTATTTGGGGTGCAGACGTTGAGCAGCTTCGCCAGCTCGGCAGCAAGCTTCAGGCAGGTGCGTCCGAGATCGAGACGCAGAAGTCCACTCTCACGAAGGTTCTGAGCAGCACCAACTGGGAAGGTCCGGACGCCACCAAGTTCCGCAACGAGTGGTCCGGTACCCACACCGCCATGCTGACCAAGGTTGCCGAGGCACTGAAGGAAGCCGGCTCACAGGCCAAGCGCAACGCCGAAGAGCAGAGCCAGGCCTCCCACTAGGCTTTACCGCCAACAGGCGGGGGCAGGGACACCACCAGGTGTCCCTGCCCTTTTGTGTTTGCCCACGACGACGGCGCGCGCGTGCTTAAGGGACGGGCTCGACGTCGTTCGCGTGCTCCAGCGGCGACGCCTGGACATTCATACCCGCTTCGCCTGCGGAGGCGCGAAGCTCGTCAAGCCGGACCAGGATCACACCGCCGACAATCAGGACTCCCCCGAGGAGCTGGATGGCGCCGGGAAGTTCCCCGAGCAGCAGCCACGCCCACAGGACGGCGAACAGGACCTCGGTGAGCGAGACGAAGGATGCCACTTTGGAACCGAGGGCGCGGGCGGCCATGACGCCGGAAACGTAGGCCAAAACGGTGGCCAGCACCACCAGCCCGGCCAGGGACACCCACCACGGCGTGGTCCAGGGTCCAAGCGTGGTGTCCGCGGTGCTGAAGGCCATGGGCAGCAGGCCGGTGGCGGCCGCAAGCCACATCACGGCAGCGCCCGTCATGAGCCCCCCTGACGCCAGCACGATGGGAGGCAGGGTGTCGTTTTCCTTGGCCGTGATGAAGAAGTAGATGGCCAGGCAAACGGCGGCCGCCATCCCCCAAAGGACCCCCACCAGATCCACCTTGACGGCTCCCGTGAGGTCCAGGACCAGCACCAGCCCGGCCAGGGACAGCAGTGTCCCCCCGGAGGTCAGCAGCCGGGGGTGCCGCCGGCTCGCGGCCCAGAGCCACAGGACGATGATCACCGGGGCCAGGTACTCCAGCAGGAGTGCCACGCCCACGGACAGCCGTGCCACGGCATTGAAGTAGAACAACTGGCAGGCCGCCACGCCAATGAGCCCGAACAGCACGATGGTGAGCCAATTGTCCCTCAGCTGATGCCAGCGGCCCTTGAGCGCGACGGCAGCCGGCAGCGCAAGGATCAGGGCTGCACCCGTCAGGCGGGCGGTGACGGCAGCTCCCGGCGACCAGCCGGTCTCCAGCAATGACTTGGCAAAGGAGCCGGACAGGCCGAAGACCGCGGAGGAGAACAGCGCAATCCCCAGCCCGGATGCCAGGAAGCCGGGGCGACCGGCGGGCAGCTCGGTGGTGGGGAGGTGGTTTTTGGCGGCAGGCACCGTCGCCTCCTGTCAGGAGTAAAGTGGGGTAATGCTCATGACATTACGCCCGGGCACTGTAAGGAGTCAACATGGTTTTCGCCCCTGACACCGAAGTGGCGCTGCGGACAGTGGTGAACCTCATCAATACGGCCGCGAATGGCAGGGAGGGGCTGTCCTCGGTTGCGGACCTGGATGCCTTCCTGGCCGCCGAGGGATTTTCCGGGGGGCGGGCCCGGGATGCCGCGGAGCTGGAAAGTGTGCGGCAGCTGCGCCGTGAACTGGCAGCGGTGTGGACAGCGGATGAGGATGCCGCCGTTGACACCGTCAACCGGCTCCTGCGGGACGCGAACGCACTGCCCCAGCTGATGAAGCACGACGGCTGGGACTGGCATCTGCATGCGACGGCACCGGAGGCTCCCCTGGCGGACCGGATGAGTACCGAGGCGGCCATGGCGCTGGCAGACGTGATTCGCGGCAAAGAGATGGAGCGGCTGCGCACCTGCGAATCCGAGGACTGCGATGCCGCCGTGCTGGATCTGAGCCGCAACCGGTCAAAGCGGTATTGCGACACGGGGAACTGCGCCAACCGGGCCCACGTTGCGGCCTACCGGGCCAGGCAGGCGGCCGCGAACTAGCAGGCCGGCGCGGCCCGCGTTCCGTTGTGCGCCGCTTTGGCCCTAGCGCTGGGGCGTGCCGTCGGCGCCGTCGCCGGATGCCGGCGGGTTCTGACTGCCCGGAGCACCGAAGCCGTGGCCGGACCCTCCGTGGGGGGATGCCTTGGGCGCCGAGCTCAGGTTCACGCCCGAACCCTTGCCCAGGTGTTCGGCGTTCTCCTTGTAGCTCATCGAGAGCATGGCCGCGATCACCAGGGTCACGATAAAGGCGATGCCGGCCGCCGTGAAGGCGAGGTCGAAGCGGGGCGCCCGGGCACTTCCCCCGGAGGCGAAGATCAGCACTGCAACGAAGGCGACGACGGCCCAGAAGGCCGAAAACATCAGCGGCCCCTTCACCGAGGTCCGCAGCTTGCGCGGTTTTCCTTGATGCTGGTCAGCCACGGTGGTTCCTCCCTGCAGGCGGCGCACGGCCGGCCTGGTGTACGAATTGCGGTTTCGCACCCGATTTTCTACAGAAAGTAGAAGGGCGCTCCTCCTAGTTTACGGCTTTCCTGCGCCGCCCCGGGCATCGTGCCGCAGCGTCAGGCCGGACAACACCCACAGGACACCGGAAATGATCGCCCCTCCACCGGCCACGCCCAGCAGAGCGTGGGCGCCGAGGTTGATGAAGAACGGCAGCAGCACCGCTGTTCCAATCCCGATGATCCCGGACGCTATCCAGTCGCGCGCCAGGACGTGACGGCCTCTGTGCCGCAAGCCGCAGGCAAGCTCGAGGACACCGGCCACACCGAGGCCCAGGGCGGCAATCACCCCGAACACCAGGTCGCTGTGCAGCAGGAGCACCACCACGCCTGCGCCGGCGGAGGAGGCCCCGGCGAAGGACAACATTTTCCCCGGCGCCGACTTCTGCGCGATCCCTGCCGCGGGGATGGCGCGGAGGGAAACCACGCCGGTGGCCAGGAGATAGAGGCCGCCGGCCCAGCCCATGACCTCCACGGAAGGCGAAGTCCAAAACACCGTCACGGCACCGAATGCCAGGGCAGCAGCCGAGCGCAGCAGGACCGGCTTCCAGAGGTCGTTACGGGGGGCAGTTCCCGCGGCAGCGCCGGCAGGGGTGGATGGTTGCGTCACCGGTCCAGTTTAGTGGGGGCTGCCGGAAGGTCGAACCGGGCACTGCGCCCGGGCACAGCAAAGCTGTTCAGGCGGAGCCCAGGACCATCCAGCGGTCGGACCGGGCGCGCACGCCCAGCGTGAGTGCCCGCGCAGCCATGTACCCCACGCCGAAAGCGGCCCACAGCCAGCCCAGCCCTGCGGCGCCGGTGGCACCAGAGATTGCCACCCAGGCCAGCAGCGGCACGTAGACGGCGATGTTCACCAGCCCGGCAAGGGCGAGGTACCGGGCGTCCCCCGCGCCGATCAGCACCCCGTCCAGGACGAAGACGTAGCCGGCGATGGGCTGCCCGGCAGCCAGGACCCAGAGGGCGACCGTGAGCGCCGACTGCACCTGGGGATCCGGGGTGAACAGGGCCCCCGCCCAAGGGGCAACCACGGCCAGCAGCAGGCCCGTCACCACGCCGAACCCCGCGCCCCATCTGATCATGGTGCCGGTCAGGAGCCTGGCCCTGCCGGCATTCGAAGCGCCCAACTCCTTCCCGATGAGCGCCTGCGCGGCGATGGCCAGGGCATCCAGGGCGAACGCCAGGAAGGAAAAAATGGTCATGGCCAGCTGGTGGGCGGCGAGGTTGACCTCACCCTGGGCCGTCACCACCAGCACCGTGGCCAGGATGGCTGCCCGCAGGCTGAGCGTGCGCAGCATGAGCCAGGATCCGACGCGGGTCATGCTGCGGATCCCCCGCCAGCTGGGCAGCAGGCTTACGCCGTGGCGTACGGCGTTCCGGCGCACCATCACCACATAGACCGCAGCCATGGCCCATTGGGCGACGCTGGTGCCGATCGCCGAGCCGGCCACGGACAAGCCCAGGCCATAGACCAGCCACAAGTTCAGCACAATGTTCACACCGAATCCGGCCGTCGCCACCACCAGCGGGGTCCGGGTGTCCTGCAGCCCGCGCAGCACACCGGTGCCGGCGAAGATCAGCAGCATCGCCACCAGGCCCGGCATGGACCAGCGGAAATAGTCGATGGCAAACGTACGGGCACTGCCTTCCGCGCCCAACAGGTCGATGAGCGGTTCGGCCGCGGCGAACCCGGCCACCGCCAACAGTACGCCGAGGAGGGCTGCCAGCCACACGCCGTCGCGCCCTGCCGCCAGCGCCTTGCCCAGCTGCCCTTCGCCGATGGCACGCGCCACGGCGGGCGTCGTGGAGTAGGCCAGGAAGACCATCAGTCCGACGGCGGTCTGCAGCACGGCTGATGCCAGCCCCACCCCCGCGAGCTGGGCGACGCCGAGATGCCCCACGATGGCGGAGTCAGCCACCAGGAAAAGGGGTTCAGCCACCAGCGCCCCGAACGCAGGGACTGCGAGGCGGAGAATCTCGCGGGCAGGGGCGCGGGTGCCGGCCGCGGCGGCAAGGGCAGGTTGTTGGGGCACGTTGCCAGCTTAACCGCGCCTGCCGGCCGGAACGCGTCCGGCATGACAAACCCCACAATCAGGGCAACTTAGTTGACACTTCAACTATATATGGGGAACAGTGGAAGGCATGAACAAGCAAGCACTGACCACGACCGCCCTTGCCGCCCTCCGCATCATCCTTGGCTTCCTCTTCGCAGCCCACGGCTGGCAGAAGTTCAATGAATGGACCATCGCCGGCACCCAGGCTTCCTTCGCCAAGATGGGCGTTCCGGCCGCCGACGTCATGGCCCCTGCCATTGCGGTCCTGGAACTTGCCGGCGGTATTGCCCTGATCCTGGGGATCCTCACCCGCGTGGTGGCCGCCCTCCTCGTCCTGGACATGCTGGGCGCCCTGTTCCTGGTGCACGCGCCTGCCGGCGTGTTCGCGGCAAACGGAGGCTACGAACTCGTGCTGCTGCTGGCCGCGGCATCCTTCGCCCTGGCCCTCACCGGAGCCGGCCGGCTCTCCCTGGACCGCGCCCTCTTCGGCCGCCGCCCGGAGTCCCGCCTGGCGGTCCTCGCCTAGCAGCTCCCGCATGACCCGAACGACGGCGGCAAGGCACCCACGGTGCCCTGCCGCCGTCGGACTTTTAAGCTGCGCCCTGGCTTTGTTGCAGCGCCAACCGGCCGGTAACCGGGGCCGCCAGTAGGATCGCAGCATGACTGAGACCGGCCGTCCCAACTCCGTAACCCTCCGCTTCCTCGCCGCTCCCACCGACGTTGGGCACAGCGGCTCGGTGGATGCCGGCACGGTGCTCGAGTGGGTGGACAAGGCCGCCTACGCCGCAGCGGTGGGGTGGGCCAAGTCCTACTGCGTAACCGCCTATGTGGGAAACATCCACTTCGCCGATCCCGTCAACAGCGGGGACATGGTGGAGGTGGAAGCGACCATCGTCTATACCGGCCGGTCCTCCATGCACATCCACACCGTGGTCTCTTCCGGGGATCCGAAAGGCGGCCCGGCCACGATGCGCAGCCAGTGCATGGTGATCTTCGTGGCGGTCGGGGCGGACGGCAAGCCCATCCCGGTGCAGCAGTTTGAACCATCCAGCCCTGCCGAGATCGAGCAACGGGACCACGCGCTGGCCCGGATCAAGGTCCGTGAGCAGATTGTGGAAGCTATGAACCGGCAGGAATATACGGACGCGGGCACGGCCGAACGCGTGACGCTGCGGTTCATGGCCGCCCCGACCGACGTGAACTGGGGCGGCAAGGTCCACGGCGGCATCGTCATGAAGTGGATCGACGAAGCCGCGTACGTCTGCGCCTCCCGCTACTGTGGCCGGGACACCGTGGCGGTCTTCTCCGGCGGCGTGCGCTTCTACCGGCCCCTGCTGATTGGCCACGTTGTGGAGGTGGAGGCACGGCTGGTGTACACGGGGACCAAAGGCATGCACATCGCGGTCCACGTCCGTTCCGGCGATCCCAAGGGCCGGGAGTTGAACCTCACCACCTATTGCCTCACCGTGATGGTGGCGCGCGACGACGACGGGAACTCGGTGCCCGTCCCGGCATGGGTGCCGGTCAGCGAGGAAGACAAGCGGCTCCACGCCCATGCCCGCGAACTCCTCGAAATCCGGGGCACGGCACCGGGGAACCGCCTGCCGAACCACCTTCTCGCCCCAGCGGGACCTGCCGGCAGCGCCCCGTCCCGCTCCGGGAGCGAAGGCTCCTAGAAGCCGCCACCGCCGCCGGCGTCGCCCGCCATATTGGCAAAGCGGGAGTAGTGGCCCTGGAATGCCACCACAATGTCCTTGGTGGGGCCGTTACGGTGCTTGGCCACCAGGATGTCCGCCTCCCCGGCGCGGGGCGATTCCTTGTCATATACGTCTTCGCGGTGGAGCAGGATGACCATGTCGGCATCCTGCTCGATGGAACCGGACTCACGGAGGTCCGACACCATGGGGCGCTTGTCCTGGCGCTGTTCCGATCCACGGTTCAGCTGGGACAGGGCGATCACGGGAACCTGGAGTTCCTTGGCGAGGAGCTTCAGCGCACGCGAGAACTCGGAGACTTCCTGCTGGCGGGACTCCACCTTCTTGCCCGAGCTCATGAGCTGCAGGTAGTCGAGGATAACCAGCTTGAGGTCATGCTGCTGCTTGAGCCGGCGGCACTTGGCCCGGATTTCCATCAGGGACATGTTCGGGCTGTCATCGATGAACAGCGGGGCATCGTTCATCCTGCCCATGGTGGTGGCAATCTTGGACCACTGCTCGTCCTTGATGGTTCCCTTGCGGAGGTCCTGGAGCCCAATGGTGGCTTCGGCGGACAGGAGGCGCATGGCGATCTCGTTCCGGCCCATTTCCAGGGAGAACATGACCGTGGAGAGGTTGTTCTTGATGGCCGCGGACCGGGCGAAGTCCAGGGCGAACGTTGACTTACCAACGGCGGGGCGCGCAGCGATGACGATCATCTGTCCGGGGTGGAGCCCGTGGGTCAGCTCATCGAGTTCGTAGAACCCGGTAGGGACACCGGTCATGCCCTCCCCGCGGTGGCCGGACGCCTCTATTTCGTCCACCGTGGACTCCATGACGTCCTTCAACACCACGTAGTCCTCGGCGGTGCGGCGTTCAGCCACGGCGTAAACCTCCGCCTGGGCCTGGTTGACCAGGTCCTCCACCTCGCCGTCGGAGCCATAGCCCAGCTGGACGATCTTGGTGCCGGCGTTCACCAGGCGGCGAAGCACCGCACGTTCGGCCACGATCTCGGCATAGTAGCCGGCGTTGGCTGCAGTGGGCACGGTCTGGATGAGCTCGTGCAGGTAGGCCGGGCCGCCGATCCTGTTGATCTCGGCACGCTTGGTCAGTTCATCGGACACCGTAACGGCGTCCGCAGGCTCCCCGCGGCCGTAGAGGTCGATGATGGCCTCATAGATGGTCTCGTGCGCCGGGCGGTAGAAGTCCTGGCCGCGGAGGATTTCAACAACATCCGCGATGGCGTCCTTGGAGAGCATCATGCCGCCCAGGACCGATTGTTCGGCGGCGATGTCCTGTGGCGGCTTCCGGCTCGCGTCCGATCCACGGGTTGCCTCAACAGGGTCCAGATGCGCGATTGACAAAGCTGCCGTCCTCCATTTGTTCCGGGCGTTCGGCCCGGTGATCCATCCTGTTCACGGCCTCCGACAACCGGATCCGCCACCCATCCAGGTCTACCCGCAGGCCCTGACAATCAAGCTCCGGGGTCCGGAAACCAGCTCCGGGCCGGAGTTATCCCCAATATCCACAGCTTTTCCACAGAGAGACGTGGGAGGCGGCGCGAAGAGCCCCGAAAACCGAACTGGGGGCCCTGTTTCGACTGTGGAGAACAGGTACCCCGCTACGCTAGCCCCCACGGCGCCACCCGCAAAGCCGGCAAGACGCACGTTCTGTGGATAACCTGTGCAGTATGCGGCATAGCTTGTGCACAGCCTGTGGGGAACTCTGTGGATACCAAATTTTTTTGGCCCGCTTTCCGCGTCTGACCTGCGAAAACAGGATTGCCGGCTTGTGGAGTAAATATTTCCTCCAAGGAATTTCATCCACAGGCGCTGAAGGGGATATGCAGCGGCAGGAGGGTTGCAGGGTCCCCGGAGCGTGCCTCTCCGCGGGCTCGTGGTGCTCCTCATATTCCATGCCGAAAGTTTGACTGCCGAGCGCCCGGCCCTGTATGCGCACAGTTGAATATTGCTGTGGATAAACCCAATCTGGATTAAGCTCTACATATGGGCGATCTCCTGCTGGTGCTGTTGCCGGCGATAGCTTTAGTGGCGCTCATCTGGGGCATTGCCACCGCGTTACGGCCCCGTGATGCGGGAACGTCGGAAGCCGACAAATACCAGCGCGAGCTTGCCGAGCGCTCGGCACGCCACTACGCAGCCCAGGTCCAGGCTGCCACCGCCGCCCGGGCCCGCCTGGCGGCGGCCACCCACCCCAGCCAGAACGCCCAGCAGCACAACCAGCAGCAGGAACATATCCGGGCGGGTGGCCAGCAAAGCAACGGCACCTGGCAACGGCCAGGAAGTACAAAGAACGGCTCATGAAAATGGAATCCCTTATGGTCCCCGTCCTAATCCTGCTCGCGGTGGTTGCGGCGGTCCTGGTGGCATACAGCGCCGCCCGCAGGCGCAAAGCAGCACACGGCGCGGCCCCGTCCCAGCCCGGCGCCACACCCCAGGAACTGGCCCGGACAGCTGCCGGGCGCCTGACGGAGGAGCAGCACCGGCGGATCTATGCCCTGATCGCGCAAGGCCAGGCCATGGCCGCCATCAAGCTGTACTACGAAGTCACCGGTGAGGGGCTGCGGGCTTCGCGCGACGCGGTGGGCGCGTTGGCGGCACACCCCCAGCCCTACCTGAGCGAGGAGCCCGCACAGGTCATCGAGGAGGACGACGACGAGCCGCAGCGGTTCCCGTACCGCTACCGGGCGATCGCCAGCAAAGGCGACGTGACCCGGGAAGTCAGCAGCAACATGCTCAATGACGAGATCTACGGGAGGATCCGCACGCTGGCCCGGAGCGGCGACACCGAGGCGGCGGCCACGGCGCTGACGCGGCACTCCGATATCTCGCTGAAGCAGGCGCGGGAATTCATCGCGCTGCTGGACGACTAGCGGGATCCGGAAATACCGGCCAGCAACTGCTCGAATGGGAGGGATTCCAGCGGGGCGGACTTCCGGCCCGGCTGAAGCCCCTCCAGCAGGCGGGTGAACTCGCCGGCGGCACGTTCGATCCGGTCCGCGAGGGATGCCCCGCCTTCCTCGGCGGTTCCCCAGTCCTGGGGCCCGGCGAAGACGCCGGTGGCCGCAATGCGCGTCCGAAGGTAGCTGAACAGAGGCCGCAGAGCGTAGTCCAGCACCATCTGGTGCCGGTCCGTTCCGCCGGTGGCGCCCAGCAGGACTGCCTTGCCGTCCAGCGACTTGGGATCCAGGACGTCGATGAAGGACTTGAAGAGACCACTGTAGGAGGCGCTGAAGACCGGGGTCACGGCTATGATTCCGTCCGATGCCTCCACCCCCGCGATGACGTCCGCCAGCCTCGGAGCGGCGTAGCCGGTGACGAAGTTGTTGGCGATGTCCACGGCCAGGTCGCGGAGCTCGACGACGTCCACCGCCACCTGGTAGCCGCCTGCCTCAAGCTGCCTCGTGGCGGCCGCCGAAAGCTGGTCGGCCAGCAGCCGGCTCGATGAGGGTACGCCAAGTCCTGCGGAGAGGACGGTGATGCGGCGGGTTTCCATGGCATTCTCCTGGTGCTCGTTCAAATCCATCATACATGCGTTTGCATCTATACCGTTGAACTGCCGCAGGCGGCGGAGTATTCCCGGAGGCCCTGCCGCGACCCTGATCAGAGCAGAACGGTTCCCTGGATGCACGTGGTCGATTCGCCACCCACCCAGATGTC
Source organism: Pseudarthrobacter sp. LT1 (assembly GCF_035621795.1). NCBI lineage: Bacteria > Bacillati > Actinomycetota > Actinomycetes > Micrococcales > Micrococcaceae > Pseudarthrobacter > Pseudarthrobacter sp. LT1. The sequence continues at coordinate 4,567,187 of NZ_CP141830.1, forward strand.
CCCGTCCTCAGCGCTCACGTGGATGCGCCCGGCGCGGCCCAGCACGGTCCCCTGCGAGGCCACATACTGCTCCGGCGCCCTGCCGGTTCCCATCAGCCACTGGGCTGCACCGGCATTGAAGCTGCCGGTGACGGGGTCCTCCGCCATCGCATCACCGGGCAGGAACGTGCGCACCTCAAAGTCGGCGCCGGCGCCGGGAGCGTGTGGCCCTATGACGCCGATTTTAAGGTCGCCCATGGCTGCGTGGTCCGGCTCCAGGGCCAGCACCTGCCCGGCAGACTCCAGCAGGACACCGATCCATTCCGGCCCGTTCACCAGCCAGCACGCGTCAAGGATGTCACCTGGGGCCACCCGCAGCGCCGCTGCCAGCTGCCGGCGGACGGGCTCCTCCACGGGGCCGGATCGCGTCAGGGGCGGCGCCGCGAAAGCCAGCCTCCCGCCGTCGCGCTTGATCCGGACCAGCCCCGCAGCGCATTCCTGCACCACGCAGCCGTCGGACTTTGGCACCCCTCCGCTTTCCAGCCACGTATGGGCAGAGCCCAGCGTCGGGTGGCCCGCAAACGGGAACTCCTCGGTCCCGGTAAAAATCCTGACCCGGTAGTCGGCGCGGGAATCCCGGGGAGGCAGCAGGAAGGTGGTTTCCGAGAGGTTGGTCCAGTTGGCGAAGTGCTGCATGGTTGCCGCGTCCAGGCCTTGGGCGTCCAGCACGACGGCGAGCGGATTGCCACGGTAGGCCAGGCCGGCGAAAACATCCACTTGGTGGAAGGGGCGGTGGCGGGGGTTCGGGTTCACCGGAGCAGGCTACCACCGCACAAACGAAAGACCCCCGCCGCCGGAGTCCGGCGACGGGGGTCGTAACGTGGAGTGGGGAAATTACTTTCCTGCCACCACGTCCAGTTCGATCACAGCGGCAACGTCAGCGTGGAGGCGGACGTTGGCCTGGTAGGAACCAACCGACTTGATGTGTGCGGGCAGTTCAACCTTGCGCTTGTCGATCTTGCCAAGGCCAGCGGCCTCAACAGCGTCGGCGACGTCGCCCTGCTTGACGGTGCCGAACAGGCGGCCGGACTCGCCGGCCTTGACGACCAGCTTGACCGGCTTGGCGGACAGTGCAGCGGCCTGCTTCTGAGCATCTTCCAGGGAAGCGTGCTCGCGGGCGGCGCGGGCAGCCTTGATGGACTCAACCTGCTTCTCGCCACCCTTCGACCAGGTCAGGGCGAAGTTGCGGGGCAGCAGGTAGTTACGTGCGTAACCGTCCTTGACCTCGACAACATCGCCGGCAGCACCGAGACCGGTGACTTCGTGGGTCAGAATGAGCTTTGCCATGTTAGTTAATCCCTTCCTTAGCCGCGGCCAGCGCCGGAGTAAGGCAGCAGAGCAACTTCGCGGGCGTTCTTGATTGCCTGGGCGATCTTGCGCTGTTCCTGCACCGTGACGCCAGTGACGCGACGGGCGCGGATCTTGCCGCGGTCGGAGATGAACTTGCGCAGCAATGCTACGTCCTTGTAGTCGATGACAGTGATGTCAGCGGCCTTCAAGGGGTTGGACTTTGGTTTGGGCTTACGGAGTTCAGCCTTAGCCATCGTGGAGCTCCTATTCTAGGGAGCCCGTGGATGTTGATCCACGGGATGGTGGTGGTCCGACGGCGGCAGTGCCTTGGGTGCGTGGCGCACCCGGGCAGTCCCGGAGCCGGGCCGATATTTGGGTTTTAGAAGGGAGGTTCGGAATCGGGGCCGTTGCCCCAGCCGCCTGCGTTGGATACACCGGGCGTAGCCCAGGGATCGTCCTGTGCAGCCTGCTGGTTGCCGCCGCCCCAGCCTCCACCGGAGTTGCCACCCTGGTTTCCACCAGAGTTGCCGCCTCCGAAGCCACCGCCGCTGTTGCCGCCGCCGAAGCCGCCGCCACCCTGTCCGCCGGAGCGCTGGGTGCGGTTGACCTTGGCATTGGCGTAGCGCAGGCTGGGGCCGATTTCATCGACCTCAAGCTCGATAACGGTGCGCTTTTCGCCTTCTTTTGTTTCGTAGGAACGGCTCTTCAGGCGGCCGGTCACGATCACGCGCATGCCCTTGGTCAGGGATTCGGCGACGTTCTCGGCTGCTTCACGCCATACGGCAGCGCGGAGAAACAGGGTTTCCCCGTCCTTCCACTCGTTGGACTGGCGATCAAAGGTGCGGGGGGTGGAAGCGATGGTGAAGTTCGCTACTGCCGAACCTGACGGTGTGAACCGCAATTCCGGGTCATTGGTGAGGTTACCGATGACCGTAATGGTGGTCTCGCCTGCCATCTACTGCCTCCTTGTTCGATCCTGGGTGAAGAGTGCGTTTCCTGCGGGGTAAAGAATGAAGACGGTGCTGAATTACTCAGCAACAACCTTCTGCTCTTCGGGGCGGGTGATCTTGGTGCGCATGATGGTCTCGTTAAGAGACAGCTGGCGGTCAAGTTCCTTGGCGGTCTCCGGCTTGGCGGTGAAGTTCACCACGGCGTAGATACCTTCGGACTTCTTCTTGATGTCGTAAGCCAGACGGCGACGGCCCCAGATGTCAACCTTTTCGATGGTTCCACCATCGTTGGTGATGACGTTCAGGAACTTCTGAAGCGACGGCTCAACGGTACGCTCTTCGACCTCGGGGTCGATGATTACCATCAATTCGTAAGGACGCATATGTGAACCCACCTCCTTTGGGCTAAGCGGTTACGGCATTTCCGTAACAGGAGGTTCATTTGCGATTCCGTGCAATGCCTTGCCGCCGGAACGGAGGCAGGACGCAGCACAGACTTCAATATCCTAGTGCATTTGGACCCGATAGGCGATTCGCGCTTGACCCAAGGCTAGCCCCGCTGGAGGTGGGCAGCAGCCGGAGGTTCAGCCATGTGGAAAACCTGCAGCCAGCGGCGTCCGTTACCAATGCACTTTCGCCGACCGGGCAGCGCCACGCCAACGCAGTGAGGTCCGTTACCTAATTGTGATTCTTGGAGCCCTTTCGTGTACGGTCGTCCGGGGGCCGCCCCCAGCCGGCTCCAGTCCCGGATGCCGCCCAACTCTGCCGCGTCCGTGATTAACACCAGATACCAGGCAGAGGCGGGGGACCCGAGCGTCCCGGGCGAGGCCACGTGCCCGCCCTTGGGGTGAAGCCGCAACCCGCGGCCGGATGCCCTCATCCGAACCCGACAGCTAACTCCGCAGGCGATGAGAGGTAGCTTTTCCATGCCCGCACCCCGCAAAGGCAGCGCCAACCCAGCGCACCGTTATCAAAATGAGATAGATCCTGCCGGGACATCCCCGGCCTCCCGGTCCGGTGCTCCAGCCCAGGCGCGCCGTCGCTGGCCTCTTGCCGCCGGTCTTGCCGCAGCACTCCTCGGCCTAGGTTCCCTGGGCCTGGGCCTGACCCACGGTGACGGAACCGCGGATGTGGCGCGGGTGGCAAGTGCCGAGGATGCCGGCAGCGCCGTACCCAGCCAAACTCCGGACGTTCCGGTTCCCGCTCCAACGCCCGTCCCCGCAGTCGAGGCCGCTCCTGCCGCCGCTCCTTCCCCGGCAGAGGCACCGGCACCTGCCCCCGCGGCAGTGCCGGCACCCGCCGCGCCTGCCCCTCCCTCCGAATCCCCGATCGCAGTGGCGCCGGCAGCGGCACAGCTGGCAAGCAGCGGGACGCCTGCGCCCGCCGGGGTCCCCGGGAACTGGACCATGACCTTCGCCGACGAGTTCAACGGGGCCGGACTGGACGCCGCGAAGTGGTCCGGCTGCTGGTTCTCCCCCGGCTGCGGAACCATGAACAAGGTCTCCACCAGCCCGGCGAACGTCTCCGTGGCCAACGGCAACCTGGCCCTGGGCCTCAGCTCATCCACCTCCGGCGGACTGGTATCCACCAACCCGAGGGGCGGGGCGGGGACCGGCTTCCAGTTCACCACCGGCTACGTCGAGGCCAGGATCAAGTTCCCGGGCAACGCCAACGGCCTCTACAACTGGCCTGCCTTCTGGACCACCGGACAGTCGTGGCCGGCCACCGGCGAGAATGACATCGCCGAGGTGCTGCAGGCCAGGATGACCGTGAACTACCACTCCGGTTCCGGCTCCCACAACCAGGGCGGCGTGGGCGGCAACTGGGCCAACGAGTACCACACCTTTGGCCTGCACCGGATGCCAAACACCTCGGACGTGTACTTCGACGGCGTAAAGGTCAAGTCCTACCCCACCGACGACGGAAATGCCCCGCAGTACATCGTGCTGAATGTTGGCGCCTCCTCCACGAACCCGGCCTACGGCGCACCGTCCCAGATGATGGTGGACTACGTGCGCGCCTGGCAGTAGCAGGCCACGCACCCAGGTAAGAAGGGCGACGGCGGAACCTCCCGCCGTCGCCCTTTTTCGGCTTCCCTCAAGGTTGCCTAAAGCAACCCTCCGGGGACTATGTGATCCAGTACACTCTTGCAATGAAGCTCCTGTACGTGACGGAAAGCGTGCCCAACCGGGATCCGGAACTGGGGGATGGAAGCTCGATGATCCCGTACGAAGTGATCCTGCACCTCCCCCCTGACGTTGCCGTCACGCTGCTGACCTTCTCGGGTCCTGTTCCGGTTCCGGCAGAAATCAGGAACCGCTGCGATACCGTGTACGAACTGGCCCCGCGGGAAGAACTTTCGGCCTTTGCCCGCTCCATGGGCGGCCTTACGGGACTGGGAAAACACCGGCGGTCCACCCCGTCTGCCCGCGCAGCCGCCGCCCGGTTGTCCGCAAGCCGGGACGCAACCCTGATCCATGGCCCCCACGCCCTTTTCCTGTCCCACTGCATCACCGGTCCCTTGGTGCTGCAGACAGTGGACCCCTGGTCCATCCGGGCCGGCATGGATACCGCGATCGCACGCACCTTCCGGCCCGCCTACCGGCTGCGCGAACAATTGGCCGCCCGCGCTGAGCGGCAGCTGCCGCCCCGGGCCAGGCTCCTGACCGTCGGAGCCCAGGACGCAGCGGCCTGGTCCGCCACGCTCGGCAGGGCGGTCACGAGCATCCCCAACGGCACGGCGGTGGCCACCGGTCCCCGCCGGGAGCGGAAGGCCCCCGTGGTGTGCTTCGCGGGCAGCCTGAACTACGCGCCCAACGCGGACAGCGCGACGGTACTGGTCAACAGGATCGCGCCGCTGGTGTGGCGGGAGGTCCCGGACGCCCGCTTCGTCATCGCAGGGCGGCGCCCCACACCGGCGGTGCAGGCGCTGGCCGGACCCCGGGTGGACATCCTGGCCAACGTGCCTTCCATCCTGGACGTGTTCCAGGGGGCGGATGTGGCGGTTTTCCCGGACGAGCACGGCGTAGGAATCCGGAACTCCGTCCTGGAGGCCCTCGCCGCGGGTCTGCCCGTGGTGGCCACCCCGGTGGCCGCGAGGGAACTTCCCGCGCATCCGCTGCTGGCCGTTCGGGACAGCCAGGATGCACTTGTCCGCGAGGTGGTGGAACACCTCACCGCTCCCAAGCATCCGCCCGGGCCTTCCCACGGCGCTGCGGGAACGGCGGCCGCAGGCGCAGTCCGCACCTGGGACACCGTGGCAGGCGAATACCTGGCGGAAGTCCATGCGGCCATGGCTGGTTTATCCCCCGCGGGGGAGCTTACCCGGACGAACAGGCAACCATGACGTACGCGCCGGGGGAACTGGAGCGCAAGGGAGTCCGGGGAGCCCTGTGGCAGGGGCTCGCCTTCGCCTCGGGCAGGGTGATCGTGCTGGTGACCACGGTGGTCCTGGCACGGCTGCTCTCGCCTGAGGAATACGGCCTGGTCGCCCTGGCGCTGGTGCTGATGGCCTACGCCGAAACCATCGCCGATGCCGGGGTGGGACAGGCCTTGGTTTACCTGCCCAAGACACCGGTCATCGCCAGATCGGCGCTGCTGCTTTCCGTTGCCCTGGGCGCAGTGCTGGCCTTGGCCGCCCTGCTTGCTGCTGACGCGGTGGAGGACCTTCTTGGGCTGGACGGCGTGGCCCCGCTGGTGCAGGTCCTTGGCGTTTCGGTGTTTGCCACGGCCTGCGGCGCCGTCCCGGAAGCCATCATGCGCCGGGACCTGAAGTTCAGGCAGCTCACGGCGGCTCCGGTACTGCGCGCCGCAACCATGGGAACGGTGACCCTTTACCTGGCGTTCACCGGCCACGGCGCCTGGTCACTCGCCGTCGGAACGGCTGCCGGGTCCGTGGCCTATGCCGCCACCTGCTGGTTCCTGGTCCGCCGCGAGGCGCCCTGGCAAATCTGGCGTGTGAGCAAAAGCGCCATCGGGGAAAACGTCCGCTTCGGCGCTCCCGTGGCCGGCAGCACCATGCTTGCCAGGGCGATCTTCGACGTCGATTACCTGGTCATCGGCATTGTGCTGGGCGCACACGCCCTGGGTCTCTATACCCTCGCGTTCCGGCTGCCGGAGGCCCTGATCCTGAACGTGTTCTTTGTCCTGTCCACCGTCCTGTTCCCCCTGTACACGCAGGTCCGGGGCGACCGGCAGCGGCTGCGGGACGGCTACCTGAAGAGTGTCACCGTGCAGGCGCTGTACGGCATCACGGCAGGTGTGGGCCTGGCCGTGGTGGCACCCGTCCTGGTCCCGGTCCTTTTCGGGCAGCAATGGGAGGAATCGGTCACGCCCCTGGTATTCCTGGCCCTGTACGCGGCCGCCCGCTCCCTGGGCGCCGGGGCCAATGATGTCTACAAGGCGATGGGCCGCCCCGGTCTGTCCATCTGGATCTCCGTGGTCCGCCTGGTGGTCCTCCTCCCGGCCCTGATCTTCGCCACCCAGTGGGGCATCGTAGGTGTCGCCTGCGCCCAGATGGTGGTGGCCGTGGTCTTCGCCTTCGGCATGCAGGCAGTAGCCGCCAAGGTCATGGGCACAAGGATGCGCCGGATGATGCGGGCCGCCGCTCCGGGCCTGGTGTGCGGCGCCGCGGTGGGCCTGGGGGGCCTGGTCAACCTGGCACGGCATGCCCTGGGACCGGTCCCCACGCTGGTTGTCATGGTGGTGGCCGGAGTGGGCGCGGTATACGCAGTGCTGCGGTTCGGCTACCGGGACCTGCACGACGAGATCCTGGGTCTTTTCCGGCACAACCACGAAAACCCGGGAGCGGCGGACAGCCGGACCTCCTAGCGGGTGGCCGCCCTACGCGGCTTCCACAACATGGCGCCACAACCAGAAGTCCCTGTCCGCCTGGAGGGCGGCCCGGACTTTCCCGTTTCCCTGCGTCGGATCAGCCTCCGCCTCCTGCGCCAGCCGGTCGGCAAGCGTGGCGGTGGAACGCGCCCACGTGGCGATGACCAGCAGCGGGAGGAGTGAGTGGTCCACTCCCCGCATGCCAAGGTGGCTGGACAGCGGCTCCAGCGCCCAGCCGCCCTTCCCGAAGGCCTTGTCAAAGGCCGCCATCTGGGCCTCCCGGGCGAACGCCTGCTCGCTGGATTCGCTCAAGTACTGGAGGTAGAACACCAGGTCGTGCCCGGGGACTCCATCCGTGAGCGAGCGTTCCCAGTCCATGACCTGCAGGGCGCCGCCGGGTTTAACAAGCAGGTTGGGATGGCTCAGGTCGCCGTGTTCGATGACCGCGGGCAGTTGCGAGCTGCGCAGCGGGGCAAGGAGTTCGTGCGTGCGCCCAACGAGCTCATTCGTCCGGGCATCCGGGCCGGCCAATCCTTCCAGGGCCGCCAATGGCGCGGCAACGGCGCGCTGGTACCAGTCCACGTTGCCGGCGGCGGGCTGCGTGCAGGGAAGTGCCCCCACGAATGCGGCTCCGGTGGCGACGGCGGCAGGCAGGTCCGCTGCCACCGTCCTGGGATCCAGCGGCAGGCCGGTCAACGCAGTTTCGACCAGGACCGTGTACGGCCCCACGTCCCGGATTCCCACCAGTCGTGGAACACCGGCGCCTGAGTCGCGGACGGCGGCGGAGAGCTGGGCCAGCATGGCCGCCTCACGGCGGACGCCGCTGTTGTCCCCGGGCTGCCGCGGCACCTTCACCACCAGGGCCGGTTCGCTGTGCCGGAACGGGAAGACCAGGGCCACCACGTGCCGGGAGGTTGCAAACCGCGGGGTCAGCAGCAGAGTCTCCCATCGCTTGCCCAGGCCGTACTGGTCGAGGGCGAACTCGTCGAAGTGGTCCCGCAGGAACTGGTCTATGAAGCTCATCGCTCCGCAATCCTCTCCGGAAGCCGGCCCGTGACGGTGCCCTCGGGGACCAGGAGGTCGAAGACATGCAGTGCCAGGGCCATGTGCACCGCAGCCGCTTTGAGGGCCCCGAAGCGCACATCCTTGCGCAGGGCCAGGGTGTCCCGGATGGACACGCCGGACCGGACCGGAACCAGCCTGGCTGTCCGCTCCCGGTTGGGGGCGTTCCAGTACAAGGCAACGTCCTGGTACCCCCGGCGCTCCAGCGTCCGCTTCCACCCTCTCAGCGTCCGGGGTCCGGAACGCTGGAGCAGGGAGCGGCTGGCCTCCACGCAAATCCAGCCTCCCGGTTCCAGTGCCAAGCCGGCGCTTTCGATCTGGCCGGGGCCCGGCGAGGCCAGCAGCACCACGTCACATGTCCTTCCGCCCGGCCCGGTGTCCGGCTCGTCCAGCCGCACAGCCTGCGGGTCCAGCAGGCGCAGTGCCGATTCTGTTTCCGCACTCACCCTTCCGGCGAAGCCCAGGGTGCGCGGCTGCAGGACCGGAAGCAGGAACCGCCAGTCCAGGAGCCGCCAAAGGTGCAGGGACAGGGCCTCGCCGGCGACGGTTTCCGCCGCGGCGGGGCTCGGGGAAGCGGGGCCGACGGCGGTGGTGCGGTGCAGGGCGCGCCTTGCGGTGGTTGCCCTCCCGGCAGCCGGGGAGCACATGTCCCAGATGATGCCGGTAGCCACCCGCTGCACGGCCTCCACCGGCTGGGCCGCATCAACCACCCGGCTGCCGGGAAGCCGGCCTGCCAGCCGGAGGTAGTCGTTCCGCCACGATTCCAGGAGCTCCGGGCTGTGTTCACCTTTCCGCTCGAACATCACCGCGCCGGGAACATCAAGCACCAGGAGCACGTCCGGGGCAGGGATGACGGCCAGGGCCAGGGCGTTGCTGATCCGTGCCAGGGGACCGCCGCCGGGGCCGGCAAGCAGCGCGTCGTACGCCACGCGGTCCATCAGCACCACCTTGCCCATGCGGCGGTAAAACCTGGCCAGGACTCCGCCACGGACCAGCCGGTACACCTTCTTGGCCGTCCTTCCGCCCGGAATCCGGTTGAGCACCGCATCAAAAGGCCCCGCGCCCCACAGGCCCATGTACACGTATTTGGTGGGCAGCGGCACGTCGGCGTGAAGCCCGTTCAACAGGGTGGTCTTGCCCGCTCCGTCCGGAGCCATGACGCCCAGCAAGGGAGTATGCCCCCGGAGCCGGGCGCCCGAGCGCCTCAGTGTCCGCCTGACCGCTTCCATGAACGCAGGGCTCGCCCCGCCACTCCAGGACGCCCTCATTTGGGAGGCCATGGCGGGAGCATCCCCGAACCGGCCGGCGAGGACCAGGTTCAACATGTCCGTTGCCAGCCCCGCACCCACCCTGCGCCGGACCGACTCCGCAATCCTGCCGCCGTCGGCCGCCACCCTGGCAGCCGCCCGCGCAGCATCCTGCCGCGCCGGCGTAATTCCACCCTTGTCCATGAACAGATGCAGCAGCAGCAGCCAGGCCTGGTCCGCGGGGTCGGGCATCCAGTAGGAGCCGTGCCGGATCCTTCGCCGCAGGCAGCGGGCCGCCCACGGGGTGCGCCACTGCTGGCAGGAGCCGAACTCCAGGTCGGAGACGACGTCAAGCTTGATCCAGGCTCCGTCGCCGGGTGAGTAGCTGAAGTAGAACCTGTGGCTGCCGTGGCCCCAGGCAAGGACCCTGCAGAACCCTGCTGCCGCCATCACGTCGTCAAGCCGGGAAAGGAGGTGCTTGTCCACGAGGATGTCCACGTCCCCCGCGGGCAGGGCCAGATCGTCCTCGCCGCGGAGCAGGAGCCATGGCAACCCGGTCCCGTCGAGGGTGTCGAAGACCGCTGCCACCCGGGGGTGGATCTGTTGCCTCGCGGCGACTTCGGGCTCCGTCAGGGCACCGGGGTGACCCAGCTCTTCGGGAACCGGAAGGTCACTGGTGATATCCATGGTGCAATCCCCCAAATCGTCCTAAACCGCGGTCGCGGCACTTGGTTCGTTCACGGTGTGTAGGCATACTGGGCCACCCAATCAACCTGCAGGTGCCCCGCTGTGCCGGCGGCCGGAAAGGTTGCTTTGGCGTCATCGGCGGTCTCCGCCTGGAGCGTCCAGCGCATGGGCGTGTTCGGCACACCCTTGGGTTTGGTTGTCTGGTCCACCAGCTCGCCGTCCAGGAACCACTGGACCAGGCCGGGGCTCCATTCGATGGTGGCAACATGCCATTGGCCTGCGCGGGAGTCCGAGTACTTCTTGTCGGCGGGATCGAAGTCCATCCCGTCGGTCGTGCGGGTCCCTTTGATGGCGGAGTTCCCGTAGAGGGATCCGTCCAGGGCTCCTTCCGGCCAATCGATCTCTCCCTCGTTCCAGTCGTCGCTGGCCGGCCAGAGGAGGAACGCGATCTTGTAGCCCGGGATGGAGTCGTACCGGAACCTCACCGAGTACCTTCCGTACGTCTGGCCCGTATAGCCGAAGGGAATGACGCTGGCCACCCGCGGCCTGCTGTTCGAGTAGTGCAGGTAGAAGTCGAGGTAGCCGTCGTGGACCGAAAGGACATCGTCCGGCGTGTACGTGCCAAAGCCCGATGAGTCGGAAAAGCCGGAATATCCACGCATGTCCTGCCCGTACACCTGGCCCACGGCCCCCAGCGGGGCCGGGACATCGAAGTCCTGGACCATGGTCTGCCGCCAGGACGGCAGATCCCCTTTCGGGGCCCCGGCAACCTTCGAGGAATCCGCGTGGAGGGCCAGCAGCGCAGCCCCGACGATGGACAACGACGTTACCGTGACGAGCGACAACTGGTACACCCGGCCGCTACCTTCCCCAGTCAGCACGGGAAACCTCGTAGATCCGCACCGACTTGTTCTCAAACACCAGCTCGGTGCCCCTGGCCACGTTCAGGTCATGCTCAAGCGGGACCAGGACATCCTTGGAGAACTGGCGTGGAACGCCGGTGGATGTGCGCTGCTGCAGGTCCGAGACCACCACGAAGACCCGGTCCGAGGGGCGCAGCTTGGCTGCTGCCCTGGTCTTGTCAACGTAGGCCAGCATGTCATCCCCCGTGAACGGCTGGGCAGAGTTGTGCAGCTTCGACGCAACCGAAACAAGCTGCCCGGTGCGGAGGTAGAAGGCGTAGTGCGAGCCGACCAGCAGCGGCAGGTGGTAGTTCGTTTCCACTACTGCGTCGCCCCGCCGTACGTTGGAGTCGAGCCAGCGGCTGGCCGATACGTCTGCAGCCGGTACCCGGACGTTCGCTTCGTTCTGGAAGTACACGGCCGTAAACAGCACGGCCATGACCGAGATGGCCGAGGTTGCGCCCACTACGGCCTTCCTGCCCGGGAGTTTCCCGGACCAGAAGAGCCAGGCTGCGCCGATGGCAAGCCACGGAAGGGCGAACATGAAGACGCGAAGCCTGCCCTCGCCGCCGTAGGACGTGCCGAAGAGTCCAATGATGGGGGTTGCCGCAAGCGTCCCCACGATCAGGGTGGTGCGGACGTTGCCCCGGAGGATGTTGCGGATGAACCCCAACCCTGCAAGCAAGGCGGTGAAAAGGGACAACGCCAGTGCTTCGCGTGCCAGCCACCGTCCGGAGAGGAGGGACGGACCATCCGCGCCGCTGGAGGCTTTATAACCGGCGTTGGCCAGGAAATCGAAACCGCTGAGCAGGCCGTACTTGTCCTTGACGAACTCGGCGTTGGGAAGGAGGTAGAGCAGGGCCATCAGCAGCAGCGCGGGCGCTACCCAGGCCGGCTTGAAGTAGCGGGCCAGGAAGAGGGGGAAGAGCCCCAGGATGGCGAGGTATGGGGTCAGCTGGTGGCTCATCACAATCATTGCCTGCAGGACCAGGACTGCAGCGATGGCCATTGCCTGCTGGCGGCCGCTGTACGTCTTGACCTCCTCCGGCTCGGGCGCCTCTTTTGAGAAGCGGCCGGACAGCCGGCCCTCAAGCCTGAGAACCCAGGGGGCCGGGTTGCCGCGAAGATAGGTGAGGATCAGCAGGCACATGGTCAGGTGCAGCGTGTAGGCGAAGGCCTGCGGCGAGTAGTAGTTTTGGTTCAGCCAGTTGGAGAGGGCGAAAACCAGCGCACTCGTCCAGTAGATCCGCGGGTTCTTTGTCAGGGTCCTGGCGATGGCGAGCACCAGAACCACGTTTATCAGCGCGAATACCGGCTCGGCCCCTCCGGCATAGGCCATGGCGTCCTTGTAGCCGCTGGATTCACCCAGGAACGCGCTGAACAGGAAGAAGCCGGGCCAGCGGTTGTAGATGTCAATATCCGGGTCGAACTGGCCGGTGGTCTGGATCAGGTCCGTGACGGCTATGTGCTTATAGGTCCAGGGCAGCCGCGGGACGTTCGTCAGCAGCCCGGCGGAAGAATAAAGGATGACCACCAGCCCCGTAATGGAGGCGCCGGTGAGCCACCCGGAGTGCTCGCCCTGGCGGACGATGCTCCAGATGCAGAGTGCCACCACGAGGGCCAGCGTAATGTACCAGGTGGCAGGGAAGGCGGCGAGCAGGCCGAGGTCGCCGAGGTGGGGATTTGTGAGCCCCAGTGTGGCGGCCCATGTGACCATGGCGGCCAGGAGAACCAGCCAGGGTGCATAGGTTTTGAGCTCCGGACGGGGCAGCCGGGCTGCGTCGGCCCGGGTGCTGGGGGGCCGCGGCACCAGCAGGGCGGCCGCGGATACCAGCATGATGCCGGCGACGGCGGGCCGGGGATTCCAGAGCTGGAGCCACCCCATGACGGCGGCGGCCAGGGCCAGTGCAGTGGCGCCGGCGACGATGGTGAAGATCAGGCGCGCCACCGGGTCCACATTCCGGACCCACCGCACCAGTGCCCAGCCCGGAATGAGGAGGCACACCAGGAGTTTGGCGCCCGCAATGGACTCTCCCCCGACGTCGAACAGGATCAGGACCGCCGTCACGGCACCGAGCAGAGCCAGGACGTAATCGGAATACCCTGGCCTGCGCCGGCGTGAAGGGCGGGAGTTCATCGGGCCGGACACGTCACCCCTGATGAGAAGCGCCATACTGTTTCAACTCCTGGATTGCTTGCCGCTGGTGGAGCGACCCTCCGCCAACGGCCCCAACTGTGGACTGTTGTCTTAGCTGCCCGCGGCAGCCCTGCGCGATTGCAAATATTTGTAGGGACCCAGGGCCACAGCCAGCAGCTGCAGCCAGACGAGCCGGTCGACCTGGGACTCCAGCGAACTGTGGATCGGCGGCCCCTGGAGCGCCGGCTGGCCGGCCTGTTGCCGCCGGTTCAGGAACTCGAGTCCAACGCCCCAGCTCCTGGCAAGGGCCAGCCTCGCGGTACGGGGGTCCATCATCACCTTTGTCATCCAGGCCCCAAGTCCGTTGCCGTAGCCCCGCGCCTGTACCCGCAGGTCTTCAAGCCCGTCCCGGTGGCGGTGCCAGACAATAGCGGCCGGCTGGACCACCAAAGCGTGCCCCGCCAGGATGACCCGGGTGAACATGTCGATGTCTTCCCCGCCGCCCGTAGGAGTTCCCACCCCCAGGGCGGGATCGAACCCGCCAAGGCGAAGTGCCGGCTGGCGCCTGAGGGCAAAATTGGCCCCCGTTCCGAAAGCTCCGGGGCTGAAGGGGAACTTGGGGAGCGCGGCGGGCGGGTTGGCGAGCGAGTAGACCTGCGGAACCAGGCTCCGTGACCAGCTGACCTTCGAATCGAAGTAGCCCTGGGTGGGCGTGCGGAGCTCTCCCGCGGGAACCAGCCCCGTCACGCAGGCAGCCCCGGGAACGGCTTCGAATGCCGCGGCGATCTCCCGCAGCCAGGACCTGTCCACCACCACGTCATCATCGGTGAAGGCCACGAGGTCTCCCCTGGCGTGCCGAAGGCCGGTGTTCCTGGCATGGGAGAGGCCTGGAACGGGTTCGGTTACCAGCCGCACCCGCTGGTCCCTGAACTCGCGCCGGACCAGTTCTTCAGTGGCCTGCGTGGCGGGGGCGTTGTCCACCACCACCACGTCAAAGTGCGGGTAGTCCAGGGCAAGGATGGTCAGCAGCGCACCCCGTAACTGCAGGGTGCGGTCCCTGGTGCACACCACCACCGTGATGTGCGGGGTGGTCACCGCCGGCGGGAACGATGCGACTGGCGGCAGGGCCGCCAGGGCGTCCTCGAAGACAGTCCGATCCACGATTCCCGCCGGCGACGGCACGTCGACAAATCCCCGCACAGCCCCCGACGCACGCACCAGCAGCCGTGCCCGCTCGTATCCAGCATGGTTCTCCAGTTCAAAGCGCGAACAGTCCGCGAGGTCCTCCAGGTCCACCGACCCGATCCACCGCGCCCCCGGCCAGGCCGGCGGCAACAGCGACTCCATGGCGGGCACCAGGATCAGCGCCTCGCCCTGGAGATCCTCAAGCACTTGGCCGGCACCTTCGCTCATTGCACTTCCCTCCACTGTGCGCCGGCCGGGACCAGGACCACGTCCTCTTCCTCCGGGCCCGTCCAATGCTGAAGCCGGCGCCCCTGGAAGTACCCGGCTGCGGTGCAGGCCAGGACCGCAATGACCGCGCCGGCACGGCCCAGCCCGTCGGGACTGCCATCGCGCCCCCACGACTTCAGGCCGGTGAACACTGCGCGTGGGAGCACGCTGCGGACATAGCGGCGTTCCGGGCCCAGCGCCCGTTTGTGGCCCACCAGCTGGCTGACCTGGGCTTTGGACAATCCCTCAGCCCAGGACCTGGACATCATGTAGCGCCACGTCCCGCGGGATGCGGGAACGTGGTGGTGTACCAGCGCCGCGGGTTCATAGACAATGCGCGAACCCGGCAAGCCCATCCGGGAGCGGATGCAGATTTCGGTCTCCTCACATCCCAGCGGCAGCGTGCCTTTGCGGCCCAGCGACTGGTTGAAGCCGCCCACCTGGCGCAGCACCTCAAGCCGGAAGGACATGTTGGCGCCGATCACATTGCGGACTTCCGAAGCGACGCGGGGCAGGCCGCGGTGGCTGCACCCCACGATCCAGTCCAGTTCCTCCGCGAAGTAGCCCGGCCGGCCGGATTCCCACAGCGGGACCACCTTGCCGCCCACCCCCAGGACATCCGGATCGTCGTACAGCGCAACCAGGCGTTCGAGCCAATCCGGCGCCGCCTCGGCGTCGTCATCAAGGAAGGCGACGATGTCCGATTCGGCGAGCCCGACGCCCGTGTTGCGGGCCCCGGACAATCCGGGAAGGCCGGCGCTCTCAACCACCGTGACGTCATCGACGATCTCGATGAGCCGCTCGTAGAGGTCCTCGTTGTGGTCGATGACCACCAGCACCTGGTCCGGGGCAAGCGTCTGGTTGCGGACCGATTCGATGACGTCGAGCAGCATGCCCCACCGCTCGGAGGTATACGCGCAGATCACCACTGACACGGACAGTGGCTTGATGCGGTCAAGCATGCTGGCTCACCGCCGCAACGAGGGTGTCCTGCTGTTTCACGGCCGGGGTGAGGACGCTGTGCGGATCCACCGGAAGCCGCGGGAAGTGGACGTTGGAGTAGGTGTACTTCACCCGGCGGAGCGCTTCCGGGCGGGCACCTGCCGTGGGTGCCTCCCACAGCGTGCATTCCCGTGCCAGCGTGTGCAGTACGCGCCACCCGTCACGGAACGTTTGCAGGTTTGATGCTCCCGAAATCCGGTCCAGCTCAAGGCTTGGAACTTCGGCAATCCTCAACCCGCCCTTGGCAGCCCGGACAATAAGTTCCGTCTCGATCTCGAAGCCGTCCGACTGCAGCTCCAGCACCTGCAGGCATTCCCGGCGGAAGGCGATGTACCCGTAGCAGAGATCCGAGTAGTTGCTGTGCAGTACAGCATTCGCGAGTCCGGTCAGCGCCCGGTTGCCGGCCTTCCGCAGCCGGGTCAGGTCTTCCGACCCGCCGCCGGTGACGTGCCGGGAGCCCTTCACGAAATCAAAATCGTGCTGGAGGGGTGCAACGAACCACCCAATCTCCTGGGGGTCCATGCTCCCGTCCGCGTCCAGCATCACGATGATGTCACCCTTGGCGGCGTTGAAGCCGGCGCGGAGAGCCACACCCTTCCCCTTGCGTGTTTCATTGACCACCACCACGTCCGGGCGCAGGGCCTTGGCCACTTCAACAGTCTTGTCCTGCGAGCGGCCGTCGACGATGATCACCTCATCGACGTAGGAGGGCATCCGGCGGAGAACCCAGGGGAGGTTCTTTTCCTCGTTCAGGGTGGGAATGACCACGCTGATTGAGGCTTGTGGAAATAAATGTCCCGGCTCGGAAAAGAGAGCTGGAAGTTGGGGGGAAATCGACAATTGCCTCACCACTTCATGACAGTTCGGATTCTTGACAAGGCCGCCGGCCGTTCTGGCGGTGGCACTAACGCTTCATCCGGTCATGGTCTGGTCGCTGACCCCCCAGCAAACCGTCGCCAATCCTCTGGCCGTTCAGGAAGACTACCCCCTACCTAATGCGGGTATCACGAGTAGTAGGTACTCACTTTTTACCTGGGGTTCACCCCCTGTTAGGCAAGTAAAGGGCTCGGGGGAGGCCAAAAAGATTAGGTATAGGGGGAACCGGGTGCCGGGAAAACATTAGGTAGGGGGATGGTAGAAACCCCTATTTAGGTATGGCACTTGCATTGCCCCAGCTCCTGTCCGGGCATACGCTTCTCGGTACTTGGGGGCTGAGAGCTCTTTGTGACTGGGCCAAACGGGCGGACGTTCCCCGAATTCTTCCTATGCCCCAGGAGTTCCCTTATGAAGCTCAGACGCAGACACTTTTTCAGCCGGACAGGTGAGGCCCTTGCCGTTGCAATGGTTCTGGCGGCCTCCATCCTCGGCTTGCCCGGTACGGCCGTAGCGGATCCCGTCTATGGCACCCAGAGCATTGCCTATTCAGGGGTGTCCAATCCGCCGACGTCGGACAAGCCGCAAAGCAAGCTGTGGTGGAATGACGGATCGTGGTGGGCCGACATGTGGAAGTCCGGCACCGGATGGAGCATCTACCGGCTGGACCGGGCCTCCAACAGCTGGGTGGACACCGGGGTGGTCAATGACACCAGGGGAAGCACCCTGGCGGACACAATGTGGGACGGGTCCCACCTCTACATTGCCTCCCACGTGGTGACCATCACCGGCGATGGAACACCCAAGCCGTCACTATCCAAATCCCCGGCCAAGCTCTACCGGTACAGCTACGCCGGCGGCAAGTACACGCTCGACAGCGGTTTCCCCACCACCATCACCAACAATTCCAGTGAATCGATGACGATCGACAAGGACACCACCGGCCGGGTCTGGGCGACCTGGACCCAGGTTGCCGGGAATTCGACGTCGGGATACACCAACACCGTGTACATGAACGCCGCCACCAACAGCGGCGCCTCCTGGGGGACGCCCTTCGTCCTTCCCGTCAGCAACCCGAACCCCGCTCCGGATGACATCTCCGCGGTGGTGGCCTTCGGCAACGGGCAGGTGGGTGTCATGTGGAGTGATCACAAGTCCGACACCGTCTGGTGGGCCACGCACAAGGATTCAGATGCTGCCAACTCCTCCTGGAAACTGCAGCCGGCCCTGCGCGGCAACGGCCAGTCCGATGACCACATGAACCTCAAGACGCTGCAGGCGGACACCAGCGGCCGGGTCTTCGCGGCGGTCAAGACGAGCCTGAATGACATTTCCAGTGACAAGACGCTGCCGCAGCTGATCCTCCTGGTCTTCAAGCCCGGTACCGGAGCATTCACGCAGTCCACGATTGCCAAGACCGGCGACTGCGTCTCGCGGCCGCAAATTATCCTGGATACCCAGAACAACCTGGTGCGGGCGTTCCACACGGCTCCGCCAACCTCAGTTTCCGGCTGTGCCTACTCCGGCGTCGCGGGGAGCATCTATGAGAAGACCGCGTCCATGGACAATCCCGTCTTCGGTTCCGGCCGCGGCACGCCCATCATGCAGGCAGCGTCGTCGTCGAACATCAATGACGTGACCACCAGCAAGCAGAGCGTGAACAACACCACCGGACTGGTGGTCATGGCCAGCGACAATGTGGCGAAGCGCTACTGGTTCTCGGACCGGTCGCTCGGCGGCACCCCGCCGCCCGCGGCCCAGGCTCCCGTGGCGTCGTTCACCGCCAGCCCGACGTCGGGTGCCGCGCCGCTGAATGTGACCTTCACTGATACGTCCACCAACGCACCCACCTCGTGGGCATGGACCTTCGGCGACGGCGGAACGTCCACAGCACAGAACCCCAGCCACTCATTCACGACGGCCGGGACCTACACCGCCAAACTCACGGCGACCAATGCCGCGGGATCATCGTCGGCGACGGCCACTATCACCGTCGGCTCGGCACCACCGCCGGCAACAGGCGGCATTACCGTGGTGAATTCCAGCACCTCCAACTCCGGGACTGCCGTGACCACTGCGTCATTGACGGTTCCTGCCGGTACCGCGGCGGGTGACGTCCTGGTCGCCTCCATCACCACGGATCTCAACCCGAACCTGACCGCCCCTGCCGGCTGGACGGCAATGGTCAATGCGAAATCCATCAACAGCACCTCGACCTCCGGTGCACGGGCGTTCGCGTACTACAAGGTGGTGGGTGCCTCGGATCCGGGAACGTACAGCTGGGCGCTCAGTTCGGCGGCCAAGTGGGGTGGCGGCATCACCTCCTACCGCGGCGTCAACAACGCCACGCCCCTGGACAGCCCGGTGGTGACCGCCGCTGACACCAGCTACTCGGCCACCAGCATCACGGTGGGCAGCATCACCACGGCCAGCAACGGCGCGATGCTGATTGGCGGGGTGGCCTGCGACTGCAGTGCACCCGTGGTCACCGCCCCGTCGGGCTGGACCGAACGCTGGGAGGCAGCCGCCGGGCAGATCGCCGAGCAGGCGGACAAACCGCAGGCGACGGCGGGGGCCAGCGGAACGGCCACGTGGACCCTGAGTGCCGCACGGGCTGTGGCCGCCTGGCGGGCCGCCCTCAAGCCGGCGGCCTAGTGGAACCCACAACTGAATAGACAACTGAATGAATAACTGAACAGGGATTGGCTCCGGGCCGCCGGCGTGGCGGACCGGAGCCGATTCCTATTCAATTTCAATGTCATCAGGCAAAAGTCCTTTTCGTCGCTTGGCTTTTAGGAGAAGTCGCCCAAGGCCACAGCGAAGTCGAGTCGAGGCCGGCCACGACGTCCAGCACCCAGCGCTGCCCCTGCCCCATCCTCGGGTAGCCGCTGCCGTGAAGTGCACAACGCGGAATCTGGGCCGGGCTGCCCCCTGGCAGGCGGTAAGGCCCGCGCGGGCCCAGCCGCGTCGAAACAGAGCATAGTCGGCGGAGTTTTGTAATGACGAGGGACCTTTGACCTCAATCACGGCGGTGAACCTCGGAATTGAAATCTTGAGCAAGTGCAGGGTCCAATCTTGATGAAATCCAGCGGTAACCCGGTGGTGCCGTTGTTTAGATGGGCGCTATATTCGCTGTGTATAAGCTGAGGCCCGCGCTGGGGAGCGGGGCGCCGGGATGTGCAATCGGTATGCGGGAAGCGGTCTCCTTCTTCAATGAATGGGGAACGTCATGACGCTTATGGGCCGCACTAAAGAACTTGATCGAATTCATTCCGTAATCCGTGGGCCCAAAGAAGCAGCCCTGACAGTAATTGGGCGCAAGGGGGCAGGGAAGACCGCCCTGCTGTCGGTGATACCCACACTCTCCGATTACCGCACTGTGTATTTGGCGGCCAGTGCTGCCGAATCGGACTGGCCATTATCGGGTTTGACCGCGCTTCTAAACGACATGGATGATCCCGTCCTGAACCGCATCGCGGACGAGCTAATGCGGGACGCCACCGGCGCCATGAGCGTGCCGGCAGTGGCCAGCACCCTGCTCAACGGCCTGCACCAGCGCTCCTCATCACGCACCGTTATCGTGCTCGACGACGCCGACCAGCTCGATCCCAGCAGCCAGGCTGTCATTGGCTTCATTGCCAGACGTTTATCGGGCACCGACATCGTCCTGTTTGTCGGCGTGCGGGAGGACCTCACGGAAAGCGCCTTTAGCGGCCTTTCTGCCTTGCGCCTTGAGCCCCTGAGCTACAGCGACACTGTACGGATGCTGGAGAGCACGCCGACAAAGAGGACCACGACGGCGGCTGCGCACGCGGTTGCCGCAGCCACCGGTGGAAACCCGCTTGCCGCCGTCGACGTTTACAACCGGTTGCTGGAGAGGCATGCAGAGGGCAAGTACGCACTGCCCGTCCCGCTGCCCTCCGGCGGCAGCTTTGATGCGGAGTACGCGTCGGCCGTGGGCGCACTGACCCCTGGCGCCCGCAACGTCCTGGGTCTACTGGCACTTTCCTACCGGAGTGACATCACTACGATCGAGAAGATCGACCGCGAAGTGTGGACGAGCGTCGACGAGCTGCTGGCTGCCGGCTTGGTGAACCGAACGGGCCCCCATCTGGGGATTGGAGACCAGCTGCTACGGGGACATGTTTTCACGGCAATGACGCCGGCCGTACGGACAGCCAACCACCGGGCCCTTGCGGAAGCAGCCAGCGACACGGACCCTTACGCCCGCAGGTGGCACCTAAGCTTTACCGCCCTGGAACGGCAAACCCCGTTCCAGCTGCTGCGGCACGCCGTTGACCTGGTCCGCGGTGGTGAAGTGAGTTTTGCGATCGAGTACATTGAGCGCGCACTGACCATCAACCCTTGGGAAGCGGAAACGGCGGCGCGCCTGACCACCGCGGCTGAACTGCTGTTCAACCGGGGTGAGTTCGTGTATGCACGCCGCTACCTGGAGTGGGCACAGCGGGTTACCCGCAATCCTGCCTTGATCCTGCGGTTGACTGGCCTGTCTTTCGAAATCCAATTCGCCCAGGGAGCTGCCGTGCGTGCCAGCATGGTGCTCCGGCTTGTGAAGGAATTCGGTCAGCATGACCCGGCATACGCCGCAAGCCTGCTGGCCATTGGCGCCCTCTACTACGCAGAGCGGTGGGAATTGCAGGACGCCTCCGAACTCCTGCGCCACAGCAACGCATTCCGCGGGTCAGCATCCGCGCAGTGCCTGGGTATCGCCGAACGCGCCAAGCTGCTGATTGAGTCCATCGGCGGTGACACGGCCAATCTTGGCCGCAAGCAGGAACACACGGGCACCGCCCGGATAGCCGGCCTTTTGATGCACGGCCGGGCCCTCACTTATGCCGAACACTATGAAGGCGCCCACGAAACCTTTGCCTTGCTCAACAGCGCGGACGAACCAGGCCATGTTAACTGGCAGAAAACCGCATCATTCATGGCTGTGGACAACGCGATCCGCGCCGGTAACGTGCGCGCTGCCGTTCGGCTGATCGACGAACTTGAGGTTTCCGAACCCGAACTCAAGTACCACCGTGGAATGCGGCACCTCTTCCGGGTGTGGCGGGCGCATTCTCTTGGCGACGATGCACAGGCCCGTTCCTATGCAATCGAGGCGCTCCGCTATGTAGGCGCGGACAGCCACCCTGCCATTACGGCACAGCTTGCGGCTTGCCAAGGCCACTTCGCACTGTTGCGCGGCGACCTGGCCGAGTCTGTTGCCCAGTTGTCCCGGGCCGCGGAAATCGGCACGCGGTTTAGCAACCCCACCCTCCTGCGCTGCGAAGCGGACCTGGTGGAGGTACTGATCCGCCTGGGCCGGCACCACGAGGCCACGCAGGCGCTGCTGCGCCTCGAGAGCCGTTCGGTCGGGCTGCGGTCCCCGTGGCTAATGATGGCTGTTGCCCGGAGCCGTGCCCTGCTTGCGGACGGCGAACAGTCGCTGCAGCTTTTCAACCAGGCACTCGAAGGCAGGAACGGGCATACGCTCGAAAGGGCAAGGACCCTTATGTGCTACGCGGAGCGACTGCACGCGTTTGGCAGGCTCCGCGACGCGAGGGATACATTCCTCCGCGCCAAGGTGATGTTCGACGAGGCGGGTGCGGATGCATGGACGCAGCATGTGGATGCCCTTCTGCTGGATGAACGCATGGAGCCTGTCCGCATGCAGGGCAACCCAGCCATGCTGTTACTCGCTGACCATGAGCGGGCACTGGCCAAGATGGTGGCGCGGGGCATGCGCAACAAGGAAATCGCCGCTACCTTGTACGTATCCGTGCGCACGGTCGAAGTGCGCCTCACTGCCATTTACCGCAAGCTTGGCGTTGAGTCCCGGGCGCAGCTGACCGCCCTCGCCGCGGGCAAGGGATCCACCACGGCCGCCGAGCCTTACGTCCTGCCCGTCCTATAGGCCAAAAGTCCTGCAATCTGCAGGTCCCCGCAGTATCCACATCCTTCCTCCGCGGGAGCCACAAACGCCTTGGCGATCCCGCTCAAAGGCGCCAGTCCGAGGCTAGTTTTGCTTCATCCCAAAGGATAGGCGGCCAAGCCGGAAAGGGGCACCCATGGCAGAAGCACCAGTGGCTAAATCCCGGCCTGCGTTTGACTGGCGCACCACCCCCGCGGTTGCGCCCCGGGCTTCAGCACAGCAAGTGGTGGCGGCGGAGACTGCAGGGACCCCGCTGCCGCTTCCGCAGGTGCCCGCTTTCCACGGCGCGAAAGCCCGGACCCGGAAGGCGACGGCAGCCTGGATCTCCAAGCATGTCAACCTTCTCCGGGGTGCAGACGCCCTTATGGTGACGGTAGCCGTTTACACCGGTTTCACCCTCTCGGAAGCCGGGTTCGCACCGGTTGGGCCCCGAGACGGCGGGGCAGCAGTTGCGGCGGCAGCACTGACCGTCATCTGGCTGGGCGCCCTGGAGGCCTACCACACCAGGGACCCCAAGGTGCTTGGCATCGGCGCCGACGAATACAAGCGGGTGGCATCGGCCACCCTGCGCATCTTTGGCCTGATGGCCCTCGCCGCGGTGGTTTTCTCCGTCCACGGAGCCACCGCGTTCGTCACGGTTTCACTGCCCCTCGGTTTGGCGGCCCTGACGGCCAACCGCTGGGCTTTCCGCAGGCGGCTGGCCGGGGAGAAATTGCGGGGCAGGCACCTCTCACGGACTGTTGTGGTCGGCGAACCGGAGGACGTCAGGTACGTCATACAGCAGGTATCGCGGAAGTCGGGAGCGGTGTATGAAATCCTGGGCGCCTGCCTCCCGGGGGCACGCCGGGGAGCCGGCCTTCGGGTGGACGGCCGCACCGTTCCTGTGCTGTCGTCAACGGATGACATCGCCCGGACCGTACGCCTGGTTGACGCGGACTCTGTCATTATTGCCGGGCCCATGCCGGGCGGAAACAAGTTCATCCGGGAGCTGGGGTGGAAACTCGAGGAGTCCTCCACCGAGCTGATCCTGGCGGCCACATTGACCAACGTTGCCGGCCCCCGGATCCACTGGCGGCCGGTGGAGGGCCTGCCCCTCATGCACGTGGACATTCCGCAGTACGGCGGCGCAAAGCATGCCTTGAAGCGCGTCATGGATGTCATTGCCGCGCTGGCCGCCCTCCTGGTCCTCTCCCCGGTGCTCCTGGCACTCGCGGCGATCGTCCGGCTGGACAGCCCGGGCCCCATCTTCTTCCGGCAGGACCGGATCGGCAAGGACGGCCAGGTCTTCGGAATGTTCAAGTTCCGTTCCATGGTGGTCGACGCCGAGGCGAGGCTGGCTGCGCTGAACCAGCAGAACCAGGGGGCCGGGGTGCTCTTCAAGGTGAAAGACGATCCCAGGGTCACCCGCTGCGGACGCTGGATGCGCAAGTATTCGCTGGACGAGCTTCCCCAGCTTTGGAACGTGGTGCTGGGCGATATGAGCATGGTGGGGCCGCGGCCCCCGCTGGACCGCGAAGTCAGTGGCTATGAACGCCACACCCACCGCCGGCTCTTGATCAAGCCTGGCATCACCGGACTCTGGCAGATCAACGGCCGCTCGGACCTCCCTTGGGAGGAAGCGGTCCGGCTGGATCTCTACTACGTCGAAAACTGGTCCCTTGCAGGTGACCTTCTGATTCTCTGGAGGACGCTCCGGGCCGTCATCAGGCCATCCGGCGCTTACTAGCTCATCCACAAAACGGGAAGAAAATCACATGAGATCATTCGCCAACCAAACTCACGCCCCTGCCCAGCCGCGGCCAGCGCGAAAACTCCGTATCGCCGTCGTCGGTGCCGGCTACTGGGGACCAAACCTGGCCCGCAACCTCCAGAGCAGCCCCGACTGGGACTTGGTGGCCATTTGCGACCTGGACCTCGAACGGGCGCGGAAACTCGCAGCCACGCTCGGGGATATCCCCTGTGTGGAGTCCATGGACGAGCTGCTGGACTTTTGCGATGTGGATGCGGTGGCCATTGCCACCCCCGCGCGCACCCACCACGGGGCGGTCATGACGGCGCTGCGGGCCGGGAAGCACGTCCTCGTGGAAAAGCCGCTGGCGGACAACAGGGAACACGGGCTCGAGATGGTGGCCGAGGCCCAGGCGAACGGTCTGGTGCTGATGGCGGACCACACCTATTGCTACACGCCAGCCGTCCTGAAGATGCAGGAACTGGTGCAATCTGGATCCCTCGGGGAGATCCTGTTCGTGGATTCCACCCGGATCAACCTGGGGCTCGTCCAACCTGACGTGGACGTCTTTTGGGACCTTGCTCCGCATGATCTTGCCATCCTGGACTTTGTCCTCCCGGGTGGACTGAATCCGGCCGAAGTGTCCGCCTTCGGAGCAGATCCACTGGGAACAGGGCGGGACTGCGTGGGACACCTGAACTTCCGGCTTCCCAACGATGCCACGGCCCACGTACATGTGAACTGGCTGAGCCCGACGAAAATCCGCCAAATGGTGATTGGTGGTTCCCTGCGGACCCTGGTGTGGGACGACCTGAACCCCCAGCAGCGGCTTAGCGTCTACGACCGCGGCGTAAGCCTGGACCGGCAGCCGAAATCCGTCGGCGAGAAGGCATCAACAGCAGTTTCCTACCGCCTGGGTGATACCTGGTCCCCCGCGCTTCCGGAACGGGAGGCCCTCAGCCTGGTGGTACAGGAACTGGCATCCTGCATCCGCAGCGGCCAGGAAGCGAGAACAGGCGGCACATCCGGGCTCCGGGTTCTGTCGGTCCTTGAGGCCGTCACCCGCAGCCTGGCGATGGACGGCCAGGCTGCCCCAGTGGCGGGATCCGCTATGGCCGGAACCGGCACCGAAATGGAGGGAGCACGGTGAGGGCCTTGGAGGGGGCCAGCGTCCTGGTCACCGGCGGGGCGGGCACCATCGGATCCACTCTGGTGGACGCCCTCCTGGATGCCGGTGTGGGCCGCATCGATGTGCTTGACAACCTGGTTCGCGGCAGGCTGGACAACCTGGTCGGCGCCCTGGCATCCGGGCAGGTTGAGCTGGTACAGGGCAACATCCAGGACCGGGACCTGGTGCATGACCTTACCCGCGGCAAGGACCTGGTGTTCCACCAGGCGGCCATCCGCATCACCCAGTGTGCCGAGGAGCCCCGGCTGGCCCTGGAGGTCCTGGTGGACGGAAGCTTCAATGTCCTGGAAGCGGCCGCGGAGCACAAGGTAGCCAAGATCGTGGCGGCGTCCAGCGCCTCCGTGTACGGGATGGCTGAAGAGTTCCCCACCACGGAACGGCACCATCATGCGAACAATGACACCTTCTACGGGGCAGCCAAGTCCTTCAACGAAGGCATGGCCAGGAGCTTCCGGGCCATGACCGGCCTCGACTATGTGATGCTCCGCTACTTCAACGTGTACGGGCCCCGGATGGACGTCCACGGCCTGTACACCGAGGTCCTGGTGCGCTGGATGGAGCGGATCATGGACGGGGAGCCGCCGCTGATCTTTGGTGACGGCCTCCAGACCATGGACTTCATCCACACCGCTGACGTCGCCCGCGCAAACGTGCTGGCTGCCGGCAGTGACGTCGTTGAAGGGACCTACAACGTGGCCAGCGGTACGGAAACCAGCCTGCTGGAGATGGCGCAGGCACTCCTGCGGGTTATGGGCTCCAGCCTCACCGTGGAGCATGGGCCCGCGCGCCAAGTGAACGGCGTGGTGCGTCGCCTGGCTGACACCTCCGCGGCCGCCCACGACCTTGGCTTCAAGGCCGAGGTGGAACTCGAAGAGGGACTGCGGCAACTCGTCAACTGGTGGCTGCCACTGCGCGATGAGATTGCCGCAGCACGGAAGGTTGGTGCGTGATGACTGCTGAACCCGTTCTTGCCCGGATCAACGTCATGAAGCCCTGGCTCGGTGAGGAGGAAGCCCGGGCTTTGGCTGAGGTAGTGGCGTCCGGCTGGGTGGCGCAGGGACCCAAGGTCAAGGAATTTGAGTCGCGCTTCGCCGAATTCCAGGGAGTCCGCCACGCGGTTGCCACGTCCAGCTGCACCACGGCCTTGCACCTGGCGTTGGTCGTTGCGGGAATCGGGCCCGGGGACGACGTGGTTGTGCCGTCTCTGTCGTTCATCGCTACCGCGAACGCCGTGACATACGTTGGGGCGCGCCCGGTGTTCTGCGATGTGGACGCGGCCACCGGAAACGTGACCGCGGAAACCATCCACGCTGCGCTCACTTTGGACACCCGTGCCGTGATCGTGGTTGACCAGGGCGGTGTGCCGCTGGACATCGACCCCATCCGCGAGCTGTGCGACCGGCACGAAATCACCGTGATTGAAGATGCAGCATGTGCCGTCGGATCCACCTACAAGGGACGGCCGGTGGGTGCGGGCGCGGATGTTGCCGTATGGTCCTTCCACCCGCGCAAGATCCTGACCACCGGTGAAGGCGGCATGCTCACCACCAACCGGGCTGACTGGGCGGCCAGGGCCAGGACATTGCGCGAGCATTCAATGAGCGTATCCGCGACGGACCGGCACGGTTCACTGCTCGCCCCGGCGGAGTCCTACCTCGAGGTCGGGTTCAATTACCGGATGACGGACCTGCAGGCCGCCGTCGGACTGGTCCAGCTGGGCCGGCTGCCGGAAGTGCTGGCACGGCGGCGGGACATCGCCGCGCAGTATGTTGCCGGCCTCTCGAGGGTGCCGGGCCTGCGGCTGGTGTCGGATCCTCCTTACGGCACCACCAACTTCCAGTCGTTCTGGGTGGAAGTCCTGCCCAGCTTTGGAACCAGCCGGGACGGGCTCCTGCAAAAGCTGGCGGAAGCAGGGATCTCGGCGCGCAGGGGCATCATGGCGGCGCACCGCCAGCCCGCCTACCGGTGGCGTGACTCCGGTGGAACCCTGCTCCAGCACACGGAACGGCTCAACGACAGGACTTTGATCCTGCCGGTGTACCACGAGCTGGACGACGACGGCCTGGTCAGGATCATCAGTACCATCCGGGCTTCGGCCGCAGGGACGCGCACATGAGTGAGCTGATCCTGATAGCTGCCAGCGGCCTGGCCCGCGAAGTCCTGGCGATGGTGCGCAGCAGCGGCCAGTACGACGTCGTCGGCCTGCTTGATGACGACAAGGAAATGGCGGGCGTGACCGTGGACGGGGCGCCCGTACTGGGGACCATCGATGACGCTGCCAAGTACACCCACGCGTTCGTGCTGGTGTGCATCGGGTCTGGCAGGGCGCGCGAGTCCGTGGTGGAGCGCTTGACGTCACTGGGCCTTACAGAGGCCCGCTACGCCACCGCCGTCGACCCTTCGGTCCAGTACCCGGAGGGATGCCGGGTGGGCAGGGGCAGTATTTTGCTCCGGAACGTTACGCTCACCGCCTCGGTGACGCTGGGTTCGCACGTGGTGGCGATGCCTTCAGTGACGTTTACGCACGACGACGACGTGGCGGACTTCGCGACGTTCGCTGCGGGTGTGTCGCTGGGCGGCGGTGTCCGGATTGGCCGGGCGGCCTACCTGGGCATGAACGCCAGCGTTCGCGAGCGAACATCGGTGGGGGCTTACGCCACGGTGGGAATGGGGGCGGCAGTTTTGAGCAACGTCCCAGACGGGCAGACGTGGGTTGGGGTGCCGGCCCACGAGATTGATGGGGAAAGCTTCCGGATTGGGGGGATGTCATGAGGATCGTCCGGGCGCGGGAAGCTGCAGATGCAGCAGCTGTCACTGTCGTCATTCCCTGCTACAACTACGGAGCTTATCTCCCACAGGTTGTGCAAAGCGTATTGGCGCAGAAGCGTGTTTCACCAAGGGTCATCATTGTCGACGATGCCTCACCCGATGGGTCCGTGGCGGTGGCCCACGCCCTCGCCAAGGGGGACTCAAGGATCGCAGTGGTGGCCCACGAGAAGAACATTGGCCACATCGCCACTTACAACGATGGTCTCGCGAGGGTGGAAACGGAATTTGTAACGCTCGTTTCAGCAGACGACATCGTTGCTCCTGGCGCTTTGTCCAGGGCCACCGACCTTATGAGGGCCTATCCCCGAGTAGGCCTGGTTTATGGCCTGCCATCCGAATTTCGGGGGGACCCCAAGCCCTCCTGGGAGCAAGACGGCGCGCAGCCCAACTACTGGACTGTCTGGCCGGGCAAAGAGTGGCTCCTGTGGTCCTGTCTGCGGGGGAGGAACTTCATCTTTTCGCCGGAAGTAGTGATGCGAACCTCGGCTATGCGGCAAGTGGGCTTCTACAACAAGGATCTTCCGCACTCGGCCGATCTTGAGTACTGGCTCAGAACTGCGGCCGGGTGGGATGTGGGAAGAATCAACGGTCCATCCCAGGCGTACTACCGAATCCACGAAAAGAACATGCACCTCACCAGCTACAGCACCCTTCAGATCGATCTGGAGCACAGGCTTGCTGCGTTCCGTGTGCTGGCCACAGCGGAGGTGGCCCCTCAATTGCCGAACGGAGGCAACTTGTTTGAGCTCGCCAGGCGGGGAATCTGCAGGGAAGCTCTCCTGCTGGCCGAGCGGAATCTGGACAGCGGCGGATCAACTGGTGCATCCCTCGAGCTCTTGGAGGTGGCCAAGGCTGCTTACCCTGGCGCAGCCGGCACCCTCCGCGGCCGTGCACTCAGCCACCGCCTCCGGCGGGCCGTTAGTGGAGCAGCGCCCACAAACTTCCAGACCTTCATGGAAAGCTACCGGCACCAACTGAACCGCGCACGTTGGGTCGCCTGGCGCAAAGTCGGAATCTCATGACTCGGGAAGAGGCTAAGGCGGCTCCGGTCCAAGCGGTCAAGGCAAAATTGAAGGGAGGGCTTGCCTGGGGCGCAGCCGGGGTGGTGGCCGGCAGGGCACTGCAATTCCTTACAATGCTTATCCTGGCCCGGATATTGGCCCCCGAGCACTTTGGCGCCCTGGCTGTGGCACAGGTTATCCAGACCATTGCAGTCAATGTGACCGAACTGGGGGCCACGGCAGCACTGGCACGCGCCGATCGTGATCCGCGTGAAATCGCACCCACAATCCTTACTTTGGGAGTGGCAACAAGCGCGGTGATCACGGGATCCGTGATGCTCTTTGCGCCGCCCCTGGCCGCGGTCCTTGGAGATCCTGACGCTTCAGGCGTCATTCAAATCCTCTCAGTCACCATTCTTCTGTCAGGGTGCTCAGGTGTGCCCGCGGCCTTGGTCTGGCGCGACTACCTTCAGCGACCGAGGGCGTTCGTGGAACTCGCGGGGGCTGTATTGACTCTTGCAGTGGCGGTCCCTTTGGCGAAGGACGGTCTAGGAGCCTACGCCCTTGTCTGGTCACGTGTAGCCGGGCAGTTACTGACCACGGCCGGATATTGGATAATTACGCCGGTCCGTTTCCGTCCGGGCTTTGACCGGCGTGCTGCAGGCTATGTCCTCCGGCTCGGGATGCCGTTGGCGCTGGCGAACCTCGTTGTCTTCGCCACCTTGAATTTGGACTACGTCATCGTGGGCCGGCAGTTGGGTCCTGCCCAGCTGGGTGTCTACCTTCTGGCATTCAGCCTGGCCAACCTGCCGAGCAGCTTAATTACTGCCATGATCCGCACGGTCGCATTACCTACTTTCGGCCGCTTGCATAAAGCCGGACTTCTCGATCGGGCGGCACCGGATGTCCTCGGGTTGGCCGCATACCTGGCCATGCCGATATCCGCGCTGCTGGTGGGACTGGCAAGTCCACTTGTACAGGTGCTTTACGGCAGTACCTGGCAAGGTGCTGCGGCCGCCATGGTCGGACTCGGCATCTTTGGAGCGGGCCGCATCGTATCGGAGATCCTGGCCGATCTGTGTGTCGGGGGTGGCCGCACAACAGGACTGTTCTGGGTACAGATGCTTTGGCTGGCCTGCCTCTTCCCAGCCCTTCTGCTGGGCGTGTCTCTTGCAGGGGTCAGCGGTGCAGGAGCAGCCCACGCCATCGTGATCTGGGCAGCAGTCCTCCCTGTCTATTTCTTCCTCGTAGCCCGAATTATCAAAACGTCGGTCAAGCGGATGCTTGTGCCATCCATCATCCCGATTTTCGCGGCTATCGGGGCCGGTACCCTGGGCTGGCTCGCTTCGCAGTGGACTACCCCGCCGGTCCTCGCGCTTGC
Source organism: Pseudarthrobacter sp. LT1 (assembly GCF_035621795.1). Lineage (NCBI taxonomy): Bacteria > Bacillati > Actinomycetota > Actinomycetes > Micrococcales > Micrococcaceae > Pseudarthrobacter > Pseudarthrobacter sp. LT1. Next base: position 4,597,728 of record NZ_CP141830.1, read on the forward strand.
CTCCGGCTGCCTCGCCGGCGCTGGGTTGTACCTGGCTCTGACCGCCAGGGCCGCCAAGCGGACGTACCTGCGACTAAGTCAGTTGAGTACGGCAGGCGCGGAACAGGAAGGCTGGCCTGAAGTCGATGCGATCACAGCACCGGAGACCACCAACACCTCCCAGACAACCCCGAGGAGCTCGAATTGATCCATTCTGCACAAATCCGTGTGCCTCTGGTTGATCTCCCGGCACAGCAGGAGGAGATCCGGGAGGAACTAGAACCCCAACTGATGGATATCATGGCGCGGGCTGCGTTCGTCGGCGGAAAAGAGGTGGAGCTGTTCGAGCAGCAGTACGCTGAGTTTCTCGGCGCGCGGCACTGCATCGGCTCTGCAAATGGCACTGACGCGTTGGAAATGGCGCTCAGCGCGGCTGGTGTTAGACCAGGCCAGGAAGTGATCCTTCCGGCCAATACTTTCATAGCGACCGCGGAGGCGGTTCTCAGAACCGGTGCGCAGCCCGTGCTGGCTGACGTAGACGAGGAGCACCTGCTGCTGGACCCGGAGTCGGTGCGGAAGTTGATAACTGACAAGACAGCTGCCATCATCCCGGTGCACCTCTTCGGGCAGGTAGCCCCGGTTGAGCGGCTGAAACCAATAGCGGAAGAATGCGGCGCTGTCATCATCGAAGATGCGGCGCAAGCGCAAGGTGCCACCAGGTTCGATAGGGCCGCGGGCACGCTCGGGCACTTGGCGGCCACCAGCTTTTATCCGGGCAAGAACCTGGGAGCCGCCGGAGACGCCGGGGCTGTCACCACCGACGACGACGCGGCGGCCCGGCATATACGGCTACTTGGTGCTCATGGAAGTGAACACAAGTACAAGCACGAGATCATGGGCCGCAATTCCCGCCTGGATACCCTTCAGGCCGCAGTACTCTCCTGCAAGTTGCGGCGTCTGGCGGCATGGAACGACTTGCGCCGCGAAGCAGCCAGGAACTACCGGCAACTCCTGGCGGACATCGAGGAGCTCCGACTGCCAAAATCAGCTCCAGGAAACTCGGACGTTTGGCATCTTTACGTCGTCCGGCTGGGGAATCGGGACGCCGTAGCAGATCACCTGCGCCAGGCAGGCGTGGCAACCGCGGTCCATTATCCGGTTCCGGTTCATCGAACGAACGCCTGGAAACGTGCCGGCCTTCCCTGCCCGGGTCTCCCTGTGGCCGAGGCTGCCGCCCAACAGATTCTCTCCATCCCGATCTACCCCCACATCACACGGCAGCAGCAACAGCATGTGGCGAAGGCATTGAAGGACGCGATGGCAAGGAGGCCAAAGTGACCAGGGTCAGTGTGAACGAGGTTATTGCCCGGGCCAAAGCCAGGGGAATTGCAGATACATCGCGCCGCGCAATACGCCGCCTTTACGGCGAATTGGATGCCCGTCTGGGACTCCAGCCCCTCAATTTCCCGCTGGATGCAGGGGATGTTTCCAGTTCAACCGGCATGGGCATGCGAGAGCCCCGGTCTTTTAGCGGTCCCATGCATATTGGTTGGCTCATAACACCGCCCATTCCCGGTGCCGGAGGCCATACGACCTTCTTCCGAATGGTGCGGGGGATGGAAGAGCGGGGCCACCGCTGCACGATTCTGGTATACAACCGGAACGACGGGGCAATGGAAAGGCACCGGTCCATCATTAGGAAGTACTGGCCCAGCGTGTTGGCGGATGTCCACCCTGTCCCCGGACGATTGGATGGCCTTGACGCATGCGTGGCCAGTTCATGGGAGACGGCCCATGTGCTCGCCGCCCGTATCCCCCGCCGCGGAGGCCCTTCACCCCATTACTTCATCCAGGATTACGAGCCCTACTTCCATCCTCGCGGTTCGCTTTACTCACTTGCCGAGGACAGCTATCGCTTCGGCTTCAACTTAATGGCCCTTGGACCGATGGTGGCGGAGGTACTGAAGCGGGAGGTCGGCGTCCAGTCAACCGTCCTGCCCTTTGGAAGTGATGTTGGCACCTATCGGATAACCAACACGGCTGGGCGTTCCGGCGTCGTATTTTTCGCCAAACCCGAGGCTGAACGCAGGGGCTACGATATGGGCCGTCTGGCGCTGCAGGAATTTCATCGCATGCAGCCAAGGCAGGAAATCAATGTCTACGGTGCGCGCGCGACTGGTTGGGGTATTCCCGTGCAGCAGCATGGAAGGGTTTCCCCTCAAGAGTTGAACGAACTCTATAACCGGACAATTTCCGGGCTGGCGCTGAGCTTTACGAACATTACCCTGGTGGCAGCGGAAATGCTTGCGGCCGGAAACGTCCCCGTACTCAACGATGATTCTTCTGCCCGCTCGGTTCTGACCAACCCGGAAGCAGTCTGGGCCGCACCCAACCCGACTGATCTGGCCAAGGCATTAAGTGACGTTGTGGCAGCCGCCGGAACAGCCGAACGCTCGGCCAGGGCCGCAAGGGCCGCCGCTCACCGCGAATACACCTGGGCTGAAACCCAGGCCAGCTTTGCCCAAGCCATAACCGGCCGCAAGTTCAGCCCGTCGCGCTCCCGCTAACGCCGGGTACCGCCATTACACGCAGTCAACATGCCAAAGGAGACTACGGATGCGAATGCCTACAGCCCTTTCGTGGTTTTCGGCTGCCCTTCTTGTTGATTCGCCAGCGAAGGGTGCCACCACACCATCCAAGCAACTGCCGGATCCGAAGGGACTGCAGTATGTCCCCGCCCTCGATGGCCTGCGTGCTGTTGCCATTCTGCTCGTCCTCATACATCACGGCCTTCAGCCCCAGACGTTCGCGGGATTCCTCGGTGTGGACATTTTTTTCGCTTTATCCGGTTTCCTCATCACGACGATATTGCTCACCGAATTGAAACGGAATCACCGGATCCGATTAGGCCTCTTCTATTGGCGCAGGGCGGTCCGACTTTATCCCGCACTGCTCATAGCCATCGTAGCAATCCTTCCTTTCGGGTTGCTCGTGAGGGGCAGCAAGCACCTCATCGAAGTCGCCTTGGCCGCCACGTACCTGACGCCCGTTGCTGGCCAATTCTTCGGTAAAGCCGGCCTCACCTGGCTCCAAACATGGAGCCTTGGAATTGAGGAAATCTTCTACCTCATGTGGCCCTTCGCATTGATACTCCTCTTTTCGCGACGCGTTGCAGGCAAATGGATCGTGGCCCTGACTTTGGGAATTCTCCTGGACGGTGCACAACTCATGATGGGCTGGACCGGACAGGACGCGAGTTATTTCCTTCGAGCAGGAGGCCTGTTCCTTGGATGCAGCTTTGCTTTGTGGCTGGCTGAGCACACAGATGTCCGTTTCACCCCGTCGTGGGGTTATTCCGGTGCGCTGGTAATCGCCATTGCCGTGGTTGCCGCCGGATTCCGGCCTTCCCTAAATTCGCTGGCCTACATAGCAGCTGCCGCCGGGACAGTGGCCATCATTGCTTCCATCGTGGCGGGTGACCGGAGCAGATTTGGCTTGAAGACCGTCCTCTCGGTTCCCCCCGTCGTGTACGTCGGAAAGATCAGTTACGAGCTGTACATCTGGCACTACCCGATGGCGATCCTGATCATGCTCGCCGCCGGAACGGACCAACTCATCAACGTCGGTTGGTACGCCATACCGGCAAGTTCGGTCCTTGCAGTCCTCACCCACCAAGCCCTCATTAAGCCCGCTGCCAAATGGAAAACGAAATTCTCCTGACGGTCTCGCCTGAAAAACCCGGCGCGGGGGCCCGCAGTTTCCACACTGTTGTTCCAGCCAGTCCACAAAGCACCAACAGGTTCATCCCGGCAGCAAGCAGTGCCGCGTTAGTTTTGCACCCAGGCCGATGGGTTCACCCGCCTTCAGGCGCTCCGAAAGAGGAAAGGAACGAACATCGTGACAGGCAAGCATGAGGTCAACAGCGATGACTCCGGTACCGGAATGGGGGTCCGTGGCTACGTCCGGGTGGCAAGGCTCTACTGGCGTTCCATTGCGGTGATCGCAATTGTGGTCACAGCCGTGGTCACCCTATGGGGCGCCCTCCAGCCGCGCATATACGCAGCAGAGTCCAGTGCGCTGGTCCTCACCGTCGGTTCAGAGAATGTGAATACACTCCTGACGGGGGATGCGCTGGCAAAGTCCAAGATCAAGAACTACGAGTCCATAGCTGAATCACGCCTGATCGCAGATCAGGTCATCGCATCGGTGGGGCTGAACACCACCGCAGACGCCCTGCTCCCTACGATTGCAGTCAACGTCCCCGTTGAAACGGCGGAAATCCGCATTACCGCCACTTCTCCGGATCCGGTCGTGGCCCAGCGGACAGCCGACGCGTGGGTCAGCGAATTGGCCAAGCAAGTCCAATTACTCGAAAGTTCCGTCACTGCCGGCCAGGCACCCGCCCCGGCCCTCCCGGTGGGCTTGGTTCCGCTGGATAAGGCGGCCCGTCCCGTTGCGCCAATTTCTCCAAACATCCAGCTGGCGCTCCTGTTGGGTGCTGCTGCAGGTCTGCTCCTCGCGTACGCCACAGCGCTCCTCCGGCACCACCTTGACCGCAGGCTGCGGAGTTCCAGCGAAATCGAGCGCCTCTTCGAAGTTCCGGTGATCGGGACGCTCCCCTATGATCCGGACATCAGCGATACCCTCAAGGTACTTGGCACGGAGCGCCACGAACTCCAGCGAACAGAAGTACAGAACCGCGCCTTTATTGAGGCTCTTCGGTCACTCAGGACGAACCTGAGGTTCCTCGACATCGACCACCGTCCCCGCATCATCCTAGTAACAAGCCCAATGACCTCCGAGGGCAAGTCCACCGTTGCTGGGAACCTGGCCGTGACAATGGCCGCTACCGGCGAACCGGTCGTCGTCGTGGATGGAGACCTCCGCCGTCCCCGCATTGCCGGAGCCTTCAACCTTGTCCCAGGAGTCGGGGTGACCAATGTCCTGAGCGGCCAGGCCAAACTGGTGGACGTCATCCAGGCGCCCACCGTCCTGTCGAATCTCTCGATCCTGGGCTCAGGACCAATCCCGCCCAACCCAAGCGAACTGCTCGGCACGAATGCCATGAAGCAACTGCTTACCACCCTTGCCGCCGGGGCCACGGTGCTCATCGACGCGCCCCCTCTTCTTCCAGTCACGGATGCGGCTGTCCTGTCACGCGCCGCCGACGGAGTCGTCGTGGTGGCCCGGGCCGGACAAACCACGCGCGACGAACTGGAAAGGTCGCTGAAAACACTTCACACGGTCAAGGCCTCCGTCCTCGGCGTGATATTCAACTGCGTTCCCACTAAGGGCGTGGATTCCTACGCCTATTACGGTTCCTACCTGGCAGCCCCGCACACGTCATCCTCCGGAAGCCCGGACAGCACCGACGTTCATGAAAGCGCCCCCAAGGAAATCCGAAAAGCGTCGTAGCTGCCGGCAGCGGAAAGATGCCTGGAGTGGCTTGCACGGGATACAGGAGAATGAAAATGCCCAAAACTGTGGCAGTCATTGGTACGCGCGGTTATCCGAGCTACTACGGCGGATTCGAAACTGCAGTCAGGAAGATCGCACCCTTTCTCGCCGGCAGAGGCTGGGATGTCAATGTGTATTGCCGGCCAGGTTCCACCAAGGATGATGATGCTGCCCGCGACCCCCGGGTCCGGACCACCACCACCCCGGGCCTGGAAAGCAAGTCACTGAGCACCCTGTCATTCGGCCTCACCTCCGTTCTGCACTGCCTTCGAGAGAAGCCGGATGTCGCGCTGGTGATGAATGTGGCGAACGGGTTCTGGCTTCCGCTGTTGAAACTGCGGGGCATACCTACCGTTGTGAACGTTGACGGAATCGAATGGGAACGTGCCAAATGGAACGGCTTCGCAAAACTCGTGTTCAAGCTCGGAGCCCGTCTTACCGCCCGCTTCGGAACGCTTTTGGTGAGCGACGCCGTCGAAATTCAACGGCGCTGGAAAGTGGACTTTGGCCGGGAATCCGTGTTCATTCCATATGGGGGCGACGTTCCGGTTCCCTTGGAGGTTGTCCCGGGCCTCACACGGGACTCCTACGTACTCATGGTGGCCCGCTTCGTCCCTGAGAACACGGTGTCGGAGTTCTTCCAGGCAGTGGAGAAGATAGCCGGCGAACATCCTGTAGTCATTGTGGGCTCCAGCGGGTACGGCGGTTCCTTCGACGAAGACGCGAAAACGTTGAGCGCCCGGCATCCGAATGTCACGTGGCTTGGCCACCTCAGCGACGACAATAAACTGCTGTCGCTGTGGCAACATGCCGGGGTCTACTTCCACGGCCACAGTGTAGGAGGGACAAATCCGGCCCTGGTGCAGGCCATGGCGTGTGGAGCACCGGTGGTAGCGCGCCGCACCGCTTACAACAGCGAGGTCCTCGGCGCCCCGGAGCATCTCGTCCCTGCCGATCCGGCGGCCATCGCCGACGCGCTGCGCCACATGTTGTCGGACGCCGGCCTCCGCGTGAAGGCAAGGCAGGCAAACAGGGAGCGCGCCATCCTCCACTACAACTGGGAGGATGTCTGCAGCAGTTATGAACGAGCGCTTGTGGCGGCGGTGGGGCCGTCGCGAAAACCAGCAAGCCGGCTCACGGTTGGGAATGCCGCATGATCATCCCGGACCTGGCGGCCGTGGTGGTGCACCACCGCAGCTACGGGACGCTGGGAGCCACCCTCGACGCCCTTGTTGCAGGTGGCGTCGCCCCGGACCGGATCCTCGTCGTGGACAATAGTGAGGAGACCCTGCGACAGGCCGAGGTGGAGAACCTCATGCCACCGGGTGCACATTCGATTTACATTGCGAACGCCGGTTACGGTGCAGCCGTCAACCGTGGAGCGGCCTGGCATGAGAAAAACAGCCACGGATGGCAATACCTTCTGGTCGCCACCCATGAGTCACGGCCCGAAGTAGACTGCCTGGCCCTCCTCCGTGCCGCCCTCGCGGAAGATCGGGGAACAGCCGTGGTTGGACCCGTACTGGTTACGGGAGACGAAGGGAACACCATTTGGTCGGAAGGGGGACGCTTCACCAAAGTCCTGGGCCTACCCCGCCACCGCGGACATCTGACGGCACGGCCCGGGCCGTCCGCAGCTCCCCCACAACCGGTGTCGTGGCTTGACGGCGCCCTCCTGATGTTCCGGCGCGGCATACTGGCCCGTTACCCGATTGATGAAACCTATTTCCTGTACATGGAGGAAACGGACCATCATCAAACCCTCCGTCGCCACGGGTGGAAGGTGCAGGTGTGTCCGCAGGCTTTTGCTTGGCAGCATTCAGACGGTGTTCCACCGTTCTACCTGACACGGAACATCCAACTCTTCCATGCTAAGCATGGGTCACGATTACAGGCCCAGGCGTCCGCACCGTACCTTTTGGTGCGCTCCGTGGCCCGGGACCTCATCAAAAACCAGCACATAGGCACGATCCGTCCCCTGCTGTCCGGGCTTCGCGCCGGCCGGACGCTGGCTGCCGGAGCCCGTCCCATGCAAACGGGGGGCGTCATCATCGTGAACCCCCTGGGAGGCGCCCTGAGGCACTACACCGACGCGCTTCACCAGCACTTGGTGGATGCGGGTGTCCCGGCCCAGGTCCGGTCCCTTGATGAACCCTCCGTCTCCGGCAAGCACCGGCTCTCGTGGCTGCTGGAATACGTTGAACTGCTGGGACGTGCGGGTTGGCACACACGGCTTAGCAGCGCCCCACTTCGGGTTTTGGTCACCTGGCCTGTTTTGGGTTTTTGGGACCTACTCCTGGTCAAGGTGATGTGCGGGAGTTCCTCGTGGGTTGTCTATCACGACCCCAACCCGTTGGTCAGGTCAACCGGAAGCGGCCGCGTGGTATCCGCCCTCATGCGGACGCTGAAAAGACGGCCTGGAGCGCTGGTTCACAGCGAAGAGGCTGCCAAGGCAATGCGTTCAAGGGGAGTTGACGCCTCAGCGTTAGTACGCCACCCGGTACTTCCACCCTCAAAGGAGACGCCCGCAACCAGTATGGTCGGTCACAGGCCGGCCCACCGGCCCAGGATACGCGTACTGGGGCAGTACAAGCGGGACCGGGATCTGGACCTCCTGGAATCGCTGGCCGATCACGTTGGATCCGGCTACGACTGCGAGATCATCGGGCGTGGATGGCCGGCAGTCAATGGATGGACGGTGGATGCACGGTTTGTCCCGGAAGACGAACTGGACCAGCTGATTGCTGGCAGCACCGTCATACTCATTCCCTACAAGCGGTTCTTTCAGAGCGGGATAGCCATCCGGGCGCTTGAGCACGCCGTGCCGGTGGTCGGGCGTTCCGAAACGAGCCTGGGCGATCTCTTTGGGCCGGAGTCACGGCTATTGGTGAGCGGACAGAACGGCTCGGCGGGCGACGTGGAGGGTTGGCTCAAGGCGATTGAATTCGCTGTCTCGGACGGACGGGCAGAAGCTTCCAGGGCTGCCGAATCCTTCCACCGTCAGGCAGCGCGCGATTGGGCCCGGCTGGCAGCTCCACGCAATCCACTGGATTAGCCCCCTCCCCCGCTGCGCCGGGCTCCTAGGCTATGCCGGCAAAGGCGCGCCTTCCAGGCGGTGGCGGGGACGGGTCAACGCTTTCCTGGTACCTGGGGCCGCGATCATTGCCAACCCAACAAAAAGCCACGTCACGGGGAAGAACACGGCGTTGGAAAACAAACTGCACACGAGCGTGAAGAGCAGAAGCTGGCCTGGGAGACTGCGCACCCGCACCAGCGCAAGACCTATCAGGAAGATAATCAGGGGCACCGCGAACAACGCGCCGTCCACCCACATGCCCAGGACCCAGTTGCTGGCCACGTTGTTCTGGGACTCTCCCACGGTATTTATTTGGCCCCACACCCCTACCCGTCCCGCAGCGCTCAGGCCATGCCCGTATACCGGAATGGACCTGGCCAGTTCGAAGAGGGAATCATTCTGCCTGATCCGTGCCTGACCGGAGATATCGTCCTCCTGGACCGTTCCCAGCATCGTGGACGCCCGGGCGGCCACATCCTCCTGCAACTGTGGAATGGCTGCCACGGCCACGATGGCAGCGACGGCGGCAATGACCACAGCGGCCCACCGCCCGCGCCGAGGTCCCGTCCCGACGGTAATGGTCGATCCCCGGTACCTGTGGACTACCGATGCCACTGATGCTGCAACCACGCAAACCAGGAGTGCAATCCACGATGCCCGGGCCATGGCCAGGATAAAGACGGTGATATTTGGCAGGAAAAGTGCCACCTTTGCCGGCCGGGACATAGAGAGGCGCCAGCTCAGCAGCACGCCCACGCCGGAAAACATTCCCAGCCAGTCAGGTTCAGGATAGATCCCGGTGGGGCGGCCGATTGAGCTGATATGCAGGTGCCAGAGATCCATGGGGATGACCTGGAACACCTGGAGGACACCCACTGCGCTGCCAACGGTGGAGACGGCCAGGAGGCCCCACAGCATGGCAGCTATATCCTGCCGGTTCGACGTCAGTGCCACCAGCGATGCTGAGGCCGCCAGCCCCAGAAGCTGAAGGCCAAGTGTCGGACTGTTGACCAGGTCGCCGAGAAGTGTGGTTGACGCCAGCAGCATTGAGGCCGCCAGAAGCACCGCAATGGGCTTGAGGGCTCCCCTGTTCCTCACCCGGCCCGGCAGGAAGACCCAGGCGACGGCCAGGACCGTAAAGATATGGACCCTGAAGATCTGCACCGCGACAAGCCCCGCGGAAACGCCGAGAAGGAATGCGAGGATATTCCGCCGGCCAGGGTGCGTGAGAGCTGCCACCAGCCCCAGCACGACGGCGGCGAATCCCACTCCAAGGTAGAGAGCCTCGGTGAACAGCCCCATGAGTTCCAGCCTTTCCCTTGCAGCCAAGGCGCAGCTGCGGCAAAGCGGGGTCCGCCCTACAGGCATCTGCACTTTCACCGTAGATGGGGCTCTGTGCAGGAACTAGGGGCCTCAAGCCGGGCATGTGGGTACCCGCACGGACCTTTGTGGAGCCACAAAGGAAAGGAACTACGCAGCGGTCCGGAAGAACAGCTCCGGTCGCTACGGGGTGGCAAAAACAACATCCACCCAGTAGTTGGTGTCGTTGTAGCTGTCTGCTGGAAAACCGAACGATGCGCCGTACCGGTAAATGCCGTTTAACCCATCAACACCGCTCGCAAGGCCGTGGAGGGGCGGATTGTCTGCCCCTCCACCGGTGAAGTAGCCCCCGCTGGCGGAGTAGAACCCCCGGGGCGCGTAGTAGGAGACGATGTAGGTCGTGTTGGCTGCGATCGCCACGGGGGTGGTGAAGCTCGCTTCCTGCCAGCCCGAGGCAGATTCCGCCGAGAAGGTCAGCGAGGCCAGGAGCGTGCCGGAGGAGGACCACAAATGGCCGGTGTGGGTGCCGGTGTTGGATGTCCCCTTATAGAACCGGATTCCCGTCACGTTACCCGATACGTCTGAGCGGAACTTCATACCCAGTTCCACTCCGGCGCTGTCATTCACCGTTATGGTCGCTGGAGTGGCTGCCGGGCTGAAGACAGTGCATGGACAGGTGGCGGGTGCCGCCGCCGTGCTGAAGGACCACGTGTAGGGCGAACCCATGCTTTGACCAGACACATTCGTGGTTCCGCTGACGGTGGCCTTAAAGGTGGCTCCGTAGGCCAGCGCGGAGGACGGAGCAAACGTGGCCGTATAAGTGGTGGCATCGTAGCTGACCGATCCGGGAACGATTGTCCCCGAAGTATCCTGCAACGCAAAATTAATCGAACTCGAAACGACATCCTGGTTGAACGTCGCGGTGGGCTTTGTCGCCACGGGCTGTCCGGCAGCGGCGTCTGCAGGCGTACTGGCCGTTACGGCCGGCGCGACAGGTGCAGTAGAGGTGGAAAACACGACGTCCACCCAGTAGTTGGTGTTGTTAAAACTGTCGGTGGGGAAACCCGGTGAGGTCCCATAGCGGTACACACCGTTGGGCCCATCCACCCCGCTGGCCAACCCATGGAGCGGAGACCGGTCCGCCGAAGCGCTGAAGAAGCCGGAATCTGCTGAATAGCCGCCTCTGGGTGCGTAGTACGAGACGATGTACGTGGTGTTTGCCGCGATGGACACCGGTGAAGAGAAGGTTGCCTGTTGCCATCCCGATGACGTCTCGGTGGAGAAAGTCAGGGAGGCGAGCAGCGCTCCGCTGGAGGACCAGAGGTGGCCGGTGTGCGAGCCTGTGTTGGCCGTCCCCTTGTAGAACCGGACCCCCGTTACGGTACCGGCTGCATCGGAGCGGAACTTCATTCCCAATTCGACGCCGCCGGTGTCTGAATCTGACGCGACCAGCGGCACTGCAGATGGATCAAAAACGGTGCATGGACAGGTGGCAGGTGGAGCTGCGGTAGCGAAGGACCATGTGTATGGAGCCGTCATGGTCTGGCCTGTTGAGTTGGTTGCTCCGCTAACGGTGGCCGTGTATGTCATGCCATAGGACAGGGCAGGGGAAGGGGTGAAGCTGACTGTATTCGAAACCGCGTCGTATGAAGTTGCTCCTCCGACGCCTGCACCCACAGCATTCTTCAGCGTGAACTGGATGGAGCCAGGAGTGACGGCTTGGTCAAATGTCGCACTGGGCTTCACATCCACTGTCACATTTGTCGCGTTGTTCGAGGGGTTGGCCGATGCCACAACAGGTGCAGCCGGAGCGGAAGCCGTCGTGAATTGCCACGTGTAAGGGGAGGCCATCGCCTGTCCTGCCGAGTTCGTAGCTCCACTGACGGTTGCGGTGTATGTCGTAGCGTAAGCCAATGGGCTGTTGGGATGGAATGACGACGTATTGCTGATGGCGTCGTAGGTTACGGTTCCGGGCACAGCACCCGCCGCACTCGTCAAAGTAAATACAACTGACGTGCCGGCAACGGCCTGGTTGAAGGTGGCCGCCGGAACAACGGCGGGGTCCACACCGTTGGCGCCGTTGATTGGGGAAACTGACGACACTGCGGGAGCAACCGTGCCCGTCTCCGTGAAGATCGGATCTACCCAGTAGTTTTCGGCATCGTAGACCTGGTCCGGGAAAGCGGAGGTGGTTCCGTACTTATAGAAGCCATTGGGTCTGTTGGGCACGCTCCTGGTGAAGTGCAGCGGAGCACTGTCAACCGGACTTGTTCCGCCGGAAGGCGAAGGATTGTTGTAGAAATATCCGGGGTCTTCCGCATAGTGTCCGGCCGGCGCAAAGTAGGACACCACATATTGGGTGCCCGCCGTGATTGCCAGGGGCGGCGAATAGAGGGCCGTTTGCCAGCCACTGGCAGATTCGCCGGAGAAAGTGACGGTGGCCAGTCGTTGGCCGCTAACGCTCCAGACGTTGCCGACATGGGTTCCGGTGTTCTTGGCCGACTTGTAAAACCTGATGCCGCTGATGGTTCCGGCTACGTCGGAGTAGAACTTGGCGCCGATTTCCAGCGAATTGGGGTCCCCCGCGTCAGGGGACGAGGGGGAAATATTCCGGCCCAGAACTGAACAAGGGCAAGTAACAGACGTCGACACCCCGGGCGATCCGGACTCGAGGTTGCCGCTGTCATCGACAGCACGGGAGCGCAGGACGGATGTCGGGCTGCCATGTGCATTCCAGCTGAAGGTCCAGTTGGTGGTTCCATTTGCGCGCTGCCAAGTCGCGCCACCGTCCGTTGACACTTCAACCCCTGCAACGACCCCGCCCACATCTGATGCGGTCCCGCTTACCGTGACAACTGTGCCGTCGGCTACTGAGGTACCTGCGGCTGGAGTGGACACGGCCGATGTCGGAGCCGTTGTGTCTGTGGAGGGCTGTGCCGTGCTGAGCCCTGATATCAACGTGGCTGGCTGCGCCGACATGTCCGCGAAGAGGTTGACGGTGGCCTGCTGCATGTTCCGGTCCACCGTCTTGCCTGTGGTGAAGGGGTCCAAACCCCACGACCATTGGACGGTACCAGCGCCGAAAACCATGGCCCCGCTGGCTGCTTTATACATAGTGAGATTGTGTACGGCCGTCGCGCCCTGTTTGGTGGTGGAGCCGTAATCCGTAAAGACTTCCGCAGCCGTGTTTGTTGTCTGGGATAACCGGAAGGATCCCGCTGGCCGGAAGCCATTGACCGCATCGCTGTCCCATTCATAGCCGAGCGTTCCCAAACCGCTTCCCAGTGTTACTGAAGCCCCGCTTGCCATGGCGGGGATCGATGTTCCACGCCACAGCCTTAGCTGCTTGTAGGCGGCAGGCACAACAATGTCAGTCGTCCCTGAGTTCACCATGAAGTACTGGCCGGTCAGGGAATTCTCGGGGTTTCCGCCACCGTTGGCTGTACCAAACCGGGGGTCCCGCCACGTGCCCGTCCAGGTCACGGGGTCCGTGGGAGCGTTGAAGTGTGTGTCCTTGTACGACACAAGGGTCCGCCCGGCCGTGTTGGTGCCGTCGGCGCTGGGTTCCCATCTGGTCTTCCAGAACATCTCATTACCGCTGAAGAAGGCAAGGTTGACGCCAGCATCGCGGGCAGCAGTGACGTTGGTCCGCTGGTCGGCCGACCAGTACTCGTCATGTCCAGCCGAGAGGAAGGACTTGTGGTTCAGGATCAGGGATCCCTTGGTGGCCACATCCAACCCACTCATGTAACTGATGTCATAACCGTTCGATTCCAAAAACCGGATCATGGGGTATTCCGCGTACATCAGCCAACTGCGGCCCGAGTCGTCGGCAGCCGAGTGAAACGGCCTGTTATAGGACACCTTGAACGCTGCTTTATATGCCTGTGGGTTTCCCGCCGGGCAGGATACGGAACAAGTGTAGAGACTGTTGCCACCGTACGAGTTGTAGGCCTGCCAGGTAGTGTCAGACGTCTGGAACAGCACCGCCGACTTAGCCGCGTCGTCGCGGACAACGAATGGGACGACGCTCGCTCCGCCTGTATCCGTCCGGACCAGGCGGGCGATGTAAACCCCGGACACCGCGGTTGCCGGGACGGCCCAGGACGCAGAGACGGCCCAGTTGCCACAATCAATCAAACCCGTGGCGGAAAACGTCAGGCAGCTGGGCTGGGTCTGGGGAAGTGCGGCTGAGGGGAGGATGTTTGCTGCAACTTTGCGGGCGCCTGATCCTTGGTAGTAACCAAACCGGTAGACGTCGATTCGGTACGCCTTGGCGTTCGTTTTCACCTTGAATGTGACGGTTTGGCCGACGTTCACACTCATGGACGTCGCATAGCCCTGGATGCTGCTGTCGCCCGCACCGCTGACCTGCCACTCGCTGGCCGGATTGCCCGCCAGCGTGTTCTCGCACGCTACTTTGCTCACCACGGGCGGGTCACAAGGTGTGGCAGCCCGTGCCGGAAGCACCCAGCCCGGTCCGGCAACCACGGGCAACGCGGAACAAATCAGCGCAAGAACCAGCGCCAGAATCCAGTGACGCGGGACCGGTCGGAAGGGGATTCCAGATGCAGACGTCATAATTGGCTCCGTGGTTCAGCGCAGGAGCCGTTCGGCTGAGCAGGGAGAATCCACACCTCCCCAGCACCGGTTACCCGGTACCTCCCCTGTCGCATCAGTCAGTTGTCGACGGAGGCCATTTGTTGGCAGGACGGCAAGGTCCTGGTATCCAGCCATAACTACGGGCTGGGTACCTAACGGCATCCGTGATCCATACCGTAGGCGTGAGCTGGCCCCTAATCAGGGTTTAGGGGGTACCTATGCGGGAATCCGCACCAAGCTTGCGGGATACCTACTGGAGTAACGGGATACCTACTGGATACCTAAAGACCTACGCCGCGGTCCGGAAGAACAGCTCCGTGACGGCGGCCAGGCGAAGGGGATCCTCCACGCCGCACAGCTCTCGGGCCGAGTGCATGGACAGCAGCGGCACACCCACGTCCACGGTGCGGATGCCCAGGCGGGTGGCGGTGAGCGGGCCGATCGTGGAGCCGCAGGGCATCACGTTGTTGGAGACGAACTCCTGGTACGGCACCCCGGTTTCGCCACAGAGCCGCGCCCAGAAGGCCGCACCGAAGGCATCCGTGGCGTAGCGCTGGTTGGCATTGATCTTCAGCAGCGGGCCGCCGTTCAGCACGGGGTGGTTGGCGGGATCATGCCGCTCGGGGTAGTTGGGATGCACTGCGTGGCCGGCGTCGGCAGAGAGGCAGAACGACGCCGCCAGGGCCTGCCGCCGCTGGCTCACCGTTGCACCCAGGCCGTCGGAGATGCGCACCAGGATGTCTTCCAGGATGGGCCCGCAGGCACCGGAGCGGGAGTTGGACCCGATTTCCTCGTGGTCGAAGGCAGCGAGCACCGCAATGGGGCCGCCGGTGCCGGCGGAGCCGGCATGGGCAATGAGTGCCGCCAGGCCGGCGTGCGTGGCCGAAAGGTTGTCCAGCCGCCCGGATGCGAAGAACTCCCCCTTGCCCCCGAAAACTGCCGGTGCCTGCGTGTCCGCAATGACGACGTCGTACCCGCCGATCTGCCCCGGATCGACGGATGTGCCGGCAACCGAAGCTGCCAGCACACCCAGCAGGTCCGAATCCGTGGGATTCCCCAGGCCCCAGACGGGGTTCATGTGCCGCTGCTTATCCAGGGTGAGACCCTCGTTCACCGCCCGGTCCAGGTGGATGGCCAGCTGCGGGAAGCGCAGCAGCGGTCCGGTGGCCGCGAGGTGCTCCGTGCCATCGAGCATCACCAGCCGGCCCGCGAGCCTGAGCTCGCGGTCCAGCCAGGAATTCAGCAGCGGTCCACCGTAAATCTCCACCCCGGCCTGCAGCCAGCCGTGGGCGCCGGTGGTGGGTTTGGGCTTGAGTTTGAACGACGGCGAATCGGTGTGCGCGCCGAGGATGTTGAACCCCGTGGCCGGTCCCGCACCGTCCGGGACCACCCACGCGATCAGGGCACCGTCGCGGATCACGAAGAATGATCCGGCGCCACCCTCCCACGGCTGCCGTTCATCCAGGCGGACGAATCCGGCTTCCTCCAGCCGCCGGCCCCCCTCATGCGCAGCGTGGAAGCTCGACGGCGATGCGCTCACATACGCGCCAAGGTCCTGGATGTGGTCTGCGGCAGAGGAAGACAAAGGCATGGTCCCGAGTCTAGCGCCGCGCCTACTCCGCGGAAGCCGGGGCTGCCTCGGCTGCTACTGCGGGCTGTCCGGCGGCCGCTGCGCCCTTCCGCCGGTAGCGGAGCACGCCCACTGCCACCACTACGGCGGCCAATGCCAGCGAAAGCAGCAGGGATTCACGGGTGGATTCCACGATCACCATGCCGATGAGCAGAGCCACAATGCTGATGATCGCCGCCCAGGTGAGGTAGGGGAACAGCCACATCTTCAGCTGCAGGTCCTTGGCTGCGGCACCCATCCGACGGCGGAGGACCAGCTGCGAGGCCGAGATGACCAGCCACACGAACAGGGCAATGGCGCCGGAGGTGTTGACCAGGAAGAGGAAAACGGTGTCCGGGGCAATGTAGTTCAGGCCCACCGTCACGAAGCCCACCACGGTGGAGGCCAGCACGGCGGCGGCGGGGACACCGCGGCGGGAGATGCGGGTCCAGGCGCGGGGCGCGTCACCGCGGGTGGAGAGTGAGAACAGCATGCGGCTGGCCGTGTAGAGGCCGGAGTTCAGGCATGACAGCACGGAGGTGAGGACCACGACGTCCATGATGGTTCCGGCGCCGGGGATACCGAACAGTTCGATGACGGCAACGTAGGGGCTCTTGGCCACGGAGGCGGAGTTCCACGGAAGCAGCGTGACCACGATGGCGATGGAGCCGATGTAGAAGACCAGGATGCGCCAGACGGTGGATTTCACGGCCTTCTTCACGGCGTCCACGGGGTTTTCGGATTCACCGGCCGCGATGGTGGCGATTTCTGCGCCGAAGAAGGAGAAGACCACCACGAGGATGCCGGCCAGGACGGCTCCCGGGCCATTGGGCATGAACCCACCGTTGTTGACCAGGTTACTCAGGCCGGGTGCGGGGACGCCGGGGATGAGGCCGAGGATGGCGGCGACGCCAAAGATGAGGAAGAGGACGATGGCCGCGACCTTGATGGACGCGAACCAGAACTCGAACTCCCCGTAGGACTTCACGGAACCGAGGTTGGTGAGCGTCAGCAGCACCATGAGGACAAGGGCCCACACCCACTGGTCGATGCCCGGCACCCAACGGTGCATGATCGCAGCGCCTGCGGTGGCCTCGATGCCCAGGACGATGATCCAGAACCAGGCGTAGAGCCAGCCGATGCTGAACCCTGCCCAGCGGCCCAGCGCCTTGTCCGCGTAGGTGGAGAAGGAGCCTGTCTCAGGGTTGGCTGCGGCCATCTCACCCAGCATGCGCATCACCAGGATGACCACCAGGCCGGCGGCCGCGTACGCCACGAGGATGCCCGGGCCGGCCTGCTGGATGGCCGCCCCCGAGCCGACGAAAAGGCCTGCACCAATGACGCCCGCGATGGCGATCATGGACAGGTGCCTGGGTTTCAGGGACTTTGAAAGTTGCTGGTCAGCATGCATGGAAGCGCCGTCCTGTTGGGAAATAGCATGGGTTGAGCGACGTACCTTGGTGGACCCCGGCGGACCGTGTGATGCACCACATCGTCGTTTCACCCTAGATCCGCCATTATGCGCCTTGCTTTGTGCAGTCCGACAGATCTGATTCCCGCCAACAGGACAGCAATCCAAGCGGAAACACCAAGGAGCAATAAAAGTTGCCTTGCAGGCATATTTGTAATGTGCCCGAAACCACGCGCCCGGCGCGGGCGCGTGGCGAAGGATGGGAGGCTACACGTCCCGGCGTTTCAGCAGGACGGCTGCGAGCAGGACCGGGATGACCACCCAGGCGCCCAGGACCAGCCCTGCCTGCCAAGCCTCCAGGGTATCCGGAACGTGCTGGGCCGCTGTCAGCGGCTCCACGGTATTGCCGGGCAGGAACTTGCGGGCCTCCTTGAAGAAGTCCCCGGGAATCAGCTGGAACGCAATGGGTGCCACGAAGAAAATGCCCACCAGGCTCATGATGCCGCCGGCCGAATTCCTGATCAGCGTGCCCAGTGCCATACCGATGGCAGCCACGGCAGCCACATAGACGCTGTTGACCAGGAGGAGCTTCACCGACTGCGAACTGGCCACGTCCAGCTTGAGCCCATAGTTGTCCAGGATGGGCACCGCCGCCAGGCCCGCCACCCACGTGGAGACGGCAGTGACTGCGAACGACGTCACCATTACCACCACCAGCTTGGCGGCGAAGGCGGGAAGGCGTCGGGGCACCGCAGCAAAGGTGGACCGTGCCATGCCGGTGGTGAACTCGGAGCTCATCAGGAGCACGCCAAGGGACCCCAGGATCAGCTGGGCAAAGGCGATGCCCGACGTGGGCACGCTGACGGCAAGGTCTCCACCCTGGGCCGCCATCCTGGCCGCGGCCTGCGGATCCCGGGTGGCCGCATCGGCGAACTGGCCCGTCCCCCATGCTGAGAGGGCGCCGAAGCCAACCATGACCACAGCGGTGGAAGCGAGCAGGATCAGCGTGGAGAGCAGGCTGCGGAACTTAATAACTTCAGAGTTGAGGACCCGGACAAAGGTGGGGCCGGGAAGGGACCGTCCGGCGTTGCGGGCGGCGTGCCCGGCAGCGGAGGGCGCCGGCTCGCGCGGGGGCATTGATTCAGTGGTCGTGGAGCTCATGGGTGGCTTACCTCCGCAGCGGGCAGGGAGTGGTATTCGACGTCGTCCTTGGTCAGTTCCATATACGCCTCCTCCAGGCTTGCAACAAGCGGCGTGAGTTCATACACCATCACCTGGTTTTCCAGGGCCGCGGCCGCAATGGTTTTCGGGTCAAGGCCCGTTACCTCGAGCAGTTCACGTTCCGGAACGGCAATGGAAGCACCCCGTCCGGTGAGCAGCTGGTGGAGGCGCTCTGGCTGGTCGGTGCGGACGCGGACGCGGGACTGGCCCTTACCGGTGATGATGTCCTGGATCGGGGCGTCAGCAATGACCCGGCCGCGGCCAATGACGATCAGGTGGTCGGCTGTTTGAGCCATTTCGCTCATCAGGTGGCTGGAGAGGAACACTGTGCGCCCCTGCCCGGCTAGATACCGAACCAGGTTGCGGACCCACACCACTCCCTCAGGGTCCAGCCCGTTAACGGGTTCGTCGAGGATGAGAGTCTGCGGGTCACCCAGCAGGGCAGCCGCGATTCCAAGGCGCTGGCCCATGCCCAGCGAGAACCCGCCGGCCTTCTTGCGCGCCACCGCTTCCAGTCCGGTCATCTCGATTACCTCGTGCACCCGGGCTTTGGGGATGCTGTGGGTGGCTGCCATGGCCAGCAGGTGGTTGTAGGCGCTGCGGCTGGTGTGTACCGCCTTGGCATCAAGCAGGGCGCCCACCTCCCGCAGGGGAGCCTTGTGCTGGACGTAGGGCAGGCCGTTCACCGTGGCAGACCCCGACGTCGGCCGGTCCAGCCCCATGATCATGCGCATGGTGGTGGACTTTCCTGCCCCGTTAGGGCCAAGGAAGCCGGTGACTTGCCCGGCCCGGACGGTGAAACTGACACCGGCCACGGCGGTTTTGGCGCCGTAGACCTTGGTCAGCCCGTTTACCTCGATCATGGATCATCCTTTGAACGGCAGCGGACGGCTGCAGACGTTGTGGGGTGCGGGTACCTTCCCCACGGTACCGAGGCCGCCACCGCTTTTCGCCGCTTCTCAGGGATGATTCAGGGGCGAATCAGGGTAGTTCTCCACCCCGGCCCCGCTACGGACGGGGCGAGTAGTAGGTCAGCGCCCGGGGACGTACTCCATAGGCCACTTTGCGGACTCCCGCCAGCGCTTCTCCGTCCACAGCCAGTGCCATGGGGGCGCCGCCGGCGTCGATCCGCACTTCCGTTGCCTCCCGGAGGTGCGTGATCCCGGAGCTTGCCACCGTGCCCGTCAGCACGGACCAGAGCAGGCGGAGCCGGGCAAAGCGTTCATCAGCGGTGATCAGGCGGACGTCCAGAACCCCGTCATCCATCACGGGCCTGATCAACGGAGCGTGGTCACGCGGGTAGAAGCGGCCCCGGCCCAGGTAGGCGATCCACACTTTGTGCCGGACGCCGTCCACAGTCAGTGTGATGGGGGTGCCGGCCGCGAACGTCCGGAACATGGCCACGACGCCGGCCAGCGGCTTCCCCAGTGCCGGCTGCAGGTGCTCCCGCCGGCGCACAAAATTCGGGTAGAGGCCCACGCTGGAGGTGTTGAGCATGATCAGCTCCGACACCTCAGGGTTTCCGGCCAGCCCGCGTTCCACAGTGACCACGCCGACGTCCGCCAGGGCAGCCTCGCCCTTGCCCGCAGCCTCGACCGCATCCTTCAGGCTTCCTGTTCCCGCGTCGCGCGCAAAGTGGTTGAGCGTTCCGCCGGGCAGGACCAGCAGAGGAATGTTGCGTTCGACGGCGGCGGCAGCCGCCGCGCCCACAGTCCCGTCCCCGCCCCACACACCCAGGGCCCGGGTCCCGGGAAAGTCGGCAGTGGCAGCGATGCGCTCCACCAAGTCCTCGTCAGGCTGAACAGTATTTATATGCGCCTTTGGAAATACTTCCTGGAGGGCGGATGCAGTCTCCTCCTTAAAGGAGCCGCCGAGGGTGTTCACCACGATGCTGAGCCCCTCGCCGTTCGGGAGGGCGGGGGCAGTGGTCCACATACGCCTGGTCTGCGGAATGGGCGGCCGGACCGGCCACCAGTGGCGCGTTACCAGGGCAGCACCAGCACCCAGAGCCGAACCGAAAAGGACATCCGAAGGCCAGTGCGCCCCGGTGTGGACCCTCGAGTACGCCACCCCTAGGGCTGCCGGCGCGAGTGCGGCCCCCAGCGCCGGACGCACCAGTCCGGCTCCCACCGCGAACGCCACAGCTGACGCCGAATGTCCGGACGGCATAGAGGAACTCGTGGGTTGCGGGTGCACAAAGCGGAAGACGGGCAGGTGCTCGGGCAGTGGACGCGTCCGGGGGAGCAGTGTCTTGAAGACCACGTTGGTGACGGCGGAGGCCACGCCCTGGGCGATCAGGCCATGCACCGCCGCCCTCCGCGTCTTGCCGGGGAAGAGCACCAGGACCGCTGCCGTTCCTATCCAAAGCTTGCCCTGGTTTGCTGAAGCGGAAAGGCGGCGGAAGAAGACGTCGTGGTTTCCTCCGGGCAAGCGGGAAACATGCCCTAGAAGGTATCTATCGAGGCGGCTGATCCACGTCCGGCCCCTGCGCCTGGTGCTCTGCATGTGATCACCCTAACCCCAACGGCTACTCCCCTTCAGCCGACTCCCGTTCAACTGGCAGGGGCCTTGCAGCTCCCGCAAGGAGCAGCGCTAAAAGGATGGGCGCCATGATTGCCAGCAGCGCAGTATGGATGCCGATCAGGTCGCCGAGATAGCCGAGCAGGGGCGGTCCCGCGAGGAACGATATATACCCCAAAGTGGATACTACGGAGACACGCGCTGCTGAGTGCTTCGGGTCGTCGGACGCGGCGGACATGCCCATGGGGAAGGCCAGGGCGGCACCTACTCCCCACAGTGCGGCACCGACACCGGCCAGCCAGATGTTGGTTGCCAGCACGAAGAGACCCAACCCTGCGGCCGCCGCGGCCATGCTGGCGCGCAGTACCGCTACCCGTCCATATTTGTCGATGACCCGGCCGCCGAGGAACCGCATGGCCGTCATGGCCAGGACGAACAAAGCGAACATGAGGGCGCCGGTGGATTCGGAGGTTGCGAGCCCGTCCACCGAGGCCTTGGCGATCCAGTCGTTGCCGGCCCCTTCGGTAAGCGTGGCGCCGAGGACCACCACACCAATAAGCAGGGTCCTGCTGTCCCGCCAGGCGGACGGTCCCTTGGCTTGTTTTGGCTCCCCGTCCACAGGGGCCGTTGATATGTGGGGGAGGAAGTAGCGCGGCACGGTCAGCGCCACCAGCACCACCACGGCTGCGATCACCATGAGGTGCAATGGCAGGTCCACGCCGAGGGTTGACAGCCCCGCTCCCACCAGGGCGCCTACGAAGGCGCCGCCACTGAAGGCTGCGTGGAACTGGGGCATGACGGTGCGCCTGAGCTTGTGCTCCACGTCAGCACCTTCGATGTTTTGCGCCACATCCCAGAGGCCAATTCCAATGCCGAAGAAGAACAGTGACACGGCCGTTCCGGGAATGGATGTTGCCAGGAGTGACATGGCGATGCCCACGCCCGCGGCCGCCGCCAGGAGTCCGGCAAAGCGGACCGTGTTGGCCGTTCCTATCCTGCCCACCACCAGGCCGGCGGTGGGCAGCGCGAGCAGGGAGCCCACGGCTGTGCACAGCAGCAGTGTGCCCATTTGGCCGGAGGTGATCTGCAGCGTCTGGGTGACGGCAGGGATCCTGGCGGCCCAGCTGGCAAAAACAAGCCCGTTGATGCCGAAGACCACGAACGTTGCCACAGCGGCAGCCTTCAGGCCTGCCTGCTGTTCCGTACCGGTGCTGGTGCTCATACGCTCACTACTTCCACTGAGTATTTTTCGAGTTCGGCTTTGTCCTGCGCGCTGAGTGTCCGGTCTGTCACGATGACGTCCACGCGGTCCAGGGCGGCCACGAGCACCCTGGCATGCGCCTGCCACTTTGCAGCCGTGGCGGCCACCACCACCCGTGCTGCTGATTCCAGGCCGGCTGTCTTGACCGCAGCATCGTCAAGGTCGTGGGCCAGGAGTCCCTTGAAGTCCACGGAACAGGGCGTGAGCACGGCGGTGTCAAAGCGAAGCGACCTGATATTGGACTCGGCCAGGGGTCCGCGGAAGCAGAGTTCACCGGGCACCACGCTGCCCCCGGGCAACAGCAGTGCCGGGCGTAAACCATCGGCGCCACCGCTCCCGGCCGCCGCGTTAAGGGCCTGCAGGGACATGGGCATCAGCGTCAGTTCCCTGCCGGCCACGGCCCGGGCCACCGCGGTGGCTGTGCTTCCGCTGTCCAGCCAGACGTGTTCGCCGTCAGCCAGGAGGCCGGCGACGGCAGCCGCGACACGGCTCTTGCCGTCCTGCTCCTCCAGCTCGCGCTGGCCGTAGCCAGGGTTTTGCCCCTGCCCGATGAGGCTCTTGGCGCCGCCGTGGACCCTTCTCAGCACGCCGTGGCCGGCGAGTACTTCGAGGTCGCGGCGGATGGTCGCGCCGGAAGCGCCGCACGTTTGCATCAGCTCTTCCACGCTTGCCTCTGACTGCCGCCGGAGGACCTCGGCTATGGCACGGTGCCGCTCATCCGTCTTCATGATCAAATGCTATCAATTTGTGATCAATTGATCATGGAGATGGAGGGTCTAGCGGGCGCGCTCTACGCGCTGCTCGTCCCACACCGGTTCCGGAGACTCGTAAACTTTCCCGTCCGAGCCAAACACCAGGAACCGGTCGAATGTCCGCGCAAACCAGCGGTCGTGAGTGACCGCCAGGACGGTGCCTTCGAAATGGTCGATGGCCCGTTCCAGCGCCTCGGCCGAATGCAGGTCCAGGTTGTCCGTGGGCTCGTCCAGCAGGAGCAGCGTGGCCCCGCTGAGCTGGAGGAGCAGAATTTGGAACCGCGCCTGCTGGCCGCCGGAGAGGGACTCATACTTCTGTTCCGACTGCCCCGCCAGGCCGTAGCCGTCCAGCGCGCCGGCGGCCGCCTCACGGCCCAGCCCGGACCGGTGTTCATCCCCGCGGTGCAGGATTTCCAGCAGCGTCTTGCCCAACAGGTCCGGACGGACATGGGTCTGGGCGAAGAATCCGGGCCGGATCCGGGCACCAAGCTTCACGGTTCCCTCATGCGGCACCTCGGCGATCTCCACGTCGGAGACTGGCAGGTGCTCGCGTTCGGGGTCGGTGCCGCCGGTGGCCAGCAGCCGCAGGAAGTGCGACTTGCCGGAGCCGTTGGAGCCCAGCACGCCCACGCGGTCACCAAACCACACTTCGGTGGAGAACGGCTTCATCAGGCCCGTCAGCTCCAGCCGCTCGGCCACGATGGCCCGCTTGGCCGTCCGGCCGCCCTTGAGCCGCATCTGGACGTTCTGCTCGATGGGGAGCGCCTCGGGCGGCCCCACCTCCAGGAACTTGGCCAGCCGGGTCTGCGCCGCGTGGTACCGGTTGGCCATGTCAGAGCGGAAGGCAGCCTTGTTCTTGTACATGTTGACGAGTTCCTTGAGCTTGATGTGCTCCTCGTCCCAGCGCTTGCGGAGCTCCTCGAAACGTGCGTTCCGGTCCGCGCGGGCCTCCACGTAGGACCCAAAGCCACCGCCGTGGATCCAGGCCGCAGCGCCGTTGATTCCGGGCTCCAGGGTGACAATGCGGCCAGCAGCGTTGTTCAGCAGTTCCCGGTCGTGGCTGATGAAGAAGACCGTCTTCTTCGACTCATTCAGCTTTTCCTCGAGCCAGCGCTTGCCTGGGACATCCAGGTAGTTGTCCGGCTCGTCCAGGAGCAGGAGGTCATCCGGGCCGGCGAAAAGTGCCTCCAGCACCAGGCGCTTCTGCTCACCGCCGGAAAGGGTCGACGCCGGGCGGTGCTGCGCGCGGTCAAACGGTAGCCCCAGCGCGGCCATGCACACCTCGTCCCAGACGGTTTCGACGTCGTAGCCGCCGGCATCGCCCCAGTCCACGATCGCCTGGGCGTACCGCATCTGGGTGGGTTCGTCGTCGTGCTCCAGCATGGCCAGTTCGGCCTCGTCCACCTCGCGGGCAGCGGCCGCCAGGGCCGGGGGAGCGGCAGAGACCAGGAGGTCCCGGACGCTGGAGCCGTCCCGCACCTGGCCCACGAACTGGCGCATGATGCCCATGTTGCCGGAGCGGCCGATGACCCCTTCGTCCGGAACCAGGTCCCCCGCGATGATCCGGAACAAGGTTGTCTTGCCTGTCCCGTTGGGACCGATCAGGGCAGTCTTGGTCCCGTCCGGAACCTTGAAGGTCACCCCGTTCAGGAGCTGGGTACCGTCGGAGAGGAAGTAGTCAATGCCGGAAACGTCAATATGGGCCACGCCGTCAATCTTCCCATGCCGTACCTAGCCGGCCGCGGTGAGGAACTGCTTCAGGAGCGGGCCGGAGGTGGTGGCGCCCAGGCCGCCGTCCTCGACGAAGACGGCCACGGAGAGGTCGCCGTGGACGGCCACGATCCAGGCGTGGGTCTTGGGCGGGTTCTCCGTGCCGAACTCGGCCGTTCCGGTCTTGGCTCCCACCGGAGCACCGGGGACGCTGGAAAGGAAGCCTGCGTGCCCGGACGTGACCACGGCGCGCATCATGTCGGCCAGCAAGGCCGCCTCCGCTGCGGTGATGGGCTTGTCCGACGCCGTGGAGGGCGCCTCGGCCGTGGCCGTCGCCGTCGCTTCGGCTGCTGGAGCAGTGGATCCCGCCGTTGTCCCGGCGGCGGGAGCTCCGGCGTCGGGATTCAGGACAAGCTGGGCAGAGACCGGAGCACCCTTGGCGACAGATCCGGCCATGATCGCTGCTGCCAAAGGAGAGAGCAGCACCTTGCCCTGGCCGATCATGGAGGCTGCGTGCTCCGTGCCTTGGGCCTCGCCGGGAACGGACCCCAGGAACGCCTCCGCACCAAGTTTGGGCGCCTCAACGGCCACACCCATGGACGTGGCGGCCGCTTCAAGCTGGCCCTGTGAAACCGCGTCGCGCTGCGAGATGAAGGCGGTGTTGCAGGAGTGCGCAAAGGCGTCCCGCAGCGTGACGGCGCCCAGGGAGGTCTCGGGATAGCCTTCGGAGTTCTTGAAGGTCCGTCCGTCGACAGCGAGCGTTGGGGTGCACTGTACGGTGGAATCCGGCGTCATTCCGTTGCGGAACATGGCGAGGGAATCCACCATCTTGAAAATGGAGCCCGGGGCGTACTGCCCCAGCATCGCGGTGTTGTAACCGTTGCTGCCAGGCCCCGAGGCCGCTGCCAAAACTGCGCCCGTGGAGGGGCGGAGGGCCACTATCGCGGAGGCCGGCCCCACCTTTTCCAGGGTGGTTTCAGCCAGCGACTGCAGACGGGGATCGAGCGTGGTCTTCAACGGCGTCCCGGGCTTGGGCGCCACCTGGAAAAGGACCCGCCGGGGATCCGTTCCCGCAGACTGGATTTGTTCCCGGGTCAGGTCTGCCCGCTGCGCGCGGATCACGACGGCGTCTGATCCGCGAAGCTGTTCATCATACTGCCGCTGGAGCCCGCCGATGCCCGTCACGTCGCCGGCGGTCAGGGCACCTTTCGACGCGTCGATCTGTTCTGCGGTGGCTTCGCCGACCGAGCCAAGGACTGCGCGGGCAAACGTCCTGCTCGGGGCCAGGGGGATCGATGCCGGAATGCCGCGGGCGCCGGGAATGGCCTGGATCTGCTCATCGGAAATGGTCCGGCCTTCTTCACGCAGCGTGATCGCGGGAACGAAGGCCTGCGCCCCGGCCGCCTTTACCTGCTGCACGTACGCGGCCGGGTCCACCCCTACCAGTGCTGCCAGCTTTCCGGCGGAATCGGCAGGATCTGCGGCGCCCAGCTGGGGCTTGTCGATGCCCACATTCACCACGGGACGGTAGGTCACCAGCGGGACGTCTCCGGCGCCAAGGATGTCGGCGCGCTGGGGGGACTGGGATCCCTTGGTCACAATCTCGCTGTCCGCGAGGCCTGGTGCCAGGATGGCCGGGTCCCAGACGGTGAGCCATTTGTCACCGGACTTCTTGAAGTTGGCCGCGATGGTGTACTTCCACTCGGCATCGCCGAATTTCCAGGTGTAGTTCAAGGGCGCGGACGCCTTGTCTCCGTCCAGCGTCAGGGCACCGGCCTGGACCTCGGGCTTTTGCGGGTCCAGGCCGGCAAAGACCTGGTGCAGCTGGTCGTTGGCCGCGGCGGCATCCTTGCCTTCGAAAGCCACAGACCCTACGTCCAGCGCCGAAACCGCGCCGGCAAGCTGTTGTGCCGCGGCTTCCGCCCCGGATTTTCCGTCGTCGCAGGCCACCAGCGAGGTACCAAGGATGAGTCCAGCTATGGCAAGCGAAAGTTTTGTTGATTTCCCCATCGCGCCATTATCCCCCGGCCCGGGCGCTGGAAATGCCATTCCCGGCGCCTGCACCGGCCGTCACCGGTACCTCTAGGAAAGCCCCAGATCCGGGACCGGCAGTTTGAAGATGTCCTTGAGGGCGTACTTTGCCGCGTGCATCCCGGGCATTCCCGTGACCCCGGGGCCGGGAGGTGTGGACGACGAGCAGAGGTAGACACCCAGCAGCGGGGTCCGCCACGGGACGGGGGACACCACCGGCTTCTGGACAAGCCCGCGGACGTCCATCACACCGGCGCTGAAATCGCCCCCGATGTAGTTGCGGTTGTACTCAGCCAACTCCGCCGCGGTGATGACGTGCGATTCCACCACCAGGTCACGGAAGCCGGGCGCGAACCGTTCGAGTTGGGCCACCACCTGGCTGGTCATGTCCTGTGTTGAGCCGGAGGGCACGTGGCAGTAGGTCCACAGCGTGTGCCGGCCCGCCGGGGCGCGGCTGGAGTCGAAGCGGGAAGGCTGGGCCACCAGCACGTAGGGCCGTTCGGGATGGCGTCCGGAGCTGACCTCGTTCTCCGAGCGGGCCAGTTCTGCACGCGTGCCGCCCACGTGCACCGTGCCGGCGTCCGAAAGCCCGGCGGCCTGCCACGGCACCGGCCCGGACAGGATGAAGTCCACCTTGCAGGAGCCGTTGCCGTAGCGGAAGCGCTCCAGGGCCCGCCGGTAGTGGGCGGGAAGGGCGCTGCCTGCCATGCCGAGCAGCCCCGCGGGGGCCACGTCCAGGAGGGTGGCGCGGGTGGCGGGAAGCTGTTCCAGCCGGTCGATCGGGGTTTCGGTGTGGATGACACCGCCGTGGGCCCGGATGTCATCGGCAAGTGCTGCCGCGATTGACGCCGAGCCGCCGCGGGGGATGGGCCATCCGCCGGCGTGCCCCAGGGCGCCGAGCATGAGTCCGGCTCCGGAGGCTGCGAGGGAGGGCAAATGGGAGATGGCGTGCGCGGCCACACCGCTGAGGAGGGCCGGGGCAAGGTCGTCCCGGAATCTGGCGTTCCACAATCCGGTCCCCTGTTCCAGGGTCCGCAGTCCATAGATCCCCGCGACCAGGGGGTTCCGGGGGATCCGGAGGAGCTGGTTCTGGGTGAAGTCCATGACATCGTCGATATGCCGGACCAGGGGTTCCATGAGCCGCCGGTAGGCGGGGCCGTCCTGCCCCAGTTCCATCGCTGTCCTGTCCAGCGACTTGTAGGCCAGCGCTGCGCGGCCGCCGTCCAGCGGCGAACCGAAGGAAATGTCCGGAGTGA
The DNA here is from genome assembly GCF_035621795.1 of Pseudarthrobacter sp. LT1. Classification (NCBI taxonomy): domain Bacteria; kingdom Bacillati; phylum Actinomycetota; class Actinomycetes; order Micrococcales; family Micrococcaceae; genus Pseudarthrobacter; species Pseudarthrobacter sp. LT1. Next base: position 4,625,933 of record NZ_CP141830.1, read on the forward strand.
CAAGGTCCACCCGCCGGGGCAGCTCGAAGGCACGGAAGAAAGGGGATGCAACGGCCATGGGATGCACCGCGGAGCAGACGTCATGGAAGTGCTCCGGCTGCATCAGCTCCGTGGTCCGGGTTCCACCACCGATTTTGGCTGCAGCCTCGAAGACCTCCACTGAGAGCCCGGCCCGCGCCATGACCGCTGCTGCCGAAAGTCCGTTGGGACCGGAGCCTACTACCGCGACATCAGGCATGCGACCTTGCTTTCGGAGGAAGGAGCGGGGCGCCCGGCCGGAATGGCTTCAACCGGAACCGGTCCGGCGCATTCGCGAAAGGGCCGCCGTGCGGATCATCAAGGTGGTGCCGGCGGATGGGGTCGTACGCGGGGTCGTAGATATCCCAGACGACCCGTGCCATGAGGTAGCCCACCGCGGCCATGTGCGCAGCTACGGCGAGGACGTAGTACGGCATGTCCAGGTTGTGCTGGGAGGAACCTGCGCTGGTCACCTGACCAAGGTACATCCAGATCGCCGCCCAGTGCAGGGCTTCGATGCCCTGCCACACCAGGAAGTCGCGCCAGCGTGGCCGGGCCAGGGCCAGCAGCGGAATGAGCCACACGACGTACTGCGGCGAATAGACCTTGCTGGTCAGGATGAAGGCAGCCACAACCAGGAACGCGAGTTGCGCAAGCCGTGGGCGGCGGCGTGCCGTCAGGGCAACAGCGGCAATCCCGGCGCAGGCCAGCACAAAGAGTCCCGTGGACAGAACGCTGACGCCTTCGGCACCAAGCCCGGACCAGCCCAGCCGGTCAGCCACAAGGTTGTAGGCGAACCAGGCTGAGCTGTAACCGGCACCCCGGTCGGCGCTGTACTGGAAGAAATAGGCCCAGCCGGAGGGGTTGGCGACAGCGAAGGGCAGATTGACCACCAGCCACGTGGCAGCAGCACTGCCGGCGGTTACCAGCAGCGGGCGCCACCTTCCGGTACGCACCGCAAGCAGCAGGATGGCCCCCAGCACCAGGAGCGGATACACCTTGGTGGCTGTTGCCAGGCCGATCATCACTCCGGCGGAAACGAGGCGCTGCCGGGCAAAGAAGTACATCCCCAACGCAAGCAGGCACGCAGCCCAAAGGTCCCAGTTGATGGTTCCGGCCAGTACGATTCCCGGCGCCACCGCCACCATGGCGGCGTCCCAGGGACGCCGGCCGGGCATGCGGGCCGTCACCAGCACGGTGAGGATGGCAACCGCCGCCAGCAGGACTGCGTTGATGTCGAAGTAGGCCAGAGCCTGGGCGTTGATATCCCCACCTGGCACCAGCCATGCCGTCAGCCCCGCGATCAAACCGATGAGCACCGGGTATTCAAACTGGCTCCCGCTGCCCAGGATGGGAAAGAGCCCCGCCGCCATGCCGCGGTTCCTGAACAGCTCCGGGAAGTCCGAATAGCAGGTGGCATAGAACTGTGTGGGCGTCGACCACCCGTTGACCCTGCAGTAACCCTTCAACAGGATCCCCAGCAGGGCCGCCAGCGCCGTGAGGCCAATGAGCACCCGCTCCACAGTGAAAATACCCGGTGTGACCACGCCGGGATCAGCCCTGGTCCCCAGCGGGCCGCCGATCACCTCGGTGAAATTCCTCAGAAGGGAATCACTGCGGCTGGGCACCACGATGCGGGGCCGTCGTGCATCCTCCGGCGGCTGGGTCTCGTGCATGGAATCGAGCTTACAGCCGGCCCCTTCCCCCAGGTTCGGGGCCGGCTGTCAGCGCAGTCCGCCCAACTGCTGGTGCATCAGCACGAACACGTCGTTCCGGTGCTGCTCCAGCAGGGCACTGTTCAGGGAACTGCGGCGCTGCAGGGGCCGGGACAGGATTCCCAGGATTCGTCGTATCAAGGGAGCCACCTCCTTTCTTTGATAATCAGGAATGAAAAAGGGCACCACAAATAAGCACCGTTTTAGGGCATAGAAGAGCATGCAAAAACGGTGCGGGAATTCCACAAAAGGAATCAGGGAAAATTGCACACATCAGCGCAATCAGACAGGCCGCGGCGAAAGAGTCTTATGCGGAACTGCAAAAGCCTGCTGCCAGGTTCTCCGGGCAAGGACCGTTCGAAGGCAGGGCACGTGGCTACGCCAGGAACTGCTTCAGGGAATCAGCGGAGAGCCGCAGCAGTCCGTTGCCGGCAGGAACTGGCCGGATACCGCAGCGGCAGTCCCGACGGAGAAGGCTGGTGCCGGTTAGCGGCGCCGCAGCAGGCCCGGGAGGGCGACAGGCCCACCCATGCCGGCATTGACCGGGGCAACGCGCGCGGAATCAGCAAAGGCCGGGAACGCATTGATGGGGGCATTCCATTCGCCAGTCAAAGTCATCATTATCCCAACCTCCTTTTCTGCTGTCCGCTGCGTGGATTGCGATGCGGTCTGGAGCCCAGGTGGGTCACCGTGGGGTCAGGAATAAAGGTACCGCAGGCTTCCGTGAATTGCCAGCAATTTACCGGGAAAGAGTAAAACTTCCCGAAAAATAAGTTTTAGAGGCCCCAGCGGACAATAGCGGGTGTCTTCTTATCCCATCCCAGGGTGCAGACCTTGGCAGTCCCCAGGACAAAGTGCCGTCCCTCCGTGGGAGGCAATTCCAGCCAGCGGGCAGTCAGGATCCGGGAGAAATGCCCATGCGCCACGATCAGCACGTTATCCATCCCGGATTCCAGGATCCGGCCGATGATCTTGTCCGCCCTCGCGGCCACCTCGTCCAGGGTCTCGCCGTTGGGCACGCCGTGGGTCCAGATCAAGTAATCGGGGTTGTCCTTGCGGATCAGGTCGGAGCTGATGCCTTCGTAGTCGCCGTAGTTCCATTCCACGGCCAGCGGCTCGTGCCGGGCATCGGGGAATCCAGCCAGCTCGGCGGTTCGCCGTGCGCGCCGCAGCGGGGAAGTGAGCACCAGGTCGAAATCGACGCCGTCCAGCACCTTGCGGGCCTCCACGGCCTGCTGCTCACCTTCCACGGTCAGCGGGAGGTCGGTGAGGCCGGTGTACTGTCCGCTCTTGGACCATTCAGTCTCACCGTGGCGGAGGATCCAGAGTTGGGGGCGCGGGGCTAGGGCGGGACTGGTCACTTGGACTCCTCAACGGGTGAAGGTTCGACGACGGCGGGAGAGGCTTCGGCCCCGGGTCCTGCAGGTGCTGATTCAGGCTGTTCGGCCCACCAGCGGAGCAGGCGCGCCTCCGCTTCCTCGGTGGGCAGCGGACCGTGCTCCATCCGTTCATTCAGAAGGAACTTGTAGGCCCGCCCCACCACGGGGCCCGGCTTGAGGCCCAGCAGCTCCATGATCCGGGCACCGTCCAGGTCCGGACGCACCGCGTCCAGGGACTCCTGTTCACGCAGGGCTGCGATCCGTGACTCGAGGTCGTCGTAGGCGAAGGCCAGGCGTTCGGCCTTCCGCTGGTTCCTGGTGGTGACGTCGGAACGGGTAAGCCGGTGCAGCCGCTCCAGCAGCGGCCCGGCGTCCGTGACGTAGCGGCGGACGGCGGAGTCGCTCCAGCCGGCGTCGCCGTACCCATAGAAGCGCATATGGAGCTCCACCAGCCGAGCTACGGCCTTGGTAGTGTCATTATCGAACCGCAACGCCTTCATGCGCTTGCTGGTGAGCTTGGCACCCACCATGTCGTGGTGGCGGAAGCTCACCGCGCCGCCCGGCTCGAAGCGGCGCGTAGCCGGCTTTCCGACGTCGTGCATCAACGCAGCGAAGCGGAGCACGAAGTCCGGCCCGGGTACGGGGCCCTGCGCGTCCGTTTCAAGCTCGGCCGCCTGTTCCAGGACCTGCAGGGAGTGCTGGTAGACGTCCTTGTGCCGGTGGTGTTCGTCGGATTCGAGGCGGAGGGCGGACACCTCGGGCAGCACATGCTCGGCCAGCCCCGTGTCCACCAGGAGGTCGATACCTGTCCGCGGCCGGGCCCCGCACACCAGTTTGACCAGTTCGTCCCGCACGCGCTCCGCGGAAATGATCTTGATCCGGTCCGCCATTCCCGTCATGGCATCGCGGACGTCGTCGGAGACCGAGACCCCCAGTTGGGCGGCGAACCGTGCGGCGCGCATCATCCGCAAGGGGTCGTCGGAGAAGGACGCTTCCGGCGCTCCCGGCGTGGCCAGCACGGAGGCGTGCAGGTCGCGGACACCGCCGAAGGGGTCCACCAGCTCCATGGAGGGCAGCTTCAGCGCCATGGCGTTGATGGTGAAGTCCCGGCGCAGCAGGTCATCCGTCAGGGAGGAACCGAACGCCACCACAGGCTTGCGGGAATCAGGATCGTAGGCCTCTGCCCGGTAGGTGGTGATCTCGATCTGGAAACCGGCCTTGCGCATGCCGATGGTGCCGAAAGCCCGGCCTATCTCCCAAAAGTTGTCCGCCCATTTCTTGACCAGGGCCACGGTCTGGTCCGGGGTGGCGTCCGTGGTGAAGTCGAGGTCGGGGGATGTCCGGCCCAGGAACAGGTCGCGCACGGGACCGCCCACCAGGGACAATTCGTGGCCGGCGTCCACGAAGCGCTGCCCGAGCTCCCGGACCACCGGGGGCACCTTGAAGTCGACAGTGTGGGAATCAATCTTGTGATGTGCGTGCGCCATAGTTCCTTAAGCTTGGCAGAAACCAGCGCCTTGGCAGTCCAAAAAAGCGTCACGATCCGCGCTGATTCGTCTTCCCCTCCGGAAAGTGCGTCATATCCCGTCCATGTTGGTGTCATGTTCCGGTCATCACGGGAGGGCAACAGTCGTTAGAGTGGACTCCATGGCCCATCCAGTACCGAGCGCTCCAGGCAGGAGGACAAACGCACCATTGCCGTCGGCAATCGGTGCGCACGTTGCCCCTGCCCAGCAGTCGGCACCGGCATCGCTGCCAACGGTGGAGGAAGTGTCGGCGGGCGGCGTTGTGGTGGACACGTCCGACGCCGAATTGAGGGTGGCGATTATCGCCCGCCTTAACAGGGGTGGACGCCTCGAGTGGTGCCTGCCCAAGGGCCATCCGGAGGGCAAGGAAAACAACGAAGAGGCTGCGGTCCGGGAAATCGCCGAGGAAACCGGCATCGAGGGCATCATCCTGGCACCGCTGGGCAGCATCGACTACTGGTTCACCGTCAGCGGCCACCGGGTCCATAAGACCGTGCACCATTACCTGCTGCGTGCCACGGGCGGCGAGCTGACCATCGAGAACGATCCCGACCAGGAAGCCGTGGATGTGGCCTGGGTGCCGATCCAGGAGTTGGCCCGGAAGCTGTCCTTCCCCAACGAACGCCGCATCGCCGACCTCGCCCGTGAGGTCCTGCCCGGACACCTTTAAGCCCGGACGCCGCCGTCGCCGTTGCGGTGTTAAGTGCGCGCGGGTGAGACGATGAAGTCGATGTCAGCTACCAACTTCCCTTCCGACCGGTCCGGCCGGCCCGATGACGCCGCGCCCGATGGCGTACCCCCTGAGCCGGCGGCACCGGACCTTGCGGAGCCTGCAGCAGCAGGCGTCAGCGAGACCCGTTCCAGCGCCATCATGGCTGCCGGGACGCTCGTGTCACGTTTCCTGGGCTTCGCCAAGACCTGGATGCTCGGCACCGCCCTTGGCCTCGGTTCAACGGTCAATGACACGTTCATCAATGCCAACAACCTGCCCAACCTGATCTTCCTCCTGGTGGCCGGCGGAGTGTTCAATGCCGTGCTGGTCCCGCAGATCATTAAGGCCAGCAAGGCTCCGGACAGGGGAGCGGACTACATCAGCCGGTTGCTGACGCTGGCTGTCCTGCTCCTCTTCGGCCTGACAGCACTGGTTACCTTGGCGGCGCCTGGGGTCATCGAACTGACCACGCAGGGGTACTCGCCACAGCAGAAGGCCCTCGCTGTCACCTTTGCGTTCTGGTGCCTGCCGCAGATCTTCTTCTACGGCCTCTACGCGCTGCTCACCCAGGTCCTGAACGCCAACGGCGCATTCGGCCCTGCCATGTGGGCGCCCATCCTGAACAACGTGGTGGCCATCGCCGGCCTGGGGATGTTCATTTGGATCTTTGGCACCAATGACGTCAATACCCACACCCTGGACAACTGGGGTTCCACGCAGACACTGTTGGTGGCGGGGTTCTCCACCATTGGCGTGCTGTCCCAGACGGCCATCCTGCTGGTGCCGGTCTTCCGGTTGAAACTCGGACTCCGACCCCGGTTCGGCTGGCGGGGCGTGGGACTTGGCCACGCTGCCAAGCTGAGCGTGTGGACGCTCCTGACGGCCGCCGTCGGGCAGCTGGCCTTCCTGTATGTCATGCGCATCGCCACCATCCCCGGCGCTGAACGCATCCGGCTGCAGGAGGCAGGGGACCCGGCCGCGTCCACCCTGCCCGGCAACGCCGTCCTCGAGGTGGCCAGCCAGCTGTACCTGCTGCCGCACTCGATCATCGCGCTGTCCCTGGCCACCGTGCTGTTCAACCGCATGACCCGCGCCTCCCAGGAGGGCAACCGGGCCGAACTGCGGGATGCGCTCTCGCACGGTCTGCGGACCATGGCCGTGGCCACCGTCTTTGGTGCCCTGGCGCTGTTTGCCCTGGCAGGTCCGCTGGGCATGTTCTTCTCAGGCGGCAAGGTGCAGGACGGCGTCATGCTGGCCCAGACGCTGACCATCCTGGCCCTCAGCACCCCGTTCATGAGTGCCAACTTCATGATGTCCCGCGTGTTCTACGCCAACGAGGACGCCCGCACCCCGTTCTACGTGCAGCTGCTCCTGGCAGTGGTCTACATGGCCGGTGCGTTTGCAATCCAGTTCCTGCCGGTGGGCCAGATCATCTATGCCATCGCCGTCCTCTACATGGTGGGCAACATCCTCTCTGTAGTCATCAGCGCATTCTTCCTGCGCCGCATGCTGGGGCACCTCGATGGTCCGCGGATCGCCAACTCGTACATCCGCATGGGGTACGCGGCCCTGGGCTCGGCCATTGCCGGCGCAGGCGCCCTGTGGCTCATGGGCAGCTACAACCCGGACGGCTTCGCGTGGAGCGGCCGCCTCCAGGCACTCGTGACGCTCGCCGTCGTCGGGCCCGTCATGCTGGCCGTCTACTTTATGCTCCTCCGGGTGTTCCGCGTCTCTGAGCTCAGCGACATGCTGCGGCCCCTGCTGGGACGGTTTGGCCGGGGCGGCCAGGCCCCTGCTCCGGAAGCCGGGGACGCGCCGTCGCCCTCTCCTTCTGAAGGGTCCCCCACTGGCCGCGGAAACCATCCCGAGCGGGCCACCACCTCCGTGGACACTGGCCTCATTCCCCGAATTTCCGGCGAATTCGACGCCGTCTCGTTCCGCGCGGGCCCGGACCCCCAGCGTGGGGCCCGCCGCCCGGAACCGTACGACGCCGGCCCGCCGCAGGGTGCCGAAGGCGCCTACCTGCCGGGTGAGGACCAGCCCAGCACGGCCCGTGGAGGACTGCTCAGCGAACAGATTCCCCTTCCCGGCCGGCGGACCTACCAGGGGAAGGCCGGCGAGAACCCGTTTTTCAGCAGCCGGCGCAAGCGTAAAAAGTAAATCCCGTGCGCTGCGGCGCCCGTCTTCTCCGCAGCCGCCGGGAGCGGATCGGCTAGGATCGAACAGGTACAGGGGTAGTTGCATTCAGGGCAGGCCGTGCGACGCGGGCACCTGAAGGGCGGTTGCGTCATCGAGGCCGGCAATCCCGGACAGTCTAGGAGGAACACGTGTCCAACCCGATCGATGTCGGATCAGTACTGGGCGGCCGCTACAAGGTCACCGCCACAGTGTTGGCCTCGCACGACCACGATCTGGTGCTGGATGGTGTGGACCAGGTCCTCAACCGCCCGGTCAGCATCCTGGTTGCCGGACCGGAGAACACGGAGCAGGTTGCACAGAGCGCCCGCGAAGTGGCCACCGGCGAACGTCCCGGAACGGTGCAGGTCCTGGACCTTGGCGTAACCGAGGACGCCACCTACCTCATCACCAACCACACTTCGGCCGCCGACCTCCTGGACCTGGTTGTGGCCCCCAATCCGCCCTACGTGGAGCCGTTCTTCACGGACACGCTGGGCAGTGAAATCTTCGGACAGGCGAGGTCGCACGAACCCGAACCGTACGACGAGGAAGACCACGTCGAGGCAGGCTACATCAGCTACGCCGATTCGCACCCCAACCAGGTTGATCCCTACCGTTCTGCTCCCGACCGGCCGGCTCCTGCCCGGTCGGCTCCTGCCGTCCCGCCCAGGCCTCCGGTCCGGCCCGCAGCCCAGCAGCCGGCTTCAACGGGCCGCACTGGCGCGGCTGCCGCCGGTGCGGGCGCTGCCGCGGCAGCTGCTGGTGCCGCGGCTGCTGGTGCCGCGGCCCCCGCGACGAAGACGGGGACGGGCTCCTCACGGACCGATCCCGATGCCACCGCCGCGCAGCCTGTGGCCCACAATGCTGCAACCACGTCCGAGCGTTCAGCCTCCGCAGACGCGGACACCGGCCCGAACGATACCGCTGCTGTGGCCCACACTGCGGCAGGTGTCCAGCCCGCCGCCGGGGAACGCAAGCCCAAGGTGTCCCTCTGGTCCAATGACGACTACGCCCAGGCGGCCGACCAGGACCACTACGAAGACACAGACGAGGCACCGGAGGAACCCCGCCCGGTCAAGAGCAAGTCAGCGCTCTTCGCCCGCGCCGCAGCACCCGCTGCCGCCGGTGTGTCGTTTGCTGACCGCGACGACTACGACGATGACCGTGATGAGTCCGAAAACCAGCCCCGGTCGATGCGCTGGCTGGTTGGGGGACTGCTGGCTGTAGTACTGATCGCCGGCCTGATCTTTGCCGTGACCAATCTGGGAAGCCTCTTCACGTCGGAACCACAGGCCAAGCCGACGGCTGCCCCTGTTACCAGTAGCGCCCAGCAGAACTCTGCACCGGCAACGCAGGCAGCCCCGTCCGCGCCCCCGGTCGTCCCGCCGGCCATCGAAAGTGTCACCCGCCAGGGGAACTTTGATTTCGCCGCGACCTTTGACGGTGACCTGGTCAAGGCATATGACGGCAATGCCGCCAGCTACTGGTCGGACATGGAGTTCGCAACGGAGAACTGGGGGGGCCTGGCTCCCCAGGGTGTCCCGCTGGTTGTGAAGTTGAAGGGCACTGCCACCATCTCTTCCATCACGCTCTCCCAGCTCGGAGGATCGGGCGGCAACATCACCGTTTACACCAACGACCGGCCTTCCATGGACGGAGCCAAGGCAGTGGGGACAAACAGCTTCACGTCCACAGACTTGAACATGCCCCTTTCGGAACCCGTCCAGGCGCAGTACGTCATCGTCTCGATCAATGCGCTGCCCAAGCTTGCGGCCCCCAAGACCCGGTACGGCTACGGTCTCCGGCTCGCCGAAATCAAGGTTCAGTAGCGCTCAGTCGCAATAGTGCAGACCTGCTGCTGGAATCCAGTCCACAGCAGCAGGGAATGTAGTCTACAAAGAGCGCCCTGCGACGGCTGGACCTCTGCCTCCTGCGATGGCCCACGGTGTCCGGGCGCTGGAATATTCAGCACCCGGACACAGTTGTGCCATGTGGCCGGCCTCCACGGGGAGGCGAGTCGAACAAGGAAGAGGTTCACGGTCCAGTGACCATCGAAGAGAAGACGGCGTCGGACGTTCGCGACGTCATTATTGTGGGCTCAGGTCCGGCGGGCTACACGGCCGCCGTCTACACAGCCAGGGCAAACCTCAAGCCTTTGCTGCTGGCTGGTTCGGTAACCGCCGGCGGCGAACTGATGAACACCACGGACGTGGAAAACTATCCCGGGTTCCCGGAAGGCATCATGGGCCCGGACCTGATGGAAAACTTCGAGAAGCAGGCGGCACGGTTCGGCACGGAGATCCAGTTCGAGGATGTAACTGCCCTTGAGCTCGACGGCCCCGTCAAGACGGTCACCATCGCTACGGGGGAGACCTTCAAGGCAAAGGCTGTCATTCTCTCCACGGGCTCTGCGTACCGGGAATTGGGTCTGCCCAATGAGAAGCGGCTCTCGGGCCACGGTGTGAGCTGGTGCGCAACCTGCGATGGTTTCTTCTTCAAGGACCAGGACATCGCTGTCATCGGCGGCGGCGACTCCGCCATGGAAGAGGCGCTGTTCCTTACCAAGTTCGCGAAATCGGTAACGGTTGTCCACCGACGTGACTCGTTGAAGGCATCAAAGATCATGGCCGACCGCGCACTCGCCCACGAAAAGATCAACTTCGTCTGGAACAGCACCGTCGATGACGTCCTGGGAACGGACAAGGTGACCGGTCTGCGGCTGAAGAACCTCTTGGACGGTTCCCTGTCCGACCTTCCCGTGACGGGCGTATTTGTCGCCATCGGCAATGACCCCCGCACCGACCTCGTCAAGGACGTCCTGGATCTGACACCGGAAGGAACCATTGCCGTAGAGGGAAGGAGCTCCCGGACCAGTCTCCCGGGTGTCTTCGCGGCGGGTGACGTTGTGGATCCCACCTACCGCCAGGCGATTACCGCCTCGGGTTCGGGATGTGTTGCAGCCATCGATGTTGAACACTACCTGGCAGACCTGCCCGCATAATCTGCGCCACTGTTATTCGAAGAGAAAGAAAAGGTTATGAGCAACGCAAAAGATGTAACTGACGCAAGTTTCGGCACCGATGTCCTGTCCGCCGATAAGCCGGTAATCGTTGACTTCTGGGCCGAATGGTGCGGCCCCTGCCGCAAGCTCGGTCCCATCCTGGATGAAATTGCGGTTGAGTACGGCGAGAAGGTTGACGTGGTCAAAGTCAACGTCGACGACAACCCTGCCATTGCTGCCCAGTACGGAATCACTTCCATTCCTGCTGTCTACCTCTTCCAGGGTGGTGAAGTGAAGAACACCGTTATCGGTGCCAAGCCGAAGCAGTTCTTCGAAAAGGAATTCTCTGACGTTCTGTCCTGATCTTGGACGGGCCCTGCAGGGTTCGATGTAGGAGTTTTCGGAAAGTGGCCATTGCCTTCGGGCGGTGGCCACTTTTTGCATGTCAGCTCCTGAATTTCTGGTAATCATGTCACTAAATGTGGGACGTGGATCTATCGGGGCGGATGCTCCGACGCCGGCGCTGTCGTGGCCTTTGCCGTTGCGTTTCACGTGAAACACGACCAGCGCGGAACTTGTCTCCTGCAACCGCACCGATTCGTTACCACCCAGCTTTTGGCCTGTGGCGACAGTGATTTCGCGGCCCGTAACTGAGGCCAGCCACCCCTGCGGGTGAGTGCGACTGTCCGCAGCGCCGGCAGAGTGCCCCGGCGATTGATGAACGGGAAAAATCATCAAGTACGCTTGCTTGGCGTTATGCCCGCAACGCCGGGGATGCCCCTGCTTGGAGCACTCACCACCATTGAAGGCGGCGGGTACCTCTCCCACCGATGAACCCGGGATGGTCAGCCGGCGACTGTTTCACGTGAAACATGCTGCGCCTCATGCCTCACTATCTGTCCGCTAAGCATCGGGCATGCTCACCACTTCGCACCCCGGAGCAAGTCACCTTCAAGCAGGAATAGCACGAGAAGACTCCACACATATCGCGGGTGTATCGAGCGGAACTGAGTTGGCTCCGACTTCAACAGGTAAATGGCTCTTCGTCCAGGCACATAGATCCAGTGCCCAGCCTGTTTCCTGCGCCATTACGGAAGGGGGTTATTCGCATCAGTGACGTATGTGCCAGAGTCGAAGGTAAAGGGACCTGGATAAGAACCTTGTGCATCGGCAGGGCTTGACGAGTGCCGAACACCAGATTTTTAGATGCGCGGATCCGGATTGGATGCGGCTGGACAAAACGCGTGCCGATGTAGATCAGGTAGCCTTGGGGGAGCGCACTTAAGGGCCAGGTACAGAGGACGGCGAGTCACGGCGCCAGTCGACGATAGGTCCCCCTAGTTTGGCCATCATCTTGCGTACAAAGGGGCCCCCGGAGGTCGTCTGCCAGATACACAGGCGCTTACCCGCACAGATCCGTAGCGGGCGATCCGGCACCCGCCACAAATGGTGGCGGCTCGGCATCGCAAGTGACAATCAGGGCCGCGGTTGTGAGGACCGGGCCCGAAGGAAGTGTGCCCAATAGATTTGATCGTCCGCCTGCCTTTTGGCGGATGCCCGATGTCCATTCGCAGGTTCACAAGTAGTTCCATCACGCGGTTGGGAACTCGGACCAGACCGCGCCTGCGCTCCACCTAATCCTGTACTGCTTCACGTGAAACACGCCATTGGCGATCACCGGAATGTTTCACGTGAAACGGCGGCCCTGAACACTCGGGGCACAGCTCTCTGAGAGGTCGAATAGGGTCTCGGCCACGGCTTTATCGTACTAAGAGAGAGCGGGACCACGCCGACTCGTGGCAGTGGCAAGCGATTGGCATCACCGCCGGCTGGCGGTGCGACCGCCGCCCCCGGCTAACAGGGGGACCGGCCGCGATCCAACCGGCAACCCGACCTGGATGGGGCAGCCCGAATGCGGCGCGTGCGGGGCAATGGTGGACCGCCGGCAGCCCCTGTAGGCCCCCGCCCCAGGAACCAAGTATCGTGTGGGCTCTTCAGCGTCGCCTTCTCCCGCTCGAGTATTCGCTGGTAGAATATACCCGTTCTATGCACGGTGGCTTCGCGTAGCGATGACCACCTGCCCCCGCCCTGAGCATGCATCCCCTGCAGGCAAATAGGAGTCCGATCGAAGCACCCTCAGTACATACCGAAAACGCCCCTCTATCCCACGCCGAGGCCCAGGCGGCGGCTTGGAATATGCACGGAGGAACAGGGCTGAATACGGCGACCCCTCCGGTGGTCCTGTCGCTGGACCACACCCCTAGGCGGCTGGGGACTGTGATCTTATCCACACTGTTATCCACAACATAGCATCATGGTATTCCACAGACTTATCCACAGCCCTGCGGCTGCGCTGAATCTGAGCCAGTTGGATTCAATGCGGGGCCCGTAGCTGGACTGACTCATACTAGACTCTTGTCCTGTGATCTCTCTGACGCAGCACGGGTTCATCTGGTCTACCAGGCCTGCTGTGTTGGTTCTTAGGTAACCAATTTGCATCGATTTTTCACGATTTGCGCTCTAGTGCGGTGAGCACGAGCTGTTTCACGTGAAACATCCCCGTGCACACCCCGCGCTACCTGCTCCACGTCCCTAGGCGTCCGGCCGTGCCCAGCGGCTTGCCGCTGCCACTGAGGCTAATCCCAGTCAACTGTGGGCGGACAATATCCCCAAGGTTATCCACAGGGATATCCACTGGGAATCTGCCCTTCTCATCACGGTAAGAACGGGTCCTGCAGCATCTGGGCCCGGGCGACCAGAAATGCGGGGGGCCTCCTGGAAGGTTGCTCGCCAGCAGGTGACCCGACTAGAAGACAGCCTTTACCAGGGAACAGCCGGAAACTCCTGCGCCGACAAGAAGACTGCACGTCCGCAGGGTCAGCCCCTTACCCGTGCGCTGGCAGGACTGCTGCAGGCTCACTACCGGCAACCAGCTATGCAGCATCCCTGAGTCAGCAAGAGGCCTAGGGGGAGGACTAGCCCGAGACATGAGCTGGAACCGTCCGTATGGGCCGGTAATAGGAGTGGCGGCTCTCCTCGGATGTCATATACGGAGGCCTCCTGCAGCACGCGGCCGGTTGCTCGAGGAGGTCGCCATGCCCCCAGGTAGCGGGCTACGTCCCTGAGCATAGCCCTCAAGTGCCAACGGTACTGGCCTCGCGCACCAGTTTGTGGGACTGATGTCGCCCGCTACAGAGGAACACCATGGAGGGCATGGTCAAAGGGCCCGAGTCCGAAGCATAAACTTCCTATTCACCTGCGGGCGGCGTTCCGGCTTTGGATCTGCCTCCTGACCGGGACAGAACGATCTCCAAGGGGAGACGAGCCCTAACGCGTAAACACTTCAAGGCAGGCCACCCTACATCCCCGCGGCTTGTATTCCAGGCTGTCACCCGGACCACCGCGTATAGAGGCATAGCTACTGTCGCTCCCGGTCGGTACCAGGTGTCGAGCGACTGAGACCAACTAAGTAGCACGTTAGTTTTACCGAGGACTCGGGCGTGCTGAGGCCCATTGAGGGTTGATGGGCCCTTGTGGACGGGGGTATCCGCCTGCAATGCCCTCTCTCTGCCGTGACTACAGCTAGCTAGTTAGTTCTCCTACATGACGCAGCGTATCGCTTGTTTCACGCGAAACGCGTTGGCATGGCAAAGAAAGTAGCTTTACCTATGAAGACGAGCCTCCGTACGATAGCGATCCACTTGGATTCGTGCTTCAAATGGAGACCTCTGAGTGCGGTCCTCGGCGGTGGACGCCAGAGGAGGGGTGCAGAACCTTATGGGACGATCCCGTGCTCGGCCGACAAGTGCCGGCCCGCATCCACGGAGGGTAGTCGAGGTGCAGTGGAATGTTTCACGTGAAACGCTGCAGTCGCCACCATGGGCCACTGTATGTTTCACGTGAAACCGGTACTCGTCCCCACCAGCCTAGGCTCTTCCCTCAGACAACCACTCGTCGACGAGCCGAAGTCTCACAAAGTCAGAGTCATCTTCTCGCCGGCTAACCAGCACCAACGGATGCTCCTAGTAGTCCGTCCCGTAACTATGAAAGCGGCTTTCGGCGCAGCACACGTTGCCTCACCGGGGGGTGAGCCGCGTCAGGGGCAGGCGGCTGGCAGTGGCAGTGAGGCATCGGATTCTTGCGTCACTGAATGCGGGGGACCCCATCAGTCTGGTGGCCGTATCAGCGCACGGCTCATGTGCAGCCAGGGCGGTCATCCACGCATCTAGTACAGATCGCCGAGAGATGACAAGTGAAGCACACCAGGAGATACCTTGAACCGGCGGTAGGCGCTAGCTGCCGGATGAGTGACTCATAGACCGTGTCCTGCCCTGGGAGTGGCGTGCGCTTGGGAGCTCACGGCCTGCGCCTCCACCCGCTCAAGTCAGTGCCAGCTTCACCGTTCCTTCTGAGCAGCGAGAAATGCCCGTTGTCCAACGCCATTTGCCCGTAACGGGCGGAAAAGGGCGGACGCTGCTGGCTTCTACGATGCAGACGCCTCATATCAGGGGAGCTCCAGCACCCGAACGAATGCATCAGACGACCTCGGAAGATCTGGACGGTCAGGGTTTCACGTGAAACGTAGCCGCGGGACGTCAACGCAGTGAAACGCGATCCGGGCAAGGATCATGAACGCTTGGTGGAATCCCAGAAGTGCGGATCGGAAACCTCTTCAACCGCTCACTAGACGCGCGAATCGTGGCGAAATACTCCTGGACCAGGAAAAACCCTTCAGACGTCCATTTCGGTACGCTCGAGACGGGGAGGGCGCGGGCTGCTCCTCGCCTGCCAAGCGACCAAAACCTGCACGCTGACGACAGTGCCTGGCGTCTCCCTTTCCGACGCGGACAAGGGGCAGCGAAATGACAAGATGCCGGTAGGGGCGGTTACAGGGATGAGAACCTCCCCCTAACAGCATGCCGTCGGGCGGTCTGGATACGCCTCTAGGCCCCCAAGACATGAGAAAGGCCCGATCCACAAGGAATCGGGCCTTTCTCAGAGACTAGTTGCTGGAACCCGGAGCCAGAACGTCCATGATCCGGTTCAAGTCCTCAACGCTGGCAAACTCGATACTGACCTTGCCTTTCCTGACACCCAGCGAGATCTTGACGTTGGTGTCAAGACGGTCAGAGAGCGAGGATGCAAGATAGTCAAGCCGTTCGTGCCTGGCACCGGGGCGCGGAATGTTGTTCTTGGCAGACTTGGCAGGATCCTGGTAGAGGGTCACTGCTTCCTCTGTTGCCCTAACGGACATTCCTTCCGCCACGATCTTCTGGGCCAGCCGCTCCATGGCTGCTGCATCCGGAAGCGACAGAAGGGCCCTGGCATGGCCTGCGGACAGCACACCGGCGGCCACGCGGCGCTGCACCAGCGGGGGCAGCTTGAGGAGACGAAGTGTGTTGGACACCTGGGGTCGGGAACGGCCGATACGGTCCGCCAGCTGCTCGTGGGTGGTGCCGAAGTCCTCCAGGAGCTGCTGGTAAGCCGCCGCCTCTTCCAGGGGGTTCAGCTGGCTGCGGTGAAGGTTCTCGAGCAGGGCATCCCGCAAGAGGTCGTCATCCGTTGTGTCACGGATGATGGCGGGGATGGTTTCCAGCCCTGCTGCCTGCACAGCACGCCAGCGGCGCTCACCCATGACGAGCTCATAGGGCTCGCTACCGTGTTCGGTTGAAGTACGGACAACAATTGGCTGAAGGACGCCGATTTCCCGCACGGAATGAACAAGCTCGGCCATGTCGTCTTCATCAAAGACGCTTCGGGGCTGTTTCCGGTTGGGATGGATATCGGCAACGGGGATTTCCGCGAAACGGGCGCCCGGAACCTCCACGAGCTCGACACCGGAGTCCACAGGACTCGTTACCTCGGCGGCAGCAGGTTCGGCAACAGGATCGGCGTTGCGCTCTGCCACAGCAGCAGATGCTTCCACTGAAGGGTCAGTTTCAGCTGCTGCCTTGGCCTCAGGAGTGGGCGCCTTTTTGGCGGGAGCCTTTTTCGTTGGAGCGGCAGCTGCAGCAGAAGCTGCATCCTTCTTCCCGTCCTCACTGACCTTGTCCCCAGAGGAACTGGCGGCTGCCGGCTTGGCTGAGGACCGGCTGTTCGAACCCGCAGAATCCTTTGCCTGGGTCTTGGCAGCGGCAGGCGCCGCAGGGGTCGCAGGTTGCTCCAACGGTTCGGTCTTCTTCCGGCCCTCGGGGAAGAAGAGATCCACGGGCCGGGACACCGCCCCACCGTTACCGGAGGACCCATTGGCTGCGGCGGAACTAGGAATCAGCGCGCCAAGACCGCGGCCTAGGCCCCGTCGCTTCTCGCTCATGGGTAAATCCCTCCAGTGGTAGACCCAGGACCAGCCTGGCTCCGTGCGTTGCGGTATTGAAGATTCTAGCGTTCCGCTATTTCAGCAGCGGCTTCCAAGTAGGACAGTGCACCACTTGAGGAAGGGTCGTACGTCATGACGGTCTGCTGGTAGCTGGGGGCCTCGGAGATCCGCACAGACCGCGGCACGACGGCCGAGAGCACCTGGTCGGGGAAGTGCTGGCGCACCTCAGCGGCCACCTGTGCAGCGAGGTTTGTGCGGCCGTCGTACATGGTCAGCAGGATGGTGGAGACAACAAGATCTGCATTGAGGTGCTTTTGGATCATCTCAATGTTCTTGAGGAGCTGGCTGAGGCCTTCCAACGCGTAGTATTCGCACTGGATGGGGATCAGGACCTCGTTGGCCGCACAAAAAGCGTTGACGGTCAGGAGGCCCAGGCTCGGCGGGCAGTCGATGAAGACGTAGTCCAGGCGCTCTTCACCGTTCTTCTCGCGCACCTTGGCATAGACGTCGATGGCTCGCCGCAAACGCTGTTCGCGGGCCACGAGCGATACCAGTTCAATTTCCGCACCGGCGAGGTGGATCGTGGCCGGCGCACAGATGAGCTTTCCGATGTCCGGGCACGGGGCAACAACATCAGCCAGCGGGACGTCATTGATCAGCACGTCGTAGATGCTGTCTACGTCTGCGTGGTGTTCAATTCCCAATGCAGTGGAAGCATTGCCCTGCGGATCGATATCGATGACCAGGACGTTGAGTCCGGCAGCAGCCAGCGCAGCGGCGATGTTCACGGTGGTGGTGGTTTTACCCACTCCGCCCTTTTGGTTGGACACCGTGAAGATCCGGGTCTTTTCCGGGCGCGGAAGCTTTCGCCCCATCAAGCGCTCACGGCGCTTCGTCTCGTGGGCAAGCTCACGGGCGATGGGGCTCGAGTCGTCGATGGCGTCAATGACGTTGGAGCGACCGCTGGAGGTTGTTTCACGTGAAACCACGCTTCCGGAAGAGGGAGAGGAAACCGTTTTAGGGTGATTACCGCCCCGACCCGGAGCCGTGGCGGTACCCGACAGTCCTGACCCAGCGACAGAACGTGCCGACCCCAAGGACACAAACGGCGGGATCCGTTGTGCGGAGGCTTCACTACTGGTCACTGGGGCACACTCACTCTCGTTCAGCCAATTTTGCTGCCGTTGTCTAGCCTAACTGCTCGCACCTGCTGACAGCCGTCAGCGGGCCCGCGTTAGGACTTCTTTTGGGACTTGTTCACCACGATGCGGACCACCGTGGTGGGTTCTTCCAGCAGGTTGTCACCCACCGTCAGCACCGAGGTCTCCACACCACCCAGCTTGCGGATGGTCTTTGCCGCCTTCTCGATCTCTTCGCCGGCGCTGCGGCCCTTGATCGCCACCACTTCACCGTGCCCTCCCAACAGCGGGATGGTAAGGCCGGCAAGGTTGGTCAACGCCGAAACGGCGCGGGCCGTCACCACATCGGCCTCCACGTGTCCCACGGCCAGCTCGGCCCGCGTACGCATCACCGTGACATTGTCCAGGCCGAGGTCATCAACCACTTCCTGGAGCCAGATCACCCTGCGCTCCAGCGGTTCGATGAGGGTCAGCTCAAGGTCGGGACGCGCGATGGCAAGGCAAAGACCAGGCAGTCCTGCGCCGCTTCCGACGTCGACCACATGGCTCCCCTGGGCGATCTCGCTTTCAATGACCGCGCAATTGAGCACGTGGCGGCTCCACAGCCTGGGAACCTCGCGCGGGCCAATCAGGCCCCGTTCCGTCCCGGACGTGGCGAGGTGCTCAACATACCGCTTGGCCAGCTCGAGGCGGTGGCCGAAGATCTTCTCAGCAGCGCGAAGCTCTGCTGCCGTGATGTCAACCATAACTATTGGGTCAGCATTCTCTAGTCTGCGGAAACAACAATGTGGCGTCCGGCGCCTTCGCCCTCGGACTCGCTGACAAGGCCGAGATCGGCCACGGCGTCGTGCACGATCTTGCGTTCGTAGGCACTCATCGGCTCAAGGGCCACCGGCTTGCCGGTTTCCTTCACGGAAGCCGCGGCGTCCTCGGCGACCTTCTGCAAATGCCCGGTACGTTCCTGCCGGTAGCCGTTGATGTCCAGGACAAGCCGCGAACGGTTCTCCGTTGCGGACAGCACTGCCAGGCGGGTGAGCTCCTGCAAAGCTTCCAGGACTTCACCGTCTTCGCCAACCAGGCCCTCCAGCCCCTCGGCCTCATCCTCGGCGACGATGGAGATGTAGGTCCGTCCGTTGCGGACCTCGATGTCGATGTCACCGTCGATGTCGGCGATGTCCAGCAGCTCTTCCAGGTAATCGGCAGCCACGTCCCCCTCTTCTTCGAGGCGACTGGCGGCGGAACCCTTGGGGGACGAATCGTCCTGGCCCACGGACGCGTCCTGATCTTCGATTTCTTCAGAAAAGGCGTGTTCGGTGCTCTCAGCTGACATTACTTCTTCTTCCTGTTCTTGCGCTGGGGCTGGACGCGCTGTGCCTTGATCTCAACTGCGGCCGCCGCTGCGGCGTCCGCTGCTTCATCCCGTTTCCCGCTGAGGACGGACAGGGCCGGCAGGCCCTTGGCGGCACGGCGTTCGGCGAGGGCCTTGGCTGCGGGGGATCCCGGCGTCGGCATGCGGCGGATGACGAAGAACTGCTGGCCCATCGTCCAAAGGTTGGTGGTGGTCCAGTAGATCAGCACGCCGATGGGGAAGTTAATGCCACCGACGCCGAAGACGATGGGCAGGATGTACAGCATCATCTTCTGCTGGCGCATGAACGGGCTGGCCATGGCTTCTTCAGACATGTTCTTCGCCATGATCTGCTTCTGGGTGATGAACTGCGAGGCAGTCATGGCCAGAATCATCACGATGGAAAGGATCCACACGGCGACCTGGTTGCCGCCACCCCCGCCATGCAGCAGGGAGGCGGACAGCGGAGCCCCGAAAATGCTTGAGGCGTCGAATTCCACTACCTGCTCGTGGCTCATGGCTCCGATGCCGGCGCCCTGGTCCTTTGCGGCGGAAATACCGGAGAGCACCTGGAACAGGGCGAAGAAGAACGGCATCTGGATCAGCATGGGCAGGCACGCCGAGAACGGGTTGGTCCCGTGCTTCTTGTACATGGCCATCTGTTCCTGGGCCATCGCCTGGCGGGACAGCTGGTCAGTCTTGCCCTTGTACTTGTCCTGGAGCTTCTTCAGGTCCGGCTGCAGCAGCTGCATGCCGCGCTGGGCCTTGATCTGCTTGACGAATACCGGGATCAGTGCGGCACGGATCACCAGCACCAGTCCGATGATGGACAGTGTCCACGTCCAGCCGTTCGCAGCGGGCATCCCGATGGCGCTCAGGCCATCGTGGAATCCAATCATGATGATTGAAACCAGCCACTTGAACGGGGCCATGATTGTTCCAAAGAAGTCCATACTTATCCCTATTCGTCAGGCCGCACTGCGGCCTTCTTCATCAGTCCGAGCAACCAGGTACCTGTCCGGATTGTTCAGCACAACAATTGTGGGGGTCTGGCCTGCAGGCCATTCCCGGCCGCCGGCGGGGACGTGGTCCACTCCACCGGCGTTCCATGGGTGGCAGTGGCCAAGCCGCCGGGCGGCAAGCCAGCTTCCCTTGACGGCGCCGTGGACGGTGACCGCTTCCAGGGCATAGGCCGAGCATGAAGGGAAGAATCGGCAGACTGGACCGTACAAGGGAGAAACCACCTTGCGGTAGGCCATCAGCAGAAGGATGAGGATGTTCCGGGGCAGGTTCCAGAGGAACTTCCCGACGGCGGCAATCACGTTGCGGAGATGGGCGACGACGGCGGTGGCGTTAGGCACGCGGTGTCCCCTCCTGTGTTGTACCGGCTGAACCCTTGGCGGCAGCCCGTGGAGGGCGGCCGGCCAGCCGGTTCAGCGTCGATTCCAGTGCAGCGTTGTAGTCCGACAGCAGCTGGTCCCAGCTGGCCGAGGCGGACGCAGGAAGCGCCCGCACCACGATAGCGAGTCCTGTACCGTGCTCGCGCAACGATGCAGCACCCGCTTCTCTCAGTCTCCTCTTAACGAGGTTCCTGACCACAGCGTTCCCTACACTCTTGGAAACAATGAACCCGATCCGGCTGGGTTCGTCGGCAGCAATGGCTGCCGCATATAACACTACGTTCCGGCGCCCATTGCGGACACCGGAACGTACAGTTGTTGAAAAATCAGTTGAGGTCCTCAGGCGGTTGCGGGTGGCCAGCACCTTAAACTCGCAAAGGAATGTCTACCGATAAGCCAGTTATTTAGGCCGACAGTTCGGTGCGGCCCTTGCCACGACGGGCTGCCAGGATGGCACGGCCGGCACGGGTACGCATACGAAGGCGGAAGCCGTGCTTCTTGGCTCGACGGCGGTTATTCGGCTGAAAAGTCCGCTTGCTCACGTTAGTTACTCCAGTGGATCAAAGGTGCGCCCACCCGATCAGTAATGGGGAAGAACTGGCCGACGCTAAGTTTTGTATATGCACGCTTCCCCCGGCTGCTCCAGGCGCATTGCGCTTGGATGTTCAGATGGGGCCAAAAAGCGGACACAAAGGACTTCACAACGTTAGGGCAATCTGAAAGCCCGAGTCAAACCGGGGCGCCCCGTAACGGCTGTCCCCAGCTGTTCCTAAGTATCCCCAACAGCCTGTGGATGAAGTGGCTCACAGGGGTGCTTCGGGAACCACAACCGTGTAATTATCCACAGCCGGATAGCCAGCTATCTTCTAGGCTTTTCATCCCCTAGAGTGTCCCAGTAGCCGATTATCCACG